>NZ_VXJV01000001.1 GCF_008692785.1 Salmonella enterica subsp. diarizonae
CCCCTCTTTGGTCTTGCGACGTTATGCGGTATTAGCCACCGTTTCCAGTAGTTATCCCCCTCCATCAGGCAGTTTCCCAGACATTACTCACCCGTCCGCCACTCGTCAGCAAAGCAGCAAGCTGCTTTCTGTTACCGTTCGACTTGCATGTGTTAGGCCTGCCGCCAGCGTTCAATCTGAGCCATGATCAAACTCTTCAATTTAAGTTTGATGCTCGTGAATTAAACTTCGTAATGAATTACGTGTTCACTCAGAGACTTGGTATTCATTTTTCGTCCGGGGACGTTAAGAATCCGTATCTTCGAGTGCCCACACAGATTGTCTGATAAATTGTTAAAGAGCAGGTGCGACGCGGCTTTCAGCTCACCGTCGCGAGGTGGCGTATATTACGCTTTCCTCTTTTTGAGTCAAGCATTTATTTTTGCTTTCCTCACCGACTTCTTAACGAAGCCTTCCTGACCCGGCGGCCTGTATGCCGTTGTTCCGTGTCAGTGGTGGCGCATTATAGGGAGTTATTTGGGGCTGACAAGACCTAAATGCAAAAAAAAGCTCAATCGGTCACCTTTCAAACAACATTTGAACCAAAAGCTTATTTTCGCCTGGTTTTTAAACAAAAACGAGCCCGTCAGGGCCCGTTTTATTCAAATTTGTGACTTACTGCACTGCCACAATACGATCACCATTGGCTTCAAGGCGAATCACTTTGCCAGGAACCAATTCACCAGACAGGATTTGCTGCGCCAGTGGGTTTTCGATCTGCTGTTGAATAGCACGTTTCAACGGACGTGCTCCGTAGACCGGATCGTAACCGTTGGCGCTCAACAGTTTCAGCGCCTCGTCGGAGATATGGATTTCATAACCACGCTCTTCCAGACGTTTGTACAGACGCTGCAGCTGGATCTGAGCAATAGAAGCAATGTGTTGCTCACCTAACGGATGGAATACCACGACTTCATCAATACGGTTGATAAATTCCGGACGGAAGTTTTGGCTAACCACACCCAGCACCATCTCTTTCATCCGACCGTAATCCAGTTCGCCAAAACGCTCCTGAATGAGATCAGAACCGAGGTTAGAAGTCATAATGACGACCGTATTACGGAAGTCGACCGTTCTCCCTTGCCCGTCAGTCAAACGACCGTCGTCCAGCACCTGCAACAGGATGTTGAATACATCCGGATGCGCTTTCTCCACTTCATCCAACAAGATGACGGAATAAGGGCGACGGCGCACCGCTTCCGTCAAATAACCGCCTTCTTCATAACCGACATATCCCGGAGGCGCCCCGACCAGACGAGACACCGAGTGTTTCTCCATAAACTCAGACATGTCAATACGCACCATCGCGTCGTCGCTGTCGAACATAAAGTTAGCCAGCGCTTTACACAGTTCGGTTTTACCCACCCCCGTCGGCCCGAGGAACAGGAAGGAACCAATCGGACGGTTCGGATCGGACAGCCCCGCGCGGCTACGACGTATGGCGTTCGAGACCGCTTCAACGGCTTCATTCTGTCCGATCACGCGGCTGTGTAACTCTTGTTCCATACGCAACAGTTTTTCACGTTCGCCTTCCAGCATTCTGGCAACCGGAATACCGGTCCAGCGCGCCAGTACTTCGGCAATTTCCGCATCCGTCACTTTGTTACGTAACAGACGCATGGTTTTGCCTTCGGACTGGGTGGCTGCTTCCAACTGTTTTTCCAGCTCCGGAATTTTGCCGTACTGCAACTCGGACATCCGCGCCAGATCGCCAACACGACGCGCCTGCTCAATGGCGATCTTCGCCTGCTCCAGCTCCGCTTTAATGGTTTGTGTACCAGAAAGTGACGCTTTTTCCGCTTTCCACTCTTCTTCTAACTCAGAGTACTGACGCTCTTTATCGTCCAGTTCTTCATTCAGCATATCGAGGCGTTTTTTGCTCGCCTCGTCAGACTCTTTCATCAACGCCTGCTGTTCCAGTTTGAGCTGGATAATGCGGCGGTCGAGCCTGTCCAGCTCCTCCGGCTTAGAGTCAATCTGCATACGAATGCTGGATGCCGCTTCATCGATGAGGTCGATAGCTTTATCCGGCAACTGACGGTCGGCGATATAGCGGTGAGACAACGTTGCCGCCGCCACAATCGCCGGGTCAGTGATCTGCACATGGTGGTGCAGCTCGTAACGTTCTTTCAGGCCACGCAGAATCGCGATGGTGTCTTCAACGCTTGGCTCAGCCACAAACACTTTCTGGAAGCGACGTTCCAGCGCCGCATCTTTTTCGATGTACTGACGGTATTCATCCAGCGTGGTGGCGCCCACGCAGTGCAGCTCACCACGCGCCAGCGCCGGTTTCAGCATGTTCCCGGCATCCATTGCGCCATCAGCCTTACCAGCGCCGACCATCGTGTGCAGTTCGTCGATAAACAGAATGACGTTGCCTTCCTGTTTTGCAAGGTCGTTCAGCACGCCTTTCAGACGTTCTTCAAATTCGCCGCGATATTTTGCCCCGGCCACCAGCGCGCCCATATCCAGCGCCAGTACGCGGCGGCCTTTTAAGCCTTCAGGGACTTCACCATTAATAATGCGCTGCGCCAGTCCTTCAACAATTGCCGTCTTACCGACCCCTGGCTCACCGATTAACACCGGGTTGTTTTTAGTACGGCGTTGCAATACCTGAATGGTACGGCGAATTTCTTCATCACGACCAATTACCGGGTCAAGCTTGCCTTGTTCAGCCCGCTCGGTCAGATCGACAGTATATTTTTTCAAGGCCTGACGTTGGTCTTCAGCCCCTTGATCGTTCACGCTTTCACCTCCACGCATCTGTTCAATTGCCTGAGTGATATTGGCCGTGGTCGCACCGGCTGATTTCAGCAGATCGGTTAACGTGCCGCGAGACTCAAGCGCCGCCAGAACAAACAGCTCTGACGAAATAAAATTGTCCCCCCGTTTTTGCGCCAGCTTGTCGCAAAGGTTCAGTACGCGTACCAGATCCGAAGAAGGCTGTACGTCGCCGCCGGTGCCTTCCACCTGCGGTAAACGGCTCAGCGCCTGATCGATAGCGGTGCGCAACTGGCCAGCATTAATGCCGGCAGAGGTTAATAAAGGACGTATCGATCCCCCTTCCTGGTTCAGCAAGGCGCTCATTAAATGAAGAGGTTCGATGAATTGGTTGTCGTGCCCCAGCGCGAGCGACTGGGCATCGGCAAGAGCAAGCTGGAATTTATTAGTAAGACGATCCAGACGCATAACTCCTCCCATAACAGGTCAAAATTGCTACTGGAGATTAAATGAGGTCATCCCTCAATTATTCAAGGTGAATGACCGGAATTATGTGAAAAGAAAGTTACCCGTACCGGATCGTCTTGATTCTTTAGGTTATATCAGCCAAATAAAACTTGCCATACGACCTGTCGTCTTGTCGCGACGATAAGAGAAGAAAGTCTCACTTTCGCTAAAGGTGCAGCGATCCCCGCCATAGACATGTTCAACGCCGGTATTCGCCAGACGTTGGCGTGCAAGCTGATAAATATCCGCCAGAAATTTTTCCCCGCGCGGCAAAAATGCGCTATCGGCTTGCGCATCTTTTGCTAAAAATGCGTCACGTACTTCCGGCCCCACTTCAAACGCGGTCGGGCCGATCGCCGGGCCTAACCAGGCGATGATATTTTCTGGGTTGTCAGCAAAGCAGGCGACAGTTTCCTCCAGTACGCCTTCACATAATCCGCGCCAGCCCGCATGAGCCGCCGCCACTTCTGTTCCCTCACGGTTACAGAATAGCACAGGCAGACAATCTGCCGTCATTACCGCGCAGACGGTTCCTGGCGTATTGCTGTAAGACGCATCCGCACGTTTGGAGGCATACGGTTCCCCGGTAAGCCTCAACACATTTTTACCGTGAACCTGTTCAAGCCAGACAGGTTTCGAAGGCAGATTGCCCGCCGCAAACAGACGCTTGCGGTTCTCTTCAACATGCTCCGGGTTATCGTCGCAATGCGCGCCCAGATTCAGCGAGTCGTAAGGCGGTAAACTCACCCCGCCAATACGGGTAGAGCTACAGGCTGCGACGCCTTTCGGCAGCGGCCACTGCGGGACAATCAGTGCATTCATAACCAGTCCACATCATCTTTATGAGCTTCGAAATCGGCGCGCATCGCATCGATAAGGTCCACCATATCTTGTGGAATCGGCGCGTGCCACTCCATTTCGATACCCGATACAGGATGGTAGAGACGCAGCATCGTTGCATGAAGCGCCTGTCGGTCAAACTTACGCAGCGTGGAAATAAATTCTTCCGATGCGCCTTTCGGTGGACGTGGACGCCCGCCATATACCTGATCGCCCACCAACGGATGCGTAATATGCGCCATATGCACGCGGATCTGGTGCGTACGTCCGGTCTCCAGACGCAGCCTAAGGCGCGTGTGCACACGGAAATGTTCCATAATACGGTAATGAGTCACCGCCGGTTTGCCCATCGGATGCACCGACATATGCGTACGTTTGGTCGGGTGACGACTAATTGGCTCATTCACCGTTCCTCCCGCCGTCATATGTCCGATCGCGACAGCTTCATATTCGCGGGTGATCTCGCGCAACTGTAAAGACTCCACCAGGCGCGTTTGCGCCGGAACGGTTTTCGCCACCACCATCAGCCCCGTCGTGTCCTTATCCAGACGATGCACGATGCCCGCGCGCGGGACATCCGCAATCGGCGGATAATAATGTAGCAACGCGTTCAGTACCGTACCGTCCGGGTTACCGGCGCCAGGGTGTACCACCAAATCGCGTGGCTTGTTGATAACCAGAATATCGTCATCTTCATAAACAATATCTAACGGGATATCCTGCGCTTCAAAACGAATCTCTTCATCGATCTCCGCATCAATAGCCACCCGCTCGCCGCCTAACACTTTTTCTTTTGGTTTATCGCAAAGTTGACCATTGACCAACACGCGCTGATTCAAAATCCATTCTTTTATACGCGAACGTGAATAATCCGGGAACATTTCGGCCAAAGCTTGATCTAAGCGTTGACCGAGTTGGTTTTCGGAGACCGTTGCGGTGAGTTGTACTCGTTGTGCCATATACAGCTTCTTCGTTTAACGTTGGGTTTTACGGCTTTGCCGTTTAATATAGTGTGCTATTGTAGCTGGTCTTAACCGGGAGCAGGAACAGAGAATCTCCCGTAAAACATTTTGAGGAAAGTCAAAACGTCATGACGCGCATGAAATATCTGGTGGCAGCAGCCACGTTGAGCCTGTTTCTGGCGGGTTGCTCGGGTTCAAAGGAAGAGGTGCCCGATAATCCGCCGAATGAAATCTACGCGACTGCTCAGCAAAAGCTGCAGGACGGTAACTGGAAACAGGCAATAACGCAATTGGAAGCGTTAGATAATCGTTATCCATTCGGACCGTATTCTCAGCAGGTGCAGTTGGATCTTATCTACGCCTATTACAAAAACGCCGATCTGCCGCTAGCGCAGGCCACCATCGATCGTTTTATGCGTCTTAATCCAACGCACCCTAATATTGATTATGTCATGTACATGCGCGGCCTGACGAACATGGCGCTGGATGATAGCGCGCTGCAAGGTTTCTTTGGCGTCGATCGCAGCGATCGCGATCCGCAGCATGCGCGGGCGGCGTTCAATGACTTTTCGAAACTGGTACGCAACTATCCTAATAGCCAGTACACAACCGACGCCACTAAGCGTCTGGTATTCCTGAAAAACCGTCTGGCGAAATATGAATATTCCGTCGCAGAGTACTATACCGCGCGCGGCGCATGGGTTGCGGTGGTAAACCGGGTAGAAGGTATGCTACGCAATTATCCTGATACGCAGGCCACGCGCGATGCGTTGCCGCTGATGGAAAACGCCTATCGTCAGATGCAGCTAAATACGCAAGCTGACAAAGTAGCGAAAATTATTGCCGCTAACAGCAAAAACACCTGAAGCAATACAAACAAGCAAAACGGCAGCCTCCCGGCTGCCGTTTTTTTATTCGGTATCTGATGCAACAGAAATGATTTCACTGCAATACATCCAGTCAAATATGGCCTGCTTTCAGGCATTCCTCAAGTAAAAGATCGCTTCTTCCTGCGATGCCTCACAAAAAGTTCGCCTTGACAAAAAGTGACAAAATAATGTGATTTACATCACACATTTTGACATTAAGAACGGTATGCTGGAATCACCAAGACGGGAAAGACAAGAGGTAAAATTTATGACAATGAACATTACCAGTAAACAAATGGAAATTACTCCGGCAATCCGCCAACATGTCGCAGACCGTCTCGCCAAACTGGAAAAATGGCAAACTCACCTGATTAATCCCCATATCATTCTGTCCAAAGAGCCACAGGGCTTTATTGCTGACGCCACCATTAATACACCGAACGGACATCTGGTCGCCAGCGCAAAACACGAAGATATGTACACCGCTATTAATGAATTGATCAACAAGCTGGAACGGCAGCTCAATAAAGTGCAGCACAAAGGCGAAGCCCGTCGTGCCACCGCATCGGTGAAAGATGCCAGCTTCGTCGAAGCAGAAGAAGAGTAGTCCCTTACATTGAGTGTATCGCCAACGCGCCTTCGGGCGCGTTTTTTGTTGACAGGATTAAAACAGTACGGGTACTGTACTTACGTACACAAAGGAAACAGTTATGAAGCTAGCCCGGTTTTTCTTCGCATTCTTTTTTACCTTCCCCTGACCGGGAGGCGTTTCGTCATGTGATAAAGAATGCGAAGACGAACAAGAAGGCCTCCCCCCACCGGGAGGCCTTTTTTATTGATAACAAAAAAGGCAACACTATGACATCGGAAAACCCGTTACTGGCGCTGCGAGATAAAATCAGCGCTTTAGACGAAGAGTTACTGGCTCTACTGGCAAAACGACGCGCGCTGGCGATTGAAGTGGGACAAGCGAAGCTACTGTCACATCGTCCGGTTCGGGATATCGATCGTGAACGCGCGCTGCTGGACAGGCTCATCCATCTCGGTAAAGCTCACCATCTCGACGCACACTACATTACCCGTCTGTTCCAGCTTATCATTGAAGACTCCGTGCTTACTCAGCAGGCGCTGCTGCAACAACATCTGAATAATACTCACCCTCATTCGGCACGTATTGCGTTTCTTGGGCCGAAAGGCTCTTATTCTCATCTCGCGGCGCGCCAGTATGCCGCACGCCATTTTGAGCAATTTATTGAGAGCGGCTGCGCAAAATTCGCCGATATTTTTCATCAGGTCGAAACCGGCCAGGCCGATTACGCCGTGGTTCCGATAGAGAACACCAGCTCCGGCGCCATCAACGATGTGTACGACTTATTGCAACACACCAGTCTGTCGATTGTCGGTGAGATGACCGTAACTATCGATCACTGCGTACTGGTTTGCGGCAACACGGATCTGAATACCATCGAAACGGTGTACAGCCATCCGCAACCGTTCCAGCAGTGTAGTAAGTTTTTGAGCCGCTATCCGCACTGGAAAATCGACTATACCGAAAGTACGTCGGCAGCGATGGAAAAAGTCGCGCAGGCGAACTCTCCGCGCGTCGCGGCGCTCGGCAGCGAGGCAGGCGGCATGTTGCACGGTTTACAGGTGCTGGAACGCATCGCCGCAAACCAGACGCAGAATATCACCCGCTTTCTGGTACTGGCGCGCAAAGCCATCAACGTTTCCGATCAGGTTCCGGCAAAAACCACTCTGTTAATCGCCACCGGGCAGCAGGCTGGCGCGCTGGTTGAAGCGTTGCTGGTGCTGCGTAACCACAATCTCATCATGACGAAGCTGGAGTCGCGCCCAATTCACGGCAATCCGTGGGAAGAGATGTTTTATCTCGATATTCAGGCGAACCTGGAGTCGCAGGTAATGCAAAGCGCGCTAAAAGAGCTGGGCGAGATCACTCGCTCAATGAAAGTGCTTGGCTGCTATCCCAGCGAAAACGTCGTGCCGGTAGAACCTGCCTGACGTTCAATAAAGCGGCTTTTCTTCATCCCTGCGACGGTTACCTGCAGGGTGAAGATGGCGCCTGAGAGCGGATAATCCGCCACTTCCTGAGCAGACATATTTTCTCTGGTAGTCGTAATAAACAACGTTTTCATGTCTGCGCCGCCAAAGCAAACCATCGTCGGACAACGTACCGGCAACCGGTACTCTTCCAGTGGCTCTCCTTGCGGTGAGAAACGCGCCACGCGCCAGCCGTCAAACATCGCGCTCCAGTAGCACCCTTCGCTATCCATCGCCGCGCCGTCGGGAAGTCCTTCTCCTTCGCCAAAATGGCGAAAAAGTTCACGCTTACCCGGTTCGCCATGCTTATCAAGTAACGTGCGGTAAATCACGCCATTCGGCGTATCGGAGGTATACATCCACTGGTTATCCAGGCTGAACGCCAAGCCGTTGTGTCCCTGGATATCGCACTGGATCACTTTTGCCGTCAGATCATGATCGATCCGCATCAGCAACGCGCCATTATAGTCACCCGGCGCCCAGAACGTCCCGGCATAAAAACGCCCATCGCCATCGGTGCCGCCATCATTGAAACGCGCCAGTTTCACATTAGAGGGATTGTCGCAAACCTTACGCTGCAATAATCCATTTTTATCGGCCAGCCAGATAGCATGACGCATGGCCACAATAAATCCACCCTGCTCACGCAAGGCAAAACATCCCACCTCTTCCGGAAACGCCAGCACGCTATGCGCCCCACTCGCCGGATGGTAACGATGGATCTCCTGTTCCAGGATATCGGCCCAATACAGCGCGCTTTCATCTTCGCTCCATGTGGGGCATTCTGGTAAATGTCCGACATAATCAAATAAAACGTGCGGCGTAGTCATACGGTTCCTTAAACGAAAAAAGCCAGCAAAGCTGGCTTTCAGTATAGATGTCATCATTATTGTCGGCTGTCATTCGCCTGACGCAATAACACACGGCTTTCATTCTGAAAATGTCTGGCATAATCGCCAAACCAGTGTTCGACTTTGCGAAAACTGTCGATAAAAGCCTGCTTATCGCCCTGCTCCAGTAAACCGATCGCATCGCCAAAACGTTTATAGTAACGCTTGATAAGCGCCAGATTGCGCTCCGATGACATAATAATGTCAGCGTACAGTTGCGGGTCCTGGGCGAACAGACGCCCGACCATCGCCAGTTCTAGTCGATAAATCGGAGATGATAGCGCCAGAAGCTGCTCAAGCTGGACGTTCTCTTCCGCCAGATGCAGCCCATAAGCGAAGGTAGCAAAGTGGCGCAGCGCCTGGATAAAAGCCATGTTCTGATCGTGCTCGACAGCGCTAATTCGGTGCAACCGGGCGCCCCAAACCTGAATTTGCTCAAGGAACCACTGATACGCTTCCGGTTGGCGCCCATCACACCAGACCACCACCTGCTTCGCCAGGCTCCCGCTATCCGGACCAAACATCGGATGCAAGCCCAGTACAGGACCATCATGGGCCGCCAACATTGCCTGCAACGGGCCGCTTTTCACCGATGCCAGATCGACCAGAATACAGTCGGACGGCAGGCTCGGCAGTTGGGCTATGACCTGTTCAGTAACATGAATCGGCACGCTGACGATCACCATTCCGGCATCGGCGACAATCTCCCTGGCGCGCGGCCAGTCCTGCTGTTCCAGAATACGGACCTGATAGCCCGACAGCGTGAGCATTTTTTCGAACAGACGCCCCATCTGTCCGCCGCCGCCCACAATGACGACCGGACGCAGAGAAGGACAAAGCGTTTTGAACCCCTTATCATTTTCGCTGGAGTAAGATTCACGCATTACCCGGCGCAAGACATCTTCAATGAGATCGGGCGGAACACCGATCGCTTCTGCTTCCGCCCGTCGCGAAGCCAGCATAGAGGCCTCACGTTCCGGCACGTAAATAGGCAGGCCAAAACGGCTTTTCACCTCGCCGACTTCGGCAACCAGTTCCAGGCGCTTAGCCAGTAAATTCAGCAACGCTTTATCGACATCATCTATTTGATCGCGTAACGCGGTCAATTCAGCAACCATAACAACCTCTTATGCTACACGCACCGCCAGTTGGCCGCTCAAATCTTTATGAATCTCACGTAACAGGGCATCGGTCATCTCCCAGCTAATACAAGCATCGGTGACGGAAACGCCATACTTCATTTCGCTGCGCGGCTGTTCGGAAGACTGATTACCCTTATGAATATTACTTTCAATCATTAAGCCAATGATTGAACGATTGCCATCTTTAATCTGCGCAACTACAGATTCTGCCACGGCTGGCTGGCGGCGATAATCTTTATTGGAGTTACCATGACTGCAATCTACCATCAGCGAAGGACGTAGTCCCGCCTGTTCCATCTCTTTTTCACACTGAGCAACATCTGCCGGGCTATAATTTGGCGCTTTGCCACCACGCAGAATCACATGGCCATGCGGATTTCCCTGGGTTTGCAATAACGCTACCTGACCGGCCTGGTTAATGCCAACAAAACGATGGGGTTGCGCAGCGGCGCGCATGGCGTTAATTGCTGTCGCCAGACTGCCATCTGTGCCGTTTTTAAAGCCGACCGGCATAGAAAGACCAGACGCCATTTCGCGGTGGGTTTGCGATTCGGTTGTACGCGCGCCTATCGCCGACCAGCTAAACAGATCGCCCAGGTATTGCGGGCTGTTCGGATCCAACGCTTCGGTCGCCAATGGCAGCCCCATATTCACCAGTTCCACCAGTAGATGACGCGCTATTTTCAACCCGGCTTCCACATCAAATGAGCCATCCATATGAGGATCGTTAATCAGCCCTTTCCAGCCGACGGTAGTCCGCGGCTTTTCAAAATAGACGCGCATTACCAGATAGAGGCTATCGCTGACCTCTGCGGCAAGGGCTTTAAATCGACGGGCATATTCCAGAGCGGTTTCAGGATCGTGAATAGAACAAGGACCGCATACCACCAACAGACGCGGATCGCGCCCGGCAATAATGTCAGAAATGATTCCTCGGGACTGCGCTATCTGCGCTTCCTGCGCCAGGCTCAACGGAAAGGCCGCTTTAAGCTGCTCCGGCGTCATTAATACCTGTTCATCGGTGATACGTACGTTATTCAGCGCGTCTTTTTGCATGATGGCGATCCTGTCTTTTCTTGTTTGCGATAGTTGATCCTCCACGAGGATGTTTAAACCATACCACAAAAAGTAAAGATTTCAATCCATATTACGTAAAATAAACTTTACACTAAACGCAGGATCAGATTAAAACCCTTCATTTCGTATCAAAAAATTTACACTATAAGTAAATTATTTTATTCCCATCCTCGGAAAAGCGCTAAAATGAGCAATGCTCGCCATTTTTTGATTATTTTTTCTCCGCACGCATAATTTTACTTTCTGATATACGTTAATTAATACCGTTATCACAAAAATTTAATATTAGTGATATCACTTAAGACATTCATATTATCAATAAGAAATAATGATGATATGGCAAAATAATGTTATTTTGCTACAAATAATCATGGATGTATTTTAATGCTTTACGACTGAAGATGGTGGGGACTTGTTAATGCGTTTTTCTCACCTATTTATCTTTCTGTTATCGCTATTATTAGCAAGCTTGCCTCTGTATGCTCAACGCGTCACGGAAGAAGAGAAATCCGTACGCGCCATCGTCTCCGGTATCGTCAGTTATACACACTGGCCGACGTTATCCGGACCGCCAAGGCTATGCATATTTTCATCTTCGCGTTTTGTCAGGGTACTTAGCGAAGAGGCTGGCTGGGCTTTCCCTTATCAACCTCTTGTCATCCGTACAACACAAGAGGCCATGAGCGCCCGCTGTGACGGTTTTTACTTTGGCAATGAATCGCCATCTTATCAGGTAGAATTAACGCGTCATTATCCAGTTAACGCCTTGTTATTAATTACCGAACAAAATACCGAATGTATTATTGGCAGCGCATTTTGTCTGATCATTAACAATGATGAAGTCAAATTTTCCGTGAATCTGGACTCCCTCTCGCATAGCGGCGTGAGAGTGAATCCAGAAGTATTAATGCTTGCACGGAATCAAAAGCATGAATAAGGAATTTTCTCTGTCCAGACCAACATTTAAACGCACACTACGGCGGATTAGTATAATCAGCGTGCTGCTCACAATGACATTGATCTGGCTATTAATTTGCGTTGCATCTGTCCTTACGCTCAAACAGTATGCGCAAAAAAATCTCGATTTGACCGCCGCCACGATGACCCATAGCCTTGAAGCGGCGCTGGTATTTTCCGATGACGCGGCCGCGGCGGAAACGCTCGCCACTCTGGGACGTCAGGGACAATTTTCAGCAGCGGAGGTCCGCGATAAAAATGGCCGTATCATCGCCTCATGGCGCTATGATGCGCGAGCCGCAGACGATAAGCTCATCGGTTTAATTAGCCATTGGCTTTTCCCATTACCGGTATCGCAACCAGTCTGGCACAACGGTAGGGCCATCGGCGAAGTACGGTTTGTTGCCCGCGATAGCCTTATTGGCCATTTTATCTGGCTATCGCTGGCAGTGCTGACAGGATGTATTCTGCTGGCATCCGGTATTGCCCTGCTGCTCACGCGTTATTTGCATAATGGCGTTGTGGATGCGCTACAAAATATTACTGAAGTCGTACACGACGTTCGCACTAACCGAAATTTTTCACGCCGGGTACCTGATGAGCGTATCGAGGAATTTCACCTTTTTGCGCAGGATTTCAATAGTCTTCTGGATGAGATGGAAGAGTGGCAGCTACGGCTCCAGGCTAAAAATGCACAACTACTGCGTACCGCGCTGCACGATCCGCTGACAGGGCTTGCCAATCGTGCGGCATTTCGCAGCTGTATTAACGCGCTGATGAAGGATAATTACGCCCGTAGCAGTTCGGCATTGTTATTTCTGGATGGCGATAACTTTAAATATATTAACGATACCTGGGGACATGCGGCAGGCGACCGCGTACTTATTGAGGTTGCCAAAAGATTAGCGGAGTTCGGTGGTAACCGTTATCAGACTTACCGACTCGGCGGCGATGAATTTGCGATGGTGCTTTACGGTGTACATTCGGAGTATGAAGTACAACGTATTTGCGCGGCGCTATCCCAGGCGTTTAATCGACCTTTTGAACTACATAACGGCCTGCGGATAACGATGACCCTGAGTATTGGCTTCGCGCTGACATGGGAACATGCCACTGCCGAAAAACTACAAGAACTGGCCGATCGAAATATGTATCAGGCTAAACACCGGCGTACGGAACGCTCGCTAAACTAAGGAGCGAGCCAGAACATTTCTGACTCAACGTTGATATCACAGACCCAGCCTAATCATAAAATCTTCTATGAAGTGGAGTAACCTATAAAAAAAGGGGCCAGCATAATGCCAGCCCCTTGTTTTCTACAAGCTTTCGGATGTTGCGAAAGCGCGCTCTTAGTTAAGACGCTCTTTGATACGAGCCGCTTTACCAGTACGCTCACGCAGGTAGTACAGTTTAGCTTTACGAACAGCACCACGACGTTTAACAGCAATGCTGTCAACTACCGGAGAGTGAGTCTGGAAGACACGCTCAACGCCTTCGCCGTTGGAAATTTTACGAACAGTGAATGCAGAGTGCAGACCGCGGTTACGAATAGCGATAACCACGCCCTCGAATGCCTGCAGACGTTTCTTGGTACCTTCAACAACCCATACTTTCACTTCCACGGTATCGCCCGGACGGAAGGAAGGTACGTTCTGCTTCATCTGCTCTTGTTCAAGTTGCTTAATAATGTTGCTCATAATTTAATCTCTTATCCTGGGTAAACTGATATTCGGGGGCCTATGCCATCCCATCATGTTTATGCTGCTGTTGTGCGTGTTCTGTTTTGAACTCCGCCAGCAACCTTGCTTGCTCTTCAGTCAGAGCCAGGTTTTCCAGAAGTTCAGGTCTTCTAAGCCAGGTTCGGCCCAGCGACTGTTTCAAACGCCAGCGACGTATCTCGGCATGGTTTCCCGACAGCAATACCGACGGTACTTCCATCCCCTCTAACACTTCAGGGCGCGTATAGTGCGGACAATCCAGCAACCCATCAGCAAACGAATCTTCGATTGCTGATGCCTCATGCCCCAAAACCCCCGGAATAAACCGGGCAACGGAGTCAATCAGCGTCATTGCCGGCAGTTCGCCACCGCTGAGAACGTAATCGCCAATTGACCATTCCTCGTCAATTTCGGTCTGAATTACGCGCTCATCTACGCCTTCGTAGCGACCACACACCAGAATTAGCTTCTGATTCGTGGCCAGCTCGCTAACGCCCGCTTGATCAAGCTTGCGTCCCTGAGGCGACAGATAAATCACTTTAGCGCCTTCGCCAGCCGCGGCTTTTGCTGCGTGAATGGCGTCCCGCAAGGGTTGCACCATCATTAACATCCCCGGTCCGCCGCCGTAAGGACGGGAGTCCACGGTACGGTGCCGATCATGCGCGAAGTCGCGAGGACTCCAGCTTTGGACGTTCAGCAGGCCTTTTTTTACTGCCCGGCCAGTTACCCCGTAATCGGTAATTGCGCGGAACATTTCAGGAAACAGGCTAACTATGCCAATAAACACAAGCCAATCCCCATAACGCCATTTATTACCGTTTATCCGGTGGTTTAAAAACCAGGATCCCAGTCTACTTCGATAGTACGAGTAGCGAGATCGACTTTCTTGATAACCTGCCCATCGAGGAACGGTACAAGTCGTTCCTTGATACCAAATGCATCTTTCAGGTTCGCCTTAATGACGAGAACGTCATTCGACCCGGTCTCCATCATGTCGATGACTTTACCGAGATCGTAGCCTTCAGCGGTGACTACCTGGCAGCCCATCAGGTCTTTCCAGTAGTAGTCTCCCTCCTCAAGCGCAGGAAGTTGCGAGGAATCCACGACAATTTCGCAATTCGTCAGAAGATTCGCGGCATCTCGATCGTCAACGCCTTTCAGCTTGATGATCAGATCCTGATTGTGGTGCTTCCAGCTTTCCAGCTGTACCTGCTGCCACTGACCCGCCTTCTGGATAAACCAGGGCTGATAGTCAAAAATGCTTTCGGCGTCTTCAGTGGAGGAAAACACTCTGAGCCAACCACGAATACCGTATGAAGAACCCATTTTCCCCAGTACAACCGGTTCAGCGGGTACTTGTGCGGTGAGTTGCTTGCTCATCATGACCACCGTGACAGATTAGGCTGCTTTTTTTACTTCTTTGATCAGCGCCGCAACGCGATCGGAAATGGTTGCGCCCTGGCCAACCCAGTGAGCGATGCGATCCAGATCCAGGCGGGTGCCTTCTTCTTTTTCGCTAGCGATTGGGTTGAAGAAACCAACGCGCTCAATGAAGCGACCGTTGCGTGCATTACGGCTGTCGGTGACAACAACCTGGTAGAACGGACGCTTTTTAGCGCCGTGACGAGCTAAACGAATAGTTACCATAACATCCTCTTGTGTGAATAAAACAACCGGGCCCCATCGAGGAACGGAGCCCGGCGTCATATTAAAAGCCCGAAAATTTTACTGATTTCTGGGGAAAATGCAATCAGCATCTTGCTACTGAACACGAAACAAGGGATAGAAGGCGTATATCGGTGCAGCCAGTTTAGTTCCGGCGTGCGCGCAGAAAGCGGAGCGTACACGCAGTACGTGAGTATTTCGAGCACACCCCGGGACTAAAATGGCAAACAAGATAGCCTTATACCCTTGTTTTAGCGGCCACGCAGTACGTGAGGATGGCGAGCACACCCCGGTGCCGAAATAGCAAGTGAGCCAGGCCGGAAAAAAATTAGCGTCCAGGGAAGCCGGGCGGCATCATCCCCTTCATACCTCTCATCATCTTAGCCATCCCACCCTTCTTCATTTTCTTCATCATGCGCTGCATGTCGTCGAACTGTTTCAGAAGGCGGTTAACGTCCTGCACCTGCATCCCACAGCCCTGCGCGATACGACGCTTGCGGGAACCTTTGATGATTTCCGGCTTCGCGCGCTCTTTCAGCGTCATTGAGTTGATGATCGCCTCCATGCGCACTAACACCTTATCGTCCATCTGCGATTTGACGTTGTCCGGAATCTGGCCCATGCCCGGTAATTTGCCCATCAGACTGGCCATACCGCCCATGTTTTTCATCTGTTTGAGCTGTTCGAGGAAGTCGTTCAGGTCGAAACCGTCGCCTTTCTTCAGTTTGGTCGCCAGCTTTTCAGCCTGTGCGCGGTCAACTTTGCTTTCGATATCTTCGATAAGCGACAGCACGTCGCCCATGCCGAGAATACGCGAGGCGATACGATCCGGATGGAACGGCTCCAGCGCGTCGGTTTTCTCGCCCACGCCGAGGAATTTGATCGGCTTACCGGTGATATGACGAATAGATAACGCCGCGCCGCCGCGAGCGTCACCGTCAACTTTGGTCAGTACCACGCCGGTCAGCGGCAACGCTTCGTTAAACGCTTTAGCAGTATTCGCCGCATCCTGACCGGTCATCGCATCGACGACAAACAGGGTTTCTACCGGATTGATAGACGCATGAACCTGTTTGATTTCGTCCATCATCGCTTCGTCAACGTGCAGACGACCAGCGGTATCCACCAGCAGCACGTCGTAGAATTTCAGCTTCGCTTCTTTCAGCGCGGCGTTGACGATATCAACGGGTTTCTGGCCGACATCAGACGGGAAGAAATCCACGCCAACCTGCTCAGCCAGCGTTTCGAGCTGTTTGATCGCCGCCGGGCGATAGACGTCGGCAGAGACGACCAGCACTTTCTTCTTGTGCTTCTCGCGCAAGAATTTACCCAACTTACCGACGCTGGTGGTTTTACCCGCCCCCTGCAGACCCGCCATCAATACTACGGCTGGCGGCTGTGCGGCCAGATTCAGCGTCTGATTCTCTTCGCCCATCGCCGCAACCAGTTCGCTACGGACAATCTTGACGAACTCCTGCCCTGGGGTCAGGCTCTTGTTAACTTCATGACCAACCGCTTTCTCTTTTACGCGATTGATAAACTCACGCACTACCGGCAGCGCAACGTCAGCCTCCAGCAGCGCCATACGCACTTCGCGCAGCGTCTCTTTAACGTTGTCTTCAGTAAGGCGCCCACGGCCACTGATATTGCGCAGCGTGCGCGACAAACGATCGGTTAAATTATCAAACATTGTCTCTCGCCTGGGGTGGAAACGGTTGGTCGCCGCAGCGACACAGTTACAGAATTTCGCCACAGTATACCATGAAGCCGCCTTTGTTGTTATGCAACGGTTGGAGCTGCGGTCACGTAACGCTATACTGCTTTTCTTTCTCACTGGTCAACTGTCGACACAACTATGCCCGTTTTTGCTTTACTTGCCCTTGTCGCCTACTCCTTCAGCCTCGCGCTGATCGTTCCCGGACTGTTGCAAAAAAACAGCGGCTGGCGGCGTATGGCTATTCTTTCTGCGGTCATCGCGCTGGTGTGCCACGCTGTCGCGCTGGAATCGCGTATTCTGCCCGGCGGCGACAGTGGACAAAACCTGAGCCTGCTGAATGTCGGTTCGCTGGTCAGTCTGATGATCTGCACGGTGATGACCGTTGTCGCGTCGCGTAACCGCGGCTGGCTACTTCTGCCCATCGTCTATGCCTTTGCGCTGATTAACCTGGCCTTCGCTACGTTCATGCCTAATGAATATATTACGCATCTGGAAGCGACCCCAGGCATGATGGTGCACATCGGACTGTCGCTTTTCTCTTACGCAACGCTGATAATCGCCGCTCTGTATGCGCTACAACTGGCGTGGATCGACTATCAGTTGAAGAACAAAAAGCTGGCGTTTAGTAATGAAATGCCGCCATTGATGAGCATTGAGCGCAAAATGTTTCATATTACGCAGATTGGCGTCGTACTGCTGACCCTTACCCTGTGTACCGGCCTGTTTTACATGCATAACCTGTTCAGTATGGAAAATATCGATAAAGCTGTGCTCTCTATCGTGGCATGGTTTGTCTATATTGTTCTGCTGTGGGGGCATTACCATGAGGGCTGGCGGGGTCGGCGGGTCGTGTGGTTTAACGTCGCAGGCGCGGGTATTCTGACGCTGGCCTATTTTGGTAGCCGCATATTACAGCAATTTGTAAGCTAAGCTTTTAAAGGAGTTTCCCCTGGAACACATCTCCACCACCACGCTGATTATCATATTAATCATCATGGTGGTCATCTCGGCCTATTTTTCCGGTTCCGAAACTGGAATGATGACGCTAAACCGTTACCGTTTACGCCATATGGCGAAGCAAGGTAATCGCTCGGCAAAACGGGTAGAAAAATTATTGCGTAAACCCGACCGACTGATAAGCCTGGTGCTGATCGGCAATAACCTGGTCAACATTCTTGCCTCGGCGCTCGGCACGATTGTGGGCATGCGGCTTTACGGCGACGCCGGCGTGGCTATCGCCACCGGGGTACTGACGTTTGTCGTGTTAGTTTTTGCCGAAGTTCTGCCCAAAACTATCGCCGCGCTCTATCCGGAAAAAGTGGCCTATCCCAGCAGCTTCCTGCTGGCGCCGTTACAGATACTGATGATGCCGCTGGTGTGGTTACTTAACACCATCACCCGCCTGCTGATGCGTCTGATGGGCATTAAAACGGACATCGTGGTCAGCGGGTCGTTAAGCAAAGAGGAATTACGCACTATCGTGCATGAGTCCCGTTCGCAAATCTCTCGCCGCAATCAGGATATGCTGCTGTCGGTTCTCGACCTGGAAAAGGTCAGCGTGGATGACATCATGGTGCCGCGTAATGAAATTATCGGGATCGATATCAATGACGACTGGAAGTCTATCGAGCGGCAGCTTACCCACTCGCCGCACGGACGCATTGTGCTCTATCGCGATTCGCTGGATGACGCCATCAGTATGCTGCGCGTACGTGAAGCCTGGCGGTTAATGGCCGAGAAAAAAGAGTTCACTAAAGAGATGATGCTGCGCGCCGCCGATGAAATCTATTACGTCCCGGAAGGTACGCCGCTCAGTACGCAACTGATTAAATTTCAGCGCAATAAAAAGAAAGTCGGACTGGTCGTCAATGAATATGGCGATATCCAGGGGCTGGTCACCGTTGAAGATATTCTCGAGGAGATCGTTGGCGACTTCACCACATCGATGTCGCCGACACTGGCGGAAGAGGTCACGCCGCAAAACGACGGTTCGGTCATTATTGACGGTACCGCCAACGTCCGGGAAATCAATAAAGCGTTTAACTGGCACCTGCCGGAAGATGACGCGCGCACCGTCAACGGGGTGATTCTGGAGGCGCTGGAGGAAATTCCAGTTGCTGGCACGCGCGTGCGCATTGAGCAGTACGATATCGATATTCTCGACGTACAGGAAAATATGATTAAGCAGGTGAAGGTTGTACCGGTAAAACCGTTGCGGGAAAGCGTGGCGGAATAAACAGATAGCGATAGTAGGCCGGGTAAGGCGTTAACCGCTACCCGGCGCTACGAGAAGCAATTAGCCTTTGGCTTTCGCAACAGTTACCATCGCCGCGCGAATGGTACGGCCGTTCAGCGTATAGCCTTTCTGCATAATACCCAGCACATTGCCTGCCGGAATCTCTTCCGACTCCACCATCGCAATCGCCTGATGCACGTTCGGGTCCAGCGGCACGTTGGTTTCAGCAATCACTTCCACGCCGAACTTACGCACCACATCCAGCATAGACTTCAGCGTCAGCTCAATCCCTTCGACCATTGCCGCCATATCCGGATTGGCTTTGTCGGCGACTTCGAGCGCGCGATCCAGGCTATCGATTACCGGCAGCAATTCGTTGACGAACTTCTCCAGAGCGAATTTATGCGCTTTTTCGATATCCTGTTCGGTACGACGGCGCAGGTTTTCCATTTCCGCTTTGATACGCAACACAGTGTCGCGTTCGCGAGTCTGGGCTTCGGCAAGCTGAACTTCCAGATTCGCAATTTTTTCATCGCGCGGATCCACCTGCTCAGCAGAATCGTTTGGTTCAACTGCCTCAACCTCTTCGTGCTGATCCATGATAATTTCTTCCGGGGCTTGCCCCTCAGGCGTTTTCTGTTCTTTACTACTCATGAATTTCTCCGCGTTTTTTTTCGCATTCATCTCGCTAACTTCGCTTATTATGGGGATCAGATTCAGGGTTTCAAGGGAAGCACTCACATTGTCATCAATCTTCGCTACAAGGACCTCAGAAAAATGAATAATCATTTCAAGTGTATCGGCATTGTGGGGCATCCGCGTCATCCCACCGCACTCACGACACATGAAATGCTCTACCGCTGGCTATGCGCTCAGGGTTATGAGGTCATTGTGGAGCAACAAATCGCCCACGAATTACAGTTGAAAAATGTGCCAACCGGCACGCTGGCGGAAATTGGTCAACAGGCGGATCTGGCGGTAGTCGTGGGCGGCGACGGCAATATGCTTGGCGCAGCGCGTACGCTGGCGCGTTATGACATCAATGTGATTGGCATTAACCGCGGTAATCTTGGTTTTCTGACCGATCTCGATCCGGACAACGCCCTGCAACAGTTATCCGATGTGCTGGAAGGACGCTATATCTCCGAGAAACGTTTTCTGCTGGAAGCGCAGGTCTGTCAACAGGATTGCCAAAAGCGTATCAGCACCGCCATTAATGAAGTAGTACTGCATCCAGGAAAAGTGGCGCATATGATCGAGTTCGAGGTTTATATTGATGAAACCTTCGCTTTTTCGCAGCGATCTGATGGTCTGATCATCTCTACGCCGACCGGCTCCACCGCCTATTCGCTCTCCGCAGGCGGCCCTATTCTGACCCCTTCACTGGATGCGATCACCCTGGTGCCGATGTTCCCGCATACCCTGTCGGCGCGCCCGTTAGTCATTAACAGCAGTAGCACGATTCGTCTGCGTTTTTCGCATCGCCGTAGCGATCTGGAAATTAGCTGCGACAGCCAGATAGCGCTGCCTATTCAGGAAGGAGAAGATGTGCTGATTCGCCGCTGCGACTACCATCTCAACCTGATACATCCCAAAGATTATAGCTATTTCAATACATTAAGCACAAAGCTCGGCTGGTCAAAAAAATTATTCTAATTTTACGTCAGCCTCTTTACTGTATAAAAAACCAGTTTATACTGTATTTAATTACAGTTATGGTTTTTCATACAGGAAAACAGCTATGTTGGCGCAACTGACCATCAGCAATTTTGCTATCGTTCGTGAGCTTGAGATCGATTTTCAGAGCGGAATGACCGTCATCACCGGTGAAACCGGCGCGGGCAAATCTATTGCGATTGACGCCCTGGGCCTGTGTCTGGGCGGTCGCGCTGAGGCCGATATGGTCCGTACCGGAGCGACCCGCGCCGATTTGTGCGCCCGCTTTTCTCTGAAAGACACGCCTGCGGCATTGCGCTGGCTGGAAGAAAACCAGCTTGAAGAAGGGCGCGAATGCCTGCTTCGCCGCGTCATCAGCAGCGATGGTCGCTCACGGGGATTTATTAACGGCACCGCTGTGCCCCTGTCTCAATTGCGTGAGCTCGGTCAGTTGCTGATTCAAATTCATGGTCAACATGCGCACCAGCAGCTTACCAAACCCGAACAGCAAAAATCGCTGCTGGATAGCTATGCTAACGAATCCGCTTTAGCGCAGCAGATGGCCGCCCACTACCAATTATGGCATCAAAGCTGCCGCGATCTCGCCCATCACCAGCAACAAAGCCAGGAACGCGCCGCACGCGCGGAACTGCTGCAATATCAGTTAAAAGAGTTGAACGACTTTACCCCGCAGGCTGGCGAATTCGAGCAAATTGACGAAGAGTACAAACGGCTGGCTAACAGCGGGCAGTTGCTTACGACCAGCCAGAACGCTCTGGCGCTACTCGCGGACGGCGAAGACGTTAACCTGCAAAGCCAGTTATATAGCGCAAAACAACTGGTCAGCGAGCTGGTGGGTATGGACAGCAAGCTTTCCGGCATCCTGGATATGCTGGAAGAGGCCACTATCCAACTCACCGAAGCCAGCGATGAATTGCGCCACTATTGCGAGCGTCTGGATTTAGACCCTAATCGCCTGTTTGAGCTTGAACAGCGCATCGCTAAACAAATTTCGCTGGCGCGAAAACATCACGTCAGCCCGGAAGCGCTGCCGCAGCTTTATCAGTCACTGCTCGAAGAACAGCAGCAGCTCGACGATCAGGCCGATTCGCTGGAAACTCTGACGCTGGCGGTCAATAAGCATCACCAACAGGCGCTGGAAACGGCGCAAGCGCTGCATCAACAACGCCTGCTTTACGCCCAGGAACTGGGGCAGTTGATCACTGAAAGTATGCATTTACTTTCGATGCCGCACGGTCTGTTTACTATCGATGTGAAGTTTGATGAGCATCATCTGAGCAACGACGGCGCCGATCGCGTGGAGTTTAAAGTGACTACAAACCCAGGTCAGCCGCTACAACCTATTGCTAAAGTAGCATCTGGCGGTGAACTGTCGCGCATTGCGCTGGCTATTCAGGTGATTACCGCGCGCAAAATGGAAACGCCGGCGCTGATTTTTGACGAAGTCGATGTTGGCATCAGCGGCCCAACCGCCGCCGTGGTCGGTAAGCTCCTGCGTCAGCTTGGCGAATCCACCCAGGTGATGTGCGTCACTCACCTGCCACAGGTCGCCGGGTGCGGTCACCAGCACTTCTTTGTGAGTAAAGAAACGGACGGGGCAATGACCGAAACACATATGCAGCCTTTAGATAAACGTGCGCGTTTACAGGAACTGGCCCGCCTGTTGGGAGGAAGTGAAGTTACGCGTAATACGCTGGCAAACGCAAAAGAACTGCTGGCAGCGTAAACTTTTTTATCTCCCGAAGGTCTGAGTTCACAACAAAAACGCCGTAAGACCCGACAGCAAAAGGTTTTAAAGTGATGAAAGGTCTATTATCATCGGCATATTACATATGAGCCACGTACTGCTCAGGCCCGAAAAGGAACCCAATCACTATGCGCTGTAAAACGCTGACTGCTGCCGCAGCAGTACTCCTGATGTTGACCGCAGGCTGTTCCACTCTGGAGCGAGTGGTTTACCGACCTGACATCAATCAGGGGAACTATCTTACACCTACGGATGTTGCCAAAGTGCGTGTTGGTATGACGCAACAACAGGTGGCGTATGCTTTAGGCACGCCGATGATGTCCGATCCTTTTGGTACGAACACCTGGTTTTATGTTTTCCGCCAGCAGCCAGGACATGAGAACGTGACGCAGCAGACTCTGACGCTCACCTTTAACAGCAGCAGCGTGTTAACGAATATTGATAACAAACCGGCGTTGACGAAGTAATCTTGTGATATCGCCTGATGACGTTACGTTCATCAGGCCTGCAAAACTCTTCCCCGCCATTCGGTACGAGTTTGCCTGATGGCGCTACGCTTATCTGGCTTACAGACACACCTGCGCTTCAGGCCAGGTACGGCTTTCACACCGTTATCCGACAAAAGAGGCTAATTATCTGCCAGCCGATTTTTCGGCGCGCTGGCGGCGTAATGCCTTTGGATCTGCGATTAAGGGACGGTAAATTTCAACCCGATCGCCATCCTGCACCGTATCGGTGAGTTTTACCGGGCGACTGTAGATACCCACTTTATTTTTCGCCAGATCGATATCCGTGCGCAATTCCAGCAAGCCGGAAGCGCGAATCGCCTCTTCGACCGTCGCACCCTCTTCCAGCATTACGCGCTGCAAATACTGCTTTTCCGGCAGCGCATAAGCCACTTCAACTATAAGTTTATCCGGCACGGTAAACCTCTTTGGCACGGACCGTAAAAGCCTGCACCATGTTGGACGCTAACTCTTTGAATACACGACCAAACGCCAGCTCAATGAGTTTATTAGTAAACTCAAAATCAAGCTGAAACTCAATACGGCACGCCTCGGGGCTGAGCGGGGTAAATTTCCAGCCGCCGATCAACTTCTTAAAGGGACCATCAACCAGATGCATCAGAATGCTCTGGTTACGCGTTAGCTGATTACGCGTCGTAAACGTTTTGCTGATACCCGCCTTCGATACGTCAACAGCCGCCGTCATCTGTGCTGGCGATGATTCCAGGACACGACTGCCAACACACCCAGGCAAAAACTGGGGATACGATTGAACGTCATTCACTAACTGATACATCTGTTCCGCACTGTAGGGGACTAAAGCAGTCCGACTAATCTGAGGCATAGCAATTCCCATCAACATAAATCGTGTAAATAATACCACTTATCAGCGAGTAAAAAAAATGCTGTCCCCAACCGTCATGCCTTAATTGTGCGTGCATAGCCCAACTCATGCTAAGATAGATTTTTGCACCTCGTCAGGACGCAATGGGGTGTTTTCGATATCAGATTACCTATGAATTCACGACACTTATGACGAAGAAAAAAGCACATAAACCGGGCTCAGCCACCATCGCGCTGAATAAGCGCGCCCGGCACGAATACTTTATCGAAGAAGAGTTCGAGGCTGGTCTCGCCCTGCAAGGCTGGGAAGTAAAATCTCTGCGCGCAGGAAAAGCGAATATCGGCGACAGCTACGTTATCCTCAAAGATGGCGAGGCCTGGCTGTTTGGCGCAAACTTTACGCCGATGGCGGTGGCCTCTACACATGTCGTATGCGACCCAACCCGAACCCGCAAACTGTTGTTAAATCAGCGTGAGCTGGATTCGCTGTATGGCCGTATTAATCGTGAAGGTTATACTGTCGTCGCGCTTTCTCTGTACTGGAAAAATGCCTGGTGCAAAGTGAAGATCGGCGTGGCGAAAGGTAAAAAACAGCATGATAAACGTTCCGACCTTAAAGAACGTGAGTGGCAACTGGATAAAGCACGCATTATGAAAAATGCAGGCCGATAATAGACATTTTTTGTGACCAGCCTCTCAGTATGAAGCTGGTCAATATTCATATCTAATTAATGTGCCGAAAATATATTCTCTGCGTCTGGTACTTATCAAGAACAATAAATACCACATTTCATTAAGAATATATTCTTTGTTTTTAAAAAAGGTTTGTAGCCTAATAACGCAACATTTCAAATGATTTTTTTAAAATTTATTATCGTTGAATACCTTCACAAAAGGTATTGCTTTTATGTTAAAAAACAAAAACAAGAAAAAATAAAAAGTGATTATAAAACATAAACATAAATAAAAAATTATCTTTAGTTGTTAGCCTACCCTCCCCGCCTTAACACAAACTTCGTTATATTTCATACGCACTAACATTTCTATCAATAGATCTTAATTTGCAGAAAAGTTTTTTTCTGACTATATCATCTAATACGAAAGCACTAGTCAGGCACAAAAAACAAAGGGTTATTCGGCGAGAAAACTACACCTTCACCTACGCTCATAAAAAAGAATATGGCTACGGAAATTCATCTCTCACGGTGAACGGGAAGGCTCGTCTACGCATTTTGCCCTAAACGTCGTGCCCGTTAATTAATACACAGAGCAAATCCATCAGGAGCTAATTTATGCGTCTACTCGCCGTGGTTTCGAAATTGACTGGCGTCTCCACGACTGTGGAATCCTCAGCGGTCACTCTTAACGCGCCTTCAATTGTTAAATTATCAGTGGCCCGGGATGAAATTAGTCAACTTACGCGCATTAATCAGGATCTGGTGGTGACGCTCCATTCCGGCGAAACGATCACGATTAAAAACTTTTACGTTACCAACGATCTGGGCGCAAGCCAGTTGGTACTGGCGGAAAACGATGGCACGTTATGGTGGGTGGAAAATCCGCAAGCGGGGCTACATTTCGAACAAATCGCTGATATTAATGAGCTGCTGGTCACTTCTGGCGCTTCCCATGAAGCAGGAGGCGCCGTTTGGCCGTGGGTACTGGCTGGCGCGGTGGCGGCTGGCGGCATTGCCGCTATCGCGTCTTCCGGCGGCGGCGATTCTCATCATCATTCGGATGGCGATAATCCGCCCCCCGATAACACCAATCCTGACGGTAATCCCCCTGATAACAGCAATCCCGGCGGCAGTAACCCCAACGGCAATAATCCAGGTAGCAGTAATCCTGTAGATACTACGCCGCCTCTCGCTCCCAGCGAATTATTGATTTCAGCGGACGGAAAAACGGTGAGCGGCGAGGCCGAAGCGGGCAGTACCATTACGATCAAAGATCCTTCAGGCAACGTCGTTGGCGAGGGCAAAGCGGATAGCGACGGTAAATTTAGTATTGATCTGACCGCGCCACAGCTTAGCGGCGAACAACTTACCGTGACCGCTACTGACGATGCCGGCAATACAGGCCCATCCGCAACCATCGATGCGCCCAACATTCCTCTCCCCGATACACCTGTTATCACCGCCGCTATCGACGATGCCGCTCCACTCACCGGCACGCTGAGCAATAACCAGTTTACGAACGATAATACCCCCACTCTGGAGGGAACCGGCAGCGCAGGCGCAGTCATCCATATTTACGCCAATGGTCAGGAAATAGGCTCAACAACGGTTGATACCAGCGGAAGCTGGCGTTTTGCCATTCCCGGCGCGCTAGCGGACGGAGAAAATCGTTTCACCGCCATTGCAACTAATGTTAAAGGCGAAAGTAGCGAATCAGCCAGCTTTACGCTGACTATCGACACACTCAGCCCCGATGCCCCAATCGTTGAACTGATTGCCGATAACACCGGTTTGCTCACCGGGCCGCTACAGAATAATGACCGAACTGACGAGGCAAAACCGCTATTTTCCGGGCAGGGAGAGGCAGGCAATACCATCACGATAAAAGAAGGATCAACCGTTATCGGCAGCGCTATCGTAGACGAAAATGGACGCTGGACCTTTACGCCGACTACGCCGTTAAGCGATGGCGAACATACCTTTACCGTCGAACAGATCGACAAAGCCGGAAACGTGAGCAACGTGACCACAACGCCTACTATCATTGTGGACACTACGCCGCCTGACGCCGCTACCATTGATAATGTCGCGAAAGACGGCACAACCGTTAGCGGTACCGCTGAAGCTGGCAGTACCGTGTCGATCTATGACCCGGCGGGAAATTACCTGGGCTCCACGATTACCGGAGAAAATAACCAATTCAGCATCACGCTGAATCCGGCCCAGACCCACGGCGAGCGCCTGGAAGCGCGTATTCAGGACGCCGTCGGTAACATCGGCCCCGCCACAGAATTTACCGCTTCTGATTCACAGTATCCTGCCCAACCGATTATCCTTACCGTGACGGATGACGCTGGCACCGTTACCGGGCTGTTGAAAAATGGCGATGCCACGGATGATAACCGTCCAACCCTCAGCGGTACTGCCGAACCAGGCAGTACGATATCGATTAACGATAACGGCTTTCCTGTACCGACCCTTCCGCCCATTGTCGCTGATGCTGACGGCAAATGGAGCTTTACCCCCTCGCTTGCGCTTCCCGATGGCGACCATGTCTTCACCGCTACCGCGACAAACGATCGCGGCACCAGCGGGCAGTCCGTCTCCTTTACCATTGATATCGACACGCAGCCGCCAGTGCTGGAAAACCTGGCGGTTAGCGACGTCGGCGACAGACTCACCGGCACCACGGAAGCTGGCAGCACGGTGGTTATCAAAGACAGCCAGGGAAATACGCTCGGTAGAGGAACGGCAGGCGACGACGGCACCTTCTCAATAGGTATTAGCCCGGCGAAAATTAACGGTGAAACATTAAGCATTAGCGTTACCGATAAAGCCGCGAATAGCGGTCCGGTAGAAACTCTGAGCGCACCGGATAAAACTGCGCCTGCAGCACCGGACGGCCTTATTGTGGCGACCGACGGTCTGTCCGTAAGCGGTCAGGCGGAAGCCGGGGCAACGGTCACTATCCGCGACAGTAGCAATACCATACTTGGCAGCGCCGTCGCTAACGGCAGTGGACAATTTATCGTTCAGCTGAATACGGCGCAAACTAACGGCCAGGCGCTTATCGCTACCGCCACCGATATAGCGAACAACGAAAGCGCCGCCGCGACGGTCATCGCGCCGGACAGTACCGCGCCGGAAATGCCGAAAAACGTGGTAATTAGTGAGGATGGCGCCAGTATCAGCGGCACCGCCGAACCGGGTAGCTCCATTACGATCACCACGCCGGACGGCACGCCGCTCGGTAGCGGAAAAGTAGATAGCGAAGGTCATTTTACCCTTCCCCTCGTCCCCGCACAGACGAACGGCGAACAGGTTACCGTCACCGCCACCGACAACGCCAACAACGTCAGCCCGCCAACCACAGCGCAAGCGCCAGATATCACCGCCCCGGATAAGCCCATTATCACTCAGGTGCTGGACGATGTTGAAAGTATTACCGGGCCACTGGTTAACGGACAAACCACCAACGACAACCGCCCCACCCTTAGCGGTACGGCGGAGGCTGGCGCGCGCGTCGAAGTCTTTGATAACGGCGTTTCGCTGGGACTCGCCACGCTACAGCCCAACGGCGGCTGGACGTTTACGCCGTCGCAAAATTTAGGCGAAGGCGCGCATCGACTAACCGTAATCGCAACCGACGCTAAAGGCAATGCAAGTCCAGCCGCTTCATTCGACCTGGTGGTCGATACGCAATCGCCGCAGCAGCCGGTAATCACCTTCATTACAGATGATGCGCCGGGTATTCTCGGTAGCGTCGCGCATCTGGGGCTCACTAACGACAGCACGCCAACGATTAACGGTACAGGTGAACCGGGCTCCACAGTACACCTGTATCAGAACGGTACCCGGATGGCCGATATTATCGTCGGTAATTCCGGCGTCTGGAGCTACGCCTACACCACTGCCTCGCCACTGGCGGACAACACCTACACCTTTACCGTGACGGCCAGCGACAGTAACGGCAACACCACGCCTTTTTCCGCCGATTTTACGATTACCATTGATACTCAGGCCCCTGCCGCACCCGGCGTTATCGGCGTGGCTGACGGCGACGGAAATACGATTGATACCAATCAGATTACCCAGGAATCCCGGCCCCGGTTGAGCGGTAGCGGCACCGCAGGCGACACAATCATCCTTTACGATAACGGCAATGCTATAGGTCAGGCGTTGGTCGGCGCGGACGGTCGCTGGCAGTTTACACCGCCTGCCGCGCTGGGCGACGGCACCCACCTTCTGACTGCTCGCGCCAACGATCCGGCGGGGAACGAAAGCCCCGAATCCATCAGCTTTACCCTACGCGTAGATACCCAGGTACCGGATGCGCCGCAGATCGTGTCAGCCGCTATCGCAGGCGGAGAAGGCGAGGTGTTGCTGGCAAACGGCAGTATTACCAATCAGCGTATGCCGACCCTCAGCGGCACCGGCGAACCCGGCGCCATCATCACCCTGTACAACAACGGGGCTGTACTGGATACCGTCCAGGTCAATCCACAGGGTAGCTGGACCTATCCGCTAACCAGTAATCTTAGCGAAGGGTTAAACGTACTGACGGCCACTGCCACGGATGCCGCGGGCAATAGTAGCCCGACCTCCGGTGTCTTCTCCGTCACGCTTGATACCCTGCCTCCAGCGCAGCCTGACGCGCCGCTGATCAGTGATAACGTCGCGCCGGTTATCGGCAACATCGGCAATAATGGTGCAACGAACGACACCACGCCGACCTTCAGCGGCACGGGAGAGATCGGCAGCACGATTATTCTCTACAATAATGGCAGTGAAATTGGCCGCACAACGGTAAGCGATAACGGAAGCTGGAACTTTACGCCTGCGGCACTGACGCCAGGAACCTATATCATTACCGTCACGGAAACCGATGTAGCGGGCAATATCAGTCCACCTTCCGCCTCAGTCACTTTTGCGGTAGACACGACTGCGCCCGCAAATCCGGTTATCACTTTTGCCGAAGATAACGTCGGCGATGTACAGGATAATATTGTCAGCGGCGCAACCACTGACGACAATACGCCAGTCATTCACGGCACTGGCGACATCGGCAGCGTAATTACGCTCTATAACGGCAGCAGCGTTTTAGGCGTCGTCACCGTCGATGAGACCGGCACCTGGACGCTGCCGGTGACCAGCGCGTTGCCGGATGGCGTCTACACCCTGACCGCCATTGCCGCCGATGCCGCCGGAAACAGCAGCGGCGTATCGAACAGCTTTACCTTCACCATCGATACCGTACCGTTGCAGCCGCCCGTCGTTAACGAAATCCTCGACGATGTTGCGCCAGTGACCGGGCCATTAACCGATGGCGCCTTTACTAACGATCGGACGCTGACTATCAACGGCAGCGGCGAAAACGGCAGCATCGTCACGATTTACGACAATGGCGCAGAAATCGGTACGGCGCTTGTTATCGACGGAAACTGGACATTCAATACGCCAGTATTGTCAGAAGCCAGTCATGCGCTAACCTTCAGCGCGACTGACGGCGCTGGAAATACCACGGCGCAAACCCAGCCGATCACCATTACCGTGGACGTCACCGCCCCGCCCGCGCCAACAGTCCAGACGGTGGCTGACGATGGTACGCGCGTCGCCGGACTTGCCGATCCTTACGCGACCGTTGAAATTCGTAATGCCGATGGCACCCTGGTCGGCAGCGCTGTCGCTAATAGCACTGGTGAATTCGCCGTCACGCTCAGTCCGGCGCAAACCGATGGCGGTACGCTAACGGCGATCGCTATCGATCGCGCGGGGAATAACGGCCCTGCTGCGGATTTCCTCGCCTCCGACAGCGGTCTGCCCACCGTCCCGACCATCACTGCGATTGAAGATAATGTCGGGAGCGTACAGGGGAATATTGCGGCGGGCGGCGCCACGGACGACACCACGCCGACGCTGCGCGGAACCACCGATATCGGCTCTATCGTTGAAGTCTTCATTGATGGCGATTCGGCAGGCTTTGCCACCGTTGACGCCAGCGGGAACTGGATCTTTGAGATCGCTACGCCATTAAGCGAAAGCGCACATAACTTCACCGTCCAGGCAACCAATGCGCAGGGCCAGGGCGGCCTGTCCGCACCGGTCGGGATCACTATCGATCTTAGCGCGCCGGCGCAACCGGTTATTACCAGCGCAACGGATGATGTCCCCGGCGTGATCGGTACGCTGGTTAACGGCGCGCTCACCAATGATTCACGCCCGACGCTCAACGGGACGGGAGAAGCTGGCGCCACGATCCGCATTCTGGATAACGGCGTAGAAATCGGTTCCGCCACGGTAGATCAAAGCGGTAACTGGCGCTTCACCCCGAACGCGCCGCTGGAGAGCAACACCCATCTATTCACCGCCGTGGCGACCGATCCCGCCGGCAATAGCGGCCAGCCTTCTGATGGCTTTACGCTGAATATTGATGCGCAGGCGCCAGATGTACCGGTTATCACCTCCGTGATTGACGATAACAATCAACCAACCGTCCCGGTGTTACCGGGGCAATCAACCGACGATCGGCAGCCAATACTGAACGGAACTGGCGAACCTGGCGCGACAATCACCATTTTTGACAACGGTACGCCGCTTGGCACAGCTCTGGTAGGCGAAAACGGTAGCTGGACCTTCCCGGTGTCCGGCAATTTGTCAGAGGGAAGCCATAATCTGACGGTTAGCGCTACCGATCCGGCGGGCAATACCAGCGCTGTCTCCGCGCCGTGGACGATCGTGGTCGATATTACGCCTCCCGCGAGCCCGGTTCTCACCTCCGTCGTGGATGACCAGCCCGGCATTACCGGCAACCTGGTCAGCGGGCAGCTAACGAACGATGCGACGCCCACCCTGAACGGGCGCGGAGAGGCTGGCGCGACGATTAATGTCTATCTTGACGGTAATCCAACGTCCATCGGTACAACGACGGTGAATAGCGACGGCACGTGGAGTTTCACACCGCAGACGCCGCTTGCAAACGGCAACCACACGCTCACCCTTAGCGCCACCGATCCGGCGGGTAATAGCAGCGCGGTGTCCAGCGGATTTGTGCTGACGATTGACGCTACACCGCCCGCCGCGCCGGTTATCGCCAGCGTGGCAGACAATACGGCACCGGTAACGGGCATCGTCCCCAATGGCGGCTCGACGAACGAAACCCGACCGACGCTCTCGGGTACCGGTGAGGCGGGTGCAACCATCTCGATTTATAATGGCAGCGCGCTGGTCGGCACGGCGCAAGTTCAGTCCAACGGTAGCTGGAGCTTTACACCGTCTACCTCCCTGGGTGCGGGTGTCTGGAACCTGACGGCGACAGCAACCGATGCGGCCGGCAATACCAGCGCCGCGTCCGAAACACGCTCGTTCACTATTGATACCACGGCTCCCGCCGCGCCTGTTATTGACACGGTTTACGACGGTACGGGACCCATTACCGGCAATCTGAGTTCAGGGCAGATCACCGACGAGGCGCGCCCTGTCATTAGCGGCACCCGTGAAGCCAACACAACTATTCGTCTCTACGATAACGGCACGCTGCTGGCTGAAATTCCCGCCGACAATAGCAGTAGTTGGCGCTACACGCCCAACGCCTCTCTGGCGACGGGAAACCATGTAATTACCGTCATTGCTGTTGATGCCGCAGGCAACGCCAGCCCCGTTTCGGACAGCGTTAATTTCGTCGTCGATACCACGCCGCCGCTGGCGCCGGTAATCACGTCAGTCAGTGACGATCAGGCGCCAGGCCTCGGCACAATCGCGAACGGCCAAAGTACCAACGATCCTACGCCAATCTTCAGCGGCACCGCAGAAGCCGGCGCCACGATCACGCTCTATGAAAATGGTACGGTCATTGGCACGACAACGGCTCAGCCTGGCGGCGCATGGAGCGTCTCCACCTCAACGCTGGCAAGCGGAACGCACGTCATCACCGCCGTCGCCACCGATGCCGCCGGAAACAACAGCCCGAACAGTACAGCCTTCACCCTGACGGTCGATACCACCGCGCCGCAGACGCCGATCCTGACGTCCGTGGTGGATGACGTAGCGGGTGGGGTAACAGGAAATCTCGCTAATGGTCAGATAACCAATGATAACCGCCCTACTCTGAACGGTACTGCCGAAGCGGGCAGCGTGGTCAGTATTTATGACGGCGGCACTCTGCTTGGCGTTACCTCGGCTAACGCGGACGGCGCGTGGAGCTTCACGCCGACTACAGGGTTAAGCGACGGCACGCGTACGTTAACAGTGACCGCCACCGACCCGGCAGGCAATATTAGCCCGGCAACCAGCGATTTTACTATAGTGGTCGATACCCTTGCGCCAACGGTTCCGCTTATAACCAGCATCGTTGATGATGTACCGAACAATACCGGCGCCATTGGCAATGGACAATCGACCAATGACACACAGCCGACGCTCAACGGTACCGCGGAAGCCAACAGCGCGGTAAGTATCTTCGATAATGGCGCGCTGGTCGCGACCGTGAACGCCAATGCCAGCGGCAACTGGAGCTGGACGCCAACCGCCGCGCTCGGCCAGGGAAGTCACGCCTATCGCGTTAGCGCTGCCGATGCGGCTGGCAACGTTAGCGCCGCTTCGCCATCGACAACGATTATCGTGGATACCATTGCGCCCGGCGCGCCCGGCAACCTGGTCATCAATGCTATCGGTAATCGCGTGACGGGCACCGCGGAAGCGGGTAGTACGGTGACAATTACCTCTGATACTGGTGTGGTACTGGGAACCGCCATCGCCGACGGTACAGGCAGCTTCACCGCCACACTCACGCCCGCGCAGACCAACGGTCAGCCGCTGCTGGCATTTGCCCAGGATAAAGCAGGCAACACGGGTATTGCCGCCGGATTTACCGCGCCCGATACGCGCGTACCGGAAGCGCCGATCATCACCAACGTAGTGGATGATGTGGGTATTTATACCGGCGCTATCGCTAATGGTCAGGTCACTAATGACGCACAACCCACATTGAATGGTACCGCTCAGGCGGGCGCCACGGTGAATATTTATAACAACGGGGCGCTGCTCGGCACCACCACGGCGAACGCCAGCGGAAACTGGAGCTTTACCCCGACAGGCAATTTGACCGAAGGCAGCCACGCCTTCACCGCCACCGCGACTAACGCCAACGGAACAGGCAGCGTCTCCACCGCCGCGACGGTGATTGTCGATACGCTGGCGCCCGGAACACCGTCAGGTACGCTCAGCACCGATGGCGGTTCACTTTCCGGACTGGCAGAGGCAAACAGCATAGTAACCGTCACGCTGGCGGGCGGCGTGACGCTCACCACCACCGCCGGCAGCAACGGCGCATGGTCTCTTACCTTGCCGACAAAACAAATTGAAGGTCAACTCATTAACGTGACGGCGACTGACGCTGCGGGTAACGCCTCCGGCACGTTAGGCATTACCGCGCCGGTTCTGCCGCTGGCGGCAAGGGATAATATCACCAGCCTTGATCTGACCTCTACCGCCACTACCAGTACGCAAAACTATTCGGATTACGGCCTGCTGCTGGTTGGCGCGCTTGGCAATGTCGCCTCGGTTCTGGGTAACGATACCGCTCAGGTTGAGTTCACCATTGCTGAAGGTGGTACGGGAGACGTAACCATCGATGCCGCCGCAACGGGAATCGTGCTTTCGCTTCTCAGCACTCAGGAGATTGTGGTACAGCGCTACGACACCAGCCTCGGCGCCTGGACGACGATCGTCAACACCGCCGTTGGCGACTTCGCGAACTTGCTTACCCTGACCGGGAGCGGCGTCACCCTGAACCTGAGCGGACTGAGCGAAGGCCAGTACCGGGTACTCACTTATAACACCAGTCTGCTCGCCACCGGGTCGTATACCAGCCTGGATGTCGATGTACACCAGACCAGCGCGGGTATTATTAGCGGGCCAACGAGTAGTACCGGCAACGTCATGGCCGATGATACCGCACCGACGGGCACTACGGTCACCGCCATCACCAACGCCAACGGCGTCAGTACGCTGGTCGGCGCGGGCGGCGTGGATATTCAGGGGCAATACGGCACGCTGCACATTAATCAGGATGGCAGTTACACCTACACTCTGACTAACCCTACGGCAGGATATGGACATAAAGAGAGCTTCACCTACACCATCACCCAGAATGGCGTCGGTAGCAGCGCCGCGCAATTGGTTATCAATCTGGGTCCCGCGCCTGTAGCGAGCAGCGTGGTGGCGACAGACAATAACGCCTCTCTGGTCTTTGATACCCACGTTAGCTACGTCAACAACGGTCCCTCGACACAAAGCGGCGTCACGGTATTAAGCGTCGGACTTGGTAATGTACTGAACGCGAATCTGCTTGATGATATGGCTAATCCGATCATCTTTAACGTTGAAGAAGGCGCTACGCGAACCATGACGTTACAGGGAACCGTCGGTGGCGTCTCACTGGTCTCCACGTTCGATCTGTACGTTTATCGCTTCAACGATGCCATTCAGCAATATGAGCAGTTCCGGGTGCAAAAGGGCTGGATTAACACCCTGCTGTTAGCCGGACAGTCCCAGCCGCTGACCCTGACGTTGCCTGGCGGCGAATACCTGTTCGTGCTGAATACCGCCAGCGGCATTAGCGTCCTCACTGGCTATACGTTGGCGATTTCCCAGGATCACACCTATGCCGTTGACAGTATCACCGCCAACACCACCGGCAACGTGCTGACCAATGATGTCGCCCCTTCCAACGCCCTCCTCACTGAAGTGAACGGCGTGGCGATTTCTGCGACCGGCACGACGGAGGTAAACGGGCTGTATGGCACGCTCACCATTGACGCAAGAGGCAACTATACCTACACGTTGAAGAACGGTGTCGGCGCCGACAGCATTAAAACGCCGGACAGCTTTATTTATACGGTCAAAGCGCCAAACGGCGATACCGATACGGCCTCGCTCAATATCACGCCAACCGCCAGGGCGCTGGATGCGATTAATGATGTCAGCGATACCCTTAGCGTCGCCACGCTTCAGGACACCGCCGCCTGGCTGGACGCCAGCGTCGGCAGCGCCAGTTGGGGACTACTCGGCAAATCGGGCAGCGGGAGCGGCACCTTTGACGTTGCAACGGGGACCGTGCTTAAAGGCGCATCACTGGTCTTTGATGTCTCCACGCTCATTACGCTGGGCAATCTGAATATTAGCTGGGCCATTCAGGAGAACGGGACCGTCATACGCAACGGAACCGTTCCGGTGGCGAATATCACGCTGGGTGGCGCGACGGTGACCGTCAACCTGAGCGGCCTGGAGCTGGATGCAGGAACGTACACGCTTAACTTCACTGGCACCAATACCCTGGCCGGGGCGGCGACGATCACACCACGCGTCATCGGCACCACCGTCGATCTGGATAATTTTGAAACGTCCGGAACGCATACCGTTCTCGGCAATATTTTTGACGGCAGCGATGCGGCGGGGGCGATGGATCAGCTTAATACGGTGAATACCCGCCTGAGCATTAGCGGGTATAACGGCAGCGCCGCTACGCTGGACGCCGCAGCGAATACCACCAGCGCTACAATTCAGGGACATTACGGCACATTGCAAATTAACCTCGATGGCGCCTACACCTACACCCTGAATAATGGCGTCGCGATGTCGTCCATCACCAGTAAAGAGGTCTTTACCTATCAACTGGATGACAAGATGGGTCATACGGATAGCGCCACATTGACCATTGATATGGCACCGCAAATCGTCAGTACCAACCAAAACGATGTTCTCATCGGCTCCGCCTATGGCGATACGCTGATTTACCACCTGTTAAACGGCGCGGACGCGACCGGCGGTAACGGCGCCGATCGCTGGCAAAACTTCTCCACCGCGCAGGGTGATAAGATCGATATTCACGAACTGCTGACCGGCTGGGATCACCAGGCGGCGATGCTGGGTAACTTTGTTCAGGTTCATACCAGCGGCGCCAATACGGTGATATCCGTCGATCGCGACGGTGCCGGCAGCGCGTTTAAATCAACTGACCTTGTCACTCTGGAGAATGTGCAGCTCACGCTAAATGATCTGTTGCAGAACAACCACCTGATCACCGGCGGTTGATGAAAAAAGCCCCGGACGCTACGACGTTCGGGGCAACAAGCTGTGATATTTAAAAGGGATAAACTATGGGAAAAGTCGCGCCTGTCGCCATCGTACTGGCATTTGCTTTGTTTCATCATCAGACCCGGGGCGCAGAAGTGCCGCCGATCATTACATCCGAAGGATTAGCAACGGACCAGATGCTTCCTTCGCTGGATGGCTCCGCCGCCGAGTTACCGCTCAGCGCCGCCGCGCCGGGCAACCTGACGCTCAATGACGCGGTCAATCGCGCCGTTAACTGGCATCCTTCTATTCGCGAAGCCGTCGGCAAACTGCTCGCACAGAATCAACAAATAGAGGTCGCCAGATCGAAATATTATCCGCAAGTCAGCGCTGGCGTGAACAATGGGTACAGCAACACCTACACCGATCACGGGTATAGCCCCTCGCTGGTGCTGTCGGTATCGCAAATGCTTTATGACTTCGGCAAAGTGGCAAGCCAGGTTCGCGCCGAAACCGCAGGCGCAGCGCAGCAACAGGCCAATGTGTTGCTCAGTATTGATACCGTCGCGCACGAAACCGCCAACGCCATTGTTCAAACGCAGAGCTGGCAGCAAATGGTAGAAGCGGCGGAAGAACAGCTCGTCGCGCTGGACGGCATCGGTAAACTTATCCGGCAGCGCAGCGATGAAGGCGCCACGTCGCTATCTGACGTAGTGCAAACCGAAGCCAGAATCGAATCCGCCCGCTCGCAACTGGCGCAGTATCAGGCCAATCTCGACAGTGCGAAAGCATCACTGATGAGCTGGCTGGGCTGGAATTCGCTTAATGGCATCAATAATGACTTCCCGGCAAAACTCGCTCGCAGCTGTGAGACGTCGACTCCCGACGATCGGCTGGTGCCCGCGGTACTGGCCGCCTGGGCGCAGGCCAACGTTGCGCGGGCGAATCTGGAATATGCCAACGCGCAAATGACGCCGACGATTTCGCTCGAACCTTCCGTACAACATTATCTCAATGATAAATATCCCAGTCATGAAGTGCTCGATAAAACCCAGTATTCCACCTGGGTGAAAGTTGAGATGCCGCTTTACCAGGGCGGAGGGTTGACCGCCCGGCGCAACGCTGCCAGCCATGCGGTAGACGCGGCTCAATCGACCATTCAGCGCACCCGGCTTGATGTCCGCCAGAAACTGATGGAGGCGCGCAGCCAGGCAATGAGTCTTGCCAGCGCGTTACAAATCCTTCGTCGGCAACAGCAGCTTAGCGAACGCACGCGTGAACTGTATCAGCAGCAATACCTTGACCTCGGTTCGCGCCCACTGCTTGACGTGCTTAATGCGGAACAGGAAGTTTACCAGGCGCGCTTTGCCGAACTGCAAACGGAAAGCCAGTTGCATCAGTTGCAACTGAACTGTCTGTATAACACCGGCGCGCTTCGTCAGGCGTTCGCGTTAAATCATCGCAGTATTCAATCCGTGGAGATCCAGCCATGACCCGCGCCGCCCCCGATATAGAAGAGGTACTCAGTGAGCGCGCGCTGAGCCAATGGGCGCAGGCCATCAGCCATGTCGCCGGTCATTATCGCGTTGCCTGTTCTCCCGGTTCGATTCAGGCCAACGCCCCGTGGTTTAGGGGGAAAAGCAGAACGACCGCCTTAACGCAGCTCGCGCGGCAGGCGGGTTTATCCTTTCATGCGCCGGGCATAGACAAAACGGCATTTAGTCAGTGGCGATTGCCATTGGTTGTCGAGCTCCGGGACGGGCAGTTATTGGTCATCGAACATGTTGATGGCGAAGATGCGGTAGATGTTTTTGTGATCGAAGAAGAGGGTCAGCGTAACCGCCTGACGCTCAACGAGTTATTGCCGGAGATCCTCTATGTTGCCGCGCTACGCCCGCTATCGGCGCTCAAGGATAGCCGCGTCGACCGCTATATCTCCCGCTTTAAACCCGACTGGATGCGCGAGTTGGTTCTGCAGGATATCCGCCCTTATTTACCGGTAATGGTCGCCGCCTTTCTGATTAACGTGCTGTCGCTGGCCGGGATTGTCTTTTCTATGCAGGTTTACGATCGGGTGATCCCCGCACAGTCGTATCCTACCCTGTACGTTCTCTCCTTCGGCGTGCTGGTAGCGGTGTTGTTCGGTTTTCTTCTGCGTGAAGCGCGTACGCACATTATGGACGTGCTCGGTAAACGTGCCGATATGCGCATTTCCGATCGGGTATTCGGTCATGCGTTAAGGCTGCGCAACAGCGCTATCCCCCGTTCCACCGGCAGTTTTATCTCGCAGTTACGCGAACTGGAGCAGATCCGCGAGATGATCACCTCTTCAACGCTGGCGACCATTGTCGATCTGCCTTTCTTTTTCCTGTTTATGATAGTCCTGGCGATTATCGCCCCACCGCTGGCATGGATAGCGCCAGTGGCGGCTCTGCTGATGATCCTGCCGGGCGTCGCACTGCAAAAAAAACTGGCTGTCCTTGCCAACCAGGCCGCCCACGAAGCGACGCTACGCAATGCAGTCTTAGTTGAAAGCGTTCAGGGGCTGGAAGATATTAAACTGATGCAGGCGGAGAACCGCTTTCTCCAGCAGTGGAATAGCTATATCCGTATTACCGGTGAGTCGGGTCTACGCACCCGCAAACTCACGCAAGGGCTTATCAGTTGGGGGATGTCGGTACAAAGTCTGGTGTATGCCGCGGTGATTATGTTCGGCGCGCCGATGGTCATTGAAGGCAGTATGACTACCGGCGCGGTGGTCGCCGCGTCGATGCTCGGCTCGCGGATGATCGCGCCAATGGCCAACCTGTGCGGCGTGCTGGCGCGCTGGCAGCAGGTGAAAGCGGCGAAGATGGGTCTCGACAACATTATGCAACTGCCCACCGAGACACAGCATGACGATAGCCTGATACACCGCGACATCCTCCACGGGCATTACCTCTTTGAAAACGCTCAGTTTCGTTACCATAACGACGATCAACGCATACCGCTGCGCCTCGTGCGTCTGGAGATCATGCCAGGCGAGCGGATTGCGATACTAGGGCGTAACGGTGCGGGTAAATCCACACTTTTACAGGCGATGGCGGGTGGCCTGGAGATGATTCAGGGAGAGGCCCGGATTGATAATCTCAGCTTGCCGCACATCGATATGGCGGATTTGCGCCGCAACATCGGCTTTCTTAGCCAGAACGCGCGGCTTTTTTTCGGTAGCCTACGTGAGAACCTGACGCTCGGCGCGCCACACGCCAGCGATGAACAGATTTTTGACGCGCTCGAAGTCAGCGGCGGCGCCGTCTTCGTCAGACGGCTGGCAAAAGGGTTGGATCATCCCATTATGGAAGGCGGTAACGGCCTGTCCGGCGGGCAGCGTCAGTCCCTGTTGCTGGCGAGAATGCTGCTGCGCTCCCCCAATATTGTGCTACTTGACGAACCCAGCGCCTCGCTGGACGAACATACGGAACGAGAGTTTATTCAGCGGTTACATCAATGGCTTGGCAACCGTACCCTGATCGTCGCGACGCACCGGGTACCAATACTGGAGCTGGTTGAGCGTGTCGTTGTCCTGAAAGAAGGGCAACTGGTGATGGACGCGCCAAAAGCGCAGGCGCTTAACGCGGATCGGATGCAAAGTCACCGTAGGGAGTGGAAAAATGAAAATCAGTCAGCATGATGCCGCGATGGACGATCCCGATATTCAGCGTGAACGGGCGTTTTCCGGCGCGGGTCGTATTGTTCTGATCTGCTCACTGTTATTTCTCATTCTCGGCATCTGGGCGTGGTTTGGCCGGCTGGATGAGGTTTCCACTGGCAACGGGAAAGTGATCCCCAGTTCACGCGAACAGGTTCTGCAGTCGCTGGATGGCGGCATCCTGGCGCAATTGACGGTGCGGGAAGGCGACAGGGTCCAGGCTAACCAGATTGTCGCCAGGCTTGATCCTACGCGTCTGGCGTCCAATGTCGGCGAAAGTGCGGCAAAATATCGCGCTTCACTCGCCTCCAGCGCACGGTTAACCGCGGAAGTCAGCGACTTACCCCTCGCCTTCCCCGATGAGCTAAACGGCTGGCCGGATCTGATTGCCGCAGAGACGCGTCTCTATAAAAGCCGCCGTGCGCAACTGGCCGATACTGAAGCCGAACTACGGGATGCTCTGGTATCGGTTAATAAAGAGCTGGCCATTACCCAGCGGCTGGAAAAAAGCGGCGCGGCCAGTCATGTTGAAGTACTGCGACTGCAACGACAAAAAAGTGATTTAGGCTTAAAAATTACCGACCTGCGCTCACAATATTATGTACAGGCACGCGAAGCGTTGTCGAAAGCGAACGCCGAGGTCGATATGCTCTCCGCCATTTTAAAAGGACGCGAGGATTCCGTTACCCGCCTCACCGTACGTTCGCCGGTACGCGGTATTGTTAAGAATATCCAGGTCACGACGATTGGCGGCGTGATCCCGCCTAACGGCGAGATGATGGAGATAGTACCGGTAGACGATCATCTGCTGATTGAAACCCGTCTTTCGCCGCGTGATATCGCCTTTATTCATCCCGGTCAACGCGCATTGGTTAAAATCACCGCTTATGATTACGCCATTTACGGCGGGCTTGACGGCGTGGTGGAGACCATTTCACCGGACACCATTCAGGATAAGGTAAAGCCGGAAATTTTCTACTATCGTGTGTTTATCCGCACCCATCAGGACTATCTACAAAATAAAGTTGGACGCCGTTTTTCGATTGTTCCAGGCATGATCGCCACGGTGGATATCAAAACCGGTGAAAAAACCATCGTCGACTATTTAATCAAACCGTTTAATCGAGCGAAAGAAGCGCTGCGCGAGCGGTAAATCGTTGAGGATAAGAAGATACGGGGGCTGGTCACGCGTGTCACAAGTCTGTTATACTCAACTTACACATTGGGGCTGATTCTGGATTCGACGGGATTTGCGAAACCCAAGGTGCATGCCGAGGGGCGGTTGGCCTCGTAAAAAGCCGCAAAAAAATAGTCGCAAACGACGAAACCTACGCTTTAGCAGCTTAATAACCTGCTTAGAGCCCTCTCTCCCTAGCCTCCGCTCTTAGGACGGGGATCAAGAGAGGTCAAACCCAAAAGAGATCGCGTGGATGCCTTGCCTGGGGTTGAAGCGTTAAAACGAATCAGGCTAGTCTGGTAGTGGCGTGTCCGTCCGCAGGTGCCAGGCGAATGTAAAGACAGACTAAGCATGTAGTACCGAGGATGTAGGAATTTCGGACGCGGGTTCAACTCCCGCCAGCTCCACCAAATTTGGTTACAAAGCAATCCAAGAAAGACCGAAAAGCCCGTAATCACAACAAGTTACGGGCTTTTTTATGTCCAGCGCTGTCTGATTTGATCCTACCCAAGCTAATTGTTTTAGGCCCATTGATAGGCCCAACGAAAAGATATATGGTCTTTGTTGGGCCTAAAAGCATGGAGACTCCACCGTGGCAAGAAAAACCAAGCCGTTAACGGATACGGAAATCAAAGCAGCCAAACCTAAAGATGCCGATTACCAGCTGTATGATGGTGACGGACTGACGCTGCTAATCAAATCCAGTGGCAGTAAGCTCTGGCAATTCCGTTACTACCGACCTCTGACAAAACAGCGAACTAAACAGAGCTTCGGTTCCTATCCTGCTGTCTCGCTTTCCGATGCTCGTAAACTCAGAGCTGAATCAAAAATATTACTGGCAAAAGGAATTGATCCTCAGGAATACCAAAAAGAACAGATGAGAAATTCTCAAGAGGCCAAAACCAACACTTTCTTGTTAGTTGCCGAGCGTTGGTGGAATGTGAAGAAAGCCAGTGTGACCGAGGACTATGCTAATGATATCTGGCGCTCGCTTGAAAGAGATATCTTTCCTACGATTGGCAACATCAGCGTTACAGATATTAAAGCCCATATACTGGTTCAAGCAATTCAACCTGTCCAGGCCCGAGGAGCACTGGAAACCGTCCGCCGACTTTGCCAACGTATCAATGAAGTCATGATATATGCCCAAAACACGGGCCTGATTGATGCAGTTCCCAGTGTTAATATTGGCAAAGCCTTCGAGAAACCTCAGAAGAAGAACATGCCCAGTATTCGTCCGGATCAGTTGCCTCAGTTGATGCAAACTATGCGTACGGCCAGTATCAGCCTGTCTACGCGGTGTCTGTTCATGTGGCAACTTCTCACCATCACCCGCCCCGCCGAAGCCGCCGAAGCTCGGTGGAATGAGATCGATTTTGATGCTAACGAATGGAAAATTCCAGCTGCCCGAATGAAAATGAACCGGGACCATACGGTTCCATTATCTGATGGAGCTCTGGCTATTCTGGAAATGATGAAGCCGCTCAGTGGTGGCCGAGATTTTATTTTTCCAAGTCGCATTAAGCCCACTCAGCCGATGAACAGTCAAACAGTGAATGCTGCACTCAAGCGTGCCGGTTTAGGAGGAGTGCTAGTTTCACATGGTTTGCGTTCTATCGCCAGTACAGCCCTCAATGAGCAAGGATTTCCTCCTGATGTCATTGAAGCCGCACTTGCTCATGTGGACAAAAACGAGGTACGTCGTGCTTATAACCGCAGTGATTATCTTGAACAACGTCGCCCTATGATGCAATGGTGGGCTGATTTCGTAAACAAAGCCGACAGCGGGAGCATTGTTGAAAACGGAAAAAGAGAGTTAAAACTTGTCGTCTGAATTCCTCGCTTAACTAGTTTGATTGGCGAGCTTCCTCTTGGTAAAGCAAGGGGCATAAGGCCCCTTACCCTTTTTATAATGAATAATTAATCTTGAATCTGACTAGTACCGAAATTACGGTAACCGTCACTTAAGTCTTTGGTGTTGTACTTCGTCAGGTAAGCGACTCGTAACAGAAAGTCATAATAATCAGAACTTAACGTTAACGCATCATCCCGAGTGAACCAGCTGCTGTGGTTCTTCGGGAAATGCGGGAGGTACGCATAGTCAGGGTAATCAAGCCCTGTTGCGCTGCACCAGGCCTTCTGTATCCGGACTCCCATATTATCAGCATCCACTTTAGTGTAATTCCCCAGATAGGCATAGGCCTCTCTGTCAAACAGCAGGACCAGATGGTAGTGAGGGTGTTCCCCTGTAACACGTTCCCTGGCCCAGATATAGCCGAGTGGCCTAGGCTTACCACTCCTGCCAGAACGCTTGTGCTCTTCCCGTAACTGGCTTTTAAGGGATTCCATAGCCCGGGTTATGGCTTTCTCATCATCCCTCTGAAAGCAGAGCGGCAAGTCTGGCTCTCCAGGCACATGGGACTGAGCAAATCTCAGGTCAGCGCGTAATGCAAATACCCGGTCATAGTTTTCCAGATAGTTAGATATCACAGCAAGCGATTGACGAAGCATATAGCTTGATATCCGGGAGTCATATTTCTTTTCCGCTGCCAGTAGCAGGGATTTAAATTCTTTTTCAGATAACTCATAAGGTGATCTCATCATAAATTACTCAGATAATACTTATTGATTAATGGGTAGCAGTAGGCTACCCATGTGATTAGGCGTACAGTCCCTCTCACAGAGAGGGATTATCTATGCTGGTATCGTGGTTGATCAGTTAACTGGTATATCGGTATAAGTTAACAAGGAGATATATTACATATACCGACTAACCAAAACTAAGAAACGATATTACTCGTGACACTCTAACCCGCAATCAATCAGGGATTACCAACAAGGTAACTCATTGATAAATTATAAATATTACTCTGAAGTTATTCAGGATTAGTCAGCTTGCTCATTGCCAGTGATCCAGACTGGTATACGGGCGTGTTAGTTTTCTCTGCCAGTTCGACAGGATCCATTTTTGAACCCGTAAATTTGACATAATTTATACCCGCCACTTCGAATAATTGCACCTTCCCTCTCGACTCAAGTTTTTCCAGCGCTGGCATCAACCTCTCAGCACGCCTGACTGAATTCGGACCATTTTTGATAATGTCATTTCTTCTGAATTCGAAAGATCTATTTTCTACAAGATGCGACTCCATCCAGAATAATATTTTTTCATCATCACTTAGCTCTCTTGTAGCATCAATTTTTGTGATGGTATGATTGACAAACCAGTCAGTCAGATTCAAAGCAGACAACAAATTTTCCCTTACAATCTCTGTCGAATCAGGGTCACCGGTAACCTGAAAAATACCTGCAATCCTGAGGCTCTGCTCGATAAAACGAGCGGCTATATCATCATAGTGATATAAGGCACCGCCAGGCTTCATCTGCTGCTGCAAACTCAACGACGTTTCATCCATTAGATCCTGCGCGTCCGGGGCAAGGGTAAGCGCAATATACTCATCGCCATTTTCTCTTCGCTTAACACCGGCGTCCATAAGCTGTGACATGACAGAATACAGCTCCTGAAGCAGGCTTTCATCCCTGGCACTGTGCTCATTGATGGTGTATGGCTTTGTAATCTGCTCCATATCTATCATCAGGGTACGGGCCAGCAATCCTGTGAATCTGATATTGGCCCTTTTCCGTTTGCTGGAATTGTCATACGGATGAGGCTGCATCATTAATAAAGATGAAAATACATAATTTTCAATAACAAAGCTTTCCCGTGACACCCTGTTAATGGTGACTTTATCCCAACACCAGAATGTATTGAAAGGTGTGGGGTCGTTGTACAAATTACTCGTATACACACCTGCTGCTTCATCGTTAAAAAGAGCCTTATTCTGATATCCCATCCCGATTTCTTTAGTGAGCGCTTCGTTTGTCGGGTTTGTTAAAATAATGGATTTCCTTACGGGTTTCTGCGGTTGGCGGCTGATACACTCTTCAAGTTTTCTGCGTGTTTCAGCTGTATCTCCCCCTTGACTCAGCGCTTTTTTGTAAAGCTTATTTAATACTTTAAACTCAGCCTGCCAGATAATAACCCTTCGTTCATACTCCTCAAGCTCGACACAATACTCGTCTTCAAATCGCTGCTCCCGTTGCTCAACAGGAATCTTGAGCAACCTGTATATTCTTGACTTACCACTACCAGATCTGGAGAGCAGCAACAGATATAACGCTAGAGGAAATCGCTGTTTATTGCCCAACTGAACGCAAAACAGATCCTGGCAGGCCAACCCCAAAAATGCTAATAACGTAACGACGATAATCTCAACAGCCACACCTGTGATGTGGTGTAGGTACAAAGTCCATCGCCTGATATGACGTGGCAGAATATCAAACTTCAGGTTAAGTTCATGATTAATTTCATTTTTGTTACTCATTGCATCATCCTTTATTATTTTGCAAAAAAATTAAACGATTCGGGAAGCGATCCACTCGTCTATAGAAGTAGAGCGCCAACCGACGGATGCAGCCCCTAACCGAACTGGTTTAGGAAAATCAGCATCGTAGTACCTGGATTTCGGGTTCAGTTTCTCGTAGATGCTTGAACGTGAGATCCCCAGCATCACTGTCAACTCCGTCATGCGCAGGATGCGTAACGGGTGTGTTTTTTGTTCACTAATGTTCGACATTTTCACTTCTCCTGTTGGACGTCTTTGGCTGGATTCGAAATTTCTCACACCATCTGAGATACTGTCCTCGTCAAAAAATGGAAACCAACCGGAGGGAAAATGGCGACTCATGTATTTGCAGATATGATGCATCATCTGTACCAGGCCTTTGACTTATTCAAAAAAGACGATAAACGGCGTGCTGAGCTCAGAAATGGCAACTTTTCGTACCATCAATCTTTTTTTGGCAAGACTCGTAATACTCCTGATGAGGGAAAAGTTGAGTCTGGTGTTGATGCTGATGGTGATCGTGATGATATTTTTAATAGTGGCTATGATGACATAATAAAAAAAATCGACCCCAAAAAAGTTTTCAATCACTATCAAAGACGAGATATTTTTTTCAAATACGAACAACTTTATAATGCGCTAATGCGTATCCCTGTATTTTCTCATTCAGACAACAAAAAAGTAGCAGAACGATATATCCATTCTGCATTACCTCCGATTGTGGCTTTGGATATATACAATACCTTAGAAGCAGGCGATGAGTCGCATCTCTATTATCATATCCATTGTTTTTTAACAAGCAATCATTGCCCTTTCGAACCCGATGACACAAGGCCTGTTTATAAGGGTGTACAAACATATCTGCGAGAGCTTATAAAACGCCTTCAGTTTTCTTCTGCAGCTAACCTCGGTCAAATTAAGAGTTTCATTTCAAATATCAAAAAAGGTTGTGGGCAAAACAATGAGAGTATAAAACAAAAAATAAATTTATGCCGAGCCAAAAATATAGAAAACATGATCCCCAAAAAATACATCTCTGCTCACGAACATAATTTAGACATCATTGAGCAGGCCTATTTATCACTCAATCTATTATTGGTCTTCGAGCGAGAAACTTCAGCAGTAAACCTGTTATCCAGAAATTACAGATACACTGTAGCTAACGGCATAGGTTATAATACCAGCTATGGCATTTTATGTCGGTATCTCTACTCTTCAGGATATGATGAAACACTGATTCATGACATAACACTGGCATTCTTTAAAGAGGCTATCTGGCCCATAACAATTAACATAAAAGATAGAGAGTTTTATTACATCCAACTTTTAAAGAGAATTGTTTTCAGTGCTAACACCGAATACTCCTGGCATCATTCTATCTTTTTAGATATGTCTTCATACCTAAATCACACCGTACATTCCGATGTTCTAAAACCTTACGCAAAACTATCAAACATAATTTATTTCCTCTGCCATAACAAACTTAATGAAGCATATCTATTGCTTAATGACATTGATTTTAAAAATTTACCATTTGGCTATTTACCATCAGCCTTCGCGATCATAAAGCTTGCTCTAAAAATAAAGATTAAAAGGAATACAATCAGAAACAAAACATTGCTGTCACTTATAAACGGCGCAATGGTTAATCAAAGCATTACACCAGATCATATTGCATTAACTAAGGGGGAAATAGAAGGTCCAGTCGTTTCGTGCGCAAATAACATGATTATCATGCGTGCAATAAAAACATACAACTGTATGATAATAAAAATTAACGCCCCCGATGAGGCGGAGCCCTTTGACATTTATCCACAGGCTATATATGGTCTATTGGATGAGATAGAATGTGCATTAGATAAATTGAATCGATTGCTTAAAGAAACCGATGAGAATATTCAAAGCGAAGAACTTTCTGAACTTATTCTACAAAATAAAATTTTGACAGCACGCGAACTGAGTGAAAATCTGATCGGTTTTCTTGATAACTGTACACTACATAATTGTCTTACTAGTCTGAACATTCTTATTCATTATTTGAGATATCCTAAAGAACCTATGGTAAATATTGTGATGTTTGCAGGAACAACAGATAGATCGCAACATGTTAGAGAGAAGATATGTAAGGCATTACAACTCGCTATCAAAAAAGCTTGCTGATCTTAAGGGGGAAGGCAATGCAGGGTAAACCAGAGACATGTTCCCCCCTGCTACAGCCGCTACATGTAGCGGCTGTAGCAGGGGGGAACTGGATTTTTTTTCAAAATTTCAGTTAATATTAATATAGATAACCAACATTAAGAAAATCTATCTCACGCTATATTTGATCGATTAATCTGTATTAGCTCAGACCTGAGCTAATACTACTAACCCCAAATTAAGCCCATTTTAAAATCACAATATATCGTAATGTTGCATTTAAAATCTTTGAATCTCTAAACATGCCAGACAGGCTACCAAGAATTCCCCAAGAACTTACTCGTCAACATCATCGAAAATACTCCGCCCCAATTGCAAATCTGTACTCTGGGCTTCTTCAGCTTCTAGTTCATCGTAATCCACTGCTTCGGATTGCTGAAGCTTGAGCTTATCTTTCCTAATTTCGATTTCACGAATGAATTGTTCAGATTTTTGCCATTCATCTTCATCATAAAAATCCTCACAGTACAATTCATTGTTCTCGTCACGAAATCGCTCCAAAAGGCGTGTGACATCGTAAAATGCTTCGTCTACATCGTCGTCAGTAGCCCAAGAGTCCTCTATATCTTGGATTATTTCATTCATATTAGAGTAAAACTCGACTTTTTGGACAGAAAGTCTGGCTTCATTCTCTTCTTTTGAAAGTAAAACTCCGACAAAGTCGGCGTCAATGAAACAATCTGAATGGTTTATTGAGGCAAGAACGCTCAGTTTATCCAGCACTTTTCTTCTGAGGTCATCCCCGAGTAGACCATTTATATTCAGCCTACTCAATATTGTCAGGCTATTATCGTATCTTCTCGCAGAGCTAATTAAATCAAGCAAATATGTCTTTGCTTCGTCGCTATTGAAATAAAGCCCCAAGAAATCAGTTGAACATCTACTTGCCAAAAATGTGAGTATTGGCCTACTGATGAGGGCTCTGTTACCACTGGGATCGATGATGTTCAGAACACTGTTGAACATACTGTGCGGCACAACCAGTTTTATCCCCTCGATCCCCATATCCCCACAACTGATTTCCTCGATTAATCTTTCCTTTGTGACTCCTGAAAGGTAGATATCGATGAGTTCTGGATTCCCCGCAACATCAGTTGCGAAAGCATCGCGAATGGTTGGATGGCGGAATTTCCAGTAGTGTTCGTCTTGTGTTTTACTTATTCTGATAAGTGAATCATCCAATGCTGACAATGCTGCTTTTACGTCGCCAAGATTTGATTGCATGGACGTGATGATATTGGTTGTCTGAGGGTTTTCAATCCGAAGTGGGATTGGTAGTTCCCCTCCATTTGAAAATACAAGGGCTAATGCCGCTCTTTCAGCGGGCGCTAGTCCACCAATAATATCTGCCATGATCCCTGTAGGATTTGAGAAAAAACCAACGACTGCAGCTTCGTTAGGCACAAGCTTATTTGTGAACTGCGGATTGGCGAATCTCCGGGCAATTTCTGGAAGAAATTTGGGTACTGATACTACCGACGGTAGAAAATTTTTTATTGCCCTTCGAAAAGTCTTAGTCTGTTTCCCAAGCTTCAAGTGGTTGTACAGAATCATGGCTTTTTCAGGATCGGAGAGTTTCTCAACTTCAATTGTGACTCTACTATCTCTGAATAACTCGAATTTATTTGTATTTAAGCGATTCTGAGCTGCACGGAAGATATAGCTGCGTGAAGTGAAAATCACTCGTGCTCCCTTGTGTATAGCAGCTTTCAACTTAGGGAGCCTTTGATTCCATTCCTGGACTCGGTTAAAGTCACAATGATTAGATCCAAAAGCATCGTCAACCCAAAAAAATTGTCCTGGATCATCTGGATTCCATTGCCGATCCAAATCTTCCGGCGAACTTAAAATCAACGTTTGCAGTCCCCACTCATCAGCCGCTGAGAGCGCTAACAAGTTAGCTATCATCGTTTTACCACTTGCTGGCTCACCTATCAGCATTACAAATCCGTAATCCCTGATAGCGTGTGCACAACGGCGGTATGCCTCTGTGGGGACGAAGCATGCAAGATCTGGAGCAATTGAATCGAGAACACTTTTCGCCTGCCTAAATGCCTGATTAGTAATTATTTGAGAAAGGTCACCAAGGCCATATATTCGGGGTACCATGCGCCTAAGACTTGGGTATAAGGATATGCTGTGGTTTATCCATTCTGCCCCATAAATCTTTGCGAACTTTACACCAGTTTTACGTATATCCTCTTCCATCACAGCTGCTGTTTCTGCGGAAACTGAACAATTAGTGAATAGAAGGTACACATCGGCTAGCCCTTCACTCACAAGCCGCTCAATCTTAGGAAGTTCATCACTAACAACTCCCTTTGAAAGCTTCATACCTTGTTTGCTAGTGTGTTTACATTGGGTAGTAAAGCTATTACTTATGCCATCGCCGAACCCAGTTCCAGACCAAGTGCCATAGAAAGCCCCGTCGCGACCGCCATCAACACCGTCAGAGAATATTTGAAATGTCTGCCCAAAGGTCTCTTTCAAGATACATGACACGAGATCCTCGAAAGCCTTCCATCCAAGTTTGTGTAGGTCGAATTGGATTGATTGCATTGATTTTCTTGGTATTCAGGATTGAATTAATACCTATTTTAAAGCTCATGTTGGGGATGTCTAGTGATTGCTTACAAGGACCGAGCAAGGTAATTGTGGCTACTGTGTTAGTAGCCACATTTCTGACGTAATCCATCCCGTTAGATTTCTACTACCACTGAAAAATCATACACATGTCGATTCTCTTATCTTTGGCTCTTAAAGCGCAGATCCTCCGCATATCCATTCGCCTCGGCCCACCCAGAAACAACTCCCTGTAGCTTTTCCATATAGCGATCGTGATCGATTTCATTCCCAAACGAGCAATGTTCATCAGAGTTCAGAAGGGAATCCATGAGCCTCTGTACCCGTTCCGCTAACTCATCATCCAACTTGATCTGGAGGTAAGCATTCAATGGCTTATCCTTATATGCTTCCCGATGACCAAGGAAGCGCTCGAAGTCAGGTACACTGACTCGATGGCGGACTGTTAGTCCCGCGTTTCTGGCTTGACACAATGCTTCATGGATTTTTCGGTTTTCAGTCCACATTCCATTTTTAACTCCATCGGAGCGGTTAGGTGAATCCGAATCATGGACAAGACTGAAATGGATTTTAAAGTGAGTCAGTACCTTGATTAGCGGTACCAGTATGGCCTTCCCTCTGGCTCGTATGACCGCAATCTGATCCATCAATGCATTATCACGCTCGATGATCGAGGCCATAAATGCAGCATGTTCGGTATCTCCTTCAACGAGAATTGGATGAGAACCGAAGAATACCTCTGAAAAGCTGGGGTCAATATGTTGCAATGCCTGCAAGCGCTGTTTTTCATCACCCTCAAAAGCTATATGGTCAGAGCGGTAAGTTCTTGGTGTAACTGCTGAATTTTCTTCCGGATTATCGCGTTCAAGCCTCACAATGGTTGTGTGATCTTCAAATGGATTGATAAAGCACGGAGAGTGAGTAGTCATAATCACCTGCCAGTCTGGGTTCTTAGCCAACTGATACAGATGTCTCTGTGCTGCACGAGCAGCCATAGGATGAAGGGCATTCTCGGGTTCATCAATTAACAGTAAATAGCCGGGGAAAGCTGGATCATCAGGACTATCAGGGAGCGGAGCACCGCTATCATGTGCATCCAGTTGAGCTCTAACCTGAGCAAGCTCATCATGGAGGGCATTCAAATCAGCGTTTTTAGGCGGCTTTTTTAGTTTCTTCTCAAGTTCAGTTACTTCTTTCTCAAGCCGCTTGCGGAATTCAGCACGTACTTCTTTGTCGCGATTAAGTTCATTGTGAACTTGCAACATTGACCAGAATAGTGCGCGGCGAGCGCCCGTGCCCTGCTGACTAAGAGAGGTATTAGCCCTCCCGTCAGTGATTTTTAAACTGGAGCCATTCTTGATGAGATCCGCAACTTTAGGAGCCAGAGGGGCAGCACCGATGCTCAGACTAACATCCAGCCCCGGAAAAATACCTTTAAACCCTTCGGAAACTCGGCCCGCAATACCATTAAAATGTTCTTGATGCTGTTCACTAAGCAAGTTGATACTTCCAGAAACACTTTCAATCGCTTTTGCTAATGGCGATTCGGGATTAAGCCGCGCGTTCTCAAGCTCTTTCTGTAAAGGGGCGAGAGCAAAACTCAAAAGCACATCTTCTGTTTTCCCTGCATCATCCAGAGATCCTATACGCAAAGGTCTTGGCAGACGTGAGTTGAAAACTGAATCAGCGCCGCCTGCTTTAGTGTCCTCTGCCCAGTCCCCTTCACCATGTTCTCCAGCGGTAGGATCCCAAGTTGTACGGACTTTCAAAAAATCAGGTGCTTTCCACTGCCAACGGCTTTTAACGACGAGAAAACCGTCCCTTTCTTCTTTCCATTTTGCATCTACATTACCAATACCGTTAGGAATGTGAACTTCGAGCAAAATCTCTGAATGTTCATCCTCTGAAGCATGCTGATGTCGATCGCTACTGGCATCAAATGCTGTTGGCCCCTTAGCTAACTCATATGCTCGCAAGACTGTTGATTTACCAGCGTTGTTTTTACCTACAAGACAAACAATGTTATCAAGTGCAATATCGATGCCTTCATTCCCTATACATCCAATGTTCCGAATGGTCATGCGAAGCAATTTTGAACGATTCTCTGCTGCCATATATCCCTCTAAATTACAAACAGATAGCTATCTCACTCTACACAAACGAGCGACCTCAAAAGGTGATGCCGACTGTAAACCCGCATTTTTACGAATAGCAGAACTGATTCTGGCGGTATTTTTTTTCCGGTAAGAGACTGATAGAGGGATGTGATGGATGAGCTTAATTGCAAAGCTACTGAGCAGGGTATAAGCAAACTATGGCTTGTTAGTTAAGATGAGAACAGCCCGTAGGTGATTGATCGTGGCTGCTTTTTCAGCCACGATCAATATCTGGTAATAATTAACTGTTTTTTTGTTCAAACAATGGAGCTAAACACTGAACGTCTTGTAAAGCCTCTGCATTTAGTACATCAAAGTATAACCACTTATTATTTTCATCATTGACCAAGTCAATTTTCCAATTGGTTTTTACATAACAGGCCAATGCTGCACGGCAAGTGACGGAATGGACGTTACCATTTATAGAGAACTCGCGCGATATCTCATTAATTGTTTCTTTTGGTAAATTCTTTTTAAATTCAATGATAAAAGTGACTTCTTCGTCCCACTCTCTATCCGTCTTCTCAGCAAGAGTCGGCGAAATTGTTGTATCTAAATGAGCATCAAAAAGCCTGGATAGTTTGAAGTTCTTAAAACCACTGCGCTGTGGTTGTTCCTCATTTCGGTCATAAGCTCTGAAATACCAGTTCTTACGGTCAACAAACAATGCTAATGGAAACAGTATCCTTTCCCTGTGATCACCACTTTTTGAACCGTAGGAACATCTAATGGCACATTGTCCCTTTATTGCCCTTGTTACCGCCGCTACCTGTTCTTCTTTGAGACGTTCCGGCTGATAGAGCGGGTCCACTTCATCAATGGGTAGCATTGGCCGCTTTTGCATTAATTCGGAGCGTGTAAACCCATACTGAATAAGGTTAAGGGCCGTGTGAACACCAATCCTAATTAATGGGGTATAGCTGTCTGCAAGGATAACTGTTCTTTTGGTTGCAGTATCAATGCTGCAGTTATCCGGTTTTAGCTCCCGATAGAGAGCAAGATCCTTAGATGCTGCAGCCTGAGCAACCTTGAACTCAGCCATAATCTCAGCTCTGGAGATGCTGCCAAGATAGCGAATACAGAGGTCTATGTACGCAAGTCGTTCTGCCTGGGGAAGTGAATAGGCGTCGACCAGCAGTTCCAGATGAACATCATGAAACATTGTCATCGATACGCTCCGCTTTATGATCTATTAAATATACTGTTCATTATCACATGTTGCACTGCTTTACGCAATGAGATAGGATTATCTCAGTCGAGAAAGTAATCAAATCGACATGATAGCTCAGGAAGGTTCATTCAGGTGAAGTCGTTGATCTGGTTGGATTAGCACTGAGGGGGGAGTGAGGGACTGTCTGCAAACAATCCCTCACCAGAAAAACAAAAACTCTGCGGAGCGTAATTCACCACTGAGTCTTGCTGATCAGAATGTTGAGTATACGTTAATTATAGCGTAGCCGACAAGCCTGCCTCTGGTGAAATGACACTCCTTGCAACATAAGGAGTGGTAAATGACCACACCACGAATGGGCTACTGCCCACGCTGTAAACAGGATTGTGAAATCTCTTTTGCTACAAAAGCCATTCATGAAAAGACGGGTAAGGTAATTTTGCCGAAAAAGGGTAAAGTCCTTGTCATTCCTCATTGTACGGCTTGTCGTAAGACTAAATAGTTCAACCAGTGCCAGGCAGGTCAATGTGGCCTGCCATTAATTGCTTTACATAGCTCAACTTCTATTTTAAGAGTAATGCAATGAAAAAAATTCTTCGTAATGTCATTCTTACTACAGCTGTGGTTTCTGGTTCAGTATTCGCAGCAGATAGTAGCCAGAAGGTCGCACTTTCTGATCTTCATTTTGCCACAACACCAAATGGAATGCAGCAAATTGAAGGTAATGGTATTAATACTACTAGTCAGACACTCAAGCATGTGTTTGTGAAATTTAACCTTCTTCAAAATAATACTGTAGTGGGGCAAACCATCGCTATGGTAGAGAATCTTGAGGCCGGACAGAACTGGAAAGTACAGGCTCCTTATAATAGTTTTGCTGTTAAGCCTGATAGTTTCAAGGTTACTGAGATTAACGTTATAAATTGATGTTTTTATTGAATGTTTGTTCTCAAGAGCAAATTATCAGGAATGTAAATGAACACACTGACAGTATCTTTGGTAACAATAATGATCCCTGGTGTCATTATGGCACTAATTTATGATACTTACACTCAACATAAATCCTGGGATTCATTTCGATATGTTCTGATGTCGGTTGTATTTGGTATCGTTACTTATCTGGCAATGCAGGCAGCAGTGAGCTTATTTCAACTGATTGCTGGGATCGGTGATACCAAATCCATTAATTGGAGATTACTGTCAGTCTGGTCAATTCCCAATGAGGAAAAGATAGCGATTAATCCACTGGAGATCTTACTGGGCGGGCTTTGTGCTATCCCCTTAGGGCTGATTGCTGTCTATCTTGCGACCAAACGGACATTTCATGAACTGTTACTGCGTAAGGGCATTTCAAATAAATACGGTGATGATAATGCCTTTATACGGTCAGTTGAGATCATGCACAGAAATACAGGGCAATGCTACGTTCTGTTGCATGAAAATAATATGCTCATTCATGGAACAGTCTATCTGTATAACGAAAATGAGAAAACGCAGGAGCTGGGGCTTCTAAATGCTACTGTACTCAGTTCGGAAACAGGTACAGTTCTCTGGACGACGGGATTTATCTATCTTTCAAAAGAATACGGTAAAATGGTCGTATTTGAAAATTACATTGAGGTTCCACATGACAAAGAATCAGATGCCGAAAATAACCAGAATGCCGACCTTTGATGGCCGGGAGTTAGGTGCACAGGCCGGGCTACAAATGGCAGTGAATGGTGCTCAAGTTGAAACCAGGGGAATCCAGATGGTTGCGCGTCCGCAACAAGGTAATCAAATTCCGGGGTATGGTCGTCAAACTTCTGCTCAGACAACATCTCAGGGTACTTTTGCCCCTGTGAGTGGCCCGAAGATCCCGCCGATGAAAAAATAATTGCATTAAAAATTATTTCAGACAGATATCATCTCGGTGAATCCCCCCGCATCCTTACCGGATAGCGGGGATTTTTGTTTTTTACGCTGAGATATCCGTATGAATAAATCTGTCGGCCTTCAGGCCCTTGAAAAACCACTGGCTTCGTTACCGCATACCCTACGCAATCTCGTTTTTGAACGTCTCCAACATCTGACTCACTACGAACCCGTCATTGGCATTATGGGCAAAACAGGTGCCGGTAAATCATCACTTTGCAATGCTCTGTTCCAGGGTGAAGTCACTCCGATCAGCAATGTGGAGGCCTGCACGCGTGAGGCGATACACTTTAGACTTCGTAATGGCAATCACAGCCTAATGGTTGTTGATTTACCTGGTGTGGGTGAAAGCGAGCAACGTGACGAGGAATATACAGCACTTTATCGTCACATTCTGCCAGAACTGGATTTAGTGCTGTGGGTTATCAAAACCGATGACCGGGCACTGTCAGTGGATGAACACTTCTATCGCAAGGTGATGCAGGATTATCAGAAGAGGGTTCTGTTCGTGGTTAATCAAGCTGACAAGGCCGAACCCTGCCATCAATGGAATACCACCAGCAATACACCATCCCATAGCCAACAGTCGACAATTGAGGCCAAGCAGAGCGCTGTACAACAGATCTTCCTGCCGCACCATCCAGTCTGTGTTGTATCGGCCCGAACTGGTTGGGGGCTGGATGCGATGGTCGAGACAATGATGCGCAGCCTGCCTGACCGGGCCACCAGCCCACTGACGACACAGCTGCATGGCAGGCTCTGCACGGAGCCGGTAAAAAAGCAGGCCAGGGACAGTTTCAGCCATGCCGTGGGAAAGGTGTTTGATGGCGTGGAGTCATCCCCTCTGCTTCCGGCACCGGTTCGGGCGGTCATGCGTACCGTACGGGAAACGGTTGTGTCAGTCGCACGGGCCGTCTGGGACTGGATATTCTTCTGATGTTGCCCGGGCATGGTCATGACGTCGGACACACCCTGTCCGTTTATGGCGATTTTACACCAGGTAAAAAAGCCAGCCTCCCTGACAGGCAGCGCCATTCCTGATATCGACCGATTTAAAAAATCGTCTTTCTGTGTCCATACCCTGCCATACCCCCTTGTTACACTAACCCACATCTTTTCAGTGAATTAGCTTACCGGAGAATGAAGCCTCATGACTCAGGCTGAGCGTCGCCATGACCGGCTTGCCGTCAGACTGTCGATGATTATTGGTCGTCTTGTGGCAGGCGAAACGCTGGATATGCGCAAACTGGCCGCCGAGTTTGGCGTGTCGGTCCGCACCCTGCGCCGGGATTTTCGTGAACGACTGATGTACCTGGACCTGGAGTATCGTCAGGGCCGGTGCCGTCTGCTGTCCGGCAGCCGTCAGCGGGAACTGGCGGTGATGACCTTTGCCCGTCAGTCTGGCGTTGAGAGCTTGTTTCCGGGACTGGATGGTCATCTTGTCAGTTCGCTTCTGAGCGGCCCGGGGGAGTCGCCCTGCCTTATCTGGCAGGGCGAATCTGCACAGACCATCACCGATGGTGGGGTCTTTACCCAACTGGTGAATGCCGTCCAGGAGTGCCGGAAAGTGACCCTGCGTGGCAACGGATGCAGCCATACGGATATCGCCCCCTACCGGCTGGTTCTGCATGCCGGTAACTGGTATCTGACGGGAGCACACCAGGCCCGCATCATCGCACTGCCACTGGCTGATATTCGGGTCGTCACGCTTCATCCCGACAGTTTTACCCCCGACGCTACTGTGCGCGCCATCCTTTCCCGTCCGGATTTTTTACAGGCATTACCCCATTTCCGGTTCATTGGTGAAGTGCTGTCCGGCTTTGTCCCTGAACCACATCAACCCATAACAGAAGGATAACATGATGAAAATAAGACGTATAACACCCGGCAATCCGACTTCCGGCAAACGCTGCCCGGACTGCGGCTCTCACGACACCATTCCCTGGGCCGATGGCTGGATGTGCAGGGACTGCGGATGTGAGTGGGGCAAAGACAACGGTTATCTGTAAAGGTGGCTCCCATGAGATTCTGGAAGGCCGCCGGTAAACTCGCCGTTGAGGCGGCGAAAGACGCACTCAGCAGTGCGCGTGAAGTGAAGGAGATGCATGACTGCCTGGAAGGCAAAAGCAACGCAGAGCTGAGAAAGATAACCACTGACAGTGGTTTTTTCAGCAGTACAACGGCAACGGAAAAGCGTCTGGCACGAAAAGTCTTGCGAGACCGGGGGGAACGTTAGTTATTTCGCAGGGCCTGCACAGGCCCTGCCTGTGGTTCATATTCAGGGGAAAGTGAATGTCTTCTCTGTAACGATACGAGGGAGACAGGCCAGCCCGCGATTCACGCCATATAAGCATTGTTACTTTAACAATAAACAGGATGAACAGATGAAAGCGTTTATATTGCCATTAATGGTTTCTGGTTTTTTATTGAGTGCCTCCGCCAGTGCTGCTGCGGTTAAATTGCCCCGGACAGTGACTGATGTGAAAGGCGGCAGTGAGCTGATGTGCGGAAGTGAAGATGTGAAAGACGGGACGTGCAGCCTCATTAGTGTCTCTGATGATGGCCACTATGCGCTGTTAAGCAGCCCGGGGGGCATGGCCTGCTATGATCTTCCGCCAATTTGCCTCTTCTGAACTCCCTCGAAGTCAACAAAACCCCTGTAATAACTGATAAAACAAGAGAAATGACCCCACCATTGTCGCCTAAAGGTAATCGGCATCAAGTCCTTTTTGGGGGTACATTAGGGGGTGTTATTTTCCTTTAAAATATCAGCACCCCCATAATGGTAAAAATGTGATGTATAACAATGGGTTTTAACGACATCTTTGTTATACAAGGAGTACATTGGGGGTATCAGGTTAGGTACTGGCGGAAATCCCCTTCATCAAAAGCCGGAGAATGTCATGGCGCTAACCGATATTAAAGTGAAAACTGCAAAGCCAAAAGAAAAACCCTATAAACTGGCTGATGGCGGTGGTATGTATCTGCTGATTAACGCTAATGGCTCGAAATACTGGCGTATGAAGTACCGCTTCTCCGGTAAAGAAAAGATGCTGTCCATTGGCGTATACCCCGATATTTCACTGGCCGACGCACGCGAAAAACGTAGCGAAGCCAGAAAAATTCTTGCTGCAGGAGGCGATCCGGGCGAAGTAAAGAAAGAAGAGAAAGTAGCCCAGCAAATAAGCCTGAAAAACACTTTCGAGGCGGTTGCTCGCGAGTGGCATCAGACTAAAGCCGATCGCTGGTCATTACGCTATCGTGATGAAATCATTGATACCTTTGAGAAAGATATCTTTCCCTATATCGGCAAGCGCCCTATTGCTGAAGTCAAACCAATGGAGTTGCTAGAAGCCCTGCGTAAAATGGAGAAACGCGGAGCACTGGAGAAAATGCGCAAAGTTCGTCAGCGCTGCGGCGAGGTGTTCCGCTATGCAATTGTCACTGGTAGAGCTAACTACAATCCAGCCCCCGATCTTGCCAGTGCGTTAGCTACGCCGAGAAAAGTACATTTCCCTTTCCTTACCGCTAATGAACTTCCGCATTTCCTTAACGATCTGGCAAGTTACACTGGTAGTATTATCACGAAGACAGCCACTCAAATCATTATGTTAACCGGTGTTCGCACGCAAGAACTGCGTTTTGCACGCTGGGAGGATATCGATTTTGAAACAAAATTATGGGAGCTCCCGGCAGAAGTGATGAAGATGAAAAGACCTCATATTGTGCCGCTTTCAGCGCAGGTTATTACTCTGTTTAAACAACTTGAGCCGATCTCAAAACATCACCCATTGGTCTTTATCGGCAGAAATGATCCACGCAAGCCGATCAGTAAGGAGAGTGTTAATCAGGTTATTGAGTTGCTGGGGTACAAAGGCAGGCTGACGGGACATGGCTTCCGTCACACGATGAGCACTATCCTGCATGAACAGGGTTTTAACTCAGCGTGGATTGAAACACAGCTCGCTCATGTGGACAAGAACAGCATTCGCGGTACCTACAATCATGCGCTGTATCTGGATGGCAGACGCGAAATGATGCAGTGGTATGCGGATTACATTGACAGTCTTGTCGGTTTGTCTCCAACGACTGAACTGTGACCATCCCCCAGCCACTACGGGCTGGGGGAGCTTTCTTTTATTTTTTATTATAATAATTAATCGTCTACCGCAATATTCTGTGCTGTAGTTCATTGATTGAATCAGGATTGTGGTCAAAAGATGCGTAGAGCGGCAAATGAGCCATCAGGAGCGTAACGGCGTACGCGCCGCTTACATTCATAAAGCGGAATTTCTGGATGAACGCAGATTGATGCTACAGTGGTGGGCTGATTTTCTGGATGCTAACCTTGAAGATGCCATTTCTCCATTTGATTATGCAAAAATCAATAACCCCTTGAAATGAAAACGAGTTTATCCAGAGTCATCCAGCAATTAAAGTTGGGTGGCTTTTATTTTTTGCATAAAACTCATATGCCAGAAAGCTGTGCAGGTGACTGGTTTAAAAATAATGAGTTAAGTAGTCAGATAAATTAACTGCAGAGCGATCACCGTATGCTCCCAGTAAATTATCCAGTTCAGACTCCAGTGTCTCTTTGCTCCAGTTGATAAGGTACCGTCAGTGAACAGGATAATGGCCCGTGCACCTGTTCAACACGTTGTGCGATACGGACCAGAAACAGTGATTCTGAGCAGACAACCTCAACAGCAGTGGCTATCATTTAAGGTGACATAGCAAAAGTAACGCCTGTCCTGATGTCCACCGGATAACTCGGCAATGCCGGATTATTCCCATGCATGAAACCAGTCGTAAGTTACCCGCCATGAACATCCCAGTTCCGCAGAAATTTATCGTGGACCGGGGTCCGCCGGACAACATCAACAGTCCACCACACACATCCCCTGGTTCGAATATCGCGGTATGGATAGTTTAACAAAAGGTGCAACAAAGTGATTCGTTCAGGTTCTGTAAGTATCAGATTCATCATAGAAACTTTTGAGACTCATCATACTGCTCACATTACAGATAATTTTCTTGTTCTACTTAAAAACGTACAAACGGAGGCTCATTGTCGGACGTGTAAAAATCCACCGCCTCTATTGTAATGATAACTATTCTCATATTACTATGCCGCCGAAATGATTAACTTTTGAAACTATCAGTCATGTCTAATCCCGCTCAGTGCGCCTCTCTCTCGTTTGAATCGTTCTATAGTGCGCATCGAAGCACTGGCTGACACGCAAGTTGCAGTCGGCTTTTGACGCAGACGACATCGCTCAGGATACCTTTCTGCGGGTCATCAATGGTGAGTCGCTGACGACTATCCGTGACCCAAAATCGTTCTTATGTACTGTAGCCAGACGAGTGATGATCGATCTCTTCCGCCGCAACGCACTGGAAAAAGCATATCTGGAAATCCTCGCCCGGTTCCCTGAAACGCAGGCTCCATCTGCGGAAGAGAGGCAATTGCATCTCGAAGCGCTACAGCTTGTCGACCAGATGCTGGATGGACTGAGTCGTAAAACCCGTAACGTATTCCTGCTTTCCCAGCTCGACGGTCTGACCTACAGCGAAATTGCTTCTCGCCTGAACGTGTCGGTTAGCTCAGTAAAAAAATATGTCGCCAAAGCCACCATGCACTGTCTTCTGTTCCGCCTGGAGTACGGACTGTGAAAACCACACTCACCGGTCTGGCACTGTATTCGGCCTCCCACTGGTACGCCGTTTTAAGCGGCGATCGCGTGAGCACGCAGCAGGAGGCACGCTGGCAGCAGTGGTATGAACAAAATACCGATCACCAGTGGGCGTGGAAGCAGGTGGAAAATCTGCGTTGCCAGATGAGAAGTATGCCTGGCAATCTGGCCAGCCGGACGCTGAAAGACAGCCATCTGACACGCCGACATATACTGAAGGGTCTGCTGCTGATCTGCGCGAGTGGCGGCTGGCAGCTCTGGCGTTCAGAAATGGGCGAAGGGCTGCGCGCTGACTACCGTACCACCATCTGCTGTGATCAATAAAAAAAGGGGCCACCAGGCCCCGGAAACAGCAATAGAAGTATTTACAATGGTAGGAAATTTTTCTAAACCTTCGCAATTCCTTTAAAACATACACAGATAATGAAAAACCATGAGCCGCTTCACAACTCCGGCAATCCTTGAAATGCCGGGCCATTACAACTGGCACGTATACGAGCCGCTTGCGTTTTACCTCAGCGACGACAACAGCAACGTAATAAGCGTACCAGCTGGATTTGTAACTGACCCCGCCAGTGTGCCGCGCATCTTCTGGACGTTGTTACCACCAGACGGCAAAGCATCCATCATTCACGATTACCTGTACGACAACGCGCTACGTATCAGGAATGAGGCTGACCCGATATTTCTCGACGAAATGACGGTGCCGGGCGTGCCGAAGTGGAAGATAACGGTAATATATTGGGCGGTGCGGGTGTTTGGGAGGGGGAACTATGGAAAGCGTATTAAGATAGCGTGAGGCGCGGTGCCTAATATTGCCACGCAACACTACCCCGGAAAAAGTGATGAGTTGCCAGGTACCATATGCTATTTATGTCCTTAACGGATGTGGATATCAAACACAAAAAGAGGGGCTCGTCAGATTCCAGATTTTCGTAGAAACAACGTTCTATCTGAGGAGAAATAACAGAGCAGAGGAATTAAAATCTAAGAACATAAAACCGACGAGAAGAATAGTTCAGGGAATGTTCTTGACAAGTAGTACCTGTTAGTTTTTAAATCTCCTGACCATGTCATGGTTTGGAGATTATATGAAAATTAAAGGAATATATCTTTCTGTTTTCATTATTTTTTTAACAAGTTGCTCCTCTCAGGATAAACAAAACGAGAGTAAAGGAAACATTTATCCTTCAGCGGATTTTCCAGTACCACCAGCATTACCCCTGCCATCTCCCGGACTAAAAACGCCTCCTGAAATAAACTCTGATGGTGAAGTATCTTATACATCACTAAGAACTATTATGGCCCAAAATGGTCGTGTCCTGACTGTATGGGCACTGGCTGAAGGCAACTGGTTGTGGGTATATGGTTCAGCAACATCATCCAGTTTTGGCGGGGTAAGAAACTGGCATATAGTTCCGGTTAACAAAAGGGGAGAAAACACTTTCAGATTTATCAATGGTGTTACAGGAACATGTATAGAAGCATATAAAAACGGTTTAATTCATTCCGTCTGTAATAATCAAAATAGTGCACAAGATTTCCTTCTCATTCCTGCCACTAATGGTGGCGTTTTTATAAAAAGTCCTGTGAAGAATAAATGTGTGAGGTATGATATTATCACTCACACTATCTATTCCACGGTCTATCTGACGGAATGTATTTCTGAGAAGGATAAAGTTTATGACCAGATATGGTACATGGCACCTGCATTAACAAGTACCAATCCTTTACCTTAAAGAGTTAACGTCGATATGAAAAGTATTATTTCTGCAGGTTTCTTTTTCGTCATGGCTATATTCAGTATTAGTGCAAATGCTAATATTGGAGATTATAAAATAATGACATGGAATTTACAGGGCTCTTCCGCTGCTGGCGAAAATAAATGGAATATTAATGTAAGGCAACTGGTAACAGGAACGGAAGGTGCAGATATTCTTATGGTTCAGGAAGCAGGATCTGTTCCGGCCACTGCCATGCTTACCGGTCGTCAGATTCAACCCGTCGGAGTGGGAATACCTATTGATGAATATACATGGAATTTAGGAACGACACGACGTCCTGATATCCGTTATATTTATTTCTCGCGTGTAGATGTGGGTGCTAACAGGGTGAATCTGGCTATTGTATCCCGGCAGAGAGCAGAACAGGTTTTTGTTATCAGACCTGCGACCGTGGCATCCCGCCCGGTTATTGGTATCAGCCTGGCGACTGATGTTTTCTTAACTACGCATGCTCTTGCCAGCGGGGGGCCTGATGCTCTTGCCATAGTTCGTACGGTTAATGAATTTTTTAACCAGTCATCCCGACTGGGTTATTCATGGTTCCTGGCGGGCGATTTTAACCGCGCGCCAGCCAGACTTGAAAATGATTTGCTTCTGGAGCGTCTGGACAGATCTGTTACGGTCGTTGCTCCTGCAGTGGCGACACAACGTAGTGGAGGGATTCTTGATTATGGCGTCATTGTTGACCGCTCACCATCCGCAACCTTACTGGGAGCAACGATTTCTTTTGGTAATATGGCATCTCAACTCTCATCCGATCATTTACCTGTACTGTTTAACAGCGCGTCGCGTAATGAATGACGCTGCATAAATGGAGATGGTTAACTAATGAAAAAATACATTATTTTCGTAATTTTATCCTTTTTTATTTCTCCCTCATTATCTTTTGCTGATAATGACATGAATTACATACCTTCTGTGACGATCAGGGGGGTATTCACTGGATTTGTTATGAGAAACAATGTGTTTCAGGACAGGGACGAGTCTGTGCATTATGATTTAGTGGAAGTGAGCGATCCCGCCTTTCCTTTATCTCAATATCCGTATGGCATAGTCCAGTTCAGAGAGCCTGGGGGGTTTAAGGTCGGCGATTTTTGTGCTCAGCCAATAGATGACAAAATTACCACAGATTTCTGTTCTCTGAGGGGGGTGAATTTAGTCCGGACATATTTTTCTCTAATCCCGACAAACACAGGTGCAGTTTTAATAAAAAATATTGCGACAGGAGACTGTCTTTCCTCGGATATTGAGGGAAAAGGCTTCCCCGTTCTGAAAAAATGCATTCTGCCACCATTACAATCAGATGAGATATACAAGCAACTGTGGTTCCTGGCTCCGGCATTTTCCGCCTCCCGGATGTCTCCACTTTTATAAGAGGGAATATGTAATATGGCACTGTTATGAGGTTGTCTGTGATTTGGTGGGCAGGCGTTCAGAACTCAGCAATATGCAAAGGTGCAGGTGTACTGTAAACAGTTTAGAGCATGGGGTCAGACGTTGCTGATGTGATACCTGACCACGATCAAACAATTAAAGTCTTTACCAGTGAGTCATATATTCCGGGCGTCGCTGTTCTCTGCACAGGCATGGTCTGCCTGCGCAGTACCCGACGCCATGACTGAATACTCCAGACCAGCAGCCCCTGTGTCCCTGTTTTCAACAGCGTACCCCCTGGTATATTCTGGCTGACATTTTAAGTGTGGGGTGTTTCCATCAGTGATGATAACATGGCATAAATCACACAAATAACCGCCACATAAAGGATGGAGTGAAAAAAGAGCCCTTCTTTTTTAGCCTGAAAAACCAGATCAGTAGCGCACTGATGGCAACAAACACCGCCAATCTGAGTAGCAAAATTAAAATGACAGAAAAATAATTTAATGATATTTCCTCCAGGCAGGGACAGTCATTCAAATACTCTCCTGAATAATGCAATGACCGGCAGAATAAACAAAAAAACAATCATGACCGCACTCAGCAACCACCTCGCCCACCGGAGGCATGCCGCGCGACTTTCCCTGACTGCCTCATCCTGATTCACCTTGTCCGGACACCAGTGCCCCAGACGGATATCCCCCATCACCCTCCGCGCAGCCTCCAGGTCATGCTGTTTCACCAGCAGTTTTACGCCCCCTACAGCCTGTGACTGCAGCAGATTATTCCAGACCATATGCTCGTCCAGTAACATCACCTCTATCCCCTCACTCACCAGACGGCCAGCCACAATTCGTGCATCCAGGGGCGAAAGGAACTGTTCCAGAAGCCTGAACTCTCCCCGTTCAGGATGAATATTCCACATTGTCAATGCCCTCCAGCAAGGCTCCCCTGTCCACACATCCGCACCCGGCGTCGGGTGTCCAGCCTTCCCGGATCGGGTGACAGCCCCATACCGGCGCTGCGATAAGAACGCTCAGACTGGTACATCACCGATCTGCGGGTTGTCATTCTCCGGACGCGGTGTTCCGGGCTCTTCCGTCGTGTCACTCAAGATGAGATGGCTCTTCTGGCGCTGCAACTGCCTTTCACAAAATTGTAACCCGATTTCCGTGTCAGTACGGAGGAAGGTAATAGTGGAATTGCCCTCGTCTCAACTAATCTGATGTTTTCAACATAACCACTTTCAATATTTCACCCTGCATTTTTTGCTGCCTCAGCGCCTGATGTTTTTCCAGAACCAACAGATAGTCCCAAAAATGGGAATGAGCCTTACCTCTCAATAATTCAGGTAAGAACTTTAACTGCGCATCAGGAAACATCGCTGAAGAGGATTTTTTTATCACTACGGCTGGCGAAGGTAATAACATAGAATGATAACCTTCATTCATCGCAATACTGACCCCCTTCGGGTCAAAATCGCCAAAATAGATCGCTGTTTTCCCGGTTTTCAACCAGAAACGCTTCAATGCAACAGTCCCTTTGCTATATGTCCGATCGCCACGGTAAATAATCAGGGGAGAGTGGAAATCACATTGGGAATAATCAAAAAACGCCAGATGGTAGAAACAGTCCTGATTCTCCACCACGATAAGAACATCAAACTGCGTCAGCGTAATATTACGCCAGTCCGTATCCACAACTTCAATAGTCATCCCTAACGCATTGACTAAAGGCTGATTAAGACGGAGCAGTACCCGATGCTGCTGTGGTCGAATTCCCGCCGTTTTAATCTCCTGATCGCTTAACTGCGCACTCTCAATACGATTTTGTGTGCTAATATCGTCACGAAAATTTGCCTGTTTGAGACGCTGCTGAGCTTCTGAAATCTTATTCAGCAACGCCATTGTAAAAATGAAATCAGGCAGCAACAAACTGTTAGCCGGGATCAAATCCAGCGCAGTACACCAACGCAAAACCTGAATCACGATTTTACCGTCGGTATTTTTCTTCTCGCAATTTTTCGCTTTCAGGCGATGATCAAGTTTTTTCAGCCAGACGAGCGCGTTATACGATAACGATTCTGATTCGGTCATTTTACCCTCACGCCAATACTCACATCCGATATAATGCGCAGATCGTTTACCGGGCTGGCCTGACGCTCATCACAACGCAGCCAAAAACGCGGCTTATCCGCTAACGGCAATGATTGATATTCCGTAATAACCTGGTAAAGCCATATCTCACTGTCCCAGTTCAGATGATTTTCCGTCAGATAATGCAGCGCGCTCACCGGCCCGGATTGCCCGGCAGCGAAAACATAAAAATCCTCAACGTCCATTTTAAGCGCAATCTGACGAGCAGCGACCTCCTCATCAATGGGAGGTATTACTGAGCCCGCACTTTTTGGCACAGGCGGAGGCATAACCGATCCCCGAGGCAAAGCGAGCAACATCTCCGCCATGACTTGTCGATCCACGGGTCTGTCGAGCGAAATGGAGGCTTGTAGTGAAAGTGGCGTCGCAATATTGAATACATCCGGCACTTCCCGGCGTTCAGGGTAGCTGGCGGGTTGATATTGTGGATGCTGACGCAAAAAAGCAGCCATATTCGTCACTAATAATGTGCGCGACTGCTGCTGGCGAAATTTAGCCATTAGATCCACCAGACGCTGCTGAACGGCCAGTAATGAACTATGGTGAAGACTGACACGCAACTGTAACTGACTCACTAATAACTTACGTAGTGAGCTATTATTTTCAGCAAACTCTATCAATTCATCGAAAACGATCAGAGCCAGTCCATCAAGCAACCGACGAACCTGGTTTTGCGCCCGCGCATTCTCATTAATTTTTTCATTCAGAGTGCTGACGAAACCGAAATCATTATTCAGACGGTGCCATAGGCTGTCGATGGCCTCTTCAAACTGCCCGCTGAGATCGTGAACTAGCTCAGTCAACCTCTGCATTTGCCGTTCAGCAATACTGTAATCACCTTTATAATAAGCATCGCGCCAGGCCTGCACCTTATTGCGGATTTGTTCCAGCTTTTCTGCCACATCCGCATTAATCTGCCGTCGGCTCTCATCAGCAACCATACTGGCGATGAGTTCGCTCACCAGTGGGCGTAGCATCAGTGGCTGTTGCTCATCAGGACGCCATACAATACGCGCTGCAATCAGCTTTTTTAATGTCTGGTCGCTAAAAGCCGTTTCATCAATAAACCCATCGACATAGCCCTTCATTAAGACATGATGGTGTTTTCCCAACAATGCCAACCGGTCAGCGCCGTTTTTAAACAGACTGGATAGCGGAGAAATCTCCTGCGCCATTACAGAAGCTCCTGCTGAACAGGCGGCGTGTCTTCAACCGGTAAATGCTCTTCATCACGGATAAAGCGGATGATATCAATCAGATAATCAACTTTCCCCGTGACAATAAATATCTGCTGCTCGGCGTTGGGTTGTCTGACATAGCCGTGCTCTTTCAAACGCCGGAAAATTTGTTTGAGCTGAAGATCAATGGAATCACTTCGACAATTGAAAAAACGATCGCTGGAAAGCTGATTCAGACGCTGTTGGAGGCTCTGATTATCCTCTACACGCGTCATGATTTCCGACAACCTGATATAGTCTCCTGCTGTCAGCGTACTCTCCCGCCCTTGCGTTTCCTGTATGAGTTGTAACCACTCAAGCAGAGGCAGCAGAGAAGAGATGATTTCCTTAAACTGATTCATCAGTTGGCTGCGAGTATCGCGATTCATCTCACAAAAGCCCGCATAATAGACGGTTTGCGTTTCATTACTGACAACTCTGTAGTTCAGAGGGCGCAAATAGTTGTCCATCGCTTGCCGGGTACTCTCATCCTGTAAATGACGATAAGCATCCGGGTCGTTGATACGGCAAATAAATTCCCCTGTCAGCAGCCTTTTGATTAAGGGTCCATGTTCCAGCATTACACTGCCCCCTGTTCCATCTGCGCCAGTCGGGCTGCCAGGCGGCTCACTTTCGGCTGAATCCTTTTCAACCTGCGCTGAGTCGGCTCAAGCTGATCGGCATCAAGCAAATAGCGGTGTTTAAACAGCATTAACACATCCGATTCCGCATTCGGAAAAGCGCCTACAATCACAATATTATTATGGCTACAGGCAATAAATAATTTCTCTACATTGTGGTAGGCCAGCGTGCCAATTTCATCAATAGGCCAGTGAATAACGGCGTCTGATTTGCCCCTTAACAAACGCGTGAACGCCAAAAGATACTTGCACAAGATCAAATAGGCCATACCGTGGCTTGATGCTTCCAGCAGTTGGCGATCGTTTTTGATAACAATATCTTCCCCACCTTCATTAAGATGAAGTTCGAGGTTTAATAACGATTCCATAGTAAAACGCTCATCGGCATGCAGCAGTTCAACCACATCCATAAGAGCATTTAAATAGCTTTCTGGAGGGAGTTGCTGTCCAGATGAGCGCCAGTCGCTATAGTTTTTAGCAAAGCGCTTTAAGGGTTTCCAGAATCGTAATTGGTCGATTGTCGATAAAATACGAACTTCAGATTTATTGATGCCCTCCAGTTGTAAATCGTCGGTAACCGCATCGCTCAATCGCCGACTTTGATGCGAAATCCGGCGATTGATATCGCTGAAAACATCAAAGAATTTTTTCAGATCGCCACCGATATTTTCCCCCATCTCCAGCAATTGCTGCTGTTTATCTTTAAGCAGTTGCAGGAGTTTTTCGAGTATTGGCAATTGTTGGCGGCTTCGTGAAGGATCGGGTAACTTATCTATCTCAGAGTCCAATAATTCAAGGAAAGTAGGGTCTGCATCCTGATTAAAGCGTGACTTAAACTCATTCAGTTTGCTCTCCAGCGTACGGGTCACGCTGGCGTGTTGCTCCAGCATATCGCTGGTACGCGACATCCGTTCATTAATATCAGCGGCAGAATCAATATAAGCCGGAACAATTTCGGCCAGCGGCAGAGGCAATAATCGCTCCAGTAATACCTTTAACTGACTGACAAGCTCACCAGCCTGACGCATCAGCGTATCATAGTGTTTTTTCTCATCATTAAGCCTGTCTTTTTTATTCTGATACTCTGCTTTTAACTGGCGTTCTGACTGCAACAGCTCACACTTCTGCTGAGAGAGTTCATCTTCCTGCTTCTGTTTCTCAGGCCGCAACTGCTCCCAGTCAAGTTTGATAAAACGCTGCCATTCGATCAGCTCATCCCGACGCTCTTCAACCGCCTGGATATCTTTTTTAAGCGTTTCAATGCGCTCCCGCAGTATTTTGACTTCGTGGGGATCAATTCCCTTCTTCGCTAAATCATCGTCCAGAGCCTGCTGGAATATTCTTATCTGTTCTTCCATATCGGCACGTTTTTTGTTTATCTGCCGGGACAGCTCTTCCACCTTCTCATCAATTTGCTGCTGTTCACTTTGAAGGTCGATACTCCATTGCAACATTTGTGCATTATATTCTTCCGTTAACGCACGAAAATCGTGTTCTTTCTGTTGCGTTAATTCGGTATGCGCTTTTTCTAATGTGCTTAAGCGGGCGCGTTTTTCCTGTCGACGTTCTTGCTCCAGCGCCCCATGCTCTGCGATTAAACGAGTACGGGCATCCCGGGCATAGCCTACCTCCTGATTTTGACGTTGATATTGTCTTTCACACTCATCAGCCTGTGATTGTAGCTGCTTGACGTTCTGGTGGTGCTCCTGAAAGTTGGCATCTGCCGTTTTCTTCGCTTCTTCAGCATACGCCCTGGTTTGCTCTGTCTTATCAAGGCTGTGTCGAATTGAAGCTTCATCCTGCGCAAAATCCGGCATATCCAGCACGCTTAATTCCAGTTGCAGGCCGTACAGTGATTCCGACAGATCTCTTCGTTCAGGCTGCAAGTCTTTACGTTCCAGCAGGTTTTCATTCAGAACCTTGCCCAGATTCTGCTCCCAGCCCTCGTAACGTGAACGCAAGAAGTGGCGTAATGTCCCCTGTTCAGGATCCAACTGGCGATGCAGTTGCAGCAATTGTTCTTCAGCCTGATGCAGGCCAGCACGGGCATCGTGCAATTGCTTTTCTGCGCTATCCTGCTGTTTACGAGCCTCGGACAGCTTTGTCTGCGCATTTTGTCGTTGATCGCCCAGTTGCAATAAACACTCATGGGCCTGCTCAATACGCAACTCTGCAATCTGGCGCTCTTCTTGCTCTTCAGCGGTTAACTGGGAATGTTTAAGCTCAGTGCTAACAGCCGCTCGATCGCATGAAATCTTCTCCAGTTGTTCACCGTAGTGATTTTCCTGCTGTTGTTTTCGCTCTTCGAAGCGCTGCCGAAGTTTCTCTTTCTGGCTGTCAAATTTATCCCTGACCGCCTCTTTTTCCCGCTGGCAACCCTGAATTTTTTGCTGAGTCAGCCGGTCCTGACGGTAAAAACTGTCTTTTAGTTTTGCTTTGTGCTGCTCAAATTCTCGGGAAAGTTCACCGACTTGATCCTGCATAAGCCGGTATTGCTCACTTTGCGCTAAAAGCGCCTCCCGCCACTGGGGCAATTCGTCCATGTGCGTCTGCAAAAGGCGGATATCTTTACGTTCATAACGATCGTTCTCTTCCTGAACATGATCCAGCCATGCCTGAACCGTTTTTAATTCACTTTGCGTTTTACTTAATCGATCGTTCAGTTCGCGACTCTGTTGATTAAAGCTATCCTCTAACTGAACAAGCTCTCCTCGACGCTGGTGAAACAACTGCTCTGCATCCGCGCGCTTCTGCTTCTGCATTTGCTCATCATTTCTTAACAGAGGGTGGAGCGCAGCTAACTGCGCCTCCGTATCATCCAGTTTCAGCCCCAGGCGCTGTAAGAATTCAAACTCCTGCTGCAATTTATCGTAACGCAGCGACTGGCGCATTTTTTGGATCCATTCCCGCGCAAAGCCGCTTTTTACTTTTGTTTGCGGGAGAGTAACGCCATCATCGGCAAAAATCGCCGCCAGCATAGTTTTGAGTGTTTCCATTTTGCCTTCACCGGCATGAACGGCGCTCACTAACTTCTCAATATGCCTGAGCTTATAGTTACCACTCACCAGACTAAACGATGCCGCCAAACGGCGAAGCCTCATCATCTCCGTCGAATTACCACGAAACGACGCGACATCATTCTGAATGATGCTGCGATACTCCGTCGTTGAACCTATTTTGGCTGAAACTGAAACGTCATCCCGGCTGCGCATCTGGGCAGACCATTCGTTATAACTCAACCCTTTCGCGCCATCTTCCATATAGCGAAGAAAAAAGTCAGGATGATAAGGCGCGCTAACAAAACGATATTCAACGCCGCCTTCATTTTTACCAGTCAAAACAACCAGGCAATTGTCACCTGTTTCTCGCTGGTATTCATAAACGATATAGCTATTGCTACAGGGGAGATAAAACTCGTCGAACTTCTTCCGCGTTCTTGGTACGACTTTATTGGGCTGTTCGCCGTAGAAAACAGGAACAAGGCGCTGAAGCGTCGTTTTTCCGGAAGCATTTGTCCCACAAATATTGGTATGTTGATCCAGTTGAATTTCAACAACGCCAGGCAGGTGAGTGTGTATAAGAATAATACGAAGAAGTTGTGACATGATAACTCTCTAAATACAAAAGGGATTTTACATATCCCATCGATTTTTTCAATATGCACCATGTTATTTCACGATCAAATCAGAAGAACTTGTGACAGAGTAATAAACATAGTCAGGCATATCCCCACGACTAAAGAATCAAATCCAGCTTCTCCCTTAGCAATCAGCTATCATTATCATTTGAAAAAAATAGAATTACTTTTTTATGTAATGACGCGAACAAAAAATCGCTACAAAAAAATAAACTCCATCCCCCATTCAAAAAAATATTCAGAATTCGTAACAACAGTAATTTTTTGTTAATATCCACCACAGTTCGAACCGTTCTACTCATTATCAGCCCCGCATGAAACATCTTAATTATACGAGGTACAATATTATTATATCTGACCTGGCGGGTTTCCAGATATAATAATACCATTAGCACACCAGGTGTGGTTCCCGGCCACATTAATAACACCAAATACTTCATCACGCCCTGTATATTTAGCATATTCTTTAACTTCAGTTACCCTGCAACCTGTATGTGAAAGTATTTTCAGCATGTTAAATTGCTGTTCCAGTCCGAGCGATATGAAGTTTTCTTTATACTTATCCGGTTGTTTTAACAGTTCGGCCAGACTTTCAGGTAATGTCAAAAAATCCTTTAACGTTTCCAGCGCTCTGGCATTATACTCTTTACATAACTTAGCATAATCAATAACGGAATTAACCGGTTCTGCTCTGGCTCCTGAAAAATCATGAATATCATTTAGAAATCCGATCTCTTCCCTGAACAGATTAATGTCATCTTTCCCGGAAATAACCACTTCAAACCCGGAGAGTGTTTTTGTTATCTTACCACTTATTTCAAAAAGATTTAATAAATAAACAAGATCCGAAGCTAACTCACGGCAGGATGCCGGGGCAGAAACTCGGTTTAAGTGAAACCGTGTACCACCGTCAAAATAACCTCTCAGATAAGCAGCAACATATTCTTTCGATGCTCCTAATATCTTTTCAGGCACACGAAAAACAAAAGCATCAAATTTACTCAGGACATTATATATATTAATCGAAAAATATCCGGATTTATTATGGAATTTATCTGCGAAATACAGATCTGAATTCTGCACATTAGCCATATTACTGATATGCTTACCTAACTCCTGCGCATCAAAAACGTCCAGAACCTCACTATTATACTTCGGAACCTGTGACCCAAAAAGACCGTTCTGACAGACCACCAAATCCCCTTTACGTAAATCCGTTAACCCGGTCATTTCTGACTTACAGTCTTCTGATATACGTAAAACCAGGTTTTTCGCCCCCCCCTTTATATAAGAACAGTCTGTGAGCAAACCGAAGATATCCTGTATACCACCGGCACTCACACCACCTGTCTTTAATACTGAACGATCCTGCGTAATAACGCCGGGATTTTTGTTAATATCACATAAATCACCTAAATAAAATGGGCCTTCAGATGTTGATACAATAGTATCTTTAGTGAAACAACCGGATATTATGCCACAAATGTCATAATTCAGCTCATCACTTATCCCTGGTGCAGGAGTCAGGGCAGACGTTTTATGCTTCTGTTGGTGTGGCTCGTCCATATCTTCAAACCTCCCTTTTATTGAAAATCTGCTTATGACACCGGGTTTATCAGCATAAAATTTTCTGAACGATTTCATAAAAAACTCAGCTCCCTGTAATATAAAAACTGAGAATACAGTACTTCTCTCCATCTGGTATAAATCTGGTTTTCCGGATACAGCAACTGCGTTAATAATATAAAGAGAAAGAAACGGAGCTGTTTGTTCAGCCGAAAAAAGAAAATCGTTATTTATGCAGTAAACATAACCGATAAATAATCCGCGACGACAGCATCCGTGTTCAGCCTCCGTCGCAACGATATACCGGTATACCACGTGTTGTTCCGGTCAGGTTATCTGATACCATTTTCTCCGCAGTGGCTATCCGCATCCCCGCTTTTCTCAGTATCAGCACATCAGCCGCAAGCCGCTGGCAGCCGAACCAGAAAAGCCCGTCCAGCGCGGTCACCTCAAGACCCGCTGTCAGCGCCACTTTCAGGCGTTCCCGGGGGATTTTCACCTCTTTTGCAATCTGCCGGTAAGGTTTTTCCGTACTGTCTGCTGACACAATCCGCCGGATACGGTGTGACAGATGATACTGAAATTCATCCGGTATATCGCTGATACCGGTTTTCAGACTGTAAACACAACCAAACCGTTTACCGTTAAAGAGCACATTTTTCTGACGCAGTTTCTGGTTTTCCCTCACCTCCGCAATCAGTTGCGGTGCCCGGAGCAAGAGTAACCGGAAGGGCAGCTCAAAACTGGTCACGTAATCCACGTTGACCAGCGCAATACGCAGACGTCCCTGAGGATCGGCCTGTTGTGTCCGGCACTCCCGCAGCACATCCTCCCACTGACGGGTCAGACGTACCGGCTCGCTGGTTTCCGTAAAACAGTATTTTTCAATCCAGTAACTGATATCTGCTGTCACCCTGTATCTCTTCCGGTTGTCTGTAACTTTATTGTTCATCTCACCCGCAAGCAACAGTACTGCCCGGCACAGGTAAACCTTTCATCCGCTCAGCCGCCCTGACCACTGTCACAGTTTCACCGCCTTAAGAGGATAATAATGTTAAAACACGACATATTTTCCTCAACTCCGGTCATACCTGACGCACGGGGCAACGCGCCATACGCGGGTCACCATCTGTTTTACTGCCCGTTGCACTGAAGCGCTTCCGGATCCATTTCAGCAAAGTCTGCCAGATGGCGACTGATGCTGTTTTCCCGGTAAAACGTCACCAGCAGCTCCCGGGTGGAACGTGTAAAGGCGACATATAAGGCAGGAATGGCTTCTGCCTCATCTTCTGCCCCCTGATGTACAAAAGACGCATTGATGACGGCAACAAAAGAAAACTCCAGCCCTTTGCTGCTCTGAAAGGTCAATAAATGCACAACATTATCTTTATGGGAATAATGCTTTTTATCTGCTGATGTGAAACTGATAACAAAGGGGATCCCCCGCTCCTCCAGTAATTCAGTCAGCCGCTGAGACGAAAACCGTGTCGGACACAGCACCGCCATATCCCCCCAGCGACCGGTAAGCGCATATTTTTGCCCGAGCCAGTCAGCGACATGCAGCGCTTCTTCTTCGGCAGAACTGCACTGCATTATATCCGGTGTTTTTCCCTTCTCAGCACAGGCTTCCGGCAATACCAGCGGAACCTCCTGGTTACGGTGTTTTTCAAAATAGTCGCGTGAAAAGGCATACGCAAAACTGAGGATACATTCAGGGTTACGATAATTAACGCGAAGGACTGAGGTACGCCCCTGCGCCTGAATCCCCACGCTTGCCAGTGAGAAGTTCAGCGCCCGCTCACGGCGGTAAAGTGACTGAGCATCATCATACATCAGCAGCAGGGAGCGTTGACTGTTATCAAACAGCCGGGCAATCAGGGCCAGCCACCGGCGGTCAAAATCGTGTCCTTCATCAATCAGAACCGCATCATAGCCGGTATCCGTGATCATCCCCGAGTCAACAGCACTTTCCAGAGCTGCAAAACAGTTATCAAACCAGGGGCCTTCACGACTGACGGTGAGACTGAATTTACGCGCGGCAATACCGCACCAGTCATGAAAGTGGTATACATGCACTTTTTGCGATAACCCTTTATCGGCAATACACTCCCGGATGTAGTTTGCCAGCGTAATATTGAAACAAAGGACCAGAACCGGGCGTTCCGAATTCTCAGCAAGGTACTGGCAACGGTACAGTAAAATCAGCGTCTTCCCCGAGCCTGCAACACCATGGATCACCCTGTGGCCTTCCCCGATATTACGCGCCAGAAGCTCCTGCTGGATATCCATGACCTTCAGCAGATTACTGTCTGATTTTTTAGCCGGTATCGCGATCTCCGGGAAAAGGTGCCGGCGGATAATATCCCGCGTTGATGGCGGGATGGCAGGCCGAAAGCGGGTGGTAAACAGGCCCGCGATTTTGTTCCTGAAGGCTTCCTGTGAAACTGATTCCGTCATTTCATCCTGACAAATCGTCAGCGCCTCCGGGAATATAGCCTCAACGGCGCCGTCAGCAGAAAGCGATTTCAGTTGTTGCCTGGTGATATTTGTAAACACCGCACCATATGCCCACGCCACATTAAGTTTGCCCTGATATATCCCGGTCTGTTGCAGACGGGGATCCTGAGACAACATCTCAGCCGTTGCACAGGCATACTCCCTGACCTGAGCCAGCGGATTCTTCTCCCGTTTTGCCCCCTGCTCTGTTTCCAGGATGACCATACGGGGATCGGCATGACAGAAAGTACTTCTCCGCCAGTCCTTGACCTCCAGGAATATGAGTCCTGATGAGGGATCAATGATCACAAAATCCGGATGCTGATATTGTCTCCCTACCGGAATGTCATACCAGATCAGACAGTCATCACCAAGATGTGATTCCAGGCGCTGAGCGACGCGTCGTTCCCCCAGAGTCATTTTTTGAGAGCACTGCGCCAGAGAAGTCATCAGTTTTGCCATAATTATTTTCCGTTTCAATACACGTTAACAACCACACCTGAATCCAGGAATAAATTTTTCTGCCTGCTCACATGCCCTGCCGCAAAAGCGATAATACTGTCGCCCCGGTAATATGTACTCCCGCTGTCATGCCCGTATAAATACCTTTCGGATACGCTACCGCCCGTCGCTGTATACCAAAGCGCGTAAGGTATTGTGTGACATCATCCCACCCTGTTTCAGCCCTGAAATAATGGCTGTTCCCCATAAAACTTCATTATTGACGCATATTAAGGCATCACTTTCTTTCGCATAAAAATAAAATATCACCGTTGCAGACAGGAACTTTCAATAAAAACAAGTTACATATTGTAAAATTATTAAAAATACAGAAATTTCACTTCGCCTGTGTTTTCTCTCCCATGACTTCAGCGAACCATCAACGGAGAATCACCACGGTCCGGCTTCTGACTGCGATAAATCAGCTCCAGGTCCGGATTACGCCACAGACTGGCCGGTGTAATCGTCCTGCGGCTCCAGGAAATGGAGCCCAGAAACCAGCACTTCCAGAAAATCAGGCGCGCATCCGGCTTGTTATACAACAGTTCCCTGAACGTTTCAGTCTTCCCCACCCGGACTGACAGCGCTTCATGGCATATATCGAAAACAAACTTTGAGCAGAACTGTCGGGAAGAATCGTAGCTGAATCCGGTATGGTAAAGTTTATGCGGCCGGGGTTTTACCTGAACCAGCACATCATGCTTCTGCGCCTCAGTCAGGCCTCCTTTAAGTCGTTTCACCGCATAACGCATTCCGGCAGAACGCTGAATGAAACGTGACAGGGTGGTGACAGTGGAAAAGGGAACCCGGCTTTCCGCCACCAGGTAATCCACGCCATTGTGTCCCGTAATCATTCCGACATGATTACACCAGCACCGGGAAGCGGCTGATACCTGTCCGAATAATGCAGATCCGATACAGGTAAAAACAATATCGCCGGTCTCATAGCTGGCCGGATAATTTATACACATATCATTCCTCCGGTACTCTTAATGCCGCTGACCCGGAACAGCCCCATCCCCGGCTCACCGACGCGGCAACGACCTGTCACGGAATTTCACGGGAGGGGTATGGATACACCTCACCACAACGGTTCCTGCAAGTTTGTCATGCCACCCCTGCTTGCGGCGGTCGAAGGCAATCCAGAAAAAACCGAGCCCCAGGGGGACTGTCGAGACAAAATAGCCCAGATAGCGGCCGATATATTGCCCGGTACTGGCGGGACAGCCACTTTCAGCATCCAGTACCCGTAATCTCAGCGCCATCTTTCCGGGCGTGGCCTGAAAACCGCGCCACAGAATGACGGTCAGAACAGCCGGCACAATCCAGTTGATGGCAATATCCACAGGCCCCCGGAATAGTCTGTCACTCAGTAAATAATCAGTGCCGTAAAACGTTATCGTTACCGGCAATAAAATCAGTGAAAAAAACAGACTGTCAACCAGGCACGCGCCTGTTCTCAGCCAGAATCCCGCATATTCATACTCAGGTTGTTCTTCAGGTTGTGCATTCTGGTTCTGCATACGCTCTGTTTACTCCACAAAAAACATTCACAGGTCAGCCGTTCTGTATGGCCTGTGAACGGTCAGCCATATTCTGCGTTATCATTAAAAATGGCATCAGATCGGGTACCGGAACCTGAAGTACAGTATCCTGAACCATCCCGCAACAAATGCCCGAAAATCATTACCGGATGATATCGTTTTTGTCTGTTTCTCCGGCATTCCCGGCATATGACGCAAGCCAGAACCGGTATCTTGCAAGAAACCATTCCCGTTGTTTTTCATCCATATTCCCGGTCACTGCATCCATATTAATCTCCCGTCCCTGTACGGTCATCTGAGCAAAAGTAATGGCAAGGAATTCAAAGTTACTGAACGCATAAATATCATCGGTACTTTTTTTCATTTCCTGGTTCCAGCCCTGAACCGGATCACGAAAGTCTGATGACCGGACACCAGATAATAACTGCGCGATGAGCCGACCATCAGACTTGTCCGTCAGAAGTAATATTTCAGTCCCGCGGTTACGTTATAAGACGAACTCTCAATGCCTGAGGCATCCGGGTAATAACCGACTTCTCCTGTGTCATGGAAAGTGGCCGTTTCACTCCCTCTGCCATTGGTCACACGCATCCATTCACCTTCAATAAACACTTTTGCCCGTGGGGTGATGTAATAACCGATATCTGCCGACACGGAATAAAAATCCGAGTCGCGATTTTTATCCCTGAAAGTGGCATTACGTAAATAATGTTCATCCGTGTCGGAAGCCCGTACCCAGTGACTGTATTTAAACGAGGTGTTCATCTCAATATCACGGTAACGGTACCCTCCCGTCAGTCCGATATAAGGCATTTTAAACTGCAGTTTATAGCCAATCCCTTTCCCGTCCGGGAGATTGCCCTGGACAAGTCCGTTCCAGTAACTGTAATATCCGCCACGCGCATCCCACCGATAATCGGTCTGCTGCCAGCCCGCCATCACACCAAGACGCCAGCGGTCATTATTCACGCCCCAGATGGTGGTGTTCACATCCCAGAAACTGGCGGAGCGCAGCCTGGAAGAAGATTCAGAAATATGGGAGTAACCTGCCTGATGCGGCAGCATCCAGTCCCGGTCAACCATATCACTTGCCCCGTGGCTGCCCGCCGTCACCCACCCCGATGCACCGAGTCTGACCCACGGGGACAAATCCCAGTCGATATTCCCTTTCAGAATAGGCGCATTTTTAAATTTCCAGTCCAGCTGGCTGACTCTGCGCCCATCCTGGTAAACCCTTTCTTTGGCACTGCCACTCAGCGTTCCGACAGATAAACCAGCCGATACTTTTTCCGGTGTGAACCACTCCGCCAGCGCCGCTTTCTCTGATGCATCCAGGAATCCGTCATCATTATTATCCGTTACTGTGGCAGCCCGGGCAGTCCCGGTCATCAGAATACCACTGCTGAGAATAAGAACACCCGATAATATCTTTCGCATTTTTATCATTATGTTTCACTCCGCATTATTACACCTGTTTATTGCCATTAACCTGCCCGTTAATGACGGTTTTCACCGTGTTTAAGTTTCCGGTACACTGTGTATATTTTTCTGGCATAGACCATCCGCCTGAAATGTTGTTTCGGTGTGGCGGCAAAGCCGGCATTATAGGCGCCGACGGCCTCCCAGGTGGGCCCCCATTTATTAAAGGCCTGTGCCAGAATCAGCGCACCGGTGTATATATTGGTGCAGATATCCGAAACCAGTAACTCCCGGTCAATACCCCGTTTCCTCATATAAGCCAGATGCTGGGAGTCTATCTGCATCAGTCCCATGCCATAACCGGATACCGGATTTTTACCAATCACATCGTACTGCAGACGGGATTCCTGCCAGGCGATGGCCCGTAGTAAATCCGGATCAATGCCTGCATCTTTGCCGGCAGATTCAAAACAGTCTGCCGCCGGAACGGTATGACTGATAATAAGCAGACAGGCGGCAGCCAGAATACGCCCGACACCGGAACAGGAAGTCAGTCTGTTCATACAGGATATTCCTCTCAGATTCAGGAATGCATCAGATTAAAAAAATCAATAATGAATAAAACAAATTCATCAAATACCGGTTTTCTTTCAATTGCCAGCCACAGCATAAAGCCGGCGCCAAGTAAAAAACCGGTGCCCAGCTTTCCCGGAACGAGAAAACGGATAATATGCTTTCTGAATATGCTGTTCATTATATCCGGGTTAAATACAGAACCAGTGTGGCCAGTGCGATAGCCGGGCCAAACGGAATATAAAACTCATGACGGCATATATCCGGGTCAGCGTCATCCACCTCCCGTTCTGTTCCGGCCTCCGGCCGCCCGGATGGCACCAGAATACACCGCTGATAAAACCGTCGTATGCCATACAGCATCCCCCCCGCCACCGCAGAGAACAGAATCAGCCACGGCACCTGAGCCACACCGACCCAGACCGCAGCGGCAGCAAAGAGTTTGGCATCACCGCCGCCCAGCCCCTCATAGCCACGGACAGCATGGTATCCCCGCTGAACGCCCCGGATAAGCGCATAAGCCAGGACACAACCCGCCACGGACTGAAAGGGCGCCACCGGCAACAGGTCACAGACAGAAAACACCATACCTGCCCACAACAGCCCGAGCGACAGCACATCCGGTATCAGATAATGGCGGAAGTCAATAACCGTGATGCAGTACAACAGGCAGAACAGCGTCAGTGGCGGCAGCAGGCCCGCAGCACCGGAAAACGTCAACAGGGTGTTAACCGGCCCCGCCAGGTACAGGTACACCCCGGCGAACCACAGCCCGGTCACGGCCTCCGTCAGCGGGTAAACGACCGGAATACGCGTCCGGCAGTTCCGGCACTTGCCCCGCAACACAAGCCAGCTTACCACCGGAATATTGTCATAAAATTTAATCCGGCTCCGGCATACCGGACAGTGTGAAGGCGGCCAGGCCAGTGAAATCTGCGTTTCACCGTCCGTACTGAAGAGTATCCGGGGCAGGCGGTAAATAACCACATTCATGAAACTGCCGGCACACATCCCTGTGAGCAGGCAGATCAGGAAAAACACCCGGTAATATATCGGTTCCGTCACCATGCTTTATTCCCGCGGTCAGTAACAGGCATTTCTTATCTGCATGGCGCTGGCGACATCCTTATCGTTTACTTTCAGAGGCCCGAACTGCAGTGGCTGACCGAAAACACTGAGCTTCATAAAGCCCTGAGATGCATCCGGATCGCCATTTTTCTGCAATACAAATGACAGGCTGTCGGTATTAACAAGATTGATGTTCCCGTTACTGTCTGACGGCAATGATAACGGTATAATATTTTTTATATAATCTGTATATTTCTGACTCAGTGAGTTTTCCGACGCCAGCGTGCCTTTATAAAAACTATTCCCCGTATAAAAATGATTTCTGGCATACGGGTCACTGTTACTGTCGGCAGGGCCGGGACTAATCATCGGCACCTGGACGGGATTAGTATAGGTCAGACGCAGTATATTTGGATTGTCTTTTGATTTTTCCCATAACCAGGTATACACAGCCTGGCCACTAACTTTAATATCCAGCCTCAGCGTTGTGATATTCCTGTTGCTGAGATTAAAAGTAAAGTTTCCTCCATCCGTCATCTGGGGGATGGGGAGCGCATAACCATAAAGCTCAGAAACGACGTCTCCGTTGTCTGACACGGGCCCGCTAACATCCTGCCATTGCTGTTCATCACGCGCGGGCTTTCCTGGCGTATAGCTTGTGAAAAAAACATGATTAAATATTATGCTGTCTGGAATATAATCAGGCTGGGGCGCACCACCATTGGGATTTCCGCCCCAGTTAAACCGGGGGTCAAGTGTTACGGGTTTATTCCTGCAAACCTGTTCGTAGCTGTGCCCGGGCAAACCGGGGGTGTTCTCCAGGACCGCGATCTTGCCTCCCGTCGCCTTCATAAAACAAAACTTTTCCCCAAATTGTGCCGGAACGGCGTCATGATGTACTGTGACTACGTTTGCTCCACTGGCTGTTCCGTTCTTTTTTATACTAAACGGAACAGTGAAATCACCGGCACCCGCCTTACCGGCCATACTCTTTGTTGCCGGAAACACACTGTAACTTTTACTGTAACTCTTTCCTTTAATGGCCAGCGTGATATGCGGGGTACCCTGTCTCAGACTGTTGAGCCGGAAATTAATATTTATCGGGTCACCTTTTGAGTGACAGGCTCTTGCCTGCAGTGACATCCGCGGATCCAGACTGAGCGCACCCGCCCGGGTGTAGTTAAAGTTCAGATTCTCTGCCGCCATCACTCCCGGCGACAGCAGCACCAGAGAAAATAAAATCCCTGTCTTTTTCAGTGAAGTGTTAATTCTCTTCATCTCTCTCTCCTTCTTTTAATGAAAGGAACTCATCTGTGATATCGCGTCTGACAGGGCATACAGCGCAGCAAACACCCAGACCACACAGCCTCCCAGTACCACCGTGGCCAGCGACCGCAGAATGCCGGCCAGCCATTCGATGTTCTCCGCAATATCCTTCCTGGCCCTCTCCGAGACGGACAGCAGCACGTCGTAGAATGACGGCAGGCTGGAATACAGACTGATGTTCAGCAGTTCACTCGCCCCCAGCAGACCGGTATTCATGGCTTTCCCGTAGGGCTGGCCCAGCGCCATATTGTTCTGCATGATGGCCAGGTGGCTCTTCATCCAGCGGTTGGCGTTGAGCCGGATAACATCCAGCGACTCATTGAGCGGAATATTGTTACGCATCATCGCTGACAGACTGCTCAGAAACAGGGAGGCCGACATCCTTTTATAGGTGGAGAAAGGCAGCACCCGGTCCAGGATGTTGTTACGCAGCCTCCCCGTGACGTTGTACATCACCAGCCGGATGACAATAACCACCACCACAAAGGCCACAATGATGTGTATCCACAGCCCCTGATACAGCTCAGTCCCAAAGCTGTACAACACCTGCGTTATGCCCGGCCACCGGCTGGTCGGGATGACCTTCTCAAAGGCCGGAAACACCTTGACCGCATACCCGCCAATCACCACCAGGGCGAGACACAGCATAATCAGCGGGAAGGTGACGGCTTTTATCAGCTGTGAGCGCAGTTGCTGCTCGAACTTCAGCGTCGCCACGATACTGAGGAATCCCTCAGCCAGGGCACCGCTTTTTTCAGAGGAGTAAATCACCCCCAGCTCCACCCGCGGCACAAACCCCTCAAACACCCCCGCCACCGATTCCGTTGTGGCCATTTTGTCCAGAAATGCCTGCAGCTTTTTCACAAAGCCGGCCCCCAGCAGGGTTCTGCCTTCTGTCTGCAGTTTCACGACGGAGTCATACAGCGGCAGCTCAGCCTTAAGCATGTCCGCACAGAACTGGTAGAGATAAAAACGCTGTTTCTTAGTGAATTTTGCCAAGTAACACCTCCAGATTCTCCGGCTCCACGTCCCCGAACTCCAGGCCGAACCAGAGCACACACACCCGTCCGGCCAGCACGCAGGCCACGGCCTTTTCACGCAGGTCAAACCCTTCCGACAGCGTCCTGACCGTCTGTCGTTTTCTTCGCCACTGGCTGTAAACGCCATACCAGTCCTGACGGGATATGGCCTCCAGCTCCGGGTCCGTCGGGCGCATATATTCAATTACCAGCTGACGGGCGGAAATCCCGCTGTAGTTACAGCGCTCGCAGCCGTCACGGTTGCGCTCATACACATCAAAGGTTCTGCCCCCCAGCACGGCCCCGGGATGCGGCTTTTTGCAGTGGTCGCACAGCACCGGCAGCAGCTTCTGGCACTGCAGACCGGCAATGAACCCCGGCGTGGACAGCTTGTCGCTGGTCATCCCCAGCGCGGACAGGCGCTGCAGCAGCGTCACAATGTTGCCCGCGTGCACCGTGGTGAAACAGTAGTGCCCGCTTTCCACCGCACCCGAAAGGGCATTTGCAGAAACGGGGTCCCGAATCTCCCCCACCATCAGCACGTCCGGGTCACGCCTCAGGGCGGATTTGATGGCGATATGAAAGCCACCGTCATCCGCATCCAGGACCGAACTCTGCCTGGCGCCGGCAATCTGATACTCCACCGGGTCCTCAATGGTCAGAAAGCTGCCCTTGTCGTCATAGCGGTAGTGCTGCATCCACTCCATCAGCACCTTCAGGGTGGTGGACTTACCCGACCCGGTGGTCCCGGACACCAGATAAGCCCCGTACGGGTTACTCAGCATCCGCCGCATGTCGCCGGCCTCATCCTCAGACACCCCCATCTCACGCAGGTCAATCAGGCTGCTTTTACGCACCCCCGACGGAATGATGCGCAGTACAGCGTGATAACAGCCGTCCGTTTCGCCAAAGATGGGAAAGTGGGCGTAACGGAAGCGGTATTTCCGCCCGGCCAGGGTGTACAGAATGTTGGCACTCTGCGGCACACTCCTGTTCCACGTGGTCTCCTTGGTACTGGCCTGGACGTTGTAAAGCACAAACACCATTTCATCGCACCGGGTGGACAGCATCTGCTCATCCGGAATGAGCACCCCGTTAATACGCAGCTCCACGGTGGCGATAGCCTCCCGCCGGGTGATGTGTACATCACTGGCCCCCAGGGAGGTGGCATGCGTCAGCAAATCCTCCAGCTGACGCTGTATCTCCGTGGACTTGCTCTGGTTGTCCGTCAGTGAGGACAGCGTGAGGTTTTCCAGAATCTGGTAATACAGCTCTCCGGACACCAGTGCCGCGCCCTGGCAGGACACCTTTTTCACCCGGGTCAGGTACTCATAATCCACCTGCACCGCAGCAAGGGTGTCGATACGCAGGTCGCTGACCAGCAGATAATTCACGCCATCCTTCTCACCGCACAGCATGCCCTCTTCCGGCTGCCGGAACGTCCAGTCAGGCGAGGCCAGTACCGATTCATCCAGCATCACAACCGTGGTCAGTACACTCACTTCACTTCCCGGACCGTCAGCTGATTATTCTTCGCCGGCACCAGCCGGTACCTTTTCCCGTTGGCAGGAAACGTTTCGTGGCGTCCGACAAACTGCAGCTGTCCGTTGACCGATACCCCCACCCGGGACACCCCGGCTACCTGTGAAATCAGTACCACCGATGGCGGAGCGGCCCGGGATACCGGAGCAACGGGTTCATCGTGAACCGGAGTGGCCACCGGCGGCGCCACCGGCATCGAGGTCACCGCAGGCGCATTCTCACCACGAACCTTCTGCAGCTCTGCGCGCAGTTTCTCCAGCGCCAGCTCGTTACTTAACTGGCGTTTCTGTTGTTCAAACGCGATGTCATCCTGCAGGGCCCGCACTATCTGCTCCTGACCGGCAGTAACGGGGGGAGCATCCGGTGTCGCCATGCCGGTTGCCTGCTGAGGTATGGAAACGGCCGGCACCTCCTGTGCTGCCTGCAGATAAAAAGAGGCCAGAAATAACGCCGGAAGAATGATGTTTATTTTTTGCATAATAATGTCCCACTGATATCCAGGATGCCCTTTTTCCCGGCCACTGACTGAAAAATAAAGGAAGAGGAATACGGCCTGTTCTGCCAGAACGCGTGTACGCTGACGTAGTTATCCGGCAGTGACACCTGCCATTTACCAGCCAGCAGCCCGTGGTTATCGGGGTTGCCCGGCAGCGACGCCTCGTCAGCACTGACGGAGGATGCCGGCAGTGCCTTCAGGGTGAAACGCTGCCCGGCCTCCACCAGGGAGTTATAGCTGTACACATAGTTCAGGATGTCATTACAGGCCGGCTCACTGATTTTTTCCTGCCGGTTAAACGCCTCCAGAACCGGATTGCTGCTCATTCCTGACGGAATACCGGTGTAATCCACCGATTCCTGGGAAAAGGAGGGGGCATAGGACACGTTCCGGAAATACTTGTCCTGCACGCTGAACACGGTGTTCTGCCCGGCGAGATAGGAAAAACTACAGCTCTCCGTGGTGCAACTGAAACTGTCCTCCCGGAATCCGGCCAGTTCTATCGGCTGCCGGCTGCGCAGGATTTCCGTATACAGTGCAAGAAAACCGCGAACATCAGCGCCCTTCAGGGCGGTGGTATAAAAGTTATGAATACTGGTCCGCTTCTGCTGAAGGACCAGCGCCGCCCGGCGGGCCTGTTCCTCTTTCTCCACCGCTTTCGCATGGAAGTAATACCAGGTGCCGCCGACGACGGCAGCCACAAGTATCACCACCCCTCCGAACAACAGGGCCGTCCGGCCACGTGACGACAGGGTGTCCCGGTATAACCAGTTATATAGTGAACGGCTCATAATCTACCCCATCAAAATGAATACCGCCGGGATGGCCAGCAGAACCAGCCCGAGACACACCAGTGCGCCATAAAAAAAGTAACGCCGTTTTTTCAGTCGCTGCTGGTTGGCCTGATAGTGCGTCAGTATCTCGTCCGCACAGTCGTCAGAAAGCTCCCTGACCGCCAGTGCCTTGTACTGGCTGAACTTCCGGTCCTCCATCAGCGAGTCGAAGACCAGCGGACTGACCAGACAGTCAGTGCCCGGCACAATCACGCCATCACTGACAATCAGTAACCAGACCATCCCGTCACCGGTCCGGGAATAAAATATCCCGTCGCCATACAGCAGACGGATATACAGCGCCAGAGGCTCCCGGGCCGATGAGTGGTGTTCTGTCAGCCCCCTGAATTCACGCCCCTCCGGAAGCTCAGTTTTCTTCCCCGGCCGGTCTGAATTCTCACTGGCCACATCATAGGTGACGGTACGATACTGCCGCTCCAGCAGACTGCGGACCGCCCGGGTCCGTTGCGCATGCGTGGTGGACGGCAACGGAACCCACCAGGTGCCGGTATGCAGCCTGTGCTCTTTCATGATTTCCGTCAGCATTACCGGCCTTCCTGGAACGGTTTGTTGTAATAATCCACCCCGACCACCATCACCACGGTGGAGGTTGAGTCATTCCGGTTCAGGTTCCCGCCCAGAATCTTGAGCCCCTGGTCGTCAGCATTCACCTTCGTTTCATACTTCCCGACAATGATCAGTGAGCCCGGCGTGACATCCACGGTGTTGAACAGTTCGGTGGTGCTGATATTGGGTAACTGCACCTGGTTCTGGTCGCTGGTCGCCCCCTGCGGGAATACATCAATCCCGTTCAGGTTCTTTTTGGTGTAGGCAGACGTCAGCTCCACCCGTCCGTCGGACAGTACCCTCGGGGTCAGGATGACGCTGGTCCCGGTGGTGATGGTGTCGGTGGTGACTGACGAACTGAAAGAACCGCCAATCGTGTCAGAAAGCGTGCTGGTAATACCGGAGACATAGTTCTGGGATTCGGTCAGGTTCAGGGGAACCGGACTGTTATTGCGGGTCACCATGGTGCCGCTCTGCAGCACCTTACTGCCGGTAAGCTGGTAGAGTGCGTCCAGCTTCGCCGCCACACCCAGACGGCCATCGGCGTAGAAGTCACGACCAAAATAGATATCGCCGGAAGGCGTGCCAATCAGACCGGAGTTCAGGTTAAGTGACGTACCGCCACTTTTGAATTTCAGCCCCAGTTCGCCGTCAAGATTACGCAGCTTCTTTTTGTCCAGAATGAACACCTTGTAGGTGATGACAAACTGTTTGCTGTTGGCCTGCTTGTAATCCTTCAGGATACCCGCGAGAGCCGTGTACTCCGACGGCCGGCCGCTGAAGGTCAGGACGCCCACATCCTTGAAGACGTTGTACACCCCGCTGGAAACGTATTTCTGCGCCATGGCGGTGACATCATCCCAGAAGGTACTCTGGAATTTGGATTCGGATTTACCCTTCACGCCGCCGCTGATAGCTTCATTGCCGGACAGATCCAGACTTGAATCGTACTGGTTATCCTTACCGAAGAAGTCCAGCTTCAGGGCATAGGTGTTGTAGACATTCACCTGCAGGATATTGTCGTCGGTCAGCGTGACCGTAACGTCATACAGCGCAGACAGATAGCGCATGAACTCCTCAAAGGTACCGGAGAAGTTCACGCTGTTATCCCGGATAAGCGGTTCTCCCCCCGGGTTATCCTGCTGTGTGTTTTTCCCCGGGGGCTGGTCGTTGAGCCGGTAACTGGTTTTCGTCTGGGCAGACAGGGTCTCCAGCACCGTATTAATTGACACCGGGATTTCAGAACGGAACTCCACATGCCTTGCCAGCAGTTGCTGCTGTTTTGCACTGTACACCACCGGTTTTCCCAGAAACGAGGTGTCATATTTCATGAAAGCCTGCTGTTTCTGAGCGTCCAGCCCCTGAAGGCCGGGACTGCTGTCCAGCAAATCCTTATCGGTATATTTGTGATTAAAGTCGGTGGTACACCCCTGAAGCAGCAGTACCGCCATGAGACAGGACAGCGTGTGTTTAACATTCATCGTAATAGGATCCTTATTTCCGTCCTGTCTTACTGACCGTCAATGACGAGCACGTTATTTTTTTCATAGAGTTTGACCACCAGGCCATAGTTCTCGGAGCGGAACAGCTGCCCCAGCTGGTTCAGCACCTCATCCCGGTTTTTTCCGGTCAGGTGAATGGCACTGTAAATGAGGTAATCCCGGTTACTGTTCCAGAGCAGGCGCATCCCCTGTGATTTGGCCCAGGCATCAATATCCTGACTCAGCAGATGATTTTCCTGCAGGTTAATCGTCAGCCAGGGATTGTATGCCCCGGCGACAGCCTGCTGTCCGGGAGACACAGCCGCAGGCTGACCCGCAGAAGGTGGCGTGCCCGTTGTACTCCTGTCCTGCTGAGCGGCAGATACCGTCGGAGCCGGGTATCCTGGCTGCATACGTGCCCTGTCCCTGTCCGCCTGAAACGGACTGCGGGAAAGGTCGTTCGCGGAGGTACCGGCAGAGGCGTGAACCGCCGCCATGGAAAGCGATGACAGCGTCATCAGTACAATCCCGGAAATTATTTTTACTTTCATCTTTTCTTCCATTAATTAAATACCGGCAATATTTCAGAGAAAATAAATAAGCCCCACCCTGCCCGGAGAATATTCAGGGCTGCTGAACAGAACTGCACCAGGTCGTTATCATGACGGAAAGCCAGGGCGGGTTATAATACTGCCAGGGATGACCGGCAACGCCGGTATCTTCAGTCCCCACCATGGCGGCAATTCGCCATGTGGCGCCATCGGCCGACTGACTTATCTGCAGGACACTCCCCCCCAGCCGGTTGATGGAAACATCACTCCGGCTCAGGGCCACAAGATTCCTGGACTGGTTATCAAAATAGTGGCCAGGATTATTCGGGCTGATCGTTCCGTCAGGCGCCTTTCTCATACCGGAAACGACGGAGGATACCGACGCGCTGAGCCGGGGAAACATATCCACATGCGTACCGTTGCCATCCACCACATTCCGGGGACAGGTCTGTACCGGAACCGCAATGGCGCCATTATGAGTATCCGCAATTTCATCCGTATCCGGTCCCGGCAGACCACAGGCATTATCTGCCGAACATAAGTCTGTCGCGCCATCAGCCGGGTTCCGGAATAAAGGAGCGATTTGTCCGGTATTACCGAACGCTGCATAGCTGATTTGTGGGGAAGTGTAATATTCCTCAGCGGTCGTCCCGTCAGCCAGCAGACGGTTTCCCCTGGAAACCACATCCCCCACCTGCAGATTTGCGAACTCATGAATATTCTGACGCTGCTTTAATACCAGGGCGTCCTGCGCAGGCGAGGTCAGGCAGGGACCGGCGGCACCAGTCGTTGTATTCCAGCAGACTTTATCTGCAGAGTTCAGACCGTCAGTTCTGAGATAATCCCCTTTACCGTCAAAACTGAAGCGGATGGCATACGTCTGTCCGTGCTGTAATTTGTCAATCATGTCCGGCAGGTCACTGAAGTGAGCGAGGTTCACATCCGGGGTTGTCGGGGTCGCCGGCTGCCCCGTGGTTTTATCCAGTAATGTCCAGGCATTACTGGCCGCCGGAGTCTGTTGCCTGACCAGATATATGGCATTCGCATTCGGCGTAATTTTCTTCAGCCTGAACGCTGTCATTAACGGCGTGATAAACTGCTCAATCCGGGCCGGATTGTTATCCACCGGGGAGAAACTGATGTACACGTCCACCCGGTCAATGCCGACGGGGACGGCGGTGGTTGCCCCCGCAGGCCGGCTGACGGTACCTTTGTCGCTGACCAAATCAATACGTGAAATGGCAATTTCACTGCCTCTCAGCACAGGATTCTCATCACAGCTTAAAAACTGCTGATTGAAGTAAACATGACCTGAAGCACCGGCACATGCACTGTCTGTAAAATATCCCCGGACCGAATCCGGCCCCCAGACAGCCCGGCTCCATTTCAGGGAATGACTGTAATAGGTTGTTCCTGTGTCAGGATCAGTGACCTGCAACCCGTTTGAAACGGGTGTGGTCACGCTTTTTGACCATGACCGGGCAATATATGGAGAGACACTCTGGCTGGAGGCTTCTGCTGATGAACCGGGATGAGCCAGCCAGAGAGGATTCTTCTGTATGCCCAGCGTGTTAATATCTGCCGGGTCTTCAGATATGGGGTCAGCCGGTTGCTGATATAAGGGGTTGATGATTTTTTTCGTGACGTTATTAATGGTCGCGGTAATGCTGCCCGCATTAATAAACTGCAGGGTGCCATAAACGTCCTGGGCCACAGCATCAGCAGCAGTCTGGCGGGTTTTCTCATCAATTAATTTACGGGCATAGTTCCCGGCAGCCAGTAAAATAATCCCCAGGAAAGCCAGAACAAAAATAACCTCCAGCAGTGAAAAGCCCCGGGACTTTATTATCTTTTTTTTCATTAAGGTCCCATTCACCACGATATACTCCTGTATTTATCCACGATGAAAAGTACTCCCCGGCAGGGGAGCACTGATGAAACAAATAAAATCAACGGCTACCGAGAACTACGCTGTTACTCGAGTTGTCACTACATGCAGTAATGACACCATCAGCGGTAATCTGCGTGTTACCACCAGTTACCAGAGAGCGGAAAACACCTGAGCCGGTTAAAATGGCTGGTGTTCCAGGGTGAGTGGCATCTGCTCCCGGCACGGCGGGAGTGACACCAGTAAGCACGTCAACAAGATTAACTGAAGTATTATTATAGTGATACGCACCTGCAGGAGCATTATCAGTAACCTCAACATAATCGAAGCTGTTTCCTGCCTGGAGTAAGATATTACGGCACTGCTGTTGATTCAGACCATTAATCTCAATGAAATACCCCTTCTGAACACCATTGGCACTGATATCACCGGCCCCTGTACTAATGAAATCATTTGAAATATTATTTTTAGCTTCATCCGCAGATAATTTTCCGAGGGCAATCAGTTTCCCGATAGGTGTTGCCTGACCAGCGGCCTCATTTATTGTCTGGTCATTCAATGCGGCCGTGGCTGTCCCTGCTGGCAATGGATAAATACCCGTTGCCCCATAAGCATCTTTCATTGCGGTACGAATAGTATTGATATTAGTTGTCAGGTCAGTCATTGCCTTGGAGTCATACGCACGCTGAGCCAGAATAACCACCCCAGCGGCAATGGTACCGATAATACCCAGTACAATAATGATTTCCAGAAGAGTCATACCACGTTGCTTCTTCAGATTTAAATATTTCTCTGGCTGTGCCATAAAACGCTTTCTGATGTCCCGAAGGCAAATTGTTTTCATATTGAACCTCATTTATAAATATAAAATAACCCACCACTCATCGTAATGAATGATACAGTGCTGACAGATCCTCAATCTCACTCAGGTTGAAACGCTATCTCTTTTCCCGGTACGGACACTCCTTTATTTCCATCCAGAACAATCTGAAAAAAATGATGATGTTTTCTGCTCCTGAAATTACAGACCGAATTATCGATCGATAAGATCGATAATATTCATCACAATAAACGAATTATTCCGTAAGAAATTATAAAAAGTCGATAAAACAGTGAATTGCCTTAATAAGGCATCAGACGTCGGGATGGTTTTCAGGCTGATTATATTTGTAACCATTTAATTTTATAAAGAGAAACATGATCCAGATCATCTCACATATCTGTTTTTCGTAAGTCTGGAACCAGACTGAAGCGCTCAGGTGTACCCGGCAGGGTATTTATGCTGGAAGGGATATGCTCAGTGCTGTACTTCCTGATGTTTTATAAACACAGATTTCATTTATCGTAATAAAAAAATAAAGGAGGGCATCACATTGCGGTTTTGTCAGTGGCCCCATCCAGAACTGGCTCCTGTATTTTTGTCAGTGCCTGAGTCTCCCGGAACTGTGTCTGCCTGAGGGAGATTATCGCCCCGTCGTGAGGGAGAACCGGGAAAAGATATGTACCACCGGGGTGGGGAAATCAATCACAGCCCGGGAACGCACCGGTGCGGGATATCTCTGCGTCAGAAAAACCCGGATACGATTACCCATCCGGTCCTGAACAGTAACGTCATCAATCAAAGCTGCAGCGCCGGGAGAATCCGGCAAAATATGACTTATCAGCCAGATTTTCCCGGATATGGCCTGACAATTCAGATCAGAATAAGAGAGAATGAGCCAGGCCGGGTATCTGTGGAACTTCATCCGGACAGAATCGTCATTTTGTACCGTGCCAACAGCAACAAACATACCTGTAAACTGTAAATTTAGCAGAACCGTACGGATACAAAAATCTGCCAGAAAAAATCAGTCAGTCTGTAAATCCTGCAACAATGCAACATGGTGCTGTATCTGACCAATAAGTCCCACAAGCTGCTGACCCAGCACTTCCAGTTTTGTTAATTCCGCAGCCAGTTCACTGAATGTCATTCTCTCCGCACCTTTATCAACGAGTTCATTTATCACATCATGGTAACGGGAGTGAACCTCTCCGAGCAAACGATACGCCGGTAAATGAGAATACGCTTTTTTACCCCTGTCGTCATACCACCTGCCCAGCGCACAACTTCTGATACTGACCTGTTTCAGTACCTCACTGTCATACCCCCCCAGAATGATGGCCATAAACACCCGCTCACGCCAGAGGAAGTGTTTCACCATAATCACCGACAGGTCCAGTAACTCTGCAGAATATTTATGAGCGGAAGACAATCTGTAAATCTTCCCGGCAACTGACGATGATGTGTCATGTACTTCCCGGAGAGTGTGTAAAAACGATTTCTTTCTCGCCGGAGACAGTGCCCTGTATTCCTCGTCATCATTTCCGGCATTTTCTTCTTTATTACTGTTATCTTTATTACCTTTCTGCTCAAGGCGTCTGATGGTCACCCGACACCTGTTGGTACAACTCTCCAGTTCGCTGGCCAGCTCTCTTTGCTCATCGCAGAAGCTTTCCAGACTGCTCCGGATACCACTGAGGTTCTCAGTCAGGTGGCCAATACTGACCAGCTTACTCTGCTGGAGCCTGTAGACATACTGCAGTTTCTCTTTACTCTCAGGTGCCATAAATACTCCACGCTTCGACAATAAAAACCTCGTTCTGTTTTTTATCCCTTTGATAAAGCAATAATTATCAGCCTGTGAATTCGCTTCTATAAAATCATCTTATGAAAGAACCGGAGCTACTTTATGTCCGTCAGGTACCCTTTAAAAATTAAATATACTGTTCGTAACGATCGAATATGTCGATCGTTACGCCCGGTTATAACGAACCATGGCAGCCCGGATTTATCGGGTGAACATACCATTATCTCTCCATAAGCTTTGTATATTTACCGGAAAGAAACAATGTCGGCACTTCCCGTGTACCTCCTTCTTTCGTCGGTGGCCCTTTCATGAATGTGATGAAAATCACATTAATTAAAAAAAATACTCCGAATGAGAACCAGTTTCATTTTCTGCTCCCACCTGTTCCGGGGGTGACCGTCAGCTTTAAATAAAATTTACTGTTCAGTATAAAATCCCATAAAAACCACAAATAAAGTACGTGATTAAGGGAAAAAATATATTCAAAGGGACTATTAAGAATTTAGCTCTGTTGATTTTTTTACAACTATAATAGCCACATCCTCCCTCATCCGCCCCCGTGTTTTTGTCATTTATGTTTTCAGCCAGTTACCTAACTTATCGTTTTCACGATAATAATTATTCTGATAAATATTTTTTTGAGTATTATTCCTAATTTACGATTGATTATATCGATCTTATCGATCGTTTAATTTTAATGTAATCAGGTTGAGAATTTTCCTATAACTGCACTACACAGTGTCCGCTGATGTGTGTTCAGGTGATTATTTGAGCGCTCCCTTAATATCTATCTGTCCGGGGGTATTCACTCCGGAAAATGGGTTCATAGATTATTAAGGATAGCCTGCAAATAATTAACTGCGTCCCTGCTCATACTCAAATGAACCAGTTCCACATCATGTCTGCTGTGTTCCTCACTCGGGAAAACGATTTTATTTTTAGTGCTTTTATCCAAAGGAATAAGATTATGTTCAGAAAAACGCTTTTATCCGCAGCCACCGTTGCTGCCATGATGAGTACCGTACCTGCTTTTGCAGCACCTATCGCCACAACTGATGCAGGCCAGGGAACGATAGAGTTCACCGGCTCTGTTATTGATGCGCCCTGCAGCATTGTGCCGAACGACCAGAATATTCAGGTAAACCTGGGTCAGGTGAGTTTAAAAACACTATCTGGCGCAGATAAAACCTCCAGTGCAGTACCGGTCACCATCAATCTGACAGGATGCTCATTTGATGAGCCAGCTAGCGGGAGTACGACTGTTCAATATTCAAAAGTATCCGTGACGTTCCCGAATGCTCAGGCCCCGGCAAACGGAGATGCGACTAAAGGGGAAATAGCAAATAGTGCCACTAATCCGGCAGAAAATGTGGTGATTCAGCTCCTGAAAAGTGATGCCTCTACGCCTGTGGATTTGACAAAAACCAGCCCCACAGAGGGTGATATTCAGCTCGATACCACTTCGTCAACCAATAAGCTGCAATTCTATGCCCGCATGATGACTATTACCGGAGCAGCCAAAGCCGGCAGTGTCGGTGCCACAGTCACCTATAAACTGCATTATTTCTGATACAGGCGGTAGTCCGGTATTAATCAGGAATATAAAAAGCAAATAAACAACAAAAAATAAACGGTTCTTTTTTTATTAAACCCGCACAAACCGTAACAACACGGTATTTCGTGTGGAGGCTGTTTATTTTTCTTTTTCAGGCGTCCGGATAACCGGCTGGTTATTTATTGTCCGTGATTATCCGGATACCTGTTATTTATCCGGTGGATTATATTTCTGCGCATATGAATAAATTTAAACTGAACAGATTTAAACATACTTATTATTTACCTGTTTATATGCGTATGCAGTGTGTACAGATTTCCCTTATATGACATTCCGGTGAAAAGATAACGACATATATCATGAAAATGAAACGTCTGGCCTTGCTGGTTACCCTGAACATACTGTCGCTGCCGGTACTGGCGACGGAGTTCAGCGCCGGTTTTCTGAAAAACAGTGACCACAGCAGCGTGGATTTATCTGCCTTCAGCCGGGACGGCTATGTCGCGCCGGGCGATTACCTGCTGGATATTTATCTCAATGACAGACTCATCCGCAGTCAGTATACGGTCACCGCAGTGGACGCCGGCGACGGACGTTCTTTGTTCTGTATCACTCCGGCGCTGACAGATATGCTGGGCCTGAAAGAGGAGAGCCGCCGTCAGCTTGCTCCGGTGGAAGGGACAGGCGGCCGGTGTCTGAACCTGACCACGGCGGACAGCCGGGTGCAGTACTCGCCGGATAATCAGTCCCTGACCGTCACGCTGCCCCAGGCCTGGATGGAATATCAGGACCCTGACTGGGTGCCGCCTGCCCGCTGGGATGATGGCGTCAGCGCAGCGCTGCTCGACTATAACCTGATGGCGAACCGGTACATGCCGCATCATGGTGACACTTCCACCAGTTACAGCCTGTACGGCACTGCCGGATTTAACCTCGGCGCCTGGCGCCTGCGCAGCGATTACCAGTACAACCGCTATGACAGCGGAAACGGGAACGTGCAGTCTGATTTCTGGCTGCCGCAGACGTATCTGTTCCGCCCGCTGCCGTCGCTGCGTTCAAAGCTGACGCTCGGCCAGACGTATCTCAGTTCCGCCATTTTTGACTCTTTCCGCTTCGCCGGTATCACCCTGGCCAGCGATGAGAGGATGCTGCCGTCCTCCCTGCAGGGCTACGCCCCGCAAATCAGCGGCATTGCGAACAGTAACGCGCAGGTCACCGTCAGCCAGAACGGCCGCGTTCTGTACCAGACCCGGGTTTCCCCCGGTCCCTTTATCCTGCCGGACCTGAGTCAGAACATCAGTGGAAACCTCGATGTCAGTGTCCGGGAAAGCGACGGGACGGTTCACACCTGGCAGGTCAACACTGCCAGCGTACCCTTTATGGCCCGTCAGGGACAGGTTCGCTACAAGGTGGCGGCCGGCCGCCCGCTGTACGGCGGACGGCATAACAACAACACGGTCAGCCCCGATTTTATGATGGGGGAAGCCACCTGGGGAGCATTCAACAACACCTCCCTGTACGGCGGGGTCATTGCCTCCACCGGGGATTACCAGGCGCTGGCCCTGGGTGCGGCGCAGAACATGGGCATTCTGGGGGCGATATCGGCTGATGTCACCCGCTCACAGGCGCAGTTGCCGTCTGCACACACGCCACGCCAGACGGGCTACAGCTACCGGATTAACTACACCAAAACCTTCGACAGCACCGGCAGCACGCTGGCGTTTGTCGGATACCGTTTTTCCGACCGGCACTTCATCTCCCTTCAGGAATACCTGGCACGCTCCGGGTATGACGGGAATTACCTGCAGGATGAAAAGCAGAGCTATTCCGTGAGCTGGAGCCAGTACCTGGAAGCGCTCAGCATGAGTGCTTCCCTGTCCCTGAGCCGTATCAGCTACTGGAATACTGACGGCAGTAATAACTGGACGCTGTCGGTCAGTAAGTCGGCAGATATCGGGGCCGTTCACGGGGTTAACCTGTCGCTGTCCCTGTCCCGCAACCAGACGGCATACAGCCTGACGCAGAACCAGGTCTGGCTGTCAGTCAGCGTCCCGTGGGGCGACAGCCGCCAGGTGAGTTACAGCATGCAGAAGGATAACCGGGGCAGTATGCAGCAGACCCTGAACTACAGCGATTTCCACAGTCCCGACACCACATGGAATATCAGTGCCGGTCACAGTCAGTATGACAGCGGCAGCAGTAACAGCTTCAGCGGCAACGTTCAGAGCCGCCTGCCTTATGGTCAGGCCGGGGCGGACTTCACCCTGCAGCCCGGCCAGTACCGCAGTCTGGGACTGAACTGGTACGGCTCACTGACCGCCACGGCTCACGGCGCTGCCTTCAGTCAGTCAATGGCCGGGAATGAGCCCCGCATGATGATTGACACCGGGGGCGTGGCCGGGGTGCCGGTTAACAGTGGCAATGGCGTGACCAACCGTTTCGGCATTGCTGTGGTGAGTGCCGGCAGCAGCTATCGTCCGGGTGACAGCTCCGTGGATGTGTCCGCCCTGCCGGCGGGGGTGGATGTGACTGACCCGGTGGTCAGTCAGGTGCTGACGGAAGGGGCGGTCGGCTACTGGCCTGTTCAGACCAGCCGGGGGGAACAGGTTCTCGGGCATATCCGGCTGGCTGACGGGAAAAGTCCGCCTTTCGGGGCGCAGGTGGTCCCGGAGAAAACCGGTAAAACGGCGGGAATGGTCGGTGATAACGGGCTGGTCTACCTGACGGGCATTGATGCTTCAGAGCGCAATGCTCTGGTCGTGACCTGGAACGGCAGGACGCAGTGCCGGCTGTCCCTGCCGGAGAACGCGAATCTCAGCCAGGGCGCGCTGCTGCTCCCCTGTCGGTAACGGTCAGGCGTACAGCACGTGGCAGACATACAACATTATTCATACGGAGAGAACAGGTGAACAACAGACAGAAAGCGGGACTCATTGCCGCCCTGGTGGCAGCCCTTGCCGGGCCCGGTGTCAGTCAGGCGGCCATTAATGTTGACCGGACCCGCATCATCATGAGCAGCGATGCGAAGGCGGTCTCCGTCGGGCTGAGTAATGAGAGCCGGGACCAGCCCTATCTGGCGCAGTCATGGGTGGAGGACAGTCAGGGAAAGGCGACGAATGTACTGATGGCGCTGCCGCCGCTGCAGCGTATTGATGCGGGGAAAAAATCCCGGGTCAGGATCATGCGGGTGCAGAACAGTGGTGCCGCCCCGCTGCCGGCGGACCGGGAGAGTCTGTTTTATTTCAACGTCAGGGAAATTCCGCCCGCACCGGATGACAAAAGCAAAAATATTCTGCAGCTTGCCACGCAGAGCCAGCTGAAACTGTTCCTGCGCCCGGCCTCGCTGGCTGCGGAAGGGAGTGCCGCGCCCGAGCAGAAACTGGAGGTACTGCAGTCAGGCAGAACGCTGACGCTGAAAAATCCGACGCCGTATTACATCACGCTTGTCTGGCTGGGACAAAACCCGAAGCAGAAGCTGGCGGGCTTTAAGGAAGGAACGATGGTGGCGCCGTTTTCATCGCAGACGCTGAATACCGTCCTGCCTGCCGGTACGGACCGGATACTGGTGGGCAATGTGGATGATTACGGGGCAATGAGAATGAACCGTTTTACCTGTACGGCGGGGGAATGCACATTCCGGGAGCGTATTCATGATTAAGGCCGGGAATGGAACAATGAAAACACGGGATGACCGGACAGCGTTTGCGCAGAGCTGCAGGCTGAACCTGCCGGCGCTGTTGCGGTGGCTGCTGATGGTGTCTGTTCTGGCCGGGCCGGGGTATGCGTATGCCGCTGACTCAGATACAATGTGTACCACGACGGGGGGGAGCGGAACGGTAACTCTGAATGTTCCCCCGTCAGTCAGTTTCGCACCGGAAACCGCCCCGGGCCCCGGTACGGTTCTGTACACAAGCCCGCCGTATACCATTGACTACCAGTGCCAGTACGGTGGGTTCACCCGGCCCGGCACTGCCCTCCGGGTGGCGTTCGCCCGTCTTGGGGACCTTAAACCTTTAACAGATGCACTGGATAAGGCAGGGCTGAAATTAGAGATTCATCTGTCTGACTCATCCGGTGGCGGGGAGGCCGTCTTTGACCATTTCACCGGGTCCCCCGACTATGTCGGTATCGGAAGCGATTATATATCAACGGGTAACGGTATTCAGCATACCGGAAACAGGACGCTGACTATCCGGCTGAAACTGACTGTAAACAGAAAAATAGCCTCCGGGTTTTATGTTGTGCCTCCGCTGTCGTCATTCAGACTGTATGCTCACCTGAATAAAACAGGTTCCGCTATACAAATTAACACCACGGCAACCAGAATTCAGTATGTGCCGAATTGTTTCGTGCAGGCCGGCCTGAGCACGAACAAAGTGGATTTTGGGCCGGTGATAACCTCGGATGTGGACAACAATTTTTCCCTGCCGCGTACTTTTTCCATCCGGGCCAGCGCTGACAGTGACCCGGCCTGTGGAAAGAACCAGCTCACAGGGCCATATGAAGGTGTCGGGAATTATTATCTGCAGCTTCCGCTGAAAGTGGCTTTTTTAATTAACAGTGGCGGAACGCCGTCTTCTGACAATAAAGCGATTATTCTGAAGAATGAAAACAATGAGAATAATGGTCTTCAGCTGAAAATATCTGACCCTGCAGGAAACCTCGTTACGTTTAATAACGAGAGTGCATCCCTGCCCGAAGCTTCACCTGCCAACAAACTGGGGGAATTCCACGATGGTATATTTACAGTAAATAAACAATATACTGCCACCCTGTTACCAACGGGTAAACCAGTAAAAACCGGGAAATACAGGACGCAGGTGACGGTGAAGGTGAGTTATTACTGACGGACTCCGGCGGGGAACTGAATGATTAACGCCCGCCGGATGCCGCCAGTAAAATAATGAACATATGACTGTATTCATATATGAATATATAAAGTTATAAATCTGCAGATATTAATTACCTCCGGTCTTTTTTTCGTTAATCATGATAACGAGGTTTTTATGTGCCCTGACAATACACACAGAAAGAAGCAATACACGGCAGCGGATAATGACATTCATTATCCCGGACAGACAAATCATGATGCCTGTTTTATTCCGGAGAGTGTTCGCCAGTATGCCGGCGAACCCCTGTATATCATCGTGGCGCACTGGTGTCAGCAGCAACAGGACTGGGTTCAGCGCGGGCAGATATCGGAGGCCTTTCACATTACTGCGAGGCGGGCCAGCTACCTGATGTCCTACCTGAGAAATAAAGCCTCGCGGGTGGTCTGCGTCTGCCGCCACCAGACGTTGTCCAATAAAGCGCAACGCTATGAGATTTTTGTCGTGCGTGTTCTGGAAAATCCGGCACCGGCAAGGCGTGAACGGACGGTAACGCCACCGGCATCACGTCGTCGGGTGGGGAATGGTGACAGTGCGCAGGCGAATGAACTGTGGAACCGCCTGCGCAGTAACAGAAACGCAGGAAAAATACTGAAAAAGGAGGATGAGGATGACGGGGAGTAACCGGATGCCGGCCCGGCAGGTCATTATTCACGGTGACTGCTGGCCGGTGGTGAGTGCTGTGGCACATCTGAGCCGGGCAGTTCTGCCCTGGAGTGAGTGTGAAACCACGTACACACTGCCTGAACTGCTGCAGCAACTGCACCGAAAGCCGGAGGCAATGCTGGTGCTGTGCCTGCGTCCCCGTGAACATATTTTTTTGTTCTATGCCCTTAAAGAGGTACTGCTGTATCATCCGGCCCTGGTTATCAGCGATGAACTGCTGTTCAGTGACCGGGTGGTTCTGCACAACTGGGGGGAGCTGCCGGCGGTACTGCACCAGGAGCTCACCGTCATAGTGACACGTATAAGGCAGAACGAAAAACTGTCCTCCCGGGTTAAAAGCAGACTGACCAGTTTTCTGGCTGACCCAAAACCCGCCACAGGATTATTCGCGGTTCCGCTGATTTTTAATCACCCGAAACGTCTGATGAACTACATGGCCTTACTGATGTTCCGGGCCACCGTAAACTGTGGTATCACACCTGAGCAGCAGAAGCTGCTGGAGGAGGTTTACAAAGGGAAGTACTCACTGTCGGAAATGACAGCTGTACTGAACAGGAACGAGAAGCAAATCTGGCAGGATAAATATCGGCTGCTGGTAAAACTGGGCATGAAAAACCGACTGTATGAACTTCTCTACGGCACCCGGTTCTGTCCGGAAAAACAGCGGACCGCTTTCATTCCTCCGGATGAAATAAACAACATGTACGGATTTGAAGATTCCGGGCGTCAAAAAGAGTAACCGCAGCTGATGGCTGATGGCCCCCGGTTAACAACAACCCCGTCAACAGCCATTATCCCCCCCCCTCGCTGACGAGAACAAAAAGTACACGCCCCTGTTTATATCCGGGCCACCTGCAAGAAAGACAGGCGACTTAACACAATGGAACACCGGCATATAAGTAAGAATACAGGCAACAAACAATTACAGACATGAAGCGTGGTTACAAAAAAACCGCAAGCGAGGCAATACAGTGGCAAAAGATTGCAGTGAGTTATTATTGTGTAATACGGTTATAACAAACTCATCACAGGTGAATGACTTTCCCTGTATCAACGTTATTAAAATAAGGTTTTCTCATCATGTTGCGTATTCCGTTTTGATCGATTGTGTTTTCACACGGAACATCTGTCAGCGATTCGCTCCGAATGGGCAATCTATCACTGTGCGGATATGCAGCCAGGAGCCCGGACTTTACCTTCTACTCCCCAGGTAATGTTTCGGCAGCATTAACATGGAGCGGTCTCAGACCAGAAACCAAAGCAGGAGAAGAACACGTATTCATCCACTACGCCGTACAGCGATGAATACTGCGACAACCGCGTAACCACCCATGTCTTCACTTCCTGCTCACTTAATCCCGGCAGATACAGCCAGTCGCTGTTTTGCAGGCCATTCACCAGCTCATACCAGCACAGCAGCGTCAGGGACTCCCGCAGGCCTGGCTCCCTCAGACGACTGAAAACCCGCTCAAGACAGTTATGTAAACCATCAAGCCGCAGCCGGATACACTCACTCAGCAGGATACCGGGTAACTGCGGATAAGCCCGCAGACTGCTGATATCGGCCAGCACAGAAAAAGCCCCCTCATTCCCGGGTTCTCTCACCCCCGGTGAAACCGGTAGCAGACAGGCCGGAACCACCATGGCTACCCGTCGTCCGTCAGCCAGCGTGATACCGGTGGTCGTCAGGGTGTGCCAGCGGTGAGTTTTACGGGTACTGATACCATAGCGAACGGCAAGCCGGGTCTGGTCGTTAAGCCAGCGCTGGTAAACTTCAACGAGTGGCGTTATTTCATTACAGGGGTTATACATCGGATTTATTCTCCTCTGGTACAGGGCGCAGCAAACCCGGCACTGCACGTGGCGGTACCCTGATTTGATGCTGAGCATGGGATTTCTGAAAGAAAGACTGGTGTAATCGTGGTTCAGGGGCTGATGCGTTCACTACGGGCAGTGGCTGCGGGAGCCAGCGACAGGGCACATTCCCGAAGACGGCTGTACTGCGCGTCTGCCTGCGCCGGGCTGGTTCGGTCCACCCTGAACACGGTTATCTCCGGCGGCTGGTGGTGCCGGACGTCATTTAACGTACTGACCGCATCCCGCAGCAGCGTCTTCATCGTTTCAAAACAGCGGTCCGGTGGTCTGTCATAACGGGGATGGCAAAAGGTGTCCTGGTTCAGCAGCAGTAACATCCTGCCCGTCTGGCCTGGCGGAGACGCCCAAATCCAGCGCAGTACCGTCGGGGGAACCGGTCTGCCGCTTAGCTGACGGGTGGCTGCCAGTCCGCTGACCTGCTGATAAACAACGTCGTGAAAATGTAGTACCGTATCCTGCGTCACCGCTGGCAGAATCAATTGAAATGCCACAAGGCGTGGATACTGGTCGGTGGCCTGCTGAAGGACCTTACGGAGACTATCCCCCCCGGTAAGGTGTGCGTCAGTGGACGTTGGATGACAATGTGTCATTATGGATTTACTCCGGGTGATGGCGGATAACAGGATGAGGTCACAGGTTTCCTGCATCAGTGTCTTCGATGCTGTAGATGCCTGTCCCGCAGGGAACGCAGCGTTTATCCCCCTGATAATGGTTTTCGCACCACACGCAGTACCAGGACAGAACCGTCACAGGCGTATCCAGCCCGTTGATCATACTGCGCAGTTTTCTGTGCCGGGCTTCGGCTTTCACTTCAGGATCGAGCCAGGTACAGTTCATCAGCACATCCCGGGCCACAGTCTACGTATCGTGTTCAAACCACGCCGGGCCACCAGCAGCGCCAGCATGTAACACCAGACGACAGCCACAGGAGGCGCAGCTCCATACCTGCCCGGGTGCGCTCATGGCTTCCTCAGCCGTCACAAAGTGACCTTCACGGTTATTTGCCAGATGGCACTTCAGCATACGCATTCCGTCACCTCCGCAGTCCGCTTTTCAGCATCAGGGAGCCTGTGGCTGTGCTCACCAGTGCGACAGCCCAGACAGTAACGTTCCCCATAATAATCAGAATTGCAGTTTGTACAGTGCCGGTCGGCTTTGCGTACCACCGGGAGCGCTTGTGGTACCCACCGTTGCAGACGTTTCACCAGCCTGACTTCGCTGGTGTCAGGGTTCACGTAAGGGCAATGCTGACCATCCCCGGTCAGACCACTGGCGGTGTGTTCAAACCACGGGCGTTCCGTGTCGTATTCCGGATGGTATTGCAGTGCACTGCCACACAGGTGGCAGGTATAGCGGTCGTAAGGGGTGGTCTGTGCGGTACGGGCACCAGTCAGACGACCGTTACCGTCGAGCGCGAGAAAAGATTTAGCGTACATAGTATTAGTTCCTTACCGCCAGACGACACGCAGGCATCAGCCGTCCCGGTATGAGCAGCATAGTCAGTGAGTGAATGGCGGGTCTGTTAAGAAGTATCGAAAGGGGAGTCAGCCTGTGCTGGCTGTCGTTACGGTACTGTGGTTGTCACACTATGGAGTTCTGGCGTAAAAAACTGCCGGATTCAGAAGTCCGTCTTACGTGGCCGTCCGGTTACTGGTCGTTCAGGTACCTCGTTGCAGCCAAACAACAGCAGGCCATGCTTCTGCTGAGTTTTAGCCATATACGCCAGCACCTGTCGGATATTGGCGATACTGTCCGCATCGTCGTAATGCACCGGGATATTGATACTGGCGCTGTAATGCGGCTTAAACTCACAGCGGTGTAGCCAGCCATCACCATTAGTTATTAACGCCCAGAGTTCACGAGCCTTCTCAGCCCAGATGTAGGGTTTCTGTGTGTATTTGCCATCAAGCCAGAAGACAACATGCGCGTGGTAGTGGTGATCTTCCGTCCATTCGATTACCCAGAAGAAACCCACGACAACGCCAACCTGCATCATTCCAGCCATCAGCACACGGATATCCATTTCAAGTTGGCGGTGGTCTTGCAGATGATATTTAGCAGTATGATGCTGATAGAACAGATCGATGCGTAGTGCCCGCAGGCAGGAGTAGCGGTCAACCATTTCATTGATATGGTTGTTCAGAAGAGATCCCAGATACCAGTCTGGTTCCCATTTAGGTTTATTTTGCATAGGATAAATTCTTTCATGCTGGCAGAGAGCAGCAGGTTTGAGGAAGCCTCCGGTGGGAGGATATGATGAGATCACTGACAAGGGTTACTGAGAGGGATGTAAAAGGGTGTACCTTCAACTTAATAATATTAATTAACCCAAATTAATATTCACTCTCTACTTTGACCTCAGAACCCTTGCAGGACCTGGCCTGATGTCTAATTAAGTGGTTCGGCTGTCGTCCGCCACGCAAAGCAGACGTACTCGTCCATCAGACCGGTCAGCGCAGGGTTTTCTGCCTGTCGGTCATTGATCCAGATATCCATCTCTTTGTCTTTTTTGAACCTGAGATTGTCGGTCCAGTCATCAAGGCAATTACCCAGCATCAAATCGTACCAGCACAACCAGACCAGCTTCAGACGCAGCTCGCTACCGCTGAACTGCCGGAACAAACTGATGAGCTTGTTCGCCAGAGGACGCTGTTTTAAACGTACGCACTCAGAAAGCAGAACACCTTCAAGCATTGGATGGTGAGCAAGCAGGTGCTCCTGGGTGAATAGGCTGACGCTCAGATCATCATTGACCGTCAAAGATGCTGCAGCTCTGCCATAAATAATTCGATGCAGGCACTGGGGAACGATGGCAATAACCTCTTCCTCTCCCGGGAACTTGAGGCTGCCAACCGTCAGGGTATGGTGGTGGTAGATATTCTGGTGACACATGCCCGACCTGACCGTTAACTTCGTAAAGTCGGTCAGCCAGACCTGGTAATATTTGTGAAGTTCTTCGTAACGAGGTTTATATTCTTTCATTGTTTATTTTCCTTAAGGCTTAAATTACAGGCAGCAGAAAACCTCCGGGGTAACCGGATAGCTATTGTCTTGCCAGTGGGATTAGTTCTGAGTGAGGTTATTTACGGGACTGGTCGATACGCTCCTGGAGCCAGACTTCCACTTCGCTCTTCCGCCATCGGGAGCTTCGACCCAGCTTGATGGGCTTGGGAAAGGCTCCGTCCTTAATGAGCTTGTAAATCCACTTGTCTGTCATTTGCAGCAAACTGGTAATAAATGCCATGTCAATCAACTGGTCTTCGGTAAGTAAGGGATGCGTAGTCATGATTTGGTATCTCCGGTTAAGAAAGGTAAGCCGGATGAGTGATATTTAATTGCTGTCACTGCTCCGGGGCATACCCATGGGGAGATACGTAAAAAAAGCGAGTTATATTGACCTCTGCAGGTCAACCCGTTCTGAGATGTATTTCGAAGTGCTCATGTGCATGACTGTCTGACATTCTTCTGTTACCTCATCTTTGCAGACATTAATCGCTCAGGTGTCGGTCATCCTTCCTCTTTTGTCTCCATGGACTTATAGTCACCGGAATATCTGTCCTTTGAAACAGACATTTTTACTTTTCTATAAGGTCGGCGAGCGACTTATCCTGTTGTTTTTCATTGAAAACCACTTAAAATCGTATCACTATGCATTATTTAATATATGACTTTCACTACACTTTTTAATCCGTAAATTACTACGAAGAAAGCAACGCATTTGACTACGCTTTGTATACGTATTAATCTACGTAGTGATATCTACTTTAAAACCAATAAAAATGTAATTATGAAAGAACAACTGACGGACAGAACAGAAAGAGCGTGCCAGTTTTATATTGAATATATGAAGAGAAAAATCGAAGGTTACAGTGATCGAACGCCGCTCATCCTTATCCCTGACTATAAAAACCAGGACATTATCGACATGATCCTGAGAGAGCTTAACAACGAATTTAAGAGCACTCAGGAATACAATCAGTTTGTTCGGGGAATGAAGAATGAGCTATTTTCCAGCATCGTTCCGGAAAAAGAGTTTGAATGGATAAAGGATTACGCATCAGCGTATTTTGCATGGAATGTTCTTTCAACCATGGGACCCTATGAAGCTGGGGCGTTTGAGGTGAATTTCAGCAGCGAGCTGAAACCTCTCATTAAGAACGATTTAATCCCGGTCATTCCGGAAAGCCGGGAGGATGCACTGTCTGCAATATATTCCTGCTTTGATAACTGGGATACTGGCTTACTGATTAAAAGCAATACACTTTGCTCATTAAAAAAACACTGGTTCAGACTTAACCGGGAACTACCGGAGCCATTCAGGTGGATTGACGTAAAAAACCATAAGCAATGTGCGTGGGCTTTTAAGTATGTGATGGAGCATATCAAACCAGATTATATGCCTTCATTTATGACTGAAATCAGACAGCAACAGGTAGTTACGTTTCTCACGGCCGTACTCTATTCCTGGCCCGCCCACCCTGATACCCGGCGTCTGATGATTCAGCGGATGAAAAAAACATACAACCAGAATATATTCCGGGAAAACATAGCTGACAAAAAAGTGATTAACACTTATGTCCAGAAGGATATTAAAGAAAAGCTCGATATGCTGGCAAAGAATAATGGTCGAAAAATTAATGAAGAACTTGAAGTGATCATTATGAATGCCTGGCACGATGCCAGATATGCAGAAGATAAATAGCATTCACTCCAAATAATTTCAGACAGATATTATCTTCGTGAATCCCCCGCCTCCCTGACCGGAGCGCGGGGATTTTTGTTTTTTCACGCTGAGAACCCTGTATGAATAAACCACACGGCCTTCAGGCCCTTGAACAACCGCTGGCGTCGCTTCCCGATACGCTTCGCCGGCTTATTCTTGAACGTATTCAGAATCTCACCCACTACGAACCGGTGATTGGTATCATGGGCAAAAGCGGTGCCGGTAAATCATCGCTCTGTAATGAACTCTTCCGGGGTGAGGTCTCCCCGGTCAGTGATGTGAACGCCTGTACCCGTGACGTACTGCGCTTCCGGCTGCGCAGCGGGCGTCACAGTCTGGTGATTGTCGATTTACCGGGTGTGGGGGAAAACGGGCAACGGGACCATGAATACCGCACCCTGTACCGGCGTATACTGCCTGAACTGGATCTGGTGCTGTGGGTCATTAAGGCTGATGACCGGGCGCTGTCGGTGGACGAGCAGTTCTGGCGCGGCGTGATGCAGACGTACCAGCAGCAGGTGCTGTTTGTCATTAACCAGGCCGACAAAATCGAACCCTGCCATGAATGGGATACCCGTACCAGTACCCCCTCAGCACAGCAACGGGCAAATCTTCAGGAGAAACAGGCCGCCATTACGGCGATGTTTAAGCCACATCACCCGGTCTGCCTGGTATCCGCCTGTAGCGGCTGGGGTATTGAGGACATGGTAGCAACCATGATGCGCTGTCTGCCTGACCGCGCCACCAGCCCGGTGGCAACACAGCTGCACGGGAGGCTCTGTACCGAGCCGGTCAGGACGCAGGCCCGTGACGGCTTTGGTAAGGCGGTGGGCCGTGTGTTTGATACAGCAGAGTCATCGTCGCTCCTGCCCGCCCCATTGAAAACGGTGATTCGTACCGTGCGCGATGCGGTGGTGTCCGTCGCACGGGCCGTCTGGGACTGGATCTTCTTCTGACTCCCCTTTCCTCTTCCTTTGGTGAAAAGGCTCCCCACAATCATGATTATCGATCGAACCGATCGATTTAATTCATTATCCTGCCCGACTACAGGGTTATAAAATCAGGTCATATTTACTTATTTAAAATCAACATGATGAACCAGATTCATTCCTGATTCACCGGAGATAAGCAGGAAGGGCTTTATATTTTCGCTCCCTTTTTCTGCTGATACTGCAGACCGTTAATACCTCAGGTTAACCCTGTGAAAAAGCGTCTGAACATCCTCCGCAGGCTGGTACTTCATAAGTGTAACGGGTATCTGACGGGCGGATATCAGTCCCGTATCCCTGACTGCCTCTGACGAATATTGGCGCCGTCTGGCTTCAGCCCGGAACCACGTCAACAAACAACAGAAGGATAACACGATGAAAATAAGACGTATCACACCCGGCAATCCGACTTCCGGCAAACGCTGCCCGGACTGTGGCTCTCACGACACCATTCCCTGGGCCGATGGCTGGATGTGCCGGGACTGCGGGTGTGAGTGGGGCAAGGATAACGGTTATCTGTAAAGGGTAAATGAGATGGGATTCTGGGATACAGCCGGGAAACTGGCTAAAGAAGTGGCAAAAGACGCCCTCGACAGTGCGCGGGAGGTAAGAGCGATTCATGACCGACTGGAGACAAAAAGTAGTGCAGAACTTAAGAGAATTGTCACCGACAACGGTATTTTCAGCAGCGCAACGGAGGCGGAAAAGCGTCTGGCACGAAAGGTCTTGCGTGACCGGGGGGACCGTTAGTTATTTCGCAGGGCCTGCTCAGGCCCTGCCTGTGGTTATGTTCAGGGGGAAGTGAATATTTCCCCGTAATGATAAACAGGATGCAGACCAGCCCGTGATTTACGCCACACAATCATTGTTACTTTAACAATAAACAGGATGAACAGATGAAAGCATTTATATTGTCATTAATGGTTTCTGGTTTTTTATTGAGTGCCTCAGCCAGTGCTGCAGCGGTTAAATTGCCCCGGACAGTGACTGATGTGAAAGACGGCAGTGAGCTGATGTGCGGAAGTGAAGATGTGAAAGACGGAACGTGCAGCCTCGTCAGTGTCTCTGATGATAGCCACTATGCGCTGTTAAGCAGCCCGGGGGGCATGGCCTGTTACGACCCTTATCTCATCGTGGTGAACCTTACCACCGCAAAGGGAAAAATGATGGACTATAACCGTCATGCGACATGCAGCGGTGAGGCCACCGCGAAGTTTGTCCGTTCACCGGAGAACGGTCACCTTACTGTCGTTATTTACGATCCCACCATCAAAAAGAACGTCGGGCTGAATACTATTGATTTTTAAGTCTGTTACAGGGCTCTGCACGGGGCCCGTTTATTTTGAACAAAAATAATGGAATCGGGCTAATAATGTCTTTTAATTTACGTAAATTAAAACAGGCAATATTGATATCCTTGCTTTGTTTTATTACCACCGGGGTTTATGCCGCTAATATTGCAAAAACTGCAGAGGATGCAATGAGTTGCAATCCTGATGCAGGTGATAATGACAACGGATACGGTTCCTGCCCCTTTCTGGGCAGCATTTACGATGCTGACCCGGTATTCAGGAAAGACCTTGATGACGCCCTGAAGTCAGCAGGACTTACCGGGTTAACGGGAAAACAGGGGTCAATGAACGGCCCTGACAGTGGATTAATTCCGGTCGATATTGGTGACGAGAAGTGGCTGCTGGGCTCTGTCTGTGAACAGGGTAACTGCGGTGACCATTATCTGAAAATTCTGTATATCCCTTCAGAACATGTTGTGGCAGGTTTTTACTACAACGGTGGTGAGGAAAAGATGTTTGGTGACGCCGGAGATGCAGAAGCACGAATATTACGCCGTGATGTACCGGACGTTGCCCCGGTGCAACAGGCTCCGGCAGTGACGACAACGCCTGCAGACGGCGCACCAGCAAACACTATCTGGACCTTTAAGGACAACGGTGGCAAATCGTTATGGCAGGTCTGTGGCGCTCAGAACAGCAGTTGCACCATTATCGCCAGTACTAAGTATTACGTTGCCGTTCTGAATCGCAAATCAGCAACCGGCTGTGCCTTCGGTGATTTTTATGTCGCCGCCCGTGATACCGCATCATGGCGACAGTATGACACGGGTACCTGCAGCCCGGATGCGTATATCCGCAAGGGCAGTATCAGCAATGGTCAGTATCTGTCGGTCGATATTGGTATCAACGGGGTGCTCGTGAAACAGTTCCCGATTGGCTACTGGTCAATGCAGAAGGAATTCTCAGGAAAAAAACGCCCTTCATGGTCAAAGGTTAAAGAGAAAAACCAGCAGCATTAATCATCAGAGTTAAAACATTCCATCAGGCCATGTTCCTTCCGGGTACATGGCTTTTTTGTTTTAAGGAAACTGTATGCCTGAACTCACTGAACTACCTGAGGGACCGTTTACTCGCCAGCAGGCAGAAGCGGTTGCGTCTCAATATACCAACGTTGCTATCGAAGACGACCAGGGCTCTCATTTCCGTCTGGTAATTCGTAATACTGACGGAAGCCTTATCTGGCGGGACTGGAACTTCGCCGCCAGAGCCGGTCAGGGGCTGAACCGCTTTATTGCCGACTACGGCATTCGTAAGGGGCCGGTGTGAATAACGAACGCCGCAAACACCTGGCCGAACTGTCACAGCAACTCGCTGAACTGAAGGATGACGTGCAATCTGTGCTCGATGAGGAAGAGGACGCCTTTAATAACCTGCCGGAAGGCATACAGAACGGCGAGCGCGGCGATGCTATGCAGACGGCCATTGCTGCACTGGATGCAGCAGTCAGCGCACTGGAGGAGGCCAGTGACCAGTTGACAGAAGCACAGACGTAGCCCACCGACATTCAGCCACAGCGGGCGCAACCTGCCCGGCATCAGACCATGTTCCCACCGGGAGCATGGTCTTTTTTATAGCGTTACCCCACTACCGAGGAGTAAACCATGCGATTAGCCAGCCGCTTCGGGCGGATAAACCAGATACGCCGTGACCGTCCATTAACCCATGAAGAACTGATGCAGGTGGTCCCCAGCGTGTTCAGTGAAGACCGCCACGAATCCCGCAGTGACCGATACGCTTACATCCCCACCATCACACTGCTGGAGAATCTACAACGCGAAGGGTTTCAGCCCTTCTTTGCCTGCCAGTCCAGAGTCAGGGACCCCGGCAAACGCGAACATACCAAACACCTGCTGCGCCTGCGCCGTGCCGGGCAGATTACCGGTATGCAAGTGCCGGAGATTATTTTGCTCAACAGCCACGATGGTTCCAGTTCGTACCAGATGCTGCCGGGGTACTTCAGAAGCGTCTGTACCAATTCGCTCGTCTGCGGGCAGTCCTTTGGCGAAATCAGAGTTCCACACCGGGGCGATATCGCCGGGAAAGTGATTGAGGGCGCTTACGAAGTCCTGGGCGTGTTTGACCGGGTGGAAGAAAAGCGTGAAGCCATGCAGTCACTGCAGCTCCCGCCACCGGCACAACAGGCGCTGGCAAAAGCCGCCCTGACGTATCGCTTTGGCGAAGAGCACCAGCCCGTAACCACCACGCAGGTTCTTACCCCACGTCGCCGGGAGGATTACGGGCAGGATTTATGGACCGTCTGGAATACGCTTCAGGAAAATTTGCTGAAGGGCGGTCTTCCCGGTCGCACCGCTCAGGGTAAACGTACCCATACCCGCGCGGTGAACGGTATTGATGGCGACGTCAGGCTCAACCGTGCCCTGTGGGTGATGGCGGAACAGATGCAGCAGGCGCTGAGCTGATGCGCCATGTTCCTGCTGATGCCCGTCAGACCGGGATTTATCCGGTATCTCTGGAAAACCAGCCGGGCTGCCGCTCCGTCTCCGACGATGACCTCTGCGCCTGGTGCTCCCGCCTCTGTTACCGGCCCGCTGAACTCAGCCTGTGCCGGCTGTTCATTACTGAGGGTATCTGGCCCGCGCGCGTTGACACTGACGGCTATGCACAGTCCTGTCCGGCATTTTGCCTGAACCGGAGTACTCACCCCGGCAAATAAGACGAAAACGTCATGGCAGACCTGCCTTACTGACCCGTGATATCGCCGGTAACAACATCCCCCCACTCAGCTTATTCACCGACAGACACCACAGGCCATGCCCCTCCCGTGCATGGCCTTTTTCATTTATCTCAACTGAATCAGGAGGTTCCTCATGGGACTCGATGTGTATTTCATTAAACGTCCGGCTGACACCACCCGCAGGGAGCAGGATGAGGCCGTCGGCTATTACCGCAAGTTCAACGCCCTGCTCAACTGGATTGATGCCAACGCCGGGGAGGTGGAGAACTGTACCGATGTGCCGCTGACCCGTCATGACCTGGAAAAACTCCGGGGCACCCTCGACCGCCTCACGCCGGAAAACTGCAACGACCTGTTCCCGACCACCGAAGGCTTCTTCTTCGGCTCACAGGAGTACAACGACGACTACTGGTCTGACGTGGAGAATCTGAAACAGTTTGTACAGCAACAGCTGGCGTCGTTTGATTTTGACGCCCACCGTCTGTGCTTCCACGCCTGGTGGTGACGTCACACCGTCCTGCCATTCCGCTCAGCCGGTTCCGGATATCCCCGGAGCCGGTTTTATTTCTGTTTATTGAGGAAACCATGATGACCACAGCATTTAATCCGACCAGCGCTTCCGACGCTGAACTTATCCCTGCATCAGATGACACTCTCATCACCGCCACACCCGTGGAGGACGAGGACCGCCCTGACTTCTGGCCCCGCCACTTCCGGGGTATCCCGCAGTGGATATTACTGGAGCCCCGCATCTTCGCATGGACGGACCGCCTGTGTGCGGACTACAGCGGCGGTATCTGGCAGTTTTACACGCTGAGTAACGGTGGCGCGTTTATGGCCCCGGAGGCGAATGACGGGGATGACGTCTGGTCACTGTACAACGGCATGAACGGCAACGGCACGGACATGAGCCCTGAGGCTGCCGGGATCACCGCCTGCCTGCTGGAGTACAGCCACCATGCCTGCCGCACGAACAGCGACCTGATGACCGCGCACTATTACCGCCTGCGGGATTATGCCCTTAACCATCCTGAATGCAGCGCCATCATGCATATCACCGACTGAGGATACCGCCATGAGACAACTGTTACCTCTGTTTGCCGCCACATTACCGACATCCGCCTGCTGGATCACCTGGTGGTGGGGGGGGATGGATATTGTCTCATTCGCTGAACGCGGCTGGCTTTAAAACGGTAATGACACCATGAGAAACGATGAAATGCAGGTTACACCCGCTGATATTTTCAGTGGCGTGACCGTTCTTCGCCTGGAGAACGGGGATGAAGCGGTTTATATACACGGCCTCTTCCTGGAGTGTGCCGATATCGCGCAGGGTGATAAACCTCTCACTGATATTGCTGCACGCCTTGCCGGGCTTCTGAAGATACCGTTCAGACAGATAACGCTACCTGTTCCGGATGATGAGGAGTGGTGCTGGAATGACATTGTTGATGCCCTGCTGACAGGCACCGGCTCAGGCAGGTCCGGCGTATGAAAATCATCAGCAAACGCCGGGCAATGACGATATACCGCCGGCATCCGCAGTCCCGCCTGTTTCGCTTCTGTACCGGGAAATACCCGTGGTCCGGCAGCGTACTGGTACGGCCGGGACGTGCAGGATATTCGTGGCGTACTGGCGGTGTACGCTGAACGTCGCCGGGACCATCACGGCCCGTACACCCGCCTGATGTGCGTCACCCTGAATTAATCCACGAAGGAAAAATAATGTCAGAGAACAACCGTAAACGACCGGATAATCATTCAGTCCCCTGCATCCGGGGCCGTCTGCTGCAGGACGGCTGTCTGTTCCGTTTACAGACCAGCCGGGACGATATCAGGGCGGCTTTCACCGAGGAGGAAGCCCGGTGGCTGGCGCAGGCCTTCCCGCTGATATTACAGCAGATGGTCGCGACAGCTGCTCCCGGCTCACCGGAGGCACTGATGCCGAATGTCTTTCACCACAACGGCCTGACCTGCGAATCAGAACCCGGTCCACAGGGCGCTGTCTGCCTGATGATTTACCCGACATCTGTTGAATTAACCCCGTCAGAGGAGCCCGCAAATGACGAAGACCACAACCACAGTACATGATATCGCCTCGCCCTGGTGGGGCCTGAATCGTCCCGTCGCGCCACTGTTCGGTGCACGCCTGGTCCAGGAGGGGAACCGCCTGCACTACCTTGCCGACCGCGCCAGTATTGTGGGTAAATTCAGCGCTGCGCATTTACGCCAGCTTGACCAGGCATTCCCGCTGATGCTCAAACAGCTGGAACTGATGCTGCTTTCCGGTGAACTTAATCCCCACCATCAGCACTGCGTCACCCTGTACCACAATGGCCTTGTCTGCGAGGCCGATACTCTCGGCTCCTGTGGCTATGTTTATCTTGCCATTTACCCCGGAGAGCCCCCTGAAACCGGAGGTATGGCACGATGAGCCGGGTTATCTCCACCACAGTGTATCTGTCTGATGAACTGTCAGAATCTGCCCGCGAGAAAGCCAGAGCCTGGTACTGTGAAGGGGGGCTGGAGTATGACTGGTACAGTGATGTTTATGAGGATTTCACCCTGATTTGCAGCATCCTGGGTATAAGACTCAGCACCCGCACCGTCACCACCACCGGCGGCAGATATCACGAGAAAACCTGCATCTGGTTCTCCGGCTTCTGGAGTCAGGGGGACGGCGCCTGCTTTGAGGGCCACTATCGTTATCAGCCCGGTGCCGCACAAAACATCAGACAGCATGCGCCGCAGGACGAAGAACTGCACCGTATTGCTGATGAACTGCAGGCCATCCAGCAGCGTAACGTCTGGCAGCTTCAGGCTGATATTCAGCATCAGGGGCGCTATTACCACGAATACAGTATGCACATTACCGTTGAGCGTGACTCCCCCACCGGCCAGCAGGCCACCGACGACGCAGACTGTGTCCTGAGTGACGCGTTACGCGACCTGGCCCGCTGGTTGTATCAGCAACTGGAAACGCAATACGACTGGCTGACCTCACCGGAAGCCGTGGATGAGGCGCTTATCGCCGGCGGCTACACCTTCACCGAAACCGGCCTGCGCTTCGGCTAAACCGTTTTCGTCATTTCCTCCCGGTTCGTTTCTTACCTTCCACACAACGGAGAACACATTATGCAAATTTTACCCTCACTCCGGCCCGGAGCGGCATCGTCACATCCGTCACCCGTCGCCGTATGGCAGACCCTGCTGTCGCATCTGCTGAACCAGCACTATGGCCTGACGCTCAGCGATACGCCGTTTGGTAACGACGGCGTCATTGAGCAGCATATCGACGCCGGCATCTCCCTGTGCGATGCGCTGAACTTTATCGTTGAAAAATATGACCTGGTCCGGACCGACCGGCCAGGGTTCAGTATCACAGTGCAGTCCCCGCTTATCACCCGTATCGATATTCTCCGGGCCAGAAAAGCCTGTGGCCTGATGACCCGCAATAGTTACCGGGCCGTTACCGACATCACCACTGGTCGGTATCATCAGGAACTGAAACCATGAAATTGTGCCTGAACCTCGAAGCCGACCGTATCAACGTTCTGGCACTGAACATGGGAAGAATTGCCGTGGAAGTGGATGGCATTGAGCTCGCTGAACTGATTGATGTGGTCTGTGATAACGGTTATTCACTTCGTGTTGTCGACGAGTCTGATAAACAGGCCGCTGAATCCACACTGCCACCGTTTACCTCCCTGTCAGGGATGTGCTGCAGTACCGCGCATATCACCGGTGAGGATAACGCTATCCTGGACCAGGCCTCACTTCAGCAGCACGACGGCGGTGACAGTGACTGGATACTGTATACCGGCTACGGATTTTTGCTCCGGCTCAATGCCCGCCGGTACCCCGTGCTGGCGCTGAAACGGATGGGAATGTCAAAAGCCTGTCGCCGGTTAGTGGTGACGCTGATACGCCGTTACGCCATTGGCATTCTCCACCTGGATGCTTTCGGCGAACTCCTGCCCGGCTTTGAAATCTTCGACTGGTAACCTCCACCCTTGTATTCACATTCCTGACGGTAAACGTATGCCATTAACCACTGAAGAAGGCCTGCAGATCCTGCTCTGCTGGCTGCAGGACAATACTGACTGCGGTACGGAAATTATCTTCGACAGCGACGATGCTCTCACCGGTTCCGCCGCACTGTTGCCCTGTATTGAACAGGCCCTGAACGATGTCCGGACGGTACACTGCCTCCGGCTTTTACTTTCTCCCCAATAACACGCATAAGCGCCGGTCCTCACAGACCGGCGTTTTGTGCTTATATAAAGGAAAGAAAATAATGTCAGAACACACTCATGCCGGCCCCGAAGTCTTAACTGACCATACCGATGTGATTTGCTCCACCAGCATTGAGCGTATCATAACCGGGCGTAACGCCGCGCTGACACAAATTGAATCACTGATCCACCAGCTTGCTGAAATATCGACGCTGACCCGCAGCATCGGCGGCAAAACCGCCCCGGACTGGGCCATGAAGCAGAACTTCCGCTGTGGCTGCTGGCTTCTGGAGAAACCAGAAACAGCGATGAAATCTATCACCCGTAATCTCGATCGCAGCATCTGGCGCGACCTGATGAAGCGGTCAGGAATGTTGTCGCTTATGGACACCCAGGCCCGTGAACAGTGGTACAACAGCCTGGAGAAAGACGATATTCCCGCTGTCAGTGAAGACAATATTCTCAGCACATTTAAACAATTGCATCTGAATAAAGGTGAGGTATTTGAGCGTGGGGTGATCAATGTGTTCAAAAGCCTGAGCTGGAATTATAAGTCAAATTCACCGTGTAAGTTTGGTTCAAAAATTATCGTGAATGGTCTGGTTAAATGCGACCGGTGGGGATACAGCCTCAACTGGAGCTGGCAGCGTGACCGGCTTGCTAACCTGGAGCGCATGCTGATGCTCCTCGATGGAAAACCAGTCCCCGACAACCGAGCCGATGTCACCCGCCGTCTTGGCGATCATATTCATGAGAACAGGCACAGTAACAGCTACGAGGATGAGATGTTTGCAATCAAGTACTTTCAGAAGGGGACGGCGCATATCACTTTTAAGCGACCAGGGCTGGTTGATAAGATGAATGATATCGTGGCGAAGCATTATCCGGGGATGTTAGCGTGCGTTAACTGAATCACAGGAATTGAGTGATCCGTTCGGGAAGCTCCAATCAGCTTCCCCAAGACGCTAAACAACTGGGAGAATCCCCCATTCTTGCTCAATTACATTCCTGATTTCTCCCCTTCCTACGAATTGTAGAAGGCAACTATCCAGGCAAGTCATTATCCAGATATGCTAGTGTTGGAGAACGATAAAATCATCCTAACTGATTGATATTTAACTATAATCAACTTTAGGCCCAACGATAGGCCCAAATAAAAAGTTGAATTGATATTTATTCAATATAAAACAATTAATTAAAGTATCAATTCAGATCACGCCAGCCACCACTTTTTAGTTGTTTGAAGTACAGTGAAGTCTACTAAGCCCGCACAGCACAAGCTCTGCGGGCTTTTTTACGTCTATTGTCGTCCAGTGAGAATTGCTGAGAACTATCACTTATGGCACCCTTTTTGGGACCCAACATAAAGGGTCCAAAAACCGAGGGGCTCAAAATGGCAAAAATCGCTAAGAAACTCACTGACACTGAAATCAAAAGCACGAAGCCCTCCGGTTAACTTGTTTGATGGCGATGGTTTGATCCTGCGAATCGCTCCTTTGTCGAAAGGAGGAAAGAAAAATTGGTATGATGTCGATCATAACCCCAATACCGTAATGAACGACGCCTGATGCAGAACACTATCCATAAAACACGAGACAAAAACCATGCCCGCAGACTAACTGCTAGGCTGATGCTGTTTCAATGACAAATACCATTAAGGGGCAAGCAATCCCAGGAACATAACTAAAGATAAACGTATAATATACTCTAAGACGCGTTGCTGAGATTTTTAAAAAGCAACGGACGATTTTTCCCTTGCTACAAGTGCTACGTATAGCAAACGTAGCAGCTCTCAGAGAAAAAACATACATTTTTGGTTAAATATATTCCTTATTTCTCGGGGCATAATTATCATTCATGTGATAAAGGGTTCTGCACCACAACACAACAGGAAAATAAATACTACAATAGAATTGTAATTTCTCATCCCCGAAAAATATCATACAATAATATGCTCCTAACCGGTCTTACATCCCATTACCTGAATAAAATCAAGCAATGAATAGATGACATTGATAACATAAACAATACGTTATCAGTGAAGTTGCAACTCCAAAAACGCCAACAATAAATAAACTAAATATTGAGATATTAGGTTTTCCTCATAGTAGATACAATAAAATTTTTTTAACATTCCAAACAGCAAACGTTGGTACTAAGGTTTTACTTTTAAGTAACAGTATAAAATCCAAGCATGCTGTTATCAATATTCAATCCAGACCATGACGGCCTGGTTCGGTTGTGTTTAATTTAAAAAATAACTCAGTACCAGGTATATTATTTGGTGCGTATGCAAGTCAATATGGTACTGACTCATTGAGAATCAATGTTCATCGAAATAGCATTTCAATTCAATACGCACGCTATTAAAAAATAGTGTTCCACATCACAAAATCAATATCTGATATATCTGTAAACAATATTAGTATTATGAATGTTTTTTGCCACCATCCTCCTGTAAAAACGCTCTGACTGTAATCCACATAAAGATTGTTATTTATTTCAAATAATACATGCCAATGCATTACCTAAATAATCAAATACATGATAATATGATAAATAAGTTAGGTTTTGTCTGTTAAACGTGCAAGGAGTGCATAATGAATCCTGTCGAAAACATCACCCTATTAATTAATAACCTTTCTAAAAAAGAAAATATCAATCACTCACAAAAACAAGAAATAATTCCATTAGTTTCAGAGGGACATGCACGCTGCATTATCATTCACTCTGGAACATTTGGAGTGTACCGACGTGAAGAGCGCTTGCTTCTCAGGGTAATAGAAGGACCAGAAATATTAGGGGTTGCATCAATCTTTCAACATATTGGAATGGAGCAATATGAATCTCTCTATTTATATACCTACACGTCTATAGATTACGAATTCATAGATCCGCTGCAATTTTCCAGAATTGTGAGTGAGCGCAATTTATGGGAGCCCGCCATGTTACATTTCGGACACCTTTTATCTGAGGCAGTGAATTCACTTAAGAATTACACAGGAAGAGATACGAAAGCGCTCGTCACCCGTGCCTTACTGGCATTATCTTCTCATTCTGAGGAATTTCGAAGAAAAATCATCGCCAGTGATTATATTAAAGAAAGAACGTCACTGTCCCGTAGCGTAATAATGAAGATACTAAAACAACTTCGGGATGAAGGAAAGATAGAGATAGAAAAAGGTATCCTGATAAAAACTACACTATAATAATATTGCCCTTTAACAGTCACCTTATTAAAGGGCATGAGGTTAAATATATTTATCGTTCAACTATTGCGTTAATACTATAACGTCTGTGTAGATGATAAATGGCAGTTTTGTCAGCTAAAATGTTTTTTAGTAAAAAATAGCGCTAATTTAAAGCATCAAATAAATAAATAAATTACATCAGTACCATTCGATACAAGAAATTCGCAATGTAAAAATGGTTGCAATAATGTATGAGAATTAATCACTATTGGCCCATGTATTTCACCAGTCATTTTCCCAACATGTTTCCAATGAAGATAACCGGTTCCCTTTAAAACTGAAAAAACGTCATCGCTTGCATCAAAAAAGTAGGTTGAAAATATAGGGTCATCCGATGTCTCTATCTGTAATGAGAGCGGAAGTAAAGCCTGATAAATCAGCGCTATTTCATCTTTTATGTCAGCCATAATCCACCCTGCATGATCAATAAATGATAAATAAGCGCTCCCTGACTATAAAATTTTAATGATAATTAATTCGTAATAAAACAACGATAGTGAAGGAGCCTGGCTTAATATCCTGGCCCGGCACCGGGCTCAGTTCCGCGTGATATTCTTTCTCCACGCTGAGTTCACCTGTTGTAAAGTCGGCAAAACTATTAAAGCGTTCAAAACCCACGGGCTCAGTCCCGGATAACAGTTGCAACTGCAGTCCATTCCCGGGGCGCAACAGCAGTCGGTCTGCAGACAGGTGCTCATCGGTAAAAAAAGCCGCATTCAGTTTAAAACCGTCAGAGCATTCAGCATCCTCAGCCCGGGTCGCTTTGACGGTAAACGTCCTGGTAATATTGTGCCGCTGAATATCTCTGGTACTGAAAGTACCGAAATTCACCACTTCATTTTCCGGGGATACGCTCAGATGTACTCCACAATCCAGTACCCGAATATTATTCAGCCCGGTCAGGGTATACTTCAAATTGTGGCCGTTACTACTGACATCATCATAACCGGCAAATGCAATTAACGGAATTGCTGATAATGTACTAACATAATCATGAGGTGGCCGCTGTTTCAGTCTGACATAGAACCTTATCCGGGCAACAAACCGACGGGAAGTTGGCGTTCCGCCTGTACACTGACTTCCTGATGAGGCGCTACCCACGCATTGGCCGGTATCCACGGCATCCGGCCCACCTTCGGCATCATGATCGGCGCCTTCAAAGGTGATGCCGGGTTGAAGATAAGGATCGCTGGCTCCCGACTGCGGTGAGACCCACAGCGCAATTTTCTCATCCTGTCCGTCAGGCTGGGTATTGTTATCACAATAGACAGGCACTTTTATTATGGGTGAGACCCAGATTTTTTCGCCGGTTCCTATCGTGGACGGAATAGCAAATGAAGGGATTGTGACACTCTTATCCACCGGGCCGCCTTTGCCTCCATAGTAGCAATCTATTGCCAGCGTGCCGGGTGACCAGCACACGGTAAACATCAGCAGAATAAATGACAGGACGAGTTTCATGGTTTCTTCACCTTATATTCACTCAGGCTGCAGGTCGAAGAAGGGCAGGAAACCACCAGCGTTCTCATTGCGCCGTAGTCATCCAGGTAACCCAGCAGGTAACGCGTGCTGCCAGTCGCCTTCACGCTGATGGAATCGAACGGGGCCACCATATCACCTTTAAATCCGTTCAGCGTTTGTCCTTCCTGCCCCATCCAGGCAATGGTGATGTGGTAGGGAGTGGGATTGTTGATAGTCAGCCAATTACCATTCTGAGTGACCTTCAGTTTGATTGCCTGGTCCTGGATATTTTCTGTCTGTAGAGCGGCCGGGCGATAAAACAGTTTGATGCGACTCTGCATGGCGAGCTGCATTACGGCGCTGTTTTTTCCCTGAAGGTCGGGCTGTGGCGGTATCTCACGCAGGTCGAAGTAAAACAGTGACTCCCTGTCCTGCGGCAGTCTGGCGGTATTCTGTTTCATGATGCGCACCTGAGACATTGCACCAGGCTCCAGGCGCTGGATAGGTGGCAGGGCGATAAAAAAATCATCGTTTTTCTGCCCCTGACTGTCCGTGACCCACGCATAAGCCAGATAAGGCAACTTTTTACTCTCGTTTTCAATTTTCAGACTGACGGCTTTATCCCTTTCATTAAATACCAACCGCGTCCGGTCAATATTGACAGCCGCGTGTGCGGTCATACAGGTCATCAGTACAGCAAGCACAACAGACAAATAAGTTTTCATTCCATTTCTCACTCATTGCAGGGAAGAATCAGACGAGAACCGGATACCGCAAGGTTATCCGGCAGAGTAAAGCTGCACTGATGGCTGCCACTCCAGCGAACGTGATAGTGTTGACCCCCTTTAACACCACTCAGCCAGAGATGCCCATCATCGCTAATCATGCCAATATCTGTATTTCCGCCTTCCGGTATCACTTCGGCACCGACGGGAGGGACACCATCCCGGGTACGAACCTCGCCAAAAATATCCAGGCCGGAGCGGGAAACCAGATGGCGATAGCCAATCGCCCCCTCCGTCCAGGTGGTCTGTAATACGGAATCATCCACCGATGCCCCTTCGGGCAAATGGTTCATATCCACACTGACGCTTGTAGGCTGATAACTGGTAACGACCGGTACGACGGCATATCCCCAGGCATTCGTTGCACCTGATCCGTTATTAATCGGGATATCTTTCACCCCGTCGGTACTGACCAGCAGACGGGGCTCATTGCTTACACTTTTACGATGGAAGGCATAGCCTCTGGGAGTCACGGTCAGCGAGCCATTCCAGCTTCCGTTAACCGAGCGGTAGTCCTGATCCTGCCAGCCACCGGATAGCTGCAGCTCCCCGGAAGAGGTCAGGTGCTGATAATTCGCACTAAAATTCGCTTCGGTATGAGGTGAATTACTGTCCGTTCCAGCGGAAATTCCCCAGGTATTTTCAGGATCGGCGGAGTCATTCCATGACAATGACTGGGAGGCATGTTTGTCATGCCGCAGGTCGTACCCCAAACGGTGCTCATTATCGAAAGGCAACGACAGGGATAAATAGATCTGCCGATCCTCCTCTTCATCGTCATCATGCTGCGTATCACTGAGCGAAATACTGGTCGTACAGCCTTTAAACCGGCCCATATCGAAGGTATAACCAAGAGTGGAGTTGAACGTAGTGGACGCTGATTTGTTCCACCAGGTTTGCCGAAGCACGCTGATATCCAGATTAAGATTCAGTGCGGCAATATTCTGACTGCCGCTCACACTGACAGACTGCTTTTCCAGATCGTCATCATCACCGTATTTCATGTCGGTATAACTGGCATAACTGAGAAAGTGTCGATCAGAGTGGCGCAGTGCTGCAACCGAAATCTGGCTGTCCGTTTCATCAAATTGTTTGCTGTATATCATTCGATAGCTGTTACCGGTCTGTTTCGGCATAGCCGGTAGCTGGCTGGTCGCCCGGGTTATATCGACAGAAATGGCCCCCAACCAAAGGAGGTTCTGACCTATCCCCAGGGCAAACGACTGATAATGACTGCCCGCGCCCAGAAAACCACCATACAGGGAGGTCTGCGACAACATCCCCCAGGATGCCTCGCCCAGCGTGAACACCTCGCCAGCCGTATGATGTGAGATATCGGGGCGAACCTGGCCTGCTGACACGTTATAGCGCACCTGCCCTTTGCGAGTCAGAAACGGAACCGTGGAGGCCGAGACCTGAAAGGTACTGACCTGGCCGTTGTCCTCTGTTACCCGGACATCCAGTGTTCCCTGTACGGTCTGATTCAGATCGCGGATCACAAACGGACCTGGTGCTACTTTCGTCTGGTAAATCACCCGCCCCTGCTGACTAACGCTGACCGTAGCATTACTTCGGGCCGTGCCGGTGATCTGCGGCGCATAGCCACGTAACTGCCAGGGCAACATTCGATCGTCGCTGTTGAGGGAGATCCCGGTGAAGTCAAACGTATCAAATATACCTGACTGCAGGTTCGTCTCTCCGGCGACAAAACGGGATCCGATACCCGGCAATGGACGGAACAGATAGGTTCTGGAAACTGAACCGCCCTGTGTAGTGTCATCCCCCTGCCGGGAGGACGAATACTGAAAATCGCTGCGCAGGCGCCATGGTCCGGCATTAAGTCCGGCGATACCATAAGTGTTGGCGTTATCCGACCTGGCTTCACCCTGTGACTGATAAGTCCCCGCAAACAGATTGTAATCAAGAAGAAATCCCGGGATACCATCAGACCATTCGGAAGGGGACGTCCACCCTTTCGGGTGGTACATCAACCAGGCCTGCGGCACGGTGATGTGTAATTGCTGGGCCTGTTGATCAAATTTAAAATGGATATCCGGTCGGGAGGAAAAGTCTGTACATCCACCGAGATCCGACAGCGACTGTCGCACCGAAAGCTGTAACCCGAAGCGATCCGCCATCGTTGGAGGGATACAGACCTGTGAACCCGTATCGGATTCGTGCCAGGACAACACCTGTTGTTCAGACAGTAGCGTATCATTCAGCGCTACGGAAACCAGGTAGCGCCCGGGGGGGACCGATGCCGGATTTTTGAACCAGCTTAAATCCACATGAGAACGGGCATCTTTGTCGATAACACTAAGGTTAAAATCAGTCGCACCTGCCCGAACTGAAATCAGTAAGCAGCATCCCACCACCATTGCCATCCATCCCTGCATTTGATTACCACTGAAACGGACCTTTCGTTTAGAAAGGTCTGCTGCATTACAGATAGGTGATAACATACGTGGCATTGGTCGCAACTTGCCCCGGAGTGATATCAGGAGCCCCGGAATTAATAGTCGCAATATTTACCATTCGTCCCTGAAAAGTCAGGGTTTGCTCAGTGGAGGTTACCTGTAAAGGGACATCTGGTGTGCTATTACTCCCCATGGTAATAATTTCACCGCTACTTGTTAGAATTTCTACACCAACCCCCTGCGCACCGTCGGCTACCGTATTCGCCAGTACCGAGTTGTCATTATCCTGAACTGCTGAGCTATCGAATCTAAAATGCGCTTTGGTGATATCAGCACCATCGGTTCCGGCTCCAGAAAGAGCACAGTTGGTCAGATGGATATTGATATCAACAGGTGTTGAGTTGGTGTTTTTATTCAGATAATCAACAGTGGTTTGCCCCAGTGGAACATTCATATCCACACTGTCCTCTGCGAGAATGCAGGGCGCATTAATAACGGTTCCGGTAAAGTTTACCGTGCCACCGTTCACCGGCTCATCCGCAAACGCGGGAGTAACCATTAACACACCAATCAGTATCTGCCCCATCCTGGTTTTAATTCGCATACGCCCCCCCATAAAAAAGCTTCCATCCCTGGATTTTCAAAAAACGTGTTACTTGTAAGCAATGGTATAGGTAGCATTTTCCGCGACTGAGCCAGGGGCTAATGTTTCGCCAGGAATTGTTTCCATTCGGGCATGAAAAACCAGCGTTTGCTCTGTAGAGGAAACCTGCAGAGGCACCTCACTGCTGGTTCCCAGCGTCAACGGAGCGTCTTCACTGGTCAGCAAACGAACACAACGCCAGTTGCCCCGGCTGAATTAGTATTTGCCAGCAAGCCTGCATCAGAGGTATCCACCGCTGATGAATCAAAAGTAACATCCGCTTTAGTGATATCGGCGTTATCAGTACCTCCCCCCTGAAGGGTGCAGTTAGTAAGATTAATATTCACATCAGCCGGTTTCGAACTACCGTACTTGGTTATGTAATCGACCGTTGTTTGACCTAAATCTACTGACATATCAATACTATCCTGTGCAACAATACACGGCGCATCGACCACCGTACCGGTGAAGTTAATTGTGCCGCCATTAGCAACATCATCCGCCATTGCCACACCTGAGAATGCCGAGCATGCGATTGTCACAAATAATAAGTTTTTAATCATAATTCTTCCCTTTAATTTAAAATATTAGAAAAATTTCCAACCCACTCCAGCAATTAATAAAACAAGAGTGATCTCTTCTGATCCTAAAAAAGATTACCAATTCAAAAAGATTACATTGATATAAATTATGAGACTGACAAAATCATTCACAACAACATGAAAGAACAGGCCACCAATAATTCACCAGCAAGCAATGCAGTGATTAAATGCATAATTTTTGCTCAATGTGGTTTTTTAAAAAAAAGATAAAAAACAAACTTAGAAATGGATCGTCTATTATTATTCGTTCCGGGTGGATTATATTGCTAATTGTTTGTACAGATCGATAAAGCAATTGTGATAGATAAAAACTATCATTAATCATTAAATGATCGATATAAGCGATCATTTAATGTGGATTGTCTCTAATATTATTCGCTGAGTGAATGAATATATTATTTGCTATATTTTATATTACTTATACTCCACTACGTAAGTTGTGTTTGCAGCTTCTGTCTGGCTGATTTCACTCTTAATTTTCCCCATATCCCCCTGAAATATTAGCGTTTGTTCGGCAGATGAAATCTGTAATGGCACCTTACTGCTGATTCCCGGCTTCAATGAATTGTCTTCACTGGTCAGCAAACGAATACCAACATCAGTTACCCCTGTAGAAAAGGTAGTTGCCAGCAGATTTGTATCAGTGGTATCCACCGCTGAAGAATCGAAAGTAACATCCGCTTTGGTGGTATCGGCACCTTCTTTTCCTGCACCAAAAAGAGCACAGTGAATAAGATTAATATTCACATTAACGAGCTTTACTGTTTTATTTATTCAGCTAACCAATTATTTACAGTCCTAAATCTACGGACATATCAGTGCTGTTCTCTGCGATAACACATGGTGCCTCAACCACCGTATTGCTGACATTAATTGTGCCGTCATTCGCTGTGTCGTCAGCCACTGCAGCACCAGAAAATACAGCGCATGTCATTACCATAACTTCATGTTCTGGTAATGACAGATAACGAAAAAGGTAATTTCCGTATTCATTTGATGAATGAATGTGGACAGTGAAATTGAAATGTCATACGAAAGAAAAATCTGTAGAAATTGACGAAAAGTAATACCATTTTATTAAAACGCCCCCATCCCTTATCTATTATCCCGTCTATATGGCCTTCTTGTATAATCGTTTAGATAGATCAATTCCGATACAATCATAACATAAGACGATCAAACGATATTAATTAATCGTTTTATTCGATCTTGTTTTGACAGGGATTTATCAGCATTTTCTACTAATGAAAGCAATTTAAGTACAGCAGGGATGGCACATTTGATTGGCCCTCAGGCAAGCTGGCTGGGCCGGAATAATGACTCCGCTTTGGTGATGGCCACAAGCCGATTACCAAAGCGCAGGCCCTGCTCGCCCGCCGCCGGGAGGATAAGAAAGTGCCTCCGTGGACCACGTTTCAGCGGGTACAGGAGAACCTGATGCGGGGACGAGTCAGACCACTGGACAAACGCAGCCCTACCCGCGCCATCCAGGGTATTGACGGCGACCTGAAACTCAACCGGGCCCTGCGGCTTTTTTTGTGTTTGTTGTCGTCTGGTGATATTTACTAAGGACCACGAGTTACGGCACCCTTTTTGGGCCCTATCGCGGAGGAGGCCCAAAATCGAGGGTCCAAAAATGGCAAAGATGGCTACACTGAAATCACAAGCGCCAGGTCAGCCAACAAAGAAATCAGCCGGTTCGATGGTGATGGTTTGATTCTGCGAATCGCTCTCCAGGCGAAGGGAGGGAAGAAAAATGAGTGTTTCCGGTATGCGCTACCTGTAAGTAAGCGAAGAACCAAAAAGCGAGTAAACGCTCAATATTGGCAGTTCTCCATTCATCAGGTACTCTCCGGTAAAGCAACCCCCTAACTTTTATTTTCCTCACCGAATTTATTATTACCGTATGCGTTATTCAACGTAATCCGAAGATGTGATCCTGCTAACCCAGTCAAACATAACTTGCATATGATTGCCATTGGATTTCCTCACACCAACCTGACAAGCATTTACACCTGTCGTTTTACCAGTCAAAACTTGTCCATACTTCATATAGATTTTGATACCGACGCCCTGTTTATAGCACTTATTACAAATCGAGAAATAATCTTTTCTTGATGGAGTATATTGCTGAAGATTAAATTTATCAGCCAGCACCAGTGAAACATTAAAAGCGTCATTACCTGATAATTCTTCAAGAATTGCCAGAGACTCCAATTTGACGTCAATGCGATTATTTCCTTTAGGTTTATCCGAAGCCAGAATCAAATTTTCTTTCGGATTAAACTTCGCAATGTAGCCTGTGATTAGCTGGGTATTATTACTCACTAACCGAACGGGGACATCATTAAAACGTAGAAATTGAATTCGACGAGCAAGCATTGAATAATCTCGCGGCCATGTTTCAGCCTCTCGCCCGTAGGAAATATCGTTTGCAACCATACATTCCATAAAGGTATATATCTACGCTGAATGAAAAAGCCCCGGATTTACGGGGCTGAATAAAACTAAATAAATTAACGTAACAGAGACAGCACGTTTTGTGGGACCTGGTTAGCCTGCGCCAGAACGGAAGTCCCCGCCTGCTGCAGAATCTGCGCGCGAGACATGTTGGAGACTTCAGTCGCGTAGTCAGAATCTTCGATACGGCTACGTGCAGAAGTCAGGTTGTTTACGGTGTTGCCCAGGTTGGTGATGGCGGAATTAAAACGGTTCTGTACCGCACCCAAGTCAGAACGTAACGTGTCAACCTGTGCCAGCGCAGCATCAATTTTCTGCAGCGGGTTTTCGGTGGTTTTAGCGGCTGCTTCAGCCAGCTCTGGCTGTGCTTTGAAATCATGACCAGCAGCTTTGCTGGCATTATAGGTTTTACCGTCGATAGTAACGACTTCGGTTTTACCGTCTGCGCCACCAAGTTGGTTCAGGGCAGTTTTGGATGTACCGTCCGCTGCGGTGTAAGACGTGGTGTTAACACTAAAGCTACCATCTTTTTTCTGGGTAGCGGCATAGTAGTTATCGCCCACTTTTACAGCGTAACCGCCATCAATCGTCTTACCGTTTTTATCGGTATAAGACATTTTGACAATTTGGGCAGTACCTGCAGCAGCAGTGTCAACACCACCATCAGTCAACGATTTTTTAAGTGCTGCGCTTAGTTTAACTGGTGTTTCTGTTTGAGTCTTAGTCACTTCGACAGCGCCAGCTGGTTTCGCAGCCTCCATCGTAGTAGAGGCAGCCATAGTCGCTTTACCATCAGCATCAACAGTAACTTTATAAAAACCGTTTTTACCTACATCACCAGTAGTGAAACCATCAACCTCAACATAGTAGTTTTTACTGGCTTCGTCATAATAAATTTTATCATCTTTAACGACCGGAGCACCTGTTGTACCAGTAGTACCAGCTTTGAGCGCGGCTTCGTTTAAGGCGGAGAGATCAATAGTCTTAGCATCAGTTACAGCTTTGCTATCTACATCATACGCTTTTTGCACATTCAACGTATCCAGACCCAGAGTCTGAGAGTTGATCTGCTTCAGATCGATATCGATGGTTTCACCGTCATTGGCACCAACCTGGATGGTCAGGGTGTTATCCTGCGCCAGAACTTTCACGCCGTTGAACTGAGTCTGACCGGATACACGGTCGATTTCGTTCAAACGCTGGGTGATTTCAGCCTGGATAGAGTCGAGGTCAGACTGGGAGTTGGTGCTGTTAGCAGACTGAACCGCCAGTTCACGCACACGCTGCAGGTTGTTGTTGATTTCGTTCAGCGCGCCTTCAGTGGTCTGCGCAATAGAAATACCGTCGTTAGCGTTACGGGAAGCCTGAGTCAGGCCTTTGATGTTCGCAGTGAAACGGTTAGCAATCGCCTGACCTGCCGCATCGTCTTTCGCGCTGTTGATACGCAGACCAGAAGACAGACGCTCGATAGCGGTGCCCAGTGCGGACTGGGATTTGTTCAGGTTATTCTGGGTCAGCAGCGACAGACTGTTAGTGTTGATTACTTGTGCCATAAAATTTTCCTTTTGGAAGGTTTTTGATAACCAATGTTATGCCAGGCTTACCTGTGTCATCCAGGTTATCGACACTTGAGGCATAAACTTTACTACTTTTTCTGTCTGTAATTGCTTACGCCTAACTTTTTGATTAAAAAGCCTTTCTATGTGAACGCAGTACCTGCTAGTGTTTTGAGCGATGCCGTCTATAGCCGGATGTAACATATGCTTTAGCGTGAGCATGTTACCCTGTATATTTTAATGCATTGAATTTTTTCTCTTTTTAATTGGAAACTATCGCTTTCGTATACCCCTTCGATTTATTTATACAACATGCCTGTATTACAAGAATGCTATATCCCCCTATTGTAATCTTCATTTAATTAATTTCGTTTTTTTATACGACTTGCCGGAAAGTATCTGTATAAGGTAGATACGCCAATACCAAAAATAATAGCTAATTGCTGCCGAGGATGGCCTTTCTCTAATAGCCGGCTAATCTGTTCCTGTTCATGTATATTGATCGCCCGGGGGCGCCCTCCCAATCGTCCTTGCGCTCTGGCGGCAGCCAGACCGGCAAGGGTTCGTTCGACAATTAATTCTCGCTCCATCTCAGCCAGTGCTGACATTACATGAAAAAAGAATCGCCCCATCGCGCTACTGGTATCAATACTATCGGTTAAAGAATGGAAGTGAGCTCCACGTTCATGTAATTCTGATATTAACGCTACCAGGTTTTTCACGCTGCGGCCCAGTCTGTCTAGTTTCCAGACGACAAGGGTATCGCCTTTATTTACATACTTTAACGCTTGTTTCAGGCCGGGGCGATTTGCAATCTTACCACTGATACGGTCCTCAAAGATTCGGTCACAATTTGCACAGGTAAGCGCATTACGCTGTAAATCGATATTTTGGTCAATTGTTGACACACGAATATACCCAATAGTAGCCATGATTCTCTCCTTTACATCATATAAGGAAGGATTTTAGTCGCTTTTTTCATGGGGGATTGATTTATCAAAAACCTTGGTTTTCAAGAACCAATAAATCGTGTTGCTGATGCGTTACAAAAATCGCGGATCGGTAACGCTATTCCACATAAAGAGCTGGTCGTGCGCAACATTAGAACGGTGACGTTAAAGCCGGTTTCATTGGTTAATAAAGACGGAGGGTACAAAATTACTACAGAGCTGACGCCACAGCGATAATCCTGGCTCGCAGGTGGTACAGGATTTAACGCCGGAAAGTCTGCACAGAACACGATCCGCCGCCGAACACACTAAAATTGCCCCCAGCGCGTTATTAATACTAATACCTACGTTTCCCGTTACCTTGCCGTCGATACGTTTACCGTATTGTCTGAAAGGTTATTTGCGAAGTTATCATTAATAATCCACGGTCTGTTATTCGAATCCCGTTCCCCAATCCTGACGCTTTGACTTCGCGGCCATACGTGCGTAAACAGGGCTGAAACCAGACTTCACCGGTTAACACTCTCCTCTTCCTCGATTTTTACGAAAGCAAATCATCACGTTATCAAGAGTCGTATTTGTTATTGCATTTTTCAAATGATATTGGTAATTATTATCATTCTCATTAACGACCTGTTTGATTTATGACGTGGAGAGAGGATTTCTCATGCGTATTCTGTTTGTAGGTCCACCACTGTATGGACTGCTATACCCTGTGCTGTCCCTGGCGCAAGCATTTCGTGTTAATGGCCATGAAGTGCTGATTGCAAGCGGTGGAAAATTTGCACAGAAAGCAGCAGAAGCTGGGTTGGTGGTATTTGACGCTGCGCCAGGTTTCGATTCGGAAGCTGGATATCGCCGTCAGGAGGCATTACGAAAAGAAAATAAGATTGGAACAAAAATGGGGAACTTCTCGTTCTTCAGCGAAGAGATGACCGACCCGCTGGTCGCGTTCGCCGGGCAGTGGCGGCCAGATCTCATCGTCTACCCTCCCCTTGGGGTCGTTGGACCATTGATTGCCGCTAAGTATGACATTCCGGTAGTGATGCAAACCGTCGGCTTCGGTCATACGCCCTGGCACATCAAAGGCGTGACGAGATCACTTTCTAACGCCTACCGCCGCCATGGGGTCAGCGCTCCACCAAGAGATCTGGCGTGGATAGACGTCACGCCGCCCAGCATGAGCTTACTGCAAAATGACGGTGAGCCGGTTATCTCCATGCAATACGTCCCGTATAACGGCGGCACCGTCTGGGAAGAATGGTGGGAACGTACACCTGATCGCAAGCGTCTTCTGGTCAGCCTCGGCACCGTCAAACCGATGGTGGATGGCCTGGATCTGATTTCCTGGGTAATGGATTCTGCCAGCGAAGTAGATGCCGAGATAATCCTGCATCTTCCGACAAACGCCCGCTCGGATTTACGTTCACTGCCGCCGAATGTCCGCCTGGTCGACTGGCTTCCGATGGGCGTTTTCCTCAACGGCGCCGACGGTTTTATCCACCATGGCGGCGCAGGCAACACCCTGACGGCGCTGCATGCCGGCATTCCGCAGATAGTCTTTGGTCAGGGTGCCGACAGACCCGTCAATGCCCGCGCCGTGGTCGAGCGCGGATGCGGAATTATTCCCGGTAAGAGCGGACTTACGAGCAGCATGATCAATACCTTCCTCGGTAATAGCGCGCTTCGCGAGGCGTCGCAGGAGGTCGCGACAGAAATGGCGGCCCAGCCTTGCCCGACCGAGGTGGCAAAAAAACTGATCGCCATGCTGCAACACGGCTAACCGCGGCAGCGCAATGACAATATGGCGGCTGAGCCCAGCCGATGTCGCCATATCTCATCTTTCACAGATAAGGAGGCTTAATGCCCGCGACTCATTCCCCCATGCCCGCTCGTGCCTGGATAGTTCGCCTTGCCCGCGTGTGTTGGGAACGTAAAATACTGAGCATCATTGTCATCGTAGCATCAGTATCGACCATTTTACTGGCTGCGCTGACGCCGCTGATAACGCGTCAGGCCGTCAATGACGCGATAGCAGGCGATACAACCCGCCTGCCGTTGCTTGCCTGCGGCCTGCTGCTAATTGCCCTTTTTGATTTCATCGGGAATTACGTGCGCCGCGGCTATGCCGGGGAACTCTCGTTGTGGGTTCAGCATACGTTACGTAGCCGCGCGTTCGACAGTATTCAAAAACTGGACGGCGCAGGCCAGGACGCCTTGCGTACCGGACAAGTCATTTCGCGTACCAACAGCGATCTTCAACAGGTACATGCCTTGCTACAGATGTGTCCGGTGCCGCTGGCAGTGCTCACTTATTATGTTGCCGGTATCGCAGTGATGCTATGGATGTCGCCATCCATGACGCTTATCGTGATTTGTGTACTGGCAGCCCTTGCCATTACCGCCCTGCGCGCCCGTCGCCGAGTTTTCGCGCAAACGGGGCTGGCCTCAGACCGACTGGCGCACATGACGGAACATATGCGCGAAGTATTGGAACAGATCTCGGTGGTAAAGTCCTGCGTGGCAGAGTTGCGCGAAACGCGCTGGCTCGATGGTCAGTCGCGGCAGATGGTACGGGTACGCATCGGCGCCGCTATCTCGCAGGCGATGCCGGGCGCAACCATGCTGGCGCTACCGGTGATAGGGCAAATCGTCCTGCTGTGCTATGGCGGCTGGTCGGTGATGAACGGGCGCATCGATCTGGGAACCTTCGTCGCGTTCGCAAGTTTTCTCGCTATGCTGACTGGTCCCACCCGCGTACTGGCATCGTTTTTGGTTATCGCACAGCGCACACAGGCGTCGGTGGAGCGCGTCTTCGCGCTTATCGACACTCGTTCTCTAATGGAAGACGGTACCGAGTCGGTTGAAGGTCAGATTATCGGGCTGGACGTGGAGAAGATGAGCTTCCACTACGACAACGGCAGCCGTATCCTCAATGAGATCTCGTTTTCCATTCACGCCGGTGAAACCGTGGCAGTGGTGGGCGCATCCGGCTCCGGGAAATCAACGTTGCTGATGTTGCTGGCGCGCTTTTATGATCCTACCTCCGGTGGGGTGTGGCTCAACACCACTACGGGTCAACAGAATATTCGCGACCTGAAACTGACGGCACTCCGTCGTCGCGTCGGCGTAGTTTTTGAAGACGCGTTTCTGTTTGCTGGCACGGTGGCGGAAAACATCGCCTATGGGCACCCGCAGGCGACTCAGGACGACATTCGACGCGCCGCCGATGCCGCAGGCGCCAGCGGGTTCATCAATGCTCTACCGCAGGGGTTCAACACCCGCCTGACCGAGCGCGGAAGCAACCTCTCCGGCGGCCAACGCCAGCGTATTGCGTTGGCCCGGGCATTGATTACCGCGCCGGAACTGCTGATTCTCGATGACACTACCTCGGCGGTCGATGCCGGTACTGAAGCGGAAATTAATACGGCTCTTGGCCGTTATGCTGATAATGAACATATGCTGCTGGTGATTGCGCGCCGCCGTTCAACACTGCAGTTAGCCGATCGGATCGTAGTGCTCAATAAAGGCCGCGTCGTGGACATCGGGACCCAGGCGGAGCTGGATGCAAGGTGTCCAACGTTTCGCTCGCTGATGAGCGGCGAGGGTGATTTTCTCGCTCTCGCCCCGGCGGAACAACGTGAGCGATGGCCAACAACGCAGGCGGCAAAATCCGACGACGCGCATGAGCGCCAGATGCCCGCCGGAAAAGGTTTTGTCGACCGGATGACGCGCGTTCCGGAACGCGCCGTACAGATGGCGCTGGCAGGCCACGGGCGTCAAGTCTCATCACTGCTGACGCCAGTAGCCTGGATGTTCGTCATCGCCGCCCTGCTTATCGCGCTTGATTCCGCCGCTGGCGTTGGCGTGCTGGTGCTTTTGCAGCGCGGTATTGACTCAGGCGTTGCCGCAGGGGATATGTCGACTATTGGCATATGCGCTCTGCTCGCGCTGTGCCTGGTGGCGACCGGTTGGTGCTGCTATGCGCTGCAAACGATCTTCGCTGCCCGCGCGGCAGAGTCGGTACAGCATACGGTACGCTTACGCAGCTTCAGCCACCTGCTACGCCTGAGTCTTCCCTGGCACGAGAAGAACATCGACTCGCGGCTTACTCGCATGACCGTCGATGTTGATTTACTCGCCCGATTTCTGCAAAACGGTCTTGCCAGTGCGGCCACCAGTATCGTGACGATGGTCGCTATCACCGCGGCAATGTTCTGGCTTGATCCCATTCTTGCGTTAACGGCATTAAGCGCCGTACCTGTAGTGATGCTGGCGACGTGGATTTACCGCCGTCTGAGCTCGCCTGCCTACGCGCAGGCACGCCTGGAAATTGGTAAGGTTAACAGTACGCTTCAGGAAAAGGTCTCCGGCCTGCGGGTAGTACAGTCGCACGGCCAGCAGGAACAGGAAGCCGCCAGGCTACGGGCGTTATCAGACAACTTCCGCGCCACCCGCGTGCGGGCGCAAAAATACCTTGCCGTCTATTTTCCGTTCCTGACCTTCTGCACCGAGGCCGCCTATGCCGCCGTGCTTTTAATCGGGGCGACCCGGGTCGCCGGAGGCGAAATGACGCCCGGGATACTGGCGGCGTTCTTCCTGCTACTGGGACAATTTTATGGCCCGGTACAGCAGTTGTCAGGCATTGTCGATTCCTGGCAGCAGGCGACCGCCAGCGGCAAACATATCAATGCGCTATTGGCGACTGAAGAAACGGAGAATATTGAACCGTCATCCATAACGCCCACCACTGGCGCGCTCCGTCTGGAGGCATTGACATTCCGCTATCCCGGAGAAACGCAACCTGCGCTTAATAATCTCTCGCTCACCATTCCGCCAGGAACGGTAGTCGCGGTGGTCGGACGTAGCGGCGCCGGCAAATCGACACTGATCAAGCTGCTGGCCGGGCTCTACTCTCCCACCAGCGGGCAAATCCGTATCGGTGAGCGCCTAATTAATGCGGCGTCGCTTAGTGATTATCGTCGCCAGACGGGGCTGGTCACTCAGGATGTCGCATTGTTTAGCGGCGATATTGCCGAAAATATCCGCTATTCGCGGCCAGACAGCAGCGACACGGAGGTGGAAATCGCGGCGCGACGGGCGGGACTGTTTGAAACCGTGCAACATCTGCCGCAGGGGTTTCGTACTCCGGTCAATAACGGCGGCACAGATCTGTCTGCGGGCCAGCGTCAGTTGATTGCCCTCGCCCGCGCCCAACTGGCGCAGGCGCACATTCTACTGCTCGACGAGGCGACAGCGCGTATCGACCGCAGCGCCGAGGAGCGCTTAATGACCTCGCTTGCCGGGGTGGCGCATACCGAGAAACGCATCGCGCTTATCGTCGCGCACCGACTGACCACCGCCCGCCGCTGTGATGTTATTGTCGTGATCGACAAAGGGAATATCGCCGAATATGGCAGCCATCAGCAGTTGATGGCGGCTCATGGCCTGTATGCTCGTCTGTGGCGGGACAGCGTCGGCCCGGCCGCCAGCCACACACGTGATACGCAAGGAGAGGTCGTGGGCTAGTTTATCGACACGACTTATTCAAAATAAGCCCGCAAGCGGCTGTTCCTGTAACAGCCGCTTTAGCTATTGATATTGACCGAAATATAAATGAGATGGAATACAGAGAATGAGACTGAGCCCGCCCATCGATCCTGTCGCTATGCAGACTGCCGCGCGCCTTCGCCGCCAACTCGCCGCCGAAAGCCAGGTTGACGCTTCTCACTTCTGGCGAGAAACAAACTCGCTCGCGCTGCCGCTGGTGACAGCCATTGACGGCGCAGACGATGAACGGGAAGTCACCTTCCTGTGGCGTGCCACCTATCCTCTACAGGGGGTTTATGTTCGTCTGAACCGTGTCACCGACAAAGACAACGTGACGAAAGGTATGATGACGCAACTGGCCACAACCGATATCTGGCATCTGACGCTTCGCTTACCGGCGTCCTACTGTGGCTCCTATACGATGGTCGAAATACCACCGGAAACCCCGAACGAGAAGGTGTTGCAGCTTGGAAGCCGTTTCGCCTCCCTTGTCGGGCAGGCGGACCCGCTGAACAGCACGCCGGGGATAAATGTTCGGGGCAATGCGCAGGAATCCATTCTGGCGCTGGATCATGCCCCGGCACAGGAAGAGTGGTCAGACTGCCGCTCTCACACCGGGCAGCTTTTCACCTCAGAACATCGGCTCGCCGGACAACTTCGCCGTGTGCGGCTGTATCTTCCTGAAGTTCCTGTCGTACAACCGCTGGGCTTACTGGTACTCACGGATGGCGAGATCTGGTTCGACCATCTTGGGGTGAGCGCCGCCATTGACGCCGCCATCCGCAGCGGACGCATCGCACCGGTGGCCGTACTCGGCATTGATAATATCAATGAGCGTGAACGTGTCGCGATACTCGGCGGTCGCCGCCAACTGGTGCTCGATATCGCCGAACGCCTACTGCCAACCATTCGCGCCAAACACCCGGAACGACGGTGGGCGGACCGTACACAAACGGTGCTGGCCGGGCAAAGTCTCGGCGGCGTAACCGCGCTGATGGCTGCCCGCCACGCGCCAGAGAGCTTCGGCCTGGTGCTGAGCCACTCCCCTTCAATGTGGTGGACGCCGGACAACCGCAGTCGCCCAGACCACTTCAGCGGGGAAGAACTCTCCTGGATCAGCGAACATATGCTATCCGCGCCATCGCCAGCCGTACGCACGCATCTGTGCGTGGGATCGTTAGAAGGCTCGACGGTCCCGCAGGTAAAACAGTTGCATGAAAAATTGCGAGCCGCTGGCGTCGAAAGCCATTGCAGCGTGTACACCGGCGGTCACGATTACGCGTGGTGGCGCGGCGCGCTGATTGATGGCTTACATCTACTGCTCCGATAAAACTTCACCTGCCTAAAAGGAATAACATCCGATGTATGGTCACCAGTACCACAACAAGCGCTATTGTATAGCGCTATTTTTAGTGAGTTTTTGTTTTAGCACGCTGACTTATGCGAAGCCGGATATGCAGCCATTAGGACCGAATATCGCCGATAAAGGTTCAGGATATTACCATTTCAGAGTCAATGATTTTCAATCTGCCGATGCCGCAAGACATTACCGGGTGTGGACCGCTATCCCCAATAAAGACGCCCCGCCATCCGGTTATCCTGTCTTATATATGCTGGACGGCAACGCGGTGATGGACAGGCTACCGGAGGCGCTGCTCAAACAGTTGACAGAACACTCGCCGCCGGTGATTGTAGCGATTGGCTATCAAACTAACCTGCCATTTGATCTTAACGGCAGGGCTTATGACTATACGTTGCTGCCGGGCACCGATCGCGAAGGCAATGAAAACAACCCACGTTTTCATCGTAAGACCGGCGGCGGGCCAGCGTTCCGCCAGCTACTGGAGAGACATATCGCGCCGCAGGTGGAACAAGGAATAACCATCAACCCCGAACGGCGCGGGGTGTGGGGGCATTCTTATGGCGGCCTGTTCGTTTTGGACTCCTGGCTATCGTCATCATTCTTCCATATGTACTACAGCGCCAGCCCGTCGCTCAGCAGGGATAACTTTGCCCTATTGAATCGCCTCGCGACAGTGAAGCCATCGCCGTTCTGCCATAAAAAACTCATTATAATGGAAGGTTCAGCGTCGAGTGGGGATAGCAGGCAACGCCAGATGGCCGAGCTCCTGCAAAAAGTTCAGGAGACCGTGATAACGCTTGAGAACAACGGCGTTAACGCGGCCTTGCAGGATTATCCGGGCCTGGGCCATGGGCCCATGTTTAACGCCTCTTTTCGTAGTGCATTGCTGGATATCAGTCGCGAACAGGCAAGCACAAAGTCACGCTGCCATTAACCCGTCGCCAGAACATGCCCGCCAGCGGCGGGCATAACCCATCAAAACGAGGCCGTCACACCGGCATAATAAGCCCGACCGGGTTCGTTATAGGTATTTGCCCCTTCGGCGGAGCGATAGATCTGTTTATCGAAGATATTGCTGATACCGACATTAAGACGCAGGTTCTTGTTGATATCGTAGTTAACGTTGGTGCCGACCAGTGAGTAAGCCCCCAGCGCTTTCCCGGACAGTCCTTTGACTTCACTGCGCGACTCCGCATGCGTTCGCGGTTTTTGCTTGCCGTATAACGTCCAGTTGACGTTAGCAGAGAGCGCACTGGTGATAGTCCAGTCGAGGAAGGTATTCACCGTATATTTCGGGATTATCGATAACGGATTGCCGGTATCTTTTTGCTCAGAAGTGATCATATAAGTCGCGTTGGTATTCCAGTTCAGACGGTCCGGCATCAGCGGAACAGCCATGCTGGCTTCAATACCTTCAATCAGCGCCTTACCACCATTCTGCCACGGCAGTACATAAGCGCCAAATGCGCTTTTGCCAATAATCTTATCGCCTGCAACAATCTTATTCTGATAATCGTTACGGAAATACGTTACACTTGCGTGGTAATCGTCTACGGTAAATTCCAGCCCAATCTCTTTATTGATGCTAATTTCAGGATCGAGGTTCTTATTACCGACCAAATAGCATCCTATTCCTCCTGACGGAAGATCTTTGGGGCACCCATTACCTTTCGAATAAAGTAAATACCCCTCACTGGTCTGATACAAGTTCGGTGCCTTAAAGGCCCGGGCGATACCTGCCTTCACCTTGACGTATTCACCTAACACCTGGGAAAGGTTAAGACTGGGACTAAAATTACTACCGGATTTGCTCAGGTAGTCAAAACGCAGGCCCGGAATAATGTTGGTACCGGCCATGGGTTCGATATTATCTTCAACGTACAGCGCGCTGATTTCCGATTTATTTTTGCTGCTACGATTAGCCGCCGAACCGGAAATCCCGCCGATATTATAATCCTTTACCGTCAGACTGGTAGAGGAAGGGTCGCTCAGCTCATCCCGGTTCCACTCCGCGCCAACGGTGAGCGTTTGCTCAAATAGCAATATCATAGGGACATTCACCTCGCCGCTGGTGCGATACGAGGTCAGGCGGTTAGTGGTGAACGTCTGGTCGTTGGTAATACGCCCCTCGCCGCCGCCGGAAAGCCCCTCATTCATGCGGGTATTATCGGTTTTTTCATAGTAGAACCCAAGGCGGCTTTGCCCCCAGTCCCAGATGCCGTTATGAGTTAGACCGTAATTCTGCCGGTACAGGCGATTGGTCTCCCGCCCGGACTGCGCCAGACTTTTGGTGACCGCGTTTGAAGTGCTGTTTTGCGTATCGCCGGCATAGATATTCCCCTGCCGACTGTATCCCGCTTCAAAATCGAGGATTTGCTGTGGGGTCATTTTCCATGAGAGGACGCTATTAATATCTTTATTAGTGACCCCCTCCCGTCCGGCGGCATTTTTGGTACCAGCGGAGGAGTTAATATCCCAGCTATCGGCGTCGGTTCTGTTGAGATTACCGTACAGGCGCATCGTCAACGTATCGCCAGCCAACGGGCCGCTAAGGCTGAAGTTACCACGCCGGGTGTCGCCCTCTTTGCTGCTTTCCGGCTGGTTGGTATAGAGCGACAGCGAGCCGTGCCAGTCGTTAGTCGGACGTTTGGTGATGATGTTCACCACTCCGCCTGCGGCACCAGAACCATAGCGCGCGGCGGCGGGCCCGCGGATGACTTCAATGCGTTCTACCAGCTCCGGCGGCACCCAGTTCGTATCGCCACGGGTGTCGCGTTCCCCGCGCCAGCTATAGCGTACCGAATTTCGCGACGTCACCGGCACGCCGTCAATCAGCACTAAGGTATTTTCCGGCCCCATGCCGCGAATATCAATTTGTCGGTTATTCCCGCGCGTCCCCGAGGCGCTATTACCGGTAAGATTAACCCCCGGCATCTTACGAATAATATCGGAGAGATCGTTAACGGGAGGATTCTTCTGAATATCATCGCGGGTAATAATCGAAACGCCTGGCTGCTGTTTTAATACTTGCTCGGCGGTGGATTCAACCACCATAGTTTCGCCGTTGTCGTCAGTAGATTCTGCTGCTGATAATGGACTATTAACCCCTGTAGAAACCACGGTTATTAACCAGAGGAGCTTATTAACTCTCATACCCATTCCCTAAATAATGTCTAAAGTAAAGCTGTTGTTCTCAAACTCACATCCTTGCCAGGTTACGACTATATAGTAATAATTATCACTTGCTAATGATAATTATTATCATTCAATAAAGAAAAAGGCAATCTTTCAACCGCAAAAATCTGGTTATAAGAAAACGTAAACGGGATTTTGAAATATGACTCTCTGTCTGGGCTCAGCTTTGCCGGTAAATCTGGCAAGAGGTGGCAGAATGCGCCCTACTGAACGGAGGTTTTACAAAACAGGAATGAATGGAATAGCATTACTTTTCAAACAGTTAATTAAAATCAAGAAACAATCAGGTGAGATGGTATAGCGCGGTTCAGAGTTCACCGACGCTTCCCTGCCGACGGTGGACTGTTCTTACATTTTGTCAGGGATTTTTCGTCTGGTGTTTAATGGTGGGCTCGGACACTATTGTGATCATTCGATAGATAGCCATGCCTGGCTCCAGAATACACAGCGCCTGATAATATTTATCAGGCACTTTACAACAAAAAACCGTCAGTCTGTATCAGGTCTGACCGCTATAATAATAGCGCGACTACCTCGCAAAATCCCTTTATATTGTATGTGGTTAACCTTGCACATCGCTTTCCCGTTCTCCAGGTTCTACGGGCAAGAATGACAACCAACCGTTATTAGATTTTACTGTCGGGTGTTGTTCATATAATTATCTCATGCTTGATACAGATAGTTATTCTTACATTTCTTTTATTTCAGATTTACGTCAAAAAGGACTAAAAATCTTCACTATAAAATTCGTTAAAGAGAGTTTATGTACTTGTAGACATTCTGGTTTCTTCGGTAAGCGAATGGGTTAGCGTAGAATCTTTAAGGTTAGCATTTTTTAAATTGGCCTGAGACAAATCAACTTCGGCCAGGTTCGTAGAAGTTAAATTAGCCTTTTACAGATTTGCCCGGGCTAAAATGGCCCCTTCCATATTAGTGGCCATCATAGTATTACATTTTAACGTTGCATCGCTCATATTGGCACATATAAGGGTTGCACCTGAAACATTGGCGTTTAGGCGTCTTATTGCTGCCATTGATAAACTGTTTAACAATATCGTCTGTATGGCCTTCCTCGTTGCCTTTACGTTTAACTCAATCAGGCTACCGTCTCGGTTATGAGTCTATCGAGTAGTAGGACCGTAGTATGACGATGCATCAGAGTGATGATATAGAAAGATACAATCCGTTATTAATGTTAAAAGAAGTCATGGCGCAAACGCCTTATCGGCATAAGCGCTGGGGAGAGCGTAAGTTTCGCTATAAATTTGTATTACGTTGTCTTATTAACCCCGTAACGACAATTAAATACTTCAATGAATTATGTAATCTGAATCAGCCCAGAACGCTGATAATTCATCGTCCGCTGTTGCCGGCAAAAATCCAGCGGCCTTATTTGTATACCGGACTTAGCATACGCTGCCGGGCAAGAGCTATTCTGGAACACTACCAGTTCGTGCAGGCCTTTCCGGAAAATAAAATAAAAAAAATCCTGTTGTCCGAGGAGCAAACCTTGCTCGCTCACCTGGAAGGGAAAAACGGTGCTCTGGTGGATATCTACTGCGGTCCCTGTGGCTATGACAGGGAAGGCGAACTGACATTAACGTTGTGCTTCAATGATACGCCGCTGGCGCGTTTGTCATTTTCCTTTATCCACCATCAAGGGAAGCAAATAGCGCTGGTTGCCGGGTTACAAGGGCCCAGTAAACATGTTGGCCCTCAAGTCATACGTAACGCTACCAAAGATTGTTACGGACTCTTTCCTAAACGGATGCTGTATGAAGCATTTACGACATTTATTCAGTCCTGTAATGTAACGGAGATTTATGCGGTAAGTGAAAACAACCATGTTTATCGCCAACTCAGATACTTATTCCAGAAGAAAAAGACCTTTGTGGCCAGCTATAGTGAATTCTGGGAGTCGCTAAACGGCGTTAAGGAAGGTGCTTTATACCATCTGCCATCACAGGTGATGCGTAAAGCGCCTGAAAGTATCCCCAGCAAGAAACGTGCAGAATACCGGAACCGCTATCATATTCTGGATACAATAGTACAAGAGGTTAAAAGCCTCTCCCATTAGGACTAATTCAGATATGGATTTGCAGATCCTGCCACCGTTCAGCGGCTTTCTCTGAAATCTATAACTAATCTTCATTGCTACTGAATGGTTAAATATAAAGTAGCCTGTGAGTGAAAAGCGCGGTATTAAACCGTGGCTTTCACTCATACTATTATCAACGACTTAATCTTATTCTCTTCACCATAACATCATCAATTAGCGTGTTAACCAGTAAATACAAGTTAAACATCTGTCACATTTTTATTTGCCTGGACAACAAAATAATTCAAAATAGAATTTTCAGTGATCTACATCAGGAGTTTTGGTGAAAATACAAGAAGTTAAACGTATATTAACCCGCTGGGAACCATCTTCCTTTTCCCTGTACCGGGAGGCGTTTACACAATACGGTGGTAGTATCAACATGCACCCAGATATTGTTGACTATTTTATGAGGCGCCATAACTGGCATTTTAAATTCTTCCACTATAAAGAAGATGATGTCATTAAAGGCGCATACTTTATCTGTAATGATCAGAATATTGGCATCCTGACGCGCAGAACCTTCCCGCTATCTTCAGATGAGATACTTATTCCGATGGCACCAGATTTACGCTGCTTCTTACCCGATCGTACTAACCGACTTTCGGTGTTACATCAGCCACAAATACGCAATGCGGTATGGAAAATTGCCAGAAAAAAACAAAACTGTCTGGTCAAAGAAACGTTCTCTTCAAAATTCGAAAAAAGGCGCCGTAATGAATACCAAAAATTCCTACGAAACGGAGGAAACGTCAGAACGGTAGATGAACTTTCTACCGAAGAGTTGTCGCACACCTTTATCTCATTGTTCCAGTCACGCTTCGGTGACACGCTAAGCGGTTATCCACCCGAAAATTTAATAGATTTTTTTACCCAGTTGCGCCACCTTTTGTTCGGTAACATTCTTTATATTGAGGGTGCTCCCTGTGCGTTTGATATTGTGCTGAAGTCTGAAAGTCGCCTGAACATTTACTTTGATGTTCCAAATAGCGGTGTAAAAAGTGAATACATGAATCTTAGCCCCGGTAGCATACTAATGTGGCTAAATATTAACCGCGCCAGACATTATTGTCAGGAAAGACAGAAAAGATTAATTTTTTCCATTGGCATACTGAAGCCTGAATGGGAATATAAACGCCTGTGGTCGACCCCCTATTTTACTGGAAAATCGATTTGTTAAAATAAAACATGGACGTAAATATATTTTACGTCCTGACTTTTCATAAATCCTGATGAATTGATAAAAAAACAAAAAATCTCATCAGAATTTAAAAAATAAGTTAACATCCATATAATCATAATGACAATTACTCGAAATTCACTTACACTATACTCGGTTTTATGGAATTGATTAACACGGTATGTTGCAGATAACGTGCTAAAAAGAGTGCAGCGGTTATACACTGTCATGCCTGTGTCATTAACTCGGTATCAGGCGCAGATGATGGTTACAGCCACCATTTTATCTCTTCTGGCTGGGCGTACCGCCAGTAGATTAAAGGTGTAGCCTTGCTTTATGGCATTACGAAAATGCGGGTGAGGTCTATGCTCAATGTATAGGTTATTTGTAACAACTCTCTTGTGCATAACAATTTTACCGTCAACAGCGTTGAACTGTTACTGTGGTTCTTGCTGACAGCAGGCTTAAAGATTGCCTTAACGCGGGATATCTGATAACTGGATTATATTATGACACATGCAGACTGGCTGATTCTTGGGTATACGACTGTTATTATTATTTTTGGCATCGTATGTTATATCGGATTGCTTAAGCTGATAATGAAATGCAAGCACGAAAAATAACGTACTTACCGCGAGGAATACACTCTCAGGAGATACGATTCTTCGGCAATGATTTACACCACTGCCGGAATACTGTTTTTACAGAAATCAATCAGGTATTGAGAGTGATGTTATCATAGCCGCGCCAGCGATAATTCAGCAACGAGAGCAGCCAGAATAGTACAAAAGCGCCCACCACCCAGAAGCCCACATTCCCCATATGATCGTTAAGCGTGCTGACGGTCTGCCAAAATGTTCCACTTAACTGTAACGCATCATCAATCAGCCCCAGCGCCTCAAGCCCGCCAATCGCCAGCGCAACAATGACGGACGCGGCGGTAATGGTCATATTGTAATAAAGTTTACGTAATGGATGCGAGAAAGCCCAACCATAAGCGCCTACCATGACAAAGTTATCCAGGGAATCCACCAGCGCCATCCCTGCGGTAAACAGCACAGGAAAAATCATCATCGACCATAGAGATAACCCTTGATTGGCTGCCGAGGCGGAAATACCCAGCAGCCCAACTTCGGTTGCGGTATCAAATCCCAGACCAAACAAAAAACCGACAAAATACATATGCCAGCTTGAAGTGACCAAACGAAACGTACGCTGAAATATACGCGTCATCAGCCCGCCAGGTAACGCCTTATCATGCGCCCCTGCTGGCTCGCCACGCGTAACTGAACGAAACTGCCGCCACACGCTGAACAAAATAAACAGGTTAAGCAACGCCATCGCCAGCAGAAAAAAAGCTGAAACAGCCGTACCGATCAATGAACCATATTGATGCAGAATATCAATACGATCACGAAATGCCATCGACGTCACAACAATCGCCAGACATGCCAGAATGACAATGGTTGAATGTCCCAATGAAAAAAATGCTCCCACGCCTAAAGGGGTTTTGCCCTGCTGCATCAGCTTGCGGGTGACGGTATCGATAGCTGCGATATGATCGGCATCAACCGCATGACGCAACCCAAAACTATACGCCAGTAGAGCTGCGCTCAGCATGACCGCATGGTGATGAAAAACACAGAACGCCCAAATCCAGGCCAGGATGTTAACCCCGACAAGAAAGACGGTTAATGCTATTCCCCGTCGTTTAGTATGATTATTCATGCTCCTGCACCCACTACATTTTTGATTAACGCTACGGTTTGTAGGGGGACTGTATGATCATTTGATAAAAACATCACACATCAAGATGCATCTTTTTGTAAACGCTATTTACCGTTGAAACATTTGTGCGCATTACTGCGGGGCAATGCTTAAAAAGCGTATCCGTATGTATAACCCTCCCAGCGCTTTGCTACGGGAAAAATGGGGATGAGTACGGTGCAGGCGCGCGATATCATTGACCAATGCCAGACCAATGCCTGCCCCTACCACATTTCCTACGTTATCGAGTCGATGGAACGGCTGTAGCGCCAGATGGATGTGCTCATCATCAATGCCGGGGCCGCTATCTTCGACAACCAGCGTCACGGCATCGCCATCCCGTTCAAGCCGCGCGGTGACGATGCCACGCTCAGGTGTGTATTTCAGCGCATTATCCAGCAAGTTTCCGCACAGCTCGCCAAGCAATACTTCATCCCCGTCGATCCACATCGCCTCCTGTTCACCTTCATAGCCCAGGTCAATATGTTTACTGCGCGCCTGCGCCAGGCGGGTAAAGCAGCCGTTTTGTACGACATCGTACAGATTCACCGGCGAGAAACGCCGCTCGCCCTGCTCTTTATGCTTTACCGCAGAAAGTTGTAACAATCTTTCCGTGAGCTGAATGGTACTATCCAACGTTACGCTCATCGCCTCCAGACTTTCGTACCAGTGGCGAGGTTGCTGGCTGGCTAACGCCACCGCCGCCTGCGTTTTTAACACTGCCAGCGGCGTTTTTAACTGGTGAGAAGCGTCGGCGCTGAAGCGTTCCTGGCGGGAGAGGATGCCGCGAAGCCTGTCAATGTAGCGATTGAACGCCACGATTAACAAGCGCGTTTCCGACCACGGCAGCAGTTCTGGTAGCGGCGTTAGCAGACCCGGTTCACGGCGTACCATTAATGACGAAAGTTGGCGCATAGGCCGCAGGACCCGGCGTAATAACCAGCCAACCAGCACCAGGGTCAGCAACACCAGCAAACCCTGTGAGATCCAGGAAGAGAACAGCAGTTGGCCCGCCAGATAACGACGGGACTGTAGCGTCTCTGCGACATAAATCTCCGCCATGCCGATAATGCCGCCTTCGTTGACCGGCTGTAGCAAACGCGCCACGCGGATCGCCTCGCCGCGATACTCGGTATGATAAAACCACGCCAGTGCCGGATAAAGCCGGGTACGGGGCGTAGCAGGCGGCATGGCGGGTAGATCGTCATAACCGGATATTACCTTTCCAGAAGGGTCTACGACTTTGTAATAGAGTCGATCATTCATATTAAGTTCGAAGCTATCCAGCACCACCCACGGCACGTTAACTTCCAGATGGTTATTGCGCACCACCAGCCGTTCCGATACCGTTCGCGCCGAGGAGAGCAGCGTACGATCATAAGCCTGAGTGGCGGCCTGTAGCGCATTGACATAACTGTTAAACGCCGACAGCCCCCACAGCAAAATCAGCGGCAGTCCCAGGAACAGCAAGAGTTGCAGGTACAACGATTGCGGCTTAACCCACTTCATCGCCGCGCTCCAGCACATAACCCAGGCCGCGCAGCGTCGTAATTCGGACATCGCTTCCCTGGAGTTTTTTACGCAGTCGATGAATATAAAGTTCGATGCTTTCAGGGCTTACCTCATCGTTCAGGCTGAACACCTGTTCAAAAAGCTGCTGACGCGAGACCGGCCGCGTTCGTCGGTACATCAATACGGTTAAGAGCGCCTGCTCACGCGGCGTCAGCGCTAACGGCTGTCCCTGTAACAGAAAATACCCTTCATCATGAAAGATCAGTTCGCCCAGTTGCTGAACTTCATGAATCTGACCTGCGCTGCGCCGGAGCAAAGCCCGTAAACGGGCATCCAGCTCTTCCAGTTCAAAGGGTTTCGGCAGATAGTCATCCGCGCCGACGTTGAGACCTTTTACGCGATCCGCCACCGCGCTTCGCGCTGTGAGCAGTAAAACGGGCAAGGTCTGACCGCGTTTACGTAGCCGTTGCACCACCTCCAGTCCGTCCATTCCCGGCATATTGATATCCAGCACCGCCAGCGCGTACGTTTCACTGTGCAAAAGATGGTCCGCCGCCAGCCCGTCAAATACGCAATCCACGGCAAAGCCGTTTTGCACCAGCGCTTTCTCCAGCCAGTGAGCCAGCTCACGGTTATCTTCCGCCAATAAGAGACGCATATCACATCCTGTAAAGTTTCTGCCGCATTGAAAGGGAATTGAAAGGTTATTGTTTTAACAATCACGCAACCGAACTGCTACATGTCGGCTCACATAATCACAAAAATCTTCTTCCGATCCTGAAAAATCCGGACGTCCGGCGTGAGGATAAAAAAATGAAAAAACAATTACTTCGTACCCTTACTGTAAGCCTTTTATTAATGAGTACCTCTGTTCTGGCGCAACAGGCGCCATCGCGAACGGAATGTATCGCGCCAGCCAAACCCGGCGGCGGTTTCGATCTCACCTGTAAGCTGATTCAGGTGAGTTTGCTGGAGACCGGCGCTATCGAAAAACCCATGCGGGTAACGTATATGCCCGGCGGCGTCGGCGCTGTGGCTTATAACGCGATAGTCGCTCAACGCCCTGGCGAACCCGGGACTGTGGTCGCCTTTTCCGGCGGTTCGCTGCTCAACCTGTCGCAGGGGAAATTTGGTCGCTACGGCGTGGATGATGTGCGCTGGCTGGCAAGCGTGGGAACCGATTACGGCATGATCGCCGTGCGTGCGGATTCTCCGTGGAAAACGCTGAAAGATCTGATGACGGCGATGGAAAAAGATCCTAACAGCGTGGTCATCGGCGCTGGCGCCTCTATTGGCAGCCAGGACTGGATGAAGTCGGCGTTGCTGGCGCAAAAGGCGAACGTCGATCCGCACAAGATGCGCTACGTCGCCTTCGAGGGCGGCGGCGAGCCGGTGACGGCATTAATGGGCAACCATGTTCAGGTTGTCTCCGGCGATCTCAGTGAAATGGTGCCTTATCTGGGCGGCGACAAAATTCGCGTGCTTGCCGTCTTTTCGGAAAATCGTCTGCCGGGCCAGCTTGCCGATGTCCCTACCGCTAAAGAGCAGGGCTACGACCTGGTGTGGCCGATTATTCGCGGCTTCTACGTCGGACCAAAAGTCAGCGATGCCGATTACCAGTGGTGGGTGGACACCTTCAAGAAGCTCCAGCAAACCGACGAGTTTAAAAAGCAGCGCGATCTGCGCGGCCTGTTTGAGTTCGACATGACCGGCCAGCAGCTCGATGACTACGTGAAAAAACAGGTCACCGATTACCGTGAGCAGGCGAAAGCCTTCGGACTCGCGAAATAATCGCGGAGGTAATGATGAGCGATCGTATCTTTGCGGGTATCTGGCTATTGCTCTGTATCGCCGGGCTATTCATCGCCTGGCAGATCCAAAGCGAATACAGCTATGAACCCGTCGGACCCCGTCCTTTTCCGCTGGGAATTATCGGCCTGATGGCGCTATGCGCGCTGGCGCTTTTATTACGCCATCCCGACACGGTTAGCTGGCCGCGCCGCCATGTTCTGCAAAAGCTAGTTACCATGGTCATCATCCTGTTGATGTATGCCTGGGGATTCGAATGGCTGGGTTTTCCCATCGCCACCGCGCTTCTCACCATGGTTATCGGGATGCTGTTCGGCGCCACGATTCCGGCGGCGGGCATCTCCGGCGCGGTACTGGGCATTCTGCTGTGGTATGCCTTTGACCGGCTACTTGATGTCACCTTACCTCTCGGCGCCTGGCTGAGTTAACGGAGCAACGATGGATACCTGGATATATCTTTCTCAGGGCTTTGCGGTGGCGATGACGCCGGAAAACCTGGTTATCGCGTTGATTGGTTGCTTCGTGGGCACGATCGTCGGTCTGCTGCCAGGACTGGGGCCGATCAACGGCGTGGCAATTTTACTGCCGCTGGCCTTTGCGTTGCATCTGCCTGCGGAGTCCGCGCTAATTCTGCTGGCGACGGTGTACATTGGCTGTGAATATGGCGGCAGGATCTCCTCCATATTGCTCAACGTTCCCGGCGATGCGGCAGCGATCATGACGGCGCTGGACGGTTATCCAATGGCGCAGCAAGGAAAAGGCGGCGTGGCGCTGTCGATTTCTGCGGTCAGCTCATTTTTCGGTTCATTAATTGCTATCGGCGGCATCATTCTGTTCGCCCCTGCGCTGGCGCAATGGTCGCTGGCCTTTGGTCCGGCAGAATATTTCGCCTTAATGGTTTTTGCTATTGCCTGTCTTGGCAGCATGATGGCGCAAAACCCGCTTAAATCATTTCTGGCAGCGCTAATCGGTCTTGGCCTTGCGACCGTCGGCGTGGACGCCAACACCGGGGTTTATCGTTTTACCTTTGACAGCGTTCATCTTTCCGACGGCGTACAGTTTATCGTCGTGGTAATCGGCCTGTTCTCGGTATCAGAAATACTTTTAATGCTGGAACATACCAGCAGCGGGCAAACACTGGTCCGTAAAACAGGGCGTATGTTGTTCAACCTGAAAGAAGGCGCGCAGTGTATCGGCACCACCCTGCGTTCTTCGGTAATCGGCTTTTTTGTCGGCGTACTACCGGGCGCCGGGGCGACCATCGCCAGCGCCATTACCTATATGACCGAGAAAAAACTCAGCGGCAACAGCGATAGCTTCGGCAAAGGGGATATTCGCGGCGTCGCGGCGCCGGAGGCGGCGAACAACGCCTCTGCCTGCGGCTCCTTCATTCCGATGCTGACGCTGGGCGTTCCCGGCTCCGGTACTACCGCGGTGATGATGGGGGCGCTGACGCTGTACAACATCACGCCAGGCCCGGCGATGTTCACCGAACAGCCGGATATCGTCTGGGGACTCATCGCTGCGCTGCTGATTGCAAACGTGATGCTGCTGATCATGAATATCCCATTGATCGGCCTGTTCACCCGTATGCTCACCATTCCACTGTGGTTCCTGGTACCCGCCATCGCCGCAGTATCGGCGGTAGGGGTGTATGCGGTACACAGCACCACCTTCGATCTGGTGCTGATGGTCTCGCTCGGCGTATTGGGGTACATTTTGCGTAAAATGCACTTCCCGATGTCGCCGCTGATCCTGGGTTTCGTCCTGGGCGAAATGCTGGAGCAGAACCTGCGTCGCGCGCTTTCCATCAGTAACGGTAATATGGCGATACTGTGGCAAAGCGGTGTCGCCAAAGCCCTGCTGATCATGGCGATCATGGTCATTGTCGTACCGCCAGTGTTACGCCTGATCCGTAAACACAGCCGTAAACCGCAGGTTGACGCCGGTTAATTTACTGCTGAAAAACGTTATGCTTGTCCGGCCTATGCGCTTATGCGCCTGGCCGGACACCCTCACCAGCATCACTCTCCTCATAACTCGCTGATTTTACATCCCCTTTTTTGCAGTTGTCAGGCTCGTTGCACGCCTAACCTCACCTCCACATTGTTAAATATTTGTTGCTTTCGATCACAATAATTAAACAAAAGCGATTATTTCATACGCGTTCCTGGAAAATGTCGATATTTTTAATTTATGGCTACGAAATGAGCATCGCCATGTCTCCCTGACCATCTACCGAGAGGAATGATTCTGATGAATGCACTGACTGCCGTAAAAGCGAACACAGATGATTTAGCCCAACGCCATACTGGTTTCACCCTTGCCCCCTCGGCGCAGTCGCCGCGCCTGCTGGCGTTAACGTTTACGGCGGATACCACGACGCAATTTCTCCATCAAGTTGCACAGTGGCCGGTGCAGGCGCTGGAATACAAATCCTTCTTACGTTTTAAAATCGGCAAGATCCTCGACGATCTGTGCGGCAATCAGCTACAACCGCTGTTGATCAAAACGCTACTTAACCGTACGGAAGGCGCGCTGTTGATCAGTGCCGAAGGGATCGATGATGTCGCACAGGCAGAAGAGATGGTCAAACTGGCGACGGCGGTGGCGCATCTTATTGGTCGCTCTAACTACGATGCGATGAGCGGCCAGTACTACGCGCGTTTCGTAGTAAAAAATGTTGATAATTCAGACAGTTATCTGCGACAGCCCCACCGCGTAATGGAACTGCACAATGACGGTACCTATGTTGAGGAAGTGACCGACTACGTGCTGATGATGAAAATCGACGAACAAAATATGGAAGGCGGTAACTCGCTGCTGCTGCACCTTGATGACTGGGAACATCTTGAATCGTTTTTTACCCATCCGCTGGCGCGTCGCACCATGCGCTGGGCGGCACCGCCAAGCAAGAATGTTAGCCATGACGTCTGGCACCCGGTGTTTGATGTCGACCAACAAGGCCGCCCGGTCATGCGTTATATCGACCAGTTCGTCCAGCCAAAAGACTTTGAAGAAGGCGTCTGGCTCAGCGAGCTTTCAGACGCGCTGGAAACCAGTCAAAACATCCTCTCCGTACCGGTACCGGTCGGCAAATTCCTGTTGATTAACAATCTGTTCTGGCTACATGGACGCGATCGTTTTACGCCGCATCCAGATTTGCGTCGCGAGCTGATGCGCCAGCGCGGTTACTTCGCCTACGCCGCCAGCCATTATCAAACTCACCAATAAGCGCCACGGCGAAGGAATTACGCGGATGTATGATTTTGTGATTATCGGCGGCGGCATTATCGGCATGTCGACCGCCATGCAACTTATTGATGTCTACCCGGATGCGCGCATCGCGTTGCTGGAAAAAGAGTCCGCGCCAGCCTGCCACCAGACGGGGCATAACAGCGGTGTGATCCATGCCGGGGTGTACTACACGCCCGGCAGTCTCAAAGCGCGATTTTGTCTGGCGGGCAATCAGGCGACCAAAACCTTTTGCGATCAAAACAACATCCGCTACGACACCTGCGGCAAAATGTTGGTCGCCACCTCGGAGCTGGAAATGGCGCGGATGCGCGCGCTATGGGAGCGGACGGCGGCCAACGGTCTGGAGCGCGAGTGGTTAAGCGCGGCGGAGTTGCGTGAACGCGAACCCAATATCATTGGTCTGGGCGGGATTTTTGTTCCTTCCAGCGGGATTGTTAGCTATCGCGATGTCGCGACGGCCATGGCGAACCGCTTTCAGGCCAAAGGCGGCGAGATTATCTACCATGCCGAGGTGAGCGCGCTAACAGAACATGACGCCGGCGTTGTTATTCGCACCTCGCAAGGTCGGGAAATCGAAACCGCTACGCTTATCGGCTGTGCGGGACTGATGGCGGATCGGCTGGTCAAAATGCTGGGCGTGGAGCCCGGTTTTATTATCTGCCCTTTCCGCGGCGAATATTTTCGTCTGGCACCGCAACACAACCGGATCGTTAACCATTTGATCTACCCGATCCCCGATCCGGCAATGCCGTTTCTCGGCGTCCATCTTACCCGCATGATCGACGGCAGCGTCACGGTCGGGCCGAATGCGGTGCTGGCGCTTAAACGCGAAGGCTACCGTAAGCGCGACGTTTCCTTCACCGACACCCTGGAGATTTTCCGCTCCGCCGGCATTCGCCGCGTACTGCAAAATCATCTGCTTTCCGGACTGGGCGAGATGAAAAACTCGCTGTGCAAAAGCGGCTATTTGCGGCGGGTACAAAAGTACTGCCCCAGCCTGACCGTCAACGATCTCCAGCCCTGGCCGGCGGGCGTGCGGGCGCAGGCGGTTTCGCCGGATGGCAAACTGATTGATGATTTTCTGTTTGTCGCGACGCCGCGTTCCATTCATACCTGTAATGCCCCCTCCCCGGCGGCAACATCGGCGATACCTATCGGCGCGCATATCGTCAGCAAAGTTCAGGCGCTACGCGAAAGCCAGAGCAACCCCGGACGTACGCTGCGTGCGGCACGCAGCGTGGACGCATTACACGCCGCATTTACCCGTTAACCCTTCAGACAGGAAGCAATTATGCAACTTAACGACTCTACCCTGTTCCGCCAGCAGGCATTTATCGATGGCGACTGGCGCGACGCGCGCGGCGGCGATGTCATCCCCGTGAGCAACCCCGCCAACGGGAAACCGCTCGGCAATGTGCCCAAAATGGGAGCGGAAGAGACCCGCGACGCCATCGACGCCGCCAATCGCGCCCTGCCCGCCTGGTGCGCGCTCACCGCCAAAGAGCGAGCCAATATCCTGCGTCGCTGGTTCAATCTGATGATGGAACATCAGGACGATCTGGCACGTCTGATGACGCTGGAGCAGGGCAAACCGCTGGCGGAAGCGAAAGGCGAAATCAGCTACGCCGCCTCGTTTATTGAATGGTTCGCCGAAGAAGGGAAGCGTATCTATGGCGACACGATTCCAGGTCATCAGGCCGATAAACGGCTGCTGGTGATTAAACAGCCCATCGGCGTCACCGCCGCGATTACCCCGTGGAACTTTCCCTCGGCGATGATCACCCGTAAAGCCGGCCCCGCGCTGGCCGCAGGCTGCACGATGGTACTCAAACCCGCCAGCCAGACGCCGTTTTCCGCGCTGGCGCTGGCGGAACTGGCCCAGCGCGCCGGACTTCCCGCAGGCGTATTTAACGTCGTTACCGGTTCGGCAGGCGATATCGGCGGCGAGCTGACCAGCAATCCGCTGGTACGCAAACTGTCGTTTACCGGCTCAACGGAGATTGGCCGCCAACTGATGGAACAATGCGCCAAAGACATTAAAAAAGTATCGCTGGAGTTGGGCGGCAATGCGCCGTTTATCGTCTTTGACGATGCCGATCTGGATAAAGCCGTCGAAGGCGCGCTGGCTTCGAAGTTTCGCAACGCCGGGCAGACCTGTGTCTGCGCCAATAGATTGTATGTTCAGGACGGCGTTTACGATCGTTTTGCGGAAAAACTCAACCAGGCGGTGAGTAAACTCGCGGTCGGCGACGGCCTGCAAGCCGACGTCGCTATCGGGCCGCTGATTGATGAAAAAGCCGTGGCGAAAGTCCAGGAGCATATCGCCGACGCGCTGGAAAAAGGCGCCCGCGTCATTACGGGCGGTGAAGCGCACAAATTAGGCGGCAACTTCTTTCAACCGACCATTCTGGCGGATGTCCCTGATAACGCGAAAGTCGCCAAAGAAGAGACGTTCGGGCCGCTCGCGCCTCTGTTCCGCTTCAGCGACGAGGCAGACGTCATCAAGCAGGCTAACGATACCGAATTCGGCCTGGCAGCCTATTTTTATGCACGCGATTTAAGCCGCGTTTTCCGCGTCGGCGAAGCGCTGGAATACGGCATCATCGGTATTAATACCGGCATTATCTCCAACGAAGTCGCGCCTTTCGGCGGCATTAAGGCCTCCGGATTAGGCCGTGAAGGTTCCAAATACGGCATCGAAGATTATTTAGAAATCAAATATATGTGCATCGGCCTTTAACAGGAGAGTCGCTAATGAATACCAATAAAGCTTTAATGCAACGCCGTCATAACGCCGTTCCCCGCGGCGTGGGTCAGATTCACCCGATTTTCGCCGAGCGGGCGGAAAATTGTCGGGTCTGGGATGTCGAAGGCCGTGAGTATCTCGATTTCGCGGGCGGCATTGCCGTCCTGAACACCGGTCATTTACATCCGGGCATTGTTTCAGCGGTCGAAGCGCAATTGAAGAAATTGTCGCATACCTGCTTTCAGGTGCTGGCCTATGAGCCATACCTGGCGTTGTGCGAACGCATGAACCAGAAAGTACCGGGCGATTTCGCCAAAAAAACGTTGTTGGTCACGACCGGTTCCGAAGCGGTTGAAAACGCGGTGAAAATCGCCCGCGCGGCGACTAAACGCAGCGGCGCTATCGCTTTTAGCGGCGCTTACCACGGTCGTACCCACTACACGCTCTCTCTGACCGGGAAAGTACACCCATACTCCGCTGGCATGGGATTGATGCCAGGCCATGTCTACCGCGCGCTTTATCCTTGCCCGCTGCACAACATCAGCGACGACGACGCGATCGCCAGCATTGAACGCATCTTTAAAAATGATGCCGCGCCGGAAGATATCGCCGCCATTATTATTGAGCCGGTACAGGGCGAAGGCGGATTTTACGCCGCCTCTCCCGCGTTTATGCAGCGACTGCGCGCGCTATGCGACCAACACGGCATTATGCTGATCGCCGATGAAGTACAAAGCGGCGCGGGCCGGACCGGTACTCTGTTCGCCATGGAACAGATGGGCGTTGCGGCAGATATTACCACTTTTGCGAAATCGATCGCCGGCGGCTTTCCGCTGGCAGGCGTCACCGGTCGGGCAGACGTGATGGACGCCATCGCGCCGGGCGGTCTGGGCGGCACCTATGCCGGAAACCCGATTGCCTGCGCCGCCGCGCTGGCGGTACTGGACATTTTCGAACAGGAAAATCTGCTGCAAAAGGCGAATACGCTTGGCAAAACGCTACGCGATGGCCTGATGGAGATAGCGGAAACGCACCGTGAGATTGGCGACGTTCGCGGACTGGGTGCCATGATCGCCATTGAGTTGTTCGAAAATGGCGACCCCGGCAAACCGAACGCGACTCTGACCGCCGACATTGTAGCCCGCGCCCGCGATAAAGGGTTAATTTTGCTCTCCTGCGGTCCTTACTACAACATCTTGCGCATCCTCGTTCCACTCACCATTGACGCCTCGCAGATTCGGCAAGGTCTGGAGATTATCGCCCAGTGCTTTGATGAGGCGAAACAAGCGTAATGTCCAATAAGCAGCGTCGGATGGCGACGTAACTGTCTTATCCGGCCTACAAAAACCGTTCCGATTGTAGGCCGAATAAGCGAGGCGCCATCCGGTAAACGAGCGCAATAACAATAAAGAGGTTTTAGGATGGGGCAATTGTCAGAATCACATGCATTAGGGGGCGGGCTGAAATCACGCCACGTCACCATGTTATCGATCGCCGGCGTCATCGGCGCCAGCCTGTTTGTCGGTTCCAGCGTGGCGATTGCGGAAGCCGGGCCTGCGGTACTGCTGGCCTATCTGTTCGCGGGACTTTTGGTCGTCATGATTATGCGAATGCTGGCTGAAATGGCCGTCGCCACGCCGGATACCGGTTCTTTTTCCACCTATGCGGATAAAGCGATCGGCCCCTGGGCCGGGTATACCATCGGCTGGTTATACTGGTGGTTTTGGGTGCTGGTTATTCCGCTGGAGGCCAATATTGCCGCCATTATTCTGAATTCATGGATACCGGGTATTCCGGTCTGGCTATTTTCATTAGTGATTACGCTTGCCTTAACCGGAAGTAATTTATTGAGCGTCAAAAATTACGGCGAATTCGAATTCTGGCTGGCGCTGTGTAAAGTGATTGCCATTCTGGCGTTTATCGCGCTGGGCGCGGCGGCGATTAGCGGTTTTTATCCGTATGCTGAGGTAAGCGGTATCTCCCGGCTGTGGGATCACGGCGGTTTTATGCCTAACGGCTTCGGCGCGGTGTTAAGCGCCATGTTGATCACCATGTTCTCTTTTATGGGTGCGGAGATTGTCACTATTGCTGCCGCAGAATCCGATACGCCGGATAAACATATCGTACGCGCCACCAATTCTGTTATCTGGCGAATTTCCATCTTTTACCTGTGTTCCATTTTTGTGGTGGTGGCGCTGATCCCGTGGAATATGCCAGGCCTGAAAAGCGTAGGCTCATACCGCTCGGTACTGGAGCTGCTTCATATTCCACACGCAAAATTCATTATGGACTGCGTGATTTTGTTGTCGGTGACCAGTTGTCTGAACTCCGCATTATATACCGCGTCCCGGATGCTCTATTCCCTTAGCCGCCGCGGCGATGCGCCTGCGATAATGGGAAAAACTAACCGTAGCAAAACGCCCTGGGTGGCGGTTCTCCTCTCTACCGGCGCGGCGTTTTTAACCGTTATCGTCAATTATTACGCCCCGGCAAAAGTGTTTAAATTTCTCATCGACAGTTCCGGTGCCATCGCGCTGCTGGTCTATCTGGTGATTGCGATTTCGCAATTACGGATGCGTAAAATTCTGCTGGCGCAGGGCGGAGAAATTAAGCTGAAAATGTGGCTCTATCCGTGGCTCACCTGGCTGGTTATCGGCTTTATCTGCTTTGTCCTGGTGGTGATGCTATTTCGACCGGCACAACAATTAGAAGTCATTTCGACGGGGCTGTTAGGGCTGGGAATTATATGTACCGTGCCCATTATGTCTCGCTGGAAAAAACTGATAAGGTGGCAAAAAGCCCCCTTGCAAACCCTACGTTAGCGTTATTCCCGGCGTCAGCCGGGAAGCTTCTCAGGAGTAAAAGATGACCGCCCTTTCCCAACCGACGGCCATAGATGGATATCGCTGGCTGAAAAATGACATTATTCGTGGCACTTATCAGCCGGATGAAAAACTGCGGATGAGTTTATTAACCTCCCGCTATGCGCTCGGCGTAGGGCCGCTGCGCGAGGCGCTGTCACAACTGGTAGCGGAACGGCTGGTCACCGTGGTGAATCAAAAAGGCTATCGCGTGGCCTCCATGTCAGAGGCGGAACTCCTCGATATTTTTGACGCGCGCGCCAATATGGAAGCGATGCTGGTGCGCCTGGCGATTGAACGCGGCGATGATGCGTGGGAGGCGGAGATCCTGGCGCGAGCGCATATGCTCAGCAAACTGGAAGCCAGCGATGCCAGTGAGCATATGCTCGATGAATGGGATCAGCGCCACCAGGCGTTTCATTCCGCGATTGTCGCCGGGTGCGGCTCCCACTATCTGCTACAGATGCGCGAACGATTATTCGACCTGGCGGCCCGCTACCGCTTTATTTGGTTACGTGAAACCGTCCTGTCTGTCGAGATGCTGGAAGATAAACATATCCAGCATCACACGCTAACAGAAGCGATACTGGCGCGCGAGGCGTCACGCGCCAGCGAATTAATGCGTCAGCATTTGCTGACGCCGATTCCCATTATTCGCCAGGCGATGACAGGAAAAATGCTGCCAGGAGTGACCTGATAGCCATTACTCTTCAGGAATACGCAACACTTGTCCCGGGTATATTTTTTCCGGGCTTTTCAGCATCGGTTTATTTGCCTCGAAGATTTTATTATACAGATTGGCGTTACCATACACTTGCTTTGAAATAGCGCTCAAGGTGTCGCCTGATTTTACGGTATAAAACTGACTTTCAGCCGTGGGCGTCGTGGTTTTAACCTGATCGTCAACGCTGCTAATCCCGGCGATATTCCCCACAGCAACCAGAATTTTTTCTTTTGCCTCCTGACTCAACCCATCACCCGTGACTGTCGCTTTTCCATCGGCAATTTGCACATTCACTTTGTCAGCGTCGGGTATCCCCGTTTTATTTAAATGTTCCTGGACTTTTTTCGCCTGTTCGTCCTTATCATGATTCGCGGTTACCGCGTCCCAGAGTTTTTCACCTGCATCTTTTACAAAATTGAAGAGACCCATATTCACCTCGCTTGTCAAAAATATACACAGAGAAAAGTGTAGCAGAGGGAATGAGGTTATCCTGATAAGCGGCGCTTACGCGCCGCCGGTGGCCGATAATTAATGACGCATCTGAACCCAAAATGCGTGGATAAGTCCCGGAATATATCCGAGTAATGTCAGCAGGATATTAAGGATAAATGCCCAACCGAACCCTTTTCCTAAAAGCACGCCGAGCGGAGGCAAAATAATCGTAAACACAATTCTCCAGAACCCCATATACACTCCATACAAGCAAAATTAGTCATTGTTTAAAAAGAGATTTTATCTCTAAGCATAGTCAGTTTACCTGAGCCTGCCAGTCGCGCATCGCGCTTTTACCCTCCTTTACGCTCTTTACGCTGGCATTAGGTTGACGTTTATTTTAGAATTAACTAAATTTAGAAAATTCTTAAATAACGATGACAGAGCTTGAACAACTTCAGGCCAGCGCAGAACAGGCGGCGGCCCTGCTCAAAGCGATGAGCCACCCAAAAAGATTACTGATTTTATGTATGCTTTGTGGTTCGCCCAAAACCAGTGCAGGCGAACTGGTGCGCATTACCGGGCTAAGCCCCTCCGCGACGTCGCAACATCTGGCGCGGATGCGGGAAGAAGGACTGATTGATAGTCAACGCGATGCCCAGCGCATTTACTATTTCATTAAAAATGAGGCGGTTAATACGCTTATCGCCACGTTAAAGAATCTCTATTGTCCATAAGGAGGCACGATGTCCATTGGGATAGTTTCCCCCCGTGAGGCGCAAGCGCTGATAGCGCAAGGCGCGAAACTGATTGATGTGCGCGACGCCGACGAATATCTGCGCGAGCATATTCCACACGCACAACTGGCGCCGCTCTCCCGGCTTGAACAAGGCGCTTTGCCCGCCAACCTGCGAGCGGAACAGATTATTTTTCACTGTCAGTCAGGTAAGCGAACCAGCAGCAATGCGGCAAAACTACAGGCCATTGCCGCCCCTGCTCAGGTCAGTTTACTGGAAGGCGGCATCGACGGATGGAAAGCGGCAGGATTGCCCGTCACAGAAGACAAATCGCAACCGCTGCCGCTGATGCGTCAGGTGCAAATCGCCGCCGGCGGGTTGACGTTACTTGGGGTGATTCTGGGCTATACGATCCACGGCGGCTTTTTCCTCATTAGCGGTTTTGTCGGCGCCGGGTTAATGCTGGCAGGCATGACAGGCTTCTGCGGAATGGCGCGACTACTGGAAAAAATGCCCTGGAATACCCGTACTCATTAAGCGGTACATTCACCGCACATTGGTAAGTTTATAGTAGACTGAATCCGAGCTTATGGCTTTCGTTTAACTGTGTTCTAGTCAGTTTATAATAGAGTGAATCCGTGTTTATAACATCATTCAACAGGAGGATGTATGTTCGCTCCCGGTGATATAGTACAGCCCCGAATGGGAGGGCCGAAACTGAAAGTCATTGAAGTGAATGAGGATCAAATTGTTGCCGTACAGGCCTGCAATGAGCAGGGCGAAAAATTGACGCTCAAAGCGGTGGACGTCACCCTTTATTCTGAAGAAGATGATTTTGGCCTGTGCTGATTTATCAAAATGATAATGGCGCAACGTTTCCTGATGGTCATGCCGGAGTTACCGTTAATAGAGATCGGAAACGAAGCGCCATTTGTTAAATACAATCCGTGCTTAAATTAAGAAATCATCCAGGGATTTCCCCGCAGCCAGCGCCTGGGCAATCGGTTTAGGCGTACGACCTTGTCCGGTCCAGGTTTTTTCTTCGCCATTGAAATCGGTAAAACGATATTTTGCCGGACGCGGCTGGCGCTTCTTAGCTGAACGCGGCATCGCTGAATCCATCGCAAATAACTCTTCCGGGTTAATACCGTCTGCTTTCATCAGCTCCAGAAAGGTATTAATTTTCTCTTGCTTCTCCGCAAGCTGGCGTTGCTGCAATTCCTCTTCTTCGCGTCTTTCTTTAGTGACAGCCCTGAATTTTTCGAGCATTTCTTCAAGGACGTCAATGGAGAATTCGCGAGCCATAGCACGCAGCGTACGGATATTATTTAAGTTCTGTAACATCAGATTCATATCAATAAAAACCTTTTAACGCAGAAAACAAAAAACTATTACAGGCAGTATTGTATGCCATTATGAATTATATTTCCAGAGCCTGAAGTTCATACAGATATACCCAGAGGGAATCGATTAATTATATTAATCCGTTAACTTGACGGCTATATTCATTCCCTCCATGTATTTCAGGTTATCCTGTCTGCAGTATATCTGTAGGTTTCCCGTTCGGCTGTTTATAGCGTATTGCACATCTCAGTAACAGCGGCAACCCCCACTGTGGCCGACTTCATGTAAAATGAATATTTCATCACAATAACAGACTAATCATTCAAATCTGGTCATCAGAGCTTTATGCTAAAAAACACCCAACAACAACCTTAATTATGCTGGAAAATGACGAGAACGTTCCGTTAGCCGAGAGTACATGGCATCTGACAACATTCAGAATACTGCTGAAAATCGCCAGAAAAACAGTGCATTATAATATATTGATTTAAAAAGAATTAGTTATCACCAACAACGAAAATCCCGTTGCGAGCAAAAAACAAACAACCACAGAGTATTTTATCGACAAAAAGCCCATAAATAAAAACTTTACACTAGTTGATAGTTACTATCCAGGAACATACTCTATGCAAAAGCAAAAGTGCTTCGTGATTTCACTACAAACCATAACCTCATTCTGATTGATACGTTACAAGGAGCATTGACATGTTCTCTCCACAGTCACGCTTGCGTCATGCCGTAGCAGACACGTTTGCGATGGTTGTTTACTGTTCTGTTGTGAACATGTTGATCGAGATATTCCTCTCCGGAATGAGCTTTGAGCAGTCGCTTTCTTCCAGGCTGGTGGCGATACCTGTCAACATTTTGATTGCATGGCCATACGGCGTTTATCGCGATCTGATTATGCGCGTCGCGCGTAAGGCAAGCCCGGCTGGATGGGCAAAAAGCCTGGCGGATATATTGGCTTATGTCACCTTTCAATCACCCGTTTATATTATCATTTTGCTGACCGTCGGCGCCGGCTGGCACCAGATAATAGCCGCCGTGAGTTCAAACATTATCGTTTCAATGTTAATGGGCGCGGTTTATGGCTACTTCCTGGATTATTGTCGTCGCCTGTTTAAAGTGAGCAGCTATCATCAGGCTAAGGCGTAAGTTAGCGTCGCGACTGGCGTTGCCAGTCGCGCTTTTAGTTGGTTTTTTCGTCGCCAAATAGCCCATTCAGATAACGTTCTAACGCTATTCGTGAGCTAAAGCCGTGGGGAATACCGTAATGTTCGTGGGTCTCGCCGCCTAAATAGAGCGGAAAATTTTGGTAGTGATCGCAGGTTTTAATATCCGAAGCCGGGTCAGCCAGTGATGAGCTTCGGTCTTTTAATCTGGGGTGAATGATCAACGCGGTACGCCCCATACGCGCCTCGCGGTTAACATAAACATAATTCTCGCCGCGTCGATAACCATACGTCTTATTCGTCACCACATCGACGGTAAACCCTGCCTTTTCCAGTACGCGCGCCACCTCGTCAGGTCGTAAATACATATTTTATCCTCATTCTCTTTTACTGCGGGCTTACCTTACCCGATAGACCGTTATCAGCGCTTTCAGAAAAGTCCAGAAACGCAATGATATCGCCGTAACGAACCTCAGCAGGTAAAAATATGAACTACACTGAAAGCTACATCGAAATCAATGGAGGATCATATGCTTAACAAACCGAACCGAAACGACGTCGATGATGGTGTTCAGGATATTCAGAATGATGTCAATCGATTAGCCGACAGTCTGGAAGATGTCCTTAAATCCTGGGGAAGCGATGCGAAAGACGAAGCCGAGGCTGCGCGACGTAAAGCACAGGCGCTGCTGAAAGAGACCCGAGCGCGGATGCATGGCCGTACTCGCGTAAAACAAGCCGCTTGTGATGCAATGGGGTGCGCGGATACGTTTGTGCGTGAAAAACCCTGGTGTAGCGTAGGAACCGCCGCAGCGGTAGGTATTTTTATCGGGGCGCTGCTCAGCCTGCGTCGCTAACGGCGTGCGCTGCCGGATGGCGACATACTTTATTTGGCCTGCATCATTGCCGCAGGCCAGAGTCGTGCCATTCGGCGAAACAGTTACTGTATCGCCTGTCGAAGCTGCCATGCGACCTGTTTCGCCATGGCAGCGGAAGTAATATTAGTAAACGACAGTAAAATGCCCCCCTTTCCTGCCGAAATCACTCGCCAGCGGCTTAGCGCCTGTACCGCCAGTTCCGCCTGATTCGCCTTCGCTACCTGCGCTTTATCATCACCTTCAACCTCAATAACCAATTGAATGCCGCCTTTCTGTAAAGTCACAACAAACCCCTGTTCTGCCAACGCCTCCTCTATCCATAACCGTCGCTGAGCATAATGTTGACGCATCTTTTTCAGATGTCGCCAGAAATGGCCATCATGGATAAAATCAGCCAGCGTGTGCTGCCATAACAACGGTACGCTGCAGGGCATCAGCGACACCTGTTGCCGGAAATGCTCAATCTGCTTTATCGGCACCACCAGCCAGGCGGTACGTAATGCCGGAAAGAACGACTTACTGAACGTTCCGGCGTAAATCACGCGCTGCGGGGCATCCAGACTCTTGAGCGGCGGAAGCGGTTTACCGTGATAACGAAATTCGCTGTCGTAGTCATCTTCAATAATCCAGGCCTGCACATTCGCCGCCCATGCCAGAAGTTGCCGTCGGCGAGTTAACGACAGCGCTACACCCAACGGACTTTGATGGGCGGGCGTCACCAATACAAAGCGCCCTTGCGGGCAATCCCGCATCCCCGCCGCGACATTCAGCCCATCGGCATCGACCGGAATCGGCGCCAGCGTAACCCCCTCCTGAGTTATCACCGGGCGAATTAACGGAAAGCCGGGATCTTCCACCCACATGCTGTCTCCCGGCACAGACAATGTACGCAGGATTAGCCGCATAGAATCCGCATAACCGGAGGTAATAAATACCTGCTCCGGCAGACATTCAATGCTACGCGAAACCCGCAGGTAATCGACTATCGCCTGGCGCAAAATCGCCTCGCCGCAGACGTCGCCTAATGCCAGATCGAAGCGCGTCTGCGTGCGCAACCGACGCCCCATTACTCGCGCCCACTTTTCGCGCGGAAAGAGATCCAGCGCCGGTAACCCCATCTGAAAGGGTTTCGGCTCCGGACTTTCTCCGGCAAAAACAGCGGGTATCGGCGGCGCCGTCTCAAACCGTAGAGCGTTGCTCACAAACGTGCCTGCCTGGCCACGTCGCTCCAGCCAGCCCTGCGCCACCAGCTCGCCATAGGCATTTTCCACCGTGGCGCGAGAAACGCCCAGTTCCTGCGCCCACGTCCTACTGGAAGGCAAGCGCGTTCCGGGCGCGAGTTCTCCTTGCTCAATGGCCGTTTTTAACTGACGAGCGATGTGCTGATAGCGCGGCATATGGTCTGCTTTTTCTGTAAAAATATGGCTCTCTTTTACAGACCATTATAGTGCTACAGTGCTCGTCATCAACACGAGGAGAAACATGATGACGACGTTACGCCAACCCTATTATGAACTGAGCCCGGAGGTTTACAGCGCTCTGGTGCAGGCGAAAAACGCGCTGGAAAAGAGCACGCTTGACCCTACCCTGATGGAGCTGATTTACCTGCGCATTTCGCAAATTAATGGTTGTGCATTTTGTCTGGAGATGCACAGTAAGACCCTGCGTAAGGCTGGCGTGAATCAAGCTAAACTGGATGCACTGGCAGGCTGGCGGGTAAGTCACCATTTCAGCGAGCAAGAGTGTACGGCGTTAGCCTGGGCGGAATCGGTGACGCACATTGCTGAAACCCACGCTGAAGATAATGTTTATCTGCCGCTGCTCGCTCACTTTAGCGCGCGTGAAATCAGCGATCTGACCTTCGCCATCGGTTTGATGAACTGCTTTAACCGTCTGGCGATCGGTATGCGCATGTGACGCATTTTTGCTGAATGGCGCTGATGCTATCCGGCTCTGTTATGCGTGAACCTGTAGGCCGGATCGGGCGTTCACGCCGCCATCCGGCAAAAATTAGCCATGCCATCCCTACCCCGCTGTGTTCATCAGCGACGTTAAAATTAATCGGAAATTCCCATATCTTGTATGGTTGAATCTTAATTCAACTACATCTAGTATTGCCTGTATCAGCACACGACAACCCGACGCGTTTCATCGCGCCGTTTTCTCATTCTAAACGGAAATACGAATCATGAGCATTACTATTTACACTCGCAATAACTGTGTTCAGTGCCACGCCACGAAACGGGCGATGGAAAGCCGTGGATTTGAATTTGAGATGGTGAACGTCGACCTGGTGCCGGATGCAGCGGATACGCTCCGGGCGCAAGGGTTTCGTCAATTACCGGTGGTGATGGCGGGCGATTTGAGCTGGTCTGGCTTCCGCCCGGACATGATTAACCGTCTGCATACAACGCCTCACGCGGCAAGCGCATGAGCGCGCTCGTCTACTTCTCCAGCAGCTCTGAAAATACGCACCGCTTTATGCAGCGTCTGGGGCTGCCCGCCACGCGTATTCCACTCAATGAACGGGAGCGAATTCGGGTAGACGAGCCGTACATTCTGGTTGTGCCGTCATACGGCGGCGGCGGGATGGCCGGTGCGGTGCCACGACAGGTGATCCGCTTTTTAAATGATGAACACAACCGGGCGCGCATTCGCGGCGTCATCGCCTCCGGTAATCGCAATTTCGGCGATGCCTGGGGATGTGCTGGCGATGTGATAGCACAAAAATGCGGCGTACCCTGGCTGTACCGCTTTGAGCTCATGGGCACACAACGCGACATCGATAACGTCCGAAAAGGAGTAAATGAATTTTGGCAACAACAACCCCGGAGCGCGTAATGCAGGAAACAATGGATTACCACGCTCTGAACGCGATGCTGAATCTTTATGATAAAGCAGGCCATATTCAGTTCGACAAGGACCAGCAGGCGGTCGATGCCTTCTTTGCCGCCCACGTCCTCCCACATTCCGTGACGTTTGCCAGCCAGCATGAACGTCTGGACACGCTGGTTCAGGAAGGTTATTACGATGACGCGGTCCTCGCGCGTTACGACCGCGCCTTCGTCCTCAGCCTGTTCGACCACGCTCACGCCAGCGGCTTTCGCTTCCAGACGTTTCTTGGCGCCTGGAAGTTCTATACCAGTTACACGCTGAAAACCTTCGACGGCAAACGTTATCTGGAACACTTTGAAGATCGGGTGACAATGGTGGCGCTGACGCTGGCGCAGGGTGACGAAACGCTGGCCACCCAACTGACCGATGAAATGCTTTCTGGTCGCTTCCAGCCCGCCACCCCGACTTTTTTAAATTGCGGTAAACAACAGCGTGGGGAACTGGTCTCCTGCTTCCTGCTCCGTATCGAAGACAATATGGAGTCGATCGGGCGGGCGGTGAACTCGGCGCTGCAACTCTCCAAACGCGGCGGCGGCGTCGCATTTTTACTCTCCAATCTGCGCGAGGCGGGCGCGCCGATCAAACGCATTGAGAATCAATCGTCCGGCGTGATCCCGGTGATGAAAATGCTGGAAGACGCGTTTTCGTATGCCAACCAGCTCGGCGCGCGCCAGGGGGCCGGCGCGGTTTATCTCCATGCGCACCATCCGGATATTCTGCGTTTTCTGGATACCAAACGGGAAAACGCTGACGAAAAAATCCGGATCAAAACGCTCTCTCTCGGCGTGGTGATCCCGGACATCACCTTCCGGCTGGCGAAAGAAAACGCGCAAATGGCGCTCTTTTCGCCCTATGACGTACAACGACGCTACGGCAAACCGTTTGGCGATATCGCCATTAGCGAACGGTACGATAAATTAATTGCCGATCCGCACGTGCGTAAAACCTATATTAACGCCCGTGACTTTTTTCAAACACTGGCAGAGATTCAGTTCGAATCCGGGTATCCCTACATCATGTTTGAAGATACGGTAAACCGCGCGAATCCGATTGCCGGTCGCATTAATATGAGCAACCTGTGCTCGGAAATTTTACAGGTCAATAGCGCTTCCCGTTACGACGATAACCTTGACTATACCCACATCGGGCATGACATCTCCTGCAATCTCGGCTCGTTGAATATCGCTCACGTCATGGATTCACCGGACATTGGCCGTACCGTAGAAACCGCTATTCGCGGCCTGACAGCGGTCTCAGACATGAGCCATATACACAGCGTGCCCTCAATAGCCGCCGGTAATGCCGCCTCTCATGCCATCGGTCTGGGCCAGATGAATCTGCATGGCTATCTGGCAAGGGAAGGAATTGCCTACGGTTCGCCGGAGGCGTTGGATTTCACCAATTTCTATTTTTACACCATTACCTGGCATGCCGTGCACACTTCAATGCGGCTGGCCCGTGAACGCGGCAAAACCTTCGCCGGATTTGCGCAGTCGCGCTATGCCAGCGGCGACTATTTTACGCAGTATTTACAGGACGACTGGCAACCGAAAACGGCGAAAGTCAGGGCGCTATTTGCCCGCAGTGGCATTACGCTGCCCACACGAGAAATGTGGATAAAGCTGCGCGACGATGTGATGCGCTATGGCATCTATAACCAAAATTTGCAGGCGGTGCCGCCGACCGGTTCGATTTCTTACATTAATCATGCGACCTCCAGCATTCATCCGATTGTGGCAAAAATTGAGATTCGCAAAGAGGGCAAAACCGGGCGTGTGTATTACCCCGCGCCGTTTATGACCAATGAAAATCTGGATATGTATCAGGATGCTTACGATATCGGTCCGGAAAAAATTATTGATACCTATGCCGAAGCCACGCGCCACGTCGATCAAGGGCTGTCGCTCACCCTGTTTTTCCCCGATACCGCCACGACCCGCGATATAAACAAAGCGCAGATCTATGCCTGGCGAAAAGGTATTAAGTCACTGTATTACATCCGGCTTCGCCAGTTGGCGCTGGAAGGTACTGAAATTGAAGGCTGCGTATCCTGCGCGCTATAAGGAAAGCAATATGAAATTATCTCGTATTAGCGCCATCAACTGGAACACGATCCAGGACGACAAAGATCTGGAGGTGTGGAACCGTCTGACCAGTAATTTCTGGCTGCCGGAAAAAGTGCCGTTATCGAATGATATTCCGGCCTGGCAGACGCTGAGCGCCGCCGAACAGCAGCTCACCATTCGCGTGTTTACTGGCCTCACGCTGCTCGATACTATCCAGAACATCGCAGGCGCGCCGTCGTTGATGGCGGATGCCATCACGCCGCATGAAGAGGCAGTGCTGTCGAACATCAGCTTTATGGAAGCGGTACACGCCCGCTCTTACAGTTCTATTTTTTCCACTCTGTGCCAGACAAAAGATGTTGATGCCGCCTACGCCTGGAGCGAAGAAAACCCGCCGCTACAGCGTAAGGCGCAGATTATTTTGGCTCATTACGTCAGCGATGAACCACTAAAGAAAAAGATTGCCAGCGTCTTTCTGGAGTCTTTTCTGTTCTATTCCGGCTTCTGGCTGCCGATGTATTTCTCCAGCCGCGGTAAGCTCACGAACACTGCCGACCTGATTCGTTTAATCATTCGCGATGAAGCGGTTCACGGTTATTATATTGGCTATAAATATCAGATCGCGCTACAAAAACTATCGACAATCGAGCGTGAAGAGTTAAAGCTTTTTGCGCTGGATTTGCTGATGGAACTGTACGATAACGAAATCCGCTACACAGAAGTTTTATATGCGGAAACCGGCTGGGTTGACGACGTCAAAGCCTTCTTGTGCTACAACGCTAATAAAGCCTTAATGAACCTGGGTTATGAGGCGTTATTTCCGCCGGAGATGGCAGACGTGAATCCCGCGATCCTTTCCGCGCTCTCGCCGAATGCCGACGAAAACCACGATTTCTTTTCCGGATCAGGTTCATCTTATGTGATGGGAAAAGCAGTCGAAACCGAAGACGAAGACTGGAATTTTTAACCTTATGGGTATGGGAAATAACGTTACATTTCCCATGCCATTATTTCAAGCAATGTTGAGTTAAATCGCGCAAATATTACAGCATGTTCTACACTCAATACGAGTGACATTATTCGCCTGGATTTCCCCAATTCAGGTGGATTTTTGATGGTTATCACAAAAAATATCTTCTCCACCTCATTCGCGCTCAGCCCTTATATCATGGGAAATCACAGCCAATAGCATCTCGCAATATTCATGCCAGAAGCAAATTCAGGGTTGTCTCAGATTCTGAGTATGTTAGGGTAGAAAAAGGTAACTATTTCCATCAGGTAACATATCGACATAAGTAAATAACAGGAATCATTCTATTGCATGGCAATTAAATTAGAAGTGAAGAATCTGTATAAAATATTTGGAGAGCATCCGCAACGCGCCTTCAAATATATTGAAAAGGGACTATCGAAAGAGCAAATACTGGAAAAAACGGGGCTATCGCTTGGCGTTAAAGACGCCAGTCTGGCCATTGAAGAAGGCGAGATATTTGTCATCATGGGATTATCCGGCTCGGGTAAATCCACAATGGTACGCCTTCTCAATCGCCTGATTGAACCCACCCGCGGACAGGTATTGATCGACGGCGTTGATATTGCAAAAATATCAGACGCTGAGCTTCGCGAGGTGCGCAGGAAAAAGATTGCGATGGTCTTCCAGTCATTTGCGCTCATGCCGCATATGACGGTGCTGGATAATACGGCATTCGGTATGGAATTAGCGGGCATCGCGGCGCAAGAGCGTCGTGAAAAAGCGCTGGAAGCCTTGCGTCAGGTGGGGCTTGAGAATTACGCTCATGCCTATCCGGATGAACTTTCCGGTGGGATGCGTCAGCGTGTTGGACTTGCCCGCGCGCTGGCAATCAACCCTGACATCTTATTAATGGATGAAGCGTTTTCCGCCCTCGATCCATTAATTCGTACCGAAATGCAGGATGAGCTGGTGAAATTACAGGCGAAACATCAGCGTACCATTGTCTTTATTTCCCACGATCTTGATGAGGCTATGCGTATTGGCGACAGGATTGCCATTATGCAAAATGGCGAGGTCGTACAGGTTGGTACGCCGGATGAGATCCTGAATAATCCGGCAAATGATTATGTCCGCACGTTCTTCCGTGGCGTGGATATTAGTCAGGTCTTTAGCGCCAAAGATATTGCCCGTCGCAGTCCGGTCGGATTAATTCGTAAAACGCCAGGTTTTGGTCCCCGTTCGGCACTGAAATTATTACAGGATGAAGACCGTGAATATGGTTACGTCATTGAACGTGGTAATAAATTCGTGGGCGTCGTGTCTATCGACTCATTAAAAGCGGCATTAAGTCAGGCGCAAGGGATTGAAGCTGCGCTTATCGACGACCCTTTAGTCGTTGATGCGCAAACCCCACTCAGCGAGTTACTCTCTCACGTCGGTCAGGCGCCCTGCGCGGTGCCGGTTGTCGATGAAGAACACCAGTATGTTGGCATTATTTCAAAACGTATGTTGCTACAGGCTTTAGATCGCGAGGGGGGAAACAATGGCTGATCAAACGAATCCGTGGGACACCGCACAGGTGGCGGATACTACGGCGCAAACGGCTGATGCCTGGGGAACACCGGCAGGCGTAGCCACGGATGGCGGCAGTGCCGACTGGCTGAACAACGGGCCAGCACCAGCGCCTGAACACTTTTCTCTTCTGGACCCGTTCCATAAAACGCTGATCCCGCTGGATAGCTGGGTCACCGAGGGAATCGACTGGGTCGTCACCCATTTCCGCCCCCTTTTTCAGGGGATTCGTGTGCCGGTGGATTACATCCTTAACGCTTTTCAGCAACTGCTGCTGGGAATGCCCGCCCCTGTGGCGATTATTCTCTTCGCGCTGATTGCCTGGCAGGTTTCCGGCATGGGCATGGGGATCGCGGCGCTGATATCGCTGATCGCGATCGGTGCGATCGGCGCCTGGTCGCAGGCGATGATTACCCTGGCGCTGGTGCTGACCGCCCTGTTGTTCTGCGTCATGATCGGATTACCGATGGGAATCTGGCTGGCGCGCAGCCCGCGCGCAGCCAAAATAGTTCGTCCGCTGCTGGATGCGATGCAGACTACGCCCGCGTTCGTCTATCTGGTGCCGATTGTCATGTTATTCGGCATCGGTAACGTGCCGGGCGTCGTGGTGACGATTATTTTTGCTCTACCGCCGATTGTACGCCTGACGATCCTGGGCATTAACCAGGTGCCTGCCGACTTAATTGAAGCGTCGCGCTCGTTCGGCGCCAGCCCGCGCCAAATGCTGTTCAAAGTGCAACTACCGCTGGCGATGCCCACCATTATGGCAGGCGTCAATCAGACGCTGATGCTGGCCCTCTCGATGGTGGTGATCGCCTCGATGATTGCGGTCGGCGGACTTGGCCAGATGGTACTACGCGGCATTGGTCGTCTTGATATGGGGCTGGCAACCGTCGGCGGCGTCGGCATTGTGATCCTCGCTATCATTCTTGACCGTCTGACGCAGGCTGTCGGGCGCGACTCGCGTAGCCGCGGCAACCGTCGCTGGTATACCACTGGTCCTGTTGGGCTAATCACCCGCCCTTTCGTTAAGTAACTCTCCTGTCGCCCGGTAACGCTACGCTTACCGGGCTTACAACTCCCTACCATAATTAAAGGAACAACGATGCGACATACCGTGATATTTGCCTCAGCGTTTGCCACCCTTGTCACCGCCAGCGCTTTCGCTGCCGACCTGCCTGGCAAAGGCATTACCGTCCAACCTATTCAAAGCACTATTTCTGAAGAATCCTTCCAGACGTTACTGGTCAGCCGGGCGCTGGAAAAGTTGGGCTATACCGTAAATAAACCAAGTGAAGTCGATTACAACGTAGGCTATACCTCCATCGCCTCTGGCGATGCGACGTTTACCGCCGTAAACTGGCAGCCGCTGCATGATGATATGTATGCCGCGGCAGGCGGAGACAAAAAGTTTTACCGCGAGGGTGTCTTCGTCTCCGGCGCTGCGCAGGGGTATCTGATCGATAAAAAAACCGCCGAGCAGTACAACATCACCAATATCGCTCAGCTAAAAGATCCGAAAATCGCCAAAATCTTCGATACCAATGGCGACGGAAAAGCGGACATGATGGGCTGCTCGCCGGGCTGGGGCTGCGAAGCCGTGATCAATCACCAGAATAAAGCGTTTGATCTCGAAAAAACCGTTGAGGTCAGCCACGGTAACTATGCAGCGATGATGGCTGATACCATTACCCGTTTTAAAGAAGGCAAGCCGGTACTGTATTACACCTGGACGCCATACTGGGTGAGCGACGTAATGAAGCCGGGTAAAGATGTCATCTGGCTACAGGTGCCGTTCTCCTCCCTGCCGGGCGAACAGAAAAATATTGAGACTAAACTGCCGAACGGCGCGAACTATGGGTTCCCCGTCAATACCATGCATATTGTCGCCAATAAGACATGGGCGGAGAAAAACCCGGCGGCGGCGAAACTGTTCGCCATCATGAAGCTGCCGCTGGCGGATATCAACGCGCAGAACGCCATGATGCATGCTGGTAAATCGTCTGAAGCCGATGTTCAGGGACACGTGGATGGCTGGATCAACGCCCACCAGCAGCAGTTTGACGGCTGGGTGAAAGAAGCGCTGGCCGCGCAGAAATAATATCGTTTTTATGCCGGATAGCGGCGCAGTTCATGCGCCGCTATCCGGCCTACTCAATCTCTCCTCAAACCGCACAATTCATCACGTCACCGTTCCCCTTTATTCATCAACATCCGCTATGATTGTTTTCCCAAGAAATGATTACCTGAGTCACGATTACCATAATGACGAAACCCAATCATGGGCTTAGCCCGGCGCTGATCGTTTTAATGTCTGTGGCCACTGGTCTGGCGGTCGCCAGCAACTACTACGCCCAGCCGCTGCTTGATACCATCGCGCATCACTTTTCGCTTTCCGCCAGCTCCGCAGGGTTTATCGTTACCGCCGCGCAGTTGGGCTATGCCGCTGGCCTGTTGTTTCTGGTGCCGCTCGGCGACATGTTTGAACGCCGAATGCTGATTGTCTCTATGACATTGCTGGCGGCAGGCGGAATGCTGATCACCGCCAGTAGTCAGTCGCTTAGCATGATGATCCTCGGAACGGCCTTAACCGGATTGTTCTCCGTGGTAGCGCAGATTCTGGTTCCGCTGGCCGCCACGCTTGCGACGCCCGACACCCGCGGCAAAGTGGTCGGCACCATTATGAGCGGCCTGTTGCTGGGGATACTGCTGGCGCGAACGGTCGCCGGACTGCTGGCAAACCTCGGCGGTTGGCGCACCGTATTTTGGGTAGCGTCGGCACTGATGGCACTGATGGCCGTCGCGTTGTGGCGCGGGCTGCCAAAGCTCAAATCCGACACCCATCTTAACTACCCGCAACTGTTGGGTTCCGTATTCAGCCTGTTTATTCACGATAAGCTGCTACGTACCCGCGCGCTGCTGGGCTGTCTGACCTTTGCTAATTTCAGCATTCTCTGGACTTCGATGGCCTTTTTACTCGCCGCGCCGCCGTTTAGCTACTCTGAGGGGATGATAGGCCTGTTTGGCCTGGCAGGGGCCGCCGGCGCTTTAGGCGCGCGTCCGGCTGGCGGATTTGCCGATAAAGGTAAATCGCACCTCACCACCACGGTCGGCTTACTGCTGCTATTACTCTCCTGGCTGGCTATCTGGCTTGGGCACACCTCAGTACTGGCGCTGATTATTGGCATTCTGATACTGGACCTCACGGTTCAGGGGGTACATATCACCAATCAGACGGTTATCTATCGTTTGCATCCAGATGCGCGTAACCGGCTCACCGCCGGCTATATGACCAGCTACTTTATCGGTGGCGCCGCGGGGTCGCTGATTTCCGCCTCCGCCTGGCAACATGCCGGCTGGGCCGGCGTTTGTCTGGCGGGTGTCACGGTAGCCCTACTTAATTTACTGGTCTGGTGGCGAGGTTTTCACCGACAGGAAGCCGTAAATTAAGCGGATAGTGAGCGTTTACCTTTGTTTAAGCTCCTTAGGGTGTTAAGGAGCTCCCCAGTCTGTTAAGGTTATGCTATTCATTTATCATGGTTATTTTTATACCGGTGAAGAATAATATAATTCTATGGAAAGCCCTGCATCCCCATCTGCTCCCAGGCCAATAGCGCCTGTTCAAGGATTCGAAGGTCGTTTACCGATAGCTATCCGTGATATTCCGGTAGCGTTTGCATTGGGTTATAAGGCCATTTACCTGGCTTTCGCCCCTCCCGCTTCTTGTTCTCTCCTGACTTTTTCATGCAGGCGCCCACGCTTTTCTCATCATTCCTGGATTCGCCACAGGCGGCGCTTTACCGGGCCCAATGTTCCCGCTGATGTCTCAGTCTGCGTATCATTGTCTGTTTTATAACCTGAAAGAATGATTTTGTATTAATAATACATTTACTTTATTTGTCACTGTCGTTACTATATCGGCTGAAATTAATGAGGTCATGCCCAAATGGATAGTTCGTTTACGCCCATTGAACAAATGCTAAAATTTCGCGCCAGCCGTCACGAAGACTTTCCTTATCAGGAAATTCTTTTGACCCGCCTTTGTATGCACATGCAAGGCAAGCTCCTGGAAAACCGCAATAAAATGCTGAAGGCTCAAGGGATTAACGAGACGTTGTTTATGGCGTTGATTACGCTGGAGTCTCAGGAAAACCACAGTATTCAGCCGTCTGAATTAAGCTGCGCGCTGGGTTCATCTCGCACCAATGCGACGCGCATTGCAGATGAACTGGAAAAACGAGGCTGGATTGAGCGTCGTGAGAGCGATAACGACCGCCGTTGCTTGCATCTGCAATTAACGGAGAAAGGTCAGGCATTTTTGCAAGAAGTGCTTCCGCCTCAGCATCATTGTCTGCATCAACTCTGGTCATCACTTAGCACTGCCGAAAAAGATCAACTTGAGCACATCACTCGTAAGCTCCTGACACGTCTTGATCAAATGGAGCAGGAAGGCACTGTTCTTGAGGCGCTGCGCTAACGCGCCGACCCGCTCAAACATCCAGATTAATAACAGGAAAGCGGACAGGCCAGCATGCGTTACTGCTGGCCTTTCTGACAACAGGTCGGTTCAGCCGATGTGAATAATAAGATCGTGGAGAACAACATGAGCGCAAATGCGGAGATCCAACCCCCGCAGCAATCGGCTAAGAAGAAAGGCAAACGCAAAACAGCGCTGCTACTTCTTACCTTGCTCTTTATTATTATTGCCGTGGCATATGGAATTTATTGGTTTTTAGTATTGCGTCATATTGAAGAGACAGATGATGCTTACGTGGCAGGGAACCAGGTTCAAATCATGGCGCAGGTGTCAGGCAGCGTGACGAAAGTCTGGGCTGATAACACCGACTTTGTAAAAGAGGGCGATGTTCTGGTCACGCTCGATCAGACCGACGCCAAACAGGCGTTTGAAAAATCCAAAACGGCGCTGGCCTCCAGCGTGCGCCAGACGCACCAGTTGATGATTAACAGCAAGCAGTTGCAGGCGAATATCGACGTGCGAAAAACCGCCCTGGCGCAAGCGCAAAGCGACCTTAACCGCCGTGTGCCGCTGGGTAATGCCAACCTTATTGGCCGTGAAGAGCTGCAACACGCCCGCGATGCCGTCGCCAGCGCACAGGCACAACTGGATGTCGCCATTCAACAGTACAATGCCAATCAGGCAATGATACTCAACAGTAAACTGGAAGATCAGCCTGCGGTTCAACAAGCGGCGACCGAAGTGCGTAACGCCTGGCTGGCGCTGGAGCGTACCCGCATCGTCAGTCCGATGACCGGTTACGTCTCCCGCCGCGCCGTCCAGCCAGGCGCGCAGATCAGCCCCACCACGCCGCTGATGGCCGTCGTGCCTGCAACCGATCTGTGGGTGGACGCTAACTTTAAAGAGACCCAATTAGCGAATATGCGCATTGGGCAGCCAGTTACGATTATTACCGATATTTATGGTGACGACGTAAAATACACCGGTAAAGTCGTCGGTCTGGATATGGGGACAGGCAGCGCCTTCTCCCTGCTGCCAGCACAAAATGCGACGGGTAACTGGATTAAAGTGGTTCAACGTCTGCCAGTACGCGTCGAACTGGACGCCCGCCAGTTAGAACAACATCCGCTGCGTATTGGTTTATCGACGCTGGTAACTGTGGACACTGCTAACCGCGACGGTCAGGTACTGGCCAGCCAGGTACGAACGACGCCGGTTGCCGAAAGTAACGCACGCGAAATTAATCTCGCGCCGGTCAATAAACTGATCGACGACATCGTGCAGGCTAACGCGGGTTAATCCTGAGGTGCGTGTGATGCAACAGCAAAAACCGCTGGAAGGCGCGCAGCTCGTCATCATGACGATCGCGCTGTCGCTGGCGACATTCATGCAGGTGCTGGACTCCACCATTGCCAACGTGGCGATTCCCACCATCGCCGGGAACCTGGGTTCTTCCCTAAGCCAGGGGACATGGGTTATCACCTCTTTCGGGGTGGCGAACGCCATCTCGATTCCCTTAACCGGCTGGCTGGCAAAACGCTTTGGCGAAGTCAAACTGTTCATGTGGTCGACGGTCGCCTTTGCCGCGGCTTCATGGGCCTGTGGCGTATCCAGCAGCCTGAATATGCTGATCTTCTTCCGCGTGGTGCAGGGCGTGGTCGCCGGGCCGTTGATTCCGCTCTCGCAAAGCCTGCTGCTGAATAACTATCCGCCTGCGAAGCGCTCCATTGCGCTGGCGCTCTGGTCAATGACCGTCATTGTCGCGCCGATTTGCGGCCCGATACTGGGGGGCTACATCAGCGATAACTACCATTGGGGATGGATTTTCTTCATCAACGTGCCGATTGGCGTTGTCGTCGTCCTGATGACGTTACAAACGCTGCGCGGACGTGAAACGCGCACCGAACGACGGCGTATTGACGCCATCGGTCTGGCGCTACTGGTGATTGGCATCGGCAGCCTGCAAATCATGCTCGATCGCGGTAAAGAGCTGGACTGGTTCTCTTCGCAGGAAATTATCATCCTGACCGTGGTAGCCGTAATCGCCATCAGTTTCCTGATTGTCTGGGAGCTGACCGACGATCACCCTATCGTCGATCTTTCTCTTTTTAAATCGCGTAACTTCACTATCGGGTGCTTGTGCATCAGCCTTGCTTATATGCTCTATTTCGGCGCCATTGTTCTGCTGCCGCAGCTTCTGCAAGAGGTGTACGGCTATACCGCAACGTGGGCAGGTCTGGCGTCCGCGCCGGTCGGCATTATTCCGGTAATTTTGTCGCCGATTATCGGACGCTTCGCGCATAAACTGGATATGCGCAGGCTGGTCACGTTCAGCTTTATTATGTACGCCGTTTGTTTTTACTGGCGCGCCTGGACGTTCGAACCGGGTATGGATTTCGGCGCTTCCGCATGGCCGCAGTTTATTCAGGGATTTGCCGTCGCCTGCTTCTTTATGCCGCTGACCACCATTACGCTCTCCGGGCTACCGCCCGAACGACTGGCGGCGGCATCAAGTCTGTCGAACTTCACGCGAACGCTGGCAGGGTCCATCGGCACCTCGATTACCACCACCATGTGGACCGATCGTGAGTCGCTACACCATGCTCAGTTAACGGAGTCGGTCACGGCGTATAATCCAAACGCTCAGGCTATGTACGATAAGCTGGAAGGCTTAGGGATGACGCACCAACAGGCGTCAGGCTGGATAGCCCAGCAAATCACGAATCAGGGGCTGATTATTTCCGCCAATGAAATTTTCTGGATGTCAGCCGGAATATTCCTGGTGCTGCTCGGCCTGGTCTGGTTCGCGAAACCGCCGTTCGGCGCGGGTGGCGGCGGAGGCGGCGCGCACTAATAAAAAAGCCAGTTCACATGAACTGGCTTTTTTTGCGCCGGGGAGTTATGCCGGATGGCGGCGTTGCCTTATCCGGCCTACGCAGCTCTTGCCCAACATGTAGGCCCGGTAAGCGTTAGCGTCACCGGGCAGTAAGGGCACGACTAAATGTGCAATTCCTGCAACTTCTCTTTCGGTAGCGCCAGCTCTGTATTGTTATTCACGCGAATATCACAGTCCAGAATATGGCGGGCGATTTCCTGCGCTTCGTTCAGGGAGTGCATCTGCCAGGTGCCGCACTGGTAAACGTTTAATTCCGGGATCTGGTTTTGATCCTGCACTTTCAATACGTCGGCCATTACCGCTTTCCACGCATCAGCAACGCGCTGCTCATCGGGCGTACCGATCAGACTCATGTAGAAACCGGTGCGACAGCCCATCGGCGAGATATCGATAATCTCTACGCCGTTACCGTTGAGGTGGTCGCGCATAAAGCCAGCAAACAGGTGCTCAAGAGTATGAATCCCTTTTTCCGGCATCACTTCTTTATTCGGGACGCAGAAACGCAGATCGAAAACGGTGATGGTATCACCATGCGGGGTATTCATCGTTTTTGCCACGCGTACCGCCGGCGCTTGCATCCGGGTATGATCGACTGCGAAGCTATCTAACAATGGCATTTAGTCACCTCCGATAATTTTTTAAAAATAAACTGAACTCTTTGTTCCGGGGCGAGTCTGAGTATATGAAAGACGCGCATTTGTTATCATCATCCCTGTTTTCAGCGATGAAATTTTGGCCACTCCGTGAGTGGCCTTTTTCTTTTGGGTCAGTCGTGCTTTGCAAGCCACGCGGCAAACGGCTCGGTATCCGCCGCCTCAATCTCCTGCTGACGACGTACTGAAGCGTCACGTTCAGCAATAAACTCTTCTTCCTGCAAAATCTCCAGCGGCTCTTCGCGTAACAGATTACGGTAAGCTTCGCCGAACGCTTTCCCGGTACCGCCAATACCGGTATCAATCATTGAGCGCAAAATGCGTGCGGAGAACGTCAGCTCCGGATTATCAAAACAGGCAACCAGTTCGTCGCAGACTTTCTGATAATCCTCTCCCCCGTGGATACTGTCCAGCGTTTGCGCCACGCGTTTCAGATCGCGGAAGAGATCTTTCCCTACTTTGGGCAGCGGGAACTGTGCAGTTTCACAGCCAATCCCCAGGGTAAGGCCTGGTTTACGGCCTTCCAGAATAACGCGATTCCAGTTGGCGCGCGTGCACAGCAACTCGCTGCTGCTCATCTCCGGCGCATCGGCCAGTACGCACCAGACCATAAAGAGATCGAGAAAACGCACCTGCTGTTCATCCACGCCGATCGGAGAAAATGGATTGATATCCAGAGAGCGTACTTCAATATACTCAATACCGCCGCGTAACAGCGCATCTGAAGGCGATTCGCCGCTGCGCGTCACGCGCTTGGGACGAATGGGCGCATACAGCTCATTTTCAATTTGCAGAACGTTGCTGTTAATCTGTAGTCGCTTACCGTCTTTTTCCAGACCAATCCGCGCATACTCTTCTGACGGCGTTTTAATCGCCCGCTTCAGGCCTGCAACATATTCATGTAGATCGTTAAACGTGATACCCAGATTGCTTTGCGACTTATTGGTATAGCCCAAATCACTCAAACGCAGCGACGTCGCATATGGCAGGTAGTACATGCCGCAGTCCGTTTTTTCAAACGGTAATGTGGTCGGCTTTCCTTGCAGGAAAGAGGAACAAATGGCCGGAGAAGCGCCAAACAGATATGGGATGACCCAGCCAAAACGGTAATAATTGCGAATCAGGCGGAAATAGCCGGCAGAAATTTTTTCTTTTGCCGCTTCGCCTTCCGTAACGCCGCATTTCGCCTGCCAGAATGCCATCGGTAATGAAAAATTGTAATGTACGCCGGAGATGGTTTGCATCAAAGCGCCATAACGATTTTTCAGCCCTTCGCGATAGAGCGTCTTAAAGCGCCCCGTATTCGATGTGCCGTACTGCGCCAGCTCAATGTCCTGCCCTTCCGCAATATAGCAGGGCATACTTAATGGCCACATCCGCTCATCGTCCAGTTTCCTGGCCGTATAACGGTGGAGATCGCGCATAAAGGTGAGCATATGCTGGATATCGCCATCGACTGGCGTAATAAACTCCAGTAGGGCTTCCGCAAAATCCGTGGTAATCCATTTATGGGTCAGCGCCGAACCTAACGCTTCAGGATGACCTGTTGTCGCCAGCGTGCCATCAGCATTTACACGCAGCGTTTCGCGCTCTAACCCGCGCTGTATCCCCTTTAACGCCTGAGGATGTTTTTCCAGCCAGGCCAGAGCCTGTGATACGTCCGGGATCAAATTGACCTCCCGCCTGTCAAAATCGTTTTAATAAGCATAACTGTAATAGCGGCCATGCATGCCAAACCTACAATTATTACCACCACATCATGCCCTGAACCGTCGCCGCTGCGAGCGCAACATAGCGCAGCGCCTTACCAAGACACAAAAAAAAGATCGTCCGCCCCCACGGGATGCGCATCCATCCCGCTAACAGGCACAACAAATCACCGATTACCGGCATCCAGCTTAATAATAGTGTGGCTGCGCCATAACGCTTTAGCCAGCCAGTCGCTTTTTCTTGCCAGCGCGACGTTTTGCGCAGCGGAAAGAAACGCCCAAGAATAACGTTAGTTACCCCTCCAAGGCTATTACCTATTGTTGCTGTTAAGACTAAGACCCAGGGATGACTGACTCCGGAGACCAGCATGGCAACCAAAACAACCTCAGAATTACCGGGTAACAGCGTAGCGCTGAGAAAACTACTGGCAAACAGAGACAGGAGAGACAATCCGTCACTCACAATAGTCGGACATCCACGGCATCCATCCCTGCCGCCCGCGCCGCCTGTAAACCAAAATCGGCATCTTCAAATACTACGCACTGCGTTGGCATAACGCCCATCCGCTGCGCGCAAAGTAAGAAGGTGTCAGGCGCGGGTTTGTGATGCTGTACGTGGTCTGCCGCCACAACCGCATCAAAATAACGACGCAGCCCCAGATGCGCTAACAAGGCTTCCGCAATAGCGCTTTCGCTACCAGTACCGACCGACAGGGGACGCCGTCCATACCACGCCTTGACCACCTCAATCAGCGGCAGCGGTTCTACGCAGTCCAGCAGGATGCTTTTTACCGCGTCGGTTTTCTCACGCGCCAGTGACCGGGGATCAAGATCGGCATGGTTAAGCTCAATGATTGACTGGGCGATACGCCAGGTTGGTGAACCGTTAAGCGCGACCATTGCCTGTTCATCAAAACGAAGACCATAGCGCCCCAAAACCTCACGCCACGCTTTGCGATGCGTTGGTTCGGTATCCAGAAGAGTACCGTCCATATCAAAAATCAAACCAGCATAACGTGCGTACATCGTGTTCTCGCAAACCGAATAACCAGACAGTACTTTATCGCAATTGGTTGATTTTGTCGCTAATAGAGATAAAGAGGAATGTTCAGGATAAGGGGAAAACCGATCGCAGGGAAATGACGCATACAGGAAGATTACTTGCCTTACGGGCCGTTGCTGAAGCAACGTTATCCTTCCTGGTGCCTGGGGTTATTACTGCCATCGCATCCGCATCTTCATCGCTGAAAGTACGGGGAATATGGTGCATCCGGGAGGATTCGAACCTCCGACCGCTCGGTTCGTAGCCGAGTACTCTATCCAGCTGAGCTACGGATGCATCGGAAATGATGTTTACTACAAGATTTGATGTCGCATTTACTGCCACACTAAGTAAGATGGTGCATCCGGGAGGATTCGAACCTCCGACCGCTCGGTTCGTAGCCGAGTACTCTATCCAGCTGAGCTACGGATGCATCGGGAAACTTACTTTACTGCAGATTTTGATACCGCTGTGAAAGCCGTATCAAGTAAGAGATGGTGCATCCGGGAGGATTCGAACCTCCGACCGCTCGGTTCGTAGCCGAGTACTCTATCCAGCTGAGCTACGGATGCAAATGGCGGTGAGGCGGGGATTCGAACCCCGGATGCAGCTTTTGACCGCATACTCCCTTAGCAGGGGAGCGCCTTCAGCCTCTCGGCCACCTCACCACACGCCTCTTACGAGTGCTTCGAAGAACTTGTTTCTGCTCATCGTCGCTGCGTGGCGCACATATTACTTTCTGGGACTTATAAGTCAAACAATTTTTCCAGAGCTTTTATCGTTTGCACACTTCACGCTCAATTAGTCTGTAAAAAAGCCAAAAAGAGTGTTTTATCAACAGATAATTTGATGACACGCTGGCCGCCAAAGCGCAACATATCAGCAGTGAGATTAAAAAAAGTAATGAAGGAACAACATGGGCGAACAAGAAGAGAGGCCGCGTCTCACCCGAAAAGTGAGACGCGAAAACCTTAGTAACTGGACTGCTGGGATTTTTCAGCCTGGATACGCTGGTAGATCTCTTCACGATGGACAGAAACTTCTTTCGGGGCGTTCACGCCAATGCGCACCTGGTTGCCCTTCACCCCTAAAACTGTCACGGTGACCTCATCGCCAATCATGAGGGTCTCACCAACTCGACGAGTCAGAATCAGCATTCTTTGCTCCTTGAAAGATTAAAAGAGTCGGGTCTCTCTGTATCCCGGCATTATCCATCATATAACGCCAAAAAGTAAGCGATGACAAACACCTTAGGTGTAAGCAGTCATGGCATTACATTCTGTTAAACCTAAGTTTAGCCGATATACAAAACTTCAACCTGACTTTATCGTTGTCGATAGCGTCGACGTAAACGCCGCAGCACGGGCTGCGGCGCCAACGAACGCTTATAATTATTGCAATTTTGCGCTGACCCAGCCTTGTACACTGGCTAACGCTGCAGGCAGAGCTGCCGCATCCGTACCACCGGCTTGCGCCATGTCCGGACGACCGCCACCCTTACCGCCCACCTGCTGAGCGACCATACCAATCAGCTCCCCTGCTTTTACCCGGTCAGTCACATCCTTCGACACGCCCGCAATCAGAGAAACCTTACCTTCAACAACCGTTGCCAGTACGATAACGGTAGACCCCAGTTGATTTTTCAGATCATCAACCATGGTTCGCAGCATTTTCGGCTCAACGCCAGCAAGCTCGCTGACCAGGAGCTTCACGCCGTTGAGATCGACCGCTTTACTGGAAAGATTCGCGCTCTCCTGCGCTGCGGCCTGGTCCTTCAACTGCTGCAACTCTTTTTCCAACTGACGCGTACGTTCCAGCACAGCCCGCACTTTGTCACCCAGATTCTGGCTGTCGCCCTTCAGCAGATGTGCAATATCGTTTAAGCGATCGCTTTGCGCGTGAACGGTGGCCATGGCGCCTTCACCGGTTACCGCCTCAATACGACGAACGCCTGCTGCGGTACCGGACTCAGAGATAATACGGAATAGACCGATATCACCGGTACGCGTTGCGTGGGTACCGCCGCACAGCTCGGTGGAGAAGTCGCCCATGCTCAGAACGCGTACACGTTCGTCATATTTCTCGCCAAACAGCGCCATTGCGCCTTTCGCCTTCGCGGCTTCGAGATCCATAATATGCGTTTCGATCGGCAAATTGCGACGGATTTGCGCATTCACCAAATCTTCAACCTCACGGATCTCCGACGGCTTCATCGCTTCATTGTGCGAGAAGTCGAAGCGCAGCACTTTATCGCTAACCAGCGAACCTTTCTGCGCAACGTGTGCCCCAAGCACCTGGCGCAACGCCGCGTGCATCAGGTGTGTGGCGGAGTGGTTCAGACGGATACGTGCGCGGCGTACTTCATCTACGTCAGCCTGTACCGCATCGCCCACTTTCAGAGCGCCCGCAGACAATTTGCCGAGGTGACCAATCGCCTGACCATATTTTTGCGTGTCGTCCACAGCGAAAGTAAATCCAGCGCCTTTCAGCTCGCCTTTATCGCCAACCTGACCGCCTGATTCCGCATAGAATGGAGTCTGATCCAGCACGACAACGGCTTCCTGCCCCGCGTTAATCGCCTCAACCGCTTTACCATCGACAAACAGCGCAGTCACTTTGCCGTTCAGTTCCAGATGGTCATAACCTTTAAATTCAGAAGCGCTATCAACGCGGATCATCGCGTTGTAGTCCGCGCCAAAACCGCTGGCTTCGCGCGCACGACGGCGTTGCTCTTCCATGGCGGCTTCAAAACCGGCTTCATCGACTTTGATATTACGCTCACGGCAGACGTCCGCCGTCAGATCGACCGGGAAACCATAAGTGTCATACAGACGGAAAGCGGTTTCGCCGTCCAGGGTGTCGCCCTGCAATTTCGCCAGTTCTTCATCCAGCAGCGCCAGACCGCGCTCCAGCGTACGGGCGAACTGCTCTTCTTCCGTTTTCAGAACCTGTTCGACCTGCGCCTGCTGACGTTTCAACTCTTCGCCTGCGGAGCCCATTACCTCAATCAGCGGCCCAACCAGCTTGTAGAAGAAGGTCTCTTTCGCGCCCAGCATGTTGCCGTGACGAACCGCGCGACGAATAATGCGACGCAGCACATAACCACGGTTTTCATTCGACGGCAGCACGCCATCGGCAACCAGGAATGCGCAGGAACGGATGTGGTCGGCGATAACGCGCAGCGATTTATTGCCCAGATCGGTGGCGCCGGTGACTTTCGCTACCGCTTCAATCAACGTGCGGAACAGGTCGATTTCATAGTTAGAGTTAACGTGTTGCAGTACCGCGGCAATACGCTCCAGCCCCATACCGGTATCTACAGACGGTTTCGGTAATGGTTCCATAGTCCCGTCAGCCTGACGGTTGAACTGCATAAAGACGATGTTCCAGATCTCAATATAGCGATCGCCGTCTTCTTCCGGGCTTCCCGGAGGGCCGCCCCAGATATGGTCGCCATGATCGTAGAAGATTTCGGTGCACGGACCACAGGGACCGGTGTCGCCCATCTGCCAGAAGTTATCCGATGCGTATGGCGCGCCTTTATTGTCGCCGATACGGATGATACGCTCGCGCGGGATGCCGACCTCTTTTTCCCAGATCTCATAGGCTTCGTCGTCGGTTTCATAGACGGTGACCCATAAACGCTCTTTTGGCAGAGCAAACCAGTTTTCACCGGTCAGTAATTCCCATGCGAACTGAATGGCGTCGTGTTTGAAGTAATCGCCGAAGCTGAAGTTACCCAGCATTTCGAAGAAAGTATGGTGACGTGCAGTGTATCCGACGTTTTCCAGATCGTTATGTTTACCCCCCGCGCGTACGCAACGCTGGGAAGTGGTAGCACGGGAATAATTACGCTTATCGAGCCCAAGGAAAACATCCTTGAACTGGTTCATCCCGGCGTTGGTAAACAACAGAGTGGGGTCATTGTTGGGCACCAGGGAACTGCTGGCAACTACCTGATGTCCTTTACTATGGAAAAAGTCGAGAAACGCCTGACGGATCTCAGCGGTGCTCTTGCTCATAATTATCCTGAAATCAAGCTACACTTCATCCTTCAAGCCGCCTCTGCGTTGGCTGCGAGTTCCCCGGTCACTCGTTCCCGAGGCTCACTTGCCGCTTTGATGCGGCTTGAATGATTTTGTGTATTTAAGGAATATTCGTCGCAGACGCTGTTCGCCGTTAAGCAACCCGCGTCCAGACGGAAAAAGTGGGAATAAGATAAGTTTTCTTTACCGGGAAGTAAAATCCCGTATGCGCTCAATCTGCAAAATTTCGCCATATTTGCTGGATATCGTCCATCAGATACCCGCGATAGAGTAAAAAGCGCTGTACTTTAACCTTTTCTGAAAAGGTTGAAGGGAGCGGCTCGCCATATTTGCGAACAGCCTGTTCACGCGCCATTTCACTCCAGTCAATTTCACATTCGCGCATCGCTTTTTCTGTCGATTCGCGGGTGATGCCTTTCTGATTCAACTCCTGACGAATACGCGCCGGGCCGTAGCCTTTACGGCTACGACTGGCGATAAAGCGCATCACGAAGCGCTCGTCATCAAGATAGTGATGTTCGTGGCACCAGGCGATCACGCGCTCATAATCGTCTGCCGTCGCATCAATCTCTTCCGGCCCATTTTTGCCCATCACCGGCGCGGAGAGTTTACGCCGTAATTCCTGCTCGCTGTGATCGCGAACAGCAAGGATACGTACCGCACGATCAAGGAGACGAGCATAAGCGGGACGGCGCGATGTGGGTTCACTCATAAAAAACCTTAACAAGGGTATATGCAAAAAGGGCCGCATAAATGCAGCCCTTGATGATAATTTAACGTTTTGCCGAATGGCTACTTCGTTTTGTCCGACCAACCATCACCTGACGATTAAAAATCTTCGTTGGTTTCTGCAACGCCTTCGCTATCGTCAACGGAGAAATCGGGCGTGGCATTCTGATTACTCAACAGTAATTCACGCACTTTTTTCTCGATCTCTTTCGCTGTCGCCGGGTTCTCTTTCAGCCAGGTAGTCGCGTTCGCTTTACCCTGACCGATCTTCTCGCCGTTGTAGCTGTACCATGCGCCCGCTTTCTCGATCAGCTTCTCTTTCACGCCCAGGTCAACCAGTTCGCCATAGAAGTTGATACCTTCGCCGTAGAGGATCTGGAACTCAGCCTGCTTAAACGGCGCGGCGATTTTGTTTTTCACCACTTTCACACGCGTTTCGCTACCCACGACGTTATCGCCCTCTTTCACCGCGCCAATACGACGGATATCAAGACGAACAGAGGCGTAGAATTTCAGCGCGTTACCGCCAGTCGTCGTTTCCGGGTTGCCGAACATCACGCCAATCTTCATACGGATCTGGTTGATGAAAATCAACAGCGTGTTGGACTGTTTCAGGTTTCCCGCCAGCTTACGCATCGCCTGGCTCATCATACGCGCCGCGAGGCCCATGTGAGAGTCGCCGATTTCGCCTTCGATTTCCGCTTTCGGCGTTAGCGCCGCTACGGAGTCGACCACAATGACGTCCACCGCGCCTGAGCGCGCCAGCGCGTCACAGATTTCCAGCGCCTGCTCGCCGGTATCCGGCTGGGAACAGAGCAGGTTATCGATATCAACGCCCAGCTTGCGGGCGTAAACGGGGTCAAGCGCGTGTTCCGCATCGATAAACGCACAGGTTTTACCTTCACGCTGCGCTGCGGCAATCACCTGCAGCGTCAGGGTCGTTTTACCGGAAGATTCCGGCCCGTAAATTTCGACGATACGGCCCATCGGCAGACCGCCCGCGCCGAGTGCGATGTCCAGTGAAAGCGAACCGGTGGAGATAGTTTCCACATCCATAGAGCGGTCTTCACCCAGACGCATGATGGAGCCTTTACCAAATTGCTTTTCAATTTGGCCCAGTGCTGCCGCCAACGCTTTCTGTTTGTTTTCGTCGATAGCCATTATTACTCCTGTCATGCAACTTGGTATTGAACCGGATAGTGAATTTGTACTGTTGAAGTAATTATACTGTATGCTCATACAGTATCAAGTGTTTTGTAGAAATTGTTGCCGCAGGGTTTGTAGCGCGTATGTCGTCGCCTGTCGACGCACCGATTCACGGTCGCCGCTGAAGCATTCCCGACGCGTAATCCCTTCTCCGCTGATGCTGGCGAAAGCAAACCACACCGTCCCAACCGGCTTTTCTTCACTGCCGCCATCCGGCCCGGCAATCCCGCTAATAGCGACAGCAAAATCGGCGCGAGCGGCCTTCAGCGCCCCAATCGCCATTTCTACCACTACGGGTTCGCTGACCGCGCCATGCTGCGCCAGGGTCTCTTCACGCACGCCAATCATCTGCGCTTTGGCTTCATTACTATAGGTGACAAAGCCGCGTTCAAACCAGGCGGAGCTTCCGGCGATGTCGGTAATGGTTTTCGCCAGCCAACCGCCGGTACAGGACTCCGCTGTCGTTACGGTCGCCCTGCGCGCTTTTAACGCCAGCCCGACCTGTTCGCTAAGCCGCATCAGTTCACTGTCCGTCATTATGACCTCTGTCAGTTAGAAATCCTGCCGGACAAGATAGCACTTTCCAACCAGAGATGGGGACGGGCGGTCGATTTTACGAGGAGGGTTCCGAAAAATTCGTTGGTCGGCGGAAAACATTGCCGGATGACGATGCCCAGGCATCTTATCCGGCCTGTGGGGAGGGCCGGATAAGCGCAGAGCAAATTAGCGCACCCGCGCTAGCGCTACCGCCTGCCCCAGTTGCCAAACCGCCATCGCATAATGCGTGCTGTGGTTATAACGGGTAATAGTGTAGAAGTTCGGCAGGCCGTACCAGTACTGATAGCCCGTACCGATATCCAGACGAAGCAGGCTGGCTTCCTGATAATTGCCCAACGATTGCTGCGGCGTTAAGCCTGCGGCGGCAAGCTGAGAGATGCTGTATTTTGTTTTGAAACCATTCGCCAGTCCCGGCGCCTGACCATTAGCGGGTATCGCGACCGCATCGCCTTTCACCCAGCCATGCGCCTTGAAATAATTCGCCACGCTGCCGATGGCATCAACCGGGTCCCATAGATTGATGTGATTGTCGCCATTAAAATCAACCGCGAATTCTTTATAGGAAGACGGCATAAACTGTCCATAGCCCATCGCGCCCGCAAAAGAACCTTTCAGATTGAGCGGATCGTCTTGTTCATCGCGCGCCATGAGCAGAAAGGTTTCCAGCTCGCCGGAGAAATATTCCGCCCGGCGCGGATAGTTAAATGACAGCGTCGCTAACGCGTCCAGAATCCGTGTTTTCCCCATGATACGTCCCCAGCGGGTTTCCACGCCGATGATGCCCACGATGATTTCCGGCGGTACGCCGTATACCTGCCAGGCGCGGTTCAGGGCGTCTTCATACTGATTCCAGAACACGACACCGTTTTGCACGTTATCCGGCGTAATAAATTGTTTGCGGTAGCGCAGCCAGGCACCATTTGGTCCGGCGGGCGGCTGAGTGGTCGGCGCTTGTCTGTCCATCAGACGCAGAACGTAATCCAGTCTTTTAGACTGCGAGAGGATCTCCTGCAGTTGCTGACGGTCGAAACCGTGTTTACTGACCATTTTATCAATGAACTGCTGCGCATTAGGGTTGTTGGCGAAGTCGCCGCCCATTTGCATGACGTTATGCTGCGGCTCAAGCAGGAAGCCACCGGAAGGCGTGCCCGTCGTCGTTTGAGTGTCGGAAGATTTTGGTGTGCTGCTACAGGCAGCAAGCAATACGCAAAGTGGAAGTAACGCTACATAACGACGCTTGAACATGAGACATCCATTAAACAAATTCAGCCAGGGAGAAGTATGGTAAAACATCCCCCGTCGCACAAGGAAGCGACGTAAGAGAATAAATCCCCCTTCATCCCTTTTCTGGTTGTACCTGTTCTCCCCCCACAAATCTTTCAACTTAAAATATTTTACTTTTATTTTGCGATCAAAATAACACTTTTAAATCTTTCAATATGATTAAAATGAACGAGAGCTTAGCAAAAAAACTAAAAACCCTACAGGAGAGAACAATGATCGAAACCATTACACATGGTGCGGAGTGGTTCATCGGGTTATTCCAGAAAGGCGGAGAGGTGTTTACCGGTATGGTGACAGGCATTCTTCCGCTACTGATAAGCCTGCTGGTTATCATGAATGCGCTCATCAATTTTATCGGCCAGCAGCGTATTGAGCGTTTTGCCCAACGCTGCGCCGGAAATCCGCTATCCCGCTACCTGCTTTTACCGTGCATCGGGACGTTTGTTTTTTGTAATCCGATGACTCTGAGTCTGGGACGCTTTATGCCGGAGAGGTACAAGCCGAGCTATTACACGGCGGCCTCCTATAGCTGTCACTCCATGAACGGTCTGTTTCCGCATATCAATCCCGGCGAACTGTTTGTTTATCTGGGGATCGCCAGCGGACTCACCACGTTAGGGCTTCCTCTCGGTCCGCTCGCGGTGAGCTATCTGCTGGTAGGTCTGGTGACGAACTTCTTCCGCGGTTGGGTCACCGATCTCACCACCGCTATTTTTGAGAAAAAAATGGGGATTCAACTTGATCAGAAAGTTCATCTGACAGGAGCGGCATCATGACTCGGGTTCGTATTGAGAAAGGCACCGGCGGCTGGGGCGGCCCGCTTGAACTGGACGTTACGCCAGGCAAAAAGATCGTCTATATCACAGCCGGTACGCGCCCGGCGATCGTCGACAAACTGGCGCAGCTAACAGGCTGGCAAGCAGTGGACGGCTTTAAAGAAGGCGAACCGCAGGAAGCGGAGATCGGCGCGGCCATTATCGACTGCGGCGGTACGCTACGCTGCGGTATCTACCCGAAACGCCGGATTCCAACTATTAATATTCACTCGACGGGTAAGTCCGGCCCGCTCGCGCAGTATATTGTTGAGGATATTTATGTCTCCGGCGTAAAAGAAGAAAACATTACTCTTGTCGGCGAAACGTCTGCCAGCCCGCAGCCTGCCGCAGCGACAGCAGGACGTGACTACGACACCAGCAAAAAAATCACCGAGCAAAGCGACGGCCTGCTGGCAAAAGTCGGCATGGGAATGGGCTCCGCCGTGGCGGTACTGTTCCAGTCCGGCCGCGACACCATTGATACGGTGCTAAAAACCATTCTGCCATTTATGGCGTTCGTGTCAGCGCTGATCGGTATCATTATGGCCTCAGGTCTTGGCGACTGGATCGCCCACGGCCTGGCGCCATTAGCCAGCCAGCCGCTGGGGCTGGTGACGCTGGCATTGATCTGCTCTTTCCCTCTGCTGTCGCCATTTCTCGGCCCTGGTGCGGTTATCGCGCAGGTCATTGGCGTCCTGATCGGCGTTCAGATAGGTCTGGGCAATATTCCTCCACATCTGGCGCTTCCCGCCCTGTTCGCGATTAACGCGCAGGCGGCCTGCGACTTCATCCCGGTCGGCTTATCGCTGGCGGAAGCGAAACAAGACACCGTTCGCGTCGGCGTGCCCTCTGTGCTGGTCGGACGCTTCCTGACTGGCGCGCCTACGGTGCTTATCGCCTGGTTTGTTTCCGGCTTTATTTATCAATAAGAGGTTCAGATATGAGCGTGATTTATCAAACCACCATCACCCGTATCGGCCAGAGTGCGACGGAAGCGCTCGGCGAACAGATGCTGATTACGTTTCGGGAAGGCGCGCCGGCGGATATCGAAGAATTTTGCTTCATCCATTGTCATGGCGAAATGAACGGCGCGCTGCAGCCTGGCGCGCGGTTTGAGCTGGGCCAGCATAGCTATCCGGTCACGGCGGTTGGCAGCGTAGCCGAGCAAAACCTGCGTGAACTGGGGCATATCACTCTGCGTTTCGACGGTCTGCGCGAAGCGGAATTTCCCGGCACCGTACACGTTGCGGGGCCAGTACCGGACGATATCGCGCCGGGCTGTATTTTGACGTTTGTCGCTTAAGGAGAAAAACATGAATCAAGTTGCCGTTGTCATTGGCGGAGGCCAGACCCTGGGGGCATTCCTTTGCCGTGGGCTTGCAGAAGAAGGATACCGCGTGGCGGTCGTTGATATTCAAAGCGATAAAGCCGCGAATGTCGCCCAGGAAATTAACGCCGATTTTGGCGAAAGGATGGCGTACAGTTTTGGCGCCGACGCCACCAGCGAGCAGAGCGCGCTGGCGCTTTCCCGCGGCGTAGATGAGATTTTCGGGCGCGTCGATCTACTGGTCTACAGCGCGGGTATCGCCAAAGCGGCGTTTATCAGCGATTTCCAGCTCGGCGATTTTGACCGCTCGTTACAGGTGAATCTGGTGGGCTATTTCCTCTGCGCCCGTGAGTTTTCCCGCCTGATGATCCGCGACGGCATTCAGGGGCGTATCATTCAGATTAACTCTAAATCAGGCAAAGTGGGCAGTAAACACAACTCCGGCTACAGCGCGGCGAAATTCGGCGGCGTGGGGTTAACCCAGTCTCTGGCGCTGGACCTGGCGGAATACGGCATTACCGTACATTCGCTGATGCTCGGCAACCTGTTGAAATCGCCGATGTTTCAGTCGTTACTGCCGCAATACGCCACTAAACTGGGCATTAAGCCCGACGAGGTGGAACAGTATTACATTGATAAGGTGCCGCTCAAACGAGGGTGTGATTATCAGGATGTGCTGAACATGCTGCTATTTTATGCCAGCCCGAAAGCGTCTTATTGCACCGGGCAGTCGATCAACGTAACCGGCGGTCAGGTGATGTTTTGACCGTGAATTGCCGGATAGCGGCGTAAACGCCTTATCCGGCCTACGGCGCCATCAGGTAAAACAACAGGAGCACACTATGGTTTCCACTCTGATTACCGTCGCCGTTATCGCCTGGTGCGCACAACTGGCGCTGGGCGGCTGGCAGATCTCCCGCTTTAATCGGGCTTTCGATAAACTTAGCCAGCAGGGGCGGGTCGGCGTCGGGCGCTCCGGCGGGCGTTTTAAGCCTCGGGTGGTGGTTGCCGTGGCGCTGGATGAACAGCAGCGGGTGACGGACACTTTATTGATGAAAGGCCTTACGGTATTCGCCAGACCGGTTAAAATTGCCGCAATGCAAGGAAAACATTTGCATGAATTACAGCCTGATGTGATCTTTCCCCATGATTCGCTCGCGCAGAATGCACTATCATTGGCGCTTAAACTGAAACATGGGTAATTTCGTTGTGAATGCGAATAGCTTGCGAAATTATCATTTTGCAACCAATACCCTAAATAATTCGAGTTGCAGGAAGGCGGCGACGCAGCGAATCCCCAGGTGCGTACATCAGTACGTGACCGGGGTGAGCGAGGACAAATTGGCAAGGCCGATTTGAACGCCGCTTGCGGCGGCCCTTTAGGGCGAGGCCCGGAGGACCGAGTCATGCCAACGCACATGCAACTTGAAGTATGACGGGTAAATAGATAAGTCAGGGTAATCACGCCTATGAAACCTCGTCAGCGTCAGGCCGCGATTCTGGAGCACCTGCAAAAACAGGGAAAATGCTCGGTTGAAGAACTGGCCCAGTACTTTGACACGACAGGCACCACTATCCGCAAAGATCTGGTCATTCTGGAAAATGCCGGAACCGTCATCCGTACCTATGGCGGCGTGGTGTTGAATAAAGAAGAGTCCGATCCGCCTATTGATCACAAAACGCTTATCAATACCCACAAAAAAGCGCTGATAGCCGCAACCGCCGTGAAATATATCCATGACGGCGACTCCATTATTCTGGATGCAGGAAGCACAGTGTTACAGATGGTGCCGTTGCTTTCGCGTTTTAGCAACATCACGGTTATGACCAACAGCCTGCATATTGTCAACGCGCTATCGGAACTGGACAACGAACAAACTATCCTGATGCCCGGCGGCACCTTCCGTAAAAAGTCGGCGTCGTTTCACGGTCAGCTAGCGGAAAACGCCTTTGAACAGTTCACCTTTGATAAACTTTTCATGGGGACTGACGGTATTGACCTGAACGCCGGCGTGACCACGTTTAACGAGGTTTACACCGTCAGTAAGGCAATGTGCAATGCCGCACGCGAGGTGATTCTGATGGCGGACTCCTCAAAATTTGGTCGTAAAAGCCCCAATGTGGTGTGCAGTCTGGAAAGCGTCGACAAACTGATCACGGACGCCGGTATCGATCCGGTATTTCGTCAGGCGCTGGAAGAGAAAGGGATTACCGTTATCATAACCGGAGAAACCAATGAGTGATGCACTACTAAATGCGGGCCGTCAGACCTTAATGCTGGAGTTACAGGAAGCCAGCCGTCTGCCGGAGCGCCTGGGCGATGATTTTATCCGCGCCGCCAATATCATTATTCACTGTGAAGGCAAAGTGATCGTTTCCGGTATTGGCAAGTCAGGCCATATTGGTAAAAAAATCGCCGCGACGCTTGCCAGTACCGGTACTCCCGCTTTTTTTGTTCATCCTGCGGAAGCGCTACATGGCGATCTGGGGATGATTGAAAGCCGTGACGTGATGTTATTTATTTCCTATTCCGGCGGCGCAAAAGAACTCGACCTCATCATCCCGCGTCTGGAAGATAAATCCGTCGCGCTGCTGGCGATGACCGGTAAACCTCACTCTCCGCTGGGGCGAGCGGCAAAAGCCGTTCTGGATATTTCCGTCGAGCGTGAAGCCTGCCCGATGCATCTGGCGCCGACGTCCAGTACCGTCAACACGCTGATGATGGGCGATGCGCTGGCGATGGCAGTAATGCAGGCACGCGGTTTTAACGAAGAAGATTTCGCCCGTTCGCATCCGGCTGGCGCACTGGGCGCGCGTTTACTTAATAATGTGCATCACCTGATGCGCCAGGGCAATGCAATACCGCAGGTGATGCTCACCACCAGCGTGATGGATGCCATGCTGGAACTTAGTCGTACCGGGCTGGGGCTGGTGGCGGTTTGCGATGAGCAACATATTGTGAAAGGCGTCTTTACCGACGGCGACCTGCGTCGCTGGCTGGTGAGCGGCGGTGCGCTCAGCACGCCGGTAAGCGAAGCCATGACACCCAACGGAATTACGCTCCAGGCGCAAAGCCGCGCCATTGACGCCAAAGAGATCCTGATGAAGCGCAAAATCACCGCCGCGCCGGTGGTCGATGAAAACGGTAAACTCACCGGCGCCATTAACCTGCAGGATTTTTACCAGGCAGGCATTCTCTAATCCTTCAGTCCCAGACGCTTCGCCAGCCGGTGCAGGTTGGCGACGTCGGTTTCCAGCGCCCGCGCGCTGGCCGCCCAATTGTGATTATTTTGCGCCAGCGCCTGGCGAATCATCTCTCGCTGGAAGTTCTCCGTCGATTCACGCAAATTGCGGCAGGTCGGCAGCGCCAGATCGCTTTCCGCAGGCGGCGTGGGTAAAACGTCATCTGACAAGGCAAAATGCTGCGCCTCCAGTACCACCTCCCCCCCTGCTAGGGTCGCTCTCGCCAGCACGACCGCACGGTGAATGGCATGTTCCAGCTCCCGAACGTTGCCTGGCCAGCCATAGTTGAGCAAATGACGGCGCGCGCCGGGACTCAGCACCACACGGGACAGCCCCAGCCGCAGTCGGCACTGCTCGCAAAAATAGCCCGCCAGTAACACCACATCATCGCCGCGCTCGCGCAGCGGCGGCACAAAGAGCGGGAAAACGCTCAGGCGATGGAACAGGTCAGCGCGAAAACGCCCCGCCAGCACCTCCTCTCGCAGGTCTCGGTTGGTCGCCGCCAACACCCGCACATCCACGCGCAGGCTGCGATCGTCGCCGACGCGTTGAATATCGCCATACTGCAATACGCGCAGTAGCTTGGCCTGTAGCGCCAGCGACAGTTCGCCAATCTCATCCAGAAACAGCGTACCCCTGTCGGCCATTTCGAACTTTCCGCTACGGTGGCTGATGGCGCCGGTAAATGCGCCTTTTACATGGCCAAACAGCTCGCTTTCCGCCACACTTTCCGGCAGTGCGGCGCAGTTGAGATAGATCAGCGGATTGACCGCTCTGGGGGAGCCCTGATGAATAGCTTTCGCCACCAGCTCTTTACCGGTCCCCGTTTCCCCCCCGATCAACACGTTAAGATCGGAGCTCGCCACAATCTCGATCTCTTTTTTCAACTGCATCATCGCAGGCGACAGGCCGATCATGTGCGTCTCTTTTCTCGGTTCGAACGCGTCAGACGCCCCCGGCAGTATGTTCTGGCTTTCCAGTTGTTCAATCAATAGCGCATTACTCAATGCCCCGGCGGTCAGCGCGGCGATAAGCCGCAGCTCTTCATCGCTGAATACCTCGAACTGCTCCGGCGTCATGGCATCAAGGGTCAGCGCGCCGATGAGGTTCTGTCCGGCAAACAACGGCAGACCAACACAGGCGTGGACTTTCAGGCTTTCCTGTCCGGGAATCAACCCGTCATACGGATCGGGCAAATCGCTATCGGCCGGAAAACGCACCACGTCCCCCGCACGGGCGATGGCCTCCAGGCGTGGATGCCCTTCCAGGGTAAAACGTCTGCCGAGAACGTCCTGCGCCAGGCCGTCAATCGCCAGTGGAATAAATTGTCGTGATTCATAACGCAACAGCGCCGAGGCGTCGCACGCCAGCACCTGACGCAGCGTAGTAATCAGCCGCTGAAAACGATCCTGATGCCCAATGCCGCGTTGTAACTCAATGGCGATGCCCGCCAATACCTCCACGGAAAAACTCATGGCTACCTCATTGTCATTTTGACAATACATAGTGTCATATTGACAGTACTATTTATAGTCTTTTTGACTACATCAAAAATATAAAATCATTATAATTTCATATAAATCAATTATATGAAAAGTTGGCACACTACCTGCAATAAGCAAAACACTTTTTGCAAACGTTGAATGAATTGAGGTGGTTATGTCTATTCTGGTTAAAAATAATATTCATTGGGTTGGCCAGCGCGACTGGGAAGTCCGTGATTTTCACGGAACCGAATACAAAACGCTGCGCGGCAGCAGCTATAACAGCTATCTCATTCGTGAAGAAAAGAATGTGCTGATCGATACCGTCGATCATAAGTTTAGCCGTGAATTTGTGCAAAATCTGCGCAGTGAAATCGACCTCGCGGACATCGACTACATCATCATTAACCATGCCGAAGAAGACCATGCGGGCGCACTGACCGAACTGATGGCGCAGATCCCGGACGCGCCTATCTACTGTACCGCCAACGCCATTGATTCTATCAACGGCCATCACCATCACCCGGAATGGAATTTTAAGGTGGTGAAAACCGGCGATACGCTGGATATCGGCAACGGCAAGCAGTTAATCTTCGTAGAAACGCCGATGCTGCACTGGCCGGACAGCATGATGACCTATATGACTGGCGACGCGGTGCTGTTCAGTAACGACGCCTTCGGCCAGCACTACTGCGACGAACGCCTGTTCAACGACGAAGTTGACCAGACCGAACTGTTTGAACAATGCCAGCGCTACTATGCCAATATCCTGACGCCGTTCAGCCGTCTGGTAACGCCAAAAATTACCGAAATCCTCGGCTTCAACCTGCCGGTGGACATGATTGCGACCTCACACGGCGTGGTATGGCGCGACAACCCAATGCAAATCGTGGAGCTGTATCTGAAATGGGCGGCAGATTATCAGGAAGATCGTATCACTATTTTCTACGACACCATGTCGAACAATACTCGCATGATGGCGGATGCCATCGCGCAGGGTATCAACGAAGTGGACCCGAACGTGGCGGTCAAAATCTTTAACGTCGCCCGCAGCGATAAAAATGAAATTCTGACCAACGTGTTCCGTTCGAAAGGCGTGCTGGTCGGCACTTCTACCATGAACAACGTGATGATGCCGAAAATCGCTGGTCTGGTGGAAGAGATGACTGGTCTGCGCTTTCGCAACAAACGCGCCAGCGCCTTCGGTTCTCATGGCTGGAGCGGCGGCGCGGTGGATCGACTGTCCACGCGCTTACAGGATGCCGGTTTTGAAATGTCCCTGAGTCTGAAAACGAAATGGCGTCCGGATCTGGATGCGCTGGAGTTGTGCCGTCAGCACGGTCGCGACATCGCGCGTCAGTGGGCGCTTGCTCCGCTGCCGGAAACCACGCAGAAAACCACGCCAGCCGAAGAAATCACAGCCTGCGCCGCCGCAGACCTCGGCCCTAAAATGCAATGCAGCGTATGCCAGTGGATTTACGACCCTGCGCTGGGCGAACCGTTGCAGGATGTCGCGCCGGGTACGCCGTGGAGCGACGTGTCGGATAACTTCCTGTGCCCGGAATGTTCATTAGGTAAAGACGTATTCGACATACTGGCGACGGAGGCAAAATGAGTCGGGGGATCATAATTATTGGCTCGGGCTTCGCCGCCCGCCAGCTCGTCAAAAATATCCGTAAACAAGATGCGAATGTGCCGTTAACCCTGATTGCGGCGGACAGCATGGATGAGTACAACAAGCCCGATCTCAGCCACGTTATCAGCCAGTCGCAGCGCGCCGATGATCTCACCCGCCAGTTAGCGGGGGAATTCGCTGAACAGTTTAATCTGCGCCTGTTCCCGCATACCTGGGTTGCTGACATTGATGCCGATGCCCATGTGGTGAAAAGTCAGGATAAGCAGTGGCAGTACGACAAGCTGGTACTGGCGATCGGGGCGGCGGCCTTTGTGCCGCTGATTGCAGGACGTGAGTTAATGCTTACTCTGAATAGCCAGCAGGAGTACCGCGCCTGTGAGACACAACTGCGCGACGCGCAGCGGGTGCTGATTGTCGGCGGCGGCCTCATTGGCAGTGAATTAGCGATGGATTTCTGCCGCGCCGGGAAAACGGTAACGCTGATGGATAACGCCGCCAGCCTTCTCGCCTCACTGATGCCACCGGAAGTGAGCAGCCGCTTACAACATCGCCTGACCGATATGGGGGTGCACCTGCTGCTGAAATCGCAGTTGCAAAAACTGGAGAAAACCGAAGCCGGTATCCGCGCTACGCTGGCAAGCCAGCGTAGCATCGAGGTGGATGCGGTGATTGCCGCCACCGGCTTACGCCCGGAAACCGCTCTGGCGCGCCGCGCCGGGGTAGTCATCAACCGCGGCGTCTGCGTGGATAGCTATCTACAGACCAGTCACCCGGATATTTATGCGATCGGCGACTGCGCGGAGATCAACGGTCAGGTGCTGCCCTTCCTGCAACCGATCCAGTTAAGCGCGATGTACCTGGCGAAAAATCTGCTTGGCGGCAACGCGCCGCTGAAGCTACCGGCGATGCTGGTCAAAGTCAAAACGCCGGAACTGCCGCTGCATCTGGCGGGAGAAACTCAGCGCCGCGATTTGAGCTGGCATATTACCGCAGAATCTGACGGTATGATTGCCAAAGGCATGAGCGGAGAAGGCCAACTACGCGCCTTTGTGGTGAGTGAAGACCGCATGAAAGAGGCGTTCACTCTGCTGAAATCATTACCGGTGTAAATGTCTGATGCCGGATGGTGAAGGCGGGTAAAACACAATGCGCCACCGGTACGCAACCGCAGGCCGGATAAAACGCTATGCGTCGCCATCCGGCCTGTTTCATCAGGCCAACCTGCGCGCCGCCGCAATGACCCCTTGCCCCAACGATAATCCGCCATCGCCCGCCGGTAACCGCTGCGGAAATAACAAATTAAAATCAGAAAGGTAAAAGGCAAGACGCGCGCGCAGTAAGCGGTTGTGTATCACCCCGCCGCTGAAGACCAGAGTGGTTATCCCCCGCGCCGTAGCCTGTTGGCGCATTAGCGTGGCAAACCCGCACGCCAGCGCATCATGAAAAGCCCAGGCGCGTTGCGCGGGCGCGGCCTGCCAGTTCAACCATTGCCGCCAGAAAACGGCTACGTCCAGTTGAGCGCCGTTAAGCGGCATCGTTACCGAATGCTCAACGTTAGCGCATTGAGAGGCCAGCGCCTCCAGCGCGCAGGCGGCCTCGCCCTCATAGCTAAGCGATGCTGGCGCGCAGCGAAGCGCGGCGGCCACCGCGTCAAACAACCGCCCGCAGGAAGAGGCCAACGGGGCATTGACGCCGCGCTCAATGGCACGCGCCAGGACATTCCAGTTTTGCTGTTGCAGCCCCGCTGTCTCCGGGTAATCCTGCCAGTCCGGCACAAAGCGCAGGCACTGCGCTAACAGATTACGCCACGGCTGTTTGGCAGCCAGATCGCCTCCCGGCAGCGCCACGGCGGGTAACCCCCCTAAATGTTCGCATTCGCGATAATTGACCCGCAGACATTCTCCACCCCATAGCGCGCCATTCTCGCCCATCCCGATACCGTCTACCGTCAGGGCAATCACCTCTCCGCCGTCCAGCGGCCAACCATGCTCGGCCAGGCAAGCCGCCGCATGGGCATGATGGTGTAACACAGTCTCAGTCGGCAGACACATCTCACTGGCCCACTGACTGGAAACATAACCCGGATGCGCATCACAGACGATACGCTCTGGAGTAAAATCGTAGATTGACTGGATCAGACGCAATGCCTCGCGCCACTGCGCCTGGATACCATCATCGCTGAGATCGCCCAAATGTTGGCTGACAACCGCCTGTTCGCCGCGTACCAGACAGAACGTGTTTTTCAGATCCGCGCCCAGACAAAGTATCGGCGGCACATCGCGAAATCCGGGCGGCAACGCAATCGCGTCCGGCACGTATCCCCGCGAACGACGCAGCATTTCGCCGCTGTCGCGCACGACAGAGTCGTCCATGCGCTGTACAATGTCGCGATTGTGCAACAAAAAACCATCGGCAATTTCGTGTAAATCGTCCAGCGCCTGTTCGTTGGTGATGGCGGGTGGTCTGCCGCTCAGGTTGCCGGATGTCATCACCAGCGGGTCATTGAGCTCCTGCAACAAAAGATGTTGCAATGGGTTGGCTGGCAACATCACGCCCACCTCAGTAAGCCCCGGCGCGATGCCCTCACACAGCAAAGGCACATATTGCTTATCCACCAGCACAATCGGGGCTGCGGGAGTAGCGAGCAAACGGCGCGCCGCCTCCGGCAACGCCTCTGCGTCCGGCAGCATAACGGCCAACGGTTTAGCCGGGCGGCGTTTGCGCGCCCGCAATTTCGCCACCGTCTCGTCATTACGCGCATTGCAAGCGAGATGAAAGCCGCCAATTCCCTTCACCGCCACGATACCACCAGCCTTAAGTATTGCTACCGCCGCCTGTAATGCCGCCTCTTTTTCCGCTCGTTCATGTTGGCTTCGCCACTCAAGCTGCGGCCCGCAGGCCGGACAGGCGACGGGCTGAGCATGGAAACGGCGATCATACGGATCGCGGTATTCGCTGTCGCATTCCGGACACAGGGGAAACGTCGCCATCACCGTAAATGGCCGGTCATAGGGCATAGCGCAAATAATGGTGAAGCGTGGTCCGCAGTGGGTGCAATTGATGAAGGGATAACGGTAGCGCCGCTCGCCAGGGGTATTCATCTCGGCAAGACATGCCGGGCAGGTCGCCGCATCCGGCACGATTTGCGTGTTCATCGAACCGCCTGCGCTCTGACGAATGGCGAAATCCATTGGTGTGCGCTCCCATATCAACGACGCGTGTTCAACGCTGTCAATGCGCGCCAGCGGCGGACAATCCTGATAGAGCGCGGCAATAAATTGCGACGGCTCCTCCAGCAGCCGAACGACGACGCCGTCGCCGTCATTACACACGTCGCCGTGTAATCGCAACTGCTGCGCTAGCTGCCAGACAAAAGGACGAAAACCGACGCCCTGTACTTTGCCCCGAATGCGTAGCTGTACGCCGGAAGGCGTGTCTGTCACCATCTCATTTTCCCGCCATCATCGAACCCGGATGCCTGATGGTGCCGCGCTTATCAGGCCTACAATCGCACGAACCGTAGGCCGGATAAGGCATTGATGCCGCCATCCGGCAATGCTTTGTGGCGTATTCTACGCGCAATCGCAGAAATCAGAAAAGCAGAGATGCCGTTGAATCCAGCGCCGCACGACGGCGTTTTTCCGCGCTAAGCTGTTCAAGCTTATTACGGTCGACACAGATTAGGGCGTGCGTTGGACAGGCGTCCATACAGGCTGGACCGGCTTCACGATGGTGACACAGATCGCACTTGTTGGCTTCGGCTTTTTCGGCACGCACGTTCAGCCCCGCGCCGCTATTGCGAACCACCGGGCGCACCACCACTTCCATGGCACCGTAAGGACATGCCACCACGCAGGTTTTACAACCAATGCAGCGTTCCTGCATCACATGAACAAAGCCTTTGTCGCGGCTGATGGCGCCATTCGGGCAGACGTTGGCGCACGGCGCATCTTCACACTGGCGACACAGCGTTGCCGTAGAGACGTTCACGCCTTTGATGACATGGATACGAGGTAAAAAGGTTTCAGGGGTCAGCGATGCGCAATCCTGATTATCCTGATGGGATACGACGCAGGCCACTTCACAGGTACGGCAACCAATGCACTTACTCGCGTCAGCAATGATGAAACGGTTCATCAAATTCTCCAGCAATAACAGATGATGTGCCGATGTATACACAAATCGTGCCAACATTTAACCATATGTTATATAATGGTATTTTATTTTAACCGGAGGGAAAAAGCATGTCATCGACACAAGTGACGATGACGGATGACAACCGTTCAGGGGATGAAAGAAATGCCGAATACCTCATTCGGCATCAAAAAGTTACGCCTCCGGCGCTTCCAGTCGCGCAAATCCGCCGTTTCCCTGCCACCCTTCCAGGCGCTGATAGATGGTGTTTACCGCGTCCTTAATCGGCTGGGTCATCGGATAATAAAACCCGACGATATCCGGCTGGATACCGAGAAAAATCACCTCGCCGACATCCTCTTTGAGCTGATCGACCAGATAGTTCAGCGGCATATTGTGGGTGGTCATCATAAACATTTCAGCGATATCATCCGGATCGATAATGCAGATCTCGCCCGGGTTAAGTCCCATGTCGGTGGCGTCGACAATCAACAGGCGGTCAGGACGCAGTTCGCGAATCGCCACAATGTCATTTTCCGGCGCGCTGCCGCCATCAATCACCACCCAATTCCCCTTCGGCTGCGCCGCGCACATTTCTGCCAGTAACGGGCCTGCGCCGTCGTCGCCCATCATGCTATTGCCGACACAGAGTAAAACGTCAGTCACGAAGCCTCCTCACCATCAGGTAGATGGCGCTTTCCTGATGAATGTCATGCAGCATACTGAGCATCAGTTTACTCCATTCTTGCTGCTGCGGGGTCTGCGCGGCGCGCGCGTTATCAAACGCGCGCGCCAGCATCGACACATGGTTAAAATCGATAACGATCTCGCCATACTTCGGCACGCCTTCCATTTTACGCCGGGCATCGCTACCGGCTTCCAGGGTGGCGATCCACGCCAGATACTCATCCCATGGGCAGGTGAGCGCGGCCTCCAGACAATCGATGACCCCCAGGTGGTGGCCAATCGCCAGGCTGTAATAGACAACCTGCTGCGCCTCGGCGGGCGTCGCATCGTTCTCATCAATAAACTTACGGCTCAGTTGACTGAACACCACCTGTTCGCTCATCGGATACGCGCCTCTTCAACAACATGATTGAGATGGGTGACAATTTCGGTTAAACGCGGATCGTTTTCCGCTTCCAGCCAACGCGCCACCTGCTGCTCACCTTGTCCCAACTGTGTCAGGTAATCATCGGCGATCTGACGACCATAGCGATAACCCGCCAGCCGACGCGCCGCGCGATCTACCTTCACGCGCAGCGGCTGCACCATATCCGGATGCAGAATTTCCGCCGCCTGGTCGTCCAGTTCCCCTGGCGCGCGCGCGTGGATTTTCTGCTCCAGCAGGCCAAGCGCCATCGCAAAGCCATACAGCGTCGCCGCAGGCGTTGGCGGGCAGCCTGGAATATACACATCCACCGGGACGATTTTATCCGTACCGCCCCAGACGCAGTACAGGTCATGGAAAATGCCGCCGCTGTTGCCGCAGGCGCCGTAAGAGATACAAATTTTCGGGTCCGGCGCCGACTGCCAGGCACGCAGCGCCGGAGAGCGCATGGCGCGGGTTACCGCGCCGGTAAACAGCAGAATATCGGCATGGCGCGGCGACGGTACCACTTTGATGCCGAAACGCTCGGCATCAAACAGCGGCGAAAGCGTCGCAAAGATTTCGATTTCACAGCCGTTACAGCCGCCGCAGTCCACGCGGTAAACGTATGCCGAACGCTTAATATTTTTCAGTAGAGACGCCTTCATGCTGGCGATGGATTCATCCACCGTCATCGGTACCGGAATGCCGTTGGCGTCACGCGGGCCTAATAAATTGCTCATTAGCTGACCTCTTTCATATGGCGAGTCAGTTCAATACGGTCGGACGGCACCAGGCATTTCTGACGCTTACAGTCCGGGCAAGTCTCAAAGCTTTCGCGGTGATGTTCCGCGCGGCTGTCGCCGTTGTGTTTGAGCAGCGCAATGGCGTAATCAATCTCTTTTTGCACGGCAAAAGGACGGTGACAAACGCGGCAGTGACACAGTGCAAAGCGGGACTGTTGCAGAAAATCCTCTTTCTTCCACACCGCCAGTTCATATTCCTGTGACAGTTTAATCGCCGCCGTCGGGCATACTTCCTCGCAGCGGGCGCAGAAAATACAACGCCCAAGGTTGAACTGCCAGGCCAGCTCATTGGTCGCAAGATCGGTTTCTACCGTCAGCGCGTTCGACGGGCAGGCATTAACGCAGGCGGCGCAGCCGATGCACTGCTGCGGGTTATGTTCCGGCTTGCCGCGGAAGTTTTTATCAACCGCAATCGGCTCCAGCGGATAAGACGAGGTCGCCGTGCCGGTTTTGATAACTTTTTTGATAAAGGTAAACATGGCGATTCCTTATTTCAGCGGCGAGTTTTTACGCTCAATGCTGTAGCGCTCAAGTTCTTTGTACGGCACGACTTTGCTCTTCTTCTTACGCACATCGACCACAGTCATACGGTCGGTACAGGAGTAGCACGGGTCAAGGCTGCCGATAATCAGCGGCGCGTCGGAGACAGTGTTGCCGCGCAGCATATAGCGCAAAGTCGGCCAGTTGGCGTAGGTCGCCGCACGGCAGCGCCAGCGGTACAACTTCTGGTTGTCGCCGGTCATGCTCCAGTGGATATCATCGCCGCGCGGCGCTTCAGCGAAGCCGAGCGCAAAACGGTGCGGAATATAGGTGAAGCCTTCCACCATTAGCGGGCCACCCGGCAGATTATCCAGACCGAAGTCGATCATATTCAGCGAGGTGTAGACTTCGTTGATACGGACTTTCAGACGGGAAATCACATCGCAACCCTGCTCGCTATGTACTTCCATCGGCAGCAGACCGTAGCCGACAAACGGGTGGTCGGCGCGGGTGTCGCGGGCGTGACCGCTAGCGCGCACCATCGGGCCGACGTTACTAAAGTCACGGGCAATTTCCGGTTCCAGACGGCCAATACCGACGGTACGCTGCTCCATATTTGGCGTACTGAGCAGCATATCCACCAGCTCCTGCACGTCGCGACGCATCTGCTGCGCCAGTTGACGGGTCTGGATCATATCCTCTTTCAGCAGATCGCGGCGAATCCCGCCGATCAGGTTCAGGCCGTAAGTTTTGCGCGCCCCGGTAAGGATTTCTGCCATCTTCATGGAGGTTTCGCGCACGCGGAAGAACTGCATAAAGCCGGAGTCAAAGCCGGTAAAGTGGCAGGCCAGGCCGAGGTTTAACAGATGCGAGTGCAGACGCTCCACTTCCAGCAAAATAGCGCGGATCATTTGCGCGCGTTCCGGCACCTGAATGCCCATCGCGTTTTCCACGGAGGTGGTGTAGGCGGTGCTGTGTGCGAAGCCGCAGATACCACACACGCGATCCGAAAGGAAGGTGACTTCGTTATAACCCATGCGGGTTTCCGCCAGTTTTTCCATGCCGCGGTGGACGTAGAACAGGCGGTAGTCAGCGTCGATAATGTTTTCACCATCGACGAACAGACGGAAGTGGCCCGGTTCATCGGAAGTGACATGCAGCGGGCCAATCGGCACCACGTTATTTTTCTTGTCACCCAGCTCGTTAATGAACTCGTAGGTTTCCGCATCGGTGGTCGGCGCCGGGCGCTGACGATAATCCATGCTGTCTTTACGCAGCGGATAGAGTTCATCCGGCCAGTCGTCCGGCAGTACCAGACGGCGCTCGTCCGGTAGGCCGACCGGGATTAAACCGTACATGTCGCGCACTTCGCGCTCCCCCCACACGGCAGCCGGCACGCGCGGCGTGACGGAGGGATATTCCGGCTTATTTGGATCAACCTCAACGCGCACCGTTACCCAGCACTTCGTGCCCAGCTCCATCGACATCACGTAATAAACAGCATAGTGGCCGCACAACTGGCGTTCGTCATTACCGAACAGCACCGACAGCCATCCACCCTGCTGGTAGTAAAGAAACTCCACCACTTCCGGCAGATAGTTCACTTTCACCGTAATAGTCAGCTGATCTTTGGTCTGCCAGGCTTCGTCCAGCACTACGCCCGGAAACGCCTGGTGCAGCGCCGCAAGGTATTGTTGACCTAATTTTTCTTCAGACATGCTCAAACTCTCTTAAATCACGCCGCCAGCAAGGAGACGAAGGCTAAAAACGCAAACCCAAAACCGGCCCAGGTCACGCGTGAAGTGGCGCAAAAACGCAGTCGCGCCATGCTGTTTTCAAACAGGGCGATCACCAGTACGCCGACAATCAGCTTGACGACGGCAATCACCAGCGCCAGCAACAGTCCGCCTGCGCTGAAGGTTTCCATCTGTCCCCACGGCAGGAACACGCCGACGAACATTTGCAGCACCACCAGTTGCTTAAGGCTAATGCCCCATTTCAGCACCGCAAAGCCGCTACCGCTGTATTCGGTCAACGGCCCTTCCTGCAACTCCTGCTCCGCTTCCGCCAGGTCGAACGGCAGCTTGCCCATTTCGATAAAGGTAGCGAAAGCGCAGGCGCACAGCGCCAGAATCAGCGGAATACTGCGCGCGACAGGCCAGTGATAAATGGTATCGGTGATATTGCTAATATGGGTAGAGCCCGCGACCTGCGCGGCGACCCACAGGCCCAGCAGCAAAATCGGCTCCACCAGCACGCCAAGCATCGCTTCACGGCTCGCGCCAATAGCAGTAAACGGGCTACCGGTATCCAGACCCGCGATAGAGAAAAAGAAACGGGCGATGGCGAACAGGTAAATTAAGGTGATCAGATCGCCCAATTGCGGCAACGGCGAGCCAACGGTCACCACCGGCAGCGCGGTGGCGATAGTCAGCATCACGCCGACCATCACAAACGGCGTCAGGCGAAAAACCCAGCCGGAATCCGCAGGCGCAATACTCTGACGACCGAGCAGTTTGATAATGTCGCGGTACTCCTGCAACACGCCCGGCCCACGACGATTGTGCAGACGGGCGCGCGCCACGCGAGTAATACCAGACAGCAATGGCGCAACGGCAAATAGCACCAGCGCCTGAATTAACGGATAAAACACACTCATTTTCAGGCTCCTCGTGAAACCACAATCACCACCAGCACCGCCAGTTCAATCAGCGCCAGACGACGGAACAGCACCGCTGCCGTCGCGTTCTGCCAGCCCGGCACCAGCGATACCGGGTTAAGCCATTTACGCAATTTAAGTACCGGGGCAAAGGCCTCTTTTACCGGCATGGCGAAACCATGTGCGGTGATCACCATCGACTGCTCGTGGTCGTAGCCGCACACCCAGGCCGCGCCGCGGGAGCGCGATGGCAGACGGTTGCCTTTGAACATCGCCATAATGATGAACGGCAGTAGCGGACAGGCGACCAACAGCAGCGTGATCATCGGCTGCGATACGGTGGTGTGCGCGGTTTCCAGCGGCAACGGTACCGCAGTGGAAATCATCGGCAACAGCCACGGCGCGGCAACCCCGCCCAGTACGCAGCAAATCGCCAATGCCACCACGCTGACGCCCATCAGGATTGGCGCGCAACTGGCGTTTTCCGCCTCTTTCGTGCGCGGCGCGCCGAGGAACGTCACGCCGTAAACTTTCGCCATACACATCACCGCCAGCGCGCCGGTAATCGCCAGGCCAACCGCCAGCAGCGGCCCTAACAGACGACCAACAAACGCACCGCTATTGCCCAGTTTGAAGAAGGACTGGTAAATCACCCACTCGCCGGCAAAGCCGTTCAGCGGCGGCAGCGCGGCCATCGCCATCAGACCGACCAGCATGGCGATAGAAATAACCGGCATCCGTTTGCCAATACCGCCCAGTTTTTCGATATCGCGATGACCGGTACGGAACCAGATGCTGCCCGCGCCCAAAAACAGTACGCTTTTGAACAGACTATGGTTCAGCAGATGATAGAGTCCGCCGGTCAGACCCAGCGCGATCAGTACCGGCTGATTGAGAGCAATCCCGGTAACGCCTGCGCCCAGACCGAGCAGAATGATGCCGATATTTTCCAGCGTGTGATAGGCCAGCAAACGCTGAATGTTATGCTCCATCAGCGCATACAGGCCACCGACAAAGGCGGTGATCATCCCAAGCACCAGCAGCGCCACGCCCCACCACAGCGGCGCATTACCGCCAATCAGCGACAGCGACAGAATGCCCAGCAGCCCGATTTTCATCACTACGGTCGAGAACAGCGCGGCGGCGGGAGCGCTGGCGTTAGCGTGCGCCTGCGGCACCCAGCCGTGTAGCGGGATAATCCCGGCCAGCAGACCAAAACCGATAACGCCGAGCAGCCAGATATCGGAGCCCAGCGGCAGTTGCTGAGCGCGTTGATCCAGCAGCCCCAGATCCAGCGTGCCGTAGCGCTGCCACACCAGCCAGCAGGCGATTGCCAGTAGCAGCGTACCGAGACGACCCAGCGCAAACCACAGTTTGCCCTCTTTGCTACCGCCGGTAAGGAACACGGCGCAGAGCGCCATGATTTCCGCCATCACCACCATCGTCCCCAGATTACTGGCGACCACGGCGCAGACGGCTGCCGCCATCAGCACGTTGACCAACAGTCCGTTGGCTTTTACCTGTGGATGGCGATGCCAGTCGATATTGAACAGGCTGACGAACAGACCGCACAGCCCCAGAGTAATCAGCCAGATAGCATTCAGCGGCGTAATTTGCAGCATGTGGCCGGTAAACGGCATCACGCCGCTAACCGTAACGGCGCTGTTCAGTACGGTGAACCCCGCGCCTGCCGTACACAGGCTGCCGACCGCGCCGCCGATACCGGCAATCCAGCCGCTCAGCGCTTTATGAAACGAAAACAGAAACGCCAGAACGGCGGCGGCGGCAAACCACGCTACGCCGCTAGTAATCAGTGAAAGTGAACTCATTATGCATCCCCACTCTGAGCCTGCTGAAACAAGGTGAGATCGCCAAAATCGGTATTAAACGTCAGCTCACGTTTACGTTTGCTGGCGCGGGCGATATCCGTGTTATCCACCAGGTGTAGCGCTTTGGTTGGACACATACGTACGCAGGCCGGGCCTTGCTCGTCAAAACTGCACAGGTCGCATTTCACCGCGATAGCGCGTACGCCCGGCACCCAGTCGAGCAATGTACTGACACGCGCAGGCGCAGGCGGCGCGGGCGGCGCTTTCGGCGTATTGGCGTTCGCCGGAATATGCAGCGGACGGCTGCCGGAAAACTCAATAGCGCCAAACGGACAGGCAATACCACACAGTTTGCAGCTCACGCACAGGCTTTCATTAAGCTGGACAGCGCCGTCAACGCGATTAATCGCGTTAACCGGGCATACCGTGGCGCATGGCGCATCTTCACAGTGGTGACAGAGCTGCGGCGCAGATTCTTTTTCATTCAGCATCACTTTCAGGCGCGGCATTGATTGCAGGCCATGCTGGCGATGCGTCTCTGAACAGGCGGCCTCACAGGTGTGACAGCCGATACAGAGAGTGGAGTCAGCAATTACAAAACGATTCACCAGGCATTCCTCAGGTGATTGTCATTTTTGACGAAAACATGCCGTTGAAATGTCATTTTCGACACTTATCGACACGCCCATCCCCAAAACATTCATGACGTGGCACAGCGCCACATCGCGAATCAAAGCGGGCAACGCCTCAGGCTTATACAGCCGGGCTGTGTCCCTTTACCAGTTGGCGCAAATTGACCGGCGAGTTGGTTTCCACCGCGGCATAGAGGCTGTCGTAAACGCTGGCGATTTTTTCCAGATAGTGCTCCAGCACCTGCTCGCGATCGCGGTTGTTAACCCGTTCATCAACCTTGCCGTCGATATCGAGTTGTGCCTGTGCAATCAATTGCTTATCTTCGCCATCTTTGGTTTCAACGTAGTATTCAATGGTGTGGCTGTTAAAACCATCCGCCAACGCGACGTAAATACGAAAGTGCTCAAACAGGACAAAGCAAAGATCCCTTTCCGGCGCGCAGCTCATTGCGTGATGCAGGCGCGCTTTCGAGAGGGTGATCCCCTGAACCAGCGAGTTGCAGTAAATATGCCACTGGTCCTGTAGGCGACGATGCCGTTGCGCGATGTAATCGGCTTTTTCGCTTATTTCCCAAATAGTCATGTCAGGTTACCCGTTTAACAGAGATGCCTGCGTTAAGCATTTTTCATGCCAATTATTAACCTATTGTTTTAATAGCATATTGACGTAATTATTGCCGTTTCGACGCGGTGACGACATGTCATTTCGTCATTGTCGACATGACCTACCAGGGGATGCAATCATTGGCATAAATATTGCTTTACAGGGGGCAACCACTACGGGAGGCGATATGCACGAAATCACCCTCTGCCAACGGGCACTGGAATTGATTGAACAACAGGCTTCAGCATACGGTGCAAAACATGTGACAGCCGTCTGGATCAAAATTGGCGCATTTTCTTGCGTAGAAACCAGCGCTCTTTCCTTTTGTTTTGATCTGGTATGCCGCGGCACGATAGCAGAAGGTTGTAAACTGCACCTCGAAGAACAGGAAGCCGAATGCTGGTGTGAGCATTGTCAACAATATGTCACGTTGTTGACACATCGTGTACGGCGTTGTCCACAATGTCATAGCGATACGCTGCGAATTGTGGCCGATGATGGCTTACAAATTCGGCGCATAGAGATTGATGGAACAGAAGATTAATGCCAGATGGCGGCTTCGCCTTACCCGGCCTACAACGACGATGACAACCTGTGGGCCGGATAAGACGCTCGCGTCGCCATTCGGCAGAAAGCCTGTAACAAGAAAAGATCAGGAGTAAGCGATGTGTACGACTTGCGGTTGCGCTGAAGGCAACCTTTATATAGAAGGCGATGAGCATAATCCACACTCTGCGTTTCGTAGCGCGCCCTTTGCCCCAGCGGCTCGCCCGGCGCTGAATATTACAGGCATTAAAACGCCTGAATTTACCCCAAGTCAGACCGCAGAAGGCGATCTGCATTACGGTCATGGCGAAGCTGGAACCCATGCGCCAGGTATGAGCCAGCGGCGGATGCTGGAGGTCGAAATCGACGTGCTGGACAAAAATAATCGTCTGGCAGAGCGCAACCGCGCCCGTTTCGCCGCCCGCCAGCATCTGGTGCTCAACCTGGTGTCCAGCCCCGGGTCCGGTAAAACCACCTTGCTGACCGAAACGCTGATGAAATTGAAAGACCGTGTACCGTGCGCGGTGATTGAAGGCGACCAGCAGACAGTGAACGACGCCGCCCGCATCCGCGCCACCGGCACGCCCGCCATTCAGGTAAACACGGGCAAAGGCTGCCATCTTGATGCGCAGATGATCGCCGACGCCGCGCCGCGCCTGCCGCTGGATGACCGCGGTATTCTGTTTATCGAAAACGTCGGTAATCTCGTCTGCCCGGCCAGCTTCGATCTGGGCGAAAAGCATAAAGTCGCAGTGCTTTCCGTGACCGAAGGCGAAGATAAGCCGCTGAAGTATCCCCATATGTTTGCCGCCGCGTCGCTAATGCTGCTCAATAAAGTCGATCTGCTGCCCTACCTCAATTTTGACGTTGAGAAGTGCATCGCCAGCGCGCGTGAAGTGAACCCGGAGATTGAAATTATCCTGATTTCCGCCACCAGCGGCGAAGGCATGGATCAGTGGCTGGCCTGGCTGGAGGCGCAGCGATGTGCATAGGCGTTCCGGGTCAAATCCGCGCCATTGACGGCAATCAGGCAAAAGTTGACGTCTGCGGCATTCAGCGCGACGTCGATCTCACATTAGTCGGCAGTTGTGATGAAAACGGTCAGCCGCGTCTGGGTCAGTGGGTGCTGGTTCATGTCGGATTCGCCATGAGCGTCATTAACGAAGCGGAAGCGCACGATACGCTCGACGCGCTACAAAATATGTTTGATGTTGAGCCGGACGTCGGCGCACTGCTGTATGGTGAGGAGAGATAATGCGTTTTGTTGACGAGTACCGTGCGCCGGAACAGGTAATGCAGCTCATTGAACACCTGCGTGAACGCGCCACCCTTCTTCCTTACACTGCCGAACGTCCGTTGCGCATTATGGAAGTCTGCGGGGGTCATACCCACGCGATTTTTAAATTTGGTCTCGATCAGTTACTGCCCGAAAACGTGGAGTTTATTCACGGCCCCGGTTGTCCGGTCTGCGTGCTGCCGATGGGACGTATCGACAGTTGCGTGGAAATCGCCAGCCATCCAGAGGTGATTTTCTGCACCTTTGGCGATGCCATGCGCGTGCCAGGGAAACAGGGTTCTCTGTTGCAGGCTAAAGCGCGCGGCGCGGATGTCCGTATTGTTTATTCACCGATGGACGCGCTGAAGCTGGCGCAGGATAACCCGACCCGCAAAGTGGTATTCTTCGGACTGGGCTTTGAAACCACCATGCCGACCACCGCTATCACGCTGCAGCAGGCAAAACAGCGCGACGTGCGAAACTTCTACTTTTTCTGCCAGCACATTACGTTGATCCCGACGCTGCGTAGCCTACTGGAACAGCCGGACAACGGCATTGACGCATTCCTTGCGCCAGGCCACGTCAGCATGGTCATCGGCACCGAGGCGTACCAGTTTATCGCCGCCGGTTTTAATCGCCCGCTGGTGGTGGCAGGATTCGAACCGCTTGATCTACTGCAAGGCGTGGTCATGCTGGTTGAGCAGAAAATAGCGGCCCTAAGCCAGGTTGAAAACCAATACCGCCGCGTGGTGCCGGATGCCGGAAACATGCTGGCGCAGCAAGCCATCGCCGATGTGTTCTGCGTTAATGGCGACAGCGAGTGGCGCGGTCTGGGCGTGATTGAATCTTCCGGCGTCCACCTGACGCCAGAGTATCAGCGCTTTGACGCCGAAGCGCATTTCCGCCCAGCGCCGCAGCAAGTCTACGACGATCCGCGTGCCCGCTGCGGCGAAGTGCTGACCGGCAGATGCAAGCCGCATCAGTGCCCGCTATTTGGTAAAACATGTAATCCAGAGACCGCGTTCGGCGCGCTAATGGTCTCTTCCGAAGGCGCATGCGCCGCCTGGTATCAGTATCGTCAGCAGGAGTGTGAAGTTTGAACAATATACAACTCGCCCACGGCAGCGGCGGCCAGGCTATGCAACAGTTGATTAATAGCCTGTTTATGGAGGCCTTTGCCAACCCGTGGCTGGCGGAACAAGAAGATCAGGCGCGTCTGGAGCTGGCGCAACTGACGGCGGAGGGCGACCGTCTGGCGTTTTCTACCGATAGCTATGTGATCGATCCGCTCTTTTTCCCCGGCGGCAATATCGGCAAACTGGCGATTTGCGGTACGGCGAACGACGTTGCGGTGAGCGGCGCGATCCCCCGCTATCTCTCCTGCGGCTTTATCCTTGAAGAAGGGCTGCCGATGGAGATGTTAAAAAGCGTGGTCAATAGCATGGCGGCGACCGCACGGGAAGCGGGTATCGCCATTGTAACCGGTGACACCAAAGTTGTGCAGCGCGGCGCGGCGGATAAATTGTTTATCAACACCGCCGGCATGGGGGCGATTCCCGCCGATATTCACTGGGGGGCGCAAACGCTGAGCGTTGGCGATGTGCTGTTAGTCAGCGGTACGCTTGGCGATCACGGGGCCACTATCCTCAACTTGCGTGAGCAACTGGGGCTGGATGGCGAGCTGGCGAGCGACTGCGCAGTATTAACGCCACTTATTCAGACGCTGCGGCATATTGACGGAGTGAAGGCATTGCGTGACGCCACGCGCGGCGGCGTGAATGCGGTCGCCCATGAGTTTGCGGCGTCCTGCGGTTACGGTATTGAATTGTCCGAATCCGCACTTCCGCTCAAACCTGCCGTGCGCGGCGTTTGCGAGCTGTTGGGGCTGGATGCTCTGAACTTTGCCAACGAAGGAAAACTGGTGATTGCCGTTGAACGGCAGGCCGCAGATCGGGCGTTGGCGGCGTTACGCGCGCATCCGCTGGGACGTGATGCGGCGCTGATTGGCGAAGTCGTCGAACGCAAAGGCGTTCGCTTAGCCGGACTCTATGGCGTGAAGCGAACCCTTGATTTGCCACACGCCGAACCGCTGCCTCGTATATGCTGATACACAGCCCGGTAGCGCTACGCTTACCGGGCCTGACTCGTAGCTACCGGATAAGCGTCAGCGCCATCCGGCAAAAATGTAAAACGAATACCTATAATTCATAGACCTTTTCGCACCGCGCCGCGGTATTTTCCTGGAAAAGCAACATGTCGTATACACCCATGAGCGATCTTGGACAGCAAGGCTTGTTCGATATCACTCGTACCTTATTGCAGCAGCCCGATTTGGCGTCGCTCAGTGAAGCGCTTTCGCAACTGGTAAAGCGTTCAGCGCTCGCCGACAGCGCCGGCATTGTGCTATGGCAGGCGCTGTCGCAACGCGCACAATATTATGCGACGCGAGAAAATGGCCGTCCTGTTGAATATGAAGATGAAACCGTACTGGCGCACGGCCCGGTACGTCGCATCCTTTCTCGCCCCGATGCGTTGCACTGTAATTTCCATGAGTTTACCGAAACCTGGCCGCAGCTTGCCGCGGGCGGTCTCTACTCGGAATTTGGTCATTACTGCCTGCTTCCTTTAGCCGCGGAAGGCCGTATTTTCGGCGGCTGCGAGTTTATCCGTCAGGAAGATCGCCCCTGGAGTGAAAAGGAGTATGACCGTCTGCATACGTTTACCCAAATTGTCGGCGTGGTCGCCGAGCAAATTCAGAACCGGGTAAACAATAATGTCGATTATGATCTGTTGTGTCGCGAACGCGATAACTTCCGTATTCTGGTTGCGATCACCAACGCCGTCCTGTCGCGCCTGGATATTGATGAGCTGGTAAGCGAAGTCGCTAAAGAGATCCACCACTATTTCAATATCGATGCGATCAGCATCGTGTTGCGCAGCCATCGCAAAAATAAGCTGAATATCTACTCCACCCACTATCTTGATGAGCATCATCCGGCGCACGAACAGAGCGAAGTCGACGAAGCCGGCACGCTCACGGAGCGCGTCTTTAAAAGCAAAGAGATGCTGCTTATCAACCTCAACGAACGCGATCCGCTTGCCCCCTACGAACGAATGCTGTTCGATACCTGGGGCAATCAGATCCAGACGCTTTGCCTGCTGCCGTTGATGTCCGGCAAGACGATGCTTGGCGTACTCAAACTGGCGCAGTGCGAAGAAAAAGTGTTTACCACGGCTAACCTCAAGCTGCTGCGTCAGATTGCCGAACGGGTGGCAATTGCAGTGGATAATGCGCTGGCCTATCAGGAAATCCACCGTCTGAAGGAACGCCTGGTCGACGAAAATCTGGCGCTCACGGAACAGCTTAATAACGTTGACAGCGAGTTTGGCGAGATCATCGGGCGCAGCGAAGCAATGTACAACGTGCTAAAGCAGGTTGAGATGGTGGCGCAGAGCGACAGTACCGTGCTGATTCTGGGCGAAACGGGAACCGGTAAAGAGTTGATTGCCCGCGCCATTCACAACCTGAGCGGACGTAGCGGGCGCAGGATGGTAAAGATGAACTGCGCCGCGATGCCGGCGGGGCTGCTGGAAAGCGATCTGTTTGGTCACGAGCGCGGCGCGTTTACCGGCGCCAGCGCGCAGCGGATTGGCCGTTTCGAGCTGGCAGATAAAAGCTCGCTGTTTCTGGATGAAGTGGGCGACATGCCGCTGGAGCTACAGCCTAAGCTGTTGCGCGTCCTTCAGGAACAAGAGTTTGAACGTCTCGGCAGCAATAAACTGATCCAGACCGACGTGCGACTGATCGCCGCGACTAACCGCGATCTAAAAAAAATGGTCGCCGATCGCGAATTCCGTAACGATCTCTACTATCGGCTGAATGTTTTTCCGATCCAACTTCCTCCGTTACGCGAACGTCCGGAAGATATTCCGCTACTGGTCAAAGCGTTCACCTTCAAAATCGCCCGCCGAATGGGTCGTAATATCGACAGTATTCCTGCTGAAACGCTGCGCACGCTCAGCAGCATGGAATGGCCAGGGAACGTTCGCGAACTGGAGAATGTCGTCGAGCGCGCCGTGCTGCTGACGCGCGGCAATGTGCTACAACTGTCGCTGCCGGATATTATCGCCGTAACGCCCGATACCTCGGCTGTTGCGACGGAAAGCGCCAAAGAAGGCGAAGATGAATATCAGCTTATTATACGCGTGTTGAAAGAGACCAATGGCGTAGTGGCTGGACCAAAAGGCGCGGCACAACGTCTGGGGCTTAAACGAACCACCCTGCTGTCGCGTATGAAGCGATTAGGTATTGATAAAGACGCATTAGCGTAACGGGTTGCCGGATCTTATCCGGCCTGGAGATGATGCGCGCCGTAGACCTGGCGCTTCCCCTTCACTTCTTACGCTGATATTTTTCCGGCAATTCCGGAACGGGGCGCTTATCGTCGATAAGATGCCGCACGGTCAGGACAGGATGCAGCCAAAGCATTCGCGGGCCTGCCCAACGCATAATCTGCTTCATCTCCTCGCGTTTAGCCGGCTGATAGCAGCGCACCGGGCACTGCTTACAGGCGGGTTTTTCCTCGCCAAATACGCACTTATCAAGACGTTTTTGCGCATAGGAAAACAGCGCATCATAATGCGCCTTATCATTTGAAGCTTGCGGACACCGGTTCGCGTAGAGCGCGATCATTTTTTTGATCGTCAGTTTTTCACGAGCGATACGTTTACCAGACATCGTGTCCTCTCCAAACATTAAGATGCATTTATTTTACACCTTATCTCTCTTTAGCACTATCACTGCGTATCGTCACGCTTTCGCAAATAAGAATTATTTTCATTTATTCATACCTTGTGCTATATAACATAGCAAAGGCTATATTCGATGATTAATTAACCACATTGTTGCGAGGGATACTATGACGAATCTGCGCCGTCTGAAAACACTCCTGATTGCCGGTATTGTAGCGATACTCGCGCTATCGCCGGCCTATGCAAAAGAGAAATTTAAAGTAATTACCACATTTACCGTTATTGCCGACATGGCGAAAAACGTGGCGGGCGACGCAGCGGAAGTCAGCTCGATTACCAAGCCCGGCGCTGAAATCCATGAGTATCAGCCAACGCCCGGCGATATAAAACGAGCGCAGGGGGCCCAGCTTATCCTCGCGAATGGTCTGAACCTGGAGCGGTGGTTCACCCGCTTTTATCAGCACCTTTCCGGCGTACCGGAAGTCGTCGTCTCCACCGGCGTCAAACCGATGGGCATTACCGAAGGCCCGTATAACGGTAAACCGAACCCGCACGCCTGGATGTCGGCAGAAAACGCGCTGATTTATGTCGATAACATTCGCGATGCTCTGGTGAAGTACGATCCGGATAATGCGGAGATCTATAAGCAAAACGCCGAACGCTATAAAGCGAAAATTCGCCAAATGGCCGATCCGCTGCGCGCCGAACTGGAAAAAATTCCCGCCGATCAGCGCTGGCTGGTCACCAGCGAAGGCGCGTTCTCTTACCTGGCGCGCGATAACAACATGAAAGAGCTCTATCTCTGGCCAATTAACGCCGATCAACAGGGTACGCCAAAACAGGTGCGTAAAGTGATTGATACCATTAAAAAGCACCATATTCCCGCCATCTTTAGCGAGAGTACGGTTTCCGATAAACCAGCCCGCCAGGTCGCGCGTGAATCCGGCGCGCATTATGGCGGTGTGCTGTATGTCGATTCTCTGAGCGCCGCCGATGGTCCTGTACCAACCTATCTGGATCTGTTGCGTGTCACTACCGAAACCATCGTCAACGGCATTAACGACGGACTGAGGAGTCAACAATGAGTCAATCTGCGATTACCGTTGATCAAGTCACGGTGACGTATCGCAACGGCCATACCGCCCTACGGGATGCTACTTTTCAGGTGCCTGGCGGTACAATCGCCGCTCTGGTAGGTGTAAATGGTTCCGGTAAATCTACGTTATTTAAAGCGTTAATGGGCTTTGTGCATCTTGCGCAGGGCGATATCACTATACTGCAACAGTCGGTCAATACAGCGCTGAAAAAAAACCTCATTGCTTATGTTCCGCAATCGGAAGAAGTGGACTGGTCATTTCCGGTACTGGTGGAAGATGTGGTGATGATGGGACGCTACGGCCATATGGGCTGGCTACGCCGTCCTACTGCGCATGATCACGCCTGTGTTGACGCCGCGCTGGCGCGGGTGGATATGCAGGAATATCGTCACAGGCAGATTGGTGAGCTGTCCGGTGGGCAGAAAAAACGCGTATTTCTTGCCAGGGCCATTGCTCAGGATGGACAGGTGATCCTGCTGGATGAACCTTTTACCGGCGTAGATGTAAAAACCGAAGCCCGAATCATCGATCTACTGCGGGAGCTGCGCGATGAAGGCCGCACGATGCTGGTATCAACGCATAATCTCGGCTCCGTCACCGAGTTTTGCGACTATACGGTAATGATTAAAGGGACCGTACTGGCCAGCGGTCCTACAGAAACCACGTTTACCGCCGCGAATCTGGAGCAGGCGTTTAGCGGCGTTCTACGTCATATCGCGCTAAGCGGCGGCGAAGAGCACATCATCACCGATGACGAGCGCCCCTTTATTTCCCGGCGCGTGGCCAGTGGAGGAAAATCGTCATGAACTGGCTTGTTGAGCCGTTTGGCTACCAGTATATGCTCAACGCGATGTGGGTCTCCGCGATGGTGGGCGGCCTGTGCGCGTTTCTCTCCTGCTATTTGATGCTCAAAGGCTGGTCGCTCATTGGCGATGCGCTATCTCACTCCATTGTGCCTGGCGTCGCTGGCGCCTGGATGTTAGGGCTGCCCTTCTCGCTCGGCGCGTTTCTTTCCGGCGGACTGGCTGCTGGCAGTATGCTCTTTCTTAACCAACGCTCACGCCTGAAAGAAGACGCAATTATCGGACTTATCTTCTCCTCTTTTTTTGGCGTCGGTCTTTTTATGGTGTCGCTCAATCCAATGTCGGTGAATATCCAGACGATAATTCTCGGCAACGTGCTGGCGATCGCGCCAGCGGATATTGCGCAACTGGCGATTATCGGCGCAGTCTCGCTGACGATTTTGCTGTTAAAGTGGAAAGATTTGATGGTCGTCTTTTTCGATGAAACCCATGCGCGTTCTATCGGGCTTAATCCGGGTCGGCTAAAGCTGCTGTTTTTCACCCTATTATCCGTCTCCACCGTGGCGGCCCTGCAAACCGTCGGGGCGTTCCTGGTCATCTGTCTCGTCGTCACGCCGGGCGCGACGGCCTGGTTACTCACCGACCGTTTTCCACGTCTGCTCATGATTGCCGTAGTAATTGGCAGCCTGACCAGTTTTCTGGGCGCCTGGCTTAGCTACTGGCTGGATGGCGCCACTGGCGGAATTATTGTCGTCATGCAAACCTTACTGTTCATCACGGCCTTTATTTTCGCCCCGAAACACGGTCTGCTAGCCAACCGTCGACGCGCCCGCCTGCAGAAGGAGCCGACATGTTATTAACAACGTTGCTGGAGCCATTTCAGTTTGATTTTATGGTGAATGCCCTTATGGTTTCGGTCATTGTGGCGATTCCCTGCGCCTTGCTGTCCGTATTTTTAGTGTTAAAAGGCTGGGCGTTAATGGGCGACGCAATGAGTCATGCGGTATTCCCCGGGGTCGTGCTGGCATATATTGTGGGTATTCCCCTGGCGATTGGCGCTTTCATTGCCGGATTATTTTGCGCTATCGCGACCGGTTATCTGGACGATAATAGCCGCATCAAACGTGATACGGTGATGGGAATCGTCTTTTCCGGGATGTTTGGCGCAGGTCTGGTGCTCTATGTCTCTATTCAATCGGAAGTGCATCTGGATCACATCCTGTTTGGCGATATGCTGGGCGTATCGCTGGGGGATATAGTACAAACGTCGGTCATTGCGCTGGGTATTGCGTTAATCATTGGACTGAAATGGAAAGATCTCCTGCTACACGCCTTTGACCCGCACCAGGCGAAAGCCAGCGGGTTAAATACCACGCTACTGCATTATGGCCTGCTATGTATGATTGCGCTGACTATCGTCGCCACGCTGAAATCGGTGGGAATTATTCTGTCGATCTCACTGCTTATCGCCCCCGGCGCAATTGCCATTTTGCTAACGCGACGCTTTGCGCGCGCGCTGGGATTAGCGGTCAGTCTGTCAGTTATAACCGCTTTTGCGGGCGTCTATCTGTCATTTTATCTTGATAGCGCGCCAGCGCCGACCATCGTAGTATTGTTTGCCATCATATTTATTGCGGCATTTATTTACTCAACATGGCGCGACAGGCGTAATGAAATCGTACCAGAGGCGCAAGGTTAACACTTTTTTGCCTGCTATTCAGGAAACATGCGGTCATAATATAGAGTAGTCTTATGGCGCTATAAAGATTTCCTCTGGCAGGCAACTTTATGAGTTCATTACGATTTAAGTAAAGATTTATATTCAGCTATCCTTTTTTTATGAGAGGATATAGAGAGTTTTTTATCGTTTAGCATAACGGCATTGTTATCGAATCGCTCATAAAGCGTTTCATTCTTTTTGTTTACTATACTGCTTTCCGCCGCCGGATTGGCCTCCACATATTCATTTAATCGTTGTACGCCTTGAGTATGTTTGTAAAAACTCACCGGCAAATATCGGTCTGCTTTATCAGACGGGAGAAAAGGTTCTTCTCCACACAGACGTTCACAAATATTATCTTCATGAATTTTTAATAAATTCATAAATTCAAGATGAAGTTTTTTGGCGAGCGCCAGGCTAAAAATACCGCATTCAGAAGAGCTTCGTTGAATGTCCAGCTCGACCATAGCAAAATAACAATCAGGCAGTTGTTCACGTTCAATAACTGCTTTGGTCCTCAACGCCAGTAAAGCAGGTCCAAAAGCGCTACACGCTGCTGGCTCGAACAAAATCACCGATGTCTTTCCGTCCATAACTCTAAAATCGACGACTGAAATGTGGATACCTAAACTTCCCATATTTACGATAAATCGGGCAGATTCAACGCCTTCCATTCTGGTCTCCTTTATAGAGGAAACAAGCTCATGGACTGACATAACAAATTTAAGATTTAACTCTGGATACTTCTTATTGGCCTGTGCAACAAGAAAAGGCATCATTTCGAGATCGGTCTCCTCGTAACTGATATTAATCCAGCTCCCATCTATAATTTCACTTTCCAGACGCTCAATAATACAGGTCAATGCTTCGGTGTTTAGCCCCCCGCTTACTTCTGGCTGAGGCGATAGATTCCCCCCCCATATTACGAGTTGTAGGACTTAGCATACTTTCCCCTCCACATGATCTCTCCTGCACTGAAAATATCATCTTTAACTTTTCAGATTCAATATATTGTCCGCAAAAATATGCATCAATGATTGAGCCAGGCTACCAACCACCTCCAAATGATTATATATAATAATTACTACTCAAAAAATATTTTTTTATAATAAAAGCTCAACATATGGTCATAAATGATAAAAAATATTTTAATTCATTCCTACCGCAATCGGTAACGAGCAATTATCGTCCGGTACGCTATGGTTATGTGCAAAAGCAGTGCGCTGTAAATGCGCGTCTAATTTCAGCCCCCGGAAAAGAGATAGCGGTGAAGAGTCCATCCCCAAACGATACATTACCTTCTTACGATAAATACTGACGGTTTTTGTTCCCAGACCAAATTTTTTCGCCAGTTCAATTGCCGGATGTCCGGAGGATAATAATATCAGCAGCGCATATTTCGCCTGGGTGACGCCGGGCGGTAGATTCCACCAGGCGTATTGATTGATATTAAACAGTATCTCTTCCGGCGTCTCTCCGGCATTAAAAGCATACGTAGCAGCCACAGTTTTCCTCTGTGGCCTGTGGCAGAAACGCAGCCAGGCCTCCGGAAAACGAGACTTCTCTCGATCCGAGCGGATAATGCAGCATAGCTCGTCTTTTAGAACATAATCCATAACGCCAAAATATTGCAGCACACAGCGATCGATATAATACAAGCGATCTGCCACTACCAGAACTTTACGACTCTGCAACCGCGCCTGCAACGCATGAAAAAGATAAACATGCTCATGAGGGTTCAAAGATAAAATCAGCCCGGCATCCGGCATATCGGATATAGAATGCAAGAGTGCGGTTAACGAGTTACATGTTTTGACGCGTTTTTCCGGGTATTTTTGCTTAAAGATGGACTGAAGGGCATAACAATTAGTCCAGTTGATACCGTATATAATTACATTTTTCATTTGCTTATCCTTTTCTGAAAACTGACCACAGCTTCGGTAATGATTTTTCTTCCTGGGCAGCTACTGCGCAAGTGGATAACGCCCTCTTGCAACAAACGTAATAATGCTTGATACGTTATTACATGCGCAATGCTGTTACCGAAATGAATTCCTTTTACGAATCTGATAATGATTAAATTTTCTTTTTTACTTTACGGTAATCTCTTGCAGTGCAACGATTGCCGGATTCCTTGTGACCTGGTATGTCTGACAATGAATGCTTTCGACTCTCTTTTATTAACTGCGTATCACTGGTGTAGTGATACAGGACTATATACTGCTATTAAGAGAAATATTTTCGCATCTGTACGCAAACAGATAGTAACGTTTAAAACAATTTCAAAAATTAATGATTTATTGTACGCATAAAGCTAAGTGGTGTAATTTTAAAATGCCGTTTAAAAATAGCGATAAAATAGGATGGCGTATCATAGCCACACATCGTCGCGACTTGTGAAATATTTCCAGCGCCCATACGTAGTAATTTTATAGCCTGATTCATACGAGCATCCAGGTATATTTTACTAAAGCTCACATCTTCAGCGGCCAGTTTGCGCTTCAGACTTGATACGCTCATGAACAGTTTTCCAGCCACCTCAGCTTGAGACCATTTACGGGTGATATCACTAATAATAATGTTATAAACTTTCTCTTTTGTCGTAATCTTTACCGCTCGCTCAAGGAAATCAAACCCACCGGGTTTGCGTACAAATGCCGATATAAGATACATTAATGAGTAATATGAATAATCATGATCATCAATACTCACATTACTACAAACCCGTGGACACGCCACGCCATTCAAAATAGAGTCAAAAGTATCACTCATCCCGGGCAACAGCTCGGCATGGAAAAAATGCTTTGGCTTCGTTTTTAATGATAACTCTCTGTCATTATAATTTCTTGTGCTGTAAAAGACTTTGTAGAATTTTTGCATTAAGTCATAGGAAACTTCCAATGAGGAAAAATCTATATGACCTTCAATTTCGCTCATACTAAACGTTATCGTTTGATCTTTTTCCAATAAAAATAAACACGGTGCAGGTTGCTCAATGAACTCCCCAAACTCATTTTCAATCCGCAAACTGCCTTTATTAAGTTTGATTAATACGCAATTTGCGACATAATAGTCTCTTACATCAGCTAATCCGTTTATTAATGAAGCTCTACTCGGCTGTTGAAGGTGATTATTGCTAATAGCCTCAACTGATTTATTCATTGAAGGCAATACCATATTTTATCCTGTGTGCTATAAGGAACTTAAAATCGTTATATTCTTATAAAGAAATAATTAAAACTCACAAAGATGATTTAAATCTGATTGTTTTATTATTGTAGCCAATAATTACATTCTAAAGTGCGTTGTTTTTTTCATACAAAGATACTTTTATAAACTTTATGCACAATCTTGTAATGAAAACTTACAATATTAATATGGATTTTCCAGGATAAAACGCCTTACAGATACTGCAATAAGTACTATTTATCAGTAACATAGCTGAGTTAGCATGGTGTACTATCAACACTATTCACTGACGTATACACCATACCTTATCACAAACTGCCAGCAATGGGAGACTTACCAGTCAACTGCCTCTTTGTTTTCCCCGCCTGATAAAATAATCTCCTGCATCCAGGAAGTCATTTGTGACTGTGCGTTCATCGTGCCAACTAATAACCCATTTAAGGCCTCATATAAACGGGTATCCGACTCAACTTTTCCCATCATATTTTGTAGCATAGCCGTTTGCTGCTCAAAGGAGACAAATGCAGGATCGCCACTGTTAGGATCTTTGAAGGCATTCATTTCTTGATAAATGGCATCTTTAAGCGTTTCAGAAGAGGCTGACTCAGGAAGCGACAAAAGCCTCTGGTAGAACGCGTCATAGAGCTCAACATCAGTGCCATTGCTTAAACGTGCGCTATCCACATTATTCAACGTAGCCGCCCTGGCGCTTAACGAAACAACACTGCTACCCGTCGCTTCAGTATTCGCTGTCGGGACCAAATAAGAAGTTGAAACTGTGCCTGGTATCATCTTTTAACCTCCATTTTATGATGCTTGCGTTTTTGTCTTCCACTCATTAATAAGTGCATTAATGGCACTATCAGAAATCGTCCGGCAGTCTTGTGGAAGTTCATCAAGATGATGCTTAATAACACCTACCGCCGTTTCAACAAATTGTTCAGGTGAAAATTCTGCGATCTGATCGCCGCAACTCATGATAAAGCGCTGTTCCTGATGATATTTAAGATTAAAAGTACCTGGCCAGTTCTCCATAAGCAACACCATCAGTTTTTGGTGATCTTTTTTCGCATTAACTGGCAGTGTTAAAAAAAGTTGTCCCTCCGGCTTATCAAAATCCCTCAGCCACTCATCCAGTACGGTTAAAAGCGTTTCTGGATGATCGACTGCTGCTGAAAATAACTCTCGGGCATAAGTCTGTATTTTTTCCATCCATTTCCAGGCCATTGTCTGACTATCGGTAAGATAAGCTGCGACCTGCTGTAACGCGTCTATCATTCCCTGTTCGTAACCTTCCTGGTAGGCATACATCCGCAAGGTCTTTGCCTCTTCTTCCGCCTCTCGCAAAATACGCTTAGCCCGTTGATGCGCCTGCTGTTCTAATCTCTCAATAGAGAAATAACGTTCCAGCGTTTTACGCTTTATCAGTATCCCCTCAACAGGCGAAAGCGGGGACGGAATTGGGATATTTTTGAGCATATTGTAAGGCCAGTAGCAAAATTGACATTTCTACAGCATCCTGCTTCGATGCCTCCTCAATAAATGGAGGAAAAAGCAAAGGAAAACGCTGTGCTAAAGATTCAGGTAAAAATTCACTCAGGGCATCTAACTGTGCATACCCGACGCTGAGTAAAAACCGGTGATTCGGCGCCTTATCGCAGACAGATAAACTTGTTCCCTGATGCATTGCCAAAAATGCTTGCGCCCAATCCGGCAGGCCAAGCAAGGCTCCCTGCCTTGCCAGATCGGCTCTCAGTTTATGGCAACCGAGTAAGTACGCTATTTGCGGTAGTCGGTGCCACTGACGCAGCCACAGCTGCGTCAGTGAGTTTTGAATACTCTCCTTTTCTCCGGTCTTAAGCTGCCAGGTCGCCAGTATTAACTCATTCGCCGCCGCCCTGGCGGCAGGTCTGACAATCATTTCCGAGGCTATCTGCAACCGCTGAGGATGAATATACGACAACGGATCAAAAATGACTTTTTGCCAGATAATGGGTAATGGCTGCCTATTCATTTGACGATTTCGCCTTATCATCAGCCGTTATGCCTTTCTTATTCCGGGCATAATGGTTTTTGTAATACCAGACGCCAAATCCTGCTGACATCACGGATAACAAAATAATCAATACAATCCAACTAGTTGCAAAAGAATTACGTTTTACTGGCGTGCCGGGAGCCTGTAATTGGGCATCTGAACGTTCTGACAACACAACAGAAATATTGTCATAATCCACGTCGGAAAAACTATTCTTTAAGAAACGCTTGATATCGCTGATCTGATGCGCAAGCGGCGAACCTCGTTCATATACGGCTAATGCCGACAGATGAACAGGTTTTGGCGGGCGGCCATTTTCACCAGCATCAATATCATAACTGATATGGACCCTGGCGGAGAGCACGCCTTCCATCGTCTGTAATGACTGCTCCAGTCGCTGTTCAATAGCCGAATATAACCTGGCCTTTTCAGCTCGCGGAGACGATACCAGCGAATCCGCCGGAAACATCTGCGCAATTTCTACCCGTGGCCGGGGAGGAAGCTGATAGGTTTTAATCCAGTACACCGCAGCGGTAAAATCAGGCTCAGCAACGGTAATGCCATAGCCCAATTTTCCGCTATCAATTTTATTCGCCTCTATATTATGCATTTGCAGAACGGCAATGACCTCATTAGCCTGTTCCTGGTCCAGTCCTTTTAAAAGATCCTTATCCTTACAGCCAGCAAGGGTCACTACCAGCAGAAAGGTATATAGATATCGACGAATCATGAGCGTAATAGCGTTTCAACTGCCCCGACTCCTTTACGAGTAAGGGTACTGACCATAGAAACATACAGGTTATAATCTGATATCATCTCTTGCGAAATGGCCAGTTCTTTAGGGTCCGTCACCAGATTAGGGTCCTCAATCCGATTGGTAATCGTCTGTTTATCCACAGCCGTGGCAATCGCCGAACCAGAAAAAGCCTGTAGTAGACGGTCATCCAGCGAGACAATGTCTGTTTCCATAGGTCTGATATTGACCGCCTGCCCTATGACGGCATTTTCAGGGACAATAGTTGCAATCGACATAATCCACCTTATAACTGATTAACGGAAGTTCTGAATAATGGCAGCATCAATATCCTTAAAGACTTTTACCGTGTTCGATTGCGCGTTACGGTACAAGTTATATTCCGAGAGCTTACTCTGATACTGCGCCAGTAGCGCCGGATCGGAGGGCTTTGCTGCTAAATCCGTAAGTGCTTTCGTCACCTGCGCTTGCAAATCGTCAACACCTTTATCAAAAGTCGCGGAGACTTCATCCAGATAACCTGACCAGTTAGCCATACTTATTCCTTATTTACGTTAAGTTAAAGTGGGCTTGGGAAATACCAATGGCCTGGGCTCATTTTGATATAACCTTCCGCCCCGTACTGAAATGAGCGCCCCTTGAGCCAATCATCTTTTAATTCGATAGCAAACTGCACATAGCGTCCTCCCCATGTTCGGTAATAACTATCGACAAATTGACGAGCTCTGAGTATTTCTACATCATCGAGCGCTCCCTGAATAACAAACGTTACGCCGCCTTTATGATTCCTACGGGAATAAGGAAGCGCCTGCTGTTTTAGCCCCGCTTCCGCCTGGCCTGCTGCGGCAACATCATCCATCAACGTGATGTCAACCGAATCTGCGTATGGCATTAGCGCTCTCAGCTTTTGACTTAAAACCTCGATCTCTTTTTTGCTCATATTGTTTCGCTGGCGGCTTAACCAGAAAACGGGTTTACGCGGTTCATCGAAATGAAGGCGATAATAAGCCAACTGCGGATAATAAGTATCCAGCCAGGTAGAGATACGCTTATTCTCTTCGTTTTCGTTAATCACTCGCGCATTTTTATCATAATCGCCTCTGGCTAAAACCTGACGAGCCCACAGCGTATCCCTTTCATTTTGCGCAGAGACATAGAGCATTTTGTCTCGTCCTGGCAACACCTGAAAGCGCTCTTTCTCCTGGCCCAACAACGAATCAAGCTCTGCGGCCTGCCGCTGCGGCGAGTTAAGTATCCATAACGTACCTACCGTCCCAATCCCCAATATAAAAAAACCAGCCAGTGCCGCCACAATTCCGTTTTTAAAACGCGGCTCGATCTTCTTTTCAGACGTCTCCAACGTCTCAGGTTGCTCAGGCGTCCACGGCTCGCTTTCCGGGCGAATCAGGATAAGCAATTCACCGACCTGTATTGGCGTATTTAATTGCACCGGACGAGATTCAGAATTTCCTTCTTTCAGCTCATGGAGTATAATTTCGGTCGCATCCGTATCCACCTGGATTTCAAAATTTATTCCGCCATGGTCCAGCGGGATAAAAAAGCTATCGGCAGGTATATCAGGGAGCTGGCCAGAAGCAGTGAGCGCATCACTCTGGCCTACCACAAACAGTGTTCGGCCTGCCAGCAATGGAAACTCACAGCCGTTCAGTGAGCTGTTAAGTAATCGAACTATGTATGGCCCAGGGCTTGTTATCGTCTTCTCTTTTGATGTTTCCATATATACTGTTAGCGATGTCTGTCGTTCTCGATAGCAGCAGATTACAGCGTGGGACACAGGGATTCCTGATGAAAATAGAATGAAAAGTGAGAAATAAAATCAATTTATTCTGTATAATGCGTCTCAACACATATTAAAAGAACTATCGTCCCCGTTGCGGCTTAAACTACTGTAGATAAATTACCCAAATTTGAGTTCTTTTGGTATAACAATCAGACCATTGCCAACACACCCTAATAAAGAGCATTTACAACTCAGATTTTTTCAGTAGGATACAAGTAAGGAACATTAAAATAACATCAACAAAGGGATAATATGGAAAATGTAACCTTTGTAAGTAATAGTCATCAGCGTCCTGCCGCGGATAACTTACAGAAATTAAAATCACTTTTGACGAATACCCAGCAGCAAATTAAAAGTCAGACTCAGCAGATCACCATAAAAAATCTTTATGTAAGTAGTTTCACTTTAGTTTGCTTTCGTAGTGGTAAACTGACGATTAGCAATAATCACGATACGATTTACTGTGAAGAGCCTGGGATGTTGGTACTCAAAAAGGAGCAGGTCGTTAACGTGACGCTGGAAGAGGTCAATGGCCACATGGATTTCGATATACTCGAGATACCGACGCAACGACTTGGCGATCTCTATGCGCTTATCCCAAATGAGCAGCAAACCAAAATGGCGAAACCTGTCGAGAAAGTGCAGAAGATCTTCTATACGCCTGACTTTCCTGCCAGAAGAGAGGTATTTGAACACCTGAAAACAGCGTTCTCCTGTACTATGGATACAAGCAAAAGTTGCAATAGCTGTAACAACCAAAGTTGTATTGAAAATGAGGAATTAATCCCTTATTTTCTGCTGTTCCTGCTTACCGCTTTCCTCCGGCTTCCGGAGAGTTATGAGATCATCCTTAGCTCAGCTCAGATAACGTTAAAGGAGCGCGTCTACAACATTATTTCCTCCTCACCGAGTAAGCAGTGGAAACTTACGGATGTTGCCGACCATATATTTATGAGCACATCAACGCTCAAAAGGAAACTAGCAGAAGAAGGTACCAGCTTTAGTGATATCTACTTATCTGCGAGAATGAATCAGGCGGCAAAACTTTTACGCATAGGTAACCATAATGTCAATTCTGTAGCATTAAAATGCGGTTATGATAGTACGTCCTATTTCATTCAATGTTTTAAAAAATATTTTAAAACTACACCATCGACATTCATTAGAATGGCGAACCACTAGCGTTTTTTGTATCTTTTACTCAAGAAAAAATTTTTATTGAAATTTTAATAATTTAAAATTCTAATCGTTTCATAACACACCATAGTAGGATTGGAGGTTATTCAATATCATTATTCTGTCCAGAAGACACTCTGTACTGATATATCTGGAAATTTAAAATAAGGCTGATTATACAACGCGACTTTTGTGAACTTGTCATCGCTATGATGACTGGTAGACCGATATTACCTTATTCACAGCGTAAGAATCTGTCCAGATGAAACTATCTCCTTCCGGCTTTAGCCCTGTGGACTAAAGCTGGCATTTTATTCATGTTTATATACCATTCGCTCCCTGTAGCAAGCGCCTGCCTGGATAGTATAAATAGAAACAGTCACGCTTGTCAGTATCGTTGACGTCTTCTTACCTATCATACCTCCTCTCTTCATCCTGATATCCATATCTTGTCAAGGCTAGTTTAAGGATGATACCGCTCACAAATTCACTGCCCTTTTGACGCGATACCGCTGGGAAATAAAGAAAAGGAGATATCATTATTCTGCAAAAAAACATAAAAATAAGCGCAATACTCAAAATAGTCTGTCATTTATATTTTCACGCTTAAGCTAAATTACATCTTTAAACTTTCAACGAATAGTCATTTCTTAAGAATCCACGGTAGAATTGGTTCTGATGGTATAATTATCAGACCATTAGATATGAAGGTATAATAAGCAGCATTTACACCCCAGAAAAATACAGTAAGATAGCTATAAATCCAATCTCAATTGCAATGAGGTCGAGTTAAATATGTAAATATTTAGATACCCGGCGCTGATTATCTCTGCAATAACACATACGACAGCGCCCACTCAATAATTACAGTCAGTTATAAAAATTGTTATTATCAACATGTCAGTTTTTTAAATCACAAACATAAGCTAAATCATCAAATGTAAAATACAGAGCAAAACATATAAGACCGAGCCCATAGGATATGACATTAAGCTCAAGATAAAAGCTCAGCCTGACCGTTACTAATAACAGCAAAATTACTGGCACAGTAAATTCCGTACTAACGGCGGGTATTAACCATTATAATTTTCACCCTGTAAGAGAATATACAACTATCATGCCACATTTTAATCCTGTTCCTGTATCTAATAAAAAATTCGTCTTTGATGATTTCATACTCAACATGGATGGCTCCCTGCTACGAGCAGAAAAGAAAGTGAATATTCCGCCAAAAGAATATGCCGTTCTGGTCATCCTGCTCGAAGCCGCCGGCGAGATTGTTAGTAAAAACACCTTACTGGACCAGGTATGGGGCGACGCCGAGGTTAACGAAGAATCTCTTACCCGCTGTATTTATGCTTTACGACGTATCCTGTCGGAAGATAAAGAACATCGTTACATCGAAACGTTATATGGGCAAGGCTATCGTTTTAATCGTCCGGTCGTGGTAGTGTCTCCGCCAGCGCCGCAACCCACCACTCATACGTTGGCGATTCTTCCTTTTCAGATGCAGGATCAAATTCAATCTGAGAGCCTGCATTACTCTATCGTGAAGGGACTATCTCAGTATGCGCCCTTTGGCCTGAGCGTGCTGCCGGTGACCATTACTAAGAATTGTCGCAGTGTTAAGGACATTCTGGAGCTCATGGATCAACTGCGCCCCGATTATTACATCTCCGGACAGATGATCCCCGATGGCAACGATAATGTTGTGCAGATCGAGATCGTTCGGGTTAAAGGCTATAACCTATTGCATCAGGAAAGCATTAAGTTGGTGGAAAACCAGCCCGCCTCTCTCTTGCAAAACAAAATTGCGAATCTTTTGCTCAGATGTATCCCGGGGCTTCGCTGGGACACAAAGCAGGTTAGCGAGCTAAATTCGATTGACAGTACCATGGTCTATTTACGCGGTAAGCATGAATTAAACCAATATACCCCCTATAGCTTACAGCAAGCGCTTAAGTTGTTAACTCAATGCGTTAATATGTCGCCAAATAGCATTGCGCCTTATTGTGCGCTGGCAGAATGCTATCTCAGCATGGCGCAAATGGGAATTTTTGACAAACAAAACGCTATGATCAAAGCCAAAGAACATGCCATTAAGGCGACAGAGCTGGACCATAATAATCCGCAAGCTTTAGGATTACTGGGGTTAATTAATACGATTCATTCAGAATACATCGTTGGGAGTTTACTATTCAAACAAGCTAATTTAATTTCGCCCGTCTCTGCGGATATTAAATATTATTATGGCTGGAACCTCTTCATGGCTGGTCAGTTGGAGGAGGCCTTACAAACGATTAACGAGTGTTTAAAATTGGACCCAACGCGCGCAGCAGCAGGGATCACTAAACTATGGATTACCTACTATCATACTGGCCTTGATGATGCTATACGTTTAGGAGATGAATTACGTTCGCAACATTTACAGGATAATCCAATATTATTAAGTATGCAGGTTATGTTTCTTTCGCTTAAAGGTAAACATGAACTGGCACGAAAATTAATTAAAGAAATATCCACACATGAAATAACAGGGCTTATTGCTGTTAATCTTCTTTATGCTGAATACTGTCAGAATAGTGAGCGTGCCTTACCGGCGATAAGAGAATTTCTGGAAAGTGAACAGAGTATTGATAATAATCCAGGGCTATTACCGTTAGTACTGATTGCCCATGGAGAAGTTATTGCCGAGAAAATGTGGAGTAAATTTAAAAACGAAGACAACATTTGGTTCAAAAGATGGAAACAGGATCCCCGCTTGGTTAAATTACGGTAAAATCTGAGAGAGGAGATATGCATTATTTTTTTATCATCGTAATCTGGTTGCTTAGTATGAGTACGGCACGGGCTGATTGCTGGCTTCAGGCTGAAAAAATGTTCAATATTGAATCAGAACTACTTTATGCTATCGCTCAACAGGAATCAGCGATGAAACCAGGCGCCATTGGTTATAACCGAGATGGTTCTACCGATATTGGCCTGATGCAAATTAATAGCTTCCATATGAAAAGATTGAAAAAAATGGGGATCAGTGAAAAACAGTTATTACATGATCCCTGCATTTCTGTCATTGTTGGCGCATCCATTTTATCAGATATGATGAAAATCTACGGTTATAGCTGGGAGGCCGTTGGTGCTTATAATGCCGGGACGTCGCCGAAAAGAGCTGATATAAGGAAAAGTTATGCTAAAAAAATTTGGGAGAATTACAAAAAATTAAAAGAGATGCCAGCAGAAGAGAAGAACAAAAGACTTTCTATCGCGTTAAACAAATAATCATATAACAATAGCTTACTTTCAGATCACATCCAAAAGTAAGCTATTTTTTAATCAGATTGCCGTGTTCGTAAGCAATTGGGCTTGCATTGCTTTTAGCTGTACAAACTGCGATGCATCTTCCAGCATTCTATTATTCCGTGAATCCCGAAAATCTGAACGTACCTGCTCCAGATTGCTATGAGGATTATCCTTAAGCACAAGGGCCGCAGCCATCGTTCCGGTTCTTCCCACTCCGCCCAGACAATGAATCATCGGTAAATGATTATCCGATGTACTACGCCCCGGCGCGCCATTTTGGTTGGCAATATTTTTCACGCTATCTGCCAGATATTCTAACTGAGCAGCGGACGGTAACGGCTGGTGATCTGACCAATTTTTCACATGTAGTACCGGGAGCGTATACTGCTTTTCTCCCCAGGACAGTTGCATATTGTATCGGTCTATCGTGCCTTCCTGATTCCCTGAGTTCACTTTTTGGCTGCTGGTATGTACCTCGCCAAAGGTATGAATCCCCCTGAAATAGGCGGGTAATTGACTTGCCTGTATCTGCTCTTCCGGCGTTAACACCACCAGGCATGAGCACTCTTTTTCAAGAAGCGTTTTCATGTGCGCTTCCAGCGCGGCTGGCGTAGATTTTGGATACGAACTGGCTAATGCCACTGGCTTACCGGCAAAAGTTAGCGTATTCACTGGCACAGGCGTTCCGTCGTTCAATTTCACCTGAGTTTGCTGATTAATCGGGATGCTGCTGGCTGCGAACCGTGCCAGACCCAGTGTAGGTCCGCTCAACATCTGTGGCATTGGCGCACCAGCTTTTATGTTCTCAAGTTCAGTTGTAACATTTTTCAGTTCGTTAGTAATAGCCTGAATCTTTTTTGCAGCCTGCGTTAATTCTTGACTGGAGGCTTTACCAATCCACTTCTCGACCTCTCCTCCACTGGTTCCCCATTGTGAGAACCGGGCTACACCTACCTGAATATTTGTTAACGTTACAGCATAATCATTAAGTTGTTTAGCCTCTGGAATTTTATTTAAATTCCGTAAATTCGTCATTAATGAACGTAGCGTACCGCTACCCGAAGCCATCTCCTGGAAGCTTTCTCGCAGCTTATTTCCGTCCATTTGTTCCAGTTGAGGTATTGCACTCTTAAGTCCGTTTAGCGCAATATCGAGTAAATGCTGTTTCATCTCTGCACCAACATCGCCATTTTGCTCTGTCACTTTTGTCTCGCCGCCTTTTATTACTAAAGCGGAATTCATGATACCAACATTATCCTTGTTCTTAATAAGATTTATAAACCCTTCGTCAGCAGCTTTTACACACTCCGTGATCTGCTCTGCTAAACGTTGGGTAAGGGGTTTGTTCATATTTATTCTGGACATTAATAGTGCGTCATTTACCGCTGTTTCCCCATATTTTTCCGTTAATGCCTGGATAAATACCTGTAAAGTTTTTTGATCCTGTATTCTGGTATTTTCCGTGTGTTTTTGCACCACTTCAGTATTTTTAAATAACGGCATTTTTCCAAGCCAGGTTAATACTTTTGACGAAAATTTTTCAGGCGCAACATATGCCTTATTAGTATTTTCCTTAGCAATATATAGTCGGGCATCACTCGGTACGCCAGATTTTGAAAATGAAGACAATGTTAAATTATTCAACTTCCTCTCCTCATACTTTAGCGTATTCTTGCAGCCTGTTTTTGAGCGCTTCCTGCTGATTCACGAATGACTCAAGCTGCGATATAATATGATATATATTTGTCAGATCGGTAATTACATCTATAAACAATAATGTCTCTGCGCTATCAATATACGCTAACGTGCCTTCATTCTTCGCTGCCAGTTCACCATTAATCACCATAATCTGTCGCCAGATAGAATCGCCACAAACAGGCGATAGTGGTATAATCATACCGTTCAATAACCAGATATCATCTTTAGCTTCAATAGACATAAAAATATCGGTATCGAGCAGTAATAAACACTGATTATTGTCATCAAAAGTGAGTGGCAAACCTAATTTTTCACCAATATCAGAGATAATATCCTGGTGTGCTTGCAAATTATCTTCCTCTTTAATTATTTATTTTATAAGTTTAATTTTTCGGTTTTACCAGAGAAATGTCATGTTTGATATTCTTATGCGCCCGTCGCCGGGCGCAATGTTTATCTCCTTTAATCCAGTAAAATAACCACTCACTACGTGTCGGGACACATATCAGCAACTCTTTCGGATCGTTTTCAACATGGCGTAACTTTCCCTTACTAAAGAAAAGCGAACTGTCAGCAATATCATCATATATTTCAGCCATATCTGAACCGGGTACTACATGTGTGATGATTTTCATAACAATTAACCATATTCAATTGTTGTCGAGCGAGAGAAAAATACTACACTCTCGACTCAAGACTTTTTTCAACAACACGGCATATATCCGCAAAGGTCGTCATATCCGGAAGATCGTTTTCATTACAACTAATGTCAAACTCCTCACTAAGACCAAATACAATATCAATTAAATCCAATGAGTCAGCGTAAAGATCCTCAACCAGATGGGTCTGACCATTGATGCAATCAATATCAACGGCAATACAGGAGGTGATCACTTTTTTGACTCTTGCTTCAATATCCATATTCATCGCATCTTTTCCAGTTAATTAACGCTGCATGTGCAAGCCATCAACGGTAGTAATGACCCGTTCCACGCCGGGTTTATTCAGGTATGACTCGTAAGCCGGGCCATCTCGCCAGCTACCGTCCCCGATAAGGCCGTCCAGCACACTACTTAACACATAGTCAGTTTCCCCTTTTTGTCTGGTCAAACCCGCCTCTCTGGCAAACTGCAGCGCAACCTCAGCCAGTTTTTCTTTTTGTGGATGATGAGTAATGACCTCTTTAAGCATATCCATTTTCGCTTTCAATTCTGGATGCTTTTCAATATCGCTACATTGCGCTTTCAACGCTGCACTCTTTATAGAGTCACTGGGCAATATTTCCGCACGCAACCCGTCAAACGCTCTGCGTACTGGAAACGGTGTGGAGGTATCCGGCTCCAGGGCTTTACGTACCACCCCCAAAAACATATCACGGGTATTGAAATGCATTGAACGCATATTCGTAACACTCGGAATTGCTGAAAGGAAACTATTTTGCTTAAACTTCAGACCAGAAAATTGGCCAGCCTTATCTGCCTGGTTATTATCATTATCAGTCGTACCCGCTTTAGTACCTGTAATTACCGAGGTTTCTGGCTGCAAGGTATCAATTTTATTATTCTCGACGCCAGCAAGTTGGCTGGCAAGCGGCTTCACATCCACAATCTCTGCCGTCTGGCTTTGCTCTTTATTATCATCAACGCCATGCACCGTGGCCTGCACCGGCTTGCCGATAATGACCTTGCTGGTTACGCTATCGACTTCATCAAAAGAGGCTGTTTCACCCGTGGTTCCCTTTTCAGACGTTATCACCTTTCCATCTGTGCTTTCGGATGAAGCGTTGGTCACAGCCTCTGCAGTGGCATGAGCCGTGACATCAATTTTACCCGCGATATCCTGCGTGCTGGCACCGCGTACCGTCTCCGCTTGATGCGTATTTGAGTCTACACGCGAATGATTATGACTTACGCTACTGCTGTTACTCGAATGGTGTGACTCGTAATGGCGTTGGCTGTTATCAATAAGTGTTCGGCTATTATCAATAGTCTTCCGGCTATTATCATGGTTGCTATTATCAATATGGCGCTGGCTATTATCGACATGGCTTCGGCTATTGTTAATATGCTTACTGTTATCCACATTATGATTACTGCTATCAATATTGATATTGATATTAATACCTGCAGGTTCAGGCTTTTTACCACCATCAGGCATCGGTCCAGCCGCTGGTTCCGGAATTTTAGGCTCAGGCTGTTTGTCTGCCGGAATTTGTGCAAAAACATTACGTAGCAACAGAGGTATCAACGCTTTCATTTCAAGGTGTCGTGCTTCCATTCCTACGCTGGTACCCTGCTCTTGCGTTAATTTTTGGTGACACATATCAAGTGCGTCAACCGCCTTCTCCGCCGCTTTATCAACAAGCTGTGCAATATTGCTACGGGTTAGCGGATCTAACGTACAACCAAATTGATGTTCAATACAATCGGTAATATAGGGCATCACTTCATGCATGACATACTGCGTAGATAAGTTTCTTAAATCACCGCCGGTATGATTTTTGATGATATCCAGCAGCTTATTATGAAGCGTTTCAAGCTTCGCTTCCGCCTTCTTCGTTTCTGGCGTCCATGGTCCAAAAGCCGATTTTTCTTTCAGACCATCTTTCATCATTTGCGCGGTATACTCTGCCCCCACCTTCATCAGTAGCTCCTTCGCCGCAGGCGAGTCGCTGGTGGCTTTTTGCGCTGAATGAAAGAGTCCCGCAAATTCCGTTACCGCCTTCCTGGCGCCGGTATTACTTGAGCTGGTAAAAATTTCTTTTAACGCCTCGGCATCTTTTCCACATTTGAACAACGCCTCCAGACTCGACTGTTTGGTCAGCGCGGGAAAATCTTCCAGTCGTGGGCCGTTAATTTCCCCTGACAACGTCGATGTGGCATTTCCGCTGACTGCGGAGATATTTGCTGCAAGATTTGTGGCCTGCGTTTTGATCTCGGTTTGCATACCAGTTATCACGACGGGAGGCGGAGTTCTTACACTTGCTACCATTATTAATATCCTCTTCTGTTATCCCTGCAGGAAGCTTTTAGCGGTTTCCAGGCTGCTACTTATCGTACTACTCAGCACTTTTACCAGGTTGTCGTACAATGAATTGGAATTGCTATATTTTTGCGTCAGCGTCTGTAATGTTGTTTTTAAATTTTCTTCCTGAGCTTTAAAACCTGCTTGCCAGGCCTGGTATTTCGCGTTATCCATTTCAAGTTTGGAATCATCTCCCGGCTTACCTAATCCACTAATATCCTGAACCATTTTTCGTAACGGCGTCAGATCGACGGTAACGACATAACCTGATCCCGTTGATTTCAGGCAGCTATCGGGTAAATTCAACTCACTGAGCCACTGCCTCGCTTCAGCTTCCGTTGCCCCCTTAACACCACTGCCTGATTGCGCTGGAAATAAGATGGTATTTTTATTGGTTTGATTATATTTATTGATTAAATTGTTTAAATCATTTTTGAGTGAAGTAACATCCAGCTTAACGGTATTCCCATCCTTACCAGGTAATAACCAGCCTCCCATTTTGGAAAGGATATCACTGAATGCCTGATAAAAATCGGTATAAACTGCCACAACGTTCTCATAAACGCCCAGATAGTTGTCACCAATCGCCGATATATTTTGGGAAACCATATCCCAAATCTCTGCATCGGAAATGGTTGTTCTCGGCTGCACCATAGGCGCAGTGCTAAATAATGCCAACGCAGGTGCAGAAAACGCGCTCCGCAGCCCTTTATCTTGTTCTGCCGATAATGAAACACCTGATTTTGCCAGCGCATTCAGACTACTGGTCAATTGTTGGCGAGCCAGAGTACGCTCGTCATTATTCTCTTCGGAGATCGGCAACGTTGATCGTAACGTCTGCTGTGCCTGTTGGGCTTTCGTGGCCGCCTGAGATAATGAGATAATATCCGCGCCGCGATGTTCTGCTGTGGACGGCGCAGCGGTAATCTCTACGTGATCGCTCGCCGCGGTTGCCTGTGGCCGTTCGGCAGCAAGTCCCGGACGAGGAGAAGAGGAATAATTTTGAATATTAAGCATAATATCCCCAGTTCACCATCAGGAGCGTTATTTAATAAATCTCCTGATGGCGTATAGATGACCTATCAAATTAAGCGCGAATATTTCCCGCAATAGCGGCGAATGCGGAGGCCTTCGATTGGTTAATGCTCTCCATTGCTTTCAGCATTTCCTGAATCAGGCTGGTCGACTTACGTGAACTTTCACGCGCTTCATCTGATGCGGTGCTGGCAACCCGATTATTCACCTGGCTAATTTGCTGTTCGGAACGTTCCTGGATAGCGGCGTACTGCCCCGCCGATCCCGCGATCCCGCCGACAGTGACCGAGTTCTTCATAATCAAATCGCCGGTCATCTGCACCTTACGCGCGTCGATCCGGGTCATATCCATGGTATTCTGCTCAAGACGAATACTGGATTCGACAGACTCAAGACGTTTCGACAGAATGGCCTGATGTTCAGGGGAAATTTGTTTATTACTGTCTTTAATGCCCAGGCTTTCCGTGGCGCCTGTTCCGGCATTAGATTTAAGCGTCACGTCATTAAGGTTTTTCGTCGCATCAACGCCGGTTTTCTTCATATTTAACGATTTCAGAGAATCGACGCCTTCAGCACCGAGTTTGACGCTATTCTGCCCGTTCAGCACATTTTTAATACTGTGGCTTTCAGTGGTCAGTTTATCGATCTTCGCGGCATTATGTTTAAGCGCGCCTCTTTCATTCTGCAGCCCTTTATGTTCCAGTTTTGCGCCCACGGCAGTGATCCCCAACTGAAGCGCGCCCTGAGAAATACTACCGGACAGCGCATTCATCCCTTCACGCATCATGGAACTTGCCGTCGTTTTTGCAGCGTCAAAACTGACGAGTGACAATTTGCCGGACAGTTTGGTGTCAGCCTGGTTCAACGTCAGCATTAAAACATTCGCGGCAGCCAACAGCGCAACGGCATTGGAAGACATACCGCTAATATCAAAAAATTTTCCGACTTCAGCCTGCTGCTCCCGCAGATGGGTTTGAACCATGTCGTTCGCTTTGTTGCTAAAATTATTAGCCAGGGCGTTCAGATCCTGATTAATATCACTATTCTGAATGCTGGTTCTCAAAAAGGACGTTACCGTTCCTGTGGTTTGCGTTAATACACCAGGCGCAGGGGCTGTCAGCGTAGGACTCAACCCCAGTTCACTGACTTTGCTACCAGTAATGCCAATGCTGCTCAGAATATCTTTAACGCTAACGGATTGCGAACCAGGCTGTGGAGTATTCTCAACAGAATGATGATTTAAATAAGTAGCAGGATTAATCCCCGCATTATTAATTAACATATTTCTCTCCCTTTATTTTGGCGAGTTTTATGCGCGACTCTGGCGCAGAATAAAACGTGAAGCATCCGCATTTTGCTGTACCGCAGAGGACATGACTTTTTGTAATTCCGCAGTCACTTTCTGGTTTTCACCAAATATCTCTACAGACTGTTTAAGCCACTGCTGAATTTGGTCCATGGCAAAACGTGCGAGAGTAAAATCAGCAAGCGCTTCGCTGGCGTTTTTGATAAATACGCCTTCAGCAACGCCGCCGGCTGATTGGGCTGCGGTATTAGTGACTTCCATGCCCAACGCAACTTTATTTAGGGTATTACCTACCAGCTCTTTACTTAAGGCATTCGTTTGCAGGCCCATCTTGCTACCCACATTACCCAGGCCGCTAGTAATACGTTGCATCCCCTGGGTAAAGAGTTTGCTGCCATTTTGCGCCAACTGTTTCAGCACATTAGGCACCAGCTTCTTAATCGTTTCGCCCATCATTTTACTCAGCGCATTACCCAGTTTCGCCGCGGCGCCTTTCCCGACCACCGCCACTACGACAATTACCACCACCATCGCAATGGCTGCGACAATCGCGCCAACAATACTACCGGCCATCTCTGCGGTTTTCTTATCGACGCCTAATCCTTCCAACGCTTTGGTAATCGCTTTGCCAATCAGTTCCATTAACGGCTTCAGAACGTGTTCCATAATCGGGTTCAGCGCCTGCTGAATAAACGACACCCCCGTCGTCGCCTTCACAATTTCATCGGCAACCATTACCGCAAGCCCCACCGCAGCCAGCGCCAGACTCGCCCCACCGGTAAAAATAGCGGCCACAACGCTGACGATTGTTAGCAGCGCGCCGAGGATTTTCCCGATACACCCCATAATGCGGTTGGTTTCTTCGGCTTTGCGCGTCTCTTCCTGAAATTCAGCCGATTTCTTTTCCATCTCCGCCTGACGGCCTTCCTGCAAAGCGCCGAACAGCGCAAGATCGTTTTGCAGGCTTTCTTCGGTATTTTTGCCTACAATCTCAATGAACATGGCCATCAACATGGTGAGACGAGCCACATTTGACAGGTTATCCTTTTCACCCTGGGCAACCTGACTCTGAGAGGCAGCATTCGTCGTGCCCTGGAATTTGGTCAGAATGTTATCCGCTTTCTCGGCTTTAGCTTTTGCGTCTGTGCCCGCTTTGGCCGCCACATCCGTGGCCTTATCTAACTTATCCTTCGCCTCCGTCGCTTCTTTTCCAGCCTGCTCTACCGCGGATTCAGCCTGCGCATAGCCTGGATCGGACGGGTCCAGCGATTGCAATTTGTTTTGCGCCTGCGTCAGTTTTTTGGCCGCCGCGTCATAGACGCCCTTGGCGGTATCCGTTTTTTTAATACTTTCTTCATAGAGATCCGTCGCGTCCTGCGCCTCTCCCAGCGCCGCCTGAAACTCCTTCGATACCTGGATTCCCATCGCTTTTTGTGACTCAATCATTGCCTGCCATACGGCCAGACGAGATTCCAGTTGAGACAGCGAAACATCCCCCAATAAGGTCATTAATTTGCCAAGCAGTAACGTCAGTTGCCCTTCGCTGGAGAGTTTTTCCCGGGCGGCGTCCGTAGGCGGCGTCAGACCCACCGTATTAATAGTGCTCTCACCGGACTTTGTTCCGGCTTTAAGGTCGCCCGCTTTCGTTGCCACTACATCTTTAAAAGCTTTATCCGCCGCTTTTAAAAAGTCCGTGTTCTTACGAACGCCTTCAAAAGCCGCCTCAGCGAGGCGCGGATTTTGGGTATATCCGCCACGGCTAATGCTACTTGCGTCATTTACCATAATTATTCCTTTTCTTGTTCACTGTGCTGCTCTGTCTCCGCCGTTTTTAGCGCTTCCAGATAGACCAACGCTTTTGCCCGCAGAGACTCATCTTCAGTACGTTCATTGACAAGTTCAAAACACTGCCTGGCTTTTGCCGCCTTACGCATTAATAATTGACACTGCCCGGTAAAAAAAACGGGGCGGTAATCATTTTTAAGTAACGTAAAGGCCACTGCATAAAGGTCACATGCTTTCTGAAATTGTTTTTTCAGTTGGCATACCGCCGCCAGTCCCATGGTGTAATCGGGATTGTAAAAATCATAAATGCATAAAAAACGAAAGAATGTCTCAGCTTCATCCAATCGCCCCTGGTTATAGAACTCATAAGCATGAGCATATAAACCATCCATCATATCTTGAGGGATCCCGTGAACGTCTTTTAGCGTGGCGCCTTCGCTAACGGCATCCCAAATCATTTCCGCAACACGTTCTTCGCTGACATTATTTTGATAATCCATTACTTACTCCTGTTATCTGTCACCGACTTTGTAGAACTTAACTACTGCGATTATCTGATGCAGTTATTAAACCCCGACGGTGGTTAGTGAACATTCAAAAAACGCCCAATGAATAAATCGCTACTGCTTCACGCGGATCAATGCCGTTCCTCGTTTTCTTGTGGCTGAATAACGTCTTTGCCCGCGTTTTCTACCTCTTCCAGCCAAACCAGAAGACGTAAAACTTCATCAATTTCTTCCAGACTCACCAAATCATAACGGCGATGGGTTTTGAAAAGACTGCGCGCCAGTTTGATATCGACGATAACCGGTACGCCAACCTTCTCCGCATAAGCGCGGACAGCCAGTGCGCGCTGATTAGTTTCATACACCGAGATCATCGGAATCGGCATCAGTTCAGGTTTAAAATAAATACCGATCGTAATATGCGTTGGGTTGGCAACAATCAGGCGTGAGTTTTCAATATCGGATTTCACCTGTTCAGACAGAATCTCCATATGAACTTCACGTCTTTTAGATTTAACCTCTGGATTCCCTTCCTGCTCCTTCATTTCACGCTTCACCTCTTCCTTATCCATTTTCATATCTTTCATGGTCAGGAAATATTCAGCGATAGCATCCAATAATAAGACAATCAATGCGCAGGCAAGGCAAGTTAATACCAACGCGAGAAGAAGCTCACGCCAAATAACGGCAATACCCACGACATTGCCATTTAACTGAGAAAAGATTTCAACCTTATATTTTTTCCAGCAAATGATAGCGGCCACCACAAAGGATGAGAGATATAATAAGGTTTTGACCGTATCTTTTACCGTTCGCATGCTGAAAAGTTTTTTTGCCCCTTCTACCGGGTTTAGCGCCGACAAATTAGGTTTTAATGCCTCTGTCGCCAGCACAAAACCAGCTTGTAATAACGCCGGTAATGCGGAGCATACTAAGCAGAGCAGCATAAATGGGATCAGATATTTTAACCCTAACCCCAAAACGGCCAGACTGTAGTCAGTCATGCTCTGCTCAAAATTATCCGCAATAATGATCTTAATAATCCCCATAAACTCATTAAATGAGCCATACGACACCAGATAAGCAATTCCTCCCAGCGTCAGGCAGGCGATAATAAGATCTTTACTTTTAAATGACTGGCCTTTTTTAGCGGAGTCTTCCAGCCGTTTTTTAGTCGGTTTTTCTGTTTTATTCGAGGACATGCGTCGCCCCTCGTTCGTAAAACCAGCTACTTAATCCTGTGGCCTGGAAAGAGAGTCGCAACACATTGTCCGGTAGTACCGGCGAGAAATAAAGCAGCATAATTAAAACGGCAATGCCGCTTTTTACCGTCAGTGAAATCGCAAAGGCGTTCATTTGCGGAGCAAAGCGCGACAATAACCCCAGGAACACTTCTGACAGCAACAGCACTAATACCACAGGGCTGGCCAGAACCAACGCGTTTTGAGCCACCTGATTAATAAACGTTAATAGCGGCGGTAATGAAGGCGTGCACTCGTTCATCGGATCGCATAGCTGATAGCTTTTATTTAACACGTCAACCATCGTGACCAGACCGCCGTTTTGTAAATAAACGACAGCGGCAAACATATTCAGGAAGTTAGCCATTTCCGAGGTATCAATGCCATTTGCCGGATCGATACTGCTACTTAGCGTTGCCCCTCGCTGGTTATCGATAATACAACCCAGCGCATGCATAACCCAAAAAGGCCATGACAGCAGACAGCCCAGCATGACGCCTACCGCCGCTTCTTGCAGAACTAACGGGATCATCGCCACCGATAAAAATGGCGGTGCCTCACTCAATTCATGCGGCCATACTCCCAATGCCACCAGGACGATAATGGCATTTCTCGGCGCGCCGCTTAATACCCCGCTATTCAAAAACGGCAGGAAGAAAAAAATCGGCGCCACACGAGCAAACCCCATTGCCGCAGATGCAACCAGGTTATGAATTTCAAAGTACAACGCATAAAACATTTTTTACCCCTTAGCCAACGCCAGGAATATCACCTGGCGCCCGTAAGAGAGTAAAACTTCGCCATACCAGCCAGACAGTAAAAACAGGCACAAGCACACGCCAAGTAATTTAATACCAAAAGGTAGCGTCTGTTCCTGTAATTGCGTTACCGTCTGGAATAACCCTACCAGGAGGCCGATAATCGTTGCGACAATCGTCGGCCATCCTGAAAGGATCAGAACAAGATAGAGCGCTTTATTACCTGCAAACACTAAATCATCCATTTAACTATCCCGTCTCGTAATGATGTCATGTTGCAATATCCATATACTGTAATATCAAACCCTTAGACAATAAGGTCCAACCATCAAGCGCAACAAAAAGAACCAGCTTAATGGGAGTAGATATTGTTACCGGACTCATCATCATCATCCCCAGCGCCAGTAGCACGCTGGATACCACCAGGTCGACGACAACAAATGGCAAATAGAGATAAAAACCAATTTTAAACGCGCTTTTTATTTCACTCAGCGCATAGGCAGGTAATAACGCAAATATTGAAGGTTTTTCAATTTCATCTTTATCACGCTTTACCGTCTCGGTCTCCTCTCCATACTGACGCTTCAGTTGCGCATTTTCAAAAAACTGAACTAACTCTCGATCTGAATATTTGATCAGATAATCACGGTAGCCATCCAGACCTTCATCAACATGTTTACTTAATGACGAAATGTCATTAAACGTGACATCTTCGTCCTCAAAATAGACGTAGGCATCGTGCATTATTGGCCACATAACAAACATAGAAAGCAGCAATGCGACGCCGTTAAGCGTCATATTTGAAGGTATCTGCTGCAAACCCAGGGCGTTACGCACCATGACAAATACAATAGAAAATTTAACGAAACAGGTTCCTGATGCAATAATAAATGGCAACAGAGTGGAAAATGCCAGTAAGGCAATTAATGAGATATCATTCCCCATTACCAGACTCACTCAGCCATTCATGAATCTCAACGCCCAGGGTGTCATTCATCTGTACCAATTCGCCATTACCAAGCAAAACGCCATTCGCCATAATCTCAACGTTAAGTTCAGCATTTGTCGGCAGCGATAATAGCTGTTGCTGCCCTATTGCTTCGAGTTCGGCGAGGGTAACATTCTTACGATACAAGACAAATTCCAGTTTGACGGGTAATTGGTTCAGGCCAGGCAGAATTTCTGCAGTTTCTGTTTCATTTTTTTCTTCTTCGATATGCTGAATATCTAATGTTTCCACAATAATTCCCCCTTCAACACGGTTGAAATGACCTAACTTTTTCGCATAGCAATAAACGTCCGCACTGGAAGTTCGAATCAGGAGTACATCGCCGATCCCGATACGGCCCAGCAACGCCCGCTGCGTGTCACTGCTACCGATCACAAAGTGCAACGGCCAACGCAGCATTTTCGGCCTGCCGCCCCCGGCCGCGGGCAGTTCAGGAAGATACTCAAACCACAGGCCGCCCCGATCGCTCATAATGTGCAACAATTTCCCTTCCGGCAGCGCGCTTCCTGGCACGGGGTCCTCTACACATAAATGCCGACAGGACAAATGCGGCACGGGCAATTCAAAGGGACGCTCTGTCGCCGCAAGCCAGGGAACGATCAGGTGCTCAGCGCCAGCAGAAACTGCCGCCCCCGCCAGAGCGGGAGAGACATGCTCAAGCCAGTCCCCGGGTTTAATCCAGGCTGACCAACGTTTTTCTGAATCACTCAGCCGAACCCACATTCCCTGTCGCGTCGGATATTCCAGCGTAGCTTCCTGGCCATTGCGCTGGCATTCTGCCGCGGTTTGCGCCAATAGCCATTCGCGGCGATCAATCTGTCTCACACGCAATGACATCAGGCGTCATCCTCCTCACCAGCTTGCTGTCTGTGCTGTTGCTGCTGCGGATTTTGCTGATCGTCTCGCGTCAGGTGCCAGCGCTGGGGGTTACCGTTTTGCCATTGATCATGCAAACGATGTTCAACCTGCGTATTTGACGGTATTAACGAAAACTCCCCTACCTGGCGCGCCTGAATATTGACTGAATAGTCATTTCCCCAGCGCTGAAAACGGTAAGTCAGCGAGCTATCCTCTCCTTTCACGCCATCGGTGGTCGGAAAAATAGTCATCATCGGCTTTGATTGCGCCGCTAAAGGCATTTTTTCATCGCCGCCGGATAATTGGCTAAGATCGGAGATAGTTGTTGGTTGCAGGGGAAGCTGAGAAGCTTCTTTGATCTTTTTATGTTCTTTATCATCAGACTTATTGGTATTGGTTGCAGCCATTCGGGAAGGTACGACATCTCGCGGCAGCGGCGCGCCCTCTTTACGAACGCCTTCGCCCGCGATGACTTTATTATCCCCAGGCAATACCTTGTTATTATCGTCAGAGATTCCCGTGGCGTTATCCGCTAATTCACTGACGGCTTCCACGCCTTTTAAATCAGCAGATAATTTTTTACCGCTTACGCCCTCTAACTGCCCATTTTTAGACGATAGCAGTACTGCCGATTTATCTACTTTGCTCTCCGCAGAGACCAAACCGACGGATTTTTCAGCAGTGACTTTCAACAGTTTTTCAGCAATCCTAAGCTCGCCTTTCACGTGATGATGCAGACCAGATACGCGGCTATTGTGATGTTCTGATTTCGCAGGCGCGCCATGTCGCATTGCCGCCAGTAAAACCGGTAATGCCGTTTCCTTATGCATCACGAAAGTATCGCCATACTCGCGATCTTTTTTATCATCGGAATATTCTGTCTTATGTTTTTCCACCGCTTTTCTTAATGCCTCTGATAAACCGCCGACCTCGTCTTGCTGCGGCAGTAAAATATTTCCGGATGAACTGACAACTGACACATCGCCCATTAAATTATCTCCTCTGACTCGGCCTCTTCCTGCTGTATCTCTCGCTGAATATAGAGTCTTTTCTGACGAATTATCCAGCGTTGATAGTTCCCTTCTTTGCGCAACCAATATTTACTTTTTTCCTGAAACTCTTCCCTTTTCTTTTCCAGTTCGTCCCGTTGTTCCTGAATTTGTGTAATCTGAAGTTCTAAATCTTTTATCTGTCGGCGAACAATAGACTGCTTACGTAATAACGCATAAATTTCCTCACGACTGAGCTGTCTGTTTTCTGCACGCAGCGTATCTAATAGCAATTTCAGACCCGCGATTTGTTCAACGATCGCCTCCTCCTCCGCCTGCAGCCTGCGATCCTCATCCTGATAGCGAAGTAATATCGACTCACACTGCGAATGAAATACCGTACAGCGCCGCTGTAGTACTTTAATCCTAGTCAGCGAATGCATTCATACCGCTCAACGTGTCATCAAAGGATGAATATTGCGCTACCGACTGGCATAACCAGGCTTTCAGGCTATTCCGCATCTGCATCGCCCGATCGTTATCGATATTTTCGCCAGGACGATATTCTCCTAAGTCAATGAAAAGCTGGAGCTCTTCCAGACGCGTCATTAATTTACGCACGGAAGACGCCTGCTCAGCATGTGTCGGCGTCGTGACTTGTCCAAAAACACGGCTTACGCTTTTCAGTACATCGATTGCCGGGTAATGCCCCTGCCCGGCCAGCTTTCTACTCAGATACAGGTGGCCGTCAAGAATAGAGCGAATTTCATCCGCCATCGGGTCAGCCTCTTCCTCGCTTTCCAGCAACACCGTATAAAAGGCAGTGATGCTTCCATCTCTGGTCGCCCCAGGGCGCTCCAGCAAACGGGGCAAATTATCAAATACGGAGGCCGGATAACCGCGACGGGCCGGGCGCTCCCCTGACGCCAGAGCCACGTCTCGCAAAGCGCGCGCATAACGGGTCATAGAGTCGATAAAAAGCACGACCCGTTTTCCCTGGTCGCGAAAATATTCCGCTACGGTTGTTGCCAGTTGCGCCGCATTGCAGCGATCCACCGAGGGAAAATCGGAGGTAGCAAAAACCAGCACGCATTTTTCTTTCTTATGCGAGGCGCGCAACATATCCACGAATTCAGTGACCTCACGGCCTCGTTCACCGATAAGACCGATAACAAAGACATCCGCCTCCGTTTGCTCGATCAGCATATGCATCAGCATGGTCTTACCGCATCCTGCGGAGGCAAAAATGCCCATCCGCTGACCTACGCCACAGGTCAATAACCCGTCAATCGCGCGCACGCCGGTAATCAGCGGTTCATGGACGCCAACGCGCGAAGCGTAAGAAGGCGGTGCGACATCAATAACGCGTTCTTCACTAATCGGCGCCACTTCAGAGGTAAAACGCTCAACGATTTTCCCCGTCGGGTCCAACACCGCGCCTAATACCGAATATCCCACCCACGCCGATAACGCGCGTCCAGTGGGATAAAGCACGACATCACGGGTCAGTCCCTGTGCATTGCCGATAAGGCTCAGCACGGTGCGTTCCCGCTGTAAGCCAACCACCTGCGCACGCGCGACGACCTGTTTTTGATGCCAGCCACGGCGTATTTCACACAGCTCGCCAATGGCCACATCGCGCAATTCCGCCTCAATGATTGGGCCCGTTATTTTTTGTGGGTAGGCCAGATATTGCAGTAAACGAGGTGTTTTCATCTCATTAGCGACCGACTAAAAACTTCCAGATGGTTGTAAAATCCATTCAAGGCATTAGAGAACTTTTCACCGTCAGATAAAAAATCCGGATGCACTAAGGCCTTAAGCGTTAGTTCCCCATTCTGTTCCCCTAATAGCAATTGTCCGCCGCGGACAAACTGGCATCCTTCCATTATGGTCATTAAGATTTCATAGGCCCGCTGTTGTAATACCACCATGCTATCAGCACCCAATTGCGCCCAGATCCATACATCTTCGTCCTTGACGCTGATACAGATACTGGGCAAGGCAAATAAATCCAGAACAATTGTCGAATGACTATCTATCCCTCCAATTAGCGAAGGATCGCAACCACTTACTTCCAGTGCAGAACGAACTAATTCAGCGATATCAAAATGTTGCATAGATCTTTTCCTTAATTAAACCCTTATATTGTTTTTATAACATTCACTGACTTGCTATCTGCTATCTCACCGAAAGATAAAACTTCCAGATCCGGAAAACGACCTTCAATCATTTTCTTAATAAATCGACGGACATCGACAGACGTAAGGAGGACAAGGTCTTTATGTGCAATCAATAAATCATCCAGCTTAAGTGTAATGAGATCCATCAAATTAGCGGAGGCTTCCGGGTCAAGGCTGAGGAAGGTACTGCCAGAGGTCTGACGGATCCCTTTGCGAATAACATCCTCAACTTCAGCAGATACCATTACTGCTCGTAATTCACCGCCATTGGCGAATTTATGGCAGATATAACGCGCCATTGCTCCACGAATATGTTCCACAAGGTTAATGACGTCTTTTTCTCTTGGTGCCCACAATGCGAGCGCTTCCATAATTAATTTCATATTACGCACGGAAACACGTTCGCTTAGCAAACGCTGCAAAACTTCAGATATACGTTGCACCGTGGCATGTCTGAGCACTTCTTTAAGTAAATCAGGAAATTTCGCCTCCAACTGATCCAGCATATATTTTGTTTCCTGAATACCGAAATATTCATTGACGTTGCGCGCCAGCATCACCGCCAGACAATGGTAAAGCTCGTCAAGCGCGTTCCGCAGCACATACCCAAGCTCCCGGAGTTTCTCCCCTTCCTCATGCGTTACCCAGAAGTACTGACTACTCCCTTGCTGATGGGTTGTTGGATTAATGCCAAAGGAAGCGACTTCATCGGAATAATTTACCACTTGCATCAAATCAAAATAGACCGTAAATTGTTCAACACGGATCTCATTAATCAACAATACGATGTTGTTATCGTCCAGGCCCTCACCATCGCGTAACAATACTTCCGGCAGGCGCACGCCATAATCAATAAAGAACTGACTACGTAGACGATCCGCAAGCTGAGCTTTTTCCAAATCTTCACGTCGGCTCTTCGGCACAAGTAATATCAACGGTACGGTCTCTGTAGAGACTTTATCGAGATCGCCAATCAGTCCTAACGACGTCCCTTCTTTTTCCTCAATACTGAGCGGCTGCTCGCCTTTGCTGGTTTTAGGCTTGATTGCGCTACGTTTTGCTTCACGGAATTTAAAATAGAAGAGTACGCTTAAAACTACCGACAAAATAACAAAAACCGGCAGCGGGAATCCCGGCAGAGTCCCCATTGAAATGGTCAGAATAGCCGTAACAACCAATACAAATGGGTTGTTCAACAGCTGCGTCATAATATTCCGCCCCATATTATCGCTATCGCCATTTACGCGAGTAACGATAAAACCGGCACTAATCGCAATTAACAGTGCAGGGATCTGGGCGACAAGACCATCACCGATGGTCAGCATAGTATAAGTAGACAGCGCGGAGGATAAATCCATACCATGGCGGGTCATCCCCACCGAAATACCGCCAATAAAGTTCACAAAGATGATAATGATGCCGGCAATGGCGTCACCTTTAATAAACTTCATCGCACCGTCAAAGGAACCGTAAAGCTGGCTTTCCCTTTCCAGTACGCTTCGCCGTTCGCGCGCGGCATCAGCATCAATAATACCGGCCTTCAAATCGGCATCGATACTCATCTGCTTACCGGGCATACCATCCAGAGAAAAACGAGCTGCGACTTCCGCAACGCGTTCTGAACCTTTGGTAATAACGATAAACTGGACCACGGTGACAATAGAGAAAACAACAAAACCCACTGCCAGGCTATCGCCAATAACGAATTGCCCGAACGTGGCAATAATTTCCCCAGCATCGGCTTCAATCAAGATAAGACGGCTGGTACTGATTGATAATGCCAGACGAAAGAGCGTGGTAATTAACAGTACCGCAGGGAACGTTGAAAAACTGAGGATTCTGTCAATGTAGAACGACCCCATAAACACCAATATCGCCAGTACGATATTCAGCGCGATCAGGAAATCAACCAGATAGGTAGGTAATGGAATGACGAACATAGAAATGATCATCACCATTAGTACCAGAATCAGTAATTCAGGTCGTAAACGAGCACTGTTAAGTAGAGAAAGCAGCACTATAGGTATCCTGTTAATATTAAATTAAGACGGCTTTTCAATAGTACGACGCTGCTCTGCCATTTCATGCTTGTAGGCAATATCAGTCATACTACGTAACGCCATTAACAATTCTTCCTGCCAATATTCTTCATAAAAGAGTGAAGAAGGTATGGCTTTACATACTTGATAAAATATCTGCAAAAAGGATGCATGTTCTTTATGACTAAGCAGTAACGCATTCAAACCTATAATATCGGCTAACAGCGAATCCACTTCATGTGGCTGTTGCAATAGCGAAAGCATCAGTAGTAACCACGACGACTCCTCTGCATTAAACGCTTTGGTAAACGAATACGACAACAATGTACTCACAAACAGTAGATCAGCGGAGCGCAACATTTTAAGTTGCGTCAGGCGTCGTAAAAGCTGGCCAAACTCCAGGCGTGAACAACTGGCGTCATTAGCGTCAATATCGGTTAATAGCGAACCCTCAATAAAATCCAGTACCACCAGTCGACGTTGGTAGCCATAACTGGCTATCCAGTCAGCGTAAATCTCCACTTCATGTGATTCACTCTGGATAAATTGCCGATAGCTGGCGCGTAATAAGCCTGGTTTTAGCGATAATGTTTTCCCAAAAAGCCGGGCTTTCAACGCACAATTAATCCCTGCCTTGAGGGTCTTCGGATCGGTTTGCTCTTCAACGTGCTTGAGTAACGACTCCAGTTTTTTCCGCACGATCTCTTCCAGGTCTTTACGACGAAGCAATTCGCGTAACACAAGGACTAAATCACTGGGATCAGGAAATAAGCTACGCGCCTGACGTAAAAAATCCTCTAACGCGCCGCCATGTACGCTAATTAGCTTTAATATTTGCTTCGCCTTCGGTAAAGCCTCATCCTCCAGCACGCGTTCAAAACTGTTAGATAAATTACTGGATTTTTTTTCATAATCGCGACGGTTACGAAATTGCGCCAGCGCCGCTGACATTTCATCCGTCGACTGGACAAATTTCTGTACTTCCGCCCCTGGAGACGATTCCTCTGCAGCCTGTTGTATTTCCGCCTGTTGCGCATCAGTATGTTGGGTCGCATCCTGATGAGATGTCTGCCTGGACAATATTCTGGAAAATGAAATACCGGAGGTTGAACCAGGAATCATTTAATTGCCTCCTGGCCTCTATCCAGATAAACACGAACCCATTTTTGTAACTTATCATCCCCACTCCAGATACCGCTTTGTTTCAGAATATTGTTTACCGATTCACTGGCGTCCGGCGTTAACGGGTCGACAATTTCTTTTGGTTCAATCATGAATACTCGAACAACATTACTTTTATTCTTACTGGAATAACGGAACAGACCACCAATAAACGGTATTTTTCCTAAGAACGGAATACTTTGGACAGTATCGGTATTCGCATCCCGTGTATAACCACCGACCAGCAAACTTTTTCCATGCGGAACTCTCGCAATAGTGCTAATTAACGTTCGTCCGACTTCGGGTAACGCATCTACAGAGGTGGTGGTATCGGTTTGCGGCGTCTTATCGTTACCATCTTCAATGTCCAGCGACATTTCTATCTGGCCATCTGCGGAAAAACGGGGTAGCACCCTAATCATTGTTCCGTATGTAACATGCTCAAGCGCAACATTGCGCTCCCCAATCAGCTTGGTATAAAACGTTCTGTTGTTATCAAAAATAGCGGGAACATTTTCCTGAGTCAGTAATACCGGGCGCGAAACTACCGTCGCCTGCTTCTTCTCTTCTAACGCATTTACCGCAGCGATGAACCGACTGCCATCCAGAGTACTAATTGAAGACTGGTTTAATGACACGCCAAGTTTGTCCCCGATAGTAATACTACCGCTCCATGAAGTACCCAGACGCTCCAGATCGCTTTTATTAAGATCGACAATCCACAGGGATAATTCTACGTGACGCTTGGCGACATCCAGTGCTTTAACCAGCATTTCGATAAAATGCACCTGCTCAGCCGTTCCTTTTACTAACAAACTATTGGTATCCGGATAGGCCACGATTTTAATATCGCCCGCCGCGGCATTTTGCTTTAAAGCCTCCTGGAGACTCATGCCACCGGAATAATTTGATGTTTTACCTTTCTCTCCATTCGCTGAAAACGCTGGCATCGCCGGGACAGGTTCGCTACTGGCAATATTGCCTAAGGGTTGCTCTTCTCCCTGCAATAACCTTTCAATGGCCGTGGCAATACCGGGGATAACCATTTTCTGATCGCGCAAATTGTAGGTACGATCGCCCACGAAGGTATTGTTCAGACGCATCACCCCTATTTTCTGGCGCCCCAGTTCAATACCATCGTTTTGCTTGTCCATCATGGTGGCGGCGTTAACCACCATATCAACATAGACAGGCGGCCCTGAAACATAGAATGTTCCTTTACGGTTATCGCCACGTAGCGGGTAATTCTTGTTATATAAACCTGAGCGTTTTAGAAAGTTGTTGAATTCATTGAGCGAAACGTTCCGTAAAGAAACGACGGCATTGCGCATTTCACTGGCGTCATAAATATAGATAGCCTGCCCATCGAAATACCAGATCAGCCCTAATTGTAGGGAAAGCTTCTCCAGTAATACGTTAGGATCGTTAAACTCAAAGTTGCCCGTAATTTTTTTTCGTGCCGCCATTTTGCTAACAATGACAGGCTCCTTTAGCTGTAGCGCCATAGCATCGAAAAATGTTCGCAGGCTATCGTCTTTTGCAACAAACCCACTTCCCGTTACAGGTATTTTTTCACTTGAATAACCAGGTGCTACCAGAACAAGCGCGGCACATGCCAGCACTCTGGCCAAAAGAATATGCGTCTTCATTTGTCTGCCAATTGAATAATATTTGATAATTTCCGCGGCGAAACGCCGATCAGCTCTTTGATTTCATTAGAAAAATGTGAAGGCGATGAGTAACCATTATTGACAGCTAATTGGGTGATATTCTCGTGTCCTTCTACGCTATCCAGCAGTGATTGCGCCATACGCCAGTTTCGTAATTCACTCTTCGCTTTTCCGCCTAACGCCCTGCTGCACAAACGACGAAAATGGGTATAAGAAACACCATAGTCTTCTCCTAACATTCTCATCGTGCTGCCGCTTGTTGACTGGGCGAGTAAATAACCGACCAACCAGTAACTCTCACTTTTTCGTAAAAGCGTTAATACCTTGCTGAAAGCCGGAGAGGGCGTAATAATTTGCTGTAAAAACCAGTACTCGCAGCGTTTACGATCTTGCCAAATAGCGCGAAACTCAGGACTCAGCAAAACCCATTTATCGGGTTCAGCGTATGTCGTATCCATCAGTCCTGCGCCATCAATAAACGCCAGTAATTTGCTGAGTACTTCAATTTTTAACGGTCGAAAAATCAGATCTCCTGATACTGGTGCGACAACCGCCTGCTCGATAAAAAGCAGCGCGCCTTCCTGAACCAGGCAGCTTTCATTGTGTTGGCCTTCAGAAAATGACATATGCAGCCTTTGCGCAGAACACGTCTGCATAAACCATGCTTCCGGGCTGCGGATTCTCCGCTTCTCTCCTTCTTTGAGTACTTCCTGTGTATTTAGCATAGTTGTCAGCACCAGTTGAAAATCATTTTAGTATGTAAACAATACCGGGAGCGAGTGACAAAATCCTGATGCAATCATTATGAATCTGATGCCACCCGCTAATTAAATTGACCAGCTCGTACGACACCTTATTATTTAAAATAGAAAATCAGCTCAGAGTATATAAATTCTGGCCTATTATTTCATAGCAGTAAAAAATCAGATAATGTCACCGGCATAGAGAATTAACTGTTTATATCAAGAATTTTTTTTGCTAGCATTCCTGAAAGGCATATTCCCCTTATAACTGTTGTCAGATAACGTTCTGACAGTTGTATTAAAACATTAAGCATCATTCTTCTGTAGCAGGAGTATAATATGAACAAAATTTATAGTTGTCTTCCTATCTTTTTACTGATCGGCTGTGCCCAGGTACCTCTCCCTATCTCCGGGAGTAAACCTGTACAACAGACTGGCGCTCAAAAGGAGCAACAGGCCAGTGCAAATAGTATTGATGAGTGTCTGTCTCTTCCGTATGTACCGTCAGACCTTGCGAAGAATAAAACATTATCAAATCAGAACGCTGATAATTCCGCATCAAAAAATAACACAATCAGCTCAAGCGTTTTTTGCGAAAAATATAAACAAACCAAAGAGCAGGCGTTCACCTTCTTCCAGGAACATCCACAATATATGCGTTCGAAAGAAGATGAAGAGCAACTGATGACCGAATTTAAAAAAGTTCTGCTCGAACCCGGGAATAAGAATTTAAGCATATATCAAACGTTACTTGTTGCCCATGAAAGGCTGCAAGCCTTATAATGTCATACGACCTTTGGCTGAACTCATCATGACATAATTAAGACTACATTTTGCATTGCCACCTAATATCAATATAACTATTATAGTTGTGGTCACTTTTACGGTTGGCCACTTGTCTCTTACGTTGCATTTATCAAACTGTTTTTTGATACAGCAGCGCCTCGCTGCTGCTTTTTTATTTGTGATAAAGAACTGCTTTCCCAAACCCGGGAAAATAGCCGAAACTTATACTGACAATCTATTGTCTGGTATATCGCGGTAAACTGACATCCCCCTCTTTCCCCGCATGTTCGCATTCTTGCGATACCCCATCCACTTTTTGCGGATAACGTTCTTTTTACCTGTGACAGCGTATTGGCTACTAGGCTAGTATAGCGGCAGAAACGTCTCGATGCCTGAAGCGCCCGATAAATCCCATTTTAGCTGATGATATGGTTGCCTTAATTTGTGGGGTTTATCCTTTTGCCAACGTCAAAGGTCCAGGCCGTGTCGGCAAGTCTGACCCGCCCCTCCTTTTATGCAATATATGAGACATAAAGCCAGAATGAATAAAATTTGTTTAAAATTCAAATGATTAATAAGCATACGTCTATGACTGACATTAAAAACCTGGATTTACACACGCCGATGATGCAGAAGTATCTGAGTATATTAATTAACATATTGAAAAACAAAATATTAATAAAACAATATTCTATTAATATACATATAGTATACATAATTTAGATTCTTGCTGTTTCTTCTCAGAAGTGCTTTTTCCTTCATTCCTAACCAAGTTATGTCTTTGATAGAAGGCAAAACAAATTAACCTCAAAGAGAGTACAAAGTGGCAAAAATTAGTTTTCAACTTGCTCCGGTATGGGATGCAGTCATGTCAGTCTATGACATCGACATGCTGGTAAAACATACAGAATCATCGATTATTGCAGCTATCAATGATGTTAAAAAAACCGGAGCGGTAAGCTGTCATGTTGTTGAAGGCGATTATGATGAACAACATAGCTACTACCATGAAACTTATTATTATTTGAGCACATCAGGAGATTCAGAACAGGAGGTAATAGATGAATATTCTCACTTAATATCACAAATGTACAGACGATCAGCATTTATGAATATTTTTGGTCTATTTGAATATCGCATGAATAGATGCAGAGAACTCATGATTGATATCTCAAAAAAGTCAGAAAGCAAAAAAATATCTGAGCAAGGAATATTACAAAAAACACACTGGATGCTTTCCAAAGTTATAAATAACAATGTAGATAGAGCAGTCAACGATGTAGACTATCTAAGAGTAATTAGAAATTACATTACTCATAACAACGGTCATTTACCCGACTTTCATAAAACACTAAAAAAACAAAGTAGGAAAACCAAAAAAGAAAAGTTGATGCTTAAATCAGTAAAGAAAGCAACAGAAGCTGGAGTCCTACAAGTTAATCAGTTTAACGACATTATTCTCAATGAAAATTTCCTTCCATTTGTAGTAAATGAATTTGGTCGTTATTCAAATAAAATAAAAGAATCAATTATAGATTATAATAAAAGAACGGAATCTGCTTGATCATTGCATTCATATAACATGACGAAAGGCCACTTATTTTTAAGTAGCCTTTCCAATATCCCCAGATATGGGGCAAGTAGTATATTAACTGCACATAGTGCAGGAGACGTATGACATAAAAACTTTTCTTATGGCATATTTTATATTTATCTCATATTTTATTTATGTCAATAGGTCCTGATTAAATATTTTTATAATAATTAATCGACAGCTTAATATTATAGCTTCGCTTGTGCAAGCGAAGCTCCTATTGTTCTTTAATGAATAATGCCAATTATAAGAGAAGCAAGGGCTAACTCTGCGAAGCTACTGCGTATGCTTCTTCGGGTTGACCTTGCTTTTCCGCCCTTTGGTTAGAAAAGAAAAAAGAACTCAAAGAGCTTAACTATGACTTATATATTCAACATATTTAAGGTATGTCGTCATATGTAGCCAACTATGCGGTCTATATTACTAATCAAATCTTAAAAACTTTAATTAACTTAAGCCCGACAAAGTAACGATAAAAAATAATAATTTTTCTATTTTATATATACATAGAAGAAGGAGAGTAATACCCTCCTTTTATTATTGCATTACGAACAAGAAGAATTCTACCAATGAGCTGTATGCTCCCAATCGGGATCAACATAAAATGAATCATCAGTACCTTCATATTTACCAATCAAATATAATAGATTAGCTTGTTCTTTTTTTGGACGATACTTAGTCATTTCCCGTAGAGTTATTAATGCTGACTGGATATTATGATATTTCAATGTAAATTCTTCAATAAGTGAGAAAAACTCACAATTTTGAGCATAAAGGCACAAAGTTCCCCTCCACCAGTCATTCTTTAAATAAGGAACTATTTCAATTGATCTATTCTGTAAAAGCTCTAATGATGCTAAATGCTCTTGATATCGTAAATGACCGAAAGAGTAAGTTCCAGATATTGCATCATGAACAAGCATATTGCACGGATCAATTAGCTCTCCTACAGCAGTAGAACAGGTTTCATTGTCATAATTAAAGCTACTATCATTAGCGATGAATTTTATAATATCACTCTTTGTACCTGAACGAAGATTTCGAGAATGCAAAGCATAAGCAATTTTTATTGCTGCTTTTTGCAAAATACTTTGCGATAGAGTCGTTCTACGTATAGCTTTATATGTATCATATACACCACAAAAAAGTTCGAGTCTTTTTGTGAAAATTTCACTTTCACTTCGTGGTATATCAATACCTTTTTCAGCAAGATCACATAACAATGTTGCAAGAAGAGGAGTTTTAACTATTTCGGCAATCTCTTTACCTTTGATGCTTTCAATTATCCGCTCACCAAGAATCACATCATTATTTTTAAACCATGAGGTGATAAATTTATAAAGTTGCTGTTCGCTGAAAGGTAAAAGAGTTATACCTAAGAAATTAACTTTCGAAAGATAACTCACGCAATCTCTACTTGAGATCAATATTTGAATTAAAGGATGCTTTGTTTTAAATTCATTTATAGCATCGATTATACCTGGATATTTGGCATATGCTTCGTCGAGACCATCAAGCACTAATTTGATTTTTACTTCATCAGAAAAATAATTCTTGATACTGATAATATTATCTTGGTTGGACTCCAAATCCTTTGCGGTTAATATAAGCGAAAGTAAAATATCATAATGCCCTATTTTATCATCTAAAGATACATTAATTTTACTCATGTATCTATTTAGTGGGATATAGATAACTTTACTATTTGAGTCACTTAATAGTTTTTTAACGTACATTTGTAATGTTGTAGTTTTTCCTGCTCCAGCTCCCCCAAAAACAGCAATATCATAGCTACTATCAAAAAGCTCAAAAGGCGAAATAGACAGTCCGTCACTGTATTCTTTAGATTTTTTGGTTATTGTTATAAATTTCTTACTATCCTCAACTTTATTAATGAGTATGTCCAAAGCATTAAGTGTTTTTTGCGTATCTGTTAAAAAGAGAGCTAAATCCACACACTCTTTGCTTTTGTTAATATCATATATGTTTTGCTTATAAGCTTTGCACTTACTTTCAATCCATCTATCAATTTTATCATTCTGAAAAATTATAGAAATTTGTGGCTCATCTATATATTCATTTGATAAAACCGTAAGCTCTTGTTTTTGTGAAATAATTTTTTTGATAACTTTTATTGCATTGAGAAATTCAGGGAAAACACTTTGTTTATGCTGTTCTGATACCTTATGTATATTTTCTTTAGAAATAAAATTTTCAATCGCATCGATTTCTTGTTTAGAGAAGGAATTAGAAACGATTTTTTTAAGGATTTTATTGCATTCTATAGCTAAAGGCAAAATCACACTATCGCTACCAAGAGATAGCATTCCATTAATTGATGAATCGATATAGGATACGATTCTATTTATCGATTGAGTATTAGTGGAAATAAGTTGCTGAACTTGGTCAATATCCTTTTTTATTTTTTGATTAGTTTTAGATTTGAACTTTAACATTGCTTTATTATAAGCATCATCTATAACATCACTTGGTTGGGTTAAAGGATAGTACCCTAAAATTTTTTCTAATGAACGAAATACTTCTTTATTCAATAAATCCCATGAACCTTTCGACAGGATAATATTTTCTTTTTTTATGGAGAACGTGCTATCAAGTAATATGTTGCTGTCTATCGTCCCCATAAAAAATGCCAAATCACTGTAACAATTAAGTTCATCAATGGAATATTTTTGATTTAAAGCAGCTATTAACTCTAAATTATTTAATTGTTGCACATCATGTAATTGAAGTTTGTCACTGATTGAAAGTAGATTTTCTAAAAGTAAGGGTTTATATTTTTTGATTAATTCTATGACTTGCGGGCCATCTAAAATTTCAACATTTTTGTCACCAAAACGAAGCTGTTCATGAATTTCAGAAAGTAATCTCTGACTAATCTGAAATGGAGAAGCCAAATAAACATAATCAGGGAGTTGTTCGAATCCATTATGCAATTTTACTTTTTTTGATAAGCACTGTCTTAATTGAAGTATAAGGTCCGAGAGTATATTTTTTTCTGATGTATTTGGTTTTTCACCAATTTTCTTTGTTTGTATAACATATATACATGTCCCCTTCAAAGGAATATCATGTATCGCTACTAAATCTTTCCCATACTCATAAGGGCCACCTACAAAATCCACTCGTGAAAACGACATCGACTCAAAAAGTGGCTTAAGTACATTTTTTGAAAAATCATCCTCTTTTAATGCTTGTATGGCTTTCAAATAGAGATTTAGATTACTGTCGTCATCGTGGCTATACATAGGTTATATACCTTATGCTTGAAAATATTAGTTATAGGCATTTTGCCATAATTATCAAAAGGTAAGAAGAGTTTTGAGTAACTTTTTGCTCTTAGTCACAATAATAGTTATTGTAATGCGATAAATCAAACTCTCTCAGCACGATATAGTATTGCGCAATGTTACAATTAACATATTAAATTAATATATTACTCTTAATAACAACACCGCAATAAAAAACTGATTCCATTTGATATATAATTCATATTTTAACGCGCATTTTATTTAAAAAAATAACAAAGGAGAATGAAAAATAAAACCACTCAACCCTCACAAATTATGTTCCTAAAACACATTAAAATGCAGATATTTATATATTGTACAAACCACATTTTTCAAGTCGCTACAAAAGTTACATTTATGACCATGATTTCTACCTTACCTATTCTCTCGCATATTATTATAGATAGGAAAAATCTAACTATATTCTCAATTTATGCTCACTACTCTTATAGCATGATCAGGAAAGAAATGTTCTAAAGGAGATGGTATTAATAGTGGGCGTATATTAGAAACATGAATTAAATGTGAAAGATTCATACCAGACCCAAAATTATACATTTTAAGTATAAACAGCATGAATCTTAAATCATTTGAGACACTCCTTTACTTGGTGTTTATTTTAACACCATTATACACTTGACGTTTTATTATTATCTTTTATATATAAATCATATCATATTAAAATTTAGGTATTTCTATGCATTATAATCACCAAAAACAACAGCCAGATTTAACAAAAACATCTAGAAGAGGAAAGTTTCATACTGGACGACTACCAGAGGATGAAATCAGATCATACTGTGTAAGTGTCAGATTAAATAAAAATGAGTTATCTATTTTAGAAGAAAAAAGAGGTTCTTATAAAAAAGGAGAATGGCTCAGGATGGCTTCGCTGAATAGGCTTCCTTTGGTATTACCAGAGATTAATAAAAGTGCATGGGTAGAGCTCGGTCGCCTTTCGCAAGACTTAAATCGCCTGCTGACCTACCTCAATAGTAAAAGTCCAGACAGCGATCCAACCCTGACAGAAATGCATGTAATCAAACGGCAGGTGCAGACACTTCGCACTCTTCTACTCCCCTCAATTTTTTGGAGTAATACAAATGAAAGGCATGCAGAAAATCAAGAGAGGTAAGCATTTTACTGGAGTAGTGATCTATGCACTTGAACCGGCTTCACACCACAAAACTGATCCCAAGGTTGTTGGTGGCAATATGGCTGGCAACCATATCGTTGACCTTATTCGCGAGTTTGGACAAACAAAAATTTTACGACCTGATATCAAAAAACCGGTATGGCACAACTCTCTTCGCTTACCGCATGGAGAAAAATTGTCAGAAGCACAATGGGCAACCGTAGCCGACGATTATATGTCTCGTATGGGTTTTACTGATACACATCTTCGTTGCTATGTTCTTCATAATAATGAGGCTGGACAGCATATTCACATTATGGCCAGTCGTATTGACATTACTGACGGAAAGTTGTATCTGGGAAAAAATGAGAACCTTATCAGCACTCGAATTATCAGTGAGCTGGAAAGAATACATGGTCTCACAGAAACAGCGACTACTTCAAACCGACGAGCTCAGGGCATAAAGAAGCTTTCGCGCAACGAAAAGATGCTCTCTGAACGAACGGCAACTCCCTGCCCAAAAGTCGCTTTGCAAACTTGCATCGATAATGTATTAACCAATCGCCCAGATTTGTTATCGTTCATTCAGCAACTGGAACAAGTGGGTGTAACCTGCCAGCCCAACATTGCTTCGACGGGCAAAATGAATGGTTTTTCATTTGAATTTCAGGGGATTGCCTTCAAGGCTTCACAGCTTGGGAAAAGGTATGCCTGGTCAAATATTCAGACACTTATTGATTACTCGCCTGGACATGTAAAACTACTTAATACAGGATCTAAATTTGCTCCTGCTCCTTGTAAACAGCCAGAAGCACAACATCCCAGCAGAGAAACTATTCTCGATAAACTACTGCAACTCGACGAGCAAGTCAGAAATGAAAGGGAGAATGAACTTGCCCATACCATCCAATTGAACCAAAAACTACGCTTTACGGCCCATCAGATATCCAGACAACACCAATCCCACTTCCAGGTGTGGCTTCCATTTCTTAGCAGACTCATACAACTGCTCAGACAGTTGGGTAGTTCTCTGTTGTATGCGACCTCTCGTCCCTTTAGACAAATCTATCATCTTCACTTACTTGCACACAACCCTGAGTCTTTTGAAAAATTACCTTCAGAACAATCAGTTAGCAAAACTCACGGCTACAAGTCACATCACAAGTAGTTCACAAATTTAATTTAGTCAATAAATTATTGATCGTTTATACAGATCATTATTTTAATTATGATAGTTAATACATATCACATGATAATCATCGATCGGTACAAGCAATTTTACTAAAGAGAATTATTCATCGAGAATGGTCAAAAAGACATCAACTTAATTTAGGCCACGGAGCCACAATGAGTAACCAGACAGTTCGGTGCCCCTTCTGCTTTAAGGAAAGTCCCCACGGTGTAAGAATATGCACTGGATGCCATGCAAAAGTGGTCTATGGCGAAAGCCCGGTAATAGTGGCATTTCTGTTTCAATTCGTGGCGTTCGGTCTCGCATGGTTAGCATTTTCATTGACCGGAAGCACTCCAGTCTCGGTCATTACGTTTTTCGTAAGCTGTATTGTTCTTATATATATAATTAAAAAAATCTATGCAGACAGGGTTCTGTTTATTCAATAAAATTAATCCCACAATAAGTAAAATTTCAGAAAATTCTTCATTCAGCAGGAGCCTGGATAACCAACTCCTGCTTTTATCATCCGCTAATTAATTTGAACTGAAAGCTCCGCATAACTGTTATTTACGCATTCTCACAGTCTTTTTCTGCCCCCCATAGGTGGTGGTATAAAATTCAACGAATGAGAAATACTTTTCCTTTCATATTGCGCCAGTAAATCTGCATAGAGTTGTTCAACCTCCATGAGGTTAGCGGAAATGTAATCCACAAGCCCGTTCAAGCAATGAAGCATTGTATGACTATTGTTGAGCTTTGTTAGCACATTAGCCTTGAGTGAAGAAACTACACCTGTGAACATCTGCATAATATTATCCACATGAAAACACGAGTTGCAGTATTGCTTACTTGAGTAATAATATTTAAGGTGATATCCGACGAAAAGCACATACAGCTTTCGGTAAAAAACAGCATTAATAGCATTATCACGATGCTGAGTGATATATTTATCAATCAACTTGATAAATTTTTCTTCCTGAGAAAGAGTAATATTATTGCACATAGCTTGATCCTTTTTTAGTTTTATAATCAAGTACTATCATGCCAACATAAAAAATCAACAGCTAAAACAAAATATTTTTATGTCATTGCCAATGAGAAATTATTTTCATTTCGCTTCTGGAAAATATAAGAATAATACATTTAAGTTAAAAAACAATGCTCCTTTAATCGAATTTAAAACCAATTAATAAAAAACCTTCTACGGATATTTATAACAAAGTGCTTCGCACAGGCTTACGCCCTGCATACTGATACGAAGATATTGGTTTATACTTCGCTACGGACTTTCTTGCAGCACCGCTGAGTGCACAAAGCACTCACTCGCTGAAGTAGAAATAATTTTCCAGAGGTTTTCGGCGAATGCCGGTTTTTATAATCAGGTAATACAATGATTTTCAGTTATTCTGATATCTAAGCTCTTCTGCGACAACCTTGTTCATTCATTTAATTCCAGACAACTGTATATCGCGCAATTGTTACATTTAGTCCCAAAAATGATGGTAACCGAAGTCCATTGGCGCAACACTGAAGTTGCGCAGACTTCATTACACTTATACACAAAAACATAAGAATATATTCGATATTGAATTAAGCAAGACAATATGACAGTTCCAATTAGTATTGTAATGCCATGGTTTCTTATTTCTTTATTTATCTTTTATCTTACGAAAGACAAATAAAATAAAACCAAGTAAATCATAACATTATATCAAATGAGTGGTAATCACTTCCATGAAGTAAATTTACTTATTTTATAACATGAAACATTAAATCTACCACCCATAGTATTTAATTTAATAATCCACATATCAATATAGATAAAATACTTTGTATTTTTATGAAAAAATTTGACAATTAAAAAAATATGCAATATATATTATCAGAAAACAACAAAAGGAGATAATATGATAAATACAAATGTTATTCTAACCAGAGAACAAAAATCCGCGATTGCAGAAGCATTAGACGTATCATTAGACGATTTAGAAGAACTTAGAATTAAAGCCAGTAATAAAAGGAAAACCTCCTTTAAGGATGACTTTTCCATGATTTTTAAAACAAATATCGGCACTCTGGCAAAAATGAAGCTAACACCAACTTCTTTTCGAATAATTATTTATCTTTTTTCAATCATTGATTACGGTAATATTCTTGTTAACTTCTCTCAATCAAGGGTAGCAAAAGATTTAGGACTACAAAAATCTAATGTTTCGAGAGCATTCAAAGAGTTATTTGAAAAGAGAATACTCATTCGCAATACAGAAGACGACCATGTATATTTGAACTCTAATTTATGTGTAAAAGGGATTCCTCATAAATTTAATGAGGAGCAAATGGATAAATTCAAGAGATCCAAAGCAGAAACTGAGGACTTTGATAACTCGTTTAGTTTTTATAGTGTTAGAAAAAAACAATCGTGAATAAATCTCACAGTACTAAAATATATATAGAGAATGATAAAATAATACTAAAAAGGTTGCCATTTTTAATTAGTTACAAAAAATGGCAACAATTATAATATATTATATATCTTTAAAAATCACTTATCCGTGAAAAGGTTATTAAGTCCTTTTAGATCTAAGCCACGCATGTTGGACTCTTCAATAAAATCACCAAATGCCAACATTAGCTCACCTAACTTATCCACTGGTAATTTTGGTCCATTTTTCAAAATAAATGGCATTATTTTGTTCATATGATCAACCGCCGCCTGTAAAACTTTATCATCTGACCAATCTTTCATATATCGGTTTTTACGATACCATAGTTTTCTTTCATCAGTGCGAGTTAAACTATTTGATTTAGGCTCTTCTTTCTCTTCTAAATTAATGAATAAATCTCTGGCATTGTCAATTTTCATAGTATTACGACCATTAAATTGAGCCCACCCATTGGCAATATAATTCAAATATTCATTAATTTCTGCAGGATTCTTAGCCGCATTAGATCCTTCTAAAATAATCACAACTGGATTACCGTTTATCTCATGTGTTTCAGATATAAATATTATATAGTCAATAGTATTAAATCTAAAGTCGTCATCTTTTTTTTCTTTCATTCTTTGTTGTAATCGGTAAACAACTAAATCTGGTGATAGTATTTTTATTTTCTCATTTAAAATGACAAGCACACCAACTGAATTATCTAAATTAAAAATATTTTTAGATGATTCTATTTGTTTACATGCCTGACTCAAATATGACTCAAGTAATTTTGTAATTCGAACAAACACTCTGTTTTTGATATCTTGACTATTAGGAAGATCTTTTATGACTAAATTGAAATCCCTTTCACCATAGAAAACAGGATAGTTTTCGTCATTGACATATTGCTCTAACTCAAGTTCGATTTTTTGAGATTGTTCTTGTGTTATACATTTTTGTTCAAAAATGATCTTCCTTCCCATTCCCAAATAATCAGCCTTTTTCTCTTTTCTGAGTTCCTCACTCAATTCTATTGAATCTATGCTTTCTATTGAAGGTAATGAAAGCATGAATTTTTCAAATCGTGAGTCAATACTCATAGTTAACTCCGGAATGATAAAAGATTAAAAGATATATGTGCTACGATATTGAATTTTCAAATCATTTACTCTTTGCAATCCATAATTAACTGAATATTATTACACTGAGCATAACCAATAATAAGCTTATTCAAAACAACAAAAAATAGAAATTAAATTATGATTGCAAAAAATCTTCATACAATACATGCCTCTCCTGCTCAGCCATACAAGCATCTACCAATCCTGTCATAACCCCAACAAACAAATCATTCCATCTCTGCCGTTCTCTCACAGTATGCCAGTCCTCAGACAAAACTTTTTCTACAGAGATCCAGATAACTTCTGCACGGGTTGTATTTAATAGTTCCTTGAATATTTCGTCAGAAACAGTAAGAACATGTGAATAAATTTTATTATCAATAGTCCAGAAAGGCTCCGGTTCGATAAAGTCAACCAACGAAGTAAAAGCCAGTCCACGGACCTGTGCAGCCTCCATTGTGCTGCTTACCTTATGACGATCACGCCATATTCTTAAATCACCTAAAAGATAATTTACTCGTTGATTCCTTGCTTTGCTGTCTTCTGCCTGGTATTGGATATAAGCAGGTCCATTACCAGTCTGGCGATAACGAGCTAATGTTTTGACACTTACACCAAGGTAAAGGGCCGAAACTTCAGCACTCAGGGTTGCATCATCTGGCATACTACCAAATAGCCGCCATACTTCAGCATATTCCCTTACAGTATCGATTGCACTCATTCCCTATTCCCCTAATTTGTTGGCAATGGTTGATATTTCGCCGAAGCCAGAAGTGTATTATACAACTCTGGTGCAGTCATAAGCATATGGAGCTCAATACTTTGAAGTGCCTCATAAATTCGATCATTATCAGGCATTGAATACCGTTCAGTAGGATCAGTGGTATTGCGATGGTTGAGCAACCTTTTCACCACAGAATATGAAGTGAGCCCTTCTGCAACACGACCAAAGGTTCTTCGCAGGTCGTGCATCCCCAGCTTCGATATTCCTGCTTCCTGGCAGATATACTCGCGTAGGCTTTTGCTGTCTGAATAGTGCCCCACTTTGCTTCGCGACGACCGAGCCGGAAAAACCCATTTGCGTTTTTCAGCTCGCTTTTCAGTCTCGTTGACTAAATCTCTTCGGTCTTCGAGAATTCGCTTCGTAGCATCACAAATTGGAAGCTCATGGTCGTTGCGGTTTTTAGTGTCATAAAATCGAATTATTCTATTTTCAAGATCAACATAACTGGTCGTTCTGGCTTCTTCTTCTGTCAGGGCCTCTCGCCAGCACAATGAAGCTGTTTCTTCTTTCCTGGCTCCTGTAAGAACAGTCAGCAAAAGATAATCGCATCCCAGGCGGTTGAAGCTTCTCTTGTTGTGCAATGCCGTTAAAAATCGCCCCAAAGTGTCTTTTGGCGACAGTGGGTTTCGTACACCTTTTGCGCGATAACTTTCTTCGAGCTGTGAACGGGTTCTGAATTTTTTCTGTATCGTCAGAATTGAGAAGGGGTTGTAGCTTAGTGTCGGTTGTCGTTGTTGTGTCTGGGCATTTCCCGCTTCGATCTCAATCGCATGCCTTACCGCCACATTCACCCAGCGAAAAGTCTGCTCTGCCGCAGTTCTGGCTCTTGAAGCGATCTCATCAAACTTGCGCAATATCTCGTTGCCTGTCAGATCTTTTACTCTAAGATTTTCCCACTCTTTCAGGCGGTTTTCGGCTTTATTAAGCACATTTAACGTGTTGGGCTTTGCTGGTTTAGACCTGCCCATGAGATGACTTCTGTATTGCGCAAAAACTTCACTGATCGTTAGCTCAGAAGCCTCTGCTTCTCGCTTTACTGCATTCGGATTTCGTCTGGTCAACTTCATAGTTTCAACGAATTTGCGAGCAGCATCGCGAGCCTGATCAATGTTGGCAAAATCTGAAACATTACCAATCGTAGATCTGATAACCTGTTTCGGTGCCTTGCCACCCGTCGAGGGTCGCTTGTCTGCTGACGCCACCCGTCGTTGAATGATATAGGTTTTTTTAGTGGCACTGATTTTGACACCGAAACCTACGGGTGAATCCCTGTGGTTGTCAGTGATAATATACGGCTTTCGTTCAGGATTGGGTAAGTAGACTACTCGCCCTTGCTGGTCGAGATCTGGTTTCACGTCGATAGATAACTTATTGATTATAATCGACTGAGTAAGTGTCATTTTCATAAATGTATACCAGCAAGTCAGAGTGTATACCCGATACTAACCGGTATACTTCTGGTATACAAATTTATCGATTTATATGGGTTTAAAGCGGTTTCACATGGGGCAACATGGGTAACCGCAAGACTTAAAAAATGAGTAAAATCAATATGCAAGAGTCTATCGACAAGGATCTCTCAGACCATACGCCAATGATGCAGCAGTATCTCAAACTGAAAGCCCAGCACCCGGAGATTCTGCTGTTTTATCGTATGGGCGACTTTTACGAACTGTTTTATGACGACGCAAAGCGTGCGTCGCAGTTGCTTGATATTTCGCTGACCAAACGCGGCGCATCGGCTGGCGAACCTATCCCTATGGCGGGTATCCCGCACCACGCCGTAGAAAACTACCTCGCAAAACTGGTCAATCAGGGCGAATCCGTCGCTATTTGCGAACAGATTGGCGACCCGGCCACCAGCAAAGGTCCCGTTGAACGTAAGGTCGTGCGTATCGTTACGCCTGGCACCATCAGTGATGAAGCCCTGCTACAGGAGCGTCAGGATAACCTGCTGGCGGCTATCTGGCAGGATGGTAAAGGCTACGGTTACGCCACGCTGGATATCAGCTCCGGGCGCTTTCGTCTGAGCGAACCCGCCGACCGTGAAACGATGGCCGCAGAGCTGCAGCGCACCAATCCCGCCGAACTATTGTATGCCGAAGATTTTGCTGAAATGGCGTTAATAGAGGGACGCCGGGGTCTGCGCCGTCGCCCGTTGTGGGAGTTTGAGATTGATACCGCCCGCCAGCAGTTAAATCTGCAATTCGGTACGCGGGATCTGGTCGGTTTCGGCGTCGAAAATGCCTCGCGTGGATTATGTGCGGCAGGCTGCCTGTTACAGTACGTAAAAGATACCCAGCGCACCTCCCTGCCGCATATTCGCTCCATTACGATGGAACGCCAGCAGGACAGCATCATTATGGATGCCGCGACCCGCCGCAATCTGGAAATTACCCAGAACCTGGCCGGCGGTGTCGAAAATACCCTCGCCGCGGTGCTTGACTGTACCGTGACGCCAATGGGTAGCCGAATGCTTAAACGCTGGCTGCATATGCCGGTACGAAATACCGACATATTGCGTGAACGCCAACAGACCATCGGCGCCTTGCAGGACACCGTCAGCGAACTGCAACCGGTGCTGCGTCAGGTCGGCGATCTGGAGCGTATCCTTGCGCGTTTGGCACTGCGCACCGCGCGTCCGCGCGATCTCGCCCGAATGCGTCATGCCTTCCAGCAACTGCCGGAATTGCACGCTCAGCTTGAAACCGTTGACAGCGCGCCGGTGCAGGCATTGCGTAAAAAAATGGGCGATTTTGCCGAGCTGCGCGATCTTCTGGAACGCGCCATTATTGACGCGCCGCCAGTACTGGTCCGCGACGGCGGCGTTATTGCGCCCGGCTATCACGAAGAGCTGGACGAATGGCGCGCGCTGGCGGACGGCGCCACCGATTATCTCGATCGTCTGGAAATTCGCGAGCGTGAGCGTACCGGGCTGGATACGTTGAAAGTCGGCTATAACGCTGTGCATGGTTATTACATTCAGATTAGCCGTGGTCAAAGCCATCTGGCGCCCATCAATTACGTGCGTCGCCAGACGCTGAAAAATGCCGAACGCTACATTATTCCTGAGCTAAAAGAGTACGAAGATAAGGTTCTGACCTCGAAAGGCAAAGCGCTGGCGCTGGAAAAACAGCTATATGACGAATTGTTTGATCTGCTGTTGCCGCATCTGGCGGATTTACAGCAGAGCGCCAACGCGCTGGCGGAACTGGATGTACTGGTTAACCTGGCCGAACGTACCTGGACGCTGAATTACACCTGTCCGACGTTTACCGACAAACCTGGTATTCGTATCGCCGAAGGTCGCCACCCGGTGGTAGAGCAGGTACTGAATGAGCCGTTTATCGCTAACCCGCTCAATCTGTCGCCGCAGCGCCGGATGTTGATTATCACCGGGCCGAATATGGGCGGTAAAAGTACCTATATGCGACAAACGGCATTGATCGCCCTGCTGGCTTATATTGGCAGTTACGTGCCAGCGCAAAACGTGGAAATCGGCCCAATCGACCGTATTTTTACCCGTGTCGGCGCAGCAGACGACCTGGCCTCCGGGCGTTCGACCTTTATGGTGGAGATGACCGAAACCGCGAACATTCTGCATAATGCGACGGAAAACAGTCTGGTATTGATGGATGAAATCGGACGCGGTACCTCCACGTATGACGGGCTGTCGCTGGCCTGGGCCTGCGCGGAGAACCTCGCGAATAAGATTAAAGCGTTAACGCTGTTCGCTACCCACTACTTCGAGCTGACCCAATTACCGGAGAAAATGGAAGGCGTAGCGAACGTCCACCTGGATGCGCTGGAACACGGCGATACTATCGCGTTTATGCACAGCGTGCAGGACGGCGCGGCAAGTAAGAGCTATGGTCTGGCGGTCGCGGCGCTTGCCGGCGTCCCTAAAGAGGTAATCAAACGCGCACGGCAAAAACTCCGCGAGCTGGAGAGCATCTCGCCCACTGCGGCGGCAACGCAGGTGGACGGCACGCAAATGTCGTTGCTTGCCGCTCCGGAAGAGACATCGCCCGCCGTTGAAGCACTGGAGAATCTCGATCCGGACTCCCTGACGCCACGCCAGGCGCTGGAGTGGATCTATCGGCTGAAAAGTCTGGTGTAAACGTGTCAGGCCCGATAGCGCCGCGCTATCGGGTCCGCGCGCCGGAACAGGCTTTTCAGGCTGTGACTGTCGTTTCGTGTAAATGGCGCCAGACTATCCGTCCTCTTTCCCTTTTTAAAATGACCGTCGACCAGCGTACCGTCTCTGCCTGGCCCGGCAGTTGCTGCCGCTCACGATAATGAAGCGCGGCGCCTTCCGGCCACTCCGCCACAAGGTCAATGTGCTCAACCACGATAACCAGCCCCGGGCGACACGCGCGCTGCGCCTGGAAAAAAGCGCCAAGCGCCGGATAATCCAGACAAACACCGCCTGGCGTTATCAGCGTAAAATCAGCAGCGAAACGCGGTATCAACGCCTCCAGGCTGCCCATACCCTTGCTAAGCCAGTTCTCAATCGCCTCATGGGCGTGAATAATTTCTTCTTTATATGGATTCATGGTCTTTCCTTTTTCAGGCACAGAAGCGCTTTTCTATTGTTTAGACAGACAGCGTAAATAAGGGGCAGCAGGGTGATACCGGCTGCGGCAATAAAGGTCCAGCGATAAGCAACCTCAAGCGACATAACGCGCTGGAGTGCGTTTAACAGCAGCGTCAACAGCGTCGCGCCAATGAAAAAGCTGAGCTGACGATTAAGATTCCATAGCGCGCTGGCGTCAGGCATGTCCCGGCGAGCAATAGTCAGGAAAGCGCCACTCTGCGCGGTACTGCTGCACAAACTGCCGCCAGCGCCCATTAACGCGAATATCATCATCAGTACACGGTGAGATGTCGCAAGCGTAACGTTAGTTAAAAACAATATCCCTGCGGCCTGAAGAAGACAGCCGACGATAATCAGCGGACGCGGCCCAAGCTGATTGAAGTAACGTCCGGTAAGCATAATGGCGACAAATGAAGCGATCGACCAGGGGAGCATCAGCGACCCCGCCACCGCAGGCGATAACTGCGCGACGTTCTGTAGATAAAACATCCCGACCACGCTGATACCAATGAACATACCCGGCACACACAGATAGACGATCATGGCAAAACGCAGCAGCCTGTCCGTCAACAACGGCAGATGGAGCAATCTTGCTGACGCCATTGTCGTCGAAGCGACGTTCAGCCAACGATAAGCGAGCAATAAAGTGAGAACGGCCACCGGCAGCGTAGCAAAGAATATCCAGCGCCAGCCGCACGTTTCCACCAGCAGCCCGCCAATCGCAGGCGAACATGCCGGCGCCAGTAGCGCCACCATCATGACAACCGATGACACGCCAGCGCGTTCATGCGGTTTAAACTGTTGCCAGGTTAACGCCTGACCAACCGGGATCAATAAGCCACCGCCCGCCCCCTGCACAATACGCCAGAAAACAAGGCTGTGTAAGGAATCGGCAAAACCTGCGGCAGCGGCGGCAACGCTAAACAGAATGAGCGAAAACATGATCAGCCGTCGTGCGCCGAGATAACGCGAAAGAAACGCGCTAAACGGAACGATCAGCGTTAATCCTGCAATATAACCGTTACTCACCCATGCCAGCGCCGATATGGACGTATGCAGATCCACGGACATCGCGGGAAAAGCCACGCTGGCGATAAACAGATTAATCAGATCAAGAAAGAAGCCAAGCAGGTAAACCACCGCCACTTTACTGCGATACGTCATTATGCATCCTCCGCCAGAGGCACTAATGTAGCCGTCCGGAGAAAACCAGATAAGTCCGCGCTTCAACGATATACTGTCAAAATAATTTTGACAGTAAAGGAACTCGCCATGCTCAATTTGCAGCGTATGTCGCTGTTTGTCGCCGTGGTAGATAGCGGCAGCTTCACGGCCGCCGCCGCCGCATCGGGCCAAACAAAAGCGGTAGTGAGCTTTAATATTCGGCAGCTTGAAAAAGAGCTTGGCGTAACGTTACTGCTACGTTCCACCCGACAACTGACGCTCACAGACGCCGGCGTCCTCTTTTACCAAAAAGGCGTGAATTTACTCAACGCAGCGAAAAATTTGCAGGATGAAGTGCGCGCCAGCCATAGTGGGCTGGGCGGCGAGTTACGTATTACCACCACACCCGAGTTTGGCGAACAGGTGGTCATTCCGGTATTGGCGCAGTTTAGTCAACGCCATCCCGATCTCCGTATTCGGCATATGTCCTCATCACATCATGCCGATTTAATTGCTGAGCGCTTTGATGTGGCGATTCGGCTTGGCTCGCTGGCGGACTCCCGCTATCGCGCCGCGCTGATATCCCGCTTTACCATTCTGCCGGTCGCCGCGCCGCAGTGGCTCGCCCACTACCCTGTTTCGTCGCTGGAATCATTGGCCCAGGCAGAATGGATTATTCATGAGCGATTACCTACGCCGCTACGATGGACAATAACGAATAATCATGGCCAACACTCGCGCCTGGAGATAAGTAAAGCCGGCAGAATTTCTGTCAACAGCGCCCGCTCGCTGATGGCCTTCGCTCTCGCGGGAAGCGGCGTCGCATTATTGCCGCGATGGTTAGTCAAAACCGCACTGGAGGATGGAACGTTAATTCACGTGTTACCCGACTATCATTTTCCCCGCCAGGGCATTTATGCCGTTTATCCGGACGCCCGCCATGTATCGACAAAAGTACGCGCATTTATTGATTTTTTACGTTCGCAATGGGATTGCGGGGAGCACGCCCCATCATCGTAGCCAGTCCGGGAGCATTGCGCTCCCGGACGGATAATATCGTCTTAATCCTTAACCACCAGCTTGTCTTTGATCCCCTGCGCCTGCCAGCGCACCCACAGCATAATTGCCGCCAGAACGACAATCGGCAATAACGGATCGAGCCAACTGCCGCCGGAACCGAACAGCAGGTTAATCAGCGCCACGCCGGTGCCGCCAATCGCCCAGGCAATGGTCGTCGGTACAGACCAAACCACCATCTGCTGTTTGACATCAGAGACGCCCATCATGCGGTTAACCACCCAGAACAGGCTGTCGTTAAAGTAGCCGAAGAACAGCGACCCCATCGTTGCGGCCTGAGCGGCAAGCAACATATTGATGCCGGGGATCTGCGCCAGGATCGGCGCGGAAATCGAGGCGGCAGTGATCATCGCCACCGTCCCCGATCCCTGAATCAGGCGTACCAGCGTCGCCACGATAAATGGGATCAGGATCGGCGAGATCGGCAGGTTGGCAACCTGCTCCGCCAGCTGTTGACCCGCGCCGCTGTCGCGCAGGATCGCGCCTAACGCGCCGCCAGCACCCGTGACCAGTAAGATAATCCCGGCGCTTTGCAAACCCTCTTCCAGACGCTCTGCGGTGGTATGTTTATCCATGCGCGGCACCAGCGTATACACCGCCAGCAGAACGCTGATTGCCAACGCGATCACTGGACTTCCCACAAAGTTGATTGTCTGTACCACCGGATGCGTCGCCAGACCGGACCATCCTTCTATGGTGGCGAGGGTGGAACAGATAGCCTTCAGGAAGATCAGAACGATCGGTACCACAATAGGCAGCAGTGAGAGCGTCAGGCTCGGCAGATCCTTTTGCTCTTTCTCTTTGTTGTACTGCTCCAGCGCGGCATTTACTTCATCGGCGTTCAGCGTGCGCGGCACGAAATCAGGGTAGCGTTTATCCAGCCACTGCGCATAGAACACAATGCCGATCACACAGGGCACCGCCAGCGCCATCCCGGTCAATAACATTGCGCCGATGTCGACGTTAAAAATCCCGGCTACCCCCAGCGGGCCGGGCGTCGGGGGCACCGTATGGTGAGTGACCACCAGCCCGCCCGCCAGCGCGACGCCCAGCGTCAGCAGCGAACGTTTACCGCTTTTCGCCAGCGCTTTCGCTACCGGATAAAGAATCACAAAAGCGGAATCGACGAAAATCGGGATACTGACAATATAACCCGTGATCGCCAGCGCCCACTCTTCACGACGTTTCCCCAGCCATTTGATAAAGCTCCAGGCGATACGCTCCGCCGCGCCGGAGACCTCCAGCAAGCGTCCCATCATTACGCCGAGACCAATCACCAGGCCAATGCTGCCCAGCGTCGTGCCGAATCCACTGGTGATGACAGAGAGCGTTTTATCAATGCCCATTCCCCCCAACAAACCGGCAATACAGGCCGCCGCCAGCATCGCGATCAGCGCATGAACGCGGGTGCGTAACACCAGCCATACCAGAACGAAAACGGCAACGATCAGGCCGATAATCGGTGTCGGTAAACTTGTCATGACCTCGTCTCCATATCATCTTGTCGAAAGCGTTCGATAATGTCATCGAAACGCTTGTCGGCGACAAAACCTAACGCCAGCGCACGCTGGTTATCGATACGTCCCGGCCAGGAGGCGACGATTTTCTCGACGCCTTCGTCGCGCTGATGCGTAACCCGATCGCGCTCCGCCTGACCGCCCGTCTGACGCAACGTTTCCAGCATCTCGCCCACGGTTACGCTGATCCCGGGTAAGTTGATACTGCTCGCCTCACCTGGCGAGGGTAACGTTGCGGCCAGCGACAGGTTATGGATCACCGCCGCCGGGCTGGAAATCCACAAACGCAAACTTTCCGATACCGGGCAGATGGTCGTCTCGCCCTGCAACGGTTCACGAATAATCGCGCTGACAAAAGAAGAAGCGGCGCGGTTTGGTTTACCCGGGCGAACACAGATCGTCGGCAAACGCAGCGCCAGCCCATCCACATAGCCTTTGCGGGTATAATCGTTGACCAACAGTTCACAGGCGGCCTTCTGCGCGCCATAAGACGAGCGCGGCGTGAGCGCGGTGGTATCGGTGACGCATTCCGGCAGCGTACCGCCATAAACGGCAAGCGAGCTGGAGAAGACAAAACGAATTTTCTGCGGTTGCCGACGACACGCCTCAAGTAACTGGCGGGTAAGATCCAGATTAACTTTCCATCCCAGATCGAAATCGTCTTCCGCATGACTGCTGACAATCGCAGCGAGATGATAAACAACAGAGGTATTAGCGGTAATCACATTCTCCAGCACGCCCGGCTGGGTTAAGTCAGCTTCCATGCAGCGTAAACGAGGGGAGTCTGATAACCGTGCAGGCATTTTTAAATCAACAAGAAGCAGTTCGTTAAACGCCAGCGATGAATTTAATAAGGCGCTTGCGAGTTTCTGGCCTAAAAAGCCGCCCCCGCCGGTAATGATAATCTGCATCCGGATGTCCTCTTTATTGTTGTGTAGGGTAGTTCAGGATTAGCGCCAGGCGTTAAACCAGCCAAGCCCGTCCTGAGTGGTATTCCGTGGTTGGTATTCGCAGCCTATCCAGCCGCGATAACCCACGTCATCGAACAACCGGAACAGCCACGGGTAGTTGATCTCGCCATCATCCGGTTCATGTCTGTCCGGTAGCGAGGCGATTTGCACATGGGCATAGCGGCCCGCGTACTCGCGAATCAGGTGACTCAAATTGCCATCCACTTTTTGCGCGTGGAAAGTGTCGAGCTGGATGAACACATTCGGGCGGTCAACCTCTTCTGCGATGCCCAGCGCCTGATATTGGCTGGAAAAGAGGTAGCCGGGTTTAACGCCGGGACTCAGCGCTTCGATCAAAATACGTTTATCGTGGGCGGCAAACCGGTCGGCGGCATAACGCAAATTATCGATAAACGTGGCGCGATAACGTGCGCCATCAGCGCCATCCGGCACTACGCCCGCCATGATATGAACCTGCTCGCATTCCAGCGCAAGAGCGTATTCCAGCGCCAGATCGATATCGGCTCGCGCGTCGTGTTCGCGCCCCGGCAGCGCGGCACGCCCCCACTCGCCCGCTGCGATATCGCCCGCCGAAGTATTAAACAGCGCCAGCGTCAGATCATGACGCAATAGCTGGGCTTTAATCTCGCTGGCGGCAAAGTCGTAGGGGAACAGAAACTCAACGGCCTGAAAACCGGCTGCGGCAGCGGCGGCAAAACGCTCGATAAACGGCGCTTCGGTAAACATCATCGACAAATTGGCGGCAAAACGCGGCATCGGGTTATCTCCTTAACTGCGCAATTTCTTCGGTGGTTAAATAACGAATCGGGCGTTCGCCAAGGATAAAAATCAGCTTTGCCGTCTCTTCCAGCTCCTCGGTATTATTAGCGGCTTCCTGCAAATTCTCCCCGCACACTACCGGCCCATGATTGGCCAGTAAAAAGGCCTGATGCTGGCCCGCCAGCGCGGCCAGATCGCGGGCAATTCGGTCATCCCCCGGGCGATAGTAAGGAACCAGCGGAATGTCCCCCATCCGCATCACCACATACGGGGTAAACGGGCGAATCACATTTTGCGGGTCCAGTCCTTCGAGACAGGAAAGCGCCGTTGACCAGGTGCTGTGCAGATGTACCACGGCCTTGCAGCAAGGGTTATTGCGATACAACGCCAGATGAAAACGCACCTCTTTAGACGGTTTATCGCCGCTGAGCCATTCGCCCTGCGGGTCCACTTTGGATAGCCGCTGCGGGTCGAGATTACCCAGACACGAACCGGTGGGCGTTGCCAGAATATTGCCGTCCGGCAGTAACAGCGAGAGGTTGCCTGCCGAGCCGGTAGCATAGCCACGCTGGAAAAACGAGGCAGCTATCCTGACCATCTCGTCTCGCAAAGCGTGCTCTTCTTTTGCCAGTGTCGTCATACCTGAAACTCCCTTTGAGCGCGTATGAAAAAGGATTCATCGCCAAAATTGCCTGACTTTAGCGCCAGCGAGACTGGCGCATGGAGCGCGTTGACCCACGGCACGCCGGGTGAAATGCACGGTCCGATGTGAAAACCGGTAATACCGAGGCTTTGCGTCACCACGCCCGACGTTTCGCCGCCCGCCACGATAAACCGGGTGATACCGCCTTCGGCTAAGCGAGCGGCCAGCAGTGAAAAGAGCGTCTCTACCGCATGGCTGGCTTCGGCAGCGCCGTATTGCTGCTGGATGGCAGCCAGCGCCTGCGTGGAGGCGGTGGCGCTAATCATTGGCGCCAGTTCGCTATCCTGACTGAGCACCCACTGCGCCAGCGCTTCGGCGTAGGCCTCGCGCGTCTCGGATGACAGGCAGCACGCCACGTCAACGTCGCGTGTGGGAGCATGTTGTCGATAACAGGCCACCTGCTGGTTCGTCATCTGCGAACAGGAACCGGAAAGCACCACCGCGCGGCCGCTCAGCGGATAGCCTGCGGAGCGGGCCTGAGAAGCGCCACTCTTCGCCCACTGACGCGCCAGCCCCATTGCCAGCCCGGAACCGCCAGTTACCAGAGGGGCATCACGCAAAACCTCGCCCTGCATTTCCAGATGTCGCTCATTGAGCGCGTCAAGTACCGCGTAGCGGTATCCTTCCTGCTGTAAACGCGACAGCGCCGCACGGGTCGCTGCAACGCCTTCATCAAGCGTCTGGGCCGGAATAACGCCGCAGCGCCCTTGCGCCTGTGCTTCCATCAGACGCGGCAGGTAGCTGTCGGTCATCGGATTGATAGGGTGGTGGCGCATACCGGACTCCGCCAGCAAGTGGTTCATGACAAACAGATAACCCTGATAGACCGTGCGTCCGTTAACCGGCAGCGCGGGAGAAATCACGGTAAATGAGGTATCCAGCGCCACCATCAACGCGTCGGTGACCGGGCCGATATTGCCTTCAGCGGTACTATCGAAAGTCGAGCAATATTTGAAATAGACCTGCTGGCAGCCCTGTTTTTTCAGCCATGCCAGCGCCGCCAGCGATTGTTTTATCGCCTCTTGCGCCGGGCATGAGCGGATTTTCAGGCTGATAACCAGCGCGTCACACCCTTCCGGTTGCGTCCCGGTTGGGACATCATTGATCTGCACTGTCGGCATCCCGTTTTCGACCAGAAAACTGGCGATGTCGGTCGCGCCGGTGAAATCATCGGCAATGACGCCAATTTTTAACATGACGGCTCCTCAGGCGTGACGCCAGGCAGAGTAATCCCCGAGAAAATTTTGATCACTGCGCTGTCATCCTGTTTGCCATAACCGGCATTACTGGCGCTGGTGAACATATTTAATGCCGTAGAAGCGAGAGGTAAGGGGAAGCGTAGCGCTTTCGCCGTGTCGGCAACCAACCCCAAATCTTTGACAAAAATGTCGACTGCCGAACGTGGGGTATAGTCGCCGTCAACGACATGCTGCATACGGTTTTCGAACATCCAGGAGTTTCCGGCGGCATGGGTCACGACGTCATACATCACGTCCAGAGGAATACCGGCCCGCGCGGCCAGCGCCATCGCTTCGGCCGCCGCCGCAATATGCACTCCAGCCAGCAGTTGATGAATGATTTTGACGGTTGAGCCTGCGCCCGGCGTATCGCTGATGCGATAAACGTTGCTGGCAACGGCGTCCAGCACAGGCTTCAGGCGGGTAAACGCCGCCTCGCTCCCGGAGGCCATCACCGTCATTTCGCCCTGCGCCGCTTTTACCGCGCCGCCGGAAACCGGCGCATCCAGCATGTTAAGATTCAATGCCGTCAACGCCGCGGCGATCTCTTGCGCGTCGGCGCTTGAGATCGTGGACGAAACCATCACCGCGCTTCCGGGTTTCATCAGATGGGCAACGCCATCCTCACCGAATAACACCTGTCTGACCTGGGCGGCATTAACGACCAGAATAACTAACGCATCCACGACTCCGGCGAACTCCCTGGCGCTGGCGGCAGTCCCACAAGCCCCTTCAGCGAGAAGATTCGCGCACGCTTGCGGGTTAAGATCGGCCCCCCATGTGGAAAGCCCGGCACGCAGGCATGAACGCGCAGCGCCCATTCCCATTGAGCCAAGCCCCACAATGCCGACATGAAAATCAGTTCCTGTTGTCATTATCACTCCATGTTAATTTACGTGATATTATGTTTTTTTATGTGAATATAGGCGTTTTTGTAAACAATTGCGGTGAGTTGATTCACAAAAAATAACAAAATATGTTATTTTTTGTGAAGACAATCCCCATAGAACTTCACACGCTGTGGCGAGAAATCGCGTAAAATCGCGACAGGACTAAAGAAAGGAGCAGACGTTGATACCTACTGAGCGTCGACAAATAATTCTTGATATGGTGGCGGAGAAAGGCATCGTCAGTATCGCTGAACTGACCGAGCGCATGCATGTATCCCATATGACCATCCGCCGTGATTTACAAAAACTGGAGCAGCAAGGCGCGGTAATCCAGGTCTCTGGCGGAGTGCAGTCATCGACTCGCGTAGCGCACGAACCCTCGCATCAGATCAAAAGCGAACTGGCGACGCCGCAGAAAGCGGCGATTGGCAAACTGGCCGCCAGCCTGGTACAGCCAGAAAGCTGTATCTACCTTGACGCCGGTACTACCACGCTGGCGATTGCCAGACAGCTTGTTACGATGAATAAACTTACGGTGGTGACTAATGATTTCGTTATCGCCGATTACCTGATGGACAATAGCGGTTGCACAATTATTCACACTGGCGGGGCAGTATGTCGGGAAAACCGGTCGTGCGTCGGCGAAGCCGCGGCGACGCTTTTGCGTGGGTTGATGATTGACCAGGCCTTTATTTCCGCCTCTTCCTGGAGCGTGCGCGGTATTTCAACGCCAGCGGAAGATAAAGTTGCGGTGAAACGGGCCGTCGCCAGCGCCAGCCGACAAAAAATTCTGGTGTGCGACGCGACCAAATACGGCCAGGTCGCCACATGGCTGGCGTTACCGTTGGCGGAATTCAACCAAATCGTCACCGATGACGGCCTGCCGGAAAGCGCTATTCGGGCGCTGGCCAAAGTGGATATCTCACTGCTGATGGCAAAAAAATAGCGAAGCGGTGCAAGCCGCTTACGTCATCATTTTGCGTACCAGTTGCGTAAACTGTTCGCGTTCTTCATCGCTCAGTCGTCCCAAAAACTCATCGTCCACGCGATCCCCCTGTGGTATCGCGGCGGCGAGCAACGTTTGGCCCTGAACGGTGAGATAGACAAAACGCCGACGCTTATCCAGCGGATCGTTTTCTCGCTTTACCAGCCCACGATTTTCCATCCGGCTTAACATCTCCGCCAGCGTCGCTTTAGTGCTGACCGCCGCTTCGGTCAGATCGACCTGTTCAATACCCGGATGCTCAGCAATAACGCGCATCACCGCATATTGAGGTTTGGTCAGTTCCGGTAATTCATGCTGCCAGCGTGCGGTATGTTGCTGAAAAAGTTGGCGTAACAGATGAAACGCGGTGTTTCGTAACTCCATGAGCACTCCGGATAAATTAACTTTTTCTATCATAACGACTTATGCCGGGTTTTTTAATGACGAATGCTTTAGCTAAACGTGCGCAGGCGTCGGGAGGCTCTTGCCGGGAGGGCCGTGTGGGCGTATTTTGATCAAAACGTTCGTATACGAACAATAATTGAGGTAAGAAATGAGATTGATTGTGGGGATGACCGGCGCGCCGCTTGGCGTCGCGCTACTCCAGGCATTGCGGGCGCTACCTGATGTTGAAACGCATCTGGTGATGTCAAAGTGGGCGAAAACCACTATCGAACTGGAGACGCCCTACACGCCCGCTGAGGTAACCGCCCTGGCAGATTATTGTCATAGCCCGGCCGATCAGGCGGCGCCCCTTTCCTCCGGCTCATTTCGTACCGACGGCATGATTATTATCCCCTGCAGTATGAAAACACTGGCTGGGGTTCGCGCCGGCTATGCCGAAGGGCTGGTGGGACGCGCTGCCGATGTCGTGTTGAAAGAGGGTCGCAAGCTGGTGTTGGTGCCGCGGGAAATGCCGCTCAGCACGATTCATCTGGAAAACATGCTTGCGCTTTCTCGTATGGGGGTGGCGATAGTGCCGCCCATGCCCGCATTCTACAACCTGCCGCAAACCGTTGACGATATTATCCAGCACATCGTGGCGCGCGTTCTCGACCAGTTTGGTCTGGAGCATATGCGCGCGCGCCGCTGGCAAGGACTGCGACAGGCAGCAAATTTTTCACAGGAGAATGGATAATGGCATTTGATGATTTGCGCAGTTTTTTACATGCGCTGGATCAGCAGGGACAACTGCTGAAAATCAGCGAGGAAGTGAATGCGGAGCCGGATTTAGCCGCCGCAGCCAACGCAACGGGACGAATCGGCGATGGCGCGCCCGCGCTGTGGTTTGACAATATTCGTGGTTTTACCGACGCCCGCGTGGCAATGAATACTATCGGTTCCTGGCGGAACCATGCCATCTCGCTGGGCTTGCCGCCTAACACGCCGGTTAAAAAACAGATCGATGAATTTATCCGCCGCTGGGACAATTTTCCGGTGGCGCCGGAACGCCGGGCGAATCCGGGATGGGCGGAAAATACCGTCGACGGCGACGCAATCAACCTGTTTGATATCCTGCCACTGTTTCGTCTGAACGACGGCGACGGCGGATTCTATCTGGATAAAGCCTGTGTGGTATCACGCGATCCGCTCGATCCCGAGAATTTCGGCAAGCAGAACGTCGGTATCTACCGTATGGAAGTTAAAGGCAAGCGTAAGCTGGGTCTGCAACCGGTACCGATGCATGATATCGCATTGCACCTGCACAAAGCGGAAGAGCGTGGCGAAGATCTGCCGATTGCGATCACGCTGGGTAACGATCCGATCATTACCCTGATGGGCGCAACGCCGCTGAAATACGATCAGTCAGAGTATGAAATGGCGGGCGCGTTACGTGAAAGCCCCTATCCTATCGCTACCGCGCCGCTGACCGGTTTTGATGTACCGTGGGGATCTGAAGTCATTCTCGAAGGGGTCATCGAAAGCCGTAAACGCGAAATTGAAGGACCGTTCGGCGAATTTACCGGCCACTATTCCGGCGGTCGCAACATGACCGTGGTGCGTATCGATAAGGTCTCTTACCGCAGCAAACCCATTTTTGAATCGCTCTATTTAGGTATGCCGTGGACGGAAATCGACTACCTGATGGGACCGGCGACCTGCGTGCCGCTGTATCAACAGTTAAAGGCCGAATTTCCGGAAGTGCAGGCGGTAAACGCCATGTACACCCACGGCCTGCTGGCCATCATCTCGACCAAAAAACGCTATGGCGGCTTCGCCCGCGCGGTGGGTCTGCGGGCGATGACGACACCACACGGTTTAGGATATGTGAAGATGGTGATTATGGTCGATGAAGATGTCGATCCGTTTAATCTGCCGCAGGTGATGTGGGCATTGTCGTCGAAAGTGAACCCGGCAGGCGATCTGGTACAGCTACCAAATATGTCCGTCCTGGAACTGGACCCGGGTTCAAGCCCGGCGGGGATTACCGACAAGCTGATCATTGACGCCACCACGCCGGTTGCGCCAGATAACCGTGGTCACTATAGCCAGCCGGTTGTTGATTTACCGGAAACTAACGCCTGGGCTGAAAAGCTGACCGCCATGCTGGCCAACCGTAAATAAGGAGTAACCAATGATTTGTCCACGCTGTGCCGATGCACATATTGAACTCATGGCGACTTCGCCGGTAAAAGGAGTCTGGACGGTATATCAGTGTCAGCATTGCCTGTATACCTGGCGCGATACCGAACCGTTACGCCGTACCAGCCGCGAACACTATCCACAAGCGTTTCGCATGACGCAAAAAGATATTGATAACGCGCCAATGGTGCCGAGTATCCCGCCGCTGCTGGCAGAAGATAAACGGTAAAGAAAAAGGCCAGTCTGTCGACTGGCCTTTTTTTGACGAAAGGTACTTACTCGCGGAACAACGCTTCGATATTCAGCCCCTGCGTCTGCAGAATTTCGCGCAGACGACGCAGGCCTTCAACCTGAATCTGACGAACACGTTCACGCGTAAGACCGATTTCACGGCCTACATCTTCCAGTGTCGCAGCTTCATATCCCAGCAGACCGAAACGGCGCGCCAGCACTTCACGCTGTTTGGCGTTCAGTTCGAACAGCCATTTGACGATGCTCTGTTTCATATCGTCATCTTGCGTGGTGTCTTCCGGACCGTTCTCTTTTTCATCGGCCAGAATGTCCAGCAACGCTTTTTCGGAATCACCGCCCAGCGGGGTGTCTACCGAAGTAATGCGCTCATTGAGACGAAGCATACGGCTGACGTCATCAACCGGTTTATCCAGTTGCTCTGCAATTTCTTCCGCACTCGGTTCGTGGTCCAGTTTATGCGACAACTCACGCGCGGTACGCAGGTATACGTTCAGCTCTTTAACAATGTGAATCGGCAAGCGAATCGTACGGGTTTGGTTCATAATCGCCCGTTCGATTGTCTGGCGAATCCACCAGGTTGCGTATGTTGAGAAGCGGAACCCGCGTTCCGGGGCAAACTTCTCGACTGCACGGATAAGCCCCAGATTGCCCTCTTCAATCAGGTCCAGCAACGCCAGTCCACGATTGCCATAACGACGGGCAATTTTTACCACCAGACGCAGGTTACTCTCAATCATGCGACGGCGAGAAGCGACATCTCCACGCAGTGCGCGACGCGCAAAATAGACTTCTTCTTCGGCTGTTAACAGTGGTGAATACCCAATCTCACCAAGGTAAAGCTGAGTCGCGTCCAACACACGTTGTGTGGCCCCTTGCGATAACAGCTCTTCTTCAGCCAGGTCGTTATCACTGGGTTCCTCTTCACTCAAGGCTTTTTCGTCAAAAGCCTCTACTCCGTTCTCATCAAATTCCGCGTCTTCATTTAAATCATGAACTTTCAGCGTATTCTGACTCATAAGGTGGCTCCTACCCGTGATCCCTTGACGGAACTAGCAAGTCAAAGCCTGGTTCCGCCGCTTTATCGCTGCGGTAAATAACGCAGCGGGTTTACGGATTTCCCCTTGTAACGAATTTCAAAATGCAAGCGTGTAGAGCTGGTGCCGGTGCTACCCATAGTAGCGATTTTTTGCCCCGCCTTAACTTCCTGTTGTTCCCGGACCAGCATCGTATCATTATGGGCGTAGGCGCTCAGGTAATCATCGTTATGTTTGATGATAATAAGATTACCGTAACCACGCAGTGCGTTACCGGCATATACGACGCGCCCATCTGCGGTTGCGACGATAGCCTGTCCCTTACTGCCTGCAATGTCGATCCCTTTATTGCCCCCTTCGGAAGCGCCAAAGTTTTCGATCACTTTGCCATCCGTCGGCCAGCGCCATGCGGAAATTGGCGCGCTGGTTGACGTACTGCTTGCATTTGGTTCGGTCGTGCTTACCGTTGGTGCCGTTACAACCGTCCCAGCAGGCTTGTTGTTTGGCAACATTTTGTTAGCACTTTGTTCACCTGAGCCCTCAGAATACGTAATTGTTGGTTGAGACGCAACTGCAACGGTGGAATTTTGTGCAGGCCTGGTCACAACTCCTTGCTGTGCTGCATCCGCCTGAGTGATCGCATTTCCGCCAGTAATTGGCGTACCGGATGCGTTGCCAACTTGCAAAGTTTGCCCCACATTCAGGCTATACGGGGCAGGAATACTGTTTCGCTGGGCCAGATCGCGGAAATCGTTCCCGGTAATCCAGGCGATGTAAAAAAGCGTATCACCCTTTTTCACGGTGTAAGTACTGCCACCGGCGTAGCTACCTTTCGGAATATTCCCATACTGGCGATTGTATACAATTCGCCCATTTTCCATCTGTACGGGCTGTTCCGCGACAGGTTGAGTTTGCAAGGGCTGCGTAACAGGACGCTGAACGGGTTGAATTTGCGGCGCTTGTTGCGTCGTCGCGCCCATTTTTGGCGGCGGTGTGATCAACATCCCGGAATTGGTATTTGATGACGAACCACCGTCCACAGATGTGACCGGCGCCGGAGGGTTTGACGAACTGGTACAACCGGCCAGCCATAGTGAAACCAGTGACAGTGCCGCAATGCGACTAACGGTGAATTTTGGGCTTCCCGCGCTCATTTATCCCCCAGGAAAAATTTGGTTAACAACCAGTGACGTAAGAACCGTGCAACGCATTAAGTGAACACGGGAAAATGTGTTCACGATACGCTTAACCCACCGGGAATAACCAGGAAAACTCCAGGTATTCGTGCCGGCTTCATCAGGCGTAATAGTGGGTGTTTGCAGGGCAAACTAGGCCAGCTCTCCCTTGACTAACGGGACGAAGCGAACGGCCTCCACGGTATCAATAATAAATTCGCCGCCCCGGCGACGCACGCGTTTCAAAAACTGCTGCTCATCGCCCACGGGCAGAACAAGAATGCCGCCTTCATCCAACTGTGCCATGAGCGCGGTAGGAATTTCCGGCGGCGCGGCCGTCACAATGATAGCGTCAAACGGCGCACGCGCCTGCCAGCCTTGCCAGCCATCGCCATGACGGGTAGAAACATTATGTAAATCGAGCTGCTTCAGGCGGCGGCGCGCCTGCCATTGCAGCCCCTTAATCCGCTCAACGGAGCAAACGTGATGTACCAGATGCGCCAGAATCGCCGTTTGATAGCCGGAACCGGTGCCAATTTCCAGCACCCTGGATTGTGGCGTCAGTTCGAGCAGTTCCGTCATTCGCGCCACCATATAGGGCTGCGAAATCGTCTGACCCTGGCCTATCGGCAAGGCGATATTTTCCCAGGCCTTATGTTCAAACGCTTCATCAATAAATTTCTCGCGCGGCACTGCGGCAAGTGCATTAAGCACCTGCTCATCTCTGATGCCCTGCGCGCGCAATTGTTCAAGAAGAGCCTGTACACGTCCACTTACCATTGCGTGCCAACTCCCACGCTGTCTAACCAGTCTGAAACCACATCATGCGCGCTGTGCGCGGTTAAATCTACATGCAACGGCGTGACGGAGACGTAGCCTTCATCCACCGCCGCGAAATCGGTATCCGGCCCGGCGTCGCATTTATCGCCCGGCGGCCCAATCCAGTACAGCGTATTGCCGCGCGGATCTTCCTGCGGGATTACTTTATCCGCCGGATGGCGGCTACCGCAGCGAGTCACGCGGATACCTTTAATCTGCGCTAACGGCAGATCCGGGACATTCACGTTGAGAATACGCCCGGTACGCAACGGCTCCCGGCTTAACCCTCGCAAAAGCGCGCAAGTCACGGCCGCCGCCGTATCGTAATGCTGATAGCCGTTAAGGGAGACCGCTAATGCCGGAAAGCCGAGATGACGACCTTCCATCGCCGCGGCGACAGTACCGGAATAGATCACATCATCGCCCAGATTCGGACCCGCGTTAATACCAGAAACGACAATATCCGGACGCGGACGCATTAAGGCATTAACGCCCAGATAGACGCAATCGGTCGGCGTTCCCATCTGTACGGCGATATCGCCATTATCAAAGGTAAAAGTACGAAGCGAAGATTCCAGCGTCAGGGAATTAGACGCGCCGCTGCGGTTACGATCCGGGGCTACGACCTGTACATCAGCAAACTCACGCAGCGCTTTCGCCAGCGTTTGTATACCGGGCGCGTGAACCCCGTCATCGTTACTCAGCAATATGCGCATAATCACCCATTGTGTTGATCAGTTCCCTTACTACGCTGGTGGCAAAACTGCCTGCGGGCAGCCAGAAACGTAACTCGACGGTAACGTCATCCCACCAGTTCCAGCTTAATTGTTGCGGGTAAAGCAGCATCGCTCTGCGCGACGCCTCTACTTTTTCGCGCAGCAGCAGCGATTGCAACACCATTTCCTGGGCAATGGCGTCTTGCTCAAACGCCAGCGCCTCCCGCTGTGTTCCCCACTCTCCGCTGCCCGGCAACGACGCTGTAATCATCAGCTCTTTTTCGTCTACCCGGCGCTGCAATTCAGGCAGTTCTTCAGATGTCGCGACGAACCAGCTTCCACGACCCGCTAATTGTAGCGCATCGCCATCAACAACTTGATTAAAGTCTGGTTTCTTCAGCCGCTGGTGAACAATTTGATTAAACAACGCGCTACGCGCCGCCGACAACCAAAAACTGCGTTTATTGCGATCGCGCACCGGCGCATCACTTTGCGCCCAGCGCAGCGCGCCCTGCAAGTTGCTGCCGCCAATACCAAATCGCTGTGCGCCAAAATAGTTCGGCACGCCGCTATCGCGAATCGCCTGCAATCGTGTTTCGACATCGCGTCGATCGCTTATTTCACGCAACACCAGCGTAAATGCATTGCCTTTCAGCGCGCCTAAACGCAGCTTACGCTTGTGACGCGCGTATTCCAGCACCTTACAACCTTCCAGTTGAAACGCGCTAAAATCGGGCATCTCTTTACCCGGTACGCGCGCGCACAGCCACTGCTCGGTAACGGCGTGTTTATCTTTTTGCCCGGCAAAGCTAACTTCGCGAGCGTGAATTTTCAGGAATTTCGCCAGCGCGTCAGCGACAAAACGGGTATTGCAGCCGTTTTTCAAAATACGCAGCAGAATATGCTCGCCTTCGCCATCCGGCGTAAAGCCTAAATCTTCAATCACCACAAAATCTTCCGGATTCGCTTTCAGCAATCCGCTACTTTGTGGTTTTCCGTGCAACCAGATGAGATTGTCAAACTCTGTCATTTCGCTGTCTTCATCAGCAGCGCGACCGCTTCGCAGGCAATCCCTTCGCCGCGCCCGGTAAATCCGAGTTTTTCTGTCGTCGTCGCCTTCACGTTAACATCATCCATATGGCAGCCGAGATCTTCGGCGATAAATACGCGCATTTGCGGAATATGCGGCAGCATTTTCGGCGCCTGCGCAATAATGGTGACATCCACGTTACCGAGAGTGTATCCCTTCGCCTGAATACGGCGCCAGGCTTCACGCAGCAGTTCGCGGCTATCCGCCCCCTTAAATGCCGGATCGGTATCCGGGAAGAGCTTGCCGATATCGCCGAGCGCCGCAGCACCCAGCAGCGCATCGGTCAGCGCATGTAACGCCACATCGCCATCAGAATGCGCCAATAGCCCTTTTTCATACGGGATACGTACGCCGCAAATGGTAATCGGGCCTTCTCCGCCAAACGCGTGTACGTCAAAACCGTGTCCAATTCGCATTATATTGTCTCCTGGTGGATAGTTCGGGTCAGATAAAATTCCGCCAGTGCCAGATCTTCCGGGCGGGTAACCTTGATGTTATCCGCGCGACCTTCAACCAGCGCCGGATGAAAACCGCAGTACTCCAGCGCTGACGCCTCGTCGGTGATGGTCGCACCTTCATTCAGCGCACGCGTCAGACAATCGTGCAAGAGTTCGCGGGGGAAAAACTGCGGCGTGAGCGCGTGCCATAAATCGGCGCGCTCTACGGTATGGGCAATAGCGGTTTTCCCCGGTTCGCCGCGTTTCATGGTATCGCGTACCGGACTGGCGAGGATACCGCCGACCCGGCTGTTTTCGCTGATGGCCAGCAACCGCGCCAGGTCATCCTGATGCAAACAGGGTCTTGCCGCGTCATGCACCAGCACCCACTGCGCCTCTGCAACGGCCTGCAACCCGGCCAGAACAGAATCAGCGCGTTCGTTGCCGCCATCCACGACTGTGATTTGCGGATGATTCGCCAGCGGAAGTTGGGCAAAGCGATAATCACCAGGGCTGATAGCAATAACGACGCGGGTCACCCGAGGATGCGCCAGCAGCGCATGAACTGAGTGCTCCAGAATGGTTTTATTACCGATTGAGAGATACTGCTTAGGACATTCTGTTTGCATTCGGCGGCCAAATCCGGCAGCCGGCACCACGGCGCAAACGTCCAATAAAGTGGCTGCCATGTTAAATCCCTGGATGGTTTATCGATTAGTCTGCCCCGCCGTTGCCGCGCGTTTTGAGGCGTCAGGCACCAGACGATAGAAGGTTTCGCCCGGTTTGGTCATGCTAAGTTCGTTGCGCGCGCGCTCCTCAATCGCTTCCTGTCCGCCATTGAGATCGTCAATTTCGGCAAAAAGCTGATCGTTACGCGCTTTAAGTTTGGCGTTTGTCGCCTGCTGCGCGACCACATCATCGTTGACGCGGCTATAGTCATGTATACCGTTCTTACCGAACCACAGCGAATACTGTAGCCAGACCAGTAAAGCCAGCAACAGCAGCGTTAGTTTACCCATCCTGCCCCCTGAAAAACGGCATCATCATCCCATAACGACCTCTGTGACTCCACATTAAGGACGGGATTGCCGCGACAACGCCGGCAAATGTACCACATTTGCCGGGTGTTACGTATACCCGAGTAAGGAGAACATAATCTCATTGTTGGTTACGGTTTGAATTATGACCGGAGGCGCAGTGATAACCCATCTACCCTAGTAACCATATAAATAACACGCCAAACAGCGCGCCTACCGCCAGTAGAGTAAACATAATGCTAAAAAGTATCTTGCCCTTTACCAGCAGATGCAACGCAATGCCGATAATCACCGATACTGGCATTAACGCGAGGAAAAAGGGCCAGGTATAGAGAAAGAAAAACAGCGTGTTAGGGCCATAAAGCAGAAAAGGTATCCCCAACGCCAGCAGCCACGACACAAAGCCGACCACCGCCCCCGGTAATGAACTGGTGGTGTCATCGTCGACAATGAAGGCGTCTGACCTTGTGAAAGTAATGTTATGGCTATTACGCATATCAAATCCTGTAACCTTGACCATACCAGGCATACAAGCCCGGTGGTGCCCTAGGATCTGATAATATCGCGCCGTCTTAGTAGGTCTAATAATTGGGAAACCAAATTTGTTACTAATTGTTCACCATTAAGATGAATCTGTGGCGATTCAGGCGCTTCGTAAATGGCGTCGATGCCGGTAAAGTTACGTAACTCGCCCGCGCGCGCTTTTTTATACAACCCTTTAGGATCACGCTGTTCACAGATAGCCAGCGGCGTATCGACATAAATTTCAATAAAACGATCGTGGCCGACGCACTCTTGCACCAGTTGCCGCTCGGCGCGGTGCGGAGAAATAAATGCCGTCAAAACAATCAGACCGGCGTCCGCCATCAGACTGGCCACTTCGCCTACCCGCCGGATATTCTCCTGGCGATCGGCATCGCTAAAGCCTAAATCACGACACAAACCGTGGCGCACATTATCGCCATCCAACAGGTAGGTACTGACGCCACGGTGATGTAACGCCTCTTCCAGCGCGCCGGCTACCGTTGATTTTCCCGAACCGGAGAGTCCGGTAAACCACAGCACCACGCCACGGTGGCCGTGGAGCTGTTCGCGGGCGGCGACGGTGACGGGATGAGAGTGCCAGACCACGTTCTCATCATGCAGCGCCATGTTTATCTCCCAGCAAATCGCGGGCGTCCCAGTGCGGGAAATGACGGCGTACCAGCGCATTCAGCTCCAGCTCAAACGCGCTGTATTCCACGGGTGGTGTCACTCCGCGTTCGACCGGCTCCCGCACCATGCCTGCGCCCACGGTGACGTTAGAAAGTCGGTCGATAAAAATCAGCCCGCCCGTCACCGGATTTTGCTGATAAATATCCAGCGCGAGCGGCTCATCGAATGTCATCTCCACCAGACCAATGCCGTTTAACGGCAGGCTCTCGACGTCTCGTTGGGTCAGATTGTTGATATCAATTTGATAGCGGATAGTCTCGATACGCGCACGGGTTTTCTTACCCGCGAGTTTAACGTCGTAGCTTTGGCCCGGCGCCAGCGGCTGTTCCGCCATCCATACCACATCGATCGCGGCGTGCCGCGCAGGTGCCAGCGTCTCGTTTGCCGCCAGCAGCAGATCGCCGCGGCTAATATCAATATCGTCGTTGAGTACCAGGGTAATGGCTTCGCCCGCATATGCTACTTCTTTGTCGCCGTCAAAAGTGACGATACGCGCCACGCTGGATTCCACGCCGGACGGCAGCACTTTAATACGCTCTCCGGCTTTGACGCTACCAGACGCCAGGGTGCCGGCATATCCCCGAAAATCGAGATTCGGGCGATTGACGTATTGTACCGGAAAGCGCATCGGCTGACGGTCTACCGCACGCTGTATGTCTACCGTTTCCAGGACTTCCAGCAGCGTCGGACCGCTGTACCAGCGCATATTCGCGCTCTGCGCGGCGACATTATCCCCTTCCAGCGCAGAAAGCGGGACAAAGCGAATGTCCAGATCGCCCGGCAACTGTTCAGCAAAGGTCAGATAATCTTCGCGAATACGGGCGAAGGTCTCTTCGCGGTAGTCAACGAGATCCATTTTGTTGATTGCCACTACCAGGTGTTTGATCCCCAACAGAGTGGAGATAAAGCTATGGCGACGCGTCTGATCCAGCACGCCTTTACGCGCGTCGATCAGCAGGATCGCCAGATCGCAGGTGGACGCCCCGGTCGCCATATTACGGGTATATTGTTCATGCCCTGGCGTGTCGGCGATAATAAATTTTCGTTTTTCAGTGGAGAAATAGCGGTACGCGACGTCAATAGTAATGCCCTGCTCACGCTCAGCCTGCAGCCCATCGACCAGCAGCGCCAGATCGAGTTTTTCTCCCTGCGTACCATGACGTTTACTGTCATTATGCAGGGAAGAGAGCTGATCCTCATAAATTTGGCGGGTATCGTGCAGCAAACGACCTATCAGCGTACTTTTACCGTCATCAACGCTGCCACAGGTTAAAAAACGCAGCAGGCTTTTGTGTTGTTGGGCAATCATCCAGGCTTCGACGCCGCCTTCATTGGCGATTTGTTGTGCAAGTATGGTGTTCATGGCGGCTCCTTAGAAATACCCCTGACGTTTTTTAAGCTCCATCGACCCCGCCTGATCGCGGTCAATCATCCTCCCCTGGCGCTCGCTGGTGGTGGAAACCAGCATCTCTTCGATAATTTCCGGCAGCGTTTGCGCATGGGATTCCACCGCCCCGGTGAGCGGCCAACAGCCAAGTGTACGGAAGCGCACCATCCTTTTTTTGATGACTTCGCCAGGCTGGAGATCGATACGATCGTCATCCACCATCATCAACATGCCGTCACGTTCCAGAACCGGGCGTTCAGCAGCCAAATACAGCGGCACAATGTCGATGTTTTCCAGCCAGATGTATTGCCAGATATCCTGCTCTGTCCAGTTGGAGAGCGGGAAGACGCGTATACTTTCGCCTTTATTAATCTGACCGTTATAGTTGCGCCATAACTCCGGCCGCTGGTTTTTCGGGTCCCAGCGATGGAAACGGTCACGAAAGGAGTAAATACGTTCTTTCGCGCGGGATTTTTCCTCATCGCGCCTTGCGCCGCCGAACGCGGCATCAAAACCGTACTTATTCAACGCCTGCTTTAACCCTTCGGTTTTCATAATGTCGGTGTGTTTAGCGCTACCGTGAACGAACGGATTGATGCCCATCGCCACGCCTTCCGGATTTTTATGTACCAGCAATTCGCAGCCGTATGCGTTGGCGGTACGATCGCGAAAGGCGTACATCTCACGGAATTTCCAACCGGTATCAACGTGCAATAGCGGGAACGGTAACGTACCCGGATAAAACGCCTTACGCGCCAGATGCAGCATGACGCTGGAGTCTTTACCAATGGAGTACAGCATGACCGGATTAGCGAATTCCGCTGCCACTTCACGGATAATGTGGATACTTTCCGCCTCCAGTTGCCGCAGGTGGGTGAGTCGTTTTTGATCCATAACCGTTCCTTTGCAATACCGTTTTTTGCTAAACATTTCGATTACACGACTATAGGGAGCGCAGGAGAGTGAATGAAATGACGAATTGGAATGAGTAGTTCCTCAAAGGAATAACGCGGCCCAAAAACCAATATCAAAAAATGCTTAACGTACCGGATTCCCGGCATTTAGGAGCAAATGAAATTGTGTTAACACGATCGCAGTTTCATACTAACCGGGTAAAATTTTGTTCTGTATTTAAGGACTCATTATGTTTTCCGCAACGCGCCGTTTTACCGTCATTCTGGCGCTCGGCGTAGGCTTTATCCTTCCTGCACAAGCAGCATCACCAGGGCCTGGTGAAATAGCGAATACTCAGGCACGACATATCGCCACCTTTTTTCCCGGGAGAATGACTGGCTCCCCCGCCGAGATGTTATCTGCCGATTATTTACGCCAACAATTTACCCAGATGGGATACCAAAGCGATATTCGAACGTTTAATAGCCGATTTATTTATACCACGAAGGATAATCGCAAAAACTGGCATAACGTGACGGGCAGTACGGTCATTGCCGCCCATGAAGGGCGCGTGCCGCAACAGATCATCATCATGGCGCATCTGGATACCTACGCTCCGCAGAGCGATGCCGATGTTGATGCCAATCTGGGCGGTTTAACGTTACAGGGAATGGATGATAATGCCGCGGGATTAGGCGTTATGCTGGAACTGGCGGCGCGTCTGAAAGATATACCGACCCATTATGGGATTCGTTTTATCGCCACCAGCGGGGAAGAAGAGGGAAAGCCAGGCGCGGAAAATTTACTCAAACGAATGAGTGACGCTGAGAAGAAAAATACGCTGCTGGTCATTAATTTCGATAATCTGATTGTTGGCGACAAGCTCTATTTTAATAGCGGGAAAAATACGCCGGAAGCGGTGCGTACACTGACCCGCGATCGAGCATTAGCGATTGCGCGCCGTTATGGTATCGCCGCCAGCACCAATCCGGGGCTCAATCCGTCCTACCCCAAAGGAACGGGTTGCTGTAATGATGCGGAGGTTTTCGATAAAGCGGGAATTTCTGTGCTTTCCGTTGAGGCGACAAACTGGAATCTGGGTAAAAAAGACGGATACCAGCAACGCGCGAAAAATGCTTCCTTCCCGAACGGCAATAGCTGGCACGACGTACGGCTTGATAATCAACAGCATATTGACAAGGCGCTGCCAGGACGAATTGAGCGCCGTAGTCGCGACGTAGTACGGATAATACTGCCGCTAGTAAAAGAGCTGGCGAAGACGGAAAAGACATCCTGATCTGCTGGTAAAAATAGCTTATCCCCGCTGACGCGGGGAACACGACCACAGTAACTTCAGCAGCCTGACCGGCAGCGGTTTATCCCCGCTGACGCGGGGAACACGCGTAGAAGCTGTTGACGTCAGCGAGCGCAAACGGTTTATCCCCGCTAGCGCGGGGAACACGTATTATAGCGGGTAATTGAGGAGAAAATCATCGGTTTATCCCCGCTGGCGCGGGGAACACCTGGTTGGTTATATCGACAATTCCGGGCTGCACGGTTTATCCCCGCTGGCGCGGGGAACACCGTAACCTAAATCAATGCTCAAGGTCGTCCACCGGTTTATCCCCGCTGGCGCGGGGAACACCCCAGCCCGTAACGGGGGTGGGTCAGTTTATCCGGTTTATCCCCGCTGGCGCGGGGAACACTGCCCTTTCAACCCAGCCTAGGTTATCGTGGACGGTTTATCCCCGCTGGCGCGGGGAACACATCTCCGGGGTGCTGTGCGGGGTCCTGCTGAACGGTTTATCCCCGCTGGCGCGGGGAACACATCAAGACCACCGACCTGATACAGGATCGAACCGGTTTATCCCCGCTGGCGCGGGGAACACGGTGTCGTGAAGACTATCAAGGCCGTACCACCCGGTTTATCCCCGCTGGCGCGGGGAACACACGGGAAGAACACACAGCAGTATCAAGACTGGCGGTTTATCCCCGCTGGCGCGGGGAACACCTCCTGTTTTGCCCACGCGTATTTAAACGGGTCGGTTTATCCCCGCTGGCGCGGGGAACACCGTATTTCGTCCACATATCCCGGCACTTCCTGCGGTTTATCCCCGCTGGCGCGGGGAACACCACTGGTTTGAGTACAACAACGGCAAGGGAAACGGTTTATCCCCGCTGGCGCGGGGAACACTGTCAGGATACACCTCTCACAGATTCCCGTCGCGGTTTATCCCCGCTGGCGCGGGGAACACTCGCTGGGAAGGGTGCTGCGGTCTGCCAGACTCGGTTTATCCCCGCTGGCGCGGGGAACACGCGATGCGTGGGCTAGCGGTGATCCGAAAGCCAGGTTTATCCCCGCTGGCGCGGGGAACACCAGCCAGGGCGATGGTAATGGCGCGCCAGTATCGGTTTATCCCCGCTGGCGCGGGGAACACCTGCTCGTCAGTGATACCAGCACGGCGCTGCGCGGTTTATCCCCGCTGGCGCGGGGAACACGTTTTCGAATACCCCAAAGCCACGGCAATATCCGGTTTATCCCCGCTGGCGCGGGGAACACCTATGGAGCTGGCCGGAGAGTATATGCGCCGCCGGTTTATCCCCGCTGGCGCGGGGAACACTAGCAAAAACCCCGCGTCGGCGGGGTTCTCATCGGTTTATCCCCGCTGGCGCGGGGAACACAGCGTCCGGATTGCCGTTACTGAAATTCACCGCGGTTTATCCCCGCTGGCGCGGGGAACACGGCAATGCACCCACATCACCGGCTGTTGGTTTCGGTTTATCCCCGCTGGCGCGGGGAACACACTAAATCTATATATTTGTTCCAGAAAGCCTTTTTTGCCACCCAACAATCCACCAACATTAAGATAACAATTTCTTATTATTAAAGAACGTTCAACTCATTGATTTTCAACGGGAAGAAAAGAAACTAATCTGAGTCCATCCAAATCTACCGGAATACGGCGGTTCTCCCCCCAGGTCTGGAACTCAAAACCTGACTCCGTATTTGTTGCCCAGGCCATTACTACGTTTCCGACTCCACCCAGTTGTGTAATCTGTTGCCAGATCATCTCCCGAATGCGTTTTGATGTATCGCCAACATAAACCCCCGCACGAATCTCCAGTAACCATATGGCAAGCCGCCCTCGCAGGCGCGGCGGTACGTTTTCAGTCACCACCACCACCATGCTCATTAACCATGCCCCCGATGTCCGCTGTCACCCAGAGATTCCGGCTCAGGTATTGCTGGCGGCAACATATCCGGCGCAGGCTGAGGTGGTTCAATTTCACCGGCAGCGAGCACCTCTTCGATCAGTGGGATCAATTTTCCGGTCAGCTTCGAACTGCGAAAAATATCACGGCAGGCCAGACGCACTTCTTTATCAGGTTCCGCCGGATGACGAGCGGCGATCTCAAATGCCTTTGGCACGACAGATTCAAATTTAATAATGTCAGCAATGTCATAAACAAAAGACAGCGGTTTTCCGCTATGAATAAAACCGATTGCAGGCGCATAACCCGCCGCCAGCACCGCCGCCTCGGAAATCCCATACAAACATGATGTCGCTGCGCTGATGCATCGATTTACCACATCGCCTTTTTCCCAGTCTTTAGGATCGTAGTTACGGCCATTCCACTTAACGCCGTATTGCTTTGCAAGCAACGCGTAGGTCGCCCGCACACGGCTACCTTCAATACCACGCAACTGCTCAATAGAGCGGCGGGCTGGCGGCGGTTCGCGAAAGCGCAACTCGTACATTTTACGCACTACCTTCAGACGCAAATCGTCATCCAGCGCCAGTTTTGCCTGGTAGAGTAATTTATCTGCTCTCGCTCCGCCTGGCTGCCCGGAAGAATAAACCCGCACGCCAGCTTCTCCCACCCATACCAACAGGGTGCCGACCGTTGACGCCAGATGTACTGCGGCATGTGAAACTCGCGTTCCCGGTTCAAGCATGATGCAGGCGACCGACCCCACCGGGATATGCGTACGAATCCCGGTTTTATCGATTAAGACAAATGCCCCATCCAGTACGTCAATCTGCCCGTATTGGAGGAAGATCATTGAGGTTCGATCTTTTAACGGGATCGGATTGAGCGGTACGAACGTCACTCACTGTCTCCGGGTTTGATCAACATCATCCCGCAGCCAAATGCCCGGCTTTTACCGTATCCCTGCACCAGCCGTTGCAGAAACAGCACAGGGTTATTCACCACCAGCACACCTGCATAGTCCACACTGCTAAACTGAATCATCTGCCGGGATTTTTCGCGTCGTATCTGCTGTTGCCGATAAGCATCGACACTTGCCTCGCGCAGAGAGAATCCATTTTGTTCACCCTGGCGCGATAACCACTCCAGCGCTGCCTGCTGCTGATAAGTCCAGATATCCCGACTATCAGGCTGCGTTTTTACCTGACGCTTCGCCTCCATCAACAGATCGTGGCGCTTACCCGCTTTACAAATGGTTGGATTTGCGCGCAGGGTAAAACGTAGTATCTGACCAACACTTAGCTCAGGGGCAAATGGGCGACACTGTACGTCGAAAATCGCGCTCTCCGCTGGCCGTTCCTGTGACAGAACAAAAAAGCGAAACGCCCCCTGTAGCTCTTCACGACGATAGAGAAACTGCCGTTCCTTGCCGCCGGGAAAGAGCTCCCATAGCCACTGGTGCATCACGTACTCGCCGCGCTCCACAAGGTGAAGTAGCTGCGAGGGAACAAGCTGAGCAGTATGTAAAGTTATTCTTGAGAGATACACGCGTCCTCCTTGCGAAGCCACTGCCCCTGATTCACGCTACGTTCACCGAACAGCCATTGCTGGCGGCTCAACGGCATGTCGCGACGACGTAATATTTTGTTTGCCGTTAAGCCCTCGTGTTCACCTTCCCACCAGCATTCGTTCTGTAATCTGGGGAGAGTCAGTTTCAGCGCATTGAATTTATCCTGATACTGACGATACGCTTCGCGTAACACATCCGCCGCACTCCCTTCCAGCAGTTGCGGCGCAAGCGGCAACGCCAGAGGGTGACTTTTGCGCCCCAGATACAGCGGGAACACAGGATGTTGTAACGACGCCTGAAGCTGCGCCAACGTGTAAGGTGCGTCCGGCGTCGCGCTGACAGCGATCATCCACCAGGCGTCGGTGTAGTAGTCGCGTCGGGAAATCAGCGCGCTCAGTAACTCAGGATCCTGCAACTCTTCACAGCGGCTGAAGTAACGTGCCTTACGTACCTCTTTCGGCATCTGGACGGTGTGATAATCCCTCGCCCAGCGAGGGTTGCGGCTGGCGCACAGCAAAAAGGAATAGTGACGATTAAACGCACTTAGCCGTTCCTCTTCATCACGCCGAATACCCAGCGCCGCCGCCAGCAGCCCCAGCAACGCCGAGCGCGAGGGCAGATCATGGCTGTGGCGCACTTCGCCTGGCGCATCCACGCCCCAGGACGCCATCGGCCCGTGAAGATGAAAAACCAGATATTGGCTCATAAGCCGCCCCTTACGCGCAGATGAAATCAAGCATGTCTTTCATGCTTCCCTGCTGATTCATAACGTTAAAGTCTTTGAACGCAGTCTCCTGTGCATAGACCGCATTCATATTTTCACGCAGCGCGGTAATACGCTTAACCGCAACGTTCAATTGGTCTGTACCGTTGATCGGTTCATAAAACGCGGCCGCCAGTGAACGTGGTTGGTCGGTGCCTTTTTCGGCCAGCGCCCACGAGGCATAGGCACGGCTGGCAAAGCTGTTCTGCTTGCCGGTCGGCGAGACTTTCAGCGCCGCTTCAGTAAAGGCCCGCAGCGTTTTGTTTGCCAGCTCTTCATTGCCGTTAAGGTTTTTTACCAGCAGATCTTTGTCGATGCAGATATAGGTGTAAAACAGCGCGGAGCCAAAGCCGGTTTCGCCGAGATGGCCTGCGCCTGCATCATCGGAGGCGGCGCGCAGATCGTCAACGGCGGTAAAGAAATCATCTTCGACGATAGTTTCGCTGACGCCAAACGCGTGCGCAACCTGGCAGGCGGCTTCAACGTTAAAATCGGGTTTATTGGCCAGCATACGACCAAACATCGCAATATCGACGGCCATACGATCGTGACGCAACAGTGCAGCCTCTTCTTCCGTCGCCGGACGTTTTTCTTCCGCCAGACGGTGTGCCAGCGCTTTTACCGCCTCAAACTCAGCAGGGCTGATATGCACCAGTTGCTCGGTGTCCGCGTTCGTTAATGGATCTTTCGCTTTCTTGTCTGCCTTTATTTTACCAAAACAGTTGGCGATTTTTTCCACATATTCAACCGCTTTTTTGGCGTCAATACCGCTATCAATCAGGATTTGCGCCGCTTCACGCGCGATGCGCCCGCTGCGAATACCGATATTCCCGGCCAGCGCCTGTTCAAACAATTCAGAGGTGCGCCATGCGCGTTTCAGGCTTTGCGAAGAGATACGCAAACGCGTTGCGCCACCAAGCACTACCGTTTTTGGCGCGCCGGTGTCGTCACGGTTGAGGTTGGCGGCAGGATAAGCGGTTAATAAATGGAGTTGAATAAACGTTGTCATTTGAGAGTCCCTGTTAATCTTTTTCGTTATCGTCATCGCCGGCCTGGTAGTATTCCAGCGCCCAGCGGATACGGATAAATTCGGTTGGCCGCTGTTGGCGGCGATGGTGGTTCAGCAACTCATTATTTTCCTGGCACCAGTGGAAAATATCCTCCGCCAGCGAAATCAGGTTGACTGTGCCATTTAACAACTTCACCGCGCGTCGGAGCTGGCGCAGCAGTTCATCGGGGGTTTTTACCGCGCAAAGTCGGGAAAATCGTAGCTCCGACATGACGTTATTTAGCTGTGCGGCGAATTTTTGCCGCTCATCTATCGATTTGATATGGGCCGCTACTGCCGCCGTCAACGCCAGCGCGGTAAAGCGCCACTCCTGCCCTTCGATTTTCCATAGCGTATGGGTCTGCATCAGCAGGGAGCGGAATCCTTCCGACAAGCAAACGTCGTTCACCGTTACGCTGCGTCGCAGACTGGCCCGCGCGCCGCGCTGTTCCTGTAACTCTTCATGCCACTGGCGCAGCGTGGCATTATGATCGTCCTTCACGATACTCATTCAGCAGCCTCCTGCTTTTTTGCTTTGGCGGCTTTTGCGCTTTGTTTTTCCGCCGATGTCGTAAAATATTTTTTTCGTGCCGTCATAATGCGTTTCAGATCGCTACTCTCATAAGGGCTGGTAAAGACATGGTCGTCAAAGTAGCGCCGGGTAAATAGCCAAAGTTCGCGTTGCCATTTAGTCAGCCTTTCGTCCGGCTTGTGTCCGTTTTCAAGATCGTGGATCAGATTGAGAAAACGTCCCTGCGTCAGGTTCCAGAAATCGATATCAATAAAACTGAAATCACCCCGCGTATCCTTCGCACTGGCGAACCACGCTTCTTTTAGCGCACTGCGCAGCAGACTAAGGAGACGGGCGGCGGTTTGTGCTGCTTTGCGTAAATCAGGGATCAGACCTTCCGTCATCAGTAACGGAAAGTGATGCTCATACCAGCAGCGAATTTTCATATTGTCGAAATCCGCGCCAAAACCCCATAGCCCCGCTTTGACATCCCTGAGACGACGCGCGTTAAACACTTTCACAACCAGCGCCGGATATTCTTTATTCGCTTCTGTATGGTTTTCCTGACTTAATCCCAGCCAGTCGCGCCAGATAAGCCCGCCAGGCTGAGGTTTAACCGAGAAGAATCCACTCCCCTCTTTCACCGGCAGACGATAGGGCGTCAGCGGATGGCGCCAGCCATCATAATTAACGCCATAGTTCTTAACGGTCATAACGCTCAGCAGCTCATCACTGTCAGCACCGCAGATATTGCAGGCGCCTGGCTGTGTGGTCGTAAAATCAAGACGGATACGGCGCGGCATTCCCCAGTATGCCTGCAGCTTATTAACCTGCTCTGGCGTCGTCACCGCGCTCGCCTGTTCACTGGTTCGTGTTGCGGCAAGCCACGGGAAAACCGACGCGTCACAGGTCGCAGGTAACGGCAGATCCGCAGCATCCTGCGGCATTACGTTCAGCCACAGCTTTCTCCACAACGGCGTTTGCCGCTCGCTCTGATACGCCTGCAATTCTATTAGCGTGGTCATCGGCCCGCCGCCGCGTAGCCCGGTACGGTAGCCTTTGCCGCCAGAAGGGGCGTTAAGCTGTAACGAGAACAGCGCCAGCGCGGCGCAGTGCGGGCAAAATCGTTCCGTTACGCCACGTTTGACAAAATGATCTTTATTAAATTTGGTCGTTTGCGCGCCAGGCGTTTCCGGAAGCAGCGAGGCAACGGTCACTTTTTCACCGGTTAACGGTTCAAAATCCTGCATAAAAGACGGCGTTTCCGCGCCAAACTGAAAGGCATGCTCTAACGGCGCTAATGCTTCACGCAGCATTTTCTCTGTTAGCCCATCCAACCAAATATCCTCCCAGCGGGCGCTATTCTTCGGCGCGATGCTGCATTGCAGCAACCCCAGCAGAAACTGCCAGGCCGCTCCCTGTAAATCGGCTCGCGTTGCGGCGATGTCCACCACGTTTTCATCCGCCAGATCGACGGGGGCCAGCTTACCCGTCGAGCCGTCGTTGAAACGGACGGGAAGCCAGCAATTCGTTAATAGTGAAAAACTTTTCATATAGACTCTTATTACGCCTCCATCTTCCCGGTCAGACCTTCTGTCGCCGAGTAACCGCATGCTGCTGAGTCCGTTACCACAATCACGATGGCAAGGTCCTTATTCTGGTGTTGTTCAACGCACCACTGTTGAAATAATTCACCTTCTAACCGTTCAAACTCACCGTTATGTTTTTCCCACCAGCTCTTACGTACTCGCAGAGCGCTCATCTCCCACGGGTGCCCGCCTGGCGCATAAGGAGTCACCGCATCATCCACCACTTTCGCCAGCCACAACGTAACCGACTCTTCCGCCAGGCGTGTCGAAAGTTTCTCCGGCAGAAAGTCGCTAATTTCCGCACAATAGCCCGGCGCAAAGTTAAGCAGCATCTGGCTGGCAAATGCCCGGTCGCAATAAAATTTGCCTTCCTGCAATTGCTCGGTTTTTGCAAATCCAACCGGCATGTCGACATCTTCGCCGTAAACTGACTCGATTAACAATCGGGCAGATTGCGGCATCCGAATGGCCCCCTGCTCACGTAATATGCGCTGCGTCAGCCACATGCGCCCATGATCGGGATAGACATAGGCACTGTTGCGCATGGCACTGGATAACCAGTTCTCCCGCGGCGCGTCATCCCACTCCGGAGCAAGAATGCGCAGCACTGGCGCCTCGCGCTCATCCTGCCCACTCTTTTTCACCAGACCGTTACGGTCACGAATATGGCGCTGTAGCCGGCCGGCCCGCTGAATTAATAAATCCACCGGCGCTAAATCAGAGATCATTTCATCGCAGTCAATATCCAGACTTTGTTCGATTACCTGCGTGGCGATAATGACCTTACCGGCACGTTGCGCCCCGCTCTGTTTGCCAAAGAGATTCAGCGTCTGGGTCTCAATCCGCTGACGATCGTGAAAAGCAAAGCGACTATGGAAGAGTAAGAGGTTTTCCGCAGCGACAACCTTACTCAGTTGAAGCTGGCGATAGATACGAATCGCATCATCAACGGAGTTACGTATCCAGGCGATACAGTTTCCTTTTTCCACTGCTTCGCCTATACGTTCAAGACACAACGCTTCGCTGTGTAGCCAGCCAATGTTTACGCTACGCTCAACCTCCTTACGTGTATCAACCCGCTGAGAAATCAGCTCTGTTTGTGTGACCTGAGTCAGCCAGGGATAATCGTCATGGCCCAGCAACGGCGCTTGCACATTACGCCTCACCCCACGGGAAAACGCCGTCACCAGCTTATCTCGCTGCTGCTGCGATAGCGTCGCGGATAACAGAATCGTGGCATTGCCATTACTGGCCTGCCGTTCAATCAAGCCTTCGAGTATTCGGGACATCCAGGCATCGCAGGCATGGATCTCATCCGCCAGTAAAATCTTATTGCTGAGTCCCAGTAACCGCAGGTTGTTATGTTTAAATGGCATTACCGCCATCATCGCCTGATCCAACGTGCCTACGCCAACCTCCGCCAACAACGCTTTTTTATTGCTGTCGGCAAACCAGGCGGCGCATCCCTGACTATAAGGCTGTACGTCATCGGCTTCTTCGGTACCAGAAAGAGTGACCGACCATATTGACTGATTGAAACGATCCATTAAGCGACGCGCGCTATGCGCCAGAATCAGGCTGGGACGAGAATCCGGCTGATACAACGCCAGCCAGCTATTCGCCATGCGTTCAAACATCGCGTTAGCCGTCGCCATTGTTGGCAGCCCAAAATAAAGTCCCTGCGCTTTACCTGCCGCCATCAGCCGATGAGCCAGTATGAGCGCCGCCTCTGTTTTTCCGGCCCCGGTGACATCTTCCAGAATAAAGAGTTGCGCGCCATCCACGTTGATATCCAGTTCAAGCGCTTTTTGTTGTAACGGTGTGGGATGCTGAATAAAAGGGAAAAGCGTCTCTATGCCCGTAAAGGTAGACACATTCGCCACTGGCGGAAATAGCGTAATAGCAGTTTGTGCTTTAACGAGCGCTTGCTGCCAGTAGGTATCAACAGGCATTTTTTCCGCGGTACGCGGAAAATAACGACTGGCAGAACCTGTCCAGTCCGCCAGTACAACCGCAGCGGAAATAAACCAGGAAAGTTGCTGAAATTGGGCGATACCTTCATCTTCATCCCAGGCTTCAGGCAGAGTAATTAAAGGAAAGAGCGCTTTTATGCTGAGAAGGAAATCTCTCGCCGCGTCTTTATCCTGCTGGCGAAACTGATCCAGTTCCTGGATTGCCTCTGGAGGGCGTCCATGATGGCCTGTAGTGACTGGCATCCAAAGCGTCATAACGCGCTGACTTTTACGAACTGAAAGCGAGGAAGGAGGAAACAATTCAGGGCATTCACTTAGCCAGGAGTTCCACAACTCGTATCCCAGCGTGGTATGCGCGATTTTTTCATAATGCCGTGTAGGCTCATTAAAGGCATTTAAAGCCTCATGACGGTATAGTTGCTGGAAGGAGTGAGCAAATTTCCCAATATCATGCCAGCATAAAATCCAGGCAAAAAATTGCGCTGCCTGCTCCTTATCCTGAAGGCCTAATTTTTTTAGATAGTGGTCAATAAAATAAATATTATTTATCACCATCCAGTAACCCACAGCCGCAACATCTAAAGAATGCCAGCAAAGCAAATGATAATCATCGCCGCCGTCAGGCTCCCCCTGCCGGGACTTTCCCCAGTAATGATATATCGACACGTAAACTCCCGTATGATAATAATAAAATACTCTACGCCTTTTTAATGATCTTTTTTTTTGATACACCTCACGAAATTACACTTCTTAATATTACATTTAAATATTTCCTCTCAACTTTATATTTTTTGCCAAAGCATTTATTTCACGAATAATTATTATAAAATTCCCCGCCATTTCTTCTGGAAAAGGCATTCGAAGAGACCTCTTTCAATGCCTCCGGCATAAGCCAAACTTTAAAAAAACGAACATCCTCAACGAATTATCTACCTTTTGTCTGAAATCTCTTCACTCCAAAGTAGCGCCAACAATAAATCTGCTATATTTACAGTGCTGTTCAGATTATCTCCTGCGATCAACTCTGGCTGTTTTAATAAAAGAATAGTGAACTGAACGGCATATTTTACCCCCGAAGTTGAATAATATAAATTTGAAGGAAAAATTATGCCAGTCACTCTAAATTTCGGTAACCATCAAAATTATACGCTTAATGAAACTCGGCTTGCTCATCTGCTAAGTGCAGATAAAGAAAAAGCAACCCATATGGGGAACTGGGATAAAGTCCGGGACCACTTTAGATCGGAAAAAAAGGACCATGCGCTGGAAGTATTATACGCCATTATTCACGGGCGGGGTCCTGGGGAACCTGGAGAAATGGAAGTCAACGTAGAGGATATGAGTAAAATTTACGCGTTTAAACGGTTACAACATTTAGCCTGTCCCGCTCACCAGGATCTGTTTAAGATTGAGATGGATGCCTCTCAGACACAACTTTTATTTATGGTCGGCGACACGGTGATCAGCCAAAGCAAGATTCAGGATATCCTCAATACCTCAGATAATGTAGTAGTAGAATCTATGAGTAGAGAGGAGAGACAGCTATTTTTACAAATATGCGAGGTGATTGGCGCGACGATTACCTGGCACCCAGAGTTACTTCAGGGATCGGTATCGACCCTACGAAAAGAAGTCACTGGCAATGCACAAATCAAAGAGGCGGTTTATGGGATGATGCGTCCCGCAGAAGCGCCCGACCACCAGCTTGTTGAATGGCAGGACTCACTTACTGAAAATGAAAAGTCGATGCTGACCTGTATTAATGCAGGTAACTTTGAGCCTACAACTCAGTTTTGCAAAATAGGTTATCAGGAAGTAGAAGGTGAAGTCGCTTTTAGCATGATGCATCCATGCATCCATGCATCTCCTATTTGCTACATACCTATACGCCGCTTGTAGATTTTAAAGGAACAAATGCAGGTTTTTTAAATGAACTTAATCAGGATTATAACGGCTATCATAAAAATAAAATGTTTATTGATGTAATTCTTGAAAGAATATATCTAGCGCATGAACATTCTTTGCATATTGGTAAAAATGAGTGCAGTCGCAATATATTACTGACATAATGATATTGAGTAAAATAACCGATTTAAAATCCGGCAGCCTGCCGGATTTTTCATAGTGGCAAGTATAATCATACCGCGTAAGGACAATTACCCTTCATGTAGCCCGCACTCACGTTTCAGTCCGAAGAAGCGCGTCTCTTCTTCCGCCATGCCCGGTTCCCACTTGCGGGTAGTATGCGTATCGCCCACCGACAGGTAGCCTTGTTCCCACAGCGGGTGGTATTTCAGACCCTGTTTTTGCAGATACTGATATACCGTGCGGTTATCCCAGTCGATAATCGGTAGCACTTTAAAAATGCCGCGTTGAATAGCGAGAACAGATAAATGCGCGCGGCTGCCGGACTGCTCGCGGCGCAGGCCCGCAAACCATGTCTGCGCGTTTAATTCTTGCAGCGCCCGGTTCATCGGCTCGACTTTGTTGATCTCATTGTATTTCTCAATACCTTCTACGCCCTGCTCCCACAGCTTGCCGTAGCGCGCCTCCTGCCAGGCCGGACTTTCGCCCGCGCGGTAAACTTTCAGGTTGAGTTTGAGTTTATCCGTTAACTCATCAATAAACTGATAGGTTTCCGGGAACAAATAGCCGGTATCGGTAAGAATCACCGGGATTTCCGGACGGATTTGGTTTATCAGATGGAGACTCACCGCCGCCTGTATGCCAAAGCTTGAAGAAAGCACATATTCGCCGGGCAGATTTTCCAGCGCCCACGCCACGCGTTCTTCGGCAGTCAGCGTCTCCAGTTCGGCGTTAGTTTCTGCCAGAGCCAGAATGCGATCTACTTTTGGCAGGTTATTCAAAGCGTTGAGATCGAGTTGGGACATAAGTTCCTCACTGTTTGCCTTGCCTGATGGCGCTGCGCTTATCAGGCCGACAAAACGACATGACGGTAGGCTGGATAAGGCATTTATGCCGCCATCCGGCAATGCGCGTTACTCCCAGAAATCACGCGCAGGATCGAGTACCGGACGAATGATGCCCGCACGCACCGTAAAGTCGCCGAAGCCTTCACCCACTTCACGCGCTTTCACCCAACGCCCAATCAGTTCATCCAGCGAGGCCAGAATATCCGGCTCGGTGATATTTTCTTTATACATCCGTGGGATACGACCCCCGATGCGGTTACCGCCAAGATGCAAATTATAACGGCCGGGCGCTTTCCCTACTAAGCCAATTTCCGCCAGCATCGCGCGGCCACAGCCGTTCGGGCAGCCGGTTACGCGCAGAACGATATGTTCATCTCCCACGCCGTGTTTGGCCATCATCGCTTCCACCTTATCGATAAACGACGGCAGGAAGCGTTCAGCTTCGGCCATCGCCAACGGGCAAGTCGGAAAAGAGACGCAGGCCATCGAGTTTTCACGCTGCGGCGTCACGGCGTTCATCAGACCGTGGCCACGCGCCAGCTTCTCTATCTTCGCTTTCTGGCTTTCCGGCACGCTGGCAACGATCAGGTTCTGGTTAGCGGTAATACGGAACTCGCCCTGATGAATTTTCGCGATCTCCAGCAGGCCGGTTTTCAGTGGACGACCCGGATAATCCAGAATACGGCCATTCTCGATAAACAGCGTCAGGTGCCATTTATCATCAATGCCTTTCACCCAACCAATCCTGTCGCCACGCCCGGTAAATTCATACGGACGAATGGGTTCAAATGTGATCCCCGCGCGCCGCTCGACTTCCGCTTTAAACGTCTCCAGTCCCACGCGCTCAAGGGTGTATTTGGTTTTGGCGTTTTTCCTGTCGGTACGGTTGCCCCAGTCGCGCTGCGTGGTCACCACAGCTTCCGCCACCGCCAGGGTGTGCTCCAGCGGCAGATAGCCAAATTCGCTCGCGGTACGGGCATACGTTTTCTTATTGCCATGCTCAATCGATAGTCCGCCGCCGACCAGCAGGTTAAAGCCGACCAGCTTGCCATTCTCGGCAATTGCCACAAAGTTCATGTCGTTGGCATGCAGATCGATATCGTTTTGCGGCGGGATCACCACCGTGGTCTTGAATTTACGCGGCAGATAGGTCTGACCGAGGATCGGCTCTTCGTCGGTGGTCGCCACTTTTTCCTGATCGAGCCAGATCTCCGCATAGGCGCGAGTACGCGGCAGCAGATGTTCAGAGATCTTCTTCGCCCATTCGTAGGCTTCGGCGTGCAACTGCGACTCGTAGGGATTGGAAGTGCACAGCACGTTACGATTCATGTCATTGGCGGTGGCCAGCGCGTCCAGCCCGACGGCGTGCAGCATCTGATGTACCGGCTTTACGTTCTTCTTCAGAATACCGTGAAACTGGAAGGTCTGGCGGTTGGTCAGACGGATACTGCCATAAATCGTGTTATCCGCCGCAAATTTGTCGATCGCTTGCCATTGCGCCGTAGTAATCACCCCGCCCGGCAGGCGGCAGCGCAGTAGCATGGCGTGGCGCGGTTCCAGTTTCTGTTCCGCACGCTCGGCGCGGATATCGCGGTCGTCCTGCTGATACATACCGTGAAAGCGGATCAGCAGAAAGTTGTCGCCTTTAAAACCGCCGGTGAGGCCGTCATTTAAATCTTCCGCAATGGTACCGCGCAAATAGTTGCTTTCCAGCTTCATGCGCTCGGCATCGGACAGTTTACCTTCGACCACCAGTGGGCCTGGATGTTTTTCGCTCATTAGTAGACATCTCGCTGATAACGGCGCTCTACGCGCAGCTCACTTAAATATTCGTCTGCCGATTCGAGGTCCATACCGCCGAATTCAGCTATCACTTCCAGCAAAGCCTGCTCAACGTCTTTCGCCATGCGATTGGCGTCGCCGCAGACATAAATATGCGCACCATCATTGATCCAGCTCCACAGCTCGGCGCCCTGCTCACGCAGCTTGTCTTGTACGTAAATTTTTTCTTTTTGATCGCGTGACCAGGCGAGATCGATACGGCTTAACAGCCCCTCTTTCACGTAGCGCTGCCACTCCACCTGGTAGAGAAAATCTTCGGTAAAGTGCGGATTACCGAAGAACAGCCAGTTTTTGCCCGGCGCATCCTCCGCGGCACGCTGTTGCATAAAGGCGCGAAACGGCGCGATACCGGTGCCGGGGCCAATCATAATGACCGGCGTTTCCGGACTCGTCGGCAGACGGAAATTGTCGTTATGCTCGATGAACACGCGTACTTCGCCATCTTCTTCAATACGGTCGGCAAGGAAGCTGGAAGCACCGCCTGCTCGAGCACGTCCTTCGATATCGTAACGGACAACGCCGACGGTGAGATGGACTTCGTTCTCGACTTCCGCCTGTGACGATGCAATAGAGTACAGACGCGGCGTTAGCGGACGCAGCAGGCCAACTAACGCGTCGGCATCCAGTTGCGCCGGTGAGAAGCGCACCATATCAACAATGGGCGTGACGGCGGCGTAATGCTGTAACTGCGCTTTGTCGCCTACTAACGGCAACAGAGACTCACTGCGCGTCAGGGTCGCGTAGTTCTCGACAATATTGGCGGTATTCACCGTCAGTTCGAAATGCCACTGGAGCGCCTCCGCCAACGGCAGCAGTTTGCCATCAACGGTTACCGATTCGTCGCCTTTCAACCACAGCAGTTCCACGATCTCTTTAACCAGCACGGGATCGTTCTGATACCAGACGCCCAGTGCATCACCCGGCTGATAACGCAGACCGGAGTCGCCTAAATCAATCTCAATATGACGAACGTCTTTTTCCGAGTTGCGGCCAGTGATTTTCTGATTCAGCGAGAGCGAGGCGCACAGAGGCGCTTCTTTGGTATAGGGGCTGGTGTGGATTTCATTTACCGCGCCGCTGGCAACAGGCTGTGCAAACGTCGCCGTCGGCGTGCGGGATTTTAAGACATCAACCACCCGCGCGCGCCATTGTGCGGCGGCAGACTGATATTCCACATCGGCGTCCACGCGATCCAGCAGGCGTTCGCCACCGAGTTCCGCCAGCTTATTGTCAAAATCTTTACCGGCCTGACAGAAAAATTCGTATGACGTATCACCCAGGCTAAAAACAGCGAAAGCGGTGTCGTTGAGCGTTGGCGCTTTTTTGGAGAACAGGAATTTATGTAGCGCGACGGCCTCTTCCGGCGGCTCGCCTTCTCCCTGAGTGGACGTCACCATCACCAGCAGTTTTTCACTGGCAATCTGTTTGAATTTGTAGTCGCCAGCGTTCACCAAAGTCACATTAAGGTTGGCCGCCAGCAGATCATCACGCAGAGCTTCCGCCACACGACGCGCGTTGCCGGTTTGCGAAGCGGAGATAAGCGTAATCCCCGTCATCTTCCCCTCAGGAGCAGGTGTTACGGCAACAGCGCCTGAGCGCGGGTTCAGTACGCCCCAAAAATAGCCGGAGACCCAGGCAAGCTGTTCGGGAGTAAGGTCGGTTGTCGCGGCCTGGAGGCGCGCCAGTTGCTCCGGATTAAGCGGAAGCAACCCAGTCAGTGGAGCCGGTGTCGTCATGCGTCGTTATGTTCCAGTAAGCAAAGCGGATCTATACACAAAATCATTCAAGTTGCATCACAAAACGCTTTAGCGTTTTGAACAGCGCTTGTGCTGGCTGCTGTAAGCCGAGAACGCGAATCCCAGGAGCATACATAAGTACGTGACTGGGGTGAGTAAACGCAGTCAACACAAATGCGGCTTGAAGAATGAAGTGTATAAGCGATAAAACCCAAACTGAGGATAAGATTAACGGTGAGAGCAATAACAATTAAAGAAGGGTTGGAAATAACACATAACCAAATGAACTAACCTGTTTTAGTTATCGTTATTAACGCCAAAACCGATTTTATAATTGATTGATAATTATTAAATTTTCTGGAAAGCCTTAAATTAATTGCCTGTCACAGAGCGGAGAATGGTTTTAGTTAATGATAAAAAATGCGCTTTCCGGTACCCTACGGCGGTTTTTTATTGCCTGAGAGTTCATCATGTCCACCACGTTGTATAAAGATTTCACCTTTGAAGCCGCTCACCGACTGCCTCACGTGCCTGAAGGGCATAAGTGCGGCCGTCTGCACGGACACTCGTTTACGGTGCGTCTGGAAATTACCGGTGAAGTCGATCCGCATACCGGTTGGATCATAGATTTCGCGGATCTGAAAGCGGCGTTTAAACCCACTTACGATCGTCTTGATCACTACTATCTGAATGATATTCCAGGGCTGTCCAATCCCACCAGCGAAGTACTGGCAAAATGGATTTGGGATCAGGTTAAACCCGTCGTGCCGCTACTGAGCGCCGTTATGGTGAAAGAGACCTGTACAGCCGGCTGCGTCTATCGCGGCGAGTAGGTTTAAGAAGTATGGGCTGGATGCCGGATTGATTCCAGCCCATCCACACGGCGTTTCATCAGAGAAAACATTGCCTTGAGCACTGTGTTAAAAGCGCAGCACATCGCCGGTTGCAGGTGCGGTTATTTCCGGCAACCACAACCGTCCCCAGGCCCCGGTACAGTGGCAACCGCATAGTTTTTCCGGTTTTTGTTCGTGCAAAAAGCGCCTGACCCGCCACAGCGTAAATGGAGATGCGCAGCGGAGATGAAATCCGCCGACAAGCGCGTAAATCCGTTTTATACCGGTAATGTTCTGACAGTGCCGAACAATATTTGCGATCCCACGATGCCCGCATCCCGTAATGATGACTAATCCTTTTGTCGACTGGTAAATCAGTACGCCCTCGTCCAAAATAGAGTCTGGCTCCGCATCGTGGTCGCTAAAAATTCCGTAGGCTTCAGGCACGACCATCGGTATTTCCCCTGACCAGATAAAGTTTTCGCCAATCGGCAAAGGGTCACGCGTGTACACCATTCGGTAACGTGAATAGTCCACTTCACGCGACAATTTTTTTATTTTTCGGGTAATACCGAGAAAGGTCATTGCCGCATAGCGTTCGCGCGCAATATCTGGATGGCAGATGATTCGGATGTTATCAGGAAGCCACGGCACGCCGCCGCAATGATCGTAGTGACCATGCGAAAGCACCACAGCAGACACATCGGATAGATCGATCCCCATTGCCAACACATTTTGCATAAAACTGCCATCAGGGCCGGTATCGAACAATATCGACGTAGATTCATCCTGGACCAACAGGCTTAATCCCGGTCTGGCCTTCAACGATTGATTCGCTCCCGCTCCCTTATGATTTTCGAGCAATACTCTGATCGTTAACGCCATGCCCCTCTCCTGTATAAAACCCAACCGGGAAGATGTTTTTTTTACTTTACAGGTTTGTATAAGCCATTACTGGTATACAGATTATGATTATGCAACGGCTATCCCCGCTGACGCGGGGAACACTCCAGGTCTTTTGGCGTTAAGCCCTGCTGTTCCGGTTTATCCCCGCGGGCGTGGGGAACACAGTAAATGTATCTCATTATTTATGAAGTGCTTTTTATAAGCACTACATTCTATCGACCTAATCACAACAAATTTAAATTATTAAAGAAAAGTTAATTTACTGATTTTGATGCAAAAAACTCATAGAATGTTTTTTTCTTTAAATTTACTAAAATAGCGTGATCCATGCATCGCTAAGGAAAAATTTATCAGTGCTTCTATACACTCATCAAAATTCACATAGAGAAAATAAAGAATGCAAGGTAATGGATGAGTCACAGACGGCAACGACAGGCCGTCCGTAAAATTGATAGCGCATCAGGCGATATTTAAATATTTATGCGTTTGCATAGACAGCCGCCAGTTACGCGCAATACAAGTTTCAATACACAGACGCGTCGCGTCTTCTTTCTGGCTAATGGGCTGCAAAGCAATCACACGCGGTTTATCATCGCTCAACGTGGCTAACAGTTCATCCAGCGCCTCAATATCACGAACTCGCCCAACGGGATGCTTGATTTCATTGGCGCGCTCCAGTGCCTGGGAAAGCACGTCATATCCCCCACGCATATTCACTTTTGGTGAAACCGTTACCCAGGTATTGGGCGTACAGCGCACTTCGTGCGTCCCGCTGGTCTCAATCTGACAACTAAAACCATTCTTTTCAAGCAGATCGGTGAGCGGCATGAGATCGTGAATACAGGGTTCGCCACCGGTGATGACAACGTGACGCGCGGTATAGCCCTGACGATTAATCACCGCCAGCAGATCTTCACTGCTCGCAGCACCCCATTTGTCGCTCTCTTTGGTTTTTGCAAGGATACTGTACAGGGAAACTTCCCGATCGCTAAGTTTATCCCAGGTGTGTTTGGTATCGCACCAGGCACAGCCAACCGGACATCCCTGTAAACGAATAAAAATAGCGGGGACGCCGGTAAAGTAACCCTCGCCTTGTAGGGTCTGGAACATCTCGTTAATCGGGTACTGCATAGCGTTCTCTGTTAAGGGGATAATCGTTAATTATTGCAGATTTCGTCTGCCCGGTCATGCGCAGCGGCTGCGCTATTGAACAGATACAAAAAAACCCGCCGAAGCGGGTTTATACGTTAAGAGGTAAAAGCAGGATTACGCCTGACCTTTGATCTCTTTACGACCGTTGTACGGTGCTTTTTCGCCCAGAGCTTCTTCGATACGAATCAGCTGGTTGTATTTAGCAACGCGGTCAGAACGGCTCATAGAACCGGTTTTGATCTGGCCTGCAGCGGTACCAACAGCCAGGTCAGCGATGGTAGCGTCTTCAGTTTCACCAGAACGGTGAGAGATGACAGCAGTGTAGCCAGCGTCTTTCGCCATCTTGATTGCAGCCAGAGTTTCGGTCAGAGAACCGATCTGGTTGAATTTGATCAGGATGGAGTTAGCGATGCCTTTCTCGATGCCTTCTTTCAGGATTTTGGTGTTGGTTACGAACAGGTCGTCACCAACCAGCTGGATTTTGTCGCCCAGTACTTTGGTCTGGTAGGCAAAACCGTCCCAGTCAGACTCGTCCAGACCATCTTCGATGGAAACGATCGGGTACTGTTTGGTCAGCTCTTCCAGGAAGTGGGTGAATTCTTCGGAGGTGAACGCTTTGTTGCCTTCGCCAGCCAGCACGTATTTACCGTCTTTGTAGAATTCAGATGCTGCGCAGTCCATCGCCAGGGTGATGTCTTTACCCAGCTCGTAACCAGCCGCTTTAACCGCTTCAGCGATAACAGCCAGTGCTTCAGCGTTGGAGCCCAGGTTCGGCGCGTAGCCGCCTTCGTCACCCACAGCGGTGTTCATGCCTTTGCCTTTCAGCACTTTTGCCAGATGATGGAAAACTTCAGAACCCATACGGATGGCTTCTTTAACCGTTTTCGCGCCAACCGGCTGGATCATGAATTCCTGGATGTCGACGTTGTTGTCAGCGTGCTCGCCGCCGTTGATGATGTTCATCATCGGAACCGGCATGGAGTATTTGCCCGGAGTGCCGTTCAGTTCAGCAATGTGCTCGTACAGCGGCATACCTTTAGCGGCAGCAGCAGCTTTGGCGTTAGCCAGAGAGACAGCCAGAATAGCGTTTGCACCGAAGTTAGATTTGTTTTCAGTACCGTCCAGGTCGATCATGATTTTGTCGATGCCAGCCTGGTCTTTAGCGTCTTTGCCAAGAATAGCCTGAGCGATCGGGCCGTTAACCGCGCCAACAGCTTTGGTTACGCCTTTACCCAGGAAACGGGATTTGTCGCCATCGCGCAGTTCCAGCGCTTCGCGGGAACCAGTAGAAGCACCTGACGGAGCCGCCGCCATACCTACGAAACCACCTTCCAGGTGTACTTCAGCTTCAACAGTCGGGTTACCACGGGAGTCGATGATTTCACGACCGATGACTTTAACGATTTTGGACATTAGGTTTTCCTCAAGTCACTAGTTAAACTAAAACTTCAGACAAACGGTGCACCGCTGAGGGTGCACCGCCGTTCTAACTTTTTTACTTCGCCTGACGTTTCTGATGCTCGTTGGCGGCTTTAACAAAGCCGGCGAACAACGGATGTCCATCACGCGGCGTGGAAGTAAATTCCGGATGGAACTGACAGGCCACGAACCACGGATGATTCGGTACCTCAATGATCTCGACTAACTGATCATCACCGGAACGGCCTGCGACACGCAGACCCGCTGCTTCAATTTGTTTCAACAACATATTGTTGACTTCGTAGCGATGGCGATGACGTTCAACAATCGTCGGCGCGCCATACAACTGACGTACCAGGCTGTCATCGCTAAGCTGGCACTGCTGCACGCCCAGGCGCATAGTGCCGCCCAGATCGCTTTTCTCGCTACGGACTTCAACGTTGCCGTCTTCATCACGCCACTCGGTAATTAACGCCACAACCGGGTACTTACAGTCTGGCACAAATTCCGTTGAGTTGGCGTTGTCCATACCGGCCACGTTACGAGCGAACTCAATCAACGCAACCTGCATCCCCAGGCAAATGCCCAGATAAGGAATATTATTTTCACGCGCATAGCGCGCAGTGGCGATTTTACCTTCAACGCCACGATAGCCGAAACCGCCAGGGATCAGGATAGCGTCCAAATCTTTCAGAATTTCGACGCCGCGCGTTTCAACATCTTGCGAATCGATCAATTTGATGTTGACGGTAACACGGTTTTTCAGACCACCGTGCTTCAGCGCTTCGATCACCGACTTATAGGCATCCGGCAATTCAATGTACTTGCCTACCATGCCGATAGTCACTTCGCCTGCCGGGTTTGCTTCTTCGTAAATGACCTGTTCCCATTCAGACAGGTTTGCTTCCGGACAGTTCAAGCTGAATCGTTTACAAATATAATCATCAAGCCCCTGAGATTTCAACAGGCCTGGAATTTTATAAATGGAATCGACATCTTTCATTGAAATAACGGCTTTTTCCGGCACATTACAGAACAATGCAATTTTTGCACGCTCGTTGGCAGGAACCGCGCGATCGGAACGACAAATCAGAATATCGGGCTGAATACCGATAGACAGCAGCTCTTTCACGGAGTGCTGAGTCGGTTTAGTTTTCACTTCGCCCGCTGCCGCCAGGTAAGGCACCAGCGTCAGGTGCATAAACAGCGCGTGTTCACGACCGATATCCACCGCCAATTGACGAATCGCTTCAAGGAACGGCAGCGATTCGATATCGCCGACGGTACCGCCGATTTCCACCAGTACCACATCATGGCCTTCGCCGCCTTCCAGCACACGCTCTTTAATCGCATTAGTGATGTGAGGGATCACCTGTACGGTTGCGCCCAGATAGTCGCCACGGCGTTCTTTACGCAGAACGTCGGAGTAGATACGGCCAGTCGTGAAGTTATTGCGGCGAGACATCTTGGTGCGGATGAAACGCTCGTAGTGCCCCAGGTCCAGGTCGGTTTCAGCGCCGTCTTCAGTAACGAACACTTCCCCGTGTTGGATTGGGCTCATAGTACCCGGATCGACGTTGATGTACGGATCCAGTTTCATGATGGTCACGTTGAGACCACGGGCTTCCAGAATGGCTGCGAGGGAGGCTGCGGCAATGCCTTTACCCAGAGAGGATACGACCCCGCCGGTCACAAAAATATAGTTCGTTGTCATGCGGAACCTGAGAAGTTAGGTTTAAAAGACGATGGAATAACCAGGACGGGAAAGCAGTATACCCGAACATGACCTACGCCACAAACTTTCATTATTCCTCCTCTTCGTCAGGCTGATATTCACATAGGGAGTGAGAAAATAGCCCCTTTGAGGTAAATGTTTTTGACGTAAATCAAGCGCTTGTTATTTAAAAAATCACACAAATCGCTCTTGACCGCCTAAAACCTTTAGAGATCAATTTCCTGGCGTTTTACCTCCTGCCAAACTTCTTCCATTGTTTCCAGGTCCACCCCGGTCATTTCCAGGCCTCTGGCTGCGACAATGCGTTCAACTTCGCGAAAACGACGTTCAAATTTATCGTTTGCTTTTTGCAATGCGAGCTCCGCTTTCGTACCTAAATGACGCGCCATGTTGACCGTGGCAAAGATCAAATCGCCCATTTCCTCTTCCAGTTTAGCCTGATCAACAACCGCCTGCCGCGCCTCAAACATGACTTCATCGATCTCTTCATAGACCTTATCGACGACCGGTCCCAACGTCGTCCAGTCAAAGCCCACGTTTGAACACCGTTTCTGTATTTTTTGTGCACGCATTAAGGCCGGTAAACTGCGTGGAATATCATCCAGCGCGGAATGCTGCGCTTTTTGCGCACGTTCTTCCGTTTTTATTTGCTCCCAGCGGACTAATACGTCTTCGCTATTATTCGCGGAAAGCTCCCCAAAAACATGGGGATGGCGGCGCTCCAGTTTGTCGCTGATGGCAGCGCAGATATCATTAAAATCGAAAAGGCCTTCTTCCTGCGCCATCTGTGCGTAAAACACCACCTGAAACAACAGGTCACCCAGTTCGCCGCGCAAATCGTCAAAATCCTCACGCGCAATCGCATCCAGTACTTCATAAGTTTCTTCAAGCGTATAGGGCGCAATGCTGGCAAAGGTCTGCTCTTTATCCCACGGGCAGCCGCCTTCCGGGTCGCGCAGGCGCTGCATGATATTAAGCAGACGGTCAATTTGATTCATTAAAATATCCTGAAAACATAGGCCCGATGAGCAAAGCGCCATCGGGCGAAAAACGCCGGATGGCGTACACGTTATTAATTCCCGTGCAAACGACGGGCGTCAATGACATCCGGCACCTGGTTGAGCTTGCCGAGCACGCGGCCCAGCACTTGCAGGTTGTAGATCTCGATCGTCATATCGATGGTGGCGATCTGCTGTTTAATGTCGCTGCGGCTGGCGACGCCCAGCACGTTGACTTTTTCATTGGCCAGAATGGTGGTGATATCGCGCAGTAAGCCGCTGCGATCGTTGGCCGTTACGCGCACCACCAGCGAATATCCTGCCGAGTAGCTCTCGCCCCATACCGCCTCTACGATCCGCTCCGGCGCATGAGAGCGCAGCTCCGCCAGTTGTTCACAATCGGCCCGGTGCACGGAAATTCCCCGCCCCTGAGTGATAAATCCGACAATTTCATCCCCCGGAATCGGCTGGCAGCAGCGGGCGATGTGGTGCATCAAATTACCCACGCCTTCCACCACCACACGTCCGTCGTCTTTACGACGATTTTGCGGCGCGTACGTTTTTTGCTGAAGCTGCTTCAGCGCCGCAGCATCCTGCTCTTCCGCGCTCGGCTTATTGAACTGCGATTGCAGGAAATTCACCATCTGATTAAGACGGATATCGCCGCCGCCTATCGCCGCCAGCAACTCTTCCAGCTCATTAAAGTTGTAGCGCGGCAGCAGATGCTTTTCGGCCTCTTTCAGGCTAATCCCCAAATGCGCCAGCTCATCGTCGAGGATCTGCCGTCCAGCCAGAATATTTTTGTCACGATCCTGCTTGCGGAACCAGGCGTGAATTTTCGAACGCCCGCGGCTGGTCGTCACATAGCCCAGGTTTGGATTCAGCCAGTCGCGGCTGGGATTCGGCTGCTTCTGAGTGATAATTTCAACCTGATCGCCCATCTGCAACTGATAGGTGAATGGAACAATACGGCCGCCGATTTTAGCGCCGATGCAGCGGTGCCCGACATCGCTGTGGATGTGGTAAGCAAAATCGAGCGGCGTAGATCCGGCAGGCAAATCCACCACATCGCCTTTTGGCGTAAAGACGTAGACTCGATCGTCAAACACCTGGCTGCGCACTTCATCCAGCATTTCGCCGGAATCCGCCATCTCTTCCTGCCAGGCGATCAGCTTACGCAGCCACGCAATTCTGTCTTCATGGCCGGAACGCACGCCGCCGGACGCGGCGCCTTCTTTATACTTCCAGTGCGCCGCCACGCCCAGTTCGGCGTCTTCATGCATCTGTTTGGTACGGATCTGGATCTCAACGGTTTTACCGCCCGGCCCCAGTACCACGGTATGGATAGACTGGTAGCCGTTCGGCTTCGGGTTGGCGACATAGTCATCGAATTCATCCGGCAGGTGACGATAGTGAGTATGCACTATCCCCAGTGCGGCATAGCAGTCCTGGAGGCGCTCGGCGACGATACGCACAGCGCGGACGTCAAAGAGTTCATCAAACGCCAGATGCTTTTTCTGCATTTTGCGCCAGATACTGTAAATATGTTTTGGTCGTCCGTAGACTTCCGCCATAACGCCTTCGTTTTTCATTTCGGCGCGCAGATGCCCGACAAACTCTTCAATGTAATGCTCACGATCGATCCGCCGTTCATGCAACAGTTTAGCGATGCGTTTGTATTCTGCCGGATGCAGGTAGCGGAAACAGTAGTCTTCCAGCTCCCACTTCAGTTGCCCAATCCCCAAACGATTAGCGAGCGGCGCATAGATGTTGGTACATTCTTTAGCCGCCAGCACGCGCTCATCTTCCGGCGCATCTTTCACTTCGCGCAAATGAGCGATTCGCTCGGCCAGTTTGATCACCACGCAGCGGAAATCATCCACCATCGCCAACAGCATTCGACGGACGTTATCGACCTGCTCCGAAGAAACAGAGTCGTTATGAGTAGCGTTTAACTGGCGGATCGCCGCCATATCGCGCACGCCATGAATCAGGGTAACGATAGATTTGCCGACGCTTTCGCGCAGCACATCTTCGCTGACCACGTTGGCGTCGGCCAGAGGGAACAGTAGCGCCGCCCGCAGCGTGTCGATATCCATACTCAGCGTGGAAAGAATTTCTACCATCTCCACGCCACGCCACAGCAACAGATCCGCATCCGGATGTCCTTGTGTCTGTTGCAGGCAATACGCCCAGGTTTCGGCTAAGCGCTCACACGACTGCTGGCTGGAAATTCCCAGGCTTGCGATCCACTTCTTCGGATCAAATTCACCAGCTTTATTAATATGTGCACTTCTTACCGCGACCATCGTCCTCTCCTTAAGGGACCAGGCCTACCGAAGTCGGTAAGCCGGTAATCATTACATGTGCTCGAACAGAACCATTGATTCCAGATGTCCTGTGTGCGGGAACATGTCGAGCATCGCTAAACGCGTAACCTCATATCCCGCATTGACTAGCGCTTCACTATCGCGCGCCAGCGTCGCCGGATTACAGGATACATAAACAATGCGAATAGGTTTTAATTTTATAATATGTCGCATCACTCCTGTAGCCCCCGCACGCGCAGGATCGAGTAAGACTTTGTCAAAGCCGTTTTTCGCCCACGGCTGCTTCGTGACATCTTCCTCCAGGTTCTCATGGAAGAATGTCACATTATGTAACCCATTGCGGATGGCGTTTTCACGGCCTTTTTCTACCAGCGCCGGAACGCCCTCAACCCCTACCACGCTTGCTGCGCGCGTTGCCAGCGGCAGCGTAAAATTCCCCATTCCGCAGAACAGATCCAGGACACGATCCTCGGCGCGCACATCAAGCCACTCCAGCGCGCGGGCGACCATTTGCTGGTTTACCGCTTCATTAACCTGAATAAAGTCTCGCGGACTGAAGGCTAAACGTAAGCCGTGCGAGTCATACCAGGGCGCTTCGCCGGAGACCGTTTCCAGTATCTCGCTAAACGGCGCCAGAAACAGAGACAATCCCTCAGAATGCGAAAAGCGTTCCAGTTTTTCTTTATCCGCCGCACTCAATGGCGCGGTATGGCGCAGAATCATCAGCGTACCGCTTCCCGCCTGTACCAGCTCGACATGCCCAAGGTGTCGGGTGCCGTGTAAACTCGCCAGACACGCTCTGATTCGGGGCAGCAATGCTTCAAGCTGGGGCACCAAAACAGGGCACTGTTCGACATTGACGATATCGCTGGAACCCGCTTTGCGAAATCCCATTTGCAGCGGTTTATCCGGCGGGCAATTCAGACTTAACCGCGCACGACGCCGATAGCCCCAGGGCGCGCCGGCAATGATGTCATTCACCTCGTGTTTCATCAAACGCGCCAGCGCCGCGCTTTTGCTGCGTTGTTGCAAGGCGATGCCGACATGTTGTTGCTGACAACCGCCGCAGACGCCAAAATGCGGACAGCGCGGCGCCTCTCGCTCCGGGCTATCATTCAAACGGCGCGAAACGCGTGCGCGGGCAAATTGCTTTTTATCTTCTGTGATAATGACTTCTGCGCTTTCCTCAGGCAATAAACCGGGGATAAACAGCGCCTTTCCGTTATGACGGGCTACGCCCTGACCAAATGGATCGAGGTCATTGACTTTAACGGTTATGATCTGACGCGTCGTCACGCGCCGTTTTGCAGAGTAGAATTGCGCCATCGACCAGCTTTTTCTCAATTTAACAGTGTGACCCTAATTGTCCCATAACGGAACTCCATGACCAACTACAGCCTGCGCGCACGCATGATGATTCTGATCCTGGCCCCGACCGTCCTGATAGGTTTGCTGCTCAGTATCTTTTTTGTGGTGCACCGCTATAACGACCTGCAGCGTCAACTGGAAGATGCCGGCGCCAGTATTATTGAACCGCTCGCCGTCTCCAGCGAATATGGTATGAACTTACAAAACCGGGAGTCTATCGGCCAACTTATCAGCGTTCTGCACCGCAGACATTCTGATATTGTGCGGGCGATTTCCGTTTATGACGATCATAACCGTCTGTTTGTAACATCTAATTTCCATCTGGACCCCTCACAGATGCAGCTTCCCGCCGGAGCGCCGTTTCCACGTCGTCTGAGCGTCGATCGCCACGGCGATATCATGATCCTGCGCACACCGATTATCTCGGAGAGCTATTCGCCGGACGAGTCCATTATTGCCGACGCGAAAAATACCAAAAATATGCTGGGGTATGTGGCGCTTGAACTGGATCTCAAGTCGGTAAGGCTACAGCAATACAAAGAGATTTTTATCTCCAGCGTGATGATGCTTTTTTGTATTGGTATTGCGCTGATCTTTGGCTGGCGGCTTATGCGCGATGTCACCGGGCCTATCCGTAATATGGTGAATACCGTTGACCGTATTCGGCGCGGACAACTGGATAGCCGTGTGGAAGGGTTTATGCTGGGCGAACTGGATATGCTGAAAAACGGCATTAATTCCATGGCGATGTCGCTTGCCGCCTATCACGAAGAGATGCAGCATAATATCGATCAGGCCACCTCGGACCTGCGTGAAACCCTTGAGCAGATGGAAATCCAAAACGTTGAGCTGGATCTGGCGAAAAAGCGCGCCCAGGAGGCGGCGCGTATTAAGTCGGAGTTCCTGGCGAACATGTCGCACGAACTGCGAACGCCGCTGAACGGCGTCATTGGCTTTACCCGCCTGACATTAAAAACGGAGCTGAATCCCACCCAGCGCGACCATCTGAACACCATTGAGCGTTCCGCGAATAATCTGCTGGCGATCATTAATGACGTGCTCGACTTCTCCAAGCTGGAAGCCGGTAAGCTCATTCTGGAAAGTATCCCTTTTCCACTGCGTAATACGCTGGATGAAGTGGTTACGCTGCTGGCCCACTCGTCGCATGATAAAGGGCTGGAGTTGACGTTAAATATTAAAAACGACGTCCCGGATAATGTGATTGGCGACCCGCTGCGCCTGCAACAGGTCATTACTAACCTGGTGGGTAATGCTATTAAGTTCACCGAGAGTGGCAATATCGATATTCTGGTAGAAAAGCGGGCGCTCAGTAACACCAAAGTACAGATTGAAGTGCAGATCCGTGATACGGGGATCGGCATTCCGGAACGCGACCAGTCGCGACTGTTTCAGGCGTTTCGTCAGGCCGATGCCAGTATTTCTCGTCGTCACGGCGGCACCGGGCTTGGGCTGGTGATTACGCAAAAGCTGGTCAACGAAATGGGCGGGGATATCTCTTTCCACAGCCAGCCTAATCGCGGTTCGACCTTTTGGTTTCACATTAATCTTGATCTTAACCCAAATGTCATTATTGACGGGCCGTCGACCGCGTGTCTGGCCGGAAAACGACTGGCTTATGTCGAACCGAATGCTACCGCCGCGCAATGTACCCTGGATCTGCTGAGCGACACGCCAGTGGAAGTGGTTTACAGTCCAACCTTCTCCGCGCTGCCGTTAACGCACTACGATATTATGATTTTGAGCGTTCCGGTGACCTTCCGCGAGCCGCTCACCATGCAGCATGAACGGCTGGCGAAAGCGGCGTCTATGACGGACTTCCTGCTGCTGGCGCTGCCTTGCCATGCGCAAATTAACGCAGAAAAGCTGAAACAAGGAGGCGCGGCGGCCTGTCTGTTAAAACCGTTGACGTCAACGCGCCTGTTGCCAGCGCTGACGGAATATTGCCAGTTGAATCACCATGCTGAACCGCTACTGATGGATGCCAGTAAAATCGCCATGACGGTCATGGCAGTTGATGATAATCCTGCCAATCTGAAGCTTATCGGCGCGTTACTGGAAGATAAAGTCCAACACGTAGAGCTTTGTGATAGCGGGCATCAGGCGGTAGATCGGGCGAAACAAATGCAGTTTGATCTGATTTTGATGGATATTCAGATGCCGGATATGGACGGCATACGCGCCTGTGAGTTGATTCACCAGCTTCCTCATCAGCAGCAAACACCGGTTATTGCCGTTACGGCACATGCGATGGCGGGGCAAAAAGAGAAGTTACTCAGCGCGGGCATGAACGACTATCTGGCTAAACCGATAGAAGAAGAGAAGTTACATAATCTGTTGCTGCGCTATAAACCCGGCGCCAACGTAGCGGCGCGTCTGATGGCGCCGGAACCGGCTGAATTTATCTTCAATCCGAATGCGACGCTCGACTGGCAGCTTGCGCTCCGCCAGGCTGCCGGTAAGCCCGATCTGGCGCGGGATATGCTGCAAATGCTGATTGATTTCCTGCCGGAAGTGCGCAACAAAATTGAAGAACAACTGGTGGGAGAAAATCCCAACGGTCTGGTCGATCTGGTCCATAAGCTACACGGGAGCTGCGGCTATAGCGGCGTACCGCGGATGAAGAACCTTTGCCAGCTTATTGAGCAACAGCTTCGCAGCGGCGTCCACGAAGAGGAGCTGGAGCCTGAGTTTCTGGAGCTGCTGGATGAGATGGATAATGTCGCGCGTGAAGCGAAGAAGATATTGGGATAAGCGTAGCGCTATCAGGCGGTAATGTGCCGGATGGCGGCTTCGCCTTATCCGGCCTACGAATCCACTTTGGCTTTAGCGTAAAAGCGGCCCTATCTTCAGCGTAGCGGCCACGTTTCGCGCAGTCATACGCACATTTTCGGCGGCATTCTCCAGAGCGTCCTCCAGCGTGCAGATGGTATAAATCACGCTGAAAACGGCATCAAGTCCATGTTCATGAACCACGCCAACATCCGCCGTCAGGCTACCCGCAATACCAATTACCGGTTTGTTATGCCGTTTGGCGATGTTTGCCACGCCAATGGGTACTTTACCGTGAATGGTCTGGCTGTCGATGCGTCCCTCGCCGGTGATGACTAAATCAGCATCCGCAAGGCATTCTTCCAGATGAAGTGCATCGGTGACAATCTCAATGCCACGCCGTAGCTGCGCGCCGCAAAACGCGTATAACGCCGCTCCCATGCCGCCAGCCGCTCCGCCGCCTGCCAGATCCAACACATCAACATGCAGATCGCGGGCAATCAAATGCGCATAGCGAATCAATGCCGTATCCAGACGTTCAATCATCTCCGGCGTCGCCCCTTTTTGCGGACCAAAAACCGCAGAAGCGCCCTCTTTGCCGGTCAGGGGGTTCGTCACATCGCAGGCGACGTCTATACGACACGCCGACAAACGCTTATCCAGACCGCTGATATCAATGTTGGCGAGTGTTTCCAGCCCAATGCCGCCTTGCGCAATATCATTGCCCTGCGCATCCCGTAGCCTGGCCCCCAGCGCCTGCACCATCCCCGCGCCACCGTCGTTGGTGGCGCTACCGCCGATACCGATAATGATATGCTCAACGCCCGCATCCAGCGCATGACGGATCAGCTCGCCGGTTCCCCATGACGTGGTTTTCAGCGGATCGCGCTGCGCGGGAGGTACCTGCTCCAGCCCGCTGGCGGCCGCCATTTCAATGAACGCGGAACGCGCATCGCCGGAAAGCCCATAAAACGCATTGACGCGATGCCCCAACGGCCCGGTGACATCAACATGCACGATTCGCCCCGCCGTCGCTTCGACCATCGCTTCGACAGTACCTTCCCCGCCATCCGCCAGCGGTAGTTTCAGGTAATCCGCGTCAGGCCAGATCTCGCGAAATCCTTGTTCAATGGCGGTCGCTACCTCAAGAGCACTCAAACTTTCTTTATACGAGTCTGGTGCGATCACTATTTTCATAAGTCGCCCTTATGCATGTTGCTCCTGTTAAGCATACACCCAGAGAAGTACCGGCCCCTTACGAAACCGACTCTGACTTAACGCACCATACAAGGGCGCTTATTATCAAACGTCCAGCCTGGAATTAAGTACTGCATTCCCATCGCGTCGTCACGCGCGCCTAAGCCATGCTTTTGATAGAGCTCATGCGCCTTCATCACCTGATCCATATCGAGCTCAACGCCCAGCCCCGGTTTGGTCGGTACTTGCACCATACCGCCTTTAATTTCAAACGGCTCTTTAGTCAGACGCTGATTACCTTCCTGCCAGATCCAGTGGGTATCGATCGCGGTGATCTTGCCCGGCGCCGCCGCCGCAACGTGGGTAAACATCGCCAACGAAATATCAAAGTGGTTATTAGAGTGGGAGCCCCAGGTCAGGCCGAACTCATGACACATTTGCGCCACGCGTACAGAGCCTTGCATAGTCCAGAAGTGCGGGTCCGCCAGCGGGATATCTACAGATTGTAGCGATAGCGTATGCCCCATCTGACGCCAGTCGGTAGCAATCATATTGGTCGCCGTCGGCAGGCCGGTGGCGCGACGGAACTCCGCCATCACTTCGCGTCCGGAGAAGCCCTGTTCCGCGCCGCAAGGATCTTCCGCATAGGCCAGCGATCCTTTCAGATAACGACCGATGTTGATCGCTTCATTGAGAGACCACGCGCCATTCGGATCAAGCGTCACGCGCGCGTTCGGGAAGCGTTTCGCCAGCGCCACGATTGACTCGGCCTCTTCTTCGCCCGCCAGCACGCCGCCTTTCAGTTTAAAGTCGTTGAAGCCATATTTTTCATAGGCGGCTTCTGCCAGACGCACTACCGTTTCCGGCGTCATCGCTTCTTCATGACGCAGGCGATACCAGTCGCATTGCTCATCCGGCTGGCTCTGATACGGTAGCGGCGTGGCCTTGCGATTGCCGACAAAGAACAGATAACCCAGCATTTCGACTTCGCTGCGCTGCTGACCGTCGCCTAACAGCGAAGCGACGTTGACGCCAAGGTGTTGGCCCAGAAGGTCAAGCATTGCCGCTTCAATGCCAGTCACCACATGGATAGTGGTACGGAGATCGAATGTTTGTAAACCGCGTCCGCCCGCATCGCGATCGGCAAACTGGTTACGAACGGCGGTCAGGACATTTTTATATTCACCCAGCGTTTTTCCCACCACCAGTGGGATCGCATCTTCCAGCGTTTTGCGAATTTTTTCGCCGCCCGGGATCTCGCCGACCCCGGTGTGCCCGGAGTTATCTTTAATAATGACAATATTTCGCGTAAAGAAGGGAGCGTGCGCGCCGCTCAGGTTCATCAGCATACTGTCATGGCCTGCGACCGGGATAACCTGCATTGAAGTAACCACAGGCGTCGTAAATTGTGCGCTCATAATCAAGTCCTTATTCAGAATTAGTGACGACCAAAAACAGGGCGTTTGCGATCAAAAGTCCAGCCAGGGATCAGGTACTGCATTGGGCCGGCGTCATTACGCGCGCCGCCTGGCAGCTTTTTATACGCGTCATGCGCTTTTCGCACCTGTTCCCAGTCAAGCTCCACGCCCAGCCCTGGCGCGTCCGGAACCGCAATAGTGCCGTTTTTAATTTCCAGCGGATTTTTGGTCAGGCGGCAATCGCCCTCCTGCCAGATCCAGTGCGTATCGATAGCGGTGGGTTTACCTGGCGCCGCCGCGCCAACGTGGGTAAACATCGCCAGAGAAATATCAAAATGGTTGTTTGAGTGGCATCCCCAGGTCAGCCCCCAGTCATCGCACAACTGCGCTACGCGAACCGCGCCGGAAAGCGTCCAGAAATGCGGGTCGGCAAGAGGAATGTCTACCGCGTTGAGCATCACCGCGTGTCCCATTTCACGCCAGTTGGTGGCTATCATATTGGTCGCCACCGGCAGTCCTGTAGCGCGGCGAAACTCCGCCATTACTTCACGACCAGAGAATCCCTGCTCCGCGCCGCACGGATCTTCCGCGTAGGCCAGTACATCATTCAGCCCTTTGCACAACGCAATGGCTTCATCCAGTAGCCAGGCGCCGTTCGGATCAACGGTAATACGCGCGTCCGGGAAGCGTTTTTTTAGCGCGCGGACAGTATCAATCTCTTGTTCGCCCGGCAGCACGCCGCCCTTGAGTTTAAAATCTTTAAAGCCGTAGCGATCCTGAGACGCTTCCGCCAGCCGCACAACCGCGTCGCTGTTCAGCGCTTCCTGATGGCGCAGGCGATACCATTCATGACTGCCCGGCGTGCTTTCCAGATACGGCAGATCGGTTTTAGTGCGATCGCCAATATAGAAGAGATAGCCCAACACGGTGACGGCATCGCGCTGTTTACCAGGCCCTAACAGTTCACAGACCGGCACATTAAGCGCCTGCCCCAGTAGATCAAGCAGCGCCGCTTCCAAAGCCGCCACCGCGTTAACCCGCAGTTCAAACGTCCATGCGCCTTTACCAAAGGTGTCAAAATCAACGGCCTGATTGCCTTTGTGTACCCGCTGCACCACGCTATTCAGACGGGCCACTTCCTGCCCAAGCACCATGGGAATGGCGTCTACCAGCGTTTGGTAAATCACTTCCCCGCCCGGCGCCTCGCCGACGCCGGTATGCCCGACGTTATCGGTGAGGACGACGATGTTACGGGTGAAGTATGCATTATGCGCGCCGCCGATGTTGAGTAGCATACTGTCATGTCCGGCAACCGGAATGACCTTCATGTCCGTAATAACGGGACTGGATTGCGTTGTCATGATAATTGTCCTGCGACAGATTTCAGTTCAATACGCTTAATATCGCCGACCAGCACCAGATAGCTGATGATGGCTACCAGGGCATGAACGCCGACATAGATCAAAGCGCCGTTGAAGGAACCGGTGGTGCCAACGATGTAACCAATCGCGATTGGCGTCACAATACCGGAAATATTGCCGAACATATTAAACAAGCCGCCGGAAAGACCGCTGATCTCTTTCGGCGCGGTATCCGCCATCACGGCCCAGCCCAACGCACCGATACCTTTACCGAAGAAAGCCAGCGCCATAAAGCCGATGATCATCCATTCCACGTTCACATAGTTACAGAACACCATAACCATTGACAGCAACATCCCCAGTACAATCGGCGTCTTGCGCGCGATATTCAGGGAGCCAGTACGACGCATCAGCCAGTCGGAAATAATGCCGCCCAGCACGCCGCCGACAAAGCCGCAGACCGCAGGAACCGAGGCGACAAAGCCCGCTTTGAGAATCGACATGCCGCGCGCCTGGACCAAATAGACCGGGAACCAGGTAATAAAGAAGTAAGTCAGGGCGTTAATACAGTACTGACCGATGTAGACGCCAATCATCATACGAGAGCCCAGCAACTGTTTGATCTGGCCCCATTTGACGCTAAACGGTACTTTCGCTTTCGTATCTTTCTGATCCATGTTGATCAGCGCGCCACCTTCTGCGATGTACTCCAGCTCTTTCTTGTTTACGCCCGGATGGTTATTCGGTTCATGGATAACTTTCATCCAGATAAAGCTAATGATGATTCCTAACCCGCCCATAAAGAAGAAGACATGCGACCAGCCCACTTCGTGCGTCAGCCAACCCATAATTGGCGCGAAAATAACCGTGGCGAAGTATTGCGCGGAGTTAAAGATGGCCACCGCCGTTCCCCTCTCCTGCGCCGGGAACCAGGCTGCAACGATGCGACTGTTGCCCGGGAAAGAAGGCGATTCCGCCAGACCGACCATGAAACGAAGCGTAAAGAGGGCGACAACAATGCCGAAACCGCTAAAGATATCGACAAAACCCTGCAACAGGGTGAAGACTGACCAGATGAAAATAGACCAGAAATAGACGCGTTTGGAACCAAAGCGGTCCAGCAGCCAGCCGCCCGGGATCTGCCCGATAACATAGGCCCATGAAAACGCAGAGAAAACGTAGCCCATGCCTACCGGGTCAAGACCGATATCTTTAGCCATTTCTGAGCCGGCAATGGACAATGTGGCGCGGTCGCCGTAGTTGAAGGATGTGACGATAAACAGCATCACCACTATCCAGTAGCGGGCGTTCGTGCGTTTCTCCGCACCGCTCGCCGCGTGGCTTAATGAACTCATTGTTGCACTCCTGAAATTTCGCGTTAGCTACGCTCACTCTGAATTGCACAACCGGTAGGGAATCAGAGATAACGTTTCCTTGTTGCAGCCTTTATTAGGTCGTTTGCTTTGCACGCTGCATGCTTTTATTCACTGGCAGGAGAAGTATAAAAAGCGCGCCACGCACACTCACCGTGCAACAACACAGTATTTTGGCGATGAATTACGCCTGTTTATGGCAAAAGCCCAGGACAGTGGAAGCCACTTCACGGAAATGAAATCAGAAGGCGTCAGGCGCCGACGCAGGAGGGATAAAAAGAGAAGAATGTGAAACAGGTCGCTTGATTACATGAAAACGCCCGTAAAAAACTGCCGCTTTTGCGGGTATATGCACAAAGCTAACACGATTCAGTTTCTTTACACTGTGTACAGGTCGTTATTTTGCTTACTGGCAACGCAAGCAAACAAAAAGGTACCCTCCCGTAGGGGGAGGGATTTACCTCAGGAAAGTAAGGTTCCCCAGTGTTCAACCCAGGGATTGGATTGGCTCTCCGGCTCCGGATGTTCGCTGGCGTCAATTAATAACATCTCCCCCACCCGTCGCGCGCTTTGCTCCTGCAGCAGGGCATCAAACTGTTTGCCGCCATTACAGAAATTGGGGTAGCTGCTATCACCTAACGCAATCACCCCGTAACGCAGGTTTGGTTGAAAACCTAACGTATCTTTAATGCCGTGAAAGAGCGGCGCAATGCTGTCCGGTAGATCGCCCTGCCCGGTCGTCGAGGTGACCACCAGCGCAACCTTGTCCTGATATTGCTGCCAGTCGGACAGTTCAGGATCTTCAAACACGGTCGCGCTGTGGCCCTGTCTGGCGAGGATCGCTTCCGCTTCTTCCGCCACCAACAGTGAGTTGCCATACATGGTCCCGACAAAAATACCAATTTCCGCCATTATGCGTATCTCCCTGAATTATGCCTGATGAGACTCATCCTGCCGGGACGCCGCCGTAAACTCAACCCTTTCATTGTCAGGGAGAAGTCCCCGCCAGCCAAACTGTGTCAGCGCCTGCATCCAGGTTTCATCCAACCCGGCCTGAATCATCAACGGCTGCCCGGTGAAGGGATGCGTCAGTTCAAGTCGGCTGGCATGAAGCATCAGGCGACGACAGGCAAAATGTTCCGCCGCGCTGCGGTTTTGTCGCAAATCACCGTGTTTACTGTCGCCGATGATAGGATGGCGCAGATGCGCCAGATGACGACGGAGCTGGTGTTTGCGTCCCGTTTTCGGCTCCAGTTCAACCAGACCATAACGCGTGGTGGGATAACGTCCGGTCGGCACCGCCATTTCGACCGTCGCCAGTCCGCGATACTGCGTTACAGCCGGCTGGGGCGCTTTATCCTCGCGGGCGAATTTATCGGCAATTTTATCGCGCTCTTCCACCAGCGGATAATCCAGTACCGCGTCATCCATCAGCCAGCCGCGCACAATGGCATGGTAGCGTTTACGGATGTGGTGCTGTTCGAACTGCTGCGCCAGGCGGCGTCCCGCTTCGCTGGACAGCCCCATCAACAGTACGCCCGACGTGGGTCTGTCGAGACGATGAGCGGTAAAAACATGCTGGCCAATTTGGTCGCGTACCGTTTGCATAACCACGACTTTTTCGTCGCGATCCAGCCAGCTCCGGTGAACAAGCCAGCCTGCAGGTTTATTCACGGCAACCAGCCACGAGTCTTGATAGAGGATCTCCAGCATCAGGATTTATCGCGGGTGAATAGCGCATCCAGATCCTGCAAAACCGCCAGGATCGCCTCCCGCTGCGGATGATCCGCCGCCAGCGCCATTTCGTAATAAGGGGCGATGGCAAACGCCTCGGGCAGCGGCTGCGCATTATCAAGTAGGGTATGCATACGCGGGATCAATACCCATTGCAACCATTCCAGCGGTGCCATGGTATCCATATAAAATGGCTGCGTGCTGGTAAACAGGTGCGCCTGCGGCGCATCCTGCCGCCAGTGGCGATGCTCGCGCAGCAGCGTTTCAAGCGCATGTAACTGCTGACGCACACGGTCATGAGTCGTCATGTTAAAAACCTCAATGATGAAAATCTGGCGCGAAGAATAACAAAAAAAAGGGAGCACTGTGTAAACAGTGCTCCCGGTTCGTTTCGCAGCATTCCAGCTACTTTTCGTGCTCCCTGCTCATCCGTGACAACTTTTCCTGTGACCTTACGGCCTGCTCATCCTGAGCGTTTGCATCCTGCGCACATCGCCCCGATGTGATAGCTTCATCCTGAAGCGTCCCTGGTCATCCATACCCGCCGAACATCCTCATCGGCTCTCGTTCTCCGTCCTGGAGGTGTCCTTTAACGCATCCTGCGCTTTCCACTTTGCTTCATCCTGAAGCCTTTCCTTGTAACACCATCCTGGCGTGTCCTGCTGAAGCGTCATCATCCTGACGTTCACTTCGGTGTACGACTCCCTGTCGACGAAGATAGAATCGCCTGTTTCACCTTGTCTTACAAGACGCTTACAGACAATACCTTAAGTAAATTTTCATATGAAAGCGCTCAATAACATTTTAATATATTGATTTATATAGACTTACATAAGAAAGAGGAGGCCATGTATTCGCTGATATTCTGGCGATCTCCTACAGACCTTGTAAGAGATCTCTCACACTTGTTAGGGCAAACGATTACAGAAGAGGATTAAGTTGCGTAAGAAATTCCGCAAGCGTTGCGGCAAGGACGGTACGATTGCGGGTGCCCAGCGTTTCTTTAATCACCTCGCCGGACAGATTACAGACCGAGATAACCTCAAGCTCATTTTCCTGCGTCGCAATAAAAAGCGTGGGAGAAAGCTTGAGCCGCTTTTGCGTGACCAGATGGCCTATCAGATTTTCCTGCACGCGCCGAAAGTCATCCTGACTCCAGGTTTGCAGTAGCGTGAGCTTTTCATCCGCAAACTGCGCGGGCATGTCGCCAGCAAACTGCGTGGTGTAAAACGCGTGGAGCGCAGGTTGTACCACAATATCAAAGGCGCGTTCAACCGCGTTTACATTTTCTTCGCCTTCAAAAGGTTGCGGCTGCCAGTAAACGGCATCGCGGGTTGAAGAAATAATGCACGGGGAAGGTACGCCATACAGTTCTTCGCTCAACGGCCAGCTATCGTGTTTTTCTTGCCACGCGTCGCAGTAACGCGTCGTAAAGGCTTTCAACGCCTGCGCTGTCAGTTCGTCCACCAGTTTCTCTCTTCATAAAAGCCAGGATACACTTGGCGTATAGTGTATCTGGTTTATGACGGTGAAACATGTCTTCTTATGAAAATCATCAGGCTCTCGATGGCCTGACTCTCGGAAAATCAACGGATTATCGGGACAATTACGACGCCAGCCTGCTGCAGGGCGTGCCGCGCAGTTTAAATCGCGACCCGCTCGGATTAAAAGCCGATAATCTGCCGTTCCACGGCGCGGATATCTGGACGTTATATGAACTTTCCTGGCTTAACAGCCATGGTCTTCCTCAGGTCGCAGTCGGGCATGTCGAACTGGATTACACCAGCGTTAATTTAATTGAATCCAAAAGCTTTAAACTGTATCTGAACAGCTTTAACCAGACGCGCTTTGACACCTGGGAGACGGTGCGCCAGACGCTGGAACGCGATCTGCGTGCCTGCGCGCAGGGCGACGTTAGCGTGAGGCTTCATCGTCTTAATGAGCTGGAAGGACAGCCTGTCGCCCATTTCCACGGCGCCTGTATTGACGATCAGGATATCAGTATCGACAACTACCAGCTTACTACCGACTATCTGCAACATGCGGTCAGCGGCGAGAAGAGAGTGGAAGAGACGCTGGTCAGTCATCTGTTAAAATCCAACTGCCTGATCACCCACCAACCGGACTGGGGCTCGATACAAATTCAGTACCGCGGACGCAAAATCGACAGGGAAAAACTGCTGCGCTATCTGGTCTCATTCCGTCACCATAATGAATTTCACGAGCAGTGCGTAGAGCGCATTTTCAATGACATTCTGCACTTCTGCCAGCCGGAAACGCTAAGCGTTTATGCGCGCTATACCCGCCGCGGCGGGCTGGACATTAATCCATGGCGCAGCAATACCGATTTTGTGCCCGCCACGGGCAGGCTGGCGCGTCAGTAATCTTTTTTGTCAATTTTGCGTGCCGGATTGCGCATGTAAGGTTGTGAAAGATCATCAGCCAGGGCTATTGTAATCAACGGGGAATGGCGTGTTGCGTCCCATAAGGAGTTTACTTGATTACACATATTAGCCCGCTTGGCTCAATGGATATGCTGTCGCAACTGGAAGTGGACATGCTGAAACGCACGGCCAGTAGCGACCTGTATCAACTGTTTCGTAACTGTTCACTTGCCGTTCTTAACTCCGGCAGCCTGACTGACAACAGCAAAGAGCTGCTGTCCCGCTTTGAAAGTTTCGATATCAACGTACTGCGCCGCGAGCGCGGCGTGAAGCTGGAATTGATTAATCCGCCTGAAGACGCCTTTGTTGACGGACGGATTATTCGTGCGCTACAGGCTAACCTGTTCGCGGTGCTGCGCGACATTCTCTTTGTGAATGGGCAGATCCATAATGCCGGGCGTTTCCAGCATCTGGATCTTGAAAGCTCAGCACATATCACCAATCTGGTGTTCTCCATTCTGCGCAACGCCCGGGCGCTGCACGTCGGCGAAGCGCCAAACATGGTGGTATGCTGGGGCGGCCACTCAATTAACGAAAACGAGTACCTGTATGCCCGTCGCGTCGGCACGCAGTTGGGATTACGCGAGCTGAACATCTGTACCGGCTGCGGCCCGGGCGCGATGGAAGCCCCCATGAAGGGCGCGGCGGTCGGTCACGCGCAACAGCGTTATAAAGACAGCCGCTTTATCGGCATGACTGAACCTTCCATTATTGCGGCTGAACCGCCTAACCCGCTGGTGAACGAACTGATTATCATGCCGGATATCGAAAAACGCCTGGAAGCGTTCGTCCGTATCGCACACGGTATCATCATCTTCCCGGGCGGCGTAGGTACGGCGGAAGAACTGCTCTATTTGCTGGGTATTTTGATGAATCCGGCCAATAAAAATCAGGTGCTGCCGCTGATCCTGACTGGACCAAAAGAGAGCGCCGATTACTTCCGCGTTCTGGATGAGTTTATTACCCATACGCTGGGCGAAGCGGCCCGCCGTCATTACCGCATCATCATTGACGATGCGGCGGAGGTGGCGCGGCTGATGAAGAAAGCGATGCCGCTGGTGAAAGAAAATCGCCGCGATACCGGCGACGCCTATAGCTTTAACTGGTCGATTCGTATTTCACCGGATCTTCAGGTGCCGTTTGAGCCGTCACATGACAATATGGCCAACCTGAAACTGTACCCGGATCAGCCGGTTGAGATTCTGGCGGCCGATCTGCGGCGCGCCTTCTCCGGCATTGTCGCGGGGAACGTGAAGGAGGTGGGGATACGCGCCATTGAAGCTAATGGTCCGTATAAAATCCACGGCGATCGAGAGATGATGCGTCGCATGGACGATCTGCTTCAGGGATTCGTCGCGCAGCATCGTATGAAATTGCCGGGTTCCGCCTACATCCCCTGTTACGAGATCTGCGCTTAATGCTTATGCCCGGTTGCTGACAACAGCCGGGCGTTTCTCCCATTCCTTTCATTGCGGTATGGCGACCGACGTATGCCTTCATTTTTTATGATTGTCATCAGAGGCATAGCCCGCATTATTTTATAAACACCATTTATGATTCGGCATAAATAGATTGCCAGGCAAACGTTTTCCTCACTCCTCTTACCGTGATTTATCGGTCTAAACGATTATTCGCCACCAGAATCCACTAAAAACATTGATTTTTATAGCGGAACCTCCGTATCTTGCGCCCCAATCTTTCCGGCCTTATATCGTTAATGGTAGCCTTCGCGCCCGGAAATTCGTTATGACGTTTTTTTAATAGATTAATGGTCCAAATTTATCCACATAAAAAGCGGATTATTGCATTTGAGATCGCGATCACTGATACATTCATCACTTAAATGTATCTTTCCGCCCGAAAATTATTACGGCGAAAAATTATATAAAAAGCGTCCCTAAGCAGATTTCATTTTACGATCAGGTCTTTTTTCATTGGATTAGACCAGCAACCTGATTTTTAGCATCCTCCAGGAGAAATAGATGGAAACCACTCAGACCAGCACTATTGCTTCGATTGACTCTCGAAGCGCATGGCGCAAAACAGATACCATGTGGATGCTGGGCCTTTACGGCACGGCTATCGGCGCGGGCGTTCTGTTCCTGCCAATCAACGCAGGCGTCGGCGGCATGATTCCGCTCATCATCATGGCGATTCTCGCTTTCCCGATGACCTTTTTCGCACACCGTGGTTTAACCCGCTTCGTGCTGTCCGGTAAAAATCCGGGCGAAGACATCACTGAAGTCGTTGAGGAACACTTCGGTATCGGCGCAGGTAAACTGATTACCCTGCTCTACTTCTTCGCGATTTACCCTATCCTGCTGGTTTACAGCGTGGCTATTACTAATACCGTGGAAAGCTTCCTGACCCATCAGTTAGCGATTAATCCGCCGCCGCGTGCGATTCTTTCCCTGATCCTGATTGTCGGCATGATGACCATCGTGCGCTTCGGCGAGCAGATGATCGTTAAGGCGATGAGTATCCTGGTATTCCCGTTCGTTGCCGCGCTGATGCTGCTGGCCTTGTACCTGATCCCGCAGTGGAGCGGCGCGGCGCTTGAAACGCTGTCCTTTGATTCTGCCGCGTCTACCGGCAACGGTCTGTGGATGACGCTGTGGCTGGCGATTCCAGTGATGGTCTTCTCTTTCAACCACTCCCCGATCATCTCCTCCTTCGCGGTGGCGAAGCGTGAAGAGTACGGTGAAGGCGCTGAGAAGAAATGTTCTAAAATTCTGGCCTTCGCCCACATCATGATGGTGCTGACCGTGATGTTCTTCGTCTTCAGCTGCGTGCTGAGCCTGACGCCGGCAGATCTGGCGGCGGCAAAAGAGCAGAACATTTCTATTCTGTCTTACCTGGCGAACCACTTTAACGCACCGATCATCGCCTGGATGGCGCCGATCATTGCGATGATTGCTATCACCAAATCCTTCCTCGGCCACTACCTGGGCGCGCGTGAAGGCTTTAACGGGATGGTGATTAAATCGCTGCGTGGTAAAGGTAAATCCATCGAAATCAACAAACTGAACAAAATTACCGCACTGTTTATGCTGGTCACCACCTGGATTGTGGCTACGCTGAACCCCAGCATCCTGGGCATGATTGAAACCCTGGGCGGCCCGATCATCGCGATGATTCTGTTCCTGATGCCGATGTATGCCATCCAGAAAGTACCGGCAATGCGTAAGTACAGCGGTCATATCAGCAACGTATTCGTTGTGATTATGGGCCTGATTGCCATCTCCGCTATTTTCTACTCGCTGTTCAGCTAAGTCCTTTTGCGCCGCTTACCGCGGCGCTTCTCTATGATACAACCGCAATGGATGCCCTATGATTAGCGTATTCGATATTTTTAAAATCGGCATTGGCCCTTCCAGTTCTCACACCGTCGGACCAATGAAAGCTGGCAAGCAGTTCACGGACGATCTGATTGCCCGCCATATTCTTACGGATATCACCCGCGTAGTGGTGGATGTCTACGGCTCTCTGTCATTGACGGGTAAAGGCCACCACACCGATATCGCCATTATCATGGGCCTGGCGGGGAATCTGCCGGACACCGTCGATATCGACGCCATTCCGTCCTTTATCCAGGATGTGAACACCCACGGGCGTTTACTACTGGCCAATGGGCAGCATGAAGTCGAATTTCCGGTCGATAAATGCATGAATTTCCACGCCGACAACCTGTCTCTGCATGAGAACGGGATGCGTATTACCGCGCTGGCGGGCGATAAGGTTCTCTACAGCCAAACCTACTACTCCATTGGCGGGGGCTTTATCGTCGATGAAGAACACTTTGGTTTGTCGAATAGCGAACCCGTCAACGTACCGTACCCTTACAAAACCGCCGCAGATTTACAGCGTCACTGTCAGGAGACGGGCCTGTCGCTCTCTGGTCTGATGATGCAAAACGAACTGGCCCTGCACAGTAAAGAAGCGCTGGAGCAGCACTTCGCCAGGGTCTGGGAGGTAATGCGCAGCGGTATTGAGCGCGGTATCACCACCGAGGGCGTATTGCCGGGTAAACTGCGCGTTCCGCGTCGCGCGGCGGCGCTGCGTCGGATGCTGGTCAGTCAGGATAAGACCACCACCGATCCGATGGCGGTCGTTGACTGGATCAATATGTTCGCGCTGGCGGTGAACGAAGAGAATGCCGCAGGCGGACGAGTGGTCACCGCGCCGACTAACGGCGCATGTGGTATTGTTCCGGCGGTGCTGGCGTACTATGACAAGTTTATCCGCGAAGTAAATGCTAACTCGCTTGCTCGCTATATGCTGGTCGCCAGCGCGATTGGCTCGCTGTATAAGATGAACGCCTCTATTTCCGGCGCCGAAGTGGGTTGTCAGGGAGAGGTCGGCGTAGCCTGTTCCATGGCGGCAGCGGGTCTGGCCGAGCTACTGGGCGGTAGTCCGGCCCAGGTGTGTATCGCCGCAGAAATCGCTATGGAGCATAATCTGGGGTTAACTTGCGATCCGGTTGCCGGTCAGGTACAGGTTCCCTGCATTGAGCGTAACGCGATTGCCTCAGTCAAAGCGGTCAACGCCGCGCGTATGGCGCTGCGCCGTACCAGCGAACCGCGCGTATGCCTCGATAAAGTGATTGAGACCATGTACGAAACCGGTAAAGACATGAACGCTAAGTACCGCGAAACTTCGCGCGGCGGCCTGGCGATGAAGATCGTTACCTGCGATTAGTCGTTTCTCATTGCCCGGTGGCGCTGACGCTTACCGGGCCTACACTACAGTCGCCATCTGGCAAAATGTTGATGCCTGACATTAGCCTCGCCTCTCCGCCAGTGTTACCCTACGCGCAGGTTTGTAAGGGAGAACTCCGTGGCTGCTCATCTGCTTATCGTCGACGCGCTCAATTTGATTCGCCGTATTCACGCCGTTCAGGGATCGCCCTGTGTGGAAACCTGCCAACACGCGCTCGATCAATTGATTATCCACAGCCAGCCAACCCATGCCGTAGCGGTCTTTGATGACGACGCGCGCAGCAGCGGCTGGCGTCATAAGCGTTTGCCGGACTACAAAGCAGGACGTCCGCCGATGCCTGACGATTTACATAATGAAATGCCCGCCCTACGCGCCGCGTTTGAACAGCGCGGCGTGCGCTGTTGGGCATCAGACGGTAACGAAGCGGACGATCTGGCGGCGACGCTGGCGCTAAAAGTTACCGAAGCCGGACACCAGGCAACCATTGTGTCAACCGATAAAGGCTATTGCCAGTTACTCTCTCCGGGATTGCGCATTCGCGACTACTTCCAGAAACGCTGGCTGGACGCGCCGTTTATTGAAAAAGAGTTTGGCGTACTTCCCCGGCAGTTGCCGGATTACTGGGGTCTGGCAGGAATCAGCAGTTCGAAAGTCCCCGGCGTTGCCGGTATCGGCCCCAAAAGCGCGACCCAGTTGTTGATTCAGTTTCAAAATCTGGAGGGAATTTACGCCCACCTGGATGAGATGCCGGAAAAGTGGCGCAAAAAGCTTGAGACGCATAAAGAAATGGCATTTCTCTGCCGCGATATTGCACGTCTGCAAACCGATTTACATATTGACGGAAACTTACAGCAGCTACGGCTGGTGCGGTAACAATGTTGCCGGATGGCGCTGTGCTTATCCGGCTTACATTTCGTGCCATTCTGTAGGCTGGATAAGGCGTCACGCCACCATCCGGCAAAATTACCAGGCGATATGGTACAGTTCGACAATGTCCGCCAGACTCGCTTCACGCGGATTGCCGCCAGTACAGACATCATCGAACGCCGCCTGCGCCAGCGCCGGGATATCCTCTTTTCGAACGCCGACATCACGCAAATGCAGCGGAATTCCCACATCGCGATTTAGCGTAAATACGGCTTCCACAGCGGCATTACGCGCCTCTTCAAGGCTCAATCCTTCTACCTTCACCCCCATCGCCCGGGCAATATCACGGAATTTCTCGTTGGTATAGCCGGCATTGAAACGCATCACATGCGGAAGCAAAATAGCATTCGCGACGCCGTGCGGCGTGTTGTAAAACGCGCCCAGCGGATGCGCCATCCCATGCACCAGCCCCAGCCCCACATTGGAAAACCCCATCCCGGCAACGTATTGCCCCAGCGCCATCGCCTCACCGGCCTCTTTTTCTCCGGCAACAGCGCCGCGCAGCGCGCCAGCAATCATTTCAATAGCTTTGATATGCAATGCATCCGTCAGCGCCCATGCGGCCCGGGTAATATAGCCTTCAATAGCATGGGTCAGGGCATCCACGCCCGTTGCCGCTTTCAGCGCGGGCGGCATACCGTCCATCATATCAGCATCGATAAATGCCGCCTGCGGAATATCATGCGGATCGACACAAACGAATTTGCGCCGTTTCTCTTCATCGGTAATCACATAATTGATAGTGACTTCCGCCGCGGTTCCCGCCGTTGTCGGAATCGCCATAATCGGCACGCTGGGTTTACGGGTCGGTGATAGCCCTTCCAGACTGCGCACATCGGCAAATTCTGGATTGTTACTGATAATACCGATCGCTTTGCAGGTATCCTGCGGAGAACCGCCGCCAATGGCGATGAGATAGTCCGCGCCGCTTTGGGTAAAGAACTTAAGCCCTTCCTGGACAACAGAAATCGTAGGATTAGGGATCACGCCTGCATAGATCTCCCACGCCAGCCCTGCGGCATCCATTCTGCTTGTCACCTTATCGACCACACCGCATTTTACCAGCGTTTTATCCGTAACAATCAGTGCCTTATGATAACCGCGACGCGTCACCTCATCGGTTAATGCGTCCACCGCTCCCCGGCCAAACCATGCCGTTTCATTCAGAATCATTCTATTCGCCATAGCCTGTCTCCTGACATCACTCTTCAATACGTAACCCGTAAGTTTTAAATTTCTCCAGCACGATAGCGATCGCCTCGTCATCCAGTACCGGTACCGGATCGACAATTGCCAGCGTACTTAAATAGAGCTGCGCCAGCACTTCCACTTCATGCGCCAGCCACAACGCTTTGTCTAAATTTTCTTCACAAGCGATAAGCCCGTGATGCTGTAGCAGCGTCGCTTTACGATTTTTAAGCGCCACGGCAACATGGTCAGAAAGTTCGCGGGTGCCAAAGGTGGCGTAGGGCGCGCAGGGAATAGAGTTCCCACCCGCGGCGGCAATCATGTAGTGAATCGCCGGAATCGGGCGATTCAGGATCGAGACTGCCGTACAATGAACAGCGTGGTTATGTACCACAGCATTGGCGTCAGGGCGAGTCTGGTATGCCGCCATATGAAAACGCCACTCGCTGGAAGGCAGTTTGCCCTGCTCATGCTGACCGTCAGCATCAATAAAGACAATGTGCGACTCTGTCAGCTTCTCGTAGGGGAGCCCCGTCGGCGTAATCAGCACTCCGCCCTGATAACGTACGCTCACGTTACCCGCCGTCCCCTGGTTTAACCCTAACCGCGTCATTTCCAGACAGGTATCAATAATCTGCCGCGCCAGTCTATTTCGTTCCATTATTTACCTCTCTCTGTGATTCAAAATGAGACAACAAAACCGCCTTCTGCATCACGCTGCTGTCCAGTTGAAATAATCGAATAGTTAGCAACTATCATCATACTGAATAAAGAGAAGGGAATTTAAATGACGATATTTTGTGATACACATCAATTAATCCGCCACGATAAACCAGACGACTACCGTTTCAATCGTCAATAAATGCCCGCTATTAATAATATTTTTTAAAACGGGCAAATATGAAGAGTAATTTACACCTGCCCGTTTTCGTAGCAATAATTTAATTCGGGCATTCAGCCTGTGGTTTTTTAAATTAAACATCTCAAACGGTCATTTTTTTATGGAAATTAAAGTGATGATAATCACAGAACGCTATGCTCTCAGGTATAAATGTGACCACCATCATATTAAAAGGCCTTTTTTATTTGAAAATGAATCCATGAGTTCATTCCGGACGCCAATTTATTACCGGTAAGAAAAGCGAACTCACCTAATTTTACGGTCTGGTGAGTAGAGCCGACCGCACGCAAAAGCTTCTGAACCAATGAGGATGCTATGGGAAACACAACAATACAAACGCAGAGTTTTCGTGCTGTGGATGCAGAGCAAAGCAAGAGCAAGCGCTACATTATTCCATTCGCCTTACTTTGCTCGCTATTTTTTCTATGGGCTGTCGCCAATAATCTGAATGACATTTTACTACCGCAATTTCAACAGGCTTTTACGCTAACCAACTTTCAGGCCGGACTGATTCAATCAGCCTTTTATTTCGGTTATTTCGTCATTCCAATTCCCGCCGGGATTTTGATGAAAAAACTCAGTTATAAAGCTGGGATTATCACCGGGCTTTTTTTGTATGCTTTTGGCGCCGCATTATTCTGGCCTGCCGCCGAAATAATGAATTATACATTATTTTTAATTGGCCTGTTTATCATCGCTGCCGGTTTAGGCTGTCTTGAAACTGCGGCCAACCCTTTTGTTACAGTATTGGGTCCAGAAAGCGGTGGCCATTTTCGGCTTAATCTGGCGCAAACTTTTAACTCCTTTGGCGCTATTATCGCCGTTGTGTTTGGGCAAAGTCTTATTTTGTCTAACGTGCCGCATCAATCACAGGAAGCGCTTGATAAAATGACGCCGGATCAGCTTAGCGCCTATAAACACAGTCTGGTGTTATCGGTACAAGCGCCATACATGATTATCGTCGCCATCGTATTAGTAGTTGCGCTGCTGATTATGCTGACCAAATTTCCGGCCCTGCAAAGTGACGATCACAGCGATGCTAAACAAAGCTCTTTCTTATCTTCTCTCTCCCGACTCATCCGTATCCGCCACTGGCGCTGGGCGGTGCTGGCGCAGTTCTGCTACGTGGGGGCGCAAACCGCCTGCTGGAGCTATCTGATCCGCTACGCCATTGAGGAGATCCCAGGAATGACGCCCGGCTTCGCCGCCAATTACCTGACCGGCACGATGGTGTGCTTCTTTATCGGCCGTTTCACCGGTACCTGGCTTATCAGCCGCTTCGCGCCGCATAAAGTGCTGGCCGCCTACGCCCTGTTTGCCATGCTCCTGTGTCTGATTTCCGCCTTTAGCGGCGGACATATCGGCCTGCTGGCGCTGACGTTGTGTAGCGCATTTATGTCAATCCAGTACCCGACCATCTTCTCGCTGGGTATCAAAAATCTGGGACAGGACACTAAGTACGGCTCGTCTTTTATCGTCATGACCATCATTGGCGGCGGTATTGTCACGCCAGTAATGGGCTTCGTTAGCGACGCCGCAGGCAAAATCCCGACCGCTGAACTGGTTCCGGCATTGTGCTTTGCCATCATCTTCATCTTTGCCCGTTTCCGTTCACAAGCGGCGACAAACTGAACATTTATCCGAATAACGTGAGGAATCTGTCATGAAAAAAATCAGCTTACCGAAAATCGGTATCCGCCCGGTGATTGATGGACGTCGTATGGGCGTACGCGAGTCGCTCGAAGAGCAGACCATGAATATGGCGAAAGCGACGGCGGCACTCATCACCGAGAAAATCCGCCACGCCTGCGGGGCACAGGTGGAGTGCGTCATTGCAGATACCTGTATTGCCGGTATGGCGGAATCCGCCGCCTGTGAAGAAAAATTCAGCAGCCAGAACGTGGGCGTGACCATTACCGTTACGCCGTGCTGGTGCTATGGCAGCGAAACTATTGATATGGACCCGATGCGTCCGAAAGCCATCTGGGGCTTTAACGGCACAGAGCGTCCCGGGGCGGTTTACCTTGCCGCGGCGCTGGCGGCGCACAGCCAGAAAGGCATTCCGGCGTTCTCCATTTATGGCCATGACGTGCAGGATGCCGACGATACCTCCATTCCCGCCGACGTCGAAGAAAAACTGCTGCGTTTTGCGCGGGCAGGGTTAGCGGTAGCCAGTATGAAAGGCAAAAGCTACCTCTCCGTCGGCGGCGTGTCGATGGGGATCGCTGGTTCCATTGTCGATCATAACTTCTTTGAATCCTGGCTGGGCATGAAGGTGCAAGCGGTAGATATGACCGAACTGCGCCGCCGTATCGATCAGAAAATTTATGATGAGGCCGAACTGGAGATGGCGCTGGCGTGGGCGGATAAAAACTTCCGCTACGGCGAAGATCAGAACGCCCCGCAGTATAAGCGCAATGAAGCCCAGAACCGCGCGGTGCTAAAAGAAAGCCTGCTGATGGCGCTGTGTATTCGCGACATGATGCAGGGCAACAAGACGCTGGCGGACAAAGGGTTAGTTGAAGAATCGCTGGGCTACAACGCCATTGCCGCCGGCTTCCAGGGCCAGCGCCACTGGACCGATCAATACCCGAACGGCGATACCGCCGAAGCGCTGCTCAACAGCTCTTTTGACTGGAACGGCGTACGCGAACCGTTTGTCGTCGCCACCGAAAATGACAGTCTGAACGGCGTAGCGATGCTATTTGGCCATCAACTCACCGGTACCGCGCAGATTTTCGCCGACGTACGAACCTACTGGTCGCCGGAAGCTGTAGAACGCGTCACCGGCCAGGCGCTCAGCGGACTGGCGGAGCACGGCATTATTCACCTGATTAACTCCGGTTCTGCAGCTCTGGACGGTGCCTGTAAACAGCGCGATAGCGAAGGCAAGCCGACCATGAAGCCACACTGGGAAATCAGCCAACAAGAGGCGGATGCATGTCTGGCGGCCACCGAATGGTGCCCGGCGATTCACGAATACTTCCGCGGCGGCGGCTACTCATCCCGTTTCCTGACCGAAGGTGGCGTGCCGTTCACTATGACCCGCGTGAATATCATCAAAGGCCTGGGGCCAGTACTGCAAATCGCCGAGGGCTGGAGCGTCGAACTGCCGAAAGCGATGCACGATCAGCTTGATGCCCGCACCAACTCTACCTGGCCTACCACCTGGTTTGCGCCGCGTCTTACCGGCAAAGGCCCGTTTACCGATGTCTATTCGGTGATGGCGAACTGGGGCGCTAACCACGGCGTACTCACCATCGGCCATGTAGGGGCGGACTTTATTACTCTCGCCGCGATGCTGCGTATCCCGGTATGTATGCACAACGTAGAGGAGGCGAAGATCTACCGTCCTTCCGCCTGGGCGGCTCACGGTATGGATATTGAAGGCCAGGATTATCGCGCCTGCCAGAATTATGGCCCGCTGTATAAGCGTTAAGACACCGGATGCCGGATGGCGTTGCGCTTATCCGGCCTACAGCACCACGTAGGCCCGACAAGCGTAGCGCCATCGGGCGGCGTTTATGGAGTTATCTATGAAACAAGACGTCATCCTGGTTCTCGACTGCGGCGCGACTAACGTTCGGGCGATCGCCGTTGATCGCCAGGGAAAAATTGTCGCCCGCGCCTCAATCGCTAATGCCAGCGACATTACCGTAGAAAATAGCGCCTGGCATCAGTGGTCGCTGGACGCCATTCTACAACGTTTCGCCGACTGCTGCAGGTCACTCTCCGGCGCCCTGGCAGAGTGTGTTGTTCGCGGTATTACGGTGACTACTTTCGGCGTCGATGGCGCGCTGGTCGATGCACAGGGCAAGCTGCTCTATCCGGTCATTAGTTGGAAATGCCCGCGGACCGCCGCCGTGATGGAAACGATCGAGCGCTATATCTCACCCCGGCAATTGCAGACGCTCTCCGGCGTCGGCGCGTTCAGCTTCAACACGCTGTATAAGCTGGTCTGGCTTAAAGAAAATCATCCGCGCTTGCTGGAGCAAGCTCACTGCTGGCTGTTTATCTCGTCGCTGATTAACCACCGTCTGACCGGCGAGTTTACGACCGATATCACTATGGCTGGCACCAGTCAGCTACTGGATATCCATCAGCGCGACTTTAGTCCGGAAATCTTGCAGGCGACAGGCCTGGCGCGCCGCCTGTTCCCACGTATCGTGGAAGCGGGCGCACCGATAGGCACGCTACAGACAGACGCGGCCAGGCTACTTGGGCTACCAGCGGGTGTCCCGGTGATCTCTGCCGGACACGATACTCAGTTCGCGTTATTCGGCGCTGGCGCGCAGCAAGGTGAACCGGTACTCTCCTCCGGAACGTGGGAGATTCTGATGGTTCGCAGCGGTCAGGTGGATACCTCGCTGCTCAGCCAGTATCCGGGCTCAACCTGTGAACTGGACAGTCAGTCGGGGCTTTATAACCCCGGAATGCAGTGGCTGGCCTCCGGAGTACTCGAATGGGTACGAAAACTGCTGTGGACGCCGGAAACGCCATGGCAAACGCTGATCGACGAAGCGCGTGCTATTCCCGCTGGCACGGAAGGCGTGCGGATGCAGTGCGATCTGCTCGCCTGTCAAAATGCAGGCTGGCAGGGCGTGACGCTCAATACCACCCGCGGCCATTTCTATCGCGCCGCGCTGGAAGGCCTGACGGCGCAACTTCAGCGTAATCTGCGCACGCTGGAGAAAATCGGTCATTTTAACGCCACAGAACTGTTACTGGTTGGCGGCGGCAGTCGCAACACTTTGTGGAATCAAATGAAAGCTAATCATCTTGATATCCCTATCAAAGTGCTGGACGACGCAGAAACCACCGTTGCCGGCGCCGCCATGTTCGGCTGGTACGGCGTAGGCGAATTTAGTAGCCCGGAGCAGGCGCGCGCGCAGGTCAATTATCAGTATCGCTATTTCTGGCCGCAAACCGAACCCGAAATTATTGAGGAAGTATGAAATGTTAAAAATCATTTCACCATTAATTTCCCCGACACTGCTCAAAGTGCTGGCCGAGATGGGCCACGGGGATGAAATCATTTTTTCCGACGCTCACTTTCCCGCGCAGAGTCTGGGCCCACAGGTGATTCGTGCCGATGGTCTTAGCGTCAGCGATCTACTGCGGGCAATTATTCCGCTATTTGAACTGGATAGCTACGCTCCACCGCTGGTGATGATGGCTGCCGTGGAAGGCGACACGCTCGACCCCAGCGTTGAAGCGCGCTATCGGAACGCCTTGTCATTAGAAGCGCCGTGCCCGGATATTGTTCGTCTCAACCGCTATGCGTTTTATGAACGGGCGCAAAAAGCGTTTGCGATCGTTATCACAGGTGAGTGCGCGAAGTACGGAAATATTCTTTTAAAAAAAGGGGTAACGCCGTAATCTCTTGTCGGTGCGCCCGCATGGCGCGGGCGTTCATCGAATGATGGGGTGAGAAAAATGAAAGCGGCACGCCAACAAGCGATAGTCGATCTGCTGATCAATCATAAAAGTCTGACCACCGAAGCGCTGGCCACCCGGCTTAACGTCAGTAAAGAGACCATCCGCCGCGATCTCAGTGAACTACAGACACAGGGAAAAGTGCTGCGTAATCACGGACGAGCTAAATATATTCATCGTGAAAATCAGGACAGCGGCGATCCATTCCATATCCGTCTGAAAAGTCATTATGCGCATAAAGCCGATATTGCCCGTGAAGCGTTAGCGTGGATAGAAGAAGGAATGACGATTGCGCTGGATGCCAGTTCAACCTGCTGGTATCTGGCCCGCCAGTTGCCGGATATTCATGTTCAGGTTTTTACCAATAGCCATCCTATCTGTCAGGAACTGGGAAAACGCGAACACATTGCGCTGATAAGCTCCGGCGGTCAGCTTGAACGCAAATATGGCTGTTACGTTAATCCATCTCTTATCTCACAGTTAAAATCGCTTGATATCGATCTGTTCATCTTTTCCTGTGAGGGGATCGACGGCGGCGGCGATCTGTGGGACTCCAATGCGATCAACGCCGATTTTAAATCTATCCTGCTCAGGCGCGCATCGCAGTCTTTATTATTGATTGATAAAAGTAAATTTAATCGTTCGGGAGAGGCGCGCATCGGGCATCTGGATAACGTGACGCATATTGTTTCAGATGCGCCGCAGTCGTAGGCCGGATAAGCGTGCGCCATCCGGTACTGATTACACGCTGGATGGCGACTGCGCGTTTTTATCGCTCGTCGCGACGCCCGCCGACGGCCGCCCACAAACGACGCACGTGCACCGTCACCTCTTCGCGATCGTGATAAAGCTGACGCGCCTGGATCTGCGCATTAACGCCATGCTCATCCAACTGCGCCTGAAGATACGCCAGGTTATGCGACACCTCTTCATAGCGTTTTTTCATCGGCAGTTTAAGATTAAAAATCGTCTCCCGACACCAGCCGTTCACCAGCCACTGCGCCATCAACGCGGTGACTTTGGCCGGCTTCTCCACCATATCGCAGACCATCCACGAAATATTATTCCGGTTCGGACGATACCTGAAGCCATCCTCGCGCAGCCAGGTCACCTGTCCGGTATCCATCAGGCTTTGCGCCATTGGGCCGTTATCTACGGAGTAGACCCACATGTTGCGCTTCACTAACTGGTAAGTCCATCCGCCTGGACAGGCGCCCAAATCCACCGCATACATGCCGTTCGCCAGACGTTCATCCCACTCATCTTCCGGGATGAAAACGTGGAGCGCCTCTTCCAGTTTCAGCGTTGAGCGGCTCGGCGCATCGGACGGAAACTTCAAACGCGGGATGCCCATATAAAACGGTGAATTGTTATGCGCGAACGAATAACCGGTATAACAGCATCCTGGCGCGATAAAAAAGACATGGACTACCGGACGCTTCGGCGTTTCATAATTCGTCAATACTCCCGTATCCCGCAAAGCCGCACGCAGCGGCACCGTAAATTTGCGGCAGAACTTCATCAGTTCTTTACTTTCATTCGTGTCGGCGACTTCAACCCGTAGCTCGCCGCCCTTTTCCACTACGCCCTGCAACATTCCGACAATCGGCGTAATTCTGTCTTCCGGTGGTAAATGTTGCAGCAGTTCGCCCACCACAAACCACTGGCGGGCGAAAATCAGCGAACTGAACGGCAGTTCGGAAATCAGCTTTTCGCCATCTTCCGGCTGGTAGCATTCATAAATGACATAGCCTGCGTTCTCTTTTACGCGCGCAAAACCAAATATTTCCCGTTTTCCTGCTTTATCGGTAATTTCTGCGGCGCACTCTTTTTCAAACCCCGGACGGCAGAGCAATACAACTTTATTCATGGCTCGCGCCCTTACGTTTCATACGAATAGCGCCAATCAGCAATAGCGCCCAGCCTACCAGGAAACTGACGCCGCCGACAGGCGTGATATACGCCCACAGGCGCAAATGCGAAAGCGCAAGACAGTACAGGCTGCCGCTAAACAGCACCGTACCCAGCGCCAGAAAAACGCTGCTCCAGTAAAACCAGATGCTGATACGGCGCTGCATCGCCACCGCTAGACCAAAGATCGCCAGCGTATGGAACGCCTGATATTGCAGGCCGGTCTGAATCCAGCCCATTTCAACCACGCCCAGGGTTTTACTCAAAACATGCGCCCCAAACGCGCCCAGAGCAACGTAAATAAAACCGCTGATAGCGGCGACAATCAGCATAAAACGGCTGGTCATGGTCATACCCTAAGTTAATTATTGTTCGTAACGAAAACGGAATTTTTCTTGTTCCGTCGCCGCCTTCGCCAAAATCCACTGACGGAAAGCGGCTATTTTACCCAGTTCTGCCTGGCTGTCATGACAAACCAGATAAAAAGCATTTTTACTCACCAGAACATCATTGAATGGGCACACCAGTCGCCCGGCTTCAATTTCAGACTGCGCCATGACATTATTCGCCAGCGCGATCCCCTGTCCGTGAATAGCGGCCTGTAGCACCATCGCGCTGTGGCTAAATATCGGCCCTTGCTGGACGTTAATATGGTTGAGCCCTAACTGACGAGTATAGGCCTGCCAGTCACGCCGGGAGGCATCGTGCAATAGCGTATGTTTCGCCAGATCTTCCGGCGTCTTTAATGGTTTTTCGCCTGTGAGTAATAAAGGGGAACAGACGGGCAGTAAATATTCTGCGTATAATTTTTCGACGCGCAAGCCCGGCCAGTTTCCGCGGCCATAAAAAATCGCGACATCGACATCGTCTGCCAGTTTATCCTCCTGACGGTCAACGGCTTGTATCCTGACGTCAATTCCCGGATAAGCTGAGTTAAAGCTAGAGAGTCTGGGCACCAGCCACTGGATGGCAAAACTGGGCGGTAAACTCACCGTCAGCGCCCCTTTGGCGCTACGCGCCTGGAGCTTACGCGTTGCTTCCGTTAGCTGGGAAAATATCTCTTTAATGTCGAGAAAATAGCTTTGGCCTTCTTCCGTCAGCAGCAGCGAACGATTGCGGCGGCGAAACAGTTTTAGCCCCAAAAAATCCTCAAGTGACTTGATTTGGTGGCTTACTGCGGCCTGCGTCACAAAAAGTTCTTCCGCTGCCCGCGTAAAACTTAAGTGGCGCGCGGCAGCATCAAAAACGCGTAAAGCATTTAAAGGAGGTAATCGTTTTGACATGGCCTCTGGACTTAATGTCGAATGAATTTAACAAATAGGTAACACTATGTAACCTATTAGTTTTTTTAATCTGAGACATTATAAATTGTCCGTTGAGGTTCTACCAGCAAATACCTATAGTGGCGGCACTTCCTGAGCCGGAACGAAAAGTTTTATCGGAATGCGTGTTCTGATGGGCTTTTGGCTTACGGTTGTGATGTTGTGTTGTTGTGTTTGCAATTGGTCTGCTATTCAGACCACGGTAGCAAAGCTACCCTTTTTCACTTCCTGTACATTTACCCTGTCTGTCCATAGTGATTAATGTAGCACCGCCATATTGCGGTGCTTTTTTTTGCATAACAAACGGTTAGTCTTCCAGAGCCACCATCTCTTTCACGTCAGTACGATTGATCTGCTGTTTGTTGCCATTAGCGTCTTTATACGAAATCATACCGGTATCGTTATCGGTCTGGGGTTTACCGTCGGTCACAATGCTACGTCCGTCATTGGTGTGCATAACGTAATTAGGACCGGAACAGGCGCTCAGGGCAAAAGTCAGCATACATGCAGAGATAATTGCGGCAGTCTTTTTCATCTTCTTCTCCTTAAAGCTGTTTGTGCTATTTAAAGCGGACTCCGTAACAGGCTTAAACATTCGCCTAACATTATTCAGCATAACCTCCTTTACATAATTCGCCAGGATATACAGACGATTCCGATGGTTAGGACAAACCTTGTATCAGCCGCACTTTTACGCCACGATCGGTAAACTGAACCGAGGAATATCATGAACGCTTTTAATCCCACGCAGTTTCGCGCGCAGTTTCCCGCGCTAACCGATGCGGGTGTTTATCTCGATAGCGCCGCCACGGCATTAAAGCCGCAGGCGGTGATTGACGCCACGCACCAGTTTTATCGTTTGAGCGCCGGTAACGTTCATCGTAGCCAGTTCGCACAGGCGCAGCGCCTGACGGCGCAATATGAAGCGGCCAGAGCAAAAGCAGCGCGGCTGTTAAACGCGCCCGATGAAAAAAGTATCGTCTGGACACGCGGTACCACCGAAGCGATCAACATGGTGGCGCAGTGTTACGCTCGTTCCCGTCTGCGCCCCGGCGATGAAATTATCGTTAGCGTCGCCGAGCATCACGCCAACCTTGTGCCCTGGCTGATGGTGGCGCAACAAACCGGCGCGCACGTCATAAAACTGCCGCTTAATGACCGACGTCTTCCTGATGTTGAGCGTCTGCCGGAGCTGATCACGTCGCGCAGCCGGATTCTGGCACTAGGGCAAATGTCGAACGTAACGGGCGGCTGCCCGGATCTCGCGCACGCTATCAGCGCCGCTCACGCGGTGGGAATGGTAGTGATGGTGGATGGCGCGCAAGGCGCGGTACACTTCCCGGCGGATGTCCAGCAGCTTGATATCGATTTTTATGCTTTTTCCGCTCACAAACTGTATGGTCCAACCGGTATCGGCGTGCTGTACGGTAAGCCGGATCTCCTTGAGGCGATGTCGCCCTGGCTTGGCGGCGGCAAGATGATCCGTGACGTTAGCTTTGAAGGTTTCACCACGCAAAGCGCTCCCTGGAAGCTGGAAGCGGGAACGCCTAACGTCGCCGGGGTCATTGGCCTGAGCGCTGCGCTGGAATGGCTGTCCGACGTCGATATTGAACAAGCCGAAAACTGGAGCCGGGGGCTGGCGACTCTGGCGGAAGACGCATTGGCGAAACGGCCGGGCTTTCGCTCGTTCCGCTGCCAGGACTCCAGTCTGTTGGCCTTTGATTTTGTCGGCGTACACCACGGCGATATGGTGACGCTGCTGGCGGAATACGGTATTGCGCTCCGGGCCGGGCAACATTGCGCCCAGCCATTGCTGGCGGAACTTGGCGTAACAGGGACTCTGCGCGCCTCTTTTGCCCCGTATAATACCCAACATGATGTGGATGCGTTGGTTAACGCCGTTGACCGCGCACTGGAACTGCTGGTGGATTAATGACAAACCCTCTTTATACCGGACACCCGTTCGGCACAACGATAACGGAAGAGACGTTACGCGCTATCTTTATCCCGCTGACCCAGTGGGAAGATAAATATCGTCAGCTAATTCTGTTAGGAAAACAGCTCCCCGCTCTGCCGGATGAATGCAAAGCGCAGGCGAAAGAGATAGCCGGTTGCGAGAACCGCGTCTGGCTGGGCTTTACCCGGTCAGATAACGGCACTATGCACTTTTTCGGCGACAGCGAGGGGCGGATTGTCCGCGGCCTGCTGGCGGTATTGCTCACCGCGGTGGAAGGAAAAAACGCCGCCGAACTGCAGGCTCGTTCCCCGCTGGCGCTGTTTGATGAGCTGGGCTTACGCACCCAGCTTAGCGCCTCACGTAGTCAGGGGCTGAACGCGCTGAGCGAAGCGATTGTTGCCACGACGCATGAGCATTGAAATAGCGTAAATATTCTGTTGCCTGACAGTACCGCCTGACGCTATCAGGCGGTACTGATAGAATAATCCAGTGACTTTATTATTTTCGGTATCAGATTTCCCTGATAAACATTCTTTTGATTTTTATCAGCTATCACAATGAAATGACAATGTTAGAATTCATGTTAAAACGGCGTGAAGATTTTATAGTAAATAAAACCACCCGATTTAGCGTAGCAGGAGAGCTGGAAAATTCATACGCATCGGGTGATGATATAACAGGATATGGATAAGTGGAAAAATATCTGCGTAACGGCCCCATGCTTGTGGTACTGGCATTTATATTATGGGGGTTAACACCTTTATACTATCAATATTTATCAGGGGGTAATCTCGCACAAATATTGATATACCGGGTTTTCTGGTCGATTCCATTATTACTGGCGGTAAGGTTGTTATTTCGGCAGCGAACGCGTTTTCATGATGCCTGGAAAGATAAAAAATCCTTTTTCTTCTGCATGATCGCCGGACTCTTGATGATCGTCTCATGGTCATCCTTTATTTATGCGCTAACTAATCATCTGGTACTTGATGCCAGCCTCGGCTATTTTATCAACCCGCTATTTGTTATTGCGCTGGGATGCATTTTTCTTAAAGAAAAACTTTCGTTGTTTCAGGCCATCGCGGTTTTCTCCGGCGTCTGTGGCCTGACGTTTCAAATTATCATGCTACGGCATTTTCCGGCACTGGCGCTAACAATGGGATTATCATTTGCGTTATATGGCCTGGCGCGAAAGTTTATACATTATGATGTGATGACCTCTATAACGATTGAAACATTATGGGCGTTGCCTGTCTCACTATTAATTTTTCTCTTTAGCGATGCCGGACCGATTATATCTGCTAATACTCCTTTCTTTTTATATGTCATGACGGCGCCAGTGACGATTATTCCGCTGGTATTATTTGCCATCGCGTTAAATCACACTTCACTGATTGTCACCGGTCTGGCGCAATATATAGAGCCATCTTTACAGTTCTTACTTGCCATTATGATATTTGGCGAGCACATTAATTATGCGGAACTGCTCTGCTTTTCTGCGGTATGGTTCGGGTTGTTTCTATGCATATCTGAAAATTTATATTCTCATTATCTTCGCTCCCGTCTGAAACCGATGTTTGGCAGGGTACATCGCTTCTTTCGCTAACAAAGGGGGCAGGGCCGGATAACACGCGTCTGCGTGACTCTCCGCCCCGTCCTTTTACCCCTGTCGCGCCGCTTTAGCCATGATCTTCTTCAGCGCATGGGAAACAGCGACAAAACCGAACGTTGCCGTCACCATCGTCGCCGCACCGAAGCCGGAGGCGCAATCCATCCGTTTTGGCCCTTCTGCGGTGGCTTTCATCGCGCATACAGAACCGTCCGACTGTGGGTAAACCAGCGCTTCGGTGGAAAAAACGCAGTCTACACCCAGCTTACCTTTGCTGTTCTTCACTACGCCAAAATCATGTTTCAATCGCTCGCGCAATTTTGCCGCCAGCGGGTCCTGGATGGTTTTCGCCAAATCAACGACCTGGATTTGCGTTGGATCGATCTGCCCGCCCGCGCCGCCAGTGGTCACTAAAGGAATCTTATATCGGCGACAGTACGCAATCAGCGCGGCTTTCGGGCGAACGCTGTCAATGGCGTCAATGACATAGGTAAAACCCGCGTTCATATAACCCGCCACATTATCCGGCGTGATAAAATCATCGATAACCGTTACCCGGCACTCCGGGTTAATTTGACGAATCCGTTCGGCCATCACTGCCGCTTTCGCCAACCCGACGTTATCGCGCAACGCATGGATCTGGCGGTTCGTATTGGTCACACAGACATCATCCATATCAATCAGCGTAATCGAGCCGATGCCAGTACGCGCCAGCGCCTCTGCCGCCCATGATCCCACCCCGCCGATTCCCACGACGCAGATATGCGCCTCAGCAAACCGCTGCAGCGCTTTTTCACCGTACAGACGCGCGGTGCCGCCAAATCGTTGACGCCAGGCATCACTTATCACCACAGACATATGACCTCAGAATAAAAAAAGGTGAGGTTATCCCTCACCCCTGCTCAATGTTTTCAGGTCCGATAACGCTCTCGTTATCGGACAATACAGTTATTGCAGAATACCACAATCAGCCGCTAAACACGTTACAGGCGCCCGGTGCCCGGCGCCGTTTTTAACACCCAAACGCGACCATAGTGATTATACCATCCGGCACGATGCCCAGCGTCCGGGCCAATACCCTGGTAAATATCAAAATGCTGGCCTTTAATCGCTCCGCCGACGTCCAGCGCGACCATTAAACGTAGCTCATATTGACCACTAAATTTACCGTTGTTATCCAGCAACGGCACTTCCGCCAGCAAAGTAGTGCCGGGCGGAATAATACTGCTGTCGGAGGCGACGGACGCGCGTCCAATCAGCGGTACGGCGCTGGCGCCTTTCACCGGCGCAAAAGATTGCGGCTTAAAGAAGACGAACGACGGGTTCTGCTCCAACAATTCACGCACTTCCGCTTCGCTGTGCTTTTCTCCCCATTCGCGTATAGCCTGCATCGACATATCTTCTTTTTTCACTTCACCGCGATCGATAAGCACTTTACCAATACTGCGATAGGGCCAACCGTTTTTACCCGCATAACTAAAGAAGTTCAGCGGACTACCGTCGCCGAAATCAATATAGCCGCTGCCCTGAACATCCATAATAAAGTTATCCATCAGCGAATTACTGTAGGCCAGGATGTACTTATCGCTCAGCGCGCCTGCGTAGATCTGGGCACGGGACGGTAAGCGTCCGCGTTTTGGCGGCATACTATAGATAGGGTACTGGAACGCGCCCTGGCGCGTATGGCGAGCCTGAACGACGGGTGTATAGTAGCCCGTGAACTGGACGTTACCGTAGTTGTCGGTGCCCTCCATCTGCCAGGCATCGATACCAAACTGACGCATAGTGCGCGTATCGCCTCCGGAACGTAACCAGTTCTGGACAGCGTTATAGACGTTGCTTTGATTAGTGTATAAACGCGGCGACGCGGAACGGATCTGGTCGACCTGCTCGGCAAAGTCACCGGCATTAATCGGCGCGCCCACCGCGTCCGGCTGGTTTACCAGGGAGAAGGGCTGGGTAAATTTCCCGTCCTTATATTGCTGACCGCGATCGGTCGGTTTTGATGAACAGGCAGCCAGCATTGCCAGCATTACGCCTGTCGCCACATATTTTGCCCAACGTCCTTTCATGGTGTCTCATCTTCTGCATAATCGTAAGTGCCCGGTGAAGATAACAAACCGTCCAGGGTAATGAAATGCGATCGCTATCTCATTATGTAAATTCGTTTAAAAATCGCGCTATCTGCGGCGTATTTGCGCAATCCATGAGAAATTAGCGATTTATATTAAAAAAGGGTTGCAACAAAAGCTCAGCGGAGTATAGTGCGCATCCACGGACGCGGGGTGGAGCAGCTTGGTAGCTCGTCGGGCTCATAACCCGAAGGTCGTCGGTTCAAATCCGGCCCCCGCAACCAATTACAATGAGAATGAAAGTTTAGACGGACGCGGGGTGGAGCAGCCTGGTAGCTCGTCGGGCTCATAACCCGAAGGTCGTCGGTTCAAATCCGGCCCCCGCAACCAACTTAATTAACACCCTTACGGGTGTTTTTTTGTTTCTGTCGTCCGGTCCGCAACGACAGTGCGGGCAGTATCCTACTTACCCGCGCAATAAGCTCTCCGTCATATCAGGTTAACTTCTTCTCGCCAGCGTCGCCCCATCGGCAAAATACGCTTTAATGCCCGCCAGAATTGACTCTGCGACTTGTTGCTGGAACGTGGCGGTCTTGAGCTTGCGTTCTTCTTCAATGTTACTGATAAACGCTGTCTCGACCAGAATAGACGGAATATCGGGCGCTTTTAACACCGCGAACCCCGCCTGCTCGACCTTGTTTTTATGCAGGTCATTAACTTTACCAAGCTGCTTCAGCACCGCTTTACCGAATTTCAAACTATCGGCAATGGTCAGTGATTGCACCATATCGAACATCGTATGGTCGACATAACGGTCGCCGCTTTTGCTCACGCCGCCAATTAAGTCCGAGGCGTTCTGCGTTTGCGCCAGATATTTCGCCGCGGTACTGGTGGCGCCTTTGGTCGATAGCGCGAATACGGATGAACCGCTAGGCTGCCGGCTGGTGAAGGCATCCGCATGAATAGAGACAAACAGGTCGGCGCGCTGTTTCTGCGCTTTCGCCACCCGGACTTTTAACGGAATGAAGATGTCTTCATTGCGCGTCATATAGACCTTCATGTTGCCTTCTTTTTCGATCAACGCTCGCAGGCGGCGGGCTATCTGGAGCACCACGTCTTTTTCACGCGTTTTGTATTTGCCTATCGCGCCCGGATCTTCGCCGCCGTGTCCCGGATCAAGCATAATGACAATGGGACGATCGCGCCCCGCTTTACCGGGCTGCGGCCCGCTTTGCGAAGGCGGCACCTGCTTATCCAGATCGCCTTTATTGTAGTCTTCCAGCAGCGCCAGCAGCGGATCCTGCATATCCTGCGCATTGGCAGGATAAAGATCCATCACCAGGCGTTCTTTAAAGCCTGCCACAGGCGCCAGCGCAAATAGCTGCGGCTTCACGTTTTGTTTTAGCTCAAAGACCATACGCACAGTCTTAGGATCAAACTGCCCTACTCTTGCGGATTTAATATACGGATCGTCGCTGCGAATCTGCGCGCCAATGCCTTTAAGCACCGAGTTCAGATTCACATCCTCAATATCCACAACCACGCGATCCGGGTTACTTAAGGCAAATTGTTTATATTTCAGCAGACGATTCGACTCTACCGTGACGCGGGTATAGCTGGACGCAGGCCAGATACGCACCGCAACGACCTGGCTTACGGCAGCCAGCCCGACCTGGCTCACGCTTAATAGCCACATGGCGCCCGCGCCTTGTAGTAAACGGCGACGGCTGATTGCTGAATTGGCTCCCGACATGCTTCTCCCGAGCAAAAACTAAATAGAGATCATACAAAGTTCATCCAAATTGACCGGAAACTTTAGCGAATGACGCATAATCTGTCATCTATAAAAGGGTAAACATTCTTTTTATATTCACGGCATTACTAAGAAAAGCGATCGGTCCGCATAAAATTTACGCTTGCACACAAGACAAAAACAGAATAAAAATACGATAATTTCGAATAATAATTCACTATTGGGGCGCACAATGATAAAGGAACGTAGAACCGAACTGGTAGAGGGGTTTCGCCATTCGGTTCCCTATATCAATACCCATCGCGGAAAAACCTTTGTCATTATGCTCGGCGGCGAAGCCATTGAGCACGACAATTTTTCCAGTATTGTTAACGATATCGGACTGTTACATAGTCTCGGTATTCGCCTGGTCGTGGTGTATGGCGCACGACCACAAATCGACGCCAATCTGGCCGCGCATCAGCATGAACCGATTTACCACAAAAACACGCGGGTGACGGACGCCAAAGCGCTGGAGCTGGTGAAACAGGCCGCCGGTTTACTCCAGCTTGATATTACCGCCCGTCTGTCGATGAGTCTGAACAATACGCCGTTGCAGGGCGCGCACATTAATGTCGTCAGCGGCAATTTCACCATTGCGCAACCGCTGGGCGTTGATGATGGCGTGGACTACTGTCATAGCGGTCGTATCCGTCGAATTGATGAAGATGCCATCAACCGCCAGTTGGATAACGGCGCGATTGTTCTAATGGGGCCGGTCGCTGTCTCAGTGACCGGCGAAAGTTTTAATCTGACTTCAGAAGAGATTGCCACTCAACTCGCCGTTAAACTGAAAGCGGAAAAAATGATCGGTTTCTGTTCTTCTCAGGGCGTTACCAATAGTGAGGGCGGCATCATTTCTGAACTCTTCCCGAATGAAGCGCAGGCGCGGGTGGAAGAGTTGGAAGCGCAGGGCGATTACAACTCCGGCACCGTACGTTTTTTGCGCGGCGCGGTAAAAGCCTGTCGTAGCGGCGTCCGTCGTTGCCATCTGATCAGCTATCAGGAAGATGGCGCGCTATTACAGGAATTGTTCTCGCGTGACGGTATCGGCACACAGATCGTCATGGAGAGCGCCGAGCAGATTCGCCGCGCCACCATCAACGATATTGGCGGTATTCTGGAGCTTATCCGCCCACTGGAACAGCAGGGCATTCTGGTACGCCGTTCCCGCGAACAACTGGAGATGGAAATCGATAAATTTACCATTATTCAGCGCGATAATATGACTATCGCCTGCGCGGCGCTGTATCCTTTTGTGGAAGAGAAGATAGGCGAAATGGCCTGCGTAGCAGTGCATCCGGATTATCGCAGCTCATCGCGCGGAGAAATGCTTCTGGAGCGGGTTGCCGCCCAAGCGCGGCAAATGGGGCTGAGTAAATTGTTTGTGCTGACGACGCGCAGTATTCACTGGTTCCAGGAGCGCGGTTTCACGCCTGTCGATATTGAGTTACTGCCAGAGAGCAAGAAAAAAATGTATAACTATCAGCGGCGTTCAAAGGTGCTGATGGCTGATTTAGGGTAACAAGGGTTGCCTGAGGGCGCTGCGCTTATCAGGTCTACGCTCGAAAGCATCGTTTGTAGGCCGGACAAGACGCTATGCGTCGCCATCCGGCGAGAACTCGTCTTATCCGGTACGACTGACTTCATCAAATAAGGTGGCTAACCCGCTGCGCCGTTCCGTACGCGTCACAATCGCGCCTGCCAGGATCCGTTCATCGGCATACAGCGATAAACGCCGCCGTGCCCGTGTAACGGCAGTATACACCAGCTCCCGCGTCACGACCGGCGAACGCTGGCTGGGTAAAATCAGCGCGGCGTGATCAAATTCAGACCCCTGTGATTTATGTACCGTCATCGCCCAGGTTGTGTCATGTTCCGGCAGGCGGCTGGGCTGAACGGACTTGATCGCGCCGTCCGGCATCGCAAACCAGACGCGTAGCCCCTGTCCGCGATCGAGCGCAATACCAATATCGCCGTTAAATAACCCCAACGCGCTATCGTTGCGCGCAATCATTACCGGACGCCCTTCATACCAGCGAGAATGCGGATGCCGGTGAATTTTTCGCTGCTGAACCATCGCCTGCTCAATACGGTCATTCAGTCCCCCCACGCCAAATGGGCCTTCGCGCAGCGCGCAAAGCAATTGATACTCATTGAAAGCCTGAAGGATTGCCTCCGGCGTCGCTTTCTCATGCAGCAACCGCAGGTAGCGACCATAGCCCGCCAGCGCTTCATCCAGCATCCCGGCATAATCGTCGCTGCTTTGTAATGTACGCTTCTCTATATCACTAAAGCCCTGCTGAAAAACAGCCTGGATTGCCGACCTGTCGCCGCAGTTAATCGCCGCCGCCAGCTTGCCGATACCGGAATCGCTGCCGAAACGGTAGCTCTTTTGCAACAAACAGAGGCTATCGCGCAAAGAGGCGGCTTGCGTTCCGGCCCCAGCCGGAATGGCGCACCCTGTTAGCCGACTTAGCTGCCGGGCGCGTTCCGCCGTAAACCCTGCGTTGACATAGGCGCAAATATCGCCCAACACAGCGCCCGCCTCAACGGATGCCAACTGATCGCGATCGCCAAGAAAAATGACCCGCCCGTGCGGCGGCAGAGCGTCAATCAAACGTGACATCATCGGCAAATCAATCATTGATGCTTCATCGACCACCAGCACGTCCAGATGCAGCGGGTTACCCGCATGATGGCGTAATCGCTGGCTACCGGGCTGTGCGCCTAACAGTCGGTGCAGCGTACTGGCGTCCTCCGGTATACGTTTTTTCTGCGCATCAGTAAGAGGAAGCTGACGCAACGCCGCGCCGAGCGACTCCGTCAGGCGTGCAGCCGCTTTCCCCGTCGGCGCCGCCAGTCGGATACGGCAACGTTCGCCATCCGCCATTTGAATTAATGCCGCCAGCAGCTTCGCGACGGTGGTGGTTTTACCGGTGCCGGGACCGCCTGAAATTACGGAGATACGACGAGTTAGCGCTACGGCGGCGGCCACTTTTTGCCAGTTCACTTCGTCAGTCGTAGGGAAAAGCGCGTCCAGAATACGGGACAACTGCGCTTCATCTACGTCGATGGCCTGGTTAACCTCGTTAAAAAAGCGCGCAACCGTACGCTCGTTACACCACATTCGATTCAAGTAGAGACGATCGCCGCACAAAATTAACGGCGCGGGGCTATCGCCACAGCTCACCGCCGCCGACGCCAGTAACCGTTTTTTCCAGTCGATTGGCGTAGCCGTTTCGCTTATCCACGCGACCAGTAAGGGATGCGCCTCCTCCGTTAACATTAAACGCGATAACGGCAGACACACGTGACCTTCGCCCGCGTCATGGCTAAGCAGCGCCGCCGCCAGCGTCACGGCGGGATCGTCGTTACCGGCGACGGTTAAAGCAAACTGGGCATCAATGGGCCGTAATAGTTTTTGTCCAACGGCCTCCAGTAACCGCTCCTGGATTGTCATTGCGCCTCCTCACTCATTTCACCTGCAAACATGTCATCCAGTTGGTTAATTAACGCCGCCGCAGGGCGAGTGGTAAAAATACCCTGCTGTGGACGTTCGCTATCCACCCCGCGTAAAAAGAGATAGATGACGCCGCCGAAATGGCGTTCATAGTCGTAATTCGCCATTCGATGACGAAGGTAACGGTGCAATGCCAGCGTATAAAGCTGGTACTGCAAATCATAGCGATGCGCCTGCATCGCCGTAGCCATCGCCGTCTGGGTATAAGCGGCGCTATCCTCGCCCAGCCAGTTGGATTTATAGTCGAGCAGGTAATAGCGCCCCTCATAACGGAACACCAGGTCGATAAAGCCCTTTAACATGCCGCGAACCTGCATGAAATCCAGCGCCGGGCAGCTTGCTGAAAGCGGGTCGTATCGACGAATCAACGCATCCAACTCTCTGGCAGTAAGCGGCTGGACGATCGGGAGATAAAACTCCATTTCGACCTGTTTTTCACGCTCGGTCAGCACGCTCAGACTGACGCCCGTCTCGTTAAGGGGAACGTGCAACACGGTGTCCAGCCAGCGGGTAAGCACGGGTTCCCATCGCGTCTCAAAACCGCTCAGCTCCAGTTTTTCCTGTACCCAATGGGGATCTATAGGCTGAGTAAAATCAAGATTTTCAAACAGGCTGTGCAAAAATGTTCCCGGTGATGCCCCGCGAGGAAAGTGATGTGGCGTCATTGCCGGCGCTTCCGCCGCTTCGCCAACGCCTGCGGCGTCAATGTCGAGGCGAGGAATAAGATCTTGCGCCACGCTATGCCCCCGCTGTTGCAAACCGGAATAACTGGTGACGCGCCAGCTATCATAAGGCAGGCGTTGCAGTATTCTGGCGCTGAGTTCCGCGTGCGATGCAGCGGCAATTTGCCAGCGGTCGTTATCCGTATTGCCCGGCGTGCGCCACACGATATCCTCGTCACATAGCGCCTCAATACAGCCGCGAAGGCCTGCGGCATCCATCGGTTCGCCTTTTTGCAGGAGTCGCCCAAGCGCACTTTGGTGCACATCCGTCTCGCCTTTCTTATCACTGCGACGCCGCACCAGCGGCGCGACGCCGAGGCTGCAGTGCCACACTGCCCGGGTCAGCGCGACATAAAGTAGGCGCAGATCTTCCGCCAGGCGTTCGGCTTCCGCCAGTTCTATGCTCTCTTCAGCGTGGCTAAGGTCCAGCACCGCTTCGTAAGAGTGCCTGTCGTGATAAAAAGCCTGATCCTGCACGCGGAAATGGGTGATAAAAGGTAGCCAGACCAGCGGATATTCCAGACCTTTCGATTTATGGATGGTGACGATTTGCACCAGATGCTTATCGCTTTCCAGACGTAGTTGCTGGCTGGAAGCATTGCTATCGGGTTCAAGGATATGTTGCGCCAGCCAACGCACCAGCGCATGTTCGCTTTCCAGTTGCGAACCGGCTTCCTGTAACAGTTCGCTAATATGCAGAATATCCGTCAGCCGACGTTCGCCTCCCGCCGTCGCCAGCAGGTTTTCAGCAATATTGCGCGCCGACATTAGCGCGCGCAGCATAGGCATCACGCCGCGTTTATGCCAAATCTGCCGGTAGCCATCAAACTCTTCGACAACCGCATCCCACGCATTTTCATCATTGTTAAGCGTTTCGATATCCAGCGCGGTAAGGCCCATCATCGATGTCGCCAGAGCGCTACGCAGCGTATTCTCCCGTTCGGGCGCCATCACCGCCTGCAATACCCATAGCATTTCCTGCGCTTCGAGCGTTTCGAATACGCTGTCGCGGTTAGAAAGATAGACGGAGGGAATCGCCAGTAAGGTCAGAGCATCCCGTATCAGCGCGGCTTCCCGCCTGCTGCGTACCAACACGCTGATATCCGAGGCGCGAACCGGCCGCGACACATCGCCGTTCATCAGCAGCGCGTCGCCCGTTTGTCCGGCGCGCAGCCAGTCGCGAATTTGCGTGGCGCACACCTGAGCCATACAGCTTTGGTAATCGCCCGAGCCGCAGCTTTCCCCCTCCATTAGCCACAGGGTCATCGCCGGTTGAGGAGTGTCATTCACTTTAAATTGCAGCGACTGGTTTCTGTGCGCAAACTTTACCGGACTGAAGGGAATATCGCGGAACATAAAGGCATCGTTCATCTGACTGAACAGCTTGTTAACGCTATTCACCATCCCCGGCGCGGAACGCCAGTTAGTGTCAAGCGTATAGTGCGCGCTCACTTCGCTGCGGGCCTTCATGTAGGTAAAGATATCCGCGCCGCGAAACGCATAAATCGCCTGTTTAGGATCGCCTATCAGTAATAGCGCCGTATCGGGTTGATGTCGCCAGATACGGCGAAAAATACGGTACTGTTGTGGATCGGTATCCTGAAATTCATCGATCATCGCCACCGGGAAACGGGTACGAATCGCCGCGGCCAGCGCCTCTCCGCTTTCACTACGCAGCGCTGTATCTAAACGGCTGAGCATATCGTCAAATCCCAGCTCACCGCGCCGTCGTTTTTCCTGAGCCACTGTTTCACGGATCTCTGAGAGCGCCCGGGTAAGGACCAGATCTTTAATCGATAGCGGTTCGCCCAACAGGTTATCAATCGCGACAAACAATGGGTGCTGGGGCGTCACGCCACCAGCTTTGGTACGCTCAGCTAAAAAACACTGTGAAAATTTTCCCAACGCCTCGGGTAATTGATAATTTTTCGTCTCTTCTTGCGCCCACGCGGTGAGCTTTTCGATCCATTTCGCCTGATTGCCGCGGTTGAATTTTCTGCGGTCGATGCCGGATGATTCGATCAGCGCGTCCAGCTCGCTAACCGCCTCACGCCACTGCTGCTTCACCTGGTTGATGCGCCCCAGGATCTGTTCATGACGCGATGCCAGCGTCTCCTCCTGCGATGGCGGCGCTTTAATGACCGGCGCTTCGCCCTGCAGATAACGATCGATATCTTTTAAAAGCGCCTTCGGCCCCTTCCACACGTCAAACACCACCTGCGCGATGTCGCGCGGCAGCGGATAGCAATGACGCCGCCAGAAATCGGCGCAGGCCTGATAACGCAACAGAGATTCGTCTTCAATAAGCTGTTGCTCAAACAACATGCCGGATTCGAAAGCGTTCAGGCTGAGCATACGCTGGCAAAAACCGTGGATGGTAAAGACCGCGGCCTCGTCCATTTGTCGTTCAGCCAGTAATAACCACTGCGCGGCTTGCTTTTTGTCGCCAATTTCTTCCAGCAAGCGGGCGTACAGCGGATTATCCGTGCTTTCCCGCAGACAGGCGATGCGCAACTCATGGATATTACTGCGGATTCGCCCACGCAACTCTTCAGTGGCGGCCTCCGTAAACGTTACCACCAGCAGTTCTTCAACGGTCAGCGGGCGGGGAAATGCGGCGCCTCCGCCTAAGCCGAGCAGTAGCCGCAAATACAGCGCCGCGATAGTAAACGTTTTGCCTGTACCCGCTGACGCTTCAATCAGACGCTCGCCTGTAAGGGGCAAGCGCAGAGGATCAAGAGTCTCGGCGACATCATTCATTCTTTTCGCTCATCAAGGGTAAAGTTTGCTGCAATGCGCTGACGTTATCCCACACTTTCCAGCCTGTCGGATGCACGTATTCTGCTTTCCCATTCTGGCTACCGGCAATCTGTGACAATATTGCCATGCCTTGCGGCTCCACCACAGCCTGATGGAAGAAGTCAGCAAGTTTTTGCGGCGTCAGCAATTTTATCTGAGCGATGATTTTATCACGCGAGTCGAAGCGCATATTACCCCGATCGAAATCCTTGCTTAACCGGGATGCTTCTTCGCCCAGGGTCTGCGGCGCCTGGCGCATTTGCGTAATAATCGCCTGCTGAATTTGTGCGAACTCTTCCGGCTTCATCGCCCTCAGCTTCGTCTCGGCGTCAGGGAAAAATGCCTGATAGCGTTGCCACAGGTAAGAAGGCTGTTTATCGTTGCTCTGTAGCAGGAATCCCATTCCCCACTGACGGCCAACGCTCATCGGAAAGGCGAAAACGGCGTATCCCAGTTGCTCTTCGGTTCGTAACTGATTGTAAAACCACGGTTGAACAATCTGACCTAACATCGCGCTGTAGGCGGCGCTGACGTACTCGTCGTAGCCGACCGGGACAAAGACCGCAGCTAACGCGGAGTCGGTGCTACTGCCCGCTTTTTCAAATACTACGGACTGCTTTTTCTCAACCACCACTTCTTTGTTGCGACACCACGCCGATCCGTTCGCCGCGAGCTGTTTTTGAACATCTTGTGCCAGAGTGGTCGCCTGGGCTTCGCTCATATTCCCTATAACCAGAAATTCCGGACGAGCGCCCGTTTTTAACGCATTACGATAGGTCATCACCTCTTTCAACGTAATGGACGGCAGCAAAGCGCGACGTTCATCACGGGAAAAATAAGGCACCTGCGAAATCATCTGCACCGGCATAATCGCCTGTTCGTAGGCTTTTCCCTTCTCCGCAGAATCCATCATCTGCGTATACCAGGACTTCGCCTGCGCCAGCTGTTCTTCCGTGGCGTCGTAGCTAAAATATCCTTCCAGCAACGCCAGGAAAAGCTGCGGCAAACGCTGGGTATAACCGTCCGCATTGACCATCAGACCATTGTTGGCGTTAGTGGAAAAGCTAATGCCGCCCACTGCCGCCTGGTTGCTGAGCTGATCGAGCGCCACTCCCGCCAGATAATCATTAAGGGCGAACAATACCTGATTGCGGGCGCTGTCCATCGCCTGCGGGTTACGCAATACCACGCTCACGTCAGCTTTTGGCTCGCTGGCGAAATAACGACTCGGCGCATAAACCACGCGCAAATCCGCTTTATCGACAATCAGTTCTGGCCGCACGTAGTTTTTGTCATTCTTAACAAGCGTAAAATCATTAGGAATATAGGGGTTTAACTCCGGCAGGGACAACGCAATGCCCTGTGCTTTTTGCTGCCAGTTTTTAAACGTCTGTTCGCTAATCTTATCGACCTGATAGGGCGCATCCACAAAATACGCAGTCTTATTATGTGGTTCCTGGGGACTGATATACCAGATGCGCGCATTCTGCGGCGTCATCATCGCCAGGCGATTTTTGATAGCGGCAGGATCGTAACGATCGGCGATATTCACCGCATCCAGCGTATGCGCTACCGGGACGCGGATCATGGTGTCCGCCAGCCACTCTACATAATCCATATCGCGGGTAATCGACGGATAGCGGAAGTCGAGATCCAGCACATGCGCCAGCTCGTCAAAGTAACGTTTATCTATCCCTTTTTCGCGTAACATATTGAGATAGCTGAAGATAGCCGCGACGACTTCATCACGATTGGCCAAACCTTTATCGGTCAGCGTTGCCGAAATGGCAAATACGCCGCTGTTACCATTAACAATCGGATCGGAATCCGCGCTAATACCTTCGACCAGACCTTGTTTTTGCAGCCAGTCAGAGAGCGTCCCCGGGCTACGATTGCCAATCAGATAAGAGACCAGTTCATCAGTCTTGCTACGGAACTGCGCGCTATTGTTATCAATACGAAACTCCACGCGCAGTACTTTACGCGGTAGCGCCGGCACGTAATGAATAATGATGCCCTTCTGCGCGTCGGTGACGACAGGTACGGTAATTTCCGGTTTTTTAATCTGTTTATTCGGCACGCGGCCATAGGTTGCTGCGGAAATACGCGCCAGCTCCGGCAAGGGTTTATTACTGTAAATCACCGCCTTCATCAGATTAGCTGAATAGTATTTTTCATGAAAAGCGATCAACGCCTGTTGCACCGGATTGCCCGGCTTATCGCTTAGCGTTTCCAGATTGCCGCCAGAAAAGTGCGAGCCTGGGTGCGCCGGGTTAATGGTTTCGGCGCTTACCTGCGCCATGCGCATACCGTCGCGGGTGCGCGCCATCGTCAGCTCGGCGTTCACCGCGTTTCGTTCGCGTTCGGCGTACTTTTTATCGAGCAATGGCGCGGCAATGGCGTCGGCCAGGCGATCTACGGCGCCTGGAAGCGCATCGTTTTCAACCTCCAGGTAGAAGGCTGTTCGATAAGGCGCGGTGCTGGCGTTGTGGCTACCGCCATGTCTTTTAAGGTATTCGGCAAGGCTATCCGCCTGCGGATATTTTTTTGACCCCATCAGACACATATGCTCAAGGTAATGAGCAAGCCCCTGATGAGTCTCAGGATCTTCAAGCGATCCAACGGGCACCACTAACGCTGAAAGAGACTTTACAGCCTGCGGATCGGATACCAGCAATACCACCATATCATTATCAAGACGTATCGCCTGATACTGCCGGGTATCTTTATCGCTTTTACGGATAGTTTCTTGCAGCGGTTGCCAACCGATAGCCGCCTGAACTACAGGCCCCCAGAGGGCGACCAACAACAATAACGCTTTGAACCAGATGCTGCGGGGCATTCACGGACCTCATCATTAACTTTCAGTCCCACTCATCTCTATGGCCACATAAACCATCAACCTGAGCAGAACGGGATATTATTGTGCTGAACCAGGCAGCATCTTTTTATCAGTAATCAGTCTGTGACGAAGAGCGCATCATAGTCGAAGCCTTTTAATTGCGCAATTTTCATACAATCAACGAGACTGATTAAAACGAAACAGCGGTAACAGGTAATGCCGGGACTGCGCAATAATAGCCTGCAACGTTTCAGATTCCAGCTGACGCCAAAGACGTTGATACCAGATATCTTCGCCTTCGCCGCTCACCATCATGTTGCCTTCATAAGCCTGTAGAAACTTTGTTCTGGCCTTCTGTAAGGTGTCATCGTCGTCTAACATGACATCATTTTCCGCGTCATAACAGGCTTTTATCCATGCGCCGCCGCTTTCCGGCAGTACCAATAGCGGAGAAGACATACCTTCCCGGTAGCCTTCAATCAGTTGCGCCAGGTAAGCCATTGCCTGCGCTTTATCAAGAGGCGGAAATTGCCACTTTCCCTCTTTGCGCAAAAACAGGCGGCTTTCGCCGCTACCGCCGCTGGCACAATAGACAAGGTGTTCCAGCCAAAGTTGCACACCTTGCGCAACGCTGATTAAAGCGGGACGCCAGCGCAATAATCCATCCTCCTGTACCTGCGGTAGCCAGCCGGTTAGCTGAACACCATTGCAAAGCAGATCCACTTCCAGGCTTTGGCTCGGCTTACGACAGGCGATGACCCGGCTTGCCAGTTGCTGCATCTCCTGGCATTGCGCATCCCAGAATATTTCACCAAACGCACCGTAAGGCAGCTCTCCCGCAGCACGGAAACGGCGGAACAAGCGTTCGGCGTCTTCTTCTTCAACCAGCGTATTGAGCAACTGTTGGTTAAGTTGATATCGCGTCAATCCCTCTAATTCAAACGGTTCCGCATCAGGAATCTCACTCTCTTCCGAGCGGAAATTAACCTGAAGCCGCATCTGAAAAAATGCGCGGACCGGATGGGCCCAAAAACGCTGCAGACTTTCCAGAGTCAGTGTTTCCGGCATCGTAAAAGGAAGCGGCTGCACAAAGTCAGAATGCGCTTTTCCCGACTGACTCGCCGCGGGCAACCACTCTCTGGCATAACTTTGCTGTTCGCCCGGCTGGTAATTTTGCGCATCAAAAGGCATACGGGTATGCAGACGCGTCATATGCTCTTTAACGCGTGCTTCGCTCTCATCACAGGTCAGCATTTCGTCGCCTGGCAAATAGTGGCTTTGCCCGATGTAATCCACCAACTCTTGCACCAGGACAGAGGGAAAGCGTTCGCTATTATCCTGGATGGAGCGGCCGATGTAGCTGATATAAAGCGTCTGCTGCGCCGAAATTAACGCTTCCAGAAATAGATAGCGGTCATCGTCGCGACGACTACGATCCCCGCGCATTGGTTTTTGGCTCATCAGGTCAAAACCCAACGGCGCAAGCTGGCGCGGGTATACGCCGTCGTTCATTCCCAGCAGGCAAACGACTCTGAACGGAATGGAACGCATCGGCATCAGCGTACAAATATTGATGGGGCCCGCCAGGAAGCGCTGGCTAATACGTTCCTGATCCAGACGCTGCGCCAGTTCATCCCGCAGTAGCGAAATCGGTACCGCGTCGCCATATTCCGCCGCGACGCCTTCGGCGATAATGGCCTGCCACTGCTGTTCAATCAACGTCATTGCCGCCTCCGTGTCCGCATCGGGCAGGAAGAAATCATTGAGCATATCGCGACAAACGGGTAACCACTCTTCCAGCGGTCGCTCCTGCGCCAGACCGCGCCGCCAGATATTAAGCTGCATCAGCAGCGAAGCCAGATGGCCGACCAGCTCAGCAATCAGGCCGCTGGATTCGTCATAAGGCAGAACAGACTGCCACTCGCCCTGGGCGCTTTCCATGGCATATCCCAGCAGCATACGCGTCAGGCCAAATTGCCATGTATGCTGCCCCGTGGCAGGAAGTTCCAGCTCGCGTACGTTGTCGTCGTCGATTCCCCAGCGAATGCCTGACTCATTGACCCACAAGCGCAAATAACGCAGCCCATCTTCGTTGATCGTAAAGCGGGCAGCCAATACCGGTACGTCTAACAGAGCCAGAACATCTTCGGAGACAAAGCGGCTGTCCGGTAACGAAAGTAGACTGATAAACGCCTGTAACACCGGATGTGACTGACGCGCCCTCCGATCGGAAATGGCATAAGGCAGATAGCGCTCCGTCGGCGCGCTACCAAATACCGCCTGGATAAACGGGCTATAGCTGTCAATATCAGCCACCATAACGATAATGTCGCGCGGTGTTAGCGTCGGATCGGCTTCCAGCATCGCCAGCAGGCGATCGTGCAGTATTTCCACCTCGCGCTGCGGGCTGTGACAAACGTGAAAAGAGAGGCTGTTATCCTCGGGATCGAGCAGACGCTTATTGTCGCTGCGCGAATACTCCTCAAGATTTACGCCCGCCACCGCATGGCTTTCCAGTTCAAGAATATCCGCCTGAATCCGATGCAAAAGATTATCTGGCGTAATATCAACAAACGCATCCAGTTCCTGGCTGTTTTCCAGTTCAGATAGCAGGTAGATATAATCCCGCCCCAGTTTTCCCCATGAGGCCAGTAGCGGATTACCGATATCCTGCTCGCCGTCGCTGTTAAATAAGGCTTGCGGATTCTGGTTTTCACGGAACAAAGGTAAATGACGGTCTTCAAAACTGTGACGGCGCTGGCGAGCCATTAGTTTTGCCAGCCAGGCTGGGTCTTTAATGTCCCCCCAGTAATACCGACACGGATTAGTAAAAAGAAGATGGATTTCAATATGTTTACCCAACGCCTGCAATGCTCTGAGATACACTGGCGGTAACGCGGAAATGCCGCAAATAAAAACGCGGGACGGCAACCCTGGCGGGCAGGAGGTCGCGCGCTCCAGCGTCTGAATAAAGCGTTGGTAGAGATTGGCGCGATGCCAGCGCGGTTGACCCAGCGCGGCGGTATATTCCACCAATGCTTTCCACAGCGGCGCCTGCCAGTTTTGCGCCTCCCCCAGTCCTTCCACGGTTTTTCCCGCTTCCCACTGCGTAAGCCAGTCAGGCCGATAAACCAGATATTGATCGAACAGGTCGGCAGCACGCGCGGAAAGCTGAAAGAGTTTGCGTTTATCGGTGTCGTCGGTCAGATAATGGCGCAGCAGTGCAAACTCATCCTTATCCAGCAACTGCGGCAGCAAGGTCATCAGTTTCCAGCTCATGCTTTGTTTACTGAAAGCGCTTTCTTTGGGGATTTCCGGCAACACGCGGACAAACATCTCCCAGATAAAACTCGCCGGTAACGGAAAAGCGATATTCGCCGCAATACCAAACTTTTGTGAAAGGGTCATCTGCAGCCACTGCGCCATACCCGTGCTTTGCACCAGAATCATTTCTGGTTCAAAGGGATCATCCAGCCGCTCGCGTTCGACGATGAACTCCATCAACGCTTCCAGCACATCCAGACGATTGGAGTGGTAGACCCTTAACATAATTACTCCTGACGATTAACGATTTGGACAATGCAAGCGCGTCATCTGCCCCTGCCTGCCAGAGGGTGAAACCATCGTGACGCTGATGCTGACACATCCCGATTGCGTTGTCTGCATCCGGTTGGCCTTCCAGCCGTCAGCAGGCGAAAATGGATACAGCGCCGTTTGCTGCCACGCCTGCCGCCAGATCTGGAGATACTGGTGTCGTAATGTAAAACTGTGCATTAATACCTGCTGATAGCCTGACAATGCGGTTACGATCATTACCATTAGAACCATCGCCACTAAAACTTCCGGGAGGCTAAACCCGCGTTGTAAATTCAGGGGATGCGACATAACGCCACCTCTTTTAACGGACAAAAATCACTCCAGCCGTGGGGAGAAAAGACAATGGTTCCCTGAATTACGTTGCCCAAACGCCATAACGTCATGCCGTCATCTTGCGCCGCCATCACCACCTCATCCCCCGATAATCTCCGCAAACAGACTCGCGCTCCCGAAGAGGAATAGCGCCGACATTCCATTTCGGCTACGCCTGACCATAGCTGCCCTCGTCCCCATTCCAGCGCCGACTGTACGAGCGCCTGGCGTTGTATCGCCAGGCTCTGCGTCGCCACGCGGGAGGCATAGCTGGCCTGCTGCTGATTTACGCCTTGCAGGAGCAGACTACCCAGAATCAGTATTAAAAGCGCCAGTATTAGCGAAGAAGCGCCACGTTCCCGATTCACAGATTAAATCCCGTTACGCTGTATTGCGCGTCAATAACCGTCTGAGGCTCGGCTTTGCTGGCGCCGCGCAGATGCAGCATGAGCATTGGCGAGAATCCCGTTATATCCTGGCGCTCAACGCTAAACGCCGTGATGAGTACCGTATTGGGATCGGTCATTTTTTCCCATCCCTTACCCTGGCAAGATGTTGCTCCGCGTAATGTTTCCAGGACGTTATCCTTCACACGGAACCCGGTCTGGTCGGCCTCCTTCGCCGGTATGGTATCCCAGACGCCGTTATTATTCCCGTCCCACTGAACGATGACGCATTGCCCCTGCTCGGCAAGATGTAACCCTTCGCCGATACAGTGGCCATGACAGTAACCCGCACGTTGAAGATGCTTCGCTACGGTATAGGTTCGCTGCCAGATTTCATCTTCCAGCGATAACTGTCGCGTGTTGTGCCAGATCTCACGCTGTAGCGCCGGTAAAAATCGTGCAGTTCCAAGCAGTAAAATGGAACCTATCGCCATCGCCAGCACGACCTCCAGTAGCGAGAACCCCCGCGTGGTTATTGACATGTGTCGGCCTCGTTACGCTCGCATAGCCTGATTCGCCCCCATGAGGAGATGACCAGACGCCACTCTCCGGCTGCGTTTTTCAGTACGATGTGCCCTGCCCATGCCGTATTGCGCAGGCCAAAGAAAGCTAAAGACGGCGTGATATCGGCGAGGACGACATCACGCCAGTCGGGCGTAAACACAAAGGGGGAAGATGGCGTACACGATGTTTGCGCAGCAACAGAGCTGACAACGCACCATGACCCCCCTTCGCTGACCACGCGAATAATGTGATCGCGGTTATGCCAGTGAGCGTCCTCACGAAGTTGCAGCAGGTAGTCCCGCACCTGACATGCGGTTTGCCACAGGCGCTGTTGCTGCTGCCAGCGTTGCCAGCCATAAAGTCCTGTGGCGCTGAGAATGATAATGAGCGACATCGCGACCACCGTTTCAATGAGCGTATAGCCATGTTGTTTTTTCATGTCGGCAGTATGGCGGTCGGGAAAAAAATAACGAGCACCAAATGCGGATTGTTCGGCGCGTTACGGAAAAAAGTTCATGTCTTGCAGCGCGTTGCAAAATTTCAGGAATCCGCGCCGAAGATTGAGACGAAGGGTAAAAAAAACCGACGCGCAATGACGTCGGTTACGGCAGGATCGTCAGCGCTTAGATAGCGACCGGCGCTTTAATACCTGGGTGCGGATCATAGCCTTCAATTTCAAAATCGTCGAACCGGTAGTCAAAAAGCGAATCGGGTTTACGCTTAATGACCAACTTCGGGAGCGCGCGCGGTTCACGGCTTAATTGCAGGTGCGTCTGCTCCATATGGTTGCTGTACAGGTGCGTGTCGCCGCCGGTCCAGACAAAATCGCCGACGTCCAGGTCGCACTGTTGCGCCATCATATGCACCAGTAACGCGTAGCTGGCAATGTTGAACGGCAGACCGAGGAACACATCGCAGGAGCGCTGATAAAGCTGACAGGAGAGTTTTCCATCTGCGACATAAAACTGGAAAAAGGCGTGACACGGCGCCAGCGCCATCTTATCCAGCTCGCCGACGTTCCACGCAGAAACGATAATACGGCGGGAGTCCGGATCGTTTTTAAGCTGGCTTAAGACCGTGGCGATCTGATCGATATGGCGGCCATCCGGTGTTGGCCATGCACGCCACTGCTTGCCATAAACCGGGCCTAAATCGCCGTTTTCATCGGCCCATTCGTCCCAGATGGTGACATTATTTTCGTGCAGGTAAGCGATGTTGGTATCGCCCTGCAAAAACCATAACAGTTCGTGAATAATTGAACGTAAATGGCAGCGTTTCGTCGTCACCAGAGGAAAACCTTCCTGCAGGTTAAAACGCATCTGATGGCCAAAAATGGAAAGCGTGCCGGTGCCGGTACGGTCGTTTTTCTGTGTGCCTTCATCCAGCACTTTTTGCATCAGTTCTAAATACTGTTTCATGGTTCCTCAGGAAACGTGTTGCTGCGGGCGGCGGCGATATGCCCAAACCATCATGATCGCGCCAGCGATAATCATCGGGATAGAGAGAATCTGCCCCATGCTAATGTACTGTACCCATGCGCCGGTAAATTGCGCGTCCGGCTGGCGGAAGAATTCAACAATGATACGAAACGCGCCATAACCAATCAGGAATAATCCGGAGACAGCGCCCATCGGACGCGGTTTGCGGATAAAGAGATTAAGGATGATAAACAGCACCACGCCTTCTAATGCCAGTTCATACAACTGAGAAGGATGGCGCGGCAATACGCCGTAGGTATCAAAAATAGGCTGCCATTGCGGATGTGACGGCAGCAGCGCAATATCTTCCGCGCGTGAGCCCGGAAAGAGCATGGCAAACCGGAAGTTAGGATCGACGCGCCCCCACAATTCACCGTTGATAAAGTTGCCCAGACGCCCGGCGCCCAGGCCGAACGGAATTAACGGCGCAATAAAATCAGACACCTGAAAGAACGAGCGCTTCGTGCGTTTGGCGAAAATAATCATCACCAGTATCACGCCGATAAGTCCGCCGTGGAAGGACATGCCGCCGTCCCAGACGCGGAATAAATAGAGCGGGTTATCCAGAAACAGAGGGAAGTTATAAAACAGAACATAGCCAATACGCCCCCCCAGGAAGACCCCCAGGAAACCTGCATAGAGTAAATTTTCAACTTCGTTTTTGGTCCAACCGCTTCCCGGACGGTTAGCGCGACGCACCGCCAACCACATCGCGAAAACAAACCCCACCAGATACATCAAACCATACCAGTGAAGCGCGACGGGTCCAATTGAGAAAATGACCGGATCAAAGTCCGGAAAATGCAGATAGCTACTGGTCATCTGTCACCACAATTTCTTGTTATTTCGCTGAAGAGATAGCGATTGATAATCGCGTCTGCGCGTTGCAGACGCTCCAAAGGTGCGAATAATAGCACAAGGGTTAAAAGCGAGATGCCGATTACCGTTAAAAGATATGTATACGCATTGTCTTTCACCTTGCAGGCGTGTTGTCTGCGCCGTGAATCCAGAGTCACTCTCTTTTCCCGCTCCGGTCGTTATAACCCTCCGCGAATCAATCCCCCCATCCCGCGGCGCTCCATAAAGGCTGCCACCTGATGACGCACCTCGGTCGCCATCTGCGCCTCAAGGCTGCGCCTGGCAAGGGTTTGCGCGTCTTCAAAATCGATATGCCGCAGAAGATATTTCACACGCGCTACCGAACGGCCATTCATCGAAAGATGGCGATATCCCAGACCGATAAGAATCGCTACGCACATCGGATCGCCCGCCATCTCGCCGCACAGGCGAAGATCGATGCCATTTTTTTCGGCTTCCTGCGCAATCATAGACAGTGCGCGCAGCATAGCGGGATGCAGGCTGTCATAAATACTGGCCACGCGGGTATTGTTGCGATCTACCGCCAGGATATATTGCGTTAAATCGTTAGTGCCGACCGAGATAAAGTCGATCCGGTTAGCCAGATGCGGCAGCATAAATACCATTGACGGTACTTCCAGCATAATACCGATACGCGGTTTCGGGATCGCATAGCCGATCATCTCCTCGACCTCGCGTCCGGCGCGTTCGATCAAGCGGCGCGCTTCATCGACTTCATCAATGCTGGTAACCATCGGCAGCAAAATGCTGAGGTTGCCAGTCGCCGCATTGGCGCGCAGCATCGCGCGGACCTGGATCAAAAAGATCTCCGGCTGATCCAGCGTAATGCGAATCCCGCGCCAGCCCAGACACGGGTTCTCCTCGCTGATCGGCATGTAGGGCAGTTGCTTATCCGCCCCCACATCCAGGGTCCGCAGCGTCACCGGTTTATCGTTAAACATTTGCAGCATCCCTTGATACTGCGCCACCTGCTCTTCTTCCGAGGGAAACCCGCTTTGCAGCATGAAGGGGATTTCAGTACGGTACAGGCCGATACCGTCGATCCGAGCGCCTAACTTTTCCTCATGCTCGGGGCTGAGCCCGGCATTCAGCATCACTTTGACGCGCTCGCCGCTTTTCAGTTGGGCGGGAAGATTGACGTCGTCCTCTGCCAGGCGACTGAGTTCGATCTCTTCACTAATGAGCCGCTGATATTCCTGAATAAGCACCGGTTCAGGATCGACCAGTAATTCACCGCGATAACCATCCACCACCAAAGTACGACGATGTAGCACCGAAGGCTGAATATCAGCGCCCATAACGGTCGGGATACCGAGCGCGCGCACCATAATCGCCGCATGAGAGTTTGCCGCGCCGTCGCGCACCACAACGCCAGCCAGCCTGTCCTGCGGCAACTCCGCCAGCGTGGTCGCCGACAGCTCGTCCGCGACCAGAATAAAACGTTCCGGCCAGGCGTTTGGCCCCTGGACTGAATCATCAAGATGAAATAACAGTCGCTGCCCCAGAGCGCGTAAGTCTCCCGCACGTTCTTTGAGGTAGTTATCGGTTAGCGCCGCAAATTGTTCGGCAAATTTTTCGATGATTTTTTTAACGGCCCACTCCGCAACAGCGCCTTTGTCAACCTCGGCGAAAAGCTCGCGACGCAATCTGGCGTCTGAAAGCAGGTGTGAGTACAGATCGAAAATGGCCGCCGTCTCTTTTTGCGCACCAGCGGCAAAGCGTTTGCTGTACCGTCGGAATTCGTTCGCCGCCTCTTCCAGCGCGCCGGTCAATCGTTCACGTTCAAGAGAGGTATCCAGCGTAGACGCTTCGTAAACCTGTTCCATCAGCGGCATGGTCGCATCTTGCCAGCCCGACGCGATAGCCACGCCCGGCGCCGCAGGAAGCGCGCGGATTCGTGTCTGCCGGTATTGCCCGAACAGCGCTGTGACCTGCGACTGTGACAAGATAGCCGCCATCTGCGTGGCGAGCGTGACGAGGAAAGACTCTTCGCTTTCATCGTACTGGCGCAATTCGCGCTGCTGTACGACCAGCACGCCCAGAAGTTGGCGACGCTGAATGATCGGCACGCCGAGAAACGCGCGAAAACGTTCCTCTTTTACCGACGGAATGTATTTAAAGCTGGGATGTTTTTGCGCATCGGCAAGGTTAATGGGTTCCGCCAGCCTACCCACCAGGCCAACGATCCCCTCATCAAACGCAAGCGCAACGGTTCGACCACGCGGTTTTTTCAATCCCCGCGTCGCCATCAGGTAATAACAGCGTCGGTCATGATCGGCCAGGTAAACCGAGCAAACCTCTGTATCCATCGCAAGACAGATATCCGTGACCAGAATATTCAGCGCCTCGTTCAGACGCGGCGCGCTGGCCACTTTTTCGACTATTTCGCGCAGGCGAGTGAGCATAATTTGCGTGGCTTAACCTCTTTTACGTCGATAAGCAGGCGCGCTTTGTAGCTTAGGCGTATTATCCTGAAGCGCCATTACAACACTTGCAAACTCTTTCATTACCCTGCGGTAGACATCGCGTTTAAACGACACCACTTGTCGAACCGGATACCAGTAACTTACCCAGCGCCAGCCGTCAAACTCCGGCGTGCTGCTGGTTTGCATATTGATTTCGGCGTCGGCGCTCATTAACTGCAAAAGAAACCATTTTTGTTTCTGGCCGATACATACCGGCTTTGTGTCCCAACGCACCAAACGTTTTGGTAACTTGTAACGCAACCAGTTGCGAGTTGAAGCAAGGATTCGCACATCTTTACGGCTTAACCCTACTTCTTCAAACAGTTCCCGGTACATCGCCTGTTCTGCCGACTCCCCTGGATTTATCCCGCCCTGCGGGAACTGCCAGGAGTGCTGACCAAATCGCCGGGCCCACATCACCTGCCCCTGACGATTACAAATTACGATACCTACATTTGGGCGGTAGCCATCGTCATCAATCACCGGACTACCTCAACATAAACCTTATATATGAACGATTGTTTCATACTCCAGTGAGGCGGTAAACCACTCTGTAATAGTGACACAGCCTAATAACAATTGAATAACTCACAGTAAATGGCCGAGTTATAAACAGATGATGACGCCCTTGTGCCATTTTATTCACCTTTTCTGTGGATATAGTTGTGAAGAAGTATGGAATTACCACGGGAAAACCCAGAACAGTCTGAATTCCTCGTGTGAGAGACAGTAAAAATAGTGCCTTATATTCATGGTGTTATAGACCAATATTACATGTTACCTTCATAAATCGTGACCAGCGTCACACCTAAGATCCTTATGCTGATGAAAGATCAACCAGCGTCGATTTTATCCACAGATTGTGCCAATAACTTACGCACTATTTGTCTGAATTTTCGATTTTCGTCGCACGTCAAGGCTGTAAATGGAAACAGTAGTGGTGGTTTTACACAGTTATCCCAACTTTCTGTGGATAACATAGTGTAAGATCCTGTTTATTGTCAGTGACCAGAATTGGAAAACCTGCTCCTGCGTTGCGCAACACGAAGAAACAACACAAAAAAAGCAATAAAAATCAGTCTATTGAATATAGGACACAGAAAAAGATAAACTCTGTTCACACGGTATAAAATCACTGCTCATTTTTTAACCTAAGGTAATTGCAATGTCCGCTCTTTGTCCGCTACTGACTCCGCCTGCTTCGGAAGCATTGCTGTTAGCCCAGGCGCGGCAGCTTTCCGGCTATACGTTAGGCGAGCTGGCAGCGATAGCTGGTATTACCACACCTAAAGATTTGAAGCGAGACAAAGGCTGGATCGGCGTTCTGCTGGAGATCTGGCTCGGCGCCAGCGCCGGAAGCAAGCCGGAGCAGGATTTCGCCGCGTTAGGCGTAGAACTGAAAACCATCCCTGTGGATAGCCTGGGTCGTCCTCTGGAAACAACCTTTGTTTGCGTGGCGCCGTTAACCGGTAACAGCGGCGTGACCTGGGAGACAAGCCACGTACGCCATAAACTGAAGCGCGTACTATGGGTCCCGGTCGAAGGCGAGCGTAGCATACCGTTAGCCGAACGCCGCGTAGGTTCACCGCTACTCTGGAGTCCAAATGAAGAAGAAGACAGACAATTACGCCTCGACTGGGAAGAGCTGATGGACATGATAGTGCTGGGGCAGGTGGAACGCATTACCGCCCGCCATGGCGAAGTCTTGCAACTGCGGCCCAAAGCCGCCAATGCCAGGGCGCTCACCGAGGCTATCGGCGCGCGCGGGGAACCGATTTTGACGCTACCGCGTGGATTTTATCTGAAAAAAAATTTTACGCAGGCGCTGCTGGCTCGCCATTTTTTATTGCAGAATCCGTAACGCCCGCTACGCGCAAACGCGCCCCCGCTATGGCTACGCATCGGGCCGACGTCCGATAAGCGTAAACGCATTGTCGCCGCTATTTTACACCCTTCGTGGTTGCGCAAATTCAGCCCGGGCTTTCGCCCGCCGCACGACAGGCCTATAATTACCGCTTCTTTTTTTGGCAGGACTTTGTTCGATGTTATTTGCATGGATAACCGATCCCAATGCCTGGCTGGCGCTCGGTACGCTGACGCTGCTGGAGATTGTACTTGGGATCGACAACATTATTTTTCTTTCTCTGGTGGTAGCAAAACTTCCTACGGCGCAACGGAACCACGCGCGGCGGCTTGGGTTGGCGGCGGCGATGATAATGCGTCTGGCGTTGCTGGCATCAATCGCCTGGGTCACTCGCCTGACTAATCCGCTGTTTGAGCTTTTCGGCGAAGCGATTTCCGCCCGCGATCTCATTCTTTTACTGGGCGGGTTATTTTTAATCTGGAAAGCCAGCAAGGAGATTCATGAGTCCATCGAAGGCGAAGAAGAGGGGTTAAAAACCCGTGTTTCTTCTTTCCTGGGCGCAATAGTGCAGATTATGCTGCTGGATATTATTTTCAGTCTTGATTCAGTTATCACAGCGGTTGGCCTCTCCGACCATCTGTTTATTATGATGGCGGCGGTCGTTATTGCCGTGGGCGTCATGATGTTTGCGGCACGGCCCATCGGCGAGTTTGTCGATCGTCATCCGTCGGTAAAAATGCTGGCGCTCTCCTTTCTGATCCTGGTTGGCTTTACCCTGATTCTGGAAAGTTTCGACGTTCACGTTCCGAAAGGGTATATCTATTTCGCCATGTTCTTCTCTATCGCAGTAGAGAGCCTGAATCTGTTGCGCAGTAAAAAGAATCCGCTGTAATCCTGTCTCGCTCCCCCGCCGGGGAGCGAATACTCACTTTATTTCCTTTCTTCTCACAGATTAAGATTTTGCTGCTTCCGACATGCAGAGCTGCGCGTTATTACTAGACTATTATCAGACATATGATTAACAGACTATTATCAGATGCAGGTTACGTGAGGACAAACGGATGAAAAAATGGGCAGTTGTAATTTCCGCAGTAGGGTTGGCTTTTGCGGTATCCGGATGCAGCAGCGATTACGTGATGGCGACAAAAGATGGTCGTATGATCCTGACCGATGGAAAACCGCAAGTTGACGACGATACCGGTCTGGTCAGCTATACCGATGCACAGGGAAACGAGATGCAAATCAACCGTGACGAAGTGTCTCAAATCATCGAACGTTAAACGATAGCCTGTGATCGGGGTCAGCATTCTGTAGACCTTCAGGCTGCGTCCAGGAACGGTGCGTGGCGACCACGCCCGGTAACAATTACGCCGCGCAGCCTGCAATTTTACTTTCCCTTTTCCCTTCCCTCTGCCATTTTTATTGTCCTTTGTCGGGAATTTCTGACTTCATAATAAAAAGGAAACGGCTATGCACTATCACCGTATACCCCACAGCTCGCTCGAAGTAAGTACGCTAGGGCTGGGCACAATGACATTTGGTGAACAAAACAGCGAAGCCGACGCTCACGCACAGCTCGACTATGCCGTCGCAAATGGCATTAACCTTATCGACGCCGCCGAGATGTATCCGGTACCGCCGCGCCCGGAAACGCAAGGGCTGACGGAATCCTATATCGGTAACTGGCTCGCCAAACGCGGCAACCGTGAAAAACTGATCATCGCCAGCAAAGTCAGCGGACCGGCACGTCATAATGATCAAGGCATCCGACCTCATCAGGCGCTGGATCGAAAAAATATTCGCGAAGCGCTACACGACAGTTTGACCCGATTGCAGACCGACTATCTGGATTTGTATCAGGTGCACTGGCCGCAGCGACCCACTAACTGCTTCGGTAAACTCGGCTATAGCTGGACAGACTCCGCACCAGTAGTAAGTCTACTGGAGACGTTAGACGCACTAAGTGAGTTTCAGCGAGCGGGTAAGATTCGTTATATTGGTGTTTCAAATGAGACAGCGTTTGGCGTTATGCGCTATCTGCATCTGGCGGAAAAACATGACCTGCCGCGTATTGTCACTATCCAGAACCCCTATAGCCTGTTAAACCGCAGCTACGAGGTCGGGCTGGCGGAAGTCAGCCAGTATGAAGGCGTTGAATTGCTCGCCTATTCCTGTCTGGCGTTTGGCACGTTAACCGGTAAATACCTGAACGGGGCCAAACCTGCAGGCGCGCGGAATACCTTGTTCAGCCGCTTCACACGTTACAGCGGCGAACAGGCACAAAAAGCCGTTGCCGCCTACGTCGACATCGCGAAGCGTCACAATCTTGATCCGGCGCAGATGGCGCTGGCCTTTGTTCGCCTCCAGCCGTTTGTCGCCAGTACGTTACTGGGCGCAACCACGATGGCGCAGCTCAAGACGAATGTGGAAAGTCTGCATCTGACGTTAAGCGAAGAGGTCCTGGCGGAGATTGAGGCGGCGCATCAGGTTTATACCTATCCGGCGCCGTGATGGTCAGTGCCCGGTGGCGCTACGCTTCCCGAACCTGCAAAGACAATGTAAGCCGGATAAGGCGCACTCGCCACCCGGCATATTCATTCTGCATTATGCCTGCCGGCGCTGCCAGATCCACAGCGCCGCGATCGCCAGCGCGAACAGCACGCCAAAGCCGATACCTATCGCCACTGCCGGAACGCCAACCAGCACCGCCAGCGAGTACAACCCCAGCATTAATAGCATGGCGCTATTCTCGCCCAGATTTTGTACGGCAATGGCATTCCCGGCGCCAACGCTCTTCTTACCGCGCTCCTGTAGCAAGGCGTTGAGCGGCACTACAAAAAAGCCGCCCAGCATACCTATCAACAGCAACAAGGCATAAGCAGGCAACAATGCGTGCTGTAATGAGAAGATCGCGACCACAACACCAATCAAAATCCCGGCGGGCATACAGCGCGATACGGTCTCCAGCGTCACCAGTTTTGCCGCCGCGCCCGCGCCGACCACAATCCCTACCGCCACCATGGCGTTCAGGTAAGTCGGCGTGGCGTTATCCATAATGCCCAGCGCCACCGGCACCCACAGTACCAGCAGAAAACGCAGCGTCACGCCTGCGCCCCAAAATAAGCCGGTGCCCACCAGCGAAAAACGCGTTTCACCGTTACGCCAAAGGACAACGCAAGCGCAGAAAAAGCTACGCGTCATCGCCGCCAACCGCCAGGATTGTCCTGGACGCGCCGCCACAAGCTTCGGGATAAACAGGTTCGCCGCCACTGCGCCAGCGTAGGCCAACGCACAGGCGACCAGTGCGGCGATGACATGCCAGTCGGCCAATACGCCGCCAGCGACAGAACCGAGCAAAATCGCCGCAATAGTAGAGGCTTCCATCAGACCATTGGCTTTAACCAGCTTATCGCCTGTCGTCAGTTCGCCCAGAATGCCGTATTTCGCTGGAGAATAAGCCGCCGCGCCAATCCCGACCAACGTATAACCGACAAAAGGATTCACGCCGAGGCAGATACCTGCCGCTCCCGCCAGTTTAAGGCCATTGGCGACCATCATCACCCGGCCTTTGGCAAAGCTGTCCGCGATCTGACCGACAAACGGCGCAAAAAGAATGTAAGCGCCCACAAACACCATTTGCAGAACAGGCTGGCTCCAGTCCGGATAAAACTGGGCTTTCAGCAGCGCCAGCGTCGCAAACAGCAGCGCATTATCGCCAAAAGCCGAGAGAAACTGCGCGACAATCACCGACAGCATCCCTTTCGACCAGATGGAGGTGTTAGTGCGTACTGACTCACTCATGATGTTGTTCCGGCGCATCCACCCAGCTTTTCAGCGTGACAAAATCGGGTTTTCCGCTGCCAAGTAAGGGAAGCTGTTTCAGATAACGGATATCGCGCGGGACGGCAAGTTCCGGAATACCGTGTTCACGGGCATAGTGCTGTAACTTTTCGCGGGTGAGTTCGCTGTCCGTCGTAAACAGTACCAGCGCTTCACCTTTGCTGGCATCGCTTTTAATGGCTGTAGCATGCATTTTGTCCGCCGAGACGCCAAGCGCCAGTTGCTCGACCATCTCCAGCGAGACCATTTCGCCAGCAATTTTCGCGAAGCGTTTCGCGCGCCCTTGAATCTGCACAAAACCATTTTCATCGAAGCGTACAATGTCGCCCGTATCGTACCAGCCGCGCTCGGTTTCGCCCAGGGCGTTTTCCGCCGACGGCACCTCCAGCACGCCCGGTTTTTCCACGCGCAGATAGCCATTCATGATATTCGGCCCTTTAAGCTGTAACCGACCGCCGTTTTCAATACCAGGTACCGCCAGCAGACGAGCGTCCATTCCAGGCAGAATACGGCCAACAGTGCCAGGCTTAGCCGCCATCGGCACGTTAATCGATACCACTGGCGCGCATTCCGTTACCCCGTAGCCCTCAAGAATGCGCAGGCCGAATTTATCCTGCCACAGTTGTTTGGTGCTCTCCTGAAGTTTTTCCGCGCCGGCCACCACATAGCGCAGGCGATAAAAATCATATGGATTGGCAAAGCGCGCATAGTTGCCGAGGAAGGTCGATGTGCCAAACAGCACGGTACAGTTACGGTCATAGACCAGTTCCGGCACAATGCGGTAGTGCAGCGGACTTGGATAAAGAAACACTTCCGCGCCGGTCAATAGCGGTGTAAACAAACCCACCGTCAAACCGAACGAGTGAAAGAGCGGCAGCGCCGACATAAAACGGTCATTGGCGGTAAAATCCGCAATCGTTTTTATCTGCTCGACGTTCGCCAGAATGCTTTTATGACTGTGTACCACCCCTTTCGGGTGCCCTTCCGAGCCGGAGGTAAAAAGAATGATCGCTGCGTCTTCCGGCTGCTGTTTTACCTGCGCCAGTCGCGGCGCCAGAAGGTGGGCAAAAATCCACAGCTTATCGGCGGGTGTGACGTCCGCTTTTAAATCTTCCAGGTAAATCCAGCGAACCTGCGTTAGCTGTTCCGGCAGATGCCACAATTTACCTTTATCGAGGAACTGGCGGGAGGTAAAAATCGTTTTAATTTCCGCAGCGGTAATCGCGCTGGTCAGCCCTTTTACCCCCGCCGTGTAGTTCATCATAGCCGGAATGCGGCGACGAGAAACCGCGCCGAAAATAACCGCCGCGCTGATGGCAGCATTCGGCAGCATTAAACCGATTTTCTCGCCCTCAACGCTGTACTTTTCCAGAATCCGGCCGACAAAAAGCGTCCTGGTCAGTAATTTACGATACGTATCCGGCGTAAAGTTAATGTCCTCAATACAGTTTTTACCCGCGCCGTAACGATATTGCGCCGCCAGCAACGATTCGTATAACGTCTCGCGCGGGCGCACCGCCATACGCGCTTCCATCATGATCTGATGCAGCATCTCACCCGCTATCTTACGCCTGTCGCGCGCGCGCGGCGCTTCCGGCATCGGTATTTGCGTCGGCGGTAAAATATGAAGCTGAATGCGGGGGAATAAGCGCCGTCTAACCAGGCCTTTCAAGCGACTGAAAGGCGTAAGCTCCGCGCCGTCAATACGGAGCGGAACGACGGTTGCGCCCGATTTTGCCGCCACAAAGCCTGCGCCGTCATAAATTTTCATCAGCGAGCCGGTTACGGAAATCCGTCCTTCCGGGAAAATCACCACTGGACGCCCCTGCTCCACCAGACGGACCAGGTGTTTAATGGACATGGGTTTGGTTGGATCGAGCGGCACAAAATCGATCAGCGGCGTTAACCAGCGCATATACCATTGCTGGCTGATGGAGGTATATACCGCAAAGACAGGCCGTACCGGCAAAAACAGCGCCAGCAGCATACCATCGATAAATGAAACGTGATTGGGGGTAATTAAGACCCGGTTCCCCTGTAGCGCCCGGACATCGCCAGTGATGCGCACGCGATAAAGCACGCGAAACAGGTTACGAAAAAATCCAAACAGCATTTCAACTCCCTTTGGCCGACAATTCGCTAAAACATGAATTGTGGCAGATTACACGAGATGCGTAACAGGAGCGATAGCAAAATAAGTGCGAAAAAAAACCTGCGCATCCGCGCAGGTTGGTGCAAAAGACAGGTACGAAGAGCGTACCGAATAATCTCACCAATCAATACCTCTGGGATCTTGATTGTGGTCTTCGCTCGTCTGTATCGCCAGTCCGAAAACGCAAAGGAATAAACGGAAATGCAACGAGTTGTGTAAATTATCCGTTACTGTTACACGTTCAGGCGAAACAAAAAAAAACCTGCGCATCTCTACGCAGGTTGGTGTAATTCGTGTGATCAACAATAACGTTGATTCCACCTATCAATACCTCTGGGATCACTACTCTATCAACCTGACTCGCTGGCCTGCCAGTAGACAATCGCAACATCGCTTCGCAAACTGTAACGAAAGATTTGTATTGTCACTTTACAGACGCATTTCGCCCGTACAGGTCACATTTGCCCGACACCGCGGGGCAAGAGGCTTGAACAGACGTTCATTTTCCGTAAAACTGGCGTAATGTAAGCGTTTACCCACTATAGGTATTATCATGGCGACCATAAAAGATGTAGCCCGACTGGCCGGTGTTTCAGTCGCCACCGTTTCTCGCGTTATTAACGATTCGCCAAAAGCCAGCGAAGCATCCCGGCTGGCGGTGACCAGCGCAATGGAGTCCCTTAGTTATCACCCTAACGCCAACGCGCGCGCGCTGGCACAGCAGGCAACGGAAACCCTCGGTCTGGTGGTCGGCGACGTTTCCGATCCTTTTTTCGGCGCGATGGTGAAAGCCGTTGAACAAGTGGCGTATCACACCGGCAATTTTTTACTGATTGGCAACGGGTATCACAACGAACAAAAAGAGCATCAGGCTATTGAACAGTTGATTCGTCACCGTTGCGCAGCGTTAGTGGTTCACGCCAAAATGATCCCGGATGCGGACCTGGCCTCATTAATGAAGCAAATCCCCGGCATGGTGCTAATAAACCGCATTTTACCGGAGTTCGAACACCGCTGTGTCGCGCTGGATGACCGTTACGGGGCATGGCTGGCGACCCGACATCTGATCCAGCAAGGTCATACGCGTATTGGGTATATCTGTTCCAATCACACCATCTCCGATGCCGAAGATCGCCTGAAGGGCTATTACGATGCGTTGGCGGAAAGCCATATTCCGGCTAACGATCGGCTGGTGACGTTCGGCGAACCGGATGAAAGCGGCGGCGAGCAGGCGATGACTGAGTTATTAGGTCGCGGCAGAAATTTTACCGCGGTGGCCTGCTATAACGACTCGATGGCGGCTGGCGCGATGGGAGTATTAAATGATAATGGCGTGGGGGTGCCGGGCGAAGTATCGCTCATCGGTTTTGATGACGTTCTGGTCTCACGCTATGTGCGTCCCCGGCTGACCACAATTCGGTATCCGATCGTCACCATGGCGACACAGGCGGCGGAACTGGCGTTAGCGCTGGCAGGGAAATGTCCTACGCCGGAAGTGACTCATGTGTTTAGTCCGACACTAGTACGCCGACATTCGGTATCCACGCCAACGGATACCGGGCACCTGTCGACAACCGATTAATCAGGGTAGCATGATGGCGACAATGCTGGATGTTTCCCGCCATGCGGGCGTATCAAAAGCCACCGTCTCACGAGTGCTGAATGGGACCGGGCAGGTAAAAGAAAGTACGCGCCAGAAAGTGTTTACGGCGATGCAGGCGCTGGACTATCGCCCCAACCTGCTGGCGCGCTCGCTGGCGAATCGCACCAGCAACAGCATCGGTCTGGTCGTCTCTACGTTTGACGGCTTCTATTTTGGCAGTTTGTTGCGCCGGGCGTCGCGCCAGGCGGAGTCTCATAACAAGCAGTTGATCGTCACCGATGGTCACGATACGCCGGAACGGGAGCAGGAAGCCGTACAAATGTTGGCCGACAGACAGTGCGACGCTATTATTCTTTATACCCGCTATATGGATGAGCCGGCGATTTTGTCGTTGATTGACGCCACGGAAATGCCGCTGGTGATTATTAATCGCAACGTCATTCAGGCCCGCGACCGCGCTATTTTCTTTGAGCAGGAGGCGGCTGCATTCCAGGCGGTGGAATATCTGATTGCGCAGGGCCATCGCGATATCGCCTGTATTACGGTGCCTGTTCATACCCCCACCGGCACATCACGCGTAGCGGGTTATCGCAAGGCGCTGGAAAAATATGGCATTCCCTGGCAGTCGGCAAAAGTGAAATACGGCGATTACACGCTGACGCGCGGCTATGACGCCTGTCGGGAATTACTGGAGGAAGGCGTCACGTTTAGCGCGCTATTCGCCTGTAATGATGACACGGCGCTGGGCGCAGCAAAAGCGCTGCGCCATGCCGGATTACGCATCCCGCAGGATGTGTCGCTGTTTGGCTTTGACGATGCGCCGGGCGCAACCTGGCTTGAGCCGGGGCTTTCGACGGTCTATTTACCCATTGAGGATATGATCGCCACCGCGATCGATCAGGCCGTCCGCCTGGCGAACAGCGAGCCGGTCGCCCCGATCCCGCCCTTTACCGGCACGCTGATTCTGCGCGAGTCCGTCGCCGCCGGCCCGTTTTTTCAACGCCCGGCCTAATGAAGCTCTTCAGAGCATCTCCAGCGCTAACAGCTCTTCAATGGTCTGACGACGGCGGATCAGCCGCGCCTGACCGTTATCAAACAGCACTTCCGGCAGGAGCGGGCGGCTGTTGTAATTCGATGACATAGACGCGCCGTACGCGCCGGTATCGTGCAATACGAGGTAATCGCCGGGGATGACCGCAGGTAAGGGGCGCGTTTCGACCATTCCCCCTTCCTGCTGTGTAAAAACATCGCCTGATTCGCATAACGGCCCGGCTACCACCGTCTCGACCCACGGGCCGTTTTCAAGCGCGCGACCATCCGCCGCCAGAGCCGAAATACGGTGATAGCTACCGTACATCGCCGGGCGCATCAGATCGTTAAAACCAGCATCTACCAGGACGAAATGGCGGCTTCCCATCTGTTTTACGCTACGCACCTGCGTCAACAGCACACCCGATTGCGCCACCAGAAAACGTCCGGGTTCGATCTCAAGTTTGACCGCATGTCCCAGATGACGGGCGATTTGCTCGCGCGCCGCGTTCCACAGACCATAGTAATGGCGCGTATCAACGGACTCTTCTCCCTCGCGATAAGGTATCGAGAGGCCGCCGCCTGCCGAAATCGCGTCCAAATCCTGACCACATTCCAGCACCTGGCGTACCATCGCGCCACAAACCTGTTCCAGATGGCCATAATCGACGCCGGAACCAATGTGCATATGGATACCGACAAGTTTCAGTCGGTATTTCTGCATTACCGCCAGCGCCGCCGGAAGATCGCTATGCCAGATGCCGTGTTTGCTGTTTTCGCCCCCGGTGTTGGTTTTCTGGCTGTGGCCATGACCAAAGCCAGGGTTCACGCGTAGCCAGACGCGATGCCCCGGGGAAATCTGACCAAGCTGCGCCAGCATATCTACCGAGCCGGCATTGACCGGAATATGCAGTTCGCTCACGCGCGCCAGCGTGGCGGCGTCAATCACATCGGCGGTAAAAACGATATCATCAGGACGCGTTTGCGGATCGTAGCCCGCCGCCAGTGCACGTTCGATCTCCCCCAATGAAACAGAATCCACCTTTACGCCCTGCGCGCGCATTAAACGCAGGATATGAATGTTCGAACAGGCTTTTTGCGCAAAGCGCACGACGTCAAACTGCTGTAGGGCAGCTATCTGACGGCGAATAATGTGCGCATCATATACCCAGACCGGACAGCCGAATTCGGCAGGCAATCTGAGCAAATTTTCAGCGTTAAGGTCGGTTTCTGCGTAATAATGCGGCAATGACATAACAAACTCCGGAACAGGCTTTTTAACGATTACGCCATACCTTAAAAGGAATAAAAAATATCGTTTTATCGTCAGTCTATGCAAAAATGATATGGGATAAATTATTCGGGGAAACGTATGGCTGCCGTTAATTTACGTCACATTGAAATTTTTCACGCCGTAATGACCGCCGGAAATCTCACCGAAGCGGCGCGGCTGCTGCATACCTCACAGCCTACCGTCAGTCGCGAGCTGGCGCGTTTTGAGAAAGTGCTGGGATTAACGCTGTTTGAGCGCACGCGCGGACGCTTACATCCGACGGTACAAGGGCTACGCCTGTTCGAAGAGGTACAACGCTCCTGGTATGGATTGGATCGCATCGTCAGCGCGGCGGAAAGCCTGCGCGAATTCCGCCAGGGCGAGCTCTCTATCGCCTGCCTGCCGGTCTTTTCACAATCCTTTTTGCCGCCGCTGCTACCACCTTTTCTGGCGCGTTATCCGGATGTCAGCCTGAATATTGTGCCGCAGGAGTCGCCGTTGCTGGAAGAGTGGCTCTCCGCCCAGCGCCACGACTTAGGGCTGACGGAGACGCTTCATGCCCCGGCAGGAACAACCCGCACCGAGTTACTGACGCTGAATGAAGTATGCGTACTGCCCTGCGACCATCCGCTTGCCGCCAAAACCGTACTCATGCCGGACGATTTTCAGGGGGAAAACTTTATCAGCCTCTCCCGTCTGGACAGTTATCGACAGTTGTTGGATACGTTATTTGCCGAACATCAGGTGAAGCGCAGAATGGTGGTGGAAACGCATAGCGCGGCCTCCGTCTGCGCGATGGTGCGCGCCGGAGCGGGCATTTCGATCGTTAACCCGCTGACCGCGCTGGACTATGCCGCCAGCGGCGTCACCGTCCGCCGCTTTAGCATTGATGTGCCCTTTACCGTCAGTCTGATTCGCCCGCTACACCGCCCCGCCTCCGCGCTGGTTGACGCCTTCAGTAAGCATTTACAAACGCATCTTTCGCGCCTGGTCGAACCGCTGGAGGTTATTCTGGGGCCGATGACGAAAGCATAAAGGTCACGGCATCTGCGGCATGAATTGCCGTGGTATCGAAAACCGGTAGCGCGCTTTGCGCCTGGGGAACAAGCAGACCAATTTCAGTGCAGCCAAAAATAACGCCCTGCGCGCCTTGCGCCGCCAGTTGTTCGATAACCTGTAAATAATAGTGGCGCGACGCGTCAGTGAATTTCCCCTGACAGAGCTCGTCAAAAATCACCTGATTGATTCGCGCCCGATCGTCCGCCTCCGGCACCATGGTCTCAATCGCAAATTGCTGTTCCAGCCGCCCGCGATAAAAATCCTGCTCCATCGTATAGCGAGTCCCTAATAGCGCCACTCGACGCAACCCCTGACGGACAATGGCTCGCCCGGTAGCATCCGCGATGTGTAAGAAAGGCAGAGCACAACGAGATTCAATAATATGCGCGATTTTATGCATGGTATTAGTACATAACACAATGCCTTCTGCCCCCGCCTGTTGTAACCCCTGCGCGGCCTGCGCCAGAATATCGCCCGCTTTATCCCATTCACCGCGGCGTTGACATATTTCAATATCGTGAAAATCTACGCTATGCAGCAGTAAGCTCGCCGAGTGCAGGCCTCCCAACTGCTGTTTAATACCTTCATTGATTAGACGGTAATAAGGAATAGTCGATTCCCAGCTCATACCACCCAACAGCCCGATCGTTTTCACTGCGCTCTCCTTTTTTAAAACATTATGGCAGTGAAGCAAACTTACACATCCGTTTCCAGTCTGTTTTTCATCATACCGGATAACAGGCGTCATCCGGCATGGGAGGGGTGATTACACGCCAATATTTTTTAGCTTCTCGCCCGCCATCAGCTTGCGTTCGATGTGCTCCAGGGTGACATTTTTGGTTTCCGGGATCAGCCAGAAAGTGATGCCGATAAAAGCGATATTCAGCGAGGTGTAGAGCCAGAACGTACCTGCCGCGCCAATGCTGTCCAACAGGGTCAGGAATGTCGCGCCGATGATCATGTTCGATACCCAGTTTGTCGTGGTTGAACAGGTAATGCCAAAGTCACGACATTTCAGCGGCTGAATTTCCGAACACAGTATCCACACTACCGGAGCGGCGCTCATCGCGTAACCGGCGATACACATCATCGTCATCCCAACGGAAAGCCAGGAGAGACCGCTTGATGCCGTACCGTTATCAAACTGCATCAGGCAGTAGCCCAACACCAATGTCCCTAACGCCATTACGCTGAAACCGATTTTTAACGCCGGTTTACGTCCGGCTTTATCTACCGTAAAGACGGCGATAAAAGTCGCGAACATAAAGGTCAGTCCAACCACCAGCGTGGCGATCATTTGCTGTTCCGTGGTGGTAAAGCCAGCCATTTTAAAAATGCGCGGCGCATAGTACATAATGATGTTCATGCCGGTGAACTGCTGCATTGCCTGTAGCAGCATACCAAGGAACACGGCGCGGCGAACATTGCGGTTAGCTTTAAATAATGCCCACCCACCCTGCTTGAGTTTGAGGCTTTCCCGAATCTCATTCAGTTCATCACGGGCTTTTTCCGAGGTATCACGCAGCATACGCAGCACCTCTTCCGCTTCGATATGGCGACCTTTTTGCGCCAGCCAGCGCGGACTATTCGGCAGGAATACCACCAGAATAATGAGCAACACCGCAGGCAGCGCCAGCACGCCCAACATCGCGCGCCAGTTGCCGCTGTAGCTGAATGCCGTATCGGATAAAAAAGCCAGCACAATGCCTAACGTCACCATCAGTTGATACATACTGATCATTTTGCCGCGAACATTTTCACTTGCCATTTCAGAGAGATAAAGCGGCGCGGTATAGGACGCAATCCCTACCGCTACGCCCAGTATCACGCGGGCGCTAATCAATACTTCTACGCTGGAAGCAAACGCCGATCCCAGCGAGCCGAGCACAAACAAAATCGCGCCGACCATCAGGCTATACTTACGCCCAAGCCGGAATGAAAGCCAGCCGTTAAATAATGCGCCAATTGCCGCGCCAAGCATCATACTGCTGACGACCCATTCCTGCAGCCGGCTGGTCAGCACAAAATGGTCGGTAATAAAAGGCAGCGCCCCGGCGATAACGCCGATATCCAGACCAAATAACAGTCCCGCGACCGCCGCAGAAACCGAAACAAACCTATTCATACGTCGTGTGTCGCGAAGCGAACGCGGCGTTAAAGCAGAGTCATGATTAATAGAGACCATATTTTCCTGCCACAACAGAGTAAGACATAGCCTGAAATTACGGGATACTCTTCCTCAAGTGTCAGGCTGGAAACGGCATAAATATGGATTAAATGGCTACGCTATAGCGATATGTGATGGATATTACACTTTTAAAACTTAACGCCATTTTAAGATATTTTTTTAACCCACTAATATTTCAATGAATTAAAGCATTGGTCATGGCTATTATTTAACGACATATGGATTAAGTTAAATCCACAATATGGACTATGTTAATGAGATTATAAAAAACCCTGCGCGAGGACAGGGTCTTGTCAGTTTTTTTCGGTCAAAGAGTCAATTTTCCCAGAAACTCATTTGCCGTTAGCGATTTAACGCGCCAGCCAACCGCCATCTACCGCTACGGTATAGCCGTTAATATAATCAGCGGCGCTGGATGCCAGGAAAACTACAGGGCCCATTAAATCGCCCGGAAGTCCCCAACGTCCAGCCGGAATACGGTCGAGAATTTCGGCGCTACGTTGTTCATCAGCGCGTAATTGCTGGGTATTATTGGTAGCCATATAGCCCGGCGCGATAGCATTCACATTGATATTGTGTTTCGCCCACTCGTTCGCCATCAGGCGCGTTATTCCCATTACGCCGCTTTTCGACGCGGTATAAGACGGAACGCGAATACCGCCCTGGAAGGAGAGCATAGAGGCGATATTAATAATTTTGCCGCCGTTGCCCTGGGCAATAAAATGTTTTGCCGCCGCCTGAGACATAAAGAACACGCTCTTGATATTCAGGTTCATGACGTCATCCCAGTCTTTTTCCGTGAAATCAATCGCATCTTCACGACGGATCAAGCCCGCGTTATTCACCAGAATATCAATATGACCGTATTCCGCTACCGCCCGTTCCAGGAGCGCCGGAATACCATCGATTTGACGCAGATCGGCCGTCAGGCTTAAAAAACGACGTCCCAGAGCGGTAACGCGCGCAATGGTTTCCGTCGGTTCAACGATATTAATACCGACGATGTCACAGCCCGCTTCCGCCAGTCCTAAAGCCATACCCTGACCCAGCCCGGTATCGCAACCTGTAACAACCGCAACTTTACCTTCAAGAGAGAATGCATTCAAAATCATTGTTAATCCTTACTTTTGTCATGCCTGTCACGGACAGGCGTTATCACCGGTCGCGACTAGCGCAGATCTTTTACCGCAACGTGATCCATGTCATCGAAGACCTGGTTTTCCCCCACCATGCCCCAAATAAACGTATAGGCTTTGGTGCCAACGCCGGAATGTATTGACCAGCTTGGAGAAATAACCGCCTGTTCATTACGCATCACAATATGACGAGTTTCCTGAGGTTGCCCCATCATATGGAAGACGCAACTGTCTTCTTCCATGTTGAAATAGAGGTAAACCTCCATACGGCGTTCATGGGTATGACATGGCATGGTGTTCCATAGATTGCCGGGCGCCAGTTCGGTGAGTCCCATACTGAGCTGACAGGTTTCCAGTACATCCGGAACGAAGTATTTATTGATAGTGCGACGGTTACTGGTGAGGTTATCGCCTAAGGTGACAGGTGCAACGTCGGCAGGCGTCACTTTTTTCGTCGGATAAGCGGTATGCGCTGGCGCGCAGTTGTAATAAAACTTCGCCGGTCTGCTCGCCTCATTGCTGACGAAAACCAGCTCTTTCGCCCCTTTGCCAATATACAGAGCATCGCGATGACCAATGTCATGGCGCTGCCCGTCAACGATAATGACGCCCGCGCCGCCAATATTAATGACGCCCAGTTCGCGGCGGTCCAGTAATCGGGAGACGCCAAGCTGTTTACCCACTTCCCCGCCGATTTCGACGGTATGACTGACGGGCATAATGCCGCCGACAATAATGCGGTCGATATGGCTGTAGACCATCGTATATTCATCAGCGACAAAAATGTTTTCTATCAAAAACTCGCGTCGCAGCGCCTGAGTGTCCAGCGTTTTAGCGTGCTCGCTATGGATACTTTGCCTTACGTCCACCTTCCCCTCCATTAATAAATCGATCGCGACGACATAAAATCAAAACATCGTTTTGATTTATTTAACGGCATCATAGTCGCCTGGATAAAGGTTTTCAACAATAAATAAAACATCGTTTCATTTTTACAGTTGGTTATTTTTGAAACTGCCGTAGCGATCACGATCGGCGCTAAAACTTACGCCCTTCTCTGATTTTCAGACCTGCGCGCCAGACGCGGTATGAGGTGACTCAGATAAAAATTAGCGCTTGTTTGAGAAATGGGTCTGATGTGCGAAATGAACTAAAGGTGATACGTGTCTGTAACGTCCGCGGCAAGACGTTCTGCGCTACAACGAAATAGGCGTTTCTGTAACTGGCTTTGCCCTCTTGATGGAGGGCTTTTTTATGACAGGAGTACTGAAGAAGGAAAAGGATGGCTGACGCAGGATCAGTCGCGTTCAATAGTCAAAGCGACCCCCTGACCACCGCCTATACAAAGCGTCGCCAGGCCTTTTCGCGCGTCGCGTTTAACCATTTCATGCACCAGTGAAACCAGAATTCGACAACCGGAAGCGCCAATAGGATGCCCCAGCGCAATAGCGCCTCCGTTAACATTTACCCGTCGCTCATCCCATTCCAGCATTTTTCCTACCGACAGCGCCTGAGCGGCAAACGCTTCGTTGGCTTCGATAAGATCGACCTCCGCCAGTTGCCAGCCGGCACGCTCCAGACAGCGTCGGGTAGCATATACCGGCGCAATCCCCATTAGCGCAGGATCGACGCCGACGCTGGCAAACGCGCGGATGCGCGCCAGCACCGGCAGCCCCAGCGCCAGGGCTTTCGTCTCGCTCATCATCATCACCGCAGCGGCACCATCGTTGATTGAGGAGGCATTACCCGCCGTCACCGAACCCAGGCTATCAAACGCCGGATGCAGCAGGGCTAACCCTTCCGCGCTGGCATCGGCCCGCGGTTGTTCATCCGTATCGACAATCATAGCCTGCCCGTTACGTTGCGTGACGATGGGGACAATCTCATCTTTAAAACGTCCGGTATTAATCGCGGCCCTGGCCTTTTGCTGCGAGCTGAGCGCATAAGCATCCTGTAATTCACGGCTGATGCCATATTCCCGCGCCAGGTTTTCTGCCGTCACGCCAATGTGATAATCGTTGAAGGCATCCCATAAACCATCATGTACCAGACTATCCACCAGATTGTCGGCATCAGGCAGCGCGCCAGTACGGCTGTCATTGAGGACATGCGGCGCACGGCTCATATTCTCCTGCCCGCCCGCGATAACAATGTCCGCTTCGCCGCACTGAATAGCCTGCGTCGCCAGGTGCAACGCTTTTAAACCGGAACCACAAACGTCATTAATGGTAATAGCGGAAACGGTAGTAGGCAGTCCTCCTTTGATGGCTGACTGGCGTGCCGGATTCTGCCCGGCGCCAGCCGTCAGCACCTGACCGAGGATGACCTCATCGATAGCATTAGCGTCCACGCCGGTGCGCTCAATTAACGCTTTTACGACCATGCTCCCCAACTCGACGGCGGAATGACGGGCCAGCGTTCCCTGAAAACAGCCGATGGGTGTCCGTAAGGCCCCCACGATCACAACCTCTTTCATTACCACCTCAGCGCAAAATGACACCGCCATAGTAGAGCATTGTTAAAATTAGTTATCTTGATTGTTTAAAAAAGGTGAGTTTTATCACAAAGGAAATGACGCTAATTTGACGGTGGCGTAGCTTATTTCTGCTGCAGATGATAGCGAAGCCAGTTCCCCGCCGTTCCGGGCGGCGTCTTCTTGTTCCATAGCAAATCAATAGCAATCGCCCTCGGCCAGCCAGGAACATCTAGTTGCGTCAGCGGTTTTTCCGCCGCAAACTCCTCCACCAGCGCACAGGGCAACACACACCAGCCAAATCCCTGAGCCGCCATGCTCAACAGTAATAAATAGTTTGGCGCTGACCAGGCCGGGCCGCGCGTAATGTTGGTGTTAGATTCAAGGTAGGTATTCAGACGCAGCTCGCGCCAGGTATGCAGTTGCTCCCATTGTAGGTTCGTCTGTAATGCCAACGGATGGGTGGTCGCCACATAAACCCCCATCCAGCTTTGAACAGGCAGACGCGTCGCGCCAATGTCTGTGGGATAGTCATCACGCGCTTCAATCAGTCCTATCTGGGCGCGCCCTTTTTGCAACAGGTCGATGACATCATCATTTTCTCCGATCAAGCATTCAAAGCCGGTATGCGGGAATTGACGATCAAACTGCGCCATTAACTCTTCCAGGCTGTCTGGATGCAGGGTATCAGAGAGAACGAACGTGAGTCTCGCCTCCGTCTCGCCGGATAACGCCAGCGCCACCTCATCCAGACGGTCGCTCGCCGATAAAATAGCCTGAACATAGCTAAGTACCCGTTTTCCTTCTTCGGTCAGAACGGGCTGGCGCGATGAACGATTAAATAATGAAAATCCCAGATCCGCCTCCAGATGCGCAATGGCGGTACTAATGGTGGACTGGCTTTTACGCAAGCGGCGCGCCGCCGCAGAAAACGAACCGCAAGAGACGGTCTCAACAAATGCCATTAATGCTTCAGGGGAATAACGCATAACCTATCTACTTTATCGATGGATGTTATCTTTTATGTATCATATTAAACGATAAAATAGCTGAAATTTTTTTAGTCTGGTGAAGAGTAAGGTTTTTTCGTTTATGCAACATGACGCAATACAACGTCGCTCGCTGCCGGAGCGTATTTTCCATGCTGTCTGTTTTGAAGGTATCGCGACTGCGATACTGGCGCCTGCTACCGCCTGGCTAATGCAGCGCTCGGTACTGGAGATGGGCGGCCTGACGATATTGCTGGCAACGACGGCCATGATCTGGAATATCATTTATAACGTTCTGTTTGATCGGCTGTGGCCGACGCACCGGGTGAGACGAACCGCCAAAGTCCGCGCGTTCCATGCGTTAGGGTTTGAAAGCGGGTTTATCGTCATCGGCGTGAGTATCGTCGCCTGGGTACTGAACGTCAGCCTGCTACAGGCATTCACTCTGGAAATTAGTTTCTTCTTGTTCTTTTTGCCGTACACGATGCTGTACAACTGGGCATATGATGTTTTACGCCAGCGAATAGTGACTCGCCGCCAACAACACGTTAGTGCATGATATTGCTCTTTTTTGCCGGGATCGCAACTGTTCCGGCGCCCTTACTCCGCGACATCTACCTGCTTAAAACGCCCCCAACTGACGCTATTTATGGTAAATTACGCTTCTTTTTGTGTGTTTTATAGTTGATAAATTCAAATAATGTCTAAAATTTGGTCAAAAGATGAGACTCTCTGGAGTTTTGCATTATACGGAACGGCTGTAGGCGCAGGCACCCTTTTCCTTCCCATCCAGTTGGGATCAGCAGGCGCAATCGTGCTATTTATTACCGCGCTGGTCGCCTGGCCTCTAACATACTGGCCACATAAGGCGCTGTGTCAGTTTATTCTTTCTTCAAAGACTTCTGCAGGTGAGGGAATTACTGGTGCCGTTACTCATTATTACGGCAAGAAAATCGGCAGTATTATCACCGCGCTTTATTTCATTGCGTTTTTTGTCGTGGTATTAATTTATGCTGTGGCTATTACCAACTCCCTGACAGAGCAATTAGCGAAGCATATTCAGATAGATATTCGCATCCGGATGTTAGTTAGCTTCGGCGTAGTACTTATCCTGAATATGATTTTTTTAATGGGAAGACATGTCACTATTCGCGTAATGGGCTTTTTGGTCTTTCCGCTTATCGCTTACTTCTTGTTTCTTTCGCTATACTTAACCGGAAGCTGGCAACCCTCGTTACTGACCGGGCAAATGTCTTTTGATAGTCACACGCTGCACCAGGTATGGATTTCTATTCCGGTGATGGTTTTTGCTTTTAGCCATACGCCCATTATTTCGACGTTTGCCATCGACAGACGGGAAAATTTTGGCGAGCAGGCCATGGGTAAATGCAAAAAGATCATGAAGGTCGCCTACCTGATTATCTGCCTGAGCGTGCTGTTCTTTGTCTTTAGCTGCCTGCTCTCCATTCCGCCATCATACATTGAAGACGCTCGCAACGAAGGTGTTACCATCCTTTCCGCGCTCTCGATGATGCCCAATGCGCCGGCCTGGCTCTCTATTTCCGGTATTATCGTTGCCGTCGTGGCCATGTCGAAATCTTTCCTCGGCACCTATTTCGGCGTCATTGAGGGCGCAACCGAAATGGTAAGAACCACCTTACAGCAGGTCGGCGTGAAAAAAAGCCGGGCGTTCAATCGCGCACTGTCTATCATGCTGGTTTCCGGGATTACGTTTATTATTTGCTGTATTAACCCGAACGCCATTTCAATGATTTATGCCATTAGCGGCCCGCTCATTGCGATGATCCTATTTATTATGCCCACATTGTCAACGTACCTGATACCGGCATTAAAACCCTATCGTTCAGTAGGTAATTTCATTACGTTGGTAGTCGGTTTACTTTGCGTATCGGTGATGTTTTTCGGCTAAAGGAGAAGATAGCCGGGATATGACTCCCGGCTATTTTATATAAGAATCCAGCACCTTTAATATTACGTCCAGATCTTCTTCACGTCTGGCTTCATCCCCCTGATGGACGATATGCTCGGTCAGATGCCCTTTAATCACCTCGCGCATTAACCCATTTACCGCACCGCGAATCGCAGCGATCTGCTGTAAAACAGCCGCGCATTCATGCGGTTCATCCAGCATTTTTTTTAGCGCTATCACCTGCCCCTGAATCTTGCTGGTTCTGGCTTTAAGCTTTTGTTTGTCCCGGATGGTATGTGACATTACTACACCTTATTAACATTAATAAATACAAATTATAGCATTACGATGCTACTGGGGGGTAGTATTACATACTGGGGGGGAGTAGAATAACGCCCACATAAAACAACTAAGAATCATTCTCATGGGTGAATTTTCAACACTTCTTCAGCAAGGAAACGGCTGGTTCTTCATTCCCAGCGCCATTTTATTAGGCATTTTGCATGGGCTTGAACCCGGGCATTCCAAAACCATGATGGCGGCCTTTATCATTGCCATAAAAGGCACGGTTAAACAGGCAGTTATGCTCGGCCTGGCGGCAACGCTTTCTCACACAGGGATCGTCTGGTTAATCGCGCTGGGTGGGATGTATCTTAGCCGGGCCTTCACCGCTGAATCAGTGGAACCATGGCTGCAGTTGATTTCCGCGATCATTATTCTGAGCACCGCGTGCTGGATGTTCTGGCGGACATGGCGAGGCGAGCAGCAGTGGCTGGCGGGAAATCACCATGACCACGACCACGACCACGACCACGACCACGACCACGACCACGACCACGACCACGACCACGACCACGACCACGACCATCATGGTCACATACATCCGGAAGGCGCAATGTCAAAAGCGTATCAGGATGCCCATGAACGCGCCCATGCTGCCGATATTCAACGCCGTTTTCATGGTCAAAAAGTGACAAATGGACAGATCCTGCTGTTCGGCCTGACCGGAGGGCTTATCCCCTGTCCGGCTGCGATCACTGTTTTACTGATTTGTATCCAGCTTAACGCGTTTACGCTGGGCGCCACGATGGTGCTGTGCTTTAGTCTTGGCCTGGCATTAACGCTGGTGACGGTAGGCGTTGGCGCGGCGATAAGCGTTCAACAGGCAGCAAAGCGCTGGAGTGGTTTTACGACGCTCGCCCGGCGGGCCCCCTATTTTTCGAGCGTTCTGATTGGTCTGGTCGGTCTGTATATGGGGTTTCATGGCTATACCGGGATTATGCAGTAAATACGTAACGCTTCTGCTCAGGTCGTATCATTATTCTGGCGTCTTTTCGCGTCGCTCCTGCGGATTGCTGTTTACCTTCGATCTTGCCGGGTCATTTTCCCGGACATGCAGATAGCATCAGTTTACGTATTTGGGATTAACCCGTGTGTTGCATCGTCGATGTTAACGGGGGCGGGAAAAAGCGAAAGAAAGATCGATACCCATTTTTATCAACCTAAAAAGGAGCTCCCCCCGCTGGGTTTTCAGTCGCTGGGGCGGTATCGTTTCTGACCTTTCAACTTCATCATACTGCCCCTATAACCCGAGCAGTAAGAATTTGCGTGTTAATGCGTGTGTTTCTACAGTCAGAGCAACCTGTCTCCGGCTTTTTGCACAAAATGAGCATACTGTATAAGATTTTTCCGCTAATATGGCAGGCGTCAACGGGAGATGAGCTATGAAAAAAAAATAGTGCAGCATTTTGTAAGATGGATTGAGGATCACATTGAAGAGGATAAAACAATTGATGATTTAGTTAATTATACCGGATACAGTCGCAGAGCGGTCCAACTAATGTTTAAAAAGGAATTTGGTTTACCGGTCGGGACTTATATGCGGCAGAGAAAAATGTGCCGGGCGGCAACACTTCTACGCTTGACAAAACTCAGCGTTATTGAAATTGCCCACCGAGTTCATTTTGGCGGCGCACAAAACTTTGGCAGGGCATTTAAGCGTACATTTAATATGACCCCGACAGAGTACAGAAATTTACCCTCATGGGATTTATCTTTACTCGTATCAGCTATTAATTTTGATAACTGCTGGCACGTTGATAGCTGTATAATCGAGCGTTCCGGAATATATGTTAGTGGCGACGAATGTTTCTATCAGCAAAAAATTTTGCGTACTCCAACATTAGAATCAAAAAGAAATAGACTAAAGAAAATACGGTATTATTCCGAATTATATAAAACTGACATTGTTATTGCGTCAAATTTTTTACCACCGAGAAATCGATATTCAGCTATTCGTGATGTTATTGATATTACTATGTTATCGGGTGTCGAAGTAGAGAAAAAATCTGCAAAACATGATACTTTCTACATAGAAGGCGGACGTTATATTAAATTTGTATTTAATGGCAAGTGGAGCGATTATTCAAAATTTAGCCACTATATTTATATGAATATTTTACCAAAAACAAAACTACACCGACGGAGTGGCGCAGATATAGAACTCTTTCATTATACAATCAATTTCTATGATGATGATCCAGAGTTTATATGTGATTATTTTATCCCAGTAGATTAACTAGCAGTTCAAGTCTATGTTAGAGAAAACTTTAGCTCAGGGAATATATAATTAAACCTTTTGTCATCATGTGAGTAGTCTTCATCATAAAAATGACAACTAAAAAAATAAACCTTAACAATAATAATGTAATTACATGATATGTGAGCGACCTGCTATCTGAAATGGTCGCGACCGTTTCGAAGAAACACGGTGTAAGACTACAGATGCGTTCTCTGCTGCACCCTATAACGAAACTAATGGAATAATCAATGAATACAAACGGCTTCAGTTTCGAAGGATTTACTAGCTTTACCGGTATGCTGACGGTTTGGTTTATGACCTGGTATATGACTAACGGGTTACAAAACTATTACTCATCGTATTTTTCATCATTTATTATTTCATAGCGCTTAATGATTCAGGATAATTTTATGCAAAATAGTTTTTTCTGGTATGGTTAATACGCTTTGTAAATTTCACTCTAAAAACATAACCATATGAATTTATCAGCATAGAGGAGATGTTTTGATACACATAGTAATTTAGAGTTTACCTCCATTTCGTATTATGCCAGGTATAACCTTTTATTATTACTGATTTTCGTACATTAGTAATATTTTTTAGCAAGACATTCGTCATAAATAAGGCTTTAGAACTTGTGAAATTAAATTTTTTTGGTTTTATCTCCAGTGCTCTGTATTACCACACAGCAGTATTTGCCGCGGATTACAATCACAACATCATAGACTATCATCAAATATTGACCAATGGCGACTCTGTTACAGACAGTACGGTTGTGTCATCCGGTCGGCTTACTCTCGATAATGGTGCCAGAAGTAATGGTATAAATATTGAGTCTGGTGGTATTATGGAGGTAAATAAAAACGCGACAGATGAGTCATCCATTATCCATACAGGTGGAATTCAGTATGTCGATGGTTTTGCATTAAATACAACCATTTCCGGCGAGCAAAAAATATCAGGATTGGTAGAAGGCACCCTTATTAAAGGTGGATATCAGTCTGTTTATGGTTCAGGGCAGGCAATAAATACAACATTAAGTAATAGTGGAGTTCAATATGTATCCGGCATTGCTAAAAATACGATAATCGAGTCCGGACAGCAATATATTCAGTCTGGAGGCAAAGCCAGTGATACCACTATTAACAATGGAGGTATTCAGAATGTGGAGGGCGGTTCTGTCACGGACTCGATCATTAATGATGGGGGTACCCAGAATGTGACTGGCGGTTCTGTCACAAACACGATCATTAATGATGGGGGCACCCAGAATGTGACTGGCGGTTCTGTCACAAACACGATTATTAATGATGGGGGCACCCAGAATGTGACTGGCGGTTCTGTCACGGACACAACCATCAATCACTACGGGGAGCTATACGCACATGGCGGATCTGTATCGAATACCGTCATTAATGGCGGACGCCTTGATGCTGCGAACTTATCAACCGTTATTAAAAACACCGTTGTGAATAATGGTGGGCATTTCGAAGTATTAAATGGAAATATCACTGATACCACTATTAATAACGGTTCTCAGAATATACGCGGGAACACCTTAGTTTCCGGTACCGTCATTAATAATGGTGGGCGCCTGGCCGTATTTGATAATTCTGTAGCCACTGATACCACTGTTACTCACGGAGGAGCCGTGTATGTATATAGCGGAACGGTAAATAATGTGGACGTATCAGGTCAGGATGCCGGGCTCTACCTTGAACCTGCAAGGAACAACATGAAGCCTGTTATTACAGGAGACATCACCATTTCGGACAAAGGACGGATTGTTTTAAGTTACGGCGCGGACTCATCCGGCGCAGATATGACGGTGAGTAATGATGCCAGCCTGCAGTTAAACAATGCTGGCGCGTGTACCACAAACTGTCTGTACATTCTGAACAGCCTGGCCCTGTCAGGAGGCAGTGTTGCGCTTTATAACACCCCTCCGGGTGCCTCCACAGGCTGGAATACACTGAATTTATCCAGTCTGTCCGGTAATGGCGATTTTTATATGCACACAGAGGTGGCCAGTGGTAAAGGAGATCTTTTGAACATAACCGGAAATGCGACAGGTTCGTTTCGGTTGTTTGTTCAGGACTCCGGAGTCAGTCCGACTTCAGATGACAGCCTGTTGCTGGTCAAAACAGGAGGAGGAGGTGCTGTTTTTACCCTCGGAAATAAAGGAGGGCTCGTTGAACTGGGCACATGGGAATACAGACTGAAAGAAAATAATAGCGGAAGCTGGTTACTCAGCCCGGATCTGAGACCAGCCCCACAGCCAGACCCGCTGCCACAGCCAGACCCGCTGCCGCAGCCTGACCCGGTGCCGCAGCCTGACCCGGTGCCGCAGCCAGACCCGGCGCCGCAGCCAGACCCCGCGCCGCAGCCTGACCCGGCGCCACAGCCAGACCCGGTGCCACAGCCTGACCCGGCGCCGCAGCCAGACCCGCTGCCGCAGCCAGAATTACCGGCTGAGAATATAAAACGGCGTATTTCGGCATCAACTGCAGCGGTTTTAAATATGGCAGCAGTACAGCCGCTGGTATTTGATGCTGAACTGGAAAGTGTACGGGAGCGTTTGCAAGCCAGAAAAATGGCCGGGCGTGACGACCCATTATGGATGACGCAGTACAATACCCGGAATAACGTCTCCACCTCTGCGGGAGCCGAGTTTAAACAAACGCTTGGAGGTCTGATCATGGGCATTGATCGCCTTTCACAGTATGAAAAGAGTTCGGGTACGCTGGGGGCATTTTTCAGCTATTCACACTCGAATATTGGCTTTTCGCGCGGTGGCGAAGGTTACGTGGACAGCTATTCCTTCGGCGCTTACGCTGGATTACAGCACGAAAGCGGTTTTTATCTGGATAGCATCGCGAAGGCCAATCTTTTCGACAATAACGTTAAGGGGCGAATGAATAACGGAGGCGCTGCGGATGGTGATTATCGTACCTGGGGCATTGGGGCTCACCTGGAAAGCGGGATACGATTAAGCAACAATAACTGGAGTGCGACACCATATATGGCATTTACCGGTTTTACGGGCAGCGCCCGGAAATATGCCCTTTCTAATGGTATGCAGGCTGACGTGGATACTACGCGTATGCTAAGAGCAGAGGCTGGCCTGGGTATGGATTATCGCCTGATACTGAGCAATGGGGGTGAACTACAGCCATGGCTGAAAATTTCTGCACGACAGGAGTTGGCTAATAATAATCAGGTGACTATCAATAACAGGGACCGTTTTAATAATGATCTGTCCGGCATGATAGGTGTATTTCAGACTGGGGTACATGCCAAAATTACGGATAATCTGACAGGGCATCTGAGCGCCGGTTACGGGGATGGGGCCGGAGTACAATCCCCCTGGCGGGCGACGGTAGGCATGTCATGGTCGTTCTGAGATGCTACACGGGGCGGCATGCTGCCCGTCCCGCCGCATAATACGGGCCCCCACCAGACACGTTACCTCGAATAAATATCTGGCTAACCCGGTACAGTGGGCATCTACTGTACCGGGAAGCTATCGCTTCGAGTTTCATTCCAGAAGCATTTTTACTCATCATACTGTTATGAAAGGCCATACATTCAGTGCTCCGCCTGAATGGTTTTCTGTCGTTTATTCTACTACACCACAGGCAAAACGCGCCCCTCCTCCACCAAGTTTAGCTGGGTTATCAGAGTAATTATCCCCGCCAGCATGGATCATCAGAGAATGCCCCTTCAGTTCCGACAGAGATTTCAAGCGGGGAGCCAGCAGTTCATAAGTTGCGGTTCCATCTGCATTCACCACCAGACCAGGTAAATCTCCCAGGTGTCCTTTATCATTGTAAGGCCCCATGTGCTTGCCTGTTTTTCCCGGATCGAGATGCCCGCCCGCCTGCAACGCAGGGACTTCTTTACCATTTTCAAGCCCCGGCAAACAGCTTGGGTGAGTATGCACATGGAAACCATGTATCCCGGCAACAAGACCAGACAAATGTGGCTGAAACAGTAAACCATAAGGTGTTTCTGTTACGGTAATCTCCCCGAGCGCCTTTCCGCTTCCTGAAGGCAGGGCTTCATTCATCGGAATACTCATTGTGGCAGCGGACGTGACTCCAGCCACAAAAAAAACACCTAATATCAATGCGCTGACCCTTTTTTTCATCTTATCCACTCCTGTTATATAGACCTTATAGTTAATGTTTTCAGCCTGAAAATTCCATTACATTTTTGTCATCTTCGTGCCAGATATTCGGCCTGTCGGGGCTATTGTGATGTGGTCGCCGGATGCGGGTTACTGCGGAGCAATAAACGGAGTTCGCTGCAGTGATTTACAAAACCGGGTACCAAACAGCAGTTCCCGTAACCGGTTCCGCATTCCCAGCTTCACCAGTAACCGGTATTTGTCCTGCCAGATTTGCTTCTCCTGCGTATTCAGCCTCCCACATAGCGCTGATAACCTTCCCCGTCCACGGTAAACTTCCTGAAGCAAACGTAACTGGGCCAGGCTCACTCCACATGCCAGTATCTCCCGGTGCATCAGATGGTCCATACAGTTCATCAGCCGCTTCGGACTGTTAAATATCGGTGGCACCTCCAGAAAACCCGTCACCGGGGTCGGTGATAACAGAAACCCCTCCAGTGTTCCCGTCACCCGCAGACGTGCCCCCCCGGACCACTGTTCACCCCGCCGCACCCGGATAAGTATCTCCTCCAGCGCCTGCTCCGGCAGCGCCGGGATACCCCCGTACACCTTCAGTACCACCCGGTCACTGAAAAGCAGCTCATCGCTGATGACCATCACCGGGTGCTCCGGCAGCACCTGCCTCAGGGCATAGAACAAAAAGAGATGTTCACGGGGACGCAAACACAGTATCAGTATGGCCTCCGGTTTCCGGCGCAGTTGCTGCAACAGCGCTGGCAGCCTATATGTGCTTTCACAGTCGCTGCCCGGCAGAAATGTCCGGACCAGATGTGCCACAGCGGTCGTCACCGGCCAGCAGTCACCGAGAATAATAACCTGCCGGGGCGTGACTGACCGGTTATACGTCGTCGCCATCATTCACTTTCCTTTTCAGGATTTTTCCCGCATTCTGTTACTGCACAGCCGGTTCCACAGTTCATTTGCCATCGACCTGTCACCGTTACCGACCCGGCGTTTTGATACCGGCGGCGGTCCGGCCTTTTCACGGCGCGTGGACGGGGTGGGGCTGTCAAGAACCCGGAAAACATAAATTTCATAGCGCAGGGCTTTATTGGGCAGGGTCTGGTGACGGCAGACGCTGACCACCCGTGATGTTTTGCTTCGCAGGTAGGCAATCAGGTAGCTGGCCCGTCTGGCCGTGATGTGAAACGCCTCTGATATCTGGTTACGCTGCACCCAGTTCTGCTGCAACAGACACCAGTGTGCCACGATGATATACAGGGGCTCGCCGGCATACTGGCGGACACTTTCCGGAATAAAGCAGGCATCATGGTTGGTCTGTCCGGGATAATGAATATCGTTACCTGAAAAAACTATCTTTTCTTTTGTTTTTTTATCAGAAGACATGCAGACTCTCCGTTTTTTTGTGAAAAAGACCGAGAAGCAAAAAAAAATAATCATAAAGATAAATTCATATCTATTTTTAATTAACTATCAGTAAATGGCATTTAATCCTGTTAATTGTAAGTAACAATAACTGTCATTGCTGCCGAAAAATCACCTGTTTTAATTTTCGCTCCTGGTATGGCTTCTACTTTTGCTTTGTAGTGCTTTATAATTCTGCCACCGGCACCGTTATCAAGATGGATAGGTCCCATATCTGCTTTCATATTAAATTTAACTGGTGTGTCATTATCCACATCAATTACCGACAGTCCGAAGCCATTGTTTTCTTGTTTATTATTCTTAAGAATCACGGTGCTGTCAGCATCTGCCAGTGTCAGACCGTTGGTCCTGAACTCTATAGCCAGTGGGGCGACGAACGGGATCTGCGTTCCGACATTCTGTTGTGCTGTAACGGTGAAAGGTACTTCCCTGGGCACCATGGTTTCCTTATATTCCGTATAAAAACGCCCCATATTGATGGTAGTAGAAGGAGAGATAATAACCCTGCCTGAGTTGTCAGGAATCATTCTGATATTAAAGGCGGAAACCGACAAAGATGTATACGGTTTAGATGGTGGCGGTACGGTTGATGGTTTATAGGGAAGAATATCAAATGTACTTGCCGGAATGTTTATGTTCAAAAAACCATATTTAAAACTTTGTTCAACATAAATACGTACAGTAAGTTTTCCACTCAGATTATATGTTTTATTCTGTTCCAACTCTTGCCCAAATATCTTTGAGCTGGCCCAGCCGGCAAAACCTGCCTGTATCTCCCGCCATGAAAAATTAACAGGATCTCGACTACCCTCCTGAATAAACAGCTCAATACCAAGACCGCTCTTTTTCAGGGCATCCACCATTGGTTGCACATTCTTAAGACTGATAGTGGCATTATAAGGTTCTGAATAAGTTTTAATTGTAGTGATGCAGGTATAACTGAAGGGAATGTCTTTAATTTTCTGCAGTTCATCACCTGCGCTATATTGCCCTGCTTTAATATTAATATTCTGGATGTTAACACTCCCAGTGGCATTACAATATGACCAGTCGATATTTGCCCGTGCAGAATCACTGACAGCAAAAAACAGAAACACACCTGACAGTATCAGTGATTTCATATTGAATAATCGTTCTGTCATGATGTCGCCCCTGCGTCCTTAAACGCGCAGTTCAGGGCATCACAGGCGTAGCGGTTCATCTGCAGTCCGCCGTAATCATCAATATACCCCACCCACAGCGTCCGGGTTTCTGCCGGCAGAACAGCCTTTAAAGGCAGGCTCCCCAGGGGCGGCACCATCACGCCCTCGCGGAAACCGCTGAGCCTGTGGCTGCGGTCTGCTCCCAGCCACGCCACAGTGATGTAGTACGGCGTCGGATTTTTTAATGTCAGGCGCCCCGCTTCCCGTTCAGCAGTCAGCTTTCTTTCCGGCTGGTCACTGCTGCTTCTGATAATGGCTTTCGGACGGTAAAACAGTTTCAGCTGGCTCTGCATGGCCAGTTGCAGGACGTTGTCGTCTTCCGGCTTCGGGGGAACGCCCCGCACGTTAAACCAGAACAGCGTTTCCCTGTCCTGAGGGAGCTTGTCTGTCAGCCCGCGAACCTGGGTGATACGGACCTGGGATTTCTGTCCGGCATCAATACGCTGCAGCGGTGGCAGCGCCATCAGCGCATCCGTTCTCACCCCGTCAGCATCCGTCACCCAGGACTGCGCCAGGAACGGCGTGGTTTTGTCATCGTTATTCAGCGTGATGGCCACCGTTTTCTGCGGCGCATCCATGATAATACGGGTCCGGTCGACGTTGACGGCCGCCGGGCTGCACTGGCTCCATGCTGCCACCAGTGCGAGTAAAATCACACGGCTTATTCTGCTGTTTTTCACCTGTTTTCTCCTTTAGTCCTGCTCTGTGACAGGGATATTTTTATCTGCAGGGCAGTAACAGCGGCCCCCGGCTGAGTGTCACCGTTTCCGGCAGGGTGAGCCTGCACTGCACCCGGCCATCCCAGGACACATTCAGGGTCCGGCGGTCTTCCCCGCTGAGTCCGGTCAGGTAAGCCAGACCGTCATCCCCGACCATCCCTGCGGTTCTGCCGGTTTTCCCGGACACCACCAGGGAGCCAAACGGCGGACTGGCGCCGTCCGCCAGCCGGATATGACCGAGCACCTGCTCCCCCTGGCTGGCGTCAATCTTCCGGTAGCCCACCGCGCCTTCCGTCAGCACCTGGCTGATGACGGAGCTGCTGACGTCCACGTCCTCCGGCAGGGAGGCCACATCAACCGAAATATCGCTGCGGCGGTAGCTGCTGCCGGCGCTCACCACGCCCACCCCGAAGCGGTTGGTCACCCCGCTGTTGCCGTTCACCGGCACACCGGCCACGTCTCCGGTATCTATCATCATGCGGGGCTCATTCCCGGCCATCGACTGGCTGAAAGCGGCACCGTGGGCGGTGGCAGTCACCGAGCCGTACCAGCTCAGGCCCAGGCTGCGGTACTGTCCGGGCTGCAGGGTGGCGTCCGCTGCCGCCTGGCCCCACGGCAGACGGCTCTGCACACTGCCGCTGAAGCTGCTGTTGCTGCCGGTGTCATAACGGTTATGGCCGGCGCTGATGTTCCATGTGGTGTCCGGGTTATGGAAATCGCTGTAATTTACGTTCTGCTGCAGGCCGCCCCGGTTATCCTTCTGCACGCTGTAGCTCACCTGGCGACTGTCGCCCCACGGGATACTGATGGTGGCGTAGACCTGGTTCTGGCTGCCCCCGCCGGTGTACTGGTTACGGGCAAATGACACCGAGGCCGAAAGCCCCTGAAGGTCGCCGAGACTGAACACTTTGTTGAGGCTGAGCATGTAGTTATTGTTGGACTGTGCATTCCAGTAATTGAGCCGGCTTACCGAGAGGGCCGCGCTCATGTTGAGTACCGGAACGGACTGGCTGTAAGTCACGGTGTAGCTCTGTTTTTCATGCCACGCATCGCCGCCGTCGGTGGCCCGGCGTTGCAGGTATTCCGGCATGGACAGAAAATGGCGGTCCGAGAACCGGTATCCGACGAACGCCAGGGTGCTGCCGGTTTTATCAAACGTTTTGGCATAGTTGATACGGTAGCTGTAACCGGACTGCTTCTGCCCGTGCGGCAGCCGCGCATCTGAACGGGTGACGTCCGCGGAGAGGGCACCCAGCAGCCCCATATTCTGGCCTATCCCGAGCGCAGCGGACCGGTAGTCGCCGGTGGAGGCAATGAGACCGCCGTACAGCGACGTGTTGTTAAATGCTCCCCAGGTGGCCTCCCCGAGCAGGAAGTCAGGGCTGACCGTACTGTTGTTATGCGTCCCGCCGTACAGCGGACGTCCGCCGGCCACCTTATAGCGAACCTGTCCCTGGCGTGCCATAAAGGGGACGCTGGCCGTGTTGACCTGCCAGGTCCGGACGCTGCCGTCGCTTTCGCGCACCGTCACATTCAGGTTGCCGCTGATATTCTGGCTCAGGTCGGGAAGCTCAAAAGGCCCCGGCGACACCCGGGTCTGGTACAGAATGCGGCCGTTCTGGCTGACGGTGACCTGCGCATTACTGTTCGCAATACCGCTGATTTTCGGGGCATATCCCTGCAGGGAGGGCGGCAGCATGCGCTCATCGCTGGCTAAAGTGAGTCCGGCAAAGCGGAAGGAGTCAAAAATAGCGGAACTGAGGTACGTCTGTCCCAGCGTCAGTTTTGAACGCAGTGAGGGCAGAGCACGGAACAGATACGTCTGCGGCAGATAAAAATCGGACTGCGATGCCCCATGTCCGCTGTCAAGGCGGCTGTACTGGTAATCACTGCGCAGCCGCCACGGGCCGAGATTAAACCCGGCGGTGCCGTAGAGGCTGTAGCTGTCAGAGGTCTCCCCCTGCTGCGGCATGTAGCGGCTGGCCATCAGGCTGTAATCGAGCAGTCCGGCGGTGACGCCGTCGCTCCAGCGTGAAGGGGGGACCCAGTCCGGGTCCTGATAGCGCATCCAGGCCTGGGGGATAATGAAGGTCAGACGCTGCTTTTCAGCGCTGTACCGTACCTGACTGTCAGCGGAGCGCAGCTCAAGGCACTGCCCGTCCGGGATACCGGTAACGGGTTTCAGGCCATGAATAATCTTATCCTTAAGACCCAGCATGGCCACCATATCGGTTGTCACACAGATGACGGCCGCATCGCGTCCGGCAGCCGGTACAACCCTGACCGGATACTGTTCCCGTACCGTCTGGTCATTGAGCCAGATATCGAGAATATAGTTACCGGGCGCCACATACCCCTCGCGGCTGAAGGCCGTGAGGTCCACATTGGACAGGTTCCCGCTGTCCAGCAGGCTGGCATTAAACTCCGTGGCCTGCGACTTCAGGACGGAAAATGTCAGGGTAATCAGAATGGCAAGCCGGGTAATTTTCATGGCATGGCGCTTTCGTGTTGTCGTCCGTGTAACAGACAGCCCGCAGGCGTGGTCAGATATAAAAGCCGTCCGAACCCCTCCGTGGACGGCTTATCCCTGTCGTTATTTACCGCGTAAAATCACAGGTATTTCAGGGTGTAGGTGACGGATGCGGTGAAGTCACCGGGCGTGACGCCATTATCCAGTGCTATCAGGCGGGCATAGAAGTTGAGTTCGTTGTTTCCGGCCTGCAGTTGCTGAGCGTCGCCATCCGGCATCGGGGTGTTGGGATCGATAATTGTGGAGTTGTCACTCTTCAGTAGCTGGACACCAACATGCAGTGCGCTGCCGCTGGTGGTGTAAGCCTTCTTCGCGACATTGGCTCCGCCAGAGAAAGAGACTATTACTTTAGACATTTTCCCTGCGGAGCCAGCAGGATTTGAACCTGCATCATTCGGATCGAAGGCGCAGTTCTGCAGATGAATGGTGAACGGTTTTGATTCCGTAGTTGCGTCGGCGGCATTCAGTTTACGGTAAGAAATCTGTCCAAACGGAACGGTGATCGCATCGTCACCCGGTGCGATATCGCAGGGTGAATTGGTGATGGTACCAGTGAAAATAATTTTACCTGAGCCGAACGAGCCTGCTGTAGGCGTAGTATCGGCGGCGAATACAGAAGCGCCATACATCATACCGGCAGCCGCCATGGCAAGTATTATTTTATTACGCATAGATAATATGTCCTTTGAATGAGAATTATTTTGCAAAGACTGAAAACAAGTCTGAGGGTATTAATGAAAGCGTTCAGAAAAGATTCGTATAAATAATAAACGTCTGGTGTTAAACGAAGCACCTGAACTTTTCATCGAAAAAATATTGATTTCAGCTAATGCCTGATCAGTTGTAAGAAAATTCTCATGCAAATTAAAACAATAAAAATAGATCGATACGATCGATGATTATGATCGTAATTTAAGAATAATCATCAAAGAAATACTTTTTAATGTAATTATAAGCATATGAATACCTGACAGACAGATATTCTCAGCGAGCAAGAAATATTTTGTAATATGTCATCAAAAATGTATATTTTGCTTTTCTGCCGGAATGAACATTTACAAAACATAATGCTAATCACACATAAAAAAGCAATCATTAGCAGAATAAAAACCCACACAATTCATTAACAAAAGACATTTAATGCCAAAATATTAACTTAACAAATAACTATGAACCATCATAAGTAGAAATACTAAAAAATAATAAATGAAATGATATCTTCCTGAATTTGTGATGTTAGTCACAATTTCAGAACCATGACATTACTGAACTTCACGGAAGAAATTTAAAAATAATGTCACCGTAAAGAATAAATCCATAACTCTATTGAAATGCTCTCATGAGCCTAATGTATTTCTGCTTGCTGCCCAGACTGTATATCTGGTCAAGTACGGAAGAGGTCATTGACAGTATTTCTGGCTATTCAGCCGTTACATACTTTGTCTGGTAGTTTGTCGAGACATTGTCGAAATTGTTTCCTGAACAAAGAGCAGCAATAAGCAGCTACAAATAGCTGTCAGGCATAATACGGCCTACTGTAATATATACAGCAGGCCGGGGGATATTAATGTGCAGCATCATGCTGCACGGGGGGTGTCGGTGACTCCTGAATAGACTGAGAATCCACAATTACACCATCCTGAGCTGATTTAAGTATCAGACCTGCCTGATAGTATTTTCCTTCGTTCATCAAGGAAAGCGCTGTGGTCACATCCTTGCGGGTTTGCTGAAGAGGAATGAGTTCCTGATTTTCAATAACACTGACGCCTGCAAGTTTCAGAGCCTCTATAGTGCCTTTTTTATCTCCTTCTTTCATTTTCTGGTTTGCTTTATTAATAGCATCATTTTTCTGCCCGGCAGGGAGATAATCTTCTGCTACCGTAATCGATGAATTTATCCGAATATAGCGGTCTCCTTCAACTGGTGCTTTTTTATCTGATTTTACATACAGATTCCAGTCAGTACTGTCATCGTTCAGGAGTTTTTCTGCTTGCGCAGTCAGTTGTTCAGCCTTTTGTGTCCGACCATTAAACAGTTCGAATCGCGACATTCCGATATCACGCATGGCCTGCCAGGCCTGTCCGGATATCTTGTCATTATTCAGGGTAACGTTATCAGACATATTTGTTGCGGCCATAATACTTCCTGAAAACAGGATCAACATCAGCGCAACTCCTGGCATAATATGGCTTTTCATAATCCATCATCTCCCCAAATTAACATTTTTTATCGGATTATCCGGTTCAAAACCGATAACCCACGCCAAGATTAAAACCATTGCTATTAAGGCTTCCGCTGTTATGGGTAGCATCAAAATCTGCACCTTCATAACCCAGAGTTACCGCAACATTACTGACTGGGGTGTAAGCCACACCTGCGGAATAACCATATCCGACCTTACTGTCAGACTCATTTATCCCATGATCACGCTGATGCAATAATACGGGGCCCACCTGACTATACAGGCTTAACTGGTTATTTATTTTCCATGAGGGACCTGCAAGCAGAGAGTAATAACGGGTTGTTACACGACCATTACTGCTTTCATCGGAATAGCGCTGACTTCCATTTAGCCAGGAAAATGAGGTTGTCAGCCCCCAGTCCGGTGACATTTCATAGTTGTTTGCCAGCCGTACTCCACGCAGCGTTCCGGCGTGATTAGTATGGGACTGGGCGTATCCGAGTGAAAATGTACTGGCATTATCGTCTGCCCATACCGGACTGGCTGCAGCAGACAGCAGAACAATACCGGTACTTCCGGCTAATAGCATTTTGTTCATCTTCTTCTCTCCGGTTATTTTTACCTGATGCCTCACAGGCATGCATTAAGTTAAAATCGTTCCGTGATAACAAAGTATGAATAAGTCTTTTAAATTATGAGATCTGTTACGCCAGTAAATATCTTTATCTCTGCCCACCCGGAGGCTTGATTCATGAAAATAAATCCAGGCCAGAAACAGTATTTAATAATACATAAACTGGAAAATAAAAACTGACAAAAATAGATGTTCACTGATATATAACGGGCAAGAAGCCATGTCAGCCAGGTGAATCAAGCCTGTGAATTAGTTGCAGGAAACGACTATGGAGAGCGGTATGCGGCAGTTATCTGGCAGTAACGGCATTGTTTAGTGAGTATTCAGGAAACAAAAAAAGAAGGGAGCGGTACTCCCTTCGCAAACATGTCAGAATACGACATTTTGGTGCTCTTTTATTTATTCTCTGGCTGTAAAAGTTATGCTGTTGGCAGACAGCTCCAGTCAACATAAAAAAATACCGCCAACTAAAAATGTGATGCAAATCACCATTAAGCAAGGGTCTGAAAATGTATGCAATACGTTTGAAAACCCACCAAACCCTTCCGGCAAGGGTTTCCACTGAGATGGTTTTCATAAGTCGTCATTAGCCTGGTGCCATTCCTGTTTAAAATGCCCAGAACGTAACGATAAATATTCTTAACAACCGTTACATAAAGCAACAATATTGTTAACCATTTGTGTGTTAATTGTTTTATTTTTACTCATATGCCTTTTTGGCATAACGATATAACGACAGGGGATAATAATTATGAGTTCAGCTACACACGTTAATCCCGCAAAACCTGTGACAGATGTTTATCTGCTGGCAGGCCTGGGATTACTGGCGGTCAGAATTATCCAGGGATTTATTTACTGGGGGGGTGGGAGCCGACGTTTTATTTATGCGCCGGATAAACTTAACCCGGATGCACCCCACTGGATGGCCTACAAGTTTCAGACGGCAATGCCCGGTGCTCTTATGGGGCTGGAGCATGTAATTTCATTTATGCTCCAGCATTTCTGGCTGCTGTATGCCGGCGTAATACTTTTCAGCGCGGCTGAACTCATCGCCGGGCTGTTTCTAATGATAGGTCTGTTCACCCGTATTTCAGCGCTGTTGTCGATGTTTTTCTCCGTATTGCTAATGCTGATGTTTGGCTGGCAAGGGGCAACCTGTATTGATGAATGGACAATGGCTGCCTGTAATCTGGCGATGGGAACCACATTGTTTCTTTGCGGGTCACACAGCTATGCCCTGGACAACGTTATCCTGAAGAGAAAGCCCCATTTGGCTGACAGTCGGATTTTCCGGTGGTGTTGTGGTTCACTTCCTGTGCCGCTAACCCCGGTCGGTTATAAAAAACTGGCGCTATGGCTATTAGCTTTAGTGGTGGTTTTTGATGTAGGGACTTACAGTTACTATCGTGGCTCAGTGGTCACGCCATATCATCATGGCCCTGTTAGCCCTACCACACATCATGTCCGCCTGACTGAAGGAAAATTGTTCCCTGATGGCCGCGTTCAGGTTCATGCTTACCTGGATGCAGGAACGCCTGAGGCACCTGAGCATATCATGGAGGCATGGCTGAAAGATGCCGATGGCGCAACGCTTATTCACTGGGACACCGCCATGCTGTCGGCATTACCGCCTGATAGCTTCCGGAACGATTATGCCTACAACAAATTCGCTCCTGGTCACTACGGCATACAGGCTATTGTCGGATCAGCCGCCACGCTCACCCTTCCTGCTGGTGTTATAAAAAGAGGTAGCGATAGATTACCGAACGGTCCGGTAACGCTGGTACTGATAGATATGGAAGGACATACGTTCAGCACGCCTCTTGAACGGGTTTCCGACTGATTTCAGACGTAAAGCGAATAGACGTATACATACATTTATATAATACCCTGCTCTTGATATGTTCAACTCATCATCAAAGGCAGGGGGACTAAAGGGTCGATAACAGGTCGTTGAGTGGTAAATCTTATCCCGTCCTGAAGCTCGGTTACTGCCTGGATGGCCACTGATGAAAAAAGATTGTTAACCAGAATGGGGGTTACATAAGCAACAACAGACGTTCAGAAAGGCAAAATTGCTGTAAATTCGTGGGCTTAGTAGACGTCAGTAGATAGGCGAAGGGAACCGTACAAACTCCGATAGGCCCTGTAAATACCAGGACTCTTTGAGTTAGGACTTTAATTCTATACACATTTCTATACACACGTAGCTGTCGCTTGAACTTGTTTACCCTATCAAGGGCATCCATAACTTAGGTGCAAATTACAACGCTCATGATGACCACCAGCGCAGATATCTCAATCACGCGATGGTGGTCTAATGGGGAATCAGCATCCGCATTTCACGCCAAGACCTTAGGAAATCTTAGGGAGCATCAACCGAAATTTGCGCCTTTAACCTTAACAAACCTTGACATAACCCGGTACGCAAAACCTTAGCATTTCTCAGCATCGTATTACGTGGAAACCTATATAAATCTATATATCAGCCCCACGGCACACCAGCGATTAAGCCAAGCGGTACGCGGATTTTGCGTATTATCTGCGTACCAAACTGCGTACCAGATTGCGTACTTTTTTGTGTATCGTCTGCGCAACTTTTTTCTGCGCAGTTTTCGGCTGGGGCGGATCTTTGCGGATCAGGATGCGCAGAGTTTTGCGCAATATGAAACCCAGAGCTGGCAAGACTTACAGGCCTGTTTTCTTAGTTCTGCGCAGTGATATTTTGCGCAATGATTTTCGGCTTTTTGCGCAGATGAATTTTTTAATTTCGCGTGTATAAAAATACGATGAAGTGGGCTGTCACACAGAATAGGGACTGTAGAAATTTACCCGCCCCTATGCGCCTATTCGGTCTTCGTAGATCCCACAATATCCCGCCAGTGATGAATGCTGGCAGGATATTCTCCATCAGATCAGCTATCCCACATCCGGTAATGTGTTGAGCTTCTCATCATCACCTTTACCATCCGGGCCATCCGCCCGTAGTTCATCCATTGTATCGCGCATATTGTTCAGACACTCAATTGCCGGCTTCCCGGCATTTTGGAGTACAGTTACGGCCTGTGCGTAATATTTTTCGATAGCGGCTCTGGTGTAGCCATTCATCATCGGCAGGCTGCAGATCATCATCGAATCAAAACGCTGTATCAGCTCATCCTGACTTTTGCCGATCTCTGCCGTGGCGTTGAGGACACTTACCGGGTCTTTTAGCAACGCAAAGCTGGCTGCGGTAGCCAGTTCAGTGGCGCGATCACCGTTAAGAGAATCACCGATTTTATTCACTGACTCTGGCAATGACTGAATGGTCTGCGGGTCGGCTCTCTCGACTCTTTTGATAAAATCACTCCAGTCGCTCCCTGCTGCCAGACAGGCCACGCTGGTGGTACATAGCACCAGTAAGAGAACCATTTTTTTCATCGCACCACCTCAAGCGTTCTGTCGTGAGACATAATCACCTGCGAACGAACCCCGGCCCCATGATAATGCAACCTTCTGACGCAAACCCAGGAATGGCTGGCGGTCGCTTTTCACCATGAATTCGGAATAATGAACGCCCATAACTCTCACCAGATGTTTGTACCAGTATGACGGTCATTGGGCTGATTGAGTTGTTATGCCCTGCGATGTGATATGTCCCTCGCGGTAATGGCCCCATCCCTTTCACCTGCTGGCGATCGGGATTGTTTTTGTTGGTCAGTACGCCGGAATATCCTTTGCCTTTAAGAACGCCGTTATGCCACAGCTCACCCGTGCTTTGGTGGTAAATCCATGCCATGCTTTCCCCCTTACGCCGTCTGGCGGTCATTCCAGCTATCAGAATGGATAACGTTACCATCCAGATATTTCCATGTGACCTTCTCATAGTGAAGTTCGACGATTTCCATATGGTTATGTTTTTCGCCTTCTTCGGATTTAGTATCCGCCATTACCGGCACTACTGACGTAATTCGCACGTTCTCCATGCTGGTATTAAAATATTCTGCTTCCTGTCCGGCGTCATTGATTTTGTAAAATTTAAATTCGGCAGATTTCAATTTTTGACCCGTGGTTACAGCTTTGTAGAGATATGGGCTTGATGAGTCGATTTCTTTCTGGAAAACATACGTTGAATGCTCGCGTGTGCCTGTAGGTTTACCTGTCGCTGAGTCGGTAGGAAGCGCGACACGATGCGCCAACCCGGTGACCTCGATACTGCCTTCGCGATCTCTTACGTCAACCGAACCTTTAATATCTGCGCCGCCGTCATCTTTCAGCCATAAATAAACTGGAATAGCCATGTATATAAAATCCTTATGGTTTTACGGGGTCATTCCCTAATAACCATAATATCTACAGGGATAAAGCAAACAATTACGAGTGTGTTACTGACTGTTAATTAACCGGCTGCATTTACACCCATTACGGAAAATTATCGGATGATCACCACCGGCGATAATCACCCGATTTGCTACTAACGGCGCGGATTCCACAGAACTACTCTTTTGTGCGGAGCAACTCGGACGGATCAAACCTCGCTACAGCCGCCTTTTGTGTTTTGGTCAGTTCTATAAGGTTTACCGTTCCCTGTATTTGCGCATTTGCTGCGGAATCACTTGCCACATGTTTACCTACGCTCGTATACGTTGCTTTTCCCGAATTCTTAGGTGCAAATTACAACGTTCATGATGACCACCAGCGCAGATATCTCAATCACGCGATGGTGGTCTAATGGGGAATCTGCATCCGCATTTCACGCCAAGACCTTAGGAAATCTTAGGAAGCATCAACCGAAATTTGCGCCTTTAACCTTAACAAACCTTGACATAACCCGGTACGCAAAACCTTAGCATTTCTCAGCATCGTATTACGTGGAAACCTATATAAATCTATATATCAGCCCCACGGCACACCAGCGATTAAGCCAAGCGGTACGCGGATTTTGCGTATTATCTGCGTACCAAATTGCGTACTTTTTTTGTGTATCGTCTGCGCAACTTTTTTCTGCGCAGTTTTCGGCTGGGGCGGATCTTTACGGATCAGGATGCGCAGAGTTTTGCGCAATATGAAACCCAGATCTGGCAAGACTTACAGGCCAGTTTCCACCGTTCTGCGCAGTGATATTTTGCGCAATGATTTTCCGCTTTTTGCGCAGATGGATTTTTTAATTTCGCGGGCATGATAATCCGGTTATGTGAGCCAGCGAACGCCACCATTGCAGGGCTGAGTGGTTACCGGTGCCACAACGGTACATTCGCCCGGGCGAGAACGAAAAATCCCGCCGAAACGGGATGGGGGCCATTTTTCAGTATGGCGATGTATCGAGGTGGATACTGACGTTATAGCCGACGCTCCTGAAGGCATAGACATTCCCGCGAACGCGGAAATAAATATCGCCGTCTTTTACCTCTGCGCTGGCCTTGTAGTCATCTGTTGTCATCACCGGCTCTATACTCTTAACGTGAATCAGGAAGTCATCCGCGCTCTTACCAGCATCATAAAAATAGTAGTTGTAGGTATCTTTAGAGAGCGAGCTTTTAGACACTTCGGTAACGTACAACGTCAACTTATCGTTAATTTTAACCGTGCTTTTCACCTGCTCATAAACGCTGAAAAAATCACGAAACTGATAAGCCAGAAAACCCAGAAGAAGCAACACAAATATTGCGCCTGTCTTCCTGCTAAAACCCACTGCGCCTTGCATAATCAATACCCGCCTTTATCCATGACTGATCTACGGGGTCATCGCCGTATGCGTCGACCGCATGGTACTGTGCGAACTCTACCGGATTACTTGTACCAGCCAGAATCTGCGCCGCACCAGCGCCACGTAAAAGCACACCGTCAGGAATACCCGCTGCCGCACCAATTGCGCCGTAATGGAAGTTACCGAAATTCGCATATTGTGGGTGGCTTTGCTTGTAATCCCACGGGCCATGATTCCGAACCATCTGATAAAACCATACGTAAGTCATCAGCGAAGCGCCACCGTGTAGGCGAGCAATCACCATATGGCTTACAACATCAACGCCGGGCGGTGCGAACGATGAAATATCATATGGAGTTGAGTACACCGGAAAGCGCATGATTAACGCTCTGCCCAACTGTCAGCAAACTGCAAATTGCCGTCGCAGTATTTCCAGGTGATTTTATCGTAACGCAGTTCCACCAGCTCAAGGTGGTTATGCTTCTCTTTGGTGGGGTCTTTGATGTCATGCATCAACGGGGTAACGGAGACAACTTTCACGTTTTCCAGTAGCATATTGTAATACTCAGCTTCCTGCCCGGCATCATTGATGTTGTACCATTTGAACTCCGCTGATTTGAGCGTTTGTCCGGTTGCAACGGCTTTCATGAGGTAGGGCGAGGATGAGTCTATTTCTTTCTGAAAAACCAACGGCGCATGCTGGCGAGTGCCGGTCACTTTCCCGGTAAAGACATCGGTAGGCAGGCGCAGGTTATGCGTAAATCCGTTAACCTCGATACTGCCTTCGCGATCCCTTACGTCAACCGAACCTTTAATATCTGCGCCGCCGTCATCTTTCAGCCATAAATAAACTGGAATAGCCATGTATATAAAATCCTTATGGTTTTACGGGGTCATCCCCTAAAAACCATAATATCTACAGGGATAAAGCAAACAATTACGAGTGTGTTACTGACTGTTAATTAACCGGCTGCATTTACACCCATTACGGAAAATTATCGGATGATCACCACCGGCGATAATCACCCGATTTGCTACTAACGGCGCGGATTCCACAGAACTACTCTTTTGTGCGGAGCAACTCGGACGGATCAAACCTCGCTACAGCCGCCTTTTGTGTTTTGGTCAGTTCTATAAGGTTTACCGTTCCCTGTATTTGCGCATTTGCTGCGGAATCACTTGCCACATGTTTACCTACGCTCGTATACGTTGCTTTTCCCTCTTTCTCACTTCGCCAGGGTTTATACCCGTCACAACCAGCTTTTTAGCCTCATCGCGTTTTTGCCGGGCATCAGTCAGCGAGATAGTCGGATATGTGCCCAGCGAGAGCATTTTAGGCTTACCGTCGAATCTGTACCGGAAACGCCACCCTTTCGAACCGTTAGGCTCGATGAGCAGGGATATTGAGTGTATAGGACTTCTCACGCGGCTTAGAGCGCCTTATTTCAAGGTCTGTGAGTGGCATTGTGTATAGTTCCAAAGAATGGCAAACCGTCTATACGCATTACTATACAACTGTATGTGTAGATTTCACTAGAACCATGTAGAGCTTAAAATCACCAATATAGCCTGAGAAGCTCGTGATTACTGGGTTTTGTAGGGGTTAGGAGAACTTGAGAAAGGTTTGTCTGGAGCGGGCGAAGGGAATCGAACCCTCGTATAGAGCTTGGGAAGCTCTCGTTCTACCATTGAACTACGCCCGCTTTGAGATGCGTAAGGCATTATAAACCTTACGCTCTGGTTGGCAAGAGACTAACTGACCGACTGGCGATTAATTCGCCGTCAGCATTTCGGTTTACTCCCCTGCGGCGGCAGATAACGCAGCGGATCGATGGCCGTCGCCCGGTAGCGAATCTGGAAATGCAGCCTTACGGATGCGGCATCCGTGCTGCCCATCGTAGCGATTTTTTGCCCCGCTTTAACGCTTTGTCCATTATTAACCAGCATGGTGTCATTATGAGCGTAAGCCGTAATGTAGTCTTCGTTGTGCTTAATCATAATGAGATTGCCGTAACCGCGCAGCTGGTTCCCGACATAGACAACTTTACCAGCTCCCGCCGCATAAACAGGCGTTCCGCGCGCGCCCGCAATATCGATTCCTTTATTTCCGCCTTCCGCGGTGGAATAAGGTAAAATCACTTTACCGTTAGCAGGCCATACCCAACAACGCTGCCCCACCGGCGGCCAGGAGGATTTTGGCACCGAAGATGACGGTCTGACCGCGGCAGTTTTTGTTGCTGTTTTATTGCTGGTTTTGCGTGTTGCACTGCTGCTCTTTGCGCTGCCGCGCACTTTAATTCGCTGCCCCACCTCAATAGTATAAGGCGGAGAAATGCCATTCAGTCGGGCAAGTTCTTTCACGCTGGTTCCCGTGGCGCGCGATATACGATACAACGTATCGCCGCGCTTAACGGTATAGACGGAGCCGGAATATGTTCCTGAGCCGGAATTACTGGAACACCCCGCCAGCAGCAGCCCTGTGCATAACAGCACCGCAATACCTAGGCTATTTTTGTTCAGGCGTCCTGCGCTCAAAACTTTTCCTCACTCTATTGACAGACGCCTTATGATAGCAGCCAAACGCCGTATGCCCAATCCATTGACGCCGGAAAGGAGCAGCGTGGATGATGATGCCGCTAGTATCCGATATTCCAGCATAATATCGACTAACGGCACAATGGCGCTCGTCTGCGTTCTGTCAAGACCTGTTTTGGTAATGCCTTTCTTTCTGTTATGAGCTACGCTGATCGTCTGAGTATATGGCCCGGCCATGCTGCAGGGTCATTTTAATTTTCAGGAGCTTTCATGACTGAGGAACATGTCGTTTTATTGGATGAGCAGGATAAGCCTTCCGGCACACTGGAAAAGTATGCGGCTCATACTCTTAATACGCCTTTGCATCTGGCTTTCTCCTGCTGGCTATTTAACGAAGATGGTCAGTTGCTGGTAACACGACGGTCGCTGAGCAAGAAAGCCTGGCCGGGCGTATGGACGAATTCGGTTTGCGGTCATCCGCAACAAGGCGAAACCACCGAAGAGGCGATCATCCGCCGTTGTCGGTTCGAACTCGGCGTGGAAATTACCGATCTCACCCCCGTCTATCCGCACTTCAGCTATCGGGCGACAGATCCAAACGGTATTGTGGAAAATGAAGTCTGTCCGGTATTTGCCGCGCGGGCGACCAGTGGGTTACAGGTTAACAGCGAAGAGGTGATGGACTATCAGTGGAGCGAATTTAAAAGCGTATGGAAAAGCCTTCTCGCTACGCCGTGGGCATTTAGCCCGTGGATGGTCATGCAAACGTCAGACGAACAAGCGCGCGAACTACTGCGCGATTACTGCCAGCGCTGAATGATTGCCTGATGGCGCTACGCCTGAACGAAGAGATGCCGGATGGCGGCTAATGCCCCATCCGGCAATTTACATCTTATTTCACCGGGCGCATCGCCGGGAACAGAATAACGTCGCGAATCGTGTGGCTGTTAGTAAACAGCATCACCATACGGTCGATACCAATTCCCAGACCCGCTGTCGGCGGTAAACCGTGTTCCAGCGCTGTCACGTAGTCTTCGTCGTAGAACATGGCTTCGTCGTCGCCCGCCGCTTTTGCATTAACCTGATCCAGGAAACGCTGCGCCTGGTCTTCCGCATCGTTCAACTCGCTAAAGCCATTACCGATTTCACGACCGCCGATAAAGAACTCGAAGCGGTCAGTGATTTCCGGGTTCACATCATTACGACGCGCCAGCGGAGACACTTCAGCCGGATATTCGGTGATGAAGGTCGGCTGAATCAGATGCGCTTCAGCAACTTCGTCAAAGATCTCGGTGACGATACGGCCCAGACCCCAGCTCTTCTCGACGTGAATGCCGATGCTTTCAGCAATCGCCTTCGCGGAATCGAAGTTGTCCAGATCAGCCATATCCGTTTCCGGACGATATTTCTTGATCGCTTCACGCATGGTCAGTTTTTCGAACGGCTTACCGAAATCAAACACTTCATCACCGTACGGAACCTGGGTGGTGCCCAGAACATCCTGCGCCAGCGTACGGAACAGAGACTCAGTCAGCTCGATCAGGTCTTTGTAGTCCGCATACGCCATATAGAGTTCCATCATGGTGAACTCAGGATTATGGCGCACAGAGATGCCTTCGTTGCGGAAGTTACGGTTAATTTCGAATACGCGTTCGAAGCCGCCAACCACCAGACGCTTGAGGTACAGTTCCGGCGCGATACGCAGGTACATGTCCAGATCCAGCGCGTTGTGATGGGTGATAAACGGACGGGCAGACGCGCCGCCTGGGATCACCTGCATCATCGGGGTTTCGACTTCCATAAAGCCGCGAGCCACCATGAACTGGCGAATACCGGCCAGGATCTTCGAACGGGTTTTGAACGTGTTACGGGATTCATCGTTAGAGATGAGATCCAGATAACGCTGGCGATAGCGCGCTTCCTGGTCCTGCAGGCCGTGGAATTTATCCGGCAACGGACGCAGCGCTTTAGTCAGCAGGCGCAGTTCGGTGCAGTGGATAGACAGCTCACCGGTTTTGGTTTTGAACAGCTTACCTTTCGCGCCGAGGATATCGCCAAGATCCCACTTCTTGAACTGCTCGTTGTAAACGCCTTCCGGCAGATCATCGCGCGCCACATACAGCTGAATGCGGCCGCCTACGTCTTGCAGGGTAACAAAAGAGGCTTTACCCATAATACGGCGAGTCATCATACGGCCCGCGACGGACACTTCAATATTCAGCGCTTCCAGTTCTTCAGCTTCTTTCGCGTCAAACTCTGCGTGCAGTTGGTCTGAGGTACGGTCACGACGGAAATCGTTCGGGAACGGGATACCCTGCTCACGCAGTGCAGCCAGCTTCTCGCGACGTGCCTTCATTTCATTGTTAAGATCGACTACCTCGTCAGCGCCCTGTGCGTTTTGTTCAGACATGTTGATTCCTCATAGCCCTGCTTTCAAACTTGCTTCGATAAATTGATCCAGACTACCGTCCAGTACCGCCTGTGTATTGCGGGTTTCCACCCCAGTACGCAGGTCTTTAATGCGGGAATCGTCCAGGACATAGGAACGAATCTGGCTTCCCCAGCCGATATCGGACTTGGTGTCTTCCATCGCCTGTTTTTCAGCGTTCTTTTTCTGCATCTCCAGTTCATAAAGCTTCGCTTTCATCTGCTTCATGGCCTGGTCTTTGTTTTTGTGCTGCGAACGGTCGTTCTGGCACTGTGTCACAATCCCGGTTGGAATATGGGTGATACGCACCGCGGATTCCGTACGGTTAACGTGCTGACCGCCTGCGCCGGACGCACGATAGACGTCGATACGCAGATCCGACGGGTTAATGTCGATATCGATATCGTCGTCCACTTCCGGGTACACAAACGCGGAGCTAAACGAAGTATGACGGCGACCGCCGGAGTCGAACGGGCTTTTACGCACCAGACGATGCACGCCGGTTTCAGTACGTAGCCAGCCATAGGCATATTCGCCGGAGATTTTGATAGTCGCGGATTTAATGCCGGCGACTTCACCTTCCGACTCTTCAATGACTTCAGTTTTGAAGCCGCGCGCTTCCGCCCAGCGCAGATACATACGCAGCAGCATGCTGGCCCAGTCTTGCGCTTCAGTACCACCGGAACCGGCCTGAATATCGAGATAGCAATCGGCGCTATCGTACTCACCGGAGAACATCCGACGGAATTCCAATTGCGCCAGTTTCTCTTCCAGCGTATTCAGTTCCGCGACGGCTTCGTTAAACGTCTCTTCGTCGTCAGCTTCTACCGCCAGTTCCAGCAGCCCGGAAACGTCGTCCAGCCCCTGAGACATTTGATCAAGCGTATCGACGATCGCTTCAAGCGATGAGCGCTCTTTTCCCAGAGCCTGCGCGCGCTCGGGTTCGTTCCAGACATCCGGCTGTTCCAGCTCGGCGTTTACTTCTTCCAGACGCTCTTTCCTGGCATCATAGTCAAAGATACCCCCTAAGAACGTTGGTGCGTTCCGTGAGGTCCTGAATGCGGTTATTCACCGGGTTAATTTCAAACATGGTCTGATTTCTTTTATTTGACTTGTCAAAATGCGGTTATAAGGGCGAAATATTAGCGGATTTCGCCCCTTAATTACAGCGAAAGTGTTGTTAAATCGCCCCGATCATAGCGGCCAAATATCATCGATAATAATCTGTAAACTACGGTTGCCGCGAAACTCGTTAATGTCCAGTTTATAAGCCAGTTCTACCTCCCGCACGCCGTTATCCGGCCAGCAGGTAGTATCAATATTAAATGCGATGCCATCTAACAGCGGGCCGCCGCCGACGGGCTCCACCATCACCTTGAGGTGACGCTCGCCCACCAGGCGCTGTTGTAGCAGACGGAAACGGCCATCGAATAACGGTTCCGGGAACATTTGCCCCCACGGTCCGGCATCCCGCAACAGTTGCGCCACTTCCATAGACATCTCCGCCGCGCTTAATGGACCATCGGAGATCACCTCACCTTGCAACAGGGCAGGATCGAGCCATTCCGTCACCAGCTCGCCAAAACGTTGCTGGAACTGCTCGAATTTATGCTCTTCCAGCGACAATCCCGCCGCCATCGCATGGCCGCCAAACTTGATCATCAGATCAGGGTAAAGCGTATCCAGCCGTTCCAGCGCATCGCGCATATGCAACCCCTGAATCGATCGGCCTGAGCCTTTAAGCGTGCCGTCGCCCGCAGGCGCAAAGGCGATTACCGGGCGGTGAAAACGCTCTTTAATACGCGACGCCAGAATTCCGACCACGCCCTGATGCCATTCAGGATGGTACATCGCCAGACCGCCCGGAAGCGTTTCACTACTGCGCTCAAGCTTTTCGCACAGGATAAGCGCTTCCGCCTGCATCCCCTGCTCTATTTCTTTGCGCGTCTGGTTAAGCGCATCCAGCTCGCTGGCCAGAACACGCGCTTCGCCGAGGTTGTCGCACAACAGTAACGCCACGCCAACGGACATATCATCCAGTCTGCCGGCGGCATTCAGGCGAGGCCCCAACGCGAAGCCTAAATCACTGGCGGCAAGCTGCTGCGGATCGCGATTCGATATCTCCAGCAACGCTTTAATTCCCGGACGGCATTTCCCGGCACGAATACGACTTAGCCCTTGCCAGGTCAGAATACGGTTGTTAGCGTCCAGCGGCACAACGTCTGCTACCGTTCCCAACGCCACTAAATCCAGCAGCTCCGCCAGATTCGGCGGCACGATGCCGCGCTCGTCGAACCATCCTTTGTCGCGCAAAAATGTCCGCAACGCCAGCATCAGGTAAAACGCCACGCCGACGCCCGCCAGCGACTTAGACGGGAATTCGCAGTCGCGCAGATTGGGATTAATAATCGCTTCGGCATCCGGCAACGTGTCGCCAGGTAGATGGTGATCGGTCACGATCACCGGAATCCCCAGCGTCTTTGCATGCGCTACGCCGGCGTGGGATGAGATGCCGTTGTCTACGGTGACGATAAGCTGCGCCCCGCGCGCCTTCGCCTGATCGACCACTTCCGGGCTTAAACCGTAGCCGTCTTCAAAGCGATTAGGCACCAGATAACTGATGTTGTCACACCCCAACGCACGCATTCCCAATACGCTTAGTGCAGTACTGGTCGCGCCGTCGGCGTCAAAATCGCCGACAACAATAATGCGGATACCTTCGCGAAAGGCGTTGTAGAGGATCTCCACCGCGTTATCCATGCCGCTAAGCTGCTGCCAGGGCAGCATTCCTTTCACGCTGCGCTCCAGTTCGCGGGCGCTACGAACGCCCCGGCTGGCATATAAACGTCGCAGTAATGGAGGAAGATCGGCGAGTAGTAGTTCCGCCGTCTCATCAGCCTCGCGCCGACGAAGTTGTCTCTGTTGTTTCACGCGTATTATTTACCACTGGTCTGTTTTTGATGCTCATCAAGAAACGCTTTCATCTCTTTCGGTCCCTGATAGCCAGGCACCACATAGCCGTTACTCAATACAATGGCTGGCGTACCGCTAACGCCCAACTGTACGCCCAACGCATAATGATCAGCAATATTCACATCACAGCTTGCCGGTTTCACGCCCTTACCTGCCATGGCGTCATCAAACGCTTTGTTTTTGTCTTTGGCGCACCAGATAGATTTCATATCCTGCTCCGCCTGGCTTTCCAGCCCCTGGCGCGGGAAGGCCAGATAACGTACCGTTATCCCCAGCGCGTTATAATCTTTCATCTCTTCATGTAGCTTATGACAATAGCCGCAGGTGATATCGGTAAAAACAGTAATGACATGTTTCTCATCCGGCGCTTTATAGACGATCATCTCTTTTTCCAGCGCATTTAGCTGGCCCATCAGCAGTTTATTCGTCACGTTTACCGGATGCGCGCCGCTCACGTCATACATCGGCCCTTGAATAATATGTTTGCCGTCGTCAGTGACGTACAGTACGCCGCTGTTAGTGAGGACGGTTTTCATGCCTGCCACTGGCGAGGCTTGAATTTCCGTACTCTGAACGCCCAGCTTAGCCAGCGACTGACGGATAGCCGCATCATCCGCATGGGCCACGCCTGAAAACGCCGCCGCCAGTAAAGTGAACATCATAAAACGCTTTTTCATAAACTATCCTTTCCTGTCAGCACTCATGCCCGCGGATGGTGCTGTTGATGAAGTTGACGTAAACGCTCCGTTGCGACATGCGTATAAATTTGTGTCGTCGAAAGATCGCTATGTCCAAGTAGCATTTGTACAACGCGCAAGTCGGCGCCGTGATTCAGCAAATGCGTGGCAAAAGCGTGACGTAAAACGTGCGGCGACAGTTTTTCGCTATCAATTCCAGCCAGTACCGCATAATGTTTAATACGGTGCCAGAAGGTCTGCCGTGTCATCTGCTGCGCACGCTGGCTGGGGAACAATACGTCAATCGATACGCCATTGAGTAACCAGGGACGCCCATGCTCCAGATACGTCTCCAGCCAATACACCGCCTCTTCGCCTAACGGCACCAACCGCTCTTTATTGCCTTTACCGATAACCCGCACCACGCCCTGCCGCAGACTGATATCGCTCATTGTCAGCCCCACCAGTTCCGACACGCGCAAACCAGTGGCGTACAGCACTTCCAGCATAGCTTTATCGCGCAACTCCAAAGGTTGATCAATAAGCGGCGCCTGTAAGAGTCGTTCAACCTGCGCCTCGCTAAGGTCTTTCGGTAAACGCTGCGGAAGCTTAGGCGAGGCCAACTGCGCGCTCGGGTCATCCTCACGATACTTTTCACGGTACAGATGCTGGAAAAAGCGCCGCATAGCGCTTAACAGGCGTGCGGAGCTGGTCGCTTTGTATCCGCCCTCCACCCGTTCAGCCAGCAGCGTTTGCAAATCATCAGCCTGCGCCGTCGCAAGCGTTTTTCCGCGATGATGCAACCACGCAACGACCATCGAGAAATCGCGACGATACGCGCTTAATGTATTTTCCGCCAGATTTCGTTCCAGCCACAGGGCATCCAGAAACTGCTCAATACGCGCTAAATCCTGTTCCATTCGCGCCCCCTACTTCACGCTTACTTTTGGTGCATTATGCCTCATTGTGCCGTGAATGCAGCGATTCTGTTACACTACCCGCAACGCTATAGCAGAATCGAGATGTAACGTAATGAACATGGGTCTTTTTTACGGTTCCAGCACGTGCTACACCGAGATGGCCGCAGAGAAAATTCGCGATATCCTCGGCCCGGAGCTGGTGACATTACATAACCTCAAGGATGACGCGCCCGCCTTAATGGAGCAGTACGACGTGCTCATTTTAGGCATCCCCACCTGGGATTTTGGCGAAATCCAGGAGGACTGGGAAGCCGTCTGGGAGCAGTTAGACGATCTCAATCTGGAAGGCAAAATCGTTGCGCTTTACGGTATGGGCGACCAGCTCGGCTACGGTGAGTGGTTCCTGGATGCTCTGGGTATGTTGCATGACAAACTTGCCCTCAAAGGCGTTAAATTTGTCGGCTACTGGCCCACTGAAGGCTACGAATTTACCAGCAATAAACCGGTCATTGCGGATGGGCAACTGTTTGTCGGCCTGGCGCTGGATGAAACGAACCAGTACGATCTCAGCGATGAGCGTATACAGGCCTGGTGTGAACAAATTCTCGGCGAAATGGCCGAACACTACGCCTGAAGCCTTACCCCTGCATGCGCCTCCCGACGGAACCGGTTTTGTGCCGTTCCGTCAGTGTTGGCGCGATATTGGTTGCTGTAACATTATCCGACGCAACTCACGCCATTCCGCTGCTTCCATGCTATCCGCCGCCAGCCATAAATGCTGATGGTGCCCAGACTCAGCGCGTAAACGCAACACCATCCCGCTCCTCAGTAACCAGGGCGGACGCAAAAGCGTCCAGTCCTGCCCCTGCCAGCGTAAGCGCCCATCCATTAGCAGCTTGATTTCTCCCTGGCAGGTATTAATCCTGCGCTGGCTACGTACGCAGTCAAACACGACCAGCGACAGTAGCATCATCCACAATGGGGTATAACTCAGCGGCCAGGGCATCAATAAAATCACCGCGGCAACCAGCCCATGAATAAGCAACGAGATCCACTGAGCGCGCCATGAGACGCGTAATTCAGATTGCCACAGGACCACGTTCCCGATTCCGTGTCTGAATGAGTCGGACCATCTGTTCCAGTTCAGCGTCAGCCGGTTTACCGTGATTCATCAACCAGTTAAATAAATCCGGGTCATCACTCTGCAACAAACGGACAAAAATACGCTTTTCTTCGTCGCTTAAACTATCGTACTCATGTTCAAAAAACGGCATGATGGAAATATCAAGTTCGCGCATACCGCGACGACATGCCCAGTGAATACGTGCTTTATTGTGAATGTCCATGTTCTTCTTCCTGCCTCGCGAAAATGAAGTACCGGGCTATTGTAACGTGTTTTTGACGTTGTTTTACGGGAATCTCAGTAATCTGGAACGCGATCGCGAAATAAAAAGCAGGGAATCAATATGTTCACCCGTTTTGGATACCGCCTCGCAAAACGATCAATCCGCTCTCAATGGGCTATTTAAAGCACTTGCAATGGGCTATGGCTCTTTTACCATTAACCATTATTGTTGCAGCTAACCAGGACATTAATTATGGCTTTTATCTCCTTTCCACCACGTCATCCCTCGGCGTCAGCCCGCCTGCCGCTGACGCTGATCGCGCTTGACGACTGGGCGCTGGCGACCATTACCGGCGTAGACAGTGAAAAGTATATTCAGGGCCAGGTCACCGCTGACGTAAGCCAGATGACTGAACAGCAACACCTTCTCACCGCCCACTGCGATGCTAAAGGTAAGATGTGGAGCAATCTGCGTCTGTTTCGCGAGCGCGACGGTTTCGCCTGGATTGAACGCCGTAGCGTGCGTGAAGCGCAATTAACGGAGCTGAAAAAATACGCCGTATTTTCCAAAGTGGTCATCGCGCCGGATGACGACCACGTATTGCTTGGCGTGGCGGGTTTTCAGGCTCGCGCGGCGCTGGCTAATGTCTTTAGCGTACTGCCCAATAGCGAAAATCAGGTGGTCAGAGACGGTGTGTCCACGCTGCTGTGGTTTGAACATCCTGCAGAACGATTCCTGCTTGTCACCGATGTCGCTACGGTAAACATGTTAACGGAGAAGTTGCACGGTGAAGCCGAACTGAATAACAGCCAACAGTGGTTGGCGTTGGATATTGAAGCAGGCATTCCGGTGATTGACGCAGCGAACAGCGGTCAGTTTATCCCCCAGGCGACTAACCTACAGGCGCTGGGCGGCATCAGCTTCAAGAAAGGCTGCTACACCGGGCAGGAGATGGTCGCGCGGGCAAAATTCCGCGGCGCCAATAAACGCGCGCTTTGGTCGCTGGCGGGCAAAGCCAGCCGGGTACCGGAAGCAGGAGAAGATCTGGAGCTACAGATGGGCGAGAACTGGCGTCGTACTGGCGCTATTCTGGCTGCGACGCAGTTGGACGATGGTCAGTTACTGGTTCAGGCCGTCATGAATAACGATTTAGAGGCCGAAAGCGTCTTCCGCGTTCGCGACGATGCCAACACCCTGCATATCGTCCCGCTCCCCTACTCGCTGGAAGAGTGATATCGCGTTAAAAACCGGATAGCCTGATGGCGCTGCGCTATCAGGCCCGCACGCGCTGTTGCCGTAGGCCAGATAAGGCGCTTGCGCCGGCATCACGACATTACGCCTGCCCCACATACAAATAGATGGCCAGGAAATGGCACACGCTGCCGCCCAGTACAAAACCATGCCAGATAGCGTGGTTATAAGGTATGCGTTTGCAAACATAGAAAATCACGCCCAGCGAATAAACGACACCGCCTACCGCCAGCAGCGTCACGCCGCCTATCGCCAGCTTAATCGCCAGTTGATAAACCACAATCAGCGATAGCCAGCCCATTGCCAGATACGTAACCAGTGAAAGCACTTTAAACCGGTGCGCAATTGTCAACTTGAAGAGGATACCGAGTAGCGCCAGGCTCCAGATCACAATCATCAACCCGCGCGCCAGCGGCGAATCCAGACCTACCAGCAGAAATGGCGTATAGGTTCCGGCAATGAGCAGATAGATAGCGCAGTGATCAAATTTCTTTAACCAGATTTTTGCCCGCTGATGAGGAATGGCATGATAAAGCGTTGAGGCAAGAAAAAGCAGGATCATGCTCCCGCCATATAAACTGTAGCTGGCGATAGCCGTCATACCAGCATTCGCCTCTACCGCCTGAACCAACAACAGCACCAGGCCGACAATACCAAATACCAATCCAATGCCGTGGCTAATACTGTTGGCGATTTCCTCAGCCAGCGAATAACCCTGCGCCATTAATGGTTTTTGCCCCATAACTTACTCCGGAGAAACGTTCATAATGATGAACTGCGCCTCTAGCGTAACTGAGAATAGTTCCAGTGAACACATGTTAGCTAAAATAAATCCGTAAAATTATATTTTTATTATTATTCAACGTGTTAAATTGAAAAATTCAACTAACAAGCGTTCAGCTTTATTAAAGACATTTAAAATCAATCACATAAAATTGCGTCTGGTTGGGATAGATTTCAGCAATTACACGCTTCAGCTCATCAAGAGACATATTTTCCTGTTGTGCATGTTTTTCGTTCAGCGAATCCAGCGTCACAGTCGACGTTCCTGTCACTTCGATTGTGCAAAAATAGCCATCATCTTCGAATCGCCCCACGCGTAGCACATCGCCTGCTTTAAAGTGGGACTCGGAGGCATCACGAATAGTGATGGTTTTACGCCCTGCCAGAATGTCATTCTGGAAACGTTGAAAGAAAGTAATATCGTTTGGCTGCATGTGGTTATTCCCTGAATATGAACTCTTGAAGTGAATGTTGCGATCTGAGTGTGTTCTCGCCCCGACACGCGAGCATCCCAGAATTTTGCGTACGCTTTAAATACCATTTGGTGCAGAATGAATGATAACAGACCAGATAAATTGAGATTATACAACAATGAAAAAACTCACCTTGCCAAAAGATTTTTTATGGGGCGGCGCGGTTGCCGCACATCAGGTCGAAGGCGGCTGGAATCAAGGCGGTAAAGGCCCCAGTATCTGCGACGTGTTAACCGGCGGCGCACACGGCGTACCACGCGAAATCACCCAGGACGTCGTTCCTGGCAAATATTATCCGAACCACGAGGCGGTCGATTTTTACGGACATTACAAAGAAGACATCCGTCTTTTCGCCGAAATGGGGTTCAAATGCTTCCGTACCTCTATTGCCTGGACGCGTATCTTCCCGAATGGCGACGAATCCCAGCCAAACGAAGCCGGTCTGAAATTCTACGACGACATGTTTGATGAGTTGCTCAAATACAACATCGAACCGGTCATCACCCTTTCCCACTTTGAAATGCCGTTACATCTGGTACAGCACTACGGCGGCTGGACCAATCGTAAGGTCGTTGATTTCTTTGTCCGTTTTGCTGAAGTCGTGTTTGAACGCTACAAACATAAGGTCAAATACTGGATGACCTTCAATGAAATCAACAATCAGCGAAACTGGCGCGCGCCGCTATTTGGCTACTGCTGTTCCGGCGTGGTGTATACCGAGCATGAGAATCCAGAAGAAACCATGTATCAGGTCTTACATCATCAGTTTGTCGCCAGCGCGCTGGCGGTAAAAGCGGCACGTCGTATTAATCCGCAGATGAAAGTCGGCTGTATGCTGGCGATGGTCGCGCTGTACCCCTTCTCCTGTAAACCGGAAGATGTGATGTTTGCTCAGGAATCGATGCGCGAACGCTATGTCTTTACCGATGTCCAGCTACGCGGCTACTACCCAAGCTATGTGCTGAACGAATGGGAGCGTCGCGGTTTCAACATCAAGATGGAAGCAGGCGACGAAGCCATTTTGCGTGAAGGTACCTGCGACTATTTAGGCTTCAGCTACTACATGACCAACGCGGTCAAAGCCGAAGGCGGTAGCGGCGATGCGATTTCCGGCTTTGAAGGCAGCGTGCCTAACCCCTACGTCAAAGCCTCTGACTGGGGTTGGCAGATTGACCCGGTGGGCCTGCGTTATTCATTGTGTGAACTGTACGAACGCTATCAAAAGCCGCTATTTATCGTCGAAAACGGCTTTGGCGCATACGATAAGGTTGAAGAAGACGGCAGCATCAATGATGACTATCGCATTGACTATTTACGTGCTCATATTGAAGAGATGATGAAAGCAGTGACCTGGGATGGCGTAGATCTCATGGGTTACACGCCGTGGGGCTGTATCGACTGCGTTTCATTCACTACCGGACAGTACAGCAAGCGTTACGGCTTTATCTATGTGAACAAGCATGACGATGGTACTGGCGATATGTCACGTTCGCGTAAGAAAAGCTTCAACTGGTACAAAGAGGTGATCGCCAGCAACGGCGAGAAATTATAGTTGCGATTGCCGGGTGGCAGCTACGCCTTACCCGGCCTACAAAACTTTTTTACAGCGGTAGTAATTACTGGTATTCGCTCATCGGTACGCAGGAACAGAACAGATTCCGGTCGCCATACACGTCATCAAGGCGTTTCACGATCGGCCAGTACTTGTTCGCCACGCCCGCCGGGAAGACGGCAACCTCACGGCTGTAACCATGATTCCACTCCGCCGCCAGCTCATTTTGCGTGTGTGGCGCATTCACCAGCGGATTATCTTCCAGCGGCCACTCACCGGCTTTCACGCGCTCGATTTCCGCGCGAATCGCCAGCATCGCATTGATAAAGCGATCCAGCTCAGCCTTACCTTCAGATTCCGTCGGCTCTACCATCAGCGTGCCCGCGACCGGGAAAGACATGGTTGGCGCATGGAAACCGTAATCGATTAAGCGCTTGGCGATATCCAGCTCGCTAATGCCGGTCTCCTCTTTCAGCGGGCGAATATCAAGAATACATTCGTGCGCCACGCGGCCATCGCGACCGGTATACAGTACCGGATACGCGTCTTTCAGACGACTGGCGATATAGTTAGCATTCAGAATCGCCACCTGGCTCGCCTGTTTTAACCCCTCCGCGCCCATCATGCGGATATACATCCAGCTAATCGGCAGAATGGAGGCGCTGCCGAACGGCGCCGCAGACACTGCGCCCTGGCGAGTCAGCATTCCTTCAATTTGCACCACACTGTGACCCGGCACAAACGGCGCCAGATGCGCTTTCACGCCGATTGGTCCCATCCCCGGACCACCACCGCCGTGCGGAATACAGAAAGTTTTATGCAAATTGAGGTGCGAAACGTCTGCGCCAATAAAGCCCGGTGAGGTGATACCAACCTGAGCGTTCATGTTCGCGCCGTCAAGGTAAACCTGACCACCAAACTGATGAACGATGTCACACACGTCACGGATCGTTTCTTCATAGACGCCGTGCGTAGACGGATACGTCACCATGATGCAGGAGAGATTTTCGCCTGCCTGCTGCGCGTTGGCGCGCAAATCGTCAAGATCGATGTTACCGTTCTTATCGCATGCCACCACCACCACCTGCATTCCCGCCATCTGAGCGGATGCCGGGTTGGTGCCGTGGGCAGATGCCGGGATCAGGCAGATATCGCGATGCCCTTCGTTACGGCTTTCATGATAGTGACGAATCGCCAGCAGCCCCGCGTATTCCCCCTGCGCGCCGGAGTTCGGCTGCATACAGACAGCGTCGTACCCGGTGAGTTTCACCAGCCAGTCAGAAAGCTGGCTAATCATCTGATGATATCCTTCCGCCTGCTCCGGCGGGCAGAACGGATGCAATTCGGCAAATTCCGGCCAGGTAATAGGGATCATTTCAGCAGCGGCGTTCAGCTTCATGGTGCAGGAACCCAGCGGGATCATCGCCTGGTTCAGCGCCAGATCTTTACGCTCCAGCGAATGCATATAGCGCATCATTTCGGTTTCGCTGTGGTAACGGTTAAATACCGGATGCGTCAGAATCGCGTCATCGCGCAGCATACTTTGCTGAATGGAGCGGCTATCAAGCGCCACGTCTTTATCCAGCGTTTCAATGTTCAGGCCGTGGTCATCGCCCAACAGTACCGTAAACAGTTGCAGGACATGGTCGCGGGTAGTGGTTTCGTCCAGGGTGATGCCCACCGCGTTATGAATATCGCTGCGCAGATTGATCTCTGCTGCTTCAGCACGCGCCAGTACCGCAGCTTTATCGGCCACTTCCACACACAGCGTGTCGAAGTAGTGCGCGTGGCGCAGCTTCAGCCCTTTTTGTTGCAGGCCAGCCGCCAGAATATCGGTCAGGCGATGGATACGATTAGCGATGCGCTTCAGGCCGACCGGACCATGATAAACGGCATACAGACTGGCGATGTTAGCCAGCAGCACCTGCGAGGTACAAATGTTGGAGTTCGCTTTCTCACGACGGATATGCTGCTCGCGCGTCTGCATCGCCATGCGCAGCGCGGTGTTGCCCGCCGCGTCTTTTGAGACACCGATAATACGGCCTGGCATGGAGCGTTTGAATTCATCTTTGGCGGCAAAGAATGCCGCGTGCGGGCCACCGTAACCCATCGGTACGCCAAAACGTTGCGCAGAGCCAAAAACAATATCCGCGCCCTGTTTACCCGGCGCGGTGAGCAGCACTAACGCCATAAAATCGGCGGCGACGCTGACGATCACTTTACGGGCTTTGAGTTCGCTAACCAGCGCGCTGTAGTCGTGAATTTCGCCCGTGGTGCCTACCTGTTGTAACAGCACACCGAATACGTCCTGATGATCCAGCACTTTTGCCGCATCATCGACAATCACATCAAAGCCGAAGGTTTTGGCGCGGGTGCGGACGACATCCAAAGTTTGCGGATGGACATCAGAGGCGACAAAGAAACGGTTGGCATTTTTCAGTTTGCTGACGCGCTTTGCCATCGCCATCGCTTCAGCGGCGGCGGTCGCTTCATCCAGCAGCGAGGCGGAGGCCATGTCCAGTCCGGTCAGATCCAGCGTCACCTGTTGGAAGTTGAGCAGCGCTTCCAGACGCCCCTGAGAGACTTCCGGCTGATACGGCGTGTAGGCGGTATACCAGCCTGGATTTTCCAGCATGTTGCGCAGGATAACTGGCGGTAGCTGCACGGCGGTATAGCCCATACCAATGTACGACGTGAAGCGCTTGTTACGCCCGGCGATGGCTTTTAATTCCGCCAGTGCGGCATATTCGGTCGCCGCCTCGCCTACCTGCGGCGGGGTTGCGAGCTGAATGTCTTTCGGCACGATCTGGCCTGTCAGCGCGTTTAATGACTCGGCGCCGACGGTATTCAGCATCTCTTGCTGCTGCTCGGCGTCGGGTCCAATGTGGCGTTCAATGAAAGCGCCGCTGTTTTCAAGCTGGCTTAACGTCTGTGTCATGAGCGATGGTTCCTGAAACATGCAGTGAATCGTATTTGTCAGACTACGTTGCCCGGTGACGCTAGCGCTTACCGGGCCTGAGCATATAAAACGAATACGCAAAATCATTCGCGATGCAGGACGGCGGCGACGCAGAGAGTCCCCAGTAGCTTACATAAGTAAGTGACTGGGGTGAGCGAAGACAAACCGACTACGCCGGTTTGAACAGCGCTTGCGCTGGCCCCGAAGGGGCGAGGCCTCAGGCCGAGTAAAGCTAACGCGCCTGCAGCGTGAAGGATGAAGCGTATTTACTCGTCTTCGAGTAATGCTTCGTACGCGGTGGCATCCAGCAGAGACTCCAGCTCGCTTTCATTGCTGGCTTTGATTTTAAAGATCCAGCCGCCGGCATACGGTTCGCTGTTAACCAGCTCCGGGGAGTCGCTCAGCGCATCGTTTACCGCCACGATCTCGCCGCTTATCGGCGCATAAATGTCGGACGCCGCTTTTACGGACTCCGCCACGGCGCAGTCGTCGCCCGCGCTTACGGTCGCGCCGACTTCCGGCAAATCAACAAAAACCATATCGCCCAACAGCTCCTGAGCGTGTTCAGTAATGCCAACGGTGTAAGTGCCGTCCGCTTCTTTACGCAGCCATTCGTGTTCTTTGCTGTATTTCAGTTCTGCGGGTACGTTGCTCATCAATCAATCTCCAAAAAAGGATGAATCACGCGACGGCTTTGCCGTTACGCACAAAAACAGGTTTAGTCACTTTTACCGGCATTTCACGGTTACGAATTTGTACAATCGCCGTCTCGCCGATGCCCGCCGGAACGCGCGCCAGCGCAATGCTGTAGCCCAACGTTGGGGAGAACGTCCCGCTGGTGATAATACCTTCTTGCTGATTGCCCTGCGCATCGGTAAAACGCACCGGCAGTTCATTACGCAATACGCCTTTCTCGGTCATCACCAGACCGACAAGCTGCTCATGGCCTTTTTCACGCTGCATCTCCAGCGCCTCACGGCCAATAAAGTCGCGATCCGTCGGTTCCCAGGCGATAGTCCAGCCCATGTTGGCCGCCAGCGGAGAGATACCTTCATCCATCTCCTGACCGTACAGGTTCATGCCTGCTTCCAGACGCAGCGTGTCGCGCGCGCCAAGACCGCACGGCTTCACGCCCGTCTCCACCAGCGCACGCCAGAAATCCGCCGCTTTTTCATTCGGCATGGCGATTTCATAGCCCGCTTCGCCGGTATAACCGGTGGTGGCGATAAACAAATCACCCGCCTGTACGCCGAAGAACGGCTTCATCCCTTCTACCGCGTTACGCTGCGCCTCGCTAAACAGCGTCGCCGCTTTTTCCTGCGCATTCGGCCCCTGTACCGCAATCAGCGACAGGTCGTCACGAACGCTGATGTCGATGGCATAAGGTTCAGCGTGTTGGGTAATCCAGGAGAGGTCTTTTTCGCGGGTGGCGGAGTTAACAACGAGACGGAAGAAATCTTCAGTGAAGTAGTAGACGATAAGGTCATCAATCACGCCGCCCGATGCGTTAAGCATACCGGAGTAGAGGGCTTTACCCGTCTTCGTTAGCTTCGCGACGTCGTTTGCCAGCAGATAACGCAAGAACTCCCGGGTGCGGCTGCCATGAAGATCGACAATGGTCATATGCGATACATCAAACATCCCGGCATCAGTGCGCACAGCGTGGTGTTCATCAAGCTGGGAACCGTAATGCAGGGGCATCATCCAGCCATGAAAATCGACCATGCGGGCGCCGCATAGCGTGTGTTGTTCGTACAAAGGCGTCTGTTGGGCCATCTTTTCCTCGTTGAATTAGCGGGGGCTAACAACCATTTTCATGGGAAATCTTCGCCACGAAACCTGACATCGACGCCCTTTTCCCTGCGCCGACGCAAACGTTCTCTTACTCCTGAACTTACCACCGAACCAGACGCTAAACCATAAGGCTGAATTTACCATCACATTAGCTTATGACTAAAAAACGCCAAAACCCCATCAGCACAAAAAACCACTATCACGATAAATGACCTCCATAAACAGCAAGCTGATACGATTTACCCCGACATGAATTAATATTAAATGCGGAAAAAATGTCGAAAATCGCGTTAGCTAAAAATGGTGACATTAGAAAATATAATGCGAAATAAGCGGTGAAATTAGATTATTTCAAATGAGGATAGCCCCCCGGCACGATAGCCGGGAAAGCAAAGTGTGACGGGTTTCAAACTCTTGCCGGCGTGCAGTCAAACGCTTAACGAAGCCATTGCGGAAGGTCGTTTAACCCCATCGCCTGGCGAAGCAGTTGGGGTTTGACGCCGGGGAGCGTATCGGCCAGTTTCAGCCCGATGTCGCGCAGCAATTTTTTTGCCGGGTTTTCTCCGGCAAACAGGTCACGAAAACCCTGCATCCCGGCCAGCATCATCGCCGCGCTATGTTTACGGCTACGCTCATAACGACGAAGATAAAGATGTTGGCCAATGTCTTTGCCCTGGCGCTGAAGACGGCGCAGATCGTCCACCAGTTCGGCCGCGTCCATAAAGCCGAGGTTGACGCCTTGCCCCGCCAGCGGATGGATGGTGTGTGCAGCATCGCCGACCAACGCCAGACGATGCGCGGCAAACTGGCGAGCATAGCGGCCCGTCAGAGGAAAGACCTGTCGTTCGCTTTCCACGCGGCATAAGCCCAGCCGATTATCGAAGGCGATAGTCAACGCCTGGTTAAACGCTTCGTCGCCGCTCTGTTGCATACGCTCCGCATCCTGCGGAGAAAGCGACCAGACAATGGAACACAGATGCGGATCGCTTAACGGCAAAAACGCCAGAATACCTTCACCATGAAACACCTGGCGAGCAACCGCGCCGTGCGGCTCTTCGGTGCGGATAGTCGCTACCAGCGCATGGTGTCGGTAGTCCCAGAAGGTTAAGGGAATATCCGCTTTGTTACGCAGCCAGGAGTTAGCGCCATCCGCGGCAATCACCAGACGCGCGGTTAACATCGCGCCGTCTTTTAAAGTCAGGAAGGCATCGTTCTCTCCCCAGGCGACCTGCTGTAACTCCGCTGGCGCCATTAAGGTGATATCCGCTGCTTGCTGCGCTTTTTGCCATAGTGCGTAGTGAATGACGCTGTTTTCAACAATATGCCCCAGATGGCTATATCCCATGCTTGCGTCATCAAACGTAATACGGCCAAAGCTGTCTTTATCCCAGACTTCCATACCGTGGTAGCAACTTGCCCGCCGCGCCACAATGTTTGACCATACGCCAAGACGGGTAAGCAGTTTTTCGCTGGCGGCATTAATCGCCGACACCCGAAGCTGAGGCGGCGCATCGTTCGCCAACGGCTGGGGGACAACGTGATCCAGTACCGCAACGCGCAAACCGCTCCCCTGCAAGCCGCAGGCGACAGCCAGTCCCACCATGCCTCCGCCAACTATTGCTACATCAACACTTTGCACTATTTACTCCTGGTAAAATGACGCCTTTCGTAGATCTGATAAGCGAAACGCCATCAGGGCTTGTACAGCGCCTGCCGGATGGCGGCTTACGGTTAACTTATCGCGCGACCCAGCCAAGCGTACGCTGTGCCAGCGCATCGCGCGCAGGTGGTAATAATTCCATCGCCATTAAACCAATATTGCGCCCAATAACCAGCGGCGCCCAACGATTTGCAAACAGATGGACCAGACTGTTCGTTACGCCAATCGTCGTATCCCGGTCAACCTGACGACGCTGCTGATAGCGCGATAACACGTGCCAGGCGCCAATATCCTCGCCCGCGTCCTGTGCCGCGACCAGCGTTTCCGCCAGACTCATGACATCGCGCAGACCGAGATTAAACCCTTGTCCTGCGATAGGATGCAACGTCTGCGCCGCATTTCCGACCATGACAGCCCGGTGAGTAAACGCTTTCGCCGCCGTAGTAAGGGCAAGCGGATACGCGCTGCGCTTACCCGCCTGAGTAATTCGCCCCAGACGCCAGCCGAACGCGGCCTGCAACGCATGACAGAACTGCGCGTCAGACCAGCTCAGCACCTCATCGCGCTGGTCGAGCGGGTGGCACCAAACCAGCGAACATCGGCCGTGCGACATCGGCAACATCGCCAGCGGGCCATGGGGGGTAAAACGTTCAAAGGCGCGTCCCTGATGCGGGATAGCGGTCGCGACATTCGCTATCACCGCTAACTGTTCGTAAGGCTCCTGAAGCCAGTCAACGCCGCAGGCTGACGCCAGCGCGGAGTGGGTACCGTCAGCCGCCACCAGAACGCTGCCAGCTATCACATTGCCGTTTTCCAGAGTGACGTTAACCTGCTGCTGAGTACGCGACACGCTGGCTACGCGCTCCGGGCAGTGCAGCGTAACGCCCGGCGCTTTACGCAAGAGCGCAAACAGACGCAGCCCGATATCATGCAGCTCCGCAACGTGACCCAACGCCGCCAGGCTGTAATCCTGCGCGTCGAGAGTCACAAATCCGGCATGGCCGCGATCGCTGACGTGTACGGTGTTGATTGCCGTTGCGCAATCGGAAATCGCCTGCCAGACGCCAATTCGCGCCAGTTGCTGACAAGTCCCCGCCGCCAGCGCGATCGCTCTGGCGTCAAAGCCGGGATGACCGTCGGCTTCAGGCGCTTTCGCTTCAATCAGATGTACCGGCAACGTCCCATGACTGAACTGAGAGATGGCCAGCGCCAGCGTCGCGCCTGCCATGCCGCCGCCAACGATAATGACGCTCATTGCTGCCGCGCCGCCGCCATTAACGCTTCAATGTCATCCGCCTTCTTCACAACGCCTGCGGTCAGGTTTTCATTACCGGTTTCGGTAATGACAATGTCATCTTCAATTCGAACGCCAATGCCGCGATACGCTTCCGGCACGTCGGCATCCGGCGCGATATAGAGGCCTGGCTCTACGGTCAGCACCATGCCCGGCTCCAGGATGCGGGAGCGATCCGGCCCATAAACGCCGACATCGTGAACATCCAGCCCCAACCAGTGGCTCAAGCCATGCATAAAGAAGGGACGATGCGCGTTTTCGGCAATCAGTTGATCAACCTCTCCTTGCAAAATCCCCAGCTTCACCAGCCCGGTTATCATGATGCGCACTACTTCGCCGGTCACCTCCTGAATAGAGGTACCAGGACGGAACAGTCGCAGGCTGGTCTCCAGCGATTCCAGAACGATGTCATAAATTTCACGCTGAGCTGGCGTAAATTTCCCGTTCACCGGGAAAGTACGCGTGATGTCACCCGCGTAACCTTTATATTCACAGCCCGCGTCGATAAGCACTAAATCGCCGTCGCGCATTTCACTTTCGTTTTCAGTGTAATGCAGGATACAGCCATTTTCGCCGCTGCCGACAATGGTGTTATAGGAGGGATAGCGCGCGCCGTGGCGATTAAATTCGTGGTGAATTTCACCCTCCAACTGATACTCAAACATCCCCGGACGGCATTTTTCCATCGCGCGGATATGCGCCAGCGCGCTAATTTTCCCGGCGCGGCGCATGAGCGCAATCTCTTCCGGCGATTTGAACAGGCGCATCTCATGGACGATAGGTCGCCAGTCAGTCATGGTGGCCGGCGCGGTCAGATTCTGGCGGGAGCCTTTACGCAGCTTCTCCAATGCAGCCAGAACAATCTCGTCGGCATACGCATATTCGCCCTGCGCGTGGTACACCACATCCAGACCGTTAAGCAATTGAAAGAGTTGCTGGTTGATTTCGCTAAACGCCAGCGCCCGGTCAACGCCCAGTTTTTCCGGCGCGGCATCCTGCCCTAAACGGCGACCAAACCAGATTTCCGCCGTCAGGTCGCGAACGCGGTTGAACAAAACGCTGTGGTTGTGGGTGTCATCACTCTTAATCAGTACCAGCACGGCCTCCGGTTCGTTAAAACCGGTGAAATACCAGAAGTCGCTACTCTGGCGATACGGATATTCACTGTCTGCGCTACGCGTCGCCTCCGGCGCGGCAAAGATCAGCGCGGCGCTGCCGGGCTGCATTTGCGCCAGTAATGCCTGGCGACGACGTTGGTATTCCTGCTGAGTCATGACATGGCCTCCATTTCGTTTTTTCTTAGTGTAGCGTCGGTTTACGCACTTCCGGCGCAGTCGGCTGTTGGCGCGTGAAAGTGTCATGACATAACAGCGCCGCAACACGGACATATTCGATAATCTCTTCGAGCGACATCTCCAGCTCTTCCTGATCTTCGCTCTCATCATAACCAAGCTGCGCAATATTACGCAGGTCGTCAATCGCTTCACCCGTTTCGCCGGTGACTTTATCAAGTTTAGGCTGCGTTACGCCGAGGCCAAGCAAAAAGTGGTTAACCCACCCGGCTAACGCATCCGCGCGATCAAACACGCTGACATCGTCGCCTTCAGGCAGATAAAGCTGAAAAAGAAAGCCGTCGTCTTCCAGCGCGTCGCTGGTCGCCGCGTGCATTTTGCGCAGCGCCTGAGCAAGCTCATGCCCGAAGGCCAAACCTTCGTTCGTCAGGTCGTGAAGCAGCGGCTGCCATGAGCTGTCGTTGTTGCCGCCGCAAATCATCCCGCTGATTAAACCATGCATTTCAGCCGGGGTCAGACCGGCCCCTTGTTGATTCAAAAACCGGTTCATTTCGTTGTAACCAGGCATTTCGTTCTGTATAGACATAAGCATTCGTCATCAAAGGGAGGATATTCATGGTATGCTACCACTTTGGACCCTGGTGAACCAGAAAAGGGCTTGTATCTTCACACCAGGGTAGCTATAGTGTCGCCCCTTCGCGGACCCTGGGTCTGGAGACGAAGGCAGCGCAGTCAATCAGCAGGAAGGTGGCATGTCTGCACAACCCGTCGATATCCAAATATTTGGCCGTTCACTGCGAGTGAATTGCCCGCCTGACCAAAGGGATGCGTTGAATCAGGCTGCGGACGATCTGAATCAGCGGTTGCAAGATCTGAAAGTTCGCACTAGAGTCACAAATACTGAGCAGTTGGTTTTCATTGCCGCATTGAATATCAGCTATGAGTTAACTCAGGAAAAAGCGAAGACCCGCGACTACGCGGCGAGCATGGAACAACGTATTCGGATGCTACAACAGACCATCGAACAGGCGTTGCTTGATCAGGGTCGCATAACCGAAAAAACGGGCCAAAACTTTGAATAACACTTTTCGCTTTACTATGGTAAAGTGATTGTGAAAACAGAATTTCTCTGAGATGTTTGCAAGCGGGCCAGTCCCCTGAGCCGATATTTCATACCACAAGAATGTGGCGCTCCGCGGTTGGTGAGCATGCTCGGTTCGTCCGAGAAGCCTTAAAACTGTGACGACACATTCACCTTGAACCAAGGGTTCAAGGGTTACAGCCTGCGGCGGCATCTCGGAGATTCCCCTTCTGACTGGCGACAGCCATGATGCAACTTCCTGAACTCTCTTTATCACGACAAGAAATCCGCCGAGTGATTCGGCAACGTCGCCGTGCGCTGACGCCAGAGCAGCAACGCCGCTTTGGTCAACAGGCCGCCGCCAGAATGCTCAGTTTTCCTCCTGTCGTGATGGCGCACACTGTCGCCGTGTTTCTCTCCTTTGACGGCGAACTCGACACCCAGCCGCTGATAGAACAGCTTTGGTTATCAGGAAAACGGGTTTACTTACCGGTACTGCATCCATTCAGCGCTGGTAATTTGCTGTTTTTGCATTACCATCCGCACAGCGAACTGGTAACCAATCGTCTGAAAATTCAGGAGCCTAAGCTGGATGTGCGCGACGTTTTACCGCTCTCCCAACTGGATGTGCTGGTGACGCCGTTAGTGGCGTTTGACGACGACGGACAGCGTCTGGGTATGGGTGGCGGTTTTTATGACCGTACGCTACAAAACTGGCAGTCTTATGGTTTGACACCGGTCGGCTATACGCACGATTGCCAGCGCGTCGAAAAACTGCCGGTTGAAGAGTGGGATATCCCTCTACCTGCGGTAGTGACGCCGTCAAAGGTGTGGACCTGGCAGGCCCATTCTCCTGATTGACAGCGTCGTTTTTTTGACCTAAATTCGTCGGTAAAGGGTGAGGGAGGCGAACCTCCCTCCTGCGTTTGTGCTGTTAATATGCTGGCGTAGCGATGATTAACAGTATCAGCAGTATGATGACGTACCTCATCATTGTCCCTTTCCTTTCATAGCTCCTGCTTCGGTAGGGGCCTTTCCGTTTCAGCCCAGTGCTGACCCCTATCGTAAGTTTCTTTTTCTCACACACAATGCACGGCAAAGCCTTTAATCACCCATTGCGGCCAAGCTCGAAAACAGAATGTATACGTTACAAAAGGTTCAACCAGGCAGGGAAACAGCGGAAAAGTTCGGGCAGACCGACGACCTGCCCGTGAAGGGTAAAATCAGTACAGCAGACGGGCGCGAATGGTGCCCGGAATCGCCTTCATCGCCAGCAGCGCTTTCTCCGCCACATCGCCATCGGCTTCTATATCAATCACCACATACCCCATTCGGGCGGAGGTTTGCAGATACTGCGCGGCAATATTAACGCCCTGCTCGGCAAAGATCTGGTTAAGCGCGGTCAATACGCCCGGACGGTTTTCATGAATGTGCATCAGACGACGACCGCCGTGCAGCGGCAGCGACACTTCCGGGAAGTTCACGGCGGAAAGCGTCGAGCCGTTATCCGAATACTTAATCAGTTTTCCTGCAACTTCCAGACCGATGTTTTCTTGCGCCTCCTGCGTCGAGCCGCCGATATGCGGCGTCAGGATCACGTTATCGAATTCGCACAGCGGAGAGGTAAACGGATCGCTATTAGTGGCCGGCTCCGTCGGGAAGACGTCGATAGCCGCCCCCGCCAGATGTTTCGTCGCCAGCGCGTCGCACAAAGCCAGGATGTCCACCACCGTACCGCGCGCGGCGTTAATCAGCAGCGAACCGGGCTTCATCAGGGCAATCTCTTTTGCGCCCATCATATTTTTGGTAGAGGCGTTTTCAGGTACATGCAGACTGACCACATCACTCATATTCAGCAATTCAGACAGGTGCTGTACCTGAGTTGCATTACCGAGCGGCAGTTTATTTTCAATATCATAGAAATAGACATGCATCCCCAGCGATTCCGCCAGAATGCCCAACTGCGTCCCGATATGGCCGTAACCGATAATGCCAAGCTTTTTGCCGCGCGCTTCGAACGATCCCGCCGCCAGTTTATTCCATACGCCGCGGTGCGCTTTGGCGTTCGCTTCCGGCACGCCGCGCAGCAGCAGCAATAGCTCGCCAATCACCAGCTCCGCCACGGAACGGGTATTCGAGAATGGCGCGTTAAAGACCGGAATACCGCGTTTTGCCGCCGCATTTAAATTCACCTGGTTGGTGCCGATGCAAAAACAGCCAATCGCCACCAGCTTCTCTGCGGCATTAATCACTTCCTCTGTCAGATGAGTACGGGATCGCAGACCGATGAAGTGGGCATCGCGGATGGACGCTTTCAACTGTTCAGCGTCCAGCGCGCCCTTGTGATATTCAATGTTGGTGTAACCTGCCGCACGAAGGCTTTCCAGCGCCTTTTGATGCACCCCTTCAACCAGCAGAAATTTAATTTTATCTTTCTCCAGCGATACCTTTGCCATTTCCCCGATCCTGTCTTTTTTGCCATCTGATGTTGTGTGTGGATTTGCATCCGTCCTTCAACATATCAAAAAAAATTATCGCGGCAATATGAACGTTTGCGCCAGCGTCCTGAAGGAATCGCATACAGCGGGAAATAGCAGATGAAAATGCCAGGAATAACTTTTTCTTTGGAGAGATCGGCAGGGCAAACGATTAAACGTGATACATGTCACCAAATTTGCCCTGACCGAATTTTTTACGCGGCAGGAAATGCGCCTTGCGGGATTATTTTACGATGGTTTTCACCCCGTCCGGCGTGCCAATCAGTGCAACATCGGCGCCACGGTTGGCGAACAGCCCCACGGTCACGACGCCCGGAATCGCGTTAATGGCATTTTCCAGCGCGATGGGATCAAGGATTTCCATACCATAAACATCCAGAATCACGTTGCCGTTATCCGTGACCACGCCCTGACGGTACTCCGGACGCCCGCCCAGCTTCACCAGTTGACGAGCGACCGCGCTGCGCGCCATCGGAATCACTTCGACCGGCAATGGGAATTTGCCAAGAATATCCACCTGTTTAGAGGCATCCGCAATACAGATAAATTTCTCCGCCACGGAAGCAATAATTTTCTCACGGGTTAATGCCGCGCCGCCGCCTTTGATCATCTGCATATGACCGTTGATTTCGTCCGCGCCGTCGACATAGATGCCCAGGCTATCCACTTCGTTGAGATCAAACACATGAATACCGAGGCCTTTGAGTTTTTCAGTCGAGGCGTCCGAGCTGGAGACCGCGCCTTCAATCTGGCCTTTCATTGTGCCCAGCGCATCAATAAAGTGTGCGGCCGTTGAGCCTGTACCAACGCCCACAATGGTGCCGGGCTGTACATACTGAAGTGCCGCCCATCCTACCGCTTTTTTCAGTTCATCCTGCGTCATAGATCGTTTCGCCTGTGGTGTGAAAATTCAGCCGCATTATAGAACATTGTCGGGAAAAATCTCCGTGTCCGTACACAGGCTACGGATTTCATCTGTACCGACGGCAAATTTATGTCATAGTGCGGAAAAAAATATCAGGAGCACGACACAACAATGAAACGTCCGGACTACAGAACACTACAGGCGCTGGATGCCGTTATACGTGAACGAGGATTCGAGCGCGCCGCCCAGAAACTGTGCATCACGCAATCCGCCGTCTCACAGCGCATAAAACAGCTTGAGAATATGTTCGGACAACCTTTGTTGGTGCGTACCGTTCCTCCTCGCCCCACGGAACAAGGGCAAAAATTACTGGCTCTGCTGCGTCAGGTTGAACTGCTGGAAGAAGAGTGGCTGGGCGATGAACAAACCGGTTCTACGCCGCTGCTGCTGTCGCTGGCGGTTAACGCCGACAGTCTGGCGACCTGGCTGCTTCCGGCGCTGGCGCCGGTGCTGGCGGACTCCCCTATCCGTCTCAATTTACAGGTGGAAGATGAAACGCGCACGCAAGAACGTCTGCGTCGCGGCGAGGTGGTGGGCGCGGTGAGTATCCAGCATCAGGCGCTGCCCAGTTGCCTGGTGGACAAACTGGGCGCGCTCGACTATCTGTTTGTCGCGTCAAAACCGTTTGCCGAGCGCTATTTCCCCAACGGCGTTACCCGTTCGTCCCTGCTGAAAGCGCCTGCCGTCGCGTTCGACCATCTGGATGATATGCATCAGGCCTTTTTGCAACAGAATTTCGATCTGCCGCCCGGCAGCGTGCCGTGCCATATCGTTAATTCATCCGAAGCTTTTGTACAGCTTGCGCGGCAGGGCACGACCTGCTGCATGATCCCTCACCTGCAGATTGAGAAAGAGCTGGAAAGCGGCGAGTTGATCAACTTAACGCCCGGTTTGCTACAACGCCGGATGCTTTACTGGCACCGTTTTGCCCCGGAAAGCCGGATGATGCGCAAAGTGACCGACGCGCTGCTGGAGTACGGGCACAAGGTGCTGCGTCAGGATTAGCCTTTCTTATTAATGCCGGATGGCGGCGTGAACGCCTTATCCGGCCTGCATGACCCATTATTCCCCCATCACTTCTTTGAAATTCATCACAAAATCATTACATTCAGGCGGCAAAAAACGACGCGCCGTTGGCTATTTTTTGCAGGCGACAAGGCGATTCAAAACGCTCACCGTATTAGCAAATCTTCATTTTCATTGCGTAATACGGAGCGAAAAATGGCTAATTTACAGGCGTGGCAAACGCTCGCCAATAAGGAGCTAAGCCGACGGGAAAAAACCGTCGAATCGTTGATACGGCAAACAGCGGAGGGCATTGCCGTTAAACCGCTGTATACCGAAGCCGATCTTGATAATCTGGAAGTCACCGGTACGCTGCCCGGCCTGCCGCCTTACGTGCGTGGTCCACGCGCCACCATGTACACCGCCCAGCCATGGACCATTCGTCAGTATGCCGGATTCTCCACCGCCAAAGAGTCCAACGCCTTTTATCGTCGCAACCTCGCCGCCGGGCAAAAAGGCCTTTCTGTCGCTTTTGATCTGGCGACCCACCGTGGTTATGACTCTGATAACCCGCGCGTGGCGGGCGATGTCGGTAAAGCCGGCGTGGCGATTGATACCGTCGAAGATATGAAAGTGCTGTTCGACCAGATCCCGCTGGATAAGATGTCAGTATCAATGACGATGAACGGCGCAGTATTGCCGATAATGGCGTTTTATATCGTCGCAGCGCAGGAGCAAGGCGTCGCGCCTGAACAGCTCACCGGGACAATACAAAACGACATTTTGAAAGAGTATCTGTGCCGTAACACCTATATCTATCCGCCAAAACCGTCCATGCGTATTATCGCCGACATCATCGCCTGGTGTTCCGGGAACATGCCGCGCTTTAACACTATCAGCATCAGCGGCTATCACATGGGCGAAGCTGGCGCGAACTGCGTGCAACAAGTGGCATTTACCCTGGCGGACGGTATCGAATACATTAAAGCCGCCCTTTCCGCCGGGCTGAAAATTGATGATTTCGCTCCGCGCCTGTCGTTCTTTTTCGGTATCGGTATGGACCTGTTTATGAACGTTGCCATGCTGCGCGCCGCACGCTATCTGTGGAGCGAAGCAGTGAGCGGTTTCGGCGCGACCAATCCCAAATCGCTGGCACTACGTACCCATTGCCAGACCTCCGGCTGGAGCCTGACCGAGCAAGACCCTTATAACAACGTCATTCGCACCACCATTGAAGCGCTCGGCGCCACGCTTGGCGGCACCCAGTCTCTGCATACTAACGCCTTTGATGAAGCGCTCGGCCTGCCGACCGACTTTTCGGCGCGTATCGCCCGTAATACGCAGATCATTATTCAGGAAGAGTCGGCGATCTGCCGCACCGTCGATCCGCTGGCGGGCTCATATTACGTCGAGTCACTCACCGATCAGATCGTCAAGCAAGCCAGAGCGATTATCAAACAGATCGACAAGGCGGGCGGCATGGCGAAGGCGATCGAGGCTGGATTACCGAAGCGGATGATCGAAGAAGCCTCCGCCCGCGAACAGTCGCTCATCGACCAGGGCGAACGCGTTATCGTCGGCGTCAACAAATACAAGCTGGAAAAAGAAGACGAAACGGCAGTACTGGAAATTGATAACGTGAAGGTGCGCAACGAGCAGATCGCCGCGCTGAAACGCATCCGCGCTACTCGCGATAACCGTGCGGTGAAAGCTGCTCTGGAAGCGCTGACTCACGCGGCGCAGCATCATGAAAACCTGCTGGCCGCCGCCGTCGAGGCCGCCTGCGTTCGCGCCACGCTGGGGGAAATCTCCGATGCTCTGGAAGCGGCGTTTGATCGCTATCTGGTGCCCAGCCAGTGCGTTACCGGCGTGATTGCGCAAAGCTATCATCAGTCCGATAAGTCTGCCGGTGAGTTTGATGCCATTGTTGCGCAAACTCAGCAATTTCTCGCTGACACAGGGCGCCGTCCGCGCATCCTGATCGCCAAAATGGGCCAGGACGGCCACGATCGCGGAGCAAAAGTGATCGCCAGCGCCTATTCCGATCTCGGTTTCGATGTCGATCTCAGCCCTATGTTCTCTACCCCAGACGAGATCGCCCGCCTGGCGGTGGAAAATGACGTTCATGTCATAGGCGCCTCATCGCTGGCAGCCGGTCATAAGACATTAATTCCGGAGCTGGTGGCAGCACTCAAAAAATGGGGCCGCGAAGACATCTGCGTGGTGGCGGGCGGCGTGATCCCGCCGCAGGACTACGCTTTCCTTAAAGCACATGGCGTGGCGGCAATTTATGGTCCCGGCACGCCGATGCTGGAGAGCGTACGCGATGTTCTGACCCGGATTAGTCAGCATCATGATTAACGATACCACGCTGATAGACGCCGTCACGCGCCTGCGTCAAGGCGATCGCGCCACGCTCGCGCAAGCGATGACGCTGATAGAAAGCAGCCATCCTCGTCATCAGGAACTTAGCGCGCGCCTGCTGGATGCCATTATGCCTTTTACCGGTAACGCTCTGCGGCTGGGGATCACCGGAACGCCAGGCGCCGGAAAAAGCACATTTCTGGAAGCCTTCGGCATGTTATTGATTCGCCAGAACTTACGCGTGGCAGTTATTGCCGTCGATCCCAGCAGCCCGGTAAGCGGCGGCAGTATTCTCGGCGATAAAACCCGAATGACAGCGCTTTCGCGATCGGACGCGGCGTTTATTCGTCCCGTCCCTTCCGGCGGACATCTGGGCGGTGCCTGTCTGCGCGCGCGAGAGCTGATACTGCTGTGCGAAGCGGCAGGCTATGACATCGTCATCGTCGAAACCGTAGGCGTTGGCCAGTCGGAAACGGAAGTCGCCAATATGGTGGACTGTTTTATTGCGCTACAGATCGCCGGTGGCGGCGATGATCTGCAGGGGATTAAAAAAGGCATTATGGAGGTGGCGGATCTGATCGTCATTAATAAGGATGATGGCGATAATCGCGGCAATGTGGCTATCGCCCGCCATATGTATGAAAGCGCGCTGCATATCCTGCGCCGCAAGTATGCCGAATGGCAGCCGCAGGTTCTAACCTGTAGCGCCCTGCAAAATCGCGGAGTCGACCAGGTATGGCAAACCCTCTGTGATTTCCGCTCTACCCTTGCCGCCAGCGGCCGTCTGGAGCAGGTACGCCGTCAGCAGGCGCTTCACTGGTTACAGCAACAAACGAAAGAACAGACGTTGCATATGCTGTTTGCCCGCCCCGATTTTGCGCGCTATTTCCAGCACACGTTGCAGGCTGTGAAAAGCAACGATCTTTCACCGCGCACCGGTCTGCGGCGCATTAGCGAATTTCTACAGAATCATTACTTTCAATAAAGAGATTATTATGTCTTATCAATATGTTAATGTCGTTATTATTCAAAAAGTCGCGGTCATTGAATTCAATTATGCCCGTAAACTTAACGCCCTGAGCAAAGTCTTTATTGATGATCTGATGCAAGCGCTAAGCGATCTTAATCGTCCAGAAATTCGCTGCATTATTCTGCGCGCGCCCAGCGGCGCAAAAGTCTTTTCCGCAGGCCATGATATTCATGAATTGCCCAGCGGACGGCGCGATCCGCTGTCTTATGACGATCCGCTACGTCAGATCACCCGCTTGATCCAGAAGTATCCCAAGCCGGTGATCTCGATGGTAGAGGGCAGCGTTTGGGGTGGCGCGTTTGAGATGATCATGAGCTCCGATCTGATCATCGCCGCCAGCACTTCCACTTTCTCCATGACGCCGGTGAATCTTGGCGTACCGTACAACCTGGTCGGCATTCATAACCTGATCCGCGATGCGGGATTCCATATCGTTAAGGAGCTAATTTTTACCGCGTCGCCAATTACTGCCCAGCGCGCGCTGGCGGTCGGCATTCTTAACCATGTTGTTGAAGCCGACGAACTGGAAGATTTCACGTTACAAATGGCGCACCATATTTCAGAAAAAGCGCCGTTGGCCATAGCGGTGATAAAAGAAGAACTGCGGGTGCTGGGCGAAGCGCACACCATGAATTCTGATGAGTTTGAACGCATCCAGGGAATGCGGCGCGCCGTTTATGACAGCGAGGATTATCAGGAAGGAATGAACGCTTTTCTGGAAAAACGTAAGCCCCATTTCGTGGGGCACTGAGGGTGAGGATCACGCGATGAAAGTCTCCTGGCCAACAATGAGCGCCGATGACGCGGCGGAAATCATTCAGCATAACGATATGGTGGCGTTCAGCGGCTTTACCCCCGCCGGTTCGCCCAAAGCGCTGCCTGCCGCGATCGCCAGACGCGCCAATGCGCTGCACCAAATGCGGCAGCCTTTTCAGATTCGATTATTAACGGGCGCGTCTATCAGCGCCGCCGCCGACGATGCGCTGTCGGAGGCTGATGCGGTCTCCTGGCGTGCGCCCTATCAGACCTCAACCGGCCTGCGCCAAAAAATTAATCAGGGGCAGGTAAAGTTTGTCGATCTGCATCTGAGCGAAGTCGCGCAGATGGTTAACTACGGCTTTTTTGGCGACATCGACGTGGCCGTTATCGAAGCCACAGCCATTACCAGCGATGGGCGCGTCTGGCTATCCAGCGGTATCGGCAATGCGCCGACCTGGCTGCTGCGGGCCCAAAAAGTGATCATCGAACTGAATCACTATCATAACCCGCGCGTCGCCGAACTGGCCGATATCGTCATTCCCGGCGCACCGCCGCGGCGCAACAGCGTCGCTATTTTTCATGCGCTGGATCGGGTAGGTCATCAGTACGTACAGATCGATCCGCGCAAAATTGTCGCGGTGGTAGAAACGAATCTTCCCGATGCTGGCAACGTGCTGGATAACGCCAACCCCATCTGCCAGCAGATTGCCGATAATGTGGTTACGTTTCTGCTTAATGAGATGGCGCAGGGGCGCATCCCGGCAGAATTTTTACCGCTGCAAAGCGGCGTGGGCAACATCAACAATGCGGTGATGGCGCGACTTGGCGAAAACCCGGATATTCCGTCCTTTATGATGTATTCCGAAGTGTTGCAGGAGTCTGTGGTGCATCTGCTGGAGACAGGCAAAATCACTGGCGCCAGCGCCTCCAGCCTGACGGTTTCCGCCGACTCGCTGCAAAAGATTTACGATAATATGGATTTCTTCGCCAGTCGTATCGTGCTGCGTCCGCAAGAGATCTCCAATAATCCAGAAATTATCCGGCGGCTTGGCGTTATTGCGCTGAATGTCGGCCTGGAGTTTGACATCTATGGACATGCCAACTCCACTCATGTCGCCGGCGTGAATCTGATGAACGGTATCGGTGGCAGCGGCGATTTTGAGCGTAATGCTTACCTCTCTCTCTTTATGGCGCCGTCCGTGGCCAAAGGAGGAAAAATTTCCACCATTGTGCCGATGTGCAGCCATGTCGATCACAGCGAACACAGCGTTAAAGTGATCATTACCGAGCAAGGCATTGCCGATCTACGCGGACTCTCTCCTCTGCAACGCGCACATACCATTATTGATCGCTGCGCGCACCCGCTTTACCGCGACTATTTGCGCCGTTATCTGGAAAACGCGCCCGGTGGTCATATTCACCACGACCTCAGTCACGCTTTTGATCTTCATCGTAACCTGCTGGAAACCGGATCAATGCTCGGTTAGTTCGTCCCCGTCGCGATCTTCGGCGATATGCCGGAGCATCGTGGCGGTATGGCGATGGTTTTTCAATGAATAAAGATATTCCTGCATGTACATTGGGCTGTGCGGCGCATCAAAATATTTCAGTTTTGCCGGATTCACCAGTCGCCAGGCGAAATACGGAATGACCGTCAGGAACTGACCGCGCTCCACCGCGCTTATCTTGGCCATAAAACTGTAAGGACGGTAAATCACGGTAGGGTTGATGCCGCAGGGTCGCATGTAGGCATCCAGCATCGCTTCGAAATTGGCCCGGTTCTGGAAACGCATTTGCAGCCAGGGCAGTTCACGCAGCAGCGCCTGCGGCTGCTTGTCTTCATACCGCCGGGAAACCAGAAAGCCAAGACGTAACGGCGGCAGCTCGCTAATCGTCAAATTTTCCAGATCCTGCACACGCGCCGATACATGCTGAGGCGAAATAATAAAGTCGAGTTGCCTGTCGAACAGATTATCAATTACGCCATTTTCGCTGAATTCGATGGCCTGCGCCGTCACGCCGTCATATTTGTCGCCCAGGCTAATCAACTGATCGAAGATAATGGTTGGATACGTATTATCAATGCCTATCACGATGTTACGTGAACGGCGCCCCGCGTTATGAATCTCATTATCGATGGCCGACAAACGTTGATAGATGGGAAAGAGTGTTTGATAAAGTTCCTGCCCCGCTTTATTCAGGCTGATACTGTTATCTTTACGGGTAAACAGCGTATAGCCCATTTGATCCTCCAGCGCGGCGATGCTTTTACCGAAAGGCGAGGCCGTCATGTGAATTTTCTCCGCCGCCCTGGCAATATTATTGGTCTGCGCCAACAGAATGAAATTACGCATTTTTTTAGAAATAAAGATATCCATAGTCACCTCAGAAAATCACTATGGTCTATCCTCTTTCAACGGGAAAAAAAGACTGGATGCCAGGTCGCAGTTTTACAGTTGCTCACACAAAAACGACAAGAACATTGGGGAGAAACGCGGCCTGGAAGCACGCCCAGGCCGGGCGAGATTACTGCGCGCTGGCGGCCGTTGCCGGCGTCCGCTCTGTTCCAGGTTCAAGCTGGAATACCACATCGACCTGATCGTCGAACTGAATGGTCGGCTGCTCGTAAGTTTCCTGCGCGGATACTGGCGCAGCCTCTGCGGCTTTCATCATTCGCACCACCGGACTCGGCTGATAATTAGAAACATGGTAGCGAACGCTGTAAACCGGACCCAGCTTGCTGTGGAAACCGGCTGCCAGCGCCTGCGCCTGATGAATCGCGTCATCAATGGCGGCTTTGCGGGCCTTGTCTTTATAGGCGTCCGGTTGCGCCACGCCCAGCGATACCGAACGAATCTCATTCAGACCCGCCTTCAGCGCGCCGTCCAGCAGCGAATTGAGTTTATCTAACTGACGCAGCGTCACCTCGACGGTTCGCACCGCGCGATACCCTTTCAGAATGCTTTTACCGTTTTGGTAATCATAATCCGGCTGCGTGCGCAGATTCGCCGCGCTAATGTCTTTTTTCGCAATCTGATTTTGCTCCAGGAAGGAAAGATATTGCGCCACGCGCTCATCAGCCTGCTTCTTCGCCGTCGCCGCATCCTTCGCCGCGACATTCACTTCAATCGCTAAGGTGGCGATATCAGGCACAGCATCGACGCTTGCCGTACCGGAAGTCACGATGTGCGGGCCTTCCGGCAGTTCGCTTGCCTGCGCCGACATTGCACTTAAACCCACTAATGCCGCCAGGGCCATCACTTTGAACTTCACAGTCTCTCCTCCATATTGCAGTCATTGCCCTGATATACAGGGCGCATGCAGGCAAGCTTAGCGGATATCAGCCTGTTGTCCATCAGACAACGCTTAGTTGAAAAGCGCGTGCATATGCGCGACGCCTTCCCGCGCTAGCTGGAAGGCGATAAGCCACATCACCACCCCAACCAGAATGTTGATAATACGTTGAGCTTTCGCCGTACGCAGTCGAGGCGCAAGCCAGGCCGCCAGTAGCGCCAGTCCAAAAAACCATAAGAACGACGCGCTAATCGTGCCGAGGGCGAACCAGCGCTTTGGCTCCATAGCCAGTTGCCCGCCGAGACTGCCCAACACAACAAACGTATCCAGATAAACGTGCGGATTCAGCCACGTTACCGCCAGCATCGTAGCAATAATTTTCCAGCGCCCCTGCTTCATAACCTCGGCGCTGGCCAGCTCCAGATTACTGCTCATTGCCGTTTTTAGCGCGCCAAAACCGTACCATAACAAGAACGCGACCCCGCCCCATGTGACCAGCGCCAGCAGCCACGGCGACTGCATCAGCAACGCGCTGCCGCCAAAAATACCGGCGCTAATCAGGACTAAATCACTTAACGCGCAAAGCAGCGCTATCATGAGGTGGTACTGGCGACGAATTCCCTGATTCATCACAAACGCATTTTGCGGGCCAAGCGGAAGGATCATGGCGGCACCAAGGGCAAGCCCTTGAAAATAATAAGATATCACGTTAACTACCCTGAGCTGTTTTTCTTAAAGGCAGACTATAGCGCGGGAATATTATTAGCGGAAATTGATAATTTTAATCATTAATAAGAAAAGCTAATAAAGAGACTGAATGGCGGATGGCAGCTACACTTATCCACTCTACAACCAGAGAATACTGGAGGCGGATAAGCGCAGCGCCGGCAGGTATCGCGGGAGGAAAATTACTCCGCGGCGTTATCTTTCACGCGTTTAAAATTGACGTCCATCTGCGGGTACGGGAAGCTAATACCAGCGGCGTCGAATTCACGTTTAATACGTTCCAGCACGTCCCAGTAGACATTTTGCAGGTCGCTGCTTTTACTCCAGACACGCACCACAAAATTAATCGATGACGCGCCCAGCTCATTCAAACGCACCGTCATTTCGCGATCTTTTAAAATGCGAGCATCGGACTCGATAATCGTCGTTAGCAGTTGTTTTACCTGATCGATATCAGAATCGTAGGCCACACCAATAATGAATTCGTTACGGCGAACTGGCTCACGAGAATAGTTGATGATATTTCCCGCGATAATTTTGCCATTCGGAATCACAATAATTTTGCCGTCTACCGCGCGCATTGTCGTGGAAAAGATTTGCACGTTCAGTACCGTACCGGCAACGCCGCCCAAATCGACATACTCACCGGCGCGGAACGGACGGAACATAACCAGCAATACCCCAGCGGCGAGGTTAGAGAGCGATCCCTGTAATGCCAGGCCAACGGCTAAACCGGCAGCGCCCAGTACGGCAATAACCGAGGCGGTTTGAACCCCCACGCGACCCAGAGCTGCAATCAGCGTAAAAGCGATAACCCCATAGCGCACCAACGCAGAAAGAAAGTCGGCCACTGTCGCATCAATATGACGCGCACGCATCAGACGATTTACCGTATTGGAGATCACGCGCGCTACAATCAACCCAATGATGATAATGGCAAGAGCCGCAACAATATTCACAGCATAGCTGAGCAATAACGCCTGGTTGCGTACCAGCCAGGTGCCCGCACCATTTATGCTGTCGACAACATTCAAATCTTCCATTCAATATTCCTTGGTCATAGCAAAACAAGCAATTGAGATCATTCTCACGAAAAGAACTTTTTAAAGGTAAACAAAAACAGAGGAATATGCCATTTTTCGGCATCATCCAAAAAAAGATAGGCCGGATGAAAGCACTAACGCCGCTCTCCGGGAATGGCGATAAAAAAATGGCTTCCCGAGGGAAGCCATTTCAATCAGCAGACTATATTACAGAACGTCAATCGCGTTCAGTTCTTTAAATGCTTTTTCCAGACGAGCGATCATCGAAGTCTGGCCAGCACGCAGCCATACGCGCGGGTCATAGTATTTCTTGTTCGGCTGATCTTCGCCTTTCGGGTTGCCCAACTGACCTTGCAGATACGCTTCGTTTTCTTTGTAGTAGTTCAGAACACCTTCCCAGGTTGCCCATTGGGTATCGGTATCGATGTTCATTTTCACTACGCCGTAGCTTACGGAGTCTTTGATTTCCTGAGCAGTAGAACCGGAACCGCCGTGGAAAACGAAGTTCAGGCTGTTGTGCGGCAGGTTGTGTTTCTTAGAAACATAGTCCTGAGAATCACGCAGAATGGTCGGGGTCAGAACCACGTTACCCGGCTTGTAAACGCCGTGTACGTTACCGAAGGAAGCGGCAATGGTGAAACGCGGGCTGATTTTGCTCAGCTCAGTGTACGCGTAATCAACATCTTCCGGCTGGGTGTACAGGGCAGAAGCGTCCATGTGGCTGTTGTCCACGCCGTCTTCTTCACCACCGGTGCAACCCAGTTCGATTTCCAGAGTCATGCCAATTTTGGACATGCGCGCCAGGTATTTGGAGCAGATTTCGATGTTTTCGTGCAGAGACTCTTCAGACAGGTCAATCATGTGAGAAGAGAACAGCGGTTTACCGGTAGCCGCAAAGTGTTTTTCACCCGCGTCCAGCAGACCGTCGATCCACGGCAGCAGTTTCTTCGCGCAGTGGTCAGTGTGCAGGATAACCGGAACGCCATAATGTTCAGCCATCTGGTGAACGTGATGCGCGCCAGAGATAGCGCCCAGGATTGCCGCGCCCTGAGGTACGTCAGTTTTCACGCCTTTACCCGCGATGAAGGAAGCGCCGCCGTTGGAGAACTGAACGATGACCGGCGCTTTAACTTTTGCAGCGGTTTCCAGAACAGCGTTGATGGAATCAGTGCCCACGCAGTTAACTGCCGGCAGAGCAAAATTGTTTTCTTTTGCTACCTGGAACACTTTCTGTACGTCATCACCAGTGATCACGCCTGGTTTTACGAAATCAAAAATTTTAGACATGTTTCGTTGTCCTGTATCGTCGGGCTTTGGGAAAAAACACGGGCCGCCCTGAATGTCAGATCGGCGATAAATCAACGGGCAGGAATCCCTGCCCGTAACGATTACTTCTTAGCGCGCTCTTCGAGCATCGCTACGGCTGGCAGAACTTTACCTTCCACGAATTCGAGGAATGCGCCGCCGCCAGTAGAAATGTAGGAAATTTTGTCAGCAATGCCGAACAGGTCGATTGCCGCCAGGGTATCGCCGCCGCCAGCGATAGAGAAGGCTTCGCTGTCTGCAATCGCATTCGCCACGATTTCAGTCCCTTTACGGAAGTTCGGGAACTCAAACACGCCAACCGGGCCGTTCCACAGAATGGTTTTGGCATTCTTGAGGATTTCAGCCAGTTGCTGAGCGGAAGCATCGCCGATATCCAGGATCTGCTCGTCTTCTTTCACGTCGTTAACGGATTTCAGGGTCGCCGGTGCGGTTTCGGAGAACTCGGTGGCAACGCGAACATCGGCCGGAACCGGGATATCGCAAGTAGTCAGCAGACGTTTTGCTTCGTCAACCAGGTCTGCTTCGTACAGGGATTTACCAACGCTGTGGCCCTGAGCGGCAACGAAGGTGTTGGCGATACCGCCGCCAACAATCAGCTGGTCAGCGATTTTAGACAGGGAATCCAGAACGGTCAGTTTGGTAGACACTTTAGAACCACCAACGATAGCCACCATCGGACGAGCCGGTTCTTTCAGCGCTTTACCCAGCGCATCCAGTTCAGCGGCCAGCAGCGGGCCTGCGCATGCGACGTCAGCGAATTTGCCGATACCGTGGGTAGAAGCCTGCGCGCGGTGCGCAGTACCAAAGGCGTCCATCACGAATACGTCACACAGGGCAGCATATTTTTTAGACAGCGCTTCGTCGTCTTTCTTCTCGCCTTTGTTAAAGCGAACGTTTTCCAGAACCACCAGCTCACCTTCGGCCACGTCAACGCCGTCGAGGTAATCTTTGACCAGGCGAACCGGGTTAGACAGTTTTTCTTTCAGGTAGTTAACAACCGGCAGCAGAGAGAATTCTTCGTTGTACTCGCCTTCGGTAGGACGACCCAGGTGGGAAGTTACCATCACTTTCGCACCCTGTTTCAGAGCCAGTTCGATGGTTGGCAGAGAAGCGCGGATACGCGCATCGCTGGTCACTTTACCTTCTTTAACAGGTACGTTCAGATCCGCACGGATAAAAACGCGTTTCCCGGCCAGATCCAGATCGGTCATCTTAATTACAGACATGGTGAATCCTCTCAATGATTCTTAAAGTTTTGTCGGCGCTTACGCGTCGAGCCTGAAACCAACTGCGGCCATCGCTAACGTGGTGTCGAGCATCCGATTAGCAAAGCCCCATTCATTATCGCACCAGACCAGGGTCTTGATCAGGTGGGCGACACTGACCCGGGTTTGCGTGCCATCAACAATGGCGCTGTGCGGGTCGTGGTTAAAATCTATCGAGACCAACGGTAATTCCGTATAGTCAACTATACCATGAAATGCACCTTGTGCTGCTTTTTGCAGCAACTGGTTGACTTCACTGGCTTTTACCGGTTTTTTCACCGTCACGCTTAAATCGATCGCCGTCACATTAATGGTGGGAACGCGCACGGCAATCGCCTCAAAACGATCGTTAAACTGCGGGAATATACGCGTAATGCCTGCCGCCAGTTTTGTATCTACCGGGATAATCGACTGGCTGGCCGCGCGCGTGCGCCGCAGATCGGAATGATACGCGTCGATCACCTGCTGATCGTTCATCGCGGAGTGGATCGTCGTGACGGTACCAGACTCGATGCCGTAAGCATCATCCAACAATTTAATGACGGGAATTATGCAATTCGTGGTACAGGATGCGTTTGAGACAATACGATGTTCCGCAAGCAGTTGGTTCTGGTTCACGCCAAAAACGACGGTGGCGTCAAGATCGTTGCTGCCCGGATGAGAAAAGAGCACTTTCTTCGCGCCAGCGGCAATATGCGCCTCGCCATGCTCCCGGTTGCCATATACGCCCGTACAATCCAACACGACATCCACGCCCAGTTCGCGCCACGGCAGATCCGCCAACGTTCGTTCATGCAGAATACGAATGACATCGTCGCCGACAAAAAGCTGCTCGCGCTCGTGGCGAACCTCCCATGCAAAACGCCCGTGGCTGGTATCATATTTCAACAAATGCGCCATGCCTGCGGCATCCGCCAGCTCGTTGATGGCCACCACGGTAATTTCCGCCCGACGTCCGGATTCATACAAAGCACGAACCACGTTACGCCCGATGCGACCAAAGCCATTAATCGCTATGCGTACGGTCATAGGTCTCCTGCAAGGCTATCCCGATTCAGATGAGGCTGACAGAGTAATGCAGCTCATCGTCGAGTAAAACCTCACCTGTCGCAAACTGCGACTGATTGGTTAATTGTCGAACATTTAATTAACTGAAACGCTTCAGCTAGAATAAGCGAAACGGGGAATAAAAGGAATGTTTGTCCAGTCGAAGAAGACAGTAATCTGACCTGCATCACATTTCATGGCCGCTTACGCTGCAATTTATTCCGTATTTAAGAATCACCAGTACGCCCGCCAGATCTTTTCATCGTCGCGTCACAAATACTGATTTATATCAGAAAGCGCTGTCGCCAGCGTCTATATTATCAGCGCCACGTCCGAGTCTCGGAGTCCTGTAACGATGACTGCATCTCACCACAACGCCTCTACAGCGCGCTTTTACGCGCTTCGTCTGCTTCCCGGCCAGGAAGTGTTTTCCCAATTACACGCCTTTGTGCAACAGAACCAATTACACGCCGCCTGGATAGCTGGGTGTACCGGCAGTCTGACCGACGTTGCGCTGCGTTATGCCGGGCAAGAGGCGACCACGTCGCTCACCGGCACATTTGAAGTTATCTCGCTAAACGGCACGCTTGAACTGACCGGCGAGCATCTGCATCTCGCGGTATCAGATCCCTACGGGGCAATGCTCGGCGGTCATATGATGCCGGGGTGTACCGTGCGTACCACGCTGGAACTGATTATCGGCGAGTTGCCAGCGCTGACGTTCAGCCGTCAACCGTGCGCCATTTCCGGTTATGACGAACTGCATATTTCTTCCCGTTAATTGACGACTCTTTAAGAGGTACTTTATGGCGCGTCGCCCGTTTTCCAGCCAGTCTCTGGTTTTGATTGTCATCGCTATTGCCATCAATATGATTGGCGGACAGCTTATTAGCATGTTGAAGCTGCCTATTTTTCTCGACTCGATCGGCACCTTAATTAGCGCGGTGCTGTTAGGGCCGGTAATCGGCATGTTGACTGGGCTTCTGACCAACTTGCTGTGGGGGCTGCTTACCGACCCTATCGCTGCCGCGTTTGCCCCGGTAGCGATGGTTATCGGCCTGGTCGCCGGGTGGCTGGCGCGCGCAGGCTGGTTTCGTACCCTGCCAAAAGTGGTCGCCAGCGGCGTCGTCATTACGTTAGCGGTGACGCTGGTCGCAGTCCCACTTCGTACCGCGCTTTTTGGCGGCGTTACCGGTAGTGGCGCCGATTTATTCGTCGCCTAGATGCATTCAATGGGCCAAAACCTGGTAGAGTCTGTCGCGATTACCGTCATAGGTGCCAATCTGGTCGATAAAATTCTGACCGCGATTATCGTTTGGGGGCTGCTGCGTCAGCTACCGTTACGTACTACACGGCATTTTCCTGCGATGTCAGCCGTACGCTAAATGCATCCGTTTACCTCGTTAACCTTATGGGCGCTGGCGGCCTGCACCACGCTGCTACTCCCTGCGCAGACCGTGCTCCCGGTTTATAGCGCGGCAACCTTCCTCTGTCTGTTAGCGTCGAAATCAACGCGGCAGCGGGCGAAGTATGTCGCCTGGCTGATGCTGTCTTTAGGGGTTGGGCTATGGCTGGTACATGGCGGTTGGCTAACGGAATGGATAAGCGGGCAGCCTCGCGCTCCGCAACGCTGGATATATGCCGTTACGCTATGGCTACGCCTGCTGGCGATCGTGTCAACGTCGCAGCTATGGATGCAATATGTGCCGGTTCAGCGGTTTATTCGCGCCCTGTTTGCTTCACGTCTGCCGCCCGGCATCGCTTATCTGTTCGCTGGCCCGTTGCTGGTCGTCGAACAGCTCAAACGACAACTGGCGATCGTTCATGAAGCCCAACGCGCGCGCGGCGTGCCGCTGGATGAAGGCTGGTATCAGCGGCTACGGGCGATACCTGCGCTGATCGTGCCGCTTACGCAAAATGCGCTTAACGATCTGGCGATACGCGGCGCGGCGTTGGATATGCGAGGATTTCGGCTGCATCGTACCCGAACCACGCTGTGGGCACCGAAAGATAGCGTGTTACAACGGGTTGCGCGGTATGGAATGGTACTGCTGATACTGGCGGAAGCGGGAGTGTGGATATGGTTACGTTAGAGCAGTTTCGTTATCTTCCGTCCGATGCGACACGCCCGCCGGCATGTTTTGATTTCCACTATTCAACGCCCGGAATGGTGGCGATAGTCGGCGATAACGGCAGCGGAAAAAGTACGCTGGCGCAACTGATGGCAGGCTGGTATCCGGATTATCTTCCCGGCGATATTGACGGCACAGGCTTACTGCTTGGCGTCCCTATCGGGCAGCTCTCGCTGGTAGAACAGTCGCCCACCATCCAGTTGGTGCAGCAGTCGCCTTATTTACAGCTTTCCGGCTGTACCTTTAGCGTAGAGGAAGAGGTGGCGTTTGGCCCGGAGAACCTCGGCCTCCATGAAGCGGAAATTCTACGGCGCATTGACGAGGCGCTGACCCTGACAAACTGCCAGTCGTTACGCCATCGCCATCCCGGCACGCTCTCCGGCGGCGAAACGCAGCGGGTAGTGATTGCCAGCGCGCTTGCCATGCAGCCCAGACTATTAGTTCTTGATGAAGCCTTCAGTCGGCTGACATCAGTCGCTACCGGGACGCTGCTGGAACGGCTACAACAGTGGGCGCTGGAACGTCATTCTCTCATTGTGCTTTTTGAACGTAATCATTTTCCTTTTCTGACGCGATGCCAGCGGGTATGGCAATTGCGCGACGGAGCGCTAACCCCATTATGTTGACGTTAAATCAGGTCGCTTATCGCTGGCCGGATGCCGCAGCCGACTGTTTGCACGCTATCTCGCTTGAACTTCATGACGGCGAGTGGCTGGCGTTGACCGGCGATAACGGCGCGGGAAAATCGACGCTGTTACGGATTATGGCCGGCCTGCTTTCCCCCACTTCCGGCTCGGTAACGCTGAATGGAGAACCGATTGCGCAGCTTAAAAATCGTCAACGCGCCGCCGCTATCGGCGTACTCTTTCAGGAAGCGGAAAACCAGATTTTCCACAGCAATGTCGCACAAGAGGTCGCTTTTGGGCTGAAACTACAACGCTTATCGGCAGAGGAAATTTCACGGCGCACCCAGGCCGCGCTGCGGTTATGCCAGCTAATGGACGTCGCCGAGGCGCATCCGCTTGATCTGCACGCCGCGCAGCGCAGGATGGTGGCGGTAGCCAGTCTGGAGGCGATGGCGCCGCCTGTGTTATTGCTGGATGAACCCAGCCGGGATTTTGACGCCCACTGGCTAACCGTATTTGAGCACTGGCTGGCGACATGCCGGGCGCGGGGAACCTGCGTCGCGGCGATTAGCCATGACGCTGCGTTTACCCAGCGTCATTTTTCAAGGGTGGTACGATTGCATAATGGCGCGATAACGCCGCGTAACATCATTAAGGACGCGCCATCCGATATTCGCCCGTAGGGGTCATTTCCAGCATGAGATCGGCTGGCAGACTACTTTCCAGTACCCGGCGCACATTCGGGCCGTCGGTGCGTTCATAAAAGGTTTCCGCCTCCGCCTGTGATAATCCTCCCGCCAGTTTGCGTCCAATCAACCGGGCGCGTAAGGTTTCCGCCGGGGCGCGAATAAATAATGAGAAATCGCAAAACTCCGCTAACGCGCGCCATCTGTCGTCATCCCGCAGGAGCCAGTTTCCTTCCACAATCACGATCGGCGCCGTGACGACAACAGCGTGTTCCACCGGGTCGTGCCGCTGTCGGTCGTACTGCGGCCAGGTCGCCTCGCCAGCCCGCACCTGACGCAGATTTTCCGCCAGCTTATCGACGTCAAAAGTTTCCGGCACGCCTTTACAGGCACGTAAATGATGCGCCTCCAGCCAGCGGTTATAGTAATGAAAACCATCCATGGGAAGCGTTTGAATTTCCGGCAGGTCAGCATCCTGACGAGAGAGGTATTCCCAGAAGGTGGTCAGCGTGGATTTGCCTGTGCCAGGCGGCGCGCTAAGAAAAACGATGGTACGGCGCTCAGGTTTAGCGGCATGTATTTTAGCCAGTTGTTGCAATAAGGGCTTGTGAACCTTTTCTATTTCATCATCATGATAATGTGCTTCAACGTGCAGCCCATTAACCGTCAATGCGATTTTCACGGCGTTAATTCCTTTAAAATTGTCGTTACCGCCAGCGCCATCGCCGTCTTGACCATACCGGTAAAACGCACCTCAGACCACGCGGCGAAGTCGGCAAACTTCATCGACTCCAGCGCGCTATATAAGGGCGCATTACGGGTAATACAGTTAACGTTACTGATGAAGTCCCAGGTAATGTCGTCGGCAAAACCGGGAATCGCGTCTTGTTCATGCAGGTACTGATAAAACTGAGAAAAATGGGTGATGTCAGCGTAGAGCCATTTATCCATTTTCCCCAGCGCATAAATCAGACGTAATGCAACGTCGATATCGTCAAGCGGCCCGCTTTGGGCGAGTAGCGGCTTCACGGCATATTCCACAATCTCTTCATCATTATCGACAAACAACGACGGCAGAAAGCGCTTAATGCCCTGGAGCAAAATGGTATGTGCCGTCGTCATAAACGAAAGTAAATTATTTTGAGCGTCCAGTTGCTCAAGCACATCGTCTTCTGTCAGCGTCGTCATTCGTTTCTCGATAGGTCACCATGAATGCAGAGAGTCTATAATATTACACGTTCGATCTGCGCTACCGATCAGTAAAGTTTGCGTGCGCACACCGTTCGCAACCCGTTGGATCCCATTAACCAGATCGCCCCCCGTAACGCCCGTCGCGCTAAAGAGAATGTCGTTACCGGCCGCCAGTTCGTCAAGGGAGTAGACGCGGTTAACCGCAACGCCCATCTCTTCGCAGCGTTGACGCTCCTGTTGCGCCACCAGACGGTTGTCAGCGTTATCCCCTTTCGCTTCACAGAAGTCGAGCAGCTCCGCCTGCATATCACCGCCCAACGCTTTTACCGCACAGGCGGAAATGACGCCTTCAGGCGCGCCGCCAATGGTATACATCAGATCATAAGGATTGTCCTGCAAACAGGTCAGGACACTGGCCGCCACATCGCCATCGGGCAGGGCGAAAACTTTCACGCCCAGTTGGGTCGCCTCGGCAATGGCAGGCTGCAACCGTGGTTTATCCAGCGTCACCATACGCAACTCCTCCAGCGGCTTGTTAAGCGCCCTGGCGACGTTTCGCAGGTTGACCGTTAACGGCAACGCCAGATTAATCGCCCCTTTCGCCTGGCGGCTTACGACCAGCTTCTTCATATACATATCAGGCGCATGTAACAAGCTGCCCCGGGGCGAAAACGCCATGACGGCCAGCGCATTGCTTTGTCCCATGGCGACCATTCGGGTGCCTTCTATAGGATCGACGGCGATATCCACCTCCGGCCCCTCACCGTTACCAACCTCTTCGCCAATCCACAACATGGGCGCATGATCGATTTCCCCCTCGCCGATGACGATCCGCCCACGGATGGCGATATCATTTAATGCCTGTCGCATTGCGGTAACAGCCAGCCCATCAATTTTGTTCTTATCGCCGCATCCGGTTTGCGGCCAGGCAGCTAACGCCGCCTGTTCCGTAATGCGAAATAGCGGCCATGCCAGAGACATCATGCCGCCTCCCCGATATCCACGCCAAATTGCGCCAGCAGGTATCTTTCCGCTTTTTCGTTCCAGATGCCGTGCGTCTCTTCAACCAGACGCGCCAGCTCCCTGAACAACGGCTCCGTTTTCCCTTTTTCAGCGAAATCAGTAATCGCCGTCAGCGGCATGGTGACGCCGTTATAGATAAGCTTTTTACCGCCGGGAATATCCGGCAGGTTGAGCACGGTGTCCGGCACTGCATCCAGCCCGCCAATATGCGTCACCATGAATGAAGGCTGAAGCTGTCCTGTTGCGCTTAACGCAATAGCCTCTTTCATATCATCCGTGGAGCCACCGGATGTCCCTACGACATGGGTACTGTTGTAATGCACATTGTAAAAATTAAACGGTACCTTGAACTGGCTATCTGTCGGCCCGGCAAAGAAATTCAGGCAACCGTCTTCTGCGAGAAGATCGTCAGCCATTTCAACGACGGACGGAACAGCTGCATAAACAAACACATCATCAAATCCTGCGCCATCGGTTAATGCCCGAAGTTGCGCAGCAGGATCAGCCATGCCCGCGGTATTCACATAGATAAGCTCAATGCCCTTCTCGGCGGCCTGTTTGACCGGCAGCAGTTTTTTCGCCTGCGCCAGGCGGGCCTCATCGATATCTACCACCACCACTCGCGACGGCTGAAGCCCACCGTTAATGGCATAATCAATCGCGCCAATGCCCATCGGACCGGCACAAGCCAGGAGCGCGATATTACCGCCGGGTATGACTCCCATCCGATGTTCATAAACATAAGGCGTTGTATGATAATTCGCATTATAGGCGCCAATAATGCAGCACATGGGTTCCGCCAGCGATGCTGCGGCAAAATAAGAACCGTGATACGGTAAAACACAGCCCAGATTAATCGCTACTTCCGGGATTATCATGTACGTGGCGTTACCGCCAAAATATTCGTAGCTGTAGCCGGCAGAATAACCGCTCGGCAAGCCCATCGCCGGTTGTAAAACAAAACGCTGTCCTTTTTTATATTTACCAGTCAGGTTTTTTCCTACTTTGACGATAATTCCGGCACATTCATGACCCGTAATGACTGGATGATTTTCCAGGTCATCAGGCACTCGCTTATGTTCACTGCCTAATAAGGCGGCTTTCCAGGTAGAGAGACATACGCTGTCGGAAATTACGCTTACGAGCAGTTCATTTTCAGTAATGTCGGGTAATTCAAACTCACGGATACGGACATCCCGCTTGCCATATATAGCAGCTACTTTCGTTTTCATATTTACTCCAGAAATCTGAAATATTAATTCGATGTCAAATGGTTAAATAAATCATCAAGGCGCGGATCGCCAATATAGTTCTTAATAAGTATTAAGGGCTTATTGCTGACTCGCTTAACACGTCCTTCAAGGCTGGCATGGGTAACAATAATATCGGCATCATCCGGTACATTTTCGATAGCGTAATGTTTAACGTCGATAGTCAGGCCCGCCTTTTCCAGACGTCGGCGGAACGTTGTCGCGCCCATTGCGCTGGAGCCCATCCCCGCATCGCAGACAAAGGCGATGCGTTTCACGTCGCGATATGAAAATTTGCCTTCCTGCTTCATGACTTTCACCGCTTTAGCGGAATCGCTAAAAGTATCTTCGCTGTCGGCTTCGCTACTTTTTTCCATTTTCAAAATGAAAGCGGTGATAATAAAGGTCACTGCCGTTCCCGCCGTTACGCCAGCAATCGTAGCGAGGAAAGAACCTTTCGGCGTCAGCGCCAGATAGGCGAAAATTGAACCCGGGCTTGGCCCTGCCACCAGGCCGCCATCCAGCAGGTTAAACACCCATGTTCCGCTCATCCCGCCGGCAATCATGGCGATGAGTGTTAATGGCTTCATCAGCACGTAGGGAAAATAGAGCTCATGAATCCCGCCGAGGAAATGGATAATCATGGCGCCAGGCGCAGATTTCTTTGCCATTCCTTTGCCGAATAGCGTAAAGGCAAGCAGCAAACCTAAGCCAGGCCCCGGATTAGAGGCCACCATAAAGAAAATAGATTTTCCGGTTTCCGACGCCTGTTGCATTCCCAGCGGATAATAAACGCCCTGATCAATAGCATTGTTCAAAAAGAGGATTTTTGCCGGTTCATTGATTAAGGACAACAGCGGCAGATAGCCCGCATGTACCAACGATTCAATACACTCCTTCACAAAGTTATTGGCAATGAGTACCGCCGGACCAATCACTTCAAAACCCAGCAGACACAAAATCATCCCGGCGATACCCAGTGAGAAGTTATTAATCACCATCTCAAAACCGGCAGGAATCCGCTTCTCCAGCAACCTATCAATATGTTTAATGACCAGACCGCCGAGAGGCCCCATAATCATTGAGCCAAGAAACATAGGGATATCAGCGCCGATAATAACGCCAATGGTGCCAATTCCTCCCATCACGGCGCCACGTTTTCCACCTACCAGATGTCCACCGGTAGAACCAATCATTACCGGCAGTAAATAGGTAATCATCGGACCGACAATTTTGGCGAAATGCTCATTTGGCATCCACCCGGTCGGAATAAATAATGCAGTAATAAAACCCCAGGCAATAAAAGCGCCGATATTGGGAATGACCATCGCGGTCAAAAAGCCCCCAAAAGCCTGGACCTTTGCACGAGCAGACTTGTGTTCCATAATAATATCCTGTAAAGGAGAGAATAATTATTCGCGAGCTATAATATCCGCCAGCTCTTTTTCTGATTTCGCAGCTAATAACGCCGCTAAAATATCCTCTTCACATAATAGTTCGCTTAACGCCTGAATAGCACCAATATGTGAATCTGAATCTGCTGCTGACAGGCCGATTAATAATTTTATGCCGTCATCCTCGTCGGTAAACTGTACATCCTGCCTGAGCAATGTTAATGACATCCCGGTTTTTAACGCGCCGCATTCGGGGCGAGCATGAGGCATCGCGACACCGGGCGCCAGAATATAGTAAGGACCATTACTGATTGTTGAATCTTTGATAGCCTGAATATAATTTGAATTTATATAACGATTAGCCAAAAGCGATGACATGGAAAAATCAACAGCTTCCTGCCAATTTTGTGCCGATGGTCTTATTGTAATAGATGCTTCAGGAAAATAATCTATTAACCGCATAAGCTCTCCTTATTTTATTTTTAGGGTACAACCTGTCGTTAAAAATAAAATACGCGGGCGGCAAAATGAAATCAATCCAGGCGAAAAAGCGAGCACTTAAAGTGATAAGATTATAATCCACCTACAAAACAATTAGTTAAAACAATAAAAATAAAAAGCAATCTTCATTTTGTGATATTAATTACAAATACAATAAATAACACAATATAAAAATTGCGATAAACATCACAAATAAAACCTTGTTAACAGCAAAATAAATGTATCTTCCAATAAAAACGGGTCGCCGAAGCGACCCGTTTTATGCCGTATTAAGGATTACAGCAGTGCTTTCGCTTTGGCGATCACGTTGTCCACAGTGAAGCCAAACTCTTCAAACAACAGCTCTGCCGGGGCGGATTCACCGAAGGTGGTCATACCGACAATAGCGCCGTTCAGGCCGACGTATTTGAACCAGTAGTCAGCGATACCCGCTTCAATAGCCACACGCGCAGAGACCGCCTTCGGCAGCACGGATTCACGGTAAGCCGCATCCTGCTTGTCAAATGCGTCGGTGGACGGCATAGAAACCACGCGCGCCTTCACGCCTTCGGCAGTCAGTTTTTCGTAAGCGGCAACCGCCAGTTCAACTTCTGAACCGGTCGCAATGAAGATAATCTGCGGTTGGCCCGCACAATCTTTCAGTACGTAGCCGCCGCGGGCGATATTCGCCAACTGTTCTTCAGTACGTTCCTGCTGCGCCAGGTTCTGACGGGAGAGGATCAGCGCGGTTGGACCGTCCTGACGCTCTACGCCATATTTCCACGCCACCGCAGATTCCACCTGGTCGCACGGGCGCCATGTGGACATGTTCGGCGTTACGCGCAGGCTTGCCACCTGCTCGACCGGCTGGTGCGTCGGGCCATCTTCGCCCAGACCGATGGAGTCGTGGGTGTAAACCATCACCTGACGTTGTTTCATCAGCGCCGCCATACGCACCGCGTTACGGGCATATTCGACGAACATCAGGAAGGTCGAGGTGTACGGCAGGAAACCGCCGTGCAGGGCGATACCGTTAGCGATAGCGGTCATACCGAATTCGCGCACGCCGTAGTGAATGTAGTTACCCGCCGCGTCTTCATTGATAGCCTTAGAACCGGACCACAGGGTCAGGTTAGAGGGCGCCAGGTCTGCGGAGCCGCCGAGGAATTCCGGCAACAGCGGACCAAAGGCTTCGATGGCATTCTGGGACGCTTTACGGCTGGCGATTTTCGCCGGGTTAGCCTGCAGTTTAGTGATGAACTCGTTCGCTTTCGCATCGAAGTTAGCCGGCATGTCGCCTTTCATACGACGGGTGAATTCAGCAGCTTCCTGCGGGAAGGCTTTCGCATAAGCAGCGAATTTCTCATTCCAGGCCGACTCTTTCGCCTGGCCGGCTTCTTTCGCATCCCACTGGGCGTAGATTTCAGACGGGATTTCGAACGGCGCGTATTTCCAGCCCAACTGTTCACGGGTCAGTGCGATTTCCGCGTCGCCCAGCGGCGCACCGTGGGAATCGTGGGTACCCTGTTTGTTCGGCGAACCGAAACCGATAATGGTTTTACACATCAGCAAGGACGGTTTGTCAGTCACGGCGCGAGCTTCTTCCGTGGCGCGTTTAATGGCGTCTGCATCATGACCGTCAACGCCACGGATAACGTGCCAGCCATAGGCTTCAAAACGTTTCGCGGTGTCATCGGTGAACCAGCCTTCAACGTGACCATCGATAGAAATCCCGTTGTCATCATAGAACGCAATCAGTTTGCCCAGCTTCAGAGTACCGGCCAGTGAGCACACTTCGTGAGAAATGCCTTCCATCATGCAGCCGTCGCCCATAAAGACGTAGGTGAAGTGGTCAACGATGTCGTGGCCAGGACGGTTAAACTGCGCCGCCAAAGTTTTCTCGGCAATCGCCATCCCGACGGCGTTGGCAATACCCTGACCCAGCGGACCAGTGGTGGTTTCAACACCCGCGGTGTAGCCCACTTCCGGGTGACCCGGCGTTTTGGAATGTAGCTGACGGAAATTCTGCAGCTCGGACATCGGCAGATCATAGCCGGTGAGGTGCAGCAGGCTGTAAATCAGCATGGAGCCGTGGCCGTTGGACAGCACGAAGCGGTCGCGGTCGGCCCAGGACGGGTTGGTCGGGTTGTGGTTCAGGAAATCACGCCACAGGACTTCGGCAATGTCAGCCATACCCATCGGGGCACCGGGGTGACCGGACTTGGCTTTCTGTACTGCGTCCATGCTCAGCGCACGAATAGCATTGGCAAGCTCTTTACGTGAGGACATTTTGACTCCAGATCGGATGTTGAAAGGCCATGCCCGTAACGACTTGACGACAGCGCGTTTTGGGCTACGCCGGAAAATTTGCCAACAATTTACCCCAAGCCGCGCGTCATGTACATGGAACATCCTTTTACCGCTTCAGAAATCTCCGGATCGTGCTCGCATGTTACCCAATTAGCTAACTTGCCTGCCGCGCTTTTCTTTATACTTAACCCAGGCGCTAATTCATCTGCAACCGGCGCATTTCAAAACAATATTGATTCGTATGGAAGAGAAAAATGAAAATTCGCGCTTCACTGTTTGCTTTGGGCATGGCGACGGCACTGACTGGCTGCCAGAATATGGACTCCAATGGACTGCTTTCCTCGGGCGCTGAAGCTTTTCAGGCCTATACGTTAAGCGATGCGCAGGTAAAAGCGCTGAGCGATCAATCCTGTAAAGAACTCGACAGCAAAGCGAAAATCGCGCCAGCGAGCAGCGAATACGCCAAACGACTGGCAAAAATCGCCGCCGCTCTGGGGGATAACATTAACGGCCAGCCGGTGAACTACAAGGTTTACGAGACGAAAGACGTCAACGCATTTGCCATGGCGAACGGCTGTATCCGCGTCTACAGCGGGCTAATGGATATGATGACCGACAACGAAGTTGAAGCAGTGATCGGCCATGAGATGGGCCATGTCGCGCTGGGTCATGTAAAGAAAGGGATGCAGGTCGCGCTGGGTACTAACGCGGTGCGCGTCGCGGCGGCATCGGCAGGAGGGGTTGTCGGCAGCCTGTCGCAATCACAGCTTGGCGATCTTGGCGAAAAACTGGTGAACTCGCAGTTCTCCCAGCGTCAGGAGTCCGAAGCGGATGATTATTCTTACGATCTGTTGCGCAAACGCGGTATCAGTCCGGCAGGACTCGCCACCAGCTTTGAGAAACTGGCAAAACTGGAAGCGGGCCGTCAAAGCTCGATGTTCGACGATCATCCGGCATCCGCCGCGCGTGCGCAGCATGTGCGCGATCGCATGAGCGCGGACGGGATCAAATAATCCCTGAACAGTGCCGGATGGCGGCGTGAACGCCTTATCTGGCCAACACGCAGGCCCGGTAAGCGTCGCACCGCCGGGCAATGCGCGATTACTCGCCCTTCTTCGCCGCCTGGATATAGAGCATTTCTAATGCCAGCGTCGCGGCCGCCAGAGCGGTGATCTCCGACTGATCGTAAGCCGGCGCGACTTCTACCACATCCATACCGACAATGTTCAGATCTTTCAGACCGCGTACCAGTTTAATGGCACGATCGGAGGTCAAACCGCCGATCACTGGCGTACCGGTACCAGGCGCAAACGCCGGGTCCAGACAGTCGATATCAAAGGTCAGATAGACCGGCATATCGCCGACGATCTGTTTCACCTGAGCGAGGATATCATCCACGCCGCGATCGTTGACCTGACAAGCATCCAGTACGGTAAAGCCATTGTCTTTGTCAAACTCGGTGCGAATACCGATCTGCACCGAATGATGCGGATCGATCAGGCCTTCTTTCGGCGCGGTGTAGAACATCGTGCCGTGATCGAATTCGCAGCCGTTAGCGTAGGTATCGGTATGCGCGTCAAAATGTACCAGCGCCATTTTGCCAAAATGTTTGGCGTGGGCGCGCAGCAGCGGCAGCGTGACAAAGTGGTCGCCGCCGAAAGAGAGCATACGCTTACCCGCAGACAGCAGTTTTTCGGCGTGCGCCTGTAATTTTTCACTCATTTCACGGGCATCGCCAAACGCATACACCAGATCGCCGCAGTCCACGACATTCAGGCGCTCACGCATGTCAGAATTCCACGGGAAACGGTGATGTTCCCAGGCGAGATTGGTCGATACCTGACGGATCGCCGCCGGGCCATGACGACCGCCAGCGCGACCGGACGTTGCCATATCAAACGGTACGCCGGTGATCACCCAGTCGGCATCGCTGTCATACGGCTGAAAGTTCATTGGCAGACGTAAAAAACCAAACGCATTAGAAACCAGTGAGTTATCGTACTGATGACCTAAAGTGCTCATGTCCTGACCTCTTTTAGAGTCGTTGCATTAAAACAGATGAAAAAAATCCCCTCCGCGTCGTTAAACCCGACGAGGAAGGGATTGATTTGTAAATCGCTATTGAGGCGAATTATCGCCGTTAATTCATACGGGTTCAAGTGAGTATAGCATTCTGCCGGGTGGCAGCTTTACCTTATCCAGCCTGCACTCGTAGGCCCGGTAAGCGCAGCACCACCGGGCATCAACGGCTACTCGTCTTCCAGGTAAGTATACCCGTACAGTCCCGCTTCAAATTCTTCGAGGAACTGTTGCTGCAACGCATCGTCCAGATCCGTCTGTTTTACCTGGTCGCGGAAATGCGTTAACAGAGTTTTCGGGTCCAGTTGCACATATTGCAGCATATCCGCAACGGTATCGCCTTCGTCAGACAGCTCAACCTCGACGTTACCGTCCGGGAAGACAAACACGTCAACCGCTTCAGTATCGCCAAACAGGTTGTGCATGTTACCGAGGATCTCCTGATAGGCACCAACCATAAAGAAGCCGAGCATCGGCGGATTCTCTGGATCGTATTCCGGCATCGGCATCGTCGTGGCGATACCGTCGCCATCGATATAGTGGTCGATAGCGCCATCGGAATCACAAGTAATATCCAGCAACACAGCACGACGTTCCGGTACCTGATCTAATCCTTCCAGCGGCAGCACCGGGAAGAGTTGATCGATCCCCCACGCGTCCGGCATTGACTGGAACAGCGAGAAGTTGACGTACATTTTGTCCGCCATTCGCTCTTGCAGTTCGTCGATAATCGGACGATGCGCACGGTTTTGCGGGTCCAGTTGCTTCTGCACCTCATGGCACATACTGAGGTAAAGTTGTTCCGCCCAGGCGCGCTCCTGCAAACTAAACGCGCCGGAAGAGTAGCCAATATGAATATCGTGCAAATCCATTTGGCTGTCATGCAGCCACTCACGCAGCGAGCGGCGGGTGCCAGGCTTATGCATCTCCTGCCAGGTTTCCCACAGATTTTGTAGCGCGCGCGGCGCATCTTCAGCAGGGGCAGTCGGTTCCGTGTATTCGTTACGCTCCACGCCGATAATGTTAGACACCAGTACAGTATGGTGCGCGGTGACGGCGCGGCCAGACTCGGTAATCACCGTCGGATGCGGTAAACCATGCTCTTCGCAGGCATCGCCAATCGCCCAGATGATGTTATTGGCATATTCGTTCAGGCCATAGTTCACCGAACAGTCGGACTGCGAGCGGGTACCTTCATAATCCACACCCAGACCGCCGCCCACGTCGAAGCACTGGATATTAACGCCCAGCTTATGCAGCTCAACATAGAAACGGGCGGACTCGCGCACGCCGGTCGCGATATCGCGAATGTTCGCCATTTGCGACCCAAGGTGGAAGTGCAACAGTTGCAGACTGTCCAGACGCCCGGCGTCGCGCAGGGTCTCTACCAGTTGCAGCACCTGCGTCGCCGCCAGGCCGAATTTTGATTTTTCGCCGCCGGAGGATTGCCACTTACCGGACCCCTGAGAGGCCAGACGCGCACGCACGCCCAGACGAGGAACCACGCTCAGCCGCTCGGCTTCTTCCAGCACAATAGCGATTTCAGACATCTTTTCGATGACCAGATAAACCTTATGGCCCATCTTCTCGCCAATCAGCGCCAGCCGAATGTATTCACGGTCTTTATAACCATTACAGACGATCACGCTACGGGTCATGCCGGCATGCGCCAGCACCGCCATCAATTCAGCTTTCGACCCCGCCTCCAGCCCCAACGGTTCACCGGAATGGATAAGGGATTCAATCACGCGGCGATGCTGATTGACCTTAATCGGGTAAACGAGGAAGTAGTCGCCATTATAACCGTACGATTCACGCGCACGCTTAAACGCCGCGTTAATCGAACGCAAACGGTGTTGCAGGATCTGCGGGAAGCAGAACAGTGCCGGCAGACGCTGACCTTGCGCTTCGCGCGCTTTCACCAGTTTGGCAAGATCGACACGCGCTTCCGGTACGTCGGGATCAGGGCACACGCTGATGTGGCCCAGCTCGTTGACGTCGTAGTAGTTATTGCCCCACCAGGCAATATTGTAAGTGCGCAGCATCTTGCTGGCTTCCTGGGAGCTCATTGCAACCTCCTGCATGGAGCGTAGTACACCCTGTTCGCCTGCTGACGAAGGCGAACCCATAGAAATGTCGTCAGACATAGCGAACCTCAAATTTTATTAGCAAGTGTAAAACAGTTGACTACTATCGCAATCCGAAGACGCGATAACAACCCATAAACAAGCGGATTTTCCAGCAGATAGTGCTGATGCTCCGCCTGCGCGACCGGTTTCTTTTTCATATCATTGTAAAACACGTAACCGAACTCACAGATAACGGTTCGGCGAAACCACGAGAAAACTCTTGCGTTAACAAGAGCGCCCTTGTTCAGTCTTCAGCGCCATTGCCGGCTCTGGAGTCCTGAGAAGCGCCGAGATGGGTATAACATCGGCAGGTATGCAAAGCAGAGATGCAGATTGCGGGGGACATGCGCGCACCAGAACGATGCGACAGATTCAGCAGAATACAACGGTTCATTATCTCGTATCACCTCCACGGCCGCCTCGTAAGACGAACCCACAAGCCAAAGCAACGTTTTAACCCGGCTGGAAGTGGCGACACGAAGAAAACGTCGTGTGCTTTTGTATGAGCCGCGCGTCGCGTTTTATACCCAGAACGCAGAAAAAAAGCAAAGCATAAATGCGCATAATGTCAGCATCGTCAGAAACGTTTACCGCCTGATTTTGACCGACGATGCGACGGCCTTCAAAAAAAGCTGGAAATTGGGCGAAGAAGTGACCTAAAATAGCCGTCCAGATGTTAATCCATCCATACTGATTAACACTCAGACTGCCAGTGTCAGTGACCTTCAGACTCATGGTAGAAGCTTCTACCCTGACTATTCCGCACAACAGTTTGAGCTAACTAAATTCTCCTTAGGTGAAATTAAATATGGCAAAACACCTTTTTACGTCTGAGTCCGTATCAGAAGGGCATCCTGACAAAATCGCTGACCAAATCTCTGATGCCGTGTTAGACGCCATCCTGCAACAGGATCCGAAAGCACGCGTCGCCTGTGAAACCTACGTCAAAACCGGCATGGTTTTAGTTGGCGGAGAGATCACCACCAGCGCCTGGGTCGATATCGAAGAGATCACCCGTAATACGGTGCGCGAAATTGGCTATGTGCATTCCGACATGGGCTTTGACGCCAACTCTTGCGCGGTACTGAGCGCAATTGGCAAACAGTCTCCGGATATCAACCAGGGCGTTGACCGCGCAGACCCATTGGAACAAGGCGCGGGCGACCAGGGCCTGATGTTTGGCTACGCGACGAATGAAACCGACGTACTGATGCCTGCGCCAATCACCTACGCGCACCGTCTGGTACAGCGTCAGGCTGAAGTGCGTAAAAATGGCACTCTGCCATGGCTACGTCCGGATGCAAAAAGCCAGGTCACTTTCCAGTATGACGATGGCAAAATCGTCGGTATCGACGCCGTGGTTCTCTCTACGCAGCACGCAGAAGATATCGACCAGAAATCGCTGCAAGAAGCGGTGATGGAAGAGATCATCAAACCCATTCTGCCGTCTGAATGGTTAAATACGTCTACTAAGTTCTTTATCAACCCAACCGGTCGTTTTGTTATCGGCGGCCCAATGGGCGACTGCGGCCTGACCGGTCGTAAGATCATCGTTGATACCTACGGCGGTATGGCGCGTCACGGCGGCGGCGCCTTCTCCGGTAAAGATCCGTCGAAAGTTGACCGTTCTGCAGCTTACGCTGCGCGTTATGTCGCGAAAAACATCGTGGCGGCAGGTCTGGCGGATCGCTGTGAAATTCAGGTCTCCTACGCTATCGGCGTAGCGGAGCCGACGTCCATCATGGTGGAAACGTTCGGAACCGAAAAAGTGCCTGCTGAACAGTTGATTCTGCTGGTGCGCGAATTCTTCGATCTGCGCCCGTACGGTTTGATTCAGATGCTGGATCTGCTGCACCCGATCTACAAAGAAACCGCGGCTTACGGCCACTTCGGTCGCGAAAACTTCCCGTGGGAGAAAACCGACAAAGCGCAACTGCTGCGCGATGCTGCCGGTCTGAAATAATCGCCCGCACCTGACGGTGTTTTTCAGTCAGGTAAACCATGCCGTGCTTATAAAGGCCAGCGCCATGCTGGCCTTTATCATTGCTGATAAACGCAGCGCTATCAGATGCTCCAGAGTGTATTTACACTGACCTTTTTGTGATGCACAGCACAATCCGCTCTCCCCTTTCGTTTCTTCGACTACACTTTTCATCATTCCGTTTCAGCAACAATGAAAGCGATTACATTCATTTTCATTAAGAACTGACAATGCCACTATCGGTGTGCTTATCCTGAGATGAAAATGTTACATTGTTTTTCAGCCTTGTCTGAATACCAGGCGATTGATATGGTTATAAGATTATTAAAACTATTATTTTTCAGATAATTAAATAATCACAGTGATAAATAGTGGTGTAAACGATTACACCATTGTGATTGCCCTCACATATTTTTACGGCGTACTCACCTACTCTTAACATCGATAAAATTGCTAACCCAATCGGAGGGCATAATGCCTGACAATAAAAAACAAGGGCGTTCCAACAAGGCCATGACATTTTTTGTCTGCTTTCTTGCAGCCCTGGCAGGATTACTTTTTGGCCTGGATATCGGCGTTATCGCCGGTGCTTTACCCTTCATTACCGACGAGTTCCAGATTACCGCACACACTCAGGAATGGGTGGTCAGCTCCATGATGTTTGGCGCGGCCGTCGGCGCTGTCGGCAGCGGCTGGCTCTCCTTTAGGCTGGGTCGTAAAAAAAGCCTGATGATCGGCGCTATCCTGTTCGTTGCCGGTTCACTGTTCTCCGCTGCGGCGCCTAACGTTGAAGTCCTGATTATTTCTCGCGTGCTGCTGGGTCTGGCCGTTGGCGTCGCTTCCTACACTGCGCCGTTGTACCTGTCTGAGATCGCGCCGGAGAAAATTCGCGGCAGTATGATCTCAATGTACCAACTCATGATCACCATCGGGATTCTGGGCGCTTATCTGTCCGATACCGCGTTCAGCTACAGCGGCGCATGGCGCTGGATGCTCGGCGTGATCATCATCCCGGCCATTCTGCTGTTGATCGGCGTCTTCTTCCTGCCGGACAGCCCGCGCTGGTTTGCGGCGAAACGCCGCTTCCATGATGCTGAACGCGTCCTGTTGCGCCTGCGTGATACCAGTGCGGAAGCAAAACGTGAGCTCGATGAAATTCGCGAAAGTTTGCAGGTTAAACAGAGCGGTTGGGCGCTGTTCAAAGAAAACAGTAACTTCCGCCGCGCCGTATTTCTTGGTGTTCTGTTGCAGGTAATGCAGCAGTTTACCGGGATGAACGTCATCATGTATTACGCGCCAAAAATCTTCGAACTGGCGGGATACACCAACACAACGGAGCAGATGTGGGGCACCGTTATCGTTGGTCTGACTAACGTCCTGGCAACCTTTATCGCTATCGGTCTGGTTGACCGCTGGGGTCGCAAGCCTACTCTGACGCTGGGCTTCCTGGTCATGGCGATTGGTATGGGGATTCTGGGTACGATGATGCACATCGGCATCCATTCGCCGTCTGCGCAATACTTCGCTATCGCTATGCTGCTGATGTTCATCATTGGATTTGCGATGAGCGCCGGTCCGCTGATTTGGGTACTGTGCTCCGAAATCCAGCCGCTGAAAGGCCGTGATTTCGGCATCACCTGCTCCACCGCGACCAACTGGATCGCCAATATGATCGTCGGCGCAACTTTCCTGACCATGCTGAACAATCTGGGTAACGCCAACACCTTCTGGGTCTACGCAGGCCTGAACGTACTGTTTATCCTGCTGACCCTGTGGCTGGTGCCGGAAACCAAACACGTTTCGCTGGAACACATTGAACGTAACCTGATGAAAGGTCGTAAACTGCGCGAAATCGGCGCCCACGACTAACTTCCACACACTTCCTCCCGCCACGGGAGGAAGTGTTTTTCTTGCAGTCCCTCTCTCCTCGCACTATTCTCTGCCGCTATGAAAACCCCTCGTCTCCCTATCGCTATTCAGCAGGCCGTGATGCGTCGTCTGCGGGAAAATCTCGCCCAGGCTAACCTCAAGCTCGATAGACATTATCCGGAGCCGAAACTGGTGTATACGCAACGCGGCACCTCGGCGGGTACCGCCTGGCTGGAGAGCTACGAAATCCGCCTCAATCCGGTGTTGCTGATAGAAAACGCTGACACCTTTATCGCAGAGGTCGTGCCGCATGAACTGGCGCATCTGCTGGTGTGGAAGCACTTCGGACGCAAGGCCCCGCATGGCAAGGAGTGGAAGTGGATGATGGAAAGCGTGCTGGGCGTTCCGGCCAGACGCACTCATCAATTTGAACTGCAATCCGTACGGCGCACTACCTTTCCTTACCATTGCCAATGCCAGCAACATCAACTTACCGTCCGCCGCCATAACCGCGTGGTACGCGGCGAAGCGGTTTATCGTTGCATTCGCTGCGGCGAACCGCTGGTCGCCGGGTAGTTTCCGAAACGTTTGGGAACTTTCCCGAGCGAACTGATTGCATACAGGTACAACTTTCGTTACGTTGCGGGCTCGTTTTGCTATGGAGTGTGCGATGTACCGTAATTTTTCTTTTGCCGCTGTGTTGCTGGCAGCGGCGTTTTCAGGCCATGCACTGGCCGACGGCATTACCAGTTTCTCTCAGGCCAAAGCGGCGAGCGTCAAAGTTAATGCCGACGCGCCCGGCAGCTTTTACTGCGGGTGCCAAATCCGCTGGCAGGGTAAAAAAGGCGTCGTAGACCTGGCGTCCTGCGGCTATAAGGTGCGTAAAAACGAGAATCGCGCCAGACGAATTGAGTGGGAGCACGTTGTCCCCGCCTGGCAATTCGGCCATCAGCGCCAGTGCTGGCAGGATGGCGGGCGAAAAAACTGCGCTAAAGACCCGGTCTATCGCAAAATAGAAAGCGATATGCATAACCTGCAACCCGCGATTGGCGAAGTGAACGGCGATCGCGGCAACTTTATGTATAGCCAGTGGAACGGCGGCGAAGGCCAGTACGGGCAGTGCACCATGAAAGTGGATTTTAAAGCAAAAATCGCCGAGCCGCCCGCCCGCACCCGCGGCGCAATCGCCCGCACCTATTTTTATATGCGCGACCAATACCAACTGAAACTTTCCCGTCAACAAACGCAGCTTTTTAACGTCTGGGATAAGCAGTACCCCGTTACCGCCTGGGAGTGCGAACGCGATGCGCGTATCGCGAAGGTGCAGGGCAATCATAATCCCTATGTGCAACGCGCTTGCCAGGCGCAAAAGAGCTAACCTACACTAGCGGGATTCTTGTTAACCCATGCCCTGGATATCCAAACGCCGGGGCCATGACGCGGATTTTTTATTATGCGTATTCCCCGCATTTATCACCCAGAATTGTTAACGTCCGGTACGCAAATTTCGTTATGCGAAGATGCGGCCAACCATATTGGTCGTGTACTGCGCATGGGGCCGGGACAAGCTTTACACTTGTTTGACGGCAGCAATCAGGTCTTCGATGCTGAAATCATTAGCGCCAGTAAGAAAAGCGTTGAAGTGCAAGTGATGAAAGGCGAAATCGACGATCGTGAATCGCCGCTGCATATCCATCTGGGCCAGGTGATGTCGCGCGGTGAAAAAATGGAATTTACTATCCAGAAATCGATCGAACTGGGTGTAAGCCTCATTACGCCACTGTTCTCTGAGCGCTGCGGCGTTAAACTGGACAGTGAACGTCTGAACAAAAAGCGCCAGCAGTGGCAAAAGATCGCCATCGCCGCCTGCGAACAATGCGGGCGTAATCGGGTGCCGGAAATTCGCCCGCCGATGGCGCTGGAAACCTGGTGCGCCGAGCAAGATTCTGGGCTGAAGCTCAATCTTCATCCGCGCGCCCATGCCAGCATCAACACCCTGCCGCTGCCGGTTGAACGTGTCCGACTGCTGATCGGCCCGGAAGGCGGGCTGTCGGCGGACGAAATCGCGATGACCGCGCGCTATCAGTTTACTGATATTCTGTTAGGACCTCGCGTTCTGCGTACTGAGACAACTGCGCTCACCGCCATTACCGCGCTACAGGTGCGTTTTGGCGACTTAGGATGAAGCGTTAACGGAGAAAATAATGATCAAGCTCGGCATCGTGATGGACCCCATCGCAAACATCAACATCAAGAAAGACACCAGTTTCGCTATGCTGCTGGAAGCCCAACGTCGTGGTTATGAACTTCATTATATGGAGATGGCCGACCTGTATCTGATTAACGGCGAAGCGCGCGCCCGCACGCGAATGTTGAGCGTGGAGCAAAACTACGATAAATGGTATGAATTGAATGACGAGCAGGACCTGCCGCTGGCCGATCTGGACGTCATTTTGATGCGCAAAGATCCGCCGTTTGATACCGAGTTTATTTACGCGACCTATATTCTGGAACGCGCCGAAGAGAAAGGCACGCTGATCGTCAACAAACCGCAGAGCCTGCGCGACTGTAATGAAAAACTGTATACCGCCTGGTTTTCCGATCTGACGCCGGAAACTCTGGTAACGCGCAATAAAGCGCAGCTCAAAGCATTTTGGGAAAAGCACGGCGATATCATTATGAAACCGCTGGACGGTATGGGCGGCGCGTCCATTTTCCGCGTTAAGGAAGGCGATCCTAACATGGGCGTTATTGCCGAAACGCTGACCGAGCTGGGCAACCGCTACTGTATGGCGCAAAACTATCTGCCCGCGATCAAAGAGGGCGATAAGCGCGTACTGGTCATCGACGGCGAGCCGGTGCCTTACTGCCTGGCGCGTATTCCGCAGGGCGGCGAAACCCGCGGAAACCTGGCGGCTGGCGGTCGCGGCGAACCCCGTCCGTTGAGCGAAAGCGACTGGGAAATCGCCCGCCGCGTTGGGCCGACGCTTAAAGCCAAAGGGCTTATTTTCGTCGGTCTGGATATTATCGGCGACCGCTTAACGGAAATTAACGTGACCAGCCCAACCTGCGTGCGTGAAATTGAAGCGGAATACCCGATCTCTATCACCGGGATGTTGATGGACGCCATTGAAGCGCGCCTGGCGAAGTAAAACGATTATTGCCCGGTGGCGTGCGCTTACCGGGCCTGCGCAATCACGCAGCCCAGATCGGATAAGGCGCGTCAGCGTAGCCATCCGGCAATCTATTGCCCAATAAGGCGCAGCCGCCCTTCGGCAAAAGACGGCTTATATGAGTGACAACCGTCCGCTTTCCCCACATACTGAACGCTGTCGCTTTTTTGAACCAGGAAACAGAACCTCTGACAATGAATTTACAGCATCACTTTCTTATTGCCATGCCTGCGCTCCAGGACCCGATTTTCCGCCGTTCCGTGGTGTATGTTTGCGAGCACAACCAGGACGGCGCTATGGGGATTATTGTTAATAAGCCTTTGGAAAACCTGAAAATTGAAGGGATTCTGGAAAAACTGAAAATTACGCCGGAACCGCGCGATCCGGCGATGCGCCTTGATAAAGCCGTGATGCTGGGTGGCCCGCTGGCGGAAGATCGTGGGTTTATTCTGCATACTCCGCCGTCACGTTTCGCATCCAGTATTCGTATCTCAGACAATACCGTGATTACCACCTCCCGCGATGTGCTGGAAACGTTAGGTACGCAACAGCAGCCTTCCGATGTGCTGGTCGCGCTGGGCTACGCCTCCTGGGATAAAGGCCAGCTTGAGCAGGAACTGCTTGATAACGCCTGGCTTACCGCGCCTGCCGATCTCAATATTTTATTCAAAACCCCCATTGCCGAGCGCTGGCGCGAAGCGGCGAAACTTATTGGCATTGATATTCTGACCATGCCTGGCGTTGCGGGGCATGCCTGATGAGCGGCACCTTACTGGCCTTTGACTTCGGCACAAAAAGTATCGGCGTTGCAATAGGACAACGCATTACCGGCACCGCCCGTCCGCTTCCGGCACTCAAAGCACAGGATGGCACGCCTGACTGGACGCTCATTGAACGTTTGCTGAAAGAGTGGCAGCCGGGCGAAATTATTGTCGGACTACCGCTCAATATGGATGGCACTGAACAACTGCTGACGGCGCGAGCACGTAAATTCGCCAACCGTATTCATGGGCGTTTCGGGGTAACTGTCACGCTTCACGATGAACGACTCAGCACCGTTGAAGCGCGCTCCGGTCTGTTTGAACAAGGTGGGTATCGCGCCCTGAACAAGGGCAAAGTGGACTCGGCGTCCGCCGTGATTATCCTCGAAAGCTATTTTGAACAGGGGTATTAAAGCCGTTTTTGTCAGCAGGCCGGATAATGCGGCCACGGTTGCCGGGCCTACTGGGCAATAAGCTGGTTTAATGCCTTAAGCGTCTGTAAACGCGCCGCCGCCTCCGCCTCATCAATCCGCCACATTCCCGCAAAGGCCAGCGCTGCGGCGTGTCTGCCCAGCGGTTGCGCCATAGAAACTTCACCGTCAGCGTGATGCCACAGCACGTATCCCCGCTGGCGCTGCTGTGCCACATGCGGCGCCAGATTACGCCACTGCTCCGGAGTAAAGCGCTGCATTAGCGCCTCATCGCTTTCCGCCGCCAGTAACGCCATCCCTGGTACCGACTGCCAGGCCGGATACATGCGAAACCCCGCCAGCGCCTGACTTACCTGCGAACCCGGCGTAGAGTGATAAATATAGATAATCTGGTCTTCCCATAGCACGCCTAACGCTACCACGATGTCTTTGGGCGCATGTCGCTCAAGGATGGGGAACGCATGAGAAAACAGCGCTGAACCGCGAATCGCCTGCGCCGCCAAAGCGTGAATACCTGGCCCGGGTACATAGCGTCGGTGCTCATCCTGCATCGTGAGTCCAATAGAAGCCATCGTCATTAACAGGCGATTAACGCGCGTGGTATTAATATCCATCAAGCGGGCAAGTTCGCGACATCCGATAGCACGGTCGCTGGAGACCAGATATTGCAGACAGCGAATGCCATCTATCAGGCTTTGATTCGGTTGTGATGACATCGTTAAATGGCTTCGCTGTGGTCTTAACAAAGCTGCGATTTTAACGCCGGTTCGCCAGGATACAAGCCTGCACGCCGTTCTATCCACCGCGCCAGCCAACACTTTACAAAACCAGTACGCAACCATGCTCGCTACAGCCGTCCCTGCGCCTGACGCCATTGCGCGCTCTGGGCGAACGTCATCATCCCCTGCTGCTGCCCGGTTTGTATCACGTGGGCCAACTGATGGAGTTTACCTTCTCGGATCAAATTCCCTGTGGCTGGCGTATTAATCAGTAATTCAAACAACGCCACGCGCCCATCCTGCCTGTCAGGCTCCAGTTTTTGCGATAGTACGGCGCGCAGGCTGCCCGCCAGTTGGCCACGTACCGGTTCTTTTTCCTGCGCCGGAAAACTATCCACCAATCTTTCCACCGCCTGCGCCGCGCCGCGAGTATGCAGGGTTGCCAGTACCAGATGTCCCGTTTCCGCCGCTGTCAGCGCCAGGCGAATGGTTTCGCTGTCACGCAACTCTCCCAGCAAAATGACATCGGGATCTTCACGCAACGCCGCGCGCAGCCCGGCGGCGAAAGTGGCGCAATGCTGGTTGATCTCCCGCTGCTGTATCAGGCAACGCTTGCTGGCGTAACGGTACTCAATAGGATCTTCCAGCGTCAGAATATGTTTATCGGCATGTTGATTAAGATACCCCACCATCGCCGCCAGCGTGGTGGATTTCCCGCTGCCAGTGGCGCCAGTGACCAGAATCAGTCCGTTCTCACTGGCAAGCAGTGCTGGTACTATCGGCGGCGTCTGGATTTCCGCCAGATCAGGACAACGCTCGGGCAAGAGCCGTAGCGCCAGCGACGTTCCCTGTTGATGTGTGAACGCACTGGCGCGCAGGCGCCGCGTACCGGCCAGCGAAACGGCGAAATCAAGCTGGCCGTGCGTTCGCCACTGATATTGTTGCGCGTCATTAAGCCAATCAAGCAGAAGCCTGTCGACATCAGGCGCAGTAAAAGGCGCGATCTCCATCCGTCCTTGTTTGCGCCATCGCGCAGGCCAGGCGTTACACAGGTGTAGATCCGAGACGTTATGCTTTACACTAAGCGTCACAATTTCTTCCATATTCATATAAACATCCTCGGAAAATGAACGATATCGCGCATAACCTGGCACACATCCGGGACAAAATCTCCGCCGCAGCGACGCGTTGCGGCCGCTCTTCAGAAGAAGTTACGTTGCTTGCAGTGAGTAAAACCAAACCTGCGAGCGACATCGCAGAAGCCATTGCCGCCGGACAACGGGCATTTGGTGAAAATTATGTACAAGAGGGGGTGGAAAAAATCCGCCACTTTCAGGAAGCGAAAGTGGAAGGCCTGCACTGGCACTTTATTGGCCCTTTACAGTCCAACAAGAGTCGTCTGGTGGCCGAGCATTTCGACTGGTGTCATACCATCGATCGCTTGCGTATCGCCTCGCGTCTGAGCGAACAGCGTCCGGATAATCTGCCGCCGCTAAATGTTCTGATCCAGATTAATATCAGCGATGAAAACAGCAAGTCAGGCATTCCGCTGGCGGAACTGGATGAGCTGGCCGCTGCGGTGGCTGCATTGCCGCGTCTGCGGCTTCGCGGACTGATGGCGATCCCGGCGCCAGAGTCAGATTATGTAAGGCAGTTTGAAGTCGCACGTCAAATGGCTGTAGCATTTGCCGGGCTGAAAGCGCGCTACTCTGACGTTGATACCTTATCTCTGGGTATGAGCGACGATATGGAGGCCGCGATTGCGGCAGGTAGCACAATGGTGCGCATCGGCACCGCTATCTTTGGTGCTCGTGATTACACAAAAAATTAAGGAAAACTGAGGAACGCCATGAATACGTTGACCTTCCTGCTCTCAACGGTAATTGAACTGTATACCATGGTGCTATTATTGCGCGTGTGGATGCAGTGGGCCCGCTGTGACTTTTACAACCCTTTCTCCCAGTTCGTGGTGAAAATTACGCAGCCCATTATCGGACCGCTGCGCCGTATTATCCCGCCAATGGGGCCGATTGACAGCGCTTCCCTACTGGTGGCGTTTATTCTTAGCGTTATTAAGGCGATAGTGCTGTTTAAGGTGATTACGTTTCAGGCGATTATCTGGATCGCCGCGGTGCTTATCTTACTTAAAACAATCGGCCTGCTGATCTTCTGGGTTCTGCTGGTCATGGCCATCATGAGCTGGGTGAGCCAGGGTCGTAGCCCGATTGAATATGTATTGATTCAGCTTGCCGAGCCGCTGCTCAGCCCGATTCGCCGTATACTGCCTGCGATGGGCGGCATCGACTTCTCGCCGATGGTTCTGGTGCTGCTGCTGTATGTCGTTAATATGGGGATCGCTGAAGTCTTACAAGCGACAGGCAACATGTTGCTGCCGGGGTTGTGGATGGCGTTATGAGTGCTGTGACTCGCTACGAAGACGGTCTGGTGTTACGGCTTTATATTCAGCCGAAAGCCAGCCGCGACAGTATAGTGGGCTTACATGGCGACGAGGTGAAAGTCGCCATTACCGCCCCGCCGGTTGACGGTCAGGCAAACAGCCATCTGGTCAAGTTTCTCGGCAAACAGTTCCGCGTGGCGAAAAGTCAGATCGTCATCGAAAAAGGCGAGCTGGGCCGTCACAAACAGGTAAAAATTATTCACCCGCAACAGATCCCGCCGGAAATTGCGGCGTTAACTGAGTAGGTATTCCATGCAAAAAGTTGTTCTCGCGACCGGCAACGCCGGTAAAGTGCGTGAGCTCGCGTCGCTGTTAAGCGATTTTGGGCTTGATGTGGTAGCGCAAACGGAACTGGGCGTCGACTCCGCGGAAGAAACCGGCCTGACGTTTATTGAAAACGCGATTCTCAAAGCGCGTCATGCCGCTAAAATGACCGGTCTGCCCGCCATTGCCGATGACTCCGGTCTGGCCGTTGACGTTTTAGGCGGCGCGCCAGGTATCTATTCCGCGCGCTATTCTGGCGAAGACGCGACAGATCAGCAAAACCTGGAAAAACTGCTGCATACTCTACGGGATGTTCCGGACGACAAACGCCAGGCGCGATTCCATTGTGTGCTGGTTTATCTGCGTCATGCGGAAGATCCCACACCGATAGTCTGTCACGGTAGCTGGCCTGGCGTTATTACTCGCCAGGCGGCCGGAAATGGTGGATTTGGCTATGATCCCATTTTCTTCGTACCGTCTGAAGGCAAAACCGCCGCAGAGCTAACCCGTGAAGAAAAAAGCGCGATTTCCCATCGTGGACAAGCGCTCAAGCTGCTGCTGGATGCGTTACGCAATGGCTAAACTACCGCCGCTCAGTCTTTATATTCATATTCCCTGGTGCGTACAAAAATGTCCGTATTGCGACTTCAATTCCCATGCGTTGAAGGGCGAGGTGCCGCATGACGACTACGTCCAGCATGTGTTAAGCGATCTGGATGCCGACGTCGCCTGGGCGCAAGGACGTGAAATAAAGACCATTTTTATTGGCGGCGGTACGCCAAGCCTGCTTTCCGGGCAGGCGATGCAAACGCTGTTGGACGGCGTGCGTGCGCGCCTGAATCTGGCGGCGGATGCGGAAATTACCATGGAAGCGAACCCTGGCACGGTCGAAGCCGACCGCTTCGTCGACTATCAGCGCGCCGGCGTAAACCGGATCTCCATTGGCGTGCAGAGCTTTAGTGAACCTAAGCTGAAACGTCTTGGCCGTATTCACGGCCCACAAGAGGCGATGCGGGCAGCAATACTGGCAAATGGGCTTGGGCTACGCAGCTTTAACCTGGACTTGATGCATGGATTGCCGGATCAAACGCTGGAAGAGGCGCTGAACGATTTGCGACAAGCGATTGCGCTTAATCCGCCGCATCTCTCATGGTATCAATTGACGATTGAACCCAACACCCTGTTCGGTTCGCGTCCGCCGGTTCTACCGGACGATGACGCTCTGTGGGATATCTTTGACCAGGGCCACCAATTATTAACCGCCGCTGGCTATCAGCAATACGAAACGTCGGCCTATGCCAAACCCGGTTATCAGTGCCAGCATAATCTGAACTACTGGCGCTTTGGCGACTATCTGGGTATTGGCTGCGGCGCCCACGGTAAAGTCACCTTCCCGGACGGCAGGATCTTGCGCACTACCAAAACTCGTCACCCACGCGGTTATATGCAGGGACGTTACCTGGAAAGCCAGCGTAACGTTAGTGATGACGATAAACCCTTTGAGTTCTTTATGAACCGTTTTCGGTTGCTGGAACGCGCGCCTCGCGCCGAGTTTGTCGACTATACCGGGCTTAGCGAAGATATAATTCGTCAACAGATGGATGAGGCTATCACACAAGGTTATCTGACCGAGAGTGAAGATAGCTGGCAGATCACCCGGCACGGTAAGCTATTTTTAAATTCGCTGCTGGAGCTGTTTTTAGCGGAATGATGCCGTAAATGCGCAGGCCGGATAGGACCTTGCGCCCCATCCGGCAAACTACCGGATGGCGCTACGCTTATCAGACCTACAAAATTAGAGTGATAAGCGTAGCCGCCTTTAACGATTAGTACTGATTAAACATCGTTTGGATCTGTTTCGGATCTTTGGTCTGGGTTAACGCCAGTTGCAGTAAAACACGTGCTTTTTGCGGGTTCAGCGTGCCGGAGGCGACAAAGCCGTATTTTGCATCATCTACTTCCGCATCCTGCGTGGTTGCGCCAGTCGGCACACGTGAGGAACGCACCACTATCGTACCGTTATGCGCGGCGGTCGCCAGGGTATCAAAGACCGTTTTATACAGGTTGCCATTACCCACGCCTGCACTCACGATCCCGTCGTAACCTGCATCTACCAACGCTTTTGCTGGCAGATCGGACGCATTCGCATAGTTATAAATGATACCAACTTTCGGCAGCGCGGTCAGCCTGGACACGTCGAATGGGGTGGAGGTGGTATGTTTACGCTCTGGCGTACGCTGGTAGTCAATTTTACCGTTGTGAATATAACCCAGCGGGCCGTAGTTAACCGCTTTAAACGTCGCCACGTCAGTCGTATTGGTCTTAGTGACGTCGCGTCCGTCCATGACGGTATCGTTCATTACCACCAGCACGCCGCGGTTGGCGGACTGTTTATCAGCCGCTGTTACTACCGCATTATAGAGGTTAAACGGACCATCTGCGCTCATTGACGTGGAGGGCCGCATCGCGCCGACCAGTACCACGGGTTTATTGCATTTAACGGTCAGATCGAGGAAATAAGCGGTCTCCTCCATCGTATCAGTGCCGTGGGTGATCACGAAACCGTCGGTACTGTCGCACTCAGTATTGATTTTTTTCGCCAGCGTGAGCCAGACCTCATCGTTCATATCCTGCGAGCCAATGTTAACGACCTGCTCGCCTTTCACTACCGCAATGTCCTTCAGTTGAGGAACGGCATCCACCAGATTTTCGACGCCGACTTTACCTGCCGTATAATTTGATTTTGTTGCTGAATCACCGCCGCCAGCAATCGTTCCGCCGGTCGCTAAGATGGTGATATTCGGTAAAGCGAACGCCGCGCCGCTGAAACCCATTACCAGAGCAGCTAATGCCGTTTTCCTGAAAAACTCCATGTTATATCTCCAGTTATGTCAATTGGTCGCATTATCCCAATATTGCAGACGAATAATGTGACGACATACGATTAACTAGCGATATATATCTGACAGAGAGGATTTTTTAGAGATGGATAACAAAATACAGGAAAAAACAGAATAAAAAGGCGCAGATGCGATCTACGCCATTGTTTAAAAATGGGAAGATTATTTCAGGCTGCCGACCAGCGCTTTGCGGTTGTCTTCCAGGGTCACCACGCGGCTACAGACATCTTTGCCAAATTGCTGGAAATCTTTCTCCTGGTTTTTCCATTCGTTCTGGATGGCAGTTTGCAAACCACCGAGACTGCCCATCACGCCCTGTAAAGGGTTACCGCCGCCTTTAAGCACCGCTTTGGCGCCCATTTCGTTAATGCTGTCCTGCAAAATACCGCCCATCGCCTGGTTCACCAACTGCTGACCGTCGGCTCGCACCTGGTCGATAGCCTTATAATGGAACGTCAGGCCGTCCGTACGATGTTCGATAATGCGGTTCATTTGCGCTTTTAATTGCGCATCAAGCTTCGTCAGGCGGCTGCGCATGTTACTGCTTTCGCCCACCTCTTTAGCGATGATTTTATCCAGCGCCACGCGGCCTTTTTCGACGCGCGATCGGGCGCCCTCATCAATCCACGGCAGCGCGCTTCGCAGCTCCGCCTGGTAATCTTTCGCCTGCTCGCGCTGCGCGGCGCTAAGGGTGTACTGCTTACCGTTGTACATCACATTGCCGTCCGGCGTGATCACCAGGTTGCCGTTTTCACCTTTCACCTGCACCGTTTGTGGACTCAGGATCACATCGTCACGCGGTGTGACGCTGCATTTGTAATCTGCGTGAGCGGCCATCGCCGTAAACGTTAGCACTGTCGCCAGCAGCGTTTTGCGCATCATAACTTTCCCTCAAGACAAAGCGGGTCGGCATATGCCGACCCTGTACTTATTAGTCCCACCAAACGTCGAAAAGTTCGCTGGTACGGACTTCTTCAAGGTTGCGCGCTTCCAGCCACTTACGCACAATCGCCTGATGTTCTTCAGTACATTTACCGATTTCCTGCATACAAATCAGCCCTTCCCAGGCCAGGTAGCCGCTGCCATCAAACGCCAGCTTATTAGGCTCAATAACGTCATTAATAAAGTCATCGACAGTCTTATCGATCTGCTCTTCAGATGTACCTTCCGGAAAACGCCATGCCACCGAAAATCCTAATTCCTGGAATTCGTCAATGTGCATTTTTTTACGCAGACGACGACTACGGTTCTTTGCCATTACTTCACCCTCTCGAACATTAAGTCCCATACGCCATGACCAAGACGATGGCCACGTTGTTCAAATTTCGTTACCGGGCGCGATTCCGGGCGCGGTACATAATCATTGCTCTCTGACAGATTTTTGTACCCGTCGATAGAAGACATTACTTCAAGCATGTGTTCCGCATACGCTTCCCAGTCGGTCGCCATATGGAAAACGCCGCCCAATTTCAGCTTGCTCAATACCAGTTCAGCAAACGGCACCTGAACGATACGGCGTTTATTATGACGCGCTTTATGCCACGGGTCAGGGAAAAAGAGCTGAACCATCGATAAGGAATTGTCAGGAATCATTTTATGCAACACTTCTACCGCGTCGTGGCACATGACGCGCAGGTTTTCAACGCCCTCTTCATGAGCGGACGCCAGACACGCGCCGACGCCAGGCGAATGCACTTCAATACCGAGGAAATTCTGCTCCTGGCGCGCTTTCGCCATCGCCACGAGAGACGCCCCCATGCCAAAACCAATCTCCAGCGTCACCGGCGCTTCGCGACCAAACAACGTGGCGAAATCTACCGGCGCTTCGCTGAACTCGACGCCCATCACCGGCCAGTAGTTTTCCAGCGCGTGTTCTTGCCCCTTTGTCAGTCGCCCCTGGCGACGAACAAAACTACGAATACGGCGCAGTGGGCGGCCGTTTTCATCAAATTCCGGTGAAATGACGTCGTTTTTCATAAAAGTGTAGTCTGCTGTGTTTGAGTTCTGAAAACGGGCATTATCCAAAGTTAGTTGCCGGATGCAAGCATGAAGCGCACTGCGGAAAGTTCCGGTTTACACCCTGCGGCCTCTGTGCTGCAATCTTGCCCCCGGCAATAATGAATGAGTTTCCATGCAAGCGTCTCAATTTTCAGCCCAGGTTCTGGACTGGTACGACAAATACGGGCGGAAAACGCTGCCCTGGCAAATTAACAAGACGCCTTACAAAGTATGGCTCTCGGAAGTCATGTTGCAACAAACGCAGGTGACGACGGTTATTCCTTACTTTGAGCGATTTATGGCGCGCTTTCCCACGGTGACAGATTTAGCGAATGCGCCGCTGGATGAAGTGCTCCATTTGTGGACCGGGCTCGGCTATTACGCCCGCGCGCGTAATTTGCATAAAGCGGCGCAACAGGTGGCGACGCTTCACGGTGGAGAATTCCCGCAAACTTTTGACGAAATCGCCGCGCTCCCCGGCGTCGGGCGTTCAACCGCCGGCGCGATTCTCTCCCTCGCGTTAGGTAAACATTATCCGATTCTTGATGGAAACGTTAAACGTGTGCTGGCTCGCTGTTATGCTGTTAGCGGCTGGCCTGGAAAAAAAGAGGTGGAGAATACGCTGTGGACGTTGAGCGAACAAGTAACGCCCGCAAGTGGCGTGGAGCGTTTTAATCAGGCGATGATGGATCTGGGCGCGATGGTTTGTACGCGTTCAAAGCCAAAGTGCACCCTGTGTCCGCTGCAAAGCGGTTGTATCGCCGCTGCGAATGAAAGCTGGTCACGCTATCCGGGCAAGAAACCGAAACAGACATTACCGGAGCGTACCAGCTACTTTTTACTGCTACAGCATCATCAGGAAATTTTCCTGGCGCAGCGCCCTCCCAGCGGTTTATGGGGCGGATTATACTGCTTCCCGCAGTTTGCCAGTGAAGATGAACTGCGCGAATGGCTGGCGCAACGGCATGTTAACGCTGATAATTTGACCCAGCTTAACGCGTTTCGCCATACATTTAGCCATTTCCATCTGGATATTGTGCCTATGTGGCTTCCCGTGTCGTCACTGGACGCCTGCATGGATGAAGGCGGTGCGCTCTGGTATAACTTAGCGCAACCGCCGTCAGTCGGACTGGCGGCGCCCGTGGAGCGCTTGTTACAGCAGTTACGTACCGGAGCGTCAGTTTAACGCCCCGGTCGATAAAGAGGATGACTTATGAGCAGAACGATTTTTTGTACTTACCTGCAACGCGACGCTGAAGGACAGGATTTTCAGCTCTACCCTGGCGAGCTGGGAAAACGTATCTATAACGAGATATCCAAAGACGCGTGGGCGCAGTGGCAGCATAAGCAGACCATGTTGATTAACGAGAAAAAGCTCAACATGATGAACGCCGAGCACCGTAAACTGCTGGAGCAGGAGATGGTGAGCTTTCTGTTCGAAGGGAAAGACGTTCATATCGAAGGTTATACGCCGGAAGATAAAAAATAGGCCCGTTGCCGAATGACGCTGCGCTTATTCGGCCAGTGAACTATGCCGGATAAGCCCCTGGCGCCGCTGTCCGGCAACGTAGCATAACGACAACACAACATGCACTCCCGGAATGATGAAAAAATTACTCGCGCTTGCTGTTATTGCGCCGTTGCTCATCTCCTGTTCCAGTTCGACCAAAAAAGGCGAGACGTATAATGAAGCCTGGGTCAAGGATACCAACGGCTTTGATATTTTGATGGGGCAATTTGCCAACAACATTGAAAATCTGTGGGGATATAAGGAAGTCTTGATCGCGGGGCCGAAAGACTACGTCAAATATACCGACCAGTTCCAGACCCGCAGCCACATCAACTTTGATGATGGGACCATTACCGTTGAAACCATCGCCGGGACGGAACCTACCGCACATCTGCGCCGGGCCATTATTAAAACGTTGCTCATGGGTGACGATCCAACCTCCGTCGATCTTTACTCCGATGTCGATGACATTAAAATTTCCAAAGAACCCTTCCTGTATGGTCAGGTCGTCGACAATACCGGTCAGCCTATTCGCTGGGAAGGCCGCGCCACAACATTCGCGGATTACTTGCTGAAAACGCGGCTCAAAAGCCGCAGTAACGGCCTGCGTATTATTTACAGTATCACCATTAATCTGGTGCCTAACCACCTTGATAAACGCGCGCATAAATACATTGGTATGGTACGCCAGGCCTCCCGTAAATACGGCGTTGACGAGTCGCTGATTCTGGCGATTATGCAAACGGAGTCCTCGTTTAACCCGTATGCGGTCAGCCACGCGGATGCGCTGGGCCTGATGCAGGTGGTGCAACACAGCGCCGGGAAAGATGTGTTCCGTTCTCAGGGTAAATCCGGCACGCCAAGCCGCAACTTCCTGTTTGACCCCGCCAGCAATATCGATACCGGCACAGCGTATCTGGCGATGTTGAATAATGTGTATCTGAGCGGTATCGAGAATCCGACGTCGCGGCGCTATGCGGTCATTACAGCCTACAATGGCGGCGCAGGCAGCGTATTACGCGTATTCTCGAACGATAAGACTCAGGCTGCGAATATGATTAACCGCATGTCACCGGGGGATGTGTACCAGGTATTAACTACCCGACATCCGTCTGCGGAGTCGCGCCGCTATCTGTATAAGGTAAATTCTGCCCAGCGATCGTATCGCCGCCGATAAACCATCGCCTCCCGCCTCTGGCTGGTCACATAACAGGGGCGGGACAGGCGAAAAGTGTTAACTACGTCACTCTTTCGCTTTGCAATCAGAAATTGTTTGCAAATATTTGTCACAGGTAACAAAAAAAGCCCCCTTCATTGATAGAATTACACCAAATCACAACGGCAAATGTGCCTTTTAAAACACCCATCCGCTCTCAGGTGTGAGGAAATTAACATGAATCTTAAGCTGCAGCTTAAAATACTCTCTTTTCTGCAGTTCTGTCTGTGGGGAAGCTGGCTCACTACCCTGGGCTCGTATATGTTCGTCACCTTAAAATTTGACGGCGCATCTATTGGCGCAGTTTATAGTTCACTGGGGATTGCCGCCGTCTTTATGCCGACCTTGCTAGGCATTGTGGCTGACAAATGGCTGAGCGCGAAATGGGTCTATGCCCTGTGTCATGTTGTCGGCACCATCACGCTATTCATGGCCGCGGAAGTCACTACGCCAGGGGAGATGTTCTTTGTGATCCTGCTTAACTCGTTGGCCTATATGCCGACGTTGGGCTTGATCAACACGATATCGTATTACCGCCTGCAATCTGCCGGCATGGATATTGTGACTGACTTCCCGCCTATCCGCATCTGGGGCACCATTGGCTTTATTCTGGCAATGTGGGGCGTGAGTTTCTCCGGTTTCGAGCTGAGCCATATGCAGCTTTATATCGGCGCGACGCTTTCCGTTCTGCTGGTACTGTTTACCTTTACCCTGCCGCACATTCCGGTGGCGAACCAACAGAAAAACCAGAGCTGGACATCGATGCTGGGCCTTGACGCTTTTGCGCTATTTAAAAATAAGCGGATGGCTATTTTCTTCATCTTCTCCATGATGCTGGGCGCGGAACTCCAGATCACCAACATGTTTGGCAACACCTTCCTGCATAGCTTTGATAAAGATCCGCTGTTCGCCAGCAGCTTTATCGTGCAGCACGCTTCGGTGATGATGTCGATTTCGCAGATTTCTGAAACGTTATTCATCCTGACCATTCCGTTCTTCCTGAGTCGTTATGGTATTAAGAACGTTATGCTTATCAGTATCGTGGCGTGGATGCTGCGTTTCGGCCTGTTCGCTTATGGCGACCCAACGCCGTTCGGTACCGTCCTGCTGGTACTGTCGATGATTGTGTACGGCTGCGCCTTCGATTTCTTCAACATTTCTGGCTCGGTGTTTGTCGAAAAAGAAGTACGCCCGGAAATCCGCGCCAGCGCGCAGGGGATGTTCCTGATGATGACCAACGGCTTCGGCTGTATCCTGGGCGGCATTGTGAGCGGTAAAGTGGTGGAGTATTACACTCAAAACGGCATTACCGACTGGCAGACCGTGTGGCTCATCTTCGCGGGCTACTCGTTGGTGCTGGCCTTCGCGTTCGTAGCCTTGTTCAAATATAAACATGTTCGCGTTCCGGCGGGTTCTCAATCCGTCGCGCATTAATAGTTGCCCGATTTCGCAGGCCGGATAAGACGCGAAAGCGTCTTATCCGGCATTAACGCCTTATCTGGCCTGTAGGCAACGTTATTTTAAAACATACCCGTACAACCGTTTAATTCCATCGGTATCGGTCTCGCTGTACACTCCCTGCAATTCCGGCGAAAAACCGGGCAACAAATTGATGCCCTCTTCCAGCGCCAGAAAATAACGCTGCGCCGCGCCGCCCCAAATCTCCCCCGGCACCACGCATAGTACGCCCGGCGGATATGGTAATGCCCCCTCGGCAGCAATACGCCCATCCGCCTCACTGAGGCGCACCAGTTCTACATCGCCGCGAATAAAGGCGCTGTTGGCATCCTGTGGGTTCATCGCCACATGCGGCAGGCTTTCTTTGCGGAACATCGCCTTTTGCAGATCCTTAACGTCGAAGCTAACGTACAGGTTGTGCATCTCCTGACATAGCTCACGCAGGGTGTAATCGCGGTAACGCACCGGGTATTTCTGAAAAACCGTCGGCAATACATCCGCAAGCGGCGTATCGTCTTCAATGTGCCGTTCAAATTGTGCCAGCATCGCGACTAGCCGCGCCAGTTTCTCTGCGCTCTCGGCGGGCGTCACCAAGAATAGAATCGAGTTGAGATCGCACTTCTCAGGCACAATACCGTTCTCACGCAAATAGTGGGCAAGAATGGTCGCCGGGATGCCGAATTCGGTGTATCGCCCGCTATCGGCATCAATACCTGGCGTGGTCAGTAACAGTTTACAGGGGTCGACAAAATACTGGTCATCCGCGTAGCCTTCAAAGCCATGCCATTTCGCCCCAGGTTCAAAACTGAAGAAACGACGATCGCTGGCAATGCTCTCCGTCGGATATGCCTGCCACGGCTTGCCGTCAACCTCCAGTGGAATAAAGGGCTGAAGCAGTTTGCAACGGGCGAGGATGGCTTTACGCGCGTCAATGCCCAGTGCAACGCACTCCGCCCACAGGCGGCGACCGCTCTCCCCTTCGTGGATTTTGGCATTGATATCCAACGCCGCAAACAGCGGATAGAACGGGCTGGTTGAGGCGTGCAACATGAAGGCGTTGTTCAGGCGTTTGTGCGGGCAAAAACGCGCCTGGCCGCGAATATGGTTATCTTTTTTGTGGATCTGCGAGGTTTGTGAGAACCCCGCCTGTTGCTTATGTACCGATTGGGTCACAAAGATCCCTTGGTCGTTTTCATTGAGCTCCAGCAGCAACGGCGAGGTATCCGCCATCATATTGATAAACTGCTCATAGCCTACCCACGCGGAGTCAAACAGGATGTAATCGCAGAGATGCCCGATTTTATCCACCACCTGACGGGCGTTGTAAATGGTACCGTCATAGGTACCAAGCTGAATGATTGCCAGGCGGAACGGACGCGGCGCATCGGCTCTTTCCGGCACCACGTCACGAATCTGGTCACGCAGGTACGTTTCATCAAAACAGTGCGCATCAATACCGCCAATAAAACCAAACGGGTTGCGCGCCGCTTCAAGATAGACCGGCGTCGCCCCAGCCTGAATCAGAGCGCCGTGGTGGTTGGATTTGTGATTATTACGATCAAACAGCACCAGATCGCCGCGCGTTAGCAGAGCGTTGGTGACCACTTTATTCGCTGCCGAAGTCCCATTTAGCACAAAGTAGGTTTTATCCGCATTAAACACTTTTGCCGCAAATTTCTGCGCGTGTTTAGCAGAACCTTCGTGTATTAACAGATCGCCAAGTTTCACATCGGCGTTACACATATCCGCACGAAACAGGTTTTCACCAAAAAAGTCATAAAAGTGACGGCCTGCGGGATGTTTTCTAAAAAATTCGCCATGCTGGTGCCCCGGACAAGCAAAGGTGCTGTTACCCATGTCGACATACTGGGTCAGGGTGTCATAAAAGGGAGGCAGAAGCTCCGCTTCGTAGCGACAGGCAGCGTTTTCCAGCTCCAGCCATTCCTGCGCGTTACCGCCTATTACCGCCGTAACGCCGGCAGGCGCACTGACGAGTTCATCCGTAAGCATAAACACCGGCAGGTGAAAACCAGTGCGATTAAGCAACGCCAGAATGCCGCTATGGCTGTCGGCAGCGGTAATGACGACTGCGGCCACATCGGTAAAGTCGGTACTGTCCAGCGCCACCACGTTTCGGTGGGTGGAGAGTCGGGAGATGAGTTCACCGCTGGCGGCAATATTCATTGATTTCATAAGCGCAAATACCCGTTTCGGGAGTAGAGTAACCCCGGACAAGGCCCGATGCCTTGCCCAACGAGATGCCGGGTCAAACTGGATACCAGCTCCGACCGCCAGACATCAGTAAAAACAGACTGTTTCTGATTTTACTGTTGTCCTGCAGTGAGCGTGCGCTGCCCTCACCGCATAGCGGGGACGACAAAAAAAAGGAAAGAAAGGGGCAAACCTCGCGCAGTCAGGCGACAGTGAAGACAATATAAAGGCGCTATGTTCATCCCGGCGAGCCCCATGCTGGCAGGAGAAATTTCGCGCAATCATGGCACCTTTCACCAGACGGCGCAAGGTAAAATCAGCGCTCCACACGTCACAGATAATCAAGCTATCAACAGCTTAATCGCGCGATAATAGGGCAATTTAAAAAATAAATAACAGGAGTTAGTGTGGTAATTGGACCTTTTATTAACGCTGGCGCAATTTTATTCGGCGGCGTTTTTGGCGCGCTGTTAAGTCAGCGTCTGCCAGAACGGATCCGCGTCTCAATGACGTCTATTTTTGGCCTGTGTTCTCTGGGAATTGGTATTCTGCTGGTGATGAAGTGCGCTAATCTTCCGGTGATGGTGCTGGCGACACTGGTCGGCGCGCTTATCGGCGAGTTTTGTTTGCTGGAAAAAGGCATTAATGGCGCAGTCGCGAAAATCCAACAATTATTTATGGCATCGGGTAAGAAACCGACACATGAGTCATTTATTCAAAGTTATGTCGCTATCATTGTACTGTTTTGCGCCAGCGGCACCGGTATTTTCGGCGCAATGCATGAAGGGATGACCGGCGACCCGAACATTTTGATCGCTAAATCTTTTCTGGATTTTTTCACCGCCATGATTTTCGCCTGTTCGCTTGGCATCGCCGTTTCGGCGATTTGCGCACCGATGTTGATTATCCAGTTAACGCTTGCCGCCTGCGCCACCCTCATTCTTCCGCTGACCACGCCGGCAATGATGGGCGACTTTAGCGCAGTGGGCGGACTGCTGCTGGTGGCAACCGGCTTGCGTGTATGCGGGATCAAAATGTTTCCGGTGGTGAATATGCTCCCGGCTCTGTTGCTGGCAATGCCGATTTCCGCCGCATGGGCGGCATTTTTTGCCTGACGCGGCGTGCAATAACAACAAAGTGGTGATAGATTGTGCAGTCTGCGTTGATTTGAAGAAATTTCGTTGACGAAGCGAGGCGATTACGGTTTAATGCGCCTCGTTGCCCGGATAGCTCAGTCGGTAGAGCAGGGGATTGAAAATCCCCGTGTCCTTGGTTCGATTCCGAGTCCGGGCACCACCTTTCCTTTTTTATGCTTCCTTATAAATCCCTGTGTGTATGTAATTCAATAAGTTAGCATAAAAATCTTTCCTGATACATTTTGGTTTATCTCTGTGTATCCGGAAAATTGTGGGTCAGATTGAGGGTTCATTCAGTTCGATGAACGGAGAGGCCCTCATGTTGACTGACAGTAAAATCCGCGCCGCGAACCCCCTCGCAAAATCCTACAAACTCACCGATGCACAAGGTCTGTATCTGACGGTATCCGCCAGCGGCTCTAAGCTGTGGTATTTCCGCTATCGTTTTGAAGGTAAGGAAAACCGTCTGGCCTTCGGCCCCTATCCGCAGGTTACGCTGGCAGAAGCCCGAGAAAAGCGCGATGCGGCGCGTAAGCTGTTGGTATCCGGTGTTTGCCCTTCCCTGCCCCGTAAGGCGAAGAAAGCCGCCGTTGACGGTACGCGCACCTTTCAGTACATCGCCACCGCATGGCACACCACTTGCCTGAAACTCTGGTCTGCTGACCACGCCGATAAAATCCTCACCTGCCTGAAACGCTACGTCTTCCCTGATATTGGCACAATGGACATTGCAGAGGTTGAAACCCGCCATCTGGCGCAGCTTGTTAAATCCATCGACGATAAAGGCGTTCATGACGTTGCCGGTCGGGTGCGTCAGCATCTGACCAAAATCATGCGTCATGCGGTGCAGCAGGGGATTATCAAATATAATCCGGCTTACGATCTGGATGGCGTCGTGACCCCGGTTGTGACCCAACACCATCCCGCCCTGCCCCTGAAACGCCTGCCGGAGCTGCTGGACAAGATTAAAGGCTACAAAGGGCGGGAACTGACCCCTCTGGCGCTGGAGTTGAATCTGCACGTCTTTCTGCGTTCCAGTGAGTTACGCCTCGCCCGCTGGGATGAGTTCAACCTGAAAGCCCGTATCTGGACGGTACCTGCACAGCGGGAAGCGGTTAAAGGTGTGAGATTTTCATCGCGTGGCGCAAAGATGAAAGATGAGCATCTGGTGCCGCTGTCTGCACAGGCTGTCGCCCTGCTGGAGCAGATAAAGGAAATTACCGGAGAGTCCGTTTTCGTCTTTGCCGGTGCGCACTCAATGAACAAGCCGATGAGTGAAAACACCATCAACAAGGCGCTGCGCGTGATTGGCTACAACACCAAAACGGAGGTCTGCGGTCATGGCTTCCGCACGATGGCATGTAGCGCCCTGAACGAGTCCGCACTGTGGTCTAAAGACGCCATTGAGCGCCAGATGAGCCACAAGGAGCGTAACGGCGTATGTGCATAAGGCGGAGCATCTGGAAGCGCGTATGGAGATGATGCAGTGGTGGTCGGATTATCTCGACGTGAGCCGCGAAGGGTACGTTGCGCCGTATATTTATGCGCGGCGACATAAGGCGGCCTGAGCCAGTAACAGCGTAATTTATTGAGAATGGAAAAGCGGTTTCCGGTTGTCCGGGAACTGCTTTTTTGCATTTAAAGATTTTATCTGCACCAGTTCATTATCATCGCTTACCTGCACCAATCCGCCGTCGCCTGTCGGTGTCAGGATTATGCCAGATACCACCGGATAAATACCGAACTGTGCCAGCATCAGCCTTTTAAGCCCTTTGGCCCTTTCCGGTCTGGCGCTGTTACCCTTAGCCGCCCTTTACCTTTATCTGGCCTTTTCCCTTTTGCTGGCGCAATCCCCAGAAAAAATACCGTAACATTGCCCCAGAATCCTGTTAATAGGCTATACCGTTCGTAAGTACCGTTATTAAGAGGAAACCGTACAAAAACCGATTAATACCCCCAAGATTAATAGGAAACTACCCAAAATTATTTGAGGCAAATAATTTTGCCCGAAAACCGATGGATAACTCGCTCTTTTCAAGGCAACGCCTATCAGCCAGTATCCTTTCGCCCGTAAACCTGCGCCACATACCGCCCGCGCCCGTCGCCGTGACCCAAATCCATCGCCGTCATTGCCAGCACTTCCTTCTCACAAAATCCCTGCGCCAGATAATGACGGATCGCATCCTGCGCCCACGCATAGCGCAACGAGTGCGGGGAATATGTGCCAGTTAACCCGAGACGTGACGCCTGACTGTGCCAGTACTTCATCGCACTTTTCAGATCCAGCTTATCTATCAACCTGCCGTGGCGATCTTCAGCCACGGTCAGCGCATTATCCAGCGCTTTTCTGACAGCGCCAGTATCAAGAATAATCGTCTCGCGGGGCCGCCTGCCTTCGGTACCGAACACCACGGTTAACCGGGGATCGCCGCGTTCCAGCGCCTGCCGCCACGTTTTCAGCGACTGTACGCTCTGCACCGCCTCCTGCGAACGTAATCCCATCAGCCTTGAGAGCTCCAGCGCAGCCGCCATCCCCGGATCTTTTACGCGGGCCATCTCCAGCACGTCGCGATAGTGCTCCGGCGTGATAACCAGCTTTGTACCGTTACGGGATGCGCCAGACAGACCAAGAGAACGGTTATTCAGCCGCTCACTCTGCGCCAGTCGTTCACGGATATAACCTTCAATATGCCGCGCCTTAAGCTGTTCCACCCGCCGAATTTGCACATTCTGCGCCAGTACCAGACGCTCACAAAACCGCTGTGCCAGCTTAATACGGTCGTGAACGGTCTTATGGCTGCCGCCAGCCTGCTGTGCCAGCCGCTTCATTTCCTGCTCCAGAATCCCCATATTTTCCCCTTTTCATGATTGCCGCAAACTCATTCCCCAAAAATCCAAAACTGATACTGCTTTCCCCGGCGCACAGGCCAATAGCCCCTGTTTTTTGTCGGGGCTGCGAACGATACCTGAGCGCCGGGGCGGCAGCCGTTGAGGTGTGGTGGGGCTTCGGTTGTGCTCTCTGAGCAGCCGCCCGCGTTAGCGGGTTATCCCCCGGATCGTCCTGATCCCCCTCCGGTATCGGTTCATGTTCTCCTTATTGGTCAAATGGCCTGAAAAGGCGGTGTCAGGATCCAGCCGTGAGCTGGCGCAGTTGAGTTTTCTGGTGCAGGTCGAAAGGGCTGCGTGCGTCACTTTCCCGCTTTGCGCGGTTAAAGTGACGCACGGGTCTGGTGCAGTGTTTTTAAAATCGCAGGCTGGTGCAGATTCAGACCAGCAGGCTGGCGCAGTAAAGGACGTATCGTGTGAAAATTCAGGCCTCCGTCGCGATGTCCTGCGACCCGGTGTTTGCAAAGGTCTGCACCGGTAAACGGATCAACCGTCCTGATAACAGGCGCTTCTTTCAGGTTGTGAAGCGTCGGGCGCTGTCAACGACAGCATGGAGCATGAGGGAGACTACGCCTGTGTCGATGGCGCAGATAAGGAAAAACTGTTTTTGCATCAAAAAGGTTATTTGCGAACATATACTGCCGCGCTTCGCTTGCCTTCTCCCGAGCTTCCCCCTGCAAATGCAGGCAGAAGATCGGGAGAGATGATTTAGCAATTTTCGGGCTTACGGTAGCGCGAAGGCCAGATGTGTTCTGGCGCAACGCCCAACGCTTCAGCGATCAATCTCTCACCTTTGGGCCAGTGCCTTATCAGCGCATTTGCCAGCGTGGAGGACGCCAGCCCTGAGTTGCGGGAAACGGCAGAAAGCGATGTCCCCTGCTTTTTTAGCGCCGCGATAATGTCGGCAGAATGCCAGTCCGGTTGCATCATGCTCATGCCGCCTCCCCGTCAATAAACTTCACGCCGTCGGCGGTACGCAACCAGCGTGGAGCAGTGATTTCATCAGAAAAATAGTGAATCAAGTCGTACAGCAGGCAGCCAAGGTAATTTCTGGTTTCCGGTAACAGCCCCTGTCCCGTCAGCACCTGCGTCAGGGCAAGGCAGTAGTGGCAAAGTTCGGTACATTCGGGATCGAAACGCGGTGAGCTGGTAGGGAGTGTATCAACGGTCAGGCTGTCCATCATGTGGTCCGGGATCGGATCGAGCAGTGAGGGCTGGAGCAACCGCAGGCAGGCATCAAGCCTGCCGCAAAGCGCCATTTTCAGCATGGGATCGTCGTGTTCGATCAGGATTTCGGCGAACTGTTTGCAGTGTTCTGCCAGTACGGTGAAGTCCGTGGCGGCATTGAATGGAACAGCAAGTAACGGGTGTGTTTGAGTGGGGATCGTAGCCATAGTGGCAGCCTCCTGTAACGGGTTTAAAACCCACCACCAGAGGTTCCAATCTCATGGTGGTGGACTGAACGGGGTTGGAACTACCGGCGTTACAGGCAACCGGCGCACCTTACGGTGCCCCCGCCCAGCCCACCATTGAGGTATAACCGAGCGCACGACATAAAAAAAGACGCTGGCGCGTCGTATGTCGCCTGTAACATTTCTCAGGGTTCCAATCCCGGCACCTGATTTTGCAGGTGCGGGTAAAAGATACCGCAATTAGCCAATAGCAGCAAGTGAGGGGTTCTGGAAGCAGATCGCAGAAAATAAAAATTCCGCAGACAGGCCCTCTATAACAGGAAAGGTTTAATATCTATCAGCCTGCATATCGTCATTGCAAAATGTGATGAATGTCAATAAGTTGTATAATGCCCCCAGCAGTTGATAAAACAGCCCCCCAATAAAGAAAAAATGCCGTACTATCTCTGATATAAGCAAGAAAACTCAGGCGCAGCTTTCCTTTCTGCTGGAATATTTGGGCTATTCAACACGAAGTATTTTGTAACGATGAATTCAACCTTCTATCTTGAACGTACTTTTATACACGGTGACAAGACGTACACAGAGACAGAATTGCTGGCTGCATCAACGCACATTGTTGTGTTAGCAGAACCCGGCGGCGGGAAAACGGAGCTGATGAAAAGCCTCGCTCGAAAACTGAACACTACTGTCTTAAATGCCAGCATATTTGCCTACGTGGGAACAAATAAAGAAAATAGCCCGTTGATAATTGACGCCGTTGATGAAGTCGCCAGAATCGATCAGTCAGGTATTCATAAACTTCTTGCGCATGCCAAAGCATCAAAGCCGACTCGCGTAATCATGTCGAGCAGATCAAGCGAATGGGGACTGGCTTCTACGGGTATTTTTGAACAATTTCTTGGTTTCTCCCCTATGATTGTGAGGCTGAGAGAGTTCGATCAAGACGAACAGCACGCCATCTTTACGCACCATGCGCCAGAAGAAGACTTCTTTGCATTCCAGACCGAAGTAACACGGTTTAGTTTAGACATGTTGTTACCAAACCCTCAGTTTCTGAAAATGTTCACCGATGCCTATTTAGAAAGTGGCAGGCGATTTGCTGACAAACGTTCAATCTTCGCTTTAGCGGTCGAACGACTGGCTAAGGAAGCCAATCCAAATATCCCGAAAGCCTCTGTATCTCTTTCAATTGCACAGAAGATTTCCTTTTCTGCCGAGGTTTATGCCAAACTTCTGTTGTCGGGTGCAGAGGGAGTCAGCACCATCGACGCAACTGCAAACCGGATGTATCCCATGCTGCCAGCGTTGTTTAGCAGCAGTACTGCCTGTGACGACATATTGTCAACGCAGCTTTTCAAACCGGGCGATAAGGAAGACCAGCACCGCCCGGTCCACAAGATCGTCGTTGAATACTGCGCAGCGGATTATCTCATTAAACGAATAGCCGATCCTGTGGATGTCCTCACTTTACCAAAGTGCTTGCCTGTTATTGCACCGAACGGTATTGCCAGAGATGAGTTGAGAGGTCTGCTCGGATGGATGGCAGCATTAGGCAACAGGTCGGTACAGGGATCCATTATTGAGCTTGACGCCTATGCGGTACTCGCAAACGGCGATCCATCGCAGCTTGAACGCTCATCAAAACGACAGCTTCTCTATCAACTCAAAGAGATTGAAGCCGCAGATCCTTACTTTCGTCGGAGTGATTTCTGGCGCCGGTTCAGCGCGGCTGGTTTTTTCACGCAAGACGTTGTTGAGGAAATAAAGCCTCTTTTAACGATGGGCAATGATGGTCATTTACGTGATTTAATTTTAGAACTTCTGGCAGACTCTCCAGTAAACAGTCAGTTGGTGCCTGAATTGAGCCAGCTTACGTTAAATCCCAACGAGTCTGAACATATTCGAACCTTAGCAAGCAGATGCTTACTCAATATCAAAGAATACGATTGCATTGGCGCTTTAGCTGTTTTGATTTTTGAGGCCAGTAATATTTCACTCAATATTGCAGCCAACGTCATCGAAGTCACAGGGCCCGAAAAATTCGACCACCGATATCTCTCTGGATTCTTCCGCGTCTGTGCGAATCTCTATCCCGGTCACGAAGAACAATTCGAAAGAGTGGTCGGCTCTCGTTATTTTATTAAAAAGCTCATTTCCTGTTTTTCACTGCATACTCTCGAACTTCTTCTGGACGAATTAACCTGTAACCTTTATTGCCATTGTGGGAAAGAATCCTATGAATGTGATTGTCGTAATGGAATAAGCAAGATTGTCGGTTCAATGGTCGATCGCTATTTTGAATTAGCTCTAGCGCCGTTTGACCCTGTAAGGATCTGGCAATGGACAGGTAATCTCAATTTTCATCACCAATGTCAGGCCGATCAAAGCAAATCGGTACAAGTGCTTCGGGAAAATGACACACTTCGTCAGGGGATCATTGCCTATGTATTTGGGCCTTTAACGGATCGTAATGAAATATTCAACACAAGAGTAGAAAAGTTCGACGGGCATCTGCACTCACATTCAGGCCTTCATTTATGGAGGAATGACTATAAATTTATCCTCAATCTGGCTTTTGAAGCAGATAACGTTGACCTGTGGGCGAGTTTCCTTGTCAACCACCAACGTTACAGAAACAAGGAAGAGCAAGGTCCTGATGATTTGCGGGCACAAATGCGTCAGCATGCCCTCTCCAAGCCCGCATTTATGCGCGAATGGGCCCGATACAACAATGCAATGAAATTATCCGGGCAGAAGAGCCAACTCCGGAGATTCAGACATAGCCGAAAGATGAAACGCCGTGACAGAAAGCAACGAGAGATCCACGCCAGAAACATAAAATTTGTTAATGAGAACAGAGACATTGTAGAGCGAGGTCGTCACTGGCGGTGCCTGCTGCGTTTTGCAGAACTTGTGCTCATGCATCCGGAAAGAATTGAATTAGAATTTGGTGACGAGAAACTGGTGCGGATTGCGTTAAGAAATTGTCTGGATTTTATTGCTCCCGTGGTTCCCACCCTGCCCGAACTGGCGGCCCTGCAATGCGAATCTAAACACAGGTATTCTGAGACGGTTTTATATGCCGCCTGTCTGGAGATTCTACGTGCAGAAGGCAATCTTGAATGCGTCAATATCGAGTTGCTTACAGCCTTAAGAACGAACATTCACAGGGGATACCACTCAGTTTCGAAGGAAGAACGTGATGCGCTACAGACTGAAATCGACCGCCTCATTTTTCCTGATAGTGAAAGTGCTGAAAAATATCTCCGACAGTACGTTGAACCCCAACTCGCTCAGCCATGCCCTCACCCTGAAATCGGGATATTAAGTAGACAAGAGGTCTTTCGTCATTCACGCGCTAAACTTTCCATTGAATGGCTTCGTCGTTTTCCCGATGTATCCCTTAATTCAGTCGATACCCTTTTTGAAATTGCTGCGCAATACAGCGATCGTGAGGAGTTAAAAGAAATTATTGCAGAGCGTTGCTCAGAGATGATGTCAGGCTGGCCCAATCCGACAGAAAATGAGGATATTGAACGCAAACGAATATTCTGGCTGGTACGTGAATTCTACTTTATGGAGAACATTGCGGATACTTATTGGGCATGGTTAAAATCTGATAAAAATAATTTACTGCATTTTTATGAACGTTCTGGACGTATGAATCGAAGCGAGCACCGCGCTTGGCCGGAACTCGCCTCAATTAAGGTTGAAGCCATTTTAGACGCTTTCATTGAACACTGGCCGCGAGTTGATCTACCTGATAGCTGGGGTAGTGATAGCCCTGAAGAAGAGAAAGCCTACCGCTTTTTGACTGATTTGATTTGGTCAATTAACTCGGACACTCCCGATGATGCAATACCAGTGCTGGACCGTCTTCTTAACGATCCACGTTTCACCAATCTACATAAAGAGTTGCAAAGCATATACGCTGATCAGATCAGAAAAAAAGCACTCAGAGATTTTGAACCACCGACGCCAGATGAGATAGTTCAACGCCTTGATTGTGATTCAGTCGTTACCGTTGAAGGCCTGCGTCAGTTAGTTCTTCAGGAGCTTCATGATTTTCAGAAAGCGATTGATGGCGGGGAATTTAACTCGGCTGATCGCTTCTATGAGAAAAATGAACGCCTCGATGAGGTAAAGTCCACAGAGATTATTGCGGAGCGCCTGAGTTTAAGACTTCAGCCTCAGGGTATCGCTATAACTCCAGAGCATCAGTTGAAAGGGCAAAACAGGAGTGATTTCACAGCATCTAAATTGATTGGCGGAAGAAGACGGCTGCTGGTTACGGAAGTCAAAGGCCAGTGGCACAGAGAGTTATATTCCGCTGCTTCAGCCCAACTCTATGACCGTTATTCCATTCACCCTGATGCCGAACAGCAAGGTATCTTTCTTGTCATATGGTTTGGAGAAAGCGAAACCGTTGCTGGCCGCAAAACCCACGGAATTAAAACCGCTCAGGAGCTTAAAATCAGTATTGAAGCAGTACTACCGGCTGATCTCCGTGGTTTAATTGATGTTTTCGTTTTAGATGTTTCACGGAATGGTGGCCACCAACGTTAGCAATATAGCTCTCGCTAATTAACCAGAGATCGGGTTAATTAGCGAGAGCCAACAAAACACCGTAAGTATTACCATGCAACCAAGAGAATACCATTGGCCATCTGGAAAACTGGATTCCTTTATTTTGTTTGCTTTTTAGCTCTCTTTGTAGCTCTTATGTTTTAAACATAATATAACCATAGTTTGATATATATCAAATTATTTGGCTTGATCTCATGACTGTATATGAATACAGTATATACAACATATGGTATGTTTTATTAAAAAATGACACTACATGCTCAAAACTGTAACTCTACATAGGTGCTAATACATATGCCAAATAATACTAAGAAAACCTCCTCAACGATTGCATCACGAGCAGCTCAAGTGCTGAAAGATCCTAATGCTTCAGCTATTCAGAAAAGTTTAGCCGGATCTGCCTTATCCCAATCTGGGACTTCAAACCAAACGGGTGGGGAAATGGAGACTACAGCCTCAAAAGTTTTAAATAGCCCTAAATATAATGACCAAACAAAGACGCTTGCTGCTTCAGTTCTTTCCCAAGCCAATAAAGGGCGGAAATAACAGCGTCTTTATATCTATAGGCAGCTACATGTAGCTGCTTTTCTTCTGATGATTTTAAATGTTTACAATGGAAATAATTGTATGGAACAATGTAAAAATGATGCTATATTAGAACATATTAAGAATTATAGTAAACATATTGATGAATTTAGATCGCAGGCAAACTCACAAGGGATTTGGTTATTTATTTCAACTCTTGGATGTTGGAGTGTAAATATACCACTAATTCAAGTTATCGCGGCAATCTTGTTATTCTGCATATTTATATTTAATTCCAAACAGGACATGACAGAAAAGAGAGCGTTTCATAAAATAGAAGAAGACATAGCAAAGGATATTGATAGTAACTTAATAGGAGACTCCAGGAAAGCCAGGCTATATGATCTGGGATTAGTTGAAAAATATAGAAAAGCAATTAAGCCAGTTTTAAAAATCTCACCAATATTTATTGTGTGTTATATTTTCTATTCTATTAGTTTCTTGGTCTTTTTTTCTAATCTTTTTCCCCGGATGAAGTTAATTTTTAACTTTTGAATTGTAATCAAACCTCAAGCATTAAAATAATGTTTGAGGTTGTGCGCAGATCTTATTTTACTTCACATTAAACACTGAAGATACCTGATGACTTCAGACAGCGGACATGCCGGGCAACAATATATCATTGATAATTTGATTCATAAAACAACCATCTTATTGGCACCAAATAATACCAATCATGCATGAATCAAATCCCCCAACGTCACCATCAGCATCATCGGATCCATCGGCGACGGCTCAAACCCCACCCGCAGGTAAAACTCCCGCGCTTCATCCGACAGGGCATGAACCAGCATCCCGCGAATACCGATAGTTTCCGCCACCTGAATTACCCGCAGTCCGGCATCCCTCACCAGCGCCCGACCTACGCCCTGCCCATGTAGCGACCGGTCCACCGCCAGACGTCCCAGCACCACAACGGGGATCGGATCGGGCATATTGCGACGAAAGCGACCGGGGGCGGTGTTTGTTGTTACTGCGCTGGACGCCAGCGAGTAATACGCCAGTACGTTAGAATCGCTACCGCAACACACAAAAGTACGGGATGCGCCAGTGACCTGATTTTTCATCGCGCGCTGTTTAAGCCAGTTATCCATCGACTCCACGCCGCAGCAAAACGGGGTAAGAATATGCCCGGCATGAAGCGGTTCAGGGGCGGAGATCATTTTCCTGCTCCCACGGCGCAGGGGTCTGCATGGTTTTACGCAACGCATCGTTTGGCGCAGGAGCCTGATCCAGCCGAGTCAGAAATGCCTGATAAGCCTGCGGATCGGCCATGATGATACGTTGCTCGATCAGCGCTTCCTCGGCGGCGGCGCGGGCAGCTTCTAGCACAAAGTCTGTGCGGTTTTTCCCTCTGGCTTTTGCAGCCCGATCGATAAGATCGCGCTCGGCGGGCTTGATGCGCAGGTTCAGGGTTTCGCGTTTCATCGCCATACTGTTTGCGGCAGGCATGGTGTTGTCCTCCTGTGTTTCTGTGGATATTAAGTATACAACACGCGTAACGCAGATGTCATTACGATAATTCAGAAGGAATCGAACCGGAGTATCGAACCGAGAGACTTTCTACTTATGTTAATTTACCTTTATGATTTAAAAGTAGAAATGAGGGTCAACCTCTGGGTCTTGACGGGAGATAGCAAAAGAATTTATTATGTAAATCAAATTGGTAGGTAATTGAATGTTCCCGAGTCCGGGCACCACCTTTCCTTTTTTATACTTCCTTATGAATTCCTCGGTGTCTTCAAGTCAATAAGTTTGAACATAGACTCTTTCCAGAAATTATTGCCATATGATCTCCATCAAGCCAATATAAACGGATGCGTGATCATAATAAAGGCAGTAATAGTAAGTTTTAACATTAAACATACTGCGAAATTTCAATTAAGTTTCCATCAGGGTCCCTGATGTAGATAGACATTATCTCGCCTGTGGCTCCAGTTCTCTCAACCGGGCCTTCAACAATGGGAATGCCTGCCTGTAAGATCTCAGACACAACATTATTTATCGGTGTCGATGTAATAAAACATAAATCGGCAGATCCCGGCGTTGGTCTACTCGCTTTTGGTTCGAACTCCATTTCTTGCTGATGGAGGTTAATTTTTTGCGCTCCAAATATTAACGCTTTTCTGTTTTGTTTAAATGTTACCGCAGAAAAACCAAGTACCTCTTCGTAGAATCTTATTGTGGTTGATATATCAGATACCGTTAATACAAGGTGATCAATTCTGTCAATTATCATTTGAATAGACTCATAATGTTTATATTTTGTGGATGCTACATTAAAAAATAGCATTAACCTACTTTTAAATCAGATGCATTTTTTTTGCATCTACTCTAAGTTGCTGCCGAAAATTGGGATGCGCCAATTCAATAATCCTGAGCGCACGCTCGGTTGAAGAGAGCCCCTTCAGGTTTACGGAGCCAAATTCAGTGACTATCCAGTGCGTATCCGTTCGTGGGGTTGTTACAGGCCCCTCAAGGCGGGGAACAATACGAGAAATCGTATCATTCGCGGCCGTTGAGCGTGTCGTAATAACGGAACGACCTCCTTTAGATGCATATGCGCCTCTGACAAAATCCAATTGCCCTCCTGAAGCGCTGTACTGGTGTCCAAGCAAATGTTCAGAGTTACAGGCGCCGGTAAGATCGATTTGTAAGGTAGCGTTAATGGAGACAACATTCTCATTTTGCGCAATGATCCCCGGATCGTTAACATAATCGACAGGCCGACTAAAAAAAGAGGGGTTGTCGTTGAGATAGTCATACATATCCTTTTGTCCCATAGCGAAAGTAAATACAGACATTCCCCGGTCGATATTTTTACGCTGGTTGGTAACGACGCCTTGTTGAATCAAACTTACCAACCCCGGATTCAGCGCCTCTGTATGGACCCCCAGATCATTATGTTCCTTGAGCGCATTACAGATGAGCTCCGGTAATGCGCCGACCCCCATCTGGAGACAAGCGCCATCTGGCACAAGAGAGGCGATAATCTGACTGATAGCAATATCTTCAGCTACGGCAGTACGTATTGGTAGTTCAATTAAAGGGACATGGTTTTCAACAATGGCGTCAATTTCTGAAATATGGATTGCAGCACCTTCTCCATGAACGCGCGGCATATATTGGTTAACTTCGACAATAAGTTTTTTAGCTGTCCTCGCAATCCTGGTGGAATAATCGTTTCCAGTTCCAAAATTAAAATAGCCATACTTATCCATAGGGGACACGGTGTGAATAAAAGTATCAATACCAATATCATCAGCCAGTAATCGCGTCGCCTGATGAAAATTTGAAGGAACATAGTTAACTATTTTTCGCCCGGAACTCTCAATCCCCTGATGTATTAAAGCCCGTTCAATACCGGTAATAAACATACTGTAGAGATGAATATAGTCACTTAGCTCATAACGGAAAATAGTGTTCCCGGCAATGTTGGCTGTTTCATAACAGTAAACCCGCAGATCGTTGATTTCTCCCCTTTTCGCTCGCTTTGCCAGCGCATTCAGCAAAGCTGGAGGCTCTGCTGCAAACATTCCCATAGAGAGGTGACTGCCGGAGGTAATTAAAGTAACCGCTTCGTCAGGCGTCACGCATTTTTCGGCATACGCTGCATTAACATTCATCATGACTCTAAACCTCAGGGCGATTTCTCAATAAGCGGCGTCTTCTTCAGGCGAACATCCACGGCAATAAACTAACATTGTTCGTTCGAAGCGCATGACCTCTACACCATCCTGGTTAATACCACATGTCCGAACGGTAACGATGCCTTGTCCCGGGCGACTATTTGACAGGCGTTTGCTGAGTACAGTGCTTTCAGCATAAAGTGTATCCCCTGCGAAAACCGGATGGACGGCTTGTACCTTATCCCAGCCAAGATTGGCCACCACTTTGGCGCTGACAGTACGCACGCTCATACCGGTTAAAAGCGCCAGAGTGAACGTTGAATCAACCAGTAACTTTTTCCATTCCGTTTTGCTGGCGTAAGCCGCATCGAAATGGACCGGCTGCACATTGAGAGTGAGCAGGGTAAACCACACATTATCGGCGTCCAGAACCGTCCGACCGGGACGATGTTCAAAAATATCACCGGGATAAAAATCCTCCCAGTAAAGACCCGAAATTTCTCGGTAGCGCCCCTCGCTAATGGTTTTATAAGCGGGTAATAACGTGTTCATAATCAATTCCTCTGTTAATAAAATCAGGAAAAGATCCCTGCCCGGGCGAGTAATCGCCGGGCCTGACGGGCAACGGCTGCATCTATCATCATGCCGCTAACGATCCCGACGCCTTTGGCATTCTCTGTCAGTACTGCACGAGCATGATTAATTTCTGCTGTTGTAGGAGTAAATGCGGTGTTGATTACGCTAATCTGAGCGGGGTGAATAGCCGATTTTGCAGAAAAACCAAAACTGAGCGCCTGCAGCGTTTCCTCTTTCAGACCTGAAAAATCGCCTATATCAAAGAAGGGAGCATCTATTGCAAGAAGCCCTTTCATAGCGCAGGCAGCCACTATTCTGGCCCGCGCCAGCGCAAGAGGCTCCCAGGCAGGTGTGGCGCCAATGTCAGCCGCCATATCTGCGGCGCCAAACATCAACCCGTAGAGTCTGGGGGTGGCGTCCGCAATAGACTCTACGGCATTAAGCCCGGCAACTGACTCAATAATGCCAATAAGGCGAGTATCAGAACCAGCCATCATGATAAGACTATCCACGATTTGCAGGTGCGCGGCTGACTCTGTTTTCGGAAGAATAATGTAATCAGGAAAAAAACGGCATTCCAGTAACATATGCAGGTCTTCAATGCCAGCATGAGTATTCATTCCATTAATTCTTAATGCTATTTTTAGCGATGAGTTTGGTCGGGATGAAAGGAACTGCATCGCAATTTTCCGGGCCTGCGCCTTGTCATTCGGGGTGACGGAATCTTCAAGATCGATAATAGAAATGTCCGCCCCACTTTCAACTGCTTTTATGAAACGTTCGGGTCGAATTGCTGGAGTAAAAAGCCAGCTACGTGTCGGAGCATGAGAAATATCGGACATATTGCACCTCCTGTTAACCTCACTATGCGCTCGCCGGTTTCATTCTTCCAATATATGATGGTGCCATTCTTAATTGCTTTTGGAGATGAGGATGGAACTGCGCCATATTCGCTATTTTCTCGCCGTCGCTGAAGAGCGGCATTTCACGCGGGCTGCGACAAAATTAGGCATAGGTCAGCCGCCGCTAAGCCAACAGATTAAGGATCTGGAAAGAGAGCTGGGAGCGCAGCTATTCCGAAGAGTGCCTCATGGCGCGGAATTAACTGAGGCTGGAAAAGCATTTTATGATGTTGTTAAAGGGATGCCTGCTACCGCGACAAGAGCCGCGCTGGCGGCGCAGCGTGTTGCCAGGGGGGAGTCGGGCGTGTTAAGGGTGGGTTTTACTGCCTCTGCGGCATTTAACAGTGTGGTCCCCGGCGCAATCCGTACTTTCAAGCGGGCTTATCCTGACGTTCGTTTACAGCTTGAGGAAGGAAATACAACCCAACTGGCTGATGAATTGAATGAAGGATCGCTGGATGTTGCCTTTCTGAGACCCGGTTTTACAGGCAATGAACGGTTCCAGCTCAGGTTACTGTCTGAAGAGCCGATGGTTATTGTGCTGGCAGAAACGCATCCAGCAGCGGCGTGTAAACAGATTGCACTCTCGACTCTCAAAGATGAGTTTTTTTTACTCTTCCCACGTGAAATCGGCCTGTCGCTTTATGACGCAGTGATCGAGGCCTGCGGTAAGGCGGGCTTTGAACCGAAAATTGGTCAACTCGTGCCGCAAATTTCGTCAGTCATTAACCTTGTGTCGGCAGAGATGGGCGTGTCGATGGTTCCAGATTCAATGAGACAGGTTAAGGTCAAGGGAGTAGTATACCGCCCCGTTGCAGACCAGATGCCCGTCGCAAAGCTGGCTCTGGCATACCGGCGCGGCGATACATCGCCAACGCTGAGAAACTTCATCCTGAAAGTCACTGGCTGAATGCTGTTACGTGAGCGTTGAATAATCATTTGAAACGTAACCAATAATTAGTGACCCGATTTTGTGTTTAAAGGAATCACTAACGGAGCAGGAACTGGCTGCAATGTCTGTGGATCGACTGCCAGATAGCGCCCGGTTTTACTGTCGATACCCACATAATCGATAAGCTTGCCTTTGGCATAAAGCACCATTGTCTGTTTTGCAAATGCCTCATATGCACTACTCAGTATTTTCACTTTATCCGGATAATCTGCTGCGAGATTATCTGTTTCCAGGGGGTCACGTTGCAGGTTGAATAATTCCCATGGCGCATTACCAGCCTGTGGGAATAATGTGACAAGACGACGCAATTTCCATTTTCCATCTATCCAGGCCGCCTGATTATGGAGTTCAACGCCATATTGCGTGCGAGGCGCGTGCAGACTTTCACCGGTCAGATAGCGTTTAAAACTCACGCCGATCATTGGCAGTGTCGGTCTTTCAGATAATGATTTACTGACATCAATACCTGCAAATTCATATAGCGTGGGCGCGACATCATACGCCGCCATCGTAGTGTGATCTATGGCGCCATTATGTATGATACTAGGACCGGAAATCATAAAACTGGTATTAATCCCCCCCTGGCCGCTGGTCGTTTTGTGATAGCGACCATAAGGTGCATTGCTGACATCAGCCCAGTGGGGGCCATAAGAGATAAATGAATTTTTACGACCAATATTTTCGTAACGATTATCAAATTGCTTCCAAAAATCTGGTTCAGATTCATAGTGAAAGCCCTCCGCCGGATTAACACCATTATCACTTAAGAAGACCAGAATCGTGTTTTTATCGCGCCCGGTCTTTTTTAACGTCTCAATAACGGTGCCGATCTGTGCATCCATATTGGCGATCATAGCAGCGTAAACCTGCATCTCCTTTGCCGTGTATTTCTGCTGTTCCGGGGTCATCGCCTGCCATTCTTTATCAAGTTCCAGTCCTGGCAGAGGTATGTCATCACGCAGAAAACCCAGTTTCTTCAGACGAGCAATACGCTGACGATAGACGGCTGCATAGCCCTGTTCATACTGACTTTTAAAACGGCTAATCCATTCATCCGGCGCCTGCAGGGGATCATGTGGCGCAGTAAAGGCCAACCACGCAAAGATGGGTTGTTCCCGTGGCGTCTCACTGATCCAGCGATTCAACTGGCTGGCATAGGCTTCGCTGGAGTAAAAATTGGAGGGCAGTGAAATGCGCTGGTTGTCACGGGTGTAATAGGTATGAAATATCTCAACGGTTCCCAGCGGCACAGCATCATCAAAGTGACTGGCGCCTCCCCCCATCAAGGCGAAAGAATGACGAAAGCCCCGATCTTTTGGCGTCGAGCCTGGCGTAAAACCAAGATGCCATTTACCCGCCATCAGCGTATTGTAACCAGCATCTTTAAAGCGTTCAGCCATGGTAGTCACCCGATCAGTCAGGCGCAATTCATAGCCCTCCTTACCTATGGTATTTTCATACCACCACATACCGCCTATACCAGCTTGCTGACTGGTGTTCCCGGTTAATAGCATCGCACGGGCGGGAGCAGACATGGGAGACGTGTAATATTGACTCATCCGCACGCCGTTCTCAGCCATCGCCTGCAAATTAGGCGTTGGGATTTCCCCACCGAAGGGACTGATGTCAGAATATCCCATATCATCAGCGATAATCACGATAATATCAGGACGTTCGTTTTGCGTACTGTGCGCCGTACCGGAGAAGATAATGCTGAGTGTGGCAAGTGTTGCTTGTTTTTTCACGGCTTATTCTCCATTTCAGACTACGGATGTTGTACAAGAGCGGCGGGCAAATGCGGCAAGAAGGGCTATCAGCCCGAAAACCTGTTCACAACGTCAGCACGCCAGGCCTTCAGGCCATTCAGATCCCGGGGCCAGGCACGAAGCGGAGCCAGAATCTCCGTGAAAAAAGAGTAATAGCCGCTACAAAGTCGGTTGTAGCCGGCACTGTTGATATGTGCGGGGCAGCCTCCCTGGCAGACTATTTTCACAGAACACCGTTGACACTCCCGGCGCTGGCTTTTCTTAATACCAAAGGGAAGCCGGATTGCGGCATCTACTGCTGGAGCTAACGTATTATTAGCAAGCTGTCCCAGGTAATGCTGGCTATTAATCAGATGATCGCAGGCATAGAGTTTGCCATCCGGTTCCATGACCAGATTCGTGCCGCAGCGGGCGGAGTGGACACAAGTGGCGCTGATATGCGTAAAATATTGTGCCCATGCCTGTTCAAGATTGATCACAAAGACCCGCCCCATATCGCCGCGTTTGCGCCATTGACGCCAGATATCAATCATGAAACGCCCCCAGTTATCCGCACTCAATTGGTAACTTTGCTGTAGGGCGTTGCCTTCGTTCATCAGTGGCTGAAATTGCAGATAACGAGCGCCAAGGCTAACAACATGATCGTAGATGGCTGCCGCATGGCGAGCCATGTCATCATGCACGACAATCAGTAAGTTAAAATCGACTCGATAGTGTTGTAACAATGCGATTCCCCGTAGCGCAGCCGGATAGCTGGCCTCGCCACGTTTGCCCGGACGATGGTGATTTTGCAAGTCTTCACTGCCCTCAAGACTGATGCCAATAGTAAAATTATTGTCGCGAAACAGACGGCACCAGGCATCGTTTAACAACGTCGCATTCGTTTGCAGACTATTACTGATCGTCACGCCATCAGGCGCATATCGTTGTTGAAGCGCTATTACCTTTTTATAAAAACCGATTCCGGCTAAAAGCGGTTCACCGCCTTGCCAGACAAAATTAATTTCACGCGCACTGGCAGGTTGCGCCGCAATATAGCGACAAATAAAAACCTCCAGCGTTGATTCATTCATTTTTTCTACGGGCGTTTCGCCCTGTGGGTAATAACAATAGCGGCAGGCCAGATTACACGCAGGGCCTATGGGTTTCGCCAGAATATGAAAGGGTACCAGCGCCCGGTTTTCAGTCATTACGGGGATTTGCTGTTGCCGTAATGTGTTAAGATTCAACATTATTCTGTCCTGTAATTATCATTTCTGATGCAGAGACATCACTAACATTTCGCAATAACGTCCGTCTGGTGCTGCGGGCAGAATGCCGTGAGCAAGCTGTATCTATTGACACGCCGGTTTTCTGCATAGCGCATGACACTATTGAAACGTTATTTAGCAAATCATATCTGAGCCAGAAATTAAGTCTCTGTTAACCTGCGCTGTTTCAGAAAATCATAGAACAGTCGTCTCAAAAGGATATCGTCCTGAAGGACGAGAACCGACGGCATTTTCAGGATATGAGTTCAACCACGACAGAAAAGCATTATATTAATAATTTTTAGATGTTTTTTAAAAAACAAGATGATATTTAGATTATAAATCATATATTTCAAATGGTTATGAAAAATATCGCAACACGCGTCACATTATTAACATATGAATGATTGTGTTAAATGAATGTAAATTGTATGTTTCAACAACCACTGTCTTACTGCGTCCCGGCGCGCTCATCCGGATGGAAGGAGATAACATGTCAGCCTTATCAAATACTGGCCATAATGACGGGATCACTCTCCATTGCTTACAGAGCATTGCGCAACTCATTCCTCTGTCGTCGGCAGTTTTTTATCGTGTTAATGATTATTTAAAACCGGAAGGTTATGTTTTACATAACATTTCTAATGACACACACCAACAATATCTGGAGCATTTTCAACCATTAGACCCGCTATCGCCCTCCCGGTTCGGCCAACGGGTTATTACAGTAGCGACGATGACGCCCGGTATCTGTGCCCGTCATCGCCATTATTATCATGAATTTATGCTACCTAATCATGTTTGCGACATGATTGAGATCTTTATTCGTCGGGGCCATCGTATTATCGCGGGCATTTCATTAATGCGCGATATACCTTTTTCCAGCGAAGAGCGTTTGCGAGCACAGGCAGTACAACCCTTACTGGGACTGGCGATTCATGATTCTCTTCAGGGAGACAACGATCTGGCGTCAATATTGACCGCAAAAGAGCGTGAAATTGTGGGAATGGTCTGCGAAGGTGCCAGCAACAAATTGATTGCCCGTCAGTTGAATATCTCTCTCTCAACAGTGAAAACGCATTTACGCAATATTTTTGCTAAAACAGAAGTGATAAATCGTACGGAACTGGTTTCCCGAACCAGAATGCCCTCGGTACAACACTCACTGAATATGTGAACGCTTTCTCTTTTATCCCGCGTCAATGGCGGGACGTTTCCCCGCGTGTCATATATGCCTGAATTAATAGCACTCTCTGAGCTGGCACTTCAATAAAATGTCATATTATCTGGCGTCGGTATCCTGTTGCAGCCATTGATTCATGACCTGATTGATCATATTTATCACACTCAGCAGAAGAACACGCTGGTGCCGCTCAAGCCGCAGATAACGGCGCAGCGGCGGCATTTTACAAACCACTTCGCTAGCAGCCCATAGCTCAATGCTGCAATACCATTCCTTATGATGTAAAACCAGAGTAAACCGACGATAATCCAGTTCACTCAGAGCCTGTTGTAAATTGGGGAAACGATTAAGATAGTTAATCAGCCCGGCAGTACTTTTACTGCCAGTAAAAATGACTGGATAACGTTTCAGCCATCCGGGCTGATGAACGCGAATTTTACCCTGCAAAGGATAATTGATTGCGCCTTTCACCCTGAATTCACAACTATAAATACTGGCCATAAATAACCGTTTTTGCTGAACATGGCAGATAACCTGGGTAAATGCATTCAGATGCAGCACGGCGCTATGCTCGGTCAATTTTTCACAACGCCAGCCGCTCAAATCACGTAACACCATGTTCATTAATGTGCTCTTAAACCAGGGGACGGAGGACATCTGGCGTCATCTCTTCATTGTTTCGCTTTTCATAATTGCCCATCGCCCGTTCCACGACCTCTTCTACGGGAAGCGGGAGGAAAGGATTAACCCGTTGCACACATAATGTCCAGAATAAGGCATAGGCGGCAGTCAATCCAAGCATAATACCGAATGGTATAAGTACATCCCGACTGTTCATTCCTGGAGGTGCAATATTAATAATGGCGATAATAATACCCACGCTCGAAATAATCTGAGGTAAGGGGAACCAGGGGGCCCGGTAAGCGCGGGGCAGATCGGGACGCCGAATACGTAAGATAACGACCGATAACGTTACCAGCAGATAAGCTACCCCCCAGGCGCAGACCGCAGCGAGGATCAGCGGAACAATGTGGTCGATATCACCGTTCAGATACCAGGCGTGTAAACAGGGAATCGCAACACCGAAAGCGATGGCGATTACCGGTGTTTTAAAGCGAGGGTGCAGCCAGGTCAGAAACCGCGGCAAAGCGCCGTCCAGCGCCATGCCGTATATAATACGCGGTACTGCAGCCATCAGAGTATTAATCGTCGCACATCCCGCCAACAACAACCCCACGCCCAGCCAGTATTGCCCGACATGTCCCATGACACGATTAGCGAAGGCGGGAATAGCCATCGGCGTATCCAGTAAAAAGATATTGTTTGCCGCATCGACGACCACATTATTTACCTGACGATTAATCGCGGCGCCATAGAGGAACATACAACCTGCCACCGCTAAAAGGCCAAGCGCCATCGCTCTGGGAATCGTACGATGCGCTTTTTTAATTTCCGGCGCCATTGGCGTTACCAGTTCACAACCGACGAACATAAACATCGCCATGCCAATATAACCAAACAGACCAGAGAGATTACTGACATCAAGCGGTGCGCCAAACCACCCAGAATGATGAGTGACCGGGGATAACATGATCCCGCATAAACCGAAGATAGTCAGGGTAGTCCACATACCGAAAGTAAGAAATACTTCCACCTTGCCAAATACTTCAACACCAATGGCATTCAGTATTCCGAAAACCACTACCATGCCGACGCCAACCATCCAGGTATTGTGCTGCATGGCCACGTGTTCATTAACAGACTCAAAGTTCACCAACGCCATGACGCCAGCGAGAATTGTTTCTGCCGTTCCGGCAAAAATGTGTACGATCAGATAAGCGCAAAGCGCACCGGTGATAGCGAAAAAACGCCCCATCCCGCAGGAAATATAGTCGTAGACGGAACCAGTCGTGGGAATGAGTGTTGCCGCTTCGGCAAAGGTGGTAATCTGCGCTTGCATCATAATAAATGCCAGTAATACCGCAAGAGCAAAGGTATCTCCCCCTGAGCCAAAACCACTGGTTACGGTCAGGATCACCGGGCTTGCCATAATCAGCCCGACGGAGCTGGCAAGCGTCGTGGGGAAACCGATAACGCCACGTTCAAGATGGCTGGCAAGTCTGTTTTTAAACATGGTCAACCTCTTCACTATTATTACAACAATAAATTACCGCTCCGGAATAACGTTTATTTATGGCAGGCATCCCATCCAGCGGGTATCGTCCTGAAGAGGGATAACGGTAAATAAATTTGTGACGCCGTCCCCGCACGCGCTAATAGCAAATGGGGAGTGAGTTATTCTCCCCAGTAATGCCAACGCTACTGACGAACAATTAAAGGATTCAGTCCTGCTTGTGGCTTTCAACTTTTGCCAGATAATGTTTTACAAAACGGGGCGTCAAAACTTTCCACGCCACTTCGGTTCCCTGTTCAACAAACCAACTATCGCCCGGTGAAAAACGTATCGGTTCCTGACCCGCGACAGTGAGTTCCACTTCCCCTTCCAGCACGGTTGCGTGCTCAGTAAAGGGATAAATCATAGTGAAACCGCCGCGGGTCGATGAAAACAGTCCACAGGTAAATACATCCTCAGGTTTACCGTAAATCATTGCGACAGCGACCTGGGGATCGCCTTCTGTTGGTAACGCCCCCAACAGGCTGACACTCCCGACTGGCTGTAATTCAGGAACAGGTTGATTGAGTTTAAAAGCGTGCATTAATGTTCTCCTGGTTAATTCCGGCCTTTCCAGAAACCGGCTGTTTGATGTATCAGTTTTCCAGCACTGACCAGCAATAGACGTAGACTATCGCGACCATAAATTGTCGCGTGGGGAATGCTACTCATCAGACGATACCGCTCGGAACCGCCATTTATTCCTTCGGCCAGAATTTTGCATACGATATGGGAGGGCGTGACGCCAAATCCGGAATATCCCTGAACATAAAAAACATTATTGTGCTCACGAAGCGTGCCAATCTGCGGAAACAGATTCGCGCTACAGGCCATCGGTCCGCCCCAGGCAAAATCGATTTTAACGTCTTTCAAATAAGGAAAGACCTCGGTCAACAGAGCGCGGTTCCAGGCAGCAAAATCGTGAGGGGTATATTCAAGAAACCTTGTGGCACTGCCAAACAGCAGACGGTTTTCTTTTGTGAGACGGTAGTAATTTATAACCGGGCGGATATCACTGAAAGCCCCGCGCAACGGACTGATCCGCTCAACAAGCTCACTGGAGAGAGGCTCTGTAGAGACCTGATAAGAATAAGTAACCAGCGTTTTCTTATAAATTTCTGGTTCCAGATTATTGAGGAAACTATCACAGGCCCACAGCAATTTGGCCGCTTTTACGCTGCCCATCGCAGTACGTACCCGCACAGTTTTACCGTAACTGACCTCAACCACTGGTGAATATTCGAATATCTTCACCCCCAACGAATTCGCAGCCTGAGCGGAGCCCAGCAATAAATTCAGCGAGTGGACATGCCCTCCCCCCATATGCTTGAGAACACCGCAATAGACGTCGGAACCGATAACCTGCTGCACGTCTTTACCGGTATAGAGTTCAATATCGTCTTCCGGCGTAGCGGCTTTGAATTCTTTTTCCCACTGTTGCAGCGTTTTTAACTGCCGCTGGTTGTAGGCCAGATAACCATATCCGGGGACAAAATCAGCATCAATATGGTATTTACGAATTCGCTCCCGAATAATGCCTGCGCCGAGGTTCGAGATTTTAAACAGCGTCTCCATTCCCGCTGCGCCTACATATTTTTTAACGGCTTCAATGTCGTGACCTATACCGGCCATTACCTGACCGCCGTTTCGCCCGGTGCCGCCATACCCAAGATGTCGGGCTTCCAGAACGACAACATTGGTGATCCCCTGCTCCGCCAGTTCCAGCGCGGTATTGATGCCTGAAAAGCCACCGCCAATGATCACCACATCGGCATCAATATCCTCTTGCAGAGCAGGAAAATGCAACGGGTATTTTTTCGTCGCGCCGTAGTAATTCAACGCATCGATTTTTGTATTCATCGCGTTACCTTGTCATCACGCTTGACTAAGACCGCTATCACAGCACGGTAACGTTTTACAAAATATCGTCCGGAAGAATGACGTTCTTTGGAACGATATTCATTTCCAGGCAAGTATGTTGGGATGGAAAAACGTACATTCCTGACCTACAGGCACTTCTGATGAGCGATGTGACATTACTTGCCGAAGTAACCACTTTTTTACGCCAACGACACGGGCAATTTATTGCAGGTGAACGTCAGGCCGGAAACGGCACGAACTTTTCGGTCACTAACCCAGCCACCGGCAAAATCATTGCCGACGTTGTGTCGGCAACTCCTGCGCAGGCAGAACAGGCCATGCAGAGCGCCAGACAGGCGTTTGATGTCTGGCGTAAAATGCCAACGTTACAACGCGGCGCATTACTGCTGAAACTGGCTGATACTCTTGCCGCTCATCGTGAAGAGTTAGCTCAACTGGAAAGCGTGTGTTCAGGTAAAACGATTATGCTGTCGCGCGGTCTTGAACTCGATCAGTCAGTGGCATTCCTGCGTTACTTTGCCGGTTGGGCAGGAAAAATAACCGGTGAAACGCTGGATGTCTCACTGCCATCAATAGGGGAAGAGAGATACACAGCGTTTACCCAACGTCAACCCATTGGCGTGGTCGTCGGTATCGTGCCGTGGAATTTCTCAATTATGATTGCTATCTGGAAGCTGGCCGCAGCGCTGGTATGTGGCTGCACCATCGTCATCAAACCAAGTGAATATACCCCGCTGACACTGTTGCGAGTCGCTGAACTGGCTAAAGAGGCGGGTCTCCCTGATGGCGTGATTAACGTGGTAAACGGTGTTGGCGGTGAGATAGCGCAACAGCTGATCGCGCATCCAGATTGCGCCAAAGTTAGTTTCACAGGGTCAGTGGCGACAGGTGAGAAAGTCCAGCGTTCGGCAATATCGTCAGGAAAACGCGTTACCCTCGAACTGGGAGGGAAAAATGCGGCGCTGTTTCTCAATGATCTCACGGCACAAGCCATGGTCAACGGTATTCTTGAAGCCGGTTATCTGAATCAAGGACAGATTTGTGCGGCCGCAGAGCGTTTTTATCTGCCCCAGGAAAAACTGGATACGGTTATGACGCTCCTCAGACAACGGTTATCGGAGATCGCGCCCGGCTCGCCTTTAGATGAAAAAACGGTGATGGGCCCGCTGGCGAATCAGATTCAGTTTGAAAAAGTGTTGCGTCTGATTCAACTCGCACGGGAAGAAGGGGATACTATTGTTTACGGCGGTGAAACTTTACCCGGCGAAGGGTACTTTTTACAGCCGACGGCGGTAAAAGTGCGTAGTAAAAACAGTACATTGATGCACGAAGAGACCTTTGGCCCTGTCTGTAGTTTTATCGGTTATCAGAATGAAAAAGAGGCGCTTTCGCATATCAACGCTTCGCCATTTGGTCTTGCAGCAAGTGTGTGGTCGGAAAATATTTGTAAGGCATTACGCTACGCTGAAGATATTGATGCTGGCATGGTGTGGGTAAATATGCATACCTTTCTCGATCCAGCGGTACCCTTTGGAGGGATGAAAGGATCGGGTATTGGCCGTGAATTTGGTAGCGCGTTTATTGATGACTATACCGAACTTAAATCGGTCATGGTCCGTTATTAACAATCATGAAAATGTTATATGTTCTCGTAGCAATATTAAACGAATCGACGTTCTATTAGCGTCAATAGTGCGCTGAAAATGATGCAGGCAGATCGGCCATACCGAAAGGCGGACTGCCTGCCTGATTATCAGGTTCGCTCGCTGCGTTTTATTGCTTGTGGGTAATGTTAAACGCCCGGCCCGGCGTTCCTTCCTGCGTTAACTCGCGCCATCTACCGTTAGAGTAGGCTATCTCCAGCCTTAACGGTTCAGGCTCATCCTGTAACATCGCTTCCAAAGACAACGCCAGCGTCTGATGATGGGCATCTTTTACACTGACTTTCAGCATGTTGATTCTCGGTTCATAACGTAAAATAGCAGCGCGAAGTTCACGGCAAAACCAGTTGAGAACCCGTTTATCACCCACATTTACCTCGTGCCATTCCGGCATACCCCGAGTGAGCAGCGGCGGTAACGTCTCGCCACCTGCCACAGCGCAAGAATTGAATAAACACATTAACTTGCGGCGTACCAATTCATGTGGGCTTATCCCCTCAACCAAGAGCCTGTCGAATAGCGCGACCGGAATGGCTGGCGTCATCATCATTTCTGGTCCATCGCCAGATCCCATACTGACGATCTGGACTCCTGTTGAGCGCCGTCTGATTTCTCGGCAGTGATTTGCCATTCGATTTTCGTGAAGTTCAGCGACATCGTTTCCACCGGCTTACCGCCGGCGCCGCCGCTAACACTGAGTTGTGATATCAGCGCGTTTGTCAGGGTATAAACGATAAGCGACCGCATTTTGCCGTCGTCATTGCGGCACAACGTCAGCACCGCTGTTCTAATTAGCCTCCCGCTACAGCAGTACTCATTGAGCACAGGCGTGGCGAGGTCGACAAATTTGGTGAGCGACATTTCACCAACATGCGCGCGCCCGGAAGTCCGCTCGGCGAGGCTAACATCGTTACTTACCTGCATTGCCACATTGTGACTATAAGACATGATCTCTATCTGATCTTCAAAGCCTTCAGCCTGGCTTTCGCCTTTGATATTGTCGAGCTTTAAAAAAATCGCATCCATGATTTATCTCCTTGTTGATCAGGTGGCAGTTCAGCGGCCAGACGAATACAGGCGGCTAACTCTTGTCACTCTCATTAAAAGCGCAGCGACCAAAAAACACAGCGTGAAAAGCGTCAGGTTTACAGAGGTTTTGCTAACGTTTACCCGCGTCTAATGAACGTTATTCCGCCGATTGCAACGTCAAAGATGATTTTGACCCACAGTGGCCAAATACAATTGAGGTTATACTGAATGCTCTCTGCCATATTCAATCCCTTTTATCGCAAAGTATCCCTGGCGCCGGTATCACAGCGTCGTTATTCAAAAATCGACATTTCAGAATAATAACCAGCCATATATAAAAAACACATCAAAAAACAAATATCAACTTAATTTTTACTTATTCAATAAAAAACCGCCAAATTGACTCACATCAATTAACACATACAAAATATTAAAAATCAAAGCGTTAAATAAAACTTAATCACTATGGAAATTTTATTTTTCTGAATATTCACATTATGAATGTTATTTTCTTAATTTTTTATTTTACTGCATACACTAAAAAATGATTTAAATCAAAAAACAAATCATTCCAGTTAATTAACGCTTTTACTGAAATAAAAAAGAATTTTATACGCCTCAGGATAGCAGCCCTTTCTGATGGACAATATTAATTAACGAGCGAGCAAACAGACAACTTCTGTCCGGGTAATCCGTTACCCGGCTGATATTATTAACATTGTCATGAGGCGGTATCATTTACCAGGCCAGCCATAATCATCCGGAACCGGCGCTACGCCACGAACATCAGGACGGAGCATTTTTTGACGATCTTCTTCATCATCCACCCACACACGGGCTATCTCTTCACAGGTTGCAAACCATACGCCATCATGCCCTTTAATATGTTCAATCAAACGTGACAACATCATCATATGATGCCCATGACCGATTATCTGCGGATGAAGAGCCATCGCATATAAACCTTTTTCCTGATGGTTATAAGCATAGGTAAAAATATCCTTCCAGCGTCGCAGAACACCATCAGTATCGCTCATCCCCTCCTGGTTGCCGGTATACGCCAGTGCGGGAAAGTCATCCAGATACCAACTGACAGGAATTTCCAGAATCGCGCTAGCTGGGCCTGCGATATTTCCCGTCTCCCAATTCACCTGCCAACGCTGAGGATGGTAAGGCACAAGATCTCTCGCCATCAGGCTACTGTCATATATAAAACCGGCTTCCTCCAGAAGATCCAGCGTATTCTCGCTATAATCCCAATAGGGAGAACGATATCCCGCAGGACGTATGCCGAAATGTCTTTTATAACAGGCGAATGCCAGATCCATAAGTCGGCGTTCTGTGTCACGATTCACCAGCGTCGGGTTTTCATGATAGTAGCCATGGTGAGCGATTTCATGCCCGGCATCAAAAATCGCTTTACTGATTTCCGGGAAGGTGTCGACAGAGTGTCCGGGAATAAAAAAGGTGGTTCTGATATTATTTTCTTTGAACAATTTCAGAAGCCTCGGCACGCCAACTTGCGCACCAAACTCCCCACGTGACATAAAGGATGGCGATGGTCGATTAAATCCGCCAAGCCATAAAGACTGAGCATCAACATCGACACCAAGATTAACCGCAATCCTTTTACCCTCAGGTAATTTTAAATATCCCATAACGACCTCCAGTTAATACATAGAAGGGACACATTTTGTTATTTAATGTGTGATGGCCAGATATTGTATATGCCTGCTTTTCTGCGTCTGTCCTTGAACGTTGTTGCTGCTCCCTCAAGTCTATTTTCATATAGAATATCGAGGTTAATTTCTCCTGAGATGACATCCTCTTTATTGACGTGCGCCTCTGCAATAATACCTTGTGGATTTTTCCACACGACATCACAGGGGCTTAAAATTGAACTTCGGGCCCAGCAGGCAGGCAATGGTCCGCCAGGATTTCCGCCCAGGCAACAGTGGACAAGGTAAATTTGATTTTCAATACAACGTGAATGGCAACAATGCCTGACTCGCCAAAATCCCTGTTCAGTAAACGTGGCGGAAGGCGTTAAAATTAACTCCACGCCCTGCTCCGCCAGTGTCGCGGCACACTCCGGAATTTCTGCTTCATAGCAAATATTAAAACCCACTCTGGCAAATGGCAGTTGAAAAACAGCCATTTTATCGCCTTCCTGAGTATACCAGCCACGTTCAGCCGGGAAGATATGCGTCTTACTGTGGGAATAATGTTCACCATCGGGTCCCCATATATGCGCAACATTTTCATATCGATCTGCCCCGGTCTGCTCCAGATGAGAGCCGGCAACGATAAACTGTCCTCTTTCTTTCGCTTCCTGTTGAAAAAGCTGCTTATAGGCATCCGTGAACTGTTCAATTAAAATAAGGTGTGAAATTGGTCTTTCTTGCCATTTTTTCAATAGTGTGAATAATTCAATGGTAAATAGTTCCGGGAAGATAACGACATCAGCACCCTTACTTTTATTAAGGAGTGCTCTTACCTTTGTTATGAAATCTTCAAAAGTGTTTATTTCAGTAACAATATACTGACAGGCTGAAACAGTAAAATTGCGTGTCATCGTGATATCCCCGACATGAAATTTAAATCCAAATTAACGTATAGTGTATAGAGGATATTATGGAATAAGCATTTCAACGTCAGGCTATTTTTTGTGAGGCTGCGCAAAATTTATGGAGTAAAAAAGTAGAAGTATTGAGCCTTTATTTACATAAAGGGTACGTTATCGATTAACGCAGCGAGTTAGAGAGTCGATAAAAATCCTGGCGGAAAACAATAACCCTTACCACAATATTATTTTCAGCATCTGAAAATAACCAGGCAAACTAAATGATAACGCGCTCGTATAAAACGAACGCGTATTTTTGCCGAAAACTAGCTTGCAGAGTTGCATTTTAGTAGCCCGGTTAACATAGTTCTTAACGTCGTCGCAAAACTGACGTGCCGGGCATTCTCAGCAGAGCTGCAATCCGATAAAACACCATATGTGATAGCTAATAATAGCCTTGCCGCCATTTCTTTATCCACATCGGCGCCAATTTCCCCCTTCGCCTGCGCATCGTTAAAACGTGCAACCAGCGAGGCGATAATGGTGTGGTATTTATTGGTTAGCATTTCCGCGACCTGAGGATTACGCATCCCTTCAGCCATAATCTCTACGACCAACGCCCGCTGCGCGTAGTCTTCACGCGTGACGGCAATAGTTGACTCCACCAGATAATCCACCAGCCCAACGCCTTCCAGCGGCTCACGAAAATGGGTTAGTGCTCTTTCCTGATCTTCTAAAATAATGGCTTCAATCAGGGCCTCTTTAGAAGGGAAGTGATGATAGAGTGTGCCGGGGCTCATGTCGCTGGCCTTACAGATCGTTTTCATTGATGTACTGTGAAAACCGTTTTCAGCAAAACACTGCCTGGCGGCGCGTAAAATTCGCATCCGCGTCGGTAGTGGTTCGGTAAGTTTATTCTCCATTACGTTGACCCATTTTTCACTCTGCGTGGTGGCAGTGTACCCGGGCGCACTTCAGGCGCCTACTCTTCATCCTATTTTCTTTGATCCTCATGATATCCCTCCCGCCCCCCCTCTCACTTCCTGTATAAAAAACAACAGAACGAACGTTCGATTGAACATTTTTTGCCATATGTCAACGGATGAAAATGGTTTTATGTGACAAAAGACACAAAAATCAGGTTGCAATCCTGCTTTTTTTGATCCGCCTTAAGATCCTTCCTTTCTGCATTTTCTCTCTCGATCGCTGCGTGATAACTATTGCCCCAGACAACTGGTTAACTTGTTTTTATTGCTGGTTGACCAATGGAAATTCATCAGGATTAAGGAGTAAACAATGTTACGTCCCGTAGAAACCCAGAGCCGCGAAATCAAAAAACTTGATGGACTGTGGTCGTTTTGCACGGATGCAGACGATTGCGGTATCGCGCAACAATGGTGGCGACAACCGCTCCCCCAAAGCCGCGCCATCGCCGTACCGGGTAGTTATAACGATCAGTTTGCCGATGCAGAGATCCGCAACTATGTCGGCAATGTCTGGTATCAGCTCAACGTCCGCATCCCCAAAGGCTGGGAGCATCAACGCATCGTTCTACGTTTTGATGCCGTCACGCATTATGGAAAGGTATGGGTAAATGACCACGCAGTGATGGAACATCAGGGAGGCTATACGCCTTTCGAAGCGGATATCAGCCACCTGGCGGCAGCCGGAGAGAGCATACGTATCACGGTATGCGTCAATAACGAGCTGAGCTGGCAGACTATCCCTCCGGGGGTGGTGACCCGTGATGAAACGGGGAAAAGGCAGCAATCATACTTCCATGATTTCTTTAATTACGCCGGTATCCACCGTAGCGTCATGCTCTACACCACGCCAAAAACGTTTGTTCAGGATATTACGGTGACGACGGAGATTGCGAACGATCTCTCCCGGGCCACGCTGAGCTGGCGGGTGGAGGCCAACGGTGAAGTACGCGTAGAACTGCGGGATGCCGGGCAGCATATTGTCGCCTACGGCGAAGGGGCAAAGGGCGAATTACAGATAGCGGCGCCGCGCTTATGGCAACCGGGCGAAGGATACCTGTACGAGCTGCGGGTTATCGCACAGCATCAGAGCGAACGTGATGACTATCCGCTTCGGGTAGGAATCCGTAGCGTAGCGGTAAAAGGCGAACAGTTTCTGATAAATCATAAACCTTTTTATTTTACCGGCTTCGGTCGCCATGAAGATGCCGATCTACGAGGGAAAGGATTTGATAACGTGCTGATGGTACACGATCACGCGCTAATGTCGTGGATTGGCGCCAACTCTTATCGCACGTCGCACTATCCGTACGCCGAAGAGATGCTCGACTGGGCGGATGAGCATGGCATTGTCGTCATTGATGAAACCGCAGCCGTTGGTTTCAATCTCTCTTTAGGTATCGGCTTTGATTCCTGCGAAAAACCGAAGGCGCTATACAGCGAGGAAGGCGTCAATGATGAAACACAGCGGGCGCATCTCAAGGCTATTCAGGAATTGATCGCCCGTGATAAAAACCATCCCAGCGTGGTGATGTGGAGTATCGCGAATGAGCCGGATACCCGTCCAGAAGGCGCCAGAGACTATTTTGCGCCACTGGCGCAGGCCACGCGCGAACTGGACCCGACCCGCCCTATAACCTGCGTGAACGTCATGTTCTGTGATGTGGAAACCGACACCATCACCGACCTCTTCGATGTGGTATGCCTGAACCGCTATTACGGTTGGTATGTACAAAGCGGCGATCTTGCGAAAGCAGAAAAAGTGCTGGAGAAAGAGTTACTGGCCTGGCAGGAGAAACTCCACCGCCCCATCATCATGACGGAATATGGCGTCGATACGCTGGCAGGGCTGCATTCGGTGTACAGCGACATGTGGAGCGAAGAATACCAGTGCGCCTGGCTGGAGATGTATCACCGGGTATTCGATCGCGTAAGCGCCGTTGTCGGCGAGCAGGTCTGGAACTTTGCCGATTTCGCGACTTCACAGGGCATTATGCGCGTCGGCGGTAATCGAAAAGGGATTTTTACCCGCGACAGAAGACCAAAATCGGCGGCCTTTATACTGCAAAAACGCTGGACCGGTATGACCTTCGGCGAAAAGCCACAGCAGGGAGAGAAATCATGAACCAGCCGCTTTCCTGGCGCGCTATCGTAGGCTACAGCCTGGGTGATGTCGCCAATAATTTCGCCTTCGCCATGGGGGCGCTATTCCTGCTAAGTTATTACACCGACGTCGCAGGCGTCGGTGCCGCCGCTGCCGGTACGATGCTCTTACTGGTACGCATATTTGACGCCTTCGCCGATGTGGTGGCGGGACGCATAGTAGATAGCGTCAATACCCGCTGGGGGAAATTTCGCCCGTTCCTGCTGTTCGGATCGGCGCCGTTAATGCTGTTTAGCGTACTGGTCTTCTGCGTCCCGACAGAGTGGAGCCATAGCAGCAAAGTTATTTACGCATATCTCACCTATATGGGACTTGGGTTCTGCTATAGCATGGTCAATATTCCCTATGGATCGCTGGCGACGGCAATGACTCAGGAACCGCGTTCGCGCGCCCGTCTCGGCGCGGCGCGCAGTATTGCGGCCTCGCTAACGTTTGTCTGTCTGGCCTTCCTGATCGGGCCGCGTATTACTCATTCCAGCCCGACAGAAATGGCGTCGGTCTACCTCTTCTGGACCATTATTCTGGCCATTGCCGGTATGGCGCTGTATTTCATCTGTTTTAAATCTACCCGCGAAAACGTGGTGCGTATCGTCGCGCAGCCATCGTTAAAAATCAGTCTGCAAACGCTTAAACAGAACCGCCCGCTAATTATGCTTTGTACCGGCGCGCTATGCATTCTGATCTCGACCTTCGCCGTCAGCGCATCGTCACTGTTCTATGTACGCTATGTTTTGAATGATACCGCCCTTTTCTCGGTTATCGTGCTGGTACAAATGCTGGTAGGTTCTGTGGCGTCTGCACCTCTGGTTCCCCGTCTGGTAGCGAAGATAGGTAAGAAGAACACCTTCCTGGCGGGCGCCTTAATGGGCACCCTTGGGTATTTACTTTTCTTTTATATGTCTGACCATTCAGTGCCCGTGGCCTTAACCGCTCTGGCGATTGCCGCTATTGGCCAGGGGATCACCATGACGGTAATGTGGGCGCTGGAGGCGGATACCGTGGAGTACGGCGAATATCTCACGGGCGTGCGCATAGAAGGCCTGACTTACTCGCTATTTTCTTTTACCCGTAAATGCGGCCAGGCTATCGGCGGTTCTATTCCGGCCTTTATTCTTGGGTTAAGTGGTTATATCGCCAATCAGACGCAAACGCCGGAAGTCATTACCGGTATCCGGATGTCTATATCGCTCATACCGTGCGGCTTTATGTTACTGGCTTTTATTATTATTTGGTTTTACCCATTAACGGATAATAAATTTAAGGAGATTGTTCAGGAGATAGATAAACGAAAACAGTCACAGCAACAACTTATTAAAGATTTCAATAAATAGCTTTTCGATAACAATAATATACAACAGGTTAAACAATGAAAAAATTCGCGAAGATAGCGGCTATTCCGATAGCCGTGGCCGCGGCCTGTCCTTCTGCCCTGGCCCTACAAATTTCTGATGATGAGTCCGCCTTACGTTTTAGATTGAAAAATGAGTTACGAAGAGCTGATAAGCCCAGCGCGGGCGCCGGCAGAGATATTTATGCCTGGGTCCAGGGTGGGTTAATTGATTTTAATAGCGGCTATTATTCACAACGGATTGGCGTCGAGGGTAGCGCGTATTATGTTTATAAACTCGGTGCTCGCGATAATATGAGTACGCGCTGGTACTTAGACGGACACGAGAGTTTCGGCTATGTGCTTGGCGCAATAAAAATAAAGCCAACAGAAAATAGCCGCTTAAAAATAGGTCGTTTTGGCACCGATTATAGTTATGGCAGTCTCCCCTGGCGAATTCCGCTCATCGCCAACAGCTCACAGCGCACGCTACCGACCGCTTCCGAAGGCGCGCTGGGCTACCTGGCGCTGACGCCAAATGTAGAGCTCTGGGCAATGTGGCGTACCCGCGTTTTTCAGTGGACAGACTCAACGACCGGTATTCGCAATGAAGGCGTCTACAACAGTAAAACGGGTCAATATGATCATCATCGTCCACGCGCATTTTTCGCCGCCAGTTGGCACGACGAGAACAGCCGCTATTCCATAGGCGGCTCGCAGCAAAACGATGTCTCCCGTCAGGTACAGGGTATCTTTGAAAAACGGATACCACTAGACGATGGTTATGCCCTGAAAGGCGAGCTGCTCGGTTTTTACGCCCGGCTGGAGGGGCTAAGCCGTTCATCCACCCAGCCTAATGAGACCGGGTTGGTTAGCGGTCAGTTTACCTGGAGCGCCCCCTGGGGCAGCCTGTTTGCCAGCGGCGGCTATCTGCAACACGCCATGAACGGCGCGGTGGTCGATACCGATATTGGTTATCCCTTCTCTTTAAGCCTCGATCGCAACCGGGAAGGCATGCAGTCCTGGCAGGCGGGCGTTAATTACCGTGTTACGCCACAGCTCACCATGACGTTCGCGCCTGTCGTCACGCGCGGTTATGAGTCCAGCCAGCGCGCTGTTCACATTAAGGGGTTGGGTCTGCTGGGAGCCATAAATTATCGTATTGAAGAGGGGCCGCTAGAGGGCATGAACATTTTTCTTGCCGCTGACAAAGGGCGCGAAAAACGCGACGGTAGCGCGCTGGGCGATCGCCTGAATTACTGGGATGTGAAAATGAGCATCCAGTATGATTTTATGCTCAGGTAAGATGAAGACGGCCACCCGAAGGTGGCCGTTAGAGCCTGGTAGCGCTTCGCTTATCAGGCCTATGAAACCAAGACAGCTTTAGCGGTGAGACGCCAGCGGCTGCTCCGTCATTTGCGGGTGGCGCTTTTCTGGATCTTTAATCAGTACCCACAGAATGATGGCGCCGATAATATCGAACAGACTTAGTGCAATGAAGAACGGGCCGTAACCGATAATAGCGACCAACGCCCCCATAAACAGGTTGAAGCTTAACTGTCCCAGCCATGCCGCAGATCCTGCCAGACCGGCAACCGTCGCGACCTCATTTTTCTTGAACAGGTCAGCGCTCATGGTAATGACGACAGTAGAAAGCGTCTGGTGCGCAAAACCGCCAATACTCATCAATGCAATGGCGACGTATGGGTTAGTCGTAATACTGACAAAACCGATCGAAATCATCAAAATAGCGCCGATGGTAAAGCTACAACGACGCGCATTAATTGTGGTCATGTGCATCTTTTCCATGAAGAACTTCGCCAGGAAACCGCCTGCAACGCAACCAAAGTCCGCCGCCAGGAACGGCAGCCAGGCAAACATGGCGATCTCTTTTAACGGCAGATGCATGACGTTAATCAGATACAGCGGCATCCAGAAACTCAGCGTTCCCCATGCCGGGTCAGCCAGAAAACGAGTGATCGCCAACGCCCAGAAATTACGCTTTTTAACGATCTCTTTAACGGCCGGTTTTTTGTTGTCATCCTGGAGATAGCTTTCCTGGCCGTCTTCGATATAACGCAGCTCTTTGTGGGTGATCCACGGGTGTTTGTTTGGCGAGTTATAAATCAGGAACCAGGTGATGGCGAACAGCACGCCGATACCACCAGTAATCACAAACGCCATTTCAGTACCGATGCCGCTATCAGCAAAGGTCAGCATCGCCCAGACTACCAGCGGCGGCGCCAGCATCGCGCCAATCGAGGTGCCGATATTAAACAAGCCCCCCGCAATACCACGTTCTTTCGTCGGGAACCATTCGGCGCTGGCTTTAATCCCGGCAGGAATCGCCGACGCTTCGGTTAGCCCCATCAGACCACGCAGAAATGCCAGGCTTATCCAGCCGCCAGCCAGCGCGTGCGCCATGTTGATCAGCGACCACAACAACGCAAAGATAAAGAAGCCGATTTTCAGTCCGATGACATCCATCAAATAGCCGGTGATCGGCTGCGCAATGGTGTAACAAAGCTGGAAGGCGCTCACCACCCAGGAATATTGTTGCTCATCAAAATGGAGTTCTTTCATCATCGCTGGCGCCGCAACGCTAAGCGAGCTACGGGACAGGTAGTTTACGATGGTCCCTACGCAGACCAGGCCGATAATCCACCATCTTAATTTTGTCATCTTCATGATAAAGCCTCGTTAAAAAACATTATCTCCACGCCGTCTGACCTGTAGCGGGAAAACTGAAATCACACAAATTGGTTGACCAATCAATATTTTCTCATCCGGACCGGTCAAAATCTGGCGGCAACACTCGCCATTAATATTTCTGAAATAAATACATCAACTCATTTCAAGTTGAATGGTGAATGCTTTTTACCCGGCAAAAATTGACACAGATCAAATAAATAAAATTGGCAGACCATAAATGATGATATTTGTGATTTGGTTAGCCAATTTAAATAATAAGGTTGACATGAGAAAAATTTTGGTTGAATTTAGGGGCCAGAACGGGTTTTACAAAGCACATTTCGGTGTTGGCTGGCAATGGGTCAACCACGAAGACGTTATCGCAAGAAGAGGAAACGAGATATGAAACAAACCTGGCGCTGGTACGGACCTAACGACCCGGTAACGCTGTCAGATGTACGCCAGGCTGGCGCAACCGGCGTGGTGACGGCGTTACACCATATCCCGAACGGCGAAATTTGGTCGGTAGACGAAATCCAGAAACGTAAAGCTATCGTTGAAGAGGCGGGTCTGGAGTGGTCTGTGGTAGAAAGCGTACCTATCCACGAAGACATCAAAACCCACACCGGTCAGTACGATTTATGGATCAAAAACTACCAGCAAACGCTGCGTAACCTGGCGCAATGCGGTATCTACACGGTTTGCTATAACTTTATGCCAGTGCTGGACTGGACACGTACGGATCTGGAATATGTATTGCCGGATGGTTCAAAAGCGTTGCGTTTTGACCAGATTGAATTCGCCGCGTTCGAACTGCATATCCTGAAGCGTCCGGGAGCAGAAGCCGACTATACGGCAGAAGAGATTGCTCAGGCAGATCAGCGTTTCGCCACCATGAGCGAGGAAGACAAAGCGCGTCTGACCCGCAACATTATTGCCGGTTTACCTGGCGCGGAAGAAGGCTATACGCTGGATCAGTTCCGTCAACACCTGGCGACGTATAAAGATATCGATAAAGCAAAACTGCGTGAACATTTCGCCTATTTCCTGAAAGCCATTATTCCGGTTGCCGACGAGGTTGGCGTGCGTATGGCCGTTCACCCTGACGATCCGCCGCGCCCTATTCTCGGCCTGCCGCGCATTGTCTCTACCATTGAAGACATGCAATGGATGGTAGACACCGTCAATAGCATGGCGAACGGTTTCACCATGTGTACAGGATCTTACGGCGTGCGCGCCGACAACGATCTGGTTGATATGATCAAACAATTTGGTCCGCGCATCTACTTTACGCATCTGCGCTCTACGCTGCGCGAAGAGAATCCGAAGACCTTCCACGAGGCCGCCCATTTACACGGCGATGTGGATATGTATGAAGTCGTTAAAGCGATTGTAGAAGAAGAGCACCGTCGTAAAGCCGAAGGTAGCGATGATCTGATCCCGATGCGCCCGGACCACGGTCATCAAATGCTGGACGATCTGAAGAAGAAAACGAATCCGGGTTATTCCGCCATTGGCCGTCTGAAAGGGCTTGCGGAAGTTCGCGGTGTCGAACTGGCTATCCAGCGCGCTTTCTTTAGCAAGTAACCTTCTCTCGCATGGCGCGACGCGTCATGCGATTTCCCCTACTCAATGCAATAGCAACATGCCTCGCCCCGGAGATCGTGGGCGAAGACGTCGAATGACAGGAGTTTGCAATGGAACAGAATATCGCCACCGCCCAGGTTTCCGTCGCCCGCCCAAACTGGGACAAATCACGTCTGGTATCCCGTATTGTGCATCTGGGCTGCGGCGCGTTTCACCGCGCGCACCAGGCGCTCTTTACCCATCATCTACTGGAAAAGAGCGACAGCGACTGGGGCATTTGTGAAGTAAACCTGATGCCGGGTAACGACGCGCGGCTGATCGCGAACCTGAAAGCGCAAAATCTGCTGTACACCGTTGCAGAACGCGGCGCAGAAAGCACCGAACTGAAAATTATCGGTTCAATGAAAGAAGCGCTGCACCCTGAATTCGACGGCCATGCAGGGATTCTGGCGGCAATGGCGCGCCCGGAAACCGCGATCGTCTCCTTAACCGTGACCGAAAAAGGCTACTGCACCGACCCCGCCAGCGGCGAGCTTGATGTCAATAACCCGCTGATCCAAAACGATCTTGCCCATCCACAGCAGCCTAAATCCGCCATTGGCTATATTGTCGAAGCGCTAAACATGCGCCGGGAGAAAGGACTGAAAGCCTTTACCGTGCTGTCGTGCGATAACGTGCGCGAGAATGGTCACGTCGCGAAGGCTGCCGTCCTCGGTCTGGCGAAAGCTCGTGATGCCGCCCTCGCCGCATGGATTGCCGACAATGTGACCTTCCCCTGCACCATGGTTGACCGCATTGTTCCGGCGGCGACCGAAGAGACGCTACAACTGGTTGCCGACCAGTTGGGCGTTTATGATCCCTGCGCTATCGCCTGCGAACCCTTCCGCCAGTGGGTCATCGAAGATAATTTTGTGAATGGCCGCCCGGATTGGGATACCGTCGGCGCGCAATTCGTTGCAGACGTCGTACCGTTTGAAATGATGAAGCTACGTATGCTTAACGGCAGTCACTCTTTCCTCGCTTATCTGGGTTATCTCGGCGGGTATGACACTATCGCCGATACCATGACCAACCCGGCTTACCGTCGCGCGGCGCTCGCGCTGATGCTTGATGAACAAGCACCGACGTTGTCGATGCCGGAAGGCACCGATCTGGAAGGATATGCGAATTTGTTGATTGCGCGTTTCACTAACCCCTCGTTGAAACACCGCACCTGGCAGATCGCGATGGATGGCAGTCAGAAACTGCCGCAGCGTCTGTTGGACCCGGTACGTCTGCACTTGCAACAAGGCGATGACTATCGCCGCCTGACGCTGGGCGTCGCCGGATGGATGCGTTACGTCGGCGGTGTGGATGAACAAGGTAAAACCATTGATGTCGTCGATCCGCTGCTCGCGCAGTATCAGGCGATTCATCAGCAATATCAGACGCCGGAAGAACGCGTACGCGGGCTACTAGCCATCGAGTCTATCTTTGGCAACGACCTGCCGAAGAATCGCGAATTTGTGCAAGCCGTTACCAACGCTTACCAACAGCTATTGCAGAACGGCGCGAAGGCCACAGTAGAAGCGCTGGGAGAGTAAGGAGATAAATCATGGCTACGTTTATGACTGAAGATTTTCTACTTAAAAACGACATTGCCCGCACGCTGTACCATAAATACGCCGCGCCCATGCCGATTTATGACTTCCACTGCCATTTAAGCCCGCAGGAAATCGCCGACGATCGCCGTTTCGATAACCTCGGTCAGATCTGGCTGGAAGGCGACCACTATAAATGGCGAGCGCTACGAAGCGCAGGCGTGGATGAGTCGCTGATCACCGGCAAAGAGACCAGCGATTATGAAAAATATATGGCCTGGGCCAATACCGTACCGAAAACGCTGGGTAATCCGCTGTATCACTGGACGCACCTTGAGCTACGCCGTCCATTTGGCATTACAGGCACGCTGTTCGGACCGGATACCGCGGAAAGTATCTGGACGCAGTGTAATGAGAAACTGGCGACGCCGGCCTTTTCCGCGCGCGGTATTATGCAGCAGATGAATGTGCGGATGGTCGGAACCACCGACGACCCGATAGATTCTCTGGTATATCACCGCCAGATAGCCGCCGACGATAGCATTGATATTGAAGTCGCGCCAAGCTGGCGCCCCGACAAAGCTTTCAAAATCGAACTGGACGGCTTTGTCGATTACCTGGGGAAACTGGAAGCGGCGGCAGATGTCAGCATTACCCGTTTCGACGATTTACGTCAGGCGCTCACTCGCCGTCTCGACCATTTCGCCGCCTGCGGCTGCCGCGCGTCCGATCATGGCATTGAAACGCTGCGATTTGCGCCGGTGCCCGACGACGCGCAGCTTGACGCCATTCTTGGCAAACGTCTGGCTGGCGAAACGCTGAGCGAACTTGAGATCGCCCAGTTTACCACGGCGGTGCTGGTCTGGCTGGGCCGTCAGTACGCCGCGCGCGGCTGGGTAATGCAGCTACATATTGGCGCGATCCGTAACAATAATACCCGTATGTTCCGCCTGCTGGGGCCGGATACCGGCTTTGACTCCATTGGCGATAATAACATTAGCTGGGCGCTCTCCCGTTTGCTCGACAGTATGGATGTGACCAATGAACTGCCCAAGACTATCCTCTATTGCCTGAACCCACGTGATAATGAAGTCCTGGCGACCATGATCGGTAACTTCCAGGGGCCGGGAATTGCCGGAAAAGTGCAGTTTGGTTCCGGCTGGTGGTTTAACGATCAGAAAGACGGGATGCTGCGCCAACTGGAGCAACTGTCGCAGATGGGACTGTTAAGTCAGTTTGTCGGGATGCTGACCGACTCCCGCAGTTTCCTTTCTTATACGCGACATGAATATTTCCGTCGTATTCTCTGTAACCTGCTGGGACAGTGGGCGCAGGACGGAGAGATTCCTGATGATGAAGCGATGCTAAGCCGTATGGTTCAGGATATCTGCTTCAATAATGCCCAGCGTTATTTCACGATTAAATAATCGCTATTAATCTGTGAGCACAGGTTTCAGGTATTTCGAGGGGCAGGAAGGCGGTAAGAAAGTGAGAAATTTATCAGTAACGAATTTTTCCAGCCATCTGGCCTCCGATAAAAAGCAAAGATGTCGCTGATTAATCCCGAATCACTTACTAAGGTAAGTGATTCGGGTGAACAAACACAGCCATCTTCTGCGTCATGCTTCTTTTCTCTGTTCGGAATAACTCGAGTGCAGAAAGTGTGATACCTCAGTCCTGTCGATGATGGCTCCTGTTAGCTATACGGCAATAACTCATGGCTTCACGGTGTGGTTTCTTTTAATAAATCGACAGCCAGCATTTCCAGTTGGTTAACAACTTCATTACTGGAACGCTCCATTCTGTCGAGTTCTTGCGACATCGCATTCATATCGCCTGCGGTAAAATAGTTCAGCGCAGAGTGACCAGCGGTATGCACCTCTTTATGTGGCGCTTCCAGACTACGGAAACTGTAGTAGTTGCTAAACTGCTGTCCTTCAAAACCGTAGTACCATTTCCCCAGCCGGCACTGATCGTGCATCGTTATTTTACTGTTTATGTCTTTATTTAAGAGTAACTTGTAGACTTCCATTTTCCAGATAACATGGTCAACTTTAACAATATTCAAAAACTGCACCGTAGAGATGTACTGCATGACCGATTTCATGCTCAGCGATTTATCAATGACGATGCCAATAGACTCCACAATTTGATTTATATTAGTCGTAATATTATCAATAACTGGTTGTTGGTTATCCAGCACCTCACTCACTCTGGCCGTATTATCTTTGATTACAGAGGTTAGCGTACTAACGCTTTTCGAACTGTGTTTAACATCTTCGGACAGGTTTTTCACTTCTTTCGAAATAACGCTAAAACCACGCCCGGCATCCCCTACACGCGCGGCCTCGATCGCGGAGTTAATCGCTATCAGGTTGGTCTGGTTAGCGATCTTCTGTATCTCTTTAATACACGCATTAATTTGCGTTAAGGAGGTATTTAAGTCGCCCATACGACAGCCAATATCCGATGAAGTCGTGCCAATTTCAGTGATGAATTCCACGAGCGATTTTAATGAACTTCTGGCTTTATCATTCTGTTCGTTAAGTTCATTAATGCGTTCTTTTTCAATGTTTAGCTGCTCACAGGACTTGATGATGGCATTACGAATGATATCGATCGTCGAGATCCCCATCAGAATTTTTTGGCACAGTATCCGCTCATAAGGCTCAGGAGTATCCATCACCACGTCAGACGCATTAGCGCCAGATTCTGCTGGCGGCGGTATTTTTACAACATTATTATTCCAGTGGCGCAAGCCTAATACTTTTTTAAACATATACCATTCTCCTTATTATATGTGGACATCCTGATCTATGCCTGGATAAAGTATTATCAACTCATGCTAACATAATGAAAAATCGGATGTCATCTGCCATAATCGTCCGTTCTATAGAATAAGACAAAACGTCCACTAAACTTAAATAATTACAGAGTAAATTATTCAACAATGCCATTAACAGCGATACTACAAGTAGCTTTACTTTACACAAAAATATCGCTTACAAGGCAAAAAAGGAGGCATAAATAATAATTAACAGCATTTATTTCTGTTTATTTACAGGTTTATCTAAGAATTACAGATAGGGTTTAAACACAAATTTTTGGAATAGAAAAATAACCTAACGTAAACTTTTTATATGACTAATAATGTCATTTGAACTCGTCAATATATTGTGTTGTCCGTTTATCAGCTAAACAGGCATGACCTAAATCCAAAGGGATGGGGGCGGCGTAATCGGCCGCAAAAAATACCGATTAGACGAAAATCAGGAAACGTATGCGCCAACGCGGCTAGCGTCGCCGCCTGCGCCAGAAAAGTTAAGAATAATTTGTGTTATTATTTCTCATATGTTACCAGTAAATGACGAGCTGATAGCCGTTCGTTGGTAAACACAGCAGGCGGGATATCGGCACCAACGCCGATATCCCGACAAGAATGACCCCGTTACGCTTTGATGACGATTAACGGTTCAATATCGCTCTCTTTTTTAATGACTAATGAATCATCGCCGCGCAGGCACGTACCGCCGTAGTTACCGCCCACGGTAAACGTACAGACCTGAATATACTTCCCGGCGACCTTCGGCAGGCACCACAACTGCTGATAGATATTTTTCTGCGTGGCGAACTTGCCGCTGGTTTTATCCAGGAGTTCTTCCTGATGGCTCACCAGATCAATATTACTACCGCAACGTCCGGCAATCGGTTTTACCGCATAGCCGGTCTGCACCAGCTCATCGTTAACGGTAAAATCCGTGTCGAGCAGATAGCGATGATGCGGGAAGAGCGACCACAGGATAGGCAGGATCGCTTTGTTACCCGGGATAACCGTCCACAGCGGTTCAAACACCAACACTTCCGGGCGCAGTAATACATCAATCAGCCGGACTTCATTTTCCGGGTGCCCGGTACGAATAGGCACTGCGGCGTACTCCGTCTCGCTGACTTCGCGTATCTGCTCCATCGCCGTTTCCCACGCCCAGGTTTTCCAGACACAATTAACCAGCCGTCCGTCGCCATCGATCAACTGCCCGGCTTCATCCCAACGCAGCTCGCCCAGCCCGCGGAGAATTTTGCTCGCGAAACCGGCCTGATACAGCGCCTGCTGCATAAACTGCGCGTGATAGTCCTCCTCGATATCATCATCCTGCATGATATGGACAAAAGGACGCGCTTTACTGTGTTTCCAGGCACCTGCCAGCTCATTAATTAAGCCCTCCGCCGGGTTATGCCCCTTACCGGTATAGCCCTGCTCAGCCCATTTTTCGAGAATTAATCCCGCTTCGGTATGGCATGATGCGGAATCGGCATTGTATTCATAGACTTTCAGCCCACGTTCATCCATGCAGAAATCCATACGACCGGTGATCATATGATGACGACGGCGCTGCCAGGAGAGACGCAGGCGCGGCCAAAGAATTTTAGGGATATCGAATAGCGCCAGCAGATTATCGTCTTTTAAGACTTTGTCTGTGGCGTGCAGGTACATCAAATGCAACTCATTGGTCGCTTTGATAAGCTCCTGTTCGGCGCTCTCGGTGATCGTAAAATACTGGTACGGGTCCTGATTGATAACGTGTCCGTTCGCCTGTACATAGGCTTTTTGTAACGGATCGCGCTCATCCAGCCACTGACCGTCAAACTGACCTTTCTCTGGCAGCCTTGCGCCGCGAATCGCCAGCGACTGATTAGCGATGTCAGGCTGTGACAAACTGTATTGCGTGTCGTCGGTCTGGATCATCCAGCCTAAAATCGTCGTGTCATCAAAAGTGTCGCGCAGGGTGTAACACCCGTTTTCTACTACCATTTCCAGTTCGCGAGTCCATTGCTGCCCTGGCGGCAATGGCGTGTGGACAACGTTTTGCTCAGCAATACGAATTTTGTTATCCAGGAGTTGGGTGATAATCGCGACGTGACCGGTTTCGTTAAACTCGCCGCCCTTTTGCCAGATGAGCAGCGCCCCGGCCTCCGGCGCGCGCGGCGAACCGTTCGGGAAGGCCTGCAATGGCAAAATATTGTCATTCACGACCTCGCGCAGAAAACGCAGCGAGAAGATTTCCCAGGCCATGCCAACGTCAGTAAAAACAACGCCATAATTCAGAAAGAGAAAACGGCGGGCAAATTCCACGCACTGCCATTTATGCCCCATGTATTCATCGTCGATGTAGCTACGAAAAGCTGCGTCGTCGTCGTCCCGCGGATCGAGGGAACTGTAATCTGAAGAGTAGATCGCTACGCCGCCGGGGGCATAGCCCAATAATGTCCCGAAGGGGGCATCCTGACTGGTGGTTCCTTTGCTCATGCACCTTACCTCAAAACAATACCGCCTGAGCAGCCTGGCGTGATTTCGCTCTGATTGTCTGCTCTGTGACACTAACCGGACAGAGGTCGACATAATCATACACCTCAATAAGGCACACTGAGGCCAGAAGGTTAAAATTTCACTCGCCGGAATGTCCCAATCGGTTAAATGTCCGGTTAGCAAACTGCTACACTGCTTCAACACCACCACTCTGAAGGCAGGTCAATATGGCAGATAATACTTATCAACCCGCAAAAGTCTGGACGTGGGATAAATCCGGCGGCGGCGCGTTCGCTAACATTAATCGCCCGGTTTCCGGCCCGACGCACGACAAAACGCTGCCCGTCGGCAAACATCCGTTACAGCTCTACTCGCTGGGAACGCCTAACGGCCAGAAAGTGACCATTATGCTGGAAGAACTCCTGGCACAGGGTGTAAGCGGCACCGAATATGACGCCTGGTTGATTCGCATCGGTGAGGGCGATCAGTTCTCCAGCGGCTTTGTTGACATCAATCCGAACTCAAAAATCCCAGCGCTGCGCGATAACTCACACAACCCGCCAATTCGGGTTTTTGAGTCGGGCGCGATTCTTGTTTATCTGGCGGATAAGTTTGGCCATTTCCTGCCGCAGGATCTGGCTAAGCGCACAGAAACCCTTAACTGGTTGTTCTGGCTACAGGGCGCGGCGCCGTTTCTCGGCGGCGGTTTCGGTCATTTCTATCATTATGCGCCGGTAAAAATTGAGTACGCCATTAATCGCTTCACCATGGAAGCCAAGCGTCTGCTGGACGTGCTGGATAAGCAGTTAGCTCACAACCCGTATGTCGCGGGAGAGGAGTACACCATTGCCGATATGGCAATCTGGCCGTGGTTTGGCAACGTGGTGCTGGGGAATGTCTATGATGCAGCGGAGTTTCTGGATGCCGGCAGTTATCAAAACGTGCAACGCTGGGCGAAACAAGTAGCCGAACGTCCGGCGGTAAAGCGGGGGCGCATCGTCAACCGGACCAACGGACCGTTGAACGAACAGCTTCACGAACGCCATGACGCCAGCGACTTTGATACCAATACCGAAGACAAACGTCAGAGCTAAGCCATGATGCCGGATCAGATTTTGATGTCGCCATCCGGCATTGTATTGCCTGATAGCCTTCGCTTATCAACCCTGCGCGTTTGTGATATTCGGCGTTTAACTAAACCCATGTTGCATGAGAATTAACCTCGCTCGTGGCGACAGCAAAAAGTCGGCAAGCGTTTTTCCCTGCTCGCTCAGGCAGGTAAAGCCATATTCAGCCACGGGATTATAAGGTTCCGGGATATCAACCACTCGCAGCGAATTAACCCGCCGCAGACGGGGAGCATAGCTGGCATAGCCGATAAAGATATCGGTGTAATCATGATTGATGAGCCATTCCGCCGCCAGCCGGCCCGCCGGTAACGGCAAAGTCTGCCTGCCGCCAACCAGCGCTACCGCGCGTTTTCGGACCACTTCGCCCTCGTTGCCCATACGCGAAAAAAGCTGCTGCGTATAATCGCCGGAAGGATCGCAACCTGCTGTTGATGTACCGATCCGCAGATCCCGCCGGGTTAATAGCGACAGCCAGTCCTCGCCTTCACGCATCGCCTGCGCCCGCACGCTCAGACACAAACGGTTCGTCGTAAAACGCGCGATCCGCAGCGCCCGCCCGGTCTCCAGCAGCGCCTGCGGATGCGCCAGGTTCGCCGAAGCAAAAAAGTCGCACGCTTCGCCCGCTTCGATACGTTCACGTAACAGCCCCGCCGGACCGAAATCACATACCGCATCCGCCTGAAACGCTGCCATTAGCTGCGGCCAGACGGCACGCAAACTCCCCGCTGCCAGTATTCGCATCACTGGACGCCCTGATAGTCAGTACGGTAAAAACGTTGATACCAGTCGTTAGCAGCCTTTTGCATGTCAATATCGTGGAATTTTTCCGGATAGAGCTTTTTCGCCATCCACAGTTCGCCGATTCCCACCGCCTCCGGCATCGGATATCCCCAGGCTTTGGCATAATCCGGCATCAGGTAAACCCGATGATACTTCACCGCGTCAATGACCTGCCACTGGGGACTTTGCAGGATCTCATTGACGACCTTTGGATAGCGATTCTGGACAAAGATCACCTGCGGATCCCAGGCGATCACCTGCTCCAGTGTTATCTGCTTAAACCCCTTCACGGTGGATGCCGCCACATTGAGCGCCCCCGCATGGGCCATCATCAGACCGGTATATTTACCGGAACCGTAAGTGGTCAATTCCGGATTCGCCATATAGGCGCGAACCCGCTTATTTTCAGGAACCGACTGCAAACGGTCACTGACCATCTTGCGACCTTTATCCATCGCCTCAATCAGCGCTTTCGCCTCCTGCGGTTTATTGACGATATCGCCAATCAGAGCGATTCCTTCACGCAGTCCACGATCGTAAGCCTGCTCCTCATCCGCTATGGTCGGGTTCATTTTAGCCTGCTCGCCAGCAACATCATGGCGCAGCGAAATCGCCACCACCGGAATACCAAGACGGCTGATCTTGTCGATCATCTCCTGCGGAGCGTAATTCGTGACAAACACCACCTGCGGGTGCAGCGCCACCAGTTTTTCAGGATCAACGTGCGTTAGATCGCCCAGCGAGGCTTTTTGCGCCAGTTCCGGCGCCAGACGCGCATAGCCATCGCCTAATTGCTGCTTCCAGTTCGCCATGACCCCAACGATTTTGTCAGTGGCATTCATCTGTACAAGGAGATTGAGCGTTTGATGCTGGAGCACCACCACTCTGCCCACGGTATCCGGAACCGTGACCTGGCGGCCAATTTGATCGGTAAAAGTACGCGCCGCCTGTGACATTAACGGCCAGCAAAAAAGCAACGCCAGCAGAGAGAGCTGGCGCAAAAATTTATTCATAGGTTTCGCCCCACAATCGATATATAAATAATTATACAACGATTATAGAGCGATATAATAGAGGTGATTAAGAGATTACGCGCTGGTGATGTCATACTCCATGCGGCGCAGCGCATCTAACGTGGCTTTCGCTTCGTCTTCGTCAATGATGCTCATCGCAAAACCAACGTGTACCAATACCCATTGCCCTACCAGCTCGGCTGGCTTACCTTCACAAATCAGAGCAATATTAACATCACGTTTGATGCCACACACTTCCACCTGCGCAAGCTGGTGAATATCATCACCGACGGCCAGCACCTGACCGGGGACGCCAATACACATAATTAACCACCTGAAATAAAATGCGGGTTATTCGACCTCAATACTTTTTACTTTCAACGAATCACCGGTATCCACCCGCAGGCGATCGCCATGGCAATGCGGACATTGCGCGTCATGCCTGAGAATTTCCACCACCTGACTGCAATCCCAGCACCAGGCCTGGGCCGGTCTGTAGTCGATGTGCAATTCGCACCCTTGCGCTAAAGTCCCCTGGCAGGCGATGTCAAAGCTGAAACGAACCGCGCGCTCTTCAACGCACGAAAGCGCACCTATCTCCAGCCATACGCCGGTGACGCGCGCCACACCGTGCTGTTCTGCCTGCTGTTGGATAATTTCAACGGCGCTTTGGCAAAGGGACAGCTCATGCATTCTCACAGCTCCGACGGCCAAACAGCAACGCACGTCGGCTTGTCTGCGGCGCATCAGGATTGCTTACCGGTAGGGATAACAGCATTCGCGCGCAGTCATCCGCCAGCCGGACGCCCTCTTCCGGCGACAGACTACGGGAAAGCGGCGACATCAACGAGCAGGCGAGATATTGCGAAATGCCTTCCAGTTCGCCAACGGTAAAGGTCATCGTGCCATAAGGCAGTTGCAGACCGAGTTTTTCACCGATGGTACGCACCGGCCAGATCTGGTCCGGGCCAGGGAAGATTAACGCGCTCAACATCCACGGCGTAATTACCACGCCCGTCCATTGCCCTTCAAACAACGTAAAATCAGAGACATGCACCGGCATATTCGGATGCAGAAACGAAAGATCGTGCATCGAACGATGGGCTATCTCTTCAAACGCCGCCTGAACCCGGGCGACGGGCGCCGTGTCGAATCCCGAAAACGCTTCAGACATGCGCCGTCTCCTTAGGAATTGCTTCCACGCCGGATTCACGCAGCGCGGCAAGAACCTGCTCAAGCGCAGGTTCAATCATCGCTTCTACGGTTGGCGTTAAGCCGATGTGCGGTTCCAGCGACTGTGGAATAACGCCGACCAGGGTCAGTTTCTTCGGAAACTCGCCGGTAAAGCGGAGGGCCGACAATACGTCGGCCAGTCCAAGCTGATGGGGGGAAATTTTGTTGGTGAACAGCGCCGGAACTTCATCGTCGCGCAGTACCATAATGGTTCCCGGCGCGTTCTTTTTCGACACGATGGCGTCGGCAATGATCAAATGATCCCGACTCGCCATATCGCCAAGAAGTTCCATTCCCGCCGTACCGCCATCCAGAATCTCAACGAAATCCGGCAGGGTGTATCGTTGCTCTAACGCTTCAACAATACGCACCCCGATGGCTTCATCGGTCAGCAAAATATTGCCGACCCCTAAGACTAATATCCGCATTACAAAACCTTCACCGAGACGACTTCATTGCCATCGGCGTCCACCACGTGCACCGCGCACGCCATGCAAGGGTCGAAGGAGTGAATCGTACGTACCACTTCCAGCGGCTTAGCCGGATCGGCGATCGGCGTGCCGACCAGCGACTGTTCGTACGGCCCCACGTCATCGTTGAAGTTACGCGGACCTGAGTTCCAGGTCGATGGCACCACCGCCTGATAGTTACTGATAATGCCGTCTTTAATCACCATCCAGTGAGACAGCATACCGCGCGGCGCCTCCAGGAAACCCACGCCTTTGAACTCGCCTGTCGCCGGAATGTTCGGCTTCACAAAAGTGGTGTAATCGCCTTTGCCGATATTCACAATCAGCGCATTGTATTGATCCTGCAATACATTTTGCAGTTCACAACAGTGAACGGTACGCCCGATGATACGACCCAGCGTAGAGTGAAGTTGAGCCATTTCCAGCGTTTTGCCGGTCAGCTTCTGATAAAGCGCAATGATTTCATTGAGCTTAGTCTGCGTGGATTCACGACCGGCGGCCAGCTTACACAGCATGTTTGCCAGCGGCCCGACTTCTACGGTTTTGCCGTAGAATGTCGGCGACTTGACCCATGAGTATTTACCGTCATCCGACCAACCGTCGTAAGCCGGAATCGTGGTGCCTTCCCACGGCGCCTGCGGCGCTTCATCTTTATACCAGGCGTGCTTCGCGCTCTCCTGAATACCTTTAATCAGGAACTCGTCGGAGTGAGAGGTGATCGGACGCCAGGTCGATAGATCGGCATTGGTGATGTAGCCGCCAGGGAATAGGAAGCTGCCGTTTTTACCGTCGGTCGGAAATTCCGGCGCGCTCAGGTAGTTCACCGCACCTTTGCCGCGCTCCAGCCATTCCGGATAGTAGGCCGCGATGACCGCGGTATCCACTTTATACACCTGCTCGACAAAATCGCTCAGCTTATCGATAAACGATTTGATATACATCAGGCGTTCAAGGTTCAGCGTAGCGATGCTGTCGAGATTGATCGGGTTCGCCACCCCACCGACCGCCAGGTTCTGGATATGCGGCGATTTACCGCCCAGCAACGCCACCACGCGGTTAGCGTCACGCTGACATTCCAGCGCCTGTAGATAGTGGGCGACCGCAATCAGGTTGACCTCCGGCGGTAACTGCATTGCCGGGTGTCCCCAGTAGCCATTGGCGAAAATACCCAACTGACCGCTGGCGACAAGATCCTTGATCTTGTTCTGAACTTTCGTGAACTCTTGCGCGCTGTTCAGGTGCCAGCTCGACACGCCATCAAGCATCGCGGAAGCTTTTGCCGGATCGGCTTTCAGCGCAGAGGTAATGTCCACCCAGTCCAGCGCAGAGAGCTGGTAGAAATGGACAATGTGGTCATGGGTGGTATGCGCCGCCAGAATAATATTACGGATATACTGCGCGTTGACGGGAACATCGATATTCAGCGCGCTTTCCGCCGCACGAACGGAGGAAATTGCGTGGGTTGTCGTACAAACGCCGCAAATACGCTGCACAATCATCCACGCATCGCGCGGATCGCGGTTCTTCACGATCTCTTCCATACCGCGCCACATGGTGCCGGACGCCCATGCTTTGGATACGACGCCGTTCTCAATTTCGCAGTCAATGCGTAAATGACCCTCAATACGGGTTACCGGATCAATAGTAATTCTCTGGCTCATGCTTTGCTCGCCTCATGACGATTATGATCGTTTTGTTTTAAAGGAGGAAGTATCGGCAGTAGACGAATGAGTACGATGTATGCACAAATCTCAATAGCCACAAAACCAATAGAAATCAACAGTTCTTCCCAGGTTGGGAAGTAGTGGTAGCCGCCGCCCGGGTTGAATGCCACCAGCGAATAGGTCAGACGCCACGTCGCGCAGCCCAACAGCGCGCTCAACGCCGACAGGTACAGCATACGAGAGTCATTACGCAGTTTCGCCACACGCAGCACCACTAACGGGAAGACCATCAGGACGACTTCAATCCAGAACATGGCGGAGTAAAAATCGCCGGCAAACGCATAGGACAGTTTATCGCGATAAATCAGTTCGCCAAAGCGCAGGACGACGAAAATCGCCAACAGCACGCTGATGGTATTTGTCAGCTTAATAAACAAATTTTTCTCGTCAGGACCGTTTCCTTTCAGACCTGCCTGAACCAACGAACCCTCAAATATGACAATGGAGAAGCCCATGATAAACGCGGTCAGAACCGAGAACAGCGGCAGCATTTCATAGCTTTGCCATAGAGGATGCACTTTATAACCCGCCGAGATCATCAATGAACCCATTGAGGACTGGTGCATCGTCGGCAGCAGCGCGCCCAGTGCGATAATAAAGAACATCACCTTGTTCAGACGCTTGAGCGAGACTTTCCAGCCCAGACGTTCAAACAGGGCAGGCGCAAACTCCAGCGCCATCACACCGATGTAGATAGTCATACAGACCGCCGTCTCAAACAGTACCGAGTTCACGTTGAAGTGACCCGGAATGTAGAAATACGGCAGGTTCCAGTAACGACCAACGTCGATAGTGATCGACAGGCCACCCAGCGAGTAGCCAAACAGGCTTGCCAGCAACGCCGGGCGCACCAACGGATGGTATTGCCCACGGTTAAAGACATACACCGCCCATGCCAACGCCCAACCGCCGCAGGCAAAGCCGGTGCCGATCAACAGGTCAAAGGCAATCCAGACGCCCCACGGGAAACCACCGTTCAGGTCGGAAACGGAACCCAACCCGAAGACCAGACGCTTCACGATAAGAAGCATACACAGGACGATTAACGGCCCAAAGATAATGACCGGCTTACTGATGATTTTCCCGCCCAGCGGTTTTGGATCATGACTCATGATCGTCTCCTCCATCGTGATGGTCGTTTTTGCTATTACGACGAACCAGCACGGTTAAGCCCGCCAGCGCAGCCAGGGGTAGTATCATGCCTTTATAAAGCGTGTGTTGAACATGCTCGGAGCGCGCGCCGGTTGCAAGGTCATCCAGCTTCGGCAGATCCAGATCTTCATAAGGAACGCCTGTCAGCACCAGCACCTGTGTACCGCCGCCTTCTTTTTCACCATAGAGATGCGGGTAGTATTTAGGCACCGTATGCAGATAGGTGTCGTCCGTTTTCAACGTCTGGCGCGGATAGTGATATTCACTGCCTGGTTTGAGAGCCAGACGTTTTTTCGCTTCTGCCATCAGCTCTTCACGAGTACCGAAAATGACGGCCCCTGCCGGACAAACTTCCACACACCCCGGCAGACCGCCTTTATCCAGACGCTCAACGCCTTTCTGGTTACACAACTCACACTTGTGAAGCGCGCCAAACGGGTTGTTATAGTCGTACTTAGGTACGTTGTACGGACAGGCGACCATACAGTAACGGCAGCCGGTGCAGACATCTTTGTCATAGTGGACGATGCCGGTTTTCGGATCTTTTTTCAGCGCCGACACCGGACAAACGGAAACGCAGTTAGGATCGACGCAGTGCATACACTGTTTCTTGATGTAGGCGTAGCCGTTCTCTTCCTGATCTTTGTTCACGCCCGTGCCGCTGCGCCATACCTGGATAATGTTATTGGTATACGGCGATAGCTTGTCGTTGTTCGACCAGGTCTGCTCCCCCTCCGGGTTACGCGCCGGGAAGTTGATATCCTGACATTTTGTGACGCAGGCCTGACAGCCCACGCACAGAGTGGAGTCGTACAGCATTCCCAACGAACCTGGAATCGGCGGACGGTTTTCTGCAGCCGCATGGCTGACGGAGGGCGCGGCGCCCAACAGCAATGCTCCACCGGAGGCTGCTTTAATAAAGTCACGTCTGTTCACGGTTATTCTCCCCGTGAGTCAGCGTTATCTTTCTTTTGCTGACGCCCCAGTTCACGTACCGCCATCACGCTGACGCCGGCAACCAGACCTACTACGCCGCCAAGCAGACCGACGGCACCCGCAGAGATGTTGCCGCCTTCTTTCATATTGACGTCAGGTTTCTCTGAACGCGGAGTTTGGTTTTCGACATGAGCAAGCTGGTGAATGCCCTTATGGAACCCGATACCTTCTTCGTTACAGCCATAGCAAGGATGACCGATCGCCACTGGCCAGACGCCGCCGACGTCGCAGAACTGTAACGTAGAACAGTTGCCCCAGGTTTCCGGCCCTTTACAGCCAAGATGGTAGAGACACCAGCCCTGACGGTGGCCTTCGTCGCCAAATTCTTTGGCAAAACGGCCTGCGTCGAAGTGCGGACGACGTTCGCAATGCTCATGAATCAGACGGCCATAGGCAAAGGTTGGACGATTTTTCGCATCCAGCTTCGGCGGCGTGCCGTAAGTGATGATATGCGCGACGGTCGCCAGGAAGTTATGCGGGTTTGGCGGGCAACCAGGAATATTGATAACCGTTTTGCCTGGTAAGACTTCCTGCAGGCTGACAGCGCCGGTTGGGTTTACGCCAGCCGCAGCAACGCCGCCCCATGCCGAGCAGGAACCGATTGCGATAATTGCGGCTGCGCCGTCGGCGGCTTTGCGGATGTGATCCACAATCGGCTCGCCGGCAACCATGCAGTAGATACCGTTATCTTTTAATGGGATAGAACCATCCACCACCAGAACATATTGCCCTTTATACTTTTCCAGAGCGTGATGTTTGTTTTCTTCGACCTGGTGGCCGAACGCGGCGGAAAGTACCTCGTGGTATTCCAGAGAGATGGTCTCCAGAACGAGATTTTCGACGGTTGGGTGTGTAGCACGAAGCAGTGATTCGGTACAACCGGTACACTCCTGAGCGCCAATCCAGATAACGGGCGGACGCTGTGGATTGGATACCGACTCTGCCATTTCTGCGGCGGCTTTGCTACTGAGCCCCATAGTAGCGGCCAGTGCTGCACAAAGCTTCATGAAATCACGACGGTTAATGCCGTGAGAAGTGATGAGAGTATTATCTCCAGTCATTTTATAGTTATTCCGTTACGAAGACCTGGCTTTTATTTTGCACTGTTCGCGAAGAAGTTATTGCGATCGGTGCGCCATTTACCACACTTTTTTTATGGTTATGTGCGCCATAATACTTCGACGGAACAGTAAAACGAAGGGAAGAGGCAATAGTGTAATTAATTAAAGCAAGATAATACCCCTGTTGGATCAACCTTCGAGTCGATAACCTGCCATAAAGAAGCGAATTGCCATCCCGGAATGATTCTCTTTAAAGAAATCCATCACCATTTCTTTATCCAGACCATAGCGACGCGTCAGAATTCCGGCCTCCCACGCGCTAAGTTGGCGATCGCCGGTCTTTTCGAACATACGGTGCGTAAAACCTAATATAAAGCCACGTTTATAATCAGAACAGAAATTCACCGCATTATGCGCGCTATATGCATATGGCGCGTTCAACCCGGCCATTAACCCTTTCCCAAAATGATTATTCATCTGACCTCCCCAGTCGCTATATAATAAATTACATAGCGACTAATTAAATGAAGGCCAGCGCATTACGCGCTTTTTTGCTTCACATCAGAAAGCTACCCATTCATCAGTAGCCTGCGCGGAAGCTGATGCCGTTCTCTGAACGCCAGGCGCCGCTTTCGCCGTTGCGCGCTGTTGCGGTTCACCAGCAGAAAGCCGGAACTGCTGTACGGAGCGTTGCAAATCCTCCGTCTGCCGCTCCAGCGCCGCCGCCGCCGCGGAAACCTGCTCCACCAGCGCGGCGTTTTGTTGCGTAACGCTATCCATTTGCGTAATCGCCACGCCAACCTGAGAGATACCTTTACTTTGCTCTTCGGAGGCGGACGCGATCTGTTTCATTATCGTCGTCACTTCTGTGACGCCGCGCAGGATAGCGTCCATCGTCGCTCCGGTCTCTTTAACCAGCTCCGCACCCTGCTCTACGCGGCGTACCGATTCGCCAATTAATGCTTCAATTTCTTTCGCCGCCCCCGCGCTGCGGCTGGCCAGATTACGCACCTCACCAGCGACCACCGCGAAGCCGCGTCCCTGTTCGCCCGCTCTGGCCGCTTCTACCGCTGCGTTCAAGGCCAGAATATTGGTCTGGAAAGCAATGCTATTAATCACCGTAGTAATTTCGGCGATCTGCTGCGAACTGGCGGAAATACCATCCATCGTTTCCACCACATCGGAAACCAGCTCACCGCCTTTTCCTGCCGTTACCGAGGCGGCATCCGCAAGTTGGCTGGCCTGGCGGGCGTGGTCGGCATTCAGTTTCACCGTTGCGGTAAGCTGTTCCATACTGGCGGCGGTCTCTTCCAACGCGGCGGCCTGTTCTTCCGTTCGGGAGGAGAGATCATTATTGCCGGTAGAAATTTCCGTCGCGCCGCGCCAGATATTGTCGCTTCCGGCGCGAATCGTACTCACAGCTTCCCGTAAACTGTCCTGCATCGCGCGCAGTAGCGGCACCAACCGACCTACGCAGTTACGCCCTAACGTTTCAATCGGCTGGCTAAGATCGCCTTGCGCGATGCGCTGAAATTGCTGACGGATGCGCTCCAGCGGTTTCACCATCATTGCAACCAGATAGCGATCGGTAAAAATCAGGATGCCAATACCCAGAATCACCGCCGTGATAAGCAGGATGCGGATGGTATAGGTTTTACCATCGACCATCACGCGGGTGTTATCCAGCATGGCGCCAGCTTCATGATTAAACCGTTCCGCGCTGGCGCCGAACGCGCGGCTGAGTGCAGGCGTGACCGTACTGGCATGTTCGCTCCAGGCGGTCAGCGATCCTTGCTGCGCCAGTTGCATTTGAGGAATAACGCCTTTCTCCAGCAAGGTCTGCCAGTTGGACAACACCGCCATTGAGATATCAGGGTTCATCGGCCCTGGCGACAGCGTTTTCATCTCCTCCAGCTTCTGACGCATATTCTCGAGCGACTGCTGAGCGGGCGCAAAATCGGGCGTGCCGCCGCCGATTTTTACATCCATCGCGCGGCTAAGGCGGGTAACAAAGCGGAAATATTGATCGTTACCCTGGCTTAGCACTGTCATTTGCCGCACAAGATGTCGGTCAATATCATTTCCTTCCGAAACTTCGGATAATGCATGGACGCTGTATAACCCCACCCCCGACCAGAGTAGACAAAAAAGCCCCAGTATCGTCAGCATGACCATACGAATAGTAAAGTTTTGCAGCAAACGCATATGAATTTCCTTGCTGAATATAAGAGATTCGTCATCAGACGATGACGTACTCTCGTTATCGGCAAGGCGCGGAGAATATATAATGCATTCTCCATTTTTTTACAGTTATCGCCGTTTACGCGCGCACAGATGTTATATATCTGTGAACACAGAGAAAATCTTTCAGTGTTATTACTTAGCAAATGTATGGATGTAGTAGAAATATTGCGTAAGGCAGAAGGGACACGATTATCCGCCGTTAAAGAAGCGGCGTCTTACAGCCGGGCTCAGCGTCCTTTGCCCGACTGCTCCGCCGTTGACAACGGCTCAATGGTTATGCCGCGTCAACCTGTCAAGATAGCCCATCACGAACGCCGACAGGACAAAGGTTAGATGGATGATGACGTACCACATTAATTTGTTATCCGGGACGTTTTTCGCATCCATAAACACGCGTAACAGGTGAATGGAAGAGATAGCAACTATCGATGCCGCCACTTTATTTTTTAGCGAAGTCGCATCCATTTTCCCCAGCCAGTTCAGTTTCTCTTTGCCCGCCGAGATATCCAACTGAGAGACAAAATTTTCATACCCGGAGAACATGACCATTACCAGCAACCCGCCGACCAGCGTCATATCAACCAGCGATAACAGTACCAGGATCAGATCGGCCTCCGCCAGGGCAAAAACATTCGGCAGAACGTGTAGAATTTCCTGGAAAAATTTTAACGCTAAAGCGATCAGCGCCAAAGAGAGGCCAAAATACACCGGCGCGAGCAGCCAGCGAGACGCATACATTACATTTTCAAGAAAGCGTTCCATAGGGACCTGTCAGGTAACTAAAACCAGCAACAGTATATCTCAACCATGCAACATCAGATCAACATGCCAGTTAAATCTCATCCGGTTTAACCTGTGGGCGCTGATATTCAGGCCATACCAGCGCTACCAACGCCGGGTAGGCTTCAAGACTGAACTCCCGAAAACACTGACGTAAATTAAGGACGTCCAAATCCGAATACGGCACCTTTTCACCGTTCAGACAACGCTTCTTAATATTGTCGTAATACTTATAAACGGCAGAGTTAAGGTCGCTGCAACGGCGTTGAGCGTCAAATAATCCGGGCGTTTCATTCAACTCAGTCATTGTCATTCGTTTTATCGTTGCATGAAGGAAATCGATATATTCATGGTTAACGCGCCAGTACCATACCGGCGTTATCGAATTCATTAATACTGAAAAATGATCTTCACCCTCTTCCTTTGTCATGGGTTCAGTTTGATTTAAATTTACGGCTTTTCCACCAGGACGTTTTTTATTAACCTCCCACATCAGGAAGAGTATCGCGCCAGTCAGTAATAGCAATATAATAACAGAATAAAAAATACTGTTCATAGCAGGCTCCATTTTTTTTGATTTTAAAATTACACCATGTTATTGTCAACGAAACCTACACTATTAAAAATAGTATACCGCTGATCGTAAAGGATATTTAGTCATGCTTCCTGAGCATCTGGTTTCCTCTCATTTTCGCCTGTCATTGCCGCCCCCTGAAGCCACAGAAAACAGTAAAAATTTGGCTCAGGGAAAGACAAAACTCAGCGATTACGAGCCCGATATTTTAATTAGCGCTAACGCTGCCGGGCAACCCAGAAACGTATTATTTGAAGAACGCGACCGTCATATTAAAGAACGTCTGTATTGTGTGGCTAAAATTGAAACGTTTGCCCGTCTGATAAACGCACTACAGGCTGAAGGCGATATTGACGCCCAAACGCTAAGTAAAATACTGGCGGATAAAACCGCAATGATAAATCAAAAAGGCAATGCCATTTGGCTTAATTTAATCACTCGCGAGACCAATACGCCGCTATTTTATTCACTGGAAGATAAAGATGAAAGAGGTCGAAGATAATAACGTTTATTTGGCTTTAGATAACCATAAAAGCGATGAATTTATCTTAAAGCAAAATCTTGCAGCACTAATCGCCAGTAAAAATGCCACTCTGGAAAAGGTAACGCAGGAAGTGGTATCCATACCGGCGGCGTTAGTGCGCCTGAAGTGGCAAAACCGACGGGAGATTTATGCATTACAGGTCAAAGAGGAGATTTATGGCGCGACCATCAATGCCATTATCGAGCAGCATCCTGAATTACGAGACAAAATTATGTCTCGTCTTGAAAGTGACTGGCAGCATCTGCTGGCTCGCGAGACGGCAACCTTACGTCTGACGCGTAAGCTTTCCGATGGCGACTACCGGACGCGCAACGTCGCCACCGTCGCACGGCAAGAAAAATAACCGTCATGGCTAGTTAACTCTGTTGTGAATACGGGCGAAGCATAAGGATCGTTCTGATTATCCCTCTTACGGTAGTAAAAGTGTCTACGCTTAAAAGGTGTTCAACCTGAAGGGAGAAGCTCAATGTCTCATCTATACGACCCTACCACGCAGTATTATACCGGCGAGTATCCTAAGCAAAAACAGCCGGCGCCCGGCGTCCAGGCGAAAATGACGCCTGTTCCTGACTGCGGCGAAAAAAGTTATGTCGGCAGTGGTCGCCTTAAAGATCGTAAGGCGCTGGTGACAGGGGGCGACTCCGGGATTGGGCGCGCTGCCGCCATCGCTTACGCGCGTGAAGGCGCAGATGTCGCGATCAACTATCTACCGGCGGAAGAAGAGGACGCCCAGCAGGTTAAAACGCTGATTGAGGAGTGCGGCCGTAAAGCGGTGTTACTGCCAGGCGATCTTAGCGACGAATCTTTCGCCCGTTCGCTGGTCCATAAGGCGCGTGAAGCGCTGGGTGGGCTGGACATTCTGGCGCTGGTAGCCGGTAAACAGACAGCAATCCCGGAGATAAAAGATCTGACCAGTGAGCAATTTCAGCAAACCTTCGCCGTTAACGTTTTTGCCCTGTTCTGGATAACCCAGGAAGCGATTCCGCTGCTGCCAAAAGGCGCCAGTATTATCACGACGTCGTCTATCCAGGCGTATCAGCCCAGTCCGCACCTGCTGGATTATGCGGCAACCAAGGCGGCAATCCTCAATTACAGCCGCGGCCTGGCGAAACAGGTGGCGGAAAAAGGAATTCGCGTGAATATTGTCGCGCCTGGCCCTATCTGGACAGCGCTGCAAATTTCTGGCGGCCAAACACAGGATAAAATTCCGCAGTTTGGCCAGCAGACGCCAATGAAGCGGGCCGGTCAACCGGCAGAGCTGGCCCCGGTGTATGTCTATCTGGCAAGTCAGGAATCAAGTTACGTTACCGCAGAAGTGCACGGCGTGTGCGGCGGGGAACATTTAGGCTAACGAATGGAGTAGATTAAGCTGGCGCAATTCTGTTAAGCAGAGCGCCATCTTAGGCAATAAAAAGCCGGGTAGCGGCTTCGCCTTACCCGGCCTACAGCGTCAGCAGAATACTTATTTCGCTTTTGCGGTCTCTTCGCCGACCAGACCAATCTTGAGATAGCCCGCCTGATGCAGCATATCCATCACTTTCATCAGGGTTTCATAATCTACGGTTTTATCCGCGCGGAAGAAAATCGTAGTATCCTTTTTCCCTTCCGTCAGGGCCGTTAGCTCGGCAATCATCGTATCATCCGTCACCGGATCGTTACCGATAAACATGGTGTTATCCGCTTTCACCGACAGATAAATCGGTTTTTCCGGGCGCGGCTGCGGCGTACTGGTAGAAGCGGGCAGATTCACCTTGACATCCACCGTCGCCAGCGGCGCAGCCACCATAAAGATAATCAACAGAACCAACATGACATCGATAAACGGCGTCACGTTGATTTCATGCATTTCACCGTTGTCATCCAGGTTTTCGTTAAGACGCATTGCCATGACGCATTACCCTACCCGTAATTTCTGCGCGGCGCGTACCGGCTGCGCGCAGGCGCTCGCATTCAGATCGAGATCGCGGCTTTGCAGCAGCAATACCTGCGCCGCTACGTCGCCCAGCGTTGCTTTGTAACTGCCTATCTGACGTGCGAAGATGTTGTAAATGACGACCGCCGGGATCGCGGCTACCAGCCCAATCGCCGTCGCCAGCAGCGCTTCCGCAATACCAGGAGCGACCACCGCCAGGTTGGTAGTCTGCGTTTGCGCAATACCGATGAAGCTATTCATAATGCCCCATACGGTACCAAACAACCCGACGAAGGGGGAAATGGCGCCGATCGTCGCCAGATAACCGTTGCCTCGTCCCATGTAGCGGCCAACCGCCGCGACGCGACGTTCCAGACGGAAGCCGGTACGTTCTTTAATCCCTTCGTTATCTTCGCTGCCCTGAGAGAGTTCCAGCTCATTCTGCGCTTCATTGATGAGCTGCGCGCTGAGGCTTTTTGCGCTGAAACCTGCCGCAATATCGGAAGCCTGCTCTAAGGAGCGCGCATCGGCTAATTGCAGTTGTTCACGCTTTAAGCGGCGCTTTTGAGTGAAAAATTCAACGCTTTTACTGAAGAAGATAGCCCAGGTGACGACCGACGCCAGAATCAGACCAATCATCACGCACTTCACGACAATATCGGCGTGCTGATACATACCCCAGACGGAAAGATCCGTCTGCATCAAATTATTACCCACTCTGTATCTCCAGGACGCAAATCACAAAATCTGAGCATAATAATATCAAAACGACGTCGAATTGATAGTCGTTCTCATTACTATTTACATACTGCCGCACCTTTGATGCTTTTTCTTTGCGCTTACGCAGTAAAAAAGTCACCTGTTTTTATTTTGGCAAAATTTTCATCTGTATCACACGTAGCCAGGATGCAGATTGTTATATTCATGCTAGTTTAGACATCCAGACGGTTAAAATCAGGAAGCGCAACATGACGGATAAACAGTTGGATACCAAACTGGTAAACGCAGGACGCAGCAAAAAATACACGCTTGGCTCAGTGAATAGTGTGATTCAACGCGCTTCTTCACTGGTATTTGACACCGTCGAGGCCAAAAAACACGCCACCCGCAATCGCGCCAACGGCGAATTATTTTACGGACGTCGGGGAACGCTGACCCACTTTTCGCTCCAGGAAGCCATGTGTGAACTGGAAGGTGGCGCCGGATGCGCGCTCTTCCCGTGCGGCGCGGCGGCGGTCGCCAACACCATTCTGGCATTCGTTGAACAGGGCGACCACGTCCTGATGACTAACACAGCCTATGAACCCAGCCAGGATTTCTGCAGCAAAATTCTCGGCAAACTGGGCGTGACGACAAGCTGGTTCGACCCGCTCATCGGCGCGGATATCATGCAACATATTCAGCCGAACACGAAAGTCGTATTTCTGGAATCCCCCGGCTCTATTACCATGGAAGTACATGATATTCCGACCATTGTCAGTGCGGTGAGACGCGTCGCGCCAGAAGCCGTCATCATGATGGATAATACCTGGGCGGCTGGCGTTCTGTTTAACGCGCTGGAGTTCGATATCGATATCTCTATCCAGGCAGGCACCAAGTATCTGATTGGTCATTCTGACGCGATGGTCGGTACTGCCGTTGCAAATGCGCGCTGCTGGGAACAATTGCGGGAAAACGCCTATCTGATGGGGCAAATGCTCGACGCGGACACGGCTTACATGACCAGCCGCGGTCTGCGCACGCTCGGCGTCCGACTACGCCAGCATCATGAAAGCAGCCTCAAAATCGCCGCGTGGCTGGCGAACCATCCTCAGGTCGCGCGCGTTAATCATCCGGCCCTGCCGGGTAGCAAAGGTCATGCGTTCTGGAAACGAGACTTTACAGGCAGCAGCGGTCTGTTTTCCTTCGTGCTCAATAAAAAGCTGACCGAGGCAGAATTATCAGCCTATCTGGATAACTTTTCGCTGTTCAGTATGGCCTACTCCTGGGGAGGCTACGAATCGCTGATTCTCGCCAATCAGCCGGAACAGATCGCCGCGATTCGTCCCGCAGGCGGCGTAGATTTTACCGGTACGCTGGTCCGGGTGCATATTGGTTTAGAGAATGTTGATGATTTAATCGCTGATTTAGCCGCCGGATTCGCCAGAATTGTGTAAAGTTGCCGCAGATGGACATATATGCAGACAATTTCCGTGGAAAAGTCTGCGTTTGTTGCGTCCGGGATCAAGGCATCCCGGGCGATTCAGGAGTACAATAGGCACATAAAAGCGTAAATGCTGTTCCACAGGAAAGTTCATGGCTGTCATTCAAGATATTATCGCTGCGCTCTGGCAACATGATTTTGCCGCGCTGGCGAATCCACACGTTGTTAGCGTCGTCTACTTTGTCATGTTCGCCACGCTATTTTTAGAAAACGGTCTGCTGCCAGCGTCATTCTTACCCGGCGATAGCCTGCTGCTACTGGCAGGCGCGCTGATCGCCCAGGATGTGATGCATTTTTTGCCAACAATTGGCATTCTCACCGCCGCGGCCAGTCTCGGCTGCTGGCTAAGTTATATCCAGGGACGCTGGCTCGGTAATACGCGTACCGTCAAAGGCTGGCTGGCGCAGCTTCCGGCAAAATATCATCAGCGCGCCACCTGCATGTTTGACCGTCACGGTTTGTTAGCGTTGCTTGCCGGGCGTTTTCTGGCGTTTGTCCGCACTCTGCTGCCAACGATGGCGGGTATTTCCGGCCTTTCCAACCGCCGGTTTCAGTTTTTTAACTGGTTAAGCGGCCTGCTGTGGGTGACTGTCGTGACCAGCTTCGGCTACGCGCTCAGTATGATCCCGTTTGTTAAGCGCCATGAAGACCAGGTAATGACATTTTTAATGATCCTTCCCATCGCCCTATTGGTCGCCGGGCTGTTAGGTACGCTGGTCGTGGTGATTAAAAAGAAATACTGTAACGCCTGAGGCATCCATAACCGGCCAGGATGGCCCGGTTACGCTTCGTTGGCCTGTGGCGGGATGACCCACTTAGCTCCCTTGCATTGTCCGCATTCTTGCCGCATCTTCGCCCGGCGTCACGCCAAAATAACGTTTAAACTCCCGGCTAAACTGCGATGCGCTCTCATAGCCGACCCGCATCGCCGCGGCGCTGGCCTTCATACCGTCGTGAATCATCATCATCCGCGCCTTATGCAGTCGGTAGCTTTTTAAATATTGCAACGGCGAGGTGCTGGTGACCGCCTTAAAATTATGGTGAAATGCCGACACGCTCATGTTCGCTTCTGCCGCCAGTTGCTCAACATTCAGATTCTCAGTGTATTTCATTTCGATCTGTTTAAGTACGCGACTGATCAGGCTAAAGTGCGTCTGACGACTAACCAGTGCAAGCAGCGCCCCGCCGCGCGGCCCCATCAGCACATGATAAAGAATTTCGCGAATAATCTGTTTTCCCAGAATCCGCGCATCCAGCGGGCGCTCCATCACATCCAGCAACCTTTCCACCGCGCATAAAATCTCGTCCGACAGCGTGGCGGAGTTAATCCCGCTGGCCGCCATCGGCAACTGGAAACGCTCATCTTCGCCAATGTCCATGAGCAACTCTTGCAGTTGCAGCACATCAATGTCGATCCGAATACCGGCCAGCGGTATCTCCGGCGTCGCCCAGGTCTCGCATTCAAAAGGGAGCGGAACGGTCAGTAAAAGATATTCATTAGCGTCGTAACGAAACTCGCGTTCATTAATATAGCCAATTTTATGGCCGGAAAAGAGAAATATGATGCCAGGCTGATACATGACCGGCGTGCGCGGTCCCGGCTCAACGCCATATAACAGACGAATACCCGGTAGTCGCTCGCTGATTATTTTATCATTATTTTTCAAATAATTAATTTTATCCGCTAGCTGTAAGCAAATTACTTCACGATTCATAACGCGCCATTCTTTTATCAAATCCACTCCGCTGGATTGTGCGCATTTTTAGCGATTTTCTCCAGCATTCTGGAGAAATAGGCAAAACATTGGCAGAAATGTGCATTGAGAGACATCTATCACAAGACCACAATGATGACCATCAGGCAGACAGCCGTCTGCCCTCTTTTTACCCATATAAGGGAATGAGCAATGAACAATTTTAAATTACATACACCTACCCGCATTCTGTTTGGTAAAGGCGCAATCGTCGATCTTCGCGATCAGATCCCGCAGGACGCCCATGTGCTGATTACCTATGGCGGCGGTAGCGTGAAAAAGACCGGCGTACTGGCGCAAGTTCAGGAGGCGTTAAAAGGGCTGGACGTTAGGGAGTTTGGCGGTATCGAACCGAACCCGTCCTATGAAACGCTGATGAAGGCCGTTCAGCTTGTACGCGACGAAAATATTACATTCCTGCTGGCCGTTGGCGGCGGCTCCGTACTGGACGGCACCAAATTTATCGCCGCAGCGGCGCAGTATGCGGACGGCGTCGATCCGTGGCACATTCTGGAAACCGGCGGTACTGAGATTCGTAGCGCAATCCCGATGGGGTCCGTGCTGACCCTGCCGGCAACCGGCTCAGAATCGAACGCCGGCGCAGTCATTTCCCGTAAAACCACTGGCGATAAACAGGCCTTCCACTCCTCGTTCGTGCAACCGGTATTTGCCGTACTCGATCCGGTCTACACTTATACATTACCGCCGCGCCAGGTTGCGAACGGCGTCGTGGATGCTTTCGTCCATACCGTTGAGCAGTACGTCACTTACCCGGTTAACGGCAAAATTCAGGATCGTTTCGCCGAAGGCATTTTACTCACACTGATCGAAGAAGGTCCCAAAGCGCTGCAAGAGCCTGAAAACTATGACGTCCGCGCTAACGTGATGTGGGCCGCCACTCAGGCGTTAAATGGCCTGATTGGCGCTGGCGTTCCGCAGGACTGGGCGACGCATATGCTGGGTCATGAGCTTACGGCGATGCACGGTCTCGATCATGCCCAAACGCTGGCTATCATTCTGCCTGCGCTATGGAACGAAAAACGCGACGTTAAACGCGCAAAACTCCTGCAATACGCTGAACGTGTATGGAATATCACCGACGGTTCCGACGACGAACGTATTGATGCCGCCATTGCCGCCACCCGCCATTTCTTCGAACAAATGGGCGTGCCTACCCACCTGTCCGATTACGGTCTGGATGGCAGCGCTATTCCGGCACTACTGGCCAAACTTGAGGCGCATGGATGCACAAATTTAGGTGAAAATCAGGATATTACGCTGGATGTCAGTCGTCGGATTTACGAAGCGGCGCGCTAAGGTTTTTTCGCCTCTGACTTTCGTTTTTGGCCATTTCGTCCAGACTTAAGTCACTTAGTCTCGCCGGACCCGACTCCGGCGAGCCAATTAAAAGAGGAACACATCATGGCTAATCCAACCATTATCAGGCTACAGGATGGCAACGTAATACCACAACTTGGACTGGGAGTCTGGAAAGCAAGCAATGAAGAGGTGATCGCGGCGATTCATAAAGCGCTGGAGGTGGGCTATCGATCGATTGATACCGCCACTGCGTATCAGAATGAAGAGGGTGTCGGTAAAGCGTTAAAAGAAGCGAACGTGGCGCGGGAAGAACTGTTTATCACCACCAAGTTGTGGAATGACGATCAAAAACGTCCCCGCGAAGCCCTGCAGGAGAGTCTGAAAAAACTGCAGCTTGATTATCTCGATCTCTATCTGATGCACTGGCCCGTACCGGCTATCGATCACTATGTGGAAGCCTGGAAGGGCATGATCGCGCTGCAAAAAGAGGGGCTGGTAAAGAGTATCGGGGTCTGTAACTTTCAGATCCATCACCTCCAGCGTCTGATCGATGAAACCGGCGTTACCCCCGTAATCAACCAGATCGAGCTACACCCCTTGATGCAACAGCGCCAGCTACATGCGTGGAATGCGACGCATAAAATCCAGACCGAATCCTGGAGCCCGCTGGCGCAGGGCGGCGAAGGCGTATTCGATCAGAAAGTGATTCGCGAGCTGGCGGATAAATACGGCAAAACGCCCGCTCAGATTGTTATTCGCTGGCATCTGGACTGCGGGCTGGTCGTCATCCCGAAATCCGTCACCCCTTCCCGTATCGCGGAAAACTTTGCTGTCTGGGATTTCCGTCTCGATAAAGATGAATTAGGCGAGATCGCAAAACTGGATCAAGGAAAACGCCTCGGTCCCGATCCGGATCAGTTCGGCGGCTAAGCCGGACTTACCGCGCTTCATGCCCGACGATTTCGTCGGGCTTTTTTGCATTCCGAAATATTAAGAAACAATTGGCGCACATTTAACAGTATATTTCCCCCGCGCACAAGCGCAGCATTATTCTGATTTTATGAAAATTTATTCATATTAATTATCAGCTTACTTAATGCATATAAAATATTTATGGATGTGTGATTGTGGCGGAAAAAAAATCTCAGGGCGTCAAATGGCTCCCATTCATTCTTATTCTGGTGATCGCCGCAGGACTGTGGCAGCTAACGCCCCCTTCCGGGTTAAGCGCGCCGGCCTGGCATTCCGCGATTATTTTTGTCGCGACGATCGCCTCAATTGTGGCGAAAGTGCTGCCTATTGGCGCGATCGGTATTATCGGCATCACCGTCTTTGCGCTCGCCTATGCCGCCGGCGATAAAACGGCCAGCGGCGCGATTACCACGGCATTGAGCGAGCTGAACAGTTCACTGATCTGGCTTATCGTCGTGGCATTTATGATTGCCCGTGGGTTTATCAAAACCGGGCTGGGTCGGCGTATCGCCCTACAAATGATCCGTCTGTTAGGTAAACGAACGCTGGGTCTGGCCTATGGCCTGGCGTTTGCCGATCTGATCCTCTCCCCCGCGATGCCCAGTAACACCGCGCGCTGCGGCGGCGTGATTTACCCGATCGCCGACTCGCTGGCGCGCAGCTTTGATTCACATCCGGAAGATGAGTCTCGCAGTAAAATCGGCACCTTTCTGATCACCTGTATTGGCAATGTTAACGACGTCACCGCCGCACTGTTTATGACCGGTTATACGGGTAATCTGCTGGCGGTAAAACTGGCGGCGAACGCCGGCGTTACGTTGAGCTGGGGAAGCTGGTTTATCGCAGCGCTCCTGCCTTGCCTGGTCTCTCTTCTTATCGTCCCGCTGCTGGTCTACTGGCTGACGCGTCCGGAGATTAAACATACGCCGAATGCGCCGGATCTGGCGCGCAAAGAGCTGGCGCAAATGGGCAATATGGCGCGCGGCGAGTGGCTCATGCTGGCGACCGTCGGCGTGTTACTGGTGCTGTGGATTTTTGGCGACACGCTTGGCGTGGATGCCACGACGGCCTCTTTTGTCGGTCTCTCGATTTTATTACTGAGCGGCGTGCTCACCTGGGAAGACGTTAAAAGCGAAAAAGGCGCCTGGGATACGTTGATTTGGTTCGCCGCGCTGCTGATGATGGCTAACCAGTTGAAGAAACTAGGATTCACCAGTTGGTTTGGCAACCTGATTGGCGACAGCATCGGCAGTACGATGCATGGAACCAGTTGGATGATCATCCTGCTGCTGCTTAACGCAGCCTATTTTTATACCCACTATTTTTTCGCCAGCGGCAACGCGCAAATCGCCGCGCTGTATGCGGTGTTTCTGGGCGTCGGTCTGCATCTGAATATACCGGCGGCGCCGATGGCGCTTATGCTGGCGTTTACCAGCAGCCTGTACTGCTCTCTTACGCAGTATACCCACGCACGCGGCCCTATTCTTTTTGGCGCCGGCTATGTACCGACGGGCGTCTGGTGGCGAACGGGATTTATTATCAGCCTCTTTAATCAGGCGGTCTTTTTGACAGTCGGCCTCGCATGGTGGAAAGTGTTAGGGTTGTATTAAACGCTTAACGCATCGATAAGCCCCTCGGTTAACGGAGAAATGGAATGACCTGCATTTTCTGTCAAATAGTTGAAGGTAAAGCGCCTTGTCATAAAGTTTGGGAAGATGAGCATCACCTGGCTTTTTTGTCCATTTTTCCGAATACCGATGGGTTTACCGTAGTGATCCCGAAAAAACATTACCCCAGCTACGCGTTCGATCTACCACCGCAGGCGCTGGCGGACCTGATGCTGGCGACGCAAAAAGTGGCGAAACTGCTGGATAAGGCGTTTGTGGATGTGGGCCGTACCGGGATGTTTTTTGAGGGATTTGGCGTCGATCATGTGCACAGTAAGCTAAGTCCGATGCACGGCACAGCTAATCTGAGTGAATGGAAACCTATCGAATCGCGACAGAATAAATTTTTCGAGCGCTACGAGGGGTATCTCTCATCGCACGATCATGAACGGGCGGGTGATGAAAAACTGGCCGCGCTGGCGGCCAGAATTCGGCAAATCCAGGCGTAATCGTTGCCGGATGCGTTCGGCCTGGGTCGATCTGTGGGCCTGATAAGCGCAGCGCCATCAGGCAAAATAATCGCTGGATGGCGGCTTCGCCTTATCCAGCCTGATAGGATACCTGTAAAACCGTTTAACGCCCCGCGCCTTTCCCGCGCTTCTTATTAGCAGCAAGCCCCTGTCGCTGATGCGCCACTGGCGTATGTTTGGTCAACGCCGGGCGGGTGTTGCGGTTCTGGCGACGCGCTTCGCGCATCTCTTCAACGGTCGGCGCAGGCACCAGACACTCACGGCGACCGCCAATCAAATGTTTTTTCCCCATCGCTTCCAGCGCCTGGCGAATCAGCGGCCAGTTCGCCGGATCGTGATAACGCAGCAGCGCCTTATGCAGGCGACGTTGCTTATCTCCCTTCGGCACCACCACATCTTCACTCTTATAACCAATCTTACCCAGCGGGTTTTTGCCGGTGTAATACATGGTGGTCGAATTCGCCAACGGTGACGGGTAGAAGTTCTGCACCTGATCCAGACGGAAGCGGTGGCGCTTCAGCCACAGCGCCAGATTCACCATATCTTCGTCCCGCGTGCCCGGATGCGCGGAGATAAAATACGGGATCAGATACTGTTCTTTTCCGGCCTGTTTAGAGTAAAGGTCAAACAACTCTTTAAAGCGATCGTAGCTGCCCATACCCGGTTTCATCATTTTCGACAGCGGACCTTCTTCAGTATGCTCCGGCGCAATCTTCAGATAGCCGCCCACATGATGGCTCGCCAGCTCTTTAATGTAGCGAGGATCTTCCACGGCGATGTCGTAGCGCACGCCGGAGGCAATTAAGATTTTCTTAATGCCTTTCAGCTCGCGGGCGCGGCGATAAAGATTGATCGTCGGCGTATGGTCAGTATCCATATGCGGACAGATATCCGGATACACGCACGACAGGCGACGACAGGTCTGCTCCGCACGCGGCGACTTACAGCGCAGCATATACATGTTCGCGGTAGGACCACCCAGATCGGAGATCACGCCGGTAAACCCCGGCACCGTGTCGCGGATCGCTTCGATCTCGTTGATGATAGAGTCTTCCGAGCGGCTCTGAATAATGCGTCCTTCATGTTCGGTGATCGAGCAGAAAGAGCAGCCACCAAAGCAGCCACGCATGATATTGATCGAAAAGCGGATCATCTCATAGGCCGGAATGCGGGCATTGCCGTAAGCCGGGTGCGGTACGCGCTGATACGGCAGCGCAAACACGCTATCCATCTCTTCAGTGGAGAGCGGTATAGCGGGCGGGTTAATCCAGACATAGCGATCGCCGTGCTTTTGCATCAGCGCCCGCGCGCAACCAGGGTTAGTTTCGTGATGCAGAATACGCGACGCATGGGCGTACAGCACCTTGTCGCCTTTCACCTTTTCAAAGGATGGCAACAGGATATAGGTTTTTTCCCACGGCTTCGGACGCGGCGGCTGCACGGTAATCGCCTTAGCTTCCTGCTTTTTCGGCGCGACCGGCTTGTTATCCGCGCACGGCAGATCCTCGCCATAGGGATGGGGGATTGGATCGATTTTACCCGGCGTGTCCAGACGAGTGGAGTCGACGCCGCTCCAGCCAGGCAGAGCTTCTTTAACCATAATCGCAGTGTTACGCACGTCGCGAATCTGATCGATGGTTTCACCCATTGCCAGACGGTGCGCCACTTCCACCAGCGGACGCTCGCCGTTGCCGAACATCAACATGTCGGCTTTGGAATCGACTAACACGGAACGGCGCACAGTATCAGACCAGTAGTCGTAATGCGCGGTACGGCGCAGACTGGCCTCAATGCCGCCGAGGATCACCGGTACATCTTTCCACGCTTCTTTGCAACGCTGGGTATAGACCAGAGTGGCTCTGTCCGGGCGCTTGCCCGCCACGTTATCTGGCGTATAGGCATCGTCGTGGCGCAGTCGGCGATCGGCCGTGTAACGGTTGATCATCGAGTCCATATTACCGGCGGTGACGCCGAAAAACAGGTTCGGTTTGCCCAGACGCATAAAGTCGTCTTTGCTGTTCCAGTCCGGCTGAGCGATGATACCGACGCGGAAGCCCTGGGATTCCAGCATACGGCCACAAATGGCCATGCCGAAACTCGGATGATCGACATACGCGTCGCCCGTCACCAAAATAATGTCGCAGCTATCCCAGCCAAGTTGATCCATTTCGTCACGTGACATCGGCAAAAACGGCGCCGGCCCAAAGCAGGCGGCCCAGTACTGCGGCCAGGAGAAAAGGTCGCGATCCGGTTGGATCAGGGATGTTGCGCTCATAGTGCTTCCAAAAATGGTAAAAAAATAATCAAAGGCCGGGGATTATAAGCCGGAACGAAGGAGAAATCGAAAGGTATTCACCTCTCGCCCTGACGGGCGAGAAAAGGATTATGGCGCCGGGTTTACCAGCATCTGCCCAATCGAGCCGCGATCCGCCATTTCCAGCGTCTGGCTGTTGAAATAGAACGGGAAGTGCGGCCAGGACGGCTGACCGTAGTAGACCAGCAATTCGACTTGCCCATCCACCCAGACGGTATCTTTCCAGCCTCTATCCTCCGGGAACGGCATAGCGCCGTTGACGTTACGAATCAGGAAAGAGACGCCCTCAATATGGAACGATTGCGGCATATCGGCGCGTACCGTCCAGCGCTCCCAGGAGCCTTGCTGGGCGGTAATATCAATGCGATTCACATCCCACAGTTGGCCATTGATCCCCGGATCGTCGCCAAGACTAATGTCCCGGCTGCGGATAGGCGCGCCGCTCATGATCTCCGTCGGCAACAGACGCATCGGCAGATTATCGGTCACCAGCGGCAGCAATCCGGTTGGCCGCAACGTCAGCACCAGGGTAGAAACCAGAATACTGGAAGGCTCAAAGAAACCGCGAATCCGATCGACTATGCTGGCCGCTTCCCCACAGGTGATCGAGACTTCATCCCCGTTAGTCATATCAACCAGGATCTCACGTCGCTCGCCGGGCGCCAGTGACAACTGTTTGACGGAAACCGGCGCAGGTAAAAAGCCCTGATCGCCTGAAATCACATGCAGCGCCCGGCCATCGCTCATCTGGAGCTGATACCGGCGCGAGTTCGAGGCGTTCAATAACCGTAACCGCACCCAGCCGCGGGACACTTCGACATAGGGGCTTTGCGCGCCGTTCACCAGCAACGTATCGCCGACAAAACCGCCGCTTCCCGGTTCGCTGTACTCCGGCGTCCCAAAGTTATCCAGCCGCTTATCCTGGATAATGACGGGAAAATCATCCACGCCGTAATGGTTCGGAATGGGCAGCGTTTTACTGATGTCGTCTTCGACCAGCCACATTCCGGCCAGGCCGTTATACACCTGCTGCGCAGTGCGGTTAGGCGTGTTGGCGTGATACCACAGCGTCGCGGCGCTCTGGCGAATCGGCAACACTGGTGCCCAGTCGGCGTTCGGCGACATCATACGCGCTGGCCCCCCCATCAGCGGCCCCGGCACCAGTAAACCAGCAACCGTCATGGAGACATTTTCCGCCAGACGGTTGCTATAGATGAGTTTAACGTCATCGCCTTTCCAGACGCGGATTGTCGGCCCCAGATAACGACCGTTTACTCCCCAAACCGGCGCGCGCGTGCCCTGCGTGAAAGACCAGTGCGCTCGCTGTAGCGTCATAAATAGCGGCTGTCCGCGACGGGACTCCAGCAACGGCGGAACAGGCAACGGCTGCTGCTGACCGGCAGCATTCGCCCTGAAGGGAATCGCGCCTGCACATAGTGCGATTCCCGATGCCTGAAGAAACTGACGCCGACTGAATGACATATAAGCTCCATGTAAAACAGGCTAAAGAGTTGTGCCTGAAAAAATGATTTCTACAATAACAGAGTAAGATCGCTTAAACCTTACCGGCCGCTTCACGTTCCGCAACCTCTTTATCAAGTTCCGCGATTTTTTGCTCCATTAACGCACGGCAATGGGCTGCCAGCTCGCGAACCTGATCTTTACCATATTCGCTGACGTCGACTGGCGGCAGCATTTCCACAATCACCAGTCCGTTGTTCAGGCGGTTTAGATTGACTTTGTTAGAGGTGTTGGAAACGCAGATAGGAATGATCGGCACGCCAGCCGCGATAGCCGCATGAAACGCGCCGGTTTTAAACGGCAGCAGACCGCGTCCCCGACTACGCGTACCTTCAGGGAACATCCAGATAGAAATACGGCGCTTTTTAAAATGGTTAACCACTGCCGCAATGGTGCTATGCGCTTTGGCGCGGTTATTACGGTCAATCAGCAGATTACCGGTCAGCCAGTACAGTTGCCCAAAAAACGGGATCCAAAGCAGGCTTTTTTTCCCCACCGTCACGGTTGGCGGTTGCACAATATTCGCCGCCGTGACCATATCATAATTATTCTGGTGGTTAGCGATATAGATAGCATTGCCATAGCTTTCCGCGTCTGCGGGTTTGCGGCACTCCACTTTCAGGCCAAACAGCGGGGCCAGGCGACCGAACATATGTCCAAACGTCGCCACGTGTTTTGGGTTACGTGGGCTGAAAAGGCAGTAAATAGAACCGAAAACACAGACCAGAATGGAGTAAATAACGGTAACAATAAGACGAAAAATATATAGCATAACAACCTCTGAAGGCCTAAGAGCCCGGCATTCTACGTCACCTGAAATTCAGGTTAGGATTTTGGTAAGTGTGGCTCTCTGGAAAAACGTATTGTTAATCGCAATGCACGAATAAACAACGGTTTTACGGGAAATTTTAATGTTAATCCGATCTGAAACCGTAGGCCGGATAAGACGCTACTGCATCATCATCCGGCAACGGCAGAGCGCCGGATGGCGGCATAAATGCCTTATCCGGCCTACGAGTGACACCTTCTTACTCTTCACTGTCGCCATGACTTACGCGATGCGGTGAATCAATCTCAATACGATCGATACGCTGCAGGCCGCGCATTAATGTGCCGCGGCGTCCGCGTTCGCCGGCCACCTTCTGTAACTCTTCAGGACGCAGTTTGATTTTGCGCTTCCCGACATGGATAGTCAGAGTGCTTTGCGGCGGCAACACGTACAGATGCGCCAGACCATCATCGCCTTTCGCCGCCTCCGCTGACGGAATATTAATGATCTTATTTCCTTTGCCTTTCGACAGTTGCGGCAGAGAGTCTACCGGGAACATCAACATACGTCCGGCCTGAGTAATCGCCAGCAGCATATCGTGCTCGTCTTCAATCACCAACGGCGGCATGACGTGCGCGTTTTCCGGCAGAGTAATCAACGCCTTACCGGCACGGTTACGGGCAACCAGATCGTTAAACGTACAAACGAAGCCGTAGCCCGCATCCGACGCCATCAGCAGTTTCTGGTCATCGCCTTCCATCAGCATATGCTCTACGGTCGCCCCCGGCGGCAGCGTCAGTTTGCCGGTCAGCGGCTCGCCCTGCCCGCGCGCCGACGGAAGCGTAATGGGATCAATAGCATAGCTACGCCCGGTGGTATCAATAAACACCACCGGTTGATTGCTCTTACCTTTCACCGCGGCTTTAAAGCTGTCGCCCGCTTTATAGTTAAGCCCCGGCGCATCAATATCATGACCTTTGGCGCTGCGCACCCAGCCCATCTGCGACAGCACGATAGTCACCGGTTCGGACGGCAGCATATCGTGTTCGCTCATCGCTTTAGCTTCTTCACGCTCATGCAGCGGAGAACGGCGATCGTCGCCATAGGCATCGGAATCCGCCTGTAGCTCTTTTTTCAGCAAGGTATTCATTTTGCGTTCGGACGCGAGAATGCCCTGCAACTGGTCACGCTCTTTTTCCAGCTCGTCCTGCTCGCCACGAATTTTCATCTCTTCCAGCTTGGCGAGATGACGCAGTTTCAGTTCGAGGATTGCTTCCGCCTGGGTCTCGGTGATGCCGAAACGCGACATCAGCGCGGGTTTTGGTTCGTCTTCGCTACGGATAATCTCAATCACTTCGTCGATGTTGAGAAACGCCACCAGCAGACCTTCGAGGATATGCAGGCGCTTGAGGACCTTCTCCAGACGATAGTTGAGGCGACGACGTACCGTATCGCGGCGAAACGCCAGCCATTCGGTCAGGATCTCCAGCAGGTTTTTCACCGCCGGGCGACCATCCAGACCGATCATGTTCAGGTTAATACGGTAGCTTTTTTCCAGATCGGTGGTGGCGAACAGATGGTTCATCACCTGCTCCATATCCACACGGTTGGATCGTGGCACAATCACTAAACGCGTCGGGTTTTCGTGATCCGATTCATCGCGCAGATCGTCCACCATCGGCAGTTTTTTATTACGCATCTGCGCAGCAATCTGCTCCAGCACTTTCGCGCCGGACACCTGATGCGGTAGCGCGGTGATCACCACGGCGCCGTCTTCTTTGGTCCATACCGCGCGCATGCGCACGGAGCCACGCCCGTTTTCGTAAATTTTACGAATTTCCGCACGTGGGGTAATGATCTCCGCTTCGGTCGGGTAATCCGGCCCCTGGACGATATCCAGCAACTGATCCAGCGTCGTTTTCGGCTGCTCAATCAGCGTAATCGCCGCTTTCGCTACTTCGCGCAGGTTATGCGGCGGAATATCTGTTGCCATCCCCACCGCAATACCGGTGGTGCCGTTCAGCAGAATATTCGGCAGACGCGCCGGTAACATTTTCGGTTCCTGCATGGTGCCATCGAAGTTAGGCACCCAGTCCGCCGTCCCCTGACCGAGTTCCCCCAGCAGGAGTTCCGCATATTTAGACAGGCGAGATTCGGTATAACGCATCGCGGCGAACGATTTCGGATCGTCAGGCGCGCCCCAGTTTCCCTGCCCGTCGACCAGCGGATAACGGTAAGAAAACGGCTGCGCCATCAGCACCATCGCTTCATAACAGGCGCTGTCGCCATGCGGATGATACTTACCCAGCACGTCGCCGACGGTACGGGCGGACTTTTTAAACTTGGCGCTGGCGTTAAGGCCCAGTTCAGACATCGCGTAGACGATGCGACGCTGAACGGGTTTCAGACCATCACCAATAAACGGCAACGCCCTGTCCATGATGACGTACATGGAATAATTCAGATAGGCGTTTTCCGTGAATTCATGCAGCGCAAGGCGCTCTGCCATCTCGCTCATTGATTGTGATTCCTCAACTGTTAGCCCGAACAATACCCGGTATCTCTCAGGCAATATTGCCGCAGATACTACCCTATCTGGCGCGTTGAGTCACAAAGAAAAGGGCCGCGAGCGCGGCCCTGATGGGGTTTATTTGGCAACTTTAGAGATCTGTTTTACGTCAATTTCAACGGAATTCCAGTCCTTATCCACTTCGCCCTGAATTTCAACGGTATCCTGCGGGGTTACGGTCAGGCCGTTCCAACGCTTGTGGTCAATATCCACATTGATAGTACCGGTAGCATCTTTAAACAGATACAGATCGTCGGAAATGCGCTCGACGATATTCCCGCGCAGCGTTACCCACGCATCGTCACGCAGCGATTTAGCGCTCTCTACCGTCGTGCTGCTGCCGTTCGGGCCGACAAATCCGCCGCCTTGCGTTTGCGTCGCCGACGGGCCGGAGAAGCCGCCCTGCTGAGCCGCCAGAACCGGGGTAGAACACAATGCCATAACGGCAACGATTGCAGCTAATTTTTTCATGATTACTTTTCCCTTTCATGTCGTTTCAGATCCATTTAATAAGTTAATCCTTAACAACTTCTTAAGGCAAAAAAAGATTCTTTTTTTCTGTACATCGCCTGCGGCGACAAGGTTAACTGACGGTAACGCGAGTTACCGCAGGGAAGAACAGATGCGAATTTTACTGGTAGAAGATGACACACTTATTGGCGATGGCATAAAAGCGGGCCTGAGTAAAATGGGTTTCAGCGTCGACTGGTTTAGCGAGGGACGTCCGGGCAAAGAGGCGCTTTACAGCGCGCCTTATGATGCGGTCATTTTAGATTTGACGCTGCCAGGGATGGACGGACGGGATATTTTGCGCGAATGGCGCGAAAAGGGTAAACAGGAACCGGTACTGATCCTGACGGCGCGCGATGCGTTAGCAGAGCGCGTCGAGGGGCTACGTCTGGGCGCCGATGACTATTTATGTAAACCTTTTGCGCTCATTGAGGTCGCAGCCCGTCTGGAGGCGCTGGTACGCCGCGCCAGCGGTCAGGCCAGTAGCGAATTGCGCCACGGCCAGGTGACACTCAATCCAGGTAATCTCGTCGCGACACTTGCCGGCGAACCTCTAGCCCTAAAACCGAAAGAGTTCGCGCTGCTGGAACTGTTAATGCGCAACAAAGGTCGCGTGCTGCCGCGCAAGCTTATTGAAGAGAAGCTGTATAACTGGGATGACGACGTGTCCAGCAATGCAGTGGAAGTCCATGTTCATCATTTACGCCGCAAGCTCGGCAGCGAATTTATTCGCACCGTACACGGCATCGGCTACACCCTGGGTGACGCATGAAATTGACGCAACGTCTTAGCCTGCGCATCAGGCTGACGCTTATTTTCCTGATTCTGGTCTCCATCACCTGGGCAATTTCCAGTTTTGTGGCCTGGAGAAAGACGACGGATAATGTCGACGAGTTGTTTGACACACAGTTGATGCTGTTCGCCAGACGGCTTAGCACCCTCGATCTTAACGAGATCAACGCCCCGCAGCGCATGGCGCATACGCCAAAGAAATTAAAACATGGGCATATCGATGACGATGCGCTGGCGTTCGCCATCTTTTCCGCTGACGGCAAAATGTTGCTGCATGATGGCGACAACGGTCAGGATATTCCGTATCGCTATCGCCGGGAAGGTTTCGACAATGGCTATCTGAAAGATGACAACGACCTCTGGCGTTTTTTGTGGTTGAACTCGGCGGACGGTAATTATCGTATCGTCGTCGGTCAGGAGTGGGATTACCGCGAAGATATGGCGCTGGCGATCGTGGCGGCGCAATTAACGCCGTGGCTGATCGCCCTTCCCTTCATGCTACTGATTTTATTACTCCTGCTTCACCGCGAGCTCAGACCGTTGAAGAAGCTGGCGCAGGCGCTACGTTTCCGATCGCCGGAATCGGAGACACCGCTCGACGCCAAAGGCGTACCGAGCGAGGTTCGCCCACTGGTCGAAGCACTTAATCAGCTTTTTAGCCGCATCCACTCCATGATGGTGCGCGAACGGCGATTTACCTCCGACGCCGCCCATGAATTGCGCAGCCCGCTGGCCGCGCTGAAAGTACAAACCGAGGTGGCGCAACTCTCGGGCGACGATCCGCTGACGCGAGATAAAGCGCTGACCCAGCTCCATGCGGGGATCGATCGCGCCACGCGGCTGGTCGATCAGCTACTGACGTTATCGCGCCTCGATTCGCTCGATAATTTGCAGGATGTGGCGGAGATTTCGCTGGAAGAGCTGCTGCAGTCCGCGGTGATGGACATTTATCATCCGGCGCAGCAGGCGAATATCGACGTGCGTTTACAGCTTAACGCCCATGACGTCATACGTACCGGTCAGCCGCTACTCTTAAGCCTGTTAGTGCGTAACCTGCTGGATAATGCGATTCGCTACAGTCCGCAAGGCAGCGTCGTCGACGTTACCTTACATGCCCGCAGCTTCACCGTCAGAGATAACGGCCCCGGCGTAGCGCCAGAGATTCTGACGCATATCGGCGAGCGTTTTTATCGCCCGCCTGGCCAAAGTGTGACCGGCAGCGGTCTGGGATTATCAATAGTCCGCCGCATCGCTACGCTGCACGGCATGACGGTGTCGTTTGGCAACGCCGCGGAAGGTGGATTTGAGGCCGTAGTACGCTGGTAGCAGAGACTTTTGCCAAAAACGCAAAAGACTTTGCACATTTTGCTAATTTCACCGTACCGCCCGTCAGCGTAGAATCAGCAGCAAACGCATTCCTTAGAGGGAAAATAATGAGCAACATACTGATTATCAACGGGGCGAAAAAATTCGCGCACTCCAACGGCCAGTTGAATGACACCCTGACCGAAGTTGCCGATGGGCTTCTGCGCGATCTGGGTCATCAGGTTAAGATCGTCCGTGCCGACAGCGATTATGACATTAAAGAAGAGGTGCAGAATTTCGTCTGGGCTGACGTGGTGATTTGGCAGATGCCAGGCTGGTGGATGGGCGCGCCGTGGACAGTAAAAAAATATATGGATGATGTCTTTACCGAAGGTCACAGCACGCTTTATGCCAGCGATGGCCGCACGCGTTCCGATACCGCTAAAAAGTACGGTTCCGGCGGTCTGGTGCAGGGGAAAAAATATATGCTGTCACTGACGTGGAATGCGCCAATGGAAGCATTTACCGAAAAAGATCAGTTTTTCCACGGCGTAGGCGTAGATGGCGTCTATCTGCCATTCCATAAAGCCAACCAGTTCCTGGGCATGGACGCGCTGCCAACGTTTATTGCCAACGACGTGATTAAAATGCCGGATGTTCCGCGCTATACCGCAGAATATCGCAAGCATCTAAGCGAAATTTTTGCTTAACTGGTCATCCTGGAATTAGAAGGAGTTAACCATGCTTACCGTCATTGCCGAAATTCGCACACGTCCGGGCCAACATCACCGTCAGGCCGTCCTCGATCAGTTTGCGAAAATCATTCCAACCGTTCTTAAAGAAGAGGGTTGCCACGGTTACGCGCCGATGGTGGATCATGCCGCGGGCGTGAGTTTTCAGACTGTAGCGCCTGACTCGATCGTGATGATTGAACAGTGGGAAAGCGTTGCGCACCTTGAGGCGCATCTGCAAACCCCACATATGAAAGCCTATAGCGACGCGGTAAAAGACGATGTGCTGGAAATGAATATTCGTATTCTGGAATCCGGCGTTTAAGTTATTACCATCGTCTGACGTAGCCCTGATGAGATGCGCAAGTGTCGCCATCAGGCTACGGCGTCATGCCAGATTCGCTTATCCGGCCTGCGGTGTGCAGACCGGATAAAGCGTGCAACAACCGTTACACATCCAGATCCGCGAGATCGCCTTTTTCCTGTAGCCAGTTGCGTCGATCTTCAGAACGTTTCTTCGCCAGCAGCATATCCATCATCGCGTTAGTACGCTGATCGTCTTCATCGCTAATGGTGAGCTGCACCAGGCGGCGAGTATTCGGATCAAGCGTGGTTTCGCGTAACTGCATCGGGTTCATTTCACCCAGGCCTTTAAACCGCTGTACGTTCGGCTTGCCTTTCTTACGCTTCAGTTGTTCCAGTACGCCCGCCTTCTCTTCTTCCGTCAGCGCGTAATAGACCTCTTTACCCAAATCAATACGGTATAGCGGCGGCAGCGCGACGTAGACATGTCCATTCTTCACCAGCGCGCGGAAATGTCGGACAAACAGCGCGCAAAGCAGCGTAGCGATGTGCAAACCATCGGAGTCCGCATCCGCCAGGATACAGATCTTGCCGTAGCGCAACTGGCTCAGATCGTCGCTGTCCGGATCGATACCGATTGCCACGGAAATATCATGCACCTCTTGCGAGGCCAGCACTTCATCGGAAGAGACTTCCCAGGTGTTAAGGATCTTACCTTTGAGCGGCATGATCGCCTGATATTCGCGATCGCGCGCCTGCTTGGCGGAACCGCCCGCCGAATCCCCTTCCACAAGGAACAGCTCGGTCCGATTAAGATCCTGCGCGGTACAGTCCGCCAGTTTCCCCGGCAACGCCGGACCGCTGGTGAGCTTTTTGCGCACCACTTTTTTTGCGGCGCGCAGTCGCCGCTGCGCGCTGGCGATCGCCATCTCTGCCAGTTGTTCCGCCGCCTGCACGTTCTGGTTCAGCCACAGGCTGAAGGCATCTTTCACCACGCCGGAAACAAATGCCGCACATTGACGCGACGACAGACGCTCTTTGGTCTGCCCGGCAAATTGCGGGTCCTGCATTTTCACGGAGAGCACATAAGCGCAGCGATCCCAGATATCTTCCGCCGACAGTTTTACGCCGCGCGGCAGAATATTGCGGTATTCGCAAAATTCGCGCATCGCATCCAGCAACCCCTGACGCAGGCCATTCACGTGAGTACCGCCCTGCATGGTTGGGATCAGGTTCACGTAGCTTTCCGTCAGTAATTCGCCGCCTTCCGGCAGCCACAATAGCGCCCAGTCAACCGCTTCCGTTTCACCGTTAAAATTACCGATAAACGGTTTTTCCGGCAGCGTCGGCAGGCCGTTTACCGCTTCGCCCAGATAGTCGTTCAGACCATCCTGGTAGCACCAGCGCTGCTCGCTGTTATTCACTTCATCTTTAAAAGTGATTTCCACGCCGGGACACAGCACCGCTTTTGCTTTCAGAACGTGCATTAAGCGAGAGACAGAAAAACGCGGGCTGTCGAAGAAACTTTCGTCCGGCCAGAAATGCACGCTGGTGCCGGTATTACGCTTGCCGCACGTTCCCGTCACCTGCAAATCCTGCACTTTTTCGCCGTTTTCAAACGCGATATTATAGACCTGACCGTCGCGGCGCACGGTCACTTCCACGCGCTTCGACAGGGCATTCACTACCGAAATCCCCACCCCATGCAGACCACCAGAGAACTGATAGTTCTTGTTGGAGAATTTACCGCCGGCATGAAGCCGACAGAGGATCAGTTCTACCGCCGGAACCCCCTCTTCCGGATGGATATCCACCGGCATCCCGCGTCCGTCGTCAATCACTTCCAGCGATTGATCGGCATGTAAAATGACATCCACGCGTTTGGCGTGACCTGCCAGTGCTTCATCCACACTGTTATCAATCACTTCCTGACCCAGATGGTTGGGACGGGTCGTATCGGTGTACATCCCCGGGCGGCGGCGTACCGGCTCAAGCCCGGTGAGTACCTCAATGGCATCAGCGTTATAAGTTTGCGTCATGGTTTAATTAGCAATTCGAATTGATTGTCAGCAACTGTGCAGTCCAAGAAAATCGACAATCTGGTTGAAATAATCTTCGAAGCCCGTGAATGCGTGATTACCGCCCTCAGTCACTGTCTGACGGCAGGAGGCGTAATATGCCACCGCCTGGCGGTAATCCAGCACTTCATCGCCCGTCTGTTGCAGTAGCCAGATCAGGTCCGGCGCTTCCAGAGGGTCAATCTGCATGACTTTAAGATCGTAAATATGGCGAGACTCTAGCACATATTGCTGTCCGGTGTAGGGGTTCTCGTTCTGACCGAGATAGTCGGTCAGTAATTCAAAGGGCCGCACCGCCGGGTTGACGACCACAGCCGGTAGCATAAAACATTGCGACAGCCAGGTGGCGTAATAACCACCCAGTGACGATCCTACCAGCCCTAATGGCGCGCCGCCATGCTCAAGCACGAGAGACTCCAGTAGCTCCGCCGCATCGGCAGGATACGGCGGTAGTTGAGGGACGATCATCTCGACGTGTGGATGACGCTCCGCCAGCCAGTTTTTTAGCTGGCACGCTTTTGCCGAGCGAGGGGAACTGTTGAATCCGTGCAAATAGAGAAGCGTAGACATCAGTATCCTTCCGAAGCGGTATCGGGTCGGAACCGGGTATCCTGCAGGCGATGCACTTCCGTCTCCAGGACGCCGTTCGCCTGAAGCACCAGCGTACGCCAGCCCGGCGCGATAGTATCCAGCGTAAAGTTCGCGCAGTGCGGTTTAAACTGTACACAGGTTGACGGCGACGCCAACAGACGGCGTCCGTTCCAGTCGAGATCCAGCTCCTGGTGAATATGTCCGCATAACAGATACTTCACACGCGGGAAATTCGCCAGCACGCTATCCAGCTCACCGGCATTACGCAAGCTGTGCTGATCCAACCAACTGCACCCTGCCGGCAACGGATGGTGGTGCAAAAGGAGCAATGTCTGTCTCTCTGGCGCATCGGCGAGCTTACGCTCAAGCCATTCCAGTTGGAACTCGCTCAGTTCGCCATGCGGAACGCCAAACACCTGACTATCCAGCAACAAAATCTGCCATTGTTCGCCGATTAACACGCGTTTAGCCGGGGAAATCCCCGCCTCTTGCAGCGCGCTGTACATTGCCGGCTGAAAATCATGATTGCCCGGCAGCCAAACGCAAGGCGCGCGAAAACTTGCGATACCCTCAGCAAAATGCTGATAAGCCGCAGCGGATTGATCCTGCGCCAGATCGCCGGTCGCCACGATCAGATCATATTCATACTGTTGCGCCCGAATAGCCTCCAGCACGGCCTGGTAACTTTCCCAGGTATTGACGCCTAACAGCGTTTCATGCTTTTCGGCAAACAGGTGAGTATCTGTAATTTGTAAAATCCTGACTCGGGCCTCACCAGCCAGAGGTAGGGTTAACAGGCTTTCCAAATGGTGTCCTTAGGTTTCACGACGCTAATAAACCGGAATCGCCATCGCTCCATGTGCTAAACAGAATCGTAGCCAGCCGGCCAGAAACTGATTAATTTGATGCTTTTCGTCGCGTTGATGCAACTTTTTATTTGGATAATCATACCGCGCTTTGAAGCGAAAGATCTGCTGGCTTGAACACACTTCAGCCACCATCGCATCATGGTAGAGGCGCACCGTCAGCGACGGCAGGCTCCAGTAGGTGATGGCTGGCGCCGTTTGCTCGATCGTTACAAGCGTAGTGTATCGGGTCGATTCCACAATCGTTAACCGATATTGTACGTTGCCCACCTGATAGCTCACCGTTTCACCGGGTGCGTCATTGCGCGGCAACAAGCGGCGCAATTGCGAAAAATTGGTTTCGCACAGACGCATCATTTCAGGGAAGTCAGGTGTATAACGCTTCATTTTTTCCACTCGTTTTTTAACTCTTGATGATGTAACTGAAGCCATTGCAAAGCGATGACCGCAGCTGCGTTGTCGATTTTCCCCTCTTCTACCCACTGGTATGCCTGCTCCCGGCTTACCACATGAACCCGAATATCTTCGTTTTCATCCGCCAGACCGTGAATACCTACCGCGGTCGTGGCGTCCACTTCACCCACCAGAATAGATGAGCGCTCGCTGGTTCCTCCAGGACTCGCCAGGTAACTGATAACCGGTCGGGTGCGGCCCACGGTCAGCCCCGCTTCTTCCATCGCCTCACGCCGGGCGACCGCCTCAATGGTTTCGCCTTCTTCTATCATGCCAGCGACCATCTCCAGCAGCCACGGCGTAACGCTTGTGTCATACGCGGCAATACGAATCTGTTCGACCAGCACCACCTCGTCGCGTTCAGGGTCAAAGGGTAGCAAGACGGCAGCGTGCCCGCGCTCAAAAATTTCGCGCTTTACTTCGCCACTCATTTCTCCGTTGAATAAACGATGGCGGAATCGATACATATCTAATGAAAAAAAACCGCGGTAGCGCGTTTCCCGTGCAATAATTTCTACATCGCTTTTGGTGAAAGTAACTGGCAAGTTGTCTGATTTACGCATTGTGCTGCCCTGCTAGCAATAATGATTAAATGATGAATTTCAAGGGTGGTTGACTGCTGTTTTATCACCCTTGTGGTAAATTGGTGCCAATTAAGGCTCGTATGGCACGTAACGCCAACTTTTTGCAGTGGCGGATTCTGCTAGAATCAGCAATTATTTTTACAAATTGATCAGCGCTAAATACTGCTTCACAACAAGGAATGCAAATGAAGAAATTGCTCCCCATCCTTATCGGCCTGAGCCTGTCGGGGTTCAGCACACTAAGCCAGGCAGAGAACCTGATGCAAGTTTATCAGCAAGCACGCCTGAGCAACCCGGAATTGCGTAAATCCGCTGCCGATCGCGATGCTGCATTCGAAAAAATTAACGAAGCGCGTAGTCCTTTACTGCCGCAACTGGGTTTAGGTGCCGACTACACCTACAGCAACGGTTATCGCGATGCGAACGGCATCAACTCCAATCAAACCAGCGCTTCTCTGCAATTAACGCAGACGCTGTTTGATATGTCGAAATGGCGTGGGCTCACCCTGCAAGAAAAAGCAGCAGGCATTCAGGATGTGGCCTATCAGACCGATCAGCAGACGCTGATTCTCAATACCGCGAACGCGTATTTTAAAGTATTGAACGCTATTGATATGCTTTCCTATACCCAGGCGCAAAAAGAGGCTATCTATCGCCAGTTAGATCAAACGACGCAACGTTTTAACGTGGGTCTGGTCGCCATTACCGACGTGCAAAACGCCCGCGCGCAGTATGATACCGTACTGGCGAATGAAGTTACCGCCCGCAACAACCTGGATAACGCGGTAGAAGAGCTGCGCCAGGTGACCGGCAATTATTATCCAGAGCTGGCCTCGCTTAACGTCGAGCATTTTAAAACCGACAAACCTAAAGCAGTTAACGCCCTGCTGAAGGAAGCGGAAAACCGCAACCTGTCGCTGTTGCAGGCGCGCTTGAGTCAGGATCTGGCGCGCGAGCAAATCCGCCAGGCGCAGGACGGTCATCTGCCGACGCTGAATTTAACGGCCTCGACCGGCGTTTCTGATACTTCGTATAACGGTTCTAACACCCACGGTCCAGGTAGCCAGTACGACGATAGCAACATGGGGCAGAATAAAATCGGCCTGAACTTCTCCCTGCCGCTGTATCAGGGGGGGATGGTTAACTCGCAGGTAAAACAGGCGCAGTATAACTTTGTCGGCGCGAGCGAACAGTTGGAAAGCGCGCACCGTAGCGTGGTGCAGACCGTGCGCTCCTCCTTCAACAATATTAACGCGTCTATCAGCAGCATCAACGCCTACAAACAGGCGGTCGTTTCCGCGCAAAGTTCTCTGGACGCGATGGAAGCTGGCTACTCAGTCGGTACGCGTACCATTGTTGACGTACTGGATGCCACCACCACGCTGTATGAAGCCAAGCAGCAACTGGCCAACGCGCGTTATACCTATTTGATTAATCAGTTAAATATCAAATATGCGCTCGGTACGCTGAACGAGCAGGATCTGCTCGCGCTTAACAGTACGTTGGGGAAACCTATCCCGACGTCGCCGGAAAGCGTAGCGCCGGAAACACCAGAGCAGGATGCTGCCGCAGACGGTTATAATGCCCATAGCGCCGCGCCGGCAGTACAGCCGACCGCCGCCCGCGCCAACAGCAATAACGGCAATCCATTCCGGCATTGATAAGTTATTCGCTGGCGCTACGCTTATCAGGCCTATGCCCTTGTAGGTCTGGTAAGCGCGGCGTTACCTGTCATGAAGCCGCGCCTGAACGTAAGACAACGTAAAGATCCTGCTATTCCGCCGCATTCTCGCCTTTTCTCGCTTCAATTTCGACCAGTCATCCTCTATTCTGAACGCATGTTGTATTTACCACTGGGTCCTGGAAGACAAATATGAAACGGACAAAATCCATCCATCACGCATCGTTTCGCAAAAGCTGGAGCGCGCGGCATTTAACGCCGGTCGCCCTGGCGGTTACGGCTGTTTTTATGCTGGCTGGCTGTGAAAAAAGCGATGAAACCGTATCGTTGTATCAAAACGCTGATGACTGTTCAGCAGCAAATCCGGGCAAAAGCGCGGAGTGTACAACCGCGTATAACAATGCGCTGAAAGAGGCCGAACGTACTGCGCCTAAGTACGCTACACGCGAAGATTGCGTTGCCGAGTTTGGTGAAGGTCAGTGCCAGCAAGCGCCCGCACAGGCTGGCATGGCGCCGGAAAATCAGGCGCAGGCCCAACAATCCAGCGGCAGTTTCTGGATGCCGCTGATGGCAGGTTACATGATGGGGCGTCTGATGGGCGGCGGCGCAGGCTTTGCGCAACAGCCGCTGTTTAGCTCGAAAAACCCGGCCAGCCCGGCATACGGCAAATATACCGACGCGGCAGGTAAAAACTACGGCGCGGCACAACCGGGCCGGACAATGACCGTACCGAAAACCGCTATGGCGCCGAAGCCTGCGACCACAACAACCGTTACCCGCGGCGGTTTTGGCGAATCCGTCGCCAAACAGAGCACCATGCAGCGTAGCGCTGCCGGTACTTCAACACGTTCGATGGGCGGCTGATACGCATGGAAAGAGTCAGTATTACCGAGCGCCCGGACTGGCGCGATAAAGCGACTGAATACGGGTTTAATTTTCACACGATGTATGGTGAACCGTACTGGTGTGAAGACGCTTATTACAAGTTAACGCTCGCCCAGGTGGAAAAACTGGAAGACGTTACCGCCGAGTTGCACCAGATGTGCCTCAAGGTGGTAGAACGCGTCATCGCCAGCGATGAGCTGATGACGAAGTTTCGTATTCCAAAACATACCTGGGGTTTTGTTCGCCAGTCCTGGCAAACGCAACAACCGTCGCTCTATTCCCGCCTCGATCTGGCCTGGGACGGCATCGGCGAGCCTAAGCTGCTCGAAAATAATGCCGACACGCCAACGTCACTGTATGAAGCGGCGTTTTTTCAGTGGATTTGGCTGGAAGATCAGATCAACGCGGGCAATCTGCCGGAAGGCAGCGATCAGTTTAATAGCCTGCAGGAAAAGCTGATTGAACGCTTTGCTGAACTTCGCGAACAGTACGGTTTTCAGTTGCTGCATCTCACCTGCTGTCGCGATACGGTTGAGGATCGCGGCACCATTCAGTATTTACAGGATTGCGCTGCCGAAGCGGAAATCGCCACCGAATTTCTCTATATCGAAGATATTGGTCTGGGGGAAAAAGGCCAATTTACGGATCTGCAGGATCAGGTCATTGCGAACCTGTTCAAGCTCTATCCGTGGGAATTTATGCTGCGCGAGATGTTTTCCACCAAGCTGGAAGATGCCGGCGTGCGCTGGCTGGAGCCGGCCTGGAAAAGCATTATCTCCAATAAAGCGTTGTTGCCGCTGTTGTGGGAAATGTTCCCGGACCATCCAAATCTGTTGCCTGCGTATTTCGCCGAAGACGAACATCCGCAAATGGATAAATATGTCGTGAAACCGATCTTCTCCCGCGAAGGGGCGAACGTATCGATTATTGAGAACGGTAAAACGATCGAATTCGTGGAAGGCCCGTATGGCGAAGAGGGTATGATCGTGCAACAGTTCTATCCGCTGCCAAAATTCGGCGACAGTTATACCCTGATTGGTAGCTGGCTGATTAACGATCAACCCGCCGGAATTGGTATCCGTGAAGATCGGGCGCTGATCACCCAGGATCTCTCCCGCTTCTATCCGCATATTTTTGTCGAAGGATAGATTCTCCTGTCGGCCCGATGAGCGTAACGCCATCGGGCAATCATTCAGCGCCTTATCCGGCCTACCCCACCTGCACCGACAACATACTTATACTGCCCATCTCAATACCGTCTGCCGGAACCGAGATACGTTCCTTGCCATCCCAGGCGCCAAGTACATACAGCAAAGGTAAAAAGTGTTCCGGCGTCGGGTTCGATAAGGCGCCCCCTTCATGTTGCAGATAATTCACCAGCGGGTGCTGTTCTACCGGCCCCTGCCATGCCAGGTTCGCCTTTACATACTCATTAAACGAGACGGCCCATGGATAAGGCGCATTCTCACCGTGCCAACGCACAGTCCGCAGGTTATGAACCACATTCCCGCTAGCTACCAGCATCACGCCTTCGTCACGCAGCGTCGCCAGTTTACGACCCGCCTCAAAATGCCATGCCGCCGGCTTGGTACTATCAACGCTAAGCTGCACCACCGGAATATCCGCATTCGGGTACATCTTGATCAATACGCCCCAGGAGCCGTGATCAAATCCCCACGCCTCTTTATCGAGCGCGACGGGAACGGGCGCCAACAATTCAACCAGACGCTGCGCCAGCGCAGGCGATCCATGAGCCGGATAATGCGTGTCATACAGCGCCTGCGGAAAACCGCCAAAATCATGGAGAGTTTGCGGCCTTTCCATCGCTGTAACGCCCGTCCCGCGGGTGTACCAGTGCGCCGACACCACCACTATCGCCTGTGGTCGCGGTAAGGCTTCCCCCAATCGCCGCCAGGCGCGGGTATAATCGTTATCGTCCAGCACGTTCATCGGGCTGCCATGCCCCAAAAACAATGCTGGCATACGCGTTAAAGACATGATGTTATCCTTACAGGAAAGACATTTTGTTAACATCACCATACGCTTTCTTCACAGAGGAAGAACTCAGATAACCATGATGAAGATCATCAGTTATTTTGAAGGTCAGGTTCGGACGGCAAATTGATAAGGAGTAATGAATGTCAGTACCACTTATTCTGACCTTACTGGCGGGCGCCGCCACCTTTATTGGCGCGTTTCTTGGCGTTCTCGGCCAAAAACCGTCTAATCGCGTGCTGGCTTTTTCGCTGGGCTTCGCCGCAGGCATCATGTTGCTCATCTCGCTGATGGAGATGCTGCCCGCCGCGCTTGACACCGATGGAATGTCGCCCGTACTGGGCTACGGGATGTTTATTATCGGCCTGTTAGGCTACTTCGGGCTGGATCGCCTGCTTCCTCACGCTCACCCGCAGGATCTGGTGCAAAAAAGGCAGCAGCCTATTCCCGGCTCAATAAAACGCACCGCGATTTTATTGACGCTCGGCATTAGCCTGCACAACTTTCCGGAAGGGATCGCCACCTTTGTCACCGCCAGCAGCAATCTGGAACTGGGTTTCGGCATCGCACTGGCGGTGGCGTTGCACAATATTCCTGAAGGTCTGGCGGTCGCCGGCCCGGTTTATGCCGCGACGGGCTCAAAACGTACCGCGATTTTTTGGGCCGGAATCTCCGGCATGGCGGAGATTCTTGGCGGCGTGCTGGCGTGGCTAATTTTGGGCAGTCTGGTTTCGCCGATCGTCATGGCGGCTATCATGGCGGCGGTCGCTGGCATTATGGTGGCGCTCTCCGTCGATGAACTGATGCCGCTGGCAAAAGAGATCGATCCTAACAATAACCCCAGCTATGGCGTGCTTTGCGGCATGTCCGTCATGGGGCTTAGTCTCGTCATTTTGCAGACGATAGGCATCGGTTAAGAGAAACGTCGCGCCGGATGTAACCCTTTAGTCAGGCAACATCCGGCTGCCCGGCGAGGATATGCGCTATTTCTGCTCATTCATCACGCTACCGCCTTCGTTCGTCTGGTGAAAACGTTTCGTTCGCGCTTCAAGTAATGCATCTCTGTCCTGCCGAAACGCTCTGCAATAACGCTTCATATGGCAAACATACCCTATCACCACAAGAGCAATTAATATTATCCAGTACCAGGCAATAAACATCCTTTTTACCCTTAAAATTTAACAACACTAAACATTTAACGTTAAAATTTTACATACCTTTATTTTGACGTATTCATATACTGGCATATTTGTGGAACAAATAAATGATTTTGATCATATAAATCAGTAGTGAAATCCAATAATGAAAAAAGTATTAAGCAGAAAACAATGTCGATAATGTCACACTTTACACTAATTTATAGTGTTCTTAAAATACCCTTCCCCTACTGTCAACTCATAAATGAAATTAAAGAATATGGATGCAGAGTATATTTTAAAATAAGCAATAGCATCATGCCTTATTTTTAAATGCCAATCATTTATCATCCATAAAAAATAGCATATTTATAAGTATTATATTTAGAATTTGTACATAAGGATATATATCTATCCTTGACCAATACCGAAAAAAATACTTATCGGCGCAGACCGCAGGAATATTAGGCGCAGTCGTTGTCGACCCTTACAGAAATGCCCCGCTCACCGCACTGATGGAATTAGATAGCCATATTATTTCAGACGTCAAAGTTACTGCACATGGCAGAGAGGAAGACGTGTTCCTGTTACTATACCGTTGAGAAAGAGTCTTTAGAAACATATGATGGTATTCCTATTTTTGGCCTTTACCAGAAATTTGCCAACAACGTCACGGTAGAATATAAAGGAAACGGCAAAGCTATGAAGGATAACTATGTGGTGCAGACGTCCACCATCGTCAACCATTATATGGATAACCGTTTTATTTCAGATAGCCAGCAAACGAAAGTTATTACGATGGCTGGTACCTGCTCCCGCCCTGGCACTTTATGAATATGGCGCAGGCATGCCTGTTGGCCTCTGGGCTGTGCCTGATTCTGCTGGTCAAAAGCGACACCTGGGTGATAAAACTCTCCAGAGGTAAAACCCGCGCGTAATAACAAAAAACCGAAGCGTTTTAGCTTCGGTTTTTTTCATCATGACGACAGACGTCGCCATCCGATTAACTCACCTTACGCTCATGCGCCAGACGATAAGCCACCAGATCTTCAATCGTGACAACAGCCATATTATGCTGGGCTGCAAACGCGATACACTCCGGCGCACGCGCCATCGTCCCATCGTCGTTAGTCAGCTCGCACAGTACGCCTGCAGGTTTAAAACCGGCCAGCGTCATCAGATCGATGGTCGCCTCCGTATGGCCGCCGCGCGTCAGCACGCCGCCCGCCTGAGCGCGCAGTGGGAAAACGTGACCCGGACGGTTAAGATCGGACGGTTTTGCGCCATCTGCGATGGCGGCACGCACCGTCGTCACACGGTCAGCGGCGGATACGCCGGTAGTCACGCCTTCTGCGGCTTCAATGGTCACGGTAAAACCAGTGCCGTAGGCGCTGGTGTTGTTTTCCACCATCATTGGCAAGTCAAGCTGCTTACGGCGCTCTTCAGTAATGCACAGGCAAACAATACCGCTACCGTGACGAATGGTTAACGCCATCTGTTCTACGGTCATCGTCTCTGCGGGGAAAATCATATCGCCTTCGTTTTCACGGTCTTCATCATCAAGCACCATGACACCGCGTCCTTCACGCAGCGCATCCAGTGCAAGTTCAACACGGTCAAAAGGCGTACCAAAAGAGGAAAGTAGCGTCTGATTCATGGTAAAAAAACCTCATTAACATTATGGTTACCAGAATCAGGGCAGTCTTAGGAGTGCCGACAAGCGGCAAAAAAATAACGTGAGCGGGTCCATGCCCGACTGGATCGTTACCCTCTCCCATCCGGACTTTAACCGTCGGCCCCGGAATTACACCGGATCTGCTGACCTTTTCGCTATTGCAAAAAGCGCTCGCGGGCTTTCAACCCGTTCTTCGCATTTCGTCACGGCGCACCGTAATGAGAAACGCGTTAAACATCGTTGATTTACCGCCGGTGGGGAATTTCGCCCCGCCCTGAGAATAAGCGGGTTAACTATAACGCTATTGACTACCTTCATCAACGCCTTTACTCCGTATAGCGTCACACAATTCTGGTTTATGGCGTCCACATATCGCACTACAATAAGAGCTAACACTTACCAGTTCAGGGAAACCACAATGATTGACCCGAAAAAAATTGAGCAAATCGCACGCCAGGTTCATGAATCAATGCCGAAAGGTATTCGCGAGTTCGGGGAAGATATCGAGAAGAAAATCCGTCAAACGCTGCAATCTCAACTGACGCGTCTCGATCTGGTGAGCCGCGAAGAGTTTGATGTCCAGACTCAGGTTTTGCTGCGCACCCGGGAAAAACTGGCGCTGCTGGAGCAACGCCTCAGCGAACTGGAAGCTCGCGACAAACCACAGGAAGTAAAACCTGCGCCCGCCATTCCGCCAGTCGATCCACAAGAGTAAAAACGTGAACGGGCCTGACGGCCCGCTCATATAAGATCTTAATCATGCCCTGCGCCGGTAAAGGGAGCCAGGGTTAGTGTTCTAATTCTAACTTTTTCGCCTGAGTCGCCTGCTGACAGTAAAGCGCGTAACGCTTGCAAAACCAGTCGCGGTGCTCCTCGTCCATATTGCCGGTTACAGCCTGGATATCAACAGGACGCCCCTCCGCCTGCATTCTGGCAAAGCTGCGCGCCAGAAAATCGAAATTATTTAATGAATAGACGTTATTATTGTTCATCAGCATACCCTCCAGTGATTGAATTCTGTTAAGGCTATATGCTTTTTCTAATTTCAGTATTTCTCTATATGTACGACGGTTTTATACATAACGTGCGCAAATTTAATGCGTAAAATCACAATTTCCACCAAATATGACGGCGTATAAATATCTTGCGGGCTTAAGAGCTGGACGCTCACCAACAATCGCGATATCAGCAAGGGGCTGAAACGGGAACCCCCTACCAAAGAAGTGGCTTTAATAAGGAAAGGGTTATGATGCAACAGGTCATCATACTGATTGGTCTGTTACCGATAAGTTTCGCAGCTTACTAACAACCAATCAGAGGGGGAGAGATCCCCTCTCACCCTTATTCCTTTATTTTAGGTCGAAAAAAAGCAGCGTTAACCGCGAGATACGCGTCGAAACGAAATGTCCGACGCGCCTTCAAATTCAGCGCCCACAGCGTCTGTAACGCCTGATGGCGCGATTTTACTTCTCGCTCTCAGTCTGGATCTTTTTGATGATATTGGTCGTTGAACAACCATCTTCGAAGTTCAGCACCATGACGTCGCCGCCGTTGGCCCAGACCTCTTCGCTGCCCGCAATCTCTTCCGGCTTATAGTCACCGCCTTTTACCAGCAGATCTGGCAGAATACCGGCAATCAGTCGTTGCGGCGTATCCTCTTCAAATGAGACAACCCAGTCAACCGACTCCAGCGCACCCAGCACGATCATACGCTGTTCGAGCGGATTAACCGGACGGCTTTCGCCTTTCAGACGTTTGGTCGAGGCGTCACTATTGACCGCAACAATCAGGCGGTCGCCCAGTTTGCGCGCGTTCGCCAGATAAGAGACGTGGCCCGCGTGCAGAATATCGAAAACGCCGTTGGTCATGACCACTTTCTCGCCACGCTTACGCGCGCTGGCGACGGCCTGTTTCAGCTCCTCTTCGGTCATGACGCCGAAGCCGGTATCCGCGCGTCCGCGCACTGCGTTTTCCAGCTCAATAGGGGAAACCGTTGACGTCCCGAGTTTACCCACCACTACGCCCGCCGCCGCATTGGCGAAATAGCACGCCTCTTCCAGAGTATTTCCCGCCGCCAGCGTCGCCGCCAGCACGCCGATCACCGTATCGCCCGCACCGGTAACATCATAAACTTCCTGCGCCTGCGTCGGCATATGTAGCGGCGCTTTATTCGGTTGCAGCAGCGTCATTCCCTGCTCGGAACGCGTGACCAACAACGCGGAAAGGTCGTAATCGGCAATGAGCTTCATGCCGCGTTCAACCAGTTCGTCTTCACTTTTACATTTCCCCGCGACCGCCTCAAATTCAGAAAGGTTTGGCGTCAGTAGCGTAGCGCCGCGGTAACGTTCAAAATCCGTTCCTTTCGGATCGATGAGCACCGGCACGTCCGCCTGGCGAGCCAAGGCAATCATAGTCTGCACGCTGGTCAGAGCGCCTTTGGCATAATCGGACAATACCAGCGCGCCGATCGATCCCAGCGCCTGGTTGATACGCTCATGTAACGGCTGCGGGTCCACCCCCTCAAAGCCTTCTTCAAAATCAAGACGAATGAGCTGCTGATTACGTGACAGCACGCGCAGTTTGGTAATCGTCGGATGCGTCGGCACAGAAACGAAGTCGCACTTCACATTGACCTCCGCCAACGTTTTGCTCAGCGCGCGCGCGGCGTCATCAATACCCGTCAGGCCGACCAGACGGGCGTTCGCTCCCAGAGACGCAATGTTCATCGCCACGTTCGCCGCGCCGCCCGGACGTTCCTCAACGGTATTCACCTTAACAACCGGCACCGGCGCTTCCGGTGAAATACGGCAAGTAGGGCCATACCAGTAGCGATCCAGCATTACATCACCCACAACCATGACGCCTGCACGTTCAAACGCTGGCAGATTTACTTTCATTCCTGTCTCCTGAGAGATTCAAAATTTGCGCGCGATAATAGCATAATTCAGACGGCTACCAGCCACTTCCGCCAGCTTGCCTGCACCAGCGCGCGCTCTTTACTAAAACACGTCTGCGCCACATGGCCGGGAAGCTCCTGCAACGCCAGATGATGCAGTTCATCACGCAGTGTGGTGTAGGCTACCGTCAGCGCCTGCGCTTCCTGTTCATCCATAATGCCGTTTTGCGCCAGAAGATCCAGGATGCGCACGTTATCAGACCAGCGCGTTAATTTAGGTTTTTCATGAGCGTAGCGCAGTACCAGATATTGCGCGATAAACTCAATATCCGTAATACCGCCTTCATCAGCTTTAATATCAAAACGATCGCGATACTTATTGCCGAGATGTGCCCGCATTTTCTCACGCATTTCACGCACTTCAGTCTGCAATGTCTTGCCGTCGCGCGCCGTCGTCATGATAGTGCGGCGTACCGCATCAAACTGTGAGGTAAGCTGCGGGTCGCCATATACCACGCGAGCGCGCACCAACGCCTGATGTTCCCAGGTCCAGGCTTCATGCTGCTGATAATCGGCAAACGCGTCCGCTGAAGTCACCAGCATTCCCGCCGCGCCAGAGGGGCGTAGACGCGCATCCACCTCATACAAAATGCCGGAGGAGGTGCGCGTACTGAACAGATGCATAATGCGCTGCGCCAGGCGCAGATAAAACTGTCGCCCATCGATTTCGCGTTCGCCGTTAGTCATAACGTCCATCGGACAGTCATGCAGGAAGATAAGATCCAGATCGGAACTGTAGCCCAGCTCCCATCCGCCCAACTTGCCATAGCCGACGACCGCGAATCCCCGCCCCTGACGATCATCCAGATGCGTTGGTTGACCATAACGCGCGACCATCTGCGTCCACGCCTGCTGTACTACAGCATCAATCATCGCCTCCGCCAGCCAGGTGAGGTGATCGCTCACTTTCATCACTGGCAGCGTACCGGCAATATCCGCCGCCGCAATCCGCAAAAGCTGCGCCTGTTTAAACTGGCGTAATGCTTCCAGTTGCTGTTCTTCGTCCTCTTCCGGCACGCGCAGCAAATATTGGCGTAATTCGTCGCGGTAAGCGTCGGTAGCCGTCGGCTGATAAAGCGTACCGGGGTCGAGCAGTTCATCAAGCAACAACGGATAGCGCGCCAGTTGGCTCGCTATCATTGGCGAAGCGGCGCAGAGCATAATCAGGTGTTTCAGCGCGCCGGGAAATTCACTCAGCAGCTCCAGATAGGTGGTGCGGGTGACAATCCCCGCCAACAACGGCGTGATACGCGATAGCGTAACGGCGGCGTCTTTGCGGGAACAGACGTCGGCAAGCAAGTGCGGCATCAGTTGGTCCAGCACCTGCCGCCCGCGCGGGCCGATAGGGCGTTTATCCAGTTCCTTACGGAAGTCAGCGATGAGGGTCAGAACCTGTCGCCGATCCTCATCGGCTAAATGCGCCAGCACTGGCGTCGAATCATCCTCCTGTAGCGCATCCTGCCATACTTCACGCCACGGCTCTGAACGCTCTTCCTCCTGCGGGGTATCGGCCTCATCATCGCCAATTAATTCGTTGAATACGCGGCGTACGTTAGCCATATGATCCGTCAGTTTACCAACAAGCTGCGGCCAGTTATTCGTATTCATCCCCCAGGCCAGCCGCGCCCGATTCAGATCGTCGGCAGGCAACGTTTGCGTCTGTTCGTCATTGATGCTTTGCAGCAGATTCTCCAGGCGACGTAAAAAAAGATAGGCCGCACGCAATTGCGCCACGTCATTCTCAGGCAGCAAATGCAACGCCGTGATAGCATTTAACGTCGGCAGTAACGAACGCGACTGTAGCGACGGCTCGCGTCCGCCGCGGATCAACTGGAATACCTGCACGATAAACTCAATTTCACGAATACCGCCCGCGCCAAGTTTAATGTTGTCTTTCAAACCGCGGCGGCGCACTTCGCGGGCGATCATCCCTTTCATATTGCGTAGCGACTGGATGACGCTGAAATCGATATAGCGGCGGAAAACGAAAGGCCGCAGCATGGCGCGTAATTCACGAGACCAGGCGTCGTCGTTATCGCCCATGAGCCGCGCTTTCACCATGGCGTAACGTTCCCAGTCACGTCCTTGTTCCTGATAGTAATCCTCCAGCGCGGCAAAACTCAGCACCAGCGGGCCGCTGTCGCCAAACGGTCGCAGGCGCATGTCAACCCGATAGACAAAACCATCCATTGTGGGCTGATCCAGCGCTTTGATCAGCCGCTGCCCGAGACGCGTAAAGAACTGGGCGTTATCGAGTTCACGACGCCCACCCCGGGTCGCGCCATGTTCCGGCCAGACGAAAATCAGATCGATATCAGAAGAAAAATTCAGTTCGCCGCCGCCCAGCTTGCCCATGCCTAAAATCAGCAGCGGTTGCGGAACGCCCTGCGGGTTACAGGGGGTCCCCCATTCGCGGCAACAGGCGGCATACAGCCAGTCGCGCGCGCCAATAATGAGCGTCTCCGCCAGATGGCTCAACTGCTGTAAAATAGTCTCATCTTCCACCAGCGACAGCGCCTGCGCCCAGGCGATGCGTACCATAATGCGACGACGAAAAAGCCTCAGTTCACGCATCAGCGAGGCGTCGTCACAGACACCTGCCAATGCCTCCTGTAACCAGCCAGCATAATGTTGCCATTCATCAGCCTGCGGCGATGCGGATTCCAGTTCGGCAAGCCACTCTGGATGCGCTATCACGCTGTCCAGCGCAAAATCGCTAAATGTAAGTACTGACTTCGCCTGCGCGCTAAGCGATGTCTCAGTAAATCCTTCTGGTAGGCGCTCAACAACGGTCTGCCAGTACTGCGATAAGGGTGAAGAGAGCGGCGTCATTTAGGGATATCCTTTAAATAATGCCGGATGGCGGCGTTTCGCCTTATCCGGCCTACAAGTCCGCATACCGTAAGCCTGATAAGCGCAGCGCCATCAGGCACTTTCTACGGTTCTGATTATCGTTTTCCGCTGTGCAACCAGAACGGTTGCTGGTTAATGGCCTCATTACGGAAATGTTCAATTTCAATACGTTGCCCGGTAATAATGGCGTGACGCAATCCCTGCCAGTTCTCCAGCCATGCCTGCGCAACCATCGCATCATAATATCCCGCCAGCAGTAAAACGCTGTCGATATCGCGAGTCAAACGCGGCAACTGGTCGCGATACTTATCACCCAGCGGTTGTCCAAAAACGTTTTTTAATTCAGCAGCATGACGAGAAAGATGAATGTCGGCGAAACGCTTAAAAGAGTCGGCTATTCTGGCCTGCGCCTTCGCGTCCAGAAATGGCTGCCAGGCTTTCGTCACCAGCCATTCCGTCAACGCCAGTTTCGCCATCGCCGTTTGCGTACTATAAACGGCTGTGACGGCGGACACCGCTGATGTCATCGTCGCTTCCGCCTGGGTAAGCAGATCACGTAAGTGAGCGCTCGCTTTACGCGGAACAATGCCACCAAAGAGCATTAAGGCATGGCGCACCAACCCCATTGCGTCCAGCACGTGCTCTTTCGCTGACTCGTCGCCGCGCAGCCAGAGCTCTTCATGGTACTGCCACTGTGACAACGCCAGATCCAGCGAGGCCTCCAGTCCTTGTTCTACAGTGGCTTTTGCGGCAGTCCGCAGAATTGCCGTTGGTGTATTCTCTCGCGGCGCATTCCCCTGCGCCAGGTGATAACCTCGCGCCGCCTTACTCAGACTGCCCTGACGCAAACCGGTTTGCGACAGCAGTTGCTTCGCCAGCTTTAATACGGCGCGCGTATCGCCGCGAAGCAACTCAAGCTCCAGTTCACAAATCGTTTCGGCAAACTCGCCCGCTTTTACGTCGCCGAGATCGAGCGCAATTTCAATCTTGCTGCCGTCAACGTCCAGGCACCATTTTTCCCGGTAAAAATCGGTGCTGAACAGCGGTTGTACGCTTGATGCCAGGCCGACGGGCAGTTTGCCGTCCGGCCAGACCTCCGCCGGGAGTTGCGTCAGATCCAGAACGGGTTCGCTTAGCGCGACATTGTATTCGGGTCGCTGGTGCAGCCCGCCGGTTACCCGGCCGGCAATTTTCATGGTCATTTCATAGCGCCCATTTTCACCACGAATACGCAGCCCCATATCGTGGCGGCGTAGCCAGTTATCAGGCGTTTCGTAGTAGATATTCAGCAACTGGCTGGGCGCATGATGCTCGCCGCCGAGCGTATGAAGATGATTTCGCAGCGCATCTACGGCGTCGTGATTGACGATAAACTTTAATTCGATTTCCTGAGCCATGGCCTTGTACTTATTGGTTATGTCACATATGGGAAGATTGTTGGCGAACTTACCCGCATTATTTTTGTCAGTAGATAGTATTTTGCGCCAAATTGCCATGCAACGAGCAATTTGACGGGCGTAAAAGTTTGACGTAGCGGCAAAGGCGACACAGATGATTCCGATTGATGTCGACTGCTTTGCGTAGCGACACTGATGCCGTTACTATCGTTCCACTTTCTCTGACAATAACGACAGCCTGATGCCAAAATTACGCCTGATTGGACTAACTTTACTTGCGCTTAGCGCCACCGCCGTTTCTCATGCTGAAGAGACGCGTTACGTTTCTGATGAACTGAATACCTGGGTCCGCAGCGGTCCGGGAGATAATTATCGCCTCGTGGGTACCGTCAACGCCGGCGAGGAAGTCACGCTCTTACAGAGCGATGCCAACTATGGTCAAATCAAAGACAGTTCTGGTCGTACTGCCTGGATACCGTTAAAAGAACTGAATACCACGCCAAGCCTGCGTACCCGCGTGCCGGATCTGGAGAATCAGGTCAAAACGTTGACCGATAAACTCAACAATATTGATACCACGTGGAATCAGCGCACCGCCGACATGCAGCAGAAAGTGGCGCAAAGCGACAGCGTCATCAACGGGCTAAAAGAAGAGAACCAGAAGCTGAAAAACGAGCTGATTGTGGCGCAGAAAAAAGTTAGCGCCGCGAATCTGCAACTGGATGACAAACAGCGCACCATTATTATGCAGTGGTTTATGTATGGCGGCGGCGTGTTGGGCATTGGCTTGCTGTTAGGGCTGGTGCTGCCGCATATGATCCCAAGTCGTAAACGCAAAGACCGCTGGATGAACTAAATCGCCTTCTCCGCCGCACTGTCTTATCATTAGGAAATGATCGTTTTTAAAAGGAAAATGGCGTGAAGATTTATCTGGTCGGTGGTGCGGTTCGGGATGCGTTGTTAGGGCTACCGGTTAAAGATAAAGATTGGGTCGTTGTCGGCGCCACGCCGCAGGAGATGCTCGATGCGGGCTACCAGCAGGTAGGCCGTGATTTTCCCGTGTTTCTCCATCCGCAAACTCACGAAGAATACGCGCTGGCGCGTACCGAGCGTAAATCCGGCTCCGGCTACACGGGCTTCACCTGCTATGCCGCGCCGGACGTTACCCTGGAAGCCGATCTCCAGCGCCGCGATCTGACCATTAACGCTCTGGCGCGCGACGATGACGGCCAGATTATCGACCCTTACCACGGGCGCCGGGATCTGGAGACGCGTCTACTGCGCCATGTCTCTCCCGCGTTTGGCGAAGATCCCTTGCGCGTATTGCGCGTGGCGCGTTTTGCCGCCCGTTACGCCCATCTTAGTTTCCGTATCGCCGATGAAACACTGGCGTTAATGCGCGAAATGACCGCGGCAGGCGAGCTGGAACATCTGACGCCGGAACGGGTATGGAAAGAGACGGAAAATGCGCTTACCACCCGCAATCCGCAAATTTACTTCCAGGTATTACGCGACTGCGGCGCCCTGCGCGTCCTGTTTCCGGAAATCGACGCCCTGTTTGGCGTGCCCGCGCCGGCAAAGTGGCATCCGGAAATTGATACCGGAGTTCATACGTTGATGACGCTGTCGATGGCCGCCATGCTCAGTCCGCAGCTTGATGTCCGTTTCGCCACGCTTTGTCATGATCTGGGCAAAGGCTTAACGCCGAAAAATCTCTGGCCACGCCATCACGGCCACGGCCCGGCGGGCGTGAAGCTGGTCGAACAGTTATGCCAGCGTTTGCGCGTCCCCAATGACCTGCGTGATTTAGCTAAACTGGTCGCCGAGTACCACGATCTGATCCACACCTTTCCAATACTCCAGCCGAAAACAATCGTTAAGCTGTTTGACGCCATTGATGCATGGCGTAAACCGCAGCGCGTCGAGCAGATTGCGCTGACCAGCGAGGCCGACGTCCGTGGGCGTACCGGCTTTGAAGCGTCGGATTACCCGCAGGGGCGCTGGCTGCGCGAAGCCTGGCAGGTAGCGCAGGCGGTACCGACTAAAGGGGTGGTGGAGGCCGGATTTAAGGGCATCGAGATTCGCGAGGAGCTGACTAAGCGACGAATTGCAGCGGTTACCAGTTGGAAAGAGAAGCGCTGCCCGAAACCCGCCAGCTAAACGCCATCCGGCACGCTAAATTGCCTGATGGCGCTGCGCTTATCAGGCCGACAAAACAGTTAGGCCGGACAAGGCGGTACGCCGCCATCCGGCACGGTCAATCATCAGAAGAAGACGACGTAAACGGCAGCCGCCACCACAAAGCGGTAAATCGCAAACGGAATAAACGAGATACGCTTAATCAGTTGCAGGAAGGTTTTGATGGCGATCAGCGCCACCACAAACGCCGTCACAAAGCCCACCGCAAACATCGGAATATCCGCTGCGGTCAGGAATGACCAACTTTTGTAGAGATCCAGAACCGTTGCGCCCATCATCATCGGCACAGCCAGTAAGAACGAGAACTCAGAGGCGGCGTAACGGCTGACGCCCATCAGCATCCCACCGGAAATGGTCGCTCCGGAACGCGAGAAACCCGGCCACAGCGCCAGACACTGGAAACAGCCAATCATAAACGCCTGACGATACGTCATATCATCCAGCCCCGGCGCGCGCGGCTCTTTCGGCTTCAGGCACTCGGCAGCAATCAGCAACAGGCCGCCCACCACCAGCGCGTACATCACATTAATCGGGTTAAATAGCGACTTGATCGTGTCATGAAAGACTAACCCGAGCACCACCGCCGGAATCATGCCCAGCAGGATGTGAATCAACGTTAATCGGCCTTTACTTTCACCTTCACGCTGTAGCGGGCGACCAAAGTGAATACCGATTAGGCCAAACAACCGCCGCCAGAACATCACCACGACCGCCAGAATAGATCCAAGTTGAATCACCACTTCGAACGTCTTGGCCGTATCGCCTTCAAACCCCAGCAGATGACCCACAATAATCATATGGCCCGTGCTGGATACCGGCAAAAACTCCGTCAATCCTTCGACCACACCCAAAATTGCCGCAATCAGCAGCGAGTGCATATCGCTCATCAATAAACCCCTAAAATGAAAAACACTGCAAAATGGATCTCGCGTTAAGACCCATATATAACCGTTTGGTTTAAAAAATATAAAATTATTTATTTTTATTTCAGATTATTGCCACGCTCAATAATTACCCCCACGTTCGCTGCACGCGCGACGGCGCCTGGCTTGCTCAGCTTAATGCGCACCCACGGGGAGTTGAATCGGCTAAGCAGTAGATCCGCCACCTCTTCCGCTACGCGCTCGACCAGCGCAAAACGCCCGCCTTCAACATGGCTAATCACCGTATCGGCAATATCCGCGTAACTGAGACAATCTGCGACATCATCGCTTTTCGCCGACTTGCGGTTATCCCATGCCATTTCGATATCGAACACCAGTTTCTGTTCGATAGTCTGTTCCCAGTCGTAAACACCGATAGTGGTGATTACCGAAAGTTGCTCTATAAATACAATATCCATCACGACCTGCCTGCTTTTTAGCTAAGCCGGATACCACTTCCGGCGAAATGTGCGTATTATCCACAGAAATAGTAAATAAAACGACACTTTCAAAACGGAACAGCTTATGAGTGCAATCGCGCCTGGAATGATCCTCTTCGCGTACCTCTGCGGCTCAATTTCCAGTGCCATTCTGGTTTGCCGCATCGCTGGGCTGCCCGATCCGCGTGAAAGCGGCTCTGGCAACCCGGGCGCGACAAACGTATTACGAATCGGTGGCAAGGGAGCGGCTGTCGCGGTACTTATTTTTGACATCCTTAAAGGCATGTTGCCCGTCTGGGGCGCGTATGCGTTAGGCGTTACCCCTTTCTGGCTTGGGCTTATCGCCATCGCCGCCTGTCTGGGACATATCTGGCCGGTCTTTTTTGGCTTTAAAGGCGGAAAAGGCGTAGCAACCGCATTTGGTGCCATTGCGCCCATCGGCTGGGATTTAACCGGCGTCATGGCAGGCACCTGGCTGCTGACGGTCCTGTTAAGCGGTTATTCATCGTTAGGGGCGATTGTCAGCGCCTTGATTGCGCCGTTTTACGTCTGGTGGTTTAAACCGCAGTTTACCTTCCCGGTGTCGATGCTGTCATGCCTCATTTTGCTGCGCCATCATGACAACATCCAGCGTCTGTGGCGTCGCCAGGAGACGAAAATCTGGACGAAGCTGAAAAAGAAACGCCAGAAAGATTCGGAGTAGTTTTTTGCGCTATGCCGTGCCTACGCATCGCCGGATGGCGATGTAAAGTGTCTTATCCGGCCTGAAAGACCTGATATCCCTCATCGGGCTTGCCGAGCCGCTGCTGGCACCATGCGGCTAAAAACTCGACGCAGACCCGGAGTTTCACGCTGCGATAAAGCGGTTCCCGGTAGACCGCCCAGATATTAGCGCTTTGCGCATAGTCAGGTAATACGCGGACTAACTCCCCACTCTGTAAAAACGGCTGCACATCCCACTCAGAACGCAGCATGATGCCTTTGCCTTCCAGCGCCCACTGCAACACAATTTCACCGCTGTTGGAAGAAAGATGCCCTGTGACCTTTACCGACCTTTTTTCCTGACCGTTACCCAATTCCCATATACCGTGGGTCATATCCCGTTCTTTCGTCACCAGGCAGTCGTGACGGCTTAATTCCTGCAACGTTTCCGGCGCGGCATATTTTTGTAAATAAGCCGGCGCAGCACAGAGTATTCTTTTATTTTTCGTTAACAAATGGGCAATATAATAGTCAGGGATATCATCATTAATACGAATATCCAAATCGATATTATCCTGCACCAGATCAATTTGCCGATCGAAAAGTTCGAAATGTACCTGTAATTCCGGATAGCTGCGCATTAATTCGGTAATCACCGGCGCAATATGGCTGCGGCCAAAGCCGAAGCTACAGCCAATACGGATCATCCCGGCAGGGCGCGTTTTTATTTGCGTCACCTCGTCCACCAGCCGCTGATATTGCGTGAGGATCGCCATCGCATGCTCATAACAACGCTGCCCGCTTTCCGTCAGCGCTACGCCTCTTGCCGAGCGGTTCAGTAGCGTACTGGCGAGAGTCGTCTCCAGAATATGGATACGTTTAGTCACAAATGCCGGCGTCTGCCCTAACGCGGCGGCGGCGGCGCTAAAACTTCCGGCATGAACAATTTCAACCAGTACCTGTAAATCTTTGGCTAAGGGAAATGTATTAAGCATTGTCGGATTATCCGTGGTGTTGAGCATTATAGTGTACTTCCAGCCGGCTTTTTAATTCCTGCCCTGGCGCAATTTTCGTCTCTTTTTTAGCTGTGATTCACGAACTGTTAATTACATATACACACCGCCAATAAATATAAAACCCTGCTTTTAGTGGTAGTTTATGCCGAAACATTTATTTCCAGATAAATAAAAGTCCTGGAGTTGACATAATGAGTAATGAAAATAAGCAAAAAGCGATAAATACGCTGACAGAAATTGTCGCTCAGTTTACCGCCATGATATCCACCCGGATGCCCGATGACGTGGTAGATAAATTAAAGCAGCTACGCGACGCTGAAACGTCATCGATGGGGAAAATCATCTACCACACGATGTTCGACAACATGCAAAAAGCGATCGATCTGAATCGACCGGCGTGTCAGGACACCGGTGAAATCATGTTCTTCGTGAAGGTCGGTTCCCGTTTCCCGTTGCTGGGCGAGCTGCAAGATATTCTGAAGCAGGCGGTGGAAGATGCCACCGTCAAAGCACCGTTGCGCCATAACGCGGTAGAAATTTTCGACGAAGTAAACACCGGCAAAAATACCGGTAGCGGCGTACCGTGGGTCACCTGGGACATTATTCCGGACGGCGACGACGCGGAAATCGAAGTCTACATGGCGGGCGGCGGCTGCACATTGCCGGGGCGCTCCAAAGTGCTGATGCCCTCTGAAGGCTACGAAGGCGTGGTGAAATTCGTTTTTGAAAATATCTCTACGCTGGCGGTTAACGCCTGCCCGCCGGTGCTGGTCGGCGTCGGGATCGCGACTTCCGTTGAAACTGCCGCCGTGCTGTCACGTAAAGCGATATTACGCCCGATCGGCACTCGCCATCCTAATCCGAAGGCGGCTGAGCTGGAGCTGCGTCTGGAAGAGGGACTCAACCGTCTGGGGATCGGCCCACAAGGGTTGACCGGCAATAGCTCGGTGATGGGCGTACATATCGAATCCGCTGCGCGTCACCCTTCCACCATTGGCGTGGCGGTCTCCACCGGCTGCTGGGCGCACCGTCGCGGTACGCTGCTGGTCCACTCTGACCTCTCCTTCGAAAACCTGTCCCACACCCGGAGCGCGTTATGAAAAAGATCCTGACAACCCCGATCAAAGCTGAAGATCTGGAAGATATTCATGTTGGCGATGTGATCTACCTGACCGGCACGCTGGTCACCTGCCGTGACGTCTGCCACCGCCGTCTGATCGAACTTAAGCGCCCTATTCCTTACGACCTCAACGGCAAAGCGATTTTCCACGCCGGGCCGATCGTGCGTAAGAACGGTGAAAAATGGGAAATGATCTCCGTCGGCCCAACCACCAGTATGCGTATGGAAACCTTTGAAAAAGAGTTTATTGAACAGACCGGCGTGAAGCTGGTGGTGGGAAAAGGCGGCATGGGACCGCTCACTGAAGAAGGTTGCCAAAAATTCAAAGCGTTACACGTGATCTTCCCGGCAGGCTGCGCGGTACTGGCGGCCACCCAGGTTGAGGAGATTGAAGAGGTGCACTGGACAGAACTGGGGATGCCGGAATCCCTGTGGGTCTGTCGTGTGAAAGAGTTCGGGCCGCTGATTGTCTCTATCGATACCCACGGCAATAACCTGATCGCCGAAAACAAAAAACAGTTCGCCGAACGTCGCGGCCCGATCGTCGATGAGATTTGCGAGCACGTCCACTACATCAAATAACCTTTCCGGGGAGGCGTTTCGCCTCTCCTCTTTCGCAGGGATACAATAATGGCACCTTTAACTGTCTGGTGGCGATATCTGGCGCCGCTGCTGGTCATCGCGATTATTGCGGTTCTGCCCGTTCCCACCGGTCTTGAAAGCCATACCTGGCGCTATTTCGCGGTCTTTGCCGGCGTGATTGTGGGATTAATTCTGGAACCAGTACCCGGCGCGGTGGTGGCGATGATAGGGATTTCGATCATCGCCATCCTTTCGCCGTGGCTGCTGTTCAGCCCGGAGCAACTCGCGCAGGACGGGTTTAAATTTACCGCTAAAGCGCTATCATGGGCGGTATCAGGCTTTTCAAACTCGGTTATCTGGCTGATTTTCGCGGCTTTTATGTTTGGCACGGGCTATGAGAAAACCGGTCTCGGTCGGCGTATTGCGCTAATCCTGGTAAAAAAAATGGGGCACCGCACACTGTTTCTCGGCTACGCGGTAATGCTGTCCGAACTTATTCTCGCCCCGGTGACGCCATCCAACTCCGCGCGCGGCGCAGGCATTGTCTACCCGATTATTCGCAATCTGCCGCCGCTCTATCATTCCCAGCCTAACGACGCCAGCTCCCGTTCCATCGGTTCCTATATTATGTGGATGGGGATCACCGCCGACTGCGTCACCAGCGCCGTTTTCCTGACCGCCATGGCGCCTAACCTACTGCTGATGGGACTGATGAAAAGCGCATCGCATGCGGCATTAGGCTGGGGCGACTGGTTCTTAGGGATGCTGCCGCTCAGTATCCTGCTGGTACTTCTGGTGCCGTGGCTGGCCTACGTGTTCTACCCGCCGGTGCTGAAATCGGGCGATCAGGTGCCACGCTGGGCCGAGACGGAACTGAAAACGATGGGCCCGCTTTGCTCACGCGAAAAAAGAATGCTGGCGCTGATGGTGGGCGCGCTGGCGCTGTGGATTTTTGGCGGCGACTATATTGATGCCGCGATGGTGGGTTACAGCGTGGTAGCGCTGATGCTGGTATTACGCATTATCTCCTGGGACGATATTGTCAGCAATAAAGCGGCGTGGAACGTCTTCTTTTGGCTGGCGTCGCTGATTGCCCTCGCCACCGGACTTAACAACACTGGCTTTATCGCCTGGTTTGGCAAGCCGCTGGCGAACGACCTCAGCGGCTACTCGCCGACGATGGTGATGGTCGCGCTGATCGTAGCCTTTTATCTACTGCGCTACTTTTTTGCCAGCGCCACCGCCTATACCTCGGCGCTGGCGCCAATGATGATTGCCGCCGCGCTGGCGATGCCGGAAATCCTGTTACCGGTATTCTGCCTGATGGTCGGCGCAGCCATTGGTCTGGGCAGTATTCTTACCCCCTATGCGACCGGCCCCAGCCCGATTTACTACGGCAGCGGCTACTTACCTACGGTGGATTACTGGCGATTAGGCGCGATTTTCGGCCTGATCTTCCTGGTGCTACTGATCGTCACCGGGCTGCTGTGGATGCCCGTCGTTTTGCTGTAAACCCATTGGGGCGGCGTGATGTCGCCCCCTTTTTCCGCTTTTACGCCGCTGGTAGATCCGCCAGCGGCCAGCGCGGACGTACCGTTACGCCAAGATCCGCCGTAACGCCCGCCTTAAACCGCACCATCCCGGCATAGGCGATCATCGCCCCGTTGTCGGTACAAAACTCCGGACGCGCATAGAACACGTCGCCGCGGCGTTTTTGCATCAACTCCGCCAACTTCGCGCGCAAGGTACGGTTAGCGCTGACGCCGCCCGCCATGACCAGACGCTTAAAGCCGGTGCTTTCCAGCGCGCGCTTGCACTTGATCATCAGCGTATCCACGACCGCATCTTCAAAAGCGCGCGCAATATCAGCGCGAGTTTGTTCGTCATCGCCATTACTACGAATGGTGTTAGCGGCAAAGGTTTTCAGACCGGAAAAACTAAAATCCAGCCCCGGGCGATCGGTCATTGGGCGCGGAAAGACAAAACGCCCCGCCGTCCCCTGCGACGCCATTTTCGACAGCAGCGGGCCGCCAGGATAATCCAGCCCCAACAATTTGGCGGTTTTATCAAACGCTTCACCGGCGGCATCATCAATCGACTCCCCCAGCAGTTCGTACTGACCGATTCCGGTCACGCTAATGAGCTGCGTATGCCCGCCGGAGACCAGCAGCGCCACAAACGGGAATTCCGGGGGATTATCTTCCAGCATCGGCGCCAGCAGATGACCTTCCATATGGTGTACAGGAATGGCTGGCACATTCCAGGCAAATGCCAGCGAACGTCCAACCGTGGCACCCACCAGCAGCGCGCCGACCAGGCCCGGGCCTGCGGTATAGGCCACCGCGTCAATGTCGCTCGCCGTCAGACCGGCTTCTTTTAATGCCGCCTGAATCAGCGGCACGGTTTTACGCACATGATCGCGGGAAGCCAGCTCAGGCACTACACCGCCGTAGTCAGCATGTAATTTCACCTGACTATACAATTGGTTGGCTAACAGACCTTTTTCGTCGTCGTAAATGGCGATGCCGGTTTCATCGCAGGATGTCTCAATACCCAGTACACGCATGACTTGTTTTACCTCGCTCTAATACCGCGCAGTGTAGGTCGAATGCGGGTGGATGTATACCCTCAGTCCCGACTTCGTGTATACTCCCTCCCCTTATAAAAGTCCCTTTCAAAAAAGGCAGCGGTGCTTTACAAAGCAGCAGCAATTGCAGTAAAATTCCGCACCATTTTGAAATAAGCTGGCGTTGATGCCAGCGGCAAACCGAATTAATCAAAGGTGAGAGGCACATGCCGGTAATTAAAGTACGTGAAAACGAGCCGTTCGACGTAGCTCTGCGTCGCTTCAAGCGTTCCTGTGAAAAAGCAGGTGTTCTGGCGGAAGTTCGTCGTCGTGAGTTCTATGAAAAACCGACGACTGAACGTAAGCGCGCTAAAGCTTCTGCAGTGAAACGTCACGCGAAGAAACTGGCTCGCGAAAACGCACGCCGTACTCGTCTGTACTAATCTTTTGAGAGCGGGCTGCTCTCAATTCAGATCGAGTTGTAGTTGTAAGGCCGTGCTTCCGAAAGGAATGCGCGGCTTGTTTTCGTTTATGCATTAGCATATACACAAAATCATTCATGCTGCGTCCAGGCGGCAAGAGAGTAAATCCCCGGCGCTTACGCAAGTCAGCGACAGGGGTGAGCGAACGCAGCCAACACTGCGGCAGCCTGAAGGATGACGTGTATAAAAGGGGCATATGGCTGGACGAATCCCACGCGTATTTATTAATGACCTGCTGGCGAGAACCGACATCGTCGATCTGATCGACGTGCGCGTAAAACTCAAGAAACAGGGCAAGAACTATCACGCGTGTTGTCCATTCCATAATGAGAAAACCCCTTCTTTCACCGTAAACGGTGAAAAACAGTTTTATCACTGCTTTGGATGCGGCGCGCATGGCAATGCGATCGACTTTCTGATGAATTACGACAAGCTCGAATTTGTCGAAACCGTCGAAGAATTAGCGGCCATGCATAACCTGGAAATCCCCTATGAAGCAGGTACCGGGCTTAGCCAGATAGAGCGCCATCAACGGCAAAACCTCTATCAGTTGATGAATGGGCTGAATGACTTTTATCAGCAGTCGCTTACCCATCCTGCGGCAAAACCTGCGCGTGACTATCTGCAAAAGCGCGGTCTGAGCGCTGAAATTATTCAGCGTTTCGCCATTGGTTTCGCGCCGCCAGGTTGGGATAACGCATTAAAGCGCTTCGGTAATAACAGCGATAACAAAGCATTGTTGCTGGATGCCGGAATGCTGGTCAATAACGAGCAGGGCAGCACTTACGATCGTTTCCGTAATCGGGTCATGTTCCCTATTCGGGATAAACGCGGCAGGGTGATTGGTTTTGGCGGTCGAGTTCTGGGGAACGACACGCCGAAATACCTTAACTCTCCGGAAACCGACATTTTCCATAAAGGCCGCCAGCTATATGGCCTTTATGAGGCTCAGCAATATAGTGCTGAACCGCAACGCTTGCTTGTGGTCGAAGGTTATATGGATGTCGTCGCACTAGCGCAATATGACATTAACTATGCGGTCGCCTCGCTGGGTACCTCAACCACGGCAGACCATATGCATATGTTATTCCGGGCGACAAACAACGTGATTTGCTGTTACGACGGCGACCGGGCAGGCCGTGATGCCGCGTGGAGAGCCCTGGAAACAGCAATGCCCTATATGACCGACGGTCGGCAGGTACGCTTTATGTTTTTACCTGACGGCGAAGACCCGGATACGCTGGTGCGTAAAGAAGGCAAGGCGGCTTTCGAAGCGCGGATGGAGCAGGCGCAGCCGCTCTCTACGTTTCTGTTTAATAGCCTCCTGCCGCAGGTGGATTTAAGCTCGCCGGATGGCAGCACGCAGTTAGCCGCGCTGGCGCTGCCGCTCATTAATCAGGTGCCTGGCGACGCGCACCGTATTCAGTTGCGCCAGACGCTGGGGCTGAAGTTAGGCATTTTCGATGATAGTCAGCTTGATCGTTTAGTGCCAAAACAGGCGGAAAGCGGCGTTTCCCGCCCGGCTCCGCAGCTAAAACGCACGACCATGCGTATACTGATAGGATTACTGGTGCAGAATCCGGATCTCGCGCCGTTAGTGCCGCCCTTAGACGCGCTGGATCAGAATAAGCTGCCGGGACTTGGCTTATTTAAAGAATTGGTCAAAACTTGTTTGGCTCAGCCAGGTCTTACTACCGGACAACTTCTGGAACTCTACCGTGGCACAAATGATGCTGCGACCCTTGAAAAATTATCGATGTGGGACGATATAGCAGATAAGGCGATTGCCGAAAAGACCTTTACCGACTCACTCAACCATATGTTTGATTCGCTGCTGCAACTGCGACAAGAAGAGCTGATCGCTCGCGATCGCACTCACGGTTTAAGCAGCGAAGAACGCCGAGAGCTCTGGACGTTAAACCAGGAGCTGGCCAGAAAATGAATTTAACGGCTTAAATGCCGCATATCAATCGGGAAGCCCCCGACAGCCGCAGTGAGAGGCAGCGGCCAAAATATAAGTATGCCCTCGCTTTAAATGTCGACAGTTATACCGTCGACACCAATCAAACGAATAAGTGTGGATACCGTCTTATGGAGCAAAACCCGCAGTCACAGCTGAAACTTCTTGTCACCCGTGGTAAGGAGCAAGGCTATCTGACCTATGCCGAGGTCAATGACCATCTGCCGGAAGATATCGTCGATTCAGATCAAATTGAAGATATCATCCAAATGATCAACGACATGGGTATTCAGGTGATGGAAGAAGCGCCTGATGCCGATGATCTGCTGCTGGCTGAAAATACCACCAGCACCGATGAAGATGCGGAAGAAGCTGCTGCACAAGTTCTGTCCAGTGTTGAGTCTGAAATCGGTCGTACGACTGACCCGGTACGCATGTATATGCGTGAAATGGGCACTGTTGAACTGTTGACCCGGGAAGGCGAAATCGACATCGCTAAGCGTATCGAAGACGGGATCAACCAGGTTCAATGCTCCGTTGCCGAATACCCGGAAGCCATTACCTATCTGCTGGAACAGTACGATCGCGTTGAGGCTGAAGAGGCCCGTCTGTCCGATCTTATCACCGGCTTTGTCGATCCGAACGCGGAAGAAGATATGGCGCCGACCGCAACTCACGTCGGCTCTGAGCTCTCCCAGGAAGACCTGGATGATGACGAAGACGAAGATGAAGAAGACGGCGACGATGATGCCGCCGATGACGACAACAGCATTGACCCTGAACTGGCACGCGAAAAATTCGCAGAGCTACGCGCGCAATACGTCGTCACGCGCGATACCATCAAAGCGAAAGGCCGCAGTCATGCCGCCGCGCAGGAAGAGATTCTGAAGCTGTCTGAAGTGTTCAAACAGTTCCGTCTGGTACCGAAGCAATTCGACTACCTGGTCAACAGTATGCGCGTGATGATGGATCGCGTTCGTACGCAGGAACGTCTGATCATGAAGCTCTGCGTCGAGCAGTGCAAAATGCCGAAGAAAAACTTTATCACGTTGTTCACCGGCAACGAAACCAGCGAAACCTGGTTCAACGCCGCCATCGCGATGAACAAACCGTGGTCGGAAAAACTGCACGATGTCGCGGAAGAAGTGCAACGCTGTCTGCAAAAACTGCGGCAGATTGAAGAAGAGACCGGCCTGACCATCGAACAGGTGAAGGACATCAACCGTCGCATGTCCATCGGGGAAGCGAAAGCCCGTCGTGCGAAGAAAGAGATGGTTGAAGCGAACTTGCGTCTGGTTATCTCTATCGCCAAGAAATACACCAACCGCGGTCTGCAATTCCTCGATCTGATTCAGGAAGGCAACATCGGTCTGATGAAAGCAGTCGATAAATTTGAATACCGCCGCGGCTACAAGTTCTCCACCTACGCTACCTGGTGGATTCGTCAGGCGATCACCCGCTCTATCGCAGATCAGGCGCGCACTATCCGCATTCCGGTGCATATGATTGAGACCATCAACAAACTCAACCGTATTTCCCGGCAGATGCTGCAAGAGATGGGCCGCGAGCCAACGCCGGAAGAGCTGGCTGAACGGATGCTGATGCCGGAAGATAAAATTCGTAAGGTGCTGAAAATCGCCAAAGAGCCGATCTCCATGGAAACGCCGATCGGCGACGATGAAGATTCGCATCTGGGGGACTTCATCGAGGATACCACCCTTGAGCTGCCGCTGGACTCTGCCACCACCGAGAGCCTGCGTGCCGCCACCCACGATGTGCTGGCTGGCCTGACCGCCCGTGAAGCGAAAGTGCTGCGTATGCGTTTCGGTATTGATATGAACACCGACCATACGCTGGAAGAAGTGGGTAAACAGTTTGATGTTACTCGCGAGCGTATCCGTCAGATCGAAGCAAAAGCGCTGCGTAAGCTGCGCCATCCGAGCCGTTCTGAAGTGCTGCGCAGCTTCCTCGACGATTAATTCGCCGTACACGTATAAACACCACCGCGAGGTGTAATGCCGATCAGTTAAGGATCGGTTTACCGATCCAGTGGCTATGTAAGAATCCGGAGATGCTCACCCGTTTCCGGATTTTTTTATGCACATTGGACAGGCTTTTGATCTGGTATCACGTTACGACTCCCTGCGCAAACGTCGCCTGTCGCTGGAAATGATGGTCTGGTGCATTGTCGGTATGGCGCTTCCCCCCTTCATCAGATAGTAAATCGTCTGGACAGCCATCGTCGGGCCGCATCCCGGAACTGATGCCTGACCTGGAAAGCTGAAGTTACCGACAAGAAGGGAAAGAGCCTTCCCGAGGGTGGTAAAAGAGAGGCCCTGGAAATACCCCACAGCCCCGAAAAAGGACCAGTCAGTTGCTTAACTGGCTGGCATTACACCGCGAGCTGGCGTTTTTTATCAGGTCACGCGCAAGCGCCCTATTTGGCCTACAAAATTTTTACAAAGTGCGAGTATTCGCGTCCTCATTCAACATTGTTATAGCCCACGCATAATGAGCGCCTGATCCAGCTCACGATAAGCTTCGACCAGTTTTTCCGTTTTAATACGGTTTAAACCGCTGGGATTCGGCAATACCCACACCATCGTCGCGCCAATGGCGATATTTTGTTTACCCCAGGCGATACCGCGCTGGCTGAATCCCTGTTCAAAAGCCTGTTTACCAAGCACCGCCAGCGCCGCAGGCTGGTAATCCTCTATCTTTTCAATCAGGCTTCGCCCGCCGCTACGTAACTCATGCAACTTCACTTCTGTCGCCTGAACAGTCGGTCGGTCGACTAATTTCGTTACCCCGCAGCGAAAATCCAGTAATTTTTCCGCCTCCTCCGGTTTCAACTGTCGATCGGTAAAACCAGCCAAATGAATAACCTTCCAGAAACGATTCGCAGGATGAGCAAACGGGAAGCCGGTATTCGCCGAGGAGAGCCCCGGATTGATGCCGCAAAAAACCACCCGTAGCCCTGGCACCAGTATGTCCTTAACCATTATCACTCCTGAGCAATACAATGTTCTTTAAGTATAACGGTTTGAAAATACATTGTTTATAAAAACAGCACCCGCACGGTTATGGCTGGATTGCTGCGTAAAGTTACATTATAATCCACCGCCACGGCCCCTTAGCTCAGTGGTTAGAGCAGGCGACTCATAATCGCTTGGTCGCTGGTTCAAGTCCAGCAGGGGCCACCAAATTTTAGCTTTAAAATCATATAATTAAGCCACTCGAAAGAGTGGCTTTTTTATTTCTCAATCTCAAAGTGACGATAAAATGGCGGTAAATACTCTATTGCCATATGATTGGCTTAGCCTTCTGACAAATAGTTCTCTCATCCCCGCATCCGCTTTTGTTGCTATTTGTCTTTTCATTCTCAGAGAGTTGCTAGACGGATGTCGAAAAGCTAAGGCCAGGAAACATGAGATTCGAGCGTTAAAGCAAATTTTCGCGCGCGAATGCCAACTTGCCTGGTTCATGCTACGTCCATCTGCGGGATGAGAGACCGGGGGTTAACGCCTCTACAGTTACTTACGATGCCAATAGGCTGCCGCACGTACCAGGTGTGGATCAAACCCAATTTCAAAGCGCTGACTTAAACGTTTCACCGTCTTGCCTTCGCCAGTAATCCAGATGAAATAGTCTGATTCTGGTATTATCAGCTGCGACAGGCGCGTTTGTATTGCCTGTTCATCGCCGCCAACAACATACTCCACAGTCATGTCCGCCAAATGGGCGAGATAATCGCGATATGCCGCATCCTGAATGCTCACCAGCGCGGTTACTGCGGGACGTGCAGGCAGACGGCTAAGCGATTCCAGACGACGACGCAGCGCGGGCATACCGGACTCATCGCAGACATAAACCTGACAGCCATAGTCTTCCGGCACCACCAGCGACCCGCGCGGCCCGCCAATCGTCAGTATATCGCCTTCACGCGCTTCCATTGCCCAACGGCTGGCTACGCCGCCATCGTGGATAAAGAAATCCAGCGCCAGCTCGCGACGTGCCTCATCATACAGCGGCGTGTAATCCCTGGAGGTCGGACGAACACCCTCCCCCCAGATAATGCCTTCCTCAGTGACTGTCGGGGGCGTAAAGTGGCTGCCTGGCTCAGGAAAAAAGACTTTCGTGTGATCGTCAAAGCCCTGGGATGTGAAACCCTCCAGCGCCTCGCCGCCAAGTACGATCCGCTGAAATCCTGCGCTAATACGTTCTACCCGCAGAACGGTCAGCTCGCGAAAACGCAATTCATTACGAACACGCTGTGGATAGCGTACAGATGATGTCGTCATTTTTTGCCTTCGTAAAATAATACGATATATCTAAATTAAAGTTTTAAATGATAATGATTGTTAATCATGAAAAATGCAACTGTTTTTTGATAGTGTTCTTGCTGCGCTTCGTTACTCACCACTTAAAAAATAAATCGTTATAAATTAATAAATTATAATAAAAAACAATCTTAGCCTTGCTAAAAGCCAACACTTAGATATAAATTAGATATATCTAAATAAGCAGGAGGCAATGATGCAAAATCAACATGAAGGGTGCTGCAAAAACCGGGAGCATAAGCACGATGGCTGCTGTAAAGATCGGGAACATCAGCATGAAGGCTGCCATAGCGCGCATCAGCATGAGAACGCCAGTTGCGGCGGCGAACACCGTCACGGACACGGCTGCGGCCGTCATGAACGGGGCGGCGGCCGGCGTCAGAGATTTTTTGGCCACGGCGAACTTCGGCTGGTCATCCTTGATATCCTGACCCGGGACGCCAGCCACGGCTATGAACTGATTAAAGCGATAGAAAACCTGACGGGGGGCGGCTATACGCCAAGCGCCGGCGTGATCTACCCTACGCTGGATTTTTTACAGGACCAGCAATTTATCACTATTAGCGACGAAGAAGGCGGGCGGAAGAAAATCGCGATTACCGCGAAGGGCGAGCAATGGCTTGATGAAAATCGCGAACATCTGACGCATATTCAGACGCGGCTAAAAGCCCGTTGCGTCGGCATGGAGTTACGTAAAAATCCGCAGATGAAGCGGGCGCTGGATAACTTCAAGGCCGTGCTGGATCTGCGGATAAACCACAGCGATATCAACGACGCGCAAATCAAACGCATTATCGGCGTGATTGATCGCGCGGCGCTGGAGATCGCCGAACTGGATTAAGCAGGCTGCGCGTCCTCTTCCCGGACGCGGAACACGTTAACCAGCTCTTTTAAATGTAACGCCTGTTCGTTCAGCGACGCCGCGGCGGCAACAGACTCCTCCACAAGGCAGGAGTTTTGTTGCGTGGCGGCGTCAATCAGGCCAATCGCGCTGTTAATCTGCGAAATACCGTCAGTTTGCTCGCGGCTGGCCTGCCCAATCTCACGTAATATCACATCCATCTCTTCGACGTTGTCCACCATGCCATTAATCAGGGCGCTGGCTTTCTCCACCAGTTGCATACCTTCCTGGGTCTGACTGGTTGAATCTTCAATCAAATTACGGATTTCACTGGCCGACGAGGCGCTCTTTTGCGCCAACTGGCGAACCTCCCCCGCGACAACGGCAAAACCGCGCCCATGTTCGCCCGCGCGCGCCGCTTCAACCGCCGCGTTCAGTGCCAGAATATTGGTCTGAAAGGCAATGGAATCAATGATATTGATGATATCCGACATACGATTTGCCGTATCGTTAATGACGCGCATTTTCTGCGTCACTTGATTCATCATCTCACCGTTGTTTTTCACCACGCTGGCGGCGCCGGCAGAGAGTTTGGTCGCTTCACTGGTATGATCAGCCGTATTTTTAACCGTGGCGGTAATCTGTTCCATCGACGCCGCCGTTTCTTCAACTGAGCTGGCCTGCTCTTCCGTACGCGCCGCCAAATCCTGGTTACCGGCGACAATTTGCGCCGCCGCCGTGGAGATACTTTCCGAACCGTTTTGCACTTCCTGTACGATATCCAACAGACGCGTTTTCATCGCCATCAACGCTTGCAGTAGCACGCCCGTTTCATCTTTATAGTCGGTGGTGATATGGCGAGTCAGATCGCCATCGGCAATCGCCTCGGCAAAGCGTACCGCTTCATCAAGCGGTCGGGTAATGGAACGTACGATATACCATCCCATTACGCATCCGGCGGCGATGCTTATCAGCGCCAGGGTAATTAACAGCGTCCGGTTAGTTTTAAAATCTCCTTCGACCTGCACGCCCGCGTTGTGCATCTGCGCATCCTGAACGGCGATAAGCTCCTGAACTTTATCCTTATAGACCTTTTGCACCTGCACCGTTCTGGTCATCATCTCCTGAATGGCCGCCTGACGATTATGGCTTTGAATATCTTGCAAAATACGGAATCGGGACTCCAGGTATTGCTGGCGCGCTTCACGGATCTCGGTAATGATTTTCTGCGAAGCCGCATCGTGACGATTGCTGGAAAGCTCATCCAGTAGCGCCGTAATACGCTGGCTTATCTCATCCAGCTCTTTCTGCGAACTCTGGCTCCAGCGCCCCTCCTCATCCAGTAGCATGAGCTGCTGCGCGATGATGAAATCATTAAAATTATCGATTAACAGATTGGCTTTCACCGTGGTGGGATAATCATTGGTAATAATGTTCTGCATACCTGTATTAGCCCGATCAAGGCTAAACAAAGACAGAGCGGAACTCACTACCATGAGTACAATGAATAAACCAAAGGCAATAAATAATTTCGAACGTATTTTAATGTTATGCAAAAACATATTTTCTCCCTGGGATTGCATATCCTCATACAGGAAGGTTTATCGGCAAAAATGTTACTAACTTTATGATATTGATCGTTTTTTATTTCGGAACATTATTAGTAAATAAATTTTATCGATTACAGAAAAATGAGCCAATAGTGATATGAATTGACACTCATAATGAAAGAAATATGCTAAAAGGTTAACCATTTCTAATTAATTAACCAAGCTGGCACCTCTAAATAGGTAGACAGAAGAGAAAAAATAACAGTTATATTAAAATTTATTTACATGATTTTTAACGGTATATGTGACTGGTACTCTCTATGACGGCAGAAACCTTCCTCTATCAGAGCGCATCCGCCCGGTAGGCCTGTTGCTGCCGGGCGGACGTCAGTACGGCTGTCACCTGCAAATAAACTTAATGCAGCACCGTGACCGCATCCTCCAGCCGGCTGGCACGGTGTTTTACCATTGCCGACACTTGTGCGCTCTCTTCCACCAGCTCCGCATTTTTCTGGGTTATGCGGTTCAACTCATCCACTGCGCGGGTCAGGCTGGAGAGTCCATCTGTCTGTTCCAGCGTCGACTGACTGATGCGGGCAATAAGCTGGGTGACATTTTGCACCTGGGCTACAATGTCATCCATAGTACGACCTGCGGCGTGAACCTGCCCGGAGCCTGACTGCACCTTTGTTGCGCTGGCATCAATTAATTTACGAATATCGTTCGCCGCGTTAGCGCTGCGGCTGGCAAGATGGCGCACCTCGCCAGCAACCACTGCAAACCCTTTCCCCTGCTCGCCCGCTCTCGCCGCTTCTACCGCGGCATTCAGCGCCAGGATGTTCGTCTGAAAAGCGATATCGTTAATTAGCGTGGTGATCGTCCCGATACGTTGCGTACTGTTAGCGATATCATCCATCGTTTTAATGACTGTAGCCATCGCCTCGCCTCCCTGAGTCGCCGCGCTACTGGCCGCCATGGAAAGCTTATCCGCAGCGGAAGCCGTCTCGGAATTGAGCTTCACAGACTCCGCCATCTGGTTCATGGTCGTTACCGTTTCCTGAACATTCTCCACGGTCTGACGGGTGTGCTTATTCAGATCATCGTTACCCTTCGCCAGCCTTTCACTGCCGTTTCTGACGCTGGAGACCTGACTTGACACATCATTAATCAGCCAGCGGCACATCAAGCCAAGCTGCCCCACTGCCCTCAGCGTCAGCCCCAGCTCATCGCTACGATTAAGATGTTGTACGCTGTTGCGTTCACCGGTCGCCACTTTCAGCGCCTGCGTCGCCACATTTTCAATGGGACGCACAATTTGCCATTCAAACAGCGCCGTACCTGCCAGCATTGCCAACTCGCCTATCAGCAACGCCTGCCATGACGCATCCGTATAGAACATCGCCAACGCCAGCATCACTGCCATTAGCCCCATAATGCTACGTACTCGCCAGCGAACAGGCATAGCGGGCAGTTTGCCCAGCAAGCCCTGACGAACCACCAGTCCTTTATGAATACGTTTATTACACCGCCCTTCATTCAGCGCCTGATATAAAGGCTCGACGGCGGCAATCTCCTCATCCGTGGCGCGGGTACGAATCGACATATATCCCGTCATACGCCCTTCACGTATCATCGGTACTGCGTTGGCCCGTACCCAATAATGGTCGCCGTTTTTACGTCGGTTTTTCACAATGCCGCTCCACGGTTCTCCCTGTTTTAGGGTGTACCACATATCTGCGAAGGCAGCTTTTGGCATATCCGGATGGCGCACCAGATTATGTGGCTGCGCCAGCAACTCGTTTAACTGATAGCCGCTCACCTGGACAAAGGTGTCATTGGCGTGAGTGATATAGCTTTCCAGGTCGGTCGTAGACATCAAAGTGGTATCATCATCCAGCGGAGTATTTCGCTGGCTGACGTAGGGATGAGAAGACATGATAGCGTCCTGTGCAGGTTATCTGTATGTTAATTTTTCTCTCAAATGTTATTTCGGCGCTAATCTATTTATCTTTAGTTGTTAAAATTGACCTGGATCGCAATTTGCAATTAATCCTTAATATTTGTACGATTTTTACGTCATCCTGCGCATTATTTTCATTATGAAATTGTTTAGCGTGGGCAATCTTTTTCTTTAAAATCTGTCCTGGCTCACCTTTTTTTAACGCCGCCGCTAACGCAACAAAGCGTAAACCGTAAAACAAGATCTGCACAAAATGCATCCAATTGTTAATTAATGATATTAAATGTTGTTGAAAAGTGATTATTCCTGGTGTTTATCCTGATTTTCACTATGGACTTTGGCACGCGCTAATCCCTGCAATACTTAATTCAGTATCATGTGATACACGGCCCTCTGGAGCTCATTTTGAACAGGTTACCTTCCAGCGCATCGGCTTTGGCCTGTAGCGCGCACGCACTGAATCTCATTGAGAAGCGAACGCTAAACCATGAGGAAATGAAAGCACTAAATCGAGAGGTCATTGACTACTTTAAAGAGCATGTAAATCCTGGATTTCTGGAATACCGGAAATCTGTTACCGCCGGCGGGGATTACGGAGCCGTAGAGTGGCAAGCGGGCAGTTTAAATACGCTTGTCAACACCCAGGGGCAGGAGTTTATCGACTGTCTTGGAGGGTTTGGTATCTTTAACGTGGGGCACCGTAATCCTGTTGTGGTATCCGCCGTCCAGAATCAACTCGCAAAACAACCCCTCCACAGCCAGGAGTTACTTGACCCCTTGCGGGCGATGTTGGCAAAAACGCTGGCGGCGCTGACCCCGGGGAAACTCAAGTACAGCTTTTTCTGCAACAGCGGCACCGAATCCGTCGAAGCGGCGTTAAAACTGGCAAAAGCGTATCAGTCGCCGCGCGGCAGATTTACCTTCATCGCCACCAGCGGCGCATTCCACGGCAAATCCCTGGGCGCGCTCTCCGCCACGGCCAAATCCGCCTTCCGCAGACCCTTTATGCCTTTATTGCCGGGCTTCCGCCATGTGCCGTTTGGCAATATCGACGCTATGCGCATGGCATTTAGCGAAGGCAAAAAAACAGGTGACGAGATAGCAGCCGTGATTCTGGAGCCTATTCAGGGTGAAGGCGGCGTGATCCTGCCGCCGCAGGGATACCTGACAGAAGTACGTAAACTCTGCGATGAATTCGGCGCGCTGATGATTCTGGATGAAGTACAAACCGGCATGGGGCGTACCGGCAAGATGTTTGCCTGCGAGCACGAAAATGTGCAGCCTGATATTCTGTGTCTGGCTAAAGCCCTGGGCGGCGGCGTGATGCCGATTGGTGCTACCATCGCTACTGAAGAAGTGTTTTCGGTTCTGTTTGACAACCCTTTCCTGCATACCACCACCTTTGGTGGTAATCCGCTGGCTTGTGCTGCCGCGCTGGCGACCATTAACGTCCTGCTGGAGCAAAGCCTCCCGGCCCAGGCGGAACAAAAAGGCGATACGCTCCTGGATGGTTTTCGACAACTTGCGCGTGAGTATCCCAATCTGGTGCATGATGCGCGCGGCAAAGGCATGTTGATGGCCATTGAATTTGTCGATAACGAAACGGGCTACCGTTTTGCCAGTGAGATGTTCCGTCAACGCGTGCTGGTCGCCGGTACGCTGAATAATGCGAAAACAATTCGTATCGAACCACCGCTCACGCTAACTATTGAACTGTGCGAACAGGTATTGAAATCAGCGCGTAATGCGCTGGCGGCGATGCAGGTGAGCGTTGAAGAGGTTTAAAACCGATGCCGGATAACACTGTGCTTATCCGGCCTGTTTTCCCCGGGTCGCGGCCTCTTTTTTGAATCCCATCACAATCACCACATTCCCCTTTTCCCTTTTACCTCGTGACGGCTACAGTAGTAACTCATCCGACCACATAACAATAATTTTACATACTGGATATGCTTATGAGCTACCCATCGCTGTTCGCCCCGCTCGATCTGGGCTTTACTACTCTCAGAAACCGCGTGCTGATGGGATCGATGCACACGGGTCTGGAAGAACATCCTGATGGCGCAGAGCGCCTGGCGGCATTTTATGCCGAGCGCACGCGACACGGCGTAGCGTTAATCGTCACCGGCGGTATTGCGCCCGTCCCCTCCGGGGTAGTCATGACCGGCGGCGCGATGCTGAACGATGGCAGTCAATTAGCGCATCATCGCGTAGTGACCGATGCCGTACATGCGCAAGGTGGTAAAATCGCACTACAAATTTTACATACCGGGCGTTACAGCTATCAGCCACACCTGGTCGCGCCGTCGGCAATTCAGGCGCCAATCAACCGCTTTACGCCGCATGAACTGACGCATGATGAAATATTGCAGTTAATCGACGACTTCACGCATTGCGCGCAACTGGCGCGGGAAGCGGGCTACGACGGCGTAGAGGTGATGGGATCAGAGGGCTATCTGATTAATGAATTTCTCACGCGGCGGACTAACCATCGCGATGACGAATGGGGCGGTGAGTATGCCAACCGTATGCGCTTCGCGGTTGAGGTAGTACGCGCGGTACGCCAGCGAGTAGGGAACGACTTTATTATTATCTATCGCCTGTCGATGCTCGATCTGGTGGAAAATGGCGGCACGTTCGACGAAACGGTACAACTGGCGCAAGCCATTGAAGCCGCAGGCGCAACCCTTATTAATACCGGCATCGGCTGGCATGAGGCGCGAATTCCGACCATCGCCACGCCAGTACCGCGCGGCGCTTTTAGCTGGGTGACGCGTAAACTCAAAGGTCATGTGTCGGTTCCGCTGATCGCGACCAATCGCATTAACGATCCGCAGGTCGCCGAGGCGATTCTGGCGCGCGGTGACGCCGATATGGTGTCGATGGCGCGTCCCTTCCTTGCCGATGCCGAATTCCTGGCTAAAGCGCAATCCGGACGCGCAGATGAGATAAACACCTGTATCGGCTGTAATCAGGCCTGTCTGGATCGGATCTTCATCGGCAAAGTGACCTCCTGTCTGGTTAACCCGCGCGCCTGTCACGAAACCCAAATGCCGATAACGCCGGTCATACGCAAAAAGAACCTGGCCGTTGTCGGCGCAGGCCCGGCGGGGCTGGCTTTCGCGATTAACGCCGCGTCGCGCGGTCATCATGTCACGCTATTTGACGCCCATAGTGAAATTGGCGGTCAGTTTACTATCGCCAGGCAGATCCCCGGTAAAGAGGAGTTTTACGAAACGCTGCGCTACTACCGTCGAATGATCGATGTTACTGGCGTTACGCTGAAACTGAACCAACGGGTGAACGCAGAAGATCTTCAGCCGTTTGACGAAGCGATCCTCGCCTGCGGAATAGTACCGCGTCGCCCGCCGATAGACGGTATCGATCATCCGAAGACATTGACCTACCTGGAGGTATTGCGCGATAAAGCGCCGGTTGGTAAGCGAGTGGCGATCATCGGCTGCGGCGGGATCGGTTTTGACACGGCCATGTATCTGAGCCAGCACGGCGAATCCACCAGCCAAAATATTGCTGAATTTTGTACTGAATGGGGAATTGATACCAGCCTGCTACAGGCCGGCGGTCTGCGCCCGGAAGGCCCGCGCCTGACACGTAGTCCACGGCAAATCGTCATGCTGCAACGCAAAGCCGGTAAGCCCGGAGAAGGATTAGGCAAAACGACCGGCTGGCTCCATCGCGCGACGTTACTGGCGCGCGGCGTGAAAATGATCCCGGCGGTCAGTTACCAGAAGATCGACGACGACGGATTACATCTCTTGATCGGCGGCGAACCGCAGTTGCTGGAAGTGGATCATGTGGTGATCTGCGCCGGACAGGAACCCCGCCGCGAGCTGGCGGAACCGTTACGCGCCGCAGGTAAAACGGTACATCTTATTGGCGGATGCGATGTAGCGATGGAGCTGGATGCCCGGCGGGCGATTGCCCAGGGCACCCGACTGGCGCTGGAGATTTAACGACTTTTGCCCGATGGCGCATACGCTTACCGGGCCTACGCCGTCATACCGGTTGTAGACCGGATAAGACGCTTGAGCGCCTTATCGACGGCGTCCCTGCTTCACCGCTTTCAGAATGACAAATTTATTGTTGGTTGCTATCGTCGCGCAATTACCGAAAATCTTCTTCAACTTGTGGAAATAGTCCAGATGGCGGTTCGCCACAATATACAGTTCGCCGTTGATTTTCAGGCAGCGGCGGGCATGATGGAACATCTCCCAGGCGATATTATCGGTCAGCGCATGTTTCTGGTGGAACGGCGGGTTACAGAAAACGGCGTTAAAACGGAACGGCTCCACGCCGGAGAGCGCGTTGTTGATCATAAATTCGCAGCGTTCGAACGCTTCCGGCAGGTTCGTTTCTACATTCAAACGGCTGGAATCTACCGCCATCGGCGATTCATCGACAAATACCACGTTCGCCTGCGGATTTTTCGCCAGTAAGCTCAGGCCAATCACCCCGTTGCCGCAGCCGAGATCGACAATCTCCCCGTCGAGGTTTTCCGGCAGATGCTGCATAAAGAAGCGTGCGCCGATATCCAATCCGGTACGAGAAAATACATTCGCGTGGTTGTGAATCGTCCAGCCAGTATCTTCCAGTTTCCAGCTTAGCGTTTGCGGCGCAGCGGCCAGTTGCGGATTGCTGAAGGTACAGTTAATCAGACGCGCTTTCTTCCACGCCAGCGTCGTTGTGGTTGGACCCAGCACTTTTTCAAACAGTTCCAGCGTAGAGGTATGAATATCACGCGCTTTCGCGCCAGCGATAATACGCGTGTGCGCCGTAACCACCTTACGCAAAGCGCGTAACTGCTGTTCCAGCAACGCCAGTGTTTTCGGTACCTTAATCAATACAACGCCTGGCGCCTGCGGGTAGTCAGCGGTACTATCGAGAAACGTTACGCTGGACTCCGCGATGCCGTTATGGCGTAAATTCTCTCGCGTACCCAGTTCGCTTAAATACGAATCGCCAATACTGTATGGCGAATGCTCCGCCAGCGCGCAGCTTAGCGCGCCAAACGTATCATTCAGGATCAGCACCGGGCCGCGAATTTCCGTCTCATCCAGTTGTTGCAGCAGATATTCATCGGCCGCCTCCCACGCCAGAAGCGGGTTAACATCATCCGTTTGCGGAAAACGTTTCAGCGTCAGTGAACGGAAACCGTCGTCTACGTGGCTCATTGGGCCTCCTGAATGGTAAAATTGCGGCGTTATCCCTGAAAAGGGTGCGTGAGTATACACTTTTTATCAGCAACATGGAGCTTTGATGACCTCACTAACTTACCTTCAGGGGTATCCGGAACATCTCCTTGCCCAGGTGCGCACCTTAATCGCCGAGCAGCGCCTGGGAGCGGTGCTGGAAAAACGTTATCCCGGCGCACATGATTACGCCACTGACAAAGCGCTATATCACTATACTCAGGAGCTGAAAAGTCAGTTTCTGCGCAACGCGCCGCCCATCAATAAAGTGATGTATGACAGCAAGATCCATGTGCTGAAAAATGCGCTGGGGCTGCATACCGCCGTCTCGCGCGTTCAGGGCGGCAAGCTCAAGGCAAAGGCGGAGATCCGCATCGCCACCGTGTTTCGCAACGCCCCGGAGCCATTCTTACGGATGATTGTGATTCACGAACTGGCGCACCTGAAAGAGAAAGAGCATAGCAAAGCGTTTTATCAGCTCTGCTGCCATATGGAACCGCAGTACCATCAACTGGAGTTTGATACTCGCCTGTGGCTGACGCATCAGGCGCTGGCGTAACTATTGGGGCCGATAGCGCACACGGGTGCCCTTCTCGCCAGTAAAATGCCAGAGTGCGTCGCAGCGCACTGGCAAGGGCGGAAAGGCGTGCTACATTGACGAAAATCCCTTTCTGGAGTCCGCTGACGTTTATGATACGTTTCGCTGTAATTGGTACTAACTGGATCACGCGTCAGTTTGTCGACGCCGCCCATGAAACCGGCAAATTCAGGCTCGCCGCCGTTTACTCCCGTAGTCTTGAACAGGCGCAGTCTTTCGCAAATGATTATCCCGTCGAGCATCTGTTTACCTCGCTGGAAGCGATGGCGCAAAGCGACGCGATAGAGGCAGTTTATATCGCCAGCCCGAATTCCCTGCATTTCTCCCAGACGCAGCGCTTTTTGCAGCATAAAAAACATGTCATGTGCGAAAAGCCGCTGGCCTCTAACCTGGCGGAGGTTGATGCCGCTATCGCCTGCGCGCGCGATAACCAGCGGGTACTGTTTGAAGCCTTTAAAACCGCCTGCCTGCCCAATTTCCTGCTGCTGCGGGAATCGTTGCCGAAAATCGGCAGAATGCATAAAGCATTCCTAAATTACTGCCAGTACTCTTCACGTTATCAGCGCTATCTGAACGGTGAAAATCCGAATACGTTTAATCCGGCCTTCGCCAATGGTTCGATTATGGATATCGGGTATTACTGTCTGGCGTCGGCGATCGCGCTATGGGGCGAGCCGCGCAGCGTTCAGGCGTCGGCGAGTTTATTGGAAAGCGGGGTAGATGCGCACGGTGTCGTGGTCATGGATTACGGCGATTTTAGCGTCACGCTACAGCATTCCAAAGTCAGCGACTCGGTACTGGCCAGTGAAATTCAGGGCGAGGCGGGATCGCTGGTGATTGAAAAGCTGTCGGAATGCCAGAAAGTGTGTTTTGCGCCGCGCGGCGCGCTGATGCAGGATCTGACCCAGCCTCAGCATATTAATACTATGCTGTATGAGGCCGAGGCGTTTGCCCATCTTATTGAGAACCACGCCGTGGAACATTCGGGGTTGTCGCTAAGTCGCGCCACGGCAAAATGGCTGACAGAAATACGCCGTCAAACCGGGGTTATCTTCCCGGCGGACGGTCTGACCCATCCCCTTTCCGCGTAAAATTAAGTAAATCCTATGTTACAGGCCATTGACTCTACGCATGGCCTGTCATACTTTGTTACGCGCAAAGGGGAGTAACTTCATTGTCGGTCGATCGTCATTACGATGTGTGCAACACCACATCCGGTCACCGGGCAGCCATAAAGGAATGCGTCAGCGTATTCCTTTATTGTTGTAAGTGAGACCTTGCCGAATGGCAAGGTCTATGCATAAAAGCAGCGGCTAATGCTATTCGGCGTTAGCCGTTTTTTTTGCATGGGGAGAAATAATGAATACTGTCGGTACGCCATTATTATGGGGTGGATTCGCGGTTGTTGTGGTGATAATGCTATCCATCGACCTGTTATTGCAGGGGCGCCGCGGCGCACATGCTATGTCGATGAAACAAGCGGCGGGATGGTCAATCCTGTGGGTAACGCTCTCGTTACTGTTTAACGCCGCTTTCTGGTGGTATCTGGCTGAAACGCAAGGGCGCGAAGTTGCTGACCCGCAGGCATTGGCGTTCCTTACCGGCTATCTGATTGAGAAGTCGCTGGCCGTGGATAACGTCTTTGTCTGGCTGATGCTGTTTAGCTATTTCTCCGTCCCTCCGGCCCTGCAACGCCGGGTGCTGGTGTATGGGGTTCTTGGCGCGATTGTGTTGCGTACTATCATGATTTTTGCCGGTACCTGGCTTATCACCCAGTTCGAATGGCTGCTGTATGTGTTTGGCGCCTTCCTGCTGTTTACCGGCGTAAAAATGGCGCTGGCGAAAGAAGACGAATCCGGCATTGGCGAAAAACCGATGGTGCGTTGGCTGCGTGGGCATCTGCGCATGACTGATACGATCGAGAACGAGCACTTTTTCGTACGCAAAAACGGCCTGCTGTATGCTACGCCGCTGCTGCTGGTGCTGATTATGGTTGAGTTCAGCGATGTAATCTTCGCCGTTGACAGTATTCCGGCGATCTTTGCGGTCACCACCGACCCGTTCATCGTGTTGACCTCTAACCTGTTTGCTATCCTGGGCCTGCGCGCGATGTACTTCCTGCTATCCGGCGTGGCGGAACGTTTCTCGATGCTGAAATATGGTCTGGCGGTCATTCTGGTATTTATCGGCATTAAGATGCTGATCGTCGACTTCTATCATATTCCTATCGCAATTTCGCTGGGCGTAGTGTTTGGCATTCTGACCGTTACGCTGGTGATTAACGCCTGGGTTAACCATCAGCGCGATAAGAAACTGCGAGCGCAATAAGCTATTATCGGGGTAACCTGCCCCATCAAAAACGCCCGGCGGCGCACACTTGCCGGGCGTTTTTGTTTAACATGTCACAATACTGTTAATATAAAGTTATAAAACATGATCACAGCAAAAAATCCAGGATATTTCGCTTCCCGAACCTTCAACTTTCCTTATACTCAACCAGGCAAACACTTTGTTACATCCTGAAAGATGCGCCGTAAGAGCGTGCAGGGGATGAACAGCAACACAATACAAGGAACATGAAATGGCTACGCAACGTGCATCAGGGCTACTACAGCGTTTAGCGCAAGGCAGTCTGGTTAAACAAATTTTAGTGGGTCTGGTACTGGGAATTTTACTGGCATGGGTTTCTAAGCCTGCGGCGGAAGCGGTTGGCTTGCTTGGCACCCTGTTCGTCGGCGCCTTAAAAGCGGTCGCCCCCATTCTGGTGCTGATGCTGGTAATGGCCTCGATCGCCAACCACCAGCACGGTCAAAAAACCAATATTCGCCCTATTCTCTTTCTTTATCTGCTAGGCACCTTTTCAGCCGCGCTGGCGGCCGTCGTGTTCAGCTTCGCCTTCCCTTCAACGCTGCATCTGTCCAGCAGCGCTCAGGATATCGTGCCGCCATCCGGCATTGTAGAAGTCCTGCGTGGCCTGCTGCTGAGTATGGTGTCGAACCCCATCGACGCGCTGCTGAACGCCAACTATATTGGGATTCTGGTGTGGGCCGTCGGTCTGGGATTTGCCCTGCGTCATGGTAATGAGACCACCAAAAACCTCGTGAACGATATGTCCAACGCCGTGACCTTTATGGTGAAACTGGTGATCCGTTTCGCGCCAGTCGGTATCTTTGGCCTGGTTTCATCAACGCTTGCAACCACCGGTTTCTCCACGCTGTGGGGCTATGCGCACCTGCTGGTCGTCTTGATTGGCTGTATGATTCTGGTCGCGTTGGTGGTCAACCCGCTGTTAGTATTCTGGAAAATTCGTCGTAACCCTTATCCGCTGGTGTTCGCATGCCTGCGTGAAAGCGGCGTTTATGCCTTCTTTACCCGCAGCTCTGCCGCCAATATTCCGGTGAACATGGCGTTGTGCGAAAAACTGAATCTGGACAGGGATACTTACTCCGTTTCCATTCCGCTGGGCGCCACCATCAATATGGCCGGCGCGGCAATTACCATTACGGTTCTGACGTTGGCGGCAGTCCATACGTTAGGCGTACCGGTGGATCTGCCCACAGCGCTGCTGTTGAGCGTAGTGGCCTCGCTGTGTGCTTGCGGCGCCTCCGGCGTGGCAGGCGGTTCATTGTTACTGATTCCGCTGGCGTGCAACATGTTTGGTATCCCGAACGATATCGCGATGCAGGTGGTTGCGGTCGGCTTTATTATCGGCGTATTGCAGGATTCGTGTGAAACGGCGCTGAACTCGTCTACCGATGTTCTGTTCACTGCGGCAGCCTGCCAGGCAGAGGACGAACGTCTGGCGAATAACGCCTTGCGCAGCTAAGTTATTATTGATGCCGGATAGCGCGTGCTATCCGGCAGATCCGCTTGCCCGGCCTACGTTCGCAGATAAGACGCGTTAGCGTCGCCATCCGGCGCTTTTTATAAGGTGACACCACTCTTAAAGATCGCCAGCTCACGGAAGTCATTACGCTCGTTGCAGGTCTGCTTGCCGTTAGCAATCTTAACGATGGTATCGACAAACTCATTTAAGAGCTGCGGCATCGCTTTGCCCTGGATGAGTTGTCCGGCGTTAAAATCAATCCAGTGTTTTTTTCTGCTCGCCAGTTCGCTGTTGGTGGCGATTTTTACCGTGGGGACAAATCCGCCGTAGGGTGTTCCTCGCCCGGTACTGAATAGCACCATATGGCATCCCGCTCCTGCCAGCGCGCTGGTTGCCACGGCGTCGTTACCCGGCGCGCTTAACAGATTCAGACCCGCTTTTTTCAGACGTTCTCCGTAACGCAGCACATCCACCACCGGGCTGGAGCCCGCTTTTTGAGTGCAGCCCAACGACTTATCTTCCAGCGTGGTAATACCGCCTGCTTTGTTGCCCGGCGACGGGTTTTCATAGATTGGTTGGTTATGGGCGATGAAGTATCGCTTAAAGTCATTCACCATCGTCACCAATTTGCTAAATGTCTCTTCATCACGGCAGTGGCTCATCAGCAACCGTTCTGCGCCGAACATCTCCGGCACTTCCGTCAGTACTGTGGTGCCGCCGTTGGCAATCACATAATCGGAAAATCGTCCCAGCATTGGGTTGGCGGTGATCCCTGACAGCCCATCCGATCCGCCACACTCGAGGCCAAATTTCAGCTCGCTCAGTTTGCCAGGTACGCGTCTATCGTGGCGCATTACGCTATAAAGCTGATGAAGATGTTCAACGCCCGCCTCGACTTCATCATCCTGATGCTGGCAAACCATAAAATGCACGCGCTCAGAGTCAAACTCGCCTAACGTGTCGCGGAACACATCAACCTGATTATTCTCACAGCCCAGGCCAATCACTAACACCGCGCCCGCATTCGGATGGCGAACCATATTTTGCAGCATGGTGCGGGTATTAATGTGGTCATCGCCCAACTGAGAGCAGCCGTAAGTGTGGCTAAAAAGAAATACGCCGTCAGTGCCTTCTGCGTTGTCACTCTCTTGTAAAAAGCGCTTCTGGATCTGGCGCGCAATACCGTTTACGCAGCCTACGGTTGGCAAAATCCACAGCTCATTACGCACGCCAACGTCACCGCTGGCGCGACGATAGATCTGAACCTCCCGATCCGCAGGCTGTGACGGAGACGTCTGGAAATCAGGTTGATAGCGGTACGCATCCACATCGCTTAGATTGGTGCGGGTATTGTGCGCATGAATATGTTCTCCCACTGCGACATCCGCCAGCGTATGGCCGATCGGCAGACCATATTTAATGACATTTTCACCCATCGCTATGTCACGTAAAGAAAATTTATGTCCACGCGCAACATCCTGGCGTAATGTCACAGTTTGGCTATCGACGCTTACTGGCGTACCTTGCGCTAAATCGACCAGCGCTACCGCGACGTTATCCAGCGAGTGGATCCTGATGTATTGCATATCAACCCCAGACCTTAGTTCAGTTCAATGGCGAAATAATCACGCGCATTGTTAAAGCAAATATTTTTCACCATCTCACCCAGTAACTGGATATCAGCCGGCGCTTCGCCCGCGGCGACCCAGCGACCAATCATCTGGCAGAGGATGCGGCGGAAATACTCATGACGGGTGTAAGACAGGAAGCTGCGGCTATCGGTCAGCATACCGACGAAGCGGCTCAGCAAGCCCAGTTGCGCCAGTTGTGTCATCTGACGCTCCATGCCATCTTTCTGATCGTTGAACCACCAGCCGGAACCAAACTGCATTTTGCCGGGCATCCCTTCGCCCTGGAAATTGCCGATCATGGTGCCGATCACTTCGTTGTCGCGCGGGTTCAGGCAGTAGAGAATAGTTTTCGGCAGCAGATTCTGTTCGTTCTGCTTGCTGAGCAATTTAGATAACGCTTCCGCTATCGGACGGTCATTAATGGAGTCAAAGCCCACGTCCGGCCCCAGCAATGTGAACTGACGCAGGTTGTTATTACGCAGCGCGCCAATGTGGTACTGCTGAACCCAGCCGCGACGCGCATATTCAGCGCCAAGGAACACCAGCACTGCCGTTTTAAACTGCGCCACGTCGTGCTCGCTAAGGGTTTCTCCCGCCAGACGACGCGCCAGAATACCGTCCAGTTCAGCCTCGCTGGCTTCAGCGAACAGCACCACGTCCAGCGCATGATCAGAGACTTTACAGCCATGCGCAGCAAAGTAATCCAGACGTTTAGTCAGCGCGGTTTGCAGATCGCTAAAGCGACAAATGTCGGTATCCGCCGCCTCGCCCAGTTTGGTCATGTAATCACTAAAGGTTGCCAGTTCAATGTTGAACGCCTTATCCGGACGCCAGCTCGGCAACACTTTAATGTCAAAAGTGTCATCTTTCGCGATCGCGGCGTGGTGTTCCAGCGAATCGACAGGATCGTCGGTCGTACCTGCCATTTTCACATTCATCTGCCGCATGATACCGCGCGCGGAGAAAGCCTCCTGCGCCAACAGCGCGTTACACTGCTCCCAGATCTCATCCGCAGTAGCCGGAGACAGCAATGTACCAGTGATGCCAAACGGACGGCGTAGCTCCAGATGCGTCCAGTGGTATAACGGGTTGCCAATGGTATGCGGAACGGTAGCGGCCCAGGCGTTGAATTTCTCACGATCGGACGCATCGCCGGTACACAACCGCTCCGGCACGCCGTTGGTACGCATTGCGCGCCATTTGTAATGATCGCCTTTCAGCCAGATGTCATACAGATTCTTAAAACGGTAATTTTCGGCAACCTGTTGCGGCGGTAAGTGGCAATGGTAGTCGAAAATCGGCTGGTCTTTCGCATAATCATGGTACAGACGGCGGGCAAACTCAGTATCCAGTAAAAAATCTTCGGTCATAAACGGCGTCATGGTCATCATCCTCATCAACAAGAGCAGCAGATTGCTTATGTCTTGATGTTGTCAAAGTTATCACACCAATTTCCATATACTGAACAACTTTTCATGAGATAGATCAATAAACATCAACAAATAAATCCCCGTAAAAGAAATAAACTTCCCGGAAAGGCGCGCCAGAACTGGCATGGCTGAAACCAAATAATGACCACACTAAGATTCACGCATTTGTGATGTCATTCACCTTTTTAAGATGTATGACAAGTTATCTTTCTGCCGGCGCGATATATAAGCCGACGGAATGCGCAGTTATCGATGGCGTCACCATCGAATTGACCGGTACGGAAACCGAATGAACACAGTGGTTTGATGGCAGAGTCGGGGCGTACCGGATTTTTTTCCGATTCCCCTTCCTGAATGAACATCCCCCGCCGCGAGCAGGAAGATGGCCGTGTTCCTTGCGGAAATGACAAAACGATGAGGTTTTAGATGCGTAAAATTAAAGGGTTACGTTGGTATATGATAGCACTGGTGACGGTGGGTACCGTGCTGGGCTACCTGACACGAAACACGGTGGCGGCAGCAGCGCCGACGCTGATGGAAGAGTTACACATCTCCACCCAACAGTATTCTTATATCATCGCTGCTTATTCTGCTGCCTATACCGTTATGCAGCCTGTCGCAGGCTATGTATTAGATATTCTGGGGACAAAAATCGGTTACGCTTTCTTCGCTATCGCATGGGCCGTATTCTGCGGCGCCACCGCGCTGGCGGGAAGCTGGGGTGGCCTGGCGTTGGCGCGCGGGGCGGTAGGCGCGGCGGAAGCGGCGATGATCCCTGCGGGCCTGAAAGCCAGCTCCGAGTGGTTTCCGGCGAAAGAACGTTCTATCGCCGTGGGCTATTTTAACGTCGGTTCCTCTATTGGCGCGATGATTGCGCCACCGCTGGTGGTCTGGGCAATTGTCATGCACAGTTGGCAGATGGCGTTCATTATCTCCGGCGTATTGAGTTTCATCTGGGCGATGTCATGGCTGCTCTTTTATAAGCATCCTCGCAACCAGAAAAAGCTGACCGATGAAGAGCGCGATTACATTATTACTGGTCAGGAAGCGCAACATCAGACCGACAATGCGAAAAAAATGTCTGCCTTACAAATTCTGCGTAACCGCCAGTTCTGGGGCATCGCTCTGCCGCGTTTTCTGGCTGAACCGGCATGGGGAACCTTTAACGCGTGGATTCCGTTATTCATGTTTAAAGTCTATGGCTTTAACCTGAAAGAAATTGCGATGTTCGCCTGGATGCCGATGCTGTTTGCCGATCTTGGCTGCGTTATTGGCGGTTATCTGCCGCCGTTATTCCAGCGTTGGTTCGGCGTAAACCTGATTGTTTCCCGTAAGATGGTCGTCACGCTTGGCGCTCTGCTGATGATAGGCCCAGGGATGATTGGCCTGTTCACCAGTCCGTACATTGCCATTATGTTACTGTGTATCGGCGGTTTTGCGCACCAGGCGCTCTCCGGCGCGCTGATTACGCTCTCCTCTGACGTTTTCGGGCGTAATGAAGTCGCGACAGCGAACGGCCTGACCGGGATGTCCGCCTGGCTGGCAAGTACCCTGTTCGCCCTGGTCGTCGGCGCTCTGGCGGATACTATCGGCTTTAGCCCGCTGTTTGCTGTACTGGCGGTGTTCGATCTGCTCGGCGCGTTAGTTATCTGGACGGTTTTGCAAAATAAACCCGCCAGTGAAACTACCGCCAGTCAGATACATGTTCCTGCAACACAAAGCTGATTCCCGACAGCGTGATAACCTGTTGATATAGCAAGTCGGTGGGAATTATCCCACCCGGCAAAAAAGTGGCAAAGGATTCAAACAGGCATCCGATTCACCAGGTCCGATGGCTTTTTCGTATGGTTGCGAGTGGTGGCGCCTTTACGAAAGTGGTATAACAAATGGAATCTGCCGTATCATGCCTGGAGCGCATATGGAAATCACCGAACCACGACGTTTATATCAACAGCTTGCCGCCGATCTGAAGGCGCGTATTGAACAGGGTCTTTACCACCCTGGCGATAAACTGCCCGCAGAACGATTTATTGCCGAGGAAAAAAACGTCAGCCGTACCGTGGTTCGTGAAGCGATCATCATGCTGGAGGTGGAAGGATATGTCGAAGTCCGTAAAGGTTCCGGCATTCATGTTATTTCCAACCAGCCCAGACACTATATCGTTCCGGATGAAAAGCTGGAATTCGCCAATTATGGCCCTTTCGAACTGCTTCAGGCACGACAATTGATAGAGAGCAATATCGCCGAGTTCGCCGCGACGCAAGTCACGAAGCAAGACATCATGAAGCTGATGGAAATCCAGGAAAAAGCGCGTAATGAAAAATGTTTTCGCGACTCCGAATGGGATTTGCAATTCCATGTTCAGGTAGCGTTAGCCACGCAAAACTCCGCGTTGGCTGCCATTGTCGATAAGATGTGGACACAACGCGTACACAACCCTTACTGGAAAAAATTGCATGATCACATTGACTTGCGCACGGTTGACAACTGGTGCGACGATCACGACCAGATCCTGCGCGCGCTGATTCGTAAAGATCCTCACGCCGCCAAAGTGGCGATGTGGCAGCATCTGGAGAACACGAAACAGATGTTATTTAATGAAACCAGCGATGATTTCGAATTTAATGCCGATCGCTATCTGTTTGCCGAAAATCCGGTTGTACACCTTGATACCGTCTCTGGCGGCGCAAAATAACCGTTTTTACCGCAGCAGGCGTGTAGATGGCGTCTGCCGCGGCGCTTGGTCAGCGTAAAGTATAAAGTGTCAGCCTGTGTAAATCCTCTCGCCACCCTCCTTTGCGATAAGCAAAATCAAAGCTCAACGACGCGTAATTTCTTTAACGGACTTCGTTGACCTTTGTTACAATTAGATGCATTTTGAATTTTTGTGTGTTAGTGCTTGCTTACTTCACAACTTAACAAGGAATAGTTCAGGCCGCGAATTTGCCGTTTCCGCAACGCTGATAAAAACTCCAACTCTGTTGCGGTAGTGCAAAGCTTAGATCACCGGCGTGACGTTAACCGATTCTCCAGGAATACTGAATGGAACTACTGACTCAATTGCTGAATGCCCTGTGGGCTCAGGACTTTGAAACTCTGGCCAATCCTTCCATGATTGGCATGTTGTATTTTGTGTTATTTATGATTTTGTTCCTGGAAAATGGGCTGCTCCCTGCCGCCTTTTTACCTGGCGACAGCCTGTTAATCCTGGTCGGCGTGCTGATCGCCAAAGGCGCAATGGGTTTTCCACAAACCATTTTGCTGCTTACCGTCGCGGCCAGCCTGGGCTGCTGGGTTAGCTATATTCAGGGCCGCTGGCTGGGGAATACCCGCACCGTGCAAAACTGGCTCTCTCATCTCCCCGCACATTATCATCAACGTGCCCACCACCTTTTCCATAAACACGGTCTGTCGGCATTATTGATAGGCCGTTTTATCGCGTTTGTCAGAACACTGCTGCCCACTATTGCCGGCATATCCGGCCTGAATAACGCGCGCTTTCAGTTCTTCAACTGGATAAGCGGCTTGTTGTGGGTGCTTATCCTGACGTCGCTGGGCTATCTGCTGGGCAAAACGCCCGTCTTTATGAAATATGAAGATCAGTTAATGTCATGCCTGATGCTGTTGCCCGTGGTGCTGCTCTTTTTTGGCCTGGCGGGTTCGCTGGTCATGCTGTGGAAAAAGAAGTATGGGAGCCGGGGATAACTTATGCTTAAAACACGCATAACTGCCCGACAACTCATTTGGATCAGCGCTTTTCTACTGATGCTGACCGTACTCATGGTGGCGTGGTCAACGCTGCGTCAGCAAGAGTCGACGCTAGCCATTCGCGCGGTTAACCACGGCGCCAGTATGCCTGACGGCTTTTCAGTTCTGCATCATCTGGATGCGAACGGCATTCATTTTAAAAGCATTACGCCTAAAAATGACATGCTGCTCATTACCTTCGATTCCCCTGCGCAAAGCGCCGCAGCAAAAGCGGTGCTTGATCAAACGCTTCCACACGGTTATGTCGTCGCTCAGCAGGACGATGACAACGAAACGGTACAGTGGCTGTCCCGCTTACGGGAAAGCTCACACCGCTTTGGCTAATCTCCAGGAATCCGAATCATATCACTCACTTTGGTGATTTCATTGTTTAATGACTATGATTAATAAAGCGGTGTTTAACCCACTGCGTTATTATCGGGATTACCGCCCCGGACAACGGGTCCGAACATAAGGGAAAGTTCAGGAATGAAATACCACATCGCTTTGGCTATCACGCTTTTTACGCTTAGCGCCGGCAGCTACGCTAATACGCTTTGTCAGGAAAAAGAGCAGGATATACAAAAGGAAATTAGCTACGCTGAAAAGCACAACAATCAGCGCCGTATTGAGGGTCTGAACAAGGCGCTCAGCGAAGTACGCGCCAATTGTACTGACAGCAAGCTACGCGCCGAGCATCAGAAAAAGATCGCTGAGCAAAAAGAGGAGATAGCCGAACGCCAACGTGATTTAGCCGAGGCAAAAGCAAAAGGCGATGTGGATAAAATAGACAAACGTGAACGTAAGCTGGCCGAGGCTCAGGATGAGCTAAAAAAACTTGAGGCCAGAGACTACTAAATTAACGCCAAATGTAAATACTCACTCACCTGGAGAAAACTATGTCGAAAGATAACACTACGGAACATCTGCGCGCTGAGTTGAAATCCCTGACTGATACGCTTGAAGAAGTGCTGAGCTCTTCGGGCGAAAAGTCGAAAGAAGAGTTGAGTAAGATTCGTAGCAAAGCCGAGCGCGCGCTGAAAGAGAGCCGTTACCGCCTGGGCGAAACGGGTGATGTGATTGCCAAACAGACTCGCGTCGCCGCCGCCCGCGCCGATGATTATGTGCGCGAAAATCCCTGGACAGGCGTAGGCATTGGCGCCGCTGTCGGTCTGGTGTTGGGCGTACTGCTGACGCGTCGTTAATTATGGCGGACTCTCGACAGGCACAAGGACCAGGCAAAAGCGTACTGGGTATCGGGCAGCGGATTGTCACCATTATCGTTGAGATGGTGGAAACCCGGCTGCGACTGGCGGTAGTAGAACTGGAAGAAGAGAAAGCGAACCTCTTTCAGCTTTTGCTGATGGTAGGTCTTACCATGCTCTTCGCTGCGTTTGGCTTAATGAGCCTGATGGTCCTGGTCATCTGGGCTATTGATCCTCAGTACCGTTTGAACGCGATGATCGCGACCACCGTTGTGCTGTTAGTGCTTGCGCTAATCGGCGGCATCTGGACGTTACGCAAAGCGCGTCAGTCCACGCTATTGCGCCATACACGGCACGAACTGGCTAACGATCGGCAAATTCTGGAGGACGATCAGTCGTGAGCAGCAAAGGCGAACGCGAAAAACGTAAAGCGCTGCTTCTCAGTCAGATCCAGCAGCAACGGTTGGATCTATCGGCCAGCCGTCGCGACTGGCTGGAGACCACCGGCGCTTACGATCGCGGCTGGAATACCGTGTTAAGCCTGCGCTCCTGGGCGCTGGTCGGTAGCAGCGTAATGGCCATCTGGACCATCCGTCATCCTAATATGTTGGTACGCTGGGCGAAACGCGGCCTGGGGATCTGGAGCGCATGGCGCCTGGTAAAAACTACCCTCCGTCAACAACAGCTCCGCGGTTAATGTCTTTTCTTTTATAGCATCGCGCCATCAGGTTATCACCCGCTTACTCCTGATGGCGCGATACTTTCAGACACCTCGTCTCTTCAGTAATCACTCAAATTTTTTGAAAAAATTTGGCAGTTTTCCTTGCTAACAATTCCTGTACGCCACGTTTATGATTCTCTCCAGCGATAACAATGACGCTCTACACCGCGCCATTGCTCATGAAAATAGCAGCAGCAGCCGAATCGGCCTCCTGGAGAATAAAATGAAAAAATTAGAAGATGTTGGTGTACTGATAGCGCGTATTTTAATGCCAGTTCTGTTTATTACCGCAGGATGGGGAAAAATTAATGGCTATGCGGGCACACAACAGTATATGGAAGCGATGGGCGTACCGGGATTCCTGCTGCCGCTCACCATACTGCTTGAGTTCGGCGGCGGTCTGGCGATTCTGCTGGGGTTCCTCACCCGAACCACTGCGCTTTTTACCGCTGGTTTTACGTTGCTGACGGCATTGATCTTCCATAGCAATTTTGCAGAAGGCGTAAACTCGCTGATGTTTATGAAAAACCTGACCATTGCCGGCGGATTCTTATTACTGGCGTTAACCGGGCCTGGCACGTTCAGCCTTGACCGTCTGCTGAATAAAAAGTGGTAAGCAATCTATACTCAATTAAAAAAGCGAGGGAATAGCGCCTCGCTTTTGTCATCTGAAGGAGAGAGACATGGGACAACTGATCGATGGCGTCTGGCACGACACCTGGTATGACACCAAATCTTCCGGGGGGAAATTTCAGCGTTCAGCGTCGGCTTTCCGCAACTGGCTTACCGCTGACGGCGCGCCCGGACCTTCCGGCGAAGGCGGATTCGCCGCAGAAAAAGATCGTTACCATCTGTACGTTTCCCTTGCCTGTCCCTGGGCGCACCGCACGCTCATTTTCCGTAAACTGAAAGGCCTGGAGCCGTTTATTCCGGTTTCCGTCGTGAATCCATTGATGCTGGAAAACGGCTGGACGTTTGATGATGATTTTCCGGCGGCCACCGGCGATACACTCTATCAGCATGAATTTCTCTACCAGTTGTATCTGCACGCCGATCCGCACTACAGCGGCCGCGTCACCGTGCCGGTCTTATGGGATAAAAAGAATCATACTATCGTCAGCAACGAGTCCGCCGAAATCATTCGTATGTTTAACTCCGCCTTCGATGGGCTGGGCGCTAAAGCCGGAGATTACTATCCACCCGCGCTACAAAGCAAAATTGACGAGTTAAACGCCTGGATTTATGACAGCGTTAATAACGGCGTTTATAAAGCAGGCTTCGCCACCAGCCAGCAAGCGTATGATGAAGCGGTAGAAAAGGTGTTTACTGCGCTGGCGCGCCTGGAGCAGATTCTCGGACAGCATCGCTATCTGACGGGCAACCAGTTGACCGAGGCGGATATCCGCTTATGGACGACCCTGGTACGCTTTGATCCGGTTTACGTGACTCATTTCAAATGCGACAAATACCGAATCAGCGACTACCTGAATCTGTATGGTTTCCTACGCGATATCTATCAAATACCGGGCATTGCTGAGACCGTTAATTTTGACCATATTCGTCACCACTATTTCCGTAGCCATAAAACGATTAACCCCACAGGTATCATTTCTATCGGACCGTGGCAGGATCTGCTCGAACCTCACGGGCGCGACGTGCGCTTTGGCTAATTTCAGGCGTCCTCCAGGACGCCTTATTAATTAATATCACAAATATTTACCAGCATTTCATTCGCGGCTATTCTTAGTTTGATTACTTTAAAAACAAGTGATTGAACGATTATTGAGGCGAAAATGGATTGGTATTTAAACGTTTTAAAAAATTATCTGGGATTTGGTGGCCGCGCGCGACGCAAAGAGTACTGGATGTTTATTCTGGTCAATATCATCTTTACCTTTGTGTTGGGCCTGTTGGACGCCATGCTCGGCTGGCAACGCGCCGGGGGTGAAGGCATTCTGACCACCATTTACGGCGTTCTGATCTTTTTACCGTGGTGGGCCGTGCAGTTCCGTCGTCTGCATGACACTGACCGCTCCGCATGGTGGCTACTGTTGCTACTTATCCCCATTATCGGCTGGCTTATCATCATCGCGTTCAACTGCCAGAATGGTACGCCGGGCGACAACCGCTTCGGCCCCGATCCGAAACGTTTTTCCTGATGGCGGCGCGGCGCCGCTTTTAAAGCGCCGCGCGCTATTTATTTTCCGGCGAATAGCTTAGGTATTTCCCGCAGACACCAGGCTTTTGCCTCGCCCATACTGTCGCGCCGCCAGGCCATAATAATATCGATTTCGCTGGTCGATTCCGGGCTGACCACGCGTAGCCGCCCTTCAGCAATATCCTGTTCCACCATCGAATACGGCATGGTCGCGACGCCAAGCCCGGCCAGCAGCGCCTGACGTTTATCTTCAATCGTGCTTACCGTCAGACGTGGCTGCTTATCCAGCAGTTGCACCGTTAATACCGGCCGCTCGCGCGCGGTATCCGCTACCGCTACGCCGCGGTATTTAACCCGCGTCACTTCCGAAAGCGGCTCCGGCTCCTGATGAATGGGGTGGTCAGGCGCGGCGACATACACATTCATTAACGTATACAACTTACGGGAGTTAATTTCCGACGACGATCGAAAATGCATATCCGGGGCAATGACGATATCCGCCCGTCCCTGCTCAAGCCGCTCCCATGCGCCAGCCAGTACTTCGGTAATCAAGGAAAGCTGCGTATTGGCTTTGGCGGCCAGCCGGTCGATCAGCGGAAAAAAAGCAGACGTCGGTACCAGAGCTTCAGTGACCAGCGTCAGATGCGTTTCCCAACCACGGGCCAACGCTTCGGCATCCGTCGTTAACTTGTCTGCCGCTTCCAGCAATACCCGCCCGCGTTCCAGCAGCATACGACCGACGTTGGTGAATTTTGTACGATGGCCGGAGCGATCAAACAGTACAACGTCCAACTCTTCTTCCAGCTTCTGCATGGTGTAACTCAGCGCGGAGGGTACCCGTCCCAGCTCATCTGCTGCTGCGGCAAAACTGCCCCGGCGGTCAATGGCGTCCATCACACGCAATGCTTCAAGCGTCAGCGCTCTCTCTTTAGCCATAGCGTTCTCATTCAGGAAATTTGAACATACCGGGCAGAATATCTGGCTAACAATACAGCGTCCAGCCCCTTAACATAAAAGGGAGTAAAGAGAGGTTAATAACGATGATTACGACCCGAACCGCCAAACAATGTGGACAGGCAGACTATGGATGGTTGCAGGCCCGCTACACCTTCTCCTTTGGACACTATTTCGACCCTACACTGCTGGGCTACGCTTCGCTGCGCGTGCTGAACCAGGAAGTACTGGCGCCGGGCGCCTCTTTTCAGCCTCGAACTTATCCAAAGGTGGATATTTTAAACCTGGTTCTGGACGGCGAAGCAGAATATCGCGACAGCGACGGCAACCATGTACAGGCTAAAGCGGGCGAAGCGTTACTGCTCGCCGCGCAGCCGGACATTAGCTACAGCGAACATAATCTCAGCAAAGTTAAGCCGTTAACCCGAATGCAACTGTGGCTTGACGCCTGTCCTGAACGGGAAAACGCGCTGGTACAAAAAATCCCACTCTCGGCGGCGCAACAACAGCTTCTTGCGTCGCCCGACGGTGAGCAAAACAGCTTACAACTGCGCCAACAGGTCTGGGTACATCATATTACGCTGGAGAAAGGCGAATCGCTTAATTTCCAGCTTCACGGGCCGCGCGCCTATTTGCAGTCGATTCACGGTACGTTCCACGCGGTGACGCCCAATGAAGAACGCGAGGCGTTAACCTGCGGAGATGGCGCATTTATTCGTGATGAACCTAACATTACGCTGGTTGCCGATACGCCGCTGCGCGCATTACTGGTAGATTTACCGGTGTAGCCAGCCAGAAAAGGAGTCGTAAGATGAGCAAAAAATCGGCGAAGAAACGTCAGCCCGTGGTAAAACCTGCCGTACAGGAGGCGATGAGCGCCACTGTGCCGCTGGGCTATGAAGAGATGCTAACCGAACTGGAAGCAATCGTGGCGGACGCCGAAGTCCGGCTGGCAGAAGAAGAGGCCGCAGCCTGAAATCATGCCGGATGGCAGCGCAAGCGCCTGATCCGGCCTACAGCGGGTAGGCCCGATAAGCGCAGCATCATCGGGCAACATAACGCCCCGACGTCATGCCGGGGCGTTATTATTAATGCGCTTTACTGGCCATAATCTCGATGATCTGCTTGTCTGTCTGCTGCATTGAGCGACACGCCAGCGAACATAAATTCGAAATAGATTGTTCGACATTGTGTGCCACAATCCCTTCGTTTCCGGTCACCGCCGTATCGTCCAATGCCATCAGCACGGCTTTCCATGCCGCCGACGCGCTGGTGGAGACTTTCATCGCGCAGCTATTCGACGCGCCATCGCAAATCATCCCGCTGACATCGCCAATCATACTGCTGATAGCCATTGCGATAGTGTCATAATGACCATCTATCAGCCACGCCATACCCGCCGCCGCGCCCATCGCCGCCGTAGTTGCCGCGCACAGCGCCGACAAACGCGGAAGCTGATGGTGAATATAGATAGCGCTCAAATGCGATAACATTAGCGCGCGCGCCAGACGCTCATCATCGGCGCCGACATGTTCAGCAACCACCATGACCGGCACTGTGGCGGTAATCCCCTGGTTGCCGGAACCGGAGTTGCTCATCGCGGGCAACGTTGCGCCGCCCATTCGGGCATCTGACGCCGCGCTGGTACGGATCAAAATCGCCGTGGAGAGATCTTTCGCCAGCAGACCGCGATCGCACTGTTTGGCCAGCGTCGAACCGATATGCAGCCCCCAGGAACCACGCAGTCCCTCCTGCGACAACGCGCCGTTTAGCCTGGCCGCATCCAGAATAAAGCGGATAGCGTCAAAGGGCACCGCATTCACAAACGCCAGAATCTCTTCCAGCGAGGTATGAGACAGCACTTCCAGTGGCGAGGTTTTTTCTTCTCCCTGCGCATTATCGGCCTGGGTAAACACTACACCCTTGTCGGTTTCTATCCGCACGATGTTTGTATGATCGCCAACGATCGTGACACATGCCCAGCTATCGCCGCTATAAACTTTCGCCCGTGAAAACAGGATATCATTACATGGCTCCTGCAACATCACCGCGACATGTCCGGCGGCCAGCATCGCTTTTGCATCGGCAACCGCTTTAGCGGAAGCGTCTTTTAACACCTCCAACCCGGCTTTTGCATCACCGCCCAACGCGCCAAGCGCCGCGGCGATCGGTAGCCCTACCATTCCCGTTCCTGGAACAGTAACGCCCATACCATTTTTCATCAGATTGGGCGAAACCCACGCGTCAATGCGTTCAACTGTGCCGTCAAGTTCAGCCGCCGCTGCCGCTGCCGCCAGCGCCAGTGAAATTGGCTCAGTACACCCCAGCGCCGGTTTTACTTCTTCCTGTACGGCCAGGATAAAACTTTGCCACAATGGATTTATTTTAGATTCAAACATAACAACAACCTTAATCTCAGGTATATCAAGAGAATGCCAAGAACGGAGAAACGCATAACAGCAGACCGGTAATAATAATCAGGTACAACGAGGCGCCTTTATATTTGTGCAATGCGGGAACCTTGTAGACCAACCATGCCGGAATTAAACAGCCCACCATACCGAAGATAGGGCTACAAATAGAGGTGAAGCTCAGTACCGGCGCGTTGAGCACAATGGCACTCCAGGCCAGCAAAATAGCGAAAAGCATAATGCCGCGCTGTACCAGATTTTCATTGATCTTCTCTGCGGGTATTTTGCGGCGCAGGATATTCATCACAATGCCTTGCGTCGCTTCGCGGAATCCTAAGTAAACGCCAAAGAAGGCGGTCATTACGGCAAAGATGTTCAGAATCACGCTGACCACTTTGACCCAGCCAGCACCATCGCCGCTAATAAATTGCGCGGCGATCGCCAGGGCGGAAATATTCTGCTCATAGGCTTTCACCGCTTCGTCATGCCCCATCGCCAGGGTGAAGGAAACCGCATAGAAAAAGACGGTAACGAACAGGACGCCAAACGCGATATTCATGGCGCGCAACGCTTTATGACGTGCGACCTCAATAGATTTTTCGCGTGAACGGTAAGAGATCACCATTGGGCTTAACGTCTGGATGAATAAAATTGAGGTCAGCGTAAACGGCAGGGTAATAATGGCGTTTTTAATCAGCAGGGCCATCGGCGGCAGCGCGCCAATGTTATACAGGTGCCACATACCAACCATGGATACGCCCAGCGCCGCAACAACCAGTAGTTTGGTCAGTACCATACCCGTGGAAATTTTGAACAGTAATTTTTCACCGCGTGAGGAAATCGCCACCAGGATGCAAATCAGCACCAGACCATAAAACGGGCTATCGGAAAGTAATCCTTCCGTTACGCCGAAAGTATGCAGATAAGAGGCGCTGTCGTTAGTAATCGCCGTAGAATAGACGAACATCCAGATGACGAGCATCACAAAGTACAGCGCGCCTAATAAAATACCCCAGTTTTTGCCCAGATAGCCGCTGATCACGCTGGGGTAGTCTTTACATTCCGGGGATTCCGCCAGCGTATTAATAAACAACCGCTGGAACAAGTACATGGCCGGATAACCAATAATAGAAGAGAGTAAAAAGACCCAAAGTCCCATCAGGCCGACCTGGACAGGAAGGAAAACGATCCCTGCGCCGATCGCCATCCCGATACTCATAATGACCCAACCGGTGTCGGTACTATCAAATTTGATGGCCTCACGCCATTCGCTTTCTGTCATCCCTGCCCGACGCGCCGGGGCTGATGCGTCGAGGATTACGCTGGTATTACTTGCCGATTCCATAGAATTCTCGCTCAATGTGTAGGTAGAGGTTTTTTTATTTTTCGTGCCGCAGCAAGGCGATGTGCAGAACGTGAGGTGCAGGTACTTTCTTGTAATAAGAAAATCATACGCGCACGATAAGAGAAAAACTTACCAATCAAACACCTATATTTCCTGTGGGTTAAGAATTATTTTCTATTTACTATTCGTTTAATATTGTTATTTTCTCTATTTGAAGCGGATCACAACAAAAAAGGACGCACTAAAGTGCGCCCTTTTTTTCATGCTTCTGTCTTCTGCGTTATCCCATAGCCTGATAACTCTGCGCCTATCGGGCCTATCTACAAACGACTTTAATCGCCAGGCCACCGCGCGACGTCTCACGATATTTGTCGTTCATGTCTTTACCGGTTTCGTACATGGTTTCGATCACTTTATCGAGCGAAACCCGCGGTTCGGAGGTACGGCGTAGCGCCATTCGCGCCGCATTTACCGCTTTAACGGCGTTAATCGCATTACGTTCAATACAAGGGATTTGCACCTGACCCGCCACCGGGTCACAGGTGAGGCCAAGGTTATGCTCCATCGCGATTTCCGCCGCAATGCAGACCTGCGCCGGGCTGCCGCCCAGTAGTTCTGTCAGCCCCGCCGCCGCCATCGAACACGCTACGCCAACCTCGCCCTGACACCCCACTTCCGCGCCGGATATCGAGGCGTTCATCTTGTACAGCGCACCAATCGCCCCCGCCGCCAGCAGATAACGGGCGATAGAGTTGGCATTGACCGGACGACGGAATTTGTCGTAATAGGCCAGCACCGCGGGAATAATCCCGCACGCGCCGTTGGTCGGCGCGGTGACAACCCGCCCCCCCACCGCGTTCTCTTCGCTCACGGCCAGGGCGAACATGTTAATCCAGTCGATGACGTTCATCGGATCGCGGGAGAGATTATCGCTGGAGACCAACAGACGCCGTAACGCTACCGCGCGGCGTGGAACGTTCAGCGGCCCCGGCAGCACGCCCTCAGTATTCATACCACGCTCAATCCCGGCCGCCATTACCTGCCAGATGCGGGCAAAGCCAGCGTCAATCTGCTCTTTGCTACGCAACGCCAGTTCATTTTGCATCATCAGGCCGGAAACCGAGAGACCCTGTCTTTCACACAGCGTCAACAGTTCGCTGGCGGAATGAAAATCATACGGCACCGATTTTTCTACGTCGTGCGACTGACCAAAGCGTTCCTCTTCGACAATAAAGCCGCCGCCGATAGAGTAATACGTTTTACGTAAAAGCAGCTTTTGTCCGTTCCAGGCGGTAATACGCATACCGTTTTCATGGCGTGCCAGGGTTTCAGCGTGAAAGAGAATACTGTCGGCAACGGGAAAATCCACCACATGCGCGCCCCCCGCAACCGATAAACGGCTGCTGCGGGCAACCTCCTGGATAAATGCCGGAATGCTATCAATATTGACATCCTGCGGCGTATTGCCCGCCAGGCCCATAATGATGGCGGTATCGGTCGCATGGCCTTTGCCAGTCAGCGACAGCGATCCGTAAAGATCAACCGTGATGCGCGTTGTTCGCGGCAGGTCGCCGCTGTCGGTCAGCCGATCGATAAAACATTTTCCTGCATTCATTGGCCCTACGGTATGGGAGCTTGAAGGTCCAATGCCGATCTTAAAAATATCAAATGCGCTAATCATATCTCCCCCTAAGATTACCGTTCAGTGAAGATCCGTCGCGGGGCGATCCACACGATCGCCCCGCTCACGTTACATCGCCTGAGTAAAGGTGCGCGAAATAACGTCCTGTTGCTGCTCACGAGTCAGCGCATTGAAACGCACGGCATAGCCAGAAACGCGGATCGTCAGGTTCGGATAGTTTTCCGGATGTTCAATCGCATCCAGCAACATGTCACGGTTCATTACATTGACGTTCAGATGCTGCCCGCCTTCCACCTGTGCTTCATGATGGAAATAGCCGTCCAGCAGGCCGACCAGATTGGTTTTCCGCACCGCATCTTCTTTCCCGAGCGCCGCAGGCACAATCGAGAAGGTGTATGAAATACCGTCTTTGGCGTAGGTAAACGGCAGTTTCGCCACCGACGTCAGCGAGGCCACCGCCCCTTTACGGTCACGACCGTGCATCGGGTTCGCCCCCGGCGCGAACGGCGTTCCGGCGCGACGTCCATCCGGCGTATTGCCGGTCTTCTGCCCGTACACGACGTTCGAGGTGATGGTCAAAATGGACTGCGTCGGCACCGCATTGCGATACGTCGGCAACACGCTAATTTTTTGCATAAAGCGTTTCACCAGGTCGCAGGCAATGCTGTCCACGCGCTCATCGTTATTACCATACTGCGGATACTCGCCTTCAATAGCGAAGTCGATGGCAAGGCCGTTTTCATCGCGAATCGGCTTCACCTGAGCATACCTGATGGCGGACAGGGAATCCGCCGCCACCGACAGTCCGGCGATGCCGCACGCCATCGTCCGATACACATCGCGGTCGTGCAGCGCCATCAGCGAGGCTTCATAGCTATACTTATCGTGCATGTAGTGAATGATGTTCAGCGCGCTGATGTACTGCACCGCCAGCCAGTCCATAAAATGGTCGAGGCTCTCCATTACCGTGTCGTAATTCAGCACCTCATCCATTAACGGCGCGGTTTTCGGCCCAACCTGGATTTTCAGTTTCTCGTCAACGCCGCCATTGATAGCGTACAGCAACGTTTTGGCAAGGTTGGCGCGCGCGCCGAAGAACTGCATCTGCTTACCGATGACCATCGGACTGACGCAACAAGCGATGGCGTAATCGTCGCTGTTAAAGTCGGTACGCATTAAATCGTCGTTTTCATACTGCAAAGATGAGGTCACGATGGAGACCTGCGCAGCATATTTTTTGAATGCCACCGGTAGCGCTTCAGACCACAGTATGGTCAGGTTCGGCTCCGGCGCTGGCCCCATCGTGTGCAGGGTATGCAGATAACGGAAGGCGTTCTTCGTCACCAGCGTGCGGCCATCAAGCCCCATCCCGCCAATAACTTCGGTGGCCCAGATCGGATCGCCGGAAAAGAGCGAGTCAAATTCCGGCGTGCGCAGGAAGCGCACCATACGGATCTTCATGATGAAATGGTCGATCAGCTCCTGCGCCTGCTGCTCTGTCAGGAGGCCCGCATTGAAATCGCGCTCAATGTAGATATCAAGGAACGACGCGGTTCGCCCCAACGACATTGCACCGCCATTTTGCGATTTTACCGCCGCCAGATAGGCAAAGTAGAGCCACTGTACCGCTTCCTGCGCGTTTCGCGCCGGACGGGAGATATCGTAGCCGTATTTCGCCGCCATCTCCTGCATTTGCAGCAACGCGCGACGGTGCTCCGCCAGCTCCTCACGCAGGCGAATCGTCGCCTCAAGATTCTGTCCCCACTCCAGATTCGACTGCAGGTCGGCGAATTGCAGCTCGCGTTCGCGCACCAGATAACGGATGCCATACAGCGCGACGCGGCGATAATCGCCAATAATGCGCCCGCGACCATAACCATCCGGCAAACCGGTTAATACACCGGATTTACGGCAGCGCAGCATATCCGGCGAGTAAACATCGAATACGCCCTGATTATGGGTTTTCCGCAGGTCGGTAAAGGTATATTCAAAATCGGCGTCCATTTCGCGGTCATAGGCATGGAATGAACTTTTGATCATATTAACGCCGCCAAACGGATGCAAAGCGCGTTTAAGCGGCTTATCCGTTTGTAAACCGACGATTTTTTCCAGCTCTTTTTCAATATATCCCGCATCGTGGGCGGTAATTGTCGTCGCGATGTTGGTATCGAAATCCACCGGTGCATGGGTCGCGTTCTCGATACGTATTCCCGCCATCACCTTTTCCCACAACGCCGTGGTCGCTGGCGTCGCATCGGCGAGAAAAGACTCATCCCCCTCATAAGGCGTATAGTTATGCTGAATAAAATCACGGACATTAATTTCTTCTTTCCAGTCCGTACCTTTAAAATCACGCCATGCTTCGGCATACAGCATATCGCTGGTATCGATATTTACCTTCATGAAAAATAATCTCTCTACAGAACAACTGTTAAGTTATGCAAATTCCACTGGTGCTTTCACGTTGCCTAAATGAATGGCATCAAGGGCAATCATTTTCTCTTCATTTGTGGGAATAACAGCGCAAATAACCTGAGAAGGGTTACCGGAAATAATACGCTCGCCGTGATAATTCGGCTGCTTATTCATTTCAACGTCTAACGTAAGCCCCAGTACGCGCAGATGTTCAATCACCAACTGGCGAATTAATACTGAATTTTCACCAATACCGCCGGTAAAAATAATGCCATCCAGCCGATGTAACGATGCCGCGTGTCCGGCAATATGACGGGCGATACGGTGGACAAACGTTTTTATCGCTAACCGGGCGCGCTCATGTCCTTCGTGCCAGGCTTTTTCCAGGATTCTAAGGTCGGATGACAAACCGGATATGCCGAGCAAACCGGACTCTTTATTCACCACTCGCTCCAGATCGCTCAACGTCTGCCCGGTTTCTTTGGCTATCCACGCCATCGCGCCGAAATCAACGTCGCCGCTGCGAGTGCCCATCATCAGCCCCTCCAGCGGCGTCATCCCCATTGAGGTATCCACGCTCTGACCATTGCGTACCGCGCAGATAGACGCCCCATTGCCCAAATGCGCGACAATCAGACCCGAGTTTTTTTCATCGAGGTCAAGTAGTTCATAGGCGCGCCGCGAAACATAGCGATGCGACGTACCGTGAAAGCCGTAGCGCCGCACGCCCAGGCTGGAAAAATATTCCCACGGTAATCCGTACAAATAGGCTTCCGGCGCCAGCGTCTGGTGGAAACTGGTATCAAATACCGCCACCTGTCGCACGCCCGGGAAAAGGTGCCGCGCCGCGTCAATACCGCTTAAATTAGCGTAATTATGCAGCGGCGCTAAAGGCGATACCCGACGAATATTATCGATAACCTCATCGGTAATAATTACGGACTGTGTAAATAGCTCTCCACCGTGCGCGATACGGTGGCCAATTAATGCCACGCTATCCGTTAAATCACGTTTTTCCAGCTCAAAGGCAATGGCTTTTAACGCGTCCTCATAATTAGGGTGCGCGAGGTTTATCGGCTTATCGCCATTAATAGATAAAAAGGCGTTTTCAGTATTAATTCCATCTGCTATTCCCGCCATTAAAACATCACAGGTAGCGACATCCAGTACAGAGAATTTAATAGAAGATGATCCGCAATTAATGACCAGAACGACCGGAAATTCATTCATGTAGTGACTCCGTCGATGTCAACCTGCGTCCACGCCCTATGGCGGAACGCAGGCTGAACGAGAGGATTAGAACAATTTGTAGACGATATTCAGGATGGTCAGCAGACCAATCAGGGTGACGAACACGTTATCCAGACGACCACGGTACTTCGCCAGCGACGGCGCTTTACGAATGGCGTACATCGGCAGCAGACATAACAGTGAGGCGATAATCGGCGCGCCCATCGCTTCAATCAGATCCAGAATGTTCGGGTTTGCATAAGCCACAACCCAGGTAGACCCCATAATGAAGATCATGCTGATGGTGTTAAGCTTGCCCATGGAGACTTTGGTTTTATCGCCTTTATAACCGAACTTCAGCACCAGGCCGTTCAACCCTTCCAGCGTCCCCAAATAGTGACCGAAGAAAGATTTGAAGATAGCAACCAGCGCAATGATAGACGCGCCATACTCCAGCACCGTTGCAAAAGTGGATTTTGTCCCCGACAAAGAGGCGAAATGGTTGGCCAGGTAGGAAAGCACTGGAATGTTCTGCGCTTTCGCATCCGCCATGTTCTGCGGGGAGAGCGTAAACAGGCAGCTAAAGGCGAAGAACATCACCACGGCGACCATCAGCATACTGGCGCGAGAGATGATCTGTGAACATTTACGTTCGGTAAAGTCGCGACCAAACTCTTTCTCATACTCTTCACGCTTAGACACCACGAACGAAGAGACGATGGGCGAGAAGTTAAAGGAGAACACCATGATAGAAATTCCCAGCCACACCGTAACCAGTATGCCATCGTGCCCGGTCAACGCGATATTGCTGAGATTAACCTGATCGATAACCGCCGAGTTCCAGTAAGGAATCAGCGATAATGAGATTAGCACCAGGCTGGCGATAAACGGCCATACCAGGTAACTCATCACCTTAACCATCAGATCTTTACCAAACCAGATCACAAAAGCCATCAGCAGCAGCAAGAACAGCGCCACGAAGCCGCGGTTCAACGCTGGCATCTGCAACTGGTTTTCCCAAAACGTCATGAACGTGTTAGTAATGGTGACGCCATAAATCCACAGCAGCGGACAAATCGCAAAGAAGTAAAGGAACGTGATAACTACCCCGCCCGTTTTACCAAAGTGCTCTTCGACCGTTTCCGTAATATTGCCGGACGGATTAGACCCGGATAAACACAGACGCGCCAGCGCCCGGTGACAATAGAACGCAATGGGGTAAGCTAAAACCAGCATCAGCAGAATGGGGATAAGCCCGCCAAACCCGGCGCGGATAGGGAAAAACAGCACCCCGGCGCCAATGGCGGTACCAAATAAACCCAGTGTCCACGTAGTGTCCGATTTACGCCATGACGACTGTTTTGTCTGGCTGGATACAATGCTATCAGTAGTACTCATATCCTATCCTCACGAAAAGATTAAGCGTCAACTAAACCCGTAATTTGTGATACACGAGAAAGATCGATATTACCGCCAGAAATAATACTGACCGTTTTTCTGTTCTGAATATGGCTATCTAACTTTCCGCTTAATAATGCTGCGCAAGCCAGAGCGCCAGCGCCTTCAGTAATAACCTTATTGCGCTGAATTAAAGCGATCATACTGTTACGAATTTCATCTTCGCTAACCAGGACAATGTCATCGACTAATTCACGTACGATTTCATAGGTTAAATTACCCGGGCGGGAGACATCACAACCATCCGCCAGGGTGCCGGTCGTTCGGTGCGTGGTTATTTCGCCAGCGTAATAAGACGCCGCCATACCGTGAACATTTTCGGCCTGCACGCCGATAACTTTAATGGTGGGGTTAATCGATTTAATCGCAATGGCAATACCTGCAATTAAACCGCCACCGCCAATAGGCACGATGACATTATCGACATCGTACAGATCTTCCATAATTTCCAGACCAATAGTGCCCTGTCCGGCAATGACTTTTGGATCGTCGTAAGGCGGAATAAAAATGCGGCCTTCGGTTTCGACAATTTCACTCACCTTAGCAATGGTGTCATTGAAGTTGTCGCCGTGGAGCACCACTTCCGCCGAATAATCACAGGTGGCCGCCACTTTAGACTTTGGCGCGCCCTTCGGCATCACGACTTTGCCGTCAATACCAAGCATTGCACAAGAAAGAGAAACGCCCTGTGCATGATTACCTGCGGAACAGGCCACGACGCCTTTACGTTTTTCAGCCTCCGTTAACGAGCTAAGTTTGTTAAAAGCGCCACGAATTTTAAATGAACCCGTACGCTGCATATTTTCAAACTTGAGAAATATTTCGCCTTTGCAGCGTTCACTAAAATAGTTAGAGCGAGGCATTCCCGTTTTATATATCTTCCCCGCTAGTCTTTTTTTCGCTTCGAGGATATCTTCAATTGCAACCGGGAGATCGTATGTAATGTGCATTATAACCTCTTAACCTGGGTATTAAAAATAAGTTACTGTTGCCCACTGTTCAAAAAAGACAGGTGGCGTCAATTTCGCTAAATATGTTTATTCCATATCATTCAATTTCTATTAACTGCCTGCGCCTGTATCCATTATATGATGAATATTGCTTAGCCAATTCCACTAATACTGAAGCGGCTTTTTTTATACGATAATTTTTAGACCATACTGCCGCATAACGTGCGACGGGTAACGTGTCTTTTATTGGTATGGTGATAAATTGATTAGAGCCAAAAGGCGTGGTCATATCGCAGGGAATAACAGTTAAGAAATCAGCATTGAGAACAAGATTATATATCGTGACGACGGAATCTGTTTTAACAATGTTTTCGATGCTGATGCCATTTCGTTGTAGAGTGGTGAGTAATTCGCTGTAGTAGCCCATATTCGTTTGCGGCAACACCCACTGTTCGTCTTTTAACGATTCCAGTGTGATGGTGCCGATGCATGTTCGGGACTTGCTGGCTACCAGGACAAACTCTGACTCAAACAGCGGCTCGACATGCAGATCCTGTAGCTGCATTTCATTACTGAGCGTACCGATAGCAAAGTCCAGCCGCCCGTCGCGCAGGGCCGGCAGGAATGAAGAGAGTTGGGCTTCGTACATGGATACCTGCGCTTTTGGAAATACCTCTTTGAACTTATGAATCATATCGGACATGAAGGTAAAGCCAATCAGCGAAGGAAAGCCAAACGAGACGTCAACGACGGTATTGCACGTCATACTGTTCATCTCGTTGATCATGTTTTTCATTTCGCGGGTGATAGATTCAGACCAGGAAAGCAGCACCTGTCCCGCTTCGGTCAACGTAACGCCGGTATTTTTACGTACAATTAACTCAACGCCAAAATAGGCCTCAACGTCGCTAATGATTTTACTGACGGCGGGCTGGGTTAACCCTAACGATTTTGCGGCAGACCCGATAGAACCACTTCTAATGACTTCCTGAAAGACCACCAAATGCTGTGTTTTAGGGAGAACAAGAGTATTCATATCTACCGCTCTGAAATAACATTGTGAACGGCAGGAAGTGTAGCAAATTAAATCTTAAAGGTTATGTGCGACTACTCACAAATTAACTTACCACAATCTTTATAAGGTCTTCATAAAATAAATAAAACTTCTTATTTCAATAAGTTACAAAAACAAACCAGTAGTTTAGTCTGATTTCAATCAAAAAATATGGCCGGGATAACAATATATTATGGCGATAACCAACCAATTCCCCCTCCCTATTTTCAGCATCCCATGAAGACGATATTTCAATCAATTACGGGACATTTTATAGGCAATTTCAGTGTTAAATTTAAAGCACAATTTATCAAATTTAAGTATAAATCAGGAGTAAATGCGCTTAAAAAGCGTTACGTATCACATTTTTTTACCTTAGTTGTTTTCAAATAAACATTTAATGAAAATTTAACCAAAATATTTCATACATTTAATTTTCATTTACAACAAATCATTTACACTGATTTTCTACTGTTTTTCAGCGTGTAATTTTGTGAAAGAAATCGATTGCTTTTTATTTATCTTGAAAAAATAACCAGCAGAAGTCTTTTGTGCTTCACATCACAGAACAGGAAATTGCTTTTGGTCGGTAACGAGTAAGTGCAAGAAGAAAACGAGCGTAACGTGTAACACCTGAAGCTTAAAGCGCTCGGTTTTTCACCTACAGTGGGCAAAAAACCGGCTTTAAGGAAAAAAATGAATAATGATGATCTGGAGAAAGGAGACTTCTATTTCCCCAGTCTCTATTATGTTGGGAGATGATTTATCAATAATAAGAAATAGTAAAAGTCACTTTTCCATCAGCACGTCCGGGCGTAATGATACCATCCGTCTGGATGTAACGTGCATACAAGGGAACGCTAACGTTACTTCGCCCGTCCCGGGGTAGTGTTAATATTTGCGCCACACTTAAATTAAACGGTACCGGCGCACCATCTCCCCATCCCAGTTGAATACCCACGCCGGAAGCCGATGAAGGAGCCGAGGTATCGATACTCATTATGCCATTTGCGCTATCAACGATGGCGGTATTCGGCGAAAAGTAAGCGCCAATAGTATTACTGGTCGGCGCAGGGATATGACTTGCCCCTCCCTGATCCCAGTTAAATAGCTGCGCCGTGTTCGATGCATCATAAAAGCCGTAAAAAGCAGGGCAGTTTTTTAACTCCAGATTTGTTTTTATCCATCCCGTTGTTGAACCTACGCCATCAAAATCCTGATTAGCATCATAGCTTCCCATCGGAACGATAATATCCGGCGTAGTACATGTTTGTGCTGTGATATTTATACTGCCGCTAAATTCCAGAATATTTGAAACGACAGGAAGACCGGGTATTGCTGGATAACCAGAGGCATTATCATAGTAGATCATTGCGGTCGGAAGGCTGGATGCATTTAAAGCATAGCTACCGGGATAAATCGGCCCGATCTTTATTAAAGAGAGGTATCGAGTGCTACCATAAATCATATGACTCATATACCTACTGTTCATCGTAAGCTGGCGTATCCCACCGTTCGCATAAGGTGCGCTTTGGCTAACCGCATTAGCACCATCGGAAATAATAACGCCGATACCGGGGATCGTCGTATTATAGACTTTACCATCATATTGCGCGGTGTTAGCTAATGTCATAGGCGCGGACTGAATGCCCAGATTATAAGTATAGTTAACGGTTTCCGGTGGTCTTGTACTGGTACAAAGGAGATGATACATCCCTGGATCTCCACCATACCAGGCTCCCCGATAGATAATGCTGCCGACCGGAATATCAATACCCGCCGAAATATTAATAGGCGCTAATGGTATGGTATCTCTTCTTGGTAAGGACGCATCATAAGGCGCGCAGGTCACTTGCGCCTGTACTACGCCACTACCAAGAATTAATACGAAAAAGACAATCCATTGCAGACTGCTGTAAGCCTTCCATAAGGAAATACGAAATTTCCTTTTTAATTTCTCTTTAATATCCATCGCCATTTTCTGCTTAAATAGTGACATTCGCATAATATGCGGTTCCGACCTGCCTACCACACCAGTTTCTGCCGAACTACTCACACAACCTGTTGAATTGTTGAAGTAAGGGGGCAGTTCGCCCTGCCGCAACTGGCATTAATTGGTAACTTACCTGGCACTGAATGGGCTGCGTCTCTGTCCATTTCACCTGTAGCCGATCGTGGTCGCGGGTAACACGGGTATATATCTGTCCGCCTTGTCCCGTACTGCCAACCCTATTTCCCTGGCTATCCAATACCTCGGCGCCGAAGGGAACCGGTTCGCCTTTCCAGGTGACGTTAATAAGTACAGCAGTACCTTGCCGGGTGTCGTATTTCATTTTTACTACCGCACCTGAATAGGGAGCGCTTTTCTGATTAGTGCTCTCCAGTTCTGTCTGTGCCGGGATCCCTTTTGGATCGATACTGATATCATTCATCTGGTAAGGGTTAAGATAAGGTACTACCGCATAACCGTGAGAATCGATTCGTACTCCCGGATAAGAAGAAACTTTCGCGCCTTCCGCGCCTTTTGCCTCTACCAGCGCAAATGTGTCTGAGGTATAAGGCGTGAATGTTAACCCGCCGGAATGACCCACGACCGTACCGCTCATCCCGGCAGAGGCGCTCCGGTAGCTTTTGCCGGTGCTGGCTGACGCCATCAGCGAACTACTTACACTACGGTAGTTGCCGCTGAGCGTGCCGCTCGTTCCAACATTCTGATTAACATGCATTGCGGTTACGCCGTAGCTGAACTGGCTCTCCTCGCCACTCACCCCGGAAAGGGTGACCTGCTGGCCTGTTCTACCACTGGTATCATGCGTCAAATCGGCTCTCAATCGCGGCGTAGCCACTCGGTCATCACGTCCTAACGGCAGGCTGAAGCTCACCAGGTAATTGGTCTGCTGCGCTCCCAGGCTTGAGAAACTTCTCGCCGCGCTGATCCCCCATGTCAGTTGTTTGTATTGATTGTTGTAACCTAACTGAAATTGTTCATCCGTTCCCGCTTTGTTCCAGTAGTTCTGAACAGAACCGTTCAGATACAATTGCCCCCACCGTTCGGGTAAGCCCTGCCCGTACGTCAATGTCATTCGGTTTTTGGCACGCCATATCGCATTTGAAGAAAAACCGCGTTGCAGAGCATCGCGTGTCTGCATGGCCGTCATAAAATCCATATAGCCATCGGTTGAAAAGCGATAGGCCGCCAGTGAAATGTTGCTGTTAATTTCCCGAATAAGCTTGCTGTAGCTAACCTGGTAGCTTTGTCCACTGCGGGTGTTATTACGCCACTCCTCTTCCCCCAGTCGGGCATGGGCCTGGGTAATATCAAACGATACGGCACCAACAGGCGTACCAACTGCCGCTCCAAGCTGAACTGCATAATAATTCTGGCTAAATTGCGCTCCTCCATAGCCCGTTAAGGCGTTCGTCAGACCATGCTGCCACGTCGCCTGATACACCATCGGCTTCTCCCGGACATTATCGTTACGCAACTTTCCGGCGGTGATGGCATAACGTGAAGATCCAGGGCGTAGTAATTGGGCAACTGAAGCGTAAGGCACGTTAAACCGTTGTTCCGTACCGTCTGCCTCACGCACAGTGACGTTAAGATCGCCGCCATAACCGGTTGGGTAGAGATCATTAATTAAAAATACCCCGGGCGTCACCGTGGTCTCGTACAAAACCAGCTCTCCCTGACGAACGGTCACTCTGGCGTTAGTACGCGCAATCCCCTGAATCTCCGGGGCATAGCCACGTAGCGACTCTGGCAACATGCGTTCATCCGTAACCATCTGCACGCCAGAAAAAGGTAGCGTATCGAACAGATCCCCATTGGTATTAGATTGACCAATCAACATTCGGGCTTTTAAGAGCGGAACATCATGCTGAAGATAGGTATTGATAGTACCGTAGCTGTCTGGTCCATTATTTGTACTGCTGTATGAGCCATTGTGACGCAGATACCATGAGCCAATATTTAGCCCCGCGTTTATACCGGCATATAATGAATTAAATTGCTGATTTTTCATTTCACTGTGATATCCATTTATGTTATATCCCAGTAACAGCGCGGGTATACCGCTATCCCATAATTGCGGACTCACCGTTCCTCTGGCTACCTTCAACATATAGAGCTGTGGAATGACAATATCCAGCCGTTGCTCATTACTATCATAATTAACTTTCGCTTCTGGCAGATATTGTTGAAGATCAATACAGCCTTCGACGTTACTCTGGTTAAAAAAATTGTCCGGTAGTTTGTCATAATTAAAGGTAATGCTTTTCAGTACCTCTGTAGACAAACAGGGGTAAATAGATTTGTCATTTCTGGCTCGAAGCTCAATATCTTTTTTATTGATGAACTGATCATTTACATACATCGCTGTTTTATAAACGCCAGGTATTCCGGACGAACCATAAGCAAAACGACTTAGATCGACTTTTTTTTCATCATCGGTATTCAGGAAAGTAGGATCAAACGCTACCGTTTTCATGGTCTGGCTTATCGCTGCGTTTGAGTCTTCAGCCCGTAGAATCCCCAGAATAGATGTTGAAAATATCGCTATTGCCAACGGCGGATATTTTTTCCGAAAGCCTAACTGAATATATTTAGACATAAAAAGCCTTTTTGCTGATTTTATAAGCAGTAATAAAATAAGCATTAATTTAATCAGGGAAGCGTAATATCCGGATCATTTAATATCAGCAGAGAATGCATTCACAGCACCATAATCATTGACAAATGCACCGCTAATTTTACTACCCGCATTTCCAGGAATATTCACCATGATTGAACGGCGTGGGGGAACCATCACACCTGCAATTTTATTATTGTTCACTACCAGTCTGGCAAAGCTTACATAAAAGGGTGTCGGGTTCGTCGCTTCCAGATGAGTGCCTTTCGCCTGCCAGATAATGGATTTCACTGCGTCATTAGCGCTTCCCTGCAATCCTGCCGGACGAAAGAACAGCTTAATACGACTACGAAAGGCTACCTGTAGCGTATTCTGGTCTGCTTTTGCCTGATTTATACCCGGTATTTCCAGTACGTTTAGCCAGAAGACAGACTCTCTGTCTACAGGAAGACTGACACCGGTATAGCTAATCCGTAGCGTCTGGCCTTTTCCGGCATCAACTCGATTTATGGGTGGCGTCAAAACAAAAGGGACTTTAATCGCCGACGGGCGTGCATTCTGATCGCCACTATCAATCCAGCTTTGCAGTAAGATCGGCGCCGAACCGTTATTCATGATCTTAACGCTAATTTCATTATTGTCAGATGGATAGATAATACGCGTACCGCTAATTACTGCACTAGCTAACGCATTTTCACTAAAAATTGTCAGTACTATAAATACAACACTATGAATAAATACACGCGCCGAAAATTTCATGGATTCTCCTGGCGTTGAATAATAGGGGGAAATTTTCCCCCTCTTCTTAGCGCAACGTTAAACGGTTCATTGATACTGAATGGAATAAACTACGTTACTGCCAACAGTACCGGCAGTAGTTTCATCCTCCGCATAATAGCGGACGGTATAGGGTAAATTAGCCGTGCCGCTGCTGACATTAACGTATGTATTGCCCGTCGTCTGGTTCGTATTACCAACGTGGATTACGGACTGAGATGAACTGGAAGCGTCCAATAACTGGAGGCTGACGTTCGTTGCATTTCCCGTCATGTTCTTCAGCCGACCATTAACCAGATCGACAGATGTACCTGATTCGAAAAACGCAGAGGCGGTTTGCAGGGTATTGGCACAGTTATTCAACGCCATAACAAAGCCTGTTTCACCCGCTGTTTTCGTGGCGGCATCCAGTTGGCTGGTACTCACGGTAGGTAAAACAACGGTTGCATCCGCCCCCTGCCCATCCACAGAGACATCACAGGTATTTGCTGTCAGCTCACCACTAAAGGTAATAGTTCCTGTGGAGGCCGCCTGTACTAATCCTGTCATGCAAAAAAGGCTTGTCAGCGATATAATGCGATTTAGGTTTTTCATCTTTTTTCCTTCTTATTGCTTTTTAATAAAGCCATTCTAATTCTCCCGACTTAAAATGGCGCATTCGTTATCAACAGATCATTAATATGGTTAGGTTTACTAAAAAATATTTCCTTCAACGAGCATAGAAAATAAAACTTACTTCTCTCGGTTATAAACCACCTATTAAAGCGTAGCGGTGAATGCATGTTGTACATCGCCGTCAAACTCATGCGCAAACCATTTTGATACATACTAATAACACCAAACACAAAAATAAATCATGGTTTGCTTAAATATAAATTTAAGAAAAAACCCATTACAAAATAATATAAGAGTAGCTACAAGCATCATATACAGGCATGAAAATTTGCTTTTTCAGAATATCTCTCTATTTCTTAACGATAAACGCCATGCCATTTCACAAAACTGCTGTCATATCATATGTTATTTAAGACGATATAAGACTCCGTACCAGCATGGTTTATCATTTTTCCGCTTTAGCGGTGAGTGCATAATCTCCACAATAGTGCGGTTGTATATATAAAAGGTAAGAATTTTCGGTAGATTACACCTTCCGATAAATTATTTCACAAATGATTTTAGAAGAAGCCTAAGCCGTTACTTCTCTTTACATCGCTGACATCACGCATTACGTCGCTGGAATGCCTTTGCCTGCCATTTATATTGATCGGCGTCTTATTAAGGGATGGTATCAGCCAGTTAAGACGAGCATTACCCTACTTAACCGGAATAACTTAGACAGTTCACCCCAAAAACCAATAAAATTTAGCATATTAATCTAAATTTAAGGTTAAGCTCATTTCACTTGATGGCCACGTATAAATACCGAAAACTATTTGTCGGTAGCTCCGCCAGGTTATCGCTATAGTGGAAAAGAATGGGTATTAAGGCACCGGCTAAAATAGCCTCTCATTGGGTATACGTATGGCATAATGCGCCATCCCGATAAACCGATAAATGGCGGTTCCTATTTTATATTAAAACAGAAACTCCGGGAAAGGAATTGATCGACATGGCAGTATACGTTGTGAGCAATAACCTTTATTTACAAGAAGGTATGACTGCGTTGATTCGTAGCACAGGTACTAAAGTGATAAAGGCAGGCATACATGATTTACCTTTTGATCTTCTCAGCTTTGAGGATATTATTATTCTTCACCTTAGCCCCGACAGTAAAAACTACGCAAGAATTATTTCCTCACTAAATCGATTAACGAAGTTAATGGTGGTACAAACATCGATGAATCTATTATGTTGCCATGCCGATCACATCATTAATGCAAAAGATTCGTTATCTAATCTAAAACAGGCAACGCTTAATTTATTAAAAACCATCAAAAGTAAAATTAATGATGGTCCATTGCTCAGTCGTATTGAAAATATTATACTCAATTATGCTCTTGCAGGGAAAAGCGTTAATGCCATTGCGCATATTTTAAAATTACCGCCAAAGAGAGTATATGATTATCGCAGTCGGGCGTGCAAAAGGCTGGGTGGAAAAAAAATTCACGACCTTTTGCTGATACAAGAAATTTTCAACTAAGATATTAATGGTTGCTGGTATACACATTTTATCGAGGGAAATGTGTATACCAGCATTTATTTTGCACAGTAAAAAAGTGGCCTCCCCCCGGTAGAAAAAATAAAACCACCAGCTCCTTGATTTTGAATAGAATAGTTGACACTTTTATCAGGAAAAACGTAGAAATCTGGCAAAATCTTCGCCATTGTATCTGAGGGTAACGTTTCCAGGATACGGTACTTATTAACCTTTGTAGATATCAATTGATAAATATCGTGATTTTCTCTCCAACTATATTCAATATCTCGCCTGATTTTCCCTTTTAATTTATCATTCTCATAATAGTTACCGCTAACAGCTACAATCCCCTTTTTATCTTCCAGTGAATAAATAAAATTGAGTTGAATATCTGAGCGTGATTGATTATAGAAAACGATCAGTGAGGAACGGCATTCTTCTTTGTCCAGAATCTTTGTCGTATAATAACTATATGATGCGTACACTAACACCCCGGTAAGCAGAGAAGCAATACTGAAAGTAACACGTTTTTTATTATTCATTGTTTGTCTCGCGAAAAGAAAGAGTAACGCATTGCATAGGGGATGTGTTAGTATATTTTTTAGAGCATGCAAGCATTGACAAACCCGGCGATGTGGTTGAGAGCGGAAAATAGATCCATGGATATTTTTTATAGCTTACCCCTGAGCTAAGAAGTAGTCTTTTAAAATGCTTAAATTCGCTTTGCTCGTTATGAGTTTCATCTTTTATAAAAAAATTATAGCCTTTATCTTTATCTACTAATTTATAATCTGCATAAAAACTTTTTGTACTATCGGCATTCCATAAATAGTATCCTCCTGCCGCACCAACCCAAAATGCCAGCAAAATAAAACAGATAGTTCGGACATCGTAACTTGTTAAAAAATTATATTTTTCTTGCTTTTCAGGCTGCGTTTTCACCACAGGGCATTTTGCTGTCGAACTCAAATCCGTTTCGTTTTCGATATCGGGATGGGTAACATCAGATGTACTTTGGCTGGCATCAATTATCCTGAACTCACTATCTACACATGTAATCTCAACGTCTTTATCAATTTGAAATCCTTTTCGCGGTATTGTATTGACGACGGGAGCCTCCGTCTGACCGACATTACGTAACCCTCGGCGGACAATAGAAATATTCTGATAAAGTGTATTTGCCGGAACAATGATTCCATCGTCCTCCCAAACGGTTTTATAAAATTGTCGCTGAGTGACAATGTCTGGATGAGACTCAAGCAAAAGTAACAAACAACGGCAGGCGGGTGCCGTAAGCACAACCTCAACATCCTGATTATTCAGGGAAACTAATTTTTTATTGTCGGGTAAGAAAACAATATACCGATTTATAATCCAATGCATACTTTCATTTGTTACGTGCAAGCGTCCCGAAAATCTTACCGGGCCTCATTAAATAGGGGAGAAAGATTCTAACGTTAAATGGAGGAAGCGGAAAACAATAATTAAAATAAATTTAAGTTATTTCTTACACAACAATTGTTTAACAAAAATATTAATCAATTTTCGGGAAATATTAACGTGATAATACTGGTTACCGTGTTTTACTTCCCTGCCGGATGGCGACACTAACGTCTTATCAAACCTACATGCCTGACTCCACAGGCCTGATAAGCAAAAACCCGCCGAAGCGGGTTTTATGAAGAGGTGAAACTGACCGATAAGCCGGGTTCTGTCGTGGACAGTCATTCATCTAGGCCAGCAATCGCTCACTGGCTCAAGCAGCCTACCCGGGTTCAGTACGGGCCGTACCTTATGAACCCCTATTTGGCCTTGCTCCGGGTGGAGTTTACCGTGCCACGGACTGTTACCAGCCGCGCGGTGCGCTCTTACCGCACCCTTTCACCCTTACCTGATCCCACTTGCGTGGGCCATCGGCGGTTTGCTCTCTGTTGCACTGGTCGTGGGTTTCCCCCCCAGGCGTTACCTGGCACCCTGCCCTATGGAGCCCGGACTTTCCTCCCCTCCGCCCGTCTCCCCGAAAGGACGACGACGAAGCGGCGACTGTCTGGTCAGCTTCGGCGCGAAGTATAGAGGGTTCGCGCAACTTTGTCACCCTGCGCTGCGCATTCCTATCGCCAGAGCAGCAGCAACATTTCTGGAGGCCCGATAAATATTGTTAAAATCCCCCCCGAAAAACCTCCTCCAGCATCACAATGCGCGTGAGTATGCTAAAGACCGCATCTTTAGCGAGTGACTTCCACTTTTGCCAGTTTTTCGTAGTAGCACACCAAAGCGCTATGGTCGTCATTACCGTGTCCATCCGCGCGTAACGCCTGCATCATCTTCATAACGGCGGCGGTCAGCGGTAGCTGCGCGCCAACGCCGTGGGAGGTATCCAGCGCATTCGCCAGATCTTTAATGTGCAGATCGATACGGAAACCCGGTGTAAAGTTTCTGTCCATGACCATCGGCGTTTTCGCATCCAGTACCGTACTGCCAGCCAAACCGCCACGAATCGCCTGATAGACCAGATCCGGATTGACACCAGCTTTAGTCGCCAGCGTCAGCGCTTCAGACATGGCGGCGATATTCAGCGCCACAATCACCTGGTTAGCCAGTTTCGTGACGTTGCCTGCGCCGATATCGCCGGTATGCACCACGGAACCGGCCATCGCTTTCATCAGGTCGTAGTATTTGTCGAAAATCGCTTTGTCGCCGCCGACCATGACGGACAGCGTGCCGTCGATGGCTTTGGGTTCCCCGCCGCTGACCGGCGCATCCAGCATTGCAATGCCTTTTGCTTTCAGGGCTTCGCTGATCTCACGGCTTGCCAGCGGCGCGATAGAACTCATATCAATCAATACGGCTCCCGGCTTCGCGCCTTCGATGATACCGTTCTCGCCCAGCGCAACCTCTTTCACATGCGGAGAGTTAGGCAGCATCGTGATGATGACGTCGCACTGTTCAGCGGTCGCCTTCGCCGTAGAAGCTGTTTCCGCGCCTGCGGCGATTACGTCGGCAATCGCTTCAGGATTACGATCGGACACCACCAGCGAGTACCCTGCTTTCAACAAGTTTTTGCTCATGGGCTTACCCATGATGCCTAAGCCAATAAAGCCAACTTTCATCGTCATAACGTTCTCTCTTTCCATACCGGGATTATTTTTTAAAGGTGTCGGCAAGCTTCTGCGTGCCGGCGCGGAATACGCCTAAATCGCTGCCAACAGCGACAAAGGTCGCGCCCCATTCCAGATAACGGCGGGCATCCGCCTCTACCGGCGCCAGAATGCCGCACGGTTTACCGTGCGCTTTGGCGCGGGCAAAAATATGCTGAATCGTCTGTTGCACGTCAGGGTGAGAGGCATTGCCGAGATGACCCAGCGCGGCGGCCAGATCGCTGGGGCCGACAAAAATGCCATCAACGCCTTCCGTTGCGGCGATGGCATCAACGTTGTCGACACCCAACTGGCTTTCGATTTGAACAATAATGGTGATGTTTTTGTTCGACTGCGCAAAGTAATCAGGCACCGTGCCGAACATGTTGGCGCGGTGAGAAACAGAGACGCCGCGAATGCCTTCCGGCGGGTAGCGCGTCGAGGCGACGGCGCGAGCCGCTTCCTCTTGCGTTTCAACAAAGGGGAGCAGGAAGTTATAAAACCCGATATCCAGCATCCGTTTGATAATGACCGGTTCATTGGTCGGCACACGTACCACAGGCGCGCTGGCGCTGCCTTTCAATGCCATTAACTGCGGAATTAAGGTGGTCACATCGTTCGGCGCATGTTCGCCATCCAGCACCAGCCAGTCAAATCCCACCAGACCGAGAACTTCGGTGGTGATTGGGTTTGCCAGTGCAGACCAGCAGCCAATCTGCACCTGTTGCGACGCCAGCGCCGCTTTAAACTTATTCGGGAAAATAGCGTTATTCATCGCTTATACCTTCGCTTATTTCTTTAATTCTCTACCTATGATGTCGCCGCCATGACTTATAGCAGCGACAATAAAAATGCTTATCTGAAAATAAGAATGAGTCTCCACATTCTATTTCTAGTGTGGTAACACATCCTGTAGCACAATATACCGCCCCAATATCTTTATCGTTTTTTATTATTATCATGGCATTTTCAAATAACTCGTCAGATACACTGAATTCGCTATTCAGTATAAACAGCATATGGCGGATAATCATTGTGCAAATGCTCATTAAGAAGGGGGCGCTTAACGCTTATTTTTGAGCATACGCCCATGATACTGGGCGCTAATGCACACATTTACGCTTTCCCTGGCCTACATAAAAAATTTCATAATTTGCGGTGACCTGGATCACATTCTTATATTTATACTCCTGTCATTCTTATTTCATTAGGCATGAACTTTATTTCTTATATTGAGATTTAACGATTAAACCATAACCAAAATAGATAATCCTTTTTCTATCATCCAGGCTGGAGAATGCTGAACAATGGCCAATATCGAAATTCGCCAGGAATCGTCATCGGCGTTTTATATAAAAGTACACGAAACCGATAATGTCGCAATTATTGTTAATCACCACGGTCTTAAAGCCGGAACACGTTTTTCGGATGGACTGGAACTGACTGAACATATTCCGCAAGGCCATAAAGTCGCTCTGACGGATATCCCCGCTCACGACGAAATCGTCCGTTACGGCGAAGTCATCGGGTATGCGGTACGTGACATCCCACGCGGAAGCTGGATCGACGAGTCGCTGGTTGAACTGCCAAAAGCGCCGTCGCTGAATACGCTGCCGCTGGCGACCAAAGTGCCAGAACCACTGCCGCTGCTGGAAGGTTACACGTTTGAGGGCTATCGTAACGCCGATGGCAGCGTCGGCACCAAAAATCTGCTTGGCATTACCACCAGCGTGCACTGTGTGGCGGGCGTGGTCGAGTATGTGGTGAAAGTGATTGAGCGCGATCTCCTGCCCAAATACCCGAATGTCGATGGCGTTGTAGGGCTAAACCATCTGTACGGCTGCGGCGTGGCAATCAACGCGCCGGCGGCGGTCGTGCCGATTCGCACGATTCATAATATCGCGCTCAACCCCAATTTTGGCGGCGAAGTGATGCTGATTGGCCTCGGTTGCGAAAAACTGCAACCGGAACGACTGCTGGAAGGCACCGAGGATGTCCCCGCCATCGCCGTCGAAAGCGCCAGTATTGTGCGTTTACAGGACGAACAGCATGTCGGCTTTAAAGCAATGGTCGATGATATTTTGCAGGTCGCCGAACGCCATCTGACGAGACTGAACCAACGCCAGCGCGAAACCTGCCCGGCTTCCGAGCTGGTCGTCGGAATGCAGTGCGGCGGCAGCGATGCGTTTTCCGGCGTCACGGCAAACCCGGCGGTGGGTTACGCTTCCGATCTGCTGGTACGCTGCGGCGCGACCGTCATGTTCTCAGAGGTTACCGAAGTGCGCGATGCCATTCATCTTCTGACGCCGCGCGCCATCAACGAAGCCGTGGGTAAACGTCTGCTGGATGAGATGGTCTGGTACGATAATTACCTTGATATGGGGAAAACCGATCGCAGCGCTAACCCGTCCCCTGGCAACAAAAAAGGTGGCCTGGCGAATGTGGTGGAAAAAGCGCTGGGCTCTATCGCTAAATCCGGTCAGAGCGCCATTGTGGAGGTATTGTCGCCAGGCCAGCGCCCCACCAAACACGGCCTGATTTACGCCGCGACGCCCGCCAGCGATTTCGTCTGCGGCACGCAGCAGGTCGCTTCCGGCATTACCGTACAGGTCTTTACCACCGGACGCGGCACGCCGTACGGGCTGATGGCAGTGCCGGTGATTAAAATGGCGACGCGTACCGAGCTGGCGAACCGCTGGTATGACTTAATGGATATCAATGCAGGCACCATCGCCACGGGTGAAGAGACAATCGAAGATGTGGGCTGGAAGCTGTTTCACTTTATTCTCGATGTCGCCAGTGGTCGGAAAAAGACTTTTTCGGATCAATGGGGCTTACATAACCAACTGGCGGTATTTAACCCGGCGCCAGTGACCTGATCCAGACGATGCCGGATAAAAAAGTAGCCGTTATCCAGCCTGGGTATAACCGTATAATCTGTAAACCGGGTAAGCGCCAGCGCCGCCCGGTATTTTTACGTATCATGCAATTATATTTTCACCAGTATCACATCAATTCCGCTCTTACGTAGCCCTTCCAGACTTTCCACGGGAATGCCCTCATCAACAATAATCATATCGATCCGTTGCGTATCAATGATCTTATGCAGGCTGGAACGATCGAATTTGCTGGAGTCAGTAACAACAATAATCCTCTCCGCCACCTCACACATCCGACGGTTAAGCCTGGCTTCATCTTCATTATGAGTACTAATACCACGCTCTAAATCAATAGCATCAACGCCAAGGAACAACATATCGAAATGGTAATTCTGTAAGGAGTGCTCCGCCTGATCGCCATAAAAAGACAGAGACTGGCGGCGGAGATGTCCACCAGTCATTAGTAATTCGACGCCCTCGGCTTCCAGTAAGGCATTAGCAACGTTCATACCATTGGTCATAGCAATCACATCAGTGTGCTTGCGCATCAGACGAGCAATTTCATAAGTCGTCGTACCCGAGTCAAGAATCACACGATGACCCGGTTTAATCAGCTCGACCGCAGCTCTGGCAATACTGCGTTTCAATGCCGTATTAAGAGAACTTTTATCTTCCACAGAAGGCTCAATACCTGAGGTATTACTGTCACAGATTAGCGCGCCGCCGTAGGCTCTTACTGCAATACCCTGCTTTTCAAGGAAAGCCAGGTCGTTACGAATTGTCACCGTAGATACGCCAAACAGTACGGAAAGATCGCTCACTTGTACGCTTCCCTGCTGTCGCAGCCGCTGAATAATCAGCTCACGTCTTTCACTGGTACCCGTTACGCGTTTATCTGCGGAAGAGTCGGTATGGCCCATAAAACATCCTTTAATTAAATCTTTCGTTTTATTTCGTTTTGACTATTAACGCTTTTCTTATAGGGGAAAGCAAGCCTCCCTCCGGTAATACCCAGATCCCTCCACCTAAATCTTTCATTATGTTTCTTTTGTGAAACAGATCGGAAAACCATTAACTTTCATTTTCTTTTCAAAAGACCATGATACAGTATAAAATGAAATACAACGAAAGAAGATGGACGTAATCACCTGAACTGGAGAAGAAAGTGAAACATTTAACTAAAATGGTGGAGCAGCATAAACGCGAGAAAGCAAACGGGATTTACGCCGTTTGTTCCGCGCATCCACTGGTACTGGAATCCGCGATACGCTACGCCCACGCTAACCACACCCCCTTGCTGATCGAAGCAACCTCTAACCAGGTTGACCAGTTTGGCGGCTACACAGGCATGACCCCTGCCGATTTTCGCGATTTTGTCTGCCAGCTCGCCGATTCACTGGGATTTCCTCAATCAGAATTAATCCTGGGCGGAGACCATCTCGGTCCCAATCGTTGGCAAAACCTGCCCGCTGCACAGGCGATGGTTAATGCCGATGACCTGATTAAAAGTTATGTAGCAGCCGGATTTAAAAAGATCCACCTGGATTGCAGTATGTCCTGCGCCGATGACCCGGTGCCGCTAACCGATGAAATCGTAGCGGAGCGGGCGGCTCGCCTGGCGAAAGTAGCAGAAGAAACCTGTCAGCAGCATTTTGGTGAATCCGACCTGGTCTATGTCATCGGGACGGAAGTTCCGGTTCCCGGCGGGGCGCATGAAACATTAACAGAGCTGGAAGTAACCACGCCGGAAGCAGCACGCGCCACGCTGGAAGCCCACCGTCATGCGTTTGAAAAGGCAGGACTGGATGCTATCTGGCCACGCATCATTGGACTGGTTGTACAGCCCGGCGTCGAGTTTGACCACACGCATATCATCGATTACCAGCCACAAAAAGCTATCGCTCTGAGCAAAATGGTGGAAGCGTATGACACGCTGGTATTCGAAGCGCACTCCACGGATTACCAGACGCCGCAGTCGCTGCGCCAGCTAGTGAAAGATCACTTCGCCATCCTGAAAGTCGGTCCGGCCCTGACTTTCGCCCTACGCGAAGCGCTCTTCTCGCTGGCGGCCATTGAAGAAGAGTTGCTTCCAGCTAAAACCAGCTCCGGACTACGTCATGTACTTGAAAGCGTGATGCTCGATCGCCCGGAATACTGGCAGAGCCACTATCACGGAGATGGTCACGCTCGACGTCTGGCGCGTGGCTACAGCTATTCTGACCGCGTTCGCTACTACTGGCCGGACAGCCAGATTGATAACGCCTTCGAGCGGCTGGTACGCAACCTCGCAGACGAACCTATTCCACTGCCGCTCATCAGTCAGTATTTACCGTTGCAGTACGTAAAAGTCCGCGCGGGAGATATCAACGCTACGCCGAAAGAACTCATCATCAGTCATATTCAGGACATCTTGCAACAGTACCACGCCGCTTGTTATGGCACGATGTTCCATAACGAATAACAAAAAGGAAAAACGTTATGGCAAATCTGGTACTGGTCGACGAACCGGGTCGGTGCCGCGAAGGAAAACTGCTTGAGGAAGGAATATGACGCAAATTTTGCGCGCCAGGCGCCTACTGACAGAGCAAGGCTGGCTGGACGATCACCAGTTGCGTATTGAAGAGGGCATTATCACCGCGCTAGAACCCATTCCGGCAGGCATAACATTGCGTGATGCCGAGTTGCTGTGCCCTGCTTATATTGATACCCATGTTCACGGCGGCGCGGGAGTCGACGTGATGGATGAAGCGCCGGACGCACTCGATAAACTGGCAATCCATAAAGCACGTGAAGGGGTAGCCAGTTGGCTACCCACTACCGTTACAGCGCCGCTAAAGGCGATTCACAGCGCTCTGAAACGTATAGCGCTACGCTGCCATTCGGGCGGCCCGGGCGCACAGGTGTTGGGGAGCTACCTGGAAGGCCCCTACTTCACGCCGCAGAATAAAGGAGCGCATCCCCCGGAGCTGTTCCGGGAACTGAATCTCGTCGAATTAAATGAACTGATAGCAATCTCCCGGCATACCTTACGCGTGGTCGCGCTGGCGCCGGAAAAAACCGGAGCATTAGAAGCAATTGCCCATCTGAAGCAGCAGGGGGTTCGGGTGATGCTAGGACACAGCGCAGCCACCTGGAAGCAAACCCACGCCGCTTTTGATGCAGGCGCGAACGGGCTGGTGCACTGCTATAACGGCATGACCGGTCTGCATCACCGGGAACCGGGAATGGTCGGCGCAGGGTTAACGGACCCCCGTGCCTGGCTGGAGCTTATCGCCGACGGCCACCACGTCCATCCGGCGGCAATGAAACTGTGCTGCTGTTGCGCCAAAGATCGGGTGGTACTGATCACCGATGCCATGCAGGCTGCAGGCCAGTCCGACGGGCGCTATACACTCTGCGGTGAAGAGGTGGAAATGCACGGCGGTATCGTGCGGACCGCTTCCGGCGGTCTGGCGGGCAGCACCCTATCAGTTGATGCAGCGGTTCGCAATATGGTCGAGTTGACGGGGATCGCCACAGGGGAAGCTATCCATATGGCTTCGCTACATCCGGCCCGCTTGTTAGGAATCGATCATCATTTGGGATCGTTAAAAACAGGCAAACGCGCCAATATCATTGCGCTAGATAACAGGCTGTATTTACAACAGATCTGGATTCAGGGTCGAGCATTTCCCTTATAACCCTTTCATTGTACGTTATTATGGCCTTCGGTTATCTCCCGCAAGGCCTTTCTTTTCCTTTCGATTCATAAAAATTCAACCCTGCATATTTAAATCTATTTATTATAAATCAACAAGATAAACACAGCCTTCATTTTACTGGATATAAATTTCGTTTTATTTCATTTGCCCACATTGAACTTTCGATTCCTTTCCTATAAATTACAGCAAACGATTATGTGAATAAGTGAAACGAAACGAAAGATAGCAACACTTTGCTAACGTCTGATGTGGAATTCACAAGACTAAGGACTTACGTTATGCCAGAAACCTATACCTCAGCAGCCGCGACAACCGGAACCTGGACAGAAAAAGAGATTCGTCAGCAGCCCGCCAGTTGGCTTCGCTCACTGAATCATATCGATACTATTCGCTCCGCGATCGACAGCTTTCTTACACCATTGCTGCATAAAAACGACCTCAGGATAGTCCTCACCGGGGCGGGTACTTCAGCATTTATCGGCGAAATCATCGCTCCCTGGCTTGCCAGCCAGACCGGAAAAAATATCTGTGCCATACCGACAACCGATCTGGTCACCAATCCGATGGACTATCTGAACCCGGCGCACCCATTACTGTTGGTCTCCTTCGCCCGTTCCGGTAACAGTCCGGAGAGTGTCGCCGCCGTTGAACTGGCAAATCACTTCGTTCCAGAGTGTTACCATCTTTCGATCACCTGTAACGAGGCAGGCAGCCTGTATCAAAACGCTGTTGGAAACGACAATGCTTTTGCATTGTTAATGCCCGCTGAAACACACGATCGCGGCTTTGCGATGACCAGCAGTATCACCACCATGATGGCCAGTTGCCTGGCCGTCTTCGTTCCGGAAATGATTAATAGTCGGACCTTCCGTGACGTGGCCGATCGTTGTCAGGCGATTCTGAACTCACTCGGTGATTTCAACCACGGCGTGTTTGGTAGTGAGCCCTGGAAACGAATCGTTTACCTCGGTAGCGGTGGGCTGCAGGGTGCCGCACGTGAGTCATCGCTGAAAGTGCTGGAGCTGACAGCGGGTAAACTGGCAGCATTCTATGACTCGCCGACCGGTTTCCGCCACGGTCCAAAATCACTGGTCGATAGCGAAACGTTGATCGTGGTGTACATCTCCAGCCACCCTTATACACGCCAATATGATCTCGATCTGTTGGCTGAATTGCGTCGCGATCGACAGGCCATGCGCGTCGTAGCCATTGCTGCTGAAAGTGATGCCGTTATTGACGCTGGCCCGCACATCCTGCTGCCGCCTTCACGCTTCTTTAACGATATTGAGCAGGCTTTCTGCTTCCTGATGTACGCCCAGGTATTCGCGCTCACACAATCAATCAGTGTTGGTAATACTCCAGATACCCCTTCCGCCAGCGGCACAGTCAACCGTGTGGTACAGGGCGTCGTTATTCATCCCTGGCAGGATTAAGAGGTTCCGATCATGAGCATTATTTCCACAAAATATCTCCTGCAGGATGCGCAGGCAAAAGGTTATGCGGTACCGGCTTTCAACATTCATAATGCCGAGACGATCCAGGCGATCCTTGAAGTGTGCAGCGAAATGAAATCCCCCGTGATCCTCGCCGGGACGCCGGGTACTTTTAAGCATATTGCGCTGGAAGAGATCTATGCGCTATGCAGCGCATACTCTACCAGTTTCGGTATACCACTGGCACTGCACCTCGATCACCACGAATCGCTGGATGATATTCGCCATAAGGTGAATGCGGGTGTGCGTAGCGCCATGATCGATGGTAGCCACTTCCCATTTGAAGATAACGTAAAGCTGGTGAAATCAGTCGTGGACTTTTGCCACTCACGTGATTGCAGCGTAGAGGCAGAGCTAGGGCGCCTGGGCGGAGTCGAAGACGACATGAGCGTTGATGCGGAAAATGCTTTTCTGACCGATCCGCAGGAAGCCAAACGCTTTGTCGAACTGACGGGCGTAGATAGCCTTGCTGTTGCTATCGGTACGGCGCATGGCCTCTACACTAAAAAACCCAAAATCGATTTCCAACGTCTGGCAGAAATTCGTGAAGTGGTTGATATACCGCTGGTGCTGCACGGCGCAAGCGATGTACCTGACGAATATGTACGACGCACTATTGAATTAGGTGTATGTAAAGTGAATGTAGCAACCGAATTAAAAATTGCTTTTGCCGCTGCGGTCAAAAAATGGTTTATTGAAAACCCGGATGGCAACGACCCACGTTATTATATGCGTGTTGGTATGAATGCGATGAAAGAAGTGGTAAGAAGTAAGATAACCGTTTGTAATTCACACGAAAAATTACTACCTACTCTACAGTATTAATATATTTTTCTGGGTTAGATAAATAAATTAATCACTATCACTACTTAGTTCTCAATTTATGAAGGTCATGATGAGCACCTCATGATCTTCATAGTATCTTATTGTCAATAATGGAGTATTCTGCACACCCCAGGAAAAGTCTTTCAAACCATAAGTATGGCCATTATTTCAAAGCATTGCCCACACCAGCGGGGTGATTATTGAAGACGAAAGCCACTATGTTCTGGGCAGTGAACGCTTTTTGCCGAATCGACTTCGGCACGCAAAGATATTGGCAGGAACAAGCAATAGAACGGATGCGAAAACAGGGCTGATAACTGAAATCCCATTCTGCCGGATGGCGACGCCTGAGCGTCTTATCCGGCCTACGGGTATCAAACGCGTTAATAAATTTATGAATCCTGCTGCGCCAGCGCATATTTATACAGCGCATTCTTCTTCACGCCATGAATTTCCGCCGCCAGCGCCGCCGCTTTTTTCAGCGGCAATTCGGCCTGTAGCAGCGCCAGCGTGCGCAGCGCGTCGGCGGGCAGGTCGTCTTCTTGCGCTTTATGCCCTTCGACAATCAGCACCATCTCGCCTTTACGGCGGTTTTCATCCTCTTTCACCCACGTCAGCAGCTCGCCGACCGGCGCGCCGTGAATCGTCTCCCAGGTTTTGGTCAGCTCACGCGCCAGCACCACGTAGCGGGATTCGCCCCACACGGCCACCATATCTTCCAGGCTATCCAGCAGACGATGGGTGGACTCATAAAAAATCAGCGTTCGCAGCTCCGCTTCAACCGCCTTCAGCGCATCGCGGCGACCTTTGGATTTCGCCGGTAAAAAGCCTTCATAGCAGAAACGGTCGGATGGCAGGCCAGCGGCGCTCAGGGCGGCAATAGCCGCACACGGCCCCGGTAGCGGCACCACACGGATGTCCGCTTCGCGACAAGTACGCACCAGATGGTAACCCGGATCGTTAATTAGCGGCGTACCGGCATCGGAAACCAGCGCAATGTTTTGCCCTTCTTTCAGCTTCGCGACCAGCGTTTCCGCTTTTTGTTGTTCGTTATGGTCATGCAACGCGAACAGCCGGGCGTTAATCGCGAAATGCTGCAGTAATAAACCGGTATGTCGGGTGTCTTCAGCAGCAATTAAATCAACGGCTTGTAAAACTTCCAGCGCACGTTGGGTAATATCAGCCAAATTCCCGATAGGAGTAGGTACAATAAAGAGTTGGCCCTGAGAATTATCCGCCGATTCGTTTTGTTTCATTGTGTCGTCCGTATTGCCGATTTAATATTGAGCATTGCGTAAAAAAATATCACTGGATACAGTATGGTACCCTCAACATTTTCTCGTTTGAACGCCGCGCGCGCGCTGCCTGTCGTCCTGGCGGCACTGCTTTTCGCCGGTTGCGGCACCCAGGCGCCGGATCAAAGCGCAGCCTATATGCAGGGCTCAGCGCAAGCTGACTCCGCCTTTTACCTGCATCAGATGCAGCAAAGCGCAGATGATAGCAAGACCAACTGGCAATTACTCGCCATTCATGCACTGCTGAAAGAAGGTAAAAGCCAGCAGGCCGTCGACCTGTTCAACCAACTCCCGCAGAATCTGAACGATACGCAACGCCGCGAGCAGTCGCTGCTGGCCGTCGAGATCAAACTGGCGCAGAAAGATGTGGCAGGCGCGCAGGCCTTGCTGGATAAGCTAAAGCCCGCCGACTTTGCGCCAACTCAGCAAGCGCGTTACTGGCAGGCGCAGATCGATGCCAGCCAGGGACGCCCGTCACTTACCCTATTACGGGCGTTAATCGCTCAGGAACCGCTACTGGCAGCGAAAGATAAACAAAAAAATATCGACGCCACCTGGCAGGCGCTCCCCGCCATGACGCAGGATCAGGCCAGGACGCTGGTTATCAACGCCGATGAAAATGTGCTTCAGGGCTGGCTGGATCTGCAACGCGTCTGGTTTGACAACCGCAACGATCCAGACATGCTGAAAGCCGGGATCGCCGACTGGCAAAAACGCTACCCGCAAAATCCGGGGGCGAAAATGCTGCCGACACAGCTCGTCAATGTACAACGTTTTAAACCGGCTTCCACCAGCAAAATCGCTCTGCTGCTGCCGCTGAGCGGTCAGGCCGCCGTGTTTGGCCGTACCATCCAGCAAGGTTTTGAAGCCGCGAAAAACCTCGGCACCCAGGCGGTGGAGATGCAGCCTGCCGCCGCGCCTGACGCGCCGGTCGAACCTGGCGTGGAGGAGACGCAACCACAAATCACCGATGGCGTCGCCAGTCCGTCACAGGCCTCGGTGAGCGATCTGACTGATGACGCTCCATCCCAGTCCGCTACGCCAGTCAGCGCGCCACAAACTCCCCCTGCACAGCCTGCTACGGCAAGCGCGCCGGCAAATCCTTCCGCTGAATTAAAAATCTACGATACCTCTTCCCAGCCGTTGGATCAGGTGCTTGCCCAGGTTCAGCAAGACGGCGCCAGTATCGTCGTCGGGCCGTTGTTGAAAAACAATGTGGAAGCGCTGATGAAAAGCAACACGCCGCTCAACGTACTGGCGCTCAACCAGCCGGAAACGGTACGTAGCTTCCCTAACATCTGCTATTTCGCGCTCTCTCCGGAAGATGAAGCCCGTGACGCAGCGCATCATATTTATGACCAGGGCAAGCAGTCGCCGCTGCTGTTGATCCCACGCAGCGCGCTTGGCGATCGCGTGGCGAATGCCTTCACCCAGGAGTGGCAAAAACTGGGCGGCGGCATCGTGTTACAGCAAAAATTCGGCTCCGTAGCCGAGCTGAAAATGGGCGTGAACGGCGGCGCGGGTATCGCATTGACGGGCAGCCCGGTCGCCGGTAGCGTGCCTTCGCAGCCGGGCGTCACCATTGGTGGTCTGACCATCCCTGCGCCGCCGACCGACGCGCAAATCACCGGCGGTGGACGCGTAGACGCGGTCTATATTCTGGCTACGCCGGAGGAGATTGGCTTTATCAAACCAATGATCGCCATGCGTAACGGCACCCAGAGCGGCGCGACGCTGTATGCCAGCTCCCGCAGCGCGCAAGGCACCTCCGGCCCCGACTTCCGTCTGGAGATGGATGGCTTGCAGTACAGTGAAGTTCCCATGCTGGCAGGCGGCAATATGCCGTTGATGCAGCAGGCGCTGAGTACCGTACATAACGATTATTCTCTGGCGCGGATGTATGCCATGGGCGTGGACGCCTGGACGCTGGCGAACCACTTTTCGCAGATGCGTCAGGTGCCGGGATTTGAGATCAATGGCAATACCGGCGCATTAACCGCCAGCCCGGATTGTGTGATTAACAGGAAGTTATCATGGCTCAAATACCAGCAAGGGGAGATTGTTCCCGCCAGCTAACGCGTAAACAGGCCGGTGACGTGTGGGAAGCTGCCGCGCGTCGCTGGCTGGAAAGCAAAGGACTGCGGTTTGTCGCCGCCAACGTGCGCGAGCGCGGCGGCGAAATCGATCTGATCATGCGCGACGGAAAAACCACGGTTTTTGTTGAGGTTCGCTATCGGCGATCTGGGCTTTATGGCGGCGCGGCGGCCAGTGTGACCCGCAGCAAACAACACAAATTATTACATACTGCCCGCTTGTGGCTCGCCCGCCAGAATGGGAGTTTTGATACTGTGGATTGTCGGTTCGATGTGTTAGCCTTCACCGGAAATGAGATTGAGTGGTTTCGGGATGCGTTTAACGACCACTCATAATTGAAGATTTTAAGGATTAGCGTGCTCGATAGAATCAAAGTCTGCTTTACAGAAAGCATTCAAACTCAAATTGCTGCGGCGGAAGCGCTTCCGGATGCCATTTCCCGCGCCGCCATGACGCTGGTTCATTCCCTGCTTAACGGCAACAAAATCCTCTGTTGTGGAAACGGAACGTCCGCGGCCAACGCACAGCATTTTGCTGCCAGCATGATTAACCGCTTTGAAACGGAGCGACCCAGTTTACCCGCCATTGCACTAAATACCGATAATGTGGTCTTAACAGCGATCGCTAACGATCGCCTGCACGATGAAGTTTATGCAAAACAAGTCCGGGCGCTGGGACATGCAGGCGATGTTTTATTGGCGATCTCTACGCGTGGTAATAGTCGCGATATCGTAAAAGCCGTTGAAGCAGCCGTCACGCGTGACATGACCATTGTGGCGCTAACCGGGTATGACGGGGGCGAGCTGGCCGGACTACTAGGGCCGCAGGATGTTGAAATTCGTATCCCTTCACACCACAGCGCGCGCATTCAGGAAATGCATATGCTGACGGTAAACTGCCTGTGCGATTTGATTGATAACACGCTTTTTCCTCACCAGGATGATTAAGGAGTACACATGAAGGCATTTTCGCCGCTCGCAGTCCTTATTTCTGCGTTGCTATTGCAAGGCTGCGTCGCCGCCGCGGTAGTGGGTACGGCGGCCGTCGGTACCAAAGCCGCAACCGACCCGCGTAGCGTGGGCACCCAGGTGGATGACGGAACGCTGGAACTGCGCGTCAGTAGCGCGCTGTCGAAAGATGAGCAAATCAAAAAAGAGACGCGCATCAACGTCACGGCTTATCAGGGCAAAGTTTTGTTAGTGGGCCAGTCGCCAAACAGCGAACTCTCCGCACGCGCTAAACAGATAGCGATGGGCGTTGAAGGCACCACCGAGGTTTATAACGAGATTCGCCAGGGTCAGCCTATCGGCCTGGGGACCGCCTCTAACGATACCTGGATCACCACGAAAGTTCGCTCACAGCTACTGACCAGCGATCAGGTAAAATCGTCAAACGTAAAAGTCACCACTGAAAATGGCGAAGTGTTCCTGCTGGGCCTGGTGACTGAACGTGAAGGTAAAGCGGCAGCGGATATCGCCAGCCGGGTGAGCGGCGTGAAACGCGTGACCACCGCCTTTACGTATATTAAGTAACCGGTGTGCCGGGTGGCGATAAGAATGTGTAAACCGCATCGCCATCCGGCAAATCCTCCGGCTTCGCTACCCCGCTTTTTCCCGCAGTTGCGATGAGGTCAGAATCGTCACGCCTTCTTGTGCTGGTGCCAGCGCTTCCGCCAGCATGGCGCGCGCCACATCCCGCGCATCAATCGATTTCCAGTTGCCGGGCAGCAGCCGGAATAGCGGAGCGAAAAGCGTTTCATTCACCCGCCGCGTTGTTCTGTCGCCGAGCAGCATAGAAGGCCGGGCAATCGTCAAACGAGGCCATTTTTGCGCGATTAACGCCTCCTCCATTTCTCCTTTCACCCGATTATAGAAAAACGGAGAGTGCGCGTTTGCTCCCATTGAGCTGACCACCAACATGTGCTGCGCGCCCAGCCGACGCCCGGTCAGTGCGGTATCAACCACCAGCGTATAATCCGCATGAATAAACGCCGCTTTACTTCCCGCTTCACGCCGGGTCGTGCCCAGGCAGCAAAAAACAATATCCACCGGGTCGGTCACCTGAGCTAACGCATCGGTAAGCTGCGGATCGTGAGGGTTATACACGCCGACAATATCCGTCAGCGGACGACGCGTCGGCGCGGCGATAGCGCTCACCTGCGGCGTGTTGATTAACATTCTCAGCAGATGTCCGCCGACCAGTCCGGTCGCGCCGGTAATCAGTACCTGACTCATCCTCGCTCCTTTACAGATTTGTCCACCTTGCACTCTCGGCCCTATCGACCAGGCTTAATAGTCTACGAGGTAAGTATCCATCATTGTGGGAAATTTGCCTTACCAGAAGCCAACACCGCGGAGGAAACGCATGAGTAAGAAAATAGCCGTTTTGATTACCGATGAATTTGAAGATTCAGAATTTACCTCGCCGGCAGCAGAATTCCGTCAGGCCGGACATGAGGTCATCACCATCGAAAAAGAGGCGGGTAAAACGGTGAAAGGAAAAAAAGGCGAGGCCAGCGTCACCATTGATAAGGCGATTGATGATGTTCGTCCCGACGAGTTCGACGCCTTGCTATTGCCGGGAGGTCATTCGCCGGACCACCTGCGCGGCGACAGCCGTTTCGTGGATTTTACCCGCGATTTTGTTAACAGCGGTAAACCGGTCTTTGCCATTTGCCACGGCCCGCAGTTGTTGATCAGCGCTGATGTCATTCGTGGCCGCAAACTCACGGCGGTGAAACCGATTATTATCGATGTGAAGAACGCGGGCGCGGAATTTTACGATCAGGAAGTCGTCGTCGATAAAGATCAGCTGGTGACCAGCCGCACGCCTGACGACCTGCCGGCATTTAACCGCGAGGCGCTACGCCTGCTGGGCGCGTGAATCGCGTAACCAGTGCAGTTTTTTACCAAACCCCAGCGTATTGTCGGTGAATTTAATTTCATCCAGCCGGATTTCCCATACCGGCGCTGGCAGCACTCTGGCGACCGGGAAGCGACGAAGGTAAGCTTTACGCGCGGCGTCGCTCTCCTGCCCCTCCAGACGGCGAATTTCCCCTTTAAACTGCACGCCGCGAATGCGCGCCACCGTTTTCGGCTGTCCGTTGACCGTTCCCGCAACTGGCGCGCGCGCGCCGGACATTTGCGCATGGCGGGTTTTATCCTGCGTTAACAGATACAACGCGACGTTTTGCGCATCGAACAAATAAAACGCGTTGGCGCACCACAGCTCTCCCTCATGGTGTACGCACCAGGTCACCACATGTTGTTTCGCCAGCCAACGGCCAATAGCGGTAAGTGTGTCCATCTTTATTCTCGCTTATACTGGGAACCTGAAAATTATCATGCTGATGGCGACAATGACACCCTGGTATCTGTATCTGATTCGTACGGCAGACAATGCGCTTTACACCGGGATCACCACCGATGTGGCGCGTCGTTACAGGCAGCATCAAACGGGAAAAGGCGCAAAAGCATTACGGGGGAAAGGTGAATTAACGCTGGCGTTTGCGGCGCAGGTCGGCGATCGCTCGCTGGCCCTGCGCATAGAGTATCGCATCAAACAGCTCACAAAGCGCCAGAAGGAGCACCTTGTGACGGAACGCGAGGTATTTGAAGCGCTATTGTCCAGCCTGCAAACGCCGGTGCTTAAAAACGATTGAAGTGGTCGTGATACTCCACCAGCCCCGTCACGCCCTCCAGCGCATCCTCAGCCAAACGGTGTACCTGGAAAGCGCTTTCCGTACCGGGCCAACGGCAGTGAAGATCGTAATGAGCGGCCAGTTCAAAACCGAAGCGGCTATATAACGCCGGGTCACCCAGCGTCACGACCGCCGCGTAGCCGAACTCATTGAGCGAATCCAGCCCTTCATACACTAACTGGCGCGCCAGCCCTTGCCCGCGATATTTTTCATCCACCGCCAGCGGCGCCATACCGACCCACTGTAAATCCTCGCCCTGCACATCAACCGGGCTGAAGGCCACATAGCCCACCACCTGACCTTCATCATCCGTGGCCACCAGACCGAGCGTCAGAAAGCCATCTTCACGCAAATCGTGAACCAGCTTCGCTTCCGCATCGCTTTCGAATGAACGGCGTAACAGCGCATCAATACCAGGCGCATCAATGGGGATTTCTACTCGAATTAGCATGGTTCACCTACCGAGGTCTGTTTGGTTTCCGGCGAGTTTTTCATGCCCGCCTCAACAAAATCCGCCAGTTGCAGCAGCATAACGCGTAACGCTTTCGGCATCTGCTCCAGTTCGATGGCGTCCATCAGATTCTTCACATATAACCCTAACTCAGTATCGCCTTCAATGACCAGTCGACGCTGGAAAAAGAGCGTATCCGGGTCCTGTTTACGGGCAGCTATCATTAGCAGATCGCTGGCGTCGGCGCTAAAACTGACGTCGGCATCCGCCTGCTGGCTAACGATCAGCTTTTCATTTTCAACCGTGGTATACCATTTTAAGTCAATGTCACGCACATGAATGCTTAACCAACGACCTTCGAGGAATTCCAGCTCTCCATCGGCCAGCGCCTGACGAAACTGCCAGCTCAGAACCTGTTCCAGAACCTGGCGCTTTAGCGCAAAGGGCGTCAGTTTAACCGGTACACTCATCAGAGACGGGCCAGCATGGACTAAGCGTGAACGCAGTTTATCTAACACGAGCTTTACTCCCTGTTTCAATAGTCCTGTTATTTTGCCATATCCAATAAATCACATGGCGGCGTAAATCAACAATTGTGTCTGATTTTCTACCCCATTATTGGTGTTACCAATACGCCTTTAACTGCCTTAAATCAAAAATTGTCGCAGCAAGGTTAACTAAAATCCCTGTTCGTTAACAATTTTGCGTCTCAGACGTAATCCTCAGGATAAATTATGGAGCTGCTCTGCCCTGCCGGAAATCTCCCGGCGCTGAAGGCGGCCATCGAGAACGGCGCTGACGCCGTTTATATCGGGTTAAAAGACGATACCAATGCCCGTCACTTTGCCGGCCTTAACTTCACCGAAAAAAAATTGCAGGAAGCGGTGAGCTTTGTTCACCAGCATCGCCGCAAATTACACATCGCCATTAATACTTTTGCGCATCCGGACGGCTATGTCCGCTGGCAGCGCGCCGTGGATATGGCGGCGCAGCTTGGCGCCGACGCGTTGATTCTCGCCGACCTCGCTATGCTGGAATATGCCGCAGAGCGTTACCCACATATTGAGCGTCATGTTTCCGTTCAGGCCTCGGCAACCAACGAAGAGGCGATTCGCTTTTATCACCGCCACTTTGATGTCCACCGCGTGGTACTGCCGCGTGTACTGTCGATTCACCAGGTAAAACAACTGGCCCGCGTCACGCCGGTGCCGCTGGAGGTATTCGCGTTCGGCAGCCTGTGCATTATGGCGGAAGGTCGCTGCTATCTTTCTTCTTACCTGACGGGGGAATCGCCCAATACCGTCGGCGCCTGCTCCCCCGCCCGCTTTGTTCGTTGGCAGCAAACCCCGCAGGGGCTGGAATCGCGCCTGAATGATGTCCTGATCGACCGTTACCAGGATGGCGAAAACGCGGGCTACCCAACGCTATGTAAAGGCCGCTATTTAGTAGACGGCGAGCGCTATCACGCGCTGGAGGAGCCAACCAGCCTGAACACGCTGGAGCTGCTGCCGGAGCTCATGGCGGCGAATATCGCCTCGGTGAAGATCGAAGGCCGCCAGCGCAGCCCGGCCTATGTCAGCCAGGTGGCGAAAGTGTGGCGCCAGGCGATCGATCGCTGCAAAGCCGCCCCGCAAAACTTCGTTCCACAGCGCGACTGGATGGAGACGCTCGGCGCGATGTCCGAAGGCACCCAAACCACGCTTGGCGCATATCACCGTAAATGGCAGTGAGAGGAGCTATGAAATATTCCTTAGGACCGGTGCTTTATTACTGGCCGAAAGAGACGCTGGAAGATTTTTATCAGCAGGCCGCAAAAAGCAGTGCTGACGTCATTTATCTGGGCGAAGCGGTGTGTAGCAAGCGTCGCGCTACCAAAGTCGGCGACTGGTTGGAAATGGCGAAATCCCTCGCCGCCAGCGGTAAGCAGGTGGCGCTCTCCACCCTGGCGCTGGTACAGGCGTCATCTGAATTAAGCGAGCTGAAACGCTATGTGGACAACGGCGATTTTCTGCTGGAAGCCAGCGATCTTGGCGTGGTGAATCTGTGCGCCGAGCGCAAACTGCCATTTGTCGCCGGCCATGCGCTGAACTGTTACAACGCGGTCACGCTGCGTCGGTTGCTGAAAGAAGGCATGGTGCGCTGGTGTATGCCGGTGGAGCTGTCCCGCGACTGGCTGGTGAATTTGCTTAATCAGTGCGATGAACTGGGCATCCGCAATCAGTTTGAAGTGGAAGTGTTGAGCTATGGGCATCTGCCGCTGGCCTACTCCGCTCGCTGCTTTACCGCCCGTTCGGAAGACCGTCCAAAAGATGAATGTGAAACCTGCTGTATCAAGTATCCAAACGGTCGTGACGTGCTCTCGCAGGAGAATCAGCAGGTGTTTGTGCTTAACGGTATTCAGACCATGAGCGGCTATGTCTATAACCTTGGCAACGAACTGACGTCGATGCAGGGATTGGTGGATATCGTGCGGCTATCGCCGTTGGGTACGGAGACATTGGCCATGCTTGATGCCTTTCGCGCTAACGAAAACGGCGGCGCGCCATTAGCACTTGCCGCGCATAGCGACTGTAACGGCTACTGGAAACGTCTGGCCGGGCTGGAGCTACAGGCGTAAATTTGCCGGATGGTGCCTGGCGTAGGCCTGATAAGCGTAGTGCCATCAGGCATGTTATATTCGCGACCTGTCTTATAAAGCTCACTTTGTTAACAACATTCGCTAATCTTTAATGCAGTATGACAAGATTAACGGATAACAAAGTGAGCGGTTATGACTAACAACTCTGTCCCATTCTCGGTACTCGACCTGGCGCCAATCCCGGAAGGTTCCTGCGCGAAAGAGGCCTTCGCACATTCGCTGGATCTTGCTCGCCTCGCTGAAAAACGTGGTGTTAATCGCTACTGGCTGGCGGAACATCACAACATGACCGGCATCGCCAGCGCGGCGACCTCGGTATTGATTGGCTATCTGGCGGCCAATACCACAACATTACGTCTTGGCTCCGGCGGCGTGATGCTGCCTAACCATTCACCGCTGGTGATTGCCGAGCAGTTTGGCACGCTGAATACCCTCTATCCTGGACGTATCGACTTAGGGCTGGGACGCGCGCCGGGTAGCGATCAGCCGACGATGCGCGCGCTACGTCGTCATATGAGCGGCGATATCGATAACTTTCCACGCGATGTCGCAGAGCTGGTGGACTGGTTCGACGCCCGCGATCCCAGCCCGCTGGTGCGCCCGGTGCCCGGCTACGGCGAGAAGATCCCGGTCTGGCTGCTGGGCTCCAGCCTGTATAGCGCGCAGTTGGCGGCCCAGCTTGGCCTGCCGTTCGCCTTTGCTTCGCATTTCGCGCCGGATATGTTGTTTCAGGCGCTGCATCTGTACCGCACCCAGTTCAAACCTTCAGCGCGGCTGGAAAAACCGTACGCGATGGTGTGCATTAACATTATTGCTGCCGATAGCAATCGCGACGCGGAGTTCCTGTTTACCTCCATGCAGCAGGCCTTTGTGAAGCTACGCCGTGGGGAGACCGGCCAACTGCCGCCGCCGATCGAGAACATGGATACCTTCTGGTCGCCATCCGAGCAGTATGGCGTGCAGCAGGCGTTGAGCATGTCGCTGGTCGGTGATAAAGCGAAGGTCCGCCACGGGCTGGAATCTATCCTGCGGGAAACTCAGGCGGATGAAATTATGGTCAACGGCCAGATTTTCGATCATCAGGCGCGGCTACATTCGTTTGAACTGGCGATGGATGTGAAGCAAGAATTGTTGGGATAGTACGCCTTGTGCCGGATGGCGGCTTCGCCTGATCCGGCCTACATAAGAACGTAGGCCCGGTAAGCGTAGCGCCACCGGGCCATTATTTTACTGATACACCGGCAACAGATTAAAGCTCAACAAGATATGCACCAAAGCGTTACCGACGCCAAACAGCAGAATCAGCACAATCATCGGCGTGCCGCCCCAGACGCGAAATTTCGGGCTACCAAAGCGCTGGCGAGATTTACGCGCCAATAATGCCGGCACAATGGCCGCCCAGATCGTCGCTGCCAGTCCTGCATAACCAATGGCGTACAGGAAGCCGTTCGGGTACAACAGGCCACCGATCATCGGCGGCAGGAAAGTCAGCAGCGCGGTCTTCAAACGTCCCATCGCCGAGTCATCAAAGCCAAACAGATCCGCCAGGTAGTCAAACAGCCCCAGCGTAACCCCAAGGAATGAGCTCGCGACAGCAAAGTTAGAGAACACCACCAGCAGCAGATCCAGGCTGCGGCTGTTCAGCACGCCGCTCAATGCCTGTACCAGCACATCAATATTGCCGCCTTTCTGCGCAATGCCGATAAATTCCGGACGCGGGATGTTGCCCATCGTCCCCAGCAGCCAGACAGAATAGAGCGCCAGCGCCAGTAACGTCCCATAAATCAGGCACTTCACGATGGTGCGCGGATCTTTGCCGTAATATTTCATCAGGCTCGGCACGTTACCGTGATAACCAAAAGAGGCCAGACAAAATGGCAGCGTCATCAGCAAGTACGGCGTATATGACGCGTTGCTTTCAGCCACGTTAAACAACGTGGTCGGCGTGACGTGCCCCAACAGACTGCCGAAGGTCAGGAAGAAAGTAATCACTTTCGCGCCCAGAACAATCGCCGTCATCCGACTGACCGCCTTCGTACTCAGCCACACTACAAACGCCACCAGCAGCGCAAAGGCAAAACCTGCCGCTCGCGCCGGAACGTTCAGCGACATCTCAGCAAAGGTATGATGCAAAATCGAACCGCTCGCCGAGATATAAGCATAAGTCAGGATGTAGAGCACAAAGGCAATAGAAATGCCGTTGACAATGTTCCAGCCTTTCCCCAATAGATCTTTGGTAATGGTGTCGAAACTCGAACCAATGCGGTAGTTAAGGTTAGCCTCAAGGATCATCAGCCCGGAGTGCAGCATACAAAACCAGGTAAAGACCAGTGCCGCCATCGACCAGAAGAACCACGCCCCGGACATGACCACCGGCAGAGAGAACATCCCCGCGCCAATGATGGTACCGCCGATAATCACTACGCCGCCAAGCAGCGAAGGTGACGTTTGGGTGGTGGTAAGTGTTGCCATTCAGCTCTCTCTCCAGTCATTTATAGTGTGACTATCTATCAATACGCTGCGCTGTACCAGTACATGAGTACAAAAGAAATAAAAAAAGCCCCGATTGTTACGATCGGGGCTGTATATTTTACTTTACGCTGTGAACGCGCAGGTCAGCGTGAGTTACGCATCACCGCCGAAACGACGACGACCGGTGGAGTCATCGCGACGCGGACCACGGCTTTCACGACGCTCGCCGCTGAAACGGCGACCTTCGCTACGGCCGCCTTCACGACGTTCACCGCTAAAATTACGACCGCCTTCACGACGTTCGCCGCTAAAGCTACGACCACCGCCACGACGCTCACCACCGGTATGCGGCTGAGCATCACCCAGCAACTGCATATTCATCGGCTTGTTCAGAATGCGGGTACGCGTGAAGTGCTGAAGCACTTCACCCGGCATACCTTTCGGCAGCTCGATGGTGGAGTGAGACGCGAACAGCTTAATGTTACCAATGTAACGGCTGCTGATGTCGCCTTCGTTAGCGATCGCGCCCACGATATGGCGAACTTCAACGCCATCATCGCGGCCCACTTCAATGCGGTACAACTGCATATCGCCAACGTCACGACGTTCACGACGCGGACGATCTTCACGGTCGCCACGCGGGCTACGGTCGTTACGATCGCGCGGACTACGGTCATCACGGTCGCGGAATTCACGCTTAGGACGCATCGGCGCATCCGGCGGCAGAATCAGCGGACGCTCGCCCTGCGCCATTTTCAGCAGCGCGGCGGCCAGCGTTTCGAGGTCCAGCTCTTCCCCTTCAGCAGACGGCTGGATTTTCGCCAGCAGCGCACGGTACTGATCCAGATCGCTGCTTTCCAACTGCTGCTGAACTTTCGCGGCGAATTTTTCCAGACGACGTTTGCCCAGCAGTTCTGCGTTCGGCAGTTCCACTTCCGGAATGGTCAGCTTCATGGTGCGTTCGATGTTACGCAGCAGACGACGCTCGCGGTTCTCAACGAACAGCAGCGCGCGGCCAGCGCGACCTGCACGACCAGTACGGCCAATACGGTGAACGTAAGACTCGGAGTCCATCGGGATGTCGTAGTTCACTACCAGGCTGATGCGCTCAACGTCCAGACCACGGGCCGCAACGTCGGTGGCGATCAGGATGTCCAGACGACCATCTTTCAGACGTTCCAGAGTCTGCTCACGCAGCGCCTGGTTCATATCGCCATTCAACGCGGCGCTGTTGTAGCCGCTACGTTCCAGCGCTTCCGCTACTTCCAGAGTCGCGTTTTTGGTACGCACGAAGATAATCGCCGCATCAAAGTCTTCCGCTTCCAGGAAACGCACCAGCGCTTCGTTTTTACGCATGCCCCACACCGTCCAGTAGCTCTGGCTGATGTCAGGACGGGTCGTCACGCTGGACTGAATGCGCACTTCCTGCGGCTCTTTCATAAAGCGGCGGGTAATGCGACGAATCGCTTCCGGCATGGTGGCGGAGAACAGAGCAGTCTGATGACCTTCCGGGATCTGCGCCATAATAGTTTCAACGTCTTCGATGAAGCCCATACGCAGCATTTCGTCGGCTTCATCCAGCACCAGACCGCTCAGTTTAGAGAGGTCGAGGGTGCCGCGTTTTAAGTGATCAAGCAGACGTCCGGGCGTACCGACAACGATCTGCGGCCCCTGACGCAGGGCGCGTAACTGCACGTCATAACGCTGACCGCCGTACAGAGCAACCACGTTTACGCCGCGCATGTGTTTAGAGAAATCTGTCATGGCTTCGGCAACCTGTACCGCCAGTTCGCGGGTTGGCGCCAGCACCAGAATCTGAGGTGCCTTCAGCTCAGGATCAAGATTGTTGAGCAGCGGTAAAGAGAACGCTGCAGTTTTGCCGCTACCGGTCTGGGCCATGCCCAGCACGTCGCGACCGCCCAGCAGATGCGGAATGCACTCTGCCTGGATTGGAGATGGTTTTTCGTAACCCAGATCGGTAAGGGCTTCAAGGATAGGAGCCTTCAGCCCCAGATCTGCAAAAGTGGTTTCGAATTCAGCCATGTAGTACGTGTGCCTCAAAATTAATGGCGGCCAGTCTACATAACTCATCATGAAATTGATCTGCAATTTTCATTGAAAAGTGTGAACCGGCTCAAAGTAGGTGTATTAACGAACAACAACGCCCTCACCCGCGAAGGTGATGGCAATCAAAAAGATTACGGGCTGATATGTTCGTCAGCTATTGCTGGTCCGATTCTGCCAGGTCATCTTGGTCCTGGCCCAGGAGCGATAATTCCAACAATGCGTATCGGTGCTCAACAAAGTTATGAACGTTGTTGGCCACCGCCAGTTTGAACAGAGCCGTGGCGCTGTCCAAATCCCCCAGACTTAGGTAGTACTTACCTAAATAGAAGTTGGTTTCACTGAGATGCTCAGCGAGCGAGGTGTTATCCGTTGCGTCCGCCTTGAGCCTGTCCATCAGCGTTGCTTCGCTAATGTCGCCCAGGTAGAACTCGACAATGTTCCATCCCCATTGCTCTTTATCCGATTTTTCGAAGCGTGCTTTTAACGCTTCTTTCGCCTGCTTCTCATTGAGCTTCTGCTCAACAAGATACAGCCACAGGCTGCGGTAAGGATCATTGGGATCGTCTTGATAAAACGCCAGCAGATCATCTTGCGCTAACTTATCACGGCCGCCGTAATACAATGCGATACCGCGGTTTAAGTGCGCGTAGTTGTAAGTTGGATCAAGCTCTAGTACAGAATCAAACGCTTCATAGGCAGCATCAAAATTGCCTGCCTGCGTTAAATAAATGCCTAAGTAATTGAATACTTCAGGCATATCCGGTCTGATTGCCAGCGCTTGTGAAAAATCATTTCGCGCTAATGCCCTCAAACCAAGACTATCATACAACACTCCGCGCTCATATAAAAGCTGTGCGCGTTCGTCATCGGTTAAAGCCCGACTGGCAAGAATCTGTTCCATACGCGCCAGAATCACTTCCTGCTGTAAAGTCGGTTGCAATGGTACTGCGAGGACTTCACTTTTACGCCAGGCGGAATTACTGCATCCTGCCAGCGTGAGTGCTGTCGCAACGAAACACCAGCGCAAAAAAGGCTTCATTTCCCACTCCCGAAGACAACGATTGAATGAACGTCCTGTTCCCCGGTGGCTCAACAAGGCGTCCAGCCAGGTCTAAAGCCCTCCGCAATGCGGAGGGCAAAAGGCAACCTTACTCGCCCTGTTCGCTCGCCGGAGCTTCCGGCGCAGCCGCAGGTTGAGACTGCTCGGTTGCTTCTTTAATGCTCAGACGTACACGGCCCTGGCGGTCAACTTCCAGAACCTTAACCGGCACTTCCTGACCCATCTGCAGATAGTCGGTCACTTTCTCTACACGCTTATCCGCGATTTGAGAGATGTGAACCAGACCTTCTTTACCGCCGCCGATGGCAACAAACGCGCCAAAGTCAACGATGCGGGTCACTTTACCATTGTAGATACGACCGACTTCGATCTCCGCGGTGATCTCTTCGATACGACGGATAGCGTATTTCGCTTTTTCACCGTCGGTCGCCGCGATCTTCACAGTACCGTCATCTTCGATTTCGATGGTAGTACCGGTCTCTTCAGTCAGCGCGCGGATCACAGAACCGCCTTTACCGATCACGTCTTTGATCTTGTCCGTGCTGATCTTGATGGTATGGATACGCGGCGCGAATTCAGAGATATCGCCGCGCGGCGCGTTGATCGCCTGTTCCATCACGCCCAGGATGTGCAGACGCGCGCCTTTCGCCTGATTCAGCGCCACCTGCATGATCTCTTTGGTGATACCTTCAATTTTGATATCCATCTGCAGCGCAGAGATACCGTCGCGGGAACCCGCCACTTTGAAGTCCATATCGCCCAGGTGATCTTCGTCGCCCAGAATGTCAGACAGTACAACGTAGTTGTCGCCTTCTTTCACCAGACCCATCGCGATACCCGCTACGGCGGCTTTAATTGGCACGCCAGCGTCCATCAGCGCCAGAGAAGCACCGCACACGGAAGCCATAGAGGAAGAACCGTTGGATTCAGTAATCTCAGACACCACGCGAACGGTGTACGGGAATTTATCCATGTCCGGCATCACTGCCAGCACGCCGCGCTTCGCCAGACGACCGTGACCAATTTCACGACGCTTAGGAGAACCGACCATGCCGGTTTCGCCTACGGAGTACGGAGGGAAGTTGTAGTGGAACAGGAAGCTGTCAGTACGCTCGCCCATCAGTTCATCAAGCACCTGCGCGTCACGGGCAGTGCCCAGTGTTGCGGTAACCAGCGCCTGCGTTTCACCACGGGTGAACAGAGCGGAACCATGAGTACGCGGCAGCACGCCAGTGCGCACGTCCAGACCGCGGATCATGTCTTTTTCACGGCCATCGATACGCGGCTCGCCTGCCAGTACGCGGCTACGAACCACGTTTTTCTCAATCGCGTGCAGGATTTCGCCCAGTTCATTAGCGTCCAGAGTTTCATCTTCTGCGATAAGCTGATCGATGGTTTCGGATTTGATCACGTCAACCTGAGCATAGCGCTCTTGTTTATCGGTGATGCGGTACGCGTCGCTCAGACGAGATTCAGCCAGCGCAGCAACGCGCGCGTTCAGTGCGTCGTTGACGGCTTCCGGCTGCCAGTCCCAACGCGGTTTACCAGCTTCTTTCACCAGGTCGTTGATCGCCTGGATAACGACCTGTTGCTGCTCGTGACCGAATACCACCGCGCCCAGCATAGTGTCTTCGCTCAGCAGTTCAGCTTCGGATTCCACCATCAGCACAGCCGCTTCAGTACCGGCAACCACCAGGTCCAGTTTGCTCTCTTTCAGCTCGTCCTGGGTCGGGTTCAGTACGTACTGCTCGTTGATATAGCCAACACGCGCCGCGCCGATTGGGCCGTTGAACGGAATGCCGGACAGCGACAGCGCAGCGGATGCGCCGATCATCGCCACGATATCCGGGTTAACCTGCGGGTTAACGGAAACGACGGTGGCGATAACCTGCACTTCGTTAACGAAACCTTCCGGGAATAGCGGACGAACCGGGCGGTCAATCAGACGCGCGATCAGGGTTTCGCCTTCGCTTGGACGGCCTTCACGACGGAAGAAGCTGCCCGGGATACGGCCAGCAGCGTAGGTACGCTCCTGATAGTTAACGGTCAGTGGGAAGAAGTCCTGGCCTGGCTTGGCTTTTTTCTGGCCGACAACAGTAACGAATACGGCGGTGTCATCCATGCTTACCATAACAGCGGCTGTGGCCTGACGCGCCATCATGCCAGTTTCCAGCGTTACGGTATGCTGACCGTACTGGAATTTACGAACGATCGGATTAAGCAAAATAATATCCTTTCCAATTTTTGACGGCACAATACGCACCGTCGTTAATACCCGATCTTCTGCGCATCCTCGCGACTAATGACAACCCTAACCCTGATTCGGGTGAAGCCTCTCATTAGCCGCGCGAACCTCTGCAACGGAAGATCATTCATAGCAACAATACATTAGTTTCCAGTGAATTGCTGCCGTCCACTTGAAAAAAGGGGCCATTAGGCCCCTTCTTTCTGAAACTCGCAAGAATTAGCGACGCAGGCCCAGACGCTCAATCAGCGCGGTGTAGCGTGCAACATCTTTACGTTTCAGGTAGTCGAGCAGTTTACGACGCTGAGAAACCATACGCAGCAGACCACGACGGCTGTGGTGATCTTTTTTGTGCTCTGCAAAGTGACCCTGCAGGTGGTTAATCTGTGCAGTCAACAGAGCAACCTGAACATCGGTAGAACCGGTGTCGTTTGCGTCACGACCGAACTCAGAAACGATTTTAGCTGTAGCTTCAGTACTTAGAGACATTTTAAAACTCCAAAGTATTTAAGAATGAAAGGACGCCGATCTCTAATTCAGCGGTCCCAGTGTATACACTTCATCCTTCAAACTGCCTCTGTGTTGGCTGCGTCCGCTCACCTCAGTCACTTACTTGAGTAAGCCCCTGAGGATGTAATGAGAGATATCCTTGTCCCTCACCAGAGGCAGCCTTAGGCTGTTCAAATTCGTTCCAGACGAATTTGTCTCTTCCTTGCCGCCTTGATGCAGCTCGAATGATTTTGTGTACACGCCCGCAAACTGTTAAATAATTTACGCGACGTTAAGCGGCGGTATTCTACTCGTAGCGCTCTCTTATCGCAAGACGAAGCGACGTTATGCCGGATACTCTACTACCAGTCGACGGGGCGCAACACGACCTTCGTCGTCAATTTCGCCCATACCGATAAATTTACCGTCTTCACCTTCCGTCACACGAACCAGTCCATTCAACGGCGCGCCCGTGGTACGAACCGGGTTGCCATTTTTGAAGTATACCGAAGACGTTAACGGCAGATTAACAACAGGATAGTCCGAAGCAGGACTATCCATTGGCATCAATAATGGATCGAGCAACTGCGCTGCCGGAACGCCTTGCTGTTCCGCCTGCGCCACCAGCGTCTGCAAATGCTCCAGCGTGACCATTCGCTCTACCGGATACTTACTTACCGTCAGACGGCGCAGGTAAATGACGTGTGCGCCGCAGCCCAGCTTCTCACCTAAATCGTCAATAATGGTACGAATATAGGTGCCTTTCGAGCAGTGAACTTCCAGTTCAAGTTCGTTACCTTCGTGGCGAATAAACAGCAGTTCGTAGACGGTAATCGGGCGGGCTTCGCGCGGCACTTCGATACCCTGACGGGCATATTCGTACAGCTTCTTGCCCTGATACTTCAGCGCTGAATACATCGACGGAATCTGTTCGATATCCCCACGAAAGGTCTCCAGCGCGCTCGCAAGCTGCCCGGCGCTGAAAGTCACCGGACGCTCCAGCACGATTTGACCATCGGCGTCAGAGGTATCCGTACGCTGCCCCAGACGGGCAATAACACGATAGCGTTTGTCAGAATCCAGCAGGTACTGCGAAAATTTTGTCGCTTCACCGAGGCAAATCGGCAACATGCCGGTCGCCAGCGGGTCCAGCGCGCCGGTATGCCCGGCGCGGTTGGCATTGTAGATGCGCTTAACTTTCTGCAGCACGTCATTGCTGGACATGCCCTGCGGCTTATCCAGCAGCAGAACGCCGTGAATATCGCGGCCACGACGACGAGGACGACTCATCAATCCTCCTTGCTGTCGTCCGGGTTCACACGACGTTCTTCGTCATGTTTCACCACGTTAGTCACCAGGTTGGACATACGCATCCCTTCCACCAGCGAGTTATCGTAGAAGAAGGTGAGTTCCGGCACGATACGCAGGCGCATCGCTTTACCCAGCAGGCTACGGATAAATCCGGACGCTTCCTGCAACGCTTTGATACCCGCTTTCACCGCGTCTTCATCCTTGTCGTTCAGGAAGGTCACAAACACTTTGGCATAGGCCAGGTCACGGGACATTTCGACACCGGAGACGGTGGTCATCATGCCCAGGCGCGGGTCTTTAATTTCGCGCTGCAGGATGATGGCAATCTCTTTTTGCATCTCCTGGGCCACACGCTGCGGGCGACCGAATTCTTTCGCCATAATAAATTCTCCAGAATAAAGACAAAAAAGGGGCATTCAGCCCCTTTTAAATTCATGCCGGGTGGCGCTTCGCTTACCCGGCCTACGCAAAATTATCTTCTAAGTATTTTGGGTTGCAACAAGGCGGCAAGAGTGTGAATCCCCGGGAGCATAGATAACTATGTGACCGGGGTGAACACTCGTAGCCAACGCAGTTGCGGCCCGAAAGACGACGAAGATTAAGCGATGGTACGTTGGATCTCGATGATCTCGAACACTTCAATCATATCGCCAACGCGAACGTCGTTGTAGTTCTTCACGCCGATACCACATTCCATGCCGTTACGGACTTCGTTAACGTCATCTTTGAAGCGGCGCAGGGATTCCAGCTCGCCTTCATAGATAACCACGTTGTCGCGCAGTACGCGGATTGGGTTATGGCGTTTAATCGTACCTTCGGTAACCATACAGCCCGCGATCGCGCCGAATTTCGGCGATTTGAACACATCGCGCACTTCAGCCAGACCGATGATCTGCTGTTTCAGTTCCGGAGACAGCATACCGCTCATCGCAGCTTTCACTTCGTCGATCAGGTTATAGATGACGGAGTAGTAACGCAGATCCAGGCTTTCAGACTCGATCACTTTACGCGCAGATGCATCGGCACGCACGTTGAAGCCGACCAGAATCGCGTTGGACGCCGCAGCCAGGGTGGCGTCAGTTTCGGTGATGCCCCCTACGCCGGAACCGATGATCTTCACTTTAACTTCGTCAGTAGACAGTTTCAGCAAGGAGTCGGAGATCGCTTCCACGGAACCCTGTACGTCAGCCTTCAGCACGATGTTCACTTCGTGAACTTCGCCTTCGGTCATGTTGGCGAACATGTTCTCAAGTTTCGATTTTTGCTGACGCGCCAGTTTCACTTCACGGAATTTGCCCTGACGGTACAGCGCCACTTCACGCGCTTTCTTCTCGTCACGGACCACGGTGACTTCGTCACCGGCAGCCGGAACGCCAGACAGGCCGAGAATTTCCACCGGAATGGACGGACCCGCTTCCAGCACTTCCAGACCCAGCTCGTTACGCATCGCGCGCACACGGCCATATTCGAAGCCGCACAGCACGATATCGCCTTTGTGCAGCGTACCTTCGCGTACCAGAACGGTAGCCACCGGACCACGACCTTTATCAAGGAAGGATTCAATGACCGCGCCGCTCGCCATACCTTTACGTACGGCTTTCAGCTCCAGGACTTCGGCTTGCAGCAGGATCGCGTCCAGCAGTTCGTCGATACCGGTGCCCGCTTTCGCAGACACGTGGACGAACTGGCTTTCACCGCCCCACTCTTCCGGCAGAATGCCGTACTGGGACAGCTCGTTCTTCACACGATCCGGATCGGCTTCCGGCTTATCAATTTTGTTCACCGCCACAACCACCGGCACACCTGCCGCTTTCGCGTGCTGGATAGCTTCGATAGTCTGCGGCATCACGCCGTCGTCTGCCGCCACCACCAGAACCACGATATCCGTTGCCTGGGCGCCGCGAGCACGCATGGAGGTAAACGCGGCGTGGCCCGGGGTGTCCAGGAAGGTGATCATACCGTTGTCAGTTTCAACGTGGTATGCGCCGATGTGCTGGGTAATGCCGCCCGCTTCGCCAGAGGCCACCTTCGTTGAACGAATGTAGTCCAGCAGAGAGGTTTTACCGTGGTCAACGTGACCCATGATGGTCACAACCGGTGCGCGCGGTTCAGCCGCAGCGCCGGTGTCACGGTCGCTCATTACCGCTTCTTCCAGTTCGTTTTCACGACGCAGGATAACCTTATGGCCCATCTCTTCGGCGACCAACTGTGCGGTTTCCTGGTCTATGACCTGGTTGATGGTAGCCATGGCGCCCAGTTTCATCATCGCTTTGATGACCTGAGAGCCTTTAACCGCCATCTTGTTCGCCAGTTCGCCAACGGTGATGGTTTCACCGATCACCACGTCGCGGTTAACGGCCTGAGCGGGCTTCTGGAAGCCTTGCTGTAAAGAAGACCCTTTACGCTTACCACCTTTACCGCCGCGAACCGCAGCACGCGCTTCTTCACGATCGGCTTTGGATTCGGCATGTTTGCCTTTTTTCGCCGGACGAGCCGCTTTCGCATTACGGCCACGACCGCGACCGCCTTCTACTTCACGATCGCTTTCGTCTTCGGCCTGGCGAGCGTGCTGAGAAGTGGTGACATGATAGTCACTGGTGTCTTCTACAGGCTCAGGCGTTGCGGTCCATTTGTTTTCTTCCGCCATGCGGCGAGCTTCTTCTGCTACACGACGCGCTTCTTCTTCGAGTTTGCGACGTGCTTCTTCTTCCGCTTTACGCTTCAGTTCTGCAGCTTCATTCTCACGGCGGGCTTTTTCGGCCTGGGCGGTTTTGGTCATATCGTCAGTCTGTTGATTGCTCACTTTGTCTTTTTCCGCAGCTTCACGTTTCGCTTTTTCAGCGGCTTCACGCTTAGCTTGTTCTGCGGCCTCGCGTTCAGCTTTTTGTTGCGCCTCGCGTTTGGCCTGTTCTTCTGCCTCACGACGGGCTTGCTCTTCCGCTTCACGCTGCGCCTGTTCTTCCGCGGCAAGGCGTTCAGCCTCTTGCGGGTCGCGTTTTACAAAGGTGCGCTTCTTGCGGACTTCGATTTGTACCGATTTACTTTTTCCACCGGTACCTGGAATATTCAGGGTGCTGCGCGTTTTACGCTGCAGCGTCAGTTTATCGGGACCAGAAACCGCTTCGCGGTTCAGGTGCGCCAGTAAAGTCTGTTTTTCTTGTGCGGACACAGAGTCGTCAGCAGATTTCCGGATACCTGCATCAGCAAACTGCTGTACCAGGCGATCCACGGAAACCTGTCTCTCTGCGGCCAGCGCTTTTACGGTTACATCTGTCATGCTGTTCCTTCCTGCTACAGTTTATTACGCTTCGTCGCCGAACCAGCAAATATTACGGGCAGCCATAATCAGCTCACCGGCTTTTTCGTCGGTCAACCCTTCGATATCAGCCAGATCATCAATGCCCTGGTCGGCGAGATCTTCCAGCGTACAAACACCACGAGCCGCCAGTTTGAAAGCCATATCGCGATCTAATCCTTCCAGATTCAGCAGATCGTCAGCCGGTTTATTATCACCGAGGCTTGCTTCCTGGTCCTGCGCCAGAGTGGCCAGTGCGTTTTTAGCACGCTCGCGCAGTGCTTCAACGGTCGGCTCATCAAGGCCGTCAATTTCCAGCAGTTCTTTCATTGGCACATAAGCCAGTTCTTCGAGCGTGGAGAAACCTTCTTCTACCAGAACGGTCGCGAACTCTTCATCAATATCAAGATATTTAGTAAAGATCTCGATAGCGGCATGTGTTTCAGCCTGATGTTTAGCCTGCAGGTCATCAACGGTCATTACGTTGAGTTCCCAGCCGCTCAATTGCGAAGCCAGGCGGACGTTCTGACCATTACGTCCGATCGCCTGCGCCAGATTACCGGCTTCAACGGCGATATCCATGGTATGTTTATCTTCGTCCACCACGATAGACGCGACGTCTGCCGGCGCCATCGCATTAATGACGAACTGCGCCGGGTTATCATCCCACAGCACGATATCAATACGCTCGCCGCCCAGCTCGGTAGAGACCGCCTGAACGCGCGCGCCGCGCATACCCACGCAAGCGCCGACCGGATCGATACGCTTATCGTTGGTTTTCACCGCGATTTTCGCACGAGAACCCGGATCGCGAGCCGCCGCTTTAATTTCAATCACTTCTTCGCCGATTTCCGGCACTTCAATGCGGAACAGTTCAATTAGCATTTCCGGCCTGGAGCGGGTGACGAATAGCTGCGCGCCACGCGCTTCCGGGCGAACAGCATACAGCACGCCGCGAATACGGTCGCCAGGACGGAAGTTTTCACGCGGTAGCATATCTTCACGCAGAATCACCGCTTCAGCGTTACCGGCCATCCCTTCGGATTTAATTTCCAGAGAGATATTGTCGCGGTTCACTTTCTTCACCACGCCAGTGACGATTTCGCCTTCCTGGTCGCGGAACTGATCGACAACCATCGCCCGTTCGGCTTCACGGACTTTCTGCACGATAACCTGTTTCGCAGTCTGCGTGGTGATACGGTCAAAGGTGACAGATTCAATCTGATCTTCAACATAGTCGCCGACATTCAGGCTTTCGTCTTCAAAGCGCGCCGCTTCCAGTGTAATTTCCTTCGTCGGCATGGTCACTTCTTCAACGATCAACCAACGGCGGAAAGTATCAAAATCACCGCTTTTACGATCGATTTCTACACGAACATCGATCTCCTGCTCATATTTTTTCTTTGTTGCTGTCGCCAGCGCACTTTCCAGCGCTTCAAAAATTTTTTCGCGTGGCAGCGCTTTTTCGTTGGAGACGGCTTCAACAACAGCCAAAATTTCTTTGTTCATCGCGGGCTTTTCACCTCATCCAGACTGTTAAAAGTGGGGAACCAGGTTCGCCTTCTGGATATTACTCAGCGCGAACACTTCATCTTTGCCTTCGACTGTGACGGTAATCATTTCACCGTCCACCGCTTTGATAATGCCCTGCCACTTGCGACGGTTCTGTACCGCCATGCGAAGAACCAGCGCGACTTCTTCACCCTGGAAACGCGCATAATGATCGGCAGTGAACATAGGACGGTCGAGACCCGGTGACGAGACTTCAAGGTTGTAAGCCACGGAGATAGGATCTTCAACGTCCAGCACCGCGCTTACCTGGTGGCTCACATCAGCACAATCATCAACATTGATGCCATCTTCACTATCAATATAGATGCGCAGTGTGGATGTGCGACCGCGAATAAATTCGATGCCGACCAGCTCATAGCCTAAGGCTTCAACTGGCGCTGTAATCATCTCTGTTAATTTTTGCTCTAATGTGGACAAGCCCACCCCCAAGACATAAAAAAAGGGCCTAAAGCCCAGTTATTCTGTAGTCAGATAACAAAAAACCCCGATAAATCGGGGCTTTAGATAACTGAACCCTATAACCGCAACTGCGGTCTGGTGTACCTTCCGAAAGAATTTTTTTCAAATCCAGCTACGAAGGACATAATCTTCACAGTATATTTGAAAAAGAACTCTAAGGGAAAGTGGTTGCGGGGGCCGGATTTGAACCGACGACCTTCGGGTTATGAGCCCGACGAGCTACCAGGCTGCTCCACCCCGCGCCTGAAACGTGGCAAATTCTACTCGTTTTGGGTAAAAAATGCAAATACTGCTGGGATTTGGTACCGAGGACGGGACGTAAAATCTGCGCACAGTATAGTGACCAGGCATGAGTAATGTCAACCTTATTCCCAATATGCAGATGAATGAATATTACTCTTCGTTATACTCATCCCACCTCTCCGGCTTATACACGCATTTCACAACGTTATTTTAGTAAACCCTCACTAAACGCTTCCTGTCTCTGATAAAAGATGATTAAATGAAAACTCATTTATTTTGCATAAAAATGCACTGAAGCAGAAAACCGATCTCATTATCAGTCAATCAAGCAGGGTTCTATTCTATGACGACGATTCTTAAGCATCTTCCAGCAGGTCAACGTATTGGTATCGCTTTTTCCGGCGGTCTGGACACCAGCGCCGCACTGCTGTGGATGCGACAAAAAGGAGCTGTCCCATATGCATATACTGCGAATCTGGGACAACCGGATGAGGATGACTATGACGCCATTCCTCGTCGCGCAATGGAGTATGGCGCAGAGAATGCTCGCCTGATTGATTGCCGCAAGCAGTTGGTTGCAGAAGGGATCGCGGCGATTCAGTGCGGCGCTTTCCATAATACGACTGGCGGGCTGACCTATTTCAATACCACGCCGCTGGGCCGTGCCGTGACCGGCACGATGCTGGTCGCAGCGATGAAAGAAGACGGCGTGAATATCTGGGGTGACGGCAGCACCTATAAAGGCAACGATATTGAACGTTTCTATCGTTACGGCCTGCTGACGAATGCTGAATTACAGATTTACAAACCGTGGCTGGATACTGACTTTATCGATGAGCTGGGCGGTCGCCATGAGATGTCTGAATTTATGATTGCCTGCGGTTTCGACTATAAGATGTCAGTCGAAAAAGCCTATTCCACCGACTCCAATATGCTCGGCGCCACGCATGAAGCGAAAGATCTGGAGTTTCTTAATTCCAGCGTCAAGATCGTCAACCCGATTATGGGCGTGAAGTTCTGGGACGAAGAGGTGAAGATTCCGGCGGAAGAAGTGACCGTCCGTTTTGAGCAGGGACATCCGGTAGCGCTGAATGGCAAAACCTTCAGCAATGATGTTGAGATGATGCTGGAAGCGAATCGCATCGGTGGCCGCCACGGCCTGGGCATGAGCGACCAAATTGAAAACCGCATCATTGAAGCGAAAAGCCGCGGTATTTATGAAGCCCCCGGAATGGCGCTGCTACACATCGCCTATGAGCGTCTGCTGACCGGTATCCACAATGAAGATACCATCGAGCAGTATCACGCCCATGGCCGCCAACTGGGTCGTCTGCTGTATCAGGGCCGCTGGTTCGACTCTCAGGCGCTGATGCTGCGCGATTCCCTGCAACGCTGGGTAGCCAGCCAGGTGACGGGCGAGGTCACGCTGGAGCTGCGTCGCGGCAACGACTACTCAATTCTGAACACCGTATCCGACAATCTGACCTATAAGCCAGAACGTTTAACCATGGAAAAAGGCGATTCCGTATTCTCGCCAGACGATCGTATCGGTCAGTTGACGATGCGTAACCTGGACATCACCGATACGCGTGAAAAACTGTATGGCTATGCGCAGTCTGGCCTGCTGGCGACATCGTCCGCCACCGGTTTACCGCAGGTCGGCAGTCTGGAAAACAATGCAAAGTAACCGAATGATATTTCTCACAGGCCGCGCAAGCGGCCTTTTTTATGGGGGATGATAACTGTAGGCCGAATAAGGCGTACACGCCGCCATCCGGCATTGATTGCCTGGTGACGCTACGCTTATCAGGCCTACATGCCACATCATTTGACGGGGCTCAGACGAAAAAAAAGACGCTTTTCAGCGTCTCTTTTCTGGAATATTGGTACCGAGGACGGGACTTGAACCCGTAAGCCCTATTGGGCACTACCACCTCAAGGTAGCGTGTCTACCAATTCCACCACCTCGGCACGGATACTACTATTAACGCGGGATATCGCTGGTCGGCTGGGCCGGCACAGCAGGTTGAGTCTGCTCGGTCTTCGCCGGTGCGCTCAGGTTTTCCCACTCGCTTCCTTTATTGGTTTTGTTGCTATTGATATTACCCAACACCAGACTGATGATGAAGAACAGCGTCGCCAGTACCGCCGTCATTCGGGTCATGAAGTTACCAGAACCACTTGAACCAAATAGCGTAGCGGAAGCGCCTGCTCCGAAGGAGGCTCCCATATCAGCGCCTTTACCTTGCTGCAGCATGATCAGACCCACAAGGCCAATTGCCACAATAAGGAAAACAACTAAAAGAGCTTCGTACATAATCAACCTGTTCCTTGCGGAGTTGCCGCGTACCAATGCTTCTACCAATAAAGCGGGATTTTTACTGTTTCCCACTGAAGCGGGTGTGAATACTAACCAAAGCGAATGACCTTCGCAAGGGCAATTTAAGCGCATTGTATCAACTGCGGAAAAAAACAGCAAAAGCGTTGTTTTTTACGGACAGTAAGGCGGCAACCGCCGCCTTTTTAGTCACTTAAACGATTAAACGGCTTTTACCGCGTCCGCGATACGATGGGCGAATGCCGTAACCTGCGCTTCATCCTCGCCTTCAACCATCACGCGAATCAGCGGTTCGGTACCGGATTTACGTAGCAGTACCCGCCCACGATTGCCGAGCGTGGCTTCTACGTCCGCCGTTACCGCTTTCACCGCTTCATTTTCCAGCGGATCGCCACTACCGGCGGTGTAACGCACGTTAACCAGAATCTGCGGGAACATTTTCATACCGCTGCACAGATCGTGCAGACTCATGTGATTACGCACCATCGCCGCCAAAACTTGTAGCCCCGCAACGATACCGTCGCCAGTGGTCGTTTTATCCAGCAGAATAACGTGACCAGAGTTTTCCGCGCCGATGCGCCAGCCTTTTTCCTGCAATTTTTCCAGCACGTAGCGGTCACCCACTTTCGCCCTGGCAAACGGAATGCCGAGCTGTTTAAGCGCCAGCTCCAGACCCATATTGCTCATCAGCGTCCCCACCGCGCCACCGCGCAGTTGGCCCTGGCGCAGCCCTTCGCGCGCGATGATATACATGATCTGATCGCCATCGACTTTTGCGCCTTCGTGGTCAACCATGATGACGCGGTCGCCGTCGCCGTCCAGCGCGATACCGAGGTCCGCTTTCTCCGCCAACACGCGCGCCTGCAACGCGCGCACGTCGGTTGCGCCCACTTCTTCGTTAATGTTGACGCCGTTTGGCTCACAGCCGATGGCGATAACGGTCGCACCCAGCTCGCGCAGCACATTCGGCGCGATGTGGTAGGTGGCGCCGTTGGCGCAATCCACGACCACTTTCAGGCCATTAAGGCTCAGCTCGTTCGGGAAGGTGCCTTTACAGAACTCAATATAACGTCCGGCGGCGTCGACGATGCGACTCGCTTTCCCCAGCTCAGCGGAGTCTACGCAGGTGATCTCTTTTTCCATTTCGGCTTCGATGGCCTCTTCCACATCGTCAGGCAGTTTCGTGCCATCGATAGAGAAGAATTTAATCCCGTTATCATAGAACGGGTTATGCGAAGCCGAGATAACGATACCCGCCTCCGCGCGGAAAGTCCGCGTCAGATAGGCGACGGCCGGCGTTGGCATAGGTCCGGTAAACGAGGCCGACAGCCCCGCAGCGGCAAGGCCCGCCTCCAGCGCGGATTCCAGCATATAGCCAGAAATACGCGTATCTTTACCGATAATAATTTTACGCGAACCATGACGCGCCAGCACTTTTCCGGCAGCCCAACCCAGTTTAAGCACAAAATCAGGTGTAATGGGGGCATCGCCTACACGCCCGCGAATCCCATCGGTGCCGAAATATTTACGATTACTCATAGCGTTTGTTTCCCTTTGCAGACAGAGTGGCTTCTACCACCCGCATCGCCTCTACGGTTTCTTTGACGTCATGGACGCGAATGATCTGCGCGCCCTGCATCGCGGCAATTACTGCGCACGCAAGGCTGCCGTTCAGACGGTCTGATGGCCCCACGTTAAGTAGCTGACCAACCATCGTTTTACGCGACATGCCCACCAGCAGCGGCAGGTTAAAATGATGAAACTCACCCAGTCGCGCCAGTAAGGTATAGTTGTGAGAGAGATTTTTACCGAAACCGAATCCGGGGTCGAGCAACAATTTCTCTTTTGCGATGCCGGCCTTTTCACAACGTGCTATTTGCTCAATAAAGTAGCGATTCACCTCGGCAAAGACATCGTCATATTTCGGCGCATTCTGCATGGTTTTGGGGTTGCCCTGCATATGCATAAGACTGACCGGCAAGCCAGTTTCCGCCGCGGCTTCCAACGCGCCAGGCTCGGAAAGCGAACGGACATCATTGATAATATGCACGCCCGCCCTCGCCGCTTCACGGATCACCTCGGGTTTAGAGGTATCCACAGAAATCCACACTTCAAAACGTTGCGCTATTGCTTCCAGCACCGGAATGACGCGATCCAGCTCTTCTTCCACGCTCACTTCCGCCGCGCCTGGCCGCGTTGATTCACCACCCACATCAATAATTGTCGCCCCGGCATTCACCATTAAATTCGCATGTTTCACCGCCTCAATCAGCGTGTTATGCGCGCCGCCGTCGGAGAAAGAATCCGGTGTTACGTTCAGGATACCCATAACATGCGGATGAGTGAGATCGAGCGTGGCGCCCTGAGCGAAGAGTTTCATGGTCAAAATCCCTGTTTTATTTATGGTGAGTTAAAAAAGAAAAACCCCGGGGCAAGCCCCAGGGTTTCGGTGAGCGCTAAACATAGTGTTGTACAACAAACGCTTATTTGTCGCCCAACTGCTCTGACATCGTGTTGCCCGGGTTCGGCGTGCGTGGTTCATCAACCGGACGCGGCACACGAGGCGTACCATTGCTGTCAGAGTTATTGGTGCCGTTTGGATCTTCCCAGCCCGCAGGCGGACGCACTTCACGACGCGCCATCAAGTCATCAATCTGCGGCGCATCGATGGTTTCATATTTCATCAGCGCATCTTTCATGGCGTGCAGAATATCCATATTATCAGTCAGGATCTGACGGGCGCGATTGTAGTTACGTTCAATCAGCGCTTTCACTTCCTGGTCGATGATACGCGCAGTTTCATCGGACATATGCTTCGCTTTCGCGACGCTACGGCCGAGGAACACTTCACCCTCTTCTTCTGCGTACAGCAACGGACCGAGTTTCTCCGAGAAGCCCCACTGGGTCACCATGTTACGCGCCAGGTTCGTCGCGACTTTAATGTCGTTCGACGCGCCAGTGGAAACATGCTCAACGCCGTAGATAATCTCTTCCGCCAGACGGCCGCCGTACAGGGTAGAGATCTGACTTTCCAGCTTCTGACGGCTGGCGCTGATCGCGTCGCCTTCAGGCAGAAAGAAGGTCACACCCAACGCACGACCACGTGGGATAATCGTCACTTTGTGCACCGGATCGTGTTCCGGCACCAGGCGACCGATAATCGCGTGGCCCGCTTCGTGGTAAGCGGTCGACTCTTTCTGCGCTTCCGTCATCACCATGGAGCGACGTTCGGCGCCCATCATGATTTTGTCTTTCGCTTTCTCGAACTCGACCATCGACACTACGCGTTTGTTGCCGCGTGCGGCAAACAGCGCCGCTTCGTTGACCAGGTTCGCCAGGTCCGCACCGGAGAAGCCCGGCGTACCGCGCGCTATGATCGCCGCATCAATGTCCGTCGCTAACGGTACGCGACGCATATGCACCTTCAGAATCTGCTCACGACCGCGAACATCCGGCAGGCCAACCACCACCTGACGGTCAAAACGACCTGGACGCAGCAGCGCAGGGTCAAGGACGTCAGGACGGTTGGTCGCCGCGATAACGATGATACCTTCGTTACCCTCGAAGCCGTCCATCTCAACCAGCATCTGGTTCAACGTCTGCTCACGTTCATCATGACCGCCGCCAAGACCTGCGCCACGCTGGCGACCTACGGCGTCAATTTCATCGATGAAGATAATGCACGGCGCCGCTTTCTTGGCCTGTTCGAACATGTCGCGCACACGGGATGCACCAACACCAACGAACATTTCCACAAAGTCAGAACCGGAAATCGTAAAGAATGGCACCTTCGCTTCACCTGCAATGGCTTTTGCCAGCAGGGTTTTACCGGTACCCGGCGGTCCGACCATCAGAACGCCTTTCGGAATTTTACCGCCCAGCTTCTGGAAGCGGCTCGGTTCACGCAGGTATTCAACCAGTTCCGCCACTTCTTCTTTCGCTTCGTCACAGCCCGCGACGTCAGCAAACGTGGTTTTGATCTGATCTTCCGTCAGCATACGCGCCTTGCTCTTACCGAACGACATGGCGCCTTTGCCACCGCCGCCCTGCATCTGACGCATGAAGAAGATCCAGACGCCGATCAGCAACAGCATCGGGAACCAGGAAATGAAGATAGAAGCCAGCAGGCTTGGCTCTTCGGGAGGTTCGCCAACAACCTTGACGTTTTTAGTCAGCAGGTTATCAAGCAGCTTCGGATCATTAATCGGAATGTAAGTCGTGTAACGGTTACTATCTTTCTTGGTAACGTTGATCTCACGTCCGTTGATACGCGCTTCGCGAACCTGGTCCTGATTGACCTCTTGCAGGAAGGTAGAGTAATCCACCTTACGGCCATTAGACTCGCTGGGCCCAAAGCTCTGGAATACTGACATCAGCACAACGGCAATGACCAGCCAGAGTATTAGGTTTTTCGCCATGTCACTCAAGGGATTAACCTCTTATTACAACTGTGTTAAAAACAGCGTCAGGATACTCTATATCCAGTTTCTTTCAAACCTTACGTCTGAAATCTGCCGGTTATCACTTTCGCCCGGTCGCTACAATGTACACTTCACGCGAACGCGCACGCGAAGAGTCCGGCTTACGAACTTTGACCTTCGTAAACAGGGAGCGAATTTCCCTTAGATACTCATCGAAACCTTCGCCCTGGAACACCTTCACTACAAAACTTCCGCCTGGCGCCAGCACATCGCGGCACATCTCTAACGCCAGCTCCACCAGATACATGGCGCGGGGGATATCCACCGCTGGTGTTCCGCTCATGTTTGGTGCCATATCCGACATGACAACTTGTACTTTACTGTCACCCACGCGTTCCAGTAACGCTTTCATGACAAGTTCATCACGAAAATCGCCCTGAAGAAAGTCCACACCAACGATAGGATCCATAGGTAAAAGATCACAAGCGATGATACGGCCTTTACCGCCAATCTGCGTGACCACATATTGTGACCAGCCTCCTGGCGCAGCGCCGAGATCGACTACCGTCATTCCCGGCTTAAAAAGTTTGTCACTTTGCTGTATTTCATCAAGTTTAAACCAGGCACGGGAGCGTAGCCCCTTTTTCTGCGCCTGTTGAACATATTTATCGCTAAAGTGTTCCTGAAGCCAGCGGCTTGAGCTGGCAGAACGCTTTTTACCTGTCATTTAACTTTCCCGTCGGGGCAGTTCATCGTAGCCAATGGCGTAAATTTCTACACGCCTATTTGGCGATATAAGGGAGATGGCGGTAGAATGACCCGTTTTCAATCCCAACGTAAGCAAAAATATACGATGAATCTGAGTACTAAACAAAAACAGCACCTAAAAGGTCTGGCACATCCGCTCAAGCCTGTTGTTATGCTTGGCAATAATGGTTTGACCGAAGGGGTACTGGCCGAGATTGAACAAGCGTTAGAGCACCATGAACTTATCAAGGTGAAAATCGCCTCGGAAGATCGCGAAACAAAAACCTTGATCGTGGACGCTATCGTGCGCGAAACCGGCGCCTGTAACGTACAGGTCATCGGTAAAACGCTGGTGCTGTATCGCCCAACTAAAGAGCGTAAAATCTCGCTGCCGCGTTAAGGATATCCTAAAGTCGAACACAAAATCTGTGTAAAACGAGGGGTTTTCCACGAGCAGGAGAGCAAAATGCCACGCTCTCTCCGTTGATAAAAGGCCGCTATGCGGCCTTTTTCCTTTCTTTACAATACACCAACAATTTGCGTATTGAGTACTACTTAAAGGTATTCCACTTTAAGCACTTCGTATTCCACATCGCCGCCAGGCGTTTTGATCACCACGACGTCATCCTGCTCTTTGCCGATCAGGCCGCGAGCGATTGGCGAGTTTACCGAAATGAGATTTTGCTTAAAATCCGCCTCATCATCGCCAACAATACGGTAGGTCTGCTCTTCGTCGGTGTCCAGGTTCAGCACCGTGACGGTAGCGCCAAAAATCACGCGACCATTGTTCGGCATTTTGGTGACATCAATCACCTGCGCATTCGACAGTTTTGCTTCAATATCTTTAATACGTCCTTCGCAGAAACCCTGCTGTTCGCGTGCAGCATGATACTCCGCGTTTTCTTTTAAATCGCCATGTTCACGCGCTTCGGCGATAGCGGCGATGATTTCAGGACGGCGCACAGATTTCAGAAAATCCAGCTCTTCGCGCAGTTTTTCGGCACCGCGTAAGGTCATCGGAATAGCTTGCATTTGTTATACCTCTTGAACATTCCTGTAGGGGGCAATGAACTCTACCCCGGCTGCTAAGCCAGCCCCGGCATATGCCATACCAGGGTCAGAAGCAAAAAAACACCAACCCGGGCGCGCAGTCCCAGGTCAGCTACAATTTCCTCTTTGATAACCATTTTACCCTGGAGTTCCCTATGGGTCATCGTTTACTTTTTAGGGCGTTGCGCCGTAGTATGACGGCTTGTTTCCAGGGTGTTAGCGCGAGATTATGCGATTTTCCAGATTTATCATCGGATTGACTACCAGTATAGCGTTCAGCGTTCAGGCCGCGAATATTGACGAATACATCAAACAGCTTCCGGCTGGCGCCAACCTCGCGCTGATGGTGCAAAAGGTTGGCGCGCCCGCGCCGGCTATTGATTACCATAGTCAGCAGATGGCGCTTCCCGCCAGCACCCAAAAAGTGATTACCGCGCTGGCGGCGCTGATTCAACTCGGCCCGGATTTCCGTTTTACGACCACGCTGGAGACCAAAGGCAGCGTCGATAACGGCATCTTAAAAGGTGACTTAATTGCGCGCTTCGGCGGCGATCCAACGCTAAGACGTCAGGATATTCGCAATATGGTCGCGACGCTGAAAAAGTCCGGCGTCACGCAAATCGACGGCAATGTGCTTATCGACACGTCGATTTTCGCCAGCCACGATAAAGCGCCAGGCTGGCCGTGGAACGACCTGACGCAGTGTTTCAGCGCGCCTCCCGCCGCCGCCATCGTTGACCGTAACTGCTTTTCTGTGTCGCTTTATAGCGCGCAAAAACCAAACGATTTAGCCTTTATTCGCGTGGCCTCTTATTATCCGGTAACGATGTTCAGCCAGGTGCGGACCCTGCCGCGCGGTTCGGCAGAAGCGCAGTATTGCGAGCTGGATGTTGTGCCTGGGGATTTGAACCGTTATACGCTTACCGGCTGTTTACCACAGCGCACCGACCCGCTGCCGCTGGCCTTTGCTATTCAGGACGGTGCCAGCTACGCGGGCGCCGTCCTCAAGCAGGAGCTGAAAGAGGCCGGAATAACTTACCGCGGCACGTTGCTGCGCCAGACGCTGGTTAACGAGCCCGGAACAATCGTCGCCAGTAAACAGTCGGCGCCACTGCACGATCTGCTTAAGATTATGCTGAAAAAGTCAGACAATATGATCGCCGATACTGTTTTTCGGATGATTGGTCATGTCAGGTTTAACGTGCCTGGCACCTGGCGGGCGGGATCGGATGCCGTTCGCCAGATCCTGCGCCAACAGGCGGGAATCGACATAGGCAATACCATTATCGCCGACGGTTCCGGTCTTTCTCGTCATAACCTGATCGCTCCCGCCACGATGATGCAGGTGCTGCAATATATCGCCCAACACGATAACGAGCTGAACTTTATCTCTATGCTGCCGCTGGCGGGCTATGATGGTTCATTACAATATCGCGCCGGGCTGCATCAGGCGGGCGTAGACGGTAAGGTTTCGGCGAAAACCGGGTCACTGCAGGGGGTATATAACCTGGCGGGCTTTATTACCACCGCAAGCGGGCAACGGATGGCATTTGTACAGTATTTGTCCGGCTACGCGGTTCCACCTGCCGATCAGCGTAATCGCCGCATCCCGTTAGTGCGCTTTGAAAGCCGGCTGTACAAGGATATTTATCAGAACAACTAGGTGGAGCGTTTGATTGCCGGATGGCGGCGCTTTGCGCCTTATCCGGCCTACAAGTTATGTAGGCCCGGTAAGCGCAAGCGCCACCGGGCATTTAAAGCCGATTAACGCTTATAGATGAACTCGACGCCTTCTTCGTCGTCTTCGTCCCAGTCGTCATCCCAATCATCGTCTGCGTCTTCTTCCACTTCAGCCAACTGCTGACGATGATAATCATCCCACATGAACTCGACTTTTTCCGGCTGTTTCGCTTCTTCAGCCTGCGCGATCGGGTTCTCGATGATAAAGGTCATCACATCCCAGCAGAGATCTTTCACTCCTAGCTGACTGGCAGCGGAAATCAGATAGTATTTCCCTTCCCAGCCCAACGCTTCGGCGATCGCTTTCGCTTTCTCTTCGGCTTTATCCATCAGATCGATTTTGTTGAACACTAACCAGCGCGGTTTAGCCGCCAGATCCTGGCTGTATTTTTCCAGTTCGCCAATAATGATACGGGCGTTTTCCACCGGATCGGAACCGTCGATCGGATCGATATCAATGAGGTGCAGCAGTACGCGGCAACGTTCGAGGTGCTTCAGGAAGCGAATTCCCAGGCCCGCGCCTTCCGCCGCGCCTTCGATCAACCCCGGAATGTCAGCCACCACAAAACTCTTTTCGTTGTCCATTCGTACCACACCCAGGCTCGGCACCAGCGTGGTAAATGGATAGTCCGCGACTTTTGGTTTTGCTGCCGATACCGCGCGAATGAACGTTGATTTACCGGCGTTTGGCATCCCCAGCATCCCGACATCCGCCAGCAGCATCAGTTCCAGCAGCAGGTCGCGCTTATCGCCCGGCGTACCGTTGGTTTTCTGGCGCGGCGTACGGTTAACCGAGGATTTGAAACGGGTATTGCCTAACCCATGCCAGCCGCCCTTCGCGACCAACAGACGCTGACCGTGTTTGGTCATGTCGCCCATCGTTTCACCGGTTCCCTGGTCGATAATGCGCGTACCGACCGGCACTTTGATGGTCACGTCTTTACCGCGTTTACCGGTACAGTCGCGGCTCGCGCCATTCTGACCACGTTCAGCGCGGAACGATTTTTCAAAGCGGTAATCGATCAGCGTATTCAGGTTTTCATCGGCTTCCATCCAGACGTCGCCGCCGTCGCCGCCATCACCGCCGTCCGGGCCGCCTTTCGGGATATATTTTTCGCGGCGGAAGCTCACACAGCCATTACCGCCATCGCCTGCAACGACCAGAATCGATGCTTCATCAACAAACTTCATTTTACTCTCCGTAAATCATTCGCCTGAGCGGGGTTGCGAAACCACCGTTTCATGCTTGCGTAAACCGCCCCAAATACGATGACCAATGGCGGAATACATCGCGCCCGCAACCACGACAAACGCACCGAGATAACCTAAAAGGTTTAACATCGGTCTGGCGAAGAAATCGGGCCAGGCCATAGATAAAAGATCTGAAAACAGCAGGGTAAATAGCGGTGTAAGCGTGATTATCGCGCTCACCTGCGCCGCCTGCCAACGCGCCATCGCTTCCGCCAGGGCGCCATATCCTACCAGCGTATTCAGCCCGCAGAAAATCAAACAGGCGAGCTGCCAGTCACTCAGTTGCGCTATCACCATCGGTTTTGCCAGCGGTAAGAGCGCTATCGTACATAAAGTGTACAGTAAAAACAGGATTTGCTGCGAGGCCAGACGTCGCAATAATATTTTTTGCGCCACGCCATAACTCACCCATACCATCGCCGCGCCTACGCCAAAAATAACGCCCCAGGTGTAGTCGGTCAGTCGGGTAAAAATCTCGATCAGACTGGTGTTAAAAAACATCACCAGCCCGCTCAATAACATCAGCGCGCCAATCACCTGCGTACCACGCATCTTTTCTTTCAGAATAAAGACGCTGGCGACCATCATGCCGACTGGCGAAAGCTGGCCGATAACCTGCGACGCCGTTGGGCTTAAATATTGCAAGGAAGAACTGAACAAAATGAAATTACCGAACAGTCCGCAGGTCGCTATCGCCAGTAATACCAGCCAGCGCGGCTTACGAAAAATACGCAGCGGCGGCAGCTTTCTTTTTACTGCCAGTATCGCCCCGAGGCCAATACTGGCCATTAAGAAGCGGTAGAAGACAATGGTTGGAGGCTCCATCACCTCCAGCACTTGCTTCATTGCTATTGGCAGCGCTCCCCAGCACATCGCAGTAGTGAGCGCTAAAAGAATACCAATGCCTGCCTGCTGCTTCATGCCGTATTCCCTGCAAAGACCCGTTAACGGCATTCGCACAGCCACACGGGTATATTTTAGTCGGCCATCGAATGTAAAAAGCCCCGCAACAGGTGCGGGGCTCTCATCCGTTACCGGACCACGAAGAACTTACTCAGCAACGATGCTGATGTATTTACGGTTTTTCGGGCCTTTAACTTCGAATTTCACTTTACCGTCTGCTTTAGCAAACAGAGTGTGGTCACGACCGCAACCAACGTTGGTGCCAGCGTGGAATTTAGTACCACGTTGACGAACGATGATGCTGCCTGCCAGAACTGCTTCACCGCCAAAGCGTTTTACGCCCAGACGTTTAGCTTCAGAATCGCGACCGTTACGAGTCGAGCCGCCAGCCTTTTTATGTGCCATTTAATCTGCTCCCCTATTCTTAAGCGCTGATGCCGGTGATTTTCACATCAGTGAACCACTGACGATGGCCCTGCTGCTTACGGTAGTGTTTACGACGACGAAACTTAACGATTTTAACTTTCTCGCCACGACCGTGGGCAACAACTTCAGCTTTGATTACGCCGCCATCAACGAAAGGAACGCCGATTTTGACTTCTTCACCGTTTGCGATCATCAGAACTTCAGCGAACTCAATAGTTTCGCCAGTTGCGATGTCCAGCTTTTCCAGGCGAACGGTCTGACCTTCGCTTACTCGGTGTTGTTTACCACCACTTTGGAAAACCGCGTACATAAAAAACTCCGCTTCCGCGCACACCTTTTCAATGATTCAGAGCGCGCTATAAATATTCACAATAGGGCGCGAATATTACGCAAATTGCACGGCTTTGACAAGTGCTACCATCAATACATGAAGAAAAAAAACACAACGCATACGGTAACGTTTATCTGCGGCGTTTTTTCAGTACAATCAGAGTATATTTCTAACCATAAACCCTACGTTACCTCATTCAGACATGGGATAATCGGGGCGATAAGCCCGGCTTTTGCGATGAATTTAGAAAAAATCAACGAGTTAACCGCGCAAGATATGGCGGGTGTCAATGCGACAATCCTTGAACAGCTTAATTCCGACGTTCAACTGATTAATCAGCTAGGATATTACATCATTAGCGGCGGCGGAAAACGCATTCGTCCGATGATTGCCGTTCTTGCCGCGCGCGCGGTGGGTTATCAGGGCAACGCGCACGTGACTATCGCCGCTCTGATCGAGTTTATCCACACGGCGACGTTGCTGCATGATGATGTGGTGGATGAATCCGATATGCGTCGCGGCAAGGCAACGGCAAATGCCGCCTTTGGTAATGCCGCCAGCGTGCTGGTCGGCGACTTTATCTATACCCGCGCCTTCCAGATGATGACCAGCCTCGGCTCGCTAAAAGTGCTGGAAGTGATGTCGGAAGCGGTCAACGTGATTGCAGAAGGCGAAGTGCTGCAATTGATGAACGTGAATGACCCGGACATTACCGAAGAAAATTACATGCGGGTGATTTACAGTAAAACTGCGCGTCTGTTCGAAGCCGCCGCCCAATGTTCCGGTATTCTCGCCGGTTGTACGCCTGAGCAAGAGAAAGGGTTGCAGGACTATGGCCGCTACCTGGGTACGGCTTTTCAGCTCATTGACGATCTGCTGGATTACAGCGCCGACGGCGAGCATCTCGGTAAAAATGTGGGCGATGACCTCAATGAGGGCAAACCCACCTTACCGTTGCTTCACGCCATGCGTCACGGTACGCCAGAACAATCAGCGATGATCCGTACCGCTATTGAACAAGGTAATGGTCGTCATCTTCTGGAACCGGTTCTGGAAGCGATGACCACCTGCGGCTCGCTGGAATGGACGCGTCAGCGAGCGGAAGAAGAAGCCGACAAAGCGATATCCGCGTTGCAGATATTACCGGATACCCCATGGCGTGAGGCGCTAATCGGTCTCGCACACATCGCGGTGCAACGCGATCGTTAATGCCATTCTCTTATCCCGCGCCCTGCGCGGGATATTCCATTAAGCTCCAATAAACTCCAGATATTCTCTTGCCCATCTTTTTCTATGCGGCTTTCCTTGGCATATTCTGAATATTGCCGCCACTTACATGAACTTTTTAGAACATTCTTTCACGAAGCGTTATAGTATCGGACGTCGTCGGGTTGTTAAAACCGTAAATGATTAACCTCAGGAGTGATGGATGTATGGAAAGCAAGCTTATTGACTGGCATCCGGCCGATATCATTGCCGGGCTGCGTAAAAAAGGGACTTCAATGGCCGCTGAGTCACGCCGGAATGGATTGAGTTCATCCACGCTGGCCAATGCGTTAACGCGCCCGTGGCCGAAAGGAGAGTTGATTATCGCGAAAGCATTGGGAACGGAACCCTGGGTTATTTGGCCATCGCGTTATCACGATCCGCACACGCATGAGTTTATCGACAGAACGCGGCTCATGAGAGCGCGTAATAAAGGCAAGCAGAATGTAGAGTGAATGCCTGCAAAACAACCCCCGCAACAGCGTTCGCGGGGGTTATTCAGCGAACAGAAGGTTATTCGCCTTTCACACGTTCAATATTGGCGCCTAGCGCGCGCAGTTTATCTTCGATGCGCTCATAACCGCGATCGATGTGATATATGCGATCCACAACCGTCGTACCTTCCGCAATACAGCCCGCCAGCACCAGGCTCGCAGATGCCCGCAGATCTGTCGCCATGACCTGTGCGCCAGAGAGTGTTTCTACGCCATGGCATATCACGGTATTGCTTTCAATTTCCGCACGCGCGCCCATGCGGCTGAGTTCAGGCACATGCATAAAACGGTTTTCAAAAACGGTTTCTGTGATAAAGCCTGTCCCCTCCGCCACCAGGTTTAGCAACGTGAACTGTGCCTGCATATCGGTCGGAAATGCCGGATGCGGTGCAGTACGAACATTGACCGCCTTTGGTCGTTTGCCGTGCATGTCCAGACTAATCCAGTCCTTGCCCACTTCGATGTCCGCACCAGCATCACGCAGTTTCGCCAGTACCGCGTCCAGAGTGTCTGGTTGCGCGTTACGGCAGATGATTTTACCGCGAGAGATCGCTGCCGCCACCAGGAAAGTCCCCGTTTCGATACGATCCGGCAGCACACGATAAACGCCGCCACCCAGACGCTCTACGCCCTCGATCGTAATACGATCGGTGCCCTGCCCGGCGATCTTCGCCCCCAGAGCAATCAGGAAGTTAGCGGTGTCGACAATTTCCGGCTCGCGCGCGGCATTTTCAATAATGGTCGTCCCTTCCGCCAGCGTAGCGGCGCACATAATGGTGACAGTCGCGCCGACGCTGACCTTATCCATCACGATATGCGCCCCTTTAAGACGCCCTTCCACGGAGGCCTTTACGTAGCCTTCTTCCAGCTTGATGGTCGCACCTAGTTGTTCCAGACCGGTAATATGCAGATCAACCGGACGCGCGCCGATAGTGCATCCCCCCGGCAGGGAGACTTGTCCCTGACCAAAACGGGCAACCAGCGGCCCCAGCGCCCATATCGAGGCGCGCATGGTCTTAACCAGATCATAAGGCGCGCAGAACACGTTCACCTGGCTGGCGTCAATGTGTACCGATCCATTGCGTTCCACTTTCGCCCCTAATTGGCTCAGGAGCTTCATTGACGTATCCACGTCTTTCAGTTTTGGGACGTTTTGGATCTCTACCGGCTCTTCTGCCAGCAGCGCGGCGAACAGGATCGGCAGCGCGGCGTTTTTGGCGCCGGAAATTGTGACTTCGCCCTGGAGCGTCGTTGGCCCCTGTACACGAAATTTATCCATTATTGTATTCTCAATTAAGCATTCATCTCCGCTACCGGCAGGTTACCCTTACCCGTAGCTTAAAATCCGTTAAGTTTACGATCGCGCGCCCATTCCGCCGGGGTATACGCTTTGATCGATACGGCATGGATACGGTTGTCCGCAATGTACTCCATTAGCGGGCCATAGACCGTTTGCTGTTTCTTGACCCGGCTCATGCCGTCAAACATCTCGCCCACGGCAATAACCTGAAAGTGACTGCCATCGCCGGAGACGTGGACTTCCTGGAGGGAGAGGGCATTCATCAGCACACTCTGAATTTCATGATTTTCCATGGGTTCTTTATTCGTCAAATAGTGAAAACAGCCCAACATCTTAGAGCAAAGTGGCGCCGTCTTAAATAAGCAAAAGATCACGCTGATAAATCAGAGCTGTAAAAGTGCCGGATGGCGCCGCTAACGCGTCTTATCAGGCCTACGAGGATCATGCGAAGTGTAGGCCGGATAAACCATCCGGCATTCATTACATACGAGGAAGTACGTCTTCGGGCAAGTTATATAATTGCGCCAACACGTAGACCTTATCGTTAACGCCAGACAATGACACGGTATTGCCCTGTTTTTTTGCCTGGTTCACAAGGTGCGCCAGCAGCGCCAGGCCCCCCGTATCCACCCTGGAGATCTGGCTCAGGTCGATACGGGTAACGTCTGTCATCGCCTCTACGCGCGCGTCCCATAACGGCGTCAACACGTCCTGATCCAGCTCTCCCGCCAGCATCAGTGTGCCCGCTTCACGCGTCCAGGTGAGTTGCGGCGTCATTACTGTTTCTCGTCTAAAGTAATTTTCTGTTGAGAGATAGATTTCAATTGTGCGGTCAGGCCGTCGATGCCTTTAGTACGCAGCAGGTCACTCCACTCATTTTGCTTGGTGGTGATCATGCTGACGCCTTCCGCAATCATGTCATACGCCTGCCAGTTGCCGGTCTGGGTATTTTTGCGCCACTGGAAATCCAGACGCACCGGCGGACGACCGTTGGGATCAATAATCGTTACACGGATCGGCACAATGGTCGCATCGCCCAGCGGTTGCTCAGGCGCTATCTGGTAAGTCTGACCGTGGTACATCGCCAGCGCCTGGCCGTAGGCCTGTTTCAGGTATTCGCGAAACGCTGCAAAATAGGCTTCACGCTGCGCCGGGGTCGCATCTTTGTAGTAGCGGCCTAACACCAGCGCGCCGGCATATTTTACCTGCACGTACGGCAGGAGTTCCTGATCAACAACGTCGCGCAGGTAATCCGGATTGGCGCGAATTTTCGGCTGTTCGTTTTTCAGGCGATCAAAAGTTTTCTGCGCCGCCTCGTTCATCAGTTTATAAGGATTGCTCTGATCCGCTGCCGTTGCTACGCTTAATGGCGCAATGACCAGCATGGCCACCATCATCAGTCGTTTAAACATGCCTCAATTCTCCTGAGATTATTTCGTTGCGCCCACGGGCGTTGTGGCTTCAGTATGGCCTTCCGTTGCGGCTGGCGCATCGCCAGAATTCTTATTGTCGTCGCCTTTGCTGTTATAAAGGAACTGACCAATCATATCTTCCAGCACCATTGCAGACTTGGTGTCCTGGATCGTACTTCCATCTTTGAGGATAGACGTTCCCAGCTCAGGATCTTCAAAACCGACGTTTAATGCCAGATATTGCTCCCCCAGCAGCCCGGAAGTACGAATACTCAACGAGCTGGTATCGGGAATATGGTTATAACGCTCTTCGATGTCGAGCGTTACGCGCGGCAGGTACGTTTTCGGATCAAGCGAGATATCTTCAACCCGCCCGACAACCACCCCGCCGATGCGTACCGGGGAACGCACTTTCAGACCGCCGATGTTATCGAAGGTCGCATAAACCTTATAGGTCGGCTCCGTGCGCATAGAGGTCACATTTGCCGCCTTCAGGCAAACAAACAGCGCCGCCAGCAACGCCACCAGCAAAAAAACGCCTACCCAAATTTCATTTTTTTTCGTTTGCATGAACTCAATTCCCAAACATCAGTGCGGTCAGCACAAAATCCAGCCCCAGAACGGCCAACGATGCGTGAACCACGGTACGCGTCGTTGCCCGGCTAATCCCGGCAGAAGTCGGTATTGCGTCATAACCGTTGAATAACGCAATCCATGTTACCGTAATGGCGAACACCACGCTCTTTATCAGACAGTTCACCAGGTCCATACGCCAGTCGACGGCATTCTGCATCGCGGACCAGAAGAACCCGGCGTCGATTCCCTTCCAGCTTACGCCGACCAACGAGCCGCCCCAGATACCGACCGCCACAAAGATAATGGTCAGTAGCGGCAACGAAATCACGCCAGCCCAAAAGCGCGGCGAAATCACCCGGCGCAATGGATCAACCGCCATCATCTCCATACTGGAGAGCTGCTCCGTCGCCCGCATCAGGCCGATTTCCGCCGTCAACGCCGACCCGGCCCGCCCAGCAAACAGCAACGCCGCGACCACCGGCCCCAGCTCGCGCAGCAGCGAAAGCGCCACTAACATGCCAAGACTGGTCTCCGCGCTGTAAGTGGTCAGAACCAGATAGCCTTGCAGCCCCAGCACCATACCGATGAATACGCCGGAGACAATAATGATAAGCATCGACAAGACACCCACATTATAAAGCTGGCGCACCAGCAGCGGCGCATGTTTGCGAAACTCCGGCTTACCGATAACCGCATTGAATAACATTAACCCGGCACGCCCGAACGTCCTGACGGTTTTGATCCCGCGGTGTCCGAGTGCTGCCAGCGCATTTAACAGCATGAGTGGCTTAACTCCCTGTTTCGAGTAAATCAAGGTGATAATCGCCCGCCGGATAGCGGAACGGAACCGGCCCGTCGGCAATGCCGTCAAGGAACTGACGCACGCGCGGGTCCGTATTCTCCTGCAACGCCTGAGCGCTACCGTGGGCGACGATTTTTTTGTCCGCCATGATCCAGGCGTGATCCGCAATACTGAGCACCTCTGGCACATCATGCGAAACCACCACGCAGGTCACGCCCAGCGCGCTGTTCAATTCTGAAATCAGCTTCACCAGAACGCCCATGGTAATCGGGTCCTGGCCGACAAACGGCTCATCGAACATGATGAGATCCGGTTCCAGAGCGATGGCGCGCGCCAACGCGGCGCGGCGCGCCATCCCGCCGGAGAGCTCGGAAGGCATCAGTTTTGCCGCGCCGCGCAGCCCGACAGCCTCCAGTTTCATCATCACAACGCTTTTTAGCAGCGGCGCGGGTAAAGTGGTGTGCTCCCGTAGCGGATAGGCCACATTGTCAAACACGTTCATGTCGGTAAACAGCGCTCCCGACTGAAACAGCATACTCATACGTTTGCGGACGGTGTAGAGCCGCGAACGGGACATGGCCGGCACATTCTCGCCATCAAATAAGATCTCGCCCTTATCCGGCGGGATCTGTCCGCCAATCAGGCGCAACAGAGTGGTTTTACCGATGCCCGACGGCCCCATGATCGCCGTGATCTTCCCGCGCGGCACCGTCAGGGAAATATTATCGAAAATGCAGCGTTCGCCACGGGAAAAGCTGACGTCGCGCATATCGACTAAATTTGCCACAGACTGACCCATTGATTCATCCTTCGTATTGCCTTGTTGAGGTAACCATGGCGCTGAATTTAACCATGGGTTCGACATAATTACAGAATATTCACTGACAGGGTTAGCGAAAGCTGGCATTCGTTTTACTTTTTAGCCGCATAAAGTCAAAATTAGGACTTCGTTACGGCTTCCAGATATCCCTTCCAGGGGACCGGCGAGTATACCTGAAGAAAGGACTTTAGATGCTTTTAGCGATGGCGCTACTCATAATTGGTTTGCTTCTGGTGGCTTACGGCGCCGATCGTCTGGTGTTTGCAGCCTCTATTTTATGCCGTACATTCGGTATTCCCCCGCTGATCATCGGGATGACGGTAGTGAGTATCGGCACCTCGCTGCCGGAAATTATTGTGTCGGTTGCCGCATCGCTGCACGGTCAGCTCGATTTAGCTGTCGGCGCGGCGCTCGGTTCTAACATCACCAATATTTTGCTGATCTTAGGGCTGGCGGCGCTGGTTCGTCCTTTTACCGTGCATTCCGATGTTTTACGTCGCGAATTGCCGTTAATGTTATTTGTTAGCGTGGTAGCCGGTTCCGTACTGCATGACGGACAGTTAAGCCGCAGTGATGGTATCTTTCTCCTGCTTCTGGCCGTGCTATGGCTGTTATTCATTGTTAAAATCGCGCGTCTGGCCGAACGGCAGGGAAATGACAGCCTCACTCGCGAACAACTGGCGGAACTGCCGCGCGAAGGCGGGCTCCCCGTCGCGTTCTTATGGCTGGGCATTGCGCTGGTCATCATGCCGATGGCGACGCGCATGGTAATCGATAACGCTACGGTACTGGCGAATTATTTCGCCATGAGTGAATTAACGCTCGGCCTGACAGTCATCGCTGTCGGCACCAGTCTGCCAGAACTGGCCACGGCGATTGCCGGCGTGCGAAAAGGCGAAAATGATATTGCCGTCGGCAATATCATTGGCGCCAATATTTTTAATCTCGCCATCGTGCTGGGGCTGCCTGCGCTGATCGCCCCGGGGGAGATCAACCCGCTGGCGTTTGGGCGTGATTATAGCGTGATGTTGCTGGTTAGCGTGGTTTTCGCTTTACTTTGCTGGCGGCATCCGCGCCAGATTGGTCGGGGCGCAGGTATACTGCTGACCGGCGGGTTTATCGTATGGTTGGCGATGCTCTATTGGCTATCGCCACTTCTTGTTGGATAACTGGAAACGGATTATGTCGCATTTAGCGTTACAACCGGGGTTTGACTTTCAGCAGGCAGGCAAAGAGGTCCTGGAAATTGAACGTGAAGGCCTGGCGGAGCTTGATCAATATATCAACCAGCATTTCACGCTGGCCTGTGAAAAAATGTTCAACTGCACCGGAAAAGTAGTGGTGATGGGTATGGGAAAATCCGGTCATATCGGACGGAAAATGGCCGCCACTTTCGCCAGTACCGGCACCTCTTCCTTTTTTGTACATCCGGGCGAAGCCGCGCACGGCGATTTGGGGATGGTTACGCCGCAGGATGTGGTTATCGCTATCTCCAACTCCGGCGAATCCAGCGAGATCGCGGCGCTAATACCGGTGCTTAAACGCCTGCATGTACCGTTAATTTGCATTACCGGGCGACCGGAAAGCAGCATGGCGCGTGCGGCAGATGTGCATCTGTGTGTTAAAGTGCCCAAAGAAGCGTGTCCGTTAGGCCTGGCGCCTACCAGTAGTACCACCGCAACGCTGGTGATGGGCGACGCGCTCGCCGTGGCATTGTTAAAAGCGCGCGGCTTTACCGCCGAAGATTTCGCTCTGTCGCATCCTGGCGGCGCGCTGGGACGTAAGCTGCTGCTGCGCGTAAGCGATATTATGCATACCGGCGATGAAATCCCGCATGTTAATAAACATGCCAGCCTGCGTGATGCGCTATTAGAAATTACGCGTAAAAATCTCGGTATGACCGTCATTTGCGATGAATCCATGAAGATCGACGGCATCTTCACCGACGGCGATTTACGTCGCGTATTCGACATGGGCGGCGATATGCGCCAGTTGGGGATCGCCGAGGTGATGACGCCAGGGGGCATTCGCGTGCGTCCCGGTATTCTCGCCGTCGATGCGCTGAATTTAATGCAGTCCCGCCATATCACCTCCGTACTGGTTGCTGATGGCGACCAGTTACTCGGTGTGTTACATATGCATGATCTCCTGCGTGCAGGCGTCGTGTAGAAACTCAAGGATAATTAACGATGAGTAAAGCAGGTGCGTCGCTTGCGACCTGTTATGGCCCCGTCAGCACCCACGTCATGACAAAGGCGGAGAATATCCGTCTGCTCATCCTCGACGTGGATGGCGTATTGTCTGACGGCCTGATTTATATGGGCAATAACGGCGAAGAGCTGAAGGCTTTCAACGTTCGTGACGGCTATGGCATTCGCTGTGTTTTGACCTCCAATATCGAGGTTGCCATTATTACCGGACGAAAGGCTAAACTTGTAGAAGATCGCTGCGCCACGCTGGGGATCGCCCATCTTTATCAGGGGCAGTCGAATAAGCTGATCGCCTTTAGCAATCTGCTGGAAAAACTGGCTATTGCACCGGAAAACGTCGCCTATGTTGGCGATGATCTGATTGACTGGCCGGTAATGGAAAAAGTGGGATTAAGCGTTGCCGTTGCGGATGCGCATCCGCTGCTGATCCCCCGCGCTGACTATGTGACGCACATTGCCGGCGGGCGCGGCGCGGTACGTGAGGTGTGCGATTTGCTGCTGCTGGCGCAGGGCAAGCTGAATGAGGCCAAAGGGCAATCGATATGAGTAAAACCAGACGTTGGGTTATCATTCTACTGTCGTTGGCCATTCTGGTACTGATTGGTATCAATCTGGCAGATAAAGACGATCCTGCCGCCGTGGTGGTCAATAGCAACGATCCCACGTATAAAAGCGAGCATACGGATACCGTCGTGTACAGTCCGGAAGGCGCGTTGAGCTATCGTCTGATCGCACAGCACGTTGAATATTTTTCCGATCAGGCGGTCTCATGGTTTACGCAACCGGTATTAACCACCTTTGATAAGGATAAAGTGCCGACATGGTCGATCAAAGCCGATAAAGCCAAATTGACTAACGATCGGATGCTCTATCTGTATGGCCATGTTGAAGTCAACGCCCTGGTGCCTGACGCTCAACTACGCAGAATTACCACCGATAACGCGCAAATTAATCTGGTGACGCAGGACGTTACTTCGAACGATCTGGTGACGTTATACGGCACAACATTTAACTCCAGCGGACTGAAAATGCGCGGTAACTTACGCAGCAAGAACGCCGAGCTGATTGAAAAGGTTAGAACCTCTTATGAAATTCAAAACAAACAAACTCAGCCTTAATCTTATGCTTGCCGGCTCGCTGCTGGCCGCCAGCATTCCGGCATTCGCCGTCACGGGCGATACCGAGCAGCCTATTCATATTGACTCGGATCAACAGTCGCTGGATATGCAAGGCAACGTCGTGACCTTTACGGGCAACGTGGTGATGACCCAGGGCACGATTAAGATCAACGCCGATAAAGTCGTTGTTACCCGCCCTGGCGGCGAGCAAGGGAAAGAGGTGATCGACGGTTACGGCAATCCGGCCACCTTCTACCAGATGCAGGACAACGGTAAACCGGTGAAAGGCCACGCTTCACATATGCATTACGAACTGGCAAAAGATTTTGTGGTGCTGACCGGCAACGCTTATCTGGAACAGCTTGACAGCAACATTACTGGCGACAAAATCACCTATTTGGTGAAAGAGCAGAAAATGCAGGCCTTCAGCGAGAAAGGCAAACGCGTCACCACCGTTCTGGTGCCGTCGCAGTTGCAAGACAAAAACAAAGGCCAGACTCCGGCGCAAAAGAAGAGTAACTAATTCGTTATGGCAACATTAACTGCAAAGAATCTGGCGAAGGCCTATAAAGGCCGTCGCGTAGTGGAAGATGTCAGTCTGACCGTTAACTCCGGGGAGATTGTCGGTCTGCTCGGTCCAAACGGCGCAGGTAAAACCACCACCTTTTATATGGTCGTCGGTATCGTGCCGCGTGACGCGGGCAATATCATCATTGATGATGAAGATATCAGTCTGCTGCCGCTGCACGCGCGCGCGCGCCGCGGTATCGGCTATTTGCCGCAGGAAGCCTCTATTTTCCGCCGTCTCAGCGTATTTGATAACCTGATGGCGGTACTGCAAATTCGTGACGATTTGACCGCAGAACAGCGAGAAGACCGCGCCAACGAGCTGATGGAAGAGTTTCATATTGAGCATCTGCGCGACAGCATGGGACAGGCGCTGTCCGGTGGTGAACGCCGTCGTGTAGAAATTGCCCGCGCGTTGGCCGCTAATCCCAAATTTATCCTGCTGGATGAACCCTTTGCCGGCGTTGACCCGATTTCCGTTATCGACATCAAACGCATTATCGAACATCTGCGCGATAGCGGGCTCGGGGTGCTGATCACCGACCATAATGTCCGTGAGACGCTGGCAGTCTGTGAACGCGCCTATATCGTAAGCCAGGGCCACCTTATCGCCCACGGTACGCCGACAGAAATCCTGCAAGACGAACACGTTAAGCGTGTATATCTTGGGGAAGACTTCAGACTCTGATAGGGTAGAGGGCTATGCTGCTCTAGCGGGAGAAAACGACTCTGAATATGAAGCAAGGTTTGCAACTCAGGCTTAGCCAACAACTGGCGATGACGCCTCAGCTACAACAGGCCATCCGTCTGTTGCAGTTGTCTACGCTGGAACTTCAGCAGGAACTCCAGCAAGCGCTGGAAAATAACCCGCTGCTTGAGCAAACCGATCTTCATGACGAAATCGACACTCAGCAACCTCAGGATGACGATCCTCTCGATACCGCAGATGCGCTCGAACAGAAAGAGATGCCGGAAGAGCTGCCGCTTGACGCCAGTTGGGATGAAATTTACACCGCCGGGACGCCATCCGGCCCCAGCGGCGATTATATCGATGATGAACTGCCCGTCTATCAGGGCGAAACGACGCAGTCGTTGCAGGATTATCTGATGTGGCAGGTTGAGCTAACGCCCTTCTCGGACACCGATCGCGCCATTGCGACATCCATTGTCGATGCGGTAGATGATACCGGTTATCTCACCGTATCCCTGGATGAAATTCGCGAAAGCATGGGCGATGAAGAGGTAGATCTTGATGAAGTCGAAGCCGTCCTGAAGCGTATTCAGCGTTTTGATCCGGTGGGCGTTGCGGCGAAAGATCTTCGCGACTGTCTGCTGATCCAGCTTTCACAATTCGACAAATCCACGCCGTGGCTGGAAGAGGCGCGGCTCATTATCTGCGATCACCTTGATCTGCTGGCCAACCACGATTTCCGCACGTTGATGCGCGTTACCCGACTGAAAGAAGAGGTACTGAAAGAGGCGGTAAACCTGATTCAGTCGCTCGATCCCAGACCCGGTCAGTCGATCCAGACCGGCGAGCCGGAGTACGTTATCCCGGATGTGCTGGTACGCAAGCATAACGGCCGCTGGACGGTGGAGCTTAATAGCGACAGTATTCCCCGTTTACAGATTAACCAGCACTATGCCGCCATGTGCAACAGCGCGCGCAACGATACCGACAGCCAGTTCATCCGCAGTAATTTACAGGATGCGAAGTGGCTGATAAAAAGCCTTGAAAGCCGCAACGACACGCTGCTGCGTGTCAGTCGCTGCATCGTCGAGCAACAGCAAGCCTTTTTTGAACAGGGCGAAGAATATATGAAACCGATGGTACTGGCGGATATCGCCCAGGCCGTCGAGATGCACGAATCCACCATATCCCGCGTGACCACGCAGAAGTATCTGCACAGCCCGCGCGGTATTTTTGAACTCAAATATTTCTTTTCCAGCCACGTCAATACCGAAGGCGGAGGCGAAGCCTCTTCCACCGCGATTCGCGCGCTGGTGAAGAAGTTAATTGCGGCGGAAAACCCCGCGAAACCGCTGAGCGACAGCAAGTTAACCTCTCTGCTGTCAGAACAGGGTATCATGGTGGCGCGCCGCACTGTTGCGAAGTACCGAGAGTCTTTATCCATTCCGCCGTCAAACCAACGCAAACAGCTGGTTTGACCCAACCGATAAGGAAGACACTATGCAGCTCAATATCACCGGACATAACGTCGAAATTACTGAAGCCCTGCGTGAATTTGTGACGACGAAATTCGCCAAACTTGAACAGTATTTTGAGCGGATTAATCAGGTATACGTGGTGTTGAAAGTGGAGAAGGTCACGCACATCTCGGATGCGACGCTACACGTTAACGGCGGCGAAATTCACGCCAGCGCGGAAGGCCAGGATATGTATGCCGCCATTGACGGCTTGATTGATAAACTGGCAAGGCAGTTAACCAGGCATAAAGATAAACTGAAACAACACTAATTGTCCGGGCAGTTAGCCAGTGCAGGACGGCCTGTTGTGTGACACAACGGGCCATTTGTACAGTTAGCGCTCCGAACCTGGCCATCAACCTGACAGGACAGGTTCTTAGGTGAAATTATGATAAATAACGATACGACTCTACAACTGAGCAGTGTACTTAACCAGGAGTGTACGCGTAGCGGCGTTCATTGTCAGAGTAAGAAACGCGCGCTGGAAATCATCAGCGAACTGGCGGCAAAACAGCTCAGTTTACCTCCTCAGGTCGTGTTTGAAGCCATTCTGACACGCGAAAAAATGGGCAGTACCGGTATTGGTAATGGTATCGCCATCCCGCACGGGAAACTGGAAGAAGATACCTTACGCGCCGTCGGCGTGTTCGTTCAGCTCGAAACGCCTATCGCGTTCGATGCCATCGATAACCAGCCGGTCGATCTCCTCTTCGCCCTGCTGGTGCCCGCCGATCAGACTAAAACGCATCTGCATACACTGTCGCTGGTCGCGAAACGTCTGGCGGATAAAACGATCTGCCGCCGCCTGCGCGCGGCGCTGAATGATGAAGAGCTGTATCAAATCATTACTGACACCGAAGGTGAGCAGAATGAGGCATAACAACTCAATGGCATTTCTTTCTGTCGTTGTGAGGAGAAACGGTACATGGTACTGATGATCGTCAGCGGGCGTTCCGGATCAGGTAAATCTGTCGCTCTACGCGCGCTGGAAGATATGGGTTTTTACTGCGTGGATAACCTTCCCGTCGTGCTGTTGCCCGATCTGGCGCGAACACTGGCCGATCGCCAGATTTCCGCCGCCGTCAGCATTGATGTGCGCAATATGCCTGAATCACCTGAGATTTTTGAACAGGCGATGAATAATCTGCCTGACGCTTTCTCGCCGCAATTGCTGTTTCTTGACGCCGACCGCAATACCTTGATTCGCCGCTACAGCGACACGCGACGTCTGCATCCGCTTTCCAGCAAAAACCTTTCTTTAGAGAGTGCGATCGATAAAGAGAGCGACCTGCTGGAGCCATTACGTTCTCGTGCGGATCTAATCGTCGACACTTCGGAAATGTCCGTTCATGAGCTGGCGGAGATGCTGCGTACCCGGCTGTTGGGCAAACGCGAGCGCGAACTGACGATGGTATTTGAGTCCTTCGGCTTTAAACATGGTATCCCGATCGATGCGGACTATGTGTTCGATGTTCGCTTCCTGCCCAACCCGCACTGGGACCCAAAACTGCGCCCCATGACCGGGCTTGATAAGCCGGTAGCCGCATTTCTTGACCGGCACACAGAAGTTCACAATTTTATCTATCAAACTCGCAGCTATCTTGAGCTATGGTTACCGATGCTGGAGACCAACAACCGCAGCTACCTTACCGTCGCTATCGGTTGTACCGGCGGGAAACACCGTTCGGTGTATATTGCAGAACAGCTGGCAGACTACTTCCGCTCGCGCGGTAAAAACGTCCAGTCTCGCCATCGCACGCTGGAAAAACGCAAAACATGACCGTAAAGCAAACTGTTGAAATTACCAATAAGCTGGGCATGCATGCCCGGCCTGCCATGAAGCTTTTCGAACTGATGCAGGGTTTTGACGCCGAGGTGCTATTACGCAATGACGAAGGCACCGAAGCGGAAGCGAACAGCGTCATCGCGCTGTTAATGCTCGATTCAGCCAAAGGACGCCAGATAGAAATTGAAGCCACCGGCCCGCAAGAAGTTGAAGCGTTGGCGGCGGTTATCGCTCTGTTCAATTCCGGCTTTGACGAAGACTAAGCCTCCCCCTCTATTCCATATTTCCCCCACGCCGTCCCGGTATTTGATGACAGCCAACCCAAAGCCGGGCATGTTACGCCTGCCAATTGTCCCGCAGTCCCACCCTTTCGTAAGATTTGTACATTTCGTGCGTTTTACCTATGCATAAAAACATTAAGAAAACCTTAAAAAATTTCGTTTAGGTTTTATTTAAATTCTTTGTCCATACTAAATTTATGTGAATAAAATTTTCCAGGACTCGCCATGATCCCCTTATCCGAACAGACTCCGCTGGGCGCCGGTCGACATCGTAAATGCTATATGCACCCGGATAATGCCCGGCGCTGCATAAAGGTTATTTACAACCGTGAGCACGGCGGCGATAAAGAGATTCGGCGTGAACTGAGCTACTATGCGCGTCTGTCCCGCTACCTGACAGACTGGAGCGCTATCCCCCGTTATTACGGCACGGTGGAAACCGATTGCGGTACTGGCTATGTCTACGACATGATTACCGATTTCAACGGCGCGCCATCTATCACCCTGACCGAGTTCGCTGCGCAATGCCGTTATGAAGAGGATGTCGCCGTCCTGCGCCAGCTACTGAAGAAACTGAAACGTTACCTGTTTGATAATCATATTGTGACAATGTCGCTGAAGCCGCAAAACGTCCTGTGCCAGCGAATCAGCGAGTCAGAAGTAGTGCCGGTGGTCTGTGACAATCTGGGTGAAAGTACCTTTATCCCGCTGGCGACCTGGTCAATATGGTGCTGTGAACGCAAACTGGAGAGAGTGTGGCAGCGGTTTATTGCCCAGCCTGCGCTGGTCGTTGCCCTGGAGAGGAACGCGCAGCCAAAAGACAAGAAAGGGCTGGCGCTCACTTCGCGCGAAGCTTAATGGCCTGTGCTTATCAGGCCTGGACGACACGGATCGCAGGCCGGATAAGACGTTCACGTCGCCATCCGGCAAAATCAATTAAGCTGGTTGCGCGTCATAAAAGCTTCCCCGCCCAGTTGGCGCATCTGGCGCAATATCCACGCCTGTCGACTACGCACATAGCCGGAAGGCGCATTCGCCTTATAGCGTAACGGATTTGGCAATACGGCCGCCAGCAACGCGGCTTCGGGCATACTTAAGCGGCTGGCGGGCTTATTGAAATATCGCCAGGCCGCAGCCTCCACGCCGAAAATACCATCGCCAAACTCCGCGATATTCAGATAAACCGTGAGGATGCGCTTTTTGCTCCAGACGGTTTCAATGCCCAGAGTCAGCCCGGCCTCCAGACCTTTGCGCACCCAACTTCGTCCATCCCATAAAAAGAGATTTTTCGCCGTTTGCTGCGAAAGCGTGGAGGCGCCACGAATACGACTCTCATTCCGCTCATTATGCGCCAGCGCTTTTTCAATCGCCGGAACATCAAAGCCCCAATGCTCAGGGAACTTCTGGTCTTCCGCCGCAATTACCGCCAGCCCCATCCACGGCGAGATATCTGCCATGCTGACCCAGTCAGAACGCACCACATACCCGAACTCTCCGCTCAGCCAGGCGCTAATCTGCCGTTCCGCCATCACCGCCGAAAAAGGCACCGGAACCACGCTAAACAGAGCAATACCGCCGCCCCAAAAGACGGCGAGCGCAACAAGAGTACGTAAAAGTAGACGGCGCAAAAACGTTAACGGCGCGATGCGTCGTTTGCTCATTCCGCCAGAACCAGCACGCGCGACACTAATTTATCAATGCCGCTTGCCGCCTGGGCGATATCCTGTGCCAACATATAGGCAGGGGTGGTCACGACCTTGTTATCCTCGTCCACAACGATATCATCAACCGGGCAAGGTACGTGTTCGGCGCCCATCTCTTCAAGTACTTCAGCGGTATCAATATCCGTCCCTATCGTCAGACGTAACGGGAAGTCAAAGATTTTCGGCAACATTGCGGGCGCGATACAGATGAATCCCAGCGGCTTGCCGGTCTGGTGCATGGCCTTCGCCAGCGCGGCTAAATCGCTATCCACACGGCATTCGCTCCCCCGGCTGGCGAAATTACTCAGGTTCTTCGCCGCGCCGAAACCACCAGGCACAATGAGCGCATCCAGTTCCTCTGGCTGAGCCTGGGACAGGGGACGAATCTCGCCCCGCGTAATACGCGCCGCCTCAATCAGGACATTACGCGTTTCCGCCATCGCTTCGCCGGTCAGGTGATTAATGACATCCGCTTGTGGTTTATCCGGCGCGAAGCAGACAGCCTGCGCGCCGCTGCGGGCAATGGCCAACAACGTCAGAACGGCCTCATGAATTTCGGCGCCGTCATAGACGCCGCATCCGCTGAGCACTACGCCAATTTTTTTCATGGTGAACATCCTCCTGCAACCGACTCAAGCCCATTAATAATTTTGATTAAAATGCTACGCTTCACACATTTAAATGATTCATGTAACAAATCATTTAGGATTTGCTATCTTAACTGCGTGCGGCCTGAAAATAGGACTGCGCCTTTTACATCATCATAATAAGCACGGCGCAGCCACGATTTCCCTGGTGTTGGCGCAGTATTCGCGCACCCCGGTCAAACCGGGGTCATTTTTTTTCCGCGTTTGCCACCCAGGCTTTCAGCACCGCGACGTCGTGCTGCCACTCCTGCTTCATCTCTTCAATCCATTCTGCGACGTTATCTTCCCAGGCGGGAAGATCCGGCGACTGGATTTGCTGGCCAAGCTGCTGCAGATGACGCAGCCCTACCGAACCGGCGGCGCCTTTAATCTTATGCCCTTCCTCAACGACGCCTTTTTTGTCACGCGCCGTCAGATTGGACTCCAGCACGCTTAAATAGCCAGGCATCATTTTTTCAAACACTGCGAGACCGTCGGTGATCAATTTAGGCCCGACCAGCTCGATGTACTGTTCCAGCATCGGGATATCCAGCAGCGCTTGCGCTTTATCGCTCTCTTCAGGCGTCACGGTACTCTCCTCTTTATCGGTGGCATCCCAGAATTTTTTAATCATCGCAGTTAAGGCCGGCACCGACAGCGGCTTACTCAGCACATCGTCCATACCGGCGTCCAGATACTCTTTTTTATCTTTCAGAACGTTAGCCGTGAGCGCCACCAGCGGCGGTAAATCTTCCCGCGTGTGGCGACGGGTTAGTTCTCTGGCGATATCCAGACCCGTCATATCCGGTAGCTGAATATCCAGTAAGACCAGGTCGTATTCGCCCGGCACGAACATCTCCAGCGCCGCCTTGCCGGTCATCGCGACATCCACGCTGTTACCCAGTTTTTCCAGTACCGAACGCGCCACGATCACGTTCAGTTCAATATCTTCGACCAGCAGAACATGCAGCGCGGGCAGCGGCATGTCGTCTTCATCAAAGGCGTCCTCCACCTCTTCCGCCACCGCTGGCGCATGAACCGTTAGCGTAAAGGTCGATCCTTTGCCCGGCAAACTGGAAACGGTAATATCGCCCCCCATATTTTTCGCCAGCCGACGGGAGACCGCCAGCCCGATACCAGTACCCGTCGCCGGTTTACCGCCATGACTGTCTTTCACCTGATAATACATGGCGAAAATTTTATCCTGCTCATCCTGCGGAATGCCGATCCCGGAATCTTCTACTTCAAAGTGCAGCATGTCGCCTTCATCATAGCGCGCCCGCACCGTAACCTGGCCCTGCTGAGTAAACTTCACCGCATTGCTGATCAAATTCCACAGAATCTGGCGCAGACGCGTTCCGTCGGTAATGACTTTGTGCGGCAGCGGCAACGTCGGCTCAAGCACAAAACGTAGACCTTTTTGCTGCGCCTGCAAACCGGAAAGGTTTTCCAGATCGGCCATAAAGCTGGTGAAATCAACCGGTTGGTTATCAAGCTGAACCTTACGCCGTTCCATCTTATCCATGTCAATGATATCATTGAAAATATTGCCTAACGTCACGGCGGAGACATGGATCGTCTTAAGGTATTTTTCCTGTTCGGCGGTGAGATCGGTATCCAGCAGGATGCGGCTTAAACCGACGATGCCGTTAAGCGGGGTACGCAGTTCATGGCTGATCGTAGAGATAAACGTGGTCTTGTCGCGGCTGGCGCGTTCAAGCGCGTCCTGATAACGCTTACGCTCGGTAATATCACGGCCAAATCCCATCAGGCCATGACGTTTACCGACACGGTCATAATAAGGCACTTTACGAATTTCAAAGCAGGCTTTCCGGCCGTCCGGGTAATCCAGCCACTGTTCGTAGGTCAGAGAGACGTTATGGCGGAATACTTTTTCATCGGTTTCAATGACTTTCTCCGCCGCTTCGGGAGAGTACACATCTTCCGGCTTCAAATGCACCAACTGTTTTTCACTCTTGCCGGTTAGCAATTCCATTGCGCGGTTACAGCCGGAAAATTCTTTATCCTCATTACGATAAAAAACCAAATCCGGCGAGGCGTCCAGAAATGAGCGCAAAAAAGAGGATTGCTGTTCTAGCTGGATTTGCGCCTCTTCACGCTCTTTAATTTCTACTTTTAGCTGTTCAAATGTCTCATGTAGCTCCGCTTCCGCTTTTTCGCGATCGGCAATTTCCTGATTAAGCTGGGCAATATTGTCCTTCAACTGTACGTTAAGCTTGAGATCGCGCTCGCGCATCTCCTCCAGCTTTTGCACCAGACGCGACAGTCGCTGCCTTGACTCTTCCAGTTGTTCAACAACAACCGATAAGAAATAGACCGCCCAGGGCGTAATTAACAGGCCAAAAAAGATAGAACGAATGACGTCGATACTTTCGACCTGACCATGCAGCACCATGGTCACTGCCATCTGCACGACAATCGCCAGCACCACCAACGCCAACGCCAGGAGCATGGAAAAGCGCACCAGACCCAGTTTCATCATCAGGTCGACATAGTATTGCGCCAGCATACGAATTTGCTTCATAGAGGATTCCTTCACCACAACTTCGCACATAATACCCAATTATGAGAACCGCGTTGAATATTGTGCGAAATATGCGTAGCGCCCCTCATCACGCTACGCTATGGGAGGTATCCAGGGACGGGCCAGCGCAGATCCCTGTACGCCATGCTCATTCAGGTATTTGTCCAACTCAACCATCCCCGTCCAGCGATTCTCGCACCACAGAGGGGCGAGCAGCGTCGGACGGCGCGCGCTGGCGGAAATCCGGTGATAAATCACCTCCGGCGGCGTATGACGAATCATCTCCCCTGCCGTTAGCGTGTAATCGTCCAGCGCAATGCCGTTCAGCCTCCCCGACTCCCAGGCTTTCGCCATAATACTGCCTTTGACGATATGCAGCGGGTGCAGTTTAATGCCGTCCACGCCCGTTTCCACAACGCGAGTCAGCGTTTGCAGGCATTCACTTTGCCCCTCGCCCGGCAGCCCCACAATCAGATGCGCGCACACTTTCAACCCGCTCTCACGGGCAATCCGGGTGGTACGCTGATAGCAGGCGAAGTCATGCCCGCGATTAATACGGCGCAGCGTTTTATCGTGCGCGGTTTGCAGTCCCAGTTCCAGCCACACCTCATAGCCTTGATCTTTATATTCACACAATAAATCTACTACCGCCTGCGGTACGCAATCCGGACGCGTACCGACGCATAATCCGACGATGCTGGCCTGACTGACGGCCTGTTGATACATGGAACGTAGCACCTGCACTTCTGCAAAGGTGCTGGTGTAGGCCTGGAAATAGGCCAGATAGCGTTTAGCGCGGTTCACCAGATGCGCCTGATGCGCAAGCTGCTCGGCAATCGAATGATGCTGCTGCGCCTCATCGGCAAAAGAGGCGACATTACAGAAGGTGCAGCCGCCGCGCCCGATGGTGCCGTCGCGATTAGGGCAGCTAAAACCGCCATGAAGCGTCAGCTTATGAACCTTTTGCCCATACCGACGTAAAAGATCCCCACCAAACATATTGACTAATTTCTGTAACTGCATAATCTGATAGACCGCCTCTTAAAAAGAGGCCAAAGCCTGCCATTTTTAGCCTCCTTTGGCGATGACCTGGATCAATCGCCCCGGAAGGCGTTTACTTATTGCATAATCAAGCAAAATAAACGATATTTCATTCATAAAACTGCTGATGATTTTTTCTGATATTCCCCTCTTTTTTCAACGTCTGAAGGTTCGTCGATAAAAACAGTAGCATTAAATGCCGCTTATACTTAAATCAGCATAAAATGCTAAGATTTTTGGAAAAACAAGGTCAGACAGGACCTGACAAGCGGCTCTTATAGTGAGACAGATCACAGGATTTCTGCCGCTTCGCTTTGGCCGCCTTTCTATAAAAACCTTTTAATTTCAATGCATTCAAAAAGTTATCTGTACAACAGCACACTTTTGCATAAATCAGTTTGCCATTTGACCTGGGTGTGGATTCCCGATAAGTTGGGAATCCGCTGGAAGCTTTCTGGATGAGCCGTCTGCTCATCATATTTATGCAGTAATTGAGATTCCCTCTTAACCGTATTTACCAATGCGAAAAGGACATAAAGAGGGCGAATGCGAGGTAAGCGTATGATGCGCCAGCCCCGTCGCCATGCTCTTGCTGTGCCCGCGCGCCATCGGTTGGGAGAGCGTCCCGTAGAGCCTGGGGAGGTTCACTGATATGTTGTACGATAAATCCCTTGAGAAGGATAACTGTGGTTTCGGCCTGATCGCCCACATAGAAGGCGAACCTAGCCACAAGGTAGTGCGTACCGCCATACACGCGCTGGCCCGCATGCAGCACCGTGGCGCGATCCTTGCCGACGGTAAAACCGGCGACGGTTGCGGCTTGCTATTACAAAAACCTGACCGTTTCTTTCGCATCGTGGCCGAAGAGCGCGGCTGGCGCTTAGCCAAAAACTACGCCGTCGGGATGATCTTTTTGAATAAAGATCCTGAACTGGCCGCCGCGTCACGCCATATTGTCGAAGAAGAATTACAACAGGAAACCCTGTCGATTGTCGGCTGGCGCGATGTACCAACCAATGAAGGCGTGCTCGGTGAAATCGCCCTCTCCTCCCTGCCGCGTATTGAGCAGATTTTTGTCAACGCTCCGGCGGGCTGGCGTCCGCGCGATATGGAACGCCGTCTGTTTATCGCCCGCCGCCGCATTGAAAAGCGCTTGCAGGACGACAAAGATTTCTACGTGTGCAGCCTGTCGAACCTGGTCAACATTTATAAAGGTCTGTGTATGCCGGCGGATCTGCCGCGCTTCTACCTGGATCTCGCGGATCTGCGTCTGGAATCGGCTATCTGCCTGTTCCACCAGCGCTTTTCCACTAACACCGTGCCGCGCTGGCCGCTGGCGCAGCCGTTCCGCTACCTGGCGCACAACGGCGAGATTAACACCATTACCGGCAACCGCCAGTGGGCGCGCGCCCGTACCTATAAATTCCAGACGCCGCTGATCCCAGATTTACAGTCCGCCGCGCCGTTTGTTAACGAAACCGGTTCGGATTCCAGCTCGCTGGACAATATGCTGGAACTGCTGCTGGCAGGCGGGATGGACATCATCCGCGCCATGCGCCTGTTGGTGCCGCCCGCCTGGCAGAACAACCCGGATATGGACCCGGATCTGCGCGCCTTCTTCGACTTTAACTCCATGCACATGGAGCCGTGGGACGGCCCGGCAGGCATCGTGATGTCCGACGGGCGCTTCGCCGCTTGTAACCTCGACCGTAACGGCCTACGCCCGGCACGCTATGTCATCACCAAAGACAAGCTGATCACCTGCGCCTCGGAAGTTGGTATCTGGGACTATCAGCCGGATGAAGTGGTCGAGAAAGGTCGCGTCGGTCCCGGCGAGCTGATGGTGATCGACACCCGCGGGGGACGTATCCTGCATTCCGCGGAAACTGATGACGATCTAAAAAGTCGCCATCCGTATAAAGCGTGGATGGAAAAGAATGTCCGCCGTCTGGTGCCATTTGAAGATCTGCCGGATGAAGAAGTCGGTAGCCGCGAACTGGACGACGACCTGCTTGCCAGCTATCAGAAACAGTTTAACTACAGCGCCGAAGAGCTGGATTCGGTTATCCGCGTGTTAGGTGAAAACGGCCAGGAAGCAGTTGGCTCAATGGGCGACGATACCCCCTTTGCCGTGCTCTCCAGCCAGCCGCGTATTATTTACGACTACTTCCGCCAACAGTTCGCGCAGGTCACTAACCCGCCTATCGACCCGCTGCGTGAAGCGCACGTCATGTCGCTCGCCACCAGCATCGGTCGCGAAATGAACGTCTTCTGCGAAGCGGAAGGTCAGGCCCATCGCCTGAGTTTTAAATCGCCGATCCTGCTGTACTCCGATTTCAAACAGCTCACCACCATGACCGAGCATCACTACCGCGCCGACTGGCTTGACATTACCTTTGATGTCACCGAAACCTCGCTGGATGCGACGGTCAAAGCACTGTGCGATAAAGCGGAACAGATGGTGCGTAATGGCACCGTGCTGCTGGTCCTCTCGGATCGCAATATCGGTAAGAATCGCCTGCCGGTACCCGCGCCGATGGCGGTGGGCGCGGTGCAGACGCGTCTGGTAGAACAAAGCCTGCGCTGCGACGCCAACATCATCGTAGAAACCGGAAGCGCCCGCGATCCGCACCACTTTGCGGTGCTGCTGGGCTTTGGCGCGACGGCCATCTATCCGTATCTGGCCTACGAAACGCTGGGGCGTCTGATTGATACCCAGGCCATCGCCAAAAACTACCGTACCGTGATGCAGAACTACCGTAACGGCATCAACAAAGGGCTGTACAAGATCATGTCCAAAATGGGCATTTCGACCATTGCCTCTTACCGCTGCTCCAAACTGTTTGAAGCGGTCGGGCTGCACGATGATGTGGTAAACCTGTGTTTCCAGGGCGTGGTCAGCCGTATCGGCGGCGCGAGCTTCGATGACTTCCAACAGGATCTGCTGAATCTCTCTAAACGCGCCTGGCTGGCGCGCAAACCCATTAGCCCTGGCGGCCTGCTGAAGTACGTCCACGGCGGCGAATATCACGCCTATAACCCGGACGTGGTGCGCACCCTGCAACAGGCGGTACAGAGCGGCGAATACAGCGATTACAAAGAATATGCCGAGCTGGTCAACAACCGCCCGGCGGCAACGCTGCGCGATCTGCTGGCGATACATCCAGACGGCGAGGCGATCGCTATCGACGAGGTTGAGCCCGCCAGTGAGCTGTTTAAACGCTTTGATACCGCAGCCATGTCTATCGGCGCATTAAGTCCGGAAGCGCACGAAGCGCTGGCGGAAGCGATGAACAGCCTCGGTGGCAACTCCAACTCCGGTGAAGGCGGTGAAGATCCGGCGCGCTACGGCACCAATAAAGTGTCGCGTATCAAACAGGTGGCCTCCGGTCGCTTTGGCGTGACGCCGGCCTACCTCGTGAATGCCGATGTGATTCAGATTAAAGTCGCGCAGGGCGCGAAGCCAGGCGAAGGCGGTCAGTTGCCGGGGGATAAAGTGACGCCATATATCGCCAAACTGCGCTATTCAGTACCGGGCGTGACGCTGATCTCCCCGCCGCCGCATCACGATATCTACTCTATCGAGGATTTAGCGCAGCTCATTTTCGACCTCAAACAGGTCAACCCGAAAGCGATGATCTCGGTGAAGCTGGTGTCCGAGCCGGGCGTCGGCACTATCGCTACCGGCGTGGCGAAAGCCTATGCGGATCTGATCACCATCGCCGGCTACGACGGCGGCACCGGTGCCAGCCCGCTCTCTTCCGTGAAATATGCGGGCTGTCCGTGGGAACTCGGACTTGTTGAAACCCAGCAGGCGCTGGTCGCCAATGGCTTGCGTCACAAGATTCGTCTGCAGGTCGATGGCGGCCTGAAAACTGGCGTAGACATCATTAAAGCGGCGATTCTCGGTGCGGAAAGTTTCGGCTTCGGCACCGGCCCGATGGTGGCGCTGGGCTGTAAATACCTGCGTATTTGTCATCTGAACAACTGCGCAACCGGCGTGGCGACGCAGGATGAAAAACTGCGTAAGAACCACTATCACGGTCTGCCGTTCAAAGTGACCAACTACTTTGAATTTATCGCCCGCGAAGTGCGCGAGCTGATGGCCGAACTGGGCGTGACCCGCCTGGTGGATTTGATTGGCCGCACCGACCTGCTTAAAGAGTTGGAGGGCTTCACCGCTAAACAGCAGAAGCTGGCGCTGTCTCGCCTGCTGGAAACCGCGCAGCCGCATCCTGGCAAAGCGCTGTACTGCACCGAGAATAACCCGCCGTTTGATAACGGCGTGCTGAATGCGCAACTGTTGCAGCAGGCAAAACCGTTTGTTGATGCACGCCAGAGCAAAACCTTCTGGTTCGATATTCGCAACACCGATCGTTCCGTTGGGGCGTCGCTTTCCGGCTATATCGCGCAGACCCACGGCGATCAGGGGCTGGCTTCCGATCCGATTAAAGCGCACTTCAGCGGTACTGCAGGCCAGAGCTTCGGCGTGTGGAACGCGGGCGGCGTGGAGCTATATCTGACCGGCGATGCCAATGACTATGTCGGTAAAGGTATGGCGGGCGGTTTGATCGCCATCAGACCACCGGTAGGCTCCGCCTTCCTCAGTCATAAAGCCAGCATTATCGGCAACACCTGCCTGTATGGGGCGACCGGTGGCCGTCTGTACGCGGCGGGCCGCGCGGGCGAACGTTTCGGCGTGCGTAACTCCGGGGCGATTACCGTGGTAGAGGGCATCGGCGACAACGGCTGTGAATACATGACCGGCGGCATCGTCTGCGTGCTGGGTAAAACCGGCGTTAACTTCGGCGCGGGAATGACCGGCGGCTTCGCCTACGTGCTGGACGAAGACGGCGAATTCCGTAAACGCGTGAACCCGGAACTGGTGGAAGTACTGGACGTCGATTCGCTGGCTATCCACGAAGAGCATCTGCGCGGCCTGATCACCGAGCACGTGCAACATACTGGTTCGCAACGCGGCGAAGAGATCCTGTCCAGGTGGTCAAGCTTCTCAACCCAATTCGCGTTAGTTAAACCCAAGTCCAGCGATGTCAAAGCCCTGTTGGGCCACCGTAGTCGTAGTGCGGCAGAATTGCGCGTGCAGGCGCAGTAAGGAATTGAAATGAGCCAGAATGTTTATCAATTTATCGACCTGCAGCGCGTTGATCCGCCGAAGAAACCGCTGAAGATCCGTAAGATCGAGTTTGTTGAAATCTACGAACCGTTTTCTGAAGGCCAGGCGAAAGCCCAGGCGGATCGCTGTTTATCCTGTGGTAACCCATACTGCGAGTGGAAATGCCCGGTACATAACTACATCCCAAACTGGCTGAAACTGGCTAACGAAGGGCGTATTTTTGAGGCGGCTGAGCTATCGCACCAGACTAACACTCTGCCGGAAGTGTGCGGCCGTGTCTGCCCGCAGGACCGTCTGTGCGAAGGTTCTTGTACGCTGCACGATGAGTTTGGCGCGGTGACCATCGGCAACATCGAACGTTATATCAATGATAAAGCGTTTGAGATGGGCTGGCGCCCGGATATGACCGGCGTGCGCCAGACTGACAAACGGGTAGCGATTATCGGCGCAGGCCCGGCAGGGCTGGCGTGCGCCGACGTGCTGACCCGCAACGGCGTGAAGGCGGTGGTCTTTGACCGCCATCCGGAAATCGGCGGCCTGCTGACCTTCGGTATTCCAGCTTTCAAACTGGAAAAAGAGGTGATGACCCGCCGCCGTGAAATCTTCACCGGCATGGGCATTGAGTTCAAACTCAATGTTGAAGTGGGCCGCGACGTCGAACTTGACGAGCTGTTGAAAGAGTACGACGCAGTGTTCCTTGGCGTCGGTACCTATCAGTCGATGCGCGGCGGGCTGGAAAATGAAAATGCGGACGGGGTTTTCGACGCTCTGCCGTTCCTTATCGCCAATACGAAGCAGATCATGGGGTTTGGCGAAACCAGTAACGAGCCATATGTCAGCATGGAAGGCAAACGCGTGGTGGTGCTGGGCGGCGGCGATACCGCAATGGACTGCGTGCGTACCTCCATTCGTCAGGGCGCCACGCACGTGACCTGTGCTTATCGTCGTGATGAGGAGAACATGCCTGGTTCCAGACGCGAAGTGAAAAACGCGCGCGAGGAAGGTGTCGAGTTCCAGTTTAACGTGCAGCCGCTGGGCATTGAAGTCAATGCCAACGGCAAAGTAAGCGGCGTAAAAATGGTGCGTACTGAAATGGGCGAACCGGACGCCAAAGGCCGTCGACGGGCGGAGATCGTCGCCGGCTCCGAGCATGTGGTTCCGGCTGATGCGGTGGTGATGGCGTTTGGTTTTCGTCCACACAGCATGGAATGGCTGGCGAAACACAGCGTGGAACTGGACTCGCAAGGACGAATTATCGCGCCGGAACGCAGCGATAATGCTTTCCAGACCAGCAACCCGAAAATCTTCGCCGGTGGCGACATCGTGCGCGGTTCCGATCTGGTGGTGACGGCAATTGCCGAAGGCCGTAAAGCGGCTGACGGGATTATGAACTACCTTGAAGTGTAACCCTTCCGGCTCCCCGGTTGATGCCTTGTGCTGGTGGCAGGAGAGATATTCTTCTCCTCAATATCTCTCCTGCCGGTTCTGGAAACCCGCTCGTAAATCGAGATGTAATACCATGTAAAATCCGTTCACGGATTGATCCGTTTACGCCTGAGGCGTATTGATAGCGTTCTAATTTCACATTAAAACTATCACGTAAGGGATGACATGACGAATCCAACTTTATCGCCACAGTCTGATGAATATCAGCAAATTCATGACGGCATTATTCGTCTGGTCGATACGGCCCGTACTGAGACCGTACGCAGTATCAATACCATCATGACCGCCACCTATTAGGAAATTGGCCGACGCATTGTCGAATTTGAACAGGGAGGAGAAGCGCGAGCGGCCTATGGTACTCAGCTTATCGAACGATTGGCGGTGGATTTAAGCCAGCGCTATAAGCGCGGTTTTTCCACCAGAAACCTATGGCAAATTCGTACATTTTATCTTTGCTTTCAACATATTGAAATTCCGCAGACACTGTCTGCGGAATCTAATAGCATACTGCTCGCCAAAACATTCCCTCTTCCCTGGTCAGCTTATGTGCGTCTGCTGTCGGTGAAAGATAACGATGCCCGCCGCTTTTATGAAAAAGAGACTTTACGTAACGCTGCTGGCTGATGAACTTGTGCGCTCACAAAACCTGTTGGAGACGCGCAAATCATAATGCCAGAGACCGCCAGATATTATCCCCGATAACTCAAATATCGCCTCTTCACGATGCTATATGTAAATCCGTACGTAAACGTTTGCATTCATCAAAAAAATGTATATTATGCGGCGGATTTTTTGGCCAAATTTCAAGGAGGCGTTGTGTCGCAGGACAACAATTATAGCCAGGGGCCAGTTCCCCAGGCGGCGCGGAAAGGCGTGATTCCACTGACGTTTGTCATGTTGGGTTTAACGTTTTTTTCCGCCAGTATGTGGACCGGAGGGACGCTCGGCACCGGCCTTTCCTATCATGATTTCTTCCTCGCAGTTCTCTTCGGTAATCTCCTCCTCGGTATCTACACTGCATTTCTTGGCTACATCGGCGCAAAAACCGGACTCTCCACCCACCTCCTTGCACGTTACTCCTTTGGCGTTAAAGGCTCATGGCTTCCCTCCTTGCTGCTTGGCGGCACACAGGTAGGCTGGTTTGGCGTTGGCGTAGCGATGTTCGCTATTCCGGTCAGTAAAGCGACGGGCATTGATGCCAATATCCTGATTGCCGTTTCGGGTCTGCTGATGACCCTGACCATCTTTTTCGGCATCTCGGCGTTGACCATTTTGTCTATCATTGCCGTACCCGCGATCGTTATTCTGGGTAGCTACTCCGTCTGGCTGGCGGTCAGCGGCGTGGGTGGGCTGGAGCATTTAAAAACGATAATGCCGCAGACACCGCTGGATTTTTCCAGCGCGCTGGCGCTGGTGGTGGGATCATTTGTCAGCGCCGGTACATTGACCGCCGACTTCGTCCGCTTCGGGCGTCGTGCCAAAAGCGCCGTACTGATTGCGATGGTCGCTTTTTTCCTCGGTAACTCGCTGATGTTTATCTTTGGCGCGGCAGGCGCTGCCGCCGTCGGTCAGGCGGATATCTCTGACGTGATGATCGCGCAGGGGCTGTTGCTGCCCGCGATTGTGGTGCTCGGCCTGAATATCTGGACCACCAACGACAACGCGCTGTACGCATCGGGCCTGGGCTTCGCCAATATTACCGGCCTTTCCAGCCGCACGCTGTCGGTGGCTAACGGTATTATCGGTACCGTGTGCGCGCTGTGGCTTTACAATAATTTTGTCGGCTGGCTGACGTTCCTCTCATCTGCCATCCCACCGATTGGCGGGGTGATTATTGCCGACTACCTGTTAAACCGCCGCCGCTATGCCGACTTCAACACCGCGCGCTTTATTCCTGTTAACTGGATTGCTATTCTTTCCGTCGCGCTGGGCATCGCCGCCGGACATTATGTTCCAGGTATTGTGCCCGTCAACGCCGTACTCGGCGGCGTCTTCAGCTATATCTTGTTGAATCCACTTTGCAATCGCAGCTTTGCGAAATCCCCGGAGATCGGCCATGCAGAATAATTCCCTTACCATCCGTCAGGCGCGTCTGCAGGGGCGCGAAGGATTGTGGCAGCTCACGATTGAAAACGGTCGCTTTAGCCGTATTGAACCGCAGGAAGCGGCCTCGTTGGCGCAAGGCGAAGCGCTGGATGCCGAAGGTGGGCTGGTCATCCCGCCGTTTGTTGAGCCACATATTCACCTGGACACCACGCAAACCGCAGGCGAACCGAACTGGAATCAGTCGGGGACGCTGTTTGAAGGGATTGAGCGCTGGGCCGAACGTAAAGCGATGCTCACCCACGAAGACGTGAAGTCACGTGCGATGCAAACCCTCAAGTGGCAGATGGCCAACGGCATCCAGTATGTCCGTACTCACGTTGACGTTTCTGACCCGGCGCTGACGGCACTGAAAGCGATGCTGGAAGTGAAGCAGGAGGTTGCGCCATGGGTAGACCTGCAAATCGTCGCCTTCCCGCAAGAAGGTATTCTTTCTTATCCCAACGGTGAAGCGCTGTTAGAGGAAGCCGTACGTTTGGGCGCTGACGTTATTGGCGCAATCCCGCACTTTGAGTTCACGCGGGAATATGGCGTTGAATCGCTGCACAAAACCTTCGCCCTGGCGCAGAAATACGACAGACTGATCGATGTGCACTGCGACGAAATTGATGATGAGCAGTCTCGCTTTGTCGAAACGGTCGCGGCGCTGGCGCATCGCGATGGCATGGGCGCGCGCGTCACTGCCAGTCATACCACCGCAATGCACTCCTATAACGGCGCCTACGCTTCACGCCTGTTCCGCCTATTGAAAATGTCGGGGATTAACTTCATTGCTAACCCGCTGGTGAATATCCACTTGCAAGGGCGGTTTGATACCTATCCCAAGCGCCGCGGCGTAACCCGCGTGAAAGAGATGCTGGAGACGGGCATTAATGTCTGCTTTGGTCATGATGACGTATTCGATCCGTGGTATCCGCTGGGTACCGCCAATATGCTGCAGGTGCTACACATGGGGTTACACGTTTGCCAGTTGATGGGATACGGACAAATCAATGATGGGCTGAATTTGATCACCACCCACAGCGCGAAAACTCTGCATTTACCGGACTACGGCCTGAACGTCGGCAATTCCGCGAATCTGGTTATCTTACCGGCTGAGAATGGATTCGACGCGGTGCGCCGCCAGACGCCTGCCCGTTACTCGATTCGCCACGGGCGGGTTATTGCCGAGACGGTGCCGAGCCAGACAACGCTGCACCTGACCCAGCCGGAAGCCGTGACGTTTAAGCGCTAACCGACACCTTCACAACGCAGCCCCGCAAAGGGGCCTGCGTTTATATTTCATCCACAATGCACGGAAAACTACAAGTGGATGAGAACTGCCACTGGGATAAAATCGGCGCTGTCGATCTGCGCCAAATCCACCGCGGCAACGCCAGTCCCTTACAGAGTTAACGTGCAGGCGCTGAAACTAACGGCAGAGGCGCGCCATACTCGTTGACGTAAGTCAGCACTGGAGCGCTTATCACGTTGTCCGCTTTAACCTTCATCGCCGCGCTGCCCCCGGGCGCAATCACTAACGGCGAATGCATGAGGGTTCCGAATCGATGCGTTTACCTTGCCGGAAGGATACTTCCGGCAAGAGATTTAGGCCGCCAGCAGACTGGCGCGTACCTTCACTACCACTTTCTTGATGTCATCCGGCTCACCAACTGCACATCCCGGTTTATGCGGTTCTCCCGGCATAAACACAGCAAACATCCCCGCTTGCAGCGTAATAGCCTGCTCGTCGGCGATTTTACTACAAAGCTGGTAATCCTCTTCAACGTGCATCTCCTCGCACTGGCGAGCGGCGCCGGACATCCCGAACGCAATACGCTCGGCGCCGGTCAGCAGTAGCTGAATATCAATGTATTGCTCATGCAATTCCGCTTTCTTCTCTGCAGGCATTTGCGTCGTTAACTGCATCACATTCATAAAGATATTGTCGCCCTGCAATTCATAGTGCCCCGGCGCTTTCTCCTGCGGCCTTGCCGCCAGCGCGAGGGTCAATGCATCCAGCAGTCGCGGATGCAACCCGCAAGAAGGCAACGACCGTACTTCACCCATCATCATAATGTGTCTCCTTGAGCTAACAGAGCAGCGCCCAATAATCCTGCGTCATGCCGATAGCGAGCGGCGCTCAGCGCCACGTGATAAGGCGCAGGTTCTTGCATCAAAAACGCACGAACCTGCTCCAGGTATCCCTCAGCTAACCCTACACTGCCGCCAATGATCACACATTGGCAGTCGGTGGTCGCTTTCACATCGGCGACCAGTCGCGCCATTACCTGCGCGGATTGGCTTACCAGATGCCGCGCCTGCTGATGGCCTTCGCCAGCGCGAATAAATAGGGTTTTGGCGTCGCATCCCGCCAGATCATCCCGCGCCGCCGCGGCCATCCCTCGTCCAGAGGCGATGGCCTCTACGCAGCCAACGCGTCCACAGCCGCACACGGGCCCGTGTGGGTCCGCCAGAGTGTGTCCCAGATGCCCGGCCAGACCGCCTTTTCCGGTAAGAAGCTTGCCGTCGCAAACAACGCCGCCGCCAACCCCTGTTGAAACGGTGATAAACACCATATCGCGGATATCATCAGGGAGCGCGTGATACTCCGCCCAGGCCGCCGCCTGCGCATCGTTCACCGCCAGCGTCGGCAGGCCAGCGATCGTTTCCAGTGTCCGAACTAACGGAAAGTGTAGCAAGCCACCCAGATTATGGGGGTTTAGCGCCAGCAGCATCCCTTCCTGAATGATCCCGGTAGAGGCTATCGCTACCTGACGCGCCTCTGCCCGTAGCGGTTCAACCAGCGCCTTTAATGCTTCACGTAACGCGTCCGGCGTTTTGCTCGCGGGGGTCGGCAGCTCGCGACGCTGGCTAATGCGCAAGTTTTTGTCGATGAGCGCGGCGGCAAGTTTAGTACCGCCAATATCGATTGCTAACGTAGTCATGACGCCGCCTTTTTTAATGCGTCGTTATACCATCCACAGATATGTTCCAGACGGGTAATGGCGGACCCCACCGTCACCGCCCATGCGCCATAACGGATCGCCTTCGCCGCCAGTGCTGGCGAGTTATAGCGCCCTTCGGCTATCACCCGGCATCCGGCGTCATGCAACGCTTTGACTAAGGGCAGATCGGGTTCCTCCGGCGTATCGGGGGTAGTGTAGCCGGACATTGTCGTGCCGATAATGTCCGCGCCCAACCGTTGGCAGGCGAGACCATCGTCCACGGATGAGCAGTCGGCCATCGCCAGTAGATGGTGGTGATGAATGCGCGCCAACAACGCCTCAACAGCTACCGGCCGTTGTCGAGCGGTTCCATCAACGGCGATAATATTTGCGCCGGCCTGCGCCAGCGCATCTACATCGTCGAGAAAAGGGGTAATGCGTACTGGAGACTCGTCCAGATCGCGTTTGATAATGCCGATAATCGGTACCGAAACGAGCGAGCGGGTCACACGCAGGTTGTCTATGCCTTCAATACGCACCGCAACCGCGCCCGCCTGTTCCGCCGCCAACGCCATTGCCGCTACAATCTCCGGCTTATCCAGCGGACTGCCAGGAACGGGCTGGCAGGAGACAATCAAACCGCCAGAAGCGGCAATATTTTTATCCAGTTGTTCAAGTAACGACATACTACTCCCTTACAAATATTGCCCGGTTTGAAAACCGGGCAAGCGGATTAACTTTTCGTTTTTACAAAGGCATCTTTACTACTGCCAAACGGTACGGCTCCGCTGAACGGCTTGTCGTCGATAGCATCGTGAGTGCGTAACGCTTCCGGACGTAGCCAACGCTGTACGCGAGACGGCATATCGAGACCAATAAGCAGGATCACGACAAACGTTAGGCTGAAAGAGAGCGATGCCAGCGCAGTGCCCAGATCCAGACGTTGAGCGATCAGCGCTCCCAGGATCGGTGCCAGCGCGCCGCCGAGCGCGCCGACGTTATAAGTAAAGCCCAGCCCCGCCGCACGCTGATCGGTATCGAAGTACCCGCCGATCAGTTTCGGCAGAATCCCGGCAATCCCCTGCCCCAACATCTGTTGGAAAAACAGTAGCAGACCCAGAACCCAGACGTTTGCGCCGCCAATCGCAAAAACTGGAATAATGAGTATTTGCGAGGCCAGCAGGCTACAGACATACGCTTTACGCGTTCCCAGCCAGTCGCCAAGAAAACCGCCTACGCAGCAACCAACCGCCGCGCCGAATCCACTAAAGAAAAGGACATTCGCCACCGTATGTGGATCGTAGGCCAGCTCGGTTTTCAGATAAGTGGGTAATAGCGCCTGAATCGGCCAGGAATAGAGGAAAGCAAACAGCACCACCAGCATCAGCGTTACGCCAGTGGGCCAGCGTTTACCGCTGCTCTGCACCATAAAACTGATAAAGATAGCCGCACACAATAGTCCCAGCCCCGCCACAATCGCAGCATTTTGTAGATTACCGGCAAAACAGAACCACAGCGCAGCGGCGGCGGCGAAGGTCATTAAGATATTGATGATGCGATGTTCGCCCCGATAAAGAATGTCGACCATCGTGCGTACCGGCGCTTTACCCGCGTGTTTCTCTTTCCAGTCCTCTGCTTCCGGAATGTTTTTCCGCAGCCAGAGGGCGAAGATAATTGGCAAGATGCCAATGAAAAACAGCGCACGCCAGCCCCAGACAGGCACCACCAGGCTGTACACTTGCGCGGCGACGACCGCGCCAACGGAGAAGCCGGAAATCAGAAATCCGCTGGCTTTATTGCGTAAATGTTTTGGCCAGCTTTCAATCACATAGGTCGCGCTGGAACCATATTCGCCCGCCATGCCCATACCAATCACCAATCGGGCGATAAACATGGTAGTGTAACCAGGCGCAAACCCGCAGGCCAGGGTTCCCACCGAAAACAGAATGATGCTGCTGACCATCGCCAAACGACGCCCATAGCGATCGCCCATCGCGCCCAGCAATAACCCGCCGAACCAGCGAGAGATAAAAGCCGCCGAAATCAGGCTTGCCGCCTGTACCGTCGTCAGCCCAAATTCGCTTTGTACCTCAGTCAGTACAAGAGCAATCAACACAAAATCAAAACCATCAAGCAGATATCCCAGCCAGGCAGCGGAAAATGCCCGCCATTGCGCCCGGTTGAGATGGCGATACCACGGGATGTTCTGGGCAGAAGTACTCATTTTACTCTCCCGACGATTTTTGTTGTCGTTGTGCCGGATGGCGGCTTCGCCTTATCCGGCCTACCGTTCGTACTGTCGTAGGCCGGGCAAGCACAGCGCCCCCGGCATTACGCTGTTACGCCTTTTCTTCCAGCAATTCTTGAGCCAGCGCCTTCAGCTCCGGCAGATATTTTTCATCAACAGGCGCAAACGGTTTACGACACAGCGGCACCGATACCACGTCCATATAATGCAGGACCGTTTTCAGGCCGCGGAATACGCCGGTTTTAATCAGTAAATCAATAACCTTATTGCACTCGGTTTGCAGGCGCTGTGCTTTCGCCACATCGCCCTCACGTAACGCCTGCACAATCCCCTGATAACGCCAGCCCATAATGTTGTATGTGCTGCCGATACCGCCGTCCGCTCCCGCCAGCAAGCCGGAGGCGAAAATTTCGTCATAACCGTTGTACAACACCAGATCCGGATGCGCGCGGCGGATCTGTTCCATCTGGAAAAGATCGCCGGAAGTTTGCTTCAGCGCGCTCACGCCTGGTAATGTCACCAGCGTATTGATCTGATCCAGCGTAAGTTTTACGCCGCTTAACGCCGGAATGTTGTATACCACCATCGGTAGCCCATCTGCGGAATCAATGATTGCCCGATAATGGTCACAGTGCTCTTCAAAACTGAAAGGGTAATAAAAGGGCGTCACCGCAGAGACAGCATCAAAACCGTAACGCTTTGCAGCGCTCGCCAGTTGCTGGCTTTCTGCGGTGCTTACCGTCCCGACATGGGCGATCAGCGTGATTTTTCCCTTCGCCTCTTCGGCGACAATTTCCAGCACCTGCTCTCTTTCTGCAAGACTCTGTACGAATGCTTCCCCGGTGGAACCGCCAACGTATAGTCCGTCGATACCCTGCCCAATGTTAAAACGCACCAGACGGCGCAGACTTTCGCTATCCAGTTGCTGCTGATGATCAAATGGGGTCAACAACGCCGCCATTACGCCTTGCAATGCTTTTGCCATACCTACCTCTGCGGATGATGAATATATTAACTACCTACCTTTATACCTGTTATACCAGAACAAATAAGCAGCAAATAATACAGAACGCTTATAGTGCGATCTGCTTCACTAAACAAAGATCGGAAGCGCGATCTCTACCGCATTTTTTGACTTTTTTTACCGAACGCGTGCCAGGTAGCGGAAACGCTATTGAGGTGGGTTTGCAGAGCGCGATCCGCTTTATCTGGATCTCGCTGACGGATGGCATCAACAATCACAATATGCTGTTGATAACTCACGTTATTATGTTCATGCAACTCGCGATCGGGAACGCTTGGACGAGCGGCGATTAGCCAGTCCAGCAGAGCAACATGAATAGCCATAAAGATCGGGTTACCAGGAATTTCAGCCAGTACCCGGTGAAACTCGACGTCCGAACGAATAAACAGCGCGTTGTCATCCAGCGACTGACTATTAATTTCCAGCGCTTTCGTTAACAACGCGATCTGCTCGTCGGTGGCATGTTCCGCCGCATAGCGTACCAGGCTGGATTCAAAGAAAAGCCGTAGCTGTTCAAAGTGAGCAATACCGCCAGGGTGAGTAAGAAAATCTTTCGCCATACCTGACAGTTCACTGATGATGGTATCGGCAGAGGGGCGCGAAACGCGGGCGCGTTCGCCGTTATTGATTTGCACCAGACCTTTACGCTTCAGCGCGGCTAACGCTTCACGCACGGAGGGACGTCCCACATTGAAGAAGGCCATTAATTCACGTTCAGACGGTAGCTGTTCCCCCTCGCCAAATTCATGGCGACGGATCATCTGTTCCAGCTCCTCCTCAACCATTTCAGACAGTTTTTTACGCGCCAGCGGACGGCGGCGCAAACTACGCCCGAGGGATGTAGGAGAATCTTCTGCTTGCGAATCAAATGCGTTCATAACGTCCATTCATGAGTGGTCGGTGGCAGATAATAGCCAGCCTATCGTATCACAGCTTTAAAAGCGGGGTGAACCCACGAGGAGACCAAACAAAACAGGCCCTTCAGGGCCTGTTGATTATTTTACCACGCGCAGCGCCGGACGTCCGCCACGCGGCGGTGGCGGCTCGTCATCAGGGCTACTGTCGTCATCGTGGTCAGGCTTATCGCCATCAATGACGGACATCACGGTCTCGCTTTCCGCGCCTGTGGTTTTGTCATCATCATTTAAGCTGACAACGTCTTCATCATAGGCGGCTTCAGGCTCAAACATGGTACCCGCGCCATTTTCACGGGCGTAAATCGCCAGCACCGCAGCCAAAGGCACAGAAACCTGACGGGGGACGCCGCCGAAGCGCGCATTAAAGCGCACTTCATCATTAGACAGTTCCAGATTACCTACCGCACGCGGCGCGATGTTGAGGACGATTTGCCCATCGCGCGCATATTCCATAGGGACATGCACGCCAGGCAGCGTCACATCCACCACCAGATGCGGGGTCAGTTGGTTATCCAATAACCACTCATAGAAAGCGCGCAACAGATAAGGACGACGCGGCGTCAACTGTGACAAATCCATACAGGTTAACCCCGACCGAGGCGCATTTCACGTTCAGCTTCGGTTAAGGAAGCCAGGAAAGAATCACGTTCAAAGACGCGGGTCATATAGCCTTTCAGCTCTTTCGCCCCTGCGCCGCTGAATTCGATACCTAACTGCGGTAAACGCCACAGCAGAGGTGCCAGGTAGCAATCAACCAGACTGAATTCGTCGCTCAGGAAATACGGTTTCTGGCCAAATACCGGCGCAATCGCCAGCAGCTCTTCGCGCAGTTGTTTACGCGCAGAGTCGGCCTCGGAAGCAGACCCGTTTACGATGACGTTCATCAGCGTATACCAGTCTTTTTCAATACGGTGCATGTACAGACGGCTTTCACCGCGAGCGACCGGATAAACCGGCATCAGCGGCGGATGAGGGAAACGCTCATCCAGATATTCCATAATGATGCGAGATTCCCACAGGGTCAGCTCACGATCCACCAGTGTCGGAACGCTTTGATTCGGGTTGAGGTCAATCAGATCCTGAGGTGGATTGTCCTTTTCCACGTGTTCGATCTCAAAACTAACACCCTTTTCAGCCAGCACAATGCGGACCTGATGGCTATAGATGTCAGTAGGACCAGAAAACAGCGTCATTACCGAACGTTTGTTGGCAGCGACAGCCATGAAAACCTCCAGGTATATTCAGAATTTTTACTGCTACCAGCCACAACGTGACCAGCCAGATGTTATGTCACCCAGGGCGAAAAAAGTCATCATTGCTCAAAAACGAGACAAAAAATGAACATTCCCCGCTATTTGGGCAGAAAATTGGATGATAGTTTACCAGATTTTGTGACCTTTGTGGTGAGTCGATTCTGGAATTGGGGAAAAAGAGACAACAATCCGCATTTCATCGTGACAGATAAATGCATTGCCCATAAAAAAACCCGCCGAAGCGGGTTTTTCGCTAACAGTTGTCTGCCGAAGCAGAAACCCATTAACGTTTGGAGAACTGCGGACGACGACGTGCTTTACGCAGACCGACTTTCTTACGTTCAACCTGACGAGCGTCACGAGTAACGAAGCCAGCTTTACGCAGTTCGCCACGCAGAGACTCATCGTACTCCATCAGAGCGCGGGTGATACCGTGACGGATCGCACCAGCCTGACCAGAGATACCACCACCTTTAACAGTGATGTACAGATCCAGTTTCTCAACCATGTCGACCAGTTCCAGCGGCTGACGAACTACCATGCGGGCAGTTTCACGACCGAAGTACTGTTCCAGAGAACGTTGGTTGATAACGATTTTACCGTTGCCCGGTTTGATGAACACGCGAGCTGCGGAACTTTTGCGGCGACCAGTGCCGTAGTATTGATTTTCAGCCATTGCCTATAATCCCGATTAGATGTCAAGAACTTGCGGTTGCTGTGCCGCGTGGTTGTGCTCGTTGCCCGCGTAAACTTTCAGTTTACGGAACATAGCACGACCCAGCGGGCCTTTTGGCAGCATGCCTTTAACCGCGATTTCAATCACACGCTCAGGACGGCGGGCAATCATCTCTTCAAAGGTCGCTTGTTTGATACCACCGATGTGACCGGTGTGGTGATAGTACACTTTGTCAGTGCGCTTGTTGCCGGTTACAGCAACTTTGTCAGCGTTCAGAACGATGATGTAATCACCCGTATCTACGTGCGGAGTGTATTCCGCTTTGTGCTTACCGCGCAGGCGACGAGCCAGTTCAGTAGCCAGACGGCCCAGAGTTTTACCGGTCGCGTCAACAACATACCAGTCGCGTTTTACGGTTTCTGGTTTAGCTGTAAAAGTTTTCATTAAAAGCTTACCCAAATAAATAAGTTACACGTTGGTGAACACCCAAACGTTTTAAATAGTTGAGGTTCACACGACAAAGTCCGGTAAACCTACCCCCTCGGATATGTTTGGCCGGCACAGAGAAAGTTTGGGAAAAAACTCTCTTGTAACGTGGGGTCGCAGGATTATAGAGAAGTCCAGGTCAAAGATCGACCCCTTTTTGTGATTTGCCGCGGGTTTTGTTCAGACCTTATCCAACATCGGTCGGGGAAGTTGTCGACATGAGACACACAATGCCCGGGGCGCTGCGCTTGTCCGGCTTACGGCATATGCTCCCGCTTGAGGTACTCCGCACTCTGCATCTCCTGCAGGCGCGACAGACAGCGCTGAAATTCAAACTTGAGCCGCTCCCCCTGATAAATCTCATATAACGGCGCGGCGGCGCTGACCACCAGCTTAACGTGGCGCTCGTAAAACTCATCCACCAGCGCAATAAAGCGGCGCGCTTCGCTCTCCATCAGCGGCGTCATGACCGGCACGTCAAACAGCAGAACCGTGTGAAATAGCCTTGAGAGCGCAATGTAATCATGCTGGCTACGGGCCTCGACGCACAACGTAGCGAAAGAGACCGCTAACGTTTGGTTTTCAACGCCCAGGGTGGATAAAGGGCGATGATTGATTTCCAGGGTCGGGGCGTGTTCTCGCGTGGCCCCCGCTAACGCCAGCCACAGTTTATCCATTTGCCGCCGGGTTTCATCATTAAGCGGCGTTAGCCATAAATGGGCCTGCGTCAGCGTACGCAGCCGGTAATCGACGCCGGCGTCCACATTCATAATGTCGCAGTGCTGTTTGATGGCATCGATAGCTGGCAGGAAGCGGGCGCGTTGCAAACCGTTGCGGTAGAGTTCATCCGGCGGAATATTGGAGGTCGCGACCAGCGTAATGCCGCGTGCAAACAGCGCTTTCATTAAACCGCCCAGCAGCATGGCGTCGGTAATATCGGCGACGAAAAACTCATCGAAACACAGTACGTCCGTCTCGGCTTTAAACCGGTCGGCAATAATGTCTAACGGATCGCTCTGTCCCTGTAGTGCGGTGAGTTCTTCATGCACGCGCAGCATAAAACGATGAAAATGCAGGCGCAGTTTTCGCTCGCCCGGCAGGCTGTGGTAGAAGAGATCCATGAGCCAGGTTTTGCCGCGACCCACGCCCCCCCACATGTACAGCCCGCGAACCGGTATTTGCGCGTCCGGTTCGTTTTTGCCTAATAATTTCCCCAGTCGCGCTATCAGTCCACCAGGCGGCGTAGTCGACGATTTTTTCGCGGTGAGCTCCTGATAAAGGGTTTCCAGACGGTTGACCGCCTCTTTCTGTACGTCGTCAGGCTGATGGGTGCCTTCGTTGAGAGCCTGGAGATAACGCGATGTAGGGGAAAGGCTTTGCATAATGTTATTGTTATTCCTTGAAAATCGATGTGCCGTCCGTTCACGGCTGACGAAAAAAAGGCCGTTCTACACTACGCGATATGCTGTCGGGATTCCACTTCTACGGAATTAGCGGTTATAGTGGCATAATCAGGCGCGGGCATGGAGCCTGGAGCCAACACCCTACGGAAACATAAGACAACGGGAGATGTTCATGACCTGGGAATATGCGCTAATTGGATTAGTCGTCGGTATCATCATTGGTGCCGTGGCCATGCGTTTTGGTAATCGTAAGTTACGTCAACAGCAGGCATTGCAGTACGAACTGGAAAAAAACAAAGCTGAGCTGGAAGAGTACCGTGAAGAGCTGGTTAGCCACTTTGCCCGCAGCGCGGAGCTGCTGGATACCATGGCGCATGATTACCGCCAGCTGTATCAGCATATGGCGAAAAGCTCCAGCAGCTTGCTGCCGGAAATGTCGGCGGAGTCGAATCCGTTCCGTAACCGTCTGGCGGAGTCTGAAGCGAGCAACGATCAGGCGCCGGTACAAATGCCGCGTGACTATTCTGAAGGCGCGTCAGGCCTGTTGCGTAGCGGTGCAAAGCGCGATTAATCGCACGCCGTTAAGAAATTTATCGGGCGCATCGCTTGCGCCCCCTCTCTATCTTTCCTGTCCCAGCTATTATCATTGTTACCAGGCTGAAAATTCAATAACATCAATCTGTTTTGAATTGTCTATCCGTTCATTCAAGGTACGAGAGCAGCATCCATGAAAAAACACACCCAGCTGTTAAGTGCATTAGCGTTAAGTGTCGGGTTAACTCTTTCGGCGCCGTTTCCAGCCCTTGCATCGATACCAGGCCAGGTGCCAGGCCAGGCGACGCTGCCAAGCCTTGCCCCTATGCTGGAGAAAGTGCTGCCTGCTGTCGTCAGCGTAAAAGTCGAGGGAACCGCCACCCAGAGCCCAAAAGTGCCGGAGGAGTTTAAAAAATTCTTTGGCGAAGATCTGCCAGACCAGCCGTCCCAGCAGTTTGAAGGACTCGGTTCGGGGGTGATTATCGATGCCGCGAAAGGCTATGTATTAACCAATAATCATGTGATTAATCAGGCGCAGAAGATCAGCATTCAACTGAATGACGGACGCGAATTTGACGCGAAGCTGATCGGCGGCGACGACCAGAGCGATATCGCTCTGTTACAGATTCAGAATCCCAGTCAGTTAACGCAAATTGCGATCGCCGATTCCGACAAACTCCGCGTCGGCGATTTCGCCGTGGCGGTCGGTAATCCGTTTGGTCTGGGGCAAACCGCCACCTCCGGGATTATTTCAGCACTGGGACGTAGCGGGCTTAATCTGGAAGGGCTTGAGAACTTTATTCAAACCGATGCCTCCATTAACCGCGGCAACTCCGGCGGCGCGCTGCTTAACCTGAACGGCGAGCTGATTGGGATTAATACCGCGATCCTCGCGCCAGGGGGCGGGAGCATCGGCATCGGCTTTGCTATTCCTTCCAATATGGCGCAGACGCTGGCGCAGCAGTTGATTCAGTTCGGCGAAATCAAACGCGGATTGCTGGGAATTAAAGGCACTGAAATGACCGCTGATATCGCTAAGGCATTCAAACTGAACGTTCAGCGTGGCGCTTTTGTCAGCGAGGTTTTACCCAATTCAGGTTCGGCGAAGGCCGGGGTGAAATCCGGAGACGTGATTATCAGTCTTAACGGTAAGCCGCTGAATAGCTTTGCCGAACTGCGTTCACGTATCGCCACCACCGAACCGGGCACGAAAGTAAAGCTGGGTCTGCTGCGCGATGGTAAGCCGCTGGAGGTGGAAGTCACGCTGGATTCCAATACCTCCTCTTCCGCCAGCGCCGAAATGATCGCCCCGGCGTTGCAAGGCGCGACGCTGAGCGACGGACAACTGAAAGACGGGACGAAAGGCGTTAAGATTGATAGCGTCGAAAAAAGCAGTCCCGCCGCTCAGGCCGGTTTGCAAAAAGATGATGTTATTATCGGCGTTAACCGCGATCGCATCAGTTCTATCGCCGAAATGCGCAAAGTGATGGCGGCAAAACCGTCTATCATTGCCCTTCAGGTAGTACGCGGCAACGAGAACATTTATCTATTGCTGCGCTAATCCTGTCTTAAACCGGGCATCAGCCTGCGATGTGATGTCCGGTTAACTCATGGTATGCTGCTGCCGTTCCCTTTTTTAACGACGCCTCCATCATGTTTGTGAAGCTCTTACGTTCGGTCGCAATAGGTTTAATTGTCGGCGCTATTCTGTTGGCCGTCATGCCTTCTTTGCGCAAAATTAATCCTATCGCCGTCCCGCAATTCGACAGTACCGATGAGACGCCAGCCAGCTATAATTTTGCGGTTCGCCGCGCCGCGCCTGCCGTCGTCAATGTCTATAACCGCAGTATGAACAGTACCGCGCATAATCAACTGGAGATCCGCACGCTGGGTTCCGGCGTGATCATGGATCAACGCGGTTATATTATTACCAACAAGCACGTGATTAACGATGCCGATCAGATTATCGTCGCGCTACAGGACGGCCGCGTGTTTGAAGCGCTACTGGTTGGCTCCGATTCGCTTACCGATCTGGCGGTGCTGAAGATCAACGCCACCGGCGGGCTGCCTACCATCCCGATTAATACAAAGCGTACGCCGCATATTGGCGATGTCGTACTGGCTATCGGCAACCCATATAATCTGGGACAGACCATCACCCAGGGGATCATCAGCGCAACGGGTCGTATCGGCCTGAACCCGACGGGGCGGCAGAATTTTCTCCAGACCGACGCCTCGATTAACCACGGTAATTCCGGCGGCGCGCTGGTCAACTCGTTAGGCGAACTGATGGGGATCAACACCCTCTCTTTTGATAAGAGTAACGATGGCGAAACGCCGGAAGGTATTGGTTTTGCGATTCCCTTCCAGCTAGCCACGAAAATTATGGATAAGCTTATCCGCGACGGTCGCGTGATTCGCGGCTATATCGGTATTGGCGGACGAGAAATCGCGCCGCTGCACGCGCAGGGTAGCGGCATGGACCCGATTCAGGGCATTGTGGTTAATGAAGTAACGCCAAACGGCCCCGCCGCGCTTGCCGGTATTCAGGTTAACGATCTGATCATTTCGGTCAATAATAAACCGGCCGTGTCCGCGCTGGAGACGATGGATCAGGTGGCGGAAATCCGTCCGGGCTCCGTCATTCCGGTCGTGGTGATGCGGGATGATAAGCAGTTCACGTTCCAGGTGACGGTGCAGGAATATCCGGCGACTAATTGATATTTTCTGCGCCGTTAATCAAGCGGGCATAAAAAAACCGGAGTTAACTCCGGTTTTTTTATAATAACATATGGCTTACTTCGTGACGAACTCTTCGCCAAGCGTAATGTCTTTTTTCAGTGTATCCAGCATACCTTCCAGCGAGCGTTGCTCGAAAGCGCTCAGCGTGCCGATGGATTTACGCTCTTCTACGCCATTTTTACCCAGCAACAGCGGCTGAGAGAAGAAACGGGCATACTGACCGTCGCCTTCCACATAGGCGCATTCCACCACGCCTTTTTCGCCCTGCAGAGCGCGAACCAGAGAAAGACCGAAACGCGCAGCAGCCTGGCCCATAGAGAGGGTTGCCGATCCGCCGCCGGCTTTCGCCTCAACGACTTCAGTACCGGCGTTCTGGATGCGCTTAGTCAGATCGGCCGCTTCTTGTTCGGTAAAGCTTACGCCTGGAATCTGCGACAGCAGCGGCAGAATAGTCACGCCGGAGTGCCCACCGATCACCGGAACTTCAACTTCCGTTGGCAGCTTACCTTTCAGCTCTGCAACAAAGGTGTTAGAGCGGATGATATCCAGCGTGGTTACGCCAAACAGTTTGTTTTTGTCGTATACGCCTGCTTTTTTCAGCACTTCCGCCGCAATCGCAACGGTGGTGTTCACCGGGTTGGTGATAATACCCACGCACGCTTTCGGGCAGGTTTTAGCGATCTGCTGCACCAGATTTTTCACGATGCCGGCGTTAACGTTAAACAGGTCGGAACGGTCCATACCCGGCTTGCGCGCCACCCCCGCAGAAATCAGTACTACGTCAGCGCCTTCAAGCGCCGGGGTTGCGTCTTCGCCGGAGAAACCTTTGATTTTTACTGCGGTGGGAATATGGCTCAAATCAACGGCCACACCGGGAGTCACTGGAGCGATGTCGTACAGGGAGAGTTCTGAACCTGAAGGCAGTTGGTTTTTTAAAAGTAATGCCAGCGCCTGACCGATACCACCAGCAGCGCCGAGGACTGCGACTTTCATCCTAAACTCCTTATTATATGATTAACTTAGTGTCTATTGCTCCGCGGCGGCGACCTTAATTCACAAATTCAATGATTACAATCCTCACGCGTCAAGAATGCGGAGTCGCGCAATTTTGGCTTTTATGCATTTAATTTGCGTAATCCGGATCGGCTGCAACCAGAGAGCAACGTTCCTACAGGTGGTGACAATATACCCTACTGCCCCCTCAAAACAACATCATTTTGATAACAATTAATTTACTTTTAATCTTATTTGCGAGGCGTGACGCAGGCATGTTTCTTGATAACGAAATTTGATAAAATTCCGCTCTTTCATAACATTATTTCAGCCTTAAACAAGGCAGACTGTTTGCATAAAAATTCATCTGTATGCACAATAATGTTGTTTCTACCGCCATATTACGGGTGACTTATGCGAAGCTCGGCTAAACAAGAAGAACTAGTAAGGGCGTTTAAAGCGCTCCTCAAAGAAGAAAAATTCAGCTCACAGGGCGAAATCGTCCTCGCGTTGCAGGATCAGGGCTTTGAAAATATCAATCAGTCCAAGGTCTCGCGCATGTTGACTAAGTTCGGCGCGGTGCGTACGCGTAACGCAAAAATGGAGATGGTGTACTGTCTTCCGGCTGAACTGGGCGTCCCGACAACATCCAGTCCGTTGAAAAATCTGGTGCTGGATATCGATTATAACGACGCTGTCGTGGTAATCCATACCAGCCCTGGCGCGGCGCAGCTCATCGCGCGCCTGCTGGATTCATTGGGGAAAGCGGAAGGTATTCTCGGCACGATTGCCGGCGACGATACTATCTTCACTACGCCTGCCAGCGGCTTTTCCGTAAGAGATCTTTACGAAGCCATTCTGGAACTCTTTGAACAAGAGCTCTAGCCCTACTTCCTCCGTCGTCGTACGGCGGAGGCACCTTCTTCTCCTCTCTCCGCGCGGCTTTCCTGTACGGTTATCATTTGGCAAATCATGCCCTTAAACATTCACCATATGAATACCAAATCAAAAAAACGCACAAAATGTCAAATTTTTTAATGCATTGATTTTATTTTCTTTTTTTAAATATCGCGGCGAAAAGCAGCAATTTTAATTCTATAACATTATAAAAAATAAGATTTTTAGTATCTTAAAAAAGAAGAAACAATTAGCGTGGTATTAATTAATCGCGTGATTAGTGTATACTTGATTTTGTGATGAGGGTCACGAAACAAAGACCCCAGTAAAGGAATCGACGAGGTAAAAATCATGAAAATCAAAACCACTGTTGCAACATTAAGTATTCTGTCCATTCTCTCTTTTGGCGCTTTCGCCGCAGAACCTATCAGCGCAGAGCAAGCGCAAAACCGTGAAGCGATTGGATCGGTTTCAGTCAGCGCTATTGGCTCATCGCCTATGGATATGAACGCCATGCTGAGCAAAAAAGCGGATGAACAAGGCGCTACGGCCTACCACATTACCGAAGCGCATAGCGGCAGCAACTGGCACGCCACTGCCGAACTGTACAAATAAAATTCACCTGCCATCGCATATAACATGTCGTTACTTCGCGGAGATATCGCATAAGAAAAGCCCATTAATCCGCGAGGTTGACCCTATAAAGGAATAAAAGATTATGAAAACGAAATACATTATCGCATCACTCGGCCTGGCCACTCTACTCTCTTTCGGCGCAAATGCCGCAGTACACCAGGTCAACGCGGAACAGGCGCAGAATCTGCAACCGATGGGCACCATTTCCGTCTCGCAGATTGGCAGTACACCAATGGATATGCGCCAGGAACTCGTCGCTAAAGCCGAAAAAGCAGGCGCTAATAGCTATCGCATTATCGAATTAAAAGAAGGTGATAACTGGCACGCCACCGCCGAATTGTATAAATAAACCCTCGTCGTCTAACCCGACGACTTGCCCCCGCCTGTCGGGGGCTTTTTTATGCTTTTTCAATGCCGGACATTAAACCGTAGCCGCCCCTCCAACTCTTCTTCCGCTTCATCAAAGAGTAAAATCAGCGCCCCGTAGCGCCTGCGCAGTTTATCAGGCAGGTGAACGAACTCAATCTCTAGCGGTAAGGGTAAGATATCGCTCATTACCGCATCCCATAATGTATCAAGATCGCTTACTTTCTCACTGGCAAGACCAAACGTCTGCGTAAACTCGCGATAAAAATCGTTTTGGTTTTTAATATCATTAAAATCAAAAGTATAGACATTCATAGCCAGCCACCATCCCCGACAGACAATTGTCTGTTTTACTACAAAGCATCATTATGCAGAGGTTTCACTTCCAGAAACGCTTTTAGCCCCGGAGCACTCTTGCGCTGTTTTTGTATCTCGAATAAGTATAGTCATAAAAAAACCGACGCTTTTGGCATCGGTTCTCGTGGGTTAGCTATCGGTAAGCGCGTTCTGGTATTTATGTAACATGCCCGTCAGGCGTTTAACCGGTTCCGTCACCTGCGGCGGCGCCTCCCAGATACGTAATTTCTCCTGATAGATATCCAGCTCATCCAGCAACTGACCAAAGTAGCGTCGTCGTTTATCATCGCTTCCGGCGGAAATAACATGGTCTGCGGTACGACGAAGCTGACGATGGAACACTGACAGGTCTTCATTAACCGGTATCGGCGCATCGCGTAGACGTTGATGGGCAATGATCATCGTTAGCGCCAGACGGAACTTCGGCAAATCGCCAGGGAATTTATTCATCAGCAAAAAGAGTTGTTGATATAACGCAGGCAGACGGTTCTCTTTACGACGCGCCACGTTGGTCGTCATTGCCGAAACCGCAGCGGAAACAAACTGATTAAGCAGCACGCGACCGGTTCGGTCTTTGGATTTATCACGCACCAGCAAGATGACGATAAACGCCAGCATACAGCCGACAATTTGCCCCAACGCGCTGTCGAGGAACTGGCTGAAATGGAACGTCATCGGATTATCCAACACAATAATGTTAATTGTACTGGCCAGCGCCCCCATCGACCCCAGACGCCGTTTCTGCACCTCAATGCCGATAAAGAACCCCAATACCGCCAGGCTCAAACATAGCAACAGCATACTTTGCTGCGTATTGGGAATAATCACCAGGAAATAGAGCAATCCCAGCGGCAGCGCCGCCAGCGTGCCATAAATAAAATCAATGCAGACCATGCGCGGATTGGGTAAACGCATCGCCAGCGAGGTCACCACGGCAATCATCACCATCGCGCCATTACCCGATGTCCAGCCGGTCCATAGCCAGAATAATGTCCCCAGTACGCAGGAGAGCGTGGTGCGCCAGAAGTTCACCATAGCATGGTGACGTTCGGCGGATTCCACTTTAACCACGGGCTCGCCTTGCAGGATCTCTTCTTCCGTCGCGCTGATTTTGGTGTTACTGATCACGCCGCGTTTAAGCAGCAGATAGCGCGTTGCAGCGCCTACCCAGCTATAAAGCGTGACGGGCGTTTCGCGCTCGCCGGTCCAGACAATGACACGCCGCATCCTTTTTAACTGCCTGTGGACGTCCTGTACCGTTTCAACCGGCGTCTCGAACAGTTCCCGGAATGTATCGGTAATCAGTTCCGGCCGCGTATTTTGAATAAGATAAGTTTCACAGGATTGCGTAATCAGCGTGAGCGAAAGCGTATTCAACGCTTTCAGGCGGCGGTTAGCGCGTACCCAGCGCGAAGATTCCATATTCAGATTACTTCGCATCCCCTCCAGCGCCGCCGTGCGCCGCACCAGATCGCCCCAGGCGTTGTCGACCTCTTCGCTGTCGCCATGCTTAATACAAAGCTGCATTAGCTGGTACTGCGCCACCAGCAGACTATCCAGTTCGCGATCAACCTCCTGCTTTATCGATCGCGGCGAGAAAAGCAGATCCGCTAAAATAGCGCAGCCAATGCCGATGACGATTTCGCTACAACGCTCAAGCGCAAATTGCGGTGTGAGTAGCGGCTCCGTCTGAATGGTAATCACAATGATCAGCGCGGTATAACCCGACAGTCCCCACGCATAAGAGTTTTCGATCCGTACCAAAGACGAGATCCAGGTACAAAAACCGGCCCAGACACAGCACACCAGAATCATCAATAGCGGCGCGCGGATCATAGTGATAATGATCATAAGCGCAGCGATACAGCCAATAAACGTCCCGATAATACGCAACATTCCGCGATAACGGATAGCGCCGGAATAGGGTTCTCCGCCGGCGGCAAATGCCGGGCCTGCCGCCACGATCGCGGCGGTCAGCACCGCCCAACGCGGCGTCTCCAGTTGAAAATGGAAGCCGATAAATAATGCCAGCACAATGGCGCACGCCAGCTTTACCGCAAAGCGAATGTGCTGGTTGGCAATGGAGAAAATGCCCATGACGATTAACCGAATTCGCGCAGCCGGTGCGCCAGTTTACGGAAGAAGGAGTCCTGGCTTGCGTCACGATCTTGCTTACCGGTGATCACGACGGTTGCCGTCGTACCGGCTGGCCATAAATTCCCCTGCTGCTCGTCAAGCCGGATGCGCACCGGAACACGCTGGGCCAGACGCACCCATTCGAGGTTAGAGTCTATCGTCGCCATCCCTTTCGCATCGCTGGTACTGCTGGCATTCGTTACCCCTGCCGCCACGCTATCGACGGTACCTTTTAATACCCGGTTGCTGCCGAGCGGCGTGATTTCGGCACGATATCCCGGACGCACGCCTTCCAGCTTGGTCTCTTCCATATAGGCCTGCACGTAAAAAGAGTTCTTTTTCACCAGGGCGACGGCCGTGGAACCGCGGGTAATAAATTCACCGGCATAAACATTGAGGTTAGTCACCCAGCCGTCGGCAGGCGCGCGAATGACGGTGCGCTCAAGATCGAGTTTAGCCAGGTCGCGCGTCGCCTGAGCTTTAGCCAGTTGATGCAGTACAGTCTGCAAGACATTGTTCGCCTGATCGATCTCTTCCCGGGACATCGCCTGTACGCCGAGACGATTACGGCGACCGGCTTCCTGGCGTTTTTCCTGCGCCAGTACCTGATAATAGGCCACATCGGCTTCCGCTTCAGCGAGCGCTTTTTGATAGCGTGGCTGATCGATGGTAAACAGGACCTGATCCTTTTTCACCAGTTGGTTATCATGCACGTTTACATGGGTAATCAGGCCCGCGACATCCGGGGCGATAGCGACTACATCGGCGCTAAAACGCGCGTCGCGCGTCCAGGGGGATTCGGTGTAATACACCCAGGCGCGGAAAATAGCGATAAAGGCCAGAATAACCAGTACGAGGGTAATGGCCGTACGGGAGAGTTTTCTTGTTAGTGTTTTCACTTCAACCTCAAACGAACAGGCGCGATATTAAATAAAACAGACAACAATACAGCGCGGTATTGAACAAAGCCGGATGCCAGACAAAATCATAGATGCCCGTCGGCACAAGCATCCGACGCACCAGCCAAAAAATAGCCAGTGACAAAAGCAATTCAAAAAATATCGGTGGGAAGGAAAGACCAAACACCACGATAACGGGAAACAGACTCATGTTGACCTTGATTTCTGAGAGAGAGCAGGCGATAGATTGTTAAGCTACATCGCCGCAGAGAAGGGCAAGAGACGCCAGGCGAGAGCGACATAGCTCTTATTCGAATAATAGTATATTAGCGTAATTGTTATGCTGTTATCTATATTATGTGATCTAAATCACTTTTAAGCCAGAGTGAATAATGGAACGTTTAAAACGAATGTCGGTATTCGCCAAAGTTGTCGAGTTTGGCTCTTTTACCGCCGCAGCCAGACAGTTGCAAATGAGCGTGTCGTCCATCAGCCAGACTGTGGCAAAACTGGAAGATGAGCTTCAGGTTAAATTGCTCAACCGCAGCACGCGCAGCATTGGGCTCACCGAAGCTGGAAAAATCTATTATCAGGGCTGTCGTCGCATGTTGCATGAAGTGCAGGATGTTCACGAGCAGCTTTACGCTTTTAATAACACGCCAATCGGTACATTGCGTATCGGTTGTTCTTCAACCATGGCGCAAAATGTGCTGGCCGGGCTTACCGCGAAATTATTAAAAGAGTATCCCGGTCTGGCAGTTAATCTGGTGACGGGAATTCCTGCCCCGGATTTAATTGCAGACGGGCTGGACGTGGTGATCCGCGTGGGCGCGCTGCAAGACTCCAGCCTGTTTTCCCGTCGACTGGGCGCGATGCCGATGGTTGTGTGCGCCGCCAGGCCCTACCTCGCCCAGTTCGGCGCCCCGGAAAAACCCGCCGATCTCAGCAACCATTCCTGGCTGGAATATAGCGTACGCCCGGATAATGAGTTTGAACTTATCGCGCCGGAAGGAATTTCTACCCGGTTGATTCCACAGGGACGGTTCGTTACTAACGATCCGATGACGCTGGTACGCTGGCTGACCGCCGGTACCGGGATCGCCTATGTGCCGCTGATGTGGGTGATCGATGAGATCAATCGTGGCGATCTGGAGATCCTGCTGCCTCGCTATCAGTCCGATCCCCGACCGGTATATGCGCTGTACACCGAAAAAGATAAGCTGCCGCTTAAAGTGCAGGTAGTGATTAACGCGTTAACTGACTATTTTGTCGATGTCGCACACCTGTTTCAGGGGATGCGCGGGCTAGGAAAAGAAAAATAAAAACACCGGGTAATTGCTGGAGACGGTTGTAGGCCAGATAAGGCATTTATGCCGCCACCCAGCGCAGACATTGCCTGATGGCGCTGCGCTTATCAGGCCTGGGCGGCACACACCGCAGGCCTGATAAGGCGGACAGTTATGCGGTGCCGCCAACCGTCAGGTTATCGACTTTCAGCGTCGGCTGGCCTACGCCTACCGGCAGGCTTTGGCCCTCTTTACCGCAGACCCCCACCCCGTTATCCAGCTTAAGGTCGTTGCCGACCATGGAGATCTGTTGCATCGTTTCAATGCCTGATCCAATCAACGTCGCCCCCTTCACCGGCGTTGTGACTTTGCCGTTTTCAATCAGATACGCTTCCGAAGTAGAGAATACAAACTTGCCGGAGGTGATATCCACCTGACCGCCGCCAAAGTTAGGCGCATAAATGCCGTACTCAACGGATTCGATAATTTCCTGCGGCGTTGACTGCCCCGCCAACATATAGGTATTGGTCATACGCGGCATCGGCAGATGCGCGTAAGATTCGCGACGCCCGTTACCGGTCGGCGCAGCGCCCATCAGGCGCGCATTCAGCTTGTCCTGCATGTACCCTTTCAGTACGCCATTTTCAATCAATACGTTGTACTGGCCTGGCGTACCTTCATCATCGATAGCGACGGAGCCACGACGGTTCATCATTGTGCCGTCATCCACTACGGTACAAAGCGCGGAGGCAACCTGCTCGCCGATCTGACCGCTAAATACAGACGTTCCACGACGGTTAAAATCGCCTTCCAGCCCGTGTCCGACCGCTTCGTGCAGCAATACGCCCGGCCACCCGGCGCCCAGAACCACCGGTAACGTCCCCGCTGGCGCCGCGACCGCAGAAAGATTAACCAGCGCCATGCGTACCGCTTCTTTCGCCCACGCGTCGGCGCGAACCTCGCCGTCGAGATCGGCAAGAAAATACTCATAACCAAAGCGACCGCCGCCGCCGCTGGCGCCGCGCTCACGTTTACCATCTTCTTCCACCTGCACGCTAACGGACAAACGCACCAGTGGACGGACATCCGCCGCCAGCGTCCCGTCGGTCGCCGCCACGAGGATTAATTCATATACGCCAGTCAGGCTGGCGTTGACTTCCTGCACGCGTTTATCGGCTTCTCGCGCCGCTTTATCAACGCGTCTGAGGATATCCAGCTTCTCTTCGCGGCTCATACTTTGCAACGGATCAAGGGTGGTGTAGAGCGGCTGATGATCTACGGCGGCGAGCGTTTTTACCTTGCCTTCGCCGTTATCGCGTACAATGGTTCGCGCGGCCTGCGCACTCTGCTCCAGCGCCAGGAGGCTTATCTGGTCAGCATAAGCAAAACCGGTTTTTTCGCCGCTAATGGCGCGAACGCCAACGCCCTGGTCGATATTATATGAACCATCTTTAATGATGCGGTCTTCTAAAACCCAGGATTCGTGATAGCTCGACTGAAAATAGAGATCGCCATAATCAAGACGGCGTTCGGCCAGTTGGCCGAGGATAGCGAACAGATCCTGATGTTTCAGGCCGTTCGCCGCTAGCAATTGTTCACTTACCAGGTTCAGACTCATCGTTTTTGCTACTCGTTGATTTCTGCCGGATGGCGGCACACGCCTTATCCGGCCTATGTTGTTAGGTTGTGCAAACCGGATAAACGCAGCGTCATCCGGCATAACTATGTACTGAGAGTGGGGCAATTCCTCGCCCCCGTCAAATCATTGCTGGCTTTCTTTTCTCGGTTGGCGCAGAACTTCGTTGATCTGCGGCGCATCGACCGGACCGGTAATGCGATAACGCAGAATGGAGACCTTGCTCCATAGCGGCCCCAACACTTTACTGGCGGCAAATACCGCCGCGCCGACAATCGGGTTAACGGCAAAAGCCGCGGCGACCCCCACCGTGGCGGAAATTTCCGGCGCAACGACAGCCTCCATATCAAGACGACGGCGCACCAGATCGACGGAACCTTTCATTGCAATGTCTGCTTCCAGCCCGTCCACCAGCGTATCGTCAGTATGCAGGACGCCATCTTTAATCCACGCGGTACTACGGATAGAGTCGAAATAGAAGCCCTCGCTAAAGGTATCGCTAAAGTCAAACCGCAGTTTACGCAGTAACGCATCAAAACTGAGCAGCCGCAGTAGCTGCCCGGCATGACCGCTACTTAGATCAGTAAACTCGCCTTTACCCAGACGCGTACGTAAAATCCCGTTGAGCGTGGCTTCATCAGGTTGCCAGGGCGGGTTTCGCCAGTGCAGATCGTAATCTACGTTAAACGACGCGTTCTGGATTGGCGTCGAGATGCCGAAGAACCCGGCAGCCGCGTCCAGGTTACGGCCATGCAGACTGCCTTTCAGCGAGGTTCGTTCATTGCCCGGCGCATTCACCCACTCGCCGTTCGCTTTCAAACGAGCGAATCCGGTATCGATCAGGCCATTCGTCAGGGCCAGCGTATTGCCTTTGATGGCGAAATCGCCATCAATACGCCCATATTTTTGCCCCCACAGCCAGCACTCTTCGCAGCGAAGCTGTAAATCCGGCCAGCCGCGGAAGCTAATAGTGTTTGCCGAAGCAAACGTCGATGTCGGCGTTGACGACGAGGCGTGCGTTTTTGCGACGCCAGGGTTGTAATACAGATACTTAATGTTCGCCAGCCACGGCGCATGACTGCGCATAGTCAGCGTGGCGTTCACCTCACGGCCCTGCGCTTCAATTTTTGCTCCATTCAGCGAAGGGACTGAAACGACGCTCAAATTGTTCCACTGCTGGCCGCCCAGCGATAGCGCAGGAGTTCGTAACGTGACGCGTTGGGGAAGCTCGGCCGAACTGCTCACGTTATCCGCCGCGCCTTTCTGGAATAGCGCCAGCCATTGCGCGCCATCCAGCGCCGGCAGATTGAGTTCAACACCTTGTTGAGCAGGCAATGGCGGAATCGTCCGGCTGTCCGTCGTCCAGATGGCCCGATCCAGCGTCAGTTTCTGATTTAATAACCAGCGGCTATTAAAGTGATTTTTACTCCCTGCGCTCCCCGTTAGCGCAAAGCTTTTCAGGTTGCCGGCAGCTTTAATGTTCACCGGAATGGCTTCGCCTGCGGGTTTATTTAGCGGAGAAGGTAAGTGACTGCTCACATTTCTCAGGTCGCCGTTCAGCTCGATGTTATAGGTAGCGCCAGCGTGATACGGAAGATCGATGCCGACTTTACCATTCCACGCCACGCTGCCGCTCAGGGCATCATTCAGTTGCGGCGGTAAGACCCCCATACGCGTTGGCTGCCAGTTACCGTTAAGGTTGACGGCTACCTGATACGCTTTTGCCCCTTCCGTCGTACTGAAATCCAGGTTAAGCGGCTGATTAAACCAGTTTGCCGTCAGCGGCCCGCTTTTTAGCGCGCCATTCACAAAGCTGAATTTACCGTTCAAATTTTTGAGCGTGCTGTTTAGCGGCTTAATAAACAGGCTGTTATTACGCAACGAGACATCGCCCTCGGCGGTAACCTGTTCGCCATCCAGAGGAATATCAAGATGTAAGCGAGCATTCACATCGCCATCTAATTGTAGCTCCGCCAGCGTCGAACCAAGCGAGTCTTTTAGCGGCGTCTCGTCGAAATAAGGTCCAACGGCTTTTCCCGGCCCGTGAATATCGGCATCAATGAGCAGTTTCTCTTTGGAATAATCCGGAATCGCCGCCGCGAGTTTGCTGGCCTTCACCCCGCCCAAATCGACGCTATCCGAGCGCATCCACAGGCCGTCGTTCAGGAAATCCAGTTCAATATTGAGATTTTTTAGCGCAGGCCAGTCGGGTTGAAAGGCAAACGTCGCATTGCGTAGCGGCACCAGCACTTCAAACTGACCTTCGTTATGCTTATAGGGAAAGAGGTGCGGATTACCGCCGTAAACCAACGTGGCGTTATCCGCCTCGCCGCCCTGAATCGCGCCGCTAAGGTAATCTACCAGCGCTTTGCCCATCAGATTTTCCGGAAAATAGCGCCACGCCTGTGACCCGTCGTCGGTACTGATTCCGGCCAGAATGCCCAGCCACGGTTCATCGCCCGTTGGTTGCAGATAGCGGAACCCGCCACGCGCATGTACCGCCTTTGCTTTTACATCAATGTCACGGCCATCAAGCTGAAAGCCGTTCTCATTCTTCAACCAGCTAAGCGTCGCGACGCCGTTTTCAATTTCCAGCGGCGCGCGAAAAACTGTTTCATAGGGCATTTTGGCCTGCTGCATCACAACCTTCATCTGCCCGTCTTCTACGCTTCCCGCCAGCGTACCGGAAAAATGTTCCGCGCCAGGCAACAGCTTCCACTGTTTCCATGCAAGATTTTCCCACGATGCCTGAAAACGCGTTTTTTCGGTCGCCTGTAGCGGAATATCCAGCGCCAGTGTGGCGATCTTTCCGCTCGGCTGCGTAGCCTGCCATATTTCGCCCAGCGCAGGCGACAGTTTAGCCGCCAGCGGACGTAATGCTTCCAGCCCTGCCAGTTCAAGATTACTGGCGCGAATGCGCAGTTCATCGCTACGAGTGTGATTCTTCCCGCCGACGTCCTGCTGCGGGAGCCAGGCCACGGTTAACGCTCCGCTCGGCCAGGGCTTACCATCAAGCGTAATCCGCGTGTCGGGAATATAAAACTGCCAGCCCGGCTGCTCACGGCTAATGTGCGCCGTCAGGTTATCGACAGACAGCGTATGCGTCGCGTTATCGCCCAGCCAGCTTGCGCCGCCCTGTTTCAGCCAGACGTCTCCTCCGGCGATTTCACCTTTACTGAGCGTCATCCAGCCTTCCAGACTGAAACGCGCCGTCTGGAGCGCCACGTTATCCTGCATCCACCTACCCAGCCATGGCTTGACGTCAATATCGTCGGCCTGTAACCAGACTCTGCCATTATTCAGCAGACCGTCGTCATCGCGTAAATCCATCCGCACCTGCATTACGCCGTGCTGCCCGGTCAGGCTGGAGAGGCTGACCTCGCCTTCGGCGCGGTGCCGGTCTTTGCCGTTTAGCCAGGTAAGCTGTGGGATCGCCAGTTCCGCGCGTTGTCCGGAAAGCGTCAGAAAGCTAATTTGGCTATCGCGCAAATCGAAATGATCGAACTGATGCAGGAAAAGATCGCTTAAACGGCTGGTTTCGATGCCTTCCCCGTCGCTGCTTTGAAGAGGTGTATTGGTGCGGAAATTGAGCTGCCAGAAGGTCAGGTCGCGAAACTGCCAGCGCATATGCAACAGGCTTTGCCAGACATCCAGCGCCAGCGTAACGCGTTTTATCGACAGTTCGCCGCCATCTTTCAGGGCGGCATGAATATTATGCGCTTCCAGCGTAGGGCCAAAATTTTGCCAGCTTGCGGAGAGTTGACTGGCAGCCACCGGCACGCCGGTCGCGGACTCTATCTTATTCAGGATAGCTGGACGCCAGGCGTCCAGATGAGGCAACGCCAGGCGCAGCCCGCTAACCAGCAGCGCTGCAATGACGATGAGCGCGGCTCCAGTGAGCAATAAAATCCCCGGCAATCGCCTCACGCGTCTCTCCTTGTCTGCCAAAAAATACGACTCACAACCTCGTTTTGCCGGATGGCGGCGTGAACGCCTTATCCGGCCTGCAATGCTCGTACGGGGTGCGGTCTTTTACATCATTACGACGTCAAACTGCTCCTGGTTATAAAGCGGTTCGACCTGAACTTTAACCTGTTTGCCGACAAAGATTTCGACTTCCGCCAGCGCGTGTGATTCTTCGCCTTTCAGCGCTTCCGCTACCGCAGGAGAAGCATAAACCAGGAAGCGATCGGAGTCATAAGCGTGATGGACACGTACAATCTCACGCATAATCTCATAGCAGACGGTTTCCACCGTTTTTACCGTCCCGCGGCCATGACAGGTTGGACACTCGTTACAAAGCACATGTTCCACGCTTTCACGGGTCCGTTTGCGAGTCATTTCCACCAGCCCCAGCGGCGAAAAACCGTTAATGCTGGTTTTCACACGATCCTTACTTAACGCCTGTTCCAGCGAATGCAGCACCCGGCGGCGGTGATCCTCATTATTCATGTCGATAAAATCAATAATGATAATGCCGCCCAGATTACGCAGGCGTAGCTGGCGGGCGATAGCCTGAGTCGCTTCAATATTAGTATTAAAAATGGTGTCGTCGAGATTACGGTGTCCGACAAACGCGCCGGTATTGATATCTACCGTGGTCATCGCTTCGGTTTGGTCGATAATAAGATAACCGCCGGACTTGAGTTCAACCTTACGCTCCAGCGCGCGCTGGATCTCATTTTCCACGTCATAAAGATCGAAGATCGGCTGACGACCGCTGTAATGCTCCAGTTTACTGGTCATTTCCGGGATGTATTCTGCGGTAAACTCCAGCAGCGACTCATAGGTCAGACGTGAGTCGACGCGAATTCGGTCCAACTGCGCATCGGCGAAATCGCGCAGCACGCGCTGCGCCAGCGCCAGTTCGCCATACATCTGATAACGCGTTTGCGGTCGCTTTTTGCGCTCCATGACTTTCGTCCAGACACGCTTGAGATAGGCAGCGTCAGACGCGAGATCCTCTTCACACACGCCTTCCGCCGCGGTACGGATAATAAACCCGCCCTGTTCGTCGCAGTATTCCGCCACCACCTTTTTCAGGCGCTCGCGTTCACTTTCGCTTTCGATGCGCTGGGAGACGCCAACGTGCGACGCGCCGGGCATAAAAACAAGGTAACGGGAGGGCAACGTGATGTCCGTGGTCAGACGCGCGCCTTTCGTGCCGAGCGGATCTTTCACCACCTGCACCATCAGATCCTGCCCCTGACGCACCAGTTCGGAGATATCGCGCACAGTAAACTGTTTTTGCTCGTCGCCCGCCACGCATTCGGTGTGCGGCATAATATCGGAAGCGTGAAGAAATGCGGCTTTATCCAGCCCAATATCTACAAAAGCCGCCTGCATACCTGGAAGTACACGACTTACACGACCTTTGTAGATATTGCCTACGATTCCGCGTCGCGCTTCGCGCTCAATATGGATTTCCTGAAGAATACCGCCATCAATGTACGCCACGCGCGTTTCCGATGGCGTTACGTTTACCAACAATTCAGCCGTCATGTTTATCCCTTTTATCACGCAGTGCGTTAAAATGACTCAACAACTCATACGTTTCAACCAGCGGTAAGCCGACGACGGCGTGATAGCTGCCATTTATCTTCCTGACAAAAGAGCCACCCCGCCCCTGAATACCGTATGCACCTGCTTTATCTAAAGGCTCGCCGCTGGCGACATAGCCAGCAATGTCCTGCGCAGAAAGCGTGCGGAAAGTCACCTCCGTCACCACCAGACAATCCAGTATCTGCTGCGAGTCCGCAAGCGCGACAGCAGTCATCACCTGATGCGTATTTCCGGAAAGTAAACGCAGCATTGCTGCGGCATGAACAGCGTCGCGCGGCTTTTCCAGCACCTCGCCATTTAACACGACTATCGTATCCGCGCCCAAAACCGGCAGATCACGGGGAACCAGCGCCACGCCAGCCTGCGCCTTTTCGCGCGCCAGCCGAACAACATACTGCTGCGCGCTTTCCTGAGCGCGCCGCTGCTCTTCAATACCAGGCACGACCTGCTCGAATGAAAATCCAAGTTGAGTCAATAATTCCTGGCGACGCGGGGAACCGGAAGCAAGATACAGAGTTGTCATATCGACCTTTATTGTACAGCAAACTGCTGGCGTACTTTACGCATCAGCAAGAAGAGCCAGGGCCACAGCACGCCATTAACTACACTACTCCAGAACACTTCCGGTCTGAAAGAGACGTTGATCACTAAAAACTCGGCCCAGAAAACAATAATGTCCACAGCCAGTGAAAGCAACATCACCACCAGCGCCTGCTGCCAGAGCGCCAGGTTACGGAAGAGCTGGAATTTCAGAGCGACCAGGTAGGCGATAATACTCATCGACAGAGCGCGAACGCCGAGTGTGGAACCGCTGATGAGATCAAGTATGGCACCCATCACAAATCCCGTCCCCACATTTACGCGGTGCGGCAAGGCCAGAATCCAGTACAGTAAGATGAGCAAAACCCAGTTTGGCCGGAAAACAATGATGTCGTCCGGCCAGGGCATGATTTGCAGCAACAGCGCAATAAGAAACGAGAGCCAGATAACCCAGCGCCCCTGGCTACGATAGCTCGCCACTATTGCCCTCCCGGCGCACGCGCAGGCGGCGTGGTCGCGCCCGAAGGCGATGGTTGCGTTGATACCGGCGCAGTCTGGCCCGCAGATGGCTGAGTAATCCCCGTCGCCGGGTCCGGCACTGGCGCCGGCGGCCCCATCGCATCCGGAGAAGGCAACACCTGCGGCATCATCTGCATCAGGCGCTCATTAGCTACGCGGTGAACCTCTTCCGGCGTCAGCGGGTTAGCGCCGTTACGATCTGCGCCCCACAGCAACAACAGATAGCGCAAACGCTGTAACCCTGCCGTAGGCCGCGCCTGAATGACCGTATAGGCGCGCTGAGTGTCCAGCTTGACGGAGGAGACCACCGCCACCGGATAACCTTCCGGGAAACGACCGCCAAGTCCGGACGTTACCAGCACATCGCCGACGCGAATATCGGTATTGGCGGGCAGATGTTCAAGCTGAAGATCGTCAGTACAGCCGTTACCGGCAGCAATCACACGGATGTCATTGCGCAGCACCTGAATAGGCAGCGCATGAGTCGCATCGCAAATCAGCAGTACACGGCTGGTCAGTTTCGCCACGGCGACAACCTGCCCTACGACGCCTTTGTCGCTAATGACCGGTTGACCTTCATACACGCCATTGACGCTGCCTTTATCGATAACGACCTGATCGCTGTAAGGATCGTTAACCGTTGAAATAACCTGCGTCACCATTTTCTGCTCGTCCTGACGCAGCGGCGACCCCAGCAGCTCGCGCAACCGCGCGTTCTCCTGTTTGTACTGTCCCAGCATCAGCAAGTCGCTGTTTTTTAGCAGTAATTCCTGGCGCAGCGCCCGGTTTTCCAGTTCAAGCTGGTCGCGAGAAGCCAGCGTTTGCGACACGCTGTCGAGCAGTTCACGAGGACCGTTTGAAATAAAATAGAAAGGACTGACGGCAGTATCCATGTACGTTCGGATTTGACTGAACGTCCCCAGGCGGCTGTCGGCAATGATAACGCCGAGCGCCACCAGCACCGCCAGAATAAGGCGAATCTGTAGCGACGGGCCACGGCTAAAAATTGGCTTCATAGGCTATGCGTATTCTCGCGTCGGAGAGGCAGGACCATCCAGGGATAATCCTGCCTGTGTCCAACTACTCTTCGCTGAACAGGTCGCCGCCGTGCATATCGATCATTTCCAGCGCCTTGCCGCCGCCGCGCGCCACACAGGTCAGCGGATCTTCAGCAACCACGACAGGAATACCCGTCTCTTCCATTAACAGACGGTCAAGGTTACGCAGCAGCGCGCCGCCGCCGGTGAGCACCATACCGCGCTCGGAGATATCGGACGCCAGCTCCGGCGGACACTGTTCCAGCGCCACCATTACCGCGCTGACGATACCGGTCAACGGTTCCTGCAACGCTTCCAGAATCTCGTTTGAGTTCAGGGTAAAGCCGCGTGGAACACCTTCCGCCAGGTTACGACCGCGCACTTCGATTTCACGCACTTCATCGCCCGGATAAGCAGAACCGATTTCATGTTTAATGCGTTCTGCGGTCGCTTCACCAATCAGAGAGCCATAGTTACGGCGTACATAGTTGATGATCGCTTCGTCGAAACGGTCGCCGCCGATACGCACGGACGAGGAGTACACTACGCCGTTCAGGGAGATCACGGCGACTTCCGTCGTACCGCCGCCGATATCGACGACCATCGAACCGGTCGCTTCAGAGACCGGCAGACCGGCGCCGATTGCCGCCGCCATCGGCTCTTCAATCAGGAACACTTCTCGAGCGCCAGCGCCCTGAGCGGATTCACGAATTGCGCGGCGCTCTACCTGCGTCGCGCCGACCGGCACGCATACCAGTACGCGCGGGCTTGGGCGCATAAAGCTGTTGCTGTGCACTTGTTTAATAAAGTGCTGAAGCATTTTTTCGGTCACAAAGAAGTCAGCGATAACGCCGTCTTTCATCGGACGGATCGCCGCGATATTGCCCGGCGTACGGCCCAACATCTGCTTCGCATCATGACCGACCGCAGCCACGCTTTTCGGCGAACCGGCACGATCCTGACGAATGGCCACAACGGAAGGCTCATTCAATACGATGCCTTGTCCTTTTACATAAATGAGGGTATTCGCGGTACCCAGGTCAATGGACAGGTCATTGGAAAACATGCCACGAAATTTTTTCAACATACTAAGGGATAATCCTGAAAGCTGGGGCGGAAAACAAAATCCGCTTACTTTACCAACCACACGCAGCAGCGACAAGGCGCAAAAATCATCTGCTACGGTGAAAATTAGTGCAGTTCGTTTCCTTTGTTACAAATCTCGGCCTGAGTCCCTCAGGGCTGAAAAAATCAGCAGCAATCCTCGCTTTCGTTTGCAACCTGTCAAAGGTCATTCACCTGCATATTTGCTGCAACAATCTGGCGAGCAGACAAGCACACCCCCATGAGGCACAGCGCGCGTTATTCTACGTGAAAACAAATTAAACGGCAGGTTAAACCGAGTATCTTTGCGAATATTTTTTCACGTTTGTGTCAAGTGGTTGGGAGGAGGCAAAAAAATCACCCTGCCCGCCAGCCACGCCGCGTTTTGTCAGCGTCTGCCACTCGCCCCGTGAACGGACGCCCGTCGCGTAGACCTGCGTAGGCGTACCCGCGCAGGCCTCTACCAGACTTTGAACCAGAAGCTGGTTTTCCGTTCGCTTCTCAATGTTTCTGACCAGACTCGGATGTAGCTTGAGTAATTCCACATTAAGCGCTTTAATCCAGCTCGTGCTGACCAGCGTCAAACCCGCCTGCGTCACCGCCACCCGAACGCCAAGCGCATTGACTAAGCGAAGGATGGGTTGTAACCGACTGATGTGTTGACAAACATCCGCCTCCGCAAGTTCAATAATTATGCGATTTCGCTGTGATTTTTCACACTGCATTAATGTATCGCGCAACCAGCGCTGAAAACGCGGACGAATCAGCGACTCGACCGTTAACTGCATTGCCAGATTTTCATCCGGCCAGTAGCCCAGCAACGTAATCAGGCGGCTAATTTGTAATCTGTCATACTCTTCCGATAAACCAAATTGCAGCACCATCGGCATATACTCCGCCGAGCTAACCTCTTCTTTACCGTCATAGATGCGACACATCAATTCCCGATGATGCACGCGGCCTTCTCGCGTAACCGCTGGTTTTTGATAAAGTCGCGGTCCGCCCCGGTTTAGCATCTGCTCAATCAGCGTGCGCCAACGCACATTGCCGCGTCCTTTTTCCGGCAATGAGTCGTCGTAGATAGCCCAGCTATTCCCTCCCTGCAGGGCAGCATTCCGCGCCGCCGCTTCAGCATGCTCCATCACCTGCTCGGTGGACTGCCCGCTGCGCCAGGCGCAAATGCCGATATGTACCATATCGTCACGATCGAGCATTTTGTTAGCCGGTAGCGCATCGACGGCTTTTAAAAGTTGTCCGGCAATACTTTCCGCTTCTTTCAGCGTTCGATGCGGTAGCAGCACGGCAAAGTCGCTACGGTGATAGCGCGCCAGCAACGAGCCTGGATAACGCATAATAAATGTCGATAGCAAATTGATAAGCATAAACATCTGTTCTTCCGCCTGATTGCCGCCCAGGCTGTCGCGCAGAAGATTGAAGTCTGGCAAGCGGATCATCATCACCACGCCATGTACCCCCACTTTTTCTTGATCTTCCAGCAGCGTCGCCAGTTGGTTATCAAAAAACAGACGGTTACCGAGTCCGGTTTTGGTGTCCTGCGCGGCGTAGGAGCGAATTAGCGTGTCCAGGCGGCTACGCTGTTCATGAGCAAACTGAATTTCGGAAAGCAACACATCAAGTGCACTGCTGGTGCGCGTCGGCCATTCATAAACAGAACCGCGGACATTCGGTCCGCGTTCGCCATTCAGAATACGCGTTGAGCGAATTTCCAGAAGCTCTTGCCCGGAAAGCTGCCGTTGCAGCCAGCGCACCGATAAAAACAGAATCAGAACGATAAAGCCGATCGCCAGTGTCAGCGGCGCCGTAGCGATCAGTGAGTGAAAATAGTTGCCCATCGGGTCCTGATAAACCAGACGTAGCGACATACCCGGATGTTTGACCAGCGGCACGACCAGCTCGCGATACGTGTCACTGGTGCCGGCTGGCCGATAACCTCTGGCGCGAGAATGGCTGTAGACCCGGTGCTCCCCCTGCAACAGATCGACGCGCACAATATCGGAAGCGATCATGAGTTCGTCGATTCGCGGCGTCAGCGAAACAATATCGCGGGTCACCAGGTGTGTATCCATCGCTGTCGCCGCCGCCTGCACACGGCATACATACTTATACTGTACGGCATTATAAAAGCTTAGAGAGCAGCCTATCAGAGTCACGAAGATCGTTAACCCCGTGAGCAGCGTAACAAAAGCTGAGAATTTCGTCGTTAATCGCATCCTTGAGTTAACTCCGACAGTTATAAACAGTATGAAAAAGCGAATCTGAAGGCGGAATTCGCCACGGCGCGCAATGAAGCAGGCATACTACCAAAATGGGTCTGTCTGGCAATTTATTGCGTTGTATCGGCATCACGTTTTAATTAGCGAGTATAGTCTTCGTAGTTATTTTTCCAATCTACCATGTAAAGTGAGGACAGGTTATGCAGGCGTTGATCTTAGAACAGCAGGACGATAAAACCCTCGCATCCGTGCAATATCTCGAAGAGAGTCAACTGCCAGAGGGTGATGTGACGGTGGATGTCCACTGGTCCAGCCTGAATTATAAAGATGCTCTGGCTATCACCGGGAAAGGGAAAATTATCCGTCATTTTCCGATGATTCCTGGTATTGATTTCGCCGGCACCGTTCGCGCAAGCGAAGATCCTCGCTTTCATGCAGGCCAGGAAGTACTACTGACTGGCTGGGGCGTGGGCGAAAACCACTGGGGCGGCCTGGCCGAACGCGCACGCGTTAAAGGCGACTGGCTGATCGCGCTGCCTGCGGGACTGAGCAGCCGTAACGCCATGATCATCGGCACCGCCGGTTTTACCGCCATGCTGTGCATAATGGCGCTGGAAGAGGCCGGCATCCGCCCTGAAGATGGCGAAATCGTTGTTACCGGCGCCAGCGGCGGTGTAGGCAGCACTGCGGTCGCGCTGCTGCATCAATTAGGTTATCAGGTCGTTGCGGTATCCGGCCGTGAAAGTACCCATGATTATTTACGCGCGCTTGGCGCTAACCGCATTCTGCCGCGCGATGCGTTCACCGACGCCCGCCCACTGGAGAAACAGCTTTGGGCAGGCGCGGTTGATACGGTCGGCGATAGCGTGCTGGCGAAAATCCTGGCGCAAATGAACTATGGTGGTTGCGTCGCAGCCTGCGGCCTGGCTGGCGGCTTTGCTCTGCCAACTACTGTCATGCCCTTTATTCTGCGCAACGTACGTCTGCAGGGCGTGGATTCCGTTATGACGCCGCCAGCGCGCCGCGCCGAGGCGTGGAAACGTTTGGTAAATGGCCTGCCGGACGCCTTCTACACCCAGGCGGCAACCGAGATAGACCTGGCCGATGCCCCGAAGTTTGCCGATGCCATCATTAATAATCAGGTTCAGGGCCGTACGCTGGTGAAGATAAAATAACGTCACGTATAAAAAAATTTACACTTAATTAACTATTTATTTTTACACATTGACATACTCCCTGTCATATTCACTACACGCCACGCCGTGTTGTGGTGGGTATACCGGGAGTCTGTTATGAAAAAAATACGTCCATTAACAGAAGCCGATGTGACTGCGGAATCGGCTTTTTTTATGCAGCGCCGACAGGTGCTAAAAGCGTTAGGCATCAGCGCGGCTGCCTTATCCTTACCCTCAACGGCGCAGGCCGATCTATTCAGTTGGTTTAAAGGCAACGATCGTCCGAAAGCGCCTGCTGGTAAACCGCTTGAGTTTAGTCAGCCTGCCGCCTGGCGAAGTGATTTAGCGTTAACGCCGGAAGATAAAGTAACGGGCTACAATAATTTCTATGAGTTTGGCCTCGATAAAGCCGACCCGGCGGCCAATGCCGGTAGTCTGAAAACCGAACCGTGGACGTTGAAAATCAGCGGGGAAGTCGCGAAGCCATTTACGCTGGATTACGACGATTTAACGCATCGTTTCCCATTAGAAGAGCGTATCTATCGGATGCGCTGCGTCGAAGCGTGGTCCATGGTCGTGCCGTGGATTGGTTTCCCTTTATATAAGCTACTCGCGCAGGCACAGCCCACCAGCCACGCTAAATATGTGGCATTCGAAACGCTATACGCGCCGGATGATATGCCGGGACAGAAAGATCGCTTTATTGGCGGCGGACTGAAATACCCTTATGTTGAGGGGCTACGTCTGGACGAAGCCATGCATCCGCTTACTCTGATGACCGTCGGCGTCTATGGCAAGGCGTTACCCCCGCAAAACGGCGCGCCCATTCGACTCATCGTTCCATGGAAGTATGGTTTTAAAGGTATTAAATCTATCGTCAGCATTAAACTAACCCGCGAACGCCCGCCAACCACCTGGAATTTGTCGGCTCCCAACGAATATGGTTTTTACGCCAATGTGAACCCGCATGTGGATCATCCACGCTGGTCTCAGGCTACTGAACGCTTTATTGGTTCAGGCGGTATCCTTGATGTGCAAAGACAGCCGACGCTACTGTTTAACGGCTACGCCAATGAAGTCGCTTCGCTGTATCGCGGTCTCAATTTGCGGGAGAATTTTTAAGTGCGTCTGACAGCAAAACAGATAACCTGGCTAAAAGTTTGCCTGCATCTTGCCGGTTTTTTGCCGCTTCTGTGGCTCTTTTGGGCAATAAATCAGGGTGGGCTAAGCGCAGACCCGGTAAAGGATATCCAACACTTTACCGGCAGAACCGCGCTCAAATTTTTGCTCGCCACCTTGCTGGTTTCACCGCTGGCGCGCTACGCTAAACAGCCATTATTGATACGCACACGCCGCCTGTTGGGACTATGGTGTTTCGTTTGGGCCACACTGCATTTAACCAGCTATGCCTTGCTGGAACTGGGGATACATAACCTGGCGTTGTTAGGAAGCGAGCTGCTTTCACGTCCTTATTTGACGCTTGGGATCATTAGTTGGCTGGTGTTATTGGCTCTGACGTTGACCTCAACGCAATTTGCGCAGCGTAAATTGGGTAAACGCTGGCAAACACTGCATAACGTCGTCTATCTTGTCGTGATCCTGGCCCCCATACATTATCTGTGGTCGGTAAAGATTTTATCACCGCAACCGGTCATCTACGCGGCATTAGCATTAGCCCTTTTAGCGTTGCGTTACCGGAAGTTTCGCCAGTGGTGGCGCTAGTTTGGTGAATTGTGCGGTCGATTGCAAAACGCAAAACAGGCAATGTCCTTTGCATGTTTTGGGTTGATAATCTTCCCTGATAAGACCAGTATTTAGCTGCCAATTGCGACGAAATAGTTATAATGTGCGACTTTGCATTCCCCCACGGCGATTTTCGTTCGCAGAAAGGGTGACAATCGTGCAATGAAGGTATATTTTGTTTTTTGCCCGAAAATGGCAGAAGATAGCCGCACAATGACTGGCAAATCATGAATTTCACCTTCGGGTGCTACGGCATAACAGGCAAATCAAAGATGCGCGGTATTTTACCCGCGGCAGTCATTCACATGCTTTACAGACGGCGCTAAAACGCCTGTCACAATCACACTAAACAAAGAGTACGGAACCCACTCATGGATATTCGTAAGATTAAAAAACTGATCGAGCTGGTTGAAGAATCAGGTATCTCCGAACTGGAAATTTCTGAAGGCGAAGAATCTGTTCGCATCAGCCGCACAACGGCAAATGCCGGTTTTCCGGTGATGCAGCAGGCTTATGCGGCGCCGATGATGCAGCAACCTGCTCTGTCTAACGCTGTCGCGCCAGCGGCTACTCCAGCAATGGAAGCGCCTGCCGCAGCGGAAATCAGTGGTCACATCGTACGCTCCCCAATGGTTGGTACTTTCTACCGCACCCCAAGCCCGGACGCGAAAGCGTTCATCGAAGTGGGCCAGAAAGTGAACGTGGGCGATACCCTGTGCATCGTTGAAGCCATGAAAATGATGAACCAGATCGAAGCAGACAAAGCAGGTACTGTGAAAGCGATTCTGGTCGAAAGTGGTCAACCGGTAGAATTTGACGAGCCACTGGTCGTCATCGAGTAACGAGGCGAACATGTTGGATAAAATAGTCATCGCCAACCGCGGCGAGATCGCACTACGTATTCTTCGTGCCTGTAAAGAACTCGGCATCAAGACCGTCGCTGTGCACTCAAGCGCGGATCGCGATTTAAAACACGTATTGCTGGCGGATGAGACGGTCTGTATTGGTCCGGCGCCGTCCGTAAAAAGTTATCTGAACATCCCGGCTATCATTAGCGCCGCTGAAATCACCGGCGCGGTGGCAATCCATCCGGGCTACGGCTTCCTTTCTGAGAACGCCAATTTTGCCGAGCAGGTTGAACGTTCCGGCTTTATCTTTATCGGCCCGAAAGCGGACACCATCCGCCTGATGGGCGATAAAGTGTCCGCTATTACCGCTATGAAAAAAGCGGGCGTGCCGACCGTGCCAGGATCTGACGGCCCGCTGGGCGACGATATGAATGCGAACCGCGCTCATGCCAAACGTATTGGCTATCCGGTGATCATCAAAGCGTCCGGCGGCGGCGGCGGCCGCGGTATGCGCGTGGTTCGTAGCGATGCTGAACTGGCGCAGTCCATCTCCATGACCAAAGCGGAAGCGAAGGCGGCTTTCAGTAACGACATGGTGTACATGGAAAAATACCTGGAAAATCCACGCCACATCGAAATTCAGGTGCTGGCGGACGGCCAGGGCAACGCTATCTATCTGGCGGAACGCGACTGTTCCATGCAGCGTCGCCACCAGAAAGTGGTTGAAGAAGCCCCGGCGCCAGGCATTACGCCGGAACTGCGTCGCTATATCGGCGAACGCTGCGCGAAAGCGTGCGTAGACATCGGCTATCGCGGCGCAGGGACGTTCGAATTCCTGTTCGAAAACGGCGAGTTCTATTTCATCGAAATGAACACCCGTATTCAGGTTGAACACCCGGTGACTGAAATGATTACCGGCGTCGATTTGATCAAAGAACAGTTGCGCATCGCGGCGGGTCAGCCGCTGTCGATCACTCAGGACGAAGTTGTGGTTCGCGGCCATGCGGTAGAATGCCGTATCAACGCCGAAGATCCGAACACCTTCCTGCCAAGCCCCGGCAAAATCACGCGCTTCCATGCGCCAGGCGGCTTTGGCGTTCGCTGGGAATCCCATATCTACGCGGGCTACACGGTGCCGCCGTACTATGATTCCATGATTGGCAAACTTATCTGCTACGGTGAAAACCGCGACGTGGCGATTGCCCGTATGAAAAATGCCCTGCAGGAACTGATTATCGATGGTATAAAAACCAATATCGATCTGCAGACCCGCATCATGAATGACGAGCACTTCCAGCACGGTGGAACCAACATCCACTATCTGGAGAAAAAACTCGGTCTTCAGGAAAAGTAATCGCACGTTAATCTTAAAAGGCCGGTTAATCCGGCCTTTTTTATTTCTGGGGATAGCGATGCCCCATCATGTACAATTCCCGCTTTCTTCACCCACAAGGGACAAAAAATGGACGCTCGTTTTGTTCAGGCCCATAAAGAGGCGCGCTGGGCGCTGTGGCTGACCCTTTGCTATCTGGCGGTATGGTTAGTGGCTGCTTACTTACCTGGAAACTCGCCGGGAATTACCGGTCTGCCGCACTGGTTCGAGATGGCCTGCTTATTGACGCCGCTGGTCTTTATTTTGCTGTGCTGGGCGATGGTGAAATTCATTTATCGCGATATTCCGCTGGAGGATGACGATGCAGCTTGAGGTCATTCTACCGCTGGTAGCCTATCTGGTTGTGGTATTCGGGATCTCCGTTTACGCCATGCGCAAACGTACCGCAGGCACCTTTTTAAACGAATACTTTCTTGGCAGCCGTTCGATGGGCGGGATCGTGCTCGCGATGACGCTTACCGCCACCTATATTAGCGCCAGTTCATTTATCGGCGGTCCCGGCGCGGCTTATAAATACGGTTTAGGCTGGGTATTGCTGGCGATGATCCAGCTTCCCGCCGTCTGGCTTTCACTGGGTATTCTGGGTAAAAAATTCGCTATTCTGGCGCGTCGCTATAATGCCGTTACGCTTAACGATATGCTATTCGCCCGCTACCAAAGCCGCCTGTTGGTATGGCTGGCAAGCCTGAGTTTATTGGTCGCGTTTATTGGCGCAATGACCGTACAATTTATCGGCGGCGCGCGGCTGCTGGAAACCGCAGCGGGGATTCCCTACGAAACCGGCCTGCTCATATTTGGGGTCAGTATCGCACTCTATACGGCGTTTGGCGGCTTTCGCGCCAGCGTACTTAACGATACGTTACAGGGCCTGGTGATGCTGATCGGCACAGTAGTATTGCTGGTCGGCGTGGTTCATGCGGCGGGCGGTTTAAGCCAGGCCGTTGACACGCTACACGCTCTCGACCCCAAACTGGTGACGCCGCAGGGTGCCGATAACATACTTTCTCCCGCCTTTATGACCTCTTTTTGGGTACTGGTCTGTTTTGGCGTGGTTGGCCTGCCGCATACGGCGGTGCGCTGCATCTCCTATAAAGATAGTAAAGCGGTACACCGGGGCATTATTATCGGTACGATTGTCGTGGCGATTTTAATGTTCGGAATGCACCTTGCCGGCGCGCTGGGTCGTGCGGTGCTTCCGGATCTGACGGTGCCGGATCTGGTGATCCCCACCCTGATGGTGAAAGTCTTGCCGCCGTTTGCCGCCGGGATCTTCCTTGCTGCGCCAATGGCGGCGATCATGTCGACAATTAACGCCCAACTGCTGCAAAGTTCCGCGACGATCATTAAAGATCTCTATCTCAACCTGCGCCCCGATCAGATGCAAAATGAGATCCGGCTGAAGCGTATGTCGGCAGCGATCACATTACTGTTAGGCGCGCTGTTGCTGCTGGCCGCGTGGAAACCGCCAGAGATGATCATTTGGCTCAACCTGCTGGCGTTTGGCGGCCTGGAAGCGGTGTTCTTATGGCCGCTGGTATTGGGCCTTTATTGGGAGCGGGCAAACGCGGCAGGCGCGTTAAGCGCCATGATCGTGGGCGGCGTGCTATATGCCCTGCTTGCCACATTTAATATTCAGTATCTGGGCTTTCATCCGATTGTGCCCGCGTTACTGTTAAGTTTACTGGCTTTTCTGATCGGAAACCGATTCGGTTTCTCCGCTTCGCAAGCCACCGTATTGTCTACTGATAAATAAAGAGTTTTGCCATGCCATGGATCCAATTGAAACTGAATACCACCGGCGCGAATGCTGAAGATTTGAGTGATGCGCTGATGGAAGCGGGCGCCGTCTCCATCACCTTTCAGGATACGCACGATACGCCGGTTTTTGAGCCGTTGCCGGGCGAAACCCGTCTGTGGGGCGATACCGATGTGATCGGTCTGTTCGACGCCGAAACCGACATGAAAGACGTTGTCGCGATTCTGGAGCAACATCCCCTGCTGGGCGCCGGATTTGCCCATAAAATCGAACAACTGGAAGATAAAGACTGGGAACGCGAATGGATGGATAATTTCCACCCGATGCGCTTTGGCGAACGTCTGTGGATTTGCCCCAGTTGGCGCGATATCCCGGACGAGAATGCGGTCAACGTGATGCTCGACCCGGGACTGGCGTTCGGTACGGGTACGCACCCCACCACATCCTTATGTCTGCAATGGCTGGACGGGCTCGATCTCAACGGCAAAACCGTGATCGATTTCGGCTGCGGTTCCGGCATTCTGGCGATTGCCGCGCTGAAGCTGGGGGCGGCAAAGGCGATTGGCATTGATATCGATCCACAGGCTATCCAGGCCAGTCGCAATAATGCCGAACGCAACGGCGTGTCTGAGAGGCTGGAGCTGTATCTGCCGAAAGACCAGCCAGACGCCATGAAAGCCGACGTGGTCGTCGCTAACATCCTTGCTGGCCCGTTACGCGAACTGGCGCCGTTAATCAGCGTGCTACCCGTTGAGGGCGGTTTGCTGGGCCTTTCCGGTATTCTTGCCAGCCAGGCGGAAAGCGTCTGCGACGCTTACGCCGAGCTTTTCACTCTCGACCCGGTCGTTGAAAAAGAAGAGTGGTGCCGCATTACTGGCCGTAAGAAATAGTTCTTGTCTGCGTGGTCGCCTGGCCACGCTTTTCTCCACACAACTCGCCTTAACGCCTTTCTGCTACTTCGATATAATATTAAATAATTTATTGATTTATATAATAATCCATCCAATTAAACGCCTCGAAATTCGAACGGCGAACTTGCCGTTGTCGTGATGATGTTTGCAGGAGGCACGCTAAGGAACGCTTGTGGCAATCTCCCCCTTCAGGCTGGCAATGGTGAAAAATCACGCGCAGCGGGAAAGTGATCTTGTCCTGAAACGAGACGGCGATCCCATTCATTTGGGGTAATTAGCTTATAAAAAAAGCAGATTATCCCGTTCATCTTGTTCCTGGACGAAGAAATATAGAGAAGTTACGGGAATTTGTAAGCGCGTACAAAACCGACAACAATGAATAACTCTATGATTTTAATGAATTATCAATTTATTTTACTGTTTTTAAGCACGATTCATTGATCTACAACAGTGGATTGTTCAAAGTTTGGCCTTTCATCTCGTGCAAAAAATGCGTAATATACGCCGCCTTGCAGTCACAGTATGGTCATTTCTTAACTCATGCGCATCGGACAATATCAGCTCAGAAATCGCCTGATCGCAGCGCCCATGGCTGGCATTACTGACAGACCTTTTCGGACGCTGTGCTATGAGATGGGAGCAGGATTGACAGTATCCGAGATGATGTCTTCTAACCCGCAAGTGTGGGAAAGCGATAAATCTCGTTTACGGATGGTGCACGTTGATGAGCCAGGTATTCGCACGGTGCAAATTGCCGGCGGCTCCCCGGTTGAGATGGCCGATGCCGCACGTATTAACGTGGAAAGCGGCGCCCAGATTATTGATATCAATATGGGGTGCCCGGCGAAGAAAGTGAATCGTAAGCTTGCAGGTTCAGCCCTCTTGCAGTACCCGGATTTAGTGAAGTCTATACTCATCGGGGTCGTAAACGCAGTGGACGTTCCTGTGACTCTCAAGATTCGCACCGGCTGGGCGCCGGAATACCGTAACTGCGTAGAGATTGCCCAACTGGCTGAAGATTGTGGTATTCAGGCTCTGACCATCCATGGCCGCACCCGCGCCTGTTTGTTCAACGGAGAAGCTGAATATGACAGTATTCGGGCAGTTAAGCAGAAAGTTTCCATTCCGATTATCGCGAATGGCGACATTACTAACCCGCGTAAAGCCAGAGCTGTTCTCGACTATACAGGGGCGGATGCCCTGATGATAGGCCGCGCAGCTCAGGGAAGACCCTGGATCTTTCGGGAAATCCAGCATTATCTGGACACTGGGGAGCTGCTCCCGCCGCTGCCGCTGGCAGAGGTGAAGCGCTTGCTTTGCGCGCATGTTCGGGAACTGCATGACTTTTACGGTCAGGCAAAAGGGTACCGAATCGCGCGTAAACACGTCTCCTGGTATCTCCAGGAGCACGCTCCAAATGACCAGTTTCGGCGCACATTCAACGCTATTGAGGACGCCAGCGAACAGCTGGAGGCGTTGGAGGCATACTTCGAAAATTTTGCGTAAACAGAAATAAAGAGCTGACAGAACTATGTTCGAACAACGCGTAAATTCTGACGTACTGACCGTTTCTACCGTTAACTCTCAGGATCAGGTAACCCAAAAACCCCTGCGTGACTCGGTTAAACAGGCACTGAAGAACTATTTTGCTCAACTGAACGGTCAGGATGTTAATGACCTGTATGAGCTGGTACTGGCTGAAGTAGAACAGCCCCTGTTGGACATGGTGATGCAATACACCCGTGGTAACCAGACCCGTGCTGCTCTGATGATGGGCATCAACCGTGGTACGCTGCGTAAAAAATTAAAAAAATACGGCATGAACTAATTTCGATTAGCTAACTGCTTGTTTAAAAAGGCGCTACTCGGCATGGGGAAGCGCCTTTTTTATACGCACCATATGGAATTTGGTCATGAAAGCGGAATGTGAACCTCAGTACTTTGGCGATGAATCGAAGAAGATTATTCACGGTGACGCGCTAACAGAACTTAAAAAACTGCCTTCTGAAAGCATTGACTTAATTTTTGCCGATCCGCCGTACAATATCGGAAAAGATTTCGACGGTATGGTGGAATCCTGGGATGAAGCATCTTTTCTGGCCTGGCTGTATGAATGCGTTGATGAATGCTACCGCGTGCTGAAGAAACACGGCACCATGTACATCATGAACAGCACAGAAAATATGCCGTATATCGATCTCAAATGCCGAACGCTTTTTACCATCAAAAGCCGTATCGTCTGGTCCTATGATAGTTCCGGGGTACAGGCGAAAAAATACTTTGGTTCTATGTATGAACCAATCCTGATGATGGTAAAAAACCCGAAAAGCTATACCTTTAACCGCGACGCGATTCTGGTCGAGACCACGACGGGCGCTAAGCGCGCGCTAATTGATTATCGAAAAAACCCGCCCCAACCATACAATCAGAAAAAAGTACCGGGCAACGTCTGGTCATTTCCACGCGTACGTTATCTGATGGATGAATATGAAAACCATCCTACGCAAAAACCCAGCGCGCTGTTAAGACGGATCATACTGGCCTCTTCTAACCCAGGAGATACCGTGCTGGACCCTTTCGCGGGTAGTTTTACTACGGGCGCTGTCGCAGCGATGTCAGGACGTAAGTTTATCGGTATTGAAATCAATAATGAGTACGTAAAAATCGGTCTCAGAAGATTGAGCATCACTTCGCATTATTCAGAAAATGAACTTGCAAAAGTTAAAAAGAGAAAGACAAAAAACCTATCAAAAAAGCGGCGAAATGTTGGGATAAATGCGCTATTTTCAGAGAAGTAAAAGCATTGTAAGTCCGCTTTTCAGCGTCAAAATTTCATGTATATTCCCAGCACGCATGGGCATGAATACACAGGATTTGACGATGATACGTAAGTATTGGTGGCTGGTTGTTTTTGCCGTCTCCGTTTTTCTTTTTGATGCGCTTTTGATGCAATGGATCGAATTGATGGCGACTGAACAGGATAAGTGTCGAAACATGGACTCTGTTAACCCTCTCAAATTGATCAATTGTACCGATCTGGAGTAGCGAACCGGGCGATTTAACCTATGATTATTTATCGCCTGGATTTCTTTTATCCCTTATAAAATCAGGGTATTAAAACACTTTAAGGATAAAAGAAGGGGGATACTATCTCGTCCTTTTCTTTTCCTGCATAACCAATGAGCTAACGAAACATGCCGGTTAGTGAGTACAACCACATCCTTGTGGCGGTTTCATTTGCTGTCGCTATTTTTGCGTCCTATACCGCATTAAATATGGCCGGACGCGTTGTCGGAAACGCCAGAACAAGCGCCAGAATATGGCTAATGGGCGGCGGATTCGCACTGGGCGTCGGTATTTGGGCTATGCATTTTGTTGGGATGCTGGCGATGGATCACGCGATGAACATGCGCTTCGATCCTTTCCTCACCGGCCTCTCCATGCTGATTGCGATCGGTTCCTCCCTTTTTGCGTTATGGCTGGTCAGCGCTGAAAAATTGCGCCTGCGCCGCTTACTGCCGGGCGCGCTGGTGATGGGGTTGGGCATCAGCGCAATGCATTATACCGGGATGGCGGCGCTGCAATTCGCTTCCATCATCGTCTGGAATAGCGCGTGGGTTGCTCTCTCTATCATTATCGCGCTACTGGCGTCCTACGCCGCGCTGTGGCTCACGTTCCGCCTGCGTCATGAGGGAACGGATGTTGCTCTGAGGCGAGCAGGCGCCGCGGTATTAATGGGGATAGCTATCGCCGGCATGCATTACGCCGGCATGAAGGCCGCGCACTTTCCCCAAAACTGGCCGATGGAGCATCGTGGCGTCGATGGCAACTGGCTGGCTATTCTTGTCAGCGTGGTAGCGCTGACTATCCTGGGTATTACTCTGCTGGTTTCTTTATTTGACGCCCGGCTTCAGGCCCGTACCGCACGGCTTGCCTCTTCGCTGGCACAGGCGAACCAGGAACTGGCACAGTTAGCGCTGCATGATACGCTCACCCGATTACCAAACCGGGTACTCCTTGAGGATCGTCTGGAACAGGCCATCAGCAAAGCGAATCGGGAAGGTACGCCTTTCGCGCTACTGTTTATGGATCTGGATGGCTTTAAAACCGTTAATGACGCTTATGGTCATGATATCGGCGATAAGTTATTGGTGGCGGTAACGCATCGTCTGAACCAACCGCTGAACGGTCAGTTTACCCTGGCGCGGATTGGCGGCGATGAGTTTGTGCTGCTCGCAGAAGTCAGCGCGCCTGACGAAGCGGCTTCCCTTGCCAGCGCGCTGGTACATTCGATAGATGCGCCCTTTACGATAGATCCGTATGAACTGGTCGTCACCCTTAGCGTTGGAATAGCGCTCTATCCGCTGGACGGAAAAAACGAACGGGAACTGATGTTCAACGCCGATGCCGCGATGTACCACACGAAACATACGGGGCGTAACGGATACCATTTCTTTCAGCCATCAATGAATATGCTGGCGCAAACCCAACTTCAGCTAATGAATGACCTGTGGCTGGCGCTGGAGAGACAAGAGCTCAGGCTGGTATATCAGCCTAAATTTCAGGCCCCTGCCGGCCCCATTGTAGGATTTGAGGCATTGCTGCGCTGGCATCATCCAAAACAAGGCGTACTGAATCCTGACCAGTTTTTACCGCTGGCGGAAAAAACGGGTCTTATTGTCGCCATCGGTAGCTGGGTTATCAGCGAGGCGTGTCGCCAGCTCCACGAGTGGCACTTACAGGGATACGCCTTATGGTCAGTTGCGGTAAACCTGTCCGCCTTACAATTTGAGCAGCCAGGCCTTGTGGATACCATTAGGCAGAGCCTGGCCCGACACAATATCCGGCCCGATTTATTGATTCTGGAAATCACCGAAACCACAGCGATGAATAAGCCGGAGCAAAGCGTCGCTATACTAACCAGATTAACGGAAATGGGGGTTAAGGCCTCTATTGACGACTTTGGCACCGGTTATTCCAGCCTTCTCTATCTGAAACGTCTTCCGGCGTGCGAACTAAAAATTGATCGCGCTTTCGTGCATGAACTCAGCGCGGCAGGCGACGGCGCGACCATTGTTGCGGCTATTGTCGCACTGGCGAAAGCGTTAAATCTGCAAATTGTGGCAGAAGGCGTAGAAAATGAAACGCAGCAACAATTTCTGACACAATTGGGATGCCATACGCTTCAGGGATTCCTGCTTGGCAAACCGCGCACTGCAGAGGAAATCGATCGCGATATTCTCGATTCCACCAATACATTTATCAGGTCAATATATAATACCCGCCAAAAGTAATCTCAGGCTTCTTCCGCCTGATGTTCATTCGACATTAATTGCGTCACACAGCCATCCGGACTTAGCATTTTTAATACGTTATCGACTAATGTTGGCGCCTGCTTATAAAGATCATAACTTGTGGGATTCATTAACCAGTTCTTTACTATTCCGCTGAAACTACCGTGCAGAATAATTAATATGACGTCTAAATCAAGACTGCCTGAAATCAGCTTTTTATCCATACATTGCTGTAATACTTCAAGCAACGACTGATGATGGAAACCAATCTTCTCCCGAATGGTCTGTTCCGATATCATGCCATTATGGAACTCACATTTATGATATAAAATCTGCATTAACGCCTGCTGGCGAGGCACTGCCGCAATATATTGTAAGGCTGCAATAAATTTCTCACGTAAATCCTGTAAAGGATTATCATTCCTGTATCCCGTAAGCCTATCCTGAATGAGTTCGCGTAAAGGCGGTTGCTGTAACCAGACCTCGTTAAACAACTGCGTTTTATTCTCAAAGTGCCAGTAGATGGCTCCCCGCGTGACATCAGCGGCATCAGCGATATCGTTCAGTGTCGTGTTGGCAACGCCGCGCAAAGCGAACTGCACAATAGCGGTTTCAATCAGATGTTGCCGTGTCTTAAGCGCATCCGCCTTCGTTTTCTTCGCCATAATTAAGATATCCGGAAACATAAAAACGATACATACGCTGGTAAAATATTCAGCACAAAAAACAACTTTACCATGTCCTTTTTAGCCAGACGAGAGACAGCTATTTTTACTTTGCACAACATCGCCAAATCAATAATAAAAATAAATGCATTAGATAAATATATTCACATAGGATATGTATTCCGAATTATGTAATTCAACTTCATAAGTTTACTAATCCGGACATTATGAAACGACAAAGAATGAATGTCTTTTGCTTTTATGTGCCGTGAACCCCACCCCAAAATAAGTATTACTTACATCACAAGCTAATAATTTGTAGGATACCCCTCTGCTATTCTATTTTTCGCGCGTTAACGCCTTACCATCACCCGGTAAATAACGAGCTTTCGGTTTTTTAAGGAACAGTAATGACGAAACATGCCAGGTTTTCACTCCTGCCCTCATTCATCATATTCTCTGCTGCGCTGCTGGCCGGTTGTAACGACCAGGGAGATACCCAGGCTCATCCCGGCGAGCCGCAAGTCACCATCCATGTGGTCGAAACAGCGCCGTTAGCCGTAACGACCGAACTTCCCGGACGTACGTCTGCATTTCGCATTGCGGAGGTTCGCCCCCAGGTGAGCGGGATCGTGCTTAAAAGAAATTTCACCGAAGGTAGCGATGTGGAGGCCGGACAGTCGCTTTATCAGATCGATCCTGCCACTTATCAGGCCGATTATGACAGCGCTAAAGGCGAACTTGCTAAAAGCGAAGCGGCTGCGGCTATCGCGCACCTGACGGTCAAACGCTATGTTCCGCTGGTCGGCACAAAATATATCAGCCAACAGGAATATGATCAGGCGATTGCCGACGCCCGCCAGGCCGATGCCACCGTTGTGGCGGCAAAAGCCGCTGTTGAAAGCGCGCGTATTAACCTTGCGTATACCAAAGTCACCTCGCCCATCAGCGGGCGTATAGGAAAATCTAACGTGACTGAAGGCGCGCTGGTGACTAACGGTCAGTCAACTGAACTGGCTACCGTACAGCAACTCGACCCGATTTATGTCGACGTTACGCAATCAAGCAACGACTTTATGCGACTCAGGCAATCCGTCGAACAAGGTAGCCTGCATAAAGACAGCGCAAGTAGCACGGTTGAACTGGTCATGGAAAATGGTCAGGTCTATCCGCTTAAAGGCACACTGCAATTTTCCGACGTTACCGTAGATGAAAGCACCGGCTCTATCACGCTCAGGGCGGTTTTCCCCAATCCACAGCACAGCTTACTTCCCGGTATGTTTGTTCGTGCCCGCATTGATGAAGGCATCCAGCCCAATGCCATCCTTGTCCCCCAGCAGGGCGTGACCCGCACGCCGCGCGGCGACGCAATGGTGATGGTAGTTAACGATAAAAGCCAGGTCGAAGCCCGCAATGTCGTGGCGGCGCAGGCTATTGGTGATAAATGGCTCATCAGCAAAGGGTTAAAACCGGGCGATAAAGTCATCATCAGCGGCTTACAAAAAGCGCGACCGGGCGTCCAGGTGAAAGCCACTACCGATGCTTCGGCTGCGAAAACGGCGCAATAAGGTAACCGTACATGGCAAACTTTTTTATTAGACGTCCTATTTTCGCCTGGGTTCTGGCCATTATCCTGATGATGGCGGGCGCACTGGCAATAATGCAACTTCCCGTTGCGCAGTACCCAACCATTGCGCCGCCAGCGGTTTCTATTTCTGCGACCTATCCTGGCGCGGATGCGCAGACGGTACAGGATACAGTTACTCAGGTTATCGAACAAAATATGAACGGCATCGATAACCTGATGTATATGTCCTCTACCAGCGACTCTGCCGGTAGCGTGACCATCACCCTGACCTTCCAGTCCGGAACCGATCCGGATATCGCGCAGGTTCAGGTGCAAAATAAATTGCAGCTCGCCACGCCTTTACTGCCGCAAGAAGTCCAGCAGCAGGGGATTAGCGTTGAAAAATCCAGCAGCAGCTTTTTGATGGTCGCCGGGTTTGTCTCGGATAATCCGAACACTACCCAGGACGACATCTCTGACTATGTCGCCTCTAATATTAAGGATTCTATCAGCCGTCTGAATGGCGTGGGCGACGTTCAGCTATTTGGCGCGCAGTATGCCATGCGTATCTGGCTGGATGCGAATCTGCTAAATAAATACCAGCTCACGCCAGTTGACGTCATCAACCAGTTAAAAGTACAGAACGACCAGATTGCAGCAGGCCAACTGGGCGGCACGCCAGCATTACCAGGCCAGCAGCTTAACGCCTCAATCATCGCCCAAACGCGTCTGAAAGATCCACAAGAGTTCGGCAAAGTTACGTTGCGAGTCAATGCCGACGGTTCTGTCGTCCATCTCAAAGATGTCGCGCGTATTGAGCTTGGCGGTGAAAACTATAACGTTGTGGCGCGCATTAACGGTAAACCAGCCTCCGGTCTGGGTATTAAACTGGCGACCGGCGCCAACGCGCTGGATACCGCAACCGCAATCAAAGCAAAACTGGTGGAGCTGCAACCTTTCTTCCCTCAGGGAATGAAGGTGGTTTATCCCTATGACACAACGCCCTTCGTAAAGATATCTATTCACGAAGTAGTAAAAACGTTGTTTGAAGCGATTATTCTGGTGTTCCTGGTAATGTATCTGTTTTTACAGAATATCCGGGCAACTCTGATTCCTACCATCGCTGTTCCCGTCGTATTGTTAGGCACTTTCGCAATACTCTCCGCCTTTGGCTATTCCATCAATACCCTGACGATGTTCGGCATGGTACTGGCGATAGGGCTGTTGGTTGACGATGCGATAGTGGTCGTAGAAAACGTTGAACGTGTGATGATGGAGGATAATCTTTCTCCCCGAGAGGCGACGGAAAAATCCATGTCGCAGATTCAGGGAGCGCTGGTGGGTATCGCGATGGTACTGTCTGCGGTATTTATCCCGATGGCCTTTTTTGGCGGCTCAACCGGGGCAATTTATCGTCAGTTCTCTATTACTATTGTTTCAGCAATGGCGCTATCCGTTCTGGTTGCGTTGATTCTGACGCCAGCGCTGTGCGCTACGCTGCTTAAACCCGTATCTGCTGAACATCACAAGAAAAAAAGCGGCTTCTTTGGCTGGTTCAATGCCAGGTTTGACCACAGCGTTAACCACTATACTAACAGCGTTAGCGGTATCGTTCGTAATACGGGTCGCTATCTCATTATCTATCTGCTGATTGTTGTCGGAATGGCGGTTCTGTTTTTACGCCTCCCGACCTCCTTCCTGCCGGAAGAAGATCAGGGGGTATTCCTGACCATGATTCAGCTCCCCTCTGGCGCTACGCAAGAACGTACGCAGAAAGTGCTGGATCAAGTCACTCATTACTACCTGAATAATGAAAAAGTGAACGTCGAAAGCGTGTTTACCGTAAACGGCTTTAGCTTTAGCGGTCAGGGACAAAACTCAGGGATGGCATTTGTCAGCCTTAAACCCTGGGAAGATCGTAGCGGTGAAGAAAATAGCGTCGAAGCCGTTATCGCCCGAGCAACACGCGCCTTTAGCCAGATTCGCGACGGGTTGGTGTTCCCCTTCAACATGCCGGCGATTGTCGAGTTAGGTACCGCGACAGGTTTCGACTTTGAACTGATCGATCAGGGAGGACTCGGTCACGATGCGCTAACAAAAGCGCGTAATCAACTCTTAGGTATGGTCGCAAAGCATCCGGATCTGTTAGTGCGCGTACGCCCGAACGGGCTGGAAGACACGCCACAGTTCAAGCTGGATGTCGATCAGGAAAAAGCGCAGGCGCTCGGCGTTTCGTTGTCTGATATCAACGAAACCATCTCCGCGGCGTTGGGCGGCTATTACGTTAATGACTTTATCGATCGTGGGCGAGTGAAAAAAGTATACGTTCAGGCTGATGCTCAGTTCCGTATGCTGCCAGAAGATATCAACAATCTTTATGTACGCAGCGCCAATGGCGAGATGGTTCCCTTCTCTACCTTTAGCTCAGCACGGTGGATTTATGGTTCGCCACGCCTGGAACGCTATAACGGGATGCCGTCAATGGAACTACTCGGCGAAGCAGCGCCCGGACGAAGCACTGGTGAAGCAATGGCGTTAATGGAAAACCTGGCTTCACGGCTACCAAACGGTATTGGCTATGACTGGACAGGTATGTCGTATCAGGAACGGTTGTCAGGTAACCAGGCGCCGGCGCTGTACGCAATCTCACTCATCGTCGTTTTCCTCTGCCTTGCCGCACTGTATGAAAGCTGGTCAATTCCGTTCTCGGTAATGCTGGTCGTACCGCTCGGCGTGGTTGGCGCTCTGCTCGCAGCGTCATTGCGCGGTCTGAACAATGACGTTTACTTCCAGGTTGGTTTGTTAACCACTATTGGCCTTTCTGCTAAAAACGCCATCCTGATTGTCGAGTTCGCGAAAGATCTTATGGAGAAAGAAGGGCGTGGATTGATCGAGGCAACGCTGGAAGCATCCCGTATGCGTTTACGTCCTATTCTAATGACCTCGCTGGCCTTTATTCTCGGAGTAATGCCGTTGGTTATCAGTCGTGGCGCGGGTAGTGGGGCGCAGAACGCAGTAGGAACAGGGGTGATGGGGGGAATGTTAACCGCAACCTTATTCGCTATCTTCTTCGTGCCAGTATTCTTTGTTGTTGTAAAACGCCGATTTAATCGCCATCATGATTAATCGGTAAACAGAGGCGTCTTCGGACGCCTTTTTTAAACGGTACGTCTTTAGCTCTGCTATTCTCCCCTCTCCGCTTACCTCTGTATTCTCCATAGTTTTTACAATTCACATGAATTGAGATTATTCCTCATGTCGGTCATTTTTTATGTAGTGGTAAAATAACTCTCGTTTTCGCAGCGGTTAGAGCCAGCATTGATATTGCTGTACTTCGCGAAACACTTATTAATGAGGTAACACCATGAAAAAACTAATTCCAGTTGCATTGCTTACCACCTTATTGGCAGGTTGTGCACATGACTCTCCCTGCGTACCGGTTTATGACGATCAAGGGCGGCTGGTTCATACCAATACATGTATGAAAGGTACAACGCAGGATAACTGGGAGACAGCAGGCGCTATTGCTGGCGGCGCTGCAGCAGTAGCAGGGTTGACGATGGGTATCATTGCGCTTTCTAAATGATACATGCAGGCGCGGCAATGCCGCGCTTTCAGTAATAATATAAAAATCATAAGGATACTCAGCTCAGCTACGTAATCTGTTCAGCATATCCCCCGAAAGTTAAGACGGTAAAACGCATCCTTTTCTTATTCGCTAATCCCGACTCTATTGTTCAAATTCCTGTTCAATACAGACAACATCGTAGGTTGATAGAATCGTAAGCCATATTAAAAACACACGTCGTACAATAAGTCTTAGAATCTGGCCCATTAGGCATAATTGTTGCTGGCAATTTGGACAAAACCAGATCGTACACGTAGTACGGTGAGGATTTTGAGCACTGTCCAGGGTCAGACTGGCAAATGAAATAGCCTAATGGTCCAGGCTCTCAGCCCTCAACAAATATTTCCATCGCTTATTAGAGGACTAAGTAAAAACCGTTTGTATATCAATATCAGCACGGGTCACATTCGATGGTTCAGGCGGATATGTGACGGGAAATCACGTTTATTAAAACGGTTTTTATCAACTCGACGAGGATGTCATAAACCAAATATAAAACGCGTCGGCGTCATTATCCGCCAGCCTTTTCCACAGAAAAATAAATGCAAAAAGGCCCAATCTTTCGATTGGGCCTCTTGCTTTATTTGATGTCTGGCAGTTCCCTACTCTCGCATGGGGAGACCCCACACTACCATCGGCGCTACGGCGTTTCACTTCTGAGTTCGGCATGGGGTCAGGTGGGACCACCGCGCTACTGCCGCCAGACAAATTCTTTTTTAAATACCGAACCTTAACCGTATTAAGTGGTGCTGATACCCAGAGTCGAACTGGGGACCTCACCCTTACCAAGGGTGCGCTCTACCAACTGAGCCATATCAGCACACTAAATTTGATGCCTGGCAGTTCCCTACTCTCGCATGGGGAGACCCCACACTACCATCGGCGCTACGGCGTTTCACTTCTGAGTTCGGCATGGGGTCAGGTGGGACCACCGCGCTACGGCCGCCAGGCAAATTCTGTTGCCGGAAACGAATCTTTTACACCGATGCTGCGTTGGCTGCATTCGCAAAGTCAGTCACATACTTCAGTATGCTCCTTCCTTTCCTTCATTTGCCGCCTTGCCTCAGCGTAACATCTTTCGTTCCCGAAAATCTGGTATCTAAGCTGAAAATTCTCTCAGTCCGCCAAAACAGCTTCGGCGTTGTAAGGTTAAGCCTCACGGTTCATTAGTACCGGTTAGCTCAACGCATCGCTGCGCTTACACACCCGGCCTATCAACGTCATCGTCTTTAACGTTCCTTCAGGAG
>NZ_VXJV01000002.1 GCF_008692785.1 Salmonella enterica subsp. diarizonae
GACATATAGTCAATATTATTGATCAACGTTCACACATCGGTGGTAACGCTTATGATGCCCGCGATGAGCAAACGGGTATCATGGTGCACGTTTATGGTCCTCATATTTTTCATACTGATAATGAAACTGAATGGAGTTATATGAGTAACATACGTAAATAAATCTTACGTGAATAAGCTTAAAACAACACCACTCGGAAATATATTTTCATTGCTTATTAATTCTCATACAATTAATCAGATTTAGAGTACGGTGCCGGCGAGGGCTGTGCCCCAGCCGGAAAATCACATGCCTGATTATTACAAACATATTTTTTTAGTGCCTTTAAAAGAAGTGAATTATGATTTATTGAATAAAATAAAAGAGTTGTCGCGCTATAAAACACAGCAATTTGGTTTTTTAGTCAGTATACAGGACGTGGATAGTTATAAGCAATGCCTGGCATTCTTTCACTCAAATCACAATATTTATGTTATTAATCCTGAGCAAAGCTATAACAGAACTCATCACTGGGGCTATATTATCCAATATGCCAAAGGAAATATAAAATTCGATACTTTTTCATACTATTTTTTTGGTGATGAAATTAATCTTGATAAATTTCCAAATATAACATGTCGGAATGATATATATATTAACGATTATTACATCGATAACTGGGGAAACGTTAAAGAGAATGCTTCCGCGAAGCAGTTGGCTAGTAAATCATTTACATATGTGCTAAAGAAAAACTTTCTTTTTGGTAAGCCCATGCTGGCTCCATTGCAAAAAATTATCTTTAGCCGGACAATGGCAGGTTCTATCTTTTTTGATAGCCAGCATTCTTATGTCAGTGATCAGTTGATGATCTATCATTTAATTAACGATGGGGCAAAAGCAAAGTTTATTAAGCAGCCTTTTTATAAGCTTAATAAAAAGGCTAGAGCATTTTCAAATTGTATAAGCCTTATAGATATGCTTAAGCAGCAAATTTACCTCTATATTAAATTACGCTGCTTCGCTGGGGTCCCCATGATTATGCTACGCACAATAGCAAAGCATATTTTTTACAGAACTAATTAAGAACTATCAGCTATGAAAAAAATTATTATTGATATTGACATGACCTTAACTAAGGGAAAAGGACCTGGAGGTTATGAAGATGCGTTGGTAAATAAAGACCTTGTTGTTAAATTAAAAGAATATAAAGAACAAGGTTTCATGATTGTATTGAATACTAGCCGTAATATGAATTCCTATAATAATAATATCGGGTTGATTAATAAAAACACCCTGCCAATACTTATTAAGTGGCTTGAAGTGAATAGCATTCCTTACGACGAAATTTATGTGGGTAAACCTTGGTGTGGTCATGAAGGCTTCTATGTGGATGATAAAGCAATCCGTCCCAGTGAATTTATTAATTATTCCTATGATGAGATTGTTGAGATTTTAAGGAAAGAAAAATGATTATAATTTTGTCTGCACAGTATGTCGACCAAGATTTACGTGCTGAATTTGGTGAAATTCCGCCTACTTTTCTGCCTGTTGGGAATAAGCGGTTATACAGTTATCAAATTAAAAATATCCGTAATGAAAATCCTGATGAAAAAATCTGCATGACGCTACCCAAAAACTTCCCAATTGGCTCTTGGGATAAACAGGCGCTGACGGAAGCTAATATCAATATTATTCAGATTGATGAAAATTTTTCTCTTGGTCAGTCCATTGCGTTTTGCCTGGCATCAGCCTGTACGGCGGAAGACGATGATGGCGTTATTATTTATTACGGAGATACATTATTAAGAAACCCAGTAAATTTGCAGAATATGGGTAAAAATGTGATCTATACTGCTCGCTCAGATTTTAACTATGTCTGGATGAAGATAAACGATGGTTTCGAAAGCAGCGATGCCGTTTTCTGTGGTGTGCTCAGCATCGGCAACCCGCAGTTATTGATTCGTAGCCTCATCAGTACCAATTTTGACTTTACGAAAAGCCTTTTTAAGTACAATGAAACAAACCAGTTTGTACAAGAGCACAGGAGCGATTGGCTGGATTTTGGTCACTTGAACACCTTCTATGACTCTAAAACAATAGTGACCACTGAGCGGGCATTTAACGAACTTATAATTAACAAATATTTTGTAAAGAAACGCTCACAGAAAAAAAAGAAATTACATGCGGAAGCGAACTGGTTCAGTAACGTGCCGGAAGAGATGGCATATTATGCAGCAATGTTGATTAGTCATGGTGAAGAAGATAACGGCTATTGTTACAAGCTGGAGTATCTTTATAGCCCAACACTGACTGAGTTATTTGTTTATGGCAATCATCCGCAGGCTATCTGGGGACAAATAATTAATTCGTGCTTCCATTTTATTGAGCGCAGCTATGAAATTCGTAACCCAGGACCTTCAGTAGATTTTTATAAATCTCTTATCAGTAAAAATGAAACTCGCCTGGATGAGTTTATTGCGGCTAATCCCCGTTTTGGCAACGTTGTTAAGGATGCCGAAGGGAACCATTTTATGCTGAAAGAGATTTTGGCAGAAATTCATAAAGCCATCAATCCTGAATCCCGTTCATCCTTTGTCCATGGGGATTTCTGCTTCAGTAATATTCTTTATGACTTCAAGAAAAATGATATCAAAGTCATTGACCCGCGCGGTATCGACTTTGACGGCAATTTAAGCATTTATGGCGATATTCGCTACGATCTGGCTAAAATTCTGCATTCCGCGATTGGTAAATATGACTATATTGTTTCTGATCGCTTCCATATACAGGACGACGGTGAAACGTTGATTCTGGAGCTTCCGGAAAGTAGCATAGATTTAACTAAGCTAATTAAGAAACAATTTGAAACGTCCAGTTTTTCTTATACGGAAATTTTGGCTTTAACCGCAACGCTATTTTTATCTATGCTGCCTTTGCATTATGACCACCCAAATAGACAACAGGCATTTGTTGCAACAGCGATTAATTTATACAAGGAATTAACTAAGTGATTATTATCCCAATGGCTGGGCTCAGCAGCCGTTTTTTTAAAGCAGGGTACACTAAACCCAAATATGAATTAAAAGCACACGATAAAACCTTATTTGAGTGGGCAGTCAAAACTTTTGAACAGTACTATCAGTCAGAAAAATTTATTTTTATCTGCCGTGATGTGTACGATACACCACTGTTTGTTAAAGCTGAACTGCAACATATGGGAATTAAAGACTACGAAGTCGTTGTTCTGACTGCTGAAACCCGCGGTCAGGCAGAAACGGTTTTCCTGGCCTTGGATAAGGTGCCTAATAATGAACCTATCGTTATCTTTAATATAGATACCCATAAGAAACATTTTGAGTTTGCAACTGAAGAGAATGATGCTTACCTGGAAGTGTTTAAAGGGGAAGGAGAGCACTGGTCTTTTGCGCTGCCTAAAAGTAATACCACTTTGGTAGAGCGTACAACTGAAAAAGAGCGAATATCTGATCTATGCTCAAATGGTATGTACGGGTTTAAAGATAAAGAAATATTTATTAACGCTTACATTGAGCTGATTCGGAGTGATCCACGTGAACTTTATATTGCACCTATGTTTAATTTTATGATCGCTAAAGGAATGCGTGTACGGTATAAGTTAGTTAAGCACGATGATCATATCTTTATGGGGACACCAACCGAATATATTGATTTTTTAGGTGCAACGAATGTTTAAATTGGCTCTATTAGATATTTATGGGGGACTGAAAAAAATTCAGTTCTGGAATTATATGGCCTGGCAAGAGATTATTATTCGTTATCGTCGCAGTGTGCTTGGACCATTTTGGATAACAGCTAGTACGGCCATCTATGTAGTATCTATTTCAATAGTATTTTCGACATTGTTCAGCCAGGATATAAAACATTACCTTCTATATCTGTCACTAGGTTTTTTAATATGGAACTATATAAATCAGACCGTAATTGAATCAGCGGATTCTTTCATCGCTTGTGCAAGCTTTATAAAGCAAATAAGAATAGAAAGAAGTGTTTTTATCTACCAATCGATTATAAGAAATGTATATTTTTTCTTACATAACGCGTTGATTCTTGTTGTTTGTCTGATTTTTTCTGATAGCACTTGTACTTTTTATGCTATTAGTAAGGCTTTATTTGGTTTCAGTATTTTAACTATAAATCTGTTCTTCTTATCACTGACATTGGCATGTCTCTGTACTCGCTTCATGGATTTACGCCAGATAGTCATGTCTGTATTACAAATAGGTTTTCTGGTTACGCCAATTATGTGGATTCCAACGGAATCGATGCATTCAAAAGCATTTTTACTTGAGTGGAATCCGCTTTTCCATTTCATTGATTTCATCCGTTCTCCTCTGCTGCCCGTAGATTTTCCAACTGCTTTTATGCATCCTAGTATTGTCTATATAACAGTTTTTTCAATTATCAATATATGTGCTGGATTTTTAATCTTCGCTAAATCTAGAAAAAATATTTCGTACTGGGTGTAATAATGACTGCTTATCTGAATCTCAAAAATGTTTCAGTGAGTTATCCCATCTTTGATGTAAAATCACGCTCACTGAAAGCTAACTTTGTTCGTTTGACAACGGGTGGGAAAATTTCTTCAAATGCTAAGTCTATCAGCGTTAATGCACTGAAGGACATAAATATCGAGTTGAAGCACGGAGATCGTCTGGCTTTAATTGGGCATAATGGAGCTGGAAAGTCTACTTTGTTAAAGACTATGGCAGGGATTTATGAGCCCACATCAGGAAAAGCTAGCAGCCAAGGCAGTATTGCTAGTTTGCTTGATATGAATTTAGGAATGAATCCCGAGTCTTCAGGGAGAGAGAATATCTACTCCCGAGGAATGTTATTAGGGCTTCCCAAAAAATATATTAATACTATTAGCGAAGAAATAATAGATTTTACAGAGTTAGCAGATTTTATAGATCTTCCAGTCAGAACTTACTCATCAGGTATGACCGTGCGGCTAGCTTTCGCAATTTCAACAGCAGTCAAACCAGATATCCTTCTATTAGATGAGGTAATTGGTGCTGGGGACGCTAATTTTATGGATAAAGCCAGAAAAAGAATACAAGAGTTAATTGAGTCAGTTGGCATATTGGTATTGTCATCTCATTCAGAAAATGATGTGAGATCTTTTTGTAACAAGGGTGTTGTTTTGAATGCAGGTGAGATTGCCTTTGTGGGGGCAGTGGATGATGCTTACACCTTTTATGTGAACTCAAGAAAATTTGGATGATAGAGGTTAGCGTGGATTTCGCTATCGCTGATAAGACTGTAGCGAAAGTTGCAGTCTTGCTTTCGGTTTATCAGAATGATAAAGAGTTGCCATTGTACCTGTCTATTAAAAGTATTCTTAATCAGTCTTATCGTGAGTTAGCGATGTTGATACTTATAGATGGATTTGTTAGCACCAACATCTCAAATTTGATAAATTTACTAGGGAAATCAGATCGTAGAATTATTATCTTAAAAAGAGAAAAAAATGAAGGGCTGGCTTCGGCAATGAACACTCTAATAGATTTTGCATTAGTAACATACCCTAATCTTGAATACATTGCCAGGATGGACTCTGACGATGTATCGAAGCTGAATAGAATTGAATTGCAAAAATATTTTTTGGATTCTAATAAAAATATTGATGTTTTAGGTGGCGGGTGTAGAGAATTTGGTATTTATAATAAAATAATATATAAATATGAATGTGATCATGATATTAAAAAAAATATAATCAGGATGACTCCATTTATTCACCCAACTGTTATGTTTAATATTTCAATTTTTAAAAAAGGATTAAGGTATCCTGTAAATACAGTTCTATCAGAGGATTTATCTTTTTGGCTTTTATTATGCCTACAAGGATATCGATTCCATAATCTTAAAATGGTGCTGCTTGATTATAGAATCACAGAGTCAACATTAAAGCGCCGAGTAGGATTGACAAAAGCATGCTCTGAGTTTTATGAAAGAGTCCGTTTTATTTTAATCAGACGTGAACGATTCCTCAAGAATGTACTCTATATCTTAGGGCATTTCATCATAAGACTTATGCCCGTACTTATAGTAAAAAAATTATACTCTATACTCCGGTAATATATTTTTTACGCTTATTGACCAGATGGATCTCAACGTAAAATTCGCTTTAAAAACTTCCGTATACTGACTGGTAAATGACGTATAACTATATGTATTAAATATGAATTAAGAATTGCATTTAAGTGCTTATATATTTTTTTATTCAACCCCATGGCTTTATAATTACTTAGAATGTGCTCGCTTAATTTGTATTTTTCTTTCAAAAACATCAATGAGTCATAAGTCGAATAGCACTGATTATTGACATAATTCATTGCTGAATTGAATTTAGATGCGCGAAGTGAAATATCTTTTGGATGGGCGATAATAAAAAAATCAGGAAAGATATATTCAAAATCTTTGATGATTTTATGCGATATATCATTGTGGTATTTAATTGGAAAGGGCGTATTAACACCAAAAATATAATTCATTGTAAGCCACTGTTCTACTGCATACCTGGAACGAAAAATATTTTCGTTACGATTGCTGTGAGAAGCATATATGTGAGTTTCATACCATACAGAATAATCGAAAGGATATTCTGGCGCTGAATAGTACCGAATTAGGTCTTCTTTAAACCCGAACTGAAGCATATCACTTATATGATAAGGCATCCGCTCACTAAATCTTGGGTTTATTGAGAAAATGCTGGATGTAATTATTCGACCTTTTGTTTTTTTATTATCGTTAGGAATATCTTTTATTAAATTCCATAGTGATATGATATGATTCTGCATCAAAATCTGATCGGTTCTTATTTTTAATACAAGATCATGGCTTGCTTCAAGTATTCCGTGGAGAGATGTCTTTATTTGCTTGTTTATGTTATTGCAAACAATAGGTTGACCTCTATCAGACACTGATTCAAATTTTAGGCTTGGTAATTCCCCAGAATTTTCAACAGTAACAATTTTATCAAAAACGCCTAATCGGTTAGCATGTGTTAATAGTAAATGGTCATTTGAGCTAAGAATAATCTCTGATTCGGGGAAATGAGTTCGAAGTAACTTGATAGAGTAATAAATATCAAATTCTCTATATGCTGGCCCAGCGATAACTATACTGATTTTATTCATGCTATACTCCATGGGTAATTTGTAAAACAATATAAGTGAACATTGTGGAATAATCAAGTTATAGTCTGAATCGCTGAGGTTAAAATAAAAATATCTTTGCGTGCGGCATTTTTATAATACTTGGAATAGGGTGGGATTAGTTAATGGATCCGATAAAGAAAAAAACAGCAGTTATATTATATGGTTACATGAGGACATTTAAGGATACTGCGCCACATTTAATTAAGAATATACTTATGGTTAATAATGCTGATTTGTTTATTTTTTGCTATGAAAATGAAGGCACATCGAATATCATTAATATGGAAAATGTAAACAATGAAAAAAATAAAAATGCTGTAAAATGGGATTCAGAAGGTGGTTTAATAACAGAAACTTTGTTAAGAAGTATTTACGAGGATTTCCTTGTTGAGTTTAGCATCAATAAGTATAACCGTAATTTCTTTATGGAAGAGTCAAAAAATATATTTAGCCCGGTTCTACCTATTGAAAGATTTTATTCACTTTACTGGAACATGAGTAATTCAGTAAAAATGCTTAATCGCTATTGTGAAAAAAACAATATCGAATACGAATCAGTTTTAATTACTCGTCCCGATCTAATTTTTTACGATATAGTCGATCTCTCTGTATGTGATAGAAAAAAAATATCAGTTCCGACTCATGGCGGAAACTTTTTGTTTGGGGAAAAGCCTAAACCATACTTTGCTTGCTATTATAAGAATGTTGAGCGAGGTGAGTTGATACCATGGAATACAGTGGTCTTTTCTGATCAATTTATATACTCAAGCTTTGATAATATTATTAAATTATTAACTCTGTATGAGAATTTATCATTCTATAATAAAATTGGTGTGCCAGTATGTCACCCGGAAACAGTACTATATTATCATCTATCTCTTTCTAATAAAATTCCCGTAAATACAATAGATATTGTATATGAAATTTTACGTTCTACTACTGTAAAAGTAAGTAATGAATTACTCTTGGCATTCCCACCTCAGAAGGGCAGCCTTGATATACATAGCAATACTAAGCAAGTAAATCTGCCTGTTAGGTCTCTTTTTATCCGTTATTTGAAGCGCGTTGCTAAAACTATTTTAAATCAAAACTAAAGGGAGTAAAAGGTTCCACATGTATGCTTTGATTACACCAACATTTGACGGACATCTTTTTTTTATTGAAAAGTATTTGAGAAGTCTCGATGTATATCTTTTAGATAAAGAGATAAATATATATTTCACGACAGAAGAAAAAAACGTAGATCAGTTATATGATATAACATCAAAGTATAGTAATCTCAATATTACAATATTTTCATTTGATACATTACTAAAAAAGAATGGAATTGATTTAACATCGATCGAGTTATTAAATGATTATGGTAAATTTTCTTATCAGACTTTGAAAAAACTTCTTACTGTTGCACATATACCAGAACAGTATTCTATAGTTATAGACTCAGAAAGTATGATGATTAGGCCGGGAAGAGTTTCTGACATTATTGAGACTTTTATTGCAAATCCTTTTCTGGCATATTCACGTTTATCTGAGCGTAAAGTTACATCTCCTTTTCTGACTGGAGTTGTAGAAAATACAGCACGATTGCTTGATACTGAACCTAATGAGTATTTTTTAGAACACTTTGTATGGGTTTATGACAAAAGTATCCTGAATGATATGTTTCATTCATTTGACGGGATCTTTTCATTGGTAAAAAAAGCGAAATTGAATTGTGGAGAAAATCTATTTGAAATACAGACATATCTTGCTTTTATTTTCTTGAATAATGAAAAGTATGGTTATGATATTATCAATGTTTTGGATGCTGTGAAAAACATAGACGAAGGGTATCTTGATAAATACTATAAAACATTTAAAGGGAATTTTGGTGTTTTGGAAATGGCTGGCGCAATTGTAACTCGTGATAATTATCAGAGAATTGCAGAATTATTCGATAAGCTTCATATTACGATGATGCGCTCTGAATATCATGGACGCATGAAGTATCACAATAAATTAATTGAATTGATTCAGCCAGTTTTTCTTTGTTCCTCGCAAGAACACTCTTTCGGAATAAATGCAACGATTAAAAATCGCTTACTGGATGCGACTGATACCAGATGGGAGGTACATATTATAAATCATCATCTCGATGTTTTGAAAATTAAACATATAGTGTCTTTAGCTTATCGCCTATGCCGAGTGATTGTTAAGATACCTGTTAATTTCATCCTAAATAAATTCAGATAATAATGTATTTAATAATTATACTGGGTTTCTTTTTGTTGATAATTTTACCGCCTTCAATGAATACAGTTTGTGCACCAGTCTTCTGCATCTGAGGGGCCGGGAATTGCTCCAGCGCCAGCCATTATCGCTGAGTATAAAAACTATTATTTGTAACTTCGGTATCAAGGAGAAATACTGAAATTGCGAATGCTAATATCTTATATGCTATGCATAAATCATCTGGGCCAAAATCCTATTAGAATAGGATTTTAATGCTGTCGCTATTACTTTTATGGGGAATTATTTTATTAATTATGAATAACAAGTTTCTGTTCGCTCACTATTTGAGGGGAGGAGCCGCATTGTGTGTGCTATTTTCACATTACACAGCATCATTCTTTATTTCTAATGACTTTATTTCATCTGTACTAAATATACCTAAGGCGAAAAATTTAAGCTTTCCAAGAATTATACTTGATTTTATTCCTGTCGAGTTTCCTGGCTTCCTTTCAATTTTTGGTGTCGCTACATTCTTTTTAATTAGTGGTTTTTTAATTCCAATTTCAATTGAAAAGTATACTGTAACGACTTTCCTTAAAAAAAGATTCTTTAGGCTATACCCAACATATTTTATTGTTTGTATCATTAATTTGTTTTTTGTATTCTTGGGGTTCTGCATTTTTCATTATTCAGGGAAAGACTATCACTACGGTTTAGACAAAATATTAAGTATTTTTAGTATGGGCCTTTCTCAGTATGTTAAAGATACTATATCAATGGATCCAGTAGCCTGGACTCTTGCGATTGAAGTATTATTTTATTTATCTACGTTATTTTTTTTCAGGATATCCTTCCTCTTTAGAAGGAAAGAAAAGATATCATTGAGTGATGTGCTTTTGTTATCACTTATTTTAAGCGTATCAGTAGTCTGGTTATCTCATCATATTGATAAAGTTTCAGTTTTCTTGAAGGTTATAAATGTCGGATTTTTAATAAAAGCTATTTATTTAACCACTTTTATGTTGGTTGGGACGACATTTTCTCTTTATGCGAGAGGGCGGATCGATATTAAAAGGTTAGTGTTTGCAGTTATACTTCAGTTTTATATGTTTGTATATATAACGATGCATCTTGCAGGACCTGCATTTTATATATCAACAGTAACTACATTTAGTTGGTTTGGTTTAGCGATTGTGGTATTTGCATTTTTATATGCTATCAATGATAAAATATCATATAATAAAAGTCTGAAACTCTTAGGTGATATCAGTTATCCGCTTTATCTGTGTCACTCGTATGCTGGGTATTTTATAATTGGAATGATGATAAATTTAAATATTCTCCCTAGATCTCTGGTTGTTTTTATGCCATTGCCCTTTGTGCTGATTTTGGCGTATTTTATTCATGCGAAAGTGGAAAATAAATTTGTTTCATAATAAATTGTAAATATCCCGTATAATTGAGTCATTCACATTTAGCGATCATCAGCATCATGACCTGACTAATCAGCTTGAGTAGGTTATCCCTCCCTCCTGCATTTTTATATAGAGCGTTCAATTTAAGTTATTTTCAGCTCAGCACCTTTGCGGATCTGGAGAGAAGAAATAATTCTATCAACGGAAGAAGATGAATAATTATTACGCCAAATATAATCCTACAGAAGATACTCCTGAATATCACCTTAGAAAGTTGAACTTCCGTAAATTACTATGTGGAAAAACCCATGATAAGCCACCATAAAGAGCTAAATTCTAACCCCATCATTACTGTGATTTGCCGGAGCGTAGCAAAAGGTAATGGCGGTATTTTTTGTTTTAATTCCCATAATCCACGTAGTAGTGGCGGACATAGTTGCTTCGCGACATGTTTTTAAACGCCTGTTGGAAGGCGCTAAGCTGCTGAAATGTAGTGAGTCTGGCGACGCAATCATCAAAAACATGTAATTCAGAACCTGGGTTAAACAAGAACGGGAGCCGGTGGGCTCCCGTTTTTTATGGTCTTCTTACCTGGCTGAGAACTCACTATGCCCATTGTGGCTTCAAAAGATGTTCCTGGTCTGTTTTAGCCAGCACGCGTTCAGTCGCGGAGTTGAACAGGCGCAGGTTGAGCTCCCTCATCACTTTTACGCCAGCCGTTGCATCGACCGCGATATCATCACTTCTGTCTGGTAACCTCAGTTCATCGCTGACGCGGGCGATGAATTCCCCTGTCTCCACAATTCGGTTTTTCTCAGTGCTAATTTCAGTACAGATTTCTGGTGCTATCCGCTCAATGACTTTATGCCATGGTTCCCATAGTGTAAACCATTCCCGAAACTGTTTGTCTTCAGCCATTCGGACCAGATAGTTTCACTTATCCAACGAGGACAACAGCACCGTGTCGGAAATAGCGCTACCCGCCTGTGGATGAGCGATATCATAGCTATACATCATCGTGACCCCGTCCCATGTAATGGTATAATGGTTAGGTTCAATGATGAGTACTAACGCTTCTCGGCTGTCTGTATCCAGGATACAAACCTGATTTAATCCCTCTGTGTGGCTCTGAATGTTGTCCATCAGCGCCGGAAAAGCCAATTCTCTCAGGCGGTTAAACGTACTGCTGATATTTTCTGGTACTATTGCTTGAGGGGGACAAAGTTCCATCAGGCAATTCCACGCTTCCGTCTGGTTTTCCTCAGAAAAAAACGTGCTAACTTTCCTCCGGCGACGGCGTTTCTGTGCTGGAGGGGAGGGGGAGCCCAGTTCTGATAGTAGAACGTAAGTTGTTTATGTTAAACATAATTTCGTCTGCATTAAGTATAAAAAACATACTATGTCTTATACTTACGGCCTTTGTCTCTCAAAAAAAGACCTTTTTCTGGATCATTAGTACGGCGATGTGATTGCTGAATTTATGTATTGTAGTTAATAACGGGGTAGCGGTTTTTTCCTGGATAACTCCCCACATTTTCCCCGTACAGAAAACAGGCGTAAAAAAGCCAACAATGTGTCTAATAACCCTAGATAACACACGGCATTTAAAATCACTTGCAGCGTGCCGCATACTCTTCCCCAAAACCAAACACCGGGTTTTGATAATCAAAGAGTGGCAAAAGGATATTTTATTCTCCTTCCGAAGAAGGCGGCTCCTCCTTTACCTGCGTTGGGCGTAGCGTTTCACCTGGCTCAAAATGCTGGTAGTCCGGCCCGTAATCAAACCACAGTTCATCCCCGGCGTGGACGTCGCGTGTGGTGAGGAAAAAGTTGATATTCTTCCCGACAAGCACCGCGCTGACGTTCTGTCTTACTTCTGCTTCCGCCGTCCGATGGGTAAATACCGGACTGTTAAGCAGGCTGAGGAGATTTCCCTGCGGGAAGCCGGATACAATGCGTTCCTGGCTTCGCGTGGCAAAATAATAATTACCGGCTTCCTTCCCATATTCTTTTTCGTATTCACACCGTACCTTTTCACTGTCCAGCAGGCGGCCGGAGTAGGGGCCCAGTACGGTAAATGCCGTCAGATCGGTTCGCGCGTAGACTGTACGCCCTCTGTAACCGTCGCTGTCATCAAGGGGAATAGCGACGGACATCATGGCATTCATTCGCGCATCATGACTTCCTTCATTTTGCAGAAACCAGCGAATATCCTGATTAATTCTGGCTTTTATCTGCCGGGGTAATGGGTTAAAAAGAGGCCCCCACCGTGTAACCTGTAAGGTTTCAATCCTGCCTTCCGCTTGCGCCATCACCGATATCGTCGGGTCACGCCAGTGCTGCAGAATGGGCAGGTTATTGTTTATCTGGTGTGTTTGCCAGGTCACGGCGTCTTCCTCTTTCTTGATCTGTTTTGCCGGCGGGGCTGAGATATCCTCTTTGGTCGAGGGAAGCGACCGTTTTTCCCCGCTGCGCTCCGGGAGGATACCCACGCTGGCGGTTATCTCATCGCTTGCGCCTGCGGACATCGATGTTTGTTGACTGTCACTCGTGACGGTAGCAGACAGCGACTGCTGCAGTCGCAATATGCCATTATACTTCAGTCCTGTGTTTGTCAGATAACCACTGGCGCTGCCGATGGCTATCCCCTGAGCCAGCGCCCACTTTATCCAGCCTCCCGCCTCGCGTTTCGCCTCCTGCGACATGTCCCGCCATGTCCGAATCTGTGCATTTGTAATAGGAGCGCCTCTTTCTCCGGGCGGTTTCAGTCGCTCTATACCAAAGAGGGTCAGCCCGCTGTTGGTCAGAAAGGTTTCGGCACTTCTGAAGGTTATTCCCCGTGCCTCCGCCCATCTTCTCCAGCCGCCTGTCTTTGTGCGCTCTTCCTGTGACATATTAAACCACTCCAGGAGTTGCGCCTGGCTGATGGTCGAGCCCCTCTCTTCGGGTGGCTGCAGCCGTTTCCTGCCATGGTGGGTCAGTCCTGTGTTTGTCAGATAGCTGCAGGCACTACTGATGGTTATCCCCTGAGCCTGTGCCCACTTTATGCAACCGCCTGCCTCGTTTTTTGCTTCCTGCGACAGCTCCTGCCACGCCAGAATCTGTGCATTTGTAATAGGCGTTCCTCTTTTTTCTGGCGGTAGCAGGCGCTCTATACCAAAAAGAGTCAGCCCGGTGTTGGTCAGAAAGTTTTCGGCACTTCTGATAGCTATCCCCTGCGTCTGAGCCCACTTTATTCGGCCGCCAGCCTCCTTTTTCGCTTCCTGCGGCAGATCCCGCCAGGCCTGAATTTGTGCATTTGTAATAGGAGTCCCCCTTTCCTCGGGCGGCAGCAGACGAACTATACCAAAGGGAGTCAGTCCGGTGTTTGTCAGAAAGTTTCCGGCACTGCTGAGAGGTATCCCCTGTGTCTGCGCCCATGCTTTCCAGCCACCTGACTCAAGTTTTGTCTCCTGCGGTAGGTCTCGCCATGCCTGAATTTGTCTGTCCGTAATGGCGCGGCCCCTTTCTTCGGCGTGCTGCAATCGTTCCATGCCGCGGGGGGTCAGTCCGGTGTTTGTCAGATATTTTCTGGCACTGCTGGTTGTTATCCCCTGCGCCTGCGCCCACGTTATCCAGCCGCCTGCCTCGCTGTGTTCTTGCGCTGACATGTTAAGCCACGTCAGGAGCTGCGACTCAGTGATGGGAGCGACTTTATCTCCGGAGGACCGTAACAGCTCCATGCCACGAGGGGTCAGCCCGGTATTTGTTAGATATTTTTTGGCGCTGGTGATAGAGATTTCCAGCGCCTGTGCCCATTTAGTCCAGCCGCCTGCCTCGTGCTTCTTCTCCTGCGGCAGGTCCTTCCATGCCTGAATTTGGCGGTCCGTGATGGGGAGCCCTCTCTTTTCGGGAAGTTGCAGTCGTTCCATGCCGCGGGTAGTCAGCCCTGTGTTTGTCAGACAGCTCCTGGCGCTGCTGGTTGCTATTCCCTGCGTCTGTGCCCATGTTATCCAGCCGCCTGCTTTGTTGTGCTCTTCCTGTGACATGTTAAACCACGTCAGGAGTTGCGCCTTAGTGATGGGGGCCCCCCTCTCCTTAGGATGCTGTAGCCGTTCCATGCCATAGAATGTCAGTCCCATGTTTGTCAGATGTTTTCTGGCGCTGGTGATAGAGATCCCCTGGGCTTGTGCCCATGTTACCCAGCCGCCCGCCGCACTGCGCGCCTCCTCAGAGAGGTCACGCCACGTCTGGATCTGGCCGACAGTGATAGGGCGGCCTCTCTCTTTGGGAGGGTGTAATCGCTCCCTGCCATAGGGGGTCAGCCCAGTGTTGGTCAGATAGAGTGCGGCACTTCCGAGAGTAACCCCCTGCGCCTGGGCCCATTTTCTCCAGCCGCCAGCGTCGCTTTTTGCCTCCTGCGGCAGGTCCAGCCATGTCTGTATCTGCGTACGTGTAATGGGGGGGCCTGTTGGGCCTCTTCCGGGGCTTTCTGTTGCCTCTGCTAACGGGGCTACTGCTTCCTGAGGCTGCGCCGTGTGCCATTCCTGGTCGCTCAGGTGAAGTGTGACGGAGGGAAGGTCGCTGCTTTTACCGGAGGCTATCATGCAGATGGTTTCACCGGTACCGAGTATTCGCTCTGCGGTGAAGTTATCCTGCCGTCCCGGAGACGCCAGCGCCTTCAGTCTTAAAAAGTGCTTCAGCCTGTCCGGCAGCGACGTTCCTTCATCCGGCTGATAAAAAACGTGAAAGCACAGTGCGGCCTCATCCTGAACGGGCAGTGAGAACCAGTCCCTGATGCTATTCCACATCCCGCTGAAGTCAGGGCAAGGGGCGCTGCTACCTGTCGGTGAGGAAAGATGAGTGACGGCCCCGATACCCCGCATAGCGCCTCCTGGTGGTGCTTATCTGGTTTTAAGGTTAACAAGGGGACGCTACCATCGCTCATTATTTTTTGCTTTTAGATTATGACCATCAGATCTCATGTACTCCAGCCTGGTCGGTTATGCCAAAAAGGGGAGCCTCAGGTCGCTATTTGATATTCGCAGACGCTAATGATTTAAAAGTAGATTTATTCGTAATGAATAATCAATCGTTTAAGCCGTCGGGCTGAGTGGCCCGACGAACGTGTTTAGAAGGTATATTTAAGACCGACAGTGGTCATAAAGTTATAATTTTCAATACCTGCGGTGTTTTTACTGTGTTCAGAGGTATTATCGCTGCGGTCATAAACCGTAGTATCCCCTTTTTTGTTGGTGATGCGATTCCATGTTCCTTCAACATACACTTTCGCGTTAGGAGTAACATAATAACCCGCGTTTGCTGCAATAGAGTAGTAGTTCTGGTTTTTAACTTTACTACGGAAAGTGAGCGCCCTGGCATAGTGCTCATCGTTATCAGATGCCTTTACCCAACCGCTGTATTTAAATGCGCCGCTAAACTCAAAGTTATCGTAACGGTAGTTACCCGTAAGACCGATATAAGGCATTTTAAATTGTTGTTTATAGCCTATCCCTCTTTCTCCATCAGAGAATGCCCCAGTTTCATTCCGGAAACCGCCATTCTCGCTGTAAATATAGGTACCCCCGGTGGCATTGAAGCTGTAACGGCTTTCCTGGTAGCCAGCCATAAGACCAAGTCGATAGTCTGGCTCATTTAAAAACCAGCCTTTAACATTCAGATCGAATTCATTGGCGTAATTAAGACGTGTATTAGGATGTCTACTTTCATCTGTCCATGTTCCGGCGTGATTGGCATCCTGCCAGTCCTTATCAACCATATTGGCTCCACGGCTGTCGATTGTACTCCATCCGGCAGCGCCGACAGATAACCATGGCATCAGATCCCAGTTGATTGCACCTTTAATAATTGCAGCGTTATTGTATTTCCAGTCAAGTTGGCTAACTTTCCGCCCGCCTTCTGCTGGGTCGTAAACGCGTTCTTTTGTTTTTCCACTTAGCGTTCCTAAACTGATATCCGTGCTTACCTTTTCAGGGGTAAGGAAATTGAATTCGGTTGAGGCTAAAGAGTTGAATGCCACAGGGGCGGTGAGAGCGATTCCCAGAAGTTTTAAACGCATAAAGATGACTCCATTCGTCATAGTTAATTATCAGGTAGATATTCTTTTTATCCAGATCAATTAGTCAATAATGGCTCACTGCTTTGTTTACCTTTTGTTTAATATTGGGGGTTGATTTACTGATGGACTATTATGTGTCAGGTATAACAATGGACAAAATGACCATGGGATGTCATACGGCGTGTCTTTTGCCATGGTGCATTATTCCTTCGTCGGCTCGTATATACATGATGAGCGAGGCGGAAATCGAACTTCTTAGTAGCGTTCGAGTGTGTGCAATGAGTGTCTAACGGCACTCTCCTGAGGATGATTTTCCTGACGGACATATATCAGAGTTTGCTGGCGTGACTCCCCATGTCACTCCTCGAGGGCCGGAACACGCGGATAATAAAAGCACAGAAATTAGAATAATATATTTCATTCAATTAATTCCTTTGTTTTAACTTATGGCTTTTGTTTTTTCTTCAGTAGCCCGCCAGCACGGGCTACAAGGTTAATTTGAACAATACACTCGGGCTTCAAGGGGCGTGTAAATTCCAAGAGTGACAAAACCTAATAGGCCGTTCACAAAGGTTTGCTGGGTTTCCGTACGCATCACTTTATCTGCGCCACCGCAGATTGCAGCGGCATCAACGGTTTTTTTCTGCCCCAGTCCTGAAATAAAGAAATGATGGGTGATAACCTTTTTGGGTGAGGCAACGGGTTCAGAACTCATTTTAAATGTTTGTTGAGCGCAACCTGAGAGGAGAAGTACCAGCGCAAAAGCGGATACAGTCTTAATCATAAATTACCTCCATGGTAATAATGTCAATCGAGTCATTTTTAGTCTGTCCGTTTGTAACGGAAGGGGATTATATACAATTCTTTTATGATTGGAAATGATAATTTTTATCATTTGATTGAGGCCAGCATACGAGGGGCCCGGCTCAAGGGGCTGGGTATTCCTGTATTACCGGGAATGTCAGTTCAGGCACATAGCTCATTATCGTATATGGCTACGGAGCATTGTGCAGAATGGGCATGAGCAACCAGGAACGGGGGAGGCGTCACACGTCCCAAGGATAGTTACCTGCGGTAGAGTGCCATGCTGACTGTAAAAGCTGCCCAGAATCTTACTTTCGAGAGCGTTAACTTTATCAGGAGTCGTGGATGTCACGTTGGGCGGCGCTTTGAACGCCAGGCAACTAAACGATGAGGCAGCCAATGATATGGCGAATATTTTTCTGATTTTCATTTGATGATCTTCTCCGCTTAATTTTGCACAATTGTCATCGGTATACCCGGTCGGAGCCAGGTTATGACGGGAGTGACGCCGCTGGATTCATGTCTACTTTATCTGAATACTGACCCTGTATTTTTTAGCTTTGTTTTTACGGGCATCATTGCGCGTTTGAAGTATTCTCAGTTCATAGTGACCGGATGCGGGGAGCGTGTACTGTCCGCTATCACTAAGTGCTGGTGAGTATCTGGAAAGATCAACTGAGTCGCTTATCCCGGGCCCGAACAGGTAAGTATCTGCGCCTTCATTCGAAATACTGACATGGAGCTGTTGTCCTTTTTTGGCCTGAAACTTATAGGTATCGTAATCGTATCCCTTTATTATTCCTGAGTATTGGGCACTGTAATGTCCTTTATTGAACTCGACATTTACGTTCTTACCAGCAGCAAAACACGTTGAGGTTAGGAGAGCTAAAAGAAAAACGGCTTTACCGATGCGCTTGCTTTTCATATGTCAGTTTCTCCATCAGGATTAGCATGAAGCTTTGTTATACTATAACAATATGTCGTAGTGATCCAGAGCCTTGCCGTCGTTTCGGAGCATTAAGTGAGTAACTTATTCCCATCGTCAGGAGAATTAAGGACTTTTGAAGGTGATGATAAGGATAGATGCATCCCTGATGATATGGATGCCTTGATATATAATTTCATCTGAATGCGTTTTGTTTTGGCTTTGTTTTATCTGAATCGTTTTATAGTACTGAGTTGTAATCTGTATATTTCATGGGTTATGCGAATTTTAAACTAAAAATGATCAGATGTGCAGGTTGTATAAAAACTAATTTTTAATCCTTAGTGAGAAGCGGAAATTTTTTATATTCCAACTGAATAGCCGCCATCTACAGTAATTATCTGACCTATGATAGAGCGGGCAGTATCAGAAGCCAAAAATAACGCTATACCAGCAATTTCTTTTGTAGTTATGATTTCTCCGGAAGGCATCCTGTTGAGAAAGGCTGCCTTTTTCACCTTGTCGCGCCCAACAAAGCGATCGAATAAATCTGTATCTACAGGGCCCGGTGCAATAGCATTTACTCTAACGCCTTTAGCTGCAACCTCTAATGCCGCAGAGCGGGTTAGTCCGTTAACAGCATGTTTACTGGCAGCATAAATACCCCCTCCGGAAACACCTGCTTGCCCGGCTCGTGAGGAGATATTTATCAGACTACCAAAGCACTGTTTACACATAATGGGTAAGGCATGTTTCATTACAAGCTGAGTTCCAAGTACATTAGTATTAAATACATGATGAAAATCATCAACAGTGGTGTTTTCGTGCGTTGAGGGATGGCCTTCTGTTCCTGCGCTGTTGATCACTACATCAACTCTTCCATATATTTTTATGGTGAACTTTATCAGATTTATAACCTGCTTTTCGTCAGTTACATCCGCCATGATAAAATGGCACTGAGGGTGGACTTTCCGCAGTTTTGTTTGCAATGCCTCACCTTGCTTAATATCTAGTCCTGAAAAAATAAGGTTATATTTTTCATATGCAAACTGGTAGCTACATTCCTCGCCAATACCAGAAAGTGCTCCAGTGATCACAATTGTTTTTGCAGACATACCGAATACCTCATGAACAATAATGAAAAATACAACGTAAACCTATCTAACCAGATATCAAGGAATTATAAGTGGTTGATTTATTGTTATTAATGTGTAGGCGTGGGGTTATATATCGTGATAAAAGCTTTTTTTGTGAAAAAATAGATGAAAATACCGGATGGCTTTAATGTTTTCTATATTTATATGTAAATTATATTGCAACAAGATGATAAGTTTTAGTAACGCTAAGAATAGTTTCGAGAAATTGATTGAAAATATTTAAAAGTAATATTATGTGATAGCTAAAGGTTAGCGTTATCAAATATACAAGCCATAAAATTTATTCAGAACAACGTTTTTATATATTTGTGCTATTGGTGTGCGTTGTATGAGAAATTGCTGCTTGATAAACTAATGTGGGCCATTGTTTATAATGAGAAGTAAATTCTTTATCAACGGAGTCATTATATCGCTATGGCAAGGAAATATCTCTTTTACTCTTATTCTGGGGTGGGGGTGAACAAAGTAGAATGTCGTTCGGAGGGATTATGTATACAATTAAATTTATGTGTCTGATATTTTCAGTCTTCATGGGGTCTGTTTTTTCCGTACCAGCACAGGCGATGACGTGTTTGAATGAATATCACTCGGTAGATTTATGCACAGAGATATGTAGTGGTCTTGATCCATTCGGATTTATATTTTGTTTATAAACATTAAGTTGTGCTCAACACTGGTCTGGAGTGTAAGTTCACTCCAGGCTGGGTAAAGACAACGCGAGCCGGCCTTCGGAGAAGGTGGTGGTTCCTTAACCTGCACTGAGCGTAGCACTTCACTTGACTCAAAATACCGATAATCTGGCCCGTAATCAAACTCGTCGGGTCACGCCAGCACTTTCCGGAGGTTGTGTCGAATACTATTCCTGGTCGCTCAATGAAAGTGTGACAGGGGAAGGGGCGCTGCTTTTACCGGAGGCAATCGTGCAGATGGTTTCACCGGTTCCGGGCATTCGTCTGCGGTGAGGTTATCCTGCTGTCCCGGAGATGCCAGTGTTTTCAGCCTCAAAAAGTACTTGCCTGTCCGACGGCGACGTTTCTTCATTCGGCTGAAGTCGGGGAGACGCTATTGCTTGCCGGTGAGCGCAAATGAATGGCGGCCCCGATACTTCGCATAGCGCCTCCTGCTGAGGAAGTCTGCCACCGTTTATTATTCTCTTCTTTTACATTATGTCCATCGGCACTCGCGTGTCCTGGCCGAGTGGCTTGCCAAAAACGAAGAGCATCAGGTCGTTATTGGGGCTGGTACTGTGGCGATTTATGAAATATGTACTGGGATCGGAAAACCAGAACTATATTATCTTCCAGGTATGTGTTTTTTGATGAAACAGTATTTCGGTGATTTTATTTTATGAGATTTTTTTGTCTGTGGCGATGTGGTAAATCGAGCGCTTTAATGCAAACTCTATTTACTACCATTTTTGGTAGTGTGTGATATATTTTCGAAAGTAAAAACTTACGAATGTAAAAAAATATTTTTCATTTATGGTATTCTATTGCCAATCATTTTTATAGCTGGTACGTTTTCTAATGTCAGGACTGACATCCAACTCGTATTGTATAATAAAATATACAGGGATTATCCATGAATAAAATATACGCTCTGAAGTATAGTGTCAGACAAGGTGCTCTTGTGCCTGTTTCAGAACTGGCAACTCATGTAAAAAAATCTTCTCGCACAGGTCTGATAAAAAAACTTATTCCATCAGTTATTATTAACACCCTTCTTTTAGGATATTCAATTACATCGCTGGCCTCAGTCGTCAGGTATGATATCCCCTACCAGACAATAAGAGATTTTGCGGAGAATAAAGGGCAATTTACGCCAGGCAGTATGAATATCCCTATTTACAGCAAAACAGGCGCGGTTATTGGCTATTTGAATAATGTTCCAATGCCCGATTTCAGCAGTGCCAATCATCAGTCAGCGGTTGCCACACTTGTTTCGCCACAGTATATCGTGAGCGTAAAACATAATGGCGGCTATCAGAGTGTCAGTTTTGGTGATGGCGAGAATGGGTATCGTCTTGTTGACAGGAATAATCAGCCTGGACGAGATTTTCATGCCCCACGTTTAAATAAATTAGTCACAGAAGTCGAGCCTTCTTTGATGACACAGTCGGGGATGGTGTCTGGCGCTTATAGTGATAAAAATCGTTATCCCGCATTTTACCGGGTAGGGTCCGGAACCCAGGAAATTAGAGATACAAATGGCCATATCACCTCAATTTCCGGCGCATACAGTTATCTGACCGGCGGAACGGCGGGCTCACTGGGGTCTTATGATCAGGGCAAGATGATCAGTACCAATACCAATAACCAGTTGTATAGCCTGGCGCAGGGGCCGATGGGAACACACCCACGCAGTGGTGATAGTGGTTCACCTTTATTCGCCTATGATTCTGTTTTACAAAAGTGGGTCATTGTCGGGGTGGATAGTTCCGGCGGCGGCGGCGGCACTAACTGGGCAGTGGTTGATGCGAATTTTGTAAATCAGGCCATTCAGGACGATACCGATGCGCCAGTAACTTTTATGGCCGGACAAGGCCCCTTGCGCTGGGCGTTTGACTCGACAGATGGTACAGGAACGCTTACCCAGCAAGAGACTGTCTATCAGATGCATGGCCAGAAAGGCGCCAACCTGAATGCGGGTAAAAATCTGGTATTCAATGGTGTTGACGGTCAGATTGTACTGGAAGACACGGTTAACCAGGGCGCGGGGGCGCTGTCCTTTAACCATAATTATACGGTATTCACCACTAACGGTTCCACCTGGAAGGGCGCAGGTCTGGATATTACCCGGGATGCAGAGGTGAACTGGCAGGTGAACGGGGTTCAGGGCGACAACTTGCATAAGGTCGGCGAGGGCGTGCTAAAGGTCAATGGTACTGGTATTAACCCGGGCGGATTGAAGGTTGGGGATGGTACAGTTATTCTGGCTCAGCGTCCGGATGAGGACGGAAATGTTCAGGCCTTCAGTTCGGTGAATATCGCCAGTGGCCGACCCACGGTGGTTCTTACCGACAGCCGACAGGTGAATCCTGATAACATTAGCTGGGGCTTCAGGGGAGGCCGGCTTGATGTCAATGGCAATGACGTCACTTTTCATAAAGTTAACGCCGCGGATAATGGTGCGGACATCATTAATACCAGCGATACCTTTGCCACAGTTTCAATTAAGCCCCTCACGGACATGACGGTGACTATTAATGACTGGGATAAAAATAAATCTTCCGGCGGTGCTGCCGGGTTATTGTATAAATATAATAACCCTTACGCCCATACAGTGGATTATTTTATCCAGAAGAAAAAAGGATATGGATATTATCCTGTCAATCAGTCAGACAACGACAGTTGGGAGTATGTTGGACACAATGAGACGCAGGCCGTTGAGCGGGTAAAATCACGGCGTCCTGTCGATGATCGAATTTATCACGGTAATATCACTGGCAATATTCATCTTAATATTGATACCTCTCACAGTAACGGCGGCCTTATTTTTGACGGCAATATAGATACGCCAGATGGCAAGTTGATGCAATCTGGTGGTCAACTGACGTTCCAGGGCCATCCAGTTATCCATGCTTATAACGGTAAATGGTTGACTGATAAACTAAAATCCCTTGGTGATGATTCTGTCAGAAATCAACCCATCTCTTTTGATCAGCCTGACTGGGAGAACCGGACATTTCGTCTGAAAACGCTGTTGCTGAACAATACCGATTTCGGCCTGGCCAGAAACGCGTCGCTGAATGGGGATATTGAGGCTGTTCATTCGTCCGTGACGTTGGGTACACCAAATTTGTATATCGACCTGAATGACGGGAATGGCACAAAAGTGACGCCACAAAAGGGAACCTCGGTTGCCGGACAGGAAGCGGACATGAGCCGCTATGTCGGGAAAGTGACGCTTAGCAAGCAGTCAACTCTGGACGTACGTGAAATTTTCACTGGCAGTATCCAAAGTCAGGATAGCGTCGTCACCGTTTCCTCGCGTCATGCGAAGCTGGATGATTACAGCCGGTTCGGCAACACGTCACTGACTCTTCAGGAGGGGGCTCGATTGACCGCCACCGGGGGGTGGTGGAGTGATTCAGACGTTATTGTCGGACCAGCCGCTACGCTGAGTCTGGCAGGCGCGCCTGCAGGTAGCCAATCCGGACAGATGAGTCCGGCGTTTTATTCCACCAATTATGGCGCGGGTTATCAGTTGGGCGCCGCGAGTGAACTACAGTTCTCTCCTTACACCTTTGTTACCGGCGATATCCGGGCAGAGGGTGATGCAGGTATTACCATTGGCAGTAGTGAAAATGTCGCCCTGGCGGATAATCTGCCCCTGGAAGAGCAGATGATGTACAGTCTGTTCAATGGCTTTCGTAATGTTTATTCGGGTAATGTCAGCGCCCCGCAAGGGCGAATGGCGATGACGGATACGCAGTGGCAGATGCCTGGTGATTCTCGTATAGGGGCACTGAGTATGACCCGGTCGCTGGCCGGCTTTACCGGGCGCGGATTTCACACTCTGACTACCGACACATTACAGGCCAGCCAGTCTGCTTTTGCACTCAGAACGGACCTGAAGGACAGTGACAAGATTGTAGTGAACCAGAAAGCAGAGGGTCGGGACAACACCCTGTTTGTGAACTTCCTGAAAAAACCGTCCGGACAAGAATCCCTGAATATTCCACTGGTCAGCGCCCCGGCGGGGACAAATCCAGCGATGTTTAAGGCCGCAGAGCGGGTGACCGGTTTTAGTCTGGTGACGCCGACCCTGCACACAACAGAGCAGGATGGCAAAATACAGTGGGTACTGGACGGGTTTAAATCCGCGCCGGACAAAGGGTCAGCCACGTCGGCCAACAGCTTTATGGGCATGGGATATAAAAACTTCATGACCGAAGTGAATAATCTGAATAAGCGTATGGGGGATCTGCGTGATACTCAGGGCGAGGATGGGATGTGGGTACGTATCATGAACGGCGCCGGAACCGGTGACGCCGGATATTCTGATCGCTACACCCATTTGCAAACGGGGTTTGATAAAAAACACCGGTTGTCAGAGGCTGACTTATTCACCGGTGTCCTGATGAGTTATACCGATAGCAGCGCCAGCGGTCGGGCCTATAGCGGCGACACGCATTCGCTCGGCGGTGGGTTGTACGCATCTGTGATGTTTGATTCGGGGATATATATGGACGTTATCGGTAAGTATATCCACCATGATAATGACTATAATGCCGGATTTGCTGGTCTGGGCAAACGGAATTACGGTACACACTCATGGTATGCCGGTCTGGAGGGCGGATATCGCTACCACCTGACAGAAAGTTTGTACATTGAGCCACAGGCGGAACTGGTATACGGAACCGTGTCCGGAACGACGCTGAAATGGAATGATAACGGCATGGATGTGTCGATGCGTAGCAAGACCTATAATCCACTGATAGGGCGTACAGGCGTGGCTCTGGGGAAAACGTTCAGTGGAAAGGACTGGAGCGTTACGGCCCGTACTGGCGTGGATTATCAGTTTGACCTGGTGGCCAATGGCGAGACGGCGCTACGCGATGCATCCGGAGAGAAACGTTTTACCGGTAAGAAGGACAGCAGAATGCTGTACAACGTGGGGTTGAATGCGCAGGTGAAGGACAATGTCCGTTTTGGTCTGGAACTGGAGCAGTCGGCATTTGGCAAATATAATGTTGATCATGCCATAAACGCTAACTTCCGCTATATGTTCTGAGTGGCGGCGTTTGCGTTATATCCTCACAAACAGCGCCTTAGGGCGCTGTTTTTTCCCGGACATACTGTACTTTCGCAGGGGGCGAAAAATAGTTATTCTGCAACCAGCCACATATCGGCCTCTTCAAACATCTCTTCCAGCATACGGTTCAGCCGTTCTTTCTCGGTTTTTGTACAGTCACTGTTTAATGCGTTTGCCTGCATTGGTTTAACTTTCACTTGTGCCGCGGGAAAGAGCCGGTGTACGCGCTTTGTGAGTTCATTAAGGATAATTTCTCGTGCCCCCGGCAGGCCTTCAACGTTTCGCTTGTCATAAACGAGTTCGACGAACATCGCCATTTCCTTTTTACTGGTTAGATAAACAGTATTTAAACTGGGTATATAACCAGTGTCAAGGTCTGGCCACCGTTTTGTCATCCTGATGGTGGTTAACGGTGCGGACATCAAATTAAATTAACAGAACATAAAAGTGAAAGCTGCCAACCTGTTGCTGTGCTATGACGTTAGCCGCTCTGTTTTCACGGAGGTATCCTGTAGGTACCTGCTACCTGATGGTAAATTCCAGGGCGCGGCTGAAATCGCAATCGGCCAATACAACCGGGTCGCCTTTTCTGACAATAATGCTATTCGTGCCCAGGCATTTTCGGCTCTGTTTCCCCTTAATGTTGTTATCATCTGTGAACCAGCGCTGGTTATCATTACCCGTGCATGAATAAAGAATGACTGGCGTGCCTTCTTTCGTACCCTGTCCCGCAGCATCCAGGCATTTCTCACCATGCGTGATTTTGTCGCGGTGAAATGAGAAAAGCTGAGATTGCACATGTTTACACTCCTGCAGCGTCAAATGATTCTGTTGCTCTGAGCCAGCATCAAGGCACAAACCATCTGTTGTCCGAATCTGTTCCGCATCATTTATGTAATAACCGCCGGAATTAATCTGGTTTTGTGTAATGACCGGGAACGATAAATTAATACTATAAGGGGCGGGTAAGCCGTTAGTCGTACACCCACATAAAATAGAGGAGAGGCAGAGAACCAGAGTGGTTTTTCCTGAAAGTAATGCCATTCAATTATTACCCTAAAAATAAATAGCGTTATAACTATATTAAGTGGTTTATACCCACTGGATATCACCTGGTGTCGAGGTGGCAATAGAGAGAATTCTGATAGACTTACATAAATAATTCGGTTAATTGCACGCAGTCAACCAGGAAGCAACTCAGACGACGATAGGTATATAGCATTGGATACTGTTGTAATATTAAATGTTATCACAGCGGAAAACGGTTGTACATTTCTCTGCGTTAAACAACGCGAGAGGATTTGCTGACATCCGATATGCGATAAAAGAGGGGGTGGGATATCACTGATAAAATAAACCCTTTAGATTTTTGTCAATGACGATATCCTGCGGTATTTTTAAGCAAAATTTCATTCCAGACTACGGAGCTATATGTATGTGCTTATGATCAGGCAAAAGTAAAGGTAGTTCATTAATTTCTAACGTATAATATGAACGATTAGCACTATCAGCCAGACACCTTAAATAAACAGCCGAACGCCCGGGCCATAACGACCTTATTCACTTTTTCTGAAAAAATGCAGAATTATGAATTATGAAAGATAAACGTTGGCGGCAGTAGGTCCACGGAGGCCATTAATACGACAGAACTCAACGCGTATACCTGGGATAAGCGCTTCTGCTTCGTGTTGGTTACATGCTGAAATGTGGACCTGAACATCTTTACGGCCATCGGAGGGGGTGATGAGACCTTTACCGCTCTTACAATCAAAAGTTTTGACAATTCCTGTCATTTTACGAGACAAACAAATTCCTTAAAGGGGATAACGAGGCGCACTATACACGTCAGGAAAAATAATACCAGCTATATTTAATAGCAATAAAGATTTCTGGACGGCTAAAAGTAGTCTATTGACACCATCGCAAATAATGGCATTACGTTCTGGAGAAAGTATTCTCTTTTTTAGATCCGTTAATTGGCGTGGGCATCATGGGTTTTGTAGTAGAGCAGGACGGTGAACTGATTTTCCTGGTTTGCTTTTTATCGATATTTGCAGGTGGTTGCGGGGTCTTACTACCAAAATCGTAGATAAAAATTTCCCATGATGCCTGTTGTAAACTGACGGAACGGTATGAATGGGCCAAAACAGGCAATGAAAAAATAATCAATGACCAAAGCATAAAAGCATGATGTTTCATAACACCTCCTGTTATATGCAATGACTCATGTATTTTATATACTGTATTATGGAACATAACTACCATCTTTTATTAAACGAAGAGTTAATCGTTTTTAATATTAATGTGCTTTATTGTAGGGGTGGAATATTTTATTGAACAATCAATATTTGCATCCGTTATTATTTTTATAGAATGTAAACTCTCTCTCAACACGGGCGATATTTATGTTGGAATTGTGGTGTTGATTCTATTCTTATGACAAGAAATGTTGTAATTGATAGATATATTAAAAATTACATCGGAGAGGCAATGAAGCGTATCGTGAAGTTTTTTCTGGCAATGTTACTGGGCATCATAGTGAATATGGTCGCAGCGCCAGCGATGGCATATAACTGTATTTCGTCTGGAGAGTCAAGTGAGGACTGTGAAGCACAATGCAATATGTTCTGGTTATATGGAGAGTTTGCTTACTGGACATGTTTTTAGCTGGTCGGCGTCAGATATTTCGGTATGCGAGTGGTGTGGGCGTTTATCTTTGCATATCAGTGGGTTATGTTAGTAGTTGGTTTTTCTGTAATGGCCAGACGTTTCATGGAACCTCTTAAATTAGTGTGTGTGAGAAAGATTAGAATGTAAATCTATAAAAAAAAGATGACCTTGGAGAACGGGTTTCCTTAATAGACGGTACGGGTTCTCGTTAGTAAAAATGTCTTTTAAGAAGTAAACGCATCGGGAGCGATAGCGGTGAATTATTCCTGGTTTTGTCGGTTCGGCATAGTGGCGATAACTGAATGTCGGATCGGTACTGCGGGTGTTTAAACGCACCGTAAATAAGAAGTAGTATTAAGGAGTTGTTATGAAAAAGCTTATTTTTTCCACTTTAGTTATTACTACAAGCGTTTTGGTTGTAAATGTTGCACAGGCCGATACTAACGCGTTTTCCGTGGGATATGCACAAAGTAAAGTTCAGGATTTCAAAAATATCCGTGGGGTAAATATGAAATACCGCTATGAGGATGACTCTCCGGTAAGTTTCATTACTTCGCTAAGTTATTTATATGGAGATAGCCAGGCTTCCGGCTCTATTGAGCCCGAAGGCATTCATTACCATGACAAGTTTGAGGTGAAGTACGGCTCTTTAATGGTTGGGCCGGCTTATCGATTGACCGACAATTTCTCGTTATACGCGCTGGCAGGTGTCGGTACAATGAAGGCGACGTTAAAAGAGCATTCCACTCAGGGTGGTGACACGGACTCTGCCAAAATATCCTCAAGGAAAACGGGCTTTGCGTGGGGCGCGGGTGTACAGATGAATCCGCTGGAGAATATTGTTATCGATGTTGGGTATGAAGGAAGCAATATTTCCTCTACAAAAATAAACGGCTTCAACGTTGGGGTTGGATACCGTTTCTGAAAAGCATGATCTATGCGGAAGGTTCGCCTTCCGCACAGCCAGTTAATAAAATAAAGAGGATTTTTTACTGTAAACAAGTATCTTCTTGTCTCTTCTCGTTTCGTGATATCGCTCTGAACATAACATTCCACAGCATGAGCGCAGGTAGGTGATTGTTGCAAGGAATCAAGGTAGTTCAGGTATGTGGTAAGCATGAAGGCCTGGTGTAAATAACGACAGATCTAACAAGATTCACCCTGAAAAATTTTCTCTGAATTAATCACAATGTCATCAAGATTTTGTGATCCCCTTCGCATATTGTACCCGCCGTTGACAGACTTCTGAAAAGTAGCAAGGGATGTATTTTATATCCAATAGAGTACCATTTTTGCTCCTGGCAGGAGTCTCCAGCCGCCACTAGCTCAGCTGGATAGAGCATCAACCTCCTAAGTTGATGGTGCGAGGTTCGAGACCTCGGTGGCGGTCCAATGTGGTTGTCGTATAATGTTATTACCTCAGTGTCTGGCTGATGATGTGGGTTCGATTCCCACTGACCACTTCAGTTTTGAATAAGTTATGTCTTGCAACTCTGTTACAGAATAATTTCATTTATTACGTGACAAGATAGTCATTTATAAAAAATGCACAAAAATGTTATTGTCTTTTATTCCCGGTGAGTTGTAGATTTTTCTTATGCGGTGAATCCCCCTTTGCGGCGGGGCGTCCAGTCGAAATAGTTAATGTTCCTCGCGAACCATATTGACTGTGGTATGGTTCACCGGGAGGCACCCGGCACCGCTATTTTTATAAAACAAAATTTACCCTCTACGGTTCAGTAGGGTGGGCTTTTTTACATCAGGCAGGTCAGAATAATACTGGTTAGCTTGAAAGGTATGATCAATAGCAGAAATAAATGGTTCCGTTCGCGGTCTGAAGGTTTAACCGCGCCAGAGCGTATGCAAGACCCTGGCGCGGTTGGCTGGTGATCGTTCGATAGTGCGAATATGAATGGTTACCAGCCGCTGCGAATTCTACCTATGCCACCTAATAAAGCAAAACATTTAGACGCTAAACAACGACAATTCAGATAGTTCGAACTTTTCTTTAAAAATGGGACTAACCATGATTAAAAATGGCTATTAATTAGCCATGATAACACCGTAGTGATTCACGTATTCTGTCCAGGAAAGGTTGAAGAGGAAATGCCTGATGACAAGACTTCAGGCATTTCTAAAGATTAGTTAGCTAAGGAACAGTTGCTGAGAACAGGTTTATCATCACCTTCTACCAGTTCAGCCGTTTTGCCTTTTGTATAAAGCTTATATGTATAATTTTTGTCCATAGCTTCATAGTTTGCTCCTGAGGCCATTTTCATTATCCGCATCGGGATCATCTCGTTTACCTGATTGATAATCGCATAGGCATTTCCAGCCTCGGTGTTGATGTAAATCACCTCCATCACCTGGTTATCATTACAGGTGTATATAGATTTAGAAATTTCCTGCGAAGCTGCCATAGATGCGGTACTGACGCTAAGCGCCGCAAGAAAGAGGGTAAATGGGATCAATTTACGTTTCATCATTAGTATCCTTTGTTCATATTGTTGTAGTTAATTCCCTGAAGAGCGGGAGATAAGACAGCATCAATATCATTAATGCTGTAGTATTCCTGTTTACTGGCGAAAAGTAGCGCCAGAAAAGCGAGTTATAATTTATCCGTCATTGACATATGCGATGAGCAGATAAATCTTAAAATCATAAACTATAGGCTGCAAATCATTATGACACGATGGAAAACGATCTTCGCCGCTGCTCAATACTATGGCATAGAAACCGAAGAAAGCAGTGCTGTTCACTATCTTGCTTCATACAGAATCTATCAGTGAAACTATTTCTTCAAATGGTGGTCTTTTTATTATCGATCAGGTAATGGAATCAACAGGGATTATTCAGGAGTATATGTGAAAAAGTGGCTTATAGGAGGGATTTTGATCGCAAGTTTTCTGACAGGTTGTCTGATGTGGCACAATATTGATAAATGGTTTAACAAAGATATCGAAGTTTTTTACGCCGGAGACGATAACTAAATCTCCTGTCGGTTGGTAACGGGTAGCATATCTTCAGGTGTTGCGCCCAAGAGTTGCCGGGCGCAAATGGTAGATGCATGAATACCATTTCATTAAAGTCTTAGTATCACGTGAACAGTAGCTATCGCGTATCCACTGAAGTCACAAGATGTATAAGCCAGGTTTTTGTTTCAGAAGTGACTGAAACATATTTTGTTCCGGTTGGGTTTACCGCCAGTTGCTGAAAAAAACAATGTTTGTGTAACCGTTGTAGAGGTTGACACATGCGCCGACCGTGAATTTTATTTTTGGCGACCATATTTCCTCCCAAAAGGCCGCCCGAAGGCGGCGCTGGGTCTGATAATGGAGAAGGGCGTTGGTCACTGCCATAACCAACCTCCATACACTAATACAAATGATAATCATTATCAATTGTGTCGATGATGAAAAAATTGTAAAGATGAAAAGATGTCAGAAATTACGATGAACGGAGGGGCATTTTTCGTTAACCGCTTAAATTCATAACTAAAAAGATGCTTTTATAGGCTTGAAAATGGTTTATCCGTCCTTATGTAGTCAGTGGACAAGCAATGCTTGCCGTGATGTTGAACTTTTGAATAGTGATTCAGGAGGTTAATGATGGCACTCAGTACCTTGTCAGCACTTCCCGGGTTTGCTGATTCTCTTTTCTCGGACCGTTTCAACCGTATTGATAGACTTTTCAGTCAATTAACAGGAGATACGCCAGTCGCTGCGACGCCAGCTTACGATCTGAAAAAGCGCGATGCGAATAACTATCTACTTATCGTGAGCGTTCCTGGCTGGAAGGAGGAAGAGCTTGAAATTGAAACGGTTGGCAGCAACCTGAATATTACGGGTAAACACACTGAAGATACTGTAGAGGATCAGACACACTGGATTTATCGTGGTATTCGTAAGTCGGATTTCCAGTTGAGTTTTTCTTTGCCTGAACATGCTAAGGTGAATAATGCGAAACTGGAGCAGGGGCTCTTGTTGGTAGAGATTTACCAGGAGATTCCTGAAAGCGAGAAACCGAAAAAAATTGCCATAGAAAGCAAACCAAAGGCGATTGAACACAAATCATAATCGCGTTAATGAAGGCCCGTTTAGACGGGTCTTCATTGTCTGTAGCAAAAAGGGTTTCGCCTTGCTTGTAGGCACAGATCGCTAAATATTATAACCCTGACCTCTATATTATCCCGTGCCACTGACCTCGTCGCCATTGGACGGCGGTAGGTTGGAATTATCCGCGAGGTCAGTCCAATTTTTGTCCATTCTCTATATCCTGCCTGTTATGGTGCGGTGTCTGAACGTAACTTCGTATAACGATGCATCGTTTTAATTTTGTTGATGCTATTTCTGCTATGACTGCTGTCATACGTGAAAAAAGCTGATGCCTTTCTACATCATTTATCAGAGGCAGATATGAAATTAGAGCTCGTTAATCGGCAGGTCATTATACCTGAAAGCGAAACCGAGCCTTTCCAGTGCCATGCCTCTACGCTTGCGCGCTTACCGTGCGGTACGCTCGTGGCCGCATGGTTCGCGGGGCTGTGCGAAGGAAGCAAAGATACAGCCATCTGGTTATCTCGCTATGAACATAATATCTGGACAAAACCGCAGCGAGTGGCGGCACGCGAGGGGGAAGCACACTGGAATCCGGTGTTATTTTACCCGTCGGATAAATTGTGGTTATTTTATAAAGTAGGCAGCGACGTACACGTGTGGAAAACCTGGTTTATCACCTCCAGCGATCGAGGATTTACCTGGAGTACGCCAGCTGAGTTGGTCAACGGTGATATTCTGCCGCGAGGTCCCGTAAAAAATAAACTCCTGCTGGCATCAAATGGCGCCTGGATTGCGCCAGGGTCGATTGAAAATGCTGAACGTTGGGAAGCATTTGTGGATCGCTCCTGTGACGAAGGAAAACATTGGAATATCTCTTTTGTGCCGTTGGAACCCTATGGCGCTATTTCCGGGAAAAACGTAGCGTTGTGGGATGGTGTAAAAAAGGGCATGCTGTGGGAGTGTTGTCTGGAAAACCTCCTGCGCTGGGATGGCGTTATTCAGCCTACGCTGTGGGAATCTTCTCCGGGGCATATTCATATGTTGTTACGAAGTACACGTGGGGCAATTTTTCGCAGTGATTCAATCGATTATGGCGTTAGCTGGTCTATTGCCCGCGCCACATCTTTACCGAATAATAATAGTGGTATCGATCTGGTTAGTATGCAGGACGGTACGCTGATTCTTGCTTTAAATCCTGTCAGTGGCAACTGGGGAAAGCGTTATCCGCTTTCACTTATTGCCTCCCATGATAATGGCACATCATGGCTACCGTTACTGGACCTGGAAAGTGACCGTGGTGAGTATTCTTATCCCGCTATTATTAGCGAGGGGGGAGTCATACATATCACCTACACGTGGAACCGGAAAAATATCGTATATTGTCGATTACAAACTGTGTAAGGCGCTATAAGTCGAGACCGATAGCGCCGGAATAATAACGCCTTGCCAGGAGTGGTCTGTCACGCCGAGATGGCCGAATAATTACGATTTACCGGGCAACATTCTTGAAAATGTATCGTCTTTTTGTATGTAATGGTGAAACAATGCCGCTGCTGCATGCATTGCAATCAGGAAATAACCGATATTGGCCAGCATTTCATGAATGCGCTTTATATCCGATTTTAGCGTGCTATCTGGCGTCAAAAATACCGGTACAGTAAAACCAAAAAAGCTCCAGTTTTTTCCGCCTAACGTCATCATCGCGACGCCCAGCAGCGGTAAAGCGAGAAAAGTGAGATAAAGCGCGATATGCATTAATTGGGCGGCCACATGCTGCCAGCGAGGAGGGGGAGGCGTAATGACCGGGGTTGGGTATTTGTGTTTAAGATATAACCGTAAAAACATCAGCGCCCAGACCAGAGCGCCCATATCATAGTGCATGTCTTTCATAAACAGGTAAACGCTGGAGCCTTTTGGCGCCCACCCCCGTAACTCGATGGCGGCATAAGCGATACCTATCAGGAACAATGTTAACCAGTGGAGCGTTATTTGCAGTCTTGAGAAATGTGCCATTATTATTATCCTTTATTAACAACCGCTTGTAGGGTATGCGTAAAATCTTAACAGAACCTTAAAACGGGGCTCTTAATCGCGAGGAACGGGCATAGATAGCGGCACGTAAAATGGGATAAAAAGCCGGCGGCATCGCCGGCTTACTGTTGTTATTGTCCTCTTACGACAACACAGGTTTTACCATAAAACGGATATGAGCCTGTAGTTTCATAATCAACACTCGAAACTAAAGAAATATCCCCCGATTTTTTCGCTGAATCAATAGATGCATCCCCGGTATTCACAATACCCAATACCGTTTGCGCACACGCTTTACCGGTTTTGGTCGCCGGGAGACTGGTGGCCGTAATAGGCCCTTTAACATCCGTATATAATCCAATCCCTGTCGGTGATGGTCCTGTAGCACAACCAGTTAAAAGAGAACTAATAAAGATAATTGAAAAAATGTGTTTTTTATTTTTCATGGAAATAGTCCATTATAAATTAATAGAAAGCCTACCGTCCGAAATCGTCCGGACAGCCATTTAAAAGATAATGTATATTAAATATGCGATATTACTCTTTGCATCCTCCTGTTGATGTCGTACCTGATGGACAAATATCTGTAGAGGCCGGATATATTCCCCACGCAGAGTTTTTATAACTTGCACATCCTGTTAGCAATGAGAATAGTACGGCTAAAAAAATCATTATGAGCCTTGTCGGCATTAACATTTTCGGCTGGACTCCATAGCATGTCATTTCATTGAGTTGCCATATGACCGGCATTCTGATGGTAAGTTTCATTAATGCCCGGCTCGTTTAATAATGGTTTAGGTTTAAAGCCAGGAGGCGCTAATTACGATAGGTTCTTACGCTTCAGTACTGACTAATGATGATGATAAAATGTACAGCACAGGATGAGAAGGCTTAGTACGGAATATTGATGAAATAAGATAGCGTTAATTAACCCGGTGTTGCTGGCGCTATTTTTCTTTCGTTTTATACCTGCCAAAAGCGACCTTTCATCCACGTTGACGCTTCCTGCATTGATACCCTGTGGGTATCAACATTTTGCGTATGATGTTTTTAGGAGATCATCATACTTTCTGTTCTGCATCATTTTTTTCATCATAAAAGCTCGCCATAATGCCGTCCTCAGGAGGCCTCCCGATGTTTACGCTTCGCCGGGAGGAACAAAAACAACGCATAATCTGGGGTAAACTGATGATTAAAGGCAAACTGGCGCTCATAACGTGCGCGATGGCTCTGGCATTCACCTCGCCGCTTTTCGCTGCGTCGGACACGGCAGATGGCCATACCTTAAAGCTGGCCATTGGCCCTGAGCCAACGGAAGGATTTGATCCTATGCTGGGCTGGAGCCACGGCAGTTACTTATTGCTTCATGCGCCGTTGCTCAAGCAAAACGCCGATATGAGTTGGGGTAATTTACTGACGGAAAAAGTGGATACCAGCCCCGATGGTAAAACCTGGATACTGACCTTAAAACCCGATCTGAAATTCTCCGATGGCTCGCCATTAACTGCCGAAGATGTCGTATTTACATATAACAAAGCGGCGAAGAGCGGCGGTAAAATTGACATGGGCAACTTTAGTCATGCGCGAGCGCTGGATGCGCGCCGAATTGAGATGACGCTGAGCCATCCGCAGAGCACCTTTGTGAATGTATTAGGGTCGTTAGGGATTGTTCCTGCCAGCCGTTATGATGAAAAAACGTTCGCCCGCGAACCGATAGGCGCCGGCCCGTACCGACTGGTTAGTTTCCAGCCTGGTCAGCAACTGATTGTTGAAGCCAACCCCTGGTATGCAGGTAAAAAGAATGATTTTAACCGGCTGGTTTTTGTCTTCCTGGATGAAGATAATGCCTATGCCGCTGCGCGTAGCGGACAGTTGGGGCTGGTGCGCATTGCCCCTTCTATGGCGGTGGCCCCGCAGCAGGATAATCTTAAACTCTGGGTACGCGATAGCGTTGAAAACCGAGGCATTGTCTTCCCGATGGTTCCAGCCGGTAAAAAGGATGCTAACGGCTATCCTGTCGGTAACGATGTGACTGCTGATGTCGCTATCAGGCGCGCAATTAACTATGCCATTAATCGTAAGCAACTGGCGGAACAGGTGATGGAAGGCCATGCGATACCCGCCTATAGCGCGGTACAGGGATTGCCGTGGCAAAATCCTTCGGTGGTATTCAGCGACGGCGATATTGCAAAAGCGCGCGCCATCCTGGATGAGGCTGGCTGGAAGATAAACAGTGCGGGCGTGCGTGAAAAAGCAGGTAAAGAAGCGCGTCTGACCTTATGGTATGCCAGTGGCGACAGTACCCGGCGGGATCTGGCCGAGGCGGTGCGCGCCATGTTGCAGCCTTTAGGCATTGTCGTCTCGTTGCAATCAGGAAGCTGGGAAACTGTAGAGCGCCATATGCACGCTAACCCTACTCTGTTTGGCTGGGGAAGTCTGGACCCGATGGAACTTTTCCATCACTACAGCGGGAAAGCCGCTGGGGTGGAATATTATAACCCAGGCTATTACAGCAACCCTGCGGTAGAAGCACATCTGAAACAGGCTATAGATGCGCCTGACTGGCAAAAGGCGATTCCTTTCTGGCAGCAGGTTGAGTGGGACGGGAAGCAGGGCGCGGGCGTCCAGGGCGATGCGGCATGGGCATGGCTACTTAATATTCAGCATACCTATCTGGCAAACCCCTGTATTGATCTGGGGAAAGGCGCGCCAGAAATCCACGGTAGTTGGTCGGTGTTAAACAATCTTGATGACTGGACCTGGACCTGCCGGTAATGAAATTGTTCTTCAGTCATTTTTTGCGGCTGATTATCCTGTTGGTGCTGGTGGCTGCCGGCACCTTCATTCTGCTCAGCTTTTCGCCCGTTGATCCTATTCGCGCTTATATCGGCAACGATCTGCTCCATGTGCCGCCAGAACAATATGCGCGAATAGCGGCGCGTTGGGGACTTGACCAGCCGCTGTGGCAGCGTTTCGGTCACTGGTTTTGGCGTCTGCTCCAGGGCGACATGGGCTATTCTATGCTGTTCAACGCGCCTGTCGCCAGCGTGATCCGGGAACGTTTTGCGACGTCATTCGCGCTGCTGGCAGGCGCCTGGCTATTGTCTGGTGTCCTGGGCGTGGCACTGGGTTTTCTGGCCGGACGTTTTCTCCACCGCTGGCCGGATAAGATGATTTGCCGTATCAGCTATTTATTATCATCGTTGCCCACCTTCTGGATAGCAATGCTGTTGCTGGCGCTATTTGCCGTCCGCTGGCCGGTATTGCCTGTCTGTTGCGCCTGGGAACCCGGAAATAATGCAGTAACAGCTCTGTTATCGGAACGTTTACGCCATCTTGTGCTGCCGGTATGTGCGTTGAGTCTGTTGGGCATGGGGCAAATCGCGTTGCATACGCGGGAAAAAATAGCCAGTGTGATGAAGAGCGAATTTATTCGTTTTGCGCGTGCTCAGGGAGATAAAGGATGGTCGCTATTACGCCATCAGGTGTTACGTCATGCGATCACCCCAGCGATCTGTTTACAGTTTGCTTCTCTGGGCGAGCTGCTGGGAGGGGCGTTACTGGCGGAAAAAGTCTTTGCGTATCCGGGGCTGGGGCAGGCCACTATCGATGCCGGCCTGCGCGGCGATGTTCCGCTGCTCATGGGGATCGTCCTATTCAGTACGCTATTAGTGTTTGCCGGAAATACGATTTCAGCCTGGCTTGTGGTGGTACTTAATCGATCGCTGGAGCGTCCCGATGCTCTATAATCCTGCCCCGACGTTGCTGCGTTTGATTCTCTCCGTCGCCTGCCTGCTGTTTATTGCCGGATACGGTTATGCCACATTGAGCCAGCCGCCAGAGGTTAATTTGCTTGCCCGGCATCTGTCGCCTGATATCCAGCACTGGTTTGGCACCGATAATCTGGGGCGCGATGTATGGCTTCGTTGCTTTCAGGGCGCCTTCACCAGTTTACAAATTGGCATTGGCGCCGCGCTGTGCAGCGGCGTTATCGCGCTAGTGATGGCGGCAGCGGCGCGTATTCATACCCGACTGGATCTCCTGATGCGGCTGATAACGGATGCCATGCTCGCCATGCCGCATTTACTTTTGCTGATCCTTATCTGTTTTACGCTTGGCGGTGGTAAAAGCGGCGTCATTGCGGCCGTGGCGTTAACGCACTGGCCCCGTCTGGCGCTGATTCTGCGCGCCGACGCGGAGCGGGTAGCGCAGAGTGACTACCTGACATTGACGTATCGTCTGGGGCATGGACACCTTTATTGCTGGCGATACCACTATCTTCCGGCGCTGTTGCCGCAATGGCTGACGGGGACGTTATTGATGTTTCCTCATGCGGTATTGCACAGCGCGGCGTTAAGTTTTCTGGGGTTTGGGCTGGCGCCGCATGAACCTTCACTGGGGCTGTTGCTGGCGGATGCGCTACGGTTTATTAGCCATGGTAACTGGTGGCTGGTGCTGTTTCCGGGGCTAATGTTATTCACGCTGGTGATGCTCTTCGATCAGTTTGCGCGCGCCGTTCAGCGGTTGTGGCTAAGGAGTGACGTATGCTGAGCTTACGACAGGTCACGCTGGAGAGCGCGCGTTATCGCTGGTATGGCGCGAGACGCTGGTCAGCGTTGTTACAGAATGTCTCTTTTGATATCGCGCCCGGCGAAATGGTGGCATTGGTTGGCGGTAGCGGGGAGGGCAAAAGTCTGCTGCTGCAATGCCTGCTCGATCTGTTGCCGGAAAACTTACGCTTTCGTGGTGAGATTATGCTTGATGGCAACCAACTGGACAGACATACCATCAGGCAGCTTAGGGGGAATACTTTTAGCTACGTGCCGCAGGGAGTACAGGCGCTTAATCCCATGCTGAATATCAAAAAACATTTGAGCAGAGCATGTCATCTGACCGGACGTACCTGGGATGAGGCACAGATGGTACAGCTATTACAGCAAAGCGATCTTGAACCGACGGTCCTGGAACGCTTTCCCCGCCAGCTCTCCGGCGGGATGGCTAAACGTATTCTGGCCTGCCATGCCTCGCTCAGCCAGGCACGTTATATCCTCGCGGATGAGATCACCGCCTGGCTTGATACGGCACTGGCAAACCAGTTGCTTGAGCACTTGCGAGGTCTCTGCAAGCGGGGATGCGGCGTGCTGTGGGTGACTCATGACCTGCTGCTGGCGGCGCGGTATGCCGATCGCATTGTGGCGCTGCATCAGGGCCATATCACGGACAATATTCGCCGCGAACGATTACAGCCGGAAGAGATGAGTGAGCCGTTAAAACGGCAATGGCAAGCATTGCCTGAAATCAACTCGTTATTTATGCAGACCGGAGAGAACGTAGAATGCTGAGCTGCCGCGACCTCGTTATTCGTCAGGGCGGGAAAGTCTTATGGCAGAACCTGACGTTTGCGATTTCTGCCGGTGAACGGGTAGGAATTCATGCGCCAAGCGGAACGGGGAAAACGACGTTGGGGCGCGTCCTGGCCGGATGGCAGAAGCCGACGGCAGGCGACATTCTGCTGGACGGCAGCCCGTTACCCCTGCATCAGTATTGTCCGGTGCAGCTTGTCCCCCAGCATCCTGAACTAACGTTTAATCCCTGGCGAAGCGCCGGAGACGCTGTACGTGATGCCTGGCGCCCCGACCCGGAAACGTTGAAGCGTCTGTGCGTGCAACCCGAGTGGCTGACGCGTCGGCCAATGCAGCTCTCAGGCGGGGAGTTGGCGCGTATTGCGATATTGCGCGCGCTTGACCCGCGTACGCGTTTTCTGATTGCTGACGAAATGACGGCGCAACTCGATCCGTCTATTCAAAAAGCAATATGGGCATACGTGCTTGAGGTGTGCCGCAGCCGTTCATTAGGGATGTTGGTGATTAGTCATCAGTCCGCGCTGCTTGATCAGGTCTGTACCCGCCATTTACGGGTGGAATAGTAGCAAGTCGTTTCCCCGCATAGCAGAGTCGCCGTTAAGGCACCGGGAACCCATTGGTTCCCGGTATTGTTGGCATAATTTTTACTGGATGACGCGTTTATCTGCGTCTTTTGCATCAGCGGTATTACTGTAGTCCGTGGTCTCTTCAACCTGTACGGGGGCTCTGACGACCAGACTTGGCAGCGCCAGTTCGATGTCATTCTCAATTAATTTTTCAATAATACGGATATTTATCTCTTGCTGAATATCCATGTATTTATTGTAATCCGCGGTATTGACGATATGCACCACCTCATAGGTCAGCCGATCCTGATCAAAGGCCAACAAATGGGCGCGGTCGAATTGTGTTTCGCCAACATCGGTAATAATCTTTTTCACCATATCACCGATGAGGCGTAACTTTTCCGGCGGTGTCGCAGTGGCGACGCCAAAAGTAAATACGATACGACGCGTTTGCATCCGTTTATAGTTGTGTATGGTTTGCTGCAACAACTGCGCGTTCGCACAAACGATCTGTTCGCCGCTGAGGCTACGGATGCGAGTGGTTTTCAGACCGATATGTTCAATCGTACCGGCTACATCATTAAAGACGACGAAATCGCCGATTTCGAAGGGTTTGTCGAAACCAATCGACAGCGAAGCGAAGACATCGCTCAGAACGGTCTGCACCGCCAGGGCAATAGCAATACCGCCAACGCCAAGGCTTGCGACCAGCGCGGTAATATCCACGCCGACGTTCGCCAGGATGGAGAGCAGCATCATAGACCAGACGAGCACGCGCAAAATCATACCAAGAATGACCAGCGTCACCGGGTTTTTATTGGAGCCTGGGGCATACAGTAGATGACGCATCCATGACTGTACGCCCTGATCAAGCCAAATCGCCATTTGAATCGCAACCACTAAAAACCAGGCGTGTGAAAGGGTAGAGAATAACCGGTCGGGCAGGGCGACAAAACGCAGGCTAAAGAGAAATGCGGCAAAAAAGATCAGCATTTTACTGGTCTTTTTCAACATCTCGAAAATAATGGAGCGTAGCCGCCCATGAGCATCATCCTTTTTATCCGGGCGTTGTAGCGTTTTATAGACCACATTGAGTAGCCAGTTGATAAGCCAGTATGTGATGAGGGTGACGAAAAAAACGACCGCCAGGTTGATCCAGAATGTCGTCGACATCAGCATCGTAACGATATTTAGTCGTGCCAGATACTCCATTTTACCTCCGATGAAAAGCAGATGAACATTACAGTATAGACGTCACATCACGGAGGCCGATTTCCAGCTTTATTATTGCTGTTTTATTCAGCGATTTTGTTCAAAAAGTATGAAAAAGAGGGTTAGCCGTTTGGCTATCCCTGCGTTTCTGTGCAGACTTATCTACTCCTCTTAATAAAATAAGGAGTGACTTATGCAACAAGAGCATCGTGGGTGTATTGAACAGTGTTATGAATGCGCCGCAGCGTGTGATATCTGCGCTTCTTCTTGTCTGCGTGAAGATAACGTCGAAATGATGAAGCATTGCATTCAGTTAGATATGCAATGTGTGGCCATTTGTCGCCTGGCGGCGCAATTTATGGCGCTGGAAAGCGAGTATTCACAGAAAGTATGCCGCCTTTGCGCAGATATCTGCAAAGCCTGCGCCGAAGAGTGTGCAAGGCACGACCACGATCATTGCCAGAACTGTGCGCGGGCGTGCAGCCAGTGCGCAGACGCCTGCCTTAAAATGGCCGCGTAATTTTTCTCCCGCCATTAGCTCAACCGGATAGAGCATAGAGCTTCTACCTCTAAGGTTCGGGGTTCAATTCCTCGATGGCGGACCAGTTGACGTCAAAAAGGCCACCTGCGCGGTGGCCGCTTAGTTTGTGTTGAAATAAAGGTAATGTTATAATATAACAAACATCTTTCTAAGAAAGATGAGGGTAACGTTTTGGTGATTCATTTAAAAAAACTGACAATAGTTCTGGGAATGCTGTTTGTGAATAGTCCTGCCTTCGCGCATGGCCATCATGAGCATGGCGCGCCGATGACGGAGGTTGAGCAAAAAGCGGCAGCGGGTGTGTTTGATGACGCTAATGTACGCGATCGCGCACTCACAGACTGGGATGGTATGTGGCAATCCGTCTATCCCTATCTGGTCAGCGGCGAACTGGAGCCTGTATTCAGACAAAAGGCGAAGAAAGACCCGGGAAAAACGTTTGAGGATATTAAAGCATATTATCGCAAAGGATACGCGACGAATGTTGAAACTATCGGCATTGAAAATGGCGTTATAGAATTTCATCGCGACAATAACGTTGCGTCCTGTAAATATGATTATGCTGGCTATAAAATTCTGACTTACGTCTCGGGTAAAAAAGGTGTGCGCTATCTGTTCGAATGTAAAGATGCGAACAGCAAAGCGCCTAAATATGTTCAGTTTAGCGATCATATTATTGCGCCGCGCAAATCTGGTCACTTCCATATCTTTATGGGAAATACTTCACAGCAGGCATTGTTGCAAGAAATGGAAAACTGGCCTACCTATTATCCTTATCAGTTAAAGGCGAATGAGGTAGTTGACGAAATGCTGCATCATTAAGCCTGATTGCAACGTTAAAAGCTCGCCATGAATAGCGAGCTTTTTTTCTGCCGTTATGCCATATTTCTGGCAACCAAAATAAAAAGATATCTGCAATCCGGAGTAACGATGATCCTGTCCATACCGCCCTCTATTCAGTGCCAGACGGATGCAACGTGTCGCCTGATTACTCGTGTAACAGGCGACACGTTGCGTGCTATTCATTTATATGGTTCCGCTGTCGCGGGCGGTCTGAAGCCAAACAGCGATATTGATCTGCTGGTGACAATATGCCAGCCGCTGACGGAGGCCCAACGCGCAACGCTGATGCGTGAATTGCTGGCGCTTTCATCGCCGTCGGGGCTGTCGGCAGAAAAACGCGCTCTGGAGGTCACTGTCGTGCTCTATTCGCAACTGGTTCCCTGGCGTTTTCCACCGTCCCGGGAAATGCAATTTGGCGAATGGCTAAGAGAGGACATTTGTCAGGGGATTTATGAGCCAGCGCAGCAGGACTGGGATATTGTGCTACTGATAACCCAGATTCTGGAAGCCAGTATACCGCTAAAGGGGGAACACGCAGAACGGCTGTTCACGCCGGCTCCCGCGGCGCAGTTGGTGAAGGCCTTGCGTTATCCCCTCGACCTTTGGCAATCTGCGGCAGATGTGCAGGGAGATGAGTACCATATCGTTTTAACCCTGGCGCGCATCTGGTACACCCTTTCTACCGGGAGATTTACCTCTAAGAATGCTGCTGCCGACTGGCTGTTACCTCAGTTGCCAGAAGATTATGCCGCTACGTTGCGTGCGGCGCAGCGTGAATATTTAGGTCTGGAGAAAAAGGACTGGCGTATTTTGCTGCCTGCGGTCGTACGCTTTGTGGATTTTGCGAAAGCGCACATCCCCACGCAGTTCACATAAGATGCCCCAGGACGTCTGCCGGGTTGCGCAAACGGCGTTCCTCAACTACTACTTAATAAGTTATCATCGCTGAATAAAGCAGATGATCTTATGTGAGCCATGGAATGGACATTCCCACATGGCTCTCGTTTTGTTGAGGTGGTTATGACTGGTTCCGCATCATCTGTTTTAAAGACAGATACAAGACTATTGAGCGAAAACCTGTTTCTTAATTATGGTCTGGAATCCATATTTAAGGACGCCGCAATAATAGTTGGCAACGTAAATTATATTATCTTTGATATCGACGATTACTACACCGTACAGCAATATATTACAAGCGCATTTAAAACGGTGCTCATCGGGATTGTTACCCATAATGAATATAACTTTATTGATGAACACCATACTATTTATCGAATAAAAATAGATGCATCAATTTCCGAGTGGCGCGAATTACTGATTCAGGCAAGTTCTGGTCAATTTTTTCCCAGACCAGAGAAAGTCCGATTAACGGCGAATGAAAAAAATGTTCTGGCGATGTTAGTCAAAGGAATGGATATCCGACAAATAAGCCGTGAGCTAAATGTGCATTTAAAAACTATTTACTCAGTACGCTACCATGTTTTAGCTAAATTAGGTTGTAGAACGGTCCTGGACTATCAAATACTATCGGTATCTAAAGCCTTTACGCACTGGATTACAATAAGTAATGTCAGTAATCTAATTTCTCATGTAAATAGTAAGGCTATTGCTTAATAATGATTTGCTTCTGATGACGTTTAGGTTCACTATGCTTTCTTACATCATCATGAGGCCAGACAGACATGGCTACTTTTAGTATTAGCGCAATGGCTGCGCAGTGTGGCGTCACAACAGCGAATATCAGATCCTGGGAACGCTATGGTCTGCTTGAGCCCGTCAAGGATGAAGCTGGCAATCGTTTTTATTGCATAGAAGATGTTATCAGAATACAGCATATTATCGACGCATTAAGCAAAGGTTTCTCATTAAAAGAGATCAAGCCCGCCCTCTATGGTGAAGAGACGCATTGCCGCTCTGGATGGTTATTCTACCAGGAGGAGATTTTAGCACAGTGTAGAAAATTCGAACCTGCCAAACTGCGAAAATTACTCTGGCGTTATGGTCGGGAAATCCCGCCGGTCATCGTGATTGAGTCAATACTGCGTCCTTTACGGCTGTGGCTGTCAGTTGGCGATGATGATGCGCGTCGATTTGAAAAGGCATTACTGGATACAGCGATTATTGAATACGCCACCTTCCAGCTAAGTAGCGTACGGAAGGCGCCGGCGGGCACAATGCTGATTGCCGCGTTTTCGCTAAACGATCCTATTGAGCTATGGCTGGAAACGATTAAATATTGTAGTGAAGGTATGAGGGTTGAAGTCATCCCCTGGCAGGCGCCGATGCCCGATCTTTTATCAACCGCTTTCGAGCATATTGTTCTGTGGCATGATGAGACATTAACACCCGCTCAGGAAAACCTTATTCAGTCTTTAAAAGAATCGGGTAAATTTAGTCTTCAGATAAAAAACGGCCCGGGCTTAACATTATTGTCAGCCGTATACCAGCAGCACGACATGCCAGATAAAATGCAGCATGTCGCGCCACAAACTTATTCAAACGGTTACGTAAAATCAGGCGCAGCACGTTGAAGCATCCATATTATTAACGAACAAGGGAGGAGTAAACTCTCCCTTGTTTATATTAGATGTCGTCAGGTGTCTGAAACAAAACGGCTTCTAAGGCGTTACGGTAAATATCAAGCTGGACTACGTCTTTTTCTGTTTCCAGCTTTTCAATAAGTTTTGCGATAATATCCTTATTTGAGACATGCTGCTGTGATTGCAATAGTTCGTAAGTAATTTCCTGAATAGCTCGCTGTTCACATAACATATGTGCAGAAAAAGGGTTGCCAGTACTATTTTGTTCATTGACTAGTGTAATGGTAGTCATATTTCACCATATTCGATGTAAATTGAAGCCGATCTCCCTGAGCGGGGGAGAGAAATTAGTGACCTATTAAAGTTAGACCTATATCATAAAACTGTAATAAAAAATCATAAAAATGTGACTTGCATCACACATATGTGGTTTGTTGTATATTTTATGCACGTTAAATGCAGGTAAAGATTTAGCAGAATCAACGGCCTGCTCTTTTTGTAACCCAAATTTAAACGAACAATCATTAATACCTATATGTAATAATTACTTAATGTTATCTTAATATAGGTAAATTACTGTCAGGTCTCCGTAAAAGGAGATTGATTAATGATTCGCTATATCGCCATTTTTCTTTGTTCTTTATTGATGTGTAGTTCCACTTTTGCTGATGCGGTAACGTCGGTATCGCTCGGCGCGCTCTCTACGGCGCTCAATGAACGCATGTTATTAATGAAAGAAGTGGCTGCTTATAAAATGAAACACCATCTACCGATAGAGGATTTCGCGCGTGAACAAAATGTTTTTGCCGAGGCTGAAGAAGAAGCGAAAAATAACGGGCTGGACCCGCATTCGATAGCCCCTTTTATTCGTTCGCTAATGGATGCCAGTAAAGCGATACAGTACCGCTATTTAGCGCAGTGGCAAAGCGGGTCGGAACCCTCCTTTCCGATACAAACATTGTCGACCTCCCGGCAACGAATTCGACAAATTGATAATCAACTGTTGATCATTATCAGCCAGCGCTTGATGGTCGGCGCTTTCAGCCACGAGGATATGGTGTGGCTGAGAGCGCAGTTTAATGCGCCGAATCTGAATGAGAGCGATATCAGTGATATGTTGGCAGCATTGTCTCTGGTGCGACGCGCGCGTTAATCCCACATAACGAGAAGTGGTAATGCCCCGAAAAGCGAGTGTACTGATCATGTCAGGCTTATTCATGCTGGCAACCGCAGGACACGCGGAACCAAAACTTCTGCGTGTTGGGGTGGATTTAACCAATCCTCCGCTCCAGGTCAGAGATCAACATGGCAATCCGACGGGATTTGTGATTGATATAACAAACGCGCTGTGTCAGGCCATAAATGCAAAATGTCATTATGTCGTGAACAGCTTTGATGCGCAGATCCCGGAACTGCTGGCGCGAAAAGTCGATTTCATCATGCCGCTTGGCGTTACGCCAAAAAGAAGGGCGTCAATTGCTTTTAGCCGCTATGTATACCATGACCCCACGGTACTGGTTGCCAGAAAAGCGGTGAATTTACTGCCGCAGGTTACGCGGTTACAGGGCAAAAATATCGCGGTGGAGCAAGGAAGTATTCAGGAAACGTGGGCCAATACCTGGTGGCTGCCTGCCGGGGTAGTGATAAAAAGCTATCCTGATATGGCGTCGATTTATCTGGACTTAGTGGCCGGACGCCTGGATGGCGCGTTGTGTCCGGCCATTGCGCTGAAATTTGGGTTTTTACACACTGTGCAAGGCGAGGCGTTTGAAGTAAAAGGTTCAGCAGTGACGGATACGCATTTATTCAGCATTGGTTCGGCTTACGGTATCCGTAAAGAGGATGAGGCGACACAACGATTAATCAATCAGGGACTGGAGCAAATTAAGCGTAACGGCGTCTGGTTAGCGATAAAAGAACGTTATTTTGGTGATTTGGATATAAGCGTGGCGGAATAGCGGCCTGGAGAGGCGTGGTTTCGCTTCCCATCTTCCGGTGCATTCGTTAGCATATTGTTTCGCAGTTAAGCGTAAATCTTTTCAGGAAGAGGTTAATGTGTTCGCGGAGTATGGAGTTCTGAATTATTGGACGTACCTGGTCGGGGCGATTTTTATCGTTCTGGTACCCGGGCCGAATACGCTTTTTGTGCTTAAAAATAGCGTGGGACGCGGGGTTAAAGGAGGATATCTTGCCGCATGCGGCGTATTTATCGGCGATGCGGTATTAATGTTTCTGGCGTATGCGGGCGTGGCGACGCTGATCAAAACAACGCCGGTTCTGTTTAACATTGTTCGTTATCTCGGCGCGTTTTATCTGCTTTACCTTGGCGCAAAAATTCTTTACGCCACTCTGACCTCGAAAGGGCGTGCGGCAGCGGAAACGGTGGTTCCTTTTGGCGCTATTTTTAAACGTGCGTTAATTCTTAGCCTGACTAATCCTAAAGCCATACTTTTTTATGTCTCCTTTTTTGTGCAATTTATTGATGTCAATGCGCCGCATACCGGGGCGTCATTTTTTATTTTGGCGATCACCCTTGAAATCGTCAGTTTCTGCTATCTGAGTTTTTTAATTCTTTCTGGCGCTTTTGTAACCCACTATATTGGTACCAAAAAGAAACTGGCAAAAGTGGGCAATTCCTTGATTGGTCTTCTTTTTGTCGGGTTCGCCGCCCGGCTGGCAACGCTTCAGTCTTAACCCCATCGACCCGCTGACAACGGCGGGTCATTGCTCTCCTTTCCGTTTTATCGCGTGGAAAACAGCAAAAGAGTAACCAATAAATGGTATTTAAGATGCTGTTTTTTGGGCGTAACCTTCTTACGACAGCGATGAGACTATCGTTGAGTGACCTGCGGGAAGAGGGAAGAAAATGCTGCAAATTCCACAAAACCATATCCATACCCGTTCCACGCCATTCTGGAACAAAGAGACGGCGCCTGCCGGAATTTTCGAACGCCACCTTGATAAGGGAACGCGACCCGGCGTTTATCCTCGCCTCTCGGTGATGCAGGGGGCGGTCAAATATCTCGGATACGCTGATGAATACTGCTCTGAGCCGGAAGAAATCATGGTAATCAATGCCGGCGAGTTTGGCGTTTTTCCTCCGGAAAAGTGGCACAATATTGAGGTCATGACAGACGACACCTATTTTAACATCGACTTTTTTGTCGCGCCGGAAGTGCTGATGGAAGGGGCAAACTCACGAAAAGTCGTTCATACCGGGAGAGAATAATGATGGGAAAAGCCACTTATACCGTCACGGTCACGAATAATAGCAACGGCGTCTCCGTGGACTATGAAACGGAAGCGCCAATGACATTGCTGGTGCCTGAAGTTGCTGCAGACATTGTAAAGAATTTGGTCAATACCGTGCGCTCTTACGATACCGAAAACGAACACGACGTTTGCGGTTGGTAAGAATAGCGAAATATATCATTGACATAAAGTGATTTTTTAAAACAAAAACCGCATCGCACGTGGCCAGTGTGATGCGGTTTTTGCTTATCGGGAAGCGCTGTTTATTTACACCAGACATCGGTTGAAAAGAAACATTAAGAAAACATTAAGAATATCGCATTGTTTGCTAATGAGAGCGTATTCATAAAATTTATGATTGGGTATTAAAAACCAGAAGAGTCTTATGATCATGAAACTCGATACCCGATTAACTTCGTCAGCACTTATTCTTGCGCTTGCCGCTGTGGTTATTCCGTTTACGGCGGACTGGCAATTGCCTTTGCTTAATGGCGTGGTGGTCAGATGGATTGAAAACGGACAAGCGTTATGGTTGCTGTTTGGGGCACTCTTTACCGCCTGGTATATACGGCCATTTTCCCGTCCCGAAGGGGCAAAGCAGTTTTGGCTATGGGCTGTTGTCTGGTGGGTGGTACTGCTGGGTAGAAGCACCAGTTGGGGGCGTGACTATTTCCCTGACGAGCCGCGTATACTGTTCAGAACGATTTCAGTGCTATTAATTGCTGCGTTGGTATTGCCAGTCCTGTTTTCTGCCGGGTTACGTAAAGAGATTGTTCGTCGGTTGCGGGACGTTCCTCTGCCGTTGTGGCTGTTTGCCGTGACGGCGTGTTCATACCTGATTTCCGACACTGTTGAGCATCATCGATTGTTGTCGCCAGTATTCCTACATAACGCCCATTACACCGATTTAATTGAAGAATTGTACGAAGTGCCATTTATGATCGGTTTGTTTATGGTGACCGTTGGGTTTATGCAGCAGGACAAGCAGGATGAATATACTGCGCTGGAGATGGCCTCGTACCACGCAAAATAGATCGGTTGACAAAGACCACGGATTCAACATGGGATACATAGCGGTTAGCAAAAAAAAAGCCCGCGCTCGGCGAGGCGGGCAAACAATACTGGAAGCAATGTGAGCAATGTCGTACCGAACAGGTGGGTTATAAACTCAACCACTCGGTATTGATAAAGATAATCGTTATCATTAAAGGATGCAACCCTGATGTTTATGTGTCTTTATTTACGACGCTAAAAGGTGATGGTCATCACAAACTTCATTTTCCTGACGATGTGCTATTCTTTTTAACGGCAAATAAACCGCTAACGTTAAGACATAAGTGAGGAAAAAATGGGCATTCTTTCATGGATTATTTTTGGACTTATTGCGGGTATTTTGGCTAAGTGGATCATGCCAGGTAAAGATGGCGGCGGATTCTTTATGACGATCATTCTGGGGATCGTTGGTGCGGTAGTCGGAGGGTGGATCAGTACGCTCTTTGGCTTCGGCAAAGTGGATGGTTTCAACTTCGGCAGCTTTGCAGTCGCGGTGATCGGCGCGATTGTCGTGCTGTTAATCTACAGAAAAATCAAAAGTTAAACGCAAAACCTCCAGAGATAATAAAGGCTACGACAGGTAGCCTTTATTATTTAAAATGGATTTACCACCAGCCCAGTTCTGTACCCAGCACCGCAATTAGCGCGATGCCCATCAACACCATCGTTGTTTTCCTCATTGTTATGCACCCGGCGCGGCGTAACCGCCAATAAAAAACCATGCCAAAAATAGTATTGCCGTAATGAAAATGACGACAGGGAACAGGATACCCACTCTCATGCTATTACCTTCACTGTTCAGGGGGGGCCAGAATAGCAGGGTTCCCTCAGCGACAAAAGGTCGGTTGCTTTGTGACAGGAGGGGGCTGTGACTTACTTAACCTGGGATAAATACCCGCTAAAGCGCAGACAGAAAGTATGGAAATAGCGTACCCGTCAGGTTATCCTGGACAAAATATCTCTTTAAGGAGCCGTTATGAAATTTACGTGGCTTGCGTTGCCAGGCGTATTGCTGCTGAGCGCTTGTTCATCGTCGCAACCCGATGTCTCAAGGCCGCCGCGTATCGGAATGCCTAATCCGGCAGCCGTCTACTGCGAGCAACAAGGCGGTACGCTGATGCCGGTGCAGACCCCGCAAGGCGTGCGTTCCGATTGCAAATTGCCCAATGGCGAGATCATTGATGAGTGGACGTTGTGGCGCAGAGATCACCCTGATACGAAAAAGTGACAACCTGTGGTCCGACGCGATATGATTAAGAATAATCTGATAATGAGTTTCATGCGGCGCAAGAAAATATGTTTCAGTTAAAGCCGGGCGCTCTGGCAATAGTTATTGGCGCTAAAACGCCCGCCGGACGGCGGAATATTGGTAAGTCGGTTGAGCTATTTTGCCTGTGTCAACCCGGCGATGAATTCATTAATCCGCTAAATGGGCACGTCACCATACTGCCGAAAGAAGCGCCTCGGGCGCTGTGGCTAGTGACGGGCGACGTAGCCTCCGCCGATGGTCAGCACGGCCTGGCCTGGGTACGCGCAGAACATTTGATGCCGTTGTCCCCGGACAGACAACCAGGCCTGGCGGCGGTCCGACAATCACAGTTCTCGTAGCCACTCCGCCAGCACAATGGCATGGTTCTGGCGAGTATCTTTGGCGGCGTATAGCAACGTCAGCGGTTGGTGTCGGGCAATATCCGCCAGCCGTTTGCCTTCTTGTCGTTGTTGCGCGAGTTCTGCCCGGTATTGCTGCGCGAAGTGGTTAAAATCAATCACTTCGCTATGAAAGGCTTTGCGCAATTCAGTGGAAGGCGTAATGGCCTTATTCCATTCATCATAGACCAGCGCCGCTTTTTTAATGCCTCGCGGCCATAGTCTGTCAACCAACACCCGATAACCATCGTCTTTTTCCGCCGGGAAATAGACGCGCTTACACTGGATTAGCATTTTTCCCTCCTGTGATAGTGCCGCTTACGGTACTTTTGCCGCTAAATATATACCACGCTGACCGGCGTTTAAGGGACGCATTTTGCCGGATAGCGGTAATAATTTTAATGGATCAGGCCTGACCATCAGGCATCCAGGGGTTGGCATCAGGTTTATTTATGACGCTATCTCCCGATCGCGCCCGGCGTAGAGGCCGAAAATCGCCATGACGATAGCCAGAACCGTCACGCCTGATAGTGGCAGATACCAGCTACCGCTGGCATCATGAAGTTTTCCCATGACTGGTGGCCCACATGCCGCCAGTAAATACCCGACCGACTGCGCCATGCCGGAAAGCGCCGCCGCCTGATGCGCCGAACTGGCGCGCAGACCGATAAACGTCAGGCCGAGGATCATCGTCGCGCCTGAACCGAAGCCGAACAGTAGCGTCCAGATGACCGCCTGGCCCGGCACAAACCAAAGTCCCGCCGCGCCAGCCGCGCACAATAGTGAGACCAGCGCGGCAATCCAGCGTTGATCGTTAAAGCGATGCAAAATAAGCGGAATGGCTAACCCAGGCGCGGCGGTCGCCAGTTGCAGCAGGCCATGTAGCGATCCTGCCTGCGCTTCGCTATAACCGTGGCTGATAAGTATTGTCGGTAACCAGCCGATAATCACATAATAGATCAGTGAGTTAAGTCCCAGAAACAGCGTAACTTGCCAGGCTAAAGGTGAACGCCAGATACCGCGTTCATGTAATGCCCGGGAACTACTCAGGTTAGCTGAGCGGGTAGTGCGCCACTGCGGCAACCAGATAAGAAACGCCAATAGCGGAAACAGCATCAGCATTAACAGTGCGCCGCGCCAGCCAAAACCGTGTAATGCCAGCGGAACCACCAGCGCGGACCCCAACGCGGCGGCAGCGCCCATCGTTAATGAATACGCGCCCGTCAGTCTGGCGACATGTTGTGAAAAATCGCGCTTAATCAAGCCTGGTAGCAGCACATTACCCAGCGCGATCCCGCAACCAATAATCGCGGTTCCGGTAAACAACAGCGCGGCGGAGGGGAGGGAGCGGAGGGCAATACCCGCGCAAATTAGCAGCATTGCAGCGAACAGACTGCGTTCCATCCCAAGCCGACGGGCAATACCGGCCGCCAGCGGCGAAACCAGCGCAAACGCCAGGAGCGGCAAGGTTGTTAGCAGGCCTGTCTGGGCGGTGGAAAGACCATAGTCCGCACGGATTGTCTCCAGCAACGGCGCAGCGCCGGTAAATGTAACGCGCAGCGTAGTGGCTATCATCAAAATACCGGCAATCAGGAAAGCGCCCTGTTTGCCGCGTGGTGAAAGGGCAGTCGTCATCATTTTCTCATTTCGTCAGGCGAGACGATACCTTACAGTTTTTACTGTTGTGATGAATCAAGCTAAAATGACAATTTATCGCTAAAATCGGACAATATAATGATTGGCCTGAGACTGGACGGTTACGATCCCGACCTTCACCACGACGCCGCAGTGGCCTTTTGTATTCGCGCCAGGGACGATGAACTGTTTAGTCCTCGCCATCAACATCGGAAGGGACAGTTGATCCTCGCTCTGCACGGCGCGATTACCTGCGAGGTGGAAAATGCAATGTGGATGGTTCCCCCACAGTATGCTGTCTGGCTCCCCGGCTCGCTGCCGCACAGTAATCATGTGACCGCAGGAGCGGAGCTGTGCTTTTTATTTATTGAACCTGCGGCGGTCGTCATGCCGGAGCGTTGCTGTACGTTAAAAATTTCGCCTTTATGCCGGGAGTTGATTTTGTCGCTGGCGCGTAGAACCGATCTCGAAAGAACGCAAATGCCAACGCAGCGCCTTATTCGGGTGTTGTTTGATGAACTGCCGCAGCAGCCGCAGGAACAATTGCAATTACCGGTATCGGCGCATCCGAAAATTCGCCAAATGGTGGAGACAATGGCGCAGGAGCCTGCGCGATGGAATACGTTAGGGCAGTGGGCCAGCGTATTCGCGATGAGCGAGCGTAACCTTGCCCGGCTGGTCGTCAAAGAGACGGGGCTAAGCTTTCGTCGCTGGCGTCATCAGTTGCAATTAATTCTGGCGCTACAAGCGCTGATAGCGGGATGTAATGTACAGCAGACCGCGCACATGCTGGGTTATGATTCCACCACGGCATTCATTACGATGTTTAAAAAAGGCCTGGGACAAACTCCAGGCCAGTATCTGACGGGCGAGTTACTGTTTTCCCACAATTAAAGAGACCAGCCCCGCCGCAATCAGTGGGCCGACCGGCACGCCGCGAAACAGCGCAACGCCAAGAACCGTACCGACCAGCAGCCCGGCGACGAGCTGCGGTTGGTTTCCCATCAGCGTAACGCCGCGACCGCCCAGCCAGGAGACGAAAACGCCGACGGCAATCGCGACCAGCGATTTCCAGTTTACAAAAGAGTGGATCAATGTGGAGGGCGGCAGGGTTCCGCTGGCGATGGGGGCCATCACACCGATGGTCAGAATGATAATCCCGACGGTGAGTCCCTGTTTTTCAATCCAGGGAAAAAAGGTATTCAACGGGGTTACGCGGACAATAATCAGCACCAGAATTGAGACGGCGACAGTAGTGTTGTGGCTGATAAATCCCAGAGCTGCCAGTCCGAGCAGGATCAGCAGAGTGACATCAAACATTATGGTTTCCTTGCCAAAAAGTAAGCCCGACGACTTTACGCCCAAACGGGAAAGCGCACAGGCGTTTTTAACGATTGATACGGTTTTCAGGCAACTGCCTGAAAGATAATCTCTATGCGAAAAACGGCGTTTGTCATTAAATTGCCATCAACGCAGCGTACTGATAACAGGTGAACCGTCATTGTTGTCTTCCGGAGGATACAATTATGTACGATCCACCGTTTCTTGAAGCGCTGATGATTACGGCGTCGTTTTTCGCCATTTTTATCATTATCGTTGTGTCTGTCTTGCTCCTTGAACGGGGAGGGGGCTAAGCCGTTGGCGATGACTGCGAGCGGCGGAAGATTGCCAGTTCCGGTCGGGCGATGCGCAGATAGTCCTGTGTATTCATAATGACTGATTTTTCCAGCAGACCGGCATTAAAGGCAATTTCATCGAAACGCTCAAACAGGAGCGGATCGGCGACCAGTTTCAGGTTTGGGTGAAAACTGAAAGGCGGGATTGCGCCAAAAACGCAGCCGGTCAGCGTATCGACTTCCGCCGGGCTGGCAAGGGAGGCGCGTAAGCCGCCCAGATGCGAAGCAAGCTGAGAGAGGTCTGCTTGCTGATCGGCCGCTAAAATAGCAAGAACATGCTGGTTGACGCCGTTGCCTTTGACTTTACAGACCAGCGCTTTTGCGCCCTGGCCCAGCGCGGTACCACGTATTTCAGAAACTGCCTCGCATTTTCCTACCGCATCATGGCTAACCACGCGATAGCGCGCGTTCTCCTGCGTTAATAAGGCCACTAAACGCTGGTGCGTAGCGACGCCCTTCGCGACTTCAGTCATTTCGGTCATTTCTCACTCCTGGTGCAATATGAAAATTTACTGCGAAACACTATTATGAACGATGCTGTTTTTGTTGTTTGTTCAGATAGAGCTGCGCATCGGAAGCCTGGTAGGCATCATTAATCGTGTCATTGGGCTGCATATTATAAATCCCGGCGGAAAAATGGACTGTCTTATCCGGTGCGATAATTTGCAGGTTACGAATAATACGCTCTGGCAGATGGATAGCCAAATCCGCCGCGTAATCGACAAGAATAATACAGAACTCATCGCCGCCGAGGCGAATAGCGTAATCGCTTTTACGAATCGATGTTTTAATCGCTTTTGCCAATAGGGTAATGATCCGGTCGCCTTCCTGGTGTCCCTGGGTATCGTTGATCAGTTTTAACTTATCGCAATCAATGGCGACAAATGTCACTGGCGTACCGGCATTGACCAGTCGTTGTAGTCGCTGTTCCAGTACCGGTGTTAATATTTTACGGTTGTAAAGCCCGGTCATAGCATCGCTAATATTTTCGCGCGTGACGTTGCGATAAAGCCGAAAGTGCATCCGTACCATATTAAGCAGGAGTGCCGTTGCCAGTAAGTAAAAGGCCAGCGCTTTCCAGGACGAGACAAGGAAATAGGTTAAATCAAGGGACAAAGAAACGCGCAGTCCGCCAGGGATATCATGGTTATAATTCACATATTGAAACAGATTATTTTTGCTTTGGTTAATAATGATCTCTTTTCCGGAGTCCAGATCTTTTAAGGTAACGTTAAGATAACGCCAAACCAGCGGACGGTCCTGGGTATAAAAAATATTTTTTAAATTATCCTGGTTAACGTCCACCATCACGATACCTTTTAATGTCCCCGCCAGATAGACAGGCGTTAAAAAGCTCATGACGTTTTCCTGGGTAATATCATCCATGTAAATACTTGAAATAACCGTGCGGCCTGTAAAAAGTTTATCTATATCTTTTCTGTTAATACCCATTGTACCTTTTTGTAAAAAAGTCCAACGATGCATGGCGAAGCGCCGCGAGTTGATTAAATCATAGAAATAGACATAATGTTTATTTAAATCAACATAATAGCGGAATTTAAGCTCCAGTGTGCCCAATCCGTGACTGTGGTCGTCCTGCGCACGGTTGATGCTTACCGCCTGATCAAACGCAGGCAGCAAAAAGACGTCATCAAGATTATCGGTACACCGTGTGGCGGCGGTTTGCAGAGTGCCATGCAGCGCTGGATAATTATGCCGAGTCAGGTTGACGCCGTGCGTACCGTTAATGGTTTCAAAGGCGGCGCAGAACGCGTGGCGTTTTTCTGCGGTGACAGGCTCTCCCGGCGCTTCAAAGGTTCGCATCAAATGTGCGGCGATACTTTGATTCTGGTACTTATCGTACAGAAACGACGAATCGGCTCTCTCCATGATATAACGCATATAGGCATTCATTGCCCTGTCGCTGGCAATAAGTTCGTAAATCAGGAAGGACGATGTCAAAACGATGACGCTTGCCGAGATAAAGTGCCTGAGCGCTTTATGATGCAAATTCATGATGAACTACAGCCCTGAAAGTCGGATGCGTTAGTTTACCATAGTGATGAGAATTCCTCTAATAGACTGTTTAAAAATAAAACGTGTTGATGTTCTGGAATAAAAATCATTCTCGATTTAATAAATCCAATAATACGCGGCGTTGATGTTTTCAGTCGTGACTATTGTCGCAAAAAGTAAGTTGTTAATTAACGGCATCGCTTTAACACTAACGAAAATAAAATAGCCACTATTATTACGGTGAAAAGGAATGTGACGTGGTAAGGATAATAATGTACTTCCGCAGGAGGCACGATGAAACGGCTCAAGCAAATGTTTTTTATCGGTTTTTTATATTAATAGCGGCAGGTTTTTCAGTATCGGTAATGACAGATGCGCAACCTCCTGAACACATGCCCGCTGCTCATATTCAGAAGGGGTACTATACTTGGTCAGGGTGAAGAGGAGCCTGAGCTACCTTTTGGCTGGGAATGGCCTTGGTGTTAGTGATATTAGCGTGATAGCATTGCGTTAAGGGATTAATTTCCCCAATATGGCAGAGCATCTTCATCCAGGCTATTTACGGAAAATTATTTCAGCCGAATAATGTGAACGTTGAGTTTGTAATAAATCAGCCCGTGACGCATTACGGGCTGATTTATGGTTATGCACTTTGATTGGCGCTCTGTTTCTGAAACAATTCGCGGAATACCGGATAAATATCTTCCTGATCGCGAATATGCTGCATGGCGAAGTTATCGAACGTCGCCTGCAGATGTTCATACTCTCGCCATAAGGTCTGGTGGGCGCGGCGGGTAATCTCGATATAGCTGTAATAGCGCACTACCGGCAGCAGTTTTTTCGCCAGAATCTCATGGCACAGCGGTGAGTCGTCGGCCCAGTTATCACCGTCTGACGCTTGCGCCGCATAGATATTCCACTGTCCGGGGTCGTAGCGCTCTTTAACCACTTCATCCATGAGTTTAAGCGCGCTGGAGACAATCGTCCCCCCGGTCTCTTGCGAATAAAAGAACTCATGTTCGTCCACTTCCTTCGCCTGGGTATGGTGGCGGATATAAACCACTTCTACGTTCTTATACGTTCGGCTTAAAAACAGATAGAGCAGAATGTAAAAACGCTTGGCCATATCTTTGGTTGCCTGATCCATCGAACCTGAGACGTCCATCAGACAGAACATTACCGCCTGGCTGGAGGGCTCAGGCCGTTTTTCATAATTTTTATAGCGTAAATCAAAGGTGTCGATAAACGGTACTCGCTCGATTTTAGCCCGCAGTTCGGCAATCTCCCGGCGTAATCGTTCCTCTTCAAGCAGTTGCGCTGGTTCGCTGTTGCTGATGGTCTCCAGTTCCGCTTCCAGTGCGTGCAGTTCGCGGCGTTTTCCGGCCGTCATCGCGGTGCGGCGCGCCAAAGAGTTTTGTAGCGAACGAACTACGCTGATATTGGCCGGCACACCGTTTGAGGTGAAACCAGCGCGGTGAGTTTTATACTCGTTAAGCTGTCGATGCTGGTTTTTTTTCAGATTAGGCAGCGCTAAATCTTCAAAGAGCAGATCCAGATACTCATCTTTTGAAATCTGAAAAACAAACTCATCCTGGCCTTCGCCGTCCTGGCTGGCCTGACCCTGACCACTCCCGGAACCGCCGCCGCCACCGCTTTGCGGACGCTCAATGCGATCATTCTGGATAAAGTGATCGTTACCCGGATGAACGCGATGGCGCAGACCGCCGCGCCCCTGATGAAACATCGGTTCGCTAATATCATCGGTTGGAATAGAGACGGATTCTCCGCTGTCGACATCGGTCACTGAGCGTTTGTTAATCGCTTCGGAGATCGACTGCTTAATTTGTGCTTTATAACGGCGCAAAAAGCGCTGGCGATTCACCGTGCTTTTATTTTTGCCGTTAAGACGTCGGTCTATGAACCAGGTCATATGCCCCCCGTACTGCCAACTATGCGCCTATTCTGTCAGTGCCGGATAGCGCTAACGCTTAGCCAGTCTACAGAACATTACTTTGTAGGCCCGGTAAGCGAAAGCGCCACCGGGCATTAACATCATGACGATTTACGCACGCGCAGGTACCACTCGCACAGCAAACGAACCTGCTTACGGGTATACCCTTTCTCCATCATCCTATCGACAAAGTCGTCGTGCTTTTTCTGCTCGTCAGTTGATGTTTTGGCGTTAAAGGAAATGACTGGCAACAACTCTTCGGTATTAGAGAACATTTTTTTCTCAATCACCGTGCGCAGCTTCTCGTAACTGGTCCAGTTTGGATTATGGCCGCTATTGTTGGCTCTGGCGCGCAGAACAAAGTTTACTATCTCATTACGGAAATCTTTCGGGTTACTGATACCCGCTGGTTTTTCAATTTTTTCCAGCTCGGCGTTTAGCGACTCGCGATCGAACAGTTGACCGGTATCCGGGTCGCGATACTCCTGATCCTGAATCCAGAAATCCGCATAAGTCACGTAACGATCAAAAATGTTCTGTCCGTACTCAGAGTAAGATTCGAGATAGGCCGTCTGGATCTCCTTGCCGATAAATTCGGCGTATTTCGGGATCAGGTAGCCTTTCAGGAACTCCAGGTAACGCTCAGCTTGCTCCTGCGGGAACTGCTCACGCTCAATTTGTTGCTCCAGAACGTAGAACAGATGTACCGGGTTGGCCGCCACTTCCGCATGGTCAAAGTTGAACACGCGGGAGAGGATCTTAAACGCGAATCGGGTGGAGAGACCGTTCATCCCTTCGTCCACGCCCGCGTAGTCGCGATACTCCTGGTACGATTTGGCTTTTGGGTCGGTATCTTTCAGGCTTTCACCGTCATAAACGCGCATTTTCGAGTAGATGCTGGAATTTTCCGGCTCTTTCAGGCGAGAAAGAATCGAGAAACGCGAAAGTGTTTCCAATGTGCCCGGCGCGCAGGGCGCATGAGTCAGCTCGCTATGATTAAGTAATTTCTCGTAGATTTTGATCTCTTCGGAGATTCGCAGGCAATAAGGCACCTTCACGATATAGACACGGTCGAGGAAGGCTTCATTATTTTTATTGTTACGGAAAGTCACCCATTCAGATTCGTTTGAGTGGGCAAGTATGATGCCATTAAAGGGCAGGGCGGAAATACCTTCCGTGCCGTTGTAGTTACCTTCCTGGGTTGCGGTCAGCAATGGGTGCAGCACCTTGATAGGCGCTTTAAACATCTCGACGAACTCCATGATCCCTTGGTTAGCGCGGCACAGCGCGCCGGAGTAACCATACGCATCCGGATCGTTCTGGGCGTGGTGTTCGAGTTTACGAATATCCACCTTGCCGACCAGCGCCGAAATATCCTGATTGTTTTCATCGCCGGGTTCCGTTTTGGCGATGGCAATCTGTTCCAGAATAGAGGGCCAGACTTTCACCACGCGGAATTTAGTAATATCGCCGCCAAACTCATGCAGCCGTTTGGCCGCCCACGGGGACATAATCGTACCGAGATAGCGGCGCGGAATACCGTACTCTTTTTCCAGAATCTGCGCGTCTTCCTGTGGATTAAACAGGCATAACGGATGATCGTTGACCGGACTACGTTCGCCGTTGGCGCTTAAAACATAAATTGGGACGCGCTGCATTAGCGATTTCAGCCGTTCAGCGAGCGATGATTTGCCACCCCCCACAGGCCCCAGCAAATAGAGAATTTGCTTCTTCTCTTCCAGCCCTTGCGCCGCATGTTTCAGATAAGAGACAATCTGTTCAATCGCGTCTTCCATGCCGTAAAACTCTTCAAACGCAGGATAGCGAGCAATCACCCGGTTGGAGAAGAGTCGAGAAAGTCGGGGTTCCTGGGCAGTGTCGACCATATTAGGCTCGCCAATAGCCATTAATAGCCGCTCTGCCGCGTTGGCATAAGCACTGCGATCTTGCCGGCAAATGGTAAGAAAATCCTGCAGTGTGAACTCTTCGTCCTTGGCAGCTTCGTAGCGCTGGCGATAGTGATCGAATATATTCATGATATGCCATCCTTTCGTTTTTTCGCACATGTTAAGAGCCGTTCATATGAATAGTAGAGGCTCCCGGAAGAGGTAGACTGAACGCCGTCTCTGCTAAGGAAAAGCAACTCTCATGCCATTTTATTGGTCAGGAGATCAACGTGCCCGGTGATACACCTTCTTAACATTAAGCGTAGATGGCATTTGCAAAACTTGCCTGTACGCGCCAGTAGATTTCGATGACATATCAATAACTCATCGGGTGGAAAAGCCTGGTTAATGTCAGAAAAAGCGTTTCCGGTCACATAACGATCATCAGCCGATCATCTGAAAATAATCTGTGATGGTGATATTAAACGGTTACATTGTGTAAAATAGTTGGGCTTATAAGTATTGGCGGTTACACTTTTGCCGCAGAACATTTGAATAAGGAATTATGGATTGTGACCAAACTTAAACTTCTGGCTCTTGGCATGCTTATCGCAACGTCCGCCAGCGTCGCGCACGCTGAAAGCAACCTGACGCTGGGCGCAGGCGTTGGTGTGGTTGAACACCCTTATAAAGATTACGATAGTGATGTTTACCCGATACCGGTCATCGCTTATGAAAGCGAAAATTTCTGGTTCCGCGGTCTGGGCGGCGGTTATTACCTGTGGAATGACAATACCGATAAGTTGTCAATCATGGCGTACTGGTCCCCGATGTACTTCAAGCCGGGCGACAGCGACGACCATCAGTTGCGTCGTCTGGACAGGCGTAAAAGTACTATGATGGCGGGCGTCTCTTACGCGCATCACACCCAATATGGTTTCCTGCGTACCTCTCTGGCAGGGGATACGTTGGATAACAGTAACGGTATCGTCTGGGATCTGGCCTGGCTGTATCGGTATACCAATGGCGGGCTGACCTTAACGCCAGGTATCGGGGTAGAATGGAATAGCGAGAACCAGAACGACTATTATTACGGCGTATCACGTAAAGAGTCTTCGCGTAGCGGCCTGCGCGGCTATAACCCAAATGATAGCTGGAACCCGTATCTTGAGCTTAGCGCTAACTATAATTTCGCGGGTAACTGGAGCGTATACGGTACTGCGCGCTACACCCGTCTGTCGGATGAAATTACCGATAGCCCGATGGTGGATAAATCCTGGACCGGTATCCTTTCTACTGGCGTAACCTATAGATTCTGATTGATTGAATTTGTCGGAAAACCGCTACAAAGCCTGCGTTATGCAGGCTTTGTGCTGACTGATACGCGAATATTGTGGCGTATATCAATGCGCTGTTAACCGGGTATGGTACAGGCTTACGTGGTTCACGCTTTGTTACATCCGTTTAAAAAACGAGTCGTTTATATGAAAAATCCAGGTAATTACAATTGCGCTAACAATTAGTGTAGTAATTGTTGCAATGCTGGTGACTATCTCCCTATAACGTCCCGTTTATGCTATACCCATTCTTCACCGCGAGTAAGACGAATGAGCATAGTATTCAACACAGTAGCCAAGCCTGGCGGCAGTCTGTGTAACTTATCCTGCAAATATTGTTTCTATCTTGATAAACCCCGGGGGCAGCGCGTCATGTCTGATGATGTGCTGGAGACGTATATCCGCCGGGTAATTGATGATACGCCATCCTCAGAAGTCTCGTTTTGCTGGCAGGGGGGAGAGCCGACGCTATGCGGCCTCTCTTTTTACCAAAAAGTGGTGCGCTTGCAGCAACGCTATGCCAACGGCAAAACTATCTACAACAGTCTGCAAACCAATGGCGTATTAATCAATGAAGAGTGGGCTGCTTTCTTTGCGCAGCACCAGTTCCTGATCGGTATATCGATTGATGGGCCGCAAGTCGTTCATGATCATTACCGGAAAACGCCGTCAGGGCGGGCGTCTTTTTCCCGAGTCGTTAATGCTATCCGCCTTCTGCAGGTAAATGATGTCGAGTTCAACACACTCACTGTCGTGAATGATGCGTCATGCCGTCATGGCAACGCTATTTATCATTTTTTGACGCAGGAACTGGAAAGTAAGCACCTGCAATTTATTCCCATTGTTGAGCCGCTCGCGCAAAAAGCGCAGCGTTCTTTGACGTTATCTGGCAATGATGATTCGCCTTCGCTGATGCCCTTTTCCGTCACGCCTGAAGGGTGGGGCGCATTTATGTGCGATGTTTTTGATCAATGGATACGTCACGATGTCGGACGCATATTTGTACAGCTTTTTGACAACTTACTTGGCGTCTGGATGGGGGAGCCCGCCACGCTTTGTACGATGCAGCCGACCTGCGGACAAAGTTTGCTGGTGGAGCAGAATGGCGACGTGTTTAGCTGCGACCATTTTGTTTTTCCCGCCTATAAACTGGGCAGTCTACGGCAACACTCTTTAGAAGAAATGGCGGCCTCTCCTTTTCAGCAGCAGTTTGGCGCGGCTAAAGCAAACCTTTCCTCACGCTGCCAGAACTGTACATGGCGCTTTGCCTGTTACGGCGGCTGTCCGAAACACCGAATTTGTATGGACGGCGGCGAACGACAAAATTATCTCTGTAAAGGATATCTGGAGTTCTTTCAACATGTGACGCCCTATATGAATGTGATGCGTCAATTATTATTGAATCATCGACCCGCCGCGCATATTACCCGCATCGTCGACATGATTGCGGATGACATTCGTCAGTGACAAGAAAATCGCCCCCTACGCGGTATGATGCCGAACATTACCTGGGGTATAAGCGTCCTGTATTGTTTTACCGTCGAGTGACATTGAAAAGGAAATGAAGACAGTGAAAAACGTAACGTTTTGCGGGCAGGAGACGCTTCCTGCTATAGGACAGGGAACATGGTATATGGGCGAGCGCGCAGATCATCGTCAGCGCGAGGTTTCGGCGCTGCGCGCGGGGCTGGATTTGGGGTTACGCCTTATTGATACGGCTGAAATGTATGCCGACGGCGGGGCAGAAAAGGTCGTGGGCGAGGCGCTGGTGGGGCGACGTGATGAGGCATTTCTGGTGTCAAAAGTGTACCCGTGGAACGCTGGTGGCCAGAAGATAGTTGCCGCTTGTGAGGGAAGCCTGCGTCGTCTGAAAACAGATTATCTCGATCTCTATCTGTTGCACTGGGCCGGAAGCTTTTCATTCGAAGAGATCGTTGAGGGTATGGAGCGGCTAATAGCGCAGGGGAAAATTCGCCGTTGGGGGGGCTCTAATCTTGATTATGACGAAATGCAGGCGCTGTGGCGCATCCCGGGGGGACAGCAATGTGCGACAAATCAGGTACTCTATCATCTGGCGTCACGCGGTATTGAGTATGATTTATTGCCGTGGTGTCAACAACAGCGGATGCCAGTAATGGCCTATAGTCCGCTTGCGCAGGCCGGCCGATTATGTAGCGGTTTACTGAATCATCCGGTGGTGAATGAAATTGCGTGCGCGCATAACGCTACGGCGGCGCAAATCTTACTGGCGTGGGTGATTGCGAATCCGGGCGTGGTGGCGATCCCGAAAGCCGGCAGTACAGAACACGTGAAGCAAAATGCGGCGGCGCTCAAGATCGCCTTGTCAGCAAACGAACTTGCCTTACTGGACAACGCCTGGCCTGCGCCAAAAGGGAAAACCGCGTTGGATATGGTGTGACGCCGGATAAAATGCGTAAGCACCGCCATTCGGCAAGTAATGCCTGATGGCGGCTGGCACCTTCCAGGGCCTACAGAAACGCTGGTATCAATTCACTTTTAGCGTTTAGCGACGCAGATAGTCTGCGCCAGACGAGATGGCTTTTCTTCTGTGGCTTGTTGCGGCGCAGTAGCGTAAGCCGTTTCAACGCACACAAATGTTTTATAGCCGTCATCCGGCATGTCGCCCATGCTGACGGACAACGCCGGGCCAGGGTTCCAGCCTACGACGTTAAGATGATGATGGTGAACCACATCAATCGTGCGGTTTAATGTCGCATCGTGGATCACGCTACATGCTTCAGGATTGAGGTAAACGCGATCGGTACGGTCCGGAAAGGTTTGCACGCCGTCGGTCAGGACTCCTTCTTTGGCGTCGTTAACTTTATCAATAAACCGGTCGCCGAGTCCGCTGACCTGAACGCTGGCGATGTCGCCAACGTTAAAATAGCTGTGGAGAGCGGATGTGGTTGCAAACTCGCCATGCGCTTCCAGTTCAATTTCACAGGTTTTGCCTACTTTAAAACGTGCCAGCAGCGTGAAATCGTGCGGCCAGTATTTTCGGGTGGCCTCACTGCTTTGCAGCTCAAATGTCAACATTACGCCGTTATCATCTTCATTATGCGCTTTTAGCGCCCACGGCAGATTACGCGCAAAGCCGTGTGACGGCAGACCTTGTTGAGCCGCAGGTCCAAACCAGGGCCAGCAGATCGGTACGCCGCCGCGTAGCGCCACGCCGGTTTTGAAAGGCGTATTATTACTGAGCCACAATACCTCTTCCTCACCGACGGGTTTCCAGGAGAGAAGGTGCGCGCCCTGTAATGCAAAAGAGGCTTTAACCTGCGGGTGGTCAACGACGATCAGATCAAGGTCATCAAGCTGGCGGCGGGAAAGGACAGGGGTAAACTGTTCGATAGCCGGAAGAGCAAAAATTTTATTAATCATTACGCAATCCTCTTTACCCTAAATAATTCGAGTTGCAGGACAAGGCGCTTGTGCCTTGACCAGTGCTTGCGCTGGCCCCGAAGGGGCGAGGTCGCAGACCGGGTAACGCGGCAAGTGAACGACAAATTCGTCAGGAACGAATTTGAGCAACCGGAGGTTACCTTCGGCCAGGGACATGGATATCCCTGATTCATCCCGATGAGCTTGACTTCCGTCAGTGATTCGGGTGAAAGAGCGTAGCCAACACACCTGTAACTTGAAGTATGACGGGTATATTTTCAGGAAAAAAAAAGAGCGACCTGAGTCGCTCTTACCAATGACTGTTTCATCTCAACTTATTTGGAGATGTGAGCAATCAGGTCCAGTACTTTGTTGGAGTAACCGGTTTCGTTATCGTACCAGGAGACCAGTTTCACGAAGTTGTCGTTCAGCGCGATGCCTGCTTTAGCATCGAACACGGAAGTGCATACTTCGCCGTTGAAATCGGTAGATACAACGTCGTCTTCGGTGTAACCCAGAACGCCTTTCATTTCGCCTTCGGCAGCAGCTTTAACAGCAGCTTTGATCTGCTCGTAGGTAGCAGCTTTTTCCAGACGAACGGTCAGGTCAACAACGGATACGTTCGGAGTCGGAACGCGGAACGCCATACCAGTCAGTTTGCCATTCAGTTCCGGCAGTACTTTACCTACCGCTTTAGCAGCGCCGGTAGAGGACGGGATGATGTTCTGAGATGCGCCACGGCCACCGCGCCAGTCTTTGTGAGACGGGCCGTCAACGGTTTTCTGGGTTGCGGTAGTCGCGTGAACAGTGGTCATCAGACCTTCGATGATGCCGAAGTTGTCGTTGATAACTTTAGCCAGCGGCGCCAGGCAGTTGGTGGTGCAGGAAGCGTTGGAAACGATGTCCTGGCCTTCGTATTTGTCAAAGTTAGCGCCTTTAACAAACATTGGGGTGTTGTCTTTAGACGGACCAGTCAGAACCACTTTTTTCGCGCCAGCGGTGATGTGTTTACGCGCGGTTTCGTCAGTCAGGAAGATACCGGTAGCTTCAGCCACTACGTCAACACCAACTTCGTCCCATTTCAGGTTAGCCGGATCGCGTTCAGCGGTAACACGGATTTTTTTACCGTTAACGATCAGATGACCGTCTTTCACTTCAACAGTACCGTCGAAACGGCCGTGAGTGGAGTCATATTTCAGCATGTATGCCATGTACTCTGCGTCTAACAGGTCGTTGATTGCAACGATCTCGATGTCAGAACGTTTCTGAGCAGCACGGAAAACAATGCGACCGATACGGCCAAAACCGTTGATACCTACTTTGATAGTCATATATTCCACCAGCTATTTGTTAGTGAATAAAAGGTTGCCTGTAAAATTACAAAAACCTTACGCAGCGTCAAGCGGAATCGTGTCAATCATTGCGACAAATCAATCCTCTGCACAACCTTTGCGCGGCTGATTCGCCTCACTCTTCCTTTCGGCTGGAAACCACATGGGGGCGCCGCCCCGAATTTTAAAGGGCAACCGAGATAATAATGTGACATCAGTCACGATTCGTAAGCCGCCATTTCGCAATGATCAAGTTTAGAACAAAAGTTGGTACTGAGGTGTTAATGTTTTGTTAGAATCGGTCAGGCAATGTGAGCACGTTTAAAGTGAGATGTGAGAAAATGGCTAACCAATCTTCAGCAGAAGAACTCAAGAAAAAATTGTCCGAAATGCAATTCTATGTGACGCAGGATCGTGGCACAGAACCGCCATTTACTGGACGCCTACTGCATAATAAACGCGATGGGGTTTATCACTGCCTGGTCTGTGATACGCCGCTTTTTCACTCCCACACCAAATACGATTCAGGCTGCGGCTGGCCCAGCTTTTACGAGCCTGTCAGCGAAGAGGCGATTCGTTACATAGACGATTTTTCTCATGGAATGCAGCGTGTCGAAATTCGTTGCGGAAACTGCGATGCGCATCTCGGACACGTTTTCCCGGATGGTCCGCAGCCGACCGGTGAACGCTATTGCGTTAACTCGGCCTCGCTCGCCTTTTCTGACGAAAAAAACGGCGATCAGTTGAAAGGCTGAAAAAACGATTCAGCAAATTATTCCACAGGAGCGGATACATCATGAATCTTGATGAGATCATTAACAGCATGACGCCGGAAGTGTATCAACGTTTATCCACCGCTGTTGAGTTGGGTAAATGGCCGGACGGTGTGGCGTTAACGCCGGAACAGAAAGAAAACAGCCTGCAATTGGTGATGCTATGGCAGGCGCGGCACAATACCGAAGCGCAACATATGACGATCGATACTCATGGTCAGATGGTGATGAAAAGTAAGCAGCAGCTCAAAGCGGATTTCGGTATTACGTCAAAGCCGATTACGACATTGAAAATGCAGTAATTGGTAGGCCGGAGAGGGCGTAGCCGCCATCCGGCTCTTTCATTGCCGATGAGTTGTGCTGTATATGATGTTGCGTTTTGTTTTGGCATTGAAACGAGAAGAGTTTCGTTAGAAACGCTCTCCTGCCTGCGTTGAGCTTTGTCTGGCAGCGATGCTAACGCGACGTATCCGGTCCCTGCGTCTCTTTCCAGTCTGCCAGCGTATACAGCGTCGCGCCTGCCGCTGCCATCTCCATAAACGCGTGCGCGCTATCCTGCGGGTGAATATTCACGCCGCGACAGCCATCGGTGATCACGTTAACGGCATAGCCCAACTGTAATGCATCCAGCACCGTAAATTTTACGCAGTAATCGGTCGCCAGCCCCATCACGATAAGCTCGGTAACGTCACGCTCATGAAGCCAGGTATCAAGGGTAGTTTTCTGCCGATGTTCGTTGTCAAAAAACGCGCTGTAGCTGTCAATCAGCGGGTTTTCACCCTTATAAATGGTGGCGTCGAGCGCATGTTGGCTAAGCAGGGGATGTAACGCCGCGCCGTCGGTATGTTGAACGCAGTGATCCGGCCAGAGCGTTTGCGGCAGACCGTCCAGCTCTCCCTGACTATAGGGTTCCGCCTGATGCTGGCTGGCGAAGCTGCCATGCTTCGCGGGATGCCAGTCCTGGCTAGCGAGCACCGGAATCTGGCGGGGCTGGCACCAGTCAATAAGAGAGTTGGCGATATCGATAGTGCTGTCGCCTTCCGGCACAGCCAGCGCGCCGCCGGCGCAAAAGTCATTTTGCAAGTCGACCAGTAATAAGGCCCGGTTTGTCATTATATCCTCCTTGTCGTCGGGATTTTTAATCATCCGACGTCAATTCACCACGCAAGTTTTGCGCCATCGCGCTACGAATCGCCTGAGTGTCCAGACCCTGGCTTAACAAATAATGCAGTTTGGTTAAGGTGGCTTCGACGGTCATATCGGCACCGCCAATCACGCCAGCGTGCGCCAGCGCATTACCGGTAGCGTACCCGCCCATGTTGACTCGCCCTGACATGCATTGCGTCAGGTTAACGACCACGATGCCGCGTGAACTGGCCTCTTTCAGCTCCTGTAAAAACGCTTTATTTTGTGGCGCGTTGCCTACGCCATAAGAGCGCAGAATCAGCGCTTTTACCGGCTGACGCAGAAAGTTACGTACTACCTCGGCGGAAATCCCCGGATAAATAGTCACTACGCCTATCGGCTGCGGCGTAATAGGATGAACGATTAATTCACCAGAGCCGTGGGGCGCGGGAGGCGTATTTAAACGGCGAATGTGAATTCCCGCTTCCAGCAAGGGCGGCAGATTAGGAGAGGCAAAAGCGTCGAAACCATCCGCATGTGCTTTGGTCGTGCGATTGCCGCGGAACAGACGATTATTAAAAAACAGCGTTACTTCATTAATAGGGTAGTTGGCGGCGACATAAAGCGCATTCAGCAAATTAATTTGCCCGTCGGAGCGCAGCTCAGCCAGCGGAATTTGTGACCCTGTCACAATAACCGGTTTGCCCAGATTTTCCAGCATGAAAGAGAGCGCCGATGCGGTAAACGCCATCGTGTCGGTGCCGTGCAGAATAACAAAACCGTCATACTCATCGTAGTGCGCTTTGATATCTTCAGCGATATGCTGCCAGTCTTCCGGCGTCATATCTGATGAATCCATCAGCGGGGCATATTCATGGATGGTAAAATCCGGCATCTCCGGGCGGTGGAATTCCGGCATCAGCGCCAACTGACGTTGAAGGTGCCCGGACACCGGGATATACCCCTGATCTGAGCGCTGCATACCGATAGTACCGCCGGTATAGGCAACGTAAATTGATTTCTTTTGCATGATAATGTTTAGTCGTGTCGCAAAGGACGTATTAATGATTATCGGATGGCAGCTATAAGTAACCGCCATCCGGCATGGCTATTGATGAAGCATTAGCGAACGTTCGCGCAAGTCAAACAGAACGCATAACGGTTTTGCGGATCGTTAAATGCCGCCAGTTTATCCCCCTCGGCCTTCACCGTGTTGGCGGCGGAAACGAGCGGCGCCGGGAGTATCGCCTGAATAGCCTCCGGCAGCATGGCGCGTACAGATCCGGTCATACTGTCCATTACCATATCAAGGACCGTTGGTTCGTCCTGATAGTAATCAAGATGCCACTGTTTCAGTTTCGCCAGCTCTGCCGCTTTGGCGACGGCATCGTCAAAGTCGCCGAGACTGTCCACCAGACCATTGGCTTTCGCGTCCTCTCCTGTCCAGACATGGCCCTGAGCGATTTGATCAATCTGTTCCGGCGTACGCTTACGCGCTTCTGCCACCAGCGTGATAAAGCGTTTGTAGCCGTACTCAATACTGAGTTGCATCATCTGCTGCACTTCCGGCGACAGCGCTTTGGTCATCGAAATCTCCGCCAGCGGCGAGGTGGAGACGCCGTCGCTGTGTACGCCAATCGACGACAGGCTGTTTTCTACCGTATTGATGACGCCGAAGATGCCAATTGAACCCGTCAGCGTGCTGGGGCTGGCCACGATATAGTTTGCCGGCGTAGAGATCCAGTAACCGCCGGAGGCCGCCATGCCGCCCATTGAGACCACCACCGGTTTGCCAGCCGCTTTTGCCGCCGCCAGTTCGGCGCGGATAACTTCGGAGGCGTTGACGCTACCGCCTGGGCTATTGACGCGCAGCACAATTGCTTTCACTTTAGGATCAAGGCGTGCGTCGCGGATCTGCGATGCTGTAGTGTCGCCGCCGACATTCCCTGGCGTTTCTTCGCCATCCATAATTGCGCCATTGGCGAAAATAACTGCAATAGTACCGCCGTTACCCGCAGGCGTTTTCAGCGAATAATCGTAATAGCTGATCGCCCGATAGTTATTTTCGGTTTTGCTCCAGCCAAACTGCTTCGTCAGCGCTTTTTCAATGTCTGCGCTGGAGGCGAGGGCATCCACCAGTTTATGGTCGAGTGCATATTTGGCGGTGTCGCCGCCCACGCTGGTTAACCCGTCGATAATAGCCTGCGCGCCAGGGAAGAGCTGTTGTGGCGAAATCTGGCGATTGGCGGAAACGGTATGCAGGTAGTTCTGCCACAGTTCGCCTATCCAGCGGCTGTCGGCCTCGCGGGCGGCGGGCGACATATCGTCGCGGATAAACGGCTCGACGGCGGATTTATAGGTGCCGACCCGGAAAACGTGGGTAGAAACTTTCAGTTTATCCAACAGCGTTTTGTAGTACAGGCCATTCGTAGCGAAGCCGTGAAGATCTACCTGACCCTGTGGGGAAAGCCAAATTTTATTGGCGAAGCTGGCGAGGTAATACTGACCCTGGCTGTAGTTTTCACCCACGGCAAAAACCGGTTTGCCGCTGTCGCGGAATTCGCGCAGCGCTTTACCGATATAGCGCATTGATGGCTGATCGGCGCCGGTGAAGTTTTTCAGATCCAGAACGATACCGGTGATGTTACGGTCATCTTTCGCCTGACGAATAGCGTTGACAATGTCAAACAGGGAGTTTTCCTGCAGACGGTCGGAGCTGGCGCCAAACAACTGGCGACCCAGCGCGCCCAGACGATGATTGGTGGACGGTTTATCCACAATGACGCCGGAAATATCCAGCAGCAGAGCGCCGTGCGCCGTTTGTTCACTGTTGCTGCCGTTACCGATCTGCATCCAGATCCCAACGCCCACCAGGACCAGAAAAATAAAGAACAGGTTGAGTACCATTTCACGGACGAAATTCAACAATCGCCACGTCCATTTAAAAAATCCGGCAATAAATCGCCACAGGGTTCGCATGTATTCTCCCTATCTGAGTAACAACGCTTATACCTTGATGAGGATAAAGCATTAAGATGTGGCTATCGTAATGACCCATCAGGCAGTTGTCAGCAGGAATCACTGCCTGTGCTGTAACAAAATCCGCTCCCGTGTTAATTTTGTGAATAAATATCATTGCTGGAGTTAATCAAATGGATGCACTAGAACTGCTGATCAACCGTCGTAGCGCCTCTCGTCTCGCAGAACCGGCGCCTGTCGGAGAGCAATTACAGAACATTCTGCGGGCAGGAATGCGAGTTCCCGATCATAAGTCTCTACAGCCGTGGCGTTTTTTTGTGATTGAAGGAGAGGGGCGCGACCGTTTCAGCGCCGTGCTTGAACAAGGCGCTGCCGCTGCCGGGGAGGATGAGAAAGCGATCGAAAAAGCGCGTAATGCGCCGTTTCGCGCGCCGCTGATCATTACCGTGGTGGCGAGATGCGAAGAAAACCATAAGGTTCCCGTGTGGGAACAGGAGATGTCCGCCGGATGCGCGGTGATGGCAATGCAAATGGCGGCGATTGCGCAAGGGTTTAATGGTATCTGGCGTAGCGGCGCGTTAACTGAGAGCGCTATCGTGCGGGAAGCCTTTGAGTGCCGCCCTCAGGATAAAATTGTTGGTTTTCTCTATCTCGGCACGCCGCAGCTCAAAGCGTCAACGACGATCAGTACCCCCGACCCCACGCCGTTTGTGCGTTATTTCTGACGCTGAGGGATAAAACTGTCTGGATTCTGAGCAAAGGCGCGGTAATTCAGACAGTGATACTTACCACATCAGGGAATGAGCGCTACCATAGCGCGAATGCAATGACAGGAGATGTCCATGAGCGAGCAAGCCATTCGTTTAACGCAATACAGCCACGGCGCTGGTTGCGGTTGTAAAATTTCCCCTAAAGTGCTGGAGACTATCCTGCATAGCGAGCAGGCGAAGTTCGTCGACCCGAATCTGCTGGTGGGTAATGAAACCCGCGATGATGCGGCGGTTTACGATCTGGGTAATGGCACCAGTATTATCAGCACCACCGACTTCTTTATGCCGATAGTCGATAATCCGTTTGATTTTGGCCGCATTGCGGCAACAAATGCCATCAGCGATATTTTTGCGATGGGCGGTAAACCGATTATGGCGATCGCGATCCTTGGCTGGCCGATTAATACCCTGTCGCCCGATATTGCGCGTGAAGTGACCGAGGGGGGGCGTTTTGCCTGCCGTCAGGCCGGTATTGCGCTGGCGGGTGGACACTCTATTGATGCCCCGGAGCCGATCTTTGGTCTCGCGGTCACTGGCGTGGTGCCGACCGAACGGGTGAAGAAAAACAGTACCGCGCAGGCTGGATGCAAACTCTTTCTGACCAAACCGTTGGGGATTGGCGTGTTGACCACCGCCGAGAAAAAATCGCTGCTTAAACCTGAACATCAGGGGCTGGCGACGGAAGTCATGTGTCGGATGAACGTTGCTGGCGCGGCGTTTGCCAATATCGACGGCGTAAAAGCCATGACTGACGTTACCGGTTTTGGTCTGCTGGGGCACCTGAGCGAGATGTGCCAGGGCGCAGGCGTGCAGGCGCTGCTTTGCTATCAGGACATCCCTAAACTGCCGGGCGTGGAAGAGTATATTGCTCTGGGTGCCGTACCAGGCGGCACAGAGCGCAACTTCGCCAGCTATGGTCATCTGATGGGCGACATGCCGCGTGAAGTTCGTAGCCTGCTGTGCGATCCGCAAACGTCAGGCGGTTTGCTGCTGGCGGTAACGCCGGACGCCGAAGACGACGTTAAAGCCACCGCGGCGGAATTTGGTATCGATCTGACCGCGATTGGCGAGCTGGTCGACGCCCGCGGCGGTCGTGCTATGGTTGAGATTCGTTAACCTGATGCGGTTGTTTATTGCCGAAAAACCGAGTCTGGGGCGCGCCATTGCGGATGTGCTGCCAAAGCCGCACCGTAAAGGCGATGGTTTTATTGAATGCGGAAACGGGCAGGTCGTCACCTGGTGTATTGGTCATTTGCTGGAACAGGCGCAGCCCGATGCGTATGACAGCCGTTATGCGCGCTGGAATCTGGCTGACCTGCCTATCGTGCCGGAAAAATGGCAGCTTCAGCCTCGACCTTCCGTCACCAAACAACTCAACGTGATTAAGCGCTTTTTGCATCAAGCCGGTGAAATTATTCACGCCGGCGACCCGGATCGTGAAGGGCAGCTTCTGGTTGATGAAGTGCTGGATTATCTCCAGCTTTCTGCCGAAAAGCGCCAGCGGGTGCAGCGTTGTCTGATAAACGACCTTAACCCGCAGGCGGTCGAGCGTGCTATCGACAGGCTACGGGCGAACAGCGACTTCGTGCCGCTGTGCGTCTCCGCGCTGGCGCGAGCGCGAGCGGACTGGCTGTATGGCATTAATATGACCCGCGCTTACACGATCCTGGGCCGTAATGCGGGCTATCAGGGCGTGTTATCCGTGGGACGCGTGCAGACGCCGGTACTGGGGCTGGTGGTGCGGCGAGATGAAGAGATTGAGAACTTCGTCGCCAAAGACTTCTTTGAAGTGAAGGCGCACATCGTTACGCCTGCCGACGAGCGTTTTACCGCTATCTGGCAGCCGAGCGAGGCGTGCGAACCTTATCAGGATGAAGAGGGGCGTTTGCTTCATCGTCCGCTGGCGGAGCATGTGGTGAACCGGATCAACGGTCAGCCCGCTCTGGTAACCAGTTATAATGATAAACGGGAATCAGAATCCGCGCCGCTGCCGTTTTCGCTCTCGACGCTGCAGATTGAAGCCGCCAAACGCTTTGGCCTGAGCGCGCAAAACGTGCTTGATATTTGTCAGAAGCTATATGAAACCCACAAGCTGATTACCTATCCGCGTTCCGACTGCCGTTATCTGCCGGAAGAACACTTTGCCGGACGGCACGCGGTAATGAACGCGATTAGCGTCCACGCCCCGGATTTACTGCCGCAGCCTGTGGTTAATCCTGATACGCGCAATCGCTGCTGGGATGACAAAAAAGTGGATGCGCACCACGCGATTATTCCGACGGCGCGCAGTTCTTCTGTCCATCTGACGGAAAATGAAGCGAAAGTTTATACCCTGATTGCGCGTCAGTACCTGATGCAGTTCTGCCCGGACGCGGTGTTTCGTAAATGCGTTATTGAACTGGAAATCGCCAAAGGGAAATTTGTCGCCAAAGCGCGTTTTCTGGCGGAGGCCGGTTGGCGGACGTTACTGGGCAGTAAAGAGCGCGACGAGGAGAACGACGGTACGCCGCTGCCGGTTGTCGCGAAAGGTGATGAGTTGCTGTGTGAAAAGGGGGAAGTGGTCGAACGCCAAACCCAGCCCCCGCGTCATTTCACTGATGCGACATTGCTTTCCGCGATGACCGGAATTGCCCGCTTCGTGCAGGATAAAGATCTGAAAAAGATCCTGCGTGCGACCGATGGGCTGGGGACGGAAGCCACGCGCGCCGGGATTATCGAGCTGCTGTTCAAGCGTAGCTTTCTGACTAAAAAAGGGCGCTACATTCATTCTACCGATGCTGGAAAAGCGTTAATACATTCGCTGCCGGAAATGGCGGCCCGTCCGGATATGACCGCGCACTGGGAATCTGTTCTGACGCAAATCAGCGAAAAGCAGTGCCGTTACCAGGATTTTATGCAACCGTTGGTCGGCACGTTGTATCAGCTGATCGATCAGGCTAAGCGCACGCCGGTGAAGCGCTTCAGAGGGATTGTAGCGCCAGGCGGCGGAGAAAAGAAAAAGAGCGCGCCGCGCAAGCGAGCGGGCAAAAAAAGCCCGCCTGCTGAGGAGACAGGTCGTCAGGCCGAATAAGCGCAAAGCCATCTGGCCTGACGACGGGATTAAATGACGCCCTGCGCCAGCATGGCGTCGGCGACTTTCACGAAACCGGCGATGTTGGCGCCCTGAACGTAGTTGGTATGCTTATTGTCGCCGCCGTACTCCACACAGGCGTGGTGGATATCCAGCATAATGTGATGCAGACGGGCGTCCACTTTCTCGGCTTTCCAGCTCAACCGCGCGGCGTTTTGCGCCATTTCCAGCCCCGATGTCGCCACGCCGCCCGCGTTGGCGGCTTTACCCGGCGCAAACAGTACGCCCGCCTCAAGGAACAGATCGGTCGCTTCAATCGTGGTCGGCATATTTGCCCCTTCCGCCACGGCTTTTACGCCATTGGCAATCAGTACGCGCGCGGCGTCAACGTCCAGTTCATTCTGCGTCGCGCATGGCAGGGCGATATCCACCGGTACGTTCCAGGGCTGCTGGCCTTCCAGATAGGTTAAACCAAACTCACGGGCGTAGTCAGCGACGCGACCGTCACGGCTGGCTTTAATTTCACACAGACGCGCCAGCTTCTCTTGCGTGAAGCCACTTTCATCGACCACCGTCCCGCTCGAATCCGACGCGGTAACCACGCGCGCGCCAAAGGCCATCGCTTTCTCAATGGCATATTGCGCTACGTTGCCGGAGCCGGACACGGCGACGCGCATCCCTTCAAAACCGAGACCATGACGTTTAAGCATCGCTTCGGTGAAGTAGACCAGTCCATAGCCCGTCGCCTCCGGGCGAATCAGACTGCCGCCGAAGGAAAGCCCTTTGCCGGTGAAAACGCAGGCGCTGTTATTGGAAAGCTTGCGCATCATTCCCGCCATAAAGCCCACTTCGCGCCCGCCCACGCCGATATCACCGGCAGGCACGTCGGTATCCGGCCCTAAATGGCGATACAGTTCAGTCATCAGCGCCTGGCAGAAACGCATCACTTCGCCTTCGCTTTTCCCTTTCGGATCGAAATCGCTGCCGCCCTTACCGCCGCCCATCGGCAACGTGGTGAGGGCATTTTTAAAGGTTTGTTCAAAGCCGAGGAACTTAAGGATGGAAAGATTTACCGAAGGATGGAAGCGCATACCGCCTTTATAGGGGCCGATAGCAGAGTTGAACTGCACGCGCCAGGCGCGATTCACCTGCACCTGGTTTTTGTCGTCCAGCCACACCACGCGAAACTGGATCACGCGCTCTGGTTCAACCAAACGTTCTAGTAAAGACATGTGGCGGTAACGGGGGTTTTGTTCAAGAAACGGCCACAGGGTGGTCATGACTTCACGGACGGCTTGCGCGAACTCGGTTTGATGCGGGTCGCGCTTTTGTACATGGTTGAGGAACGATTCCAGAGAACATGTCTGATCCATAGATATAAAAACCTCTTATATATTAATGTGGTTGTATTTGCGTGTTATCAGAATAAGCGTTTGCAGTTTTCGACTATACCATCAGCAATGTGACGGTAAGCAAGAAAAAAATAACGCCGCTAAGTAAATTCATAACGGGGCGAGGGTCATAACTAAAAGCGATGACGAAAGAGGATTAAAGTTTTCGCGGCGGCTTACCGTTATACTGAGAATATGCCCAGAAAAATAAGGAAATCCTATGCGCCGAAGCCTTGTGATCGCCGTGATGTCGGTAATGCCAATGGTCGCGCTGGCAAACCAGAACAGTCGTCCTGATATCCAGGTGAATGTCCCGCCGGAAGTTTTCAGCACGCACGGTCAGTCGTCCCAGCCCTGCATTCAGTGCTGCGTTTACCAGGATCAGAATTACTCCGAAGGCGCGGTAATAAAAGTGGAAGGGGTAGTGCTCCAGTGCCAGCGTGACGAAAAAACCATCAGCACAAATCCGTTAGTCTGGCGTCGCGTAAAGCTATAAACGCCTGCAATAGCGGAATATCCGCCGGGGCGAGCGGGTACTCCAACGCTTCCTCCGGCGTACACCAGGCGAATGCCTGATGTTCCAGCGCACAAATCAGACCGTTAAACGCAGGCACATGCCAGGCGTGCAAATGAATCCGTCGGCCAGACACGTCGCGTTGATGGCTGGCGATATAGACGCCGGGCGTGGCGTCAATTCCTAACTCTTCGCGTAGTTCGCGGATAAGCGCCTGCGGCTGGGTTTCGCCGGGTTCGACTTTACCCCCGGCAAACTCCCATAAGCCGGCTTGATCCGCATGACTTGGGCGCTGGGCCAGCAGAATTTTGCCGTCGCGTTCAATGATGGCAGCAACAACATCGAGTTTTTTTATCATTTTCGTTAAGGTCGTTATTCCTGCCGGGAAGCGTCGCGCTATCCCGGTCTTACGGTTAATCAGATAGCGGAATCAAACACGAAACGTCGCCCAGACCGGCGCATGGTCGGAGGGTTTTTCCATACTGCGAATGTCATAGTCAATACCGGTTTCTGAGCAACGTTCCGCCAGCGGAGCGCTTGCCAGCAAGAGATCGATGCGCAGTCCGCGATTATCCACGAAACCTTTTGAGCGGTAATCAAACCACGAAAATTTATCCGTCGTTTCTGGATTCGCCTGACGGAATGTGTCCACTAATCCCCACTTCAGTAACCGCGACATCCATTCACGCTCCTCCGGCAGGAAGGAGCATTTACCGGTACGCAGCCAGCGTTTGCGGTTCTCTTCGCCGATGCCAATATCCAGATCGGTCGGGCTGATATTCATGTCGCCCATAATTAATACCGGATTATCGCATTTGAGTTCCGTTTCAAGATAATTTTGCAAGTTCTGGTAAAACTGCGCTTTCGCGGGGAACTTCAGCGGATGATCCCGGCTTTCCCCCTGCGGGAAATAGCCGTTAATGACGGTGATATTACCCAGCGGCGAGGGGATTTCCGCCATGATAATGCGGCGTTGCGCCTCTTCGCCATCATCCGGGAAACCGCGTCTGACGGAAATTGGCGTGGCTTTTGTTAGCAGCGCGACGCCGTAATGGCCCTTTTGTCCATGATAGAAAACGTTATAGCCCAGCTTCGCAACCTCTTCGAGCGGGAACATTTCGTCGTGGACTTTTGTCTCCTGTAGACCGATCACATCGGGCTGGTGTTTTTCGACAATCGCTTCAAGCTGATGGGGACGGGCGCGCAGGCCGTTGATATTAAAAGAGACAAATTTCATAGTCACTGCCACTTTGCAAGGTGAATCGTGTTGGGATGGTAGCAGAAATTTTGCCGGGTGACTGCCACTCATCGTCAGATTCGGCCAATGGAAGCGTATGGTGTTTTCTATAGAGCAAAAATGGCGCTGTTTGAATGCAGATGCGCCAGAACGGGGCGGTAATTTCCAGTAAATTTCGTATAAGATCACAATTCCAGAATTATATTTGGCAACTGAATAATATTTCGCTTTTTCCTCTTTTTAGTCAGCGACTATGCGGGAATATTCACTTTTCATGCAGTAAAAGTGAATATCGTTACGCTGTAAGCCATTGATTTACCGTCCATCACTTCCGTTTATGCAATTTTAACGCTGGCTGGCACGAACGCTGCAATCTACATTTACAGCGCAAACACTCATATTATTTAACATATAAATAACTTTATTTTTACCGAAAGGGGTCGCTATGTCTCTGTCAGTTACGCGTGAAAACTTTGAGGAATGGATGGTGCCGGTGTATGTTCCTGCGCCTTTTATTCCCGTACGCGGAGAAGGCTCACGTCTGTGGGATCAGCAGGGGAAAGAGTATATTGATTTTGCTGGCGGAATCGCGGTCAACGCATTGGGACATGCGCATCCGGCGCTGCGCGAGGCGTTAAATGAACAGGCGAGCCGCTTCTGGCATACCGGGAACGGTTACACCAATGAACCGGCGCTGCGACTGGCGAAAAAACTTATCGACGCTACCTTCGCCGAACGCGTTTTCTTTTGTAATTCAGGCGCTGAAGCGAATGAAGCAGCGTTAAAACTGGCGCGCAAATACGCCCGCGATCGTGTCGGCAATCATAAAAGCGGCATTGTGGCCTTTAAAAACGCGTTCCACGGACGCACGCTCTTTACCGTTAGCGCTGGCGGCCAACCCACCTATTCACAGGACTTTGCGCCACTGCCGCCGGATATTCGTCACGCCGCCTATAACGATCTGAACTCCGTCAGTGCGCTCATCGATGACAATACCTGCGCCGTGATCGTAGAGCCTATGCAGGGCGAGGGCGGCGTGATCCCCGCCACGAAAGCTTTTTTGCAGGGGCTACGTGAATTGTGCGACCGGCATCAGGCGTTACTGATTTTTGATGAAGTGCAGACGGGCGTTGGACGTACCGGCGAACTGTATGCGTATATCCATTATGGCGTTACGCCCGATATCCTGACGACCGCTAAAGCGCTGGGCGGCGGCTTCCCGATCGGCGCGATGCTGACCACGCAAGACTATGCCAGCGTCATGACGCCAGGTACGCATGGCACCACCTATGGCGGTAATCCGCTGGCGACGGCAGTCGCCGGAAAAGTGCTGGATATCATCAATACGCCGGAGATGCAAAACGGCGTCAGGCAGCGCCACGATGTGTTTATTGAACGGTTAAATACCATTAACGAACGTTTTGGCATGTTCAGTGAAATTCGCGGGCTGGGACTACTGCTTGGCTGTGCATTACAGGCGGAGTTTGCCGGAAAAGCCAAACTCATCGCCCAGGAAGCGGCAAAAGCAGGCGTCATGGTGCTTATCGCCGGCGGCGACGTGGTGCGTTTTGCGCCAGCGTTAAATGTGAGCGACGAGGAGATAGCCACCGGGCTTGATCGTTTTGCCCTGGCGTGCGAACGCCTTCAGACGGGAGGCGCATCATGCGGGTGATTCGTCCTGTCGAACATGCGGATATCGCCGCGCTGATGCAGCTTGCAGGCAAAACGGGCGGCGGCTTAACCTCGCTACCGGCAAATGAAGCGACGCTGGCGGCCCGCATTGAACGCGCGCTAAAAACCTGGTCCGGCGAGCAGCCAAAAAGCGAGCAAGGGTATGTATTCGTTCTCGAGGACAGTGAAACGGGAGAGGTTGGCGGGATCTGCGCCATTGAGGTCGCGGTCGGCCTTAACGACCCCTGGTATAACTATCGTGTCGGTACGTTGGTTCATGCCTCCAAAGAGCTGAATGTATATAACGCGTTGCCAACATTATTCCTGAGTAATGATCACACCGGCAGCAGTGAACTTTGCACGCTGTTTCTCGATCCCGAATGGCGTAAAGAGGGTAACGGCTACTTGTTGTCAAAATCGCGCTTTATGTTTATGGCCGCGTTTCGCGATAAATTCAATGAGAAAGTCGTGGCGGAAATGCGCGGCGTCATTGACGAGCACGGTTATTCTCCCTTCTGGCAAAGTCTCGGCAAACGCTTTTTTTCTATGGATTTCAGCCGGGCGGACTTTTTATGCGGTACCGGGCAAAAAGCGTTTATCGCCGAGCTGATGCCCAAACATCCTATTTATACCCATTTCTTATCTGAAGAGGCTCAGGCCGTGATTGGCGAAGTCCACCCGCAAACAGCACCAGCCCGCGCGGTGCTGGAAAAGGAAGGCTTTCGCTATCGCCACTATATCGACATCTTCGACGGCGGGCCGACGCTGGAGTGTGATATTGACCGCGTACGGGCCATTCGTAAAAGCCGACTGGTGGAAGTCGTGGAAGGGCAACCCGCGCCTGGCGACTATCCGGCATGTCTGGTTGCCAATGAAAACTATCACCACTTTCGGGCCGCACTGGTGCGCGCCGATCCGCAGACTTCACAACTTGTATTTACCGCCGCGCAGTTGGATGCGCTGAAATGTCGCGCGGGCGACCACGTTCGGCTGGTACGTCTTTGCGCAGAGGAGAAAACCGTATGACGCTATGGATAAACGGCGACTGGATAACCGGTCAGGGCGAACGCCGCAGCAAAACTAATCCGGTGAGCGCGGAGATACTTTGGCAGGGGAATGACGCGGCTGCGGCGCAGGTCACCGAGGCCTGCCAGGCAGCGCGCGCGGCGTTTCCTCGTTGGGCCAGACAGCCTTTTGCAGCGCGACAGGCTATCGTAGAGAAATTTGCCGTCCTGCTGGAGGCGCATAAAACCGATCTCACGGCAGTCATCGCCCGTGAAACCGGTAAACCGCGCTGGGAGGCGGCGACGGAAGTTACGGCGATGATCAATAAGATTGCCATCTCGATTAAGGCTTACCATGCCAGAACAGGCGAACAAAAAAACGAACTTGCCGATGGCGCCGCGACGTTGCGCCATCGTCCTCACGGTGTGCTGGCGGTATTCGGGCCTTATAACTTTCCCGGCCATTTGCCGAATGGTCATATTGTGCCCGCGTTGCTGGCAGGCAATACGCTGATCTTCAAGCCTAGCGAGTTAACGCCATGGACCGGGGAAACGGTAATAAAACTCTGGGAACGGGCGGGGCTACCGGCAGGGGTTCTTAATCTGGTGCAGGGCGGCCGGGAGACCGGACAAGCGCTAAGTTCGCTCGACGATCTCGACGGACTGCTGTTTACCGGCAGCGCCAGTACCGGATATCAGCTTCATCGCCAGCTATCCGGCCAGCCGGAAAAAATCCTGGCCCTTGAAATGGGCGGAAACAACCCGCTCATTATTGAGGATGCGGCAAATATGGATGCGGCGGTACATCTGACGCTGCAATCGGCGTTTATTACCGCCGGACAGCGCTGTACCTGCGCGCGACGCCTTCTGGTAAAACAGGGTGCGCAGGGAGATGCATTTCTGGCGCGTCTGGTTGACGTCGCCGGACGTCTGCAGCCCGGCAGATGGGACGACGATCCGCAGCCGTTTATCGGCGGACTGATTTCAGCGCAGGCGGCGCAACAGGTCATTGAAGCCTGGCGTCAACGAGAGGCATTAGGCGGACGCACGCTACTGGCGCCGCGGAAGGTCAAAGAGGGAACCTCCCTGCTGACGCCTGGTATCATTGAACTGACGGGCGTCGCGGATGTGCCGGATGAAGAGGTGTTTGGTCCGCTGCTGAGCGTCTGGCGTTATGATCATTTCGATGAGGCGATTCGTCTGGCGAATAATACCCGTTTTGGTCTGTCGTGTGGGCTGGTGTCGACGGATCGCGCGCAGTTCGAACAGCTCTTGCTGGAGGCGCGGGCAGGGATCGTTAACTGGAATAAACCGCTCACCGGGGCGGCGAGTACTGCGCCGTTTGGCGGTGTCGGCGCGTCTGGCAACCATCGGCCCAGCGCCTGGTATGCCGCCGATTATTGCGCCTGGCCGATGGCCAGTCTGGAATCTCCCGAACTGACGTTGCCTGCGACATTAAGCCCCGGCCTCGACTTTTCTCGCAGGGAGGCGGTATGACGGCGTATGAGGTTAATTTTGACGGACTGGTGGGGCTTACGCACCATTATGCTGGGCTATCCTTCGGCAATGAGGCATCGACCCGCCACCGTTTTCAGGTGTCGAACCCGCGTCTGGCGGTAAAGCAGGGGCTGCTAAAGATGAAAGCCCTGGCGGATGCCGGTTTTCCCCAGGCCGTGATCCCGCCGCATGAGCGGCCTTTTATTCCGGCGTTGCGTCAGCTCGGCTTCACGGGTAGCGATGAGCAGATTCTGGATAAGGTTGCGCGTCAGGCACCACGCTGGCTTTCCAGCGTGAGTTCAGCGTCGTCAATGTGGGTTGCGAATGCGGCGACGGTTTGCCCATCGGCAGACGCGCTGGACGGGAAAGTTCACCTGACGGTGGCGAATTTAAACAATAAATTTCATCGCTCTATTGAGGCACCAGTTACCGAAGCACTGCTACGCGCCATATTTCGCGATGAAAGCCAGTTTTCAGTGCATAGCGCGTTACCGCAGGTCGCATTATTGGGAGATGAAGGCGCGGCGAATCATAACCGTCTTGGCGGCGAATATGGTTCGGCAGGCGTGCAGCTTTTTGTCTATGGGCGCGAAGAAGAGAATGAAATGCGACCCGCTCGTTACCCGGCACGCCAGACCCGCGAAGCCAGCGAGGCCGTGGCGCGTCTTAATCAGGTGAATCCGCAACAGGTTATCTTCGCTCAGCAAAACCCGGAGGTCATCGATCGAGGCGTATTCCATAATGATGTCATCGCCGTCTCGAATCGACAGGTATTGTTTTGTCACGAAACGGCGTTTGCCCGGCAGGAAATGCTCATTAATCAGTTGCGTACGCGCGTTGACGGTTTTATGGCGATAGAGGTACCCGCCGGCGAGGTTTCTGTATCAGATGCTGTGGCGACCTACCTGTTTAATAGTCAGTTGCTAAGTCGTGACGACGGCTCAATGCTGCTGGTGTTGCCGCAGGAATGTCAGGACCATGTCGGCGTCTGGCGCTATCTGAATAAGCTGGTGGCGGAGGATAACCCCATCAGCGCGATGCAGGTATTTGATTTACGAGAAAGTATGGCCAACGGCGGTGGTCCGGCCTGTCTGCGATTACGCGTGGTGTTAACAGAAGAAGAACGACGGGCGGTGAATCCAGCGGTAATGATGAATGACGCCCTGTTTACGGCCCTCAACGCGTGGGCGGATCGTTATTATCGCGATCGCCTGACCGGCGCCGATCTTGCCGATCCGTTATTACTGCGAGAAGGCCGGGAGGCGCTGGATGTGTTAACGCGTCTGCTGGATTTGGGGTCGGTTTATCCTTTCCAGCAAACGGGGGCGGCTGATGGATAACTTTCTGGCGTTGACGCTAAGCGGAACGACGCCACGGGTGACGCATGGGCAGGGCGCGGGTTTTCGCTGGCGCTGGTTAGGCCATGGTCTGCTTGAACTTACGCCCGATGCGCCGGTCGACCGCGCGTTAATTCTTTCTGCGGGTATACACGGCAATGAAACCGCGCCGGTAGAGATGCTGGATAAGCTGCTGTCGGCACTGTGTGCCGGCAGCTTGACTTTAACGTGGCGAGTGCTGGTGGTACTCGGCAATCCGCAGGCGCTGGCCGCGGGAACACGCTATTGCCACAGTGATATGAACCGTATGTTCGGCGGGCGCTGGCAGTCCTTTGCCGAAAGCGATGAAACGCGGCGAGCGCGTGAGCTAGAGCTAAGTCTGGAGACCTTCTTTTCATATGGCCAGGCGCGGGTACGCTGGCATCTGGATCTGCATACCGCCATTCGTGGCTCGCATCATTTGCGTTTTGGTGTACTGCCGCAGCGCGACCGCCCGTGGGAGGCGGATTTTCTGGCGTGGCTGGGCGCGGCAGGGCTGGAGGCGTTGGTATTTCATCAGACGCCCGGCGGTACATTTACGCACTTTAGCTCTGAACATTTCGGCGCGCTTTCCTGTACGCTGGAGTTGGGGAAGGCGCTGCCGTTTGGGCAAAACGATCTGACGCAGTTCAGCGTAACCTCGCAGGCGTTGTCGGCGCTGCTGAGCGGTCTCGAAACGTCAACCTCGTCTTCGCCGCCGCTACGCTATCGGGTGGTGTCGCAAATCACGCGTCACAGCGACAATTTCGCGCTTTATATGGATGCGCAAACGCTGAATTTTACTGCCTTTACAAAGGGAACGTTGCTGGCCGAGGAGGGGGATAAGCGCGTGACGGTGACGCATGACGTTGAATATGTTCTCTTTCCTAACCCCTCCGTCGCCTGCGGATTGCGGGCCGGATTAATGCTGGAAAGGCTTCCCTGATAAATGTCCCTGTAAGCTCACGTTAGGGTTACAGGGATGATTTGGGACACAGTTTCATGCTATTACGGATTATTCCTGGAGAATTGCTTTATTAATAAGCGTTGCTGCGTTATAGTTCTGCATAATTTCTGCTATATCATTCTGTTGTATATTTCTCTTTCAACTCTGCGCAATTTATTCTTTTTTTCTTCACAATTGGCGAAAAGGTGTTTTTTATACTTTCATTGTTTTACCGTTGTTATGACTAATTGACGCTAAGACGGTTAAAGTTAATCACGACAACACGGCGCTGTTTTAAATATGCCGTAAAAATAACTGAAAGGAAGGATGGAAATATGCGTAAACTGACTGCTCTGTTTGTTGCCTCTACCCTGGCGATGGGTGCTGCGAATCTGGCTCATGCCGCTGAGACTACCACCGCCGCGCCAGCGGATGCGAAGCCAATGATGCAGCATAAAGGTAAGTTTGGCCCACATCACGATATGATGTTTAAAAACCTGAACCTGACGGACGCGCAGAAGCAACAAATTCGCGACATTATGAAAGCGCAGCGCGAGCAAATGAAACGCCCGCCGCTGGAAGAGCGTCGCGCCATGCATGATATTATTGCCAGCGATACCTTCGATAAAGCCAAAGCCGAAGCGCAAATTACGAAAATGGAAGCGCAGCGCAAGGCTAATATGCTGGCGCATATGGAAACCCAGAATAAAATTTATAACGTTCTGACGCCGGAACAGAAAAAGCAATATAACGCTAATTTTGAGAAGCGTCTGACAGAACGCCCGGCGCAAGAAGGTAAAATGCCTGCTGCGGCAGAATAACTTTCCGCATAATTTAAGACCGCCGGTCTTGTCGACAACACAGTCGTTGAGGTGGACAGGATCGGCGGTTTTCTTTATGACAGGCGATAGCCGGTGTTCAGTTCAATGATCTCATATTGACCTGACATTAATGGCTTACAGAGAATTTTATAGCCGTCCTGATCAAAGCCCGCAGGTGCGCGCACTAGTGTGGCGGCCTCATCCAGCGAGGGTACCGCCCCCAGCCATAACCAGTTGTTGATAATGTGGAACTGGGTCATTTGTGGGCGACTCTCTTTTAACGCGATAGCGCCTTTCCAGGGCCAGCAAACCACACGTAACCGTTCCAGTGATGCCTGCAGACGAAGAAAATGCGTCTGCGGGCTTTCTTGTCCGCAACACGCGCCAGCGCAGCGCTTCAGAGCGAAACGAAAACAGGCGCGCCCACGGCTTACCGGTTCAAGCCCCAGCAGGCCGTAACACAATTTTTGTTCATCGGCGAGGTTCTGTAATCTTTGCAGCGCCGCCCGACGGTTGGCGAAGAGGCCAAACAGGTTTGGCTCATGGGAAAAATCGACGCTGCGGGCGGAAACGACCTCAATCTTTTGTTCGCTCAACTGTAGAGAGCAAAGCTGGCGATTACGACGTAACCGCTTGTTAAACAGCGGCTGTTGCTCTTTGATCAGCCGTGCCTCCAGCAGCAAAGCGCCCATTTCCCCAGCGGTGCAGATCCAACTTATCCGCCGCGACTGTCGCAGCATAGCGGCCTCGTCAGGCGTTCGCAGATGTGAAAGTACCCGGCTGCGAATATTCACGCTTTTACCGATATAAAGTGGCAGCGTATCGCTTTCGCTATGAAATACATAGACGCCTGGTAAGGCTGGCAACTCGCTGAGGAAAGGACGTAAATGTTCTGGATATTCGTAAATGGCCGCCGCTTCAAACTCAAGACGGGGGGCTGATTGACGCCGTACCACAGTGCTCTCCGTTAACTGGTTATTCATCCAGTATAACAGCGGATGTGTGATTAAAAAAGAGGCTGGGAAGAGAGGAGGCCGGATAGACGAGCGATATCCGGCACAACAGTAGAAGTACGCTTACTTTTTCCAGAAGTCGTCGAATACCGTAATCGGTAAACGGCGCTTATGTTCAGTTTTTACATACCAGCCTTCGATAGTTTTAGCGATGGCGGAGTCCAGCGTTTTACCTTCCAGATAATCGTCAATATTGTCATACGTTACGCCCAGCGCGGCTTCATCAGGCAGTGAGGGGCGGTCATCTTCCAAATCGGCGGTGGGGACTTTTTTATACAGATGCTCAGGACAGCCCAGCGCTGCGAGAAGCTGTTTGCCCTGGCGTTTGTTAAGGCGATGAAGTGGGTTAATATCGGTACCGCCATCGCCATATTTGGTGAAGAACCCGGTTACCGCTTCCGCCGCATGGTCGGTGCCCACCACGACGCCGTGAGTCATACCGGCGATGCTATATTGCGCTTTCATTCGCTCACGGGCTTTTTCATTGCCGCGAACAAAATCGCTCAGCTCAATTCCCGCTTCGCGCAGCGCCTGCTCGCTGGCGAGGACGGCGCCTTTAATATTGACGGTGAGTACTCTGTCCGGCTGAATAAAAGCAATGGCGTCCTGGCAATCCTGCTCATCGGCCTGTACGCCATAAGGCAGACGAACGGCGATAAACTGCAGCGCGTTATCGCCGGTCTCTTCCCGCAATTCGGCGATAGCCATCTGGCTGAGTTTACCGGCTAGCGTCGAATCCTGCCCGCCGCTGATGCCTAACACCAGCGATTTCAAAAAGGGATAGGTTTTCAGGTACGCTTTAAGAAAATCCACGCTGCGGCGAATTTCTTCTTCAGGGTTGATATGCGGTTTCGCGCCAAGCGCCTGGATTATCTCTTGCTGCAGAGTCATTTAACCCCCTTCGACATTAAAAAATGAATCATTACTCTGTTAAAGCTAACCCTTTGCCGCTGAAACGACAAGGTTTGACGGGCTAAGCGGTGTTTAAACCAACATGTATCTGCGTAGAGAATTTTCCGAAAGACTTTTTGTGGCGAGCCGCGGCTTGAAAAATGTTCTGATGTATTCCAGGCTTACATAACACGCTGATAAACAAGAGGACGGAAAATGAACAAGAACGTAGCAGGAATTTTAAGCGCAGCGGCGGTAATGACTATGCTGGCAGGCTGTACGGCGTATGATCGTACAAAAGACCAATTTGTTGAGCCTGTCGTTAAAGACGTTAAAAAAGGCATGAGCAGGGCGCAGGTTGCGCAGATTGCGGGCAAACCGTCATCTGAAGTGAGCATGATTCATGCGCGCGGTACCTGTCAGACCTACATCCTGGGTCAACGTGATGGTAAAGCGGAAACCTACTTTGTTGCGCTGGATGATACTGGGCACGTGATTAACTCCGGCTATCAGACCTGTGCGGAGTACGATACTGACCCACAGGCGCCGAAGCAGTAACAACTGTACATTGCCTGAACATTCAAGGAAACCGGCCAACGAGCCGGTTTTTTTGTGTCGGCAATAACCTTATTTATTATCGCGAATTATTTGCCCGAAATGTGAGGGGGGTCATAACGCCAGGTCAATGAGAGACAATTTAGTGGGTCAAGGAAATACCATCCGGCGGTCCGATCCCGTATACTCATTTCAGCCACCTAAAAAAGTAAATCCGGTTACGCAAGTCGCCCAGAGTATGGATGCAGGTTGAGGCTTGCGGAGTATCTGGTTGACAGATAATCGCACATGAGGAAGGTTTTTATGGAAAAGAAACACATTTATCTGTTTTGTTCTGCGGGCATGTCAACGTCATTACTGGTATCGAAAATGCGCGCCCAGGCTGAAAAATATGAAGTGCCGGTTATTATTGAAGCATTCCCTGAAACCCTGGCCGGTGAAAAAGGCCCGGCAGCGGATGTTGTGTTATTAGGCCCGCAAATTGCTTATATGCTCCCCGAAATTCAGCGTTTATTACCCGGTAAACCGGTAGAAGTCATTGATTCAATGTTGTACGGCAAGGTAGATGGTTTAGGCGTGCTTAAAGCTGCGGTAGCGGCAATTAAAAAAGCCGCTGCGAATTAATTATTTTTTAATTTTTCCCGTCAAAGAGTTATTTCATACACTAACCGCAATATTTTATTGCGGTATTTAAGGGTATTTTTCTATGAGTAACGTCATTGCTTCACTTGAAAAGGTACTCCTTCCTTTTGCTGTAAAAATAGGAAAGCAGCCACACGTTAATGCAATCAAGAACGGCTTTATTCGTTTAATGCCATTAACCCTTGCGGGGGCGATGTTTGTATTAATTAATAACGTTTTCCTGAGCTTTGGGGAGGGGTCGTTTTTTTATTCCATGGGCATTCGGCTTGATGCCTCAACCATTGAAACGCTGAATGGGTTGAAAGGCATCGGCGGGAACGTCTATAACGGCACATTGGGCATTATGTCGCTCATGGCGCCATTTTTTATCGGCATGGCGCTGGCGGAAGAGCGTAAGGTTGACGCACTGGCCGCCGGGTTGCTCTCCGTGGCGGCATTTATGACCGTAACGCCGTATAGCGTAGGCGAGGCCTATGCCGTAGGCGCTAACTGGCTGGGCGGCGCGAATATTATCTCCGGTATTATTATTGGTCTGGTGGTCGCGGAGATGTTTACGTTTGTTGTCCGGCGCAACTGGGTGATTAAACTACCGGACAGCGTACCGGCTTCGGTGTCTCGTTCATTCTCAGCATTAATTCCCGGCTTTATTATTCTCTCTATTATGGGGATTATTTCCTGGGCGCTGGCTAATTACGGTTCTAACTTCCATCAGATTATTATGGACACTATCTCTACGCCGCTGGCATCGCTGGGTAGCGTGGTAGGGTGGGCATATGTCATTTTTGTACCGCTGCTGTGGTTCTTTGGTATTCATGGTTCGCTGGCGCTGACCGCGCTGGACAGCGGCATCATGACACCCTGGGCGCTGGAAAACATCTCTATTTACCAGCAGTTTGGCTCCGTCGATGCGGCGTTGGAAGCGGGTAAAACGTTCCATGTGTGGGCGAAGCCGATGCTGGATTCTTATATCTTCCTCGGTGGTAGCGGCGCAACGCTGGGTCTGATCATCGCTATCTTCCTCGCATCTCGTCGCGCGGACTATCGCCAGGTGGCAAAACTGGCGCTGCCGTCGGGTATCTTCCAGATTAACGAACCCATCCTGTTTGGCCTGCCGATTATTATGAACCCGGTGATGTTTATCCCCTTTATTCTGGTACAGCCGATTCTGGCGGCGATTACGCTGATGGCTTACTATTTGGGTATTATTCCGCCGATTACCAATATTGCGCCGTGGACCATGCCAACCGGGCTGGGGGCGTTCTTTAACACCAACGGCAGCGTCGCCGCATTACTGGTCGCGCTATTTAACCTGGCGATCGCAACCCTGATTTATCTCCCCTTCGTGGTGGTTGCCAACAAAGCGCAGAACGCCATCGAGCAGGAAGAAAGCGAAGAAGATATCGCTAACGCACTGAAATTCTAAACTCCGCGCCGGCATGGGATGCCATGCCGGGCTAAATCAGAGGAAAGACTATGTTTGATCTTGAAAATGTTGTAGATAGCCAGACAGCGGCTGAGGAACTCGAAGAAGTCGTTATGGGGCTTATCATCAATTCTGGCCAGGCGCGCAGCCTGGCATATGGCGCGCTCAGAAAAGCGAAAGAAGGCGATTTTGAGGCGGCGAAAGCGATGATGGACCAGTCGCGTATGGCGCTCAATGAAGCGCATCTTGTGCAGACAAAACTCATTGAAGGCGATCAGGGCGAAGGTAAAATGAAAGTCAGTCTGGTCCTGGTTCACGCTCAGGATCATTTGATGACATCAATGCTGGCTCGTGAACTGATTGCCGAGTTGATTGAGCTCCATGAGAAACTGAAATAACAGGGGGCGGATGATGCAGTTACAGGTTAACGCGACGGAAATCAAAACGGTTTATGAGCAGCAGCTCTTCAATGGCAAAAATTTCCATGTGTTTATCTATAACAAGACGGAAAGCGTCACCGGGCTGCATCAGCACGACTACTATGAATTTACCCTGGTATTAACCGGACGCTATTACCAGGAAATCAACGGAAAGCGTGTGCTGCTGGAACGTGGAGATTTTGTTTTTATCCCGGTGGGATCGAATCACCAAAGTTTCTATGAGTTTGGCGCAACGCGTATCCTGAACGTAGGAATTAGTAAACGTTTTTTTGAACAGCATTATCTTCCGTTACTGCCGTTTTGTTTTGTGGCATCGCAGGTATATAGGGTGAATAGTACCTTCCTAACCTATATTGAAACGGTGATTGCATCGCTGAATTTTCGCGGCAATGGGCTCGACGAATTTATCGAAGTGGTGACATTTTATATTATAAACCGCTTACGCCATTACCGCGAAGAGCAGGTTTATGATGATATTCCACAATGGCTGAAAACAACCGTTGAGATAATGCATGATAAAACGCAGTTTGGCGAAAATGCGCTGGAAAATATGGTACGCCTGTCGGCAAAATCCCAGGAGTATCTGACGCGCGCCACCCGACGTTATTACAGCAAAACGCCGATGCAAATCATTAATGAGATTCGCATTAACTTTGCCAAGAAACAGTTGGAAATGACCAACTATTCGGTTACGGATATTGCTTATGAGGCTGGGTATAGTAGTCCAAGCCTGTTTATTAAAACGTTTAAGAAAATGACCTCATTCACGCCGAATAGTTATCGGAAACGATTGACGGAAATTAATGAATAACGGTTTGCATTGCTCGATTAACCACATTTCACACTTGCCCCAATAGCGCGAGGAACGTCACGCTATTTCTTATGAGCGGGCATAGCGTAATACATATCAGTGCCATGCACTGAAGGGAGATATTATGAGCCAGAAATTAAAAGTCGTCACTATTGGTGGCGGGAGCAGCTACACCCCTGAATTACTTGAAGGCTTTATTAAACGCTACCATGAATTACCTGTCACTGAATTATGGCTGGTTGACGTTGAAGATGGGAAAGAGAAGCTGGACATTATTTATGACCTCTGCCAGCGAATGATTGATAAAGCAGGCGTTCCGCTAAAACTGTATAAAACGCTGGATCGCCGGGAAGCGCTGAAAGACGCTAATTTTGTCACTACCCAGCTACGCGTTGGTCAACTTAAAGCCCGTGAGCTGGACGAGCGTATCCCGCTTAGCCACGGCTATCTGGGGCAGGAAACCAACGGCGCTGGCGGTTTATTTAAAGGGCTGCGTACCATTCCGGTTATTTTTGGCATCATTAAAGATGTTGAAGAGTTATGTCCGAATGCGTGGGTCATTAACTTTACTAATCCGGCGGGGATGGTGACGGAAGCGGTTTATCGCCATACCAACTTTAAAAAATTCATCGGCGTATGTAATATTCCTGTCGGCATGAAAATGTTTATTCATGACGTGCTGGCGCTGAATGAGAATGACGATCTTTCCATTGACCTGTTTGGTTTAAACCATATGGTCTTTATTAAAGATGTGCTGGTAAATGGCACCTCACGGTTCGCAGAATTACTGGATGGCGTGGCGTCCGGTCAGTTGAAAGCGTCAACCGTAAAAAATATCTTTGATCTGCCGTTTAGTGAAGGATTGATTCGCTCGCTGAACATGCTGCCGTGCTCTTATTTGCTGTATTACTTCAAGCAAAAAGAGATGTTGGCTATTGAAATGGGCGAATACTACAAAGGTGGTGCGCGCGCTCAGGTAGTGCAAAAAGTGGAGAAACAACTCTTCGATTTGTACAAAAATCCTGAGCTAAACGTGAAACCGAAAGAGCTTGAGCAGCGCGGCGGCGCTTATTATTCCGATGCTGCTTGTGAAGTCATTAACGCTATTTATAATGACAAGCAGACGGAGCATTACGTTAATATTCCACATCATGGGCATGTAGAGAATATCCCGGCGGACTGGGCGGTGGAAATGACCTGCATTCTGGGACGCAATGGCGCGGCGCCGCACCCGCGTATCACCCGTTTTGACGAAAAAGTGCTGGGGCTTATCCATACCATTAAAGGGTTTGAGATCGCAGCCAGTAATGCGGCGCTGAGCGGAAACTTCAATGATGTGCTGCTGGCGCTTAACCTGAGTCCGCTGGTGCATTCCGACCGCGACGCAGAAGTCCTGGCGCGTGAGCTCATTCTGGCGCATGAAAAATGGTTGCCTAATTTTGCTGCTTGCATCGAAGCGCTTAAAGATAAGCAACTCTGACAGAGGTAGGCTATGGAACGCGTGTTGATTGTGAATGCAGATGATTTTGGCCTGAGTAAAGGGCAAAATTACGGCATTGTTGAAGCATATCGCAACGGCGTTGTGACCTCCACGACTGCGCTGGTCAATGGCGAGGCTATTGACCATGCGGCGCAGCTTAGCCGCGAGCTGCCCGCGCTGGGGGTGGGAATGCATTTTGTTTTGACGTTAGGCAAACCGGTTTCAGAGATGCCGGGCCTGACGCGAGATGGCCTGTTGGGGAAATGGATCTGGCAAATGGCGGAGGAGGATACGCTTCCGCTGGATGAAATTGCGCATGAACTGGCGTGTCAGTATCAGCGTTTTATCGAAGTATTTGGCCGCGAGCCAACGCATCTCGACAGCCACCATCATGTGCATATGTTCCCGCAAATTTTCCCCATCGTCGCCCGCTTTGCGGCGCAGCGCGGGATTGCGTTGCGTATCGACCGCCAGACGGTGTTGAACGCAGACGATCTGCCGTCGGATTTGCGCAGTACTCAAGGATTTAGTAGTGAGTTTTACGGCGAGGAGATCGCCGAAGCGTGCTTTTTACGCATTCTGGATGCTTCGGCGCACCGAGGAGAAACCTCTCTGGAGGTGATGTGTCATCCGGCGTTTGTTGACAACATTATTCGCCAGAGTGCCTATTGTTACCCCCGCTTAACTGAACTGGATGTATTGACGTCTGCGTCACTCAAGGCAGCGATTGCGGAACGTGGATATCGTCCTGGCAGTTTTCTTGATATTTAGCTCCTGAGTTTGCGGCGCAAGAATGCGCCGCATTTTTTGCCGTTTATGCAGGAATCGCGTTAATTTTCCCGGCACGCGACCAGACTCGGTGTGCCGCCATCAGCGTTAGCAGGGTGTCCAGAAAGTGGTGGTCAACGTTATCTGCCTCAATAAGTCCTTCTTCTCCCTGATTATCAATGTCTAATAGCGCCTTAAACCGTCGGGCATCGCCTGCCAGTGCGATGGGCTTCAGATGTTTGTAGGCTTCCAGAAGGTAGTATCGGGCATCGCCGCAACTCTCGATATCGGCAATATTGCCGCACGGTACTATTACCGCATCGACCGTTAGCGACGGCGCGCCGGCAAAGGTTGCTGCAATGGTTAAGGTTGAACCGTCATCAGCCGTTACTTCACCCATCCGTGAATAGAGCAGTTTTGCGTGGACGCCTTTGGCTTTTAAGGCCTGCAAAATGGTAAGCAGATCGGCGGCGTTAACCTTGTCGTTCAGCAGAATAGCGACCACGCGGCCTTTAACATCGCCGTCTGGCACCGCATACAGGCTGAGCGCCGGATCTTTTTTCAGACCGTTGACATCAGGAGGCGGGGCAATTTGCGTTTGCTCATGGGTGAGCTCAAAACCGAGATTATGCGCGACGCCCTGAGCCAGCGTGACATCAATATGCGCTAACTGATCGACCACCCGCTCCCGAATATACGCGCGGGCGACTTTACCCAGTTCAAAGCTGAACGCGTCAATAATATGCTGCTGCTCTATCGGCGTCTGACTGAGCCAGAACAGGCGTGGGTGCGCGTAATATTCACCGAAAGAGGGGCTGCGCTCGCGGATTTTATTGCCATCCACGCGTTCCTGGTATGATTCGAAGCCGCCGCGTTTTGGCGCCGGTGGCGTTTCGCGCGGCCAGTTGTCATTAATGGAGTTCGGTTCATAGTTCGCCGGATTGGTGTCGATATCCATCCGGTGCATACCGTCACGCTGGAAGTTATGGTAGGGGCAGGTGGGGCGGTTAATCGGAATTTCGTGGAAGTTTGGCCCGCCCAGGCGGCTGATTTGCGTGTCGGTATAAGAGAACAGACGCCCCTGTAACAGCGGGTCGTTGGTAAAATCAATGCCGGGAACGATATGTCCCGGATGAAATGCCGCCTGTTCGTTTTCAGCGAAAAAGTTATCCGGATTACGGTTTAACACCATTTTGCCGACGCGTTGTACTGGCACCAACTCTTCCGGGATCAGTTTGGTCGGATCGAGCAGATCAAAATCGAATTTAAATTCATCCTCTTCTGCAATAAGTTGTAGGCCCAGCTCGTATTCCGGGAAATCGCCCGCTTCGATGGCCTCCCACAGATCCCGGCGGTGAAAATCCGGATCTCGACCGGTCAGTTTTTGTGACTCATCCCACACCAGCGAGGCTTTACCTGCCAACGGTTTCCAGTGGAAACGGACAAAGGTCGCTTTCCCTTGCGCATTGATCAGGCGGAAGGTGTGAATGCCGAACCCTTCCATCGTTCGATAACTGCGTGGAATGCCGCGATCCGACATTGCCCACATGACGTTGTGCAGCGTCTCAGGCTGTAAGGAAACATAGTCCCAGAAGGTGTCATGCGCGCTCTGCCCTTGCGGAATAGCCCAATGTGGTTCGGGCTTAACGGCGTGCACAAAATCCGGAAACTTATGCGCATCCTGGATAAAAAAGATCGGAGTGTTATTGCCGACGAGATCGAAAATTCCCTCTTCGGTATAAAATTTGGTCGCAAAACCGCGGATATCACGTACGGTATCAGCAGACCCTGCACCGCCCTGTACTGTCGAAAAGCGAACAAAGACCGGGGTAATTTTCTGTGGATCGCACAGAAACGCGGCTTTCGTGATGTCGCTCAGGTCTTTATATGGCTGAAAATAGCCGTGTGCTGCAGAGCCGCGGGCGTGAACGATCCTCTCCGGGATACGCTCATGGTCAAAATGGGTAATTTTCTCGCGCAGGATAAAATCTTCCAGCAGCGTAGGGCCACGGCTGCCGGCGCGAAGAGAATTTTGATCGTCGGCGATGCGCACGCCCTGATTGGTGGTTAGCGCATAATTTTCGCTGCCTTTACGAAAGGCGTCGAGGGCGGTGAGCTTATCATTCGCGGTCTCGGGCGCTTTTAAGCTGCCGGGGGCCGTTGGTTGTGCGCCCGGCGGCGTCGGTTCTGGCGTGGGGCGATGTGAACCGTCTGATGGCGCCAGGGAATCCAGACCAGGCTGTGATTCACGGGTATCATGCACGGGGGACTGATGGGAGGATTTCTCATTATGCGACATTGAACTCGTCTCCTGCTTTCATCACTGAAATGGGCGTGGTAGTAGTCAAAATCACTCTAACTATAGAACATTTCAGCAATTATGCCGGGGGAGAGCGGAACGGCAGAAAAAGGCGCAACGGGGAAATCGCACGCGTGGGACAGGACGTCGGGGGCGAAGATCGGCTAAAATAGTGTTTTTCTGATTTTTAGCCTTAGCCTCTTTTAGTGAAGCATTAATGATGAAACCTCTTCGCCAGCAAAATCGCCAGATTATTAGCTATATTCCGCGTGTTGAACCCGCGCCGCCGGAACATGCGATAAAAATGGATACGTTTCGCGACGTCTGGATACTGCGCGGTAAGTATGTTGCCTTTGTTCTGATGGGGGAGTCATTTCAACGGTCGCCCGCCTTTAGTGTGCCAGAATCGGCGCAGCGTTGGGCGAATCAGGTTCGCCAGGAAAACGAAATCGCTGACTAAGAAAAAACAAAAACGCCGGTACTGGAGACCGGCGTTTTTAGTGACAGACATTTTGAGTTGTTGAGCGTCGTGTCTCAAACGATGTGAACTGCCGATAATGTATTATCGATGCGCCAGTTCGGCGTCTTCTTCGCTATCGAGGATGGTTTTATCGGTCTGCTTCAGCCACTGGCTGGTCAGCGTACCAGCGGTCATTGAGCCGCTCACGTTCAGTGCGGTACGGCCCATATCAATCAACGGTTCGACGGAGATTAACAGCGCGACCAGCGTGACCGGTAAGCCCATGGCAGGCAGCACAATCAGCGCGGCGAAGGTCGCGCCGCCGCCAACGCCGGCAACACCCGCCGAACTTACGGTAACGATACCCACCAGCGTGGCTATCCATACGGGGTCTAAGGGGTTGATGCCGACCGTCGGCGCAACCATTACCGCCAGCATCGCAGGATAAAGACCGGCGCAACCGTTTTGACCGATGGTTGCGCCAAAAGAGGCAGCAAAGCTGGCGATGGACTCCGGCACGCCCAGGCGGCGGGTTTGCGCTTCGACATTTAGGGGAATGGAGGCGGCGCTGGAGCGGCTGGTAAAGGCAAATGTCAGCACCGGCCATACCTTGCGGAAATATTTCAGCGGGCTAATCCCGTTCACGCCCAATAGTATGCCGTGAACCACAAACATTATCGCCAGACCAAGATATGACGCTACCACGAAGCTTCCAAGCTTAATGATGTCCTGCAGGTTAGAGCCGGCAACCACTTTAGTCATCAGCGCCAGTACGCCGTAAGGCGTAAGTTGCATCACCAGACGCACCAGCTTCATCACCCAGCTTTGCAGGGTATCGATAGCAACAAGCACGCGCTCGCCTTTTGGCGCATCATCTTTCAGCAGTTTGAGCGCGGCAACGCCCAGAAACGCGGCGAAAATCACCACGCTGATAATAGACGTAGGGTTTGCGCCAGTCAGATCCGCAAACGGGTTTTTCGGCACAAAAGAGAGCACCAGTTGCGGCACGCTGAGATCGGCCACTTTGCCGACATAACTCGTCTCAATGGCATTCAGACGCGCGGTTTCCGCGCCGCCCTGAACCAGTCCTTCCGCCGTCAGCCCGAACAGATTTGTCACCAGCACGCCCACCAGCGCCGCGATAAGGGTAGTAAATAGCAGCGTGCCAATAGTCAGAAAACTGATTTTTCCCAATTGAGAGGCATTATGCAGTCGTGCCACGGCGCTTAAAATAGAGGCGAATACCAGCGGCATCACAATCATTTGCAGCAATTGCACATAACCGTTGCCGACAATATTGAACCACTGAATGGAGTCTTTTAACACCTGACTGTCAGCGCCATAAATGGTGTGCAGGGCCAGACCAAAGATCACGCCCATCACAAGGCCGACAAGTACTTTTTTAGCCAGACTCCACTGTTTATGACGGGCCTGCGCCAGTACAAACAGCAGAATGACGAACACCGCAATGTTCGCGATTAATGGAAAATTCATCCCCGTTCTCCTGATTTTTTTATTATGAAGCGCTGTGTTTTAGCGATTCTGTTGGCGCAAGATTAGCAGAACTGTGAGCTGGCTCTTATATTCAAATGGAATGGTTTATGCCAAAAATGACTTTGGCGTTGATTTACTAATCAATCTGGTGATTTATAAAACGATTGAACTGCATTTGCAGGATAGTGATCATCTGCGAAGACCAGCGTATGGCGCTATTTTCCGGAATCGACTGCGGCATCCACACCGCCCAGGCAAACAACGCCATACATAAAAATCGCTCCAGTTGATTGCCTTTGCGCGGCGCCAGAATAGGCAGGCGGAAACGCCAGCGGCACGGCCACAGTAAGGGAACGCCCGCGGGCGTGAGCATATCCGCGACGATATGGCTTAAATAGCCGAGTACCATGCCTTGCAGCGCATCCGCCGGGATAATCCACGTATCCGGTACCTTGAGATAAAAGGTCGCCAGTAGGGCAAAGACCGCCAGCAGACTATGGGTAAACCCCCGGTGACCGAATGCTCGGGCGATCGGTTTCGATACCCATTTCAGGCGCTGACCCAGAAAAGATTTGGGGTGGTCGATATCCGGCAGCAGGCAGGTCAAAATAGCCGAAGGAATAATATGCCACCAGTCGCCCTGCGCAAGGACAGGCGTTAACTCGGCATTCTTGGCGAAAACCGCGCTGGCTATAGAAAAAAGAAGATGTCCTTCCGCCGTCATGATAAAACCCACCAAACTGTCAATTCATACAGTATAGGGTTTTTATACAGTAGGCGGAAGTGGTGACGTTGTAACTCTTTGTCTCTGTCAAAGCCGCTTGCCACCTGGCTCAGCGGCTAATCGACGGTTGACTTCGTTTCGGAAACATCTTAACCGAGTAGATGCGTCGCCGTCAGCCCCGTCAGCGAGTTAAGTTTGACATTCGCCAGCGCAAAGCGCGGATCGTGCTGGTTCTCTTCTGCCGGCACTACAATAGCGCGCATTCGTGCCGCCTTTGCCGCGATTAAACCATTCACCGAGTCCTCCAGCGCCACGCAGGTTAATGGATCAACGCCTAATTTGGCCGCACAATCCAGATAGACCTGTGGGTGCGGTTTGCTGTAGGGCAATTTTTCCGCAGAAGCCAGTGCGTCAAAACTGTCGCGTAGTTCAAACATGGTGAGCACTTTTTCCAGCATATGTAGCGGCGATGCCGAGGCCAGCCCTACTAATAGCCCCTGCGCTTTGCACAGCGCCACGGCCTCACGCACGCCCGGCAAAAGAGGGCGTGTCTCTTCGATAAGCGTAATCGCGCGGGCAATAACACGGTTTGTCACTTCCTGGCGATCGGGGCCGTTCCACGGTTGCTGCGCAAACCAGAGGTCCACAACCATATCAATGCGTAGCCCAAGCGTGTCGGGCAGCTCATGGCGTCGAGTAATATCTACGCCTAAACTTGCTATCACATCCAGTTCAGCGCGATCCCAGAGCGGTTCGGAATCGATCAGTAGTCCATCCATATCGAAAATTGCCGCAAGAATTTGACGTGGGGTTGACATCACAACCTCTCCTGTTGAGATTAAAAAATAACGAATTAAGCGTTCATTATGACCATGTTCTTAGTATATCGCCCTTAAAGATCAGGCGAAAACGGGAATCAACAGGTAGACTTAGGCCAAAACGACGCGTCTTTATCAAGGGGAACTCATGACGTATCAACAAGCTGGACGCATTGCAATCCTAAAAAGAGTTGTAGGGTGGGTTATTTTTATTCCGGCACTGCTTTCCACGCTCATCTCAGTCCTTAAATTTATGTATGCGCACAGTGAAAAGCAGGAGGGGATAAATGCGGTAATGCTGGATTTTACCCACGTAATGATAGACATGATGCGCGTGAATACGCCGTTTCTGAATGTTTTTTGGTACAACTCGCCGACGCCAAATTTTCAGGGAAGCCTGAATATCGGTTTCTGGCTGATTTTTATCCTGATTTTTGTCGGGCTGGCGATGCAGGATTCCGGCGCCAGAATGAGCCGCCAGTCGCGTTTTTTACGTGAAGGCGTGGAAGATCAGTTGATTCTGGAAAAAGCAAAAGGCGCGGAAGGGTTAACGCGTGAGCAGATAGAGTCACGTATCGTGGTGCCGCACCATACCATCTTTTTACAGTTTTTCCCGCTCTATATTTTGCCAGTCATTATTATCGTGCTCGGCTACTTTTTCTTTTCTTTATTAGGTTTCATGTAATCTGAAAAATGCCGGATAGCGTGTGGTATGCGAAGCGTATCCGGCATAGATCCGTACCTATACCGCAAGCAACCGATCCATCGCTTTTTGCGCAATGACCAGTTGTTGACCGCCAAACAGCCTTGCCCGATTAAGCAGGGTGTAGAGCTGGTAAATCGGCTGCCTGTCGAGAAAATCCAGCGGTAACGGCGAAACGGACTGATAGCCGTCATAAATCTGCGGTGGCTGATCGGTATGCAGCGGCAGCATCGCCAGATCACATTCTCTGTCGCCCCAATAGCAGGCTGGATCAAAGATATAGGGGCCGTCAGGGCCAAGCGCGCAGTTCGCTGACCATAGATCGCCATGCAAAAGAGAAGGCTGTGGTTGATGCGACGCCAGACGTTGCTGAACATGTTCAACAATGGCGTCAATATTACCAAAGGTAATGCCTTTTTCCGCGGCGAGTTCAAGCTGCCAGCCAATGCGCTGTTCGGCGAAAAAAGTCGACCAACGGCGTTGCCAGGTATTCGGCTGCGGCGTGGTAGAGAGCGCGTTGTCAAAATCGAGACCGAATTGTGGTTGATCGCTCCATTGGTGCAGGCGCGCCAGCTGTTGCCCAAGAATAAACGCATTATGAGCGTCCAGCGGGCGGGGCGGGAGATAGTCCATGACTAAAAAGCTGTAATCCCGATCCGAACCTACCGCCCATACCTTAGGCACAACAACGGTTTTACTGCGGGAGAGTAGCTCCAGCTGATCGGCTTCAGCGGTAAAACCGCGAAGCATTTCTCGTTCATCGCACTTCACGAAAAAATCATGGCCTGCATAACGTAAATGCCATGCGGCATGAACTTCTCCGCCAGGCAGTTCATTACGCAGTTCGATTTCGCCTTCACCGACTTGCTCGCTTAAAAGACGACTGATAGCTTGCCACATAATGTCTCTCCCCACGTTGTCTGCCAGATCATAAGGTTAGCGCAAAAATGCGGTTAAAAAATACGAACTAACGCACATCGCGGACGTGCCGCGGCGGGAATGGCACTTATTGTGCGTTTTTACTCCACTCCTCCCAGGTCGCTATGGTAATGTCGACATCCTTATCTAACGCGCTTTTCGCCAGTCCGGCGACAAGCGCTTTGATTTCATCAGCGCTCTGAGTGCTAATAAAGCCGAACGTATTGGTGCCGAGTTCATGCACATTTCCTGCACCGTCCGTTAACGTCAGCAAAAAACCGCTGCGCGTCAGATGGTTATTGAGTTCGTTAATCTCGGTCAGGGAATCTTCATGGAAGGTTACGGTAATCACATAACGGGTAATATCGCCACTGGCCATCGTTCACCTCGTTGGAAGTAAATGTGTTTTTAACAGAGGCGGATACGCCGCCCGTCAACCGATTTTCCGATTTCCCCCTCGGCGAGGGGGAGGCGATTATTGCGCGGAAAGATAGGCGTATATTTTTTGGGTATCGTCACGAGAACACAGACGCGTACCCTGATTGAGCGTAGCGGCGCTGCCTGCCGCCACGCCAAAGCGCACCATCTCTTCCAGCGACGCGTCTTGCGCCAGTTTTAACGTCATAGCACCCACCATACTATCACCTGCGCCGACGGTACTTTGACTTTTCACCGGGGGAGGAACAACCTGGATGCAATTCTTGCTGTCTACACCCAGCGCCCCTTGCGGCCCCAGAGAAACAACTACCCGGCGCGCTTTGCCGCTTTGCACTAATTCCCTGGCCGCTTTACGCACATCATCAGGCTGCGTCAGATCACGATTGACCAACGCGCTCAATTCTTTCAGGTTAGGTTTCACCAGTTCGATATCGCCAAGCGCCAGCGCGGCAGTGAGCGCGTCGCCAGAGCTATCAATAATGCAGCGAATACCTTGCTTTTGCGCGGCGGAAATCAGTTGTGTGAGTTTCTCGACCTTAACGCCGGGCGGAAGGCTGCCGCTGATAACCAGGATTGCCCCGGATTCAATTTCCAGCACCTGTTCTTCAAGCTGACGAAATTCGTCATCGTCCAGCGTGGCGCCGGGCATAACAAAACGATATTGCTCGCCGCTGGACTCGACGTGGACGTGCAGGTTCTGACGCGTCCAGTCTTTCGCATCGACGGTAACAACGGGGACATTTTCGTCAGCCAGTAGTGCGGCCAGATGTTCGCCGGTAGCGCCACCGGCCGGAAAAATCGCGGTCGCGGTGCCGCCAAGATGCGCAATGGCGCGGGCGACATTAATACCGCCGCCGCCGGGTTCGAATACCGGCGCGGAGCACCGCAGTTTACCTTCGGGATAAATTTGCGGCGTGATTGTTGCGCTATCGAGAGAGGGCGCAAGCGTCAACGTATAGATACGTACCATCGTTACCTCCTGTTAGGCTGATTTCAGTCTGGCACTTAATCCCCGGAAAGTGAAGGAATTAACGATATGATTTTCCGAATCTTTATTTAAAAAAGTACGGTATAAAGATATATAAATAAATTAATGCTTTGGGAGGGTTCTTATTCAAAAAATGAAATAGTAATTGATTGCTATGTTATTCGGGGCTTCTTATAATTCGCTACCTTTCCAGGGGCGTTTGTCATTGATCCCTATGAAAGTTTCCGGGACCGTCGTGGTCTCTTTTTTAGTTGTACGGACTCTTTATAAATGAAGCTTTTGAAGACAGTACCCGCTGCAGTTATGCTGGCGGGTGGCGTGTTCGCGTCTCTGTATGCTGCCGCCGATGATTCCGTTTTTACTGTCATGGATGATCCCTCTACCGCGAAGAAACCTTTTGAAGGTAATCTGAATGCGGGTTACCTTGCCCAGTCAGGCAATACCAAAAGTTCTTCCTTAACGGCTGACACAGCGATGACCTGGTACGGACAACGTACCGCCTGGTCATTATGGGGCAATGCCAGCAATACCTCCTCTAATGATGAACGCTCTTCAGAAAAATATGCGGTAGGCGCGCGTAACCGTTTTAATATGACGGATTATGATTATGCCTTTGGCCAGGCCAGTTGGCTGACAGACCGTTTCAACGGTTATCGTCAGCGCGACGTACTGACCGCCGGTTACGGGCGGCAGTTCCTTAATGGTCCAGTGCACAGCTTTCGTTTTGAATTCGGTCCGGGGGTTCGCTATGACGAACATACGGACGATACCACTGAAACGCAGCCGCTGGGTTATGCTTCCGGCAGCTATGCCTGGCAGTTAACTGACAATGCTAAGTTTACGCAGGGGGTGTCAGTATTTGGCGCAGAAGACACCACACTAAATTCGGAAACGGCCCTCAATGTCGCCATTAACGAACATTTTGGCTTAAAGGTGGGGTATAATTTGACGTGGAACTCGCAGCCGCCTGAATCAGCGCCTGAACATACCGATCGTCGCACTACGGTAACGCTGGGCTATAAGATGTAATCTTGCTCCGGGTTACGTTGCGTAACCCGGTTATTCCGTAGCGACGTCTCAGAAGAAGAAGGTGATGTCGCCGTTTATATAAGAATAGTCGTCTCCGGTGCGAAATTCCGACGTGACTTTGTTTAAAGAAAGAGAAAATGCGACGGGAGAATAGCCGATGGTAGCACCGACGCGATATTCATCCACGGTTTTATTAATGTCCACCGTTTCCATTTTTGTTTGCAGCGTTTTCCCCTGTAACGTGTAGTTTTTATCAACTTCCCTGCGCTCAACGCCAGCAAATACCTTATATATCAATCCCTCTTTTTGACTATGCATTAACCCTCGGCGGGACAGTAACCCAAACCCATTATCAGAGTTGAAGGTCTTATCATTTCCCAGCGCAACGGTTGCGCCGTAACCCAAATACTGGAAGAGATTGCCGCCGACAGCAGATATCTCTGGATAGAGGCCCACATTGACGCCAAGAATATCAATACTTGGTGTAAGGGACACCATTCCTTTTGCCGTATAACCATAACGGTTTTCAATTTGATCCTGCCAGGCGGGATATTTTTCTGCGCCTATTATTCGGTGCGCTCGATTCTGAACTTCCTGACCGCCTGCGTCAGGACCAATAACACCGATATCGGTACCAAAACGATAACGTAGCCAATTCGTGGCTAATGAATTCCACTCCAGTCCGGTATGAAGAAATGCGCTGAAGGCACGGTCGCCTTTGACGGCTTCGGGTTTTCTCTTGTTAGCGCCTGACGGAGAATAAATATCTTGGGCGATATGAAAAGAGAGCTGACTGGCGTCTGTGAGATCGTGGCTGTAACCTAAAAATAGCCCGACGGTATAATCACCCCGGTCTGCAGCCTGGCGCCCATAAAGGGCATTTAAGGATGGTTGAAATATACCTGCATCATCATTCGCCACTGAAATAGCAAGGCTACTGGCATTAGCCATTGTGGTCGTACTGAGTATGGCGGCAAGCATCGTTGCGCAATAGCTGTATTTGTTCACTTTTTACCCCTGAATATGAAAGTGAATAATCTTATTTTCACAAAGCAATAAGCACAGCGGCATGATGCGCAGTGCTTATTAAACCGCTAATATAACTAAACTCCTGCCAGCAGCGAGTCATTGAGAGGATACGTTGTCTTAATGTTGAAAAATGGTGTTAAAAAATCTGCGCCAGATGTTATTGAATACCCATTTTCTCATTCACTATCTGAGTGCGAACAACGGTTGGTTTCACGATTATGCATATAATATGATGCCCTTCGGTATCAACATGAATATCATGTTGTATTCTTTTAAGCTCATTTTCTTTTATGGTTTTAATGTTTACCTGTTATTAATTTTTGCTGTGGTAGAGTTGTCCTTAATGATGAAGTCACTTAACGCCTGGTAGGTTAATATAACCAAATTCTTACCTCCTTAATTATTAGGGTGGTTATTATTAAGGAATGCAGAGTGTATAAAACCATTAACCTGTTAAAATTACTGCCCGTAATTTTATTAAGCGCATGTGCAACATCGTATCACCCCCAGGATACAACATCGACACCCGAGTTACCCCATCGTAAAATACTCGCTCAGCAACCTGATAACTGTAGCGTTGGTTGCCCTCAAGGAGGAAGTCAACAAACAATCTACCGCTATGCGTATACGCTCAATAATAATAGCGCCACGAAATTTGCCAACTGGGTTGCCTATAGCGTGACAAAAACCAGCCAGGCAAGCGGTCGCCCGCGAAACTGGGCGCAAGATCCCGATTTATCGCCCTCGGATACGTTGGCACCTTCCGCCTATAAAAATGCCCATGCACTATTAAAAGTCGATAGGGGACATCAGGCGCCGTTGGCGGGATTGGGCGGCGTATCTGACTGGCCGTCGTTAAATTATTTATCGAATATTACGCCGCAGAAATCCGCCCTGAACCAGGGGGCATGGGCTTCACTGGAAAACCGGGTGCGCGAACTTGCCAAACAGGGTGATATATCCGTAGTACATGTGGTGACCGGTCCTCTTTTTGAACGGCATATCGCTACATTGCCAGAAGATGCTACGGTAGAAATTCCCAGCGGGTACTGGAAGGTTCTATTTACCGGAACGGCGCCGTCAAAAAGTGAAGGAAATTATGCCGCGTTTATCATGGATCAGAATACGCCCCGTTCAGCAAGTTTTTGCGACTATCAGGTTACCGTGGACACTATCGAACGTAAAACGAAGCCAGTGCTGACGTTGTGGTCTGCCTTGCCTGAAGCGGTAGCCAGCGAGGTGAAAACAACAAAGGGGAACCTGGCGCAGAAGTTAGGTTGTCGATGAGAAGCGCTATGCGGAACGTAGAAAGATAACGGGGAAATCCTGTCAAAGACCTTGATTTGATACAGAGTGATGCAATCTCCCTTTTATTAATGTTACCATCGTCATGCCGGACGAAAATATCGATTTTCGTCTGTGCCGAAGGTTGTGCGCCAATTTAGCAATTGTTGGTTAGATGGATACACAACTCACTGTCAATAAATTAATTTTCTCTTTGTATGTGATCTTGCGTATGGGTCACCACTGCAAATAAGGATATAACATGCCTGTTATTACTCTTCCTGATGGCAGCCAACGCCATTATGACCGCCCTGTAAGCCCGATGGATGTTGCGCTGGACATTGGTCCTGGCCTGGCGAAAGCCACCATTGCGGGCCGTGTGAACGGCGAGCTGGTTGATGCTTCCGATTTGATTGAAAATGATGCGACGCTTTCCATCATCACCGCAAAAGATGAAGAGGGTCTTGAGATCATTCGTCACTCTTGCGCGCATCTGTTAGGTCATGCCATCAAGCAACTCTGGCCGCACACGAAAATGGCGATCGGCCCGGTTGTTGACAACGGTTTTTACTATGACGTTGATCTTGACCGCACGCTAACCCAGGAAGATGTCGAAGCGCTCGAAAAGCGGATGCATGAGCTCGCCGAGAAAAATTACGACGTTATCAAGAAAAAGGTGAGCTGGCACGACGCGCGCGAAACCTTCGTGAAACGCGGCGAGACTTACAAAGTGGCTATTCTTGATGAAAATATCGCCCATGATGATAAGCCTGGCTTGTACCATCATGAAGAATATGTCGACATGTGTCGTGGTCCGCACGTGCCGAATATGCGTTTCTGCCATCACTTTAAACTGATGAAAACCGCCGGCGCATACTGGCGTGGCGACAGCAATAATAAGATGTTGCAACGTATTTACGGTACGGCATGGGCAGATAAAAAAGCCCTGAACGCCTATCTGCAGCGCCTGGAAGAGGCCGCAAAACGCGACCACCGTAAAATTGGTAAGCAGCTCGACCTGTATCATATGCAGGAAGAAGCGCCGGGCATGGTGTTCTGGCATAACGACGGCTGGACTATCTTCCGCGAGCTGGAGGTCTTTGTTCGTTCTAAACTCAAAGAGTACCAGTATCAGGAAGTTAAAGGCCCGTTCATGATGGACCGTGTGTTGTGGGAAAAAACCGGGCACTGGGACAACTATAAAGATGCGATGTTCACCACGTCTTCAGAAAACCGCGAATATTGCATCAAGCCGATGAACTGCCCGGGCCATGTTCAGATCTTTAACCAGGGTCTGAAATCCTATCGTGATTTGCCGCTGCGTATGGCGGAATTCGGTAGCTGCCACCGTAACGAGCCATCAGGCGCTCTGCATGGTCTGATGCGCGTGCGCGGCTTTACGCAGGATGATGCGCATATCTTCTGTACAGAAGAGCAGATCCGCGATGAAGTTAACGCTTGTATTCGTATGGTCTACGATATGTACAGTACTTTTGGCTTCGAGAAGATCGTCGTCAAGCTTTCCACTCGTCCTGATAAACGTATTGGCAGCGATGAGATGTGGGATCGTGCTGAGGCGGATCTGGCGGTTGCGCTGGAAGAAAATAATATCCCGTTTGAGTATCAACTGGGTGAAGGTGCATTCTACGGTCCGAAAATTGAATTTACCCTATATGACTGCCTCGATCGTGCATGGCAGTGCGGTACAGTACAGCTGGACTTCTCCTTACCGTCTCGTCTGAGCGCTTCCTATGTAGGCGAAGACAACGAGCGTAAGGTGCCGGTAATGATTCACCGTGCGATTCTTGGGTCGATGGAACGCTTCATCGGTATCCTGACCGAAGAGTTCGCTGGTTTCTTCCCGACCTGGCTTGCGCCGGTTCAGGTAGTGGTGATGAATATTACCGATTCGCAGTCTGAATATGTTAACGAATTGACGCAGAAACTACAAAATGCAGGCATTCGTGTAAAAGCAGACTTGAGAAATGAGAAGATTGGCTTTAAAATCCGCGAGCACACTTTACGTCGTGTCCCTTATATGTTGGTCTGTGGTGATAAAGAGGTGGAAGCAGGCAAAGTTGCCGTTCGCACCCGCCGCGGTAAAGACCTGGGCAGTCTGGACGTAAATGACGTGATTGAGAAGCTGCAACAAGAGATTCGCAGCCGCAGTCTTCAACAACTGGAGGAATAAAGTATTAAAGGCGGAAAACGAGTTCAAACGGCGCGTCCGAATCGTATTAATAGCGAAATTCGCGCGCAAGAAGTTCGCTTAACAGGTCTGGAAGGCGAGCAGCTTGGTATTGTGAGTCTGAGAGAAGCTCTGGAAAAAGCTGAAGAAGCCGGAGTAGACTTAGTCGAAATCAGCCCTAACGCCGAGCCGCCGGTTTGTCGTATAATGGATTACGGCAAATTCCTCTATGAAAAGAGTAAGTCTTCTAAGGAACAGAAGAAAAAGCAAAAAGTTATCCAGGTGAAGGAAATTAAATTCCGTCCTGGGACAGATGAAGGCGACTATCAGGTAAAACTCCGCAGCCTGATTCGCTTTCTCGAAGAGGGCGATAAGGCCAAAATCACGCTGCGTTTCCGCGGTCGTGAGATGGCCCACCAGCAAATCGGTATGGAAGTGCTTAATCGCGTGAAAGACGATTTGCAAGAACTGGCAGTGGTCGAATCCTTCCCGACGAAGATCGAAGGCCGCCAGATGATCATGGTGCTTGCTCCTAAGAAGAAACAGTAAGGCCTTCAAGTAACAATTCTGTGAAGCCTTCGGGCTTCACAGGTTTTGTTCGCCTATGTTTCGTTTATTAACAATGCGAAGTGGAAGTTATTAAAATGCCAAAAATTAAGACCGTACGCGGTGCTGCTAAGCGCTTCAAAAAAACCGGTAAAGGTGGTTTTAAGCACAAGCACGCTAACCTGCGTCACATTCTGACCAAAAAAGCGACTAAACGTAAACGTCACCTGCGTCCGAAAGCCATGGTTTCTAAAGGCGATCTGGGCCTGGTTATCGCGTGCCTGCCGTACGCATAAGCCGTTAACGTTTTTAACTTTTTAATTAGAATAGATACAGGAGAGCACATATGGCTCGCGTAAAACGTGGTGTAATTGCACGCGCACGTCACAAGAAAATTTTGAAACAAGCCAAAGGCTACTACGGTGCGCGTTCTCGCGTATACCGCGTTGCCTTCCAGGCAGTTATCAAAGCTGGTCAGTATGCTTACCGTGACCGTCGTCAACGTAAGCGTCAGTTCCGTCAACTGTGGATTGCGCGTATCAACGCAGCAGCACGTCAGAACGGTATTTCTTACAGCAAATTCATCAACGGCCTGAAAAAAGCCTCTGTTGAAATCGACCGTAAGATCCTGGCTGATATCGCCGTATTCGACAAAGTCGCGTTCACCGCGCTGGTTGAAAAAGCGAAAGCAGCTCTGGCATAAGCCAGTGAAAAGAGGGAGCCTGGCTCCCTCTCTTTTATTTACTGTTCAGTGAGTTGACAATTGACCTGTAACCCTTTTCAATAAAGGATATCCGGTTTTACCACATAAGGTAACGCAAGCATGAACGCTGCTATTTTCCGTTTCTTTTTTTACTTTAGCACCTGATCTCAGGAGGCTAGCGCGTGAAAAACGAAACGAAAAACAGCGCAAAAAAAGCCTCCTGATGGAGGCTTTTTTTGTACCTGAAATTGAGAGATTACGTCCAATGAACCGGTGTCTTCACCGACACAATGAGGAAAACCATGTCACATCTCGCAGAGCTGGTTGCCAATGCAGCGGCCGCCATTAACCAGGCGTCAGATGTTGCCGCGTTAGACAATGTACGCGTCGAATATTTGGGCAAGAAAGGGCATTTAACCCTTCAGATGACGACCCTACGCGATCTGCCGCCGGAAGAACGTCCGGCAGCCGGGGCAGTCATTAACGCAGCGAAAGAGCAGGTACAACAGGCTCTTAACGCGCGTAAAGCCGAGCTGGAAAGCGCAGCGCTTAATGCCCGTCTGGCCGCTGAAACCATCGATATCTCCCTGCCGGGGCGCCGTATTGAGAACGGCGGTCTGCATCCGGTCACGCGTACCATTGACCGTATTGAAAGCTTCTTCGGCGAGCTTGGTTTTACCGTGGCGACGGGCCCGGAAATCGAAGATGACTACCATAACTTCGATGCGTTAAACATTCCGGGTCATCATCCGGCCCGCGCCGATCATGATACTTTCTGGTTTGACGCGACCCGTCTGCTGCGGACCCAGACGTCCGGCGTCCAGATCCGGACGATGAAAGCGCAGCAACCGCCGATCCGTATTATTGCGCCGGGCCGCGTATACCGTAATGACTACGACCAGACGCATACTCCGATGTTCCATCAGATGGAAGGCCTGATTGTTGATACCAACATCAGCTTCACCAACCTCAAAGGTACGCTGCACGACTTCCTGCGTAATTTCTTTGAGGAAGATTTGCAGATTCGCTTCCGCCCCTCTTATTTTCCGTTTACCGAACCTTCTGCGGAAGTGGATGTGATGGGTAAAAACGGCAAATGGCTGGAAGTGCTGGGGTGCGGGATGGTGCATCCGAATGTGCTGCGTAATGTCGGTATCGATCCGGAAATCTATTCCGGCTTCGCTTTTGGTATGGGGATGGAGCGCCTGACTATGTTGCGTTACGGCGTCACCGACCTGCGTTCATTCTTCGAAAACGATCTGCGTTTCCTCAAACAGTTTAAATAAAGGCAGGATAAAACAATGAAATTCAGCGAACTGTGGTTACGCGAGTGGGTTAACCCGGCAATTGATAGCGATGCGCTGGCCAACCAGATTACGATGGCTGGCCTGGAAGTAGACGGCGTTGAGCCGGTCGCGGGAAGCTTCAATGGCGTTGTGGTTGGGGAAGTGGTTGAGTGCGCCCGGCACCCGAACGCTGACAAATTGCGTGTAACGAAAGTCAACGTCGGCGGCGAACGCCTGTTGGATATCGTCTGCGGCGCGCCAAACTGTCGTCAGGGGCTGAAAGTAGCGGTGGCCACCATTGGCGCCATCCTGCCGGGCGATTTCAAAATTAAAGCGGCGAAACTGCGCGGCGAACCGTCTGAAGGGATGCTGTGCTCCTTCTCCGAACTGGGGATTTCCGACGATCACAGCGGCATTATCGAACTGCCGGCGGATGCGCCGCCAGGTACCGATATTCGTGAATACCTGAAGCTTGACGACAATACCATCGAAATTAGCGTCACGCCGAACCGTGCGGATTGCTTAGGCATCATCGGCGTCGCGCGCGATGTGGCTGTACTGAACAAAGCGCCGCTCCAGGAGCCGGAAATGGCACCGGTTACGGCAACCATCAGCGATACGCTGCCGATTACTGTAGAGGCCGCTGATGCGTGTCCACGCTATCTTGGCCGGGTGGTAAAAGGCATCAATGTTAACGCGCCGACGCCGCTGTGGATGAAAGAGAAACTGCGTCGCTGCGGTATTCGCTCCATCGATGCGGTGGTTGACGTCACGAACTATGTGCTGCTCGAACTGGGTCAGCCAATGCATGCTTTCGATAAAGATCGCATTGATGGCGGTATTGTCGTGCGGATGGCAAAAGAGGGTGAAACCGTCGTCCTGCTGGACGGTAGCGAAGCGACATTAAATGCGGACACGCTGGTGATCGCCGATCACCATAAAGCGCTGGGGATAGCCGGTATTTTTGGCGGCGAACATTCCGGCGTGAACGGCGAAACGCAAAATGTGCTGCTGGAGTGCGCGTACTTTAATCCGCTGTCTATCACCGGTCGCGCTCGCCGCCACGGTCTGCATACCGATGCGTCTCATCGCTACGAGCGCGGGGTGGACCCGGCGCTGCAATATAAAGCGATAGAGCGCGCCACTCGTCTGCTCCTTGATATCTGCGGCGGTGATGCGGGTCCGATAATTGATGTGAGCAACGAAGCAACGTTGCCGAAACGCGCCACCATTACGCTGCGTCGCAGTAAACTGGATCGCCTGATCGGACATCATATTGCGGATGAGCAGGTCAGTGATATTCTGCGTCGTTTGGGCTGTGAAGTGACCGAAGGTCAGGACGAGTGGAAAGCCGTGGCGCCGAGCTGGCGTTTCGATATGGAGATTGAAGAAGATCTGGTGGAAGAGGTCGCCCGCGTCTACGGCTATAACAATATTCCGGACGAGCCAATCCAGGCGGGTTTAATCATGGGTACGCACCGTGAAGCCTCTCTGTCGTTGAAGCGGGTTAAAACGATGCTGAACGACAAAGGCTATCAGGAAGTGATTACCTATAGCTTTGTCGATCCTAAAGTACAACAGCTCATCCACCCAGGTGCAGAAGCGCTGCTGTTGCCAAACCCTATCTCCGTTGAGATGTCGGCGATGCGTCTGTCTCTGTGGAGTGGATTGCTGGCGACGGTGGTTTATAACCAGAACCGTCAGCAGAATCGCGTGCGTATTTTCGAAACCGGTTTACGTTTCGTTCCGGATACACAAGCCAATCTGGGTATTCGGCAGGATCTGATGCTGGCTGGCGTGATTTGTGGCAACCGCTATGATGAGCACTGGAACTTGGCAAAAGAGACCGTTGATTTCTATGATTTGAAAGGCGATCTGGAGGCTGTATTGGATTTAACCGGCAAACTGGGTGAGATCCAGTTCAAGGCGGAGATGAATCCGGCGCTGCATCCGGGACAGTCTGCGGCGATTTATCTGAAAGATGAACGTATTGGTTTTATTGGGGTTGTTCACCCTGAACTGGAACGTAAACTGGATCTGAATGGTCGTACGCTGGTGTTTGAACTGGAATGGAATAAGCTGGCAGACCGTATCGTGCCTCAGGCGCGGGAGATTTCACGCTTCCCGGCTAACCGTCGCGATATAGCGGTTGTTGTTGCAGAAAACGTTCCCGCAGCGGATATTTTATCCGAATGTAAGAAAGTTGGCGTAAATCAGGTAGTTGGCGTAAACTTGTTTGACGTGTACCGCGGTAAGGGTGTTGCGGAGGGTTATAAGAGCCTCGCTATCAGCCTGATCCTTCAGGATACCAACCGTACACTCGAAGAAGAGGAGATTGCCGCTACCGTCGCCAAATGTGTAGAGGCATTAAAAGAGCGATTCCAGGCATCATTGAGGGATTGAACCTATGGCGCTTACAAAAGCTGAAATGTCAGAATATCTGTTTGATAAGCTTGGGCTTAGCAAGCGGGATGCCAAAGAACTGGTTGAACTGTTTTTCGAAGAGATCCGTCGTGCTCTGGAAAACGGTGAGCAGGTGAAACTCTCTGGTTTTGGTAACTTCGATCTGCGTGATAAAAATCAACGTCCGGGGCGTAACCCGAAAACGGGTGAAGATATTCCTATTACAGCACGGCGCGTGGTGACCTTCAGACCCGGACAGAAGTTAAAGAGCCGGGTCGAAAACGCTTCGCCCAAAGAAGAGTAATCAGATCCAGGCATAACATCCATCAGGGTGCATTGCGGCAGATACGCTGCCATTCCGAAAGTAGATCAGCGGGATGACAGCGTATCTGTCAGCCTGAAAGATGACGCGTATAACTAAAAAGGCCGCATTGCGGCCTTTTTTCTTCATGTAACTTATTGATTATTAATTGTTTTTGCGCTTGAATAATCCTCAAGGTGACCACGTTTTTAAATTCAGAATGCAAAAAAAGCCCACGGTTTGACGTCGTGGGCTTCGACTTTTTGACTTCGTACATACCCGGTAGAGAAAGGGTGCCTTACGATTGTCACCTTAAACAACCGAATGACGAGGGATTGCACCCCCGTCGCGGTTTCCTTACTGCTTACATTGTAAGAACGCCGCAAACTCCGCTCCCCAAAACTTCATACGCACTTCACATAACGATCCATGCAGCATGGAGAATGTGAGGACTATCACCACAAAAATTGTGATGACCAGTAACGGTTTTTGCAGCATGGCGCTTGCTCGTTTTTCGGAGAGGCACTAACCTATCACTTGCTTAGGGTAGACGGTTAGGGCCTCGGTTAACAGTAATGTTTCCGGGGCCTTTCCAGTGGACCTCCGACCAGCATCGAAGGCACCCGCGACTTGGTACACTGAATCCGGTAGGGATGTTTATGCCTTCCGGTGCGGGGAGGTCTGCCACATCATTAATCCCGATATCAGTCAGGAGATCTACGGAATGCTTGAATATATCGGGGCGTTGCTGTCGGCCAGTCTCTCACGTTCTGCGGATCAGTTTCGCAAATACTACTATGACAACGGCTCACACGCGGGCTGCATTATCCACATCGGAACAGCCGCCGTTAACCGCGAGAGCATGGAAGCGCTGAAAAAAACGTTAACGGAATCGCGGGGCGGCGGCGCGTTTAAAAACCTGCTGATCCCGATCACTGGCGGGGGCAAAGACGGGGTGTAGATCCTGCCATTCCAGCAAATCACCGCCAAAGATGAGTTTATGAATATCAAAGCGTCTTCGCGTGATGATGTGCCGACCTTTCATCGCGTACCGCCGCAATTGCTGGGTGCTATGCCGGGCGAGAAGGGATGTTTGGCGACATAGAAAAAGCAGTGCGCGTCTTCGCTATCAATGAACTTAATCCGGCAATGGAAGCCCTCAAATATATCAATGACTGGCCTGGCGAAGAGGTGGTACGCTTTAACCCTTACGCACTACTGGAACAGAACAGCGCCTGATACCTCTGGCAGGTTATCGCTGACCATGACCTGCCACACTATACAGCATAAATTTTTTCACTATCCCTGCCTGCTTTCTGCTTATTAACCTGCCGGATCTCAGCACGTTAGCGGCCACGCCTTCACTTAATCTCTCTTTAAAAATAACGCCTCAGCATCACGCAGACAGGTGCACGCCTTAGCAATCGAATGCGAGCCAGTTCGTCGTACACAAAGGCGCTCACACGGCGATTTAGCTATGTTTTCGACGGGTTGCCTTCCAGCCGCCGTTGCGTGGGCTGTTCCCCCGTCACCTGTGCGCGGCAAACGCTTCAATTTTTGTGCACGCACCGATCCGGCCTCAGACCGCGCCAGTACAGGCCGGAAAGGGCAAAAAATAGGCACAAAAAAATTGTGCAAAATTGTGCGCTATTGTGCAGCTTTGCAATCAGTTATATGAGTACCATTTTGCGCGCCGGATAAACGCTTTTATTCAGGTTGCGGCGCGTAAATGTTCAGGTCATCAGTAATTCCGCTTCTTCGCCCTGGCAGACTCACCGCTGCGCGGTTCGCTAATCTGGGCTTGTGGCGAGCGGATCAGTGAACCGATCCTGTGTATTCATAAAGAGGAACCATTGACGAACGAAAAAATAAAAGTTGGTGGTAGTATTATTTGAATTATTATTTTCATTGTCAATGGCTTCCTTTCTGATATTTATCATATTACTTCTGATTGCTAATTTATTGTTTTTACCTGGTTTCTCCGTCTGCTTAGGTCGATAGCGGGAAGCATGGTTTGGCTTGAATAAAATCATCTGAAATGGGTGTTTCACCTGAGGAAGAAATTGTGGAGTAGATATTGTTGTTTTTTAAAAAATTACTATCAAATAAATTATTTGTATTTATTAGTTCTCCTAACGGGACAGAAAAAATGCAGAGTAAATTAAAACTCTTGCAAACATTCGTAGTTACAGTGTTTCCGATGCTAATAGCCATTTCAATCTCCTTAGTCATTTCGTAGTGTTTTCTGTATCAATTATACGTTCTATTAAATTCATATTAGAAGAATTTAAAATTGAATTCGCTAATGCAATGTTTCCTGAAGATGATATTTCAACAGTTATAGAGTTATTGTTGATATTTGGGCAGTCGACTAACTCATCCAATAGTTGACTATTAGTTATATTCAAGACTGGAACGTGGTTTGAAGAGTTTTGTGTTATTAGATTGGCGCTGTTTTCTACAGTGATTGATATAGGGTTATTATCACTAATATTATTGGAACAGTCGATAATCTCATCGATCAACTCACCATTTGTTAAGGTAAAAGTGTGACCTGCGTTATTTCCAATGTATGATGCACAGCCACTAGTGGTTAATTTTATTTCAATTTTTGAATTTGTTATCTCATTAGTGTCTATTATCTCATCTATTAATTCCCCTCCTGTAATAGTCATTGTCGCCGAGTAGAAAGCATTTGCGGAATTGGTGATTGTTGCATCAATTTTACTGTTTCTGATATGGTTTTTAACGTCCATTGTTTCATCGAGCAACTCCCCTTCTGTAATAGAAATTGTATTTGCAGATGTTGATACAGATGATGATATTTTGATTTCAACAGAGCTATCTGCAATGGATAAACAATCTATTAACTCATCCACTAACTCTCCTTCAACTATATTTATAGAGTTGACATGTGCGTTTGCACTGTCTTTTATTTTGATATTTATATTACTCTTGTTTTTTATTTCCCCACAATCAAGTATTTCGTCTATTAACTGACCATCATTTATAGAAACAACTCCACACTCCTTATTATCTTCTGGACAATGAATGTTAGCGCAATTTATTAATTCTACATCTAGTTTAAAATTATCAAGAGGGTTGTCCCCATCATCTATATTAATTATTTCTTTAATTAGATCGGCGTCATTAATAATTAAGCTGCTATCTTGCGCATTGAGTATGATATTGGCCGAGTCTACAATTAATATTTTTAAAGTTACATTACGTCCTATGGTTCCAGTAATGACTGAATCAATAAGGGCAGCTTGTGACTTGCTTCCATTTTGATTAATGGAGGAACCTAACGATAATCTTTTGTTAATGGTGACATTTGAACATTGTGTTATTTCTATTTTAACTTTTGCATTATTTCCTATACTTGTTATAAGCGAGGGGAGTAAAGTTTTTTCGTGAGAACTCCACCGCTCTTCGTCAACAAGGGTAGTGTCATTGCCGGCAACCTTGATAAGAATGTCCTGGTTTGCAGGAATTGTTACTGGAAAAGTAACGTCGGGTTGCAATTCATATTTACAATTATTTTTTATGAAATATTCTTTTATATTGTTATTAAGTGTTGTTGTCATTTTATACCTCCTGAGTGAACGCGTTAAAACACATGGTTAATCATCTTACAAAATTTTGAGTTGCCATCATGAAACCTTGTCTTGATTGAGCGAGTACAGCATTTGAAAACTTCAATGATCAAACAAACTATTACGATTATGAGCTAATTGGTATTATCATCTGGATTAACTAAATAATGCTTAAATAACATATAAAAAGAGATGTTTAATAATATCGAGGCATTATTGTTACCTGCCACGATTTGCAGGATTGAAATTTACTGAAGATTTTTATGCTGCGAATTTTCTCCTGAAAGCTGGATACTGACTGTAGTAGGGGCAGTCCACAAATGGACAAGCGCTGCGAGCGGATTGCGGAGGACGTGAACAGGCGGTTCGATAGAGTTGATGACAATACAAAATGGAAATGGAGTGCGATTATTATTCCTGTAGGTTCCGTCATTGTGACCGCTGTTGTTGCTTTTCTGATAGCAAAATATGTTTCGCATTGATCCACAAAGTGACCGCTTCTATAGTACAATCCGTGTTTATGTGTGGTTTATTGTTTAAGTAAGTGGTTGTTTTAAATGTAAATTATTGATTTTACCGGGACTAATATGGCAGCATTGCGGCCTTTTTTCTTTCAAGTAGGGAATACCCACCGTAAAATCACGCTACCTCTTTTCAGCTAAATGGATAACATGCTGACTTTTGCCCGCCAACAACAGCGACGAAACCTTCGCTGGCTTCTGAGCCTGTCACTGCTGGTGCTACTGGCTACACTGCTGAGCTTATGCGCAGGCGAACAGTGGATTGCTCCAGGTGACTGGTTAAGCGCCCGGGGAGAACTGTTTGTCTGGCAAATTCGCCTTCCCCGTACGCTTGCTGTATTACTGGTTGGCGCTGCGCTGGCGCTATCTGGCGCCGTGATGCAGGCGCTGTTTGAAAACCCGCTTGCCGAACCGGGCCTGCTCGGCGTTTCGAATGGGGCTGGTGTTGGGCTTATTGCCGCCGTCTTGTTGGGGCAGGGGCAACTGCCAGGATGGTCGCTGGGGCTGTGCGCCATAGCCGGCGCGCTCACTATTACGTTAATTCTGCTGCGTTTTGCGCGCCGCCATCTCTCTACCAGCCGTTTGCTGTTGGCGGGCGTCGCGCTGGGCATTATCTGTAGCGCTCTGATGACATGGGCTATCTATTTTTCCACCTCTTTCGATCTGCGGCAATTAATGTACTGGATGATGGGAGGATTTGGCGGCGTTGACTGGCAGCAGAGCTGGCTGATGATTGCGCTCATCCCGGTGCTGATCTGGATATGTTGCCAGTCGCAACCGATGAATATGCTGGTGCTAGGGGAAACCTCGGCCCGTCAGCTCGGCCTGCCGCTGTGGTTCTGGCGCAATCTGTTGGTCGTCGCTACCGGCTGGATGGTGGGCGTTAGCGTGGCGATGGCGGGGGCGATTGGATTTATTGGCCTGGTTATTCCGCATATCCTGCGTTTATGCGGTTTAACCGATCATCGGGTTTTACTTCCCGGCTGCGCGCTGGCCGGGGCTATCGCCCTGCTATTAGCTGATGTGGTCGCCCGGCTGGCGCTGGCGTCGGCTGAACTGCCTATCGGAGTTGTCACCGCCACGTTGGGCGCGCCGGTGTTTATCTGGCTGTTGCTCAAATCCGCGCGTTAGCGCATTGGTAAACAACTGTTTTCATCATTCGCAGTCTATGATTAAAGGCTAACGATGAAACCCACTATTTTACCGACATCAGGGAGACACCATGCAAAACTCGCTTCTTAATACTCACGTTACGACGATTGATGGAGAGGCCACTACGCTTGAAAAATACGCCGGAAAAGTGCTGCTCATTGTGAATGTCGCCTCCAGATGCGGTCTGACGCCACAATATGAACAGTTGGAAAATATCCAGAAAGCGTGGGCAGATCAGGGGGTTGTTGTGTTGGGCTTCCCCTGCAACCAGTTTATGGGGCAGGAGCCAGGCAGCGAAGAAGAGATTAAAACCTACTGCGCCAGCACCTGGGGCGTAACGTTCCCGATGTTCAGCAAAATCGATGTGAATGGCGAAACACGCCATCCTCTGTATCAAAAACTGATAGCCGCTGCGCCAACGGCCGTTGCGCCGGAGAAGAGTGGTTTTTACGAACGGATGGTGAGCAAAGGGCGTACGCCACTCTATCCGGATGATATTCTGTGGAATTTTGAAAAATTTTTGGTAGGCCGGGATGGTCAGGTGGTACAGCGTTTTTCACCGGATATGACGCCTGAAGATCCCATTGTGATGGAAAGTATAAAAATCGCGTTGGCAAAATAATGTCTCAATTGATGCAATTAAAGGATGTCGCCGAGAGCACCCGCCTGGGGCCGCTTTCCGGCGAAGTAAGTGCAGGAGAGATTCTTCACCTTGTTGGGCCGAACGGTGCCGGGAAAAGTACTCTGCTGGCGCGTATGGCGGGGTTAACCTCCGGTGAGGGGAGTATTAGATTTGGCGGAGCGTTGCTGGATACATGGGCGGCGGCAAAGCTTGCCCAACACCGTGCTTATCTTGCGCAACAGCAAAATCCGCCGTTCGCCATGCCAGTCTGGCATTACCTGACATTGCATCAACCTGACAAAATGCGAACCGGGCAGCTTAACGAGGTGGCCGATATGCTTGGATTGGGCGACAAACTGGGGCGAAGCGTCAATCAGCTTTCCGGCGGCGAGTGGCAGCGTGTTCGCCTTGCTGCTGTCGTACTACAAATTCATCCCGACGCTAATCCGGTCGGTCAGTTATTGTTACTTGATGAGCCGATGAATAGCCTTGATGTTGCGCAACAAAACGCTCTGGACCGGGTATTGCATCAATTGTGTCAGGCTGGAATCGCGATTGTAATGAGCAGTCATGATCTGAACCACACGCTGCGCCATGCGCATAAAGCCTGGTTACTAAAGCGCGGTAAACTCATTGCCTGCGGCCGCCGGGAGGAGGTGCTCACCCCCTCTTATCTGGCGCAAGCTTACGGAATGTGCTTTCGACGACTCGACGTCGAGGGGCATCAAATGCTCATATCGGCCACTTAAGTGAAATCGTTTCTTGAAAAGCAGGTAATTTCGACGCTAAATTAATACCAGAATAAAAACAGAGGATTGTTGCGGCATGCGTTTTTGGCTTCTTGTTATCACAGCATTATTCCTGGCAGGATGCAGTACTCATCAGGCACCGGCACCAAATGCCAGGTTATCAGACTCGATTACCGTCATTGCAGGTCTTAACGATCAGTTGCAGTCCTGGCGCGGCACGCCATATCGCTATGGTGGTATGAGTCGCAGAGGCGTGGACTGTTCCGGTTTTGTGGTCGTCACTATGCGCGACAAGTTTGATTTGCAGTTGCCGCGCGATACGCGTGAACAATCAAAAATTGGCACCAGAATCGATAAAGATGAATTGCTTCCCGGAGATTTGGTTTTCTTTAAAACCGGTTCAGGCGAAAGTGGTTTACACGTTGGTATTTACGATACAAATAATGAGTTTATTCATGCCTCTACCAGCCGTGGCGTGATGCGTTCATCGCTGGATAATGTGTACTGGCGGAAAAGCTTCTGGCAGGCACGACGAATTTAATCTCGCAGACGACATAATTTTTATGGTCTATTTTTAGCATATCGCTGGTTGAACTTATGACGTCTGCTGTCATCCTATATAATGATATAACCGTAGCATTTACAAACATACTTCTATTAAAAATGGGCATGTTCACGCCCTGTTAAAAGTACAACGTTGGATATTGGTTTATAATCAGAGTAAGTTAAAAAAGGAACCGGTTTACCGGTAAAAAGAAAAATGATGACGCTTCAATTAGTATCTGAAGTTACGTCTGTTTCCGTCCGTAGTGACTGGATGGCGAATAACGCCCTAACTATGGGACTGGCGTAATGATTGCTTCACTTGATGAGCTTTACCATTCCGAACTCTTTTTCCTTCCTGCAATGGATAAAAACGCTCGGCTTGCTGGCTTAGAAATTATTGCGACGTTTGCTACTGAAGACGGTGCTGTGCGGATGCCGACTGAGTTGGTAGTGCCACGCCTTTCGGTGGAGGAACAATACTGTCTGTTTGTTGAAAAACTTGCACTGTTAGAAACGTGCCAACACTTTTTTATTCAGCATAAACTTATTGCATGGCTTAATTTACCCCCCGCAATTAGTGGCTTATTATTATTAGATAGCGAACTTTTTTCCAGGGCGGCGCGTTTTCCGTTTCTTGAATTGGCTATAAATGAGAATTATCCTGGATTAAACCAGGGTAAAGAGAATGAAACGTTAGCCAATCTGGCAATGCATTTCCCATTAATGCTGGCAAATTTTGGGGCAGGAGAAGCGTCAACTAAAGCTATTTTCGATGGGCTTTTCAAGCGAGTCATGTTGGATAAAAATTTTATTCAGCAGCGTGCTGAAATGATCTCATTCGAACCGTTCATGCACGCTATAGTTGCACAGATCTCCTCTAGCTGCGAATCTCTGATGATTGCCGGCATTGATAATGAGGCGATGTTTGCACGCGCTGCGCCATTGGGATTTAGCGCATTTCAGGGAGGACTATGGCCTCCGGTGCCGGTAAGCCAGCTAATTAAACTCGTTCAGTGATAACCTTTCTGTTTGCCGGTGTTTAACCGGTGATTAACCGTCTACACTGGAGACAGGAGGCCCTATGACCCTGTCTTTTACTGCCCGTTGGCGCGATGAACTGCCAGCAACGTATACCGCGCTTTTACCCACACCGTTAAAAAATGCGCGTCTGATTTGGTATAATGACAAACTGGCGCAGCAGTTAGCCATTCCCGCTTCGCTATTTGACGTTACAAACGGCGCTGGCGTTTGGGGCGGTGAAATCTTATTGCCCGGCATGTCGCCTGTCGCGCAGGTATATAGCGGGCATCAGTTCGGCGTCTGGGCCGGGCAACTCGGTGATGGACGCGGTATTTTGCTGGGCGAACAGCTCCTGGCGGATGGCTCGGCCCTCGACTGGCATCTGAAAGGCGCCGGATTAACACCCTATTCGCGAATGGGGGATGGACGTGCCGTCCTGCGTTCAACCATACGAGAAAGCCTTGCCAGCGAAGCCATGCATTATCTGGGTATCCCCACTACACGCGCGTTATCTATCGTAACCAGCGATACGCCTGTTCAGCGAGAGACGCAGGAAGCGGGCGCGATGTTAATGCGACTGGCGCAAAGTCATATGCGTTTTGGTCATTTCGAACATTTCTACTACCGCCGTGAGCCGGAAAAAGTTCAGCAACTGGCCGATTTCGCTCTTCGTCATTACTGGCCGCAATGGCAGGATGCGCCGGAAAAGTATGATTTGTGGTTTGAAGAGGTGGCGGCGCGTACCGGAAGACTCATCGCCGAGTGGCAAACCGTCGGTTTTGCGCACGGCGTTATGAATACGGATAACATGTCGATTCTGGGGCTGACTATCGACTATGGTCCCTTTGGTTTTCTCGACGACTACGATCCTGGCTTCATTGGTAACCATTCCGATCATCAGGGACGTTACCGCTTCGATAATCAACCGGCGGTGGCGCTGTGGAATTTACAACGTCTGGCGCAGACGTTAACCCCTTTTATTGAGATCGACGCTTTAAACAGAGCGCTGGATCGCTACCAGGATGCGTTGTTAACGCACTACGGGCAGCGAATGCGACAGAAGCTGGGCTTCTTTACCGGGCAAAAAGACGATAACGTTTTACTGAATGAATTGTTTAGCCTGATGGCGCGCGAAGGGAGTGATTATACCCGTACATTTCGGATGTTAAGCCATACGGAGCAACAGAGCGCCTCATCGCCGTTGCGGGATACGTTTATCGATCGCGCGGCGTTCGATGCCTGGTTCGACCGCTACCGGGCGCGATTGCGCACAGAGGCGGTGGATGATGCGCTGCGTCAACAGCAGATGCAAAGCGTGAATCCCGCGGTAGTATTGCGCAACTGGCTGGCGCAACGCGCGATAGATGCGGCTGAACAGGGAGACATGGCGGAACTGCATCGGTTGCATGAAGTTTTACGACAGCCTTTTACCGATCGAGATGATGACTATGCCAGCCGACCGCCGGAGTGGGGAAAGCGGCTGGAAGTCAGTTGTTCAAGTTAGCCTGACGCCAGCAGAATCGTCTGCTGGCGGGAACGTTATTTGGTTAACAGTAGCTTGCCGGCCTGAGTTTTGCGCAGCAGATACTCCTGACCGTTGTGATCGATAATGACTTTGCCGTCCGGACCTAATAGCGCCTGACTGTTGACGCGCCGTTCAGCGGCAGGGAGAAGCGTTTCATTGGCTATTTCCTTAGGGTGGGGCAATTCGGTGTTATCCATACGCGGCATGATGTTTATCAATAATCAAACTCACAATGATTATTATTATCAATAATTAATGCGGTAACAGCAAGTGCTAATTCTGTGAGGGAAGCGTACGCGCGTAGAGAAAAGGGCAGGCAAAGTGTCGAAGAAATGCCCATCCCGGCAGGATGGGCGGGGTATTAAAAGCGGCTGTCTACCGCAGCGGCGAGTTTTTCCAACAGAACTTCCGTATCTTCCCAGTTCAGGCAGGGATCGGTAATGGACTGACCATACACTAATGGTTGGCCGCTGATAATTTTTTGCGTGCCTTCCCGCAAAAAACTCTCTGCCATAATCCCGGCAATCCCCGTGGAACCATTACGAATCTGCTGGCAAATATCATCACATACGTCCAACTGGCGGCGATGCTGTTTTTGACAGTTGCCGTGGCTGAAGTCGACGACCAGATGTTCCGGCAGATCAAATTCATGCAACGTATCGCAGGCGGCGGCAATATCTTCAGCGTGGTAGTTCGGTTTTTTACCGCCGCGCATGATGATGTGCCCATACGGATTTCCACTCGTCTGGTAGATAGTCATCTGTCCGTCTTTATCCGGCGAGAGAAACATATGGCTGGCGCGGGAGGCGCGAATGGCGTCAACGGCAATGCGAGTGTTGCCATCCGTACCATTTTTAAAGCCGACCGGGCAAGAGAGCGCAGAGGCCATTTCCCGATGGATCTGGCTTTCGGTGGTACGCGCGCCAATCGCTCCCCAACTGATCAGATCGGCAATAAACTGGCCGGTGACCATATCAAGAAATTCTGTGGCGGTCGGTACTCCCAGTTCGTTCACCTGCAATAGCAAGCGACGCGCCAGTTCAAGCCCATGATTGACGCGGTAACTTCCATTCAAGTCGGGATCGGAAATCAGGCCTTTCCATCCCACTACGGTGCGCGGTTTTTCAAAATAGGTGCGCATTACGATCTCCAGACGTGCCTGATGCTTTTGGCGTTGCGCCTGGAGCTGCGTTGCGTATTCCATGGCAGCATTCAGATCGTGAATCGAACAGGGGCCAATAATGACCAGTAGCCGTGGATCTTCACCATTTAAAATTTTTTCTATCCGGCGTCGGGAGTCGGTGACGTGACTGGCGACGGAGGTAGATACAGGATACCGCTGCGCGAGTTCGGTCGGTGTCACCAGGCTGTCGATACGCGCAGTACGGAGTTCGTCGGTTCTGTTCATTACAAGTCTCAGAAATTTGTTGCTTCAACGGCAGGACTACCGGGAAGTGATGGGCATCACGATAAACCAATCCCTGCTGATTTCAAGTGCGAGGCGTGTCACACCCCGCAGGCAGAACGGCATGATAACAAAAAACAATCCATTGAACTAGTTTATTAGTACATCCTGCGATTAAGCCCCATAATGTCGAGAATTTTGGTGGCTATCTCTTCAACGGAATAATTGGTACTGTTCAGGCAGGGGATCTGATTTTTGCGATACAGCGCTTCGACTTCCGCCACTTCCATGCGGCACTGACGCAACGAGGCGTAGCGACTGTTTTCACGGCGTTCTTCGCGAATAGCCGCCAGGCGTTCAGGGTTAATCGTCAGTCCGAACAGTTTATGTTGCAAAGGTTTTAACGATGTCGGCAGCGTCAGATTATCCATGTCATCGGCGATAAAAGGGTAGTTAGCCGCGCGAATACCAAATTGCATCGCCAGATAGAGGCTGGTGGGCGTTTTTCCACAGCGCGAAACGCCAAGTAAAATCACCTGGGCTTGATCGAGGTTGCGCAACGAAATGCCATCATCATGCGCCAGGGTATAATCGATAGCGGCAATACGGGCGTCATACTTGTTCAGATTACCCGGATTAAGCCCATGAGTACGATGAGCGATCGGCGTCGGGTCCAGTTTCATCTCCTGCTGAAGCGGCGCCACCAGCGCCTGGACGATATCCTGGCAGAACCCTTCGCTCTGTAAGATGATGGCGCGAATTTCAGGTAAAACAATCGAGTAAAACACCAGCGGGCGAACACCGGTTTGTTGATAAATGGCGTCAATTTGGTCTTTGACGGCGCGGGCGCGACTTTCGTTTTCCACGAATGGCAGCGTGATGCTGCTGATCGTCACCGGAAACTGCGACATAACCGCGTGACCCAGAACCTCGGCGGTGATGGCGGTACCATCAGAAATATAGAAAACATGGCGATCAACAACATTATCCATTCTGTTCATCCTGAAGAGTAAACATAATTATCTGAAAGCATAAATTAAAAGTAACGGGAAACGTATAATTTGTCGCTTATTTTATAAAATGACATATGCTTTTTATAATTAATGAAAAGTGTGTTTCATTTCCTGGAAACGCAGTTTATACCGAGGGTTATTAAGGGAATGCCGCGCCATGCGTGGGTTTGCGCAAATACGTAAACAATCTGAAAAAATGAAAAAATAAATTTGCTTGAACGATTCACCGTTTTTTTCGCGGGTTTAAGTATGCCAGGATAAATACGCAATTATGTGTTTCTTAAACTCGTTCATTTATCACAAAAGGATTGTTCGATGTCCAACAATGGCTCGTCACCGCTGGTGCTTTGGTATAACCAACTCGGCATGAATGATGTAGACAGAGTTGGGGGCAAAAATGCCTCCCTGGGTGAAATGATTACTAACCTTTCCGGCATGGGCGTATCCGTACCGAATGGTTTTGCAACCACTGCTGATGCGTTTAACCAGTTTTTGGATCAAAGCGGCGTAAACCAGCGCATTTATGAACTGCTGGATAAGACGGATGTTGATGATGTCTCCCAGTTGGCGAAAGCGGGCGCGCAGATCCGCCAGTGGATTATCGACACTCCTTTCCAGCCGACGCTGGAAAACGCTATCCGCGATGCCTATGCGCAGCTTTCGTCGGATGATGAAAATGCCTCTTTTGCCGTACGCTCCTCCGCTACGGCGGAAGATATGCCAGATGCTTCGTTTGCGGGTCAGCAAGAAACGTTTCTTAACGTTCAGGGCTTCGATGCGGTACTGGTAGCAGTGAAACACGTATTTGCTTCTCTGTTTAACGATCGTGCCATCTCTTATCGCGTTCACCAGGGATATGATCATCGCGGCGTAGCGCTTTCCGCTGGCGTGCAGCGAATGGTTCGCTCCGATCTCGCCTCGTCAGGGGTGATGTTCTCTATCGATACCGAATCCGGCTTTGACCAGGTGGTCTTTATCACCTCGGCATGGGGTTTGGGTGAAATGGTGGTGCAGGGCGCGGTTAACCCGGATGAATTTTATGTGCATAAGCCAACCCTGGCGGCAGGCCGTCCGGCCATCGTGCGGCGCACCATGGGGTCGAAAAAAATCCGCATGGTTTACGCCGCCACTCAGGAACACGGCAAGCAAGTGAAGATTGAAGATGTGCCGCAGGAACAGCGCGACATTTTCTCGCTCACCAACGGAGAAGTGCAGGAACTGGCGAAACAGGCGGTGCAGATTGAGCAGCACTATGGTCGTCCGATGGATATCGAATGGGCGAAAGACGGTCATACCGGTAAGCTCTTTATTGTGCAGGCACGTCCGGAAACCGTGCGCTCTCGCGGCCAGGTGATGGAGCGTTATACGCTACATGCGCAGGGGAAAATCATTGCCGAAGGTCGCGCCATTGGTCATCGTATCGGCGCGGGTACGGTGAAAGTTATTCATGATATCGGCGAAATGAACCGTATTGAGCCTGGTGATGTCCTTGTCACCGACATGACCGACCCGGACTGGGAACCGATCATGAAAAAAGCGGCGGCGATTGTCACTAACCGTGGCGGGCGAACCTGTCACGCGGCGATTATCGCCCGCGAATTGGGCATTCCGGCGGTAGTCGGCTGTGGCGACGCCACCGAACGCATGAAAGATGGCGAAAAAGTGACCGTCTCCTGCGCGGAAGGTGATACCGGTTATGTTTATGCTGACATGTTGGATTTCAGCGTAAAAAGCTCCAGCGTAGATACCATGCCAGAGCTACCGCTGAAGGTAATGATGAACGTTGGCAACCCGGACAGGGCATTTGACTTTGCCTGCCTGCCGAATGAAGGTGTAGGTCTGGCGCGACTGGAATTCATCATTAACCGTATGATTGGCGTTCACCCGCGCGCGCTGCTGGAGTTTGACGACCAGGATGCCGCGCTGCAAAACGACATTCGTGAGATGATGAAGGGGTTTGACTCGCCGCGTGAATTTTACGTTGGTCGACTGACGGAAGGGATCGCGACGTTAGGCGCGGCCTTCTACCCGAAACGCGTCATCGTTCGCCTGTCTGACTTTAAGTCCAACGAATACGCCAACCTGGTCGGCGGCGAACGCTATGAGCCGCATGAAGAAAACCCGATGCTGGGCTTCCGCGGCGCGGGTCGTTACGTCGCAGAAAGTTTCCGCGATTGTTTTGCACTGGAATGTGAAGCGGTGAAACGCGTGCGCAACGATATGGGCCTTACCAACGTCGAAATCATGATCCCGTTCGTGCGGACGGTCGACCAGGCGAAAGCGGTCGTCGAAGAGCTGGCGCGTCAGGGGCTCAAACGCGGCGAGAATGGGTTGAAGATCATCATGATGTGCGAGATTCCGTCCAATGCCTTGCTGGCTGAACAGTTCCTCGAATATTTTGATGGATTCTCGATTGGTTCTAACGACATGACACAACTGGCGCTGGGGTTGGATCGCGATTCCGGCGTGGTTTCCGAACTGTTTGACGAGCGTAACGACGCGGTGAAAGCGCTGCTGTCGATGGCGATTCGCGCGGCAAAAAAACAGGGCAAATATGTTGGAATTTGCGGTCAGGGGCCGTCTGACCATGAAGACTTTGCTGCCTGGCTGATGGAAGAGGGGATCGACAGCCTGTCGCTGAACCCGGATACCGTGGTTCAGACCTGGCTGAGTCTGGCGGAACTGAAGAAGTAAACCGCGGCCAGATAACGCTATGCTTATCCGGCCTGCACAAGAAACATGTTGTGTAGGCCGGATAGGGCGTATGCCGCTCGACGCCGGCATTATGCCGGGTCAGGCGTTGTGCAGAATCATTAATACGCTGCGTAGATCATTAACGGCGATTTGCCCCGGCGCCGAAGCCTGCTTCACCGCGCCAAACGTGGCGGCAGAGCCAAACACTTCCCCTGCCAGACGTGAAATGACACCCTCTTTCGCCATCGACATAGTAATTACCGGACGGTCGGCGTAGCGTTGCTGCATCTCCAGCGTGGCAGTGAGTAACGTTAATACATCATGCTTGCTTTGCGGCATAACGGCAATCTTGGGAATATCCGCGCCGAGCGCTTGCATTTTACGTAGCCGCCGAACCATTTCCTCTGCGGACGGCGTCTGGTGAAAATCGTGGTTAGACATCACGACATAAACATTATGCGCGTGGGCATAATCGACAGTGGCTTTAACGTCAGCATCACCGGTAAATAGCTCAAGATCGATCATATCGACCAGGCCGCTGTCGATTGCGGCACGATTAAGCGCGAGATAATGCTGAGTGGTTATCGTCTGCTCGCCGCCTTCTTTGGCGCTGCGGAAAGTAAACAGTAACGGAATGTCAGGCATCGCATCGCGGATAGCACGCGCAGCGGTAAGAACGGATTGAGTCGATGCGATATCCATAAAGTGATCCACGCGCCACTCCAGAATATCGAATGTGGCTTCGCGGTAGGCCAGCGCTTCCGCTTTCACGCTGTTGATGTCTCTCCCCATCAACGACACGATAATTTTGGGCATCCCTTCGCCAATGATAAGATTTTTTACGGTGACGGTTTTCATGCGTGTCCTGTCGGTTTTTTTTCTTCTCGCCATTATGAACGGTGAGGCTGGCCGCTTGAAGTAAAAAAAAAGCCCATCGTGGGAGACGGGCAAAGACTACACACAGCAATTCGTTGTTTCACTCAGGGGATTTCCATGCTTATAAATCAATGCGTTGATTTATAACCGTGTGCTAATAGTAGGCATGAGCACTTTTTGCGTCGATCAGATTCGTCTCAATAGTTTAAAAACTGTAACGAATTTGAGACAGAAATGAGATGTGGTGGGGAGCAGACAGGCGAATCAAAATGGGGAGTGCGTTGAATTGATAAACGTCGCTAAAGCATCGGGCGGCGATGCCGCCCGACTGGATTATGACTGTTTGTTGGCTTCCTCGATTTCATCCAGCTCTTCAAGGATCTCCTCTGGTTCATTCGTTGGCGCCGGAATTTCATTTACCCACGCGGAGAACAAACGCCAGGTCACGGCCAGAAGCACCGGTCCAATAAACAGACCAATCATGCCGAATGCAATCAGGCCACCGATCACTCCGGAAAGGATCAGAAGCAGCGGTAAATCGGCGCCCATGCGGATGAGTACCGGGCGAATCACGTTATCCAGAGTGCCGACGACGGCGCTCCATACCAGCAGTACGGTGCCCCAGGTGGTGTCGCCTGTCCAGTAAAGCCAGATAATGGCTGGAATCAGTACCGGCAACGGCCCTAATTGAACCAGACACGAAAGGATCATCACTACCGTCAACAGGGTAGCGTAAGGCACGCCGGAAATCGCCAGCCCGACGCCGCCAAGTACTGCCTGTACCAGCGCGGTGACAACCACGCCAAGCGCCACGGCACGGATCGCCTGGGCAGCCAGCAGAACCGCCGCATCGCCGCGTTTAGCCGCGAGACGACAGGCAAAATGGCGTATTCCCATCGCCACTTGTTCGCCGCGCCAGTAAAGCAGGGCGCTAAACAACAGCATCAGGGCGCAGTGCATCATAAAGCGTCCTATATGCGCCGCCTGACCGACAAACCAGGTCGTGGTTGTGCCGATATAAGGACGCACTTTCGCCATAATAGCGCTACCGCCCATATCCAGCAGACTATGCCATCCGGCATACAGTTTGGCGCCAACCAACGGAATATTATTTAACCATGCAAGATCGGGTAGCGTCATATCGCCGCCAGTCACTGCATGGATGAGCGGGCCGCTACCATCGACAATGCTGTTAACCAGCAAGGCGACGGGAATAACGAAGAGCAGCACTAACAGCAACGTCATGACCAGTACGGCAAGCGAGCGGCGGCCCCACAATATTTTTTGTAATTTCAGCAAAACGGGCCAGGTCGCGATAACAATCGTACCTGCCCATGCAAACCCTAAAATAAAAGGCTGTACTATCCACAAACAGGCCACAATCATGATGGCTAAAAACAGCACCGATAGCAGCACTTGCGCAATATCCCTGGGCTGACGAACATTTACCATAAATACTTTTCACCTTTGTCTTTGCGCCAGAACGTTGGCGCGACGTGAACATGCAAACCACACCCTATAATGATGAGCAATTTCAGCGGTTTTTAACAGGCCGATTCTGCATGTAATTCTGTTGGGCGCACAGGAAAAAAATGTGATACAACAAATAACGCAACACGCAAACGATTAAGCATCCCTTCCTGTGCGTAGACCGCTCGCGCTCGCCGGGTTGGGCGCCACCGTTCACAACATAGACCGCAGGAAAGGGTCAATATAATGATTCCACAAATTTCTCAGGCACCCGGCGTCGTTCAGCTGGTGCTCAATTTTTTGCAGGCGCTGGAGCAGCAAGGGTTTACGGGCGATACGGCAACCAGCTATGCCGACCGTCTGACAATGTCGACCGATAACAGTATCTACCAGCTTCTTCCCGATGCTGTTGTGTTTCCTCGTTCTACGGCGGATGTCGCGCTTCTTGCCCGTCTGGCGGCGGAGCCGCGCTTTACGTCGCTGATATTTACCCCGCGAGGCGGCGGTACTGGCACTAATGGCCAGGCGCTAAACCAGGGCATTATTGTTGATATGTCCCGCTATATGAACCGCATTATTGAAATTAATCCTGAAGAGGGATGGGTGCGGGTAGAGGCGGGAGTTATAAAAGATCAGCTTAATCAGGCGCTAAAGCCGTATGGCTATTTTTTTGCGCCGGAGCTTTCCACCAGTAATCGCGCAACGCTGGGCGGTATGATTAATACCGATGCTTCCGGTCAGGGCTCGCTGGTCTATGGAAAAACGTCAGATCACGTCTTAGGCATACGGGCCGTATTGTTGGGGGGCGATATCCTTGACACGCAATCGATGCCCGTAGAGCTTGCCCAGACGCTGGGTGAAAACACGACGACGCCAGGCCGCATCTATCAGACCGTCTATCAGTCCTGCCTGGAAAATCGTCAACTTATCCTCGATAGCTTTCCAAAGCTCAATCGCTTCCTGACAGGCTACGATTTACGCCACGTCTTTAACGATGACATGACCCGCTTCGATCTCACCCGCATCTTAACAGGGTCGGAAGGGACGCTGGCGTTTATTACTGAAGCCCGGCTGGATATTACCCCGATACCCAAAGTCCGCCGTCTGGTGAATGTAAAATACGACTCCTTTGATTCCGCGCTGCGTAATGCCCCTTTTATGGTTGACGCGCGCGCCTTATCCGTCGAGACGGTCGATTCTAAAGTCCTTAACCTCGCGCGGGAAGATATTGTCTGGCACTCCGTTAGCGAATTGATTACCGATGTGCCGGATAAAGAGATGCTTGGCCTGAATATCGTGGAATTCGCGGGTGACGATGAAGCGCTTATTGACGGACAGATCGAGGCGCTGTGCCACCGGCTGGATGGCCTGATGGCGCGTGCGGAAGCGGGTGTGATCGGCTGGCAACTTTGTACCGATTTGACGGGTATTGAGCGTATTTACGCGATGCGTAAAAAAGCGGTAGGGCTGCTGGGTAATGCGAAAGGTGCTGCTAAACCGATTCCTTTTGCGGAAGATACCTGCGTGCCGCCTGAACATCTGGCCGATTACATCGCCGAATTTCGCGCCCTGCTGGATGGTCATGGATTAAGTTACGGCATGTTCGGTCACGTGGATGCCGGGGTGCTGCATGTGCGTCCGGCGCTGGATATGTGCGATCCGCAGCAGGAACTGTTGATGAAACAGATCTCCGATGAGGTCGTCGCGCTGACCGCCAGATACGGCGGGCTGTTGTGGGGCGAGCATGGAAAAGGCTTCCGTGCGGAATACAGCCCGGCCTTTTTCGGGGAAGTCCTGTATGGCGAGCTGCGCAAAATAAAAGCGGCTTTTGATCCGCACAATCGACTTAACCCGGGTAAAATTTGTCCGCCGCAGGGGATAGAGGCGCCGATGATGAAGGTGGATGCGGTAAAACGCGGCACCTGGGATCGTCAAATCCCGCTGGCGGTACGGCAGACCTGGCGCGGCGCTATGGAGTGTAATGGTAACGGCCTGTGTTTTAATTTCGATGCGAAAAGCCCGATGTGCCCGTCGATGAAAATTAGCCTTAACCGAATCCACTCGCCGAAAGGGCGGGCGACGCTGGTGCGGGAATGGCTCCGTCTATTGGCCGATCGCGGCGTCGATCCGTTGAAGCTGGAAAAGGATCTGCCGGAAAAACGCGCCAGCTTGCGCACGCTGATTGCCCGTACCCGGAATAGTTGGCACAGACGCAAAGGCGAGTATGACTTTTCCCATGAAGTTAAAGAGGCCATGTCCGGCTGTCTGGCGTGTAAAGCCTGCTCGACCCAGTGTCCGATTAAAATCGATGTTCCGGAGTTTCGTTCACGTTTCTTACAGCTTTACCATACGCGTTATCTGCGTCCGGTACGCGATCATCTGGTGGCGACGGTCGAGACCTATGCGCCGCTGATGGCGCGTGCGCCAAAGACCTTTAACTTTTTTATTAACCAACCGATGGTTCGTAATCTGGCGAAAAAACATATCGGTATGGTGGACTTACCGCTGCTTTCCGCCCCCTCGTTGCAACAGCAACTGGTGGGCCATCCGTCCGCCAATATGACGCTTGAACAACTGGAGCGCATGAGCGCTGAGCAAAAAGCGAAAACGGTACTGGTGGTTCAGGACCCGTTTACCAGCTACTACGATGCTCGGGTCGTGGCGGATTTTATCCGCCTGGCGGAAAAACTGGGCAGGAGACCGGTATTGTTGCCGTTCTCGCCGAATGGTAAGGCGCAGCATATTAAAGGTTTTCTTAATCGCTTTGCGAAAACGGCGAAAAAAACCTCTGAATTTCTTAATCGGATCGCCGCGTTGGGGATGCCGATGGTGGGCGTCGATCCGGCGCTGGTGCTATGTTATCGCGACGAATACAAACTGGCGCTGGGCGAACAGCGCGGCGATTTTCATGTGTTGCTGGTGAATGAATGGTTGGCGCAGGAAATAAATACAAGACTGTCCGTCAAGGTGAGCGGCGAACCGTGGTACTTTTTTGGCCATTGTACGGAAGTCACGGCTTTACCCGGCGCGCCTGCGCAGTGGGCCGCCATCTTCGCCCATTTTGGCGCGAAGCTGGAAAATGTCAGCGTAGGCTGTTGCGGTATGGCGGGTACTTATGGACATGAAGTAACCAATCATCAAAATTCGCTGGGAATTTATGAGCTATTCTGGCATCAGGCGATGCAACGTCTACCGCGAAACCGTTGCCTGGCAACCGGTTATTCCTGCCGAAGCCAGGTCAAACGCATTGAAGGTACGGGCGTGCGTCACCCGTTGCAGGCATTACTGGAGATTATGGGATGATCTGGAAACGCGAAGTGACCCTCGATGCGCTAAATGCGATGGGGGAAGGGAATATGGTTGGCCTGCTTGATATCCACTTTGAGCATATTGGGGATGATACGCTGGAAGCGACAATGCCCGTCGATCATCGCACCAAACAACCGTTCGGCTTGCTGCATGGCGGAGCGTCTGTGGTACTGGCGGAAAGTATCGGTTCGGTCGCAGGCTATCTGTGTACGCAGGGGGAGCAAAAGGTGGTGGGTCTGGAGGTGAATGCCAACCATGTACGGTCGGCACGTCAGGGGCGCGTGCGGGGCGTCTGTAAAGCGTTGCATATCGGGGCTCGCCATCAGGTCTGGCAGATAGACATCTTTGATGAACAGGGACGTCTGTGCTGTTCTTCGCGTCTTACTACAGCGATTGTGTGACGTTGTCACCGTAAAAGTGTGATGCATATTGCTTTTGGTCAAAATGTGCGCAGAAAAAGGTGATATACTGTGCACGTTTACACATAAGCGAGGATGATATGTCTACTGATTTAGACCCAACCCAACTGGCGATTGAATTCTTACGCCGTGATAAAACCGAACTTTCTCCCGCGCAGTATCTGAAACGTTTAAAACAGCTGGAGTTAGAGTTTGCCGATCTCCTCACCCTCTCTGCAACCGAACTGAAAGAAGAGATCTATTTCGCCTGGCGGTTGGGCGTGCATTAATAAAGTCTGTGTAGGCCGGATAAGGCGTTCGCCGCCATCCGGCTATGTTGCCAGGCAATCTCACCAGACAATTTCATCTGGTAATATGCAATCCCCTTGATTTTGTTTAAAAAAACACAGATCGCCATTTGTGCTAAAAAGGCGTGCTCTCTTTATGAGATTATTCTTATGCCCCTTCAAGAGCTAAGCCATTAAGAGTGCCGGAGATAAGCGCCGGATGGGGCCGGAACCCTTAAGCCTGTATTGAACAGACTTAAGGGTTTTTCTTTTCCCTGGCGCGCAAAAAACTAAGGTCTATCAATAACCGCTGGCATGTCGTCAGCCGTGTTATTGTTCAAAATACGGTTAGCCAGCACACCTGACATCATCGATCCGTTAACGTTCAGTGCCGTGCGGGCCATATCAACGATAGGTTCGATGGCAATAAAAATACCGACCAGCGCAACGGGAAAATTCAACGTCGACAGGACAATCAGCGCCGCGAACGTACCGCCGCCGCCGACGCCGGCTACGCCAATGGACCCCAGCGCAATAGCGGGCAACATCGCGACCAGAAAATGCAGCGAGAGCGGATCAATGCCGATGGTGGGCGCAATCATCGCCACCATAATAGCCGGATAAATCCCGGCACAGCCATTTTGTCCCATACTGGAGCCAAACGAAGCGGAAATATTGGCAATGGTGCTTTGTACGCCAAATTTTTCCTGAGCGGAAATGGCCAGCGGAATAGAGGCTGCGCTGCTGCGGGAAACAAACGCAAAGGTTAAGACAGGCCAGACCATTCTGAAATAACGTGCTGGATTATTACCGCTGAGGACCAGCAAAATGGCGTGCACGATAAACATCATTAAAATCGCAATATAACAGGCGCCGATAAAACCAAGTAAGCTGGCGAATTGTTCAAGGCGGTATGATGAAAATACGGTAATCATTAATGCCATGACGCCATAGGGCGTTAATGCAATAACGATACGTACCATCTTCATCACCCAGATCTGAATAGCGTTAATGCCTGCGCTTAATTTCTGACCTTCTTGCGGCGCCTCTTTTTTGACTTTTAACAGGGCGATCCCCGCTATTAGCGTGAAGATAACGATTCCGATAACGGAAACACTTCTGGCCCCCGTAAGATCAAGAAAAATATTCGTCGGGATCAGCGATGTTATCAACTGGGGAATCGACACGGCGGCAGTTTTGTTGACTTCTTCGGTGGTCAATGTTGACGGCATGTGCACAAAAGCGCTGGCGTCAAGTCCCAGTATATGAGCGGTCAGTAATCCGATAAAACCGGCAATCATCACCAGGCATAACATGCACCCGACGATCGTCAGCGACATTTTTCCGATGCCGGCGCTATTTTCCAGTTTATTGATGGCAGAAATAATAGAAATAAAAATTAGCGGTATAGCGACCAGTTTTAACAGGTTGACGTAACCATTGCCGACGATGCTGTACCATTCGATAATAGTTTTAGTGTGATTTGCTGAAATAAAATGCAGGGATAAACCAATAACAGCCCCTAAAAAGATAGCGATAAAAACGCTTTTCGACAGGGAGTCGCTTTTTTGATTAATTCTGAAGATGACCCACGAGAAAACCAAAAAAAGTGCGATATACGCGAGCGTGACAACCATATTTTAAGCCTCTTGCCTCATTCAGCACCTGAAATGCCGGAAAGAGTTAACATAAACCTATAGCCCAAACTGAGTTATAGAACCGTTGCGGATTATAAAGAGTGGAACGCCAGGTATCCATACAAAAAATGGGGTTCTGACCTCGCTGCCCAACAACGTCGACAGCCTATTAATTAAATAGTCATTTTCTATACATCTTTTCGTTTTTGACCTGTCAGAACGGTCAATATCTTTTAACTCATTAAATATCAACATATTAAATGAATTTTTGTCTGTCTTATGGCCTGGCGGACAGAGTCTATGCTTAATAAAAGGCGCTCAATCTGACCGTTTGTCGGAAAGCCCCTGTGGTTAAGGGGTTGAAGTGATAATCATTATCACTAACATGCTGTTATATCCTGGTGATTAAGAACGCGAGGTAACCCTATGGAATTGCATTCAGGAACGTTTAACCCGGAGGACTTCCCCTGGCAAGGGCTGACGTTAACGCCAGCGGCGGCGACGCACATACGTGAACTGGCGGCAAAGCAGCCGGGCATGTTGGGCGTGCGGTTAAGCGTAAAACAGACGGGATGTGCCGGATTCGGCTATGTTCTGGATACCGTTCGGGAACCGGATAAAGACGATCTGGTTTTTGAAGTCGAAGGTGCAAAGCTCTTCGCGCCGTTACAGGCGATGCCTTTTATTGACGGAACAGAAGTGGATTACGTACAGGAAGGGCTGAACCAGTTATTTAAATTTCATAACCCCAAAGCCCAGAATGAATGCGGCTGCGGCGAAAGTTTTGGGGTATAGGCGGTACTATGTCTCGTAATACTGAAGCAACGGAAGAGGTCGGCATCTGGACAGGCGGACGCCTTAATTACAAAGAAGGATTTTTCACGCAATTACCCACTGATGAACTGGCAAAAGGCATCAGCGAAGAGGTGGTGCGTGCGATTTCCGCAAAGCGTAACGAACCTGAGTGGATGCTGGAATTTCGTCTCAATGCCTATAGAGCCTGGCTGGAAATGGATGAACCGCACTGGCTGAAGGCGCACTACGATAAACTGAACTATCAGGACTACAGCTATTACTCTGCGCCATCATGCGGAAACTGCGACGATAGCTGCGTTTCCCAGCCGGGAGCCGTACAGCAAACAGGCGCGAATACTTTTCTGAGTAAAGAGGTTGAAGACGCCTTCGAGCAGCTTGGCGTTCCCGTTCGCGAAGGGAAAGAGGTCGCCGTAGATGCGATTTTTGACTCTGTCTCCGTGGCGACCACATACCGTGAAAAACTGGCGGAGCAGGGCATTATTTTCTGTTCTTTTGGTGAAGCGATACACGATCACCCTGACCTGGTCAGGAAATATCTTGGCACCGTCGTTCCGGGGAACGATAACTTTTTTGCCGCGCTGAATGCGGCGGTCGCTTCCGATGGGACGTTTATCTATGTTCCCAAAGGCGTGCGTTGCCCAATGGAGCTATCCACTTATTTTCGCATTAACGCCGAGAAAACCGGTCAGTTTGAGCGCACGATTCTGGTGGCAGATGAAGGCAGCTATGTGAGTTATATCGAAGGATGCTCCGCGCCCGTACGCGACAGTTATCAACTCCACGCCGCGGTAGTGGAAGTCATCATCCATAAAGACGCTGAAGTAAAATACTCCACCGTACAAAACTGGTTCCCGGGCGACAACAACACGGGCGGCATTCTGAACTTTGTGACCAAGCGTGCGTTGTGCGAAGGGGAAAACAGCAAGATGTCCTGGACTCAGTCGGAAACCGGTTCGGCGATTACCTGGAAATACCCGAGCTGTATTCTGCGCGGTGATAATTCTATCGGCGAGTTCTATTCCGTGGCGCTGACCAGCGGACATCAGCAGGCTGACACCGGCACCAAAATGATCCATATCGGTAAAAACACGCGCTCGACCATTATCTCAAAAGGCATTTCCGCCGGGCACAGCCAGAACAGCTACCGTGGGCTGGTAAAAATTATGCCGACGGCGACCAACGCCCGAAATTTCACACAATGCGACTCCATGTTGATTGGCGCGGACTGCGGCGCGCATACGTTCCCGTATGTTGAATGCCGTAATAACAGCGCGCAGCTAGAGCACGAGGCGACAACATCACGCATCGGTGAAGATCAGCTTTTCTATTGCCTGCAACGCGGCATCAGCGAAGAAGACGCTATTTCGATGATCGTCAACGGTTTCTGTAAAGACGTTTTCTCGGAACTGCCGCTGGAGTTTGCCGTTGAAGCGCAAAAACTGCTGGCGATTAGTCTTGAGCACAGCGTCGGTTAATGATTAAGGAAAACCCATGTTAAGCATCAAAGAGTTACAGGTCAGTGTGGAAGAAAAAGCAATTTTGCGTGGCCTGAATCTGGAGATTCGCCCCGGCGAAGTTCACGCCATTATGGGGCCGAACGGTTCCGGAAAAAGCACGCTCTCCGCTACTCTGGCGGGACGTGAAGATTATGAGGTCACTGGCGGCTCGGTTACGTTCAAAGGTAAAGATCTGCTTGAACTGTCGCCGGAAGAACGGGCGGGCGAAGGGATTTTTATGGCCTTCCAGTACCCGGTAGAAATCCCCGGCGTCAGTAACCAGTTTTTCCTGCAAACCGCGCTGAATGCCGTGCGCGCCTACCGAGGGCAGGCGTCGTTGGATCGCTTTGATTTTCAGGATCTGATGGAAGAAAAGATCGCATTGCTGAAAATGCCGGAAGATTTACTGACCCGTTCGGTAAACGTCGGTTTTTCCGGCGGGGAGAAAAAGCGCAATGATATTTTGCAAATGGCGGTGCTGGAGCCGGAACTGTGCATCCTTGATGAGTCTGACTCCGGACTGGACATCGATGCGTTGAAAATTGTGGCGGAAGGCGTCAACGCGCTACGCGACGATAAACGCGCTTTTATTATCGTGACCCACTATCAGCGCATACTGGACTACATCAAGCCCGATTACGTCCATGTCCTCTATCAGGGGCGAATTGTCCGATCCGGCGATTTTACTCTGGTCAAACAACTGGAGGAGCAGGGTTATGGCTGGCTTACCGAACAGCAGTAAAGCGCTACAACAATGGCAGCATCTCTTTGAAGAGAAAGGAGAAAGTCGAACTGAGCAGGCAAGACAACATTTACAACAGATGTTGCGTCTGGGATTGCCAACGCGTAAACATGAAGACTGGAAATACACACCGCTGGAGGGCTTAACTCATAGCCAGTTTATCCAGCAGTTTGCGACTATCAGCGCCGTACAGCGTGATGCGTTGGCGTTGCAAATCGATGCCGTGCGGCTGGTGTTTGTCGACGGGCGGTTTATGCCAGAGCTCAGTGATAGCACGCAAAACAGCGGATTTGACGTTAGCGTCATGGATGAGCGCCAGACGCTTGCCGCGCCGGTACAGCCCGAGGTTTTTCTGCATCTGACGGAAAGCCTGGCGCAATGTGTTACGTATATACAGGTACGGCAAAATCAGCGTCCGACCAGACCGCTACTGTTAATGCATATCACCCAGGGCGTGGCTGGCGACGAGCTAAACACTGCGCATTATCGCCACCATCTGGCGCTGGCGGAGGGCGCGGAGGCGACGGTTATTGAGCATTATGTCAGCCTTACAGAGGCAAAACATTTTACCGGCGCGCGTCTGACGATGAAAGTTGCAGGGAATGCGCAACTGCGCCATATCAAACTGGCGTTTGAAAATGCGTCCAGCTATCACTTTGCGCATAACGATCTTCTGCTGGCGACAGACGCCTCGGCGTTTAGCCACAGTTTTCTGCTGGGCGCCGCAGTACTACGTCACCACACCAGCACACAACTGAATGGCGAAAACGCGACGCTTCGACTTAATAGCCTGGCGATGCCGGTAAAAAATGAAGTCTGCGATACGCGGACATGGCTGGAACATAACAAAGGCTACTGTAACAGCCGCCAGTTGCACAAGACCATCGTCAGCGACAAAGGACGCGCGGTCTTTAATGGTCTGATCAACGTGGCACAACACGCCATTAAAACCGATGGTCAGATGACCAATAATAACCTGCTATTAGGGAAACTGGCCGAAGTCGATACCAAACCGCAATTAGAGATCTATGCCGATGACGTGAAGTGCAGCCACGGCGCGACGATCGGGCGTATTGACGATGAGCAGATGTTTTATCTGCAATCACGCGGCATCAGGCAGCAGGAGGCGCGGCACATGATTCTTTACGCGTTTGCCGCAGAGTTAACGGAAGCTATCCATGATAGCGCCCTTAAACAGCAGGTACTGGCGCGAATTGGCCAGCGACTGCCCGGAGGCTTAGCATGACATTTTCTGTTGAAAAGGTACGGGCGGATTTTCCCATATTGCAACGTGAAATTAACGGCCTGCCGCTGGCTTACCTGGACAGCGCAGCCAGCGCCCAAAAACCCAATCAGGTGATTGACGCTGAATCTGCCTTCTACCGTCACGGCTACGCTGCGGTACATCGTGGTATCCATACGTTAAGCGCGCAGGCGACCGAAAGCATGGAGAATGTGCGTAAGCAGGCGTCGCGGTTTATTAACGCCCGCTCCGCAGAAGAACTGGTTTTCGTGCGCGGTACGACGGAGGGCATTAACCTTGTCGCCAACAGTTGGGGAACGGAAAATATTCGCGCCGGGGATAACATTATTATCAGCGAGATGGAGCATCACGCTAACATCGTTCCCTGGCAGATGCTGTGCGAGCGCAAAGGCGCTGAACTGCGCGTGATCCCATTGAATCCTGACGGTACGCTACGGCTGGAGATTTTAGCAACGCTGTTCGATGACCGAACCCGGCTGTTGGCCATTACCCATGTTTCCAACGTGCTGGGGACGGAAAACCCGCTGCCGGACATGATTGCGCTGGCGCGCCAGCATGGGGCGAAAGTGCTGGTGGATGGCGCACAGGCTGTGATGCATCATGCTGTTGACGTCCAGGCGTTGGACTGCGATTTTTACGTTTTTTCCGGCCATAAACTCTACGGGCCGACCGGCATCGGTATTCTGTATGTTAAAGAGGCGTTGCTGCAAGAGATGCCGCCGTGGGAAGGGGGCGGGTCGATGATCGCGACTGTTAGCCTGACGCAGGGAACGACATGGGCGAAGGCGCCCTGGCGTTTTGAAGCGGGAACGCCGAATACTGGCGGTATCATCGGTCTCGGCGCGGCAATTGACTATGTGACGTCGCTGGGCCTGGATAAGATTGGCGATTATGAGCAAATACTGATGCACTATGCGCTGGAGCAACTGGCGCAGGTGCCTGATATTACGCTATATGGTCCGGCGCAGCGGTTGGGCGTCGTCGCTTTTAACCTGGGTAAACACCATGCTTATGACGTTGGCAGCTTCCTTGATAATTACGGTATCGCGGTACGAACGGGGCATCACTGCGCGATGCCGCTCATGGCCTGGTATGGCGTGCCGGCAATGTGCCGGGCTTCGCTGGCGATGTATAACACCCATGAAGAAGTGGACCGACTGGTGGCAGGATTAACGCGTATCCACCGTTTATTAGGATAACAGTGAGGTTTTATGGCTGCGCTACCGGATAAAGAAAAATTGCTGCGTAACTTTATGCGTTGCGCTAATTGGGAAGAGAAATATTTATATATTATTGAGTTGGGGCAGCGCCTGGCGGAATTAAATACGCAGGATCGTAATCCGCAAAATACGATTCAGGGCTGTCAGAGCCAGGTGTGGATCGTGATGCGGCGAAACGCTGGCGGCATTATCGAATTGCAGGGCGACAGCGACGCGACGATCGTCAAAGGCCTTATGGCGGTGGTGTTTATTTTGTACCACCAAATGACGGCGCAGGATATTGTGCATTTTGATGTACGGCCATGGTTTGAAAAAATGGCGCTTGCGCAGCACCTCACGCCTTCCCGTTCTCAGGGGCTGGAAGCAATGATTCGCGCAATTCGCGCTAAGGCCGCCACTCTTAGCTAAACTATACAGACAGCGTTCTACCTGATGTCAAATCCTTTGCCGGACGGCGACGTCGCTTTATCCATAGTGGACAGAGCGTGTATTTTGTTGTTCTGATAAGCGAAGCGCTATCAGTCGTCGCAGGGGACATCACCAGGAATACAGGAGGTTTGGTATGAAACGTGCGTCTTTCATTACTCTTACATTTATCAGCGCGTATAGCGCGTTACAGGCGGCCTGGGCGGTTGATTATCCATTGCCGCCCGAAGGCAGCCGTCTTATTGGTCAGAATCAAACCTATACCGTACAGGAAGGTGATAAAAACCTGCAGGCTATCGCCCGGCGTTTTGATACGGCGGCGATGCTCATTCTTGAAGCGAACAATACGATTGCGCCGGTGCCTAAGCCTGGTACGTTAATTACCATTCCCTCGCAGATGCTATTGCCGGATGCGCCCAGGGAAGGCGTTATCGTCAACCTCGCGGAGCTACGGTTGTATTATTACCCGCCGGGAGAAAATCGCGTTCAGGTGTATCCCATCGGCATCGGTTTGCAGGGACTGGAGACTCCCGTCATGGACACCCGGATAGGGCAAAAGATCCCCAACCCGACGTGGACGCCGACGGCGGGCATACGCCAACGTTCGCTTGAGCGGGGGATCACGCTACCGCCGGTGATCCCTGCCGGGCCAAATAACCCGCTGGGACGCTATGCGCTGCGTCTGGCGCACGGTAATGGAGAATATCTTATTCATGGCACCAGCGCGCCGGATAGCGTTGGCCTGCGCGTGAGCTCCGGTTGCATTCGCATGAATGCGCCTGACATTAAAGCGTTATTTGCGCAGGTCAGAACGGGGACGCCGGTAAAAGTGATTAACCAGCCGGTGAAATTCTCTGTCGAGCCGAATGGCATTCGTTATGTAGAGGTGCACCGGCCGCTATCACCGGAAGAAGAGCAAAACGTGCAGACGATGCCTTACGCGCTGCCTACGGAGTTTACCTCGTTCAGAAACGCGGAAGGGGTGGATAGTCGCCTGGTCGATAAGGCGCTATACCGGCGAGCCGGGTATCCTGTCAGCGTGAGCGCCAGGCAGACGTCGGTGGCAAATACGACAGCAGTCGAATCCGCTCAGAACGGTTTTGTCGGGGAAGAGGGGCAAACGCGCGCGACGCAGTAGCTTTCGCGGCAAACAGACGGACAAAAAAATGGCGCACAATGTGCGCCATTTTTATTACGCAGGTACTATTACTTACGGTATTTAGTAGCCTGGTTGTCCAGACGCTGGTTAGCGCGAGCTGCGTCGTCTTTAGCAGCCTGAACGTCGGAACGCATTGCGTTCACGTCGTTGCTCAGCTGGTCAACTTTAGCGTTCAGAGTCTGAACGTCAGAAGACAGCTGATCGATTTTAGCGTTGCTGGAGCAACCAGCCAGCAGAGTAGAACCCAGGATTACCGCGCCCAGTACCAGTTTAGTACGATTCATTATTAATACCCTCTAGATTGAGTTAATCTCCATGTAGCGTTACAAGTATTACACAAACTTTTTTAGGTTGAGAATATTTTTTTGATGGGAATGCACTTATTTTTGATCGTTCGCTCAAAGAAGCATCGAAAAGCATGAAAGTCCCTAAAAACCGAAATAAAACAGGGGGCTTCCATCGGATTCTTCTTAGATAATCTGCAATTAGATAGTAAAATCCGATTTGATTTTTTATTAATAGCAGCTATCGATTAAATAAAAAAAGCGCCGCGAGGGCGCTTTTTTAAACAACTTAATTCACATAACAATTATTACAGTACGTGAACAGAGGCGGTGTTAGTGGTGCCGCTTGGAACCAGCGCGCCGGAGACCATCACTACAACGTCGCCTTTCTGGGCGAGGCCGCTTTGCAGGGCGACATCTTTGCCCAGACGGTAGAAATCATCAGTAGAATTAATTTCTTTCACCAGCTGCGACACCACGCCTTTGCTCAGCACTAACTGACGGGCGGTCACTTCATTGGTAGTCAACGCCAGGATGGTGGCGTCCGGGAAGTATTTACGCACGGCGCGAGCGGATTTACCGCCCTGGGTCGCTACCACGATCAGCGGCGCTTCCAGTTTCTCGGCGGTTTCTACCGCGCCGCGGCATACCGCTTCCGTAATGCGCAGTTTACGGCTGTCGTTGTTGTAATCCAGACGGCTGCTCATGACGCGGTCGGTACGTTCGCAGATGGTCGCCATGATAGAAACGGCTTCCAGCGGGTATTTTCCTTTTGCAGATTCGCCGGACAGCATAACTGCATCCGTACCGTCGAGGATGGCGTTCGCAACGTCGCCTGCTTCCGCGCGGGTCGGACGCGGATTTTTGATCATGGAATCCAGCATCTGAGTCGCCGTGATCACGACTTTACGTGCGCGGATACATTTTTCGATCATCATCTTCTGCGCGAAGATCACTTCTTCAACCGGGATTTCTACACCCAGGTCGCCACGCGCAACCATGATGCCGTCGGAAGCTTCGAGAATTTCATCGAAGTTGTTCAGGCCTTCCTGGTTTTCGATCTTGGAGATAATCTGGATGTTTTCGCCGCCGTGGGTTTTCAGATGCTCGCGAATTTCGACAACATCAGAACGTTTACGGATAAAGGAAGCCGCAACAAAGTCAACGCCCTGTTCGCAACCAAAGATCAGGTCCTGTTTGTCTTTTTCAGCCAGTGCGGGCAGAGCGATAGAAACGCCCGGCAGGTTAACGCCTTTGTTTTCGCCCAGATCGCCGTTGTTCAGCACCTTACAAATCACTTTATTGCCTTCGATGGCGGTTACTTCCATACCGATCAGACCATCGTCAACCAGTACGGTGTTGCCAACTGACAGATCGGAGGTGAAGCCTTCATAGGTGACGGCAACGATTTCATTATTACCGATCACGGATTTGTCGGTGGTAAAAGTAAAGGTCTGACCCGCTTTCAGAGAAACGTCGTTGCCGCCCTCCAGTTTAATGGTGCGGATTTCTGGTCCTTTAGTATCAAGCAGAATAGCGGCTTTTTTACCGGTCTTGCTCATCACGTTGCGCAAGTTCTGGATACGCTGACCGTGTTCTGCATAATCGCCATGAGAGAAGTTCAGACGCATCACGTTCATGCCCGCGTCCAGCATTTTGGTTAACATCTCTTCGGATTCGGTTTTCGGACCGATAGTACAAACAATTTTCGTCTTTTTCATGACAGTCTTAGTCTTTAAGTTGAGGAGGATATGAAAATCTGGCTTCAGGCGCGCACGGCCCGGAAGCTAAGCCTGTGTTGCTAAAGTGATGATGCCTCGCTCTAAGGATAGGTGACATCGAAAGAGCGTGCAGAGGAATGTGTGCTCGCGTTTCAGCCCAACGGAAAGGGGATAATTTTAGTCGTTGAGTTTTACAGTCCAATGCGCTGAAACCATTCAAGAGACAATTGGCGCGCATTATACGCTGAAATTTACATAAAAGGAAAATGAAAACCCTGTTTCACAGGACATCTGTGCAGATCCACAACGGTTTGTTATTACAATGTTTACAATGTATCTGGCGATGACGCCGCCCGAACATGGGCGGCGTTGCGCAACAGGGAGTATTGTTGCGTATGATGTCAATCAAGCAACTTTTTGCCTTCCAGGTCGATGGCGATGTTTTGGTTGTGCGCTTTTCGATAGCACAGAATCGCTATCCCGATCGCCGCCCAGCTAATTCCGAGTATCAAAGCGTGAATGTTCATGTTTAAACAGACGTAGCCGATGACGATCATCCCCATGATTGGCGAAATAACATGGGCAAAAATGCGCCGCTGGGCTTTCATCCGGAAATTAAACAGAATAAACACACACAGGTTCACGACAAAAAAAGCGAAAAGTGCGCCAAAGTTCACCAGCGTGGAGATAGATTCAATCTTGCCGGAAAACAGGTAGCTGAGCAGCAGGGTGACGCCGCCGGTAAACAGAATGGCATAATCCGGCGTTTTACGCGTGGTATGGATGTGAGCGAGGAAGGCGGGCAACATTCGGTCGCGCCCCATTGAAAATAGCACTCTGGACACCGCCGTTTGCGCAGTAATAATGTTGCCGACGGCGCACACAAACGCCACGATGATGGAAAACGCCACTTTAAGCCAGATACCGCCAACGTTGCCGGCAATGGTGAAAAATGCTTCATTCGTCGCATTACCTTCCGCGAAGCGGTCGACGTTACCGGTGGCGAAAGCCGCAAACGCCACAACGATAATAAACAGTACCGTCGCTAAAACTAACGCTAACAGCGTTGCTTTACTGACGGCGCGCCCCCCGCCTTCGCTTTCTTCACTTAATGTACTGATAGCGTCAAAGCCGAGAAAATTCAGCGCAGCTACCGAAATCGCCGTCGCGATTAGTCCGGGGGTGAACCACTGTGAATCGAAAAAAGGCCGGAAGGAAAGCGTTATCTGACTACTGTCCAGCATCATCAGACGTACAATCAGTAGAACGAAAATCGCCAGAATACTGAGTTGAATAACGACCAGTAACTTATCGAATTTCGCCGTTTGCTGTATACCGAGATAGTTGATTCCGGTGCCGATAGCCACATAAATCAACGGCCAGACCCAGACCGGGATTTGCAGTAAAATAGCGTGGACCGCGACGCCGCCCAGCACTGCCACGAGTGTAGGGAACAAAAGATAATCCAGCAATAATATCCATCCGGTAAGAAACCCTGCGGCGGGATTAATGCATACGCCGGCATACGCATAGGCTGAACCCGACGATGAAATATGCTGCGATAAGGTAGAGTAGCTGTATGCAGTAAAAAACATCGCAATAGCGCCAATAATATAAACCAGTGCAACCATACCGTGCGAAAGATTATAAACGACGCCATAAAGAGAGACTGGCGCGATAGGCACCATAAACACCAGACCATAAAGCACTAAATCAGTGAGAGACAATTTTTTGACTTTTTTCATGATAAATACCTTAATGGCTTTTTATGCCAGGTCGCGTAAAAACGCGCTTACCGCTGCGAGGCAGGGCGCGATATTTTCTTCATGCGGGTTATGGCTGCTGTGGGGAATAGTGACCGCGCGGCAGTCTGAAATGTGAGAGAGAAGCGGAGAGACGACGCGCTCGGTTGCCTGATCGTTTTCGCCGCGTAGCACCAGAACAGGGCAACGTATCTGGCGCAAATGGGGCGTAATATCCCAGTTGGCAAGCTTGCCATTTACCGCCAGTTCATTTGTTCCCCATAAAATGTGATAACCCGTAGGGTCGGCGGCGAACTGCGCATTAGAGATCTGAACATGAACGGCTTCTTCCGCGAGGGTATAAACGTGTCTGGCATAGTAAGCGACGAGCTGTTCTGGTGGGTTTTGATAAATGACGGCGGGCATAATGACGTCTTTGATATTGTCATCGGACATCGGCGCCAGGGCGTTAAAGAGCCGCATGGCTTCCTGTTGCCACAGGGCGATACTGGCCGGTGAACTGGCCTGTATCGCCCCGCGAAGCCCGGCAGGCTGTAAGCAGGCGTGCTCTGCGGCAAGCATTCCGCCCCAGGAATGTCCCAGTATAGAATACCCGTGCCCAATACCCAGGTGATCAATTAATTGGGTTAATTGACGGAGGTAACGCGCAATAGTCCAGAAAGACGCATCGGCATGAGGAAAATGTGTTGAACGACCGCAACCATATTGATCGTAAAATATTACCATGCGCCCGTCATCAGCCAGATGACGATAATTTAATAAATAATCAAAGCCGCCAGAAGGGCCGCCATGAAGGATAATTAGCGGCGTGAGTAATGATTTTCTGTCGCCATAAATTCGATAGCTCGTCAATATGCTTTCAGAAAACATTTCGCCATAGAGATAAGTATTATTCATATTTTTAACTACTCAGTGTGTGGCAGGGAAGGCGAAATCCATGTTCGCCTGGGTAATATTATTTTTTTATCGCGAGTAGAACATTACACCAGAATGTGGCGTAGTGTTCCCATTGCAGAAATTGTGGGCTTCCCCAGTGCGGCGAACAATCACTGGCAAAGCAACATACTTTCCCTTTATTATAGGTGCCCATAACTAACAGCGGATCGCCATTAATTTCAGCAAGGGTATGACTTTTTTCTTTGGCGATAAGCTTGTTATAGCCTAACAGCGGCGGCCATTCGCTAAACGGCTGGGTAATAACGTGTTCTACCGCTGTATTTACTGCTTTACATCCTTGCGGTAATTCTACGCGGTCATCTACGTCCAGCATATCAACCGGCAACACCTCCGCCAGAATTGTATTTTTATAATTGGCTTTCGCTTCTATTCCGGTAAAGGATAAATACCCGCCGATCATCAACAGGCCACCGCCCTCAGCAACATAATCTGCGATAAGTTGTAACGCATCAGGAATAATATTCATAGTATAAAACGTTCTGTTTTGTAACAGGAAGGTATTGCTACCAATATCACTGATGACGATCGCATCATAGCAGGCTAACGCTTCGGCGGTTTGTGGAAAACGAGTTTGCACAATATGGGCAGGCATATAGTCCACATCGATATTACCCTGGCGTAAGCAGGATAATAAATAGTCTGCGCCTTCTTCATATTTGCTCGATGTAAAGCTATCAAAACCTTTAGAGTGAATCATATGAATGTGCCATGACTCGCCAATAAATAAAATTTTCATTATGTCACCTGTTAATTAATGTTAATTACTTTATTAGATTGGGTACGCATTCGATGTAAAACCTGCAAGTGCTGAGGCATACTCGACGCACCGACTTGTTCCACCGCCAGAGAAGCGAAAGCGGAGGCATATTGAATGGCAGCGACCAGGTCTGCTTGTCGCGCCAGCGCGGCGGCTAAAGCGCCATTAAAAGCGTCGCCGGCCCCAGCGGCATCTTTTACCACGGCGCTCCACGCAGGAATATACAACGTGCGGGCGTGCTCACAGAGCAGAGAACCACGGGCGCCAAGGGTAATGATGACTTTTTTCACCCCGGATTGCAGAATAATATTTCCGGCTTTTTTCCCATCATTAATATCAGTAATGGTTACGCCGGATAAAAAAGAGGCTTCAGTTTCATTCGGCGTGATGATGTCAATATCAGATAATAAATGCGTCACCTGTTTTGTATAGGGGGCAGGATTCAGGATAATTGTTTTATTTTCTTGTTTTCCCAACCGAATAAACTCAGCCAGTGCTTCAATGTTTGTTTCGAGCTGCATTAACATAACGTCAGACTCGGCGATATAACGGTATTGTTCGTTAATCTCTTGCGTGGTGAGCATCATATTGGCGCCAGGATAGATGGCGATAATATTATCGCCATCAACGGAGGAGACATAGATCAATGCGCTGCCGGTTGGCGCTTTATCTGTTTGATACGCGCTGTATGAGGCGATGCCTGATTGAATAATATGATTCATCGCAAATGCGCTGAACTGATCCTTGCCCACTTTAAAAATAAAATGTGCCGCAGCACCGGCATTGTTTGCCGCCAACGCCTGGTTGGCTCCTTTACCGCCAGGATAGAATCCAAAATGACTGGCCAGAATGGATTCTCCGCTTTGCGGAAACCACGGCACGGTTGTTGAGACATCAATATTAAATGAACCTAAGACACATACCTTGCCTGCTTTTTTTGTGCTTTCCCGGCGCAGTTTTGCATCCTGATGGATTGGCGTGGCGATAGTGCTGGAGATATCAATCTTATTTTCAGTGATAAGCTTACTAAGCGCGTCATGGTTTAAAATCCCTCCGCCATAGCAACGCTGAAGCATACCGGATTTCTGAAAAAAACGCAGATCGGAACGAATAGTCTCCTGGCTGACCTTATAAAGGCCTGAAAGTTTACTGACGCTAACACTATTATCTTTTATCAGTAAATTAATGATGGCATGACGTCTTTCTTCTTTAAACATATTGCCTCCGGGTAGTGAGTTGAATTGTATTTATGGCAATGTTGTCATGCGGTGAATTCAATCACAGATTATGCGCTGAACCGGAAGTAACCCCAAATAAGTGTAAATAACCAGAAGCGCAGGCAATGTGTTAAATATTAATTTCTTACAGAAGGGGGAAATAGTTTTATGAGTGTTGTCATATATTTTCTATGTAATATGACGGCATGAACTTAAAATAGTTGGGCTTGCACGATTCAGTGAGTATACGAAGCCGGACAGCGTTCGCTTATCAGTCGATGAAATAAACGATGTCGCTCTCCGGCCCCGGGGTTATATACGCTCGATTTTTGCCGGCAGCCCCTGACGTACCGCTGCGCCGGAAACCCAGTCGAGCCACGTATTGTTGACGGTTCTTGTCGGATCGGCAAAACCCAGATCGTTAAGGTTTATGCCTGCCCTGATTTGCGGATCATACGGCATGGGCGCGCCGTCCAGAGAGTGCTGCGCTGCGCCCATCTCGCGGTGGCCATATCCGTGTTCGATGGCGATGACGCCAGGCATCACGCCATTTAACAAACTGATTTGCGCCACGACCTGACCGCCCGGCGTAATGATCCGTACCCGATCGCCATGTTGCAGTCCATAACGCTCGCCGTCTTGTGGATTCAGCGCCACCAGGTTTGCTGGCTTCACATGGTGTAAGCGCGGGATGACGGCTGTTGAGCTGGACATGGTATTGGATTTAAATGAAATCAGTTTCAGCGGCCACTGCCCAACGGGAAACTGGTCGTCAATCGCTCGTCCATCCGACAAACGCGCCGGATACCAGACCGGGCAACCGCTGAAGCGCTCCCCGGTGATGGCGTGACGATGGGCGGCGACATCCGCATTCCAGACCTGTAAGGGTTTTTCCCAGGCGTTACCCAATCGTTGATCCGTATAGCCGCTACCCTCTGGCGCAAACCGGCCACCACGGGAGTAGATAAACGCTACGCGACTGACCTCATCAGGTTTAAGCGTGTGCTGAATCGCTGGCAGAATGCGGGTGACGCCGGTAAGCGTAATATCTTCCTGATTTGCCGGCGCAACTGGCGTCTTGCCCATAAAGGCGATATTAGCGGCTACGCGCAGATAGAAGTCTTCCGCCCGGTTCAGTGGAAAAGCGTTGCCCTGCGAATCGGTTATCGCCCGGTCGCCGAAGCCGGGCAGACGGAGCCGTTTTGCTACCGCAATACAAAATGCTTCCATTGAGACAGGTTGCCCGTCCGCCGTTCGGCGGGTGGCGGGGGCGACAACCGGCCAGCGGGCGGTAGTGGCTTTACTGGCTACGCCGCCCCAGGGCGCCGTAAAGCCCCAGCTCTCAAAATTATGCGTATCCGGCACAATGTAGTCCGCCAGCGCCGTCGTTTCATTCATAAAGGCGTCAATCGCGATAAAGAGCGGCAGTCGACGAGGGTCTTTTAGTTTTTCTTCCGCGACGGCGCGTAGACCGGGAACACCGTAAAACGGGTTACTCATATTGGAAATCCAGGCCTTAAGCGGATAAGGATAGCCTTCGAGCGCAGAGGTCAACAGTTCGGTAAGCTGGCCTGCCACAAAGGGATACCATGGCGCTTTGGCTGGATAAGGGGATTGCCCGGCGGCAATTTTGTCGCGGTACTCTTCCGATGTTTCATAAGCGGTTTTGCTACGGGCAATACTTAACCCGGACGGTTTCACTTTTCCGGCAAAACTGTTCATGTTGTAGCGGGGGCCGTCGCTTACGCCGTTGAATTTGCCACCGCCGACAAAGACGCCGCCGGACAGGCTGAGGTTGCCGATCAGCGCGTTAAGCATCATGACCGACCAGGCGTTATAAAACCCATTGCCGGCCATCATGCCGCCGTGACTGATGACCGCGGCTTTACGTCCGTGACCGGTAAAGGTTTCCGCCAGCGCGATAATTTGCGCTTCCGGCACGCCGCACTGTTCGCTGTATTGCGCCAGCGAGAGTTTTTCTGCCGCCTCTTTCAGGCGTTGCAACCCGCTCTTCACCGTGACCCGTTGGCCATCAGCGAGCGTAACGTACTGCGTCACGAAAAGCCGCGCCTGTTGACAGGTGGACGCAGCGACCAACTCGCCGTCGGTATTAAGCACGACGGGGGTCTCTTCGCCATCGGGCGTAAGATGCCGCAGCGTCAGGTGTTGTCCGGCAAGCGTCGGAAGTTCATCCGCAATGACCAGGTGCGTGGCGTTGGTCCAACTTTGCTCTCCGGCCTGCTGCATCGCCTGTACGCCGGGAATCGCCAGATAATCAGCATTATAACGTTGATTATCCATGATCCAGCGGATCATCCCCATTGCCAGCGCCGAATCGCTGCCGGGCAGGACCGGTTGCCAGCGACCGCGAGGATCGGCCTGCACCGTTGATAACGGTAGCGCGGGGGCGACCACGACGTATTGAAAATTCTCACGCAGCCGGGCGCTCGCCAACTGGCGCGCCTGGCGTTTAAATGGATTGCCGGACTGTGCCGGGGAGGTGCCCATAAATAGCGCAAACTCTACGTTTTCCCAGTCGGGTTTGACATGCGGGTTTTTATCCAGATCACCCATCAGCGCCCCGGAGCCAGCCCGGTAAGCCAGTCCACAGTAGGCGCCATGCGCGCCGAAATTTTTGCTGCCGAAGCTATTTAGCGCAAAACGACGCAGAAACGCATCGCGGCCTTCGTCGCTGGTATTCGTGACCAATAACTGATTGGTTTTTGGCCCGAAACTGGGGTGCTTTGCGTCGATTGGCGTATCCGGCGCATGAATAGCGCGCAGTCCGTCCACATGACCTTCGCCAAACAGATCGCCGCCTTCCACAACTTCTTCAATAAGCTGCTCAAAGCTGATGCGCTGCCATTTCCCTTCGCCGCGTTTACCCACGCGTTTCATTGGTTCAAGCAGTCGTAGCGGACTGTACAGGCTTTCCAGCAGCGTGGCGCCGCGCGCGCAGGCGGTTGAGCGGGCGTCAAGACCGCTTTCTCCCGCCAGTTGCTCCATGGCTTTGCTAAAAGGGACGGACGGATCAATCGGGTGTTCCTGCGACAAGGGGTGATATGGATTGCCGGCGATGCGAATCACTTTGCCATCTGCATCAACCCGGGCGCGGATACCGCACTGTGTCCAACAGCCGAAGCATTGCGTCATGGCGATGGTTTGTTGTGGGTTTTGCTGCCAGTGCGTTTGCGCCTGCGCCTCCGGAATTAACGCATTGCCAAAGATGCGGTCGCGCGTTACCTTGCCGGACGTCCCGTTTAACAGGCCATCAATTGCGCGTTTCGCCACATCACGGTAGCTCAAACCAAAAGTGACCATCCCACCGACGGCGAGACCGACTTTTAGCCACTGACGACGGGTTAAATTAGCCATGTTGTAATCTCCTGGTGAGTCCGTTCAGCGTTTCACGAATAATAATCAGTAGCGCGATCCACAGGCCGAAGGTGCCGAGAATAGCCAGCCAGCCATCCGTTCCGCCTGGTAACGAGTAAGGGTTAAATTGCGCGTTGAACTTGGGTACGGTTTGTACCTGAATCAACAATGTCCAGCGCATCAGCCAACATAACGCCAGTGCACTCAGAACCAGCAGGACGCGTCTTAGCTGCGATAAGGGATGACGTAGCGCCATGCTACAGAACAGCAGTGTTAATACCCACAGCGCTATCCAGCCGACAGCGTAATATTTGGCTGACAGGGCGACGGTAATCCACTGACGGATTGCCGTGCCGGAAAGGGTATCGCCGCTGACCCACATGGCCACAAGCAGCCCCAGCGCCGCCAGCGTCCAGATTTGTCCCCACAGTATTTTTGGCAGCCTTACCGAGTCGCGTCGGGCGGCGACAATCATCAGGGCGAAGAATGCCTGTAAGGCGCTAAGAAACATCGCCACGGGGAAGGCGTAGCTAAACCAGATCGGGCGCGCCAGCACAACGGAGACTTCGCGGCCGGTATAAATCAGCAGACCCACCGCGCAAAGCGCGCTGGCTAACGCCAACCATTTAGTGACGTTGTAACTTTTATTCAATAATCGTTTCATCTGCTGCGCCAGGAACCACAGGGCGAGAAATCCGGTAAACAGCGGCAGGAATAATGCTCCCCAGGGCATCCACGACCAGGGGGTCGGCCAGGCATAGAAATGCCAGACGCGCGCGGTCTGGTGCAGATCCGCCGTCAGCGCCAGCGGTGCGGTAATCGCACAGGTAATGGCAATCAGTAATGCCCGATTTTCTTCTGTCGCGGCGTCTTTTTTCCGCCAGTGAAGATAACAGGCAAACAGTGCGGCGCAGGCGGCAATGCCAATAAAAAAGAAATATTGTACTGCCCACGGTAGCCAGCTAATGTCCTGCGGGTGAGCCAGCACTTCTTCAATGATGAGTGAATGCGTCATTCAAACCTCCTGCCAAAGCGCGGGCTGCGCACGGCCCATTAAGGGGGTGACAAAGGCGTCGTCCAGACCCAGGTAGAAAACATGGGGCGACGTGCCGTTTTCCGGCTTTAATACCTTGATAGCGTCGCGATGTTGATGAAGCATGGTGGCGATGCGGCTATGGGGATCTTTGATATCGCCAATAATACGCGCGCCGCCGACGCAGGACTCTACGCAAGCGGGTAGCAGCCCGGCCTCCAGACGATGGACGCAAAACGTGCATTTATCGGCAGTTTGCGTTTCATGATTGATAAATCGGGCATCGTAAGGACACGCTTGTACACAGTAGGCGCAGCCGACGCAGCGTTTGTTATCCACCACCACAATGCCGTCTTCCCGCTGAAAGGTGGCTTGTACCGGGCAGACCGGCACACAGGGAGGGTTATCGCAATGGTTGCACAGACGCGGTAATAGCACATTCGTGACCTCCTGGCTGCCTTCACACTGGACCTGGTATTGGTTCACTGTCGTACGAAACGCGCCCTGCGGCGTTTGATTTTCAATAGTGCAACTTACGGTACAGGACTGGCAGCCGATACAGCGTCGCAGGTCGATAAGCATGGCGTAGCGGTGTTGGGGAGAGCCTTCATGTCGCTCCGGCGAAAAAGGAAATTTCGCTTCAGCCAGCGGAACCAGTGAGGCGCCAGCGGTCAGGACGCCAAGTTGCTGGAGAAATTGCCGTTTACTGCTGTCCATATTGACTCCCGTCCACATTGCCAACAATGAAACATTTGTCACGATGTTGGTTCATGTGTAATGAATAAAGAATGTCGATGATTTACAGTGTAAAAATCGAGACGGGGAGAGCTCTATTGTGGTTAACCACATACCCGGCTTGTTGTTGATCTAAAACAACATAATTGACAGGGATATAGGGGTGAGAGGTAAAACCGTAAGTCGCCTGGCGGTGTTGGCGGCAGTAGGGCTAATTTGTCATGGCGCATGGGCAGGGACGTGGAACATCGGTATTTTGGCCATGCGCGGCGAGGCGTCTACGCGCAGCCACTGGCAGCCGTTGGCAAAAACATTAAATCAACAGCTTCCCGGCGAAACCTTTCACATCCAGCCGCTGGATCTGCATCAAATGCAGGAGGCCGTTAACCGGGGAACCGTGCAGTTTGTGATAACTAACCCGGCGCAATTTGTCCAACTGAACAGCCATGCGCCGCTCCGCTGGTTGGCTTCCCTGCGCTCTACGCGCGATGGGAAAACGATTGGCAATGTCATTGGTAGCGTGATCCTTACCCGGCGCGATAGCGGGATCACCACGGCGCACGATCTGATCGGTAAGACAGTCGGCGCGATTGATGCTCAGGCATTTGGCGGTTATTTATTAGGCTATAAAGCGCTCAGCGACGTGGGCTTACGCCCGGAGCGCGATTTCCATCTCCGTTTTACCGGGTTTCCTGGCGATGCCTTAGTCTATATGCTGCGCGAAAAAGCGGTGCAGGTGGCAATTGTGCCGGTGTGCCTATTAGAAAATATGGATCAGGAAGGATTGATTAATAAAAAGGATTTTATCGCGCTGCTTTCCCGACCGACGACCCTTCCTTGTTTAACCAGTACGCCGTTATATCCTGACTGGTCGTTCGCGGCGCTACCCGCGGTAAGTGATGCGCTGGCGGATCGCGTAACGCGGGCGCTATTCAACGCGCCCGCCGCCGCGTCATTTCACTGGGGCGCGCCTGCGTCAACCAGTCAGGTGGAAGCGTTGCTGCGTGATGTTCGTCAGCACCCTCAGCAGCGTCGACTGTGGCTGGATGTCAAAAGTTGGTTAATTCAACATCAGTTGATGGTTGGCGGCATGACGCTGGCATTTCTGTTGCTCACGCTCAATTATATTTGGGTCATGCTGCTGGTGCGTCGACGCGGAAAACAACTGGAACGTAATAGCGTGGTACTCCATCAGCATGAGCGGGCGCTGGAGACCGCCCGGCAAATGAGCGTGTTAGGTGAAATGACCTCCGGATTTGCCCATGAACTTAATCAACCGCTTTCCGCGATTCGACATTACGCCCAGGGGTGCCTGATTCGGTTGCGCGTTGCAGATGAACAGCATCCCTTGCTGCCGGCGCTGGAACAAATTGACCAGCAGGCGCAACGCGGTGCGGACACTTTGCGTAACCTGCGTCACTGGGTCAGCCAGGCGCAGGGCAACCCGGTGCTGACCGAAGAGTGGAAGGTGATAGCCATTCGCGAGGCGATTGATCACGTCTGGCAACTGTTGCGTATGGCGCAGCAGTTTCCGTCAGTGACTCTGCATACCGAGGTTAGCGCCGCGCTGCGCGTAACGCTGCCGTCAGTGCTGCTGGAACAGGTGCTGGCGAATATCATTCTTAATGCGGCTCAGGCAGGCGCCACCCATTTATGGGTCGTGGCTGAACGCACTGAAAATGGCGTCAGCATTGTTTTACAGGATAACGCCGGGGGAATCGATCAGGCGCTATTACGTCAGGCTTTTCAGCCGTTTATGACCACTCGCAAAGAGGGGATGGGCTTAGGGCTGGCGATTTGCCAGCGGCTGGTGCGGTATGGTCGTGGCGATATCAGCATCAGGAACCAGACCGCACCGGACGGCCTGGCGGGAACGGTAGTCACGATACATTTCTTACATGAAAATGGAGGCAGGGATGGCGATAATTCATCTATTGGATGATGATACGGCGGTTACTAACGCGTGCGCGTTTTTACTGGAAAGTCTGGGATATGACGTAAAATGCTGGAGGCAGGGGGCGGATTTTTTGGCGCAGGCCAGTCTCTATCAGACCGGTGTAGTATTACTGGATATGCGAATGCCGGTCCTGGATGGGCAGGGCGTTCATGATGCGTTGCGCCAGTGCGGAAGTACCCTGGCGGTTGTTTTTCTTACTGGACATGGCGATGTACCGATGGCCGTGGAGCAGATGAAACGCGGCGCTGTCGATTTTCTGCAAAAACCGGTATCGGTAAAACCGCTACAGGCGGCGTTGGAGCGTGCGCTGACGGTTTCATCGGCAGCGGTGGTGCGTCGTGAGATTATGCTTTGTTACCAGCAATTGACGCCGAAAGAGCGTGAACTGGCCAGCCTGGTGGCAAAAGGATTTATGAACCGTGAAATTGCGGAAGCGATGAATATCGCGGTGCGTACCGTAGAGGTGCACCGCGCCAGAGTAATGGAAAAAATGCAGGCCGGTAGCCTGGCGGAACTGATTAGGCGTTTCGAAAAACTGGCCTCGCCAGAGACCAGAATACGAACAACGTATGATTCATGAATAATAAACTGCGTCATTTCTTTGATTTGCATCAAATTTTGTTTAATAGCGAAGACTGTTATATTCTGTTGGTTTGAGCTGGCGACGAGTAAAACGTATGGCAAAACCGACAAAAGATGACGAACTGTACCGCGAGATGTGCAGAGTGGTGGGCAAAGTCGTGCTGGAAATGCGCGATCTGGGGCAGGAGCCGAAGCATATAGTTATTGCGGGTATGTTACGAACCGCGCTGGCGAATCAACGTATCCAACGTAGCGCGTTAGAAAAACAGGCTATGGAAGCGGTGATTAACGCTCTGGCGGGGTCATAGCCAGTATCATGGTGGAAACGGCCTGTTGGCAATAACGAAATGATAGTAGTATCGCCTTTGAGCATTCGCGATATTGTCATCACGGCGGGCTATTTGCCCGCCGTTAGCGATGCGTAGGGTTATCAGGTGATGGCTAAACGCAACCCTAACGTACCAGGGTACGGCTCAAAATAATTCTGCGTGCGCAGATAGTCATCCGGATGTTCCGCCAGGTAGTGCTTCAGTAGCGTTAACGGCGCGAGGATCGGTAGCTGGCCCGCGCGATAGCCGAGAATCACCTCGCGCAATTCCACGCGTTGCCTGCTGTTCAGCGCGCGGTGAAAATAGCCCTGGATATGCATCAGCACATTGGTGTGATTTTTACGTGAAGCGGGATGGCGCAAGATAGCCATTAGTTTTTCCCGGTAGCAGACAAAGAAGGCATCCAGATCGTCCCACTCATGCAGATGCGCAACAAAAGGGCCAATTTCGCGGTAGCCAGCCTGGTGGTGCGCGAGAAGCTGTAGTTTGTATCGGCTATGAAACGCGAGCAAACTGTGACGACTCAGGCCCTGCGCGCGTAGCGCATTTAATTCATGTAGCGCGAAGATGCGTGCGATGAAATTTTCGCGTAATACCGGATCGTGCAGACGACCATCTTCTTCTACCGGCAGCCAGGGATATTTGGCCATTATTGCGGCGGTAAACAGTCCGGTACCAGTTTTGCGGCCCCGATTACCCTTTTCATCATACAGGCGAACGCGCTCCATTCCGCAACTGGGCGATTTTGCACACACAATAAATCCCGTCAGTTCGCCCATCGTTGGTAAAAACCGATCGGCAAAGGCGTTCATCCGATCGGTGACGTCATCGTGCGGGACATGACTATAGCGCATCCGAATGTCGCCGCAGGTCATCTGGATAAGACGCAGCGCAGGGCGAGGAACGGGCAGGCCGATCGCAACCTCCGGACAGATCGGTTTGTAGGTCACCCACGGCGCCAGAGAGTTCATGAGGAAATCCATACGTTTATGTCCGCCATCAAAGCGTACCGCGGCGCCAGTCAGACATCCGCTAATGCCGACTACGGGTTTATTATTCATGATTTCCCCCTCATTGAAAGCACGACGACTGACGCCGAATGGCGCAAGATGTTATCTTGCATTGATTTAAAACTTACACAATTTTGTTTTTTTGTCTAAGTTTTCGTGAGGATTATTTTTTATGTATTGGAATATCAATGAGATAGAATGAAGGTGGAAAGTGCATTTAAGGGCTTATAGCGTGATAACCTCAAGCGAAACGACAACGTTGCGCCATTGGGCAAGCTGCTTTTTCTGCCCGGCAGTGAGCTTTCCGGTAGTCACCAGAAACCATTTTCTCTGGGCGAAAAGTTCGGGCGCCAGTACGGCTGGTGGGGAAGGAAGAACATCGATCCGCAACCCTTGTCCGGTACGTGTCAACGCTTCCAGCCAGATTTCGCACTGATCTGAGAGATGCCAGCCGCTAATAAATGCATTGTAGCCTGGCGCTTTTCTATCGCCTTCAAGACAAAAAGAGGTGTAAGAAATAATGATGCCATCCAGTACTTCGCGCAGCGTCATCACGGCGGGAAGATGCGCTGACACTTTGCTGCGCAACGGACGTAATAAGTAGGTCACCAGTTCCGCTCGGGGATATTCGCGGCCGCAGTCATAAATCAACTGCCGTAGCGCGTCAATTCGCCCTTCGTGGAGATGTTGAAGCATCGTTTCCTGGATCGTTATCCAGTTATCGCCCAGGCGAATGATTGGACGCGACAGCAAAGGTTTGACCTGGCTTATCGGCACGCCTTTTCTCATCCAGTCGAGGATACTAAGCGCTTGTCGAACATCGTCATCGCTGTACAAGCGATGTCCGCCGTCAGTACGCTGCGGTTTCAACAAACCATAGCGTCGCTGCCATGCCCTGAGCGTAGTGGCATTGATACCGCATAGTCTGGCAAATTCGCCGATAGAATACGACATGATGAAGCCCATTAAATAAAGGGATTTTACTATATCACGACTAACCGGAGATTAAGGTAGTGATAAATTGTGTGGCATAGTAGGGCATCCGCATGGCTTCTGTAGATGATGAGCAATACTGAATGGCGTAAGGCTCATCAAAATATGACAAAATGCTCAATACCATAGGATACCCCTGGCTAATTCTCTATTAAATTCATTCTTCGGGCGCAGTTAAGTAATTCTGTCACTTTATGAACTTGTAGCTTTCTCATCATATTCATTCGATGCGTTTCGACGGTTTTTATACTGATATGTAACTTTTCGCTGATCCCTTGATTGGTATACCCCTCGTCAATAAGTTTCAGAACCTGTCGCTCGCGTAAAGTGAGTAGTTGATGACTGGTGGTGTCAGCGTTTAATTCAGCCAGGATAGCTTCCCGATTCAACGTCGGATCAAGGTAACGCTTGTTTACTGCTACCGTTTGTAACGCCGCTAACAGAACCTGCTGGCTACTGCTTTTTAAAACATAACCATTAGCACCTGCGGCCAACGTTTTAATGGTCATATGCTCTTGTTGATATGCAGTGTAAACCAGAATATTCATTGCTGGCCAACGCTGGTGTAATTGGGGAATGATATCCAGGCCATTGATTCCCGGTAAGCTAAGATCAAGGATAAGTATGTCAGGCTCATATGCACAACAAGCATTATAAACCTCAAGACCATTTTTAACATGTTCTACAATTTTAAAATGAGGCCAGGGTAATAAGGCATTTATAATACCGTTAACGATGATTTCATGATCGTCCACTAATAAGATTTTATACTCTTTCATTTTGCTGCCTCCGCGAAAATTAAGATAAACATTAAGTGATGGTTTAGTTTTTGAAGATCATACGTACTTTCTGACGTAAGTCGGTTAGTTCCTCTATAGTGATGATTTTCCCCATATTTACGCGATTCTCAATGTCTGCTACATAGGATGCCAATTCAGTCTGCCCTGCTTGACCTAAACAGCCTTTTAATGTGTGAAGTAACTGATCGATTTTTTTTCCAGTAGACACAGCATTCTCAATATCAGCTAACAAGAGATCCAGTGACTGGAAAACCTTGCTATTAATGACTATATCATCTGTCGCCAGTAGCGCTGAACAGCGGTTCGGATCTTGCTCCTGCAATTCGATATTTCGTAAAAGCTGGTATTCTGCAGCGAGACTGATATAGCGAGCCAGGGTAGCCAGGGTCACAGGTTTTGTAATGTAATGATGTATCCCATTTTTTTTACAACGACTAATATCTTCTGACGCTACGCTAGCTGATAGCGCCACAATCATGCAATAAGGATCTAAATTAGCCGGGTTATCATGCCATAATTGTACACACTCAATGCCATCTATTTCTGGCATTCTAATATCCATCAGTACTAAATCGAATCGCTGCTGTTGCGATAAAGCCAGAGCCTCGTTACTACTGGCTGCAATGGTGACATTTTGGCCCAGACTGACAAGCATTTTGCCGATGATATCCCGATTAATATCGGCATCATCAACCAGAAGAATTTGCAACTGCCAGGGTTGTACCAAAATATTTATGTTTGGTGTATTCGGTATACACAATATTAACTGTTGTGCCAGATTGTAGAGTTTTCCAGGAAAATACAGAAGTTCTGCATTGAAAAGCGCATTTTGCTGGTGGGGTAGTTCACCGCGTATCCCCCAGCAAGCAAGTTGACGATGTAGGCTGATAGGGGCTGGCAATGTCCCTTTTATTGGTTGCGGCGGCTGGTATTTTTGTAAGGATAATACTAGCGATACACAGGTTCCAACTCCGGGAATACTCTTTAGTTTTAGTTTACCGCCCATCAGTTTAGCCAGGCTTGAAGCAATAGTTAGTCCAATGCCCGTACCTTGCGAATTTGTGTCCGCTTGATAAAAAGCAGTAAAGATTTGAGATTGCTGTTGCATTTCAATCCCTTTACCACTATCGCTAACCAGAAATATTAATTGTTCCGCATGACGCTTAACCGTTAGACGTATCCCTCCGGTTTCGGTAAATTTCACTGCGTTTCCGAGTAAATTAACCAGAATTTGACGTAAACGGATACCATCGGTATGGAAATAAAGCGGGACGTGTTGGCCGACAAAGGTACGTAATGATAACTTCTTGCTTTGCGCTGGTCCCTGGATGGTTTGCATTGTCTGGTCCAGTAACGGTAGTAACGCCGTTTCTTCCATATGCAATGTGAAATGACCAGACTCGATGCGTGAAAAATCCAGCAGATTATTAATAATAGTTAGCAAAGACAATGTACAGTACCTGGCTGTATCTGCTAATCCTTGCTGTTTTATGTTTAAAGGGGTGGTTTGTAATAATTCAATCGCACCGAGTACGCCATTCATTGGGGTACGTAACTCATGACTTATTACCGTAAGATGAATACTTTTACGTTTGCTTGCTTGTTCGGCTTGTTTTTTTGCCTTATTTAGAGCCTGGGTGCGTTCTACGATTTTGCTTTCCAGATTGTCGTATTGTACTTGTAGGGTATCAAGTAGTTGGTTAAAAGCGCAGGCAATACTGCCTAATTCATCCTGTCTTTCTTCTGGCAAACGTGTGCTTAGCGGCTCAGTTGCAGTTTTATTGATGACATCGACAAAATGCCATAACGGTTTGGCCAGTGAGCGATGAAGTAACCAACAAAAAGCCGACGTCATCAACACCAACTCTGTTAACGTAAAGGGGATTTGTTGAAGGATAGTTTTTAAGATGCGGCTAAATAAATTATCGTATGGGTATAGAATAACCTGGCTCCATCTGGGGCCATGCAGGGGCGTGCGTAATATTAGAAAACCGGGAATCTGTTGCCATCCGTCATGCAGCGTTACATGTTCTAACAGTGTACGTATTTTTTTAGATGTGTATGAAAACGGTAATAAGTGGTTATTCTGATCTATCCATACTTGAATACTATCATCTAATTGTGGATGGCTATTAGACATGAGATCATGAAGCTCAATAGTCATTCCAAAAAATACTCCCTGCTGAGCGGAAAACGCAACGGAAACACTCCATCCTATGCCGTTTATGTATTCTGGCTTACTCCAGTAGAAGTCTGCATGGGTTGGGTATAAAGGAAAACGTATTAGTCTCATAAGCTGTAGAGTAGAGTATCCTGGAGAGTTATCAGCCGGTAATAATGGGATTTCATTTTTATGGTTAAGAATAAAGCTATCGTAATGATAACTTCTTTTATCGATATTATAGGATGGAAGAAAGACACGATGCTTATCCCGGTTTAGCGTCGGTGTGCAATTTGGGGAATCGACAGACAGGTGCCGACTAAGCCCAGGGAAGGTATCGCTATGGCGATTAATAGTAGCTAATAAGCATTGATACATTAATTTTTTGGCGTCACGCTCAGCTTCTTCAAAACGTTGATTGATTAGTACAATATTCATTCTGGAGATAATGGATAAGTCATCTATTATATGCTGTCGTTTCTGAACCATTGATATATAAGCCGCTGAAAATACAGATAGCATCCAAATAGTTATTATTGTTAATGAAAATAAAAAGGTTAACCTGGTTACTAAAGATGTTTGCAGCGTATTCTTGAGATTCAGCAAATTCATAATGCTTTCCTTAAGTTGCCAGTTGCAAAATCTTTGGCACTTGATCACTATCGCAGTACATATAGTTTCAATAGAAGATTAATCGAGTGTGTTATCATTAGGTAGATAAATTTCTTCATATATAATCCACTCGATGACTACAATTACTTTCTAATACGAGGTAGCGCAAAAACATCGTAACAGTTTATTTGATAAATAATTTTTCTAATTGTAATAAGTCGTGTCAGTGGCAAAAATATAATTGTGAATCTATAGGGAAATCTGAGTGATAGGAGTGCGCCGAACAATGTATATGTAGACAATATCCTGATATTGTATAAGAAGAGTATCGTTGAAATAAATGTGAATCAGGCTTTTTACGGATGTGGTTGTGAGCGAATTTGATAGAAACTCTTTTTTATGTATGAGGAGGGGTTCATGCTGGCTGTTTTAAAAGGCATTCCATTGATCCGGGATATTAAGACTGAAGGTAATAGTCGATTCTGGATAATGACTATTGATGGACATCCTGCCAGGGGAGAACTCTTCTCAGAAGCGTTTTCTATTTCTTTGTTCTTAAATGACCTGGAAATCTTACCTAAGCCTTGTCTTGCCTATGTGACACTACTGCTTGCAGCACACCCAGACATCCATGATTATGCTATACAGCTCACAACGGATGGAGGATGGTTAAACGGTTATTATACCACAAGTAGTGACGCTGAGCTTATTGCTATCGAGATAGAAAAACATTTGGCTTTAACTTGTGTTTTAAAAAATGTAATACGCAATCGTCATAAACTTTATTCGGGTGGGCTATAAAATGATAGCAAATAGAAGCTTAATCTTAATGTTACTATTTATACTCAGTACGGCAAAGAGTGATGAGCTATCATGGAAAGGTAATGACTTTACCCTCTATGCCAGACAAATGCCATTAGCAGAGGTTTTACATCTTCTTTCAGAGAACTATGATACAGCTATTACTATTAGTCCATCAATAACAGCCACATTTAGTGGGAAGATTTCTCCAGAACCGCCAGTGGATATTCTGAATAACCTGGCAACACAATATGATCTACTTACCTGGTTTGATGGCAATATGCTATATGTATATCCCACATCATTATTAAAACATCAGGTTATCACTTTCAATATCTTACCTACTGGACGGTTCATTCATTACTTACGTAGCCAGAATGTCCTTTCATCACCGGGATGCGTGGTTAAAGAAATTGCCGGTACTAGCGCAGTGGAGGTGAGCGGTGTTCCCAGTTGTCTGACTCGCATTACTCAATTAGCTTCAGTACTGGATAATGCGTTAGTCAAACGAAAAGATAGTGCGGTAAGTGTGAATATATACACACTTAAGTATGCTACTGCGATGGATACTCAATACCAATATCGAGATCAAGCTGTCGTGGTCCCTGGCGTTGTGAGTGTATTACGTGAGATGAGTAAATCTGGCGTACCGGCGGCATCTCCGAGTGATGGTTCACCCGCGACACAGGCATTACCTATGTTTGCTGCCGATCCACGACAAAATGCAGTGATCGTTCGTGATTATGCGGCCAATATGGCGGGGTATCGGAAACTCATCACAGAATTAGATCAACGCCAACAGATGATAGAGATTTCTGTGAAAATTATTGATGTTAATGCTGGAGATATTAACCAGTTAGGAATCGACTGGGGGACGGCAGTGTCGCTGGGTGGGAAGAAGATTGCTTTCAATTCGGGTCTGAATGACGGTGGTACTAGCGGTTTTTCAACGGTAATCAGCGATACTTCAAACTTTATGGTGCGTTTGAATGCACTGGAAAAAAGTTCTCAGGCTTATGTACTTTCCCAACCATCTGTCGTTACTTTAAATAATATCCAGGCTGTACTGGATAAGAATATTACTTTCTATACTAAACTACAGGGGGAAAAAGTGGCTAAGCTTGAATCCATCACGACGGGTTCTTTGCTGCGCGTTACGCCTCGGTTATTAAACGATAATGGCATGCAAAAAATAATGCTGAATCTCAATATTCAGGATGGTCAACAAAGTGATACACAAAGCGAAACAAATCCGCTACCCGAGGTGCAAAATTCTGAAATTGCTTCGCAAGCCACATTATTGGCCGGACAAAGTCTATTGCTGGGAGGATTTAAACAAGGTAAGCAAATCCGTTCGCAAAATAAAATTCCTTTATTAGGCGATATTCCTGTCTTAGGGCATTTGTTTCGCAATGATACGACTCAAGTACATAGTGTAATCAGGCTTTTTTTAATTAAAGCTTCAGTAGTAAATAATGGCATATCTCATGGCTAATCCGACGAGTTCCTGGAAAATACGTTTTTTAGATCGCCTTTTACAAGGCCGGGAAGTATGGCTGAATGAAGGACGCCTGTCACTGGGGGAGAAGGGGTGTGATATTTGTATTCCGCTTACTATAAATGGAAAGATTGTACTGAGAGAACAGGAAGAGAGTTTGTTTGTTGATGCAGGGAAAGCCAGGGTTAGAGTTAATGGACGCAGATTCAATCAAAATAAGCCGCTACCGTCCAGTGGGGTTTTGCAGGTTGCGGGGATTGCTATGGCGTTTGGTAAATCGGATTGTGATCTTGCCAGTTACCAAATACCGATTTCCAGATTACGGCATTGGTGGTTGGCTGGCGTATTCTTGATTTTCATCGGTGGAATGGGGGCCTTGTCAAGTATTGGTGGTCAGCCTGAAACGGTAAATGATTTACCTTTGCGGGTTAAGCTTTTATTAGATAAAAGCAACATTCATTATGTCCGGGCACAATGGAAAGAAGATGGAAGCCTGCAATTGTCAGGTTATTGCTCGTCAAACGAACAGATGCAAAAGGTGAGAGCGACGCTCGAATCATGGGGGGTTATGTACCGGGATAGTGTAATCTGTGATGACTTATTGATACGAGAAGTGCAGGATATTTTGATAAAAATGGATTACCCCCATGCTGAAGTATCCAGCGAAGGGCCTGGTAGTGTGTTAATTCATGATGATATACGGATGGATCAGCGATGGCGTAAGGTTCAACCGTTACTTGCAGATATCCCCGGGCTGTTGCACTGGAAGATTAGTTATTCTCATCAATCTCAGGGGAATGATATTATTGCTGCGATAATAGAGAACGGTTTAGTGGGCCTTGTTAATGTTACGCCAATACGGTGCTCTTTTGTTATCAGTGGCGTACTGGATGAATCTCATCAACGTATTCTGCAAGAAATGCTGGCAGCATTAAAGAAAAAGGACCCTGCTCTTTCTTTAATCTATCAGGATATTGCGCCTTCTCATGATGGAGGAAAATATCTGCCCGCACCAGTAGCTGGCTTTGTGCAGAGCCGTCATGGTGATTATTTATTACTAACCAATAAGGAGCGTTTACGCGTAGGGGCGCTGTTACCCGATGGGGGAGAAATTGTCCATCTGAGTGCCGATGTGGTAACGATTAAAAATGATGATACTTTGATTAACTATCCATTAGATTTTAAGTGAGTGAAATATGACAACTCTGACTCAGTTAGAAGACTTGCTGCTTCATTCGCGTGAAGAGGCCAAAGGAATAATTTTACAATTAAGGGCTGCCCGGCGGCAATTAGAAGAGAACAACAGTAAGATACAGGACCCGCAGCAATATCAGCAAAACACCTTATTGATTGAAGCAATCGATCAGGCTGAAAATATCATCAACACCATTTATTATCGTTACCATAACTGTGCGCTTGTGGGAGGAAGTGAAAAAACGCTTAGTTAGCACGTTAATTTCTCTATCGTTATATAGGAGGATAATGATGATAAAGAAAAAGGCTGCTTTTAGTGAATATCGCGATTTAGAGCAAAGTTTTATGCAGCTAAATCACTATCTTAAAAAATTTAATCAAATCAGGGCTAAGGTGAGTCAACAGCTTTCTGAAAGGGCGCAGTATCCCAAAAAAAACAGTGAGACAGATCCTATCCTTGATAAGTTATTTCCACAAGGCGTGACCGGGGTTAACCAGGAGGCCGAGAGAGACTTAAAGAAAATAGTAACTTTGTTTAAACAACTTGAAGCACGGCTGCAACAACTTAATACTCAATCCCTGGTGGAGATACCGCCAGGCAAAACAAAAAGGTAAAGCCCAATGTCTTCAGGAAATGTCTTTTGGGGAAATCATAACCCTATTGTATTTAATAATGATTTTGGCGTCAGCAATACAGATACCGGGAGTCAGGATGACTTATCCCAGCAAAATCCTTTTGCCGAAGGGTATGGTGTTTTACTTATTCTCCTTATGGTTATTCAGGCTATCGCAAACGATAAGTTTATACAGATCCAGAAGAACGCTGAACGTGCCAGAAATACCCAGGAAAAGTCAAATGAAATGGATGCGGTTATTGCTGAAGCAGCCAAAGGAGATGCCAAAACCACAGAGGAGGTGCCTGAGGATGTAATTAAATACATGCGTGACAATGGTATTCTCGTTAATGGTATGACCATTGATCAATATATAGCTAAATATGGTGTTAAGGGGAAACTGGATAAAGGCGGCCTGCAGGCAGTCAAAGCGGCTCTGGATAATGACGCCAACCGGAATACCGATCTTATGAGTCAGGGACAGTTAACAATTCAAAAAATGTCTCAGCAGCTTAATGCTGTCCTTACCCAACTGACGGGGCTTATCAGTAAGTGGGGGGAGATTTCCAGTATGATAGCGCAGAAAACGTATTCATGAAAAAAGAGCCGACCTTACAGCAAGCCTATGACACGATACGATTTTTCCGGCGTGGCGGCTCGCTGCGTATGTTGTTAGATGAGGATGTGACACAGCCGCTTAATACTCTGTATCGCTATGCCATGCAGCTTATGGATGTAAACGAGTTCGCCGGCGCAGCGCGACTTTTTCAATTGCTGACGATATATGATGCCTGGTCATTTGACTACTGGTTTCGGTTAGGGGAATGCTGCCAGGCTCAAAAACTCTGGGGAGAAGCGATATACGCCTATGGACGCGCGGCACAGATTAAGCTGGATGCGCCGCAGGCGCCCTGGGCCGCAGCGGAATGCTATCTCGCGTGTGATAACGTTCGTTATGCAAGGAAAGCGTTAAGGGCCGTGGTGCGTATTTGCGGCGAGGCCAGTGAACATCAAATCCTCCGACTGCGTGCAGAAAAGATGTTACAGCAACTTTCTGACAGGAGCTAAGAATGAATCGAATCCACAGTAATGGCGATAGCGCCGCGGGAGTAAACGCCTTATTACATCATCATTTAAGCAATGTCAGTTGTGTTTCCTCGGGATCGCTGGGAAAACGCCAGCCGCGTGTAGATTTTACTTGTGACAATGCCAGAGTAGCGTGTGAGGCAGCAGGGAAAATTAGCCTTCCAGAGGCAAACAACGCGTTGAAGCAACTGCTTAATGCCGTCCCCGGAGATCATAATAGCCCATCATCATTGCCTGACTTTATGCAGATGAATCCCACGGTTTTATCAATGATGATGACGACATTAATAATTAGCGTCTTCGGTAGTAGCGCTCAATCGTTATGCCAACAGCTTGATCGAGCAACTGAGGTGCAAAATACAGTACGTGATAAGCAGGTGAAGGAGTATCAGGAGCAGATCCAGAAAGCGATAGAGCAGGAGGATAAAGCACGTAAAGCGGGCATTTTTGGCGCTATTTTTGACTGGATTACCGGCATATTTGAAACCGTGCTTGGCGCCTTAAAAGTGGTGGAAGGTTTTCTGTCCGGTAATCCCGCAGAAATGGCTAGCGGTGTAGCCTATATGGCCGCAGGTTGTGCAGGAATGATTAAAGCCGGAGCCGAAACAGCAATGATGTTCGGTGCTGACCACGATACCTGTCAGGCGATTATTGACGTTACAAGTAAAATTCAGTTTGGCTGTGAAACTGTCGCGCTGGCACTGGATGTTTTCCAGATTGGCCGTGCTTTTATGGCGACGAGAGGCTTGACTGGCGCCGCTGCAAAAGTGCTTGACTCCTGTTTCGGCGAAGAAATCGCTGAGCGTATGGTAGGTGCAGGCGAAGCAGAAATGGAGGCGTTGGCTGAAGAGTTTGGCGACGCGGTGAGCGAAAAATTTTCCCAACAATTTGAGCCGCTGGAACGTGAAATGGTGATGACGGATGAGATGGCACAGGAGTCTGCCGAGTTTTCTCATGACGTAGAACAAAATATGACGCGAAGCGCAGGAAAAAGCTTTACCAAAGCAGGGGTGAAAGCCATGGCGAAAGAAGCGGCAAAAGAAGCCATGGAAAAATGTGCGCAAGAAGGGGAAAACTTTCTGTCAAAAAGTTTTCGTAATAAGGTCCTCTTCAATATGTTTAAAAAAATTATGAATGCATTACTGAGGGATTGTTCATTTAAAGGCTTACAGGCTATCAGATGTGTAACCGAGGGAGGTAATCAGATAAATACAGGCGTGGTTAAAGTAGAAAAAGCGAAGCTCGAAAAAAAAATAGAGCAATTAATGGCTCAGCAATGGTTTCTGGATTTCATAATAGAACAAACGGAAGGCCAAAAAAAGATGGAACAAAAACGCTTACAGGCGCTTTATAAAGATAGCGGCATAGCGCTTAAAGATGCATTAGATACCATTGATAATTATGGTAGCGTTCAGTCGAAAATGGCTGGCTGGCGCGCTTAATCCGAGGATAAAAATATGGAAGCGAGTAACGTAGCACCAGCATCACCAATGTTGTCTTCCTTGTTAGCGCCTTCTTCGGCTCAATCTCAATCCGGGGAGAGAGTGGATACTGAATCATTGCTTCTGTTATTTGATGTAATTTGGACGAAGCTAATAGAGCTTGCCAAAAAGCTGCGCGATATTATGCGTACCTATAATGAAACAAGGCAGAGGTTGACTTGGGAACTGCAGGTCAATGTCTTACAGACGCAAATGAAAACGATTGATCAAGCGTTTAAAGCATCAATGATTACTGCGGGTGGCGCAATGTTCTCAGGAGTGCTGACGATAGGACTCGGGGCTGCAGGCGGGGAAACCGGCCTTATATTAGGTCAAGCCATGGGACACACTGCTGGGGGCGTCATGGGCCAGGGGGCTGGTGTAGCGCAACGTCAAAGCGATCAAGATAAAGCGATTGCCGAGCTGCAACAAAATGGGGCCAACTCTTATAACAAAAACTTGATGGATATTATGGAGAAAGCGGTTGAAATCATGCAGCAAATCATGGGTATGGGGACGTCAATGGTCGATATTCTTGCTCAAATGCTCCGGGCATTAACGAGGTAAAAATAGTGCAAGAAATAGAGCAATGGTTGCGCCGGCATCAGGTGTTAACTGAGCCTGCATATTTAGGGGAAACCTCTATATTGCTTGGGCAGCAGTTTATATTATCGCCTTACCTGGTGGTATATCGTATTGAGGCAGAGGAAATGATTATTTGTGAGTTAAGGCGCCTGACGTCCGGGCAGCCCCGACCACAGCAATTGTTTCACTTACTGGGGCTTTTACGCGGGATATTTGTTCATCACCCGCAGTTAACATGTTTAAAGATGTTAATAATCACCGATGTTCTGGATGAAAAACAATCATTGTTACGCAGGAAATTATTGCGCATCCTGACAGTAATGGGAGCGACCTTTAGCCTGCTGGATGGCGATAGCTGGACAATTTTATCCGCCGAGCATCTTACCCAGCGGCGTTTTTAAATGACATCCCTGGCGTAAACCTCTATTAAGGGAAAAATAGCAATCAATAGGTATGATGATGAGTGAAAATCAGAAAAACAAAGTACCGGAAGAAATTCTGGAACAGCTCTTATCTGTTGATCCAGAAACCGTCTATGCCAGAGGTTATGCCTCATGGCAGGAGGGGGATTATTCGCGCGCCGTAATCGATTTTAGCTGGCTGGTGATGGCCCAGCCATGGAGTTGGCGTGCCCATATTGCATTAGCTGGCGCCTGGATGATGCTTAAAGAATACTCAACGGCCATCAATTTCTATGGCCATGCATTGATGCTGGATGTCAGTCATCCAGAACCGGTTTACCAAACAGGCGTCTGTCTCAAAATGATGGGGGAATCAGGGCTGGCGAGGGAGGCTTTCCAAACTGCAATCAAGATGAGTTATGCGGATGCCTCATGGAGTGAGATTCGCCAGAATGCTCAAACAATGTTTGACACTCTTATTGCTTAAATAACAGGGCGAAATATGGAGGTTCATATTCCACCAGCGGCAAGCAATATAGCCGGGAATAATAGTATTCCTTCCGATATGCAAGCGGAGGGGACATCGTTTCCTCCCCCTGAAATTCCAGTCCCTGATGCCCCCATAACATCTGTGTTGCTTACGCCTGAACAGGTAAAGCAACAGAGGGATTATGCTATGCATTTTATTCAATACACTATTCGTGCGCTGGGTGCGACAGTCGTGTTCGGATTATCGGTCGCTGCAGCGGTAATTTCTGGCGGGGCAGGGTTACCCATTGTTATTCTTGCGGGTGCTGCGCTAGTGATTGCCACCGGGGATGCTTGCTGTGCGTATCATAATTATCAATTGATATGTCAGCAAAAGGAGCCGTTACAAACTTCCAGTGATAGCGTTGCTCTTGTGGTCAGTAAGCTGGCGTTAAAATGTGGAGCAAACCTTACCTGCGCTAACACCCTTGCCAACTGTCTTTCTTTATTAATACGTTCAGGAATCGCTATTTCTTCCCTGGTTATACCCTTACTATTTCCACTGCCTGCCGCTGAAAATATCGCGGCCTCTTTGGAGATGGGGACTGTCATTACCTCCGCTAGTCTGACAGCGATAGGTGCGGTACTGGATTATTACCTTGCCCGAACCCCAAGTGCCGATCAGGAAAATACTTTTGATGAGTTTCCTGCCGATCCCAGTGTGTTATTGGCGGAAAAGATTATAGAGTCCTGTCAATCAGTTACTCTACCTGCATCAATGGAAAGTATGGGTAATCAATATTGCGGAGTCGGAGAACCATGAAACCTGTTAGCCCAAATGCTCAGGTGGGAGGGCAACTTCCTGTTTACGCGCCTACGGATTCATCTCCATGTCCCTCATTGCCGCATCCGGAAACCACCAGGGATGTAGAAATCGGTAGAATAGATCCTCAACAAGGAAAAGAACGATTATTGACCGGGCTTGCTAAACGAATGATAGCGGTTTTTCCAAAAGAAATTTTTAGTTGGCAAATGGTCATTTTGGGCGGACAGGTTTTATGTTGTTCCGCCGGAATAGCGTTAACAGTGCTAAGCGGTGGAGGCGCACCACTCCTGGCCCTGGCGGGAGTTGGCCTTGCTATTGCCATTGCGGATGTCGCCTGTCTTATCTATCACCATAAACATCACTTGCCTGTGGCTCACGATAGTATAGGAAACGCCGTTTTTTATATTGCTAATTGCTTTGTCAATCAACGAAAAAGTATGGCCATTGCTAAAGCTGTCTCTCTGGGAGGTAGATTAGCCTTAACCGCGACGGTGATGACGCATTCATACTGGAGTAGCACTTTGGGACTACAGTCTCATTTATTAGAGCGTATTAATGATATTACCTACGGACTAATGAGTTTTACTCGCTTTGGTATGGATGGGATGGCAATGACCGGTATGCAGGTCAGTAGCCCATTATATCGTTTGCTGGCTCAGGTGATGCCAGAACAAAGTGCGCCGGAGTGACCATTTTCAGGTATATACCTGATGCTCATCTATTTCTAAATTTTGATATGTTGCCAGTATCCTTACGATGTATTTATTTTAAGGAAAAGTATTATGGATATTGCACAATTAGTGGATATGCTCTCCCACATGGCGCGCCAGGCGGGACAGGCCATTAATGACAAAATGAATGGCAATGATTTGCTCAACCCAGAATCAATGATTAAAGTGCAATTTGCCTTGCAGCAGTACTCTACATTTATTAATTACGAAAGTTCAATGATCAAAATGATCAAGGACATGCTTAGTGGAATTATTGCTAAAATCTGAAATTATTAGCGACGATGTTCGACGGTTGCTACTGGAAATTATGTTTGCTGGCGTTAACCATAGTCTTGTTTCCCAGGTACATGCGATGTTGCCAGCGCTATCTGTTATTGTTCCGGATAAAAAATTACAGTTGGTATGCCTGGCATTATTGCTGGCGGGATTAAATGAACCGCTAAAAGCCGGGGAAATTTTAGCGGGTATTGATTTACCAGAGGCTATGGCGTTACGTTTGTTATTTCCTGCGCCAAATGAGGAGTTTAAAAATTGAATATTTCTGATATCAGCAGAGGAATGCCTGTAAACACTCAATCTTCTGTAATGTCCTCTACGGAGGCAGGTCAGGAGCAAATTAATCTTTTTAAACAATTAATGACAGATGATGTGTCAGTCAATAACGCCAATGTCTTACTACCTCCTGTTATGCTGACCAGGCAAATGGATTATATGGAATTGACCGTGGGTGTAGATTTTCTTGCCAGGATATCAGGCTCAGCATCACAAGCGCTTAATAAGCTGGTAAGTATGACATGAAGGTTCATCGTATAGTATTTCTTATTGCTTTGGCGTTCCTTCTTACGGCATGTGATGTGGATCTTTATCGTTCATTACCGGAAGATGAGGCGAATCAGATGCTGGCATTACTAATGCAGCATCGCATCAATGCGGAAAAAAAGCAGGAGGAGGATGGCATTACCTTACATGTCGAGCAGTCGCAATTTATTAATGCGGTTGAGCTACTTAGACTTCATGGCTACCCGCATCACCAGTTTACGACGGCAGATAAGATGTTTCCAGCTAATCAGTTAGTGGTATCACCCCAGGAAGAACAGCAGAAGATTAATTTTTTAAAAGAGCAAAGAATTGAAGGAATGCTGAGTCAGATGGAGGGAGTGATTAATGCAGAAGTTACCATTGCACTACCGGATTATGATGAGGGAAGTCATTCTTCTCCGAGCTCTGTCGCCGTATTTATAAAATATTCACCTCAGGTCAATATGGAGGCCTTCCGGGTAAAAATCAAAGATTTAATCGAGATGTCAATCCCTGGGTTGCAATACAGTAAGATCAGTATCTTGATGCAACCTGCTGAATTCAGGATGGTACCTGACGTACCAGCGAGACAAGCGTTCTGGATTATGGACGTTATCAATGCCAATAAAGGAAAGGTGGTGAAGTGGTTGATCCAATACCCTTATCAGTTGATGTTATCGATGACAGGACTGCTATTGGGGGGCGGCATCCTGATCGGCTATTTTTTCCTGAGACGCCGTTTCTGAGCCGACCTGACCCGGAGGTTTTGCAACTTTATCGTTATTTCTGGCAGCCTGCTCGCTATGCTGTACCGGAATGGCTGTGTAAACTGGGCTTTCATCCTTCCAGTTGCTGGCGTTATGGCGATCGACCAGAGTTGGATCGCCTGCTTAATAGATCATTGTATAGACTAAGGAGAAGTTCTGTTATTCCAGCCCGGTTGAATGACAGGCAAAAACGTCAGGTTCGTCTTGCGCCGCGTATATCTGCATTTGCATTTGGACTGGGGTTATTCAAACTCAGGTGCAGTGACTATTTTATGCTGCCAGAGTATCGGCAATTGCTTCTACAGTGGTTTAGCGAGGATGAGATCTGGCAACTATATGGTTGGTTGGGGCAAAGAGATGGCAAATTACTTTCTCCGCAAGCGATGCAACAAACAGCGTTGCAAATCGGTACCGCCATTCTTAATCGGGAAGCGTATGACGATGTGGTTTTACATGCGTTATTAGTGCTATTACCCCCCCCACTGCGTGTACTTTGGCCGAAGACTTCTCTTACCGAGATTATCTTTATGGAGCATTTACTATGAGTTTCACTTCACTCCCGTTAATGGAAATTAACCATAAACTGCCGGCTCAAAATATTATTGAATCACACTGGGTAACTTTACAATTAACTTTATTCGCGCAAGAGCAACAGGCCAATAAAGTTTCACAAGCTGTAGTGAATGCTGCTTACCGGAAGGCTGAAAAAATCATCCGGGACGCCTATCGTTACCAGCGTGAACAAAAAATGGAGCTACAGCAGGAAATATCGCGGTTGCGTAAAGATACGCTGGAAAAAATGGAGGTGGAGTGGTTAGAACAATATGTAAAACATCTACAAGAAGATGAAAGTCAATTTCTTTTATTGGTCGATCAAGCTGAGCATCATATTAAAAATAGTATAGAACAGATTCTGATGGCCTGGTTCGACCAACAGTCGGTAGACAGTGTTATGTGTCATCGTCTGGCACGCCAGGCCACGGCTATGGCGGAAGAGGGGGGGCTTTATTTGCGTATTCACCCTGAAAAAGAGGCATTGATGCGTGAAACTTTTGGAAAACGGTTTACGCTGATTATCGAGCCTGGTTTCTCTACCGATCAGGCTGAGCTTTCCTCAACTCGATATTCAGTTGAATTTTCACTCTCTCGCCATTTCAATGCGTTACTGAAATGGCTACGTAACGGTGAAGATAATAGAGGTAGTGATGAATATTAAAGTTAATGAAATAAAAATAACGCCTCCTACAGAGTTTACCCCTGGTCAGCTTATAGAGGAACAAGAGGTTACCTCGCCTTCAATGTTGGCTCTTCAGGAATTACAGGAAACGACGGGGACTTCGCTCTATGAGACGATGGAAGAAATAGGGATGGCGCTGAGTGGTAAACTCCGGGAAAAATATAAATTTATTGATGCTGAGAAACTGGAGCGCAGACAGCAGGCGTTGCTGCGTTTAATAAAACAAATACAGGAGGATAATGGCGTAACATTGCGTCCGCTTACCGAAGAAAATGGCGATCCTAATTTGCAGAATGCGCATCAAATTATCTCTCTTGCAATGGCGCTTACTGCTGGCGGGTTGTCAAAAAAGAAAAAACGAGATTTGCAATCGCAACTGGATACGCTCACAGCGGAGGAGGGATGGGAACTTGCCGTTTTTAGTTTAATGGAACTTGGCGAAGTGGATACTGCTACGCTGGCCTCTCTGAAACGTTTTATGCAACAGTCGATAGACAACGATGAAATGCCCTTATCGCAGTGGTTTAGACGCGTGGCTGACTGGCCGGATCGTTGTGAGCGGGTCCGTATTTTGCTAAGAGCAATAGCATTTGAACTTAGCATATGTATCGAATCCTCGCAGCAAAGTCGTTTGGCTGCAGCATTAGTACGTTTGCGTCGTTTGCTGTTATTCCTTGGCCTTGAAAAAGAGTGCCAACGTGAGGAATGGATTTGCCAGTTGCCGCCTAATACATTACTGCCGTTGCTACTTGATATCATTTGTGAGCGTTGGCTTTTCAGTGATTGGTTGCTTGACAGACTTACCGCTGTAGTTCCTTCATCGCGGATGTTTAATCGGTTACTCCAACAACTTGATGCGCAGTTTATGCTGATACCAGATAATTGTTTTAACGATGAAGATCAACGTGAACAAATCCTCGAAACTCTTCGTGAATTAAAGGTAAATCAGGTTTTATTCTGATACCAGGTTTTCAACATTTCGGTAAATTTGTTTTGTGGCTCATCATTGAGGCGACAGAATGGATTGGGATCTCATTACTGAACGTAATATTCAGCTTTTTATTCGATTATCAGGGTTAACTGAACGGCCTTTATCACCAAATATGTTCTGGCGGCAAGGACAATATGAAACCTATCTAAACTATCAGAATGGTCGTGTTCACTTATGTCAGATACTCCAGCAGACCTTCTTAGACGAAGACCTGCTGTTTAAAGCGTTGACTAACTGGAAACCTGCGGGGTTTATGGGCATTCCTCAACGATTATTTTTGTTGCGCGATGGGCTTGCGATTAGTTGTTCTCCTCCTCCCTCTAGCTCTGCCGAGCTCTGGTTACGATTACATCATCGACAAATAAAATTCCTGGAGTCGCAATGCGTTCACGTTTAGGTGAGGGAATCAGGGCGCAACAGTGGCTCAAAGTATGTGCGGGTCGGCAGGATATGGTTCTGGCGACGGTGTTATTAATCGCTATTGTGATGATGTTGTTACCTTTACCGACCTGGATGGTCGATATCCTGATTACTATCAACCTTATGTTTTCAGTGATCCTGCTATTAATCGCCATTTATATTAGCGACCCACTCGATTTATCTGTATTTCCGTCTTTATTACTTATTACCACGTTATATCGTTTGTCACTCACAATTAGCACGTCACGGTTGGTATTGTTGCAACACAACGCCGGTAATATCGTAGACGCTTTCGGTAGGTTTGTCGTAGGGGGAAATCTCACCGTTGGGTTGGTCGTATTTACTATCATTACTATCGTACAGTTTATTGTCATTACAAAAGGTATCGAGAGGGTAGCGGAGGTCAGCGCACGTTTCTCACTTGATGGTATGCCAGGCAAACAAATGAGTATTGATGGCGATCTGCGTGCCGGAGTCATTGATGCAGACCACGCCCGTAAATTAAGACAGCACGTCCAGCAGGAAAGCCGCTTTCTCGGCGCGATGGATGGTGCGATGAAATTTGTTAAAGGTGATACGATTGCCGGTATTATTGTCGTACTGGTGAATATTATCGGTGGTATCATTATCGCTATCGTACAATATGATATGTCGATGAGTGATGCTGTTCACACTTATAGCGTACTTTCAATCGGGGACGGTTTATGTGGTCAAATTCCATCCCTGCTTATTTCACTTAGCGCGGGGATTATTGTTACCCGTGTTCCTGGCGAGAAACGCCAAAATTTGGCGACAGAGTTGAGTTCTCAGATTGCCAGACAACCTCAGTCACTCATATTAACCGCTGTTGTTTTGATGCTCCTCGCTTTTATTCCAGGCTTCCCTTTTATCATTCTCGCTTTTTTTTCAGCTTTGTTGACGTTGCCAATTATCCTCATTCGCCGCAAAAAAACGGTGGTCTCCGCAAGTGGAGTAGAGGCGCCGGAAAAAGATAGTATGGCTCCCGGTGCATGTCCCCTAATCTTACGTCTTACACCGATGTTACATTCTGCTGACCTGATACGTGATATTGATGCCATGAGATGGTTATTATTTGAGGACACAGGGGTCCCTCTTCCTGAAGTTAATATTGAGGTTTTGCCTGAGCCCACCGAAAAATTGACGGTACTGCTATATCAGGAACCCGTATTTAGTTTATCTATTCCCGCCCAGGCGGATTATTTATTGATGGGCGCGGACGCTAGTGTGGTGGGTAACAGCCAGACGTTACCGAACGGAATGGGGCAGATCTGTTGGCTTTCAAAAGACATGGGCCATAAGGCGCAAGGTTTTGGGCTGGACGTTTTCGCGGGCAGCCAACGTATCACTGCCCTACTAAAATGTGCATTACTTCGTTATATGGGAGAGTTTATTGGTGTTCAGGAAACGCGTTATCTGATGAATGCAATGGAAAAAAACTACTCTGAACTGGTAAAAGAGCTTCAGCGTCAGTTACCCATCAACAAAATCGCTGAAACTTTGCAGCGGCTTGTATCAGAACGGGTTTCTATTAGAGATTTACGCCTTATTTTCGGCACGTTAATTGACTGGGCGCCACGTGAAAAAGATGTCCTGATGTTGACAGAATATGTCCGTATCGCGCTTCGTCGTCATATTCTACGTCGTCTTAATCCGGAAGGAAAACCGTTGCCGATTTTGCGGATCGGCGAGGGTATTGAGAATCTCGTGCGTGAATCCATTCGCCAGACGGCAATGGGGACCTATACTGCGCTGTCGTCTCGTCATAAGTCGCAGATTCTGCAACTGATCGAGCAAGCGCTCAAGCATTCAGCCCAATTGCTCATTGTCACCTCTGTCGACACCCGACGTTTCTTGCGAAAAATTACAGAAGCCACCTTGTTCGACGTACCGATTTTGTCTTGGCAGGAATTAGGAGAGGAGAGCTTTGTACAAGTGGTGGAAAGTATTGACCTTAGCGAAGAGGAGTTGGCGGACAATGAAGAATGAATTGATGCAACGACTGAGGCTGAAATATCCTCCCCCCGATGGTTATCGGCGATGGGGCCGAATTCAGGATATTAGCGCAACGTTGTTAAATGCGTGGTTGCCTGGGGTATTTATGGGAGAACTGTGCTGTATAAAGCCAGGCGGAGAACTTGCTGAAGTCGTGGGGATTAACGGCAGCAAAGCATTGCTATCTCCTTTTACGAGTACTACCGGACTGCACTGTGGGCAGCAATTGATGGCCTTAAGGCGACGTCATCAGGTTCCTGTGGGAGAAGCGTTATTAGGGCGAGTCATTGATGGCCTTGGTCGTCCCCTTGATGGCCGCGAACTGCCAGAAGTTTATTGGAAAGACTATGATGCAATGCCTCCTCCCGCGATGGTTCGACGGCCTATCACTCAACCATTAATGACGGGGATTCGTGCTATAGATAGCGTTGCGACCTGTGGCGAAGGGCAACGAGTGGGAATTTTTTCTGCTCCAGGCGTGGGTAAAAGTACGCTTCTGGCGATGTTGTGTAATGCCCCTGGTGCAGATATTAATGTTCTGGTTTTAATTGGTGAACGTGGACGAGAAGTCCGCGAATTCATTGATTTTACACTGGATGAAGAGACGCGAAAACGTTGTGTTATTGTTGTCGCAACCTCTGACAGACCAGCCTTAGAGCGGGTGAGAGCGCTGTTTGTGGCTACCACGATAGCGGAGTTTTTTCGCGATGATGGAAAGCGAGTCGTCTTGCTTGCCGACTCACTGACGCGTTATGCCAGGGCCGCAAGGGAAATTGCTCTGGCCGCCGGGGAGACCGCTGTTTCTGGAGCATATCCACCTGGCGTCTTTAGTACATTGCCACGACTTTTAGAACGTACAGGAATGGGAGAAAAAGGTAGTATTACCGCGTTTTATACGGTACTGGTTGAAGGCGATGATATGAATGAGCCGCTGGCGGATGAAGTCCGTTCACTGCTTGATGGACATATTGTGCTATCCCGGCGGCTTGCAGAAATGGGGCATTATCCTGCAATTGACGTGTTGGCAACGTTAAGTCGCGTTTTTCCAGTCGTTACCAGTCATGGGCATCGTCAATTGGCGATAACGCTGCGGCGACACCTGGCGCTCTACCAGGAAGTTGAGCTGTTAATACGCATTGGGGAATACCAGCGAGGGGTTGATATTGCGGCTGATAAAGCCATTGATACGTATCCGAATATTTGCACATTTTTGCGACAAAATAAGGATGAAGTATGCGGACCCGAGTTACTAATAGAAAAATTACAACAAATACTCACCGAGTGATCCTGGAAACCTTGCTGGGAATAATAGCGCGACGTGAAAAGCAATTACGCGGCAAACTTGCCGTACTTGATCTGCAACAACAGGCGCTTATTTCTGAACAACAGATTTGCCAGACGCGTACTTTAGCCGTGAATGCCAGATTGAAAGAGTTAATGGATTGGCAAGGAACGTTATCTTGTCATTTACTGTTGGATAAGAAACAACAAATGGCCGGGCTATTCACTCAGGCACAGAGCTTTTTGACCCAGCGGCAGCAGTTAGAGAATCAATATCAACTGCTTGTCTCCCAGAGAAGCAAATTACAGGAGAATTTCAATGCGCTTATGAAAAAAAAAGAAAAAATCACTATGGTATTAAACGATGCGTATTACCAAAGTTGAAGGAAGTCTTGGGGTGCCACGTAAATCTTATCAGGATGATAACGAGGCGGAAGCGGGACGTACGGACTTTGAGCAACTCATTTACCAGGCGTTACCCGTTAGTGAGAATAACCTTACCTTGTTGAATAAGAATGTAGTTTTCACGCAACGCTTTCGCGTTATTGGCGGTTATCTTGACGGTGTAGAATGTGAAGTATGTGAATCAGGAGAGCAAATTCAACTTAAAATTAATGTTCCTCATCATGAGATTTATCGTTCGATGAAAATGCTAAAGCAGTGGCTGGAATCTCAGTTGCTGAATATGGGGTATGTAATCTGCCTGGAGATATTCTATGTTAAGAATAGCGAATGAAGAGCGTCCGTGGATGGATATACTCCCAACGGAAGGTGCTACCATTGGTGCGCTGACATTGAGTATGCAACAATATCCGGTACAGGAAGGGACGTTATTTACCATAAATTATAATAATGAGCTGGGTAGGGTATGGATTGCAGAACAATGCTGGCAGCGCTGGTGTGAAGAGTTAATTGGCACAGCTAATCGATCAGCTATCGATCCTGAATTGCTATATGGAATAGCTGAATGGGGGCTGGCGCCATTATTACAAGCCAGTGATGCGACCCTCTGCCAGAACGAGCCTCCGACATCTTGCAGTAATGTACCACATCAGCTAACGTTGCATATCAAATGGATAGTTGAGGAACATGAGTTTCATGGCATTATTTTTAAGTGGCCAACTGCGTTTTTGCGAAATATAGTCGGAGAGTTTTCTGCTGACCGTCAACAGATTTATCCAGCTCCTCCCATAGTGGTTGCCGTATATTTGGGTTGGTGCCAGCTTACGTTAACTGAACTTGAGTCTATCGAAATCGGAATGGGCATTCGGATTCATTGCTTTGGTGATATCAGGCTCGGTTTTTTTGTTATTCAATTACCTGGGGGTATATATGCCAGGGTTTTGCTGACAGCGGATAATATGATGAAATTTGATGAATTAGTACAAGATATCGAAACGCTGCTTGCGCAAGGGAGTCCATTGTTAAAGAGTGATGGAGAGTCTTCTATCGAACTCGAGCAGATACCGCAAAGTGTGCTCTTTGAGATCGGTCGTGCGAGTGTAGAAATCGGACAATTACGAAAACTTAAAACGGGGGACGTTTTGCCTGTAGGGGGATGCTTTGCACCAGAAGTGACGATAAGGGTAAATGGTCGTGTTATTGGACAAGGTGAGTTGATTGCCTGTGGGAATGAATTCATGGTGCGTATTACACGTTGGTATCTATCCCAAAATACAGTATAAACCTGATAAAAAAACAATATGCAAACGGTATAATTAATTTCCGGTCGTGTCATGAGATTAATATATGTCCTTACCCGATTCGCCTTTGCAACTGATTGGTATATTGTTTCTGCTTTCAATACTGCCTCTCGCTATCGTAATGGGAACCTCTTTTCTGAAACTGGCGGTGGTATTTTCGATTTTACGAAATGCTCTGGGTATTCAACAAGTCCCCCCCAATATTGCACTTTATGGCCTTGCGCTTGTACTTTCCTTATTCATTATGGGACCGACGCTATTAGCTGTAAAAGAGCGCTGGCATCCCGTTCAGGTCGCTGGCGCTCCATTCTGGATGTCTGAATGGGACAGCAAAGCATTAGCGCCTTATCGACAATTTTTGCAAAAAAACTCTGAAGAAAAGGAAGCAAATTATTTTCGGAATTTGATAAAACGAACCTGGCCTGAAGACATACAAAGAAAAATAAATCCTGATTCTTTGCTGATATTAATTCCGGCATTTACTGTGAGTCAATTAACGCAGGCATTTCGGATTGGATTACTTATTTATCTTCCTTTTCTGGCTATTGATCTACTTATTTCAAATATATTGCTGGCTATGGGAATGATGATGGTATCGCCTATGACCATTTCATTACCGTTTAAGCTGCTGATATTTTTACTGGCTGGTGGCTGGGATCTGACACTGGCGCAATTAGTACAGAGCTTTTCATGAACGATTCTGAGCTGACGCAATTTGTAATACAACTTTTATGGATCGTTCTTTTTACTTCTATGCCCGTGGTGTTAGTGGCATCGCTAGTTGGTGTCATCGTAAGCCTTGTTCAGGCCCTGACTCAAATACAGGACCAAACGCTACAATTCATGATTAAATTATTGGCAATTGCAATAACCTTAATGGTCAGCTATCCATGGCTTAGCGGCATTCTGCTAAATTATACTCGTCAAATAATGCTACGAATTGGAGAGCATGGTTGAATGACGCACCAGCTCAATGAATGGCTTATTGTATTGGCTGTGGCTTTTATTAGACCATTAGGCCTTTCTTTATTACTTCCACTGCTAAAAACTGGTAGTTTGGGGACCGCGCTTTTACGTAATGGCGTTCTTATATCTCTTACCTTTCCCGTATTGCCGATTATTTATCAACAACATATTTTTATACATGTTGGTAAAGACTACAGTTGGTTGGGGTTAATTACAGGAGAGGTAATTATTGGCTTTTTGATTGGATTTTGTGCAGCGGTACCCTTTTGGGCAGTTGATATGGCTGGATTTCTGCTTGATACTTTACGGGGGGCGACAATGGGTACAATATTCAACTCCACAATGGAAGCTGAAACCTCACTCTTTGGCTTGCTTTTCAGTCAGTTTCTGTGTGTTATTTTTTTTATAAGTGGTGGTATGGAATTTATATTAAACATTTTGTATGAATCCTACCAATATTTACCTCCGGGGCATGATTTATTATTCGGCCGCGAATTCCTTAAATATATACAGATAGAGTGGAGAACACTTTATCAACTATGTATCAGCTTCTCTCTTCCTGCCATAATATGTATGGTATTAGCTGACCTGGCGTTAGGTCTTTTAAACCGCTCAGCGCAACAATTGAATGTGTTTTTCTTCTCAATGCCGCTCAAAAGTATATTGGTTCTACTAATGCTCTTGATATCATTTCCTTATGCTCTTCATCACTATTTGATTGAGAGCGATAAATTTTATATTTATCTGAAAAATTGGTTTCCAGCAGTATGAGCGAAAAAACAGAGCAACCCACAGAAAAGAAATTACGTGACGGCCGTAAGGAAGGGCAGGTAGTCAAAAGCATTGAGCTAACGTCATTGTTCCAGCTTATTGCGCTTTTTTTATATTTTCATTTCTTTACTGAATATATTATCTTGAGGTTTATTGAGTCAGTGACTTTTACATTACAATTAATAAATAAACCATTTGCTTATGCATTAACGCAATTGAGTTATTCTTTAGTGGATTCATTGACTTCTGCAATTCTGTTTCTGGGAGCAGGGATAATAATTGCCACTATTGGTAGCGTGTTTCTTCAGGTGGGGTTGGTGATTGCCAGTAAAGCCATTGGTTTTAAAAGCGATCATATAAATCCTGTAAGTAACTTTAAGCAGCTATTCTCTTTACATAGCGTAGTGGAATTATGTAAATCCAGCTTGAAAGTTATCATATTATCTCTTATCGTTGTCTTTTTCTTTTATTATTATGCCAGTACTTTTCGGGCGCTACCGTACTGTGGGTTAGCCTGTACCCTGCCTGTGGTTTCGTGTTTAATAAAATGGTTATGGGTAGGGGTGATGGCTTTTTATATAGTCGTTGGCATACTGGACTATTCTTTCCAATATTATAAGATTAGAAAAGATCTAAAAATGAGTAAAGATGATGTAAAACAGGAGCATAAAGATCTGGAGGGCGACCCTCAAATGAAAACACGGCGTCGGGAAATGCAGAGTGAAATACAAAGTGGTAGTTTAGCTCAATCTGTTAAACAATCTGTTGCGGTAGTTCGTAATCCAACGCATATTGCAGTTTGTCTTGGCTATCATCCCACCGATATGCCAATACCACGCGTTCTGGAAAAAGGTAGTGATACTCAAGCTAACTATATTGTTAACATCGCAGAACGCAACTGCATTCCTGTTGTTGAAAATGTTGATCTGGCCCGCTCATTATTTTTTGAAGTGGAACGTGGAGATAAAATTCCTGAAACTTTATTTGAACCCGTTGCAGCTTTGTTACGTATGGTGATGAAGATAGATTATGCGCATTCTACTGAAACATAATAAATGCCTTCGGTATACCTCTTCAAACCACTGCGAATATTAAGATAGGCAATAGAGTGTAGAACAGATAATTGATTTGTTTGGCGATAAAGGTGAGATACTGAATATAATATTTTTTAACCTGGAATAAACACCAGATAGCGCCTTATAAAATCAAACAATCGCGAAAGATAATGGATTGGTGCGTCTGAATGGACTCGAACCATCGACCCCCACCATGTCAAGGTGGTGCTCTAACCAACTGAGCTACAGACGCATTAAAATGATGGTGCGTTCAATTGGACTCGAACCAACGACCCCCACCATGTCAAGGTGGTGCTCTAACCAACTGAGCTATGAACGCAACGTTGTAGGTGACAACGGGGACGAATATTAGCGTCACAACCGCAATGAGGCAAGAGGGAAATCGCAATTTTCTTCCTGAAATCACCTGATTGCGGTGGAAATATGCAACATGTCGAGAAAATAGCCGCCATGCGACGGCTATTGCCGTATTATCGCGCAGCGCGCTGCAAAATAATGGAGGACGGCTGACGTTGTAGATAGCGCATCCGTAGCATCATTAACACCGCCGCCGAGGTCAGGCCGATGATGAACCCCATCCAGAACCCTGCCGGTCCCATGCGATCAACCACCAGATCCGTTAACGCAAGGATATAACCGCTGGGTAAGCCTAACACCCAGTAGGCGGTAAAAGTGATAAAAAAGATGGAACGCGTATCTTTATAACCGCGCAGAATACCGCTGCCGATAACCTGAATAGAGTCGGAAATCTGGTAAACCGCAGCGAGCAGCATTAATTGCGCGGCAAGCGCCACGACCTCGGGGTTGTCATTGTAGAGCAAAGCAATATGCTTACGCAGAGTGACGGTAAAGATCGCAGTAACCACAGCCATACAAACGCCGACGCCTAAACCGGTGCGTGCTGCGGTTTGCGCACCCAACGTCGAGCCCTGGCCCAGACGATAGCCCACTCGAATCGTTACCGCCGCAGCCAGCGACATCGGCAGTACGAACATCAGCGAGCTAAAGTTAAGCGCAATCTGATGACCTGCGACATCCACAATACCTAACGGCGAAACCAGCAGCGCGACAACCGCAAACAACGTGACTTCAAAGAACAGCGCCAGCGCAATCGGCAGCCCCAGTTGAATCAGGCGTTTCATGACGACGCTATCGGGTTTGCCAAAGCCTTTTTCATTACGAATATCACGCATTGAACGCGCGTGTTTAATGTAAGAAAGCATGGCGATAAACATCACCCAATAGACTGCCGCAGTGGCAACGCCGCAGCCGATGCCGCCGAGTTCCGGCATACCAAAATGCCCATAGATGAATATATAGTTCACCGGAATATTGACCAGCAGGCCCAGAAATCCCATCACCATACCCGGTTTGGTTTTGGCCAGACCTTCGCATTGGTTTCGCGCTACCTGAAAGAAAAGGTATCCCGGCGCGCCCCACAGTAGCGCGCGAAGATAGCCCACGGCTTTATCGGCCAGCGCCGGATCAATATTATGCATGGAGCGGATAATGTATCCGGCGTTCCACAGGACGATCATCACCAGCACAGAGACAAAGCCCGCCAGCCAGAATCCTTGTCGAACCTGATGCGCGATACGCTCACGACGGCCGGAGCCATTGAGCTGTGCAATTACAGGCGTCAAGGCCAGCAGTAAGCCGTGTCCAAACAGAATGGCGGGAAGCCAGATAGAGGTGCCGATAGCGACGGCCGCCATGTCCGTAGCGCTATAGCTTCCTGCCATGACGGTATCGACGAATCCCATTGCGGTCTGAGCCACTTGCGCAAGGATCACCGGTATAGCTAACGCTAATAACTGACGCGCTTCACTGGTATACTTCTGCACGTATTCACCTTTTATTTTGTTGTTATATGAAAGACTAAAAAGCCGCCGTAGTGGCAGCCAAAAGAAATAGCAGGGGAAATTTCAGTCTATTGTAGCGGGGTATTACTATTTCTCCAGTGAAAAAACAGTTGTTGACGGGGCATTGCTGGCAAGCTGTTTTTCCACCTGCTATTGTGCTGAGCAGTTCTGCTTTTATTTATTTCAGGAGTTGAAGATATGTTTACGGGGATCGTACAAGGTACCGCGAAACTGGTATCGATTGATGAAAAACCCAACTTTCGCACCCATGTGGTGACGTTACCGGACTACATGCTGGAGGGGCTGGAGACGGGGGCATCCGTGGCGCATAATGGATGCTGTTTGACCGTGACTGAAATAAACGGCAATCAGATAAGTTTTGATCTGATGAAAGAAACTCTGCGCATCACCAATCTGGGCGCGTTGAAGGTGGGTGACGAGGTCAACGTAGAGCGCGCCGCTAAATTCAGCGACGAAATCGGCGGACATCTGATGTCGGGGCATGTTATTACGACGGCGGAGATCGCGAAAATCCTGACATCCGAAAATAACCATCAGGTATGGTTTAAGGTGCAGGATGCGTCACTGATGAAGTATATCCTGTACAAAGGCTTTATCGGCGTCGACGGTATTAGTTTGACCGTCGGCGAGGTAACGCCAACGCGCTTCTGCGTGCATCTGATTCCGGAGACGCTGGAGCGTACTACGCTTGGCAGAAAAAAACTGGGTGAACGTGTGAATATCGAGATCGATCCGCAAACGCAGGCGATTGTCGATACCGTAGAACGCGTACTGGCTGCACGAGAAAATGCGGTCAGAAATCAGGCCGACATTGGCTAACGGAAAATAAAAACCCCCGCATGAAATGCGGGGGGCGGTGATTAGCGAGGAACGCGCAGACCGTTTTCAACGCCGCGCGTAAATACGACCTGCCAAAGCTGGATATCACGTGCGCGAAACGCACCGGCGCAGGCGTTGAGATAATAACTGAACATACGTTTGAAGCGCTCGTTATAATTGCCCGCAATTTCCGGCCAGGCATTGATAAAGCGCTCGTGCCACGCCATCAGAGTCGTGTCGTAGTCGGCGCCAAAGTTATGCCAGTCTTCCATTACAAAGTGTGATTCGCTGGCCTCGGCGATTTGACGAACAGACGGCAAGCAACCGTTGGGGAAAATATACTTATTGATCCACGGATCGACATTATGATCGGTTTTTTTAGAACCAATAGTATGGAGCAGGAAAAGACCATCCGGTTTTAAATTCCTGTCGACAACCTCAAAATAGGTGTTGTAGTTTTTCGGCCCGACATGTTCGAACATTCCGACGGAGACGATTCGGTCAAACTGATCGTTAAGGTCACGATAATCTTGCAGGAGAATGGAAACATCCAGACCCTCACAACGCGTCTGCGCCATTTTTTGCTGTTCAGCGGAGATTGTTACGCCCACCACGCTAACGCCATAATGGGTCGCCATATATTGCGACAGGCCGCCCCAGCCGCAGCCGATATCCAGCACACGCATCCCTGGCTGTAGCTGTAGCTTTTCGCAAATTAATTTCAGCTTGGCTTGCTGTGCAGCTTCAAGCGTATCGGCATCTTTCCAGTAGGCGCAAGAATATTGCATATAGGGATCGAGCATACGGGAAAAAAGGTCATTACCAAGATCGTAATGTTCCTTGCCGACAATCCAGGCGCGTTTTTTACTTTGTAGATTAATCAGACGCGCGCCGAGGATGCGGAGCGTATCTTTAACATGGTGGGGGAGTTGATTTTCAAGACCGGCACGTAAGACTTTGCTGAAGAAAATATCCAGACGCTCGCATTCCCACCAGCCATCCATGTAACTCTCACCTAATCCCAACGAGCCTTCCTGCAGGACGCGTTTAAAAAAATCGGGATTCTTAACACGAATATCAGACGGGGCGGAACCATTAATTGTAATATCCGCACGACTTAACAATTCGTTGGCGATTCGGTACCAGTTATCATCCGGTACGCTGACTTCTTCTATACACGATGAACTCATAGCTTCTCCATCACTGGACGGTGATCAGAACCTTAAAACAGCGTAGACGCTTTTTTGGCTTTGTGAGAAATCCCACGGACAATTCCGTGAGCCAGTTATCCGACGTAGAACAGAGGAAGGGAGGAACCCTTGCCGAAAAGGCCATCCGTGGTGAATCGGGAACGCTCCGGTTCCCGTTAATGCCTAATAATTATCGTAATATAAACAACCGGGAATCAGTATAGGCCGCAATTTTTGATGATTCAACCGAAAATTGTTAGCGTGCTAATTACTCGGGATTAACAAACCTCTAGTGAGACTTCTCGTGGGCGACATCGGCATGCGCAAATCCGGCCTCATTGCACGCTGCATGAGACTGCATTTTGTAGCCTAACGCCGCCAGAACAACGGTAAAGAGCATTACGCTGGTGGTGGTCAGCAGCGGCGTGCTGATGAGCCATGAAACCACCAGGCTTGCCAGGAAACATACCCCCAGTTGCAGCGTATTTTGCAGCGCCGCAGCACGCCCCGTGGCTTGAGGGAAAGGGCGTAACGCTTGCGCGACGACGATAGGGTAGATTGCGCCATTAGCAATCGCCATTACGCAGAACGGAATCAGGATCTCCACCAGTGAGGCATTATTCAGGAAGCCCGTTCCCCAGGTGGCGATAACGCTCAGCGCATACAGCCCTAACAGCCACGGAAGCAATTGGTAACCCTGCCATTTTTGTAGCGCCGCGCGGCAGCCATATCCGCCAATCAGAAAAGCGATGGTTTGAGGAACATAGCTCAGGCCAATCACTGCCGGGCTGTAACCCATCGCGCTGAGAATGAACGGGGAACCCGTTAACCACGCAAAAAAGCTGGCGGAACAGGCGGCATAAATCAGTACATTACCGCGATAGGTTTTAGAGCGTAGCAACGTCGCAAAAGTGAGTTTATCCTGTCCCTCGGCATGTGCTTTTACCGATGGTTTTAAGCGCAGCGCTGGCAACATCAGCAACAACGTAATCGCAAACAGAGTGGCGAAAATCGCCTGCCATGAGAAATGCGTCAGTATCCAGCTTCCCAGTAAGGGCGCAAGCGCCGGGGATAATCCTACCAGTGGCATGATAGTGGCGAAGATACGATTAATTTTTTGCGAAGGATAATAATCGGTCACCAGCGCTTGCCAGATTACCGTTGCCGCACAAACGCCGACGGCCTGCACAAAGCGTAGCGTCAGCAGTGCTGCCGCGCTTTCTACCCACAGCATCCCCAGACTTCCGAGCGCAAAGATGGATAACCCCAGCAGTAAAATCGGTTTACGGCCATAACGATCCGATAGCGGTCCCCAGAGTAGTTGTGCGACGGCAAAGCCAGCTAAAAACAGGCTGAGGCTGGCGCTGACAGCGGCAGCAGGCGTTTGTAAATCCGCCTGTATGGCGGCAAACGCGGGCAGGTACATGTCCGTAGCCAGAAACCCCAGCACGCTAAGACCGGCTAACCAGACTAAAAAACCTTTTCCAGGTTGCATATTTGTTTCTCTTTCTTATCAGACAGACATTGTCGCAGAGTGTAGGGAGTGAAATTACGGTTGTGAAACGTTAATATTTGTCCAGTGAATTCAAAATTTTTGTAGGCAAATTATGTGGTCGGAATACTCGCTTGAAGTGGTTGACGCCGTGGCGCGCAATGGCAGTTTTAGCGCGGCGGCGCAGGAACTGCACCGTGTGCCTTCGGCAGTCAGTTACACCGTTCGTCAGTTAGAGGAGTGGCTGGCCGTACCGCTTTTTGTACGACGTCACCGTGATGTTGAACTTACGCCTGCTGGCGTCTGGTTTTTAAAAGAAGGGCGTTCTGTTATCAAAAAAATGCAGATCACTCGTCAACAGTGTCAGCAAATTGCTAATGGCTGGCGCGGGCAGTTGGCTATTGCGGTGGATAATATCGTCAGACCAGAACGTACCCGGCAGATGATCGTCGATTTCTATCGCCATTTTGACGATGTGGAACTGCTGGTTTTTCAGGAGGTGTTTAACGGCGTCTGGGACGCGCTCTCCGACGGGCGAGTCGAACTGGCTATTGGGGCGACGCAGGCGATTCCGGTAGGGGGACGTTATGCTTTTCGGGATATGGGTACCCTGAGCTGGAGTTGCGTAGTGGCAAGCGATCACCCGCTGGCGGCGATGCCGGGACCGTTAAGCGATGATACCCTGCGCAACTGGCCGTCGCTGGTCAGAGAAGATACCTCGCGAACCTTACCGAAACGGATTACCTGGTTACTGGATAACCAAAAAAGGGTTGTAGTACCGGACTGGGAGTCATCGGCAACCTGCCTGTCAGCAGGATTATGCGTGGGAATGGTGCCGACGCACTTTGCCCGACAGTGGATAGACAGCGGAAAATGGGTGGCGCTGACGTTAGAGAATCCGTTTCCCGATGCGGCCTGTTGCCTGACGTGGCAGCAAAACGAGGCCTCGCCCGCGCTGGCATGGCTGCTGGATTATTTGGGCGATAGCGAAACGTTGAATCGGGAGTGGTTGCGGGAGCCTGAAGAGGCTCCCGACAGCGGGGATTAACGTCGATAGTCGCGGAACGGGCCGTCAGCGACCGAGCGACGCTCAACCAGGCGTGGATGAACTTCAATAGACTGTGACTCTTCGCGCTTATTGACGATGCGATCCAAAAGCATATTAAATGCGGTTTCGCCTAAAGAGTCTTTGGGCTGGTGAATCGTCGTCAGCGCCGGGGTAAAGAAGCGGGCGTTACGCACATTGTCATAACCGATCACCGAAACGTCCTGCGGTACGCGAAGCCCCATTTCGTCTGCCGCGCAAAGCGCGCCCATCGCCATAATATCGCCGCCGCAGAAAACGGCGGTAGGGCGATGTGACTGCGATAAGATTTGCTGCATCGCGTGGTAACCGGACTCCGGCTCGAAGTCGCCCTGAACAATCCAGTTGTCTGGCACGTTGATCAACGCCTCCTCCATTGCCTTCATGAAGCCTGCCAGCCGACCCGCGCCGGTGTTGCGCTCCAGCGGACCGGGAATAACGCCGATATCCCGGTGACCGCGTTCAACCAGATAACGACCCGCCATATAGCCGCCTGCAAAGGCGTTATCAATCACCGTATCGGTAAAATCGGCCTTCGCTTCACCCCAGTCCATCACCACCATCGGAATATGGCGATACTCTTCCAGCATGGAAAGCAGAGGTTCCGGGTACTCAGAACACATCACCAGCAGGCCATCCACGCGCTTTTGCGCCATCATGGACAGGTAGGCGCGCTGTTTTTCCAGGTTATTCCAGGCGTTGCCCAAAATCAGCGTATAGCCTTTCTGGAAGCAGTTTTTTTCAACCGCCTCGATAATTTCTGCAAAATAGGCCGCTTCGCTGCTGGTCGCCAGTAAGCCTATCGATTTGGTATGGTTGACCTTCAGGCTACGCGCGACGGCGCTGGGAGAGTAGTGCAGCTCTTTAATCGCCGCCCAGACCGCGTTACGCGTTTCTTCAGCGACAAAACGCGTTTTGTTGATTACGTGTGATACAGTTGTAGTGGAAACGTTTGCTCGTTTCGCTACATCTTTAATTGTTGCCATTACATTTCACTCCAGACCCTCGCTAAGCTCCTGAGAAACGCCAGGTAAACGTTTGCCTACACACACCCTAATCGCAACGTCAGGGTTGCGGCATGCCGGAAAAACGACACGGAACGTCAGGAAGGGGTCAATGGCCGTTACGCTAATTCAGTAAGCCTGGAATTTTGTCTGATCTTGAGGAAAAGGGGAAGCGTTAAAAACAGTTATCAATATAAAACATGAGAGATTTTTGTGCGGGAATGTGCAAAAATGCGCTATATCACTTTTTGTGTGGGAATAAAAAGGAGAAAACTTGATGAGTACCGACCTGAAATTTTCGTTGATCACTACGCTTATTGTTCTGGGCTTGATTGTCGCAGGTGGATTAACGGCCGCTCTGCACTGATTCCCTCTCTTCTGAGGGAGGGCGTTTCCTCTATTCTATCCCTCTCTAAAACGCAGAAGGCGTACCTTCTGCGTGCTCAGACTTATGCGGCGAGATTTTTCGCGACAAATTCCCAGTTAACCAGCGCCCAAAAATGCTCCAGATAGTTTGGACGGGCGTTGCGGTAGTCGATGTAATACGCGTGTTCCCACACATCAACCGTCAGCAGCGGCGTCGCATCTGTGGTCAGCGGCGTACCGGCATTTGAGGTAGAGACGATAGCCAGTTTGCCATCAGCGCCTTTTACCAGCCATGTCCAGCCGGAACCAAAGTTTTTGATAGCGGCATCTGTGAACTGCGTTTTAAATTCCGCGAAGCTGCCAAAAGATGCCGCGATAGCATCAGCCAGTTTCCCGGTCGGTTCGCCGCCAGCATTTGGTGCCAGGCAGTTCCAGTAGAACGTATGGTTCCACACCTGAGCGGCGTTATTAAAGATGCCGCCTTCGGAAGCACGCACGATCTCTTCCAGCGATTTGCCTTCAAACGCCGTGCCTTTGATCAAATTATTAAGATTGGTCACGTAAGTCTGATGATGTTTGCCATAGTGATATTCCAGCGTCTCAGCAGAAATATGCGGCGCCAGAGCATCTTTGGCATACGGTAATGCAGGTAATTCGAACGACATTGCTTCTCTCCTTATTATTAATATTGCGCACGCACAATAACCCTGGTGCGCGTAAGGATAGGGTAGCAAATTGAGCGGGGGCGCAAAAGAAGAAGTTATCCTGTCGTTAAACGACAGGATAAAATATTAGCGAATTGTTTTAGGGGTCATCACCCGGCGGGCGCCGACATAATGGCGCTGCCAGTATTCTTCGTTCAGCGAGGTGATCTTAATTTCCTGACCGCTGCGCGGAGACTGGATAAACTTACCGTTGCCGACATAGACGCCAACGTGATCGGCGGTGCCGCGCCCCTGCGTACGGAAGAACACCAGATCGCCGTTTTTCAACTCGCTGCGCTCAATGGGCGCCGCGTCACGCAGGTGATACATCTCATTCGCCGTTCGGGGGATACGGATCTTCACTAAATCTTTATAGGCATAATAAACCAGACCGCTGCAATCAAAACCGGTGCGCGGCGACGCGCCTCCCCAGTGATACGGCTTACCAATCTGATTCATGAGCTTGGACATCGCGGTTTTCGTCGCTTTTTGTACTTTAGTCCGATGCGCATCGGCAATAGAGAGCGGCAATGTTCCTTTCCCCTTCACGCAGTGCGGCTTACGGCCTTTACGCGTCGTGCATTTTTCCGTCACGTCGAGGGCGGCGATTGACGTGGGCGCGGTTCTGTTACGGCGATGTGTCGTATGACGAGATTTCGTGGAAGCGATGGTACGTTTTGGCGTAGAAGCGGAAGAAGAACGGCTGGTTTTTGAGGTTGTTTTTACGTTTTTTTTGTTGGTCTTACTGATCTGTTTGGGCGTTGTGCTTTTCTTTTTATCTGCCGTTTTAGTGACATGAGAAACAGCAGGCGTCGCTTTGGCTTGCCTGGAAGCATGGGCCATTGGCGTAAAAGGGAGAGTAGTAAAAAGTAAAGCACAGAGCGTGATCGAGATTTTGTTTATCCGCGCCACTGAGCAATCCTCTGTTAAAGGCAGGCGATCATGCCTGCGTATGATTTACAAAACCTGATAATTCTAATCTACAAAAGCACAGATTGGTAATTGCTTTTGGTTTCTGAAGCTGTGTTTCGTTAACAGATGTAAAAAAAATAGCAATTAATGCTAAACACGAACGCGTTATCTACGAATCACTGCGTGGCAACCCGCTTAAAAGATATTTTGTATGCAACTTATTCCCGCAGACGGTAAAATAATAAGGCATGATGAAAATGTTATTTTCCGTTGCCAGCCTGACCCGTTACAATGACAGGCTTCGGTCGTAAAAGAAGTTAAGGAAGCGAGACAATGAGCACCACTATCGAAAAAATCCAGCGCCAGATCGCTGAAAACCCGATTCTCCTGTATATGAAAGGTTCACCAAAACTGCCAAGCTGTGGTTTCTCTGCGCAGGCCGTTCAGGCGCTTTCCGCCTGTGGGGAACGTTTTGCCTATGTTGATATCCTGCAAAACCCGGATATTCGCGCAGAATTACCGAAATACGCCAACTGGCCGACATTCCCACAACTGTGGGTGGATGGCGAGCTGGTCGGCGGGTGTGATATTGTGATTGAAATGTATCAGCGTGGCGAGTTGCAGCAGCTTATTAAAGAAACTGCCGCAAAATATAAAACTCAGGAGCCGGACGCAGAATAATCTGTGAAAGGGGAAAGCGACCTGTAAAGGTCGCTTTTTTACCGTCATAGTGAGCAAAAGCGGCGTCGTTAGCCACGTTATTTGTCTGTCGGCAAGGGTAACGGCCAGCCGCCCAGGCGCTTCCAGCGATTGACGATTTCACAAAACAGCACCGCTGTCCGCTCGGTATCATACAAAGCAGAGTGGGCCTTTTCGCCGTCAAACTCCATACCCGCCGCCAGGCACGCTTTTGACAACACCGTTTGTCCCAGCGCCAGTCCGCTCAATGCCGCGGTATCAAAGGTGACGAACGGATGAAACGGGTTACGTTTCAGCGAGGCGCGCTCTGCGGCGGCCATCATAAAACTGTGATCAAAAGTGGCGTTATGCGCGACCATAATGGCGCGGCTACAGCCACTTTCTTTGATACCTTTACGCACCATTTTGAAAATAGCATGTAGCGCCTCATATTCACTCACCGCGCCGCGTAGTGGGTTAGAGGGATCGATACCGTTAAACGCGAGCGCTTCCGGCTGTAAGTTGGCTCCAGCGAACGGCTCCACATGGAAATGCAGCGTCATGTCCGGCATCAGCCAGCCTTGTTCATCCATTTTCAGCGTGATGGCGGCGATTTCGAGCAGCGCATCGGTTTTAGCGTTAAACCCTGCAGTTTCAACGTCGATGACGACAGGATAAAAACCACGAAAACGGTCGCACAGACCGGAAAGTTGAGCGTTATCGGACATCTGAGTCTCTTAATACGAAAAAATGCAGCGCGCATTATGGCAAATTTTACGCCGGGATGCAGTAAAACAACGGGCACAGTGACCTGCGCCCGACGGGGAATCAGTTACCCAGACCGCGGCCTGCGTCTTTAGCTTCAATCAATTCGATTTTATAGCCATCCGGATCTTCAACGAAGGCGATGATGGTTGAACCGCCTTTCACCGGCCCTGCTTCACGGGTCACGTTGCCGCCGTTCTGACGAATACGTTCACAGGCTTCAGCGGCATTGTCAACGCTCAGCGCGATGTGCCCATACGCATTGCCCATGTCGTAGCTCTCAACGCCCCAGTTATAGGTAAGTTCGATGACCGCTTCTTCCGTTTCCGGACCATATCCCACAAAGGCCAGCGAGTATTTGTATTCCGGATTCTCACTGGTACGCAGCAGTTTCATGCCCAGAACGTTAGTGTAAAAAGCGATGGAACGCTGCAAGTCGCCGACGCGCAGCATAGTATGCAATAAACGCATTTTCGTTGTCCTTAAAATAGTCAAGATATTCAAAGTATAGCGGCGATGTGAGGCCGCTATCAATGGAATTACAGAGTAGGGTAGTCAGTGTAGCCTTCCGCGCCGCCGCCATAAAAACTTTCGGGACGCTGTGGATTGAGTTTCGCGTTACGTTGCAGACGCGCCACCAGATCCGGGTTAGCGATGTAATCGCGACCAAACGCCACGGCGTCAATTAGCCCTTTTTCGATCAGCGTTTCCGCTTTTTCTGGCGTATAGGCGCCAGCGCCGATGATGGGACCGGGGAAACACGCGCGGATTTTTTTACGGAATGCTTCGCTATAAGGCGTGCCGCCCGCCCAGTCTGGTTCAGACATATGCAGATAAGCAATGCCGCGTTTGCCTAACGCTTCAATAAGATAGAGGGCATCGGCTTCTTCATTTGGGCCGTTATCGACATTCTGGAAAGTGCCGACAGGAGAAAGGCGGATGCCGATACGATCCGCGCCCCATTCCTCAATGCCGGCATCAACCACTTCCAGCACCAGACGGGCGCGATTCTCTACGCTGCCGCCGTACTGATCGGTACGGTGATTAGAAGAAGGTGAGAGGAACTGATGTAGCAGATAACCGTGCGCGGAGTGCAGCTCCACCAGATCGAAGCCTGCTTCTCGGGCATTGGCGATAGCCTGGCGGAAGTCGTTGACGATCCCCTGGATCTCGTGAGTATCCAGCGCGCGCGGTGTGGAAGTTTCTACGCGGATTGCCTGACCGTTTTCATCACGCAAAGAGGTGCGGGTTCCCGCATTGATAGCGGATGGCGCGACAGGCGCTTGTCCGCCTGGTTGCAGGCTGGCGTGTGAAATACGGCCTGTATGCCACAGTTGTACCGCAATATGACCGCCCTGAGCATGCACTCCCTGAGTGATTTTTTTCCAGGCAGCGATCTGCTCATCGCGGTGTAATCCCGGCGCGCCGGCGTAACCTTTCGCCTGTGCGGAGATTTGCGTGGCTTCGCTGATGATCAATCCGGCGCTGGCGCGTTGACGGTAATATTCCGCCATTAACGGCGTAGGAATATCGCCCGGTTCAATACTCCGCAAACGCGTCAAAGGCGCCATAAATACCCGGTTTGTCGCCGTGATGGCGCCCACCTTGAGGGGGGTAAACAGTTTTGCTGATGACATAGTGGCTCCTGGTATAAGTAGACCGGTCGTCTTGTAATAAAGGAAATGAAAACGCCTGTTACTGCTCAGGCGTTGTAATGATGGTCTTAACATGCGCCAACGCATTTTCCAGCGGCGCGGCGCTACGGGATATTTTGGCCTGTAAATTGGCGCCCAACCACAGGGCGTAAAGCACCTGCGCCTGTGGCAACGGCTGGCCGGTGAAATGTAAACAGTGGCTATTGCGACCGTTTTCCAGCGCGCGCGCGAGCAGTGCAATGATCTCCTGCGCCCCTTTATCCATAGTAGAGCGCATATCCTCCGACAGATCGCAGACTTCCGCTGACAGTTTCACCGTCAGGCAGCCGCTGATGGTGCCTTGCTGGCAAAACTGATTCAACGTTTCCTGATACCAGGTGAGAAGACGATCGCGATGATTACCGGGACCGGAGGTAAAGTGCGCCGTAAGACGCTGATGATAGCAGGCGTAATGTCGCTCCAGCATGGCGACGCCGAAGGCTTCTTTCGAGCGAAAGTAGTGATAAAACGATCCTTTAGGCACCTGAGCGGTTTTGAGTAACTCGCTAAGACCCATGCCGGTAAAACCCCGTTGCATACATAGTTGCTCACCGGTGGCCAGCAGATGTTCGCGAGTATCGTATTCGGTTTGCTTATTCATGACAGGCAGTATAGTAGACCAGTCGGTCTACAGCAAGCAGAGTTGCCATAATGCCAGTTAGCGTCTTCAATAGTCATAAGCGTCAAACGTTGAGGAGGGGATGTGGCCGAGCAGTTGGAGTTTTTTCCTGTAGCAAGCCCATGTCGCGGTATCTGCCAGTCTGATGAGCGTGGCTTTTGTCGGGGATGTATGCGCAGTCGCGACGAACGCTTTAACTGGCAAAAAATGAGCGATGCCGAGAAACAAAATGTACTGCGGCTTTGTCGCCAGCGTTTCTTGCGTAAAATACGCGCAAACAAGCCCCTCCCAGCGGAAGATCCTCAACAACCCTCACTCTTTTAAACGCGGAATTGCGTATACTCAACCTCATTATTCTCTATGAGGAATCTGTTATGGTTCAGCGTGTCACCATCGCTCCACAAGGCCCGGAGTTTTCGCGTTTTGTTATGGGTTACTGGCGTTTGATGGACTGGAATATGTCCGCGCGTCAGTTAGTGAGTTTTATCGAAGAACATCTGGATTTGGGCGTCACTACCGTTGACCATGCGGATATTTATGGTGGTTATCAGTGCGAAGCAGCGTTTGGTGAGGCGTTAACGTTGGCGCCGTATTTGCGGGAAAGACTGCAAATCGTTACCAAATGCGGTATTGCGACCACCGCCAGAGCGGAAAATAAACTCGGTCATTATATTACCGATCGCCACCATATTATTCTGAGCGCAGAACAATCATTAAAAAATCTGGCGACAGATTATCTGGATATGTTGCTAATCCACCGTCCCGATCCGTTAATGGATGCGGATGACGTGGCCGAGGCGTTTCAACATCTGCACCAAAGCGGCAAAGTACGCCATTTTGGCGTCTCTAATTTTACGCCAGCGCAATTTACGTTGCTGCAATCGCGCCTGCCTTTTACCCTGGCGACCAACCAGGTGGAGATCTCGCCAGTTCACCAGCCTTTGTTGCTGGACGGCACATTAGATCAATTACAGCAACTGCGTATTCGTCCGATGGCCTGGTCATGTCTTGGCGGCGGTCGGCTGTTTAATGATGAGACTTATCAGCCATTACGACAGGAGCTTTCCGTTATCGCGCAAGAACTCAACGCCAGTTCTATTGAACAGGTGGTCTATGCCTGGATTTTACGTTTGCCGTCGCAGCCGCTGCCGATTATTGGCTCGGGTAAAATCGAACGCGTACGCGCTGCGGTAGAAGCGGAAACGCTGTCATTGTCGCGTCAACAGTGGTTCCGAATCCGCAAGGCGGCATTGGGCTATGACGTGCCGTAATCGCCAACTCGTTGACTTTCCGTTCATGTTTCCGCCAGTGGTTTACACTTAACAGGCTACCACTTGTAACGGAGGTTTTATGAAGCGATTAAGTTTAGCAATGGTGACGCTGCTGGCCTGTGCGGGTGCGCAGGCCGCAAGCGAGAAAGTAGAGATGAATCTGGTGACGGCGCAAGGCGTAGGACAGTCTATCGGCACCGTGGTCATCGATGAAACCGAAGGCGGCTTAAAATTTACCCCGCACCTTAAAGCGTTACCGCCTGGCGAGCATGGTTTTCACATTCATGCCAAAGGTAGCTGCCAGCCCGCGATTAAAGATGGCAAAGCGGTTGCGGCAGAAGCCGCTGGTGGTCATCTGGACCCACAAAATACCGGCAAGCATGAAGGACCGGAGGGCCAGGGACATCTGGGCGATCTCCCGGTGTTAGTCGTTAATAATGATGGTATCGCTACCGAACCGGTTACTGCGCCGCGTCTGAAGTCTCTTGATGAAGTGAAAGATAAAGCGCTAATGATCCATGTGGGCGGCGATAATATGTCCGATCAACCGAAACCGCTTGGCGGCGGCGGGACGCGTTACGCCTGCGGCGTCATTAAATAACCCGGAGACAGCGTTCCCTGCGCTGACGCCTGCTCCAGCTGTGACAGCGAACAGTGTAAACGCCAGATAATCGCCGCCAGCTCATGCGCTGCGGGTTGATGATGATGCGCGAGCGTGTCACAGATACGCTGTAATTCCTGTAGCGTGGCGGCAAGCGGACGTTGTTGCACGCCGCGCTCGCTCATCACATCGCGCAGCAGGGAGATACAAATATCCCGCACCCGGGAAAGCGGATCGGAACGCGACTCCCAGGCGCGTAGCTGCCACACCACATGCGAGCAGTTCAGCAATACCACTCCCCAACGTAATAACCACCGGCGCGCCAGCGCATCCTGGCTGTTACTGAGCTGACTGACGTGATGATAGGTTAGCGATTCAAACTCGCTTTCGCTATGGGAAGGGTGACGGCTAAGCTGATCGACGAAATCCCGGCGTAGCGCGCGGATATGGCGGCGACTTTTTACGGCATCGGAACCGGGACGCAAAATCGCAAACGCCAGCCAGGAAATCGCGACGCCGACGATCTTAGCGGTATTATCGTTAAGGAAGTCAGCGAAATCGTACACTGGCGGATTGGTCACGGCGATGAACGAGCCCATAAAGACAATAAGCTGCCCCCACAGTCCCGCCAGCTTAGGCATCTGCAGTTTAAGCAGTTGCATCGTGACGAACAGCGGAAAAAGGAAAAGTAAGAATTGCCACAGATCGGTGATTTGCACCATCAGGCCAAATTTCACCACGAAACTGAATAAGGACAGCAGCACTAAAGTTCGCATCAATAAGGAGAGCGACTTAAACGGCGTGGCGACGATGGAGTAGAGGACGCAACTGATCGCCGCCAGTGTTAATGCGCCGGACCCTGATTCCCATTGTGCGCCAATACTCCAGGCGCCAATAACCGTGAGCGTACAAAAGGTACGCACACCGCTCCAGATGGCCTCTGCGTTATCCGTATGCCGCGCAAGGCCAGGAGTGCGGCGGATGTTGATTTTATCCACCGGCGCACCGTTTTCGATTAGATATAACTGGCGGCTGCTGCGCAGGTATAACTGGCAAAAATAGCGTAATCGCTGCCAGAACGCGAGGCGACGATAATCCTGTTCATCCTGCGGGCGTAGCGGCGCAATAATCCGCGCCACGGTGTAGCTGTCCGCGCGCGGTTTCGCCAGCGCAGCTAAGAGTTGTTCAATGACTTCGCGGCTGTTTTCCGGCGGCGTCGGCCAGTTTAAAAGCATTCTACGCAGACTGGAGATCACGCTGGTTAGCCGTAATTGCTGATGTAACAATGAATTGAGCAACGCATTCTGGCGGCGAAAACGGTAATGACTCCAGAAAGCCTGAATACGCAACAGGTTCATGGTCAGGATTTGCCCAATGACGCCCTCATGCGCTGAGCGGATGGCGTCGGTGGTATCCGGCTGCCAAAGTAGACTGGCATGTTCCAGCAAGCGCGCATGCATGTTTTTCAACGCGGTGAGCAGGGCGGTGCCATCCGACGTGCTGGGCAGAATCATCATCATCATGCCGCCGCAGAGGATGCCGACGATAACTTCACATACGCGCGCCTGGGCGATATCCCACAACTGCGTGATTTCTACAATATTGACCATCGGGAACGCGATGATCGCCGCCGTGTAGCCGGACAACTGGAAAGCATAAGCGGCATTATTGGTAAAATGCGCGCAGGCCCAGGTACAAAAACCGATCCAGGCGGCCATGCTAAACAAGAACAACCAGGGTTCATTTAGCGTATGGCCGGCAATAATCAACGCAGCGGTCGCGCCGAGTAAACTCCCGGCAATACGCCCCAGACTTTTACTGATTACGCCGCCTACGGTCGGAAAGCTCACCACTGCGGCCGAAGTCATCGCCCAGTAGGGCTCATCCAGATTGAGATAATAAGCGAATGTCAGCGCGAGACACATGGCAATAGTATTACGCAACGCGTAACGCCACTGGCCGGAGGTTGCTTTAACCCAGGGCGTATTTCGCAGTGCCGGCAGGGAGAGTTTCATTACCGGTGTCCAATCGCCACGCTACAGGTAGTGCCGGAGACCAGCGTGATATCCTGCGGCAAAGCGTCAAATTCGATACGCACCGGAACGCGTTGCGCCAGACGTACCCACGGCACGTTGGGTTTGATATCTGGTACTAAACCGGAATCGCTCTCCACGCTTTGGTCGTAAATAGCGCGCCCGATACTGCCAACGTGACCCTGTAACTTAATATTGCCACTATACAGCGTTATTAATGCTGGCTCCCCTTCGTGAATATGGCGTAGTTTGGTTTCTTCGAAATATCCCATTACATAAAATGAATGGCTATCTACCAATGCGAAAAGCGGCTTACCGGTACTGGCATAATCACCGGTACGCGTGGAAAGGTTGGTCACCCAGCCGGATACCGGCGCTTTTACTTCTGTCTGGCTAAGCTGCCACTGCGCCTGTTTTAACGTTGCCAGTGCGACATCTACGCTGGCTTGCATCGCTTTAACATTCAGATTGGCGCTATCCAGATCTTCAGCAGAAATGTAGTTACGCGATAAATGTCGACGTCGCTCGGCTTCATTATTCGCTTTTGCCAGATCGGAGTGCGCTTTGGCCAACTGCGCCTGCGCGTTAAGTTCCGCAATATGGAAGGGCGTTTTATCAATGACAAAAAGAATGTCCCCCGCGTTGACGAACTGATTATCTTTGACATTGAGTTGGGTAATGCTGCCAGAGACCTGCGGCGTTACGCTGACCTGTTCCGCGCGGATTTTACCATCGCGCGTCCACGGCGACTGCATATAGTAATTCCATAACCACCACGCGGCCAGAACGGCGATGACGGCGACAATGAGAGTAGAAAAATATTTTATTGTTTTTAATGACATATTTACCACGCGATCAGTAAAACGAGGCCCAGACACACGCAAAGCGTAAAGAGGGAGAGATCCATTAACAGGGGATGCCAGATTTCACCAGAGTATATCCATTCACGCAGGAGTCGGTGAATAAACAACCAGATAACGAATCCAAGCGCGAAGGCTTTAAAGAACGGCGGAAAGTAAACAGATGCTCCCAACATGAGATCTTGTAAGGGCAATCCTGTGGCGTTGAGTATACACTTCACAAGCAATGTTCCTTTGCGTCAGACGACGATGCTTTAGTTTTAGCCAAAACCGAAGCTATAGGTGCCGATTGCGCACTATGTCTGAAAAAATGTCTATTGGTAAGCAAATTTAGCAATACATTTGTTTTGAGAATGCAAATACTGCACACTATTCTAAAATCAGTATAATAACTTAGCAAGCTAATTATAAGGAGATGAAATTGGAATCGCCACTAGGTTCTGATCTGGCACGGTTGGTGCGCATTTGGCGTGCTCTGATTGACCATCGCCTCAAGCCTCTGGAATTGACGCAGACACATTGGGTCACGCTGCACAATATTCATCAATTGCCGCCTGACCAGTCGCAGATTCAATTGGCTAAAGCGATAGGCATTGAGCAGCCATCGCTGGTACGCACGTTGGATCAACTTGAAGATAAGGGGCTAATTTCGCGGCAAACCTGCGCCAGCGATCGTCGCGCTAAGCGCATTAAACTGACTGAGAAAGCGGAGCCGCTGATCACCGAGATGGAAGCGGTCATTCATAAAACGCGCGGTGAAATTTTGGACGGGATTTCTTCAGAGGAGATTGAGCTTCTGATTAAACTTATCGCCAAACTTGAACACAACATTATGGAATTGCACTCTCACGATTGAGGCGCAGAGGCATACGTGTGGTCATGTGACCACACGTAAAGCCTGTTTTAGCGTGGAGAGACAGTAACCTGGCTGCCGTTGCTGGCCAGCACGACACGCTGACCTGCCGCGAAACGCGTATTTCCTTGTTTCTGCACAACCATAATGGTGTTGCCATCGTCTTTACGAATTTCCAGTTCCACACCCTGGGTTTTATTCATTGCGCCCTGGACGCCCTGGCCCGCTACGCCGCCAGCCACCGCGCCTGCCGCGGTCGCCAGTGAACGACCAGTACCGCCGCCGATAGTGTTGCCGAGGAATCCGCCCAACACCGCGCCGCCGATAGCGCCAATCACGTTAGAATCATCACCGCCCTGAATTTGAACCGGACGAACGTTAACGATAGTACCGTACGTTACATTCTGAACTTGTTTAGCCTCGGATGCGGTATACACATCGCCCGAAAGGCTATCATTGTTAACACATCCAGCTAAGGATAACCCCATCAGTGAAACGGCCAGTACACGTTTAATCATTTACCAATCTCCTGTTCTTCACGAAACGCTATTTCAGCATCCCTATAGCTAAATTATATGGCATTTATGCAGTTAAGGTCATATCTTCTGCTGAAAGAATGTAAAAATCATAATCAGAAGTTCATTAACTAACCTTAAACGAAGTGGGAAGCAAGAAAAGATAGGTTATTGATATCCGTGGACGGCACGGCAAAAAACGTGACGCAGGCATAGCATGTCAAAATACGTTATGCCGAGTGTTAAGGCTTAACCCAGCTTAAAAGGAAGAGGTATGAAATCGGGCCGTTTTATTGGCGTTATGTCCGGAACCAGCCTTGATGGCGTTGATGTTGTACTGGCGGCAATTGATGAAACAATGGTTGCGCAACAGGCAAGTCTCACCTGGCCTATTCCCGTTCATCTGAAAAAAGGCATTCTTGATATTTGTCAGGGGCAGCCGCTTACGCTCTCGCAACTCGGTCAGCTTGATACCCAGTTAGGCCGGCTTTTTGCACAGGCGGTTAATGCGCTGTTAGCGCAACAACGTTTGCAGCCGCGGGATATCGTCGCCATTGGTTGTCATGGGCAAACGGTCTGGCATGAACCGAGCGGAGATGCCCCGCATACTCTGCAAATTGGCGATAATAATCATATCGTCGCCCATACGGGGATTACGGTGGTCGGCGATTTTCGGCGGCGGGATATTGCGCTGGGCGGACAAGGCGCGCCGCTGGTGCCCGCTTTTCATCACGCGCTGTTGGGACATCCGACGGAAAAACGGATGGTCCTGAATATCGGCGGTATCGCCAATTTATCTCTGCTTTTCCCCGGGCAGGCGGTGCGCGGATACGATACGGGGCCGGGCAATATGTTGATGGATGCGTGGATTTGGCGGCAATGTGCGCAGCCCTACGACAAAGACGCGGCATGGGCGAAAGAAGGTCAGGTTATTCTTCCATTGCTGCAAAAGATGTTGAGCGATCCGTACTTTGCTGCGTCGGCGCCCAAAAGTACAGGACGTGAGTACTTCAACTATGGCTGGTTAGAGCGTCACCTTATGGCTTTCCCCGGCGCAGGCGTGCGCGATGTACAGGCCACGCTGGCTGAGCTGACGGCGGTCTCTATCGCCCAACAGGTGCTGCTCAACGGCGGCTGCGAGCGGCTGATGGTCTGTGGCGGCGGAAGCCGGAATCCGTTAGTGATGGCTCGTCTGGCAGCGCTGTTGCCGGGTATCGAGGTTTCGACCACCGATAAGGCGGGGATCAGTGGCGATGATATGGAGGCGTTGGCCTTTGCATGGCTTGCATGGCGAACCCTTGCGGGCCTGCCGGGAAATTTACCTTCCGTGACGGGCGCTACAGAAGCCAGTGTTTTAGGCGCTGTTTACCCTGCTAACCCAAGAACTCAGAGTTAACTGAATTTTTCCCGGACGATATATCGGTAAACTAGGAAGGTCAGGAAGGGGCGTTTGCCCCTCCAGAAGCAGGAGAGCTTTCGGGATATACCTATGAAAAAGATAGTAATAATGTGTTTACCTGTGCTTCTGACCGGCTGTAGCGTTTATCAACAATTTGTTGAACGTATGCAAACGGATACACTGGAATACCAGTGTGATGAGAAGCCGCTTACCGTTAAAGTCAATAACCCGCGTGAAGAAGTCAGTTTTGTTTATGACAATAAGCTGCTGGCCCTGAAGCAAGGAATCTCGGCCTCGGGCGCGCGTTATACCGACGGGATTTATGTTTTCTGGTCGCAAGGTGAGCGCGCCACAGTCTATAAACGAGACAGAATTGTGCTAAATAACTGTCAGTTACAAAATCCGAAGCGTTGAGATTTTCATTACGGGGGCGCACAATAGCGCCACCCACTGATTATTTCTGATCAACGCCATGTCTGATAACGACCAATTGCAGCAGATCGCGCATCTGCGCCGTGAATACACGAAAGGCGGCTTGCGTCGCCGCGATTTACCCGCTGAACCGTTAATCTTGTTTGAGCGCTGGCTTGGGCAGGCGTGCGACGCCCGGCTGGCCGATCCGACGGCAATGGTTGTAGCGACCGTAGATGACAAGGGGCAACCGTACCAGCGTATTGTGTTGCTCAAGCATTATGACGAAAAAGGCCTGGTCTTTTATACCAACCTGGGAAGCCGCAAGGCGCATCAAATTGAGCACAATCCGCGTATCAGTCTGTTATTTCCCTGGCATATGCTTGAACGCCAGGTGATGGTGACAGGCAAAGCCGAGCGTCTCTCCACACTTGAGGTGGTGAGGTATTTCCACAGCCGTCCGCGTGATAGCCAGATCGGCGCATGGGTCTCTAAACAATCCAGCCGCATTTCCGCGCGCGGTATCCTTGAAAGCAAATTCCTGGAGCTCAAGCAGAAGTTTCAACAGGGCGAAGTTCCGTTGCCCAGCTTCTGGGGCGGTTTTCGCGTGAGTATCGAACAGATGGAGTTCTGGCAGGGCGGCGAACATCGTCTGCACGATCGCTTTTTATACCAACGCGACGACGGCGCGTGGAAAATCGACCGTCTTGCGCCCTAAAGATGCAAAATTCTTGTTTTAAGCACTGGTGCGGATGAATCCGCCGTTTTATGCTATGTCTCTTTCGCGTCTGGCGAAAAGTCGTGTACCGGCAAAGGTGCAGTCGTTTTATACATGGAGATTTTGATGGCAAGCAGTAACTTGATTAAACAATTGCAAGAGCGGGGGCTGGTAGCCCAGGTGACGGACGAAGACGCGTTGGCAGAGCGACTGGCGCAAGGCCCGATCGCGCTCTATTGCGGCTTCGATCCTACCGCTGACAGCTTGCATTTGGGGCATCTGGTTCCATTGTTATGCCTGAAACGCTTCCAGCAGGCAGGGCATAAACCTGTTGCGCTGGTAGGCGGAGCGACCGGTCTGATTGGCGACCCGAGCTTTAAAGCCGCCGAGCGTAAACTGAACACTGAAGAGACCGTTCAGGAGTGGGTGGCGAAAATTCGTAAACAGGTTGCCCCATTCCTGGACTTTGATTGCGGCGAAAACTCCGCCATCGCGGCCAATAACTATGACTGGTTCGGCAGCATGAATGTGCTGACTTTCCTGCGCGATATCGGTAAACATTTTTCCGTTAATCAGATGATCAACAAAGAAGCGGTGAAGCAGCGTCTGAACCGTGACGATCAGGGTATCTCTTTCACGGAGTTCTCTTATAACCTGCTACAGGGGTACGACTTCGCTTGTCTGAATAAACTGCACGGCGTTGCCTTACAGATTGGCGGTTCTGACCAGTGGGGGAACATCACTTCCGGTATCGACCTGACCCGTCGTCTTCACCAGAATCAGGTATTTGGTTTGACCGTTCCGCTGATCACCAAAGCTGACGGCACGAAATTTGGTAAAACCGAAGGCGGCGCTGTCTGGCTGGACCCGAAGAAAACCAGTCCGTACAAATTCTACCAGTTCTGGATTAATACCGCGGATGCCGATGTTTATCGTTTCCTGAAATTCTTCACTTTTATGGACATTGAAGAGATCAATGCCCTGGAAGAAGAAGATAAAAACAGCGGTAAAGCGCCGCGCGCTCAGTATGTGCTGGCCGAGCAGGTGACGCGTCTGGTTCACGGCGAAGAGGGGCTGGTTGCGGCAAAACGTATTACTGAAAGCCTCTTTAACGGCAACCTGGGCGAACTGAGCGAAGCGGATTTTGAGCAACTCGCTCAGGACGGCGTGCCGATGATCGAACTGGAAAAAGGCACCGATCTGATGCAGGCGCTGGTAGACGCCGAACTCCAGCCGTCGCGTGGTCAGGCGCGTAAGACTATCGCCTCCAACGCAGTCACTATCAATAGTGAAAAACAATCCGATCCTGAATACATCTTTAACGATGAGGACCGTCTGTTTGGCCGCTATACCTTATTGCGTCGCGGCAAAAAGAACTATTGTCTGATTTGCTGGAAATAAGGCATTAAGTAACAGGGAGTGAGAAATCACTCCCTTATTTTTGATGTTCAGGTAAAAAAATGAAGAATATCCTCGCTATCCAGTCCCATGTTGTTTTCGGACATGCGGGCAACAGCGCTGCCGAATTTCCCATGCGTCGTCTTGGCGCGAATGTTTGGCCGCTGAATACCGTTCAGTTTTCTAACCACACGCAATATGGTAAATGGACCGGCTGTGTCATGCCGCCCAGCCATCTGACTGAGATTGTCCAGGGGATTGCGGACATTGGCCAGTTAGCGCACTGCGACGCCGTACTTAGCGGTTACCTGGGATCTGCCGAGCAGGGAGAACACATTCTCGGTATTGTGCGCCAGGTTAAAGCGGCAAATCCGCAGGCAAAATATTTCTGCGATCCTGTGATGGGGCATCCGGAAAAGGGCTGTATCGTGGCGCCCGGCGTCGCAGAGTTCCATGTGCGTTATGCGCTACCCGCCAGCGATATTATCGCGCCTAACCTGATTGAACTGGAAATTCTCAGCAAACATAGCGTTAATAATGTGAATGACGCCGTGCAGGCGGCGCGTGAACTGATTGCTCAGGGGCCAGAGATTGTACTGGTAAAACATCTCGCCCGTGCCGGTTACAGTTCAGAACGCTTTGAAATGCTGCTGGTGACAGCGCAGGAAGCCTGGCATATTAGCCGTCCGCTGGTGGATTTCGGCTCACGTCAGCCGGTTGGCGTTGGCGATGTCACCAGTGGTTTATTGCTGGTCAAACTTTTGCAGGGCGCGACGTTGCAGCAGGCGCTGGAGCACGTTACGGCGGCAGTATATGAGATTATGATCGCCACCAAAACGATGCAGGAGTACGAACTGCAGGTCGTGGCGGCCCAGGATCGGATCGCTAATCCTGAACATTACTTCAGCGCAACGCGGCTCTAATTATTGCTGCTGAAAAGATGCCGGATGGCGGTACTGCGAGCTATCCGGCAACATGACATTAATTCAGTCCTTCCGCTTTAAGCGCTGCCGCAATGGTCGGTCTTTCCGCGACACGCTGCATATAACTTTCAATATGCGTTAACCCGTCCATATTCAGTTTTACGCCATATGCCCAACGCAATACGGTAAACAGATAAGCGTCTGCGATGGTAAAACGCTGGCCGCAAATCCACTGGTCGTCTGAAAGCGACTCATCAACATACTGAAATTTCTTTTCCAGACCGGCGCGAACGGCGGGTTTAAGCATTTCCGGCGTGTCAGGGCGGAATAGCGGGGTAAAACCTTTATGCAGTTCCGTTGCAATATAGTTGAGCCATTCCAGCGTATGATAGCGAGCAAGGCTACTTACAGGCGCCAGAAGCTGTCGGTCGGGGACGCTGTCGGCGAGGTACTGCATAATGGCGACGCCTTCAGTCAACAGCGTGCCGTCATCCAGAAGCAGAGCCGGAACCTGTCCTTTAGGGTTTACTGCCAGGTAATCATCACCGTTTTCCAGGCGTTTTTTTGCGAGATCGACGCCATCAAGCGTAAAGTCTTTGCCAATTTCGCGCAGGATAATGTGGGAAGCAAGAGAGCAGGCACCCGGTTTGTAGAACAGTTTCATCGGTAACTCCTTTTTGCTGAGGTTTAAAGTATGGTAGTGCGGGGACGGGCAAAAAAAAAGCCGCTAACGCACAGTTAGCGGCCTGAATGTTGTTTCCCGGAAAATTAAACTGTAGCGGCTTTAGAGCCTTTCTCAGCGGTATCATCGTCCTGGGTCATACGGTTCAGCTTAGGCGCTGTCAGCAGCATCAGGACGGCGATAACTGCGGTTGCTACGCCAATCTGCATAAATACGCGACCATAGACTTCCAGGGACATCAGTGGGTCAGTCACGTCACTCGGCACGGCCATCAGGTTGGCGACATAACCGCCGATGATGTTAGCGCCTGCCGTTGTCAGGAACCAACTACCCATGATGAAGCCCATAAGACGCTGCGGAACCAACTGTGCGACCATCGCCAGTCCCAGACCGGAGATCATCAGCTCACCGATACTTTGCAGACCATAGCTCACGATCAGCCAGTTTACGGATACGATGCCAGCATCGTTCGCAAATTTGGCGCCCAGCGGCAGAATCAGGAATGCGCCGGAACACAGCACCATACCAATGGCGAATTTCATCGGCATCGGCAGCGTATCGCCCATCCTGTTATAGATAGCGGCCAGAATCGGGCTGCCGATAATGATCCAGAACGGGTTCAGAGCCTGATACTGTTCCGGTTCGAAAGCGATACCGAGAATAGAGTGCTCGACGTTACGAATGGCAAAGAAGTTCAGCGATGTCGGCATTTGGCTATACAGTACAAAGAAGATAATCGCCTGCAGCATCAAAATAAAGGCGACGATCATTTTACGGCGAGCCGCGCCGTGCATAGAAAACGCTTCTTTACCGAAGATAATGACGATGCCAAGAGCGATTACGCCCAGCACCATACGCGCGATATCCTGGTTGTGCAGCAGCCAGGTGGCAACCGCAATCAGCACGACAATGCCCACGATCGTCAGCAGCAGGTTACGGAAGTTGATCGGTTCAAAGTCGGGTTTGGAACCGTAGCTTTTCACCCAGCGCTGGCAGAAAGCAAAGTTAACGACGGTTATCAGCATACCGACGACGCTAAGCGCAAACGCGGTGCTCCAGCCATAACGCGCCGCCAGCCACGGCGTCGCGAGCATAGAGAAGAAGGAGCCGATGTTGACGGACATATAATACATCGTAAAAGCGCCGTCGAGACGTGGATCGTCTTTCGCATAACAGGTAGACAACAGGGAAGACGGGTTAGCTTTAAACAGACCGTTACCCACAGCGATAGCCGCCATGCCCATATAGACGACGCCAGCGTCATGGCCAGACCATGCGACCAGCGCATAACCGATAGCCAGCACCACGGCACCCAGCATAATAACGCGTTTGGTACCCAGAACTTTATCACCTAACCAACCGCCAATCGCGACCAGGCCGTACACCAGTGCACTGAAGGAAGAGAAAAGGGTGATGGAATCCGCTTCTGACATACCCAGTTGTTTTACCAGGTAGACGGCCATAATGCCTTGCAGGCCGTAATAACCAAAACGCTCCCATAACTCTATCGAGAAGATGAGATAGAACGCCTTCGGTTGTTTGAAAGCGTTCAAACTGACGCTTTCAGTTGGTTTATTGTTTGCAGTAGACACTTTTACCTCTTTTTTACGCCCCGTATTAACAGGGATTGTCTGGCGCGTGATGAGTCAGACTCATCCGTCCGATTGTTATATTGGAGGGGAAACGGCAGGTAATGTTCACTATCTTTCCTCTCCAGACAAGACCTTTGTAATAATCTGTTACATATAACTCCTCTGGTTGAATCGTCCGGCGTCAGAAATGTTATCCAGAGTTAAATTTTTTCATTTGAAGAATGGCAGATTATTACACTGCGAAAAGGCCATAATTTTGGGTGAAAGGCGATATCTTCTGCTATTTAAGGTAAAAGGCAGTGATATAGGCCATTATCTGAAAAAATGGCAGAGTAATGTTTTGTAGTGAAAACGGGGCGTCAGTCTATCCGGTTGTAAATGTAACCTTAGATGTCACTAAATTTCACATGAAGTTATCAAAGTGATCCTGATCACGGATAGATAGAAATTTTTGCGATTAAAAAATGATTAACCTGACGTGGGGGGAAAACGAAAGCACATTACATCAGAAAAAGGACAGAGACTGGAATGATTAATGGCTAAAATAGATCCAGGCAGAAGGTGGGAGTGCGCTGGCGTGACGGACGCACTCCGACAATATCAAATATCGACTTTTTCTTTGTATTCGCAAAGATCTTCAATGAGGCAGGAGCCGCAGCGGGGTTTTCGGGCGATACAGGTATAGCGTCCATGCAAAATTAACCAGTGATGACAGTCCACTTTGAACTCATTCGGCACCACTTTCAGTAGCTTCTCTTCTACCTGCTCGACATTTTTACCCGGCGCGAACTGCGTTCGGTTACATACACGAAATATATGCGTATCAACAGCGATGGTTGGCCAGCCGAAGGCGGTATTCAGCACCACGTTAGCCGTTTTACGTCCCACGCCGGGAAGCGCTTCCAGCGCCGCCCGATCCTCCGGCACTTCGCCATTATGCTTGTCCAGTAAAATACGGCAGGTCTTAATCACGTTTTCCGCTTTACTGTTAAATAAGCCGATGGTTTTGATATAGGATTTCACGCCCTCTACGCCCAGTTCCAGCATCGCGGCTGGCGTATTGGCAACCGGGTAAAGTTTGGCGGTAGCCTTGTTCACGCTGACGTCAGTTGCCTGGGCGGAAAGCAACACGGCAATCAGCAACTCAAACGGCGACGTGAAATTGAGTTCTGTTGTGGGGTGCGGATTGTTGTCGCGCAGGCGCGTCAGAATTTCCAGCCTTTTTGCTTTGTTCATCAGACTTTCCCTGTTTCACCTGCCGGAACAGCGGAAGGCGCGGTTTCGGCGCGGCGTTTCTTCATTTTTTCATCAATAAGATATTTTACCGCCAGCATGAGTCCCAGGCCGATAAACGCGCCTGGCGGTAGCATCGCCAGCAGGAAAGGCGAGTCGGTGTGAAATATCTCGACCCGTAATACTTTTGCCCAGCCTCCCAGCAGGCTATCCGCGCCATCGAAAAGCGTGCCATTCCCGAGGATCTCGCGCAGCGAGCCCAGCACGAACATCGCGCCTGTCGCGCCCATGCCGATGGAAAAACCGTCCAACGCGGAAAGCCACGGTCCTTTTTTCGCGGCAAACGCTTCGGCGCGACCGACAACAATGCAGTTCGTTACAATCAGCGGAATAAAAATCCCTAAAGACTGATACAAACCGAATGCATAGGCATTGATCAGCATCTGTACGGCGCTTACCACCGAGGCAATGATCATAACGTAAATCGGGATACGGATTTCTGCCGGCGTCCAGCGACGTAGTGCGGAAACCGTCAGGTTGGTCAGCGTTAATACCAGCGTCGTGGCCAGACCCAGCCCCAGAGCATTGGTTGCCGTAGACGTCACCGCCAGTAATGGGCACAGGCCAAGTAGCTGCACCAGAGCGGAGTTATTTTTCCATAACCCCTGAACAACAATATCTTTTATTTCGCTCATGGTTATTCTCCACAGGCGGTTAAATGGGGGAGCTGAGCGGGCAGTGATTCGGCGTACAGCCCGGCGCGTTTAACTGCATTCACCACGGCGCGCGGCGTTATTGTCGCCCCGGTAAATTGATCAAAATCACCGCCATCTTTTTTCACCGCCCAGTGCGTATCATTTTCACCGCTGATGGTTTTACCGCTAAAGTGGGTAATCCAGTCAGACAAACGGCGCTCAATTTTATCACCCAATCCTGGCGTCTCATGATGTTCCGTCACGCGCGTCCCCAGGATGGTACCATTGAAATCTGCGCCGACGATAAGCTGGATAGCGCCGGAATAGCCATCTGGCGCGGTGGCCTCAATGATGGCCGCTACGGGTTTATCATCCTTGCGAGCGATAAAAACACGGTGTATGCCTTTGCCGAGAGCGGGCGCATCAACCAGATAACAACTCTCTTGCAGATTATTATTGTAACGATCTGGCGGCAATACCTGATCGAACAAGGCATGCTGTTGTTGCAGCGCTTGTTCGTGAATGGTTGATTTGGTCATCTGATTAATCACCGCGGTCAATCCCGTAGAGCCTGCGGCAAAAAGCGCCAGCGTAATACCGTGTTTACGAATCGTTTTCAGCATGGTTTATCCTTTGCGATGTCCATAGACGCGGGGGCGCGTGTAGTAGTCGATCAGAGGAACCGTGATATTCGCCAACAGGACAGCAAAAGCAACGCCGTCCGGATAACCGCCGAAGCTACGAATCAGCCACACTAATACCCCAGCCAGCGCGCCGAAAATTAAACGTCCACGGTTGGTCGTGGAGGCGGTAACCGGATCCGTTAAGATAAAAAACGCGCCCAGCATGGTGGCGCCTGACAGAAGATGCAACTGTGGCGAGGCCAGCGTAGCGGGCGAGAAAAGCCAACCTAACGCGGCGCATAGCGCCAGCGTGAGCAGAAAACTGACCGGGATATGCCAGCGGATAGCTTTTTGCCACAGCAGGAATACGCCGCCGACAAGCCAGGCGAGGTTAACCCACTGCCAGCCTACGCCGGCCAGCATGCCGCTGTATATCGGGTACTGCATAATTTGCTCAACGGAATGCCCGGCGCGCAAGGACGTTTTAAACGTATCCAGCGGCGTCGCCTGGCTGATACCGTCAATTCCTATACGTAGCAGCGTCATATCGCCGCCGCTGGCGGTATGCCCGGTAAAAATCATCCGCAACGTGTCCAGCATATCGGGCGTTGTTGCGGCTATTTCATAAGGCGGCAACCAGCTTGTCATTTGCACCGGAAAGGAGATTAATAGCACCACGTAACCGATCATTGCCGGATTAAAGGGGTTTTGTCCCAGCCCGCCATATAACTGTTTGGCGATAATAATGGCGAATCCCGTTCCCAGCACGACCATCCACCAGGGCGCGAGCGGAGGGATACTGACCGCCAGCAAAAGCCCCGTCAATAACGCGGAATAATCCTGCAGGTGGCTGGCGACCGATTGTTTGCGCAGCCTAAGGACAATGGCTTCTGCGACGAGCGCCGTGATGGCAGCCAGAACGATCTGGAAAAGCGTTCCCCAACCAAAAAACCACGTCTGCGCGGCAATCCCCGGCAGAGCGGCGATTAACACCAGCAACATGATTCGCGATGTCTGGCGCTGGTTATGGGTATAAGGCGAGCTTGCGATTCTGAATACCATTTAGTCCTCGTTAACAACCTGCTGCTGTGCTGCTTTTTTTGCCTGGACGCGGGCGATCGCCGCAGCAACCGCGGCTTTGCGCGGGTCGACCGGTTCGACAGGAATGCTTACGGCCTGCTGTTCCTGCTTGCGGGCTTTGGCACGGGCGATAGCCGCTTCCACCGCGGCTTTGCGCGGGTCGACCGGTTCGACAGGAATGCTTACGGCCTGCTGTTCCTGCTTGCGGGCTTTGGCACGGGCGATAGCTGCCTCCACCGCGGCTTTGCGCGGATCGACCGGTTCGACAGGTTCACTTACGGCCTGCTGTTCCTGCTTGCGGGCTTTGGCACGGGCGATAGCTGCCTCCACCGCGGCTTTGCGCGGGTCGACCTGTTCGACAGGTTTTACGGCCTGCTGTTCCTGCTTACGGGCTTTGGCGCGGGCGATAGCTGCCTCCACTGCGGCTTTGCGCGGATCGTCGCCAGATATCGCGCTGTCAGCCATCGTATGACCGGCTTGTTTAGCGCGCGCTTGCGCTTTACGTGCTTCACGGGCCGCGATCGCGGCGCTATTGTCCGGCAGACTACCAGCCTGAATAATCACCGGCTGCGTGGCCTGCGCCTGTTTCTCTTTTACCCGTGCCAGCGCAGCGGCAATGGCATCCTGATCTTTTGCCGCAGGTTGTACGACCGCACTCTTGTGGCGTGCAAGGCGGGCGGCTTTTTCGCGCTCCAGTCTTGCCTGACGAGCCTCAAAACGCGCTTTTGCTTCGGCGGCGCGTTTTTCTTCAAGCCTTATTGCATTAATCTCCGCTTTTTCCTGACGGAAATATTGGACGAGCGGAATATTACTGGGGCAGACCCAGGCGCAGGCGCCGCATTCTATACAATCGGCAATATGGTGAGTGGTAGCCTTGTCATGCTGCTGCCCTTTGCTGAACCAATAAAGCTGCTGCGGTAAAAGGTCGGCAGGGCAAGCGTCAGCGCAAGCGCTGCAACGAATACAGCTTTTCTCTTCCTGAGGCGTTCCCATTTCAGTCACGGATGGCGCCAGCAGGCAGTTGGTGATTTTTACAACCGGTACGTCAAGCCAGGGAAGGGTGAATCCCATTAACGGACCGCCCATGATGACCATTTGGTCGGCGGAAGGGCAGAAACCGGCATCGTTAAGCAAATGACGAACGGGAGTGCCGAGCCGCGCCCAGACGTTACCCGGACGGCTTACCGCTTCACCCGTTAAGGTGACGACGCGTTCTGTGATCGGTTCGCCGTCAACCACGGCGCGTTTAATGGCATAAGCCGTACCGACGTTTTGCATCAGCACGCCAATATCAGAGGAGCGCCCGCCGTGGGGAACCTGTTTTCCCGTCAGTATCTGAGTGAGCTGTTTTGCACCGCCGGAAGGGTATTTGGTTGGGATAACGCGTAACGAAATATCGTGGGCGTCAGCCAGTACGGCGCGCAGCATGGAAATAGCCTGCGGTTTGTTATCTTCAATGCCGATTAATACCTCACGCGGTTGCAGAATATGCGCCAGGATGCGGATACCTTCCACAATCTGCGCGGCGCAGTCCTGCATCAGACGATCGTCCGCCGTAATGTAAGGTTCGCACTCTGCGGCATTAATAATAAGCGTGGTGATTTTATCGCCGCCGCCCTGCAATTTAACGCCGGTGGGAAACCCTGCGCCACCAAGCCCGGCAACGCCATACTGATGAATGCGTTCAATGAGCGCTTCACGACTGTGGGCACGGTAATCAGACCAGCCCTCGCGCTCAATCCAGCGGTCCTCGCCGTCGGCATCAATGATGACGCTTAACTCCGCTAGCGCCGAAGGATGCGCCGTCGAGTGGGGCGCAATAGCGATAACCGTCCCGGAGGTGGGCGCGTGTACCGGCAGCATTCTCCCACGTCCACGGGTGAGCGCCTGGCCGCGCAGCACGCGATCGCCGACGCTAACGCACAGCTCGCCCTCAGCGCCAATGTGCTGTTTTAAGGGGATAACGAAGCGCGGTGCTAAAGGCACCTGGCGCAGCGGCGTGCCGTTTGACTGGGCCTTCATTTCGGGCGGATGAATACCACCGTCGAAATCCCAGATTTTATCTTTTTTGAAAGCAGAAAATAGTTTAAGCATGTTGTTCCACGGGAATGATGCGAACGGGAATGGTGTTCAAATCCCATTTCCAACTGTCGGGCGTCTCATTCACCGGACGTAATTCGATGCAGTGCGTCGGACACGGAGCGACACACAGATTACAGCCGGTACAGAGATCGCTCATGACCGTGTGCATGGCGCGCGTTGCGCCGACGATAGCGTCAACCGGGCAGGCCTGAATGCATTTTGTGCAACCAATGCAGTTATTTTCATCAATAATTGCCAGCATACGTACCGGCGCGGCCTGCTGTTCTTCACCATCGCATGGCTGCGGCTCTACGTTTAGCAGCTCTGCAATTTTCAGCATGACGCCCTCGCCGCCGGGCGCGCAACGATTGATTTTCTCACCCTGGAGACCCACGGCTTCGGCGTAGGGACGGCAACCGGGATAGCCGCACTGACCACACTGGCTCTGTGGCAAAATTGCATCGATTTTTTCAACTACCGGGTCATCTTCAACCGCGAATCGGCGAGAGGCATAACCCAGAATGGCGCCGAACACCAGGCCCAGAAAGGTCAGGGCGCCAACGGCAATCCAGACAGTATTCATTACAACTTCACCAAACCACTAAAGCCCATAAAGGCCAAAGACATTAATCCTGCGGTAATCAACGCTATCGCGTTACCACGAAAAGGCGCCGGCACATCCGCCACGGCAAGGCGTTCGCGGATGGCGGCGAACAGAACCATTACCAATGAAAAACCGACGGCGGCGGAAAATCCGTACAGCGCCGACTGAAGAAAGTGATGACCGAGATTAATATTCAGTAACGCTACGCCCAGAACCGCACAGTTAGTGGTAATCAGTGGTAAGAAGATGCCTAACAAGCGGTATAATGCCGGGCTGGTTTTTCGTACAACCATTTCGGTAAATTGCACGACCACGGCAATGACGAGGATAAAGGCCAGCGTCCGCAGATAAATCAGATCCAGCGGAATAAGTATCCAGGTGTCGATAAGCCAGGCGCATATCGACGCCAGCGTCATGACAAAGGTCGTCGCGAGGCCCATCCCCATGGCGGTTTCCAACTTTTTGGATACGCCCATAAAGGGACAAAGGCCCAGAAACTTGACCAGTACAAAGTTATTGACCAGTACAGTTCCGACAAAGAGCAGCAGGTAATCAGTCATGTTTCGGCCTGAAATAAAAAAGCCGCCTATTATCTGTCAAACTACCACAGGCGACAACAGGTTAACTGTAGGGTTATTACGGATTAACAAACGTTGTTTTGACGCGCGCTGAACGTTTGAGATAAGGTACAATGAGCGCCGTCGCCAACAGTGGAAAGAGTAGCTGGCGCACGGCAAAGGCATCTGATACGGGCGAAAAGGCAAATGCTTTAACCGCCAGTAAAACCGACACCAGCAGCCAGATAATGTAATGCTTCGGCACGCAGCGTCTGCGCTTGAAGAATGCAATCGTCAACCACAGGGTATAGTACCACATAGCGATAGCGGTAATAAATGAAATGCCCCATAGCAGTAAATTACCGGTTTCCTGTCCGCTAAGCGTCTTGAACGTTTGCGGTGTGGCAAGCGCCATAACGTAGAGTAATAACGCCAGCGAGGCGCTCAACAACGCGACTAACAGCCAGGCTAACGGGCCAAGAAGCCAGCCTCCGATTCGTTGTGGCGGTGTTGTGGTCATATCTTCTCCGGGGTTACGCGCGTTAACGGTTATGCCGCTCATTTTGGGGCAAATATTATAAGGTTTTTAATGTCAAACGCTACTTTCTTTATTGCACATAGCGCCAGACGGATTGCGGGACCTGACCTACATCAAACAAGCGTCCTCCGGAGACCAGTTCGGCACGGCGGTGATCCGCAGCGCGATACATATTAATAATATCCCTGTCATCAGTAAGGGTATAGTTAAGGTGGTCGAACAGTTTTTCCAGACTTTCGAGCGAACTAATTTTGCGGAATTTTAATAGATAATCCTGAACAGTCATATAAAGTTGATCCATATTAAATATAATGCCAACGAAGTAGTCACTGATAAAAAATAAACAAAATCGCACCAGTGAGAGGTCAGGGGTGCAGGTAAAACGGGAATATTCTTACCGGTAAAGAGTCAGGCGCCAAATGGCGCCTGGGGCGAAAGGTTAACGCGCTTTCCTACAACAGGCAATAAACGTCAGACCAGGATAGAACATATTTCGTTTTTTTGGCCGATTTTTGACTTTTCCCGGCACGCCTTACGACACCGTTCACCGTGCCGTGCGAAAACGCCTTTGCGTTATCTGATGCTTACTTCTTCTGAACGGAAGCAACGGGTTCTGGCGGTTGGTAATTGTCAATATGATTGGCAATACCTAAAAGAATGACCGAGATAACGAGAACTATCCACCCTGTTAATTCAATCAGACGATTCATTATTGACGACATTTGCTTTGATTTATCCATAAACACAGAGAGTAAATGTTACTTTCCTGGCGAACGGTCGGCAAGAGGGATGGGAACGATTTCAAACTCTGTTCTGTAACAAGTTAATCATCAGATGCTACGTTGTTGGTCAGGACGCTATTGCGGCTAATGGTACGATGGTGTGGAATAGCGATATCTAAAACCGGAGGCAGTGAGATGAATGACAAAATCCGCGTTGGGTTAATAGGTTATGGTTACGCCAGTAAAACCTTTCATGCGCCCTTAATTATGGGAACGCCAGGGTTAGAACTTGCGGCGGTATCCAGCAGCGATGAAACGAAAGTGAAAGCAGACTGGCCGGCGGTGTCCGTGGTCTCTGAGCCCCGACATTTATTTAGCGATCCGCATATCGACCTGATTGTGATCCCGACGCCCAACGATACCCATTTCCCGCTGGCGAAAGCCGCGCTGGAAGCCGGTAAGCATGTGGTGGTTGATAAGCCCTTTACCGTGACACTGTCACAGGCACGAGAGTTGGATGCGCTTGCGCGGAGCACCGGCCGGGTACTTTCAGTCTTCCATAACCGCCGCTGGGACAGCGATTTTTTGACGCTGAAAGCCTTGTTGGCGGATGGCGTGCTCGGCGAGGTGTCTTTGTTTGAATCCCACTTTGATCGTTTCCGTCCTCAGGTGCGCGACCGCTGGCGCGAGCAAGGCGGGCCGGGAAGTGGTATCTGGTACGATCTGGCGCCGCACTTGTTGGATCAGACCATTCAACTTTTTGGTCTGCCGGTCAGCATGACGGTGGATTTAGCGCAACTGCGTCCGGGCGCGCAATCTACGGACTATTTCCACGCGATTTTATCTTATCCTCAGCGCCGCGTGATTTTGCACGGTACGATGCTTGCCGCAGCGGAGTCAGCGCGATACATCGTTCATGGTTCGCGCGGCAGCTATGTAAAATATGGCCTTGATCCCCAGGAAGAACGGCTAAAAAACGGCGAGCGTTTACCGCAGGAAGACTGGGGATATGATATGCGTGACGGCGTATTGACCCTGGTTGAGGGAGAGACACGCAAAGAAGAGAACTGGCTTACGTTGCCGGGTAACTATCCGGCATATTATGCCGCCATCCGCGATGCGTTAAACGGTAATGGTGAAAATCCCGTGCCGGCAAGTCAGGCGATTCAAATTATGGAGTTAATTGAACTGGGCATGGAATCGGCAAAACATCGCGCGACGCTGTGTCTTGCCTGAGATTTAGCATTTCTCCGCCTGGGATAGCATTAAACCGCAGGCGGAGAGAGGGCGTTAGCGTCAATAAAGCAATCTTATGCCGCGGCCACTTTTTCGCGCAGCGCACGTTTTTCGCCATCGCTCAGGAACGCCATTTCCAGACCGTTAATCTGTGCCTGGCGAATCTGTTCGCGGCTCAAGCCTGCCGCGGGCGCGGCAACGTGATATTCATGGATAATATCTACGCCCTGAACAGCCGGATCGTCCGTATTAAGACTAGCGAGAACGCCATGCTCAAGGAAGATTTTGAGCGGATGGTCTGCCAGCGATGCGACGGTACTGGTCTGAATATTCGAGGTCAGACAGGATTCAATACCGATACGTTGCTGCGCAAGAAAATCCATTAACGCGCGATCTTCAACGGCTTTTACGCCATGTCCGATACGTTCGGCCCCCAGTTCGCGAATTGCCTGCCAGATACTTTCCGGTCCTGCGGCTTCGCCAGCGTGAACGGTAATATGCCAGCCCGCATCGCGCGCCCGGTTAAAGTGCGACAAAAACAGACTGCCGGGAAAGCCCAGCTCATCACCGGCTAAATCCAACGCGATGATCTTCTCTCTGTGCGCCAGCAGCGCATCAAGCTCCTGTAAACATGCCGCCTCGCCGAAGGTACGGCTCATAATGCCAATGAGTCGCGCCTCGACGCCAAACGTGTTACAGCCGTCGCGTACGCCGTCGATAACGGCTTCAACCACGCCTGCAATCGGTAACTGATGCGCCATCGCCATATAACCGGGCGAAAAGCGAAGCTCAACGTAATGCAGGCCGTTACGTGCGGCATCTTCAATATTTTCAAAGGCCACGCGACGGCAGGCGTCAAGCGATGCCAGGACTTTTACCCCCCAATCGAGCTTAGAGAGAAAGCTTACTAAATCGGGTTCGGTTGAGGTGACCTGAACATGCGGAATCAGCGTTTCCAGCGTTTGGGCGGGAAGGGCGATGTTGAACTGGCGACCAAGATCCAGAATTGTTTGGGCGCGAATGTTGCCATCAAGGTGGCGGTGGATGTCAGTCAAAGGAAGCGTAATATCAATCATGGGCGCACTCAATTTTTAATAAAAGTGCGCACCATTATACTACAGATTGGTAATCCTCTGGAGATTTTGGAAAAACGGAGCCATTACGTTGCAACTTCGCGAGGGCGCGGGAGAAATTTTGTACCATTTTCTTTATCGCGCCCCGGTCAGCTCACAGGGGGAGTTGCTGTCATCGCATCTTAGGATAAAGGGTCAACCCCCCGCTTGTAGACGGTATCAGCGAACGGTGCGGATAGCATTAATTAATCCGTTGACGCCTTTTTCAAGTTTCAGGCGAGGGCATCCGGCATTCAGACGTACAAATCCCCGGCCTTCTGCGCCATAGGTATCGCCGGGCATAATGGCGACTTTCTCCCGGTGAATGAGCGCGTTCTGTAATTTTTGATTGTCAATGCCGAGCGGACGGAGATCAATCCAGGCCAGATAGGTCGATGGCGGCGCTTGCCAGTTCAACGTCGGAAAGGCGTCATTCAGCGCCTGCTCGATATAGCGCATATTAGCCGCCAGATAGACGCGTAACGCATCCAGCCACGGCGCGCCGTGCTGATATGCGGCAATATGCGCCGTGAGCGAGAGCACCGCTGGCGAGGAGAGGCCGTCACGACCTTTTAAGGCGGCCAGGTAGCGTTCACGGCTTGCGCTATTTTCAATGATTCCATAAGCGCCGGTTAATGCCGGGATGTTGAAGCTTTTCGAACCGGAGGAGAGCAGCGCCCAGTCTCCGCGCGCGACATTGCTCCAGGGAATATGCGGCTGGTTTCCCCATACCATATCCATGTGAATTTCATCGGAAATCACCCGTACGCCATGGCGCTCGCACAGCGCTGACATCGTTTCCAGCTCGTCACGCGTCCACACTTTACCGGTGGGATTCTGCGGACTGCACAGCAGCAGGATTTTGCTTTCCGGACGCGCCAGCGCCGTCTCCAGTTTTGCCATATCGCAATGCCAGGCGTTGCCTTCTTTCTCCAGCGGGACGGGAGTGACGATGCGATGGTTGCCTTCAATCGCTTTATAAAAAGCATCATAAGCGGGAGTATGAACTACCACGCCGTCGCCTTCGTCGGACCACTGGCGGATAAGCTCGGACGCCATATAGATAACGGAAGGGCCGTATACAAGGGCGCGTGTATCAATCGTGGTCTGATGACGTGTCGCAAACCAGTGGGAAATCGCCCCTAAAAACGCCTCATTTTTCCAGCGGCTATAGCCTAGTACTCCGTGGGAAAGGCGCTGGTTTAGGGCCTCCAGGATACATGGCGCGGTGGCAAAGTCCATATCCGAAATAGTAAAGGGGAGCAGATCGGCTTCGCCAAAACGATCGGCGACATAATCCCACTGCGTACACCATGTACCGCGACGGTCAACTTCCTGTGAAAAATCGAACATATCTCTTCCTTATGCCTGAACGGTATGCATCAAACCAACCATTTCATCTTTTACAGACTGAACCTGCGGGCCGATAACGACCTGCAAATTATGCTGATTGAGCTGTACGACGCCTATCGCGCGATTGTCCTTCAATGCCTGGACATCTACAAGCGACATATCTTTCACTGACAGACGTAGGCGGGTGATGCAGTTGTCCAGACTCACGATGTTTTCTGTGCCGCCTAATGCCGCCAGGATAGCAGGCACGTTGTAGCCGGATTTTCCTGGCGCGCCAGCGATCGCTTTTTCAATGCTGGTGGCGATCTCCGCCTCGCGCCCCGGTGTTTTGAGGTTAAAGCGTGTAATGGCGAAGCGGAAAATGACGTAGTAAACCGCAAACCACATCGCTGCCACTACCGGCACCAGATACCATTTTGTTGACAGACCATGCAGGATGCCGAACACCACAAAGTCAATAATATTGCCATCTGTATTGCCGATAGTGACGCCGAGAATCGCCATGATGGTAAAGCCCAGCCCGGTCAGCAGAGCATGAATAACATACAGTACCGGCGCCACGAACAGAAACAGGAACTCCAGAGGCTCCGTTGTACCGCCGACAACGCAGGCGATTAAACCGGAAATCAATAATCCTTTAATTTTAGGGCGGTTTTCTGGACGGGCGCAGTGGTACATTGCCAACGCGGCGCCCGGCAAACCACCGAGAAACGCCGGCATTTTGCCTTGCGATAAGAAGCGAGTGGCGCTTTCAGAGAAGCCGTGCGTCGTTGGGCAACTGAGCTGAGCCTGGAAAATAGTCAACGCGCCGCTAACGGTATGCCCGCACACTTCTTGCGTACCGCCCGCCTCGGTGAAGCGAATCAGCGCTACCAGAATATGGTGCAGACCAAAAGGCAACAGCAGGCGCTCGCCGGTGCCGAAAATCATCGGGCCAAAGTCGCCGGCGCTATTGATGATATGACCCAGTCCACTAATTCCCATCGCAAAAACTGGCCATACGAGCGGGATAACCAGGCCGACAAGCCCCATCACGACGGCGGAAACGATAGGTACAAAACGCGTACCGCCGAAAAAGGCCAGCGCATCCGGCAAACGAATGGTGTGAAACCGTTCATGCAGCATCCAGACAATAATACCAGCGATAACGGCGCCGAGGATGCCGGTATCGATCGAGGGGATGCCCAGAATATTTTGTACGTTATTGGCTTTCAGCACCGCCGCATCGGTGGTCGGCAGAATGCCTTTTGCCGTGAGCCAGAAGTTGACCGCAAGGTTCATTACCGCGTAACCGACGAACCCGGCAAACGCGGCGACGCCTTTGTTTTCTCGCGCCAGACCGAGCGGAATCGCGATACAAAACATCACCGGCAGGAAGCTAAAGGCAAAAGAACCTACTTTACTCATCCAGGTGAAGATAGCCTGTAGCAATGGATTACCCAGCACAGGGAGCAGGGTAATAACGTCGTGGCTACTGAGCGAGCTGCCGATACCGAGCATAATGCCGCAGAACGAGAGCAAGGCGACGGGCAACATAAACGTTTTGCCCAATTGCTGGAAAAATTCCCATAGCGTTATTCTTGGTGTGGTTTTCGTCGTCATCTAACGACTCCTTGTTAATAAAGACCGGTGTCAGGTTATGATGGCGAGAAGATAAAACGTTTTACCAGATTTTAGTGCGGCATTAATCACATTACTGACCGATAATAACGCGTATAAAGATAACAGATAGGTAAAACGTTTTATCTGTCAGACTCTGGAGCGATTTGTTGCCATGGCTATCGCCAAAAAAATCACTATCCACGATGTTGCGCTGGCGGCCGGCGTGTCGGTGAGCACCGTTTCCTTAGTGCTGAGCGGCAAGGGGCGAATATCGTCCGCGACCGGCGAGCGTGTGAACGCGGCAATTGAACAACTGGGCTTTGTGCGTAACCGCCAGGCGTCCGCGCTGCGTGGCGGGCAAAGCGGCGTTATCGGTTTGATCGTTCGCGATTTATCGGCACCGTTTTATGCCGAATTGACCGCAGGATTAACGGAAGCACTGGAAGCACAAGGCCGTATGGTTTTTCTCCTGCACGGGGGTAAAGATGGCGAACAGCTAAACCAACGTTTTACCATGTTGCTCAATCAGGGGGTGGATGGCGTGGTGATCGCCGGTGTGGCGGGCAGTAGCGAAGCGCTGAGAGCCCAGGCCGACGCACAAGGGATTCCCGTCGTGTTTGCGTCACGCGCCAGCTATCTTGATGATGCGGATATCGTTCGGCCTGATAACATGCAGGCAGCGCAGCTCCTGACGGAATACCTTATTCGTCAGGGCCATCAGCGCATCGCCTGGCTGGGAGGGCAAAGCGCATCTTTAACCCGCGCGGAGCGCGTGGGCGGCTATTGCGCGACGTTGTTAAAATACGGTCTACCGTTTCACAGCGAGTGGGTCGTGGAATGCACTTCCAGTCAGAAACAGGCAGCAGAAAGTATTACCGCGCTGTTGCGATACAATCCGACCATTAGCGCTGTCGTTTGTTACAACGAAACCATTGCGATGGGGGCGTGGTTTGGGCTACTGAGAGCAGGACGACAGAGTGGCGAGAGCGGTGTCGATCGTTATTTTGAGCAGCAGGTGTCGCTGGCGACGTTTGCTGATGTTGCGGAGAATGCCCTCGACGACCTGCCGATTATCTGGGCCAGTACGCCGGCGCGAGAAATAGGCTATACCCTGGCCGAACGAATGTTGCAGCGTATTGCTCACGACGAGCACCATTTGCGGAGTCAAACGATAGCCGCTCGCCTGGTGACGCAAAAGTAGAGGCTGAGCGTTGTTCGGCGTAGACCGGGTGCAGCGTCGCTGCACCCGGCAAGGCGATTATTGTTGCGGCAACGCCGGAACGTCCGGTACGGAAAGCGCCGGCATCCCAAACAGGCCGACAAAGTCTTCCAACGGCATTTTTTGTCCGTTGAGCATGATCTGGCCATTGGCGTACTGCAAGCTGGAGGCGATGGTATTATCCTTCAGCGTTGTCAGTCTGAACATCTGACCCATTGCAGACAGCCCCTGCACCTGTTGTTTTGCCAGTTTTTCCGCATCATCCTGCTGATAGCCTTCCAGTTTTGCTATCTGCGTCATAAACTCGACCGCCATGTCCATCGGAATTGCCAGTTTCGCATCCAGCGATTTCACGGAGCGGTCGACTTCCTGCGCCAACGTTTGCGGTTGTGCCGTTGTGGTTGCCGGATCTTTCAGGAACAGCGACAGATTCAGCGTGGTTTCCCCTTTGGCGTTTTTCCAGCTAAGCGGCGCCAGGGTCAGCACCGGATCGCCTTTTAACAGCACGGGGAGGGCGCTAAAGAACGCTTCGGTGACTTTTTGCTGATAAAGCTCAGGATTCTGCGCCACATCCGGCTGATTCAGCAGCGCCTGCGTTTGCGCATGATATTGCTGGCTAAACTGGTGCCAGGCTTCGCCGTCGATTTGACCGACTTTCAGCGTTAATTTACCGCTGCCCAAATCCTGATTCTGTACTTTCAGGCTGTTAAGCGAGTAATCCAACTGGCTATTAATGGTTTTTCCGTCATTGACCAGATCGGACTTGCCGGCAATTTCCATCCCTTCCAGCACCGCCATCTCTTTACCTTCAATGGCGATGGACAGCTTATCCAGCGTTAACTTTTGGTCGCCTACACGCTCGTCAAAGCTTGCCAGTTTACTGGTACCGTCTGTTTTCAAATTATTAAAGGTGAGTTGCACCTTTTGATTATATTCGTTAACGGCATCGACCAGACCGCTCTGCGCTTCGCCTGACAGCGAAACCACATTACCGTCTTTATCGGCGTTAAGCTGGAACTCCCCGCCGCTAAAGGCGACCTTTTCACCGGCATTCTCGTAGTTTAACGGCTTGAGAGAGATATCGGAGCGGGTATCGCCGCCATAACCAATGCGGGTATTGATGACAAAGGGCGCGTCGCCTTTCGCGATATCAAAGAGTGGTTTTGCCGCATCGTTATTCACCAGCGTGGTTTTTACCGATGCCATAGAAGGGATCAGATTGAGCGTTTTGAGCTGGGCGAGCGGGAAGGGGCCATGTGAAACAGATTCGTCCAGCACAATGCTTTGCCCGGGTTTCAACCAGGTATTGTCTGCGCCGGCAACCGGTTTGACGACCAGTTGCAGATGGCTACTGAACACGCCGCGCTGGTAGTTTTGATAACTTAATTCAACACCGGCCTCCGGCGCAGTACGCTTGAGCTGTTCATTGGCCTGAGTCACCATTTCTGAAAGATGGTTCTCCAGCTTTTTCCCCGTATACCAGGCGCCGCCTGTCCAGACGATGCCAAGTGCAATCACTACACCTGCAGCTACCAGTGTTTTTTTCATATCAATTGTCCATAAAAATGAAACCAGGCGGATTAAACCGCCTGGAGGAGTTTTACGTCTCTTATAAGCTTAGCAAGAGTTGTTAAAAAATTCAGTATGTTGCTACAGCTTGTTATAAACACGCGCTAAACGGCCCGTGCCGCTGGCGTTAACCGGAGACTCATCCGCGCCGATAAAGGCAGATTCACCCGGCTTCAGTACCAGACGCTGTTCATCTTTCCGTAACACCGCCTCACCCTCAACGCAGAACAGAATCGCGGCGCTGTGTTGGCCGATGCTCGTCTCCTGAAGCGCCAGGTCGTGCAGTGAAAAGGCAAAGTCGTCAACCGGAATTGGGAAGTCCAGCTCCGCGCCGCTTTTCACCGGGGCAGTCAGCAACTCGCTGGCAGGTTTAGGTTCGAACTTCACGTTCGCGACCAGCTCAGGGATGTCGATATATTTTGGCGTAAGGCCAGCGCGCAGAACGTTATCGGAGTTCGCCATGACTTCCAGCGCAACGCCCTGCAAATAAGCATGAGGTGTTTCGGCAAACAGGAACATCGCCTCGCCGGGATTCAGTTTGACCACATTCAGCAACAAAGGAGAGAAAAGCCCGCTGTCGTCAGGATAATACTCTGAAATCACGCGGATCGTTTGCCACGGTTCGCCTTGCTGGCTGTTAAGTGCCGCTTTGAGTACGGCTAACGCGCGGGATTTTTCTTCGCCTTGCATATTCAACAGGCTGGCGAAAAGCTGGCTCAGACGTTCAGCGTTCGGCGCCTGCAAAAAGTGGGCGATAGCGGAATGCGCGCCAGCGATAGGTTGCAGTAAAGAGACAATGTCAGAAAATTCGCGGAACGCATTCATCGCCAGGAAAGGCGTCAGGGCAAAAACCAGCTCTGGTTTATGGTTAGGATCTTTATAGTTCCGCTCTGCGGCGTCCATTGGTATACCCGCCGCATTTTCTTTAGCGAAACCTATTTCGGAGTTGCGCTTATTCGGGTGCACCTGAATAGAGAGCGGCTGCGCGGCGCACAGTACTTTAAACAGAAACGGCAGTTCGCCGAAACGGTTGGCGACCGCTTCGCCCAGCAGGGCGGTTTTATTATTTTCGATGACGTCACGCAGGGAGACGGTTTCGCCGTGGGCAGTGGTGATTCGCGAGCTGCTTTTGGGATGCGCGCCCATCCAGAGTTCAGCCTGTGGCTGCTGCTGCGGATTTGCTATGCCATAAAGTTCCGTTAACGCAGTTTTACTTCCCCAGGCATAGTTTTGCACTGAGTTAATGAGTTTTTGCATTATCAAGCCCTGTTTCAATGTGGAAATCAATGGGAGGTATTAAACCAAGAAACCCGCATGAAGTAACCTCCGGGCGTAAAAAGTCGTACTTGTCTCAGTTTTTGTTAAAAAATTGTGTAGGATAGTGTAACTCGCTTTTAGTCGGGCAATGGAACACCTGCCCAGAGAATAACCATACCGAGCGGTAAGTGAGAGCACAATGTCAAACAAACCCTTCTTTTATCAAGACCCTTTTCCCCTCAAAAAGGACGCTACCGAGTATTACTTGTTGACCAGCGAACATGTTTCCGTCGCTGAATTTGAAGGACAAGAGATCCTGAAAGTCGCGCCGGAAGCGTTAACGTTGTTGGCGCGTCAGGCCTTCCATGATGCGTCTTTTATGCTACGTCCGGCGCATCAGCAGCAGGTGGCGGATATTCTGCGCGATCCGCAGGCCAGTGAAAACGACAAATATGTCGCGCTGCAATTCCTGCGAAACTCCGATATCGCGGCTAAGGGCGTGTTGCCCACCTGCCAGGATACCGGTACGGCCATTATTGTCGGCAAAAAAGGCCAACGCGTCTGGACTGGCGGAGGTGATGAAGCGGCGCTGGCTCGTGGCGTGTATAACACCTATATCGAAGACAACCTGCGCTATTCGCAAAACGCGGCGCTGGATATGTACAAAGAGGTCAATACCGGTACCAACCTGCCGGCGCAGATCGATCTCTACAGCGTCGATGGCGATGAATATAAATTCCTCTGTATCGCTAAAGGCGGCGGATCGGCGAATAAAACCTACCTCTATCAGGAAACAAAAGCGCTTTTGACGCCGGGTAAGCTCAAAAATTATCTCGTCGATAAGATGCGTACGCTGGGCACTGCCGCCTGTCCGCCGTATCACATTGCGTTTGTCATTGGCGGCACCTCGGCGGAAGCGAATCTGAAAACCGTTAAGCTGGCCTCGGCAAAATACTATGATGCGCTACCGATCGAAGGAAATGAACACGGGCAGGCATTCCGCGATATTGAGCTGGAAAAAGAATTGTTGCTTGAGGCGCAAAATCTTGGCTTAGGCGCGCAGTTCGGCGGCAAGTATTTCGCTCACGATATTCGTGTTATCCGATTGCCGCGTCACGGGGCATCGTGTCCGGTAGGTATGGGCGTGTCCTGCTCCGCGGATCGAAATATTAAAGCGAAGATCAACCGGGAAGGGATCTGGATCGAGAAGCTGGAGCGCAATCCCGGTAAATATATTCCAGAGGCGCTGCGCCAGGCGGGAGAGGGCGAGGCGGTGCGCGTTGATCTTAACCGTCCCATGAGCGAGATACTGCAACAACTGTCGCAGTATCCGGTATCAACGCGCCTGTCGCTGAACGGCACGATTATTGTAGGCCGTGACATTGCGCACGCTAAACTGAAAGAGCGGATGGACAGAGGCGAAGGTTTGCCGCAGTACATCAAAGATCATCCTATCTATTATGCGGGGCCGGCAAAAACGCCGGAAGGTTACGCCTCCGGGTCGCTTGGGCCGACTACTGCAGGGCGGATGGACTCCTATGTTGATCAGCTCCAGTCGCAGGGCGGCAGTATGATCATGCTCGCGAAAGGCAACCGTAGCCAGCAGGTAACCGATGCCTGTAAGAAACATGGCGGCTTCTACCTGGGCAGTATCGGTGGCCCGGCAGCCGTCCTGGCGCAGGGCAGTATCAAGCGCCTGGAGTGTGTGGAATATCCTGAACTGGGCATGGAGGCTATCTGGAAAATCGAAGTGGAGGATTTTCCGGCCTTTATTCTGGTGGATGATAAAGGCAACGATTTCTTCCAGCAGATTCAGACATCGCAGTGCGCACGCTGCGTTAAGTAACATTGCCGCCCTGCGGGGCGGTAACATTATTCGCTATTTTGCCGGAGGGCGGCGCAAGCGCTTTATCCGGTCTACACCGTTGTGTTGTTATCGTTAATACTCATAAGACCGCAAACATGTGGGCAATGTTGACACATGACCTCATCAACTTGAGTAAGGAGCAGGTAATGGTAACGGTACGCCGCGAGAAAGATTCAATGGGCGCGATTGAAGTCCCGGCAGATAAACTGTGGGGGGCGCAGACTCAACGTTCGCTGGAACATTTTCGGATTTCCACGGAGAAAATGCCCGTCTCGCTCATCCACGCGCTGGCGTTGACCAAGCGCGCCGCTGCGAAGGTCAACCAGGATTTAGGGTTGCTGGCGGCGGAAAAAGCCAGCGCGATTATCCAGGCGGCTGATGAAGTGCTGGCGGGAAAACATGCTGATGAGTTTCCGCTGGCGATCTGGCAGACCGGGTCCGGTACGCAAAGCAACATGAATATGAATGAAGTGTTAGCGAACCGCGCCAGTGAAATTTTGGGTGGCGTTCGCGGTATGGAACGCAAGGTGCATCCCAATGATGACGTCAATAAGAGTCAAAGCTCAAACGATGTTTTCCCAACCGCGATGCACGTAGCGGCGTTGCTGGCGTTACGCGAACACCTCATCCCGCAATTATCCGCATTAACGGATACGCTTCGCGATAAATCCCACGCTTTCGCCGATATTGTCAAAATTGGCCGTACTCACCTGCAGGATGCGACGCCGCTCACTTTAGGCCAGGAGATTTCCGGTTGGGTAGCTATGCTGGAACATAACCTCAGGCACATTGAGCACAGTTTACCGCATGTCGCGGAACTGGCGCTCGGCGGAACCGCAGTGGGGACAGGGCTCAATACCCACCCGGAATATGCCCGGCGCGTCGCCGAGGAACTGGCGATAATTACCGCTGCGCCGTTTGTTACCGCCCCCAATAAATTCGAAGCGCTGGCAACCTGTGACGCGTTGGTACAGGCGCATGGCGCATTAAAAGGACTGGCGACCTCGCTCATGAAAATCGCCAACGATGTTCGCTGGCTGGCGTCCGGCCCGCGCTGCGGCATTGGCGAGATTGCTATCCCGGAGAATGAGCCAGGGAGCTCTATCATGCCTGGTAAAGTGAACCCGACCCAGTGTGAAGCGGTAACGATGTTATGCTGCCAGGTGATGGGTAACGATGTGGCCATCAATATGGGGGGCGCATCAGGCAACTTTGAGCTCAACGTGTATCGTCCGATGGTTATTCATAATTTTCTGCAAACGGTGCGCCTGCTGGCCGATGGCATGGAGAGTTTCAATAAACACTGTGCGTCAGGAATCGCGCCAAACCGCGAGCGTATTACGCAGTTGCTGAATGAGTCGCTGATGCTGGTCACTGCACTCAATACGCACATTGGTTACGATAAAGCGGCGGAGATTGCGAAGAAGGCGCATAAAGAAGGGCTGACGCTCAAAGCCTCAGCCGTGGCATTAGGGTACCTTAGCGACGCGGAGTTCGACGCCTGGGTACGTCCGGAGTTGATGGTTGGCAGTATGACGCCGGGACGTTAATCCGCCACATACAGGTGCAGTCGCGGGATAATCAGTCGCAGCGGCTGCGCCTGTGGTTTAAAACGGTGCTGAATATTATCTGCGTCATAGTTTTCCAGCCCGCCAATATCCGGCGCGCCAGCGCCATTGTCCGTGTTGATTAACGCGATAATCGGCGTGGGGCAGGCGTGTTGCACCTGTTTCTGCTGGCCTTTATACCAGATGCGGGCGATCGGCTGTACTTTAACCGGGCGCTTAATCTTGAGTCGGGCCTGCTGCGGTAAGGCGGCGATATCCTGATATTCCCGTTCCAGCTTGAATTGCCATTGTTCGCGCGTCCACGGCGGGACGCTACGAGGCGACGCGAGGCTTTTTTTCAACTGGCTCAGAACCTCATCCCGGCTTAAGTTTTTAATAATATGTTTATTTGCCCAACCGAAACGTATGGTGGCGGGGTTATTGATAAGCGTCAGCGTGCGGTAAGCGTTCAGCGTAATTAAGCCGGGTAGATGCCGATGCACCCACTCAAAACGTGCCGCCGAGGGAAGGCCGGACTCTACCGTAACCATCTGCTCGAAGGTGGTTTTCAACTGGTTAATGCGTTGTACCTGATTTTCCAGATCTGACTGCGTTGCATTATCCACTTGATAGCATAAGACGCCAGGCAGGCGGACGGCGGCTTTACTGCTGCGGTTTTCGGACTGCTGTTGAATAAACAAATGACGATAGTGACGTAGCGCCAGCGTTTCGGCCTCTTTCCCCAGATGTTGCGTCACCTCGATAGTGTCCAGCGGCGCATGTTCCGCCTCTTTGGTCACCTGAGGCAGTGAAAAGACACGGGCGATAAGTAGCGAATGCTGTTGTAGATTATCCGTCAGCACCGCCAGGTGTTGTTCTATCTGGCGAAAAGTGCCATTCAGGCGTTCAACGAGATCGTAGCGGGACATTGTATCATTCACTTTAGTTACAACATACTATCTGTATAGCACAATTTCCGCAGCTCAACCAGCGTGCAAAAAAGTCAGGCAGTGGTCATACCGGGAATCGCGTGCCAGACCGGCCAGCGAAAGCTAAATTTTGCGCCACCCAGTTCGCTATCGTCACAGGCGACGCTACCGCCCATCGCCAGCGCGATAGAGTGTACGATGGCGAGCCCAAGCCCGCAGCCGCCTGTCGCACGGTCTCTACTGGGGTCGAGTCTGACAAAAGGTTCAAATACGCGCTCTCGCGCATCCGCCTCAATGCCGGGGCCATCATCTTCGACTATCAGCGTTGCCTGACTACCGTCGAGTAACAGACTGACCTGAACGGTGGTACGACTGTAGCGCAGCGCATTATTCAGCAGGTTATCCAGTACTCGCGCCATTAACCGCATATCAAGCGCGCCATAATCGCCGGTTACACAGATAAGAAGGTTTACGGCGCGTTCCGGGTTCACGCTCTGCACATCCTGCAAATGCGCGCTCAACCAGGCGGGGAGATCGGGTTCGGTCAGCATCAGTTCATTTTGTGGTCGGTCAAGGCGCGCATAGGTGAGCAGCTCTTCAATCAGCGCTTCCAGTTGACCAATATCGCGATTGAGCGCCTGTGATTCCGGCTGTGTCAGATTTTCACTCATTTCAAGCCGATAGCGTAAACGTACCAGCGGTGTGCGAAGCTCGTGGGCGATACCGTCAATCAACTGTTTTTTACTGGCGATCAGGGCATTAATATTATCCGCCATCTGGTTGAACGCTACGCCGAGACGTTCGAAACTGGAGCCATTATCGAAATGCAGGCGTTCAGTCAAATGACCCTCGCCAAAGCGCTGCGCGGCGGATTCGAGCCTGAGCATCTCTTGCCAGTGCGGGCGCATCCAGATAAACACAGGAAAGGCGAGAGAAAACGCGATGAGTGCCATTAAGGCGATATCCAGCAGTCGCATTTGATGCAGGAAATAGAGATAGGGAACAGGGCCGACTGCCAGGACGTAATGGCTGCGCGGGATACGCTGAATAAAGGTGTATTGCTCGTCAAGCGCGACAATATCGCCTTCACGCAGTCGCTGAGTGGTAGCGGCATCAAGCTTATAGTGATTTAACGGTTCAACGCGTAAATCGAAAGAGAGGTTCAGGTCCATCTCTTTCAGCGTTTTCCCCCATTCACGCGGCGGAATTTCCCGCAGTTCGCTGCGCATTAGATAAAGCGAACTTTTCATCAGATCGTCAAGCGATTGTCTGCCCGCGCGTTCGGCGGTGAATTTGTACACCAGCCCGACCAATAATGTCATGACCAGAAAACAGACGAACAGCAAAAGGTAAAACTGCACAAACAGCTTTTTCATCAACACCCACCGGATATCAATACATTAACTCTATCGCGGCGCTGGCGGAAAAGATTTCCCGTCAGTGCCGTTGGTGGGTTATAAAAGCAGGCTTTGCGTCAACTGACAACCTCATTGTCCGGTGTTAAGGTCCGGACTTTCGTGAACAATGCGTCCATCGACAAGCGTCAAAAGAGCGCGGATGGTATCAATTCTGTCTTCCGGCATCGTCATAAATGGCTGATTGAGTACCGCCAGATCGGCCTGTTTGCCGATGCTAAGCTGCCCTCGGTTTTGTTCGGCAAAGGTGAGCCAGGCGGCATGGCGTGTATATAACGTTAGCGCTTCCAGACGCGTGAGCCGTTCGCTGGCGGGTTTACGCACGGAACCGCCTGATGCTATGCCCGTGATATGATATTCAATAGCGTGCCAGACGCCGGCAATGCCAATACGCGTCGAATCGGTGCCGCCAGCCACGACAAGCCCTTTATCCAGCGCCAGTCGAACCGGCGGCGAATTGTCTGTCGCGTAGGGTGGGTTGGCGTCGCGGATGGCAAGCCCCTCAAAGTAAGGCCCCATTTGCACAGTGTATGCCAGGCCCAGCTTACGCATTCGTTCAAGTGTCTGTGGCGAGCCGGTATTCAGATGCGCAATAGACCAGCGGAGAGGGCGCAGATCGTACTGCTGCGCTACCTGCTCAAAAATCGTCAATATCGTGTCGGCGCTGTCGTCGGTATAAGCGTGGATCTCAAGCGGTATTCCCCGTTTTGCCGCAAACATCGCGACCTGGCGAAGTGCGGTTTTGTCCTGCTCTGAGGAAGAAAATCCTGGGGCCATCCGCACGCCGTCATTCATTCTGGCCACCAGGCTTTCCCCCAGACCAAGAAAAGCCAGTTGCCCATCATCGGCGCGCGGCGGGCGAAAGGCCATGAGGTTGCTGAACCACTGCGCTTCATGACCTTTCGCTTCCGGCTGTACCGGAATGCGATACCCCACGCGCAGCGGTAAATCCCCCTGGTTTCGCATTGCAAATAATGGCTCATAAGCGGCGGCAGGTCCGGCAGAGGGGTCGATGATGCCGGTCACGCCGCGCGCGTTCATATCAGCGAAAAATTGCCGCAGACCGCCCTCATGATCGGCATCACTACTTATGCTGGCAAAAAGCTGGTTAAATGCGGCGATATCGCCAAATAATTTCCCTGTGGCGCTACCTTTTGCGTCGCGCTCTACGCGGATTCCCGCTAAATCAGGAGGAGGGGCGGCGTTAAGGCCAAGTACGTCTATACCGCGCTGATTCACCAATGCATAGTCGTAAAGATACTGGATATAAACCGGGTGTTCGGGAAGAGCGTGGTTAAGTTCGGCTACCGTCGGTGCCCGGTTTTCTGCAAATTGCGCTGGTATCCACGATCCCACTACGGCTACCCATTGATCGTGGGGACGACGGTTAGCGTCCGCGCGTAATTTATCCAGCGCGTCTTTAAGCGAAGGGCTGTCGTACCAGTAGGTTTCGAATGTCCAGGTTTGTCCGCCGCGAATGGCATGGATGTGGGTATCTGTCAGACCGGGTATCACGGTTTTACCCTGTAGATCGATGGTACGGGTATGGTTGCCGCGCCATTCATCTGTCGCCGTATCATCGCCAATCGCCACAATCCGCGAGCCGGAAATCGCCAGCGCGCTGGCCTGCGGCTGGGCATCATTCAGAGTGATGATATTACCGTTATGCAAAATAATATCGGCTGCGGGGCGGGCGGCGGTGGCTGCGCCTGTGGCCGTGAGCAGAAAAAGGAGAGCGGTTCTGGAAATCAGAGATGGGGCGAGACTGAGCATTAGCATGTTCCTTTTTTCGGGCGATGAGCAAAAGATATGGGGTGAACAAAAATTGTTCAATTCGTGCCCGGGGAACGGTGCGTTCTGTTTTTAGAACAGTAGTGACAAAAATAGAAAAGCCCGCCAAAATAGCGGGCTTGAGAATAATTAATAAAAATTAGAACTGGTAAACCATACCCAGCGCGACGATATCATCAGTGCTGATACCAGCATCTTTATAGAATTGATCGTCGTCATCCAGCAGGTTGATTTTATAATCAACATAGGTGGAGAAGTTTTTGTTGAAATAGTAGGTAGCACCTACGTCAGCATATTTAACCAGGTCTTTATCATCGCCATTAACGTTGTTATAGGTCAGGTCCTTACCTTTAGACATCAGGAAGGAAACTGCCGGACGCAGACCGAAGTCAAATTGATATTGGGCTGTAACTTCGAAGTTTTGCGTTTTGTTTGCTACGCCGCCAGCGTAACCTGCATCCGTTTTACCATAAGGCGTCATATTACGGGTTTCGGAATACATAGTGGCTAAATAGATGTTGTTGGCATCATATTTCAAACCTGCTGTCCACGCGTCAGCTTTGTCGCCGCCTGCAATAGTACCGCCGGCATTGACTTGCTCATTAGTACGATCGGACGTGGTATATGCAGCGCCTGCGCTGAAACCCATGCCAATATCATAGGTAGTGGAAATACCGAAGCCATCCCCATTATCGTAACGAATGTCGTCACCATCATTACGGTTATTGGTACCGATATTTACATCGTCAGCACTCTGGCTTTCATTTTTACCCTGATATTGCAACGCAAAGTTCAGACCGTCTACCAGACCGAAGAAATCAGCATTGCGATAGGTTGCCACACCGTTAGCACGGCCGGTCATATAGTTGTCGGCGTAAGTATAGGAGTCGCCGCCGAACTCTGGCAGCATATCGGTCCAGCCTTCTACGTCGTACAGGACGCCGTAGTTACGACCGTAGTCGAATGAACCGTAGTCACCGAATTTCAGGCCAGCGAATGCCAGGCGAGTCCAGGAATTAGCGCCATCGCCTTCGGAAGTGTTCGTCTGTACGTTATATTCCCACTGGCCGTAACCGGTCAGCTGATCGTTAATCTGCGTTTCGCCTTTGAAACCGAAACGAACATAGGTCTGGTCGCCATCTTTAGAAGAGTCATCAGAGAAATAGTGCAGGCCGTCTACTTTACCATAAAGGTCCAGTTTATTGCCGTCTTTGTTATAAACTTCAGCGGCGTGTACCGCGCCAGCAGCCAGCAGAGCCGGGATGACAAGTGCCAATACTTTTCTTTTCATTTTTTTATCCTTAAAAACTTAACTTTTTTGCAAAAGATTGAACTTCTACAGATTCGTTGAATCAAAGGCATCCTAATCCGAATAATATTATTTCAGCAAACGCTAACTTTTTTTATATGTTATTAATTAATACGAAAGTTACCGTTGGAAATGAATATATTTTATATGAATACATTAGTGACAATATATTCATATATATGATTTTTTTGGTTTCACATTTTGCGGGAAAAAACGGCAATATATTGAAAGGCAGCCATTCTATTATCAAATTTGTGAGTCGGCTTTGAGTTTTTTTATTTAAATTTGGGGGCAAAAACGACGTAATGCTGAAGCGCAGGGCTGAGAAAATGCTAATAAAGAGTCTGTTTCGACCAATAAAAAGCGCATTCATATATACGGTGTTTTTTTGAGTAGTGGCGGCGTGCATCGCCACTATAACTTGAGAAAGGCGGGTAAAACCTGACGGCTAATTTACTCCGTTGTCGTCTCGTCCCAGGCGTGAGGGGCAAAAAGATAGCCTTTATTGCGAATGGTCTTTATACGATAGGGTTCAGCAGCGCTATCCAGCAGTTTCTTACGCAGGCGAGAAATCGCCACATCCACGCTGCGATCCAGACCATCGTAATTGACACCGCGTAGCGTTTTTAGCAACGCGTCGCGATCCATAATTTGTCCGGCGTGTGTCGCCAGCTCCCAGAGCAACTCAAAATCGGCGGTAGAAAGCGATATGAGCTCGCCATTGAGCTGGACCGCCCGGTTAAGGGGATCGATGGTTAACGCGCCAAAACGCAGCGCTTTATGCGGTGTAAGCGCGCGCTCTTGTAGACTTTTTGTCTGTTGCGCCTGTTCGTTTTGCCGCAGGTGCAAGCGCAGGCGCGCCAGTAAAACGGCCGGAGGCGTAGTTTTGAGGATATAGTCACAGGCACCCATCTCCAGCGCCAGTATATGATTCATATCACTATCCAGCGAGGTGAGCAAGACAATCGGGCCTTGCCAGCGGTGGCGTAAGTCGCGGCATATCGTCATGCCATCTTTACCTGGAAGCATAATATCCAGTAAAACCAGATCGGGCTGAGTGGTGAGGATAAGATCCTCCGCTTGGTCACCACGCGGCTCAACAATGACATCAATATCATGTTTCGCCAGATAAGCGGCAATGAGAGAACCTACTTCAGCGTCGTCTTCAACAAATACAATGCGGTTCATATTATAAATGGAGAATAGAAAACGCCAACATACACCGCCTCTGTTTTCCCTTCCATAAATCTTTTCTAAACGAGAGCGGTTCCGTTATGCTACACGCTGTTGTTATTAACGTGTTAAGGCAAGGTAATGGGACTCGTGATTAAAGCTGCCCTGGGGGCGCTGGTTGTCGTATTGATTGGTCTGCTGTCAAAAACGAAAAATTATTATATCGCCGGATTAATCCCTCTGTTTCCAACGTTTGCGCTTATCGCGCACTATATCGTTGCCAGCGAGCGGGGCATCGACGCGATGCGTACCACCATCGTCTTTAGTATGTGGTCGATCATTCCTTATTTTATTTATCTTGCAACGCTATGGTATTTCAGCGGCGTGATACGCCTGCCTGTCGCGCTTGGTGGTGCGGTGGTCTGCTGGGGGCTAAGCGCGTGGCTGCTGATTTTTTGCTGGATTAAATGGCATTAATATTGGCAAAGACAGTGGTTTTCCCATCGTAATATCCGTATGTATTACGATGGGGAAGCATTTATCCCACCAGCATCCACGTAGCCGGAACCGCCGCGATCAGCAATAAACCAATCAGCACGACTTCCTGACGATTTAATACGTTGTCATGCTTGTGCGTCCGACGCGCATACAGGAAAACCAGTAATCCAGGCGCATACAGTACGACCGAGAGCAACAGGTGCATGGGGCCCGACGCGTATAACAACCATAAGCCATAAATACAGGCTCCGATACCTACCGCACGATGTAGGGGACGTGTTGCAATCTTCAGCAGAAATGCGCCGACCAGAAAGTAGGGCACCAGAATCATTTCTGACGCAATCGTCAATAGCGTATTGTAGTCCGAACCGGTAAGCCAGATCAGCACCAGACAGATTTGCACACAGATATTGGTGAGCCATAGCGACGCAGAAGGCGCGCCTTGAGCATTTTGTCGCGCGAAGATTCCCGGGAAGGACTTATAGGCTGCTGCCAGAAACGGCACTTCCGCCGCCATGATAGTCCAGCTTAGATAAGCCCCGCAGACAGACACAATCAGTCCCGCCGCAATAATAATTTCGCCCCACGGCCCCATCATTTTCACCATCAGACCGGCCATCGACGGGTTGCGCATCTCCGCCAGTTCCGGACGGGCGAGGACGCCAAGAGAAAGCAGCGTGACCAGGAGATATATTCCCAGCGCCGCGAGGACCGCCAGTAGCGTGGCGCGGCCTACATCGCGTTTATTTTTCGCTCGGGCCGAGACGACGACGGCACCTTCAACGCCAATAAATACCCACAGCGTAATGAGCATGGTGTTCTTGACTTGTTCCCATACAGGGATACCGAGTTCAACACCGGTAAAGTCCAGTGTGAAGGTATCAAGTTTGAACAACATGATAGCCAGCACAATAAACGCGCCGAGCGGCAACAGTTTCGCCAGAGTCGCGACCAGATTGATGCTGGCTGCCGTTTGTACGCCGCGCAGGATAAGGAAATGGACAATCCAGAGCAGGGCTGAAGCGCCGACAATAGCCTGCCAGGTATTACCGTCGCCAAACAGACGCAGCGCAGGCGTATCGGTAAAGAAACTCAGCGCTGAAAAGACAATAACTAAATACGATACGTTGGCGATGACCGCACACAGCCAATAGCCCCAGGCAGAACAGAAGCCAATGAGTTCGCCGAAGCCTTCGCGGGCGTAAGTAAAGATACCGCCGTCAAGTTCGGAACGAATACGCGTAAGGATTAACATGGCGAATGCCAGTAGAAGTATCCCTACGCCGGTAATGGCCCAGCCAATTAACAGCGCAGCCGGACTGGCAACGGCGGCCATATTCTGGGGCAGACTGAAAACACCTGCGCCAAGCATTGAGCTTAAAACCAGCGCGGTCAGCGCGCTCAGTCCCAGTTTTTTTTCCATCGGTATCCAGCTATAAAAATGAAATTGGAAGAATAATTATTATGGCAAAACGCATAAAAATGGTGAAAGCCACTAAGGCGCGGGATTTTACGGAGAGAAGGGACCGCATGCAACGGCCTGGATAAGATTTATCGCTAAAAAAGCGAAAAGTGAGATTCATCGCGATATTTGACGGAGTTGGAATCCCGCGAGAAATGCCTGATGGTGGCTTATCAGGCCTACCGTTGAACGATCGTGTAGGCCGGATAAGGCAGTTATGCCGCCATCCGGCGAGAAAACCTGATGGCGACGCGCGTCTTATTTATAGAGGTCGGCGCTGATGGTGATGTTGTTGCCGCGCTCCTGCCACTGACGCGTAATATGATAATACTTCGCGCCTTTCTTCGCCGCGCGTTTGGCGACCTGGTAGGAGATTTCTGTCATATTGCCGTAGTTGCCGGTGAACTTAACGCTGTCGAAAGGCACCATCATCGCGGCGGTCGCTTTATTCAGCTCCTCAACTTTTGTGCCATCCGGAAGTGTGACAGTGTAACGTCCGCCTTTGGTGGATTGCGTTTCAAAGAAACGGCCTACTTCGGCGCTCGGCGAGGCTGACGTGGCGACGCCTGGAATTTCGACTTTCTTCGCAGCTTCGCCGCCCTGAGCCAGCGCGGCGCGACCGGCTTCAGAATCTGCCGGAATAGCGTCCGGGCTCTGGACGATGCGTTTTTTCGCATCTTGTTTATAGATAAACGCAGTGATGCGCTGGTTCCCGCCCTGGTTCGCATCCACCTGACGAACAATATAGAAAGCGTATGCGTCTTTCTGTTTCGCTGCTTTCGTAATGGCATCGTTGACTTCCGGCTGGCTACGGTAGAAGCCCTGAACGGTGACGGTATCGTATGGTTCCAGTTGCACGGCCTGGTCTTTTGGTAATTCCACGATGCCATTAATGACACGATTTTTGGGCGCGTCAGCTTTCGGCGCGTCGGTTTTATACACATCCGCCACAACACGCCAGTTACCACTATTGCCGAACTCCGAGGTGTCGACAACATAGAAGGAGGCTGCACCTTCTTTATCCGCGCGGCGGGACACGGCGGAGACCGCATCGCCAATAGCATTAAAACGACCGGTAATAACGATGCGGTCATAAGGTTTTAGTGCAGCCGCTTGCTCCGGCGTCAGTTCTGTTGCTGCATGGACAGAAAAAGCAGCCGCAGAAAGCAGTGCCGACGCCAGGAGAGTGTTCTTAAGCTTCATAAAAATAATCCTTCGCCTTGCGCAAACCAGGTACTGGTATTGTTATTGACTAGAAACGTGGCTGATTATTGCATTTAAACCGTATGGATGTCTGCGGGATTTTTCACGCATCGTGTCATGTACCGTATCTTCGATGATAACATTTATCCCTATGTCGAAAAAAACGGCGGCTGGGTGGCTAAGCTGATGAAGCACATGAATTTAATAAGTTAATTTAATGTTAATTCCTTGATCGCGCCCGGGGTTTAATTATGTTTTGTTGTCAAATTTGAGCGAATTATCAGCCCTCGCAGGCCGTTTTCAAGGCATTATGGCTGTTTAGCGGCTGAATCGTTCATATTTTGCAAATTTGATAAAAAATTCTGTTTTTTGGCGCTAGATCACAGGCGTTATTTTCAGTAGGTTATAGAGAGTTTGTAACGGTTTTATTCTGCTGGGGTAACATTTACCTCAAACGCGGGCAGGCGTACGCTTCCCGCGCTTACTGACAAACCATCATCAAAAATACCGATGGAAGGGAACATTTATGCGAATTGGCATACCAAAAGAGCGGTTACCCAATGAAACCCGTGTCGCTGCGACGCCGAAAACGGTAGAGCAGCTACTGAAGCTGGGTTTTAGCGTCGCTATCGAAAGCGGGGCGGGTCAACTGGCAAGTTTTGACGACAAAGCGTTTGCGCAGGCTGGCGCGGATATTGTAGACGGCAATGCCGTCTGGCAGTCGGAAATTATTCTCAAGGTTAATGCGCCTGAAGAAGATGAAATCGCTTTACTTAACCCCGGGACTACGCTGGTCAGTTTTATCTGGCCCGCGCAAAATTCTGGGTTAATGGAGAAACTCGCCGAACGTAAGGTCACGGTGATGGCAATGGACTCCGTGCCGCGCATTTCCCGCGCACAGTCGCTCGACGCGTTAAGCTCAATGGCGAATATCGCGGGTTATCGCGCCATTGTAGAAGCCGCGCATGAATTTGGGCGCTTCTTTACCGGGCAAATCACCGCCGCCGGGAAAGTGCCGCCTGCGAAGGTGATGGTTATCGGTGCCGGGGTTGCGGGTCTTGCGGCTATCGGCGCAGCAAACAGCCTGGGGGCGATTGTCCGCGCGTTTGACACTCGTCCTGAAGTCAAAGAGCAGGTCCAGAGTATGGGGGCAGAGTTCCTCGAACTGGATTTTAAAGAGGAAGCCGGTAGCGGCGATGGTTACGCCAAAGTGATGTCCGAGGCGTTTATCAAAGCGGAAATGGCGCTCTTTGCCGCCCAGGCCAAAGAGGTCGACATCATTGTTACCACCGCATTGATTCCGGGCAAACCTGCGCCGAAGCTGATTACCCGCGATATGGTCGATTCTATGAAGGCCGGCAGCGTGATTGTCGACCTGGCCGCGCAGAACGGCGGTAACTGCGAATATACCGTCGCCAATCAGGTTGTGACGACGGACAATGGCGTGAAAGTGATTGGCTACACCGATCTGCCGGGGCGTTTGCCGACGCAGTCCTCCCAACTTTATGGCACCAACCTGGTCAACCTGCTGAAGCTGCTGTGTAAAGAGAAAGACGGCAATATTGACGTAGATTTTAACGATGTCGTGATCCGAGGCGTTACGGTGATTCGCGACGGCGATATTACTTGGCCTGCGCCGCCAATCCAGGTCTCCGCGCAGCCTCAGGCCGCGCCTAAAGCAGCCCCTGCGCCAAAAGAGCCGGAAAAGCCCGCTTCACCCTGGCGAAAATATGCGCTTATGGCGCTGGCAATCATTCTTTTTGGCTGGCTGGCCGATGTCGCGCCAAAAGAGTTCCTCGGCCATTTTACCGTATTTGCGCTCGCCTGCGTGGTTGGTTATTACGTGGTGTGGAACGTGTCTCATGCGCTTCATACACCATTAATGTCGGTGACCAACGCGATTTCAGGGATTATTGTTGTCGGGGCATTATTGCAAATTGGTCAGGGCGGCTGGGTCAGCTTCCTGAGCTTTATCGCGGTGCTTATCGCCAGCATTAATATTTTCGGTGGCTTCACCGTGACTCAGCGTATGCTGAAAATGTTCCGGAAAAACTAAGGGGTAACACATGTCTGGAGGATTAGTTACAGCTGCATACATTGTTGCCGCGATCCTGTTTATTTTCAGTCTTGCCGGGCTTTCAAAGCATGAAACGTCCCGCCAGGGGAATAACTTCGGTATTGCCGGGATGGCGATCGCGTTGCTGGCGACCATTTTCGGGCCGGATACCGGCAACGTGGCATGGATTCTGGTCGCCATGATTATTGGCGGCGCGATTGGCATCCGCATGGCGAAAAAAGTTGAGATGACCGAGATGCCGGAGCTGGTCGCGATTCTGCACAGTTTCGTGGGCCTGGCGGCGGTACTGGTTGGCTTTAACAGCTATCTGTACCATGACGCCAGTCTGGCGCCGGTGCTGGTGAATATCCATCTGACCGAAGTCTTCCTCGGTATCTTTATTGGCGCAGTCACTTTCACCGGATCGATCGTGGCGTTTGGTAAACTGCGCGGTAAAATCTCTTCTAAGCCGTTGATGTTGCCTAACCGTCACAAAATGAACCTGGCGGCGCTGGTTGTTTCTTTCCTGTTGCTGCTGGTTTTTGTCCGCACCGAAAGCGTGGGTCTACAGGTTCTGGCGCTGCTGCTGATGACCATTATCGCGCTGGCGTTTGGTTGGCATCTGGTCGCCTCTATCGGCGGGGCGGACATGCCGGTGGTTGTTTCAATGCTGAACTCCTATTCCGGTTGGGCTGCCGCGGCGGCTGGTTTTATGCTGAGCAACGATCTGCTGATTGTGACCGGTGCGCTGGTCGGTTCATCAGGTGCGATCCTGTCTTACATTATGTGTAAAGCGATGAACCGCTCTTTCATCAGCGTTATTGCTGGTGGGTTCGGTACTGACGGCTCCTCAACGGGCGACGATCAGGAAGCTGGCGAACATCGCGAAATCACGGCGGAAGAGACCGCTGAGATGCTGAAAAACTCCCACTCCGTCATTATTACGCCGGGGTACGGGATGGCGGTGGCGCAGGCGCAGTATCCGGTGGCGGAAATCACCGAAAAACTGCGTGCGCGCGGTATCAACGTGCGTTTCGGCATTCATCCGGTGGCGGGTCGCCTGCCGGGGCATATGAACGTGCTGTTGGCGGAGGCGAAAGTACCTTATGACATCGTGCTGGAAATGGACGAAATCAATGATGATTTCGCGGATACCGATACCGTGCTGGTGATTGGCGCGAACGATACGGTGAACCCGGCGGCACAAGACGATCCCCGCAGCCCGATTGCCGGTATGCCGGTTCTCGAGGTGTGGAAAGCGCAGAATGTCGTGGTCTTTAAGCGTTCAATGAATACCGGTTATGCTGGTGTACAGAACCCGCTGTTCTTTAAAGAGAATACGCAAATGCTGTTTGGCGATGCCAAAGCCAGCGTGGATGCGATTCTGAAAGCGCTTTAATCTTTTCAATGTGCGGCGGCCTCTTTGGAGGCCGTTTTTATACACTTCATTCTTTAAGCTGCCTCTTTGTTGGCTGCGCTCAGAAACCCCGGTCACATAGTTATCTATGCTCCCGGGGATTTCTTCCCTTGCCGCCGCGATGCATCTTGAATGATTTTGTGTATATATTGCATTTTATCTTTTGTTTAAATCGCTAAGCAGAACGGCGATACTCTGCCCGCCAGTGGTCTGTTCCAGGGCGATTTTGACAATGATGGTTAACGGAACGGAGAGCAACATGCCCACCGGACCTAATAGCCAGCCCCAGAAAATTAACGACAAAAATACAACTAAGGTCGAAAGTCCTAAACCACGCCCCATAATGCGTGGTTCAAGGATATTGCCGAAGACCAGATTAATCAGCAGATAGCCCGCCAGCACCAGCAGCGCATCATAAAACCCGTTAAACACCAGCACCTGAATAATGGGCGGCAGGGCAGCGAGCACCGATCCAATATTAGGAATATAGTTCAGCGCGAAGGCCAGTAGCCCCCAGACAAAGGCGAAGCGGACATCCAGCGCGGCCAGCATTCCCCATGCGACCAGCCCTGTCACGATACTGATCGCTGTTTTTAGCACCAGATAATGGGAAACGCTATCAAGCGCGCGTTGAATCGCCGCCATGCCTTCCACCGGGCGGCTCATCATCTGCTGCAGTTTCTCAGGCAGTTGTGGAACCTCCAGCAGCATAAATACCACGGTCAATAACAATAAAAAGATAGACGACATGGCATTGGACAATTGGGTGAGCAGGTTCGTTACCAGAGTCATGGCGGCGTTTGGATCGATATATTTCGCCAGCTCATCAACCGACACGCCAATGCCTGCCCGCTGTAACCACGGTTCAATACGTTGCAATGGTATGACCAATGAGGAGCGATATTGCGGCAGGGTACGGGCCAGTTCATTTAATGATGTGCCCAAATAGGCCAGCAGCAGTACCATTAACATAACAATAATCACAATAAGCAATGACACGGCGATAACGCGCGGAATTCGACATCGGGTCATCCGTTGCACAACAGGATTGAGAACTACTGCAATAAATAACGCCAAAATAAAGGGAACAATGATATCTGCGGCGAAGCGGATACCGCTCAGAATAACCACCAGCATTCCCAGCATAATGACGATTTTTAGACCATTGAGCGTGATGATCGGTTTTGTCATATCATTCCCTGTTTTCTGATGCCGACACGAATAATAATGTGATGCCGGTCGACCTGTTCTGGTTAAAATCAAACACTTCAGGTAAAGAAGTGAAAAGATTTTGAGTTAATTCCTGGCTTATGATACAAATCAGGCGTGTTCAACTACCGAGGACAATTATCATCCGCGATGACGAGAAGCAACACTGCGGATAATTGTAATATTATGGACAATATGTTCAGCGCTTTTTTCTCCACTCAAACGCATCTTCACTCTACCTCCTTTTTCCTGCTGATCGGCGAGCAGCACTGGCGTAACGCGCTTTAGTCTCTAACTTCTGCCTGAGCTGGCGCAACGCGCTGTGCTAACTGATTTTATTTTTTAGTTTGCTGCGTGCAGCAGACTCGAAAGAGTATATTCTCATGCAGGAGAAGTGTCATGTTTTACTGGATTTTATTAGCTCTGGCTATCGCGACTGAAATTACCGGCACGCTCTCAATGAAATGGGCTAGCGTGGGTAATGGTAATGCGGGTTTTATTTTAATGCTGGTGATGATCACGCTGTCATATATATTTCTTTCTTTTGCGGTAAAAAGGATTGCCCTGGGTGTGGCGTATGCCTTATGGGAAGGGATCGGCATTTTATTTATTACCGTTTTTAGCGTGCTGTTATTTGATGAAGCATTATCAACCATGAAGATTGCCGGCTTGCTGACGCTGGTCGCCGGCATCGTATTGATCAAATCAGGGACACGTAAACCCGGTAAACCGGTGAAGGAGGCGACCCGTGCAACAATTTGAATGGGTACACGGCGCCTGGCTTGGGCTGGCAATAATGCTGGAAATCGCGGCTAACGTATTGTTGAAATTTTCGGACGGTTTTCGCCGTAAATGCTATGGCATCTTATCGCTTGCCGCTATTCTGGCCGCCTTCAGTGCGCTTTCCCAGGCGGTAAAAGGGATAGATCTGTCGGTGGCGTATGCGTTATGGGGCGGTTTTGGTATCGCCGCCACGCTGGCGGCTGGCTGGGTGCTCTTCGGCCAGCGCTTAAATCCCAAAGGCTGGGTTGGCGTGATATTGCTGCTCGCCGGGATGATTATGATAAAACTTGCCTGATACACGCGCTGCCGGTTAGGCAGCGATTCCCGCGACTCACAATATTAATCCTGCGCCAGCGCTTTCAGCTTATCGCGAAAGCCGGTGACGGATATAGCGCGGTTATCGGCGCGCCAGCGATCTTTAGCCGCAGGGGCGGAGCTTTGTACGCCAATGAGCTGCCATCCGCTATCCGTGTGCAATAATAGCGGCGAGCCGCTGTCGCCAGGTAACGTGTCGCACTGGTGTGAGAGTACGGCATTCTGCGCCCAGCCGGTCACGATGCAATCCTGATGGGAATAGAGCGCATTCAGATGATCCTCCGGATAACCGGACTGCGTGACTTTTCGGTCTGCGGCTTTCAACGCCGCAGTGAGCGCCGCTTTATCGCCGGTAAATAAAGGCACTGGCGTGATACCGGAAGGTGGGTAGCGTAATATTACCAGACCAAAATCCCAGCTTGCCGCGGCAGGCGGCACAATCCAGCCATCGCCATCCGCTTTCAGGCGCCGGCCCAGCGACGGTTCAACGCGGCCTTCAATGCCGTGGATTTCATAGCGCCATATTCCTTTTTGCGCCACAAAACGCAGCGCAACCGCTTTGTCCGGTTTTCCTTTTGGCGGCGTTAGCAGGCAGTGGCCTGCTGTTAGGGCGATATGTGGGGAGATAAGCGTTGCCGTACACAAATTGCCGCTGGCGGTCTCTAGTTGCCCGATGGCATCCCACGGCGATTGGGTGGGATCGGCGACGGGCACCCGATCGTCATGGTTAAAAAAAAGCGTTTTGACGTCGCTGGCATCCGTGGCGTTGGTATCAGACTCGTTGGCATCCGCCATGACCGGTAAAAAACAAACTATGCCCAGTAATACAGCAATGGTTTTATGCATATCACACTCTGGTGGGTAATTATGATTATTAACAACAAACCCTCAGTATTACTATAGACGTGACGGTAAGAAAGTGGGAGTAAAATCAGATAACTACACTCAGGAAAGATAGAAATGCGTGGCAATAACGGCGCATAAAATAAGCGCGATAAGAATGAGCTCAAAGCGGTAGCGAGACACTTTTTTGCCCTCCCAAACGGCGGCGCTAAACCAGAATGATCTAGCGCCGTAAAAACGGGCGCGGGGGCGCGCCACAGCATGTTATGACGACTTACGCAGTCGGCTGCGAAGTTGTTTTTGATGTAGATTTGGCTGGGGCTTTTTTGCCATCTTTTTTCTGGTGCTTTTTAGCCGCCTGCGCTTTTTGCTCAACGGGTTTCTTATGCGTATTTTTATGCTGTTTTTTGTGGTGCTGGGTGGGCTGGGTTGTTTTGGCTGGCGCTGCGGTTTTCGCAGGCGTCGCAGTCTCAGCCGCGAATGCTGCGGAAGAGAGACCCATTGCAGCGGCAACAACCAGAGCTAATACTTTTTTCATTTTGATACCCTCGATTTGGTTTTTCATTCAACCCCACTGCGGGGCCGGTGAAATAACTATATCGCTGTTATCAAAGGGCTTCCGTGAGTGATTGGTATCGGCATGTAACGATATGTACAATGACAGCGATAACGCGGCGTAAGCCCACCATAATGGGTAGTTTTTTGTTGCCGTTCCCTTTTTTAGTCTCAGAGACGGTAATATCTGCCCTCCAGAATAAAAAGCACACCATATATGAATCCAATAATCTGGGTGGTATTTACGCTTCTGGCGCTGGATGCAATCAGAGAAGTGATGGGCGTATCAAGCCTGACAGGTCTATGGTGAACAGTGAGTCGTGGAGTGAAAACCAGCCCGGCGATAGCGTACGTTGCTATCGCCGGGTGACTTTCTTTCAGGCGTGAAGACGATGATGTAACCGCGTCCCGACCAGGATGGCCAGCACCAGCATTAGCGCGATAAAACCGCCTACGCCGTTCCAGCCGTAACTATGCCAGAATACGCCGCCTAGCGTCCCGGCGATACTGGAACCCAGATAATAGCTGAAAAGATAAAGTGACGAGGCCTGTCCCTTCGCCCGACGCGCACGCGGGCCAATCCAACTGCTGGCCACGGAGTGCGCGGCGAAAAAGCCGGCGGAAAAAAGCAGCATTCCGGCAAAAATCAGCCAAAGCGAGGTAAAAAGCGTCAGTAAAAGCCCGCACAGCATTATCGCGGTAGAGAACAACATGACCGGTCCCCGGCCATAGCGCGAGGTCATTGCGCCAGCTTTCGGTGAGCTCCATGTGCCGGTGAGATAGGCTACTGATAACAGTCCGACCACGGCCTGGCTTAATTCCCAGGGGGAGAGCATCAGGCGATAACCAATGTAGTTAAACAGGGTCACGAACGCCCCCATCAGTAAAAAGCCTTCGGCAAACAGCAGTGGTAGTCCCCGATCGCGCCAGTGGAGACGGAAATTAATAAATAACGTTTTAGGTCGTAACGACGTGGGACGGAAATGTTGCGAGGCGGGTAAAATCTTCCAGAACATCAGCGCAGACGCCAGCGCAAAACATCCGATGGTCGCCAGCGCGATTCGCCAGTTAAAAAAGTCGGTCATGACGCCGCTTAATAAACGCCCACTCATCCCGCCGATGGAATTACCGCTAATATAGAGCCCCATGGAGAAGGCGACAAAGCTGGGATGGATTTCTTCGCTCAGGTAGGTCATTCCCACGGCGGCGACGCCGCTTAACGATAGACCGATCAGCGCGCGCATAATCAGAATACCATGCCAACTGGTCATCATGGTTGATAACAATGTGCAGCAGGAGGCTAATAACAAGGCGGTGACCATCACCGGTTTACGGCCTATCGCATCAGAAAGCGGGCCGGTAAAAAGTAAGCCGATGGCCAGCATGGCGGTAGAAATAGAAAGTGACACGCTACTGCTGGCGGGGGAGACGCCAAACTCCTGGGAAAGTACCGGTAATATAGGCTGAACACAGTAAAGAAGCGCGAAAGTCGCCAGACCCGCGGAAAAAAGGGCCAGCGTGACGCGCATAAAAGGCGCTGTACCGCGTTTAATAAATTGAACCGGCTGAGAATGGCGTTGTTCATCGATATCGCTCGCCGTGGCGTCATCGAGAATAGTTGTACGACTCACGTTAAATCCTTGCTTTACATCTCCGTAAACAGGAGACGGGTATAACCGACAGATAAAGCATAGAAAAAGCAAAATATTCTGTCTAATATATTAATTGTCTCAAATAAGACGTTAAAAATATGAATATCGAATTACGTCATTTACGTTACTTTGTGGCGGTAGCAGAAGAGCTGCATTTTGGTCGCGCCGCCGCGCGCCTCAATATCTCGCAGCCGCCGCTGAGTCAGCAGATACAAATTCTGGAGCAGCAGGTCGGCGCGCGATTACTGGCGCGGACCAACCGCAGCGTAGCCTTAACGGCCGCCGGGCGACAGTTTCTGGCGGATAGCCGACAGATCCTGAGTCTGGTAAACGACGCCGCCGCTCGCGCCGAGCGGTTGCATCAGGGAGAAGCGGGCGAAATCCGTATTGGCTTTACGTCTTCAGCGCCTTTTATTCGGGCGGTATCGAATACCTTTTCGCTGTTCCGCCAGTCCTACCCGGGGGTGCATATGCAAACGCGTGAAATGAATACGCGTGAGCAAATCGCGCCGCTCAACGAAGGCGTACTTGATATTGGCTTGCTACGTAATACGCCGCTGCCCGACACGCTTAATCGCGAGGTGATTTTGCATGAGCCGCTTATGGCAATGATCCCGCGCGAGCATCGGCTGGCGCAAAAGCCGGTCGTCAGTCTGACAGAGCTGGCGAAAGAGCCTTTCGTCTTTTTCGATCCGCATGTCGGGACGGGCCTTTACGACGATATTCTCGGCCTGATGCGGCGTTATAACCTGACGCCGACCATCACGCAGGAGGTTGGCGAGGCAATGACCATTATCGGTCTGGTGGCGGCGGGACTGGGCGTCTCGATTCTGCCGGCATCCTTTAAGCGCGTGCAGATGAGTGAGATGCGCTGGGTCCCTCTGGCGGAAGAAGACGCCGTATCTGAAATGTGGCTGGTATGGCCAAAGCATCATGAACAGAGTCATGCCGTACAGCGGTTTTGCCAACTGCTATTAATGGCTGCCCGGCAGGATTAATTTTACTTAAAAAGGGTGAAAATGTGCAGTTAATCACACGGCTAAGCAAAAAGTTGACGGCGAGTATTGAAGTGTTTCACCATAGCACACAGATTATTTCGGAGCGCGAAAATAAAGGGAGTGAGCGGTGGTTGCTGATAGTCAGCCTGGGCATATCGATCAAATTAAGCAGACCAATGCTGGCGCAGTGTATCGCCTGATTGATCAGCTCGGACCGGTATCGCGAATTGACCTGTCTCGTCTGGCGCAGTTGGCGCCTGCCAGTATTACGAAAATTGTCCGCGAAATGCTGGAAGCGCATTTGGTTCAGGAACTTGAAATTAAAGAGGTGGGCAGTCGTGGCCGTCCCGCCGTCGGGCTGGTAGTGGAAACTGAAGCCTGGCACTATTTATCTATTCGTATTAGCCGTGGCGAAATTTTCCTTGCGCTGCGCGATCTTAGTAGCAAGCTGGTGGTAGAAGAGTGTCTGGAGCTGCCGTTAACCGAAGCTACGCCGTTGCTTGAGCGAATTATCACGCACGTTGATCGGTTTTTTACCCGCCATCAGCAAAAACTGGAGCGTCTGACCTCTATTGCGATTACGTTGCCGGGCATTATCGATACCGAAAACGGCATTGTGCATCGGATGCCGTTTTATGAGGATGTCAAAGAAATGCCTTTAGGTGATGCTTTGGAGCGTCATACCGGCGTACCGGTTTACATTCAGCATGATATCAGCGCCTGGACGATGGCGGAGGCGCTTTTTGGCGCCTCACGCGGTGCGCGCGACGTTATTCAGGTGGTGATTGATCATAATGTGGGGGCGGGTGTTATCACCGACGGCCATTTGCTTCATGCGGGCAGTAGCAGCCTGGTGGAGATTGGGCATACCCAGGTCGATCCTTATGGTAAGCGCTGTTATTGCGGTAATCATGGCTGTCTGGAGACCATAGCCAGCGTCGATAGCGTACTGGAGCTTACGCAGCTTCGGCTTAATCAGTCTATGAGTTCAATGCTACACGGCCAGCCGTTAACGGTAGATTCACTGTGTCAGGCAGCGATACAGGGAGATCTATTAGCAAAAGATATCATTAGCGGCGTTGGCGCGCATGTTGGACGCATTCTGGCTATTATGGTGAATTTATTTAATCCGCAAAAAATTCTTATTGGTTCGCCGCTAAGTAAAGCGGCCGATATCCTTTTTCCGGCGATTGCCGACAGTATTCGTCAGCAGGCGCTGCCCGCCTACAGTAAGAACACGGTAGTGGAAAGCACGCAGTTTACCAACCAGGGCACGATGGCGGGGGCGGCGTTGGTAAAAGATGCGATGTATAACGGCTCTTTGTTGATTCGTCTATTACAGGGTTAACATTTTTTAACTGTTGTACAAAAATTTGCGCTAACTCAAGCTGATTGCCCTTGCCATACCTTAGACTTTCTCCACTGTATTATTTTCCTGACTTATATTTTCGAAGCATAACGGTGGAGTTAGTGATGCTGAAGCGTTTCTTTATTACAGGTACAGACACTTCTGTTGGGAAGACGGTGGTTTCCCGCGCATTACTACAAGCGTTAGCGTCGAGTGGTAAGAGCGTGGCAGGATATAAACCTGTCGCCAAAGGGAGCAAAGAGACCCCGGAAGGGATGCGCAACAAAGACGCTTTGGTATTGCAAAGCGTCTCTTCTCTGGAATTGCCGTATGAGGCGATTAATCCGATCGCGTTAAGCGAAGAGGAAAGCAGCGTAGCGCATAGCTGTCCTATTAATTACACCTTGCTGTCCAACGGGCTGGCAAGCCTGAGCGATAAAGTGGATCACGTTGTTGTGGAGGGCACTGGCGGCTGGCGTAGTCTGATGAATGATTTACGTCCGTTGTCCGAATGGGTGGTACAGGAACAATTACCGGTATTGATGGTGGTAGGGATTCAGGAGGGGTGCATTAATCACGCGCTACTGACTGCGCAAGCTGTCGCTAACGATGGACTGCCATTAATTGGCTGGGTGGCGAATCGCATTAATCCTGGCCTGGCGCATTATGCTGAAATTATTGATGTACTTGGAAAAAAACTGCCAGCGCCGCTGATTGGCGAGTTGCCATACCTGCCGCGCGCTGAGCAGCGTGAACTGGGGCAGTATATTCGTTTGTCAATGCTCGGCAGCGTGCTGGCGGTAGATAGAATCATGGCGTAACGTTCGCGAGAGTACTGACGCGACTACGCAGGCAATCAGCAGACCGGGGAGCAACTGATACTCGCCGGTCATTTCACAAATCATCAGGGTAGACATAATCGGCGCATGGGTTGTCGCCGCCAGTAGCGTCGCCATACCCGCCAGTCCCAATAAAATCACTATTTCATTCGAGCCTGGCAGCCAGAATCCCCATATCCGCCCTAAAAACATTCCAATTGATAATCCGACAAATAATGTTGGCGTAAAGACGCCGCCCGGCGCGCCAGAGCCGCTGCTGGCGAGCACAGCCAGAATTTTGCACGCAAAAATTCCGCCAATCAGCGAGAATAGCGGCGGGGAGAGCAGAAATGATTGTACGACGCTATAGCCGTTTCCCCATACCGTAGGCGTCAGTAACGACAGTATTCCGACAATAAGTCCGCCCAACGCCAGCTGCCAGGGCGGCGACAGTTTTAAGCGTAAAAAGCTATTATGGCTGGCCGTCATCAGCCACATCAGCAACGGGCCGCACAGACCGGCGACCAGGCCGGTACTGACTATCATGACGTACTCCCGCGCGTGGAGATCAACGTTCAGATGTACGGTATAGAGTAGTGAATCGCTACCGCTTAATACATGGGTGGTTAGCAGGGCGACGACGGCGGAAACGACAACCGGGCCGAGGGAAGCCAGCATTAAGGTACCGAACAGGATTTCCGCGATAAACAGGCTGCCCGCCAGCGGTGCATGGTAAGCGCCCGCCATGCCCGCAGCGGCGCCGCTGGCGATCCATAATTTCCATTCCTCGCGCGGCGTGAAGCGTCGGGCAAAGCCGGATGCCGCCAGCGCGGCGAGGAGGATCATTGCGCCTTCGCGACCAATTGCGCTGCCGCTGACCACGACCAGCAGCGAGGCCAGCGATTTCACCAGACTGGCGCCAACGTCAAATTGCCCGTCGGTTTGCAATGCTTCCATATAGTCAGTGGGCGCATGGGGACGCTGTTGGTTCATTTTTTGCCACCCCCACAGCAACAGACCAGCGGCCAGGCCGCCAAGCGCAGGCGTAATCAGCCGTCGCCAGGGCGAAAGCCCCTCAGCCGCATTCACCAGACTGCCAGTGTCATTACTCAGGAAAATCCACTCCAGCAATTGCATCGCATGACGGAAGGCGGCGACAGCCAGCGCCGCGAGAATACCGATGAGCATAGCGATCAGCAGGCGACGAAACATCGCGCGCAGATCCGGGTAAGCGTGTAAACGATGCATGAGCGGGTAAACAGGGAGTTTCAGGATAGCCTATTCTGCGGGGAAATGGCGTCAGACGCAAAAGCACTATGTGCGATATAATATTGCGTACAATAATGATATTGCCGGATAGCGAGACACCATCCGGCGGCGGCGTTAGCTGCTTTCGTGAATATTTAGCGCCCGACGCGTGCGGCCTGAGCTGAGATAATCGGCGATGTAATCCTGAGAGATTTCACCGTTATAGCGTCCGTCTTCATCAACGATCGGCATCCAGCTAGTATTACTTTCGTACAATCTGGACAGCACAATACGCAGGTTATCTTCCGCTTTGCCCGTAATACGGAAAGGATGGGTGATATCGGCGCAGGTTCCGCTGGCGTTCCGCGCTTCCCGGCGCTTCACAAATCCCAGTGGCTTACCGTCGTTGTCAATGACGGTAATCGCGCGAATATCGTGATCATCCATAATGCCGAACGCCTCGCTTAACGGCGTGGAAGGCCGCGCGGTAATGGTTGGCTGTTGGTCGGTAACATCGCCTGCGGAGACCAGTAGCAGACGCTTTAACGTTCTGTCCTGGCCGACAAACGACCCGACAAATTCGTTAGCCGGTTTGGCCAGCAGTTCATCAGGACTGGCGCACTGTACAATTCGCCCCTGACGGAACACGGCGATACGGTCGCCGAGCTTTAGCGCTTCGTCGATATCATGGCTGACCAGCATCACCGTCTTTTTTAGCTTACGCTGCATATCAAGAAACTGGTTCTGGATCACTTCGCGGTTAATTGGGTCCACAGCGCCGAAGGGCTCATCCATCAGCAGTACCGGCGGATCGGCGGCCAGAGCGCGGATCACGCCAATACGCTGTTGCTGTCCCCCGGACATTTCCTTTGGATAGCGATGCAGAAATTTTCTGGCATCCAGCGCCACCATGTCCATCAACTCTTCGGCGCGTTGCTTGCATCGCGCTTTGTCCCATCCCAACATGCGCGGCACAACGGTAATATTTTCTTCAATCGTCATATTAGGAAACAGGCCGATCTGTTGGATAACATACCCAATATTGCGGCGTAGCGTTACCGTATCCATATCGTTGGTATTCTCGCCGTTAATAAGAATATTACCGCTGCTGGGCGCGATCAGCCGGTTGATCATCTTTAACGTGGTGGTTTTGCCGCAGCCGGAGGGGCCGAGCAATACGCACATTTCGCCTTCCGGTACGTTCAGGTTGACGTTGTCGACGGCTTTTAGCGGCTGACCCTTTTTCTGTACAAATTGTTTGGTGAGATTTTCCAGTTTTATCATTATCGTATCCCCTTAGGTGTCAGTACGACTTGCAGACGATGCAACAGCCAGTCAAGCACAATCGCCAGTAGACAGATCATCAGCGCGCCGGCAATTAACATGCGAATATCGCTGCCGCTAATGCCGTTTAACAGTAGCAGCCCCAGACCGCCGGCGCCGATAACCGCGGCAATCGCCATCACGCCAATATTCATCACTACCGCGGTGCGGATACCGCCGAAAATAACCGGTAGGGCCATTGGAATTTCGACCCAGCGCAGCCGTTGCCAGAAAGTCATACCAATGCCGCGTCCCGCTTCACGCAGACCGGGCGGCAGACTATCAAGCGCAGTATGGGTATTACGGACAATCGGCAGTAAAGAGTAGAGAAAAACGGCCGTTACGGCGGGCAGAACGCCAATACCATGTCCGATCAGCGAAAAGAGCGGAATCATTAACCCAAACAGCGCGATAGACGGAATAGTAAGAAGTAGCGTGGCGGCGCCCAATACCGGCGTTGCCAGCCATTTGTGGCGTACAATCAAAACGCCTAACGGTACGCCGATGATAATCGCCAGACCGACGGCCAACGCGACCAGCCAGAGATGCTGAAAGGTAAGGCTGGCGAGGTAGCCGGCGTTATCCAGCATATAATGTATCGTATCCATAGGCGCTCCTTACAGTAGACCTTTGTCCTGCAAAAATTGATGGGCTACCTGTTGCGGCGTGCGATGATCGATATCGACCTGGGCGTTTAAGGTCGATATCACATCATTATTGAGCAGGCCAGAAAGGGTGTTTAAGGCATCATCAAGGCCAGGATTGGCTTCCAGCACTTCTTTACGCACCACCGGCGTGACAGCGTAACTTGGGAAGAAGCCTTTATCATCTTCCAGCACTTTCAGATCAAATCCTTTAACCCGTCCGTCGGTGGTATAGACCAGCCCGGCGTCAACCAGACCATCCCGGACGGCGTTATAGACCAGCCCCGGGTCCATCTGTCGTATTTGCGGGCGATCGAGCTGCATCTGATAGGCTTGCTGAAGGGGCTTCATCCCGTCGCTGCGCCCGGCAAATTCCAGATCGAGACCGAGCATCCAGTTGTGGTCAGGATCGTTCTGTCGGACCTGTTCGATTTTTGCCACCATTTGCGAGATGGTGGTGATATTTTCCGCCTCGGCGCGTTTGCGCTGCATCGCGAACGCGTAAGTATTATTCATGTCAGCCGGTTTGAGCCATACCAGACCCAGCTTCGCATCCAGATGTTTTACCGTGTCGTAGGTTTGTTGTGGGTTCATGCGCTTATCGATACGGTTGAAAATAATCAGCGATGTACCGGTGTATTCCCAGGTGATATCAATCTGTTTATTCACCATCGCATTACGTGAAATTACCGCGGCGATATTGGTCTGCGGCTGAACCTGAAAGCCTTTTTTCTGCAAATACTGCACGGTCATGGCCGAGAGAATATGCTGCTCGGTAAAGCTTTTAGTGGCGAGAACCAGCGGCGCGGCCTGCGTCTGGCTACTGAACAACAGCGTTGCGGCAAGCCATCCCAGCAGGTGTTTTTTGAATCTCATTTAACGCTCCTTATTGTTATTTATGCGTTCAGGCGGTATGAGGGCTAAGACGTCGCCCAAGCCAGGCAAGCAGGGTGTCAAGAACCAGCGCGAATAACGCCGTGGCCGTTGCGCCCAGAATCAACGTAGGAAAATCGTTGAGATAAATCCCCGGGAAAATCAGCTCGCCATAGCTGCTGGCACCGATCAGAAAGGCCAGCGGCGCGGTGCCGACATTGATGGCGGTCGCGATGCGAATACCGGACAGCATTACCGGCCACGCATTGGGTAGCTCTACCTGGCGAAGCCGCTGCCATTTTGTCATCCCAATCCCGTTCGCCGCTTCAATCAGTGAGGCGGGAACGGAGCAGAGACCCGCATAGGTATTGCGGACGATAGGCAGAAGTGAAGCCAAAAATAGCGCGACAATGGCGGGGGTATCGCCGATCCCGATAATCACCATCGCTAAGGCCAGGACGGCCAGTGGCGGCAACGTATTGCCGACATTAAAAATTTGCATGACATATTCAGCAAATCCTTTTGCCGCAGGACGGCTGAGTAAAATCCCGCTCGGGATGCCGACCAATAAAGCAAAAAACATGGACGTAAAGACCAGCATCAAATGTCGTTGCCCCAGATACAGCAGATCGACCTGACGCGCTTTCAGCGTCTCCAGACCGATTCCCCAGATAAACAGCGCCAGTAACAGCAAAATGACGATAGTGAACCCAAGTACGCGTTTTAGGGTGAAGGTGTGCATTGCGGTGTGTCTCCCTGTTTGCATGTGTTATGGCGACGTAAAGACGTCGCGTGTTGTTATGCCATGTTCCGGCAGGGTGCTTTGAGCTATAGCAACAGGTTGGGAAGGATTCCAGCGAGGCGTGATTTTTAACACTGTTAAACATCTATTAACAATTGTGTTTTGCCCTTACGCGGCTTAGCGTGACCATTCACGATAAAGAATTATCTTAAAAATAGAATGGCTATGTGACGTTGTCACTTATTGTAGGTAAAAATAGGCCGCAATGGGCGAAAAGGCAGGTAAAATCCTGCCTTTTGTGGGGATTAACGGAATAACGGTTTTACGGCGATGGGAATAATGAGTTGAGCTTGCCATTGCGCCAGAGTCAAACGCGCCAGTTGCCCCAACGCCTGATAAAACGGATGCCCGGCATGATCGATAAATACGTCCAAAAAGCGGGACGACCACGGAAACAGATGCCAGGCCAGGAGTTGTTCACATTCATGATGACGGCCATTCTCGGCAAGCCAGGCCGCCAGCAACAACAGCGACCCAAAATGATCTTCTGGCTCGTTTTGCTGCATTTCAAACTGAATCCCGTTTTCGCGCATCCACTGACGTAGCGCCAACGTAGAATCGCCAAATAATACGCTCTCACGATCCAGCCAGACGGAACCCCACGGCGGAGACGGCAGAGCGTAAGGGCCGATAAACAGGCGCTGCCAGGCTTGTGGCAACGACTCTTCGCTGTGGGTCTTAAACATAGCCGCCACAGGCGCAAGCGTATCGGCATCAAGCGGCCACTGCGCCTGCCAGTCGTCGGTTAATAGCGCCTGAACCAGAGGAGCGGTTTCGTGGCTTTCCGGCGAATAATAAAACAACGCGCCAAGAACACGCGCCGTTACTGCAAAATCATCACGTTGTAAAAAAGTGGTCATTCAAACAATCCCGAAAGGTGCGGGTCGCCCCGCACGCATAAATTAACCTGCGACGGCCATACCTACGGTCATATGCAGGCCATAAAAAAGTCCGCGGCCAATAATTTCGCCCGCCAGCATCAGCACGACACCGAGCAGCAAACCAACAGTATGCGGTTCGCGGCGACGGATTAGCGGACATAGCCAGCAGCCTAATCCGGCAGCAAGCAAGACAATGCGCCAGACCTGTAGCATACCGTAATCCGGTACGAGATGGCTGGCCTGTTGCACGGAACTGTGAAGGGTTGAGAGGGACAGTCCCTGTAGGACGATGACCGTCACGCACACCACCAACGCCAGGCCGCTAATACTGGCAAACGTCACGCTGCAAAATGGGACGCGCGCGATGCGTAGCAGTAGCGCCGCAAACACAGGGCCACACAGGAATGCCGTGAGGAAAAAGGCCAGCGTGGTGTAGCCATTATACCAGGTCGGCACGGTATCTATCTGATAAACGAGCGTCATTGCCCAGATGAATGCAACGCCGAGCGCCATACTGACCAGCAGCCACACTTTACCCAGAGCCGGGGGCATTTTACCGAGTACCGCCACCAGCCACCAGATGCCGCCTACGGCAAAGAACACCGATCCTGCGGCGATTTCATTACTCAGTGCGGAAGCGCCTACGCGGTTAAGCGAGTTAAACGCGCGCATCGGCGAGCCAAGATGCATAATCGACGCGAGGAACCCCAGTCCCATCACCAGCCACAGAAAAAACATACTACGCACGATACGTTGTTTTGCCACATCGTCTTTGGTGGTTAACCAGCCATACCCACTCACGATCAGCGCCCCGGCCACACATTGACCCAGCACCGTAAACAGGACCAGCGGCCATTCATGCCATCCACTTCCCATCTTATACCTCCTTCGGATTGGCCAGATAACCGATGGTGTCTCCGGTCGGGCGGCTGTTGGCGTTGGGTTTAATCACAATATTCGGCTTCGTGAAATGCACGCGCGGCAGCGGCGCGACGGCGGCCAGCTCACCGTGTTTTTTACGCAGTTCGTCTATCGGGCCGAAATCCAGCGCCCGCAGCGGGCAGGATTCCACGCAAATCGGTTTCTTGCCTTCCGCCACCCGGTCATAACAGCCGTCGCACTTGGTCATATGACCTTTGGCCGTGTTGTACTGCGGCGCGCCGTACGGGCAGGCCATGTGGCAGTAGCGGCAGCCGATACAGACCTCTTCGTTCACCACCACAAAACCGTCATCGCGCTTGTGCATCGCGCCGCTCGGGCAGACTTTGGTACAGGCCGGGTCTTCGCAGTGGTTGCACGAAATGGAGAGATAATAGGCAAAGACGTTCTGGTGCCAGACGCCGTTATCCTCCTGCCAGTCGCCGCCCGCATACTCATAAATGCGGCGGAAGCTGACATCCGGCGTCAAATCTTTGTAGTCCTTGCAGGCCAGTTCGCAGGTTTTGCAACCGGTGCAACGGCTGGAATCAATAAAAAATCCATACTGGGTTGTCATCGGTTACTCCTTACGCCTTTTCAACCTGAACAAGATTACTGTGCGACGGATTGCCTTTCGCCAACGGGGAAGGTCGGTGCGAGGTCAGAATGTTAATGGAGCCGCTGCGATCGATTTTGTCGCCAAACATGTCGGCATTTAACCAGGCGCCCTGGCCGATAGCGGTGACGCCAGGCAATATGCGCGGCGTGACTTTTGCCGGAATGAGCATCTGTCCGTTCTGGTTAAAGACCCGCACGGTGTCGCCGTGCTGAATGCCGCGCACTTGCGCATCAATCGGGTTGATCCAGATCTCCTGCGGACATGCCTGTTGCAGGACGTCGATATTGCCGTAGCTGGAGTGGGTACGCGCTTTATAGTGGAAGCCGGTTAGCTGTAGCGGGTAGCGCTGACGAAGCGGATCGTCCCAACCGTCAAAGCCTGGCGTATAGGCGGGTAAAGGATGGATAATCTCATCTTTCTTCAGCTCCCACGTGTCGGCGAGGGTTGCCAGCCGCTCGGAATAGATTTCGATTTTACCGGACGGCGTTTTCAGTGGATTTGCGGCAGGGTCTTCGCGGAATGAGCGGAAAGCGACGTAGTGCTCCTCCGGGCATTTTTTCTTGAAAATCCCTGTCTGTTTCATCTCTTCGTAATCCGGCATTTCCGGATTACGCGCTTTGGTTTTTGCGTGCAGGTATTTGACCCACTCATGCTGCGTGCGGCCTTCTGTGAAGGTCTGGTATACGTCCGGACCAAGCCGTTTAGCCACTTCACTGAGCGTCCAGTAAATGGGCTTTCTTTCAAATTTCGGCGAGGTGGCGGGCTGACCAAGAATGACATAGCCCATATTGCCTGCGGATTCGTGGGAAATCAGATCTTCCTGCTCGGTCGGCATTAAATCAGGCAGCAGAATGTCGCAATATTTTGCCGATGCGGTCATAAAGTGCTCAATGCCGACGATCATTTCACATTTACTGTCGTCCTGAAGCACCTCGTGGGTGTGGGCGATATCGCCGTGCTGATTGATCAGCGTATTACTGGCGTAGCACCATAAAAATTTGATCGGCACGTCGAGCTTGTCTTTTCCGCGCACGCCGTCGCGTGTGGCGGTCATTTCCGCGCCATGATCGATAGCGTCGGTCCAGGTAAAGACCGAAATCTGGGTTTTTACCGGGTTCTCCAGCATAGAAAACCATTCGACGCCCAGATCCCAGGTGCCTTCGCGCACGCCGGAATTACCGCCATTTATGCCGACGTTACCGGTGAGTACAGACAACATGGCGATTGCGCGTGCGGTCTGTTCGCCGTTAGAGTGGCGTTGAGGTCCCCAGCCCTGGCAAATATAAGCCGGTTTCGCCGAGCCGATTTCCCGCGCCAGTTGAATGATTTTTTCCGCCGGAATACTGGTAATCTGCGCGGCCCATTGCGGCGTTTTCGCGATACCGTCTTCGCCCTGACCCAAAATATAGGCTTTATAGTGTGCGTTACGCGGGGCTGAGGCGGGCAGAGTGGTTTCGTCGTAGCCGATGCAGTATTTATCCAGAAACGGTTTATCAATAAGATCTTCGGTAATCAGCACCCAGCCGATTGCCGCCGCCAGCGCGCCATCGGTACCAGGGCGAATCGGCAGCCACTCGTCTTCGCGACCGGCGGCAGTGTCGTTATAACGCGGGTCGATCACGATCATCCGGGCGCTGGAGCGCTCGCGCGCCTGTTCGACATAGTATGTCACGCCGCCGCCGCTCATACGTGTTTCAGCGGGGTTATTGCCAAACATCACCACCAGTTTTGTATTGGCGATATCATCCGGACTGTTGCCGTCATTGCCACCGAACATATAGCTCATGGCCGCGCTGATTTGGGCGGTGCTGTAGCTACCGTAACGGCTGAGATAGCCGCCGCAGGCGTTCATCAGGCGATACGGTACGTTAGAATTGGTAATATTGCCGCCGTCCACACCGGTACCGTAAAGCACATGTATCGCTTCGTTGCCGTAGTCCTTGAGGATACGTTTCAGGTTATCGCCGATGGTATCCAACGCTTCATCCCAACTGATACGTTCGAATTTGCCTTCTCCACGTTTACCAACGCGTTTCATCGGATATTTCAGGCGATCGGGATGATTCATCCGGCGACGAATAGAACGACCGCGCAGGCAGGCGCGTACCTGATGGTTGCCATATTCATCGTTGCCCGTGGTATCCGACTCAACCCAATATACGGTGTCATCTTTTACGTGCAGGCGCAGCAGGCAGCGGCTGCCGCAGTTAACGGTACATGAACTCCAGACCGCTTTTTCTGCAACGTTGCCGGATGCGAGGCCTGCTGCGGCGTGGGCGATGCGGGAGAACGGAAGGGTGAAAGCGCTACTGGCAAGCGCAAGGCTACTGATGGCGGAGGTTTTCACCAGGCTTCGTCGGCTGATACTGGCCGCCATTAATGCCTCAGGGGTGGTGATTTTCATAACAGCTCACTATGCTCATCCAAAAAAAGAGTTTTAAATGTTGTTGTGTTCGCAAAACGGGGAGCTCCGGGAGCGCAAAAACGCCCCGGAGCAGGCGGCTTAGATTTTTTCGATTTCCACCAGATTTGTATGTTGAGGATTCCCTTTTGCCAGGGGGGAAGGACGCTGCGTCGTGAGCGTATTGATGCAGGCGCCGTGGTCAATTTTATCGCCAGTCATATCCGCATTATGCCATGCGCCCTGGCCCATCGCGCTGACGCCCGGCAGAATACGTGGCGTGACTTTGGCGGATAGACGTACCTCTCCACGATCGTTAAAGACGCGAACCCTATCGCCATTCGCGATGCCGCGTTTTTGCGCATCAAGCGGATTTATCCACACTTCCTGGCGACAGGCGGCCTGCAAAACATCAATATTGCCGTAGCTTGAATGGGTACGGGATTTATAGTGAAAGCCAAACAGCTGTAGCGGGAAGGTGCTCCGTTTTGGATCGTCCCATCCTTCAAAGGTGGGGGTATAAATCGGCAGTGGGCTTATCACATCACCTTCCGCCAGCTCCCAGGTACTGGCGATGTGAGCGAGTTTGCTGGAGTAGATTTCGATTTTACCGGACGGTGTTTTTAACGGATTGGCCTGCGGATCTTCACGAAATTTTTTATAGGCGACAAAATGGCCGTTGGGATCTTTGCGTTTATAGATGCCCATTTTTTTCAGCTCGTCATAAGCGGGTAATGCCGGGTCTCTTGCCTGCATTTTGGCGTACAGATATTGCAGCCACTGCGCCTGTGTACGGTCTTCGGTAAAGCGCTGATACACATCGTCGCCGAGACGTCTGGCGATTTCGCTGAGTACCCAGTAGATGGGCTTGCGCTCGAACTTAGGCGTCGTCGCCGGTTGGATAAAAATCAGATATCCCATATTACCGGCGTAATCATTGGGGATGATATCTTCCTGTTCGACGGTCATGAGATCCGGCAGCAGAATATCGGCGTACTTCGCGGAAGAGGTCATAAAGTTGTCGATGACCACAATCATTTCGCATTTCGCTTCATCCTGAAGAATTTCATGGGTTTTATTAATATCCGAATGCTGATTAGTCAGGGTGTTGCCAGCGTAGTTCCATAGAAATTTGATCGGGACATCCAGCTTATCTTTGCCGCGTACGCCGTCGCGCAGGGCGGTCATTTCCGGGCCACGCGCAATGGCGTCTGTCCAGCTAAAGCAGGAGATGGCGGTTTTAACGGGGTTGTCCAGGACAGGCAGACGTTCAATAGTAATGGTGTAAGTGGATTCGCGTGCGCCGCTATTACCGCCATGAATACCGACGTTGCCGGTTAGAATCGGCAACATGGCGATAGCGCGAGCGGTTTGTTCGCCGTTCGCCTGACGCTGCGGCCCCCAACCCTGACAGATGTAGGCCGGCTTAACGCTGCCTATCTCGCGCGCCAGTTTGATAATCCGATCGGCGGGGATGCCGGTAATATGTGATGCCCACTGCGGCGTTTTGGCGATGCCGTCCTCACCATGGCCCAAAATATAAGCCTTATAATGGCCATTTGGAGGCGCGTCAGCCGGAAGGGTCTTTTCATCGTAGCCGATACAATAGTTGTCGAGAAAAGGCTGGTCGACGAGATTTTCGTTAATCAACACCCAGGCAATTCCCGCCACCAGCGCGGCGTCGGTACCAGGGCGAATCGGTATCCACTCGTCTTCACGTCCGGCGGCGGTATCGGTATAGCGCGGATCTATCACGATCATGCGCGCATTTGAGCGTTCACGCGCTTGCTCCAGAAACCAGGTAATACCGCCGCCGCTCATGCGAGTTTCAGCGGGATTATTGCCGAACATGACCACCAGTTTACTGTTTTCGATATCAGACGTGCTGTTGCCGTCGTTGGAGCCATAGGTGTAGGGCATGGCGCAAGAAATTTGCGCGGTACTGTATGAGCCGTATTGATTCAACGAACCGCCGTAGCAGTTCATTAAACGCTTCACCGGCGAGGCGGCAGGTGACGAGCGGGTTATGTTGCCGCCTACGATGCCGGATGAATAGTGGATATAGACAGCTTCATTGCCATAGGTCTCCACCGTTTTTTTCAACCTGGCGCTAATGGTGTCCAACGCTTCCTGCCAGCTAATGCGTTCAAATTTACCTTCGCCACGGCGACCAACGCGTTTCATGGGATAGTTAAGGCGATCCGGATGATTAATACGCCGACGGATTGAACGGCCCCGCAGACAGGCGCGAACCTGATGATTGCCGTAAACATCGTCGCCAGTGTTATCAGTTTCAACCCACCAGACTTCATTATCTTTTACGTGCAGACGCAAGGCGCAGCGACTGCCGCAGTTGACAGAACAGGCGCCCCAGACGATTTTATCTTTTTCGTCGCGCACTGCTTGCTGTACTGCTGCGGCCGCGGTACGCATCCCAAACGGCAAAGATACGCCTCCGGCAGCCAGCGCCAGTGAGCCAAGCGCCGCTGATTTCACTAACGTCCTGCGGCTAACGCCTGTTTGTTGCTTTTCTCCGGGCATCACTCACTCCATTATCGTTTCGCTATATATTGATATCTATAGCGAAATTATTATCATGCTAATGATATAATGAGTTTACCCCTTTGGGAGTAAGGGTTATTAATCCATGTCAAAGAGCATTACCCTCCGGACCCGGAGGGTAGGAGGATTTTATTGCGGTTCGGCGGATGAACCGTCCTGAGCGGGTGGGGTATTGGCTGGCGCATTGCCGCTGTTGGTGCGGGTATAAAGGATTTTATGCGTGTCGTTCGCGCAATGACCCACCACCTGTGAATCCGGCTGATCGGCCTGGTCGTTAGGAACAATAGTGAGCGTAAAATTATCCGCCGGTACGCCGTTATTGATGATACGTTGTTCAATATCGCTTTTTACTCTCTCGCACGATCCCGGTGCCGCCATCACCAGCGAGGGGGCGCTAATTAACGCCAGAGCGGCTATTGCAGTTGCGATTTTCATCATGAACTCCTGTGATTAATGACGATGTTCTAAGCTTAGCATTTTTCGTGTAAATAACTGTATTTACTAATATGATTGATAAATATCGTTTCATCCTGGTGACACGCGTGAAGAAACCCATTTTACTGACGTTATTGTGCATGATGCCAGCAGGTTGAGATAACCCGAAATCCTCTGGGTCTTATACGCCGGAAATGGCCCGTTTTTCGAATGAATTTGATTTTGATCCAACGTGGTCCGGTAAAGGATTTCAGCCAGACGTTGATGAATGAGAACGGCGAGGTGGCGAAGCAGGTCACCGGTACGCTTTCACAGGATGGCTGTTTTGATACGCTTGAGTTACACGAGCTGGAGAATAATTCTCTTGATTGCGTTATGATTCCCAGCCCAGTCAGCCTGACTGGCAGCATAACCTAAACAGGAAAATACCATGAGCACTTCGTTGTTCAGTAACACCCCGACGGTCACGGTCCTCGACAACCGCGGACTGACCGTGCGCGACAACGCGTATTACCGCCACCCCGACTCCCCGCATGTGACCAGTGAGCGCATCACCCGCCATCAGTACGACGCCTGCGGCTTTCTGACGCAGAGCGCCGACCCGCGCCTGAATGAGGCCGGGCTGGTAAACTTCAGTTTCCTCACGGACCTGGCCGGCAACGTCCTGCGCACGCACGGGGTGGATAACGGCATCACTGTGGCGCTGAACGACGCCGCAGGCCGGCCGTTTATGACCGTCAGTAATATCGGCACTGCTGACGACGGCACGGAAGACGCCAGTCAGGCAATGACCCGCACCTGGCAGTATGAAGGTGTCTCTCTGCCGGGCCGCCCGGTGGGCATTACGGAGCAGGTCTCCGGCGAAGCCGCGCGTATCACGGAGCGCTTCGTCTGGGCCGGCAACTCTCCTGAGGAGAAGGCGCTGAATCTGGCAGGCCAGTGTGTCAGCCATTACGACACCGCAGGCCTGATGCAGACTGACAGCGTGGCCCTGACCGGCGTACCGCTCTCCGTCACCCGCCGTCTGCTGAAGGATGCGGACAACCCCGATATCGTGGCCGACTGGCAGGGTACGGATGCCTCCGTCCGGAACACGCTGCCCGGTGACGGGGGGTTCACCACCCTGACCACCACTGACGCCACCGGGGCGGTGCTGACCACGACGGATGCACAGGGTAACAGGCAGCGGGTGGCATACGATGTGGCAGGCCTGCTCTCGGGCAGATGGCTGACGCTGAAGGATGGTACGGAACAGGTTATCGTGAAGTCCCTGACGTATTCCGCCGCCGGGCAGAAGCTGCGCGGGGAGCACGGCAACGGCGTGGTGACCACGTACGAATACGAGCCACAGACGCAGCGCCTGGTCGGGATTAAAACGGAACGTCCGGCCGGCCACGCCGCAGGCGCAAAGGTACTGCAGGACCTGCGCTACGAGTACGACCCGGTGGGCAACGTGCTGAAAATCAGCAACGACGCGGAAGAGACCCGCTTCTGGCGCAACCAGAAAGTGGTGCCGGAGAACAGGTATACCTGTGACAGCCTGTACCGGCTGGTCAGCGCCACCGGGCGCGAAATGGCAAACGCCGGTCGGCAGGGCTGTAATCTCCCCTCAGCCACCATTCCCCTTCCCGCAGACAGTTCCGCATACACAAACTACACCCGTACCTATACCTACGACAGCGCCGGAAATCTGACGCAGATAAGCCACAGCGCCCCGGCCACGGGCAACAATTACACCACGGACATCACGGTGAGCGACCGCAGCAACCGGGGCGTGCTGAGCACGCTGACGGAAAATCCGTCAGGGGTGGACGCGCTGTTCACTGCGGGGGGACAACAGAAGCAGCTCCAGCCGGGGCAGAACCTGGTCTGGACGCCGCGCAACGAGCTGCTGAAGGTGACGCCGGTGGTGCGTGACGGCAGTACGGATGACCGGGAGAGCTACCGGTATGACGGTGGCAGCCAGCGCTGCCTGAAGGTGAGTGTGCAGAACACCGGCAGCAGCACGCAGACGCAGCGTACGCTGTACCTGCCCGGGCTGGAGCTGCGGACCACAGTCAGCGGCGGTAAGGAAACGGAGAGTCTGGAGGTAATCACGGTGGGCGAGGCAGGATGTGCGCAGGTGCGGGTACTGCACTGGACAGCAGGCAGGCCGGCGGAACTCACCGGCGACCAGACCAGATACAGCTATGACAACCTGACCGGGAGCAGCGGTCTGGAGCTGGACGGCGACGGGAATATCATCAGCATGGAAGAGTATTATCCGTACGGCGGTACGGCCGTTCTGACGGCGCGCAGCCAGACCGGGGCGGATTACAAAACCGTGCGTTACTCGGGCAAGGAGCGTGACGCGACGGGGCTGTATTACTACGGATACCGTTATTACCAGCCGTGGGCGGGACGCTGGCTGGGTGCAGACCCGGCGGGGACGGCGGACGGGCTGAACCTGTTCAGGATGGTACGGAATAATCCCGTCACGTTGATTGACAGCAATGGGTTGCTCAGTACTGGTCAGGAAGCCCGAAAATTAGTGGGCGAAGCATTTGTTCACCCTTTGCATATGCCTGTCTTTGAACGAATTTCTTTAGAGGAAAATCTTTCAATGAGCGTAAGGGAGGCGGGCATTTATACTATTTCAGCACTCGGTGAAGGTGCGGCAGCAAAAGGCCATAATATTCTTGAGAAGACTATTAAACCTGGTTCACTAAAGGCTATCTATAGTGATAACGCTGAATCTATTCTTGGGCAGGCAAAACGTAGCGGTTTCGTTGGCCGAGTAGGTCAGTGGGATGCATCTGGCGTACGGGGAATTTATGCACACAACAGACTGGGTGGTGAGGATTTGGCTTATCCAGTCAGCCTGGAAAATACTTTTGCTAATGAACTTGTTAATGCATGGATAAAATTTAAAATCATCACGCCCTATACCGGTGATTATGACATGCACGATATTATTAAATTCTCTCATGGGAAAGGGCATGTTCCCATGGCGGAAAGTAATGAGGAAAGAGGAGTAAAGGATTTAATTAATAAAGGTATTGCGAAAGTCGATCCTTCCAGACCCTTTGAGTATACAGCGATGAACGTTATTCGCCATGGTCCTCAGGTAAACTTTGTTCCCTATATGTGGGAACATGAGCACGATAAAGTTGTAAAGGATAATGGTTATCTGGGAGTGGTAGCTCGTCCGGGGCCATTCCCTGTGGCAATGGTACATCAGGGCGAATGGACTGTTTTTGACAATAGTAAGGAACTGTTTAATTTTTATAAATCTACAAACACCCCTCTTCCTGAACACTGGTCCCAGGATTTTGTTGATAGAGGGAAAGGAATGGTTGCAACTCCCCGACACGCTGAACTTCTTGATAAACGGCGAAACATGCATTAATCATAACGACTTTATACCTTATTAAGGTAAACCCAAAGCAGGCAACCCGGTGAGACAGTTTTTCTGTCTCACCGGGTGCTTTTGTCTCATATAAAACGCTATCTGTGACGGCAAAACCCTCCGCGGCCTCCCGTAAAAAGCTGGATTATACGGCAGTAAGCTGGGTGGATGATCGGCAGGCCGGCAACGTCAGACAGAGCAGCGAATATGATGCCAACGCTAATCCCGTTGACTGCCGGCTTGTTATCGTCGATGAGAGCGTTAAGCCGACAGTGTCCCACCATCACACAATTAAAAACCGTATCGATTACTATTAAACTGGGTGTTGTGCGACTCTCCGTGACTACCGCGCCGCGTTTATTGCGCGGTGGGTTTCAGGAGCGTAGTACCGGACGTTTTATGTTCATCCAGATACTGCTGCTGGAAGATACACATGCGGATGGTGTTACGGTATTCGCCGTTAATAAAGAACTCATGTATCAGCTCACCCTCTACTCTAAACCCGAGTTTACGGTAGATGTGAATAGCCTTTTCATTCTCTTTATCGACGATCAAATACAATTTATAGAGATTGAGTACGGTAAATCCGTAATCCATCGCCAGTTTGGCCGCGCGTGACGCCAGACCTTTCCCCTGGTACTCCGGCGAAATAATAATCTGAAATTCAGCCCGACGATGCACATGGTTAATTTCAACCAATTCCACCAGCCCGGCGTTTTTGCCGTCGCATTCGACGACAAAGCGCCGCTCGCTTTGATCGTGGATGTGTTTGTCATAGAGATCCGACAGTTCGACAAAAGCCTCATACGGCTCTTCAAACCAGTACCGCATGACGCTGGCATTGTTATCAAGCTGGTGGACAAATCGTAAATCTTCCCGCTCAAGCGGGCGCAGTCTAACGTTGTAGTCGCTTGTCATACTGTATCCTTACACTTCTTTTTCGTTATCCTGCATCAGGGCGTAATAACGCGACCTGTACGACGATCCAGACACCGCAGAGTATTGGGTTCCCAATAGGCGTTGATGTTGGCGCTCTGCTCGCATTTATCGCGGCTATCAAAGGCGGCATCGGCTTTGTCCCACTCTTTTTCTGCGCGGGTATTCACTTTCTGACGCAGACTGCGAGTGTCGTTCCATTGTTCCTTTTCCATCGCCGCTTCCTGACGACTTTGTGCGCTATCTCCCGATTCAATCACCAGTTTACTGGTTTCAGCGAATGCGGAAGTGGTATACACAACGGCAGCCAGCGTAAGCATTGCCGTCAGGCACAGGCGTTTGCTCAGCGTATTGTTCATCACAATATCCTTTCATAAGAGGGGAAAAAAGCGGTAAAACACCTTTAAATTCTACACCAATCCTTATGCCTGGCATATACACAAGAATGACGGGATAACCGTGTAGCGATATTCTGTCGTATTATCACTTATCTTTTCGTAATCAAATGAATCTCATGCTAAAGACGACGCTGCTTTTCTTTGTCACCGCGCTCTGTGAAATCATAGGGTGTTTTCTTCCCTGGCTATGGATTAAGCGTGGCGCCAGCGTGTGGTGGCTTCTGCCCGCCGCGGCATCACTCGCGTTATTTGTCTGGCTTTTGACCTTGCATCCGGCTGCGAGTGGGCGGGTTTATGCGGCTTACGGTGGGGTATATGTCTGTACTGCGCTCCTTTGGCTACGCGTTGTCGATGGCGTCCGGCTCACGGTTTATGACTGGTGCGGCGCGCTGATCGCGCTGTGCGGCATGCTGATTATCGTCGTCGGATGGGGACGTACTTAACGTTGCCGCGACCAGAACATTTTGTGATCTGGTATCGCTTTTTTGATAAATATACTTGTATGGTAGTAGCTCAGTTGGGTAAATTTTCTGCATCCCATAATGCGATGTAAGGAATAAAAATGAAGATTGTAGGGGCTGAAGTCTTTGTTACGTGTCCTGGACGTAACTTCGTCACTTTAAAGATAACCACAGAAGACGGGATCACCGGTCTGGGGGATGCCACCCTGAACGGACGCGAGCTCTCGGTGGCCTCGTACCTTACCGATCACCTGTGCCCGCAACTGATTGGACGGGATGCTCACCGCATCGAAGATATCTGGCAATTCTTCTACAAAGGCGCGTACTGGCGTCGCGGGCCTGTCACCATGTCAGCCATCTCCGCCGTGGACATGGCGCTATGGGATATTAAAGCCAAAGCCGCCAATATGCCGCTGTACCAGTTGCTTGGCGGCGCCTCTCGTGAAGGCGTTATGGTGTATTGCCATACTACAGGCCACACCATCGATGATGTGCTGGAAGATTATGCGCGTCATAAAGAGCTGGGATTTAAAGCTATCCGCGTGCAGTGCGGCGTTCCGGGGATGAAAACTACCTACGGTATGGCGAAAAGCAAGGGGCTGGCTTATGAGCCTGCGACAAAAGGGCAATGGCCGGAAGAGCAACTGTGGTCAACGGAAAAGTATCTCGATTTTACGCCAAAGCTGTTTGACGCCGTGCGTAATACGTTTGGTTTTAATGAACATCTTCTGCACGATATGCACCATCGGCTGACACCCATTGAGGCTGCCCGCTTTGGCAAACGTATTGAAGACTATCGTTTGTTCTGGATGGAAGATCCGACGCCGGCTGAAAACCAGGCGTGCTTCCGCCTGATCCGCCAGCATACGGTCACGCCGATTGCCGTAGGCGAAGTCTTTAACAGTATCTGGGATTGCAAACAGCTCATTGAAGAGCAATTAATTGACTATATCCGCACCACGATTACCCATGCCGGTGGCATTACCGGGATGCGCCGTATCGCCGATTTCGCCTCGCTCTATCAGGTGCGTACCGGTTCGCACGGGCCGTCCGATCTGTCGCCGGTTTGCATGGCCGCTGCATTACATTTTGATTTGTGGGTGCCCAACTTCGGCGTGCAGGAGTTTATGGGCTACTCCGAGCCGATGCTGGAGGTCTTCCCGCATAACTGGACGTTCGAAGGGGGCTATATGCATCCGGGCGACAAGCCAGGGTTGGGTATTGAGTTCGATGAAAAACTGGCGGAGAAATATCCCTACGATCCAGCCTGTTTGCCGGTGGCCCGCCTGGAAGACGGCACGTTATGGAACTGGTAATTATATCATCGACCTGAAATAAATTTTATATTAACGAGAGAAATAATATGGACTTCATTACCGGTCGTTTCATGATCGATAGTGAAGTCGGTGTTCGGTTATATAAAGAAGTTGCCGCAAAATTACCGATCATCGACTATCACTGTCATCTTGACGCAAAAGAAATTTACGAAAATAAAAAATTCGATAATATCACCCAATTATGGCTAGCGGGCGATCACTATAAATGGCGCGCTATGCGCGCGAACGGTATTGCCGAGCGCTATATTACCGGAGACGCTACGCCAGAAGAGAAATTTAAAGCTTATGCTGAAACGGTTGAAGCGGCATTTGGTAATCCGCTTTATCACTGGACACATTTAGAATTAAATAAATATTTCTCCTGTAACGAAATGCTGGACAGTGATAACTGGCAAGAGATAATGAATCATTGTAATCAGCTTATTGGTGGAGAAGATTTTAAACCCCGTAGCCTGATTACGCGCTCCAACGTTGAAGTCATTTGTACTACCGATGCGCCGCTGGATACGCTGGAATATCATCGCCTGCTGCAACAGGGCCCGACCTTTACCACACGGGTGCTGCCGACCTTTCGCCCTGACGATATTTTTGCCGAAGGACAGGTGCTTGCTACCTTTATTGATAGGCTGGCGCAGGTGACGGGGCGTGATATTCATACCTACGCCGACTTTACCGCCGCGATGGCCGAACGTATTGATTTCTTCCACGAAGTAGGCTGCCGTATCTCCGACCACGGCCCGGTAGCCGTTGAGTATCAACCTGCCGATGCGCTGACTGTTGCATCGCTGTTTGCTCAGAAGCGACGCGGTGGCGAGCTCACCGACGGCGAGACGGCACAGCTTAACAGCGCCATGTTTGTCATGCTGGGGCGGGAGTACAAAAAACGCGGCTGGGCAATGCAAATTCACTTCGGCGCGCTCCGCAACAATAACAGAAAAATGTGTGAACAGTTGGGAATCAATACCGGCTTTGATTCCATCACCGACCAGAACAATCTGGCGGCGGGCCTTAACCGTTTGCTGGATGCGATGCTGCAGAACAACGGGTTGCCTAAAACCATCCTCTATAACCTGAATGGTAGTTATAACGACATTGTCGCCACGATAATTGCTAATTTCCAGTCCGGCGAGGACGGCGTGAAGTCGCCTATGCAGTTTGGTTCCGGTTGGTGGTTTAACGATACTCGCCGTGGTATGGAAAAGCAGTTAAATAGTCTGGCCGATCAGGGGTTATTAATGCACTTCGTCGGTATGCTGACGGATTCACGCAGCCTGGTTTCTTATCCGCGTCATGATTATTTCCGCCGCATCCTTTGTAATTTGATTGGTGGCTGGGTTGAGCGTGGTGAAATCCCTGATAATAAGCGGATCTTGACACGGATGGTTAAAAATATATGTCACGATAATGCAGTTAATTATTTCAGATTCTAACGTCCTTCCTTAAATGAGGGTAGAACATGTCTCGTACTAATAAAAAAATAACCATTCCGGTCAGTATTGGCTATGGCTTAACAGATATCATGGGGGGCGGCGCGTTTACCGTCATTGGTGCCTGGCTTTTATTCTTTTACACCACCTTCGTCGGTTTGTCACCAGTCGAAGCAGCATCCATTGTCGCCATCGCCCGTATTGTGGATGCGGTCGTCAGCCTGTTTATGGGCAGCTTTACTGACCATTTCTATAAAAACCCGTTGGGCAAACGCTTTGGTCGCCGCCGCTTCTTCTTATTAGCCGGTGCGCCGCTGATGCTGGTGTATATCCTGCTGTGGGTCACAGGCATGAGCTTCTGGTTCTATCTGGCTGTCTATCTGGCTTTCGAAGTGATTGCCGCGATGGTGCTCATTCCATGGGAAACGCTGCCGTCAGAAATGACTAAGGACTTTAACTCTCGTACTAAATTATCAACCTGTCGTATGTTCCTGTCGGCATCCGGGACTTTCCTGGCGACCTTTATTCCGGGCCTGTTAATCAGCTATTTTGGTGAACACGATCCGCATGCGTACTTTATTAATGGCGTCGTCTTTGCAGTGCTGTTTATGTTCTGCGTGTTTATTTCCTGGAAGGTGACTTGGGAGCGCGAACTGACGCCGGAGATGCTCGTCGAGCTGGAAAACACTCGTCAACCCACGTCCTTTATGGCGAAGGTTGTGGCGACCGGGAAACTGTTTAAAGAGTACTACTCCACTCTGAAGGTGCGCGCGTTCCGTAAACATCTGGCGATTTATCTGTTCTCCTTTACCGCGAAAGATGTTTATAACACCGTTTTCGTTTTCTTTTGTGTTTACTGCCTGAACGTGCCGTCTTCGCTTTCAGGAACCCTGCTGTCGATGAGCATTGTCGGCCTGCCGGTCACGCTGTTAGCCGGTGTCGCGATCATTAAATTTGGTCCGTCGCGTCTGTATGTATTTGCTTATACCCTGATGATATTGTGTCTGGCCGGATTGTTTATGGTTTACCACTTCCCGACCGACAATAACGTCACCATTCTGCTGGTACTGGCTGCGCTGTACCAGGTGGGGCGTTGTGTTCTGGAGTTCACGCCGTGGAATGTGTTCCCGTTCATTCCGGACATTGATGAAATGATCACCCGCCAGCGTCGTGAAGGGCTGTTCGCGGCGGTGATGACTTTCTCACGCAAAACGACGGTGGCGATTGCAACCTTTATCGTGGGCGTTATGTTGCAGGAAGGCGGATTTGTGAAGGGGAGCCAGATCCAGCCGGAGAGCGCCGTAAACACCATCGCAATCCTGCTGTTTGTTGGTACTGCTGGGCTGCTGCTGATTGCACTGTGGCAGGCGGTAACATTTCACCTCAACAAGCGTACTCACAAGGTTTTTGTCGACGAGGTCGATCGTCTGAAAGCGCACGGTTCAAAACAGGACGTCACCCCGGAGACGCGCCGTGTGGTGGAAGACCTGACCGGTTACGCTTATGAAAATCTGTGGAATGAACCGCAAAAAGCGGAATCCAGGCTTTATCGACCGGCACAAGTGAACTAACAACCTGACGTGACGGCATAAACAACGGTCGCCGACTTTTGTTTATGCTGTTACACAGCCTGAAAATAATGTCACACCAATTTTGCATATATTAATGCAAATCAGAATCTTTCGTGTTGAACTCGTTAATCAGGTATGGCAATCACCATTCTCTACAGTGAGTCAAAAGATGCAGAATAAACTATTAACCGCTAAGGCAACTCTCCCGACCTACGATCGCAGCACATTGGTGCCGCGCATTGTCCATCTCGGTTTTGGTGCGTTTCATCGCGCGCATCAGGGCGTTTATACAGATATTCTGGCCGCGGAGCATCATAGCGACTGGGGCTATTATGAGGTTAACCTTATTGGCGGCGAACAGCAGATTGCCGATCTAAAGCAGCAGGATAACCTCTATACCGTGGCGGAGATGTCGGCTGATGCCTGGACGGCGCGTGTGGTGGGCGTCGTCAAAGCGGCGTTGCATGTACAGGTTGATGGCCTGGAACGTGTGCTGGCGGCGATGTGTGAACCGCAGATAGCGATTGTGTCTTTGACCATTACCGAGAAAGGGTATTGTCATTCGCCAGCCACGGGCCAGCTTCTGCTGGAGCATCCCATGATTGCCGCCGACCTGCGAAATCCGCATCAACCGGTAACGGCGCCGGGTATTATTGTCGAAGCGTTAGCGCGTCGTAAAGCTGCAGGCTTACCGGCATTTACCGTGATGTCCTGCGATAACATGCCGGAAAACGGGCAACTGACGCGTCATGTGGTGACGGCTTACGCCAGGGCGGTGGATGAGGAACTGGCGATATGGATCGAGCAAAATGTGACATTTCCGTCAACGATGGTTGACCGGATTGTCCCTGCGGTCACGCCGGAGACGCTGGATAAAATGGCGCATTTGACCGGTGTGCGCGATCCGGCGGGCGTTGCCTGCGAACCGTTTCGTCAGTGGGTGATAGAAGATACGTTTGTGGCCGGTCGTCCGCGATGGGAGAGTGCGGGCGCGACGCTGGTCGCCGACGTGATTCCGTTTGAAGAGATGAAACTGCGAATGCTTAACGGCAGTCATTCTTTCCTGGCTTATCTGGGGTATCTTGCCGGCTATCTGCATATTAATGATTGTATGGCTGACGATAACTATCGTTTGACCGCGCAGGCGTTAATGTTACGCGAGCAGGTGCCAACGCTGAAAGTCCAGGGGGTAGATTTACAGCGTTATGCCGATCAGTTGATTGCGCGTTACCGTAATCCGGCGCTGCGTCATCGTACCTGGCAGATAGCGATGGATGGCAGCCAGAAACTTCCGCAGCGTATGCTGGACTCCGTTCGCTGGCATCTTGCTAATCATAGCGATTTTGATTTGCTGGCGCTGGGCGTGGCGGGGTGGATGCGTTACGTTGGCGGCGTGGATGAGCAGGGCAAGGCGATCGACGTCAGCGATCCGCTATTGCCGGTTATTCAGCGTGCCGTGGCAAACAGTGAAGAAGGCGCAAGTCGTGTTGAGGCGCTGCTGGGAATGGCAGAAATTTTCGGCAACGATTTACCGCAGGCGGCGCGGTTTACGCAAAAAGTGCAAGAAGCCTATGACAGGTTACTGACATATGGAGCGAAAGCGAGCGTGGCGAAATATGCCGAACGGTTGAAATAGCGCAACAGGTACCCGGTAGCATTATGCTACCGGGAAAGCCGGGGCGGATCTTAGCGGCCAGTGGTATCAGTTCATGCCAAGACGAATCAGTTCGACTGGCGCGAATTTACCTTCACAGCCTTCGACAATCACCGTTTTGCCGCGGCGAATTTGTCCAGCATCCAGACCTTCGCTCTCAATGGCTTTGATAATCCCGGTATGGCCCGTGCCGCTTATCATGACCCGGCTACCGGTAGTGATTGCGTTACGGTTACGATCGTATGTCATCATGGTGTTTTCTCCTTTCAAACTTACTGCCAAAGCCCGTGGGTTTCCCCACATGACGGGCGACATATAAATACGCTTATCGTTGCGGATTTTTTTTGTTTTTGATCAAGCTCACGGCTTTTTAAGCAGGAATGTGCAGGGTGAGAGAGCGGAGAAGGAGTCTCACCCCGAAGTTAAAGGGGGGTTAGTCTTCGCTAAACCAGGCGCTGTTTTCCTGACGGATAAGCTGGACGGATTCGCTAATTTCCTGCAAATGCAGAGTCATTGCGCTCTCAACCGCATTGCCGTCGCGTTTTTCCAGCGCGGAGAAAATATCATGGTGCTGGCGCAACAACATCTCCGGCGGAGAAACATGATCCAGACTCATATAGCGAACCCGGTCAATCGTGGCTTTGATATTTTCAATGGTATCCCACGCTAACTGGCAATCGGCGATCTGCGCCAGCTTTTGGTGGAAATCGTCATCAAGCTGGAAAAAATCATCAATCTGTTTGTGCTCGATGGCAATGTGTTGCAGGTGCAGGTTTTGCGCCAGTTGATAGCACTGGTTGTCGGTGATCATCGACGCCGCACGGCGGACCACCGCGCATTCGATAGCTTGCCGTACAAAGCAGCCATTCTGTACCTGAGAAAGCGAAATCTTATTCACATAACTACCGCGCTGAGGGCGGATCTGAATCAACCCATTCTCCGCCAGCTTTATAAAAGCCTCGCGTACCGGCTGACGCGAAACGTTAAAACGGGTTGAGACCTCTTTTTCTGATAGCGGCGTGCCAGGCGGGATCAGACAATGCACGATATCACGTCGAAGAATACGGTAAATTTGCTGGTTGACAGGCTGTGTAGGGGTAAGCTGCGTTTCAACGGTCATTCATTCTTACTTTTTTAGGCGGTTGACCCGGATACTCTATCACTTTTCCGTTGTGGTCCATACCGATCATGTTTCTGGTTGCAGATACGTTTGCCATGGATTACCCGGCCTGTAGACCGGGTATAACCCCTTAGCTACGGTGGACGCTGAGTCCTGCGAAGGATTGGGTAACGGGCATCATTTCAACGGTATTAATATTCACATGCGCGGGGAGTGTGGCCACCCACCATACCGCTTCGGTAATATCTTCCGGCGTGAGGGCGGTGGTATTTTCGTAGGTTTTACCCGCTTTTTCATCGTCGCCTTTGAAACGCACGCTGGAAAACTCGGTACCGCCAACCAGACCCGGTTCAATGTCGGTCACGCGAACCGCCGTACCGTGTAAGTCCGTGCGCAAATTCAGGCTAAACTGACGCACAAAGGCTTTCGTCGCGCCATAGACGTTGCCACCGGCATAAGGCCAACTACCGGCGGTCGAACCGATGTTAATGATATGACCGCGGTTACGCTCGACCATTCCCGGCAGCACGGCGCGGGTCATATAAATTAAGCCTTTATTATTGGTATCGATCATAGTTTCCCAGTCTTCCACGCTGGCCTTATGCGCCGGTTCAAGACCCAGCGCCAGGCCGGCGTTATTGACCAGCACATCAATATCGCGCCACTGCGCGGGCAGAGAGGCCATCATCTCTTCAATGGCCGCGCGGTTGCGCACGTCCAGTTGGGCGGTCAATACGTTATCGCCAAGCTCATCTTTTAGCGCTTGCAGGCGTTCATGACGACGTCCCGTGGCAATGACTTTATGTCCATTTTCAACAAAACGGCGTGCAATGCACTCGCCAAACCCTGCGGTTGCTCCAGTTACTAAAACGATCATCACACTGTTCCTCAACGCTTTTTGTGTTGTATTACCATAGCACGCGGCGTTTATGAAAGGGTAATCCTGGTTAACACGATTGCGGTCAGCATAGGGGAAGCTTACTCTTATGATCAACCTATTTTCAGGAGTGAAGAATGTCGACGAATCCTTTTTTAGACCAGAGTATGTTGCCCTATCAGGCGCCGCGTTTTGATCGGATCAAAGATTGCCATTATCGTCCTGCTTTTGATGAGGGCGTGCGACAAAAACGCGTGGAAATCGCGGCCATCGTCAATCATCCGGCGGCCCCTGACTTTACGAATACGCTTCTGGCGCTGGAGCAAAGCGGGGCGTTACTGTCACGCGTCACCAGCGTTTTTTTCGCGATGACCGCCGCGCACACTAACGATGAACTCCAGCGGTTAGATGAGGCGTTTTCTGCCGAACTGGCGGCGCTCTCCAACGATATTTATCTGAATAGCGCGTTATTCGCTCGCGTGGATGCCGTCTGGCAGCAGCGTCATTCACTGGGGCTGGATGATGAATCGCTACGGCTGGTCGACGTTATCCACCAGCGTTTTGTGTTGGCAGGCGCGCAGCTTGCCGAAGAGGATAAAGCGCGACTGAAAGTATTGAATACCGAATCCGCGACCTTAATGAGCCAGTTTAATCAGCGCCTGCTGGCGGCAAGTAAAGCGGGCGGGCTGGCGGTAGATGATGCGTATTGCCTGGAAGGATTAAGCCCGGAAGATATTGCCGTCGCTGCCGATGCGGCGCGTGAAAAAGGCCTCGAGAATCGCTGGTTCATTCCGCTCCTTAATACGACGCAACAGCCTGCGCTTGCTGCGCTGCGCGATCGCCAGACCCGCGAAAATTTATTCACAGCGTCATGGACTCGGGCGGAAAAAGGGGATGCCCACGACACCCGCGCGATCGTTCAGCGTCTGGTAGAGATTCGTCGCTGTCAGGCTACACTGCTGGGGTTCCCCAATTATGCCGCATGGAAAATCGCCGATCAGATGGCGAAAACTCCGCAAGCCGCGCTGAACTTTATACGTGGTATTGTGCCGCCAGCGCGTCAGCGTGTGTTCAATGAACAGGCGGAAATTCAGCACGTCATTGATGATGAGCAGGGCGGTTACACCGTTCAGGCCTGGGACTGGATGTTCTATGCCGAACAGGTGCGGCGGGAAAAATATGCGTTGGATGAAGCGCAACTGAAGCCCTATTTTGCCTTAAATACGGTGTTGCAAGAGGGGGTTTTCTGGACCGCCAACCAGCTATTCGGCATCACCTTCGTCGAGCGTTTTGACATTCCGGTGTACCATCCTGATGTTCGGGTGTGGGAGATTTTCGATTCCGATGGCGTCGGTATGGCGTTATTTTATGGCGACTTCTTCGCGCGGGACTCGAAAAGTGGCGGCGCGTGGATGGGGAATTTTGTAGAGCAATCCACCCTCAACGAAACCCGGCCTGTTATATACAATGTATGTAACTATCAGAAACCTGTCGATGGGCAGCCTGCATTACTGCTTTGGGACGACGTTATTACGCTCTTCCATGAGTTTGGTCATACGTTACACGGTTTGTTTGCCGTGCAGCGTTATGCCACGCTTTCAGGGACTAACACGCCCCGTGACTTTGTCGAGTTTCCCTCCCAGATTAATGAGCATTGGGCGAGTCATCCGCGTGTATTCGAACGTTATGCGCGTCATGTCGACAGCGGTGAAAAAATGCCTGCTGATTTACAGGAAAGAATGCGCAAGGCGAGTTTATTTAATAAAGGTTACGATATGACTGAATTGCTCGGCGCCGCATTGCTGGATATGCACTGGCATATGCTGGAGGAGAGCGTAGCGGAGCAGTCTGTCGCTGATTTCGAGCAGCAGGCGCTGACCGCTGAGCATCTTGATTTACCGGCAGTGCCGCCCCGCTATCGCAGCAGTTACTTTGCCCATATCTTCGGCGGCGGATACGCAGCGGGATACTACGCCTATCTGTGGACGCAAATGTTAGCGGATGACGGTTATCAATGGTTTGTAGAGCAGGGCGGCCTGACGCGTGAAAACGGGCAGCGTTTTCGTGATGACATCCTTTCCCGGGGGAATAGTACTGATTTAGAAACGCTTTATTCAGCCTGGCGTGGACATGAGCCGCATATTGATCCCATGTTGCAATATCGCGGACTCGATCACTAAGCTGATACGGTTGTTCGGCATTGTCGAACAACCGCCTGAAAATGAATCCTACACTCCTGACGACAGCCAATTAAATTTATGGGGGCAAATTGTCTGAATATAAAGAGGACGTGCATTCGGATTTTTCTACTTATTTTTCCGTGGTGGATTGATTGCCAAAGATTTATTACCGCTTCGCTATTAACATTTTTAAAAATATATTTTCCGGCAAGCGGTGGTATTATGTAAATAATGCAGAAATGAATTTGACACTGCGCGCAGGGCGACTAAATTTAGAACTGTATCACATGATATGAGAAGACATATCATATTTAAAACGCAACATCATCATGAGGATTATATTATGGCAGAACATCGCGGCGGTTCCGGTAACTTTGCAGAAGATAAAGAGAAAGCCTCAGAAGCAGGTCGTAAAGGCGGCCAGCATAGTGGTGGGAACTTTAAAAACGATCCACAGCGTGCATCTGAAGCGGGTAAAAAAGGTGGGCAGAATAGCCACAGTGGCGGACGTAAATCCGACAATTAATTTTACTCCTGATATCTTGTAAATATATTCTGAAATATTGCGTAGACAATGCGGGCCTAAGGCTCGCATTTTTTTATTTATTCTGACCGTGAGTTATTCTGGCCGGTCAGGTGCAATTATTCTTTATGCTTTCTTTGTTAACAGAAAGAGCAATTCAGCGAGGGCAAATCGTACACATTTTTCTAATACTTCCTGACAATCTCCGCTAAAATGTTGTCGGCTTGTAAAAGTTATGTTGTTAATGTTCCAGGCAAACCAAACGGTTCCCGCCGGAGTGCCATCTTCGCCGCCTTCCGGACCGCCATAGCCACTGATCGCCATACTGATATCGACCTCAGCCTGATCTTTAGCTCCCTGAGCCATTTCAATGACGACCGCTTCGCTGACGGCGGTATGTTCGGCAAGACTGCGGCGTTGTACGCGTAAGATTTTTGCTTTGGCTTCATCAGTAAAAGTGACATAACCTACACCGTAAAAAGAGGGCGTATCTTCCGCTGCGCACAATGCTGAAGCCAGTTTCCCGCCGGTGCAGGATTCTGCAGTGGTCAGACGGAGTTTTTGGTTAACCAGTAAATCACCGAGTTTTTTTGTCAGGCTATCGACGGATTCGGCTTCATCAAGGGGGGCAATATCGTGCTGATCTAATCTCATCGTTTATTTTTCCGTTACAGAGACAAAAGAAACCTGTTCGTTCTTCTCAAGTATGGCATATTTACTTTGTGACATTGTCAGCGAGTGATCATTTTATCCAGTCACCAGCAAACCAGCCTCTCCATAACATGCTTACTTTTCTACGGTGATAAATGTCATTGAGTATGCGTAAAATCATTATCTTCAAAAAATAAAGCCGATTATTCTGAATTGTCATCCAGACATTGAAGTATACTACCCCAGCTATGTGGCCAACTCTATATTTCGCCGTTGCGTTTTAGCGTTAACCCGCGTTGATATTTGTTGTGTATTAACCCGGGTGGGTTGATTTTGTTACTTAATATTCTGTTGGTAAATTCATGTTTGTAAAAATTAAAAATAGCGACCAGACTTAATACGTCAAATGGACGTTATTAAGGAGAGAGCATGAAACTACAGGTGGCTGCATTTTTAAGTTTTCTGATAATGCCTTATGCGCTAGCGGATGATCAAGGGGGATTAAAAAAAGACGTGGCACCGCCGCCGCCTCATGCTATTGAGGATGGTTATCGCGGTACGGACGATGCAGAAAAAATGACCATCGAACAGGCAAAAACCCTGCATGATGGCGCGACCGTTTCGCTGCGCGGCAACCTTATTGATCATAAAGGCGATGATCGCTATGTGTTCCGCGATAAATCCGGCGAGATTAACGTGATAATCCCTTCCGCTGTATTTGATGGGCGGGAAGTTCAGCCGGATCAAATGATCAACATAAACGGTAGTCTGGACAAGAAAGCGAAGGAATCGCTTGTTCGCGTGAACCGGCTGCAAAAGTAACGCGCGCTAACCGGCAATCTCCAGGTCAGTTATGCAGGGGACGCGGCTGGCCTGATACGATGGGCCTTGTAAAATGCGCCAGGGGGACAAAAGGTTTCATAATGTCTTATTCAGGCCTGGTTACGTATTGTTTAACCTTCATTGATATTGACGGTGCTACAGTCATTAGCGATCCGTTATCCTCGCAAGAATTTGCCCGGTAGCGTATAAACAAAACACAAATCTATCCATGCAAGCATTTACCGCTGGTGAACCGGCGGTTTTTTTTTGCCCGAAATCCAGACAAAATCGGCCCCTTGTGCAGCGATGCAGCAAGGGGCCGGCTCTGTGAGGGATTATCTCCGTTCATTAATCATCCCATTTGTGACTGAACCAGGCGGCCAGAAATCCGGAAAATAAAATAATTCCTAATACAACGATAAAAAGGTTGATACTGCCTAACATCTCGTTTCTCCTTATTTTTGCGTGCATCCTCTTTTCTAAAAAAACCTCGTAGTGACTATAGTACTAATTTATACTTAAACAAAGTCTGAATTACTTATTTATTTTACTGGAAGGGTAAAGTATTAGAATATTTTCGTCAGCGCCCAGGAATATTCCTGAATTACTGCATTAATAGCAGATAATTAGCCTGCAATATATAGGGGTAACCAGGTGCGCCAGAAACTGCGCACATCATCGGTTGCAGATAATTAACAGGCGATAGCCTGTTGCGTAGGGGTAATCCGCATTCCTTTTAACATCAGCGACCAGGCGAATACAATCGCGATGATCAGGACAACGAAAAGCGACCAGGCGGGAAGCGTCGTCAGGATCACGCCGCTGGCCAGCGGGTTTACTGCCGCACCCAGCCAGCCCAGCGATTGCGCTGAAAAATAGCTGGCTTTCATGCCGGCAGGTGCAATGTTGTCAATCAACATATATTCGCCAGGGGCATAAATAATTTCGCCAATCGTGAATATCGCCGCTGAAAGCCCCCAAAAAAGCAGATTGTCGCCTGAAAAAATAAATCCGATGAGCCCGGCGATAAAAAAGACGGTGCCTGTCGTCATCATCGGTCGAATATTGACGGCGGTAAGTCGGCGGCCCACGGCGTATTGCAAACTGACCACAATAACCGCATTAACCGGCAGGACGACGGCTACCACTTTTTCCGCGAAACCACTATCGGCAACGACCATAACGTACTGTGAAATACAGGACGCAAATGCGCCTCCTACAAAGGAGGCCAGAAATGCCGAAAACGTAAACCACAATAATGCTTTGTCGCGCAGCAGAACGGAGGGAGACCAGATTGCGGCGTTTTTTCCCTCGCTGGCGGCAACCGATCGTGTAACCCATACCTGAATAAAAACCAGCGGGAATGCGGAACAGATGGCGGCAAGCCAGAAGGGTAAATTGATGCTTTGCATGACCAGCAGCGTGCCGAGCGGTGGGCCAATCGTCCAGCCGATATTGAGTACGGTATAGTTGAGCGAAAAAATCCGCGTTTTTGTCGTGGCGGTGAGGTTATCGGCGAACCAGGCTTTCAGGACGGTAGAAAAAACCGAATAGGCACAGTTAATGAGCGCAAAAAGCAGGACAACCAGTACGACATTATGCACCATTGGGATGACGATAAATCCGCAGGCGAAGGCGATGATCGCAAGTAGCATGTAGCGCTTTTTATCAAACTTATCCGCCAGAATCCCAAATCCAAGACTAAAGACGACGCCGATTGTTAACGCGCTGGTCAACGCGTAACCAATCAGATCCACGCCCAAACCGTACTGGCGGTTAAGATAGATGGTCATAAAGGGGAGTGTGGCGCCGCGTCCAATCGTCAATAACAGCGATGAGGCGAGTAAAGCCAGCGTTGAACGTCTCAATCCTGAATTCATTTTTCCTGCCTGAAATGGAGGTTACGTTTCGGGGCGTTTTAATCTCCGTGCCCGCAAAAGCATGATGTCTATGCGCTACAGTACAGTCTTAACATACCATAGCGCAGGATTTTGCCCACCGTGTGTTGTTCAATGCCCTGCTCGTGGTAAAAAGAAAAGTTCTGTTATGGTGCACTGATTTTCGATAACTTACCTCTTTACAAAATTTTAATAATGACAGAGGCCGATGATGTCGCGAAAAGACGGGTTTTTGGCGTTACTGGTGGTTGTCGCATGGGGGCTAAATTTTGTTGTCATCAAAGTAGGTCTGCACCATATGCCGCCATTATTGCTGGCAGGATTACGGTTTTTATTGGTGGCGTTTCCGGCAATTTTCTTTGTTGCCCGGCCTAAAGTCCCGCTTGCGCTGTTGCTGGGCTATGGGCTGACGATAAGCTTTGGGCAGTTCGCCTTTCTCTTTTGCGCGATTAAGTTTGGTATGCCCGCAGGACTGGCGTCGTTGGTATTACAGGCGCAGGCCTTTTTTACCATGGCATTGGGGGCGTTTGTTTTTGGCGAGCGGTTCCAACGTAAGCAGTTGGTGGGGATTACCCTGGCGATTATTGGCGTACTGGTATTGATTGAAGCCAGTCTGAACGGACAGCATATAGCGATGTCGGGATTTATGCTGACTCTGGCGGCGGCATTTAGCTGGGCCTGCGGCAATATTTTTAATAAAAAAATTATGCAACATAGCCCGCGTCCGGCGGTGATGTCGCTGGTGGTCTGGAGCGCGCTGATCCCGATCCTGCCGTTCCTGCTGTCGTCGCTGCTACTGGAAGGGGCGGATCACATTACGCAAAGCCTTATTACCATTGATATGACGACGATATTGTCGCTGCTTTACCTGGCTTTTGTCGCCACTATCCTTGGCTACGGCATCTGGGGCGCGTTACTGGGACGCTATGAGACCTGGCGCGTGGCGCCGTTATCATTGCTGGTGCCGGTAGTCGGGCTGGCGAGCGCCGCGGTATTACTCGGAGAAACGTTGACCGCAATGCAACTTGCAGGCGCAGTACTGATTATGGCTGGACTCTATATCAATGTGTTTGGATTTCGTGTGCGCCGTACTGCGTGCGTCAGGGGATGAGGTATTGGCATCATATTGATACAAAAGCCCGATGAACTGGCGTCATCGGGCTTATTGCGGTTGGCTATCAGAAACTAAGCTGCCAGATGGCGTTAATCATCTGATCGGTATTATGACTGGAAGTATTGACGCTATAGCCCAGTCCCCAGCGCATGTCGCCTTTCTGTAATTTTACACCGATCTGCCCTGCAAATGTGGTCTTATCAATGAAGTTGGCGCTAATTCCATCGCTGGCGTGAATGCCGACGGCGCTGACTTTCGTCGCGGATTGCGTATCGCCGATGTTGGTAATGACGGCGAAATCCGCCTGCGTTGATAATCCCCATCCGGCATCCAGATCAAACGTCTTATTCAGTTTGACGCCGACCGGGAACTGCCAGATATCCAGCGTCTCTTCCTGGGTAGTAAATACCGCCTCCCGATGTGTATTTTTGGTGGTAAAACCTTTCGTTTTTAACTGGTTATAACGCACGCCCGCGTGGGGGAGAATATCTATCGCTTGCGTACTGATCAGGTACTCACCGGTGATGCCTGCGGTGATAAGCTGCGAGTCTGGCGAGCCTTTCAGCGTACTGCCCGCATTCATCCAACCAGGAATTTTTTGTTCGATATCATTACTGCTGGCGTTATACCCGATATCGCCCGTCACGTTGACGCGTCCGTTATTCCAGTTCTGATAAAGAGAAATGCCCCAGAAATCCATGGCGTTATGCGTTGAGTTAAAATCTCCCCGGGAGTCCGCGTTACCGTGTCCGGCATGGAGGGCCGCGCCGGTACGCCATTTCCCGCTGTCACTTTCCAGCGTGGCGTCGGCGCCAAGCATCAGGCCGTAATAATCGCTGTCATAGCCGTAATCCATATTTCCGGCGGAGAAATCACGCGCCCGTTGGTTGCCATATAAAGCCTGAACCCAAACGGCATCCTCCCGTTGCAACGTGCGGTTTGCTAATGACGTTCTGTCTTGAATTGCTTGTGACGCTGCCAGACCGGCTGCCAGCGTACTGGCCTGTACGCCGCCAGCGATGGCGAGCTGCGCTGCGCTATTTACGGTTTTGACCACTTCATGGACGCTGGCCTGCGGATCATCGACCGCCTGGGACAAGAAACGTATGCCCGCCCAGGGACTGGTCAGCGAGTTGGCTCCACTGTTAATCATCTGATCCAGCATATGTACAGGCACGACGCCAGGCAGGATGTCTTCCGCTTTTTTAGCGAGGGTTGACACGATGACCGAGCCGTCGTGCTCCATCGTCGTGGCATTCAGCAGTTTATTCAGGATGAGGCGTTCATTTTGCCAGCCCGATCCCGCCAGTTCGACATCACTAAACCCTTTAGCAATAGTGTAAGTCTGGTTAGCGACGGCGTCTTTAACATACAGCATCGCCGTATCTGCCACTTTTAACGTGCCGCTGGAGGCGGTTAAAGCCGCATTACCGCCTGACGTGCTGTCGCGATTGACCATCAGCAGAGAGCGTTCGCCAAATTCGGCCTGGTTGAACGTCGCGTCATAGTCACCGGCGCCGCTGTGTAACGCGCCGTCAACGCGCAGACCGCCTTGTGTCGGGTTCAGGTACTGGGCGCGTTCGATGGCCAACGCTGCCGTGATGCCGTCAGGCGACCAGCGTAATCCGCTGTCGGCAAAATCAGTCTCAGCCGTGTAGGTATCCTTATCGCCAAGTACCAGCAGCGCATTTTGTCCTACCGTGAGGCGTCCATTCACGGTCTCACCGTTCAGTGCCACCCGGGATGTGTCCTTTAGAGCAGGATTTGCTTGCCACTGCGGATCGATAAACATCCTGGCACCCTGTAAATCAACGTTATCTGCGCGTAATAGCCCGGCGTTTTCTGCATTACCTACTGTGATTAGCGTATCGGAATGGGCGTTCAGAGTGTTAGCCTGCAGCGTGCCGTTAACCGATAACTCCCCGCGGCCTGCAAGCGTGACGTTGGTATGTAAAGCCGCGTTATGCAGGATAGTAATCTGACCTGCGCTGGTAACGCCTGAACCGCTTTCATCCTCGATGGTATGATCGCCGGCGACAATATTCAGCGCGCCAGTTTCGCCAACGTTGACGGCCCCTTGTAAAACGTTCACCGTATCGCCGACCACAATCGCGCCGAGGTTTAGCGCGCCGTTTTCCACATTGACCGTTACGCTGGCGTCAGGCTGCCCGGCCATATCGATAAGCTGTGTACCGGAAGCGCCGGTGAGCGTTAATGCCTTACCGCCAACGATGGAAACCACCGCGTTGCCAACGCCGCCTAAAGATAATTTCGCTGCGCCGAAGCTGTTCTCAACGGCCTGCTCGTCATCAGATGCGGGGGTAGCGCTGCCGATCCTTAACTGGTTTTTATCCGCCGTCACTTCCACTTTCGCCAGAACGGCGCCCGTGGTTGCCGCATCGTCGAGCGTGGCGGTACCGGTGGCAATATTGTTATCAAGCAGTGTACCCATCATCACCAGTCGGCTACCGGTTTGATCGCCAAGCAGCGTGTTGATCGATTTCAGATATTCCAGCTCATAAGTCTCATCGGTTAACGCCAGCGTGCTGTTATTCAGCGTCAGGCGAGCGCCGGTCTGCGTAAATAGTACGGCTGCCTCATCGTCATGCTGGAAGAGTTGCGCGGAGTGGGTCTCTAACAGACTGTGATTAGTCAGCGCCAGAGACGCGGATTCACGCAGCGCCAGCGTATCAGCGATAAGTCTCGCCTGATTAAATACCAACTGCCCTTGAGAAAGGTTGACCGGGGTGATGAGCGTGCCATCATTTATCTGTAAACGGGCGCCGACGTTATCGTCATTGAAGCCGCCGCTGAGTGATGTTGTACCGCTTACATTAAGGTTGCTGAAGTGGCTAAATTTATCGCCCTGAAATTGATGAAGACTTTCACCCAGAGTCAGAGTACTGTTGTCGCTTCCGTACAGATGCCCACCGATGACGGTATTGTCCAGATAGACATCAGCGCGCGTGACAGTACCGTTATTTAAAATCACATCGCCAGTGATGTCGCTATTATCCAGATACACGCTAACGTCGCCGCTGACCGCGCTGGCGTCAATCGAACCAGACAGTCCTGAACCGGTCATGACCAGGCTCGCACTGGCGGCTTTTTTCATTACAACATCGCCGTTCAACTGACTGCCCGCCATGGTCGTTGCGATAGTATTGCTGGCGGTCAGCAGGGTATCGCCGTCAATAGTCGCACGATCAAGCGCCAGTTGAGTGGTTAAGCCGCTGGTAATATTAATGGCGTTAGCCGTGGTTGTGGCGGAAATATGGCTCCCGTCTCGCAGGTCAACGCTGTTATGCCCGCCTGAACTGTCCATATTTAATGCGCCAATCAGACGACTGTTTTCTTCCAGCGTGACGGTATTTGTGTGATTTTTATGATTAGTGCTGGTGATTGAGATCGCGCTTGCCGTTTTACTGATGGCATCGCGGGTATCTACCAGAGCATTTTTTAAAATAATCGCGTTATCATTATTTGCCCCGGAGATCAGGATATTCCCTTTTTTAATTTCACTGTCGGTCAAGGCGATTTGATGAATGCCTGCGCCTCCGGTGATCACACTGCCGTTTAGCGTACTGTTATTGACTATATCAACGAGATGATCGCCGCCATCGGTATAGGAAAGATAAACTGCCATACCTTTGGCATAATTTTTACTGTAGTTTGGTTTTTTTTCCGTACGGTCATAATCGGTTTCGGCATTTGCGCCGTTAAGCGTTGAATTATCAACGAGCACATGAATATTGGTTTTACTTCCACCAGCCTCCAGCCAGTCGACGGTCGCATGATTAACCAGAGCGATAGTTGCGGAACCTTCTTTACTGGCATTGATATAATAGCCGCTTAAATTCGCGCCATCGACCAGCAGACTTTGATTGTCGCTCGTTTTACGGATAGCGCTGCCTCCGCCAAAATAAATATTCTGCGCTTTAGCAAGAGTATTGATGGCGGCTTCCTGAGTGGGTTGCACAAAATACCAGGCGGTAGGTAAAGGCGTTATAGGGGAAGTCATGGTAAATTCGGCTAAACCGCAGGTGCCGACCTGGTTGTATTCACCACAAGCAGAGAAAGTGGGAGGCACGTATAATGCCAGACCGCCTCCCAGTATCAGGCTTATACATGTTGCTATGTGTGACGGGCGGAGATTATTTTCCATAATAGTATCCTTCCGAATGCGATAAGTGACCGCAATGTTTTCAATTAATAATGAGTGTTTACTTCTTGTTACGTTTTGAAATGTATCAGAGCGCCTGTTTTAGCGATATAGGAAGGCTTAACGCGAGTTAAGAAAAGTCTTATTCACTGGCTAATGACTTGTTATTATAGGGATATATTTTTAATTAAATTCTAAATTGTGCGCTTTCGCACAAAATGAGACAAATGTGATAAGAACTTTCTTATCATTGCAGCGTTTTTCTGAATTGCTCTGAATTTAATTTATGCGTCAGAATTATGAAATAAACCATGATAAAGGTAAGGAATAGTGATTATTGTCATCACCACATGTGAATACTTTAAAAAAGGATTTGGTTATATCGTTGATGATATCCGGAGGGAGTACTGTTCATTTACTGAGGTCGTCTATGCTAAGCACATTGGATGTGTAAATAAGCAAACCCTGCAAAGGGTGAAAGCGATTATTGTTGATTATGGTCAGGCAGATATACATTTGCTAAGCTCGCTGTTTGAATTTAAAACCCATCACCCTGATAGCTATATTATTCTCATTACGCGAGATACTTGCTATGAGAGTACTATTGATAACATTCTTATTAATGCGTTATCCGATTTTAGCGTGGATTGTAAGGATGCGCTGAAGAAAATTAGCGGATTCCTCGCGAATTATGGAGAGGCTAAACATAATAGAGTGATTACTAAAAACAGCAATCTTTATTGCCTTGAAAAACAGGTGAATCTATCGAAAAAAGAGGTGAACGTACTGCCTTTTATTATGACAGGCAAAAAAAACAAAGAGATATCGCGGCATCTTGATCTAAGCGAAAAGACGATTTGCCACTATCGGCGCAGTATCTACAAGAAATTTCAGGTCAATAATCTGGCAGGTCTTTATTATAAGATTGAAGATAAATGCTAATTTCACTGGCTTCAGACCACGCCGCGAAGCGATAACGGCGGACTCGTCATAGCCAGAAGGTACTCAAAAAATGCCCCGTTAAACGGGGCAAATAGGTTAAAGGCGTTGGTCGTTATAATAGGGCACGCCTAATTCATCTGACTTATCGCTGTTCACGCTCACGGGGTGAAGGTCATTTGGCGGAACGCCCACGGAGGGCAGAAGCATCACATCACAGCTATTTTGTGCCACAGGTAACAGTGTTTGTTCTGCGATGCCATATCCGGAGGCGATAAGTAACAGACCCGGCAGGACGGGAAACAGTATTTTCATGGTGCCCTTCGCGTGGCGCATAAACAAACTAGCAGTTGCCATGGTTCAGCGGCAGCATATACCGTGATTCGCCATGCATATTGGTAATCCGGTATTTGTGTGGCGGCACGTCAAAATAGTTTTTGAACGTCCTGGTCAATGTTTGCTGTGACTCAAAGCCATAGCGTTCCGCCAGATAGAGGATGGGCTCGTTGCTCTCTTTTAATTTTTGCGCAATTTCCGTCATTTTACGGCTGCGGATGTATTGGCCTAATGAATGACCGGTCTCTTTTTTAAACATCCGTTGCAGGTGCCATTTGGAGTACCCTGAACGCTCAGACACTTTTTCCAGTGAGAGCGGCGATTCCAGGTTATCCTCGATCCAGTCCAAAATGCTATGAATAGTAATAGCGTCAGTGTTGCGTCTGGACATCGTCATACCTCTTTTTTGTCTACGGCAGAATTTTCTTGAGCAAATACTCAAGCGTTGCCACTTCGTCCGCCGTTAAGTTTTTTGTTAATTCCTGATGCAGGTCTTGCCCTGGTCGTTGATGACATTGCTCACAAATTGCCGCGCCGTCCGGCGTTAGCTTCACCAGTACGCCGCGTTTGTCATTAGGATTCGGCAGTCTTTCGATCCAGCCTTTGCACAGCAGGCGGTCGAGCATCCGCGTCAATGCGCCGAGATCGACAGACAGCACTTTTTTAAGTTCAACCGGGGTAACACATCCCGCGCAGCGTATCGAGCAAAGCACTTTAAACTGTGATGCGGTGATATCCAGCGGGGATAAGTAGTCATTTAACAGGCGATCTTTTTTCTGATTTACCATGTAGATCAAGCGACCCAGCGGAATGATTTCATTGAACAGATCACTGGTGCTTTTCAAAATGGTTGCCCCGGCAAGTAATTAATTTCGTCAGATACTATTTCTCAGGCAAGTATAAGTCAACTGAATGAATTAACCGATGCCACGATTTGCTAAAAGGCGTACAAGGTAATGTGTTGTGATAACCTGTAACTAATTGATAATTACAGGTTATAGGTTACGGAGGATATTGACTTACGCACTGGCAAAATGGCGCGCCGGGGCAGTTTCACTTTATACTTCCGGTTCATGAAACGCTGATGGGTAAGAGATAGTATTATGATGGATTTGTTTAAAGCGATTGGATTGGGACTGGTCGTACTGCTCCCTTTAGCCAATCCGCTAACCACCGTGGCGCTGTTTCTTGGCCTTGCGGGCAATATGAATAGTGCGGAACGCAACCGACAGTCATACATGGCTTCGGTTTATGTCTTCGCCATTATGATGGTGGCGTACTATGCCGGGCAGTTAGTCATGAACACCTTCGGTATTTCGATTCCAGGGCTACGGATCGCCGGTGGGTTAATCGTAGCGTTTATCGGCTTCAGAATGCTTTTCCCGCAGCAGAAGGCGCATGAGTCGCCGGAAGCGAAAAGCAAATCGGAGGAGCTGGCGGACGAACCGACGGCCAATATTGCGTTTGTTCCACTGGCTATGCCAAGCACCGCAGGACCGGGGACTATTGCAATGATCATCAGTTCCGCTTCCACAGTGCGTCATGGCGGCGAGTTTCCCGACTGGGTCATTACGGTCGCGCCGCCGATTATTTTTCTTGCCGTGGCGGTGATCCTGTGGGGATGTTTACGCAGTTCCGGCGCTATCATGCGGCTGGTGGGTAAAGGGGGGATTGAAGCGATTTCCCGCTTAATGGGATTCCTGCTGGTGTGTATGGGAGTACAATTTATTATCAACGGCGTGGTAGAAATTATTAAAACGTACCACTAAGGCGCATTTTCGTCTGCCGGAAAGGCGTTCCCGGCAGACGAATGTCTTAATGCGATTGTTCTTCCAGCATCACTGGCCATTTACGGAATATGAGCACAGCCCATACCAGCGCGGCACAGGCGGGTATGGCGCCAATATAGCCGATGGCCGACATTGACCAGTGCAAACTCACCTGATTTCCTACCAGCGCGCCAGCGCCAATACCGATATTAAAGATGCCTGAAAATAGCGCCATTGCGACATCGGTCGCGTCCGGGGCCAGCGCCAGTACTTTCACCTGCATACCGAGCCCTATCACCATAATCGCGATTCCCCAGAAAATGCTCAGTATGGCCAGATGCGCTTCGCTATCCGCCGCAGGCAGCAACAGAAGCAGACAGACAACCAGCAGGGCAATAGCGATACTGACGAGCGACGAGGCATGGCGATTACCCAGTTTACCAAACACGAGGCTGCCGATGATTCCGGCGCCGCCCAGGATCAGTAACAGGACGGTAGCAAAATTCGCACTGAGCCCGGCGACATTCTGAACGAACGGTTCAATATAGCTATAAGCCGTGTAATGCGCAGTCACCACAACGACGGTCAGTACATAGAGGCTCATCAGCGCCGGGCGTCGGAATAGCAAAGGTAAACTTTTTAGTGAGCCGGAATGTTCGCTCGGCAATTTCGGTAGAAGCTTAATCAGACATAGCAGCGTAATTAATGCGCCCATGCCGATGGCAAAAAAGGTGGTGCGCCAGCCAAAATACTGACCAACAACGCGACCTATCGGCAGCCCAAGCACCATGGCCAACGCGGTTCCGGTCGCTATCAGACTTAATGCCTGCGCGCGTTTCCCGGCAGGGGCCAGGCGGATCGCCAAAGACGCGGTTATCGACCAGAAAATAGCGTGGGCGAAAGCGATGCCGATACGGCTAATGACCAGCACGGTAAAGCTCCACGCCAGGAAGGAGAGCACATGGCTGGCAATAAACAGAACAAACAGACAAATGAGTAGCTTACGGCGCTCCATTTGACTGGTAAGAAGCATAAAAGGTAGCGACATGACGGCAACTACCCAGGCGTAAATGGTTAGCATGATGCCGACCTGCGCGGTTTGCATATGAAAGCTTTCGGCAATGTCTGACAGCAAACCAACCGGCACAAATTCCGTGGTATTGAAAATAAAAGCGGCGATAGCAAGCGTAACTACCCGTAGCCACGCGACCTTGCGGGAAACTGGATTGATAGTCATAAAAATATTTCGGGTTAGTTGCGAGAAGGTGAGGCCGTGATCTTAAAACGTTTACTGGCGAAAAGACAATCATTTTGTGACCTGCGTCTCATTTACTTCGCAGGCCGTTTCGTCTTCAGTCGACGCTCGCCAGTTGGGCGTTAAGTAGCTCTATAAAGGCCTCAAGCTGGCGCGTCATCGCCCCGCGCCGCCAAATTAGCCAGGTGGTAAGCCAGCGCCACTTCTCCGCCAACGGCCAGGCTTCCACCTGATGATGTCCTGGCATACTGTTGAGCATACTTGCTGGCATCAGCGCAATACCTGCGCCGGCGATTACGCACGCCAACATTCCATGATATGACTCCATTTCGTGAATCGTACCGGGGGTCGCGCCATCGGCATGAAACCAGCTTTCGAAATGCCGCCGGTAAGAACAGTTGGCGCGAAAAGCATATATGTTACAACCATTCACCTCGCTTGCGCGCGAAACGACGGGATGGCCGTGCGGCGCGACGATCATCATCTCTTCCTGGTAAACCGGCATACCTTCCAGCCCCGGATGCATTAGCGGGCCATCAATAAAGGCGGCGTTCAGCTTTCCTTCGAGCACGCCATCCAGCATGGCGCCGGAAGGACCTGTCGTTAACGCGAACTGAATTTTAGGGTAACGCTGGTTATAGCCCGCCAGCAGCGCGGGGATACGTACGGCGGCAGTACTTTCTAACGCGCCGAGTGAAAACAGTCCTTGCGGTTCCTTTCCGGCGACCACCATGCGGGCTTCATCGACCAGCGCCAGGATCTGCTGGCTGTAACGTAAAAAGTTATGTCCGGCTGGCGACAGCCTGAGACGCTGGTTTTCGCGAATAAACAGAGAGACGCCAAGGTCGGCTTCAAGCTGGCGGATACGCGTGGTCAGGTTAGACGGAACGCGGTGCACTTTTGCCGCCGCCTGCGTAATGCTACCCGTTAGAGCGACAGCGTTAAACATTTCCAGTTGCGTCAGGTCCATGGTTTTCTCAATTCGTGAATGTTCTGGTTAATATTATTCATTTCTCGGAAAGGGTAAAGGGCGTCATGATGGTATGACTTCCCTGATAACGAGAGAAAGAACATGACCATGATGACTGCAACACAGGCGCTATCCATGAATCCTGCGACCGGGCAGACGCTGGCGACAAGGCCCTGGGCTAACGCGCAAGAGATTGAATATGCGCTGAATCTGGCGGCGAATGGTTGCAAAAAGTGGAAAATGACGTCGGTAGCGCAACGGGCGCAAACATTACGCGATATTGGTCAGGCGCTTCGCGCTCATGCAGAAGAGATGGCGCAATGTATTACGCGTGAAATGGGTAAACCCATAAAACAGGCGCGTGCGGAAGTGATGAAATCCGCCGCGTTATGCGACTGGTATGCGGAACATGGTCCGGCAATGCTGAATCCTGAGCCTACACTGGTAGAAAATCAGCAGGCGGTGATTGAATACCGTCCGCTGGGCGTCATTCTGGCGATAATGCCGTGGAATTTTCCTTTATGGCAGGTGTTACGCGGGGCAGTGCCGATACTGCTGGCGGGGAATAGCTACTTGTTAAAACATGCACCCAATGTCACTGGTTGCGCGCAGATGATAGACCGAATCTTGACGGAAGCCGGTACTCCCGCTGGCGTCTATGGATGGGTGAACGCTAATAATGAGGGCGTGAGTCAGATGATTAACGATCCGCGAATCGCGGCGGTGACGGTGACAGGCAGCGTGCGCGCCGGCGCGGCGATTGGCGCTCAGGCTGGGGCGGCGCTGAAAAAATGCGTACTGGAACTGGGTGGGTCGGATCCGTTTATTGTGCTTAATGATGCCGATCTTGAGCTGGCGGTAAACGCTGCGGTTGCAGGACGCTATCAAAACACCGGACAAGTCTGCGCCGCCGCCAAACGTTTTATTGTCGAAGAGGGCATTGCACAGGCGTTTACCGAGCGATTTGTGGCGGCTGCCGCGGCATTAAAGATAGGTGATCCTCTGGTTGAAGAGAATGACCTGGGACCGATGGCGCGCTTTGATCTGCGTGATGAACTCCATCAACAGGTGCAGGCTTCTGTCGCCGAAGGCGCACGGCTACTGTTGGGCGGCGAGAAAATCGCCGGGGAAGGCAACTATTATGCTGCGACCGTTCTGGCTGATGTCACGCCTGACATGACTGCATTTCGTCAGGAACTTTTTGGGCCTGTTGCCGCCATTACCGTTGCAAAAGATGCGGCGCACGCCCTCGCGCTGGCGAATGACAGTGAGTTTGGCCTGTCGGCGACGATCTTTACCGCCAACGATACGCTGGCCGCGGAGATGGCGGCGCGTCTTGAGTGCGGTGGGGTATTCATTAATGGGTACAGCGCCAGCGATGCGCGTGTGGCATTCGGCGGGGTGAAGAAAAGCGGCTTCGGTCGCGAGCTTTCGCACTTTGGTTTACACGAATTTTGCAATGTGCAGACCGTTTGGAAGAACCGTGTCTAATCGTCCTGACGTCGCGTCGTGCCCTCTGCTATACTCGCAGGCCTTTTCAGACCTGCGAGCAAGGAGCATGTTGTGGCCAGGGCCATGGATAATGCAATTTTAGAGACGATTTTACAGCGCGTTCGCCCCCTCATTGGCCAGGGCAAAGTCGCTGACTATATTCCGGCATTAGCGTCCGTCGAGGGTTCAAAGCTGGGAATAGCGATTTGTACCGTGGACGGGCAGCATTATCAGGCGGGCGATGCGCACGAACGCTTCTCTATTCAGTCTATTTCGAAAGTGCTCAGTCTGGTGGTGGCGATGCGTCATTATCCAGAAGAGGAGATCTGGCAGCGCGTCGGAAAAGATCCTTCCGGCTCGCCGTTCAATTCGCTGGTTCAGTTAGAGATGGAACAAGGTATCCCGCGTAATCCATTTATTAATGCGGGCGCGCTGGTGGTATGCGACATGTTGCAAGGACGGCTTAGCGCGCCGCGTCAGCGGATGCTGGAAGTTGTGCGCGCGCTTTGCGGCGTATCGGATATTACGTATGACACTACGGTCGCTCGCTCTGAATTTGAGCATTCCGCCCGTAACGCCGCTATTGCCTGGCTGATGAAATCGTTCGGTAATTTTCATCATGATGTGCCTACCGTGTTGCAAAATTACTTCCACTACTGCGCGTTGAAAATGAGCTGCATGGAACTGGCGAGGACGTTTGTCTTTCTGGCAAATCAGGGCGAGGCGTTTCATCTCGACGAGCCGGTAGTTACACCTATGCAGGCCCGGCAGATTAACGCGCTGATGGCGACCAGTGGTATGTATCAGAACGCCGGAGAGTTTGCCTGGCGTGTAGGATTGCCCGCTAAGTCCGGCGTGGGTGGCGGTATTGTCGCCATTGTGCCGCATGAAATGGCGATTGCCGTCTGGAGTCCGGAGCTGGACCCTGCGGGAAACTCTCTGGCGGGTATTGCCGCGCTTGAACAATTAACACAAACATTAGGACGCTCGGTATACTGATGAATGCGCTTGAACCGCTTTTTGCCCGCCTGGCGCGATCGACATTTCGTTCGCGTTTTCGTCTCGGGGTAAAAGAAAGACAATATTGCTGGGATAAAGGCGCGGAGGTGATTGATAAACACGCCGCCGATTTTATCGCCCAACGACTGGCGTCAGCTCACCCGGCGAATGATGGTAAGCAAACGCCGATGCGGGGACACCCGGTGTTTATCGCGCAACACGCGACGGCGACCTGCTGTCGCGGATGTCTGGCAAAGTGGCATCACATTCCCCAGGGCGAAGCACTGAGCGAAGCGCAGCAACAGTATATTGTCAGCGTTATCCATTACTGGCTGGTTATACAAATGAATCAGCGGTAGGAGACGTTTGTTGCCGTCGACGCTTCATGATTGAATTACCTTAATACTCTCCCGGTTTATCCTTTCTTTTTTCTCTTCGTCCTGCGGGCTATACGTGGGCATATCTCCTATGAAGCCGTTTTCTTATCGACGTCGGAGCGGCGCCATTTCACTGGATATACCAATCGGGCAAAAATAGTCACGACGTCTTGATCAAAACAGGGGTTCAGAGTCGTAAAGTTTGCTAACCTGTTGGACCAATAAATCATCTTGTATGACTAATTTAAAAGGGAACCCGTTGTGAAAACGTTAAACCGTCGTGATTTCCCCGGTGCGCGGTATTCTGAACGCATCATTCAGTTTGGCGAAGGAAACTTTCTACGCGCTTTTGTGGACTGGCAGGTCGATCTGCTTAATGAACATACCGATCTTGATGCCGGCGTGGTTATTGTGCGCCCTATAGAAAGCGATTTTCCCCCTTCCTTAAATACGCAGGATGGCCTTTATACAACAATTATTCGTGGTCTGAATGATAAAGGGGAGGCCGTTAGTGACGCGCGGCTTATTCGTGCTGTTAATCGTGAAATTAGCGTTTACGGTGAGTATGAGGCGTTTCTCAAACTGGCGCATAATCCGGATATCCGTTTTGTTTTCTCAAATACGACCGAAGCGGGCATCAGCTACCATGCGGGCGATAAATTTGATGATGCGCCAGCGGTGAGTTATCCGGCTAAGCTAACCCGACTGCTTTATGAACGTTACCACCATTTTAGCGGGGCGGCGGATAAAGGCTGGATTATCATTCCCTGCGAGTTGATTGATTACAACGGCGAGGCGCTGCGTGAATTAATTGTGCGTTATGCCGAAGAGTGGGCATTACCGGCTGCATTTTTGCAGTGGTTGGATCAGGCTAACGTCTTCTGCTCTACGCTGGTGGATCGTATTGTTACCGGTTATCCGCGTGATGAAGCTACGCGACTGGAAGCGGAACTGGGGTATCACGATGCGTTTCTGGATACGGCAGAACACTTTTACCTGTTTGTGATTCAAGGACCTCAGTCGCTGGCTCAGGAGCTACGTCTGGATAAGTACCCGTTAAACGTACTGATTGTTGACGATATTAAACCGTATAAAGCGCGTAAAGTGGCAATTCTTAACGGCGCACATACGGCGCTGGTTCCGGTAGCGTATCTGGCTGGCCTTGATACCGTTGGCGACGCGATGAACGATGCCGGAATTTGCGCCTTTGTCGAAAAAGCAATTTATGAGGAAATTATTCCAGTTCTGGATTTGCCTCGTGAAGCGCTGGAATCGTTCGCCAGCGCAGTGACTGGCCGTTTCCGCAATCCTTATATTAAGCATCAACTATTATCTATCGCCCTGAATGGTATGACGAAATTCCGTACCCGCATTTTGCCGCAGTTACTGGAAGGGCAGCAGGCCAATGGGCAGTTACCTGCGCGTCTGACATTTGCCTTAGCGGCATTACTTGCTTTTTATCGCGGCGAGCGGTCTGGCGAATCCTATCCCATTCAGGATGATGCATTCTGGATCGAACGTTACGCGCAGTTATGGCGTCAACATCGCGACCAGACGATCGACACCGCGGCGTTAGTGAAATCCGTGCTGGCTGAAAAAGGGCATTGGGGGCAGGATTTGACGTGTATCACTGGTTTGGTTGAGCAGGTTACAACCTATCTGGATACTATCCTCGAAAATGGCATGCGTAACGCAGTGAAACCGCTTTGTTAAGCAGAAAGCCCCGGCGGACGCCGGGCCTATTGACCGCGATATTCCACAGATAGAAGCCGTTGACCGTCATATTTCTCATGCGCTGAAGAGCATTTTTAGTTACAACATACATGTTATTTGTTTTTTTCAATACCTGTCAGCACCGTGCAAATAAATGCTCAACAGGGCAGAGAATCCCTGTATCACAGAAGCTTGCAACCTTGATCTGGATCACGTTTAATAACAGAGCTTTTCACCTGCTGAAGATAATCATGATCGTTAGACCACAACAGCACTGGATTCGCCTGATATTTGTCTGGCATGGTTCAGTGCTATCTAAAATCTTTTCACGGCTGCTACTTAACTTTCTTCTTTCTATCGCCGTTATTATCATGCTGCCCTGGTACACAATGCTGGGTATTAAATTTACCCTTGCGCCGTTTAGCATACTGGGCGTTGCTATCGCCATTTTTTTGGGTTTTCGCAATAATGCCTGCTATGCGCGTTATGTCGAAGCCCGACATTTGTGGGGGCAGTTGATGATCGCTTCACGCTCAATACTGCGAGAGGTGAAAACAACCTTGCCTGATGAACGTGGTATGGAGGGTTTTGTTCGTTTACAAATCGCTTTTGCCCACTGTTTGCGTATGACATTGCGTCGACAGCCTCAAACGCAAGTTCTGGGGAACTATCTTGACCAGGACGCGTTACAGAAAGTTGTCGCTTCCCATTCGCCCGCTAACCGTATCTTATTGCTGATGGGAGAGTGGCTGGCAATTCGTCGCCGCAGCGGAAAACTTTCCGATATCTTATTTCATAGTCTCAACAACCGATTAAATGATATGTCGTCAGTGTTGGCCGGCTGTGAGCGCATCGCCAACACACCGGTGCCTTTTGCCTATACGTTAATTTTGCATCGTACGGTTTATCTTTTCTGCATTATGTTGCCATTTGCACTGGTGGTTGATCTGCACTATATGACGCCCTTTATTTCGGTGCTTATTTCTTATACGTTTATCGCGCTGGATGCGTTAGCGGAAGAGCTGGAAGATCCGTTCGGTACTGAAAATAATGATTTACCGCTGGATGCGATATGCAATGCGATAGAAATCGATTTACTGCAAATGAATGATGAAAGGGATATTCCGGCAAAACGGATACCGGATAAGCGCTATCAACTGACCTGAGCTCGTCTTAACTGGCGCAGAATGTTCATCTGCGCCATAACCTGAAGAGCAAAGCTTAATAGCCTTCTCCAACGCCGGTTTTGGCCGGACCAGAGTAGTGGATATGAACGATTCGCCATCCTATGTTTGGTATCTTCGCCCACACCTGGCTTTCACGGCCTGTCGTATGTTGAGTCTGTCCATTATCACGGCGTACCGCGGTAAAATGCCAGTCGAATTCTGCAACGGCGGCATTGCCATACACATGAATAGTAGGGGGAGCGTCCAGTTTTAACGTGCGTTTGCTGAACGTTTTACCCATAGTGGTACCATAAAAATTTTCAGCGATCTGGGGCCATCCGCGTTCGTGGCCGCGTGGATGAATAAAACTGGTTTCCGGTGAAACATAAAAAAGCTGCTTACCCAACGTTGGATCTGCCTTATCTATTGAATAAAGATAACGGTTAATGCCTTCTGTAATTTGTTGTTTAACGGCCGACGTAGCTTCATTTTGCGCGGCGGTTGGCGTTGCCGCCGATGCCGATGACGCCATTAGAGTTAACGTTATCGCGGCGGCTGGGAAAAATAGTGACGTTTTTTGCATAATATTTAGCCCATAAAGTCTGTTTTTAAGTCGCTTTATTTTTCCTGTTACGTTCACATTTGTGCTAAAGGGGACATTGCTCACGAACAATAAAAAATATTCTTCTACAGAATTACCCCGAAAAGGGAATGACGCAATTAAGAATATCGTATTTGTTTGTAACGGCATGACTCAAAATATGAAAATTTAGAGTTTCAGTATTGTTGCTGTCCCTTGATTTGTTTTTGTGTTTATTACCGCCGGTAAACAGTTCATCTTATGAATAGTGATACACAAATGACCGTTTGCGCTATGTGATAATTAACTATGGTAAAAATATACAAATCGATGAAGTGCTATTTCAGTAGTACGGTATTTTTTATAACGCTAATTTAAAAATAAATGTAAACGTAACAAATTATATAGAAAACTAAGGGTGGAATTCTCCTGATAGTGACTCCACCTTAACCAACGTCAGCAGATTGCTCAGCGCCATTCTGGCCTCGCCATCCCGGACGTTAAGCCCGCTCTCTACTGGCAAACCCATTGTTATTACAGCAGAAAATAGTGCACCGATTAATGTAGTGATGCTTAACTTGCATTTTATTATCACTAATACATAGCAAGCTAATATTACACTTTGAAACTTAACGCACGGTAATTGTTAGTGATATTGTCCTGGACAGTTCCGCGAGCAGGTTTTGCGGAAAGTCCAAAAATAAGACAAATAAGGCATATAAAATGAAAAAAGTAGTGGTGTTATCTGCGGTAGCCGCAGCCGTAATGATGGCTGGAGCCGCCAACGCAGCAGAAATCTATAACAAGGATGGCAACAAACTGGATTTGTATGGCAAGGTCGACGGCCTGCATTATTTTTCCAGTAATCATAGTACGGATGGTGATCAATCTTATATCCGTATGGGTATTAAGGGTGAGACCCAAATTACCGATCAGCTAACCGGTTTTGGACAGTGGGAGTATCAGGTCAACGCCAACCGTCCGGAAGATGGTGACTCCAGCGGTTCTCCACAAAGCTGGACGCGTCTCGGTTTTGCTGGTTTGGCATTTGCCGATATGGGGTCTGTTGATTATGGTCGTAACTATGGCGTGTTATACGACATTGGTTCATGGACTGACGTACTGCCTGAATTTGGTAATGATTCGTATGAAGCTTCCGATAATTTTATGACCGGACGTGCGAATGGCGTTCTGACTTATCGCAATAATGATTTCTTTGGTCTGGTTGATGGTCTGAATATTGCGTTGCAGTATCAGGGTAAAAATGACGGCCTGTCGAAAGAAGGCGATCCTTTAAGCAATAATGCCAGAAAAAGTATCGCGTACCAGAATGGCGATGGTTTCGGGGCATCAGCGACATATGATCTGGGCATGGGGGTGAGCCTGGGGGCAGCCTATACCAGTTCCAAACGCACGCTTGATCAGATTACGCAAGATAAATACGATAATGGCGACCGCGCTGAAGCCTGGACTGGTGGTGTGAAGTATGATGCCAATAATATTTATCTGGCGGCAAACTATACCCGTACTTATGATATGACCTATATGGGCGATACATTGGGCGGCTTTGCACATAAAACCGATAACTGGGAAATGGTAGGGCAATATCAATTTGATAATGGCTTACGCCCATCACTGGCGTTCCTGCAATCCAGAGCCAACGATGTTAATGGTCTCGGATCGTTCGACCTTGTGAAATATATTGATGTGGGTTCCTATTACTACTTTAATAAAAATATGTCCGCGTATGTTGACTATAAAATCAATCTGCTAAAAGATGGCAACCCATCGAATCCTAATACAGACAACACCGTGGCGCTCGGCTTAGTCTACGAGTTCTGATAAAACTTGTTGATTAAGACAGTTTAGGGATACCCTCCTTTCCCCGAAACTGTGTCACTGCTTAACCTTTATTATTGTTAATTTATTCTTTTATTATTTCAGGACGCTTCTGGCGTCCTTTTTTATTGACTATTCGACTTCGATTTCCCGAATACGCATTCTGCTACTGTCATCTATCTGCACCTTACCTGAATGACAAAAGGGACAACAGAGTGTGGATGTTTGAGAGGTGAAGGGTTGATTACAGGACAGACACCAACCTTGCGCCGGTGCGATAGTAATGTGGAAACGCGCATTGTCAGCAAGAGTATGACGAGCAGCGACATCCAGGCCAAAATGCAGCGCCGGCACTTCAACACAGGCCATGACGCCAATCTCCAGCCAGACTTGCTTTACCTTGCTGAACTGGTGATTTACTGCCTGTTCCTCCAGCAATTCGATAATATTTTGCGCCAGGGCTAATTCATGCATGGGCCAGGTCCTTTATTCAACAATATTTACGGCGACACAAGGATCAATAACCTGTAATTGTCGCGACCACAATGAGACAGGAATAGCAGACAGTTCGCGAGCAATGACTCCGTCAGATTGGGCGTGACGAGTGGTGGGCGAAATAATACGGTAATCAAGAATATTGCCTGACGTCGTCAGTCTGGCCTGATGAACTAACCATCCTCGCGCGGTTTCCACTACCGCTATTTTCCACTCGCCATCATCAAAACGATTCCAGCGCAGGGTGGGAAGGGCGCTCAAACTTCGGGCGAGCGTAATGCAGCGGGCCAGCAGACGCAGCGCAATCGGTTTTCCGCTAAGGCAACAGGCTGACAGCAGCGGATATTCGATAGCCAGAGGCGAGACATCCAGGGGAGCATGGGTTATTAACGTATGGTCCGGGGACGACGCCATCGGTAGTGTAGGTGTAATAATATTCTGTAATGCCGCCAGCCAGCGGGCGGCTTCAGAACGCTCTTGCAAAAACCATGCTTCCCAGCCCTGTACGCCAGCGGCAAGCCAGATATGAGGATCATCGTCGAAAAAGATTGTGCTCGCCAGCGGGGATAAGTCTCCGCGACGTAACAACGCCCATTCTTCAACGGTTGCCTGTCGGTGGCTAAATAGGGGGAGCCAGTCGGTCAACGCGCGCCGGAGCGTTTCTCGCGCCAGCTCTTGTTGTGCGGCCTGCATATCTGGCTCCTCTTCAGGAAACAGCAGTAAAGCCGCCGCCGCGCTGTGCGCTTGAGCGCACAACGTAAACAAACGTGAAATAAGCGTTTTCGCGTATACCGGCGTTGCGCCCTGTAACAAACGACCGATCGGCGGCTCCTGCCAGATAATCCGTAGCGGGTGAGAATAGACGGTCAATCTTTGCACGAATTATTACCTTCATCGATCACCATAAACCCGGATTTACTGGTTTCGCAAACCGGACAGCACCAGTAATCAGGTAATTGGTTGAAGGGCACGCCAGGTGGGATTTGCCAGACATCATCGCCCAGTTCAGGATCGTAAACCCACCAACATACTTTGCACTCCATGCGCACCACTGGCTCATTTTCTGTAACAGGGTATTCTTTCAACCATTTCAGCGTATTTTTCAGCCCCGCGCAGGCATCTTCAATATCGTCTATACCTGCGACGGCGATATCAGGAATATCCGCTATCTCAATCATATCTTGCAGTAACGTATTCATATCATTGAAATAATTGACCCGCCATACGCCGGGAAAATGTGTGCTTACAATCCGGCATTTACCATATCCGCGTGAAAAAATAGCGCTACAGCCTTCGCCTAAAAAATGATCCAGATACTCGCGATCGGCATCGTTTACTGGTAATAGCGTTAAGTTAATGATATGCGGTTCTTTTACCGGCTGTTTTACGCGTTCGGCTATTTCATGCGCGATAAAGGCGCCATTCATCAATCCCGTCGGTTGCGGCGGCAATTCTGGCGTAATCGGCGGTTGCGGATGCGTCCGCCAGATGCTCTCAGGGATCGGGCCAATGATAATTTCATCGGCAACCCGTTGCTGGTCAGCGTTAAATTCACGTATACGCCAGACGCCCGTAAAAACCGTCTCCTGAATACGCTGTTCTTTTCCATCGGGTAACAGTACCCGGGCGGATATTTCACCTTCGCCGAGCAATTGATCCAACAAACCGCTATTCTGTTGCTCAGAAGCATTCAGCTTATAGATCAGGGGAAATGAGAGTCTTGCCACTGGGGTATCCATATCGCCAATAAGCGTAGTCAGGACGTGTCTGGCTACATGAAGCTCAGCGGGCAGCGCCTGTTCCGGTAAAACCGGCGTCAGCGGGAGATTAATGCCGGCGGGGATAGGAAGAAAGTTAAAGTCTTCCTCTTCTGGCTGCGAGCCTGGTCCGGCAATATTAACGACTGGAATAGTTCTGGAATGATTCACGTGTGTTACCTTTCATTCTATTGCGTGATAACGGGAATATCCTGACGATAGCCCGGTGTGATCAGCAATGCGGCCACCCGCTGAGAGTATTCTTGCCAGCTATATAATCCCGCCAGACTGCCGACAAAACGGTGCTGGCGAAAGAAAAGCAGTGCCGGATATTTCAGAATGCGATACTCCCGGGCGATCAGTTCACTCTGTTCGCTATCCGCAAATGCCGCGGTATAAGACGTCGCCGGAAATTGCTTGAGGATCTCCGGGATAATAACCCAACTGTCGGCGACTTCCGGGTGTTTGTTTGGGTCGCTTTGCAGCAAAACCAGAAGAGTCGGATGCGCATTAATCAACGACGGGAGCGTTTGCGCATCGGTAATCAGAAAGCCTTTGTTCGCCAGAGGACAAACAGGTTTTTGGGGTGAGATAGTCATTTTTTCAAATGCTCCGGTAATTCAGGCGTGCGAGATAATAAATCGGCAAAACCGGCCAGCGGATCGCTTTGCGTGCGCATGGCCTGTTCCAGCGAGTCCAGCGCTGCCAGTACCTCAATGGCTTCCGCTTCGTCCATTTCCCGTCGTGCTGCGCCGCCAAATGTCAGCAGCCATGCGCCAGCTAATGGGGGAGCTACAAGCCGAATATCAACGTCGATAAGATCGCCGTGTCGGTCGCGGCATTTGGCGAACCACTGACCTGGTGAAATAACCTGCACAGGAGCGCCAATACACATTATGATTTCTCTCTTTGTAGCACCCGAATATCACCGACCCGGCAAGCGCTTTGCGCATCTGGCCGTTCATCTTCGTAGCGTTCCATACACAGGCTATAATGATTGAGTCTTTCAGTGGTCAAGGCCGCTGAAGAGGCGGTGATACCCCATTGCGCCAGCACTTGCTGTGCGAGATAGACCGCGGGCATCAGTTGCGCCTTTACCTGCGGCGTGAGACTTCCGCCATAGTCATCCAGACATTCCGGCTGCACGCCGATCAGAACAATCTCCGCTAATGGGCAGCCGGTTAATTGCAGCAATGCCAGCACTTCAGAAAAACTGGTCTGATGTAAACTGAGTTTTTTCGCCGTCAGATAGGCGGGAACCTGTTCATCACGAAACATCGCCAGCGAACCTGGCGCCATACCAAAATCGATAGCATCCATGATTAACAGTTTTTCGGTCTGTTGTAGCCAGGGAAGCAGCGCCAGCCCCTGCGTACCGCCATCAACAACGTCAACTTTCTCGTTATCGGCATACTGTTCAAACAGCTTTTCCGCCGCTCTGACGCCGAACCCTTCATCTGCCCAAAGCAGGTTGCCAAGCCCTAAGATTGTTACTTCTGCCATTGTTATCACCTGAACCAGCGCCAGCCGCTTATCATGACGGAAATCACGCTTTGTCGGCTCATAATGTCTTCGCGGATAGCGGTATAAACATGCGCAATGACGAATGCAATAATGAACCACATGCCCAGCCGGTGCCAGAAATGCAGCGCGAGGCTATCGTTGCCAGTCAAGCGAATCATCCAGCCAAACCATTGATACGCCCAACTGTCCGTTCCAAGCCCTTCGCCATAGAGCGCAAAGCCGCTACACACCATCAGTACGGACATCCAGAAATAGAACATTACCGCCAGTCCCGCCACCGGATTATGTCCATAGTAACGATGGGCCTCTTTTTCGAGGAAAAAATACCAGCGGATTTCGCTGATAACGCCTTTGCGCCAGGCACGGCGCCAGAACGGAACCAGAAACATCTCTCTGGCGTACTCATTGCCGACACATGCCCAGTAAATACGAAACAGCAGAGCGACAGTAAAAATATACGCCGTGGTAAAATGGATCAGGCGTATCCAGCCCATCCAAAACATAAAGGTCGCTTCACCTTGAATCGATGGCAGGGGGCGGCCAATGAAATATCCTGTAACAGCCAGAACGACAATGGATAACGCCGTGATCCAGTGCCATAAACGTACCGGCGCTTCATAGATATAGTACCCCTGGCTGGTTATTTCTTTGAGATGCATTGAGACCTCCGAATCGTCGTCATCGTACCTGAACCCTGACCAGCTCCCCTCCATGATTATCAATAACATGGGTGGAGCAGGCCAGGCAGGGATCGAAGCTGTGCAGAGTACGTAAAATCTCCAATGGTTGATCGGGAACGGCGAGTTTAGTTCCCATTAACGCCGCTTCGTACGCGCCAATTTGACCTTTATCGTCACGTGGTCCGGCATTCCAGGTCGTCGGTACCACACACTGATAGCTGTCGATTTTCTGATTTTCAATTTTTATCCAGTGGCCCAGCGCGCCGCGCGGAGCCTCGCTGAAACCAACGCCTTTTGCAGATGTAGGCCAGGTATCGGGTTCCCAGAGCGTGACGTTTGCCGTCGCCGTATCGCCGGACTTGAGGTTACGCATCAGGCGATCGAAGAAATATTGCAGTGTATTGCCTGCCCATACGGATTCCAGCGCACGCGCGGCAGTACGCCCTAATGTAGAAAAGAGCGCCTCTTTAGGCAGCTTTAATACACTAAGCAGTTGATCTACGGGTTCTTTAAATTCCGGTTTATTTTGATGATATCCAATCAGATAACGCGCCAGCGGACCTACCTCCATAGCATGTCCCTTCCAGCGCGGCGATTTTATCCATGAATATTTAGCGGACTCATCCACCTGTTCGATAAAGGTTTTTGTGCCTTTATAGTGTTCGCCCATGACCAGTTGCGGTTCGGTCAGACCATCCCACGGATGCAGGCCCTTATCATTATTGCCGTTACCATAGGTATACCAGGAGTGAGTGACAAACTCCTGAATTTCATCGGGGGCGGTTAAATCGACAGGATGAATTTCGTCGAAACGACCATTAATGATAGCCCCACGCGGAAGCAGGAGATTACTGGCGGAATAATCGTTAGGGTTATCCGGAAACTCGCCATAAGCCAGCAGATTCATGCTCGATAACCCGCCGCCGATTTTTGCCCAGTCTTTGTAATAACTGGCAATCAGCAAGACGTCCGGAAGATAGACCTGTTCGCAGAACTGGCGAGCTTTTTTGATGATGGAACTGACAAGATTCAGACGTTCCATATTCACTGCGCCGACCGCGCCCGTTTCATCAAGGTTGATGGCGCAAGGAACGCCGCCCACCAGCCAGTTAGGATGCGGGTTTTTACCACCGAAAACGGTGTGAATTTTTACGATCTCTTTTTGAAAATCAAGCGCTTCAAGATAGTGGGCGACCGCCAGCAAATTGGCTTCCGGCGGAAGTTTCATAGCCGGATGTCCCCAGTAGCCGTTACGGAAAGGGCCAAGTTGACCGGACTCGATAAACCGTTTCAGACGATTTTGTAAATCGCGGAAATATCCCGGCGAGGACAGCGGCCATGCGGAAAGGCTTTGCGCGATGGCGGAGGTTTGATGCGGGTCGGCTTTCAGGGCGGCAACCACATCGACCCAGTCCAGCGCGTGCAGATGATAAAAATGCACCAGGTGATCGTGAACGTGTAGCGTAGCCTGCATCATATTACGGATACAGTTTGCGTTGTCTGGAATCGCGATTCCCAGCGCATTTTCTACGGCACGGATTGAGGTCAGAGCGTGTGTACCGGTGCAGACGCCGCAAATGCGTTCAACGAATGCCCAGGCGTCTCGCGGATCGCGGCCTTTCAGGATAACCTCAAGGCCGCGCCACATGGTGCCGGTCGACACGGCATTAGTAATGATATTATTACTGTCGATATTCACTTCGCAGCGCATATGTCCTTCGATGCGAGTAACCGGATCGACCACAATTCGTCGTCCGCTATTGTCCAGCGTAAAACCTTGAGTCTGATAAGGATATGACATAATTATTTTTTCTCTTCCGGAGCGTTTTCTGATGACGTGTTGTTTTTATTACGGGCGTGTTTTATGGCGCTGACCGTGGCGTGAGCGATGGCGGCAGCGCCCGCGACGCCGGCAACGCCCAGACCGATTTTATCGGCGGTAGCCTCAATACCGGTTTGCGGAATGCCCGTTGCCCGGCTGTAAAACGATCCATAATCCCAGAATCCATCTTCCGAACATCCGAGGCATCCATGACCCGACTGGATAGGAAAAGAAACGCCATCATTCCAGCGAACGGTTGAACAGGCGTTATAGGTAGTTGGGCCTTTACAGCCCATCTTGTACAGGCAATACCCTTTTCTGGCGCCTTCGTCATCCCACGCTTCCACAAACTGACCGGCATCGAAATGCGCGCGTCGATAGCATTTGTCATGAATCCGCTGACCATAAAACATTTTGGGTCGTCCAAGACGATCAAGGGGAGGGATACGATCAAATGCCAGCATATAGGTGATAACGGCGGACATCACTTCAGGTATAGGCGGGCAGCCAGGCACTTTAATAATGGGTTTATCGGTAATTAATTTGTGAACCGGCGTAGCTTTAGTTGGGTTTGGACGGGCTGCCTGCACGCAGCCCCATGACGCGCAGGACCCCCAGGCGATAATAGCTTTAGCATCCGCGCTGACGCGTTTTAACTTTTCCAGGAACGGCTCGCCCGCCAGTATGCAAAACATCCCATCTTCATTCAGCGGCGCGTTACCTTCCACGGCAACGATATAATTTCCTTTGTATTCACGCATCACATCCGCCAACGCCTGCTCGGCCTGTTGCCCCGCGGCGGCCATAATGGTGTCGTCATAATCCAGGGAAATGAGCGACAGAATGGCATCTTTTGCCAGTGGGTGCGCAGAGCGAATGAAAGACTCGGTACAACAGGTACATTCAAGACCATGCAGCCATATCACTGGCGTACGGGGTTTATTCTCCAGGGCGTAAGCTATCTGAGGAATCATCGAACTACTCAGGCCTAAAGACGTTGCGGTAAGGCTGCAAAACTTGAGGAAGCTACGCCTTGTCACGCCGTGTCTACGCATAACTTGATAGAATGTATCTTGTGTTTGCATAACGTTTATCCCAAACCACTATAGTTAGTGTGGGCATAATATGTTGCATATCTTGTCTTTCTCAACTTGATTTAGTAGCAATTATGTTTCTAATTCGTAACAACTGATTACATGTGTGCTACTACCATGCCTCAAAAACATAAATTAATTTAATGTTATTGCCGATGTAGAGTAGATATAACGTTGTGATGGTATATCTTAATGTCAATAAAAAACCTCGTTTTTTATTTATAACGCGATGGAAATATTTAAATATAGTCGCATGGATAACCCGTTTTCGAGCCAGTTCGCTGTGTTTAACTCTTCCTCAATCCGTCAGTTAAATTTATTTTTTGTAAAATAAGATCACAATAAATTACGTACCGAATAACCATTGATAGGTTTAATTTAATATATTCATCCAATCTATTTTACAAACAAGGAGAGCATGATGAAAAAAAGTAAAGCAATGTTATTTATCGCTCCGGCGCTGTTTTCATACGCCCTGGCTTCACAGGCCTGCACAACCCTTGCCATTCAGGATAAACAAGGCGATATTTTTCATGGACGCACGCTGGAATATATGCAGGATTTACCATCATGGTTAACATATTATCCAGCGGGAACGCAGTTTGTTAAAAAAACGCCGGATGGCAGCCAGGGAGTAAGTTATCAGGCGAAGTATCCAATACTGGCCATTACGTCCACCATCACTGATGGTGATAGCAGGGACATACTTGAAGGCATGAACAGCGCGGGATTGTCATTTAGTGAAAACATGATCATGGATGCGCAATTGCCGCCATTGCCCACGAGTGAATATAAACAGGCAATTCCTGTCACCTCACTGGGAGAATGGGCGCTGGCCCGTTTTGCTACCGTCGGCGAGGTAAAACAGGCGATAAAAGAGGGCAAATTCTGGTCACCGGAACTGCATCGGTTTGGCGATCTGAAATCGCCATTTCATTATGCGTTTTATGACAAGAAAGGGGGAAGCATTGTCGTTGAAGTGGAAAATGGCGAATTTCATGTCTATGACAATCCCACTCGCGTAATGACAAATGGTCCTGCATTTCCCTGGCATCTGACAAATCTGAATAATTATACGCAGTTAACCAATGTGGACCGCTCTTCAGGCACATTGGGCGGGATAAAAGTTATGCAACCTGACAGCGGGATCGCTATTGCAGACTTGCCGTCATCCGATACTTCGGTTTCCCGCTTTATACGCGGCGTTTATTACACCACATATGCGCCGCAGGCGACATCCGCCCACGATGCAATGAATACCCTTGCGCATATTATGAGCCGTTTCGATCGTCCGAAAAATATTACGGTTGATTATATGGGGAGTGAAGGGGAAGGCAACGCCACCCGCAAACCGGTCTCAGAATATACGGTCTGGACGACGCTATCTGACTTAACGCACGGCGATATGATGGTGCGCGGATACAATGATATCAACTATAAAACCTGGTCTCTTTCTCAGTTTAAGAATGCGACTGCGCCCGTGTTCGAGAAAATCAACGTTAAAGGATAAATCGTTCGTCCTGGTAAGGTTCCTCGGTAGTCTCAGCGAAGGGAATACGAGACTACCGATGGTTGCTTCTCTTTGCCGTGCGAGGTAATTAATTATCACGATCATCAGCGCCGGGGTGGTATGCTAAATCCATTCAAAATCCCCTGGATATGGATTGGAGGGCGCATGGTTATACCTGAGGTCAGGCAGGAGAGGCTCTATCAGAAGATAGCCAACCTCATCATTAAGCTGATCAATGATAATATTTTTCCACCGGGAAGTTTTTTACCGCCAGAACGCGAACTGGCAAAACAGCTTGGCGTTAGCCGCGCTTCCTTGCGAGAAGCCCTGATTGTACTGGAGATCTCCGGATGGATCGTGATCCAGTCCGGGAATGGAGTTATCGTTTCAGATAAAAAACACCCTGCCAGCGACTATACCATCGAAGAGATCCTCTCTACTCGCGAGTTGGTTGATGGCCATTGCGCGCGCTTAGCAGCGCAAAACGATAACGATGACGTCATCAGCCAAATAGAGATGATTTATCATCGTATGGAGCAAGCCATTAACGATAATAACGTCCACGGCTTTTACTCGCTGGATAAAGAGTTTCATCTGGCGATCTCTGAAGCCAGCCGTAACCGGGTCTTGTTCGATATGTCCCGTATGTTATGGGAACAGCGGATTAATATCCCTTATGCCGGGCTTGATGAGCGGTCTGGAGACAGAAATGTTTTACTTAATCTCAACAAACAACATAAAGCGATAGTGGAAGCGATGCGCCAGTCTGATGTTGACAGCGCCTATCAGGAATCTCTGGAACATTTACGCTATGTGAGAGAGATTGTTGGCGGCTAAATTTGTCGGTGAATAGTACCGCATGGCGACCATACCATGCGGTAGAACTCGCTGTAAAATTAATGGAAAACAGCATTAATCTTTAAGTAGCGCTCCGGATACCGATCAAGTTCTTTAACTGCATCAGGGATCTCATCAAGATTGACGACTTTACTGACAACATCTTGCGGATTAATCTCCAGCGCGGATAGCATGCGTAATGCCTCGTCAAATTCACCGGCACTGGTGCGGGAACCGCGTAAATCCAGTTCTTTATAGGTGATCAGGTTCGTCGGCAGCGACGTTTCCTGCTTTGGCCATCCAGTGAAAGAAATGCGACCAGCAAACGATGCTAAATCAAGCGTATTTCGAATAGCGCTATTTGCGCCGGAGGCTTCTATAACGACCTGCGCCATGGTGCCGTGTGTGATGTCTTTAATAGCGTCGATAACCTGACCGTCAGTGGCGTTCAGCACATAGGGAACGCCAAGCTTTTGCGCATAGCGTAACCGTTCTTCCACAATATCGATCAGAATAGGCGTTGCCTTGTAATGACGCGCGCTTAATGCCGCCATAAGACCAATTGCTCCCGCGCCGATGATAGCAACATATTCCCCGGCCTTAACGTTTGCCCGATGCAGCGCATGCAGAGCGATAGTGAGCGGTTCTGCCAGCGGCGCCATTTCAGAAGGCACATTATCTGGTATTTTATGAATTAAATGTGCGGGATGAGTAACCACCTCCTGCATTGCGCCATCGATATGCACGCCAATGACTTTTAAATTTTCACAACAGTTAGTTCTGCCAACAGAGCAAGGGTAGCAGTGACCACAATAAATATAAGGGTCAACAATCACGCGGTCGCCTTTTTTTATATTGTCCGGCATTCCTGCGCCTTCCTGAAGAACAATTCCGGTCACTTCATGCCCGATAATTCTTGGGTAAGTAACAAGTGGGTTCGTTCCACGAAAAGCCCCAATATCCGATCCGCAAATTCCTGCAGCATCAACTTTAATTAATACTTCATTCTCTTTCTTATGTGGATAATCCACCCAGAGGGTTTCAACTTCACCGGGCTTATTGATGAACACAGCTTTGACTTTCATTGGCTTTGAATCCTTTACTTTTTACAAATACGAAGACCAACAGGCTTGAAACGATAGCGATAGCACCAGCCAGATAGAACGCATAGTCATATTTACCGCTAAATTGAACGATAAAACCTGTGACAAGCGGACCGATAATGCCGGATATATTAGCCAGACCATGCATGGCTCCGCCGACGCTCCCTACCTTATCTTTATGAACAACATCCTGAATAACTGCCCAATAAATTGGGCCAGTTAAATAGAGCAGGAAGAGTGAAACTGACATGAGCGTAATTGCGCTACCAATAGTGCTAACGGTACCGGAAACCGCAACACATACCGCCGCACCTGCCAGACATACGCCCAGAATAAGTCGACGTGAGAGCAGAGCATTACCGGTAATCCGATAAATTACATCAGAACAGACGCCGCCGAGCACCATACCAATGGCGCCGATAACCCAGGGAATTACCGTGGCAATACTAATTTCTTTAATATCCAGATGTAATGAATGGTTCAAATAACTTGGGAACCAGGTCAGGAAGAAAAAAAGAATATAGTTATAGCTGAAAAAAGCCAGCGTTGTCGCCCATACCATTGGTTGTTTCATGTAATAGCCGAGCGAAGGCGTAGCCCGACCATCATCAGATAAAATAATGTCCTCATGATTTTCAAAATCAATGCGTTCTTCCGGCGCCAGGCGTTTACTCATTGTTGGCTTGTCGCTAACGATAAAGTACCACAGTAGTACCCATACCAGGCCAAATAAGAAAATAATGCCAAATGCGGGACGCCAGCCTAATGATAACGCCAGCAGTCCCACTATCGGCCCGGACACCGCGCCGCCGAGCGGGGAACCAGCGCTAAAAATTCCGATCGCCGTGGCAGACTCCTTTCGGGAAATCCAGTTATTGATGATTTTATTTCCGGCAGCGCTGACCGGTCCTTCAGCCATACCGAAAAGAACGCGCACGATAAGCATTGTCCACAATCCGGTGACCAGACCGGTTAACCCACAAAAAACAGACCATAGTAACGCTGCGATAAGGAAAACCGTTTTTGGCCCAATTTTGTCGCTGGCCCAGCCACCAATAAAATTAAACAGGGCGTATCCGATAAAAAATGCGCTGAAGATCATCCCCATCTCCGCGGCGTTAAATCCTAACTCCTTTTCAATCAAGGGGGCGGTTATCGACAATGCTGAACGATCCATATAGTTAAGCATGTAAACTATAAAAAGAAGAAAAACGATAAGCCATCCCATTGTTTTTCTTTTCATGATTTATCCTCTTATTGTGGTCTAGCGGCCTGACCACAATATTTTAAGGTTATTTTCAAATCACCTCTCTTGTGATTAGAACGTGATCAATGTAACGAAAATTTATCACATAGGATTTCTATCCATCGTAAGCGTGAGGGATTAAATTCTTTAAAATCAATTAATTATTTGAAGATTTAATCGAGGCGATCGTTTTCCCCTAATCCACGCCCCGGCAACGTTTGACATGCGGCGTTGGCTGATGGCGGCGCTGTCTGTGGATATTTATCATCGGGCGTAATATAAACCTGGGTCGTTGCGACATAACCATCATCAAAGGTTGCTTCGATATAGGTAGCTTCCCAACCAGTTTCAGGCTCATTTAGCGTAATAGTGATTCTATTATTGATAGGAATATCTATCGTAAATGGCTGGTAGCGGATACCACAGGCATAACGAAAATCACGTGCATTTGAATTATTGGCTGTCCAGCGAACGATTTTTATCGGCTCTTCTGAGAAATAGATCGTAAGAAGATGATGATGAATAAGGCCGATCAACTGTGGTAATGTTTTTTTACTTTGAAATCTGTTAATAAATGGAACGAGGCTTTCTTCAGTAATCTGTTTAATTGAATAGTGGCTCATATTGGGCACTATACGTAATGATTTTACTCCAGGGAGTTTACTATAATAAAAGCGAGTGTTATCTGGTACGAAAAAATCATCGCCGCTTGCATTAATAATATATTTCGGTATTGCAAGGCGGGGCTGATAAATAGTGTTGAGATATCTTAAAGGATCTATTATTTGTCTTAACTGGCTAAATGGGGGAGATTTTATTTTTTCATCTATGCCTTGCTGATAGTAGGGATAGAATGTAATTGGCCAGTTCCCGCCGTATGATTGATAAATGTGCTCAAGCGAAGCATCAATATCAAGTAGATCAATAGCGAAGGGAACAATTGCTTCAACATCAGGATCGGCAATAGCTGACAACCAGACGGTCCATCCACGTTTTGAAATGCCAGTAATGATAAAAGAATGTATATTCCATTGCGTTAATTCCTTTTTTGCTAATCTTATCGCTTGCGACAGGGCTGCGACCATAGGAATATTTAAAGGCATTAACTTACGTTGCTCCGGCGCTTCCATAAATAATGCCCAACTCCGGGAAACACTCTCATCCTCTTTCAGAGGTTTTTTGTCACCCTGAAAGGTTAAATATTGATTAGGTATATCACTAACTGATATTACAATAGTATTTGTATCACGGGCAATGTTTGCCAGTGTTTCCTGAGTAAAATCAACGGCTTTGCTAGGGATTTGCACGCCTTTTTCGTAATTAATTCCATTGTTTACAACCACCAGGGCATGGCGTTCTTTTGCCGTTTCAGGGATATAAATATCAACGTTATGTCGCCATTGCGCAGGGGTTACCATGTCATCTGGCGACCAGTGCTGCGATAATAACTCATAGTGTCTGAGCACCACTTGTGCTAATTGAACTGTACTAATTAAGGTATATTTCAGTGGTGTACCTGAAATCTGATCACGGTAGTCGGGGAGCACATGAGACAAATCACACTCCGGGCTATTTCGGCAAAATAATATGTTGTTATGAAGTAGTGTAAAAACATTTGTAGAAATAAAAAGCACTACTATAACAACGAGATATCTTTTTTTCATGCTTTCCCCGCGCTTTACAAAGGCAAATGTCAACCAGCGTAATTTCCATAAATACCTCTTAAACATTCAATATAAGTACAATGCTTTTGATAAATAATTGCAGAAGAGAGTGACGCTATTTGTGACGTTGTCACCTTATTCTGTTTCTGGTTTCACTATTAGCGGTGAACTTTTTGAAAGATAAGTCATTGCTGTCGCCAGACCAATAATGGCGATAGCGATAGTCGTACCGATCCAGACACTATACAGGGCATATCCCAGGATAAATCCACCCAGTACGGGGGATATAAAATCAGCAATTGCGATTAATGCCTGCGCCGTTCCGATGACGACACCTTGTCGGGCAGGCGAGACATGGACGGACAAGGCGGCAAGATAAGTGGGTTTGGCCAGCGCATCGGCGATGCTAATGCAAACGATAGCAAAAATAAGCACTGGCACGGTCGTGGCGATACCCGCAGTGAGAAATCCAGCACAAAGAAGGGTGAAGATTAGAATAATTAGCTTTCGCTCCGAAAAATATTGACTCACCCAACCTAACAGAAATAGCTGAACGAAAATATTAATGACTCCGTCTGCCATTAAAAGGTAGCTTAACGCTTTTGGCCCAAAGGGAAGCCCATTCCAGATGAAGGTATCAGAAAGAAAAACAGGTAATTGTGAAGAGTACATGCCATAGGCGAAGAAATGACAAAGCATTACGATGATTAATACGCGAAGGACAGGCATCTTTAAAATAACGCGGGCAGAGCACGCCGCTATTTTATCTGTGGTAAGTGATGTCGTGGAATGGTCTTTTAGCCCCCAAAACGCGACCAGGGCAGACGCAAGGACGAGTATAAAGGCGGCGTAGATTGGCGCGCTCAGACTGATACCCGATAGCCATCCTGAAACTCCCGCGCCGACAATACCGCCTAAGCCAATGCAGCCTGCGAGGATGCCGATTGCCTGACGCCGATTTCTGACGTGCGTATGATCGGCAATATAGGCTGCGGCGGCTGACAAATTCCCGGCGCTAATGCCAAAAAGCGTACGGGCGAGCAGGATAAACAGGATGCTTTGCGCGCTGGCAAGTAATAGTAAACTCATCGCCGCAATAGCCAGCGTGACAATCAGTATTGGCTTGCGGCCAACGCGATCGGAAAGGTGGCCAATCAGGGGAGCCGCACAAAATTGGCTAAAAGCTTCAGTGGCCATGATGATTCCAATGATAAGCGGCGAACCGCCCATCTCGCGGATATAAAAAGGCAGTACCGACATCACAGCCGCTGTACTGGCGGCGTAAAGGCCGACAATCAGGAAAACTGGAAAAATCCGCCGCTTGTTAAGCGGCTTGATAGTTTCACTGTCAGTGTTCTCACAGATAGTGGTATTCATCTTTAATCCCTATGGCAAAACGAGAGAGATAATTTTCAATATCGTTGATCTGGTTGCTGTGAAAGAATGCACCGACATAGCCATCGGGTCGGATCAGCACGCATTCACCCGACGCCAGATGATAGGACTCCCGCAAGTGCCCCATGGTATCGATGAGCTCGTCCTGCTCGCCAATATGATGAATACGCAGACCTTGCCGCGCGTCGATTACCTTTCCGCGGGTTTCGTAGGCCAACAGATTCCAGTCCGGACCTTGTAGTAACTGAAATAACCGTAATGATTGGCCGCCTGCTCCCAAAAGAGGAGCATCCGGAGCTCTTTCTCCTGCTTGTAACCCATGCTGATGTTCGGGTAACGTGTGGGCTAAGGGGGAGTTGGTATAATGGATATCAAGTTGTTGGACATCGCGTTCTCGTTTGATGCCGCCCTGTTTTTGAGATTCAAGCAATCGGGTAGAAAGGTGGAGCAGCGATTCGGCTACCGGGCGACGTTCCTGTTCATAGCTATCGAGAAGTTCTTCTCCTGCGCCCCGCAGCGAGGCTGCCATTTTCCATCCCAGGTTATAGGCATCCTGGATACTGGTATTTAACCCTTGCCCACCCGTTGGCGGATGCACATGAGCGGCATCACCGGCCAAAAATACCTTACCTACGCGGTAATGTTCCGCTATACGCGCATTCATCTGGTACTTCGATACCCAGGGAATTGAAAGGATGCGAACATCTGTCCGCCTGATTCGTTCAGTGATAAAAGCCGTGAGCGCGTCGGCTGAGAAATCCTGCGAGTCATCCGGGGTCAACGGCGCCTGGATTTGAAAGAGCTGCGTGCCGGCGAGAGGGCAAATCGTTATCATCCGCGCCATATCGCCATCATTAAAGTGGTGCCATACATCCCGGTTTAGACCGGAAAGCGAAGCGTCAGCCACAAGCGCATGGATTCCCAACGTACGACCGGGGAAGCTGACGCCTAATTTCTTTCTGACAAAGCTTCCGCCGCCATCTGCGCCTACCAAATAATGCGCGATGATGACCTCTTCGCCAGTCGGCCCGGCAACATATGCGGTGACAGTTCGTGGGGTTTGCGTAAAATGCAATAACTCGCAGCCGAATTCCACCCGATGCCCCAATGTCTTTAATTGCTCCCGCATAATCGTTTCTGTTACGTTCTGTGGAACCATCAATGGCAGATGGTAGGGCTCGGCGTGGGTCGGTTTTGTATTATGCGCAATATCTGAATCCACGTAGCTTCCGTCGTGACGGTAGGTTCGTAATCGGGGATAGCGCCCGCCAGCGGCGACCACTTTATTGAGTATCCCAAGATCCTCGAAGATTTCTTGCGTTCGCGGTTGAATACCTTTACCGCGGGAGCCGGTAAAAGGCGTCGTTCTTTTCTCAATCAGGCGAAATGAGATACCGTGGCGCGCCAGTTCGATGGCTAAAGTAAGCCCGGTAGCGCCAGCGCCGCAGATCAGTACATCGGTCGTGGTATATCTTGTCATCGTCTCTCCAATATGTGTATTATGCACATAAGAGGAGACATGCTATGTCAGAAAATAAAAATGTGCAAGATACACATATTTCCGAGCAGATGAAGACGCTGCACGGTGCGTTGATTCGCATTGTGAGCGCTCTTAATCGGCCTCGTAATGATGAGAAGTTAATTGCAGACGCGGGGATTCAACTTGATCGTGCGCTATTTTCGATCCTTATCAGTATCGAACGATTAGGGCCTATTGGCGTGGTTGAGTTAGCCGAATGTGCCGGTCGTGATTATACGACGGTAAGCCGACAGGTTGCCAAACTGGAAAAGTTGGGGTTGGTAATACGGCAGCATAATGTCATCGATCGCCGTATACGCGAGGCCGTTATTTCCCCGACAGGCAAGGCGATGACAGAGCGTATAGATGCGGCGCGAGAGCAAATGGGCAATGCTGTTTTTAAAGACTGGTCTCAGGATGAACTTGATATCTTTGTTCGGTTAATGCAGAAGTTTGCCAATGCAATGGATAATGATGTCTCAACGCAGGAATAAGCAGAAGAAGAGGGCGGTCAAGCCTGATCGTCCTGGTAAATATCAGTACCACGCATTAATTAAATAGCCAGAAAAGTAAATATAAGGACAACATTTATAGCGTTAATGTTCACTCCCTGGAAGGCTAACGTATACTGCAGGATATGGATATACAGCGCAATAGCACTATTAATGTTTTTTTTCAAAGGTTGAACATATGCTTACCGAAAAATATAATTTTCGCATTGTCGATACGATGACTATTCCACTCAGACCTCATTGGATATCCAATGATGCATACAGGGAAAAGTGTAAGATGCTTGTCCTCAACCGAAGTAAAGAGGAATTTCATAAGGTAGACTTTAGCAAAATAATAGATTACATCAAAGAAGGTGATGTGGTTTGTTTTAACGACAGCACTATAATAAACCATATGTTTATATGCAAAACAAAATGTAATATATTGGTTAAAATTATTTTAGAAGGTTTCTTACCAGAGAATAGAGTAATTATTTCCGGGCTTTTAAAAGAAAAATTTGACGGCGGAGATGTTCTCTACTTGGTTGATAATAATGTTTCTATTGTGATAGAGCAGGAGTTTAGCGAAGAGAACCAGTACCAGGCCGTCGTAGAAAATCATGATGCCTTAATTTACTATTTAGTCAGTCATGGTGAGCGCCTTGATGAGTATGTGGACTCCAGCTTTTTTTATAAATATCCAGATGCTTACCGCTCCGTTTTTTCTAAAAAATATGGTTCTTTAGAAATACCTTCTGCTGGCATTCATTTTACATGGGACCTTATCCAAAAAATCAAAGATAAAGGTGGATTAATAGCCTTCATCACTTTACATGTTGCATCAGCAGAAATCTTGACCAACAGGAAAATACAAACAAAATGCGTAGAAGATGTCACTATCAACGAAGAATACTACGATGTTCCGCAAGCAACAGCAGATGCCATTAATACTGCGAAGAAAAATGGCGGACGTATTTTTGCCGTAGGAACTACCGTTACACGATGTCTGGAATCCGCGTATTCGAGGGAGCACAATTGCCTCAAAGCAAGTTCTGGTTGGACAGCGCTTTATATACATCCAGGCTACCAACTGAAAGTGGTTGACTGTCTGCTAACGAACTTACATCAGCCAAAAACGACGCATATGGTGTTAACCGGCCAGTTTGCTGGAGTTGATTTACTAATGAAGGCCTATGCGTCAGAAGAGATCCAGTCATGCCAGTTCGATATGTTTGGTGATTGCATGTTAATCATACAGGATGAAGGGCAGGGATGAATAAAATCGATGTTCATCATAGTTAAAACCGGTACACATAATGCGATCGGTTCTGACGGGAAAATGGTGAAACAACTGGCAGTGTTCACTGCCTGGCGCTGGGTGCCGTGGCCCGTGAATTCAGTACCACACGACAGACTATTCTCAGGGGAAAAGCAGCCAGTCCAGTGAGTTAAATTGCCCCGTCTTACAAAATCTTACTTTTGTTTGTCCCTCCGGAAACGGCGGTAAAATGCCTGCGGTGTATGATGGACCGATACTTAACCAGACAAACTAAAAGGATTTTCTATGTCGAATCCGGAAAACGGCCCGCAGCTCCCGGCCATTCGCTGGCCGGTGCCGAAAAATAACCGGGGCGGGGAGTTCAGTAACCTGGAGGAGATGCTGGCGCATCTGGAGGGTGAGGCTACCGGGCACTGGCTTATCGGCCGCAATGGCATGTGGCACGGCGGCATTCACATCAGTGACACCACCACGCCGTGGTGTGCGCTCAGCGGTCAGGCGATGAATGAGGCGGTGGATTTCCCGGTACCGTTTCCGGGGGAGCAGGCCGTGCGCAGCATGGCGGACGGTGAGGTGGTGGCCTACCGGATTAACCGGGATTACCTCAGCGTGCCGTGGTACTGGGGGGATTTATGCTACTATCTATGACCATTAAGCAAGTCATGCAAAATCAAATGCATACGAATATTATGTTTGCCACTGGTCGTTTTCAGATCATACCGGGAACGTTAATAGATGCGGTGAAATGGCTCAAGCTTGACGTTAATTCCTTGTATGATGAGGCAGCCCAGGATCAGATTTTTGAGGAGTACATAATTAAGGTTAAACGGCCTGCGATTATTGCCTATTTGGAAGGCAATGGTAGTGTTGAAGATGCAATATATGACTGGGCTAAAGAGTTTGCATCTGCTGGAGTTCGCAAGGGGAATACTATTAGTAAAGGGCGGATTGCACAGGTAGAAGGAGGTTCTTATTACTCTGGTGATGGTCTTAATCATGCACATCTGACACCTAATCAAATGATTAATATATTGAGGGCGTCGAAAAGTGGCGCTAACTAACAGAATTTTTCCCTATTTACTTAGTGGAATAGCCTGTCTGATGATCCCCTTTGTTCATGCAGCGGAGTTGCATGTTAAAGGTATGCCTGAATTTAAAGATTATCCGGCTGATATAAACAAAGGCCCATTTACCACCTGGTTAGATCTTTCTAGTGAGCAGGAGAAATACTCCAGTTACTGGAAGAAAAAAACAAACAGTGAATTAAAAAAACCAGTAAATTTCGCTGGGCATTATCGTATATATACTGATGATAAGAGCACTGGAAATGAATGTCTCGATCATCAAGGTGGCGTGTGTGGCTGGGTTATAGATAAGCTATCAGGGACGGTTGTTGTGCAGCTTCCTGCTGTTGCTGGAACCAATGTTTATCAGCAAGTTGCTGATAACGGTACTCCTGTTGGTGAAGATTTCAGGATAGATACTCGGAAAAGTAGCTATTTGATGATATTAACCGGCCAGGCGATCCCTCAAAAAATAGAGCACGATGAAAATGGTATCCCGATAACTAATCCGTGTCAGACGACCTATTATATTTTGAAAAATAACCAATTTTCTAAAGTGGTTGAGGATAAGCAAGGGTGTTCCGTTGATTGATATTTAACCACTTACAGGCTGAGAGATCCCCACAAAACCAGTGCTAATAAACCAGCACCATACTTCGGTAGGTTCTGGCGAGATGATGAAGAACGACGTCTAATGCTGTTCGCTTCAAAATTAGCGGAGAGTGTCGCAGGACATTCTCCGCTAATGTCAGATATGAGATAACACGCCGTGATTTAATGCTGTTGGCCTGGTATCTCAGATGTAATCCTGTGTTTTCAGCATGATATCCTATAAGCCACAGCACGATTGTGCTCAGTGTCGCCAGAAGGCTCAGGACTGACAGCCGCCCGGCAGAACGACTGTAACTGGCCCGCAGGCCGAATCCGAAGCGTTCACTTTTCTCATCACGGAAATTCTGCTCTATTTGCATTCTTCTGCTATATAGCTTCGTGATTTCTGGCGGCTTAAACTCTTCTGTGCTGGTAAATATCAGCCAGGGCTCTTTCGCTGAGGCCTGTTTTTCCTTTTCTGTCGTTGGGCTGGATAATCGCCCTCTGGAACGCTGGTTTTTACGTCCTCTGGTTTCCCTTTTATGAAGATAAAAATGGCCTGAACACCGGGCATATTCCGCCCGGACAAGCCATCCTGCTCCCAGATATTCCGGGCTTGCTTTACCCCGAACATCCGTTATTTTCAGCCATCTTTCGTCATCATGCAGCAGACAGAATTGAACCGTTCCCCTTATGCGGCCAATAAAGTCCCACCCCAGTGATTTTATGTGCCGAAACCATGCACTCTGAAACCCCGCATCTGTAATAAGTATGACTTTTGCTTTGGGATTTACGCGCCGGTGAAGTTCATCGAGAAATTCTTTTTGTATCAGCAAATTATTTTGCTTTGCTGAAGATACAAGCCGACTAAGCAGAGGGATTGAACGCCCATCACAGATAAGACTGGCACGAAGGATGTGATATTCCTGGGACGGGTAACCGCTCCAGTCGACAGCGATAAAATGTTCGGGCAGGCATAGAGGTGATCTCATTGAATTTGTTAGCGCAATCAGTAGATCACAAAACTCTATGCCTGTCTTTTTTTCTGGGGATTCCTCAGACTTACAGGGGGCTGCCTGATGAAACAAAAGGATCTTCTTGAGATCTTTTTTATGCCTTTAACTTTCGCGCCCTCCGCTCGTTTTGTAAAAGCAACGATGCCTTCCATCTGACGGTTCACGGCGCAGGTTGGTTTCAAATTCAGCGCCCCCCCCCCCAGCATATCGAGGAAAGCCTTGCCGGCAGCACTCCTGGTATCCACCGGCTGCTCTGTGGCCCTGAGGGTGATCCCCCGCTGATTCAGGCTGTAAACGGTATCCTGCAAATCCCGGATGCTGCGCGCCAGACGATCTACCCGCGTCACCATCAGCGCATCACCCGGGCGCAGGAAGTCAGATGGATTTCCTTCTTATTAATCTTGTGTGACCTTCAACTCTCCCTGTCATGATGTTTTCAAGCCCATTAATAATTCCTGAGCAGTTATGGCATGCAGGGAAATCCTCATTTCTGGCTCCAACCAGACGTTGGGTATATATGTAACTGGAACTGAGTTTACTAGCTACTCTAGCCTCAGTATCAGTCATGGATATGATATGGTTCAGCGCCTGTACCTCAGCGTGCAGCCCTGCAATCCCAGCCATTCTTGGTAATATATTATTATTGCTCGCCAGATGATTTCTGATCCTACGTTCAACAACCTCATGAAGCTCCGAACCTGACGCTGCATATAATTTCTTGATTTCAGAAATGAAAATGTCAACATTTTCCACATGATAATAACCAAGGCTCGTTTCAGGTCTCCATTTTGTTGATTCTTTTAGCTTTTCTGGAGAGTACTCCTCAAACCTTCTTTTGACTTTTTCATCTATCAGACGGACTCCCGGGAATGTGTTTTTATTGCTCAGGCTTCCGGGTAAATTTACAAATCCAGATTTAAATCTCGGAGTTTCACCGCTGCCGCTGGGTACATTTAAAAATCCGGCATGTGCTGCATAGTTCTTTAATTTTGTTTTAGTATATTTCATGTCTCTCGATGTTTTTTGTCTTTTATTAGGTTTTAGTTTTTTAAGGCTGGATTCATTTATTTCAGCTTCGTCAAGTATTTTCTTTATTTCTTGCGTAAAGATTCGATGATATAACTTTAGCATAGGATTATTTTTATACATAAGCGCTACAACGTTAAATGACTTGTGTGGATATGCCAGGTCAAGCCATTCTGTAACACGCCCATCGTTATCCTTCATGGATACAGGATTATTCCGTACCATCCTGAACAGGTTCAGCCCGTCCGCCGTCCCCGCCGGGTCTGCGCCCAGCCAGCGCCCCGCCCACGGCTGGTAATAACGGTATCCGTAGTAATACAGCCCCGTCGCGTCACGCTCCTTGCCCGAGTAACGCACGGATAACAAGGATGCGGCATACTATCAGATACGCCCGGAAGGTGGCTGGCTGGCCGCTGCCAGTGTACAGAAAGTGTCGCAGTATGCGCTTGGTGAGCTCGGCTTTGTCACGCTGAATAAGGCACCGGAGAGTTTTGACCTGATTGATGGTATAAAACAACCGAATAACGTGGTGAAGGGTATTCTGGAGCAGTTGTATAAAGCAGCACAGGAGGAAAGCCGTACCACTCACGTGCTGAATAAGTACAACTACAAACGCCTGCTGGCGTTGATAGACAGTAACCAGGACGGGCATTACTCGGAGCAGGAGTATCTTCAGGCGGTTCATAATGTATCCTACCGCGACCATCTGTACCGTGTGATTGCGAAGCACGCTAGTGAATGGTACTACGGCAAGGATGCTCCGCTGTGGAAGACATACCTAGATACGTTAACCACGGATGCGCCGTTGTGGAAAACGTATCTGGAAGAGTTTCTGGAGAATATGACGTGGATGAAGGCGGTGTCGGAAAAGGGCGTGGCAGTGGGGCCGGAGGTGTGGCATATGCATCCTGTGGTGTTTTTGGAGGCAATAAATCCTTCATCTAAATGGTTTGATATCGAAAAATTTATTCAAAAGTACAAAGAAAAACATTCAGTAGTCTTTGGGTTTTATGATCGTGGAAAAAAAATAACCATCCCTGCATTGACTCAGGATTCTGAAGAGTCATTGCGAACGCTTTTAATTGAAATGAAGAAACAGTATTATAATTATTTTGACGATTTTAATGAAAAATTTATTTCCTATATGCTTGCTACAATAAGAATAGAGTCTTATGCCTACAGGCAAAAATTGTTCTTTAAACCAATTAGTGAGGATATTTCATATGATAAGGCGGAAGTAGATTATGGCTCAGGGCCAACGGCATCTAACCGACAAAGAGCTATACTGAACCACAACACCAATATTGGTGATGGCTATAAATATCGCGGACGTGGTTTAGTTCAGTTAACATGGAAAATTTCCTATGAGAATTTCAAGTCTATAACAGGTATAGATATAGTTGCTAGTCCGGATCTTTGCCTTGAAATGAGCACTGCTGTTTCGATTATGATGAAAGGGATGAAAGATGGTGGTTTTAGAACCGGATATTCACTAGATACTTATTTGGGAGAAGGTAAACATGATTACTTTAATGCAAGATTAATCATCAATGGTTATCGAGATGGTATTCCTGATAAAGCTAATGAGTTTAAAGATTATGCTGAGTTATTTGAGGTGATCATAAATGAAACAATTTGATAGTGTATGGTTTCTGATTTTATTTATATGCTCTTTTTATGTACATGCAAATGATGACTTAGGTGTTATTGACTGTTCTTTAAGGGAAAACACGTCTTGCGATGTTTTTTTAAAAATGGAACGGAATGTTAATGAAGTATCTTACAAAGTTGAATTGGTAGATACTAAAAATGAAAAAATATTCCCTTATTTTGATATGAACGAAACAACAGAAAATGTTACTTTGCAAAAGTATGGAGAGCAATACGTTTTTTCGAAATATTATCTTGATAGTTCCAAGGCTATGGAGTTTATTGCGTTCAAGTATGATAACAAAGCCCTTTCACCTGTAAGGTATTATTATATTGAGAGCTCAATTGATTTCAGTAACAACGTAAAGAAATGGTCTGGCAAACAATGCGACACATCGACAGGGATAATTCCAGAAAAAAAAGATGGATTATTATTACAGGTTGCTTCGGAGTTGTGTATTAATAAATTTAAATTAGCGTACACCCCCAATAAATATGTGGGGAATGATATCTTATTTAATTTGTCGGAAATTACTAATGGCGTTGAAAAAAAACAACTCCCTGTAATTGCTCTCGATAGTAAAGATGCTGATGCTATAAATTTGAATGATATCGGATGTTTAAGTAACTGTGATACAGACATTGATTCAGTTAATTACATAGGGAAGTTGAACGGAAAATTCAGAATAGCCATGCACCTCAAATATAATAATGATAGCACTTCTGGTTTTTATTTTTATGAAAAAGTGAAAAGAAAAATAAATATAACCGGTCGTCGAAATGGTATGAGATTGACGCTGACAGCCTCTGTTCCTGAGGGAATAGAGACGTTTGATGGTCTGTTAGAAAATGGGCAGTTTAAAGGGACATGGTCAAGTGCCGCAGGGAATAAAAAATATCCCTTCACCTTTTATATGAAACTTATCCAGTAAACAACAGCCAATATTGTTTCTGAAGAATTCTCAAATAAATTTTAAATATATAATATTAGATCTCAAGTGCTAATGGATAAATTTGCATACTATGCTAATTATCCTCAAGATGCACAAACGGATAGTTATATTCTAAGAAGACAAGCAGCAAACAAGCACAAGATGCCGCAAGAACATTCAGTCAGGTTACTTTGGGCCGGGATAAGGATTTGATGAATAAGGGGGAGGGGAGGCGTCAGATGGCGACAGCCTGACGTCGGCAGCAATATCTTATCGTAACGAGTGTTCCTGGGGATATGTAGAGTTCGGTGATGGCGTGAAAAAATATACCGATAAAGCTTATTTTAGTGTCGTGGATATGACCAATGGTTGCATTATTAATGCCTGGGATGGTGAGGCATGTGGTTATAGCTGGGTGAGTAATAAAGATGTATTAGACAGTTCAGGAGGTGTAAATGCAGATAAATTTGACTTCCAGTCAATGCGTCCGGTGATAAATAAAACGATAGATGATTTTTCTGGAATGGATGTAAGAGAGGTAGCCAACATGCTTCGGTATGACTCGCTATCTAAGGAAAATAAAAAAGCGAAAGGAATTGTATCAGAATCTGTTTCTGGATATCTGAGTGGAATTACCGCAAAACCACCGTAAAGATTAAATAAAATTTATTTTTATTTGCCGAGTATCAATAATGAGGCCAGTGCTTGCCTTGTTCTCGGAGATAAGGTAAGGGTTATACAGACTCCGCCAGATAATAAATGGGTGAATATTGGTTGTATCAATGCAAAAGGTTCTCCCATTATATCTTTGGTCAAGGCTGAAATACTTGATTAATAAATATTAACTCATTCTGTCCTGTATGCAATAAATTAATGGAGATACAAATGTTGCTTATTAAGCAGCTTGGCAGGTTGTTTACAGCTTATGCTATTCCGGCGTTATTACAGATGTCGGGGATATCTCTTGCTGGTCAGTTTTTAATGGTGACTGCGTTTATTCTGGTTGTTAATCGGGCTGTCGCGTTATTGATGGATGCGTTTACGGGTTATATAAATTCCTTGTTTGCGTTTAATCCAATGGCTAATTCTTTATGGTTGTGTTTTGTCAGCCTCCTTCCGGTTAATCTTCCGTCTAATTTTCAGATTATTGTTTCTGCGGTTTCCTTTGTTATTGGCCTGCGTTTGTTGATTCTGTTTGGTAAATTATTTGTACAGTCGTCTGCTGACAAAATGTCTGTTAAAACTAAATAAGGGTCTTTATAATGGCGGTTTATTTTACTCAGGGGGAATTAGGAGCAGGAAAGGGGATTTTTGCCGCTTTTATTGCATCCCGTTATTATAATAATCCTGACAAGAATATCAGGGTTGCTACTAATTATCCTTTAGATACTTATTTGTTGGGTAAAGATTCAGATAAAGAAATCACTGTTATTCCTTGTAGTGTTCGTGTGGAAGATTTAGAGTTTTTGGGGGATGGTTCGCCGCCTTCGTATAAGGACAATTTCGGCTGTCTGATTATTGATGAATGTAGCGAGTTTCTTAATTCCCGTGATTTTAAACGTCACGACCGTTTAAAAATGCTTGACTGGTTTCGACATGCCCGCAAACATCACTGGGATGTATATTTTATTGTTCAGCACCCTGACAGTCTTGATAATCAGCTTCGTGATGCTACATTAGAAAATCTTGTTATTCTGCGGGATTTAAGTAAAATCCGCATACCTTTTTATACATCATTTAAAGAGATGTTTGGTTCAAAAGAGCCTCGTCGCAATAAACGGCGTAATACGTTAATTCCTCATATTGTTCAGGTGTTTATTTATTATAAAAAGAAATCAGCAGGTGATAAGCCCATTGATAAATATTCTATAATGGCTAAGGATTATTATAACCTCTACGATACTGATTTTAAGTTTGTTGATGGCATCGAACATTTAAACAATAAAGATATTGATATGCGTGTTCCTTACACGTTATTACCGGGTAAATATCTTTCTTCTCCTTTATCTGACTGGACTAACTGGCATGAGGGCAGGGATACAGTTGCAGACAGTAAATCATCTGAGGTGTCTGTTATGACTGATACTAAACCGGACAGTAAAAATAATGATAAATCCTCTGATAATAAGCCGGTTAAAAAGCCCCGTTTCAGATTGTTCAGGTCAGTTTTATTTTGTGTTTTTGGTTATATTTCATGGCAGTTTCTCAGCCATTATGTTTTTAACAGTGATAAGGATGACTTGAAAACAGGGCAGGTTATTAATCAGCAGGGTCAGCCTGTGCAGGTTAATGATGTGCCTCAACCTCCGCCTGAGCCGGTTATTTCTCCCCGCTGGCGTCTTACTGGTTATCTGAAACGTTCAGATAATGAGGGTTATTTTATTCTTCGTGATACTGTCGGGAATATACGTTATTTTCGTTCTGACAGTTCGTATGACGGGCAGTTTACGCAAATTGTTGTCGATAATGAAATAGTGACGTTTTATTCCGGTTCTGCAACGGCTGTGCCTTCGTCTCCTGCAATGCCTGATTTGCCTGGTGTGGTTTCTGGTGCCATGAGTGGAGTGGTTCAGGGTTCGGCATCTTCTTTACTGAGATAAAAGGAATGAGATGATGAAATTAGCTAAATCTGTTGTTATTTGCCTGTTATTCTCTTCATATAATCAGGTATATGCTAAGGGTACAGATTTTGAAGTGACTGCAATGCCGTTACCTGATGCAATTGGTGTTCTCTGGAATCAGGTATTACATAAGCCGTTTATGTTGTCGCCTGATTTAACGCTGGATACCCGTAAATTAACGTTGCACATTCAGCCTGATAATGATGAACGTGAATTTATTATCCGGTATCTGGATAATATGCATATTCGTGTCTCGACTAAAAAAGGTATTGATTATTTATATCCTTATCAGGTAATTCCGCAACCGCCAAAACTTTATACATTTACGTATATTCCGAAATTTCGTGACGTGGCTTATCTGGCTTCTGTACTGGGGACGTCTTTCACTCAGAATAGCGCGGTGTCTTCTTCGGCTGCTGGAACGTCTGCGCCTGTTATTTCGGATAATCAGGAGCAGGCTTTTATGTCCACAACCGGGGATACGTTTGTCTATCGTGGTACGGCGCGTAATATTGCTCAGATTAAGGCGTTGTTGCCGGAAATAGATGTGCGGGCAGACCAGATTGATGTTTCGGCCTACGTGTTCGAGGTTTCCACGGATGAGCGTAACGGTTCCGGTCTTCAACTGGCGGCGAAACTGCTTAACAGCCGTTTCAGCATTAATATTGGTGGCCGTCAGGGTTACGGGAATTTCATCCAGTTTAACAGCCCGTCGCTTGATGCGCTGTATGAGTTGTTCCGCACGGATAACCGTTTTTCTTTGGTCAGTTCGCCACGGTTGCGCGTGGTTTCAGGTCAACAATCGTCGTTTGCAGTGGGTGCCAGTGTACCCACGCTGGGTTCTGTCAGTTATGAGAACGGCACACCTGTACAGTCGGTGACGTACCGGAATACGGGTGTTACGTTCCAGGTTAAACCTGTTATTACTCAGAATCTTGTTTCTATGAATATTAATCAGCAAATGAGCGATTATGCGGAAACGACTACAGGTGTGAATAATTCGCCCACGTTTACTAACAGGCAGATTATTACCAACGTGAATATGAAAGACGGGGATATTATTGTGTTATCGGGTCTTGCTGAGAATAAGGACAGTAATCAGAATACAGGTTTATCTTTTCTGCCTAAGTCCTGGTCAACAAAGTCTAATCAGAAATCTAATACGGATTTATTGATTGTATTGCAGGCTAAAAAAGTTAAGGGGTGATTTATGTCTGATAAGGTTCTTAAGCGGTTTTGGTTTTTATTATTTCTTATAGTTTTTACTTATGGTGGTATTGCTGTTTTTGGTCTTTTTTATGTTCTTTTTAAGCAGGGGGTATTTTAGTATGGATGGTGATGATATTTTTGTCTGGCCTGATGGTTCGTGGCTGTATCGTGAGGATTATAGCGAGTTGACAGACCGTTGGCGCGGTAATGATTTTGAAATTTTTTATGTGGGCACAATTGAATACAATGATTTTCTTCAGTTATGGCCTGATGACGAGGAAGGCGGCCCGGATGATGAGTATTGGCTGGATGATGATTAAGAGGATGCTATGACTTTTGTAACGTTCTTACTTGTTTTTTGTCTGGTGTGGGTTCTTTATTATTTGTGGCGGCATTTTCTTTAGTTCTGAGTTATCGATAAACAGCCTGGCTAATTGCCGGGCTTTTTTGTGTCTGTCGTCCGGCTGCGTGGCGTTCGTCCGGGTTGTTGGCCGTAGTTTCTGGCCGTTACGTGAAAATTTCACGTAATCGGGCGGTGTGGTTACGTGAAAAATGACGTAACGATACATCAAAATATTTGTGCAACCGGCGTTGAAAATTTTGCGGCCGGTCGTGCTGCAGCTCAATCACCGGCGCGGCGCCATTTCTTTAAAATCAGCAGGTTAGTAAAAACCGCGCATCGTTTCTGTCAGTCAAAATTCCTGAATGAAAACTTACGCAATAACGATAACCGGGTATCATAATATGGTGTCCGGGTATCATAATGCGGTGCCGGAACTGGCGGGCATTGAGTTGCCCGGAGTGGCGTTTTCTGAGGCTGTAAGCCGTGGTGCGCATAATGTATATTATGTTAAATATGCTGGGTTTGTAGTTAAGTTCATGAGAACCTCTCTTTCAGGAACTTACCGGCGAATCAGTCGTTTGCTAAAGTTCAGTTGTGGCTTTACGATAACTTCATAACGCAACAATTATGGGGATATCGTTAAGTTCATGACATATTCCATCTTACATTTATCTAGGAACAACCAGAGAACTCATCTCATGGTTGATGACGTGACTACCCTGCCCGTCATGTTCGTCACAATTTATGGAATGAATGAGCTGAGCAAGAAGCATCTGGGGACACAGGAAAACATTCTGACTTGTCTCGAATCTGGTGTAACTACGAGATTTAGTTCTCACAATGAGGCTATGTGTAAATAGGTCGCTGTGGTGCTCAATTCTCGCAGCGGCCTATTCAACATAACGCGTGCTACCAAAAAAAGATGCGTGTCTGGAGCGGTTGTTACGGGAGCATCGCGTCGAAATACTTCATTTCCTCTTGGTAGTATCTTACTAGACAATTGCTCACTTCGGTTGTTTCTGCATCAGTTCCTTTGGAATCAAAGGTTTCCAGTTGACATTTTTTATCAATCATATCTCCCCATGATTTTTTAAGTTCCAAAATCAAAGGCTTACGGTCTGGATTGTTACTGATTTGTGTATCAACCGATTTGTTCAAATTGTCTAATGCCGTTTTTACTTCCCCTGAACTTTTCTGATTAATACTCGCTAGTTGGCTATTTTCTTCCTCAGAAAATGCGGCAACACTTGCCGCAGAATATGAAGTAAACAAAATAAACAAAATATATTTAATTTTCATAAAATCTAACTCTCCTATTACTTTAAATACAGATGATTATATGTTTTATAATGATGTTTTTGATTATGTACATCCCCAAAACCCAGAATAGTTAAATTAAAGATAGTTTTGCGAAGGCGGTCTCCATCGCCCTAAAAACTCTACCCGAAATCATAGCCCTAACCTTGATCCATTTCATAGCGGGTTTCTATTCTGTTACTGAAGGCAATCATCCCGTCTTTCGGCTTTATACCTTCGTCCACGGTCGCGATAAGACCACCACGCCTGCGCACGCAGGTTTTTAAATACTTGTCGCCACGATAAGGGGCGCGGTTTGCAGTTACCGGGATTCAGGATGATTTTAACAATGTTTATAAATTCAGACTGCGCCGCAGTTATTGCACTGATTTCTACGTAACGTGATAATCATTGGCTTTGATACCCTTTAAACGTACAAATATGAGCTTAACATGGCGACAATAAAGGATGTTGCATCCCTGGCCGGTGTATCAACCGCGACTGTATCACGCGTCATTAACCAGACTGCGTGGGTTGAACCCGTCACGCGCGAACGTGTAGAGAAAGCCATGCGCGATCTCAATTATCGCCGAAACGCCGCCGCTATCGCACTGGCGAAACGCAGCGGCGATATGCTCGGATTGTTAACCGGCAATCTGGCCGATCCTTTTTTTGCCCGCCTTGCTCGCGGCGTAGAAGATGTTTCTCGTAAACAGCAGTATCGCCTGATGGTATGTAGCGGCGGCCACGATGAAGACATGGAAAAAGCGGGACTGGATTTCCTGGTTAATCAAGGCTGTGAGGCTATCGTAGTACACGCCAGTCGATTAGCGGATAAAGAGCTGCTGCGCTACGCAGCCCACTTTCCGGCGCTGGTTGTTGTTAATCGTTATATCGCTGGTATGGCCAACCGCTGTATCTGGCTGGAAAATCGCAGCGCCGCCAGGGAAGCGACCCGGTATCTTTTAGCGAACGGGCATCGGCGCATTGCCTGTGTGACATCTGACTTGCCCATTATCGATCGTCAGGAACGTCTTGATGGTTATCGTCAGGCGCTGGAAGAATATGGTATTTCGCCAGATCCCTGCTGGGTGATTAGCGTTCCGTTTAACGAAGAAGGCGGCGAGCGGGCCGCACATCAGCTTATTAATAGCGGGCTTCCCCTTACGGCGGCGGTCACGTTTAACGATGTTATGGCCGCTGGCATTATGCGTATTCTTCATCAACGCGGCGTTCACCTTCCGCAACAGCTCTCTATTGTCGGCTTTGATGATGTGGTGCTGGCCCGGTATCTTTATCCGGCGTTAACAACAATGCATTATCCGGTCGAACAAATGGCGCGTTGTGCCGCGCAACTGGCGATACAGTTATACCAGGGCATTACGCCGCCGCCCAGCAGTAACCGTTTCAATGCTGAACTGGTGATCCGAGATTCTGTCGCGCCCTATTTTTCACGTTGAATGCGTCGTCAACGGTAAAAACTGTGATGACTATCAAATTAACCCTTCTCATGTAATCGGTTACATGGACGAAAGTAATGGATCACAGTAGTGAGAAGCGTATTCCCCTACCCTTGAGCTACCTTACTGACCGGAGCTCCATTATGAGTGCATCACAAAACAAGAAGAAAACGCTGTCATTGGGTTTAGCGCTAATCCCTGTCATTTCCATGTTGTTATTGTTGATAATCGGTTACGGCATCATGGGGCTACGTATCGAACCGCTCCTTCTGTGCTCTGCGGCAGTAGCGGCAGGCATTGCGTGGTGGCAAGGATACTGCTGGGAAGACATCATCAACTCAGTGGTGGATAAACTGGCTAAAGCAATGCCGGTTATCATGATCCTGATCTGCGTGGGCGGTTTGATTGGCACCTGGATGTTTAGCGGCACCATTCCCTACATGGTGTACTGGGGGCTAAAACTGATAAGCCCGGAATATATTTTGATTGCGGCCTTCTTTTTAACCAGCGTGGTCTCCGTTTGTACCGGTACATCGTGGGGGTCCGCCGGGACGGTTGGCGTTGCGTTAATGGGGGTTGCCGCCGGGCTGGACGTGTCGCTTGCGGCGGCGGCCGGCGCCGTCGTTTCTGGCGCTTATTTCGGCGACAAAATCTCACCGTTGTCCGACTCGACTAACTTTGCCGCCATTGTCGCAGACACCACCCTGTTTGAACATATTCAGCATTTACTTTGGACGACCCTGCCAAGTTTCCTGCTAGCCGCCGTGGTTTATCTTATCGCCGGACACAGTAATATGCTGGGCGAAGTGGCTACGCCGCAGCGGGTCACGGACATCATCCACTCGCTGGAGTCGCTATATCATTTTAATATTGTTCTTATTTTGCCACCGGTGATCGTACTGTGGGGCGCAATCCGCAAGAAGCCTGTCATCCCATTAATGTTAAGCGCCTGCGTACTTGCCTTGTTCCTCGGCGTCATCATGCAGGGACTAAGCATCAAACAGGGGCTGGACGCCTTCATTGATGGATTTGATATCGCCATGTTCCCACAAGGCGCTGAAGGTGTCGTGGCCGATCTTCCACGCCTGTTAAACCGGGGGGGAATGTTCTCGATGATGGGAACGATACTGTTGGTTTTCTGCGCTTTTTCGTTTGCCGGAGCGCTAACGTTAACCGGCGCGTTAACGATCATCATTAACCGGCTGTTGACCATTATTCATAGCGTTGGTCAGCTAATTGCCGCCACTATCGGCACCACAATTTTGGTCACCGGGGCGACCAGCGACGGTAAATTGGCATTGTTAGTTCCCGCCGAATTGTTTAAAGATGCCTATCGTCGCATGGGGCTGGATACTAAAAACCTTTCACGTACGATAGAAGATGCCGGTACCGTTATCGAACCTCTCCTGCCGTGGACCTCGGCTGGCGTCTACATGGCGACTACATTGGGCGTTAGCACGCTGGATCTTCTGCCCTGGGCTATCCAGTGCTATGCAGCGATCTTCTTCGCATTAATTTATGGTTTTAGCGGAATTGGTATCGCCAGAACCGCCCCCGCCTCAGAAAAGTCGCCGCAATCGTCAGTGACGGAATAATAAGGAAACAAGATGGATTTTAACCAGATTATCAATCGCAACAATACTGGTTCGGTAAAGTGGGATTTTATTGAGCGTCACTTTGGCGACGGCGCCGGCAAACTGCTACCGATGTGGGTTTCTGATTTCGATTTTGCCTGCCCGCCTGAGGTTCAGACGGCATTGCATCAGCGAATCGAGCACGGCGTATTTGGCTATAGCGAACGTGATGAGGCATACTTTAACGCCCTGCTTCACTGGTTTTTGTCACGCCACCAGCTCACGCTAAAACAGGAATGGGTATGCAGCGTGGAAGGCGTCGTACCAGGGTTGGCACTCTTAGTGCAAATGTTGACGCATCCAGGTGACGGCGTAGTGGTACAGGGGCCATACTATGGCTCCTTCGCCAAAATAATCACGTTTAATGGTAGAAAACTGCTGGAGAATCCCCTTAGCGAGTCGCCGGACGAAGGCTACCAGATGGATTTTTGCCAACTGGAAAGGCTGTTTCGCCATGAACGCCCTCCGCTGATGATTTTGTGTAATCCACATAATCCAACCGGGCGTTGCTGGTCGGCCAACGAACTGGAGCAACTGCTTTTATTATGTGAGACTTATGATGTCACCCTCATCTCGGATGAGATATGGGCCGATCTATTGTTGCCCGGAGAAACCTTTACCTCGGTACTGCATTTAGGGGAGCGTTGGCATAAACGGGTCATCTCCGCCACTGCGGCCAGCAAAACGTTTGGCTTATCGTCGCTGCGAATTTCTAACTTTCTCATTCCCGATCCTACGCTTCGCCAGCGATTCTTATCTCGTCTGGACGCTCATGGGCTGGACGTCTTTAATGCCCTCTCCGTTCAGGCGGCGACTACTGCATGGAATGAAAGCAGACAATGGCTGGATTCGCTACTGGATTACCTGGCGGAAAATCGCCGCTGGTTTGTTGAACAGGCGGCAGAGCATCTTCCCTGGGCAAGAATTGTCCCGGCGCAGGGAACCTATTTATTATGGATGGATTGTAAAAAACTGGGACTGGATGACGAACAGCTAAAATGGGTGATGGCGGATGTCGCGGGTATCGCCCCTTCAATGGGCAGCGGCTTTGGCCCGGCGGGCAGCGGATTTATCCGTTTAAATCTGGGATGTCCCCGTACCTACCTTGAAATGGCAATAGACGGCCTGAAGCGAATCTCGGTGAAGTCAATCAAAGGAGCACCAACAGGCGGATGAAATTTTGGACGGTAAACGGAGAACGGTGTTATTTCTGCGACATGATATCGCCTGAGTGGCAGTAAAAAAACCGGCCATAAAGGCCGGTTGGGTCTGGAGCGCAGTTTCAGTATCAGGGGCGTCTGAATAACACGATGCTGCGCCCGGCCAGATCGAAATCTATCTCTTCGGTAATCCGCATTCCCTGCTGCGCGTCATCGTCAGTCGTCAGCTCAAGCACCCAGCCGCCCTCTCCCCACATCGGAATACGGAACGGTACGCTGCCTTCAAACGGATTGAAAAGCAGTAAGGCGTCATGCCAGATCCCTGCTTCCGGCTGGAGATCGGGACGACTAATGCATACGCCTATCGTCGATCCCTCATCCCATTGTTCGGATTGCTGCGGTCCTCCCCCGGCGTTAAACCAGCGGATCTCCAGACCGTCACGCCAGCTCTCCCGACGCAGCAACGGCTGCGTGGCGCGCAGTTGAATCAGATGACGGGTAAACTCCCGTAGCGCATTGGCGGTTTCCGGCAAATTATCCCAGTGGACCCACGATATTTCACTATCCTGACAGTAGCCATTGTTATTGCCCATCTGACTGCGACCAAACTCATCGCCCGCTAATAACATCGGCGTGCCGTGCGAGAAAAGCAAGGTGGTCAGGAAATTGCGTTTCTGTCGCTCGCGTATCGCATTGATGCCTTCATCGTCGGTTGGCCCTTCTGCGCCATAGTTACAGGAGCGGTTATCATTATGCCCGTCATTATTATCTTCGCCATTGGCTTCATTATGTTTGTCGTTATAAGACACCAGATCGTTCAGAGTGAAGCCATCATGGGCGGTGATAAAGTTTACGCTTGACCAGGGGCGACGGCCGCGCAAATCGTAGAGATCGCCGGAACCCAGCAGGCGTGCGGCAAAATCATTTGTGACGTTGTCACCTTTCCAGTATTCGCGTACCGTATCCCGGTATTTATCATTCCATTCGCCCCACCCCGGTGGAAAACCGCCAACCTGATAGCCGCCCGGTCCGATATCCCAGGGTTCGCCAATCAGTTTCAGTTTTGCCAGCACCGGGTCTTGCGTTACCGCATCAAAAAAGCCGCCTCGCTGATCAAAGCCTTCCGGCTCACGTCCAAGAATGGTGCCCAAATCAAAACGAAAACCGTCGACATGCATTGACTCCGTCCAATAGCGAAGGGAATCCATCACCATTTGCAGTACCCGCGGATGAGAGGTATTGACGGTATTACCTGTCCCTGTATCGTTAATGTAATAGCGATGCTGATCGGGCATAGTGCGATAGTAAGAAAAGTTATCGATACCTTTAAATGACAGCGTGGGGCCAAGCTCATTCCCTTCTGCCGTATGGTTATAGACCACGTCCAGTATCACTTCGACACCGGCATCATGGAAAGCGCGCACCATATCGCGGAATCCCTGAATACCTTTTGGACCATAGTAGCGCGTCGCCGGCGCAAAAAAGCCAAGCGAGTTGTATCCCCAGAAATTTTTCAAACCTTTATCGAGCAGATGCTGATCGTCCGGGAACCAGTGAACGGGTAAAAGCTCGACGGAGGTAATACCCAAGCTTTTAATGTAATCCACGCTGGCTTTATGCCCCATACCCTCAAACGTACCGCGTAGAGGCTCAGGGATCGCGGAATTAAGCTGGGTAAAGCCTTTTACATGCGTTTCATAAATAATGGCGTTCGACCACGGTATGGAAGGCCGTTGGCTGTCCTCCCAGTTAGCCTCAGCCGGATCAATCACCCGGCATTTAGGCGTAAATGGCGCGCTATCCTGGTCATCAAAGGTCAAATCTTTATCGTCATGGAGTAATTGATACGCGAAATGCGCATCGTTCCAGTGAATATCGCCCATCAGCTCACGGGCATAAGGGTCAATAAGCAGCTTATTGGGGTTAAAACGATGACCATTTTCCGGGTCATAAGGACCGTAAACGCGGTACCCATACAGCGTGCCGGGCTGCAAATTCGGGACATAGCCGTGCCATATTTCGTCGGTATATTCCGGTAACTCCAGACGAGCGATTTCATGTTCCCCGCTCGGATCGTAAAGACAAAGCTCGACGCGTTCCGCATGGGCGGAAAAAATAGCGAAATTCACGCCTTCGCCGTCATAATTCGCGCCAAGCGTATGGCTGTACCCTGATCTGATTTCAAAAGTCCTGTTTGTTGTCATTCTCTTTCTCCACCCACGGTAAAAGTTGTCCTGTAACGGCACATCAACACATAAACTCAGTCGCTCATTAAAACCAGTACGCCGCCCTGGTGTGAGGCCAACGACAGGTGTTCATCAAGCGTTAACCTCTCTTGGGTAAGCGCATTGCGATAACGACGCTGATTAAGTTGTCCGGGTATAATAATGTCGGTTCCTGCCCAAAAACCGACGTGTGATTGCGACAATAAGCCGTCACATTCGGCGAACACCAGCCGGGGCGCAACGACAATCAGCGCGTCATTATGATTGACTCTGGCGTAAGCGATGACCTTGTCGGCGCGCTGACCAACAGCCCGCAACGGCACATATTCGCCAAAACGGAATAGATCATGATTCTGCTGACGCAGACGCAGTAATGCGGCGGTGGCATACTGATTCACCTGTCCGTTCAGCCAGCTTTCTTCACGCGAGAAAACACTCGGCGCTAGTTGGTCTAACTGCTGCGCCAGCGTGGCGAAATCCGGTTCGCGGCGGTTGTCGGGATCGACAAGGCTAAAATTCAACGCCTCGCTCCCCTGATAGATATCAGGTACTCCCGGCGCGGTTAATTTGATAACGGTCTGCGTCAGGCTGTTAACCAGTCCTGCGCGGATGAAGGGTTGCAAGGAACGATAAAAGTCCTGCAAAAATGTCTGATTATCCGGCGCCAGTAAATAACGGGCGTAATCAAGCATTGCCGTTTCGTAAGCCTCATTACTGTCCACCCAATCGGTACGCAGCTTCGCTTCACGTAACGCTTTCTCCACAAAGGCTTCAAAGCGTGTTCTCAGCGCGTTTAAACCTGTTTCGTCCTGGGGATTTAGCATCGGGGGCCAGACGCCGGTCAGCGCCTGATATAACATCCACGTATCCGCCGATTTTGGCGCAGTGCCATCATTCAAAAATTTGACATGGGTCTGGTTCATCTGCCGCCAGCGGGCAAGGCATTCGCTCCACTGCTCCGGCGCTTCGGTAAGCGTATACAGGCGTGCTCGCGCATCTTCGCCGCGCTTGGTATCGTGGGTCGAGGTACCGGATAACGCATCAGGCTGTCGCGCCTGTCGGGTTTTCATCTCATGGTGAAAACGTTCGATGGAAAAGTGATGCGCGACGGGCTCGGCACCGACTTCATTTAACGCCAGCCCCATGTTTTGACGAAAGAAAAGCGTATCCTCTACCGATTTCGCCATCAGCGGACCGGTGAGTTGTTGGAACCGAACGCGAAACTGTGTCGCCTCCTCCTGGCTGGAGGTGGGAACATCGCCGGTAAGAAGACGGCTCAGAAGTGTAAGCGCATCTGGCTGCGGAGGGTTTTCAAGCGTCTTTACCCGCTCCACAATACGGTGTAACAGGCAAATATCGGTCGGCGGTAGTCCTTCTGCCGTGCCGTAAGTGCGATATACGGGAAAGGCAATTAATAACTCGCGTAATGCCTGCCGAACGACGCTCTCTTCCTGTGCAATCTGTAGCTCTCTGGCAATCGACAGCGCAAGCACGAGCAGCCGGGTAAATTCCCCCTCGAAATTGCGATCGACCATCAGCAGTTTAGCCGCCCGTAATTCCGCCCGCATATCCACTGGCGTGCCTTTTACGGTCTCGTAAGCCTGGCGCAGATTGTTGATCTGCTCATCGTCAACCAGCACCTCCGCCAGCGAGGCGATAAATTCATAGCCTGTGGTGCCGGAAACCGGCCAGTCATCGGGAAGTTGCTCGCCTTTAGCGAGAATTTTTTCCACGGTGATATAGCACGTCGGCCCCACTGCCTGACGTAAACGCGCAAGATAGGCTTTCGGATCGGCAAGGCCGTCGATATGGTCGATACGTAAACCGTCGACCGCTCCCGTTCTGACCAGCTCCAGAATCAGCCGATGTGTATCGTCGAAGACGGTTTTATCTTCCACCCGCATTCCCACCAGCCCTGTTACCTCAAAGAAACGCCGATACGAGAGCGAGTGAGCGGCATCGCGCCAGGACATTAATTTCCACGGCTGGCGCTCATGCAAATCAGCAATGGCGGCCTTATCGGTAAGTGCCAGTATTTCAGCCTCACGCCCCTGCCACGTCGCCGGAGCAAGCGGGTAATAATTTTCATAATAGGCGAACGCGGGTTTACCCGTAGCGGGGTCGGGCTTAATCGTAATTTCTTCGTTTTCCAGTACGGCGTCAAACGTGTCACCTAAAAAAGGCAGCGTCAGTCGGCGCGACCAGTCAATATCGAAATGGCGCGCGTAACGACTCTCCTTGCCATATTCAAGCACGTCGCGCCACCAGGCGTTTTCCAGCGAGCTGGCCATGTGATTAGGCACAATATCAATGATCAATCCCAGACCTTGCGCTTTAAGCTCGGCCACCAGTCGTTCAAATCCTTCGCGCCCGCCAATAGAAGGCTCAATCTCATTCGTATTGGTAACATCATAACCATGCGTTGACGCTTTGGTGGCGGTAAAGATGGGTGAGGCATAAAGATGGCTGATACCCAGATTTTTAAGGTAAGGCACCAGCGCCGCAGCTCGATCGAAGGTCATGCCATTGCGAAACTGAAGGCGATACGTTGCAGTTGGGATCATGATGCAGACTCTCCCTGGGCTAAGCGGACAATAAGAGAATGTTGGGAAAGCGACCCGGTGGATTCATTAGGCCAGGCGAAGAGGGTCTTACCCGGTAAATCGGGCAGCAATACCGTCGTGGCGCTAATGTTCAGCGCCAGCGACAGCGTTCCTCCCGGAAAATGCCAACTGACGGCAATAAACCCGGGCGCGGTTTGCAATACGGTTCCTGAACTCTCACGGGCAGCGAACAAAAGCGGCACGATATGCTTCTGGCGCAAAAGCAGTAGTTCGCGGGTAAACGCCAGCCACGCTTTACCCTCTTCACTGTGCTGTTGCTTCCAGTTAAGTTTTGAGCGTTGAAAGGTCTCTGGTGCATTCGGGTCCGGAACATTCTCACCCGCATGATCGGCAAACTCTTTTGCGCGACCTTCGCGAACGGCGCGGGCTAAATCCCCATGGAAATCGGTAAAAAAAAGAAAAGGACGGCTCTCGCCATACTCTTCGCCCATGAAAAGTAGCGGAATATGCGGTGAAAGCAGCAACGTGGCGAGCAATACTTTTGTTCGTTCAGCGCCTGCCAGGGTTATCAGTCTGTCGCCCTGGGCGCGGTTACCAATCTGATCATGATTCTGAATAAAATCCACAAAGGCGACTGGGGGTTGTCCGGTACTTTTTACGCCGCGAGGTTCGCCGGTTTGTGGTGAAATTTCTCCCTGATAAGCGAATCCTTCGGCCAGCGCTCTTGCGAAGTGTTTTTCCGGGGCATCAGCAAAATCGTTGTAGTAGGCATGGGTCTCTCCGGTCGCAAAAACGTGGACGGCATTATGAACATCGTCATTCCATTCGGCGGTAAACAACGGCGCATTACCACCCTGCTCACGGGGATGCAGGGAGATAATATTGCGGCTATCTTCGGTAGTAAGATGAATGGGCCTGTCGGTAATGTCTTCCCGAATACGTTGTGCGATTTCAACCAACACATGCTTTGCGCTACTGTCTTCGATCTGATCGATAGCGTCAAAGCGCAAGCCGTCGAGATGGTATTCTGTCAGCCAGTATAGCGGTGCCTCGATGATATAGCGCCGCACGGCGTCGACATCATAGGCGATACCATTTCCCCACGGCGTCATGCGCTCTTTGTGGAAAAATGTCGGCGCCAATAGCGGTAAATAATTTCCCTCCGGGCCGAAATGGTTCAGCACAATATCCAGGATGACAGAAAGACCATACCCATGCGCGGCGTCAATAAACGCTTTGAAATCATCCGGCGTCCCATAGGCAGAATGCGGCGCGTAAAGCAGCACGCCGTCATATCCCCAGCCGCGCTCGCCGCCAAATTGCGCAACGGGCATCACTTCAATAACGGTGACGCCGAGTTCAGCGAGATAAGGCAGCTTTGCTATTGCGGCGCGGAAGGTGCCTTCCGGAGTGAACGTGCCTGTATGCATTTCGTACACCACGGCCTGCTCCCAACGACAGCCTTTCCAACCGGTGTTGCGCCACGTGTAGCTTCCTGGGTCAACTACATATGACGGACCGTTGACGTCAGTTTTTTGGGCGCGGGAAGCCGGATCGGGGACAATCATGCCATCGCTGAGTACAAAGTTATACTCCGTACCTGGCGATACCCCGGATACCTCCAGCGTAAACCAGCCGTCACCGCTCGCCAGCATCTCATGATCTTTACCGGCAAGCCGGAGCATAACCTTTTGCTGGCCGGTGGCCCAAAGACGAAAGCGGACAACATCAGCGGCGATATATTCAGCCCCCCAGCTTTTGCAAAAAATTTTTGAACTCATTTGTCGCTCCGTTTAACCCATAACCTCTACAGCATCCGAAGAACAAGCATAGACTATGTGGCTACTCTTTAAGTGACACTGTCACATAAAGGTTGGTCTTTTTCGTATCCGCCTGTAGTAAACCGTGGAATTATTGTCGGGATTGCTCAGATTTGCCGAAATGCGCGGTATCGCCTCGCCCGTGTTCGCCAGAACCCTGAACACGTTGTAGCTGGATAATTTCCCCCTGCTCCCAGGCGTTAGCGCCCTTAATGACGGGGTGCGCTGGCAGATCCTGCCGCGCGTGCTTAATGGCCTGGGTATCAATCCCCAGACGGCGATCGCGATCGGCCAACAGTGCCGGATCAAGCTGCCCTTCGCCAGTAAAGCCCATCATCAGCGCAGGGATACCCATCGGCAGGGTTTTATCCCGGTCAGTATGCCAGGTGTGCCAGGTTTTACCGTAGGTATTAACAATCTTACTCATTAACGCCTTATCAGCGACCTGCGGTAAGCCAGGCGCCACCAGGCTGCCGGATTTCACCTCGTACTGGTGGCTGTGCCACAGTTTTTTCTCCTCGGGTGGAAGCGTTTTAAATAAACGTTCGCTGATAATGTACTCCACCCCCATCAGGCGCGCGTTTTTAGTATTGCCGTCGTAAATTACCGCCTGCATTACATCTTCATTCAGGACGGTAACGTAATGGTGGGCCTCCATCTGTCCGTTTTTATCACCGCTATAAAAATGGAACCCGTCAAGGTAGGTACTGATGGCATCGACAGGAGGTCGGGATTGAATAGCCGCCGCGCCTGTTTCCAGGGTACGTAATTTGGTAGAGGTTTTTTCACCCGGGACAGGCGTTTTAGGCGGCGTATTATTGGCGCCGCATCCGGTCAGAAAAGGAATGATAAAGAGTGCCAGCGGTAAGGTTTTCATTAGATCTCCATATTGAAAGGGCTCTAATGAAAATAGTGCAATACCGCGCAATTGGTAGAAGAAATGGAAGATGTTATTTGTGACAGCGTCACAAACGTCAAAACCCGACACACTTGCCGGGTTTTAATATCAGTTTACTCTTATTTTGCGAGCTCTTTTTTGATTTCGTCTTTTATTTTGCTTAATTCACTCTGTGGGTTTTTCTTACAAAGTTCAACGGCTAATGGCACCGCTGTCGTTTCGGTTTCCTGGAAATCAACGTAGTCCCCGCCTTTAAAATCTTCATCTTCATTCAGCACCCAGAAAGCGACTGGCGCCATAGTTTGCGGATTGAGGTCTACAAACTCCTGGCAGCTCATACCTTTAGGCGTAACATTTGTTTTAGTGGTATCTGTTGCCGCATTCACGCTAACACTGGTTACCAGCGCTGCCACGATAATACCTGCTGTAGCAAGGGAGAATTTATTCATTGTTGTTACTCCAGTAATTATATAAATAACCTCTACATCTGCGCGTTAACCCGTTAATGTAGAACGAAGAAATAATACCCCTCCACTCCCAGGAATAAAGACTACGACGCGTGATATGGCTATTATTGATATTTACGTTGACTGATTTTGATGTTTGATGAATAAAGCAACATGGCGAGCAGATCTTAGGACGAAAAAGTATACCACGACAACAGCAAATGACGTGGTATGCACTGCGTTGAGCTGATGAAAGGGAACTTCGCTCTGACATGCCGTCGCAACGGCGCAATCGCGCGCCAGCCAGACATAAACGGTGGGCAGAACAAACATCGTAAACAGAGTGCCTGTCAGCATCCCGGAAGCAATCACCAGCCCCAGGCCAAAACGGCTTGCGGCGTCTACGCCGCTGGCGAACAGTAGCAGGGCTAAACCAAACACTATTGCCCCGGTAGTCATCAGCATCGGGCGCAATCGGATCTACAATACAATTTCATAGCATTTACAGATAGTCGGACAATTTCAGGTTTCCGTAAGCATAAAAAACACCTTTCGTACACAAACGGTATACTTCCAGTAGATTTATTTTTATTTAGCACTATAACTGCAAGCAGTTGAATCCAAAAGATAATAATTCAGGTATTATTGGGAGGGAAATTTACATAATTAAGATAAATAAATGATTATCGGTGAAGTGAGCGACGTTTACGTTTTGTTGCAACCACGTCTTTATACTTTTTATGAGTGCTATTTTTTTGGCTAATTAAAAAGGTAAAGTTAATGAAACTATCCGTAACATTGGCGTTTTTCGGTTACATGATGGTATCCAGTATGGCACAAGCTAGCGATATCAATATGTGGCGTGAACCCAAACCTGTTGTGAAAGAGGGTAAATATTACAGTTTAATCGTGGATCGTGGCGAGTTGCAGAAAGCAGTAAAAAGCAGCAATAACAACTATCTCTTTTCCGAAAAAGGTGCAGGAGTGAAACCGCTGGTATTGATCGGCTCTCCGGTAGAGATTAGCGAATTTATGTTGCAAAATAAAACTCGCGGCATTGAAAACCACATTAAAGATCTACCTGATATTTATATGGGAGTGACAAAATATAAGCCCAAACAACGTTTTACCGGCTTATTTCCGCTACAGGATATATTGACTCAAACTGTTGATCAGGTATCGAAATTTGTGCCCGGTTCCGATATCACCGATGCGGCGGGGATCCCCTCCGACCTAAAAGCATTACAGCAAGCCATTTTGGCTATGAAGCAAAAAGATAAAACCAGCAACAATATGCTGTACGTCAAATTTAGCTACTTGCCGGAAGATGGGATGGTGAAAGTAGGAAGCAAAACAGTTTCTTTTGGTCGTATTCTGGAGAAAATGCAGCAGAGTAATCGCGCCCTGCGTAGATAAGTAGGAAGCTGCCAGTATTTCCAGCTTCTGGAATGTTAACTTAAGCTACAAAAGCTGTCTGGAGGTAATAGGTAAGAATAAGTTATAAAACAGGAGCTTAATTACAATTTATATATTTAAAGAGGCAAATGATTATGACTGAAATATTTGCAAATCAAACTGTAGAGGTAGTTAAAAGCGCGATCGAAACCGCAGATGGGGCATTAGATCTTTATAACAAGTACCTCGACCAGGTCATCCCCTGGAAGACCTTTGATGAAACCATAAAAGAGTTAAGCCGTTTTAAACATGAGTATTCACAGGCAGCTTCTGTTTTAGTCGGTGATATTAAAGTTTTGCTTATGGACAGCCAGGATAAGTATTTTGAAGCGACACAAACTGTTTATGAATGGTGTGGTGTCGCGACGCAATTACTCACAGCGTATATTTTACTATTTGATGAATATAATGAGAAGAAAGCATCAGCCCAGAAAGACATTCTCATTAGAATATTAGATGATGGCGTCAAGAAACTGAATGAAGCGCAAAAATCTCTCCTGGTAAGTTCACAAAGTTTCAACACCGCTTCCGGAAAACTGCTGGCATTAGATAGCCAGTTAACCAATGATTTCTCGGAAAAAAGCAGTTATTTCCAGTCACAGGTGGATAAAATTCGTAAGGAAGCTTATGCCGGTGCTGCAGCCGGCATAGTCGCCGGTCCGTTTGGATTAATTATTTCCTATTCTATTGCTGCTGGCGTGATTGAAGGGAAACTGATTCCAGAATTGAATAACAGGCTAAAAGCAGTGCAAAGTTTCTTTACTACCTTATCGGCTACAGTGAAACAAGCGAATAAAGATATCGATGCGGCAAAATTGAAATTAGCCACCGAAATAGCAGCAATTGGGGAGATAAAAACGGAAACCGAAACAACCAGATTCTACGTTGATTATGATGATTTAATGCTTTCTTTACTAAAAGGAGCTGCAAAGAAAATGATTAACACCTGTAATGAATACCAACAAAGACACGGTAAGAAGACGCTTCTCGAGGTTCCTGACGTCTGATACATTTTCATCCGCTCTGTGTACTCTTAACGCCCGATAGCGTGAAGAAAATGAGAGGGAGAAAAAGCGATATTCCACAGCCCGATAAACGAGAGTCGTTACCGGGCTGATGGAGTTATCAGGCGTTAAGCTGGTAGTTGAGGGTAATTTCGGCGTTCAGTACCTGCGAAACCGGGCATCCGGCTTTCGCTTTCTGGATAATTTGCTCAAACGTGGCGTCATCAATATCCGGTACGGCGACATTGCTTTGTAGCGCAATTTTGCTGATGGCGAAACCCGCCTCCACTTTGTCCAGCGATACGTTAGCGGTAGTGTCAATCGATGTCGGCGTAAACCCTGCCTCGCCCAGCATTAACGACAGCGCCATAGAGAAACAGGCCGCGTGCGCGGCACCAATTAACTCTTCCGGGTTGGTACCCTGCGCGCCTTCAAAACGTGTATTAAAGCCATACGGTTGTTGGTTAAGGGCGCCGCTTTCTGTTGATACTGTCCCCTTACCTCGTTTAATGTCGCCTTCCCAGTGTGCCTGACCTTTCTTATGGATTGTCATTTCTGCTCTCCTGTTGGCTCAAAAAAGAAAGTATAGACCATCCTGCTAATCTGAGTTGATCTGCTGATGGATGTTGTCAAGCACCCGCATTTCAGATATAGAAAATGACGTTATGCTTTTTGTTTATGTATATTATACCAACAGCTTCACTCTTCTTTAAAGAATATATTCCCTCTTTTACCCTTACTTGTTTTCCTCGAAGAATATTTCTTTTTGTATATTTTTATTCACATTAACACCTGCCGCATCTCTTTGTAATTAAAGGTAAAAATATTAAAAGTGGCATTTTAAATATATATACAATAGCTGCTATTTGCATGAGGGTATGTAATTAAAAAATCACTTTAACAAGCGCATTACATTTCCTGTCGCGGTAAATAATTAACAGAACTGCCTTGCGTAAAAATAATTCCAGGACTAATCTTAACCACAGTCGCAACAATATTTGCCATGCTGAATACGAATTAATTTTCTGCGAGCCGTACTAAATAAATACATCTTCACGGAGGCATTATATGTTTACTTATCACTCAGCAAATACCTCAGCAGCACAACCGGCCCTGGTCAACGCAATTGAACAAGGATTACGCGCGGAGTTAGGCGTTGTCACCGAAGATGATATTTTAATGGAGCTGACCAAATGGGTTGAGGCTTCCGACAATGACATTCTCAGTGACATCTATCAGCAGACCATCAACTATGTGGTGAGCGGGCAGCACCCGACTCTGTAAAACCTGCTATGCTGTAACGGCAACCTTAGGGGTTACGTTTCTTTCGCGTAAGCGAATTTGTCCTTAAAACTAGCAACAGGATTGAGGAGTTAACATGAAATCGAACCGTCAGGCTCGTCATATACTTGGGCTGGATTACAGAATATCCAACCAGCGTAAGGTTGTTACTGAAGGCGACACCAGCAGCGTGGTGAATAATCCAACCGGCAGAAAGCGCCGCGCCGATAGCCAAAAGTAATCGTACAGTCCTGAAATGACGTTAAACACCATTGCATCTGCAATGGTGTTTTTGTTTATAGGAATGACCTTAACGTCTCACAATGCTTTATACTCAGGGCCGACTCCCTGGTGGAAAGGCAATATATGATGATAAACGACGGTGCCAGGGACAGTTATTCGAAAAAGAGTGAGTGACATGGAAACTACAACCAAGAAAGCGCGTTCCCTTTATATCCCTTACGCTGGCCCTGTATTGCTGGAATTTCCCCTGTTAAACAAAGGTAGTGCTTTTAGCGTAGAAGAGCGCCGCAACTTCAATTTGTTAGGACTGCTACCAGAGGTCGTCGAGTCGATTGAAGAACAGGCCGAGCGCGCCTGGCTCCAGTATCAGGGGTTTAAAACGGAAATCGATAAGCATATTTACCTGCGTAACATCCAGGATACCAACGAAACGCTCTTTTATCGACTGGTGCAGAACCATCTTGAAGAGATGATGCCGGTTATCTATACCCCAACAGTAGGTGCGGCCTGTGAGCGCTTCTCTGAGATTTATCGTCGGGCGCGCGGCGTATTTATCTCTTATCCGAACCGTTACAATATGGATGATATTTTGCAGAACGTGCCTAACCACAATATTAAAGTCATTGTGGTGACAGATGGCGAGCGGATTCTGGGGCTTGGCGATCAGGGCATCGGCGGGATGGGTATCCCTATCGGTAAGCTGTCATTATACACCGCCTGCGGCGGCATTAGTCCGGCTTATACCCTTCCCGTTGTGCTGGATGTCGGCACCAACAATCAGCAGTTACTCAACGATCCGCTTTATATGGGCTGGCGTCATCCGCGCATTATCGACGATGAGTATTATGCGTTTGTCGATGAGTTTATTCAGGCTGTTAAACAGCGCTGGCCAGATATCCTGCTTCAGTTTGAGGATTTCGCGCAGAAAAACGCAATGCCGCTACTGGCGCGCTATCGTGATGATATTTGCTCCTTTAACGATGATATTCAGGGCACCGCAGCCGTGACCGTCGGCACGTTGATCGCCGCCAGCCGCGCTGCCGGCAGTCAGCTTAGCGAGCAAAAAATCGTGTTTCTCGGCGCGGGTTCCGCCGGATGTGGAATTGCCGAACAGATCATCGCGCAGACTCAGCGTGAAGGTTTAAGCGAAGATGCCGCCCGGCAGAAAGTTTTTATGGTCGATCGCTTCGGCCTGTTGACGGACCGAATGCCTAATTTATTGCCGTTCCAGACAAAACTGGTGCAGAAATGCGACAATCTCCAGTACTGGGATACCGAGAATGACGTACTGTCGCTACTGGATGTGGTGCGTAACGTGAAGCCGGATATCCTGATCGGGGTTTCCGGCCAAACCGGGCTCTTTACTGAAGAGATCATCCGCGAGATGCATAAGCATTGCCCTCGCCCGATCGTCATGCCGCTCTCTAATCCCACCTCTCGTGTGGAGGCCACGCCACAGGACATTATCGCCTGGACGGAAGGCAACGCGCTGGTGGCAACCGGCAGTCCATTCTCGCCGGTCATCTGGAAAGATAAGGTTTATCCGATCGCACAATGTAATAACGCCTATATTTTCCCCGGCATTGGCCTGGGGGTAATCGCTTCCGGCGCGTCGCGCATTACCGACGAAATGTTGATGTCAGCCAGTGAGACGCTGGCGAAACATTCTCCGCTGGTGAATAACGGCGAAGGATTAGTGTTGCCAGCGCTTAAGGACATCCAGGTCGTGTCGCGCGCTATTGCTTTTGCCGTAGGCAAAATGGCGCAGCAACAAGGTGTAGCGGTGAAAACCTCTGCAGAAGCACTGCAACAGGCGATTGACGATAACTTCTGGAAAGCGGAATACCGCGACTACCGTCGTACTTCCATTTAATGCGCACCCGGCGGTGAATGCCGCCGGATATCACTTTCTTCCTTAGTTTTGGCGAGTCTGCCGACACGCCGCTTATCCGCGCTGAATTCCTTATCCTGCTTATTTGTCAAGCCACTAACATTAGCTACCTTTATGTATTGAACGGGGATTTATTAGGAAAATCCTGGCTAAACTATTACATTGTATTTCTACCACCTTGCATAACTCATCAGAAATATTAATCCTAAAGAGGTAATAGCGCCTTACCTGCTATGCAGTTCACTATTAATAAAAGGAGAAGGTTATGAAAGCTGCTGTTGTCACACAAGATCATCAGGTTGATGTTACTGAGAAAACGCTGCGTCCCCTTCGCCACGGTGAAGCTTTGCTGAAAATGGAGTGCTGCGGCGTATGCCATACCGATCTACACGTGAAAAACGGAGATTTCGGTGATAAAACCGGCGTTATTCTGGGACACGAAGGCATTGGCGTCGTGGAGGAAGTTGGTCCCGGCGTCACCTCCCTGAAACCCGGCGATCGCGCGAGTGTCGCGTGGTTTTTTGAAGGATGCGGACACTGTGAGTATTGCAATACGGGCAATGAAACCTTATGCCGCAACGTGAAAAATGCCGGTTACACGGTAGATGGCGGCATGGCCGAAGAGTGTATTGAACACGTCAGGATCTGACCGAAGCCTTCCAGTTCGCGGCGGAAGGAAAAGTCGTGCCAAAAGTCGCTTTACGTCCGCTTGAAGATATCAACGTTATTTTTAAAGAGATGGAACAGGGACAAATTCGTGGTCGTATGGTCATCGATTTCCGTCGTTAAACGATTTGCCAGTAGCGTCTGGCTGTCCTGAAGAGTGGTTAAATATGGCGTACCAGGCATCTGTAATCGCCAGTAGGCCTGATAAGCGCCCAGCGCCATCAGGCAGATGAAAACAAGGCGCTACCGGGATAGCGCCTTGTTTATCAGAGCGTGAAAGCATTATCGAATGCCTTCTTCGCTCTCTTTTTTCGCTTCCGCCTTCTCGATTTCACGATACCAGCGTGGATGATGTTTCTTCGCCCAGCGACGGCTGACCTTCCCTTCGATCATGCCTTTAATCGAGCCTTTCACCCAAAATGCCATATACATATGGATGAGGATCGCGTGCATTAAAATAATGCCCGCCGCCGCATGAATTAACAGGCTATAACGCACCACCTGCATTGGGAAATACTGCGCGAAATACGGACGCCAGATAATCACGCCAGTCACCAGCAGCACAAAAATCATGCTCATAATTGACCAGAACATCATCTTCTGTCCGGCATTGTATTTGCCGACATCCGCCACCTTATGCTCATTGCCTTTCAATACTTCGACAATATTTTTCAGCCACGGAATATCTTTTTTATCCGGGATGTTGTGGTGGACGAAACGCACGAACATAAACATCAGCGCGATGAAGATGGCAATACCGAAGAACGGGTGCAAAATACGTCCCATCTGCGGCGTGCCGAAGGTTTGCGTCAGCCATTGTAGCGTCGGGAAGAAAAACGAAATCCCCGATAGCGCCACCAGGAAGAAGCAGATCACCACCGTCCAGTGACAGGCGCGGTCGACAAATTTCGTGCGCACAATCATTTTCGACTTACTCATGATGATCCTCCTCATCGTCGTCCGTTTCTTTATTCGGGCCAATACCGATGTAGTGGTAAATCAGACCGGCGAAAGTGGCGATAAAGCCCGCTGCGGCCAGCGGTTTTAGCGCCCCTTTCCACAGATTGATTGAAGTATCGATCTGCGGATCTTTCGGCAAGCCGTGGTACAACTCCGGCTGATTGGCATGGTGCAGCACATACATCACGTGCGTACCGCCGACGCCCTGCGGGTTGTAGATACCGGCATGTTCAAAGCCGCGCGCTTTTAACTTCTCCACGCGTTGCTCGCCCAGTTCCAGCATCTCTTTTTTGGTGCCGAAGTGAATAGCTCCGGTCGGGCAGGTTTTGACGCAGGCCGGTTCCTGGCCCACGCTGACGCGATCGACGCAGAGCGTACATTTATAAACGCGGTTATCCTCTTTGTTGAGGCGCGGAATATTAAACGGACACCCGGCGATACAGTAACCACAGCCGATACAGTGTTCAGATTGAAAATCAACAATCCCGTTTGCGTACTGGATGATAGCCCCGGCAGATGGACAGGCTTTAAGGCAGCCCGGATCTTCACAGTGCATACAACCATCTTTACGAATCAGCCACTCCAGCTTGCCGTTCTGCTCGGTTTCGGTAAAGCGCATCACCGTCCAGGACTTGGCGCTGAGATCGGCAGGGTTATCGTACACCCCGACGCAATGGCCGACGTTATCACGAATGTCATTCCATTCAGAACAGGCCACCTGGCAGGCCTTACAGCCGACACAGGAGGAGACGTCGATCAGTTTCGCGACTTCGGCTTTGTAATCACGCGCCTGCGGAGGCGGCGTGATGGCGTTTGTTGCAGACCGTTTAATAATGTCCTGCGTTTCCATAGACATATGTTCGCCTCCCCTACGCCTTCTCGATGTTAACTAAAAACGCTTTATATTCCGGCGTTTGCGAGTTTGCATCACCGACATTTGGCGTCAGTGTATTGGCGATATAGCCTTTGCGCGCGACTCCCTCAAAGCCCCAGTGAATCGGGATACCCACCGTTTCAACCTGCTGACCGTTGACATGCAGCGTGCGAATTCGACGAGTTACCACCGCGACCGCGCGAATAAACCCGCGTTTACTGCTCACCTTCACATAGTCACCGTTAGCAATACCTTTCGCTGCCGCCAGCGTCTCACTGATCTCCACAAACTGTTCTGGCTGAGCGATAGCGTTAAGTAGCGCATGTTTGGTCCAGGTATGGAAATGCTCAGTGAGTCGGTAAGTCGTACCCACGTACGGAAACTGTTCCTTCTTACCCATGCGCAGCGCATCTTCTTCATACAGACGCGCAGCCGGGTTCGAGACCACATTCGGGTGCAGTGGGTTAGTGCCCAGCGGCGTTTCCATTGGCTCGTAGTGTTCCGGGAACGGTCCTTCCGCCATCTTATCAATAGCAAACAGACGTCCCAGCCCTTCCGGTTGCATGATAAACGGATTGGTCCCGCTACCCGGCGCCGCGTTGTTAAAGTCCGGAATATCGTTCCCCGTCCACTTCGCGCCGTTCCACTGGATCAGCATCCGTTTCGTATCCCACGGTTTGCCCTGCGGGTCCGCCGAGGCGCGGTTATACAATACGCGACGGTTTAGCGGCCACGCCCACGCCCAGCCCAGCGTATTGCCAAGTCCTGACGGGTCGGCGTTATCACGCCTGGACATCTGGTTACCCTGTTCCGTCCAGCTACCGGTATAAATCCAGCAGGAGGAGGATGTTGTACCGTCATCGCGCAGTAGGGCAAAGCTATCCAACAACTGGCCTTTCCTGGCAAGCAGAGTACCGTTGGCGTCATAGAGGTCTTCCAGCGCATAGCCGTTGTTCTCTTTCGCCACTTCTTCCGAATGCGGTTCATCCGGCTGCTTGTAGTTCCAGCTCATCTTCAGTAGTGGTTCGGCGCCTTTACCACCTTCTGCGCGATACATTTCACGCAGACGATGGTAAATACCGGCCAGAATCTCGCCGTCGTTACGCGCTTCGCCCGGCGCATCCTGACCTTTCCAGTGCCACTGTAGCCAGCGACCAGAGTTAGCGATAGAGCCATCCTCTTCCGCAAAACAGGTAGACGGCAGACGGAAGACTTCGGTCTGAATCGTTGTCGGATCGACATCATTAGATTCGCCGTGGTTCTGCCAGAACGTTGAGGTTTCAGTCACCAGCGGATCGATAACAACCAGATACTTCAGTTTGCTTAAGCTTTGCACCACTTTGTTTTTGTCCGGGAAGGACGCTACGGGATTAAAGCCCTGACAGAAATAGCCGGTGACTTTCCCGCTATCCATCATGTTGAAATATTTGATCACGTCATAGGACTGATCCCACTTAGGCAGCCAGGCAAAGCCCCACTCATTCTCTTTCTGCGCCGCATCGCCATAGAAAGATTTCATCAGGCTGACGAAGAACTTAGGATAATTACCCCAGTAGTTGACCTGATCGGCCAGCGTCGCTTTAGGGGTATTCGCTGCCAGATAAGTTCGCAGATCGGTCTGTTTTTCCGACGGCAGCGTCAGATAACCAGGCAGGCTGGTGGAGAGCAACCCTAAATCCGTTAAGCCCTGAATATTAGAGTGGCCGCGCAAGGCGTTCACACCGCCGCCAGCCATCCCCATATTGCCGAGCAACAATTGGATCATCGCCATGGTACGGATGTTTTGCGCCCCGACGGTATGTTGCGTCCAGCCCAGCGCATACAGGAAAGTGGTAGTGCGATCCGGAACACTGGTAGAAGCCAACACCTCACACACTTTCAGGAAGTCCGCTTTCGGCGTACCGCAGATGTTTTCCACGACTTCCGGCGTATAGCGCGAAACGTGCTGTTTCAGCAGATTCCACACACAACGTGGGTGCGTCAACGTTTCATCACGTTTGGCATAGCCGTTTTCATCGAACTGGTAGTTCCAGGAGGATTTATCGTACTGACGCTTTTGGGCGTCATAGCCGCTGAAAAGGCCGTCATCAAAGGCAAAATCATCCCGCACCAGCAGGCTGGCGTTGGTGTAATGCTTAACGTATTCAGCGTTGATTTTGTTATTTTCGATCAGGTACAGCAAAACGCCGGACAGGAAGGTAATGTCCGTACCGGAACGTATTGGCGCATAGATATCCGCCACCGACGCCGTACGCGTAAAGCGTGGATCAACGACAATCAGTGTCGCATCGTTATTATTTTTCGCTTCCATCGCCCAGCGGAAACCCACCGGATGCGCTTCTGCGGCATTGCCGCCCATCACCATCACGACGTTAGCGTTTTTAATATCCACCCAGTGGTTGGTCATCGCACCGCGACCAAATGTTGGAGCAAGACTTGCTACCGTTGGTCCGTGTCAGACGCGCGCCTGGTTGTCTACCGCCAGCATGCCGAGAGAACGCACAAACTTCTGCGTCAGCATACCCGTTTCATTGCTGGCCGCTGAGGCGCACAGCATCCCGGTGGAGAGCCAGCGGTTAACCGTGATGCCCTGCTCATTCTTTTCAATAAAATTGGCATCACGGTCGGCTTTCATTAATTTGGCAATCCGCGTGAAAGCGTCATCCCAGCTAATGCGTTGCCACTTGTCGGACCCCGGCGCGCGGTATTCCGGATAGCGTAGACGATCTTCACTGTGAACATAGTCGAGCAAACCGGCCCCTTTCGGACACAGTGCGCCACGGCTTACCGGATGGTCCGGATCGCCTTCAATATGGTAAATCGCTTCTTTCGCGTTTTTTGCCCCATCGCCCAGGCTATACATTAATAGCCCACAACCTACGGAACAGTATGTGCAGGAGTTACGAATCTCTTTCGCGCGCAACAGCTTATAGTTTCGCGCCTGAGCCAAGGCCATTTTAGGTGTAAAACCCAGCGCGGCCACCGTTGTTCCCGCCATACCGCCCGCGCAGATTTTAAAAAATTGTCTGCGGCTGACGTCCATTGTTTTCCTCTTTTTTCCAGGGATGCACACATCCATCGAACTGCATCAAGACCTCAATCCAGGATGCGCGTATAACTTCGCGAGGAAACTAACAGTAAAATCGATAACTTTTTTGCGTCAAATCAATATTGAAACGGTTCCGCTACTAAATAGCCCTATTTTTAAAGCGCAATAACTCCAGGGAGGTACTAAAAAATGACGCGGCATGGTATCACCCTCGGGAAAAGTGCTATAAGTGGCAGCTTATTTAGCGCGGTATTCAGGACAGTAACAAAGCATGACATCACAAAAAGCAACGCTAATAGGGCTTGTCGCCATCGTTCTGTGGAGCACGATGGTTGGGTTAATTCGCGGCGTCAGCGAAGGTCTCGGGCCGGTAGGCGGCGCGGCCATGATCTATTCGTTAAGCGGCCTGCTGCTGATTTTTACTGTCGGATTACCTGATATCCGTCGTTTCCCGGGTCGATACCTCATCGCAGGCAGCGTATTGTTTGTCAGTTACGAAATATGCCTGGCGCTTTCTCTCGGTTATGCCGCCACTCGCCATCAGGCTATCGAAGTAGGCATGGTTAACTATTTATGGCCCAGCCTGACTATTCTGTTTGCCATTCTTTTTAATGGACAAAAAACTAACTGGCTTATTGTTCCAGGATTACTTATCGCACTTGCTGGCGTTTGCTGGGTTCTTGGAGGTGAGAATGGTCTTAATCCAGGAGAAATTGTCAGCAATGTCGCCAGCAGTCCGCTAAGTTATTTACTGGCATTTCTTGGTGCGTTTATATGGGCGACGTACTGCACAGTCACAAATAAATATGCGCGTGGTTTTAACGGTATCACCGTCTTTGTGTTACTCACCGCCGTGGCGCTGTGGTTCCACTATTTTCTTACGCCGCAACCTGCCATGATATTTAGCCTGCCAGTGATTGCTAAACTTTTTACCGCGGCATTAACGTTAGGATTTGCCTATGCGGCATGGAATGTGGGTATACTTCATGGCAATGTCACTATCATGGCCGTAGGGTCTTATTTTACGCCAGTCATGTCCTCTGCTCTGGCTGCGCTGTTACTCAGCTCACCGCTGTCATTCTCTTTCTGGCAAGGCGCAGTCATGGTATGCGTAGGCTCGCTACTTTGTTGGCTGGCAACGCGCCGGGGCTGATAGCGACAGGCGGGCCGATGTTGATATAAAATCGACCCGCTGCAACTTGACACCCTTCATAACACAACTACGCTTTTATCTATATTGCCTGTTTCATTTGACGGTTTTGCTATTTTTTAAGTGCTAACCTTGCGCCGTACCAGGATTGCGCTGGAAAAAAATACAAATTTTACAAAATGGTTAAACATGTTAATATAATGATATCGATATGATAAAATATATAGTTAGCGCTGATTAACAACGGTATTAGTGCATATAATAATCAGTTGTTACTACCAAAAATAAAACCATAAACAGACCAATAATCCCGCCCGAAAATATATTTTACAAGACAGTTCCTATTTAAATTAATTCTCTCAGATGTATTAAGGCGATCTGGATCACACAAATTAAAATAATTTGTAATCTTATGAAACTTATTATTGAACTTATACCACTCCGTCATTTAAAAATAGTCTGCCATTGACAAACGCCTCGTTTAACAATGGTTGAGGAAACTCGCTAAGAAAATTATAAGGACTATTAAAATGAAACTTAAGTTAGTGGCAGTGGCAGTGACTTCCCTGTTGGCAGCAGGCGTAGTAAACGCAGCCGAGGTATATAACAAAGACGGTAATAAACTGGATCTGTACGGTAAAGTTCATGCTCAGCATTATTTCTCTGATGATAATGCGAGTGATGGTGACAAAACTTACGCGCGTCTGGGCTTTAAAGGCGAAACGCAGATCAACGATCAGTTAACCGGTTTTGGTCAGTGGGAATATGAATTCAAAGGCAGCCGTACTGAAAGCCAGGGCGCTGACAAAGACAAAACCCGTCTGGCGTTTGCTGGTCTGAAATTCGCTGACTACGGTTCTTTCGACTATGGTCGTAACTATGGCGTTGCTTACGACATCGGCGCATGGACCGACGTTCTGCCAGAATTCGGCGGCGACACCTGGACACAAACTGACGTCTTCATGACTGGCCGTACTACTGGTGTTGCAACCTACCGTAACACTGACTTCTTCGGCCTGGTTGAAGGTCTGAACTTCGCCGCGCAGTACCAGGGCAAAAATGACCGTGACGGCGCGTATGAAGCTAACGGCGACGGTTTTGGTCTCTCCGCAACGTATGAGTACGAAGGTTTTGGCGTAGGTGCGACCTATGCGAAGTCTGACCGTACTAACACCCAGGTTAAGGCTGCGAGCAACCTCAATGCCGCGGGTAAAAATGCTGAAGTCTGGGCAGCCGGTCTGAAATATGATGCGAACAACATCTATCTGGCGACCACTTACTCCGAAACGCTGAACATGACCACCTTCGGTGAAGATTTAGCTGGTGACGCGTTTATCGCGAACAAAACCCAGAACTTTGAAGCGGTTGCTCAGTATCAGTTCGACTTCGGTCTGCGTCCGTCCATCGCGTACCTGAAATCCAAAGGTAAAAACCTGGGTACTTACGGCGACCAGGATCTGGTTGAGTACATCGATGTCGGCGCAACCTACTACTTCAACAAAAACATGTCCACCTTCGTTGATTACAAAATCAACCTGCTGGACGACAGCGATTTCACCAAAGCGGCTAAAGTGTCTACCGACAACATCGTTGCTGTTGGTCTGAACTACCAGTTCTAATCCTGCATGATGTAATGAAGTCCAGGCCAGCCCATGATGGGCTGGCTTTTTCTCATGATGTTGAACCGGTCATAAGGAGTATGCCGTGCAAACGTTCACAGGACGTTGCCTTTGCGGGCGGAGCCATTTTACCGTTAACGTCGAAATACTCGATGTCTATGCCTGCCACTGCACGCTGTGTCAAAAATGGTCGGGCGGAATAGCCATGTATCTGGAAGCCTGCGGGCAACCACAGCTAGCCCCCCTTTCCCCGGAACCACCACACTTTTCATCCTCTTCGCGCGGCGAACGCTACTTCTGTTCCGGCTGCGGGTGTCCGCTGTGGTTTCGGCTTACCGATACCGATCGCTATTTTATTCCCTGGACCTTACTGGAACTGAACGAAGTTGATCGTCGTCGGCTGATTCTGGCTGCGGAAATTTATACCGAAACCCAACCTGCCTTCTGGCGACTGACGGGGCAATACGCACGCCTCAGCGGTAAAGAAGTTGAGGAAATGGACTACCCCTGCCAGTTAGCGCATTAAGCACTTATCTCACCAGGCTTTATGTTATCGGCGTTGGGCCTTTGCCAGGCTGAACCACATCCCTACCGCCAGTAAAAGAAGCATACTTCCGGCGCTGCTTAACGCCACGCTATGCGACCAGATAAAGGCTTGTCTGGCGGCGTCCAGTATTGCCTGCCCCAGTGTCGGCGGCAGGCTATTCGCCAACTGCACCGCTTCCCCCATTGAAGATGACGCTCTGATAATCTCTTGCGCCTCAAGCCCGGCAGGCAGACGGATAGAGGCGGAGAAGCTACGGCTTAGTAGCAGACCGAAAATAGCGATGCCCAGTCCCGCGCCCAGTTCATAAGCCATCGTTTCTATAGCGCCGGCCGCCGCCGCTTTTTCTGCCGGCGCAGCGGCCATAATTGCCGATGTGGAAGCCAGTAATGCGCTGGCGGCGCTAAATCCCAGCAGCGCCATCAGCCCCCAGGCCTGCCATTGTTGGGTGCTGAAATCCGTCATCGCCAGGCCATAAAAACTCAGCGCGCTTAACGCTATTCCGCCCGTCGCGACCAGCCGTAGTCCCAGACGCGAGACCAGCGCGCCCGCAATCGGCCCGCTGAATCCGCTGGCGACCATCACCGGCAGCATAAATACCCCGGCCTCATAGGGCGATAGCCCGTGGACAAACTGTAACTCTTGCGCCATCAGTAGCTCAAAGCCCACCAGAGTGATCATCGCGGTCATTGCCATCACGACGCCGCTCAGGATAATGCGATGGGTAAACAGTCGCATATCAATCATCGGACGCGATGTCGCAAGCTGTGTGCGGATAAAGAGTCCCAGTAGCAACGCGCCGATAAGTAAGGTCAGCGAGATTACCCCCAGCGATAAATGCCCTTTCAGCGCAGTTTTAGCGCTATAGACCAACAGCAAAATGGCAATAATCAGCATCACCGCATGGCCAAGATTGAGCGGTTGATCGCGACGGCCCGCCTGACGAGGAACATAGCGGGCGGTTAAGCCCATGACGACCAGCACAATCGGCACGTTGATCAGGAAAACCGATCCCCAGTAAAAATGCTCCAGTAATATGCCGCCGATGAGCGGCCCAAACGCCGCTCCGCCCGAACCTACCGCTGCCCAGACGCCCAGCGCCATGTTGCGATGCTTCTCTTCGGAAAAGGTGGCGCGTATCCCGGCCAGCGTCGCCGGTACAATCATTGCCGCGCCGATAGCCAGTAATACCCTGGTGGCAATAAGCCAACTGGCGGTATGCGAAAACGCCGCCGCCAATGACGCCAGGCCAAAGAGCGTTCCGCCCAGCATCAGCAGACGTTTAAAACCGATACGATCGCCAAGCGCGCCCATCGGTAGCACCATGCCTGCCATGACCAAAGAATAAATATCAATGATCCACAGTAGCTCGTTGCCGCTGGCGCCCAGCGTCATACTTAATGTCGGCGCGGCGACATGCAGGACCGTGGCATCAATGGCGACAGGAATATAGACCAGTACAATAATGACTAACGTTAACCACTGACGAAACATAAATCTCCCTTCAAAAAATCAAATTTGGACACCTGTCCAGTTTCAGGATCGTACGGTAAGTTGAACGAATGTCCAGCTTTTTGTTACACTGCGCGCATTGGCTAATGTGGGGAAAATATGAGTTACCTTAACCGGGATGAACGCCGCGAAGTGATCCTGCAAGCGGCGATGCGCGTGGCGCTGGCAGAGGGTTTTGCTGCCATGACGGTGCGACGGATCGCGTCAGAAGCCGATGTCGCCGCCGGACAAGTGCATCACCACTTCAGCTCGGCGGGCGAGCTTAAAGCGCTGGCCTTTGTCCATTTGATCCGTACCCTACTTGATGCCGGACAAGTTCCGCCGCCCGCCACCTGGCGTGAACGGCTTCATGCCATGCTGGGTAGCGAAGACGGCGGCTTTGAGCCTTACATTAAATTGTGGCGAGAGGCGCAAATTCTGGCTGACCGGGATCCGTATATCAGGGATGCTTATCTCCTTACGATGCAGATGTGGCATGAGGAAACGGTCGCTATTATCAAGCAGGGCAAACAGGCAGGTGAATTTACCTTTACGTCTAACGCCACGGATATCGCCTGGCGGCTTATCGCACTGGTGTGCGGGCTGGACGGTATGTATGTGCTGGGTATTCCGGAGATGGCCGATCCCGCGTTTGAATATCATCTGGATCGTATGATTACGCTTGAACTCTTTGCGTAAAGTTACAAAAAGTGTAATAAATTAACTTTTAATCTACAAGTGGTAACAATTAAGAAACACCATATCTCTTCTTCGCGCTGGCCTATTTTTTTATCTATTCTTTCACTCAACATTCTAAAAAAACTTCAATAAGTTCTCAAAAGAGCGCGTAACGCTCTGTCTCTTTTTTTGTGTTTTACTGCCTGAACACCATTCCGTTTTCGGCGCAATATCCGGATGGCAGCGAAATGATGAAGCTGGTGAGCTGGGCGCAAAGTATTGTTACCTTCCGTGGTGGGTCTTCGGAAATGCTGAGCGGTGTGGCGTTTGTTTTCCGCGTCCATCTGGTACCAGGAATGGCTATTTTTCTGCTCTTCCCGTTCACCCGTCTGGTCCATGTCTGGAGCGCGTCGTTTGAGTATTTCACCCGCCGCTACCCGATTGTTCGTACCCGCCGCTAATTCTCTTTGCCCGGAGGGCGCACGCTTACCGGGCAAAGAAAAACGCCTGTGCGTCGTCATTCGGCAACGCACAGGCTATGATGACTCTTCAGTCAAAGGAGAACATCAATGAAACCGCAGATTTATCATGTTGACGCCTTCACCAGCGAACCCTTTCGCGGCAACTCTGCCGGCGTTGTCTTACATGCGGATACACTAAGCGACGCGCAGATGCAACTAATTGCCCGTGAACTTCGTCACTCGGAAACCGCCTTTTTGCTAAAAAGCGAAGAGAGCGATGTACGCATACGCTACTTTACACCGACAGTAGAAGTCCCCATCTGTGGTCATGCCACCGTGGCCGCGCATTATGTTCGGGCAACGGTACTGGGGTTGGGAAACACCACCGTCTGGCAAACCTCGTTAGCGGGTCGTCATCGCGTTGAAATTCATGCCGAATACAACGACTATCGCATCACGCTGGAACAAGGTAAGCCTTCTTTTGAACTACCGTTTGTCGGAGAGATTCGGGCTGCCATCATCGCCGCGCTGAACCTTACTGAAGATGATATCGTGCCGGGAGCGCCAATTCAGGTGGCTTCAACCGGACACGCAAAAGTGATGATTCTGCTCAAACCAGACGTTGATATTGATGCCCTTTCTCCGGATCTGGCAGCCCTGATGGCAATTGGCCAGCAAATTGGCTGTAACGGCTTTTTTCCTTTCCAGATTCGTCCGGGAAAAAACGAAACCGATGGGCGAATGTTTTCCCCGGCAATGGGGATTGTGGAAGATCCGGTAACGGGAAATGCCAATGGCCCGATGGCAGCATGGCTCGTCCATCATGGCCTGATGGCGCATGACGGTAAAACGCTGCAGATTAAAGGCCATCAGGGGCGCGCTTTAGGCAAAGATGGTACTATTGATATCACCGTCGCCATTCGCGATAACCAGCCGGAAAACGTCACCATCTCCGGTCAGGCGGTCATTCTGTTTCATGCCGAATGGGCCATTAATTTTTAATCTTTGTCAGGCCAGCTAACCCTCGGCGGCAAAAAATTATTTTCCTGCCTCCGGATGGGTATCAAATCCAGCCATTACCGCAGTCAGCTCCGCCTCGGTAAAACCGTGCTTTGCATCATTTACTCCGAGACCAAACTGCTGCTGAAGTAACTGATACAACGACGGCACATCCGGTACATTGACCTGTTCAACGGCATGTCCCTGGTGGTAACGCGTGAAGTGGAAATTCGTTAATGTCAGCTTGCCGCCATCAGGCAAATGGCGGCACATCAATAAATGATGACGAAAATGGGATTGCGGCCAGTGAGCCGACCAGAAATTGCCCATCACGTGATCGCTCTGCTGTTGCGCCCCCAGATCAAAACAGTACATTGACTGCCAGTGCTCATGGTGGCGGAATTGTAAAATCCATGTGCTCCCCTCCTGCATCAGGCGGTAGTCGCCATGCGGCGTCTGCTGGGCAATTTCGGCCTGCAGACGAAGTGGCGCGGTTAGCGTTTGGCCGCCAAAACCCACGTCAGCGATCCACTGCTCGCCCTCAACATCAATCAGCAGCAAACGGTGCGTGCGCGGCGGTAAAGTGGCGGGATTAGACAGAATTACCCGCCCCAATAAGCTTCGGACGTTAAAACCAATGTCGCGTAGTGCGCGTTCAAGCAGGCCATTCTGTTCAAAACAGTATCCACCGCGTCGGGCATGAAGCAGTTTCTCTTCTAATGCTGTCTCATCAAGCTGTATTTCACGAGGTAGTAGTACATCCAGATTTTCAAAAGGAATGGCGCAGTTGTGCGCTAAGTGAAGCGTTCTAAGCGTTTCAACCGTAGGAACGGTCAACGGCTGACAATTTAACCGCGTAAAATAAGCATGTAAAAAAGAGGTCATCTGAGGCTTCCATTAAGGTATTCCACGTTGAGTCCCCCATCTCAGCGCTGGGGACTCATGGCATTGCGGCGTACAAACGGCAATTAGGTTCTGCTAACACACCGCTAAAACAGCGCGACGAGATAGACTATTTCGACATCGTGTAACCGGGTTTTTTAATTAGCGTTTCCATCTGCGGGGCGATTTCGGTATCCCATACCGCCTGCCACTCTTCGGGCGGTACGTGGTTAAGCGCTACGCTAATGGAACTCTCTTTGCTTTGCAAATGGCGGATGATGACATCGGTAATGTCGGCGGCCAGCGCCAATTTTGCTTCGTCGGTCAGATCGCGGGGAAAACATTTGATATCAACGTGGGGCATAATGATGTTCCTGTGAACAATAGGACGTTAACATTACCTTACCCGTTGATGGGTGTATAGAAGGCAGGGGGAATTACAGCACACCCCGTAAAAGACGAGGCGTGCCAATGAGTTAACCTGGATCTAGACGAGACGAGTCTTCCTCCCTCAGCAGTGGAATCGTCGACATGATGGAACTGGCATCGTCAGCAGGTCTTACCCCTGTTGCAATAGCGCTTCTGGCAACGTCAATGATTCTCTCTTCCAGCGGTTTAAACGTCTCATTTGTTGAGTCAAGGGCAGTAAATATTCTCTCAAACTCCTCAGAAAACTGGACAAAATTGCCCTCAATGGTAATGTCCTCTTGGGTGGCCTCGTTTGTAAGTATTACCTTTATCTGCTCCGTTACCGGGTCCGGAAATTCTATAAACTCAAGAGGGTACTGTTCGCCTGCCTCTTCGCATACGGTCATTCTCACAGTGGTTTTACCTTCAGCCGCAGCCTGGCTTAATTGCCTATGTATGTTATACATACTTCTGACATATAAGTTCTCACCATAGAACTGCGGCTCCGGACCGTTTATAATTGGCGCTATTTTGAAGGCGTTCATTTCTGAAAATGCCGCCAGAGTCTTATAACTTTCGCTAAGAGCATATAATCCTGGCGCTGTTTCAAATTCCTGTTCCAGCTTTACGCAGATCTCTTTGAACGTACCGGGAACCTCATCCGTGTGGTTGTCGTCGGATATTCTTACTACCGACTCGCCATTGGGGCCGACAGAAATTTCTTCCAGTCGCAACTGGCCGCCGCTTTTAAGATTACATTCCACCGTCTTTTTTTGTAACGCAGACGCGGCCATGAGATTAGCGTGTATACCCTCTGCATTAGCACAGAACTCGGCAACTTTAGGTCGAACATTACAATAATGCTCAATCAAGCGAAAAATTCCATAGCCAATTCCCAGCGTGAATACGCCCACCATTCCCTTGGCGAATTTAGTCGCCAGCTTATTTTCATAGTTTCCCGCAGCCTGAGGAAGATTCGTTTCTGCTTTAAATGCCCGCGCGTAGGTTCCAGCTGATGTTAATGGCATCGTAATACTCCGTTGTCAGTTCATGTTTATGCCATAGTGACCTTTAGACGATGGTGGAAACTTTCAAATAATGCCCAGGTCGTGTGCAAGGTTTAACACGGGTTATTTAGGGCGCGACACGCCAGCCATAAGTTTATAATGTCGTCTCTGCTGGCTGAATCGTGACCGCTTTACACCACCTCTGACCACACAAATAGACTCGACATCCTCATTTTGTCCTTTTCGTATATTTTGCGTCATTTAACAATTGCAGGTAGGATGCACCGCCGGCGGTTTTAACAGAATAAGGGAAAAACCGTATTCGCCATTGCAGGTAATCGATTGGTTAGCACCCGTCGCGGCATAAGGGATTTTTCTGTCAGACAGGCCATAACAGGTAACGTAATGAAAACACAGACTACGCACGCCGCAGAGCAACATGCGGCGAAACGACGCTGGCTGAACGCCCATGAAGAGGGGTATCACAAAGCGATGGGAAATCGCCAGGTTCAGATGATTGCTATCGGCGGCGCGATTGGCACCGGATTATTTTTAGGCGCAGGCGCCCGATTGCAAATGGCCGGACCGGCACTGGCGCTGGTCTATCTAGTGTGCGGTATTTTTTCTTTTTTCATTTTACGCGCGCTGGGCGAACTGGTATTGCATCGCCCTTCCAGCGGGAGCTTCGTCTCCTACGCCCGTGAGTTTTTGGGTGAAAAAGCGGCCTACGTCGCAGGTTGGATGTACTTTATTAACTGGGCGATGACCGGGATCGTCGATATCACCGCCGTGGCGTTATATATGCACTACTGGGGCGCATTTGGCGACGTTCCGCAATGGGTGTTCGCGCTCGGCGCGTTAGCCATTGTCGGTACCATGAATATGATCGGCGTAAAATGGTTTGCCGAAATGGAGTTCTGGTTCGCGCTGATAAAAGTACTCGCGATTGTTATCTTCCTGGTGGTGGGCACGATTTTTCTCGGCACCGGTCAACCGCTTGATGGCAATGCCACCGGTTTCTACCTGATTACAGATAATGGCGGATTGTTCCCGCACGGCCTGTTGCCCGCGCTGGTACTGATTCAGGGCGTGGTGTTTGCCTTTGCTTCGATTGAGCTGGTCGGTACTGCCGCCGGCGAGTGCAAAGATCCACAGACGATGGTGCCGAAAGCCATCAATAGCGTGATCTGGCGTATCGGTCTGTTCTATGTGGGATCGGTCGTACTGCTGGTTTTACTGCTGCCGTGGAACGCCTATCAGGCGGGACAAAGTCCGTTTGTCACCTTCTTTTCTAAACTTGGCGTGCCTTATATTGGCAGCATTATGAATATCGTGGTGTTAACCGCCGCGCTTTCCAGCCTGAACTCCGGCCTTTACTGTACGGGGCGAATTTTACGCTCAATGTCGATGGGGGGGTCCGCACCGAAATTCATGGCGAAAATGAGCCGTCAGCATGTGCCCTATGCAGGTATTCTGGCGACTCTGGTAGTTTACGTGGTCGGCGTGTTCCTGAATTACCTCGTCCCCTCCCGCGTGTTCGAGATCGTTCTTAATTTTGCCTCGCTCGGCATTATCGCGTCGTGGGCGTTTATCATGGTGTGCCAGATGCGTTTACGCCAGGCGATAAAAGAAGGTAAAGCCGCAGACGTCAGTTTTAAACTGCCCGGCGCGCCTTTTACCTCCTGGCTAACGCTGCTGTTTTTGTTAAGCGTGCTGGTACTCATGGCGTTTGACTACCCGAATGGAACTTACACTATCGCCTCGTTGCCGCTGATCGCCATTCTGCTGGTCGCCGGCTGGTTTGGCGTGCGCCGTCGCGTGGCGGAGATCCATCGCACTGCGCCAGTGACTGCGGATTCGACAGTGAGTGTCGTATTGAAAGAAGAGGCCGCGACATAACATTACCCTTCCCCGGCAGCGCCAGACCTGCCGGGGTTAATGCTCGTTGCCACCAACACCGCATCGCGCCCAATGGTTAGTCAGCCTTAATCAACTGCGCCACATCATTGCTGTTAATTTCCCGCTGGTTACCCTCCTGATCGGTATAACGAGTCATTCCCGTCTCTTTATCTAATTGCGGCTTACCCTGAGTTACGATCGTTTGCCCATTCTTCGTCGTCATCACATAGTTGGTTGTGCAACCCGCAAGCATAAAAAACATCATGCCCAAACCTGAGCATATAAATAATTTTTTCATATTTCTCTCGTGAATATAATGAGTTAACTACAACAAAAGGCAGTGTAATTCTCACAGAATCATCAGGCTATCAGCGGGGTGTAACGAGGCGTATCGGTGCGTTTAAAGAGATGACTGGAGGGGTTCCCCCCTCCATATCTATTTACAGAGCAATGCGGATAACATCATCCGGCTGCGTCGCTTCCTGTTCACGCGTCGATTTCTGCTTCACGCTAACGTAGAGCGTTTTACCGTCTGCCGATAGCGCCAGGCTATTCGGGTATGTCGGCGTATCGAACGTTTTAATAACTTTATAGGTCTTCGCATCGATCACACTGACCTGCCCTGCCTGACGATGCGTCACATAGGCCTCGTTACGCATCGGGTTAAACAGGACGGCCAAAGAGGCAGGCGCCGCTATCTTGGCCAGAATATTGCCATTACGGGTATCGACAACCAGGATTTCAGCCGCCTTCGAGTCGGTGATAAACGCGCGATGACCTGCGGTATCGAGACTCAGGTTAATAAAGAAGTGTTCTTTGCCGTCATCCAGCAACTTCTTGCGGCTGAGAATTTTATTGCTGGCGGTATCGATGGTGATGAATTCGCCATCCGCATTGGTGGTGTACAGGCGTTGCGCTTTACTGTCGATCGCCAGACCCGTACTCATTTTGCCGGTATTTTCAATCGCCGTTTTCAGTTTGATGGTTTCGCCATCCACAACCCAGATGGCGCTCTCTTTACCAACACCGCTAATGTAGACCGTGTTGGTAGACGCATCGGCAACCAGTTCACGGGGCTGTAACGGACGAACCTCTTCGGTACGTTTGCGCGCATCAAGTACCAGACGGCCTTTTACATCGCCAGTTTTGGCGTCAATCGCGGTAACAGCGCTGTTAATGGTATTGCCAAACCACAGTGTTTGGGTCGCGGTATTGATTGTGGCGCCGAACGGCTTGAGATCGTTATGAATCGCTTGCGTGATTTCCAGCGTCACCGGGTCGAGACGATAAACCACGCCGCCTTTATCCAGTTTACGGCTTTGCGATGTAGCCAGCCAGAGCGCGTTTTCTTGCTGACTCCAGGCCATCTCATAAGCGCCTTTGCCTACCGCTTTACGCAGCATGTCTTCCGCCGCCAGCGTGCTAAATGAGGAGGCGACGAGGAGCGAACCTAACAATAAAGAACCACGCAGACGCGGCGAAAAAAGATGACGTAAGTGCATGACGACTCCCTTTGATAAAAACTTATATAGCTGCTTCACACTACTTCACTGTACGGAATCTTCGTTCCGCGCTTATTATAAGTTGAGAATAATAATCATTATTCATCAGAAAGTGGAGCTTTTCCTCGCCTGCGAGCGTTTTAGCCCTTAAATACCGCACATTTTCTTAACTTAATGTGCGATTAAAATTTCAAAACTTTACATATTGACTACCCTTAATGTCACGTTTTCCGTTGATACGCTTACATTTACCCGGCATTTTCATGAAAATTATTTCCGTTAGACAGCGACTTTATCCCGCCCTCTTATTTCCCCTGACCTTTTCCCCGGTCCTTCAGGCCGCCAGCGCACCCAATGAACAAACCATGATAGTCACCGCAACGCCGCAAACCGTATCCGAACTGGATACACCCGCCGCCGTTAGCGTCATTGAGGGGGAAGATATGCGTCTGGCGAGGCCGCGCGTCAATTTATCTGAGTCTTTAACCAGCGTCCCGGGATTGCAGATGCAAAACCGGCAAAACTACGCGCAGGATCTGCAAATCTCTATCCGTGGATTTGGCTCGCGTTCCGCCTTTGGCGTGCGCGGCATTCGTCTGTATGTTGATGGCATCCCCGCCACCATGCCGGATGGACAAGGCCAGATTTCGAATATTGATATTAACAGCATACAAGACGTTGAAGTGTTACGCGGCCCCTTCTCAGCGTTATACGGCAATGCTTCCGGCGGCGTGATAAATGTAACCACTGAAACCGGGCGACAGCCGCCCACCCTTGAGGCCAGCAGCTACTACGGCAGTTATGGAAGCTGGCGCTATGGGCTAAAAGCCACGGGCGCGATGGGTGACGGCACACAGCCTGGCGACGTGGATTACACGGTATCGACTACCCGTTTCACCACCCACGGCTACCGCGATCATAGCGGCGCGCGAAAAAATCTGGCTAATGCCAAACTGGGCGTGCGCCTTGACGATGCCAGTAAACTCTCGCTGATTTTTAATAGTGTGGACATTAAGGCGGACGATCCCGGCGGACTCACCGAATCTGAATGGAAAGCCGATCCGCAACAGGCGCCGCGCGCTGAACAGTACAATACGCGTAAAACTATCAAACAAACTCAGGCTGGATTGCGTTATGAACGTCAGCTCAGCGCGCAGGATGATATCAGCGTGATGGCCTACGCCGGAGAGCGGGAAACCACGCAATACCAGTCTATTCCCCTGGTGGCACAGCTAAAACCGGCCCAGGCTGGCGGCGTGATTACACTGCAACGCCACTATCAGGGCATTGATTCCCGCTGGACCCATCGTGGAGAATTAGGTGTACCGGTCACCTTCACTGGCGGATTAAATTATGAAAACATGAGCGAAAACCGAAAGGGTTACAATAACTTCCGCCTCAACAACGGCACCCCTGAGTTTGGGCATAAAGGCGATTTACGGCGGGATGAGCGTAACCTGATGTGGAATGTCGATCCTTATCTGCAAATCCAGTGGCAGCTTACGCAAAAACTCTCGCTGGATGCTGGCGTGCGCTACAGTTCCGTGTGGTTCGATTCTAACGATCACTATATCGCGCCCGGCAATGGCGATGACAGCGGCGACGCCAGCTATCATCAATGGTTACCCGCCGGATCGCTAAAATATGCGTTAACCGATGCCTGGAATCTCTATCTTGCTGCCGGTCGCGGATTTGAAACCCCCACTATCAATGAGCTTTCTTATCGCGCTGACGGCCAAAGCGGGTTCAACTTTGACCTCAAACCGTCGACAAATGATACGGTGGAAGTCGGCAGTAAAACGCGGATTGGTAATGGCTTGTTGACCGCTGCGTTATTTCAAACCGATACCGATGATGAAATTGTCGTCGCCAGCAGTATGGGGGGACGCACTACCTACAAAAACGCGGGTAAAACTCGCCGCCAGGGCGCAGAACTCGCGTTGGACCAGCGCTTCGCCGGCGACTGGCGGGTGAAAGCATCGTGGACCTGGCTGGATGCGACCTATCGCAGTAACGTTTGTCAGGGGCAAAACTGTGATGGAAACAGGATGCCTGGCATCGCACGTAATATGGGATTCGCCTCATTAGGCTTTATCCCGGATGAGGGTTGGTACGCCGGAACTGACGTTCGGTATATGGGCGATATCATGGTCGATGATGAAAATACCGCAAAAACCCCTTCTTATACCGTTGTTGGACTGAATACAGGGTATAAATTTAATTACAGTCAGCTTACCGTCGATATTTTTGGGCGGGTAGATAATCTATTTGATAAAGAATATATCGGTTCGGTGATCGTTAATGAATCGAATGGCCGATATTATGAGCCAGCGCCAGGGCGTAACTATGGCGTGGGGATTAATCTGGCATGGCGATTTGAGTAAACATCCGGCAATAGCGGGGGAGCCCCCGCTATTGATAAGTCATAGTTACATGACGTACTGATTTTTAATCGTCGCTATGTTTTGTTGCAAAACGTCCTGTAAACAGTGGCGGCTGGCTTCTTTATCACCGGCCACTAATGCATTAAGCAATTTCCTGTACAGATTAACGCCATTTTGATAATCATCAAGTTTAAAATTATCATATAAAAAATGCAGACTTGGCCCCAGACATACCCATAATTGCTCGATCATGGCATACAGTGTTGGCATATCCGCGTAGTGATAGATCTCAAAGCGGAATGCGCGGTTGGCCAAAAGAATTTTCTCCATAGCCCCACTTTCCAGCGCCTGTTGAAATTCCTCTAATAACGCATTCAGAGTCTGCTCGCGATCTGGGGTAATCTTACCCGCAGCAGCTACCACCGCCATCTCCTCCAGGGCAGTACGAATCGTATTAATTTCCAGCAAACGTTCCAGCGAGATCTCCGGCACCATAAACGCCTGTGCTGGCGCCACGGCCAAAGCACTGGAAGAGACCAACCTTAACAGGGCCTCACGCACCGGCGTAATACTTACACCTAACTCTTGAGCGATATTTTTAGTGATAAGCCTTGCGCCTGGCTTTAATGCGCCAATAGACAATTGATGCTTTAACCCATTTTCAACCTGTGTGGTCAGGCTTATATGTTGTGTTTTTTCCGTACCCGGCATTTTCCTTCCTTCACCTCTTGGCAGAACAACATCGCAATTGAGTCCCGAAGAAGTTTCGGAACTTAATTGTAAAAAAGATAATCCAGACCTGAACGGCCAAATAAAAGTGATAATTTACTTGCGTGATATTCTCATCTTTTACAACAATACAGGTTCCTTTATGGCAATCGCTTTAGCTTCGTCATTCCCTCTCGTATCGAGATTTTTGACCGATTCAGGCTGCTGAAGGAGATAAACTGCCTCACCGCGACCTGTATGATGAATATATAAGTAAAGCCGGAATTTTAAAATTTGCACATTTTTATGGCGACATAATGCCGCCATTTTTTCTTTACGTATCGTCCGCTAAGCGTATCACAACTTTGCCAAAGTTCTTCCCCGCCAGCAGCCCCATAAACGCTTCTGGCGCCTTCTCCAGCCCATCGGTAATCTGCTCCCGATAATGCATTTTTCCTTCTTTGATCCAACGTCCCATTTCTTGCTGAAACTCATGTATCCGGTGACCATAATCCTGGTTGATGATAAATCCTTGTAGGCGGATACGCTTTTTGAGTAACGTCGCCATCAGCAGAGGCAGTCTGTCTGGACCGTCCGGCAACGCTGTCGCATTGTAGCCGCTAACCAGACCGCAGAGTGGAATCCGCGCCGAAGTATTCAGTAGTGGTAAGACGGCGTCAAAGACTTTACCGCCAACATTCTCATAATAGATATCGATTCCCTGCGGGCAGGCCTGCGCAAGCTGTTGCGGGAAATCATCAGCGTGATGATCAAGGCACAGATCAAACCCCAAAAGTTCCGTCGCATGACGGCATTTTTCCGCGCCGCCGGCAATACCCACGACCCGGCAGCCCTTCAGCTTGCCAATTTGCCCAACCGTTGCGCCTACGGGGCCGGTGGCGGCTGCGACAACCAGCGTTTCGCCCTCTTTCGGCTGACCGATATCCAGTAACCCCATATAGGCGGTAAACCCCGGCATTCCTAAAATTCCCAACGACCAGGAAGGATGGTGCGGATTATCACCCAGCTTTACCAACCCTTCGCCATCTGAAATGTCATAATCCTGCCAGCCATTGTAACTCAACACCCATTCGTCTGGTCGGTAATCAGGATGGTTTGACGCGACAACGCGACTGACCGTACCGCCAACCATAACGCAGCCAGGTTCAACAGGCGGCGCATAAGAGGCTTCATCGCTCATGCGGCCACGCATATAAGGGTCGAGTGATAAAAAAACGGTACGCAATAGCACCTGCCCTTCACCGGGTGTCGCGACGTCATCTTCTTCGAGGCGGAAGTTATCCATCTGCGGCGCGCCGTGGGGACGCGAGGCCAAAACCCAACGACGATTTCGGTTGGTGTGTTGCTTCATTCTATTCTCCTCATGCCTGGCATAATCCATCAATAATAGTCGAACATTCGCTATCTGAGGGAGTTAAACACTCTCAGATATCAGGCGCCTTTCGCCGCTGTGCGCTTTTATGAACGACTGCCTCAGCCCCTCGCCCAACGTGAATTCTTGCGCTAATCCGTTGATTTATGCCGCCTTCAATAGTATTTCTAACACTATCGTGAACATTCCCTGGAGTTCCTATGACGATACGCTTTGCCGATAAAGCAGACTGCGCCGCGATTACCGAAATCTATAACCATGCGGTATTACATACTGCGGCCATCTGGAACGATCGGACGGTCGATACGGATAATCGCCTTGCCTGGTATGAGGCCCGTCAATTACCGGGCTATCCGGTGCTGGTAAGCGAAGAAAATGGCGTGGTGACTGGCTATGCATCATTTGGCGACTGGCGCAGTTTCGACGGTTTTCGCTATACCGTCGAGCACTCGGTTTATGTTCATCCGGCGCACCAGGGGAAAGGACTGGGGCGAAAACTGCTCAGCAGACTGATCGACGAAGCCCGACGCTGCGGCAAGCACGTGATGGTGGCCGGCATTGAGTCGCAGAATGCGGCCTCAATACGCCTGCATCATTCGCTGGGGTTTACCGTCACCGCGCAAATGCCGCAGGTCGGCGTAAAATTTGGCCGTTGGTTAGATCTCACGTTTATGCAGCTCCAGCTTGATGAACGCGCCGCGCCGGACGCCTGCGAATGAACCAGTCTCTGACGCTGATCTTTTTGATCGCCGCCGGCGTCGGGCTGGTGGTACAAAACAGTATTATGGTGCGTATTACGCAGACATCATCGACGATTCTGATCGCTATGCTGTTGAACTCGCTGGTAGGGATCGTTTTATTTGTTACGATATTGTGGTTTAAGCAAGGCGCTGCGGGCTTCGGCGAGCTACTCGCCAGCGTTCGCTGGTGGACATTGATCCCCGGTCTGCTGGGGTCATTTTTTGTATTTGCCAGCATTAGCGGGTATCAGAACGTCGGTGCCGCGACGACAATCGCAGTACTGGTCGCCAGCCAGTTAATCGGCGGACTGGCGCTGGATATCGCGCGTAGCCACGGCGTCACGTTACGCGCAATGGTCGGGCCAGCGTTTGGCGCACTGTTGCTGGTCATTGGCGCATGGCTGATTGCGAAACGCCAGTTTTAATAGGTTACAGGATCGTGCCGCCTTTGGTGAGCTGTTCGCGGCGCGCATCCCGATCTTCTTTATATTGCCTGCCATGATGCGCGATAGCCGTGCGTAAACGCTGCTGCTGCGCATAACGATCTTCGCGACGTAATTCAGCGTCATCGCTCAGGGCAATCAGCAATTCATTCATATGGGCAATAACGCTCTCTGCGATGGCGGCATCCACGCGGGCGCTCACTTCCTCCAGGTGCGACATAAGCTCTCCTACTCTTTATTCTGTAACAGCATGATTCGCCTATTATACGCGTTATTGTCGCCCGATGCGGTAATTCGCCGCCGCCAGCCTGATTTAACTTACGTCAAGTGAAAACACGGGGCTTAATAGACCGAGAATTCGCTCCTTTTTGCCTTTCTTCCGCCGTTTGCTTGCGTATAGACCCCGTAAAGTAGATGCGTGAAGAAGTCTAAGGGATAACAACGTGGCAAAAACTCTCTTGCGCAGCGGCAATCTGGATGACTATCAGGCCGTGGGCGGCGGTGGTCAGGCCGTATTTGAATCAGCATTGCAAATTCGTGAAACGCTTCGTCTGCGTAAACAGCAGGCGATGGTTGACTGTCTGGCGATTCCGCAACTTAACGATAATGGCGATCGGGTTGACTGGTATTCGCCGATTGAAGGTCAGGCGATAGCGTGGAAAGCGGCTGACGAAGAGACACGTTTTCGGGCATTACGTTATTTAGCCAGCACTTTTGAAAGCGCGGCTGCTCTCAGTCGAAAAAGCCTGCAATCCGGTAAAACCGCGCTTCAGCTATTTGGGTCGCTACTTGAAAAAACGACGCAATTTCCCGGCGAAAATCATGTTTTCCTGGTTAACGGCAAACCGGTTATCACCTTCTGGGGATTCGTTAATCTCAACGAAAATACACGCGATGATGTACTGGACTGCCTGCGGATAACCGAGGCGATCCCTGACATCCCTCTGGTCGAGCCGGAACCGGAACCTGAAGAAAAACCGCTTGTAGAGGCGGCATTTAGTCAGGCGGATGAACCTTTGTTAACGTCTGTCATTGAGCCGCCGAAAATGCCGGAAGAACCTGTTGCGCCGCAAGTTATCGCCAGCGAACCGAAGCCGGCCACTTCCATCCCGGTCGCTGAGGCGAAAAGATCTCGCCGTCTACCGCTGTGGAGCTTACCTATAGCTGCCGTGGTGATCGCCATCGTCGCCACGCCCTTTTTCTGGCAATCCTCATCCGTTGACGGTTCCTCTCCTGCTCGCGTCGCGCCTGTCGCTATCGCGAAAACTAACGTTACCCCATTGCCTGAATTAACCACTCATTTGCCGCTGCATCGTGCTGATGTGACGCCCGCCCCCAAAGCGGCGCCGCTGCCGGAAGCGCCTGTTATCATTGCCGCTATCCCCAAAGACGCACTGGTGATGGACAATACGCAGATGAAGCTTGGAACCACGCGCTTTTTAAACGGTAACTGGCGGGTCAGTGTGGATGTCAAAGATCCGATTACCGGCAAGCCGCCCTCTCTGCGTTACCAGATCCAAAATAACAAAGGTATCGCGCGCGTAGTACATGGCGATAACGTGGTTTGTCGGGCGGAGATTTTCTCTGGTCTGCATCAAACGGGCGAGCTGATGATTAAAAGCCGCGGCAATGCGCGCTGCACCGATGGCTCACGTTATCCGATGCCGGAAATTACCTGTAAAGCGGGCGTCAATGACGTCGCAACCTGTACCGCCCGTTATGGCGACCACACGGCAATTCCGTTGACGTTTAAAAAGATAGGTACCTGATTTTATGTTGGTCAATCTGTGTGATTACAAACAGAGCGTCACGCTCATTGCAAACAGCGGCGTCCAGTTTCTTGATTTTGGCTTAACGCCGCAAGAGTCGGCCCACTACGGACGTTTTGTGCGCAAAACGGCAAACGGTCCGCTACTGCGCCTCGATTTTGATCTGACCAGCGGGCGCTACACATTGCCAGGACGTGCTGGCGGCCAACCCGAAGTCGTGAAACCGGAAAGTACTCAGACGCTGCACTATTCTCTGGACGTACTCGATGGGATCTGGCTTCCCCTACCATTTCTGCGTTTTAATCCGCCGCGTACCTTTATTGACGGGCCGGATAACTGGGCGCGCATTCAGGTACGTAAACTCAGCGAGCCAGATAGCGCCGGAAACACACACCGGATCACCCTCGCCTTCGACAGTCAACTGGCAAAAAATATGCCTCCGGCGTTGGCGCCTTGCGAAAACGATCTGCTCAATGGCACACGTTTTGCGCTCGCCTGGCGCGATGAAGAAGTTGCCGATTTTCTTGACCAGACATGGATTGACGGCTGGTTGCGCGAGTCGTTTCTTCAGTATGCCTCACAGGTAGAAAACCGTTCGGAACAGGCCATTCAACAAGCGCTGCGTAGCTTTGAGTATCAGGCGCACTGGTTGAATTTACTGACGCTGTTAGGCGAACAGCTTACGGTGCCGGAAGTGAAGTTTGTGACACATACGTTAAGCACGCCCGCAATCCCGGTCGATCTGATTCTGGATGTCGGCAATACGCATACCTGCGGCGTATTGATCGAGGATCATGGCGATGCGAATGACGGGTTACGCCAGACGGCAGAGCTTCAGGTACGTTCTTTAAGCGAGCCGCAGTATCTGAACGATCCTTTATTTACCAGCCGGGTGGAGTTCTCAGAAGCGCGCTTTGGCAAACAACACTTTTCTGTCGAAAGCGGACGAGACGACGCCTTTGTCTGGCCTTCCATTGTGCGTGTGGGCGATGAGGCCCGCGCCCTTGCTATGCAACGTCTGGGTACCGAAGGCAGTAGCGGAATCTCCAGCCCGCGCCGCTACCTGTGGGATGAAACCCCCGCCTTGCAAGACTGGCGTTTTAGCCAGATGCACGGTAAAACGCAGCGCGAACCACTTGCCACCGCGTTTCCGCTGATGAATCTGATGAACGACGACGGACAGCCGTTATTCAGCCTGCCGCATGAAGAAAGACTACCGGTTTTTTCGCCGCAATACAGCCGTAGCACCTTGATGACGCATATGTTGTGCGAAATTCTGGCTCAGGCACTGGGGCAAATTAACAGCGTCGCCACCCGGCTGCGACTCGGCTTCCCCGCCTCGCCGCGCCAGCTACGCACCCTGATTTTAACGCTGCCTTCCGCCATGCCGAAACAGGAGCGAGAAATTTTCCGCCAGAGAATGTTTGAAGCGCTGGCGCTGGTCTGGAAAGCCATGGGCTGGCATCCGCAGGATGAGGATTTCACCACGCCTAAGCAGCGTGAAAAAAGCGTGGTTCCGGTACCAGAAATACAGATGGAATGGGATGAAGCAAGTTGTGGCCAACTGGTATGGCTTTATAACGAAGCCATTTCGCATTACGCCGGACGTACCGAATCCTTTTTTAACGCGCTGGCCAGACCGGATCGCCAGCCGGAACCCGGCGTAGACCCCGGACGCGCGTTGCGCGTGGCATCAATTGATATTGGCGGCGGCACGACGGATATGGCGATCGTTCACTATCAGTTAGATGACGGCGTGGGGGCCAATGTAAAAATTACGCCTCATCTCCTGTTCCGCGAAGGTTTTAAAGTCGCCGGGGACGATCTGCTATTGGATATCATTCAGCGCTGCGTACTCCCTTCCCTGCAAACGGCGTTGCAAGGAGCAGGCGTTACGGATGCCGCCGCCCTGCTGGCGACCTTATTTGGCGATTCGGGACGTATTGATACTCAGGCCATTTTGCGCCAGCAAACGGCGCTGCAATTATTTATGCCGCTGGGCCACGCGGTACTTTCCGCCTGGGAGCAAAGCGACATTAGCGATCCGTTTGCCGGTTTACATGCGACATTTGGCGATCTGCTAACCCGCCGCCCAACGAGTAACGTGATGAACTATATCCAGCAGGCGATCGACCATGCCTTACCGTCTGGTTCGCTGGCATTTGATGTATTCAATGTGCCGTTGCAAATCCAGTTTAGCCAGCTTCAGGAGGCGCTGCTGGCCGGTCAGTTTACGCTGACAACGCCGCTTCATGCGGTCTGCGAAGCGATCTCCCACTACCACTGCGATATCTTGCTGGTGACGGGGAGACCGACCTGTTTACCCGGCGTGCAGGCGCTCATCCGGCACTTACAACCGGTGCCGGTTAATCGCATTGTCTGGATGGATAAGTATCAGGTACACGAATGGTATCCCTTCAGTCAACAAGGGCGTATTGGTAATCCAAAATCCACTGCCGCAGTGGGCGCGATGTTATGCAGCCTGGCGCTGGATTTACGTCTGCCGCATTTCAATTTTAAAGCGGCTGATATCGGCGCGTATTCGACTGTGCGTTATCTCGGCGTACTGGATAATACCGTTAATACGCTTCGCGATGAAAACATCTGGTATCACGAGATCGATTTGGATAAACCCGGCGCAACGCTGGACGCTCGCCTGCATTTTCCGCTACGCGGCAATGTGACGTTGGGTTTTCGTCAGTTGGCTAATAGTCGCTGGCCTGCGACCCCACTCTATTGCCTGAACATTAATTCCGCCGAACTGGCGAAAACCATCGCTGGCGACGGTGTACTGAATGTCCGACTGAAATTACACGGCAGTAGCAAAGATAGCGCCCCGGAATCGTTCACATTAAGTGATGCCTGGCTCCAGGACGGGACGCCGATCGCCGCCGATGCGCTGACATTAAAATTGAATACGCTGGCTGACCGCCGCCACAGCGGTAGCCACTACTGGATAGATAGCGGGAGTGTATACCTGAAATGACAAAACCGTTAAACGCCACCCAGGCTGTTATCGAGTGGGTTAACAACACGCGCCGTTACGCAACGCGACTGGATGACGAAGCCGACGCTCTGCTGGCGCAACTTACGCTCGCCGCAGCGGATGAGTCAGCGCTCAACGCCGCCTGCGCATCACATGGCTGCGTCGGTCTGTATGGGTATGCGCAATCCGCAAAAGCATATCTGTTAACGACGCTATGCGGTAACGAGAATGGCAAGCTGGAAATTACCACGCCGGACCGTAACTATGATTATTTCAGCCACATCAATCCGGGTCATGCGCCAGCGAATATGGCTATTCGCTTTACGCGCGACGTTTGTTCAAACGAGAGTGGCTGGCCGTTGCGCCTGCGCTTGATCAGTGAAGCCGAACTGGTGCAGCTTTTTATTGCCTGGACCAGCTCGTCCTCCGTTTGTCGCCAGGTCGAAAAATCCATTATCACCTCACGCCTGGAGAAATGGCAATCGCTTCGCCAACCTCAGCCCGTCCCCGGCGTTACCGCTGAAGAGGTAGCCGCCATCGCGCGTTTCTGGCGCTCTTGCCTCCCGTCCGCCAGACAACATATTGATGATGCGACATGGCAACACTTTGCCTCGCTCTTGCCTGCGGTGGATCTCACGACACGGGCGCACGCCTGGGCATTACTGTGGGGAGAACAGCCGGAGATCACCCAGCAATGGCTGGCGCTGGCGCATATGTTGCAACAAACAGGTCATGCGGAGGAACTGGCGGCGCCGCTCAGCCTGTTGGTCGATCATTTTGGCTTACCGGCGGAAAACTTCCTGACGCAAATGGCGCTAACCGCCAGCGATACGCAAAGCGATGTGGTGGTGCATCCGGTTAAGGAGGGCCGATTGCTCAATGCGGTCAGCCTTTCGCTTGATTCTCTGGCGCTGCTTACCCGCGAACTGGTGCTAACCGTTGAAAATAGCGTACTGGATAACGTTGATTTACTGGATATTCCGGTCGCGCCAGGCATTCATCCTCATCCGTTATGGCGGGCGAAATTAGGCTGGATGCTGGCCCATTACCGTCAGCAGGTACAGCCCGATGTTCTGGTGATCTGCAATGCTCTGGCATCCCGCTCACAAACGTCCACCGCCGCCCGTCACTTACTGGAGTGGGTTAACGCCACTCAGCCGCAGCGTGAATCAGCGTTACCTGGCGTCGTCTGGGCAATTACTCCACAGGATGCCCGTTTTGCCACCCAGCAAAATCTGGATGAAGCCGTCCAGCAATTGATGGGTAAACCTGGCGTGCATTGGGGAACGTTGCAGGCACTGGATAAACACAGTATGCAGCGTTTGGTAGAATGGCTATCGCAGGCGACATCGGCACCACAGCGACAGGCGCGCTTACAGGCGTTACGCGAACAACTGAGAGACCGCGTGCGCGATCTGTTACCGGTGTTTGATGACGCGCGACTACCGGTTGAAACCGTGATCCGGCGTCTTCAGGCCCAGGCCGCCAGACATGGTGACCTGCTGGCCGGGCTGTTACCACCGATACAGAATTTCGACGCGTTGCTGCGCACCCGACAGTCGCGAGAAGAACAGGTCAGCGGTTTATTTAATGACGCGATCGATCTCTTTGCCGACGAACCAACGCGCGCTTCAGCGTCAGAAGGTCACGAAACGGGCTATCAGGCGCACAAAATGTGGATCAATCATCTGCGCCAGTGGGCCCGCTGCCAGGATAATGCGCAGCGTCTGGGACTGGAACCGCAGATGCTCAACGCCGTGGCGGATATTTTAATTACCGCCAGCTATCGTCTCGGCTTACCTCTGCAGTTACAGAAAACCATGCAGCGTGAGGAGGTGAGCGGTGCTCAGCTCCATGCCATCATCGGTAACTTCATCGCCTGGCTTGGATACACAAATATCGAGGAGGCCCAACGCCCGGCCAGCCGCGTTCAGAAAGGCGCAGCCATTTTCGCCGCAACGCAGCGTTCGACAATGTTGCGTTTAACAAAGCTTGACGAACAGCCCGTTCACGCCGCCAGCCGCTATGTCTATGACTGGCTTGTTGCGCTGTATACCCTGGCCAATGAGAACGCAGGATATCGGCATCCGCAGGACATTACCGACGTAGACAGAGAGCAATTAATTGCCCTGATAACCTGATCTGGCGGAAAAACCATGCCCGGTAACGTTTATCGGGCTTGAGGTCAGAAAAGCGAAAACAGCAATGCCACGGGGAAACTTATCGGCCATGTCGCGCCAACCAAAAAGGCGCTCAGGAAACGAATTCGTTTTTTGTCATGAGTCAAAAACCAGGTGATCAGAAATGATATTACCGCCATGACGGCGTAAAAAACTAACATCTTTTGATAGAGGGACATATCAGGCATCCGCGCCAGCCAGAGGAAAAAACGCGCGCAATATGCTCTTTTTTTTGACACACATCAAGGTTTATCCGCCTTAACAGCAAAATGTTCTCAATGCACTGCTCCGCTCACAGAATGTCCTGTTTAAGTATTATTGCGGATCTCGCCAACCCGTACTATACCCATATGGGTTATGATGAAAGGTGGCAAAAATGAATGTTTCCAGTAAAACCGTAGTGCTGATTAATGTCTTTGCTGCTGCAGGACTTTTGGGTCTGATCTCGTTGAGATTCGGCTGGTTTGCTTGATGTGTTCACCCTTTGAGTACTTGCTGCGCATGTTGGCGGGGAGGTTCCCCTCTCCGCCGACACCCGCCTATTTTTTCATGACTTTTCTGAAGAGTAAATGATCCTTAATGCTTAACCATGATGTGGCGGACAATCGTGTAGTCTTCCAGACCATACAATGACATATCTTTGCCGTATCCCGACTGTTTTTGCCCTCCATGCGGCATCTCGCTAACCAACATGAAATGGGTATTAACCCAGGTACAGCCGTACTGCAATCTGGCGCTAACCCGATGCGCCCGCCCAACGTCCTGAGTCCAGATGGAGGATGCCAGACCATAGCGAGAATCGTTGGCCCACCTCAGAACCTGATCTTCATCATCAAAGACGGTCATACTGACCACCGGGCCGAAGACCTCGCGTTGAACGATGGCATCCTCCTGTTTTGCGTCTGCCAGCAACGTCGGAGCGAAATAGTAACCTTTACCTTCCATTTGATTTCCGCCGGCAATTACGCGGATATGGCCGAGCGCCTTCGCCTCCTCGACAGCCGCTGTGACGCGCGTCAAATGCGCCAGCGAACTTAACGGCCCCAGCTCTGTTGATTCATCCTCCGGCGCGCCCATTTTCAGGCTGCTCACCGCATCTCCTAGCTTTTCGATCAGCGCATCATAGATACCGCGTTGTGCGTATATACGGCACGCCGCAGTACAATCTTGTCCGGCATTATAGAAACCGAAGGTCCGGATGCCCTGCGCCACCGCATCCAGATCGGCATCATCAAAAACAATCACCGGGGCTTTACCGCCGAGTTCCATATGCGTGCGTTTTATCGCTGACGCAGTATGACGCAGAATATGCTCCCCGGTCGCGATAGCGCCAGTTAAAGAGACCATGCGTACTTTTGCATGTCCGGTCAATACATCGCCAACAGTTTGCCCTCGTCCGAACAGGACATTGATCACCCCCGGCGGAAAGATATCCTTCGCCAGCGCGGCAAGTTTAAGCGCCGTCAGCGGCGTGATTTCAGAAGGCTTAATCACCACGCAGTTACCTGCCGCCAGCGCGGGCGCCAGCTTCCAGGCCGCCATCATGAGCGGATAATTCCACGGCGCGATAGAGGCAACTACACCAATCGGGTCCCGGCGGATCATCGACGTATGTCCCTCCAGATATTCGCCCGCCGCCAGCCCATTCAAACAACGGGCCGCGCCAGCAAAAAAGCGAAAGACATCTATGATTGCCGGAATTTCATCATTGATTACGCAGTGCAAAGGCTTACCACAGTTTTGCGATTCCAGCCTGGCGAGCACAAGAGCGTTTTGCTCGATGCTGTCCGCCAGTTTTAACAGACATTCCGCCCGTACTTTGGGCGTGGTCTGCCCCCATGCGGTAAACGCGCTATCGGCGGCCAGCACCGCGTCGTCAACCTGCGCGGGCGACGCTTCCGCAATCTCAAGTATTACCTCGCCTGTCGCCGGGTTATAAACGGACTGCCTTTCTCCCTCGCCGTCCACCAGTACGCCATTAATCAGTAATTGATATTGCATAGCATTTTCCCATATCGTCGTTAATCGATTTTCCGGCGAACAGGCCGCCGCTTTCCTAAAAATAGACGGCGCGCCAGATGCTCACCCGGCACGCTCGGGAAATTTAGCCAGGTTGTGAGCTGGCACGCATTCCACCTTGACGGCAAGGTATTTAGCGCAGCATCTCGCGAATCAGACAGCCAAGCTGTTTTACGGCCTGTTCTTCTCGTTCTCCCCAGTGCCATGCGGTGTTAAAACGAAAGAAACGCGTCCAGGCACCGGACGTTGAAAACATTTTCCCCGGCGCGATACTGATATGGTGTTCAAGCGCTTTAGCGCTAAGTTCGCCGGCATCAAGCTGTTCAGGCAGCTCCAGCCAAAGAAAATAACCGCTATCGTTATGGTGAATTTTTACTTCCGCCGGGAGATGGCGCAAAAGGGTTTGCCAGGCTTGCTGTTTACGTTCGGCAAGCTGCCTTCGCAATCGGCGCAGATGCGCGTCATATCGACGTGTCGAGAGATAATCCACTAACGCCAATTGCATGGGGGAACTGGTGGATAATGTGCTCATTAACTGCAAACGCTGAATTTGTCTGGCATGGCTTCCTCCCGCCACCCAGCCAATGCGAAAACCGGGAACCAGACATTTGGAAAAAGACGAACAATGTAACACGCTATCGGCGCGATCCCATGCTTTGGCGGGCAGCGGTTTCTCACGGCCAAAGTAGAGTTCGCTATAGACATCATCTTCAATTAGCATCACGTTATAGTGCGTAAGTAACGCAACCAGCCGCGCTTTTTTCTCAGCGCTCAGCGTAAACCCTAACGGGTTCTGGCTGTTGGTCATTAACCAGCATGCTTTCACCGGATACTCCTGTAACGCCTGTTCCAGCGCCACAAGATCGATCCCTTCTTTGACATCGGTGGGTATCGACAACGCTTTCAGACGCAATCGCTCCAGGGCCTGTAGCGCACCGTAGAAACAGGGGTTCTCCACCACCACCCAGTCTCCCGGCGACGTCACTGCCTGTAAACTGAGGTTCAACGCTTCCAGCGCGCCGGCGGTAATGACAATCTCGTCAGGAGAAACGGTAATTCCCTGCTGTGCGTAACGGCGTGCTATCGCATAGCGCAATTCTGCATTACCCGGCGGCAAGTTTTCGATTACGCTCATTGCCGTCGCAGTTTTACTGACCTGTGCCAGAGAGCGATTCAGTTGCGGCAAGGGGAACAGGCGCGGATCGGGAAACGCTGAAGCAAAGGGTACGACTGAGGCATCGCGGCTGGCCTGGAGCATCTCAAAAATATAGGTATTGATATCTACTGCTTCATCCCGAATAACGTGCGCCGGAGTCGCGACTGACCGACAAACCGGATGCGGCGCGACATAATAACCGGATTGCGGACGGGCGATAATCCGTCCCTGACTTTCCAGCAACTGGTACGCATGACCGACAGTCATAAAACTCATACCGCTACTGGCGACCTGCTCCCTCAGAGAGGGCAGTCGATCGCCGGGTTGCCAAACGCCAGAAGCGATTTGTTCTCTAATTTGCTCCGCCAGACGTTGATATTTTTTCATTATTCGTTCTCATTGAGCGCTACTTGCAGGTGGCAACTGCAGTGTATATCAGTTATTAAAATTAACAACGATTTGCTAACTGTTATGGTGTTTTCCAACAGGCGTAATGATCAGATTTCGCAACAAAACGTCGTTTCAGGGTCTCTACTGAACGAGAAAATCAAACCAAGTCTCCGGGTATGGCTCATTAGTAAGAGAGAAATGCCACCATTCGGTATCCAGTGACGTAAAGCCGGCATCACGCATCAATGTTTGTAATAACAATCGATTTGCGCGTTGCTGAGCGGTAAGCATAATATTATCGGGGTGGGATAACGGACTAAAACAGTCAAAGCCGGTACCAAAATCGAGACTATTATCAGGCGAACGTTGCGCCGCTGGCGCAGTACAATTCACCAGTGGTCGGCCTGGATGGTATATCGGTATCTTACTGTCGAGTGGAACGATCGTTAGATCAAGCGTGCTTCCCCGACTGTGGCTGGATTTGGCGGCAATATAACCTTCCTCAAACAGGCGACTTTTCTCTACATGCGGATAAAATTCGTTTTTCATTTGGTTTTGAGAAGGATCTTTGGCCCAGGCGATAAAGTCGTTCACTGCAGTTTGCGGACGGTAGCAATCATATATTTTTAAGGTAAGTCCGAAGGGATATAGACGATCGGCGACCTGCTTTACCGCGTTCGCGGCTGGCCGTGTTAACAGGCAAACAGGCGCTTTATAACCTTTAATCGGGCGACCAATAAAGTTATGGGAAGTGAAGTATCGCATGTCTACCTGTACGTCGGGGGCGACCGTAGTAATATCGACAACATCTTTTGGTCGGTGGGAATCAATATGGCTTTCAGCTGGCATTGCCTGAAGAGACAACAGGCTGAACAGGAGGAAAGGAGATACGCATTTTACCATATACTACACCTCGCGGAAATCACAGGGGTGATTATGTATTTGAGCAGGGAAACATTAGCGGACAGCGCTTAAACAGATGGTTAAAATAAGCATCTTTTTCATTACGTAATAATATGAGTTCGTATCGGTAGTTACAGGATAAATGCATCAATACTTTTCCTGCATAATATTAACGGACTGATAAAATAGCCATAAAAAAGCGCCACGTTTTGCTGATGATTATCACCAGTCGGCCAGAACGGTGTTTACGCCTGGCTCGACTGACTACAATAACTAATTAAAGGCAAAAACTATAGGCAAGTGGTATCCAGGTCTGCCCACTGCATACCTCCATACAGAAATCTGGTGGATGCCCTTGTTCTGTACAAATCCACGCCATCGCTGGTGTTGAAAAAACTGTAGCGAACAATATTAAAACAGATGCCAGAACGATAGATTTCACTCGTTTCATCGAGCCTCCAGCAAATTTAAAAGGTCATTTTCATTACCGGATACCATACTCCCGTATAAAGCATATAAGAAATACTCAGTTTTGATAAAAAGATCAGCACATCATTGATAGCGTGTTGATATTCATCACCACCATAAAATCCTTTTGCAATATTGTGTAGGAGTCTCACCTACGCGTTGATACGTTTAAGTTGTTATGAGCCATACCTTCTTGTTAGGCGATGAGCCTGTCTTATCCCTTTGTTTACAGTACATCCTAACATAAAAACAAAACCAGCTATAACACCGTAATGCCATGTACATAACTTAAGCGTATTCCATAATACAATCGAGACATGGTTTAACTTCTCGGTGGTTGCAATAGCCTGTATGAAAGCCGTAGGGTTGAAGAGCAAAACGCCCAGCAATAAGATTCCCAAAACAATAATCGCAACCAACTGAAAAAGCAGCCATCCGATCGCGAAACGGCACAATAGCAGCAATAAAAACCGCAAAGGATTATTTATCAAATCTGATTCCAGTACATACCAAAGTGGCGTTTTTCTATGCGTATAGTTGTCTGACTTCCTCATAATTAGACACCTCATCGGTTTTAATATTTATCATCAGTTAGCTGATTAAATACAGTCAGCTAATACTTACCATTAAAACTATCAAAATTCATAGCTAAATTATAAAGTTGTTTTTAAATTCATATCACCATCCCCTCCGGAATTGGCATGGCACCTGCATCCCTTACCTACATGATATCCTTGTTAATCTAATAATACATTCAGCATTATTTTTCGCAGGGCGATATACATATTGGTTTAGTAAAAGTTTACTTTTAGGAGAAATAGTATCGAGGAGAATTAATGTGTGTAGAAGTTATAAATAAATGTTTGGGGAGGCTGTAACAAACAATAACGCTGTTAATACTTGTCAGAAAAAACATATAAACCAAGCCGTTGAGTGGAATCCTGAAAATATCGATACGTTTCGCTATTCCTGGCATCAATGATGTACTCAATCCCACAGATAGATAGGATCTTTTATTTTGTAACCAACAAGTGATGAGTTATTCAATGACATTATGATATCATTTTTAATAAATTCAGAAATCTCAGCAATTTTTTCATCTGTATCTACCGCTCGAAAAGTTTCAACACGATAACCAGCAACTGTTACATCAAATGTGTCATAGTCGGTAACATTCATTAAAATACGGATTTTTTCGGCTTTTGGATGATGAGGATCGTCATCTGTTATTGTGTATAAATCGAAATAAGTAATATTGTCTGGCCCTGTTACGATTTCTGCAGGACTACAACGCGCATTTCCATTCGTTATGTAAACGTAGGGATGTTTATCGCCAACAGCATCACACAAATTACCAGAGGACAATTTGAGTGACCTGACATATATATCAATTAACTTTTTTGTCATATAACAGACTTTATTCAGGCATGCTTGCGTACATTCTGTTGCTAACTGCTGTTTCGCTTTGATGTCTTGATACGTAATCATAATGTCACTTCTCCTGTACAAGATGATAAAAAACAGATAGCGTAAACGTTTATAATATATCATTAAAAAACTTGTGCTTATCTTTAAGATTATTGTTAACAATAAATTTACTTGCAATAAAAACAATAAGTCGTGAAATTATTCGCAGCATCTGGTGAAATTTCTGCCTGTGATGGATAAAAAAGTTAGAATAGCTGTGGGACATGAAAATGAATGATTCATTTCCTCATGGTAATGATAATCCTCTATGGATATGAGTACTTAAAGATACGAAATGACTCGATACAATAGAGGGTTATCTGTTAATTAATTATCATGCTGCGTATTCACACTTTGCTGTAATGGTCATCAACGAATTTCAGCCGCGGCGCTGATTCGTCAGAAAAATAGTCCTCTATGATTTCACTCGGAGAAATAGCCCCCGTTAAGTTTACATCATCGACTATTTCGCAGGGGTCCGTTAACTGCTTAATCCAGTCATCAACGGATTTAAAGTCATCGTTTGGGTCAAGAGTATGAAATATGGTTTCAAACTCCTGACAAAGATCGCGCAGCCCCCCTTCAACAAATTTAGTAGCTTCTCTGTTTTTAACCAGTACACTATTTCGACTTAGCGCCTCTATAAATTCAACCTCTCCTACATCGTTCAGCCCCTCATGCAACGGAACTATCACATTTGTATTGCCTTCAGCAACGGCTTGACTCAGGTGCTGATGAATAATACGCATATTACTGGTATATATACTTTTGGGACGAACGTCGGACTCAGAAAAGTTAATAACAGGGGCTATTTTGCTGGCACTCATCTCTGACAATGAGGCAAGCGTTCTGTGATGCTCGCTAAGACCATAAAGCCCCGGCATCATTTCAAAATCTTTTTCCAGTTTTGCACAAATATCATCGAAGGTACCGACAAATTCTTCAGTGTGTTCGCCATCGGATATTCTGACATGTCTTTCGTCGCTCGGCCAGGCAGTAAATTCTTCTAACGTTAAAAGACGACCATCATTAAGCCAGACTTCTACAGTTTTATCGACACTTTGTAAGGCGACCCGTATAGCAAGTGCGGCATAAATTTTCTCTGCATTAGCACAAAACTCAGCCACTTTAGGTCTAACGTTACGACAATCTTCAATTAATCGAAAAATTCCATAGCCAATTCCCAGCGTGAATAAGCCCACAATTCCTTTTGCAAACTTTGTTGCCAATGTATTCTCATAATTTCCTGCGGCGTGATGAAGATTGCTTTCTGCTTTAAACGCTCGGGCATAAGTTCCAACTGATGTGATCGGCATATATATACTCCACTATTAATGAGCTTTCTTTACATATTAATAATAGCTGTACTTGTGTGTGTAAACTTTCAAATAATGCACCAAGCCTGGTTGTTAGTCTACTATGTAAAAAATAATCATGAGCAATTTTTGGCGGAGTTTTGGGGAAGACCATGACAGTAGAATGAGCTTCTCCCTGAAAACAGTATCAGTCTAAACTGAAGTATCCGGTCTTCCTTTCACCCTACAGAGAGGCGCATTGCCATGAAAAAGACCCGTTATACCGAAGAACAGATCGCGTTTGCACTGAAACAGGCCGAAACCGGCACCCGCGTCGGGGACGTCTGCAGAAAGACGGGCATTTCTGAGGTCACTTTTTATATCTATGGACTACCTCCGTTTTACAAGCACTGGTTCTGGTCTTGGGTCATTGCTTATATCTATCCGGCATCAGAAAAACCTGTGTCCAAATGGGTAATCGGCACACAATCACCTCAACAACTGGACGGTCTTGAAAAGTCAGGTTCCGATTGTACAGGTGCAACCTGTCACCATTTATCAGTACACTGCAACTTTTCTGGCAGAGTATTAACTTCCGGTAGCCTGATACTCTGTATCATTTTTAAGTATCGACCAGATTATTCTCACGCTCTTGTTTGCTACCGCTACGGTCGTTTTATTAAACCCTCGCGCATACTGTAATGACGCAATAGAGAGTTTTATCACGCCAGGAAAATTTACATTAAGCAGATAAAATTATACAAGGCTGTTTTATGCTCAGAATGGCCAGACAAGATCAATCCTGATCCCCCCAATAAAAATCAATTCCTGCTCCAGACGATCAATTCCCACGTAATACATCGTCAATCCCCCCAGAAAACACGTCAGTAGAAATAACCAGATATACCATTTCATCCTTGCCTCCATTCATGGTAACAGTTAACTGTTGCGTGGCCGGGAGCCTCCCGGTAAATCTTTGCCTGACCCGCCGTAACCCGCGATTGTATCGGATGTGCAGGAGGATTCACCGCAACGCTATTACCATAACATGGTAGTTTACCATGTTTACTATTTTAAGAATTATCTGCTCATCCCAGACAATAAAGACGTATAAATTGTGTGGTGTTATACAGATGCCATCAGTCAGTTTCGCTCTGGTTTCTTCTGGTGAACTGATTTATCTGTGTCGAGGTCCCTTTACCTTCAGTATTTACTGCCCGCTTATTTCTCTTGAGCGGGATTTTTTTATAAGCAGCAAGTGAAAACTCACAATACATTGCCAGTGGGAGAACAAAAATGCCTGGATATTATAAAATCAATCACAGTTGGGCTGACGGGAGACGGCATACCGATGACGATGTCCTCCTTGAAGCAGTGATTACCTCATATGCTGATATTAATATATCATAAACACTGGCTCGATGGTTGAAGGACAAACCAAAAAGTACTACCGATATTGATTATAAAAATACCATCTGCTGGTACTGTGGTGGAGTCTGGTTACATTACGAACAAAAACACTCTGTTTTGATATATGCACTCAAGCGGTGAAGACGCTTTTAATTTACAGGTAAGATTATGATAAATCGTATATTTTTACCATTATTTCTGTTGCCGTTGGCGATAGCCTTTTCGGCATCAGCGATAGCTGCCAGTGATATAAAATCCCCACCGGATAATAAATACCCGCCCCATCCATTCGCCCCCTGGTGTGAAAACTGGCCACCAGATATAGGGAAACCACCGGAGTGGTATCAGATTTGTGGTTGCTAATTTTTTACAAAAGTCTGTTACAACCACATCAATACTGATGGTGTATCTGATTATTATGTTTCATCAGTTCTTCCTGAGCTTAATATTACTTCAGGCTGGTGTATTTTATTGATGCCAGCCTGATTTTTCATAATTTGATATCACTTCTTACAGGAATCCCCGCCAGTCAGGACAAGATAGCTAGTTTATGAACCATTCGGGAATCAACGAACTCTGTATCTCACCTCTATAGCCAGTAACGTTTCTTTCAGCCTTATGTTGAGTAACCATTGAGACATCCAAATATAAAATCACGCAGGCAAGAACATTCATTATTTTTTAACATGGAGTGATTTATGAAAAGCTATTACTTAGTCTTTTTCCTGCCATTACTTATAGTGAAACATTCAACAGCTAACACAGTAGAACCATTTCATGAACCTGAAGAGTCAGTGAACAGTCAGTTTTATTTACCTCCCCCTCCAGGAAATGATGATCCCGCTTTCCGATACGACAAAGATGCGTATTTCAGGGGTTATGCCATGAAGGACTCTCCCCGCTGGAAACAAGCGGCTATAGATGCAGATGTGAGCGTGGAGAATATAGCCAGAATATTTTCACCAGTCATTGGGGTTAAAATTAATAAACATGACACCCCGGAGACATGGAAAATGTTACAAAATCTTCTGACCATGGGTGGCTATTATGCCACTGCTTCGGCAAAAAAATATTACATGCGCACACGACCTTTTGTCTTATTTAAACACTCCACCTGTCGCCCCCAAGATGAGGATGCTTTACGAAAAAATGGCTCTTACCCTTCCGGGCATACAGCTTATGGCACACTTTTAGCCTTAGTTCTATCACAAGCCAAACCAGAACGAGCCCAGGAACTTGCCAGACGGGGATGGGAATTCGGACAAAGTAGAGTGATATGTGGCGCTCACTGGCAAAGTGATGTTGATGCTGGCCGTTATGTGGGAGCCGTAGAATTTGCGAGATTGCAAACAATTCCGGCATTTCAGGAATCATTAGCAAAAGTTCGTCAGGAGCTGAATAATAAAAATAATTTATTAAGTAAAGATGAATAATCGGCAATTACTGAGTTAATGAACAGATTATTTTATTGTCTGGTCGTACTCCCGGAAATATTTAACAGTAATCAGATGCTGGTACTCCAGCTTATAGCGTGGATACCAGCTATCCCAGGCCAAGGGTTGCCAGTCACCTTTTTCCTCAGATAACAGCGAGTACCAGTGAAATAACAACGCCCTTTTGGATAGTTTTCAGACAGTTAATTTATTATACAGCATAGCATATGACTTCGATGGAACTCTGCCCGGACTGTGCACGCCATGCTCAATCACTAAAATCAAAAGAATATCAGGCCTAACTCACTATCAAAGAGATATCCACCCCGGCATCCAGGCCGGATTTTAACCATTTACTCTCTTGTCTTCTCCCGGTTAAACCTGTTCTTCATGTTCTGCTCAATCATCAGCACCCTGTCAGCCCTATCCTCCGTACTTCAAAATGCGTACACCCAAAGCGAAACATTCCGCAGACTGATGAATTACGCCTATGAAAAAGAACTACATGATGTGGAGCAGCGCTGGTTACTGGGGGCTGGTGAATCCTTTGAAACTACCGTGAGTCCGAAAGATTTCAACCTTTCAGAAGGCAGGAGAGTCATATGTCTTAATCTGGACGATACTGATGAGGACTCATATCCTGAGTATTATGAAAGTAACGAAGGTCCACAACCTTTTGACGCAAAACGTTCATTTATCCATGAAGTTGTCATGCGCTGACCTATCTTCAGGATAAAGAAGAAAATCATCTAAGGGGCCCTGTTGTCGAATATACCAACATTATTCTGAAAGAGATGGGGCATTCTTCACCTCCAGGAATGGCCTACATCTTCAATAAATAGACACATCCGGAAACGAAAAACCGCTAAAAAACCCGTTTAGTAGCGGACTTGACTGTACGTACTTCAATATTTTAGCTGATGGTTGTGTAAATAGACCCATTTTAGTTTCAAGCATTTTTTGAGAACCCGGAAAAATTGCCCCTGGCCCAAATTCAGTACAGTATCAGCGAGATAAATTCCGGGACTCTTATCCAGGCGGATAGCCGCGAGCCTGTCACGCTTAAAGCTCGATTATGCGGGATACTTACAGCAGGACTTTCAGGAATAACTACTCACGTTCATGGTTTTAATACTTTCCACTTTAATAAATCTAAAAATCAAGTCATTACCCTCCCCCACACAAACCCAACCAAAACTCTGAATACAAAAATCACCCTATATCTTTTTTTGATATTCCTTACATAATGTGGCTTGACTCACACCGATCTATAAGGAATAAAAATGCCAATAACTAACACGTCTCCAGAAAATATATTAAAATATTTACATGCGGCCGGTACTGGTACGAAAGAAGCGATGAAAAATTCAACTTCACCACGCGGTATACTGGAATGGCTTGTCAATTTTTTTACCTGTGGTGGAGTAAGGAGAAGCAACGAAAGATGCTTTCAGGAGGTAGTGGAAAAGCTGACTTCAGCGTTATCACATGTAAATAAAGATGCTTTTTATAGAGGTACCAAAATATTTATGGAGGATATCAACGGGTGTACTACATGCCTGTCATGTGTCACAGTCCCTGAATATGAAAATAAAGCCCCCATGGTCACTATAGAAGTGAGTAAAGATGGAAAAACGATAGCAAGTGAAGTTGATGGTGATACATTTTGGAATGTCTGTCAAATGTTAAAACTGATTCGTAAATATAATATACAACAGGAGGATTCACTTTTAACCGAGGAAGGTAAGCTTAACCTACGTGGAGTATACCTGGCTTATAAAGATTTGCGGAATGAAAATTTTGAAAATATAGATGCATCCTCTACAGATTTCTATGGTTCAAATCTTTCTGGCGTAAATTTTTCTGGCGCAAATCTACACGGCGCAACAATGGCTTACACAAGTCTAGTTAGCGCAAACATGGCAAACACAGACATGTCTGGTGCAAATCTGACTAATGCAGACATGACCAACGCTAACATATTCTGTGCAGACTTAACTGATGCTGTTCTATGCAACGCAAAGCTAACTGGTGTTAATCTAAAGGATGCAAAGGCAGTTTCAGGAAACCGATTACCCGAAGCCGGCCTGTCAGATGTTCAACATCGTCTTGACACCCAGGATAACACTAATGAAACGCCTCCCTCTCTTTTGCCAATTTCAGATTGGTTGTGATAGCCGTGACTTCTGGATCACGCCATATTAATAAAAATATCCCTTGTAAAGGATTTTATAGCAAGGAGTATTCAACTAAGAGAATACTCCTTGTTTTTTATTAAAAAAATTACCGACATCTTAATTTCATTATAAAAATAACATTTTCAGCATATTTTTACATTACTGATATAAGGTGAAACCTCCAGCCTTCGCGGGTCCGCGATGTACATTATATCCGTGGCCCAACGCTCATTGGGTGCGTTCGGATTAAACTGCCGCTGGAGCCTGTTCGGCGTCACGATACTGGCTTCACTTGACCGCGATTAACAATCTGTTTGACTGCTTCAACTTTAAACTCTTCGGGATAACGCTTACCGCTCATGGGCTCCTCTCTTTAAGCCATCTTAAGGGACTGACCCCACGACAGTAGAAAAACTGTTATGAAAAAAGACAGCAATACGGGTATCCGAAACGGGCGTAATTGCTGGTAATGTCACTCCCAGGTTACGTATTGTCTGAAGGCGGCCTATGGCCTGCACAAGTGATGTGGCATTCACTTTAGTGTTTACCCTCGCCACTTCCGCCAAACGATATGATTCCAAATCCATTATCAATGGAACCTGAAGGTCAGCGATCATGCGGAGAAGCTCAGGTCCGTCAGCCCTGGCACCCGATGCTTTTTCCCGATAAATACCGGCAATATAAAAACCACTGGCGATGGTCGTTTTTTCGATGTCAGCTTGGCGGGCCAAATCCTGCTCTGATGTACGGCCCCTTTCATAGATGCGAGCAATTTTCATTTACGGTAGCCAAAATGATATAGTTAAGTTGGCTAACGTAAAAGAGGTAGCTAAAAATAACAATATGCGATGTATTTGGCTGATTAATTTTTGGCTATTTAAAATGGCTACTTAACGGTGTTTACTGTTCCGTTATTCCCCAAACCCCAATTCCCGAAAGAAGATCGTCCTAACTCCACGATGGGGTTCTGGTCTTTTCGCATTATGGCGGGGCTGGGAATGTTAATGCTATCTAATCATGTACCCGGCTACGTGTTCTCATACAACTTATCGCAATTATTGACAAACCGTTTTCGCTAATTTGAAGTGTTGAATAATAACTCAAATAAATTATTGGCATCATAACCCCACGACATAACTGGAAGGTGGCATGATGTTCACAAAAGCGTTATCAGTAGTTTTACTGACCTGTGCGCTGTTTTCAGGTCAGTTACTGGCGAAACAGCAAGGCCATGAGTTTGTATGGTTTGTGACGGGAGGACACCAGCTCAAACATGAAGCCGACAGCGATGAATTACGGGCGGCAGCGGAAGAATCAGCGGAAGGCTTGCGCGAGCACCACAACTGGCAGAAATCGCGCAAACCAGAGAGCTATTTCCGTTAATTAAACGCCCCTGCGCTTCGGCAGCGTTTTCATCAGCGCTTCAGGGCTCATTGAAGCGACAACGCTGCCGGGCTGGGGCATCTTCAAAATGTGGTTTTTAATTTTACCAATTACATGCATTTCGCAAGGGCGGCAGTCGAATTTTAGTGTCAGCACCTCATCGCCATGCACCAACTGCATCGGTGTGGCTTTCCAGCTCTTAATATTTCCTTTCGCCTGTTTTGGACAAAGGTTGAACGCAAAACGCAGGCAGTGCCTGGTGATCATGACCGGTATCTCGCCCTTCTCCTGATGCGCCTCATAGGCCGCATCGATCAATTGTACGCCGTAACGGTGATAAAATTCCCGTGCTTTGTGGTTGTAGACATTAGCGAGAAAACTGAGATGCGTTTGCGGATAAACAGGCGCAGGCTGCGCCACGGGTTTCCGGCGACCTCGTTGATAATGGGCCAGACGCGCTGCATCAAGCATATCAATCGCCTCCCGACGGAACTGATTGAGCAGACTGCCTGGCACGAATAACGCCGCCGGTAATGTCACCTGCATATCACGAGCGTAGTAGAGCGTTTGTCCCAGCTTCGCCAGTCCGACTTTTAGGTTATTTAACGCTTTTTCAGGGTTATTGGCTTCCTCAAACAGCCCGTCAAGTGTATGCGTAATGCAGATGCCTTCTTCACTGGTCAGCGTCAGAATAAGCTGTTCCTGCCAGCCGCCCAGCATGATATCAACCGCCACACGACGCTCACTGGAGGTTTTTGTCAGCGCTTGCTGCCAGTGATGATCCAGATTACGATTCAACGGATGATGCGGACGGACTTTATGCAGATCGGCAGGCATATCATTTGGCCAAACGCGGTAGCGGTTATGACCGGTTTTTTCCACGGTATTGGCGCGGAAACCCACCACTACACGCTTAATCAACACGTTCAGACCATCGCCATTCGCCAACGGCTCCGTAGCCTCCACATCGAGATAGTCCTTCGCCACATTCAGGACCTCGCCTACCGGTAAGCCAATAAATTTTGGTGAATCAAATGCGCCAATATCGCCTTTACGCGCGTTAACAAAATAGTCGGTGCTGCCGCGATGGAAGGTTTTCTCCGTGGAAGGAACAAAAAAGTGCTCGGTCCGACCAGCCGACGCACGCGCCAGATCGCCACGTTGCTCAATAATCGCGTCCAGCATCTGACGATAATGCGCGGTGATGTTTTTGACATAACTCATGTCTTTGTAGCGCCCTTCAATCTTGAAGGAACGTACGCCTGCATCAATCAACGCGCCGAGGTTAGCCGTTTGATCGTTATCTTTCATCGATAGCAGATGCTTTTCGTAAGATACCACCCGCCCCTGATCGTCTTTTAACGTATACGGTAAGCGACAGGCTTGCGAGCAGTCTCCCCGATTGGCGCTGCGCCCGGTTTGCGCATGAGAGATATAACACTGTCCAGAATAAGCGACACACAGCGCGCCATGAATGAAGAACTCAATTGTGGCGTCAGTAGCCTGATGAATATCCGCTATCTGAGTCAAATTAAGTTCGCGCGCCAGTACAATCTGTGAAAAACCGACATCGGCAAGAAACTTCGCTTTTTCCACGCTGCGAATATCACACTGTGTACTGGCGTGAAGCTCAATCGGCGGGATATCGAGTTCCAGAATTCCCATATCCTGCACAATCAGCGCATCCACGCCGGTGTCGTACAAATCGGTGATTAACCGTTGTGCGGGCTCCAGCTCATCATCATGCAGGATAGTGTTCAGCGTGACAAAAATCCTGGCACCGTAACGGTGGGCAAACGGGACCAGATCGGCGATATCGCGCAGACTGTTACTGGCATTATGACGCGCGCCAAAACCAGGTCCACCGATGTAGACGGCATCCGCGCCATGCAAAATCGCTTCGCGAGCAATTGCGGCGTCACGGGCCGGACTTAACAATTCGAGATAGTGAAGTTGTTGGCGCATACGGTCTTTCTTATCCAAGAGCAGCGAAATGGCGGCTATTGTAGTCAGAAGCGCAAACTAACGAAATAGTTTTCCTGCTTAATCGCGCGGGTAATGGATCAGCGAGTGAAAATGAACCGTCTGATCACTGCTGTTGCGATAGGTATGCGCCGTATCGCCGGCAAAACGCAAACCTTTACCGGCGTCTATTGTTTGCCATACCCCACCAGTACACATGTCCAGCCGTCCCTGAATCACCACCACATGTTCGATAACGCCGGCTTTATGCGGCGTTGATTCGCTGACCGCGCCAGGTGCCAGTAATAGGGAAAAATAGTCAAAACCGAGTTCAGGGTCCCACGGAAACAGTGGTGTGATGGCCATCGCTTGTTGCTGGGGATCGAAGGTCGGAGGACATTCAGCCTGCGGAGACGAAATAAACATTGAGAATGGAACATTCAGGCCCGTCGCTATTTTCCACAGCGTTGCGACTGTCGGACTGGACTCATTACGCTCTATCTGCCCCAACATGGCTTTTGATACGCCGGAGATCTCCGCCAGACGCGATAAACTCCAGCCTCGTTGATGGCGTAACGTTCTTAACGTGGTCGCCAGATAATGTGTCAGGTTATCCATTTTTTCCCCCTGTAAGACCATAGCGTATCACTTGTGCGCTATAACGCACAATGCTACATTACTTGACCGTTATAACGCACAAGAGGCGATCATGCGTCTGTTATCACTGCCGTTACCTACTGTATTATCTGGTCTGGTCGCCGTTCTGGTCGGCTATGCAAGTTCTGCGGCCATTATCTGGCAGGCGGCGCTTGCTGCTGGTGCAACTCCCGCAGAGATCGCCGGCTGGATGACCGCCCTCGGTATAGCGATGGGCATAAGCACACTGGCGCTAACCTTGTGGTATCGTGCGCCGGTTTTAACTGCCTGGTCTACGCCTGGCGCCGCTCTGTTGGTGACAGGGCTTCAGGGATTATCGTTGCCAGACGCCGTGGGCATATTCATTGTCGCCAATGCCCTGATTGTGTTGTGCGGCGTCACGGGATTGTTTGCGCGTTTGATGCGGATAATCCCCCATTCTCTTGCCGCCGCAATGCTGGCGGGAATACTGCTACGCTTCGGCCTGCAGGCGTTCGGGACGCTCAACGGAGAGTTTGTAATGTGCGGCGGTATGTTATTGGCGTGGCTACTCCTTAAGGTATTCGCGCCACGCTATGCCGTTATTGCCGCCATGGTAACGGGAATAACGGTGGCGCTCATGCAGGGTAAGATGGCGATGAGCGGTATCCATTTCGCAACTGTGTGGCCCGTCTTCATTCCCCCCCACTTTTCATTCGCTCAAAGCCTGAGCGTCGCGGTACCACTCTTCCTGGTGACGATGGCATCGCAAAACGCCCCCGGCGTCGCCACAATGAAGGCGTCTGGCTATCAGCTTCCTGTCTCTCCGTTAATGATTTTTACCGGGTTGCTGGCGCTGCTGCTTTCGCCATTTGGCGTTTATTCTATCTGTATTGCCGCCATTACCGCCGCCATTTGTCAAAGCCCGGACGCGCACCCCGATCCAACGCGTCGCTGGTTAGCGGCCGCCGCCGCAGGAATTTTTTATCTACTTGCCGGGTGGTTTGGCAGTTCGATAACCGATCTGATGGTCGCCCTGCCGGTTAGCTGGGTGCAAATGCTTGCTGGTCTGGCACTGTTAAGTACAATTAGCGGTAGCCTGTACCAGGCGCTTACTCACGAAAGCGAGCGTGACGCGGCAGTTATCGCATTTCTCGTCACCGCAAGCGGACTAACGCTGATGGGCATCGGATCGGCATTCTGGGGGTTGATCGCTGGCGGGATAGGCTACGCAGTGTTAACGAAAACGCGCCGCCCATCGTTGTCTGGCTGATGGCGATCGTTAACCTGACGGGGTTTGCGCCATCTTGCGATGGCGCCGCAGAATTATTTTTTGTTAATGTCAAACATAGAGGTATCCGTCGCCATATCATCCACGACCTGTTTCAACGTCTCAAACGCCATTGGCGTGCTGGAGTTACTCAAGTCTTTACCTTCGCCCTGGCGCACTACCTTGACGACCGGCTTGTTGGTAGCGGCATCTATCAGCTCACCCTCAAAATAGAGATGGGTATCCATTGTCCGGTGGCCTGTCGCCATTTGCGTACCCGCCACAATCAGCGCCACGGGGATCACCTCATAGAATTGTAACCCTTCTTTGCTGGTATCCACGCCCGTAATCGCCCCGCGGAAAATCAAACTGCGCGGCCCTGGCGTCGTGACCAGCGGTTTACGCTGTTCAATTGCTGATTTTACTTTAGTGTTCGTATAAGCCAGCAGTTTATCAAGAACTTGCTGCCCGACCTGGGTCGTTGGTTTGGGGACGGGATAATACGTTATTGGATTGTAAACAATACTGTCATAGTTAGAGTCATTGAAATGTGGATCTACCCAGCGCAACACCGGTTTTCCCGTGGCGGAGGTAGTTTCCTGCAGGTCCGAATAATTTTTTAAGAATCCAGAATACTTATCCGGCTGTGTGACTTTGGACGCACAGCCGGATAACGCCAGCAAGCCAGTAAGCACTGCAACTTTAAATAAAGTATGAGTACGCATGAAACGATCCCTTTAGTCTTCGCAATGATGCAAAGGAAATAATAGCAAAACGAAATCATTCTGGATGCACTAAAAATGGTAACGACAGCACAATTTGAACGCGGCGCCCGACAAAAAAATGCCGAACGCAGCGAGACTTACAGAACTTGCATCGCTCAGGCCGTTTTTCTCGCCAGCATCGTAGCAAAGCGCAGTTTGATACGGTTGCCGTTTTCGTCCGTGCGGTGAAGCTCGCCGACATCTTCGTTGTATTTCAGCATGTCCCATCCTGCGTAATAGCGGCGTAATTCGCCTGCTTTAAAAGCGAACGGGAATCCCACCGTACAGGGGAAATCCGGCGTATCCATTGCCGCGACGATCAAATTATATCCGCCAGGTTTTGTGCAGCGTTGCATATTGGCGATTAAACCGGGAATGGTTTGCGTCTCAAGAAACATCATAACCACTGTCGAGAGAATAAAATCGTACTCGCCGTCAAAGGTCAATGTATTCAGATCGACGATTTCGGTTTGCAGATTATCCAGCCCTTCTGCCGCTTTAATACGCTCAAGATTAGCCATACTGGCCGGATTTTTATCCCACGCGGTAACGTCATAACCGTTCGCGGCCAAATACAGACTATTGCGGCCATTACCACATCCCAAATCCAGCGTTCGACCCGGTGCGATAACCTTTGCCGCCGCCAGCACATCCGAATGCGTGCGGGTTAAACCGTATTTCTCAGTAAAGTAATTTTCGTCACGAATGGTCATTTTTTTCCTCCGTTTTCAACAGTGCAGCGCGCTCAGTGCGAATAAGCAACTTCCCCTGCACCAGCAATAGAAATGTACGGACCAGCAGTAAGGCGATAATAGCGTTAGTGAAAATAAACAGCGGGACGGCCAGAATATGGAAAAGCCCTGATTCACTACCGTGACCAAGATGTAACCCCGTGGTCGCCAGCGCAGAAACGCCGAACGAAAAACTCCAGAAGGAAGCATTAAACGGTTGAGATAAATACCAGGGCATTAATCGCAGCATAAATAAAAGCTGTAACAGACCGTAGCCGAATAGCATTTTCGCCAACGTGTCGCCCTCACCGCCATTGACGCTCAGCCAGGCGCTACAGGCAACCAGCGCGGGCGCCAGTTGGATACCCAGTGAAGTACGCAGCACCGCCGGTAACTCGCCGCAGCTACGCAGTCGCTGCAAAATAACCGGTTCCAGACTTAACCACGAAAAGACGCCTGCGCCTAAAAACACCAGTCCGGCATCATTGTAGCCGAGTGACCCACAGGCCATAGCGCTGATGAAATTATTCGCTACCGTTGGCAGATAAAGCCCTGGGGTCGTCGCTTCTTCCGGATGCGCTCCACGCCAAAGTCCCGCCGTCTGCCAGGCGGCGTACGCCAGTTGTATGACTGCCCCCACGCTGAATAGCGCAACGGCCAATGGTCGATACCAGGGAACGAAGCCGATCGCGACCAGCATTGTGGTCGCAGGAAACAGGCTGACAAAACTGCTCATTACCGGATGTCGCACTTCAGCCATCACGCTATGGGGAAAGCGCGCCAGACGGCTAAGGAACGCCAGGGTCAAGAGCCCCCAAATAATCATCGCCAGGATAACCATGATGTCGCCGGGCCAGTGGCTTATTGCCCATATCTGGCTGGCGTAACGCCAGGCGAATCCCATACCGATAGTGCCAAGGACGATCCCAAAATAGCCCGCAGGCAGATTGAGCACGCGATCGCTCTGCTTGTGATTACGCATTTTGTTTAATTTATAAAGTATATTTGAAATGCATTTTATGGAATTTCTGGTTGTTTCGCCAGTACCTTTGCTACGGTTATCTTAATCGTTCACACGGAATTTCCCTATGACCAAATATCGACTGAGTGAAGAACCCCGTGCTTTTACTTATCAGGTAGACGGTGAGAAGAAAAGCGTCTTATTACGACAACTTATTGCCGTAACGGATTTTAACGATGTTAAAGCCGGAACCTCCGGTGGCTGGGTTGATGACGATAGTGTGCTGTCACAACAGGGGGATTGCTGGATTTATGATCAAAACGCGATGGTCTTTGCTGGCACGGAAATTACGGGTAACGCGCGTATCACGCAGCCGTGCACGCTCTACAATAACGTGCGAATAGGCGATAATGTCTGGATTGATCGCGCTGATATCAGCGATGGCGCGCGAATAAGTGACAACGTCACAATTCAGTCATCTACCGTGCGCGGAGAGTGTGCGATTTATGGCGATGCCCGCGTGTTAAACCAGTCAGAAATTCTCGCCGTTCAGGGACTAACGCGTGAACATGCGCAGATTTTACAAATTTACGATCGCGCCACCCTGCGCCATTCGCGGATTGTTCATCAGGTACAGCTTTATGGCGACGCCACTATCACACACGCTTTTATTGAACACCGGGCGGAGGTCTTTGATTTCGCGTCCATTGAAGGCAACAAAGACAATAATGTCTGGATCTGTGACTGCGCCAAAGTCTATGGCCATGCGCGGGTTATCGCCGGCACAGAGGAAGATGCGATCCCTACCCTTCGCTACAGCTCGCAAGTAGCGGAACATGCGTTAATCGAAGGCAACTGTGTGTTAAAACATCATGTGCTGGTAGGCGGACATGCTGAGGTACGCGGAGGCCCGATTTTACTGGACGACCGCGTGCTGATTGAAGGCCACGCCTGTATACAGGGCGAAATCCTGATTGAGCACCAGGTAGAGATTAGCGGACGGGCGGCGGTGATAGCGTTTGACGGCAATACTATTCACCTGCGCGGCCCAAAAGTGATCAATGGCGAGGATCGTATTACTCGTACCCCCTTAGTCGGTTCCCTTTAAACCGTATCAATAATGCGGGCATATATATTAACGTCGTGATAGTCGCCGTTAAGATACTCCGCCTGTTTCATACAGCCTTCCAGCGTAAAATGGTTGCGCCGTGCGACCGCATTACTGGCCTGATTATCAACCCGGCATTTAATGACAAAGCGCCGAATATCGCCGCGTCGGACATAATGTGCCATCAGCGCCTGTAATGATTGCGACATTACCCCTTGTCCCTGGAGGGACTCATCCAGCCAGTAACCAATATACGCGGCTTTGTTTATCGGCTCGATGACATTAAATGAGAGTACGCCCGCCATCTCATTCTGGCAGAAAATCAGATACATTTTGGCGTAACCACGCTGGTGCAACAGTATATTACCCTGCACATGCTTACGCGTTTCATCCTGCGACGTGACATATTGCGGCCAGTCGAGCGACTGTTGTAGCCACGCTTTATTTTTGAGTACCAGTTGGTGCAGCGCCGGAACATGACTTTCATCTGCCGCTCGCAGTTCCAGCGTCGTGCTAACAGGAATAATTTCCACCATCGCGTTGCCCTTCTTCGTTGTTGGTCGTGATCACATAAATAGCCTGGTTTACCGATAACCCGCAGGTGATATGAGCGCTTTTATTGTATCGCCATCACATTATTTTTTATTGCTCATATTTAGCGCGTTTCCGCGTGACACATTTCACACTTATCCAACCATTCCCCGCCTATAAAACGCTCAACGACTGATTGTTTTATCACCACGGAGACGCCAATGACCTTTTCTGTGCAGGAAACGCTTTTTTCTTTACTGCGGCTAAACGGGATTTCAGGACATGAAAGCAGTATTGCAAACGTTATGCAGCATGCGTTTGAACAGCAGGCCAAAGACGTCTGGCGGGATCGCCTGGGCAATGTTGTCGCCCGTTATGGCAGCGACAAATCTGACGCTCTTCGCCTGATGATTTTTGCGCATATGGATGAAGTGGGTTTTATGGTACGCAAGATCGAACCCTCCGGTTTTTTACGTTTTGAACGCGTGGGCGGCCCGGCGCAAATTACCATGCCCGGTTCGGTCGTGACGCTTGCCGGACGTTCAGGCGATATCATGGGCTGTATCGGTATTAAAGCGTATCACTTCGCGAAGGGTGACGAGCGCACCCAGCCTCCCGCGCTCGATAAACTCTGGATTGATATCGGCGCGAAAGATAAAGCGGATGCCGAACGAATGGGTATTCAGGTGGGGACGCCAGTAACCCTTTACAACCCGCCGCACTGTCTGGGCAACGATCTGGTATGCAGTAAGGCGCTGGACGACAGGCTGGGGTGTACGGCGCTACTGGGCGTCGCCGAGGCCCTCGCCTCCACACCGCTCGATATCGCGGTATTCCTGGTCGCGTCGGTGCAGGAAGAGTTCAATATTCGCGGTATTGTTCCCGTTTTACGACGCGTGCGCCCCGACCTGGCGATTGGTATTGATATCACCCCATCCTGCGACACGCCTGACCTGCAGGATTACTCGGATGTGCGGGTCAACCACGGCGTCGGCATCACCTGTCTGAACTATCACGGACGCGGTACGCTGGCGGGACTGATTACGCCACCGCGTTTGCTGCGGATGCTGGAGACCACCGCGCACGAAAATAATATTCCCGTACAGCGAGAAGTCGCGCCAGGCGTCATCACCGAAACAGGCTTCATACAGGTTGAACTGGACGGCATTCCCTGCGCCAGCCTTTCTATTCCCTGCCGCTATACCCACTCGCCAGCCGAAGTCGCCAGCCTGCGCGACCTGGCTGATTGTATTCATTTACTGACTGCGCTGGCCAAAATGTCGCCAGAACAGTTTCCCATTGAGCCTGAAACAGGCGCTACACAAGAGGCACGACCATGATGAAAAAGATCCTTGTGGCATGTGGTACCGGCATGTCGACATCAACCATGATTGCACAAAAACTGCAGGACTTTCTCGCGGAGCAAGGCATTGCGGCAACCACGGCGCAATGTTGTCTGAATGAGATCCCGTTGAACTGTAACGGTATGGATCTCATCGTAACGTCCATGCGTACGCACAGTGACTATGGCATCCCGACGCTCAATGGCGCCGCCCTGCTGACAGGCATCAACGACGACGCATTAAAACAAGAAATCAAGGCGCTGTTAACACAATAAAGGGGGCATTATGTTTGATTACATCCTGTCTCTCGGCGGCACCGTATTTGTGCCCATCATTATGATTATCATCGGCTTAATCTTTCGTATTCCCTGGCTGCAGGCGGTGAAAGCTGGGGTGACGGTCGGCATCGGTTTTGTCGGTATGGGGCTGGTGATTGTCATGGCGATCGACAGTCTCAGTCCGCCGATAAAAGTGATGATTGAGCGTTTTGGCCTGACGCTGCATGTCTTTGACGTCGGCGCCGGACCCGCATCCGGCGTCGGCTATGCGACGGCCATCGGCGCGATGATCATTCCCGTTATCTTTCTGCTCAACGTCGGTATGCTGGTGACTCGCCTGACCAAAACCATGAACGTTGATATTTATAACTACTGGCACTACGCCATTACCGGAACGGTCGTCCAGTTGATGACCGGCAGTCTGATTTATGGCGTACTGGGCGCGATTTGCCATGCCGCCTTGTCGTTGAAAATGGCCGACTGGACGGCGAAACGGGTACAGAACATTGTCGGTCTGGAAGGGATCTCAATCCCGCAGGGGTATGGCTCCAGCTCCGTGCCGTTATTCGTATTGCTGGATGCGATATACGAAAAAATCCCGCTTATGAAAGGACGCAATATTGACGCTCAGGAGATCCAAAAACGGTATGGGATGGTCGGCGACCCGGTGATCATTGGCGTTGTTCTCGGGCTGATCTTCGGACTTGCCGCAGGTGAAGGCTTTAAAGGGTGCGCAACCTTAATGATTACCGTGGCGGCGATTATGGTGCTGTTTCCGCGCATGATCCGCCTTATCGTTGAGGGATTAATGCCTATCTCCGACGGCGCGCGTAAATTCTTCCAGAAACACTTTAAAGGGCGCGAAGTCTTTATCGGTCTGGATACCGCAGTGACGTTAGGCCACCCGACCACTATCGCGGTCGGACTGCTGTTAATTCCCATCATGTTAATTCTGGCAAGCATTCTGCCGGGCAATAAAGTCCTGCCGCTGGCTGATTTACCGGTCGCGCCGTTTTTTATCTGCATGGCCACGGTTATTCATCGCGGCGATCTGATTCGTACTTTGCTCAGCGGCATCATTGTCATGATTACCGTTTTGCTGATCGCCACCCAGTTCGCGCCGTACTTTACCGATATGGCGCTCAAAGGCGGCTTTAGTTTCGCCGCTGAAAACGCGCAAATTACCGCGCTGTCGGTAGGGAATATGTTTGGCTGGTCAATATCTGAACTGATGTCGCTGGGCATTATTGGCGTGGTTATTGTGGTCGGCATCGTCGCCAGCATCGTACTTATCTTACGTAAACGTGAACTACCGGAATAAGGAGCAACCCAGAATGAGTTGGCTAAAAGAGGTAATAGGAACGGAAAAAGCCGTTATCGCCATGTGCCATTTACGGGCACTACCGGGCGATCCCGGGTTCGATACAGAGAAAGGCATGAACTGGGTGATTGACCGCGCCCATGACGATTTAATGGCGCTACAAAACGGCGGTGTGGATGCGGTGATGTTCTCCAACGAATTTAGTTTGCCTTATTTAACGAAAGTCAGACCGGAAACGACTGCCGCTATGGCAAGAATTATCGGTCAGTTAATGAGTGAAATTCGCGTACCGTTTGGGGTAAACGTGTTGTGGGACCCTGTGGCCTCTTTTGATTTGGCGATGGCGACCAACGCAAAATTTATTCGTGAAATTTTCACCGGCGCTTACGCCAGCGATTTTGGCGTCTGGGATACTAATGTCGGCGAAACCATTCGCCATCAGCATCGCATCGGCGCAGGCCACGTGAAAACGCTGTTTAACATCGTTCCGGAAGCGGCGGTGTATCTGGGAAACCGGGATGTCTGCTCAATTGCGAAATCGACCGTATTTAATAATAACCCCGATGCCCTGTGCGTCTCTGGCCTGACGGCAGGCGCACGTACCGATAGCGCCATACTGAAGCGGGTAAAAGAGACCGTCCCTGCCACGGTAGTGCTGGCGAATACCGGAGTTTGTCTGGAAAACGTCGAGGAGCAGCTCAGCATTGCCGACGGATGCGTAACGGCAACCACGTTTAAAAAAGACGGCGTCTTCGCCAACTTTGTCGACCAGGCGCGCGTGGCGAAGTTTATGGAGAAAGTACGCCATATCCGACAATAAAATGGGGATAAGCAAAACGCTTATCCCCTGCAGAGAGCGATAACCCTTCTGCCGATCTCCGTCGCCTTCGCCAAAAGACACGCCGGAGATCGGTTTCAGAGTAACCCGAACCGGCAAGGAGTCAACGATCGATGATTAATGATGTTAAGTGGGTTCAGGCGCAACGCCATGCCAACGACTGGCGACACGCGCTGGATATCGCCGTTCGTCCGCTGATTACCTTCGGCGCGGCGGCCCCCTGCTACCTGGACGGTATTATTGAGAACACCCTTAAATGGGGGCCATATTATCTTATCGCGCCGGGGATTGCGCTGCCCCATGCCAGACCGGAACAAGGCGCCAACCATAATCAAATGAGCGTCACTACGCTATCAACGCCGGTCGCTTTCGGCAATGCGGATTGCGATCCCATCTGGCTGTTGCTTTGCGCCAGCGCCACGGACGCTGAAGCACATATTCGCACCATTCAACGCATCAGCCAGTGGCTCGACTCGCCGGGAAGTGTCGCGTTGCTGCAAGATGCGCCAAATGATGCAGCGCTTTTCGCGCAATTAACCGCATTGCGCTGATGGAGGTTCCGATGATCCTGCACCCTTCGCTGGCCTCCGCCGATCCGCTGCGCTATGCCGAGGCGTTGACCGCTTTACACGATGCGCCCCTCGGCTCGCTGCATCTGGATATCGAAGATACCAGTTTCATCAACAATATTACCTTCGGTATGAAAACCATTCAGGCAGTCGCACAATACACTCGCCATCCGCTCTCATTTCACCTGATGGTCTCATCACCGCAACGCTGGCTACCCTGGCTTGCAGCTATCCGCCCCGGCTGGATTTTCATTCATGCCGAAAGCGTGCAAAACCCCTCGGAGATTCTGGCGGATATTCGCGCTATCGGGGCGAAAGCAGGACTGGCGCTTAACCCGGCAACGCCGCTATTGCCCTATCGTTATCTGGCATTGCAACTGGATGCGCTGATGATCATGACCAGCGAACCCGACGGGCGCGGGCAACAATTTATCGCCACGATGTGTGAAAAAGTTAGCCAGAGCAGAGAGCATTTCCCTGCTGCGGAATGCTGGGCGGACGGCGGAATTACGCTTCGCGCCGCACGGCTACTTGCCGCCGCAGGTGCACAGCATCTGGTGATTGGCCGGGCGTTGTTCACGACGGCGAATCATAACGTGACGTTGTCACAATTCACCGCGCTATAAAGGAGTCATATGTTGATGAGCCAACAGCGCCCCGACCGTATCAAACAGATGTTGCATTATCTTTGGCAACACCGGCACCTCTCAACACAGCAAGCTATTGAGCTTTTTGGCTATGCTGAGGCAACCGTGCGCCGGGATTTTCACTATATTGCCAGCCGTTATCCCGGTATGGTTCGCGGCCATGGTTGTATTGACTTCGACGACAGTACGGAAGATAAAGAATATGTTTTCGACGTTAAGCGAACGTTACAAAGCGAGGCGAAACGCGAAATCGCCGCCCTCGCCCGCACGTTCATCAAGGATGGAGACTGCTTTTTTCTCGACTCCGGCTCCACCTGTCTGGAACTGGCAAAATGTCTGGTCGACGCCAAAGTAAAAGTCATTTGCAATGACATCAAAATCGCTAATGAGCTAGGTGGCTTCCCACACGTAGAGAGCTACATTATTGGCGGGCTGATTCGCCCCGGTTACTTTTCGGTTGGCGAGAGTCTGGCGCTGGAGATGATTAACGCCTTTGCCGTTGAACGCGCTTTTATCTCCTGCGATGCGCTGTCGTTAGAAACGGGCATCACCAACGCTACCATGTTTGAAGTGGGCGTAAAAACGCGCATTATTCAGCGCTCACGCGAGGTCATATTGATGGCCGATCACTCAAAGTTTGACACTGTGGAACCCCATGCGGTTGCGACGCTGTCCTGTATTACCACCATTCTTAGCGACAGTGCGCTCCCGTCTGCTATCGCCCGACGTTATCAGCAAGCGGGATGCCGTCTCATCATGTCAGACCTCTCATCAGGAGCGCGTTAATGGACATCAGGCAAATGAACAAAACCCATCTGGAGCACTGGCGCGGATTGCGAAAACAGCTCTGGCCTGGTCACCCGGATGACGCCCATCTGGCGGATGGCGAAGAAATCCTGCAAGCCGATCATCTGGCGTCATTTATTGCGATGGCAGACGGGGTGGCGATTGGCTTTGCGGATGCCTCAATCCGCCACGATTATGTCAATGGCTGTGACAGTTCGCCCGTGGCTTTCCTTGAAGGTATCTTTGTTCTCCCCTCATTCCGTCAACGCGGCGTAGCGAAACAATTGATTGCAGCGGTGCAACGATGGGGAACGAATAAAGGGTGTCGGGAAATGGCCTCTGATACCACGCCGGAAAATACAATTTCCCAGAAAGTTCACCAGGCGTTAGGATTTGAGGAAACAGAGCGCGTCATTTTCTACCGGAAGCGTTGTTGAGGAAAATCACACAGGAAAAGGTCGGGTATAGTACCCGACCTTTATATTACTGGGGCAGCTCTTTTTCAGTTAACAAGCGTGTCGTTTTCACTTGTTCAATATTCCTGGCACCACCCAACATCATGTTAATTGTCAGCTCTTTGTTTAGCTGTTCAATCACCGATGCCACACCCTGAGCGCCGCCAAGATTAAGACCGTATAATACAGGCCGGCCAACCGCCACAATATCCGCCCCGCTGGCTAACGCCTTGAATACGTGCGAACCACGGCGTACTCCGCTGTCAAAAATAACAGGCACTCGCTTGTTGACGACTTTTGCAATCGCAGGAAGCATATCGAATGAGGATGGCCCGCTGTCTAATTGACGCCCACCATGATTAGAAACCCATATTCCTGCGGCCCCGGCCTGGATAGCAATTTCAGCATCCTCCGGCGACTGAATGCCTTTTACAATAACCGGCAGACCGGAAACACGATGTACATAGGCAATATCCTCCGGCGTAAAGGCTTGTTTAGCCTGCGCGTAAATTTCACTTATCCCTGCCCCTTTGCCGGTTTTTGAACCATCGTCATTTTTTCTGGCGAACATTTCCAGGTTTGCAAAACCCAGCGGGAACTGGAAGTTATTTTTAATATCTTCTTCCCGATAACCACCGACAGGCGAATCTACGGTCAGAATAATCGCTTTAGCGCCATGTTTTACCGCTTGTGCAAGAATAAATTCGTTAAATTGATTATTCTTACTCATATAAAGCTGGAAGAAGAACGGGTTTTTCCCGGAAACGTTAGCCACCTCTTCGATGGTCTTGTTACCATAGGTGCTCAACGAGAAAATCGAACCGACCTGCGCCATGCCTTTCGCCGTCGCCAACTCTCCGGAGGCGTGGGCCAGGCCCTGCGCCGCCATCGGTGCCTGGATTATAGGCGTTTTAAGCGGAATACCCAGTAGCTGCGTTGATAAATCGATCTCTTTTAACTCAATGCCCTGTAATACGCGCGGCATAATATATTTTTTGTCAAAGCTTTCGGTGTTGCTGCGAAGGTTATTCTCATCTTCGGCTCCACCGCGAATATAACCAAATGCCCCTTTCCCCATTCTGGCCTGAACGCGCGCTTCCAGCGAGGCGACGTTCGTCATTTTTATTGCTTTTTCGTCCGTGCTGGCTTTGTACTCTTCAGCATAAGCCAGGCCTGATGTTGCCAACATTGCCAGCGAGGCCACTACCCGAATGAGGTGATGAGTTTTCATCATAATCCCCTTTATTGCTTAACCGCTTCTGCCTGGATTTTTATATCGACAACTTTCGTCATCCCCATATCGACCAGATAATCTACACCCCACTGGGTGCGATCTATTTGCGTGACAAAATCACCACCGCAAACCTGCGCCTTGAATATCGGGCTCATATAACAGCCAAAATTCGTGGTGGTTAAGGTGACGGGCTTAGTTACCCCCTTCATTGTTAACAAACCGTCAATAGAAACCGGTTTATTATCTGCAAAATGCCATTTTGTCGATTCAAATACCATTACTGGATATTTTTCCGCATCCAGAATATCGCTACTGCGGATATGTTTATCAAACGCATCCACCCCGGTATTTAAGGCGCTCACAGGAATCGTCACGCGCATCTCTGCGACTTGCTTTTCCGGCTGATATTTCAGTTCGCCGCTAATGGCATAAAATCCGCCGTGATTGGTTGAGGTCTGAAAATGATCGATATTAAATACCGCATTGGTATGCGTATTATCAAATTTATATACATCTGCATGAGCAGTACTTAATAAACCCAGAGACAGGACAGCACCAAGAAGACTCTTTTTCATTATATTCACTTTATATCTTAAATAAGGTGAAGCTATCTTAATGTTCCCTGTCCGCAGGATCGAGAGGGATAAACAGGAAGGACTGTTGCAAAAATGGAACGATAGAAAGGCCGTGTCACAAAATAGCGGATCACGAGTGAGTTTATGTCAGGGCAATTTCCGGGACCTGTACCGCCTTTGTGGCGGTACAGAAGGTAAACTGACTAACGCATGATACGATCGTCGACATAACGACGCTTATCCGGCGCGGGTGGGAAGTACTGATACAGCCAGGTTTCGCTGATAGCCTCCCCCTGGCAACGCAGGAACATACGCATATCCACCGGTGCCGTAGAATCCGAGGTCGGATACCAGTCAAACTGGATACGATAACCGTCGAAAGGCTCAACGTAGAGGATCTCAATCTGCTTCGCCTCACCGCTGGAGAGCGTAATCACCGGCTCAATGCCTTTTGGCGCGGCCGCTTTCAGATCGCCGCCGACAAAATCAATAGCAAAACGGCGCGCCCATTTATCCGGGTAATGTTCGCCCGGCGCCCAGCCTTCGGGAAAACCGCCCATCCCTGTACGGGTCGCCATAACCCGCGCAAGCGGCGATTGCACCGGCGGCTGCGCGCTCCAGTACAAACGATAATTGAACGCCAGCGTATCCCCGGCTTTGATCGCTTTTTCCGGCTGCCAGAAACAGACCACATTATCCAGAGTTTCGCCAGTAGTTGGGATCTCCATCAGGCTAACCGCGCCTTTCCCCCACTTACTGCGCGGCTCCACCCACAGGCTCGGACGTTTGTTGTACCAGCCCATGACATCCTGATAATGCGAGAAATCGCGATCGAGTTGCAGCAAGCCGAACCCTTTCGGGTTGTCGTCCATATATGCATTGAACTGCAATTTCTGCGGATTATTCAGTGGGCGGCAAATCCACTCGCCGTTACCCCGCCACATCGCCAGCCGATCGGAATCGTGAATTTGCGGATGAATGGTGTCGCATACCCGGCGTTCATTATTCCCGCAACTAAACATACTGGTCATCGGCGCAATGCCGAGTTGCTTAATGTCTTTACGGACGTAGAGATGGTTTTCTACGTCCATGATCACCTGCGACTTTTCACAATGGATGACAAACTTATACGCGCCCGTCACACTGGCACTATCCAGCAGAGCGTAAACAGTAAACGTGGTATCACCCGGCTTCGCGGTGTCAAACCAGAATGCGGTGAAGTCGGGGAACTCTTCCTGACCGTCAGTATAGGTATCTATCGCCAGCCCGCGAGCCGACAGGCCATACTGATAAGTATCATCTACCGCCCGGAAATAACTGGCGCCCAGAAAGGAGACAATATCGCGCCGCGCCAGTTCCGGCGCTTTAAAGACACGGAAACCGGCGAAACCGAGATCGCTCTGCCCTTCCAGTTGCGTTGTGTCAACGCCGGCATCATTGTATTTAAACAGTTCCGGGCGAAAATGAATCTCACGAGCAAGATGAGTTGTCGTATCAACGGAAAACATGCGCACGCGACGACGAAACCCCATCCCTACGTGGAAAAACTGAATATCGAGCTGCCGATTGGCAACATTGTTCCAGAGCGAATGCGCCGCGTCATACTGGATACTGTTATAGGCCTGCGGCGTCAGATTGGCGAGCGTATCCGGCAACGGTCTCGGCGCACCATGCCAGGGTTTCTTCGCTAACGCCTGGGCCATTGTTTGCAGACCAGCAAAATCAAAACGGACAGTTTTACCATCCGCAATATCGGATTCCGCGGCAAACGCCGCCTGAGAAAAGAGTGAAGCAATACCGCTGGAACCGCACACGGCGGCCATTGCCATTGAACCTTTAATAAATCGTCTACGATTCATACCTGAAAATGAGTCCTTCTGGTCTTGTGAATGGTCCCGCGCTGGTTTTTTTCAGCAGCAAGAGCGTGCCCGTTTCTGACCGCTCACTCTAGACAAAATTCATTAATAATCCAATTGTTGGTCGCCTGGAAACTGCGCAAAAGCGTAAATATTTTATGTCGATAAGAACCGACCGAATCGGATGTAAACCTCACGCGGCATTCTTCAGGTTATGAAAAGTTTACTCCAGACTAACATGATGTTTCATGACACGCTTAAACAGCGCCAGACGCGCACGCATAAAGCGGTTTTCCACTTTAAAACCGGCAAGCTTGTTCAGTCCAATCCGCAACAAACGATCTCGCCCCCGAATGCTGGCGGGCCAGCGAACCGGGCCGTGCAGCACATCACGCGTGCGGCTGGCATGACGAGCGAAATTCACCCAGTAATCCGCCACCTGCGAGGCAAAGGCCAGGTCATTCTCATTCACATAATGGCATGTGGGCTCAGCCCGCGTTAACGTATCGAACACATACGGTATTTCATTGCCATGACAGGCGCCATTAGCATAGGTGTTATGCTCCGCTTCGGCGACATAATCAAACCAGTAACGCCAGCACGGTTCGCCGATCCGCTGCTGCGCTTGCATGACGACATAACCCAACGTGGTAAATACCATATCCCGACAGACCTGCCGCCCTAGCGCTTCGTCGCCTTTCACACCAGGATAAAGCAGCCGGATTAACCCCAGTCCAACACGCCGCTCACGGCGCATTTTTTGAATTTGACCGGCAATATCAACGCCAAAAACCGCCAATACGCTGGCTTCATCGCTGTTCGAGCCGATCATCACCGGTATCGGATGCTGTTTAGCCGCAAAGAAGGTTTCCAGCATCGGCTGCGGCAATACGACGTCGCCGGAAATCGGCGTCGGAGCAATTTTAAAGGGCGCGTCCAGCGGCCAAAACGTCTCTGCTGGTAAAGCGCGTAGCTGTTCAGCTGTGGCATTGGCTAAGCCAACATGTTCCGCCAGCGCAACACCCTTTTTAAGCGCCACCTCGCGGGGCGTATCCGGCAGCGTATAACCACTCTGAATAATCGCTTTATGAAAAAGCCCCTTAGCCAACGGCGAAGCCATCAACGACAGCACGCTGCGGGCGCCAGCGGACTCGCCAAATAGCGTCACATTCTGCGTATCGCCGCCAAACGCGGCAATATTGTCCTGCACCCAACGCAGCGCGGCGATTTGATCGAGTAAAGCGAAATTATGAATACACTCCGCCTCTTCGCCTTCCAGCGCCGGATGCGCGAAAAAGCCCAGATGGCCAAGCCGATAATTGACCGTCACCACGATCGCGCCGCGCTTCGCCAGCGCATGACCGTCATAGGGCGGCAGACTACCCGCGCCAATGGTGTAACCGCCGCCGTGTAGCCAGACCATGACCGGCAACAGTTTATGACGTACGGCGGGAGCCCAGACATTCAGATAGAGACAATCTTCAGAAAAATTTCCCGGATCGCCGCCGCCAAGTTCGCGACACCAGGTAATGTCCTGCCAACTGGCGCAGGAGAAACAATCCGCCTGGCGCACATCCTGCCAGGACGTAACAGGCTGCGGCGCACGCCAGCGTAGCTCCCCTATTGGCGGCGCGGCATAGGGTATACCGCGCCAGATATGGATTTCTTCCTGTACGACGCCCACGATTTTACCGTGACGCGTTTGCACCAACGGGATGGAGGGATTCAACATAACGCCTTCCTTTTTACAGCATCCTCACAGCCTGTGAAGCTTACCGTTTTTAAAGCAGACCGCAACGGCGTTTACTGCGTTCTTCCGCTTCCTGATATAACGAAAACTCATCCAGTACCGAACATCCCAGCGCCTGTTCAAAGGCATCCTGGCTGGCATTACCGTGGCTTCTGGCCTGCGTTTCATTTCCCAGATTCGACTGGAAAATGCCGGCAGCGCTGACCGGGAGAAAATCTTCATAGGTAATCGGCTGCGCGATCACCCAACCACGCTCGATATGCGGCTGCGGATCGTCACCAGGATGAATCGCCTGACGATGCGCCTCACCGGAAGGCGTTAAGCGATAGCGGAACCAGGCAAGCCCCTGCTGACGGAGCAGAAATTCGCTATCCGGAAAGGCGTTAAAGACCTCCTGTAAATGGAGTTGATGCGTGAAGTTATCCTTACCCGTTTCTGCCTTTTGCAACAATTCGTCATATAACCGACGACCTTTTGGCGTCAGAGCGACGCCGCGTTGCTCAATTTCGCCGAAGCGCGCCGTGTGTGTACCCTGTTTTTCACCAACGAAGAGCACCTGCTCTTCCAGGGCTTTGAAACTGGTTTGCCGCAACAGAATGGGCACTTCGCGGCGAGGCGGACCTTCGATAAGAATTTTAGGCGTAATGCCGCACTCCGGCATCATTGCCTGTACCCGGTCGATATCCAGAGTACGTGGCGTCAGATGGTTAATGTGACATCCTGGAAAACAGACCACGTCGGCAATTAACCGATGTTCACGATGCAGGGCGCGGTACGTTTCTTCATCAACAGTAGCCTGACGATGCCAGCGAAAAGTCTCCAGCGTTTCACGGACGAATTCTTCGGCCTGGGCAGTACTGAAACCGCCCTGCTCGTCGTACTCATCCAGCAATTGTCGGCAGCGCGACGTAAAAATATCCCGCTGCGATAAGATTTCCGCCGCCCGCTGGCGTAATGCCGCATCTTCAATGAGTTCCAGGCGTAATAGCGAAGTGAACACGCGGAAGGGATTACGCGAAAGCGAAGCGTCGTCAATGGGACGAAATGCCGTGGAGTGCACCGGTACGCCCGCCTGAGAGAGATCGTAATAGCTCACCGGGTACATCCCCATGATAGCGAATATCCGACGCAAGGTAGAAAGTTCTTCTGCGGTGCCAACACGAATAGCGCCATGTCGTTCCACGTTCAACCGCGCCAGTTCATCGGCATTAGCCAACTGCTCATGCAATTTGGGATTATTTTCCAGCACCGCCAGATTCACGTCAGCGACAAGTTCCAGTAACGTACCGTACTGCGGAACTTCCTGCTGGTACATTGCCGACATTGCCTGCGAAAAGTGTTCCCGAATCTCATCTGCCGTGATGGTGTTCGCCATAATGTCATGCCTCCAGTGAATGTTACCTGGAGTGTAGAAAACCTCATCCATTCCGGGGAGAAGAATTTACAAACTGTGATCCCGCCTGAATTCATTGTGTGGAACGGATTGACACACGCTGGCGTATCCCCGATCAGAGCGCGGCTTAGCACGCTTAACGGCAGTTGAATCATCAGCAAAATAAAACAGTTGTAACTTTAAATGGTAAAATGTTAATAATATTTTGCTATCAAGTTATCAAAAACAAACAACTTTACTTGTCACCCGCATGGCTCTGTTTTTAACATCGCTTATGGAAAAAAATGGTCTGTTTAGTCAGCGCATTCGGTTGCGCCACCTTCATACGTTTGTCGCCGTTGCGCAACAGGGAACTCTGGGGCGCGCGGCTGAAACCCTTAACCTGAGCCAGCCAGCCCTTTCTAAGACGCTGAACGAACTGGAGCAACTCACCGGAACCCGTCTGTTTGAACGCGGGCGACTGGGCGCGCAATTAACGGTTCCTGGCGAACAATTTTTAACCCATGCGGTAAAAGTATTAGATGCGTTGAATACTGCCGGGCAGGCGCTGAATCGCAAAGAGGATGCCAGCGCCGATGTGGTGCGTATTGGCGCGCTCCCCACCGCTGCGCTGGGTATTCTCCCGGCGGTAATTGGGCGGTTCCATCAACAGCAAAAATCGACCTCGTTACAGGTCGCCACCATGAACAATACGATGTTGCTTGCTGGTCTCAAGTCAGGCGAGATCGATCTGGGTATTGGCCGCATGTCAGACCCGGAATTAATGAGCGGCTTAAATTACGAACTGCTGTTTTTAGAATCGCTTAAATTAGTGGTACGCCCCGGCCATCCCCTGTTACAGGAGACGATCACGCTCAGCCGGGTTATGGAATGGCCGGTAGTCGTCTCGCCAAAAGGCACGGTGCCGCGCCAGAATGCGGAAGCCCTGTTGCAAAGCCAGGGATGTAAAATGCCTGCAGGGTGTATCGAAACGCTATCCGCATCGTTATCACGACAACTGACCGTAGATTACGATTACGTCTGGTTCGTCCCCTCTGGCGCGGTTAAAGAAGATCTTCGCCAGGCGACGCTGGTCTCATTACCCGTGCCGACCCAGAGCGCAGGCGAGCCCATAGGTATTCTTACACGAGTTGATATCCCGCTTTCAACCGGGGCGCAAACGCTGATTGCGGCGATCCGTAAATCGATGCCGCTGTGATGGCGGCCGCCGGATAATAAACGCGCCCGCGGCTAAAATAGCCCGATGGCGCGACGCTTATTAAAGGAAGGATGAACGCATTGTCGCGCCAGTATCCTGTAAACGAAACGCATCAACGGCTTGCGTCAAGCGGGCGGCCTGTTCTTCAAGCGAAGCCGCCGCCGCTGACGCCTCTTCTACCAGCGACGCGTTTTGCTGCGTGACCTTGTCCATCTCAGAAATCGCCTGACTGACCTGGACAATGCCGCGACTTTGTTCATCAGAAGCTGCAGCGATATCAAGCATGATATCAGTGACGCGTTTTACGGCATCCACAATCTCATTCATGGTGCTCCCCGCAGCGACAACCTCTTCAGAACCTAGTTCAATCAGACTAACCGATTCGCCGATCAAGCCTTCAATCTCTTTTGCCGCCTGCGCGCTGCGACTGGCGAGGGTACGAACTTCACTGGCGACCACCGCAAACCCGCGTCCTTGTTCTCCGGCACGCGCGGCCTCGACCGCCGCGTTCAGCGCCAGAATGTTAGTCTGGAAGGCGATACTGTTAATGACGGCGGTAATTTCCGAGATTTTTTTCGAGCTGGTGGAGATATTTCCCATCGTTTGCACGACCCCGGAAACCATCTGGCCTCCACGACTGGCTTTACCGGAGGCGTCTTCCGCCAGTTTGCTGGCGTGATGCGCATTATCCGCATTCTGTTTAACGGTTGCCGTAAACTGTTCCATACTGGCCGCGGTCTGTTCAATGGCGGCAGCCTGCTGTTCAGTGCGAGAAGATAAATCCGTGTTACCGGCGGTAATTTCGCTGGTGCCGCGATAAATTTCCTCCGCCCCCTGACGCACCGTCCCTACCGTTTGCTGCAACGCATGCTGCATCTGCTGAAGATGACAACTCAGGCGACCAATTTCACTGCGTCCTGCGGGCTCGTCGGCCATGGTCAGATCGCCCGCCGCAATGCGTTCGATACGTGACGCGGCCTGCTGTAACGGCCGTATTACCGTACGACGCAGCACCCTAAAGGTCATTAACGTCAATACCAGCGCCAACGTAAACGCGCCAATCATAAACATCATACCAAGCCGGCTACGTTGGTAAGCCTGCTCGCTAAGCAGCCTCGCCCGCTCGGTGCGCAGTTCAATAGCTTTCAACAGGACATGGTTATATGCCGCATCCAGTTGTTTTGCCTGCTCGTTTTCATGATTAATGATCGCTTCGAACATGCCATTTTTGGCAAATTTCAGCATCGGTTGTAGACCGTTGATATAGGCGTTGTAGCGGGTGTTTAACTCATTATCCAACGCTTCATCGGCTGGTGTTTTCACCGCTCTGGACATATAAGCGTTAAAACCGTCCTGAGACTGCGCGATCCGAGTTTCCGCGGCGGCAATATTGGCTTTCATTTCATCCATTTCGGCAATCCGGCTCGCCGCGCCAGCGTGGATCATATTGATACGTGCGGTACGTAAGTGGTTAGCGCTGTTGGATAATCCCATCCGTACCTGAATCTCGTCCGTTACATCACGCTGATCGCGATCGGCCTGTAACAGAAAATAGCCAGCCAGCCCGGCACTCAAAGCAAAAAGAAGAAGGATGCCACCGAGAATGGAGGAAAACAGCGGAACCAGCCGAATGTGATGCAGGAAGCCCAGTTTATGCGAGGCTTGCATCGAGAATGTGTTGCCCATGACCGTTGACTCTCTTGTAGGTTTAATGCGTAAAAACACGCCCGTTAGATAGTCATCGGCACTTCATGACGTTTGCTTATCGCGAAAAGCATCGCCTTCGTCACATTTTCACAACATTCATTCCAGAAAATTCAGATAAGCGCCAGCGGATTTTCCGCTGGCGGATGAATCAGTTATCACCAAAGTGGATAACGGTACGGATAGATTTGCCCTGATGCATCAGTTCAAAGGCATTGTTAATCTGCTCCAGCGGCAGACGGTGAGTAATAAAAGGATCTAAACGGATTTTACCGTTCATCGCATCTTCTACCATCCCTGGCAGCTGCGTGCGCCCTTTCACGCCGCCAAAGGCGGAGCCACGCCAGACGCGACCTGTCACTAGCTGGAAGGGACGGGTTTTAATTTCCTGTCCTGCGCCCGCTACGCCAATAATAATGCTTTCCCCCCAGCCTTTATGACAACATTCCAGCGCTGCTCGCATCACGTTAACGTTGCCGATACATTCAAAACTAAAGTCCACGCCGCCATCAGTAAGTTCAACAATAACGTCCTGGATCGGTTTATCATGATCATTCGGGTTAATAAAGTCTGTCGCCCCCATTTCGCCCGCCAGCGTAAATTTGTCCGGATTCGTATCAACAGCTAAAATACGCCCTGCTTTAGCCTGAACCGCGCCCTGAATGACCGCCAGCCCAATACCGCCTAAACCAAAAACGGCAACGGTATCGCCGGCTTTCACTTTAGCGGTGTTATGTACGGCGCCAATACCGGTCGTCACGCCGCAGCCCAGCAGACACACTTTATCCAGCGGCGCCTGCGGGTTCACTTTCGCCAGAGAAATTTCCGCGCAAACGGTATATTCGCTGAACGTACTGGTTCCCATATAGTGATAAACCGGTTCGCCGTTATAAGAAAAACGGGTGGTGCCATCCGGCATTAGTCCTTTTCCCTGAGTGGCGCGTACGGCCTGGCAAAGGTTGGTTTTACCGGATTTACAGAACTTACACTCGCCGCATTCCGCCGTATACAGTGGAATAACATGGTCGCCAGGTTTCAGACTGGTTACCCCCTCGCCGACCCCGACTACCACGCCGCCGCCTTCGTGACCCAGGACTGCCGGGAATACGCCTTCCGGATCATCGCCAGAAAGGGTAAATGCATCGGTATGGCAAACGCCTGTATGGGTGATTTTGACCAGAACTTCACCTTTTTTCGGCGGCGCAACGTCAATCTCGACAATTTTTAGTGGCTGACCGGGACCAAAAGCAACTGCTGCACGTGATTTCATATGTCTCTTCCTGTTACGGTGAGGGAAATTGTTATTTTAGATAAGCGCGAAGGAGATGGCCGATTTCCGCCATCCGAACAGCGCGCTGATCTGGCGTGGTTTCCCCGCTGACCAGCTCATCTTTCAGGTGGATTTCAACCATTTCACTCATCAGGCCATTAGACGCGCCGCGCACGGCGGCAATCTGTTGCAAAATCGCCAGACAAGGCTCGCCGGACTCAAGCGCCCGCTCCAGCGCTTCGACCTGCCCGCGAATACGACGAACACGGGTAAGAATACGTTTTTTATCTTCAGGTGAATGCGGCATACGCCCTCCGTATACTATAGGGGGGTATACTATCAATTTTTTTATGTAATTGTAAAATAAAAGATAATATAAAAATCAATATGTTATAACTTATTGACAAATATCTTAAAAATCAGTTCACCTTCAGCGCAATCCAGCACGCGAGGAACTTTTTCAGGCCGCAGAAAATAAACGCCAAAGTTTCTTTTTAATGATGTGATGCCCGGCTGGCGTACACAGTTAATGCCGGGTGAAATCAGCTCTGTTTTCCAGAAGGGAATACGATCAGGATTTGAAAGGGAAATTCGATTTGACAACACATTTTTTTATTTACGCACCAGTCGGCAATGAATGACGGTTATTACCTGTAATAAAGGATACCGCAACAGTAAGGATGACGTGGTCACTATTTAACAGGTGATATTATGAAAGACGTTAAGGATATATTTTTAAAATACGTTATTAAGCATAAATCCACTCTGGTGGCTTGTGCTAACAGAATACATACAAGATTGGACTCAGATTACTTTCAGATCAAACAGTCGAAAAAATGTAACTCTACCACTATCGGTCACTTTTACTTCACGATATCCCGGTGTGCGCGTTATACATTTTTTTCGCAGAAAACCCGAGCTTTATTGCCAGCCAGATGGGTCATGCAAACGCGCCGTGTACGGGGCGTGGATGGCTGACAGCAGTTCTGACCAGATCGCAACGTTAAATCAGAAGCTGTCCGGTTTTGCCCCATCGATGCCCCATAGCTACCAGGACAGTATGAGATGATGATCAAAATCAGCAAGTTAGTACCTGATACCCGTCATGTTCAGTGAGTGGAAGACGCTTTCCGCACACGCCTTGTCATAACAACAGCCTTTCGCGCTCAGGGGGCGTTGTCTGACGCTGCTGTTCTGCGTCAGGCATAGAGCTGAGATCCGTAAAGATTGATCTCACGGGCGGCAGCAGCCGTTCGATCACAGTGCTTCCCCTAATCTCTTCTGTAGGAAGCCCTGGAATCAGCTCATGCCCTCCCCCGGACAATCCGTTTATTAAAGTCTAACTTTTACCAACGCAATTTCATAAGAGAGCCCATCTTCTGGCCTAAAGATAATAAATCTGTTATTATTTTTAGTAAACGACTTCGACAAAACAAAACTATCATGATATCTGGCCAATACGTAGTACCAGCCGCCATCATATAATATCATTTCGTATTCTTTCTTTAATTGCGGCTTATAAATCCCAACAAAAAAAGAAAACATCCAAAAGTATATAATAAACCCCACCATAATTATGGTAAAACAATGTCTTCGCACCCAACTTAGTTGAGTAAAACAAATTACTGGTAGCAGTTTACTGTAAAACCGCATACCCACCGATAAACATAGGGCCACCAGTAAAACGATAAAAAAAAGCTCCCACAAAAATGACTTTCTTAAGATAGAGAACTCAATAACAATTGGAATAAAGAACAAAACCGCAGCTAAAAAAAGACGTAGAAAGCTAAGATCATTAATGTGTGCTTTTCGCTTTACTACAAAAAACAATAAAATACCAATCCCCCATGCCACTATAAATATAGCCATCAGGCTAATAGCGTGGAATAAACTTCGAGCAATGTTGTCGGGACCAACGCCTACATACCACCATGGGAAACCATAGTATGCGGAGACTCCCCACCCATAAAAATAGGCGCTTCCCCATCCCAAACCACCTAAATAGGCCAAAAGCATCGAAGAGTTTTTAATGATCGAATCATCACTCATTATAGTTAACCCACTTTAAAATATTGACTATAAAAATAGAGTTTAAAAATCACCTAAAAACAACAAGTTAGCAATAACAGGCGAATGCTAAGCCTATAAACGGCTCGCCATTCCTGAGTATCAAGCCAGCTCGTGCTCACGCCAGGGCACTAAAATCAAAAATGCATACTTTTTTAAATATTTTCCTTAACCAGGCTCACACTCAATAATGATAGCAATCAGATAATATGCACCTGACATTAACATCAGGTTGTTGATGATATATTTACTTTCATAAAAAATAATACGCACTGAATATATTTTTCTTTATTAACTGTAACCATCTGCCAGACCAACTCAATTAGTAAGAAAGCAATAAGCGTCGAGCTAAGATCTTGTAAAATTTATGGCTACATAGAGCTCTCAGCAATTCAATATACAGTATTCACCTGATTACTTTTTTTACTCATATTTGCTAACTAATGTTTTTGCTAAAGTATTTTATCTAATCTTAGTATAGAATAAGGAGGACACAATGCCATTCAGTGTTGGACAGGGTTATTTCAAATCTTCTATCAGCGCTGAAAAATTTGGCGCTATAAAAGAGAGTTCACGCCTTCCGGAAATGAATTTGTGGGAAAAAATAAAAGCATATTTCTTCTCCACATACCATGCAGAGGCACTCGAATGTATCTTTCAACTTTACCACTATCAGGAGCTTAATTTAACAGCGGTACAGGTTCGCGGAGCATACATCAAGCTCCGTGAATTAGCCTCTCAGGGATGTAAGGAACAGTTTATTATAGAATCACAGGAGCATGCCGATGAATTGATTATTAAGGATGATAACGGTATGATTCTTTTATCTATTGAGGTTGAATGTCATCCGGAAGCCTTTGGTCTTGCCAAAGAAATCAATAAATTATACCCGAAGGAAAAAAATATTTCTTTGGGCGATATTACCAGATTTGTGATTTTTGGGGACAGTTTATCTGACTCGATGGGGCGTATGTTTAAAAAAACACATCATATCTTACCTTCCTATGGTCAATACTATGGAGGAAGGTTCACTAATGGATTTACCTGGCCTGAGTTTTTATCATCCCCTCTATTTTTAAGTAAGGAGATGATTAATTTTGCCGAAGGAGGAAGTACATCGGCAAGCTATTCATGCTTTAATTGCATAGGCGACTTTGTATCAAATACGGACAGGCAAGTTGCATCTTACTCCCCTTCCCACCAGGACCTGGTCATATTTCTATTGGGCCCCAACGACTATATGACACTACACAAAGATAATGTAGCAGAGATTGTTGAGCAACAAATTGATGATATTGAAAAAGTAATTTCCGGCGGAGTTAATAATGTTCTGGTTATGGGAATTCCAAATTTGTCTGCGACACCTTATGGCAAACATTCTGATGACAAAAGAAAACTTAAGGATGATAGTATCGCTCACAATGCCCTGCTAAAAAATTATGTTGAAGAATTAAAAGAAAAATATCCACAGCATAAGATATGTTATTTTGAGACCACCGATGCATTTAAGCAGATAACCGATGTGGCTAATGGTATTGGTTATGATACGGAAAATCCTTTTACTCACCATGGCTATGTGCATATTCCTGGAACTAAAGATCCCCGACTAGATATATGTCCGCAATACGTTTTTAATGACTATGTCCATCCAACCCAGGAGGTTCATCATTGTTTTGCCATAATGCTAGAAAGTTTTATAGTTAATCATTATTCTAACGAATAAAATAAATATTTCATCTGCTACTGTATGCCATGCGTGAAACGTTGTTCAATGTCATAACACCAGTAGCACGAGAATAGGATGTTATCTTTGCTGGCGATTGGTCACATAATAGCCTGTGTTCAGTAAGACAAAAATGGATAGAGTTGATAAATCGCCGCTATAACTGAAATACTCACTATCACACTGACGATGAAATATGTTTTGAATGGCTGCTTTTGCGTTTTATGACGGAAAAGTTGTTGGCCAACAATAGCACCAGGCCACCCACCGATAACTCCAAAAACCAGCAAAGTGGATTCCGGCACTCTGCGCCAGGCCTTACGTGCCGCCATTTTGTCCATACCGTAGATCATCAGCGTCATCACGTTGGCGAGCAGAAACCACATCACGATGGGATGCGATGTAAAAATGCTTCCGACCACGGCGGAGATCAGGAGTAAATAACAAAAGCGGTTGAGATACATATCATTGGTCATGGCAATTATTAGGGGTATCGAAACCCATTATACGCAATACATATGCTATGTAGAATTTTCTTTTCACTCAGACCATGAGTCATTGAGGGTTCATTTTAATTACCATGATAATAATAAGACGATTAATGGATTGTGAAGGCGATTAAAATGGTTGAAACCAGCAAAAATGTTACTGTCTTAACCGTTGGCAAGATAACTTAATGAAAAAGCATCTATATTGCCATTTATATCCTGGAGGGAGTTTCAACTCTGGATTTATTAATCGCATGTATGTTTACATAAGATATACAATGTTAATTTAAGAATTTTATACCCACAACAGTATATATTCAGAAGTTTCTGAATGAAAATTATTATCGATTAAAACAAATTAACGTTTTGATAATCATAACAACATAGACTGGTATCTTACTTTGGTTTCGCTTGCTGATATGATAAATAATTTATACTCTTACAGATATAGATAGCGGGCAAATCAATCCAGCTCAAAAAATGTATTTGACAGGCAAAGATAAGTCTTTATATTGGCCGAGGATAGAGTGATAAGATGATAATTAGAGACATTAAAGATACCGTCACTAAAGTACTTATCGGCTTATCATGTAAATATGTATACGTAAATGGAGCATAAACTATGTCCAGTGTGCTAATGTCGATGGTATCTTTATCACAGATTTTCTGTGTTCATATCCAATTGATATATCATAGTATATTTACCTCTTCCTCTTTGATTATTACCATCATTCCTCCTGATTAAATTAGTTATCATCAGTTTAGTCATAAGCAATGAAATACATAACGTTGTGTACTTTACGCCTACAAATGTCAGGCTCGCTCCCTAATACTTAATTTATAATACGTATTACCTTACTACAGGAGAATAGATAGCATGTTATACAAAAAATTCATCTTATCAATGATAGTGTTGGGAATAATGTCATCTTCAGCTTTTGCTGATAGCGTCGTTGAAGGGAAAACACTCAACGTCGCAGTATCACCGGCTTCTCCCCCCATGTTATTTAAAAACGCTGATGGCAAATTACAGGGGATAGATCTGGAGCTTTTTTCGTCTTACTGTCAGTCACGGCATTGTAAGCTAAACATCACCGAATATGCCTGGGATGGAATGCTTGGCGCAGTAGCAAGTGGTCAGGCAGATGTAGCATTTTCGGGAATTTCAATCACTGATAAACGAAAGAAAGTTATTGATTTTTCTGATCCTTATTACATCAACTCTTTTTATCTGGTCAGTATGGCCAATCATAAAATAACCCTCAATAACTTGCATGAATTAAATAAGTATTCTATTGGATACCCTCGCGGAATGGCTTACTCCGACATTATCAAAAACGATCTGGAGCCCAAAGGATACTACTCGTTAAGTAAAGTAAAATTGTATCCAACATATAATGAGACGGTGGCTGATTTAAAAAATGGTAATCTTGATCTGGCATTCATAGAGGAGCCGGTTTATTTTACCCTCAAAAACAAGCAAAAGATGCCGATAGAAAGTCGTTATGTTTTCAAGAATGTTGATCAACTTGGCATTGCCTTTAAGAAAGGTTCTCCAGTACGCGATGATTTTAACTTATGGCTTAAAGAACAGGGGCCACAAAAAATATCTGGCATTGTCGACAAATGGATGAAATAGTAAGCTATGTCATCAAGTAACATATTGACTACCTTTTATTTCTTACTGGAAGGAATTGGTAATACGCTGCTTGTAACATTCACATGTTTTTTCTCAGCGTTTTTTACCGGGCTTACAGTCGCCGTATTACGGCGACTATCCCCCCTCCCATTACAGAAGATACTCGACATACTGGTGTTTACTGTTCGGGGAATTCCTATACTTATTGCTGTTTTTCTTGTTTATTTTGGATTGCCATCGATTGGTATATATGTTTCGCCCCTGTTGGCTATGAATCTCAGCGTCGGCTTAATCAGCGGGAGTTACCTTGCAGAGGTGTTTAGAGGGGCCCTTAAATTAGTTGAGCCATTTGAAATTACGGCAGCGAAAGTAGCCGGATTGAGTCGGTTACAGATTATAATAAACATTGAACTACCACAGATGCTGCGCTTTTCCGTACCTGGCATTATCAATGAATTTTCTTCTGTATTAAAAGCGACGCCCTTTGCTTATACCGTGGGTATTTCTGAGATAACGAAGCAGGCAATGTCTTTGACAGCCATCACTCTGAACGGGTTACAGATATATACTCTTGCTGCGCTCTTATATTTCATTATTTATAAAATTTTTGTTCTTCTGGCTGGATTCTTTGCGAAAAAGTATCGCATTAGTTGAAGCAAAAAAAATAGAGGTGATATACATGGCTTTAATAGAACTAAAAAAAATAAGCAAAGAGTACTCAGGAAAAAAGGTTCTTGATACGGTTAGCCTGAAAATTGAACCTGGAGAAATGAAAGTTATTATGGGGCCATCCGGATGTGGAAAAACCACGCTTTTACGCTGTCTGGTTCGACTGGAAAACCCTGATTATGGTAATATTTACTTTCACGGAAGGAATGTTTATGACAAAGAATTTAATATTCTTGAGTTCAGAAAAAAAGTCGGTTGTGTCTTCCAGAACTACGCTTTATATCGTCATCTTAATGTCATAGATAATATTACCCTTGCCCTATGCAAAGTGTTTGATATGCCCGGACAGCTAGCCCGGGAGAAAGCCTTACATGAGCTACAAAAACTTGACATGGCCTCACATAGCGCGAAATATCCTTCGCAGTTATCAGGCGGACAACAACAGCGTGTGGCCCTGGTCCGCACAATGGTCACCGACCCCGAACTCATTATTTTCGATGAGCCGACGTCTGCACTTGATCCGCTCATGACTCGTGAGGTCGGGATGTTGATCAAACAACTTCATGACAATGGCGTCACGATATTATGCGTCACCCATGATATTCGTCTCGCCAGGTTATTAAGCAATGACGTAACGTTTCTTAATCATGGTAAAATTCGGGCTGAAGGCGCTTTTTCCGATCTTGCCTCACGAGAAACAGATCCGGATATTCACTGTTTTTTTAGCGAGGCACAACTATGATCGCTGGCTGGTCTCTCTTCTTTAATGACCTGGCTGAACAGCTTCCACTTGTTGTGGACGGTATTAAAGAAACCTGTAAACTTGCTCTGATCGTTTCCATCACTGGATTTTTGTGGGGAATTATCATTTTTTTTCTGAGCCTTAGCCATCGACCAGCGGTAAAAGCCATAACTCTGATGTACATGGATTTCTTTATCGGTACGCCACTCATTCTTATTTTGTTTGTTATCTATTATGGTTTACCTCAATTTGGCATTCACCTGTCCTCTTTTACCGTAGCAGTAACAGGGTTTACCCTAAATGTCGGCGCATATAATGCCGCGTATATGACAACTGCCTATAACGCATTGAATAAATATGAAATTGAGGCGGCAATCGTTCAGGGTTTTAACAAACGGCAGGTCTTTTTGTGGATTATACTGCCTCAGGTACTGCTGTCTTCCATTCCAGCCTTAACTAATCAGGTGATTAATAATCTTAAAGACAGCACCATCGTTTTTCTTATCCAATATACAGAATTTTTCGCGCGAATTCAGGAAGTTGCTGCAACTAACTTTAAATTCTTCCATGCTTACCTTTTTGCTGCCGTAGTGTATCTTACAGGCGTTACCTTTATTGTCAGTTTAACCCGATTTTTGGAACGTAGATTGCTTCGCCATTACGCTCAGGATTACTGAGTTGAACAGTGTTATTCTGATTAATTCATCTCTGACTATTAGCAAAGTTATTTTTATTTATTGTTGGTTAAGGTTTTACCCTACATTATTGCGTTAGGTATCTATCCTGGTCTGAGTCTTACTCCATTGAGGATATTCATGGCGCTACCACAACTATCAATATGGCAGCCCGGTAATGGGTTAAGAAAAATAAAGTATAAATATCATGTTCGTCTCATTGTCATGTTCTCCGTCATTATACGGTTGTTGTTTTTAACTGACCGCTACCTTTGGTGTGACGAAGCGTCCAGCGTGCTTATTAGTCGCCATAATGTAGATAGCCTGCTCTTCCATGCCGCTTTTGACGTGCATCCTCCGCTTTATTATCTGTTACTACATGACTGGATGATATTATTGGGTGACAGCATTACAGCGGTACGCTCTCTCAGTCTACTTTTTGGGATTCTGACAGTTGCGTTGGTTATCGCACTTACACGCTGGCTGGCGAATGAACGTACAGCGTTATTGGCGGGATGGTTCGTGGCCTTGATGCCGATGGCAGTACATTACAGTCAGGAAACGCGCATGTACGCGTTATTAGGAATGCTAACGCTCGCTGCCGCGTTAGCATTGATGATGTGGGTAAAAACACCCGTAAATAATCGCTATCTTGTAGCGTATGCTTTGCTCATGACATTCAGCTTTTATACCCATTATTTCACCATATTTGTACTTATTGCCCACTGGATCGCAGTAACAATATTATCCTGCCAGAGCCATAAAACGACCTGCTACCTTAAACTTCCTGGCTGGTGGTTTGCTAACCTGGCGATTGCTGTAGTTTATCTCCCCTGGTTGCCCGTATTGTTTAATTTATTGACTCATATGGCGCAGTTGAGAGCCGGTAATGATATCGGTTGGATTGCACCCATAACATGGCGTGATCTGCCTGCTATGTACTGGCATTTTTTTACCGGAAACAACGGACAGGATTTTCCGGCGATCATTCTGTGGCTGGCGGCGGGAAGTTTTATCGGTACTGTGGGGCGAATATCTTTATGCAACGGAGAAAATGAAAGATATCGGCTGATATTATTTTGTAATTTGGTCATCCCTGTGACGCTGGTATTTCTCATTTCCTGGTGGATGCCATTATTTATCGATCGTTATTTCTTCTTCTCATCGCTAAGCATTCCTCCCCTGCTCGCGGCATTGCTCACCCGCGTAAAAAAAGCGTTTTGTGGATTCTGTTTTCTCGTATTTACTTTATTATTCGGTTATGGTTTATATCATAATAATCCTACGCGTAAAGATGAGTTTAAGCCACTGGTAAACTATATCAACACCCGCTACCAACCTAATGATGCCGTGATAGTCAGTAAAATGTTCGATTATTTAAGCTATGTGTATTATAACAGACGAGATTATCGTACGTTTCTTTATACACCGCCTAACGCAGATGGAACATCAGGCAGACCAAACGCCTATGGATTTGGCTCTCTGTTCTATGCGCAAGCCGATCAAACATATATTGATAATCTAACAACGCTTTCAAAACGTCACCATCGTGTCTGGTTGATAAGCGGCGGCAACTTCTGCCGGGATTACCCCTTGCCGCCAGAATGGAAAAATATCGCAAGCTTCAGAAGTGGTAGATTTCAGGTACAATTATTTGTAATACCGGGTCAACAAGCGCGTTAAATTCGATGATTATTGTTTTCTATCCAGTGCGGTGATATACAGTACAGTCACTGCCAGGCCGCCAAACAGTAAACTCCAGGCAAACGCGTCAAAAACCTCAATCATATCTCCTCCGGGTAGGAAATATTTAACTGCCTTATTAACTCAGGATAGGTATGTCTATCTTATCATAACGTTTAAAATATCAACACATGTGCAATAATCGTTTTATATGTGCGAATAAATACTTTCCTCCTGTATTTAATTGGATTGTCGCTGTCGCAAGGATTAATATGTGAATGATAGCGATTATTAATTATCGGTTTATAATAATATGACTCATCGATATCCCTCATCAGCAATCATTATCCTCGACCTTCTTTAAAATCAGATAACAGCTTAATTCACGATCTCGATTTCATGCTGAGTATTAAATTACTCACCCATCTGATTAATGCTTGCCTAACGATTACTTCGTTGCTTTAATCCCACCGCGAAATTATTTAGTGAGAGAACAATGAAGCATACACAACAATCAGGCGCAAAAGTCTATAACCCCTTCACGCTTAGCTTATATGACTGGTGGGTACTAAATATCTCAAACAAATATGCCTGGAAGTGTCCTACTGATACGCGACTACTTCCTTTCTTCCTGCATCACATGGGCGAGACTCACCTGGATATTGGCGTAGGCACAGGTTATTACCTGAAACATGCGCCTGCGACTCATGCCATTTCGCTGATGGATTTAAATCCGGATAGCCTGAAAATAGCCGCCAGCCGGGTGGGTAATACGAAAATCCGCGCCACGCTACAACATGATGTTTTCGACACGTTCCCGGCGGACTGGCACGGACGCTTCGATTCTGTTTCTATGTACTATCTTCTGCACTGCTTACCCGGTGAGATGACAACAAAAGCGAAAGCAATTAAAAATGCCGGTATGGCGCTTAAACCCGGCGGCACGCTTTTTGGTGCCACGATTCTGGGCAAAGAGGTTCCTCACAATGCTTTTGGCAAGAAATTGATGGCTGTTTATAACAAGAAAGGAATATTCAGTAATACCAATGACTCAGCCGATACGTTACGCAGCGTGTTGGTCGAACATTTCGCTAAGGTGACATTGGAGCAACATGGCGCCGTCGCGCTATTTTCCGCCACCACGCCACGTTCATCGTAAGAGTAGGCACTCCCGCCCGGTCGGACAGCGCGATCTTGTGGGTTTAACCCATTGATTAAACATTGGATCACGGGATAGTAATTGTTTATTTTATTTGTCATACAAATAAGTATAATACCCGCTTCCGATGTAGACCCGTTCTCCTTCGCCTGCGTCACGGGTCTCGGTTAGACGCAGGCGTTTTCTGTACTGAATACGCCATCCCCACTGATACATGCCCTGCTCGCCTAAAGCGGCAATTAATCGAAATACCAGACCCGGCGACAAACGCCATAAAAGGGAAGGTTCAGGAACGCTTACGCGGCATCATCCGTAACAACGTATTGTCTTTCCAGAAATAGTGATGTATCAGAGCAGCAACGGCATGAAGTCCAATAACAAAATAGCCCAGATTCGCCAGCGTGACGTGCCAGGATTTCAGCATATCCACACGTTCGAAGTTAGCTTCGGCGGCATGGGGCATGACAATACCAAATGCGACCCAGGGATTGCCGCGGTTATACATCATCACCAGACCAATAACAGGCAGCGCTATAAATAGCAGGTAAATCACCAGATGCCCCAAATGCGCCATTCCGGTCATCATCGGTGTTGGACGGGGAATAATGGGCGGCGTGGGATATTTCAGCCGAATAAACAAGCGCGCCACCATTAAAAGCAAAATAGTGATACCACATGAAACGTGCGTCATATTAAACCAGGGTCGGTAACTACGCGGCGCAAAACCGCGTAGCTCCATCGCGGCATAAGCCACAATAACCAGAAAAAAGACTAACCAGTGAATGCCAATTTGCAGGCCGGAATACTTATTGCCCATAACGCGTCCTGAATGAAAACCGTAAAGCGACAACATAACCAGCTTTTATAAATAATTCATCAAATTTATGAGGTGGTGGTGTCGCACTTGCCTGTTCCCCCTCACAAACGGGCGATTTTTAGCACAACGCTCGCTGATCTAACGCACTGCGCAGTGTAGTATCTGCCTGCAATACCTGCCACGCGGTTTCAACATCGCGTGGGATATCTACGTGAATAATAAAATCTTTACCGCGCGGTCCATATCCCGTTTCATCGTCGCGCAAACGTGGCAATTCGCCCGCAATCAGAGACAGATAACGCTCTACCGTCCAGACGCCCTCTTCAGCATCGGTAAATCCTGTACCGCCATTAAAATGGCGCAGTACCGGAACAAAACCAGGAAAACTCAGCCAGCGCGGCGCATCGGTGTCGTCGTTTGTCACGCGCCGGAAGGTCGCAATAGTGCGCCGCTGCATGGTGGGGTCTTGCACAACGATAGCCGTGTTAATGTTTTCTTTCGCCTGACGGAGCAATGCGCAGGAGAAACGCGCATTTTCGCCGCAATTAGTCGACTGATCTTCCAGCCAAATTCTCTCAGCCGGAATATGCCAGAACTGGTTCGCAATATCAGCGAGGATAGCGGCTTCGGCGCGTCCGGTTGTACAAATAGTGTGGTAGCGCGGATGCCGGGCGATCGCGGCGTACAAAAACGGCGTTGAATGACCAATGCCGCCGCTAATCAGTAAAGGAACACCCTGCGCTTTGGCGATGCGACAAGCCGCGTCGATAGTGGGGATCACCGCATTGCCCGCCAGGACGACGCAATCTGACGAATAAGGTTGTTCGCCGGAAAAATCATTTTGCGCCAGCCACTGTCCGACGGTATTCACCGCCAGCAATGTTGCCCCGGAGAGTACCGGAAATGGCTTTGTATTCATTATTCCTCCTTTTTGTTCCTGACAGGCTAGCGAACTCGTACCGGATCTCTTTGAAAGACGTCGTCGCCTGGCTTTTTAGGCCGTAATTTGATCCATGGCCTGTAAAATACGCTTATCGGAAATAGGATAAGGCGTACCGAGCTGTTGGGCGAAGTAACTGACGCGCAGCTCTTCAATCATCCAACGGATTTGTTTGACATCATCATCCTCGCGACGCGCTGGAGGCAGTTTGTTTATCCATTGTTGCCACGCCTGCTGGACGCTTTCGACTTTCAGCATTTGCGCCCGATCGCGGTGCGGATCGATCGCCAGTTTCTCCAGTCGCTTTTCAATTGCCTGCAGATAACGCAGCGTATCGCCGAGACGTGTAAAGCCGTTGCCAGTCACAAAACCACGGTATACCAGACCGCTCATCTGCGCCTTGATATCGGAAAGTCCCAACGCCATGCTCATATCCACTCGCCCTTTCAGACGCTTATTGATATTGAATACGGTCGTCAGGATCTGCTCAACCTGCTTCGCGATATCCACCACAGTATCATTCAGCTCGGCACGCACCTTTTCATGTAGTGCAGTGAAACCTGCTTCGCTCCACACCGGCCCGCCGTTGGCATCTATCAGTTTATCTACCCCACAGGCGATACAGTCATCAATCAACTCCAGTACTTTGCCGTACGGGTTAAAGTACAGCCCCAGTTTGGCTTTATTCGGCAATTTCTCATGCAGGTACTTAATCGGTGAGGGAATATTAAGCAACAGCAGACGGCGTAAACCGCCCCACATCGCCTGTTGTTGTTCCAGCGGATTATCGAACAATTTGATAGCGACACTGTCACGCTCATCCACTAACGCCGGCCACGCCTTCACTTTATAATTACCGCGTTTCTGTTCGTAGCTTTCCGGCAGCACGCCGAAACTCCAGATATGCAGCCCGCTCTGCTCGATGCCGTCATCCGCCACCGCTGAGAGCGTCTCCTGCACTTTACCTTTCAGCGCATTTTTAAGTTCGGCGAGCGAACGCCCTTCCTGCAGTTTCTTGTTTTTGTCATTCACGACGCGAAACGTGATTTTCAGATGGTCGGGCACCTGATCCCAATGCCAGTCTTCCCGGTCGACCGTGACGCCAGTCATCCGGCGCAGTTCTCGCTCCAGCGCATCCAGCAGCGGTAGCTCCAGCGGCGTTACGCGACCTAAAAACGCTTCAGCATAGTTTGGCGCCGGAACAAAGTTACGACGTACCGGTTTTGGCAGCGATTTAATCAACGCGATAACTAATTCACGGCGTAATCCTGGGATCTGCCATTCAAAACCGCTCTCGTCAACCTGGTTAAGTAGCGGCAACGGAATATGGACGGTCACGCCGTCAGCATCCGCGCCCGGTTCAAACTGATAGCTCAAACGCAGCTTGAGATTGCCCTGATGCCAGAAGTTCGGGTAATCCAGTTTGCTGATTTTTTCCGCGCCTTCTTTAATCAGCATACTTTTTTCAAAGTTGAGCAGGTCCGGCGTCTCGCGGCTGATTTTTTTCCACCAACTATCAAAGTGGCGGGCGGAAATAACGTCATGGCTAATACGCTGGTCATAAAAATCAAACAGGGTATCGTCATCCACCAGGATATCGCGGCGGCGCGATTTGTGCTCAAGTTCCTCGACTTCCGCACGCAGTTTTAGATTTTCACGGAAGAAGGCATGGCGGGTTTGCCAGTCCCCCTCCACCAGCGCATGGCGGATAAACAACTCGCGACACAACGCTGGGTCAATCTGGCTGTAATTCACTTTGCGCGCGGCGACAATCGGCAGACCGTAGACAGTGACCTTTTCCGTCGCCATTACCGCGCCTTGCGCCCGCTCCCAGTGCGGTTCGCTATATGAGCGCTTAATCAGGTGCTGGGCTACCGGCTCTACCCATTCTGGCTCAATGCGGGCAGCGATGCGCCCCCACAAACGGCTGGTCTCCACCAGTTCTGCGACCATCGTCCATTTCGGCGGTTTTTTGAATAAACCGGAGCCGGGGAAAATAGAAAATCGGGCGTTACGCGCGCCGGTGTACTCTTGCTTATCGGCATCTTTCATCCCGATATGCGACAACAGCCCCGTTAACAACGCGACGTGAATTTCCCGATACTCTGCTGGTTGGCTGTTTACCGGAATCCCCAGTTCTTTTACCACCTGACGCAGTTGGGTATAGATATCCTGCCACTCACGCACGCGTAAATAGTTTAGATAGTCGGTGCGACACAGACGGCGGAATTGATTCGACGACAGTGCCTTTTGTTGCTCGCCGAGGTAATTCCACAGATTGACAAACGCCAGGAAATCGGACTCTTTATCATGGAAGCGCCGGTGTTTCTCATCGGAAACCTGCTGCTTGTCCGCAGGACGTTCGCGCGGGTCCTGAATAGAGAGCGCGGAAGTGATGATCATCGCTTCGCGCACACAGCCATGTTTTTGCGCTTCCAGAACCATACGCGCCAGTCGCGGGTCGACCGGCAACTGGGATAATTGTCGGCCCAGCGGCGTCAGTTTATACACCGTCTGCTGTTCGTCGGCGGTAATCGCCCCCAACTCTTCCAACAAACGCACGCCATCCTGAATATTGCGCTTATCCGGCGCTTCGACAAACGGGAAGGCGGCAATATCACCCAGCCCCAGGGCGGTCATCTGCAAAATGACTGACGCCAGGTTAGTACGCAGAATCTCCGGGTCGGTAAATTCCGGACGTGACAGAAAGTCATCTTCCGAATACAAACGAATGCAGATCCCTTCCGATACGCGCCCACACCGCCCTTTACGCTGGTTGGCGGAAGCCTGTGAGATCGGTTCAATCGGCAGGCGCTGCACTTTAGTGCGGTAGCTGTAGCGGCTGATACGCGCAGTGCCAGGATCGATCACGTATTTGATACCCGGCACCGTCAGCGAGGTTTCCGCCACGTTAGTCGCCAGCACGATACGGCGTCCGCTGTGCGACTGGAAAACGCGGTTCTGTTCGCTGTTCGACAAGCGTGCGTACAGCGGTAACACTTCGGTATGCCGTAAGTTCAGCTTGTTCAGGGCGTCGGCGGTATCGCGAATTTCCCGTTCTCCACTCATAAAAATCAGGATATCGCCGGGACTTTCACGCCCCAGTTCATCAACGGCGTCGAAAATCGCCTGTAACTGATCGCGTTCAGTGTCGTCGGCTTCTTCAACGATGGGGCGATAACGGACTTCTACGGGATATGTTCGGCCAGAGACTTCGATAATCGGCGCGTTATTAAAGTGGCGCGAGAAGCGTTCCGGGTCGATGGTCGCAGAGGTAATAATCACTTTCAGATCGGGACGACGCGGCAGAAGCTCTTTCAGATAGCCGAGCAAGAAGTCAATATTCAGACTACGTTCGTGCGCTTCATCAATAATGATGGTGTCATACTGCATCAATAGCCTGTCCTGCTGGATTTCCGCCAGCAGGATACCGTCCGTCATCAGTTTGACCATGGTATTGCTACTCACATGATCGCTGAAACGCACTTTATAGCCGATACAGCCGCCCGGCTCCGTTTGCAGCTCTTCGGCAATACGGTTAGCGACGGTGCGCGCCGCCAGGCGGCGCGGCTGAGTATGACCAATAAGTCCTTTAATTCCGCGCCCCAGTTCCATACAAATTTTCGGCAACTGGGTGGTTTTACCGGAACCGGTTTCCCCTGCGACGATCACCACCTGATGGTCGCGGACAGCTTCCAGAATGTCCTGTTTCTTCTGGCTGACAGGCAGATTTTGCGGATAAGTAATTGAGGGCCGGGCCGCTTCGCGCAGGACGACTTGCGCCGCAGCCTGTTCAATTTCTTTCGCCATCGCCTGGTAAATGGCCTGTTGCGCATCAGGATTTTTCACTTTCTTCACGCCATGCAGGCGGCGCGCAAAGCGCTGTCGGTCGCGCAGCATCAGTGAATCCAGCCGCTGCTGTAACGCCTGAAGCGTCAACGTAGATTGTTCTGTCATAAGGATCTTGGGCAGCATTCTGCCTGTTTAAAATCGTTTTAAATGATAGGTATAGAGTACCACATTGGGGCTTGTTGTGCGTTGTTCAATAATTTCGAACAAAGGGTTCGATATATTGCGCTATCCCTGCGACATATTTGTGAATAAAGTGTCAACAAGCAACGGGGCGCGCCCCTTCAAACACATAAAAGGAAACACCCATGAGCAAGGTATTAGTTCTTAAATCCAGTATTCTGGCAGGGTACTCTCAGTCAGGTCAGTTGACTGACTATTTTATTGAACAATGGCGCGAAAAACACGTCGCAGATGAAATTACTGTCCGCGATCTGGCGGCCAATCCTGTTCCGGTGCTGGATGGCGAGCTGGTGGGCGCGATGCGTCCGGGCGATGCGCCTTTAACGCCACGTCAACAGGACGCCCTGGCACTGTCCGATGAACTCATTGCTGAACTGAAAGCCCACGACGTCATCGTTATTGCGGCACCGATGTACAATTTCAATATCCCGACGCAGCTTAAAAACTACTTTGATCTGATTGCCCGCGCCGGTATCACCTTCCGCTATACTGAAAAAGGCCCGGAAGGTCTGGTAACCGGCAAACGCGCGGTGGTTCTCTCCAGCCGCGGCGGTATCCATAAAGACACCCCGACGGATTTGATTGCGCCTTACCTGAAAGTGTTCCTTGGTTTTATCGGTATCACCGACGTGAATTTTGTCTTTGCCGAAGGCATCGCCTACGGGCCGGAAGTGGCGGCTAAAGCCCAGTCCGATGCGAAAGCCGCGATTGACAGCGTGGTGGCCGCCTAAACATTTTCACCTCCCGTTTCGACGGGAGGTGACGTCTTCGGTTCGTAGCGCAAATATCCTATCACGCCCTTACTGTCGCCATCGCTGGGATGTGTTACCCCATCATTGACGTCAACACAGGCGAAATCAAAAGGCGACACATTTTCAATACATGCCACATTGACCCCATATTGATCGGGATTGGATCGGCGCTGATGAAAAGTATATATTCCGCATACCGAACAGAAAAAATGCACCGCCTTGCCCGTATTGAATCGATATTCGGTAAGCTTATCCTGCCCCTTTACCACCTTAATGCCCGATAGCGGCGCAGAAACCGTCACCGCCCCGCGCATCCGGCAAAACGAACAGTTACAACGCCTGGCAGTATGAAAGCCATCGCTAAGCTGAACGGTAAACACGACGCTGCCACAGTGGCAGGCAGCAGATAAGTTTTCAGATGTCATACCCGGTTACTCCCGCGAATAGTGATACCCGACAACAGTATAGAAAGAGCGTTTCTGGTTTAGCTAATTTAAGTACGCCCTCCGTATGTCTGTTTTGAAGCTCAACTGAGATTGTCCATAAATTGCTTTTTTCGGGATATGAATGCGAGACACTCCATCAGAGATGACGCCGCACGGCTATCCTAATTCCGGCGCAAACGACTAAGTTCAGAGATTATCAATATAAAAATGCATTATGCGGTGAAAAAGGTGTCAGACAGCGGTTACTTACGCATCCATTTACCATTAATTCCCTGTACATATTCTCCCGGCCTGGCGCGCTCAACCAGTTTTTGCCCGGCCATCTTCGCCACCTCGTCCACGGGAAGATGATTGCTATCCGCTAACTGCTGATAACTGGCGCGACGGGCGTGATTAATCTCAAGCACCAGTTTCTGGGTTTCGGCATCATTCTTTAAGGCCACCAGATAACCATTCAGCGTTTCCCCTACCCGGCCCTGCGTGCGCGCCTCCTCCAGGGTTAAGGCCCACACAGAAGGTGTGAGCAAACTCAACATCAGCCCCCATAGCATTAAATACTTTTTCATTATGGCCTCAGAATAGATCGCTGCGTGATTTCAGGAGTTCTTCAACATCTTTATCGACTTTGATATGTATTTCATGCTCGATCTTTACATTCATATTGATGGTAATCGGCTGCTCAGGCGCGGCGACTTCAATACGTGGCGTGCAGCCCACCACTATAAATGACGCAAGCGCTGACAGCATGGCAATGCTCATTTTCATTATTTATCCTCACAGTCCTTGTCTTTCCGGCAAGGCGGTTGCGGCAACGCTGTATTTTGTTCAAGCCATGCCTGTAAATTGTCGCCAAAACGCAAACTGCGCCACAGCGTAAACACATTTTCTTCATGGGTATAGTTCAAGTTAACGATCGCGGTTTTACCATCTACCCAGCTTTTGCCGGTAATGGCCGCCTGCATCGTTAATACGCCCAGGTTATCCACGTTAATTTTCGTCCACGAATGCGTAATCTCCATATAACGTAGCCAGTTAATAGCCGAGCCTGCCGTAACATTATCCTTCACCACCGCATCTGCGGTATCTTTATCGATACGCAACGTCATTGGCCCAGGATTGGTAAGCCAGCCATCTTTGATTATCCATTTTTCATTGTTCAGCCACAGCGGCAGCGCGCCGCTGATCGGACCAGACATGGCGAATTGCTTTGGATTTATGGCGCTAATCAATTCGCTGGATGAGATATTTTGTACCCGTAAAAGCGCCGGATCGTGCTGCGGCATCCGCAACTGTTTCATAATGATTTTACCACCCAGCACATCTACGCTGACATCGCTTAGCAGTAATGGATTCGACTCGCTCCAGGGATAACCGCCCTGTAAATCGGCGGTGATATTTTTCGCCGTAACCTGGTTAACTATCTCGGCAATACGCAGCGAGACGGGGCCACGCGTCCCCAATTGCCAGGCGCCCTTGTGAAAGCGAAATGGCAGAATGAAATCGACGCCGTTGATTTTATTATCCGGCATCCAGGCGCTGCCGCCTTTTAACACCCCGTGTCCACCCGCTTCAAACCCCTGCCCCTGTGCGGCGGAAAAAGCGACCTGCGCATACAGTGAGCCTTCGCGCAGCGTCATTTTCCAGTCCGGTGGGAGCAACGGTTGAAAAACGATAAGCGACTGCTTCGGCCACCAGGCCTGTCCGCGAAGGCGTTCACCATCCCAACGCCCATTCAGCCGTACCGGCCCTATCGCCCCCGCCCGAAGGTCTCCTTTAAACTGGAACAGGGTCGGCTCGCGACCTTCGATGCTAAAATTAACGGTAGAAGGCGGCAGCACGCTCCCGCTGGTAAATACGGTTTTCCCCGCCTCCAGTGACAGCGCGCCCTGTAGCGACGGCGTTGCGGCATCGCGAACCCAGACAATGGGTTTATCCAGCGCCAGTCTTGGCGATGTGACGGTCATCGCGCCATATTGCAACTGATCAAAGCCGGTAGACAGGCTGGTCAGCCTGATGGTGTTATCACGCCATTCCCCCTGTCCGGCGATATCCCAACGGGCGCGCATTGGCGTAAAGCTTCCTTGCCCCCAATAGCGCCACCGCCAGCGACCAGCATCGGGGAGAAAATCATTCGCCTGGCCATCAAGATGAAGAACGAAATCGCCCATTTCATTTTCGTGCGCTCGTAAAATAGCCTGTAACCGGCCATCAACGCCGTGCTGCGTCACCTTGACGCCCGCCAGCGGCCAACGAATTTCATCAATATCTAACGCGTCAATCACCCGTCCGCGCGAGCGCAGCAATGCGCCTGGCGCAAAGGTGAGCTGCGGGTCCGCCAGACTGCCGCGGAGCATGGCTGGCAACACGGCATAAAAGATTAAATCCTTCTGTTTAGCCTCGCCGATAAGCTGTAAAGGCATCGCACTGCTATCCATGCTGAGTTTCCCCGGCCCGATGGTCAGTACAGCGTTCGCTTTACCGGCATCGCCCTGGGTCAGAATATTCAGGCGACCGCTGATCCGCGCATTATCCGGCCCTGCCTGCCAGTTATCGATATTAAAAGCCAGACGCCCGCTCAGGGGGAATCCCTGGTATGGCCAGTTCCAGCGGCCATCGCTGATGGTAAGCCGCTGACGCGTCAACGCCCAGGGGAGATCGAGAATCGGGTCAGGATTGCCTCGCGCCATCACGATAAGCTGTCCGGCGTTATCACGCCACTCCAGTTCCGCATCCACCAGCGACGGTTTCTGCGGCAAACGCAACGTCATCGCCGCATGACCGCTGACCGGCAGGCCATCCGGTACCAGCGGCAACGTAAACTCACCCGCCAGGCTAACGGGAGGTTGGTTCGCCAGTGCGGCGATCTCCAGTTCGCTCACCGTCAACGCCTGACCGCGTAGCTGCCCTTGAAATTTTACTTTTTCGCCCTGATAACGTATCTGCTGAATGACCGGCGTCATGGCGATCGCCAGCTTGCCCTGCCATTCCGGCCAGGGTGCGAGAATGACATTATCAATGTTAATCCAGGTATTGGGCAGCATTGACTGCCACTGCGCCAGCGTACGCGGCGCGGCGGGAGATGCTTCCGAGGCTGGTAGTTTCGCCAGGCACGCGGCATCCAGTTCAAGGCTTTTGATGTTCAGCAACCAACGGCTGGGATGCGTCAGTTCCGCCTGGGTAACATGGGCTAACGGACAATCATTGACCAGATAGCGAAGATCGGGAATCACTACCCCATGACGCGTCAGGCGCGGACTTTCTTCCAGGGCGATACGAGTGCCGACGGGTAGCCAAATTCCCGCCAGGGTGGGAACCCACAGCCCCAGGGTCATCAGCAGCGTTAGCGGCACAAGAATCAGCAGTAACAGTAGCGCAAGGGCGGCTTTATATTTACCCTTCATGGGCCAATAATTTCCTGATTTAACGAAGAATTAAGTCGGCTATCTCTTTATTTTGGCATGATTGCCCGTACATAGCCTAATAGTTCATGTTGAAAACGAGTGATGCGTTATGCGCGTTGCAGGGCCACCCTCCTGCTATTTGAGGTATCCTGGAGAAGGATAGCCTAAAATTATTCATTATATGTATTGCTATCAATTATTTTTGATTTTTTGTAAAATAATTTTAATCGTATTTGTGTGATTCTAACATCACTGGAGAAGGTCATATGAAACTTGCCGTCTATAGTACCAAACAGTATGACAAGAAATACCTACAACAGGTGAACGAAGCATTCGGTTTTGAACTGGAGTTTTTTGATTTTCTGCTGACGGAGAAAACGGCGAAAACCGCCAATGGATGCGAAGCGGTTTGTATCTTTGTTAATGACGACGGGAGCCGCCCGGTACTGGAAGAGCTGAAAAAACACGGCGTGAAATACATCGCGCTGCGTTGCGCCGGATTTAATAATGTCGACCTGGATGCCGCTAAAGAGCTCGGTTTGCAGGTGGTGCGCGTGCCGGCTTATTCTCCGGAAGCCGTCGCCGAACATGCGGTTGGCATGATGATGACATTGAACCGTCGTATTCACCGCGCTTATCAACGCACCCGCGACGCTAACTTTTCCCTTGAGGGACTCACCGGATTTACCATGCACGGTAAAACCGCTGGCGTCATTGGTACCGGTAAAATCGGCGTCGCCGCGCTGCGTATCCTGAAAGGCTTCGGAATGCGTCTACTGGCGTTTGATCCCTACCCCAGCGCCGCCGCGCTTGACCTCGGCGTAGAGTATGTGGATCTGCAAACGTTGTTTGCCGAATCGGACGTTATTTCCCTGCACTGCCCGCTCACGCCGGAAAACTACCATTTGCTGAACCATGCGGCATTCGATCAAATGAAAAATGGCGTTATGGTCATTAATACCAGTCGTGGCGCGCTGATTGATTCCCAGGCGGCTATCGAAGCTCTGAAGAATCAGAAAATCGGCTCGCTGGGGATGGATGTGTATGAAAACGAACGCGACCTGTTCTTTGAAGATAAGTCAAACGATGTTATCCAGGATGATGTTTTCCGCCGTCTGTCGGCCTGCCATAACGTACTGTTTACGGGGCACCAGGCATTCCTGACCGCAGAAGCGCTGATCAGCATCTCTGAAACCACGTTACAAAACTTAAGCCAGCTTGAGAAGGGCGAAGCCTGCCCGAACGCGCTGTTCTAATCCTGTCGCTCCCCTACGCTCAGGGGAGCATTTTCGGATAACCCCTGAAGATCTATCCGGTCATATCATTACTATAGTCAGTGTTAACTATCAGATTACAGAGAGTATCAATGAAGAAAATCGTCACGCTGGTCGCCCTGAGCATCATAATGACGGGGTGTGTGAGCAGTGGAAAAGTGTCCGTCAAACGCGAGCAACTGGAGCACCACCGATTTGTTCTGGAAAGCGTAAACGGTAAAACGGTCACCGGCCCGGAGCTCAGCTTTGGCGAGGACATGACGGTATCCGGCAAAATGTGCAATCAATTCACCGGCGAAGGAAAATTGTCGGACGGCGAATTAAAAGTGAAAAATTTAGCGATGACCCGAATGATGTGCGCCGATCCGCAGCTTAATGCGCTGGACGGCACCATCAGCGAGGTCTTCAGCAAAGGCGCGCAGGTCGATTTAACCGCAAACCAATTAACGCTGGCGACGGCAGAAACAACGCTAATGTATAAACTGGCGGATTTAGCGCATTAGGCCATTAAGTGAAAAGTTATACGCGCCAGGCGAAACGCCGCGCTTAATAACTCCCACAGCTTCCAGCGGCAAGCGACTGCTCGCTACAACGTTTGCCGTTGGGAAGCGCGCACATACCAATCACTGAACCATCAAGCTGCCGGGCCGCTGAAAGCGAGCCGCCAATCATAGCGCAATTCGCCTCTCCGGCGCTGGACATCGCCGCTTTCATCCCTGGCGAAACATGTGCCGCAGTTGCCTGCTGAACAGGTTCGCTACTGCAAGCCGATAATAATAACGCGGCACATCCCACCCAAAACGCTGCGTGCATTTCTCTCCCCTCTGTTTATTTATCCCAACGACACCGCCCTAAATAATAGGCAGCAGAAACTGACGCGTCGAGAGGCAAAGCACGCATTTATGCGCTTCATTAACATTTATTGGCAATTTTTTTGCGCCTTTTCGGCAAGAAACCGCCATTCTCCTCCCGCCAGGGACACAAAAGCGAAAATGGGGCTTGAAGGGCTTTGCTAAAATAAAAGGATAACTACAGGATGCGCTCACGATTAGGCGTGTCCCTCTTTTTTGCGCAATGTAAGGGTGTCATATGCAAACAATTGACGGTAATGGCGCGGTAGCGTCGGTGGCGTTCCGTACCAGCGAAGTTATCGCCATTTACCCGATTACGCCCAGTTCGACAATGGCTGAACAAGCAGATGCCTGGGCCGGTAATGGGCTTAAAAATGTCTGGGGCGATACGCCGCGTGTGGTAGAGATGCAGTCGGAAGGCGGCGCGATCGCCGCCGTTCACGGCGCGTTACAAACCGGTTCGCTCTCTACGTCATTTACATCATCGCAGGGACTGCTGCTGATGATTCCAACGCTGTATAAACTGGCCGGGCAGCTCACGCCGTTTGTACTGCACGTTGCCGCGCGCACCGTCGCCACACACGCGCTCTCTATTTTTGGCGACCATTCTGATGTGATGGCGGTTCGCCAGACAGGCTGCGCGATGTTATGCGCCGCCAGTGTTCAGGAAGCGCAGGACTTTGCGCTGATCGCACACAGGGCTACGCTGAAAAGCCGCGTTCCGTTTATTCATTTCTTTGATGGTTTCCGTACATCGCATGAAATCAACAAAATTATACCGCTAACGGATGAAACTATTCTGAACCTGATGCCGCAGGCGGAGATTGACGCCCACCGCGCCCGTGCTCTGAATCCGGAACATCCGGTGATTCGAGGAACATCAGCGAATCCGGACACGTACTTCCAGTCTCGTGAAGCGACCAATCCGTGGTACAACGCCGTTTATGATCACGTAGAACAGGCGATGAAGGCATTTGGCGATGCTACGGGCCGCCAGTACCAGCCATTTGAATATTATGGCCATCCCCTGGCTGAACGCGTCATCATTGTGATGGGGTCCGCCCTCGGCACCTGCGAAGAGGTCGTGGATGCGTTACTTGTCCGCGGAGAAAAGGTCGGCGTCCTGAAAGTCCGTCTGTTCCGCCCCTTCTCAGCCAAACATTTGTTACAGGCATTGCCGGAAACCGTTCGCGCTATCGCCGTGCTGGATCGCACCAAAGAACCTGGCGCGCAGGCCGAGCCACTTTATCTGGACGTGATGACCGCGTTGGCGGAGGCATTTAATAACGGCGAGCGCGAAACGTTACCGCGCACCATTGGCGGACGTTATGGGCTATCGTCCAAAGAGTTCGGTCCGGCGTGCGTACTGGCGGTCTTTAATGAACTCAGCCGCGCGAAACCTAAGCCACGGTTTACGGTGGGTATTTATGACGACGTCACTAACCTCTCGCTGCCATTACCGGAAAATACCCTGCCCGGTAGCGCTAAACTGGAAGCGTTATTTTACGGTCTGGGAAGCGACGGCAGCGTATCGGCTACGAAAAATAATATTAAAATTATCGGTAATTCTACGCCGTGGTATGCGCAAGGTTATTTCGTTTATGACTCTAAAAAAGCTGGCGGGCTCACGGTATCGCACCTGCGCGTCAGCGAAAAACCAATTCGTTCCGCTTACTTAATTGCCCAAGCGGATTTTGTCGGCTGCCATCAATTACAATTTATCGATAAATACCAGATGGCGGAGCGTCTGAAGCCAGGCGGTATCTTCCTGCTTAACACGCCGTACAGCGCCGACGAGGTCTGGTCGCGTCTGCCGCAAGAAGTTCAGGCGGTGTTGAATCAGAAAAAGGCGCGTTTTTACGTGGTTAACGCGGCGAAAATCGCCCGCGAATGCGGACTTGGCGCACGCATCAATACCGTCATGCAGATGGCTTTCTTCCACCTGACGCATATTCTTCCTGGCAATAACGCTCTGGTTGAGTTGCAGGGCGCGATTGCCAAAAGCTATAGCAGCAAAGGTCAGGATCTGGTTGAGCGTAACTGGCAGGCGTTGGCTCTGGCACAAGCGTCGCTGGCGGAAGTGCCGTTGCAGGCGGTCAATTCCCACAGCGCACATCGCCCGCCGGTCGTCTCCGACGCCGCGCCGGATTTCGTAAAAACCGTTACCGCCGCCATGTTGGCGGGTCTTGGCGACGCACTGCCTGTTTCCGCCCTGCCGCCGGACGGAACATGGCCGATGGGCACCACCCGCTGGGAAAAACGCAATATCGCCGAAGAGATTCCTGTCTGGAAAGAGGAACTGTGTACACAATGTAATCACTGCGTCGCCGCCTGCCCTCACTCGGCGATTCGTGCGAAAGTCGTTTCCCCTCAGGCGATGGAGAACGCGCCGGCCAGCCTGCATTCGCTGGACGTGAAGTCCCGCGATATGCGCGGCCAGAAATATGTGCTGCAGGTCGCGCCAGAAGACTGTACTGGCTGTAATTTATGCGTAGAGGTCTGCCCGGCTAAAGATCGGCAAAATCCACAGATCAAGGCGATTAACATGATGTCGCGCCTTGAGCATGTGGAAGAAGAAAAAGTGAATTATGACTTCTTCCTCGACTTACCAGAAATCGATCGCAGCAAACTGGAACGGATTGATATCCGCACGTCGCAGCTCATTACGCCGCTGTTTGAATATTCCGGCGCCTGTTCCGGTTGCGGTGAAACGCCGTATATTAAACTGCTGACTCAGTTATATGGCGACAGAATGTTAATCGCTAACGCCACGGGATGTTCCTCTATTTACGGCGGTAACTTACCCTCCACGCCTTATACCACCGATGCCAACGGACGCGGCCCGGCGTGGGCGAACTCGTTATTTGAAGATAACGCGGAATTTGGTCTTGGTTTCCGTCTGAGCGTGGATCAGCATCGGGCGCGCGTTATGCGTTTACTGGCGCAATTCGCCGATCGCATTCCCGCGGAATTAAACGAGGCGCTGCATACGGAAGCGACGCCTGATATTCGGCGTGAACAGGTCGCCGCATTGCGCCAACATCTGAAATCGGTTGCAGGCGCAGATGAACTGTTAAAGGATGCTGATGCGCTGGTGGAAAAATCAATCTGGCTGATTGGCGGCGATGGTTGGGCATACGACATCGGCTTTGGCGGTTTGGATCATGTGTTAAGCCTGACGGAAAACGTCAATATCCTGGTTCTGGATACGCAGTGTTATTCCAATACTGGTGGCCAGGCGTCGAAGGCGACGCCGCTTGGCGCCGTCACTAAGTTTGGCGAACATGGCAAGCGTAAAGCCCGTAAAGATCTTGGCGTCAGCATGATGATGTATGGTCATGTTTATGTCGCACAAATTTCGCTGGGCGCGCAATTAAACCAGACGGTGAAAGCCATCCAGGAGGCTGAAGCCTGGCCAGGCCCGTCGCTGATCATTGCCTACAGCCCCTGTGAGGAGCATGGCTACGATCTGGCGCTGAGCCACGATCAGATGCGCCAGTTAACGGCTACCGGTTTCTGGCCGTTATACCGCTTCGATCCCCGCCGTGCGGATGAAGGCAAGCCGCCGCTGGCACTGGATTCCCGACCACCGTCAGATGCACTGGCGGAAACGTTGCTGAATGAACAGCGTTTCCGTCGCCTGAATGCGCAACAGCCTGAAGTGGCTGAACAATTATGGCAAGATGCCGCGATGGATCTGCAAAAACGCTATGACTTTCTTGCATTGCTTGCAGGAAAAGCGGAAAAACCCGGCGCAGATTAAAAAATATTCTAAGGATTAACCTGGACACAAAAAAAGCCCGAACATCCGTTCGGGCTTGTCAATTTATACGCTGGAAAGCAAAGGTTAACGCAATGGCCCAACGACAAAATGAATATGTGACAATAAAGGCATATAACAGACGTAGAATATCGTAACCGAATGATATTGTATAATTTTTATTTCATATAATATACCTGAAAGCATTCGTATCAATTATATTTATTTCACTACGAATTATTTCATTAATTATTGAATTAAACGGTAACATCTCTTTTTAGGTCTTTCCCGGCAAGGCGGAAATAGAGTCTTAGCGTCAACCCGCTGATTATTTACAGGGAATACTCTTTATATTACGCCATCATCCCTTGTTGATAGCCCCCTCAGACCACCGTGGAGCAGCACCTAAAATGTGACGTATGTCATTGTACATAAAGTGCCATTAGGGAGTAGAATTTCAGAGGATACTTAAACAGGAGGTTTTATGAACAGAACGATTCTTGTACCCATCGATATTTCAGATTCAGAATTAACTCAACGCGTAATTGCGCATGTCGAAGCAGAAGCAAAGATTGACGACGCTAAGGTGCACTTTTTGACTGTAATCCCGTCTTTGCCTTATTACGCTTCACTAGGGCTCGCTTATTCCGCGGAGCTCCCCGCAATGGACGATCTGAAAGCCGAAGCCAAATCTCAACTGGAAGCGATTATCAAGAAATTTAACCTTCCCGCTGACCGCGTACAGGCTCACGTTGCTGAAGGCTCTCCTAAAGATAAAATTCTGGAAATGGCGAAAAAATTACCGGCCGATATGGTGATTATCGCCTCGCATCGCCCGGATATTACCACCTATTTGCTGGGCTCCAACGCCGCAGCCGTTGTGCGTCATGCGGAGTGCTCCGTACTGGTTGTACGCTAAAAGTCCGAGCCCGCATAATAGAGTGCGGGCTCAAATCAACCATCATCATCGCCTAGTGACTTACGCTTTTTGAAAACAGATTGATCACAATTACGCCGCAGATGATAAGCAACATACCAACGATTGCCGGCATATCCAGTTTTTGGCCCAGAAATAACCATCCCATCAATCCAATAAGTACAATCCCTACCCCAGACCAGATGGCATAAATGATACCAGCAGGGATGGTTCGCATTGGGATGGTGAGACACCAAAACGCAATACAATATCCGATAATGGTAACGAGGCTCGGTACAAGACGTGTAAAACTATCCGATAATTTTAATGAGATCGTAGCGATAACTTCTACCACGATGGCGATAAAAAGAAAGATTACAGCTTCTTTAGTCATACATTTCTTCTTCGTTTCGGTATTTTTAGGCGATGATGATATTTTAAGTAATCCTGGTGACCATTTTTTCCCTCTTGTTCGCTATTTTGCCCCATATTTGCCACCGGGAAAAGTCTTCAACTTGCTTCATCTATGCTCTGCAAATTAGCGGTCGAAAAATATCAAATAGTGACCAGACACTCCTTTTTTGTTGAGCCCGACCGGGCCGTATCGAAGTAGTCCTGATGGTCATAATTTAAAAGAAAATAATAATAAACAATGGTAGAACACTAAAACCAGCTAAGCATCAGCAGGAGGTCCTATGCGGGGGATTGGAGCAGTCATTCATTTTCGTTCACCAACACCTGGCAGCACATCAGTCCCCGATTTCAGCGGGATGTGGAGCAGTATCAGGGACTGGTTCGCCCTGTCTGCTCAGGATGAAGCTGCACAGTGCTTTCGCGCTTTTTATCAGCCGGATAAAGGAATGTCCCCACCGGAGAGGCTGAAGCACTTTTTAAGACTGAAGGCGCTGGCATCTCCGGGACGGCAGGCTAACTTCACCGCAGAGCGAATACTCGGTACCGGTGAAACCATCTGCATGATTGCCTCCGGTAAAAATAGCGACTTTCCCTCCGTCACACTTCACCTGAGCGACCAGGAATGGCATTCGACACAACACCAGAAAGAGGCTGTTGACAGCCCACGGTCCTCAGTCAGTGATGACAACCAGGCAGCTACCGTAACAGGGACAGGAGGGAGCGTCGAAGCACGCCCAAAAGGTTCCCCTATTACAAATCTGCAAATTCAGACATGGCGGGACCTGCCACAGGAAGCGAAACGCGAGGCAGGCGGCTGGAAAGTATGGGCGCAGTCACAGGGGATAAACATCGGCAGTGCCGGTGCCTGCCTGACAAACACTGGACTAAGGCCAAAGGGGGCAATACGACTACAGCCGCCCGGGGAGAGAGGTTCTTCCATTACTAACGCACAGATTCAGGTGTGGCGGGATCTGCCACAGGAAGCGAAACGCGAGGCAGGCGGCTGGATAAGGTGGGCACAGTCACAGGGGATAAACATCGGTAGTGCCGGTGTCTGCCTGACAAACACTGGACTGACGCCCAAGGGGGCAATACGGCTACAACCGCCCGGGGAGAGAGGTACCCCTATTATAAATATGCAGATTCGAGCGTGGCAGGACCTGCCACAGGAAGCGAAACGCGAGGCAGGCGGCTGGATAAGGTGGGCACAGGCACAGGGGATAAACATCGACAGTGCCAGTGCCTGCCTGACAAACACTGGACTGACGCCCCGGGGGGCAATACGACTACAACCGCCCGGGGAAAGAGGTACCCCTATTACAAATCAGCAGATTCGAGCGTGGAAGGACCTGCCACTGGAGGCGAAACGCGAGACAGGCGGCTGGATAAGGTGGGCACAGGCACAGGGGATAACCATCGGAAGTGCAGGAATCTTTCTGACCAACCGCGGGCTGACCCCCTTTGGTACAGAGCGCCTGAAACCGCCCGGGGAAAGAGGTACCCCTATTACAAATCAGCAGATTCGAGCGTGGCAGGACCTGCCACTGGAGGCGAAACGCGAGGCAGGCGGGTGGATGACGTGGGCGCAGGCACAGGGCATAGACATTAATAGTGCGAGTGCCTATCTGACAAAGACAGGACTGAAGCCCCAGGTGGTGGTACGGCTACAACCTCCCAGGGAGAGGGGCTCCCCCATTACAGAGGCGCAACTTCTGGCATGGTTGAACATGTCACCGGAGGAACGCCGGACATCAGGTGGATGGGCCACATGGGCGCAGGCCCGGGGGATATCTTATATAAGCGCAAGAAAGTATCTGGCACCGACAGACAGTGAGATGCCATCCAGAGGCACATCACGTCCGTCGCCGCCCTCAACCGTCACGAGTGACAGCCCACAGGCATCAACATCCGCAGCAACAACCACAGGCGATGAGATAGCCGTCAGCATGACTGCGCCCCCGGAGCACAGCGGGGAAAAACGGTCGCTTCCCTCGACCAAAGAGGATATCTCAGCCCCGCCGGCAAAACAGATCAAGGAAGAGGAAGATGACGTTACCTGGCGAACACACCAGATAAACAATAAATTACCCATTCTGCGGCACTGGCGTGACCCGGCGATATCGGTGATGACCCAGGCGGAAGGCAGGATTGAAACCTTACAGGTTACACGGTGGGGGCCTCTTTTTAACCTGTTATCCCGGCAGACCAAAGCCAGAATTAATCAGGATATTCGCTGGTTTCTGCAAAATGAAGGAAAGCATGATGCGCGAATGAATGCCATGATGTCCGTCGCTATTCCCCTTGATGACAGCGACGGTTACAGGGGGCGCACAGTCTACGCGCGAATCGATCTGGCGGCGTTTACCGTACTGGGCCCCTACTCCGGCCGCCTGCTGGACAGTGAAAAGGTACGGTGTGAATACGAAAAAGAATATGGGAAGGAAGCCGGTAATTATTATTTTGCCACGCGAAGCCAGGAGCGCCTGGTGTCCGCCTGGCCGGAAGGAAATATCCTCAGCCTGATTAACAGTCCGGCATTTACCCACCGGACAGCGGAGACAGAAGCAAGACAGAACGTCAGCGCGGTGCTTGTCGGGAAGAATATTCACTTTTACGTCACCACACGCGACATCAGCGCCGGGGAAGAACTGTGGTTTGATTACGGACCAGACTACCGGCATTTTGAGTCAGGTGAAGCACTACGCTCCGCGCAGGTTAAGGAGGAACCACCTTCACCGGAAGAGGGATAGAAATACATCATCCTGACCTGTAGCCATTCTGTACAAGCTGTTTTTCAACAGACATATACCCGGAAGTGCTGTCTGCCCTTCCGGTCACCATTTATGATGTCCATCCTGGTTCTGAGGCTCTGCTTACTTAGAAGCGTTTGCCTGTCCGATATTTTCTGCATGACCATACGTCCGGTCAATGATACCAACAGGTTCCACTGGTGCAGTATGTGGCATAACCCAACCGCTTTCACTTGTACTGCCTCGCGTAAGATATTTCACTTTTGTCTTAACGATAATAAGATGATGCTCCCTGCTAAATCTATCTGCAACACTAAGATCTGTTGTAAATTCAGGTACCACTCTTCCACTCCGAACCTGCTCCCTGGCGGTTTCTACAGAGACAGGCAATATATTTGGATCGGGCCCCTCCACACCTCCTGCTGTTTTAAACTTAACAATATTTTCAGCCTGCGGGCCAGTTGTCCCCCTGCATAATACAACTTCAATCTCACCTGCTGCAGTATCCCCACTCTGGAGTTTTTTATAGACACTTTGCACATTTTCTTCTGATGTAGGATATAATTCTTCTGACAGGGAAGGCAGCATGTCCTCCAGTAGTGGTGAATCATCGGAAATATCCAGAAGATCCTCATCATAACCAATATCTCCTTCTCTCAACTCCGAATAAGGTTTATCAACATGTCGTATAGGCCCTCCCCCTTTCAGTCCTGATACCTGATAAAATTTACCGTCAGAACTTCTGTAAAAGGTAATACCCGCATTTTTCCCGGTATCAGAAAAGGTTCCCTGATAAATTTCTGATGCAGGGTCTTTAGTCAAAACTATTTCTCTGTCATTATATCTTATTGTATTCGGATTTTCCGCGGACGACGGTAGAAATGATTTTTGCTTTCTGTAAAAGCCTTCTCCTGACTGTTTATAATAACCATGCGTTTCTTTATCAAACCCTGTAGCGCGATAGAGTCCATCACTTCCCTCTGGATTTAACTCAAGAATTTTCCGATTGCTCTTTTGATAAATAAAATCAATATCTTCTATTGACTCTATAACTTTATAATTACTACCTTTTTGAATCGGCGCTTTTATTACACCAGTCTCTATCTTACTTTCAACAAAGCGGAGACCAGTATATTTTGCATTCGACGCCCTTTCTGTAAACTTCGCTTCTGCAACAGGAGCAGCCTCCATACCAATACGTATAACATCCTGAATGTATCCACATACATCAGCAGAGTTTTCCACAATAGCCCGATTGAGAATACTGCTGGTACCAGCTAGCGCATTAAAACCGGGGACAAAACTCATTACAATATTCCAGATAGTTCCTAAAAAATGAAGCCCTGATCTTGATGCTGGACTTAGTGAGGAAACTGTTCGATGATGAGCGGTATCATCAACATCAAAACTCAATTCAATTAATCCCCATAGCCCCTCCTGAATGACTTTATTAAAACCATACACGAAAGCTTGTCCGCCATCCATGGATGAGACTTTCCTTTTGAACGCTTCGAGAGACTGAACCTGTTTTTCATGTTGATCTTCTGCTGTCAGCCAACTCGATTGTACAATATCGCTAATCTCATGAATAAGCCCAACAACTGTATCTCGCAACATTTTATTTATATTCATTAACCCTAATAGATCACAGTCTTGCATATGATCTTTGACATGTGTCTCTGCTCTATAATATTTTTCCGCCCAATTTAGTTGTGTATCGATAGCGGCCTTCATTAAAAGCTCTAAAAATCCGTTCCCTCTGGGAAACAAAGACTTAATATGTCTGGAAAATTCATTATTAACCACAATTTTTCTTGATAGGGCATTTATTTTTTTATCATTAACTGGACCAGTTATCTTTGTACACAAATGAATAATATTACGCATGATGCTAAAATTATATTTTATGCCATCAGGGCTAAGCAATATTTTATCACCACCATTCCTGGATAAATGATGTATTACTAATTGAACTCGCTTAAAAAGATCTTTCATCTTTTTAGTGTTAAATGTGGACATCCTTTTTTCTTTTCTGTAAAAATTCACAATATTTAATGCTGTAAAAATAGCCTCCTTGCCATAGAAAGTATCAAAGTTTGAACTCGAAACCTCTGGAAATTTTTGATTTAGTACTTTCGTATAATGGCTTTCATTTGCCAGGACAGATGCAATTTGTCTGGTTGCTAAAATTCTGGAACTAATATATAAAGGATGAACCAGCATATCACGAGCGATTAACCCATATATTTTATATTGATGTTCAATATGTTCTTTTACAAAATACTCAAAAGAAACCTTGCTTCCATTATTAAGAAGTATTTCAATCTCATTCAAATGAATTATAAGGCCCTTGAACATATATTCAGCAGCAAGTCTTCTTCCACCATGCGTCCACTGCCCTGTTTGAGAAAATACAAGTAATTCATGATAGCCTCTTTTATAATCATTCATCAACTGCTCATCTCCAAGTTTTTTGAGCATTTCGAGAAGTGGCAATCCTGCAGCAAATGAAGAATGTTTGACTATTTCATCTATCATCTTACCTAACGGATGAGGCTCCATATTTGGGGCGGAATGATCCTCCGGGAGAGCCCTTGCATATCTCAGTTGTTCTTTATTGGATGGAAAATTATTCTTGTCTTCTGAATTATCATTTTTTAGCCCATTACCGTCTGCTATTGTTAATCTGGATGATAGTAATAAACCCGTTACTGCGATATTTTTTATATTTCTCTCCATCTTATGAACGGTGACTGGCTGAAAATTATTACTCCTTTCAAAATAGGATAAAATTTCTTTTTGTATTTCCTTTCCCTCAAATATGATTTGCTCAGTACTTTTAGGTAGAGTAGTTACGCTGTCAATATTAAATAACTCATGCCCATCGCTCACCGCTGCCTGAGAAAAACACAACGATGCATGTGCCATAGCCGTAGAATCAATTTCCTTATAAATAACATTAGAATATATATTTGTAACATCATGATCCGCTTTCAAATCATCGTATAAAATATGCTTCAAAAATAAATCTAACAATACTTTTTCTGATGATATATTATTATCACAGTCGTTAGATTCAGGATCGATAGGAAAACCTTTCTTATTAAACGGCAACGATAAATACACACGACTCCCTTCAGCATTTTCATAACTATAATTTGGGGATACTATTACTTCACACTTACTGGTATCAATATCGTTATTTATACTATAATCGACTCTATAATTAACCAACCGCCGAAATGTTGGACTATTCAAATAATAAAAATCTAAAGTTGATTTAATATCTTCACATATAATTTCAGACGTTGACTCAAAGAAGAACTCATAAATATTTAAGCTATATTCTTTTTCATCTCGGGCCATTTCATCCAGATGAATATACTCTTCGGGTAGATTAGATATTTGTTCATGAAAAACAGTATCCTTATGCGCTCCATCCAAAGCTGAAAGGTACTGTATGGTGTCCCAAGTTCTGATACCTTTTGTATTTAACTTCTGCTGTACCGTTCTGGAAGATACATGTTCTAATGTTACGGGCATTATTCCCTCCTGTAAAAATTGCGGATGATATAATAAGAACAAACGCCAGGTATCAGATCTAACTAGAAGTACGTTAATACACAGAGTGTTGATTGGTTTTTAAATAAAAATATCATTATGTTTATGCAAGCGTACTTTAACCAACATACAGTCAACAAAAATACAACCCACTGAGTTATCTATTAGATAAACCGCCTGATTTGTTATATACATCACAAATATAAGAGAAAACAGCCATAGATTATATAGTTAACTATTAAATTACATTCAATGAAAGTAATTTAGTTATCCATTGAAAAATGTCCACACAATTAAATTAACTATCAGATTAGTCCAGTTATAAGAAAAGATGACTATCTCTACTTTAACACATTCATTTACATCACCATACTCATCAAGCGGTACTGACCCTGGCCCAAAATCAGTGTAGTGATACATCAGAGATCTTCGTCTTTCTGAAGACTTCGGATAAACCCCGTCGGAGTCATGTCATTTAATGATGAATGCGATCTCTCATGATTATATTCTCTGCGCCACTGGTCGAGAAACGTTATTTAACAGGCGAACTCCATTTTGCCTTACAGAAATCGCATTACCCGGTGAACAGGCTGGGCACCAGATGGAACGCCGCTGTAAAACGTGCTGGCATTCATCGCTGTAATCCGTACCATACGCAAATACTTTGCCTGCCGGCCATCATTTATTATGCCCATTTTTGTTCCTGAGAAAGTAAATAATGCAAGATAATCAGCAAGTTACAAAGAAAGAACAGTACAACCTGAACAAGTTGCAAAAGCGTCTGCGCCGTAACGTTGGCGAAGCGATTGCCGATTTCAATATGATTGAAGAAGGCGATCGCATTATGGTTTGCCTTTCTGGCGGTAAAGATAGCTATACAATGCTGGAAATTTTACGTAATTTGCAGCAAAGCGCCCCGATCAATTTTTCACTGGTCGCCGTCAACCTTGATCAAAAACAACCGGGCTTCCCGGAACATATCCTGCCAGCCTATCTTGAGCAGTTGGGCGTAGAATATAAAATAGTTGAAGAAAACACTTACGGTATTGTTAAAGAGAAGATTCCGGAAGGAAAAACCACCTGCTCGCTGTGCTCGCGTTTGCGTCGCGGTATCCTGTATCGTACCGCGACTGAACTGGGCGCGACCAAAATCGCCCTGGGCCACCATCGCGACGATATTCTGCAAACCCTGTTTCTGAATATGTTCTATGGCGGAAAAATGAAAGGGATGCCGCCGAAGCTGATGAGCGATGACGGCAAACATATCGTGATCCGCCCGCTGGCTTACTGCCGCGAGAAAGATATTGTCCGTTTTGCTGAGGCCAAAGCCTTCCCTATCATTCCTTGTAATCTGTGCGGTTCGCAACCCAACCTGCAACGCCAGGTAATTGCCGACATGCTGCGCGACTGGGATAAACGCTATCCTGGACGGATCGAGACGATGTTTAGCGCCATGCAGAATGTCGTGCCGTCTCACCTTTGTGACACTAATCTGTTCGATTTCAAAGGCATCGCTCACGGTTCCGAGGTAGTCGACGGCGGCGATTTAGCGTTCGATCGTGAAGAGATTCCATTGCAGCCCGCTGGCTGGCAGCCGGAAGAAGATGACACTTCCTTAGACGCGTTGCGGCTTGATGTTATCGAAGTGAAATAATTTGCAGGCGTCTCAGCACTCCGCTGAGACGCCATGCTATCGATCATTTTAATAGTCGTACCCGGCATGACTTGCCTTTGATCTTCCCGTTTTGCAACTGCTTCCAGGCTTTTTGCGCTACCGCTTGACGTACGGCGACGTAAACGTGCATTGGATGAACGTTAATTTTGCCGATATCCGCCCCGTCTAATCCAATATCGCCAGTCAGCGCACCCAAAATATCTCCCGGACGCATTTTCGCTTTTTTACCGCCGTCAATACATAGGGTCGCCATCTCTGCGACCAGAGGAAGCAACGGCTGCTGGGCGGGCGCATTCAGCCAGTTCAGCTTGAGTTGCAACATTTCTGAAAGAATATTCGCCCGCTGCGCCTCTTCCGGCGCGCAGAAACTGATCGCCAGACCGCTGCTTCCTGCGCGCGCCGTACGGCCAATACGATGAACATGAACCTCGGGGTCCCAGGCCAGTTCATAGTTAACTACCAGTTCGAGCGATTTAATGTCTAACCCTCGCGCAGCAACGTCGGTGGCAACCAGAATGCGCGCGCTGCTATTCGAAAAACGTACCAACGTCTGGTCGCGGTCGCGTTGTTCCAGATCGCCGTGTAGCGCCAATGCGCTTTGCCCTGCCGCATTAAGCGCATCACAAACGGCCTGACAATCTTTTTTGGTATTGCAAAACACCACACAGGAGGCTGGCTGATGTTGGCTAAGCAACGTTTGCAGCAGCGAAATTTTTTCATGCGTAGACGTTTCGAAGAATTGTTGTTCGATAGCCGGTAGCGCATCTACCGTATCGATTTCAATACACATTGGCTGTTGCTGTACACGACTGCTAATCGCCGCGATAGCCTCAGGCCAGGTCGCCGAAAACAACAACGTCTGGCGCGCCGCGGGCGCAAAGCGGATCACCTCATCAATGGCATCACTGAATCCCATGTCCAGCATTCGGTCCGCTTCATCCATTACCAGGATATGCAGGGCATCCAGCGATACGGTTCCTTTTTGTAAATGATCCAGCAGGCGCCCCGGTGTCGCGACAATGATATGCGGCGCGTGCTGAAGAGAGTCGCGCTGCACGCTAAAAGGTTGTCCGCCGCATAAGGTCAGAATTTTGGTATTTGGCAGAAAACGGGCCAGACGACGCAGCTCTCCGGCAACCTGATCCGCAAGCTCCCGCGTCGGGCACAGCACCAACGCCTGCGTCTGAAACAGGCTGACGTCAATTCGATGCAAGAGTCCAAGACCAAAGGTCGCCGTTTTACCGCTACCGGTCTTTGCCTGCACACGCACATCATTACCCGCCAGAATGGCCGGTAATGCCGCAGCCTGAACAGGCGTCATCTCAAGATAGCCCAGCTCATTAAGGTTATTGAGCTGGGCGGCGGGCAGAACATTCAGGGTTGAAAAAGCGGTCACAATTTACTCTCGCGGTAACGACTTATAGTCAGCAGGCGCGTATCCTCGCAGATCCGGGCGTTTGATGCGACATTTTAATCGGTTCTTCGTCGGGCGGCGGATCGGGCATTGGTTGAGGACGAGGAAGCGGTTCGGGAATGGGAACAGGATCGGTGGGAATCGGGTCCGACAAGGACGAGTGCTGATACAATAAGGTCAAAAGATAGCTCATATTACCCTCCGGAATGTCAATCAGACTCTTAAAGGGTAGACGCTGATATCCTGCAAGCAAAAAAAAGCCGACTAATCTAAGCCGGCGTCGTACGAATCAATTGTGCTATGCAGTAATTCAAAAAAGGAAGTAAGACAATATGGAGCGCAACGCCCATCGCTTGACGTTGCATTCACCTGCGAGAGAGATATTGCCCCGAATAGGTAGATGGTTTATTGACTTCGCTCAAATTTCTCGGCCTTTTTTCATCCAGAACGGTCTGAAAAGCGCTGATGTTACAACCATTTACTGCGATGCAACCATAAAGTAACACCACCGATCAGGACAACTAACAGAATACAAAACAGCGAAAAGCCGAACCGCCACCCGCCGCCGGGAATACCGCCCAGGTTGACGCCAAATAACCCCGTTAAGAAAGTGCTGGGCAGAAAAACCATCGCCATAAGCGACATGGTATAAGTTCTGCGCGCCAGAGACTCCTGCATCACCTGGGCAATTTCATCCGCCATGATCCCAGTACGCGCGATACAAGCGTCAATTTCATCCAGCCCTCTTCCCAGCCTGTCGGCGATATCCTGCATTCTGCGCCGGTGATCGTCGCTCATCCACGGCAAACGTTCGCTCGCAAGCCGGGCGTAAACGTCGCGCTGCGGCGCCATATAGCGCCGCATGACAATCAATTGCTTACGTAATAACGCCAGGAAGCCACGCGGCGGGATCTGCTGGTCAAGAAGGTTATCTTCCAGGTCGATAATTTTATCGTGCAGTTGTTCAATAAATTCACTGGCATGATCGGTTAACGCATCGCACACATCGACTAACCAGCCACCGCAATCTGCTGGCCCGGCGCCTTCCTGCAAATCACTGACCACATCGTCCAGCGCCAGAACCTTTCGCTGACGGGTAGACACAATGAGCCGCTCATCCATATATAAACGCATTGCCACCAATTGATCCGGGCGTTCATCAGTACTGCCATTAATACAACGCAGCGTAATGAGCGTCCCTTCCCCCATACGGCTTACGCGCGGACGCGAACTTTCACCTGCCAGCGCATCACGCACGTTATTGGGGAGCAAAGGCGTTGAAGCCAACCAGCGGGCGCTGTCCGGGTGGGTATAATTAAGATGTAGCCAACAGGGATGCTGGCTATCGATCACATCATTATCTTCGAGCGGTTTTACTCCACCACGACCATCCAATAGCCATGCGAAAACGGCATCCGGCACGTTCACATCCGATCCCTTAATGGCTTCCACAGCGCCTCCACGTTACGACTCTCATGCCGTTAGTCTAGCTTTCGAGAAAGGTTAAGCAATCTCTCATTTTCTCATTACGCAAAAAGAATGACGGGAACGTGCGAAAAAAGCACCTTAGCAACAGGCGCTTACCAAAAATGTATTACCAGGACTGACCGCGACTGGTGATGGTAGAGAGAGACGAAGCATGAGGGCGCGACAGCGCGTGTTCGCTGTAACCCGGCTGACCCAAGCGAAATTTGTTGGTTTTAGTCTGTAACTCGATCACCTGCGCCTTCAAAACATCCGAGGAAGCAGATAACGCTTCAACCATTAAAACATTGCTATGGGTTGCGCTTTCCAGATCACTCAACGCCAGAGTTATCTGGTTTATGCCTTTTTCCTGCTCCCGTGTGGTGGTGGAAATTTCACTCATCAGCAAGTTTAATTGCCCGGAGCCGCCGACAATCTCCTCCATATTTTTTTCAGCTTCCTGCACAATAGCAGCCCCCTGCCGAACATTGTCATGCGTAACGTCGATAAGCGCTTTGATACTTTTTGCCGCCTCGGCGCTACGATGCGCCAGATTACGCACTTCCCCGGCCACCACGGAAAAACCTTTTCCATGATCGCCCGCCCGCGCAGCCTCTACCGCCGCGTTAAGCGCCAGAATATTGGTCTGAAATGCGATACCGTCAATCAACGAAATAATCTCTGTCATCTGCGACGCACAGTCGGTAATAGAACGCATATTTTCTGCAACCCGCACCATTAATTCGCCGCCTTTACGGGCGCATTGAGTTGCACAATCCGCCTGAATGCTCGCCATTCGGGTATTATCCGCATTGTTTTTGGTGCTCGCCGCCATTTCATCCATACTGGCGGCAGTTTGAATTAACGAGGCCGACTGCTGTTCCGTCTTTACGGATAGCGCCATACTGCGCGCCGCCAGTTGCTCAGAAAGCGTCATTGCCGTTTGTGAAGAGGATCTGATTTCGTTCACCAGCGCGGAAATATTATCTGACAGGCTATTAATACCGGGAATCAGCCGCCCGGCGCAATTATTGCCAAATTCGGATATATGAATAGACAAGTTTCCTGCCGTGACCTCTTCAATACTTTTCTTAACGGTATTAATAGGTACAACCAGATAATAGGTTATATACCACCAAAGCAGTAATATTGAGGCAAGATAGATGATATTAAACGTAATTAAAATACGAAGATCATTCAAAAAAGTTATTTGTAAAGCATCCACCAATAGAAACGTACATACCATAAATAGAATAATACATGTCCTGATGCTAACATTTCTTAACATTTTTGATAGCCTACAACCAGGATAAGAGATAGGTTTTATTTTTATAGCATTTCAGATATGTATTGCCATTCGTTTCTTTCACATTCTCCATATTCAACACCAGACCATCGCCATTTCGCTTAGTGCGACAGATAAATTCACACACCTTCGCTATACCAGGATATTCATCCATCCTCAATAACAAGTGATGCCGTTATCACCATTTTCCGCTTAACAGTTAAGCTGGATAAGAGTACGTTTTAATAGATGCTTAAATAAGCGAATTAATGTTTTCCGTGCTATTACCGCGGACAGTCTGGTTATAACCCGTTCTCTTGCAGAATCTTAAGCGTTTGGATGAGGCGTTATATCAGGCATGAAACCGGGTTTGCGCGAACCTGCGCTGGCGGTCCTGTCCGCCAGCGGCAACGATTTACCGACTGCGCTTCGCATGACGCTCCCAGTTATCCTGTTTAGCCTGCACCGTTTTACGTAGCGCAACATAACATGCCCCGCCGCCGCCATGGTGCGGCAGCGCCGAACAATAAGCCTGTACATCCTCAAACTCTGTCAACCAGCGAGCCACATAGCTTCGGATGATATTGGCATGCGACTTCGCCTCTCGCCCTTTACCATGAATGATCAGGACATTACGTAAGCCTTCCTTCTGCGCCTCCAGGATAAAACGAAACAGCAGTTTGCGGCACGTTTCGACCGGCTGGCGTAGCAAATTGAGGCTGGCCTGCTGAGGGTATTTCCCACTGCGTAATTTGTCGATGACACCTTGCTGCAATCCTTCCCGACGAAATTCCAGCGGTTCATTCAGCGGCAGAATATCCAGAAATCCCGTCGTCAGAAAATTATCAAGCTGAAGCGTGTCGATACGCTGGGGCGTTTTAAGATTACGCGTTGGCTGCCAGTGTACATCAGTATGGCGTTTCAGCGGCTGGACATCCTCCATGGCGTCAAGAAACAGCGCTTTATCGTCAAGGTTCATGATTCATCCTCCAGCGTTTTGCGACAGCCGCTATCATAACCGCGCCCTGTTATACCGACAACGGTTTACAGTTATTTCCAATAACAGCGACAATGTAATGAAATAAACCGCCTCGCCCCAGTGTATTTTAACGCTAATAAAGTCATATTTTAACTCCAGTTAACTCCGTGAGTTTGAGATAAGATTTATTGTAATCAATCACTCATAGTAATAGCGAACGCTTTAAAAATTAGTTATAAATATGTTACACGCCAACCGAAAAATAGCGTGTCTATAGTTAAGGAAAGCGCACGATATCTCCTCTCGGGCCTGGACGATGTCGCCAGGCTCCATTTTTCTCCGCCAACGATATTACTGTCGCTAAATGTGTTATCCCTGACTATCTTTTAAGGAGTATGGTTGCGGGTATTCCCGGCATGATATCTTGTCTCTTACGTTAGACTAAGACGATGTGAGAGAACGGATGCTAAGATTACTTGAAGAGAAGATAGCCACGCCATTAGGTCCGTTATGGGTGGTTTGCGATGAGCAGTTTCGACTGCGGGCCGTTGAGTGGGAACAGTACCGCGATCGTATGGAGCAACTGCTTGACATACACTACCGTCACGAAGGCCATGAACGCATTTCTGCGACTAACCCCGGTGGGCTCAGCGATAAACTTGCAGATTATTTTGCAGGCAATCTCGCCGTAATTGATACCCTGGAGACCGCCACGGGGGGCACGCCTTTTCAACGAGAAGTATGGCAGGCTTTGCGCACTATCCCCTGCGGGCAGGTGATGCACTATGGTCAACTGGCGGAGCAACTGGGACGTCCGGGCGCCGCACGCGCAGTCGGTGCTGCAAATGGCGCGAACCCAATCAGTATTGTCGTTCCATGTCATCGCGTCATCGGGCGTAACGGCACTATGACCGGATACGCTGGCGGCGTAGAGCGAAAAGAGTGGCTATTACGCCATGAAGGCTATCTTTTATTATGAATATACAGGCAAAAAGTGCCTTATCGATCACACTTTCATGTAAAGCAACCACAAATAAGTTACGTATTTTCAAATAGATACAAACATTCATTAAACTTATACTTGAATTATTCCTTCTCCGGGATAGCTCAGACTTACGCGCTCACCAAAAAGATGTTAAAATTGACAAATATCAATTACGGCTTGAGCAGACCTATGATGCAGACCTATGATCCCGGAAAAGCGAATTATACGGCGCATTCAGTCTGGCGGTTGTGCTATCCATTGCCAGGATTGCAGTATCAGCCAGCTTTGCATCCCGTTCACACTTAACGAGCATGAGCTTGATCAGCTTGATAATATCATTGAGCGCAAAAAGCCCATTCAGAAAGGGCAAACTCTGTTTAAAGCAGGTGATGAACTGAAATCGCTCTATGCTATCCGCTCCGGAACGATTAAAAGCTACACCATTACCGAGCAAGGCGATGAACAGATTACTGGATTCCATTTAGCAGGTGACCTGGTGGGTTTTGACGCCATTGGCAGCGGTCATCATCCGAGCTTTGCGCAAGCGCTGGAAACCTCTATGGTATGTGAAATCCCCTTTGAGACGCTGGATGACCTGTCCGGAAAAATGCCTAACCTGCGTCAGCAAATGATGCGCCTGATGAGCGGTGAAATTAAAGGCGATCAGGATATGATCCTGTTATTGTCGAAGAAAAACGCCGAAGAACGTCTGGCCGCGTTTATTTACAACCTGTCCCGTCGCTTTGCGCAGCGTGGTTTTTCACCGCGTGAATTCCGCCTGACGATGACCCGTGGCGATATCGGCAACTACCTTGGCTTAACGGTCGAAACCATTAGCCGTCTGCTGGGCCGTTTCCAGAAAAGCGGTATGCTGGCGGTGAAAGGTAAGTATATTACTATTGAAAACAGCGATGCGCTGGCGGCCCTGGCCGGTCATACACGCAACGTCGCTTAAATATCAGCTAAACCATTGATGTCATCTTCTGCCATATCGTTAAATTTTTCTGATTTATTGATCTGGCAGAAGCGCTTCCCTCTGTTTCATTCACCATATTTGAGTTACTCTTTAGTTACAAACTGCGATGACAGTTGTAAGGAGACCCTGTATGGCTATGTATCAAAATATGCTGGTGGTCATCGATCCCAACCAGGACGATCAACCCGCATTACGGCGAGCAGTTTATTTGCATCAACGGATTGGCGGCAAAATTAAAGCTTTTCTGCCTATTTATGATTTCTCGTATGAGATGACCACCCTGCTTTCTCCTGACGAACGTACCGCAATGCGTCAGGGTGTAATAAGCCAACGCACAGCCTGGATACGTGAGCAGGCGAAATATTATCTTGAAGCCGGTGTCCCCATTGAAATTAAAGTGGTCTGGCACAATCGTCCCTTTGAGGCCATCATCCAGGAGGTTATCGCCAGCAGTCACGATCTGGTGTTGAAAATGGCGCATCAGCACGATCGACTGGAAGCGGTCATTTTCACCCCTACCGACTGGCATTTACTGCGCAAATGCCCAAGCCCCGTGTGGATGGTCAAAGATCAGCCGTGGCCAGAAGGTGGTAAAGCACTGGTCGCCGTGAACCTGGCAAGCGAAGAGCCCTATCACAATGCTCTCAACGAAAAGCTGGTAAAAGAGACCTTACAGTTGGCAGAGCAGGTTAATCATACCGAAGTGCACCTGGTCGGCGCCTACCCCGTTACGCCAATCAATATCGCCATTGAGCTGCCGGAATTTGATCCCAGCGTGTATAACGACGCCATCAGAGGCCAGCATTTACTGGCGATGAAAGCGCTGCGCCAGAAATTCAGCATCGATGAGAAAGTTACACATGTGGAAAAAGGCTTGCCGGAAGAAGTTATCCCGGATCTTGCCGAACATCTCCAGGCGGGAATCGTTGTGCTTGGCACTGTTGGACGTACCGGACTCTCGGCCGCGTTTCTGGGAAACACGGCAGAACAGGTCATTGACCATCTGCGCTGCGACCTGCTAGTCATTAAGCCTGATGAGTATCAGACGCCGGTTGAACTTGACGATGAGGACGATTAATTCCTCTTCCGCCCTGCCGGATGGCGCTGCCATCCGGCCAATACCTCATTAATGTTACTCATCTCCGCCGAGGAAATAGATCCCCAAAGGAATAGCCAGCAGAATAGTGAACACCAGACTGTAAACGAAAATCATTGCCGACTGGATGGCATACATGGAACTTGTCCACTCGGACAGCGGAATATGGTATTGCTCAATCACACCGCCGATAGTCGCGCGCGTTACCACCGAGGCCGCAACGATAAACACGACCAGCAGGCATAACAGAAATTTTTTCCCCTTCGCTGATTTCAGCTTCATCATGATCATAGTATCGTCCTTTACAGATGACTTTGTTACCTGATGGCAACAATACCATGACAATCACGCGATGTCTGCCCCATAAAACGTGACATTGTATTTACATAAAAAGTAAGCCGCTGAAATTAAAGCTGATAGCACTACTTCTTCTTTTTACTTATCGATGATCTGCGCGTTTATCCTGGGTAAAATACCTGTTAATCAGGTCATTCTGAGCTGTTATCGTAGGAAGGAGCGGAAAACAATAATGTTCACTGAATTTTTTCTCAAAAACGCGTTTAATCTGGCGATACTTTTCAGTTGCGGCATGGCGTTACTGGTTGTGAGATTTTGGCTGAGCCGTAATGTACAGTGGAAGAAAGGATTCACGTTCCATGCTGCGCAGTTTTTTATTTACGCGATTATAATTGGAACCATTGGGAGCATCCTGAATAATGCTATTGAAGATTATAATTTGCGGTTTATCTCTTCCGGGATCATTGATTTTATCTGCACTTCGCTCATTGCGCTTATTCTGACGATAAAACTGTTCCTGATTATTAACCAGTTTGAAAAAGCACAGGTCAATAAAGGTAGAGATGTCACCAGTACCCGTATCCTGGCGCGGGTCATAAAAATTACCATTATTGTCGCGATTGTCTTACTGTATGGCGAACATTTTGGCATGAGTCTGTCCGGTCTGCTGACCTTTGGCGGTATCGGCGGTATCGCTGTTGGTATGGCGGGCAAAGATGTCCTGAGCAATTTTTTCTCCGGTATTATGCTCTATTTCGATCGCCCCTTCAGTATCGGAGACTGGATTCGCTCTCCTGACAGAAATATCGAAGGTACAGTCGCCGAAATCGGCTGGCGAATTACCCGAATTAACACATTCGACCACCGCCCGCTGTATGTTCCGAACTCCGTCTTTTCATCCATTAGTGTTGAAAACCCGGGACGAATGACCAACCGTCGAATTAAAACAGTTATTGGATTACGTTACGAAGATGCCGACAAAATTGGCCTCATCGTGGATGCCATCAGAAACATGCTGCAGGCGCACAGTGATATCGATCAGAAACAGACGCTGTTGGTCTATTTTAATGAATTCGCCGACTCTTCGCTGAATATTATGGTGTATTGCTTTACCAAAACGACAGTATGGCAGGAATGGCTTGCCGTACAGCAGGATGTTTACCTGAAAATTATTGCGATTGTCCAGGAAAACGGCGCTGACTTCGCCTTCCCAAGCCAGACGCTATATATCGATGACCCAGAGGCCGCGCCTGCGATAAAATAAAAGATAGTCGGCGCCCGATAACGCTTATCGGGCACCGAGGCTTCCCTGCCCTGGTGACGGGTTGTTAGCGCCTTCCTCACGGTGATCAACGGCTCTTTTCATTCACTGTCATGGTAAATTCAAGCACCTCCTTAGTGTCGTTAAAGTAGGCATGAGGCATATCGGTTCTGGCTACAGCGGAGCAGCCCTCCCGAATAATAAAGCGTCTATCGTCGACCGTTAACGTCAGTGTTCCCTGATTAACAAACAGTAATTCACAGGTGTCGGCCGGATGTCCTGCCGATTCAAACTGTTCACCAGGATGCATTATCCATTGCCAGAGTTCCAGCATATCCGGCCCGCTGGTTCCCGCCATCAGCTTCGCGCTGCCGCCTTTCTCGCCGCGCCACAATACCGGAATAGCATCCCGGTCGATAAGATGTACTATCGGCTCGCTGGCGACGTTGACAAAATCCGCCACGGACACCCCCATTGCAGCCGCGATCTTACACAACAGAGCAATGCTCGGATTGGCTTTACAGCCTTCAATTTCCACCAGCATTCCTTTACTGACGCAGGAACGCCGCGCAAGCTCATCCAGCGACATCTTTTTTTGGCTACGAAATTGTTTGATACGTTGGGAAACAGCTTCGTTTATTGTGCTGACGTCGGCGCCTGCCGCAGTCGATAAGTTGACTTTTTTGGTCATTGGTCGATATCATAGAATAAAATAGTCATTACAGGATTATGCGATGTCTTCTATGTTACCGTCAATCAGCCCGGAACTGGCCCGTATCGCTCCCGGCTTTCGTGCATTAAGTATTAATGTTATTGCCGCTCCGGTTCGCGATGCGCAGGTTGGAGAAATCGCGTTAAAAGAGGCCTGCCAGACCGTACTTAACGGCCAGCCTGCGTGGGGACAGGCGCATATAGACGCCTGGAATGCGGTGTTTAAAGCATTCGGCGCAAAACCAAAGCGCACCCCCTGCTCGGCAGAAGCGCTACGAAAACGCGTGTTGAAGGATGGAACAATGGCGGCGCTGGACCCGGTAGTTGATCTTTATAACGCTGTGAGCCTGCGCTATGCCGTGCCGGTAGGCGGCGAAAATAGCGCGGCTTATTGTGGATCGCCGCGACTGGTTTTCGCTGACGGTAGTGAAACATTTGATACCCTGAAAGAAGGACAACCCGTCACCGAGTCGCCAGAACCGGGCGAAGTTATCTGGCGCGATGACAGAGGCGTCACCTGTCGGCGCTGGAACTGGCGTCAGGGAGTACGTACCCGACTAAGCGCTTCAGATAAAACGATGTGGTTTATCCTTGAAAGCTTGCCGGAAATGCCAGTTGATGAATTGTACGCGGCAGGAAACATGCTGACTGACGGCCTTGAAAAAATGATGCCGGGTTTACGTTTTGAATCCACGTTGATGGGTGTTTGATTGATATGCGTAACAGGAGAAATACTATGTCGCTGTTTCTGACGAGTTTTATTTTCGAAAAAAAGAGTACGACGAAGAGTTTTATCAACTGGATGGCTGGATTGAGCGCTATACGCAGTCTATTGATGGCTATATTGGTATGGAAAGCTATACCGATGCCGCCAGCGGAAGAGTGATTAACAATTACTACTGGCAGACCCGCGAATCGATGGAGCTCTTGATAAACAATTTACAGCACCAGCAAGCCAAATCTCAAAGTCATAAGTGGCTTTCCGGCTACCAGACGATTATTGCAGAAATTCAGGGGAGCCATAACGTTAACCTGCCCCATCCGCTGGCGTCATTTTCAGTTCCTTATAGCGTTATGCAATAGTATGAGTTTACGCCTTCGTAGTACAGGAAGGCGCATATAAAAGTCTACTCCCCGGAGCTGCCGATAATCCGGCTCACCGTGCAGGAGCTATGTTCATACAAACTATTAGCAGGCAGGAATATGAGTGATATCTCGCGGTACGATGACACGCGTAACCATATTATTTTCATCGCACTCAATCAACGCTCTGGCAAAAATACTGAGCTCATTAATTTTCAGTCCTGAATTATCCAAAAACTGGCGGCAAGCGTAGTCAGAGACAAAGACTATGCCTGGATGAATATCATGATCGCGAATAAAACGGGCCTGGGCAAATGGCGTATCCATACTCAACACATACACCGCCCGATTTGAGTGACTGCCCGCTGATTTAAGGTGGTCACTATACTCTTTTACCTGCCATTCACAAACTGGCGTATCCAGTGATGGGACGACAATAATCAGTTTTTTTATACCCGGGATACAGTAACCCGGCAATAAATCATGGCTCACCAGTCCCTTTGTGCAGGGTAATGGTTCACCTTCAGCCAGTATACCGGGTTTGAGCGTCAGTTGCGTTTTGCCAAAGGTCACAGAGTGCTCCTGACCCAATAAGATATAATCTTGTGTTGTTGCTGGTGTCATAAAAATTTCTCCTTTTAACGTTTGTATTATTTTAGCCATAATAATTATTTAGCAATCTGCTAAAGACCCAGGCGAACATCCATAATAAGATAAGTGATATAAAAGCCAACCCACTATTCATTGCTATTTTCACTCTACTTTTTTATTATCCCGGAGATAGTAAATTTATCTTTAATCAATTCCCCCAAAATATCTATATGTTAATCTCAACTCTCCATTTGAACCTCCATTATAAGTTACCGTCTGAATATACTCTCCGGGATTACCCCCGGTTTTGATATCGCACCGACTATTCCAATTTCCTGTTGGAATATGCCCACACTGGAGATTGAGATTAGTTATGGGATTATTATTTATATCTTTAACAATAATTTTCACAACAGCACTCTCTCCTGGCATCAGTAAAGATTTATCTGCACTAATGACAGATAAATCTGAACTCAATTTAACTATACGTTTTGTTTCAATAGAATGGAGTTCAGAAACCATCGGCACAGGCGTATATCCTGGTGCTGAGACCATATCTGTTTCGTTATAATGCTCAATTCTTATCTTCGAAACTACATTATCTTCGCTGATAACAATTGCATATTTACATGGTTTTTCACGTAGAAGCTCATGCTGTGAATCATCTTTCTCAACGCGATAATACGTACATACTGTGGTGGCCGTTTCATTAGCTTGATATTTTTAAGTATCAGGATCACGGACTCTCCCAACCATTCTTGATTTTAAAAGCATGCCTGGTATAGGTATATATGATTCAACATACCCATAATACCCATTCAATTCCAACCCATAATCACTCAGCGGCGAGCCAGGTCTGTGCCCAACGCTCGGCGCCGTAGGAGGAGAAAGCATCCCGACGGTTGCCGCGGACGTTGTCGACGAATCCGCCGAGACGCTTATCGGCATAGCCGCCAGAAGTAAGCTATAAATAATAAGATTATGTTTCGACATGCGCACTGTTGATCCTTTTTAAAACATTAATTCGCATCAGAGGTTGCGGTATTACCCTTAGCATTTTCCTAATCAGAAATAATTCTGACGCGGATATATTTATTCTGTAGCGATTCTCCGTTAAGGCTATAAGGAAGAAGCCAGGTGGCCTTTGTCGCCCCCGGTACAGATTTCCAGGATTTCATTTCATCCGAGATTTCCCACTGATAATTGAACGCATCGGTACAGTCCATATTGTTTATACAAAGCGTTCTGGCTCGCATTTCTGTTCCGACGACTGGCGCAGTAACGCTTCCGGTGGCTTCATCAGTTGCCGTCAGCGAAAGTTGTGGGAGGATAAGGTCGCTGCCCAGGCTCCCCTGAAGCTGAAGTCCAGCGATAAGCTCCGCATCACCCGACCACTCAACCTTCTCGATCGGGTAACGGCTATCTACCGTCGCCATTAATGTAACCAGCGTCCCGGACAAGCCTGACACCGGCATTGCCGTAATGCGGATTTTACTGGCCTGCTCCCGATACGCCATGACGATATCGTAATTGCGATCGACAAAGGCACGCCGATTTGTCGTGTTTGACGGCGCCCCAACGTTGCGGTAATCAAGCTGTTCAGGTAACGGCGTACCAAAGGAATAGTTGACTCTCAGACCGCCCTCTGCCTGCGATCCGCCGTTACCGGCGTCCCGATATCCTGCTCTGACTTCAAGCAAAGGGACAGGATTCCAGACCAAAGCCGCATCTGCGGCGCGGGGATTCCGGCTTAACGTACCGTTACCCAACAGATCAACTTTATCCCCGTAATACTGTTCATATGTCAACTCGCCGCTGAACCAGGGAAAATCGGGGAACATGCCTTTTGTTCGCAGATCAAAACCATACGCCGGACGCTCATCATGGAATTCATGCGCTGCTGACGTTTTCCAGCCGGTAAGAGGGAAATAATAGTTGCCGGAAAAGGCCAGACTGTCTTTATAGACTTCCCCGCCAACGCCGCCACGTAAATGGGAAATTACGATAAACGTTGTGCAGCCTGGCCCCATCGATACCGACATTAATCCGGAAGATGGCCCAATGAAAGAGCTGATGTACAGTTTCATGGCGATCAAACGACACGGGAAACCTGAAGAAGTGGCAGGAATGGTGGCATGGCTGGCCGGCCCGGAAGCCTCTTTCGTCACCGGCGCAATGCACACCATCGATGGTGCCTTCGGTGCCTGACGACCAGGCGAATATCACACGGTTGCCGTCTATTCCCCGGTAACCGGTATTATGAATGGCTAATGCGAGAAAACATCAGCAAGCGCCGCGATCAGTCATGGATTTTAACGCCAAGACAACCGCGAACAAATTCAGGATTAAAATGCTTCACCGCTTCGCCAACATAGCCTAAATCAAGAGCGTTGATTTGAGCCATTTCGTTATCCGTCAGAGAGAAATCCCAGATGGCAAAGTTCTCTTCAATACGTTCCTGTCGAGTGGATTTAGGAATGACCGTGACACCACGTTGCACGTTCCAACGCAGGACAACCTGGGCGACGGTCTTTTGATGAGCATCGGCAATCCTTCGGAGCATTTCATTTTCATACGGTGTATGTCTCCCGCCGCCTAACGGTGCCCAGGCTTCAGGCTGAACGTTATAGTGCTTCATGGTTTCCAGCGCGGCAGGTTGTGCAAAGTATGGATGCAATTCGACCTGGTTTACCATTGGCGTAATTCTGACGGTTTCGCAGAAGTTTGCTAACACATGAGCATAGAAATTGGATACGCCAATGGCTCTCAGTTTACCCGCCTCCCAGGCATCTTCCAGTGCACGCCACGCGCTGAAATAGTCGCGCATTGCCTGATGCAGTAAATAGAGATCAAAATATTCTAACCCTGATTTTTTTAGCGACGCTTCAATACCTGCTTTGGCCATATCGTAGTTAGCCATATCTTGCACCCACAGTTTAGAAGTAATAAATAACTCCTCACGGGTACACAGACCTGTCGCGATGGCTTCACGAACAGCGTCACCAACGGCATCTTCATTGCCGTATACCGCGGCGGTATCGATAAGGCGATAACCGGTGCGAATAGCACTTAACACTGACTGCTTACATTCTTCTTTGTCGGTTACCTTAAAAACGCCAAAACCAACCATAGGCATTTTGAGGTTGTTACTTAATTCTGAATATTCCACGGTAAAACACCCTTTCGTCGTAAAGACGCCATTACAGGAGCAAAATACAGGTACAATGAGTATATTAAATCCGATTATATTTATGCAAAAAGTTCATTAATAACAGTTGTACAAATTTTTTATTGCATCAAAACGCTTAACCAGCAGTGAAGGACAAGGTCGTTGGCTAGCCTACTTCTGGAAGCTGGGAAAGTGCAACGACAGGCAAACCTGTTGCTGTTCTGAAGGAGAAACTGGCGCTGTAAGCCGCGCCAGCTTTGGGTTTAGCTGTGGTCACCTTACATCATCAGGTAGCCGGTACCGATCAGTGTTTCACGATATATATTGTACGGCTATAAGCCACATCTTCCGGGTTAGTAATGGGGTATCCCTTTACCCACGGTTTAATTAACCGTCCATTGGTATACTGATAAATAGGCGCTATAGGCGCCTGTTCCGTCAGGATTTTCTCCGCTGCATTATAATCCGCGTTACGCGCTTCGGCAGTATTTTCCATCGTCGCCTGCATCAGGATTTTGTCATAAGCCGGATTAGCAAAGCGTGAAATATTCCCCGTATGTGTGGACGTTAATAAGGACAAGAAAGTCGACGGTTCGTTGTAGTCGCCAACCCAGGAGGCGCGAATAACATCAAAATTACCGGTATTCCGGCTGTCGATATACGTTTTCCATTCCTGGTTTTGCAATTTCACGTCCACCCCCAGATTTTTCTTCCACATTGACGCCACCGCAATAGCGATTTTCTGATGGTTTTCTGACGTATTGTAAAGCAGAGTTAATTTAAGCGGTTTCTGCGATCCGTAGCCTGCTGCACGAAGTAATGTTTTAGCCTGGGCGTTAAGTTCTTCCTGACTCATTTGCTCAAACGGCGAAAGGTCTGGCGTAAATCCTGCCGTGACATCCGGCGTAAAATGCCAGGCCGGTTTTTCACCGGTACCTAAGACTTTTTCCGCCATCAAACGGCGATCGATGGTCATACTTAGCGCCAGACGAACACGGGAATCCGCCGTCGGCCCTTTCTGCGTATTAAACGCATAATAATAAGTCCCTAATTGCGGCGGCGTATAAACTTGCCCGGGAATATCTTTCAATAATTTCTGGTACATATTTTTAGGGAAAGATTCCGTGATATCAATATCGCCGGCAAGGTAACGTTTGGTCGCAGCCGATTCCTGGTTAATGGGTAAAAATGTCACTTTTTGCAGTACCGTTTTCGCGTTATCCCAGTAATACGTATTAGGTACGACCACCAGTTTTTCATTTACCACGCGCTCTTTAAGCACATACGCGCCATTGCCGATCAGTTTCCCCGGCTTTGTCCAGTCTTTGCCGCTTTCGACATTCGCTTTTTGGACCGGATAAAAGGCAAAATTGGCGGTCAGACTGGCAAACCAGGGTAACGGTTTATCAAGCTGAATACGCAGAGTGTGCGCGTCTACAGCACTGACGCCAAGCTGGTCAGGCGTGGCTTTACCATCGATAATGGCTTGCGCATTGGTGATACCAGCCAGAGCGGCAAACCAGGCGAAGGGGGAAAGCGTTTTGGGATCAACCAGGCGTTGCCAGCTATAGACAAAATCCTGGGCGGTCACTGGCGTTCCATCAGCCCATTGCGCATTATCCCGCAACGTAAACGTCCAGATACGATTATCATTGCTCTTCCATTGGCTGGCGACGCCAGGGATAATCTCACCCTTTTCGTTCTGGTTAACCAGCCCTTCAAACAGATCGCGGATCACCTGAATTTCAGGCAGCCCAACGGCTTTCGCTGGATCTAATGAGGCTGGCTCATCTTTGATATGACGCACCAGTTCTTGTTTCTCTGCCAGTACCATTCCGTCGGGAACATCCGCAGCATATGCCAGGGAAAAGCTGCTAACCAACAGCGCACAACAGGTTACTGAAACAGAATGCCTCATAGAAGTTCCTCAAAGAAGAAAGTATTTTTACTAATACAGTGAAATATAAGGATTTATCTCATCCAGTGTTTACACAGCGACCCCACTTCGGGTTAATCACTATACCATCAAAAAAGCTCCGCAGATCTTTATACCGCTGGGCTATATTTTTTTGACTTCTCTCATTCCTGTTGGACAGAACATCTCATGACCGCTATCTTTCACAACCGAATGACTGACGAATACTGAGTGCTCCCCCGTCACTGTTTTCTATTTAACTAGATGGTAAGAACGTCATAAACTCCACGTCTCGTCATCTCATGGAGTCCTGGCATAGCAGAGCGCGCAAGGCTGAAAAAACGAAATAGGGTCTTGATTAGCAGAAGTTTTCAAACTCTTCGTCTTTCTGGCCTTTGGTGAACCTTCTATCAGTGTCGAAGATACTCAAGCATATTTTACATGTGACGACCAGACGCATTCATTCTTCCACACATCACTCTATCGCGGTGTGTAAGATTTTATAGTAGTTAGCTCGCTAATATGTGATCTAAGTCAACGTCTAAACCTTGCTGCATATGACATAAAGAAAATGGCTTTAAGTGTGAAAGCGAGAGTCCGCAGCAATATAATAATGACTCAGGCAATTAACGTTATGCTGGGACTTCGCAAGGAGTCCCTTTTTTTCTTGCTTACTTAAAGCTGTTCATCGTCTATATAATGTGGTGACATCTGTCATGGATGTAGCGGGAGTTTTATCGTCTGCAACTCCCCTTCTACTTGTTGAACAATTACTTTCGAAGGGGAATCACACAAGTAGTTTTCACTTATAAAAACTATATATTGATGGGAGCCATGGAGGATGCAGTGACTGGTGGATTGAGCATCCAAAGATTTTTTTCAGGGACTACTTGTTGTGGATTCTGGATATCAGCGACACAACGACCGAATAGAAAATGATCGGTATTATCCTGATCAATAATACACGTTTTCGAATGCACAGACTGAATTTGCACCGCACCTGTGGTAGATGGTATTAACACAAATAACGATTCTCGATTTTTTAAATCACATGTCCCTTTGGTTAAAGCGACACCGTTTATAGCATTAAGGCACTGTCTGGTAATTGGGTCATGAAATTGAATCCACCCCCCAGGGGTAGTTGCCAATACTTCTATTGGTGTTTCCTGTTGTATCAGTTCCCAGCCACTTTGTTCCCGCCCCTGTTGATCAAGAATATTAGTTATCATAAAGCCACTTTGTATATTACGAATACTAAACAACGATCCATTTTCAGCACCCGATATGTCTTCTCCAGGATTCAGAGAAACTAATCTCTCATTATTAACCGATGAGCCACAACCAGTCAGGATACTTGTAAAGAAAAATAGCATTATTATATTTTTTTTCATCTTGGTTCTCCAGGAGGTGGTAAGAAAATACCAACCGGGTAATGATCTGATGATATCTGAGTCGCTCTTTCCCCGAATAATAATCCGGCCCTCAGCACTGGCGGAATAAATGCAATCGCATTGCCTACAACAGCATAGTCCAGTATCCCTCCGCTGCGCTGCGTAGGATCTGAAGGTGCTAATACGACAGTATTATTTCTTACAGGAGTTTCGATCGCCATTCTGAGGTTATCTGGATTACGATTGAAATCGCCCGCAATCATCCAGTTTGTAGCCTGCATATCCGGCCTTGGGCTATTACGGAAAAACTCAAAAACACTATTTACAACCGCTGGAGCATCTACTCCCCTATTTGCCAGGGCGTGAATAGTGAAAAACGCATCTGAACCTATTCTTATTCCCATTATAGGACGCGATGCTGTCGAAGGAGGGGGAAGAACGATAACCTCATCTGCACGACGATGGCTTACGATAGCAAGATTAACGCGTCCAGCAAAAACATCAAGCTGTGAGAAATAGATAAAAACTTGTTGGGGACGACTGTTACTTCCTAAATTCCATGTAAGTTCACGAACCGGAATACCGGGTGAATTAATAATTCTTCCAGTATCAACCGCACTTGCTGGTGGACGTCCAGCCTCCTGAACCATTAAAATATCAACAGCTCCAGCCCCACTAATAAGTTGCCGTACATTCACATTCCATTTATTTTCGCTTCTTGTAGAAGACCCCTGTAAATTCCATGTGGCAACTTTATAATCAGTTAATGCAGCGTGCGCTGGAAAGGTAAGAAGACAGACGAAGAAAAGTAGTATATTTTTCAATTTTGCAACCTCATTTTTAATAAATTACAGGCTGAATTTGAGTAGCTGATATATTATTTGAATCTGAATCATTTATTGTTAAACCATCAACAAGTGGGGGTGGCGGAGGGGCTGGCCTAATTTCTGGCTTAGAAATAGCTGCAAGAGCAGACCGCAGAGGTTCACTAATAGACCACTGCAACTCAATATTTTTCTCCCCAGGTTTTGGACATTCTGCCTGTAATATTTCAAAAGCATATGGGGAGCTTGCTGTTCTGTCTAAAAATCTTGCCCGAATACAACGATTGAGATCTACTGACTTAATAAAGACATTGCCATTGAGTGTCGGAATTAAGTGAAAATCGAACACAGCAGAGCGTGGATCGCAAGTGGTGTGTATAAATCCACCGTCACCGCTTATTCCAACTCCCCATGTCATGCATGTTCCGGTTCCCTGATTGACGAAGCGCACTGTTCCCGGAGTCTTTCCCGGTATTATTTTCCAGTTACGTAATTCACCAAAACTGTTTGAATCCCAGGGCGTGTAACCCCATAACCATGAGTTTCTATGGCGTCCCCATACTGTCAGTACGGCCCCGCTCATACTCATGATAGATACACTAGGATTATCTTTTGGTACTGGAAGAGGTGCGTTAGAGGAAGTTGTTTGTTTATTGACGCCTCCCGGGCCAGGTATTGCCAATCCTAGCTCCTGCGGGTCAGGAGGGACAGGGCCATTACCGCCAGGTGCTGGAAAAATTTTATAAAACTCATTACCACTAACCAAAGGAGGAGAAGATGAACATCCCGTCAGAGTTGTAATAATGATTAGCCAACTACTTTTTTTCATTGCTTATCCTTATTATTAAATGGAGTTTTTTTAAACATTAATTATCTTATAGTTAATATTTAATTCGGCATTTAACATTTTATAAGTAGAATTAAACTTGTCAATTATAAAATAAGATTTAAATATGTTTATATCAGACCAGACATCTGAACAAATCTATCATTCATATATAATAACTATTGTTAATTTTTTATGTCACTGAAATCATATATAAAAATGCAATAACGTTAGTTCACTCAGCAAACCATAATAAATGATGTTTACTACGGCCAGTCTGTATCCGGCAGAAAGTTGATATAGCGCCCTATGAGATAGTAAATAGAAACCATTTGATAATCGGCGAGTTTTACACAACACTACGACGATTACCCCAATAGTTTCAGCTTCGGGAAACGCGTATGACTATCACCCGCCCCCGTGCCGAGCGCGGCGCATTTCCGCCAGGCACTGAACATTACGGACATTCAGGACTTGGCGCGCCGCTAATCTGGTTTCCGGCGCCCGCCGCCGATCGCGAAAGCGGCCTGATACTGGCTGGCACCCACGGGGATGAAACGTCCTCCGTGGTTACGCTTTCCTGTGCGTTACGAACTTTAAATCCATCGCTTCGCCGTCATCATGTCGTACTTGCCGTTAACCCTGATGGCTGCCAACTGGGGTTAAGAGCAAATGCGAATGGCATTGATTTAAACCGTAACTTTCCCGCCGCCAACTGGAAAGCGGGTGAAACAGTTTACCGCTGGAATAGCAGCACGGAAGAACGTGATGTCGTGCTGTTAACCGGCAACCATCCCGGCTCAGAACCGGAAACCCAGGCGCTTTGTCAGTTAATTCATCGACTTCAACCCGCCTGGGTCGTCTCTTTTCACGATCCGTTATCCTGCATTGAAGATCCTCGTCGCAGCGAGCTAGGCGAGTGGCTGGCTCATGCTTTTGCGTTACCGCTGGTGACCAGCGTAGGCTATGAAACGCCTGGTTCATTTGGCAGCTGGTGCGCCGACCTCAACCTACACTGTATTACCGCCGAGTTTCCTCCTATTTCCGCCGATGAAGCCAGCGAAAAATACCTGCCGGCCATGTCAAATCTGCTGCGCTGGCATCCTAAAGATAGAGTTGACCCGTCGTAAAGCGCAGCGCGGGCTCAACGTCGACCGCCAGCCATGTTGGGCCATCAAGATCGGCGAAACTCACCTGCGGCATAAGCGGCAGCGTGGCGCTAATCGCCCTTGATGTACAGAGCATACAGCCCAGCATCAGGCCGAATCCTTGTTCCCGCGCTTCTGTTGCCAGCGCCAGCGCCTCGGTCAGGCCGCCGGTTTTATCCAGCTTGATGTTGATCATATCGTAGCGCCCCGTCAGGGCTTTCAGACTACTGCGGGTATGGCAGCTTTCATCCGCACAGATGGGCAACGGATGAATAAAATTCTCCAGAGCGGCGTCATCCTGTGCGGGCAGCGGTTGTTCCAGCATCGCGACGTTCAGATCCGCCAGTAACTGACAACGCGCCGCCAGCCCCTCCGGACGCCACGATTCATTGGCGTCCACAATGAGCGTCGCCTCCGGCGCCGCCGCGCGGATCGCCACCATACGCTCGCTAATCAGACGCGCATCCAGTTTAATTTTCAGCAGCGTCGCCCCTTTTTCCCATAATGCCGCCGCACTGGCCGCCATCTGTTCCGGCGTGCCTATCACTACCGTTTGCGCGGTAGTAAAAACAGGGTCCAGCGTCACACCGAGCAACTCGGCAAGGCTTTGCTGCCGCTGGCGAGCCTGCAAATCCCATAAGGCGCTATCCACCGCGTTGCGTGCTGCGCCTGCCGGTAACAGTTTCTGCAATGCTTCGCGGGTTAGCCCATTTTCCAACTGAGGCACAATACTCATGATTTGCGCCATAACCGAGGCATCGCTTTCGCCATAGCGTGGATAAGGCGTACATTCCCCGACACCTTTTACGCCCTCGTCTTCGAGTTCGACAACAACAACGTGCGCTTCGCTTCGGCTACCACGCGCAATAACGAAAGGCGTATGTAACGGCCAGGTTTCCTCGTATACCTTAACAGCTCTCATCTCTTCCTCTCAGATAGCGCCGGACGCGGCTTGCCACAAATAGTATTTGCCGTGTTAACGAATAATGACTTAAACTGGTTTTCGACGTTAACTATAAGTAAACAGGAACATAATTATGTCACAGACTGTACATTTCCAGGGTAACCCGGTCACTGTTGCCAACGTTATTCCGCAGGCTGGTAGCAAAGCACAGGCTTTCACTCTTGTCGCAAAAGATCTGTCTGACGTCTCACTCAGCCAGTATGCGGGCAAACGCAAAGTGCTTAATATTTTTCCAAGCATCGATACTGGCGTATGCGCAGCATCAGTCCGTAAGTTTAACCAACTGGCCACAGAAGTGGAGAATACCGTCGTATTGTGCGTTTCTGCTGACCTGCCTTTTGCACAGTCGCGTTTTTGCGGCGCGGAAGGTCTGAGCAACGTAATTACGCTTTCCACTCTGCGTAATACCGAGTTTCTGAAAAATTACGGCGTCGAAATCACTGACGGTCCGCTGAAAGGGCTGGCGGCGCGCGCGGTTATCGTGATTGACGAAAACGACAGTGTTATTTTCAGCCAACTGGTAGATGAAATCACCCACGAGCCGGATTATGTCGCCGCGCTGAACGTCCTGAAGGCATAGCCCGATGGCGCTACGCTTGTCAGTGCTACAGGCGGTGCTCTTTTGTCACAAGAAGGCCTCCATTCGGAGGCTTTCTTTTCTCTACTCTTCACCTTTCTTCTGGCTCAAACCATACTCACGCAGCTTATTGGCGATGGCTGTGTGCGATACCCCCAACCGTTTCGCCAGCTTACGCGTACTCGGATAGCTACGATAAAGCTGGGTCAGAACAGAACGTTCAAAACGACTGGTAATATCATCCAGCGAGCCTTCCATCGCATCCTCGCCGACGGCCACCGTCGCGGCGTCGTAATCAGGCAGCAGAATATCCTGCGGCCGTAGCTCATATCCTTCCAGTTGCGTCAGCGCCCGATAAATCGCGTTTTTAAGCTGGCGTACGTTGCCCGGCCAGCCGTAACGAGTGAGTACCGTACTCAGATCGGCAGACAGTTTCGGTCGCGGAACGCCCTGTTCGTCGGCAAAACGCGCCACGAACAGTTCCGTCAACGGCATAATATCCTGCGGACAATCGCGCAACGGCGGCAAATTAAGCGTCAGAACGTTAAGTCGATAATAGAGATCTTCGCGAAACAGTCCTTTTTGCACCAGCTCCACCAGATTTTTCTGCGTGGCGCAGATAACGCGGACATCAACATGAATTTCGTGATCTTCGCCGACGCGACGGAACGTACCATCGTTGAGAAAACGTAGCAGCTTCGCCTGCATACGCGGCGACATTTCGCCAATTTCATCCAACAGCACCGAACCGCCATTCGCCTGTTCAAAGAAGCCTTTTTTACCTTCCGGCGCATGACCGAATAGTTCGCTTTCTACGGCATCTTCCGGGATTGAAGCGCAGTTCAGCGCCAGATACGGTTTTGCTGAACGAGGGCTTGCCTGATGACAGGCATGGGCGAAAAGATCTTTGCCGGTTCCCGTATCGCCGGTAATCAGCAGCGGCGCGCTGAGCATCGCCAGTTTGCGCGCCTGCTCAACGACGTGTTTCATCTTTGCGCTCACAGCAATAATCTGACTAAACGCGCTCAGATCCTGCACGGACAAATTCTGTAGCTGCCGCCCCATACGAATCGTGGATCGCAGCATCACTACCGCCCCGGTCAACACGTATTCGTCATTTTCGTTTTGTAAATGTACCGGCGTAATCTCCATCAAGAAGTTTTGCCCGTTGATCACCACATGTTCGTTATGGGAACTTTGCGGGTTACCTTCCAGCCAACGCTGAAAATTGAAGCCGTTGATTAATTGCGCGGCGGTATGATGTCGCATTCGCTCCTGACTCTGGGCAAAGAGCTGACAACTCGCCGGGTTCGCCATCTCCACTTTACTTTTCATATCCAATGAGAGCACCGGCTCTGGCAACGCCTCAAGCAACGCGCTCAGGGCCAGATGTTCACGTTCGGACGGCATCCAGGGAACGGTACGGACATCCGTTACGCCGGAAATACGGCGGATTTCAGCCATCAGGCGGCTAAAGTCGGTGAATTCCAGCTCAGCAAAATTAAGATAAATTCGCCCAATGGGATCAATCTCGATTCCGCGTAAATCAATGCTACGTAACACCAGTAAATCGAGTAATTCGCGGGTCAGACCAAGTCGGTCTTCACAAAAGACTTCCAGACGCATGAGAACCTTCACCTGAATAATGAACCATTGAATAGATGATAAGCCACTATTCGGCTGGCAGGAAGGATTCTGTCAACAAATATTGACAGCATGACGGAGAAATGGGCGCTGCGGCGTAAAGCCAGGCAGTCAGCGCCCTGTGAAGGACTATTTTTCAGGCGACGGCTTACTCTTCTGTAGCGTCTCTTTTAGCTGACCGATAAGCTGACGGCGAAAATCGCCGAGGCGTGGTTTATCGTTGTCGATCCACGGCAATGGCCGACATAACTCCATCGCTTTTATTCCCAACCGAGCCGTAAGCAGCCCTGCGCCAATCCCCTGCGCCGCGCGCGTGGAAAGGCGTGCCGCCAGATCCTGAGACATCCAGTCCATACCGACTTCACGCACCAGCTCACTGGCTCCCGCAAACGCGATATTCAGCAACACCAGGCGGAACAGACGAAGACGGCTGTAATAACCAAGTTCAATGCCATACAGCGTTGCGATGCGGTTAATCAGACGTAAGTTACGCCAGGCAATAAACGCCATATCCACCAGCGCTAACGGGCTGACGGCGATCATCAGAGTCGACTCTGCAGCAAAACGGCTAATCTCACGCCGCGCCTGCGCGTCTAGCACCGGCTGCACCAGATGCGCATACAGACCGACGATTTCCCTGTCGTTTTGCGTTTCGTGAATAGCGGCATACCAACGTTGTAATGCCGGGTGTGATTGATCAATCCCCGCCTGCTGCGCCAGTTTTTCGCAAAACGCGCGACCTTTCCCGACGCTATGGCTATGTAACAGTTCACGCGCCTCATCCCGCTCATACGCCCGTTGGCGCAATCGCCATAATCTTCGCCACTCTGTGACTACCGATCCGACGCCAGCGCCAATGATCAGCGCGCCTGCGGCACAGCCGCCTAAAGCGACCCAATCCTGGGTTTGCCAGGCATTCATTGTCCACTGTACGCCTTGCCCTACCACGCTCGCGCCAAACAGCGCCAGCCCTCCCATCACCATTTTACGCCACAGGCTACGTTTGGGGCGCAGCGCGGCATCGACCGCCGCTTCTGCCGCGTCTTCATTTTCCGGGCGCTCATCGATAGCCGCAGGCGCAAATGTACGCGACTCCGCTTCGCTGAAAGTTTGCTGCGCTTTGAAGGCCGACGTAGGTGCCTCCTTCAGCGGTTCTGCAAAATCAATACGCGGTTTTAACGGTTCGCTCATCGCAGCTTATCTCCTATTAAAAACTCCAGCGCAGCGTCCAGACGAATGTGCGGTAATGGTTTATCAACATCCATCACCTGCGGGCGAAATGCTTCGAACTGAAAACCCTGACTATCCCAAAATGCTTGACCCGGCAAGCGGGAAGGTACTTCGCCGGGGTACACCGTTAACGGCGTGCCGTCACTCAAACGGTTTCCACGTAAAGCCGGGATTTTTTCACCGTTGACCTCAATTACGCCGCTGGTGGTTGCCTGCACTGAAGCCAGCCCCAGGCAATCCATACTAATGCCTTCAAACGCGGCATTTTGCCAGGCGTCCTGAATGAGCTGCTGGAGTAAAGCTACCATATTGGCATGTTGATCAAGGGTAACATGGTCGGCTTTCGTCGCGGCAAACAGCAATTTATCAATTACCGGTGAGAATAATCGGCGAAACAGCGTCCGCTGGCCATAGTGAAAACTTTGCATCAACTGCGTCAAGGCGAGACGCATATCATTAAACGCCTGCGGACCGCTATTGAGCGGTTGCAGACAGTCCACCAGCACAATCTGGCGATCAAAGCGTAGAAAATGATTTTTGTAGAATCCTTTGACCACTTTTTCACAATAGTAGTTAAATCGTTCGCGCAGCATTCCGGCGTTGGTTTGTTTATCCGCCTGCGCCAGTTTTGACTCGCCGAAAGCGTCCACATCCGGCCACGGGAAAAACTGCAACGCCGGCGCGCCCGCCATATCGCCCGGCAAAACAAATCGTCCAGGTTGAATAAAATGCAATCCCTGCGATTTACACTGATGCAAATAGTCCGTCCAGGCGACGGCAATCTCCGCCAGCCGGTTTTCATCGGCGGGCGCCAGCGGATCGAGTCCTTCGCAAAGCAGCCGCCATTTCGCGGCCCACTCAGCCCGTTGCCCTTGCAACAAACCGTTCATCTGACGGGACCAGCTTAAATAATCCTGAGCCAGCATGGGCAGATCGAGTAACCATTCACCAGGATAATCCACGATCTCCAGATACAATGTTGAGGTATCTTTAAAATGGCGCAGCAGAGAGTCGTTTGAGCGATAGCGCAACGCCAGCCGAATCTCACTGACGCCGCGCGTCGGTGTGGGCCAGGCGGGAGGATTGCCATAAAGCTGGAGTACCCCCTCGTCGTAGGTAAAACGGGGAATACCAAAATCACGTTGAGGCACGCGCTTTACGCCAAGCAGACGTTCTTCGCGTACCGCGCTGAACAATGGCAAGCGAGCCCCCGCGTGAACATTAAGCAACTGGTTAACCATCGCCGTGATAAACGCCGTTTTACCGCTGCGGCTCAACCCGGTTACGGCAAGACGCAAATGCCTGTCTACCCCACGGTTGACCAGCGCGTTGAGTTCAGTTTTAAGTCGCTTCATTGCCATCCTGTTGAGCCTGAAGAGAAGAAAATTATAATGTATGCTTATAGAAATGGGGGCAGGTTGTTGATTATCAACCGCCTGTGTTGTCATCCGCGAGTGAACTCCATAAGATGTTCACTATTCGCTCTTGGATGGAGTTTTCAGGAATATGTCCCCCACTATTTATGATATCGCGCGTGTTGCGGGAGTTTCAAAGTCGACGGTGTCGCGCGTTCTCAATAAGCAGACGAATATCTCACCGGAAGCGCGCGAAAAAGTCCTGCGCGCCATTGATGAATTACAATATCAGCCAAATAAGCTTGCCCGGGCACTGACAACGTCCGGTTTTGACGCCATTATGGTTATTTCCACCCGTTCAGCAAAAACCACGGCGGGGAACCCTTTCTTCTCAGAAGTGTTACATGCGATTACCGCCAAAGCAGAAGAGGAAGGGTTTGACGTGATATTACAAACTTCACGTAGTACTGAGGATGATCTGCAAAAGTGTGAAAGTAAAATCAAACAAAAATTGATTAAAGGCATCATTATGCTTAGCTCGCCCGCAGACGAAACCTTTTTTGCACAACTGGATAAGTATGATGTCCCGGTTGTTGTTATTGGTAAGGTTGAGGGTCAATATAATCATGTTTATTCGGTTGATACGGATAATTTTCGCGACAGCATTGCGTTAACAAACGCCTTAATTAATAACGGTCATCACCGTATTGCCTGCCTCCATGCGCCGCTCGATTTCCACGTTTCTATCGATCGGGTTAATGGTTATAAAACCAGTATTACCGCACATAACCTCGTTCTGCATGAAAAATGGATTATTGACGGTGGTTATACGCATGAAAGCGCGCTGTTAGCCGCCAGAGAATTATTAAGTCAACAACCGTTGCCGGATGCCGTATTTGCTACCGACAGTCTGAAACTCATGAGCTTATATCGCGTGGCCGCCGAAAAAAATATCGCTATTCCTCAGCAACTGGCCATTGTTGGTTACAGTAATGAGATGCTTTCCTTCATGTTGACGCCACCGCCGGGCGGGATTGACGTGCCAACGCAGGCATTAGGTGAAGAAAGCTGCCGCTTACTATTTAATCTGATTGCCGGAAAAAAAACAGTCACAAATATTACCGTCAAGACACGCATTTCGTTAACAGGATCGTTGGCTTAAAGACTGGGGCATCAATCTGCCCCAGTTCAATTAAAAGGCGTAGTTAATACCTATCCCGGCATAGTGGAATTTATCGCTCTCACCTTCGTCATGGTCCTCCCATTCAAAGGCATATTCCAGCGTCATTGACAGGCCGTTCTGGAAGTCATATGCATATAATAATCCCAGTCGGTTGAAGTCATGGCCTTCACGCTCAGGATCATCCTGCCAGTCCCAGTTAGTCCAGCGATCAAGCCCAATACGAGTATAGGGCGTCAATGTCGTATTGCCTAAGGAGATCGGCAAGTAAGCGCGGATTTCCTGAGTAGAGAATTCGCCGTTATTACGCGACTTATCTATATTAAAACCACGCTCAAGATAATAGTTAGTTACCATCGAGAACATATCATTGATCTTGTACGTAAAACCTGTTTCGCTCTCTACACGGCTGTCGGAATAACCCGTTATCGATAACTCATTGACAAACTGATACATAGCGAGCCAACCACCAAAACGTAAGTCGTCGCTGAGTTTAATATCCCAGTCTGGTTGTACTTTCCAGCGCTGCATATTCGCGGTATCTTTCCCGGGCTCATCTACATAGTGATAGCCATAATTACGAAAACCACCGGTCAAGCCAAAATTAACGTCGTCGCTTTCCAGTAATTGATAGCGAATTTCCAGCTCCGGACGATCAAACCAGGTACCACGTTTACCTGCACTATAATCGACCGGACCTTCCTGGTAATACGCCAGCGAAATTTTCCATGGTCCATTTGCTGCATTAAAATAGATGGAAGGTTCACCCAGTCCATCCATATCTTCCGCCTGACCTTCGACGTTTTCTATTTCGTACATGGCACCAATATTAAAATGCCAGTCATTTTTTTCGGCAGCTTGTGCGCAAGCCATTCCTGCGCACATAACTAGCGCAGTAGAGGACAGTAAGGTTTTCATTTTTATCCCTTGTTAAAATATAAATAAAATGACACTAAAGTTGGAGAAGCGAACTCCCCCAGAGATGTTTTATCGTTAAATGGCGACTTCAGTTTCTGCATCAAAGAAATGGCATTTCGCCATATCAAAATGGATGGTGATATTATCTCCTGCATAATAGTCATTCATTGCTCCGGCACGGACCACCAACTCGTGCCCCCCAACTATGGTGTACAACATAAATTCCGCTCCGGTAAGTTCCGCAACGCTAATTTTCGCAGTGGCGTTATTATCGCTACTGGTTTGCGGATGAATATCTTCCGGACGAATTCCCATCACCACGGCTTTATGTTCATATTCCTTCGCTTTTAATATCTGTAATTGTTCTTCAGCAATGGTTAATTTAAGCGTTTCGGTAACAAACTTATTACCGTCAATCGCGCCACGAATAAAATTCATCGCTGGGGAACCAATGAATCCGGCCACAAACATATTCGCCGGATGGTTATAGACGACTTTTGGAGCGCCAACTTGCTGAACAATACCGTCTTTCATAATGACAATACGCGTCGCCATCGTCATGGCTTCGGTTTGATCATGCGTGACATAAATCATGGTAGTATTTAGTTTTTGGTGCAGCTTGCTAATTTCCGCACGCATCTGAACGCGCAATTTAGCATCCAGGTTAGAGAGCGGTTCGTCCATCAGAAATACGCCTGCTTCCCGAACTATCGCCCGGCCCAGCGCCACCCGCTGGCGCTGACCGCCGGATAAGGCGCCAGGTTTACGTTTCAGATAATCCCGCAGCCCCAGAATCTGCGCCGCCCAATTGACGCGTTCAGCAATAATCGATGGCGCGATCTTCTGCATTTTCAACCCAAAAGCCATGTTGTCGTAGACGTTCATATGCGGATATAGCGCATAGTTCTGAAAAACCATCGCAATATTGCGCGCCTTCGCCGGGACGTCATTCATCCGCTGGCCGTCAATCAGTAAATCACCTGCGCTAATTTCCTCCAGACCGGCAATCATCCGCAGCGTGGTGGATTTACCGCAGCCGGACGGACCGACAAAGACAATGAATTCTTTATCAGCAATTTCCAGGTTAAAATCTTTAACCACTTGAACCTGGTTATCATATATTTTTTGAATATGTTGCAGTGAAAGTTGTGCCATGTTGATTCCTTTATGCATTTAGCCAGAAAGCCGATAAACACGACCACGTCAGATATTCCGTCGAAGGGAGAAGCAATCCCGCTCCCGTGAGTGATTCGCCAATACCTACGGATCGCATTCCACACGCGTTAATCGCCGTTATCCCCGCTTGTGCGTCTTCAATACCGATACATTTTTCCGGTACGACGCCTAACCCTTTACAGGCGGTAATAAAAATCTCCGGATCTGGTTTTGAACGTGTAATTTGCGACGCATCGGCGCAAAAATCAAAAAGGTCTTCAATATCAAGCGCCTGTAAAATAGCGGGCGCATTAAGCGATATCGAGGCGAGCGCTGTCGGGATCTGCAACCCGGCCAGAGTATTGAGTAATTCCCGAATCCCTGGCAAAACGGAATGGGGCGTCAACTGGCGTAACGAATTGACATAAATTGCGTTTTTACGCGATGCCCAGTACAGGCATTCACTCTCACTCAATGTCCCCTCTCTTCCGCCATGCCGTAAAATACGCCGCAATGACGCCATCCGGCTAATGCCCTTTAAACTGTCATTGAAGACTTCATCAATAGCTATGCCCATTTCATCGGCAATCTGTTTCCACGCCATAAAATGAAGATGCGCGGTATCAGTAATGACACCGTCTAAATCAAAAATGATGGCCTGAGGTTTCATTCACCCTCCATGGTAGCGGTCCCAATTACAGGTAAAATAACGTTGCGTCGGGAGAAACATTGCTCACCGTCAATCGTCGTCGGCTGGCCGCAGATCCACATCTCGACAGCGCGCGTGCTGCTAACCTGAATGCTTTCCGCGCTTATCGTGATAAAGAGTTCAACGCCTTGCCACTGTAGCGGAAAGGATAATTCGGACCACACTTCAGGCAACGTCGGCTCCAGATGCAATTCTCCCTGGCGGACGCTAAGACCAGCAAACCCTTGTATCGCCCCCAACCAAATGGCCCCCGTTGCGGCGGCATGAATGCCATCGTCACAGCTATGCGGGTCATCGCCGAGATCGATACGCGCCCCATCACGCCAGAATTGATACGCCATTACGGGGTCGCCACAGCGGGCCGCCACGATGCCATGAATCGCTTTACTTAAAGAGGAGTCATGGATAGTACGCGGCTCATAAAAACGAAGATTTGCCAGACATGTCTGCGACGTAAACAGCGTCGGCAGCATATAAGCCAGCATCACCACATCCGCCTGTTTAAGAATTTGCATCTCATTGACTTCTGCGCGGGAGTAATCCAGCAAAATGGTTTGTTTACCCGCCTTCGCTTTATATTGCGCTAAATCGATAACCGGCTTACTGAGGAACGTATCATCCTGTGGCAATACGCCATCTGGTTGAATCTCTGGTAGCCAGAGACGTTGTAAAAAATGTTCGGCGCGGTAAATAAAAGCCTCGTCCGCGCACTTCTGTGAACGGGCGAACTCCAGTGACTGTTCCACATTGTAGCGCGCCATATAATTGGTAAAGGCATTGTTATTGACGTGCTCGGTATATTCATCGGGGCCAATAACGTTATGAATTTCCAGACGACCATTCACCTCTATCGCGCGACTCATCCAGAATTTAGCCGTTTCCATTAACAGCGCCATTCCCTCACGGGACATAAAGTTGATATCGCGGGTGGCGTGCCAGTAATGAATGACCGCCCAGGCGATATCGGCGACGAGGTGATGTTCCGCCAACGCAGAGGCGACTTTTTGCCGTAACCCGGTACGGATATTGATTGCCGCGAATTCCGGCGTTTCTTCCTCTCCGCTGCGCGCGCTTTCCCACGGGAACAAAGCGCCCTGCCAGCCATTGCGCCTCGCCTTCTCGCGTGCGCCAGGCAAATTATGCCAGCGGTAGCGCAGCAGCCGCCTGGCGGTTTCTGGTGAGGTAAGCAGATGGAATGGCAGCAGGAACACCTCGGTATCCCAGAAAACGTGACCTTTATAACCTTCCCCGGTAAGCCCCTTCGCAGCAATACTGCTCCGCTCATCGTGCTCCGGCGTCATGATGCGTAAATGATAAAGCGCGAGATCAAGCATCTGTTGATCGTCACATGCTGTACTGACAACCTTCACACGGTGACATCGCCACCATGAATGCCAGTTCGCCGTTGTCTCTGCCAACAACGCGTCATAGCCCTGCCCGACACAGTTTTCCAGCAGCCGTAGAGACTGACGCCCCCAGCTTTCGAGCGAATTTCGCCTTTCGGAGCTCCAGTTAACCCACGTCAGTTTTTCCAGCACAAGCCGCTCGCCGGCTTTTACCTGCGCGTTGTTATGCTGCATCAGACGGCGATCTTTTGCCGTGAAACAACGCTGCACGCCACCTTTTACGCAGCAGTATGAGGAAATGGCAATATCGTTGCGTCCATCCTGAGTGGTGTAGATCCCCTGCAGATAATGCTGGCCAAAAACCCTGATCTGCGCCTCGTCCAGATGTTGACGACCATGATTAGTCATCGTGGCGTCAATACCGGTGGAAAGGGCGATACTGGCATCAGCGTCCAATGGCGTAATAGTCATCTCCATCGCCAATAACGATAACTTCTCAGCGGAAACGAAACGTCGGCTGTCAATCGCAAAGCGCATCCCATTCGGCGCCCGCCAAATCAAGGATCGACGCAACTCACCGCTGGCAAAGTCGATTTCCCGACGCCAGCGCTCGATCGTTCCGCTCAAAAGCGAAAAAATTTCGCCATTCAATGTGATGTCGACGCCAATCACATCGGGGATATTGACCAGTTCATTTATCTCGCCGCTCCCAGCCCGATGATAGAGACCCGCCAGAAACATACCGCGAGTTTGTACCGTATACGCTTCTTCATGGCAGGCGCGAACACCTATATACCCATTGCCTGAAGCCATGAGCGTGGCATATTTATTCAGACGATGCGGGCAAAACCCCGGATCGGTTAATATTGCAGGCTTTATCATAATTCCACGCACGTTCCTGTTTCAGCGGCGTGATATAACGCTGCCACCAGTTGTTGAATGACGAATCCCTGTTCCGCATCCGCAATCATGACGAGCCTGCCCTGCACATGATTAACGAAGGCTTCCATGCTGCGAAGATGGCGATTGTCGTCCGCAGTATCTCGCCTGAACAGGACATTTAATTCGCCATTCAGGTCGTTATATATCTGTGCCGGAAAGAGCGTTGCCCCGGCTATATCGCCGCAAAAGTTCACATTCATCACGGATTGCTCCGGAATATTCAGAGCAAAGGCGGTTTCGAGACGTAAGATGCCCCCGTTGTGGAATTCAATCGTGCCGAACAGTGAATCCTCAACGGTATAAGTCGCGGGGTCCCACTCGCCAAATTGGCCGCAGTGTTTACGCGTACCAATTTTCTGATAACTGTGCGCGCAAACGCGTTTTACTGCCGGAAACCCCAGTACATACATCGCCGCATCCAGCATATGAATACCGATGTCGATCAACGGCCCGCCGCCCTGCAATGCCTTGTTAGTAAATACGCCCCACCCTGGAACGCCGCAGCGACGCAATGCCCGGACGTTGGTAACATAAATCTCGCCGAGCGTGCCGGACATTACCTGCTCACGCAGCAGTTGGGTATCCAACGCAAAGCGATGGTGAAAATCATATGCCAAAACTTTCTGCACCCGCCGCGCCGTATTGCACATCTCCAGCGCTTCTTCCGGCGTCATCGCCGGCGGCTTTTCACACATCACATGACAACCCGCCTTTAACGCCATCATGGTGTGTTCATAATGAAAACGATTTGGCGAACAAATGCTGACGATATCCGGTTGAACATCGTGCAACATTTTTTCCGGATCGTCCCAGACTGAACCGCTACCGTATTTATCTGCCAGCGCTTGCGCCTGAGACAGGCGGCTGTCACAGACAGCCACCAGTTCCAGATCGTCGCGGGTGCAGTAGTACGAAGCATGAACTTTGTCCGCTACCTGGCCTGCGCCGATAATGGCGACCCGCAGCGGAGAGCTTGTCATTGCACTTTTCACGGAGATCCTCTTAGCACGCGCGCAGCCAGGCCAATGACTTACGGTACGCTTCCGGCAGATTTTCCGCCCTGACGCGCCCTTCATACACGACATAACCCTGATAATTGTCCTGACGCAGTTGTTCAAACAGCACGCTAAAATTCAACGTGCCGGTGCCCGGCTGATAACGATGGTTATCCGCAATATGAACATGCCCTAACAGATCGCGGTTATCATGTAACGCTTTCGCCATATCATCTTCTTCGATGTTCATGTGGTAGAAATCGCCAATGATCTGCACATGCTGCAGGTCGTTTTCGACGATATAGCGGCGCGCGTCGGCCAGGGTGTTAATCATATGATCCTGATAACGGTTGAGCGGTTCCAGATACACGTTAGTGCCAGTACGTTCAGCAACTTTATCGAGGTAACGCAGCGAATCGCTTACCGCTTTACGGTCGCCCTCCAGACTGCGTGGCGAGGTCATTGGCGGCAGGCGGAAGGTAAACATTCCCCATGCGGCTGGAACGATAATGCCCTGACCGCCCACATCCGCCAGCGCTTCCAGAATGCGCTCAATCTGCTTCAGGCCGTTCAGGCGGCGCTCTTCAATGAAATCGCCAATCCAGCCATCGTAGCCGCCACAGGCCGTTGTCACCGGCAGCCCTGTTTCTTTAATGGCCGCTTTGACTTCGTCGAGATTATTGACCAGCAATTTGCCGTCTATCTCAAAACCATCAAATCCCATCTGTTTGATATAACGAAATTTCTCCAGGATATTTTCCGGAAAGAAAGCCTGATTTTGTGTGCCAATTTTCATCTTCGACATTCCCTTGAGTTAAAACGTTACGCCCATCTTGATGCTCTTTTCCGGATGCCTGTCGACATACTCCATATAGCTTTCCGGGCTGGAGGCAAATGTCACGACCGGGTCAATGATTTCTTCGCAGTCGAGATAACCGTTCATCAGCAGTTCCCAGCAGGTCTCTTCAATACGCTTACGATTCCAGCGCGGATAGTCCGGATTCGGCTCGCTACAGGCGCGAGCGAAAACAATTTTGGCGTTATTAAAATGTGCTTCGCGTCCCAGGTTGAACCCTGCCGCAAACGGTTTAGCGAAAGCCACGTAAGAGATGGTGCCGCCGTAGGCCAGACCACGAAGGGCTGATTGCAACGCATCCGCATATCCGCTGGTTTCGATGATCACGTCTGCGCCCTGCTTAGCGGTCAGTTTTTTGATCTCCATGCCGACATCGGTTCCGCCAGGGTTGAGGCAGAAATCAGCGCCATGACGGCGTGCGATATCACAGCGATGCGCAATAGGATCTACACCAATCACCACAGATGCGCCGGCTTTTTTCGCCAGTTGTACCGCGATTTGTCCAATAGCGCCTAAACCGACAATGACGACAAAATCGCCCACGCGTACGTTGGCATCCCTAACTCCGCTCATGGCGAACTGGGCCGGGTCATAGCAGACCGCGTTTTTCCACGAGCCGCCTTCCGGCATCTTGCGCAGTTTGTAGTTATTCACCGCGTTAATAATGACCGTCTCAGACAACGGGCCATAACCACATACCCGATCGCCAACGGCGTACTCGGTTACATCGCTCCCGCATTCAATAATGTCGCCTACCACCATGTTACCGAGCTGGAACTTACCGAATTCGATGCCGCGCGGCGCGCCTTCCGGTCTCGGCATAAACATCTGCCACTCAGGGTTGAAGTCTTCATCAATAAACGGGCTGGCGGCGCGGAAATCGACCACCTCGGTTCCATGCTTCGGCGCTCCGTACAGTACGCGAATTTTTACTTCATTCGCTAAAATGGTACGATCTTCATACTCCACCAACGCCGCCACGCGCGGTTGTGTGGCGATTAACTTTTTCATCTATAACTCCTTGTTTAAAATGGCCGCTTCAGCCCTTCACGCCGCCAGCGGTCAAACCACTCTTAATAAAACGTTCGGAAAGCGCGTACATCACCACCACTGGTAATGCTGTCACCAACGACGCCGCCATCATGCGGCCCCAGATATAGTCAGGCGTACTGAACAGCGTGTTCAGACCCACCGGCAACGTGAAGTTGCTGGCGCTGGAGAGAAAAATTGACGCAAAAAGATAGTCGTTCCAGGCCACCATGAAGCAATAGACAAAGACCGATACCAACCCTGACATTGCCAGCGGCACGGTGATGCGAAAGATAATTTGCAGGCGATTCAGCCCATCCATCATCGCCGCTTCTTCGATCTCATCCGGGATGGTGTCGAAGTAGCTTTTCAACATGAACACCGCTGTGGGTAAGGTCTGAGTGACCATGGTGATAATGAGCGCCATTTCGGTATCGTAGATGCCAAGCGCGGTGATAATTTTGAACAGCGGCACCACCAGCAAAATGCCGGAAAACATATACACGGTATAAAAGCTGGCGTTGATGGTCATCCGCCCTTTAAAGCGTAAGCGGGACAATGCATACGCCCCGAGCGTACCTAAAAATACCGCGACAACCGACGACACGACCGAGACCACCATACTGTTGCGGAAGTAGTCGACGAACGGAAAAATCAGCGGGTTAAAAATGTCGACATAGTGTTCCAGCGTCCAGTGCTGCGGGAAAAGCGTCGGATGTAATGAAATGGCTTCTTTTGCGTTCTTAAACGACGTCATCAGCATCACAAAAAAAGGAAAAAGCGTGATGATAAGAAAAACGATCAATCCGCAATAAAAACCGATCTGCCCAGCTTTACGTTTATTTGTTGCCATTGAGATTCACCCGTTTTCTGGTCAGCAAGATGACGGCAAAAATGATGATGAAGAGTACGACGGAGATCGCAGCCGCTTTTCCTAAGTCATTAAATGCAAATGCTGTTTTGTAAAGATATACGCCGAGAATATCGACCTTCGTGGTCAGCAGATAAACATCGGCGAACATATAGAACATCCAGATGGTGCGCAGGGTTACAACGGTCGCTAATACCGGCATGATGGCGGGCAGCGTGACGATGCAAAAGCGTTGCCAGGCATTCGCGCCATCCATTTCCGCGGCTTCATAGAGCGATTTATCAATGGTCTGCAAAATCGCCAGAAATGAAATAAAGGCATACGGGAAATAACGCCAGATCGCGAACAACACCACTAATACGAAGCTGCTGCCTGGATTGTCAAACCACAGCGGCGCGCGCTCGTAGAGGTGCAGCAGATCTACGCCAAGATAGTTCACGATGCCGTAGCCGTTGTTGAACATGTATTTCCAGGCAAAAACCAACGAGATTGACGGCGTTACGTAGGAAAGAATCACCAGTGAGCGCGCCGTTTTACGCAGACGGAACTCTCGGTTGAAGAACATCGCCACGCCCAGCCCCAGCGCCGTACTACCTGCCACCACCAGCGCGGTGTACCAGACTGTCATCCATAACGAATGCCAGAAGCCAGGATCGGAAAGGATGCTGATATAGTTGCTTAACCCGACAAAAGTAGACGTAATCTGCGGATTTAGCGGCAAACGCAAGAAACTGATTTCGATATTCGATATCATCGGCCATGCGACTAACCCGCCCAGCAGCAACAAACTGGGCGCCAGTAGTAACATCGCGAATGGCATATCGGAACGAGCGGAAAAAAACCTATTCATAACAGCTTTCTACGTCCGTGTTAGCGTTGTTCAACAAGGGCATCCAGTTTTTGCTGGCTTTCCTTGATAGTCGAAGACAAACTAGCCTTACCCACCGTCACGTTATGCACCATTGAGCTCACCACGCCCGAACCGGTGACATCGCCCATACGAGTAAAGTTCTTATCTCCTACTGCGCCGAATACCTGGATATTAGGTAGCTCGGCAATCAACTGGTAAGGCAGGTCGCCCAGCGCTTTGATCACCGCGTTTTCCTTCCAGGTTGCCGTATTTACTACGGCTTTATTCACTGGTAATGCCGCCCCCGGCGACATCATCACCCAATCGGCGATGTTGTCCGCCTGCTCCATAAAGGCGACAAATTTTTCTGCTGCCTCCGTCTCCTCTTTTTTCTGCCCCGTGGTAATCGTTAGCGATGTCAACATGCCGTACACCGCGGACGTTTTTTCAGTGGGAACAACAAAGCCCACATTCTGCGGATCGCCCTCTTTAATGACCGCCGGGAGAATATAAGTGGAGTAAATCGCCATCGGCGCCGTACCATTCATAAAAGCATCTTTAACTTCCATAATGTCGTTCGAGCCCGGCATAGTGTTGTCCGCCAGGGAACGGTAATACTCCAGCGCCTGGGACATTTCCGGCGTATCGAGAGTAATCTTTCCTTCGGCGTTAAAGACGTTGGCCTGGTTGGATAAGGCGAACTGCGAGAAGGACTGTTCTGTCAATACACTTTCCGCCGTCGGCAACGCAATACCGTATTTCTTATGCGCGGGATCGTTTAATTTCTGCGCAACATTCAATAACTGCTGCCAGTTTTTCGGCTCTCCCAGCCCGGCTTTCGCCAGCACATCTTTGCGATACCAGATACCGCCAATCCAGGCGCTGACCGGAACACCGGTCCATGCGGCACCATCTTCAGTGCGCACAATGCGCAGCACGCCGTCATAGAAAGTATTTTTCCCCAGATGCTGAATAACACTTGCCACGGCGTTACGATCGATCAGTTGCTCTTTATCCATCACTTTGGCGTAATCGTGACTGGTCTCAATAACCTCCGGCAGCGAGCCGCTTCGCGCCAGCGTGATGACTTTGGTGTTATAGGCATCTTCTTCAACAGGAACTTGTTTTACAGTAATATCCGGGTTTTCCTTTTCGAAGCGGGCAATAAGTTCACTAATAACGGCCTGACGCTCTTGCTCCACCGAAGAGTGCATAAACTCAATAGAGACATTCGATTTTTTCTCGTCATTGCATCCTGAAATCAGGGCGCAGGAAACCAGTGCTGATAACAGCACAATTTTAGTTTTGAGCATAAAATGTTCCTTGTTATTTTTTAATCCACAGAACCTGCCAGGGGTGTAGCGTTAATACCTCGCCAGTGAGATTCGTTTCGCTAATTAAATCAGTACCGTAAAACTTTTTACTATTAACAGTATTTATGTTATCGCTGACATTAAACAAAGCGACAACAGACTCTCCTGTTTTTGCCACTCGCTCTATTTGCATAACACAAGGTGATAAATTTTTAATGGAAAATTCGCTTTCCGGATGAAACGCTTTATTGTTACGACGAATGGCAATAAGTCTGGATAAGGCATGATAGACGCGGTGTCTTAACGTAGTCTCATCCTTTAATTCGGTTTCAATTTCCGCGCGCTGATATTTCTTTCTATTAATCGCCCGGTTATACCCCAGTTTTTCCACGCCGTCATAATCATTACGGGAACCCAGAATACTTTGTATATATATTGCCGGCACGCCTGGAAAAGAGAGTAAAATAGCATGGGCCAGAATAAACCTGGCGAGGCGTTGATCGTCAGTACTGTCACGATCGCTAAGCGCATCCATATACGTCACGTTTATTTCATAAGGGCTGCGGCTACCATCCGGGTTATTTTTCCAGTTAACTAGCGCGCCTTCTTGCTGTAAGTCCTCTACCAGCTTCAGGATCTCATCTTCCGGCAGAAGACCGCGCAATGGATTAAGCCCGATGCCGTCATGAGACGCCAGGAAATTGAACCAGGTGGTATTTTCCGAAGGTAGCGTCAGGGATTGAGCCCATGAGCACAGCGCCTGGACATCCTGACCGTGGATAGCATGAAGCACCAGCGGCGGCAGGGAAAATTGATAGACCATATGCGCTTCATCCTCGCCGTTCCCCAGGTACGCAATATTGTCTTTATGCGGCACATTGGTCTCGGTGATAATGACCGTGCCCGGCGCGACGGCCTCAGTAATGGCGCGAAATAGCTTAATCAGCAGATGCGTTTGCGGAAGATGAATACAGGAGGTTCCGGGCGATTTCCACATAAACCCTACCGCGTCCAGACGAATATAATCTGCGCCCTTCTCTAAATAAGTCAGCAGTACGTCGACCATCGCCAGCAATACTTCCGGGCAACGATAATTGAGATCAATCTGGTCATCGCTAAAGGTAGTCCATAGATGATGAACAGAATTGTCTTGCAGGGTAAATGGTGTAAGCAGCGGTAAGGCGCGTGGTCGGGTTACCGCGCTAAGATCGGTTAATGGTGCTACGGCAATAAAAAAGTTTTCAAAGCCTGGTGTTTGTCGCAAATAATGGTTAAACCATTCACTTTTGGCCGACATATGATTGCAAACAAAGTCAAACATAAGTTGACTGGTCTGGCTAAGCGCCCTGATATCCTCCCACTCGCCCGTTTCAGGCGCGACCTGATGATAATCTACGACTGAAAAACCGTCATCCGAAGACCACGGATAAAAAGGTAATAAATGGAGATGAGAAAAAATGGTCGCCAGCCATTGTCGATGAAATTGATTAAGCGTTGGCAACGGTTTGGATGTGTCGCTGTGAAATTGATCGGCGTAAGTAATGAGCACCACGTCCCTTTCATCCCAGTGCGCTTTACGCTGCTTTGAAATTAATAACCGTGCTTTTTCGATACGTGAATTCAGAACCTCGTAATGCCGTGGCGTAAATGTTTTTCCATAGACTTCTGACAGGCTTTTCTCGATTTTTTGGTTCACTTTCATTTCTCATGGTAGCGGTCCCACAAAACAAAAGACTACTCCGCGAAAAATAAGCTGTCAATCTGGATGATGCGACGAAAAGTCGCTATAAAAGACTTTTGGCAGCCCAAAAATCATATTTGTGAGCTGCCGCAAATTAAGGAGGGATTTGTGATCTAACTGTTACAGCTAATATCTATTCTGGTAATCAGGTACGATTTCCCCTGTAGCGTTTTGCTATTTTAGCGGCCGCACGATTCAATAACGGCTCCAGTGCAAACGCCAGCAACATTTTCAGCGGACGACGGGCAACGGATTTTACCGCCCATCCCGCCACGCCGGCAGGCCCGTAGCGTAGCGCGGTCAACAGAACCAGCTTACCTGCTATTTTGAAGCCGGGCTTCACCTTCTGCCCGGCGCGTTGCCAGCGAGTATTCATCTTCACCCTCCCGATATATGCCTTACAGTTGACGGAAACGACTACGCAATGTGAACGTATCTGACGTTACGTAGCGTTCCATTTCTCGCAAGCGCTTTTCGCCTGCGGCAAGCTCTCTGTCTACGGTATCCAGCAGTTCGCCGCTGGTCGGCGGCGATTCGCCTGCGGCCAGATTATCCGGCATAGGGTCCAGTACAAAAGAAAGGACGATATAGGCCACTACGGTAAAAAAGGCCAGACCAAAGAAAATCGACAACACGACCAGAATACGCACCAGTTTTACCGGTACATCAAGATAGTCGGCGATCCCGGCGCAAACGCCCCGCACCATGCCCTTTTGCGGAATACGCCATAGTTTTTTATTCAGATTGATTCCACCCATTAGCGCTCTCTCCAGTTCGGATGCTCTGCATCAAGAATGTCTTCCAGCGCCTGAATGCGCTCGCGCATACATTGCGCGTCGTCTGTCAGTTGCAGTAAGCGTTGCTGCTCGCTTTGCGGCAGTTCTCCCCGACCGGCGCGGTTGCTGTAATGCAGCCACAGCCAAATCGGTAACACAAACAACACAAAAATGGTTAACGGGATGGCCAGAAATAGCGCGCTCATGCGTTCTCCTTACACCTAAAGCTGATGAGCGGCGGCGCGTACCGGCGCCGCCATTGTCGTTATTGATTATCTTGCTTCATTTTGGCTTTTAACTGCGCCAACTGCTCGCTGATTTCATCATCGGCTTTCAGGTTGGCAAACTGTTGGTCCAGCGATTGCTGCTTACCAAAATGATGACTTTCCGCTTCCGCTTCCATTTGATCGATACGGCGTTCAAAGGATTCAAACCGCGCCATCGCTTCATCCAGTTTGCCGCTGTCAAGCTGACGACGGACATCGCGGGAAGAACTTGCCGCCTGATGACGCAGCATCAGCGCCTGCTGGCGAGCGCGTGTTTCGCTGAGTTTGTTTTCCAGCTCGCCAATCTCTTTCTTCATGCGCGCCAGCGTGTCATCCACCAGCGTGACTTCCTGTTCAAGCGTAGCAATTAAGTCGGTCAGCTTCTGTTTTTCAATCAATGCGGCACGCGCCAGATCGTCTTTATCTTTGCGCAGAGCCAGTTCCGCTTTTTCCTGCCACTCGGTCTGCTGAGCCGTAGCCTGTTCGATACGACGGGATAACTGTTTCTTTTCCGCTAACGCACGCGCGGAGTTCGAGCGAACCTCAACCAGCGTATCTTCCATCTCCTGAATCATCAGGCGCACCAGCTTCTGCGGATCTTCCGCTTTTTCCAGCAACGCGTTGATATTGGCATTCACGATGTCGGCAAAACGAGAAAAAATACCCATAATTCAATCCTCACATAATGTTCTGATAACGGGCGATGCCCTGCTACGTGATTAATACAATTTGCGTGCCAACTTTTTATGTTATTGATAATAAATAAATTGTATTGTTTTACCTCGTCAGCAAAAAAGGATAAAGTGGTGAGAAACACTAACATGTGGCGATTTTCATCATGGTTGAATTTAAAGATAACCTGCTCGGCGAGGCAAACCGTTTTCTTGAGGTCCTGGAACAAGTTTCCCGGCTTGCGCCGCTGGATAAGCCAGTTCTGATTATTGGCGAACGCGGTACGGGTAAGGAACTTATCGCCAATCGCCTGCATTATCTCTCTTCACGCTGGCAGGGACCGCTTATCTCGCTTAATTGCGCGGCGCTTAACGAAAACCTGCTGGACTCCGAACTGTTTGGCCATGAAGCGGGCGCTTTTACCGGGGCGCAAAAACGCCATCCCGGTCGCTTTGAACGCGCCGATGGCGGCACGCTGTTTCTGGATGAACTGGCGACAGCGCCGATGCTGGTACAGGAAAAGCTGCTGCGGGTGATTGAATATGGCGAGCTAGAGCGTGTCGGCGGCAGCCAGCCGTTACAGGTTAATGTGCGATTAGTATGCGCCACCAATGCCGATTTACCCGCCATGGTGAAGGAAGGGACATTTCGTGCCGATCTGCTAGACAGGCTGGCTTTTGATGTTGTACAACTGCCGCCGCTGCGCGAACGCCAAAGCGATATCATGCTGATGGCCGAGCATTTTGCTATTCAGATGTGTCGTGAGCTACGTCTGCCCTTATTTCCCGGTTTTACCGATCGGGCAAAAGAAACGTTGTTGCATTACGCCTGGCCGGGTAATGTCCGCGAGCTGAAAAACGTAGTTGAACGTTCAGTGTATCGCCACGGCAGCAGTGAACATCCTTTGGATGAAATTGTTATCGATCCTTTTCAACGCCATCCCGACGAACCGCCCGCGCCCGCCCAGCCAACGGCATCCGCCACGCCCGCCCTGCCGCTCAAGTTGCGTGAGTTTCAACTACAACAGGAAAAAGCGCTGCTGCAACGTAGCTTACAGCAGGCGAAATTTAACCAGAAACGAGCCGCCGATTTACTGGGACTCACCTACCACCAATTTCGCGCCTTGCTTAAAAAGCATCAGCTTTAGCTATTTCTCCTGCTAATTGACGACATTTACGCCAGTTATCCACCGACATTTTTACGTGGCGGGCCGAAGTGCGATACACTTTGCAAATTGAACTTCAAAAACTTAACTATTATGCGCCTGGTTTTATCGTCTCTGATCGTGATCGCGGGTCTACTGAGTAGTCAGGCTACGGCTGCGACTGCGCCCGAACAAACTGCGAGTGCAGATATTCGCGATAGCGGCTTTGTGTATTGTGTCAGCGGGCAGGTCAACACCTTTAATCCGCAAAAAGCGAGCAGCGGCCTCATCGTCGATACCCTTGCCGCCCAGTTATATGACCGCCTGTTGGATGTCGATCCCTATACGTATCGTTTAGTACCAGAGCTGGCAGAAAGCTGGGAAGTGCTGGATAACGGGGCAACGTACCGTTTTCACCTGCGCCGCGACGTCTCCTTTCAAAAAACCGCCTGGTTTACGCCGACCCGAAAACTCAATGCTGATGATGTCGTCTTTACCTTTCAGCGGATTTTCGATCGTCAGCATCCGTGGCATAACATCAACGGCAGTAGCTTCCCCTACTTTGATAGCCTACAGTTCGCCGACAATGTAAAAAGCGTGCGCAAGCTGGACAATAACACCGTTGAGTTTCGCCTGGCGCAGCCAGACGCTTCCTTTTTATGGCATCTGGCCACGCACTACGCTTCCGTCATGTCCGCTGAGTACGCCGCGCAGCTTAGCCGTAAAGATCGTCAGGAACTGCTTGATCGCCAACCGGTCGGCACCGGGCCTTTCCAGCTTTCGGAATACCGTGCCGGGCAGTTTATTCGTCTACAGCGCCACGACGGGTTTTGGCGCGGCAAACCGCTGATGCCGCAAGTGGTGGTGGATTTAGGCTCCGGCGGTACCGGGCGTTTATCGAAATTACTGACTGGCGAATGCGATGTTCTGGCCTGGCCCGCCGCCAGCCAACTGACCATTTTACGCGACGATCCGCGTTTGCGCCTGACGTTGCGCCCGGGGATGAATATCGCCTATCTGGCCTTTAACACCGATAAGCCGCCGTTGAATAATCCTGCAGTGCGCCATGCGCTGGCATTATCGATCAATAACCAGCGCCTGATGCAGTCGATTTATTACGGCACAGCAGAAACAGCAGCCTCTATTTTACCGCGAGCCTCATGGGCTTACGATAACGATGCCAAAATTACGGAGTACAATCCGGAAAAATCGCGCGAACAGCTAAAAGCGCTGGGCATTGAGAATCTTACGCTGCATCTCTGGGTGCCGACCAGCTCTCAGGCCTGGAACCCAAGTCCGCTAAAAACGGCGGAGCTTATTCAGGCGGATATGGCGCAGGTTGGCGTAAAAGTGGTCATCGTGCCGGTTGAAGGTCGTTTTCAGGAGGCGCGCCTGATGGATATGAATCACGATCTGACCTTATCCGGCTGGGCCACGGACAGCAACGATCCGGATAGCTTTTTCAGACCGTTGTTAAGCTGTGCGGCCATCAATTCGCAAACCAATTTCGCCCACTGGTGTAACCCTGAATTTGACAGCGTCCTGCGCAAGGCACTGTCGTCGCAGCAGTTGGCTTCGCGCATAGAAGCGTATGACGAAGCGCAGAATATCCTGGCGAAAGAGCTGCCGATACTACCGCTGGCGTCATCACTACGCTTACAGGCTTACCGCTACGATATTAAAGGACTGGTGTTAAGCCCGTTCGGTAATGCGTCTTTTGCCGGCGTCTCCCGCGAAAAACACGAAGAGGTGAAAAAACCATGATTATCTTCACCCTGCGTCGGTTATTGCTCTTGCTGGTGACGCTATTCTTCCTGACCTTTATCGGCTTTAGCCTGAGCTATTTTACGCCGCACGCGCCGCTACAGGGCGCATCATTATGGAATGCCTGGGTTTTCTGGTTCAACGGTCTGCTGCACTGGGACTTTGGCGTGTCCAGCATTAACGGCCAACTGATCTCCGAACAGCTTAAAGAGGTGTTTCCCGCCACGATGGAACTGTGCATTCTCGCCTTTGGCTTTGCGCTGATGGTTGGCATTCCGGTCGGGATGCTGGCTGGCGTGACGCGTAGCAAATGGCCGGATCGTTTTATCAGCGCGCTGGCGCTATTAGGCTTCTCAATTCCGGTTTTCTGGCTGGCGCTTCTGCTCACACTGTTCTTTTCGCTCACGCTGGGGTGGCTGCCGGTATCCGGGCGATTTGACCTGCTTTATGAAGTTAAACCGGTTACCGGTTTCGCCATTATTGATGCCTGGATTTCAGATTCGCCGTGGCGCGATGAAATGGTAATGAGCGCCATACGACATATGATTTTACCGGTGCTCACGCTTTCCGTCGCGCCGACCACAGAAGTGATCCGCCTGATGCGAATCAGCACTATTGAGGTCTACGATCAGAACTACGTTAAAGCGGCGGCCACGCGCGGCTTGTCGCGCTTTACGATTTTACGCCGTCACGTGTTGCATAATGCGCTGCCGCCGGTCATTCCCCGTCTTGGCCTGCAGTTTTCAACCATGTTGACGCTGGCGATGATTACCGAAATGGTCTTTAGCTGGCCTGGGCTGGGAAGATGGTTAATTCACGCCATTCGTCAGCAGGACTATGCCGCTATTTCCGCCGGCGTGATGGTCATTGGGTCGCTGGTTATTGTGGTCAATGTGATTTCCGATATTTTGGGTGCTATGGCTAACCCTCTGAAACATAAGGAATGGTATGCCTTGCGATAGCAGCTACAGAAATAATAAAAAACAATATTAAATCAATATGTTGTGATTTCATTTTTGTGGAAAATTTGTTTTGTAGCACACAAATATATACACATTGTTTTCTACTTTCTCCGGCAGTCCATGTTTCGATGACGATTGCCGGAGATTTACCTTCTCTATCAGCGTCTCCGGGTTACACTTCGTGATGCCTGCAGAAAATGTGAAAAATCAGGGAGCAGATTTAATTAAACCTGTCATTTAACCTGAAGTAGGTCTTCATAGCGGGTGCGAGGCGAAAGCATTTCTCGCTTCATAGCCCACTGTTGCGGTATCCCCAGCCCGGCGAAGTACAGCGTCCCCTTCCAGGATGGCCCAGCACTTCCATCAGCTTCTCGCTACCGGCGCGCGGCGCGTTATCATCGAAAAGGTTGAGTTGCGCTACGCCCTGGCTGAAGAAGTCACCCAGCAGGTTTTCCCTATCATGGTGGCCATCTTATTCTACTACCTTTTAAAGATTCAGCTTTTTACCCCATTCACAACATGTTTATAGTGACTATCGTGGTCGTCCAGGCACATTTGTTGAGTGAGGTTATAATGCCTTTTTATGTAGGTTCAAGCTGTTTTCCTGCTTGCATAAGCAAGCAAAAAATTACTGATATACTCAATTCGGATATTCCCCTTAAGATGAGCTTATGGGATAGGATTAAAGAGTTTTTCTTTACCACTCATCAGGCTGAAGTACAGGATTGCCTTTACCGGATCTGCCATCCATCTGCTGGAACGACGCCAGATGATGTGAGGAAACTGTTTGAACGTCTTAAGGAATTAGCCCACCCGGGCTATGCGGATAATATTCAGTGTCATCGGTATGGAGGGAAGAGTTTCTGTATCATGGACAAAAATGGCGATGAACTTCTGTCGGTAAGTTTTGCAGATGATTATACTGTTACAACAGGAACCAGGGGGGCATTCTTTGCTGACGGTACTACACGCATTTATCCTTTACATCCTTAGTTTCCTTTTCAGTGAGGGGGACTGTAAATAACTGGCGAAAAATCACATTCAGCCTGCCGTAATAAAACATCACTGCCACTTTGAACTGTTCCCTGTATACCCTTTTCTTATCAAAGTAATTATTCAGGCCACCGCCAACATATCGCACCGGCCTGAGCTGTCAAAATAATTCAATTCATAGATGATTGTCAGGTTTTTGCGGCCAGTCAGGATTTGAAGAGCACATGAACTCACTCTCATATGAATTAATTTATATAGAAATTAAAATATAGCATTGCTTATCATTTTTATTTAAAGTAAATATTTTCTAAATGGTTTTTATTTACTCGCCAGATTGTAATGAATAACGTTTAATATCTGTAATAAAGGATGCGGTAACAATAAGGATAATGATTCGCTACTTAACAGGTGATATTATGAAATACGTTAAGAATATATTTTTAATCCTGGTCTTTGCATTGTCGGCTACGGCTTTTTCGACATCTGCGATGGCTGCCAGTGAGACTAAAGCCCCTCCAAAATCGGATGATCTCCCGCAACCTAATCTTCCCGAAATGCCTAAGTGGTGTAAGAAACTGTTAGAAAGTGGAGGATTGTTACCACCTGACTTTTATAAGCTATGCTGGGGACGTTAACTGAGAATTAGTATGTTAGATGCAACTATACTTTATGGTATATGGTTGCGATAACCTTATCAACTAGTAAAATGATTATTCAGACCACCACAATATATCGAGGTGGTCTGAGTTGTCAAAAAAAGTGCAATTTATAAATTACTGTTAGGCTTTTGCGGCCAGTCAGGATTTGAGATATCCACCCGGTTTACCAGTACCCTGTATTTTTTCCATTCGTCAAGCCGCGCTTTCTCATCATCTGTTGCGATTCCAAGATCAACTGCATCCTGCAATGGCGCGATTTTTTCAGATACCATTTGCAAAAGACGGCTTTTGGTCCCTTCAACTTCACGAAGTCTGGCCGCTGTTTCCGCAGCTTCATCCTTTACCCACGCCTTACCATCCCATTTCTGGTATTCACCGCCTGGTGAAACTGATGTGACGTTTTCAGGTGGCGGGCCGGGTTCTGAAATATAAATCGGGTTGCCGGTTCGCGTGTCCACCGTTTCGTCGCGGTGGTCCTCATGTAGACTCCACGTTTTGATTTCAGCGTCAAATACCGCAATATGACTGGCGGGAATATCAGGAGGGGCTATAAGGACAATTTGCCGGTAATCCAGTGCGCGGCGGGATATATGCATCACCTGCGCCAATAAATTCGTTTGTATCTGAACGCAGATTATAAATTTTAATTATCTGTGTGGTATCACTCATTTTAAGCGTCATTTTTTATTCCGGATAAATATTCTGTATTCAGGTATACAGTATGATCATGCGAACCGACATGCAGTGTATTAGTGTGTGAGCCATCCCAATACTTGTTACTGCTGTCTGCATTAGCTGATTTTACGCAATATGTCCTGTACTCCCCACAACCGATATATTCCGTTCTGGAATACGGACAGTCAGTCTGTGATGAAAAATATGTCTTTATGTTTTCAGTCATGCCAGCCTCACAATATAATTAAACGCGATATTCTTCACTGTGGTTTCCGCATTACCGTTTGCGTCCACGGTAACTACGTGTCCGTGTGGGCCGATCCCCCCTCCTGAGCGACACACGGACGCGGTTAAAAATTGTCGGCAGCAGCATCAAAGGGATACGCAAATTGCGGTATTCTGAAAAATGCATGCCAGTATTAAGCGCAATGTTAATAAAACCAGTCGTCAGCGCTTTCCCACGTTTCCTGCAGAATGCTCTGTATACGTTTTTTATCGCCATCAGCAGCACCGACGATACTCAGACCATCCTGACTGCCTCGACGGATGGTTAAATTCTGGAGACAAGTCATTAATTCTTTTTCAAGTACAGGAACAGCACCTTCCGCAAGCTGTTTTGTCCGGCTGATAACAAGCTCAATTCTCATAATTCCCTCTACATTTAATTACTGTATATAAATACAGCATCTCTGTTAGAAAGAATATTCAAGAAGTGGATAGCACTTTTTGCCAAAGCTAGTATGTTGTTTCATATCAGATTTTAGGCTGGGAAACCCGTCGCAGCGGACTCGAGTTTCTGAGTTGTGATATTCACACCGAAGGTATGGTAGAAATAACCATGGCTCTTTTTACGCCATATCAACACTACGAATAAGATGGCAAACCTGAAATGTACAAAACCATATAGAGTCTTAGCATGAAAATTTCATCTCCTACGCCTTGTTTAAACTTTGCTCCACAGAAAGAATATTCTGCTGCCGTTGTTCCGCATCCTTCAAAGAATGCCTATGCGGATTACGTTTTGGAGACAGGTAAGCGAATACCGTTTTCCGCCGCAGATTTAAGCAACCTCTACCAAAGTGTCATTTACGCTGTCCACAGCAGTCGTAGCAGGCTCATCGATCAGCACACGGCCGATATGATCGGTAACACTGTACTTGATGCCTTAAGCCGATCACAGACCTTTCGTGATGCCGTCATCTATGGCATCCATAATAAGGAAGTGCAACTTGGCTGCATTACATACAGAAACGAATACGAGATCAACGAAGATTCCCCCGTCGGGGTTGATTCTATTCACTTACTGACGCATAGCGAATTGTATGAATACGAGGTTGGTCAAGAGCCAATTTTGCCTATTTGCGAGGCGAGAAAAGATGAACACGAGGAAGCCTATATCAGTTTTAGTGTGGCGCCAGACAGTGACTCGTGCGAGATGCCGTCATGGCAGGAAGGACTGATTCACGAGATCATTCATCATGTTACTGGAGCCGGCGATCCATTAGAAGATGGTAATATTGAGCCAGGACCCACTGAAATTCTGGCACGTCGTGTAGCACAAGAATTGGGATGGTTAATCCCTGAGTTCACAGGGTATGCTTCCCCGGATCGTGTAGCTCATCTTAGGACGCGCGATCTTAATACCCTTCGCCAAACGGCAACACGGCACGAAGATAATGAGGTAGCTTTTTTCGAAAGGCTGGATGTGATTAGCGATGGATACGAGGCAAGCGCTGATTTCACAGAGTATCCTGTTATGTCTGACATGGTGAAAGAGCTGAACAAACCACATGATTTTCCCGGGTTAGTTATCAATGATAATACAATGGATGCAGACCCAGACCAGATCCAACTTTATCATGGTCAACCTTATATTTTCACCTTCGTAGACAAACATAATCAGCGCTGACATACCTTTACAGCTATAATCACTACGCATCCATTTTTACAGATAGTGTAGTGGTCTCCATCAAGTTCATCCTCAATTTTCTCGATGAATTTATTATTGCGAATCTTCGAAGGTCATGGAGCGACCATGTTTTCATGCCAGCTTTGGCTATAATCTGGGCAGAAAAGAGAGCAACATTTGGTTGAAGTGGTGGTCTATCATCCTCTGGCCCCTTATGGCGTGACAGCGTAACAACATGCTTTGACACTGCTGTTCCTTTTATAGACTCCATCATCTTAACTACAGCGTCAGGTAAGGCCCTTCTGACTGATTTTTCAGTTTTATAATCACTGGCCGGAATGGGTCCATGTTTTATCCTGAAAATCAAACCACTCCCACTTCGCCGTTCTGATTTCCGTACTCCTGCAACCAGTAAGGATAAGGAACCTCATTATCAATTGCTGCCGGTCTTTCATTTCTGACAGCGCATTCCAAACCGCCTTACTTTCCTCATCGCTCAATTTGCGATCTTTAACTGCTGCAGTAAGCCCCACGCCTGAGTGCCTCAGGTTCTCAATAGGGTTTACATTAATTACTCCTCTATTAGAACAGAAGCGGAATGTACGCTGCATTGATCCAGGCATTTGCCCGGTAACGCCCCTTCTCCCCATTCCATCAAAAAGACTAAGCCAGTGAGCCTTGGTTGTCTGATCTACAATCATATTCCCGAGTACGGGGTTGATATGATTGTCAAAATCCCGGCGATTAACCTTGATTTTTACCAGGCTTTCAGGGATGCCGTAATACTACTCCCAGTCGTCATATGCTTCTTTTACGGTTAACGCTTCTGTTTTCTTCTTCTCCATTACCACCTGGCGACGAGGATCGAGTCCCTCAGTTAACCATGATCTAAACTGCTGCCGGCGTTCCCTGCCATGAGATAGTGATATGGTTGGATAATCGCCAATCGTCAGTTAAGCCGCTTTCCCGTTCCATCTGTATCGGTAAAAGAATGTTATACTGCCGGATGTAGAGAGCCTGACATTTAGACCATGAGCGTCTGAGATGACCTTGATTTGGTCTCTTTTTTTGCCAAGAGCCTTTCTTAATTTTGTATCGGTAAGCAATGTGTACACTCCCTGAGAGGATATACACATCAGCGTACACATTTTGCGTAAATTGATAACCTTCAAATTAATGCAACATACACAAAATTAAAACACCAACGGTCGATAACAAATTGATACTGCTTGAAAATTTAAAAAGACATAAAGCATGGTAAACAAAAATAAAACGAGTAAATATGCCTTACGATAGCGTATACAGCGAAAAGCGCCCGCCAGGCACCCTGCGCACTGCCTGGCGCACATTTTATAGCGACGCGCCTGCGATGGTGGGCCTGTATGGGTGTGCCGGTCTGGCGTTGCTGTGTATTTTTGGCGGTTGGATCGCGCCCTATGGCATTGATCAGCAATTTCTGGGCTATCAGCTACTGCCGCCCTCCTGGTCACGCTATGGCGAAGTCTCCTTTTTTCTGGGGACTGACGATCTGGGGCGCGATGTGCTGAGCCGCCTGTTAAGCGGCGCGGCGCCCACGGTCGGCGGCGCGTTTATCGTAACGCTGGCGGCTACGCTATGTGGATTAGTCCTCGGCGTAGTAGCAGGCGCGACGCACGGTTTACGCTCTGCCGTACTGAACCATATTCTGGACACGCTGCTTTCCATCCCTTCGCTCTTGCTGGCGATTATCGTCGTGGCATTTGCCGGCCCACATCTGTCACACGCGATGTTTGCCGTCTGGCTGGCCCTGTTGCCGCGAATGGTACGTTCCGTCTACAGCATGGTGCATGACGAACTGGAAAAAGAGTACGTCATTGCCGCCCGTCTGGATGGCGCGACAACACTGAATATTCTGTGGTTCGCCATTTTACCGAATATTACCGCCGGTCTGGTCACCGAAATTACCCGGGCACTATCGATGGCGATTCTGGACATCGCCGCGCTGGGATTTTTAGATCTCGGCGCGCAGCTTCCCTCTCCCGAATGGGGCGCCATGTTGGGGGATGCGCTGGAGCTAATCTATGTCGCGCCGTGGACCGTTATGCTACCCGGTGCGGCGATAACGCTCAGTGTTTTACTGGTGAACCTGCTCGGAGATGGGATTCGTCGTGCGATTATTGCGGGGGTGGAATAATGCCGTTACTGGATATTCGCAATCTCACCATTGAATTTAAAACCAGCGAAGGTTGGGTAAAAGCGGTCGATCGCGTCAGTATGACATTAAGCGAAGGCGAAATTCGCGGCCTGGTAGGTGAATCGGGTTCCGGGAAGAGCTTGATTGCTAAAGCTATTTGCGGCGTCGCGAAAGACAACTGGCGAGTCACTGCCGACCGTATGCGTTTTGATGATATCGATCTGCTGCGCCTCTCCTCTCGTGAACGGCGTAAGCTGGTCGGGCATAACGTGTCGATGATCTTCCAGGAGCCGCAGTCGTGCCTTGATCCTTCTGAACGCGTCGGTCGCCAGTTAATGCAAAATATTCCCGCCTGGACCTATAAAGGCCGCTGGTGGCAGCGTTTAGGCTGGCGTAAACGGCGCGCAATTGAATTACTGCACCGGGTGGGGATTAAAGATCATAAAGATGCGATGCGCAGTTTTCCCTATGAACTGACCGATGGCGAGTGTCAGAAAGTCATGATCGCTATCGCGCTGGCGAATCAGCCGCGACTACTGATCGCTGATGAACCAACCAACTCAATGGAACCGACGACACAGGCGCAAATTTTTCGCCTGCTGACCCGACTGAATCAAAACAGTAATACCACCATTCTGTTGATTAGCCACGACCTGCAAATGCTGAGTCAGTGGGCTGACAAAATCAACGTCTTATACTGTGGCCAGACAGTAGAAACGGCGCTAAGTAAAGATTTGGTGACGACGCCACACCATCCTTATACGCAGGCGCTTATCCGCGCGATTCCGGATTTTGGCAGCGCGATGCCGCATAAAAGCCGTCTGAATACGCTGCCGGGTGCGATCCCGCTACTGGAGCAGTTACCGATAGGTTGTCGTCTGGGGCCGCGCTGCCCTTACGCGCAACGAGAATGCATTATCACGCCACGCTTGACCGGCGCGAAAAATCATCTCTATGCCTGTCATTTTCCGCTGAATATGGAGAGAGAGTGAGATGGTGGAAACTCTGCTTGAAGTCCGCAACCTGAGTAAAACCTTTCGCTACCGGACAGGATGGTTTCGTCGCCAGACCGTCGAAGCAGTAAAACCACTGAGTTTTACGCTTCGCGAGCGCCAGACACTGGCCATTATCGGCGAAAACGGTTCCGGCAAATCCACACTGGCGAAAATGCTGGCCGGCATGGTTGAACCCACCAATGGCGAGCTTTTTATTGACGATCATCCCCTGCATTACGGCGACTATTCGTTTCGAAGCCAACGTATTCGAATGATTTTTCAGGACCCCTCAACCTCACTGAATCCACGTCAACGCATCTCACAAATTCTTGACTTCCCACTGCGCCTTAATACCGATCTGGAGCCGGAACAGCGGCGCAAACAGATTGTCGAGACGATGCGTATGGTAGGGCTATTGCCCGATCACGTTAGCTATTACCCGCATATGCTGGCGCCGGGGCAAAAACAACGTCTGGGCCTGGCCCGCGCGTTGATTTTACGTCCTAAGGTCATTATTGCGGACGAAGCGCTGGCTTCTCTTGATATGTCCATGCGTTCGCAGCTCATCAATCTGATGCTGGAATTGCAGGAAAAACAGGGCATCTCCTATATCTATGTCACGCAGCATATCGGCATGATGAAACATATTAGCGATCAGGTATTAGTGATGCATCAGGGCGAAGTGGTTGAACGCGGCAGCACCGCAGATGTGCTCGCCTCTCCGCTACATGAGCTTACCCGTCGTTTAATTTCGGGCCATTTCGGCGAGGCGCTGACTGCTGACGCATGGCGAAAGGATCGCTAACCCAAACCAATACCCTCAGATCGACTCTCTGAGGGTGTTCACGCGACTGCCCAACAGTAGTGTTTCAACCTCTTCTAACGCAACGGAAGGAAACAACGTGCCCTGGATTGCCCAAACGCCTGCCGTTTTTAACGTCGGAAAATAGCGTGAGTTTTCCAGACCGTCCACAACAATTTTGTCACAATAACTCCGGATATGTTTGACAAGCAGTGGAAACGTCGTTTTTTCGATTTGTGAGGCGAAAAAACTACGATCAAGTTTTACGCCGCTAAAACACCCGCAAACTAATGGTGCCGCGGTCGCGTTCCCTGCGCCCAGGTCGCCCAGCCATAATGGGTTCGGTTGCTTATGAAGCATGTTAATCCAGGGATCGACTGATGCCTTATCTTGACATGAAAAATGTTCTGCGACCTGCAGCCCCATAAATAGCATGGCGTGTAGTAACGCGCGAATGTCTTTGTCCTGAAGGACAAGCTTCGCCATATCCCGATCGATATTGATGGTACAAAACAAGCCGTGGCGTAGAAACCAGCGACGTTTGCCAGCGATAGTCCGCAGTAGATCGAGCAGAAAATAACGCTTCTGCGTATTGTCCCATGACGAAATAGCAAACTCAGGGTGCAGCGGACGAGAGAGCGACGATGCAAAACGAGTGATAATTTCAACGCCCAGTAAATCCCCTTCCATTCCCCTTATCGGTTCTGCAATGAAAAAATAGCGCATATGACCACTCCACTTGCTCTTAACTCCCTGATAATGCGCTTTTAACGCAAATCAATCAATAAAAACGATCAATATATAAAAAATGATCGAAAAAAACAATATATGTTAACTTGATGATAACATGTAAATTTTATGTTTTGAGAATGTTCTTGTATTGCTATAAATAGATTCACACACTACGCAAGCAGCGCTTATGTGAAAGCATGAGAAAATTCGGCAGGCCGAATTCTTCTTGTCTGGCAGATGGGGAAATTAAGGCGAGTCAATGTTATTGCGCAATAGCGAGGCATTTCGCCAGGTATGGCAGCGTTGCGTTGCCATACCAACGTGTAGCATGTCTGCTTCACTCTGTCCGGGCTCCTCAGACGGCCCTTCAATGAATAGCAATACGCAATAGTTGATCGGTAAAATTGTCGTGAATGAGCTCACGGCGACTCGCAGAAAAGAACTGAACTAAATGCTATTCTTTAATTCATCTTTTTATACGTTAGCAACAAGAGTCCCTCCTCAGGCGAGGCTAGTTTAAAACGTCTTCCTGGCGCGTTTTCTCTCCGATTAATTCATTAATATCCGTAATAAGTGAACTATAATATTCAATATCTTCAGCATTTCCTTCGGTCTCGGCCTGCTTTAATTTTACCATGTGACGGGCCTTAATTTGTTCTTCCAGTTGCGCTGTTGCAAGAGAAACTCTCCGCTGATGCCGGAATTCTTTTGAAGGCACGATCTGATCACCATCTACAAAGAAAAGCCCCCCTTCTTTAACCAGAATATTACCAAAAACGTTCATATCATGCATATAAACACCTCTGGATTCAAGAAGCGCCTCAGCCCTATTATAGTTCTCGTCATCTTCAATATCGAACTCCTGACCCTGAATGTATTTTGAAACTAAAACCATGACATCTTTGCCATTAATATTCATGGTGGCGGACCGAGAAAAATTCTTATCGTCATTGGCTATGTTCAAATACTTACTAACACGCTCAGGATGACAATTACAATGCTCTGGAGAGGTAAAGTCGATTTTTACCCCCTGTTCGTTAATTGGAACCTTAATAACATATTCACCATTTAATAAATAAACTGTCCCATAGCTTCCGCTACCTATTTTATTTTTTTCAATATCAGACATGCAAATCTTTTTCTTAAACTCTTGCGAGGTAATAAAAACCTCTATCGGCGCTGGTTGTTGGGAATCCACCTGATCAATAGCGCCGCGATCATCGCCTGACGCCCCAGGCAGCGTTGACAAGTACTCTATCAAACGTTGCTCAAAAGCGTCATAGCGCCCATTCCCACCTGCTTCGCTCAGCGTCAGGCTATCATTACCCAAAGCAGCAAGCGTAATCTCACCCGTATTGTAATTAAACATCGTTTCTTTTAAAAAACCGAGACAACGCTCAGAACACTCTGTCTCGGAAATTAATATCCCATCGTAATATAATTTTAACAGTGACATGTTTTCTTGATGTGCTAATACTTCTACAGTGTATTTATCTATTGTTTCAGGTCTGGAGGCATCAATAAGTTTAACATATCCGAGAAGGGGTCGCCATCGTGTACAGTCTTCATCTCGTGTTGAAAATGGTCTTGGCGAGAAAGGTCCCTTAATATCGGGATGCTCTTTATTTTGGCACAAAAGATTGTATATTTCTTTATACTCAGAAATTAAACTGCGATTGGTGAATATATTCCTGAAAAAATCTATAAATCGCTCACATGTTGAAAAAAATGTATTCTCTTTTATTATCAACAATATCTCTTAGATGGCTTTCCGATATATGACAGCTATGATTTCCAATATGAAATATAAACTGCATACATGTCGTCCTCTAAGAGATCATTATGATATACATACAAACATATAAAAACCATATTTGTAACTACTGTAATCACCTGATTTTCAAAAATTCTCATATACAGCATTCATACTGTTACCAGCAAATGAAGCAATCACTCAATATCAAAAAAGAAATTATTTTTGTTAAGAACTCGATTATTAAAGTTACAAATCTATTATAACATCATCCATAGATGAGGTATTAAAGTGGGACGATAATACAGATAAATATTCAGGCTTCCGACATTACCGTTATTTGTCTGGTGTAAGGCACGTCGCTGTAACACTTACTGTCCGTCCCGGTGCCTCTGGTTGGATGAGGCGAACCTCACACTAGCTGGTATACTGCACCTTAGCGTCTATCACATTAGGCTCTTAATACGCCGTTTTCCTTCTGGTGACTTACCGTGCTGTTTCAGAACACCGCCTGCCGGGCTCACTTCAGTGATAGCGGCGGAAAAATAGCGTGACACACAGGGCCGGGAGTGGGATATAATTTCAGGCTAATTTCGAATAATTTTGAAATACTGCTTTTAACTTATTGATATTAAAAGCAAAAAACAAGCAATGACTATAAGGATTAAAGCTATGGGTTTTCTTTCCGGTAAGCGCATTCTGGTCACTGGCGTGGCCAGTAAACTGTCCATCGCCTACGGTATCGCGCAGGCGATGCACCGCGAAGGAGCTGAACTGGCGTTCACCTACCAGAACGACAAACTGAAAGGCCGCGTGGAGGAGTTTGCTGCCCAACTGGGTTCCAGCATCGTTTTACCGTGTGACGTCGCTGAAGACGCCAGCATTGACGCTATGTTTGCGGAGCTGAGTCACGTTTGGCCGAAATTTGACGGTTTCGTACACTCAATCGGTTTCGCGCCTGGCGACCAACTGGACGGCGATTATGTTAATGCGGTTACCCGCGAAGGCTTTAAAATCGCTCACGATATTAGCTCTTACAGCTTTGTTGCCATGGCGAAAGCCTGCCGCGCCATGCTGAATCCGGGGTCTGCGTTGTTGACCTTATCTTATCTGGGGGCGGAACGCGCCATCCCGAACTACAACGTCATGGGTCTGGCGAAAGCCTCTCTGGAAGCCAACGTGCGTTACATGGCAAATGCAATGGGACCGGAAGGCGTTCGCGTCAACGCCATCTCTGCGGGTCCAATCCGCACGCTGGCAGCATCCGGCATTAAAGATTTCCGTAAAATGCTGGCGCATTGTGAAGCCGTTACGCCAATTCGTCGCACCGTTACCATTGAAGATGTGGGTAACTCAGCAGCGTTCCTGTGCTCCGATCTCTCTGCAGGAATTTCTGGCGAAGTCGTTCATGTTGACGGCGGATTCAGCATTGCGGCAATGAATGAGCTGGAACTGAAGTAAGCGCATTAAGTCTATTAGCGGGCGGCATGGCTGTGCTGCCCCATTTCTCGACACACCGCTCATCCCGCTATATAGCGTTCTGATATTTGTTATCACCTAACAATCTTTCACCCCTTTCCCGCATACGGCAGGATAAGCCAGCATAAACGATCCGACGCCGAATCATTATCGATGGCCATTTCATCCTCGGGAAAACCTATGGAACAATGCCGAAAAGCGGGTAAAAGCCACTGGTATCATGAAACACAATCCAGTATGTCGTCACAAACCACGCTTCCGCTGATGCCGGAAGCCGCGTATGTTAACGATCGTTTTTTACTCGATTTAGCGATATCTGAAACAGCGTTGGTGCCCTTTGAGTCATGGTTAAATCCAGCTCGCCAACTGGCGAATATCTTATTTCCTCCCACAGTTATCAACGATCGGCTTCATACGTTTAGCGCCTATGAACGTATGAGCACCGCGCTGACCGCCGCTCAGGTTTTTGGGGTGCAGCGTTTATGCCGTCATTATGCCGCACGTCTGGCGCCGCTGCCTGGACCTGACGCTTCAAGAGAGAGCAATCAACGGCTGGCGCAAATTACGCAATATGCCCGTCAGCTTGCCGGTTCCCCCTCCGTTATCAATACGCGTGCCCGTGAACAGCTTGCAGAGGTGGGATTAACCGCCCGGGATACCGTACTCATCAATCAGATCATTGGGTTTATCGGTTTTCAGGCGCGGGTATCGGCGGTATTCCAGGCGTTTTGCCGTCTGCCCGTACGCGAGCTGCCCGGCCTGGAGATGCAGCGCTTTGCCGGAGCCGTGCCGTTTCAAACCCCCCAGGCGACATGGCGGCCCGCCGCCAGTCTGGTAGAACATCCCGCTGCCCACGCCAAAGTTCGCCGACAATATTCGCCTTCACAATGCCAAATGCTGGCGCCGGTACTCCTGCGCGATCCGTCTTCATTCGCGTTACTCGAACGCATACTGACCAGCACAATACGCACAGCTTCACCCCCCTCTTTACTTCCACTTATTACGCTCCTCACATCACGTATCAACGGCAGCGCCTCCTGCTTTAATGAACAGGCGACCCAACCTGGCGCGTGGCGCCGCGCAGTAGTTACGTTACGCCTGGAAGAAGACGATATCGCACGTTGGGAACGACAACATTCAGTTGAGCCCGCACTGACACAGGCGATACAATGGCTCACCAGAGCGCCCGATCGTTTTAGCGCCGTGCATTTTTCCCCGCTACTTAATAGGGGGGGCTCATCGGAACAGGTTATTAATATGTTAGGCTGGTGCAGCGTGTGCGGATGGTTAAATCGTTTAAAAATCGCGTTGGGCGAAACCCATTAACCCATCCATTACTGAAAGAGCGCTTGCTGCGCCAGGCAGAATCGCGTAAAACTGTCAGCCGCTCTTTTGGCTACGAAAATAGACGAATATGTTTCAGGACAACCCGCTGCTAGCGCAGCTTAAACAGCAACTGCATTCCCAGACGCCGCGCGCTGAAGGGGTCGTAAAAGCCACGGAAAAAGGCTTTGGCTTCCTCGAGGTTGACGCGCAAAAAAGCTATTTCATTCCTCCGCCGCAGATGAAAAAAGTGATGCATGGCGATCGCATCGTCGCGGTCATCCACACAGAAAAAGAACGTGAGTCTGCCGAGCCGGAAGAACTGATCGAACCGTTCCTGACGCGTTTTGTGGGAAAAGTTCAGGGTAAAAATGACCGTCTATCCATCGTGCCGGATCATCCGTTGCTGAAAGACGCGATTTCCTGCCGCGCCGCGCGCGGCGTTCAGCATGAGTTCAAAGAAGGTGACTGGGCGGTTGCCGAAATGCGCCGCCATCCGCTTAAAGGTGACCGTTCGTTTTACGCCGATTTAACGCAGTACATCACCTTTGCCGACGATCACTTTGTTCCCTGGTGGGTTACGCTTGCCCGCCACAACCTGGAAAAAGAAGCGCCAAATGGCGTAACGACGGAAATGCTTGACGAAGGGTTGGAGCGTCAGGATCTGACCGCGCTGAATTTCGTTACTATCGATAGCGCCAGCACCGAGGATATGGATGATGCGCTTTATGCCGAGGAATTGGCGGACGGCAGACTTCAGTTAACGGTGGCTATCGCCGATCCTACCGCCTGGATTGCCGAAGGTAGTAAGCTGGATAACGCAGCGAAAATTCGCGCCTTCACCAACTACCTGCCGGGCTTCAATATTCCTATGCTGCCGCGTGAGCTGTCTGACGATCTGTGCTCGCTGCGCGCCAACGAAGTGCGCCCGGCGCTCGCCTGTCGCATGATCATCGCCGCGGACGGCGCCATTGACGATGATATCGCCTTTTTTGCGGCCACGATCGAGTCGAAGGCCAAGCTGGCGTACGACAATGTCTCCGACTGGCTGGAAAATAGCGGCACCTGGCAGCCGGATAACGAAGGCATTGCCCAGCAGATTCGCCTGTTGCACCGTATTTGTCTGAGCCGCGGTGAGTGGCGTCATCATCATGCGTTAGTCTTTAAAGATCGTCCGGATTACCGCTTTGTGCTTGGCGAAAAAGGCGAAGTATTGGATATTGTGGCGGAACCGCGCCGTATCGCTAACCGTATCGTAGAAGAGTCGATGATTGCCGCCAACCTTTGCGCCGCGCGCGTACTGCGCGATAAGCTTGGTTTTGGTATTTACAACGTACATACGGGCTTCGATCCCGCTAATGCCGACGCTCTGGCCGCGCTGCTAAAAACGCATGGTCTACATATCGATGCCGAAGAGGTGCTGACTCTGGAAGGCTTCTGTAAACTGCGTCGCGAACTGGATGCGCAGTCCTCCGGTTTCCTCGACAGCCGCATTCGGCGCTTCCAGTCTTTTGCGGAAATCAGCACCGAACCGGGGCCGCATTTCGGTCTCGGTCTTGAGGCTTACGCCACCTGGACCTCTCCTATCCGTAAGTATGGCGACATGATTAACCATCGTCTGCTGAAAGCGGTCATCAAGGGTGAGACCATTGCGCGCCCACAGGAAGACATCACCCAGCAAATGGCGGAACGCCGCCGCCTGAACCGTATGGCGGAGCGCGATGTCGGCGACTGGTTATATGCGCGCTTCCTTAACGATAAGGCGGGTACGGATACCCGTTTCGCGGCAGAAATTATTGACGTCAGCCGCGGTGGTATGCGTGTGCGACTGGTCGATAACGGCGCTGTCGCCTTTATCCCTGCCCCGTTCCTGCACGCCGTCCGCGATGAACTGGTGTGCAGCCAGGAAAACGGTACGGTACAGATTAAAGGTGAGACGGTTTATAAAGTGACGGATGTTATTGATGTCACTATTGCCGAGGTTCGCATGGAAACACGTAGCATTATTGCCCGACCGGCAGCGTAACTACGCATAGCGTTCTCAACGGCCTTTGCCTTTTCAGCAAAGGCCGTTTTCTTTCCCTCTTATCCCCTCCGTCACGCTCGGCGTTTAATCTTATCCAGGTGCCCCATTTCTTGTTATTTTTAGCTGGCGACTATGCTTTTTCCAGAATCTGGATTACATATGAATATATAAATAAAACAATACGTTCAGCCATAATTAACCTTATGTATAACATGGCTAACCTTTCTTTTCGGGCATCTGGCGCTTAAATGGGATGGTACGCATGATCAAACAGATTCAGGAACAAACGGCGCTAAGTCCCCTTCATACTTACTGGCGCCTGGTAGATGATCGCAACGTGCTGCATCTATCTCCGGCAGGTGAAACGGACGCAGAAAAAACGGTTGAGTTATCGCCGGAGCAAGCCGGGCGTATCCGGGAAATGACGGCAATTACCTCCAGCATGCTGATAACGTTGTTAATAGAAAAACAGGCTATCTCTGCGCACCTGGTAGGCCGTAAGATTAATAAACGTGAATGGGCGGGCAGCCTTTCAACCTGGCCTGATACGCCCGCTGTCGTACCAACGCAGGCGCAGGAACTCTCTTTTGCCGAGCAAATCGTATCAGAAGCCAGCTCAGTCATTGCGATACTGGATAGCCAGGGAAAAATCTGTCGATTTAATCGGTTATGCGAAGAGTACACGGGCTTAAAAGAGCAAGATGTGATTGGTCAAAGCGTCTTTAAATTATTTATGAGTCGCCGGGAGGCTGCCGCCTCCCGGCACTACATTGAGGGTTTTTTTCGCAATGGCAATGCCTATGAAATCGAACGCTGGATAAAGACCCGTAAAGGCCAACGCCTGTTCTTATTTCGTAATAAATTCGTCCATAGCGGTAGCGGTAAAAACGAAATTTTCCTGATCTGCGCCGGCACAGATATTACCGAAGAAAGGCGGGCTCAGGAGCGTTTACGCATACTGGCGAATACAGATACCGTCACCGGCCTGCCTAATCGCAATGCTATCCATGAATTTATTAACAATGCTATTGCCGCGGCTGGCGAGTCGCAGGTGGGTATCGTTTATCTCGATCTGGATAACTTCAAGAAAATTAATGACGCCTACGGGCATATGTTTGGCGATCAGCTCTTACAGGCCGTTTCACTGGCGCTGTTGAGTTGTCTGGAGGAAGATCAATTGCTGGCCAGACTGGGAGGGGATGAATTCATTGTCCTCGCTGCCCATACGTCTCAGGGCGCGCTGGAAGCCGTAGCCTCACGAATCCTTACCCGACTGCGGCAACCGTTTCGTATTGGACTCATTGAAGTTTACACGGGATGCGCCATTGGCATTTCATTGGCCCCCCAGCACGGACAGGACAGCGAAAGTATCATTCGTAATGCCGACACCGCAATGTATAACGCCAAAGAAGGCGGCCGCGGTCAGTTTTGCGTTTTTTCGCCGGAAATGAATCAGCGCGTATTTGACTACCACTGGCTGGACACAAACCTGCGAAAAGCGCTGGAAAACGACCAGTTACTTATTCACTATCAACCCAAAATTACCTGGCGCGGCGAAGTACGTAGCCTGGAAGCGCTGGTACGCTGGCAATCGCCGGAACGCGGATTAATTCCGCCGCTGGAGTTCATCTCATACGCCGAAGAGTCAGGACTCATCGTTCCGCTGGGCCGCTGGGTGATTCTGGATGTGGTTCGCCAGATTGCGAAATGGCGCGATAAAGGGATTAATTTGCGCGTAGCCGTTAACTTTTCGGCGCGACAACTGGCCGACCAGACGCTTTTTACCTCGCTTAAGCAGGTTTTGCACGATCTGAATTTTGAGTATTGTCCGATCGATGTCGAGCTAACAGAAAGCTGCCTGATTGAAAACGACACGCTGGCGCTATCGGTTATCCAGCAATTTAGTCAGCTCGGCGCTCAGATTCATCTGGATGATTTCGGCACCGGTTATTCTTCGCTTTCCCAACTCGCCCGATTCCCTATTGATGCCGTTAAACTGGATCAGGCTTTCGTCAGAGACATCCATAAGCAACCGCTGTCGCAATCTCTGGTTCGGGCGATTGTCGCGGTGGCTCAGGCACTAAATTTACAAGTGATTGCCGAAGGCGTAGAAAATGCTAAAGAAGATGCCTTCCTGACAAAAAACGGCGTCAATGAACGACAGGGCTTTTTATTCGCCAAACCTATGCCCGCCGTTTCTTTTGAACGCTGGTACAAACGTTATCAGACGAAAAAAATGCGTTAATGACGGCGATAATAGAGAGAACAGCCTATGCAGACAGGCCTAACCCTATTTTTCCCTTCTCTTTTCAGATTAATTTCTGCATCATGAATTTAAACCTTTTCTGACATTAAGGATGACAAACATGTCTGATATCGAAGCACAACGAATTGCCCAACGCATTGATACCGTGCTGGATATCCTTGTTGCTGGCGATTACCATTCGGCCATCAATAACCTTGAAATATTGAGAGCAGAGCTGTTAGATCAGGTTAAAGACGGTATCTCGCCACCCCGTGCTCCCGGGTCACCCTGGGAAATCTGATAGCGATTATTTGCTCCGGGGTGGCCGTTAGCCCTTCCCGGTTCTCTGAATGTCTGTAACTCCTTTTAACGTATAAAATTAATACTATGAACTCCCGACAACAATCAATTTTGCAAATGGTGGTTGATAAAGGCCAGATGAGCGTTGCTGAACTGGCGAAAATTACCGGCGTATCTGAAGTCACGATTCGTCAGGATCTGAATACCCTGGAAAAACAGAGCTATTTACGCCGTGCGCACGGTTTTGCTGTTTCGCTTGAGAGCGATGACGTAGAGACTCGCATGATGACTAATTACACACTAAAACGCCGACTGGCGGAGTTCGCCGCCTCGCTGGTCAATCCAGGAGAATCCGTTTTTATTGAAAATGGCAGTAGCAATGCGCTATTGGCCCGAGCGCTGGCGGAACAAAAAGATGTTACGATCATCACCGTGAGCAGTTATATCGCACACCTGCTTAAAGAAACCCCTTGCGAAGTCATTCTCCTCGGTGGAATCTATCAGAAAAAAAGTGAAAGCATGGTAGGGCCGTTGACGCGACAGTTTATCCAGCAAGTGCATTTCAGCAAGGCGTTTATCGGTATTGATGGCTGGCAGGCTGATACCGGCTTTACTGGACGCGACATGATGCGCTCGGATGTGGTTAACGCGGTTCTGGAAAAAGGCTCAGAAGCGATTGTCCTCACCGATAGCTCCAAATTTGGCTGCGTGCATCCCTATACCCTGGGCCCGCTCTCTCGCTTCCATCGTGTCATTACAGATTCCAGAATTTCCGCCAGCGATCAAATGCAGTTAGAACATGCCGGGCTGCTAGTCAATGTTATTGGCTCATCCAGTTAAAATATTTCCCGATGATTTGCCCTATGGCAAATCATCCTCTCTCTAAGACTTTTCCGCCCCCGAATTAAGACTATTTACCTGTTGTAACGAGCGCAACATCGTAAAATTAATACTAGCGAAATAACAGGAAGTGACTATCACCTGCGTGATATATCCCTGCGCAATCAGGTTTTACGGAAAATCTCTTAACAGGTTTTATTTTAACTATAGTTAAAGTGAGCTTAATTCCGTGAATCGTTAATTCAGGAGAAAGTATTATGTTTATGACGAGCAAAAAAATGGCCGCTGCTGTGCTGGCAATCACCGTAGCAATGTCTCTGAGCGCCTGCTCAAACTGGTCCAAGCGCGATCGCAACACGGCTATTGGCGCAGGTGCTGGGGCATTGGGCGGCGCAGTGTTAACAGACGGCAGTACCTTAGGCACCCTGGGCGGCGCGGCGGTCGGCGGCGTTATTGGTCACCAGGTCGGAAAATAATCCAGACGTTTAAATATTGAACGGTTCAAAATAATACGATTATTCTTTTCAGGTCTGGATTACAAAAATAGACAAAGTTGACTTTTACGCCACGGTAATTTACAACCGTGGCGTTTTTATTAACCGCCAGCTAATTTTACTTTCATTCCTTTAGCTTCCAGCAACGATTTTATCAGGTCGCGTTTATCGCCCTGAATTTCAATAATCCCTTCTTTTACTGCCCCGCCGCAGCCGCACTTTTTCTTCAGTTCAGCCGCCAGTTTGGTTAACTCCGCATCATCCCTCTCAATACCGGTAATCAAACATACGCCTTTACCCTTGCGGCCACTGGTTTGACGCTGAATGCGAACGATACCATCCCCTTTTGGACGAACCAGCACCGTTTTAGGTTCTTCAATGCGCCCCGTCTCCGTTGAATAAACCAGACGACTATTGGAATCGCTCATTATACCTCCCGTTTCAGTGACGCGTTAATATCCTTCAGCGTTTGCGCCGGATTAACCGATTGCGTGACCGGACGGCCAATCACCATATAGTCGACGCCGGCGGATAATGCCTGTTCGGGCGTCATAATGCGTCGCTGGTCGCCCGCCTCGCTGCCTGCAGGCCGAATGCCCGGCGTCACCAGCTTAAATGCAGAGCCAAAGACCTGTTTAAATCTGACAGCTTCCTGAGCAGAACAGACCACGCCATCCAACCCGCATTGCTGCGTCAGACGCGCCAGCCGCTCCGCATGCTCCGCCGGTGACAACGTCACGCCCAGATCGCACAGATCGCTGGTTTCCATACTGGTCAACACGGTCACTGCAATGAGCAGTGGTGCATCTTTACCGAACGGTGCCAGCGCGTCGCGCGCTGCAGCCATCATTCTCGCCCCGCCAGACGCATGCACGTTTACCATCCAGACGCCCAGATCCGCCGCAGCGGCGACTGCCCGGGCCGTTGTGTTGGGAATATCATGAAATTTTAGATCAAGAAAGACATCAAACCCACGTTGCTGGAGATCCCGAACGAGTTGTGGACCAAACAGCGTGAACATCTCTTTGCCCACTTTTAAGCGACAATCGCAAGGATCGATTTTGTCGACAAACGCCAGGGCTTTATCGCGTTCATGGTAATCCAACGCCACAACGACAGGCGATTCAGTAATAGCGTAGGAAGAAGATGAAGCAGTAAACGTCATGACCAGACCTTCTTGATGATGGGCACCGGAGTGGCGCAAATTGGGTAAACGGCGTGCATTCTACCTGCGGTGCAGGGAAATTAACAGGTTCGATTGACAACCTGCGAAACCCTGGCCGCCGATGTCAGCGTCGTTTCTTATAATATTTCATTAAGTATGTTGTAACTAAAGTGAAGGTTTTTTTATATGCTACTGCCCATCAAGTCCACGAATAGGTTTAATGGTCGACCATGCCCGGCAGGATGGACAGTGCCAGTATAAGGTATAGGCGGTAAAACCGCATTTCTGGCAACGATATCGCGGTTTACTGCGCACCTGCTCGCCAACCATATCGCGTAGTACCATCAAACTTTCTTTCGCCCGCCCTTCTTCCGCCTCGTTGAGATGGTAATCCATCAGCTTATGGAATACCCGCATGGTGGGATGTCGCTGTAGCTGACGAGTGATATAGATTTGGGCTGCGTCACTACCTTCGCGCGCTTCCAGAATATCGGCAAGCATTAACTCAGCGCCAGCACCAGTATTCTCCTCAACGGCGCGACGTAAAAACTCCGCCCACTCGGCATTTTTACCGAGCTGTTGATAGCAGGTCTGCAACATTTCCAGCGTTTCGCTGACCAGCTCTTTATCCTGGACGATAACACGTTGCAGGCTTTCGACCGCTTTGGCGTAATCCCCTCTCGCCATATAGACGCGCCCCATCATGATAGACACCCGGGCGCTATTTTTATCTGCGGCGGCACCTTTTTTCAGCAACGCCATCGCGCGATCCATGTCGTCGTTGCCCATCTGCTGTAAAGCTAACTCACAGTAAAAGTGGGCGATTTCGATACGCTGTTTATCTTTGCCCAGTTTCACCAGCCGTTCTGCTACTTCGATCGCCTTTTGCCAGTCGCTGGTGAGCTGATAGATTTGCAAGAGCTGCTGTAACGCGCCTACGCGAAACTCCGTTTCGTCAGTAAGTTGGTTAAACATATCTTCCGCACGGTCATATAAACCGGCGGCCATATAATCGCGCCCCAGTTGCTGAACGGCCAGTAAACGCTGTTCATAGGTCAATGAAGCGCTTTCCATTAACGTTTGATGAATACGAATGGCGCGATCGACTTCGCCGCGAGAGCGAAACAAATTACCGAGGGTGAGATGAGCCTCAACGGTGCCGGTATCCTCTTTAAGCATATCGAGGAACAGATCCACCGCTTTATCTTGTTGGTTACTCAGCAGGAAGTTAACCCCTGCGACATAATCGCGCGACAGGCGGTTAGCTTCATCCTGTTTTGTTTGTTGCGCACTTCTGCGACCCATATACCACCCATAGGCAGCGGCTACAGGCAACAGCAGAAATAACAACTCCAACATATATGATTATTCCTTTACAACCGACGAATCGGCAGTGACCGCAACGTCGGTTGCTGGCGAGAGCTTGTTTTCCAGTCGTTTAATTTTGCGTTCAGCGCGGGCAAGGGAAACGCGGACCCGCAGCCAGAACAGGCCGCAAATCAGCCAGCCAATCGCAAAACCGGCGGCGAATAGCACAGCAAGTAACGTGGAGATACGATACTCCCCTTGCGCCAGCAGGTAGTTAAACGTCACCTGTTGATCATTCTGCGCGCCCAGTGTCACTGAAATAACAAAAATCGCCAATACCAGTAAGAAAATGAGTAGATATTTCACATTACTTCCCGTTATGTGGTTTGCGCGAATAAATCGTATCCAACTTACCGCATCCAGCCTTCTAAATTACCATTTTCACGCCTCGCGCGAAATGGAAAAGCGCCCGCCATCAGATGATTTAAGGACAATTGACAGAAAATCAACCGTTGTTAGCGTTCCTGCTCCCGTTCAGCAATTTCTTGCGCTTCTTCACGAGGCGGCGTAAGCGGCCCGCAAATTCGCTGCGCCAGCCAGGTCGCCAGGGTAACTAATAACCAGGAGATGAGCGTGGCGACCACTAAATCTCGTGGCCAGTGCATTCCCAGAAGCAAACGGCTGCCCATTACACCGGTCGCCCAGACTAACAAAAACGCGATGGTGAAAGTACGTCTGCGCGGCCATAACAGACCAACGGCTAAAAGCGCCCAGCTCGCTGCAAACATGGTGTGTCCGGAGGGAAACGCAAAGCCCGTCTCTTTTTGCCAGTGCTGACGCAGGAAAACCGGGATGTTCTGTTGCCCGGCCAACTGCTCTTTCACTAAATATCCGCGCTCTGTACGCTTTAAAGTGTAGAACTCATCGACGGGAATATGGTGCGTTTTTTCAAGCCAGACCACAAATGGCCGTGGCTCCTGTACGCGTTCTTTTACCCATGACTTCACGCCCTGCCCGACGATAATCGCCCCGCCGAGGATCGCAAACAGCATAATGGCGGCGCGCAGGCGAAATCGCAGGCACCATAAGAACCATCCACAAAGAATTACATGCGTGATAACGCCCCAGGGTTGGGTCACGGTTTCCGTTATCCAGAATAGCGTTTTTAGCCACCAGATCTGATGTCCTGGCTGCCACTGCCAGCCTGATCCCCATACGGCGAGCGGCATGATAAGCAACAGTGCGGCGCCTGCCGCAGTGCGCCTCGCAATTGAAAGCATGGATGCTCCTTTTATAAGTAAGTATCACAATCATAACTGAAAATTCTCGCCGGACTGGAAAATTGACAAATTTGTGCCATTCCTGAGCAATTACGTGGTAGTGATTAGGTGATGTCCGCCGCCTTATGGCAAAATAGTGGGATACAGGCCAACAGGCGACGACACCGCAGGCGTCAGCATAATCTGGAGAAATACATGCAGCTTAAACGTGTGGCAGAAGCCAAACTGCCAACCCCATTGGGTGACTTTCTGATGGTGGGATTTGAAGAACTGGCAACCGGACACGACCATGCCGCGCTGGTTTTTGGCGATATTTCAGGTAAAACGCCGGTACTGGCTCGCGTTCATTCCGAATGTCTTACCGGGGACGCGCTTTTTAGTCTGCGTTGTGATTGTGGTTTTCAACTGGAAGCCGCGCTGACGCATATTGCGGAAGAAGGACGCGGTATTCTGATTTATCACCGCCAGGAAGGCCGCAATATCGGCCTGCTTAATAAAATTCGTGCGTATGCGTTACAGGATCAAGGCTATGACACAGTGGAGGCCAATCATCAGCTCGGTTTTGCCGCCGATGAGCGTGATTTCACCCTGTGCGCGGATATGTTCAAATTACTGGGCGTGGATGAAGTTCGCCTGCTGACCAATAATCCGAAGAAAGTCGAAATACTGACCGAAGCGGGAATTAATATCGTTGAACGCGTTCCGCTCATTGTGGGCCGTAATCCTAATAACGAGCATTATCTGGATACTAAAGCCGCCAAAATGGGCCACCTGCTAAGTAAGTAAACCTCCGTTTATTAAAGCGCGGGCCTGCCTGTTCACGGCAGGCCCGATAAACGGCCTTAGTTCAGCATATTTCTTATAACATAGTGCAATATGCCGTCATTCTGGTAGTAAGTAAGCTCGGTTGCGGTATCAATGCGACAGCGGCATGGCACCGTTTCTTTACTACCGTCCGGTCTCGTTAACGTCACCGGAATGGTCGCGCCAGGGCGCAGGTTTTGCAGATCCGCGATATCAATCACCTCTTCCCCGGTCAGTCCCAGCGTTTTACGCGTTACGCCCTGTGGAAACTCCAGCGGCAGAATCCCCATCCCAATCAGGTTTGAGCGGTGGATACGTTCGAACGACTCGGCGATCACGACGCGGATACCTAACAGCCGCGGACCTTTTGCCGCCCAGTCACGGCTCGATCCCGACCCATACTCTTTCCCGGCAATCACCGCCAGCGGCGTTTTTTCCTGCTGGTAAAGCATCGCAGCGTCATAAATCGACATCGCTTCCGTACCCGGCAAATGCCGCGTCATCCCACCTTCGACGCCAGGCAGCATTTCGTTGCGAATACGAATATTGGCGAACGTGCCGCGCATCATCACTTCATGGTTGCCGCGCCGTGAGCCATAGGAGTTAAAATCCTTCCGCTCAACGCCGTGGTTTTGCAGATAACGTCCGGCGGGACTGTCCGGCTTGATGCTGCCGGCCGGAGAAATATGATCGGTCGTCACCGAATCCCCCAGCATCGCCAGGATACGCGCACCATGGATATCTTTGACGGGCGCAGGCTGGGCTTGCATCTCATCAAAGAAAGGCGACAGGCGAATATAGGTTGAATCCGATTGCCAGCCGTAGGTATCGGACGATTCAACCTGAATCGATTTCCATTCTTCCGTGCCCTCAAACACTTCCGCATACTCTTTACGGAACATATCCGATGACACCAGTTCAACGGCACGGGCAATTTCCTGCGCCGAAGGCCAGATATCCTTCAGGTATACCGGATCGCCTTTACGATCGTACCCCAGCGGATCTGTCGCGAGGTTAATGTTCATGTTTCCGGCCAGCGCATACGCTACAACCAGCGGCGGCGACGCCAGCCAGTTCGTTTTCACCAACGGATGGATACGCCCTTCAAAATTTCGGTTACCGGAAAGCACGGCTCCTACTGTCAGATCGCCTTTTTTAATCGCGGTCTCGATAGGCTCCGGCAACGGGCCGGAGTTACCGATACAGGTCGTACAGCCGTAACCGACCAGGTTAAAACCGAGTTCATCCAGATAAGGCGTAAGTTTGGCCTGCGCCAGATAGTCAGACACCACTTTTGAACCCGGCGCCAGAGAAGCCTTGACCCACGGTTGACGCTTCAACCCCAGCGTTACTGCCTTTTTCGCCAGTAATCCTGCCGCCATCAGCACACTGGGATTCGAGGTGTTCGTACAGGAGGTGATTGCGGCAATGACGACAGCGCCATCCGGAAGCTGATATGGCTGTCCGTTCATCGTATAGTCAACCGGCTGGCGATCTTTTTGCGCGGTATTCAGTTCCAGCTCAGCGCTGGCAGCAAAGGCTTTCGGCACATCGCCTAACGCCACACGATCCTGCGGGCGTTTCGGCCCGGCCAGACTGGCCTCGACATCGCCCATATCCAGTTCCAGCGTACTGGTAAATACCGGTTCATCACCGGGATTACGCCACATTCCCTGCGCCTTCGCGTAGGTTTCAACCAGCTCGACCAGATCGTCGCTACGTCCGCTTAATCGCATATATTCCAGGGTGATGGCGTCAATTGGGAAGAAACCACAGGTTGCGCCATATTCCGGCGACATATTAGCGATGGTCGCGCGGTCCGCCAACGGCAGTGAATCCAGACCATCGCCATAGAATTCAACAAATTTACCCACTACGCCATGCTTACGCAGCATTTGCGTGACGGTTAGCACCAGGTCAGTGGCGGTGATCCCCTCCCGGAGTTTACCGGTTAACTTAAAACCGACGACATCCGGGATAAGCATCGACACGGGCTGACCAAGCATCGCCGCTTCCGCTTCGATACCGCCCACGCCCCACCCCAATACGCCCAGACCATTAATCATAGTCGTATGGGAGTCGGTCCCCACCAGCGAGTCCGGGTAGGCAATCCACTCCCCGTCCTGTAATTCGCTCCAGACAGCTTTGCCCAGGTATTCCAGGTTAACCTGATGGCAAATGCCGGTTCCGGGCGGCACAACGCTGAAACGGCTGAACGCCTGCTGTCCCCATTTCAGGAACATATAACGCTCATGGTTACGTTCCATTTCCAGCCGCACGTTTTCTTCAAACGCATCGTCATCGCCGAAATGATCGACCGTCACAGAATGGTCGATAACCAGATCGACCGGCGATAACGGGTTCACTTTCGCCGTATCGCCGCCGAGGCGTTTAACGGCTTCACGCATCGCCGCCAGGTCGACAACGGCAGGCACGCCGGTAAAGTCCTGCATCAGGACACGGGCGGGCCGCCAGGCGATTTCACGATCGGCATGGGCATTTTTAAGCCAACCAGCCAGCGCCTGAATATCCTCATCAGTCACAGACTCGCCGTCCTGCCAGCGCAACAAGTTTTCCAGTAACACTTTAAGTGATTTGGGCAAACGGGCGATATCGCCCAGGGATTTGGCAGCCAGCGGCAGACTGTAGTAATGATACGTTTTATCTTTGGCCTGCAATGTATCCTTACTGGCTTCTCGTAGGGTTGACGACATAGCTCCTCCTTAAATGACAGGGTTGCGTTACCCTGATTCTCCACAGGGTTGTATTAAAGATAACACAAACAAAATGTAACGTTTTGATAACAACCCAAATTGCTAAAAGAGGAGAAACCTAACAGGCGTGAACCGAACATGAAAAAGCCCGATAAATAACGCATTATCGGGCTTCGGCGAGATTAGACGGCAATCCAGATTAACTCAGCCCAGAACAGTAGCGATAACATAAACGCGCCAGTCCATGACCAATACGTTATATTTGACGTTAACATAGGCGACACCAACTGTGTTTAATCAATACTGAGAGGCGCTCAGCACACGGTTGCTGCGGTGTAATAAGACAGCGTTAATAAAAACAGTAACGCCAATAAAAAGACGGATATTATTTTTGTGGTTCATCGTCAGCAAAAGCATCAATAAATGCCCGCTGCTGCGGCGTGAGCGTCCAGTTTTGCGGAACAGACCGGAAAACGGTCGTATTCGGTGTTTTATCATCGTCACGAGGTTGAATCGGGGACGCGACGACGTGCTCGTGTTCCGATGTACTGCTCACTTAGCCCCACCAATGCCAGATAACAAGCGCTACCACTACCCAGAACAACGCAGAACCCACAAAAACCGCCAGCCATGCTTTACGTTTGAGCTCAGGGTCGCGGTGCGGTTCCTGGTTTTCAGAAGGCATTACTAACCTCATGCTATCGGTATCACTTATCATTTTAGCACCAAACAATCGGTACAATTAATCATCAGATGAGACAAATCCTAAATAAACTTTAGTCAAAAATCCAGTCAATTTACGAATCGTTTCCAGTGAATAAATCAATCTTTTGACTCAAGATAACTATTTGGAAAAAGAAATTTGCGGGGCGGGTAATTCAGCACTATTTTGCTGAGAATTACCCGCAATACTTCGAGGGATATTTCAAAAGACGTCTTTGGCTGGCATGCAAATACAACGCAAACCGACGGTGCCATTACTTTTCAGGCAGCTTTATATCCTGAAACATCGCTTCAATTTCTTCATTAGAACGCAACGCCACCGCCGTATCCACCACGTCACGCGTCAGATGTGGCGCAAAACGCTGAATAAAATCATACATATAGCTGCGTAAAAAAGTACTACGGCGAAAACCGATTTTCGTGGTGCTGTGGCTAAAAATATCGTGCGCGTCAACCCGCACTAAATCGGGATCGGCAAGCGGATCTACCGCCATGCTGGCAATGACGCCAACGCCCAGCCCCAACCTGACATATGTTTTAATCACATCCGCATCGGTCGCGGTAAAGACGATCCGCGGCGTTAACCCGGCGCGATTAAAGGCGGTATCCAGTTCGGAGCGTCCGGTAAAGCCAAAGGTATACGTCACCAGCGGATACTGCGCCAGCTCTTCAATCGTTACGGAAGGCTTTGCCGCCAATGGATGATCCGGCGTCACCACTATCGAACGGTTCCAGTGATAGCAAGGCAACATCACCAGATCGTCATACAAATGCAGCGCTTCTGTAGCAATCGCGAAATCGGCGTTCCCTTTCGATACCGCTTCCGCAATCTGCGTTGGCGACCCCTGATGCATATGCAGCGAAACGCGCGGGTAACGCTCGATAAAGCCTTTAATCACACCTGGCAATGCGTAACGCGCCTGAGTGTGGGTAGTCGCAATATAGAGCGAGCCTTTATCCGGCCAGGTGTGCTCACCTGCGACCGACTTAATGGCATCAACTTTGGAGAGCACCTCACGCGCAATACGGATAATCTCCTGGCCTGCGGGCGTCACCTGAGTCAGATGTTTACCACTGCGGGCGAAAATCTGAATGCCAAGCTCATCTTCCAGCATCCGAACCTGCTTGCTGATCCCCGGCTGGGAAGTATACAGCCCCTCAGCGGTAGAGGAGACGTTAAGGTTATGATTAACCACTTCAACAATGTAGCGAAGCTGCTGCAATTTCATAATACATCATCCAGATTAGCGCCATCAGACCATCGTTTATCCGCAGGCTTCATTGAGCTGCTAATACGATTTAATAATAAAAAAGATGTTAACTATAACCACTATATCATTTATATCTGAACTGTATAGCAGGCGCGATAAAATAATAAGGGTGCTATAAAAAAGGGCCGCTTACGCGGCCCGGTTTACTATTGTGGCGACAGACAGGGGTTATTTCTTGCCTTCAACCCACTTGCCGTCGACGAAGAACGCTGACCATCCTGTCGCTTTCCCCTCTTTTTCCGCCGCAACGTACTGCTGTTTTGTTTTGCGGCTAAAGCGAACAACGGTTTTATTGCCTTCCGGGTCCTGCTGCGGCGCATCCGCCAGATAACGCAGTTTTTCCGGCAGGCGATCGCGGAACCGGTAAAGCTCCTCGACTAACGGCGCGCGCGTTTCGCGTGATTTCGGGAAGGTATTGGCCGCCAGGAATATCCCTGCCGCGCCGTCGCGCAGCACAAAGTACGCGTCCGATTTTTCACACGGCAGTTCCGGCAATGGGACTGGATCTTCCTTCGGCGGCGCAACTTCGCCATTACGCAAGATCTTACGGGTATTTTTACACTCGTCGTTAGTGCAGGCCATGTACTTACCAAAACGCCCCATTTTCAGGTGCATTTCGGAGCCACATTTCTCACACTCAACGATCGGACCGTCATACCCTTTGATGCGGAACTCGCCTTCTTCAATCTCGTAGCCGTCACAGGTTGGGTTATTACCACACACATGCAACTTACGCTTCGGATCGATCAGATAGCTGTCCATCGCCGTACCGCACTTCTGACAGCGACGCTTGGCGCGCAAGGCGTTGGTTTCGGCGTCGTCGCCCTCCAGCACGTTCAGAACTTCATTTTCCGGCACCAGATTAATGGTCGTTTTACAGCGCTCTTTCGGCGAAAGCGCATAACCTGAACAACCGAGGAAGACCCCCGTACTGGCAGTACGAATTCCCATTTTACGGCCACAGGTTGGACAGTCGATGCTGGTCAGTACCATCTGGTTAGGACGCATCCCCCCTTCTTCCGGATCTTTCTCAGCTTTATCAAGCTGATGAGTAAAATCGCTGAAGAAGTTATCCAGCACCGCTTTCCATTCGGCCTGGTGATTCGCAACCTGATCCAGGCTATCTTCCATCTGCGCGGTAAAATCGTAGTTCATCAATTCGCGGAAGTTTTCTTCCAGCCGATCGGTGACGATTTCACCCATTTTTTCCGCATAGAAACGACGGTTCTCAACGCGAACATAGCCGCGATCCTGAATAGTCGAGATGATCGACGCATAGGTAGACGGACGACCAATACCACGCTTTTCAAGCTCTTTAACCAGCGAAGCCTCGCTAAAACGGGCTGGCGGTTTAGTGAAGTGCTGAGCAGGCGTCAGTTCAAGTAGCGTCAGCGCATCGCCCTTATTCACGGCAGGCAATGTGCGATCTTCATCGCCTTTACGCAGCGCCGGCATCACTTTTGTCCAGCCGTCAAAGCGCAAAATACGCCCGCGCGCTTTCAGACGGAACTCGCCCGCACCAACGGTAAGCGTAGTAGAGTCATATTGCGCTGGCGTCATCTGACAGGCGACAAACTGACGCCAAATCAGTTGATACAACTTCTGCGCGTCAGTCTCCATGTCTTTCAGCGACTCCGCCATGACAGCAACGTCGGAAGGACGGATCGCTTCGTGCGCTTCCTGTGAATTCTCTTTACTGGCGTACTGGTTCGGGTTATCCGGCAGGTATTTCTTACCGAAATTATCGCCGATGTAGCCGCGCACCATATTGACCGCATCCTGACTCAGGTTGGTGGAATCAGTACGCATATAGGTGATGTAGCCCGCCTCATACAGACGCTGCGCCATCATCATGGTTTTCTTCACGCCAAAGCCCAGCCGGGTACTGGCCGCCTGTTGTAGCGTTGAGGTGATAAACGGCGCGCCAGGCTTGCTGCTGGTCGGTTTATCTTCACGCTCCAGTACGCTATAGCGCGCTTTTTCCAGCAGGCTGACGGCGGCAAGCGTCTGTTCGCGATTTACCGGACGGAATGGCTTGTCGTTCTGATGCGTCACCTGTAGCGGTAGCGCCTCGCCAGACGGCGTCGATGTATTGGCGTCAATTTCCCAGAACTCTTCCGGAACAAACGCTTTAATCTCGCGCTCGCGCTCAACGACCAGACGGACCGCGACAGACTGAACGCGACCTGCCGACAAACCACGGGCGATCTTTTTCCACAGCAATGGCGAGACCATATAGCCTACCACGCGGTCCATAAAGCGGCGCGCTTGCTGAGCGTTAACCCTGTTAATGTTCAGCTCGCCTGGTTGTTCGAACGCCTGGCGAATGGCATTTTTGGTTATTTCGTTAAAGACTACGCGACTGTAGCGCGCGTCATCGCCGCCGATCACTTCCCGCAGGTGCCATGCAATAGCTTCCCCTTCGCGGTCAAGGTCGGTTGCGAGATAGATGTGGTCGGCTTTTTCCGCCAACTGTTTCAGTTCAGAGACGACCTTCTCTTTACCAGGCAGCACTTCATAGTGCGCATCCCAGTTGTGCCACGGGTCAACCCCCATACGGTTGACGAGAGCGCCACGTTCATCCTTTTTGGGCTTTTTAGCCGTTTTGGTGGAGGTAGAGTCGGCGCTCTTTTTAGCTGCTGAGCCACTGGTCGGCAAATCACGGATATGACCCACGCTGGATTTCACCACGTAGTCATTACCCAGATACTTGTTGATCGTTTTGGCTTTTGCCGGGGACTCAACGATGACAAGAGCTTTACCCATATTCACCTTTACCTAAGTTGATTCTTCCAGGAATGCGTCGCACGTTGATTCACCTTCCACTGGCGACGAGACAACGATATATGGTCTCTACGTCTGCGGATATCAACCCCTTGTACTGGCTTTGTGTACGAAATGTAATACTCAGGTGACTGAGTTAACAGGCTTTTTTGCACACACGCGCTATAGCACGACGGAATTTTGGTCGAATGTCAAGCAATTCTGTTGCCAGATTGACGAAAGCGTCACACTGTACCTGATAAAATTCGATACGCAACTTTATTAGCATGCAAAAACAAATCTTGCCAGTGAACGCAACATGGCAAATCCACCAATTTCCTACAAGAATATTTGCCCATCAGAAGTGCTCAGCGTAGACTAATCTCCTTGTTTAAGGAGTAAAAAATGCATAAAGAGACGCAACCTATCGATCGCGAAACACTGTTGCTTGAAGCCAACAAAATTATTCGGGAACATGAAGACACGATGGCAGGTATTGTCGCCACCGGCGTGACGCAGAGAAATGGCGTGCTGGTTTTCAGCGGCGATTACTTTTTAGACGAGCAAGGATTACCAACCCCTAAAAGCACTGCGGTGTTTAACATGTTTAAACACCTGGCGCATGTGCTGTCTGAGAAGTATCACCTGATTGATTAATCCGTGCCGGATGGCGCTGAATGCCATCCGGCAATAGCCGTTTACATCAACGGCTTTTGTCCACGCTGCCACCAGCGCAGCAGAAGCCGATCCGCGCTTTCCGCCGCGCTGCCGGTAACACGATCGATCAGTTTTTTACGCTGCATATAGCGCACATTTAGCACCTCGCACCCTTCCATCAGACCGAGGATAATCTCATCGCTGGTGTTAATCTCATCAACCAGCCCCTTCTCCAGCGCCTGCTGACCGTACCAGTGTTCGCCCGTGGCGACCTGTTCAATGTCCAGAGTCGGACGCATCCGCTGCACAAAATCTTTGAACAGATGGTGCGTTTCGTTGAGATCTTCACGAAACTTCTGCCGCCCTTCTTCCGTATTCTCGCCTAACAATGTCAGGGTACGTTTGTACTGTCCTGCGGTATGCAGTTCAATATCAATGTCTTTACTTTTGAGAAAGCGGTTAAAGTTTGGGATTTGCGCGACAACACCAATTGATCCCACAATAGCGAACGGCGCCGCGACAATCTTCTCCGCCACGCAGGCCATCATGTAGCCTCCGCTTGCCGCGACTTTATCCACCGTCACGGTCAGCGGAATATTTTTATCGCGCAGGCGCTGCAATTGCGATGCCGCCAGGCCATAGCCGTGCACAACGCCGCCGGGACTTTCCAGACGCACCACCGCCCGATCGCCTGGTTGCGCCACTGCCAGCACCGCCGTGACCTCTTCGCGCAACGCATTAACTTCGTGAGCGTCCATACTGCCTTTGAAATCTATCACCCATACGCGCGGTTTGTCCGATGTCGCAATGTCCCCCAGCTTCGCTTTTGCTTTGGCGGCTTTCGCCTCCTGCTTATGCTTTTTTTTCTGCGCCTTATGCCACAGTTTTTGTTGATGGCTATCCATCAATGCCGCAGCGAGGTCATCCTTCATCTCCTGATACTGCTCGCTCAAATTGGTCACGCGCAGCTCGCCGCGCTGACGTTTGCGTTGCGTAGCGTTCACGATCAGCAGCACAATGACCGCAATAGCCACCACAACGGTGACGATTTTTGCCAAAAATAAGCCATATTCAGACAACAATTCCACGACTCCCACCTTGATTAAATAACGCGACTTGCGCTCAGTGTACAACAGGCATCGAAGTCAGTCTCTCTTCATCCGTATGCCTGTTGAGGAAGAAAAAGTATGACAAGGTGTTCATTTTACGGCGTTATCGCCCCTGGCTGATTGAAAAAAGAGGCGCTTTCAGGCATAAACCCGAAAAGTTAACGCGAAGCTAAGACAACCTGGCAGGACGGTTCACCACGCCGTTGAGGAGTAGCCATGCATTACCAACCGAAACAAGATCTATTGCAAAACCGCATTATTTTGATCACTGGCGCCAGCGACGGCATTGGGCGGGAAGCCGCGCTCACGTATGCGCGTTACGGCGCAACGGTGATTCTCCTGGGACGCAACGAAGAGAAATTGCGTCGGGTCGCGCAGCACATTGCCGACGCGCAACATGTTCAACCACAATGGCTTACGCTCGATCTGCTGACCTGCACCGCTGAAGAGTGCCGACAAGTAGCCGACCGCATCGCCGCCCACTACCCCCGCCTGGATGGCGTCCTGCATAATGCCGGGCTACTGGGGGAAATCTGTCCAATGAGCGAACAAGATCCGCAGGTCTGGCAGGATGTCATGCAGGTAAACGTTAACGCCACCTTTATGCTCACCCAGGCGCTGTTACCGTTATTACTGAAATCCGATGCCGGCTCGCTGGTCTTTACGTCGTCAAGCGTTGGTCGTCAGGGGCGCGCCAACTGGGGTGCCTATGCCACCTCGAAGTTTGCCACTGAAGGAATGATGCAGGTGCTGGCGGACGAATATCAAAACCGTTCTCTGCGCGTTAACTGCATTAACCCGGGCGGCACGCGCACCAGTATGCGCGCCAGCGCCTTTCCGACGGAAGATCCACAGAAATTAAAAACGCCTGCCGATATTATGCCGCTTTACCTGTGGCTCATGGGCGACGACAGTCGCCGTAAGACCGGTATGACCTTTGACGCCCAGCCGGGCCGTAAACCAGGAATCGCCCAATGAGTAATGAACGCTATCAGCAGCGCCAGCAGAAGGTAAAAGATCGAGTTGATACCCGTGTCGCCCAGGCACAGGAAGAACGCGGTATTATTATCGTGTTTACCGGCAATGGTAAGGGTAAAACCACGGCCGCTTTCGGGACTGCCGCCCGCGCCGTAGGGCACGGTAAAAAGGTGGGCGTGGTGCAATTTATTAAGGGCACCTGGCCCAACGGCGAGCGTAATCTACTGGAACCGCACGGTGTCGAATTTCAGGTAATGGCGACGGGATTTACCTGGGAGACACAAAATCGCGAGGCAGACACCACAGCATGTATGGCCGTTTGGCAGCATGGGAAACGGATGCTGGCCGATCCGCAGCTTGATATGGTGGTACTGGATGAGCTGACCTATATGGTGGCGTATGACTATTTGCCGCTGGAAGAGGTCATAAGCGCGCTAAACGCGCGCCCTGGTCACCAGACGGTGATTATTACAGGTCGCGGCTGTCACCGGGATATTCTTGATCTTGCGGATACCGTCAGCGAACTGCGTCCGGTTAAACATGCTTTTGACGCGGGCGTAAAAGCCCAGATGGGAATTGATTATTAACCGTAGGCCGGATTAAGGCGTTTGCGCCGCCATCCGGCACAAACCCTCTTGTCTGATGATTCTCGGCCTATAAACCACGGTAGAGATTACCCGTTGTTATTACGCCCACCGGAGCGGCGTCCGCCAGCTATCTGGCTGTGGCGTTTTACCGCCCGACGGATCTGGTTCGCTTTCATACGACGACGGTCTTTTTCGACGGCAACCTTCGACGAGGTTTCCGGCGGGAGCTCTACCAGACCACGCAGATAGTTCGTTTGCGCGAGGTCAAGCTCAGTCCAGCCACCGCGCGGCAGGCCTTTCGGCAGCGGGATATCGCCGTAACGAACGCGGATCAAACGGCTGACCTGAACGCCTACCGCTTCCCACAGTCGGCGAACTTCGCGGTTGCGCCCTTCCGTCAGCGTCACGTTATACCACTGGTTAATGCCTTCGCCGCCGCTGAATTTGATGGTCTTAAATGCCGCCGGACCATCTTCCAACTGTACGCCACGGCTTAAATCACGCAGTTTCGATTCATCCACCTGACCGAACACGCGCACGGCATATTCACGTTCAACTTCACGGCTAGGATGCATCAGGCGGTTCGCCAGTTCACCGTCGGTGGTAAACAACAGTAGCCCGCAGGTATTGACATCCAGACGTCCTACCGCAATCCACCGCGCGCCGCGCAGTTTCGGTAAGCGATCAAAAACGGTTGGCCGCCCTTCAGGGTCATTGCGGGTACACAGTTCACCTTCTGGTTTGTAATAGGCCAGAACGCGGCAAATTTGTTCCGCCGACTCTTTCACCGAAATCAGGTGACCGTCGATACGGATTTTCAAACCGGGAGTGACTTCAACGCGATCGCCAAGCGTGGCGATTTTACCGTCAACGCTGACACGTCCCGCTTCAATAATGGATTCGATTTCACGACGAGAGCCGTGGCCGGCGCGCGCCAGCACTTTTTGTAACTTTTCGCTCATAGAGCTTCCTTCAGGTGTCGCCTTCACAGGCGTCGAACAGGAGAATGAACGGCGCGTTGCCGCGCCATTTTAAGGCCGCGTAGTATACAGACTTACGCCCTTATAAGAAAGGTGTAACGTCGCCGACGCCTTCGCGCAGCACCATCGGGGAGTCATTAGTCAAATCGATTACCGTGGTGGGTTGCTGACCGAGGTAGCCACCGTGGATGATCAGATCCACTTGCTTCTCCAACCGATCTTTAATTTCTTCCGGGTCCGACTCGGTAAAGTCGCTGCCCGGAAGCATCAATGACGTCGAGAGCATCGGTTCGCCCAGCGTATCCAGCAGCGCCAGCGCAATCGGATTTGACGGCACGCGCAGGCCGATGGTTTTACGTTTTTCCTGTAACAGACGACGCGGCACCTCTTTTGTCCCCTTCAGAATAAAGGTGTAGTTACCCGGCGTATTGTTCTTAATCAGGCGAAACGCCACGTTATCCACGAATGAATAAGTCGACAGTTCGGACAGATCCCGACACATCAATGTAAAGTTGTGACCATCGGGCAACTGACGAATACGGCAAATGCGCTCCATTGCGCCTTTGTCTTCAATTTTACAACCGAGGGCATAGCCGGAATCGGTTGGATAAACAATAACACCGCCTTTACGCACAATGTCGACGGCCTGATTAATCAGCCGTTGCTGTGGGTTATCCGGATGGATATAAAAAAACTGGCTCATACTTCCCTCACTGTGATATTTGCGGCTGTTCCCATGTCTGCCATACGCCTTCAACGCCAGCGGGCAGCCAGAGTTTACGCCCCAATTCAATCCACGGGCAGGGCTGATGGAAATCAGATCCAAGCGATGCCCATAAATGATGCTGACGCGCAAGCGTCGCCAGTTGGGTGCGTTCATTGGGCGATTGTTGGCACTGCGCCACTTCCATCGCGTCGCCGTGATGGTCGGCAAAATGCGCCACTAATCTTTTCAGCCACTTAGCGCTAAGGTCGTAGCGTCCCGGATGGGCCAACACCGCCTTACCGCCAGAATGATGAATGACATCAATAGCTTGTTCTATTGTACACCACTGCGGCGGAACGTAACCGGTTTTCCCACGCGCGAGATATTTTTTAAAAACATCCGCCATTGTCGCGGCTTTGCCGTACTCCACCAGAAAGCGGGCGAAGTGACCGCGCGTCACCGCGCCGCCATTCGCCAATCTCAATGCCCCTTCCCACGCGCCGGGAATATGGGCTTTTTCCAGACGCTCCGCAATGAGCCGACCGCGCGCCTGACGCCGCTGTGTCTGCTGCGCCAAAAAATCGCACATTGCCGGGTGCGCAATATCAATATTCAGACCCACAATGTGAATCTCATGATTTTCCCAGACCGTTGAAATCTCCACGCCGGGAATAAGATTCAGAGCCAGCCCTGAACGTGAAATTTCTTCTCTTGCCGCAGGAATCGCGGCTGTGGTGTCATGATCGGTAATCGCCAGCGTGCCGACTCGCATCTCTACCGCACGGTGTACTAACGTTTCTGGCGTCAACAGTCCATCGGACGCCGTGGTGTGACTGTGCAGATCGTAAATCACTGCGTAATTCGTGTCGCTCAAGGCGGCTCCCATAGAGATAAAAGGTATGTCGTGTACATCATAACGGTTCCGGCAAATATACTGAAATAGGTGTTGACATTATTCCACCGAACCAGTTAACTAGTACGAAAGTTCACATGAAGAGGGTATCTAAAAATGGCAGCGACATTTGCATTACACGGCTGGTGGCGCACTTCCTGATAGCGGGCGGTGTATGAACAGATGTAATAAGCCAAAAGATACCCGGCCCGCCTGTTAAGCGGGCTTTTTTTTGAACAAAATTAATGAGAACAACCATGCAAACACAAAAACCTACGCTCGAACTGTTGACCTGTGATGCCGCCTACCGGGAAAACCCGACGGCGCTTTTTCACCAGGTTTGCGGCGACCGCCCGGCAACGCTGCTGCTGGAGTCCGCGGATATCGACAGTAAAGACGATTTAAAAAGCCTGCTGCTGGTGGATAGCGCGCTGCGCATTACCGCATTAGGTGACACCGTCACTATTCAGGCGTTGTCTGATAATGGCGCCTCGTTATTGCCGCTACTGGATACCGCCCTGCCCGCTGGCGTGGAGAACGAAGCCCTGCCTGCCGGTCGCGTCCTGCGCTTTCCGCCCGTCAGCCCATTATTAGATGAAGACGCCCGTTTATGCTCCCTGTCGGTATTTGATACGTTCCGCCTGATACAGGGGGTGGTGAACATACCGACACAAGAGCGGGAAGCTATGTTTTTCGGCGGTTTGTTTGCCTACGACCTGGTGGCTGGCTTTGAAGCGCTTCCACACCTTGAGGCTGGCAATAACTGCCCGGACTACTGCTTTTATTTAGCGGAAACGCTGATGGTGATAGATCATCAGAAAAAAAGCACCCGTATTCAGGCCAGTCTGTTCACCGCCAGCGACCGGGAAAAACAGCGCCTGAACGCCCGCCTGGCGTACCTTAGCCAACAGTTAACCCAGCCTGCGCCGCCGTTGCCGGTGACGCCGGTGCCGGACATGCGCTGCGAATGCAATCAGAGCGATGACGCGTTCGGCGCGGTTGTACGCCAGTTGCAAAAAGCCATCCGCGCGGGCGAGATATTTCAGGTGGTGCCGTCGCGCCGCTTTTCGCTGCCCTGCCCGTCGCCGTTGGCTGCCTACTACGTGCTGAAAAAGAGCAACCCCAGCCCGTATATGTTCTTTATGCAGGATAATGATTTCACGCTTTTCGGCGCGTCGCCGGAAAGTTCGCTGAAATATGACGCCGCCAGCCGTCAGATTGAGATTTACCCCATCGCGGGTACCCGTCCACGCGGTCGTCGCGCCGATGGTACGCTGGACAGAGATCTCGACAGCCGTATTGAGCTGGACATGCGTACCGACCATAAAGAGCTTTCCGAACATCTGATGCTGGTCGATCTGGCGCGCAATGACCTGGCGCGCATCTGTACGCCGGGCAGTCGCTACGTTGCCGATCTGACAAAAGTTGACCGCTACTCGTACGTGATGCATCTGGTTTCCCGGGTGGTGGGCGAACTGCGTCACGATCTCGACGCTCTGCACGCCTATCGCGCCTGCATGAACATGGGCACCCTGAGCGGCGCGCCGAAAGTACGCGCCATGCAATTGATTGCCGATGCGGAAGGACAGCGCCGCGGCAGCTATGGCGGCGCTGTCGGGTACTTCACCGCCCACGGCGATCTGGACACCTGTATTGTTATCCGCTCCGCGCTGGTGGAGAACGGTATCGCAACCGTGCAGGCGGGCGCCGGAATTGTGCTGGACTCTGTTGGGCAGTCTGAAGCCGATGAAACCCGTAATAAAGCGCGCGCCGTATTGCGTGCTATCGCCACCGCGCATCATGCACAGGAGACCTTCTGATGGCTGATATTCTGCTGCTCGATAACATCGACTCGTTTACCTGGAACCTGGCAGATCAGCTACGGACCAACGGTCATAACGTGGTGATTTACCGTAATCATATTCCGGCGCAGACGCTTATCGATCGCCTGGCGACGATGAAAAATCCGGTGCTAATGCTCTCCCCCGGCCCGGGCGTCCCCAGCGAGGCAGGCTGTATGCCGGAGCTGCTGACCCGACTACGCGGCAAGTTACCGATCATCGGCATTTGCCTGGGGCATCAGGCCATTGTCGAAGCTTACGGCGGTTATGTCGGTCAGGCGGGAGAAATCCTGCATGGCAAAGCCTCCAGCATTGAACATGACGGTCAGGCGATGTTCGCCGGTCTGGCGAATCCGCTGCCGGTCGCGCGTTATCATTCACTGGTCGGCAGTAATGTTCCTGCCGGGCTGACCATTAACGCCCATTTCAACGGCATGGTGATGGCGGTACGTCATGATGCGGATCGCGTTTGCGGTTTTCAATTCCATCCTGAGTCCATCCTGACAACACAGGGCGCGCGTCTGCTGGAGCAGACATTAGCCTGGGCGCAGCAAAAGCTGGAACCAACAAACACCCTGCAGCCGATTCTGGAGAAACTCTATCAGGCGCAAACTCTAACGCAACAAGAGAGCCATCAGTTGTTTTCGGCGGTCGTCCGCGGCGAACTTAAACCTGAACAGCTCGCCGCCGCGCTGGTGAGCATGAAAATTCGCGGCGAACATCCCAATGAAATTGCCGGCGCCGCCACTGCGCTGCTGGAAAATGCCGCCCCGTTCCCGCGCCCGGATTATCTGTTTGCGGATATCGTCGGTACCGGCGGAGACGGCAGTAACAGTATCAATATCTCTACCGCCAGCGCCTTTGTCGCGGCGGCCTGCGGAATGAAAGTGGCGAAACACGGCAACCGCAGCGTGTCCAGCAAATCGGGATCATCCGATCTGTTGGCGGCGTTCGGTATTAATCTGGATATGAACGCCGATAAATCACGTCAGGCGTTAGATGAACTGGGCGTCTGTTTCCTGTTCGCGCCGAAATATCACACCGGATTCCGTCACGCGATGCCGGTTCGCCAACAGTTAAAAACGCGAACCCTGTTCAACGTACTCGGCCCGCTGATCAACCCGGCGCATCCGCCGCTGGCGTTGATTGGCGTCTACAGCCCGGAACTGGTGCTGCCGATTGCGGAAACCTTACGGGTATTGGGCTATCAGCGCGCGGCAGTGGTACACAGCGGCGGCATGGATGAGGTTTCGCTCCATGCGCCGACGATTGTCGCGGAGCTGCATGACGGCGAAATTAAAAGCTATCAACTTACGGCGGAGGATTTTGGCCTGACGCCTTACCATCAGGAGCAGTTGGCTGGCGGCACGCCGGAAGAAAACCGTGACATTCTGACGCGGTTATTACAAGGTAAAGGCGACGCCGCGCATGAGGCTGCCGTCGCCGCCAACGTGGCGATGCTGATGCGTCTGCATGGTCAGGAAGATCTCAAAGCCAATGCGCAAACCGTGCTTGATGTTCTACGCAACGGCACCGCATATGACAGAGTCACCGCACTGGCGGCAAGAGGGTAAATAATGCAAACCGTTTTAGCGAAAATCGTCGCAGACAAGGCGATTTGGGTAGAAGCCCGCAAACAGCAACAGCCGCTGGCCAGTTTTCAAAATGAGATCCAGCCAAGTACACGCCATTTTTATGATGCGCTCCAGGGCGCGCGTACCGCCTTTATTCTGGAGTGTAAGAAAGCATCTCCATCAAAAGGTGTGATTCGCGATGATTTCGATCCGGCGCGTATTGCCAGTACTTATAAACATTACGCCTCGGCAATCTCGGTTCTCACCGATGAAAAATATTTCCAGGGGAGCTTCGATTTTCTGCCGGTCGTTAGCCAAAGTGCGCCGCAGCCGATTCTGTGTAAGGATTTTATTATCGATCCCTATCAGATCTACCTTGCCCGTTACTATCAGGCCGATGCCTGTTTACTGATGCTCTCAGTTCTGGATGACGAGCAGTATCGCCAACTCTCCGCCGTCGCGCACAGTCTGAAAATGGGCGTACTCACGGAAGTCAGTAATGACGTAGAACGGGAGCGCGCGATGGCATTAGGCGCAAAAGTGGTAGGTATCAACAATCGCGATCTGCGCGATCTGTCGATTGATTTGAATCGCACCCGCCAGCTGGCGCCAAGACTGGGCCACGGCGTGACTGTCATCAGCGAGTCCGGGATTAACACCTACGGTCAGGTACGCGAGCTGAGCCATTTCGCCAACGGTTTTTTAATTGGTTCCGCGTTAATGGCGCATGACGATCTTAACGCCGCCGTCCGTCGCGTGCTGCTTGGCGAGAATAAAGTCTGCGGCCTGACCCGCGCCCAGGACGCCAAAGCCGCCTATGACGCTGGCGCCGTCTACGGCGGACTGATTTTCGCTCCCGCCTCGCCTCGTGTCGTCAATATCGACCAGGCGCGGGAGACGATCGCCGCTGCGCCATTGCAGTACGTCGGCGTTTTCCAGAACGCTGATATCGCCGATGTTTGCCAGAAAGCCGCCGTCCTGTCGCTTTCTGCCGTACAGCTACATGGCAGCGAAGACCAGGCGTATATCAACGCATTGCGCGAGGCGTTGCCGCGCGATGTGCAAATCTGGAAAGCGCTGAGCGTCGGCGATACCCTTCCCGCGCGCGATTATCACCATGTCGATAAATACATTTTCGACAATGGACAAGGCGGCAGCGGACAACGCTTCGATTGGTCGCTACTACAGGGGCAACCGCTGGATAATGTTTTACTGGCGGGCGGACTGGCGGCCGATAACTGCGTCCAGGCGGCGCAAGTCGGCTGTGCCGGTCTCGATTTTAATTCTGGTGTGGAGTCACAGCCGGGCATCAAAGATGCTCGTCTTCTGGCCTCGGTTTTTCAGACACTGCGCGCATATTAAGGAAAAAACATGACAACACTTCTCAATCCCTACTTTGGTGAATTCGGCGGCATGTACGTGCCGCAGATCCTGATGCCTGCGCTGAACCAGCTTGAAGAGGCCTTCGTCAGCGCGCAAAAAGATCCTGAGTTTCAGGCGCAATTCGCCGATCTGCTAAAAAACTACGCGGGGCGCCCCACCGCACTGACGAAATGTCAGAACATTACCGCCGGTACGCGTACCACGTTGTATCTAAAGCGCGAAGATTTACTGCACGGCGGCGCGCACAAAACCAATCAGGTACTGGGTCAGGCACTGCTGGCTAAGCGGATGGGTAAAACCGAGATTATCGCTGAAACCGGCGCCGGTCAGCACGGCGTCGCCTCCGCGCTCGCCAGCGCCCTGCTGGGTCTGAAATGCCGTATTTATATGGGCGCTAAAGACGTTGAGCGCCAGTCGCCGAACGTCTTCCGTATGCGTCTGATGGGCGCTGAGGTAATCCCGGTTCATAGCGGTTCCTCCACGCTAAAAGATGCCTGCAACGAGGCGTTGCGCGACTGGTCCGGTAGTTACGAAACCGCGCACTATATGCTCGGTACGGCGGCAGGCCCGCATCCCTATCCCACCATCGTTCGCGAGTTCCAACGCATGATTGGCGAAGAGACGAAAGCGCAAATCCTCGACAAAGAGGGCCGTCTGCCAGACGCCGTTATCGCTTGCGTCGGCGGCGGGTCAAACGCTATCGGGATGTTTGCGGATTTTATTAATGATACCAGCGTCGGGCTGATAGGCGTTGAACCGGGCGGCCACGGTATTGAAACCGGCGAGCATGGCGCGCCGCTTAAACATGGTCGCGTTGGCATCTATTTCGGTATGAAAGCGCCGATGATGCAGACAGCAGACGGGCAAATTGAAGAGTCCTATTCCATTTCCGCCGGGCTCGATTTCCCGTCCGTTGGGCCGCAACATGCGCACCTGAACAGCATCGGACGCGCGGATTATGTCTCCATTACCGATGATGAAGCGCTGGAAGCATTCAAAACGTTGTGCCGCCATGAGGGAATTATCCCGGCGCTGGAATCCTCCCACGCGTTGGCGCACGCTCTGAAAATGATGCGCGAGCAGCCGGAAAAAGAGCAACTACTGGTGGTCAATCTCTCTGGCCGCGGCGATAAAGACATCTTTACCGTACACGATATCCTGAAAGCGCGAGGGGAAATCTGATGGAACACTACGAAAAATTATTTGCACAGCTCAACGATCGCCGGGAAGGCGCCTTTGTCCCCTTCGTGACCCTGGGCGACCCTGGCATTGAACAGTCACTGAAAATTATCGACACGCTGATTGACGCTGGCGCCGATGCTCTGGAGTTAGGGGTTCCCTTCTCCGATCCGCTGGCCGATGGCCCCACTATCCAGAATGCGAACTTACGCGCCTTTGCCGCTGGCGTCACGCCAGCTCAGTGCTTTGAAATGCTGGCGCTGATTCGTGAAAAACACCCGACCATTCCGATTGGCCTGCTAATGTACGCCAACCTGGTGTTCAATAACGGCATAGATGCGTTTTATGCCCGTTGTGAACAGGTTGGCGTAGATTCCGTGCTGGTCGCGGACGTCCCGGTTGAAGAATCGGCCCCCTTCCGCCAGGCGGCATTACGACATAATATCGCGCCGATCTTCATCTGCCCGCCAAATGCGGATGATGATCTTCTGCGCCAGATCGCATCTTACGGCCGCGGTTATACCTACCTGCTTTCCCGCTCGGGCGTCACCGGCGCAGAAAACCGTGGCGCATTGCCGTTGCATCATCTCCTTGAGAAGCTTAAAGAGTACCATGCCGCGCCTGCGTTACAGGGCTTCGGCATCTCCTCGCCGGAACAGGTGTCTGCGGCCATTCGTGCCGGGGCGGCTGGCGCAATCTCCGGTTCAGCCATTGTCAACATTATCGAGAAAAACCACTCGTCTTCAGAGCAGATGTTGGCGGAACTCAGGTCCTTTGTCTCAGCCATGAAAGCCGCCAGTCGCGTATAACGAGTAAAGCCGTCAGCATAACGCTGGCGGCTTAATTATTGGTTGTGCTGAGCCATAGCCATGCTTCAGAAGTACATCATCAATCTTTTTGGTGATATTCTCTGTCTGGCTTTCAGAAAGTCTGAAGCGAAGTTTTGCTAAGAAAACTCCTAATCACGCCGATAAATTTATCGTTTTCACGTCAGTTTCCCCTTCTTTATGTAAAGAAATGTCAGCAAACGATACGTTAATGTTTCTATTGCCGCAGATAGTGACTCTTGTTATTAATAGCAATGCAAAGCATTTTCTGTTAAATCGCTTATTCTAAAAGAAAATATAGAATATATTATCACTAAACCTGTTTTTATACGTTATTTACGTGGTAAATCACAACTAATTCCGCCAATTTGACTAATCGGCTTAACCAACTAATTTTAATAGGGTGTCGACACGGTTAAAAACCGAATTTTTCAGTAATCAACGAGACAGGAGAAATAATATGGCCGAACATCGTGGTGGTTCAGGAAATTTCGCCGAAAATCGTGAGAAAGCATCTGAAGCAGGCCGCAAAGGCGGTCAACATAGCGGTGGGAATTTCAAAAACGATCCGCAACGAGCTTCTGAAGCCGGTAAAAAAGGTGGCCAGAATAGTCACGGCGGACGTAAATCCGATAATTCCTGATTTACTGTAACGTAAATATATCGCGTGATTTTATCAAGAAATCTGCGAGTCTTCTGGCTCGCAGTATTTTGCCCAGGAGAGTTAGATTTATGAATATCAAAACCGTTGAAGACCTTTTTATCCATCTACTTTCAGACACCTATAGTGCAGAAAAACAATTAACCAAGGCTCTTTCTAAACTTGCCAGAGCCACCTCTAATGAAAAATTAAGCCAGGCCTTTCATTCTCATCTTGAAGAAACCCAGGGTCAGATTGAACGTATTGATCAGATCGTCGAATCTGAATCTGGCATTAAACTGAAAAGAATGAAATGCGTCGCTATGGAAGGGCTGATTGAAGAAGCCAATGAAGTCATCGAAAGTACGGAGAAAAATGAAGTACGCGATGCAGCGCTTATCGCCGCGGCGCAAAAAGTCGAGCATTACGAAATCGCCAGCTACGGCACGCTAGCCACCCTGGCCGAGCAGCTCGGCTATAGCAAGGCATTAAAACTGCTCAAAGAAACCCTCGACGAGGAAAAACAAACTGATTTAAAACTTACCGATTTAGCAGTCAGCAATGTTAATAAAAGTGCTGAACGCAAATCGAAATAATATTTTTAATTATCAGCTTGCATGATTCCGATTTTATTATCGGAGCAGATTATCACGCATTGAGGAATTTAAAATGAATTATACTGAACATTATCATGACTGGCTTCGTGACGCCCATGCCATGGAAAAACAGGCAGAATCGATGCTTGAATCTATGGCCAGCCGTATTGAAAATTATCCTGATATAAAAGCCAGAATTGAACAACATATTAGTGAAACCAAACATCAAATTACCATGCTCGAGGAAGTGTTGGACCGTAATGGCATTTCCCGTTCGGTGTTGAAAGACTCCATGAGTAAAATGGCAGCAATGGGGCAATCTATCGGTGGCATGTTCCCTTCCGATGAAATTGTCAAAGGCTCAATTAGCGGTTATGTTTTCGAGCAGTTCGAAATTGCTTGTTATACCTCCCTGCTGGCGGCGGCAAAAAAAGCGGGCGATACCGCTTCAATTCCGACGATTGAAGCCATTCTGAAAGAAGAAATGCAAATGGCTGACTGGCTTATCAAACATATTCCGCAGACTACGGAACAATTTTTACTGCGATCTGAAGCAGATGGCGTTGAAGCCAAGAAATAAATAATAAGCAGGAGGCAATATGTTTCGACACGTAAAACAACTTCAATATACAGTGCGAGTAAGCGAGCCTAATCCTGGATTAGCGAACCTGCTGCTGGAACAGTTTGGCGGCCCGCAGGGCGAACTGGCGGCTGCATGTCGCTATTTCACTCAAGGTTTAAGCGATGATGATGCCGGTCGTAGAGAGATGTTAATGGACATCGCCACCGAAGAACTGAGTCATCTGGAAATTATCGGCTCACTGGTAGGGATGCTTAACAAAGGCGCTAAAGGCGAGCTGGCGGAAGGCACCGAAAGCGAAGCGGAACTTTATCGCTCGCTGACGCAGAATGGTAATGACAGCCATATCACCTCTCTGCTGTATGGCGGCGGCCCTGCGTTAACGAACTCCGGCGGCGTACCGTGGACTGCGGCTTATATTGATACTATCGGCGAAGTCACAGCCGATCTACGCTCAAACATCGCGGCAGAGGCGCGAGCGAAGATTATTTATGAACGCCTGATTAATCTGACCGACGATCCTGGCGTAAAAGACACGCTCAGCTTCTTAATGACCCGTGAAGTCGCGCACCAGCTCTCTTTTGAAAAGGCGCTGTATTCGATTCGTAACAACTTCCCGCCGGGTAAATTACCGCCGGTAGAACAGTATACCGACGTGTACTACAACATGTCGCAAGGCGACGATCCGCGAGGTAGCTGGAATAGCGATGAGAACTTCAACTATGTCGCAGAACCGATGCCTGCTGTTGATGGCGGCGATGGCCTGGCGACAGTGAAATTGCCGCGCGAGCAGTTGGCGCTGCTCAAAGCGATGGCAGAAAGAACGAAATCGGACCCCACCGTTGATCCTCTCACTGGCGCAGAACTAGGCTGCGGCGAACCGAAAGAAGACAAGTGAGTTCCGACAAGTAAAATCCGTGTGTCATGTCCTTTTTTGACCCCGCCTGGCGGGGTCTTTTTTCGTCACAACATCACGCGATTAGAAACGATAGCCTGCCGAGAACATAAATACCCATGGGTCCAGACGCACGCTGTCATGATGCTGAACGCCGCCCATTTTATAATTGGCGGTAGTATCAATATCCATGTACCAGACAGAGGCGCCAATTAACCAGTCGCGGTTAATCAGGTAATCTACCCCAACTTGCCCTGCCGCGCCCCAGGAATCCTTAAAGCTCAGATCGGACAGCCCGGCATTTTTACCATTATCGTTGAAGTCGTTATCGAAGAAGGTGGTGTAATTCACCCCTACGCCGACATAAGGACGCACTTTGCTGCTGGAATCGCCGAAGTACCACTGCGCCATTAACGTTGGCGGTAACAGGTGAACCGTGGCGATATCGCCCGTCGTGCCCGTACCCACCTTATGGCGGAACGGCGTGGCCGCCAGCAATTCAACCCCGATATTGTCCGTCGCCATGTAAGTGAATGTCAGGCCGAGTTGCGTGTTATTACTCACATCAAACCCGTTTAAATGCCCCAGCGTACCACCCGCCCCTTCTGTAGGTCTGACGGTTGCCGGGCCTGCGCGCATAAAGAATTCTCCGGCTTCGTGCGCGTACGCGCTGCCTGAGAGAAGAGTTGTTAATGCCAGTGCCGCCACTGTGAATTTTTTCATACCCGCTCCATCGTTATGGTTATAAAAGCGTGATGAATATACCCACAATGAAGTAATAAGTGATCTAACACAGATCACATTTGTTCTTATAATTTAACATTTATTGATCCAGATTAATTTAGAACTTGCATTAAAAATCCTGGTTATAGGAATTCAGATCAATTTTGACATATTCACGCTATGCAAATATTTGCCTGCTCCTGTTGCCCTGGCGATAAAGGCTGGCTAAGGTAATCAATGTTCCGCAATGGCGCGTGGCGTTAAGATTCGCGAACACTGCGGGACAGATTAATTTCCGTTGTAATCTATTGATACGTGAGTTTTTTGCAGGTGAGTCATGAGCATTCTTAACCCATGCATGACATGCGGTGCCTGTTGTGCCTGTTTTCGTGTCTCTTTTTACTGGGCTGAAGGCGACGATGCCAGCGGACGCGTTCCGGCGTCATTAACCGAACCTGTTACCCCTTTTTTACGTTGTATGGCCGGCATCAACCATAAACAGCCGCACTGTAAAGCACTACCTGGAACACCGGGCGACAACGTCAGTTGCGCTATTTATGAAAACCGCCCTTCAACCTGTCGTGAATTTTCGAGATCGGGCGAAGGAGGCGAAGTGAATGAGGCGTGTAATCGCGCCCGCACGCGATACAGATTACCGCCGCTTTACAAAGATATGCTTTTCCATACAACTGCTGATACTGCCACTGTAGAGTTATCCAGGGTACAATTGCCCGCAAATTAACACCTGCAAAACTCAAGGAGAGTGCATGTCTATCACGGCGAAGTCCGTTTACCGTGACGCCGGAAATTTTTTCCGAAATCAATTTATTACTATCTTGCTGGTTTCGTTGCTGTGCGCATTTATCACGGTGATCTTAGGTCATGCCTTTTCGCCCAGCGATGCGCAAATCGCGCAACTCAGTGAAGGAGAACATTTGGCAGGCAGCGCTGGCCTGTTTGAGCTGGTACAAAATATGACGCCGGAGCAGCAGCAAATCCTGTTGCGCGCGTCTGCCGCCTCGACGTTTTCCGGGCTTATCGGCAACGCTATTCTGGCTGGCGGTATCATCCTGATGATTCAGTTAGTTTCAGCGGGACATCGGGTTAGCGCGCTGCGCGCTATCGGTGCCAGCGCCCCTGCATTACCTAAACTGTTTATTCTCATTTTTCTCACTACCCTGTTAGTGCAAATCGGTATAATGCTGATTGTCGTTCCGGGGATTATTATGGCCATTGTGCTGGCGCTTGCGCCAGTGATGTTGGTTGAAGAGAAAATGGGCGTGTTTGCCGCAATGCGCAATAGTATGCGTTTGGCCTGGGCTAACATGAGACTGGTCGCGCCTGCGGTGATAGGCTGGTTACTGGCTAAAACATTGCTATTGTTATTCGCGCCCAGCTTCGCTGTACTGACCCCAAATGTAGGCGCTGTACTGGCGAATACGTTGAGCAATCTGATTTCCGCAGTATTGCTTATCTACTTATTCCGCCTGTATATGTTGATTCGCCAATAATCCGCAATGCGCCGTTACGCGGCGCATTCGACGCTCGTTGATGATGGAATCGAAGAATGAAGCAGTTTCTGGATTTTTTACCGCTGGTTGTCTTTTTTGCGTTTTATAAACTTTATGACATCTATGCGGCGACCTCCGCACTGATTGTCGCGACGGCAATCGTGCTGATTTATAGCTGGGTACGCTATCGGAAAATAGAGAAGATGGCGCTGATTACCTTTGTTCTGGTTGCCGTCTTCGGCGGTCTGACGCTCTTTTTCCATAACGATGAGTTTATTAAATGGAAGGTGACAGTTATTTATGCGCTGTTCGCCGGCGCGCTGTTAATAAGCCAGTGGGTGATGAAAAAACCGTTAATCCAACGTATGTTAGGTAAAGAACTGGCACTGCCGCAACAGGTCTGGTCAAAGCTGAACCTGGCATGGGCGCTGTTTTTTATTGTGTGCGGTCTGGCTAACATTTATATCGCCTTCTGGTTGCCGCAAAATATCTGGGTCAACTTTAAGGTCTTCGGACTCACGGCGCTGACGCTCATTTTTACCCTGCTGAGCGGTGTCTATATCTACCGGCATCTGCCACAGGAAGATAAATCATAATCCTCCCGTGACTTATCGCCAGACTGAGAACGTCTGGCGATATTTTCTCCACCTTTACGCCCTGCACTTTCCCTTCAGTACCTTTATTCCCACTATTCTCCACACAAAATTCATAGTAGCATCGCGGCTGTAATTTTTTCTGATAGTCGGTTTACAATGACAATAATGGATAATACCCCTAAGGGCGAGCTGGTTTTACGTACATTGGCCATGCCTGCCGATACCAATGCAAACGGCGATATTTTTGGCGGCTGGCTGATGTCGCAAATGGATATTGGCGGCGCGATACTGGCCAAAGAGATCGCGCACGGTCGGGTTGTCACCGTTCGCGTGGAAGGAATGACATTTCTGCGCCCCGTCGCGGTTGGCGATGTCGTATGCTGCTACGCGCGCTGCGTTAAACGCGGTACGACGTCTGTTAGCATCAATATTGAAGTCTGGGTGAAAAAAGTGGCGTCAGAACCGATTGGACAGCGCTACAAGGCCACCGAGGCGCTGTTCATTTATGTTGCCGTCGATCCGGACGGTAAACCCCGCCCGCTCCCGGTTCAGGGTTAAGTATGCCCGTCAGGTAACATACTTACACCGCCAGCAGGTGATGTTATATTCCCGCTGGCGGCACCAGAGTTACTCAATCTGCGCCGTACCGTTCAGACGGAAGATAATATTGACCACCAGCCCGGAACCCGGCTTGCCTGCTTCATAGTGCCATTTGCGCATCGCATTCTTAACTTCACGCTCAAACATATTGGCTGGCTGTGCGGACAGAATCTGTACATTCTCCACTCGCCCGGCAGAGGTCACGTCAAACTTCACCTTTACCCGTCCTTCAATGCGTAACGCCTGCGCCCGCGCCGGATACTGCGGCTGGTTACGGCTCAGAGCGCGAGGTCCGGCCGGCACGCTCACCGCAGGCTTGCTGGTCGCCGACGCGGTGCTGCTTGTTGAGCGCGCTGGCGTGGTATTTTCAAAGGGTGAGGCTGGACGCGGCGTGGCCGGTTTGACTTCGCGCTTCGGCTGCTCTTCAACCTTTTTCACCGGCTTCGGTTTCGGCTTGGGTTTTGGCTTAGGTTTGGGTTTCTCAATTACCACGGGCGCTTCTTTAGGCGGTTCAGGGATCGGCTCTGGCTCCGGTTCTGGTTCAACCACCGGCTCCGGCGGCGGCTGAACCGCCTGGGGCGGCTCCAGGTCGGCGGGTGAAACCATTGTCACCGTGATAGGCTGCGCTGGCGCAGGCAATTCAATAACCTGATGTACCGAGGTATAGAGCAAACCTGCCACTACAGCACCATGAATGCCTACGGAAAGTAACGTCGGCCAGGGAAAGCGACGAGGTAAATCAAGGGTCATTGAAGTCATAATCGTTTCAGTTGAAAAACCAGAGCTGAATTTTAAATGCAAATAGCAATCATATTCAATAAGGCATTGCCGATAGAGGCATTTAAAAGATGATATCGTACATAAACACCACAAAATGTGCATGTTTAACAAAGTCGTTATCTTTACATTGCAGTCAAATGCCCTTTCCAATAACGTAATCAGCGACTTTTACCGATTAAGGAGCTCTACCCGTGCTGTATGTCATTTACGCTCAGGATAATGCCAACTCGCTTGAAAAACGCCTCTCGGTACGGCCAGCGCATCTGGCGCGCCTGCAACTTCTGCATGATGAAGGGCGATTATTAACTGCCGGACCGATGCCCGCGGTGGACAGCAACGATCCTGGGGTAGCCGGATTTACCGGGTCAACGGTGATCGCTGAATTTGAATCTTTAGAAGCGGCGCAATCCTGGGCTGATGCGGACCCCTACGTCGCAGCGGGCGTCTATGCGCAGGTTTCGGTCAAACCGTATAAGAAGGTTTTTTAAAAAGAAGGGTCTGTTGGGCACCGCATACGGTGCCCTTTCTGGCTTACACACCGTGAATCGCAAAGAGTAATGAATTACGCTGACGATTAAAGATACATTTCCTGATGGTATGGATACGCATATTACGGCGTGATTGCCCTTCAAGCCAACGCGCTTTACGGCGGCCAGCCTGACGTAGCATTCGCCAGCGCCCCACTTCCGTTCTACTACGCTTCATGTTTACGACTCTCACTGTAACAGAAGCGCCATTATACCCCCTCGCAGGATGCAGACCAGCGCTTTTCCCGTGTTTTTATTTGCCATGTGAATCCTGACGCGTAAACTCTTAACAACACGCTTTCTAAAGGATTTTTAAAGTTATGACAACCTTCTACACCGTGGTGAGTTGGCTGGTCATTTTGGGATACTGGGTTCTCATTGCCGGCGTCACATTACGTATTCTAATGAAACGGCGCGCAGTTCCCTCCGCAATGGCCTGGTTGTTAATCATCTATATCCTTCCGCTGGTCGGGATCATCGCCTATTTGTCCGTTGGCGAATTGCATTTAGGTAAACGTCGCGCCGAGCGTGCCCGCGCTATGTGGCCGTCTACCGCCAAATGGCTCAATGACCTCAAAGCCTGCAAACACATTTTCGCGCAAGAAAACAGTAGCGTCGCATCGTCCTTGTTTAAGCTGTGCGAACGACGTCAGGGGATTGCGGGCGTCAAAGGCAACCAGTTGCAATTGCTTACCGACTCCGATGATGTCATGCAGGCGCTTATTCGCGATATCCAACTGGCGCGGCATAATATCGAAATGGTGTTTTACATCTGGCAACCAGGCGGCATGGCGGATCAGGTCGCTGAATCGTTAATGGCCGCCGCCCGCCGCGGCATCCACTGCCGGCTTATGCTGGATTCCGCGGGTAGCGTCGCTTTCTTCCGCAGCCCCTGGGCGGCCATGATGCGTAACGCTGGCATTGAAGTCGTAGAAGCGCTGAAGGTGAATCTGATGCGCGTCTTTTTACGCCGTATGGATCTTCGCCAGCACCGTAAAATGGTGATGATTGACAATTACATCGCCTATACCGGCAGTATGAATATGGTAGACCCGCGTTTTTTCAAACAGGATGCTGGCGTTGGGCAATGGGTTGATTTGATGGCGCGGATGGAGGGCCCCGTCGCGACAGCAATGGGGATAGTTTACTCCTGCGATTGGGAGATCGAGACGGGTAAACGCATTCTGCCTCCCCCGCCGGATGTGAATATTATGCCGTTTGAGCAGGCCAGCGGGCATACCATTCATACCATTGCCTCCGGTCCTGGCTTTCCGGAAGATCTCATTCACCAGGCATTATTAACCGCCACCTATGCCGCGCGTGAATATTTAATTATGACCACGCCATACTTCGTCCCCAGCGACGATCTGCTGCATGCCATTTGCACCGCCGCGCAGCGTGGCGTGGACGTAAGTATTATCCTGCCCCGTAAAAATGATTCACTGCTCGTCGGCTGGGCCAGTCGCGCCTTTTTCAGCGAGTTACTGGCGGCGGGCGTGAAAATCTATCAGTTCGAAGGCGGACTGTTGCATACCAAAAGCGTGCTGGTCGATGGCGAACTGAGCCTGGTCGGTACCGTGAATCTCGACATGCGTAGCCTGTGGCTTAATTTCGAGATTACGCTGGTCATTGATGATACGGGTTTCGGCGCCGATCTGGCTGCGGTGCAGGACGATTATATTTCGCGCTCCCGCCTGTTAGATGCGCGTTTGTGGGTAAAACGTCCGCTATGGCAGCGGATTACCGAGCGATTGTTTTACTTCTTTAGTCCATTGCTGTAAAACGTGACCAACATGAGTAAACAGGTAGTCACTATGGAAATGGATCTGAACAATCGCCTGACTGAAGACGAAACGCTTGAGCAGGCTTACGATATTTTTCTTGAGCTGGCAGCGGATAATCTTGATCCGGCTGACATCATTCTGTTCAATTTGCAATTCGAAGAGCGCGGCGGCGCGGAATTGTTTGATCCGGCAGAAGACTGGCAAGAGCACGTCGATTTTGACCTGAATCCAGACTTTTTTGCCGAGGTAGTTATTGGCCTGGCGGATACCGAAGACGGCGAAATTAACGACATTTTCGCCCGCGTTCTGCTGTGCCGGGAAAAGGACCACAAGCTGTGCCATATTCTCTGGCGCGAATAAGCGGTTCAGGCCGGATGGCGTCTGATTGCGCCCTCCGGCAAGCGTACTTAATCCGGTAGCTTACTGCCGCATCGGTTACAATATTGCGCGCTATGTTCATGCTGGCTTTGCTGGCACTGCGGACATTTTCGCTGCCAGTGACGTTTCTGAAACGCGCTGCTCATGTGCGTGGTAATCAGTCCTGTAGGAATCGCAATCACCGAATAACCAATCAAAATAAGCACCGACGCGACAATACGTCCCAGCGGCGTATGCGGCGTAATATCACCATACCCCACGGTTGTGACTGTCACTATCGCCCAATACACCGAGGCATTAAGCGTCGTGAAGCCATATTTCGGTCCCTCAATAAGATACATCAGGGCACCGAAAATAATCATCACGATCGCAATAAATGAATAGAACAGAATAAGCTGATGACGCGCGCTAATAATGGCGCTCCAGAATACCCGCAGGGATGGCATAAAGCGTAGGAGTTTAAGAATGCGCAGCACGCGAATCGCTCGCATAGCGCGCCAGGCAAACATATAGTTCAGGCTAATTTCCGGCCACAGCCACATGACGTACAGCGGCAAAATCGTCACCAGATCAATAAATCCCCAGAAACTAAAAACGTATTGTGCCGGGGCGGGCCAGCTAAACAGTCTGAGCAAGTATTCGCCGGTAAAGATCAGGGTAATACAGAGCTCCAGCCAGACAAAAATATGCCATTCATCAAATGTCAGGTGATATTCCGTTCCTACGCCGGATTCAACAAAAATGACCAGTACGCTAAGCAGCGCAAACAGCGCGCATACCCCTTCAAAACGGCGGCCTGAGCGCGTAGTCAGATCGAACAGATTATGATAAAGACGACGGCGAACCGACGACAAAGAAAGTGACACGGTAACCTCACCTAAAAGAAGGGCTGACGAATTGTCAGCCCTTGCGATTATAACGGGTCTACTTTAAGGCAGGAAACGGCATGGCGAAAACTCCCTTCCAGCACCGGTCGCGTTTGCGCACATTCTGGTCCGGCTAGCGGACAGCGTGTACGGAACACGCAGCCGGAAGGCGGGTTAATGGGCGAAGGTAATTCGCCCTCCAGCAATTGTATCTTCTTATTTCGCTCCAGATCGGGATCGGGAATCGGTACCGCCGACATCAGCGCTTTGGTATAAGGATGTAGTGGATTATGGTACACCTCATCATAGGTGCCCAATTCTACCGCATGACCGAGATACATCACCAATACACGATCGGATATGTGCTTTACGACCGCCAGATCGTGCGCAATAAAAATCAACGACAGCCCCATCTCTCGCTGTAACTGCTGGAGCAAATTCACCACCTGCGCCTGAATAGAAACGTCCAGCGCCGACACCGGCTCATCGCAAATAATGAGCTTAGGTTCCAGGATCAACGCCCGGGCGATACCGATGCGCTGGCACTGCCCCCCGGAAAACTCATGGGGATAACGGTTGATGAGATTCGGCAGGAGCCCCACTTTCAGCATCATGGCTTTCACGCGGTCACGCACGTCCTGGCGCGAAAGCTTAGGATGATAAGTGCGCAGCGGTTCAGCGATAATTTCGCCAATCGTCATTCGCGGGTTAAGTGACGCCAGCGGGTCCTGGAAAATCATCTGGATATCGCTGCGCACCGCGCGCCACTCATCCGCTCTCATGCCCAGCAGATCTTTCCCCAGCCAGGCGACTTTACCGTCTGTCGCTTTCACCAGACCAATAATGGCACGCGCAAACGTCGATTTACCGCAGCCGGATTCGCCCACCACGCCCAGCGTTTCGCCTTCATACAGACGTAGCGTAACGCCATCCACCGCTTTCAGGGTTTTCGGCGGTTGCCAGAACCATTGCTTTCCTTCTTTGATATCGAAATGTACTTTCAGATCGGCGATTTCGAGGAGGACTTTACGTTGTTCAATCACAGCACTCATAGCAGTTCCTCCACCGGTTTAAAACAGGCGCGCAACCGACCAGGACTGAACGCTTCAAGTGGCGGCGCATTATTGCAGATCTCCATCGCATGAGGACAACGCGGCTGGAACGGACAACCTTTAGGCAAACGCAATAAATTGGGAGGGTTGCCCGGAATCGTCAACATTTCCTCCCCTTCGCCATCCAGACGCGGCACCGCATTAAGCAGGCCGATCGAATACGGATGAACGGGCTGATAAAAGACATCGCGCGCCTTACCGTATTCCATTGTACGCCCGGCATACATCACCAGGACCTTATCGCAAATGCCTGCGACCACGCCCAGATCATGGGTAATCATGATAATGGCGGTATTAAATTCGCGCTTTAGCTCATTAAGCAAGGTCATAATCTGCGCCTGCACGGTAACATCAAGCGCGGTGGTAGGCTCATCGGCAATAAGCAGTTTCGGCCTGCACAACAGCGCCATCGCAATCATCACACGTTGACGCATTCCGCCGGAAAATTCGTGCGGGTACATTTTCATCCGTTTGCGCGCTTCCGGCATTTTTACGGCATCCAACATTCTGACGGACTCTTCAAAAGCTTCCGCTTTGCTCATCCCTTTATGCAGCATCAGGACTTCCATTAACTGCTCCCCAACGCGCATATAAGGATTTAGCGAGGTCATCGGGTCCTGAAAAATCATCGAAATCTGTTCCGCGCGCAACGTATTCAGTTCGCGTTCAGGTAGATTAAGAATTTCACGTCCGTTGAAGGTCGCAGAACCGCCGATTCGGCCATTAGTCGCCAGCAATCCCATTAATGCGAACGCAGTTTGCGATTTCCCCGATCCAGACTCGCCAACAATGCCTAACGTTTCTCCGGCGTGAAGCGTAAAGTTCAGATCGTTGACCGCCGTTACATCGCCATCAGGCGTGGTGAACGTGACACGAAGATCGTTTACCTCCAGCAGTACATTCGCCGGTTGCTGCGCCTGAGTCACGCTTGCAGTTTCTGATAAGCTCATGGCTGTACTCCTTAACGATCTTTCGGGTCGAGGGCATCACGCAGGCCATCGCCAATAAAGTTAAAACAGAATAACGTCACCACGAGAAAGCCAGCCGGAAACAGCAGCAGCCACGGTGAGACTTCCATTGAATTCGCGCCATCGCTCAACAACGCTCCCCAACTACTTAACGGCTCCTGCGTCCCAAGCCCCAGGAAACTGAGGAAAGACTCAAACAGAATCATGCTGGGTACCAGCAACGACGCATACACTACCACTACGCCCAGGACGTTAGGCACAATATGGCGGATCACAATGCTGGCGGTCGACACACCGCCAACCTGCGCGGCTTCGATGAACTCTTTACGTTTAAGACTTAGGGTTTGACCACGCACGATACGCGCCATATCAAGCCAGGAGACCATGCCGATGGCGACGAAAATCAACAGAATGTTCTGTCCAAAGAACGTCACCAGCAAAATAACAAAGAACATAAACGGGAACGAGTTGAGGATCTCCAGCAGACGCATCATCACGGAATCAATTTTGCCGCCCAGATACCCGGACAGCGAGCCATACAGCGTTCCGACAATGACCGCCACCAGCGCGGCGGCAATACCGACCATCAATGAGATACGCCCGCCGATGGCAACGCGTACCAGCAGATCGCGCCCGGAAGAGTCAGTGCCGAAATAGTGGCCGGACGCCATATCCGGCGCGCTGGACATCATGCCCCAGTCGGTATCGAAATAGGTAAATTGCGACAGCATAGGCGCCACTGTCACGAATAAGGCAATCAGGAACAGGACAATAAGACTGGCCACCGCCGCGCGGTTATGCATAAAGCGTCGGCGGGCATCCTGCCAAAGGCTACGGCCTTCCACCTCCAGCTTTTCACTGAAATTTTCCAGCGTCTCGCTGTTTTTCTTACTTAACATCATCGCGAGCTCCAGTATCAGTAGCGAATTTTCGGGTCGATAACGGCATAGAGCACATCGACAATGGCGTTAAACAATATGGTCAGCGCCCCGACTAAAATGGTCAAACTTAACACCAGCGAGTAATCGCGGTTGAGCGCGCCATTAACGAAAAGCTGCCCAATGCCCGGTAAGCCATAAATAGTTTCAATCACCATTGAGCCGGTAATAATGCCGACAAAGGCTGGCCCCATATAGGATAAAACCGGCAGCAGCGCAGGTTTTAACGCATGGCGGAAGATGATTCTGCGCATCGGTAATCCTTTTGCCCGCGCGGTACGAATAAAGTTCGAATGCAGAACTTCAATCATTGAGCCGCGCGTAATACGAGCGATGCTGGCAATATAGGCCAGTGAAAGCGCGACCATAGGCAGGATCATAAATTTTAACGCCCCGCCGTTCCAGCCGCCGCCAGGCAGCCATTGCAAGGTTATCGCAAAGACCATCACCAGTAACGGCGCCACCACAAAACTGGGGATAACGACGCCGGTCATGGCAAATCCCATGACCGTATAATCCCATCGCGTATTTTGCTTTAGCGCGGCAATCACGCCAGCGCTGACGCCAATAATGACCGCCAGCAAAAAAGCGGCGGCGCCAAGTTTCGCCGAAACGGGGAAACTGGCGGCAACCAGATCGTTGACCGTGTAATCTTTGTATTTAAATGAGGGTCCAAAATCGCCATGCGCCAACTGTTTCAAATAGCTGAAGTACTGCGTCATGATGGGATCGTTCAGATGATATTTTGCTTCAATATTGGCCAGTACTTCCGGTGGCAATGCGCGCTCGCCGGTAAAAGGACTGCCCGGCGCGAGGCGCATCATAAAGAAAGAGATGGTAATAAGAATAAATAGCGTCGGAATCGCTTCCAGACAGCGGCGTAAAATAAATTTCAACATTGCCCGTACCTTCTGGCGTGTGCCTTTACTTCCCGGGCGTGACAAACAGGTCCGCCAGGGAAAGTTATAGTGCGATGAAAAAAGACACCATGGGACAACCACTGTTGTCCCATGTCTTGCCATTAATGTTTGATAATATATAAATTTTTCACATAGATATTATCCAGCGGGTCTTTACCGGTATACCCGCCCACCCAGGGTTTCACCAGGCGCGCGTTAACGTAGTAATACACCGGCACAATGGCGGAGTCTTTATCTAACTGCTGCTCCGCTTTAGCGTACAGTTCACTGCGCGTCGCGTCGTCCGTCACCTTCAGCGTGTCGGCAATCAGCTTGTCAAACGCAGGGCTCTTGTAATGCGCAGTATTGTTTGAACTGTCGGATAACATGGTGTTGAGGAATGAGGTCGGTTCATTATAATCTGCGCACCACCCGGCTCTCGCAACATCAAACGTGCCCTGATGCCGGGTGTCCAGGAAGGTTTTCCATTCCTGATTCTCCAGCTTCACATTGGCGCCCAGATTTTTCTTCCAGATAGACGCCACGGCAATCGCCAGTTTTTTATGCAGATCGGAGGTATTATACAGCAGGTCGAATGTTAAGGGCTTATCCGCCGTAAAGCCGGCTTCAGCCAACAATTTCTTCGCTTCTTCGTTACGTTTTTCCTGGGACCATTTGAACCACTCAGGCTCTACCAGTTTCGCGCCATCGGTATACGGCGGCGTGTAGCTATAAGCGGGTAAATCGCCCTGATTTTTAACCTTATTAACAATAATATCGCGATCTAACGCCAGTTTCAGCGCGGTACGCACGCGGACATCGTTAAACGGCGCTTTTTGGTTATTAATTTCGTAATAATAGGTACACAAATAAGGGTCTACACGGACTTCATTCGGGATCTCTTTTTTCAGTTTCTGGAATAACTCGATCGGCATGTTGTTATAAGTCATGTCGATCTCGCCGCTGCGATAGCGGTTCACATCCGTCACTTCCGAAGAGATAGGCAAATAAGTCACCTGATTGATGACAGTTTTGTCGTTATCCCAGTATTGCGGGTTACGTTCCAGCACGATACGTTCGTTCACTACCCAGTTTTTTAACTTATAGGCACCGTTGGTGACAATATTGGCTGGTTGCGTCCATTTATCCCCAAATTTTTCGACCGCTGATTTTGGTACAGGAGACACTGAAGGGTGAACCAACAATTTGTAGAAATAAGGCACCGGCTCACTTAAGGTCACTTCAAAGGTGTGATCATCAAGCGCTTTTACCCCCAGATCGGTGGCGGGTTTTTTACCGGCGATAATATCATCAATATTAGCAATATGACCGTATTGCAGATAGCTGGCGTACGGCGATGCCGTATTAGGATCGGCCAGGCGTTGCCAGCTATAAACAAAATCATGGGCGGTGACGGGCGTACCGTCTGACCATTTCGCATTTTTACGCAGATGGAATGTCCAGACTTTAAAATCCTTATTTTCCCATTTTTCCGCAACGCCCGGTGAAGGATGTCCCTCTACATCGCTAATTAATAAGCCTTCGAAGAGGTCACGGTTGACGTTCGATTCCGGCACGCCTTCAATTTTATGCGGGTCGAGAGACTGCACTTCCGAGCCATTATTACGTACCAACGTTTGCTTGTCGGCTAACTGAACGCCGGCGGGCACGTCTGCCGCAGTCGCGGCGCTGGCGGCGATGAGCGCAGTGAGTATTCCCGCTGCAATCAAACTTTTTTTCGTGATGTTAGACATTGTGTTTGTACTCCACTCATTATAATTACTGGTTTTTACCAGCCTGTTTAATCCCGTCAGGGTTCCTGTACAGCACTGGTGGTGTACTGCCAGGTCTGTCACTGCTTTTGCTATCACCGACTTTATTTATTCTGACGATTCGTTCGATCGCCTTTCGTCGATTCGGTATACGACGTACCTGCCCACGTCGCACGTTATTCCTGACAACCATCTAAATGAAAATAGTTATCAACAATGTAAAATCTTCTGCAAAATGTTTGGCCGGAAAGTATCAAATGCGTTTCTGAACCGCCAATTCATTTTACAAATTTGTTAACCAATTCTCTTTTATGGAAAATTCTCTGCCCCGAAAAACGGCTAAAAAATGTTAAAAAATTTTAATTTATTATTTTTAATCAATGAGTTGGTAGAAAAACCTCTCTTTATCACTCTGTAGTGATATGCTCGCCTCAAAAAAAACACACAAATTTAACAAATGCTCATTATTTAGCACATTAATCTAGGATGGCGCTGAAACAACTAATAACATTTCAATAATCCTTCATCAAGCCCCAGAGTATGATGTGAATAAAATAACAGACGCACCGCTTCTCACGGACTGAGTAATGTTCATAATGATTTGATTAATAAAAATAAATAGCATTAGGCTATATTAATATTCTTTATCATTTAAATGCTGAATGCGTATCAAAGTAAGAAGTGTTACGTGGGAATGTCACAAGGCAGCCCCTTAGGGCGCCGCCTGTAAATCAATGAGGGAGTTTAATTGAGCAAGCCGGGGAAAATGCCTTTTATTCCTGTGACAATAAATTCGATGCCGAGCGCCATTAACAACAACCCCATGATTCGGGTAATAACGTTGATACCGGTTTGCCCCAGCAAACGGACCAGCCACGGCGCCATACGGAACACGCCCCAGCAGCAAAGCGCAAAAAGCGCAATGGCAACTGAAAAACCAAGCAAATGCGCGATGCTGTGATAACGCGTCCCCCAGACGATAGTGGAGCTAATCGCCCCAGGCCCCGCCATTAACGGTAGCGCTAACGGCACAACGCCAATGCTCTCGCGTATGGCCGTCTCTGATTTTTCTTGCTTGTTTTGTTTATCTTCCCCCAGCTTACCGCTGATCATCGACATCGCAATGGTGACAACCAGGATACCGCCCGCAATTCTGAACGAATCAATAGAAATGCCAAATAGCTGCAGGATGCCATCTCCGAGGAATAAGGAACTCCACAAGATAATCGCCACCGACAGATTCGCGGTGAGGTTAGTTTTATTACGCGCCGTGGCCGTCTGGTAGCTGGTCATGCTGATGAAAACGGGAATAATCCCCACCGGGTTAACCAGCGCAAAGAGCCCGATAAAAAACTTAAAGTAAACAGGAAAATCAAAAAGCGTTTGAATCACGGTTAGCTCCGAAGCGTTAGCCGGATGAAGTCAATGTTCGTTAATGATCAAAACGCGCAGAAGATACGCCTTTTATTCGCATAGTTCACCTCTTATCTACACCTAATTTCATCCATTCTTCGCTGTTATTAATATGTACTAGTTATGCTAATCCACCCACTCTTCATGACAACATTTTATTAACACTTAACGTAAAACGTTGAAATGGCCTGCTGAAAGGTGTCAGCTTTGCGTAAACTTGATTTAGATCACACAATCACTACTCAGAAGTGAGTAATCTTGCTAACGCCACCTAGACGTAATGCGTTAGCGTTAAACGATACTGACGCAGAAGCTCTTTTAGTAAATCAGAGCGAAACGGACGTTAAGTAACCACCTGAATTTCAGGTATTTATACAAAGTATCGTCGATCTGTCTATACTCACGTATCGCGCAGATGATTTACTAAAAAAGTTTAACATTATCAGGAGAGCATTATGGCTGTTACTAATGTCGCTGAACTTAACGCACTCGTAGAGCGTGTAAAAAAAGCCCAGCGTGAATATGCCAGTTTCACTCAAGAACAGGTCGACAAAATCTTCCGCGCCGCCGCTCTGGCAGCCGCTGATGCCCGAATTCCGCTGGCCAAAATGGCCGTTGCCGAATCGGGTATGGGTATCATCGAAGATAAAGTGATTAAAAACCACTTCGCTTCTGAATATATTTACAACGCCTATAAAGATGAAAAAACCTGCGGCGTGCTGTCTGAAGACGACACCTTCGGGACCATCACCATCGCAGAACCTATCGGCATTATTTGCGGTATCGTTCCAACCACTAACCCGACCTCTACCGCTATCTTCAAATCTCTGATTAGCCTGAAGACCCGTAACGCCATCATTTTTTCCCCGCATCCGCGTGCAAAAGAAGCGACCAACAAAGCGGCAGACATTGTTCTGCAAGCTGCTATCGCTGCCGGTGCGCCAAAAGATCTGATTGGCTGGATCGATCAACCTTCCGTAGAACTGTCTAATGCGCTGATGCACCACCCGGACATTAACCTGATTCTCGCCACTGGCGGTCCGGGTATGGTTAAAGCAGCATACAGCTCCGGTAAACCTGCTATCGGCGTAGGCGCAGGCAATACCCCGGTTGTTATTGATGAAACCGCTGATATCAAACGCGCTGTTGCGTCTGTTCTGATGTCCAAAACCTTCGATAACGGCGTAATCTGTGCTTCTGAACAGTCTGTGGTCGTTGTTGACTCCGTCTATGACGCCGTTCGCGAACGTTTCGCCAGCCACGGCGGCTATATGCTGCAGGGTCAAGAGCTGAAAGCGGTTCAGAATGTTATCCTGAAAAATGGCGCGCTGAACGCCGCTATCGTGGGTCAGCCAGCCTACAAAATCGCTGAACTGGCAGGCTTCTCCGTACCAGAGACCACCAAGATTCTGATCGGTGAAGTCACGGTTGTTGACGAAAGCGAACCGTTCGCACACGAAAAACTGTCTCCGACTTTGGCGATGTACCGTGCGAAAGATTTCGAAGAAGCGGTAGAAAAAGCAGAAAAACTGGTCGCTATGGGCGGTATCGGTCACACCTCTTGCCTGTACACCGACCAGGACAACCAGCAGGATCGCGTTAACTACTTCGGTCAGAAGATGAAAACCGCGCGTATTCTGATTAACACCCCGGCTTCTCAGGGTGGTATCGGCGACCTGTACAACTTTAAACTCGCACCTTCCCTGACTCTGGGTTGTGGTTCCTGGGGTGGTAACTCCATCTCTGAAAACGTTGGTCCGAAACACCTGATCAACAAGAAAACCGTTGCTAAGCGAGCTGAAAACATGTTGTGGCACAAACTTCCGAAATCTATCTACTTCCGCCGCGGCTCTCTGCCCATCGCGCTGGATGAAGTGATTACCGATGGCCACAAACGTGCGCTCATCGTGACTGACCGCTTCCTGTTCAACAACGGCTACGCTGACCAGATCACATCTGTTCTGAAAGCGGCTGGCGTTGAAACCGAAGTATTCTTCGAAGTTGAAGCTGACCCGACCCTTTCTGTTGTTCGCAAAGGCGCTGAGCTGGCTAACTCCTTCAAACCAGACGTGATCATCGCGCTGGGCGGCGGTTCCCCGATGGACGCGGCGAAAATCATGTGGGTAATGTACGAACATCCAGAAACCCATTTCGAAGAGCTGGCGCTGCGCTTTATGGACATCCGTAAACGTATCTATAAGTTCCCGAAAATGGGCGTGAAAGCGAAAATGATCGCCGTCACCACCACCTCCGGTACTGGTTCTGAAGTGACGCCGTTCGCCGTTGTCACCGACGACGCCACCGGTCAGAAATATCCGTTGGCAGACTACGCGCTGACCCCGGATATGGCGATTGTCGACGCCAACCTGGTCATGGAAATGCCGAAGTCTCTGTGCGCATTTGGTGGTCTGGATGCCGTAACTCACGCCCTGGAAGCCTACGTTTCTGTACTGGCATCTGAATTCTCTGACGGTCAGGCTCTGCAAGCACTGAAACTGCTGAAAGAAAACCTGCCGGCATCCTACCATGAAGGTTCTAAGAACCCGGTAGCTCGTGAGCGTGTACACAGTGCAGCCACTATCGCCGGTATCGCGTTTGCGAACGCCTTCCTGGGTGTATGTCACTCAATGGCGCACAAGTTGGGTTCTCAGTTCCACATTCCCCACGGTCTGGCGAACGCGCTGCTGATTTGTAATGTTATCCGCTACAACGCGAATGACAACCCGACTAAGCAGACCGCTTTCAGCCAATACGATCGTCCGCAGGCACGCCGTCGTTATGCGGAAATCGCTGACCATCTGGGTCTGAGCGCGCCGGGCGACCGTACTGCCGCTAAGATTGAAAAACTGCTGGCATGGCTGGAAAATATTAAAGCTGAACTGGGCATTCCTAAATCCATTCGTGAAGCAGGCGTTCAGGAAGCTGATTTCCTGGCAAATGTGGACAAACTGTCTGAAGATGCCTTCGATGACCAGTGCACCGGCGCGAACCCGCGTTATCCGCTGATCTCCGAACTGAAACAGATTCTGCTGGACACCTACTACGGTCGTGATTTCACCGAAGGTGAAGTTACAGCGAAGAAAGATGTCGTTGCCGCACCGAAAGCAGAGAAGAAAGCGAAAAAATCCGCTTAATTCGTTATCCGCTTTAGCATGACTATAACGGCCTCAATTGAGGCCGTTTTTTTGTTTTACCTGTTTATCAGATGCCTGATGGCGCTGCGCTTTATCAGACCTACGTGTTCACGCCACTCCCCTGCCACCAGTATGCCTGAATAATAACGCCCAAAGCGCTACAGGGCATTTTATTAGCCTAACGCTGTCCTGGTATCACATGTACCGATGGCGCTCCTGAATCGCCGTCAGTGAGCCCTCCTCCAGCGCGTCCTTATAATGCTTACGACAAACCGAAACGTAGCGTTCATTCCCACCAATAACCACCTGTTCGCCTTCGTTATAAGGTCTGCCATCCTGATCGAGGCGCAGAACCATACTGGCTTTACGACCGCAGAAACAGATGGTTTTTAATTCCACCAATTTATCTGACCATGACAGTAAGTATTGACTGCCGACAAAAAGCTCCCCACGAAAGTCTGTTCGTAGCCCATAGCAAAGTACCGGAATATCTAATTTATCGACAACCTCGGATAATTGATAAACCTGCTGGCGAGTCAAAAACTGGCTTTCGTCGACTAACACGCAATGTATTGTCTGTCGCGCGTTCTCGGCACGAATCTCTTCAAACAAGGATGTATTTTGGTTAAACAATTTTGCCGGCGACGACAAACCGATACGAGAGCTGACTTTGCCTGCGCCGAAACGATCGTCGATTTCTGCCGTATATACGACGGTACGCATCCCGCGTTCCTGATAATTGTATGAAGATTGCAGCAGTGCAGTCGACTTACCCGCATTCATTGCCGAATAGTAGAAATATAGCTGTGCCATTGGTCGCAGGACCTCACCTGAGTGAAATAAAGATTGGCGGGATTGTACCATAATTTACCCACGCGACAGCGCGGCTCGCGCTCCGGTGAGTATTAAGAATTGTGCAAACATCGTTCACTATACACATTCCTTCACAAATTATGCCGTTAAAATTCATCAACAATGCTTAACATCCCTCACCAATATGAAAACCTTGCACTTATTGTTACCGTTACTCATACCTGGTGCAAAGTAATAGGTGTTTCTTGTAAGGAAAGCTAATACAAAGGGTTGATATCTCTGCAATGAGATCGTATTTCATCGTGATAAAATGTGACCTGAATCCTAAATTTTTAGTGACCGGAGGTGAGTATCCCCCCTGTCAATAAGCTCTTTTTTGTGCGTCGCTTCAAGGAAAATTTAAGTTGAGATAATTAAGACGTGTACTTAATAAAGCGTAATTTTGAATTCCTTACATTCCTGGCTATTGCACAACTGAATTTATCGCTCTATTATTAGCTCAACAAACCACCCCAATATAAGTTTGAGATTACTACAATGAGCGAAGCACTTAAAATTCTGAACAACATCCGTACTCTTCGTGCGCAGGCAAGAGAATGCACTCTGGAAACGCTTGAAGAAATGCTGGAGAAATTAGAAGTTGTCGTTAACGAGCGTCGTGAAGAAGAAAGCGCTGCTGCTGCTGAAGTGGAAGAGCGCACTCGTAAACTGCAACAGTACCGTGAAATGTTAATTGCCGATGGCATTGACCCGAATGAACTGCTGAATAGCATGGCTGCCGCTAAATCCGGTACCAAAGCTAAACGCGCAGCTCGTCCGGCTAAATATAGCTATGTTGACGAAAACGGTGAAACTAAAACCTGGACTGGCCAGGGTCGTACACCGGCTGTAATCAAAAAAGCAATGGAAGAACAAGGTAAGCAGCTGGAAGACTTCCTGATCAAGGAATAATTTACTCCCTGGTTGCTTAAAATCCCGCCGCTGGCGGGATTTTTTTGTCTGCGTTCTCCCCTGACGCAAACATACATAAAAAAAGCGCCGGATTTTCCAGCGCTTCTGTTAAAAAATTTATAACGTAACGTTACTTCTTAATACCCATTTCTTCTTCAAGCCAGGCTTTAAATTCAGCCCCCAACGAATTATGACGGATGCCATATTCAACGAATGCCTGCATATATCCCAACTTATTACCACAGTCATGGCTTTTACCCTTCATGTGGTAAGCTTCAACCGTTTCTTTTTCGATCAGCATATCGATAGCATCGGTCAACTGAATTTCATCCCCGGCACCCGGAGGGGTTTTCGCTAATAACGCCCAGATATCCGCACTCAGTACATAACGCCCGACAATCGCAAGGTTAGACGGCGCGACATCCGCTTTGGGTTTTTCAACTACGCCAACCATAGGCACGCTTTCACCCGGCGCCAGCTCAACGCCTTTGCAATTGACAACACCGTAAGCAGTCACATCTTCTACAGGCTCAACCATAATTTGACTATTTCCGGTTTCGTCGAAACGGCGGATCATTTCAGCGAGGTTATCCTGAGACAGATCGGACTCATATTCGTCAAGAATAACGTCTGGCAGAATAACGGCGACAGGTTCGTTTCCGACAACGGGATGTGCGCATAATACGGCGTGACCCAGGCCTTTTGCCAGCCCCTGACGTACCTGCATAATAGTGACATGCGGAGGGCAAATAGACTGAACTTCTTCCAGAAGCTGACGCTTAACGCGTTTTTCCAGCATAGCTTCCAGTTCAAAACTGGTATCAAAGTGGTTTTCAATGGAGTTTTTAGACGAGTGCGTAACAAGCACGATTTCAGTAATGCCAGCAGCGATACATTCGTTCACGACGTACTGAATTAATGGCTTATCAACCAGCGGCAGCATCTCTTTCGGGATAGCTTTGGTCGCTGGCAGCATCCTGGTTCCCAATCCCGCAACCGGGATAACGGCTTTTTTGACTTTCGAATTAAGGGCAGCCATTTAAAATTCTCCTGGACTGTTCATGTATTGAACGTGTTCATTAATCTGTATCGTGTTCCAGTATATCAGTACCAGAACAAGCCTCAGGTCCAAAAAGGACTTATATTGGTATAATTAAGACAAATACTTATAAATCTGCCGCAGATAGTAACACTCGTCGGGAAAGGCCGGTAAAGCAATTTTCTCCCGTTCTCCCGTTTGGTCATTCCGCAGACAACATCAATCGCAGACGTCCTCCTGCGCCCCATATTTGACACTGCCATGAGTCGCAACGCTGGCTTAATTGGTTAAGATAGGCATTGCCCAATGTTCCTAACGGCACGCCATTGCTGATTTGAACCTGATGAGCGCCCGTATTTAAGGTGGCATTCAATCCGGCGGAGACGAGAATCAAATTTTTGAGTCCACTGTGATAGTAACCGACAAATAACGGGAATTGACCGGGTAAATTAGCTTGTCTGAGCAGATGATTTACCTGTTTTAATAGGGCGCCTAACTCCGGTAAACGGTGCTTTTGTTGACCGAGCTGATCCTGCAATAAACCGTTAAATAGCGCTCGCAGCAACAATGCAGCTAACACGCCGTTATCACCCGCCCGGGTGACGTCCAGGCAATAAAATGCCAGTTCGTTATCAGAAAGCGGCGCAATATCCAGCACCAGTCCAGGCTGCTCGGCAGAGACAAGCTGCCGGTAATTAATGCGGCAGTGGGAAATCACCTGCTGTACCGGGGGCTGTAGCTCTTGCAATAATTGCGCTGCGGCAGTCGGATTGCTCACCATCGCATCCCAGTCACGAAACAAGCGTTCTTCCTCTTCAACCCGCGAATTAAACATATTGGGGTACAAGCAAGCGAATACGGTTTCCCGCAAGCGGTTGAGATCTTTTACCGGCTTCAGCAAGACATCTTCAACCCCAAGGCGTAATGCTTTGGCGATATCGGCCATATTTTCTGTTGCAGAAATAACCAGAATAGGCGTCTGGTCTCCGCGATTACGTAAGTTTTCTACCAGTTTGAGACCGTTCATTCTCGGCATGGCGATATCACATATCATGAGATCGGGCGTAAAACTCCCCATCAACTCCAGGGCATCTACCCCGTCGCCTGCCAATGCCGTTGTCGCTCCCAAAGAGGAAAACCACGAATCCAGAAGCGAGCGAAATACAGGCTCGTCTTCAACAATAAGAATCTGTTTTCCGACCAATGGCTGCGTCATGTTCTCTCCCCTGACTGGCTTTGATCAATAGTGGCATGGTATTGCCGCTCACGCCTGTCAGAATTTGCTTAAGTGATCGTAAAAGGTACATTAAACGACGGTACGCACCAAGGGTATAAGTTCGTCCATCTTTTTCTCTACGGCTAATTGACCCGCCGCAATAGCGGCATGGGCGCGATGAAAATCTAACGTAGAGATTTGCGGACAGAAAGGTTGAATAAGAATATCAGGCGGATCGCCAGCCATACGGTTACGTTTAAGACGATTTTCCAACACCTGAATGGACGTTGTCATGATTTCCATTGCCCCAGGCGAGCTCACGCCACGGCGTGAGGTCAGGCTACTGAAACGTTCTTTTAAACGCTTATGCCAGGGCAGCGAATCATCACTCTCTTCATTTATATGCCCTACATTTACAGAGAGCAAATCTTGCTGCATGAGGTGGGCATCATGTTGCAGGTCTACCGCAATAACGATATCAGCGCCCATCGCCCGGGTTAACGAAACAGGAACCGGATTGACGACCGCGCCATCCACCAGCCAGTAACCGTTATGTTCAACCGGAGACATCAGCCCTGGCATACTGCACGACGCACGTACAGCAAGGTGTAGATCGCCCTCAGTAAACCATAACTCTCGTCCAGTGCTAAGATTCGTCGCGACCGCGCCAAAACGTCTTGAACAGTGGTCAAAATCCGTAACGGGCATAATATCCCGATAGTGATTAAATACGCGTTCGCCGCGAAGCAACCCTCCTCTGCCCCATGATAAATCCATCAGGCGTAAAACATCCCAGTAGCGGAATGAGCATACCCACTGTTCAAGCGCCGATAATTTATTACAGGCATACGCGGCACCGACCAGTGAACCTATTGAGCATCCTGCAACGATATCAATATCAATGCCTGTTTGCTTGAGGGCTTTGATGACCCCAATATGAGACCATCCTCTCGCCGCGCCAGACCCCAGCGCTAGCCCTATTTTCATTTTTCTCATCGTATTTAACGATTTCCCCTGGCTTCAAGACGTAGCAACATCGCCACTGCTCAGTTAACATAACGCCACCCTGGCGTTCAACGCCGTTTTTTATATTCAGGGAGATTATTGTGTCTCAGCCTTGTCCCTGTGGTAGCGCTGACGAGTATAGCCTATGTTGTGGTCGTATTGTGTCCGGAGAACGAGTAGCACCCGATCCGTCACATCTCATGCGCTCTCGTTACTGCGCTTTTGTGATGAAAGACGCAGATTACTTAATTAAGAGCTGGCATCCAACCTGCAATGCGGCCGCGTTTCGCGATGATATCATCGCCGGATTTGCCAATACCAGGTGGCTCGGCCTGACTATTTTTGAACATACCTGGTCAGAAGCAGAAAATACAGGGTATGTTAGTTTTATCGCGCGTTTTTCCGAACAAGGGAAAACCGGGGCGATTATGGAACGCTCCCGTTTTATCAAAGAAAACGGTAAGTGGTATTATATTGACGGTACCCGCCCGCAGTTGGGTCGAAATGATCCTTGCCCGTGCGGTTCAGGCAAAAAATTTAAAAAGTGCTGCGGCCAGTGACGCCTGACAGTATCGATACAGCAAACACTCTCAACAGGATTTTTCCGGCAATGCAATCACTACAACGTAAAGTTCTGCGTACTATTTGTCCCGATCAAAAAGGTCTTATCGCGCGGATTACCAACATTTGCTATAAGCATGAGCTTAATATCGTGCAAAACAATGAATTTGTTGACCATCGTACCGGACGCTTTTTTATGCGGACCGAGCTGGAAGGCATCTTCAATGATTCCACTCTCCTGGCCGATCTGGATAGCGCCTTACCCGAAGGATCTGTTCGTGAACTCAATCCCGCCGGACGCCGTCGGGTAGTGATTCTGGTAACCAAAGAGGCCCATTGTCTGGGCGATCTGCTGATGAAGGCCAACTATGGCGGACTGGAGGTTGAAATCGCCGCGGTCATTGGCAACCATGAGACGTTACGCTCACTGGTTGAGCGTTTTGAGATCCCTTTCGAACTGGTCAGCCATGAGGGATTAACGCGTGAAGAGCACGACCGGAAGATGGCGGACGCCATTGATGCCCATCAACCAGACTATGTGGTGCTGGCCAAGTATATGCGTGTTTTAACGCCAGATTTTGTGGCGCGCTTCCCGAACAAAATTATCAATATCCACCACTCATTTCTGCCTGCGTTTATTGGCGCGCGTCCTTATCACCAGGCCTATGAGCGCGGCGTGAAAATCATCGGCGCTACCGCGCACTATGTGAATGACAATCTGGATGAAGGTCCGATCATTATGCAAGATGTGATTCACGTGGATCACACCTACACCGCAGAAGATATGATGCGTGCCGGGCGCGACGTTGAGAAAAACGTGTTAAGCCGCGCGCTGTATCAGGTTCTGGCGCAGCGGGTCTTTGTTTACGGCAACCGGACGATTATTCTTTAATCGTCAGTAATATGAATTGATTAGCTTTAATCCGTTACGGATGAAAAGTACGCAAACAGTTCATTTCAGGCAAAGGAATGCTTTACAGCGGCGCGTCATTTGATATGATGCGCCCCGCTTCCCAAAAGGAAGCCGGCCAGTATTAAGCATTACCCCGTGGTGGGGTTCCCGAGCGGCCAAAGGGAGCAGACTGTAAATCTGCCGTCATCGACTTCGAAGGTTCGAATCCTTCCCCCACCACCATTATTCGCTACAGTGATGTAGTTAACTCGATGAGCGATGCAGAAGTTTGCCCTTATCGGGGAAGGGTGAGGTGCGGAGCGACAAATAATCCTTCTCCCACCACCATCTCAAAGCACGACCTACAATATGAATTACCCCTGGTGGGGTTCCCGAGCGGCCAAAGGGAGCAGACTGTAAATCTGCCGTCATCGACTTCGAAGGTTCGAATCCTTCCCCCACCACCATCACTTCCGTCGCGTATATTATCCCCATTAAGCACACTGCCTCATATCTCTCCGTACGGGGAAGGATGAGAAGCTTCGACTAAGGTTCGATTCGAGCGCAGCGAGAAAGCGTTGCCGCAGGCAACGACCCGAAGGGTGAGGAGCGGAGCGACGAATAATCCTTCCCCCACCACCATCACTTCCGTCGCGTATATTATCCCCATTAAGCACACTGCCTCATATCTCTCCGTACGGGG
>NZ_VXJV01000003.1 GCF_008692785.1 Salmonella enterica subsp. diarizonae
TGAGCAGGGGCGTTCTGGCGAGGCGGTGGCGGCCTGGGAGATGATGCTGAAGTTACTGCCGGCCGGCGACGCCCGGCGGGCGGTGATTGAGCGCAGTATCCGCCAGGCGCTGGCGCAGGAGAAATAAGCGTGGAAGGTGCCGGATGGCGATGTAAAACGTCTTATCCGGCCTACAGAGTTCATCCTGGCTCGCTAAGCGGTGTCGCCAGCCGTTTCAGGGGTTAGCGATAACGTCTACTGGCAACGTGATCCCGCCGCGAATAAAGAACTCTGAGCATCTGGCGCCAGTGTGCGCATCTTTCCGCTTAATTGCCGCGCCTAAGCCGATAATCGCTACGTCAACGTGTTCCCTCGTTCTGTCCACCGTTATTGAAATGGCGATATGCTAAAGCCTGAAAGTGAGGCCCGTGTGAAGTATGCTGGCGATCATCGTCTCGTATCAGGACATCCCATGAAACAAATCACCTTTACGCCGCGCCATCACCAGCTTACCAACACCAATACCTGGACGCCTGACAGCCAGTGGCTGGTCTTTGATGTGCGGCCTTCAGGCGCGTCATTTACGGGCGAGACCATTGAGCGTGTAAATGTGCATACCGGCGAAGTGGCGGTGATTTATCGCGCTGCGCAGGGCGCGCATGTCGGCGTGGTGACGGTGCATCCTGCCGACAATCACTATGTGTTTATTCACGGGCCTGAAAACCCTGATGAGACGTGGCATTACGATTTTCATCACCGCCGGGGCGTTATTGCAACGCCGGGGGGCGTGACTAACCTCGATGCGATGGATATTACTGCGCCGTATACTCCCGGCGCGCTGCGCGGCGGCAGCCATGTCCATGTTTTTAGCCCGAACGGTGAGTTAGTGAGTTTTACCTATAATGACCACGTTCTGCATGAGCGCGATCCGGCGCTGGATCTGCGCAATGTCGGCGTGGCCGCGCCGTATGGGCCGGTAACGGTGTCGGTTCAGCATCCGCGCGAATACAGCGGTAGTCACTGGTGCGTGCTGGTTAGCCGCACGACGCCTGCGCCGAGACCGGGCAGCGACGATATTAATCGGGCCTATGAAGAGGGCTGGGTGGGCAACCGCCAGATTGCCTTTATCGGCGATACGCTGTCGCTGACGGGCGAAAAAGTCCCGGAGCTGTTTATTGTCGATTTACCGTGTAATGAAAACGGCTGGAAACAGGCAGGCGACACGCCGCTGACGGGAACCGAATCAACGATGCCATCGCCGCCGTTGGGTGTGGTTCAGCGGCGTCTTACCTTTACTCACCAGCGTGTTTACCCTGGACTCACTAACGAACCGCGCCACTGGGTCCGCAGTAATCCGCAGGCGACGGCGATCGCCTTTTTGATGCGGGACGACAACGGCGTAGCGCAACTGTGGCTGATGTCGCCGCAGGGAGGCGAACCCCGGCAGTTAACGCATCATGCGACCGGCGTGCAGTCAGCGTTTAACTGGCATCCGTCGGGTAAATGGCTGGGGCTGGTGCTGGAAAATCGGCTAGCCTGCTGCGACGCACAGAGTGGGAAGATCGACTTTTTAACCGCCAGGCACGACAACCCGCCTTCTGCGGACGCTGTCGTTTTTTCACCGGATGGGCGACACGTCGCATGGATGGAAGAGGTGAAAGGATTCCGTCAGCTATGGGTGACGGAAACCGGGCGATAAATCAGGGAGAGGGCATCTTCGCGGGTGGGATGACGGCATTGGTCATTTTCGTCTCCTCCTCGCTTTTCTCTACGCGCGATCTTACCGAACTGTCTTTGCGGAAGATATCCCACGGCAGAAGAATCGTATCCATCACGGCGGTAAACGGCATATCCAGGATGGCCAACGATTTTGTGCCCCAGTTTGTCTCATCGTTACCGATCATCGTAGCGCTGGCGCGCGTGCCAGGATAAGTGCCTTCTTTACCGCCGGTGTGCGACATGACGCTTGAACAACCGACTAATAAAAGTATCCCATTACATAGTATCAGCGTTAACAACACGTTTTTTATCATCACTCATTCATCTGTTGGTTGTCGGTATTTGCATGATGAGTTATAGCGATCCGTTGCTAAAAATAACATCACCAGGACGTGGCACTGTGGCGGTCATCGCACTTTAACAATCAGTGCTGTCCCAACCAGTCTATGCAATAGCCAATAAACTGCAAAAAAAAGTCGGATTAAAATACTTGAAAAGTACGTATTCAGACCCATTTTTAAGACGTAGTGAATAGTAAGGACACGCCTGATGGGTGTTCTGGCAATTCTGGCCTGTCCATGATGGAAGGTCTGACATTCTCGCTGATTTCAGGAGCTAATGATTATGCGTAACTTTGATTTATCCCCGCTGTACCGTTCTGCCATTGGTTTTGACCGTCTGTTTAACCTGCTTGAAAATAACCAGAGCCAAAGTAATGGCGGCTATCCTCCGTACAACGTTGAGCTGGTAGACGAAAACCACTACCGCATCGCCATTGCCGTTGCCGGTTTTGCTGAAAGCGAACTGGACATTACCGCCCAGGATAATTTACTGGTGGTAAAAGGCGCTCATGCGGACGACCAGAAAGAACGTACTTATCTGTATCAGGGCATTGCCGAGCGTAACTTTGAACGTAAGTTCCAGTTAGCGGAGAACATTCACGTTCGCGGCGCAAACCTGGTCAACGGGCTGCTGTATATCGAACTGGAGCGCGTGATTCCGGAAGCGAACAAACCGCGCCGTATCGAAATTAACTGATTCCGTCGGGTCGCGTTGTGCGGCCTGTCATCCCATGCTCGCCGTCAGGGAGCATATGCACACGTGAAGTGTGAAGGTAAAACTCGCTTCTTAGAAGGAGAAATGATTATGCGTAACTACGATTTATCCCCATTGCTGCGTCAATGGATCGGTTTTGACAAGCTGGCCAATGCGCTGCAAAACAGCGGTGAAAGCCAGAGCTTCCCGCCCTATAACATCGAAAAAAGCGACGATAACCACTATCGCATCACCCTGGCGTTAGCCGGTTTCCGTCAGGAAGATCTGGATATTCAACTGGAAGGCACGCGGCTGACGGTGAAAGGCACGCCGGAACAGCCGGAAAAAGAGCCGAAATGGTTACATCAGGGCCTGGTCATGCAGCCTTTTAGCCTGAGCTTTACGCTGGCTGAAAATATGGAAGTTTCCGGCGCGACGTTTACCAACGGCCTGCTGCATGTTGATTTAACCCGCAATGAGCCGGAAACTATTCCGCCGCAGCGTATCGCCATTAACGAACACTCCGCATTAAATAGCTAATGAGCTCCTTGCCTTGCCCCGCCAGAGATGGTGGGGCTTTTTTGTGCCACGCAAATGGAAGAAAAACTGCGAAGAGATTCCGTTCATACAAAACAGCAGGCCATACCAGGAGCTACAGCATATACCCATCTCGTCGGTCGGATAAGACGCCACGCGTCGCCATCCGGCATATCATCGCCTGATGGCGCTGCGCTATCAGCCCTTAAGAAAAAGGGTAAAATGTTGCCGAAGTAAGGACGCCTGGGCTGTTTTGTAACATGAGAATGTGCGCCATGCTGTATATATGCCTTAACGCTTCAGTCATAATCCCTATAAATTGAAATGTTACTCACAGGGAAGAGAAGATGAGTGATATCGCATTGACGGTCAGCGTTCTGGCGCTGGTGGCGGTTGTCGGGTTATGGATCGGCAACATCAAAGTGCGCGGTGTCGGCTTTGGTATTGGCGGCGTTCTGTTCGGCGGTATTATCGTCGGTCACTTTGTCGATCAGGCAGGGATGACGCTGAGTGGCGATATGCTGCACTTTATCCAGGAATTCGGCCTGATCCTTTTTGTTTATACCATCGGAATACAGGTGGGGCCGGGGTTTTTCGCCTCGCTGCGTGTTTCCGGGCTGCGTCTCAATCTGTTTGCTGTTCTGATTGTGATTATGGGCGGGTTGGTCACCGCGATTCTGCATAAAATTTTCGCTATTCCGTTGCCGGTGGTGCTGGGGATTTTCTCCGGCGCAGTCACCAATACGCCTGCGTTAGGGGCGGGTCAGCAAATCCTGCGCGATCTGGGAACGCCAATGGATCTGGTGGATCAGATGGGGATGAGCTATGCGATGGCGTATCCGTTTGGCATCTGCGGTATTTTGCTCACTATGTGGCTGATGCGGCTGATTTTTCGCGTTAACGTCGAGGCGGAGGCGCAGAAGCACGAATCCTCTCTCGCTAACGGTCATTCATTGATTCAAACAATGAATATCCGTGTCGAGAACCCAAACCTCAATAATATGGCTATCCAGGATGTGCCGCTCCTGAACAGCGATAAAATCATTTGCTCACGCCTGAAACGCGACGACACGCTGATGGTGCCGTCGCCGGGAACGATTATCCAGTCGGGCGACCTGCTGCACCTCGTCGGTCAATCTGCTGACTTGCATAACGCGCAACTGGTGATCGGTAAGGAAGTGGACACCTCGTTGTCGACGCGCGGCACGAATTTACGCGTCGAGCGTGTGGTCGTCACCAACGAAAAAGTGCTCGGCAAACGTATCCGCGATTTGCACTTTAAAGAGCGTTATGACGTGGTTATCTCCCGCCTTAACCGCGCGGGCGTTGAGCTGGTCGCCAGCAGCGACGCCAGCCTGCAGTTTGGCGACATTCTTAATCTGGTAGGGCGTCCTGCCTCGATTGATGCGGTAGCCAATGTGGTCGGCAACGCGCAGCAAAAACTCCAGCAGGTGCAGATGCTGCCGGTGTTTATCGGCATTGGATTAGGGGTTCTGCTTGGATCAATTCCGTTGTTTGTGCCAGGATTCCCGGTCGCGTTAAAACTGGGGCTGGCCGGCGGACCGCTGATCATGGCGCTAATTTTGGGGCGTATCGGCAGCATCGGTAAGCTGTACTGGTTTATGCCGCCGAGCGCCAACCTCGCGTTGCGTGAGTTAGGCATCGTTTTGTTTCTGGCGGTCGTTGGGCTGAAATCCGGCGGCGATTTTGTCGATACGCTGACGCAGGGCGAAGGATTAAGCTGGATTGGCTACGGTATTTTCATCACCGCTATTCCGCTGATTACCGTCGGTTTACTGGCGCGAATTTTTGCCAAAATGAACTATCTGACGCTATGCGGGATGTTGGCCGGTTCGATGACCGATCCGCCAGCGCTGGCATTTGCCAACAATCTTCATGCCACCAGCGGCGCGGCGGCGCTTTCTTACGCGACCGTCTATCCGTTAGTGATGTTCCTGCGTATTATTACGCCACAACTGCTGGCGGTGATTTTCTGGGGAATGGGTTAGCGCCTGATGGCGTGTTGCTTATCCGGCCTACGTTCTGTGTCAAATCCAGGCCGGATAACGCTCTCCGCCAACGCGCCAGTCACACTTCTGCACTTCTTCTTATACCTCTCCTCAATAAACGCGCTAATCAGCGTAATGGCAACAAGCATAATTCCAATTTATTTCAGTTGGTTAACAATATTTATCGCGTTTTTTTTCATCGCGATGGGTGGTTTTTCACCTTTTAATCCGGCAATAATGCCTTTCCTGGCGGTGGCGTTGAAAAAGGTCGCAACTGAAATGAAAAATAGCGGGAATGAGCGCGGTTGCACCGAAACGCATTGCCAGTGGACTACATTTATTTTGCCATAAGATTCCCTTGCTGCGGGATAATGTGAAGCATATCAGCAACAACGTGAGTGGTATTCTGAAAACGAACGGGGATACATAATAACGCAAAAGGAGTCGTCATGAAGATTTCCCGCCTCGGAGAAGCGCCGGATTACCGCTTCTCACTGGCAAATGAGCGTACCTTTCTGGCGTGGATTCGCACCTCGCTGGGATTTCTGGCGGCAGGCGTCGCTCTTGACCAACTCGCCCCAGATTTTGCCACGCCGGTGATCCGTGAACTATTGGCGCTATTGCTATGTCTGTTTGCGGGCGGCCTGGCGATTTATGGCTATCTGCGTTGGCTGCGTAATGAAAAAGCGATGCGTCTGAAAGAGGATTTGCCCTATACCCATAGCCTGTTGATCATTAGCGTTATTTTGATGGTTGTCGCGGTGATTGTGATGGGGCTGGTACTGTATGCCGGATAATCGTAAAGCCCGTCGGCAGAACGATCCGGGGCTGCAACCGGAACGTACCTCGCTGGCCTGGTTTCGTACGCTGCTGGGATACGGGGCGTTAATGGCGTTAGCCGTCAGGCACCACTGGCATCAGGCGGGATTCCTGTTCTGGGTGTCAATCAGCGTTCTGGCGATAGTGGCGGTGATTCTTTGGCGTTATACCCTGAGTCGTAATTTGATGGATGTCGCGCATAGCGATTTTTCCGAAACTCATGTCGTGCGTGACAAATTTTTGATCTCCCTCGCGGTGCTGTCGCTCGCAATCCTGTTTGCTGTTACCCATATTCGCCAACTTATTGCATTTATCGGGGATTTTATATGACAGGACGTCAGGACATTGTCGTGAGTAATGACCAGATTCAGGTCGTCGTAAATCGCCAGAATAGCCGGCAACCTCAGCAACTGTACCGTAATTTACAGCGGCTCGGCATTCACAATGTCCATTTTATCCCATTGTTGGAACATGACCGGAACGGAATGTTGACCGAGGATTCATTGTGTTCAGCGGAATGGGGCCAGTTTTTAAATAGTGTCTTTGATATCTGGGTACGTGAAGATATTCAGCGTATCTCGGTCCGTCTTTTTGATGAGACGTTACGGCAGTGGTGCGGCGGCAGGGATGGCGCTGAAGCGCCGGACACGGCGCAGTTAAGCGCTGAATGTCAGAAGTGCTCTGTATTGCGATTTTGCGGCGGCGGATGCCCTGAGCACCGGGATAGTCAGGGGAAAAATCGGCTTTGCGAGGGTTATCAGGCCTTTTTTCACTATTCCTCGCCGCATATGCGGGTGATGCGGGATTTACTGAAGCAGCATCGTTCACCGGAGGAGTTGATGGCGATGCTGCGTTGACTAATGTGCCGGATGGCGCTGCCGTCTTTCCGGCACTGAGCGAGTATTAGCGTCCTTTCGCCAGGTATTGTTCCATTTCATCCTCCGGCACCATGCCGCCCCCTGTTGCCCACACCAGATGCGTCGCGTTGCCAAGCTGCGTTTGACTGAATCCATGCCTTTGCTGATACGTGGCGGCGCAAATGCGCTGCGGTCCGGCCATCCCCGCCAGAGCTGATGGCTCCAGTCGAATTCCTTCCTCCTGCGCCAGCCAGCCCAGCATGTCATACATTGTTTGATCGTCTAAGGTATAGAGGCCGTCAAGCAGACGCTCCATTGCCCGACCAACAAAGCCCGAAGCGCGACCTACCGCCAGGCCGTCAGCCGCCGTCAGGTTATCAATACCGATATCTTGTACTGAGATGGCATCGTGCAGACCGGTATAAACACCGAGTAACATACAGGGCGAATGGGTCGGTTCGGCAAAGAAACAGTGTACGTTGTCGCCAAACGCCAGTTTCAGGCCAAAGGCGACGCCGCCAGGACCACCGCCAACGCCGCATGGCAGATAAACAAACAGCGGGTGACTGGCGTCAACGACGCGTCCCTGCTGCGCAAATTGCGCTTTCAGGCGCTGACCCGCTACCGCATAGCCCAGAAATAGCGTGCGGGAATTTTCATCGTCGATAAAGAAACAGTTTGGATCGGACTGCGCTGCTTTACGGCCCTGCTCAACCGCCACGCCGTAATCATCTTCGTATTCCACGACCGTCACGCCGTGGCGGCGCAGCTTCGCCTTTTTCCAGGCGCGGGCGTCGGCAGACATATGTACTGTCACTTTAAAACCGATACAGGCGCTCATGATACCGATCGATAACCCCAGATTACCGGTTGAACCGACGGCGATACTGTACTGGCTGAAGAATTGTTTAAATTCCGGCGAAAGCAACACGCTATAGTCATCGTCGGTGGTTAACAGACCCGCCTCCAGCGCCAGTTTTTCCGCGTGTGTTAGCACTTCATAGATGCCGCCACGTGCTTTAATGGAACCAGAGATCGCCAGGTGACTGTCTTTTTTTAACAGCATTTCACCGTCGATCGTTTGTCCATACTCTTTTTCCAGCCGTTTTTGCATGGCCGGAATAGCGACCACGTCAGATTCGATCATTCCGCCAGCGGCGGCGGTTTGCGGAAACGCTTTCGCCAGATACGGCGCAAAGCGCGCCAGACGGTCATGGGCGGCGTTTACGTCCTGCTCCGTCAGGCCGACATACGGTAGCCCTTGTGCAAGAGAGGTGGCGCCCGGGTTAAACCAGGTAGTTTCTTTGAGGGCGACCAGATCCTCGACCAAAGGATACCGGGCGATGAGCTTTTGTATGTTTTCCATAGTACGTCTCTTTACGATCAGATGATAAAGGAAAGCAGGAATGTGCCAGCCAGTGCAACGGCCGATGCGATAAAAGTGGCCGTCGTATAGTATTTAAACGCTTCATTCAGCGTAGCGCCGCAATACTGCTTTACTAGCCAGAAAAGGGAATCGGTCACGATTGTGCAGCCAATGGCGCCGGAACCGATGGCAATAGCAATGATCTCCGGGCTGACGTCAGGATAGAGCGGCAGCATTGGCGCAACAATCGCGGTGGCGCCCATCATCGCCACCGTCGCAGAGCCGACCGCCGCGTGCAGAATCAGCGCTACCAGCCACGCCAGCAGAATCGGGTGCATATGCATATTTGAGAGGATCACCGCCAGCGTGTCCGCCAGCCCGCTACTTTTGAGAATGGCGTTGAACGCGCCGCCCGCGCCGATAATCAGCAGGATGTTCGCAATGGCGCCAAAGCCGTTTTCGGTGTGGGTAAGTAGCGCGCTCATACCCATATGCTGGCGCAGACCGAGTATGTAATACGCCACAAAGACAGCGATAAACATCGCGGTGATCGGATTACCGATAAACTCCAGCAGCGTATACAACGTGCCGTCTTTCGCCATATTCAGTTCAGCGACGGTTTTCACCAGCATCAGGCCAATCGGCAGCAGAACGGTAAACAGCGTTGCGCCCAGCGACGGCAGGGTGTTTTCGGCGCGCACTTCAAGATCTGCAAACTCTGTCGGTACGGGCTTAAACGGCAGACGATTACCCAGAAACTTTAAGAACAGCGGGCCGCCGACCAATGATGCCATCAGCCCGACCAGCAGACCGTAGACAATCACCGAGCCGATATCCGCCCCCAGTTTATTTGCGACAAACAGCGCAGCCGGATGCGGCGGTACCACGCAATGGACGGCCATCAGCGCGGTACACAGCGGAATGGCCAGCTTCAGCAGCGAGGTATGGGTTTTTTTAGCGATAGAAAACGCCAGTGGGATGAGCAACACGACGCCCACTTCCACGAACAACGTGATTCCGCAAATCAGCCCCACCAGTACCATGATCACGTCAGCAGAGAGCCAGCGGCAGCGCTGGAGCGTAAGCCCGATGCGTTCCGCCGCGCCGGAAACCTCCATCATTTTGCCGAGGATGGTGCCAAGACCGATAACGGCGGCCAGAAAACCGAGCGTACCGCCTATTCCGCTTTCTATCGCCGTGACCATCTCCAGCGGCCCCATGCCCATCATCGCGCCGACAAAGAAACTGGCGAGCAATAACGCCAGGAAGGGGTGGAATTTAAACTTCACGATGGTCAATACGATTAACACGATGCTTATCAGCAGCGTGCTCACTACCCAGATTTGAGTGTGCATATCTCACCTACCCTGTGATTAATCTGTTCTTATTGGACAGAAAAACAGCACACTCTGACAAACGATATAATTCGCCATTCACATGACACAAATTGAATCAAATGTGTGATTTCTATCTAATATTGTTTTTATTTTGCGATATGGTTCATTTTGCTTCATCTATGTGCGGATTTTTTCAGCGTGTTTTTTTACACTTCGAGAAATTAAAAGATGACTGAGGTTGCCATGGAACCCCTTCGCGATATCCGAAACCGCTTACTCAACGGTTGGCAGTTATCAAAACTCTATACTTTTGAAGTCGCAGCCAGACACCAGTCCTTTGCTCTGGCGGCAGATGAGCTGTCGTTAAGCCCCAGTGCGGTAAGCCATCGTATCAATCAACTGGAAGCCGAGTTGGGAATCCAGCTATTTGTCCGCTCTCACCGTAAAGTGGAGCTTACCCATGAAGGCAAACGGGTATTCTGGGCGCTGAAATCGTCGTTGGATACGTTGAATCAGGAAATCCTCGATATCAAAAATCAGGAACTGTCCGGCACGCTGACCGTATATTCACGCCCCTCTATCGCCCAGTGCTGGCTGGTGCCTGCGCTGGGGGACTTTACCCGTCGCTATCCGTCAATTTCTCTTACCATGCTGACCGGCAATGATAACGTTAACCTACAGCGTGCCGGAATTGACCTGGCGATCTATTTTGACGATGCGCCGTCGGCGCAGCTCACGCATCATTTTTTAATGGATGAGGCGATTCTGCCCGTCTGTAGCCCGGATTACGCCCATCGTTTTGCTTTGCAGGGCAACCTGAACCATCTGCGCCACTGCACGCTCTTACACGACAGACAGGCGTGGAGCAACGATTCGGGCACGGATGAATGGCATAGCTGGGCGCAGCATTTTGCGGTGAATTTGCCGGATTCATCCGGCATTGGTTTCGATCGTTCTGATTTAGCGGTGATTGCCGCGATGAACCACATTGGCGTGGCGATGGGGCGTAAACGGCTGGTGCAAAAGCGTCTCGACAGTGGTGAACTGATTGCACCTTTCGGTGAAATGAGGCTGAAATGCCATCAGCACTATTATGTCACCACTCTGCCTGGCAGACAGTGGCCGAAAATCGAGGCATTTATTCGCTGGTTGCAGGAACAGGTGTGAAGATTTATTACGCTTTGCCGCTACACCTGCCGGGAGAGAATATGCTAAATACGTGCTATCACCGTGGTAAAAATTTTTAGGGGGCGTCGTGTTTAAGCCGCTTATTGCCTCTCTCATGCTGACCAGCGCGGTCGTCTATGCGAAACCGATGCCATTGACGGCGGCGCGCTATGCGCAGCAGCTTGGCATTGGGATGGATGTTGACTGGGCGCGAACGGAACGGGGTATCCGCGAGTTTGATCCGCTGGTAGTGCGGGATTTTAAGGCAAAAGGGTTAACTCATGTCCGTATCCGTGTGGCAGGTGCGCCGACGGAAGCGCGCCTCATCCATTTGCGTAAGCTGGTAGAAGCCTGCGAATACTATGGCATCATTCCCATTATTGCCTATCAGGCGGATGCGTATAAAAACGATCCCAGCGCCAGCCATGAAAAGGAGCTGATCAACTGGTGGAGCGTGGTCGCGCGCTATTTTGGTCAGACATCCCCGCTTCTGGGGTTCGATCTCATTTATGAGCCTGCCGACAAACTCAATCATAATATGGCGTCGCTGAATCGCGTATATGACAAAACCATCCGCCTGATTCACGCTATTGACCCACAGCGTATGATTTTCGTTGCCCCCCGCATGCGTGCCGCGCCGGAGGATTTGCCCGTGCTTAAACTGCCGGCGCAAAGCCAGAACTATGTACTGGCGGAGTGGCATATCTTCCCGTGGGGACCACTGAAAAGCGGCGGTAAATATCCGTGGACGTCAGGCACGACGGCGGAAAAAGCGGCGATTCGGGCGCGGATTAACGCTGCGGTTCGCTGGCAGCATAAGACCGGCCATGCAAGCTGGGTGGGCGGATGGGCGCCGGGAGCGTCAATAAAAATTACGCCGGTCGCTTCACAGTTCGCGTTTGCCCGTTTTATGGCCTGCGAACTGAAAAAAGCGCATATTCCGTATGCGATAAACACGGACACTCAGTTTTACGACGGCGAAGAAGGGGCGTGGCGTCCGGCGCAGGAGCCGCTGCTCAATGCGATAATCACGCCGGAATGTGAAACGCCCGGCAAAAAGCCGGGCGAGGGGGACGTTAAACCGTCTGTCCCTGATGCGAGATCCGTGACGCCAGCGGCAGCCAGCACGCCAGGATCAGCAATCCCATAAGGGTCATCAACAATCCCAGGCTGCCCTGACCGGTTTGCGGCAGCATTGCCGAAAGCCACGCCAGTACGCCGGAACCAATATTTTGCAGCCCGCCGACCAGCGCGCCAGCGGTGCCTGCGAGGAACGGAAAAGGCTCCATTGCGCCGCTGGTGGCCAGTGGAAATAACATCCCGGCGCCGAAGAAAAACAGCGCAGCGGGGATGAGTAGCGTCCAGACGTTCATCACGCCAAACCAGCCGGGAATCCACATCATAAGGCCTGCCAGCAGACAGCAAATAACTGACTGCCACATCAGGGTTGAGAAGCGTTTATTCGGGCGTCCGGCAAACCAGGCGCCGAAGAACGCCGCCGGAATCGGCAGAATAAACAGAATGCTTACCGCCATACTGCTGAGACCTAATACTGCCCCCATCAGTACGCCGGAACAGGCTTCAAAGACCGCAATGCCAGCCAGCCCGCCGATCAGCATCAGCAGGTAACAGTTAAATGCGCCGTTGCCAAACAGTGTTTTATAGCTGGCGATCAGCCGTGTGCGCGGCGCGCCAGCGGGGCGGGTTTCCGGCATCCAGCGCGCCATGCTGAAGGTGACGCCAGCGCAAAGCACCAGCAGGAAAGCGTAACAAGCGCGCCAGCTCCACATGGTGTCCAGTAGACCGCCAATCAGTGGCGCTAACAGCGGGCTGACCAGAATCCCCATATTTAACAGGCTATTGGCGTGACGAAGTTGTGTTCCTTCATACAGATCGCGCGGGAGCGTTCTCGCCATTACTCCGCCAACGCCGGTTCCCATCCCTTGCATGGCGCTGGCGGCAATCAACACCGTCAAACTATGCGTGGTCATGGCGATCAGGGTCGCTACCATAAAAATAGACATGCCGACGAGAATTACCGGGCGACGCCCAACCCGGTCGGAAAGCGGGCCGTAAAACAGTTGCGAGACGCCGTAGGTCAGGAGATAAGCAGCCATTACGCTCTGGACGGCGCCTTCCCGGACGTTTAGCGCTTGTGCCATATCGGCGATGGCGGGAATATAAATGGTTTGCGCCATCTGCCCTACGGCCACCAGTAACACCAACATCAACAACAAATTGACGCTTCTCTGCCTTTTCATTTCGCTGATTACTTTTCAAAAAAAGAAAAAATAAGAATAACTTGCTGCGCATTCCCATAAATGCGAGAGGAATCTACCACACCAGAAAAAGAAGGCCAGACAGCAACCTGCAATGGCAGACGAAGGAACGGCAGGAAATGTAAACAAAAGCGGCAACAAATGTTGCCGAGAATGTGTTACGTCTGCGGCTGTTATCAATTTGCGCGTAAGACCTCGCACAATTGGGCGGAGATATAAGCGCGGTAACTGCGTAACATTTTTTGACCTTCTTCAATATGGCTTACATTTTTCAGCGTATTTTGTAAGTCATATGAAGCGCGCCTATAAATATCGATTCTATCCAACACCCGGGCAGGTTGAGCTTTTAGCTCAAACGTTCGGGTGCGTGCGTTTTGTCTATAACAGCATCCTCCGCTGGCACACTGACGCGTACTATAAGCGTCAGGAGAAAATCGGCTATACGCAAGCCAGCGCACGATTAACGGCGCTGAAAAAGGAGCCGGAATTTGCCTGGCTCAATGATGTTTCCAGCGTGCCGCTACAGCAAGCCTTGCGCCACCAACAGGCCGGACTCTCAAACTTTTTCGCCGGACGAGCCAGATATCCGACATTCAAAAGCAAGCGCCATAAACAGGCTGCTACGCTCACCGATGCCGCGTTTAAATACCGCGATGGCAGGTTGTACATGGCAAAGAGCAAAGCGCCTTTAGACGTGCGCTGGAGTCGCCCGCTGCCGTTCGTGCCGTCTACCGTCACCGTATCCAAAGATGCCGCCGGGCGGTACTTTGTTTCGTGTCTTTGCGAGTCTGAACCTGCATCACTGCCGCTCACCTCTTCAATGGTCGGCATTGATGTTGGTTTAAAAGATGTGTTCGTCACCGATAGCGGATTCAGGTCCGGCAATCCCCGCCATACCGCGAAATACGCGGCTCGCCTGGCGCTACTCCAGCGCCGGTTAAGCAAAAAGGCCAAAGGCTCAAAGAACCGCGCCAGAGCCCGCTTAAAGGTGGCCCGACTCCACGCGAAAATAGCCGATTGCCGAATGGATGCCCTGCACAAGGCCACCCGCAAACTCATTAACGAGAATCAAGTTGTTTGCGTCGAATCCCTCAAAGTGAAAAACATGCTCCGCAACCCGTCACTGTCAAAAGCGATAGCAGACGCAGGCTGGAGCGAATTTGTGCGCCAGCTCCGGTACAAAGGCGAATGGGCCGGACGTTCAGTGGTAGCCATTGAGCAGTTTTTCCCGTCCTCAAAACGCTGTAGCCGTTGCGGTTTCACGATGAAAAAAATGCCGCTGGATGTCAGGAAATGGCACTGCCCGGAATGCGGCGCAGACCATGACCGTGACATAAACGCGGCACGGAATATAAAAGCGGCGGGACTCGCCGTGTTAGCTTGTGGAGAGCCGGTAATCCCTGAACCGCTTAATGCGGCTCAGGTTCGGCTCCGCGAAACAAGAATCCTTGCCCTTTAGGGCGAGGAGTACGTCAATGGGCAATCATGACAGACGGAGTAAAATCGCCCCGAGAGCAATCCCGCCTGCCGCCACCAGACGTAGCCCGGCAACTTTCTCTTTAAGCAGCAGCCAGGCTATCAGCGCGCCGAATAAAATTGATGTCTCACGCAGCGCGGCGACCACCGCCAGCGGCGCCTGGGTCATGGCCCATAGCGCCAGCCCATAAGATCCCATGGTGCCAATTCCGCCAAAAATGCCTTTTTTCCACTGTTGCGCCAGATAACGCGACGCTTCCCGCCGCCGTGCAATCATCGCCCAGGTTAACAGACAGGCGCCGTTGAGAAAAAATGACCATAGCGTATAACCCAGCGCCGTTTCTGAGAGTCTTACGCCGGTACCGTCCACCAGCGTATACCCGGCAATAAAACAGGCGTTAGTTAATGCCAACACGATACCGCGTTGGGAGCTGGCGCGGCCATTACAGGCCATCCCAAGTATCGCCATGCAGATCACTGCGATGCCGACCCAGGCTAGCGACGACAGGCTGTCGCCAAGAAACAGAACGCTAATGAGCGCCACCAGCAGCGGCGCGGTGCCGCGCATCAGGGGATAGGTCTGGCTCATGTCCGAGACCTGATATGTTTTCGCTACCAGGACGGTATACACCACCTGGAGCGCAGTAGAGGCCGCTAAAAAAGGGATACTGGCGTGGGCTGGCTGCGGCGCGAAGGGCAAAAGGATCAATGCCATGACCGCCGCGGAACCGCTAACGCCGATCGCAGCGTAGAGCTTATCGTTTCCCGCTTTGACAATGGCGTTCCAGCTGGCATGTAGCAGCGCGGCGAACAGCAAAATGCAGAAAACGGAAAGGGTCATAGCGTCAGGCGTCGTTGAGGATGTCATAAAAACGTAACATACCCGGGAAGCGAAAGACCAGCGGATAAGGTGAAAGGGGAGCGGTTGCCCGCTCCCCTTCGGTGCGGCTTGAATCTGAATTACTTAAGGTATTTCAGAACAGCATCAAGCAGTTGCAGTGCTGCAACAATGAGTTTCAGGATAAGAATGGTGATATCCACTATGCTCATACGCGTCTCCTGTGGTTAAGGAGCACTGCCAGCCGACGTACCTTTCCGCTGCCTGTTGCCAGCTGTTGCGCACGCGATCCCTTTTGCGAGGAATAGTGTGCGTGTTGACATAACACAGTGTGCTCACGAGGGGGTTAAGGCGCTGACGGCACCACCCGTTTCAGCCAGGACTTCGTTGCGCCGGTTTACGATGCGGCCCCCGCATAACACATTGTGTCAAAGACATTATAGTTAAGCACTGTATAAATGAACAGTAATTTATAGACAGAACGGAGCTTCTGATCCATACTCAAATTCATCAAAATTCGCGCCGAAATTGCGCGTTCTGCACAGAACGCGTATACTTCTGCTGTTGACATAACACAGTGTGCTTCGCGGCTACCACCCGCATTACGCTGTAAAACCTCGCTTCGGCGAGGTTTTTTGTTTTCAGGTATTTTGAAACGCGTGATCATTAATCCCGGCGATTACCTGAGGGCGCTACGCTTATCACGCCTATACTCAAAACGTGTAAATTCGTAGAAAAATGTGATCGCTGACGCATTTTTGTGCAGATGAAAATTTTTCCGTTGTCATGCTGAAAGCGCTGTGCTTGTATAAAACGTGTTAATAACAAACAGACAAGGCCCCTAATGAACCCTTCCATGCTGAACGCGACCCTACTAAAAACTGCGCCATCTCGCGCAGTGGTCGTCGTGCGTGTGGTGGTGGTCGTCGGCAATGCGCCGTAGGGTCCGGAACACACACGATTCCAAAACCCCGCCGGCGCAAACCGGGCGGGGTTTTTCGTTTAAGACACCTTCCCGGAACGTCGGCTCAGAATAAAAGGAATGGAGCATGGCAAGTTCGGGCACAACATCTACACCTCAGCGCTTTACGGGCGCGGAATTTATTGTTCATTTTCTGGAGCGCCAGGGGATTCGTATCGTCACCGGCATTCCCGGTGGTTCGATTCTCCCCGTTTACGACGCGTTAAGCCAAAGCACGCAAATCCGTCATATTCTGGCGCGCCACGAACAAGGCGCGGGGTTTATTGCGCAGGGGATGGCGCGAACGGAGGGTAAACCTGCCGTCTGCATGGCTTGTAGCGGGCCGGGCGCGACCAATCTGGTCACGGCCATTGCCGATGCGCGCCTGGATTCCATTCCGTTAATCTGCATTACCGGGCAGGTTCCGGCGTCCATGATCGGTACTGACGCATTTCAGGAAGTAGATACCTACGGTATCTCTATCCCCATCACCAAGCACAACTATCTGGTCAGGAATATCAATGAGTTGCCTCAGGTAATGAGCGATGCTTTTCGTCTGGCGCAGTCGGGGCGTCCCGGCCCGGTGTGGATAGACGTTCCTAAAGATGTGCAGACGGCGACAATCGAACTGGATGTGTTGCCGCCGCCAGCGGAAAAATCACCTTCGCCGGATTTTAGCGCAGAGAGTATCCGCGAGGCCGCCGCGATGATTAACGCGGCGAAGCGTCCGGTGCTGTATCTGGGCGGCGGCGTGATCAATGCGCCGACACGCGTGCGCGAACTGGCGGAAAAAGCGCAACTGCCGACGACAATGACCTTAATGGCGCTGGGAATGTTGCCTAAGGCGCATCCGCTGTCGTTAGGAATGTTGGGGATGCACGGCGCGCGCAGTACCAATTTTATTCTGCAAGAGGCCGACTTGCTGATTGTCCTGGGCGCGCGTTTTGATGACCGGGCGATTGGCAAAACGGAGCAGTTTTGTCCGAACGCTAAAATCATCCATGTGGATATCGATCGCGCAGAGTTGGGCAAAATTAAGCAGCCGCATGTGGCTATTCAGGCGGATGTCGATGATGTACTGGCACAGTTAATTCCTCATATCGAAGCACAGCCGCGGGAAGCATGGCATCAGTTGGTTGCGGACTTGCAGCAAGAATTCCCCTGTGGTATTCCCCAGGAAAATAACCCGCTTAGCCACTATGGACTGATTAACGCGGTCGCCGCCTGTGTGGACGACAACGCGATTATTACCACTGACGTAGGTCAGCATCAGATGTGGACCGCGCAGGCTTATCCGCTCAACCGTCCGCGTCAGTGGCTGACTTCCGGTGGGCTGGGTACCATGGGGTTTGGTCTGCCCGCGGCGATTGGCGCGGCGCTGGCGAATCCGGGCAACAAGGTGCTGTGTTTTTCCGGCGACGGTAGTTTGATGATGAATATTCAGGAGATGGCTACCGCCAGTGAAAACCAGTTGGATGTGAAAATTATCCTGATGAATAACGACGCGCTGGGACTGGTACATCAGCAACAGAGTCTGTTCTATAAACAGGGCGTTTTTGCGGCGACCTATCCGGGAAGCATCAATTTTATGCAGATTGCCGCCGGGTTTGGTTTGGACACCTGTGATTTGAATAACGAAGCCGATCCGCAGGCGGCGTTGCAGGCTATCATCCGTCGTCCGGGACCGGCGTTAATCCACGTGCGTATTGATGCGGAAGAAAAAGTGTATCCGATGGTGCCGCCGGGCGCGGCAAATACAGAGATGGTGGGGGAATAAGCCATGCAGAAACAATCACATGAGAACGTTATTCTGGAGCTGACCGTTCGCAACCATCCTGGCGTGATGACCCACGTCTGCGGGCTGTTCGCCCGACGCGCTTTCAACGTTGAGGGCATTCTCTGTTTACCGATTCAGGGTAGCGATCAGAGCCGCATCTGGCTTCTGGTCAATGACGATCAGCGGCTTGAACAGATGATAAGCCAGATCGATAAACTGGAAGACGTGGTGAAGGTGGTACGAAACCAGTCCGATCCCACCATGTTCAATAAAATTGCCGTCTTTTTTGAGTAAGTTATTCACTTTCCGAATCAGGCGTGATGACTTTGACGGAACCATTCCGACAGTGAACGGCATAATCTGTCGGTAATGGGCGATCGCTAATCAGGACATCAAAAGCAGAAAGCGGACCAATGCTGGCAGGTGCGACCTCATCAAACAGGGCGTGACGCGCCAGCAAAATTTTACGCAGACCGCGCTCCATCGCTTTACGTTTGGCGGCAAGATCATCCGGGTTAAACCAGCTCACGCCAAAATGTTCATGTACGCCGCTGGCGGAAATAAACACTTTGCGCGGATTGAGCGAGTCCAGCACCGAAGGATTATTGGCATCATAAAAGGCATCGCTCTTGGCCCGATAAGTGCCGCCGCACAGAATCGCCGTGGCATTAGGCTTTTCATTAAGCGCGATAAATACCCGATGTGAGTAGCAAATCCCGGTAAAGGTAATATCATCCGGTATCATGCTGATGACTAATGGCATTTCTGGACCGTTATCAAAAAAAACCAGATCGTTTTCACGCACCAGACCGGCGGCCAGGATCGCAACGGGAAGGTCGTCCCGATAATGCGTCTTTTTCGCCGGCAGCGGCGTATTGGTTGAAGACGTAGGTTTATTTACCATGACGATATAGCCGCCGAGTAGCGTCAGCGGTAAAGGGTCATCATCCTGGCTGAGATCGCGGCGAATGGTCATCACCGAAACTTCCAGCATCCGCGCGGCGTCTTTCAGATGGATTCGATCAGTCTTTTTCAGTAACTCCATCAAGCGTCGGATACGTTCTTTTTGTTTGGTCTCCATTCACCCTCTCCGCAAATCATGTTGTTATGTTTCTTCAGTAACATTTATGTGTTTCTGAGAACATTACAGTGTGGCACTACTATACGTCTGGCTGTCAGGAAATAAAAGCGGGTTTATTCGCGTTTTTAAACAATAAATATTTAATTTTCAGTGAATTGTAACAATAAAAATGATTTGGTACGCGTATGTTTTGCCTGGGGTTGTTCACGAAATAAACGGCAAAATGATCCTCTATTCGCGATCATAGTCACAAATGATACGGAAATAACATGATAATGTTATTTTAATATCATTGTCGTGTGACGATTTCTGAGAGGGAGTAAAATGGATATCGCGGTTATTGGCTCTAACATGGTGGACCTTATCACCTACACCAACCAGATGCCCAAAGAAGGGGAAACTCTGGAAGCGCCGGCGTTTAAAATCGGCTGCGGCGGAAAAGGGGCGAACCAGGCCGTGGCGGCCGCTAAGCTCAATTCAAAAGTATTGATGTTGACCAAAGTGGGCGACGATATTTTTGCCGACAACACCATTCGTAATCTCGAATCCTGGGGGATCAACACGACGTATGTAGAAAAAGTACCGTGTACCAGCAGTGGAGTAGCGCCGATTTTCGTCAACGCCAACTCCAGCAACAGCATTTTGATCATCAAAGGCGCCAACAAGTTTCTCTCGCCGGAAGATATCGATCGCGCGGCGGAAGATTTAAAAAAATGCCAGCTTATTGTTCTGCAACTGGAAGTTCAGCTTGAAACGGTTTATCACGCAATAGAATTTGGCAAGAAACACGGGATTGAAGTGTTATTAAACCCTGCGCCAGCATTACGGGAATTAGATATGTCTTATGCCTGTAAATGCGATTTCTTTGTACCTAATGAAACTGAACTGGAAATATTAACGGGTATGCCGGTTGATTCCTGCGATCGTATTCGTGCGGCGGCGCGTTCACTGGTGGATAAAGGGCTGAACAATATTATTGTCACGATGGGCGAAAAAGGCGCGCTATGGATGACGCGTGACCAGGAAGTACACGTTCCGGCGTTTAACGTCAATGCTGTTGATACCAGCGGCGCGGGCGATGCCTTTATCGGCTGTTTCGCGCATTACTATGTCCAGAGCGGGGATGTGGAAGCCGCCATGAAAAAAGCCGTCCTCTTTGCCGCTTTCAGCGTCACCGGGAAAGGCACCCAATCCTCTTATCCAAGCATTGAGCAATTTAATGAGTATCTTTTGTTGAACGAATAACAATCACCCTGCACTGTTAAAGGTAGCACTATGAACGATAAAAACATCGTTCAGATGCCCGATGGGTATCTGAATAAGACACCTCTGTTCCAGTTTATTTTGTTATCCTGTTTATTCCCATTATGGGGATGCGCAGCCGCGTTAAATGATATTCTGATTACGCAATTTAAAAGTGTATTTTCGCTGAGCAACTTTGCTTCGGCATTAGTACAAAGCGCCTTTTATGGCGGTTATTTTTTAATTGCTATTCCGGCCTCGCTGGTCATTAAAAAAACCAGTTATAAAGTGGCGATACTTATCGGCCTGACGCTGTACATTGTCGGCTGTACGCTCTTTTTCCCGGCGTCGCACATGGCGACTTACACCATGTTCCTCGCGGCGATTTTCGCCATTGCGATTGGCCTGAGTTTCCTGGAAACGGCGGCGAATACCTACAGTTCTATGATCGGGCCAAAAGCCTACGCAACGCTGCGGCTGAATATCAGCCAGACCTTTTATCCGATCGGCGCGGCGGCAGGAATTTTATTGGGTAAATATCTGGTCTTTTCCGAAGGGGAAAGCCTGGAAAAACAGATGGCGGGCATGAATGCCGAGCAAGTCCACAACTTCAAGGTGCTGATGCTGGAAAACACTCTGGAACCCTATAAGTACATGATTATGGTTCTGGTGGTGGTGATGGTACTGTTCCTGCTGACGCGTTTCCCGACCTGTAAAGTCGCGCAAACCGCGAGTCATAAACGCCCCTCGGCGCTGGATACGCTACGCTATCTCGCCAGCAACGCCCGTTTCCGTCGCGGTATTGTGGCGCAGTTCCTGTATGTGGGAATGCAGGTGGCGGTCTGGTCGTTCACTATCCGTCTGGCGCTGGAGTTAGGCGATATCAATGAGCGCGATGCTTCTACCTTTATGGTCTACAGCTTCGCCTGCTTCTTTATCGGCAAGTTTATCGCCAACATTCTGATGACGCGCTTTAACCCGGAAAAAGTCTTGATTCTTTACTCTGTTATCGGCGCGCTGTTCCTGGCCTACGTGGCGCTGGCGCCAAGCTTTAGCGCGGTATACGTGGCGGTGCTGGTCAGCGTCCTGTTTGGCCCCTGCTGGGCGACCATTTATGCCGGAACGCTCGATACCGTCGATAACGAACATACCGAAATGGCGGGGGCAGTCATCGTGATGGCGATTGTCGGCGCGGCGGTGGTTCCCGCGATTCAGGGCTACGTGGCGGACATGTTCCACTCGCTACAGCTCTCATTCCTGGTTTCCATGCTGTGCTTTGTTTACGTTGGCGTTTACTTCTGGCGCGAAAGCAAAGTGCGCGGCAACCTGGCTGAAGTCGCAGCGTCCTGAGGAGATCAACCATGACAACACGTATTACATTATGGCGGGAGCTTTTTAGCGAGCAGCCGCGTATCTTGCTGGAAAATGACGATTTTACGGTTACGGCATTTCGTTACGCCAGCGGCGTGGAAGGACTGAAAATACAAAACAGCCGCGGTCATCTGGTGATTCTACCCTGGATGGGGCAGATGATTTGGGACGCACAGCTTGACGGTCATGACCTGACTATGCGCAACATGTTCCGCCAGCCGAAACCGGCTGCGGAGGTGGTGGCGACGTATGGTTGCTTTGCTTTCCATTCCGGACTATTGGCCAACGGCTGTCCGTCGCCGGAAGATACACATTCGCTGCACGGCGAGATGCCCTGTGCTGCCATGGACGACGCCTGGCTGGAGTTAGAGGACGACAGTCTGCGCGTGACCGGTCGCTACGAGTATGTGATGGGGTTCGGTCATCATTATCAGGCGCAACCTGCGGTGGTAATGCGTAAAGCAAGCGCGCTGTTTGATATTCAGATGACAGTGACTAACCTGGCTTCAGTCGCCATGCCGCTACAGTACATGTGCCACATGAACTATGCCTATGTGCCGAACGCCACGTTCCGTCAGAATATCCCGGATACCGCGCTGAAGCTACGCGAGTCGGTGCCGGCGCATGTCAAACCCACGGCGCAGTGGCTGGCGTTTAATCAACAACTTTTGCAGGGTGCAGCCTCGCTGGCAACGCTCAACGAGCCTGGCTTTTACGACCCGGAAATCGTGTTCTTTGCCGATGAACTGGACAAGTACACGGATACCCCGGAATTCAGTATGATCGCCCCGGATGGCACCACGTTCGTGACACGTTTCGCCAGCGCGGAGCTGAATTACGTGACCCGTTGGATTCTTTATAACGGCGATCAGCAGGTTGCCGCCTTTGCCCTGCCCGCGACCTGTCGACCTGAAGGTTTTCTCGCGGCGCAGCGAAATGGAACCTTGCTTCAACTGGAACCGCAGCAAACCCGGACATTTACCGTCACAACAGGCATTGTCTGACCGCTCAAGGCTTGAACAGCCGCGCGCTTATCGTTAAGGTAAGCGCGTTTTTTTTACCCATCAGGACAGAACCCATGATCACCGTTGCCCTTATCGACGACCACCTTATCGTCCGCTCCGGCTTTGCACAGCTACTGGGGATGGAACCTGATTTGCAGGTGGTCGCCGAGTTTGGTTCCGGGCGCGAAGCGTTGGCAGGCTTACCGGGGCGCGGCGTACAGGTGTGTATCTGCGATATCTCGATGCCGGATATTTCCGGACTGGAGTTGCTAAGCCAACTGCCAAAAGGGATGGCGACGATCATGCTCTCGGTTCACGACAGCCCGGCGCTGGTGGAACAGGCGTTGAACGCCGGCGCGCGCGGTTTTCTCTCTAAACGCTGTAGTCCGGATGAGCTGATCGCCGCCGTGCATACGGTGGCGACGGGCGGCTGCTATTTGACCCCCGATATTGCCGTGAAACTGGCGGCAGGTCGGCAAGATCCGCTGACCAAACGCGAGCGTCAGGTGGCGGAAAAGCTCGCCCAGGGTATGGCGGTAAAAGAGATTGCCGCCGAGCTGGGACTGTCGCCAAAAACGGTGCATGTTCACCGCGCGAATCTGCTGGAAAAATTAGGCGTCAGCAACGATGTTGAACTGGCGCATCGCATGTTTGACGGTTGGTAATGAACACCTTTTTTTCCCGTTTAATCACCGTTGTTGCCTGCTTTTTTATCTTCTCCGCCGCGTGGTTCTGCCTGTGGAGCATCAGCCTGCATCTGGTAGAACGCCCGGAGCTGGCGGCGCTACTCTTTCCCTTCGGTCTGCGCCTGGGACTCATGCTGCAATGCCCGCGCGGCTACTGGCCAGTATTGCTGGGCGCGGAGTGGCTGCTGGTGTACTGGTTGGCGCAGGAAGTCGCGCTGGTCCATCTGCCGCTTTTGATGCTCGGTAGTTTGTTGACGCTACTACCCGTGGCGCTGACCTCGCGTTACCGCCATCAGCGTGACTGGCGCACGTTATTGCTTCAGGGCGCTGCCCTCACCGCCGCGGCGCTACTGCAATCCCTGCCCTGGCTGGGGCAGGGGGAAGCGGCATGGAACGCGCTACTGCTGACCCTCACCGGCGGTCTGACGCTGGCCCCCATCTGCCTGGTCTTCTGGCACTATCTTACCAGTACCACCTGGCTACCGCTGGGACCGTCGCTGGTGTCGCAGCCGGTAAACTGGCGCGGGCGGCATCTGATCTGGTATCTGCTGCTGTTTATCATCAGCTTGTGGCTGCAACTGGGTTTACCTGCTGAGCTTTCGCGCTTCACGCCGTTCTGCCTGGCGTTGCCGATTATCGCACTCGCCTGGCATTATGGCTGGCAGGGCGCGCTCATTGCCACACTGATGAACGCTATCGCGCTGATCGCCAGCCAGACCTGGCACGATCATCCCGTCGATTTATTACTTTCGCTGTTGGCGCAAAGCCTGACCGGGCTACTGCTTGGCGCGGGCATTCAGCGTCTGCGCGAGCTGAACCAGTCGTTGCAAAAGGAGCTGGCGCGCAACCATCGGCTGGCGGAGCGTCTGCTGGAGACCGAAGAGAGCGTGCGGCGCGATGTTGCACGTGAGCTGCACGATGACATCGGGCAGACCATCACCGCGATTCGTACCCAGGCGGGCATTGTACAACGGCTGGCGGCGGATAACGGCGGCGTGAAGCAGAGCGGGCAACTTATCGAGCAGCTTTCGCTGGGCGTGTATGACGCCGTGCGTCGCCTGCTGGGGCGCTTGCGCCCGCGCCAGTTAGACGACTTAACGCTGGCGCAGGCCATCCGCTCGCTGTTGCGCGAAATGGAACTGGAAAGCCACGGTATTGTCAGCCACCTCGACTGGCGAATTGACGAAACGGCGCTGAGCGAAAGTCAGCGCGTGACGCTGTTTCGCGTCTGTCAGGAAGGGCTGAATAACATCGTAAAACATGCCAATGCCAGCGCGGTGACGTTACAGGGCTGGCAACAGGATGAGCGGCTGATGCTGGTGATTGAGGATGACGGCAGCGGCCTGCCACCGGGCTCTCACCAGCAGGGCTTCGGCCTGACCGGAATGCGCGAACGCGTGTCGGCGCTCGGCGGGACGCTAACCATCTCTTGTACCCACGGTACGCGGATGAGCGTCTCGTTGCCCCAGCGTTACGTTTAAGGAAGGATAATGCTTTCGTTTTTAAAAGCTCCGGCCAACGCGCCGCTCATCACCGATAAGCACGAGGTTGACGCCCGCTACCGCTACTGGCGGCGGCACATCCTGATCACCATTTGGTTGGGTTACGCGCTGTTCTATTTCACCCGTAAAAGCTTTAGCGCCGCCGCGCCGGAAATCCTTGCCAGCGGCATTCTGACCCGCAGCGATATCGGCCTGCTGGCGACGCTGTTTTACATCACCTATGGGGTGTCGAAATTTGTTTCCGGCATCGTTAGCGATCGCTCTAACGCCCGCTATTTTATGGGCATTGGGCTGATTGCGACCGGCGTAGTGAATATTCTGTTCGGCTTCTCGACCTCGCTGTGGGCCTTTGCTCTGCTATGGGCGTTGAACGCCTTTTTCCAGGGGTTTGGATCGCCGGTTTGTGCCCGTTTGCTGACCGCCTGGTACTCGCGCACCGAGCGCGGCGGCTGGTGGGCGTTATGGAACACCGCGCACAATGTCGGCGGGGCGCTGATCCCTCTCGTCATGGCCGCTGTCGCCCTGCATTATGGCTGGCGCGCCGGGATGATGGTGGCCGGATTGCTTGCCATCGGGGTGGGCATGGTACTTTGCTGGCGGCTGCGCGACCGTCCGCAGGCGATTGGTTTACCGCCGGTAGGCGACTGGCGGCACGATGCGCTGGAGGTCGCCCAACAGCAAGAGGGTGCGGGGCTGAGCCGCAAAGAAATCCTCGCTAAATATGTGCTGTTGAATCCCTATATCTGGCTGCTTTCGCTGTGTTATGTCTTAGTGTACGTGGTACGCGCGGCGATTAACGACTGGGGCAACCTGTATATGTCCGAGACGCTGGGCGTGGATTTGGTGACGGCCAACACGGCAGTATCGATGTTTGAGTTGGGCGGATTTATCGGCGCGCTGGTGGCGGGCTGGGGCTCGGACAAACTCTTCAACGGCAACCGCGGACCGATGAATTTAATCTTTGCCGCCGGGATTTTGCTCTCCGTGGGTTCGCTGTGGCTGATGCCGTTCGCCAGCTACGTAATGCAGGCGGCCTGTTTCTTCACCACCGGTTTCTTTGTCTTCGGCCCGCAGATGCTCATTGGCATGGCGGCGGCGGAGTGCTCGCATAAAGAGGCGGCGGGCGCGGCCACCGGCTTTGTCGGCCTGTTCGCCTATCTCGGCGCGTCACTTTCCGGCTGGCCGTTAGCGAAAGTGCTGGAGATCTGGCACTGGACCGGTTTTTTCGCGGTCATTGCCATCGCGGCAGGAATCTCTGCGCTATTGCTGCTGCCATTTTTGAACGCCCAGGCCCCACGCGAGACCAGCGAAGCGTGATGCACCTCACCTTTTTGCGCTAAATGGGGAAAAACTAAGAAATTTTCCCGGTTTTGCCTGGACGCTGTCGCAGGCCACTTTTCCTGTGGATTTTTACAATGCCTGCCATTCGCAGGTATAAAAATTAGCTCAGGAGTAATCCATGCTGGCCTTCTTAAACCAGGTGCGCAAGCCGACCCTGGATCTGCCGCTCGATGTGCGGCGTAAAATGTGGTTCAAGCCGTTCATGCAGTCCTATCTGGTGGTTTTTATCGGCTACCTGACCATGTACCTGATCCGCAAAAACTTTAACATCGCGCAGAACGACATGATCTCTACCTACGGGTTGAGCATGACCGAGCTGGGGATGATTGGCCTGGGCTTCTCGATTACCTACGGCGTGGGGAAAACGCTGGTTTCCTACTACGCTGACGGTAAAAATACCAAGCAGTTTCTACCGTTTATGTTGATCCTCTCCGCTATCTGTATGCTCGGTTTCAGCGCCAGCATGGGCGCGGGGTCAACCAGTCTGTTTCTGATGATCGCTTTCTATGCCCTGAGCGGTTTCTTCCAGAGTACCGGCGGATCGTGCAGCTACTCGACCATCACCAAATGGACTCCGCGTCGTAAACGCGGCACTTTTCTCGGCTTCTGGAATATCTCCCACAACCTCGGTGGCGCGGGTGCGGCAGGCGTGGCGCTGTTCGGCGCCAACTACCTGTTCGACGGTCACGTCATCGGCATGTTTATCTTCCCGTCGATTATCGCGCTGATTGTTGGCTTTATCGGTCTGCGTTTTGGCAGCGACTCCCCGGAATCTTACGGTTTGGGTAAAGCTGAAGAACTGTTCGGCGAAGAGATCAGTGAAGAGGATAAAGAGACCGAAGAAAACGAAATGACCAAGTGGCAGATCTTTGTTGAATACGTGTTGAAAAACAAAGTGATCTGGCTGCTGTGCTTCTCCAACATCTTCCTGTATGTGGTGCGTATTGGTATCGACCAGTGGTCAACCGTCTACGCTTTCCAGGAACTGAAACTTTCTAAAGAGGTGGCGATTCAGGGCTTTACCTTGTTTGAGGTGGGCGCGCTGGTCGGCACGTTGCTGTGGGGCTGGCTCTCTGACCTGGCGAACGGCCGTCGCGCGCTGGTAGCTTGTGTGGCGCTGGCATTGATCATCGCCACCCTCGGCGTCTACCAGCACGCCAGCAACCAGTACATCTATCTGGCCTCGCTGTTCGCGCTCGGTTTCCTGGTGTTTGGGCCGCAGCTATTAATTGGCGTGGCGGCAGTCGGTTTCGTACCGAAAAAAGCTATTGGCGCTGCAGACGGTATTAAGGGAACCTTCGCTTATCTTATCGGCGATAGCTTTGCCAAGCTGGGTCTGGGCATGATTGCCGACGGCACGCCAGTTTTTGGTCTGACCGGCTGGGCGGGTACCTTCGCCGCGCTGGACGCCGCTGCGATCGGCTGTATCTGCCTGATGGCGATGGTCGCCGTGATGGAAGAGCGAAAAATCCGCCGTGAGAAAAAAATTCAGCAAGTCAATATCGCTTAAATGTGTGCATTTGGTAACGTTTTGCCCGGTTTAACACCGGGCTTTTTTATGCCTTGCGTTCGTCAGACAGGACATCCGGTATCTCGCGTAAATGAAGACTGGCGTTAATAAATTACATTCTGACAGGCCAGAACGTCGACAGCTATAAATTTACCGCTATGATGGGCATCCTGTTTGGTGACGGATGTGCGCATGATTTGGTTGATTCTGGCCACGTTTGTGGTGGTGTTTATTGTGGGGTTTCGGGTGCTGACATCGGATACCCGCCGGGCGATTCGCCGCCTGAGCGAACGCCTGAATATTGATGTAGTGCCGATAGAATCGATGATTGATCAGATGGGTAAAACGGCGGGCGGTGAATTTTTACAGTATCTGCATCGCCCTGATGAGTCGCATCTGCAAAATGCCGCTCAGGTGTTACTGATCTGGCAAATCGTGATTGTCGATGGCGGCGATCAGAATTTGCAGCGGTGGCATCGGTTGCTGCAAAAAGCGCGTTTAGCTGCGCCGATCACCGATACACAGGTACGGCTGGCGCTGGGCTTTTTGCGCGAAATGGAACCCAATATGCAGGAGATCAACGCGTTTCAACTGCGCTATAACGCCTTTTTTCAGCCGGAAGAGGGTGTCCACTGGCTGCATTGATAGCACGATGGGTGATAAGGAGCAGGCGAAAGCCGTCATTGGTAAATAGTTGCTAAAACGTTAATCAGATCACATTTTGTAATGTTACACTGCGTGGCTTTTCCGCAATAAAACACGCAGGTAATAACAATGAATGAAAATCTCACAGAAACAACCCGCGCAGATGAGGTTGCCAGGCCTAACTGGTCAGCCGTTTTTGCCGTGGCGTTTTGTGTCGCCTGCCTGATTACCGTTGAGTTTTTGCCCGTTAGTCTGTTGACGCCGATGGCGCAGGATCTGGGGATTTCCGAGGGGGTCGCCGGTCAGTCAGTCACCGTTACGGCGTTTGTCGCGATGTTTTCCAGCCTGTTTATTACCCAAATTATTCAGGCGACCGACAGACGTTATATCGTTATTCTGTTCGCCGTTTTGCTGACTGCTTCTTGTTTAATGGTTTCCTTTGCTAACAGCTTTACGCTGCTATTGCTGGGCCGCGCTTGTCTTGGGCTGGCACTGGGCGGATTCTGGGCGATGTCGGCGTCGCTGACCATGCGACTGGTTCCCGCGCGTACCGTGCCGAAAGCGCTGTCGGTAATTTTTGGCGCGGTCTCCATCGCATTAGTGATCGCCGCGCCGCTGGGCAGTTTTTTGGGCGGTATTATTGGCTGGCGTAATGTCTTTAACGCCGCTGCGATGATGGGCGTACTGTGCGTCATCTGGGTGGTGAAATCACTGCCGTCGCTGCCGGGCGAACCTTCCCACCAAAAACAGAATATGTTTAGCCTGTTGCAACGCCCTGGCGTGATGGCCGGGATGATCGCCATCTTTATGTCTTTTGCCGGGCAGTTCGCTTTCTTTACCTATATTCGCCCGGTCTATATGAATCTGGCGGGCTTTGACGTTGATGGTCTGACTCTGGTGTTGCTAAGTTTTGGCATTGCCAGCTTCGTTGGCACTTCTTTCTCATCTTACGTCCTGAAACGTTCGGTAAAACTGGCGCTGGCCGGTGCGCCGCTGGTACTGGCGCTGAGCGCGCTGACGCTCATCGTGTGGGGAAGCGACAAAACCGTGGCGGCGGTAATAGCGATTATCTGGGGACTGGCGTTTGCGCTGGTGCCGGTGGGTTGGTCAACGTGGATCACTCGTTCCCTTGCCGATCAGGCGGAAAAAGCCGGTTCCGTCCAGGTCGCGGTGATTCAACTGGCGAATACCTGTGGCGCGGCGGTGGGCGGTTATGCGCTCGACAATTTCGGGCTGCTTTCGCCGTTGGCGCTTTCCGGCAGCCTGATGCTGTTGACGGCGTTAGTCGTGGCGGCGAAAGTCCGTATTACGCCAATGAGTTGATATTGCTGCCATTTTTAGGCCGGATACGACGTTAGTCGTTATCCGGCAATAATAAACGCTTAATCAAAACCGTTATGCTCTGCGGTGGCGGCAAACCATTCTCCGCTTTTTTTCACCGTGCGCGTTTGGGTGGCTAAATCCAGTTGTACAAAACCATAGCGATTTTTATAGCCGTTCAGCCATGACCAATTATCGATAAAGGTCCACATGTGGTAGCCAAGACAGTGACAGCCCTCGCTAATGCCTTTATGCAGCCATTTAAGATGCTCAGAGATAAAGTCAATTCGGTAATCATCGTGAATCTGTCCCGCTTGCACAAAACGTTGCTCGTTCTCAACGCCCATCCCGTTTTCGGAGATAAAACAGCGCGGATTGTCGTAATTATCCCGCAGGTTGGTGATGATGTCGTAAATTCCCGGCGCGTAAATTTCCCAGCCGCGATAAGGGTTCATCTTGCGCCCCGGCATGTCGTAATAGTCAAATAACCACTCCGGCATAAACGGCGCTTGCGGATTCACCGCTGTATCACGGCATTTCACGCGGCGCGGCTGATAATAGTTAATCCCCAGCAAATCGATTTTGCCGTCGGCAATAAGCTGACGGTCGCCTGGCTGACAGGCGGGCAGTTGGTCATAGGTTTTCAGCAGCGCCACCAGTTCCGCCGGGTATTCTCCCCTTAATACCGGGTCAAGAAAACTGCGGTTAAATAACAGATCCGCATGATGCGCGGCTTGCACATCGGCGGGATGCTGCGAGCGCGGGTAGGACGGCGTCAGATTCAGCACCACGCCGATTTCACCGTCGTAGCGCCCGGCGCGCCAGGCGCGCACGGCGGTCGAGTGCGCCAGCACGGTATGGTACGCCACGGTGGCCGCACGTTTAAAATCCACCACATTGGGATAGTGGAAGTCGTACAAATAGCCGCCTTCCACCGGCACAATCGGCTCGTTAAAGGTAAACCAGTGCTTCACGCGGTCGCCGAACAAGGCAAAACACATTTGCGCGTACCGACCAAACGCCTCTACGACGTCGCGATTCTCCCAGCCGCCTTTCTCCTGCATGACCATCGGCATATCAAAATGGAACAGCGTAATAAACGGCGTGATGCCCTGCGCCAGTAGCTCGTCGATGACGTTATTGTAGAAGCTCACCGCTTGTGGATTCACCTCGCCTACGCCGTCTGGAATGAGACGTGCCCAGCTTAGCGAGGTGCGAAAACTGTTGTGTTTTAACTGCTTCAGTAGCGCGATATCGTGCTTCCAGCGGCGATAGAACGTTGAGGTTTCCGCCGGACCGACGCCCTGGTGAAAACGGCCAGGCTGGCGCTCGAACCACACATCCCAGGTGGTCTGGCTTTTACCGCCATTCAGACTATCACCTTCGGTTTGCAACGCTGAGCAGGCGCTGCCCCACCAGAAGTTATCGGGAAAACGGTATCGCATTGTCGTGCTCCTTGATCGCATAAATTCGCTCCAGAATACGCGGTTTCCGTAAACAGAAACCGGTTACAGTGCGCATTTTCGCGACCAAAAACGGAAGTGGTGTGCTACATCTCCGGGCATTCCACCTTACCGAGAGCCTGCCAGTAGTTATGCTGATTGTTGCGCTCTATCGCGATCATCGCCTCCCGAATATGCTGCTGGTTCCCCTCACCCGCCATGATTTTGTTCTCCCAGGCTTCATCAGTTAGCGCGCCTTTCGGCGTACACATTTTGCGCAAGTCCTTTAAAATCGTGGTTTTTTCATGCGTCGTCTGAAGCGAGCTAAACGGAGAATCGGCATACGTGATGCCCGGTAGCGCGACAAGCGCGGCAATAAGCAGAAGCGTTTTTCGTTTCATAAACGGTATCCTTATCGGTTTGCACCTTCTCAAGAGTAAGTGTAGACCGCGTGGCGTTCACTCGTCGGGGCGTGCGATCCGCTGGTGCTGAACTCAGACAAAAGTGGGAAAGCGGTTTCTCGCTGCGCCTTCACTTTCTTGCATAGCAGAATAGGGTATGTTCTGAACACTCTTTGATTTCGTAAGCGGTAGTGTAATGAGACGTATTGAGATCGTACTGGGAGAGCTGGAGCGGCTAACGCGCGGGCTATGTCTTGCCGATCTGGCGCATCCGCCGCGCTATGGCGACCAGATTGAAGAGCGCGTGACGCTGCTGATTGGCTGCGTAGAGCAGGTGTTGGGCTTTTCGCTGCCGGAAAATCTGGTTAACCCACTGCGTAAACACTTCCTGGCGCTGATAGGCTACGTGCAGCGCGGATATGGTTATCTACAGCGGCGCGAAAGCCTTTAATGCGTCAACCTCCGGCTTTATCACCGGTAAGAAAACGTGGATTGCCGCCTGCAAAGCGCAGTACCAGTGGATTGCCAGGGCGATAAAAATCGGCAAGGAAAACATGGTCGGGCTGGTGTATGCGCTGGAGAATTACCACCAGGGCAAGACGATCGTGACTGCAACACAGTTACAGCCGGTCGCAGAAGCGATTTCCACCATCCATGGGCTTTATGCCGATATCGAACAGGATGAGGCCGGGCGTGCAATCTGGCGTATTCGTGTGCGGGTGAACGCGCCAGAATTGGGGCTGAACGCGCAGGACGTCGAAGCGCAGTTGCGCGGCGGCGAGATAGCGATTTACGCCCGCAAATATCAGCTTCATCAGGGGGTTCTTAGCCTCGATCCACGAACGGTAGCCGAAGGGGAAATGGCATTGATTGTGGCGCGACTCAGGGAGATTGCAGAACATGCAGCAGATTAATTTTTATCGTCAGCGGGTAGCGATTAACGTGCTGGCAAAGGATATCGCCAACGCGAAGACTATCTATGAAGCCGCCGAAGGCCATGCGGTCATTGGCGTACTTTCCGCGCAGTTCTCTACGGTAGAAGAGGGCGTGCCGGAGGTGAAACGCTGGATGGCGGAGGTGCCGTCTATCTCGGTGGGACTGGGCGCTGGCGGCGACCGGCGGCGGGCAAACACATATTAACGCCCTGGTTAGCCCGACAGGAACGCCTGGCGAGGTGTTGATTTCTACCGGCGTCAGCAGCAGCCAGGGAATGCCAGCCCGCGTTTCCTGTGAAGCGGCGGTACGCATGATGCAGGATATGGGCGCACATGCGGCGAAGTTTTTCCCGATGGGCGGCGAAAAGTCGTTACCGGAACTCTATGCGCTGGCGACAGCCGCCGCCCGCCACGGCATGACGCTCATCGAGCCGACCGGCGGTATCTCGCTGGATAATTTCGGTATCATCCTGCAAACCTGCCTGGAAGCAGGCGTGCCGCGCGTCATGCCGCATGTTTACAGCTCGATTATCGATCCGCAAACCGGTAATACGCGCCCCGAAGACGTCATTCGGTTGATGGAGATAGTCAAAGCGCTGGTGTGAGGTTTATCGCCAAAGAGCGCTGCGTTTACCAGGTCTACAGATGACGTGTATTTGTAGGCCCGGTCAGCGTTACGCTACCGGGTGATAATGCGTAGCGGGCTGGGCAAAAATGTACGTATTGCAGCCGTCAGTTATTCCCTTTCGAGCCTCCTCGCAGGGTTAAATTTTCCTGAATGCTGTCTGTATTTCTGGCGAGTACAGTTGCGTCATCTTATTCCTCAGGTGACGGATCGCCATGAAAAAAAGCCCCACGTCCACGCCTCATGATGCGGTATTCAAAACGTTTTTACGCCATCCGGATACCGCGCGGGATTTTCTCAATATTCATCTTCCCCATTCGCTAAGAATACGTTGCGATCTGACGACGTTGAAACTGGCGCCGGACAGTTTTATCGAGAAAAATTTACGCGCGTTTTATTCCGACGTCCTTTGGTCGCTAAAAACGTGTGAAGGCGACAGTTATATCTATGTCGTTATAGAGCATCAGAGTACGCCGGACGCGCATATGGCGTTCCGGTTAATGCGTTACGCGACTGCCGCGATGCAGCGCCATCTGGATGCTGGCCATAAAACGTTACCGCTGGTGATTCCCATGCTGTTTTACCATGGCGCGAAAAGCCCGTATCCCTTTTCGCTTTGCTGGCTGGATGAGTTTGACGATCCTGCACTGGCGCGTCAGCTTTATGCGACGGCATTTCCACTGGTAGACATTACGGTGGTGCCGGATAACGAGATTATGCAGCATCGACGTATCGCGATGCTGGAGCTGGTACAAAAGCATATACGTCAGCGCGACCTGATGGGATTGGTCGAGTGCTTAGCGGTACTTCTGATTACGGGAAACGCTAATGACAGTCAGCTAAAAGCGCTGTTTAATTATTTGCTAATACAGCATGGCAGTTCGCCTCGTTTTGGCAAGTTTATCCGCGAGGTGGCGCGTCATGTTCCCCAACACAAGGAGAGATTAATGACGATCGTAGACAGAATACGAGAATCGGGGCGCAGAAAAGGTAAGCGTGAAGGCGTGCAACAAGGCATACAGCAAGGTATACATCAAGGTATACATCAAGGTAAGCAGGAGGAGGCCTTGCGTATTGCTCATACGATGCTGGAACAGGGGATCGATCGGGAGATGGTGCTGATGATTACCGGGCTTTCTGACGAAGAGATTAAGGCAAAGCGCCATTAAACTTGCCCGGTAATCGTGCTTATCAACGGCGTTAAGCGGCCCGCACGCGTCGACGGGAATCGAGGGAGATCAGGATCACTGACGAGAGAATCAGCAGCGTGCCCAGCCAGTCCGGCAAGGTAAAACTAATCCCCAACAGCAGCAGCGACAGCAGGGCGCTGCTTAACGGTTCCGCGCAGCTTAAAATGCTGGCTTTGGGGCCGCCAATCAGTTGCGCGCCTTTCAAATACAGGCTGAACGTCAGCGACGTACCGATCACCACCAGGTAGAAAAAGGCCAGAATCAGGCTGCCGCTCACCGCAAAGTGCGTTCCTTCTTTAGCGTAGAAGGGCAGCAGAATAAGGCCGCCAAAGGACATGCTCCAGCCGACCACTGGCAGCGTGCCGTAGTGGGCGATTAGCCTGGAAGGCCAGGTCGTATAAAAGGCGGCGGCAAACGCGGAGGCGATACCCCAGAACAGCGCGGCTGAAGAGATTGACAGCGACGTTGGGTTACCGTGAGTCACCAGTAAAAAGGTGCCGATCAGCGATGTAAGAATGGCGGTTAAGACCAGAATGCCTGGTCGTGTTCTTCGCGCTAATGCAAACCACGCTACAATTATGGTCGGCGATAAAAATTGCAGCACTGTCGCGGTGGCGGCATTGGATTTTTCAATCGTAAGCAGGAAGGTTAGCTGAACGGTGAGCGCGCCCACCACGGAGAAAATCAGCAGGCTCAGTGCATCTTTGCGGTTTTTAAGAATCGAAAATATCTTATCGCCGTGCATAAAGGAGAAGGTCACCAGTATCAGCCCGGCGAATAACAAACGTATCATCGTCAGGAACTGTGACGACATACGGCTTTGCTCCATGATGTACTGCGCGCAAACGCCTGAACTCCCCCACAATACGGCGGCAATCAGGACGTTTAGCATCCCTTTTCTGGTGGAACCCATTTTTTCCTCGTCATGTTGTTTTATTTTTTTACGTGCAGGCATCATAACAGAGCTATCGTCGGCATTAAGCAGGAATTTATTGTTTAATGATTTCAGGCGAGCCTGTTATTGACATAATATTGTCATTTTTTTGACATAGGAAAATATCAAACAAACTTAAACAGATCGTCACTATCCCCGCCTTTGCACTTTACAGAACATATTGACTGACTATAATAAGCGCAAATTCATGCAGGAGTAATATGTTGGACAGTCACTTTTACGTAAATCATCTGGCAAGTTAACGCACGCTATTCCTGCGCTGCTTGCCGAACCGGCGGGCAGCAATCTCCCCTTGTGACGATTGTCATCCCAATAATGTTACAACACGCGCATTGTCGCGAGGTAATCGTCATGTTCATGTTTAAACACGCTTTATTTCCTCCACCGTCAACACAACGCTAATTGCCTCATGGCAGCAATTTGTCGTGTGCTAAATACAGCACGTATTATTCTTCCAGAAAAAATGGAGGAACGTATGTTAATGTTTCCTTATATTTCAAATTTACTGACCGCTATGCTGCTGGGCGCGCTGATTGGTGCGGAAAGACAATGGCGTCAACGTATGGCGGGATTACGCACCAATGCGCTGGTGGCGACAGGCGCCGCCGTTTTTATTCTGAGCTCCATGACGACATCGCCAGACAGCCCCGGGAGAATTGCGGCACAGATTGTCTCTGGTATTGGCTTTCTGGGGGCGGGCGTCATCATGCGCGAAGGGATGAATGTGCGCGGACTGAACACCGCGGCAACGCTATGGTGTTCGGCGGGCATCGGCGTGTTATGCGGCTTAGGGCAGTTCAAAAATGCGTTGGCGGCGACGATCATTATTCTTTGCGCCAATATTTTACTGCGTGAAGCGGCGCAGCGTATAAATCAACTCCCGGTATCAGCCGAGGAAGAAAAACGTTATATCCTGAAAGTGACCTGCAATAAAGAAGATGAGAGCGCGGTTCGTCAGTGGTTACTGAATATCGTAAAAGAGGCAGCGATTTGCTTACAGGGGTTAGGTTCGGTCCCCGCTCAAGAACAGGGTTATAAAGAAATTCATGCCGAGCTCGTTGGTCATGCTGATTATCGTAAAACGCGAGAACTGATTATATCCAGAATAGGTGATAACGATAATATCACCGCTATTCACTGGAGTATTGACGGCCAATAATAGTTTATTCAATTTCAACATTACGCCAGACGTATAAGGAGGGAATGATGGATATTCCCGAGACTATAAAATAAAACTCACTCAAAATAGTGAGTGAGCAATAACCTTTTTTATGCATAGAGAATTCTCCCGGGGCATTCACCTTCAAATCGTGAATTTAATATTCCCTGGGAGTGATATGCAGGAAACACTACACCTTAATTTTGGGGATTCATCATGACTGACATGAACATTGAAAACCGGAAACTCAATCGCCCGGCGTCAGAAAATGATAAGCAGCATAAAAAAATATTTCCGATCGAAGCGGAAGCTTTTCATAGCCCGGAGCAGACGCTGGCGCGGCTGAACAGCCATCGTCAGGGGCTCACGACGGAAGAGGCTGGTCAACGGCTGAAAGTGTATGGGCGCAATGAAGTAGCGCATGAGCAGGTTCCTCCGGTGCTGGTTCAGCTTTTGCAGGCATTCAATAACCCGTTTATTTACGTTCTGATGGCGCTGGCAGGGGTCAGTTTCGTTACTGATTACTGGCTCCCGTTACGCCGTGGCGAAGAGACCGATCTCACCGGCGTGCTGATTATTCTGACGATGGTCAGTTTGAGCGGGTTATTGCGTTTCTGGCAGGAGTTTCGCACTAACAAAGCAGCACAGGCGCTGAAAACGATGGTTCGTACCACCGCCACGGTGTTGCGTCGTGGGCCGGGCAATATAGGCGCGGTGCAGGAAGAGATTCCCATTGAAGAGCTGGTGCCGGGCGATGTGGTTTTGCTGGCGGCGGGCGATCTGGTGCCCGCAGACGTCCGACTGCTGGCGTCACGCGATCTCTTTATCAGTCAGTCAATTCTTAGTGGTGAATCATTACCCGTAGAAAAATATGATGTTATGGCTGATGTGGCGGGTAAAGACAGCGAGCAATTGCCTGACAAAGATAAAAGCCTGCTGGATTTGGGCAATATCTGTCTGATGGGAACCAATGTGACCAGCGGCAGAGCGCAAGCGGTCGTCGTCGCGACGGGAAGTCGTACCTGGTTCGGCTCGCTGGCGAAATCCATTGTGGGTACGCGTACCCAGACGGCTTTCGATCGGGGAGTCAACAGCGTGAGCTGGCTGTTGATACGCTTTATGCTGATCATGGTGCCGGTTGTCCTGCTGATCAACGGCTTCAGTAAGGGAGACTGGGTAGAGGCTTCGCTGTTTGCGCTGGCGGTTGCGGTGGGGTTGACGCCGGAAATGTTGCCCATGATTGTCAGTTCTAACCTGGCAAAAGGCGCGATTGCGATGTCGCGGCGCAAAGTGATCGTCAAGCGCCTGAACGCTATTCAAAACTTCGGCGCGATGGATGTGTTGTGTACGGATAAAACCGGCACCTTAACCCAGGACAATATTTTTCTGGAGCATCATCTGGATGTGAGCGGTGTAAAAAGCAGCCGGGTATTGATGCTGGCCTGGCTGAATAGTAGCAGCCAGAGCGGCGCACGGAATGTGATGGATCGCGCTGTATTGCGTTTTGGCGAGGGCCGCATCGCACCATCGACAAAAGCGCGCTTCGTTAAACTTGATGAACTGCCATTCGACTTTGTACGTCGCCGGGTATCGGTGCTGGTGGAGGATGTGCAGCATGGAGACAGATCCCTGATCTGCAAAGGCGCTGTCGAAGAGATGCTGATGGTAGCCACCCATCTTCGCGAAGGTGATCGTGTGGTGGCGCTGACGGAAACACGCCGCGAGCTGTTGCTGGCGAAAACCGAAGATTACAATACGCAAGGATTCCGTGTATTGCTGATAGCGACACGTAAGCTGGATGGTTCCGGGAACAACCCGACATTACGTGTGGAGGATGAGACCGCACTTACCATCGAAGGGATGCTCACTTTTCTCGATCCGCCGAAAGAGAGCGCCGGAAAAGCCATTTCCGCGTTGCGGGATAACGGCGTGGCGGTCAAAGTCCTCACCGGCGATAATCCGGTTGTGACGGCGCGTATCTGTCTGGAAGTGGGTATTGATACGCACGATATCCTGACCGGAACCCAGGTTGAGGCGATGTCAGATGCCGAACTGGCGTCTGAAGTGGAGAAACGCGCAGTATTCGCCCGGCTGACGCCGTTACAAAAAACGCGTATTTTGCAAGCGCTACAGAAAAATGGTCATACCGTTGGTTTTCTTGGGGACGGGATTAACGACGCGCCCGCGCTTCGTGATGCGGATGTGGGGATCTCCGTCGACAGCGCCGCCGATATTGCTAAAGAATCATCAGATATTATTCTGCTGGAAAAAGATCTCATGGTCCTTGAGGAGGGCGTTATCAAAGGGCGAGAAACCTTTGGCAATATCATTAAGTACCTGAATATGACCGCCAGCTCTAATTTCGGCAATGTTTTTTCGGTACTGGTAGCCAGCGCGTTTATTCCGTTTCTGCCGATGCTGGCGATTCATCTGTTGATCCAGAATTTGATGTACGACATTTCGCAGTTGTCGTTGCCGTGGGACAAAATGGATAAAGAGTTCCTGCGTAAGCCGCGTAAATGGGACGCGAAAAATATTGGTCGTTTTATGCTATGGATTGGCCCAACGTCTTCTATTTTCGATATCACAACCTTTGCGCTGATGTGGTACGTCTTTGCGGCTAATAACGTAGAGGCGCAGGCGCTCTTTCAGTCCGGCTGGTTTATTGAGGGTCTGCTCTCGCAGACCCTGGTCGTGCATATGCTAAGGACGCAGAAAATACCGTTTATCCAAAGCCGGGCGACGTTGCCGGTATTATTGACGACCGGCTTGATTATGGCGATAGGCATTTATATTCCATTCTCACCTTTAGGCGCGATGGTTGGACTGGAGCCGCTGCCACTGAGCTACTTCCCGTGGTTGGTGGCGACATTATTGAGTTACTGTCTGGTGGCGCAAGGCATGAAGCGCTTTTATATCAAACGCTTTGGCCAATGGTTTTAATGATGTTTGAGGAGCGCACAGATGAATCGTTCACCCGATAAAATCATCGCGCTAATATTTTTACTGATTAGCCTGTTGGTGTTGTTTTTAGCCCTCTGGCAAATCGTTTTATAACGAGGTGACGCCATGCAAAAAAGAGGGTTGGACAAAATCTTTTTTCAGGTTGTCCTGATAGCAATCATCCTGATTCTACTGACTATCTGGATACGATAAGCTGCTGTTGGCGAACCCCGCTTAAAATAAGAATCGATGTAGTTGTTCTTTTTATGGCGGGGCGCTATTTTCATGGTATCCCACATCAAAAGGGCAATATCATGAACAATCGTCGTGGTTTAACAGCCGTCCTGGCGACTTTGATTACGTTTTCCCTGAGCGCTACGCTTGTGCTGGCGAATCCGGGAAATGGCAATGGCGGCGGACATGGTAATAACGTGGCTAATCAGGGTAATAACGGCAACGGATATAAAGGAAACGCCGGGCAAAAAACGGAACACCGTAAAAATGGCGGTAAACCGGATCACGTCGAGTCGGATATTAGCTACGTTGCCGCCAGGCAACTGGCAGTGAATTTAGGGCTGACGGGCTATCAATCTTTACCACCGGGGGTTGCGAAAAATCTGGCGAGAGGAAAACCGTTGCCGCCGGGAATCGCTAAAAAAACGGTGCCGGCGTCTATGCTGGGACAATTACCTTATTATCCGGGCTACGAGTGGAAAATCGTTGGGGATAACCTGGTGTTGATCGCGCTCAGTACTGCGGTGGTCACGGCGATTATTAATGGCGTGTTTGATTAAGCGTGTCGTACAGCGTTCATCGACCTGGTTGTAGGCAGAATAAACAGGCGATAGATAAAATAGCCCCATTAAATGGGGCTATTTAGCCTCTTCAAGACGTTATTTATGCGCGTTGAGAATCCAGCAGTTCATTATTTTTTTCTACCTCCTGCGCTTTGGTATAGCTTTCAATCAGTAGCTGATAGGCCGGGAATATTTTGGTATACACATCCGCCCATTCTGCGGCATCTTCCCGATTCCAGGTACGTTGCAGCTCAGATGCTACCGCCGCGGTATCCATCGGCACTACGCCAGCCTGCACCACGCGGGCCATCGTAATTTCCTGCGCCATTTTACTGTACGTACCGGAGGCATCGATCACCGCAAATACCTTGTACCCTTCCGTGACCGCGCTGATGGCTGGAAAAGCCATGCAGACACTGGTAATAGTACCAGCAATGATCAACGTGTTACGGCCTGTCGCTTTTACCGCCTGTACAAAATCGGCGTTATCCCAGGCATTAATTTCCCCTTTACGCGCGACATAATGCGCGTGAGGCGCATTCGCATGGATTTCCGGAATCAGCGGGCCATTTGGTCCCTGTGGTACGGATGCGGTGGTAATGACCGGCATATTACATAAGGTAGCGATTTTAGCTAGCGCCGTGGCGCGTGCGCGTAATTCCGGCATCGGCATGTCGCCGATGGTCTGAAACAGGCCGCTTTGGTGGTCGATCAGCAGCATTACTGCGTCGTTAGCATCAATGGCAGGGCGTTGACCGTTAAAATTCGCGGGTGTAGACATAATTCATTCCTTGTTGTTGCCTTTCACTGACAATCACTATCAGTGTTAAAGTCATTAATCGCCGGGGCGATTTCCGTTTTTAAGCTAATGACAGTAATCCGTTGCCGATCCTGGATTACCGTATTGAGTTTTTTCTGAAGGAATATTCATCGGCATCTCCTTCAGTCGATTTACTTTCACGCTAATCTGCTGTCACAACAATATTCATATTATGAATAAATGTTTCTACTTTACATGTCAGTGAGGATTATTGATTGAAAAAACAGACTATATCATTACTAATTATTTCTGCTAGATGGTTTTAAAATTATTTAGTATAAATTTGAAATAGGTTAATTAAGTATTAACTTAGTTCTATTTAAATAATATAAAGCGTAGCTTAAATATTAAGAGGGAAGCGTACTTATATTAAGTATGGCTACTATTTAGAGTGATATCGGCTGAACGGTATCGTAATAAATGCCATGACTTTTTAGTAGTGCTTAATACGTAGGTTGGATAAGCAAGTGCGCTAAATGATGTAGTTATATCGATAAAAGCGTTCGCTATCGGCGTAAATAATTTTTTCATAGATAACTCTTAATAAATTGAAAAATATTCCTACATAATGAGTGCTGCTTTTTTTGATATTACAAGCCATTATAGAGAACAGATTGAACAAAATCCTGTCTTCCATGTGGCATAGGTTATCAGGATATGTTTTTCTCATGATTTATATATAAGATATTAAAGGTAATATATTAGGGGGATCTATGAGTTATAAATATGTTGGTAAGCATGGTAGTGCTGTTGCGTTGCGTATGGGTTATAAAGAGTGTCCAGATGAGAATGCTTATGAGGATGCTTACTATATTAAAGATGGCTTAAAATGGATATTTAATATAACAGGCTTAAAAAAACGGCTGGGTGTTTACAGTGACGATGATCTTCGTAAACAGAATTATGATGTGGATACCTATTATCGTGTTGAAAATGAGCCAAAAGAAAGCGCAGACGATGAAATGCGGTCGCTATATGATAATTTAGCGGTAGAAGAGGGGGAGCCTGTTTATCTGGAGGGCGGTATGTATCTTTATCCAGACGGCTCTATTCGCTGATGCCAGGCATGTAGGCTGGATAAGCCTCCTCCAGCATTAAACTGAACCTGTAAGTAAGACTTACAGGTTCGAATAAAGATGAGTGAACCGCCGCCAGCGCCTTTTCAATCCTTTTCAGTTTCTGCTGCATTTCTTGCAGTTCGCTAAGCAGCTTCTGCTCCTGGTCGCCCCAGGCCATCAGGACAATGCACCTGCTCATCACTTATACGCTAACCAGTTGCCCGGCTTCGCGCAGGCACTTTCCCGACAGCGTCAGGCTGTGCGTGCTTTTACCCCTTCTTTGCGGTCGATATCCCATAATGAATGAACGCCCGGTATTGCGAGTACCTGGTGAGGGCGTTTCAAACTCAGGTTATTGAGTGTTAAGGTGCGTACATGTCAACCGCTAAACGCGATCCGAACCGGTCAAAATCAGGGAAAGCCCCTACCCTACTTTTCAGATTCGTATTACGCCTGAGCTAAAGGCACAATTTGAAGCTGCTGCGAAGGCCGAAGGGATGAGTCTGGGGTATTGACTTAAAAGTTTAGGAAGAAAGGAATTAGCTCGACTGAATATGTTCAAAAATTTTTCATAGGACACAGTCGAAAATTTAGAAATATATCGTTTTTATATGTCTGCGCTTAAACTTTCCAGAGAAACTATTCTGGAAAGGAGTATTTTTATATCTGAAGCTGGATATTTATCCATTTTGGATTGTATAAAATTGACTATACGTGGTATATCTGAATCTTGCTTAACAAAGATGTATTTTATATCATTAGGAGTGAATTTTAATAGTGATGATTTTTTAGTTGCTTCATTTGCTTTTTGTAATTTTATTACATTTTCATGATTTACTCTCGTCAGGTGGGTAATTTTTATGTCAGTTGGAACATAGCGCCACTCTGATTCTTGATAAAAATTTTTTCCAACAGGTTGATTATCCACAACCATTTCACCTTTCGTTGGTTTTGTAAAAGCATATATATACCGTATTGTATTTTGAGCTTTTTTTACGTCGTCTTCGTCAGATAACTTTATTATAGGATTATTTAGTTTTCTTAATGTTTTTGAAGTTGCGCTGCTTCTTGAAACATAAAATACAGGATTTAATCCATTTTTTTCTGCCCAGTCTTTCGACATTCCTAATCCAAAGCTACCGTAAAAATCTACATGTTCAGATATTCGTGATAAAGGAATATCACAAAAACAGACCATAGGATAACTTACATAATCATACTCAGTAAAACCAAGCCAACTAACGTCTTCAAGGCAGAAACGAGGCCAAAAGCCATCTTCTAATATTACCTCTAAAACATCACTGCTTTTGGTAAAATGAAATAACGTCTCTGATTTTGGTTTCATTATCTTTGAGCTCATGTTTGTTGTGAAAATTTAATTCTATATTAGAAAAGACTAATTTTAGGTTCATAAATTTTGCGCGAAATTTTTGGCGGAAGATCACAGGAGTCGAACCTGCCCGGGACCGCTGGCGGCCCCAACTGGATTTGAAGTCCAGCCGCCTCACCGGAGACGACGATCTTCCGCGCCTCGATTGCTACATGGAGGCGCGCGCATTATAGCTACTTCCTGGTGTTTCCACATCCCCTCCCGCGCTTTTTTAACTTCCCTTTCGTTCTGCCATGATCGGTTTCATATAAATCCCCATAAAATCCATTAGTTACATTTCATCACATTTTTTGGCGCTACCCTGATCACAGAAAACAAGAATCGTAATTTGATAACCAAATAACGGAATATTCGCGCTCGCAGGGAAGGTTTACAAGAACTGTAACCGGTATCAGTGAGCGTTGTGAGCGTTAAGGATGCGTAATGAAAAGTGAGATTCTCTCCGTTAAGGAGAAGATTGGCTATGGTATGGGCGATGCCGCCAGCCACATCATCTTCGATAACGTCATGTTATATATGATGTTCTTCTATACCGATATTTTCGGTATTCCCGCTGGTTTTGTCGGCACCATGTTTTTACTGGCGCGTGCGCTTGATGCCATCTCCGACCCTTGCATGGGCCTACTGGCCGACCGTACCCGCTCTCGCTGGGGCAAATTCCGACCCTGGGTGCTGTTTGGCGCGTTGCCGTTTGGCATCGTCTGTGTGCTGGCTTATAGCACGCCGGATCTTAGTCTGAACGGCAAAATGATTTATGCCGTCATCACCTACACGTTGCTAACCCTTCTGTATACTGTGGTCAACATCCCTTACTGTGCGCTGGGTGGTGTAATAACCAATGACCCGACGCAGCGTATCTCCTTGCAATCGTGGCGCTTTGTGCTGGCTACGGCAGGCGGAATGCTCTCTACCGTACTGATGATGCCGCTGGTGAAACTGATTGGCGGTGAGAATAAGGCGCTGGGCTTCCAGGGGGGTATCGCGGTGCTCTCGGTGGTGGCGTTCCTGATGCTGGCGTTCTGCTTCTTTACCACCAAAGAGCGCGTTGAAGCGCCTGCCACCCATACCTCCATGCGTGAAGACCTGCGTGATATCTGGCACAACGACCAGTGGCGCATAGTCGGCCTGCTCACCATCCTGAATATTTTGGCGGTATGCGTGCGCGGCGGGGCGATGATGTATTACGTCACCTGGATATTGGGCAAGCCGGGCGTGTTTGTCGCCTTCCTCACCACCTATTGCGTCGGCAACCTGATTGGCTCGGCGCTGGCAAAACCGTTGACCGACTGGAAATGCAAAGTGAGCGTTTTCTGGTGGACCAACGCCTTGCTCGCAGTAATCAGCGTGGCGATGTTCTTCGTACCGATGCACGCCACGATCGCTATGTTCGTCTTTATCTTCGTGATTGGCGTGTTGCACCAGTTAGTTACACCTATCCAGTGGGTGATGATGTCTGACACCGTCGACTACGGCGAATGGTGTAACGGCAAACGCCTGACGGGGATCAGTTTTGCTGGCACGTTGTTCGTGCTGAAACTGGGTCTTGCCCTCGGCGGGGCGCTGATTGGCTGGATGCTGGCAGGCGGCGGTTACGACGCGGCGGCGAAAACGCAAAACAGCGCCACGATCAGCATCATCATCGCTCTGTTCACTATCGTCCCGGCCATCTGTTATCTGCTGAGCGCCGCGATCGCCAAACGCTACTACACCCTGAAAAGCCCGTTCCTGAAAACCATTCTGGAACAACTGGCGCAGGGGGCACACCGCAACGAACAAGAATTTACCCATAAAGAATTGCAGAACTAAAGGAACAGACCATGAAAATTAGCGACGGAAACTGGCTGATCCAGCCTGGCCTTAATTTGATTCACCCGGTTCAGGTTGATCAGACGTGAGATATTTGAGAGAGAGACGTGAGATAAATAACGATTCGGAGTGGGTTCTGACGAATCCTGTCGAATAGATTACTGTAATTAGTTTTCAGTATGTGAAAGAAGAATCTCACCATTTATAACCCATTGAACCCATCCTTCTAACTGCACTAGAATCCAGTTTCCCCAACTCTTTCTAAGAAGGATAGCCCCAATGAGTAACAAACAAGACGACCATGCACCAGGCGGTTTTTCGGAAGAACCTAAAGGATTTGTGACGGTGACTTACGATAAAAAAGAAACAAATAGTAAGCAGTCGGAAAAAAGTTCCGAATCATCACCGAAGCCATCTCAATCACCTAAAAGGTAATCGCTCATTCATCCTTTAGAACCACAATACCTTTAGCTGTTGTTCTTCTTATGTCGACCCTGGCAATCTGATCCCCCGGGATGTAGGTTGACAGGGCTCCCCACTCTTCAAGGATAACATCTTTACACTTCACCCACCCAATACTACCCGGTGCCTTCTCGTGAGTTACATAAAGCAAAATATCCTTTTCATTCCCAAGAACAAAGCTGCCACAAGGTAGCCCTTCAAAATTTCCTGGTGCTTCGGATAAAAGTACTGTGCCGTTTTTTAACGTAACATATACCTGAGAAACATAATAACCCCGCTGATCAAACATACGCTGCCAGGCTGAACTGGTGCTGTCTGACCAGGAGATATCATGGTCGCGCAAAAATTTATACATCCATTTGCGCCCGTACTTACGCCACCAGGCACCATTTGCAAAGGCGTATAGCACAGCCAACAATGCGGCAAGGTACTCTCCCCATCCAGCCCAGATGAAAGCCTGGTACACCATGGCGGCGAACAGACCAAAAATCAATGTTGAAAAGGTGATATCAATGGGTTTGTGCTGGTCTTTAAGGCCAACATTTGCAATGAAGTAACCGATGTAACCCGACGCCAGCGTTACCAGCGTAGCCCACGGTAAATTTATTAAACTGGCATCAATCATGACTGGTCTCCCTTCGTGGGTAATCTGAGGTTTCAGAATAAGCAAAAGCACGCTGGAAAATCCACCGTGCTTTCATGTTGTCAGGCCGTCAGCGCCAGTACATTTAAACCGCTTTAATCTATCCGTCACCGAACATATCAGCCTGCGCTTCATCAGAAACATTTTTCTCTTTCTTGATGTGCGCCGACTGCCCCTTGCGTAGTTCTGATGCCAGGTAGGCTATCTCCCTGCCGATGGCCAGCGCCTTGCTTTCACTAAGGTCTGGTACATGCTGGCGCAGGCAGTATGCTGAGTGATCCATGATGTCGCCGAGGGTTCTGAACTGTTCCCGAATAAACTCGCTGATATCGCTGTCGTCGGGTTCATTATCATCGAACATATCAGGCTGGTGACGCTTTACATATTCATCCCGCATATCTTTAACAATGCTGTATATCCACTGGATCGACACACCGAACTTTTCGGCCAGCGCATCGTGGTTGCCTCCCTTGAACTCATCAAAGATGCGCTGGTTGCGTAGCATGACTTCATGGTTAGGGGTTTTGGTGATGTAGATAACATTCCCCTCCCACGCAAACGCGAGCTGCCTGATGATGGCTACGCTGATTGTGTTTGCGGTCGCTGCGGGAAGACCTCGTCGGGAAAGAACGGAGAAGGCGGCCTCCCGAATGCCGCCCATTAATTTCTCCTGTGTCGTGATGCTCATGTCTCACCCCGGAGCTTTTTTAACTCCCGTTCCTGCCATTTCTTGAGCTTCTCGATGGCCTCGCTGGCCTTATCAGATTCCAACCATTGCAGGCCATCAACGCCGGTCTCCCGCTTAACCCAGCGGCGCAGCGCTTCTTCAGAACTGTCGCGCACAAAGCCCTGTGCGTACATTTCAAGCCACAGCGCACGCAGCTTCTTGGCCTGCGGGAAATCTGCCAGTTGGCGCGTTGTGCGCGCTTTGCTGGAAGGTTTTACGACAAAGCCTTTGGCTTTCATCGCGGCTAGTACCTTATTGAGCTGACCGGGGTTCATGTCGCTGGTTGACGTTTTGCCTGTGACGGATAACAGCATCTGGCGATAGGTATCGGCATCCATACCCATCTGGCTTTTGGCGATGTGAATAAGCTGAATGAGTTTCACCCTGTTTATTTTCATGAGGCACCATCCTTGATATCCAGAAGAACACGCCTGGCTTGTATCGGAGCCTCGTTCATTTCCCGTATACATTCAGCATCATAAAAGCTGGCCTTGATGTTGGTTTTATTCATTACCATCTCGTGCATGGTCAGCATTCGGGCCAGTGCGATCTGTAGGCGGTTAATCAACATGAAAGCCGGGAACGGCATGCTGTAAAGCGGCTGGCAGCGCGAACCGGGCTGCGTGTTGGCCCATTCAGGATTAAACATGTATGCGCATGAACCACGCTTCATCTCCTCCAGTTCGTCATTATCCGTGAAGGCTATGGGTTTCTGCTGTGCCAGTTCCAGGCATGGCGCAGCCAGGTCAGTCATGGCACAGATAATTTCAGCAACCAGTGAGTGATGCATAACGGTTTCACCTGTAAAAGTGACGGCTGCGCATTTCTGGATATTTACAAGCCTGGTGTTCAGGTCTGCTATTTCCTTGATGCGGGTTGCTGATAGTCCGGTATTATTCATGATGAGACTCCTATTTTCGCCTGTTCCTGACCGTTGACGGGCTGGTGCAGGCTGGCCTGCTTACCCTCGCGCCAGCCGCTATTTAGGGCGCTGTCGTTATCGCGCGTTTTGCCTGACTGGCGGGCATGACGTGTAACTATTCGGGTGTATTTCTTCTCCAGCCAGCGTTCGGCCAGTTCCACCTCATGGGCAGTTCTGGCTAATTTCTCGATTTTATTCAGCACCGCAATAATCCAGCCTTCTGCGAATTTATCGCCGCGTGCGGTTTTGGTGCTGGTTTTAATGCGTTTATTCTGGGTTTTAATAAAGTCTTTGCGGGCTTTCATTAACTGACGGCCTAATACCTCAAATGTATATGCCGCCAGTTCCGGTCGGTTATATAAACCGTAAAAGCTGACGCCGCAACCACCCAGCAGAACACAATCCACCCCAAACGCATCCTTTATAACCTGCAGCAGGTGCGCCATATAGTGCGGGGGATTACTGGCCCCAACGGGCCAGTAATCGCAGATGGACTCATTGATATCGAGAATCTCAATATCGCCCTGAGTAACGCCATGAGCCTCCATCAGCTTCTGAGCGCGTGCCAGTGCGGCGGAGGCTTCATTGGCATTAGATGAACTGGTCAGCGCCATCAGTTTTTTAAGGCGTCGGATAGCCTTGTCTTTATCGTCTTTCATTTAGTAGTATTTCCATGTAGATGAGCCTGCTTTTTTTAGTGCTTTCTCTGATATATTAAATAGCGCATTAATACCATTTATAGGTTTAAAGACGTATCCGGTTGCCACCATGGCAGCAATTAATGAACCATTCGTTATATAGCCAGGCTCCATGGTATTCCCATATTTATCAATTATTCCCTTATTATAATTTTCTACAGCGTGTTTTAGACCGTATGATGTTGGGTTATCTTTAGGAAAGGTTTTTATCTGGCACTGACTTAAACCATGAGCTCTAATCCATCGCATACAGCTAGTTGCGCCAATCATGAAACATGGGTTATCCAGTGGGTGCTCCCATGTGAAATTACGCTCACGCCGGCAAAGACCATTCTCATTAAAGGTTGGGTATTCAGCAAGAATGCTTGTCACCGCATGGCGTACTTCTGCCTTGTCATCGGCACGATTTTTATCAACACCCATCCAGCGGTAATCTGAACCGGATTTGCTAATGCACCGTTTGCCACTAAAGGGCCATTGTTGCGCCATTGCGGGTGTGGAGTGATTGCCATCCGTTCTGTTTTTCTGAGCCTCTGTCCACTGGCTGGCATATTCGGTAAATGAAATTCGCTGTCCTTGCCTCATCCAGTGCGCAATCATGATTAGGGTGCGCTCCAGACTCTTAGTGTCATTATTGCTGAAGCATTGGTAAGCAAAAGATTTTAGTTTTTCTCGCTCATGATATGTCATCCTTTGCGGGAAATAGTAGCGACCCGTTCCCTTTAAACTTTCAGAAGAATAAAATTCTTCTGAGGTGGGGATTATTTTCATTTTATTTTCTCCTGTCTATTTTAATCAGTGCCATTCTTTTACTGGTTTCAGCATTTCCAGTATTTCGCTTGTTATCTGTGCGCGGTTATCTTTCAGATGTTGCTGGACATCGTTCAGTATCTTTTCTGCTCCATCAAATCCCACAATACCTGCCAGCGCTGTAGCGGAACTGTAAATAGAAAGAGTGAGGATGTGCGCTTTCTCGCTCAGGGTTTCGCACTGGCATTGCCTCTGAATATCCAGAAGACCATGCCCCACAACTACACCGGTTTTGCTTTTATCAATCACGATTACCTCCTTCTATTTCCAGTCCACGACTCAGCGTTATCAGTGTTCCGCCTGCCTGCATAAACAGCTTTGCTGCCTCCTGGTCGTTGCCCGACTCAGCGGCACGCATAGCGCGGTTAATTTCCTTCTCAGCCTTTCTACGCAGATGTTGAATAACGTCGAATTTCATTTCTCTATCTCCTGCTCAAATGGCGTAATTGAGAATGTCTCTTTACCGGAAACAATAGAGATGCCGGTAATACCCTTTACGGCTTCTTTGTCGGCCAGAATAGCGTCCTTATTGACTTCCTCCTTACGGCGAATAAAGCGGTCGAGTTTTAATTTCTTCAGTGTCTCAATAACAATTTCAACACCTTTGAGGTTGACGGAGTCCGGTTTTTTTCGCCATGCCACCTCACCAGTAATCAGGTTGGCAGTCTTGGAATCTCCCTTAGTGATAGTGCTGCGATTGGCCTCGCACCACGTCTGCACGCCTTTCTGCAGCACGTCGAGTTCAGCCCGCAACGCCTCAATCTTCGGGGTGTTCTGGTTCATGATTATTGCTATCTGGTCGTTAGCGTCCGTTTCAATACGGGTTAATTCTCGCTGAATATCGCCGATTTTTTTAATATCAACGCTGACCTGTTCTTTCGATTGCGGCGTGTAGGAAGCCGCCGCAGCTTTAAGCCGCGATTTTGATTTCGCCATTTCTAATTACCTTTTAAGTGGGGTTATTTAACTAACTCAAACTCTATTTCTTCGGGCTCACTAATATGATCTATATCGTCAGCACTATCATCAAAGTCATATTTAAAAGCGATTTCTTTTATCTGCTCTTCAACTTCTCGGCCAGAAGACCATTCCTCGCAAATTTTCAGATAGCGGTCGTAATCTGCTTTTTCCATTTCCACTATTTTTTCGAATCTGACGGTGGCTTCTGCTCTGATAGCAACTTTTACTGTGTCATTCATTATCGTGCTTCCCATGTTACGCGGCAGTTATTCACCTGAATCTGCCACCATTCATAATTACCTTTATCGTCATTGCCGCTACCATAGCGAACGGCTTTACCATGCTCCTGTTCCTGACGGCAGCGGTTGTCATAGTTAACCCGGATACTGGGGCGCTGGTAGCCGTCAATTTCCACGCGATCGACATTGAAATCCATGGCGTTAAGTTGGGCAATAGCGCTACCGACCTGAGCCATCTGCTCCTGGATGCGCTTATTGTCGCAGTTGATGATTAAGCGGCTGCGCATCACGACACCTTTTCCACTTCCATGTCGTCGTAACACACGCCAGGGGAATCACAACCCAGGATTTTTATACCCTCGCTGCCGTCCATTGGTGGCCAGCCTTCCATATTACCGTCCTCAAACAAGGCAATAAGGCCCTGGGTATTCCAGTCTCCGGTCGGGCCTGTTTGTTCGGTAAAGCAGGTAGCGGCCAGCATTTTTAATACAGTGGCAGTAATATCGCAGTCACTGTCCAGATAACGATCTTCTGCGTTAATAAAGAAGTTATTAATCTGGTGAAGTAATTCATCAGTGCAGACGGAGTGGTCAATCTCCACGGTTAATACCGGCGCGTCCTCGTGGGCATTCCAGGTGATTTCATAACGCTTGATATCTGACATATTTACTCCTTATCGGATGTGTGGGTTGATATTTTTTATTACGTCGCCGTTAACCACCGGCACGCCAATCGCTGCTGCTTCGTTAATGGCGGCAATCATCAGGTTGCCAATGGCCAGTGGGTAAAGGTTGCTGGCAAAAACATCCTTCCTGGTATCGGGATTTTTGCCCACCTTAACGGTCATTTTGTCGCGGATGGCCTGGATGCCTGACTCGTCAATGAACTCGCTGACCTTGCGGCCTGCGCGGTCAAACTTAAACGCCAGGAAGGCTTCAAGATCATCTTCAAGTGGTTCAAGTCTGACCATCTCGCAGCGCTGGACTACCTCACGCACCGAGGCGCTACGCTCGCTGAGTTTGTCACGCAGCTCCTGCTGGCCTATCAGGATGATGGCCAGCAGGCGCTTAAAGCCGTGCTCCAGCTCCAGGAATCGCTTGAGGTGTTTCAGTGTGGGAACCGGCAGCGAGTGGGCTTCCTCAATAATCAGTACATGGCCGCACTTGGAACTTTCAGCGCTGTCCTTCAGCGCCTGATGTACCTGCGCAAACCGTGCTTCCGGTGACTGTTTCGGGCGTTCGCCCGGTGCAACCGCCCGCAGGATAGCCTCGGCGATGCTGGCAGATTTCAGGGTTTTGCCTGTGCGATCGTTGTCTTCCATCGCCAGAACGTAGGGTTCGATAACCACGGTGCCAGCGCTTTCGCGTTGCAGACGGTCAATCAGGTCACGGCGCAAAGTGGACTTGCCGGAACCGGACTCCCCCCACAGCGCCAGCATGCCGCCGTGAACCGCCGTCTGGAACATAGCCTCGCGCACATAGCGGATATCGGACGTGATGAACATGTCCGCCGCGCTCTGAATAGCGGTATCGTCGAACGGGTTAGTGAATAACTTAAACGCCTTTTTCGCCTTCTGGCTTAATGTCTGTTTTTTGAGTAACATGCTGTCCTCTTCTGTTGTCTGTTGTACCTGAGTAACGGCGGTTGCCTGCTGCCTGACCTCGTCAAAACTGTGGGTGGTGTCCACGTTGTGAGCCTGCAGCAGCTCAGTGATCCGCTTCCTGAGTTGTTCGGTTTTACGACGTGGCCACTGCCCGTGGTTTACCAGCTGCGCCATAGCCGCTTTTGATATACCCAGCATTACGGCAACCTCCTTCTGGTCTATCTGCAGGTGCTGCAGTTGTTTTTTCAGTAGCAACATCGTTAATCCCTCTCAGGCTGCGGTCGCTATGTCGGCGCATCCAACCAGCCAGTCACGTGATATGCCAGCGTTGTTGACGAAATTCACAATCAGACTGTCGTGCGGATACCAGCCGTAGTGCGTGATGGTGACGACCATGCCGCTTACCAGATTTGGGATGCCGCGCAGGCTGTAGCTCTTATCCCGAAAACGTATCGTCAGGTCGTGGCGCACGGCACGCTTAACGGCGATAGCAAGGGGTTGTGTCTGCTGTTTCATAGGGTTGTCCTCTTCTGTCTATATAAAGGAAGGCTATTTGCCTGCCGCCAGGCTGACCACGACGTTGTCGCTCAGGGCCAGCAGTTCCTGCATGATGGCGTCCAGTTGTTCTTCAGGGACACCATCAGGCCAGTTGTCTACCAGATACTGGTAGTGAGTGGGGTTCCACTCGCGCCGCAGCGCATCAAATCGGGTTCGTAATGCCATCGCCGCTTTGACGTGGCTAAGTGGTGCTATCTCAATCTGGTGTACTCGTACCCGTGGTTGTAGCTCACTGCCTTTGCGTGGCAGATAAGTCGGGCTGTTGTGCTGTGCGTCTTCAATTTCTTTATACGGATTGAAACGCCCGCCGAACGGTATCGCTCCGGCCTTGCGGGCAGCGGAGGTTTCTTCATCATTACTCGTGCCGTAGATATGTTGTTCCACTTCGTTACGGCTGTGCTGTGCATCGGTCTCTGGCATCTGGCCGTAGCGTTCGCCAATCACCGGTGCATTAACGGCATATCCCCACTCATCTTTTTCCACCGCGTAAACCGGCAGATATTGTTCAAACCCGTCTTCGTCGGTGACGATGATGCGGGCCTCGTTCTCATGCCATGGATTGCGGGTAATCTGCAGCTTGTCGCCAACGCATGCGCCCGGTACGCTTTCCACGCTGAATTCCTGCCCCCGGAAAGACACGCGCAGCTTGCTGGTGACAGTGCGCTCTTCCGGCGCTGCCACTGCCAGTTCCCGGCATATATCTACCGGAGGGGCTTTTATCAGTTTTTCCGGGGTGATGCGCAGCCAGCTCTCCGTGCGACTCATGCCATAGCGGCTGTGAATATGATTGCGGTTGTAACTCATGCGCCACAGGCGGACGTATCGGTTCAGTTCCTCGATAGTCTCCACGCGGCAAAACCGCAGGCCCGCTTCAAAATCGCATTCGATAATGTCACGCGCTTTTTCCACCGCACCGGTGGCGCGGGCATTGCGGGCCTTATGCTGCAGGCAACGAATACCCAACGCCCGGCACATGTTCAGCATCGACGCGGAGACCAGCGCCGAGCCGGGGTCGGTATACAGGATGGAAGGAACGCCGTGTAACACATCTGCGCCGCCTCGCTCCTGCATGGCGTTAATCATTACCGACAGAAAGTTTTCAGCGCTTTCGCCACCGAAGCGGTATTCCACGTAGATCCAGTTAGTGGTGTGATCGATGAGTTCGAAGGACCACACGCGGTCGTTAACGATACGATCCAGATTTTTAGGTTTGTTCTTGTAGAACGTATCCCTGTCCATCACGCGCAGGCCGGTATCACCTTTGACTTTTTTGCCGGGGTTCTTCAGGTAATAAAGTACACAGATGGAAGCATCTATCTCCCATACGTGGTTTGGGTGTTTGCTTGCCAGCTCCAGCGATGGAGTTGGGTTCTGGAGTTGATCGTAATGCAGGTGATATGACCGCAGCGCCCGACTGATGGCATCGATGGACAGTGGAAAAAATTCGCCGGTCTCTTCATCGGTACGACCTGCCATTATCATGCCGTTAGTACGCAGGGCTTTGACCACGCTTTCAAGGCTGTACAGGCGCTTGTCATTATTACGCCGCGACTCCAGCCATGCCCCGGATATCACCAGTGCTTCTTCACGCGTCAGGGCGCTACAGCCCGCGTCGGCGCGTTGCTTGCGCTGTGCGGCAGGCTGAAATGCTTTCAGCTTTTTCAGTAATGTGGCGCGTGACATGCGGAGTTCCTCGCAGGCGGCTTTGTATATCGGTTCTTTACGCCCATGACCGGCATGCCGGGCGGCATCTGCATAGTGCATCAGGCGCTGATTCAGGGCGGCGTTCATGGTCAGTTACCTTGTGGTTCAGCACGGTCTGTGGGCAGCAGGCTCTTCAATTTTTCGTAGTCATACCTGCCAGTACCGAGATAAAACTCCACCTCAGACCAGTTGTCCTGCTCGGCAAAACGGACGATATGGTTAATCCAGTTCTGGGCCAGCGCAGCGGCTTTCAGGAACTCGTCACGCTGCGCCTGCTGTTCTTTGGTGCGGCGGAGTTTGATGACGGGTGCGTTAGTCATGATTAACCTCCTGAGCAGGAGCTGATGATTTTTCCCGCGCCACGCGTTTCAGGCTGTCGATGGTGTGGGCGATGTTATTCAGGTATGCCTGCGCAATACCCCAGCGGTCTTTCTGTGCGAACTCAAGGGCGCGGTTAGTCTGAGTCAGTACAGTCTGGATGCCGCATATAAAATGCTTCATGCGTAAGCGTTCCTGGTTGTCACGGTCTGGGGCTGGGCTAAAAACGTAATTGAGAAAATCACCAACTTCTTTCTGGGTTAACAGTCGCTTCCCGTTTGCGCGGATGGCTTCATTGTGTTTGTTATCCATGTGGTTACTCCTCTTCGGTATTGTCGTTAACCCATGCAGGCGGTGTCACTTCTGCCACCATGTCAGGGATGGAAAAGCGCGTGACGATATCGTCAAGCTCACTGCGGATTTCGCAAACGAGGCCCGCCATAAAACTGCTGTGGTCAACGCCACGGTCAGCGGTGTCTTTCTCCAGTTCGGCAAACGCGCCCTGCAGTGCGCCCATCAGTTCGCGGGCAATCTTGCTGCTGATAGACGTTGCTTCCAGTCGGGTGCGTTCGGCCAGTTCATTGTCGGTAATGGGCTTGAAGCGCTCTTCGTGCAGCTTGTCTTCCAGCTCATCGCGGGAGGATTTCAGGTCTGCTGCGCGCTTGCGGCTGGCTTCAAGGTCGGCCTCGGTATCGGCCAGTTGCTTTGCCAGTTGCTCTTTTTCGTCGTTCTGACGGGCAATCAACTCTTCGGCGAGATCGAGCAGACTTTCTTTGTCGCCCTGTTTGGCCACTTCGATAAGGGCGGTTTTGGAATCCTCCGGCAGCTTGCGGAACTGGCGTAGCTCGCGGTAACCGATACCCATGCGGGACATGGATTCGAGGGCTTCTTCGCCGAAGGTACGGAGGTTGGTGATGTCTCGATCAACCTGATCGACTGATGAACCAAGTAATTCGCAAAAACCTTCCCATGTTCCTGAAAACTCCGCACCGTGCGGAGTTTTATTTCCTTTGAGATGACGGTACAGCTTGTTTTCCTTGATAAAAGCAAGTTTGGAAGTCCGCACCGTGCGGGAAAATTTACCAAACGCATCTGCCATTTGGGCCTGACCAAGAAGTTGATTCAGGAGATCGCGCTCACCCTGTGCCTGAATATCTTCCTGTGATAACTCAGGGTATGGGTGTTCAAAGTCCTGCCCAGGAATAGCGGGCGTCATTGGTTCAACATCGATAGTATTTTTAGCTCTACGCCCCATGATTATTTACCCGTCCCTTTCATTAAGAGTTTTTGTTTGCGCTCCAGACGTTGCCTAATGAGTGCGTCTTCTTTCATGCAGTCATACGCCATCTGCAAAAGCGCGGTTGAGTGTGCGTATCGCAGGGTGCTTTCGCCATCAGGGGTGAAAACCTCAATAACGAGATTCTCTTCTATAAGGGCATCCAGCAGTTCAGACATGCGGGTTTTGGGAATATGTGTTGCATCAGCGATTTCACCTGCGGACATACCGGTATTAGTACGACCTGAAAGCGCCTTCAGGATTCTGGCGGTACGCGCGGCTGACGGTGACTTGCCAGTAGGTTTTGCCATTTGATCCTCCTTACTAATTACTGAAAGGCTGTTACAATAAATTAAGCGGCGATGTTGTTGGATTTGAGTCCGAGTTTTACAGCTATCTCATGCCCTATGCCGTAGTGGGCTTTGGTTTGTCCGTTCAATACGCGGTACACGGCTTTACGTGGATAGTTGTTTTCTTTAGCCCACGCAGTAATGGTTTTGCCTTGTTGGCGCAGGTTGTTTTTAACTTGATCTGCGGTCATGTTGGCTCCTTATTTGGTGCAACAATGGTTGTTCTATTTAAGGTGTATTATTATCCCAAAAATGGGATATGTAAAGAGGGTTATGACAAAAATGTCACAAGGGGAACGACTAAAAGAAGAAAGAAAACGCTTGGGTTTTAGTCAAACTGACTTCGCTCAAATGGTTGGGGCTTCCTATAAGAGTCAGTTGAGATGGGAAAAAGACGAATCATCCCCTGGAGCTGACGCTTTAGGTTTATGGGCTGAAGTTGGCTTAGATGTTCTTTATGTTGTTACAGGGCAGCGATCACAAATTTCATCAGATATCCCAAAAATGTCACCTGAGAAACAAGCGTTAGTGGATGCCTACGATGGTATGAGTGCAGACGATAGAAAAACACTTCTCCGTGTTGGCGAATCGCTATCACAGCCAAAACCAAACAAATTCGCCAGTTGATTGCAGTGTCACCAATTTACCTCGCGGCCCACCTGAGCGCCTGCGCACAAGGAAGTATGAACGACTAAAGAACAGCGATGAGCCTGACGTTGATAACGTGATCAACATCTTTTCTCGTAAAGGGAATGGCGGTGGTAAGAAAGAATAAAGTGAATTTTATTGTAAATGGGTTTCATTAAATGTTGAAAAATGCTATCTGCAGGCTTTAGCTTCCTTATAGTTTCGGCCGAAACCACATAAGGAAACGCTATGTCAGCAAAGAAACAAATACTAAAGAGTGACTGGGATTTAACCGCAACAGAACGAATCCTCAAAGAGAAGAAAAGGCTTGGTATTAGCGAAGAACGAATGGCTGAGATACTGGGGTTAACGCCGTACTTCTATGACCTGGTCTCCGATGAGAAACCTGACTTCAAAGTGTATGAAATGGCTGAAGACATTCAGGTTGCACTGGATAAGGCCGGATTTGATCTCTTCTATATATTGACGGGCGAGCATAACGGCGACAACTACGAGATCATGCTTGAGGCGTTTGATTATGCTCTTGCTGATTTGCCTCTTGATGAGCAGGGTGACATGCGTGAGTTGATGGAGCCTATCGTTAAAAAGTTTATGAAGGCCACGAATGGCGGTAAGCATTCCATGCATCATTGATATGTGAGCGAGAACACCATGAGCCACTTTAATATTAATGAATTACATATATCCTCCTCTCGGGTAACAACAGACGAATTCATAGATTTTATTAATTCCTTTAAGGGGCCTCTTGTGTGCCCAGTTTGTGCGGGTAAGTCATGGGATGTGCAAGGCGTTGTTGAGGGATTAGATGCAGGAGAGCCATGGGGAACCATGGATGTCATCGAATCCCTTAATTACGCGGAGTTAAAAGAAGGTGCGAAAACCATTTCGTTTGCAGGGGGTCTTCCTGTGTTTAGAATTACATGTAATACATGTGCATATATGATGCTTTTTTCTTATAAGCGAGTCAGATCAATAATAGACACTAATGCAGCAATGAAAAAACAAGAGGAGCAAGGGGGTGAGTGAGTCTAATGTGTATAATATAGGTTTAAACAAGTCTTCCGCTCAATCTGTTGATTTCCCTGCTGTGCAGGATCATACTGATTTCAGTAATGGCAATGGCGGAGGAGGTGATATGGACAGGCGAATTCAAAAGCTAGAAGAGAATGTTGCTCAGATTAAAACTGATATCGCTGTTATTCGTAGTACGGGAGCGACGGAGGTGACTTTGCATAAAGAAATCGGCGATATACGTAAGGAAATGAACAACCAGACAAAATGGATTGCAGGGGCTATTTTTGCAGCTCTAACAATTGGTCTTGCTGTGGCTAAAGTGCTTTTTCATTGATTATAAATGAGGATAGGTTGTAGTCATCCTTGACCTTGTTACTAAAAAATTCCTGATAATCAGTTCCTGTTTTGGTTTTGCCTTTTCCGTTGTCTGCAGGTTGTACTTGATACCTACTGACCGTATCTCCAACCCCGCAAAGGCTTGACGCATCTCCGGTATGTCGTTTACTGAGATAATCACGTTCCCCTTCATGCTGGTGGCCAGCTGCGCCATGCGCTCATATTCCGCAAGTGGAAAATCCACGCCATAGCCTTCCGTTCCCCAGTACGGCGGGTCGCAGTAGAACAGCGTGTGCGGGCGGTCATAGCGCTCAATACACTTACTCCAGTCCATATGCTCAATAATGGTTCTGGAAAGTCGCAGGTGCGCCAGCGATAACTCTTCCTCGATGCGAAGCAGGTTAAATCGTGGGCCGCTGGTGGTCGATGTACCAAAGGTGTGATCCGCAACCTTACCGCCAAACGCCTGCTTCTGTAGATAGTAGAACCGGGCGGCACGCTGGATATCGGTCAGTGTTTCTTCCGGCGTTACCTGCAACCACTTGTAGATCTGACGGCTGACCAGTGCCCATTTGAACTGCCGTACAAACTCTTCCAGATGGTGCTTGACCACGCGGTACAGGTTCACCAGTTCATTGTTGACGTCGTTGATAACTTCAACGCGGCTGGGTTCTTTGAGAAAATACAACGCAGCAGCGCCGCAGAACGGCTCCACGTAGCAGGTATGTTTGGGAAACAGTGGCAGGATGTGCTTTGCCAGACGGCGTTTACCGCCTATCCACGGCACAATCGGGAGTGATTGTTCTTTCATTTACTGTAAGCCTTTTTCAATAGTTGAAAAATAATGCCTGCATGGCATAGGCTCATCCTGTTCTCGCGAGAACGGAAGGGCCTCGGTTGACTCACAGGGATGTTCTGTGGGTTGATGGCCTGCCGAAGGTTTAGGCACCTCCCGGCAGGTCGCTCTTTTCCGGGGAGGGTTAACCAAGTTTGTTGTGAAGATTCAGGATTTCTTTCCTGATTTTCTCAGTGAGTTCCTCGCGGTGTATTTGCTGCTGTTTGTGGCAATCCAGAATGGCGATAACAGATTCAGTCACCTGACGAATGATATCTTCCGGGGTAAGTAAGGTGTGCTGTGGGGCATTCTGTTCGTCTTTATTTACAACTCCAGATAAGCAATTTGGATTTTGGCTGGAGTATTCATTTCCTTTTTTATATGCCTGCATTGTTTGTTCCGGGACTGGAGTAGTTGTCAGCGCCCAGTTAATCAGGTCAACTACCGGCTGCAGGTCGGTTTCCTGATACTCTTCAAACGATACCCCAAGCTTGCTCATCAGTGCCTGAATATGGACCGGAACCGGGCGATCAACCAAATCATCAATGGTGATTTCCCTGTCTGGCTTGCCCTGGTGATCCAGTGCCAGATACAGTAACTCACGGAAATCGAGATTCAGCGTCAGCGGATGGCCGACCTTATCCCTGAATCCGTATTCCTCAAACCACGCCATCACTTCACTGTGGCTCATGCCGCGTATGGTGGGCTTCTGGAGTGACCCCGGCAGATTAACTTCTTTCAGTTTAAAGATGGTGCCGCTGCGGGGCTTATGCCACGCGGTGTAATCATCCCCGCACATCTCCTTTTCTGCTTTCACGTCAGGCGCTTCAATAATACAGTCGCTGTGGATGAGCCTCAGCACATCCGCAATCACCGCCAGCACGCGACTTTTGCCTGAGCCTGTCGGACCTGATACGGTAATAGTGATGGTGGGGTTAAGTGTCTTTGACATGATATTGACTCCGTGATTAAACGAGTCCCCATCCTGCACATCCATATTTACCGCCACTATTAAAGCCCTTTAAAAGCGATTTAAACCCCGCTTTGTCATGCTGTCTCCATCATTCAAGGAGACGCATTCAATGAAAAAATTCAAACGCCTTTCCCGCTTTGTTGCCACTGCGCCACGCCCGCGCCTGTGGGGCTGGTTGCTGGCCGCTGCCGTGATGTTTCTGGTAATTGCGGTGGTGTCGCCGCAGCAGCTGCCGGTGGTGGTCTACAAGCTGTCGCTCATTTCGCTCGCTGCTGTACTCGGCTACTGGCTGGACCGTTCGCTGTTCCCCAAGGCTCGTCCCGGACAGTTCCAGCGTCACGTTCCGCAACTGATGGATATCGGTCGCTATCCGGTGGAGACGGGAAATCACCTGGTCTTTGCGGCTGTATTGATCCGTCGCGCAATGATTGTCGCGGCGGTATGTCTGGCTGTGGCGATGGGGTTGTAACGATGATTTTTCACTGGCCGCAAATCGTCTGGTGCGTGCTGGCCCTGATGGGTCTTGGTATGTCACTGGCTGATAGCTCTAAGAAAAAAAACGGGTTTATCGGCTTTCTGTCAAGCCTGATTGCCACGCTGGTTACCGCCTGGCTGCTCTGGTGTGGCGGGTTCTTCTCGCAGGCTGACGCCGCTGAACCACCGACCGTCGCCCTCAAATACCGCAGTGATGTTATTCGTTCTGCCCGCGTGGACTGGGGACTGAATGCGCCGGTCGCTGATTTTGCCGCGCAGCTGCATCAGGAGTCGGGCTGGAATCCTGCCGCCCGTTCACCTGTCGGCGCGCAGGGGCTGGCGCAGTTCATGCCGTCGACATCTGAATGGATTGCCGGACTGATGCCGCACCTGGCCTCGCGCGAACCGTATAACCCCGGCTGGGCCATCCGGGCGCTGGTCAGTTACGACCGCTGGCTGTGGAGCCGTGTGGCCGTGCCTGACGGCTGTGAGCGTATGGCCATGACATTGTCTGCCTACAACGGAGGACTGGGTTGGGTCAACCGCGACCGCAGGCTGGCACGAACGCGCGGTCTCGATGACGCCCGCTGGTTTGGTGCGGTTGAAACGGTCAATGCCGGGCGAAGTGTCGCCAACTGGCGGGAGAACCGCCACTACCCGCAGCGCATTCTGCGTGAGCTGGCCCCGCGCTACCTGTCGTGGGGAGGGGCTAATTGTGTGGGTTAAATGGATTAAGCGTCTGCCCTGGACAAGCATTGCGCTGGTGCTGGCCATCATCATGATCTTTGCCGCCACCTGGCTTAAAGGCTACACCACCGGGCGTAAAGAAGGCTGGCGTGATGGTGAACAGCAGGTAGCGCAACTGCAGTCGCAGTTTGATACATACCGGCGTGAAGACGCGGTGAAACAGACCGAAGCGCTGATGGAGATTGTCAGGCGCTATAACGCGCAGGTCGCCGCCGCGCACAAGGCGGACGAGGATTTTCAGGCCAAAAAACAACAGCTGGAGCGTGAGAATGCTGCCCTTAAAAAACAGATTGCCGACGTCACCCGCCAGTGGGTGGATGAAAAAGGCAAGAGCCATCCCATTGAGTGCGTGTTTACTCGCGGTTTCGTGCAGCAGTACAACGCCGCCCTCGGTGTCACCGCCCCATACAGCGCCGGTCATCACGAATCCGCTACCGCCGCTTCCGCCAGCGCTGGCACAACGACCGGGACAACTGATACCGCTGTCACCCGGTTACGCGACTCCGGCGTCAGTCAGGCCGATATCCTCGCCAACGTTACCGACAACGCCCGGCAGTGCCGTGTCTGGCGTGAGCAACTGAACGGCGTGCTGGATTACACAGAAGGATTGCATCAATGACCATACAGGTTGAGTTCTGGACGCTGGTTGGCTTCCTGATTTCGTTTATCGGTGCGGTCTGCGGGCTGGCGAAATGGTTATTCAACAACGCAGAAGCGCGGCAGGCTGCCCGGTTCGCGTCGCTGGAGCAGACCATGAAAGAGACGGCGTCGCGCTGGAACGATCTGGAGCGTGAGTTCCTGGAGTTTAAGGCGAAGCTGCCCGTCGACTATGTCCGTCGTGAGGATTACATACGCGGCCAGACGGTGATTGAAGCCAAGCTGGACGCTGTCTACGAGAAGCTCGGTAGCGTTGCGCACCAACAAAATCTGAGAGGTTAACATGACTGATATTATCCGCGTTCGCCGCGAGTCCCTGCGCTGGAGCCTGCTGGTTGCGCTCAACAAGTCGCGTCCGTACACCACCAGTGAACATCTGCTGTTTGATATTGCGCGATCCATTTATCAGGACGCCACGAAACTTGAGGTGCGCCAGGAGATGGACTACCTGAGTGACCGGCGTCTGATTGAAATCACGAAACAGCCCAGCGGCATGTGGTTTGCCGACTTAACCCGCACCGGTATTGACCTGGTTGAGTACACCATTCCCTGCGATCCGGGCATTGCCCGCCCGGACAAATACTGGAGTGAATGATTATGGGGCGCAAAAGTTCACTGGATGTACTGCCGCAGGATGTCCGGCGCTGGCTTGAACGGGCGCTGACCGAGCGTAACTTCACAGGCTATGCCGAGCTGGAGGCGCTGCTAAAGGACAAGGGTTTTGTGATAACCCGCTCCAGCCTGCAGCGCTTTGGCTACAGGATGGAACAGCAACTGGCGCGCGTACGTGCGGCCACCGAGGCGGCGCGACTGATGGCCCGTGAGGCGGAGGATGACAGCGACGACCGCTCCGGCGGTCTGATGGCGCTTATCCAGACCGAGATGATTGATATCTTCATGCGTCTGAAGGCCGTCGAGGGTGACGATCCAAAGGAGAACGAGAAACGCGCGAAGCTGCTGGCGATTGCCTCGAAAAACATCGCCACCCTGACACGCGCCTCCGTGAACCTGAAAAAATTCCAGCTGGATGTGCGCGACAAGCTGGATGCAAAGATGGATGAACTGGAATGTCAGGCCAAAGGTGGTGATGGCCGTCTGAGTCTTGAGACGCTGAAGCTGGTTCGCGAACAGATTTACGGGATTGTGTCATGAGTGCCGCCATTCAGTTACACCCCTACCAGCAGGCATGGTTCCTTGACCGCGCCCGCTTCAAGATAGGCATGTTTGCCCGCCAGACCGGGAAGACGTTCACCACCACGCTTGAGCTGGTCGACGACTGCTTTGAGGTGGAGGCCAGCGGCGGACGTACCCGATGGGTTATTCTCTCGCGCGGGGAGCGTCAGGCGAAAGAAGCCATGGAGGAAGGCGTTAAAAAGCACTGTCAGGCGTACAGCATGGTCGCACAGGAGATTGAGAGCTATTACCACGCCGCGAACGGCGAGCGCTACACCATGCTGGAAGCGGTCCTGCCGGGCGGCTCCCGTATCACCGCGCTGCCCGCCAACCCGGATACCGCGCGTGGCTTTGCCGCCAACGTCTTTCTGGATGAATTTGGCTTCCATGCCGACAGTCGCAAAATCTGGACGGCACTGTTCCCGGTTATTTCCAATGGCTTTAAGTTGCGCGTCACCTCCACACCTAACGGTAAAGGTAATAAGTTCTACGAACTGATGACCGATAAGGCGCTGGACGCCGTCTGGTCCCGCCACACGGTCGATATTTACCGCGCCGTGGCTGACGGGCTGCCGCGCAATATCGACGAGATGAAGCTGGCGCTCAACGATGAAGATGCGTGGGCGCAGGAGTTTGAACTGAAGTGGCTGGATGAGGCCAGCGCGTGGCTCTCCTACGAACTGATTGACGGCGTCGAGCACGACATGGCGGGCCTGCCGGAACACTACACCGGTGGTCCCTGCTATGTGGGCGTCGATATTGGTATTCGTCATGACCTGTTTGTTATCTGGGTGCTGGAGCTGGTCGGGGACGTGCTGTGGACGCGGGAAATCATTACGCGCAAGCGTGCGAAGTTCGCCGAACAGGACGCGCTGCTGGATGATGTGTTCTTCCGTTACCGCGTGTTGCGTTGCTGTATGGACCAGACCGGGATGGGTGAAAAGCCGGTCGAAGATGCAAAGCTGCGCCATGGCGACATGCGGGTTGAGGGTGTGCTGTTCAATACCCCCAACAAACTGACGCTGGCCACGCGGGGCAAAGAAGCGTTTGAAGATCGCAAAATCCGTATCCCGCTGGGCGATACGGAACTCAGAAGCGACCTGCACAAGCTGCAGAAGGTCTCCGGGCCAACGGGCCAGCCGCGCTTTGTGGCGGAGAGTGACGCTGCCGGTCACGCCGACCGCGCATGGGCGGGTTTTCTGGCGCTGAATGCTGCCGGAACGGACAACGGGCCGACCATGGTGTACTCGCGCGGCGCGCGCCGGATGCCGGGTATTCTCAGGGGGTATTAATGAGCAGCGTTAAAGGGCTTTATGTTTCACCAACAAAATTTGTCAGCTTTGCCGAGCGCGACAAGCGCCGCCTCACCGATGAGATAGCCTCGCGTGGCAATACCGTCTGGGGCTTTGGCTCGTTCTTTGGCATGCTGCCCAATCCTGACCCGATACTGAAAGCGGCGGGCATGGATATTCGTGCCTATCGTGATCTGCGCGTTGACCCGCTTGTCGGCAGCGCCATTCGCCGTCGCAAGTCGGCGGTGAAAGCGCTGGAGCGCGGGTTCAATGAGGGCGATACCGACACGCCGGTCTGCGAATTTTTAAAAGACATGATGGCCGCGTGGGATATGGACGCCATCATCGGCGGGTTGCTCGATGCGCCGCTCTTTGGCTGGCAGCCCGCCGAACTGATGTGGGCGAAAGATAACGGGCGCTTCACGGTCAGTAATATCGTCGCCAAACCGCCTGAATGGTTCCATTTCGATACGGATAATCAGCTGCGCTTTCGGGGTAAAAACGTGCCGTCTGAGGGTATTCTTCCGCCTGACTACAAGTTTATCTGCCCGACACAGGATGCGACCTACGATAACCCTTATGGGTTCGCCGACCTTTCCATGTGCTTCTGGCCGGGGATGTTTAAAAAACACGGCTGGCGGTTCTGGATGCAGTTTGTTGAGAAATACGCCACGCCGTGGGCGGTGGGTAAACATGCGCGCGGGGCCACGCAGTCGGATATCGACCAGCTGATGGACGGGCTTGAGCAGATGGTTCAGGACGCGATTGCGGTTATCCCCGAAGGCGACAGCGTCGAAATTAAAGAGCCGATGGGCAAGAGCGCGTCCAGTGATATCTTCCAGGCAATGATCACCATGGCGCGCGCTGAAATATCAATCGCGTTGCTGGGGCAGAACCAGACCACTGAAGCTGAGACCAACAAGGCCAGCGCACAGGCGGGGCTTGAGGTCACTGATGACATTCGTGACGGTGATGCGGCGATTGTGACCGGTGCCATCAATCAGGTACTGCAGTGGGCGGCACAGCTGAACTTCGGCGATGTGCCGGTGCCGGTCTGGAACCTGTGGGAACAGGAGAGCATTGACGACACCCAGGCAAAGCGCGACCAGACGCTGAGCCAGACGCGCGGGTTCTTCACTGAGCAGTATTACCAGCGTGAATATGGCCTGCAGCCGGGCGACATTAACCCGCAGGCGATGATGCTGCCGTCATCCTCATGGGGGCAGATGCCGCTCACCGGTCAGCCGTCGCTGGGCTTTGCGGAGGCCGCAGCGCGCGCTGATTCCGATGTCCGGGACAAGCTCGATGAGGCGCTCAGTTCGGTAAGCGACACCCTGATGAACGATGACGTAATGGCCCCGCTGCTGGCTCCGGTGTTTGAGGCGATACGCAACGGTGCCACGCCCACTGACCTGATGGGCCAACTGGCGTCGATTTACCCGCAGATGAACGGTGACGAGCTGGTCGAACGGCTGGCGAAAGTCCGCTTCCTCGCGAAGGTGCTGGGGATTCATTATGCTCACGGCTAGCGATATTGCGGTCTGTATGCGCCTGCCCCCAGAAAAAATCATTGAGTACCTCGCTAAAAAAGAGGTGTTCATTTCGTGGGACTGGCACGACTTATGGCAGGAAGAGCACGCGGGCGCGAAGACCATTGCGAAGGTGACCCGTCTTGATATTCTCCAGGATATCTACAACGCGCTGGAGAAAGCGGCGGCTGAGGGTAAGTCCGGGCGCTGGTTTCGTAAGGAACTGGAGCCGGTACTGCAGGCGAAGGGATGGTGGGGACGCATTACCGACGTCAACCCTGATACCGGCGAAGAGCAGGAAATTCAGGCAGGCAGTCCGTGGCGTCTCGATACCATTTTTCGTACCAACATGTCGATGGTGTACAGCGGCGGACGCTGGGCTGAACAAATCCAGAATGCCGACGACCGGACTTACGGGTTGTATGTGGCCATCCGGGACAGCCACACCCGCCCGGTTCACCTGTTGCTGGATGGCACGGTACTGCCGCTGTCTCATCCGTTCTGGCAGAAGTATTACCCGCCGAACGGCTGGGGCTGTCGCTGCAGCGTGATAACCCTGACGGCGCAGGAGGTCAAAGAGCGCGGTCTCTTCATCGGCGGTCTTGAAGGCGTGCTCGGTGAGAAGATGCAGCTGGTTTCCCGCAATACCGGTGAGATGCGCCCGGTGGCCACCTGGACTGTGGGTGGTAAAACCGTCAGTCCCGACCCCGGATTCTCGTATAACCCCGGCGTGGCATATCGTCCTGACCTGAACAAGTACAGCGGGCCGCTGGCAGAACTTGCAAAACAGGAGTTGTCGCAATGAGCAAAAAAGACCTGATGACCATCGACCTTAACCTGACTGACGTCACCCGGATGATTAACGGGATGGCGGAGGCCGGGCGTGACACTTCCCCGTTGATGCGTAAAATCGCAGGCCTGCTGGCCGCCACGACCGCGCTGAACTTTCGGGATCAGGGTAATCCGCCGTGGGAGCCTTCCGCTGCCGCGCAGGCGCGCACAGGGGAAACGCTCTCGCTCTCCGGTCACCTGCGCCGGAGTATCACTGAAAAGTACGATGCCGGGCATGCGATGGTGGGAACGAACGTGGAATACGGAGTCACCCATCAGCTGGGGCTGACGTTGAATCATAAATCCAGACCATCAAAAGACAGACGTAAACCCGATATGATGACGAAGGCATGGAAACAGGCGTTTCCGGCGCGTCCCTTCCTCCCCGTCGATGCCGACGGCAAACCCCAGAAGGGGCTGGAGCAAAAAATGCTTACCCTGGCGACCGATTTTCTGCGTGAGGCCGCAAACGGGCGCGGTTGAATATGCGGCCCACTGAGCGCCTGAGTGATTTCAGTGCGGCCATCGTATGACTTTTTTCAGACAGGTGCCTTCTAAACCGTTTTAAACCGCTTCCTGACTATCTTCCGGGGTGATATTCTGCCCCGGATGACGTTCCCCCTCCGGCTTCCCTGATTTCTTCCCTGCGCCATTCTTTAAAGTCCTTTAAAAGTCACGCCCTGTACTCCCCGTTATTGTGAGCAAAACAACGGGAGTGCCACATGAATCTCATTCACATCTTTAAGTCCGGTATCCATACCGATATGCATGGTCACCGGATTAACTTCAGCGATGCTGACCTTGGTAATATTGCGGCGGTGTATGACCCAAAGCTGCATGAAGCGCCGATTGTTATCGGACATCCCAAAACAGATGCCCCGGCCTGGGGATGGGTGAGCGGTGTCAGCAAAGACAGTGATGGCCTGAAGGCGGCTCCCCGCGATATCGATCCGCAGTTTGCCGAGATGGTCAGGAAGCGTCGCTTCAGCAAGGTCTCCTCTTCTTTTTATTGCCCCAACTCCCCCGGCAACCCGACGCCAGGCAAATACTACCTGCGCCACGTTGGTTTTCTCGGTGCGCAGCCGCCCGCCGTTAAGGGATTAAAACAGGTTTCCTTTGCTGAGGATGAGGAAGGCGTTGTTGAGTTTGCCGACTGGAGCCTGCAGACCACTGCGTCACTGTTCTCGCGTATCAGGGATTTCATCATCAGCCAGTTCGGGATGGAGAAAGCCGACAGCGTGGTGCCGGACTACATGATTGACAGTCTGCGCGATGAGGCAGCTCGCACAACCGCGACAGACACCACACCTGCATTTTCTGACCCTGTCGGGATACCGGCAGAAGACGCAATCCAACCCGTGGCCGAAAAACCGGCCCCCACACCACCGGAGGAACCCGCCGTGGATAAAGAGTTACAGGCGAAACTTCAGAAAGAGAACGACGATCTGAAGCGCCAGATTGAAGAGCGTAATAAAGCGGAGGCGCTGCGTGCGACCACTGAGCGTCATAACGCCAACGTGGCGTTTGCGGACAGCCTGGTGAGTGATGCGCGTCTGGCTCCTGCCGGGAAAGGCCTGGTGGTTGCGGTGCTGGATGCGCTGGGCGGCGGCGATGAGCCGGTCAGCTTCAGCGAGAACGGCAGCGAACAGCCGCTGGTCGATGCGTTCAAAACGCAGATGCAGAAGGCCCGACCGCTGCTGGATTTTGGCGAGGTGGCCACCGCTGACAACACTGACCGCAGCGCCATTCCGGCTGAGTTCGCGGAGGCCGACCCGGCACGCCTTGAGATGCACACGAAAGCGGTGTCGCTGATGAAGGCTGAAAACATCACCTACGAGGCTGCGGTTCGCCGCCTGATTTAAGGAGAGACCATGTCGTCTGAATATTTAAAAGGTAAGCGCGTTGCCGACCCCATCCTCACCAGCGTCGCACGCGGCTATAAAAATGCGGACTTTATCAGCTCGTTTATTTTCCCGCGAGTCGGCGTGGAGAAGGAAGGTATCAAGGTGCCGACCTTCGGTAAGGGCGTGTTCGCCACTTACGAGACCCTGCGCGCCATGGGTGCGGCAAGTAACATTGCCACCCGCGAGAAGACCGGCACGATGGATATCGTACTTGATGAACACGATCTGGCGTTCCCGGTGGACTACCGCGAGCAGCATGAGTCGATGTTTAACGAGCAGGCCAAGGCCGTCAAGCGCGCCCGTAACGGCATTCTGTTAAGCCAGGAGGTGGCGGCAGCGGCGATGGCGCAGAGCACCTCGCTGTACCTCAAAGAGAATGTGCGCAAATTTACCGCCGCTGACAGTTGGGCCGGTGGTAAAGGCGACCCGGTACGTGATGTCTCTTCCGGGATGGATGCGGTGCGTGATGCCATCGGCCTGCGTCCTAACCTGATGGTCATGGGGGCAAGCGTGCTTCCGCTGCTGCGTTTCCATCCTGCCCTGCAGGCTGTGATGGGGGCCAACGAGCGCAAGCGCATTACCGTCGAGCTGATGAAAGATATTTTCGAGATTGAAAACATCGTTATCGGTTATCCGGTGAAACTCGAAGACAACGACAAAAAGGATGCGGCGGCGAAGACCGTCGATATCTGGAAAGACAACCTGATGCTGTTCCATGTCTCCGGGCCGCAGAACGAAGGCGACAACGGCGATGAGAACGAGCCGTCGTTTGGCTACAACTTTGAGCTGAATGGTCTGCCCATTGCTGACACCTACCCCGGCGAGGGCGGCAAAATCAGCTACGCCCGCTATACCGACATCTACAAAATGGCGGTGGTTGGCGGTGACGCAGGCTACATCATGACCAACCTGAAGGGGGCGTAATTATGGCAACGCAACAGGTCATTCTGGCTACTACCATCATCGCGGCAGGCGCGGTGACACAGCAGCGTCTGGTGGGCTATGACGGCAACACCTGTGCGAAAGGTGCAAAAGCCTTTGGCGTGGCGGAGGTTGACGGTGTTGAAGGTGATGCGGTGCCGCTGAACGTGCTGGGCATTATCGCCGCCGAAGCCGGTGCGGCCATTAACCCCGGCGATAAGCTGCAGTCCGATGATAACGGCTGCGTCATCCCGCTGGAGGCCACCGGCAAGCCTGAACAGGTTGGCGTGGCCATCACCGCTGCAGCCGCTGCCGGTAACACGCTTCGCGTGATGTGGGGTGCGTAATGTACTGCTCGCAGGCGGATGTTGAAAAGGTCATATCACGGCGCACGCTGCTTCAACTGACGAGCGATTCGTCTGCTGATGCGCCGGTCGCCGATGATGACGGACGTGTGTTTTCCCGACCGCAGGCATCTGAGATCAACGCTGATGTGATCGAGGATGCCATTCGCAGCGCCTGCGAGCTGATTGATGCGCACCTGCGCGGGCGTTACGACGTGGTCGCGGTGAAAGCCTCCAGTCCCACGGTGCTGCGTGACCTGGCCGTAAACATCGTGCGCCAGAAGCTCTACGAGCGCCGACCGGAAATGGCAGTGCCAAAGACCGTGGAGACGTCGTACAACGCCACGCGCCAGATGCTGACTGACATCAAGAACGGCGGCCTCACCCTCGGTATTGCACCGGAAGGTAAGGACATGCCTGACCCCGGTCAGATACGTGTGAAGTCGCGCCGGGCCACGCTCGGCGGGCCGGGCGGCTGGCTGGAGAAATACTGATGAACACCCTGAAGATACTGAATGCCACGGTGGCAAGGCTGCAGGAAAAACTGCCCTTGCTTGACAGTGAATTGTTCCCTGATGACCCGGAGAACTACCGGCTCAATCACGATACCGGCGCGCTGCTGGTCAGTTACAGCAATGCCGACTTTGGCACTAACAGCGCCATTGACTGCGTGATGCAGGAGCAGCCGGTGCGCGTGGTTATCACCCTGGTCTTTCGTGAGCTGAACACGTCGACCGGTGCCATTCAGGCGCTTGATGAGACCCGCCGCGCACTGGCCGGATTCCGGCCTGCAGGATGCCATGCCCCGTATGTGCTGGTCAGTGAAAAATGTCTCGGCTTTGCGTCCGGCGTCTGGATGTTTGCGCTGGTCGTGCAGGCGCGAACCATGTTTGTGCAGGATGACCCGGAAGAGCCGGAAGGTATTCCCGCGTCGCTTTATGAGGAAGAGGAATAATGAAATACATTTACAGTGGCCCGCCGTCCGGCGTGAGTCTCAATGACGGCGATACCGTCCGCGAGGTCATGTTGTGGCCGGGGCAGGAAGTGGAATTTGCGCCGGATAATGAGTACGCGCTGGCGTTAGTGGCGGAAGGTCACCTGCAGGAAGTGAAAGCCCCGAAACGCCAGACCACCACTAAAGATATCCCGTCCACCGGAGGTACACAGTGAACAGTCAGAACCCTAGCTGGTTCCACGGCGCGAACACCCGAGAGACGCTCGGTGGTCCGCGTCCGGTAAAACAGGTTAAATCCGCCGTTATCGGCCTGATTGGTACGGCACCGGCTGGCCCGGTCAATACGCATGTCCTGATTGATTCGGAGACCGCCGCTGCGCAGTACGGGCCGGAGCTGCCGGGCTTTACCATTCCGCAGGCGCTAAGGGCCATTGCCGACCACGGCGTTATGTCGGTGGTGGTGATTAATGTGCTGAATCCGGCAGCGCACAGCAGCCGCGTGGCGGATGAGTTTATCACCCCTGAAGGTGGCGCAAGGCTTGCTCACGGCATGGTCAGTGAGGTGGTGGTGAAAGACGCCACCGGCGCCACCACGTATGTTGCCGGTAAGGATTACACCCTCGATGCCTCGTCCGGCGTGATTACCCGACTGGCTGATGGTGGCATCATGGCCACCGATAGCGTGAAGGTGACTTACACCTGGCTTGATCCGTCAAAAGTGACAGCGGCAGATATTATCGGTTCGGTGGGTGCTTCCGGTCGCCGCGGCGGGATTCTGGCGCTGGATGATGTCTTCAGTGACCTGGGCTTTGACAGCAAAATCCTGATTGCGCCGGTGTACTGTACGCAGATGTCGGTCACGGCAGCGCTGTCGGTGATGGCCGACAAGCTCGGCGCGGTGGCGTATGTCGATGCGCCGGTGGGCTGCAGCGTCCAGCAGGTGCTGGCCGGACGTGGCCCGAAAGGCACCATCAACTTCAATACGTCATCAGATCGCGTCCGCCTGTGCTACCCGCACCTGAAGGTTTACGATCCGGTGACGAACGCTGACCGGCTGGAGCCGCTGTCAGTTCGTGCTGCCGCCCTGCGTGCGCGTGTCGATCTCGATGAGGGGTACTGGGTATCGTCCTCCAACCACGAGATCAAGGGCGTTACCGGAATGGAGCGCCCGATTTCCGCGCGAATTGATGATGCGACCTGTGAGGCAAATCTGCTTAACGAAGCGGGTGTTACCACCGTCTTTAACAGTTTCGGCACCGGTATTCGTCTGTGGGGTAACCGTAACGCGGCGTTTCCGACGTCGACGCACATTACCAGCTTTGAGAACGTCAGGCGCACGGCGGATATCTTTAACGAGTCACTGCGTCTGACCTCGCTGCAGTATATTGACCAGCCCATGAGTGATGCCCTGATAGATAACATCCTGGGTACAGCGGAGAATTATGCCCGCACCATGTCCGGCGACGGCGCACTGCTGGGCTTTAAGGTCTGGTACGACAAGGCCCGCAATACCCGTTCTGAACTCGGCTCCGGGCATCTTCGCGTCAGCTATAAAATCACCCCCTCGATCCCGATGGAGTGGCTGACCTATGAAGCAGAAATTACCGATGAGTACGTGATGAACCTGAAAAGCGGAGGCGGCAAATGACCAAAAAAATCGCACGTAACATCATCACTAACGCCAATATCTATCTTGACGGTAAAAACTTCCTGGGACGTGCTGAGGAGGTCAAGCTGCCGGATATTGCGACTGTGGTTCAGGAGCACAAAGCGCTGGGGAAAATCGGTAAGGTTGAGCTGCCCTACGGCTTTGACAAAATGGAAGGTGAAATCAAGTGGAATGGCCTGTACCCGGAGGCTGCAAAACTTGTTGCCAACCCGTTTAAGGTTTACCAGCTGCAGCTGCGCGCCAGCGTGGTTCGCTATGCAGGTTCAGGTCGTCAGGATGAAGTGCCGCTGGTTGTTACACTCAGCGTGAACTTTAAAAAATCCCCGCTGGGGACATTCAAGCAACTGGAAGCGCCTGACCTGAACTCGGAATACGGCTGCACCTACGTCAAAATGATGCTGGACGGTGAAGAGATTCTGGAGCTGGACGTGGACAATAATATTTTCCGCGTCGACGGTCAGGATATGCTGGCCGACTACAACGCCAATATCGGGGGCTGATAATGCTGAAGGTTGAAAAAAGTTTCATTGACGCCCTGGCGGACAGCCTGACATTCCATACTTATCATTTTCCCGGCACCACCTGCACGGTGGCCATTGCGGTAATGCCCGATGGATTCGTGGCGGGAACGGGGAAAAGCGCCTGTATTGATCCGGCGCAGTTCAGCAGCGATACCGGTTATGATATTGCTGTTGAGAACGCCAGAACGGACGCGGTTAACCGGCTGTGGGAGATGGAAGGTTACCGTCTGAAGCAGGCCGCGAAACAGAACACCCTGTAGAGAGCGCAGTATCCGGGAGGGAGTCCCGGCAGGTTTCTGGGGAAATGGATGTCCCCGCACTTCTTTAAACCCCTTTAAAAGCCCTTTTATCCCTTCCTTTATATGCTCGGTCTGTCACTGATTCTTTCATTTATACAGACGAGGCATTTATGGAAAATATCCAGACCGAAGATAACGTCAGCCATTCACCTGCTGAGGTGTCGAATACCTGCGCCGATGGCTACACGCTGAAATACCCCTACAAGCTCGCCACTGGCGAAATGCTTACCTGCGTCACGCTGCGCCGCTTAAAGGTTGCCGATATGAAAGCGGCCAAACGACAGTTTAAAAACTCCGACGAATGGGATGAGGCGCTTATCGCCCGCATGACGGAGCTGAACCCGGAGGATTTAACCGGCATGGATCTGGAAGATTACCAGGCGCTTTCAAAACGATTTCGACAGTTCGCCGGGCTGGCTGACGAGTGATGATGCGCTGGTAAAAGGGACGGCGTTGCTGGCCCGCTGGTTTCGCTGGCAGCCGGGAGAGATTGACCGGCTGCTGATGGATGAGTTTGAGGAGTATATCGACGAGGCGAATGAGCAGATTAAGCGTGAGTACGGCGACGGATAATGCCGTGCCAGGCTTTTTTCATCAGCCACCAGATACCTTCAGCAATATATGCCAGCGGATACATCAGCGGTGTCACCATTGCCTGAATAAAGAAAACGGCCAGACCGCCAATAATAAATAAAGCAATGCCACCGAGGATTCCCATCTGTCCTGAGAGAACGAATTCAGTGGTGACATACCAGGCTACATAACCATACGCGGAGAGCACGGCAATAATATAAACGCCAATAACAAAAAACATCGTCCTCTCTCCTTTATTATTTACCCATTCGCCGAGTATATATTATGTCCACATCGTTTTCATTAGGTGTCGTTATCGGGGCTGCCGTCTCCGGTTCATTTACCTCGGCGATGGGGACAGCGCAACGTACGCTGAGTAAACTCACCGACACCACCTCCCGCCTTAAAACCCGTCAGGACGCCCTCAGTCGCGCCTCAGAACGCTATGGCCAGATTGGTTCCGGCATCGCTGACCGTCTGCGCAGCAGTTATGACAGTGTCGGTGACAGTCTGAAGCGCGTCGAATATCAGCACACCCGGCTGCTGAAATGGGATGCGAAGGTCAACACCATGCTGCTCAAACGCCAGCAGGTGATGTCCGAGCTTCGGGGGCTTGTTGGCGGTGTGACGGCGGCTGGCGCGCTGGCTTATAAGTCCACAGCGACTTATGCCGGTGAAGAAGCACTGGTACGTTCAACCAGTCAGGGCGCACGTAACTATGACCGGGCTGAAGAGCGTCAGTTGCTGGCCGACACCCGGACAGCTTCCCGCGAATCCTCACAAAGCGTCACTGAGCTTTTAAAAGCCACGGACGATCTGGTCGATGCAGGGTGGAACCGCAAGGAAGCCGCGAAACTGAACGATATTATCGGCAAGGTGGCCACCGTCTATAACATGGGGACGCAGGATACGGCGAAAGTGGCCGATGTGCTGACCCATAACCTCGGCTATGACAATGATAAGGGAATCCCGCACGCCTTCAATCTGCTTGCCGACAGCGGTAATCGTGTCGGTTTTGAGTTCCCGGATGTGGCTCCGGCATTTGGTAAACTGGCGGAGTCTTTCGAGAAGCGCGGCATTACCGGTGATGAGGCCATAACCGAGATCATGTCCTCCCTCGGTGCTGCACGCCTGACGATGCGTAATAAAGAGGACGTGGTCTCCGGGCTTCAGGGCTGGATGGATACCAGCGACGGTCGCAGGATGGAGCATCGTTTTGATGTTATGGGTGTCGACTACGTCCGCTCGCGCGCCGACTACATGAAAGGCGGTATGTCGGATTTCGAAGCCTCGCTGCGCGTTACCCAGCGCTATCTTGAAGAAGTGGGTAACGGCCAGTTCATGAATAAATTTAGCGCACTCAATGGTGACGCTGCTGCGCAGCAGCAATTAATACAGTCTTTTGGTCTGGGCCAGATAGTGTCTTCGCCTGAACAGATTAAGTTTATTAACGCCATGTCGAAAAACTGGGGGGCTTACGAAAATAATAAGCAGACCATTAAAAACCAGGGCGACCCCAATTATCTGAATATGGCTTACGACCAGAAGGCGGATACGCTTGGCGTGCAGGGTAAGCAGCTTAAAAACGAGCTGAGTATTCTGTCCTCAACGTTCGGTGAAGCGCTGGCCCCGGTGGTACGTGAGAATATCGATCTGCTGAAAGGCTGGATTTCCAGTGTCACTGACTGGGTGAAGAACAATCAGGCGCTGACGCAACAGCTTGCGGGGTTGGCCGTCACAGCCGGTAAATATTTCCTGATAGTGCGCGGGGGCTGGCTTATCAGCAAGCTCGTTTACAGTAGCACTCTTGGCTGGTTGTTCGGTCTTGCCCGGGGAGGTTTGCGTGGTGTTGCAACAATTGTCCGGTTGACCCATGAATACCGGACGCTGGGCAAAAGCTCCTCGATGCTGTTTAACCTCACGATGAGGACAGGACGCGGCTTTAAATCACTGTGGGGCAAAATGCGTGGTCTGGGGCCGCTGGCTTCCCGTCTGGCTACCGGCGCAGGTCGTCTCGGTCGCGTTCTGGGTGGTGGTCTTCTGCGTGGTCTGATGGTTGCCGGTCGCGCCATTCTGTTTATTGGTCGGGCATTAATGATGAATCCCATAGGCCTGCTGATTACCGGTATTGCCGTTGCCGCCTTCCTTATTTATCGTTACTGGGAGCCAATTAAAGGTTTCTTTACCCGCCTGTGGACGGGGATTGAAAATATCGGCACGCAAATCTGGTCATCCATTACCGGCTTCTTTACCGACCGCTGGCAGGATATTCAGACTGCATTTGATGGTGGCCTGCTGGGTATCGGTGAATTAATTATTAACTGGTCGCCGCTGGGATTATTTACCAAAGCCTTTTCCGGCGTGATGAAATGGTTTGGTATTGACCTGCCCGGTAATTTTACCGACTTCGGCAAAAATATTATCGATGGCCTGACAAAAGGCATTGAAGATACCTGGAAATCAGCCAAAGACAAATTCAAAAAATTCAGTAATGGTCTGAAGAATATCTTCACCACTGAAAATAAAATTCAAAGCCCCTCCCGCGTCTTTATGGGATACGGCGGTTATATCGTCGAAGGTCTGCAGCTCGGTATCAACAACACGGCATGGAAAGCGCAGCAGGCCGCAAAGGGGCTGGCCGCTAAAATCATGCCCGATGGCCTGCGTTCGCCACGCATTCCCGCTGTGCCGTTTATTGCCGATATTCCGCGTGGTGCCACCGCAGGCGGCGGTGAATCCTCCCCGGCAATTCATCTGGTCTATTCCCCGTCAGTACATATAAAGGAAGCGACGCCCGGCACATTAACCACGGACATGATAAAGCAGGCATTAAAAGAGAACCTGCCGGAGCTTGAGCGTCTGCTCGATGAAATCATGCGCCGCAAAGAGCGCCGCAGCTTTGATGCGTAAGGGGTGAAAAATGTTTGCATTACTGGGTGACATCGAGATTAACACCGGCATTTCTCCCGACAAACTCGACGGGACATATGGCAGTGATTTTGCCGAACTGGACCGCATCAGCGGCAAGCCGGGTTTGCAGTATATCGGGGGCAAACTGGATGAATACAGTTGGAGCTTCGTGCTGCATTTTCACTACTGCGATCCTGCCAGCGTCTGGAATCAGATTAACGCCGCACGACTGGCGCATCAGGCGCTGGCGGTGGTTATTGGTACGGAGTATCCGGGGTGGTTTGTCATTACCGATGCCACACGCAGCATCACGCTTGCGACACCCGACGGTCAGATTCAGGCGCTGGCCGTCACGCTGACGTTGCGGGAGTTTACGGGGGACCCGAATAATCCACCTCAGCCACTCGCCGTCAGTTCGGCATTATCCGGTGTCGGCGCAATCACAAAGCCCCTGCAGCAGGCAAACGGTATTACCGGCATGTTGCACACCGCCGTCACGGCAGCGCGCACGGCACAGTCTGCACTGAGTACCGCCTCAAACGTGGTGCGCGTGGCCCGTCAGTTTAAGGACAACCCTGTGGCGGCGGTGAGCCGTATTCCCGGCATGATAACCAGCCTGAATAACGTCACCGGTCCACTGGAAAAAGCCTTTCCGGCGCTGACGGGACTGAGTGCGCAGTTGCCTGAAGCGGCAAGAATGGCCCGCGCCGGTAGCCAGATAGTCTCCCTGATTGATGGAGGGGCTGACACCTTAAAGCGTATTGACCTGAAGCATCCCACCAACCTTTCCGGTGCGTTCGACAGCGTGGCCGGTGCTGTGGGCGAGGCAGCAGCCGTGATGACGGATAATTCATCATACCTGAGCCAGCTTGCCTCCCGCATGATTACCCGGAGCATGTAACCGATGAGCGATAACAACGGTATTTTTCTGGAGCACATCACCACCGAGGGGGAGCGCTGGGATCACATTGCCTGGCGTTATTACGCCGACCCAATGGGCTATAGCCGTATTGTGCTGGCCAACCCACATATCGCAGTGACACCTGTTCTGCCGGGCGGACTGCGTCTGGCTATTCCGGTGATTGACGCCGTTGATGTTACTGAGGAGCTGCCGCCATGGCTGCGATGAACACGCTGCCGGTGCCGGAACCGGCCTTTGTGCTGCGGTATAATTTAAAGGACATCACGCACGACATTACCGCGTATGCGACCAGCATCACTTTTACCGACAAACTGAGCGGAGAAAGTGACGAACTGGAGGTGGAGCTGGAAGACAGTGAGCAGCGCTGGCGGGACGCGTGGTATCCGGGGATGGGTGACACGCTCGCCCTGCAGCTTGGGTTTAAGGGCAAGCCCCTGACCGACTGCGGCGGGTTCTCCATTGATGAAATTGAGCTGTCAGGCCCGCCTGACAGCGTCAGCATCCGGGGGCGTTCGGCACCGGTTACCCGCGCCATGCGCACCAGGTCAAACCGGGGCTTTGAGAACACCACGCTTGCGGCCATCGCCGGGCGTATTGCCCGCAAGCACAAGCTGAAGCTTGAGGGGCAGATTGAGCCGCTGACCCTTGAGCGGATCACCCAGTACGGCGAGTCCGATCTGGCGTTCCTGAAGCGTCTGGCGCAGGACTATGGCTATATGGTCAAGGTCACCCCACAGAAGCTGATATTTTCTCACCTGGGTAAACTTCGGGATGCGCCGGTCATCCGTACCATCACGCCACAGGACATCAGCCGCTGGACGCTGCGTGACACCCTGCATGAGGTCTATAAAGGCGGGAAGAACAAGCACCAGAACAGCCAGACGCGTACGCTTGTGACCTACAAAGCGGATGGTTCGCAAGATACCCGTCAGGAGAAACGAAAGCAGGTGCAGGTTCCATTCCGCCTGCCCGAAGAAAGCGCCGGTGCGGATACGCTGAACACCTACGAGCGTGCGTCAAATCCTGCTGAATCCCGCGCCAAAGGCAAGGCGAAGCTCGACAGTAAAAACGAGTACAAGCACGCCGGGACACTGTCTCTTGGTGATGGCGATTTGTCTTTGCGCGCCGGAGCGAGCGTCACCTTATCCGGTTTTGGTCAATCTGACGGCAAGTGGCTGATTATCAGCGCCCGTCATTCCCTTACGCGCAGCTGCGGACTGACCACCGATATTGATATTGCACGCGGTCTGAAACATAAGGCAGGCGCGGGTAAAAAACAGGGCCGAACCCTGACCGTCTTTCATGCAGACGGCACAACAGAAGAGGTTAAGGCTGACAAGAGGATTTCGACGCGATGAACGGTGTGATCTTTGCGACCGGCACGGTCAGCGCCATCGATCCAAAGACGGTTCGCGCCCGCGTTCGTCTGCCGGATCATGATAACCTTCGCACCTGGTGGCTGGATGTTATGCAGAACAATACTTACAAAAATAAGGATTACTGCATGCCCGACGTCGGCGAGCAGGTAAAGGTACTGATGACCCCTGACGGCGTCGAGGGGGTTATTCTCGGCGCGGTATATTCCAGTCAGGATACGCCGGTCATCAGCGACCCGGACAAGCGCCGTACCGACTTTGCTGACGGGACTTTTGTTGAATACGATCGCAAAAATAACGCGATGGCCATCGGTGGTGCGATAAAGACGTTAACCATCACCACCCACAGTGATATCACCCTGCAGACCGACACGCAGGTTACCGTTATCGCCCAAAACCGCGCCACGGTTAAGACGCAGGACGCCCTCATCGATGCCGCAAATTCAGCGACCATCAAAACCCAAAAAGCCACGGTAAATTCACCAGAAACCGAAGTGACCGGCAATACGACAATAAAAGGCGATCTGCTGGTTAAAGGGAGTATTACCGGTCAGGGTGGTATGGCGATTTCCGGTGGTAAGGGAGGTGCTGCGGCCACCATCACCGGCAGTCTGTCGGCAACGGATGATGTTTCTGCAGGTGGTACGTCACTGAAACGCCACGAGCACCCGAAAGGTCACAACGGCGCGCCCACCGGTCCGCCGTCCTCATAACTATTTTCACTGTTGCCCTGCGTTATGCGGGGCAACGTCGTTTTTGCTTAGTATTTAAAGCGCTTTAATACTTCCACTCATCCTCACGTCCGACACTGTCGGCATGAATACGAACAGTTCTTCACAATCACAGCCGCTGTGGTGGCAACCCGCACTGGGCCGCGATGGTCGGGTAACTGGTGCTGCTTGTGTCGCGCAGTGCATCCGTACCATTTTGTCGACGCCGAAAGGCAGCGACCCGCTGCGACCGGAGTTTGGCAGCGATGCTTACCTTTACCTCGACTGGCCGGTTCCCCGCGCGGTGCCAAACGTCATCCGCGAGTCTGTCGATGCCATTCGTCGGTGGGAGCCGCGCTGCCGGAATGTGCGTGTAAAGCCGGTTATCGCGGGCGAACACGTCACACTGCGCGTGAGCTGGCAGTTGCAAAGTGGCGGTGAGGAATATACGGAGGTCAAATGGCGCTAGCACTGGCTGAACCGGTCTTTCTGGAAACCCGCCCGGAAGTCATTCTGCGCGAGGTTATTGACTGGTACGAAAAAGAGTCCGGTAAAAAACTCTATCCCGCTGATGATGAGATGCTGCTCATCAACATGGTGGTTTACCGTGAATCGCTGGTCCGCACCATTATCCAGGATGTGGCCGGGCAGAATCTGGTGGCCAAAGCCCGCGCGCCAATGATTGATTATCTCGGCCATCTGGTCGGGGTGTTTCGTCTGCCCGCTGTTCCGGCGCTGGCCACACTGAGATTCAGTGTTGATGAAGCGCCTGCAGCCAACATCCTCATCCCGGCAGGAACGCGCGTCAGCGCCACCGACAGCGTTATTTTTGCAACCGACAGCGACGTATTATTGCAGGCGGGGTCACTCAGTGTTCAGGTTCATGCAACCTGTACCGACGCAGGCATTGCCGGTAACGGCTGGCAGCCCGCTCAAATCAGCAACCTGCTGGATGATATTGATGGCGCGGATTTGCAGGTTGTGGCCATCGCGCCCAGCGCTGGCGGTGCGGATGCTGAAAGCGACGATCACCTTCGCGAACGTATTATTCTGGCCCCGGAGTCGTTCAGTAACGCAGGCTCAAAGGGGGCGTATCGTTTTCATGCCATGTCAGCACATCAGGATATTGTTGATGTGGCCGTCACGCGCCCACAGCCAGGCACGGTAAAACTGACGCCGCTAATGTCATATGGACTGCCGGATCAAACCCTTCTGGATGCGGTCGACGGGATTTGTTCTGACGAGAAGGTGCGCCCCCTTACCGATACTGTCATCACCAGCATCCCGGATGAGGTGACGTACTCCATCAACGCCACGCTGATGGTGTATGACAACCAGGATGAAAAAACGGTACTGACGCAGGCGCAAAGCGCCATTACTGAGTGGGAATCCGCTCAGTCATCCCGCCTTGGCCGGGACATTATTCCCAGCCAGATATCCGCAGCACTTTCTGTTCCGGGTGTTTACAAAGTGAGTCTGGACGCGCTGACAGAACAAATCCTGACTGAAACGCAGTGGGCGCACTGTCTCGCGATTCGTCTGACGCCAGGAGGAAAAGTACATGGCTGAGAATAACAATCTGCCGCTGGCCCCCCCGCTTGCTGGTGATAAACGTTTTTCCACGCTGGCTAGGCTTGCTGAAACGCGTTTCTCCGGTATCAGCCTGACGCCGCTTCTGGTTTATCTCATTGATATGACCGAAACCACTGCTTTGCCGTGGCTTGCCGGGCAATTGTCACTGACCGGAGATAATGGCTGGAGCCTTGCCGAGTCTGACGAAGCAAAACGGGAACTCATCAAAAACGCCATCGAGCTGTTTCGCTATAAGGGGACGCCATGGTCAGTCCGCCAGGTTATCCGCAGCCTGGGTTTTGGTGAGGTGCAAATTATTGAGGGTGGCGACGGGCTTGATCCGGCTATCGCCATGAAGTGGCCAACCAACACGCACTGGGCGCTGTATCGCATCAAGCTGAGTCAGGCGATTACGAACGATCAGGCCAGACTGATGCGTAAAACGCTGGCAGCGTTTGCGCCTGCACGTTGTGAACTGGCGAGCCTTGATTTTGTGGCTGCGCCCGTTCGTTACAACAATACCGCCCGCTATGACGGGACTTACAATCACGGGAGCGCCTGATTATGGGTAAACTGACCGAACTCGAACAATGGGATGAAGATGTCTATCAGATTGAGACGTCCGATCCTGTATTAGGTGGCCCGGATGGCATCTCCAACCGTCCGCAAAAGCAGCTGGCCAACCGCACGCAATGGCTAAAGAAGCGTCTGGAAGACGCAAATAACGCCCTGGCTGAACACGAAAAATCCCGTAACCATCCTGACGCCACACTGACAGCTAAGGGCTTTGTTCGTCTCTACAGCGCCGTTAACAGCATGGATGAAACAATGGCCGCCACGCCAAAAGCGGTCAAAATAGCGATGGACAATGCTAACGCGCGTCTTGCCAAAGAGCGCAACCTTGCCGACCTGCCGAGCATACCATTGGCGCTGGCCAACCTGACCCTTGCTGACGTCAAAAAATACGTAGAGTCCACCAACACCGGCGTCAGCAAACTACCCCAGCTCCGCCCATCCAGCGAAGATGACCTGACCAGTCTGCCCGCCGGTTATATGGCCCTCGCTAAAAACAGTACACCAGGCGGGCCACTGCCAGACGAAAACTGGCATTACCTTGAGGTCGCGGGGAAGCTGGATAACCCATCAAACAGCCCCAACAGAAAAGGGGGCGTTATCAGGCTGACACAGATAAGTAACCCTGGAATAAGCTGGACTGGCGCAAAATTTGATGACGGCACCACCACAACAGCAAAATTCAAGTGGGCCAGAGACTTCAACACCCTGAACAAGCCCACGCCGGAAGACGTTGGGCTTGCAGCCACCAAAAAAGCGGTAGACGACACCCAGACCGGCCTCGCTGCGCAGGGCGTCATGTGGATAACCTCAGCCGACGACCTGAGCAATCTGCCGTCCGGCGCTCGCCGATTTGCCAGCAACAAAGCACCAGCAACGGTACTGCCAGCAGCGGGTTATTTTTTCATTGAGGTGCTGGCGAAACGCGATACAGCGAACGGCAGTTGCATTCTGGCAACGAGTAGCACCGGAGACATCTGGATCGGTCTGCGTTACACCGTTCCCGCAGATGCCGCCTTCACCTGGACACAGCTAAACCAGACTGTAGAAAACCTCGGTTTAACGGAAGCTGTAAAACGAGCCTTAAATGCTGTTCAGAAAACCGGCGATGTCATGACCGGCAACCTGGCACTCCGCAGCGACGGCCGGGCGTATTTTGTTATCCAGAATGCGGATGATTCGGCGCGCGCTTATTTCTACAAAGACAAAAACGGTGACGGCATCCATATTAATAACGGGCTGGATGGCGGCGGCGATTTCATTTTTGGTAAAGATGGTACCTTTCATTCCCCCGACTACGTGTACGTTGGTGGCTCAAAGATAGCATCTGACGGCAACGTTAATGGCGCTCGCTGGGGTGGCTGGCTGAATGACTTCCTTAATAACAATTACAACCGTAAAAACACCGCCGGACTGGGAAGTTTTGGCTGGGTTCGTGATGAAAGCACCGGGTTTATAATGCAATGGGGAACGCTTGGTGGTTCAAACGGAACCTACAATTTCCCGCGCGCGTTTCCTGCTGCCTGCTTTGCTGTGTTTGTTACCAACACCAGTTCACAAGGGGCTTTGGTAGATAACGCATTTGGGTATCCCGTAAATAACAGTCAGTTTTTTGCCGCCACCAAAGCGTCAAACGGCGCTGGCACAGGGGCTTACCCTGTAGCCTGGTTTGCGATTGGGAGATAAATTAATGAGCGTAATGAGCGATTACTATTACAGCTTTAAAGAAAAAGGTTTTTTCTACCAACCTGAAACGGAATCAGGCGATTACCCTGGTGATTTAATTTCCCTGACCGATGAGCGGTATCATGAATTAATGCAGGGTCAGGCGGAAGGAAAATATATCGAACACAGAAAAGACGGCCCCGTACTGGTTGATTACCCCGACCAGTCACTGGAAGACGCACGTAAACAAAAACACGCTGAGATAAACACCTGGCGCAACAGCCAGGAAAACAGCAGCATTATTTTCACCCTTAACGACCACAAATGGGACTGCGGCAAAGCCTCACAGGCCCGCCTTGCGCCCGTTGTTGCCGTGGCTAAATCCGGCGCACTCCCGCCCGGCTTCTTCTGGACAGACGCCGACAACATCGATGTGCCAATGACCGCTGACGAACTCACCGCGCTGGAAGCCGCAATGCAGCAGAACATGGTGCTACAGGGCTTCAAAATCCATGAGCGCCAGCGGCAGATGAAGAAAGATATCGACGAATTAACTAAGGTCAGTGATATTTTAAATTATCCCGTAGGCTGGCCTGATAATAGCGGTAATTAAATAAAACAACGCCCGGATTGCCGGGCATTATTATTTAGATGTTATTTTGTTGGGGTATCCGGCCAACCGATTTTATAATCCAGAATTGCCTTTACATTAGTCAGCTTGTCGATTTCCTCTTTCATTTCCCGTTGTCGCATGTGGATTTTTAGCCCCATAGTAAACATCGCCTGGTCGATTGCGTCACTGAGGTTAATCAGCTCGCCAGACGTCATCGGTATGTCATTATTATCGGCGTCCGTCCAGATAAAACCGTCCGGTAACTTGTTGGCTTTTGCCATCTGTACCGATAGCGTAAGGCGCTCCTGCGTGGCTTTGCCGTAGTCCCAGTTGTGATTGTTAAACTGAAATACGTAATTTGCGTTTTCCTGGCTGTTGCGCCATGCGTCTATCTCGCGGGTTTTCTGCTCACGGGCTTTTTCGGGGGTTATCAGGTCAATAATATTTGTGCCATCAAATCCCCAACGACCGGAAATATCCGCACGGCGGTTAGCGGTAGTATTGGGGACTTCGGCGACGCTAAACCCTTCTGGATTAATCGCCGATACGTCTTTTGAAATGCAGCGGATAATACCCTGGTTGTCATATGCCACTTTTATTGTGTCAGGTGAAAACAGTTTCTGGCATTCGTACCAGTCCTGCCCATCTTGCGAAAACATAAAAACAACCTTGTGCTTGTTCGCCAAATCCGCCTGTTCAGGGGTTTTGGGAGATCCTCTGCTTATATTTTTTAATATCATCATTACACTCTCCCTGCATTATACCAAATGCCATTAATATTTTTTTGCACGGGTGCATAAACCGGGTATTCGGCGTTATCATTAAAATCCCCACCAGTAAGAACATAGCCTGCTGGTACCGTACCGCCATTAGCTCCCCACACTGCTGACTGATTCGCGCCCATGCGTACATCCTTAACAAAGTTCTGATTTACCCAGTCAATCGTCGCACGAACGTTGATGTTGTTGTCGCGGGCGCCGAACTGGTTATCAAGCCAGGTATTCAGCCAGCCACCCCATAGAGTGCCGTAGATATTTCCGTCAGTAGCCACTATTGCTCCAGCGACATGAAGCCTATAAGGGGTAAATATTTCATTGGTTTGATAGTCAATATGAAGAGGATTGCTTCTCCACGCTCCTTTCTGGTCGTAGGAATGAATATCCCATCCATTCTTATATGGCCCCCACGCCCAGCGGATATAACCCGTCGCGTCATAAGCATTGAGCAGCGTGCTAAAATTAGTATCAGCACCAACTGCGTTAGCTGTATCTTTCAGTATCAGGGTTCTGAATAGTTCAAAAGCTCTTAGGCCGAAACGACCTACGCGCTGATTATCAGCATAAATATCAATCACACCATCCGCACTGCCGATAAATCCACTGTCACTGTCGCCGATATTTATACACGGTGTGCTGCCATCAAAAGCGCCGGTTCCTACGCTACCGATACTGACGCGTTTTGTCGGATTCAGGGTTTCTTTTAAACCGACGTTTTGCCTGACACCTCATAGCGATAAAAATGCTATTTCCCCGCACCTACAACAGATTTAAGAAGGTTCAGAAATGGCAAAAATTGGCTATATCCGTGTGTCAACAAATGACCAGAACACCGATTTACAACGCAATGCTCTCGTTTGCGCAGAATGTGAACAGATTTTCGATGATAAAATGAGTGGTACAAAGGCCAATCGCCCCGGATTAAAACGCGCTTTAAAGCGCCTTCAAACAGGCGATACGCTCGTTGTCTGGAAATTGGACAGATTAGGCCGCAGCGTCAAGAACCTGGTTGCTCTTATCTCAGAACTGCACGAACGCGGCGTCCACTTCCAAAGTCTGACCGACAGCATCGACACCAGTACCTCAATGGGCCGCTTTTTCTTCCACGTCATGAGCGCCCTGGCTGAGATGGAGCGCGAACTCATAGTAGAACGAACAAATGCCGGTCTCGCCGCTGCACGCGCACAGGGTCGCATTGGTGGCCGACGTCCGGCACTGTCACAAGACGAAATAGCGCAATTAAACCGACTCATTAAAAACGGCTATTCACGAAAACAGCTAGCCATTATCTACGATGTATCACTCTCCACAATCTACAAATTCACCCCCATTAACCACTCCTGAATTGTTTTTAAAGGGCTTTAATACTCGGGCCATCTGATTACTTATACGATGCCGATTATTTATTGATGAAGGTGAATATCCGATGCCACGTAATGAAAGCACTCAAATCACGATTGGTAATGACTGGACTCAAGTCACGGATGGTAGCTTCGCACGGTGTATGTCGATGGCGCCATTGTAACTATCCGGTGAGGCATTATGACTATTTACAGTGGTTTTAACCCACCCGCTCAGGTACGTGATCTTCGTGTTAAAGGCATAATTGTGTTAACTTCCCTGATTAATATACTCCACCACGGCGACTGCCTTGACGTCATGCCGACACTTGAACCCGGCAGCGTTGACCTTATCGTGTGCGATCCACCTTATGGCACGATGAAGGGTGCTAGCCTGGACACATGGAGCGCTGCAACCACGCAGTGGGATGAAGCTATCGATCCCGTAGTGCTGCTTGCCGCGTGCGAACGTGTACTCAGGGTTAACGGCGCACTGGTATTGTTTGCCCAGGAACCCTACACAAGCCGCCTGATAACGCAGGCGCATAGCAATATGCCGTTCAGTTACCGCATGGTGTGGGAGAAGGAGCACTTCGGCAACCCACTGCAAGCCAAAAACGCCCCCACATCATATTTTGAGGACGTGCTGGTATTTTTCAAAAAGTACGAACTGAACCTTAATCATCCGATGCGTGAATACTCCCGCAGGGTAAAGGCATTTACCAGGGCGACAAAGGCACGGGTAAATCGCACGCTTGGACACCGGGGAGCCGATCACTTTTTAAGAAGTGACACTATTCAGTTCTCGCTACCCACACGCAGCACCTACGAGCAACTGACCGTCGCCTACAACCTGACCGCTATGCCGGGTTTTCTGGCGTACGACGAAATTAAGTTGCCGCAACGCGTTTTCAATCTGCCACCAGGCAAACGGCATAAACCCAACATTCTGAAATATGCCCGCGACAGGGAAAAATATCACCCAACCCAGAAGCCGGTAGCGTTACTGGAAGACCTGATTCAGACCTACAGCAACCCCGGCGATATGGTGCTGGATTTCACGATGGGAAGCGGTTCAACGGGCGTTGCCTGCATCAACACAGGTCGTCGCTTTATCGGTATCGAAAAAGAGCAACGTTACTTTGATATTGCGAAAACACGCCTTGATAAAGCCAGTTGTCCGGCCCGCAGTCTTTCATCACGGTCACTGCACCAACCATCCTTTAGGTGAAAGGTTTAAGGGAACTATAAACATGGCAAAAGTTAAAAAGGTTAAATGGCCGGAGCTTCCCTCATTGCTGGTTCCGTTGTTCGAGTGCGCTAATATTTACCTGTGCACATCCTGTAATGAGTGGGAACAGGCATATGAAGCCATGAGTATTGAGCCGATCGATGTCAGTAGTCTTGCTGGTTGTGTCCGCCTGATAGAGTGCACAAAGACAGGTCAGGTGACGATTATGCTGGGCGTGTTTACTGGGCAACTTGAGGTACTGGTTCATGAATGTGCTCATGTGGCTTTCAGGGTATGCAACCTGTGCGGAGTGGAGATTAACCCGGAAGGCAGTAATGAGACCTATTGTTATCTACTGGATAAGGTATTTCGGTTCGCGGAACCTTATGTCAGGAAAGGCGGAATAAACACCAAACAAGCAAAAGCCGCAAAATCACTGTAATTAATTTGCAGTATTTGAAAGAAAAAACAACCTTCATTTATCGCGCGGATGGGCCGCATTTATCGCGCGGCGCATCATCAGGTGTTCGACGTTGAACAACAGGGGAATGAGATGGTGGTCTATGCCGCGCCGCGCGATGTCCGCGAACGAACCTGGCAACTGGATACCCCGTTGTTTACCCTGCGCTTTTCCTCGCCGCAGGAGGGAGTGATAGGTGTACGGATGGAACACTTCCAGGGCGCTTTGGATAATGGTCCACATTATCCGCTCAATGTTTTGCAGGATATCAACGTGGAGATGCAGAACAACGCCGAATTTGCCGAACTCAAGAGCGGCAGCCTGAGCGTGCGCGTCACCAAAGGCGAGTTCTGGTCACTGGATTTTCTGCGCAACGGGGTACGTATCACCGGCAGCCAGTTGAAAAATAACGGCTATGTGCAGGACGCCAACAGCGGGCGCAACTACATGTTCGAGCGTCTGGATCTCGGCGTGGGCGAAACCGTCTACGGGCTTGGCGAGCGTTTTACCGCACTGGTGCGCAACGGTCAGACGGTGGATACCTGGAACCGCGACGGCGGCACCAGCACCGAGCAATCATACAAGAATATCCCATTTTATCTGACCAATCGTGGTTACGGCGTGCTGGTGAATCATCCGCAGTGCGTGTCGTTTGAAATTGGCTCCGAGAAAGTCTCCAAAGTCCAGTTCAGCGTCGAGAGCGAGTATCTGGAATACTTCGTCATCGACGGCCCGACGCCAAAAGCGGTACTCAACCGCTATACCCAATTTACGGGGCGTCCGGCGCTGCCGCCCGCCTGGTCGTTTGGTCTGTGGCTGACCACTTCGTTTACCACCAATTACGACGAAGCGACGGTCAACCGCTTTATCGACGGCATGGCCGAGCGCAATCTGCCGCTGCATGTTTTCCACTTCGACTGTTTCTGGATGAAAGCTTTTCAGTGGTGCGATTTTGAATGGGACCCGGTGACTTTCCCCGATCCGAAAGGGATGATTCGCCGCCTGAAAGCGAAAGGGCTGAAAGTCTGCGTATGGATAAACCCGTATATTGGGCAAAAGTCACCTGTTTTCAGGGAGCTGAAAGAGAAAGGGTATTTGCTTAAACGCCCGGATGGCTCCTTGTGGCAGTGGGTTAAATGGCAGCCTGGACTGGCGATTTACGACTTCACCAACCCGCAAGCCTGCGAGTGGTATGTCAACAAGCTGAAAGGCCTGGTAGATATTGGCGTCGACTGCTTTAAAACCGACTTTGGCGAGCGTATTCCGACCGATGTCCAGTGGTTCGACGGCACCGATCCGCAAAAAATGCATAACCATTATGCCTACATCTACAACGAACTGGTGTGGAACGTGTTGAAAGAAACCGTAGGCGTTGAAAACGCCGTGCTGTTTGCCCGTTCCGCCTCGGTGGGCGCGCAACAGTTCCCGGTACACTGGGGCGGCGACTGTTACGCCAACTACGAATCGATGGCGGAAAGCCTGCGCGGCGGGCTTTCCATCGGCCTGTCAGGGTTTGGCTTCTGGAGCCACGATATCGGCGGGTTCGAGAATACCGCGCCGGCGCATGTCTATAAGCGTTGGTGCGCATTCGGGCTGCTCTCCAGCCACAGCCGCCTGCACGGCAGCAAATCCTACCGGGTCCCGTGGGCTTATGACGACGAGTCCTGTGACGTGGTGCGCTTCTTCACCGAACAGAAGTGCCGGATGATGCCGTATCTGTATCGGGAAGCGGCGCGCGCCAACGAAGCCGGTACGCCAATGATGCGGGCGATGATGCTGGAGTTCCCGGACGATCCGGCGTGTGATTATCTTGATCGCCAGTACATGCTGGGAGAGGCGGTCATGGTAGCGCCGGTATTTAGTGAAGCGGGCGACGTGGAGTTCTACCTGCCAGAAGGCCGCTGGACGCACCTGTGGCGCAACGATGAAGTGCAGGGCAGCCGCTGGCATAAACAGCAGCATGGCTTCCTGAGCCTGCCAGTATACGTGCGTGACAATACACTACTGGCGCTGGGCAACAATAGCCAGAAGCCCGATTACGCCTGGCATGAGGGTACGGCCTTCCAGTTGTTCCATCTGGATGACGGCTGCGAAGCGGTCTGCGAAGTCCCTGCTATGGATGGTTCGACAATCTTTATGCTGAAGGCGAAACGCACAGGCAATACCATTACGGTGAGCGGCGAAGGTGAGGCGCGCAACTGGACGTTGTGTCTGCGTAATATTACGCAGATTAGCGGTACCAAATGCGGTTCATATGCGGGAAGTGAATTGGGCGTAGTGGTCACCCCGCAGGGAAATGAGGTGGTGATTACGCTTTAAATTTGAATCGCCGGATGGCGCTGTGAGCTGCGCTTATCCGGCCTACAAATGTGCCAGAACCGTAAGCCCGGTAAGCGCCACCGCCACCGGGCAAGCCCTCAATTACAGCGCTGGCTCCGTTGACGTAACTTCCCCGCCGGACACCACGCCCGCTTGCATCGTCTGCGTTATCTGCTGCTTTTGTGCGTTGACCGCGTGTAATTGCCCGTTTACCGTCCGCTTCAACGGCACATCGGCCTGAATATTGCCGCTGGCCGTGAGCTGAATATTGCCATCACCAGCAATCGGTAATGCCGGCCAGCCCCACTGCTGTAGCACATCCATTGGTACGCCGCGTCCGTTCAGGCTGATTTGCGTCTGACGCTGCGGAAGTTGCGATACGCTGGCAGTGGCTTCCAGTATCCCTTTTCCAGTAAATGCGCTCAGATCGCTGATATTGACCGTGCTGGCATTGGCCGTCAACGACAGCGACGGGCGGCGCACGTCCACGCGGTTAAAGGTTGCCGCTGCGGCGTTTAGAGTCGCATTACCACTCCAGACGCCCCATTGATGATGTTGTACCAGTTCCAGGTTCGCGCCGTAGCCGTCCAGGGCGGTGATTTGCCACGGGAAGGCCGGGTCGATATCGATCACCAGGTTGCGACTGGCGCTGAATTTTTTCAGCGTCAGGCTGTTCAACCAGTCAGGCAACGGCTTCATCCATAACTGCTTCCAGTTTTCCGGTAGCGTATACTCCAGCCCGGCGATAGCGGTATCGTCCAGAATAAGCGCTTTGCCCTCGCGTAACCAGGCGCCGGAAGTTCTGACCATACCGCCTTCCCAGCGGGTGGTGAACTGGCGTAGCGCAACGCCCTGTGGTGAAAATTCGGCGTTCAGGATCGGATCGAGAAAGTGCAGCGAGCCGTAAATAAACTCGCTGGCGTTCATCGATAATTTACCTTCCTGACTTTGCCAGTCTTCTTTGCGCAGAGTCAGATTGCGCAAACTCAGGTCAAGATCGGTGACTGCCCAGTCTGGCCCTTGCAGGCTGGCGTCCGTCACTTCAAGTCGACCAATCTGCAAAGATGGAACCGTAGTAAGCGGCGCGAAAAACTCGCTCAGGGATTTATCGCTTTGTAACCGAATATCATTCAGCCGCAGATTTTCAACGACCCAACTACCGTCAGCATTACGCCGGGCGACGCCAGTCAACGCTCCGCGCGCCATATCGGCGCCGACGGTGTTTAACATCACCTGATTATGATCGATACTGCCTTCAATAAGCACATTAGTGGCGGGAACGTCGTTTAACGTCAGCGAACCGGCACTCAGTTGAATCTGGGCTTTATTGCCTAATATCTGACCGGCTTCGGGGCGCCAGGGCATAATGCCGCCGTTAACGCGCTGGGCGCTCAACCGCCATTCGCTGCCGGGACTATTGAGCGCCATATTGCGAAGTTGCAGGCGGTCGGCCTCAAACGGGAAAGGCGCGGTTTGCACTGAAATATTCAGCGTGCCGTCCTGTAACAGAATCGTGTCGACATGCAGCGGCTCGGTTAACTGGCGAATGCTCAGACCGATATCTACGGTTTTCGCGACCAGGGTAGCAGGCTGACCATCACGACCAAAGGTCACATTCTCCAGTAAAAGATGGGATGGGGCGGAAAAACGATGATCCATCACGTCGAATGTGAGGTGATAACCGCTGTTCTCTGATACCCAGTTGCTGACGTGATCTGCGCCCCAGCGCGTTTGCAGCAGAAAATAAAAGCCGAAAATCACCACTAAACAGGCGATCAGCACGTAGAGAAGCAACCTCCCAATCAATTTCATGGTCTTCCATCCCGTGAAATGCACATAGGGGATTTATGCACGATTTGCGTGCAATCCTCAAGACAGGAATGGTGAAAGAGCGTTACAGCGGCGGCGAATCGGGTCGCCGCCGCAGGGTTTTTACGGTTTTTCCGGCGGGAGAATCAGGTTCAGAACGATGGCCGTGATGCCGCCAGCGGCAATTCCGGATGAGAGCAGATTTTTCACCCATTCCGGCGCGAACTGCAGGATCTGCGGCTGTTGCGAGACGCCAAGACCCACGGCCAGCGATAGGGCGATAATCAGAATCGCGCGGCGGTTCAGCGGCTCACGCGAGACAATACGCACCCCGGAGGCGGCAATGGTGCCAAACATTACTAACGTGGCGCCGCCGAGCACCGGTTCCGGGATATGCTGCACAAAACCGCTTACCGCCGGGAACAGGCCGAGCACAATCAGCATCAGCGCGACGACAAATCCCACATAGCGACTGGCGACGCCGGTCAACTGAATTACGCCGTTGTTCTGACCGAAACAGGAATTCGGAAACGTATTAAATACCGCTGAAACAAAGGAGTTCAGGCCGTTAGCCAGTACGCCGCCTTTTAGCCGCTTCATGTACAAGGGGCCGGATACCGGCTGCTCGGAGACATCAGACGTGGCGGTGATGTCGCCGATGGTCTCCAGCGAGGTAATCATAAAGACCAGCATCAACGGCAGTAGCAGGTTCCAGTCAATGCCCAGACCATAATACAGCGGAGTCGGCACCATGATGATGTCCTGTGAAATCGGCGCGTTGTTTTCAGGCAACATGCCCATAAACCAGGCCAAAAGATAGCCTGCCGCCATGGCGATAACCAAAGAAGCCACGCGCAGGTAGGGATTACGCTGCCGATTCAGCAGGATGATAATGGCCAGGACGACGCCGGCCAGCAACAAGTTTTTCGGTGCGCCAAAGGTGTTGTCGCTCATGGCGGCATAGCCGCCGCCGATGGAGGTTAGCCCCACCTGAATCAGTGACAGGCCAATAATCATCACCACTACGCCGGAGACTAACGGCGTGATAATCCGGCGTGCCAGATGTAGAATGCGTGAAAGCACCATCTCGGTGCAGCTTGCCAGCATCAGCGTGCCGAACAGCGCCGCCATCATCGTCGGGACGTCCGCGCCGCCGGTTTTCAGCGCGGTACCGCCCATAATCAGTGGAGCGACAAAGTTAAAACTGGTTCCCTGGATGGATAACAGCCCCGATCCTACCGGCCCCCACGCTTTAATTTGAATAATAGAGGCTACGCCGGAGGCGAACAGCGACATGCTGATAATGTGCTGCGTATCCTGCGCCGGTAAACCCAACGCCTGGCAGATTAATAGCGCTGGCGTGATTACCGCGACAAACATGGCCAGCAGATGCTGACAAGCGGCAAAAAGGGTTTGAGGGAGCGGCGGGCGATCTTCAAGGCGGTAAATCAATTCGCTGTTTTGCGTCTGCGCAACCGGTTGCGCATCTGCCGACTCGATGGCGTTAACGGACATCAGGGACATTCTCGTGGTGGAAAAGCGGTGATTTTATCTGACCGGCTGGTAAAAGCAAACGATTGCGAGCGAATATTCTTAATATTTAAAAAAGATAAATGCACCTTTTTATATAACTTTTTGCCTTTTTCTGCTTAAAATCCATGCCGACGACTCGCAAAGAGCTAAAAAACTGACTCAGGAAATGATTTGTGCGCACATGTCACAGCGCACTACAGGAGCTTTAAATGTTTGAACTCGATACCTTATCGACCCTTGTCGCCGCCACGCTGGTGCTGCTACTGGGTCGCAAGCTGGTCCAGTCTGTCTCCTTACTGAAGAAATATACGATTCCGGAACCGGTGGCGGGTGGGTTACTGGTCGCTATTGCGCTGCTGGTGCTGAAAAAAAGCGTCGGTTGGGAGGTCAACTTTGATATGACCCTACGCGATCCGCTGATGCTGGCGTTTTTCGCGACGATCGGCCTTAACGCCAACCTTGCCAGCCTGCGGAAGGGGGGACGCGTCGTTGGCGTCTTCCTGATCGTCGTGGTCGGATTACTGCTGATGCAGAATGCCATCGGTATCGGCATGGCGAGTCTGCTGGGGTTGGACCCGTTAATGGGGCTGATTGCCGGATCGATTACGCTGTCCGGCGGGCACGGTACCGGCGCGGCGTGGAGTAAGCTGTTTATCGAACGTTATGGTTTTGCCAACGCCACCGAAGTTGCGATGGCTTGTGCGACCTTTGGCCTGGTACTGGGTGGGTTGATTGGCGGCCCGGTAGCGCGTTATCTGGTAAAACACTCCACCACGCCGGATGGAATGCCTGACGATCAGGCCGTGCCGACGGCCTTTGAAAAGCCGGACGTGGGTCGTATGATCACTTCTCTGGTGCTAATCGAAACCATCGCCCTGATTGCTATCTGTCTGACGGTGGGCAAAATCGTAGCGCAGCTACTGGCGGGAACGGTGCTTGAACTGCCGGTCTTCGTTTGCGTGCTTTTTGTTGGGGTGATCCTCAGCAATGGTCTGGCGCTGGTGGGCTTTTATCGCGTATTTGAGCGTGCTGTTTCGGTGCTGGGGAACGTGAGTTTGTCGCTATTCCTGGCAATGGCGCTGATGAGCCTGAAGCTGTGGGAACTGGCGTCGCTGGCGCTGCCGATGCTGGCGATTCTGGTGGTACAGACCATCTTCATGGCGCTATACGCGATCTTTGTCACCTGGCGCATGATGGGGAAAAACTACGATGCGGCGGTGCTGGCGGCGGGACATTGCGGTTTTGGCCTGGGCGCAACGCCGACCGCCATTGCCAATATGCAGGCGATTACCGACCGTTTTGGCCCCTCGCATATGGCGTTCCTGGTCGTGCCGATGGTCGGCGCGTTTTTTATCGATATCGTCAATGCGCTGGTGATTAAGCTGTATCTGCTGTTACCTATTTTCGCGCAATAATGGTTTGTACGGCGGCATTTAAGCCGCCGTGCTCACTAGGCGTTAGAATAGCGTTCAGTTTCCGGCATCCAGCGCTCAATCAGCGCCGCCGCCTGCTGCGGATAACGTTCATGAATATGACGGGCAATACGCTGAACTTCGGGAATAATGGCCTGATCGCGCAGCAAATCAGCTACTTTAAATTCGGCGTTACCCGTCTGGCGGGTGCCCAGTAATTCCCCCGGGCCGCGTATTTCCAAATCTTTTTGCGCAATCACAAAGCCGTCGTTGCTGTCGCGCAATACCTGTAAACGCTTCTGCGCCGTTTTCGACAACGGCGATTTATAGAGCAGCACGCAGTGCGATGCGACCGCGCCACGGCCAACGCGCCCTCTGAGCTGGTGTAATTGCGCCAGGCCCAGTCGCTCAGGGTTTTCAATAATCATCAGGCTGGCGTTAGGAACATCGACCCCCACCTCAATCACCGTAGTGGCGACCAGCAGATGCAGTTCACCCTGCTTAAAGGCCTGCATCACCGCCTGTTTTTCGGCGGGCTTCATGCGGCCGTGTACCAGGCCAATATTCAACTCCGGTAACGCCAGCTTGAGTTCCTCCCAGGTGGCTTCCGCCGCCTGCGCTTCCAGCAGGTCGGACTCTTCAATCAGCGTACATACCCAGTAGGCCTGACGGCCTTCGGTTGTGCAGGCGTTGCGCACACGATCAATGATTTCATGGCGACGGGTATCCGGAATAGCAACGGTAGTGACAGGGGTACGGCCCGGCGGGAGCTCGTCAATCACCGAGGTATCGAGATCGGCGTAGGCAGTCATCGCCAGGGTGCGCGGAATGGGCGTTGCGGTCATAATCAACTGATGCGGATGAAAGCCCTGCTGCTGGCCTTTTTCCCACAATGCCAGCCGCTGGTGGACGCCAAAGCGGTGCTGCTCATCGATAATCACCAGCGCCAGCCCGTTAAACTGCACCTGCTCCTGAAAAATGGCGTGGGTGCCGACAATCATCTGCACCTGACCGCTGGCAATAGCCTCTTGCTGCGCCTGACGCGCTTTACCTTTTTGCTTACCGGCCAGCCAACCCACTTCAACGCCCAACGGTTCGAACCAGTTGCGGAAATTATTTGCGTGCTGTTCAGCCAGCAGTTCAGTCGGCGCCATCAGCGCCACCTGCTTGCCATGAGCGATGGCGCGTAGCGCAGCCAGTGCGGCAACCAGCGTTTTACCGGAACCCACGTCGCCCTGAACCAGACGCATCATCGGCACATCGAGCGCCATATCACGTTCGATCTCTGCCACCACCCGCGCCTGAGCGCCTGTGGGTTTAAACGGCAACGACGCTAATAGTTGCTGTTTTAAGGTATCGTTTGTACTTAGCGGCTGAGCGTGATAGCGCTGCGCGCCTGCGCGAAGCGCCAGCATACTAAGATTGTGCGCCAGTAGCTCTTCAAGAATAAGCCGTCGTTGAGCCGGGTGTTTGCCGGTTTCTAAATCGGCGAGCTGGAGCGTCGGCGGCGGGCGATGCAAGGTACGTAGCGCCTCCGGCAGACTCATCATCCCCTGCGCCAGTTCCGGCGGCAGTAGTTCGGCAATGGCGCAGGTGTCGAGCAACTCCAGCGCCTGATCGGTAAGCTTGCGCAGTGTCGCTTGCTTCACGCCCTCGGTGGTCGGATAGACGGGGGTGAGCGTTTCCTGAAGCTCCGGCGTGCTGAGATCGCCCTGCAGGCGATATTCAGGGTGGATCATCTCTGCGCCATACTTGCCGCGCTTCGCTTCCCCGTAGGCCAGTACGCGCCGCCCCGTCGCCAGGCTGTTTTTCATCGCCGCGTTAAAATTGAAAAAACGCATGGTAAGAATGCCGGAACCGTCGCTAATCTGGCAGGTCATCATTCGACGACCGCCGAAAGTGACGTTACAGTTCAGCACTTCACCTTCAACGGTGGCGTAGATGCCAGGCAGCAGTTCGCCAATCGGGTAGAGATGGGTACGGTCTTCGTAACGCAGGGGAAGGTGTAATAGCAAATCCTGGACGGTATGCAGGCCGATTTTGGCCAGTTTGCTGCTTTGCGCTGCGCCTACGCCTGTCAGGGAATTAAGCGGAACAGCGTCTAGCAAGCGGCCTGACATGGTGATTACCCTGCCGCCTGCATCGTCGCCCACCAGTCAGCATCGGCGTCTATTTCGCCCTGCTGATTGACGCGAGGATAAGGCAGACCTTTACGTTTAGCGACTTTCGCCAGCACCGGATAACCGCCCTCAAACAGCAGGCGCTGCTGTTCATCTTCTGGCAACATACTATTTTCACGCAGATACATGCCCGCGTTCTGTCGCTGGCGCTGGGCTTCATAAAGAATGAGCGCGGAGGCGACGGAAACGTTCAGCGACTGTACCATGCCGATCATAGGAATGATGATATCCCGATCCGCCAGGTCTAATGCTTCCTGAGTAATACCGGTTTTCTCCTGACCCATCAGAATACAGGTCGGGCGCGTGTAATCAATTTCGCGAAAGTCCACGGCCTTATCAGAAAGATGGGTTGCCAGAATCAGCATTCCCCGTCCTTTCAAATGGGCTACCGCATCGCCAATGGTACGGTGCGTTTTCACCTGTACCCAACTGTTGCTGCCCGCCGCCGCGGAAGCCATGGTGCGCATCCGGCTACCGGGCCAGACAGCATGGACTTCATGGACGCCAACGGCATCTGCAGTACGAATGATTGCAGAAACGTTATGAGGTTTGTGGACTTGCTCCATGCAGACCGTGAGATCAGGCTGACGCCTGGCGAGCATTTCGCATATACGCGCATAACGTTGTGCATTCATTGATACTTCATCCTTCAAATTGCCTCGGCGTTAGCTGCTGGTTACTCGGCTCGTCCATGAGCCTCGCCCTGCGGGCCACCGCTTTGCGGTGTTCAAATCTGTTCCTGACAGATTTGTCATTCACCCCAGCCACGTACTTCTGTACGCTTCTGGGGAGTCATTCGCTTGCCGTTTTAATGCAATGCGAATGATTTTGCGTAAAAAATTAGTTTCGGTTACGGGTGACTTTAATGACGTCTGGCATCACGCGGATTTTGCGCATGATATTCGCCAGATGTACGCGATCGCGCGCGGTAAGGCGAATAAAGGTACTATAGACGCGACCATCTTTCTCTTCAGTATTCAGGCTTTGAATATTGGAGGTGGTCGTATTAATCGCCGCCGTCAGGTTAGCCAGCGCGCCCTGATGGTTAAACATTTCCACCTTGATTTCGGTAATGAATTCCTGCTCCGTCTCTTTGTCCCATTCGACCGCCATAAATTTCTCTGGCTCTTTCTGGTATCCACGAATATTACGGCAGGATTCATGGTGGATCACCAGTCCTTTACCTGGGCTGACGTGAGCGATGATTGGGTCGCCTGGGATCGGACGACAACACTTCGCAAAGGTGATCAGCACGCCATCGGCGCCTTTAATTGGCAGGTGGCCATGATTCGATTGCGCAACGGTCGGCACCACGGCTTCACCTTGCTGAAGATTCTTTGCGACCACTACGCTCATCGCGTTGCCGAGACCGATTTCCGCCAGCAGATCGTCAAGCGTTGCCAACTTCATACGATCCAGCTCACGCTGAATATTTTCCTGCGGAATTTCCGCCAGCTTACGGCTACCGCCTAAAGCATGGTTAAGCAGACGGCGCCCCAGGCTTACGGAGTCATCACGTTTGAGGTTTTTCAGCAACTGACGAATTTTAGCGCGCGCTTTAGAGCTGACGACAAAGTTTAGCCAGGCGGCGTTGGGACGCGCGCCCGGCGCGGTAATAATTTCGACGGTCTGACCGCTGCTAAGCGGCTGCGACAGCGGATAAGGCTGGCGGTCAACACGCGCGCCGACACAGGCGTGGCCGATATCGGTATGCACTGCATAGGCAAAATCCACCGGCGTAGCGCCAGCGGGCAGTTCGACAATGCGCCCTTCCGGGGTGAAAACGTAAATCTCATCCGGGAAGAGATCGGATTTTACGCTTTCGATAAATTCAAACGAACTACCGGCGCTCTGTTGTAGCTCCAGCAGGCTCTGCATCCAGCGCTGAGCGCGGATCTGCGCCGTGGTGCTGGTCTCGCCGTGTTCTTTATACGCCCAGTGCGCTGCGACCCCCATTTCCGCCATCTGATCCATATCTTCGGTACGGATCTGGACTTCAACAGGAACGCCGTGCGGGCCGATCATCGAGGTGTGCAAAGACTGATAACCGTTCGCTTTGGGAATGGCAATATAGTCTTTAACGCGTCCCGGACGCGGCTTATAGAGGCTGTGCATCTGGCCGAGTACGCGATAACAAGTATCGGAGTCATGGACGATCACACGAAACGCGTAGATATCCATGATCGAGTGAAAACGCTGCTCTTTGAGCACCATTTTGCAGTAGATCGAGTAAAGGTGCTTTTCTCGACCGCTAACGCGACACGGAATTCCCGCCTCTTGCAAACGTCCTTCGATTTCAGAGAGGATTTTTTGGATCATCTCTTTACGGTTGCCGCGCGCAGCTTTTACCACTTCTTTGATGACGCGGTAACGATTGGGATACAGCGCTTCAAAACCCAGCTCTTCCAGCTCGGTTTTAATGTGATGAATACCTAAACGATGTGCCAACGGGCTGTAGATTTCGAGGGTTTCACGGGCAATACGACGACGTTTATCCGGGCGTAACGAGCCCAGCGTGCGCATGTTATGGGTACGGTCAGCAAGCTTAATGAGGATGACGCGGATATCCTGCACCATCGCCATAATCATTTTGCGAAAGTTTTCGGCCTGCGCCTCTTTCTTATCGCGGAACTTGAGTTTATCAAGTTTCGACACCCCCTCTACCAGCTCGGCAACGCTTTTACCGAAAAGCTGTTCCATGTCCTGGTAGGTAGCGGGGGTATCTTCAATCACGTCATGCAGCAGAGCAGCCATCAGCGTTTCGTAGTCGAGTTTCATCTCGGCCAGAATACAGGCCACCGCTACCGGGTGTGTGATATAGGGTTCACCGCTTGAACGTGTCTGACCCTCGTGAGCGTCACGTGCAACGAGATACGCCTGCCGAAGACGCTTAATCTGGTCTTCCGGCAGGTAGGTTTGAATCAGTTGATTCAGGCTTTCAAACAGATACAAGGGCGACCCGCTTTGTGATTAACGACGACCTTCAGCAATAGCGGTAACGGCTTGTAATTCAGCGGCTTCCTGCTCTTGCTGTTCCTGGCGTTCGCGGACGTCGAGGATCTGGTTGTTAATCAGACCTTCTTCGATTTCGCGTAGCGCGATAACGGTAGTTTTATCGTTTTCTTCCGGTACCAGCGGATCCTTTCCGCCTACCTGCATCTGACGAGCGCGACGCGCGGCGACCAGTACCAGGTCAAAACGGTTACCAATTTTCTCTACAGCGTCCTGAACAGTTACGCGTGCCATACTTAAAATGCTCCACAGGTGAAGAAATGACTGGGCATGATACTGAAAGTGGGTTCAGTCTGCCAACAATTTGCTGATTAAAGCGTCATGACGCTGCTTTTGGCGGCTCATACGCAGACGTTCAGCGCGAATGATGGTTTTCAAATCGCTTAACGCGGTATCAAAGTCGTCATTCACAATAAGATAATCATATTCGGCGTAATGGCTCATTTCTGCAACCGCTTGCGCCATTCGTTTGGCAATGACTTCTTCGCTATCTTGCCCGCGACCGCGTAAACGGCGATCCAGTTCGATCTTTGACGGCGGCAAAATAAAAATGCTGCGTGCTTGCGGCATTTTTTCGCGAATTTGCTGGGCGCCCTGCCAGTCGATATCCAGAAAAACATCGACGCCGGTTGCCAGCACTTGCTCAATGGTTTCGCGAGAAGTGCCGTAATAATTGCCAAACACTTCCGCGTGCTCCAGAAACGCCTCCCTGCCAATCATGGTCTTAAACTCGTCATGATTTACAAAGAAATAGTGCTCACCGTGCACTTCACCCGGACGCGGCGCGCGCGTGGTATGTGAAACGGAAACCTGGGTGTCATACAACGGTTGGGTTTTTAATAAAGCCTGAATCAGGCTGGATTTACCCGCGCCACTGGGGGCAGAAACAATATAAAGCGTACCTTGAGCCATGAGTATCTTACGTATGTGATTATCGAAATAGAGCCTTGATACGGGCTTATTATACACATCGCCGTTATGCGACGTAGTCTTTGTCACACTTTTTGCGCCAGATTATTGCATTTTGCGTCCCTTTTTCCGCTTTTATCGCGTCGTTGCAGCAACCCACTAAAAAATCTGGAAAGCGGCTCGGATGATGCGTTTTTACCTCTCGGTTTTTATTCCCTGAAGCGTTATACCTGCCGGGCAATATGCACAGGAGGTCGTGATGAGATTATGGAAAAGCGTGGCGTGGGGCATTTTATTGTGGCATTCGCAGAGTGGGGCGCTTTGCCCGGCCTGGCCACCAGCAAGGGCCACTGAAGAAATCGCCCGTTTACAGCAACAGCTCGCTGACTGGAATGACATCTACTGGAAACAAGGTGTTAGCGCGGTTGACGATAGTGTGTACGACCAGCTCAGCGCAAGGCTGGTTCTGTGGCAACGCTGTATTGGTCAGGATGTTTCATCTACTCCGGTTTCACCGCCGTTAAACGGTACAACAATGCATCCTGTTGCACATACGGGCGTTCGTAAACTCGCGGACCGGCAGGCGGTAGCGCAGTGGATGCGCGGGCGCAGCGAGCTTTGGGTACAACCAAAAGTGGATGGCGTAGCGGTAACGCTGGTTTATCAGAACGGTAAACTGATCAGGGCTATCAGCCGGGGTAACGGACTACAAGGCGAGGACTGGACGCCAAAAATTCGCCAGATCCCCTCTATACCGCAGACAACGCGAGGCGCGCTTGCCAACGCGGTATTGCAGGGCGAAATTTTTCTACAGCGCGAGGGTCATATCCAGCAACAAATGGGCGGGATGAATGCGCGCTCGAAAGTCGCAGGGATGTTAATGCGCCAGGATAACGCCTCCGCGCTAAATTCGTTGGGTATTTTTATTTGGGCGTGGCCGGATGGTCCGGCAAATATGTCCGACAGATTAAGTCAACTTGCTAAGGCTGGATTCAGTCTGACGCAGACATATTCCCTGGCGGTAAAAAATGCCAGCGAGGTCGAGCGCGCGCGCCAGTCATGGCTGACGTCAGCATTACCCTTTGTGACGGATGGCGTAGTGATACGCATGGCTAAAGAGCCCGCATCACAACACTGGCGACCGGGGCAGGGCGACTGGCTGGCGGCATGGAAATATCCGCCGGTAGCGCAGGTCGCGCAAGTGAGCGCTATTCAATTCTCGGTGGGGAAAAGCGGCAAAATTGCCGTAGTAGCGTCACTTGTCCCCATTATATTGGATGATAAGCGGGTTCAGCGGGTCAATATCGGTTCTGTGAAACGTTGGGAAGCGTGGGATATAGCGCCGGGCGATCAGATCCTGGTGAGTCTGGCCGGGCAAGGCATTCCCCGGCTTGATGAGGTTGTCTGGCGGAGTCGTGAGCGGAGTAAGCCTGTGCCTCCTGGTAGCCATTTTAACTCGCTGACCTGCTTTTACGCGTCGGCAATGTGTCAGGAACAGTTTATCTCCAGGCTGGTATGGCTGGGGTCACGGTCGGCGTTGGATCTGGACGGAATGGGCGAAGCCAGTTGGCGGGCTTTGCATCAGACGCATCGCTTTGCGCATATCTTCTCCTGGCTTGCCCTGACGCCAGCGCAAATAGCTAATACGCCAGGCTTTGCTAAAGGAAAAAGCGAGCAGATATGGCGGCAATTTAACCTGGCGCGTCGGCAGTCGTTTACCCGCTGGATCATTGCGATGGATATCCCCTTAACGCAGGCCGCATTACAGGCCAGCGGCGATCGTTCATGGGAACAATTATTAATGCGAACAGATCAACAATGGCGGCAGTTGCCAGCGACGAGCGAGCGTCGTGCCGGGAGAGTTATCGACTGGCGGGATAATCCGCAGATCAAGGCGCTGAGCAGATGGCTGGCTGCTCAGCATATTCCCGGATTCGGATCTTAGTGTCCTTCATGGCGGTAATAAAATACCGGCAGGCCAAGTTTAAGACGTAGCGCTAATAACCTTGCTGTAAAGCCAAACAGTAGCGTAGAGATAACGACGACATCCGGATTCATGACGTAATGTTGTAGCGCAATATAGAGCACCGCCGAGGCGAACGAAATGCCGGCATATAGCTCTTTTTGAAACACCAGTGGGATGCGTTTACAGAACATATCGCGGAGTACGCCGCCAAAGACGCCGGTAGTGACGGCGGCCACTACGGCAATAATTGGCCCCTCGCCCATATCAAGGGCTATCTGAGCGCCAATAATAGAGAAAACTACCAGCCCCAGCGCGTCAAGTACCAGGAAAAGCTTGCGTAAATAGGGCATGACGGGAGCAACAATTGTGGTCAATACAGCGGCAGTCGCCACAATAATGACATATTCGGGATGCTTCACCCAACCTAGCGGATAGTGACCGAGCAGAATGTCGCGAACCGAGCCTCCGCCAATGGCGGTAGCGGTAGCAATAATAATTACGCCGAATGTATCCATGCGACGACGACCCGCAGCGAGTGCGCCCGTCATGGCCTCGGCAGTAATGCCAATTAAATAAAGAACGTGCAACAGCATGATTTCCCCCTAATTTACTGGGGGCGAAGATTAACGATTTGTGCGCTGTATCACGATTGAGATTTTCTAAGGCATTACTCTATTAATAAATTTTAGTAATGATTTTAAATTTATGATTAATAATTATTTATTATAAATATCAATAAATTGAACATCATTTTTGTGGTTTATTTTATGTGAAGCATTTCTATTTTGACTTAGATAAATTACCTGAACGGCGCCCTGGACGCGCCGCCGATTCGTCATTTCATTATGGCTGCTGTGCGGTAAGCTGTGTGATGAAGCGCTGACGCGAGCGTTCCACATACTGTTGCAAGCCATTGGAATCAAAGAATGCCTGTGTATCGCCGTTGCGAAGTTGCTGTCGTTTCTCCAGTAGCCCGAAGCGGTCACCTTTGTTGGCAATAAAGATATCAACATGCTGGGCGGCCAGTGTTTTAAAGCTGCTCTGAATATCAGTAACCAGGTCAGGGTAATTTTTGTTGTTAATCAGCAGATAGTCGGGTGTGGCGAGACTATCGGCGTAAATTAGCGTCTTGCCGTTGCGGAGCGTTACGCGCCAGGAGGTTGAGCCGGGTAGATGTCCAGGCGTGAATAGTGCTGTCACGGTTATCCCTCCGAGGCTGATGCTTTCCTGGTCGTGGATAATTTTATCGGTGGTGACGGGCGGGAAGGGGAGCGCATCGCCAAGCGCAAAATCCTGTCGTCCACCCCTCGCCATCTGATCGGCGTTGGGTTGGCTGGCGACCAATTGTGCGCCACTCCACCCTTTTAAACGTGCCATGCCCCCCGCTTGATCCAGCCGCGCATGGCTGTTCAACAGATAGCGCACGTCAGTGAGGCGAAATCCTGCCGCTTCAATATTCGCTTTAATTTGCGGTGCGCTTTCATCCAACCCCGCATCAATAAGAATATGCCCTGCCGGGGTGGTCAGTAGAATAGAAGAGAGATTTTCTGTGCCGACATACCACACGCCTTCCGTGATTTGAAACGGCTCCATAGGCTTAGCCCACGCTTTAAACAGTGACAACGGCGGAGCGGGTGATAACGGTTGTGAAGGATCTAATGCCGCCATTGCAGGAAGTGCTGATGTTGAAAATATACATACAAAGAATAATACATAGCGATTCATAATGTTCTCCTGATTGAAGCGCCCGCAGTATACCTGGCAGTAATTTAGCCAGGTTCAATAAGAGAGACGTTTAATGAACTTGCTGCAAATGGATATGAACCTGTTAAAAGTACTGTATGTGCTGCTAGAGACCAGCTCTACGGGGAAAACGGCGCAAAAGCTGGCTTTGTCGCCTTCTGCGGTAAGTCATGCGCTAATGAGATTGCGCGATGCGCTAAACGATCCGTTGTTTCGACGGGAAGGGAACCGCCAGATTCCTACGCCTTATGCGCAGGCGCTACGTGACAAATTGGCGCCTGTGTTTGTTTCGCTTAATGAGGAGCTGTTTGGCGATAAAGAGAACGGCTCCCGTTGTTTCCGGGTGGTACTTCCTCCCGCATTGAACGCGCTGCTTACGCCCGTTCTCGCAGAGAAAGGTTATCTTCATCAGGCGGTGATCGAGTGCCTTCCTTTTGCCCGCCGACCCTGGCGTGATGAATTGTTGGATAGCTCGGTTGATTTGGTGCTGGCAATTGGCGACCATCAAAAGCAGGTCAGCGCTCTGCATTACGAACGGGTGGGGACTACGCGTTTGATCGCGGTTTATGGCACGCCATTGCGTTCACGTCTGGAGAATGCCGCAGCGTTGAATTTTGCTGATCTACAGCATTATCAGCACATTTACTGTTTGCCATGGACAAAAGAGAACAACGAACTGGACAGGCAGCAGACTCGTGCCGGATTTGAACGTCCGCTGGCGTTTGTTTGTCATGATTACAGCCAACTTGCGCCTGCTGTCCAGTCGGCGCCGCTGATGGCTATTGTACCGTGCCCCTGGTATGAAAATTTATCCGATAAGCGTGGTCTTTTTGTCCTGCCGCTTGCCGGAGAGCAGGCGGAAGGCGCTATTTTCATGCAGTACCGGGCTTCGACGGTAGAGTGGAAGCGACGCCTTATCGAAGCCATTCGCCGGAAATTAAAAACGTACTACCAATAAACGCGAGAGCCCGCATAAGGCGGGCGCTGTGACGTATTGAGCGCCAGAATTATTCGATATTCTGAATTTGCTCGCGCATTTGCTCGATCAACACTTTTAATTCAATAGCGGAGTTAGTTACATCAGCGTTGATGGATTTGGACGCCAGGGTGTTCGACTCACGGTTAAATTCTTGCATCATGAAGTCCAGACGGCGACCTACCGCCTCTTTTTTCTTCAGAATGTTGTAAGTCTCTTTGACGTGCGCTTCCAGACGATCCAGCTCTTCCGCCACATCAATGCGTTGCGCCATCATCACCAGTTCTTGCTCCAGACGGTTGTTTTCAAGCTGTACCTGCGCGTCTTCCAGCTTGGCAACCAGGCGTTCACGCTGCCATCGCAAGATTTCCGGCATATGCGCGCGAACTTTCGCTACTTCGGCGCTGACGCCTTCCAGCCGTTGTTCAATCAGCGCTTTTAGCGCCTGGCCTTCCGTTTCACGCGCTACGATAAAGTCGTCCAGCGTACCGTCCAGCGCGGCTAAAATTTCTGCGGCAATCGCGTCCAGATCCTGCTCTTGCGCCGCCATGACACCTGGCCAGCGCAAAATATCAACCGGATTGATTTCCCCTTCGTCGCTCTGCATTTTGACCCAGTTTGCGGCGCTAACCAGTTGTTTTGCCAGCTTTTCATTCAGAATAAGCTCGCCTTGCGCGCTGGCATCGGGTTCAAAACGCAGCATGCATTCGACTTTGCCGCGCGTCAGACGTGTACGAATGCGCTCGCGCACGACGGGTTCAAGACTACGGAACTGTTCCGGCAGACGAAAGTAAGTTTCCAGATAACGCTGGTTTACCGAGCGCATTTCCCAGGTCGCGCTACCCCATTCACCCTTAATTTCACGCCGGGCGTAGGCGGTCATACTGCGGATCATAGATGTTCCCGTTTTTAAAGGAGAGATGAGGGGATTATAGCTATCCAGGCCTTGTCAGGATAGGAATAACCATCGGAAGTCCGTATAATGCGCAGCCACATTCGTTTTAAGTCGGAGATCTCAATATGCGTCCAGCAGGCCGTAGCGCTAATCAGGTGCGTCCCGTAACCCTGACCCGTAACTATACAAAACACGCTGAAGGCTCGGTACTGGTCGAATTTGGAGATACCAAAGTGTTGTGCACCGCCTCCATTGAAGAAGGCGTCCCGCGTTTTCTGAAAGGACAAGGCCAGGGGTGGATCACCGCTGAGTATGGCATGTTGCCTCGCGCCACCCATACCCGTAACGCGCGCGAAGCGGCAAAGGGTAAGCAGGGTGGTCGTACTATGGAAATTCAGCGTTTGATCGCGCGTGCGCTGCGTGCGGCGGTCGATCTGAAAACGCTCGGCGAATTTACCATTACGCTGGACTGCGATGTAATCCAGGCCGATGGCGGTACGCGTACAGCGTCTATTACCGGTGCCTGCGTGGCGTTGGCGGATGCGCTGAATAAGCTGGTTGCAAACGGTAAGCTGAAAACCAATCCGATGAAAGGCATGGTGGCGGCGGTTTCCGTAGGCATCGTTAACGGCGAAGCGATCTGCGATCTGGAGTATGTTGAAGATTCCGCCGCAGAAACCGACATGAACGTCGTGATGACCGAAGACGGCCGCATCATTGAAGTACAGGGCACCGCGGAAGGCGAACCGTTCAGCCATGAAGAACTTCTCACTTTGTTGGCGCTGGCCCGAGGGGGAATTGAATCCATTGTAGCGACGCAGAAGGCGGCGTTAGAAAATTGATTTTAAGGCGACTGAAAAGTCGCCTTTTTTTTGTCCGTAAATTTCGTAAATGATGAAAGTAAGAAAAGGAGCGAATCCATGAAGCCGTATCAGCGCCAGTTTATTGAGTTTGCGCTTAACAAGCAGGTACTAAAGTTTGGCGAGTTTACGCTGAAATCCGGGCGCCAAAGCCCCTATTTCTTCAACGCCGGGCTGTTTAATACCGGGCGCGACCTGGCGTTGTTAGGCCGTTTTTATGCCGAAGCTCTGGTTGATTCCGGTATTGAATTTGGTCTGCTGTTTGGCCCCGCATACAAAGGTATTCCGATCGCGACGACGACAGCGGTTGCGCTGGCGGAACATCACGATAAAGACCTGCCGTACTGCTTTAACCGCAAAGAGGCAAAAGATCATGGCGAAGGCGGGAATTTGGTGGGCAGCGCGCTACAGGGCCGCGTGATGCTGGTGGATGACGTGATTACCGCAGGTACGGCGATTCGCGAGTCTATGGAGATTATTCAGGCGCACGGGGCCACGCTGGCAGGCGTACTGATTTCGCTGGATCGCCAGGAACGTGGCCGCGGCGAGATTTCCGCGATTCAGGAAGTGGAGCGTGACTATGGCTGTAAAGTTATCTCCATCATTACGCTGAAAGACCTGATTGCCTATCTGGAAGAAAAACCTGAGATGGCTGAGCATCTGGCTGCTGTGCGGGCATACCAGGAAGAATTTGGGGTGTAAGCGAATTGCCCGGTGGCGCTACACTACGCTTACCGGGCCTATGTTTCTGTCGCCTGGATAAGGCGTGAGTCGGCCAGCGTTACTGTAACTGAGCGGCAATGAGCGGCCAGCGGGCGTCGAAATCGTCCGTTGGACGGTATTTAAATTCGCTACGCACGAACCGTGAAAGCATACCTTCACAGAAGGCGAGCAGTTGGCTTGCTAACAGTGTTTCATCCGTCGCGTAGCCTTCGCCTTCACGCATTCTTTTTTCTCGTAGCACCTGGCGGAGCTGCGCTTCGATGCGTTCAAAAAGCTGGTTAATGCGCCCTTGCAGGCGATCCTGTTCAAACATCAGCGCGTGCCCGGTAAGAATGCGCGTCAGGCCAGGGTTGCGTTCGCCAAAACCCAGAATCAGCAACACAATCAGTCGCAAACGCGTGCTGGTGTCTTTTTCATCTTTTAAAATCAGATTGATACGGGTAATCAGACTATCTTCGATAAACTCAATCAGGCTATCGAACATGCGGGTCTTGCTGGGAAAATGGCGATATAGCGCCGCTTCGGAAACGCCGACCGAGGCCGCCAGTTTTGCCGTCGTGATGCGTTGACTTCCATCGCTGGATTCAAGCATCAGCGCCAGAGACTGAAGTATTTCTTCGCGACGATTCCTTTTCGCAGTTTGTTTTTCTGCCATGTTACAAAATACCCCTGAAAATAAGCACTTGCCAGGCGAGCACCCACGCTATAACCGCAAACTCAGCGCTTGCGGCAGTATTATGACGTTATTGGGATGCGTAAAAATTTACTTACGGCCAGAATGACCGAAGCCGCCCTCGCCACGTTCGGTGGCGTCAAATGCTTCCACCAGATTAAATTCGGCCTGAACGACCGGAACAAACACCATTTGCGCGATACGTTCGCCGGGTTCAATGGTAAAACTGTCCTGACCACGGTTCCAGATCGAAACCATCAGTTGCCCCTGATAATCGGAATCAATCAGCCCGACCAGGTTGCCCAGCACGATACCATGTTTATGGCCCAGGCCCGAACGCGGCAACATGACTGCCGCCAGTGATGGATCGGCGATATGAATGGCCAGTCCGGTAGGCACCAACGTCGTTGCACCAGGCGCCAGTTCTACGGCGTCGTCGAGACAGGCGCGCAGGTCAAGCCCGGCAGAACCAGAAGTAGCATAAGTCGGCAGCGGAAACTGCTGACCAACACGCGGGTCCAGAATCTTAACGTCGATTTTTTTCATCATAACGGGTCACGATCTCGTCGAGTAATAATTGGCCCAGGAGTTCTTTTCGCTCAAGCGGTAAGACTTTATCTCCATCCTGCCAGAAAAGGTGTAAAGCGTTTTTATCGCTATTAAATCCCTGATTTGAAAGTGAAACATCATTTGCACAAATCAGGTCAAGGTTTTTACGGATACGTTTTTGCCGGGCGTATTCTTCCACATTATTCGTTTCCGCGGCAAACCCAACAACATAGGGTCGATTGTCACTGAGTGCGGCCACCCCGGCGATAATGTCCGGGTTTTTGACCATTTTTATTATTAATTCATCACTTTGCGCCGCCTGTTTTTTGATTTTTTCACTGGCGATAGTCTTTGCGCGATAGTCAGCCACGGCGGCGCAGCTAATGAAAATATGCTGCTGTTGAACGGCGGCCTGAACAGCGACTTCCATGTCCAGCGCGGTTATAACATCAACCCGTTTTACAAAAGGCGGCGTTGGTAACGAAACGGGACCGGAGACCAGCGTGACATTTGCGCCGCGACGCGCGGCGGCCGCCGCAATAGCGAAGCCCATTTTACCGGAGCTGTGGTTGGAAATATAACGCACCGGGTCGAGCGGTTCGCGCGTCGGACCTGCCGTAATCATGATATTAAGATGTTGCAGATCGTTGACAGCAGCGAAATGCGCGACGGCCTTATCGACGATAACTAATGGGTCCAGCATTCGGCCAGGACCTACATCGCCACATGCCTGACTGCCGCTATCCGGCCCCCAAATGAACAGACCGCGAGAGGCGAGTACCTCCAGATTATGTTGCGTGGCGGCAGCGCGGTACATCTGTTGGTTCATGGCCGGAAGAACGGCTACCGGGGCTGGCGTCGCCAGGCAGATGGTGGAGACTAAATCATTAGCCATACCCGATGCTACACGGGCGATCAGATCGGCGGTCGCGGGGGCAAGAATAACCAGGTCGGCCCATTTCCCCAACTCGATATGCCCCATCGCGGCTTCGGCGGCAGGGTCAAGCAGACTGTCGGACACCGGATAACCCGACACTGCCTGTAAGCTCAGGGGGGTAATAAAGGCTTTTGCCGCCTCGGTCATTGCCACGCGCACGTCAGCGCCGCGCTCACGTAAACGGCGTACCAGCTCCGGCGTTTTATACGCAGCGATACCGCCGCTAACGCCAAGAACAATTTTTTTACCGGCCAGGCTCATCATGTCTTTCCTGTTGGGTGATTTTGAAAGGCGGCTATTTTATCACAATCTCTACGGCGTCGTGTCTTTGCCTGCGCTCCACTTTGCGAGGCGCTACGCAAGAACAAAATCGGGGCATCGATCTCTCCCAAAGGCTATGCCACTATGCCGCTTCCTTAAAAAAGGAGGTGCGCGTATGGATACGTTGGACGGATTATTGCCGCGTGAAAAAATGCTCAGATCCGGCATTGCTTCCCTTAGCGATGTTGAGCTGCTGGCGCTTTTTTTACGTACCGGCACGCCGGGAAAAGATGTTATGACGTTGGCAAAAGAGATGTTGCAGCGCTTTGGGTCGCTGTATGGCCTGCTGTCGGCGGACTTTGCGCAGTTTCGCGGCGTAAACGGTATCGGCCTGGCGAAATTCGCGCAGTTGAAAGGCATTGCTGAGCTGGCAAGGCGCTATTACAGTGTGCGCATGAATGAGGAAAGTGCGTTGCTAAGTCCGGAAATGACGCGGGAATTTCTGCAAAGCCAACTGACGGGCGAGGAGCGTGAGATCTTTCTGGTGATCTTCCTCGATGCCCAACACCGTGTGCTTCAGCACAGCCGCCTGTTTTCCGGCACGCTTAACCACGTAGAGGTGCATCCGCGTGAGATTGTCCGGGAAGCGATTAAACTCAATGCCTCGGCGGTCATTCTGGCGCATAATCACCCTTCAGGCTGCGCAGAGCCGAGTAAAGCGGATAAACTTATCACCGAGCGCGTGATAAAGTGTTGCCAGTTTATGGACATCCGGGTGCTCGATCACCTGATAATTGGCCGCGGAGAGTACGTTTCTTTTGCCGAACGCGGCTGGATTTAAGGTACTTTGCGCGATCCATCGGGATCTTTGTCTGTTCGGGACTTGAGCATATCGCCGGGTCAGCGTATACTACGCCACCTTTGAGAATCTCGGGTTTGGCATTTGGGCCTGGCAATCGGGGGTTCACTTAGAACCGTCGTGACCGGGCTTTACAGCCTGACGAGGCGCCAATACCCCATACGAAGCTCGAGCTAATTTGATTTTTGGAGAATAGACATGTCCCGAGTCTGCCAAGTTACTGGCAAGCGTCCGGTGACCGGTAACAACCGTTCCCACGCACTGAACGCGACTAAACGCCGTTTCCTGCCTAACCTGCACTCTCACCGTTTCTGGGTTGAGAGCGAGAAGCGTTTTGTCACCCTGCGTGTATCTGCTAAAGGTATGCGTATCATCGATAAAAAAGGCATCGAAACAGTTCTGTCTGAACTGCGTGCCCGTGGCGAAAAGTACTAAGTACTAAGAGGAAATAAATCATGGCTAAAGGTATTCGTGAGAAAATCAAGCTGGTTTCTTCTGCTGGTACTGGTCACTTCTATACCACTACGAAGAACAAACGTACTAAACCGGAAAAACTGGAGCTGAAAAAATTCGATCCAGTTGTCCGTCAGCACGTGATCTACAAAGAAGCGAAAATCAAATAATTCTCGCTTTGATGTAACAAAAACCTCGCCTCGGCGGGGTTTTTTGTTTTTCTGGCCGTCCCCATATTAATAAGACCTGTCACACTGCCGGAGACGTTATGCCTGAATTACCCGAAGTTGAAACCAGCCGCCGGGGTATTGAACCCCATTTAGTTGGCGCTACTATTCTGCACGCCCATATCCGTAACGGTCGTCTGCGCTGGCCGGTTTCAGATGAAATTTATCGTCTGAGCGATACGCCCATCCTCAGCGTGCAGCGTCGTGCCAAGTATCTGCTGCTGGAGCTGCCTGACGGCTGGATAATCATTCACCTGGGGATGTCGGGAAGCTTGCGGATACTGGCGGAAGCGCTGCCGGCGGAAAAGCACGACCATGTCGATTTGGTGATGAGCAATGGCAAAATTCTACGTTATACCGATCCTCGCCGCTTTGGCGCCTGGTTATGGACCAAAGAGCTGGAAGGGCATAACGTACTGGCGCATCTGGGACCGGAGCCGCTAAGCGATGAGTTTAATGGCGAATATTTGCAGCAGAAATGCGCGAAGAAGAAGACGGCGATTAAACCCTGGCTGATGGATAACAAGCTGGTGGTCGGCGTGGGGAATATCTACGCCAGCGAGTCGCTGTTTGCCGCTGGTATTCACCCTGACCGCCTGGCGTCGTCACTCTCGACAGAGGAGTGCGACCTGCTGGCGCGAGTGATTAAAGCCGTTTTGCTGCGCTCTATCGAACAAGGCGGGACAACGCTGAAGGATTTTCTGCAAAGCGATGGAAAACCGGGCTATTTTGCGCAGGAGTTGCAGGTGTACGGGCGCAAAGGCGAGCCGTGTCGGGTATGCGGTACGCCGATAGTCGCAACGAAACACGCACAGCGTGCGACGTTCTATTGCCGTCACTGTCAGAAGTAAAACGCCAGGCCCGGCAAGGAGACTTATTTCAACTTATCCATTAGCGCCTGATGCACATTGTCCGGCAGAAAGTGGGTCACATCGCCCTGATGGCGCGCCACTTCTTTGACCAGCGACGATGAAATAAACGACCACTCTTTGGACGGCATCAGGAAAACGCTTTCCAGTTGCGGCATCAGATGACGATTCATATGCGCCAACTGCATTTCATATTCAAAATCCGCCACCGCGCGCAGACCACGAATCAGGATATTCGCCTGTCTGTCGCGGGCGAAATTGGCCATTAGGTCGCTAAAGCCCACCACCTCTACGTTACCCAAGTGTGCGGTCGCTTTTTGCGCCAGCGCCACACGTTCGTCCAGAGTGAACATGGGTTTCTTACCGGGGCTGGCGGCGATGGCCAGAATGACATGGTCGAACATCTGCGTTGCGCGCGTCACAATATCGAGATGACCGTTGGTAATCGGATCAAACGTGCCTGGATAAATCGCCCGTTTTTGCATGACAGCCCTCAATGCGTTTTCGGTGGCAGATAGGGTTCTAACAGTTGCAGCAGACGCTGGAGCGCGCCCTGATTTTGATAGAGCACTTCAACTGCGTGACGTCCGTAGAAATTACGATAATCAGCGTCGGTCAGTAAAGAGGAAACTTCTTTTGCCAGCGTAGCCGCATCAATAATAGTGATAAGTCCACTCGCCTGCTCCAGACGGGCGCAAATATCTTTAAAGTTAAAGGTATGCGGCCCCATCAGTACCGGAATCGCATGGGCGGCAGCCTCCAGCGGGTTATGACCGCCGCGCTCAACCAGTGAACCACCGACAAAGGCGAGATCGGCAATTCCATAGAGCAACATTAACTCGCCCATGGTATCGCCTACCACGACCTGAGTACTGGCGGACGGCACTTCGCCCGAAGAGCGAGTGATGTAGCTTAACCCTGCCTGGCGCACAAGATTGATAGCATCCGGGAAACGCTCCGGATGGCGAGGCACCAGAATCAGTAATAAATTCGGGAATTGATGTAATAACGCCTGGTGAGCGGCGATAACGATACTCTCTTCGCCATCGTGGGTACTGGTGGCAATCCAGACTGGCCGGTGCGGCGCCCACTGGCTACGTAGCGTAACGGCTTTAGCCGCCAGTTGCGGCGTAACTGAAATATCAAATTTCAGACTACCTGTGACCGTGACTTGATTGTTCTTCGCGCCCAACGCCACAAAACGTTCGCCATCTTCTTCGTTTTGCGCGGCAATCAGGGTGATACGGCGCAGGAGCGTACGGACAAACTTGCCAAGCTTCGTATAACCCGCGGCGGAACGGGCGGAAAGCCGCGCATTAGCGATCACCAGCGGAATATGACGTTTATGCAGCGCAGCAATCAGATTTGGCCAGAGCTCAGTCTCCATGATCAATACCAGCTTAGGGTCAATCTTATTGAGGAAACGATTGAGCGCATCGGGCAAATCATAAGGCAAGTAAACGTGCTGAACATCGTTGCCAAAGGCAGACTGGACGCGCTCCGAGCCGGTCGGCGTCATGGTCGTTACGGTAATAGGCAGATCGGGATAGCGATGACGTAGAGCGCGGACCAATGGGATGGCCGCCAGAGTTTCGCCCACTGAGACGGAATGCAGCATGATTCCGCCCGGTTTCAACGGACGGCGGTAGAATCCGTAGCGTTCACCCCAGCGCTTACGATAGGCCGGCGCTTTACGTCCACGCACCCAAAGCCGTATCCAGATCAGAGGCTGAATAAGGTAGAGAAGAGCGGTGTAAAGCAATTCGAGCATAGTAAATAGCTGACTTATGGATGTGCTGGGGATTCTATGTATTTAGCCTGGGCTTTACCATTACTTTTCCCATTTTTGCGCCAAATTGGCTCAGAAGCGGGGATTCCAGGCGCGAAACCTCATTATTTTTGCATTTTTACGCAATCCATTGAAATTTGCCGCCCTTGTCGCCCCAGGCAATTGGAATGACCATTCAAAATAGAGGGGTAAATTAATATCTCTTTGAATTTATAATTAAAAAAATGATTGTGTATAAAATTTATTCGTATCGGATTGCTGCGAAAGAAGTGTTACACTAGCGCATCTAAAATGAGTGCGGTATTAGCCATCGGGTTGCTGTGAAGCCTGGGGCGGTAGCGTGCTTTTTTCTGCTTATTTATCCGGACAATTTCAACCAAAGAGTCGCTTGTGGAAAAGCCATTTCGAAGAATTCTGATTATAAAAATGCGTTTTCATGGAGACATGTTACTTACCACCCCAGTCATCAGTACGCTGAAGCAGAATTATCCCGATGCAAAAATCGATGTGCTTCTTTATCAGAACACCATACCGATATTGTCGGAAAATCCGGAGATTAATGCACTCTATGGCATCAGTAACAAAGGCGCAGGAACAAAAGAGAAGATTAAAAACGCGCTATCGCTGATCAAAAAATTGCGTGCTAACCCGTATGATCTGGTTGTCAATCTTACCGATCAGTGGAGCGTGGCGCTTATTGTGCGTTTTTTAGACGCAAAAATAAAAATCTCGCAGGATTTCGGTAATCGTCAGTCTGCTTTATGGAAAAAGAGCTTTACGCATTTAGTGCCTTATGCGGGAGAGCATGCTGTCGAGCGCACGTTATCCGCGCTAAAGCCGTTAGCGCTAAAACAGTATGTCACGGAAACCACCATGAGCTATCGCCCGGAACATTGGGAAAACATGCGACAACAGCTCAAACAACTTGGCGTAACCCGGCAATATGTCGTTATTCAGCCTACGGCACGGCAGCTATTTAAGTGCTGGGATAACGATAAATTCTCTCAGGTTATTGATGCCGTGCAGCGCCGTGGCTATCAGGTTGTACTGACGTCAGGCCCGGCCGCAGACGAGATGGCCTGCGTGGATGATATTGCACGCGGCTGTGAGACAAAACCGATTACCGGTCTGGCGGGTAAAACTCGCTTTCCTGAGTTGGGCGCATTGATTGACCATGCGGATCTGTTTATCGGTGTTGATTCGGCCCCCGGTCATATCGCCGCAGCAGTCAAAACGCCGGTCATTTGCCTTTTCGGCGCGACGGATCATGTGTTCTGGCGTCCCTGGACCGACGACATGATTCAGTTTTGGGCAGGGAATTATCAGCCGATGCCTGAACGGCATGAGCTTGATCGTAATAAAAAATACCTTTCCGTTATTCCGGCTGAAGATGTTATCGCCGCGACGGAAAAAATGCTGCCGCATGAGGCACGCCCAATAGATTTGGACAGCCTGCTATGAGAGTTGCCTTTTGCTTATATAAATATTTTCCTTTTGGCGGTCTGCAGCGTGATTTTATGCGCATTGCCCAAACCGTGGCGGCGCGAGGTCATCAGGTTCGTGTTTATACTCAGACATGGGAGGGGGAATGCCCGGATAACTTTGAATTAATCCGCGTGCCGGTTAAATCCCGGACGAACCACGGTCGTAACGCAGAATATTATGCCTGGGTACAACACCATTTGCGCGACTACCCTGTCGATCGGGTTGTTGGATTCAATAAGATGCCGGGCCTTGATGTGTATTATGCCGCGGACGTGTGTTACGCCGAAAAAGTCGCACAGGAAAAAGGTTTTTTCTATCGCCTGACATCACGTTACCGGCATTATGCTGCTTTTGAACGCGCCACGTTTGAACACGGCAAGCAGACGCAGCTATTAATGCTGACGAATAAGCAGATTGCTGACTTCCAAAAACATTATCAGACTGAAGCGGAACGTTTCCATATTCTTCCTCCGGGGATTTACCCGGACAGAAAATATAGCCAACAGATCCCGAATAGTCGTCAAATTTATCGTCAGAAAAACGGTATCTCAGAACAGCAAAAATTACTGTTACAAGTGGGGTCTGACTTTACCCGTAAAGGTGTGGATCGCTCTATTGAAGCGCTGGCATCGCTACCCGAATCTTTACGGCAAAATACGGTGCTCTATGTTGTCGGGCAGGATAAGCCGAAGAAGTTAGCGGCACTGGCTGAAAGAAGCGGCGTCGGTGCGAATGTGCATTTTTTCTGTGGACGTAGTGATATCGCGGAATTAATGGCGGCAGCCGACCTTTTACTGCATCCAGCCTATCAGGAAGCCGCTGGTATTGTTTTGCTGGAAGCCATTACTGCTGGTTTGCCGGTATTGACAACCGCGGTGTGCGGTTATGCACATTATATTGTGGATGCAAACTGTGGCGAAGCGATGGCTGAACCTTTCCGTCAGGATGTGCTAAATGAGGTTTTACTCAAAGCGCTGACACAGCCTTCCTTACGCAGCGCCTGGGCTGAAAATGCGCGGTATTATGCTGATACCCAGGATTTATACAGCTTACCGGAGAAGGCCGCAGATATTATTACAGGTGATTTAGATGGTTGAGCTGAAAGCGCCGTTAACCACACTATGGCGCGGTAAAGATGCTTTTGAGGAAGTGAAAACGTTACAGGGCGAAGTGTTCAGAGAGCTGGAAACGCGTCGAACATTGCGGTTTGAGCTGGACGGCAAAACCTACTTCCTGAAGTGGCATAAAGGCACCTCTCTGAAAGAAATTGTGAAGAACCTGATTTCGTTACGTATGCCTGTACTGGGCGCTGACAGAGAATGGCACGCTATTCACCGCCTGCAAGAGCTAGGGGTAGATACGATGCACGGCGTTGGTTTTGGTGAAAAAGGTGTAAACCCGCTAACCAGAACATCATTTATTATCACCGAAGATTTAACGCCCACGATTAGCCTTGAAGACTACTGCGCTGACTGGGCTGTTAATCCACCGGACGTGCAGGTGAAGCGGATGATCATTAAGCGTGTTGCGACCATGGTACGTAAAATGCACGTCGGGGGAATTAACCATCGCGACTGTTATATTTGCCACTTTCTTCTGCATTTGCCTTTCACTGGCCGCGAAGAGGATTTAAAAATCTCCGTAATCGACCTGCATCGCGCGCAGATACGCCAGCGCGTTCCCCTTCGCTGGCGTGATAAAGATTTAATTGGGCTTTATTTTTCTTCAATGAATATTGGCCTGACTCAGCGAGATATATTCCGGTTTATGCGTGAGTATTTCTCTCTTCCCCTGCGAGAGATTTTGCGAAAAGAATCGGGGTTGATTCATCAGGCGGATGTTAAAGCCGCTCGAATCAAAGAAAGAACAATAAGAAAACATCTTTAATATAAATGCTGTATTTATAAATAGCATAGAGGCTGTATGTTCCTTTTCATATGCATGACTAATTTACAATTGCTCATTGCGCGGTCAATTATAGAAAAAGAGCAGTTGAAGAGTGTTGATGTTTTATTTATTGGCGATGTAGATAACGTAAAAAATCAGTACTATTTAAAAAAAATCCAACCGTTATGTCGGTACTCAAGCATAGTCTCTCAGGTTTCAAAATTTTCGGCATTTAAAACGATTCATAGAACACGATATGCTAAAAAAATCATGGAATCATATGCCAGAGAATATCATACCGTTTTCTTTGCGAATTTTCATGTCCCACTTATACACCATATTTTATCGTGTATCTCTTTTTCTGAAATAAAAACCTTTGATGATGGTACAAATAATATCAATCAGAAAAGTATAATGTATGAAAATAAGAATATAAGCGCAACATCAAAGTTAATACGAAAACTGATGGGGCGTAAATATCATAAAGATGAAATATTAAAGTTAGACGCAAAACATTATACTCTATTCCCTAACAGATCCAACATAATTAAAAATACCGAAGGAATTATATTGGTACACCACAACGGTCTTCCTGATACGAATAATGGCTTTAAAAAAGTATTATTGGGCACTGTATATACTGATGCGTTAAAAAATAAAGAAGATGAGAGTGTTTTTCTTGAGCATATTCAGCGGTTTATTAAGGAAGAAGCGGTTGATATATATATTCCTCATCCTCGATATGACTCGCATCAGTTTAATGGTGTATTGAATGTTAACTCTGAAATGATAGCCGAGGACATTATTTTAGAATGTCTGGAGCAGGGGATGGCATTAGAGATATATGGATTTAATAGCACAGTTCAGTATAATCTAAATAATATCTCAGCTATCAAAAACTATAAAATAACCAGCCATTTTCTAAAAGATAGCTTTAATCATGGACTGGGCTTCGATTTTAATCAGGTCTCAGTATAAATATAGTGTTGATTGGGTTTGTTCTTACAGTATCTTAAAAGTGAAGGAAGCCGAATAACATGAGTGTCAGCAGATGGTGACTTCATTGAAAATAACGTTTATTGGCGAAGCGGTATCTGGTTTTGGAGGGATGGAAACTGTTATTAGTAACGTTATCCATACGTTTGAAAACAACTCTCCGAAAATCAACTGTGAAATGTTTTTCTTTTGTCGTAATGACAAAATGGATAAAGCATGGCTAAAAGAGATTAAATATGCGCAATCATTCTCAAATATAAAATTAAGTTTTCTGCGTCGAGCTAGACATGTTTATAATTTTAGTCAGTGGCTGAAAAAAACGTCACCGGATATTGTGATATGTATTGATGTTATCTCATGTCTTTATGCCAATAAAGCACGAAAGAAAAGTGGTAAACAGTTTACTATTTTCTCATGGCCGCATTTTTCTCTCGACCATAAAAAACATGCGGAATGTATAACGTACGCAGATTATCATCTGGCCATCAGTAGTGGTATTAAAGAACAGATGATGGCACGGGGGATCTCAGCGCAAGATATTAGCGTCGTTTATAATCCTGTCTCTAGTAAAACAATCATTGTGCCGCCGCCTGAGCGCGATAAGCCCGCTGTATTTCTCTATGTAGGGCGTCTTAAATTTGAAGGGCAGAAAAGAGTTAAAGATTTATTTGATGGTTTGGCTCGAACGACAGGGGAATGGCAGCTACATATTATTGGTGATGGCTCAGATTTTGAAAAGTGCCAGGCCTATAGCCGGGAGCTTGGTATTGAGCTGCGTGTGATCTGGTATGGTTGGCAAAGCGCGCCGTGGCAAGTCGTACAGCAAAAAATAAAAAATGTCACCGCGTTACTACTTACCTCTGCATTTGAGGGATTTCCTATGACCCTGCTGGAAGCAATGTCATATGGAATTCCGTGTATTAGTTCTGATTGTATGTCTGGTCCGCGCGATATGATTAAACCCGGTTTGAATGGTGAGCTTTACACGCCGGGTGCTATAGATGATTTTGTAGGGCATCTTAATCGAGTTATTTCCGGTGAAGTAAAATATCATCACGATATAATTCCCGGCACGATTGAGAGATTTTACGATGTGCTATATTTTAAAAATTTTTATAATGCGATATTCTCGAAATTACAAAAGTGATCACTATGAGCAGAAAATATTTTGAAGAAGAAGTCATTCAACAGACTTTAGATTATAACTATGCACAACATAGTGATGCTAATAAATTTAATATATCTTATGGGATTGATAAAAACTTTCTTTTTGGCTGTGGTGTCTCTATTGCATCGGTTCTCCTTGCTAACCCAGAGAAGGCGTTAGCTTTCCATGTTTTTACTGATTCCTTTGGCCCTGAAGACCAGCAGCGATTTGATGCATTAGCAAAACAGTACGCTACGCAGATCATTGTTTATCTAATTGATTGTGAGCGATTAAAATCGCTACCCAGTACCAAAAACTGGACCTATGCAACATACTTTAGATTCATTATCGCCGACTATTTTTCAGATAAAACAGATAGAGTGCTTTATCTGGATGCAGATATTGCATGTAAGGGAAGTATTCAGGAACTTATTGATCTTAATTTCGCTGAAAATGAGATTGCGGCGGTCGTTGCTGAAGGCGAGTTGGAATGGTGGACTAAGCGCTCGGTTAGCCTGGCAACGCCTGGGCTGGTTTCTGGCTATTTTAATGCCGGTTTTATCTTAATTAATATACCTCTTTGGACCGCAGAAAATATTTCTAAAAAAGCAATTGAAATGCTAAAAGATCCGGAGGTGGTGCAGCGTATAACGCACCTTGATCAGGATGTATTAAATATATTATTAGTGAATAAGGCTCGTTTTGTTGATAAAAAATTTAATACGCAATTTAGTCTTAACTATGAATTAAAAGATTCAGTTATTAATCCAGTTGATGCTGAGACTGTATTTGTTCATTATATCGGACCAACGAAGCCCTGGCATAGTTGGGGGGCTTATCCGGTGTCACAATATTTTTTACAGGCAAAGAGCAACTCACCATGGTCTCATTGCGCACTGTTAAATCCAGTCACTAGTCATCAATTACGTTATGCGGCGAAGCATATGTTTAATCAGAAGCATTATACTTCGGGTATAAATTATTATATAGCCTACTTTAAACGTAAACTTCTTGAATAAAACCCATAGGTGATGTAATGGATTCATTTCCTGAGATAGAAATAACTGAATATAAAGTTTTTGATGAAAGTAATAATAATGATGATAACGTATTAAACATTTCTTATGGTGTTGATGAAAACTATCTTGATGGTGTAGGGGTGTCAATTGCTTCAGTTGTATTAAACAATAATATCCCGCTCGCTTTTCACATTATTTGTGATTCATACTCCCCGTGTTTTGTTAAATATATAGAGCGTTTAGCCGTACAGCACCACATTAAAATCTCTCTTTATCTTATTAAAGTAGAAAGCCTTGAGGTATTGCCTCAAACTAAAGTATGGTCAAGAGCAATGTATTTTCGTTTATTTGCTTTCGATTATCTTAGCAAGAAGGTAAACACATTACTTTATTTGGATGCCGATGTTGTATGCAAAGGTTCTTTGCAAGATCTTCTACGGCTTGATCTGACAGAGAAGATTGCTGCGGTTGTGAAAGATGTTGATTCCATCCAGAATAAGGTAAATGAGAGATTAAGAACATTTAATTTACAAGGTGGTTATTTTAACTCCGGCGTGGTTTTTGTTAACCTGAAATTATGGAAAGAGAATGCCTTAACAGAAAAAGCCTTTTTACTCCTGGCGGGTAAAGACGCAGATTCTTTTAAATATCCTGATCAGGATGTTTTAAATATTCTTCTACAGAATAAAGTCGTTTTCCTACCACGACCGTATAATACTATTTATACTATCAAAAGTGAGTTGAAAGACAGAACACATAAGAAATATAGCAATATAATTAATGAGAATACTATTTTAATTCATTATACGGGTGCCACTAAGCCCTGGCATGCCTGGGCAAATTATCCTTCAGTTATCTATTACAAAAATGCACGCCTGAACTCACCCTGGAAAGATTTTCCCGCAAAAGATGCGCGTACCATCGTTGAATTTAAGAAGCGATATAAACATCTTTTCGTACAGGGTCATTACTTCAAAGGCCTTCTGGCTGGAAGTGCATATCTTTATCGTAAACTTTTCCACAAATAATTCCCTTCCCTAAATCTCCATTATGATTATTGAACAAAAGGTTAAAAACTATACGGTCTTTGTCAAAAAAGACGGTGAAAAATACATTGAGATATTCAAAGATTTTCTATCTTATAATCATCAGGTTATTAAAGTCTTTCGTAATATAGAAGACACAAAAGTTGTATTGATTAATACAGACTACGGGAAATATATTCTCAAAGTATTTAGTCCGAAAGTAAAAAATACTGAACGCTTTTTCAAATCGTTGGTAAAAGGAGATTACTACGAAAAGCTTTTTTGTCAGACAGATCGTGTACGGCGGGAAGGGTTTGAGGCGCTTAATGATTTTTACCTGCTGGCGGAAATTAAAACGTTACGCTATGTAAAAACATATGTGATGCTAATTGAGTATATCGAAGGTATTGAGCTTGTTGATATGCCAGAAATTTCTGACGAGGTGAGAGAGAAAATCAAACAGTCGATATATTCTCTGCATCAGCACGGTATGGTTTCGGGCGATCCCCATAAAGGTAATTTTATCCTGCAAGGTAATGAGATCAGAATTATCGATTTGTCCGGAAAAAGACCTTCTCGACAACGACAAGCAAAGGATCGTATTGATTTAGAAAGACATTATGGTATTAAAAATAATGTGGAAGATATCGGATTTTACTTATTGATTTATAAGAAAAAAATTCGAAATTTCCTTCGCCGTATTAAGGGTAAGGAAAGGCGCTGATCAATGTAGCACGTTTAGTTTAGTTTAAGGGACAGGCTGGCTTTTATTTGCTGTAACGTTATGACATACTGGAGAGAATTTGAGATGTAATATTAGTAATTTATTATAACATTTATTTATAGGTTGCATGATAAACATACGAGTTTTTTATGGGCAGCGTTAACTTTATAACTCACGCCGATGTTCTGCAACTTATTGCGAAAAGAACGGCTGAAGATTGTATTATTTTTCTTTCTGGTCCCACATCCAGAAAGACGCCACTGTCCTTGTTACGAGTGAAAGATGTCATTGCAGTCAATGGTTCTGTTCAATATTTGCTAAACAATAATGTCAAGCCATTTTTGTACCTCCTGACGGATGTTCGATTCCTCCATCACCGGCGCGAAGATTTTTATAAATTTAGCAGTAATAGTCAGTTTACTATCGTCAATCTTGATGTGTACGAACAGGCATCAGCGGATGATAAAAAATATATTGAAGAAAATTGTTTAATTATTCGCTCCTTTTATCGCCGAGAAAAAGGGGGCTTTTTAAAGAAAATTAAATTTAATTTCCTTAAGCGGATTTATAAAGCATTACTTATTTCAGTCCCTCTCTCAAAAAGAGGACGACTGACTGGGTTTTGCAAAGATATCAGTATCGGTTATTGCTCTTGTCATACCATTGCTTATACCGCTATTCAGGTTGCCTATTCCCTGAAGTACGGCCGTATTATATGTTCTGGGCTTGACTTAACGGGGAGTTGCCCACGTTTCTATGACGAAGCTTCCAGCCCTATGCCTTCTGAGCTTAGTAAAGATCTGTTTAAAATACTGCCATTTTTTACTTTTATGAGAAAAAATGTCAGTGATTTAAATATCTTTAATTTATCAGATGATACTGCAATTCATTACGATATTATTCCATATATTAAAGCCTCAGAACTTGAGGATGAAATATATTACGATAAAATCATCTAAATACTAAAAACTCACTATTTTGTGCCGCTTTCGGTACATTTTTCTTTTTCTACAAGTCTAACTATTCTGGATTAAAGCTATTATGATTAAAAAAATCATATTTACTGTTACTCCTATATTTTCAATTCCTCCACGGGGGGCGGCTGCGGTAGAAACCTGGATTTACCAGGTTGCTAAACGGCTTTCAATACCGACTTCTATTGCTTGTATAAAGAATGCTGGCTATCCTGAATATAATAAAGTAAACGATAACTGTGATATCCATTACATTGGGTTTAGTAAAATTTATAAGCGCCTTTTTCAGAAATGGACTCGTCTCGACCCATTACCCTATTCCCAACGCATCCTTAATATTAGAGATAAAGTTACTACCCAGGAAGATAGCGTCATTGTTATTCATAATAGTATGAAACTGTATCGGCAGCTTAGAGAGCGTAATCCGAATGCAAAACTGGTCATGCACATGCATAACGCATTTGAACCAGAACTGCCTGATAATAATGCAAAAATTATCGTGCCCAGTCAGTTTCTTAAAGCGTTTTATGAAGAAAGATTGCCCGCCGCTGATGTTAGTATTGTGCCTAACGGTTTTTGTGCTGAAACTTATAAAAGAAACCCACAAGATAATCTTCGTCAGCAATTAAATATAGCGGAAGATGCCACCGTTCTCTTATATGCCGGAAGGATTTCGCCTGATAAAGGCATCCTGTTGCTTTTGCAGGCGTTCAAAAAATTACGTACCTTAAGAAGTAATATTAAACTTGTCGTTGTTGGCGATCCTTATGCAAGCCGTAAGGGAGAAAAAGCAGAGTATCAAAAGAAAGTACTGGATGCCGCAAAAGGGATTGGCACTGATTGCATTATGGCAGGTGGACAATCTCCTGACCAGATGCATAACTTCTATCATATAGCCGATCTGGTTATTGTTCCCTCCCAGGTTGAAGAAGCATTTTGCATGGTAGCTGTAGAAGCGATGGCAGCAGGAAAAGTGGTTCTTGCCAGCAAAAAAGGGGGGATTGGCGAGTTTGTGTTAGATGGTATAACGGGCTATCACCTCGCAGAACCTATGTCGAGCGACAGCATGATTAATGATATTAACCGTGCGCTTGCTGATAAGGAACGCCACCAGATTGCAGAAAATGCAAAGTCCCTGGTGTTTTCAAAATACAGTTGGGAAAATGTAGCGCAGCGTTTTGAAGAACAAATGAAAAACTGGTTTGAGAAGTGATTTAATACTGACGTGGAAAACGCGCTGATACCGTAATAAGTATCAGCGCGTTTTTTTATCTATTTCTTAGCGCCAGCAGGAAACCGGTAATGATACCAATTTGATCAATATCGACCTGTTCAAAATTGCCACGAACGATATAGAAACCGACGAAAGATAAGAATAATAGAAGATGAGCATTGTAGGGGCTTATCTCTACTTTCCTAAAGGTAGAGCTTGCTGTTTCCTTGATAATAGCGCCGTATAAATAGGCCAGGCTCGCCAGACCCAATATGCCAGCACTAAACCAGATGTACAGAATGGTATTATGCGGACCGATAGATTCTTTAAAGGTCCACGTTGGATAATCGACAACGCGTTTATTATAAATACTATCATAAACATCATTACTATAGCCGTAGCCCTTAACCGGGTTTTCCTGAATAAGTATCCACGCAGTACCCTGGGTTCCGTTAGTATAACGATATGAGCTATCTGTCTGCTGTAATTTATACAGTAGCCGCTCCTGATCTGGTTTATGGCTTTGCTGAGTGATAACCAAAGCACCAGCAATAACCAGTATAGCAGCGCCAATTCCCATTAGTTTCCACTGGCGGTTCAAAATCGTCCACAAAATGCCCACCACTAAAACTGCCAGCCATGCTCCCCGCGACAGAGTGCCTAACATTAAGAACAGATAGACGGCGCTCAGCGCAAAGAAAGCGAGTTTGAGCGATGTTTTTCTGAATAGCCAGATATTCAATAATGCTGGAAACAGAAATACCATTGAATCAGATATATGTCGATGATCATAGTTTGTAAATGGCATCACTCCCCTGGAATAGTCCTGAAGATAAAGGACTATTTCTACCAGTGAACGTAATCCTAGACTTACTAGAAAGGAGAAAAGTACGATTTTTGCAACCGTTTCTTTCGTTTCATCTTTTAATAGCACGGGAATTAATAAAGTATATAATAAGAAGCCTTCCAGTACCGTATTCTCAAATTCTTTGAAACTCTCTTTCATATCTGGCGATATGAGTACGGAATAAATAAGAATTAATGATAATACTGCTACGCTATAAAATACGCTATTTTTGAAAAGAGGGGAAAAACTTCTCGGTGAGCGTGAGACCTGATAAATCGCGGTGATAACCATAAGTATGGCTATCAAATGCTTATAACGCGTAATACCATCCAGAAAATACGTGGCAACAAAAAGAAAAACCAGCGTTTTATTCCAGGTCGGCTTCCATTTCTCTTTATTTAACGTTAATGATGTGGTTAGCATCTTTTCTCCACAATAGGGTTGGGATAAGACAGTGTCTCTTTAATGAATCCTTCCAAATACGCTCGCGGCATCTAAATTCGCCAGGTTTTGTTCTGGTGAGCAGCATGCCATTTGGTTCTTCCCATAACCTCCAATCAACCCAGGGTCCGTTGGGCCATATAGCGTAATATTCGGTCTGTCGAGCGCTGCGGTGAGATGGCTCAGGCCGGTATCAACCGATACGACAAATTTTGCGCCAGCCAGCACTCTCGCCACTTCCTCCAGGCTCATGCGCGGTAACACATCCACATAGTTAAAGCCTTCGGCCAGTCGTTTAGCGCGGGCTTCCTCATGAGGCGCGCCCCAGGGCAGTTTTATCCGTAATCCGGCGTTACCCAACAAACCGATAAGCTCACGCCAGTTTGCTTCCGGCCAGTGCTTATCATCGCGGGTCGTGGCATGCAAAAACACCGCATACGGATCGTTGACCGTCTGCTGGTCATGCAGAAAATGTTTTGCGATAGCGTAATCGCCCTGCGACTGCGGTTTATCGTATCCCAGACTTTTGGCGAACAGCTCGCGCGTCCGTTCAACAGCATGTTGTTGCTTTGCGATATGGTGTTTACGGTTATAAAACAGGCTGGCCAGTGGTTCGCGGGCTGTACTCCAGTCCATACCGTGCTTTATGCCGTGCGCCAGACGCGTCACCAGCGCAGCGCTTTTCACCAGCCCCTGCGCATCAATCACAGCGTCGTATTGGTATGCGCATACTGCCCGACGAAAGGCTGTGCGTTCCGCTTTGATGGGCGCGGAAAACCAGGCCTTGCGCCAACGGCGAATAGCAACGGGAATCACGCGATCGACAGCATTGTGCCAGGACGGAATTTGCGCAAACCCTTCTTCGACAACCCAATCAAATTGAATCCCCGGAATCGCCTGTTGCGCGTCAGTAAGTGCAGGCAGGGTATGTAACACGTCGCCCATCGATGACGTTTTAACGATCAAAACCCGCATTAAACGTCCTCTTCCGATAACAGCGGATGAAGTTCTTCCAGAACCCGCTGCGGCGTGATATCGATCAGGCTCTGGTGATAGCCTTGCGCCGTATCGCCTTTACGAACTTTGTGATAACCCGTAATCAGACGAATCACCCGGGCTTTATGAGACAGCGGCGGTGTGAAATCCGGGCTACTCGGGCCATACAATGCGACCAGCGGGCGGTCGAGCGCCGCCGCGACGTGCATCAGCCCGGAATCGTTAGTGACGATGGCTTTACAGGCGGCTATCAGAATGACGGCCTGTTCCAGTTGGGTTTCCCCCGCCAGGTTGCGACACCATGCCTGCTGCTCGCTATTCAGCGCCGCCAGGATCTCATTTCCGGCTTCATGGTCTTTTGCCGAGCCAAATAGCACGACCTGATACCCTTCGTTAATGAGTTGTTTTGCCAGTTCGGCGTAGTGATAGTGCGGCCAACGTTTTGCCGGACCAAATTCCGCGCCGGGGCAAAAGCCGATCAGAGGGCGTTCAGAAGATAGCGAAAAGTCGCTGCACATCAGCGACTTTTCACCTTCGCTAACCTGGAGCTGTGGCCAGAGTAGCGGCTGCGGCAGATCTTTCGCTGTGCGCATCACACCCTTGTCATAGGCCAGCGCCACGTAGCGCTCCACCATCAGCGGCCAGGCGTCTTTATCAAGGACGCGCGCATCGTTCAGCAGGCCATAGCGCATTTCGCCGCGCCAGCCGGTACGGTGCGGGATATTGGCAAAGAAAGGAACCAGCGCCGATTTAAACGAATTTGGCAGCACCCAGGCGCGATCGTAGCGCTTCTCTCGCAGGCTATGGCCCAATCTGCGGCGCTCGCCGATTTCCAGCGCGCCGTGGCCCAGCGGCATGGGTATCGCCTCGTTAACTTCCGGCATACGCGATAACAACGGACGGCACCAGGCTGGCGCCATCACGTCGATTATCGCCTGGGGATAGCGCGCCTTAAGCGTGCGATAGAGACTTTGCGACATCATCATGTCGCCCACCCAGGATGGGCCAATGACCAAAATTTTCATACTTACGCGTCGCGGTTCAGCCAGGCCATATACTCCGTGACGCCTTCGGCGACGGTCTTGAAGGGTTTGTCGTAGCCCGCGTTGCGCAGATTGGTTAAATCCGCCTGCGTAAACGCCTGATAGCGACCTTTCAGCTTATCCGGGAACGGAATATACTCAATGCTGCCTTTTTTATGGTATGCCAGCGTCGCGTCGGCGACGGCCTGGAAAGATTCCGCGCGGCCTGTGCCCAGGTTAAAGATGCCGGACTCGCCGCTTTCCAGGAACCACAGGTTGACGTCGGCCACATCGCCCACGTAGACGAAGTCACGCTTGAAGTTTTCGCTGCCTTCAAACAGTTTCGGGTTTTCGCCGTTGTTTAACTGCGTATTCAGATGAAATGCCACGCTTGCCATGCTGCCTTTATGGCCTTCACGCGGTCCATAGACGTTGAAATAGCGGAAACCGACAATTTGCGAATTCGCTTCTGGCAGGATCTGACGCACGTATTCATCAAACAGGAACTTAGAGTACCCGTAAACGTTAAGCGGTTTTTCGTATTCGCGCGATTCGATGAAATCAGACGTGCGACCGCCATAGGTGGCGGCAGAAGAGGCGTAGAGGAACGGGATTTCGCGCTCAAGGCAATAGTGCAGCAGCTCTTTGGAGTATTGATAGTTATTATCCATCATATACTTGCCGTCCCACGCGGTGGTGGAAGAGCAGGCGCCTTCATGGAAAACAGCCTCAATATCGCCGAGCTCTTCTCCGGACATAATCTGGATCAGGAAATCTTCCTTATCCATATAGTCAGCAATATTCAGATCCACCAGGTTCACAAACTTGGTGCCGTCTTTCAGGTTATCCACCACCAGAATATCGGTGATACCTTTATCATTCAGGGCCTTAACGATATTGCTGCCGATAAAGCCCGCGCCGCCGGTAACGATGATCATAACTGTAACCTTTGAATTATGGTGTCAGAGACTGTCTCAGACATGAATGTTCCTATCATATCACTATTCATCCATTCACTGATAACTCGTGAGGATACGCGTGATTTATGCTGCATTTTAAAGAAGTGATGATGCGTCATCTCGTATCAACGTATAGCTTTGGGTAATATGTGCTGAAATTTGCCCAGTCTGGAGAATCGCAATGCGTGGGGATTTTTACAAACAGTTAACCAACGATCTGGAAACCGCCCGGGCGGAAGGATTGTTTAAAGAAGAGCGCATTATTACGTCTGCGCAGCAGGCGGATATCACCGTGGCGGATGGAAGCCACGTTATTAACTTTTGCGCCAATAACTATCTCGGGCTGGCGAATCACCCTGAGCTGATTAATGCCGCAAAAGCGGGCATGGACAGCCACGGTTTCGGTATGGCGTCCGTGCGTTTCATCTGCGGTACCCAGGACAGCCACAAAGCGCTGGAGCAGAAGCTGGCAAGCTTCCTCGGCATGGAAGATGCGATTCTGTACTCCTCCTGTTTTGATGCTAACGGCGGTCTGTTTGAGACGTTGCTGGGAGCGGAAGACGCCATTATCTCCGACGCGCTTAACCACGCGTCTATCATTGACGGCGTGCGTTTGTGTAAAGCGAAGCGCTATCGCTACGCCAACAACGATATGGCTGAGCTGGAAGCGCGGCTGAAAGACGCGCGTGAAGCCGGCGCGCGTCATGTCCTGATCGCCACTGACGGCGTGTTCTCAATGGATGGCGTCATCGCCAATCTGAAAGGCGTCTGTGATCTGGCCGATAAATACGATGCGCTGGTGATGGTTGATGATTCTCACGCGGTAGGCTTTGTTGGTGAAAACGGTCGCGGTTCCCATGAATACTGCGACGTAATGGGCCGCGTAGATATTATTACCGGTACTCTGGGCAAAGCGTTAGGCGGCGCATCCGGCGGCTATACCGCGGCGCGTAAAGAGGTCGTTGAGTGGCTGCGTCAGCGTTCCCGCCCATATCTGTTCTCCAATTCACTGGCGCCGGCGATCGTGGCGGCTTCTATTAAAGTGTTAGAGATGGTGGAAGCGGGCGCAGAACTGCGTGAGCGCTTGTGGGCGAACGCGCGGCAGTTCCGGGAGCAGATGTCTGCCGCGGGATTTACGCTGGCAGGCGCGGATCACGCCATCATCCCGGTAATGCTGGGAGATGCGGTTGTCGCGCAGAAATTTGCCCGCGAACTGCAAAAAGAAGGCATTTACGTTACCGGCTTTTTCTATCCGGTCGTACCAAAAGGTCAGGCGCGTATTCGTACCCAGATGTCTGCGGCGCATACGCCCGAGCAAATTACGCGTGCGGTAGACGCGTTCACGCGTATTGGTAAACAACTGGGCGTGATTGCCTGAGGATGTAAGATGAAAGCGTTATCCAAACTGAAAGCGGAAGAGGGCATCTGGATGACCGACGTTCCGGAACCGGAAGTCGGTCATAACGATTTGCTGATTAAAATCCGTAAAACAGCCATCTGCGGTACTGACGTTCACATCTATAACTGGGATGAATGGTCGCAAAAAACCATCCCGGTTCCGATGGTCGTGGGGCATGAATATGTCGGCGAAGTGGTCGGCATCGGTCAGGAGGTGAAAGGCTTTAAAATCGGCGATCGCGTCTCCGGCGAAGGTCACATCACCTGCGGTCATTGCCGAAACTGCCGCGGTGGTCGTACTCACCTGTGCCGCAACACCACCGGCGTAGGCGTTAATCGTCCCGGCTGCTTCGCGGAATACCTGGTCATCCCGGCGTTCAACGCATTTAAAATCCCGGATAACATTTCTGATGATTTAGCATCTATTTTTGACCCGTTTGGTAATGCGGTGCATACGGCGCTGTCTTTCGATCTGGTTGGCGAAGATGTGCTGGTGTCGGGGGCGGGGCCAATCGGCGTAATGGCCGCCGCGGTGGCGAAACATGTCGGCGCGCGTCATGTGGTAATTACTGACGTCAATGAATACCGTCTGGAGCTGGCGCGTAAAATGGGCGTCACCCGCGCGGTCAACGTCGCGAAAGAGAGCCTGACCGATGTCATGGCGGAGCTGGGAATGACCGAAGGGTTCGATGTGGGTCTGGAGATGTCCGGCGCGCCGCCGGCGTTTCGTACCATGCTGGACACCATGAATCACGGCGGTCGTATTGCGATGCTGGGGATTCCGCCGGCAGATATGTCTATCGACTGGACAAAAGTCATCTTTAAGGGGTTGTTCATTAAAGGTATTTACGGTCGTGAGATGTTCGAAACGTGGTACAAAATGGCGGCGTTGATCCAATCCGGGCTGGATCTGTCACCGATTATCACCCATCGTTTCTCTATTGATGATTTCCAGAAAGGTTTTGACGCCATGCGTTCAGGCCAGTCAGGAAAAGTCATTCTGAGCTGGGATTAATATGTATAGAGACCCGATGATATTTATCGGGTCTGATATACGTTTCATCGTAAAAGGTTGGTGTCATTCGCCAACCTTTTTTATTAGGGAAAATCTGGAAAGCCGTAAAGAATTGTCATGGTCATCAAGCATTCGTAATTGCGCTTTAATCTTATTTTACTCGCTAACGTAACGCTCTACCCTGAGCTTTGTTCTTGCTTTTTACTGCGAAAATAAATCATGGTGGCTTAATAGTTTCTTAATAGAGCCACAGTATAAAGGCAGGGTAAATTCAGGTTTTTCTGGTAATCGTTATGAAAAATAGTAAAACCAAAGTGAGTATCATTATCCCATTATATAATGCGGGAGCGGATTTTAATGCTTGCATGGCGTCGTTAATCGCGCAAACGTGGTCGGCGCTGGAAATTATTATTGTGAATGATGGATCGACGGATCATTCCGTTGAGATAGCAAAACATTACGCGGAACATTACCCGCATGTTCGACTACTTCATCAGGCCAATGCCGGCGCATCTGTCGCCCGTAATCTTGGCCTGCAAGCGGCGACCGGCGATTACGTCGCCTTTGTCGATGCGGATGACATGGTCTACCCGAAGATGTATGAAACGCTGATGACCATGGCGCTTAACGATGATCTGGACGTTGCGCAGTGTAATGCGGACTGGTGCGCCAGAAAAACCGGGCACGCCTGGCAATCTATTCCGATCGATCGTCTGCGTTCCACCGGGGTATTAAGCGGACCGGATTGGTTGCGTATGGCGCTGGCCTCGCGGCGCTGGACGCATGTTGTCTGGATGGGCGTTTATCGACGTGCGCTGATTATCGATAACAATATTACCTTCGTTCCCGGACTACATCATCAGGATATATTATGGTCAACGGAAGTCATGTTTAATGCCACGCGCGTACGTTATACCGAACAATCATTATATAAATATTTCCTGCATGATAATTCGGTAAGCCGTTTGCAAAGACAGGGCAATAAAAATCTTAATTATCAGCGGCATTATATTAAAATTACGCGATTATTAGAAAAGCTCAATCGTGATTATGCCCGTCGTATTCCGATTTACCCGGAGTTTCGCCAGCAAATTACCTGGGAAGCGTTACGCGTTTGTCATGCGGTGCGTAAAGAGCCTGATATTTTGACCCGCCAGCGTATGATTGCCGAGATTTTTACTTCTGGCATGTATAGACGGATGATTGCTAACGTCCGCAGCGCGAAAGCGGCTTATCAGACGCTGATCTGGTCTTTCCGGCTGTGGCAATGGCGCGACAAAACCTTGTCGCTCCGTCGTATTGCCCGTAAGGCGCTCAATCTGTCTTAGCGCTCACGTTTTTAGGCGCGGCGATTTTCCCCCATCCTTGCCACTGGTGCTGAAACCAGGCAACCACGGAGCTTTGCGTAATGCTCTCGCCGATGACGCTGAAAAAGCGCGTAGCGTAGACCGGTTCCAGCGGTTTTTTCGGCTTACACATCTTCACGCCGCGAAAGGGATTGCGCGGCGCGTCAATTTTCTGCGGCGTCAGATTAGGCCGGGACGTCTCCACCTGCGGTTCGTTGAGCAGGCTGCCTGGGCGCACCAGGGTGATATCCGCCGGCAGGCGATAAACCATCTGTTGCAGCACGCGAACCGTTGCGGGATGCGGATGACCAATCGCGATAGCGGAACCGTTGCGACGGGCCAGTTCGATAGCGCGATTAAACTGACGGCGGATATCCGCCTCGTTTTGGGTATCGTCGAGGAACACCTTGCGCTTAATGACTTTCACACCCGTACCGGATGCTGCGCGCATCGCCTGGCTATTGCCAATCGTCATGCTGTCGAGAAAATAGAGATTGTAATGTTCCAGCGCCTGCATAACTTTTTGCATACCGAACAGGCTGGAAGTCATTGCGCTGCCCATGTGGTTATTAAGCCCTACGGCATACGGCACGTTGTTTACCGCCTCGCGGATAATGCGTTCGATCTCATCGCTGCTCATTTCTGGTCGCAGCGTATCCTTCTCCAGCGGCTGTTTGCTTAGCGGCGCCATCGGCAGATGGATTAATACCTCATGCCCGCTATTGTGCGCTTTAGTCGCCATTTCGCGCGCGTGCGGCGCGTTGGGCAGTACGGCGACGGAGATGTTTGGCGGCAGCGCCAGAACCTGGTTTTCCGTGTGCGGGCGATAGCCAAAATCATCAATCACGATGGCGAGCTTGCCAGCGAAAACGGGATGTGCAAACGCCAGCAAAGTGGCCAGCGTGAGAATGGTGCGACGAAACTGAGGCAAAACTTATCTTCCCAACCACGGCTGTGGATTGACGGCCTGACCCTGGCGACGAATTTCGAAATAAAGCGAGGGTCTGCCCTGACCGCCGCTACTGCCCACAAGGGCGATAGGTTGTCCGGCGCGTACCTGCGCGCCTACGCTGACCAGCGCGCTCTGGTTATAGCCGTAAAGGCTCATATCGCCTTTACCATGCTCCACGACCACCACCAGGCCATAACCTTGCAGCCAGTCCGCCAGAATCACCCTGCCGTCGGCGATGGCTTTGACCTCGGTGCCTTCCGACGCGCCGATCACCATCCCCTTCCAACGTAGCTCACCCTGCAGCCGTTCGCCATAGCGATGCAATATCGGGCCGCGTACCGGCCAGTATGCCTGCCCGCGAGGCGCGCCCAGCCCGCCGGTGCGGGACATCAGCGAACGCTCGCTTTCGGTCGGCTTATAGGTGGTGCCTTTGCGCGAGGCTTCCTGCTGCTTGTCGCGTACCGCCTGCGCTTCGCGGGCTTCACGCTCCGCTCGCGCTTTGGCCGCCGCTTCCGCCCGCGCGATACTGTTGCGCAGGCGTGATTCGTTGGCGCGCAGTTCGCTTAACTGCTGTTGGCCTTGCTGAATAGACGACTCCAGTCCGGCAAGCGTTTTCTTACGTTCATTACGCGCCTGCTCCAGCTTCGCCTGCTGGGCGCGCTGTTCATACAGCAACGTTTGTTGCTGGCTTTGTTTCTCTTCCAGCTCGGCTTTTTGCGTGGCGACCTGTTCGCGAGTCTGTTTCAGTTCGGCGATAGTGTCCTGGCGCGCCTGGTTCAGATAGCCGAAATAGGCCTGCAGGCGTTGCCCGCGCTGGCTCTCTTCTCCGCTAAGAATAAGCTGAATACCGGTGTGTTCGCCCTGGCGGAAAGCGGCGTCCAACTGCGCGGCGAGATTACGCTCCTGGCTGGCTTTTTGCTGCTCCAGTTTAGCAATTGAGGCGTTCATCTCATCAATTTGCGCGTTTAACTGATCCAGAGTGCTTTGCGTTTCGCGCAGTTTACGCGCTGCGGCCGAGATGGCCTCTTCCTGGGCTTTAAGTTGTGCCAGGAGGCTGGCGCGCTGTTGCTGCTGCTGGCGTACGGCGCGTTCTTTCGCGGCGATATCGGCCTGAATAGATTTGAGTTGATCACGGTCATCCGCATGGGCGGAAAAAGCGCACAACAATACGCCAGCGCTAAGTACGCTGGCGTAGAACAAAGGCCTGACTGAAAACGTTCTTGGTTTCACGGCCTGTTGAATGGTGTTAATCGCCTTTCCCCTCATGGGGAGGGATTATTCCACGATGAACAGCGGCTTACCAGTCATCTCTTGCGGGATTTCCATCCCCATCAGCGACAGCATGGTAGGCGCAATGTCTGAAAGTTTGCCGCCTTCGACCGCCTTCACGTTTTTCTCGCCGACATAAATCAGCGGCACCGGCAGGTTGGTGTGGGCGGTATGCGCCTGACCGGTCGCCGGATCGCGCATCTGCTCCGCGTTGCCGTGGTCCGCGGTAATCAACAGTTGTCCACCAACGGATTCAACCGCTTTTGTTACCTGTTCAATGCAGTTGTCCAACGCTTCCACCGCTTTGATAGCGGCTTCCATCACGCCGGTATGACCGACCATATCGCCGTTTGGATAGTTACAAATGATGGTGTCGTACTTACCGCTTTCGATCGCCGCGACCAATTTTTCAGTCAATTCTGCAGAGCTCATTTCCGGTTGCAGGTCATAAGTAGCCACTTTCGGCGAGTTGATCAGGATGCGCTCTTCGCCAGCAAACGGTTCTTCTACGCCGCCGTTAAAGAAAAAGGTTACGTGCGCATATTTTTCCGTTTCGGAAATACGCAGTTGGGTTTTATCGTTTTTCGCCATCCACTCGCCGAACGTATTCGCCAGTGAAGCTGGCGGGTAAGCTACGACGGTTTTGATATCGGCGGCGTATTCAGTCAGCATCACGAAGTTGAGATTAACCACTTTCTTACGCGCAAAGCCATCGAAATCAGCGTTAACGAAAGCACGGGTAATTTCGCGCGCGCGGTCAGCGCGGAAGTTCATGAAAATCAGCGTGTCGCCATCTTCCATTGCTGCATCGGCCTGGCCTTCGGCGCGGATAACGGTCGCTTTGACAAACTCATCGTTTTCATCACGAGCGTAAGCAGCCTGCAGGCCAGCCACGGCGGTATCCGCCTGGAATTCGCCCTGCGCCAGGGTCATCAGATCATACGCTTTTTCCACGCGATCCCAACGGTTGTCGCGGTCCATAGCGTAGTAACGACCGACGATAGACGCAACGCGGCCTTTGCCCAGCGCGGCGAATTTGTCTTCGAATTTTTTCAGCGAGGCTTCAGCGCTGCGCGGCGGCGTGTCGCGACCGTCGAGGAAGGCGTGCAGATAGATTTTTTCTGCGCCGCGTTCTGCGGCCAGTTCCACCATTGCCATAATGTGATCTTCGTGGCTGTGGACGCCGCCTGCGGACAGCAGGCCCATAATATGAACCGCTTTACCGGCGTTTTTCGCCTGGTCAACCGCATTAGTCAGGACCGGATTAGCAAAGAAAGTACGTTCTTTAATTTCAACGTCCAGACGCGTCAGGTCCTGATAAACGATGCGACCTGCACCCAGGTTAACGTGGCCCACTTCGGAATTGCCCATCTGGCGGTCAGGCAGACCCACTTCCAGACCGGATGCGTCGATCAGGGTATGCGGACGTTTTGTCCACAGAGCATCCATCACCGGAGTTTTGGCGTTTAAGATGGCGTTATCCTGCTGTTCTTCACGGTAGCCGTAGCCATCCAGAATCACCAGTACCATAGGTTTTTTAGAAACCGACATTGCGACAACCTCATACTCAATAGACAAAATAATTGCGTAATTTTACTACAGCTGAATCGATAAAATAGCCTCAGAAGATCAAAGAAAGGGAGCGCGCTGGCGTGAGAAGGCAAGTAATAGCGCGATTTTTTTCGTAGCGCCCCGCAAAAATGCATTCCAGTGCACGCTCTGGCTGTATTTGCGCCATTGCGCAGGTATACTCCTTTCCTGGTTTTTTAATCACTACGTCGGGAGTTGTTACCCCCCATGCAAGAAATTATGCAATTTGTTGGCCGTCATCCCATACTGAGTATCGCCTGGATTGCGTTACTGGTGGCGGTTTTATTTACCACGTTCAAAGGTCTGACTTCAAAAGTTAAGGTGATTACACGCGGCGAAGCCACGCGCCTTATCAATAAAGAGGACGCCATTGTTGTGGATTTACGTCAACGTGACGATTTCCGTAAAGGCCATATCGCTGGCGCGACCAATTTGCTGCCGAGCGAAATCAAAGCCAACAATGTTGGCGAACTGGAAAAGCACAAAGACAAGCCGATTATCGTGGTCGACGGTTCTGGTATGCAGTGCCAGGAATCCGCTAACGCGCTGACAAAAGCCGGCTTTGAAAAGGTCTTTGTGTTGAAAGAAGGCGTAGCAGGCTGGAGCGGCGAGAATCTGCCTCTGGTGCGCGGTAAGTAATTACCCGTCGTTTTCATGACGCAAGGGGAATGACTTGCCCTTGCTTCGACATGAAATCCATCGGGTAAAAAAACAGGAGCGAAGTCATGGCCAATATTGAAATCTACACCAAAGCAACCTGCCCGTTTTGCCATCGTGCAAAAGCGCTGTTAAACAGCAAGGGCGTGAGTTTCCAGGAAATTGCGATTGACGGCGACGCCGTGAAGCGTGAAGAGATGATCAAACGTAGTGGCCGAACGACGGTTCCGCAAATTTTTATTGATGCACAGCACATTGGCGGTTGTGACGACTTGTATGCGCTGGATGCGCGTGGTGGACTGGATCCGCTGTTGCGTTAAGGCGTACTCAAGTATTTAAGGACAACACTAAAGGGTTTTACACATGTCAGAACAAAATAACACTGAAATGGCTTTCCAGATCCAACGTATCTATACCAAGGATGTTTCTTTCGAAGCGCCAAACGCACCGCATGTTTTCCAGAAAGATTGGCAGCCAGAGGTTAAACTGGATCTTGATACGGCATCTTCCCAACTGGCGGATGACGTTTATGAAGTTGTGCTGCGTGTTACCGTAACGGCTTCCCTGGGTGAAGAAACCGCGTTCCTGTGCGAAGTTCAGCAGGCCGGTATTTTCTCCATCAGCGGTATTGAAGGTACTCAGATGGCGCATTGCCTGGGCGCATACTGCCCGAACATTCTGTTCCCGTATGCCCGCGAATGCATCACCAGCCTGGTTTCACGCGGTACGTTCCCGCAACTGAACCTTGCGCCGGTCAATTTTGATGCGCTGTTCATGAACTATTTGCAGCAGCAGGCTGGCGAAGGTACTGAAGAACATCAGGATGCCTGATGAACCAAAGTAATGCGTCAATGACAGTCATCGGTGCCGGCTCGTACGGCACCGCTCTTGCCATCACTCTGGCGAGAAACGGCCACCAGGTTGTCCTGTGGGGCCACGACCCAAAACATATCGCGACCCTGGAGCACGATCGCTGCAACGTCGCGTTCCTTCCCGATGTGCCTTTTCCTGATACATTACACCTGGAAAGCGACTTAGCAACCGCGCTGGCGGCCAGTCGTAACATTCTGGTGGTGGTGCCAAGCCATGTTTTCAGCGACGTGCTGCGGCAGATTAAACCGCTGATGCGTCCGGATGCGCGACTGGTATGGGCGACCAAAGGCCTGGAAGCGGAAACGGGACGCCTGTTGCAGGATGTCGCTCGCGAGGCGTTAGGCGATAGAATCCCGCTGGCGGTGATTTCCGGCCCGACGTTCGCTAAAGAGCTGGCGGCGGGTTTGCCGACGGCAATCTCTCTGGCCTCAACCGATGAGACCTTTGCCGACGATCTCCAGCAACTGTTGCACTGCGGAAAAAGTTTTCGCGTCTATATCAATGCGGATTTTATCGGCGTGCAGCTTGGCGGCGCGGTGAAAAACGTGATTGCGATTGGCGCGGGGATGTCTGACGGCATCGGCTTCGGCGCGAACGCCCGCACGGCGCTAATCACGCGTGGGCTGACCGAAATGTCGCGGCTTGGCGCAGCGCTTGGCGCCGATCCCGCCACCTTTATGGGGATGGCGGGCTTAGGCGATCTGGTGCTGACCTGTACCGACAACCAGTCGCGCAACCGCCGTTTTGGCATGATGCTTGGCCAGGGCATGGACGTTAAAGGCGCGCAGGATAAGATTGGCCAGGTGGTCGAAGGCTATCGCAATACTAAAGAAGTTCGTGAATTGGCGCACCGTTTTGGTGTTGAAATGCCAATAACCGAGGAAATTTATCAAGTATTGTATTGCGGAAAAAACGCGCGCGAGGCAGCATTAACGTTATTAGGTCGCGCCCGCAAGGAAGAGCTGAGTCGCCACTAGCCGTAAGGAACTGTTTGCATAAACGACCCAACCCGCACAGCACGGGTTGGTCGTTTTCTGTCCGCCTGGAGTAAGCCATGCCGTGTGAAGAACTGGAAATCGTCTGGAACAATATTAAAGCTGAAGCCCGCGCTTTAGCTGACTGTGAGCCTATGTTGGCCAGTTTTTATCACGCCACGCTACTCAAGCATGAAAATCTGGGCAGTGCGCTGAGCTATATGCTGGCAAATAAACTGGCTTCGCCCATCATGCCCGCTATCGCTATCCGTGAAGTGGTCGAAGAAGCCTACGCCGCCGACCCGGAAATGATCGCGTCGGCAGCCTGCGATATTCAGGCAGTGCGCACTCGCGATCCGGCGGTGGATAAATACTCCACGCCGCTGTTATATCTGAAAGGCTTTCATGCGTTGCAGGCCTACCGCATTGGTCACTGGCTGTGGAATAAAGGTCGCCGCGCGCTGGCTATCTTCCTGCAAAATCAGGTTTCGGTCTCGTTTCAGGTGGACATTCACCCGGCAGCGAAAATTGGCCGCGGGATTATGCTCGACCATGCCACCGGTATTGTGGTGGGGGAGACGGCGGTTATTGAGGATGATGTGTCGATCCTGCAATCCGTCACCCTGGGCGGTACCGGGAAAACCAGCGGCGATCGCCATCCTAAAATCCGCGAAGGCGTGATGATTGGCGCGGGCGCGAAAATTCTCGGCAATATCGAGGTGGGGCGCGGCGCGAAAATTGGCGCAGGCTCCGTCGTTTTACAGCCTGTCCCGCCGCACACCACCGCCGCAGGCGTTCCGGCGCGTATTGTCGGCAAGCCGGGAAGCGATAAGCCGTCGATGGATATGGACCAGCATTTCAACGGGATACACCATACTTTTGAGTATGGCGACGGCATCTGATTTCGAGCTGTCTTACTTGCCATATTGAACCTGGGCTGTGCTCGTCATCCTCACGTACTGCGTGTACGCGCAGGTAGACAAGCGCAGTCCGTGTCCAATGGCTGCGCCGATAACGCTCGAAACGAATATTATCAATATTAATGTGGGCTGGATAAGGCATCAGCCGCCATCCGGCATTGAATATATTACGACCGCAATACCGCGCCGGGGTATCCTAACTGGCGCCACGCTTCATACACCACCACCGACACCGCATTCGACAGGTTCATGCTGCGGCTATCCGGCATCATCGGAATGCGAATCTTCTGCTCTTTAGGCAACGCATCGAGAATGCTGGCGGGCAGGCCGCGCGTTTCCGGGCCAAACATCAAATAATCGCCATCCTGATAGCTTACGGCGCTATGGGCGGGCGTGCCCTTTGTCGTCAACGCAAACAGGCGCTGCGGATTTTCGGCGGCGATAAAGGCGGTATAATCGTGATGGCGCTGAACCGCGGCGAATTCGTGATAGTCCAGCCCTGCGCGGCGTAGGCGCTTATCATCCCAGGTAAACCCCATCGGTTCGATGATGTGCAGACGAAAGCCGGTATTGGCGCAAAGACGAATGATGTTGCCGGTATTCGGCGGGATTTCTGGTTCGAAGAGTACGATGTTAAGCATGATGCCCCCTTAAATGCGGGGGGCAGAATAGCAGAAATTTACCGGGCTCTCACGCGCCGGGCGTTCAGGCGGCATCGCCTTTGCTCATTGGCGCCAGCGCGGCGGGCAAACTTTTCCCCAGTTCCTGCACCAGTGAATCTCCACTGATTTCGCTAATGGATTTCGCGCCGGTCAGGGTCATGGCGACTTTCATCTCTTTCTCAATCAGGTCCAGCAGGTTGGCGACACCGGCTTTTCCTGCCGTCGCCAGCGCGTAGAGATAGGCCCGACCCAGCAGTACGGTATCGGCCCCCAACGCAATCATACGCACGACATCCAGCCCGTTACGAATCCCGCTATCCGCCAGAATGGCGATATCGCCTTTCACCGCATCGGCAATGGCGGGCAGGGCGCGGGCGGAAGAGAGCACGCCATCAAGCTGGCGGCCGCCGTGATTCGACACCACGATACCGTCAGCGCCGAAACGTACCGCATCGCGGGCATCTTCTGGATCGAGGATACCTTTGATCACCATTGGGCCGTCCCAGAATTCGCGTATCCACTCCAGATCTTTCCAGGAGATGGATGGATCGAAGTTATTTGCCAGCCAGCCGATGTAGTCTTCAAGGCCGGTCGGTTTACCCAGATAGGCAGAAATATTGCCTAAATCATGCGGACGACCGTTCAGGCCGACATCCCACGCCCATTTAGGGTGCATGACCGCCTGCCAGTAACGGCGCATGGCCGCGTTTGGGCCGCTCATTCCGGAGTGGGCGTCACGGTAGCGTGCGCCCGGCGTCGGCATATCCACGGTAAAGACCAGCGTGGAGCAGCCCGCCGCTTTCGCGCGTTCAAGCGCGTTGCGCATAAAACCACGATCGCGTAATACGTAGAGCTGGAACCACATGGGGCGTTTAAGCGTGGGGGCAACCTCTTCAATCGGGCAGACGGAGACGGTGGAAAGGGTGAACGGAATACCCTTCGCGTCCGCGGCGGCGGCGGCCTGTACTTCGCCGCGACGGGCGTACATGCCGCACAGACCCACTGGCGCTAATGCCACCGGCATCGACAACGTTTCGTTAAACAGGGTCGTTTCCAGGCTTAAATCGGACATATTTTTCAGCACGCGCTGGCGCAGAGCGACTTGCGACAGGTCTTCCACATTTCGGCGCAGGGTATATTCCGCATACGCGCCGCCGTCGATGTAGTGGAAGAGGAAAGGAGGCAACGTGCGCTGAGCTGCGGCGCGATAATCGCTGGCTGCTGAAATAATCATGATTTATTCTCCCTGGTCATCTCATTATGGTCGCCGGGCAGGCGGGTAATACGCGCCTGGCGAGCCTGGTCTTCATCAAATCGTTTAATCGTGGTGTGGACAAAACTGAGGTGCGCCATCATCGCTTTACGTGCGCCGTCGGCGTCACCGTCCAGAATGGCGTCCATCACCGCCTGGTGTTGTTCCGTCAGTTTTGAGAATACGGGCGGAACGAGATACATACGCTGGCGACTCTGTTTGACGGAGGATTGCAGTACGTCGAAGAAACCGCGCATGGTTTGCAACAGCACCACATTGTGCGAGGCTTCCGCGATCGCCAGATGAAAGCGCACGTCGGCCTGGGAGGCGAGATCCGGGTCTTCACTGAGCGTCGCATCAAAGCAGAGTCTGATTTTCTCTTTGTCGGCGGCGGTGGCGCGCATGGCGGCGTGCCAGGCCGTACTGGCTTCAATGGCGTGGCGGGCTTCCAGAATGTCGAAACTGTAGTCCGGATCGTTCGCCATCAGCGTTTTCAGCGGTTGCACGATATTCTGTTCAGACCAGGTTTCGTGCTGCCAGCGGACAAATGTCCCGCCGCCGCGACGGCTCACCAGCACGCCTTCGCTGACCAGCTTCGCCAGCGCTTCGCGTAAAGAGTTGCGTGATACGCCAAGCTGTATAGCCAACTGGCGCTCAGCGGGCAATTTCATGCCCGCTTCCAGGTTTTGTTCTTCAATCAGCGCCCGCACGCGAGAGGCAATCTCGTCTGACAGGCGTTTTGGCATCACAATCACGGAATCATCCAGGTTAAAACATAGGCCTGAAGCGTAGTGATCACGCCCACCATACAGGTGAAGATCAGGCTGTGTTTGACGGTAAAACGGAACAGATCGGACTCTTTCCCTACCAGCCCCACTGCCGCGCAGGCGATGGCGATAGACTGTGGCGAGATCATCTTCCCGGTTACGCCTCCAGTGGTATTCGCCGCCACCATCAGCACATCAGAGACGCCGATTTGCTGCGCCGCAGTAGCCTGTAGAGAGGCAAACAGCGCGTTAGATGAGGTATCCGAGCCGGTCAGGAAGACGCCCAGCCAGCCGAGGAACGGCGAGAAGAACGTGAAGGCGCTGCCGGTGTGCGCCAGCGCTAACGCCAGCGTAGAAGAAAGCCCGGAATAGTTCGAGATAAACGCGAACGCCAGTACCATACCGATGGAGTAAATCGGCAACGCCAGCTCTTTCAGCGTGCTGCCAAAGGTCTGGATTGCGGCTGAGGGTTTCATTTTCAGCCAGACGATAGACAACAGCGCGGCGAACAGGATCGCGGTGCCAGTGGCGGAGAACCAGTCAAATTTATACACCGCAGCGTAAGCGGTCGCTTCGTGTACGACCGGCGGCATACGGGCGACCAGTTTATCGAGATATGGCACCGGAACGTTAATAACCCAGTCATACAGCGCGCCACCGGGGGCAAACAGCGCTTTGAACGGCGGTACGCTCCAGAGGGTGACCGTGGCAGTCAGGAACAGGAACGGCGACCAGGCGCGAACAATTTGCCCCTTCGTATAGTGGGTGCGGGCCAGCGTCTGATCGACCTGCGACGCGCCCATATCGCCGAAGCGGAAGATGCGTACCGGCTGCCAACGTTTGAGGAACAGCGTCAGGCACACCAGAGACACCAGTGAAGAGATAATGTCCGGCAGTTCCGGCCCGATAAAGTTGGAGCTGAGATACTGGGCGATAGCAAATGAACCGCCAGAGACCATCACCGCAGGCCAGGTTTCTTTCACGCCGCGCCAGCCGTCCATAATCGCCATAATCCAGAACAGGACGATAATGGTCAGGAACGGCAACTGGCGGCCCACCATCTGACCGATTTCAAAGCTGTCCAGGCCCGTGACCTGTCCGGCAACCAGAATCGGAATGCCCATCGCGCCAAATGCAACCGGCGCCGTGTTTACAATCAGGCACAGCCCTGCCGCATACAGCGGATTAAAGCCTAACCCCACTAGCAGCGCGGCGGTAATCGCCACCGGCGCGCCGAAACCCGCCGCGCCTTCAAGGAACGCGCCGAAGCAGAAGCCGACAATCAGCATTTGCAGGCGTTGATCGGGCGTAATCGACAGAATTGACGAGCGGATAATGTCAAACTGTCCGGTCTTTACCGAAATTTTATAGACGAAGACCGCGGCGATAATGATCCAGGCAATCGGCCATAGCCCGTAGAAGAAGCCGTACACGACCGATGCCAGTGCGTGATCTACCGGCATTTTATAGAACAGCAGCGCGACGGCGAGCGCGATAACTACCGTCCACGAGGCGGCAACATAGCCTTTTAGCTTGAGTTTAATCAGGGCGAAAAAGAAGAACAGGATCGGGAGCGATGCGATCAGGCTGGAAAGCCAGATATTACCCGCCGGGTCATAGTTTTGTTGCCAGAGGTTCATTGCAGGTCTCCTGAGAACCACACGCATAATGGGATGAATCTTTTGCTCATCTCGTTGGGGTCACATTATGTGTAAAAGTGGTCCTGCCAATATTGTTGTGTATGGATAATGACAACGAATAGTTAACCAGATGTTATTTATTGGCAACGGTAGTGTAGAGTTAATTTAATGAAATGTGAACCTGTGGTCGGATTCAGCGGGAATTGGTAGGGCCAATGATTCAGTCAGAAGAAGGGAAGAACCGGGTAAGCAAAAGCGCCGCCCGGTCAACGTTTAGAATTCTGTTTTACTAAAGCCTGTCATCTCTTTGAGCCCCATTTCCCGGCCCAGCGCCGTCATCGGGTGTACCACGATCAGGCCGCGTGCGCTTTTCTTGAGTTTGCCCATATCGGCCTGCTCTTTTTTAGTGATGGCGCGGCGAAACGGCAGGTTCATCAGCTTCTGCGCTTCTTTACTCAGTTTCTGGCTGTGTATTTCGCGCAGACGGATAATTTCTGCTTCCAGCGTCTCTTTTTCTTTTTCCAGCTCCGCGTATTTATCGGCGGATTCAACCAGCGAGAGACCTGCCTGCTGGTGGCGAATAGCGTCAAGACGATCGCTCAGGCGTTTAATTTCGTTTTTTTCGACTTCTTTCATGGGATAGCTTCTGATAGAAATGGGATAGATATCCTATAGTATGCGCGCAGTGGGTGATTCTTCACAACTCATGGCATAAAGATAATCAATTATGGCAAGTATTACACCGCTAATTATTTAACTATCTCTTTGAGAATAAAATCCTTTTTTTTCGTAAAAAAGATGAAGCGCCTTTTTGCCGGCAAGAAAAGCGATTAAGCACATTTTCCTCAATGACAACGCTAAATCGATCCTAAACTCAAATAAGCGGCCGCGGGAATCAGACGCGGGTCACACATGGAGGATCTATCATGGCAAAAATAGGTGGGAACGTACCATTTCTTATTGATAAAGCCGTCGATTTTATGGCGTCCAGCCAGGCGTTCCGTGAGTATTTGAATAAAACGCCGCCGCGTAATTATGTTCCTTCCGAAGTGCCGTCGGAGAGCGCGCCCATTTATTTGCAGCGCCTGGAATATTACCGGCGGTTGTACCGACCAAAAGAAGAAGAAAGAGGTTAACGGCGGGATTTACTTTTGAAAGGCCTTTTTTAAGCTGATTTTAGAAATCAGCTCGGTCAGGGAGAGAACCATTGTCGAACGCACCGCCTGCTGGTAGCGCTGAATTTGCATGGCGTATAGCGCCGCGTCGGACGTATCAAAATGCGGTGGCGGCGGCAGCGCCATGACGCAGTGCAGTTCGCCAAACGGTCCGAGGATCTCATCGTCGGTAAAGGCATATTCATTGCCGTCGTGATTCAGCTCTTCGCGCAGTGCCATTAACAGCTCCGCATCTTCATATTCGGTACGGCTGAGTACGCCCAGGCCATAGATAAGTTTTAGACGTACCGAAAGATCGCCCAGCGGCCCGTCGCCGTCCAGCAACGGTTCCACAGCGTATTTCACGGCATAGTCGTCTTTGCGAAACACCTGGAGCACCAGGATATTCACTGCCTCGGTCAATAACTCGACGGCGGTAATCAGGAAGCTCCGTACGGTTTTGCCAGCATTCAGACGCTCAAGCACACGATTTTCAAAGGCCTGGGTTTGTTCCATTATTGCCTGCATATCTGACAATCTGTTATTTGGGCGCAGGCTAACCTGCGCCGGGTTCTGCATCATTTGGTCGCGTTATATGCGTTAACCGCCTCCGCCACCACATCGCTATTGGCATCCAGCCCGGAAATTTGCGCCAGCGCGGCCTGCGGGCCTTTTTCGGTAATCAGAGCCGCCAGCTCCTGCGCCTGTGGATCTTCATCGCTACGGAAATGCATCGCCGCCGCGATCCCTTTCACCAGATTCACATGCGGCAGACCATATTCCAGGGTGCCAAGCAGCGGTTTGATCAGACGGTCGCCCGCGCTGAGTTTGCGTAGCGGCTGACGGCCTACGCGTTCGACGTCATCTTTCAGATACGGGTTTTCAAAACGACCGAGGATTTTCTGAATGTATGCCGCATGTTTGTCGGCATCAAAACCGTAGCGTTTGATCAGCACCGCGCCGCTTTCTTCCATCGCGCCTTTAACCACCGCGCGAATACTCTCGTCGAGAATGGCGTCGCGAATGGTCTGATGACCGGCTAATTTGCCGAGGTACGCGGTTATAGCATGCCCCGTGTTCAGCGTGAAGAGTTTACGTTCGACAAATGCCATCAGGTTATCCGTTAACTCCATCCCCGGAATGGTCGGCAACGCGCCTTTAAACTGGGTTTTATCGACGATCCACTCGCTGAAGGTTTCTACCGTTACTTCCAGCGGGTCATGGGTGGCGGAAGCGGAAGGTGGCACGATACGGTCAACGGCGGAATCTACAAAACCGACGTGCTGTTCAACCCAGGCTTTATCGCCATCCGCCAGCGCGTTCATCACATGGCCTTTGAGCTGCGTGGTACCGCGCACCATATTTTCGCAGGCGATGATATTCAGCGGGGCATCCACGCCCTGCGCCTTACGTTTTGCCAGCCCTTTAGCGATAGCCGGGGCGATACGCTCCAGGACCACCGGGCCGACAGCAGTCGTCACCAGATCGACGCTGGTAATCAGCTCTACCACCTCATCGCCGATGCTACTTACCGCGTTAACGCCGGAGACCGTATCCACTTGCTCATTTTCACCCACGACATGGACCTGATAGCTATGACGGGCATTCAGGGCGTCAAGCACCACCTGATTTACATCCGCAAACGTCAGTTGTATCCCCGCGTCAGCCAGCAATTTGCCGATAAAGCCACGACCGATATTACCTGCGCCAAAATGTAATGCTTTCATAGTATTAACCTTTATTAATGTTTTTACCCGAGAGGGCTGGGGTGAGGCTTTCCCCTCAACCTAACCCTCTCCCTTGCGGGAGAGGAAACCGTAGGCCCGGTAAGCGTAGCGTCACCGGGCAAACAGAACTTACTTACGGCCTGCCAGCAGTTCCAGCACTTCATCGACGCTGGTGGTGTGCGCCAGACGTTCAATAACTGACTCGTCATCCAGAGCGTTAGTCAGGCTGGTAATCACCTGAATGTGCTCATTATTACGAGCGGCGATGCCGATGACCAGACGCGCGATGTCATCTTCTTCCTCGCCGAAGCGCACGCCTTCCGGATACTGGCAGAACACCACGCCGGTTTTCAGTACGCGATCTTTCGCTTCCACCGTACCGTGCGGCACTGCGATAGACTCGCCCAGATAGGTCGGGGTGAGCTTTTCACGTTCCAGCATCGCGTCGACGTATTCCGGCTGTACGTAGCCGCCTTTCACCAACTGCTCGCCGGCGAAGCGAATCGCCTCTTCTTTCGTGGCCGCTTTACGTCCGAGGAAGATATTCTCCGCGCCCAGCTTGAACAGGTTGTTATCGCCTTCCTCAAAGCTATCTTTCAGATGGTCACGTACCTTTTCTTCATTGGTATTGTGGCGCTGTGCGGCAACCAGACGTTCGGTCAGGCTGGTGTACAGGCCGCTATCCAGGAAGTTGGTCAGCGAAATATGCTGCGCCTGCGGTACCTGGCGCATCGCACGCTCGGTAAGGTCGCGGTGAGTAATGACCAGATCCACATCCGGCGGCAGATTGTTAATGGCGCTGTTGGTGACGGAGATCTGGCTCAGACCCGCATCCTGTACTTTCTTACGCAGTACCCCTGCGCCCATCGCGCTGGAACCCATACCGGCATCGCAGGCGACAATGATTTTACGTACATGGCTGAGGTCGTTGGTGACATCGCCAGCCGCCAGCGGAGAGGCGCCTTTGGACTGTGCTTTCATGTCATGCATACGACGGGTGGCCGCTTCAATGTCATCTTCTTCTTTCACTTTGCTGGTTTTCAGCAGAATTGCAGAAACCACGAAGGAGACCGCCATTGCCGCCACGATGGCAGTGATGTTAGCGAAGTAAGCGCCTTTTGGCGTCATCGCCAGTACCGCCAGAATGGAACCCGGAGACGCCGGAGAGACCAGACCGCCGTTCAGGATGGTCAGGGTGAATACGCCGGTCATACCGCCGAGAATCACCGCCAGAATCAGGCGCGGGTTCATCAGCACGTACGGGAAGTAGATCTCGTGGATACCGCCCAGGAAGTGGATAATTGCCGCGCCGCCCGCAGACTGTTTAGCGCTGCCGCGACCGAAGAACATGTACGCCAGCAGGACACCCATCCCCGGACCCGGGTTAGCTTCAATCAGGAAGAAGATGGATTTACCCATCTCATGGGACTGCTGGATACCCAGCGGTGAGAAGATACCGTGGTTAATCGCGTTATTGAGGAACAGGATTTTCGCCGGTTCAACAAAAATGGACGCCAGCGGCAGCATATCGTGCGCCACCATGAAGTTAACGCCCGCCGCCAGAATTTTGGACAGGACTTCAACCGCCGGACCAATACCGAGGAACGCCAGCATGGCGAGGATCATACCGATAATGCCAGCGGAGAAGTTGTTCACCAGCATCTCAAAACCGGATTTGATCTTACCGTCTACCCAACTGTCGAATTTCTTAATGCAGTAGCCGCCCAACGGACCGGCGATCATCGAGCCGAGGAACATCGGCATATCCGCGCCGACTATAACGCCCATGGTAGTGATAGCGCCCACCACGCCGCCGCGCTCGCCGCCAACCAGACGACCGCCGGTATAACCGATTAGCAGCGGCAGCAGGTAGGTGATCATCGGACCAACCAGTTTCGCCAGAGTTTCGTTAGGCAACCACCCTGTCGGAATAAATAATGCGGTGATAATACCCCACGCGATAAACGCGCCGATATTAGGCATCACCATATTGCTGAGGAATCGACCAAAGCTTTGCACTTTGATCTTAATATCGGATGACATAAAAACACCCCTTCTTATGTTGCTGTCGCGCAGGCTGAAAAGCCCAAGGTTTGTTAATGTAGCGGCAGAGGTAGCCGGACCCTGTAGTGTAGATACTGCGCAATCTGGCACTGAATCGTTCAACTGTCCAGACAGGGACAGTTAATGTGATTTAGATCGCATAAATATAGGGGGTAGAGAGGTAATTGATGTGATATTGATCACAAAATTACTGTGTAAAAAAACAACGCATCTAATTTTTAGACCTTAAAAGGCAATTTTATGTGAGATATTTCACACTTTTATTTTGGTGCTTTGTTGAATTTTTGTGATCATCTTCACAAGAAATTTTAGGCCCGGGTAACGTCAATACGATCCGGCAAACATTTTGTCGCGAGCCCTCTCACGTTATGTCACTCAGCAACTTCCTTTAGCGTCTCTTTTCGTTTATTTGAGCCATACTATGATTTTTACTTGGTTGGCAAAAAAGGACACGGCATGAAACTCATCGGTAGCTATACTAGCCCTTTTGTGCGCAAAATCTCTGTTCTGCTGCTGGAAAAGGGCATCACCTTCGAATTTGTTAACGAACTGCCCTACGAGGCGGATAACGGCGTGGCGCAATACAACCCTCTGGGTAAGGTGCCGGCACTGGTGACGGAGAAAGGGGAATGTTGGTTCGATTCGCCGATCATCGCGGAATATATTGAGCTGCTGGATATCGCGCCAGCGATGCTCCCGCGTGACCCCATGGCGGCGCTTAAAATTCGCCAGCTTGAAGCGTTGGCCGATGGCATTATGGATGCCGCGTTGGTCTCTGTACGCGAACAGGCGCGTCCGGCGGCGCAGCAATCGGAAACGGAACTGCTGCGCCAGCGGGAAAAAATCAACCGCAGTCTGGATATGCTCGAAGGTGATCTGAGCGACGGGACCCTAAAAACGGATACGGTGAATCTGGCGACTATCGCGATTGCCTGTGCGGTAGGCTATCTCAACTTCCGCCGGGTCGCGCCGGGCTGGTGCGTTGGCCGCCCCCACCTGGTCAAACTGGTCGAAACGCTTTTTCAGCGCGAAAGCTTTGCCCGCACCGAAGCACCGAAGGCTTGACGCGCATTATGTCCGCCTGAGCAAACTCACGTTACAATCCCCCTCAAGTCGATATCCCTCTCCAGCCAGGAGAGGGCCACCAACAGCCAGGCATTTTCATGACAAGCGAAACGCGTACACTCTACAGCCAGCTTCCTGCTATTGATCGCTTATTGCACGATAGCGCTTTTCTTTCTCTGCGCGATCGGTATGGCCATACCCAGGTGGTTGATCTGCTTAGGCGGATGCTTGACGACGCGCGCGACGTCATACGGAATACGCAGACGCTTCCCGACTGGTGCGCAGACTGGGCGCAAGAGGCGAAACGACGGCTGGAAAATGCGGCGCAAAGCGCGCTGCGCCCGGTGATTAACCTGACGGGGACGGTGTTGCACACCAATCTTGGCCGCGCATTGCAGGCGCAAGAAGCGATTGAGGCGGTAACGCAGGCGATGCGGGCGCCGGTGACGCTGGAATACGATTTGGATGGCGCCGGGCGGGGGCATCGCGACCAGGCGCTGGCGACGCTGTTATGCCGTATCACCGGGGCGGAGGACGCCTGTATCGTCAATAACAATGCGGCGGCGGTATTGCTGATGCTGGCGGCGACCGCCAGCGGCAAAGAGGTGGTGGTTTCGCGTGGCGAACTGGTCGAAATCGGCGGCGCGTTTCGTATTCCGGATGTCATGCGCCAGGCGGGTTGTACGCTGCATGAAGTGGGTACCACCAACCGGACGCACGCGAAAGATTACCGTCAGGCGGTAAATGAAAATACCGGGCTGTTGATGAAGGTACATACCAGTAATTACAGCATTGAGGGCTTTACCAAAACGGTAGAGGAAGCAGAGCTGGCGGAAATTGGGCGAGAGCTGGATATTCCGGTGGTGGCGGATCTGGGCAGTGGTTCGCTGGTGGATTTAAGTCAATATGGCTTACCCAAAGAGCCGATGCCGCAGCAGCTAATTGCCGCAGGCGTCAGCCTGGTAAGCTTCTCCGGCGATAAGTTGCTGGGCGGGCCGCAGGCCGGGATCATCGTCGGCAAAAAAGCGATGATTGCCCAACTGCAAAGCCATCCGCTGAAACGCGCCCTGCGCGCGGATAAAATGACGCTGGCGGCGCTGGAGGCGACGTTACGTCTGTATCTGCACCCGGAAGCGTTGGCGGAAAAATTACCCACGCTGCGTCTGTTAACCCGCAGTGAGGCGTCGATTCACGAACAAGCGCAGCGGTTACAGACGCGGCTGGCGACGCGTTACGGCGATGAATTTGCGCTGGAGGTTAAGCCCTGTCTATCGCAAATCGGCAGCGGTTCATTACCGGTAGACCGCCTCCCCAGCGCCGCCATAACCTTTACCCCGCACGATGGGCGCGGTAGTCGACTGGAGGCCCTGGCGGCCCACTGGCGCACGCTGCCTGTACCGGTCATTGGTCGAATTTATGATGGCCGTTTATGGCTGGATATGCGCTGTCTTGAAGACGAAAGCCGGTTTATGGAGATGATGCTGAAATGATTATTGCAACTGCCGGGCACGTAGACCACGGTAAAACGACGTTGCTCCAGGCGATTACCGGGGTCAATGCCAATCGCTTGCCGGAAGAGAAAAAACGCGGGATGACTATCGATCTGGGCTACGCCTATTGGCCGCAGCCGGATGGTCGTGTGCTGGGCTTTATCGACGTGCCCGGACATGAAAAATTTCTCTCCAACATGCTGGCGGGTGTAGGCGGTATCGATCACGCTTTGCTGGTGGTCGCCTGTGATGACGGCGTCATGGCGCAAACGCGCGAGCATTTACAGATCCTGCAACTGACGGGCAATCCGCAGCTCACCGTCGCGCTGACCAAAGCCGACCGCGTGGACGATGCGCGTATCAGTGAAGTACGTGAAGCGGTACTGGCGACGCTCGACAACTATGGTTTCGCCGATGCCGTTTTATTTGTCACCGCCGCCAATGAAGGGCGCGGTATTGCAGAACTTCGCGCCCATTTACAGCAACTTCCCGCACGTTTGCACGCCGCGCAGCATCGCTTCCGCCTGGCTATCGACCGTGCGTTTACGGTGAAAGGGGCGGGACTGGTGGTGACCGGAACGGCGCTGAGCGGAGCGGTAAAAGTAGGCGATACGCTATGGTTGACCGGCGTTAACACGCCGATGCGCGTACGAAGCCTACACGCGCAAAATCAGCCCACCGACCATGCGCATGCCGGGCAACGTATTGCGCTCAATATTGCGGGCGATGCGGAGAAGGAGCAACTTAACCGCGGTGACTGGCTGCTTGCCGATGCGCCAGCAGGGGAGGCTTTTTCCCGGGTGATCGTTTCTTTGGCGCTTCATGCGCCGCTTTCCCAATGGCAACCGCTACATATTCACCATGCCGCCAGCCATGTGACCGGTCGCGTCTCTTTGCTGGAAGGCGCGCTGGCAGAGCTGATTTTCGATACGCCGCTATGGCTGGCCGATAATGACACACTGGTGCTGCGTGATATTTCCGCGCGCGCCACCCTTGCCGGCGCGCGCGTGGTGACGCTTAACGCGCCGCGTCGCGGTAAACGTAAGCCAGATTACTTACAGTGGCTTTCAACGCTTGCCGCCGCGCAGGACGATAGCGCGGCGCTAGCCATTCATCTGGAACGCGGCGCCGTCAACCTGCCGGATTTCGGTTGGGCGCGTCAGCTTAATTCTCTCGGTATGCGTCAGCTTATTGAGCAACATGGTTTTATCCAGGCCGGAGACAATCTGTTAAGTGCGCCCGTCGCCGCCCGCTGGCAGCGTAAAATTCTCGATACGCTGGCGACTTACCACGAACAGCACCGCGATGAACCGGGGCCGGGACGCGAGCGTTTACGTCGCATGGCCTTGCCAATGGAGGATGAAGCGCTGGTGCTGATGCTGATCGAGCGGATGCGCGACGATGACCTGATTGACAGCCATCACGGTTGGTTGCATTTGCCGGATCATAAAGCGGGATTTAGCGATGAGCAGCAGGCCGTCTGGCAAAAAGTCGAACCGCTATTTGGCGATGAGCCCTGGTGGGTACGCGATCTGGCGAAAGAGACCGGGACGGAGGAACAATTGATGCGGCAGGCGCTGCGGCAGGCGGCGCAGCAAGGCATCATTACCGCGATCGTCAAAGATCGGTACTATCGCAACGATCGGATTGTCGCTTTCGCCAATATGATCCGCGAACTGGATCAAGAAAGAGGATCCACCTGCGCAGCGGATTTTCGCGACAGGCTGAATGTAGGGCGGAAACTGGCTATTCAGATCCTTGAATATTTTGACCGGATTGGATTTACACGGCGTCGTGGGAATGACCATTTATTACGTGATGCGTTATTATTTCCGCAAAAAGAATGAAATGTTTAAATTAAATAAGAAATGAATCAATACAATTATTGAGTTGATTTATAAAAAGCACATCAGGAAATGAACCTAATGTGCTTTTTATTTTTCTGACTTCTTAGAATAGCTATCGTGATCCTATTATCAGGAAAATTTTGCCCGTATTCTTTACGCCTTATTCAGGTAATTAAGGACAGTATAATGGCAGCTTCAACGTTTTTTATTCCTTCCGTGAATGTAATTGGTGCCGATTCATTAAAGGACGCAATGAATACGATGGCGGAATATGGTTTTCGCCGTACATTAATTGTCACGGATGCCATGCTGGCAAAATTAGGGATGGCGGGCGATATTCAAAAAGCGCTACAGGAACGTGATATTTTTAGCGTGATTTATGATGGTACGCAGCCTAACCCTACCACCAGCAATGTGGCAGCCGGGTTGAAGCTTCTGAAAGAAAATGGCTGCGACAGCGTTATCTCGCTGGGCGGCGGTTCCCCGCACGATTGCGCGAAAGGTATCGCGCTGGTGGCGGCGAATGGCGGCGATATTCGTGACTATGAAGGCGTTGACCGCTCCGCGAAACCGCAGTTGCCGATGATTGCGATTAATACGACCGCCGGCACCGCGTCTGAAATGACCCGTTTTTGCATCATCACCGACGAAGAACGACATATTAAAATGGCTATCGTCGATAAACACGTTACGCCGCTGCTCTCTGTCAACGACTCCTCTTTAATGGTTGGTATGCCGAAATCCCTGACGGCGGCAACCGGTATGGATGCGTTAACTCACGCGATTGAAGCTTATGTTTCCGTTGCGGCAACGCCTATTACCGATGCCTGCGCGCTGAAAGCGGTAACGATGATTGCGGAAAATCTGATTGTTGCGGTTGAAGAGGGGAGCAATGCCCAGGCGCGTGAAGCGATGGCTTATGCTCAGTTCCTGGCGGGAATAGCGTTTAACAATGCGTCGCTGGGCTACGTTCATGCTATGGCGCACCAGCTTGGCGGTTTCTACAACCTACCGCACGGCGTATGTAACGCGGTTCTGCTGCCGCATGTGCAGGTATTCAACAGCCAGGTAGCGGCGGCTCGCCTGCGTGATTGCGCAGCGGCGATGGGCGTCGATGTATCAGGTATGAGCGAGGCGGAAGGCGCGCAGGCGTGTGTGGCGGCCATTCGCCAACTATCACAGAAAGTCAACATTCCGGCAGGACTGCGCGAGCTAAACGTGAAGGAAGAGGATATCCCGGTTCTGGCGACCAATGCTCTTAAAGATGCCTGTGGCCTGACCAACCCGATTCAGGCGACGCACGACGAAATTGTGGAAATTTATCACGCGGCGATGTAACGCCTTTGCCCGGTGGCGCGGACACTTACCGGGCCTACGTAGACGATGCAGGCCGGATAAGGCGTAACACTTTAGCTTCGGTCGAGCTTTTGCTGCGCCAGCCAGACGGCGCCCAGCCTGCCCGCCTGATTTCCCAGTTGGCAGGGCTGAATCGGCACCTGGAGCGCCTCCCACATTTCAAACGTTTCAAGATGCCGCGTCAGGAGCGGGTAGAGCTTTTCCTGTTCGCTTATTCCTCCGCCGATCAGCACCACGCCCGGATCAAACATAGAGATCACGCTGTAAACGCCGCGTGACAGATAACGCGCCCAGTCATTGACCGCCTCACGCAGATGAACATCGGTCGCCATTCGTTCAAAGATCACATCCGCAGGCGGCATCTCTTCGGCGGGCAGCGCCAGAGCCTGGCGGCACGACGCCATTAATCCGCTGGTTGACGCGATTTTATGCATACTTTCGCCATTGTTCCCGACCGGCATGACGCCGAATTCACCGGCGTGGAAATGCGCACCGCGATACAACTCCCGTCCGACGATAATACCGCCGCCAATGCCGGTTCCAATGGTAATGCAGACCAGATTTTCATAATGTTGCCCGGCGCCTCGCCACATTTCGCCCAGTGCCGCGCAGTTTGCGTCGTTCTCCACGACCAGCGGCAGATCGGTCAGCCCGCTGAACAACTCCATCAGGTTGACGTCATCCAGGTAAGCCAGCGCGCCCGCTTTTGCCGCATGACCGTTATGGGGATTAATATGGCCAGGGAAACTGACCCCGATTGCCGCAATGTCATAGTCCTGTTGGCAACGCGCCACCACATCCTGCCATTTGCGGGTAAACGTGGAGGCGTCCTCTGGCGTATCGAATTGATGATGGGTTAATTCTTCGCCGTCACTGTTAATCACGCCATATTTGACGTGAGTTCCTCCCACATCAATACCGATATATTGCTGCATAGTGTTCTCCGTACGTTAAACAGGCACCTGTTTAGTATGGCTAAAACCAGACGGAGAAACGTAAAGGAAAGTAATTCGTGATTGCTGTCGTAAAGCGGGAAACCATTGGCGAAAAATTCACCAGTACCGTCTACCCTTGTGGAGTACCTTTACAATAAGGAGTTGGTCATGACGAACAATCCCCCTTCAACACGTATTCAGCCAGGTGAATACGGGTACCCACTGAAGTTAAAAGCCCGCTATGACAATTTTATTGGCGGTGACTGGGTTGCGCCCGCCGACGGCGAATATTATCAGAACCTGACGCCAGTGACCGGCCAGCCGCTATGTGAAGTCGCTTCCTCCGGTAAAAAAGATATCGATTTGGCGCTCGACGCCGCGCATAAGGCGAAAGATAAGTGGGCGCATACGTCAGTACAAGACCGTGCCGCTATCTTGTTTAAGATCGCCGATCGGATGGAACAAAACCTCGAACTGTTGGCGACAGCGGAAACCTGGGATAACGGTAAACCGATTCGTGAAACCAGCGCCGCCGACGTACCGCTGGCGATCGATCATTTCCGCTATTTCGCCTCTTGTATACGTGCGCAGGAGGGTGGGATCAGCGAAATTGATAGCGAAACCGTGGCCTACCATTTTCACGAACCGCTTGGTGTCGTGGGGCAGATAATCCCATGGAACTTTCCGTTGTTGATGGCAAGCTGGAAAATGGCACCAGCGTTGGCGGCGGGTAACTGCGTGGTGCTTAAACCGGCACGCCTGACGCCGCTTTCCGTTCTGCTATTAATGGAAGTCATTGGCGATCTGTTACCGCCGGGCGTCGTCAACGTAGTGAACGGCGCGGGCGGCGAGATTGGCGAATATCTGGCGACCTCGAAACGTATCGCGAAGGTGGCGTTTACCGGCTCGACGGAAGTGGGTCAACAGATCATGCAGTACGCCACGCAGAATATTATTCCGGTGACGCTGGAGTTAGGAGGTAAATCGCCAAATATCTTCTTTGCTGATGTGATGGATGAGGAAGATGCGTTCTTTGATAAAGCGCTGGAGGGATTTGCCCTGTTTGCCTTTAACCAGGGCGAGGTGTGTACCTGTCCGAGCCGTGCGCTGGTCCAGGAATCCATCTATGAGCGCTTTATGGAGCGCGCTATTCGCCGGGTGGAGAGCATCCGCAGCGGGAACCCGCTAGATAGCGATACGCAAATGGGGGCGCAGGTTTCTCACGGCCAGCTTGAGACTATCCTCAATTATATCGATATCGGTAAAAAAGAGGGGGCTGATATTTTGACCGGCGGACGGCGCAAAGCGCTGGATGGCGAACTTAAAGAAGGCTATTACCTTGAGCCTACTATTCTGTTTGGTAAGAATAATATGCGCGTCTTTCAGGAGGAGATCTTTGGCCCGGTGCTGGCGGTAACCACCTTTAAAACCATGGAGGAGGCGCTGGAAATCGCCAACGATACGCAGTATGGCCTCGGCGCAGGCGTCTGGAGCCGTAATGGTTCGCTGGCGTATAAAATGGGGCGCGGGATTCAGGCCGGGCGCGTATGGACGAACTGCTATCACGCCTATCCGGCGCATGCGGCGTTCGGCGGATATAAACAGTCCGGCATTGGCCGTGAGACTCACAAAATGATGCTTGAGCATTATCAGCAGACCAAATGTCTGTTAGTAAGCTATTCCGATAAGCCGTTGGGACTGTTTTAACTAATGGGTAGGCAGCTACATGCTGCCTACCTTTGGCGTAGTTCCGTAGGCCGGATAAGACGGGGGAGCTGCGCCATCCGGCACAGTATTATAGTTCGTTAACCCAGACGCGCATTTCGCCTTCGCCGCGGTTCGCCCAGCTAAACCAGGGAATAAATGTCAGCGTATGCGGCTGCGCTGTGCCTGGCGCGGCATCGAAATGCCATAACGCTTGCGGCGGCGTTTCTGTCATACCCTGTCTCACGCCTTCCGCCTGAATCAACATCTGATGAGCGAACAGCCCCTTGCCTTCAAATGCGTGAAATTTGCTCTCTTTCGCTAACCAGAGATTATGTAATGCCTCGCCATTATCGGCCTGTTCAAGACAATAGATGAGCGGTCCGCGCTGAACTGCCACCCTGCCCGCAACGTGACGTACTCGCGGGTTGCCATACACGCGGCGCACCGGCATCGGCAAGGTTAGTGCGATAGTATCTCCTTCTTGCCAGTCACGGTGGATATGCAGATAGCCTTTGCGAATATCCTGTGTCGCTGGCTGACCATTGACCTCTACCTGCGGTTGTGGGCACCACTCCGGCAGACGCAGCGCAAGGGTATGGCGTAGCGGCTGCGATGATTCAATAGTGATTGTGATCTGCTCATGCCAGGGATAATTTCCGCTGATGCGCAGTTTTAACGCGCCATTTTCCAGCGGGATTTCCACACTATTGCCCACATACATATTGATGTAAAGCGCCTCGTTGCGCGGCGTATAGAGATAATGGCCGAGAGAAGCCAGGACGCGGGCAATATTCGGCGGACAGCAGGCACAGCCAAACCAGCGCTGGCGAACGGGTTTCACATGGTCGTAGATGTGATTGAATTTTAAGGTTTTCGGATGCGCTTCCAGCGGGTTGACGTAGAAGAAATGCTTGCCGTCAAGCGCCATACCGCCGAGTACTGTGTTATACAGCGCGCGTTCCATCACATCGGCATAGCGGCTGTCGGCTTCCATCTCTAGCATCCGACGAGCGAACATCATCAGGCCGATAGACGCGCAACTCTCGGCATACACGGTGTCGTTGGGCAGGTCATAATCGCTGCTAAACGCTTCGCCGCTGCTTTGCGAGCCGATCCCGCCGGTAACATAGAGCTGACGCTGAGCCATATTATTCCACAGGCGCAGGCAGGTCTGGCGTTTGTCTTCGTCCTGACTTAGCCGCGCCAGGTGTGCTACGCCAGCCATGAGATAGACAAAACGGACGGCGTGTCCCGTGGCCGTTTGCTGGGCGGATAAGGGTAGATGCGCCTGACTGTAAGCTTTGTCTTTCACCATCCAGGCTGGGCCATAGGTGTGCCAGTAAGAGGCTTTCCCTCGCTTTTCGTACTCTTCATCATAGTAGTGCGGCTGCGTGCCGCGCTGCTCGACAAAATAGTTCGCCAGCGCCATATAGCGTGGCTGTTGAGTGATTTCATAGAGGCGCATCAGCGCCAGTTCAATTTCCGGGTGGCCGGGATACCCGTGAAGCTGATTTTCTCCGGGACCAAAAACGCTATCGATATGATCCGCCAGACGGCACACAACCTCTAACAGGCGGCGTTTACCCGTGGCCCGAAAGAAGGCCACGCCCGCTTCGATCATATGTCCGGCGCAATAGAGTTCATGGCATTCCGCCAGATTGCTCCAACGCTCCTGCGGCGCTTTGACCGTAAAATATGTATTGAGATAACCGTCGGCACACTGGGCGGTGGCAACCAGTTCAATCACGTCGTCAGCCGTTTTTTCCAGTTCAGAGTCAGGCTTCTGACACAGCGACCAGGCTACCGCTTCCAACCATTTGGCGACGTCGCTGTCCTGAAAAACCATGCCGTAAAACTCCCCGGACTGGCGTTTTGCGGCGATGCGGAAATTCTCTATCGCGTGGCTGGGATCGGCTTCGGTAATCCGACCATTGAGTGCATCCCATTGATAAGGAATGACAACGTCGCGGACTAATCGCTGATATTGTCCGAGAAACGGATCGCTAACCGTAAGTTTATGCAGGTCGACTTCCGCTACGTTCATGGTGTTTTCCTTAAAGCTGTACATGACGCTGACGCAGATCGGTAGCGATGCGCGACATCATAGGGTTATTGAGTTTGCAGATACGGATAGCCAGAGCCAGCAGCAGATGAAACAGCGCAGGTAGCAGGGTTTCCATTGCCGTAATACCGTTTAACGAGGCAGGCGTTTGGTTGCTCGCACCAGGATGATAGGCGACAAAAATAAACAGCAGGCTGATGATTCCGGCGCTGGAGGCCCAGGCCAACTTGATGAAAAACAGGTTAAACGCGAAGTTCATACCGGACGAGCGCACGCTGGTTTTCCACTCGCCGTAATCATCGGCAAAGGCCATCAATGAAAAGTGAAGCGGCAATGTAAAGCCCAGAATAATGCCGTTGCCGAGAATTACCGCCAGCCATAAAGCCTGATAAGCCGGGCCGACAGGCAGAAACCACATAGCGATAGCCAGCGTCGCCAGTACCAGGTTAGTACGGTAATACAGTTTCACCGTATCTATCCGCCGTGTTAGCGGGCTGACAATCACCGAACCGAGGATTGACGCGAAGGTGACCATCGTAAAAAACAGCGAGGTATACGCTGTGCTGCCTTCCAGCACGTAAGTAATAAAATACATGTATCCGCTGCCGCGAATGTTAAAGACGTTAATCAACAGGAAGGACATCACCAGCATTAGTAGCAGTTGGTCATTTTTACGCAGCCCGGCAAGGTGTTCACGCAGGGTGAATTTCCCCATCATGGCCAGTGGGACGCGCTCGCGAACCCAAAAAAAACAGCACAGAAACATTATGACCGCGATGGCGCAGAGCACGCCGACGCCCCATTGATAGCCCTGCGCAGCATTGCCCTGGCCCAAAAAATCCACCATCCAGGGCAATCCGACCGAGACGAGAAATCCGGCGACGCCGCACAGAACAAAGCGCCAGGACTGGCAGGCGATGACTTCCTCATGGCGGGTGGTCATGGTATTGATCAGCGCGCAATACGGTACGTTGATCGCGGTATAACCCACGGAAAGTAGTAGATAAGTTCCGAATGCCCAGGTGATTTTTACGCCCATACCGGCATCCGGAACGGTAAAAGTCAGTACGCCGATAATGCCGATGGGAATCGCTATCCATAGCTGCCACGGGCGAAAACGTCCCCAGCGGCTTTGCGTACGGTCGGTGATGATGCCCATAACCGGATCGGAAATCGCGTCGAATACGCGTAGGGCGATGAATAACGTGCCGACCAATGCAGGCGTCAGGCCGAAGACATCAGTATAAAAAAAGGTGAGAAAGTTCATGATTAGGCAGGTGATGACGGTGCCACCGGCATCGCCAAGACCATAACCTATTTTTTCGCGTATGGATAACGTCTGCCGGGCTTTATCCTGCGCGATATCAGTCGTTGTAATCAGTGTAGAGGTCATGGAAATTCCTCATTCAGGAAAGAGGGTTTTTGTTGTAACTGTCATGACCTGATTCATTCTGCCTGGAATATGTTCTGTAACAAGGCGATAAATGAGTAAAAAAAGAGGACGATTCCGACCTATTCTGGAAAGTGTGAACCAGGTCCGGTGAATTTTAATTTTTCGGTTAATAATCAGTAAATAAGCTAATTTTAAGCGGAAACTAAGCGGGAAATTCCATAACTATGCTTGAATTATCCATGACGCTTCCGATTTACGTTCAGAACGGGGGATTATTTATTTCCCGAGGAAAGGGGCGTCATCCGGCCCGTAGCCTGGATTCCTGGGAGATTATTTTTGTTGAAAAAGGAACATTAAAGATTCAGGAGGAAGCGCAGCTTTTTTGCATCAATGCCGGGGAAAGTTTGTTGCTTTGGCCGCATCGTCGACATGTTGGCGTCGAAGATTTTCCTGCTGACCTCAAATTTTACTGGTTACATTTTGAGGTTAAAATGGCGGATAACGATCCGCGTGCCTTAACGCAAATCTCCGTACCACAGCACGCCAGAGTAGCGGACCCGCAGGCTCTGATGGCGCTGTTTCGCCAGTTTATGATTGAACAGGAGAAGTTCCAGCATAGCCCGGCATTGGAACTGATCGTTTTGCTGATTTTACAGCAGATGACCTGCGATATTCCTCGGTATGATGACCACAATGAAGCTGGTGTGTCGTTGGCGTGGAAAGCGCAGCAACTGATTCGTACCCGTTATCATTTGCCGCTTTCAACGGCGCTACTGGCGAAAGCGCTGCATTGTAATGCAGATTATCTTGGGCGTGTTTACTGTCGCATCTTCCATCTAACCTTAACTGATGCGATTCATCGTCAGCGCGTGCGGGAGGCGGAGAAACGGCTCATCAGCGATGCGCGTTCGCTTAAAGAAGTCGCGGAATTATGCGGATTTAACGACGTGGGTTATTTTCGCAAAATTTTCCGTAAGTATACCGGCTTGACACCCGCCGCCTGGAAGCGGCGGTACTGTAAGGAACACATTAATTCGGCCTGATTACTGCCCGTAATAGGCAGTCGCGCCGTGTTTGCGCAGATAATGTTTATCGAGCAATTCCGGTTGCATATCAGGAAGCTGCGGGGCTAACTGGCGCGAGAATAGCCCCATGTAAGCGCACTCCTCAAGCACCACGGCGTTATGTACCGCCTCAGCCGCGTCTTTACCCCAGCAAAATGGGCCGTGGGAATGCACGAATACCGCCGGGATTTGTGCCGGGTCCAGGCCGCGCTCTTCAAAGGTTTTAATAATCACTTCCCCGGTCTGATACTCGTATTCGCCATTGATTTCGTCCTGCGTCATCGGACGAGTGCAGGGAATAGCGCCGTAAAAATAGTCGGCATGTGTGGTGCCCCAGGCAGGCAGATCCAGACCGGCCTGCGCCCAAATTGTCGCGTGGCGAGAATGGGTATGTACGATCCCGCCGATTTGCGGGAAGCGGCGATAGAGCGCCAGATGCGTCGGCGTATCGGACGACGGTTTTTTGCTGCCTTCTATGACTTTACCACTGGCGATTTCCACGACCACCATATCGTCGGCGGTCATCACGTCGTATTCGACGCCGGAAGGTTTGATCACCATAAGCTTGCGCGTTTCGTCTATCGCACTGACGTTGCCCCAGGTAAACGTCACCAGATGATGTGTCGGAAGCGCCAGATTTGCCGCCAGCACCTCCGCCTTGAGTTGTTCTAACATGTGAATCCTCCTTCCTGCATACGCGCTTCTATCCAGCGTCGCGCCTGGATAATCTCCAGCACCGGCTCTTTTGCTTTCTCTGTCCACATTTCAATCAGAAATGCGCCGCGATAGTTCAGCTCATGCAGTGTTTTGAAAATGCCGACAAAATCCACACACCCTTCGCCAAACGGCACGTCGCGAAACTGTCCGGGGCTTTGCGCAGTGACCGGCTGTGTGTCTTTCAAATGAATAGCGGCGATACGATCGATGCCCAGCTTTAGCTCGGCGGTCACGTCGTTTCCCCAGGCGCTGAGATTGCCGACGTCCGGGTAGACGGTGAACCACGGCGAGGCGAGCATCTCGTCCCACTTTTTCCACTTGCTGATGGAATTCATAAAGGCGGTATCCATGATCTCCACTGCCAGCATGACCTGCGCGGCGGCGGCCTGTTCCACCGCCCACGCCAGCCCTTCGGCAAAGCGCTGCTGGGTGCCTTCGTCATGCTCTTCGTAATAGACGTCATAACCCGCCAGTTGAATGGTGCGGATACCGAGATCGCGCGCCAGACGAATGGCTTTGGTCATGATCTCCCGCGCCCGCTCGCGTATCGTTTCATCGCGGCTGCCAAACGGGAAGCGACGGTGGGCGGACAGGCACATCGACGGGATGGCGACGCCGGTTTCCAGCATCGCGGTCACCAGCGAGGCGCGCTGCGTTGCGCTCCAGTCCAGACGCGACAGGCGTTCGTCAGTCTCATCCACCGACATCTCGACAAAATCAAAACCACAGCTTTTCGCCAGCACCAGTCGTTCCGGCCAACTGAGATCTTTCGCCAGCGCTTTCTCATAGATCCCTAACGGATGGTTACGCATGTGGTTTCCCCCAGATGGCGTTAATTTGCGCGTGGAATTCGGCGGCGACCTGCGCCGGATGGGACGCACCCGCCAACGCGCGCCCGGCGATAAACGCTTTCACGCGGATGTCTTTGAATAACGGCAGATCGGCAGGCGTAATACCGCCGGTAATCGACAGTTCCAGACCGATATCCGACAGCGCCTTCATGCGCGCCAGATCCGCCTCGCCCCACTGCTGCCCGCTGGCCTGCGCGTCGCGCCCGCGATGGTAAATCGCCTGACGTACGCCGATGCGATACCAGTTACGGGCATCATCCAGCGTCCAGTTGCCGAACAGTTCTATCTGAATTTCACCGCCGCAGGATTGCGCCACGGCGTGGCCCTTTTCGACGGTGGCGAGCGGCGCGGCGCAGATGATGGTCATCCAGTCGGCGCCTGCTCCAAAGGCCTGCTGCGCCAGAGTTTCACCCGCATCGGCTACTTTCCAGTCAGCGACGATGATTTTATCCGGGCACTGGTCGCGCAGGGCCTTCACCGCGCTAATTCCTTCGGTTAAACAGAGAATGGTGCCAGCCTCAACGATATCGACGTGGTCTCGTAATAGGGCAACATCGCGCTGCGCTGTCTGAAGATTGGTATGGTCAAGCGCCAGTTGCAGTAATGGGCGGCTCCTCATGCGTGCTCCTTAATACGGGCGTGATAGCCCTGTAGTGCTTCAATCAAATGTTGGTAATGGTGATATTTACGCTGGTAGCGTGCGTGGGCGGTCATGTCGGGCAGTAACGTGCGTATCGGGTGCTCCAGGGCGCGTTGGGCTTCGCTAAAGCTGCGATATACGCCGGTACCGACGCGGGCGGCAAGCGCCGCGCCAAAGCAGCCAGTTTCTTCCACCTGCGGTAGTTCAATACGCAGACTGCTGACGTCCGCCAGCATCTGCATCCAGACGTCGGAGTGGGCCGGGCCGCCGGTGACGCGCAGAGTGCGGACTTCGGTAAAGCGTTCACGCATACGGTTGAGATGGGTCATATGGCTGAAAACCACGCCTTCATACAGCGCCTGTAACAAATGAGCGCGGGTATGTAGCGCCTGCATACCGTAAAAACCGCTGGTCATTTCCAGCCCGGCATTACTGCCGTAGAGAAAGGGCAGAAAAAAGAGGTCGCTCCCCGCTTTCGGCAGACTGGCGACCGCCCGGTTTATCTCATCAAAAGAGAGGTCGCCCCACTGGGCGGTAAACCATTCGAGATTGCCGGAAGACGTTGGACTGGCTTCATGAACGATGTATTGCCCGTCATTCACATAGCGACCGTAAACGTAGGGATGGGCCTCATGCTCGCGCAGACCGCGAGCGATCCCGCTGGTGACCGCCCAGGTGCCCATGACGGCGTTGAGGGTAAATTCATCGTCAATACCGGCGCACAGCGCGGTGGATACCACATCAAACAGACCGCCGACCACAGGCGTTCCCGCGGCCAGGCCGGTGATAGCGGCAGCTTCCTCGCTGATCTTTCCGCCGGTTTCGGCGGACCCCACTACGGGGGGCAGGGCATGGTCGATCTCACTGATACCCAACCATTGGGTCAGACGCGAGTCGTACCGGCCTGTCGTCATGTTGTAGAGATTGGATTCGGAAATGTTGCTCTCTTCGCAGCCCTTCACGTCGGTTAAACGCCAGCGCAGATAGTCATGGGCCATCATCACGCAGCCGATGTGCGCATAGCGTTGAGGTTCATGCTCTTTTATCCAGCGCAACAGAGAGGCCGGATGTCCGGTCCACAATGTCTGGCGGGTTACGGGATAGAGTTTTTGCGGAATGCCATCTTGCTGCCAGCGTTCAACGATGTTCAGCGCCCGGCGGTCGGAGGAGAGTATCGCATTGCCCAGCGGCCTGTTCTGTTTATCAAGAAGAAACAGCCCCTTACCCTGAGCAGAGATGCCAATACCTTTAATTTGCCCGCCGGATACGCCCGTCTGTTTCAACAGTCCGGCAATGGTAGCGACGCACTGTTGCCAGAGCTGATGCATATCGCGTTCGGCATAACCGGGAAACGGCGATAACGTTTGTAGCGATTGCCGATGAATGCCGTGCTCATGACCTTCGGTGTCATATAAACCCGCTTTCAGATACGTACCGCCGCAATCAATACCCAGCCAGAAGGTCTCTTTCCTGCTCATCTTTCATCTCTCATTTTGCCGGATGGCGCTACGCTTACCCGGCCTACTGTAGGCCTGCAAGCGTAGCGCTCCGGCCATTTTTCAGGCCGCGTGTTTGCGTGGGGTCATCGTTTTTGCTGGCGTTGTGCCCGCATCGCATTTCGCGGGTAGCAGCAGGGCCATCAGTGCAGCTAAGGCGAGGGCGATCGCCAGGCAATAGACGCCAGCGTCTTTGTTGTAGAGGGTGATTAAGACACCTACCGCGTAAGGACCGCAGAAGCCGCCGAGGTTGCCGAGCGCGTTGATCACCCCGCGCGCGCCGCCTGCCATTTCCGCGCTGAACAGACGCGCCGGGATAGTCCAGAACACGCCCGCCGCCGATTGCAGGAAGAATCCGCAGCCAACCAGCGCCGCATACGCCAGCCAGATGTGGCTTTTCAAGGCTACCGACAGAAACATGCACAGGGCGAAGCCAATCAGCGGCAGGCAGACGAACAGTTTGCGTTTACCGGTACGGTCAGAGAGGGAAGAGAACAGGAACATCCCGGCAATCGCGCCGACGTAAGGCAGAATGGCGAGCATTCCGACCTGGCCCATGCTGCTGTGAGTCAACTCTTTCAGAATGGTCGGCAACCACAGGGTGTAACCGTAAATGCCGGTCTGATAGAAGAAGTTCAGCGCGATAAGCTGCCACATCGTTTTGTCGGAAAGCACCGCGCCGAGAGAGGCGTTTTTAACTTCGGTGCCGGCAATCGCTTTTTGCTCGGCGGCCAGCGTCTCAACCAGGTAATTTTTTTCGGCGGCCGAGATCCAGCGCGCTTCCTGCGGGCGGTCATAAACGGTGTAGGACCATAGCACCAGAACCACGACGGAGAGCAGACCTTCGATAATAAATAGCCAGCGCCAGTCGAGTACGGTAATGATCCAGCCGGAGAGCGGCGCGGTAACAATGCCGGCAATGGGGACAAACATAATCACAATTGCGTTGGCGCGGCCACGTTCGGCATCAGGGAACCAGTTGCTGATCATCGTCAGTACGACGGGCAACATACCGCCTTCCGCCACCCCCAGTAAAAAGCGCAGGATAAGCAGTTGGTACTGGTTAGTAATTATGCCCGTCAGGACGGAAATTATCGCCCATGCGACCAGCGACCAGCCGATAAATTTCTTACCGCTACCGTGGACGGCAATTTTGCCGCCGGGAACCTGTAAAAACAGATAACCGATAAAGAAAATACCGCCTGCCAGCCCCGCCATGGTGGCGGAAATACCCAGTTCGGCATCCATTCCGCCCGGCATTGCAAAGGCGATATTGACGCGGTCCATATAAGAAATAATACAGGCGATCAGGATCGGTGGAATAATTCGTAGCCAGCGCTGACGCGGTATATCTGTTTGTGTAGAGCGAGAGGTCATGTTCATCTTTATATTCTCGTAGAGTAAGTATTTTGGCGATGAAAAGTTTTATTATTAATGCCAGATGGCGCTGCGCTTATCCGAGCTACAGCGTTAGCTGTAGGCTGGATAAGGTGTTTACGCCGCCATCTGGCAACGTCTTATTGTTTTGTTTTATTTAATGCCGTGATGCCGTCGCGTAATATCGCTACGCGGTGGCTGACATCGGCACTGGCATTAATTTCCAGTAATTTAATGCCCGCAAAATGTAAGGGCGTCTCTTCCGCGCAGGCCAATAATTCATGCGTATGTTCCGTGGTCATCAGACTTTGCGGGCAGAAAGGGGCGAACGGCGCGTGTAAGTCTTGCCATTCACCGTACTCTCCATCCAGCGTTGTGCCGGAAAACATCAGCGCGCCGAGTTTTCCGGCCTGTTTGACCTGTTGCGTGTGGGCTAGCGGCAGGTTGATATCCCGCCCTTCAATGGCTGAACGCGCCCAGTTAATGCACACGCTGATGTCGTAGTCGACAAGGGTCTCCAGCACGTTCTCTAAAGGTAAAAAGCCCTTGCGCGGCGCGGGGCCGGTCATTGCATCACAATGTTCCAGCACCAGCGCGCAGGACCAGTCCCAGTGAGCAATTTCTTTGAGCGAGCGGGCAAAAGCCTCGGTAGCCTGGGCGACGTTTGGGTTATTCGCCATCGGTGCGGCATGAAGCTCCAGCGCCATGACTTTGCCGGGGATTTTCGCATTGAGTTTAGTTATCTTCTGATAAAGATGACGGTAGTATTCCACGCAAGCTTTACGCTGTTCCTCGTCACTGGACGCTAACCCAAAACCACCGTTTTCGCCGCGGCGGCGCATGGTTTCCATGATTGCCGTCACGACAAGGCGCCAGTTTCCCGGTGTATGGCGCAATAACCACTCGTCGCCGAGCGGGTGAAGATGTTCAAGGCAAGGTTGCTCCAGTCCGCGAATATGCGGCGTATCGGAGAGTTGTCGCCAGAATTCCGTCTCTTCCTCTTCACTCTTCTGGTGAAATAAGGGTGCACAAGGATACGCACCGATAATATAACCGGTATTATTTTTCATTTTGTGCTCCAGTAAACTCTATTTTATAAAACGTCTATGGCGACTTTTACGACTATTTTCCGTATCGGTGTCGCAATGCTTTTATTACAGCCAGGACGATGAACATCCTGCGGGAAAAACAGGGCATAACTTCCCGGTATCATTTCAATGAATGATTCATGTTCACTGTTGTGATAAAAAATAATATCGCGCTGTTCTAATAATGATTCGCTGATTTGATTATTACCGGTATCAATGGCAACCCCGATTTTCTCTTCACCCCAGGCCAGAAACTGAATATCCAGATAGCGGCGATGTACTTCCGGTCGGTTTTCGGCGGCGTCGCGCGTGGTTAAATCGATAATCTGCGCAAAAATGTTTTTACCGTCGATCTCCACCACGCCCGGCACCAGCGTGCGAAAGTCCGTATTGCGCAGGAAATCGAGCGCCTGCTCTATGGCCGACGGCAGCCGGCACGGATTAGGTTGCGCGATATGTCCAAAGATCATGATGTGGCTCCTTACAGCGCCTGAATTTTGGCCCAGATGCTGTCATCAACGGTGATACCGTGACGGCGGTTTTCATCGAGCAGTTTGGTAAATTCGTGGCCGGGCAGCCGAATCGCGACGTTGTCGTCGGCGCGTTCGGCGGTAGTAATAAAATCCATGATTCGTTGCAGTTTGGCGTCACGCGTAGCGCCATCGATCAGCTTATCGACTTCAATGGCGATGAAAATCTGCGATACTCCGTATTCGTCGCTGTTTTCCTGCGTCACTTCGGCAACGGAAGAGCCGTTGGAAAGTAGCATGGCAATCATATCCAGCACGATTGACAGACCAGAACCTTTCCAGTAACCCATCGGCAGGATGCGGCGATTTTTCTCGATCACGCCCGGTGCTTTGGTCAACTGACCGTTATCGTCGAAACCGCCGTCCACCGGCAGTTCGCGGCCCGCCAGACGGTTAACTTCTAACATCCCGTAGGAGAACATGGACATTGACATATCCACCATCGTGATCGGCGTGGAAGGGATCGCGACGATCAGCGGGTTAGTACCGATACGACACTCTTTCGCGCCCCACGGCGGCATGACGGCAATCGAGTTGGTCCAGCAGATGCCGATGTAGCCTTTTTCCGCCGCCTGCCAGCCGTAGCTGCCGCCGCGCATCCAGTGGTTGGCATTGCGTAGCGCTACCAGACCGATGCCGTGGTCGGAGGCCAGTTCAATGGCCCGATCCATCATCTTTTTCGCCGTCAGGTTGCCAATAGCGCGCTGTGCATCCCACTGCTCAATCGCCCCCAGGCTGGTCACGCGCTGCGGCTTTGCCTCAGGAATGATGTCGCCATTGTCCAGTTGCTGAATGAAGCGGGGAAAGCGGTTCACGCCGTGTGAATAAACGCCGGACTCGGTGGTGCGAGCGAACATTTCCGCGCAGGCGTCAGCAGTATCAGCCGCCACGCCGCGTGAAAGCAGTACCCGGTTAAACGCCGCTTTCAACTGCTCAAAAGTCACTTTCATTCCTGTATCTCCCGATAATCTGTGATCGCTTTTTTATCGTTAAATTTCACTATGCGAAATGTGATTTCAAATATATCGATCAAAAATTCCCAGATCAACGGGCAGAGCTATTTTTTAAATTTTTTAAAATCAATAAGTTGTATTTTTTCAGTGCAGATCGTGAACTGAAACACACTTTGCGTTACCATCAGATCCCGACAGCAAGGGGGAGCGGGAGCAATGACCAAAAAAGAAAGCGAAATGACGCACGACAAAGAGAGACCAGCCGGAAGTCAAAGCCTGTTTCGAGGATTAATGCTGATTGAGATCCTCAGTAACTACCCGAACGGGTGTCCACTGGCGCATCTCTCGGAACTGGCGGGACTAAACAAAAGCACCGTCCATCGGTTATTGCAGGGGCTACAGTCATGCGGATACGTCACGCCTGCGCCCGCCGCCGGAAGCTATCGTTTGACCACCAAATTTATCGCTGTCGGGCAGAAGGCGCTGTCATCTCTGAACATCATCCATGTTGCCGCGCCGCATCTGGAAGCGCTAAATATCGCGACCGGCGAGACCATTAACTTTTCCAGCCGTGAAGACGATCATGCGATTTTGATTTATAAACTGGAGCCGACCACCGGTATGCTGCGTACCCGCGCCTATATTGGCCAGCATATGCCGCTCTACTGTTCGGCGATGGGGAAAATTTATATGGCGTTTGGTCAGCCGGATTATGTGGCGTCTTACTGGGAAAGCCATAAAGATCAGATCCAGCCGCTGACTCGCAACACCATTACCGGTTTACCAGCGATGTACGATGAGCTGGCGCAAATTCGTGAAACCAGCATGGCGATGGACCGCGAAGAAAATGAACTGGGCGTCTCCTGTATTGCCGTGCCAGTGTTTGATATTCACCATCGAGTGCCTTACGCCATTTCTATTTCGCTATCGACGTCACGGCTAAAACAGATCGGCGAGAAAAATCTGCTCAAACCGTTGCGTGAAACCGCACAGGCTATCTCTAATGAGCTGGGATTTACCGTTCGCGAATAAGACAGCTCGCCAGGTTTTATCAGGCATCTGACAAAATTTGTCCGTTTGCGTAGTGGGATCAAAGCGGCGGGGAATTGCCCTCTGGCATTCTGACGTTTTAACGCAGGGGGAGAACAATGAACCGGTTTATTATGGCGGATGCGTCGGCGTGTATCGGGTGTCGTACCTGCGAGGTCGCCTGCGTGGTGTCTCATCAGGAACAGCAGAATAGCGCGGCGGTGACGACGGCGGACTTTGTGCCGCGTATCCGGGTGATAAAAGAGGATAGCTTCACCACGGCCACGGTCTGCCATCAGTGTGAGGACGCGCCGTGCGCGAATGTCTGTCCGGTACAGGCAATTCGCCGCGATCGGGGACATATCTTCGTGACGCCATCGCGCTGCATTGGTTGTAAAAGCTGTATGCTGGCTTGCCCGTTTGGCGCGATGACCGTGGTGGCGTCCGCGTCAGGCGCACAGGCGATTAAATGCGATCTTTGCTGGCATCGGGAAGCGGGACCGGCGTGCGTGGAAGCCTGCCCGACCCAGGCCTTACAGTGCGTTGACGCAACACACGTGCAGCGCCAGCGCCTCTATTCTCAACCTTTCTGAACGTCGTTCCGGCCTGCATGATGGCCGGAATAGCCGTCAGCCTTCACGCCAGGCGCGTTCTATCTCTTCTGCCAGAATTTTTACGCCCGCCTCGATTTTGTCCGGTTCAGGCACGTAGTTCATCCGCATACACTGGTGTGTGTGTGGCCAGGGTTTATCCAGCCCGGGAAAGAAATAGTGGCCCGGCACCATCAGCACGCCGCGCGCTTTCAAGCGCTGATAGAGCAGCTCGGTGGTAATCGGCAGATCTTTAAACCACAGCCACAAAAATATTGCGCCTTCCGGTTTATGAATCAGGCAGCGTTCTTCGGATAAATAGCGACGAATGATCGCGATCGTCTGTTGAACGCGCTGATAGTAGAAAGGTTTGATAACCGTTTCCGACAGCCGTAGCAGATCGTTACGCTTAATCATTTCGCACATCATCGCCGGACCCATGCCGCCGGGCGCAAGGCTGATAATGCCGTTCATGTTGGCAATGGCGGTAATCGTCTTATCATTGGCGATGATAATCCCGCAGCGGGAGCCGGGCAGCCCCAGCTTCGAGAGGCTCATGCATAGGATAATATTTGGGTTCCACAGCGGGCGCGCCTCGCTAAAGATAATGCCCGGAAACGGTACGCCGTAAGCGTTATCAATCACCAGTGGGATGTTGTGCTGATTCGCCAGTCTGTCCAGCTTCATCAGCTCTTCGTCGGTGATAACGTTACCGGTCGGGTTGGTCGGACGCGAGACGCAAATCATCCCCGTTTCTTCGCCGATGTGCAGATGCTCAAAATCGACGTGATACTTAAACTGGCCTTCCGGCAGCAGTTCAATATTCGGGCGCGCCGAAACGAAGAGATCGTCTTCCAGACCGGAATCCGCATAGCCGATGTATTCCGGCGCAAGCGGGAATAGTACCTTTTTCGTACTGCCGTCGGCGCGGCGTCCAGCGAAGAGATTAAACAAGTAGAAAAACGCGCTCTGACTGCCATTTGTCAGCGCAATATTCTGTGGTTCGATATCCCATCCCAGCGCTTCACGTAGCAGTGCGGCCAGTGCAGTCAGTAGCGCCGTTTTTCCCTGGGGACCGTCATAATTACAAAGCGCATCAGCGGCTTTGCCGCTTTCTACCATCTCTGCCAGTAGCGTCTGGAAATAATCCTGCATTGCAGGGATGTGCGCCGGGTTACCGCCGCCAAGCATGATGGCGCCTGGCGTGCGTAAACCGTCGTTGAGATCCTCCATCAGGCGGGTAATGCCTGAATGGCGGGTAAATTTATCGCCGAAAAGTGAAAATGTCATAACGGGTGATCTATCGAACTGTCTGTCAAAGTGGATAACCATAACGCTACAAATGGCGGGGCGCAAATGGGAGGGAGGCGGTGGTTTTGATGTTTTATGCTACAGATTTTTACCAGGTTAGTTTTTTATTTTGAAGGAGCTACCGGTACGCGAAGGGACCGGTAGCGTCACGATTAGCGGCGGCCCGCCCAGACGACCATCACAGTATCGTCGCCGTACTGGCGTACAAAACCGTATCCGTGTTTTAGCGTCAGCGTGGTTTGTTGGCCTGCGCCGATGGCGGGGTGTCTGGCGCGGAACTGGCTAATACGCTGCCAGTGCGCGACGGCTGCGGCTGACTTTCCGCTCACGTCCTGCCAGTTCATATCTGAACGGTTGCCTTGCAGCGGGTCGGAGCCGGTGGGGCCGAAGGGACGAGCGGATTCATCGCCGTAAAAGATCTGCACCGCGCCCGGCGAAAGCAGCAGCAGTTCCGCCGCTTTATCACCGCTCTCACGGAAAAGGCGCGTATCATGCGAGGAGAGGTAACTTAATACGTTGAAATCCTGCATTTTATCCGCCATTTGCTGCCAGACTGGCCCCATTTCCGCCAGGCAATCGACCGCTTTCGCCGCCTGCTCCTGATAATCAAAATTGATCATCGCGTCGAAACCATAGCGATAATAATCACTTTTCATGACGCCGTGGCCCCACGCTTCGCCAGTCATCCAGAACGGGCTATCATCCAGTGCTTTGTCCGGATTAGCCTGCTTCCATTCACGTAACGCCGCGCTGGTCTGGGTTTTTAGCTGTTGCCAGGCAGGAAGCTCAACATGTTTGGCGGTATCGATCCGGAACCCGTCAATGCCGTAATCATGCACCCACTGGCTTAACCAGTGAGTCAGATAATCCCGTGGCGTATAGCCCTCAATGAACTTTGCTTTAGTATCGGGTTTGTTGGCATAGAACGCGGGTACGCCGGAAGGCGTGGTAGATTCCGTTTTTATATCCGGCAGGAAGGCCAGCGACAGGGTTAAATCGTCAAATCCCGGACTGTCGTAGTCGCCAATATCGGTACGAATCCACTTTTTCCCCCACCATTTTTCCCAGGCGGCGCTGTCGCTGAAGTTGATGTAGTCGTTAAAGCTGTGCCAGCTTTGTCCGGCGGCGGGTCGCCAGTTTGTCCAACGATCGCCGAAAATTTTTTGCCGTTCCGCGCCGGATAAATAGAGCGCGCCGAACTGATACTCCTGCATATCCGCCAGCGTGGCGTAACCGGCATGATTCATTACTACGTCAAATAAAATACGGATGCCGCGCTGGTGCGCGCCGTCGACCAGCGCACGGAGATCGGCTTCGCTGCCCATATTGGCATCCAGCGTCGTCCAGTCCTGAGTGTAATAGCCGTGATAGGCGTAATGAGGAAAATCGCCTTTTGTTCCGCCGCCGACCCAGCCGTGGATCTGTTCAAACGGAGAGCTTATCCACAAGGCGTTCACGCCTAATTGCTGTAGATAGTCCAGTTGACTCGTCAACCCGCGTAAATCGCCGCCGTGGAAAGTGCCAATCTCTTGCATACCATCCTTATGGCGACCATAGCTGTGGTCATTGGTTGGATCGCCATTGCGAAAGCGATCCGTAAGCACAAAATAAACGGTGGCGTTGCGCCAGTTAAAAGGCGCTGACGCATGGGTTTCCGCGCGTTCCAGCAATAAAAGCCCGTGGCTGTCGGCAGGTTGCAGCGTGATTTGCCCGTTTTGGACGGTATCGGTTTGACCACTGTAATAATCGCGCACTACCGTTCCTTCTGGAAAGGTTTGGCTAACATCCAGCGTGAGCGGCGAATCATCCCAGACGGGACACTGGTAGGCGAGCTGCGCTGTGCGTTCAGGTTCAGTTTTTATCGATAACAACAGGGTCGGCGTACCGGAGCGGGTATCTACCGTTAGTGTATAGTCGCCATCTTTAAACAGACGCCATTGCGGCGGCGCGCCTTCGCAGGGTTTTAACGACAACATCTGGTTGAGTTTTATGGCGCCGACGGGCTGCCAGCACTGCTGATCAATATGGAGCGTTAACGCACGCGTACCTTTTGTTAACGCAGCATGGCTGGTAAAGCGTCCGGTTTCCTGCGCCGAGAACGTCGGAAAGCCTGGCGAGCTCCATGAGGAGGCGATCGCGATACCGGGTATCAGCGTCAGAGCGAAGGCGGCAAGTTTCATCACGCTATCCTTTATGGGCAATATTCATCAGTTTGCCTGGTTTTTAGGCGAATAAACTCCTCCCAAACAGAGAGTCGCGCAGGAGGAGGCGCGAGGGTGAGCGACGAGGCGCAAAAAAACGCGTCTATTTGCGATAAGCACCACATTTTACTGGCATTATTGCTGTCTGTTATCGTTAAGGCGTGACATAGTTTCGGATTAAGCCTATTCCCTGAGGTGCTTTTTAAGCCTATTTTTGCTAGAATTTGGGGTTCGTACCTTAACTTCGTGAAAAATAAAAGGTGTTGGAATGTATCAATCCGACCAGGAGACCTAATGATATTGACTCCCATGCGACGATATGGGGCAATGATTCTTATGTTACTCACCATCGCATTTTCGGGTGAGGTGCTGGCAAAGACGCACGCAACGCAAACGAGTCAAAAGTCCCACATAACCGAGACAAGTTATAAACAGGTTAGCAGTAAACAAGAGTATTCTCGCAATAGTGCAAAGAGCAGTTCACTTCCTGATTTGCGAAAATACCCTTCCGGAACCCCCAGAAAAAAAGCGTTTCTCCGGACCGTTATGCCTTACATCACCAGCCAAAATGCTGCGATTACCGCGGACCGTAACTGGCTGATCTCAAAACAGTACCAGAACCGCTGGTCGCCGTCTGAACGCGCGCGTATGAAAGATATCGCGAAGCGCTATAAAGTGAGCTGGTCCGGCAATACGCGTCGTATTCCGTGGAATACGTTGCTGGAGCGCGTCGACATTATTCCAACCAGCATGGTGGCGACGATGGCGGCGGCGGAAAGCGGCTGGGGAACCTCTAAACTGGCGCGTAGCAACAATAACCTGTTCGGCATGAAGTGCACGAAAGGGCGTTGTACCAATGCGCCGGGTAAGATGAAAGGTTATTCGCAATTCGCGTCGGTTAAGGAGTCGGTGAGCGCGTATGTCACCAACCTGAACACGCATCCGGCTTATTCTTCTTTCCGCAAGTCGCGCGCCCAACTGCGTAAGGCGGATCAGGAAGTCACCGCCACGGCGATGATTCATAAGCTGAAGGGCTACTCTACCCAGGGGTCGCGCTATAACAACTACTTGTTCGCGATGTACCAGGACAACCAGCGCCTGATCGCCGCACATATGTAATTCTGTGTGCCGGATGGCGCTACGCTATCCGGCTTACAAGGCGTCTGTAGGCTGGATAAACTACAACAACACTTCACTATGCTGGTCACGATACTCCTTAGGCGTGGTATCGTACTCCTTTTTAAACACCGAATAGAAATATTGCAGCGAGGGGTAGCCGCACATTTGCGAAATTTCGTTTATCGCCAACGTGGTGGAAACCAACAAACTACGCGCTTTTTCCAGCTTTTCGGCGTGGATCACTGCATGTATCGTCTCGCCAACCTCTTCCTTAAAACGTTTTTCCAGGTTTGAACGTGAAATCCCAACCGCGTCCAGCACCTGCTCGACTTTAATGCCCTTACAGGCATGGTTACGAATAAAGTGCATCGCCTGGATAACCGCCGGATCGGTCAGGGAGCGGTAGTCTGTCGAGCGGCGCGCAATGACACGCACCGGCGGCACCAGAATACGCTGTAAAGGCATCTCTTCACGCGCCAGCAAACGGTGCAGCAGTTTCGCCGCCTGATAGCCCATTTGCCGCGCCCCCTGCGCGACGGAGGAAAGCGCGACGCGCGACAGATAACGGGTTAACTCTTCGTTATCAATACCGATAACGCAAAGTTTTTCCGGCACCGGAATATGCAGGTGTTCGCAGACCTGCAATACGTGACGGGCGCGGGCATCCGTCACGGCAATGATGCCGGTTTGCGGCGGCAGCGTTTGAAGCCAGTCGGCGAGGCGATTTTGCGCGTGCTGCCAGTTTTCCGGCGCGGTTTCCAGCCCCTGATAGACTACGCCGCGGTATTTTTCCTCGGCGACCAGTTGGCGAAAGGCGTATTCCCGTTCCGCTGCCCAATGTTTACGGCTGGAGGCGGGCAAACCGTAAAACGCGAAGCGGTTGACGCCTTTTTCTTTTAAATGCAGGAAAGCGCTTTCAACGAGCGCATGGTTATCCGTGGCGATGTAATGAACGGCGGGATAATTTTCAGCAAGATGGTAAGAACCGCCGACCCCGACAATCGGTACGTCGACATCGGCCAATAATTGCGCGATATCGTCATCATCGTAATCGGCAATAACGCCGTCGCCTAACCACTCTTTAATGTTATCGATACGGGCACGGAAATCTTCCTCAATAAATATATCCCATTCGGATTGCGAGGCTTGTAAATATTCACCCACACCCTCCACTACCTGACGGTCGTAGGCTTTATTCGCGTTAAATAACAGAGTGATGCGGTGACGTTTATCAAACATGAGGATATATCCTGCAAAAGTGGACCTGGACTTGTGGATACTATCAAAACGGCTGACATAACGGCCTGGCGAATGATGGCAAATTATTTTGCGCCTGAAGCGTTATGCGAAATTCATCACAGCAAACGGCGGATGACAATTGTCATTTCTTATCTATGTATTACGGTTTTTTGTTTATTTGCCAGGATTCGATCGCGATCGCTTTTTTCTTCTGCGGTTTTCAGCATTTTTTTGAGAGCCAGAGCACATTTGGGTATTCTCTTAATAGCGGTGTGAAATAACGTAATTGAGCAATAAATCAGGAAATTCCAGTATGACGTTATGTCGTTTACTTGCCGTATTATCTGATTATGGAGCTCACTATGCAGGCTTATTTTGACCAACTCGATCGTGTTCGCTATGAAGGCCCTCAATCGACTAACCCGCTGGCATTTCGTCATTACAATCCCGATGAGCTGGTTTTAGGCAAACGTATGGAAGATCACCTGCGTTTCGCGGCCTGTTACTGGCATACCTTCTGCTGGAACGGCGCGGATATGTTTGGCGTAGGCGCGTTTAATCGTCCGTGGCAGCAACCGGGCGAAGCGCTGGAGCTGGCGAAACGCAAAGCGGACGTGGCGTTTGAATTTTTCCACAAACTGAATGTGCCTTTTTATTGCTTCCATGATGTGGATGTGTCGCCGGAAGGCGCGTCGTTGAAAGAGTATAAAAACAACTTCGCGCAGATGGTGGATGTGCTGGCGGCGAAACAGGAGCAGAGCGGCGTAAAACTGCTGTGGGGAACGGCGAACTGCTTTACCAACCCGCGCTATGGCGCAGGCGCCGCCACTAACCCGGACCCGGAGGTCTTTAGCTGGGCAGCGACGCAAGTGGTTACGGCAATGAACGCCACGCACAAACTGGGCGGCGAAAATTACGTACTGTGGGGCGGACGCGAAGGTTATGAAACGTTGCTGAATACCGATCTGCGCCAGGAACGCGAACAAATTGGCCGCTTTATGCAAATGGTGGTCGAGCACAAACATAAAATGGGTTTCCAGGGCACGCTGCTGATTGAACCGAAACCGCAGGAACCGACAAAACATCAGTATGATTATGACGTTGCAACGGTCTATGGCTTCCTCAAACAGTTCGGTCTGGAAAAAGAGATCAAAGTGAATATTGAAGCGAACCACGCGACGCTGGCGGGCCACTCTTTCCACCATGAGATCGCGACCGCTATCGCGCTGGGTATTTTTGGCTCCGTTGACGCCAACCGCGGCGATGCGCAACTGGGCTGGGATACCGATCAGTTCCCGATTAGCGTTGAAGAGAACGCGCTGGTGATGTACGAAATCCTGAAAGCGGGCGGCTTCACGACGGGCGGTCTCAACTTCGACGCCAAAGTTCGTCGCCAGAGCACCGATAAATACGATCTGTTCTACGGCCATATCGGCGCGATGGATACGATGGCGCTGTCGCTGAAAATCGCCGCGCGTATGGTCGAAGACGGCGAGCTGGATAAGCGCGTGGCGAAGCGCTATGCCGGCTGGAATGGCGAGCTGGGGCAGCAGATTCTGAAAGGGCAATTCTCCTTAGGCGAACTGGCGCAGTATGCGGAGCAGCACAATCTGGCGCCGGTACATCAAAGCGGTCATCAGGAGCTGTTAGAAAATCTGGTTAACCGTTATCTGTTTGATAAATAACTATAGCTACCGGGCGACTCCGCGTTGGCCCGGCCTGTAGTCGTGGTTAGCCCGGTAAGCGTAGCGCTGCCGGGCGCTTTCAGTAAAGGAATCCACAATATGTATATCGGGATCGATCTTGGTACATCGGGTGTAAAGGCTATCCTGTTGAATGAGCAGGGCGATGTGCTGGCTACGCATACTGAAACACTGACCGTATCGCGTCCGCATCCCTTATGGTCGGAACAGGAACCAGAGCAGTGGTGGCAGGCGACGGATCGCGCGGTTAAAGGTTTAGGCCGGCAACAGTCGTTAAGTGGCGTCCGGGCATTGGGGATCGCCGGACAAATGCATGGCGCGACATTGCTTGATAGCCGTCAGCAAGTTCTGCGACCAGCAATTTTATGGAATGACGGACGCTGTAGCGAAGAGTGCGCCTGGCTGGAAAAACAGGCCCCGCAGTCGCGTGCGATAACCGGTAATCTGATGATGCCCGGTTTTACCGCGCCCAAATTAGTCTGGGTGCAGCGCCACGAGCCGGATATTTTCCGCCAGATAGACAAGGTCCTGCTGCCGAAAGATTTTCTGCGGCTGCGAATGACGGGCGTCTTTGCCAGCGATATGTCGGATGCGGCGGGAACGATGTGGCTGGACGTGAAAAAACGTGACTGGAGCGACGTTATGCTCAACGCCTGTCATTTAACCCGACAGCAGATGCCAGCGTTATTTGAAGGTAGTGAAATTACCGGAACGTTGCTGCCAGAGGTAGCCAGCGCATGGGGAATGCCAACAGTACCCGTGGTGGCGGGCGGCGGCGACAATGCGGCTGGCGCGGTCGGCGTAGGAATGATCAATGCCGGACAGGCGATGCTCTCACTCGGAACATCGGGCGTCTATTTTGCCGTCAGCGACGGCTTTCTGAGTAAACCGGAAAGCGCAGTACACAGTTTTTGCCATGCGCTGCCGGAACGCTGGCATTTAATGTCTGTGATGTTGAGCGCCGCTTCTTGTCTGGACTGGGCGGCTAAACTCACCGGGCAGGAGAACGTCCCGGCGCTGATTGTCGCCGCACAGCAGGCGGATGAGCATACCGATCCTGTCTGGTTTTTGCCGTACCTGTCCGGCGAGCGCACGCCGCACAATAATCCGCAGGCAAAAGGCGTTTTCTTTGGTTTAACCCATCAGCATGGCCCGGCGGAACTGGCGCGGGCGGTACTGGAAGGCGTGGGATATGCTCTGGCGGACGGCATGGATGTGGTTCACGCCTGCGGCGTCAAACCCGCCGGCGTGACGCTTATCGGCGGCGGGGCGCGCAGCGAATACTGGCGTCAGATGCTATCTGATATTAGCGGGCTACAGCTTGATTATCGTACTGGCGGCGATGTCGGGCCAGCGCTGGGCGCGGCGCGTCTGGCGCAAATTGCGGTGAATAAACAGACCCCGCTCGCCGATGTACTGCCGCAGTTGCCGCTGGAGCAGGCGCACTATCCTGATGCACAGCGTTATGCGGTTTATCAACAACGCCGTGAAACCTTCCGTCGACTCTATCAGCAACTGTTGCCGTTGATGTCATAAGTCAGAATGCCTTTCGGTTTTGGCTGAAAGGCATTTTTCGTAAATATTGATTCTATTGAATTATATCGAAGTAAGTATGTGTGTTTTCTGATTTTTATATTATTGCTGAGCCGGCGCCTTTTTCATCGCTATTTCTTCGCTTAATGTGTTTCACTCATCCACAAGGAGAGTGATATGGACGATCACGTTACGCGTAGAAAACGGGTATTCGGTCTGGGAATGTTAGTCGTCGGTGCAGTGGTATACCTGGTGGGACTGTGGCCAGCCTGTCATACATTAAGCGAAAAGGGATATTTTTTTGCGGCAATGGTCATGTGCGGTTTTCCAGTCTTAATTCGCCAGGAACACACGGGGAATGACCGCCTGCTTTCTCGTTGCAAATATTTACTGTTGCTTGGCATCGGCATGGTCGCGGTTGGCGTATTGAATCTGGAACTGGCGGGCGCGCTGAAAATATTTTGTCTGGCGGCACTGGTGGTCAGTATATATGGAACCGATCTTTACGCTTCCTACAGTGATGATGAATGATGGCCGGAGCCATCATTGTCGTTTAGCTAACCCATTTCCGTTTATCAATACGCTGTAACAGCATGGAAAGCAACAGGCTTCCTGTTACCGTTGCGGCAAAAACCCACACGATATCTAACGGTGGCCAACGTTTTAATTCCAGACCATTGGTGCGTAGCGCATGGATAATCAGCGCGTGAAAACCATAAATACCCAACGAGTGGCGGGAGATAAGCCCCAGTCCAGGTAACGTCCGCGCATTCAGCTTATTTTTAACTACCGTGAACAGTGAGACGGCGCAAATAAACACCATGGGACCGCAATACAGATACCAGGTATCGGCAAAATTTCCGCGCCAGCGTAATTCATGCAATGTGCCGCGAGAAATAATAACTACCGCGATGATGAACAGGGCGGCGCAGATAAGCGTCAGCGATTGCTTTTGCGTCTCCATCATTCCAATGGCGCGGCCCAGCATACCGTAGAGAATGTAGTAGAACGTGTCACCGCTGATATACAGGTTGATGGGCAACCATTCAACGCCGCCGATTTTTTGCGGCACAGTATTTGGGTTAGCAATAATGCCAATGACCACCATCAGCGTCAGGAGCATTTTGCCGCTCACATTTTTTACCTGGATTAATGGCGATACCAGGTAGATCACCGCAATCGCAAAGAAAAACCACAGGTGATAGAACACGGGTTTTTGCAGCACATTTTTTAGCGAGAGCTCGACGTTGATCGAAGTAAAAAGTGAAATGTAAGCCAGGGCGACAACGCTGTAAAAGATAAGGCAGAGGGCGATACGTAAGAAATGCCGAGGTTGCGCGCTGCGCTCGCCAAAAAAAAGATAGCCTGAAATCATAAAAAACAGGGGAACGCTAACACGAGAAGCCGAATTCAGGACATTCGCAATATCCCAGTTTAGCGGGCTGACGCTGTGGGCGTTGGTGATATACCACGTTGTGGTATGGATCATCACTACCATTAAACAGGCGATCCCTCGCAAGTTATCAATCCAGTTAATTTTAGGCTGCATTAGTTCCTCAGCTTCTGTTTCAATAGGGTTCCAGCGTGGTGGCTCACTGGAAAAATCCGACTTTTTACGCTACATCTTGTGATGGCGTAAGGAGATTCGCACAATGCGTCTGTTACCCACAAACCTTAATAATAAGACTGACCAGCAAACCAGACGGTAATAAAAATGACAATGAAGTATTTTTGTCCTGTGATGATAGCCATCGCGCTGGTGGGATGCACAGCGACGCAGCCACCGATGCAGAAAGCCCAGCAGAGTAAAGTGAGCCCAACACGCACGCTGGATATGGAAGCATTGTGTAAAGCTCAGGCGGCACAGCGTTACAACACTGGCGCACAGAAAATTGCTGTTACCGGCTTCGAACAGTTTCAGGGAAGCTATGAGATGCGTGGTAATACCTTCCGTAAAGAGAGTTTTGTCTGCTCTTTTGATGCAGATGGGCAGTTTTTACATCTTTCTATGCGGTAAAAGCCGCGTCTGGTGAGGTGTGATGCCGCGAAATCCGGCAATTTTCGCTAAACAAACCTGTTTCATACTGTATATCTCGCATCCAGCGGGTATACTGACTCCTTCCTTTAAATCCACACGTATCCAGCACGAAATAATATGCAAAAGTTTGATACCAGGACCTTCCAGGGCTTGATCCTGACCTTACAGGATTACTGGGCTCGCCAGGGCTGCACCATTGTTCAACCATTGGACATGGAAGTCGGCGCGGGAACCTCTCACCCAATGACCTGCCTGCGCGCGTTGGGGCCAGAGCCGATGGCGACTGCCTATGTGCAGCCTTCTCGTCGTCCGACAGATGGTCGCTATGGCGAAAACCCGAACCGTTTACAGCACTATTATCAGTTTCAGGTGGTGATTAAACCGTCCCCGGAGAATATTCAGGAACTGTACCTCGGTTCTTTAAAAGAGCTGGGTATGGACCCGACGATCCACGACATCCGTTTTGTGGAAGACAACTGGGAAAACCCGACGCTGGGCGCCTGGGGGCTGGGCTGGGAAGTGTGGCTGAACGGCATGGAAGTGACGCAGTTCACCTACTTCCAGCAGGTTGGCGGTCTGGAATGTAAACCGGTGACCGGTGAAATCACCTACGGCCTGGAACGTCTGGCGATGTACATTCAGGGCGTGGACAGCGTTTACGACCTGGTCTGGAGCGACGGCCCGCTGGGTAAAACCACCTACGGCGATGTGTTCCATCAAAACGAAGTGGAGCAGTCCACCTATAACTTTGAATACGCCGATGTGGATTTCTTATTCACTTGCTTCGAGCAGTATGAAAAAGAAGCCCAGCAACTGCTGTCGCTGGAAAACCCGCTGCCGCTGCCGGCCTACGAGCGTATTCTGAAAGCCGCCCATAGCTTCAACCTGCTGGATGCGCGTAAAGCCATCTCCGTCACCGAGCGTCAGCGCTACATTTTGCGTATTCGCACCCTGACCAAAGCAGTGGCAGAAGCTTATTATGCTTCCCGTGAAGCCCTCGGCTTCCCGATGTGCAACAAAGACAAGTAAGAGGCGGCCATGTCTGAGAAAACTTTTCTGGTGGAAATCGGCACTGAAGAGCTGCCACCAAAAGCCCTGCGCAGCCTGGCGGAGTCCTTTGCTGCGAACTTCACTGCGGAGCTGGATAACGCCGGCCTCGCGCACGGTAACGTTGAATGGTTTGCCGCCCCGCGTCGTCTGGCGCTGAAGGTGGCGAACCTTGCTGAATCTCAGCCCGATCGCGAAGTCGAAAAACGTGGTCCGGCGATTGCTCAGGCGTTCGACGCCGAAGGTAAACCGAGCAAAGCAGCAGAAGGCTGGGCGCGCGGCTGCGGGATCACCGTTGACCAGGCCGAGCGTCTGAAGACCGACAAAGGCGAATGGTTGCTGTATCGCGCCCACATGAAGGGCGAAAGTACCGAAGCTCTGGTGCCTGATATGGTGGCCACGTCGCTCGCTAAGCTGCCGATCCCGAAACTGATGCGCTGGGGTGCGTCTGACGTGCATTTCGTGCGTCCGGTGCATACTGTAACCCTGCTGTTGGGCGATAACGTCATTCCGGCGACTATTCTGGGTATTCAGTCCGATCGCGTGATTCGCGGCCATCGCTTTATGGGCGAGCCGGAGTTCACCATCGACAGTGCCGATCAGTACCCGCAAATTCTGCTGGAGCGCGGTAAAGTCATTGCGGACTACGAAGCGCGTAAAGCCAAAATCAAAGCGGATGCGGAAGAGGCGGCACGCAAGATTGGCGGCAATGCCGACCTGAGCGAAAGCCTGCTGGAAGAGGTCGCCTCGCTGGTGGAATGGCCAGTGGTGTTGACGGCGAAATTCGAAGAGAAATTCCTCGCCGTGCCTGCCGAAGCGCTGGTGTACACCATGAAGGGCGACCAGAAGTATTTCCCGGTTTATGACAACGCGGGCAAGCTGCTGCCGAACTTTATCTTCGTCGCCAACATCGAGTCGAAAGATCCGCAACAAATTATCTCCGGTAACGAGAAAGTGGTGCGTCCGCGTCTGGCAGATGCTGAATTCTTCTTCAATACCGACCGTAAAAAACGTCTGGAAGACCATCTGCCGCGTCTGCAAACCGTCCTGTTCCAGCAACAACTGGGCACGCTGCGCGACAAGACCGACCGTATTCAGGCGCTGGCGGGCTGGATTGCCGGTCAGATTGGCGCTGACGTCAACCACGCCACTCGTGCGGGCCTGCTCTCCAAGTGCGACCTGATGACCAACATGGTCTTCGAGTTCACCGACACGCAGGGCGTGATGGGGATGCACTACGCGCGCCATGATGGCGAAGCGGAAGATGTTGCTGTGGCGTTGAACGAACAGTATCAGCCGCGTTTTGCCGGGGATGAGCTGCCTTCTAACCCGGTGGCCTGCGCGCTGGCGATCGCGGATAAGATGGATACTTTGGCGGGTATATTCGGTATTGGTCAGCATCCTAAAGGTGACAAAGACCCGTTTGCGCTGCGCCGAGCCGCGCTGGGCGTGCTGCGTATCATCGTTGAGAAGAACCTCGCTCTTGATCTGCAAACGCTGACCGAAGAGGCGGTGCGTCTGTATGGCGACAAGCTGACCAACGCCAACGTAGTCGATGACGTGATCGATTTTATGCTGGGTCGCTTCCGGGCCTGGTATCAGGATGAAGGCTATACCGTCGACACCATTCAGGCTGTTCTGGCGCGTCGTCCGACCCGTCCGGCAGATTTTGATGCCCGCATGAAGGCGGTGTCTCATTTCCGCACCCTGGAAGAAGCCTCTGCGCTGGCGGCGGCTAACAAGCGCGTCTCCAACATTCTGGCGAAAGCCACTGAGCCGCTGAACGATATCGTCCACGCCTCCGTACTGAAAGAAGCGGCGGAAATTGAGTTGGCCAGACATCTGGTTGTGCTGCGTGATAAGCTTCAGCCGTACTTTGCCGATGGTCGTTATCAGGAAGCGTTGATTGAGTTGGCCGCTCTGCGCGCGCCAGTGGATGAATTCTTCGAAAATGTAATGGTTAACGCGGAAGAGAAAGATATCCGTATCAACCGTCTGACGCTGTTGTCGAAACTACGCGAACTGTTCCTGCAGGTAGCGGATATTTCGTTACTGCAATAAGCGTTCAGTTAATTAAACAAAAACCTGCTTTCGGGCAGGTTTTTTTATTTTTAACGTAATGGTAATTCTGTCAGGCAGGTCTGGCTGTCACCTTTGGTGGCAATAGCATGTGACGCTGTTTTGCCGTTGTAACTTACTTCGAGCGTCCCTTCCATATTGCGCGGTAGCCAAACACCGATAAATCCATTTCGATAGCTGTGCATCTCTTTTTGTACGATGATAGAGCCTTTACTATCTGTCACTTTTACAGCGAACGGTTTATTCGGCATTTCTCCCTGACAGCCGGAAAGGCTGTGGTTAAAGCAGGGGGGTGTCCGCCATTCATAAGGCGCAAAAGAGAGATAGAATTTGTCGCCTAACGGCAACGTATAAATCTGCTCTCCGTCAGATAATTTGAGCTCGGTACTGGTAATCGACGCGGAGTAAGGCAAAGGACGGCTCTGTGGCGTCTGATCAATAGTATCCACGATCTGCTCAACCGTTTTTCCCGCAAGCCCGTGTTGCGCCAGAAAAGCGGATTCTGAGGATGCCGCAAGCGCGGAGCCGCTGGTGCATAAACCCAAAAGTAATAACCATGATGATTTCGACATAACTTCAATTCCTTGTGAACAATATCCTTGCCCACTATAGGGGTTCCCCTAAGGGAAAGGTCAAAGGGACGCAGGGTAAATTAATGCAAAGTTATGCGGGGGGAGAGGGGGAGATTGGAATAAAAAAATCCCCGCCATCAGGCAGGGATCTTCAATTCTGAGCTTTTTAAGCTTACAGGCTGGTTACGTTGCCAGCTGCCGGGCCTTTAGCGCCGCTTTCGATGGTGAAGGAAACTTTCTGACCTTCATCCAGAGATTTGTAACCATCGTTCTGAATTGCGGAGAAGTGTACGAACACGTCTTTAGAACCGTCATCAGGAGTAATAAAGCCGAAGCCTTTATCAGCGTTGAACCATTTTACGATACCAGTCATTTTACCGGACATAGTGTATTACCTTTTAAAAAATAAGTGTGCCTTTCGGCGTTATGGCGTGCTTTACAGATTTTTTAAGCGTTAAGGAAATGCGCACTACGAGGGGTATCTAATGGATAACTCTTGAAGGGGACTTGCCTTACTAAACTGCTTTAATGGTCTGTACGTCAAACCGTTGAGCACATTAACTCATGTAATGCCGGGCGATGCAACTTTTATTTTACTTTATTTCTCCAGGCCAGGAATCGGATGGGGGAAACGGCCCTTACGCAGGACCGTTAAAACAAGAAGTGGTAAAAATTACTCCATCAATTGCTTACTTAAGCGTGGGTTCGCCTGTATCAGGCGCATCAATTTGAGCTCTGCTGGTGTGGGTTTTTCGCGTTTCGATTCCCATTCCTGAACCATGGCAACCGTTACGCCCAGCGCTCTGGCGAATTCATCTGTTTTTAGTCCCGTTCCTCTCCGTAACTGTTCAAATTCGGTAAAAGGATTGGGTTTTTGCGTCAGGGTGATCTTTCGCGTTTCATCTTTAAAAACAATTTGTTCCAGGCTGCTCAGCAGCTCAAACATCGGATCTTTATGTTCCATTGAGAACTCCTGTAAATCACACAGCGGGATCGTGAAGTGCATCGAAGCCTATTAAGAATAGTCGGGAAACTCGCGGGTGGGGGCGAGGCGCCGTCAAGAAGCGCTATCGATTCGTTTCGATGACTTACGTTGCGCGACTTTTAGGACCCTAACAATCTGATCCAGGAAGATATATCCGTTTTTTAGAAAATAATTGTAAAGATAAAAAAAATATTACATTACCCACTGGAAAGCTTTCTTACCGCGTTTTTTATCGAAGCGCCAGGTCAAAAACTAACAATAAAATAACAAATTGAGTGCTGATGCAGATAAACGTGATTTTCCGCTACAAGATCGTGTGGAAAGGGTATCCTGCAAGCCTGACCTGGACTATCCTTGTAAGCCGTCAGGCACGCAGGTGTCGTTGTGCGCATTTTTGGGTGAAAGGAGTATTAACAATGGCGACAGGTAAGTCCTGCTCTCGCTGGTTTGCGCCTGTTGTGGCGTTATTAATGGTGTTTAGCCTGAGCGGGTGTTTTGATAAAGAAGGCGATCAGCGCAAAGCGTTTGTCGATTTCCTGCAGAATACGGCAATGCGTAGCGGAGAGCGTTTACCAACGCTGACGGCCGATCAGAAAAAACAGTTTGGTCCGTTCGTGTCTGATTACGCGATACTGTATGGCTACTCGCAGCAGGTAAACCAGGCGATGGATTCCGGTCTGCGCCCGGTGGTCGATAGCGTTAACGCCATCCGCGTTCCGCAGGATTATATGACGCAACGCGAGCCGTTGCGGCAGGCAAATGGTTCGTTAGGCGTGCTGGCGCAACAGTTGCAGAATGCAAAACTGCAGGCTGATGCCGCGCATGGCGCGTTAAAGCAGGCCGATGACCTGAAACCTGTGTTTGATCAGGTCTACAAAAAAGTGGTCACCGTGCCGGCAGATGCTTTGCAACCGCTGATCCCGGCGGCGCAGATCTTTACGCAGCAGTTGGTACAAGTGGGCGATTATATTGCGCAACAGGGCGAGCAGGTGAGCTTTGTCGCGAACGGCATTCAGTTCCCGACCTCACAGCAGGCCAGCCAATATAACGCGCTGATTGGGCCGTTGGCCTCGCAGCATCAGGCGTTTAATCAGGCCTGGACGGCGGCGGTAAACGCGACCCAGTAATGACAGTTTGCCCGATAAGCGAAAGCCAGCGCTTATCGGGCCTGTAGCCTTATCCCGCCGCCTGCGGATTGACGCAGTTCTTCTCTATTTTTCCCTGCAGCGCATCAATCAAATTATCCACCGCACAGCCCATCATGTTGTAGCGCATCTCATGCGTTGCCGAGCCAATATGCGGCACCGCGACGACATTAGACATGCTCAGCAGGGGCGAATCCACGGATAGCGGTTCATGTTCAAAGACATCCAGACCTGCCGCATATATTTCACCGTTTTGCAGCGCGGCAATCAGCGCGTTTTCATCGACCACCGGGCCGCGTCCGGCATTAATAAAAATGGCGGACGATTTCATTCTGGCAAACTGTGTTGCGCCAAACAGATGTCGCGTTTCTGCCGTTAGCGGCAGGATCACGCAGACAAAATCGGCTTCTTGCAACAGAGCATCTAGCTCGCAGTAGCGGGCGTTATAGAGGGATGAGTTTGGATACGGGGGATTATTGTACGTTTAGTATTATTTGGCCAGACCGGGGCGGGCAGTTAGGACACGGAAATTTTCTGATATATATTGATCGTTTACTCGCCAACTTACAAAGACTACACTTTTTATGTGAGATTTCTAACTAATTGAATAGAAAGGAAAAGTGTCCATTACAGCGTATTTATGGTTGAAGGACGATGGTGGCGCAGACATTAAAGATTCTGTCGATGTAAAAGACCGTGAAGGTAGTATTGAGATTATCGGTCTTTCGCATGGACTCAGCCTGCCGGTTGATAGTGCCAGCGGCAAAATCACTGGTACGCGTCAGCATTCAGCGATGATGATCGAGAAGGAGATAGACAGCTCTTCCCCCTACTTCAACCGTGCGGTAGCGACAGGCCAGGCACTGAAGAGCGCGGAGTTTCATTTCTACCGGATAAATTACTCAGGCCAGGAAGAGTGCTACTACAAAATTCTCCTGGAGAATGTGAAGGTGACGAGCGTGAATACAGCTATTCCGAACACGAAACTTTCCAGTTCTCAGATTAACCACGTCGAGCATGTCTGTTTAAATTACGAAAAAATCACCTGGCACTACATGGATGGAAATGTCCAGTACACCGATGCATGGAACGAGCGCAAGACGGTCTAAAAAAATGCGGCGTTAGCGGCGCATTTTTTTGATTATCCACATTGAAAACAGATGTCCCACCACGGCGAATGCAAAAGAGCAGACCACCCAGATCAGTACCCATAAGTCGTCGAAATTTTCCTGACTAGAGTATCCATATACCCATTGCGCGAAACGCTCAGAGGTGTACAGACTGATTAAATTTTCGGGGTAGATAATGCGCAAGCCAATATAAAACAGGCAGATAAACCAAGCTATTTTTGCCAGCTTACGAGCAAGTGTTATAGCCATTATTCACGACCTCGATCATGCCGTATGCTTTCAAATCCTTCATACAGGGCGCATCGATTTGTTGGGTAGCAAGCAGCGCATTACGCAGAGTGTGGAAGTCAGCATTACTCACAAGGGTAATGCAGCCGTCGGACAATACGCCGGGATGGAGGCGGAAATGTTGGCGCTTAACGCCTTCTATCCAGAGCGTGTCATCGATGTTCCAGTCGTTCGGGTACAACGCAAACCATTCATCGCGTCTGAATTCTGCGCCGCTATGAAATTTGTTGTACGTGTCTTTTATGTAAGCAATTCCCTTTGAGATACTCCCACCTCCCCCGCGGCTCACAATCCAGTATCGCCCTTCAGGCAGTGGGCCATCACCGGCAGCAGTTCCTGAAAACTTGCCACATCCTCCACGATTTTTATAAGCACCGTTGCCGGAAAACGCCATAAATGTTCCAACACCGGGAAAGGATAACGGCGCAATATCTGCACCATTTAAAAGCATTTTTCCATTAAGAGCCATTCGCTAATCCCTCATTGGTTTGTGGGTTTAGTTTACAGGGCATGTGACCATTTTTTAACAAACAAAACTTAATTGATTATTAAGCGGTGGTTTGGGAAACGGGAATTTCTGTACGTTAAGAGTGTTTATTAAGAACTATGAGTACATAACTAACTGATATATCTACATATGCTATCTGGTGTAGAAAGGAATGCAGGCCGGGTAAAACGACGTCGCCTTACCCGGCACAGTGGTTTATTACAGTGGGCTCAGGGTAATTTCGACGCGGCGGTTTTGCGCCTTACCTTCAGCCGTACTGTTGCTGGCGATCGGATTCGCCGGACCCATTCCGCTGGTACGGATACGGCTGGCGTCGACGCCCTGCGTGATCAGCGAGCTGGCGACGGAGTCAGCGCGTTGCTGCGACAGACGCATATTCAGATCGTGGCTGCCGGTACTGTCGGTGTAACCCACTACATTGACGGCGGTCCTGGGATACTCTTTCAGCACCATCGCCACGCCGGTTAACGTGTTGGCGCCTGCCGGTTTCAGCGTCGCGCTACTGCTGTCGAAGGTGACGTTATTCGGCATATTCAGAATGATATTATCGCCGCTTCGCGTCACGCTAACGCCCGTTCCCCGCATTTTGTCACGCAGTTTCGCTTCCTGTACGTCCATGTAGTAACCGACGCCGCCGCCCAGCGCTGCGCCCGCCGCTGCGCCAATCAGCGCGCCTTTACCGCGATCTTTTTTAGAGGAGGAGAGCGCGCCGATACCTGCGCCGACCAGCGATCCGATACCCGCGCCAATGCCGGATTTACCTGCTTCGCGTTCGCCGGTGTAAGGGTTTGTTGTGCAGCCAGAGACTGCCAGGGCGCCGCTTACGATGGCAGCAATCACAAATACACGTTTTTTCATCTTAAATCCTTATCACTTTTTTATTGTTACCACAGCGACCGTGGCGGTTGATTATGACGTCTGCACATGAAGAAAATTCCAGGGAAAAATCTGAAATTTGTAAGTAACATTGACTGGTAAATTAAATAACCCCAATGATTCAGGAGCGAACTTTGACCCACGCACCATCGCGCCATTCGGTATTGACCGCTGCACACTGGGGGCCAGTCCGCGTTGAAACCGACGGAGAACGCATTTTTGCCTCATATGGCGAACTCCCGACGGCACACCCAAATTCCTTGCAAACCGTTGTCCATGACCAGGTGCATAGTAAAACGCGGGTTCGCTTCCCGATGGTGCGTAAAGGGTTTCTGGCTTCACCCGATAAGCCGCAAGGCGTACGCGGGCAGGATGAGTTTGTTCGCGTAAGTTGGGATGACGCGCTGGATCTGATCCACGCTCAGCACAAACGTATTCGTGAAAGTTATGGATCGTCGTCTATTTTCGCCGGTTCCTACGGTTGGCGTTCGAACGGCGTATTACATAAAGCGGCCACGCTCTTGCAGCGTTACATGGCGCTGGCGGGAGGATATACCGGCCATCTTGGCGATTATTCCACCGGTGCGGCGCAGGCTATCATGCCTTATGTGGTGGGTGGCAACGAGGTTTACCAGCAGCAGACTAGCTGGCCGGTGGTGCTGGAACACAGCGACGTCGTGGTGCTCTGGAGCGCGAACCCGCTTAATACTCTGAAAATTGCCTGGAACGCCTCGGATGAACAGGGTCTCAATTATTTTGCGGCGTTGCGAAAAAGGGGGAAGCGCCTGATCTGCATCGATCCGATGCGATCGGAAAGCGTCGACTTTTTTGGCGATAAGATGGAGTGGATCGCCCCGCATATGGGCACCGATGTGGCGTTAATGTTGGGGATCGCCCATACGTTGGTGGAAAACGGTTGGCAGGATGAAGCGTTCCTTACCCGCTGCACGACGGGCTATGACCTCTTCGCCGATTATCTTTTGGGCGTGACCGACGGTACGGCCAAAACAGCGGAATGGGCGGCGGAGATTTGCGGCATTTCTGCGGTGAAAATCCGTGAACTGGCGGAAATATTTCATCATAACACCACTATGCTGATGGCCGGTTGGGGAATGCAGCGTCAGCAGTTCGGCGAGCAAAAGCACTGGATGATCGTCACGCTTGCCGCAATGCTGGGGCAAATTGGTACGCCTGGCGGCGGGTTTGGTTTTTCTTATCATTTTGCTAACGGCGGCAACCCGACGCGACGCGCCGCCGTGTTAGCGTCGATGCAGGGGAGCATCACGGGCGGCGTCGATGCGGTAGATAAAATACCGGTGGCGCGTATTGTCGATGCGCTGGAAAACCCCGGTGGGTTTTACCAACACAATGGGATGGATCGCCGCTTCCCGGATATTCGTTTTATCTGGTGGGCCGGCGGCGCGAACTTCACCCATCATCAGGATACCAACCGTCTGATTCGCGCGTGGCAAAAACCGGAGATTGTCGTCATCTCTGAATGTTTCTGGACGGCCGCCGCGAAACACGCGGATATTGTTCTGCCCGCGACCACCAGCTATGAGCGTAACGATTTGACCATGACCGGCGACTATAGCAATCAGCATTTGGCGCCAATGAAGCAGGTAGTGTCGCCCCGGTGGGAGGCGCGGAATGATTTTGACGTTTTTGCTGAACTGAGCGAACGATGGGAAGCCGGCGGTTACGCTCGGTTCACTGAAGGAAAAAGCGAGCTGGCGTGGCTGGAGACCTTCTACAATATTGCCGCCCAGCGTGGCGCCAGCCTGGGGGTGACGCTGCCGCCGTTTGCCGCATTCTGGCAGGCTAACCGTTTACTGGAGATGCCGGAAAATCCCGCCAGCGCGCAGTTTGTGCGCTTCGCGGATTTTCGCCGCGATCCTGATAACCATCCGCTAAAAACGGCCAGCGGCAAAATCGAAATCTATTCTGCGCGCATTGCCAGCTATGGGTACGCGGATTGTCCCGGTCATCCGATGTGGCTTGTGCCGGATGAGTGGCACGGGAATGCCGATGCGGGGCAGGTTCAGTTACTTTCCGCGCATCCGGCGCACCGCCTGCATAGCCAGCTTAACTACAGTTCGTTACGGGAGCGGTATGCGGTAGCAGGACGCGAACCGGCGACGATTCATCCGCAGGATGCGACAGCGCGCGGAATCGTCGATGGCGATACGATACGCGTCTGGAATCATCGTGGGCAGATTCTGGCGGGCGCGGTCGTTACCGAAGGGATTCGGCCCGGCGTGATCTGTATTCACGAAGGCGCATGGCCGGACCCTGAACCTACCGCAGGCGGTATATGTAAAAACGGCGCGGTAAACGTCCTGACAAAAGATCTCCCCAGCTCCCGGCTGGGGAACGGTTGTGCGGGCAATACCGCGTTGGTCTGGTTTGAGAAATATACCGGCCCGGCGCTACCGCTTACGGCGTTTGATCCGCCTGCCAGCTCATAATCCAGGTGGGATGGGAAGTATCCTCTTGCCAGGCGCTATCTTCAATGCGAAAACCGAGCGCATGATAGAAGTTTACGGCGGTTTGATTTTTCTGGTAAACCTCAAGGCTTAGCAGCGGAAAACGTTGCTGTACATATTCCAGAAGCGCTTTGCCAATGCCGTGTCTTAACGCGTCGGGGGCGACAAACAGCGCCCCGACAAAACGGGCTTCCAGCACGCTGACGAAGCCTTTCAGTTGTCCATTTTCTTCCCATACCCAGGTTTGTGCGGCGGGTAAATAGACGTCGCGCACAATCGCTTCGCTCTCGTGCCAGTAACGTTCTTCGATAAAGGGATGGGCATAAATAGTACTTTTCATCCACAGCGCCAGAATAGACGCCATGTCCTCACTCTGGGATTTGCGAATCATGTTTTTCTCCCGGATGGCAAAAACAGCCGGTAATATGGTCGTTGACCAGTCCGCACGCCTGCATAAAGGAGTAACAGATAGTCGTACCGACAAACTTGAAACCGCGCTTTTTCAATGCCTTAGCAAGCGCATCTGACGCAGGTGTTGAGGTGGGGATCTCATCCAGACTGGCCGCCTGGGTGAGCTGCGGCTGGCCATCAACGAATGACCAGACAAAATCGGCGAAAGGCTCGCCGTTTTGCTCCATCGCAAGCCAGGCGCGGGCGTTACTGATAATGGCCTGAATTTTCCCGCGATGCCGTATAATCCCCGTATTCTGCAGCAGGCGTTCAACATCCTCCTCCTGCATAGCAGCGATACGTACCGGGTCAAACTGATGAAAACAGGCGCGATAGTTCTCCCGTTTTTTAAGCACGGTGATCCAGGATAAACCGGCCTGTTGACCTTCAAGACAGATCATTTCAAACAACTTTCTGCCATCAGTTTCCGGTATGCCCCACTCGTTGTCATGATAGGCAATATAAAGGGGGTCCTGGCTGACCCAGCCGCAACGCTGCATAGACTTCCTCGTTATTGTGGTTACCGCGAAAATTTCCTTCAACCCGCCTTGACGGGCCCGCTAAAAGGACAATAGTTAATACAGGGCTGATGCCCGACATCCTTCATTCAATGACAATAATATCGCCGAATTCGGCTCTACTCTGGAGTCGCGTTGATGATTGTAAGAAAACGCCGTGGTCGCCGGACATTGCGTTGTCTGGCCGGCCTTATGGCCTGCTCGTTTTTTATCAATACCGCGTATGCCTGGCAACAAGAATATATCGCTGAAGCGGTTCCGGGGCATACGACGGAACGCTATACCTGGGACAGCGATCACCAACCGAATTACAACGACATACTGGCCGAACGTATTCAGTCTACGCAAAATACGGTGGGTCCGGTGCTTAGCCTGGCGGATGAAACTCCGCTTGATGCGACCAGCGGTATCAGTATGGGCTGGAATTTTCCGCTTTCCCGACGCGTGACCACCGGGCCGGTAGCGGCGCTGCATTACGACGGTTCGACTTCATCAATGTATAACGAATATGGCGATAGCGCGACGACATTAACGCTCACCGATCCGTTATGGCACGCCAGCGTCAGTACATTAGGCTGGCGGGTAAATTCGCAATTCGGCGATGTCCGTCCCTGGGCGCAAATTAGCTATAACCAGCAGTTTGGGGAAAATATCTGGAAAGCGCAGTCTGGGTTAAGCCGTATGACCGCAGTAAATCAAGAGGGAAACTGGCTGGATGTCACTGTAGGCGCGGACGTGTTACTTAACCCACATCTGGCGGCGTATGCGACGTTTTCCCAGGCGGAAAATAGCGCTACGGATAGCGATTATTTGTATACCCTGGGGGTGAGCGCTCGCTTTTAACGAGATAAGCCCCGCCCGGATTTATTAGACGTTCGGCTAATACTCTGTTTATATATTTACAAAAATATATGGGTTAATCACATTCTCTATAGACACTTTTTGCGCTTCCTGTGGTCTACTTAGCCGCGCTTGTAGACTTTCTCACATCTGCGTTAGCCGCATATTTACCTGTTTGATTAAAGAATCGTTGTACAGGTCGTTTTTATCCCGATTCCCAGGGTTTGCTTGCATGAGATACATTAAATCGATGACGCAGCAGAAACTTAGTTTCTTGCTTGCGCTCTATATCGGTCTGTTTATGAATTGCGCCGTGTTTTACCGCCGTTTCGGCAGTTATGCGCAAGAATTTACCATTTGGAAAGGCATCTCCGCGGTTGTCGAACTTGGCGCCACGGTGCTGGTGACTTTCTTCTTACTTCGTCTTCTTTCACTGTTTGGCCGACGAGTCTGGCGCGTGCTGGCCACGCTGGTGGTGCTGTTTTCCGCTGGCGCCAGTTATTACATGACCTTCCTGAATGTGGTGATTGGCTACGGCATTATTGCGTCTGTTATGACCACCGACATCGATCTCTCGAAAGAGGTGGTGGGGCTGCACTTCGTATTGTGGCTGATTGCCGTGAGCGTACTTCCGCTCATTTTCATCTGGAGTAACCGCTGTCGCTACACGTTGTTGCGCCAGCTACGTACGCCGGGGCAGCGTTTTCGCAGCGCCGCTGTGGTGGCGCTCGCAGGGGTGATGGTGTGGGCGCCTATCCGCCTGCTGGATGTGCATCAGAAAAAGGTTGAGCGGGCGACAGGCATCGATTTACCTAGCTATGGCGGCGTGGTGGCGAACTCCTATCTGCCCTCAAACTGGTTATCTGCGTTAGGGCTGTATGCCTGGGCGCAGGTAGATGAGTCGTCGGACAATAATTCATTAATAAATCCGGCCAGGAAATTTACCTATGTTGCGCCGAAGGATGGGGATGACACCTACGTCGTTTTCATTATCGGTGAGACGACCCGTTGGGATCACATGGGGATTTTCGGCTACGAGCGTAATACCACGCCGAAGCTGGCGCAGGAAAAAAATCTGGCGGCGTTCCGCGGCTATTCCTGCGATACCGCGACCAAGCTATCTTTACGTTGTATGTTTGTACGAGAAGGCGGCGCGGATAATAACCCGCAGCGTACGCTAAAAGAGCAGAATGTTTTTGCGGTACTCAAACAGCTCGGGTTCAGTTCCGATCTGTACGCCATGCAGAGCGAAATATGGTTCTATAGTAATACCATGGCGGATAATATCTCCTATCGCGAGCAGATCGGCGCGGAGCCGCGTAACCGCGGTAAAACGGTTGATGACATGCTGTTGATTGATGAGATGCAGAACTCAATTACCCAGAACCCGGAGGGTAAGCATCTGATTATCCTGCATACCAAAGGGTCGCATTTTAATTATACGCAACGTTATCCGCGCAGCTACGCTCAGTGGAAGCCCGAGTGTATTGGGGTCGATAGCGGCTGCACGAAAGCGCAGATGATCAACTCTTACGATAACTCCGTGACCTATGTTGATCACTTTATTACCAGCGTGTTCGATCAGCTACGTGATAAAAAAGCGATTGTGTTCTACGCGGCTGACCACGGCGAGTCGATTAACGAACGCGAACATTTGCACGGTACGCCGCGCAACATGGCGCCGCCGGAGCAATTCCGCGTTCCGATGCTGGTATGGATGTCGGATAAATATCTTGCCAATCCGCAGCATGCGCAGATGTTTGCTCACCTGAAACAACAGGCGGAGATCAAAGTGCCGCGTCGTCATGTGGAGCTGTACGACACGATAATGGGCTGCCTGGGGTATACATCGCCGAATGGCGGCATTAACCAGAATAACAACTGGTGCCATATTCCCGATGCGCAGAAAGTCGCCGCGAAGTAAGCCGTCTGCCGACTTTCTCGCCGATTGAATTGTATTTTGCGACTAAGGGATTGACGGGCGTGCGCCTGAGCAGTAAGATGCGCCCGCATTCGGTGATTGGCGCAGCCTGGTAGCGCACTTCGTTCGGGACGAAGGGGTCGGAGGTTCGAATCCTCTATCACCGACCAAATTCAGAAACCCTGCTCAACGAGCAGGGTTTTTTGTATCTGAAGCCTGAAGAGGATGAGAACCTCCGGGGGCAAGAGGTTCGACTCGAGCGAAGCGAGAGAACGTTGCATCAGCAACGGCCCGCAGGGCGAGCCACGCAGTGGCGAGTCATCCTCTATCACCGACCAAATTCAAAAACCCTGCTCAACGAGCAGGGTTTTTTGTATCTGAAGCCTGAAGAGGATGAGAACCTCCGGGGGCAAGAGGTTCGACTCGAGCGAAGCGAGAGAACGTTGCGTCAGCAACGGCCCGCAGGGCGAGCCACGCAGTGGCGAGTCATCCTCTCCTGGCGCCTGCTTACTCATTGCTGACATATTCCATTGCTTTCGCCGCCGTTTGCGTAAATCGCTTTCTGCGTTACTGCCTGCCGTACTTAGCATTTTTCGCTGTCCGCTTTAACGTACATGGTATTAATCGCTCATATATGCGCCATATTTTTAAAATTTTTGCGTTGACAGCATAAAAGTTAAACACTAAATGTTTCTAAATATTAAGATAATTATTCTGATGACTCGGGCGTAGCACAAATTTCCCTGCTGAAAATACCCTTCTGAACTTTTTTTAATCTTTGTTTGTTAATTCTCACCGTTGTTGTAAAAGCTGGTTACCTGTATTGACGTTTTGACATTCTGTTGACAGATTGTAGGGAATGAGGGGCATTTTATGGAGAATCCGCACTGCAACTCAGTCGTTTATGCGAACGGAATCCCCACCTCTCACTACTGACCTGACCAGGTAAAAAACAAAAAAGGCCGGGCGGTAAAAGCCACTGCAAAGGGCAAAACAACATACATCACAATTGGAGCAGAAGAATGAGTATTTCCTTGAAGAAGTCAGGGATGCTGAAGCTTGGTCTGAGCCTGATAGCCATGACCGTTGCAGCAAGCGTACAGGCTAAAACTCTGGTTTATTGTTCAGAAGGATCTCCTGAAGGATTCAACCCGCAGCTGTTTACTTCCGGTACCACTTATGACGCCAGCGCTGTGCCCATCTACAATCGCCTGGTAGAATTCAAAATCGGCACCACGGAAGTGATCCCGGGTCTTGCTGAGAAGTGGGATATCAGCGAAGACGGTAAAATCTATACGTTCCACCTGCGTAAAGGGGTGAAATGGCAATCCAGCAAGGATTTCAAACCCACGCGCGAGCTGAACGCCGATGATGTCGTGTTCTCTTTCGACCGGCAGAAAAACGAGCAGAACCCGTACCATAAAGTGTCTGGCGGCAGCTATGAATACTTTGAAGGCATGGGTCTGCCGGATCTGATTAGCGAAGTGAAGAAGATGGATGATCACACCGTGCAGTTTGTGCTGACGCGTCCGGAAGCGCCGTTCCTTGCCGATTTGGCCATGGACTTCGCCTCTATTCTTTCCAAAGAATATGCCGACAATATGCTGAAAGCCGGTACGCCGGAAAAAGTAGATCTGAACCCGGTTGGCACTGGCCCATTCCAACTGGTGCAATATCAGAAAGACTCCCGCATTCTCTACAAAGCCTTTGACGGTTACTGGGGCACGAAGCCGAAAATTGACCGCCTGGTTTTCTCCATTACGCCTGACGCCTCCGTGCGTTACGCTAAATTGCAGAAAAATGAGTGTCAAGTGATGCCGTACCCGAACCCGGCTGACATCGCCCGTATGAAGCAGGATAAAAACATCAATCTGATGGAGCAGGCGGGTCTGAACGTGGGCTATCTCTCCTATAACGTACAGAAAAAACCGCTGGATGACGTCAAAGTTCGCCAGGCGTTGACCTATGCCGTGAATAAAGAGGCCATCATCAAAGCCGTTTATCAGGGCGCGGGCGTTGCCGCAAAAAACCTGATCCCGCCGACGATGTGGGGCTATAACGACGATATTAAAGACTACGGCTACGATCCGGAAAAAGCGAAGGCGCTGCTGAAAGAAGCCGGTCTGGAAAAAGGCTTCACCATCGATCTGTGGGCGATGCCGGTACAGCGTCCCTATAACCCGAATGCGCGTCGTATGGCGGAAATGATCCAGGCGGACTGGGCGAAGATTGGCGTTCAGGCCAAAATTGTCACCTATGAATGGGGCGAATACCTCAAGCGCGCTAAAGATGGCGAGCACCAGACGGTGATGATGGGCTGGACCGGCGACAATGGCGATCCGGATAACTTCTTCGCCACTCTGTTCAGTTGCGATGCCGCGCAGCAAGGCTCCAACTATTCAAAATGGTGTTACAAGCCGTTTGAAGACCTCATTCAGCCTGCGCGTGCGACCGATGACCACAACAAGCGTATTGAACTCTATAAACAGGCCCAGGTTGTGATGCATGACCAGGCGCCAGCGCTGATCATCGCTCACTCCACGGTTTATGAGCCAGTGCGTAAAGAAGTTAAAGGCTATGTGGTTGATCCGCTGGGCAAACATCACTTCGAAAACGTCTCTGTCGAATAATTAAAAGAGCGCTACGCTCCGGCCTTTGTCGGCCGGATCAGCGTAGCGCCAGCCGGTAACTATGCTTCGCCCCTCGGCTATTTTTTGAGCGGGATAAGATTTGTGAGCAATACAGACTCACGGTTCCAGGCCGTGCGTCATGAGAGAGAATCCGGGTTATGTTGCAGTTCATTCTCCGACGTTTGGGACTCGTCATCCCGACGTTTATCGGTATTACCCTTCTCACCTTTGCCTTTGTCCATATGATCCCGGGCGATCCGGTGATGATCATGGCGGGTGAGCGAGGTATCTCCCCTGAGCGCCATGCTCAACTGTTGGCTGAACTCGGTCTTGATAAACCGATGTGGCAGCAGTATCTCCATTATATCTGGGGGGTGATGCATGGCGATTTAGGCATCTCGCTGAAAAGCCGAATCCCCGTGTGGGACGAGTTTGTACCTCGCTTTAAAGCGACGCTGGAACTTGGCGTCTGCGCCATGATTTTCGCCACTGCGGTGGGGATTCCGGTTGGCGTACTGGCTGCCGTCAAGCGTGGCTCCATTTTCGACCATACTGCCGTTGGCCTGGCGCTGACCGGTTACTCTATGCCAATCTTCTGGTGGGGCATGATGCTGATCATGCTGGTCTCCGTCCACTGGAACCTGACACCGGTTTCCGGGCGCGTGAGCGATATGGTGTTTCTTGATGACACCAATCCGTTGACTGGCTTTATGCTGATCGACACCGCCATCTGGGGCGAAGAGGGCAACTTTATTGATGCGCTGGCACATATGATCCTGCCTGCGATGGTACTCGGCACAATCCCGCTGGCCGTCATTGTGCGTATGACCCGTTCGTCGATGCTGGAAGTGCTGGGGGAGGATTACATCCGTACCGCACGCGCCAAAGGGTTGACCAGGATGCGCGTCATTATCGTCCATGCTCTGCGTAACGCCATGCTGCCGGTCGTCACCGTGATCGGCCTGCAGGTCGGGACGCTGTTGGCAGGCGCGATTCTGACAGAAACTATCTTCTCGTGGCCCGGTCTGGGGCGCTGGCTGATCGATGCGCTGCAACGCCGCGATTATCCGGTAGTGCAGGGCGGTGTGTTACTGGTAGCGACGATGATTATTCTCGTCAACCTGCTGGTAGACCTGCTGTACGGCGTGGTGAACCCGCGTATTCGGCATAAGAAGTAAGGGGCCATCATGTCACAGGTTACTGAAAATAATGTTATTGCCGCACCGGCGCCCATGACGCCATTGCGAGAGTTCTGGCACTATTTCAAACGCAATAAAGGCGCGGTCGTCGGGCTGGCGTATGTCGTCATCGTGATCCTGATTGCGGTGTTTGCCAACTTTATTGCGCCGTACAACCCGGCAGAGCAGTTCCGCGATGCGCTGCTGGCGCCGCCGGTCTGGCAGGAAGGCGGCAGTTGGGCGCATATTCTGGGAACGGATGATGTTGGTCGCGATGTCCTCTCGCGCCTGATGTATGGCGCGCGTTTGTCACTGCTGGTCGGCTGTCTGGTGGTCGTCCTGTCGCTGGTAATGGGGATTATTCTCGGCCTGGTTGCGGGCTACTTTGGCGGTCTGGTCGATAACATCATCATGCGCGTGGTCGATATCATGCTGGCCCTGCCGAGCCTGCTGCTGGCGCTGGTGTTGGTGGCGATCTTCGGCCCCTCCATCGGCAACGCTGCGCTGGCGTTGACGTTTGTGGCGCTGCCGCACTATGTCCGCTTAACCCGTGCGGCGGTTCTGGTAGAGGTGAACCGCGATTATGTGACTGCCTCTCGCGTGGCGGGCGCAGGCGCGATGCGTCAGATGTTCGTCAATATTTTCCCGAACTGCCTTGCGCCGCTGATCGTTCAGGCGTCGCTGGGCTTCTCTAACGCCATTCTCGATATGGCCGCTCTCGGTTTTCTTGGCATGGGTGCGCAGCCGCCAACGCCGGAGTGGGGCACCATGCTCTCTGACGTGTTGCAGTTCGCGCAAAGCGCCTGGTGGGTCGTGACCTTCCCGGGGCTGGCGATTCTGCTGACGGTGCTGGCATTTAACCTGATGGGTGACGGTCTGCGTGACGCGCTCGATCCCAAACTGAAGCAGTAAGAGGTTCGAGATGGCGTTATTAAATGTAGATCAATTATCGGTACACTTCGGCGACGAAGGGACACCGTTCAAAGCCGTCGACCGCATCAGCTACAGCGTGAAGCAGGGGGAAGTGGTCGGCATTGTCGGCGAGTCTGGTTCCGGCAAATCCGTCAGCTCGCTGGCGATTATGGGGCTTATCGATTACCCAGGCCGCGTGATGGCGGAAAACCTGCTCTTTAACGGACAGGATCTGAAGCGCATTTCCGAGAAGGAACGTCGCAACCTGGTGGGCGCTGAAGTAGCGATGATTTTCCAGGACCCGATGACCAGCCTCAATCCTTGCTATACCGTTGGCTTTCAGATTATGGAAGCCATCAAGGTACACCAGGGCGGGAACAAGAAAACCCGTCGTCAGCGAGCGATTGACCTGTTGAACCAGGTGGGCATTCCCGATCCGGCCTCTCGTCTGGATGTCTATCCGCACCAGCTTTCCGGCGGTATGAGTCAGCGAGTGATGATTGCGATGGCAATAGCCTGTCGACCAAAGCTGTTAATTGCTGATGAACCGACCACGGCGCTGGATGTGACCATTCAGGCGCAAATCATTGAGCTGCTGCTGGAGTTGCAGCAAAAAGAGAACATGGCGCTGGTGCTTATTACCCATGACCTGGCGCTGGTGGCGGAAGCGGCGCACAAAATTATCGTCATGTACGCCGGGCAGGTAGTCGAAACCGGCGATGCGCAGGATATTTTTCGTGCGCCGCGTCATCCCTATACGCAGGCACTGCTACGCGCGTTGCCGGAATTTGCGCAAGATAAAGCGCGTCTGGCTTCGCTCCCGGGCGTGGTGCCGGGGAAATATGACCGCCCGACGGGCTGTCTGCTTAACCCGCGCTGCCCCTACGCCACGGACAGATGTCGTGCGGAAGAACCTGCTCTCAACCAACTGGACGATGGACGTCAGTCAAAATGTCATTACCCACTCGATGATGCCGGGAGGCCCACACTATGAGTACGCATGAGGCCACCTTGCAACAGCCGCTGTTGCGGGCTATCGACCTGAAAAAACACTACCCGGTAAAGAAGGGGATCTTTTCTCCGGAACGGCTGGTAAAAGCGCTGGACGGCGTGTCGTTTAACCTCGAACGTGGTAAAACGCTGGCCGTAGTGGGGGAGTCCGGTTGTGGAAAATCCACGCTGGGCCGCCTGCTGACGATGATTGAAACGCCAACCGGCGGCGAGCTTTATTACCAGGGGCAGGATCTGCTCAAACACGATCCGCACGCGCAGAAGCTGCGGCGGCAGAAAATCCAGATTGTGTTTCAGAACCCTTACGGTTCCCTGAACCCACGCAAGAAAGTGGGGCAAATTCTGGAAGAGCCGTTGCTGATCAATACCAGCCTGAGTAAAGCGCAGCGTCGTGAAAAAGCGCTGGCGATGATGGCGAAGGTGGGGCTGAAAACCGAGCACTACGACCGCTATCCGCATATGTTCTCCGGCGGCCAGCGTCAGCGTATCGCTATCGCCCGCGGTCTGATGCTTGATCCGGACGTAGTGATTGCCGACGAACCGGTCTCCGCGCTCGACGTGTCGGTGCGCGCCCAGGTGCTGAACCTGATGATGGATTTGCAACAGGATATGGGGCTGTCTTATGTCTTTATCTCGCACGACCTGTCGGTGGTGGAACACATCGCCGATGAAGTGATGGTCATGTACTTAGGCCGCTGCGTGGAGAAAGGGACCAAAGAGCAGATTTTTAACAATCCACGTCATCCGTATACCCAGGCGTTGCTCTCCGCCACGCCGCGGCTGAATCCGGACGATCGCCGTGAGCGGATTAAGCTGACCGGCGAGTTGCCAAGTCCGCTGAATCCGCCGCCGGGCTGCGCCTTCAACGCCCGCTGCCGCCGTCGCTTCGGACCCTGTACGCAGTTGCAGCCGCAGCTCAAAGAGTACGACGGTCAGTTGGTGGCCTGCTTTGCCGTCGATCAGGATGAAAATCCGCAGAAATCGGTGAGTTAACTGCATTTTATGCCGGATGGCGGCTACGCCTTATCCGGCCTACACCCTATCGGTAGGCCTGGTAAGCGTAGCGCCACCAGGCATTGCTCTTTGGCACGGCTTATTCAATCAATTTTAATAATGGCGACAGGCACAACAATATTCCATATAACAAAATAAGCCAGGTTTTCAGACCGCGTAATTTTTTCAGTTGCACTACTTTATAAATCAGGAAAAAGGGAATAATACACGCGACAATGCCATAAAGCGGACTGCCTAACTGGAAAAAGACCAATACTGAGACGCGAAACGAAACCCAAATGACCAGAGTAACCACGATAAAGACACAGATCCCAGTGGTCAGTAACAGTGGGTTGACGTTTTTGACATCCATAATACGACTCAATACATTCAGCACAATACCTTTAAGCGCTTCGTGAAAACCTAAATAAATACCAAAGAACGCGGTAAGTACGGCAAAAATATTGAGGATGGTGGAGGTAATGTGGATGATATGGCCAGGGATTACCTGAGCTGCCAGCGCAAGGGCGGAAATATTCTGCTCGAACGCTGATACCGCCTCTTCATGGCTAATCGAAAAGGTAAACGAGAACGAGAAAAAGAGAATAATAGCAATCAGCGTAATATAGCTAATGCGGTGTGTGCGAATCGCCATTCGGGTGGCCAGCACACGGTCAGGTTCGCGTTTACGATAGGCGATGTTCATTGGGTTTAGCACCTGAATGAAGACCGCAGAAAAGAAGCAGAATGGGATAGTGAGCAGTACGTCGCGAAAGAAAACCGATGCGGCGGGAAAGGCGGAAATATTATCAAGATTCCAGTGTGGGATCATCGCAAAACCGAATATCAGAATGATCCCGACTTTCACCACCACCATCGGGCCGGAAATTTTAAATAATAGCTTTTCCCCGCCGGAGGCAATCGCGACCAGCACGGCGAAAATCGCGACTTTATAGATAATAGACTGCGAAAGATCGACCTCAGTAAGGCCGAAGGTTTTTATATAGGAGGCGCTATCAAACACCACCGACAGGGAGTAAATAAACACCCCGTGGATAATCATAAGAAAATAGATTACACCGAGAAAAACGCCCCAGTTTTTGCCCAGGTAGTGACTGATAATATCTGTATAATCGTCACAGGTTTCGCTTTCAGACAACGTTTTTAGATAAATATCCTGCACAATATAGGTAGCGGGATAAGCGATGATAAAAGCGGTAATAAATACCCAGATCCCCTTGAGACCGATTTGCACAGGCATTAATACGGTACCTGCGCCGATCGCCATACCGATACACAAGAGCACCCAGCCAAAATCATATTTTGTAAACGGTAATCTCGTTGAAAGCGGTGTGGTCGTTGCTTTACTGTTATTTAATGGTAATGTGTCGTCCTGCATAGAGCCCCCTGCCCAAAATATACGCAGCTCTCTCATAAAGAATGCTGCATATAACCAGGCTATAGTGCCTTGATACCCGATGCGGCAAACCGGTGACAGCGGTTCGCCGCGCAATCGTCAGAATGCTGCTTTTCTGCTGGCGCGTTCAAGGTCATGAATAATATCGTCGGGATCTTCAGGTCCCGCTGAAAGACGGATAAGTTCGTCGGTAATACCTGCTTTTAGCCATTCCTCTGGCGCAACAGGCGAATATGTCATAGACGCAGGATGCTGAACGAGGGTTTCGGTATCACCGGGACTGGCCGCGAGGAGGCATAATTTACAGAATTGAGTGGCTGACTGCCAGTCTCAGAAATGCTGAATGTATTCTGGCAAATAAAAGTAGTCGTCTGCGAAGCGTCACGCAGATTGCACGTTAGCGCCGTGCCGGGGCGGGTGTTTTACCGTAATATCAGCAGCAAGCCGGGTTTACCCGGTGAGGCGCAATGTTGCGGGGGCTTGATCCCCGGCGGCATAGGTTGCTGGATAGAGAAAACCCCCGCACGTTGACTGGTATAAACCTGGCAACCTGACGGGGGCTAACTTGAACCTCAACACATCAAGGATAGCCGCGAACGGTTGCCATTGCAACAAGGCGGCTATATGACGCTTACGCAGTTGGGCGTTGCCTTCTGGCACGATCTGGCGGCACCGATCATTGCTGGCATTATCGCCAGTGTGATCGTCAACTGGCTACGTGACAGGAAGTAACGCGTTTTGAGCGTCTGTCCGCCGTAATGGCAACATGCGCCCGAACCAGGCCACAGGGGAAACCTTGCGGCCTTTTTCGGTTTACTGCGGGTAAGGCACCCAGTCGCCGCCATTCAGACGAACGTAGGGTTTACCCTGATACTGAATCACCACCGCATTAGCGTTTTCTGAAACCGGCGCGGTTTGCGGCAGATTGCTGGTCAGCTTGTTCCAGTTCACACTGTCTTCGGTAAAGAGCTTACCGTCTACGGCGCGTACGACCAGTTCGGAAATCGCCAGGTAGCTGCTCGGCTGGTTAATATCAATCGGCGCGCCCTCATGCGGGGCTTTCATGCCAAAAAATTTCACGCCCGCCGGGACATTGGTGATGGAGGGGCTGGGAATATCGCGCAGGCCTGAGATCTGCATTCTGTCGCCCTTCAGCGCGCCGCCGTGCTCCGGTACGACGACCACCATCACCTTACGTCCGGATTTCTCCAGCTCGGTAAAGAAGGCGTCCAGTTCATCGAACAGCTTCTGCGCGCGGATTTTATAATCCGCCGTTTTGCTGACGCCGGGGAAGTGGTTGCCATCGTGTAACGGCAGCAGGTTAAAGAAGGTCGCGGAACGGGAGCTGGCTTCACGTTCTTCCCCTGTCAACCAGCGGTTCAGAACCGCCAGGTCGTCATATACCGGCGAGCCGTCGAATGACAGCAGGGCGGTTGGCAGACCGGACTGGTTCATCAGCTCGCTCTGCATACCGCCGTTTTCGCGAACTTCTTTCAGGAAGCCGCCAAATTCGCCGTTATGATCCATCATCAGATGCTGAGTAAAGCCCAGTTTCGCCAGATTATCGAACAGATAACATTCGTTATCGGCTGGTTGATAAAGCCGGGTATGCGATGGTTGACCACAACTGGCGCGCAGCAGACGAATGGCCGCCGGGCCGCTGTAAGACGTACCGGAATTAAAATGTTTAAACAAGATATCAAAGTGCGACCATAGCGGATGTGACATCAAGCCTGCCGCTTCGACATCCGACCAGGAGAGCGAACAAATATTGATGACCAATAGGTCGAACGGCTGCGCATCAGGCGGAAGCTGCGCCGGGAACGACGTTTTCCGCTTTTCTTCCGCAGTATAGAAGGTGTTCAACCAGGCGTTCAGATTCGCGGTCGTCGGTGGCGCGGTTTGCGCAGGCATATCGCCGATGACCGGCTTATCGCCCGCTGTCGCGACGGTAGCGGCAGCGTTACCGCCAGTCGTCGTCATCGTATCGGTTGGCTGACCTGCCGGCCACAGCGTAAAAACCGGGCCAGTTAATGTCAGGACGTTCAGCCATACCATGATGGCGACCACAAACACCGTGACCCGAATCCACTGTGATAAAAATAGCCAGGCGACCAGCAGTACAAAGACGGCGCCGATCATTTGCCAGTTAATAAAACGAGCGATCAGATCGAGCAGATAACCGGAGCTGAACTCCGCCACCTGCGTACCCTGGCTCATAATACTTTGCGGGCCGGGCAGCCAGGTGTCGTGCCAGAACAGCGCGAAGCCGACGGGAATAGCAATCCAGTGGCGCAACTGGTGGAGGCGATATTGTGGTATTGGCATCAGCAGGAACGCCATAAATACCAGATTCAGTAAAGGATGAAAATTCAGGTAGCCTGCCCACAGCAGGCCAAACTTGACCAGAAAATAGAAATTCCAGCCGGAAAGACCGCGCCAGTATTGCCAGAGCGGAGAAGGCATTGAGGGTGTTTGAGTATGCTGAGTCATTTTTTGTCTGCCTTGACTTTCGTAGCGCGGCGCAGAGTTCCGGCTGGTTTTACATAACGAGGTTTGGCAAATAGCAGCCGGGTCGTATCACTCATACGGCGTAGCGAATGACGCGCCAGATAGCCCAGCGGAAAGAAAATCAGCGCGCAAAAAAGAATAAGTTGCACGATATCGCTGATGGTCATCATGATGCACGCTCCGCGGTGTCATCGAGCAATCGCAGGGGTTCAGGAATACGACGCCAGATGCGGCCATCGTGTTCGGCATTTATTACCGGGTCGGCGCGTTTAGCCAGCGGTAGCGGCGTTCCCCACAATTCTGGCGACAATAAGCGCATCTGCACCAGCTCGGCGCTGATTTGTTTATCTTCGAACCAGACCATACGATTAGAGAAAATATCGCCCGTGGGCAAAGGGAAAATATGGTTTAACGCGGTATCCAGATCGTTGACCCGGCAGAATGATAAAAACAACACCAGACGGTTGCCGCCGATGGTCATAATATCGCCGGTTCGGTTTGGCCGACATAATGTCAATGCCTGCTCAACCCGAATGCCCGGCACCGGGCGCAGCGCGACCAGAACGCCTTTCCCGTCGGCGGGGAGCAGCGTATTGCTCATCATCGTATGGACGGCATCGCAGAAGGTATCCCACGGCTGAAAACCGCGCAGTTTCAACGGCTGCGTCATCGACAGCAGCGTGGTGATATCTTCCGGTACGTAACGGCTGAACTGCTGTCCCTGAACGCTTTCAATAAGTGTCAGACAGCGTGAAAGCGGAGCGTTCCAGGGAATGATCATATTGGCGCCGCAACCCAGCAGCAGGCGCTCATCGGTGGCACGCAAACTGGCGATATTTTCGCGCACGACAATTTTCAGCGCGCTTCCCCGCTGGCGCCGCAAAGTATGAATGCGACGAGCAAGCGGCTCGATTTGGTTATTCTGTGTGAGAGAAAAAATAATCGTCGCGGCCTGCGCCGTGCGCGCGTCGTTGAACAGCGCTTCGTTATTGTCGAAAAGCGCCCAGTGTTCCGAGAGCGGCGGCGCGCCTTCAAGGACGGCGACGTGGCTGAGAATGCGTTTTTCGTCGCTACGCGGCTGAATTGCCGTCTCTTCCTGATGGGATAACATCCAGCGTTCATCCTGCTGACATAGCAATAACTGCTGTCGGGCGCTGACGCCTTTTTCGTTACACCAGAAGGCAATATCGAACAAATGTTGATCGCCCTGAAAACGTAAACTGGCGAGGCCGAAAAGTGAGCGATACTCGCCCATCAACAACGAGGATTGTTTATCACTATTATGACAAGGGTTAATAACCAACAATGAACAGTGATGAAAGCGAGTCCATTTATTCATTTTTTCCAGCCATTTATGCAGGCTTTCTGACGTTATATTCCGCCACGTGTTATTTGTACAAATAAGAATGAAAAAGTAATGCGTCGGGTTGACAGAACAAAGTAAATCGTGGGCCAAAGAGTATAGCCCTTTTTCTGAATCCGGCATGGTAAATAAGCGGATTTTCTCCGGACCGTGAGATTCATCTAATTTGATTACTTTGCCAGGATCGCCTTCCATGCCGATGACGGCGACGTTTGCATTCTCCGTTTGTGACGCAATCGTTTGATTCACCAGACTGATGGCATCTTGCTGGCGATCGGCGTTAACCCACCAGACACCGCCGGTTGGCATATGGCGCAGTTCATCCCATAATGATGAGATGCCGAGAGAAAATACGGGGTCCACAGTGTCCCTCATGTCACTATTTTAACTATTTATCAGTTTACTAGCGAAAGCACAGAAATAAACCTAACATTGAAATTAAAACGCATCAGATTTAGCATGTGAATCAATTTGTCCGGCAGGATGCCCTGTAACTCTGCGCTTTGCATTTTTACACATTATAAATGATGCCACGGAAAGACGAAAAATGCGCGTTCTCCCGTATTGACGACGGGGCGTAATGTTGCCAGTGAGAAATATTTAAAAGGGAGCAACCAGAATGTATAACAATGAACCTGGCGCTCAGTCCGATCCAACGTTGGGCTACACTTTTCAAAATGATTTTCTGGCATTAAGCCAGGCGTTTTCACTACCCGAAATAGATTATACCGATATTTCCCAACGCGAACAGTTGGCGGCGGCGATTAAAAGATGGCCGCTCCTGGCTGAATTTGCGCAACAACATTAAGGAAGCCATAAATGGCGATTCTGGGATTGCAGGGCGTACGCGGTGGGGTGGGAACCACATCTATCACCTCAGCACTCGCCTGGGCGTTACAAATCTTAGGGGAAAATGTCCTGGTGATTGACGCCAGCCCCGATAACCTGCTGCGCATGTCGTTTAACGTCGACTTCGTCCATCAGGGCGGTTGGGCGCGATCGTTGCTGGACGGCCATGACTGGCGTGATGCCGGGTTACGTTATACCTCGCAGCTTGATCTGCTGCCGTTTGGACAGCTCACCACGAAAGAGCGGGAAAATCCGCAGGCCTGGCAGGAGACGCTGGGAGAGATCGGATCTGCTATCCAGGCGCTGAAAGCGAGCGGGCGTTATAGCTGGATTTTACTGGACTTACCCTACGGCGCGTCACCACTGACACGGCAGTTGGTGAGCCTCTGCGACCATACGCTGGCGGTAGCCAGGGTTGACACCAACTGCCATATTCGCCTTCATCAACAGGCGTTGCCTGCCGGAGCGCATATTCTGATCAATGACTTACGCATTGGCAGCCAGTTACAAGACGATCTGTACCAGGTCTGGCTGCAAAGCCAGCGCCGATTGCTGCCTATGGTGATCCATCGCGATGAGGCGATGGCGGAGTGCATGGCGTCGAAACAACCGTTAGGCGAGTATCGCAGCGATTCGTTGGCCGCCGAAGAGGTGTTAACGCTGGCGAACTGGTGCCTGTTGCACGATGCGGGAGACAAAACGTCCGCCAGGAGCCCGCGATGAGCGCCCTTTCCCGGTGGCTGCTTATCCCGCCGGTCAGCGCGCGTTTGAGCGAGCGCTATCAGGGTTACCGCCGCCACGGCGCGTCGCCATTTAGCGCAGCGCTCGGCTGCCTGTGGACGATTCTGGCGTGGATAGTGTTTCCGCTTGAGCATCCGCGCTGGCAGCGTATTCGCGCCGGGCATAAAGCGCTTTATCCGCATATTAACGCCGCCCGCCCGCGCCCGCTGGACCCGGCTCGATATCTCATTCAGACCCTCTGGCTGGTAATGATCTCGTCGGCTAAAGAACGTCATGAACCGCGCTGGCGGTCATTTGCGCGCTTGCAGGGCGTTCGTGGACGTTACCATCAATGGATGGATACCTTACCGGAGCGGGTGCGCCAAAAGACAACGCACCTGGAAAAGGAAAAAGAACTGGGACATCTTAGCAACGGCGCCCGACGTTTTATTCTGAGCGTTATCGTGACCTTTTCACTGATACTGGCGCTGATCTGTATTACGCAGCCATTTAACCCGCTATCGCAATTTATCTTTCTGCTGTTGCTGTGGGGCGTTGCGCTATTGGTACGACGTATGCCGGGACGCTTTTCCGCGCTGATGCTCATCGTGCTGTCGCTAACGGTCTCCTGTCGTTATATCTGGTGGCGCTATACCTCGACGCTAAATTGGGACGACCCGGTCAGTCTGGTGTGTGGACTGATTTTGCTGTTTGCGGAAACCTACGCCTGGATTGTGCTGGTGCTGGGGTACTTCCAGGTGGTGTGGCCGTTAAATCGTCAACCGGTGCCGTTGCCGAAAGAGATGTCGCAGTGGCCGACAGTGGATATTTTTGTGCCGACCTATAACGAAGACCTTAACGTGGTCAAAAATACCATTTACGCTTCGCTTGGCATTGACTGGCCGAAAGACAAGCTGAATATCTGGATTCTTGATGACGGCGGGCGAGAATCATTTCGTCAGTTTGCCCGACATGTTGGCGTGCATTACATTGCCCGCGCCACGCATGAACACGCCAAAGCCGGCAACATCAACAATGCGCTAAAACACGCGAAAGGCGAGTTTGTGGCGATCTTCGATTGCGACCATGTGCCGACGCGCTCGTTTCTGCAAATGACGATGGGCTGGTTCCTGAAAGAGAAACAGCTGGCGATGATGCAGACGCCGCACCACTTCTTCTCCCCGGACCCGTTTGAGCGCAACCTGGGACGTTTTCGTAAAACGCCTAACGAAGGCACGCTGTTTTACGGGCTGGTGCAGGACGGTAACGATATGTGGGACGCCACTTTCTTTTGCGGATCGTGCGCGGTGATTCGCCGTAAGCCGCTGGATGAGATTGGCGGTATCGCCGTTGAGACGGTGACGGAAGATGCGCATACTTCGCTCCGGCTGCACCGGCGCGGTTATACCTCTGCGTATATGCGCATTCCGCAGGCGGCGGGGCTGGCGACGGAAAGCCTGTCGGCGCATATCGGGCAGCGTATTCGTTGGGCGCGGGGCATGGTGCAAATTTTCCGCCTCGATAACCCTCTGTTTGGCAAAGGCTTAAAACTGGCGCAGCGGCTGTGCTACCTCAACGCAATGTTCCATTTCTTGTCCGGCATTCCGCGCCTGATCTTTCTGACCGCGCCGCTGGCTTTTCTGCTGCTGCACGCCTATATCATTTATGCGCCTGCGTTGATGATTGCGCTATTTGTTTTACCGCACATGATCCACGCCAGCCTGACTAACTCGAAGATTCAGGGTAAGTATCGTCACTCCTTCTGGAGCGAAATCTATGAAACGGTACTGGCATGGTATATCGCGCCGCCGACTCTGGTCGCGTTGATCAATCCGCACAAAGGGAAATTTAACGTCACGGCGAAAGGCGGGCTGGTGGAAGAGAAGTACGTCGACTGGGTAATCTCGCGTCCGTATATCTTCCTTGTCTTGCTTAACCTGCTCGGTGTGGTGGTGGGCGTATGGCGATACTATTACGGGCCGGAAAATGAAATGCTGACCGTCATCGTTAGCCTGGTGTGGGTCTTCTACAACCTGGTCATTCTCGGCGGCGCGGTTGCGGTTTCGGTAGAGAGTAAACAGGTCAGGCGCGCGCATCGGGTCGAGATTGCCATGCCGGGGGCCATCGCCCGCGAAGATGGGCATTTGTTCTCCTGCACCGTACATGACTTCTCCGACGGCGGGTTAGGCATCAAGATCAACGGTCAGGCGCAGGTGCTGGAAGGGCAGAAAGTGAACCTGTTGCTTAAACGTGGGCAGCAGGAATATGTCTTTCCAACGCAGGTGGTGCGCGTGACGGGCAATGAGATAGGGCTGCAACTGATGCCGCTCACCACCAAACAACATATTGATTTTGTGCAGTGTACCTTCGCTCGCGCCGATACGTGGGCGCTTTGGCAAGATAGCTTCCCGGAAGATAAACCGCTGGAAAGCTTGCTGGATATTCTGAAACTGGGCTTCCGCGGCTATCGCCATCTCGCGGAGTTTGCACCGCCTTCAGTAAAAGTAATTTTCCGATCGTTGACGGCGTTAATTGCCTGGATTGTATCGTTTATTCCGCGTCGCCCGGAGCGGCAAGCGGCGATACAGCCGTCGGATCGGGTTATGGCTCAGGCTCAACAATGATGATAATGCGATGAAAAGAAAATTGTCCTGGATTTGTGCGGCGGTAATAGGATTAAGCGCGTTTCCTGCTTTCATGACGGCGGCGGCGCCTGCTACGCCGCCATTGATAAATGCTGAACCCACCGAGCCTGCGCAGTCGCCCGCAAATCAGGCGCCCGTCGTGGCGCAAACCGCGCCTTCGCGCGAGGTCAAGCTGACCTTTGCGCAAATCGCGCCGCCGCCGGGCAGTATGGCGCTGCGTGGCGTTAACCCTAACGGCGGCATTGAATTTGGTATGCGCAGCGATGAAGTGGCGTCGAAAGCGGTGCTGAATCTGGAATATACGCCGTCGCCATCGCTCCTGCCGATTCAGTCGCAGCTTAAGGTTTATCTCAATGATGAACTGATGGGCGTACTGCCGGTGACAAAAGAGCAGTTGGGGAAAAAGACGCTGGCGCAGGTACCTATCAATCCGCTATTTATCACCGACTTTAACCGGGTACGGCTGGAGTTTGTCGGCCATTATCGCGACGTATGTGAAAACCCGGCCAGCAGTACTCTGTGGTTGGACATCGGACGAAATAGCGCTCTGGATCTGACCTATAACATGCTGGCGGTGAATAACGATCTGTCCCACTTCCCGGTGCCGTTTTTCGATCCGCGGGATAACCGTCCGGTGACGTTGCCAATAGTGTTTGCTGACGTGCCGGATCTGGCGCAGCAGCAGGCGGCTTCTATTGTCGCGTCCTGGTTTGGCTCGCGGGCGGGCTGGCGCGGTCAGCGCTTCCCGGTGTTGTATAACCACCTGCCGGATCGCAATGCGATCGTGTTCGCCACCAACGATCGACGCCCCGATTTCCTGCGCGATCATCCTGCGGTTAACGCGCCGGTTATCGAGATGATGAACCATCCGGATAATCCGTATGTGAAGTTGCTGGTCGTATTTGGTCGTGATGATAAAGATCTGTTGCAGGCGGCAAAAGGTATTGCGCAAGGGAATATTCTCTTTCGTGGTTCCAGCGTGGTAGTCAACGATGTAAAACCGCTACTGGCGCGCAAGCCGTACGATGCGCCGAACTGGGTGCGTACCGATCGCCCGGTCACCTTTGGCGAACTGAAAACCTATGAAGAGCAGCTCCAGTCGAGTGGGCTGGAGCCGGCGCCCATCAACGTTTCTTTGAATCTGCCGCCGGACCTCTATTTGCTGCGTAGCAACGGTATTGATATGGATCTCAACTACCGTTATACCTCGCCGCCGACCAAAGACAGTTCGCGGCTGGATATCAGCCTGAATAACCAGTTCCTGCAAGCCTTTAGCCTTAACAGCACGCAAGAAACTAATCGACTCCTGTTGCGCTTGCCGGTACTTCAGGGATTGCTGGATGGTAAAACGGATGTGTCGATTCCGGCCCTAAAACTGGGGGCGATGAACCAGCTACGTTTTGACTTCCAGTACATGAACCCGATGCCGGGCGGGTCGGTGGACAACTGTATTACCTTCCAGTCGGTACCGAATCATGTGGTGATAGGGGATGACTCCACTATCGATTTTTCGAAATATTACCACTTTATCGCGATGCCGGATTTACGCACGTTCGCCAATGCCGGTTTCCCGTTCAGCCGGATGGCCGACCTGTCTGACACCCTGGCGGTGATGCCGAAGACCCCAACCGAAGCGCAAATGGAAACGCTGCTGAATACGGTCGGTGCCATTGGCGGGCAGACCGGTTTCCCGGCAATTAATCTGACAATCACCGATGATAGCGCTCAGATCGCTGACAAAGACGCCGATCTGCTGATTATTGGCGCTATTCCGGACAAGCTAAAAGACGATAAGCGTATCGATCTGTTGGTGCAGGCGACACAAAGCTGGGTAAAAACCCCAATGCGGCAGACCGCTTTCCCGTCGATTATGCCGGATGAAGCCGATCGCGCGGCGGATGCGCAGTCCACCGTCACCTCCAGCGGTCCGATGGCGGCGGCGGTGGGCTTCCAGTCGCCGTTTAATGATCAGCGCAGCGTGATTGCTCTGCTGGCCGACAGCCCGCGCGGCTACCAGCTACTGAACGACGCCATGAACGACAGCGGTAAACGCGCCGCGATGTTTGGTTCCGTGGCGGTGATCCGCGAGTCCGGCGTTCACAGTCTGCGCGTTGGCGATATCTATTACGTCGGACATCTGCCGTGGTTTGAGCGGCTGTGGTATGCGCTGGCGAATCACCCGGTGCTGCTGGCGGTACTGGCGGCCCTCAGCGTGATATTACTGGCGTGGGTATTGTGGCGTCTGCTACGTATTCTCAGTCGCCGTCGTCTCGACCCAGACCATGAGTAATGAATGATGACTATGCTGCGCGGATGGATAACGATTATCGTCATGCTGACGGCAATAAATGCGCAGGCGGCCTGTAGCTGGCCTGCGTGGGAGCAGTTCAAGAAAGACTACATTAGCCAGCAGGGACGCGTTATCGATCCGGGCGATGCGCGAAAAATTACCACCTCCGAAGGGCAAAGCTACGCTATGTTCTTTGCCCTGGCGGCGAACGATCGACCGGCGTTCGCGCAACTGTTTAACTGGACGCAAAATAATCTGGCGCAGGGATCGCTGCGTGAACATCTGCCCGCCTGGCTGTGGGGACAAAAAGATCCCGACACCTGGTCGGTGCTGGACAGCAACTCCGCGTCCGACGGCGATATCTGGATGGCATGGTCGCTGCTGGAGGCCGGTCGTCTGTGGAAAGAGACGCGTTATACCGAAGTGGGCACGGCGTTGTTAAAGCGCATCGCCCGCGAAGAGGTCGTGAATGTGCCGGGGCTGGGCTCAATGCTGCTACCTGGCAAAATCGGCTTTGCCGAGGCGAATAGCTGGCGTTTTAACCCAAGCTATCTGCCGCCGCAGTTGGCGCAATACTTTAGCCGTTTTGGCGCGCCGTGGTCGACGCTACGGGAAACCAATTTGCGGCTTTTGCTGGAAACCGCGCCGAAAGGTTTCTCGCCGGACTGGGTGCGTTATAAAAGCAAGCAAGGCTGGCAGTTGAAAGCGGAAAAGACGCTGATCAGTAGCTACGATGCGATTCGCGTCTATTTATGGGCGGGAATGATGCATGATGGCGATCCGCAAAAAGCGCGTTTACTGGCGCGATTTAAACCGATGGCGACGTTAACCATAAAAAACGGCGTTCCACCGGAAAAAGTTGATGTCGCCAGCGGGAACGCACAAGGGACGGGGCCGGTCGGGTTTTCCGCCGCCTTACTGCCTTTCCTGCAAAATCGCGATGCTCAGGCCGTGCAGCGACAGCGGGTCACAGACCATTTTCCTGGCAGCGATGCCTATTACAACTATGTGCTGACTCTCTTTGGACAAGGCTGGGATCAGCACCGTTTTCGCTTCACCGTCAAAGGTGAATTATTACCTGACTGGGGCCAGGAATGCGTAAGTTCACGTTAAGTCTCATGCACGCTTTTTTGCCGGCTGGCGGTCGAAATGCCTTACCCGGTAAAAGGGGCATTTATCGGGCATTGTTGGGTTTATCGCTTGGTATGGCGCTAACTCCGCTTGCCGACGCAGCGACCTCCGCGCAGCAACAGTTGCTGGAGCAGGTTCGGCTGGGAGAGGCCATGCACCGTGAGGACTTAGTCCGTCAGTCGCTCTATCGGCTGGAACTGATCGACCCAAATGATCCACAGGTTATCGCCGCCCGTTTCCGCTATCTGTTGCGGCAGGGGGATAGCGACGGGGCGCAGAAGCTACTTGACCGGCTGGCGCAACTGGCGCCGGAGTCGACGGCGTATCAATCTTCCCGCACCGCGATGCTGCTCTCCACGCCGCAAGGACGCCAGTCTTTGCAGGAGGCGCGTTTACTGGCGACGACCGGCCATACTGAGCAAGCGATCGCCAGCTACGACAAGCTGTTTAAAGGTTATCCGCCGGAGGGCGAACTGGCGGTCGAATACTGGACGACCGTGGCGAAATTGCCCGCCCGCCGTCACGAAGCGATTAACCAGTTACAGAAAATCAATGCCGTCAGCCCGGGTAATAACGCTCTGCAAAATGCGCTGGCGCAACTGTTGTTCGCCAGCGGGCGGCGCGATGAGGGATTCGCGGTGCTAAAACAGATGGCGAAATCCAGTACGGGACGCGGCGCGGCCTCCGCCATCTGGTACCAGCAGATAAAAGATCTCCCGGTGAGCGACGCCAGCGTAAAAGCGTTGCAAGACTATCTGACGCAGTTTAGCGAAGGCGATAGCGTGTCTGCCGCTCGCACCCAGCTTAGCGAGCAACAAAAACAGTTAGCCGATCCGGCGTTCCGCGCGCGCTCGCAAGGCATCGCGGCGGTTAATGCCGGAGAAGGCGGTAACGCCATTGCGCAATTGCAGCAGGCGGTGAGCGCCCGGCAGGACGATAGCGAGGCGGTTGGTGCGCTGGGGCAGGCATACTCACAGCGTGGCGATCGCGCCCGCGCCGTCGCGCAGTTTGAAAAGGCGCTGGCGATGGCGCCGCACAGCAGCAGCCGCGATAAGTGGGAGAGTCTGCTGAAGGTCAATCGCTACTGGCTGTTAATTCAGCAGGGCGACGCCGCCTTAAAGGCTAATAATCTGGCCCAGGCGGAGCGTTTCTATCAGCAGGCGCGAGCGGTGGATAACACTGACAGCTACGCGGTGCTGGGGCTGGGGGATGTGGCGATGGCGCGCCAAGATAATGCCGCCGCCGAACGTTATTATCAGCAGACGCTGCGTATGGATAGCGGTAATACCAATGCTGTGCGCGGGCTGGCGAATCTCTATCGCCAGCAGTCGCCGCAAAAAGCCGCCGCGTTTATCGCTTCTCTTTCCGCCAGCCAGCGGCGCAGTATCGACGATATCGAACGCAGTCTGGAAAATGACCGTCTGGCGCAGCAGGCGGAAACGCTGGAAAGCGAGGGCGAATGGGCGCAGGCCGCTGAGCTGCACCGTCGTCGGCTGGCATTAGATCCGGGTAGCGTGTGGGTGACGTACCGACTGTCACGCGATCTGTGGCAGGCCGGGCAGCACGCCCAGGCCGATGCGCAAATGCGCTCTCTGGCGCAGCAGAAGCCAAACGATCCGGAACAGGTCTATGCTTATGGGCTTTATCTTTCCGGCAGCGATCGGGACCGGGCGGCGCTGGCGCATCTCAATACCCTGCCACCCAGCCAGTGGAACAGCAATATTCAGGAACTGGCGGACCGATTGCAAAGTAACCAGGCGCTGGAAAGCGCTAACCGCTTGCGCGATAGCGGCAAAGAACGCGAAGCGGAAGCGTTGTTACGTCAGCAGCCGCCCTCTACGCGCATTGCGTTAACGTTGGCGGATTGGGCGCAGCAGCGTGGCGATAATGCGGCGGCCCGCGCCGCTTATGACGCCGTTCTGGCGCGTGAACCGGGTAATGTCGATGCCATGCTGGGGCGAGTGGAAATCGACATCGCACAGGGTGATAACGCCGCGGCGCGCGCTCAACTGGCGGCGCTGCCTGCGGCGCAAATCGCCTCTATTAACATGCAGCGCCGCGTCGCACTGGCGCAGCTCCAGCTTGGCGATATCGCGGCGGCGGCGCGGACCTTCAACCGCATTACGCCGCAGGCAAAAGCACAGCCGCCATCAATGAAAAGCGCGATGGTATTGCGTGACGCCGCCGATTTTCAGGCGCAAACGGGCGAGCCGCAGCGGGCGCTGGAGACCTACAAAGATGCCATGGTCGCGGCGGCGATTACGCCGGTTCGTCCACAGGATAACGATACCTTTACCCGACTGACGCGCAATGATGAAAAAGATGACTGGTTAAAACGCGGCGTGCGTAGCGATGCGGCGGAGTTGTATCGTCAGCAGGATCTCAATGTCACGTTGGCGCACGATTATTGGGGGTCGAGCGGTACTGGCGGCTACTCCGATCTGAAGGCGCATACTACGATGCTTCAGGTGGATGCGCCCTGGTCGGACGGACGGGCGTTCTTTCGTACTGATATGGTTAATATGGATGTTGGCCGCTTCTCTACGGATGCGGATGGGAAATACGATAATAACTGGGGCACCTGTACGCTGGAGAGATGCAGTGGACACCGTAGCCAGGCCGATACTGGCGCGAGCGTGGCAGTCGGCTGGCAGAATGAGACCTGGCGTTGGGATATCGGCACGACGCCGATGGGCTTTAATGTCGTTGATGTGGTCGGCGGCGTGAGCTATAGCGACGATATCGGGCCGTTGGGTTATACCCTGAACGCGCATCGTCGCCCGATCTCCAGTTCGTTGCTGGCGTTTGGCGGGCAAAAGGATGCCACCAGCAATACCGGTACCAAATGGGGAGGCGTGCGGGCCAGCGGCGGCGGCGTCAGTCTCAGCTATGATAAAGGCGAAGCAAACGGCGTTTGGGCGTCGCTCAGCGGCGACCAGTTGAGCGGTAAAAATGTGGAAGATAACTGGCGCGTGCGCTGGATGACCGGTTATTACTATAAGGTGATTAACGAGAATAACCGCCGCGTTACCGTTGGGCTGAATAACATGATCTGGCATTACGACAAGGATTTGAGCGGTTATTCACTGGGTCAGGGCGGTTATTATAGCCCGCAGGAATACCTGTCGTTTGCGGTGCCGGTGATGTGGCGGCAGCGTACGGAAAACTGGTCGTGGGAGTTAGGCGGCTCGGTATCCTGGTCGCACTCCCGTACCCGTACCATGCCGCGTTATCCGCTGATGAATTTGATCCCGGCGGATTATCAGGAGGATGCGCGTGACCAGACCAATGGCGGTGGCAGCAGCCAGGGATTTGGCTATACCGCGCGGGCGCTCATTGAACGCCGGGTCACTGCCAACTGGTTTATTGGTACGGCAGTCGATATTCAGCAGGCGAAAGACTATACCCCCAGTCATCTGCTGCTGTATGTCCGTTATTCCGCAGCAGGCTGGCAGGGGGATATGGATTTACCGCCGCAGCCTCTGGTGCCTTATGCTGACTGGTAATCATTGTGTCAGGCCTACGTATTGATATGCGCCGTAGGCCTGAGAAGCGCAGAGCCATCAGACGCTATCATTAACCGTTATTCAGAAAAGTCCTTTTCAGATACGGCCTCTCTTAATGCCGCTGCAATCGGGTATACTCAGGCGGCAGTCCGGGATATCCAGGGAGAGTCAATTTGCGCGTCAGCCGCTCGTTAACAATTAAACAGATGGCAATGGTTGCGGCCGTTGTCATGGTGTTTGTTTTTGTCTTTTGCACCGTTCTGTTGTTCCATCTGGTGCAGCAGAACCGCTACAACACGGCTACGCAACTGGAAAGCATCGCGCGATCCGTCCGGGAACCCCTTTCTTCCGCGATTTTAAAAGCGGATCTCCCCGGCGCGGAAACCATTCTGGAAAGTATTAAACCTGCGGGCGTGGTGAGTCGCGCCGATGTGGTATTGCCGAATCAGTTCCAGGCGTTGCGCAAGCGCTTTATTCCTGAACGCCCCGTCCCGGTCACGGTGACGCGTCTCTTCGAACTGCCGGTACAAATTTCTCTGCCGGTTTATTCGCTGGAGCGTCCCGCCAATCCGCAACCTCTGGCCTACCTTGTATTGCAGGCGGATTCGTACCGTATGTATAAGTTCGTCATGAGCGCGCTCTCTACGTTAGTGACCATTTACTTACTTTTATCGCTAATCCTGACGGTGGCCATCGCCTGGTGCGTAAACCGCCTGATTGTGCACCCGCTGCGCAAAATTGCCCGGGAGCTGAATGACATTCCGCAGCAAGAGCTTATCGGGCATCAGTTGGCGTTGCCGCGTCTGCATCAGGATGATGAGATTGGGATGCTGGTGCGCAGCTATAACCTCAACCAGCAGCTTATGCAGCGTCAAAGCGAGGAGCAAACGGACAACGCGATGCGTTTTCCGGTTTCCGATCTTCCCAATAAAGCCTTTTTAATGGCGCTGCTGGAACAGGTTGTCACCCGCCAACAGACCACCGCGCTTATCATCGTGACGTGTGAAACTTTGCGTGACACAGCAGGCGTGCTGCAAGAAACGCAGCGGGAGATTCTATTGCTGACGCTGGTTGAGAAGCTGAAGTCGGTGCTGGCGCCGCGCATGGTGCTTACGCAGGTCAGCGGGTATGACTTTGCCATTATCGCCCACGGCGTAAAAGAGCCGTGGCACGCCATCACATTAGGTCAGCAAATACTCACTATCATTAATGAGCGGCTTCCCATCCAAAGTATTCAACTACGCCCAAGCTGCAGTATTGGCATCGCGATGTATTATGGCGATCTGACCGCCGAACAGCTTTATGGTCGTGCCGTCTCCGCCGCGTTTACCTCGCGTCGGAAGGGTAAAAATCAGATCCAGTTCTTTGACCCGGCGCAGATGGAGGCCGCTCAACAGCGCCTTACCGAAGAGAGCGATATCCTTACCGCGCTGGATAACCATCAATTCGCCATTTGGCTACAGCCGCAGGTCGAGATGCGCAGCGGCAACGTCATAAGCGCTGAAGCCTTGTTACGTATGCAGCAGCAGGACGGTAGCTGGGAATTACCGGAGGGGCTGATTGAGCGCATTGAATCCTGCGGCCTGATGGTCACGGTGGGCTATTGGGTGCTGGAAGAGTCCTGTCGCCAGCTTGCCGCCTGGCAGGAGCGCGGCGTGACATTGCCGCTTTCCGTCAATCTTTCCGCGTTACAGCTCATGCACCCAGGCATGGTGTCGGAGCTGCTGGAATTGTTAAACCGCTATCGTATTCAATCGGGTACGCTGATTCTTGAGGTCACTGAAAGCCGCCGTATCGACGATCCACACGCTGCCGTCGCCATCTTACGTCCGTTACGTAATGCTGGCGTGCGTATTGCGCTGGATGATTTTGGCATGGGCTACGCGGGGCTGCGCCAGTTACAGCATATGAAGTCGTTACCGGTCGATATCCTTAAAATTGATAAAATGTTTGTCGATGGGTTACCGGATGATCACAGTATGGTAACGGCGATTATCCTGATGGCCCGCAGTCTTAATTTACAATTGATTGCCGAGGGCGTGGAGAACGAGGCGCAGCGCGCGTGGCTGGAACAGGCTGGGGTTGACGTGGCGCAAGGCTTCCTGTTTGCTCGCCCCGTTCCCGCGGATATCTTTGAAGAACGGTATCTGCCGCACGTAAATCCTGATTACAAAAGTTAAAAAAGGTCGCGCTTGTGCGAGCCAGCTCAAACTTTTTAACATTTTTGTTTCAATTATGATCCTGGCGCATTTCTGTCATGTTGTGTGGGTGTTATTTTAAGGCCGCAGGTTACTCATAACCTTACAAGACCTGTGGTTTTTACTTCAAGGACACCCTATGAAAACCTCTCTGTTCAAAAGTCTTTATTTTCAGGTCCTGACAGCAATCGCCATTGGTATTCTCCTTGGCCATTACTATCCTGAACTGGGCGCACAAATGAAACCGCTTGGCGACGCGTTCGTTAAGCTCATTAAGATGATCATCGCTCCTGTCATTTTCTGTACTGTCGTGACGGGCATCGCAGGCATGGAAAGCATGAAAGCGGTGGGCCGTACCGGCGCGGTAGCGCTGCTTTACTTTGAAATTGTCAGTACGATTGCGCTGATTATCGGTCTTATCATCGTTAACGTCGTGCAACCTGGCGCCGGGATGAACGTCGATCCGGCAACGCTGGATGCGCAGGCGGTGGCCGTTTATGCCGCACAAGCCAAGGAGCAGGGCATTATTGCCTTTCTGATGGATGTCATACCGGGCAGCGTGATCGGCGCGTTTGCCAGCGGCAACATTCTGCAGGTCTTACTGTTTGCGGTGTTGTTTGGTTTTGCGCTGCACCGTTTGGGCAGCAAAGGCCAGCTAATTTTCAATGTGATTGAGAGTTTTTCGCAGGTCATTTTCGGCATTATCAACATGATCATGCGCCTGGCGCCGATTGGCGCATTTGGCGCGATAGCTTTCACCATCGGTAAATACGGCGTCGGTTCTCTGGTGCAACTGGGGCAGCTCATTATCTGCTTCTATATCACCTGTATTCTCTTCGTGGTGGTGGTACTGGGGACGATTGCACGGGTAACGGGCTTTAGCATTTTTAAATTTATTCGCTATATCCGGGAAGAATTACTCATTGTACTCGGCACCTCCTCTTCCGAGTCAGCGCTGCCGCGTATGCTCGATAAGATGGAAAAACTGGGGTGCCGTAAGTCGGTGGTTGGACTGGTGATCCCGACGGGGTATTCGTTCAACCTCGATGGCACCTCTATCTACCTGACGATGGCGGCGGTGTTTATCGCCCAGGCGACCAATAGCCATGTGGATATCTTCCACCAGATAACGTTGCTGGTCGTGCTGCTGCTCTCGTCAAAAGGCGCCGCAGGCGTGACCGGAAGCGGCTTTATCGTGCTGGCGGCCACTATCTCCGCCGTTGGACATTTACCGGTTGCGGGACTGGCGTTAATCCTCGGTATCGACCGCTTTATGTCCGAAGCGCGCGCGCTGACTAACCTGGTGGGTAACGGCGTGGCGACGGTGGTGGTTGCCAAATGGGTGAAAGAGTTAGATCACCAAAAGCTGGACGATGTGCTTAATAATCGTGCGCCGGATGGCAAAACGCACGAAATTTCCTCCTAATCTCGCCACTTATGCCCGTAGTCCCTTCCAGGACTGCGGGTGTTTGCGCATAATTGACCCCTGCGCCCAAAGCATACAGCATGATGCTTAGGGATTATTTCACTTCTTCCGTGACATTTTTAGGTTCTTGCGGTCTAACACGAAGTGTTTTTACGTCATATTCAGGCACCCCTGCCGGGGCTGTCTTTTTATTACCAGGATTGTTGATCAGGGGTTCACATGCAGGGCACAAAAATTCGACTCTTAGCGGGCAGTCTGTTGATGTTGGCCTCTGCCGGCTATGTGCAGGCAGATGCGCTCCAGCCCGATCCGGCATGGCAACAGGGGACGCTGGCTAATGGGTTACAGTGGCAAGTGTTGGCTACGCCTCAGCGCCCCAGCGATCGTATTGAAGTTCGTCTGCAGGTTAATACCGGTTCGCTCACCGAAAGTACGCAACAGAGCGGGTTCAGCCATGCGATTCCCCGTATCGCGCTGACGCAAAGCGGTGGTCTGGATGCCGCACAGGTACGTTCTTTATGGCAGCAAGGGTTTGATCCTAAACGTCCCATGCCGCCCGTTATTGTTTCTTATGATTCCACGCTCTATAACCTCAGTTTACCCAATAACCGTAACGATCTGCTGAAAGAAGCGCTGACCTATCTGGCTAATGTTTCCGGTAAATTAACCATTACTCCAGAGACGGTGAATCATGCGTTAAGCAGCGAAGATATGGTCGCGACGTGGCCAGCAGATACTAAAGAGGGCTGGTGGCGTTATCGGCTGAAAGGGTCGGCGTTATTGGGGCACGATCCTGCCGAACCGTTAAAGCAGCCGGTAGACGCGGCCAAAATTCAGTCTTTCTATGAAAAATGGTACACCCCGGATGCCATGACGCTGATTATTGTCGGCAACATTGATGCGCGCTCCGTCGCCGAGCAAATCAATAAAACGTTCGGTACGCTGAAAGGTAAACGCGAAGCGCCCGCCCCAGTGCCGACGCTTTCGCCGCTGCGGGCGGAGTCAGTGAGCATTATGACCGATGCGGTGCGCCAGGATCGTCTCTCCATTATGTGGGATACGCCGTGGCAACCGATTCGCGAATCGGCGGCGCTGTTGCGTTACTGGCAGGCGGATCTGGCGCGCGAAGCGCTGTTCTGGCATATCCAGCAGGAGCTCACTAAAAATAACGCGAAAGATATTGGTCTGGGGTTTGACTGCCGGGTTCTATTTCTGCGCGCGCAGTGCGCCATCAATATTGAATCACCTAATGATAAGCTCAATACCAATTTGAGCCTGGTGGCGAATGAACTGGCGAAAGTACGCGATAAGGGTCTGTCGGAAGAGGAGTTTACTGCTCTGGTGGCGCAGAAGAATCTCGAATTGCAAAAGCTGTTCGCGACCTACGCTCGTACCGATACCGACATTTTGACTGGACAGCGTATGCGCTCGCTGCAGAATCAGGTGGTGGATATCGCGCCGGAGCAGTATCAGAAGCTGCGCCAGAATTTCCTCAACAGCCTGACCGTCGATATGCTCAATCAGAATCTACGTCAGCAGCTATCGCAGGAGATGGCATTAATTTTGCTGCAACCGCAAGGCGAGCCGGAATTTAATATGAAGGCGTTAAAGGCGACGTGGGATGAAATCATGGCACCGGCGACTGCCGCCGCTGTTGAAACGGATGAGGCGCATCCGGAAGTGACGGATACGCCGGCGGCACAGTAACCTGCCGCCCGTCGGCCCGAGCCCTGTGTAAAATGCCGGATGGCGGCGTGACCGCCTTATCCGGCACAGGCACAACGTTCACGCAGGTCCGGTAAGCGCCGCGCCATCGGGCAAAAGCGAATGACTTACTGCGGCATCGCGTCGTGCGGAATAATCGCCCCACGGTACTGAATCACGGTGCTGGCCGTCAGGTGCCCACGCTTCGCGGCATCCGTCGCGCTGCCGCCCGACAAACGAACGGCCAGATAACCGGCGCTGAAGGAGTCGCCTGCGGCAGTGGTGTCTATCACTTTCTCTTTCGGGAGTTTGACCGCCGGAACGTCAATGAGCGCCTCGCCCTGAATCGAGACCAGGCAAGAGTCCGCCCCGCGTTTTACCACCACTTCCTGTACGCCTGTCGCATGGGTGCGGGCAATGACCTCTTCCACCGGTTTCTTACCCCATAGCGCGTCTTCATCGTCCAGCGTCAGGAAGGCGATATCGGTACATTCCAGCATCTTTTGATAGACCTGCTGCGTTTCTTCGCGACTTGTCCATAAACGCGGGCGATAGTTATTATCAAAAATCACTTTTCCGCCGTTGTCGCGACATTCACGCAATAAAGACAGCAGCTTATCACGGCTGGCCGGGCTTAAAATCGCGAGGCTGATGCCGCTCAGGTAGAGGTAATCGAAGGTCGCCAGCGACTTACAGATAGCCGCCGTCTGCTCGCTCTCCAGCCAGAATTTCGCCGCCGCTTCGTTACGCCAGTAGTAGAAGGTACGCTCGCCAGTGTCGTCGGTTTCGATGTAATAGAGACCTGGCAGACGATTTTCCATCCGCTGCGTTAGCGATGTATCCACATTTTCATGCTGCCACGCCTCCAGCATCTGTTGGCTGAAACTGTCGGTACCCAGCGCCGTCACATAGTGAACGGTCAAGGCGGCAGAATCGACCTGACGGGCAATATAAATGGAGGTATTCAACGTGTCGCCGCCGAAGCCGCGCTGAACATCAGCGCCTTTCTGCGACAGTTCAATCATGCATTCGCCAATCACGGCAATCTTTTTAGACATAGTCGTGAACCTGATCTGTAAAAATTAGCGTTAGTGTGCGCTGTGGATGTTTAGTGGTCAATCATATTAAAACATCGTTCCATTATTTTTTTGAGCCCAAACGTATTTCTGACAGGTTTTCGTGACCTGTTTTTATTTTGCCTGGGACCGAGGGTAAAGTTCTCTGCCTGAACGCCGATAACCTTTGACGAGTCCGGACAGTCACACTCCCATTAACAGGACAACTGAGATGATAAAGCAGGTTATCCAGCAGCTAAACGTTCCTGATGCAGGTATAGAGAACTTGCAGGAACGGCGCTATTGGCTGCAATGCGAGCGTGCCTATACTTACCAGCCGATATACCAGACGAATGGCCGTCTGATGGCGGTTGAACTTCTGACTGTCGTAACCCATCCTGATAACCCTTCCAGACGTATTGCCCCGGATCGTTATTTTGCGGAATTAGCGGTTCGACACCGCATTGACGTAGTGAAAGAACAACTTCATCAGCTTGAACAAAAAGCGGATTTTTTCACTTGTCATCACTTATTGGCATCGGTCAATGTCGACGGCCCTACGCTGATTGCCATGCGACAACAGCCGGACATTCTGGCAACGATGGAACGCTTACCCTGGCTGCGTTTCGAGCTGGTGGAACATATTCGTTTGCCAAAAGACTCCTCTTTCGCCTCGATGTGTGAGTTCGGCCCGCTATGGCTGGATGATTTTGGTACTGGTATGGCCAACTTTTCAGCGCTGAGCGAAGTGCGGTATGACTATATTAAAGTGGCGCGAGATCTGTTCGTCATGCTGCGTCAGACCCCGGAGGGGCGCAACCTGTTCATTCTGCTGCTGCAACTGATGAACCGCTACTGCCGCGGCGTTATTGTCGAAGGCGTGGAAACGCTGGAAGAGTGGCGTGATGTACAGCGCTCACCCGCCTTTGCCGCCCAGGGCTATTTTCTTTCCCGACCCGTGCCGCTGATATCGCTCGAAGAGGTAATTTTGACCTTGTAACGCCAGACTGTTCCCCGTAATACGTGGTATTACGAGGCGCGGTCGTCCTCCTTTTTCGTCTGACTGGACTATCTTTAGGACAGGCAAGGGAAGAAGTGAGGAAATAACACATGACTAAAGCAGGCAAAATAACCGCCGCCATCACAGGGACTTTCTTGTTGTTGATCGTCATAGTGATTGTGTTGATCGCAACATTTGACTGGAACCGCCTCAAACCGACCATCAACCAGAAAGTCTCTACCGAATTGAACCGGCCTTTCGCTATTCGAGGCGATGTAGGTGTGGTGTGGGAACGCCAAAAACAGGAGACCGGCTGGCGAAGCTGGGTACCGTGGCCACATGTTCATGCGGAAGACGTCATTCTCGGCAATCCGCCGGATATTCCGGAAGTAACGATGGTGCATCTGCCACGCGTTGAGGCGACACTCGCCCCGCTGGCGCTCCTGACCAAAACCGTCTGGCTGCCGTGGATCAAACTGGTGAAACCCGACGCGCGTCTTATTCGCCTGTCCGAGAAAACCAATAACTGGACCTTTAACCTCGCGCAAGACGAGAATACGGACCCCAATGCTAAACCTTCCGCCTGGTCCTTCCGGCTGGATAATATTCTCTTCGACCAGGGGCGAATCGCGATCGATGATAAGGTCAGCAAAGCGGATATCACTATTCTGATAGATCCGTTGGGCAAACCGTTGCCGTTCAGCGAAGTGACGGGAACGAAAGGCAAAGAGGACAAATCCAGCGTGGGCGACTATGTCTTCGGCCTGAAAGCGCAGGGGCGTTATAACGGGGAGCCGTTGACCGGTACGGGGAAAATAGGCGGTATGCTGGCGCTACGCAGCGAAAGTACGCCTTTTCCTGTGCAGGCCGATTTCCGCTCTGGTAATACGCGGGTGGCTTTTAGCGGCGTGGTGAACGAACCAATGAAAATGGGCGGTGTCGATCTGCGGCTTAAATTCTCTGGCGATTCACTGGGCGATTTATATGATTTAACCGGCGTGCTGCTGCCGGATACGCCGCCGTTTGAGACCGATGGGCGATTAGTGGCGAAAATTGACGCCGAAAAGTCGTCGGTATTTGATTATCGTGGTTTTAACGGGCGTATTGGCGACAGTGATATCCACGGCTCCCTCACTTATACCACCGGTAAACCGCGTCCTAAACTGGAAGGTGAGGTCGAATCGCGCCAGTTACGACTGGCCGATCTTGGGCCGCTGATTGGCGTGGATTCCGGGAAAGGCGCTGAGCAGTCGAAACGGTCTGAACAGCGCAAAGGCGAGAAGAATGTTCAGCCGGCGGATAAAGTGTTGCCTTACGATCGCTTCGAAACCGACAAATGGGACGTCATGGACGCCGATGTCCGGTTTAAAGGCCGGCGTATTGAGCATGGCGGCAGTCTGCCGATTAGCGATCTTTCGACCCATATCATCCTGAAAAACGCCGACTTACGTCTACAGCCGCTGAAGTTTGGTCTGGCAGGCGGCAGTATTGTATCCAACATCCATCTGGAAGGGGATAAAAAGCCGATGCAGGGGCGGGCGGATATACAGGCACGTCGGCTGAAGCTTAAAGAACTGATGCCGGATGTGGAGCTGATGCAGAAAACGCTGGGCGAGCTGAACGGCGATGCGGATATTCGCGGCACGGGCAACTCGGTCGCCGCGCTGCTTGGCAACAGTAACGGTAATCTCAAATTATTGATGAATGACGGATTGATTAGCCGCAACCTGATGGAAATCGTGGGGCTGAACGTCGGCAACTATATTGTCGGGCAGATTTTTGGCGATGACGAAGTGCGGGTTAACTGCGCGGCGGCGAATCTCAATATTGCGAACGGCGTAGCGCGACCGCAAATTTTTGCTTTTGATACGGAAAATGCGCTGGTTAACGTGACCGGTACGGCGAGCTTCGCCTCTGAACAGCTCGATTTAACCATTGATCCGGAAAGTAAGGGGATTCGTATTATTACGCTGCGATCGCCGCTTTACGTGCGCGGGACATTTAAAAATCCGCAGGCGGGCGTCAAGCCCGGTCCGCTGATTGCGCGCGGCGCGGTTGCGGCAGCGCTGGCGACGTTGGTAACGCCCGCTGCCGCGTTACTGGCGCTAATTTCGCCGTCTGAAGGCGAAGCCAACCAGTGCCGGACGATTTTAACGCAGATGAAGCAGTAACGTGAAACGTAGCGCCGGATGACGACGCAAAACGTCTTATCCGGCCTACGTCGCGCCATCTGGCCGCCCTATTACAGCGACTGGTGGCGCGTCTCATGGATTAACAGCAACGCAATCAGCGTCAGCGCCGCCATTGACGCCAGGTAAACTCCTACCGCCGCCAGCCCGTAGTGGCTTTGCAGCCATGCGGCAATATACGGCGCGACGGAAGCGCCCAGAATCGATGACACATTGTAGGAAAACGACGCGCCGGTATAGCGCACTTCCGTCGGAAACAGCTCCGGCAGTAGCGCTCCCATTGGGCCGAAGGTCAGCCCCATCAGACTCAAACCTAACAACAGGAACACAAATACCAGCGCCGGATTGCCTGAACCCAGCAGTGGGGTAAAGGCGAACAACGCGAAGAGAATGATGAGCGTGGTAATGATAACCATGCTTTTCCGACGGCCAAATGCGTCCGCCAGCAGGCCGGCGACGGGCACCATCACGCCGAAACCCATCACCGCCATCATCAGCATCCACAGTATTTCATTGCGCGGCAGGCCAAGTCCCACCGGCGCGGCGGCGGTGCTGTAAGTCATGGAATAGACGGTCATGATATAGAACAGTGTGTAGGTCGCCAGCATGATAAACGTGCCGAGAATGGTTACGCGGACATGTTTCGTCAGCAACGTGCCCAGCGGTATTTTCACCTGCTTTTTCGCTGCGGCCACTTTCGCAAACACTGGCGTTTCATGCAGCGACACGCGCACATACAGACCGATAATCACCAGCACCGCCGAGAAGATAAACGGCACGCGCCAGCCCCAGCTCATAAACTGCTCATCGGTCAGCAGCCAGGAGAGTAACAGGAAGGTGCCATTGGCAAAAAAGAAGCCGATCGGCGCACCCAACTGCGGGAAAGATCCATACAGCGCGCGTTTCCGCGGCGGCGCATTCTCTGTCGCCAATAACGCTGCGCCGCCCCATTCGCCGCCCAGCCCCAGCCCCTGGCCGAAACGCGCCAGCGCCAGCAGCAGCGGCGCGAAAATACCCATCGTCGCGTAGCCCGGCAACAGACCGATAATGACTGTTGAGATCCCCATCGTCAGCAGCGAAGCCACCAGCGTGACTTTGCGGCCTACCCGGTCGCCGAAATGACCGAATAGCGCAGAGCCAATCGGACGCGCCACAAACGCGATAGCGAAGGTGGCGAGCGATTGTAGCGTTGCCGCAGTGGGATCGCCCTGTGGGAAGAAGATATGGGGGAACACGATCACCGCTGCGGTGGCGTAAATATAGAAGTCGAAGAACTCAATCGCGGTGCCGATAAGCGAGGCAATAACGACTTTATTGCGTGAGTTTACCGGAACATGTTCCTGTTCATGGTCGAGTGTTGTGGCGGTTGCTTGCATACTATTTTCTTATTTTTAGCGAACGAATAGCCATATTACGCACAGCAAAAGTTATATTTCAATGTGTAACAAAAGCAAAAGATGGTCAAAAAAAGCGCAAAAAGGGGATAATGTTTAAGCCAGCCATTTTGCGTCTATGAAATGCTTCACATAATTTTAAAATTAGTGAATAAGACTGGTTTTTGGTTAAATAAAAGTTAATTACTGGATTTATATGCTGAAGCAATGGGATGTGGCGGAAGGACGTGCCTGATTGTACCGCTGGGTACGCTTTGCTTGCCCGGCCTGGGTCCACACAGCAGTAGGCCGAATGACGACGCCGTGCGTGCCATCCGGCAGCAAGTCGCAGATTAGCGTTGCGTTTTACCCGGCATTCGCGGGTCGTCCTTGTATTCGGCGGTCGCTATCCAGGCCGCGCAGAATAACGTCAGGCGAGCAAAAAAGTAGAAGAATGCCATCAGACCGAGTACGGAGCCAAACGCCGCGCCGGAAGGCGATTTCACCAGCGATGGCAGCGTATAGGTCATAATGATTTTAATCACCTCAAAACCGATAGCGGCGATAAATGTCCCGCGAATCAATGCCTTTTTACGTGGACGATGGCGAGGCAGTCGCCAGAAAATCCAGAAAAAAAGCAGATAGTTGGCAAAAATAGAGATGGCCAGACCGATCAAATGCCAGGCTGGTTTTAACCATTCGATGCTGTCGAGATATAAGGCGGAGATAATCATCTGCTGGGCGGAACCGGCGATGGAAGTGATGGAAAGCGTAATGATTAAAGCGACCAATAATCCAATCAGTGAGATAAAATCGCGCAGATATTTGAGCCAGATTTTCTCCTGGTCCTGCGGCGTTCTCTCCCAGACGTCCCGTGACTGGGCGCGAATCGCTTCTCGCAGGTTGCCCATCCAGTTAACGCCGGAATAGAGCGCGATACCCAGTCCGACCAGCCCAACCGTGGTACGCTGTTGAACCGCCGTAGTAATCGTGTTCTTAAGCGTGGACGCCAGCGTAGGATCGCTCACATTCATCAATATCTTGCTGAAAATATCTTCCAGTAGATTAGGGTGCGAGGCGAGGATAAAACCTGCTGCGGCAAAGGACACCATCATTATCGGGATCATCGACAGAAACGAGAAGTAGGTGATAGCTGCGCCAAACTGATTGCCCAGTCGATCGTTAAAACGTTCGGTCGCGCGAATGAGGTGGGCCACCATCGGTTGACGCTGAATTTTTTGCATCAGGGTGGTGACGGCATGCAACGCCTGATTTGCCTTTTCGTTTTTTTCCGGCGCATCTTGCGGCTGCATTTCTATTTTTTGTATCGGGTCGTGTTCCAGTTCCTGAATAGGGCGTTTTACGTCATTTTCCTGCGTCATCAGGTCGGTAGTCCTTCATCATTAATAGAGTAGTCAGTATAGCTTCTCCCCGGCTGATGCTGAAAACGCGGCTACTCTGCGGCCTCTTTGATAGTCTCGGTCAGCCATACCATAAACAGATGTATCCGGCGGGAAAGATTACGGCGATGAGGATAATGCAGCGTTACCGGCAGTGGAGCGGCGCGATATTGCGGCAAAATTTCAATGAGCGTTCCGGCGCGTAAAGCCTCACGCACAACAATGCGCGGCGTCTGAATGATCCCTAACCCTGCCAGACAAGCTGCATGCCAGGTCTCCGTACTGTTTACAGTTAGCATTCCGCCGGTTTTTACCCACTGTATACCGTGGGAGGTTTCGAAGGCAAAACCCGGTGAAGAGGCTCCTGGCGTCAATGAATAATGCACCACCGCATGCGAGGCGAGATCGTCAAGGTTTTCCGGATACCCAAAGCGCGCCAGGTATTGTGGACTGGCGCAGTTCACCCTCGTCAGTTTGCCAAGCGGGCGCGTTAATATCCCTGGCGCGTGTAGCGGCTCTGTACGCACCACGCAGTCGAAATCTTCCCGTAGTAAATCAACCTGTCGATCGCTACTACAAAGTTCCAGTGCAATGCCGGGATAATGATGTAAAAAAGTGGGCAGGCGCGGCATGATTAGGCTGTTTGTGAGACCCGGCGGTATATCTATTCGTATTTTGCCGCTGATACTGGCGGGGTCAGACTGAAAAAGGCCTTCCAGTTCATCCAGGTTACTCAACAGATCTTTTGCCCGTTCGTAGTAAGCCATTCCGTCCTGCGTAAGCTGTACCCGCCGGGTGGTGCGGTGGAGCAGGCGCGTGCCCAGTTGATTTTCCAGCGCTTGTATCTGCCGTGAAACGCTGCCTTTGGGGAGGCCGACATCCTCTGCTGCGCGGGAAAAACTTTCCCGTTCCGCCACGCGTACAAACAATTTCATTGCATATATTTTATCCATCATCAGGCTCTATTATTGTTTTTATTGAAACAGTGACGCTGAAGCGGCTGGTTTTATTGATTTTCTAGCATCTAATAAGCACTTTCGCAATCATTGTCCGCGTGATGAATAGGTCTGATCACGCTGTGCAACGGATTTATCCCTTCAAGTCAGGTTGTGCAGCGCCAAAAAGTCGTTAAACGGGACGAGGGCGGTAAAATGCGTCGATAAAAGTGGGTGCGGCAGGGCGGAAAATGTGCGTGGATAGACGGTATTTGAATTGACCCATCGTCGCAGTTTTCAGGGCTGACCGGTTATTTTTTAACGCGGTGTGCTAATTTATATTTTGTAACATACCAGATGGAAGACAGATGTTTCTTTTGCGGCGCGCCAGGCATATTCTTCTTGATAATTAATATTAAAGTTAGCGTTTTATGTTGTTGCTAATAAGATATTCCTTAAATTAAAGCGCTAATTCTGGCTAATTATGTAATCCCGATGTTGAAGCTGTAAATATTCATAACCCCTCTCTTCCTCAACTAATGGCTATCGGTAAAATGGTCTATGCCAAATGGCGACTTCTTATTTTACCCTACGGGGAATACCCTTCCTCATCTTGAGTCTATTATTTTACTGAGGCGGAGAAAAGTAATGCAGGTAATCATGTTTGACAGGCAGTCAATATTTATTCATGGAATGAAAATCAGTTTGCAGCAACGTATTTCAGGAATAAGTATTCAGAGTGTCGGTCAGGCAGAAGAACTCTGGCAAAAAGTAGAAAGCGCGCCGGATGCGCTGATCATGCTGGATGGCGGCCAGGATGCTGAATTTTGCCGTGAGGTGCTACAAAGAATCGCGCGGCAATTTCCTGAGGTGAAGATTATTATCACGGCGATGGAAGGCAGTCAAAAGTGGCTGCATGAAATGATGCAATTTAACGTTCAGGCCGTGGTGCCGCGTGATTCTGATGCCGATACCTTTGCCCTTGCGCTCAATACTGTCGCTCGCGGGATGATGTTTTTACCGGGGAATTGGTTAAATTCAACGGAACTGGCGTCCCATGATATAAAAGCGTTAAGCACCCGCCAGCGAGAAATTTTACAGATGCTTGCCGCAGGAGAATCAAATAAACAAATTGGTCGGGCGTTAAATATTAGTACCGGGACAGTTAAAGCGCATCTTGAGTCGCTTTACCGGCGGCTGGATGTGAAAAATCGTACTCAGGCCGCCATGATGTTAAATGAATCGAATTAACAACGTTAAATTTACAGTCCGCAGATTCCTCACTGTGAAATATCACTCGTATTAATTAATGATAAAAAACGCTGATGTCCGATGCTGAACATCAGCGCAATAAGCGTTTCGTGTTGAAACCGATCATTAAGCTCCGGCAGGCAGGTCTGTAGCAATTTATCGCAGTTATTGAGGTCATCCAGCAAGAATGCCTCCGCCTGTTCGGGCGTAATGAACGTCAGTGTTTCATCCGGCGTCAGCATATGTCCGTAACCAATCACCCAATCCCCCTGTCGATCGCGATACTTTTCCAGCGACAGACCTTGCCACTGTTTAATAAACGCGATGCAGGCGGAACTAAAGCGAGATGAAATGTGCGGCATGGCGTCTTTCTCATAAAAATCGCGATTATAAAGTGTGCGGCAAGCATGACCAGTGGTCAGACGGCCAAACGCTGGCAGGGAAAAGGTCTATACCGTTCAGCGTAACGCCACGTTGACAGAATGAAAAGCTGATGTTTTAGGTTAGCAACCGATCTTCTTATAAATTTGCAATGATAAAGATTAAGTCACTGAAATGTGGCTAAATCTGTTATATCTATGAAAAAACATAATTAAAAGAAAACTAAGATCTCGTCGCGGGATCGTCTTTTTAGGGAAGATAATGACGAATAGCGCTTCGCAGGCGACACATGCGCCTTTTGAACATAGCCTGGGGATTATCCGCCAGGCGTCAATGGAAATACTGCTGCTGCTGGGTGTTCATACCGCAGAGGGAAAAGAGCCTCGGTGGTTCATGGAACAGCTTGAGCAGGCGCGCCTTAATCTGGGCGGTTGGGGCGCGGTGGCGAAAAAATTGCGGATAAATGACGCGCAGTTGAGCCAGTTTATGCTGCAACTGCGTCATCTTCAGCAGCATGTCCCCCAGTATGACAGCGGACAAGAGGTCACAGAAAATCAACTGCTTGCCGCGTTGCGTTTTGTCACCTCGCTGGAACATCTACGTCAGCAACAGCCGCTACTGACGTATCAAACTGAACTGGAAGAACCCGACCAGGAGGCGCATCTTGAGGCGCAGCGTCAGCTTCGGGCGATAGAGCTGACGTTAAAAGCGCTTATTGCGCGCGCATGGCCGGATCGGGCGTCTCTGAATCACTACCTTAAACAGCATTTCGGCCCGGACCGTTTGCGCCAGTGGTTAAAACAGGGAGAAGATCAACATGCGCTGGAAGGCATGTTGTTCAGCGAGCTGGCGCTCATGGTGGTCGATAAGAAATTGTTTGCCCGTCATTACGTCAGAATTTTTAATGACGCCTCGGCGTTGACGCTGTTCGCCGAGTCGCGCACCACTCTGCGTATGTTTCTGGATGATTGCCGCCTCGCGCGAAACGAGGTTATCGCCAGGCAGCCGCTCACCTCAGCGCGGCTTATGCTGCTAAACGTTCAGTATCAGCAAATCGTTCGACCCATCCAGCGCGCCTATGCCGAAAAGCGTACTCGCGTGAATCCCGCTTCGTTTCTGCTGGCGGATGAACGGGAATTGCGCCAGTTCTGGGAAACCGCACGGCTTAAAGATCGACAGGCCGGAGGAGATAAGCATGAGATTAGTGAGAGCATAGAGCCGCCGCGTAAACGGCCGCCGCGCACGCCTGAAGAACGTGATCAACTGATTTCCGGCGCTTTGTGGGGCGGGGTCGGCGTAATGACTCTGGCGATACTGGCGGGCGTATTCTGGCTGTTCAGTTCGCCCTCGCCGGGCGACGGGGCCGGGCAAACTCTCGCGATTGCGCAGGATGAGCCGCCACGCGAGGCGCCCTCCGCGCGGGAAACGATCACCCATATGGGCATTACCTGGGATACGTATAACATGCGGGCGGCGATAGATCGCAATGATACGCGGGTGACGGCGCTGTTCCTACAGGGCGGAATGAACTGGCAACTCGCGTGGACGGAGCAAGCGTTTGCGGCGGGACATACCGAGGTGCTGCAACTGTTGTTACGTTATCCCGCGCTGATGGATGAGGTAAAACCTTGCCGACGATTTATCACAACGTTAAGCCACGCCATGTCGAGCGGCGCGCCGCTGACCGCGATGCATAAAACCTATTTGCAAACGTTTTGCACCGTTCCGGCCGTTGTGACGCGCCAGCAGCACGATACGGAGCAGGCCCGATTACGCGCTCAGGCCCGACCCAGCGCAGACAATAAAAAATGGTTTAAAATTCAGTCAGCCATTTATGATGCGATTCACTGAGGCCGGAGCAGGTTAAGGCTCTCCATAAAGGCCAATCAGGCGGCGCACCACGCCATTGGTCCAGCCGAATCCATCCTGTAGCGGATACTCACCCCCGCCGCCTTCGCGGGGCGTACCGCCGGAAATATGGTATTTCTCAATCAGTTTATGGTGCTCCTGATAAAAATGGTTCACCGTTTTTAACCAGTTATGGGCGATTTCATCGCCCAGCATATCGTCGCCATACAGTTTGAAGCCCTGGATCGCCATCCATTGCAGCGGCGCCCAGCCGTTCGGTTTATCCCACTGTTCGCCGGTTTCGTATTCGGTCGCCATAATTCCGCCGGGCGTTAACAGGCGGCTGCGTACCACATTTGCCAGACGGTCGGCCTGTTCATGGTTTGCCATACCGACATACAGCGGCACGATACTGGCGGCGGAAAAGAGCGCCATTTCTTCGCGTCGCCAGTCATAGTCCCGATAACAGCCGTTTTCATCATCCCACAGATAATGGTTCACGGCGGCGCGGCGATCGCTGGCTTTCTGACGAAATAGCGCTTCGGTGTCACGTTCGCCTTTCAGCGCTGAAATATTGGCGATGGCGCTCTCCAGTTTGTACAGAAAAGCGTTCAAATCGATGGGGATAAACTGGGTTGTGCGTATGCTGGCAAGCCGACCCGCATCGCGTAGCCAGCGTGAAGAATAGTCCCATCCGGACGCTGCCCCGGCGCGTAAATCCCGGTAGACTTCATTGGGCGGACGGCCGGAATGTTTCGCGGTTTCGACATCTTCCAGCCACGACTCGTCGCGCGGCGTGTCGCGATCGTCCCAGTAGCGGTTCAGCAGGGAACCGTCCGGCATCCGCACAACGTGGCGATAAGCCTGGTTGAGCGCCAGTGATTCGGCGCCGTCCATCCAGAAGGCGTATTCCATTTTGAGATGGTCGAGATAACGCCGCGCGCCGCGCACGCCGTCTTCTTCAAACAGTTCAACCATCAGGGCAAAAACTGGCGGCTGGGAACGGCTCAGGTAATAGGTCCGGTTGCCGTTGGGAATATGCCCGTAGTTTTCAATCATCCAGGCGAAATTATCCGCCATACATTTAAGTAAGTCTTCGCGCCCGCTTTCCGCCAGACCCAGCATGGTAAAATAAGAGTCCCAATAATAGGTTTCGCTAAAACGGCCACCCGGCACGATATAGGATTGCGGCAGGGCCAGCAGCGAAGACCACGGAATATGATCCTGCGGTTCGCGCGTCAGTATCGGCCAAAGCTGGTCAATATGTTCTTTGAGCGAGTTTTCGGGGTTAGAGACATACTCGCTGGATAAGGTTTCCGGTAGCCAGAAATGGTTTTCGACGAAGCGGCGTAAGTCAAAATCACGGTGGCGTCTGACCTTACGGTAGCGGATCAGAATATCAAGCGGGTCCATCTTCGGCGCGCAGTCCGGGAACGTTTTACTGTCTGGAAACAGTTTTGTTGACTGTACATGCTCGAACAGTTCGAGATACCGATCGGCAGGGGTCAGGGCGTCAGAGGCGGGAAGCCCCTCGATCATCTCCGGCTCCGGTTCTGCCTCGATCATTTCATCCAGCTTTAACTCGCACGGGTCTGTTTCATAAAGCAGATCGACATCAATAGTCAGATCTTCAGAAGGCGTGGGGTTTAATTTCTGGTTGAGCATAATGACAAGGACCTCCGGCTTGCGTCGTAAAAGATACGGGTGTTGCCCGGCTGTCTATTAAGCGTAGACATTCGCTTCGATACCTGGGTTGCAAAGTGTGCGGTAGATCACATTTTACAATTTACCTGCCAAGAAAAATTATTAATAACTTACTGAATATTATAGTGAAAAACCTGTTTTCATGACGCCTCCCCCAGACCTAAAATCAGAACATTCGTTTCGCAGCGGTATAACTACGTAACCGCATGGCGTGGATTCACAAGCAAAGGTAACATAAATAGTTATAATACAGGCTATGGCATTAAGATAATACAAATGGATACAAATGATCGAGCAACCCGACAGTAATAGCGCCAAACCGCTTTATAAGCAGCTTGAAGCCGCTTTAAAAGAGGCTATTGCGCGTGGAGAGTATAAACCAGGCCAGCAGATCCCGACGGAAAATGAGCTGAGCGCGCGCTGGCAGGTGAGTAGGGTCACGGTCCGTAAGGCGCTGGATGCGCTGACGCGTGAAAATTTGCTGACCCGTGTGTCCGGCAAAGGCACCTTTGTCTCCAGTGAGAAATTTCAGCGCAGTATGACCGGCATCATGAGTTTCAGCGAGTTATGCCAGTCCCAGGGACGTCGCCCGGGGTCACGCACCATCAAATCCGTTTTTGAATCGGTAGACGATGAGACAAAAGCGTTACTGAATATGAACGATGGCGAAAAAGCGGTCGTCATTGAACGTATCCGCTATGCCGACGATGTGGCGGTATCGCTGGAAACCGTACATCTTCCCCCACGTTTCGCGTTTTTACTGGAAGAAGATCTTAATAATCACTCTTTGTATGAATGCTTACGCGAGAAATACCATTTATGGTTTACCCACTCCCGTAAGATGATCGAACTGGTTTATGCCAGCTTTGAAGTCGCCCATTATCTCGGCGTCAACGAGGGTTATCCACTGATCCTGATAAAAAGTGAAATGATTGATAACAAAGGAGAACTCTCCTGCGTTTCGCAACAGTTGATCGTCGGCGATAAAATACGCTTTACCGTATGATGCCAGCGTTACGGTAACGGAGAGCAGGCTGAATCGGGAGCCAGATCGCGGCTCCCGATTTTTTTTGATTTTCATCTTGATCAAATGTCTTTAAATACCCTATAAAAATGACAATACATTATGAGTCATTTGTGGCGAATCCTCGTCTGTATCATTGATGGAATCAGAGGAAAGCATGATGGGTATGAAAGAGACAGTTAGCAATATTGTGACCAGCCAGGCAGGCAGAGAAAGGGGGCGTTAAACACCTCTATTACGTGGCGTGCGGCGGTTCTTATGCGGTGTTCTATCCGGCAAAAGCATTTTTAGAAAAAGAAGCGAAAGCGTTGACTGTCGGTCTGTATAACAGCGGAGAATTTATTAACAATCCGCCGGTAGCACTGGGAGAAAATGCCGTTGTGGTTGTCGCCTCTCACAAAGGTAATACGCCAGAGACAATTGAAGCGGCTGAAATCGCCCGTCAGCACGGCGCGCCGGTCATTGGTTTAACCTGGGTGATGGATTCACCGTTGGTGGCGCATTGCGACTATGTGGAAACGTACACGTTTGGCGACGGTAAAGATATTGCCGGCGAGAAAACGATGAAAGGCCTGCTGAGTACGGTCGAACTGCTCCAGCAGACGGAAGGGTATGCGCACTACGACGATTTTCAGGATGGCGTCAGCAAAATCAACCGTATCGTCTGGCGCGCTTGCGAGCAGGTTGCGGAACGCGCGCAGGCGTTCGCTCAGGAATATAAAGACGATAAAGTCATTTACACATTTTGCAATCGGGTATGGCGGAACCCGATAAAGAAAGCGTGCTATGCGCCCTGCGGCAGGGCGGGAAATCGGCGGCGCAGGCTCGGTCTCGGTACGCAGCGACGCGGGGATTAAAAAAGCGGAGAAAGCCGGGATTATCGTGGTGCGCGCTTCCCGCACCGGAAATGGCGTAGTACCGCTGGATAAAGGACAGCCAGGGCTGGTGTCTGATTCGCTCAACCCGGCGAAGGTGCGGGTCTTGTTGATGACGGCATTAACTCAGACGCATAATCCGGAACTGATCCAGAGTTATTTCAGTACGTATTAACCATGAAGGCCTGTGCGCCCATCCTCTAAGGTGGGCGCACAAGATATTAACGCATGGTAACAAACTCTTCTGACGCGGTCGGGTGGATGGCGACGGTATTATCGAAGTCTTTCTTGGTAGCACCCATCTTCAGCGCCACCGCGAAGCCCTGCAACATTTCATCCATGCCGAAGCCGATACCGTGGATACCCACAATTTTTTCTTCCGGTCCGACGCAGACCAGCTTCATACGGCACGGTTGGCGGTGCGTCGTCACCGCGGTATACATGGCGGTAAACGATGATTTATAGACTTTCACCTGCTCGTCGCCGTACTGCTCGCGCGCCTGCGGCTCGCTTAACCCGACGGTGCCGATAGGCGGATGGCTAAAGACCACGGTCGGGATGTTGCTGTAGTCCAGATGCTCGTCCGGCTTGTTGTTAAACAGACGTTCGGAGAGACGGCGACCGGCGGCGACCGCGACTGGCGTTAACTCCACCGCGCCGGTGTTATCGCCAACAGCGTAAATGCCCTCTACGTTCGTGTTCTGCAACTTATCGACGATGATGTAACCTTTTTCATTGGTTTTCACGCCCGCAGCCGCCAGATTAATATTGTCGGTCGACGGTTCGCGACCAATGGCCCAGATCAGGCAATCAACGGTTTCAGTGCGGCCATCTTCCAGTTCCAGAGTCAGACTGCCGTCGGCGTTTTTCACCACCGCTTTCGGCACTGCGTGAGTATGTAGCTGCGGGCCTTCGGCGTTCATCACCTCAACCAGCGTTTCGCTAATCATCGGGTCAAAACTGCGCAGCGGCGCATGTTTACGGACAAACAGATGCGTTTTCGCCCCCAGGGCGTTGATAACGCCAGCCAGTTCAACGGCGATATAACCTGCACCTACGACCGCGACGCGCTCCGGCAAGGCAGGCAGCGCAAAGAAACCGTCGGAATCAATGCCGTATTCCACGCCAGGAATCCCAGGATGGCTCGGACGGCCGCCGGTAGCGATCAAAATATGATCGGCGGTGATAGTTTCGCCGTTCACTTCAATGGTTTTGGCATCGACAAAGCGGGCAAAGCCTTTAATCACATCCACGTTATTTTTGCCCAGCACGTTGTCGTATGAAGTATGGATGCGGTCAATATACGCGGTACGGCTGGCAATCAGCTTGCTCCAGTCGAACTGATTAATCGTGGCGTCAAAACCGTAGTCCGGGCCATACAGATGAATCGCTTCACGAATCTGCGCGGCATGCCACATCACTTTTTTCGGCACGCAGCCCACGTTAACACAGGTGCCGCCCAGTTCTTTGGCTTCGATGAGCGCGCATTTCTGGCCGTACATGGCGGCGCGGTTAATCGAGGCGATACCGCCGCTGCCGCCCCCGATAGCGATGTAATCATAGTGTTTGGTCATGACCGCTCCTTTATGTTCGTTGTCGGACGGATAGATTCTGCGCTACCCGCCAAAATATTCGCGATTGTATACCTGAAGGTGAAAGGTTCCACCGATGGCTGTGATTACTCCAGCACGATCCAGCTTACCGAAGTGTGCCCATGACCGTTCGGCGCCAGCCTGCTGTGCAGCCACGGTAGCACGTTGTTCATCTGCTGCTCCAGTTTCCACGGCGGGTTAACCACGATCATACCGGACGCCGTCATCCCGCGCTGATCGCTGTCCGGGCGGATCGCCAGCTCAATTTGCAAGATTTTACGGATGCCGCTGGCCTCCAGATCATGGATCATGCGCTTAATCTGCTGACGGAGTACCACCGGATACCATAGCGCGTATGTACCGGTGGCGAAACGTTTATAACCCTCGCTGATGCCGCTGACTACCGCCTGGTAGTCGGTTTTAATTTCATAAGGCGGGTCAATGAGGATCAGACCGCGGCGGGAAACCGGCGGCAATTTGGCTTTCAGTTGCTGATAGCCGTCGGCGCGTTCCGCGCGCGCGCGGTTGTCTTTTTGAAACTCCGTGCGCAACAGTGGGAAGTCGCTGGGATGCAATTCCGTGAGTTGCAGACTGTCCTGCTCACGCAGCAACTGGCGGGCGATTAACGGAGAGCCCGGATAGTAGCGTAACTGCCCGCTGCGGTTGAAATGTTTTACGACGCTAATATACGGCTCCAGTTCGGCGGGCAGATCGTCCTGCTGCCAGATACGGGCGATGCCTTCCAGATACTCTCCGGTACGTTCAGCATGTTCGCTGCCCAACTGATAACGCCCCGCGCCCGCGTGCGTGTCCAAATAGAGAAACGGTTTTTCTTTCTCTTTTAGCGACTCGATGATCAGGCTCTGAACAGTATGTTTAAGGACATCGGCGTGGTTGCCTGCGTGAAAGCTGTGACGATAACTGAGCATGGATACAGATATTCCGGGAAGTAAACAAGTTAACCGATAGTTTACCGCAGATCCGCGCAGATTACCCCAGTACCGCCATGTTGTTTCGCGCGTTGTGAAAGTATTGCAAGACGTGTTCGTATCATCAAACCGTCAAATGAGCAGGCCAGCATCGCCTGTGGGCAAGGTAGTGGTTTTGACCTGGCGTTATTTTTAATGAAAGGAACCATAATGAAACTACACATTACTGTACTGGCGTCATCTCTGGCGCTGGCGCTGCCGGTACTGGCGAAAGATATTCCCCTGTCCCAGGCGGAGTCGATAGCGAAAATCGTGACGCCCGACTCGGCGAGCGTCGCCTTTAATGACCTTGAGTTTCAATGGCTGACACAGTTGCGCAAGGCATTACAAGGCGATGCCGCCGCGTTGACTCGCGACGCCCTGGCTCAGATGCGACAAAATTCCGTCCAGGCGGATAACGCCTGGTTACAGGCTAGCGGTTATGATTTTCATACCACTAAGAATCAACAGGTGGGAATTACCCTGCTTTCCGCCTTCAATACATTGCCGGAAGCAGTATTGAAAGACAATCTGGCGACGGTGACGGCGATTAATCACGATGCCGATGTTAATACCCGTCACCAGGCGCTGGCGGATGCGGAAAGCGTGGGCTATCTCTATTTCCTGAGCGACGCGATGGGGCCGCGGCTGGGGCGGGCATTTCTTACCGCTTATGATAAAGGTGAGTTGGGCAAAGCGGCGGCGCTGATTAAAGCCTCGGAAGTCAGCACCAGCGCGGCGAAAAAATATTTTCACTACCCGCGTCCTTTCCAGGTGCCGGGTAATACTATCCATCTGACGCCGGACGATGTGGTGGTAAAAGATGGTCATCCTTATACCGCGGGTGGCGGTTCTTTCCCCAGCGGTCACACGAACGTCGGTTATACGGATGCGCTGTTGATGGCGGAAATGATCCCGGAACGCTTTGATGCGCTGGTGATTCGCGGCGCGCGTTATGGCTATTCCCGCCTGGTCCTTGGCGTACACTATCCGCTGGATGTGATGGGCGCGCGGATGGTCGCGCAGCGTAATGTCGCGCACTATCTTAACGATCCGCATTATCGTACGTTGTTCAACGAAGCTCGCGCTCAATTGCGCGAGGCGCTGGTGAAAGAGTGCGGTACGACGATTGTCGAATGCGCGGCATCGGCCGGAAAAGACGATCCGTACCGCGATCCGGCCATGCATACCTTTTACCGTTTCACCATGACCTATAACCTGCCGCAACAGAAAGGCGAGCATCAGCCGCTGAAAATACCAAAAGGTGCGGATGTTCTGCTACAGGCCGCGCTACCGAATTTTTCAATGGCACAGCGTCAGGCGCTAATGGAAGAGACGGCGTTACCGGCAGGATATCCGTTATCGGGCGAGACCGATGACCAACAGTTCTGGCAGCGTCTGGATCTGGCCGCTGCTTACGAGATGGCGAGAAAAATGCGCTAACGTTGTCACCCGGCTTATAAAGCGTAAGCCGGGATGATGTTTAAGGGGCGGCTTATTGCAGCGATACCCACGTCTGTACGCTGTCCATCATTGAAATTCCCCTCACTATCCCCCATTCTAGATCACATCGCGAGAGCGCCAAAAGCGCGCTCCACTCACCTTCTTCTACAGGACTGCGCATATGACCAATCCATTACTGACGTCTTTTTCACTGCCGCCTTTTTCTGCAATTAAACCGGAGCATGTGGTGCCTGCGGTCACCCAAGCGTTGGCTGATTGCCGGGCGGCGGTAGAAGGCGTTGTGGCGCATGGCGCGCCGTATACCTGGGAAAATCTTTGCCAGCCGTTGGCGGAAGTCGACGATGCGCTGGGACGAATCTTCTCCCCGGTGAGTCACCTTAACTCGGTGAAAAATAGCCCGGAGCTGCGCGAAGCCTACGAACAGACGTTGCCGTTGCTGTCTGAATACAGCACCTGGGTTGGGCAACATGAAGGGTTGTACAACGCGTATCGCGACCTGCGCGATGGCGATCATTACGCCACTCTGAATACAGCACAGAAGAAAGCGATTGATAATGCGCTGCGTGATTTTGAACTGTCCGGCATCGGCCTGCCGAAAGAGAAACAGCAGCGTTACGGCGAAATCGCCACTCGCCTGTCTGAGCTGGGCAACCTGTACAGCAATAACGTGCTGGACGCAACGCAGGGCTGGACGAAGCTCATTACCGATGAAGCCGAGCTGACGGGAATGCCGGAAAGCGCGCTCGCCGCTGCTAAAGCGCAGGCCGAAGCAAAAGCGTTGCAGGGCTACCTGTTGACGCTGGATATTCCAAGCTACCTGCCAGTGATGACTTACTGCGACAACCAGGCGTTGCGCGAAGAGATGTATCGCGCCTATTCCACTCGCGCCTCCGATCAGGGGCCGAACGCGGGGAAATGGGATAACAGCCCGGTGATGGAAGAAATTCTTGCGCTGCGCCATGAACTGGCGCAACTGCTGGGCTTCGAAAATTATGCCCATAAATCGCTGGCCACCAAAATGGCGGAAAATCCGCAGCAGGTGCTCGATTTCTTAACCGATCTGGCGAAACGTGCTCGTCCGCAGGGGGAAAAAGAGCTGGCGCAACTGCGTGCCTTCGCGAAAGCGGAGTTCGGCGTCGACGAGCTGCAACCGTGGGATATCGCGTACTACAGTGAAAAGCAAAAACAGCACCTGTACAGCATCAGCGATGAGCAGCTACGTCCGTACTTCCCGGAAAACAAAGCCGTGAATGGCCTGTTTGAAGTGGTGAAACGCATTTACGGCATCACCGCGAAAGAGCGCGCTGATGTGGAGGTGTGGCATCCGGATGTTCGTTTCTTTGAGCTGTATGACGATAACAACGAGCTGCGCGGCAGCTTCTACCTTGATCTGTATGCGCGTGAAAACAAACGTGGCGGCGCGTGGATGGACGACTGTGTCGGCCAAATGCGTAAAGCGGATGGCACATTGCAAAAGCCGGTCGCTTATCTGACCTGTAATTTCAACCGTCCGGTAAACGGTAAACCCGCTCTGTTTACCCATGATGAAGTGATCACCCTGTTCCACGAGTTTGGTCATGGCCTGCATCATATGCTGACCCGCATTGAGACCGCCGGGGTCTCCGGTATCAGCGGCGTGCCGTGGGATGCGGTCGAACTGCCAAGTCAGTTTATGGAAAACTGGTGTTGGGAACCGGACGCGCTGGCGTTTATCTCTGGTCATTATGAAACTGGCGAGCCGTTGCCGAAGAAATTGCTGGATAAAATGCTGGCGGCGAAAAACTATCAGGCGGCGCTGTTTATTCTGCGTCAACTGGAGTTCGGTCTGTTTGATTTCCGTCTACATGCGGAATTTAACCCGCAGCAAGGGGCGAAAATTCTTGAGACGCTCTTTGAAATTAAAAAACAGGTCGCCGTGGTGCCGTCACCGACATGGGGCCGCTTCCCACATGCGTTCAGCCATATCTTTGCTGGCGGCTATGCGGCAGGCTACTACAGCTATCTGTGGGCCGACGTACTGGCGGCGGACGCTTATTCCCGCTTTGAGGAGGAGGGCATTTTCAACCGTGAGACCGGTCAGTCATTCCTTGATAACATCCTGACTCGCGGTGGTTCTGAAGAGCCGATGGAACTCTTTAAACGCTTCCGTGGCCGTGAACCACAACTGGACGCGATGCTGGAGCATTACGGGATTAAAGGCTGATTTTACGTGCAAATCTGCTTAATAGATGAAACGGGCGCCACAGACGGCGCCTTATCTGTTCTGGCTGCCCGCTGGGGACTGGAGCATGACGAAAACAACCCGATGGCGCTGGTACTGACTACAGCGCATCTGGAGCTGCGCAAGCGCGACGAATCGAAGCTCGGCGGCATTTTCGTCGATTTTGTCGGCGGCGCGATGGCCCATCGACGTAAGTTTGGCGGCGGGCGCGGCGAAGCGGTGGCGAAGGCGGTCGGTATTAAGGGCGATTATCTGCCGGATGTGGTTGATGCCACGGCGGGGCTGGGGCGCGATGCGTTTGTGCTGGCGTCAGTCGGTTGCCGCGTGCGGATGCTGGAGCGTAATCCGGTGGTGGCGGCCTTACTGGATGACGGTCTGACGCGCGGCTACGCAGATGCGGACATCGGCCCGTGGTTGCAGCAACGTTTACAGTTGATTCATGCTTCCAGCCTGACGGCGCTGACTGATATCATTCCGCGCCCGCAGGTGGTCTACCTCGATCCAATGTTTCCTCACCGGCAGAAAAGCGCGCTGGTGAAGAAAGAGATGCGGGTGTTTCAGTCGTTGGTGGGGCCGGATTTAGACGCCGACGGACTGCTGGAACCGGCGCGTCAGTTGGCGACCAAACGCGTGGTGGTTAAACGTCCCGATTATGCGCCGCCGCTGGCGGATGTCGCGACGCCCAACGCCATCGTCACCAAAGGCCACCGGTTCGATATTTACCCGGGAACGCCGGAGTAATGCAGTAATTTAATCTTCATTTGCATAATCGTGTTTGTTTGTGCGCTTTTGTACTGAAAGCGCATTTGCTTATCTTCTTTTTTGTCTATTTAATCAATTGAAAATTAAAGTGTTTTTTAATTGTTTTCGACCGTGATCACAGTTCAGCTATCTTTACATAGTTAATGCGTTTTTGTGCGCATATCATTTAAATTCATGCATAATTGCGCATTTCAGGAGAGATCACAATGAGTAAAAGGACGGTTGCTGATGTTGTTTTATCGCCTTCTTTGATGTGTACAGATTTGCTGAGTTTAAGCGACTCGGTGAGGGAACTGGAGGAAATAGGTGTAGACGCGCTACATATTGATCTTATTGATAGCACGTTTAGTCCCAGTATGCCGTTGGGCTTAGAGGTAATCAGGCAATTACGTGAAAAAACGAATCTCGATTTTGATATCCATATTATGTCGATGAATAATGAGTGGTTTATTAAACAGGCGCTCGATATTGGTGTACGGCGGGTTTCATTCCATTATGAAACGTCACTGCATCCCGACAGGCTGGTAAATCTAATTAAGAAACAAAAAGTTGAAGCGGGAATCGCACTCAACCCCGCCACCAGTTTACGTTCACTTGACTATCTTCTTCCTTCGTTAGATTACGTTTTACTTATGCTGATTAATCCGGGGTTTGCCAGTAATAAAGATGAACAGCAGGTTCCTTATGCGGAAGATAAAGTCCGCCATCTGCATGCCCGGATTGCGGAGGCAGGAACTCATACTGCAATACAGGTTGATGGTAGAGTCTCATTTGCCACCATTCCTGGGTTGGTCGCGGCGGGGGCGAGTAATCTGGTACTCGGCAGCACTGGGCTTTTTTTCCGTGGGGCCACGCTTATGGAGAACAAGTCACAATTAAATGAAAAAATCGCTGCGGGACTGGCGCAACGGGCGAAGGGGGGAGTGGCCTGTGAGTTATAAAGCGAATCAGAAACGTGTATTACATGAGTTAAACGCCACTTTGGAAAACATTGCATCTAAGGATGTTGAGCGGTTACTGGAGATGATTGAAGCTGCTGATAGTGTCTTTTTCGTGGGGGTTGGAAGAGTCTTATTGTCTTTGGAAGCCATAGCTAAACGGTTAGCGCATCTGGGAATCAAAACGTATGTGGTCGGGCAAATAACAGAACCGGCAATTACCAAAAATGATCTTCTGATTGTTGGATCGGGTAGTGGTGAAAGTATGTTTCCCGTGGGTATAGCCAGAAAAGCGAAAAGTTTTAATGCCCAAATTGTACATATTGGTGCTAATGCTGAAAGTAGCATGAAAGAGTTGTGCGACCATTTTGTTCGTATTCCGGTAAAATCAAAACTTAATCTGGCGTCTGAAATCCCTTCGGTTCAACCGATGACATCGCTTTTTGAACAATCACTTCTGTTACTTGGCGATATTATTGCGCTCCAGTTCATTGATAATCATAAAATTAATATGGAATTGCTCTGGCAATATCATGCCAACCTTGAATGAATAAAAATTTAAATGACAAATTTATATGCCATGACTCAGTAATTATTGACTGTGTTATGGCATTTTTTATAAGGAGTAAAAATGTCAAAGATCATTATTTTTGATATGGATGGCGTACTTATTGATTCTGAACCTGTATGGCAACAGGTTGAATGCGAATTTTATCTTAGACATTACAATATCTCTCTCGGCCCAAAGGATTTTGATTTATTCACAGGGATGCCGGTGGGTATTTTCCTGCGGAAGTTGCATGAAAATCATGGTTTTCCGACTAATAATCTGCCGCAAATTCAGGACACTATAGTTGCCCAGGTTGCAGAAAAAATACGTCAACAACCGAAACCTATCGCGGGTATCTTTGAGTTACTTAATTATCTACAGCGGCGGGGAACGTTAATGGCTGTAGCCTCTTCTTCACCGCAATATCAAATAGATAATGTTCTTAATACACTTAACATCAGGCACTATTTTTCTGCCGTAGTTTCCGCAGACGGGCTTTCGTACGGCAAACCGCACCCGGAAATATTTTTGACTGCTGCCGCAATGTTGAAGGCAGAACCGGAAACATGTCTGGTGATTGAAGATTCATTAAATGGTGTTATTGCAGCGAGGGCTGCCGGGATGCGCGTTATTGCATTACCTGCTGAACACCAACAAAATGACCCGCGTTTTACTATTGCCGACACAGTAATTTTGAACCATTGCCAAGTGTTAGAGTGGTTGACTGCATAAAAAAGCAGGCTTACGGGCGTCACGTAAACCTGCAAAGAAGCTTGTTTTTAATAATAACGTCTACCGTATTCATCCGCGGCAATCAATGCTGCAACGATATTTTCAGGTCTAATTTCAAAGGGTTCATTATGCATGGTCTCACCCTGTTGACAGGCTGCTAGTGCGATTTCCATCAAATGTTGAACAGAACGATCGGTTATGCCAATCTCCGCGAGCGTAACAGGCAGTCCGATTTGCCGGTAAAACTGATAGACTCGCCTGATTAGGTCAGGCTCTCTGTCTGTCATCAGTAACATAGCAAGCGTGCCAAAGGCGACTTTTTCTCCATGCCAGAATTTATGCGTTTCTGGTAACACCGTCAGTCCGTTGTGAATTGCGTGAGCAGCAGCGAGACCCCCGCTTTCAAAACCTAGTCCTGAAAGTAATGTATTGGCTTCGATGACGTGTTCAAGAGCCGGAGTGACCTGGTGCATGCGACATGCAGAAACTGCCTGTTCACCATAGGTTAGCAACGTATCGAAGCATAATTTTGCCAGAGCGTAGGCGGACATTGGCCCAGGCCTTCCGGTCATGTTTCCTGCACCTTTAATGCGACAATCTTCCGCTTCGAACCATGTCGCTACGGCATCGCCTATCCCAGAAAGCAGAAAACGCACAGGTGCGTCGGCGATCACTTGAGAATCGACAAAAACCAGCGAAGGGTTATGGGGAATCATCATATAGCGCTTGAACTGACCTTCAGCGGTATAAATCACAACGAGGGAACTGCATGGCGCATCGGTGGAGGCAAGAGTAGGAATAACGATAATCGGAATATTCAATTTGGCGCCAACGGCTTTGGCCGTATCCAGTGTCTTACCGCCTCCGATACCCACAATCATTTCTGCCGAACATGCCTGTGCTGAGGTAGAAATTCTCTCGATCTCTTCATCACAGCATTCGCAATTAAATATTTCAAGTTCAAACGTAACGTTGGGATTCAAGGCTTCGGTAATTTTTCCTCCAATATTTTTGTGAACAATGGGATCCTCAAGAATCATCGCATTTTTACCAAAACGGGCTAATTCATTTCCCAGACATTTCTCAATAGCATTAGCGCCCTGAATATATCTTCCGGGAAATATTGCGGTGGTAATCATAAATATTATCCTTAAGATGATATGAATTGACGCCCATATGAAATAAGCGTCAACTACATATTTATTCTCCTAATCCATTCTCAATTTCGCAGCGTATCTTTTGTAATGCACTTTGTGCATCTTCGCCATGAAAAAGGATGTTGACCTCATGTCCTTTTTTAATACCTAAAGACATTAATGCCATCAGACTTTTAGCGTTAACATAGTTATTGCTTCGAGCAAGATTAGCGATTTTTACAGTACATCTGTATGGTTTTAATGCAGCAACAAAATGTGCGCCTGGGCGTGCGTGAATTCCATGCTCATTTTTAATAACGAAACGAGCACTTAAATTAAGTTCTGTTGTCATAATTAAAGTTGTATGGTTGGAATTAAGTTTTCGGCATCCAGTGCTAAGTATTGATATGCCACATCAAGTGTAACCGGGTGGTCTTTCGGTAACCCTATTACTTTTGCTGCACTCGTCAGCAAACCATTTTGCTGAATAAACCGCTGTAATTTCACTGATGCCTTATCGTCCTCAGCATAATATGCCAGACCACAGGCAATTGCTTTGGTTAACGGTGAATAGTCGAGATCATATTTCAGGCAAAGCTGTACTACCCCCATCAAACGGTCCTGATACGCTAGTTTTCGGATGGGATCGTAAGCGACACGGTGGATGGAGTCTGGAAGCTCATTTTTTGCTTTCGGAAGATATTCAAGATCTTTCAATGCGTCGCGAGTGATTTGCGGATATTCCTTCATTACGGCAGTAATAGTAACATCGTGCACGGCGTTCGCCAGTTTTGCAACAGACGGATCCGCGGAGGCATCAGGAATCGTTTTGTAACCTTTCAGGTGGCCATAGAAAGCGGTGGTGGCGTGGGGACCGTTAATAGTAAAAACTTTAATGTCTTTGAGCATTTCCAGATGTTCACGGGGCTCTAACCATTCAACATCACTAATGTCGTTGTAGAGTGGTGACTGTATTAATAGAGAGGCAACGGCTGTGCTATCAATCTGGGTTGCATAGTGCGTCTGCGCATCCGTGGAACGGCGGACAATAGAATCGCGAACGGCTACGTGAGTATCGAACCAGTTTTGTGCTTCTGAAGAGGGGATGGCATTGCGATACCACGATTCAATATCTTTGATTATATGATTTTTGTTGGTCAGGCAAATTAACGTCATTTTTTTTTCAGGATCGGTCTGGAATTGACGTTCAAAGCATTTACCCAGATAATGTGCTGACTCTTCAAAGTCTTCAGGATAAAGTGGACACATAATAACCGATGACTCAAGGAAGTCGCTCATCACAGAGTACTGATCGTCTGTAGTAAAAGCATTAAAATTAGTGACTTCATGCATAATGATATCATCAGTTCGGAAAACCTGGACGGTATATTTATTTTGTTTGTTTAGAGCATCAATAACTCTCTGATCTTTATCAAGGAATGTAATATTCCAGCCTGCATTATCAAACGTTTCGCCAACGAACCCTTTGCCAAGGCGGCCAGCACCCACAATTAATACACGTTTCATTAGTACACCTCATCATATTATGCGTCCTTGCTCGTGAATATATAATTTATATCCTTGAGAGAGGACACGACGAAATTAGACCTGGTCTCGAGTTTTTCTTCCGTAACAAGAATGGCAACCTCATTTGAGACCTCGGCCATTTTTTGTTTGGTATAACATTCATCCAGACCAGGAAGCGTTACACCGACTTCACTATCAACATGTGCAACGCCCATAAAATAAATGTCTGGGCGGATTGATTCCAGTTCACGAATTGTCTCGGCACCAATTAATACCAAAGAATTTTTGTAGAGTCTGCCACCTAATCCCATAACTTCTATATTCTGATAATCACTGAGTAAGTGTAGAATAGGAATATTGTTAGAAATTACGGTGCATTTTAAATCTTTCGGAATTAATTTTACCAATTCGTAATTCGTTGTCCCTCCATCAATTAAAATAACACTATTTTCTTTGATTAAATGTATCGCCTTTTTGGCAATTTTCACTTTTTCACTAATATTTAAGTCCTGGCGGACATTAAACTCAGTAACCGCAGGCCCTACGCGTATAGCACCACTGTGCACGCGTCTGATTAAACCCTGGCTTGCCAATTCATTTAAGTCGCGCCTAATCGTATCTTCAGAAACTTTTAGGCGCTCACTTAATTTACTGGCTACAATCTTTTTTTCCTTTTCAAGTATCTGTAGAATGATGTCTTGTCTGGCAGCTTTCATCGTAACTTACTCATTTTATTCATAGAATAATGAGTATATCTTACATGTTTAGCACTTGTAAAACCTGTTCTATAGATGTGGCATTACGCAGTGTCTGGACATTATCTTCTTCAATGCAAATTAAGGCGATTTTGTTAAGTAAGTCCATATGCTCGGCTTCTTTTCCTGCAATACCAATGGTTATATATGCAGTATTGCCATCGCCAAAGTCTACCCCATCGGGAAACTGGACTAGTGAGATGCCAGTTTTAATGATTTCACAATCAGAACCATCTGTTCCATGCGGGATGGCTAAACCATTGCCCAGATAAGTTGAAACAATTTCTTCTCTCACTATCATTCTTTTAATGTATTCATCCGTGACATACCCATTTTCCTTAAGGATGTTTCCGGTGATTCGTATAGCGTCAAACTTATCTTTGGCTTGTGCATTGAGAATGATGTTATCAGGCGTGAAAATATTATTCATGCTGTCACCTCTTGCTGATTCATATTATTCTGTGATTTTATGAATGTTACAGTTTCATCATAATCACTTAATTTAATAAAGTTCTTCACAGTCATGAAGACGGTGTCGTCATTTTCACAGCTTAATTTTGCCCGTTCGATAAGACCAGATAAGGTAATGACAATGTCATAATCTTTACCTACTCGGTTTGCGGAATCGTTGATGACGGTAATATAGTCCAGTCCTTCTTCTTTCAACCGTTTACGCAGGACTGACGCGCCCATTGCACTGGAACCCATTCCGGAGTCACATGCGACAAGGATGCTTTGAACCGTTTTTCCTCTGGTTGCTGTCGCCATACTTGTGACTCCTGGAACAAAGTCAGTGACGGACTTAACCTGACGTCCTCCAACTATGACAGGGTTTTCATCTTCATCGTTTTCTGTTCCTGGACTGACTTTAAGCAATAGCCAGCCTAATGTGCATGAGACGAGGAAACCGGCGCTGATGGACACCAGATTCGCAATAATCGCGCTTTTCGGCGTCATCATCGCAATGGCAATTAAGCTACCTGGTGATGCCACGCCGATCAGCCCGCCGCCCATAATCACCTGTAAGAATAAAGAGACAGCAAGCCCGCCCATAGTGGCGAATACCAGTAAAGGGTTGGCCAGCACAAAGGGAAAGTAGACCTCACCAATCCCTGCTATACCGGCAATAAACATGGCCATTGGTGCCGTTTTTTTCGCCCGACCACGACCAAAAAGTGCGATAGCCATTAATGTTCCAAGTAATGGGCCATTATTGGTATCAACGAGGAACATGATCGATTTACCCAGTTCAGGAACCTGAGCAAAGCCAATCGGCGCAAGAATACCGTGATTGACAACATTATTCAGGAAGAGTACTTGAGCAGGGGCCATAAAAACGGAAAGCAAAGGCAGTAGATTATGGCTTGTACACCAGTTCACGCCCGAGGTGATGATGACGATAAGTAAGCGGATTACCGGCCCAACGGTCATATAGGCAAAAATGGCGCAAAGCAACCCGATAATACCGAGACTGAAATTGTTTACGAACATTTCAAATCCCGGTTTAATTTTATGTTGTACTTTTTGGTCGAATCTCTTTAGCAACCATGAAGAAAGGGGACCCATAACCATCGCCCCGCTAATCATCGTAATATTTGAACCGACGATGACGCCCATAGTTGCAAATGCGGCGATAACACCTCCACGTTGGCCATGAATGTTATAGCCTGCTGTATAACCAATGAGTAATGGGAAAAGATAATTCAGAATTGGGCCGACCATCTCACCTAATTTTTCATTAGGGAACCAGCCATTGGGTATAAAGATGGCGGCCATCAGTCCCCATCCTACAAAAGCACCCAGATTCGGCATGACCATGCCGCTCATAACTCCACCAAACTTTCTTATTTTCGCTAACGTAGGGCTATTGGCAATTTGATTGTTCCCCATGGTCGGCTCCATTTGTATGTTGGTTAGTGATTAATGATGTGACTTACCGCCGGTGATATTAATAACTGAACCGGTGATATAGGAGGAATGCTCGGAGACAAGGAAAGAAATTAAGTCTGCAATCTCTTCAAGTTTACCCGGTCGGCCGAGAGGAATTATGCCTTTGTAGTCTTTATGAACATGGTTAGGATCTGTACCTCGCGTGTAAGCAAGCGCACGGAAATTGGCCTCGCTGTTCATTGGCGTGGGTACATTGATTGCTGGCTCAACGCTGACCACGCGAACATTGTAAGGACCCAATTCTTTCGACCACGAAAATGTAAACGCATTGACAGCGGCTTTGGTTGCAGAGTAACAGCTTTGACCACGGGAACCCTGAACACCCGCCTCGGATGTCATATTGATAATCACGCCGGACTGTTGTTCAACCATCTGACGTGCGACAGACTGTGACATCAGGAATACCGCTTTCTGGTTTACATTCACCATAAAGTCGAAGTCATCCTCACTCAACTCGTACTCAGGCTTTTCTTTAAAAACATCGACCAGTAAACGTGGACGACTAACGCCAGCGTTATTGACCAGCCCATCAATATGACCAAATTTCGCAACAACGGACTGGGTTAAGTTTTCAACTTCTTTTTTGTCGGTTACGTCACACTTGATAAAGGTAATATCATCACATTGGCTGAAAGTTTGATTTGGTGATAAGTCGGCATACACGACGGTCGCGCCGTTAGCATGTAAATTTTCAACCATTTTTTCTCCCAACCCCATGCTTCCTCCGGTTACGATCACAACTTTCCCTGACAGATCTAACCACTTCGTTGCTTGATCCATTTTTAACCCTCATTTTGCGGCGTTGATTGACACATGCTGGTACGGGAGCTTTCAGCCGTGCCTGTAGCATGTTTTTTACATGTATGCGTTTTTTTGCGCGTTTATAATTTATGCGCAGAAAAACGCATTGCCTATGACAATCGATTTGATTTGCGAGGCAAGTCACAATGGATATTATTTATTTTATATAAATCAAATGCTTGCATTATTTCATTGTATTTTGCGTAGATGCTGGCATTTCCAGGGTGATTTATAATTAACCGATTCATTAATGCGTTTATATGCTTGTTTTGATTTCGCATGCGCATTTTTTTGCATTTTTCATATGAGATTGTTGGTATGTAAGAAAGCGGCGCTTAAGAAGTTGAGGGAGAAAGAAGAAGGGAGCCTATTCAGATATTCCTTTAAGCACGCCCTGACCGGAGTGGAGTTGCCAGGGCGTGGTATTGTTCAGACAGTTTAAACAAACGGCGCCAGCGGATCGGCAATCGCAAACGCCGCTGCGCGGTCTGCTTTCGGCGGGTAGATCAGCTTGCTGGTGATTGACATCTTGAGTTTCTTCGCTTCGGCGCGCGTCAGTTTTACCTGCTGATCCCACCCTTCGGTATAGACTGCGCCCCAGGCGCCAAGATCCAGACAGGTAACATAGTTTTCCTGACGATATGGCAGAGGAGTCACCTCCAGCAAGCTGGCCGCAGCGTTATTACCGGCGAACTTGCCTAACAGAATCGCGTGCTGGCAGGTCATTAGCGCATGATGGCCTTTGTCGTCGGTCGCGGCATAGGCCACGTCGCCGGTGGCGTAGATATCTTCGTGACCTGGTATCTGAAGTGCGGTATTCACATGCAGACGCCCCTGGCGATCGCGCGGAGCGCCAATCTGCGCCGTCAGGCCATTGGCCTGTACGCCAACTGTCCAGATCACCGTTTGCGATGCAATCGTCCGCCCGTCTTTCAGCGTCACGCCTGCGGCATCCACGCTTTCGACTTCTGCGTTAACGAGCCACTCCACGCCCAGTTCCGCAGAGGCTTCAATGATGACATTACGCAATGCTTCGCTATAGCGTGCGCCCGGCTCTGGGCTACGTTCAACTACGACTACTCTGGTCTTAGCATCGGCGCCGAGGATATCGCACAGGCGACCAGGCAGTTCAAGCGCCATCTCGATGCCCGTAAAACCACCGCCGCAAACGACCACGGTATTACGCGCTTCACTTTCAGCCTGGTAAGCCAGGTCTTTCAGATGTTGTTCCAGAACTGCCGCGCTTTCCAGCTGATCCAGATCGAAAGCATGTGTCTGAGCGCCGGCCACCTGTGAGCGATCTACGTGGCTGCCGCTGGCAAGTACCAGGCGATCGTAGCGGCTTACTCGCGTTTCGCCGCTGGCATCCGTCCAGCTCACCTCTTTTGAGCCCGGGAAGATTTGCCGCACCGTTCCGCGCAGGAAGTTCACGCCGGTGATATCAAACAGCGGCTGAAGCGGCGCGACCAACGTTGTCACCGCGTTTTCATAAAAACGAGGACGCACGCGTAGTTCAGGCTGAGGTGCGATAACGGTGATTTTAATATCCTCGCTTTGATATTTGTCTACCAGACGAGCCGCACTGAGCGCTGCCCACATCCCGGAAAATCCCGCCCCTACGATCAGAATATTTTTATGCATTTTGGTTTCACCTGATGATGACTTATTTACTCGGATTGTATTGGTCCTAGTTAAAAGAGGCAATGTTATTTTGTCCGTGTTTAGTATTTACGTTCGGAGTGTGCGATTATCTATTTGAAAATTAAACACTAAAACTGTATTGCATTATGTGAGATTGCTTCTTGTCTGGCATGGCGATGATGAAAAAGCTAAAATAACTCAGAGTTAATTTGGCTGAGATAAGAGTATGGCTTTCTACAGTTCCGGGGTTGAGTACGGTATCCATAGTCTGATGTGCATGGTGGACAGCAAGGGAGATGCTCGTGAAATGAGCGTTCGCGAGATTGCGGACCTGCAAAGCGTGCCTTATGACTATCTGGCCAAGATTTTTACCCGTCTGTCGAAGGCTGGTCTGGTGCGTAGCATTGAGGGGAAGGGGGGCGGTTTTCAGCTTGCCAAACCTGCCGAGCATATTACGGTGCTCGATGTGGTCAACGCGATAGACGGCGATAAACGGATTTTTGAATGCCGCGAGATTCGCCAGCGGCTGGCGGTATTTGATGCGCAACCGCCCGCGTGGGCTTGCGAAGGGATTTGCGGCGTGCGTTCAGTGATGGATATAGCGCAGCAACGCATGGAAGAGGCGCTGGCGCAGCATACTATTCTCGATCTGGCGCGTAAAATGTATCGTAAAGCGCCGGATACCTTTGTGGTTGAAGTGCAAGCGTGGATCGACGCGCGAAAAGGTTAAGATGCCGATGTATCCGGCCAACAGCCTGGTGCCGCAGGCCGGATAAGACGCTCTGCGCCGCCATCCGGCATTAACAATTATCGGGCATTATCCGGGGTATTAATCATCCGGTTTAGCCACGGCACCATAATGGCCATCACCACGGTGACCGCCAACGTAACCAGACCAATTTTGCTAAAGACGCCGGTATAAATGGGCAGCGTCTGCAATGGATCGGTGATGTTTTCCGGTACGGCGGTGAAGGTCGCCACATAACCGCCGAGCAGGAAGGCGGCGGCCTGGGTCAGGAACCACATTCCCAGAATAAAGCCCATCAGATGCTGCGGCACCAGGGCGGCGACCATTGCCAGTCCCAGCGCGCTAATTAGCAATTCGCCCAGACTCTGGAACAGATACACCAGCACGATAAACCACGGCGACGTCAGTCCTTGCGCATCGGCGAACCACATCCCGGCGGCGGCGGCGGTCAGAAAACCCAGCGCGCAGAGGAACATGCCGAGCGTAAACTTCATCGGCATGGTCAGATCTTTGCCTTTGCTACCCAGTCGGGTGTAAATCGCTGCCAGTACCGGACTGGCGACGACCACCCAGAATGGGTTCAGCGCCTGAAAACTCACTGGATTAATGGTGAATCCAAGAATTTCATGATGAACGTTATTAATCGCAAAGAAGTTCAGCGAGGTAGGCATCTGCGCATACAGAATGTAAAACAGCACGGCTTCAATCATCAGAATAAACGCCACGAACATTTTATTGCGGCCGGTTTTATCCAGACGAAACGCTTCGCGAAAGAAGAAAATAGTGACGACGATAGAAAGGACGATGAGCACCAGATTGGCTATCTTAACATTGTGCATCAGCCAGGCGCAGAGGAAAACCATGACGACGGTGCCGAGTAATACCAGCAGCAAGTTGCGAAAACGTAGCGGTTTATGATCCGGTTCAGAACCGATATTTTTCACCATGCCACGGCAGGCGAAGTACACCAGAAGCGCAACAATTATACCGGCGCCGCACAGATTGTAGGTCACGGCATAGCCAAACTTATCGGCTATCACCGGCGCCAGCGATAGCGATAGCAAAGAACCGATGTTAATCGACATGTAAAACAGGGTGAAAGCGCCATCCAGCCGGGGATCTTTAGGCAGATAGCATTTAGAGAGCAGGCTGGCGGGATTGGCTTTAAATAACCCGTTGCCCACGGCAATCGTGCCCAGCGCGATAAAAATCAGATCGGGATTTAATAGCGACATGCCGGTCATAGAATAGCCAATCGCCAGCACAATCGCGCCCAGGACCAGGGTGCGTTTAGTCCCTAACAGATGGTCGCCAACATAGCCGCCGATGGAGATCAGGCCATAAACCAGCGCCGCAAAAGCGCCAAAGGTAATAAAGGCCTGTTCCTGAGAAAAACCCAATTGTTTAACGAAAAAAACCGCCAGGATGCCCTGGACGCCGTAATAGCCAAATCGTTCCCATAATTCTACAAAAAAGATCATGAAGAATGGACGAGGTTGCTGCAGCAAGCCCGTAGGTGCAGTTGTATTCATATTCCTTCGCCTTTCAATGCCATCCCGAAACGTATGAGCGCGCATATCAAAACGCGCCGAAAAGTCTTACCCTGATATAGACTGCGGCTATTAGCCGGATTAATAGGTTATTATACAAATGATATGCAAACTAATTAGCGGATCACACTAATTATGTTTGGTGTGATGGAATGATGTACTGAGTGCTGCGGAGAGGGGGATAAACAAAACGCCCACATAAGCGGGCGTTGTTGTTGATAGCCGGAATTGGCCTGATGGTTCAGGCCAACCTGATTGACTATAGACCAGATAAGGTCTTAGCCGCCAGCCGGCAAGTATTACTCTTCTTCGTCGCGCAGCGGAACAATCAGCATGTCAACGTGAACGGTGTTGATCAGCTGGCGCGCAGAAGACATCAGTTTGCTCCAGAAGTCCTGGTGATGACCGCAAACGACCAGATCCATATCGTATTTCTTGATGGCGTCAACCAGCACCTGGCCCAAGTCGCCGCTACCGCTCAGGGTTTCAGTGATAGGGTAGCCAGCATTAGTAGACAGCTCGGTCAGCGCGTGGTGGGTTTCTTCGGAGATACGTTTCTGCATATCGCCCAGATTGACGTCAATCAGACCTGTGTACAGGTCAGAATAATTCACGTCAACGTGGATCAGGGAGATTTTCGCGTTGTAGGGGCGCGCCATAGAGACCGCTTTTTCAACCAGAACTTTACTTTCCGGGGAGAGATCAACTGCGATAAGAATGTGTTTATAAGCCATAGTGTTACTCCTTCCATAAGTTGTCGATGACCATTGAGCTACTGGCGTTTCTTATGCCGCCGCGTCACCCGCGTCCTGCGAACTCTATGCGCGGGGCTAGCTCAGCCGTTTACCATAACTATCCTTACATTATAGCGGCCAGGATAATCCGTCAATCTGCCTTGCTTGCCAGTTAGTTAAACAAAATTTTCAGTGAATTGCATTGATAGTGATTAACCTTCTGGTAAAAAAATTAACTGATCTCCTACAATGTGTATAAGAGCCGTTCGAATGCGGAGCGCTAACATGGGCGGCTTTCGTAGTACTCTTTCACTGATTGTCTGGCAGGGTATCGGGGAGCGGTAGTCCCGGAGAGGAACTCCGTGGGCGGGTCGCCGGGGAGGAGATATGATAAGCACCGTCTCACTATTCTGGGCTTTATGTGTCGTTTGCATTGTTAATATGGCGCGCTATTTCTCATCGTTACGCGCACTGTTAGTGGTACTTCGTGGTTGCGATCCTTTGCTCTATCAATATGTCGATGGCGGCGGCTTCTTTACCACGCATGGTCAGCCTAATAAACAGGTGCGCCTGGTATGGTATATCTACGCTCAGCGCTATCGCGATCATCATGATGAAGAATTTATTCGCCGTTGTGAACGCGTCCGCCGTCAGTTTCTGCTGACCAGCGCGTTATGCGGTTTGGTGGTAGTGAGCTTGATTGCGCTCATGATTTGGCACTGAATAAAAAAGCGGGCCAGTTTCCTGACCCGCTCGTGTGAGATAAGCCTCCCGGATAAGCGATAACGCCATCCGGCACAGTCGGCTTAAATAATTTTCAGGGAAAGCCAGTACAGCACGCCGGAAAGAATAATCGCCGCCGGTAACGTAAATACCCAGGCCATCAGAATGCTGGTCACGGTTTTACGCTGCAACCCGCCGCCATCAACGACCATGGTTCCCGCCACTGAAGAGGAGAGTACGTGAGTGGTAGAAACTGGCATACCGGTGTAGCTGGCAAGACCGATAGAGACTGCCGCCGTCATCTGCGCCGACATCCCCTGCGCATACGTCATGCCTTTTTTACCAATTTTCTCGCCGATAGTGGTCGCCACGCGACGCCAGCCTATCATCGTACCAATACCCAGCGCCAACGCCACCGCCATGATGATCCACACCGGCGCATACTCAATGGTACTTAACATATCGGTCTTCAGCTTTTTCAGCAGACGCTGGTCATCGCTGCTTACGCCAGGCAATTTCACGACTTTGTCGGTCGTGTCGGAGATGCACAGCATAATGCGACGCAACTGACTACGCTGTTCAACGCTTAACTTGTCGTAGCTTTCCACGTTTGCCAGCATCCCTTTCGCACGGTTAAGCGCGTTAATGGTGTTAGCCGGATGGCAGTGGAATTCAGCCGGTTCAGTCGCGCCCGGTTCCGGAGACGGAATCAGTTGGTCAACGCCGGTGACGGCTTTCAGCAGGTCAGGACGCTGCTCAAAGTACGTTTCGACATTGTTGATAGCATCGCGCGTACGGGTGATTTCGTAGCTGGAGGCATTCATATTAACCACGAAACCCGCAGGCGCGACGCCAATCAGCACCAGCATGACCAGGCCAATGCCTTTTTGACCATCGTTCGCGCCATGCGAAAACGCCACGCCGATAGCTGAGAGAATCAGCGCGATACGCGTCCAGAACGGCGGCTTTTTCTTGCCGTCTTTCTTTTCACGCTCGGCTGGCGTCAGGTGGATACGGGCGCGTTTCTTAGTGCCGCTCCAGTAGCGACGCAGCAAGAAAATCAGACCGCCAGCGAACACCAGACCGACAATAGGGGAGATGATGAGCGAGCCGAAAATATTGATAACTTTCGGGATGTTAAGCGCATCCACCACTGACGTGCCGGTCATCATCGCATTGGTTAAACCGATGCCGATAATCGCGCCAATCAGCGTGTGGGAACTGGAAGCAGGCAACCCGAAATACCAGGTACCGAGGTTCCAGATAATCGCCGCCAGCAACATGGAAAAGACCATGGCGAGGCCGTGCGCGGAACCCATGTTGAGCAGGAGATCCGTTGGCAGCATATGCACAATGGCATACGCCACGCTGAGACCCCCCAGCAGAACGCCAAAAAAGTTAAACACCGCCGCCATGATAACCGCCAGCTGCGAACGCATCGCGCGGGTGTAAATCACGGTTGCGACTGCATTGGCTGTATCATGGAAGCCGTTAATCGCTTCGTAGAACAGCACAAAAGCCAGAGCAAGCAATAATAAAAGCCCGGTATGTAAATCCAGGCCAGCAAACAAATGTAGCATAGGACGTTACGCCATCTTGAGGACATGAACGCGGCGCATTATCAGTGACTTTGGCGGCGCGGGCAAAGTGAAATATAGACTTTTTTTGATGTGCTTCGTGCTTTGTTTTATGCCACTAAAGAATTATCTTATATATTTCAGACAAATACCATTTTCAGGCGCTTTTCGCGCTGGTGCGACCACTGAGGAAACTTTACAATTCCCGCCCGAATTTGAGAGAGGAAAGTCACGTGGAAAGGTTTGATGCCGTTATTATAGGCGCTGGCGCAGCGGGCATGTTTTGCGCAGCGCAGGCAGGACAGGCGGGTAGCCGCGTGCTGCTCATCGATAATGGCAAGAAGCCAGGACGTAAAATCCTCATGTCCGGCGGTGGGCGCTGCAACTTTACTAATCTTTATGTTGAGCCTGCTGCATATTTGAGCCAGAACCCCCATTTTTGCAAATCAGCGTTAGCCCGTTATACACAGTGGGACTTTATCGATCTGGTCGGCAGATACGGGATAGCCTGGCATGAGAAAACGCTGGGACAGCTTTTTTGCGATGATTCCGCTCAACGCATTGTCGATATGCTGGTTGCCGAGTGCGACAAAGGTGGCGTAACGCTGCGCCTGCGTAGCGAGGTATTGAGTGTCGCACGTGATGAGTCGGGTTTCGTGCTGGCGTTGAACGGCGAGACGGTCGTTACGCAAAAGCTGGTGATCGCCAGCGGCGGCCTGTCGATGCCGGGCCTTGGCGCATCGCCGTTTGGCTATAAAATCGCCGAACAGTTTGGTCTCAAGGTGTTGCCTACTCGCGCCGGGCTGGTGCCCTTTACGCTACATAAGCCGCTGTTAGAACAGCTCCAGACGCTGTCTGGCGTATCTGTTCCCTGCGTGATTACCGCCCGCAATGGCACGGTATTTCGGGAAAACCTGCTTTTTACCCATCGTGGGCTGTCCGGACCCGCCGTTTTACAGATTTCGAGCTACTGGCAACCGGGCGAATTGGTGAGCATTAATTTATTGCCGGACCTCTCGCTGGATGACGTTCTCAATGAACAGCGTAACGCGCACCCGAACCAGAGTCTGAAGAACACGCTGGCGATGCATCTGCCGAAACGGTTGGTAGAGTGTTTACAACAGTTGGGGCAGATCCCGGATGTATCGCTCAGGCAGTTGAACGTCCGTGACCAGCAGGCGCTGGTTGACATGCTTACTGCCTGGCAAGTGCAGCCCAATGGCACCGAAGGCTATCGGACAGCGGAAGTGACGCTGGGCGGCGTGGATACAAACGAACTGTCATCGCGGACCATGGAAGCGCGCCGCGTGCCGGGTCTCTATTTTATCGGCGAAGTGATGGACGTCACCGGCTGGTTGGGCGGCTATAACTTCCAGTGGGCCTGGTCGAGCGCCTGGGCCTGCGCGCAGGATTTGGCAGCAAAATGATAAGTACCATTACAAACAATAAGCGAATAGACATCCCGGACAGAGGTGTTAGTATCGATTTATAGCAGTTATGAGTATGCGTGTTTCATTTACGGCCAGGAACGCTGATGATGACAACATTACTCCCTCTTTTTCGGGTACCTACATCATTCACTCCCTTTGACGGCGAGCGCTTCATCGGCGACTATTCGTCGTCTGGCCCCTTTTTCTTTTTCATTCATATCCCGGATGAAAACCTCCGCTGAACGCGCGTCTGGCGGACTTTGTGACACGCATTGTTGGACAACAGGGATTACGGCGGGTCGATTATGGACAAAATGAAGCGCCATCTGGTGTGGTGGATTGCAGGCATCCTGGTGGTTATTGCCGGCGTCGTAGGGTGGATGCTACGTCCTGCGGGCGTGCCGGAAGGGTTTGCCGCCAGCAACGGCAGAATAGAAGCGACGGAAGTCGATATCGCCACCAAAATCGCTGGTCGTATTGAGACGATACGGGTGAATGAAGGGCAGTTCGTTCGTCAGGGCGAGGTACTGGCGAAAATGGACACTCGCGTATTGCAGGAGCAGCGGCTGGAGGCGATAGCGCAGATTAAAGAGGCCGAGAGCGCGGTTGCCGCCGCCCGCGCCTTGCTGGAGCAACGCCAGAGTGAAATGCGCGCCGCGCAGGCGGTCGTCAAACAGCGGGAAGCTGAGCTGGATTCTGTCTCTAAACGTCACGTGCGTTCCCGTTCGCTGTCGCAGCGTGGCGCGGTATCTGTACAACAGTTAGATGACGATCGCGCGGCGGCGGAAAGCGCGCGCGCCGCCCTGGAGTCCGCCAAAGCGCAGGTATCGGCGGCAAAAGCGGCGATTGAGGCGGCGCACACCAATATTATCCAGGCGCAAACACGCGTGGAGGCGGCGCAGGCGACCGAGCGGCGTATTGTCGCCGACATTGACGACAGCGAATTAAAAGCGCCGCGCGACGGGCGCGTGCAGTACCGCGTTGCTGAGCCGGGCGAAGTGTTATCGGCTGGCGGCCGGGTGTTGAACATGGTCGATCTCAGCGATGTTTATATGACATTTTTCCTGCCGACCGAACAGGCGGGGTTGTTGAAGATCGGCGGCGAAGCGCGTCTGGTGCTTGATGCCGCGCCCGATCTCCGTATACCGGCAACGATCAGTTTTGTCGCCAGCGTGGCGCAGTTCACCCCCAAAACTGTGGAAACCCACGATGAACGGTTGAAGCTGATGTTCCGGGTGAAGGCGCGTATTCCGCCAGAGCTGTTGCGACAGCATCTGGAATATGTCAAAACCGGTTTGCCGGGAATGGCCTGGGTCCGTCTGGACGAGCGCGTGCCCTGGCCTGACTCTCTAAGCGTGAGGTTGTCGCAATGACGTCGCTGACGCTGGTGCCTGTTCCTCCCGTGGCGCAGCTTGAGGGGGTGAGCCAGCATTACGGAAAAACGGTCGCGCTGAACAATATCACGCTGGACATTCCCGCCCGTCGTATGGTCGGGCTGATTGGTCCGGACGGGGTGGGTAAGTCGAGTCTACTGTCGCTGATTTCTGGCGCGCGGGTGATTGAACAAGGGAACGTTATCGTCCTGGGCGGTGATATGCGCAATGCGAAACATCGCCGCGACGTCTGTCCGCGCATCGCCTGGATGCCGCAGGGACTGGGGAAAAACCTTTATCACACGCTATCGGTCTATGAGAACGTCGATTTTTTCGCTCGTCTCTTTGGCCATGACAAAGCTGAACGCGAAGCGCGTATTACCGAGCTGCTGAACAGTACCGGCCTGGCGCCGTTTCGTGACCGGCCTGCCGGGAAGCTGTCCGGTGGGATGAAACAAAAGCTGGGGCTGTGCTGTGCGCTGATTCATGACCCGGAATTACTGATTCTTGATGAGCCTACCACCGGCGTGGACCCGCTTTCCCGCGCCCAGTTCTGGGACTTAATCGACAGTATCCGCCAACGGCAGACCAATATGAGCGTGTTGGTCGCAACGGCCTATATGGAAGAGGCGGAGCGTTTTGACTGGCTGGTGGCGATGAATGCGGGCGAGATACTGGCAACCGGCAGCGCGCAGCAACTGCGGGAAAAAACCCATAGCGCGACGCTGGAACAGGCGTTTATCGCCCTGTTGCCAGAAGCGCAGCGCCAGGCGCATAAGCCGGTGGTAATCCCGCCTTACCGCGCTGAGCAACAAGAGATTGCGATTGAAGCGCGGGATCTGACCATGCGTTTCGGTCATTTCGTCGCGGTTGACCATGTTAATTTCCGCATTCCGCGCGGCGAGATTTTTGGCTTCCTCGGTTCGAACGGTTGCGGCAAATCGACCACCATGAAAATGCTGACTGGTCTGCTTCCCGCCAGCGAAGGCCAGGCCTGGCTATTTGGTCAGCCGGTGGACCCGAATGACATCGACACCCGTCGCCGGGTCGGATATATGTCGCAGGCTTTTTCGCTCTATAACGAACTCACCGTGCGGCAGAATCTGGAACTTCATGCCCGCCTGTTTCATATTCCGCCAGCGGAGATCCCGGCGCGTGTCGCGCAGATGAGCGAACGCTTTATGCTAACGGAGGTGGAAGATACGCTCCCCGCGTCGTTGCCGCTCGGTATCCGCCAGCGTTTATCGCTGGCGGTAGCGGTGATCCATCGCCCGGAAATGCTGATTCTTGATGAGCCAACGTCCGGCGTTGATCCGGTCGCCAGGGATATGTTCTGGCAGCTTATGGTCGATCTTTCGCGTCAGGATAAGGTGACGATTTTTATCTCGACCCATTTTATGAACGAAGCGGAGCGCTGCGACCGGATGTCGTTAATGCACGCCGGTAAAGTGCTCGCCAGCGGGACGCCGCAAGAACTGGTGCAACAGCGAGGCGCGGCCAATCTGGAAGCGGCGTTTATTTCCTGGCTACAGGAAGCCGCGGGAGCGACACCTGAAACCACAATACCGCCATCCCAGATGCCCGCCGCGTCAGATAAACCGTCGCGGCAGGGATTGAGCTTCCGGCGTTTGTTCAGCTACAGTCGCCGCGAAGCGCTGGAGCTACGCCGTGATCCGGTACGCTCGACGCTGGCGCTGCTGGGAACGGTAATTCTGATGCTGATTATGGGCTATGGCATCAGTATGGACGTGGAAAACCTGCGTTTTGCCGTACTCGATCGCGATCAAACCGTCAGTAGCCAGGCGTGGTCGCTCAATCTGGCAGGGTCCCGCTACTTTATCGAACAGCCGCCGCTCGCCAGCTATGACGAGCTTGACCGGCGGATGCGTGCGGGAGAGCTGGCGGTAGCCATTGAGATCCCGCCTAATTTTGGCCGCGATATTGCTCGCGGTACGCCAGCGCAGATTGGCGTCTGGGTGGATGGCGCCATGCCCAGCCGCGCCGAGACGGTGAAGGGGTACGTTCAGGCGATGCACCAAAGCTGGCTGCAGGAAGCGGCTAGCCGTCAGCCGAACCCGGTTAAACAGGCCGGGCTGCTCAACATTGAAACGCGCTATCGCTATAATCCGGATGTGAAAAGCCTGCCCGCTATCGTTCCGGCGGTCATTCCGCTGCTGCTCATGATGATCCCGTCAATGCTTAGCGCCCTGAGCGTGGTGCGGGAGAAAGAGCTGGGGTCGATGATTAATCTGTACGTAACGCCGACGACGCGCAGCGAATTTTTGCTGGGTAAACAACTGCCGTATATCGCGCTGGGTATGCTGAACTTCTTGTTACTGTGCGCGCTGTCGGTCTTTGTATTCGGCGTGCCGCTGAAAGGCAGCTTTCTCACGCTTACCCTGGCGGCGCTGCTTTACGTCATCATCGCCACCGGTCTGGGGCTGCTGATCTCCACTTTTATGAAGAGCCAAATTGCCGCTATTTTTGGGACGTCGATTATTACCCTCATTCCGGCAACACAATTTTCCGGCATGATCGATCCGGTAGCCTCGCTGGAGGGGCCGGGAAGATGGATCGGCGAGATCTACCCGACCAGCCATTTTCTGACGATCGCGCGTGGGACGTTTTCCAAAGCACTGGATCTGTCCGATCTTTGGCCCTTATTTATGCCGCTACTGATTGCTGTCCCGGTGGTAATGGGTCTGAGCATTCTGCTGCTGAAAAAACAGGAGGGGTAATGCGCGGATTACGTAATATTTATAACCTCGGCGTCAAAGAACTGCGCAGTCTGCTGGGCGACAAAGCGATGCTGGCGCTGATCGTCTTCGCCTTTACGATTTCGGTTTACTCCTCCGCTACCGTCCTGCCCGGTTCGTTGCATCTTGCCCCTATCGCCATCGCCGATATGGATCAGTCGCAGTTGTCGAACCGTATTGTGAATAGTTTTTACCGCCCGTGGTTTCTGCCGCCGGAGATGATTACGGCAACGGAAATGGATGCCGGACTGGATGCCGGACGCTATACCTTCGCGGTTAATATTCCGCCGAATTTCCAGCGTGATGTGCTGGCCGGACGTCAGCCTGATATTCAGGTTAACGTCGATGCGACGCGCATGAGCCAGGCGTTTACCGGCAACAGTTATATCCAGAATATTATTAGCGGCGAGGTCAACAGCTTTGTGGCGCGCTATCGGGATAATAGCGTCCAGCCTGTGTCGCTGGAGATTCGGATGCGCTTTAACCCGAATCTGGACCCGGCGTGGTTTGGCGGCGTGATGGCGATTATCAACAACATTACCATGCTGGCGATAGTGCTGACCGGATCGGCGCTGATCCGCGAGCGAGAACACGGCACGGTTGAGCATCTGTTGGTGATGCCGGTTACGCCCTTTGAGATCATGATGGCGAAGGTATGGTCAATGGGGTTGGTCGTGCTGGTGGTTTCCGGTTTGTCTTTGATGCTGATGGTGAAAGGCGTACTTGGCGTACCGATTGAAGGATCGATCCCATTGTTTATGTTGGGCGTGGCGCTGAGCCTGTTCGCCACCACTTCAATAGGGATTTTTATGGGCACTGTCGCCCGTTCGATGCCGCAACTAGGGTTATTAATGATTCTGGTGCTGTTGCCGCTACAAATGCTTTCCGGCGGCTCCACGCCGCGCGAAAGTATGCCGCAGGCGGTGCAGGATATTATGCTGACCATGCCAACGACACATTTTGTCAGCCTTGCCCAGGCCATTCTTTATCGCGGCGCAGGTTTGAGTATCGTCTGGCCGCAGTTCCTGACCCTGCTGGCGATAGGCGGCGTGTTCTTCCTGATAGCGCTATTACGCTTCAGAAAAACGATTGGCACGATGGCATAACTCTCTTATCCGGCCTACAGACGTGCGGACGTAGGCCGGGCAAGCGAAGCGCTCCCGGCAAGGCGCTGAGGCGTTAGTCTTCTTTCGGCAAACACTGTAAGTGGCCGTGGCGCACGCCGCGCTGGGAGATAACATCATCGGCAAAATGCTGTACGTCGCCCATATCGCCTTTCAGAACGGCGATCTCCAGACAGTCATCGTGGTTGATATGGACGTGCAGCGTGGCGACGGATAAATCATGATGATGATGCTGGGTGGAGACGATGCGGCTGGCTAAATCCCGTTTCTCATGTTCATAAACATACGAAAGTACCGCGAAACCCTGCGTACCGTGTTCCTGGGTGACCTCCTGCGCCAGAGCGCCGCGCAGAATATCGCGGATCGCTTCGGAGCGGTTATTATAGCCGCGTCGCTGGCTCAGGCTGTCCAGCGTTTCCAGTAAATCGTCATCGAGGGTGATGGTGACACGTTGCATCTGACTTAAACCTTTTGGTATGGCGCGTCGGCGCATGGAAAGCTCCGCATTTTGTAACACACGTCCGGCGCCAGAGGGAAAAATTAATGTGTCATTGCGCTTTCGTTATCGTCTGCGAAGTCAGCGTAAAAGGCGTGGGGGTGCAGACTGCCAGGCTGAGCGTATCGAGCTGACACTGGCTGACCGACAACGCAAAGGGCAATGTGCTGTCCACGCTGACGATTTGCCAGGCGCTGCCGCCGCGTTGTTTCACGATGGCTTCTTTACGCGTCCAGATACGCCAGAATGCCGCCAGTTGTCGCTCCGGACGTTCCGCTTCCATTTCAGCATGTTCGCCGAGACTGAATACCGCATTTGCCAGCGAACGCCAGTTATCGCGCGGACGAATCACTTCAATATCGCAGCCGACTTCACCTTCATCGCTAAGCAACAGAGCAATAGTGTCGCCGCTATGGCTGAGGTTAAACCACAGCGGCGTTCCGGCGGAAAAAGCTGGTTTGCCCTGTTCGCCATACACCATCTCCGGTAGCGGCGAGAGCGCACGGGAAAGCAGCACGCGCCCGGCCAGCCAGCTTGCCCGGCGAACGCCCTGCGGCGCCTGGGCGATTAACGCGTCGGGCAATTGACCTGCGCTTAATGTGGACACTTTTCCCAGAACGATCTGGTACATATCAGGACCAACGTTGCATATAAAGAGGAGGTGATTGTAGCATCTGTCGCCTCATCCCGGTAAACGGCTTTTCGGTCGGCCTGGCCCCAGTAAGATTGCCAGTTTGCTGCCGCCTTTAGTGGTTTCCATCCAGATTTTGCAAACGCTGGTCAAGGGAACGGACAATAGCATCCCTACCGGGCCTAATAGCCATCCCCAGACCAGTAACGAGAGAAATACCACCAGCGTGGACATTCCCAGACGATGACCCATCATGCGTGGCTCCATAATGTTGCCAATCACCATATGGACCACCAAAAAGAGCGCGCCGACCAGTACGCATTCGTAAAAGCCGTTAAATAACAGCGCCTGAATCATGGGCGGAACGGCGGAAATCACCGAGCCGATATTAGGAACGTAATTAAGCAAAAAGGCCAGTACGCCCCACATTAGCGCAAACTGAATATCCATTAACGCCAGCCCCAGCCAGATAATCGCGCCCGTCCACAGACTGAGCAGCGTTTTCAGCGCCAGATAATGCGAGACGCCTTTCAGGGCGCGGTGCAGGCCGGCAATATGGATTTGTGGATTGTTAAGCGCAAAACGTAATTTATAAGGCACATGGCGTACCTCAAACAGCATAAAAACCACGGTCATCACCAGCAGCACAATGCTTGCCATCGCGCCCGATACACCGGTCATTAATGTCGTGGTGAAGAGCATAATTTTATCGGAATCCATCCCGCGGAGCATACGTTCCGGCGACATATGTAAATTCAGAAAGGGCATTAACTCCTGAAGGTGTAAGACTTTACGCGTCAGTTCCTTACTGTATTTAGGCAGCATGGCGATAAATTCATTAAGCGATGCGGCAAGCACGCCCACCAGCGCGGTAAGCACAATCAGCATGACGACCACCACGATAGTAATCGCCAGCGGTCGCTTCACGCCCCGGCGAATAAACCAGGTCACTAAAGGATTAAGAACGATGGCGAAAAAGAGCGCCAGCAAGAGTTGTACAATAATATCCGCCGCGGCATGAATCCCGGCGAGAATGACGACCAGGGAGGCCAGTTTCAGCAGAATATGCATACCCGTTTTGTCGGGCTGAGCGGTTACCATGAAGTTTTCCTTGTTGTGTTTTTTCTAAGTGTAGCGGCTGACCTGATACCGATAATCTGAATCTCACTACTGATTTTCACCGCGCGCCATGATAGAAATGAAAACATGATGTAAAAATGCGGTGATACTCATGCCCGAACCCGTCGCTGAACCGGCGCTAAATGGATTGCGCCTCAATCTGCGTATCGTCTCCATTGTGATGTTTAACTTTGCCAGCTACCTGACTATCGGCCTGCCACTCGCCGTCTTGCCCGGCTATGTGCATGATGCGATGGGATTCAGCGCGTTCTGGGCGGGGCTTATTATCAGCCTGCAATACTTCGCCACTCTGTTAAGCCGTCCCCATGCCGGGCGGTATGCGGATGTATTAGGGCCGAAAAAAATCGTTGTCTTTGGCTTGTTCGGTTGTTTTTTAAGCGGACTCGGCTACCTGCTGGCGGATATCGCCGACAACTGGCCCATGATCAGTTTGTTGCTACTGGGGCTTGGTCGCGTGATTTTGGGGATTGGACAAAGTTTTGCCGGCACCGGTTCGACACTGTGGGGCGTCGGCGTCGTTGGGTCGTTGCATATTGGTCGGGTCATCTCCTGGAACGGTATCGTCACCTACGGCGCAATGGCGATGGGCGCGCCGCTGGGCGTGCTGTGTTATGCCTGGGGCGGGTTACAGGGACTGGCGCTAACGGTGATGGGCGTAGCGCTGTTGGCGGTACTGTTAGCGCTTCCACGTCCGTCGGTGAAGGCGAACAAAGGCAAACCGCTGCCGTTTCGCGCGGTGCTGGGGCGTGTCTGGCTGTATGGTATGGCGTTGTCCCTGGCATCGGCAGGGTTTGGCGTTATCGCGACGTTTATTACCTTATTTTATGATGCTAAAGACTGGGATGGCGCCGCCTTTGCGCTCACGTTATTTAGCATCGCGTTTGTCGGTACGCGTTTGCTGTTCCCTAACGGCATCAATCGCTTGGGCGGGTTGAATGTTGCGATGATCTGCTTTGGCGTGGAGATTATTGGTCTGTTACTGGTTGGGACGGCAGCCATGCCGTGGATGGCGAAAATCGGCGTTTTGCTCACCGGTATGGGGTTTTCTCTGGTCTTTCCGGCGCTGGGCGTGGTGGCCGTCAAAGCGGTGCCGCCGCAGAACCAGGGCGCGGCGCTGGCGACTTACACCGTATTTATGGATCTATCTTTGGGGATTACCGGGCCGCTGGCGGGGCTGGTGATGACCTGGGCGGGCGTGCCGGTGATCTATCTGGTGGCGGCCGGGCTGGTAGCGATGGCGCTATTGCTTACCTGGCGCTTAAAAAAACGGCCTCCGTCTGCACTGCCGGAGGCCGCATCATCGTCGTAAAGGTTACTGAATAACCAACGTATTGATGATGTTTTCAGCCGTGGTTTGCGCTTTTTGCTGATTGTCCGCAGGCAGTGTGACCTGAATCGTCAGCAATTGGTTATCCACTTTGCCCAGCACGATGGAAGAATACGCCGTCTGTCCCTTCGCGGAGATAATACTGTCCAGTTGTTGCAACGTATGGCCTTTGAGCTCAATAGACTTATTGGTGACTACCTGAAGCTGAGGGTCGCGGCTACGCTGTTGCTCGAGCAGGCGGTTCGCCAGCACCGACAGCGGTTCATCGGTATTATCGCCGACGATGACAATCACCGCTTTCTGGCCCGTTGGGTCAGAATAAACGTGCATATTATTGGCCTGGGTGCCCAGCTTACCGCTCTGATCGGTCATATCCGCCGGCAGTGAGAAACTGAGTTTGCCATCCATCAGGCTGACGGGCTGCCCGGAGGCCTGACTTTCTGCGGCGGCACCTTCTGCCGGTGCTTTTGTATCGTTGTTATCACAGGCCGCAAGCCCCATAACCAGCAGGCCAATACCGGCATATTTAACCAAATTGCGCATTGACTTCTTCCTTTCGATAAACAGCCATAACGGCTCATTCGCTCATCTTATCACAACTCAGAAAACGAACCTTTAACTTGCCGGTAATGGGGAAATTTCAGATTTATCTGCCAGCCTTTTCAGCAACATATTCAGTAAAACGCCGTACATCGGCAGGAAGAAAATAATGCTGATGAGCACCTTGAAGCAATAGTCCACCAGCGCAATTTCCATCCAGTGCTCGGCCATAAAGGCATCGGGGCTTCGCCAGAACGCAATAAAGAAAAAGGCAAGAGTATCGCTGATATTGCCAAACAGCGTTGAGGCGGTCGGCGCCAGCCACCAGCGGCGATTTTGGCGCAGACGGTTAAACACATGGACATCAAGGATCTGTCCCAGCGCGTAGGCCATAAAGCTGGCGGCGGCGATACGGGCGACAAACAGATTAAAGTTCGCCAACGCGGCGAAACCTTGCCAGACGCCCATATAGAACAGCGATGACACCACATACGACACCAGCAGCGCGGGGAGCATGACGGCGAAGATAATGCGGCGCGCCAGCGGTGCGCCAAAAATACGCACGGTAAGATCGGTGGCGAGAAAAATAAAAGGAAAACTAAACGCGCCCCAGGTGGTGTGGAAACCAAAAATAGTGATGGGGAGCTGCACCAGATAGTTACTGGAAATGATTACCAGTAAATGGAATAGCGATAGCCAGAACAACGCTTTTATGCGCTGTGATTGTGTAAACGGAGTCATATTGTGACCTTTTTGTTGGATGGGGTGAGGGAACCCAATAAAGAACCGCCGCATAATACTGTTTTGCGCTGGCATTGCAATGGCTAATTTTCACGCAATCGTTAACCTGCCTGGCTTACTGACGAAGATGGGCGTAAAATATCGCCGTTTTTTTACGATTGAGACAAAGATGAGCGATCTGTTTTCCTCCCCTGACCATACGCTTGACGCCCTGGGGCTGCGTTGTCCTGAACCGGTAATGATGGTGCGCAAAACGGTGCGCAACATGCAAACTGGCGAAACATTGCTGATTATCGCCGACGATCCGGCGACGACGCGTGATATTCCTGGGTTCTGTACCTTTATGGAACACGATCTGCTGGCGCAAGAGACGGAGGGTTTGCCGTACCGCTATTTACTGCGTAAAGCGCATTAACCGTACGGCAGATAGCATGCTGATTAGAAGCTTTCCCAGCTCGCCTGTTCTGCGGCGGGTTGTGGCGTTAAGCCTTTGCTTAACGGCGTCGGCGGCGCCTCCCGACGAGGCTGTTTCTGGATGCGGAACACGGCGACCGCCTGACGAAGTTCGTTAGCCTGATCTTCCAGCGCCGCCGCCGCCGCTGCGGACTCCTCTACCAGTGAGGCGTTTTGCTGCGTCACGCTGTCCATTTCCGATACCGCCTGCGCCACCTGCTCAATGCCTTTGCTTTGCTCATCGGAGGCAGAGGCGATTTCGCCCATAATATCGGTCACGCGGGTCACGGCGGTGACGATCTCTTTCATGGTTTCTCCAGCTTCGCGTACCTGCGTAGAGCCGGTATCAATGCGCGACACGGAGTTTTCAATCAACACTTTGATCTCTTTGGCGGCCTGCGCGCTACGGCTGGCCAGCGTGCGTACCTCTCCGGCCACGACCGCGAATCCTCGCCCCTGTTCGCCGGCGCGGGCTGCTTCTACCGCGGCGTTTAACGCCAGGATATTGGTCTGGAAGGCGATACCGTCAATCACGCTGGTGATGTCCACGATTTTTTCCGAACTTTCGGCGATATCATTCATGGTGTGCACTACGTTATCCACCACGCGTCCTCCTTTACGCGCGGTTTCTGATGCTGTTTTCGCCAGACCGGTCGCCTGTCGTGCGTTATCGGAGTTTTGTCGTACCGTGGCGGTTAACTGTTCCATGCTGGCGGCGGTCTCCTCCAGTGCCGAGGCCTGCTGTTCGGTTCGGGAAGAGAGGTCGCTGCTGCCTGCGGAAATTTCGCCTGCGCCAGTATAGATAGAGTCCGCGTTATCGCGCACCGCGCTGACGGTACGGATTAACGACTGCTGCATCGTTTTGAGACCGGCGGCCAGTTGGCCCATTTCACTGCGTCCTTCGGCCTCTATCTCATGGGTGAGATCGCCGTCGGCGATAGTTTGAATGTGCGCCATAATCCGTTGCAGCGGGCGTAGTAGAACGCGTTGAAGCCCCTGCCAGATAAACGCCAGCACGACGAGCACGATAAGCAGAATCATCCCCAGCGTCCATTGCATCTGGGTAAAACTGCTCTGATTCTGATCGCTGGCTAATTTTATTAATTGCGCATTTTGAGAGAGCCACTGATTATATACCTGTTCCATGTCATCCTGCGCTTTTTGGGCGTCAAGGTTGCCATAAGCGGCGTAATTATCGGCTTTAAGATAGCGGATAGACTGCTGCAAAACGTCATACATCTGCTTAAAGCTGGCTTCTGCCTGGACATCTAATGCCGGATCTTTGCCTGCGATCGCTTCGGAGTTCGCGTAGTTGTTGAAATGTTTTTCCGCTTCGTTGAGTGACGCGCCAGCGTTGGTTAACAGCGTGTTCATGGCGTCCAGCGAGGCGGGATCGCGCTGATTTTTTAACATGCGTATCGCCACGCGGTTAATGGTGACGCGGGTTTCAATCAATGTCTGAAAACTGCCGCCCAGTTCCTGTTGTTGGTAACTTAATGCGCTCGCATTCTGGAAATTCAGTCGATCGCTGCTGACGGCGGAATAAAACAGTATTCCTGTTACCAGCAATAAGGCGCTAAATATGCCCAGCGTCGCGATAACGCCGGTGATAACTTTGATATTTTTCATAGTGCCTAACATTCCTTATTTTGTAGACGGTATGATCAATATCGGTTGGGTAAAAATTAACCTTACATCAAATCACGCTATTTCTGATTAATGGTTTGATAAGTAATAAAAAATAAATAATTTTCGCGTGAATAATATACGCAAAGAAAGGAATACCGCGGGATAACCCGGCGGACACGACGCCGCCGGGCGGGAGACGATTATTTTTTACGCAGCAAACGTAGCGCGTTGGCGGTCACCAGTACTGTGGCTCCCGTATCCGCCAGGATTGCCAGCCATAGCCCGGTAAAACCAAGTAGCGTCGTCACCAGGAAAATGGCTTTCAGCCCCAGAGCAAGGGTAATGTTCTGCCGGATATTCGCGTGGGTAGCGCGCGCCAGAGTAATCATCTGCGCTAACCCGCGCAGGCGGTTATGAGTAAGGGCGGCGTCGGCCGTTTCCAGCGCGACGTCAGTACCGCTGCCCATCGCGATCCCGATACTGGCAGCTTTCATTGCGGGCGCATCGTTAATGCCGTCACCCACCATTGCCAGCGGCGCTTGTTGGTTAAGGGCGGTGACTGCCTGCACCTTGTCTTCTGGCAGTAGCCCGGCTTTAAACGCCAGATCCAGCTCGCCGGCAATCGCTGCCGCCGCCCGCGGGTTATCGCCGGTCAGAATCACGCCGTTAACGCCTAACTGATGCAGTTCGCGGATGGCGTCGCGCGCATCGTCACGCAACGTATCCTGGAGGGCGAGGACGCCAAGAGCGATCTCGTTACGCAGCACCAGAACCACCGTCTGCCCGACGTTTTCCAGTTCGCTAATTTGCCCGGCAAACGCTGCCGCAGGCTGTTTTCCCGCCGCGCAAATCAGAATACGTTCGCCGTTAACCTGCGCTTCAATCCCGGTGCCGGCCAGTGTTCGCTGCGATTCCGCCGTTGGGATCGCCAGATCGCGTGTCTGCGCTTCGCGGACAATAGCCTGCGCCAACGGGTGCGTAGCGCCTTGTTCTACGGCTGCCGCCAGTGCTAACAGTTCAGCTTCGCTGATACCACTTGCCGGATGAATCGCCGTCACCCGTGGTTTACCGACGGTCAACGTACCGGTTTTATCAAAGGCGATCTGCGTGATACGGCCCAGTTGCTCCAGCGCTGCGCCGCCTTTAATCAATGCGCCGCGCCGTGCCGCCGCCGCCAGCCCGGAGGTAATGGCCGCGGGCGTGGAGATCACCAGCGCGCATGGGCAACCGATTAGCAGCAGCGTCAGCCCTTTATAAATCCACTCCTGCCAGCCGCCATCGAACATCAGTGGTGGAATAAGCGTCACCAGCAGCGCGATGACCATAATGACTGGCGTATAGATGCGGCTGAAACGGTCAATAAACCGCTCAATGGGCGCACGGCGCTCTTCCGCCTCTTCAATCAGCGTCAGGATACGGTCAATCGCGCTGGCGCCAGGTTCAGATAACACCTCCAGGGTGACGAGACGGTCAACGCTGGTCGCGCCTGCCGGGATTTTTTCGCCCGTTGCGCGCTCCACAGGGATGGACTCGCCGGTGAGCGCGCTTTCATCAAAGCTGGCGAAACCGGAGATCAGTTTACCGTCGGCGGGTAAACGCCCTCCGGCGGCGACTTCGATAACATCGCCCGGTCGCAGGGTATTAATAGCGACCTCTTCCCGCACGCCGTGGCGCAGACGGGTAGCCGTTTCCGGTTTAAGCGCCATTAATGCGCTGACGCCTTTACGGGCGCGGCTGGCGGCCCATCCTTCCAGGCGCTCGCCGATGAGGAACAGCAGCAATACCATTGCCGCCTCCGCCGTTGCGCCAATAAACAACGCACCAATGGCGGCGATGCTCATCAGCGTTTCAATAGCGAACCAACTGCCGCTTTTCATCAGCCGCAGCGCCTGGCGGGCAATAGGATACAGGCCGACCAGGGTAGTGGCGATAAAGGCTAGTTGGCCGAACGGGTGGTTAAATTGCTCCAGCCCCCAGCTTATCGCCATCATAATGATCAGCGTAATAAGCGGCAGGTTCTCTTTAAGACGAGATTCAGGCGTTGCGTCGCGTGAATCTTCGCTACGCAAGGTATAACCCGCCTTCTGTACGGCGCGTTCAATTTGCGTGCGGAGGTCGGCGTCGGCATCGACCACTAACTTTTCGGTGGCGAACAGCACTTGCGCCTGGTTGACGCCGCGAATTTGGCGTACCGCATTCTCCACTTTTCGGGCGCAGGCGGCGCAGTCCATGCCTGAGATTTTCCAGGTATAGCGCGTGCCTGCCGCGGCAATAGAAACAGGCGCGCTGGTCGCACAATGTTCTTCACAGCAGCAGCTATCGGCCTTCTGTATCGCCGGGGCTAATCTGAAGGATGAAAAGGGCGGGACTTTTTTGCCATCGGAATCAGGGGTCGACATAACGTCCTCCGGTTGATGATAATTTTCTCATTAACCGGAGGATACACTCTGGAGTCGACTCCAGAGTCAAGCGCTATTATTTACAGGTACAGCGAGCGCACAATCAGGAAGTGTCCGGCAAAGTAGCAGGCGGCGGCAATCGCGTTATCCGCCCGGAAACGGCGGCGGTAATGGCTACCCAGCCAGACGATATTGCCGATGAACAGCAGCGTTGCGCCGGTAAAGGCCGAAAGGGCTGGCGCCGTTGGGCGGAAGAACCACAGTTCACCCGCCAGCCAGACCATGACCAGCGTCATGGCGATAAAAGTACACACTGGCCAGCGCAGCTCTTCCAGCCGCGTCCAGATAACGGCGATAAGCAATGCGCCGACTATCAGTAACGCCAGCGGCAGCGGCCAGAAGAACGACAACGTCATTTGGCTGGCAAAGTAAATGGTGTAGAGCAGATGCGATAAGAAAAATGCCCCGACGGCGTACAGCAGGCGTTGACGCGGCAAGAGCGTTAACGCATCGCCGACCAGCGAGGCGCACAGACCGGCCAGCACAAGATAACTGATGGCGTCAAACATCGGCGCTTGCCAGGCCAGTAACAGTAACAGTAATAACGTGACGGGCTTAAAAACCCAGCGTTGCCAGGCTGGCCCGCGATAGGAGGCGTCCACATACAGCCATGCGGACAGGCAGACAGCGATAAACGACCAAAGCATCTTAATTCCTTGAATTCGTTATTTTTTCGCAAACGGTATGCTTGCGGCTCTATTATTCAGTGTAGAGGCCGTGACGGTCAGATGACAACACCATAACGGACAGGGTATGCTTATTTCCGCATTTTCCGACAGGTTAACATCATGAGTAAACCACCGCTTTTCTTCATTATAATCATTGCATTAATCGTGGTTGCCGCGTCGTTTCGCTTCGTTCAGCAACGGCGGGAAAAAGCCGCTAATGATGCGGCGCCGTTACAGCAAAAACAGGTCGTGGTAAGCAATAAACGGGAAAAGCCGGTTAATGACCGACGCTCGCGCCAGCAGGAAGTGAGCCCGGCGGGAACCAGTATGCGCTATGAGGCAAGTTTTAAACCGCTCAATGGCGGTCTGGAAAAAACGTTCCGTGTACAAGCGCAGCAGTACCACGCTTTGACGGTGGGCGACAAAGGTACGCTGAGCTATAAGGGAACGCGGTTTGTCGGGTTTGTTGCCCGTAGCCCGGATAACGAATAAACCGTCATCCGGCAGCAAACGTTATTTTTTGATCTTAAATTTCTTCTGCCAGACCAGCAGTTCAAACACGCCGAACAAGAAAATGCGGATTTTCTCTCCCGTCGTCATCTGCGGGTCATCTTTCGGTATCGTTGATTTCAGCAGCGCCAACTGCATACCGTGCATCAGCGCCATGAACACCAACGCCACGTTGACGAAGATATTGAGCGGGCGCGGGAAGGGATGCACCAGATTAAGAATCAAAAATGCCCAAACGAAGAGCATTAACAAGCGGCCCAGATTAATCAGCATCATTTTCTCCTTGCGCATCGCGTTGATACAGACGATAAGCGACCTGTCCGGCCACCTTTTCACGATACAATGCCCAGTTAGCCGGAACGGGCGGCAGACCGTTTTCCACCTCGCTTTCTACATAGATTAGCGCGTCGTCGGCCAGCCATCCTTTAGTTTCCAGCAATTGTAACGTCTCTTCCAGCAGCCCTTTACGAAACGGCGGGTCGACAAAGACAACGTGATGCGGCGTCCCCGGCTGGCTGAGGAAGGCCAGAGTATTGGTATTGACGACGCGAGCATTGTTGGTTTTCAGCGTCGCCAGATTTTTTTGCAACTGCTGCGATACGGCTCGATCCATTTCCAGTAACGTTGCCTGGGCCGCATAACGCGATAGCGCCTCGAGGCCCAGCGCGCCGCTACCAGCAAAGCAATCCAGGCAATAGGCGTCTACCATTACCGGAGCCAGCCAGTTAAATAACGTTTCGCGCACGCGATCGGTGGTAGGACGCAGACCCGGGCTGTCCGGAACCGGTAATTTACGGCCACGCCATTGTCCGCCAATAATGCGGATTTGGCCGCTGCCTGAGTGGGTTGGTTTTTTCATTTCTCATGCTCGAACCGCCCGTCGCAGATTATTCTAGGCGGTAGTGTAAATTAAGTTAACCCTTCGACTTTCAAGATACCTCTACGTTGGCTACGCTCGCTCACCCGAATCACTTACTACAGTAAGCTCATCGGGATTTGTCGCCTTGACGCAACTCGAAATTCATTGGGTATAAGTGATAGACTATTTCATCATTTTTTTAGCTTCCATGTATATAGCGCCGCGAGGGGTGTAGTCGCAGATGGCAAAACAGAAAAAACGTGGCTTCTTTTCCTGGCTGGGCTTCGGTGATAAAGAGCAGAAGCAGGAACAGACCGAAGAGCAGCAGATTGTTGAAGAACAACGACCGGTTGAGCCCCTTGTTGAAACGGCGGCAGACATAGATACGGAAACGCCCGCGCACAGCAAAGCAGAGACCGAGGCCTTTGCGGAAGAGGTGGTGGACGTTACTGAGAACGTTCAGGAGAGCGAAAAACCGCAACCAGTAGAGCCGGAGCCCGCGGCGGCTATTGAGACGGCCGCGCCGCAGATCGCTGTGGAACGCGAAGAACTGCCGCTGCCGGAAGAGGTCAAAGACGAGGCTATCTCGCCGGAAGAGTGGCAGGCCGAAGCGGAAACCGTAGAAGTCATTGCCGCGGTGGAAGAAGAGGGCGAAAACGCGGCGACATTCACCGACGAAGAGCTGGAAGCGCAGGCGCTGACCGCTCAGGCGGCGGAAGAAGCGGTGATGGTTGTTCCGGCGGCGGAAGAAGAAGCGCCGGTAGAAGCGATCGTTCAGGAGCAGGAAAAACCGACTAAAGAAGGTTTCTTTGCCCGTCTGAAACGCAGCCTACTGAAAACCAAAGAAAATCTCGGTTCCGGATTTATCAGTCTGTTCCGCGGCAAGAAAATCGACGATGATTTGTTCGAGGAGCTGGAAGAGCAGTTGCTCATCGCTGATGTCGGGGTGGAAACCACGCGTAAGATTATCGCTAATCTGACGGAAGGCGCCAGCCGCAAACAGCTTAAAGATGCCGAGGCGCTGTATGGCCTGTTGAAAGATGAGATGGGCGAGATTCTGGCGAAGGTAGACGAACCGCTTAATATTGAAGGTAAAACGCCTTTTGTTATTCTGATGGTTGGCGTGAACGGCGTGGGTAAAACCACCACTATCGGTAAACTGGCGCGTCAGTTTGAGCAGCAGGGTAAATCAGTGATGCTGGCGGCGGGGGATACTTTCCGCGCGGCGGCGGTCGAACAGCTACAGGTCTGGGGGCAGCGTAACAACATTCCGGTTATCGCCCAGCATACCGGCGCGGATTCCGCCTCGGTGATTTTTGACGCTATCCAGGCTGCGAAGGCGCGTAATGTGGATGTGTTAATTGCCGATACGGCAGGGCGTCTGCAGAACAAGTCGCACCTGATGGAAGAGCTGAAAAAAATCGTTCGTGTCATGAAAAAGCTGGACGAAGAGGCGCCGCATGAAGTTATGCTGACCATTGACGCCAGCACCGGGCAGAACGCGGTAAGCCAGGCCAAACTGTTCCATGAAGCGGTGGGCTTAACCGGTATTACCCTGACCAAGCTGGACGGTACGGCGAAAGGCGGGGTGATTTTCTCGGTGGCCGACCAGTTTGGCATTCCTATCCGTTACATTGGCGTGGGCGAACGTATCGAGGATTTGCGTCCGTTTAAGGCGGACGACTTTATTGAGGCACTTTTTGCCCGAGAGGATTAACAATGATTCGCTTTGAACATGTCAGCAAGGCCTATCTCGGCGGGAGACAAGCGCTGCAGGGAGTGACATTCCATATGCAGCCGGGCGAGATGGCGTTTCTGACCGGCCACTCTGGCGCGGGGAAAAGTACCCTGCTGAAGCTTATCTGTGGGATTGAGCGGCCCAGCGCTGGCAAAATCTTCTTCAGCGGGCATGATATTACGCGTCTGAAAAACCGCGAAGTGCCGTTTTTGCGCCGCCAGATTGGGATGATTTTCCAGGATCATCATCTGCTGATGGATCGCACGGTCTATGACAATGTGGCGATACCGTTAATCATTGCCGGCGCCAGCGGCGATGATATCCGTCGTCGCGTGTCGGCGGCGCTGGATAAGGTTGGGCTACTGGACAAAGCGAGAAACTTCCCGATTCAACTCTCTGGAGGCGAACAACAGCGCGTGGGCATCGCCCGCGCGGTGGTCAATAAGCCAGCGGTATTGCTGGCGGATGAACCGACCGGAAACCTGGACGACGCGTTATCGGAAGGGATTTTACGTCTGTTTGAAGAGTTTAACCGCGTAGGGGTGACGGTACTGATGGCGACGCACGATATCGGGCTTATCTCCCGTCGTTCCTATCGGCAGCTCGTCCTGAGCGATGGACATCTGCATGGAGGCCTGGTCAATGAATAGGCGCGACGCGATTAACCAAATCAGGCAGTTCGGCGGACGGCTGGATCGACTGCGTAAATCTCGCGGCGGAACAGGCGGCGGACGCAACGCGCCAGGACGCCAGAAGCCGACGCCAAAACCGAACTCACGTAAAACGAACGTCTTTAATGAACAGGTGCGCTATGCCTGGCACGGCGCGCTGCAAGATCTGAAAAGCAAACCGCTGGCGACGTTTCTGACGGTGATGGTGATCGCCATCTCCCTGACGCTGCCAAGCGTCTGCTACATGGTCTATAAGAACGTCAATCAGGCGGCGACGCAGTATTATCCGTCGCCGCAGATCACCGTTTATCTGCAAAAAACGCTGGATGATGACGCGGCGGCGCGGGTCGTTGGGCAGCTTCAGGCCGAGCAGGGCGTTGAGAAGGTCAACTACCTGTCCCGTGAGGACGCGCTGGGAGAATTCCGCAACTGGTCTGGCTTTGGCGGCGCGCTGGATATGTTGGAAGAGAACCCGTTGCCGGCGGTGGCTGTGGTGATCCCCAAGCTGGACTTCCAGAGTACCGCCTCGCTTAATACGCTGCGCGACCGTATCTCGCAGATTAACGGCATTGACGAAGTCCGAATGGATGATAGCTGGTTTGCGCGCCTGGCAGCGCTCACCGGGCTGGTGGGCCGCGTGTCGGCGATGATCGGCGTGCTGATGGTCGCGGCGGTCTTCCTCGTTATCGGTAACAGCGTGCGCCTGAGCATTTTTGCCCGTCGCGATACCATTAACGTGCAAAAGCTGATTGGCGCGACTGATGGCTTTATCCTACGTCCGTTCCTCTACGGCGGCGCGTTGCTCGGTTTTTCCGGCGCTTTTCTTTCACTGATATTGTCTGAAATTTTGGTGATGCGTTTATCATCGGCGGTGACTGAAGTGGCGCAGGTCTTCGGCACGAAGTTTGATCTCAATGGCTTATCGTTCGATGAGTGCCTGTTGTTGTTGCTGGTCTGCTCTATGATCGGCTGGATCGCCGCCTGGCTGGCCACGGTGCAACATTTACGTCACTTTACTCCCGATTGATAAAATCGTGGTATAATCTTTCCCTGCAATGGGTTTCCGTTCGCAGGGAAAGAGTCCCTGTTGTCTCTTCCCCGCGCGTCATCTTTATGTCACATGATTTGTGCAAATTATGCACAGTGTTACATTGAACTTGTGGGTAAAATCACTGTCTGATAAAAGAGTGGATGATATTCTCGTTGCTCATCGGCTTTGGCACGGTTGTTGCTCGCTGACGGTGTCAGGCAATACTGATTGAGAGGATTTGAATGACCAAAGAAATGCAAAATTTAGCTTTAGCCCCTGTTGGCAACCTGGAATCTTATATCCGGGCGGCGAACGCGTGGCCGATGTTATCGGCTGACGAGGAGCGGGCATTGGCTGAAAGGCTGCATTACCAGGGCGATCTGGAAGCAGCTAAAACGCTGATCCTGTCTCACCTGCGCTTTGTTGTTCATATTGCTCGTAACTATGCGGGCTATGGTCTGCCGCAGGCGGATTTGATCCAGGAAGGTAATATCGGCCTGATGAAAGCCGTACGTCGTTTCAACCCGGAAGTAGGCGTGCGTCTGGTGTCCTTCGCCGTACACTGGATTAAAGCAGAAATTCACGAATACGTGTTGCGTAACTGGCGTATCGTTAAGGTTGCGACCACTAAAGCGCAGCGTAAGCTGTTCTTTAATCTGCGTAAAACCAAGCAGCGTCTGGGCTGGTTTAACCAGGATGAGGTCGAGATGGTGGCGCGCGAACTGGGTGTTTCCAGTAAAGACGTGCGTGAGATGGAGTCGCGTATGGCAGCGCAGGACATGACGTTTGACATGTCTTCGGACGATGAGTCCGACAGCCAGCCAATGGCGCCGGTGCTGTATCTGCAGGATAAATCGTCTAACTTTGCCGACGGCATTGAAGACGATAACTGGGAAGAGCAGGCCGCCAACCGACTGACCGACGCGATGCAGGGGCTTGACGAGCGTAGCCAGGATATTATCCGCGCTCGCTGGCTGGACGAAGACAATAAGTCTACGTTGCAGGAGCTGGCCGATCGTTACGGCGTCTCCGCTGAGCGTGTGCGCCAGCTTGAAAAGAACGCCATGAAAAAGCTTCGCGCCGCGATCGAAGCGTAACTTCCCCTTCACGACCCGTAAAACCCTGGATGTAAATCCGGGGTTTTTTTGTTTTTATCATCCTCTCCCGCCTGAGTTCGCTCACCCTGTCATTAAATTGTTATTCAATTGTCAAATTAACTATTCAAAAACTATCAAAATCGGGTATGTTTTAGCAGAGTATGCTGCTAAAGCACGAGCGGTAGGCCAATAATCGAAATAAAGTGCTGAACAATAACATCACAACACACGTAACAACCAGAATAATGGGGATTATCAGGATGAATATGAAGGGTAAAACGTTATTGGCAGGATGTATCGCCCTGTCGTTAAGCCATATGGCATTCGCAGACGACATTAAAGTCGCGGTTGTCGGCGCGATGTCCGGTCCGGTGGCGCAGTATGGCGACCAGGAATTTACCGGTGCGGAACAGGCGATTGCCGATATCAATGCGAAAGGCGGTATTAAAGGCGATAAGCTCGTCGCGGTGAAATATGACGACGCCTGTGACCCGAAGCAGGCGGTAGCTGTCGCTAACAAAGTGGTGAACGACGGCATCAGGTATGTTATCGGTCACTTATGCTCCTCTTCCACACAGCCAGCGTCTGATATCTACGAAGACGAAGGCATCCTGATGATAACCCCGGCAGCGACCGCGCCGGAGCTGACCGCGCGCGGCTATAACCTGATCCTGCGCACGACCGGTCTGGACTCTGACCAGGGACCAACGGCGGCAAAGTATATTCTGGAGAAGGTAAAACCGCAGCGTATCGCGATTATCCACGATAAGCAGCAGTACGGCGAAGGGCTGGCGCGCGCGGTGCAGGACGGTCTGAAGAAAGGCGGCGCTAACGTCGTGTTCTTTGATGGTATTACCGCCGGTGAAAAAGATTTCTCCACTCTGGTAGCGCGTCTGAAAAAAGAAAATATCGACTTTGTCTACTACGGCGGTTATCACCCGGAAATGGGGCAGATTTTACGCCAGTCTCGCGCCGCAGGGCTGAAAACCCAGTTTATGGGGCCGGAGGGGGTGGCGAATGTCTCGCTGTCTAACATCGCCGGAGAGTCTGCCGAAGGGATGCTGGTCACCAAACCGAAGAACTACGATCAGGTCCCGGCGAACAAACCGATTGTGGACGCCATCAAAGCGAAGAAACAAGATCCTAGCGGCGCGTTTGTCTGGACAACCTATGCGGCGTTGCAATCATTGCAGGCGGGTTTGAATCAGTCTGACGATCCGGCGGAAATCGCCAAATACCTGAAAGGCGCCACGGTCGACACCGTAATGGGACCGCTGTCGTGGGATGAGAAAGGCGATCTGAAAGGCTTTGAGTTCGGCGTATTTACCTGGCATGCGAACGGGACGGCGACCGACGCCAAATAGTCGTTAGCCGGATGGCGCATTCAGTAGTCGCCATCCGGCTTTTTTAGCGCTTCTCCCAGCCGTCATGTTGGGCGGTAAAGCCTAACGCCTGCATAAACGCCGCCATAACGCCGCGGTCTTCAACACCGACATCCGCCATCCACCACGACGAGACATTGGGGTTATCGCGGATGACTTCTTCTACCAGGTATTGCCCGACGCCACGACGGCGCGTCACGTCACGCACGCGTAGCGAATCCAGTGCGCCCTGCGTCCCGCTCAGCGTTACTCTTACGGCGCCCAACAAACGCTCGTTAAACCGCGCGGCATAAATCCGGTGCGTTTCATCTACGCTTAATGAGGAGGCGGAATATTCCGGCCAGATTTTGCCCAGATCGATCTGATCCTGAGCGCTAAAGTGTTCTAAACGAAGAATGGTCAGCTTCATCGACGGCTTGTCCCGATTTCAAAAGATGCGATCAGTGTACCGAAATAGTCAGGCCAGATGCTTTCTCTTTTTTGTGTCATTTACCAGGTTATTAATTTTTTAACAACGATAACTACAGTTTGAAACATTAGAGAATGAAAAACAGGCAGCATAATCCCCTGAGTGCTAGTGAATTATTCCGCTTAATATACCGTTATTTTATGCTGACAAGTGCAATTTTTTTTGTTTATCTATAGCTAAAAGCAGAATATTATCTTTCCTTAATAGACTGAAAAATAGAGATTTTAATCTCATTATGCTTTAAATGCTGCGCTAACCCATTAATGAGACAGGCAAAAAGCGCACCGTTTATAAAAAGCACAGTCTGCTTTTTAACCAGCAAAACACAAAATATATAACATCACGAATGGGGATACAGGCACATGAAACGGAAAGCGAAAACGATAATCGCAGGGATCGTTGCATTAGCAGCCTCGCAGGGGGCAATGGCAGACGATATTAAAGTCGCCGTAGTCGGGGCGATGTCCGGCCCGGTAGCGCAATGGGGCGATATGGAATTTAACGGCGCGCGCCAGGCCATTAAAGACATCAACGCTAAAGGCGGTATTAAAGGCGATAAGCTGGTCGGCGTGGAATACGATGATGCCTGCGATCCAAAACAGGCGGTGGCGGTGGCCAACAAAATCGTTAACGACGGCATTCAGTACGTTATTGGTCACTTATGTTCTTCTTCTACCCAGCCGGCTTCCGATATCTATGAAGATGAAGGTATTCTGATGATCTCCCCGGGGGCGACTAACCCGGAGCTGACGGCGCGCGGCTATCAGTACATTATGCGTACCGCCGGCCTGGACTCCTCCCAGGGGCCAACGGCCGCGAAATACATCCTGGAAACGGTGAAACCGCAACGTATCGCTATCATTCACGATAAACAGCAATACGGCGAAGGACTGGCACGCTCCGTGCAGGATGGCCTGAAGCAGGGCAGTGCCAATATTGTCTTTTTTGATGGTATTACCGCCGGCGAAAAAGATTTCTCCGCCCTGATTGCCCGCTTACAAAAAGAGAATATCGACTTTGTGTATTACGGCGGCTACTACCCGGAAATGGGGCAGATGCTGCGCCAGGCGCGGGCTAATGGCCTGAAAACGCAATTTATGGGGCCGGAAGGCGTGGGTAACGCGTCGCTGTCCAATATTGCGGGCGGTGCGGCGGAAGGCATGTTGGTGACGATGCCAAAACGTTATGACCAGGACCCGGCGAATAAGGCGATTGTCGAGGCGCTGAAAGCCGACAAGAAAGATCCCAGCGGCCCGTACGTCTGGATCACCTACGCCGCCGTCCAGTCACTGGCGACCGCAATGGCGCGTAGCGCCAGCCATGCTCCGCTGGATCTGGTGAAAGATCTTAAAGCGAACGGGGCTGATACCGTCATTGGGCCGCTGAAATGGGATGAAAAAGGCGATCTTAAGGGATTTGAATTTGGCGTCTTCCAGTGGCACGCCGACGGCTCGTCAACCGTCGCGAAGTAATGCCAGAAGATAAGTTATCCCACCGCCCGCACGCCGGGCGGGTTTAAAAAGGTTACCTTATGTCCGAGCAGTTTCTCTATTTCTTGCAGCAGATGTTTAACGGCGTCACGCTGGGAAGCACCTACGCGCTGATTGCTATCGGTTATACGATGGTGTACGGCATTATCGGCATGATCAACTTCGCTCATGGCGAGGTGTACATGATCGGCAGCTACGTCTCTTTTATGATTATCGCCGCGCTAATGATGATGGGGATCGACACCAGTTGGCTACTGGTGGCCGCCGGATTTATCGGCGCGATTATTATTGCCAGCGCCTACGGCTGGAGTATTGAGCGAGTCGCTTACCGGCCCGTGCGCAACTCCAAACGCCTGATAGCCCTGATTTCCGCCATCGGGATGTCTATCTTCCTGCAAAACTACGTCAGCCTAACGGAAGGTTCGCGCGACGTGGCGTTGCCCAGCCTGTTCAACGGCCAGTGGATTGTGGGCAGTAGCGAAAACTTTTCCGCGTCCATCACCACCATGCAGGCAGTTATCTGGATAGTCACCTTTCTGGCTATGCTGGCGCTAACCATTTTCATTCGCTACTCCCGGATGGGCCGCGCCTGCCGCGCCTGTGCGGAGGATCTGAAAATGGCCAGCCTGCTCGGCATTAATACCGACCGCGTCATTGCGCTAACGTTTGTTATCGGTGCGGCAATGGCGGCGGTGGCGGGCGTTCTGCTCGGACAATTTTACGGCGTGATTAACCCCTACATCGGTTTTATGGCCGGGATGAAAGCGTTCACCGCGGCGGTGCTGGGCGGTATTGGCAGCATTCCGGGCGCGATGATTGGCGGTCTGATTTTGGGCGTCGCCGAAGCGCTCTCGTCTGCATATTTAAGTACCGAATATAAAGATGTCGTGTCGTTCGCTCTGCTGATTCTGGTACTGCTGGTGATGCCGACCGGTATCCTGGGTCGTCCGGAGGTAGAGAAAGTATGAAACCGATGCATATTGCGATGGCTCTGTTCTCTGCGGCGATGTTTTTCGTTCTGGCTGGCGTCTTCATGGGCGTACAACTGGAGCTGGACGGCACCAGGCTGGTGGTGGATACCGCCGCCGACATCCGCTGGCAGTGGATCTTTATCGGTACGGCAGTGGTCTTTTTCTTTCAGTTGCTGCGTCCGATGTGCCAGAAAGCGGTGAAGAACGTCTCCGGACCGAAGTTTATTCTGCCGGCGATCGATGGCTCTACCGTTAAGCAAAAGCTGTTTTTGATAGCGCTGCTGGTTATCGCCGTGGCGTGGCCGTTTATGGTGTCGCGCGGTAGCGTGGATATCGCCACCCTGACCATGATTTATATCATCCTCGGTCTGGGGCTGAACGTGGTGGTGGGGCTGTCCGGTCTGCTGGTATTGGGCTATGGCGGCTTTTACGCCATCGGCGCCTACACCTTTGCGCTGCTCAACCACTATTACGGTTTGGGCTTCTGGACTTGCCTGCCGCTGGCGGGATTGGTCTCTGCTGCCGCCGGTTTCCTGCTTGGCTTCCCGGTACTGCGCCTGCGCGGCGACTATCTGGCGATTGTGACGCTCGGCTTCGGCGAAATCGTCCGTATTCTGCTGCTCAACAACACCGAAGTAACCGGCGGTCCGAACGGCATTAGCCAGATCCCCAAACCGACGCTGTTTGGTCTGGAGTTTAGCCGCAGTACCCGCGAAGGCGGCTGGGATACCTTCAGCAATTTCTTTGGCGTGAAGTACGACCCGTCCGACCGGGTCATCTTCCTCTATCTGGTAGCCTTGCTGCTGGTGGTCTTGTCGCTGTTTGTCATTAACCGCCTGCTGCGGATGCCGTTGGGCCGGGCGTGGGAAGCGTTGCGTGAAGATGAGATCGCTTGTCGTTCATTAGGCTTAAGCCCGACGCGCATCAAGCTGACCGCTTTTACTATCAGCGCCGCGTTTGCCGGTTTCGCCGGTACGTTGTTTGCCGCCCGCCAGGGCTTTGTCAGCCCGGAATCCTTCACCTTCGCTGAGTCCGCCTTCGTGCTGGCGATTGTGGTGCTGGGCGGAATGGGCTCGCAGTTTGCGGTGATCCTGGCGGCGGTTCTGCTGGTGGTGTCGCGCGAATTGATGCGCGACTTCAACGAATACAGCATGTTGATGCTCGGCGGTTTGATGGTGTTGATGATGATCTGGCGCCCGCAGGGATTGCTGCCGATGACGCGTCCGCAGTTGAAGCTGAAAAATGGTCAGGCGAAAGGAGAGCGGGCATGAGTCAGCCATTATTAGCGGTTAACGGCCTGATGATGCGCTTTGGCGGTTTGCTGGCGGTCAACAATGTATCGCTGGAATTGCGTGAGCGGGAAATTGTGTCGCTGATTGGCCCTAACGGCGCGGGTAAAACCACGGTGTTTAACTGTCTGACCGGTTTTTATAAGCCGACAGGCGGTACGATCACACTGCGCGAGCGGCACCTGGAAGGACTGCCGGGCCAGCAGATCGCCCGCATGGGCGTGGTGCGCACTTTCCAGCATGTGCGTCTGTTTCGCGAAATGACGGTGATTGAAAACCTGCTGGTAGCTCAGCACCAGCAACTGAAAACGGGCCTCTTTTCCGGCCTGTTGAAAACGCCCGCTTTCCGCCGCGCGCAAAGCGAAGCGCTGGACCGCGCGGCGACCTGGCTTGAGCGTATTGGCCTGCTTGAACATGCCAACCGCCAGGCCAGTAATCTGGCCTACGGCGACCAGCGTCGGCTGGAGATTGCCCGCTGCATGGTGACACAGCCAGAAATTCTGATGCTCGACGAACCGGCGGCCGGTCTTAACCCTAAAGAGACCAAAGAGCTGGATGAGCTGATTGCCGAACTACGTAATCATCACAACACCACTATCTTGCTGATTGAACACGATATGAAGCTGGTGATGGGCATTTCCGATCGCATTTACGTGGTGAACCAGGGCACGCCGCTGGCGAACGGCACGCCGGAAGAGATCCGCAACAACCCGGACGTCATTCGCGCTTATCTGGGTGAGGCATAAGATGGAAAAAACGATGTTAACGTTTGAAAAGGTCAGCGCTCACTACGGCAAGATTCAGGCGCTGCACGACGTCAGTCTGCACATTAACCAGGGGGAAATCGTTACCCTGATTGGCGCTAACGGCGCGGGGAAAACGACGCTGCTTGGTACCTTGTGCGGCGATCCGCGTGCCTCCAGCGGACGGGTGGTGTTTGACGGTAAAGACATCACCGACTGGCAGACGGCGAAAATCATGCGTGAAGCGGTGGCGATAGTGCCGGAAGGGCGGCGCGTCTTCTCGCGGATGACGGTGGAAGAGAATCTGGCGATGGGCGGTTTTTTTGTCGAGCGCGATCGGTTTCAGGAGCGTATCAAATGGGTGTACGAGCTGTTTCCGCGTCTGCATGAACGCCGTATCCAGCGAGCGGGCACCATGTCTGGCGGCGAACAGCAGATGCTGGCGATTGGCCGCGCGTTGATGAGCCAGCCGAGGCTATTGCTGCTGGATGAACCGTCGCTGGGGCTGGCGCCGATTATCATCCAGCAGATCTTCGACACCATTGAGCAGTTGCGCGAGCAGGGTATGACCATCTTCCTTGTCGAGCAGAACGCCAACCAGGCGCTGAAGCTCGCTGACCGCGGTTATGTGCTGGAAAACGGCCACGTGGTGCTATCCGATACCGGTGATGCGCTGCTGGCGAACGAAGCGGTGCGCAGCGCCTATCTGGGCGGTTAGACTGTGCCAGGGGGAAGCGCGTGCGCCGTCCCCGGTAACGGCAAGCGGTAAAATTTTTCAAAAGAGCCTGATGGCTCTTTTTTTGTACGTGTTTGTTGTACAATAAACATGTACAACTGGGGAGGTGTTCATGCGTACGGTTAACTATAGCGAAGCGCGGCAAAATCTGGCCGAAGTCCTGGAAAGTGCGGTGACGGGGGGCCCTGTCACCATCACGCGTCGTGGGCATAAGTCCGCAGTGATCATCAGCGCCGAGGAGTTTGAGCGTTATCAGACGGCGCGAATGGATGATGAGTTTGCTGCCATTATGGCGGTTCATGGCAATGAGCTCAGGGAGCTGGCGGATAAATGACCCTGCAACTTATCTCAGCGGAAGAGATAATTCAGTTTCACGACAGGCTTCTCCGCGTTACGCCTGGTGTAACAGGTATGCCTGATCCTGGCCGCGCGGAAGCGCTAATGTACCGGGTACTCAATCAAATCGAATATGAAGGGGTGACCGACGTGTGGCTGCTGGCGGCAATGCATTTGCTCGCTATATCCCGTGGGCATATCTTCAATGATGGTAACAAACGCACCGCCTTATTTATTACGTTGCTGTTTTTAAAGCGCAATGGGATCTCACTCGCTGCGAATCCGGATTTTGTCGATATGACAGTCGATGCGGCGGCAGGGCGGCTTACGCTGGAGCAAATTGCCGTTCGCTTACGCGCCTGAGACGTTAATCCCGGCGACGCTCCGCCTGGTTGAGTTACGGCATGTGCGCCGTCCCCGGGAATAATGTCGTACCTATCCGTGCCGTAGCTCCCACTTTTCTTTTCCGGCGCTTTCACTGCCTTGCCATCTCTCTGTCGCCTTACTATCTTTTTTTTGTAATAAAAAAGTTATTTTTCTGTCATTCGAGCATGTCATGTTACCCCCGCGAACATAAAACGCGTGATATCGCGCATCCCGGCACAAAAAGAGAGATAACCGATGATATCGTTACGACATACAGCTTTAGGACTGGCGCTGAGTCTGGCATTTACGGGTCAGGCGTTGGCCGTCACCACTATTCCATTCTGGCATTCAATGGAAGGGGAGTTAGGCAAAGAAGTTGATTCACTGGCGCAACGTTTCAACCAGGCCAATCCGGATTACAAAATCGTTCCGGTCTATAAGGGGAACTATGAACAGAACCTGAGCGCCGGGATCGCGGCATTCCGTACTGGCAACGCGCCGGCAATATTGCAGGTTTATGAGGTTGGGACGGCGACCATGATGGCCTCGAAAGCCATTAAGCCGGTTTATGAAGTGTTTAAAGACGCCGGTATTAACTTTGACGAGTCCCAGTTTGTACCGACCGTTGCAGGCTACTACACCGATGCCAAAAGCGGGCATCTGCTCTCCCAGCCTTTTAACAGCTCTACCCCGGTGCTGTACTACAACAAAGACGCCTTTAAGAAAGCCGGTTTAGATCCGGAGCAGCCGCCGAAAACCTGGCAGGAGCTGGCTGACTATACCGCGAAACTGAGAGCGGCAGGCATGAAATGCGGTTACGCCAGCGGCTGGCAAGGCTGGATCCAACTGGAAAACTTCAGCGCCTGGAATGGTCTCCCCTTCGCCAGTAAAAACAATGGGTTTGACGGTACAGATGCGGTGCTGGAGTTTAATCAGCCAGAGCAGGTGAAACATATCGCGCTGCTGGAAGAGATGAATAAGAAAGGCGACTTTAGCTACGTTGGGCGTAAGGACGAGTCTACTGAGAAGTTTTATAACGGTGACTGCGCGATGACAACCGCGTCCTCCGGTTCGCTCGCCAATATCCGCCAGTATGCCAAATTCAACTATGGCGTGGGTATGATGCCGTACGACGCCGATATCAAGGGCGCGCCGCAAAACGCCATTATCGGCGGAGCCAGCCTGTGGGTCATGCAGGGTAAAGATAAAGAAACCTATACCGGCGTCGCCAAATTCCTCGATTTCCTGGCAAAACCGGAAAACGCCGCTGAATGGCATCAAAAAACTGGCTACCTGCCGATTACCACCGCTGCCTACGAACTGACCCGCGAGCAGGGTTATTACGATAAAAATCCCGGTGCGGATATCGCCACTCGGCAGATGTTGAATAAGCCGCCGTTACCCTTCACCAAAGGGCTGCGTCTGGGCAATATGCCGCAGATTCGTACCATCGTGGACGAAGAGCTGGAAAGTGTCTGGACCGGGAAGAAAACCCCACAACAGGCGTTGGATACCGCGGTGGATCGCGGGAATCAGTTGCTGCGTCGTTTTGAGAAAGCGAGTAAATCGTAATGTGTGGCATGCCCGGTGGCGCTGCGCTTACCGGGCCGACAAGACCATAGGCCGGGTCAGGCGAAGCCGCCACCCGGCGCTGTTCAGGAAAAACACCTTCATGTCATCATCCCGTCCGGTGTTCCGCTCGCACTGGCTGCCGTATTTACTGGTTGCCCCGCAGTTGGTTATCACCGTTATTTTCTTTATCTGGCCTGCGGGCGAAGCGCTGTGGTATTCGCTGCAAAGCGTCGATCCGTTTGGTTTTTCCAGCCAATTTGTCGGGCTGGAGAATTTCGTCGCGCTTTTTCACGACAGTTATTATCTCGACGCCTTCTGGACGACGATTAAATTCAGCGCGCTGGTCACGTTTAGCGGCCTGCTGGTCTCGCTGTTTTTCGCTGCCCTGGTGGATTACGTGGTCCGCGGCAGCCGTTTTTATCAGACGCTGATGTTGCTGCCTTATGCTGTCGCGCCCGCCGTCGCCGCCGTATTGTGGATTTTCCTGTTTAACCCGGGGCGGGGATTAATCACCCATTTCCTCGGCGAATTCGGCTATGACTGGAACCACGCGCAAAACAGCGGTCAGGCGATGTTCCTGGTGGTATTTGCATCAGTCTGGAAGCAGATTAGTTACAACTTTTTATTCTTCTTTGCCGCGCTGCAATCCATTCCCCGCTCGCTGGTGGAAGCGGCGGCCATTGACGGCGCCGGGCCGATTCGTCGTTTCTTCCGGCTTTCTTTGCCGCTTATCGCGCCGGTCAGTTTCTTCCTGTTGGTGGTCAACCTGGTGTATGCCTTTTTCGACACCTTCCCGGTGATCGACGCCGCGACCGCCGGCGGGCCGGTACAGGCCACCACGACGCTGATTTATAAGATCTATCGCGAAGGGTTTACCGGCCTGGATCTCTCGGCGTCCGCCGCGCAGTCGGTGGTGTTGATGTTCCTCGTCATCATTCTGACGGTGGTGCAGTTCCGCTATGTGGAAAGTAAGGTGCGTTACCAATGATAGAGAATCGTCGCGGGCTGACAATATTCAGCCATACCATGCTGATTCTGGGGATCGCGGTCATTTTGTTTCCGCTGTATGTCGCGTTTGTCGCGGCGACGCTGGACGACCGCGCGGTGTTTGAGACGCCGATGACGCTGCTTCCCGGTACGCAGTTACTGGAGAATATCAAAACTATTTGGGTCAACGGCGTCGGTGTTAATAGCGCGCCGTTCTGGCTGATGATGCTTAACAGTTTCATTATGGCGTTCAGCATTACGGTAGGCAAAATCACGGTGTCTATGCTTTCCGCATTCGCCATCGTCTGGTTTCGTTTTCCCCTGCGTAACCTGTTCTTCTGGATGATTTTTATCACCCTGATGCTGCCGGTTGAAGTGCGTATCTTTCCGACGGTGGAAGTTATCGCCAACCTGAAAATGCTCGACAGCTATGCCGGTCTGACGCTACCGCTGATGGCGTCCGCCACCGCCACCTTTCTGTTTCGTCAGTTCTTCATGACGCTTCCGGATGAACTGGTGGAGGCGGCCCGTATTGACGGCGCGTCGCCGATGCGCTTTTTCCGCGACATCGTGTTGCCGCTGTCGAAAACCAACCTGGCGGCGTTATTCGTCATCACCTTTATCTACGGCTGGAACCAGTATCTGTGGCCGCTGTTGATTATCACCGACGTGAATCTTGGCACTGCCGTAGCGGGTATCAAAGGGATGATCGCCACCGGCGAAGGCACCACGCAATGGAACCAGGTGATGGCCGCGATGCTGCTGACTCTGATTCCCCCGGTCGTAATTGTGTTAGCCATGCAACGGGCGTTTGTGCGTGGTTTAGTGGACAGTGAGAAGTAGGTTGTATCCCTTGATTATTCGTGACGTCGACGCTGAGCCGAAATCGCGTAATCAAGGCGGAGGATGATGGACATAGTGGGCCTATGTCCAAATCCGACAACGCAGAGTACGCGATTTCGGCACGCGTCCCACAGGGTTGGGGCTATTTTTGCCCAGTGCCGTGTTACTCGCGTCTAATTTGGGCCCACCAAACTTCGTCGCTCGTGCCTTGCCCTGGGCAAAAATAGCCGCCAGCGACGTTCATGAATAATCAGGGGATGCAACCTCTATGGCTGGTTTAAAACTACAGGCAGTAACCAAAAGCTGGGACGGCAAAACCCAGGTCATTCAACCGTTAACGCTGGACGTGGCGGATGGCGAATTTATCGTGATGGTCGGGCCGTCCGGCTGCGGCAAATCAACGTTGTTGCGGATGGTGGCCGGTCTGGAACGCGTGACCAGCGGCGATATCTGGATTGATCGCAAACGGGTCACCGAGATGGAGCCCAAAGATCGCGGCATCGCGATGGTATTTCAGAACTATGCTCTCTATCCCCATATGAGCGTAGAGGAGAACATGGCGTGGGGGCTGAAAATTCGCGGTATGAGCAAAGCGCATATTGAAGAACGTGTGCGGGAGGCTGCGCGCATTCTGGAGCTGGACGGCCTGCTTAAACGCCGTCCACGCGAGCTTTCCGGCGGTCAACGGCAGCGCGTGGCAATGGGGCGCGCGATCGTCCGCGAGCCGGCAGTCTTCTTATTCGACGAACCGCTCTCTAACCTCGACGCCAAGCTGCGCGTGCAGATGCGTCTGGAGTTACAACATCTGCATCGTCGCCTTCGTACCACCTCGCTCTATGTTACTCACGATCAGGTAGAGGCGATGACGCTGGCCCAGCGGGTGATGGTGATGAATAAAGGCGTCGCAGAACAGATTGGCACGCCGGTAGAGGTGTATGAAAAACCAGCCAGTCGCTTCGTGGCGAGCTTTATCGGCAGCCCGGCGATGAATCTGTTGGACGGCGTTATCAGCGCTTCCGGCGACCGTTTCGAATTGCCTGGCGGTCTGGCGTTGCCGATAGGTGCGGACTATCGGGGTCATGCCGGACGTAACATGACGCTGGGTATCCGCCCGGAGCATATTGCGTTAAGCTCGCAGGCGGAAGGCGGCGTGCCGCTAACGGTAGACACGCTGGAGATTCTGGGCGCGGATAATCTGGCGCATGGGCGCTGGGGCGATCAGAAACTGGTGGTGCGGTTGGCGCATCAGCAGCGCCCGGCGGCGGGCAGTACGCTATGGCTGCATCTGCCGGAACATCAGCGGCATCTTTTTGATGGCGAAACAGGACAACGTGTATGAGTAACTGGCCTTATCCCCACATTGTCGCCCATCGCGGCGGCGGTAAACTGGCGCCGGAAAACACTCTGGCGGCGATTGACGTGGGCGCGCGATACGGGCACACCATGATTGAGTTTGATGCCAGGCTGTCGAAAGACGGCGAAATTTTCCTGCTGCACGACGATAACCTGGAGCGCACCAGCAACGGTTGGGGTGTGGCGGGCGAGTTGAACTGGCAGGATTTATTGCGTGTGGACGCTGGCGGTTGGTTTAGCGGCGAATTTAAAGGCGAGCCGCTACCGTTGCTCTCGCAGGTGGCGGAGCGCTGCCGTAAACACGGCATGATGGCGAATATTGAGATCAAACCGACAACGGGGAGCGGAAGGCTAACAGGACGCGTCGTGGCGTTGGCCGCCCGCGAACTGTGGGCCGGGATGACGCCGCCGCTGCTTTCTTCCTTTGAGATAGAGGCGCTGGAAGCGGCGCAGGCAGCGGCGCCCGAGCTGCCGCGCGGGTTACTGCTGGATAAATGGCGTGCAGACTGGCGTGAACTGACGACCCGTCTGGGCTGTGTTTCCCTCCATCTCAACCATAAATTACTCGATGAGACGCGAGTGCAAGAAATTAAGGCCGCGGGTCTGCGGATTCTGGTGTATACCGTCAATCAGCCCCAGCGGGCGGCAGAGCTACTGCGCTGGGGCGTGGATTGTATCTGCACCGATCGTATTGATGACATCGGCCCTCACTTTCAGTTTTAAGGGCTGATGGTTTTCAGCGGGATGTCAGGCTGCGGCGTCCCGCTGTCCTGCTGCAACATTGGCTGGGAATGGTTTAGCATCCGGTCCGGATTTCCGCTGCCGCTGAGCATTCCGCCCTCCGTATTGGGCAGCGTTTGCTGACCGAGCATACCGTTGCCCGGCTGTCCCTGCTGAACCCGCTGCGTATTAGCATTCAACTGCGACTGTAGATTTTGCTGCTGGCTGCGCGCCTGCGTTTGCAGCTGTTGTTTCAACATACCCTGCTGCTGAATCTGCTGCGTTTGCATCTGCGTCTGCATACGCTGCTGGCTTGGGATCTGATAACCTGGCTGATGAGGATTATTCAGTGTATTAATTGGCTGGGCCAATACCGCAAATGGTAACAAAGCCGTAATAAGTAGTAAGCGTTTCATTGTCGTCTCCTCCCGATGAGGCCTCTTTTTAAGTGTACCTCTATTTCGCCATGATGATGATTTTTTAAGCGTTGTGGACCAGGATTAAACGGGACATACACCCCTTTATCTGGAGAAAAACAACGATGAAACCAACGTTTATGCGCTGGGTGGCGATCGCCGCTCTGCTGACCGGGGGGACGTTTAGCGCGGTGGCCAATCCTCCCGTCGCGCCGCCAGTCTCCTATGGTGTTGAAGAAGATGTCTTTCATCCTGTGCGGGCTACGCAGGGGATGGTGGCGTCCGTGGATGCAATGGCGACACAGGTTGGCATGGATATCTTAAAGCAGGGCGGTAATGCCGTAGATGCCGCTGTCGCCGTGGGCTATGCGCTGGCGGTCACGCATCCGCAAGCCGGGAATTTGGGCGGCGGGGGATTTATGCTGTTGCGCACTAAAGATGGCGCTACTACGGCGATCGATTTTCGTGAAATGGCACCTGCTGGCGCCACGCGCGATATGTTCCTTGATGAACAGGGCAACCCGGACAGTAAAAAATCGCTGACGTCGCCTCTCGCATCCGGTACGCCTGGCACCGTCGCGGGACTCTCGTTGGCGCTGGAAAAGTACGGCTCCCTGCCGCTCAACAGCGTGGTGCGTCCGGCCATTAAACTGGCGCAAGAGGGATTTATTGTTAACGATGCGCTGGCTGACGATCTCAAAACCTACGGCAGTGAAGTGCTCCCTCATCATGAGAACAGTAAAGCAATTTTCTGGAAAGACGGCGAGCCGCTAAAGAAGGGAGACAAACTGGTACAACAGGACCTGGCGAACAGTCTGACAATGATTGCGGAAAATGGTCCGGATGCCTTCTATAAAGGCGAGATTGCCCGCCAGATAGCCCAGCAGATGCAGCAAAACGGCGGACTGATTACCACAGACGATCTGGCGGCCTATCAGGCGGTAGAACGAACGCCTGTTAGCGGCGAGTATCGTGGGTATCAGATTTTCTCTATGCCGCCGCCGTCTTCCGGTGGAATTCATATCGTCCAGATCCTGAATATCCTCGAAAATTTCGATATGAATAAATATGGATTCGGCAGCGCGGACGCTATACAAATAATGGCGGAGGCAGAGAAATATGCCTATGCCGACCGTTCGGAATATTTAGGCGATCCGGATTTTGTTAACGTACCGTGGCAGGCGTTAACCAGCAAAACGTATGCAAAATCTATTGCTGGACAGATAGATATTAATAAAGCAAAACCGTCGAGTGAAATTCGCCCTGGCAAACTGGCCCCGTATGAAAGCGATCAGACGACGCATTTCTCAGTGGTGGATAAAGACGGCAATGCTGTGGCGGTGACCTATACCCTGAATACCACCTTCGGTACAGGAATTGTGGCGGGAAATACCGGTATTTTGCTAAATAATCAAATGGATGATTTTTCCGCTAAACCTGGTGTACCCAATGTTTATGGCCTGGTGGGCGGTGAGGCGAATGCGGTCGGACCGAAAAAACGTCCGCTGTCGTCGATGTCGCCCACTATCGTCGTTAAAGATGGCAAAACCTGGCTGGTGACCGGCAGTCCTGGCGGTAGCCGTATTATTACTACCGTACTGCAAATGGTGGTCAATACTATTGATTTTGGCATGAATGTCGCGGAAGCGACCAACGCGCCGCGTTTCCATCATCAATGGTTGCCGGATGAACTGCGGGTAGAAAAAGGCTTCAGCCCCGATACGCTGAAGTTGCTGGAACAGAAAGGGCAGAAAGTCGCGCTGAAAGAAGCGATGGGAAGCACCCAAAGTATAATGGTTGGACCGGATGGCGAACTGTACGGTGCGTCCGACCCGCGTTCGGTGGATGATTTAACGGCGGGATATTAAGGGAATGACCCGGCGTATGCCGCCGGGTCTGAAACAATTCAGGCGGTAAGCAGGCGCGCCGGATTATCGATACACAGTTTACGTAATGTGGCGCCGTCAATGCCCCGCTCGGCCAGATAGGCCAGGAAAACATTGGGCACAAAGCCCCAGCCGTTACCGCCATTTTTTGCCCACATCTGTTTCAGGAACACATCGTGACTGAGCACGAGCTGGTCGGCGTAACCAAGCTCAATAAGATGGGCGACGGCATCCGCGGTCTCCTGTACGCCAGGCGCAACGCCCTCGTTGGGGAAGGTGATATCGAGCCCAATCATATCGAACTCCAGCCACACGCCCCGATCCAACAGGCTCCGCTGATAGGACACGTCCTTACCGGAAGGATCGGAATGGGCAAGCGACACTTTGCCAGGGGCGACTTTCATCTCATCAAGGACAATCGCCAGCACCTCCTCGCCTCGTCTGAGCCAACCCGGCATATGAATATTCATCGCCACCTGCGGGTTATTGTTTTGCGCCAGCGACGCCGCGCGCAGGCTATTACGCTCTGCGTCGGTAAAGGCTGGCGAGACGCCGATTTCGCCAATCATTCCGGCACGGATATCGGTATCGCCAATTCCCTGATTCAGTTCTTTGTCGATGCGCGCCGCCAGTTTATCAATCGGTTGGTGAATGCGGCTACTTTCGAATTTTTCCAGATAAGGCCCGGATGAGGCCACAATGTTAAGGCCAGTTTGCAGCGCCACGTCCCGCAGCGCTTGCGCATCGCGTCCGATAGATTCGGAACCCGTGGCGTCAACAATCGTCCTGCCGCCCAGCGCCATAAAATTGTTCACTTCAAAAATCACATCTTGAATAGGCTTTTTATCCATATTATCGGCGCAACAGTAGGGGTCATGTTTAAGTCCCCACTGTAATTCCGCGCTCACTTTTTTGCCGACTAATTGTTCTGAGAAGGCATAACAGGGTTTATCCACGACGGAAGAGAGATCGTTAAACAGATGCTCATGCGGGAGCGTAAGTCCCATGTCGGCCTGCGCAATCGGGCCTGTTACGGTTTGCAGATAACCTTTCATCCTGAGACCTCCATCTTATTGACGGCTTTCGATGCTCTGTATTCCGGAATGGTGGTGACAATCGCACCGACCAAAGCAAACAGAGTGCCGATAATGGTGACTAAATAAACGGTATTACCTAATGAAGGAATTAATTTATCAATCAATACAGACCCCAGTAACTGACCCGCCGTGGACGCGACGCCTAACATTAACAGCCCCAGACCCCGGACCAGGATCGCCATCAGGCCGATGGACATCAGCCCCAGCGGGCCGCCGAGATACATCCACCAGACGTCCGGCAACTGGACGCTGACATGCCCTGACGCGACGCGAATCGCCAGCGCTGCGCCAAGCACGCAAAAGCCGACAATAAAATTCCAGGTAATGGAGACAAGCATTGAGCCGGTGGCTTCCGCCACTTTGGCGTTACCAGCGGGCTGCCAGCCTGCCAGCAGCCCCGCCAGAAATGGCAGGATGGCCAGCAAAATAAAAGAGGTTGAGTGCCACTGCGGAGAGACGACAAATATCGTGGCGATAACGGCAAAAAGCGCGCCGGTGATACGCCAGGGCGTAAAAAGCTTTTTCTCATCCACGCCGATACCAAAGCGATCGCAAAGCAGACCGGAGAGCAACAAGGCCGAAATTAATGCGGTCTGAAAGGTGGCTACGCCAAGCGCGCTGGCGGAAGCGCCTTCGGAAAATACCACCATTGCGCCGCACAGACCAGCAAACCAGTTCCACAGAGGTACTTTTTTATTTTTAATCAGCGAAGGGATCGCGGCAAATTGCTGGCGCGTCTCCTTGCGGGCCATAATAATAAAAAACATCACCACCAGACCGCTGGCAAAAGAGATGACCGCACACGCATTGCCATCCTGTAACCAGTGTCCAAGCTGACCGTTAACCGCTGATTGCATAGGCGAAAGCATACCCGCGAGAATAGTGGCAATCATCAGCAAGGGAGTTGAGTACTTATTTTTTTTCATACATCAATCCTTTTATTTAGCAAAGGAGTAACCCGCGTTACTCCCGTATTGTTATCGTTTGGCGATAAATTTAAGCGTGTTGACCCACAGGTCGGTGTAAAACGGCCATGCCATAAATTGCTGTGTTCCCCAGTGCGGCGCGCAGTCGCTCATAAAGCAAGCGGTTTTCCCGTGGTGATATTCGCCGAAGACCAGTAAGGGGTCGTTATTGATGGTTAACACCACGGCGGTATTTTCTTTCGCGACAGCCTGGTTATATCCCAGAAAAGGAGGATAATCAGAAAAGCCTTTAATAACCGGGTGTTCAGGGTTTTCAACCTGAGCATAGACGCCCTCCGGTTTTTCAACGCGATCGTCGCCATCAGGCATCACTACCGGTAGTACCTCGGCCAGCGTCGTATTTTTATAATTTGCTTTTGCTTCAATTCCCATAAAGGAAAGGTAGCCGCCAATCATCAATAATCCGCCGCCGTTACGAACATACTCTTTGATTAACTCAAGGGCATTTGGTTTTATTCTTAGCTGATAGAAAGTGTCGTTTTGTAATAAAAAAGTGTTACTGCCGATGTCGCTGATCACGATAACGTCATAACGATTTAAATCGTCCACGCTTTCTGGAAAAGCGATTTGTACCGTATGTGCGGGCATATAGTCGACAGAAACACCTCCTTTTTTTAAACACGCCAGTAGCCAGGTGGCACCTTCTTCATATTTACTTGAGGTAAAGCTGTCATATCCTTTTGAATGGATCATATGGATATGCCAGGATTCTCCAATAAAGAGCACCTTTAACGTTGTGTTGGCATTATTCATTATTTACTCCTTTTAATGGCTAGAGATAGATTGCTGATATGATGTGCTCTGAATACGGTGAATGACGGATTCATGTTCCGGCATATCAGAGGCGTTAGCGGTCTCTACTGCCAGGGAGGCAAAGGCGCTGGCGTAGCACAGCGCAGACTCCAGCGGTTTGCCTTTGGCGAGGACTGAAGCGAGCGCGCCGTTAAACGCATCGCCTGCGCCCGCGGTATTTTTGACTACCGCCGGGAACGCTGGGGAATAGATAAATTTTCTCCCGTCATAGGCCAACGAACCTTTGCTGCCTAAAGTGATAATGGTGGTTTTTACACCTTTCTGGTGGATAATTTTTGCCGCCTCTCTGGCGGAGGCAATATCTGTAACCTCAATCCCTGCCAGGAGTCCGGCCTCTGTTTCGTTGGGCGTAATGTAATCAATATTTTCAATAATAGAATTAACCCCGTCGTTATACGGCGCTGGATTAATAATTACCGGGATACTGTTTTTTTGCGCCAGAGCGATGGCCTGGCGCAATGCGCTATAATTAGTTTCAAGCTGCAGAAGAACAATATTAGCGTTAATAATCGCTTCTTGTTGGATCACGACCTCATCTGGTGTAATAGTCATATTGGCGCCAGGATAGATAGCGATAACGTTATCTCCGGTGTCCTCATTAACCAGGATCGTTGCAGTACCGGTTTGCGTTCCCTGAGTCTGGTAAATAATGCTTTTATGTATTTTTGAGGCGTTCATAAAATTGATAGCATATTCGCTAAAATGATCCGCACCGACTTTAGTAATAAAATGTACGTCTGAGTCTGCGTAGCTTGCCGCCAACGCCTGGTTGCAGCCTTTTCCGCCGGGAGAAAAAATAAATTTATTGGCAAGCAGCGACTCGCCGACCGCGGGAAGCCTGGGCAAATAGCTGATTATGTCGACATTAAATGATCCAATTACACATACATGACTTTTCATATCGGAGCGACCCTTTTTTATGCCCTGTGTTTTTTCGTAATGTTCAAGTGCGTAAGCAATTTCGTTTTTCGCTACGTTATCCAGCGAATCGAGAGTTATAAACGCGCCGCCATGACAGCGGGTCAGGTAACCGAGTCTGGCCAATTCATTAAGATCTGAACGAATTGTCTCTTTTGTGACGTTCAGACTTTTCGCCAGAACAGAGACTTTTACGATCCCGGACGTGCCAATTTTTTTCAATATTTCATGGTGGCGTTCAAATTTCATGGTTCACCTCACCTGAGTTACGTTAATATCAGGGGAAGTATATTGTTGTGATAATCACCATAAAGTGACGGGCAAAAGCAAAAAAAAGCAAAAAGGAAGGGTGAAATTAGCTGTTGGCAAAATGCCAATAAAAATAGTGTGAGCAAGCTTCAGAAAAAATATAAAGATTCAGGATACAATCTGATAAAGAGTATGGATATTAATTTGGCCCCCAATAATGGGGGCCAAATTAATTATTTAATCCGCGCCATAAAATAGGCGTCAACGTATTCACCGTTGCGCAGACCGTATTTTTTGCCGGTGCCTTCAATTTCAAAACCAAACTTTTTGTAAAGCGCTACCGCAGGGGCATTATCGACAAATACAGTTAATTCAATACGTTCGACGCGCAGCCAGTTATCACACATATCGATCATGGCGCGGAGCAGCGCGCTGGCGACGCCACGATTTTGCCATTGCGCATCAACGCATATCCCAAAATCGGCAACGTGGCTGCGGCGTGGTCGCTGAATAACGTCAATGCTAAGGTGGCCAACGACGCTATTATCAATGCAGGCGACCAGCTGCTTAACGCCCGGCCGCTCGGCCAGCCGCTCTTGCCACATATGGCCGGAAGGGTAGGGAACCTGTAGGGTGTTGTGATATACCTCCGGCTGGGCATGAATATGACGGATAGCGTCGTAATCTTTCGGTTCAGCGTGGCGTATCACGATATCATTCATTACGGGTTCCTCAACGGGTTAATAACCCTTTCAACATCACTGACTTTCAAAAGGACGTCAACGCCTTTTTTTGCAAAAAAAGCTAGACAAGTGCGAATGAGAATGATTATTATTGCTTTGCGTTCAGGGGGACCTTGACGGAAAACCTGAAAGCACGACATTGCTCACATTGCTTCCAGTATTACTTTAGCCAGCCGGGTGCTGGCTTTTTTTTGGCTGGGTTTTGGGCTAGTTTGCTTGCCAGCTTAATCCCGGGCTGTGCTCGTAATCCTCACGTACTCTGTGTACGCTCCGGTTGCTGCGCGCAGGCCGTGAATAATCTGCCTGCGCCACTGACGCCCGATCTTTTGGCTGTATAACGCGCCAGGCCTGATAAGACTCCGCCGCCATCCGGCAAAGAATCCAACATTCAGTCTCAAGCGGCTTTGCGCTATGGTGTAGGTAATCACCTTTAAAAAAGGATCTGGCTATGACTTTACATTGCGCATTCATTGGTTTTGGTAAAAGCACCACCCGCTACCATCTTCCCTATGTTCTCAACCGTAAAGAGAGCTGGCATGTGGCGCACATCTTCCGCCGTCATGCGAAACCGGAAGAGCAGGCGCCTGCCTGGTCACATATCCATTTCACCAGCGATCTTGACGATGTGCTGAACGATCCGCAGGTGAAACTGGTGATCGTTTGCACCCACGCCGATAGCCACTTTGAATATGCAAAACGGGCGCTGGAAGCCGGTAAAAACGTGCTGGTGGAAAAACCCTTTACGCCGACGATGGTTGAAGCAAAGGTCTTGTTTGAACTGGCGCAAAGCAAAGGATTAATTGTGACGCCCTATCAGAACCGTCGCTTTGACTCTTGCTTCCTGACAGCTAAAAAAGTGATTGAGAGCGGGAAACTGGGCAAGATTGTCGAAATTGAAAGCCATTTCGATTATTACCGCCCGGTAGCGGAAACCAGGCCGGGACTGCCGCAGGATGGCGCCTTCTACGGTCTTGGCGTGCACACGATGGATCAAATTATTTCGTTGTTTGGCCGTCCGGATCATGTCGCGTATGACATTCGTAGCCTGCGTAATAAAGCGAATCCGGATGATACTTTCGAAGCGCAGTTATTTTACGGCGATCTGAAGGCGATCGTTAAAACCAGCCATTTGGTGAAAATTGACTACCCGAAATTTATCGTACACGGGACCAAAGGCTCGTTTGTGAAGTATGGTATCGATCAGCAAGAAACCAGCCTGAAAACGAACATTATGCCAGGCGAACCGGGTTTTGCGGTAGACGAATCTGTCGGTGTGCTGGAGTATGTCAGCGACGAAGGCGTAACCGTAAAAGAAGAGGTGAAACCGGAAACAGGTGACTATGGTCGCGTTTATGATGCCTTGTATGAGACGCTCACTACCGGCGCGCCAAATTACGTCAGGGAATCTGAGGTTCTCACCAATCTGGAGCTTCTGGAACGGGCATTTGAACAGGCTTCTCCCGCCACCATAACCCTTGCAAAATAAGTGTTATCGGCTCCTTTGAACTTATTCATATTTTTTGAACAGAGGAGTCAATTTTCACCCCCTATCATCATTGAAGGATTAGGTTCACACTCAATCCATCAACACGAATTGGGGTGAACACAATGATCTACTTACGCAAAGCAAACGACCGCGGTCATGCGAATCATGGCTGGCTTGACTCCTGGCATACCTTTTCTTTTGCCGATTATTACGATCCGAACTTTATGGGGTTCTCGGCGCTGCGTGTGATTAACGATGATGTGATTGACGCGGGCCAGGGGTTCGGCACTCACCCGCATAAAGACATGGAAATTTTGACCTATGTACTGGAAGGCGCCGTAGAACACCAGGACAGTATGGGCAATAAAGAACAGGTTCCGGCAGGCGAATTCCAGATTATGAGCGCCGGGACCGGCGTTCGCCACTCCGAGTACAACCCAAGCAAAACGGATCGTCTGCGGCTGTATCAGATCTGGATTATTCCGCAAGAAACAGGCATCACGCCGCGCTACGAACAGCGCCGCTTCGACGCCGCGCAGGGCAAGCAACTGGTGCTTTCACCAGATGCTCGCGACGGTTCGCTGAAGGTCCACCAGGATATGGCGCTGTATCGCTGGGCGATGGTGAAAGAGGAGCAGTCGGTGCATCAGATTGCCGCTGAGCGCCGCGTCTGGATACAGGTGGTAAAAGGTAACGTGACCATTAACGGCACCAAAGCGACGACCAGCGACGGCCTGGCGATTTGGGATGAGCAGGCAATCTCGATTCATGCCGACAGCGACAGCGAAGTGCTGCTGTTTGATCTGCCGCCGGTATAAAATACACGTCATCCTTCAGGCCGCATCTGTGTTGGCTTTCCTTACTCCCTCCGGTCACGTACTTTATGTACGCTCCCGGGGATTAATGAGGGACATCCTTGTCCCTCACCAGAGGCAACCTTCGGTTGTTCAAATTCGTTCCTGACGAATTTGTCACTGCGTCGCCGCCTTGATGCAACTCGAATGATTTTGTGTATTTCTCACAATAATGAACTCCTTTTTTCTCTGCGAAGGTTCACGCATGTCCGTGGTAAACTGGAAGAATCTATCCCTTTTATACCTTTCAGGACGATGAAAAAGAAAAGACCCGTACTTCAGGATGTGGCCGACCGTGTCGGCGTGACCAAAATGACGGTCAGCCGTTTTTTGCGTAATCCGGAGCAGGTCTCCGTCGCGCTGCGGGGTAAAATTGCGGCTGCGCTTGATGAGCTCGGGTACATTCCTAATCGCGCGCCAGACATTCTTTCCAACGCCACCAGCCGCGCCATTGGCGTTCTGCTGCCGTCTTTAACCAACCAGGTCTTTGCGGAAGTTTTACGCGGTATTGAAAGCGTCACCGATGCCCACGGGTATCAGACTATGCTGGCGCACTACGGCTATAAACCGGAGATGGAACAGGAGCGCCTGGAATCAATGCTCTCCTGGAATATCGACGGCCTTATCCTTACTGAGCGTACCCATACGCCGCGCACCTTAAAAATGATCGAAGTAGCCGGGATTCCGGTGGTTGAACTGATGGACAGCCAGTCGCCGTGTCTTGATATCGCCGTTGGTTTTGACAACTTTGACGCCGCCCGCCAGATGACCGCCGCGATTATCGCACGCGGCCATCGCCATATCGCCTATCTGGGGGCGCGCCTCGACGAACGTACTATCATCAAGCAGAAGGGCTATGAGCAGGCGATGCTGGACGCAGGCCTGGTTCCCTACAGTGTGATGATGGAGCAATCTTCATCCTACTCTTCCGGTATCGAACTCATGCGCCAGGCGCGACGCGAATATCCGCAGCTTGACGGTATTTTTTGCACCAACGATGACCTGGCGGTGGGCGCGGCCTTCGAATGCCAGCGCCTGGGACTAAAAATCCCGGACGATATGGCGATCGCCGGGTTCCACGGTCATGATATCGGCCAGGTGATGGAACCGCGTCTGGCAAGTGTCCTGACGCCGCGCGAGCGAATGGGCAGCATTGGGGCAGAACGTCTGTTGGCCCGCATTCGCGGCGAAACGGTCACGCCGAAAATGTTAGATTTAGGTTTCACCTTGTCACCGGGCGGATCTATTTAGTCTGACAACTTTGAAGTAGCTCACACTTATTCACTTTTGGCACGAATGGTCATTGCGTCGCGAATGGTGCGGCTGGACAATGTTACCGATAACAGTTACCCGTAACAAATTTTGCAACTTGTAGAGTGGGGGCCCGCTTTGAGCACGACTAATCATGATCACCACGTTTACGTTCTGATGGGCGTATCAGGCAGCGGTAAATCCGCTGTCGCAAGCGCCGTGGCGCATCAGCTTCATGCCGCGTTTCTGGACGGCGATTTTCTGCATCCGCGCTGCAATATTGAAAAAATGGCTTCCGGCGAGCCGTTGAATGATGATGACCGCAAACCGTGGTTGCAGGCGCTGAACGACGCCGCTTTCGCGATGCAGCGTACCAATAAAATCTCGCTGATCGTCTGTTCCGCGCTGAAAAAACACTATCGCGACCTGTTGCGCGAGGGAAACCCGAATCTCTCCTTTATCTATCTGAAAGGCGATTTCGACGTCATTGAAAGCCGTCTGAAAGCGCGTAAAGGCCATTTCTTCAAAACCCAGATGCTGGTGACGCAGTTTGAAACGCTGCAAGAGCCGGGTGCCGACGAACGCGATGTTCTGGTGGTGGATATCGACCAGCCGCTGGAAGGCGTCGTGGCGAGCACCATTGAGGCCATCAATAAAGGCAGTACGCTGTGAGTACATTAACACTGGTTTTAACCGCCGTCGGTTCTGTCTTACTGCTGCTGTTTCTGGTGATGAAAGCGCGTATGCACGCCTTCGTCGCATTGATGGTCGTCTCGATGGGCGCGGGGCTTTTTTCTGGTATGCCGCTTGATAAAATCGCCGCGACCATGGAAAAAGGGATGGGAGGTACGCTGGGCTTCCTGGCGATTGTGGTCGCGCTGGGGGCGATGTTCGGTAAAATCCTGCATGAAACCGGCGCGGTCGATCAGATTGCCGTTAGAATGCTTAAATCTTTTGGCCATAACCGCGCACACTATGCTATTGGCCTTGCCGGGCTGATTTGCGCGCTCCCGCTGTTCTTCGAAGTCGCGATCGTGCTGCTGATTAGCGTCGCGTTCTCAATGGCGCGTCATACCGGCACCAACCTCGTGAAGCTGGTCATTCCGCTATTTGCGGGGGTGGCGGCGGCGGCGGCGTTTTTGTTGCCTGGCCCCGCGCCGATGCTACTGGCTTCCCAGATGCATGCTGATTTCGGCTGGATGATTCTGATTGGTCTGTGCGCGGCGATCCCCGGCATGATTATCGCCGGGCCGCTGTGGGGGAATTTCATCAGCCGTTATGTTGAGCTGCGTATTCCTGACGACATTACCGAGCCGCATCTGGGAGAAGGCAAAATGCCTTCTTTCGGCTTCAGCCTGTCGCTCATCCTGCTACCGCTGGTGCTGGTGGGGCTGAAAACGATCGCCGCGCGTTTTGTGCCGGAAGGTTCCACCGCTTACGAATGGTTTGAGTTTATCGGTCACCCCTTTACCGCCATCCTGGTCGCATGTCTGGTGGCGATTTACGGCCTGGCGATGCGTCAGGGGATGCCGAAAGATAAAGTGATGGAAATCTGTGGTCACGCGCTGCAACCGGCGGGCATTATCCTGCTGGTCATTGGCGCAGGCGGAGTGTTCAAACAGGTGCTGGTCGATTCCGGCGTCGGCCCGGCGCTGGGCGAAGCGTTAACCGGTATGGGACTGCCGATTGCCATTACCTGCTTTGTGCTGGCGGCGGCGGTGCGCATCATTCAGGGTTCCGCGACCGTGGCGTGTTTAACCGCGGTCGGTCTGGTGATGCCGGTCATTGAGCAACTGAATTTCTCCGGTGCGCAGATGGCGGCGCTCTCTATCTGTATCGCTGGTGGTTCAATTGTGGTTTCTCATGTTAACGATGCCGGTTTCTGGTTGTTCGGTAAATTTACCGGCGCGACCGAAGCGCAGACGTTAAAAACCTGGACAATGATGGAAACTATCCTCGGCACGACAGGCGCGATTATCGGGATGATTGCGTTTCAGTTGCTGAGTTGAGTTTCACGTTACATATTGCTGCGAGCTTGTTCGCAGCAATCATTTTCTGTTTTTAAACCTCCCTGCAGTACACACATAAAAATAAGTAGATTTCCACGCTGATCCATAATCAGGATCAATAAAGTAGCGGCGGAAATGATTCCATTCCTAACGCAAATTCCCGGATAATCGCCACTGGACTTTCTGCTTGCGCGGTAAGGCAGGATAAGTCGCATTACTGATGGCTTCGCTATCATTGATTAATTTCACTTGCGACTTTGGCTGCTTTTTGTATGGTGAAGGATGCGCCACAGGATACTGGCGCGCATACACAGCACATCTCTTTGCAGGAAAAAAACGCTATGAAAAATGTTGGTTTTATCGGCTGGCGCGGAATGGTCGGCTCTGTTCTCATGCAACGCATGGTAGAGGAGCGCGATTTCGACGCTATTCGCCCTGTTTTCTTTTCTACCTCCCAGTTCGGACAGGCGGCGCCAACCTTCGGCGACACCGCTACCGGTACGCTACAGGACGCTTTTGATCTGGATGCGCTAAAAGCGCTCGATATTATCGTGACCTGCCAGGGCGGCGATTATACCAACGAAATTTATCCAAAGCTGCGCGAAAGCGGATGGCAAGGTTACTGGATTGACGCGGCTTCTACGCTGCGCATGAAAGACGATGCCATTATTATTCTCGACCCGGTCAACCAGGATGTGATTACCGACGGCCTGAATAATGGCGTTAAGACCTTTGTGGGCGGTAACTGTACCGTTAGCCTGATGTTGATGTCGCTGGGCGGTCTCTTTGCCCATAATCTCGTTGACTGGGTATCTGTCGCGACCTATCAGGCCGCCTCCGGCGGCGGCGCGCGCCATATGCGCGAGTTGTTAACCCAAATGGGTCAGTTGTATGGTCATGTCGCCGATGAACTGGCGACGCCTTCTTCCGCAATTCTTGATATTGAACGCAAAGTTACGGCATTGACCCGCAGCGGCGAGCTGCCGGTTGATAACTTTGGCGTACCGCTGGCGGGAAGCCTGATCCCCTGGATCGATAAACAGCTCGATAACGGCCAGAGCCGCGAAGAGTGGAAAGGCCAGGCGGAAACTAACAAGATTCTCAATACCGCATCTGTGATCCCGGTTGATGGTTTGTGCGTGCGCGTCGGCGCGCTGCGCTGTCACAGCCAGGCGTTCACCATTAAGCTGAAAAAAGAGGTATCCATTCCGACGGTAGAAGAACTGCTGGCGGCACATAATCCGTGGGCGAAAGTGGTGCCGAACGATCGTGATATCACTATGCGTGAATTAACCCCGGCGGCGGTGACCGGCACGTTGACTACGCCCGTTGGTCGCCTGCGTAAGCTGAACATGGGGCCGGAGTTCTTGTCGGCCTTTACCGTAGGCGACCAGTTGTTATGGGGCGCCGCGGAGCCGCTGCGTCGAATGCTGCGTCAGTTGGCGTAGCGGTAGCTGCCCGATGGCGTCGCGCTTATCCGGCCTACGTGCGGTTCTGTAGGCTGGATAAGGTGTAGTCGGCAATCAGAGATCTGATTGATATGTAGGGTGCATCGTCACCCTTTTTTTGCGTAATACAGGAGTAAACGCGGATGTTTCATTTTTTTATCAGGAGTTAAAGAGAGCATTGGCTATTCTTTAAGGGTAGCTTAATCCTACGGGTATTAAGCCTAACCTGAAGGTAGGACGACGCAGATAGGATGCACAGTGTGCTGCGCCGTTCAGGTCAAAGAAGTGTCACTACCTGATGTTGAATTCAGTTAGATGGAGTGACGCCACAAAACAGGATGACAAACCATGTCCAGTCGTATCGATAGAGACGTGATTAATGCGCTAATTGCAGGACATTTTGCGGACCCTTTTTCCGTACTCGGAATGCACCAGACCCAAGCCGGACTGGAAGTCCGCGCCCTATTACCTGACGCCACCGACGTATGGGTGATTGAACCCAAAACCGGACGTAAAGTCGGCAAACTGGAATGCCTCGACGCTCGCGGTTTTTTCTGCGGCGTTTTACCCCGACGTAAAAATTTCTTTCGCTATCAGCTCGCCGTAGTCTGGCACGGACAGCAGAACCTCATCGACGATCCTTACCGTTTTGGTCCATTAATACAGGAAATGGATGCCTGGCTATTGTCGGAAGGCACCCACCTGCGTCCTTATGAAACGCTGGGCGCGCACGCCGATACGATGGACGGCGTCACCGGCACCCGTTTTTCCGTTTGGGCGCCTAATGCTCGTCGCGTTTCGGTTGTAGGGCAATTCAACTATTGGGATGGGCGTCGCCACCCGATGCGTCTGCGCAAAGAGAGCGGTATTTGGGAGCTGTTTATCCCCGGCGCGCATAATGGACAACTGTATAAATTCGAGCTGCTTGATGCGAACGGTAATCTGCGCATTAAAGCCGATCCCTATGCTTTTGAGGCGCAGATGCGTCCGGAAACGGCGTCGATGATCTGCGGACTGCCGGAGAAAGTGACGCAAAGCGAAGAACGACAAAAAGCCAATCAGTTTGACGCGCCGATTTCGATTTATGAGGTGCATTTAGGTTCATGGCGTCGCCATACGGATAACAACTTCTGGCTGAGCTATCGTGAGCTGGCGGATCAGCTTGTGCCTTACGCCAAATGGATGGGTTTTACGCACCTGGAACTTTTGCCGGTCAACGAACATCCGTTCGACGGCAGTTGGGGCTACCAGCCGACCGGTCTCTACGCGCCGACCCGCCGTTTTGGTACGCGAGACGACTTCCGCTATTTCATCAATGCGGCCCATGCGGCGGGGCTCAACGTCATTCTCGACTGGGTGCCGGGCCATTTTCCGTCCGATGAATTTAGCCTCGCGGAGTTTGACGGGACCCACCTCTATGAGCACAGCGATCCGCGCGAGGGGTATCACCAGGACTGGAATACGCTGATCTACAACTATGGTCGTCGTGAAGTCAGTAATTATCTGGTGGGCAACGCCCTGTACTGGATGGAGCGTTTTGGGATTGATGCGCTGCGTGTCGATGCGGTGGCCTCTATGATCTACCGCGACTACAGCCGCAAAGAGGGCGAGTGGATACCGAACGAGTTCGGCGGTCGTGAAAACCTGGAAGCCATTGAGTTTCTGCGTAATACCAACCGCATTATTGGCGAGCAGGTGCCCGGCGCGGTCAGCATGGCGGAAGAGTCGACAGACTTCTCTGGCGTGACGCGTCCGCCGGAAACGGGCGGCCTGGGGTTTTGGTACAAGTGGAATCTGGGCTGGATGCACGACACGCTGGACTATATGAAACTGGACCCGGTGCACCGTCAGTATCATCACGACAAGCTGACCTTTGGTATGTTGTACAACCATACTGAAAACTTTGTTCTGCCGCTGTCGCACGATGAGGTGGTTCACGGTAAAAAATCCATTCTCGATCGCATGCCGGGCGATGCGTGGCAGAAGTTTGCCAACCTGCGCGCCTATTATGGCTGGATGTGGGCCTTCCCCGGAAAGAAACTGCTGTTTATGGGTAATGAGTTTGCCCAGGGACGCGAGTGGAACCATGACGCCAGCCTCGACTGGCACCTGCTGGAGGGGGGCGATAACTGGCACCACGGGGTTCAGCGTTTGGTGCGCGATCTCAACCACACCTATCGCCACCATAAAGCGCTGCATGAGCTGGATTTTGATGCTTACGGCTTTGAGTGGCTGGTGGTCGATGACAATGAACGCTCGGTACTGATTTTCGTGCGCCGCGATAAAGCCGGTAACGAAATCATCGTTGCCAGCAACTTCACGCCTGTTCCCCGTCACGACTACCGCTTTGGCATCAACCAGCCGGGACGCTGGCGTGAAATTCTCAATACCGACTCGATGCATTATCACGGTAGCAACACCGGCAATGGCGGCATGGTGCACAGCGATGAGATCGAAAGCCATGGTCGTCAGTACTCTCTTAGCCTGACGTTACCGCCGTTGGCGACGATCTGGCTGATGCGGGAGGGGGAATGACGCAGCTTGCGATCGGCGAAGCAACGCCGCATGGCGCAACGTATGACGGTCATGGCGTGAATTTCACGCTCTTTTCCGCCCATGCGGAGCGTGTGGAGCTGTGCGTCTTTAATTCCCGGGGGGATGAGCATCGCTACGACCTGCCAGGACGTAGCGGCGATGTCTGGCATGGTTATCTGGCAGGCGCCAGGCCAGGTTTGCGTTATGGCTATCGCGTACATGGCCCGTGGCAACCAGCGCAGGGGCATCGGTTTAATCCGGCGAAGTTACTGCTTGACCCTTATGCGCGCCGGGTCGAGGGCGAGCTAAAAGATCATCCGCTGTTGCACGGCGGACACGATGAACCGGACTACCGCGATAATGCGGCGATGGCGCCGAAAAGCGTGATAATCAGCGATCATTATGACTGGGAAGATGACGCTGCGCCGCGTACGCCGTGGGGAAAAACGGTCATCTATGAAGCTCATGTCAAAGGGCTTACCTACCTGCATCCGGAGCTCCCCCAGGAGATACGCGGCACCTATAAAGCGCTCGGTCATCCGGTCATGGTGGCGTACTTCAAACAGCTTGGCATTACGGCGCTGGAGCTGTTGCCGGTGGCGCAGTTTGCCAGCGAGCCGCGCCTGCAACGCATGGGACTGACCAACTATTGGGGTTATAACCCGATGGCGATGTTTGCGCTGCATCCCGCCTGGGCCAGTTCGCCCGAGACGGCGCTGGACGAGTTTCGCGATGCGGTGAAAGCGCTGCATCGCGCCGGGATTGAGGTCATTCTGGACATCGTATTAAACCATAGCGCCGAACTGGACCTGGACGGTCCAACTTTCTCCCTGCGCGGAATTGATAACCGTAGCTATTATTGGATAAAGGACGATGGCGATTATCACAACTGGACGGGGTGCGGCAACACGCTCAATTTAAGCCATCCCTGCGTGGTGGAATACGCGTGCGAGTGTCTGCGCTATTGGGTAGAAACCTGCCATGTCGATGGTTTTCGTTTTGATTTGGCGTCCGTCATGGGGCGAACGCCGACGTTTCGCCAGGATGCGCCGCTGTTCGCCGCGATTAAAGCATGTCCTGTGTTATCAACGGTCAAGCTGATTGCTGAACCGTGGGATGTTGGCGAGGGAGGGTATCAGGTCGGAAATTTTCCGCCGCCGTTTGCCGAGTGGAACGACCATTTTCGCGATGCGGCCCGCCGATTCTGGTTGCCGCGTAACCTGGCGACCGGGGAATTTGCCTGTCGTTTCGCCGCTTCCAGCGATGTGTTTAAACGCAATGGCCGCAAGCCCGGCGCCTCTGTCAATCTGATCACTGCGCATGACGGTTTTACGCTACGGGACTGTGTCTGTTTCAATCAGAAACACAATGAGGCGAACGGTGAGGAAAATCGCGACGGCACCAACAACAATTACAGCGACAATCATGGTAAAGAAGGATTAGGAGGTCCGCTTGATTTAATTGAGCGGCGGCGCGACAGCATTCATGCCCTGCTGGCGACGCTACTGCTCTCTCAAGGAACGCCGATGCTGCTGGCAGGCGATGAACACGGCCATAGCCAGCACGGCAACAATAACGCCTACTGTCAGGATAATGCCTTAACCTGGCTGGACTGGCAGCAGGCAAACCGTGGGTTAACCATGTTTACCGCCGCGCTGATTCGTTTGCGCCAGCAGATACCGGCTTTAACCGGCGATAGCTGGTGGGAAGAAGACGATGGCAACGTGCGTTGGCTTAATAAAAACGCGCAACCCTTGAGTGCGGATGAGTGGCAAAACGGACCTAAGCTGATGCAAATTCTACTGTCGGACCGTTTTCTGATTGCGATAAATGCCACGCTTGAGGTGACAGATATTGTTTTACCCAAAGGGGAATGGCGCGCCGTTCCCCCATTCGCTGGAGAGGATAATCCGGTGATAACGGCTGTCTGGCAGGGACCTGCGCATGGACTGTGTGTGTTCCAGAGAGGATAAAAAAGGAGTTAATCATGGTGAGTTTAGAGAAGAACGATCGTGTAATGTTGGCGCGCCAGCTGCCACTGAAATCTGTTGCCCTAATCCTGGCCGGCGGCCGCGGCACGCGTCTAAAAGATTTAACGAACAAACGCGCCAAGCCTGCCGTCCACTTTGGCGGGAAGTTCCGCATCATCGATTTTGCCTTATCGAATTGTCTGAACTCCGGGATTCGCCGTATCGGCGTGATCACTCAGTATCAGTCCCACACGCTGGTACAGCATATTCAACGCGGCTGGTCGCTGTTTAGCGAAGAGATGAACGAATTTGTTGACCTGCTGCCAGCCCAACAGCGAATGCAGGGCGAAAACTGGTATCGCGGTACGGCGGATGCTGTGACCCAGAACCTGGACATTATTCGTCGCTATAAAGCGGAATATGTCGTCATCCTGGCAGGCGATCATATCTACAAGCAGGACTACTCGCGTATGTTGATCGATCACGTTGAAAAGGGCGCGCGTTGCACGGTGGCCTGTATGCCGGTGCCGATCAACGAAGCGACGGCGTTCGGCGTGATGGCGGTAGATGAAAGTGACAAGATTATTGATTTTGTCGAAAAACCGGCGAATCCTCCCGCGATGCCTGGTGACGATAGCAAAGCGTTGGCCAGTATGGGGATTTACGTTTTTGACGCCGATTATCTGTATGAATTGCTGGCAGCGGACGATAAAGATGACGCCTCCAGCCATGATTTCGGTAAAGACATTATCCCGAAAATCACCCGCGAAGGCATGGCTTACGCGCATCCTTTCCCGCTTTCCTGCGTGCAGTCCGATCCGGAAGCTGAACCGTACTGGCGCGATGTAGGTACGCTGGAAGCTTACTGGAAAGCAAATCTGGATTTAGCCTCAGTGACGCCGGAGCTGGATATGTATGACCAGAACTGGCCTATCCGTACGCATATGGAATCGCTACCGCCTGCGAAATTCGTGCAGGACCGCTCCGGTAGCCATGGTATGACGCTGAACTCGCTGGTCTCCGGCGGCTGCATTATCTCCGGTTCGGTGGTGGTGCAATCTGTGCTCTTCCCACGGGTGAGAATAAATTCTTTTTGTAATATTGACTCGGCAGTGTTGTTACCTGAGGTTTGGGTAGGACGCTCCTGCCGTTTACGTCGTTGTATTATTGACCGTGCCTGCATTATCCCGGAAGGCATGGTGATTGGTGAAAATGCGGAAGAGGACGCTCGTCGTTTCTACCGTTCAGAAGAAGGTATTGTACTGGTCACGCGTGAAATGCTGCGCAAACTGCAGGTCAAACAGGAGCGATAATGCAGGTTTTACATGTATGTTCAGAGATGTTCCCCCTGCTAAAGACCGGGGGTCTGGCGGATGTGATAGGCGCGTTGCCTGCGGCACAAATTGCGGATGGTGTTGATGTTCGCGTTCTGCTTCCAGGGTTTCCCGATATCCGTCGGGGGATACCCGACGCGCATGTGGTAAGCCGTCGCGATACTTTCGCAGGTAAAATATCGCTGTTGTTCGGGCATTATAACGGCGTGGGCATTTATTTAATCGACGCGCCGCATCTGTATGAGCGTCCGGGCAGCCCCTATCATGATACGAATTTATATGCCTATACCGACAACGTGCTGCGCTTTGCCCTGTTAGGGTGGGTCGGCTGCGAAATGGCCTGCGGACTTGATCCATTCTGGCGCCCTGACGTGGTGCATGCCCATGACTGGCACGCCGGGCTGGCGCCCGCCTATCTGGCGGCGCGCGGACGTCCGGCGAAATCGGTCTTTACCGTACACAACCTCGCCTATCAAGGCATGTTTTATGCAAAGCATATGGATGACATCGAACTGCCGTGGTCATTTTTTAATATGCATGGGCTGGAGTTCAACGGACAAATCTCCTTTTTGAAGGCCGGCTTGTACTATGCCGACCATATTACGGCAGTTAGCCCGACCTATGCGCGTGAAATTACCGAGCCGCAATTTGCTTATGGTATGGAAGGCCTGCTGCGCCAGCGTCACCTGGAAGGGCGTCTGTCCGGCGTACTGAATGGCGTGGATGAGAAGATCTGGAGCCCGGAATCCGATCTGCTGCTGGCGTCGCGCTACACGCGCGATACCCTGGAAGAGAAGGCGGAAAACAAACGTCAGCTACAAATTGCGATGGGGTTGAAGGTTAACGACAAAGTGCCGCTGTTTGCCGTGGTAAGCCGTCTGACCAGCCAGAAAGGACTGGATCTGGTATTGGAGGCATTACCGGGGCTGCTGGAGCAGGGGGGGCAGTTGGCGCTACTCGGCGCGGGCGATCCGGTGCTTCAGGAGGGTTTCCTCGCGGCGGCGGCGGAACACCCAGGTCAGGTTGGTGTACAGATCGGCTATCACGAAGCTTTCTCGCATCGCATTATGGGCGGCGCGGACGTAATTCTGGTGCCAAGTCGTTTCGAACCGTGCGGCTTAACGCAGTTATATGGCTTAAAGTATGGCACGCTGCCTCTGGTGCGGCGTACCGGGGGGTTGGCCGATACGGTCTCCGACAGTTCGCTGGAAAATCTGGCGGACGGTATCGCCAGCGGTTTTGTCTTTGAAGATAGTAACGCCTGGTCGTTGCTACGCGCGATTCGGCGTGCTTTTGTGTTGTGGTCACGGCCTTCGCTTTGGCGGTTTGTACAACGGCAGGCGATGGCGATGGATTTTAGCTGGCAAGTTGCCGCGAAATCATACCGCGAGCTGTACTATCGCTTGAAATAGTCATCCAGGAATCATTTATATGAATGCTCCGTTTACTTATGCATCGCCCACACTCAGCGTTGAGGCGCTTAAGCATTCTATTGCCTATAAGCTGATGTTTACGATTGGTAAAGACCCGGTCATTGCCAATAAACACGAATGGCTGAACGCCACGTTGTTCGCAGTGCGCGATCGTCTGGTGGAGCGCTGGCTGCGTTCTAATCGAGCCCAATTATCGCAGGAAACCCGGCAGGTTTATTACCTGTCGATGGAGTTTTTGATTGGCCGTACCCTCTCTAACGCGCTGCTCTCGCTGGGCATTTATGACGACGTTAAAGGTGCGCTCGAGGCCATGGGGTTAGATCTCGAAGAGCTGATCGACGAAGAGAATGACCCGGGGCTGGGCAATGGCGGCTTAGGACGGCTGGCAGCTTGCTTCCTGGACTCGCTGGCGACGTTAGGATTGCCGGGGCGCGGGTACGGCATTCGCTACGACTACGGCATGTTTAAGCAGAATATTGTCGACGGGCGGCAAAAAGAGTCTCCGGATTACTGGCTGGAATATGGCAACCCGTGGGAGTTCAAGCGGCACAATACGCGCTATAAGGTGCGTTTTGGCGGGCGAATTCAGCAGGAAGGCAAAAAAGCGCGCTGGATTGAGACGGAAGAGATCCTGGCCGTCGCGTATGATCAGATCATTCCCGGTTACGACACCGACGCCACTAACACACTACGGCTGTGGAATGCGCAGGCCAGTAGTGAAATCAACCTCGGTAAATTCAACCAGGGCGACTACTTTGCGGCGGTGGAGGATAAAAACCACTCTGAGAACGTATCACGGGTGCTCTACCCGGACGACTCCACCTATTCCGGACGAGAGCTACGCCTGCGCCAGGAGTATTTTCTGGTCTCGGCGACGGTGCAGGATATCCTGAGTCGTCATTATCAACTGCATAAAACCTATGCGAATCTGGCAGATAAAATCGCCATTCACCTTAATGATACGCATCCGGTGCTGTCAATTCCGGAGCTGATGCGCCTGCTGATTGATGAACATAAATTTAGCTGGGACGACGCGTTTGAGGTGTGCTGTCAGGTCTTCTCTTATACCAACCATACGCTGATGAGCGAGGCGCTGGAAACCTGGCCGGTCGATATGCTGGGGAAAATTCTGCCCCGTCACCTGCAGATTATCTTCGAGATTAACGACTATTTCCTGAAAACGTTGCAGGAGCAATATCCCAACGATACCAGTCTGCTTGGACGCGCGTCGATTATTGATGAGTCGAACGGACGCCGGGTGCGGATGGCCTGGCTGGCGGTGGTGGTTAGCCATAAAGTCAACGGCGTTTCTGAACTGCATTCCAACCTGATGGTGCAGTCGCTGTTCGCGGATTTTGCGAAGATTTTCCCGACTCGTTTTTGTAACGTCACTAACGGCGTTACGCCGCGCCGCTGGCTGGCGCTGGCAAACCCGCCGCTTTCTGAAGTGCTGGATGAGAATATTGGTCGTACCTGGCGTACCGATCTTAGTCAGCTCAGCGAGCTGGAGCAGCATTGTGATTATCCGCTGGTCAATCATGCGGTGCGTCAGGCGAAGCTGGAAAATAAAAAACGGCTGGCGGTGGTGATTGCGCAACAATTGAACGTGGTGGTGAACCCTAAAGCGTTATTTGACGTGCAGATTAAGCGTATTCACGAATACAAGCGGCAGTTGATGAACGTACTGCATGTCATTACCCGCTATAATCGCATTAAAGAAAATCCGGAGGCCGACTGGGTGCCGAGAGTGAATATTTTTGCCGGTAAGGCGGCTTCCGCCTATTACATGGCAAAACATATCATTCATCTGATCAACGACGTGGCGAAAGTGATTAACAACGATCCGCAGATTGGCGACAAGTTGAAAGTAGTGTTTATCCCGAACTACAGCGTCAGTCTGGCACAGGTGATTATTCCCGCTGCCGACCTGTCTGAGCAGATTTCGCTGGCAGGGACAGAAGCTTCCGGCACCAGTAATATGAAATTTGCCCTGAACGGCGCGCTCACCATTGGTACGCTGGATGGCGCGAACGTAGAGATGCAGGAGCATGTCGGCGAGGAGAATATCTTTATCTTCGGTAATACTGCAGAAGAGGTGGAAGCGTTGCGCAGGCAGGGGTATAAACCTCGCGACTATTATGAAAAAGATGAAGAGCTACATCAGGTACTGACGCAGATTGGTAGCGGCGTCTTTAATCCGGAAGAGCCAGGTCGTTACCGCGATCTGGTAGATTCGCTGATTAACTTTGGCGATCACTATCAGGTGCTGGCGGACTACCGCAGCTACGTGGACTGCCAGGATAAGGTGGATGAGTTGTATCGTCGCCCGGAAGAGTGGACGACGAAAGCGATGCTCAACATTGCCAATATGGGCTACTTCTCATCGGACAGAACTATCAAAGAGTATGCCGAAAACATCTGGCATATTGATCCGGTGCGGTTGTAAAACCCGATGCCGGCGGCGTTTTGCTTGCCCGGCCTACGTTTATGTATTCTTGTAGGCCGGATCAGGCGTTCACCGCCAGCCGGCATTTTTCTCAGGACGCCAGTGACAGTTGGCGTTTGCCAATATACTCCGCCAGCCATTGGGTGATGCGCGACTGCTGCTCGGCGGTCAGCCACATGCCTTCTTTGGTACGACGCCAGATAGCGTCTTCAGTACGGCGCACCCATTCGTGATCCACCAGATACTTGAGTTCCGCTTCGTAAAACTCATGGCCGAAATCTTCGCCTAAATCAAGCAGTGACGTGGCTTCGCCGAGAATCCACTCCGTATTGCTGCCGTAAGTGCGCGAATAGTGGCGAGCCAGCGATTCCGTCAGGAACGGATAACGACGACGCAGCTTCGCCGCGTAATCTTCGCGGCTGCCGTCGATGTCGCCGCCAGGAAGTACGCACGTTTTGGTCCATGCCGGTCCGATGCCTGGATACCAGGGTGCCAGTTTTTCCATCGCATGTTCGGCCAACTTACGGTAGGTCGTGAGCTTACCGCCAAACACGGAAAGCAGCGGCGCTTTGCCATTTTCATCGTGGATATCCAGGGTGTAATCGCGAGTGATAGCCTGCGGCGAGTCGGACTCATCATCGCACAGCGGACGGACGCCGGAGTATGTCCAGACGATGTCATCGCGTCCCAGTTGTTTTTGGAAGTGCGCGTTATAGACCTTCAACAGGTAATTAATTTCGCTCTCTTCAATTTTTACCGCTTTCGGATCGCCTTTATATTCGACATCGGTTGTGCCAATGATCGAAAACTCCTCCATCCACGGGATGACAAAGACGATACGTTTATCTTCGTTTTGCAGAATATACGCCTGCTTCTGATTATGGATGCGCGGCACAACGATATGGCTGCCTTTGATCAGGCGGATGCCATACGGAGACGGTAGGTGCATCCCTTCGTCGAAGAACTGTTTGACCCACGGACCGGTGGCGTTAACCAGTCCGCGCGCCTGCCAGACATATTTTTTACCGGTGTCGATATCTTCCGCTTCGACAATCCACAGGCCATTTTCCCGGCGAGCGGCGGTTGCGCGAGTACGGGTAAGGACTTCGCCGCCTTTACGCACCACCATCTGTGCGTTGGCCAGCACCAGACGCGCATCGTCTACCCAGCAGTCGGAATATTCGAATCCGCGCACGATTTCAGGTTTGAGTACCGAATCTGCGCCAAACCGCACACCGGTGGAACCGGGTAAACTGGTACGTTTGCCGAGGTGATCGTACATAAACAGACCGATACGGATCATCCATGCCGGACGTAAATGCGGGCGGTGCGGCAGACGAAAACGCATCGGGAAGGCGATATGCGGCGCCATTTTCAACAGCACCTCACGTTCTGCCAGCGCTTCACTGACCAGACGGAATTCGTAGTGCTCCAGGTAGCGTAAGCCGCCGTGGATAAGTTTAGAACTGGCGGAAGAGGTCGCGCAGGCTAAATCTTGCGCTTCCAGCATGAGTACGGACAAACCGCGTCCGGCGGCATCAGCCGCGATGCCTGCACCGTTAATGCCCCCGCCTATCACGATCAGATCTATGGTTTCCATGCTGTCCTCTTGCACTTTCGTTAAAGTTCAAAAATGTTCGTTATCGAACATAATAGCAAAGAAACGCGCTATTGGTAACATCGAAAAAACATTTTAGAGTGATATGTATAACATTATGGCGTTAAGCTACTCCGTCAACGTACACTGGGCGATAAAATGCCTTAATTGGCTTCACCGGCAATATGAAAGAGCGATTCATGGAACAATTTGAATGTATCACTGTAGAAGAGGCGTATCAGAAACTGCATCAGGGCGCGGCGGTGCTGGTCGATATTCGCGATCCGCAAAGTTATGTCATGGGTCATGCGCCGCAGGCGTTTCACTTGACCAACGATACGCTGGGCGCGTTTATGCGTGAGCATGATTTCGATACCGCCGTGATGGTGATGTGCTATCACGGCAACAGCAGTAAAGGCGCCGCGCAGTATCTGCTCCAGCAAGGCTATGATGCGGTTTACAGCATTGACGGCGGGTTTGAGGCCTGGCATCGCCATTTCCCTGCCGACATCGCAAATGGCGCTTAATCCCACAAAGATGCAGCCTCCGACGAGAAGGGTATATATACTGTCTTCTTTTGTATGGACTAAGCGACAGCAACAATGTTGATGATTACTTCCTTTGCGAATCCCCGCGTGGCGCAGGCATTTGTTGATTACATGGCCACCCAGGGCGTCATTCTTACTATTCAGCAACATAATCAAAGCGATATCTGGCTGGCGGATGAATCGCAGGCCGAACGCGTGCGGGCCGAGCTGGCGCGGTTTATAGAAAATCCCGGCGATCCGCGTTATCTGGCGGCTAGCTGGCAGTCCGGGCAGACTAACAGCGGGCTGCACTACCGCCGTTTTCCCTTTCTCACCACGTTGCGTGAACGAGCCGGCCCCGTCACCTGGATCGTGATGGTCGCCTGCGTGCTGGTCTATATCGCGATGAATATCGTCGGCGATCAGACGGTGATGGTGTGGCTGGCATGGCCGTTCGATCCGGCCTTAAAATTTGAATTCTGGCGCTACTTCACCCATATCTTTATGCACTTCTCACTGATGCATATTCTTTTTAACCTGCTGTGGTGGTGGTATCTCGGCGGGGCGGTAGAGAAGCGCCTGGGCAGCGGTAAATTAATCGTCATTACGGTGATAAGCGCGCTGCTAAGCGGCTATGTACAGCAGAAATTTAGCGGTCCGTGGTTTGGCGGACTGTCCGGCGTCGTCTATGCGCTGATGGGGTACGTGTGGCTGCGCGGAGAGCGCGATCCGCAAAGCGGAATTTACCTCCAGCGCGGCTTAATTATTTTTGCATTATTGTGGATAGTCGCTGGCTGGCTTGACTGGTTTGGCATGTCTATGGCGAACGGCGCGCACATCGCCGGGCTTATCGTCGGTTTAGCGATGGCCCTTGTTGATACGTTGAATGCGCGAAAACGAACGTGAGGCGTATCCGGCCTGTGGTCGAGATATTTTTCCAGGCCGGGTAGGGCGAATGCCGCTATCCGGCATAAGGTTGGTTACTTTCAGAGATTATTCATGAAACAAACACAACGGCATGACGCGATCATTGAACTGGTAAAAAAACAGGGGTACGTCAGTACGGAAGAGCTGGTGGAGCATTTTTCTGTCAGCCCGCAAACCATCCGTCGGGATCTTAACGATCTGGCGGAACAGAATATGATTTTGCGCCACCACGGCGGCGCGGCGCTGCCCTCCAGCTCGGTGAACACGCCGTGGCACGATCGTAAAGCGACGCAAACGGAAGAAAAAGAGCGTATCGCTCGTAAAGTCGCGACCCAGATCCCCAATGGTTCGACGCTGTTTATTGATATCGGCACGACGCCGGAGGCCGTAGCGCACGCCCTGTTAGGGCACAGTAATTTGCGGATCGTGACCAACAATTTGAACGTAGCGAACACGCTAATGGCGAAAGAGGATTTTCGTATTATCCTGGCCGGCGGCGAACTCCGCAGCCGCGACGGCGGTATTATTGGCGAAGCGACGCAGGACTTTATCGCCCAGTTCCGTCTGGATTTCGGCATTCTCGGTATTAGCGGTATTGATAGCGACGGCTCATTGCTGGAATTTGACTACCATGAGGTACGCACCAAGCGCGCAATTATCGAAAATTCGCGCCATGTGATGCTGGTGGTGGATCACTCTAAATTTGGTCGTAATGCGATGGTAAACATGGGCAGCATTAGTATGGTCGATGCGGTCTACACCGATACCCTACCACCGCCGGGCGTGATGCAGGTGATTGCCGACCACCATATTCAATTAGAGCTGTGCTAAAGAGACTGTCTTATCAGGCATTAATTTAAACCCCGTACCCCATCATCTTCAGCAACTGCTGCGCGTGCTGTACCGCGTCCTGACGGTGCGCGACGCCGAGTTTCTGGTAGAGGTTGCGGATATGCGTCTTAATGGTGGTCGCGGCCACCGCCAGTTCGCCGGCAATCTGTTCGTTGCTGTAACCGGAATAGATAAGCCCTAACACCTGCCATTCACGCTGGGTGAGCGGGCTGGTGCGAATAAGCTCCGGGACATCCGGATGGTTAAGCAGGCGCTCGACGAAGCCCTCGTCAAAATGGGCGAATTTATGCCGGTGATGTTGGTTAATCTCTCGCAGGATGCGCTGCGCGCGATGCTGCTCCATCTCTGGCAGCGTATTGAGCTGGATAAGCTGACGCAATTGTTGCGCCATGGCTTCGCCTTCAATCACAAAATGGCTGATAAATCCGGTGCGGTTGGCGAGCTGTAAGGCATCAAGCAATACGCGCTGGGCGTCGTTTTTCCGCCCTGATTGCCAGTAAAGCTGATTGAGTAACAGCAGGTTGCGGTTTAAATCGCTCATTAAGCGCAGGCTACGGGCGTTCTCATTTAACTCTTCCAGCACGATTTCCGCAGGCTCGAATTCGCCCACCAGGATCTGCGCTCTGGCGATATTCCGCCATTGTCCTTGCAGAAAATGGTTATTGGCAAACGCCGGTTTTGGCGTATGGCGTAACCAGTTGGCGGCGGATTTCTGGTCACCGGTTAACTGCCAGTAAATGACACGCACCTTATCGGCGTTAGAGATCCAGTCGCAGTGGTAACGGCCATTGCCTAATAAATTTTCCAGTCGGTTAAGCTGACTACGGGCATTATCCAGATCGCCGCGCGCCAGCGAGCACTGCACCAGTAACGTCAAACACTGCAACTGTTGTTGCGGCTGAAAGGTGGACAGCACAGCGATACCGCTGCGCGCCGAGGCTTCCGCTTCGTCAAGGCGCGCCCACGCCCACAGCAATTGCGCGCGGATACGTATCAGAAACTCATGCATCGGCAGTTGTTCCAGATGTTGCTCTTTGATCAACTGGAAGGCTCTCTCCTGCGTTTCCCATGCGGCCTGCAGGAATCCCTGGGCGAACTGAATTTCGCTTTGTTGAATTAAGCTCCACAGCGCATAATGCCAGACGTCATGATGGCGCGCCATTTGTTCGGTTTGTTGCATCAGTGATAAAGACTGGCTGAGATCGCCTTTACAATGCAGCACTTCGCCGTGGACGGAGGTCGCGACGATGCGGCTATAAAACCAGGCGAGAGGAAGCTCATCCAGCGCCAGTTTCGCCAGCCGCTCTGCTTCTTCCGGATTGCCGTCGTTGATGGCGACCTGGGCGCGCAGCGCGTTAAATTCAGCATGCAGCGTGCCGTCCATGACCCCTTTGATCTCTTGCTCGGCGCGCGCCAGCAACGTATTCACTTCGCTGTAGCGGTGTTGGCTTTGCATCAGCCAGGCCTGTAACAACACCAGCCGCGGATTTTCCAGCAGGCTTTCCCACGGCAGCGCTTTTAATGACTCTTCCAGCAGCGCCAGTTCACTGTGATTAAACAGCCCCCACGCATGATTAAGCAGGATATCGCGCAGCATTTGCGCGTCACCCGCCGCCAGCGCATGATGTATAGCTTCGCTGGGAAAACCTTGTTCCATCCAGCTTTCTGCGGCCGCGCGGTGGATCTCCGGCAGTTCCGCCGCCAGTTCCCACTGGCAACGCTGGCGCAGAAAGCTACCAAACAACGGGTGATAGCTAAACCACTCGCCCGTGTCGTCCATGCGTTGTAGGAATAACCCCTGGCGCTCAATCTCCTCCAGCCGCATCTGGCCGTTTTCTTCGCCGGTCACACGCACGATCAACGCGTCATTCATTGAGCGTAAGATCGCGCTTTTAAGTAAGAAATGTCGGGTGCTGACATCCACGTTATCCAGTACTTCGTCCACCAGATAATCAGAAAGGTGGCTGGCATTAATCCCGGCAAGACGGCGGGCGGAGTGATGCGCAGAGGTATGGTTCTGGCGCGCGGAGAGGGCGATCAACTGTAGCGCAGTGGCCCAACCGGCCACATCATCGCACATGCGGCTGCTCTCAGCGGCTTCAATGGGCGACGAAAGACGACGGTCAAAAAATTGCTTTGCTTCCTGATGGTTAAAAGCCAACTGCTGGCTACCGATTTCCAGCAACTGATCGCGCACGCGCAGGTTAGCGATGCCCAGTTGCGGCAAATTACGCGATAGCACCACCAGAGTGAAATTTTCCGGCTGATGACGTAAGAAAAAGCGCATCGCATCGTGAATCACCGGATTGGTAATCAAATGGTAGTCGTCAATCACCAGATAAAGCGGGCGATGCCACTGCGCCAGTTCAATAAAGAGCTGCGCGAAGAGGGAAGTCAGACTGGCGTACTGACGTTTTTGCGCCATCGCTTCGCTGGTAGTGCAGTGTCCGCCGGTGGCCTGCTGGATAGTGGCGATTAAGTAACTGGCGAATCGCTCTTGCTGGTTATCGCCTTCGTCGAGAGAGTACCAGCCTAATTCATTTTTGCCCGCCGCCCACTGTGAGACAAGCGTGGTTTTCCCATAGCCAGCAGGACTGGTTACCAGGGCGAGCCTGAAATTGTTCGCGCCGGAAAGTTTAGCCAACAGCCGCTCACGAACCACGGTATGGTCGAGACGAACCGGACGACTTAATTTAGACGGAATCAACATAGCAATCACTTCACTGTGAGGAATGGGGGAACTGCGATTTTTTTTGCGCTTCGTAATTAATAAATACAAGGTCGACCAGAAAGCATTTTAATGCAAGCTAAGCAGACTTTTTATGTGTCTGAACTTGCACTCTGTCACAATTCTAAATAACGGTATTAAAAAAGTATTTGGCGCAGTTGAAACGGGCGTCAGAACTGGGCTGAGGTCATATTGCTGCTGTTGTAAATAATGTCCTGGTCATGATGCGGATTTAACACAATGGCAATACCAGGCATTTAATTAATTATGTTAAGTCGGTGAATCTCCCGCCGCTGAATATTTCAAGTAAGAAACTATTTCGGCGTTCATATAATCTTTCGAAAATACCCCTTCGTGATTTATTGTTATTTCTGTTTATTCATTTGATTATGCGTAACACTGGACACCGCTGGCAGGAGTCGGCGCGTTTATGCAGGGTTAAGTGGCGGCGATCACACTTTTATGCTCATCCCCGCTCCTCCTCCCTCCCTAATCCGTGCCGGGAGGAGGAAGGTCAACATCGAGCCTGGCAAACTAGCGACAACGTTGTTTTATTACCCGAGGACGGATTTCCTATGTCACAGCCAACCTTCAATAAAGATCAATTCCAGGCCGCCCTGACGCGTCAGTGGCAGCGTTTCGGTTTACTGTCGGCGTCCGACATGACGTCTCGTCAGTGGTGGCAGGCCGTTAGCGGCGCGCTGGCAGAATTACTGAGCGCGCAGCCGGTAGCGCAGCCGACGAAAGGCCAGCGTCATGTGAACTACATTTCGATGGAATTTTTGATTGGCCGCCTGACGGGAAATAACCTGTTAAATCTGGGGTGGTACCAGGACGTTAGCGATGTGCTGAAAGCGCATGACGTCAACCTGACCGATCTGCTGGAAGAGGAAGTCGATCCGGCGCTCGGCAACGGTGGTCTGGGACGTCTGGCCGCCTGCTTCCTCGATTCGATGGCGACCGTCGGGCAGTCCGCCACGGGCTATGGTCTGAACTACCAGTATGGGCTGTTCCGTCAGTCATTTGTTGAAGGCAAGCAGATGGAAGCGCCGGATGACTGGCATCGCGGCAGCTATCCGTGGTTCCGCCACAACGAGGCGCTGGACGTTCAGGTTGGGATCGGCGGTAAAGTCACCAAAGAAGGGCGCTGGGAGCCCGGCTTTGTGATTACAGGCCAGGCCTGGGATCTGCCGGTGTTAGGCTATCGTAACGGCGTCGCGCAACCGCTGCGTTTGTGGCAGGCGACCCACGCGCATCCGTTTGATCTGACCAAATTCAACGATGGCGCTTTCCTGCGGGCGGAACAGCAGGGTATCGATGCGGAAAAACTGACGAAGGTGCTTTATCCCAACGATAACCACACGGCGGGCAAAAAACTGCGTCTGATGCAGCAATACTTCCAGTGCGCCTGCTCGGTAGCGGATATTCTGCGTCGCCATCACCTGGCCGGACGCAAACTGCATGAGCTGGCGGATTACGAGGTCATTCAGTTGAACGATACTCACCCGACCATCGCCATTCCGGAACTGCTGCGCGTGCTGATTGACGAGCACCAACTGAGCTGGGATGACGCCTGGGCTATCACCAGCAAAACCTTCGCCTACACCAACCACACCCTGATGCCGGAAGCGCTGGAGTGCTGGGATGAGAAGCTGGTGAAAGCGCTGCTGCCGCGTCATATGCAGATCATCAAAGAGATTAACGACCGCTTTAAGAAGCTGGTCGATAACACCTGGCCTGGTGATAAGCAGGTATGGGCAAAACTGGCGGTGGTGCATGACCGTCAGGTGCGCATGGCCAATATGTGCGTGGTCAGCGGCTTTGCGGTCAACGGTGTGGCGGCGCTGCACTCCGATCTGGTGGTGAAAGATCTGTTCCCGGAATATCACCAACTTTGGCCGAACAAATTCCACAATGTCACCAACGGCATTACGCCGCGTCGCTGGATCAAACAGTGCAATCCGCAGCTTGCGGCGTTGCTGGATAAAACGCTGAAAAAAGAGTGGGCTAACGATCTCGACCAGTTGATCAACCTCGAAAAATACGCTGACGACGCCACATTCCGTCAGCAGTATCGCGACATCAAACGGGCGAACAAAGAACGGCTGGTGAAATTTATCCAGGCCCGTACCGGGATTGAGATTTCGAGCCATGCGATTTTTGATATTCAGATCAAACGCCTGCACGAGTACAAGCGTCAGCATCTGAATCTGTTGCATATTCTGGCGCTGTACAAAGAGATCCGCGAAAATCCACAGGCTGACCGCGTACCGCGCGTATTCCTGTTTGGCGCGAAGGCGGCGCCGGGCTATTACCTGGCGAAGAACATCATTTTTGCTATCAATAAGGTCGCGGAAGCCATTAATAACGACCCGGTGGTGGGCGATAAGCTGAAGGTCGTTTTCCTGCCGGATTACTGCGTCTCGGCGGCGGAAATGCTCATTCCCGCGGCGGATATTTCCGAGCAAATTTCTACTGCCGGGAAAGAAGCGTCCGGCACCGGTAACATGAAGCTGGCGCTGAACGGGGCGTTGACAGTGGGAACGCTGGACGGCGCTAACGTTGAAATCGCTGAGAAGGTGGGCGAAGAGAATATCTTTATTTTTGGCCATACTGTGGAAGAGGTGAAGGCGCTCAAAGCTAAAGGCTACGACCCGGTGAAATGGCGTAAAAAAGACAAAGTGCTGGATGCGGTGCTAAAAGAGCTGGAAAGCGGTCAATACAGCGATGGCGATAAACATGCCTTTGACCAGATGCTGCATAGCCTCGGCAAACAGGGGGGCGATCCGTACCTGGTCATGGCGGACTTCGCCGCTTATGTCGAGGCGCAAAAGCTGGTGGATGCGCTGTATCGCGACCAGGAAGCGTGGACGCGCGCCGCGATCCTCAATACCGCGCGCTGCGGTATGTTCAGTTCCGATCGCTCTATTCGCGATTATCAGGCCCGTATCTGGCAGGCAAAACGCTAAGGGAGCGCGATGGAAAATAAACGTCTCGATAGTGCCGCGCTGGTGGCGGGGATCAGCCCCAGTTACATCAATGCTCATGGCAAACCGCAGTCTATTGGCGCTGAAACCAAGAGACGTTTGCTGGCGGCGATGCACGGTACGACCACCGGACCACAGGCGATCGTGCCGAATGTGAAGGTTTATACTGCGGGTAAAAAAATGGCGTTACCGGTACAGGGGCACGGTGAGTTTGCCTGGCTGCTGACCACTGAAGAGGGCGTGCATTACAAAGGGCGCGTGACGGGCGGTAAAAAACTTAACCTTCCGGCTACGTTGCCGGAGGGTTACCACACCCTGACGTTGACCCAGGATGAACAGCGAACGCACTGTCGTATTATTGTTGCCCCGCCGCGATGCTATGAACCGCAGGCGCTGCTGGAAGGGAAAAAACTGTGGGGGGCCTGCGTCCAGCTTTATACCCTTCGTTCAGAAAAAAACTGGGGTATTGGCGATTTCGGCGATTTGAAGTCGATGCTGGCCGACGTTGCGAAACGCGGCGGCGCGTTTATCGGCCTGAACCCGATCCACGCGCTTTATCCGGCGAATCCGGAGAGCGCCAGTCCCTACAGCCCCTCGTCCCGTCGCTGGCTGAACGTGATATATATTGATGTTAACGCTGTCGAAGATTTCCGCCTGAGCGAAGAGGCGCAGGCGTGGTGGCAAATGCCCGCCACACAGCAAAGACTGCGACAGGCGCGAGATGCGCAATGGGTGGATTACGTTACCGTTACCGCGCTGAAAATCACGGCGCTGCGGATAGCGTGGACGAGGTTTGCCGCTCGCGACGATGCGCAAATGGCGGAGTTTCGTCACTTTATCGCCCGCGAAGGCGAGAGCCTTTACTGGCAGGCGGCATTCGACGCGCTGCATGCGTATCAGGTGAAAGAGGATGAGCAGCGCTGGGGCTGGCCAGCCTGGCCGGAGGCGTACCAGTCGGTAGAGTCTCCCGCTGTGAAAAAATTCTGTGAAGCGCACCGCGAAGAGGTGGAGTTTTACCTCTGGCTTCAGTGGCTGGCCTGGCGCCAATTCGCCGCCTGCTGGGATACCTGTCAGAGTTTTAAGTTGCCGATTGGTCTGTACCGCGATCTGGCGGTTGGCGTGGCGGAAGGCGGCGCGGAAACCTGGTGCGACCGGGAGCTGTATTGCCTGAAAGCATCCGTCGGTGCGCCGCCGGATATCCTCGGCCCGCTCGGTCAGAACTGGGGGCTGCCGCCAATGGACCCGCATATCATTGTCGCCCGGGCGTATGAACCCTTTATCGACCTGCTGCGCGCCAATATGCAAAACTGCGGCGCGTTGCGCATTGACCATGTTATGTCGTTGCTGCGTCTGTGGTGGATACCGTATGGCGAAACAGCGGATCGCGGGGCATATGTTCAGTATCCGGTTGACGATCTGTTGGCTATTCTGGCGCTGGAGAGCCAACGTCATCGCTGTATGGTGATAGGCGAAGATCTGGGGACGGTGCCAGTTGAGATTGTCGGCAAGCTGCGCGATAGCGGGGTCTATTCTTATAAAGTGCTGTGGTTTGAAAATGACCTTGAGAAAAACTTCCGCGCGCCAGGCGCGTATCCGCAACAATCGATGGCTGTCGCCTCGACGCACGATCTCCCCACGCTGCGCGGCTATTGGGAATGCGGTGACCTGACGTTGGGTAAAGCTCTGGGGCTTTATCCGGATGAAGTGATTCTGCGCGGGCTGTATGAGGATCGCGAGCGGGCGAAACAGGGGCTATTGGACGCGCTGCATAAATATGGCTGTCTGCCAAAACGCGCCGGGCATAAGGCATCGTTAATGTCGATGACGCCGATACTAAATCGCGGACTTCAGCGCTATATCGCCGATAGTAACAGCGGTCTGTTGGGGCTTCAGCCGGAGGACTGGCTGGATATGGCCGATCCGGTTAACGTGCCGGGCACCAGCTATCAGTATAAAAACTGGCGGCGAAAATTGTCCGCGTCTCTTGAGGCCATGTTTGCCGATGAGGGAGTGAACAAGCTGATTAAGGATTTGGACAGACGCCGAAAAGCGGCCGTGAAGAAGGCGTAACGTTATTTTGCCGGATGGCGGCGCGCAATGTGTCTTACCTGGCCTACGAGGATTTTTGTAGGCCGGGTAAGCGAAGCGCCACCCGGCAATATTTTATCAGACCACCATACCCAGTAGCAGACAGCCAATCAGGCCGCAGACGGAGATGATCGTTTCCAGCATCGACCAGGATTTAATGGTCTCGCCGATAGTCAAATTGAAATACTCTTTGAACAGCCAGAAGCCTGGATCGTTAACGTGAGAGAAAATCACGCTCCCGGAACCGACCGCGATAACCATCAGTTCAGGGCTAACGCCGGTAGTGGCGATCAGCGGTGCCACAATGCCACCTGCGGTAATCGCCGCGACAGTCGCGGAGCCCAGCGCGATACGCAGAACCGCCGCGATAGACCACGCCATAAACAGCGGAGAGACATTGGTTTCATGCATCATTGAAGCGATGTATTTATCCACGCCGCTATCGACCAGCACCTGCTTGAACGCGCCGCCGCCGCCAATGATCAGCAGCATCATGGCGATAATTTTGATGGAAGAGACCAGCGTATCGTTAATCTGAACCATCGAACGCCCGCGGTTCAGGCCAAAGGTGAACATCGCAATCAGTACGGCAATCAACGTAGCCATGACCGGGTCGCCCAGGAACTCGGCAACGGGCAGGAAAGCGTGGCCTTTTGGCAGAATCATCTCGGCAATCGCACGCATCGCCATCAGAATAACCGGAACCAGCGACGTCCAGACGCTGACGCCAAAGCCCGGCATCTCTTCTTCCGTAAAGGTTTTCGCGCTGTACAAGCCTTCCGGGATCGGCTTATCAATGCCTTTCAGAAAACGGGCGTAAACCGGGCCGGCAAGGATCACGGTCGGGATCGCCAGAATCGTACCAAACAGCAGCGTTTTACCCATATCAGCATGGAAAATCGTGGCAATCGCGGTTGGGCCCGGGTGCGGCGGCAGGAAGCCGTGTGTGACGGAGAGCGCCGCGGCCATCGGCACGCCGACGTACAGTAACGGAATATTCGCCGCCGCGGCAATGGTGAATACCAGCGGTAGCATCAGGACGAAGCCCACTTCATAGAACAGAGCGAAGCCGACGGTAAAGCCGGTTAACACCACGGCCCACTGGATATGCTTTTTACCAAATTTCGCGATCAGGGTAGTGGCGATACGTTGAGCACCGCCGCAGTCGGCAAGCATTTTGCCCAGCATGGCGCCAAATCCCATAATCAGGGCCAGGCTGCCAAGTGTACCGCCGACACCGGCTTTGATGGAGCCGATGACTTTATCCAGCGGCATTCCCTGCATCAACCCGACAGCGAGCGCTACCAGGACAAGGGCGATAAATCCGTTCATTTTGAAGCGGATCATCAGAAGAAGTAACAAGATAACACCGATAGCAACGATGACTAATGGCATGATTTACCTGGCCTTTACTTTGTTATGGGTAACGTCATTGTTTCGACGACAAATTCCTGTTATCCCCGACGGGAACAGAGCCGCAATAGCACCAATACTGATTAACGTTGAAACGAATGAGCGTAGTCAGATGTTATATGGATGTTAGGTGCCCATAAGAATGATACGGGTAACATAGGGGTGTTGAAAATGGCTCTGGCAGGCAAAATTTAAATTATGAGACACAGGTCATGTTATCGGGGGAGAAGAAAGACCATCGACCTGAGGTGTGGCTGATAGCGCCGGATGGCGGCGTAAACGCCTTATCCGGCCTACGGTGGCGCAGACGGCAGGCCCGATAGGCGCAAGCGCCATCGGGCATGGATGCGGGTAAAATATTAGTAGTATGAGTGCTCGCCGCGCTGGTGTTCGGTCAAATCGCGAACCCCTTTCAGTTCCGGAAATTCATTCAGCAACTGTTTCTCGATCCCTTCTTTCAGCGTGACGTCAACCATAGAGCAACCGTTGCAACCGCCGCCAAACTGCAGAATAGCATAGCCTTCATCGGTAATTTCCATCAGCGAGACGCGACCGCCGTGGCCCGCCAACTGAGGGTTAATCTGCGATTGCAGAGCATACTCCACGCGCTCCATCAGCGGCGCGTCATCGGCCACTTTGCGCATCTTCGCGTTTGGTGCTTTCAATGTGAGTTGAGAACCTAGCTGGTCGGTCACGAAATCAATTTCCGCATCTTCCAGATAGGGGGCGCTCAGCTCGTCGACATAAGCGGTCAGCAAATCGAATTTGAGCGCGGTGTCAGTGGCTTCCACGGCGTCGGGCGGACAATAAGAAACGCCGCACTCCGCGTTAGGGGTGCCGGGATTAATGACAAATACGCGGATTTGCGTCCCTTCCTCCTGATTTGCCAGCAGTTTGGCAAAGTGCGCTTGTGCAGCATCGGAAATACGGATCATAGTAATGGCCTAATAGTTGACTATTTTAGTTGGTTATAATACGCCCATCATCGAGGCTCTACAAGGTTCGACACAGGCACCATACTTGGACAGTCGCTGCGCCGTTGCGCAAAAGCAGTTGCGCGATTTCCGCGACGGTACTTCCGGTAGTGACGACATCATCCACAATAACCATATGGAGATCCCGTACCGGCAATTCAAGGCGAAACGCGTTTTTCAAATTGCGTTTACGTAACCTGGCGCTGAGATGATGTTGGACTGCGGTCGCCCGTACCCGCGTGATGGTCTGGCTGTTCCATGCACAGCCAAGCCAGCGCGCTAACGGTTGGCATAACAGATCGCTTTGGTTAAATCCCCGGTGCCAGTGTCGGCGCGGCCAGAGCGGAACGCTGACGATTCTGTCGGGAAGCTGCAAGCCAGTGCTGCGGCGCGCCATGAGAACCTCTTGCAACAGTAGACGCGCCAGAGCGGCGGCAATTTCGCTGCGGCGGGTAAATTTAAGCTGATGCACCAGTAAACTCAAGGGCGGCGTATAGTCGCTGACGCTCACCAGACGCTGCCAGGGCGGCGGTTTTTGCAGGCAGCGACCGCAGGGGAGCAAAGGATGCGCGGCAGGTAATCCGCATTGCGGGCACTGGCTGATACGCTGACGGACGGTGCGCGCGCATACGGAACAAATCCCCCAGTGACTTAACGCCAGCGGCATTCGGCATAGCCAGCATAATCCCGGTACTGTTAGCATAGATGCATCCTTGTTAGGCAAAAGAGAACAGTAACTGATGAATGACATCTGGTGGCAGACCTACGGCGAGGGAAATTGTCATCTTGTGCTGCTGCACGGATGGGGATTGAATGCGGAGGTATGGCATTGCATTCGCGAGGAACTCGGCTCGCATTTTACGCTGCATCTGGTCGATTTGCCGGGCTATGGTCGTAGCACGGGGTTTGGCGCCATGACGCTTGAAGAGATGACGGCGCAGGTAGCGAAAAACGCGCCGGACCAGGCTATCTGGCTTGGCTGGAGTCTGGGTGGGCTGGTGGCGAGTCAGATGGCGCTCACACACCCTCAACGCGTTCAGGCGTTGGTGACTGTCGCCTCTTCGCCATGCTTTAGCGCGCGTGAGGGGTGGCCGGGAATAAAACCGGAAATCCTCGGCGGATTTCAGCAGCAGCTTAGCGACGATTTTCAGCGCACGGTGGAGCGTTTTCTGGCGCTGCAAACGTTAGGGACGGAGACGGCGCGTCAGGATGCCCGCACCTTAAAAAGCGTAGTGCTGGCGCAGCCTATGCCGGATGTAGACGTGCTCAATGGCGGACTGGAAATCTTAAAAACGGTCGATCTACGAGAAGCGCTTAAAAATGTGAACATGCCGTTTTTGCGTTTGTATGGTTATCTGGACGGTCTGGTGCCGCGTAAAATCGCGCCTTTGCTCGATACGTTATGGCCGCACAGTACATCGCAGATAATGGCGAAGGCGGCCCATGCGCCGTTTATCTCGCATCCGGCGGCGTTTTGCCAGGCGCTGATGACGCTAAAATCATCGCTGTAACCAGGGCGTTACCGGGTCCAGGCCATTCTGCAAGATTAATGGCTTTCAGACGCCAGATCGGCAGGTGCCAGCCCGGTAACCCTAAGCACGGTATCGCGATCGAAACCATCGGTTAGCATGGAGCGGGCAATGCGCAATGCGGCGAGCCGTTGGCCTTCCTGTTTGCCTTGTTGTAGCCCTTTCTGTAACCCGTGACGATGCCCTTCCTGACGTAATCTTTCTGCGATAGTCATGATCTTCTCCTTATGCTGTGGGATACGCATAGCCACCTGGCGGATAAACGTATTGAAGCGCGCGGCGTCGCCAGTGTGCATCATGTAATTAAACAGACTTTGAAGCTGGGTGTCATTAGCGTATCCCTTAATCAGCAGGGCGACCAGCTGTTCGACAAGCCCCATCAGATCACGTTGGCGGATGTGTTTTTGTATGAGTTCCAGCAGCGCGACGCGGCGGTGCCGCATAATCTCGTCGTCCGGCACGACCGTAATATCGACCAGAGGAAAGGCGGTGGCGTATAGCTTACGCGCCATCACCGGGTCGGCAAATTCATCCAGCCAGCATAATGAGAACGGATACGGGCTTCGGTTTCCGTGGTAAAACAGCATTGGTACCACTAACGGCAACGTCTTATGCCCGGCCTCCAGGTGTCGTTGCATTGCAGCCATCGCGTAACGCATCAGCCGAAATGCCATATGCGCGTCCGGCGTACTCTGATGTTCAATAACCACGTAAATGTAACCTTCACCTTCACTTGTTTCCAGCGACCAAAGAATATCGGAATAATGGGGGCGTAAATCCTCTTCAATAAAGCTACCGGACTCCAGCCGTAACGTATTCAGATTACAGATTTGACGTAATGTCGACGGGAGATGGATTTCCAAAAAATCTCGTGCAGTATCGGGGTGGCATAAAAACTGTTTGAATACCGCGTCATGCGGCGTGGATGTTGTTGAGGTCGCCATATCGATCCGTCACCGGTGAAGTTCAATGACGTGACACTACGCGCTGACCGGGCTGATTGCAGTAGAGAATTAGTGCGCTTGCGAGGCGCATGGGGAGATAAATGCGGACGGCGGTAACGCTTTCATCTTTGTGGAAGGCATTACGCAAAATTGCCCGGCAGCGTGACGCGTACCGGGCAACATAACGCGGGATAAAGGCCGGATGAGAAGTGTTACGTCGCTATCCGGCGAAGGTTAACGCAAGGCCCACCATTCGCGCAGGCAGGCTTTACCTTCCGGACAACTTTTGCAGCTACCTGAAAGGCAGCCGTCCGGTTCTTCCGGGATACGTACCGCTTTACCCATGATCTCCAGTTGATTCAGCATGGCGTCGATCATTGGCTGCGGGGCGTGCAGCGTATGGCTGATCTGCGTTACCTCCATGCGACCCCGTAGCGCCAGTAGATCGCGAACCTGTATCAATGAAGCCATTTTTTACATCCCTTAGTGACAATTGCCCGCAGTGCCCGAACAACAGGAACTGACGTTTTTGCGGGTTGCCAGTAGTTCAATGTCCACACGGCTGCGGGCGCGGCGCAACAGGCTTAACACCACAACGTTAAAGACGATCACCGCCAGAATACAGATCAGGCTGTATGTAGGGTGTTGACTGAAGCTGGTAACCTGATAGAACAGCGTGGCGAGCGAATAGGCGATATTCAGTCCCCACAGGATTGAGAAGCTCATCCAGCCGCGGCTGGACTCGCGGGCGATAGCGCCCATCACCGAGATACATGGTACGTAAAGCAGGACGAAAATCAGGTAACTGTACGCCGCCGCGGCGCTGCCGAATTTTTGATCCATTACGCCCATCGCTCCGGTCGCCATTTCGCCGTCGCCTTTACTTGCTTCGATCGGGTTGGCCAGTACGCTCAGGCTAAAGGTGTCTTTCAGGCTTTGCCAGGTATCGTCAACCGCGCCCAGCAGTTCATCGCCGAGATGAAAGTCGGCAGGGTTAAACGCTTCGTCCTGAATATTTTCGGCGGTGTAGAGCGTGTTCAGCGTACCGACGACAACTTCTTTCGCCATGGCGCCCGTAAACAGACCCACGGTCGCCTGCCAGTTATCCTCATGGACGCCGATCGGTTTAAAGACTGGCGTGATCACCCGGCTTACAGAGGCGAGGGCGGAGTCATTAATGTTATCGACGATTTTGCCGCTCAGTGAGAAGCTGTTAAACGCGCTCAGGAAAATACTAACGATGATAATGACTTTACCGGCGCGCAGTACAAAACCTTTCAGGCGTTGCCAGGTCTGGATAATAAGGCTCTTGATATGCGGTACGTGGTAAACCGGCAGCTCCATCACAAACGGAGAGGCTTCGCCGCGCATAATGGTATGTTTCAGCATCAGGCCGGTTAATACCGCCATAACAATACCCAGCACGTACAACGAGAAGACCGCCAGCGCGCCGTTTTGCCCGAAGAAGGCGGCGGCAAAGACGGCGAAAATCGCCAGACGCGCGCCGCAGGACATAAACGGCGCCATCATGATGGTCATCAGGCGTTCGCGCGGAGCGTCAAGCGTGCGGGCGCCCATCACGGAAGGTACATTACAGCCGAAGCCGACAATCAGCGGCACGAAGGATTTACCCGGCAGCCCCAGCGCCTGCATCAGGCGATCCATGACGAAGGCCGCGCGCGCCATATAGCCGGAGTCTTCAAGGAAGGAGAGAAACAGGTACATCATCCCGATCTGCGGTACCAGCGGCAGGACGGTATTGATCCCGCCGCCAAGACCTTGCGCCAGGAAGATGGTTAACCAATCCGGGAAGTGCAGAGTGTAGCCAATCCACTGAATGCCATGAATAAAGATAGCGACGGAACCGGCATCAAACAGGGGTTGCAACGCGCCGCCGATGTTAATGGCGAGCAAGAACATCAGGTACATCACGAACAGAAAAATCGGTAAGCCGAGGAAACGGTTCAGGATAATTTTATCAACTGCGGTGGTGAAACGGCTGGGTTCGGCTGTCAGGGTATTGCTTACCACGTCGCAAATAGCGGCGATACACTGGTAACGGGCGTCGGCGATATGCAGCGCCGGGTCGTCCATTTCGTCCTTCAGACGGGCAAGGGAGGTGTCCAGGTTTTGCGCCGCTTCGCCTGCGTAAGCCTGGCTGTAGATATCGCCCTCCAGCATTTGCAGACCCAGCCAGCGGCGCTGTTGTAAAGGCATCTCCTGGGCCATCGCGTCGGCCAGGAAACCCGCCTCGCGCAGCAGCGGCTGGGCATAATGCACCAGTTCGACATTGTCGTTAGCGTTGTGACGGTCAATGGCCAGTTTCAGCGCCTCGATACCGCGACCGCGAGTCGATACCAGCGGTACGACAGGGCAACCCAGACGCGTGGACAGAGCGTCGACATCAATACGAACCTGCTGTTTTTCGGCAATATCCAGCATGTTGAGCGCGACAATACAGGGGATACCCAGCTCCAGCAGTTGCAGCGTCAAATAGAGGTTACGCTCCAGATTGGAGGCGTCCACAACGTTTATCAACAGGTCGGCATCGCCGCTCAGGATGTAGTGGCAGGCGATCTGTTCGTCGAGAGAGGTTTGCGACGAGATGGTCGTCAGCGAATAGGTGCCGGGTAAATCTACCAGCGTGACCTGGTGGTCAGTTGTCGAAAACTGACCCTCTTTACGCTCGACGGTGACGCCCGCCCAGTTCCCTACGCGCTGACGCGCGCCGGTGAGTTGGTTAAATAAGGTGGTCTTGCCGGAATTAGGATTACCAATTAAACCAATGGTTAATTTTTTCATTTTTATAGACTCACTGTATTAACAGGAAACCGCTTCCACTTCTATTAACGCCAAATCCTTTTTACGTAATACCAGACTCACGCGTCGTGTTTCGATATGGATCGGATCGCCTAAGGGCGCGACGCGGACGACATTAAATGAAGAGCCGGGCAACATGCCGAGCGAAAGCAGTTTTTGACGATACGCCGGGCTGATTTCACGCGCAAAGCCGGTGATTTTCCACGCAGTGTCAGGAGTGAATTGCATACGACCTACTTGTTTCTTGCTAACTGGATGTATACCTCATGCGGCGCTCAGGGGGGCGGCAGGAGACCCGATATTTAGCCAACGAAGGAAAGAGTAAATAATCAACAACACAATGATAATGAGAATGGTTTCTATCTTCAACGGTTAAAATGTGACGGAATGTACAAATAAGCGATAATTTGCGCCAATGTTGATATGGCTCAACATTTATTTGTCTTTTTGCAAATCCCCCTGTTGTGCAAATATCCACCATTTTTAATGTTTAATTAAGGTTTCATCTGTTAATAGAGTGATAATTAATAGTACGGATAGCAGAAGAGAATTAATTAACAGATTCTAATGGGTAAGATTTAATTGTTAATTAAAAAAGAAAGGGTTGGACGTATTGCAAAATCGCAGGCCGGATAAGAGATCATCCGGCCTGCGTATTACCCGATTAGCGTTTTTTCCCCAGTGCGGCTGCCAGCGCATCCATCATGGCGCTGTTACCGGCTGGCTGGGCGTCCCGACCGCGCGCTTTCACCGCTTTTGTTGCCGGGCGGTTTCCCTGAGCGCGATCGGCACCGCCGCTACGGCGAGCAGTGGTTTCGCCGGGCTGTTCGTCCAGACGCATCGTCAGCGCAATACGCTTACGTTGCAGATCCACTTCCAGCACTTTCACCTTCACGATGTCGCCGGCTTTCACCACAGTGTGTGGATCGTCGACGAATTTAGTCGACAGGGAAGAGATGTGAACCAGACCATCCTGATGGACGCCGATATCGACAAACGCGCCGAAGTTGGTGACGTTAGTGACCGCCCCTTCCAGAATCATACCCGGCAACAGGTCATTCATGGTTTCGACGCCATCGGCGAACTGCGCGGTTTTAAATTCAGGGCGCGGGTCGCGGCCTGGTTTTTCCAGCTCTTTGATGATATCGCTCACGGTCGGCACGCCGAATTTATCGTCGGTAAAATCGGCGGCCTTGAGGTGACGCAATTCGTTGCTGTTGCCCATGAGATCTTTTAGCGCTTGCTGCGTCGCCGCCAGAATTCGTTCGACAACCGGATAGGCTTCCGGGTGGACGGTAGACGCATCCAGCGGGTTATCACCGTGGTTAATACGCAGGAAGCCCGCGCACTGCTCAAACGCTTTCGGCCCCAGACGGCTCACCTTCAACAGTTGCTGGCGATTCTGAAACTGACCGTTCTCATCGCGCCAGGCGACGATGTTCTGCGCCATCATACGCGTTAAGCCCGCGACGCGGGTCAGCAGCGGCACGGAGGCGGTATTCAAATCGACGCCGACGGCGTTTACGCAGTCTTCTACCACCGCATCCAGTTTACGGGCCAACTGTGTCTGGCTGACATCGTGCTGATATTGGCCGACGCCGATCGATTTCGGGTCGATTTTCACCAGTTCAGCCAGCGGGTCCTGTAGACGGCGGGCAATGGACACCGCGCCGCGCAGAGAAACATCCAGATCCGGAAACTCCTGCGCCGCCAGCTCAGAAGCGGAATAAACGGACGCCCCCGCTTCGCTGACGATCACTTTCTGCGCCGTCACGTTCGGGAATTGTTTCTGCACGTCGAGATAGAAGCGTTCGGTTTCGCGCGATGCCGTACCGTTGCCAATCGCTACCAGTTCGACGTGGTATTTTTCGCACAGCGCGGCGATAACGGTAGCCGCTTTGGCCGCCTGACCGGTATGCGGATAAATGGTATCCGTCGCCACCAGCTTGCCGGTGCCGTCAACGACAGCGACTTTTACGCCGGTACGCAAGCCAGGATCAAGGCCCATTGTGGCGCGCAGGCCAGCCGGTGCCGCCATCAGCAGGTCGTGCAGGTTACGGGCAAACACGTTAATCGCTTCGTCTTCCGCACGTTCGCGCACGGTGCCCATCAGTTCGGTTTCGAGGTGCATTAAGACCTTGATGCGCCATGTCCAGCTCACTACGCCCTTGCGCCAGCTATCCGCCGGGGCGTTATTCAGACGCAGGCCGAGATGGTCCATGATGATTTGTTCGCAGTAGCTCTCTTTTGGCGGCTCATCAAACTGTGGGTCGGCATTGAGCGAAAGTTGCAGAATGCCTTCGTTACGACCACGGAACATTGCTAACGCACGGTGAGACGGGACGTTGGCAATTGGCTCATGATGGTCGAAATAGTCGCGGAATTTTGCCCCTTCTTCCTCTTTGCCGCTCACGACGGTGGCAACCAGATGGGCGTTCTTCCACAGGTAATCACGCACTTTCGCCAGCAATGCGGCGTCTTCGGCAAAGCGCTCCATCAGAATGTAGCGTGCGCCATCGAGCGCGGCTTTCGTGTCCGCCACGCCTTTGTCGGCATCAATATACTTTGCCGCTTCCACATCAGGATCGTGGGACGGCTCGTTCCAGAGCAGATCGGCCAGCGGCTCAAGGCCGGCTTCAATGGCGATTTGTCCACGGGTGCGGCGTTTAGGTTTATAGGGCAGGTAGAGATCTTCGAGCTCGGTCTTACTTAACGTAGCGTTGATGGCGCCAGCCAGCTCATCGGTCAGTTTGCCTTGTTCGGAAATGGACTTGAGGATGGCCTGACGCCTGTCTTCCAGCTCACGCAGATAGCCCAGACGTGTTTCCAGGTTACGCAACTGCGTGTCATCCAGACCGCCGGTGATTTCTTTACGATAACGTGCGATAAACGGCACGGTGTTCCCTTCGTCAAGCAGGCGAACGGCAGCTTCAACCTGTCCGGCATGTGCCTGGATTTCACCCGCAATAATGCGGCAGAAAGAATCATTCATCATGGGTTAGCTTCGTCTTCAGGATAAAAATCAGGGGATAGTTATACGGATTGGCTGACAAAAATGCCAGCCATCAGCGGGGGCTTAGGATTCTTCTTGTCTTATTTGACGTATTCGATCGCGTTGACGTACCAGTTTGCTTCGCCGACAGGGGTGTTGACCACCGCCAGATCGCCCACTTCTTTTTTCAGTAGTGCCCGCGCCATCGGCGAGTCGATAGAGATGTAATCCTTACGTCCGAAAATTTCATCGTAACCGACAATGCGGAACTTCAGCGTATCGCCGTCGTCATTTTCGATTTCCACCCAGGCACCGAAGAAGACTTTGCCCTCCTGCTGCGGGGAATAATCCACGATTTTGAGATTTTCCATGCATTTGGTCAGATATCTGACACGTCTGTCGATCTCACGCAGGCGCTTTTTATTATACTGATAGTCGGCATTCTCGCTGCGGTCGCCCAGACTCGCAGCCCAGGTCACTTTTTTGGTGACCTCCGGGCGCTCTTCACGCCAGAGATAATTGAGCTCTTGTTTGAGTGTTTCGTACCCTTCGCGGGTGATCAGGGGCGTTTTCATCTCGTTGATTTACCTTTGCTGTCGATATTGCGCACACGGGGTATAACGTGATCGTCCCGACAGAATAAATAATGGGTTTGCTGATTAATTGTATATTTAAGCTGCTGTTAAATATGCTTTGTAACAATTTAGCCTGAAATTCATACCAGAATTCGCTGGTGACTCACGTGAGCTTTTTTAAGAATACACACTTACATTTGTTGCGAACCTTTGGGAGTACAGACAATGCAAGAGAATTATAAGATTCTGGTGGTTGATGACGATATGCGTCTGCGGGCGCTACTGGAACGTTATCTGACCGAGCAGGGCTTCCAGGTTCGAAGCGTCGCTAACGCCGAGCAGATGGATCGTCTGCTGACCCGTGAATCTTTCCATCTCATGGTACTGGATTTAATGCTGCCAGGTGAAGATGGTCTGTCGATTTGTCGCCGTCTGCGTAGTCAAAGTAATCCAATGCCGATCATTATGGTTACGGCGAAAGGGGAAGAGGTTGACCGTATTGTCGGGCTGGAAATCGGCGCCGATGACTACATTCCTAAACCGTTTAACCCGCGCGAGCTGTTGGCGCGTATCCGCGCCGTGCTGCGTCGTCAGGCAAACGAACTGCCCGGCGCGCCGTCGCAGGAAGAGGCCGTTATCGCGTTCGGTAAGTTTAAACTGAACCTCGGTACCCGCGAGATGTTCCGTGAAGATGAACCGATGCCGCTGACCAGCGGGGAGTTTGCGGTACTGAAAGCGTTAGTCAGCCATCCGCGCGAGCCGCTCTCTCGCGATAAGCTGATGAATCTGGCCCGTGGCCGCGAGTATTCCGCGATGGAACGTTCCATCGATGTCCAGATCTCCCGTCTGCGCCGCATGGTGGAAGAAGATCCGGCGCATCCGCGTTATATTCAGACCGTATGGGGCCTGGGCTACGTCTTCGTACCGGACGGCTCTAAAGCATGAGGCGAATGCGCTTCTCGCCGCGAAGTTCATTTGCCCGCACGCTGTTGCTCATCGTCACCTTGCTGTTCGTCAGCCTGGTGACGACCTACCTGGTGGTGCTGAACTTCGCGATTTTGCCGAGCCTCCAGCAGTTTAATAAGGTTCTGGCTTACGAGGTCCGCATGCTGATGACCGATAAGCTGCAACTGGAGGACGGTACGCAGTTAGTCGTGCCTCCTGCGTTTCGCCGGGAAATCTATCGCGAACTGGGGATCTCTCTCTACACCAACGAAGCTGCCGAAGAGGCCGGGCTGCGTTGGGCGCAACACTACGAATTCTTAAGCCATCAGATGGCGCAGCAGCTTGGCGGCCCGACGGAAGTGCGCGTTGAGGTCAACAAAAGCTCGCCCGTCGTGTGGCTGAAAACCTGGCTGTCGCCCAATATCTGGGTGCGCGTGCCGCTGACCGAGATTCATCAGGGCGATTTTTCTCCGCTGTTCCGTTACACGCTGGCGATCATGCTATTGGCAATAGGCGGCGCGTGGCTGTTTATTCGCATACAGAACCGACCGTTAGTGGATCTTGAACATGCCGCCTTGCAGGTAGGAAAGGGAATTATTCCGCCGCCGCTGCGTGAATATGGCGCCTCTGAGGTGCGCTCTGTGACCCGTGCGTTTAACCATATGGCAGCCGGTGTGAAACAATTGGCCGATGACCGTACGCTATTGATGGCGGGCGTCAGCCACGACTTGCGCACGCCGCTGACCCGCATTCGTCTGGCGACGGAGATGATGGGCGAGGAAGATGGTTATCTCGCGGAGTCGATCAATAAAGACATCGAAGAGTGTAACGCCATTATCGAACAGTTTATTGACTATCTGCGTACCGGTCAGGAAATGCCGATGGAGATGGCGGATCTCAATTCCGTACTGGGTGAGGTGATTGCGGCGGAAAGCGGCTATGAGCGTGAGATTAACACTGCGCTTCAGGCAGGCAGCATTCAGGTGAAAATGCACCCGCTCTCTATTAAGCGCGCGGTGGCGAATATGGTGGTCAATGCTGCCCGTTATGGCAACGGCTGGATTAAGGTCAGCAGCGGCACTGAGTCGCATCGCGCCTGGTTCCAGGTAGAAGATGACGGGCCGGGCATTAAGCCGGAGCAGCGTAAACATCTGTTCCAGCCTTTTGTGCGCGGCGACAGCGCCCGTAGCACCAGCGGAACAGGGCTGGGTCTGGCGATTGTGCAGCGCATTATCGATAACCATAACGGGATGCTGGAGATTGGCACCAGCGAGCGTGGTGGATTGTCGATTCGCGCCTGGCTGCCGGTGCCTGTGGCTCGCGTCCAGGGGACCACAAAAGAGGCATAAGAAAGGGAGGTATTAACCTCCCTTTCTTCTCAACGCTGGAATGGCGCTACACTTATCCGACCTGGTATTTCACACATTGTAGGCCGGATAAGGCAAAGCCGTCATCCGGCATATTCCTTACAGCTTCGGTCCGGCGCTAACCAGTGCTTCGCCTGCCGGGGTATCCGTGTACTTCTCGAAGTTCTCAATGAACAGTTTCGCCAGCGCGGTGGCTTTTTCCTGCCATTGTTCCGGCGACGCGTAGGTGTTACGCGGGTCGAGAATGCGGGTATCCACGCCCGGCAGTTCAGTCGGGATCGCCAGATCGAACAGCGGCAGACGGAAAGTTTCCGCGTTATCAAGAGAACCGTTCAGAATGGCGTCGATAATCGCGCGCGTATCTTTAATGGAGATACGTTTGCCGGTACCGTTCCAGCCAGTGTTAACCAGATAAGCCTGCGCGCCCGCCGCCTGCATACGTTTCACCAGCACCTCAGCGTACTGCGTCGGGTGCAACGTCAGGAACGCGGCGCCGAAGCAGGCGGAGAAGGTGGGGGTCGGTTCGGTAACGCCGCGTTCGGTGCCGGCCAGTTTAGCGGTGAAACCCGACAGGAAGTGGTACTGCGTCTGGTTAGCGGTTAAACGGGAAACCGGCGGCAACACGCCGAAGGCATCCGCAGTCAGGAAGATAACCTTAGTGGCGTGACCTGCTTTGGATACGGGCTTAACGATGTTATCGATGTGATAGATCGGGTAAGAGACGCGGGTGTTTTCGGTTTTGGAACCATCGTCGAAATCAACGGTGCCGTCCTCGCGCACGGTGACGTTTTCCAGCAGCGCATCACGGCGAATCGCGTGATAAATTTCTGGCTCCGCTTCTTTCGACAGCTTGATGGTTTTGGCGTAGCAGCCGCCTTCAAAGTTGAATACGCCGTCGTCATCCCAACCGTGCTCATCATCGCCAATCAGACGACGTTTCGGGTCGGTGGACAGTGTGGTTTTTCCGGTGCCGGAAAGGCCGAAGAAGACCGCGACATCGCCTTTTTCACCCACGTTGGCAGAACAGTGCATTGATGCGATACCTTTTAGCGGCAGCAGGTAGTTCATTACCGAGAACATCCCTTTTTTCATTTCGCCGCCGTACCAGGTGCCGCCAATGAGCTGAATACGTTCAGTCAGGTTGAACGCCACGAAGTTTTCCGAGTTCAGCCCTTGCTCTTTCCATTGTGGGTTGGTGCACTTCGCGCCGTTCATGACGATAAAGTCAGGCTTGAAATCCACCAACTCTTCGTCCGTTGGGCGAATAAACATATTTTTAACGAAATGGGCCTGCCAGGCGACTTCCGTAATAAAGCGTACAGAAAGACGCGTATCAGCATTTGCGCCGCAGAATGCATCAACAATGAATAAGCGTTTACCGGAAAGTTGATGCGTCACCAGATCTTTCAGATGTTGCCAGGTTTCCTGGGAAAGCGGCTTATTATCGTTTTTACCTTTACCCTTATCGGACCACCAGAGCGTATCACGCGTGGTGTCGTCGCGAACAATATACTTATCCTTAGGCGAACGACCGGTAAAAATACCGGTATCAACGGCAACGGCGCCCAGGTTAGTTAACACGCCACGCTCATAGCCTTCCAGACCAGGATTAAGTTCTTCCTGATAGAGGGTGTCGTAGCTGGGATTGTAAACGATATCCTAGACGTCATTGATACCATAAGCCTTGAGATCTTGCGGGGTTAAATTGTTAACGCGCATATCACTGCTCCTTAGCCAATATGTATTACCGGAAATAATAAGGTTTTTTGAAGTTGGTTAACCGCGACAAGGCTCATAGATTTACGTATCTGGACAAAATCACGATTGACGAAAAACACTGTGTCTCCTGTCACGCAGAGGCGGTTATTATGGCAGGAAACCTACTTTTGTTGTGGAAAATGTTCTGAAAACGTTAAAAGGAAGTGTTTTTGACCGACATAATGTGATGGTAATCGCATTCATGTAAGAAAGTGACGTAACACCAACATTAACAATATCGATTCACCTATCTGCGTTTTTTTCTGAATTATGCATGACGACGCCTGGCGGTGAAGAGATGATGCAATAATGCGACTTTCTCATCATTCTGGATAACGACATGGAAAGTGTAGCGCTTTCACGTACTACTCGCTGGGGTATGATGCTCACCGGTTTGCTACAGGGAGTATTGTGCTACCTGCTGATGGCCTGGCTGGTACCGTATAATAGCGACTGGCTGTTCTATGGTATGCCCGCAACGATAGCGTTGTCGTCAATGCTATTGCTTACCGTGGTCTCTTTTAAACAGGGGGCGCTGTGGGGCTGGCTGGCACTAATCTTTGTGGTAGTGCTGGCAATGAGCGGCTGGCTGAAATGGCAGGTTGAGGCAGTGGATAAATGGCGCCAGGCCGATCTCCTCTGGCAGTATGGCCTCCGGCTTGTGTTGATGGCGATGCTGGTATTACCCTGGATGCAATATCAGTTGCATTCGCAAACCGGTTCGGTGCGTTATCCCCAGTTTTATATGCGGTTATGGCATAACGTACTGACATTGCTTATTGTCCTGGTCGCTAACGGACTGTTCTGGCTGGTTCTGCTGCTCTGGAGCGCGCTATTTAAACTGGTGGGCATCCACTTTTTCAGCACCCTTTTCTTTGAAACTGAAGGCTTTGCTTATGTGGCCATCGGCCTGATTACGGCGCTGGCGGTCATTCTCGCCCGCACGCAGTCGCGCCTTGTAGCGGCGGTACAAAAGCTGCTGACGCTGATCGCGATGGGTTTACTGCCGATAGTGTCGCTGCTGGCATTGCTGTTTATTGTGACGTTGCCCTTTACCGGACTGGAGGCGATTTCTGCGCGTGTTTCCGCTGCGGGGCTGTTATCCACGCTGACACTGATGCTGCTGCTCCTTGTGGCGATCGTCAGTGAACCGCAAAAGCGCGTATTACCTTATCCTCGCGTACTACGCGGCATGATTAGCGCCTCGCTTTGCGTTGCCCCGATATATATGCTGCTAGCGGGCTGGGCGTTATGGGTACGCATTCAGCAATACGGCTGGACGCCGGATCGTCTGTATGGTGCGCTGACGGTGTTTGTATTGCTGGTATGGTCCTTCGGTTATCTGATCGGTCTGTTACGGCGCGGGCGCGATCCAGGTGAATGGCAAGGCAAGGTGATACTGAGCGTCTCTTTGCTGACGCTGGCGATATTGCTGTTGCTGGCCTCGCCTGTACTTGATGCCTGGCGTATTAGCGTCAACAGCCATATGGCGCGTTACCACAGCGGTAAAATTACTGCGGATCAGATCAGCCTGTATATGCTGGATCACAGCGGTAAAACTGGCCGTGAAGCGCTGAAATCGTTGCAGGATGACGGGATGTTTACGCAGGACAGAAAGCGCAAGCGGGAACTGATGACGCTTTTGCAGGAAAATAAGGTTTCCCCGACGGCGGACGATTTAGCGCGGGTGGTGATGATTGCGCCCGGTAGCCAGAAGCCGGATGCCGCATTTTGGGCGTTTGTCAAAGAGCAGAATTATTCGGCCGCTTCTTGCTTCGAACAGGATGCCTGCGTGCTGGTGAGCCAGGATCTTAACGGTGACGGTCAGCCTGAGCAGGTGCTGTATAACTTTATAGTTGCCGAGAGCCGGGTTTTTGGCTTAAAAGATCGGAAATGGACGCAAAGGGCGTTGGCCCAATTGCCGGACGGGTTTTCTAAGACGCAACTTTTGCGCGCTATTGCCGGGAATCGGCTTGACTCAGCTCCCAAAGCCTGGCGCGATATCATTATTGATGGTAAGCGGTTGGATGTGAATTACTACAACGAGTAAGCTTTTTGCCGGATGGCGGCATAAATGCCTTATCCGGCCTACGGAGCGGGATGCTGTAGGCCAGATAAGCGCAGCGCCATCAGGCAATGACGGTGCCGTATAAGATGCGATTAATGAACCTGTGGATCGGCAGGAGAGGCGTTGTTACGGATCTCCGCGATATCCATCGCATTGAACAGGTAATGATTGCCGCAGTAATCGCAGTGCATATCGATTTCGCCTTCTTCCGCCAGAATGCTGTCCACTTCTTCATCCGGCAATGTTTTCAGCGCGCCCGCGCAACGTTCGCGTGAACAGGTGCATTTGAATTCAACATCTTGCGGATCGTAGAGCGTGACCTCTTCTTCGTGATACAAACGCCACAGCACGTCATTTGCCGGTAGCGTCAGCAACTCTTCACTTTTAATGGTGTCCGTCAACATGGCCAGATGGTCGAAATCCTCCGCTTGCGCGTTCTGTGCCGGCATCACCTGGAGCAACATTCCACCTGCCGCTGGTTTACCGTCGACATCGCCGGTACGGATAAACAGGCGCGTCGGCAACTGCTCGGAGCGCAGGAAGTAATCCTCCAGGCACGCCGCCAGAGTATCGCCTTCCAGACCCACCACGCCCTGATAGCGTTCACCCTCTTCCGGGGTAATGGTGATCACCAGATAGCCGTTGCCAACCAGAGTTTTGAGATCCGCATTGTCAGGGATGTCGCCCTGAACGCGAGCCACGCCGCGCATCTGCTGCTGATTATTGCCATTGATCACTGCCAGGCTTAACGGCCCGTCGCCCTGGAGCTGTACCGTAATGTCACCGGCAAACTTCAGCGTCGCGGTGAGCAGGCTGGTGGCGACCAGCAGTTCGGCCAATACGGTTTTCACCGGCGGTGGGTAGTTATGATTGTCGAGGATCTGTTGCAAGGTTTCCGAAACGGTCACCAGCTCGCCGCGAACGGCAAAGTTTTCAAACAGATAACGATGTAATTGGTCATGTTGCGGCATAATCATCTCTCTTGCGGGTGACAGTTATTCGCTGTCGCCGTGTTTAAATCGTAACAGGTCGCGGCGCTCTTTCTTGTCCGGTCGCCTGTCCGGATGCGGCATGGTCAGGGCGTTAAGCTTGCGCGCCTGCGCCATTTTTTCGCGTTTTTCCACGCTCTCCGCCGTCTCTTCATACAGAGCGACGGCTTCGCTGGCCGGACGGCGCTGTTCGGTGATGGCTTTAACGATCACCGTCCGTTCGTCATTTCCCTGACGCAGGGTAAGGGTTGCGTTCAGCTCGACGATTTTGCTCGGCTTACTGCGTTGCCCGTTGTAATGCACCTTACCGCCTTCAATCATCTCGCGGGCCAGCGCGCGGGTTTTATAAAAACGCGCGGCCCACAGCCATTTATCCAGTCTGACCTCAACGGAGGACTTTTCTTTCATGGCGTCTCCTTCACATCAGCGAGGGGATCAGACGGCGGTAGTCGTTCAGGGACGGATGGCGCGTATATTGCTTTTCCGCCAGGCCGGAATCGGGATTTGTCACGCCAAGACAGTAGCGAATACCAAACCGGGCGGCGGCGTCGAGAATCGGTTCGCTGTCATCGATAAACAGAGTTTTCTCTGCGCTTATTCCCGTTTCCTCAGCGACAGCGCGCCATAACCGCTGATCCTCTTTGGGATAACCAAATGTGTGGGTGGAAAGTAATAAATCAAGGTGTGAGGCCAGACCGGTATGCTCCAGCTTCACCGCCAGGTTATGTGGATGCGCATTGGTGAGCAGAATCCGGCGTTTTCCGCTGGCTTTTAACGCATTCAGAAACGGCACGGTATCGTCGCGTAAAACGGCGCGCGGCCCTTGCGCCGTCGTCATGGCGCAAATATCCAGACCCAGGCGCTCGCTCCAGTAATCCAGACAGTACCAGTTTAGCGTATGCTGTACGGCATGATACTGCTGGCGAATATATTTCTGCGCGTCCTGCGGCGAAATACCCTGCTGCGCACCGTAGGTTTCCGGTACCAGCTTTTGCCAGAAATAGTTATCGAACGCGAGATCGAGCAGGGTGCCGTCCATATCCAGCAAAACGGTATCCACGTTTTGCCAGTCAATATCAATATGCATGGGGAACTCCAGGGTAACGCAATTTGCGCGACAGGGTAGCATACCCTGCCGCACGGCGGCGTTATCAGATGAGGTTTTCCGGAGAGACGGTTAACCTGGGATTGAGACAGCTTTCATAGTATTCCTGAATGTCCGCCATACGGGTGCGGTGGCGTTGATAACGTCTGAACGCCTGAACGCCGTTATAGACCGCGCTCACTATCATTGCCAGCATCAGTAGCGTGGTGCCGAGGTAACGCCACCAGCCGGATTTATCGGGTATACGATGCAGGCCGATATGCTGTGTGCCATTGGCATCGGTATACACGCTGGTGACAATTCCCTCGGCGCTAAATGGCGTTTGCATTAGCGTTTGCGCCAGACGCTGGAAAGCGCTCCACTGTTCCTGCGCGGGATAGTCGTACAGCGACGTTGACGGCCAGGCCTGATCGACCAGTTCGCTGCCTTCATCGCTGACGATCAGGAATCCGCCGGGAGCAGGGCTATTCAGCGACTGGGCGGCGCGCGCGGTCTCGCGAGAAATAAACGGCGCCGTTGAGGTCGTGATCAGATTTTCCAGCGACTCTGCGCTTACGGGGCGTAGCAGCACGTTGACGCCGTCCAGTTTGCCGGCGTTCGCGCGTTTCACCAGCGCGTTCCAGTCCTTACTGTTACCGAGATTAACCAGCGCATTTTTCAGGCGCACGCACTCGTCTTCCGCCGCGCACAAATCAGCGGTTTTCAGAACAATATCGCCAAAGTCATCTAATAATACCATGCCCGATTTTTGTATCGCGGAGCGTAAAGATGCGCTTACGCGCGAGTCGTCTTCGGGTTTGGGATGGAGCTGACGATTTACCGCCTGGCTTAGCGCCATCGCTTTATTCACCAGGTCTGATTCCGGCAGCGGTAGCGCAGGCGCGTCGTTCCAGATGATTTGCGAGCAATCGAACGGCATAAACGGTGAGTTAGACTGTCCGCTCCAGGTCGCGCCGGAATGAATATTACACATTCCTTTACCGCTCAGGTGCAGCGTATCGCCCACCCGCACGCCAGCCTCTTCAAGCTGTTTTACCGTTGTCGCTTCAATGGTTTGCGCGCCTTTCATCCATGATAGCGTGAACTTGATTGGCATATCCAGCGGGATCCAGAACAGCAGCATAAACAACACCAGCAGCGAACCGATAGCAATAACAGTGCTGCGTAACCAGTGCTGCAACGGGAAGTTTTTGACTTCATCATGCAGGGATAAAAACCGACCCTGGCGGGCGACATGACGATCAAGGTAAATATCGATATCCGTTTGTTGCCCTAGATCCTGCGTAATGTAAGGTTGCCAGTGGGCAGGGTAAATAAGGTCGATGATGCCCAGGGAAATATTGTTAATCTGCTCCTGATTATTCTCCCCAAACAGTCCCCAGCGGCGGGGCGTTCCCCGCAAACAGTGAATTTCCCGCAGCGCGCTTTTCGACGGCGGCGCAAAAAGTCCCCAAAGTCCGGCTGCCAGCAGTAGGATCGCGCCGCCTATCATCCACGGTACAAAAACATCCGGCGTTATCAGACAGAAAAAGAATAAGAAAAAGGAGGTAACAATTAATAATGCTTCGCGCAAGCCGGCCGGGCGGCTGAGCGCATATTCTTCGTGGGTCTCCTGACGGATGTTCAACAGCTCGATCTGCTCGCTCTCTTCGCCGCGAATCGACGCCTGCGTAGAGGCCGTATTCTGTAGCGCGTAGCCGCGCGACTCCTGCATATACTCTTGCAGCGTATGGCCGTTTAAAGAGATCACCAGCGGCAGCGTATCCGTAAGGATTAGCTCAACGTTGTTTTCATCATTGATGTACTGTTCCCAGAAAGGTGGCAGATGGACTTCGACGGAGTCGAGGTAGTAGCGCCATTTATTGGGATCGTCAGTGGTAATGCCGTAGCGGGTGATGGAGTGGGTCAGTATCACGACACTGTTGCTTTCCGCGTTTAGCGTCAGCGAGATGGGCGCAGCGCTGGCACCTGTCGGCCCCGGAACTTGCTGGATCTGGCTAAGGTTATCGAGATAGTTTTCTACCGCGCTGCGCTCTTCAGGCAACAGTTTACGCGTTTGCGCGTCCTGAAAGGCGCTGATCCACGGTAAACTCCCTCGTCTGGACTTTACCCGGAACCGCCATACTGCCAGTAGAGAGCAGGCCAGCAAAGCAGCTATAAAAATCAGAATGGTGCTCATGCTTTCCCCATCTTACTAAGTCTGTCAGGCGTGGTCAGTCGCACCCTGTCCAATAAACATTTTTCTGTGGTTGGCTATCGGCAAGCGTGGAGTTGAACTTGAGCATTGTAAAGCGCATCCCAGTGAAGGCAAATCATAGCAATACCACCAAAAACGAAATATCAGCAAATTCCTGGAGTTATTTCAACCTATTGACTTTTAATTTGAAATAATAATTAATTTTTATTACGTTACATAAATGTAAATAAACGGCAATTCGCATTGCCGAAACCGTGCGGTATATCGCACAATGACCACAGATTTCACTGCAAAGATTCTCACAATGAGCAAATCATTACAAAAACCCACCATTCTGAAAGTGGAAACCGTCGCACAATCCCGACTGTTTAACGTAGAAAGCGTGGATCTGGAGTTCAGCAACGGCGTGCGTCGCGTGTATGAACGTATGCGACCATCAACCCGTGAGGCGGTAATGATTGTGCCGATCGTTGATGAGCATCTGATTCTTATTCGTGAGTATGCGGTGGGAACCGAGTCCTATGAACTGGGCTTCTCGAAAGGATTAATAGACCCGGGCGAGACCGTTTTTGAAGCGGCGAACAGGGAGCTCAAAGAAGAGGTTGGGTTTGGCGCGTATAACCTGACCTTCTTAAAAAAACTCAGCATGGCGCCCTCTTATTTTTCCAGCAAAATGAATATCGTGGTGGCGGAAGACCTCTATCCAGAGTCGCTGGAAGGCGACGAGCCTGAACCATTGCCGCAGGTACGCTGGCCGCTGGCGCATTTAATGGATCTGCTGGAAGACCCCGATTTTAACGAAGCCCGCAACGTCAGCGCGCTGTTTCTGGTACGCGAGTGGTTGAAAGCGCAGGGACGGATTGCCTGATGGCGCTGCGTTTATCAAGCCAACAAAAAGTTCGTCTCCCTGTTCGCCGCCATCCGGCAAACACAATAAAAAAGGCGCCGGAGCGCCTTTTTTGATCAGAACAGTTCGTGTGTTTCACCATTATCAATAATGGTGGTTCCTACCTCATGCACCGCCTGCTGTGTCGGCTGCGTGCCTTCGATAAAATACTCTTCACGGCTGTTACCGCCGTTCGCCAGTTGTCCGGTACTGCGGTCGATATTTACCGTGACGATGCCCGGCGGCGGCGTTAGCGGCTGTTCCGGCACGCCTTCCAGCACGGCTTTCATATAGGCGTCCCATGCAGGTTGCGCGCTCTTGGCGCCGCCCTCATAGCCGGATATTTGATCTTTGATCGCGCCGGAAGCCGTGGTGCGGCCTAAATCACGGCGGTGATCGTCAAAGCCGATCCATACGGATGTGACGACGCCAGGACCATAGCCGGAGAACCATGCGTCTTTCGAGCTGTTGGTCGTACCGGTTTTGCCGCCGATATCGCGACGTTTAAGGTCGCGCGCCGCACGCCAGCCGGTACCCATCCAGCCGGGTTCGCCGAAGATATTGGTGTTCAGCGCGCTTTTGATCAGAAACGCCAGCGGCGTATTGATCACATGCGGCGCGTATTCCTGCGTACCGTTTTGCGCGACCAGCGCCTGGTTTGCCTGTTCCAGCTTAGGCATCGGTACGGCGCTGTTTTGTTGCTCTTGCGAAACCGCGACCTCTTCCACATTGGTGTTTTCCAGCACGTTGGATTTCTGCGTATTGCCGTAAATGACCGGGATATCGCACTCCGGGCAGGCGATTTTCGGTTTCGCTTCGAAGATCACGCCGCCCTGATCGTTCTCAATCTTGCTGATGAAATACGGGTCGATTAGAAAACCGCCATTCGCCATCACCGCATAACCGCGCGCAACCTGCATCGGCGTGAAGGAGGCGGAGCCCAGCGCCAGCGATTCGGTATGTACAATATTCTGCGCCGGGAAGCCGAAGCGTTGCAGATACTCCGCCGCATAGTCGACGCCCATTGCGCGCATGGCGCGTACCATCACCACGTTTTTCGACTGCCCCAGCCCCTGGCGTAAACGAATCGGTCCGGCGTATTGCGGTGGGGAGTTTTTCGGACGCCAGTCTGAACCTGCCCCGGCGTCCCAGCGGGAAATCGGCACATCGTTGAGCATACTGGCGAGCGTCAGTCCTTTATCTATTGCGGCGGTGTAGAGGAACGGTTTGATGTTCGACCCCACCTGACGCAGCGCTTGCGTCGCGCGGTTAAATTTACTCTGATTAAAATCGAAACCGCCGACCAGCGCCAGTACCGCGCCGGTTTGCGGGTTAAGCGAAACCAGTGCGGAGTTCACTTCCGGTACCTGCGCCAGCCACCAGTCGTTATCCACCTGACGAACCCAGATTTGTTGGCCTGTCTGGACGACATCGGTAACTTTACGCGGCGTCGGCCCCTGCTGCGTATCCGAGCGGTAAGGCCGCGCCCAACGCATCCCTTCCATACGTAGCGAAACGGACGTACCGTCGGCAAGCGCAGCGGTCGCCTCTTGCGGATTAGCGCTGGTGACCACGGCGGGAAGCAACGGTCCGTAGGTCGGTAACGCCTTCAACGTATCGGTAATTTTTTTACTGTCCCACGCCGTTTCGCCCACTTTCCATAGCACATTCGCCGGGCCGCGATAACCGTGGCGCATGTCATAGTCCAGCACGTTATTACGCACAGCCTGTTGTGCGGCCTGCTGCACTTTGCGGGTGATGGTCGTGTAAATTCGATAACCATCTTCGTAGGCGCTTTCGCCATAACGGTTATACATTTCCTGGCGCACCATTTCCGACAGATAAGGCGCGGAGAAGGCGATTTCCGGCGCGTGATAATTTGCGTCGATAGGCTCGCTACGGGCCTGATCGTACTGCGCCTGAGTGATATATCCCTCGCTTAACATTCGCGAGAGCACTACGTTACGGCGCGCCGTCGCCCGATCCATCGAGTAGAGCGGGTTAAAGGTAGAAGGCGCTTTAGGTAGCCCGGCGATGACCGCCATTTCGCTTAAGCTAAGCTGGTCGACCGTCTTACCAAAGTAGACCTGCGCCGCCGCGCCAACGCCATAGGCGCGGTAGCCGAGATAGATCTTGTTCAGATAGAGTTCGAGGATCTCATTTTTATTCAGCAACTGCTCAATACGAATCGCCAGAAACGCTTCCTTGATCTTGCGCATCAGCGTGCGTTCGGGGCTAAGGAAGAAGTTTCGCGCCAGTTGCTGGGTAATGGTACTTGCTCCCTGCGATGCGTGACCGGAGAAGAGCGCGACGCTGGCCGCGCGGAAAATACCTACCGGGTCAACGCCGTGATGCTCATAAAAGCGGCTATCTTCGGTCGCGATAAAGGCGTTGATCATTTCCGGTGGAATTTGATCGAGCGTAACGGGAATACGGCGTTTTTCGCCATATTGCGCGATAAGTTCGCCATCCGCGCTGTAAACCTGCATCGGAATTTGCAAACGCACATCTTTCAATGTCGCGACGTCAGGTAGCTGCGGCTCAATATAGCGATAAAGGCCATAAATCGAGCCTGCTCCCAGCAGGATGCAACATACTGCAAGGATCAATAAATACTTTACGAACTTCACTGGAGATTTCCCATTTAGTGTCATTTGGGCAGTTTATAAACAAACGCGCGGTAGTATAAAGGCAAGCCAGACGCATTGATATACCCGTTAACGCGACGGGTGATAAGGAGATCGACCGTTATGGCTTTTAAAACCTGGCAAATAGGATTGCATATTCAGCAGCATGAAGCGCTGGCCATCGCCGTTGTTCGCGGCGCATCAGGCTGGTCCCTGCAACGTTGGTGGCGACTGCCGCTGATGAACGCCTCCACGGCAGAGGGTACGATTCCTGACCCGCAATCGCTGGCTCACGTACTGCGGTCCTGGAGCCGCGAGCTACCGCTACGTCACCGTATTCACCTCTCTTTTCCCGCCAATCGGACATTACAACGCGCTTTTCCGCATCCGCCGATGCGCCTGCGGGAACGTGAGCAAGTCGCATGGCTTGCACAAACGATGGGGCGTGAGCTGGATATGGAACCAGACTTATTACGTTTCGATTTTCAGGACGATGCGCTGAGCCCTGCGTTCAACGTTACCGCCGCACAAAGCAAAGACATTTCAGCGCTGTTAACGCTGGCGCAAACGCTCAATGTGCGTATCGCCGCCGTGACGCCCGATGCCTGCGCGTTACAGCGCTTACTGCCGTTTATACCCTCGGGGCGGCAATGTCTGGTCTGGCGCGATGAGAGCCAGTGGCTGTGGGCGACGCGCTATGCGTGGGGGCGTAAATCGGCGCGAGAGGCGACGACGCTGCATGACCTTGCCGCAACGTTATCCGTCATGCCGGAATATATTTCGTTATGCGCCGAAGGCGAATTCGACCCCTGGCGCGCCGTTATCGTCCGTCAACCGCCGGTTCCGCCGGACGGTTATCGCTTTGCGATTGCGCTGGGTTTAGCCATGGGGGAGATACGCTGATGGCGCATTCTGTCAATTTGCTCCCCTGGCGACGCCAACATTACGTGGCGCGTCTGCGGCTGTGGTGCGTGGTATGGGGCGCGTCCCTGCTGCTGATAGCAAGCCTCGCGACGATCGCCCGGTTGGCTTTTTGGCAGGAGGGGAGGATTAACGAACTGCTACTGACGGCGGAAAACGGGCGCACGATGGCGCTTGCGGCGAACATGCCGCAGTTACAGCAGCGTCAGCGGCAGCAACAGGCGCGATTACTACGTCAGGCGCAGCGTGAACTGACGCAAGCCTGGCAATCTATCTTGATCGATCTTGCCAACCTGTTGCCGGATCAGGCATGGCTGACAAGCCTCAATTATCAGCAAGAGACGCTAGAGCTGGAAGGGCTGGCGAGAACATTTGACGCCCTGCTAACGCTTGAGACATCGCTTCGTCATTATGTCAGTTTTCCGCTAAACCGCACGGGCGCCACGCGGCAGGATGCGCAAGGGCGCTGGCAGTTCCATTATCAGTTAACGAGGAGCGCCGCCCGTGAACGTGCTCTTTGATATCTGGTACGGGATGTCGCGCCGTGGTCGGGTTTTTTGTTGGTGTGCAGGCGTGCTGTGCCTGACGTTGGCGGTCGCGTTATCTGTGGGCTATCCCGGCTGGAAAACGCTGGATATGCAACATATGCGGTTAAGCCAGCAGCGCGAGGCCGCCCGGCAACAGTGGCGCAATCTGCGCCGTCTGAGTGTCGCGGTTGAACCACTTTTCGGGCGTACCGTTGAAAATCCGCGTCCTTTTTCGCCGTTAGATTTCCAGGCGCCTCCCCTGCATTTGCTGCACTGGCAGCCGTCGGCGCAGGGGGGCGAAATGGCGCTGAAAACGTCCTGGGACGCGGTGCCGTCGCTGTTTGTCCGGTTGGCCGAAAGCGAGATGAGCGTAAGTCGGTTTTCATTGCGTAGGGAGGGGGCGGAATTATTGATGACGCTGCAACTGGAGCGCCTGGCGAATGAAGGCTAGCCGCAGTGTATTGCTCTGTTTTTGTTTGCTGACGTTGACGGGAATGCGCGATCCCTTTCGCCCGCCGGAGGACCGCTGCCGGATAGCGGAACTCTCGCAGTGGCGGTATCAGGGCGCGGTGCGTAAAGGCGAGCGATGGATCGGCATTCTTAAAGACAGTCAGCAAAAATGGCGGCGAGTGGAAGAGGGGCAGAAGCTGGAAAACGGCTGGACGATTGTCCGCCTGACGGCGCAAACCTTAACGTTAACGACCGGTAAAAATTGTGCGCCGCCGCAGTGGCGGTGGCTACGTCAGGGAGCGGACAATGAAGCGATGGATAGCCATAATACTGATAGTCTTGATGCCCGCCGCGCAGGCGGGAAAAGCGGCGAAAGTGACGCTGGTGGTTGACGACGTCCCTGTGGTGCAGGTTTTGCAGGCCTTAGCTGAACAGGAACGGCAGAACCTGGTGGCGTCGCCGGACGTCAGCGGCACGTTATCGCTGCATCTGACGAATGTGCCGTGGAAACAGGCGCTACAGACGGTGGTCGATAGCGCGGGGCTGGTGCTGCGTCAGGAAGGGAATATTCTCTATGTGCATTCGCAGACCTGGCAGAAAGAACACAGCGCGCGCCAGGAGGCCGAGCGATTAAGGCTTCAGGCTAATTTACCACTGGAAAACCGCAGCATTAGCCTGCAATACGCCGATGCCGCCGAAATGTCGAAAGCGGGCGAGAAACTCCTGAGCGCGAAGGGAACCATCACGGTAGATAAGCGCACCAACCGTCTGCTGTTGCACGATAACCGCGCGGCCCTGGCGGAGCTGGAAAAATGGGTATCGCAAATGGATCTGCCGGTGGCGCAGGTGGAGCTGGCGGCGCATATCGTCACCATTAACGAAAAGAGTCTCCGGGAGCTGGGCGTAAAGTGGACGCTGGCTGATGCCCAGCAAGCGGGAGCGGTGGGCGACGTGACGACGCTTTCCAGTGATTTATCCGTCGCCGCCGCCACCTCACGCGTAGGATTTAACATCGGGCGCATTAACGGACGCCTGTTGGATTTGGAACTGTCAGCGCTGGAACAGAAGCAGCAGTTGGATATTATCGCCAGCCCCCGGCTGCTGGCTTCGCATCTGCAGCCGGCCAGTATTAAGCAAGGCAGCGAAATTCCTTATCAGGTCTCCAGCGGCGAAAGTGGCGCGACATCCGTTGAATTTAAAGAAGCGGTGCTGGGAATGGAGGTGACGCCCACCGTTTTGCAAAAAGGACGCATCCGCCTGAAGTTGCATATCAGCCAGAATGTTCCCGGTCAGGTACTACAACAGGCCGACGGCGAAGTGCTGGCGATAGATAAACAGGAAATTGAAACGCTGGTAGAGGTAAAAAGCGGCGAGACGCTGGCGCTGGGCGGTATTTTTTCGCGAAAAAATAAATCGGGTAGCGATAGCGTGCCGCTGTTGGGGGATATCCCCTGGTTTGGTCAGCTCTTCCGCCATGACGGCAAAGAGGACGAGCGACGCGAATTAGTGGTGTTTATCACCCCCAGACTGGTTGCGGCAGAATAATTTATGCATAAAAAAGCGCTGTTTTTGTACTGAACGCGTCTCAGGGATTTGACGTGCGGATGTATTTAGCATACAAGGAGTACCGATTTGAGAGTCGTGCTTTTCGTTGCTTACGCATTGATAAATGCGCTTTGCCTTGCCGAAGGTGTGCATAAGACCGATGATAAACGGCTGAATGTCCGCTGATGCAGACTTATTGGTTCTGCGGATTGCACACAATTGTTTGAAAGTAGAGCAATTTGTAGGCCGGATATGTTGTTCTGGCCGCCGTCCGGCAACGCTAACTCGGGTTTTGCAACAATCAGGCTTGGTGATTTATTCAGTTGCCAAACCCGCTTGAGTATTGAGATAATTTTCAGTCTGACTCTCGCAATATCTTATGAGGTTTCAGTTCATGTCCTGCTGCGCTGGGTGTCTGTGAAGCGGGTTTACCATTAACGAATAGTCTTAGTAGTACCGAAAAAATGGCAGAGAAACGCAATATCTTTCTGGTTGGGCCTATGGGTGCCGGAAAAAGCACTATTGGGCGCCAGTTAGCTCAACAACTCAATATGGAATTTTATGATTCTGATCAAGAGATTGAGAAACGAACCGGAGCTGATGTGGGCTGGGTCTTCGATGTTGAAGGTGAAGACGGCTTCCGTAATCGTGAAGAAAAAGTTATCAACGAATTGACGGAAAAACAGGGTATTGTGCTGGCAACCGGCGGTGGCTCTGTAAAATCGCGTGAAACGCGTAACCGTCTTTCCGCGCGTGGCGTCGTGGTTTACCTTGAAACGACCATCGAAAAACAACTGGCGCGCACGCAGCGTGATAAAAAACGCCCGCTGTTGCAGGTTGAAGCGCCGCCTCGCGAAGTTCTGGAAGCGCTGGCCAACGAACGCAATCCTCTGTACGAAGAGATTGCCGACGTCACCATTCGCACCGACGATCAAAGCGCTAAGGTTGTGGCAAACCAGATTATTCATATGCTGGAAAGCAACTAATTCAAGCAGAATACTCTGGGTAAGCGGGTACAAGTAACTAAGGTGGATGTCGCGTCATGGAGAGGATTACAGTCACTCTCGGGGAACGTAGTTACCCGATCACCATCGCGGCTGGTTTGTTTAACGAACCAGCTTCATTCTTGCCGCTGAAATCAGGCGATCAGGTCATGTTAGTGACCAACGAAACCCTGGCGCCGCTTTATCTGGACAAGGTTCGCGGCGCACTCGAACGGGCGGGCGTTAACGTAGACAGCGTGATTCTTCCTGACGGCGAGCAGTATAAAAGCCTGACGGTGCTGGATACGGTGTTTACGGCGTTACTGAAAAAACCGCATGGTCGTGATACCACGCTGGTCGCACTGGGCGGCGGCGTGATTGGCGATCTCACCGGTTTTGCGGCGGCCAGTTACCAGCGAGGCGTTCGTTTCATCCAGGTACCAACCACCCTACTGTCGCAGGTTGATTCCTCCGTGGGCGGGAAAACCGCCGTCAACCATCCCCTTGGCAAAAACATGATTGGGGCGTTTTACCAACCCGCTACTGTGGTCGTCGATCTTGATTGCCTGAAAACGCTTCCTGCACGCGAACTGGCATCGGGGCTGGCAGAGGTGATCAAATACGGCATCATACTCGACGCGGACTTCTTTACCTGGCTTGAGGGTAATCTGGATGCGCTATTGCGTCTGGATGGCCCGGCGATGGCGTACTGTATTCGTCGTTGTTGTGAGCTGAAGGCGGAAGTTGTTGCCGCCGACGAGCGTGAAGCGGGCTTACGTGCTTTACTGAATCTTGGACATACCTTTGGCCACGCCATTGAAGCGGAAATGGGATATGGCAATTGGTTACATGGCGAAGCCGTTGCCGCAGGTATGGTGATGGCTGCGCGCACGTCCGAGCGTCTGGGACAGTTTAGTTCTGCTGATACGCAGCGCATCATCGCTCTGCTCGAACGGGCCGGGTTGCCTGTCAACGGCCCTCGCGAGATGTCCGCGCAGGCCTATTTGCCGCACATGCTGCGAGATAAAAAAGTGTTGGCGGGGGAGCTGCGTTTAGTGCTTCCGCTGGCCATAGGGAAAAGTGAAGTACGCGGCGGAGTGTCGCATGAAGTCGTTCTTAGCGCGATTGCTGACTGTCAGCAGGCGTAACAACAAGAAAGGTCAGACTGATATTGCGTAGATGTCAGTTTTTTAGCTTCAGGTTATGTGCAATGTCGTAAGCATTAACCTTTGAGTGGGGTGTTAAATGGATGAATTCAAACCAGAAGACGAGCTGAAACCCGATCCCAGCGATCGTCGTACTGGTCGTTCTCGTCAATCTTCAGAACGCGATAATGAGCCGCAGATCAACTTTGATGACGTTGATCTGGATGCTGACGATCGCCGTCCGACGCGTGTGCGTAGAGCGCGTAGTGAAGAACCTGAAGTCGAAGAAGAGTACGAATCCGATGAAGACGATACGGTGGATGAGGAGCGTGTAGAACGCCGTCCACGTAAGCGTAAAAAAGCGGCCCATAAGCCAGCCTCTCGTCAGTACATGATGATGGGCGTTGGCGTACTGGTGCTGCTACTGTTGATTATCGGTATCGGTTCCGCGCTGAAAGCCCCCTCAACGTCTTCCAGCGAGCCGTCGGCTTCTGGCGAAAAGAGTATCGATCTTTCCGGTAACGCCGCCGATCAGGCTAATGCAACCCAGCCTGCGCCGGGTACCACCTCCGCAGAGCAAACGGCGGGCAATACGTCGCAGGATATTTCGTTGCCGCCGATTTCTTCAACGCCGACGCAGGGACCGTCGCCCGTGGTCGCTGACGGTCAGCAGCGCGTGGAAGTGCAGGGCGATCTGAATAATGCGCTGACGCAGAATCCTGAGCAGATGAACAACGTTGCGGTGAACTCTACGTTGCCGACAGAGCCTGCAACCGTCGCGCCAGTTCGCAATGGTAGCGCGTCGCGTCAGGCGGCAGTTAGCGAACCTGCCGAACGTCATACCTCGCGTCCGGAACGTAAACAGGCCGTCATTGAACCTAAGAAACCGCAAACAACGGCGAAAACCACGACCGCGGAACCGAAGAAACCGGTCGCGCCAGTGAAACGCACGGAACCGGCAGCGCCAGCCGCGACGCCGAAAGCGACGGCAAGCGCCGCGCCGGTACAAACCGCGAAGCCAGCGCAAGCCTCGACGACGCCTGTCGCAGGCGGCGGGAAAAGCGCCGGCAACGTTGGCGCGTTAAAGAGCGCGCCATCCAGCCACTACACGTTGCAGCTCAGTAGTTCTTCAAATTACGACAACCTGAATCGTTGGGCGAAGAAAGAGAACCTGAAAAATTATGTGGTATACGAGACGACGCGTAATGGACAACCGTGGTATGTGCTGGTAACCGGAGTGTATGCTTCGAAAGAAGATGCTAAACGCGCAGTGTCCACGCTGCCTGCTGATGTGCAGGCGAAAAATCCGTGGGCAAAACCGTTGCATCAGGTTCAGGCCGATCTGAAATAATCCAGGCTGTGTCCTGCAATTGCCTGTGAGTGTCGCTGACAGCTATTTTTGTTCAGGACAGGCGCGAGGGGCGCATTTGCTACCGCCAAATGCGCCGTAAAGCAACGCGGCACAGCCTAAAGCGCAGGATGCTGTCGGAGCTTTCTCCACAGCCGGAGAAGGTGTAATTAGTTAGTCAGCATGAAAAAAAATCGCGCTTTTTTGAAGTGGGCAGGGGGAAAATACCCTCTGCTTGATGATATCAAACGACATTTGCCAAAAGGCGAGTGCCTGGTCGAACCTTTTGTGGGTGCCGGATCGGTGTTTCTTAACACCGACTTTTCTCGTTATATCCTCGCCGATATCAACAGCGACCTTATTAGCCTCTATAACATCGTGAAGTTACGTACCGACGAGTACGTACAGGCTTCGCGCGAGCTGTTTATGCCTGAAACTAACCAGGCTGAGGTCTATTACCAACTCCGTGAGGAGTTCAACACCTGCCAGGACCCCTTTCGTCGGGCGGTACTGTTTTTATATCTGAATCGCTACGGTTATAACGGACTCTGTCGCTATAACTTACGCGGGGAATTTAATGTACCGTTTGGTCGTTATAAAAGACCTTACTTCCCGGAAGCGGAGTTGTACCACTTTGCAGAAAAGGCGCAGAATGCGTTCTTTTACTGTGAGTCATACGCAGACAGTATGGCGCGTGCGGACAAGTCGTCGGTGGTCTATTGCGATCCGCCTTATGCGCCGTTGTCCGCCACGGCTAACTTCACAGCGTATCACACCAATAGTTTTAGCCTGACGCAACAAGCGCATCTGGCGGAAATCGCTGAGAATCTGGTCAGTAACCGGATACCGGTGCTCATTTCCAACCATGATACGGCGCTCACGCGCGAGTGGTATCAACTCGCAAAATTGCATGTCGTCAAAGTTAGACGCAGTATAAGCAGCAACGGCGGCACACGTAAAAAGGTGGACGAACTGCTGGCTCTGTACCAACCAGGAGTCGCAGCGCCTGCAAGAAAATAATTCTCAAGGAGAAGCGGATGAAACAGTATTTGATTGCCCCCTCAATTCTGTCGGCTGATTTTGCTCGCCTGGGTGAAGACACCGCAAAAGCGCTGGCTGCCGGTGCTGATGTTGTACACTTTGACGTCATGGATAACCACTATGTGCCGAACTTGACTATCGGCCCGATGGTGCTGAAATCCCTGCGTCAATATGGTATTACCGCGCCTATTGATGTCCACCTGATGGTCAAGCCGGTCGACCGTATCGTACCCGATTTTGCCGCCGCTGGCGCGAGCATCATTACTTTTCACCCGGAAGCCTCCGAACATGTTGACCGCACGCTACAGCTGATCAAAGAACACGGCTGTAAAGCGGGGCTGGTATTCAACCCGGCAACGTCGCTCAGTTATCTCGATTACGTAATGGACAAACTGGATGTGATCCTGCTGATGTCTGTGAATCCTGGCTTCGGCGGTCAGTCTTTTATTCCGCAGACGCTGGATAAGCTGCGCGAAGTGCGTCGCCGGATTGATGCGTCTGGCTACGACATTCGTCTGGAAGTGGACGGCGGCGTGAAGGTGAACAATATCGGCGAGATCGCAGCAGCAGGTGCGGACATGTTTGTTGCGGGGTCGGCGATTTTCGATAAGCCCGATTACAAAAAAGTGATTGATGAAATGCGCAGTGAGCTGGCAAAGGTAAGTCATGGATAAGTTGCAGAATATTCGGGGCGTCGCCTTTGATCTTGACGGTACGCTGGTAGATAGCGCGCCGGGGCTTGCCGCGGCGGTGGACATGGCGCTGTATGCGCTGGAACTGCCGGTCGCGGGCGAGGAGCGCGTGATTACCTGGATTGGTAACGGCGCAGATGTATTGATGGAGCGCGCGTTGGCCTGGGCTCGCGAGGAACGTGCCGCGCTGCGTAAGACGATGGGTAAACCGCCCGTTGATGAAGATATTCCTGCCGAGGAACAGGTACGCATTCTGCGTAAACTGTTCGACAGGTATTATGGCGAAGTGGCGGAAGAGGGCACCTTTTTATTTCCGCATGTCGCCGACACGCTGGGCGCGCTGCACGCCAGCGGATTGTCATTAGGTCTGGTGACGAATAAGCCGACGCCGTTCGTCGCGCCGTTGCTGGAATCGCTTGATATCGCCAAATACTTTAGTGTGGTTATCGGCGGCGATGATGTGCAAAATAAGAAGCCGCATCCGGAGCCGCTGTTGCTGGTGGCAAGCCGGCTGGGCATGATGCCGGAGCAGATGCTTTTTGTCGGCGATTCGCGTAATGATATTCAGGCTGCAAAAGCGGCGGGCTGCCCTTCGGTTGGCCTGACATACGGCTACAATTATGGCGAAGCGATCGCTCTTAGCGAGCCGGACGTCATTTATGACAGTTTTAACGATCTTTTGCCCGCACTTGGGCTTCCGCATAGCGATAACCAGGAAATAAAAAATGACTAAGCCCATCGTTTTTAGTGGCGCACAGCCCTCAGGTGAATTGACCATTGGCAACTATATGGGGGCATTGCGTCAGTGGGTAAACATGCAGGATGACTATCATTGCATCTACTGCATCGTAGACCAACATGCTATTACCGTGCGTCAGGACGCGCAGCAGCTACGTAAAGCGACGCTGGATACGCTGGCGCTGTACCTGGCATGTGGTATTGATCCTGAAAAGAGCACTATTTTCGTTCAGTCCCATGTGCCGGAACACGCGCAGCTTGGCTGGGCGCTGAACTGCTATACCTATTTCGGCGAGCTGAGTCGTATGACGCAGTTTAAAGATAAATCTGCGCGCTATGCGGAAAACATTAATGCCGGTCTGTTTGATTACCCGGTGCTGATGGCCGCTGACATTCTGCTGTACCAAACCAATCTGGTGCCGGTAGGCGAAGATCAGAAGCAGCATCTGGAGCTGAGTCGCGATATCGCCCAGCGTTTTAATGCGCTGTATGGCGATATTTTCAAAGTACCGGAACCGTTTATTCCGAAATCCGGCGCGCGCGTGATGTCGCTGCTGGAGCCGACGAAGAAAATGTCCAAATCGGACGATAACCGTAATAACGTGATCGGTCTGCTGGAAGATCCGAAATCGGTAGTGAAGAAAATCAAACGTGCGGTCACTGACTCCGACGAGCCGCCGGTAGTACGTTATGATGTGAAAGAGAAAGCGGGTGTCTCTAACCTGCTGGATATTCTTTCCGCCGTGACCGGTCAGAGCATTCCTGAACTGGAAAAACAGTTTGAAGGTAAAATGTATGGTCATTTGAAAGGCGAAGTGGCGGAGGCGGTTTCCGGAATGCTGTCTGAGTTGCAGGAGCGCTATCACCGTTTCCGCAACGACGAAGTGTTCTTGCAGAAGGTGATGAAAGACGGGGCGGAAAAAGCCAGCGCGCGTGCGGCCGAAACGCTAAAAGCGGTTTACGAAGCCATTGGCTTTGTGGCGAAACCGTAACGGTTATTGCCTGCCCGATGGCGCTAGCTTATCGGGCCTACAAACGAGCGAAGTTGGACAAGGCACCTGCGCTGTTCCGTTTATCAGGCCTGTAAAAAACCGGGAAATCCCGGTTTTTTTGTATCTGCGCAGTCGTTTCTATTATTGATCGGCAGCCGGGCCGCAACCGCCAATAATTTTAGAAATAGAAATTGCAGGGTGCAGCAAATAATCGTAGCTACAGTTGTTTTTTTTGTTTTCAATATGACCCGTACAGGCGGTGAGCGTCGCCAGAACCCCTGCCACAATGGCAGTTTTTACAAATTTGAACATATCAAAATCCTTTTTGAATAAAAGGGATATTATTTATGGGATAAATATAATGTCTATTTAGCGTATATTACGATAGCAATTAATAAACCATACAGGTAGTCCAAATAAGGACTTCATCTTTACCAGAAAATATGATTTAAACAGGACCGCTTAATAATAAGCGGCCTGTATTAGTGTTATATAATGTCGTTTATTTAACGAAATGTTTTCTTAACGTTAAGCATAAAGCCTTTATCGCTGATACTGTCTTCCTTCCACTGGTATGCGTCCAGATGCAGCGCGGTATCATTGCTGCTGTATTTCACGCCGATGGTTGCTTGTCCATTAACGCCGCCGCCTTTTTGACCGTCATCCACGCTGAACGATTGACCCGCCGCGCCCTGTAATGACGCCGTGCGCTGGCTCTTGTTGTAGCTCAGGTTCGGACCGCCTTCCAGAGTGGCGGTGGCGCTCCAGCCATCTTTCCCGGTATAGTCCAGATTCAGACCGACAAGGGAGTCCACTGCCGTTTCGTTGCCAGAGTTCATTGACAGGTTAAAGTCTCCGGCGCTGCGCTCTTTGTAGCCGTCCTCCATAGTGTGACGGAATTTCACACCAGCATACGGCGTCACTTTCAGCGCATCGTCCATCAGGGAGAAGGTTTTTGCGCCTTCACTACGGAATTCCATGTACTGCTGACGCGCATCGGAATCGGCGACTTTGTTGACATCGCTATAGTCAACAGAACGGCTGCTGTCGAGGTTATGCACGTCATAGCGCAGGCTGTTATTCCAGGCCAGGCCTTCACCAAACGCCATGTTATGTTTCAGACCGAAGAACTGACTGTAGCCGCCGGTCAGGCCGTTATCGCCCGCTTTTTGCGAACCGCCGCCATCAAGACGAGCAATACCGTACTCCAGCGTCAAGTTCTGGCTTGCGGTCAAATCCAGCGTCTGGCGCAGCGCCAGCATGTCGTATTGGGTATCATTGCCCAGTTCGGCACGCGGATCGCCTTTCGCCACCACGTTGAATGCCAGGCCATCTTTAATTTGCGGCGCGGCATCGGCCAGCATAGTAAAGCGATTACTGAGAATACGGGCCTCGCGGAAGACGGTGGTCGCCTGGCTGCCGCTGATTTGTTTAAGGGCGTTGTTCAGTTCGGCGGTGGTGCCGACGTTGAGGCTGGTGTACAGCTCATTATTGGTATAACCTGCATCCAGCGCCTGCGCGACGTCAGAAACGCTGCTGTCGGTGGCGACATCGGCATAGGCGTTTTTGGTCATCGTGACATCAACGTTGCCGCTGCTATCCGTACTCCCCTGCGCGTTCCAGACCACAGTGGTGGACTGGATTGCGCCTGCATCCGATAGGTTGCTGCCTTCAACGACGTTATCAAACGTGATGGTGGTGTCGGCAGTACCTGCGGTAAAGCCGGTATTAATCTCCACGCCGTCCAGACTGGCGTTGCTCACCATTAGCTTACCCGCGCTGCCGTCGGCACTGGTGCCCACTACATAACCGTTCAGGTCGTTGCTGGCGGTGTCGGAAGTGCCGTTTGCGGTATTGACCGTATCGGCTGGATCGGCAGGTAGATTGTAGTCAGCGTAGTGAACTTCGGTATTGTTGCCGTTATTACCATTCAATCCTTCTACATTGACGCTGTCACCTTGTTTGATGAGGCCAGAACCAGTCACGCTGTCGTCAATAACCACGGTGCCATTATTGACCACATGGCCTGCGCCAGCCACGCTGAAAGCATACGAGTCGCTGGCGTAGATATTGATGGTGCCGTTGTTCTCAATCACAGCGTCAGCTGTTGCACCGGAGTCCAGCGCCATGGCAATCATGCCGGTATCGGTAGTGCCTTTGGTGCCGAGGTTGATGGTACCGTTGTTCACCAGCTGCGCATTTTTGCTACCGTACATGCCGTAAGCGTTGTTGCCGCTGACGTTAATGGTACCATCGTTCTGCGCTACGAAGTTGCTGTGGCTAATTTTGACGACTGCGCTGCCATCAAGATCGTAGTTAATAACGCCGCTTTCCTGGTTCCAGAAATAAGAGTTGTAATCGCCGCTGGCGTTGTCGCCGCTGGCGAATACGGCTTGGGTGGTCGCATCCATTGTGCCAGCGTTAATGAAATCGCCAGAACCGCCCCAGACATTGATGGCACCATTATAGGCTGATGCGGTGAACTCCATATGACCGGTGTTATAGAGTGTGCTGGCACCGCGCATGTTGATGGCATTTTTGCTGTTATCAATAATCAGCTCGCCGCTGTTGTTGAACACCGAACTCTGATTAAGATCCAGCGTGCCTTTGTCCGCCCCTTCGTCTTCGTATCCAAGATGCCAGGTACCGCTATTATTGACCACCGCATTATTGTTAAGCTTAGCGCCGCGGTTGACGTCGCCACTGGCAAGATTGTTAAAGGTGCCGTTGTTCATGACGACTTGCGCGTCTGCCGTTCCCTCGTTGTTAAATGTGCCGCTGGTGATGGTGACGCTGTTGACGATGCCTTTATTATCCAGCTCACCGCTGGAAATCGTAATGGTGTTATTGATGATGCCGGAAGCATTGTTGGTCAGTACGCCGTTGGTCTGGATAGCCAGTTCACTGCCATTGACTGTCCCGTTATTATCCACGTTGCCAATAATGATAGTTTTTTGATCCAGTGTGACCGTTTCGTCGGTATCGGCGATCACGCCATCCCGCAAGGCATTTTGAACATAGGGATCGGTTGGGTTATAGGTTGCGCTGTCCTGACAGCTATCCTCTATACAGATGGTGCCATAGTTAACGACCAGGCTGCTGCTGTCGGCGAGGAACGGCTTGCCGAAACTGGCGTCGATATTAATAGTGCCAGTGGTGTCGTTAATGACCGTACCGCCGTTTAATGCCGCCATGCCGACCAGTTGGTTTTCATCGGCTTGCGTGACGCCTTCATCTGCCGTCAGCGTAATTGTGCCCTGGTTAATCGCGGTGCCGCCGTTGAGCGCCATCATGCCGAACCCGGCATTATTGACGGTGATGGTGCCGGTATTGGTGGCGGTGGCGTCGCCGTTACCCGAATCCGTTGAGCCAGCAACCATACCTGCACTGGTTATATTGAGGTTTGTGGGCTGCCAGAATGTTTTACCGGTAATGTTGCCCGCATCATCCAGCGTCGGGACGAAACCGTCGAGATAAATATCACCGGCATTGCTCGCAGTACCTTTGGCGGCTGAAACGCCGTATACGCCCGCGCCCTGAAGCGTAATTGTTGCCCCGGCGTCATTGCTGACTTCGCCATAGTTGTTCGCCAGCATCGCGTAATAGGTATTACCATACCATTTAAGTGAGTACTCCGGCATGCCGCCGCCGCTATAGAAAGGTTTCTGATCCGAGAGCAACGTGATATTGCCGCCTGCCTTATTCTCGCTGACGGAGCCTTTATCCATGGCGATGATAATGCCCGCGCGGGTATCGCTGTTATTGAGATTATCCTTTGTCCAGGCGGTGATAGCGCCGCTGTTGGCGACATGCGCGCCATCACGCGCCATCAACAGTTGCGCAGCTCCATCGTCGTTGATAGTGCCCTGATTCTCGATATCGGAATCCGCCCCGGAGGCGACTAACAGCGCGTTGTAGTCATAATACCAGGAGTCCAGGAAGTTCATGTCGATATCGACACTGGAGTTTTCGTCCAGCACCAGTTGGCCGCCGTTCTGTACCTTCGCCAGCATCACGTCCCCGCCAATCATGGTGGTTAAGTCTGCGGTAGAGTGGCCGCTCAGCGTGACTTTGCTGTTGCCGTTAATATTAATAGCGTGGATGGCGCTGTTTTCATCATCCGTAGAGCCGGTCGCCGTAATATTAAGGCCGCCGGTGATATTCACATTGTTATTGTCACCCTGGATGTCCAGACCCGTAATGTCCTGGGTTTGGCCGACGACATTGCTAAGGTCGCTGGCGTTGAGATTCAACGTACCGTCAAGCGTCACGTCATTGTTGTTCCCGGTGATGGCAATACCGTTGAGTGGGATCTCATCAGAAATCAGCGAGTCCTGGGCGTAGTTGGCGCTAACGTTGACGTTACCCTGGATATTTACCGCGTTATCGCTGCCGCTGACATTGACGCCAGTGGCCCCCTGGAAGACGCCGTCACTGTCCTGCACCGAGTCGACGTTGATGTCGCCGCTCAGATTAACGTCTGACTCAGTACCGCTGACCAGAGCGCCCGTACCGTTGAGACTGGCGTCTATGTTGCCTTTGTTGGTGAGGGTGTTTTGTTCTCCCGCCACCACAAAACCAGTCGATCCCTCGTCATGCACGGTGATGTTGCCATTGTTGGTCAGCGTTACGCCCTGACCGTTGGTAATAATGCCCATCGCGCCATTGGTCACCAGCAGGTCGCCGTTCTGAGTCAGTTTGGCGTTATTGCCGTCAATGACGGCGACGGTTGAGCCCGCACCGTCTACATGCACATTACCGGCGTTCATCATGCGGGCGTTGTCGCCCTTAATGTGGGTGCCCGTAGCGCCATCGGTAATCGTCTGGTCGCCAGCATTGACCACATAGGCGTCGTCACCCTCAATGTACAGCCCGGTAGAGCCTGCTCCACGGGTGGTGGAATTACCCGTATTATCGACAATTGCGCCATCGCCGACGATCTTTGCCCCGGTAGCGCCATCGGAGACCTCTAACTCACCATCGTTGATGAGACGCGTGTTATCGCCAAGAATAATCGAACCTGTAGAGCCCTCACTGCTAATGGTGGAGGTACCGGTATTATCAATGATGGTTCGGTTACCATCGATAACCATACCCGTTCCACCTCCACTGACGTTGATATTGCCGGAAAGCGTGGTACTTGAGTTGCTGCCGGAAATCAAGGCGCCGATGGCGCCGTCAACCGACGTATCGCCTGAAATCGTGTTGGTGGTGTTATCGCCGGTAATCACCAGACCGACTGCGCCGTCGCTAACAATGGCGTCGCCGGTGAGGGTATTGGTGGTTTTATCGCCGGAAATGATAACACCGGTTTTGTTAGCGCCGCTCACGGTCATTCCGCGATCGGTAGCGTGGGTCTCGTTATCCCCAGTGGTCACCTGCGTCTGGTCATCAGCAAGGATCAGATATCCCCGGCTGTCATACTTCCAGTACAGACCGTTTTCCTGAGTACCTTCAATGACGGCAGCGTTATCGTCTGTGACATTCCAGCCGGAGACATCCAGCGTCTTACCGCTAAGGGTGGTTAACTGCCATCGCTCGTCTTGTTTGGAATAACTTAGCGTTGCCGGGCCGAGATGTTTGCCGTTATCCAGCTTAATATCATTGAAACTCAGCGTATCCGCGCCTCTGTCATCAGTGACGCCGTTACTGTAGGATATGATAGAGGTATCATCAGGAGGTGTTGGTGTGACATCGCCGCCATCATCCGACGGTGTCGGAGAAACAGTGTGATGCGAGTTGCCATCACTGTCACTATTATGCACGCCCAGTGCGACACTGGCTGCCAGTGCCGCAATACCGCCAGCCGCCCATCCCCAGTGATTATCCTGCTCTACTTTAGTAATAAGACATTCGGCGGGCAATTTTTCCCTCTCAGCCTGAGATAATGAGGAAATATTAGTGGGACATTTATTATCATCGTCGGTATTATCGGCAGCCATAGCGGGGTAATAAGAGGTTTGCAGGGCAAGCGCAATACCAATAGCCAGGAGTTTTTTCCTTTGCATAGGTTATCCTTAATTAAACTGGGCGTATAAAGAAAACGTGATTTACATTTTGTCAGAAAGGTCAGTTTATAGTTTGGACTCTGCGTATCCAAAATTGCTTCGTATGTTAAGGAATTAATAAGTATTTGCCTGGCTAATTACTGGAGCACGAAAAAGGGGCGAAAAGGCTATTTTTTGACGGTGAGGGCTAATTGTTGCAGGGAATGATATTAAATATAAATGAATTTAATTTAATTAAAATGTAACGTAAGAATAAATCATTACTTAATGGCGAAAATAAATAGACGCCCTGAATAACAGGGCATCACGGAAATCAATGATTCGAGAACCAGTTTAATTTATCGCGTAGCCCGACCACGCGACCAACAATAATCAGCGCCGGACTGACCACCTGTTTCGCCAGTTCGCCCAACTGCGCCAGTTCGCCATTGACCACCCGCTGTTTGATAGAGGTGCCATTTTCAACCAGCGCGACCGGCATATCAGCCTGCATACCGAATGCGATCAGTTTTTCCTGGATAGTCACCGCCTGACTCAGACCCATATAGAACACCAGTGTCTGTTTTTCTGCCGCCAGGTTTGCCCAGTCCAGCTCGCCGTCGGTTTTCAGATGACCCGTGACCAGACGCACACTCTGTGCGTAATCGCGATGGGTTAGTGGAATACCGGAGTAGGCGGAACAACCGGAAGCCGCGGTAATCCCCGGTACTACCGAGAAAGGAATACCGGCATGACATAGTGTTTCCAGCTCTTCGCCGCCGCGACCAAAGATAAAAGGATCGCCGCCTTTCAGGCGTACCACGCGTTTACCTTTTTGCGCTTCACGTAGCAGGATCTGGTTGATTTCCTCCTGCGGGACGCAGTGGTAGCCTGCGCGTTTCCCCACAAATACCCGATCGGCATCGCGGCGTACCAGGTTCATAATGTCGTCGGAGACGAGGCGATCATAAACCACGATATCCGCCTGTTGGATTTGTTGTAACCCTTTCAGCGTGAGCAGTCCGGCATCGCCCGGCCCGGCGCCGACCAGCACCACTTCACCGCGGTGATCCAGCGGTTCGCTAAACAGTTGCTCGGTCGTCGCGTTAACCGCTTTCTCATCGGCATTTGCCAGCGACTGCGCCAGCCGGTCGTTGACGAAAAATTTTTCCCAGAAGCGACGGCGTTCGCCCATGGTGGTGAACTGTTTTTTTACCCGGGCGCGGAGTTGTCCGGCATAGCGCGCGACCTGCCCCAGATGTTGCGGCAGTAGCGATTCCAGCTTCTCGCGCAGCAGACGCGCCAGCACCGGGGAGGTACCGCCGGAAGAGACCGCTACCATCAGCGGCGAGCGGTCGATAATGGAGGGCATGATAAAGCTGGCGGCTTTCGGCGCATCCACCACGTTGCAGAAGATACGGCGTGACTCCGCCGCTTCGCTGACGCGCTGGTTGACGGTATCGTCGTCGGTGGCCGCGATCACCAGCCAGCACGGGTCGAGAAGCGTTTCGTCGAACGGCCCCTCGACCAGCGTCAACATGCCTTCATTTGCCCATACGGTGAACTGTGGAATAAAGGTTAGCGCATTGACCGTTAAACGTGCGCCTGCTTCCAGTAGCAAACGTGCTTTGCGTTCTGCGACATCGCCACCGCCGACGATCAGACAGTCGCGGTCGCGTAATTGACAAAATATAGGCAAATGGTCCACGACATTACCCCTTAATGGCTGGCTGTAACCTTAATGTGGTTGATTTTTTGCGGAACAGGGCGCTCCGATTTTGGCGTAGCATACCAATAACCCAATCCCATGAACACGACGCCGGACAAAGTATTGCCGAGAGTGACCCATAACAGATTGTGTCCGATTCCGGACAGGGTATAGGCGTCGCTGTGATGACCAAACCAGGAGAGGGCGAACAACGTCATATTCGCGACGGAGTGCTCGTATCCGGAAGCGATAAACGCCAGCAGACACCACCAGATAGCAAGAAATTTCGCCGTGCCTTCCGTGCGGATCGCCATCCAGATTGCCAGACAAACCAGCCAGTTACACAGTGCGCCTTTAAAGAACAGTACCGCGGCGGGCGCTGTGGTTTTCGCCAGTGCGACTGAGTGAACGATACTGGTATCGACTGGCAACAAACTGCCGCCACCCCAACTGTAAAGCAGCGCGACAAATACGGAACCGGCCAGGTTGCCGAGCCAGGTTTGCGGCAGGATAGCCCACATTTGACCGTGGCTGATGGTGCCTGCTTTGACGCCCAGCGTCAGGAACATGGTGTGGCCGGTAAACAGTTCGGAGCCGGCAATAATCACCAGCGTTAAGGCGATACCGAAGGTGGCGCCCATCACCAAAGGACGCACAGAAGGATCGAGTAAATTACCGAGGGTGAAGATGAGAATAATCCCGAGGCCGACATAAGCCCCGGCCATTGCGGAACTGATCCAGAAGCCGAGCGGATTATTCGCCGACAGGCGTGCGATGCGCGCAGCGTTAGCCGCACACTTGTTGATAGTGTCTGTAAACATTTGATCATCCTTAAATTTGCAATAACAATTAAAATTTAAAAAAATACAAAAAAGGGGAGGCGTTGCGCCTCCCAAAATTAATTAACCGCGCAACTGAACCATGCCCTCTTTCACCCGCGCTTCGTAATGTTTTACAGAGAACTGCTCATCTTCCATGCACAAACCATCGCTCAGGCGGAAGTGCTGCTTTTTCAACGGGCTGGCGACCCATAGTTCGCCCTGGTGTTCCGCAATCAGCCCACGAGACAGCACACTGGCCTCAAAGAACGGGTCGATGTTGCTGATAGCGAACACCTGATCGTTATGGTAAGGACGGAAAATCGCTACCTGTTCGCCGCCTGACAGCGCGCAGACGCCGGTTCCCGGCAGGATGTCATCGATTTTGCAGATGTTTTGCCACTGGCTCATGCGTTTTCCTCCACCAGAGTTACCGGGATACGTTCATACGGCGTGGCCGGACGATGCTGTTCGCGTTCTGGGACGACCTGGACATTTGGGTCGCGCTTGTCGCTGTTGATGAAGTGTTTGAAACGAACCTGCGCCGCTGGCGTGTTGACGGTTTCCGTCCACTCGCAGACCACCGCTGCGCGCAGGCGCGCCATCTCTTCTTCCAGATGTTCGTTCAGGCCCAGCTTATCGTCGATAATGACCGATTTCAGATAGTCGATGCCGCCTTCCAGATTATCCAGCCACGGCGCGGTACGGGTCAGCTTATCGGCGGTACGAATGTAGAACATCATAAAGCGGTCGAGATACTTGAGCAGAGTGTCGCGATCGAGATCGGCTGCCAGCAGATCCGCGTGACGCGGTTTCATGCCGCCGTTACCGCAGACGTACAGATTCCAGCCTTTTTCGGTGGCGATGATACCGACATCTTTACCCTGCGCTTCCGCACATTCGCGGGTACAGCCGGAGACGCCGAACTTCATTTTGTGCGGGGTGCGAATGCCTTTGTAGCGGTTTTCCAGCTCCACGCCGAAACCGACGCTGTCGCCAACCCCGTAGCGGCACCAGGTGCTGCCGACGCAGGTTTTCGCCATCCGCAGCGCTTTGGCGTACGCGTGACCGGTTTCGAAGCCCGCTTCAATCAGCTGACGCCAGATTTCCGGCAGATCGTCTTTTTGCGCGCCAAACAGACCGATACGCTGAGAGCCGGTAATTTTGGTGTACAGGTTAAACTCGCGGGCGATACGACCCACGGCCACCAGACCTTCCGGCGTGATTTCACCGCCCGCCGAGCGTGGGATCACCGAGTAGGTACCATCTTTCTGAATATTCGCCAGGAAGTTATCGTTGGTATCCTGTAGCGGAGTGTGCTGCGGCTTAAGGATGTATTCGTTCCAGCACGACGCCAGCAGCGAAGCAACGGTTGGCTTACACACTTCGCAGCCGTAGCCTTTACCGTGTTTCGCCAGCAGCTCTTCAAAAGTTTTGATGCCTTCTACGCGGATTAAGTGGAACAATTCCTGGCGAGAATAAGCAAAGTGCTCGCACAGATTGTTGTTGACTTCGATACCCTGTTTCGCCAGTTCGGCGTTCAGTACCTGCGTCACCAGTGGGATACAGCCGCCGCAGCCGGTTCCGGCTTTGGTCTCCGCTTTCAGCGCCGCCACGGTATGGCAGCCTTTATTGATGGCGGCGATCAGATCGCCTTTAGTCACGTCGAAGCAGGAGCAGATCTGCGCGCTGTCCGGCAGCTTATCCACGCCGATAGACGGTTTGCCGCTGCCCGCGTGTGACGGCAGGATCAGCGAGTCCGGGTTTTCCGGAAGTTCGATGGCGTTCAGTACCAGTTGCAGCAAATTGCCGTAATCGCTGGTGTCGCCGACCAGTACTGCGCCGAGCAGCGTTTTGTTATCTTCGCTAACGATGAGACGTTTGTAGACTTCTTTGCTTTCGTCGAGGTAGACATAGCTACGGGCGCCCGGCTTGCGGCCATGGGCGTCGCCGATGCCGCCCACGTCCACGCCCAGCAGCTTCAGTTTGGCGCTGAGATCCGCCCCTTCAAAGGTGTTTTCACTGCCGAGGATATGGTCAACGGCGACCTGGGCCATTTTATAGCCCGGCGCGACCAGACCGTAAACGCGGTTATTCCAACTGGCGCACTCACCAATGGCGTAGATATCCGGGTCGGAAGTCTGACAGGAATCGTTAATGACGATACCGCCGCGCTGCGCGACGGCCAGACCGCACTGGGTAGCCAGTTTGTCGCGGGGGCGAATACCGGTAGAGAAGACGATAAAATCGACTTCCAGCTCGCTGCCGTCGGCAAAACGCATGGTTTTACGTGCTTCGGTACCTTGCTGAACAATCTCTTGCGTATTTTTACTGGTGTGTACACGTACGCCCATGCTTTCGATCTTGCGTCGTAGCTGCTCGCCGCCCATCTGATCGAGCTGTTCCGCCATCAGCATCGGCGCAAATTCAATGACGTGAGTTTCCACGCCGAGGTTTTTCAGCGCGCCGGCGGCTTCCAGCCCCAGCAGGCCGCCACCGACCACCGCCCCGCGCTTGCTGCGGCGGGCGCAGGATTCGATAGCGTTAAGGTCTTCAATGGTACGGTAAACGAAGCAATCCTGGGTTTCTGAGCCTTTAATCGGTGGAATCCACGGATATGAACCAGTCGCCATGATCAGCTTGTCATAATAAACGGTACGACCCGCGCTGGAGTGAATAACTTTCTCCTGACGGTTAATGGTAATTGCGCGTTCGCCAACCAGTACCTTTACGTCATGCTTCTCATAAAACCCTTCACGCACCAGAGAGAGCTCTTCCGCGGTGTGGTGAGAGAAGTAGGATGACAGGTGGACACGGTCATAGGCTTTACGGGGTTCTTCACAGAACACGGTAATGTCGAACAGGCTAGCGTCGGATTTATCAAGGAGATCCTCAATAAAGCGGTGGCCGACCATACCATTACCGATAATAGCGAGTCTGACTTTGCTCATTTTTGCCTCGATTTCTTTTCTATTACCGCCTACCTTAACGATTCAGCAACCCCACTTATTGATGTAAATCAAATTCACCTTTATATACCTCTTAATGGGTATATGGCTGATTTGTCAGGATTTTTATAAGTGGCGGAATTGTCAGGCTTTTCAGGTTTGTACAAATAATGTACAAAATGAGGGGGTTTTAGACCACCAGGCCTACCTCGTCGGGAGGAGAGGGGAAAATAGGTTGCCGGAAGGCTGCTGCGCCTTATCCGACCTACCAACGGCTTACGCTGTAGGCCGGATAAGACGCATTGCGTCGCCATCCGGCAATCATTATCAATGCGCCGCTGGGGCGCTATGTTGGCGATGACGGGACACAAAGCCGAGCGCAAAGCACATCACAAATACCACCGCATACAGACCATTTGCGGTGAGTAAGGCCGCCTGCGGGCCGCTGTGCGCCACAATCGGGCCGGTGACGACGAATGTCAGCATCGTTCCGATGGTACCGCAGGTCAAAATAAAGTTGACCAGCTTAGGCGAGGCCACTTTCGTTTGCTGCGATCCCAGCGTAATGATGGAGGTATAAATGGCGCTGGAGAAGAAGCCCAGCGTCAGAATAAACCACGGCATGTGCGCCTGTGTGCCGGTAATAAACAGATACATCAGTACTGCCGCCATACCCGCCAGCACGGTCAGAATGCGTTGCAGATCGAAAAAGCGCAGGATAAAGCTGAACGCCCACATGCCAAACATATAGGACATCCAGAAATCGCTCACCAGCGCCCCGGCGTCATTCAGGCTCATGCCGAGGCCTTTGGCGTATTCCGGCACCCAGGAGATAAAGCCTAATTGACCGAGGATATAGCACAGCGCAGCGACGGCGAGAAACAGTACGCCAATGCCCCATTTTTCTTTGGCGACAGGCGCCTGAGAGTGCTGCGCATGTTTACCCAGCGCCGGAAATTCACAGCCGAAGGTCAGGATGAAAATCGCCAGATAGACCAGGCCGATGCAGGCATAGACCCAGTACCACTCAATACTACGCGCCAGCAAGAAGGCGGCGACCATGGGAAAAATCATCCCCGCCATGCTGAAGAAGGAGTCGGTAAACAGCAGTCGGGAACCGCGCTGACGCCCTTCATACAGTTGCGTAATCAGGAAGGTGCCAATCGACATGGTGATCCCACTGACCAGCCCCAGCACAAACATCGCCGCTGAGAACAGCGCCAGGCTATGACTGAGCATCAGCCCGGCAACCGCCAGCACCATCAGGATAAAACCAAAGCGTAGCTGTGTTTTCAGCGGGACGATTTCCATCAACCACGCATTGAGGAAGATCGAGATCAAAATCCCGGCGTTCAGGAAAGTAAAGGTGTTACTCATGCTGGAAACGGGCAGATGAAAATAGTCTGCGATATTTCCCATCACCATCCCGGTGACAATCACCAGCGCCCCGGTCAGGGCGTAGGAAAGAAAGCTGATCCATGTGAGCTTGATGCGGTTGCTGTTAGTCATGTCTGGCCTTGAAGAGAAGTGAAGCGCGTGGAGGGCGCGTTAAGCGGGCAGATTTTAGGCGCTTTAGTGACGCATTTAAATAATTATTAGCAAACGTATTGCCCGTTACATTTTTAACGTGATCATGATCACGGTATATTGCGAAGCTCAGGCATTGTGCCGTGACGTTACATTTGTTTCAGATACGTAAAATTAGGTAAAGGACTGGCCTGACCCTGGAAGGCTCTTTAGAATCAGTCCACTTGCTTTATTTCTGCTCTTGTTAAGGAAATCTCATGCTCAAATCGACTCTGGCGGCTGTCGTAGCTGTTTTCGCTCTTTCTGCTCTTTCTCCCGCAGCGTTGGCAGCAAAAGGCGATCCTCATGTGCTGTTAACCACCTCCGCCGGGAATATTGAGCTGGAGCTGAACAGCCAGAAAGCGCCGGTTTCCGTGAAAAACTTTGTCGATTACGTCAACAGTGGTTTCTATAACAACACCACGTTTCACCGCGTTATTCCTGGCTTTATGATTCAGGGCGGTGGTTTTAACGAGCAGATGCAGCAGAAGAAACCGAATCCGCCTATTAAGAATGAAGCCGACAACGGCCTGCGTAATACTCGCGGCACGATCGCGATGGCGCGTACCGCGGATAAAGACAGCGCCACCAGCCAGTTCTTTATTAACGTCGCGGATAACGCTTTTCTCGACCACGGCCAGCGTGACTTTGGCTATGCAGTCTTTGGTAAAGTGGTAAAAGGTATGGACGTCGCTGATAAAATCTCTCAGGTGCCGACGCACGATGTCGGGCCTTATCAGAATGTGCCGACAAAACCAGTCGTTATCCTTTCCGCGAAAGTCCTGCCATAAAATATGCCTGCGCGGGGGCGAGCCACCCGCGTTTTCTCCCTGTCTCAGCGTAACCTGAAATTGCTGCTTATACTTGTGGGCAAGCACAGGCATATTCAGGGAGGCCAGGTGAAGAAACTTACCGATAAACAAAAGTCACGCTTTTGGGAACAGCGGCGCAACGTTAACTTCCAGCAAAGCCGCCGTCTCGAAGGTATTGAGATCCCCTTAGTAACCCTGACCGCCGACGAAGCGCTGGCACGCCTTGACGAACTTCGGAGGCACTATGAGCGATAAATTTGGCGAAGGACGCGATCCGTACCTCTATCCGGGGCTGAATGTGATGCGTAATCGGCTGGGGATTCATCAGGCCCAGCGACTGGCGCAAGCGGCATATGAAATGACCGCGCTCCGCGCCGCCACGATTGAACTGGGGCCGCTGATACGCGGCTTGCCCCATCTGTGCGCGATTCATCGCCAGCTCTATCAGGATATTTTCGACTGGGCAGGGCAACTGCGGGAGGTCGATATTTACCAGGGCGATACCCGTTTCTGCCACTTTGCCTATATCGAAAAAGAGGGTAATGTCCTGATGCAGGATCTGGAAGAAGAGGGCTATCTGGTCGGTCTGGCGCATGAAAAGTTTGTCGAGCGGCTGGCGCATTACTACTGCGAAATTAACGTACTTCACCCGTTTCGTTTGGGGAGCGGGCTGGCGCAGCGCATCTTCTTTGAACAACTGGCGCTACATGCAGGCTACGCGCTGAGTTGGCAAAGCATTGCGGTTGAAACGTGGAATCAGGCGAACCAGAGCGGCGCAATGGGCGATCTCTCCGCTTTGCAGGCAATTTTTCAGAAAGCGATAAGCGAAGCTCGCGAAACTGAGTAAAATAGTGCGGTTCTACTGACCCGGAGCCGCCATGATCCTGCTTATCGATAACTATGATTCCTTTACCTGGAACCTCTACCAGTATTTTTGTGAACTGGGCGCGGAAGTGCAGGTCAGGCGCAATGATGCGCTGACGCTGGCGCACATTGACGCTTTGAACCCGCAAAAAATCGTTATCTCTCCCGGCCCCTGTACGCCGGATGACGCTGGCATTTCACTGACGGTCATCCGCCATTATGCCGGACGTATTCCGATGCTGGGCGTTTGCCTTGGGCACCAGGCGATGGCGCAGGCTTTTGGCGCGACGGTGGTGCGGGCAGCGAAAGTAATGCACGGTAAAACGTCACCTGTTACGCACAATGGACAGGGCGTGTTTCGGGGATTGCCCAGCCCGTTAACCGTGACACGTTACCACTCGCTGATTGTCGACCCTGCCACGTTGCCTGAGTGTTTTGAGATCACCGCCTGGAGCGAAACGCAGGAGATTATGGGCATTCGCCACCGCGAGTGGGATCTGGAAGGCGTGCAGTTCCACCCGGAAAGTATTCTCAGCGAACAAGGACACGCTCTCCTGGAGAATTTCCTCCGGCGTTGATTTGTGGTTGCTATTAAGTGATTTTTTATTCATATTTTATGATTATAATTTCACTGGCATTTCTGCTTAACCGGGTGGTAATGATATGGCAACTGAACAAACGGCTATTACGCGCGCAACTTTTGATGAAGTGATTCTGCCCATTTATGCACCGGCGGACTTTATTCCGGTTAAAGGTAAAGGCAGTCGCGTATGGGATCAGCAGGGCAAAGAGTATATCGATTTCGCCGGCGGGATCGCAGTGACTGCGCTGGGCCATTGCCATCCGGCGCTGGTCGAGGCGCTGAAATCCCAGGGTGAAACCTTATGGCATACCAGCAACGTTTTTACCAACGAACCGGCGTTGCGTCTGGGACGTAAATTGATCGACGCCACGTTTGCCGAGCGCGTGCTGTTTATGAATTCCGGCACCGAAGCGAACGAAACCGCTTTTAAACTGGCGCGTCATTATGCCTGCGTGCGCCATAGCCCGTTCAAAACGAAAATCATTGCCTTCCATAACGCCTTTCATGGCCGTTCCTTGTTTACCGTCTCTGTAGGCGGGCAGCCAAAATATTCTGACGGCTTTGGGCCGAAACCCGCCGATATTATTCACGTTCCCTTCAACGATCTTCATGCGGTGAAAGCGGTAATGGATGACCACACCTGCGCGGTGGTGGTCGAGCCGATTCAGGGTGAAGGCGGCGTGCAGGCGGCTACACCGGAATTCCTCAAAGGGTTACGCGACCTGTGTGACAAGCATCAGGCGTTGCTGGTGTTTGATGAAGTGCAGTGCGGGATGGGGCGCACCGGAGACCTGTTTGCCTATATGCACTACGGCGTCACGCCGGATATCCTCACCAGCGCCAAAGCGTTAGGCGGCGGTTTTCCGGTGAGCGCCATGCTGACCACGCAGGAGATTGCCTCGGCCTTCCATGTCGGTTCGCACGGTTCAACCTATGGCGGCAATCCGCTGGCCTGTGCGGTGGCTGGCGCGGCATTCGATATCATTAATACGCCAGAGGTACTAGAAGGCATTCACACTAAGCGGCAACAGTTTGTGCAACATTTGCAGGCGATTGACGAACAATTTGACATTTTCAGCGATATTCGCGGCATGGGGCTGCTGATTGGCGCGGAACTGAAGCCGAAGTATAAAGGTCGGGCGCGCGATTTTCTGTACGCAGGCGCAGAGGCCGGGGTGATGGTGCTCAATGCCGGACCAGACGTGATGCGTTTTGCCCCGTCGCTGGTGGTGGAAGAGGCGGATATCAATGAAGGAATGCAGCGCTTTGCGCAGGCGATAGGGAAAGTGGTTGCCTGATGGCGGATTGCCGGATAAGCGTAGCGCATCCGTCAGTCGATCTAACCTTTTGTATCCCGTAGCCGCTTACTCAGCCAGATACCGTGATGCGGACGCTGACGCCAGGCCATCGACGAAATGGTGTGCATGGTGTTCAGATGGCCGATGATGCGCTGTAAATGTTGTTCCAGAGTGCTCAATAAGCCATGTGACGGCATGTCCGGCGACTCCAGAATGTTGACGTCGCCGGAACCGCCTGGCCTGTCGTACTCCAGGCGCTGCTGGCAGCGCTGAATCGCAATCTCGCAAGATTCCAGATAGCGCTGCGCCAGATCCGGCGTCAGCATGGTGTGTTCCCGCGCCAGCGTCGTCATGGCGTTGATATGCTCGACAATAAACTGGCTGTGCGTGACCCACAGTTTCATATCCGACAGATAGTGGGTATTGAATCCGGGTTCCTGCATTGCCTGATTTAACGAGTTGAATAGCGTGTTATGCGCCTGGTTGACCCGCATTCTTTGATAAGCGAGCGGGGTGGCCTGCGGATCGTTACTGAGGATCAGTCGGATAGCTTCTTGATCGGCTTCCAGCGCATCATGGGCGTTTTTACGTAATAGCCCGCTTTGCCATTGCGGCCACAGCCAAACCATGCCGCCAAAGGCAATTAAACAGCCAATAAGCGTATCGATCAGCCTCGGCACAATAAACTGCTCTCCGTTTAACGTCAGTAACTGGATGGTGTATACCGCCGTCACCGTAAAGCCGACCGTCGCCCAGCCGTAGTTTTTACGAATAATCAGATAACTTGCCAGCGTTAGTACCAGCATGACCGCCAGCGTAATGCTTTCGGGAATATGTAAGTGCAGCGTGACGCCGGCAATCACCAGGCCGACCAGCGTTCCGACCGAACGGTGCAGAATACGTACGCGCGTCGCGCCATAGCCGTTTTGGGTGACAAACAGCACCGTCATGAGGATCCAGTACGGTTTGGGCAGGTGCAACGCGCTGCCCATCAGACTGGCGATACTCATCATTACGCTAATGCGTCCGGCGTTGCGTAGCGCCGGCGATTTAAGCGACACATAATTTTTCAGCGCCGGGAGTAGTGGCAGGCGACGCTGTTTATCGGCCATCAGGTCGCGGGCGTAAAGCGGTCGCTGAGTACGCAGCACGCGGGCGATTCGGCTGAAGTGCCAATAGCAGAACTGGCCTACCGGGTTTTCAGGATGTTGATTGGCAATCTTCTCCAGCGCGCCAATCTGTTTTTCCATAGAGAAGCGCGTCGGCAGACGATGATAAAGGATGTCATCCGCCAGCACGCGCAGGCGAGCGGCGACCGTTTGCGCATTCCAGCGAATTACCTCTTCCGCATGGCTGCGTTCTACCAGTTTCTGTACCTCTTCCGGCTGATGCAGGCTGACGGAGATGTGTTCCTGCAAATCCATCGCTTCCTGAAAAGCCCGCAGTAGGCGCTTGTAATCATTATTGTTGTGCGCCGAAAGCATATGCATCTGTTGGTAACACTGGGTAATGAGATCGACCGCTTTTTGCTGGCGTATCAGCAGGGGAGGCAGCGCTTTTTCCGGATCGATATGTTGGGTGAGCAGGCTGTATTTCGCTTCGCAGTAATCGGCCAGTTCACGATATAACAAACTCAATGACTCGCGCAGCGGCTGTTCGCGCCATAGCCAGAACCAAAACCAGTTAAACACGCCGTACCATAGGGTGCCCAGCGCATAAATAAGCAGCGGCTCCCAGACGGGCATGTATCCCGCAAGGCTCAGGGTAAATATGGCGGCAATCAGCGACGCTGGCAGTAGCCGCGCATGAAGTGGGCTAATTTCCGCCGTCACGCCAAGCACCAGCGTGAGCCCGGTCAGGATCAACGGCAGGGGGACGGATTCTGCCAGCAGGAGTTGCGTTGCCAGACTGCATCCGGCGAACAGCGACGCGCCGATGATCAGGCGTTTAAAAAAGCGTTTGTGCGGTGTATCCAGACCTGCAATGTTGCAGCAGGCGGGAACGAGAGAGAAAAGTAATCCCAGGTGTAGCTGGCCTATCAATAAACCGACAGCCACAGGCAGGCACAGCACCAGCGTTTGCCGTAGTGCGTAATTAATCTCTGGGTGATAAATCAGTCTTCGCCACATCGATGCAAACAAAAATGGCGCATGATAAAACGCGCCATTCTGACGGGATTAACGGGTGCCGTAGACGACGATGGTCTTGCCATGCGCGGAGATCAGGTTTTGATCTTCCAGCATCTTCAAAATACGACCAACGGTTTCGCGGGAGCAGCCGACGATCTGGCCAATTTCCTGACGGGTGATTTTGATCTGCATCCCATCCGGGTGCGTCATGGCATCGGGCTGTTTCGCCAGATTCAGCAGCGTCTGAGCGATACGCCCGGTGACGTCGAGGAAGGCGAGGTTACCTACTTTTTCAGACGTGACTTGTAAGCGACGAGCCATCTGGGAAGAGAGGCGCATCAGAATATCCGGGTTTACCTGGATTAATTGGCGAAATTTTTTGTAGGAAATTTCAGCGACCTCACATGCGGTTTTCGCACGTACCCAGGCGCTGCGTTCCTGGCCTTCTTCAAACAGGCCCAATTCACCAATAAAATCACCCTGATTCAGATAAGAAAGAATCATTTCTTTCCCTTCCTCATCTTTGATCAGCACTGCCACGGAGCCTTTAACGATGTAGTACAGCGTTTCTGCTTTTTCACCCTGGTGAATCAGCGTGCTCTTTGACGGGTACTTATGAATGTGGCAATGAGACAAGAACCATTCAAGAGTCGGGTCTGTTTGCGGTTTGCCAAGCACCATGCGCGGTTATCCTCTGTTATAAGCTGTCTCCAGAGCCAGAAAACGGCACTGTCTCTGGGGTTGCAAAAATATGCTTCCCGCTACCTGGGAAGAGGGCTACGAAAATAGACTGTAGCCTGTAATGTGATGTCCTCTGCATACATGCAGTACGTCAATGTATTACTGTAGCATCTTGTCTGTTTTAGCATAGCTTTCGCCGTGTGTCTCCTGGTGTCTCGCTTCAGCATGACCCAAGTCGCCTTCCATTGCGAGTTTTGTTGTATGCGCGTAATCTTTCAGGAAAATTGAAACATTGGAGTTACGAAATATGCAAGCGCGTGTAAAGTGGGTTGAAGGACTCACGTTCCTCGGAGAGTCTTCCTCCGGCCACCAGATTTTAATGGATGGCAACTCCGGTGACAAAGCGCCGAGTCCGATGGAGATGGTATTAATGGCGGCTGGCGGATGTAGCGCTATTGATGTGGTATCGATCCTACAAAAGGGGCGTCAGAATGTCACCAACTGCGAAGTGAAGCTGACATCCGAGCGCCGGGAAGACGCGCCGCGCCTGTTTACGCACATTAATTTGCATTTTATGGTTACCGGCAACGATCTGAAAGAGGCTGCCGTCGCGCGCGCTGTTGATCTCTCTGCGGAAAAATATTGCTCGGTGGCGCTAATGCTGGAAAAAGCGGTCCATATTACCCATTCGTATGAAGTGATTGCGGCGTGATTATCATTATCTGATGGCGGCTTCGCCTTATCGGACCTACCAGTTTTTATCCCGTAGGCCCGATAAGCGTAGCGCCATCGGGCGTTTCAACGCGGTTATTCGATTTTTTTGCCTTCCATTAATCGCTGTACCAACGGCAACATAATCAGCTCCATCGCCAGTCCCATTTTGCCGCCCGGCACCACTAATGTATTAATGTGAGAAATGAACGAGCCCTGGAGCATCGCCAGTAGCCAGGGAAAATCGATCCCTTCCAGGTTGCGGAAATGGATCACCACAAAACTCTCATCCAGCGACGGAATGCCCTTTGCGGCGAACGGATTGGAGGTGTCGACGGTCGGCACGCGCTGGAAGTTAATATGGGTACGGGAGAACTGCGGCGTAATGTAATTGATGTAGTCGTCCATGGAGCGCACCACGGAATCCATCACTGCTTCACGGGAGTGTCCACGTTCGCCGGTGTCACGAATCAGTTTCTGAATCCATTCGAGGTTGACGATAGGCACCACGCCAACCAACAGATCAACATGACGCGCGACATCATGTTGCGGCGTGACGACGCCGCCGTGCAGTCCTTCATAAAACAGCACATCGGTCGGCTCGGGAAGCGGCTGCCAGGGTGTAAACGTGCCGGGAACCTGATTCCACGGTACGGCTTCATCATAGGTATGCAGATATTTACGTGACTGGCCTTTACCCGTCTGCCCGTACTCAATGAAAGTGTGTTCCAGCAGGCTGAAGTCATTGGCTTCAGGCCCGAAATAGCTGATATGCCGCCCGGCGTCGCGCGCTTTGCGGATCGCCATGTCCATTTCCGGGCGGGTATAACGATGAAAACTGTCGCCTTCCACCTCGGCGGCGTGCAGATTTAACTGCGCGAAAATTTTACGAAACGCGAGGCTGGTGGTGGTGGTCCCCGCGCCACTTGACCCTGTTACTGCTATCACCGGATGTTTGGCTGACATGGCAACTCCATGATTAAGCTTTAATAATAATGTATTGCCGTCAAAGGCGTTTTATTCGCGAAACTGTTTTTTCGGCATAATATTGACCGTTTCATGTAATTCAGACCATACCAGAACGGCCTCGCCGGATTGCAGTTGACGTTTTACGTCCGCGACTTTTTGTTCAAGCGAACGTTCATGTTCACCATAATCGGTGCCTTCGCGCAACACAAAGCTTTCGAGCAGGTTGTCCAGCGTGTCGGGGGAGAGCCCCTGCCAGGGAATGATCATGATGACGCCTCCAGATACGTTGTCAGCCAGTCAGGAATTCGGCGTTCCAGCCACATTTCAGGGCGCAGCGGCGTACCGCCGATAAATCCTACGTGTCCGCCATGCTCAGTTAACTGATACTCCACGTGTGGGGGCAGATCTTCCGCTTTAGGGATCACATGATGATCCATAAACGGATCGTCTTTGGCATGAATAATCAGCGTCGGTTTAGCAATCTGGTTAAGCAACGGCATGGCGCTACACTGACGATAGTAGTCGATGGCGTCGGCAAAGCCATGAATTTTCGCGGTGATCAGGTCGTCAAACTCGCGGATACGGCGCATTGATTTGAGTTGCCCCAGATTCACCGGCAGCGACCCGGGATACGCCGCCAGCTTGCGTGACGCATTCGCTTTTAACAGATTGAGCAAATAACGCTGATAGACGCGGGAAAACCCTTTATCCATGTGGTAGCTACAGGCTTCGAGAACAAAGGGCGCAGAAACAATCACCGCCGCCTCGATGGGGATATTGCGGCCTTCTTTCGCCAGCAGGCACGCCAGCATATTACCGCCGAGCGAATAGCCCACGGCGGCTGTCGGAACGGTGCCGAACTCCCGCTGTAGCCAGCGTAAAAACCAGGCGCCATCCTCCGTTTCGCCGGAGTGGTAAATTCGATTCAGACGGTTTGGCTCACCGCTACAGCCGCGAAAGTGCATCACTACGCCCAGCCAGCCGCGCTTTTGCGCCGCCTCAATCAGTCCGTGGGCATAGGGGCTGTTCAGGCTGCCTTCCAGGCCGTGAAAGACCACCAGCCGCGGTTTATGCTTTGCCTGTTGCGGCTTTTCGCTCCATGCCAGATCGACAAAATCGCCGTCCGGTAATTCCAGCCGCTGCCAGTAGGCGTTGAACTTCACTTTGCGGCGGATTAAACGCGGCAGCATAGTCTGTAAATGGCGATTACGAATGCCGCGCATGGGAATAAATTCATGCGAGTCATTGACAGGCGGGGTCATTTCTGTAGACGTGATCTCAACCATAGCACCAGAACAATTGATAATTGGAAACAATACTATACCGCGCATAAGGTTCACAGATTAATCAATATGTGATTTTACGTTCAATAAATCACCCGGCGAAATAAGAATTGCGCCTCATTTCGCCAGGGGGGGGGGCGGTATTCACTGCGCGCGCAATACCCTGCAGAAATAGTGTGAACCCCTGCATCAGCCGAATTAATCGTGGTAGTGTGGCAGTACGATGGTTATGTGACTCAAGGAGAAGGCATGTCGAAGACACTTTTACAGATCCACTTTAACTTTAGCGGCCCTTTTGGCGAGGAGATGACTCAGCAACTGAACGGACTGGCGGAGTCCATCAATGAGGAGCCGGGCTTTATCTGGAAAATCTGGACAGAAAGCGAGAAAAACCAGCAAGCTGGCGGCATTTATCTGTTTGAATCCGAAGAAACGGCGCAGGCTTATATTAAAAAACACACTGCACGTCTGAAAAATCTTGGTGTTGATGAGGTGACGTTTAAATTATTTGGCGTGAACGACGCGCTGACGAAAATAAATCACGGCAACCTCTGCCGATAAATCATATAATGCAGGCTTCCCATCCCGGCCAGCCTGCGAACTACGTCCGTTCCCAGCCATTGGCCCCCTTCAAACCTATACCAATAACACCGCGTCGTTCGGCATGCTGCTGTCTGGCGTGATCGTCATCACAAATTGTTACTTCAATTATTACTCTCAGGCTAATGATTTTTACCTGCGCTTAATTGATGATTTTCTCACCAAAGCTCAGACTCTTTTCAGTGTTAAGCCAATCAAACTGATTGTTGAATCAGGAGGTTAATAATGTTATCTGGACAAACGCCAGCACGCGTCTGGAACACGCGCCGCAACGAAAAACAGCGCCGTCTGGCTTCCGTTCCGGTGCAGGGTAAGGTACTGCCTACCGCAGACCTGACCGCGATGCTGGAAAAACTGATCGCGCCGGGTGACCGCGTGGTATTAGAAGGGAATAACCAAAAGCAGGCGGATTTCCTGTCCCGTATGCTGGCGGAAGTCAATCCGCAGAAAGTACACGACCTGCACATGATTATGCCAAGCGTCGGGCGTAGCGAGCATCTGGATATCTTTGAAAAAGGCATCGCCCGCAAGCTGGATTTCTCCTTCTCCGGCACCCAAAGCCTGCGCATCTCGCAGCTACTGGAAGATGGCCAGTTGGAAATCGGCGCCATCCACACTTACATCGAACTGTACTCCCGTCTGTACGTCGACCTGGCCCCGAATGTGGCGCTGATTGCTGGTTACAAAGCTGACCGCAAAGGAAACCTCTACACCGGGCCGAGTACCGAAGATACTCCGGCGCTGGTGGAAGCCGCGGCCTTCCACGACGGTATTGTTATCGCTCAGGTGAACGAACTGGTAGATGACGAATGCGACCTGCCGCGCGTGGATATACCGGGCTCCTGGATTGACTACGTAGTGGTCGCTGACAAGCCGTTCTTCATCGAACCACTGTTTACCCGCGACCCGCGCCTGATCAAACAGGAACACATCCTGATGGCGATGATGGCCATCAAAGGCATCTACGCCGAGCATCAGGTGCAGTCGCTGAACCACGGTATCGGCTTCAACACTGCCGCTATCGAGCTGCTGCTGCCGACTTACGGCGAACAGCTCGGTCTGAAAGGCAAAATCTGTAAACACTGGACTCTGAACCCGCATCCGACGCTGATCCCGGCAATTGAAAGCGGCTGGGTGGAGAGCGTGCACTGCTTCGGCGGCGAACTGGGGATGGAAGAGTACATCCGCGCCCGCCCTGACGTATTTTTTACCGGGGCTGATGGCTCCATGCGTTCTAACCGCGCCTTCTGCCAACTGGCGGGGCAGTATGCGGTGGATATGTTTATCGGTTCGACCTTGCAGGTTGACGGCTATGCTAACTCCTCAACGGTCACCCGTGGTCGTCTCTCCGGTTTCGGCGGCGCGCCGAACATGGGGCACGACCCGCACGGTCGCCGTCACGCGACCCCGGCCTGGCTGAACATGATTACCGAACCGGACCCGATGCAGCGCGGTAAAAAACTCGTCGTACAGATGGTAGAAACCTTCCAGGCGGGCGTGAAGCCGACCTTCGTGGAAAAACTGGATGCCATTGACGTGGCGAAAGCTTCCGGTATGCCGCTGGCGCCAGTGATGATTTACGGCGACGACGTAACGCACGTGCTGACTGAAGAAGGCATCGCTTATCTCTACCGGGCTAAAGATCTGGAAGAGCGCCGTGCGATGGTGGCGGCGGTTGCCGGTATCACCGACATCGGTCTGGGCGTTGACGCGAAACGCGTCGCCGAACTGCGTAGTAGCGGCAAGGTGGTCTACCCGGAAGATATGGATATTCGTCGTACCGACGCCACCCGTTCGCTGCTGGCGGCCGGTAGCGTCGCCGACCTGGTGGAGTGGTCCGGCGGTCTTTACAACCCACCTGCGAAATTTCGGAGCTGGTAATGAAACTTCTGCCTCAGATTCAGGTTGCAGGCGGTGCCGAATGGCTGGCGCGAACCGCCACGCAGTGTCTGATTGACGAAGCACGATTAAGCCCGAAGCCCGGTCTGGTGGACAGTCGGGGGAACGGCGCGCATCACGATTTGACTCTGGCGCTCATGGAGCGCTCGGCGCACAGCCTGACCCCTACGTTTCAGGCGCTGGCGCTACAAAGCTGGCAGCGTCCAGCGGATATTGCGCTCAGACAAACCATAGGGCGACTCGGTCGCGAAGGCGAGAAACAGATGATGGCCGCTACCGACGGCGTGAACACCCACCGCGGCGCGATTTGGGCGCTGGGGATGCTGGTGAGCGCAGTAGCGATGCACGGCGGTGTAGGTAGCGCGCAGCAGGTGGCGAACACTGCCGCCGAGCTGGCGACGCTGCCGGACGACGCCGCGCCGAAGGTCTTTAGCAAGGGGCTGCGTGCCACACGCCGTTATCGCGTACCGGGCGCGCGCGAAGAGGCGCAGCAGGCGTTTCCGCACATTATGCAGCGGGCGCTACCGCAATTGCGTTTAAGCCGATTGAGCGGCAGTAGCGAAACGCATGCGCGGTTAGATGCCCTGATGGCGATTATGACTTCGTTGACCGACACCTGCGTGCTCTCCCGCGCGGGGCTGGAGGGGCTGGACGTCATGCAGGACGGCGCGCGCGCCGTCCTGAGTGCTGGTGGCAGCGCCCATCCGGCGGGTCAGAGGGCGCTGGCGGCGCTCGATCGTCAGATGCTGGCGCTGAACGCCTCGCCGGGCGGCGCAGCCGATTTACTGGCCGCCACCCTGTTTCTTGACCGCATCGAATCGCCCTATACACAAAGTAATTCGAGTTGCAGGACAAAACGCACCGCGTTTTGAACAGCGCTTGCGCTGGCCCCGAAGGGGTGAGGCCAAAAGGCCGAATCACGCGGCAAGGGAGTGAATCCCCAGGAGCGTACATAAGTACGTGACTGGGGGGAACGAGCGTAGCCAACGCATCTGTAACGTGAAGTACGACGTGTATATTTAAAGCATTAAGAGGATGTTATGGAACACATTACATTAACCGTACCGGCCAGCCGTACCTTAAGCGGCAAAGCGCTGGCAGGCGTTGTGGGCTCCGGGGATATGGAGGTGTTATTCACCGCCGACCAGGGCCAGACGTTAACCATTGATATCACCACTTCCGTCGATAACAGCCGTAGCCGCTGGGAAGCGCTGTTCAACCGTCTGCAAACGGTCAGCAGTCTGCCGGCGGGCCAACTGACCATCCACGATTTCGGCGCAACCCCGGGCGTAGCGCGCATTCGTATCGAACAGGTATTTGAAGAGGTGAACTATGCGTGATGACCGCAGTTTTATCGAATTAAAAGCGCGTCAGCGTGCGCAGGCGCTGCTGGATGAAGGCAGTTACCGTGAACTGCTCGACCCGTTTGAAGGCGTGATGTCGCCGTGGTTGGGCGCGCAGGGCATTGTTCCGCAGGCTGATGACGGTATGGTCGTCGCAAAAGGTACCATCAACGGCAAACCGGCGGTGGTGGTAGCGATTGAAGGCGCGTTCCAGGGCGGCAGTATGGGCGAAGTGTCCGGCGCCAAAATGGCGGCGGCGCTGGAGCTGGCGGCGGAAGATAACCGCAACGGCATTCCGACGCAGGCGGTATTGTGCCTGGAAACCGGCGGTGTGCGCTTACAAGAGGACAACCTGGGCTTGGCGGCGATTGCCGATATTCACGCGGCGATTGTCGACCTGCGTCGCTATACCCCGGTTATCGGCATCGTGGCCGGGACCGTTGGCTGCTTCGGCGGGATGTCGATTGCCGCCGCGCTGTGCAGCTATCTGATTGTCACCCGTGAAGCGCGTCTCGGTCTGAACGGCCCGCAGGTTATCGAACAGGAAGCCGGGATCGAAGAGTACGACTCCCGCGATCGCCCGTTTATCTGGAGCATGACCGGTGGTGAAGTGCGTTATCAAAGCGGGCTGGTGGAAGCGCTGGTCGGCGACGGCGTCAACGCGGTGAAAGCGGCGATGAACGAGGCGCTGGCCAAAGGCGTACCGGCAAAACATCGCACCGATAACTACGACGGGTATCTCGATCGCCTGACGAACTTCGACACCCGCAAACAGGCCGATGCTGAACAGATTAAAGCGCTTTTCGCCCGGGAGGTGAAATGATGAGTAACGCAATGAGCCGTGGCCAATTATGGCTGGAAACCCTGGTACCCAATGCCAAACGTCTTGAAGGGCTGTGCCCGTCCGTGCAGGCCGCCGACGGCGAGCTGAACAGTGAAGCGGTGCGTTTTATTGCCGTGGTGCCCGATGCCAATAACCACTACCCGCGCGCTGCTAAAGGCGAGGTCGGGCTGCTGGAAGGTTGGACACTGGCGAAAGTGGTAAGCGAAACCATCGACGCCGATGCCGATAAAGCGGTGAAACGCCCGATTGTGGCGGTGATTGACGTACCAAGCCAGGCCTACGGTCGTCGTGAAGAGGGTTTTGGTATTCATCAGGCGCTGGCGGGTGCGGCGGCAGCCTATGCCAACGCGCGACTGGCGGGGCATCCGGTGATTGGCCTGATCGTCGGTAAAGCGATGTCCGGCGCGTTTCTGGCGCACGGCTACCAGGCGAACCGTCTGATTGCGTTTAACGATAAAGGGGTGCTGATCCATGCGATGGGTAAAGAGTCCGCAGCACGCATTACCCTGCGTACCGTCGAGGCGCTGGAAAAACTGGCGGCGACCATTCCGCCAATGGCGTATGACATCAGCAATTACGCCACCCTGGGGCTGCTGGAGAACCTGCTGGATATCAGCAATCCGGATGCCCCGTCTGTTACCGATCTGGCGCTGGTGAAAACCACCCTGCAACAGGCCATCAATGACGCTCGTCAGGACCCGACGCTGAAAAGCCGTCTGGGCGCTGATAATCGCCGCAGTTCAGCCCTTGTGCGCGAACGTATGCGAGCAAGCTGGTAAGTAAAAAGAGACCTGCCGGATGCCCGGTTCCGTGGGCGCGCTCGTTGCGCCCGCGCGGGCCGCTGTATCTGAAAAATAATAACCATCGCGATAGTGCTAACTTTTTAAATGACAGGTGATTTATGACTTACGTGATTGTTCATGCCCTTGCACCGATTTTTATCATCATGCTGCTGGGATTCTGGGCCGGGAAGGCCAAAATGGTCGATAACAAGAATGTTTCCCTACTTAATATTTTCGTCATGGATTTCGCATTACCAGCGACGTTGTTTAGCGCGACGGTACAAACGCCCTGGACGGGAATTCTCGCCCAGTCGCCACTGATTCTGGTACTGACGCTGGCGATGTGGATTACCTATGCGGCTATCTACTTCCTGGCGACAACCGTCTTTAAAAAGTCGCCGCAGGATGCCGCTGTGCTGACCCTGACGGTGGCGCTGCCAAACTATGCGGCGCTCGGTCTGCCGATTCTCGGCAGCGTATTGGGCGAAGGCGCGACGACCTCGCTGTCCGTCGCTGTTTCCATTGCCTGCGGTTCGGTACTGATGACGCCGTTCTGTCTGCTGATTCTGGAACGTGAAAAAGCGCGCGCCGAAGGCAACAACACCGGTTCTACCCTGGCGATGCTGCCTGTACTGATGTGGCGCTCGCTGAAAAAACCGATCGTGATGGGCCCGCTGCTGGGGGTTATCCTCTCCGCTATCGGTATCAAAATGCCGGAACTGTTCCTCGCGGCGATTAAACCGTTGGGTCTGTCTGCGACCGCCGCAGCGCTGTTCCTGACCGGGGTGATCCTGTCTGCGCGTAAACTGCAGATCAATACTGTGGTGATCACCTCCACCATCGCCAAACTGCTGATTCAACCGGCGATTGCCTGGGGTATCGTGCTTATCTTCGGCCTGCATGGCTCCGTGGCGATTACCGCTATCCTGATGATTGCGCTGTCCGCGGGCTTCTTCGGCGTGGTGTTCGGTAACCGCTTTGGCGTGCAGTCTCCAGATGCAGAAGCCGTGCTGCTGTTGAGCTCGGTCCTGTGTATCCTGTCGCTGCCGCTGTTTATCTCGCTGACTTCAGGAATCTAAATCATGAGCACAACATTACGCCCACACGACCTTATCTGGCTGAACGCGCGCGACGCGCTCGAAGATGTCACGGAATCCTGGGTGGATACCGTCTGGCATAGCGGTCTGCCGGTGGTAGTGCGGCGTGATGTTGATGCGCAGGGGCGTGTGCCCGTTGGTGTGCGCGGCATGAAGCGCGACCAACGGGCGGCGGGCTGGGTGCAGCCGGCGGCCGTCGTTCGTATCTGCTCGCCGCAATCGCTGGTCGACTCGCAGACGTTGTTGCGCTCGCCCTTTATCTCTCAGCCGCCGGTTCAGGTAGCTTTATTATTGGCTCAGCAAACGTGGCCTTGGACGTGGGGCATTACCGGCAGTACCGGCTATGCGCTGGCGACCGGTATTCCGGTTATCCATGCGGCAAGCGATCTGGATCTGCTGATCCGCGCGCCGCAGCCGCTGGCGCGTGAGGAGCTTAAAACGTGGCAGCAGCAGTTAGCGGGCGGACTCTGCCGGGCAGACACCCAGGTGGAAACGCCGCACGGCGCGTTTGCGCTCAATGAGTGGCTGCGCGATGGCAAAGCATTGTTAAAAACCTCGCAGGGGCCGCGGCTGGTGAGCGACCCGTGGAGCAGGGAGGAGTCATGAAAATCCTGTTTACCTTTCCGGGGCAGGGTACGCAGCATCCCGATATGCTGCAAAACCTTCCGGGACCGGAATTAGCACAGGCGCGAGAAGTGTTAGGCGCGGAGGCGGACGGACTGGATTCCCCCGACGCGCTGAAACACACCCGGGCAGTGCAACTGGCGTTGCTGATTGCCGGGGTGGCCTGGGCGCGGGAGCTGGCGCGTCGCGGTGCCGCGCCGGATATCGTCAGTGGACTGTCCATTGGCGCGTATCCTGCGGCGGTAGTGGCCGGGGCGCTCGATTTTAGCGACGCGCTGAAGCTGGTGGCGCTGCGCGGTGATTTAATGGAACAGGCGTATCCGCACGGCTATGGCCTGACGGCGATTATGGGACTGACCCTGCCGCAGGTGGAAAGCCTGGTGGAAGGCAGCGGCACCTGGATCGCCAACCTGAACGCGGAAACCCAGATTGTGATTGCCGGCACCGACGAAGCGATGGCTGGCGTGGCGAAACGGGCATTAGCGAAAGGGGCCAGTAAGGCGCATCGTCTGGCGGTCAGCGTACCGTCGCATTGTGAGTTGCTGGCAGAACCCGCGCAAAAACTGGCGGCGGCGTTCAGCAATGTGACGCTCTCTCGACCACGCTGCGCGTATTTGAGCGGCAGTACCGGACGCGTTTTATGGCAGCCGGAAAAAATTGCTGATGACCTGGCGATGAATATGGCGCGCACGGTGCGCTGGCAGGAGGCGGTCATTTCCGCCAACGAGCGCGAAGCGCGGCTGGCGATAGAGATGCCTCCGGGCGGCGTGCTGACCTGCTTAACGCGTCAGGCGGCGTGGGAAGGGGAGTCTGTCTCACTGGAGCGCAACGGGGTGGAGGTAGCCGTGCATCTGGCGAAGCGGCTTCGCGCGTAATGTTGTTGCCCGATGGTGCTGCGCTTATCGGGCCTACGCTCGTGCTTGCTGTAGGCCGGAAAAGACGCGAAGCGTCGCCCTCCTGCAATCAGCCGTTCGGGTTAAGGCTGCGCGCGTACATCCGCCCTTCGGCGGCCAGCGCCAGCAGGCTTGGATCGCGCTCCCGGTTGCGGGCAAAGACAATGGCGATAAGCTGCTGCATCTGGTATGGCTCGGAAAGTTTCAGTAGTTGCACGGTATTCTCGTACATCTTCTTCATTCGCCCCGGCATCAGCGTAAAGCCCACGCCCGCCTGCACCAGGCTGAGCATCGAAAAGATATCGTTCACGCGGGTGACAATCTCCGGCTCAAAGCCGGCGATATGAAAGGCTTCCTGAAACCCAGCATAGGTGGCGAACCCTTCCGCCAGCGAGACAAACTTCTGCTCCCGGTAATCGCGCAGGTCAGCCGGTGATGAGGTATTGAGGGTAGCCGTTGCTGGCGCCGCGAGATAAATATCATCGTGAAACAGCGGCAGCACTTCCAGACTATTGCGATCGATTTCGCTTTCAGAAATCGAGATCAGAATCGCGTCCAGCGTACCGTCTTCCAGCATTTTCAGCAGTGCTTCGTTAGAGCCCATGGTGAGATCCAGCTCCAGATCCGGGCGGCGCAGCTTCATGCCCATAATCAGGTGCGGTACCGTTTCCAGCGTCAGCGAGTAGAGCGTGCCGACGCGCAAACGCCCCTGACCGACACCTGCCGTTTTACGGGTCTCTTCCAGCCCTCGGGCCATCAAATGCGTCACTTCCTGGCAATATTCCAGCAGCGTCCATGCCGCCGGTTGGGCAATCAGGTTGCGGCCTTTGTGGATGAACAGCGGACAACGCACGTTCTCTTCCAGCGTGTGCAGCGCCCGGTGCACGCTGACGCCGCTGATATCCAGCGCCTCGGCGGTGCGGGCGATATTGCCCTTCGCCATAAAGGTCATGAAGATGGTCAGCTTGCGGAAGGTTATGTCATCGGTAATTGATACGCTCATCGTCCGGCCTTTACGGTTAATCGTTCATCATCTGCTCAAGCCTCTCCTGTGCTTCCAGCCACGCCATTTCGCACGCTTCCAGCCCGGATTTGGCGCTGGCCTGTTGCTGTAGGCATTCCGTCATCTCCGCTTTGCGGCTCGGGTCGTACAGGCTGCTGTCGCCGAGCTTCTCTTCCGCCTGCGCTAATTGGGCGTTGAGCTTCTCCATCTCTTTTTCCAGACGGGCAATCTCTTTACGCAACGGTTGCGTCAGAGTACGCAGTTCCGCGTCGCGGCGCTTCTGATCTTTACGCGCCTGCGCGCTGTTGGCGTTCTCTTTTGGTACGTCGTCGGTCTGGTTTTCCTGCTTCTGCACGTCGCTCAGCCACTGCTGGTAATCTTCCAGATCGCCGTCGAAGGGTTCGACTTTTTTGTCGTGCACCAGATAGAGGTCGTCGGTGGTGGAGCGGATCAGGTGACGATCGTGCGAGACAACCACCAGCGCGCCTTCGAAATCGATCAGCGCTTCGGTGAGCGCCTGGCGCATGTCGAGATCCAGGTGGTTGGTCGGCTCATCGAGCAGCAGCAGGTTTGGTCGCTGCCAGACGATCAGCGCCAGTACCAGGCGCGCTTTCTCGCCGCCGGAGAAACGTTGCGTCTCTTCCGTTACTTTGTCGCCCTGGAAACCGAAGCCGCCGAGATAATCACGCAGCTTCTGCTCCAGTTCCTGCGGCGCCAGACGCGCCATATGCTGCAACGGCGATTCATCGGCGCGTAAATACTCCAGTTGGTGCTGGGCGAAGTAGCCGAGCTTAATGCCTTTGGCGAGGCCGATTTCGCCGTGCAACGGTTCCAGTTCGCCCGCCAACAGTTTAATCAGCGTCGATTTCCCCGCGCCGTTACGTCCCAGCAGACCAATACGCGAGCCGGGCACCAGGTTTAGCTTGATAGATTCCAGAATGATGCGATCGCCATAACCTGCGCTGACTTTTTCCATCTTCAACAGCGGGTTTGGTAGGCTTTCCGGCGCGCGGAAGCTGAAATGGAACGGGTTGTCCACATGAGCCGGAGCGATAAGCTCCATACGCTCCAGCATCTTGATACGGCTTTGCGCCTGTTTCGCTTTGGTCGCTTTGGCGCGGAAACGGTCGATATAACTTTGCAGATGCGCCACACGCTCCTGCTGACTTTCATACATCGCCTGCTGCTGCGCCAGGCGCGTGGCGCGCTGTACTTCAAACGCGCTGTAGTTGCCGGTGTACTCGAACAGAGTCTGCTGTTCGATATGGATAATTTTATCCACTATCGGGTCGAGGAAGTCGCGATCGTGGGAGATCAGAATCAGGGTGCCCGGATAGCTTTTCAGCCATTTTTCCAGCCAGATGACGGCATCCAGATCGAGGTGGTTGGTCGGTTCGTCGAGCAGCAGTAAATCGGAACGGCAAATCAGCGCCTGGGCCAGGTTAAGGCGCATTCGCCAGCCGCCGGAAAAGTCGCTGACCGGACGTTCCAGCTGATCGTTAGAGAAGCCGAGGCCGTGAAGCAGGCTGGCGGCGCGCGAGCGAACGGTCCATGCGTCGATGGCGTCCAGCTTGCCGTGTATGGCGGCGATAGCATGTCCGTCGTTACGTTCGTTGGCGTCGTTAAGCTGCGCTTCCAGATGACGGTATTCACGGTCGCCGTCAATGACATACTCAATCGCTGGCTGGGGCAACGCAGGCGTTTCCTGATTCACCCACGCTAATTGCCAGGTTCCGGGCAGGGTAAAACTCCCGGCATCGGCGCTGATTTCATTTTTCAGCAATGCCAGCAGGGTAGATTTACCGCAGCCGTTTTTACCCACCAGGCCGACTTTCTGGCCGGGATTAATGGTAGCCGAGGCATTGTCCAGTAGGACGCGCACGCCGCGACGAATTTGTAACGAGGAGAAAACAATCATAAGGCGCCGTATGTTCAGACTATGTTAATTTATCATTATGATAATGTAATATTCGGGCGTACCGCCGCGCTGGAGCGCAATGGTAGCTCAAAACAACAACGATACACAAAATCATTCAGGCCGCCTTTGGTGAGGGACAAGAATATCTCTCATTAATCCCCAGCGGCGTACATAGAGTACGTGGCTGGGGGTGAACAAACGCCGTCAACGTAGAAGTAGCCTGAAGAATGAAGGGTATCTACCCAAAAGAACCGGGAGGGGGATTGATGTCTCAGCCAGCAAAAGTCTTGCTGTTGTATGCCCATCCGGAATCTCAGGACTCGGTCGCTAACCGGGTACTGCTTAAACCGGCCATACAGCACAATAACGTAACCGTGCACGATCTTTATGCGCGCTATCCTGATTTTTTTATTGATACGCCCTATGAACAAGCCTTGCTACGTGAGCACGACGTCATTGTTTTTCAGCATCCCCTTTACACCTATAGCTGTCCGGCTTTACTGAAAGAATGGCTTGATCGTGTTCTGAGTCGGGGGTTCGCCAGCGGACCAGGAGGAAACCAACTGGTGGGAAAGTACTGGCGTAGCGTGATTACGACCGGCGAGCCGGAGAGCGCTTACCGGTATGACGCGCTAAACCGCTATCCGATGAGCGATGTACTGCGCCCCTTTGAACTGACCGCGGCTATGTGCCGGATGCACTGGATGCCTCCCATTATTGTGTATTGGGCGCGCCGCCAGTCGCCGCAGGCGCTGGCCAGTCATGCGCAAGCTTATGGTGAGTGGCTGGCGAATCCTGTGAGCGCGGGGGGCTATTGATGGAAGGTGCTGATTTATTGATGGCGGGAACGCTGTTTCTCTTCGCGGCGGTCGTGGCGGTGCCGCTGGCGGCCAGGTTGGGCATTGGCGCGGTATTAGGGTATTTGCTGGCGGGAATCGCCATCGGCCCGTGGGGGCTGGGATTTATCAGCGATGTTGACGAGATCCTGCACTTTTCCGAACTGGGCGTCGTGTTTCTGATGTTTATCATTGGCCTCGAACTTAATCCTTCCCGGCTTTGGCAACTGCGGCGTTCTATCTTCGGCGTCGGCGCTGCTCAGGTGCTGCTAAGCGCGGCGGTGCTGTCGGGATTACTGATGCTTGCTGATTTCTTATGGCAGGCGGCGGTAGTCGGCGGGATTGGCCTGGCGATGTCTTCGACGGCGATGGCGCTACAACTGATGCGCGAGAAAGGCATGAACCGTAGCGAGTCCGGGCAGCTAGGGTTTTCAGTCTTATTGTTTCAGGATTTAGCGGTGATCCCCGCGCTGGCGTTGGTGCCTTTATTGGCGGGATCTGCCGACGAGCATTTTGACTGGTTTAAAGTGGCAATGAAGGTACTGGCCTTTGTGGTAATGCTGATTGGCGGGCGCTACCTGCTGCGCCCGGTATTTCGTTTTATTGCTGCGTCCGGCGTACGAGAGGTTTTCACTGCCGCGACGTTGTTGCTGGTGCTGAGCGCCGCCTTATTTATGGATGCGCTGGGACTGTCGATGGCTCTGGGAACCTTTATTGCCGGCGTTTTACTGGCAGAGAGTGAATACCGGCATGAGCTGGAAAACGCTATCGATCCGTTTAAAGGTTTACTGCTTGGGTTGTTCTTTATCTCTGTCGGTATGTCGCTAAATCTTGGCGTACTTTATACCCATTTACTGTGGGTGGCGGCGGGCGTCGTTATCCTGGTCGTCATAAAAATGCTGACGCTGTATCTCCTGGCGCGGCTATATGGAATAAGAAGTTCTGAACGGATGCAGTTTGCCAGCGTGCTGAGTCAGGGGGGCGAGTTCGCTTTTGTGCTCTTTTCTACCGCCTCTTCTCAGCGTCTGTTTCAGGGCGATCAGATGGCGTTATTATTGGTGACTGTCACGTTATCAATGATGACCACGCCGCTACTGATGAAAGGGATTGATAAGTGGTTATCGCACCGTCTTAACGGCCCGGAAGAGAATGATGAAAAGCCGTGGGTCGAAGATGATAAACCCCAGGTGATTGTCGTCGGCTTTGGCCGTTTTGGTCAGGTGATCGCTCGCTTATTGATGGCGAATAAGATGCGTATCACCGTGCTGGAACGCGATATCGGCGCCGTTAATCTGATGCGCAAATATGGTTATAAAGTGTATTACGGCGATGCTACACAAGTAGAGCTGCTGCGTTCTGCGGGCGCGGAGGCGGCGGAGTCGATAGTCATTACGTGTAATGAACCGGAAGATACGATGAAGCTGGTGGAATTGTGTCAGCAGCATTTTCCGCATCTGCATATTCTTGCGCGAGCGCGCGGACGTGTGGAGGCGCATGAGTTATTACAGGCTGGGGTCACGCAGTTTTCCCGTGAAACGTTTTCCAGCGCGCTGGAACTGGGACGTAAGACTCTGGTGTCGTTAGGTATGCATCCGCATCAGGCGCAGCGCGCGCAGTTGCATTTTCGTCGGCTGGATATGCGAATGTTGCGGGAGCTGATCCCTGAGCATACCGACACGGTACAGATTTCGCGCGCCAGAGAGGCCCGACGCGAGCTGGAGGAGATTTTTCAGCGCGAAATGCAACAGGAGCGGCGCCAGTTGGATGGCTGGGATGAATTTGAGTAGAGGTGAACAATGGCAATCCGTAAACGTTTTATTGCAGGCGCGAAATGTCCGGCCTGTCAGGCACAGGATACAATGGCGATGTGGCGTGAAAATAATGTCGATATTGTTGAATGCGTTAAGTGCGGGCATCAAATGCGGGAAGCAGATAAAGACATTCGCGAGCATGTTCGCAAAGAAGAGCAAGTGATCGGGATTTTTCATCCGGACTAGCGATATGCCGCAGGTTTTTTTAAGCTAAGGGGTACACGGCTGCAGAATTCCGCTACAATCTGCGCCACTATTCTTCCCATGCTCAGGAGATATCATGAAAGTAGCAAAAGACCTGGTGGTCAGCCTGGCCTATCAGGTACGTACAGAAGACGGTGTGTTGGTTGATGAGTCTCCGGTGAGTGCGCCGCTGGATTACCTGCACGGCCACGGCTCTCTGATCTCTGGCCTGGAAACCGCGCTGGAAGGCCATGAAGTTGGCGACAAATTTGATGTCGCTGTTGGCGCGAACGACGCTTACGGCCAGTATGACGAAAATCTGGTGCAGCGCGTGCCTAAAGACGTCTTTATGGGCGTTGATGAACTGCAGGTAGGTATGCGCTTCCTGGCGGAAACCGACCAGGGTCCGGTACCGGTAGAAATTACCGAAGTGGAAGACGATCACGTTGTGGTTGATGGTAACCACATGCTGGCTGGCCAGAATCTGAAATTTAACGTAGAAGTTGTTGCGATTCGGGAAGCGACTGAAGAAGAACTGGCTCACGGTCATGTTCACGGCGCGCACGATCACCACCACGATCACGGTGAAGACGGCTGCTGCGGCGGTCATGGTCATGACCATGGTCACGAGCACGGCGGCGAAGGCTGCTGCGGCGGTGGTGGTAAAGGCGGCTGCGGCTGTCATTAATCCCCGTCGTCTTTCAAGCCACCGCGGTGTTGGCTACGCTTTCAAACCCCGGTCACATAGTTATCTATGCTCCCGGGGAATTTGCAAGCTTGCCGCCTTGCTGTGACTCGAAATCCTTAGGGTATTATCATCGGTTCGATAAATCATCGGACACAAAAAAAGCGGGTTAACCCGCTTTTTTTTCGTCTCAATAATGCGGCGGCGGCGTTTCTTCTGCCTGAGAGGCGATATTTGACGGCTGACTGGCTTTTAACTTTTCCGTGAGCAAACGCAGATGATCGCGTAGCTTCGCCATCTCCATTTCATGTGCGGTTACCGTCAGGTTTAGTTCTTCTATGGTAATCTCCTGGAATGCCAGACGGCTTTCCAGTTCAGCCAGACGAGCTTCCATCGTGATATCCTGCATGATGTACCTCTTTATGTTGTCTCCGTCGGCGGATTCTACTTAACTTTACCGGCTTTCACAGCAACCATTACGCGCCCTACGAAACTAATTTAAACAAAAAGAGTCTGAAAAGAAGTGATAATAGGGCGTGTTCGTATGTTGATTTGTTCTGCAACGATTTATAGTACGCTTCTTATGTAAGTTAACATGGGGCGAGATGCCCCGGCCCTGGAGATATGGATGAAATCACTGTTTAAAGCCACGCTGCTGGCAACTACGATGGCCGTTGCTCTGCACGCTCCGATCACTTTTGCTGCTGATGCGGCGAAACCGGCAGCTACCGCTGATAGCAAAGCAGCCTTTAAAAACGACGATCAAAAAGCGGCTTATGCGCTGGGCGCCTCGCTGGGTCGTTACATGGAAAATTCGCTTAAAGAGCAGGAAAAGTTGGGCATCAAACTGGATAAAGATCAGTTGATTGCCGGCGTTCAGGATGCCTTTGCCGATAAGAGCAAACTGTCCGATCAGGAAATCGAGCAAACGTTGCAGACGTTTGAAGCACGCGTGAAGAGCGCTGCTCAGGCGAAGATGGAAAAAGACGCTGCCGATAACGAAGCAAAAGGCAAAACGTTCCGCGACGCTTTTGCTAAAGAGAAAGGCGTGAAAACCTCCTCTACCGGTCTGCTTTACAAAGTAGAGAAAGAGGGCACAGGCGAGGCGCCGAAAGATAGCGATACCGTTGTGGTGAACTACAAAGGTACGCTGATCGACGGTAAAGAGTTTGATAACTCTTACACGCGCGGCGAACCGCTCTCCTTCCGTCTGGACGGCGTTATCCCTGGCTGGACTGAAGGCCTGAAAAATATTAAGAAAGGCGGCAAGATCAAGCTGGTTATCCCACCGGCGCTGGCCTACGGCAAAACAGGCGTTCCGGGTATCCCGGCGAACTCCACCCTGGTATTCGACGTAGAGCTGCTGGATATCAAACCAGCGCCGAAAGCGGATGCTAAACCTGCCGATGCGGCTGACGCTAAAGCCGCAGATGCTGCTAAAAAATAAAAATTGAGAGCCGCCGCTTGTTATAGCGGCGGTTTTTTTTATGCAGGCCGGATATATTACTCACCATAATTTGATTTGCGGATAACGGCGCTTGCGCCGGTCGTTAAGGGCGAGACCGTGGCTGAATGACCGCCAACGCACACGCAGCCTGAAATAGACGAGTAAATTAGTACTGGAAAGAGGAACCCTCACTGTATTAATTTAATCATCCGCGTAAATAATGAGCCTGCCCTGAAAACATAACGACAGGCTCCTGAAAAGGAGTGTTTTTTTTCATGTCCAGGTCGCTTTTAACCAACGAAACCAGTGAGCTTGATTTGCTGGATCAGCGTCCCTTCGATCAAACCGACTTCGATATTCTGAAATCCTACGAAGCGGTAGTGGACGGGTTAGCGATGCTTATAGGTTCCCATTGTGAAATCGTATTGCACTCTTTGCAGGATTTAAAATGTTCAGCCATTCGTATTGCCAACGGCGAACATACGGGCCGTAAAATTGGCTCGCCGATTACCGACCTTGCGTTGCGCATGTTGCACGATATGACAGGGGCGGACAGTAGCGTGTCGAAATGCTATTTCACGCGCGCGAAAAGCGGTGTCTTGATGAAGTCGTTGACGATTGCCATTCGCAACCGCGAGCATCGCGTTATTGGTCTACTGTGCATCAACATGAATCTTGATGTGCCATTTTCACAGATTATGAATACCTTTATTCCGCCGGAAACGCCGGAAGTCGGCTCAGCGGTTAATTTTGCCTCCTCGGTAGAAGATTTAGTCACCCAGACGCTGGAATTCACTATCGAAGAGGTGAATGCCGATCGTAATGTCTCTAACAATGCGAAAAATCGTCAGATTGTCCTTAACCTGTACGAAAAAGGTATTTTCGATATTAAAGACGCCATCAACCAGGTAGCCGATCGTCTGAATATCTCAAAACACACGGTTTACCTCTATATTCGCCAGTTCAAAAGCGGCGATTTTCAGGGGCAGGATAAATAATGCGTTATGCCATTATGGTCACCGGGCCGGCATATGGCACCCAGCAGGCCAGCAGCGCATTGCAGTTCGCCCACGCGCTGCTTAATGAGGGGCATGAGTTAGTCAGCGTCTTTTTCTATCGGGAGGGTGTCTATAACGCCAATCTCCTGACCGCGCCGGCGAGCGATGAATATGATCTGGTACGCGCCTGGCAGAAATTGAATACGCAGCATGGCGTGGCGCTGAACATCTGTGTGGCGGCGGCGCTTCGTCGCGGTATTATTGATGAAACTGAAGCAGGCAGACTGGGGGTGCCGTCCGCCAATCTTCAGCCGGGCTTTACGCTAAGCGGACTGGGCGCGCTGGCGGAGGCATCTCTCACCTGCGATCGGGTGGTGCAGTTTTAATGAAACGTATTGCATTTGTCTTTTCCACCGCGCCGCATGGCAGCGCCTCAGGCCGTGAAGGGCTGGATGCGTTGTTGGCGACGTCAGCGTTAACGGAAGCGCTGGGCGTCTTTTTTATCAGTGACGGCGTCTTTCAGTTATTACCCGGGCAAAAACCAGACGCCGTGTTGGCGCGTGACTATATTGCTACTTTCAAACTCTTTGATTTGTACGATATTGATCAATGCTGGATCTGCGCGGCATCGCTGCGCGAGCGTGGTCTGGAGAACGTCAATTTTGTGGTAGACGCCACGCCGCTTGAACCCGTGGCGTTACGCCGCGAGCTTGGCAACTATGATGTCATCCTGAGATTCTGAGTCGTTTATGCTGCATACCTTACCCCATTGCGCTTCGGGCGTTGATTTTCCCGCTTTGCTGCGCCTGCTAAAAGAGGGCGATGCGCTTTTATTGCTCCAGGATGGCGTTACCGTCGCTATTGAAGGTAACCGCTTCCTTGAAAGTCTGCGCGACGCCCCCATAACAGTCTATGCCTTGAAAGAAGACATTGACGCCCGCGGCCTGGGTGGTCAAATTTCAGACAGTGTCGTCAGGGTTGACTATACTGAGTTTGTCAGACTCACGGTTAAGTATGCCAACCAGATGGCCTGGTGATGGCGGGATCGTTGTATATTTCTTGACACCTTTTCGACACCGCCCTAAAATTCGGCGTCCTCATATTGTGTGAGGGCGTTTTATTACGTGTTTACGAAGCAAAAGCTAAAACCAGGAGCTATTTAATGGCAACAGTTAACCAGCTGGTACGCAAACCACGTGCTCGCAAAGTTGCGAAAAGCAACGTGCCTGCGCTGGAAGCATGCCCGCAAAAACGTGGTGTATGTACTCGTGTATATACTACCACTCCTAAAAAACCGAACTCCGCACTGCGTAAAGTTTGCCGTGTTCGTCTGACTAACGGTTTTGAAGTGACTTCCTACATCGGTGGTGAAGGTCACAACCTGCAGGAGCACTCCGTGATCCTGATCCGTGGCGGTCGTGTTAAAGACCTCCCGGGTGTTCGTTACCACACCGTTCGTGGCGCGCTTGACTGCTCCGGCGTTAAAGACCGTAAGCAAGCTCGTTCTAAGTACGGCGTGAAGCGTCCTAAGGCTTAATGGTTCTCCGTTAAGTAAGGCCAAACGTTTTAAATTAATGTCAAACTAAACTCGTAGAGTTTTGGACAATCCTGAATTAACAACGGAGTATTTCCATGCCACGTCGTCGCGTCATTGGTCAGCGTAAAATTCTGCCGGATCCGAAGTTCGGATCAGAACTGCTGGCTAAATTTGTCAATATCCTGATGGTAGATGGTAAAAAATCTACTGCAGAATCAATCGTATACAGTGCGCTGGAGACCCTGGCTCAGCGTTCTGGTAAATCTGAACTGGAAGCTTTCGAAGTAGCTCTCGAAAACGTGCGCCCGACTGTCGAAGTTAAGTCTCGCCGCGTTGGTGGTTCTACTTATCAGGTACCAGTTGAAGTCCGTCCGGTTCGTCGTAATGCTCTGGCAATGCGTTGGATCGTTGAAGCTGCTCGTAAACGCGGTGATAAATCCATGGCTCTGCGCCTGGCGAACGAACTTTCTGATGCTGCAGACAACAAAGGTACTGCAGTTAAGAAACGTGAAGACGTTCACCGTATGGCAGAAGCCAACAAGGCGTTCGCACACTACCGTTGGTAATCCCTTCGGAGTCATAGTCACCAGGCGGGCGCTTCAGGTAAGTCGCCCGTTTTGGATAACTTAACTGAACGCCTAAAGATATCAACGAGGAATCAAATGGCTCGTACAACACCCATCGCACGCTACCGTAATATCGGTATCAGTGCGCACATCGACGCCGGTAAAACCACTACTACCGAACGTATTCTGTTCTACACCGGTGTAAACCACAAAATCGGTGAAGTTCATGACGGCGCAGCTACCATGGACTGGATGGAGCAGGAGCAGGAGCGTGGTATTACTATCACCTCCGCAGCGACTACTGCATTCTGGTCTGGTATGGCTAAGCAGTATGAACCGCATCGCATCAACATCATCGACACCCCGGGGCACGTTGACTTCACCATCGAAGTAGAACGTTCCATGCGTGTTCTCGATGGTGCGGTAATGGTTTACTGCGCAGTTGGTGGTGTTCAGCCGCAGTCTGAAACCGTATGGCGTCAGGCAAACAAATACAAAGTTCCGCGTATTGCGTTCGTTAACAAAATGGACCGCATGGGCGCGAACTTCCTGAAAGTTGTTGGTCAGATCAAAACCCGTCTGGGCGCGAACCCGGTTCCGCTGCAGTTGGCAATTGGTGCTGAAGAAGGTTTCACCGGTGTTGTTGACCTGGTGAAAATGAAAGCCATCAACTGGAACGAAGCAGACGCAGGCGTTACCTTCACTTATGAAGATATCCCGGCTGACATGCAGGACCTGGCTGACGAATGGCACCAGAACCTGATCGAGTCCGCTGCGGAAGCTTCTGAAGAGCTGATGGAAAAATACCTGGGCGGTGAAGAACTGACTGAAGAAGAGATCAAACAAGCTCTGCGTCAGCGTGTTCTGAACAACGAAATCATCCTGGTAACCTGTGGTTCTGCATTCAAGAACAAAGGTGTTCAGGCGATGCTGGATGCGGTAATTGATTACCTGCCATCCCCGGTAGACGTACCTGCGATCAACGGTATTCTGGATGACGGTAAAGATACTCCGGCTGAGCGTCACGCAAGCGACGACGAGCCGTTCTCTGCGCTGGCGTTCAAAATCGCTACCGACCCGTTTGTAGGTAACCTGACCTTCTTCCGTGTGTACTCCGGTGTGGTTAACTCTGGCGACACCGTAATGAACTCCGTGAAAGCTGCACGTGAGCGTTTCGGTCGTATCGTTCAGATGCACGCGAACAAACGTGAAGAGATCAAAGAAGTTCGCGCGGGCGACATCGCTGCTGCTATCGGCCTGAAAGACGTGACTACCGGTGACACCCTGTGTGATCCGGAAAACCCGATCATTCTGGAACGTATGGAATTCCCTGAGCCGGTAATCTCCATCGCGGTTGAACCGAAAACCAAAGCTGACCAGGAAAAAATGGGTCTGGCTCTGGGCCGTCTGGCGAAAGAAGACCCGTCGTTCCGCGTATGGACTGACGAAGAATCTAACCAGACTATCATCGCTGGTATGGGCGAGCTGCACCTCGACATCATCGTTGACCGTATGAAGCGTGAATTCAACGTTGAAGCGAACGTTGGTAAGCCTCAGGTTGCTTACCGCGAAGCGATTCGCGCGAAAGTTACCGATATCGAAGGTAAACACGCGAAACAGTCCGGTGGTCGCGGTCAGTATGGTCATGTTGTTATCGACATGTACCCGCTGGAGCCGGGCTCTAACCCGAAAGGTTACGAGTTCATCAACGACATTAAAGGTGGTGTAATTCCTGGCGAATACATCCCGGCCGTTGATAAAGGCATCCAGGAGCAGCTGAAGTCTGGCCCGCTGGCGGGTTATCCGGTAGTTGATCTCGGCGTGCGTCTGCACTTCGGTTCTTACCATGACGTTGACTCCTCTGAGCTGGCGTTTAAACTGGCTGCGTCTATCGCCTTTAAAGAAGGCTTTAAGAAAGCAAAACCAGTTCTGCTTGAGCCGATCATGAAGGTTGAAGTAGAAACACCAGAAGAGAATACCGGTGACGTTATCGGCGACCTTAGCCGCCGTCGTGGTATGCTCAAAGGTCAGGAATCTGAAGTTACAGGCGTTAAGATCCACGCTGAAGTACCGCTGTCTGAAATGTTCGGATATGCAACTCAGCTGCGTTCTCTGACCAAAGGTCGCGCATCGTACACTATGGAATTCCTGAAGTATGATGATGCGCCGAACAACGTTGCTCAGGCCGTAATCGAAGCCCGTGGTAAATAAGCCGCAGGGTTAAAAACCAAAATCCCGTGCTCTCTCCTGAAGGGGAGAGCGCTATAGTAAGGAATATAGCCGTGTCTAAAGAAAAATTTGAACGTACAAAACCGCACGTTAACGTCGGCACCATCGGCCACGTTGACCACGGTAAAACTACCCTGACCGCTGCCATCACTACCGTACTGGCTAAAACCTACGGCGGTGCTGCTCGTGCATTCGACCAGATCGATAACGCGCCGGAAGAAAAAGCGCGTGGTATCACCATCAACACTTCTCACGTTGAATACGATACCCCGACCCGCCACTACGCACACGTAGACTGCCCGGGGCACGCCGACTATGTTAAAAACATGATCACCGGTGCTGCGCAGATGGACGGCGCGATCCTGGTTGTTGCTGCGACTGACGGCCCGATGCCGCAGACCCGTGAGCACATCCTGCTGGGTCGTCAGGTAGGCGTTCCGTACATTATCGTGTTCCTGAACAAATGCGACATGGTTGATGACGAAGAGCTGCTGGAACTGGTAGAAATGGAAGTTCGTGAACTTCTGTCTCAGTACGACTTCCCGGGCGACGACACGCCAATCGTTCGTGGTTCTGCTCTGAAAGCGCTGGAAGGCGACGCAGAGTGGGAAGCGAAAATCATCGAACTGGCTGGCTTCCTGGATTCTTACATCCCGGAACCAGAGCGTGCGATTGACAAGCCGTTCCTGCTGCCGATCGAAGACGTATTCTCCATCTCCGGTCGTGGTACCGTTGTTACCGGTCGTGTAGAGCGCGGTATCATCAAAGTGGGCGAAGAAGTTGAAATCGTTGGTATCAAAGAGACTCAGAAGTCTACCTGTACTGGCGTTGAAATGTTCCGCAAGCTGCTGGACGAAGGCCGTGCTGGTGAGAACGTAGGTGTTCTGCTGCGTGGTATCAAACGTGAAGAAATCGAACGTGGTCAGGTACTGGCTAAGCCGGGCACCATCAAGCCGCACACCAAGTTCGAATCTGAAGTGTATATTCTGTCCAAAGATGAAGGCGGCCGTCATACTCCGTTCTTCAAAGGCTACCGTCCGCAGTTCTACTTCCGTACCACTGACGTGACTGGCACCATCGAACTGCCGGAAGGCGTGGAGATGGTAATGCCGGGCGACAACATCAAAATGGTTGTTACCCTGATCCACCCGATCGCGATGGACGACGGTCTGCGTTTCGCAATCCGTGAAGGCGGCCGTACCGTTGGCGCGGGCGTTGTTGCTAAAGTTCTCGGCTAATTACTCGTTAATTAGTTTTGAATTGAAAAGGGCGCTTAGGCGCCCTTTTTTGTTGCCTGCTATTTAGTCGCCGTTATATTTATTCGCCCTTTTTAACGTTTCTCCCGTGGCGTAAATCGCTTTGTGCTATTGTAATCATAACCATTCTCATTTACACTTTGCGCAGAAATTGAACGGGAGCGATCATGTACGTTTGTTTGTGTAATGGTATAAGCGATAAAAAAATCCGCCAGGCTGTACGACAATTTCATCCACAGTCATTTCAACAGTTGCGTAAATTTATTCCTGTGGGAAATCAATGTGGTAAGTGTATTCGCGCCGCGCGAGAAGTGATGCAGGATGAGTTAACACAAATGCCGGAATTTAAAGAGATCGCCTGAGTCACACTCTTTTTTTTGACATCCCTGTAGCCCCATCTACGCTCTAGAGAGTGGAAGCGGAGGGACTATAAAATGAAAGGTGATGTTAAAATCATAAATTATCTCAATAAACTATTGGGAAATGAGCTTGTCGCAATTAATCAGTATTTTCTTCATGCCCGTATGTTTAAAAACTGGGGGCTGACCCGGCTTAATGATGTTGAGTACCATGAATCCATTGATGAGATGAAACACGCGGATAAGTACATTGAGCGTATCTTATTTCTGGAAGGCATACCGAACCTACAGGATCTGGGTAAGCTGGGCATCGGTGAAGATGTCGAAGAGATGTTACGATCGGATCTCCGGCTTGAGCTGGAAGGCGCAAAAGACCTACGTGAGGCAATAGCCTATGCCGATAGCGTTCATGATTATGTCAGTCGGGATATGATGATTGAAATCCTTGCTGACGAGGAAGGCCACATCGACTGGCTGGAAACTGAGCTGGATTTGATTGCCAAACTCGGCATGCAAAATTATCTGCAATCACAAATTAAGGTTACCGATTAACCATCCGGAAAGAAATCTTTCCAACTTGTCATGAAACCCGCCACCGTCAGCCATGGCCCAAAAGGTAGCGGGTTTATTAATGCCGATTTACCTCTCACCAGTAGCGCGACGCCAAAGCCACCACAGGCCAGCATGGTGGCAAGGAAAATCAGTAATGGTAGTCCTTCCCAACAATGCCACGCCCCTAAGGCAGCAAGGAACTTGACGTCACCATACCCCAGTCCCTCTTTCTGATAACGCAGGCGATAGCCCCAGTAAATTAACGCGAATCCGCCATAGCCGGCGATAGCGCCCCAAAGCGCATCCGGTAAACGCTCCGGCAGGCAAATCTGGTGATAAAGCAGACCACCCCACAGCAATGGACAGGTAAACCGGTCAGGCAGCAGGCCGGTACGCGCGTCGTATATGCCAAGCAATAAAGAGAACGACGCATAAAAGATCAGAAAGAGAAGGGCGACAAACATAAGCAAATCCTCGTCAAAGCTTGTGCTCACCTTTATAGATTTATGCGACAGCGACAACGACGTATTGCCAGCTTTGCCTGATGCCTTCCAAAGAAAAGATGCGCGTTGCTATCTCATGCGCGCTATCTGGAATCATGCCCGCATAAGGATAAAGTGTTTAATTTCTATCCGACACTTGCGTCAGGCTGAGATTTACGTATAATGCGCGGGCTTGTCGTAATTGACGGCAGGTTCGATTTGAACCTCGAATAGCCGATTTGGCTATTTAACAATGCTCCCAATCGGGGAGCTACGTAAGAACGGTTACACTCTCCCATCAATCGTAATGGGTGTGAGGAGTAATCATTTTCGTTTATAAAATAATTGGAGCTCTGGTCTCATGCAGAACCAAAGAATCCGTATCCGCCTGAAAGCGTTTGATCATCGTCTGATCGATCAATCAACCGCGGAAATCGTCGAGACTGCCAAGCGCACTGGTGCGCAGGTTCGCGGTCCGATCCCGCTGCCGACCCGCAAAGAGCGCTTTACCGTTCTGATTTCTCCGCACGTTAACAAAGATGCGCGCGATCAGTACGAAATTCGCACTCACAAGCGTCTGGTTGACATCGTTGAGCCAACCGAGAAAACCGTTGATGCTCTGATGCGTCTGGACCTGGCTGCCGGTGTAGACGTGCAGATCAGCCTGGGTTAATCAGGTCATCGAGCGATTGAGAGGTTGATACAATGATTGGTTTAGTCGGTAAAAAAGTGGGTATGACCCGCATCTTCACTGAAGATGGCGTCTCTATCCCAGTAACCGTAATCGAAGTTGAAGCAAACCGTGTTACTCAGGTTAAAGACCTGGCTAACGATGGCTACCGCGCTGTTCAGGTTACTACGGGTGCTAAAAAAGCTAACCGTGTCACCAAGCCGGAAGCGGGTCACTTTGCTAAAGCTGGCGTAGAAGCTGGCCGTGGTCTGTGGGAATTCCGTCTGGCTGAAGGCGAAGAATACACCGTAGGTCAGAGCATCAGCGTTGAACTGTTTGCTGACGTTAAAAAAGTTGACGTAACCGGTACCTCTAAAGGTAAAGGTTTCGCAGGTACCGTTAAGCGCTGGAACTTCCGTACCCAGGACGCGACTCACGGTAACTCCTTGTCTCACCGCGTTCCGGGTTCTATCGGTCAGAACCAGACTCCGGGCAAAGTGTTCAAAGGCAAGAAAATGGCAGGTCAGATGGGTAATGAGCGCGTAACCGTTCAGAGCCTTGACGTAGTACGCGTTGACGCTGAGCGCAACCTGCTGCTGGTTAAGGGTGGTGTTCCGGGTGCAACCGGTTGCGACCTGATCGTTAAACCAGCTGTGAAGGCGTAAGGGGATAGCAATGGAATTAGTATTGAAAGACGCGCAGAGCGCGCTGACTGTTTCCGAAACTACCTTCGGTCGTGATTTCAACGAAGCGCTGGTTCACCAGGTTGTTGTTGCTTATGCAGCTGGTGCTCGTCAGGGTACTCGTGCTCAGAAGACTCGTGCTGAAGTAACTGGTTCCGGTAAAAAACCGTGGCGCCAGAAAGGCACAGGCCGTGCGCGTTCAGGTTCTATCAAGAGCCCGATCTGGCGTTCTGGTGGCGTGACCTTCGCTGCTCGTCCGCAGGACCACAGTCAAAAAGTTAACAAGAAGATGTACCGCGGCGCGCTGAAAAGCATCCTGTCCGAACTGGTACGTCAGGATCGTCTGATCGTTGTCGAAAAGTTCTCTGTAGAAGCGCCGAAAACTAAGCTGCTGGCACAGAAACTGAAAGACATGGCTCTGGAAGATGTGCTGATCATCACCGGTGAGCTGGACGAGAACCTGTTCCTGGCCGCACGTAACCTGCACAAGGTTGACGTACGCGATGCGACTGGTATCGACCCGGTTAGCCTGATCGCCTTCGACAAAGTCGTAATGACTGCTGATGCTGTTAAGCAAGTTGAGGAGATGCTGGCATGATTCGTGAAGAACGTCTGCTGAAGGTGCTGCGCGCACCGCACGTTTCTGAAAAAGCGTCTACTGCGATGGAAAAAACCAACACCATCGTTCTCAAAGTTGCTAAAGACGCGACCAAAGCAGAAATCAAAGCTGCTGTGCAGAAACTGTTTGAAGTCGAAGTCGAAGTCGTTAACACCCTGGTTGTTAAAGGGAAAGTTAAACGTCACGGACAGCGTATCGGTCGTCGTAGCGACTGGAAAAAAGCTTACGTCACCCTGAAAGAAGGCCAGAATCTGGACTTCGTCGGCGGCGCTGAGTAAGTCGGAGGAGTAATACAATGGCAGTTGTTAAATGTAAACCGACATCTCCGGGTCGTCGCCACGTCGTTAAAGTGGTCAACCCAGAGCTGCACAAGGGCAAACCTTTTGCTCCGCTGGTTGAAAAAAACAGCAAATCCGGTGGTCGTAACAACAATGGCCGTATCACCACTCGTCATATCGGTGGTGGTCACAAACAGGCTTACCGTATTGTTGACTTCAAACGCAACAAAGACGGTATCCCGGCAGTTGTTGAACGTCTTGAGTACGATCCGAACCGTTCCGCGAACATCGCGCTGGTTCTGTACAAAGACGGCGAACGCCGTTACATCCTGGCCCCGAAAGGCCTGAAAGCTGGCGACCAGATTCAGTCTGGCGTTGATGCTGCAATCAAAGCAGGCAACACCCTGCCGATGCGCAATATCCCGGTTGGTTCTACCGTTCATAACGTAGAAATGAAACCAGGTAAAGGCGGTCAGCTGGCGCGTTCCGCTGGTACTTACGTTCAGATCGTTGCTCGCGATGGCGCTTATGTCACCCTGCGTCTGCGTTCTGGTGAAATGCGTAAAGTCGAAGCAGACTGCCGTGCAACCCTGGGCGAAGTTGGCAATGCTGAGCATATGCTGCGCGTTCTGGGTAAAGCAGGTGCTGCACGCTGGCGTGGCGTTCGTCCTACCGTTCGCGGTACTGCGATGAACCCAGTAGATCACCCACATGGTGGTGGTGAAGGTCGTAACTTTGGTAAGCACCCGGTAACTCCGTGGGGCGTTCAGACCAAAGGTAAGAAGACCCGCAGCAACAAGCGTACCGATAAATTCATCGTACGTCGCCGTAGCAAATAATTTTAGAGGATAAGCCATGCCACGTTCTCTCAAGAAAGGTCCTTTTATTGACCTGCACTTGCTGAAGAAGGTAGAGAAAGCGGTGGAAAGCGGAGACAAGAAGCCCCTGCGCACCTGGTCCCGTCGTTCAACGATCTTTCCTAACATGATCGGTTTGACCATCGCTGTCCATAATGGTCGTCAGCACGTTCCGGTATTTGTTTCCGACGAAATGGTCGGTCACAAACTGGGTGAATTCGCACCGACTCGTACTTATCGCGGCCACGCTGCTGATAAAAAAGCGAAGAAGAAATAAGGTAGGAGGAAGAGATGGAAACTATCGCTAAACATCGCCATGCTCGTTCTTCTGCTCAGAAGGTTCGCCTTGTTGCTGACCTGATTCGCGGTAAGAAAGTGTCGCAGGCTCTGGATATTCTGACCTACACCAATAAGAAAGCGGCTGTACTGGTCAAGAAAGTTCTGGAATCTGCCATTGCTAACGCTGAACACAACGATGGCGCTGACATTGACGATCTGAAAGTTACGAAAATTTTCGTAGACGAAGGCCCGAGCATGAAGCGCATTATGCCGCGTGCAAAAGGTCGTGCAGATCGCATCCTGAAGCGCACCAGCCACATCACTGTGGTTGTGTCCGATCGCTGAGACTCTGGAGACTAGCAATGGGTCAGAAAGTACATCCTAATGGTATTCGCCTGGGTATTGTAAAACCATGGAACTCTACCTGGTTTGCGAACACCAAAGAATTCGCTGACAACCTGGACAGCGATTTTAAAGTACGTCAGTACCTGACAAAGGAACTGGCTAAAGCGTCTGTATCTCGTATCGTTATCGAGCGTCCGGCTAAGAGCATCCGTGTGACCATTCACACCGCTCGTCCGGGTATCGTTATCGGTAAAAAAGGTGAAGACGTAGAGAAACTGCGTAAGGTCGTAGCGGATATCGCTGGCGTTCCTGCACAGATCAATATCGCCGAAGTTCGTAAACCTGAACTGGACGCTAAACTGGTTGCTGACAGCATCACTTCTCAGCTGGAACGTCGCGTTATGTTCCGTCGTGCGATGAAGCGTGCTGTACAGAACGCTATGCGTCTGGGCGCTAAAGGTATCAAAGTTGAAGTTAGCGGCCGTCTGGGCGGCGCGGAAATCGCACGTACCGAATGGTACCGCGAAGGTCGCGTACCGCTGCACACTCTGCGTGCTGACATCGACTACAACACCTCTGAAGCGCACACCACTTACGGTGTAATCGGCGTTAAAGTGTGGATCTTCAAAGGCGAGATCCTGGGTGGTATGGCTGCTGTTGAACAACCGGAAAAACCGGCTGCTCAACCGAAAAAGCAGCAGCGTAAAGGCCGTAAATAAGGAGCGTCGCTGATGTTACAACCAAAGCGTACAAAATTCCGTAAAATGCACAAAGGCCGCAACCGTGGTCTGGCTGCTGGCGCGGATGTTAGCTTCGGCAGCTTCGGCCTGAAAGCTGTTGGCCGTGGTCGTCTGACTGCCCGTCAGATCGAAGCAGCACGTCGTGCTATGACCCGTGCAGTTAAGCGTCAAGGTAAGATCTGGATCCGTGTATTCCCGGACAAACCGATCACTGAAAAGCCGCTGGCAGTGCGTATGGGTAAAGGTAAAGGTAACGTGGAGTATTGGGTTGCCTTGATTCAGCCGGGTAAAGTCCTGTATGAAATGGACGGCGTACCGGAAGAGCTGGCCCGTGAAGCATTCAAGCTGGCAGCAGCGAAACTGCCGATTAAAACCACCTTTGTAACTAAGACGGTGATGTAATGAAAGCAAAAGAGCTGCGTGAGAAGAGCGTTGAAGAGCTGAACACCGAGCTACTGAACCTGCTGCGTGAGCAGTTCAACCTGCGTATGCAGGCTGCAAGTGGCCAGCTGCAACAGTCTCACCTGTTGAAGCAAGTGCGTCGTGATGTCGCACGCGTTAAGACTTTACTGACTGAGAAGGCGGGTGCGTAATGACCGATAAAATCCGTACTCTGCAAGGTCGCGTGGTTAGCGACAAAATGGAGAAATCCATTGTTGTTGCTATCGAACGTTTTGTGAAACACCCGATCTACGGTAAATTCATCAAGCGTACGACCAAAATGCACGTACATGACGAGAACAACGAATGTGGTATCGGCGACGTGGTTGAAATCCGCGAATGCCGTCCGCTGTCCAAGACTAAATCCTGGACTCTGGTTCGCGTTGTAGAGAAAGCGGTTCTGTAATACAGTACCGATACACTAAGTAATTCGAGTCGCAGAAAGGCGGCAAGAGAGCGAATCTCAGGAGCGTACATTAGTACGTGACTGGAGTGAGTGAACGCGGCCAACGCATCTGCAACTTGAAGTACGACGTGTATATTCTCGATACGAATAAACGGCTCACCGATGGGCCGTTTATTTTTTCTACCCATATCTGATTTGCGGTGTTATAATGCCGCGCCCTCGATATGGGGTTTTTTTAACGACCTGATTTTCGGGTCTCAGTAGTAGTTGACATTAGCGGAGCACTAAAATGATCCAAGAACAGACTATGCTGAACGTCGCCGACAACTCCGGTGCACGTCGCGTAATGTGTATCAAGGTTCTGGGTGGCTCGCACCGTCGCTACGCAGGCGTAGGCGACATCATTAAGATCACCATCAAAGAAGCGATTCCGCGTGGTAAGGTCAAAAAAGGTGATGTGCTGAAGGCGGTAGTGGTGCGCACCAAGAAGGGTGTTCGTCGCCCGGACGGTTCTGTCATTCGCTTCGATGGTAATGCATGCGTTATTTTAAACAATAACAGCGAGCAGCCTATCGGTACGCGTATTTTTGGGCCGGTAACTCGTGAACTTCGTAACGAGAAGTTCATGAAAATTATCTCTCTGGCACCAGAAGTACTCTAAGGAGCGAATCATGGCAGCGAAAATCCGTCGTGATGACGAAGTTATCGTGTTAACCGGTAAAGATAAAGGTAAGCGCGGTAAAGTTAAGAATGTCCTGTCTTCCGGCAAGGTCATTGTTGAAGGTATCAACCTGGTTAAGAAACACCAGAAGCCGGTTCCGGCTCTGAACCAACCAGGCGGCATCGTTGAAAAAGAAGCTGCAATTCAGGTTTCTAACGTTGCAATCTTCAATGCGGCAACCGGCAAGGCTGACCGTGTAGGCTTTAGATTCGAAGACGGCAAAAAAGTCCGTTTCTTCAAGTCTAACAGCGAAACTATCAAGTAATTTGGAGTAGTACGATGGCGAAACTGCATGATTACTACAAAGACGAAGTAGTTAACAAACTCATGACTGAGTTTAACTACAATTCTGTCATGCAAGTCCCTCGGGTCGAGAAGATCACCCTGAACATGGGTGTTGGTGAAGCGATCGCTGACAAGAAACTGCTGGATAACGCAGCAGCAGACCTGACAGCAATCTCCGGTCAAAAGCCGTTGATCACCAAAGCACGCAAATCTGTTGCAGGCTTCAAAATCCGTCAGGGCTATCCGATCGGCTGTAAAGTAACTCTGCGTGGCGAACGCATGTGGGAGTTCTTTGAGCGCCTGATCACTATTGCTGTTCCTCGTATCCGTGACTTCCGTGGCTTGTCCGCTAAGTCATTCGACGGTCGTGGTAACTACAGCATGGGTGTCCGTGAGCAGATCATCTTCCCAGAAATCGACTACGATAAAGTCGACCGCGTTCGTGGTTTGGATATTACCATTACCACTACTGCGAAATCTGACGAAGAAGGCCGTGCTCTGCTGGCTGCCTTTGACTTCCCGTTCCGCAAGTAAGGTAGGGTTACTAAATGGCTAAGCAATCAATGAAAGCACGCGAAGTAAAACGCGTAGCTTTAGCTGATAAATACTTCGCGAAACGCGCTGAACTGAAAGCGATCATCTCTGATGTGAACGCAACCGACGAAGATCGTTGGAATGCGGTTCTTAAGCTGCAGACTCTGCCGCGTGATTCCAGCCCGTCACGTCAGCGTAACCGCTGCCGTCAAACTGGTCGTCCGCACGCTTTCCTGCGGAAGTTCGGGTTGAGCCGTATTAAGGTCCGTGAAGCCGCTATGCGCGGTGAAATTCCGGGTCTGAAAAAGGCTAGCTGGTAATTGTCACCAATTGAATCACGGGAGTAAAGACAGATGAGCATGCAAGATCCGATCGCGGATATGCTGACCCGTATCCGTAACGGTCAGGCCGCGAACAAAGCTGCGGTCACCATGCCTTCCTCCAAGCTGAAAGTGGCAATTGCCAACGTGCTGAAGGAAGAAGGTTTTATTGAAGATTTTAAAGTTGAAGGCGACACCAAGCCGGAACTGGAACTGACACTTAAGTATTTCCAGGGTAAAGCTGTTGTAGAAAGCATTCAGCGTGTCAGCCGCCCAGGCCTGCGCATCTACAAACGTAAAGATGAGCTGCCGAAAGTTATGGCCGGTCTGGGTATCGCGGTTGTTTCTACCTCTAAAGGTGTTATGACTGATCGTGCAGCGCGCCAGGCTGGTCTTGGTGGCGAAATTATCTGCTACGTAGCCTAATCGGAGGAAAAAATGTCTCGTGTTGCTAAAGCACCGGTCGTTGTTCCTGCCGGCGTTGATGTCAAAATCAACGGTCAGGTTATTACGATCAAAGGTAAAAACGGCGAGCTGACTCGTACTCTCAACGATGCTGTTGAAGTTAAACATGCAGATAATGCACTGACCTTCGGTCCGCGTGATGGTTACGCAGACGGTTGGGCACAGGCTGGTACCGCGCGTGCCCTGCTGAACTCAATGGTTATCGGTGTTACCGAAGGCTTCACTAAGAAGCTGCAGCTGGTTGGTGTAGGTTATCGTGCAGCGGTTAAAGGGAATGTAGTAAACCTGTCTTTAGGTTTCTCTCACCCGGTTGATCATCAGCTGCCGGCAGGTATTACTGCTGAATGTCCGACTCAAACTGAAATCGTGCTGAAAGGCGCTGATAAGCAGATGATCGGCCAGGTTGCAGCAGATCTGCGCGCCTACCGTCGTCCTGAGCCTTATAAAGGCAAGGGTGTTCGTTACGCCGACGAAGTCGTGCGTACCAAAGAGGCTAAGAAGAAGTAAGGTAACACTATGGATAAGAAATCTGCTCGTATCCGTCGTGCGACCCGCGCACGCCGCAAGCTCAAAGAGCTGGGCGCAACTCGCCTGGTGGTACATCGTACCCCGCGTCATATTTACGCACAGGTAATTGCACCGAACGGTTCTGAAGTTCTGGTAGCTGCTTCTACTGTAGAAAAAGCTATCGCTGAACAACTGAAGTACACCGGTAACAAAGACGCGGCTGCAGCTGTGGGTAAAGCTGTCGCTGAACGCGCTCTGGAAAAAGGCATCAAAGATGTGTCCTTTGACCGTTCCGGGTTCCAATATCATGGTCGTGTCCAGGCACTGGCAGATGCTGCCCGTGAAGCTGGCCTTCAGTTCTAAGGTAGAGGTGTAAGATGGCTCACATCGAAAAACAAGCTGGCGAACTGCAGGAAAAGCTGATCGCGGTAAACCGCGTATCTAAAACCGTTAAAGGTGGTCGTATTTTCTCCTTCACAGCTCTGACTGTAGTGGGTGATGGTAACGGTCGCGTTGGTTTTGGTTACGGTAAAGCGCGTGAAGTTCCAGCAGCGATCCAGAAAGCGATGGAAAAAGCCCGTCGCAATATGATTAACGTCGCGCTGAACAACGGCACCCTGCAACACCCGGTTAAAGGTGTTCACACGGGGTCTCGTGTATTCATGCAGCCAGCTTCCGAAGGTACCGGTATCATCGCCGGTGGTGCAATGCGCGCCGTTCTGGAAGTTGCTGGGGTTCATAACGTTCTGGCTAAAGCATACGGTTCCACTAACCCGATCAACGTGGTTCGTGCAACTATTGATGGCCTGGAAAATATGAATTCTCCAGAAATGGTCGCTGCCAAGCGTGGTAAATCCGTTGAAGAAATTCTGGGGAAATAAACCATGGCAAAGACTATTAAAATTACTCAAACCCGCAGTGCAATCGGTCGTCTGCCGAAACACAAGGCAACGCTGCTTGGCCTGGGTCTGCGTCGTATTGGCCACACCGTAGAGCGTGAGGATACTCCTGCTGTTCGTGGTATGGTCAACGCGGTTTCCTTCATGGTTAAAGTTGAGGAGTAAGAGATGCGTTTAAATACTCTGTCTCCGGCCGAAGGCTCCAAAAAGGCGGGTAAACGCCTGGGTCGTGGTATCGGTTCTGGCCTCGGTAAAACCGGTGGTCGTGGTCACAAAGGTCAGAAGTCTCGTTCTGGCGGTGGCGTACGTCGCGGTTTCGAGGGTGGTCAGATGCCTCTGTACCGTCGTCTGCCGAAATTCGGCTTCACTTCTCGCAAAGCAGCGATTACAGCCGAAGTTCGTCTGTCTGACCTGGCGAAAGTAGAAGGCGGCGTTGTAGACCTGAACACGCTGAAAGCGGCAAACATTATCGGTATCCAGATCGAGTTCGCGAAAGTGATCCTGGCTGGCGAAGTCACTACTCCGGTAACTGTTCGTGGCCTGCGTGTTACTAAAGGCGCTCGTGCTGCTATCGAAGCTGCTGGCGGTAAAATCGAGGAATAAGTAGCAGATGGCTAAACAACCGGGATTAGATTTTCAAAGTGCCAAAGGTGGCTTAGGCGAGCTGAAACGCAGACTGCTGTTTGTTATCGGCGCGCTGATTGTGTTCCGTATTGGCTCTTTTATTCCGATCCCTGGTATTGATGCCGCTGTACTTGCCAAACTGCTTGAGCAACAGCGAGGCACCATCATTGAAATGTTTAACATGTTCTCTGGTGGTGCTCTCAGCCGTGCTTCTATCTTTGCTCTGGGGATCATGCCGTATATTTCGGCATCGATCATTATCCAGCTACTGACGGTGGTTCACCCAACGTTAGCGGAAATTAAGAAAGAAGGGGAGTCTGGTCGTCGTAAGATCAGCCAGTACACCCGCTACGGTACTCTGGTGCTGGCGATATTCCAGTCGATCGGTATTGCTACCGGTCTACCGAATATGCCTGGTATGCAGGGCCTGGTGATGAATCCAGGCGCTGCATTCTATTTCACCGCTGTTGTAAGTCTGGTTACAGGAACTATGTTCCTGATGTGGCTCGGCGAACAGATTACTGAACGTGGTATCGGTAACGGTATCTCAATCATCATCTTCGCTGGTATCGTTGCGGGACTCCCGCCAGCCATTGCCCATACTATCGAGCAAGCGCGTCAAGGCGACCTGCACTTCCTCGTGTTGCTGTTGGTTGCAGTATTAGTATTTGCAGTGACGTTCTTTGTAGTCTTCGTTGAACGTGGTCAACGCCGCATTGTGGTAAACTACGCCAAACGTCAGCAAGGTCGTCGTGTCTATGCTGCACAGAGCACACATTTACCGCTGAAAGTGAATATGGCGGGGGTAATCCCGGCAATCTTCGCTTCCAGTATTATTCTGTTCCCAGCGACCATCGCGTCATGGTTCGGGGGCGGTACTGGTTGGAACTGGCTGACAACAATTTCGCTGTATTTGCAGCCTGGGCAACCGCTTTATGTGTTACTCTATGCGTCTGCAATCATCTTCTTCTGTTTCTTCTACACGGCGTTGGTTTTCAACCCGCGTGAAACAGCAGATAACCTGAAGAAGTCCGGTGCATTTGTACCAGGAATTCGTCCGGGAGAGCAAACGGCGAAGTATATCGATAAAGTAATGACCCGCCTGACCCTGGTTGGTGCACTGTACATTACCTTTATCTGCCTGATCCCGGAGTTCATGCGTGATGCAATGAAAGTGCCGTTCTACTTCGGTGGGACCTCACTGCTTATCGTTGTTGTCGTGATTATGGACTTTATGGCTCAAGTGCAAACTCTGATGATGTCCAGTCAGTATGAGTCTGCATTGAAGAAGGCGAACCTGAAAGGCTACGGCCGTTAATTGGTCGCCTGAGAAGTTACGGAGAGTAAAAATGAAAGTTCGTGCTTCCGTCAAGAAATTATGCCGTAACTGCAAAATCGTTAAGCGTGATGGCGTCATCCGTGTGATTTGCAGTGCCGAGCCGAAGCATAAACAGCGCCAAGGCTGATTTTTTCGCATATTTTTCTTGCAAAGTTGGGTTGAGCTGGCTAGATTAGCCAGCCAATCTTTTGTATGTCTGTACGTTTCCATTTGAGTATCCTGAAAACGGGCTTTTCAGCATGGTACGTACATATTAAATAGTAGGAGTGCATAGTGGCCCGTATAGCAGGCATTAACATTCCTGATCAGAAACACGCCGTGATCGCATTAACTTCGATCTACGGTGTCGGCAAGACCCGTTCTAAAGCCATCCTGGCTGCAGCGGGTATCGCTGAAAATGTTAAGATCAGTGAGCTGTCTGAAGAACAAATCGACACGCTGCGTGACGAAGTTGCCAAATTTGTCGTTGAAGGTGATCTGCGCCGTGAAATCAGCATGAGCATCAAGCGCCTGATGGATCTTGGTTGCTATCGCGGTTTGCGTCATCGTCGTGGTCTCCCGGTTCGCGGTCAGCGTACCAAGACCAACGCTCGTACCCGTAAGGGTCCGCGCAAACCGATCAAGAAATAATCGGGGTGATTGAATAATGGCAAAGGCACCAGTTCGCGCACGTAAACGTGTAAGAAAACAAGTCTCTGACGGCGTGGCTCATATCCATGCTTCTTTCAACAACACCATCGTGACTATTACCGATCGTCAGGGTAATGCGCTGGGTTGGGCAACAGCCGGTGGTTCCGGTTTCCGTGGTTCTCGCAAATCCACTCCGTTTGCAGCTCAGGTTGCAGCAGAGCGTTGCGCTGACGCCGTGAAAGAATACGGCATCAAGAATCTGGAAGTTATGGTTAAAGGTCCGGGTCCAGGCCGCGAATCTACGATTCGTGCACTGAACGCCGCTGGTTTCCGCATCACTAATATTACTGATGTGACTCCGATCCCTCATAACGGTTGTCGTCCGCCGAAAAAACGTCGCGTATAACGCTTCGTTTTCCAGGTTAGTTGGAGAAAGAAAATGGCAAGATATTTGGGTCCTAAGCTCAAGCTGAGCCGTCGTGAGGGCACCGACTTATTCCTTAAGTCTGGCGTTCGCGCGATCGATACCAAGTGTAAAATTGAACAAGCTCCTGGCCAGCACGGTGCGCGTAAGCCGCGTCTGTCTGACTATGGTGTGCAGTTGCGTGAAAAGCAAAAAGTTCGCCGCATTTACGGTGTGCTGGAGCGTCAGTTCCGTAACTACTACAAAGAAGCAGCACGTCTGAAAGGCAACACCGGTGAAAACCTGTTGGCTCTGCTGGAAGGTCGTCTGGACAACGTTGTATACCGTATGGGCTTCGGTGCCACTCGTGCAGAAGCACGTCAGCTGGTTAGCCATAAAGCAATTATGGTAAACGGTCGTGTTGTTAACATCGCTTCTTATCAGGTTAGTCCGAATGACGTTGTTAGCATTCGTGAGAAAGCGAAGAAGCAGTCTCGCGTGAAAGCCGCTCTGGAGCTGGCTGAGCAGCGTGAAAAGCCAACCTGGCTGGAAGTTGATGCTGGCAAGATGGAAGGTACGTACAAGCGTAAGCCTGAGCGTTCTGATCTGTCTGCGGACATTAACGAACACCTGATCGTCGAGCTTTACTCCAAGTAAAGCTTAGTACCAAAGAGAGGACACAATGCAGGGTTCTGTGACAGAGTTTCTAAAACCGCGCCTGGTAGATATCGAGCAAGTGAGTTCGACGCACGCCAAGGTGACCCTTGAGCCTTTAGAGCGTGGCTTCGGCCATACTCTGGGTAACGCACTGCGCCGTATTCTGCTCTCATCGATGCCGGGTTGCGCGGTGACCGAGGTTGAGATTGATGGTGTACTACATGAGTACAGCACCAAAGAAGGCGTTCAGGAAGACATCCTGGAAATCCTGCTCAACCTGAAAGGGCTGGCGGTGAGAGTTCAGGGTAAAGATGAAGTTATTCTTACCTTGAATAAATCTGGCATTGGCCCTGTGACTGCAGCCGATATCACCCATGATGGGGATGTCGAAATCGTCAAGCCGCAGCACGTGATCTGCCACCTGACCGATGAAAACGCGTCTATTAGTATGCGTATCAAAGTTCAGCGCGGTCGTGGTTATGTGCCGGCTTCTACCCGAATTCATTCGGAAGAAGATGAGCGCCCAATCGGCCGTCTGCTGGTCGACGCCTGCTACAGCCCTGTAGAGCGTATTGCCTACAATGTTGAAGCAGCGCGTGTAGAACAGCGTACCGACCTGGACAAGCTGGTCATCGAAATGGAAACCAACGGCACAATCGATCCTGAAGAGGCGATTCGTCGTGCGGCAACCATCCTGGCTGAACAACTGGAAGCTTTCGTTGATTTACGTGATGTACGTCAGCCGGAAGTGAAAGAAGAGAAACCAGAATTCGATCCGATCCTGCTGCGCCCTGTTGACGATCTGGAATTGACTGTCCGCTCTGCTAACTGCCTCAAGGCAGAAGCTATCCACTATATCGGTGATCTGGTACAGCGTACCGAGGTTGAGCTTCTTAAGACGCCTAACCTGGGTAAAAAATCTCTTACCGAGATTAAAGACGTGCTGGCTTCCCGTGGACTGTCTCTGGGTATGCGCCTGGAAAACTGGCCACCGGCAAGCATCGCTGACGAGTAACCGGATCACAGGTTAAGGTTTTACTGAGAAGGATAAGGTCATGCGCCATCGTAAGAGTGGTCGTCAACTGAACCGCAACAGCAGCCATCGCCAGGCTATGTTCCGCAATATGGCAGGTTCACTGGTTCGTCATGAAATCATCAAGACGACCCTGCCTAAAGCGAAAGAGCTGCGTCGCGTAGTTGAGCCGCTGATTACTCTTGCCAAGACTGATAGCGTTGCTAATCGTCGTCTGGCATTCGCCCGTACTCGTGATAACGAGATCGTGGCAAAACTGTTTAACGAGCTGGGCCCGCGTTTCGCGAGCCGCGCCGGTGGTTACACTCGCATTCTGAAGTGTGGCTTCCGTGCAGGCGACAATGCGCCGATGGCATACATCGAGCTGGTTGATCGCTCTGAATCGAAAGCAGAAGCTGCTGCAGAGTAATCTGTAGTAACGTAAAAAAACCCGCTTCGGCGGGTTTTTTTATACCCGCCCGATCCCCACATATCTACAATACTTGTATTCTTTTTGTTCAACCCATGGAGTGTCGTATGTGGTTACTTGACCAGTGGGCAGAGCGTCATATTATCGAGGCACAGCGTAAAGGCGAGTTTGATAATCTGCCTGGCCGCGGCGAACCGCTTATTCTGGATGATGATTCTCATGTGCCGGCGGAACTTCGTGCGGGTTATCGCTTACTCAAGAATGCGGGCTGTCTTCCTCCTGAACTGGAGCAGCGCAGAGATGCTATTCAGTTACTTGATATCCTCAACAGTATCCGGGAAGATGACCCTCGATACCATCAGGTAAGTCGCCAGCTCTCACTGCTTGAACTAAAACTTCGGCAGGCTGGGTTGAGTACCGACTTTTTACATGGTGAGTATGCAGAAAAACTGTTGCATAAAATCAACGATAATTAACGGAGCTTGTATGTATCGCATTGGTGAGCTGGCAAAGCTGGCAGAAGTAACGCCTGATACCATTCGCTACTATGAAAAACAGCAGATGATGGATCATGAGGTACGTACTGAAGGCGGGTTTCGTCTATATACGGAAAACGATCTTCAGCGTCTCAAGTTTATTCGTCATGCGCGGCAGTTGGGTTTCACGCTTGAGTCGATCCGCGAACTTTTATCGATCCGAATTGATCCTGAGCATCATACCTGCCAGGAGTCAAAAAGCATTGTGCAAGATCGATTGCAGGAGGTTGAAGCCAGGATTGCGGAGCTGGAAACGATGCGGCGTTCGTTACAAAGGCTTAATGATGCTTGTTGCGGAACGGCGCATAGTAGCGTCTATTGTTCCATTCTGGAAGCCCTGGAGCAGGGGGCCAGTGGAGTGAAATCAGGATGTTGATTTATTGAACCGGCGGGACTACACTCGCGCCGTTAATTTATACAAACGGGAGATATTATGAGTCGCTATCAACATAAGAAAGGGCAGATAAAGGATAACGCCATCGAGGCATTGTTACACGATCCCCTTTTCAGGCAACGCGTTGAAAAAAATAAGAAAGGTAAGGGAAGCTATTTGCGTAAAGGTAAACACGGTAATCGAGGGAACTGGGAGGCCAGTGGCAAGAAAGTCAGTGACTTTTTTACCACTGGCCTTCTGCTTATTAAGAACGGTTACTTTGTTCTTTCAGCAGATCGCGGATTTCGCCCAATAACACTTCCTCTTTAGAAGGCGCTGGCGGGGCTGTCGGCTCTTCTGCTTTTTTACGGTTGAGTCTGTTGATAAGCTTAATGGCAACAAAAATAGCAAACGCCACAATCACAAAATCAAATACGTTCTGGATAAACACGCCGTAATGCATGACGACCGCCGGGATATCTCCCTGCGCTTCGCGTAGCGTAAAAGCAAATTGTTTAAAGTCGATCCCGCCAATTAATAACCCCAACGGCGGCATAATGATATCGGCAACCAGTGAAGAAACAATCTTCCCGAATGCCGCGCCAATAATGACACCCACTGCCAAATCCACAACATTCCCGCGCATCGCGAATTCGCGAAATTCTTTAATAAAACTCATTTTTATTCTCCCTATGCAGCTGACGTTATAAGTTTAACAAATGCTAAGGCATTTTCCATTTACGGCTTCTGTTTAGCGAAATAAATTAAACCTTGATAAATAAAGGGAATTAAAAAGGGCGCTGAATGAGCGCCCCTTAAATTAGAGGAAGAAAGGGCTTGGCTGGAACAGACGCTCGACGTCGGTAATAAACTTTTTATCGGTCAGAAACATAATGACGTGATCGCCTTGCTCAATACGGAGGTTGTCATTGGCAATCATGACATCATTGCCGCGAACGACCGCGCCGATAATTGTTCCCGGCGGTAATTTAATTTCGTCAATGACGCGGCCCACCACGCGAGATGTGCTTTCATCACCATGCGCCACGGCCTCGATGGCTTCCGCGACGCCGCGGCGTAATGAGGAAACGCCGACGATATCCGCTTTACGCACATGGCTCAGTAATGCAGAGATGGTGGCCTGCTGCGGAGAAATCGCAATATCTATAACGCTACCCTGCACAAGGTCGACATAAGCTCGACGCTGAATTAGCACCATGACTTTTTTGGCACCCATACGCTTAGCCAACATCGCGGACATGATATTGGCTTCGTCATCGTTAGTGACCGCGATGAAGAGATCGACCTGATCAATATGCTCTTCCGCCAGCAATTCCTGATCGGAAGCGTCGCCAAAAAAGACGATCGTGTTTTGCAGCTTCTCAGCCAGTTCTGCGGCGCGCTGTTGATCGCGTTCGATCAATTTAACGCTATAGTCTTTTTCCAGACGTCTTGCCAGGCCGGCGCCGATATTGCCGCCGCCAACCAGCATGATGCGTTTGTAGGGTTTTTCCAGACGCTGTAATTCGCTCATTACTGCACGGATATGCTGTGAAGCCGCAATAAAGAAGACTTCATCCCCTGCTTCCACGATAGTCGAGCCCTGAGGGCGGATTGGTCTGTCATGGCGGAAAATTGCGGCAACGCGGGTATCGATATGCGGCATATGTTCTCGCATCGTCGAGAGCGCGTTACCTATTAGTGGACCGCCATAGTAGGCTTTTACTACTGCCAGACTGACTTTCCCTTCGGCAAAGTTTACAACCTGTAATGCGCCTGGATACTCGATCAGGCGATAAATATTATCGATAACCAACTGCTCCGGCGCGATCAGATGATCAATCGGAACCGCTTCAGAGTGAAAGAGTTTATCCGCATCGCGAACATAGTCCGGGGAGCGAATGCGGGCGATACGGTTTGGGGTGTTGAAGAGTGAATAGGCTACCTGACAGGCAACCATATTGGTTTCATCTGAACTGGTGACAGCGACCAGCATATCCGCATCGTCAGCGCCCGCTTCGCGCAGTACGCGGGGATGCGATCCATGCCCCTGAACCACACGTAGATCGAACTTATCTTGCAAACTGCGTAACCGTTCGCCGTTGGTATCAACCACCGTGATGTCGTTGTTTTCGCCGACCAGGTTTTCCGCCAGTGTTCCGCCAACTTGCCCTGCGCCCAGTATGATAATTTTCATCAGTTGTGGCCCGTTATCTCATCACTTTTTGATTAGCTTAGCGTAAAAGAACCCGTCACCTTCTTCGGCGCCCGGTAGATTTTGTTGTCCCGGCTGGTCTGGCGTTCCCGTTTCGCTAAGCGCGGCATCGGGAGTGCGTTGCAAAAAGGTTTTGATCTGATTGCTGTTTTCTTCCGGCAGTACGGAGCAGGTGGCGTAAACCAGCGTCCCACCGGGCTTCAGGTGCGGCCAGACGGCATCAAGAATTTCCGCCTGTAATTGCGCCAGTTCCGCGATATCACGATCGCGACGCAGCCATTTGATATCTGGATGACGGCGAATGACGCCGGTTGCGGAACAGGGCGCATCCAGCAGAATACGATCGAACTGCTTCTCGCCGCACCACTGTGACGGATAGCGTCCATCACCCTGCTTAACCGTTGCTTTCATTCCCAGACGCTTCAGGTTGTCATAGACGCGGGAAAGACGCTGCTCATCAATATCGACAGCCATCACCTCGGCTTCGGGAGCGGCTTCAAGAATATGGGTGGTTTTCCCGCCGGGAGCCGCGCACAAGTCTAAAATGTGCTCACCGTTTTGTGGCTGGAGGAAAGCGACGCAGCCCTGAGCGGAGGCGTCCTGAACCGTTACCCAGCCTTCATCGAATCCAGGAAGAGCATGAACCGGCGTGGGGGTTTCCAGACGTATAGCATCGGGATAAGCCGGGTGGGTGAAACCTTTCATACCAGCTTCTTCTAACAACGCCAGCCAGGCGTCACGGGAATGGTGTGTACGGTTTACGCGTAACCACATCGGCGGGCGCTGATTATTGGCCTCGGCAATAGATTCCCACTGGGTCGGATACGCATTTTTCAGGCGCTTCAGTAACCATGCAGGATGTAAAAAGCGCGATTCATTGCTGGCAAATTCAGCCAGTAATGGCTCCTGTTGGCGCTGGAACTGGCGCAGGACGCCATTAATCAGCCCCTTAAGCTGAGGACGTTTAATAGCAACCGCGCCTTCAACGGTTTCAGCCAGCGCCGCATGGGGAGGAACGCGGGTGTACAGCAACTGATAAAAGCCGACCATAATTAAGTAATGCACAGTACGCTGCTTGCCGGTCATTGGACGAGACATCAGCTTATTAATCAGCCATTCCAACTGCGAAAGGGTGCGCAGGACGCCAAAGCACAGCTCCTGAAGTAGCGCTTTGTCTTTATCGGCGACTTTTTGTTGCAGCGGCGGGAGCACATTACTTAATGATTGTCCCTGCTCGACGACCTGTTCAACGGCCTGTGCCGCCAGACTACGTAAATTGTTTTGTTTTTTCATATGTATAAAATAAAAATGCCCGGTAACACCGGGCTTATAAAGACGTGACCGTCAGGCAAGGCGGTTACCAGGAATAAACCATTCCCGGCGTGAATTTAACAGATCCTGGGCGCTCATCGCTTTTTTGCCGGCAGGCTGAAGCGAAAGCAAATTTAATATCCCCTTGCCTGTGGCAACCTGGATGCCCTGTTTCGTCGCTGCCAGAATGGTTCCTGGCAGTGACTGCGTGGCGTCCTCAATGACGGAGGCCTGCCAGACTTTTACCGGCTGGCCGTCGATTTCCAGCCAGCTCATTGGCCACGGATTAAAGGCGCGAATGCAACGCTCCAGTTGTGCTGCGGAGAGAGACCAGTCAATACGCGCTTCTTCTTTACTGAGCTTTTCCGCATGAGTGACCAGCGCTTCATTCTGCGCTTCAGGCGTCGCTGTGCCGTCCGCCAGTTGTTTTAGTGTGGTAATTAATCCCTGCGGGCCAAGTTTAGCCAACTTATTATACAGTGAGCCACTGGTATCTTCTGCGGTAATCGGGCACGCAAGTTTATACAGCATGTCGCCGGTATCCAGCCCTACATCCATCTGCATAATTGTGACGCCGGTTTCCGCATCGCCTGCCCAGAGTGAGCGCTGAATAGGCGCCGCGCCGCGCCAGCGTGGAAGCAGCGAACCGTGAACGTTGATACATCCGAGACGGGGCATATCCAGCACTGCCTTTGGGAGAATCAGACCATATGCTACGACAACCATGACGTCGGCATGTAAGTCAGCAACCAGATGTTGGTTTTCCTGAGGACGAAGCGACACGGGCTGGAAAACGGGCAGGTCTTTTTCTTCCGCCAGCACTTTTACCGGGCTGGGCATCAACTTTTTGCCGCGACCTGCTGGACGATCGGGTTGGGTAAATACGCCGACAACGTTATGTCCAGAAGTTAACAGCGCGTCGAGATGACGCGCTGCAAAGTCAGGTGTACCCGCAAAAATAATACGTAGTGAATCTGACACGTTGGTTCTTGTCCTTTAAGCCCGGGCGTTCAGGCGGTCGAGTTTTTCTACTTTCTGACGAATACGTTGTTGCTTCAGCGGCGACAAATAATCGATAAACAGTTTACCGACCAGGTGATCCATCTCATGCTGAATGCAGATCGCCAACAAACCATCCGCTTCAAGCTCAAACGGGTTGCCGTCGCGATCCAGCGCGCGGATTCTCACTTTCTCGGCGCGCGGCACTAAAGCGCGCTGCTCCGGAATCGACAGGCAGCCTTCTTCGATACCCGTTTCGCCGCTTTTCTCCAGCAATTCCGGATTAATGAGTACCAGGCGCTCATCGCGGTTTTCCGAAACGTCAATCACGATGATCCGCTGGTGGATATCGACCTGCGTTGCTGCCAGACCAATACCTTCTTCCGCGTACATCGTCTCGAACATATCATCGACGATACGCTGAATTTCTGCATTCACTTCTTCAACCGGCTTTGCGACTTTGCGAAGGCGCTCGTCCGGAATATGTAACACTTGCAAAACTGACATAATTATCCAGAGTTGTGTTCAGGAGTTGAAAAGATTATTACCTCTATTCTAGACAAATCCCCACCTGATTGACAGCATCAGTGACCAATCGCAAAGATTGCTCAGACTGCTTGTGGCAGGGGAGGGAAAGGATGACCCGTACCGAAATTTGGTTACGTTTAATGTACGTCGGCGACCTCTATGGCGAGGCGATGTTGAACATGGCGAATTCGCTTATTCGCCAGCCTCAGATAAATAGCGCGCGCCTGCAGGAGGCTGGTCTTAGCGCACGGCAAGCTGAACGTTTTTTACAGCTTCCAGCCGGTGTGCTTGAGGAGACGTTACGCTGGCTTGAACTACCGCAGCACCATTTTCTGTGTGCGGATAGTGAGGTTTATCCTCCCCAACTGCGTGCTATTGACGATTATCCCGGCGCTATTTTTATTGACGGCGATCCCGCCTGCCTTCATACCTGCCAACTTGCCGTCGTAGGGAGCCGGGACCACTCCTGGTATGGAGAACGCTGGGGACGTCTGCTCTGCGAAAGCCTTGCGAAAAGCGGTTTGACGATCACCAGCGGCCTTGCCCGGGGAATTGATGGCGTTGCACACAACGCCGCGGTGAGTATTGGCGGAAAAAGTGTAGCGGTGTTAGGGAATGGCTTAGCAAAGATTTATCCGCGCCGACATGCCATGCTGGCCGAAAGCCTGGTTGCCGCTGGCGGCGCAGTGGTCTCGGAATTTCCGCTTTCAACGCCTCCGCTACCGCAAAATTTTCCTCGCAGAAACCGCATCATCAGCGGGCTGAGTAAAGGCGTACTGGTGGTTGAGGCGGCGTTGCGCAGCGGTTCGTTGGTGACGGCACGCTGCGCGCTTGAACAAGGACGGGACGTTTTTGCATTGCCTGGCCCCATCGGTAGCCCGGGAAGCGAAGGCACGCACTGGTTAATTAAACAGGGGGCTATGCTTGTGACGACGCCGGAGGATATTCTGGAAAATTTGCAATACGGCTTACACTGGTTGCCAACTACGGCGGAAAATTCACTTTATTCACTAAATCAGGATGAGGTGGCATTGCCATTTCCTGAGCTCCTGGCTAACGTAGGAGATGAGGTAACACCTGTTGACGTCGTCGCTGAACGTGCCGGCCAACCTGTGCCAGCGGTAGTGGCTCAGCTACTCGAACTGGAGTTAGCAGGATGGATCGCAGCTGTACCCGGCGGCTATGTCCGATTAAGGAGGGCAAGCCATGTTCGACGTACTAATGTATTTGTTTGAAACATACATCCATAACGAAGCCGAGCTGCGCGTGGATCAGGACAGACTGGAGCGTGATCTCACCGACGCTGGGTTTGATCGCGAAGACATCTACAATGCGCTGCTGTGGCTGGAAAAACTCGCTGACTATCAGGATGGCCTCGCGGAACCCATGCAACTTGCTTCCGACCCTCTTTCAATGCGTATTTATACGGTTGAAGAGTGTGAAAGGCTTGATGCCAGTTGCCGGGGATTCCTGTTATTCCTTGAGCAGATTCAGGTGCTAAACCTCGAAACACGAGAAATGGTGATTGAGCGTGTGCTGGCGCTGGATACCGCAGAGTTCGACCTGGAAGACCTGAAATGGGTTATTTTGATGGTGTTATTCAATATTCCGGGCTGTGAAAATGCCTATCAGCAAATGGAAGAATTACTCTTTGAGGTAAATGAAGGTATGCTGCATTAATAGGTGTTAATGCTGCATGGGTGAATATGGCTAAATCAGCACTGTTTTCTGTGCGTAAAAATGAGCCCTGCCCGCAGTGCGGGGCTGAACTGGTAATTCGTTCCGGGAAACATGGTCCGTTTCTCGGCTGTTCTCGCTATCCGGAATGTGAGTATATTCGTCCGCTGAAGTCGTCTGCTGACGGGCATATTGTCAAAGTTCTGGAGGGTAAGTTTTGCTCCGATTGCGGTGCTTCGTTGGTGTTGCGGCAGGGACGTTTTGGTATGTTTATCGGATGTAGTGAGTATCCGGCCTGTGATCATACCGAGCTCATTGATAAACCTGATGAAACTGCGATCGTTTGTCCGCAATGTCAAAAAGGCCATCTGGTTCAGCGTCGCTCTCGTTATGGCAAAACCTTTCATTCCTGCGATCGTTATCCGGAGTGCCAGTTTGCTATTAACTTCACACCGGTTGCGGGGGAGTGCCCCGAGTGCCATTATCCGCTACTCATCGAAAAGAAAACCGCGCAGGGCGTGAAGCGCTTTTGCGCCAGTAAACAATGTGGAAAGCCGGTTCCGGTGGAACAAACAAGTGAATAATAACCTGCCAACAGGGTCTATCGCCGCGGCGGTAGATCTCCTGAATAAAGAAAATGTCATCGCTTATCCAACAGAAGCCGTTTTCGGCGTCGGCTGCGATCCCGATAGTGAAACAGCCGTTACGCGCCTGCTGGAGTTAAAACAACGGCCCGTCGATAAGGGGCTCATTTTGATTGCCGCCAGCTTTGAGCAGTTAAAACCTTATATTGATGACAGCATACTTACCGCCGCACAGCGTAAAGCGGTATTTGATTGCTGGCCCGGGCCGGTAACGTTTGTTTTTCCTGCGCCCGCGACAACGCCGCGGTGGCTCACGGGACGTTTTGATTCCCTGGCCGTTCGTGTTACCGACCACCCGCTGGTGGTAGCGCTATGCGATGCATATGGCAAACCGCTGGTTTCCACCAGCGCCAATCTGAGCGGATTACCGCCATGCCGTACAGTTGAAGAGGTGCGTGCGCAATTTGGCGATGATTTTCCAATGGTTGAAGGCGCAACGGGCGGACGTTTAAATCCTTCGGAAATTCGCGATGCCCTGACGGGCGAACTGTTTCGACAAGGGTAATATGATAGAAACCTATGCTGTTTTTGGAAATCCGATTGCGCACAGCAAATCGCCATTTATTCATCAGCAATTTGCTCAGCAGCTAAATATTGTTCACCCCTATGGTCGCGTGCTGGCTCCCATTAATGATTTCATTAATACGCTTAATGCTTTTTTTGCTGCAGGCGGGAAAGGCGCGAACGTCACGGTACCTTTTAAAGAGGAGGCGTTTGCGCGATCGGATGAGTTAACGGAACGAGCATCGCTGGCGGGAGCGGTCAATACATTAAAACGGCTGGAGGATGGTCGTTTGCTTGGCGACAATACCGACGGTATCGGTTTATTAAGCGATCTCGAACGCTTAAATTTTATCCGGCCAGGGTTGCGTATTTTGCTGATTGGCGCGGGTGGTGCATCTCGGGGCGTGCTGTTACCTCTGCTTTCTCTGGATTGCGCGGTCACTATCACTAACCGTACAGCTTCACGTGCCGAAGCGTTGGCGCAAATCTTTGCTCATACCGGCAGCGTTCATGCCACGGATATGGATAAGCTGGATGGCTGTGAGTTTGACCTGATTATTAATGCAACTTCCAGCGGCATACAGGGCGAAATCCCGGCGATTCCGGCGTCACTTATTCACCCTTCCCTCTGTTGCTATGACATGTTCTATCAAAAAGGGAATACGCCATTTCTTTCCTGGTGTGTACAACAGGGAGCAAAACAATATGCAGATGGGCTGGGAATGCTGGTGGGGCAGGCAGCACATGCTATTTTACTTTGGCACGGTGTATTACCGGAGGTCGAGCCAGTGATTAAGTTGCTACAGCAGGAATTATCAGCGTGAACCAGGCAATACAATTCCCTGACCGCGAAGAATGGGATACTGCCGCCAGCGCTATCATCTTTCCCGCCCTGGTCAATGGGATGCAACTCATGTGTGCAATAAAAGAAGATGTGCTGGCGTATCGTTTTGGTGGAGAAACGCCGGAGCAGTGGCTGGCAATTTTTCGTGAGTATCGCTGGGACCTGGAAGAAGAGGCTGAAGCATTAATCCTGGCCCAGCAGGAAGACGATCACGGTTGGATTTGGTTATCCTGAGAGAGATATTCGTCTTTCCATTTTACATAGTTATTGGCGGAGTATTGCAGGCCCGATCTCTCAGCATCGCTCAGGGGGCGGATCTGTTTTACCGGACTGCCAAGATATAAATATCCGCTTTCCAGCCGTTTGTGCTGCGGCACCAGGCTTCCCGCGCCAATCATTACGTCATCTTCTATTATCGCGCCATCCAGCACAATGGAGCCCATACCTACCAGCACGCGATTACCGAGGGTACAGCCGTGCAGCATAACTTTATGGCCAACGGTAACATCTTCGCCAACGATTAAGGGGTTGCCTTGTGGGTTGGATGCAGACTTGTGGGTTACGTGAAGGACGCTGCCATCCTGAATGTTTGTACGAGCTCCTATCGCAACGTAATTCACATCGCCGCGAATCACCACAAGCGGCCAGATCCCGACATCATCCGCCAGACGGACATCGCCAATAACTACGCTGCTGGTATCGATCATCACGCGCTGACCGATTTCAGGAAAAAGATCCTTATAAGGACGTAATGTGTCAGACATGTTTACCTCATCATAACTGAATAGTCATGAAGACTTTGGTTGCTTTAACGGCGTTGTGCAAGAGGAGATAGCATCAAAAAATCGCCAGTTTGCGCAGGAATGGAGCGAAAGGGATGAAAAATCAACAAACAGAAAAAAAGATCCAAAAAACGCTTGTGCAAAAAAATGTGATCCCTATAATGCGCCTCCATCGACACGGCGGATGTGAATCACTTCACACAAACAGCCGGTCGGTTGAAGAGAAAAATCCTGACATTCAGGGTTGACTCTGAAAGAGGAAAGCGTAATATACGCCACCTCGCGACGGTGAGCTGAAAGCCGCGTCGCACCTGCTCTTTAACAATTTATCAGACAATCTGTGTGGGCACTCGAAGATACGGATTCTTAACGTCCCCGGACGAAAAATGAATACCAAGTCTCTGAGTGAACACGTAATTCATTACGAAGTTTAATTCACGAGCATCAAACTTAAATTGAAGAGTTTGATCATGGCTCAGATTGAACGCTGGCGGCAGGCCTAAC
>NZ_VXJV01000004.1 GCF_008692785.1 Salmonella enterica subsp. diarizonae
GTCTGATAAATTGTTAAAGAGCAGGTGCGACGCGGCTTTCAGCTCACCGTCGCGAGGTGGCGTATATTACGCTTTCCTCTTTCAGAGTCAACCCTGAATGTCAGGATTTTTCTCTTCAACCGACCGGTTGTTTGTGTGAAGTGATTCACATCCGCCGTGTCGATGGAGGCGCATTATAGGGAGTCGATTCAGGAAGACAAGCGGAAAAATGCATTTTTGTTTTAACCGCTCATCTTTTATCCATAACGCTTATTTTTGCTGCTTTTTTATCGCCGATGGCAGGTCGGCAAGGCTGTTTAACACCCAGTCCGCCGCGTTTTCTGCTTCTGCCGTGATCGGTTTGCCCGTACGCACCAGCACTTTTGTCCCGACATTTGCCGCCGCAGCCGCCTGCATATCTTCCAGCTTGTCTCCCACCATATAAGAAGCCGCCATATCGATATGCAGGAAATCACGCGCCGAGATAAGCATTCCTGGATGCGGCTTGCGGCAATCACATACCTGGCGGAACTCTTCTATACTGCCCTGCGGATGGTGAGGACAATAATAGATGCCGTCCAAATCGACATCGCGATCCGCCAACGACCAGTCCATCCATTCGGTTAAGGTTTCAAACTGCGCCTCAGTGAATTTGCCGCGCGCGATTCCGGACTGGTTCGTCACTACCACAAGCGCATAGCCCATTTTTTTTAGCTCGCGCATCGCGTCAATAACACCATCTATAAACTCAAACGCATCGATTTCATGTACGTAGCCGTGATCCACATTAATAGTGCCGTCACGGTCGAGAAAAATTGCGGGTACAGACTTTGCCACCTTTTATAGCTCCTGAGTAAAGCAAGTGACGCTAGTATCGCATGTTTCAGCAGGCAAGAAAGTGCTCATCGTATAAAGCCTGATTGATTTAGACGTCTGGATGCCTTAACATCCATTCTGTTGACGGCGTTGACCGTATTAGGCAGACGAAAATGCCTCCGCTAATTTCATTACGATAATAAAGAATCAATGATTAAACTTTCGAATATTACCAAAGTGTTCCATCAAGGGACTCGCACCATTCAGGCGCTGAACAATGTCAGCCTGCATGTCCCTGCCGGACAAATTTACGGCGTCATCGGCGCATCCGGCGCCGGTAAAAGTACGCTCATTCGCTGCGTAAACTTACTTGAGCGTCCCACTGAAGGAAGCGTAATGGTGGGCGGCCAGGAACTGACCACCCTTTCTGAAGCGGAACTCACCAAAGCCCGTCGCCAGATTGGCATGATTTTTCAGCACTTTAATCTGCTGGCCTCACGAACCGTGTTTGGCAACGTCGCGCTGCCGCTGGAACTGGATAACACACCAAAGGAAGAGATCAAACGCCGTGTAACAGAACTGCTGGATTTAGTCGGTCTTGGCGACAAGCACGACAGCTATCCGGCAAATCTTTCCGGCGGTCAGAAACAGCGTGTCGCGATTGCCCGCGCGTTAGCCAGTAATCCAAAAGTGTTGCTGTGCGATGAAGCCACCAGCGCGCTTGATCCCGCGACCACCCGTTCGATTCTGGAATTGCTGAAAGATATCAACCGTCGCCTGGGGTTGACGATTCTGCTTATCACTCATGAAATGGATGTCGTGAAACGTATCTGCGACTGCGTTGCCGTCATCAGTAATGGCGAGCTTATTGAGCAGGATACGGTCAGCGAAGTCTTCTCGCATCCTAAAACGCCGCTGGCACAGAAGTTTATTCAGTCCACTCTGCACCTGGACATTCCAGAGGATTACCAGGCGCGCTTGAAAGCGTCGCCGGAAACTGACAGCGTGCCGATGCTGCGCATGGAATTCACCGGGCAGTCTGTTGACGCCCCGTTGCTTTCCGAAACCGCGCGACGTTTCAACGTGAACAATAATATTATCAGCGCGCAGATGGATTACGCCGGCGGTGTGAAGTTCGGCATTATGCTAACGGAAATGCACGGCACACAAGAAGAAACGCAAGCCGCAATTGCCTGGCTGCAGGATCACCATGTGAAAGTAGAGGTACTGGGTTATGTCTGAGGCAATGATGTGGTTACTGGTGCGTGGCGTCTGGGAAACGCTGGCGATGACCTTTGTCTCCGGTTTCTTCGGTTTTGTGATTGGCCTGCCGGTCGGCGTATTGCTGTATGTTACGCGCCCGGGGCAGATTATGGAGAACGCCAGGCTGTATCGCGCCCTTTCTGCGGTGGTCAATATTTTCCGCTCGATTCCCTTTATCATCCTGCTGGTGTGGATGATTCCTTTTACCCGAATCATTGTCGGCACCTCTATCGGTTTGCAGGCCGCGATTGTACCGCTGACCGTCGGCGCCGCGCCTTTTATCGCCCGTATGGTGGAAAATGCGCTGTTAGAGATTCCTGCCGGGCTGATTGAAGCCTCGCGAGCGATGGGCGCCACGCCGCTGCAAATTGTACGTAAAATCCTTTTACCGGAAGCGCTGCCTGGTCTGGTGAATGCGGCAACCATTACACTGATCACCCTGGTCGGTTACTCCGCAATGGGCGGCGCAGTCGGCGCAGGCGGCCTCGGTCAAATCGGCTATCAGTACGGTTATATTGGATACAATGCTACCGTGATGAATACGGTGCTGGTATTACTCGTCGTTCTGGTTTATTTAATTCAGTTATCCGGCGATCGCATCGTCAGGGCTGTCACGCATAAATAACGTTAAACACAACACAAATACTCATTAAGGAAATAAGCATGGCGTTCAAATTCAAAACCTTTGCGGCAGTGGGTGCTCTGATTGGTTCTCTGGCACTTGCGGGTTGCGGTCAGGATGAAAAAGATCCGAATCATATTAAAGTCGGCGTAATCGTTGGCGCAGAGCAGCAAGTTGCCGAAGTGGCGCAGAAAGTCGCGAAAGAAAAATACGGTCTGGACGTGGAATTGGTGACCTTTAATGATTATGTTCTGCCTAATGAAGCGCTGAGCAAAGGCGATATCGATGCCAACGCCTTCCAGCACAAACCGTATCTGGATCAGCAAATCAAAGATCGCGGCTACAAACTGGTTTCTGTTGGTAAGACTTTTGTCTATCCCATTGCAGGATATTCCAAAAAAATCAAATCGCTGGATGAGCTCCAGGACGGTTCCCAGGTCGCTGTGCCTAACGACCCGACCAACCTTGGTCGCTCCCTGCTGCTGCTGCAAAAAGTGGGGCTGATTAAACTGAAAGACGGCGTCGGTCTGCTTCCTACCTCGCTGGATATTGTGGAAAATCCGAAAAATCTGAAAATTGTTGAGCTGGAAGCGCCGCAGTTGCCGCGTTCGCTGGATGACGCGCAGATCGCGTTAGCGGTCATCAATACGACATACGCCAGCCAGATTGGCCTGACGCCAGCGAAAGACGGTATCTTCGTTGAAGATAAAGATTCTCCGTACGTTAACCTGATCGTGACGCGTGAAGACAATAAAGACGCCGAGAATGTGAAAAAATTCGTTCAGGCTTACCAGTCTGATGAAGTATACGAAGCCGCAAATAAAGTTTTTAATGGTGGAGCGGTGAAAGGCTGGTAAGTTTTAGGCTGATTCCACAATCTGTAATATTATTCAGGACGGGCTATTGCCCGTCTTGTCATTTATGCAAGCTCCTGATTCAATATCTGGCAATTAGAACATTCATTGAGGAAATATTATGCGTGCTTTACCGATCTGTTTATTGGCACTCATGCTGGGCGGTTGTTCCATGCTAAGCAGATCCCCTGTTGAACCCGTTCAAAGCACCGCAACCCCGCCAAAAGCGGAGCCGGAGAAACCTAAAGCGCCGCGTGCCGCTCCCGTCAGGATTTACACCAATGCTGAAGACTTAGTCGGCAAACCTTTCCGCGATCTTGGCGAGGTTAGCGGCGAATCCTGTCAGGCGACAAATCAAGACTCTCCGCCTAACATTCCAACTGCACGCAAGCGTATGCAGATTAATGCATCTAAAATGAAAGCCAACGCCGTCCTGCTGCACAGCTGTGAAATTACCAGCGGCACGCCAGGCTGCTACCGTCAGGCGGTTTGTATCGGGTCTGCCCTGAATATTTCGGCGAAATGAGCAGCTTTCAGTTTGAACAAATCGGCGTTATTCGCTCCCCCTATAAAGAAAAATTCGCCGTTCCGCGCCAGCCCGGTCTGGTCAAAAGCGCCTGCGGCGAACTGCATCTGATAGCGCCTTACAACCAGGCCGATGCCGTTCGCGGACTGGAAGCCTTCAGCCATTTGTGGGTGCTTTTCGTTTTTCATCAGACGATGGACGGCGGCTGGCGGCCAACAGTTCGTCCGCCCCGTCTTGGCGGTAACGCCAGAATGGGCGTTTTTGCCACGCGCTCCACGTTCCGCCCCAATCCGATTGGCATGTCGCTCGTTGCGCTAAAAGGTATCGAGTGCCGGAAAGAGAGCGTAATTCTGAAATTAGACAGCCTGGATCTGGTGGATGGCACGCCGGTGGTGGATATCAAACCGTATTTACCGTTTGCCGAAGCCTTACCGGACGCCGTCGCCAGCTATGCGCAACAGGCGCCGATGGCTGAAATGCCCGTGAGTTTTACCGCTGAGGTGGTTCAACAGCTCACGACGCTGGAAAGCCGTTATCCGCAGCTACGGACGTTTATTTGCGATGTGCTGGCGCAAGATCCTCGCCCGGCTTATCGTAAGGGTGAAGAAACGGGCAAAACCTATGCTGTCTGGCTGCATGATTTTAACGTGCGCTGGCGTGTGGTTGACACTGGATTTGAAGTGTTTGCGCTGGAACCACGGTAATTTCACGCCCTTCTCTTTTGACATCCCTTGCACACTGGTAAACTAAATCACTTTTTTTGTATCAGGCTCACATTGAGCCTGTTCGATCGTTCAACTGGAACCGTAACAACATGCGTACTAGCCAATACCTGCTCTCCACTCTGAAGGAGACACCTGCCGATGCCGAGGTTATCAGCCACCAGCTGATGCTGCGCGCCGGGATGATCCGCAAGCTCGCCTCCGGGTTATATACCTGGCTGCCGACTGGTCTGCGCGTCCTGAAAAAAGTCGAAAACATCGTGCGTGAAGAGATGAACAACGCCGGTGCTATCGAGGTGTCGATGCCAGTCGTTCAGCCAGCCGACCTGTGGCAAGAGAGTGGTCGTTGGGAACAGTACGGTCCGGAACTGCTGCGTTTTGTCGACCGTGGCGAGCGTCCGTTCGTACTCGGCCCGACCCACGAAGAAGTTATCACCGATCTGGTGCGTAATGAACTCAGCTCTTATAAGCAATTGCCGCTGAACTTCTTCCAAATCCAGACCAAATTCCGTGATGAAGTGCGTCCGCGCTTTGGCGTGATGCGTTCGCGCGAATTCCTGATGAAAGATGCTTATTCTTTCCACACCTCTCAGGAATCGTTGCAGGAAACCTATGACGCCATGTACGCCGCGTATAGCCGTATCTTCAGCCGTATGGGGCTGGATTTCCGCGCGGTACAGGCCGATACCGGTTCTATCGGCGGCAACGCCTCACATGAGTTCCAGGTGCTGGCGCAAAGCGGCGAAGACGATATCGTTTTCTCTGATGTTTCTGATTACGCGGCTAACATCGAACTGGCAGAAGCTATCGCGCCGCAAGCGCCGCGCGCAGCGGCGACGCAGGAAATGACTCTGGTCGATACGCCAAACGCCAAAACCATCGCGGAGCTGGTGGAACAGTTCAACCTGCCAATTGAAAAAACGGTAAAAACACTGCTGGTTAAAGCGGTGAAAGACAGCAAGTCTCCGCTGGTGGCTCTGCTGGTTCGCGGCGATCATGAACTGAATGAAGTTAAAGCGGAAAAACTGCCGCACGTTGCCAGCCCGCTCACCTTCGCTACCGAAGAAGAGATTCGCGCCGTGATTAACGCCGGTCCGGGCTCCCTCGGCCCGGTCAATATGCCGATTCCGGTCATCATCGATCGTACCGTTGCCGCCATGAGCGATTTCGCCGCTGGCGCTAACATCGACGGTAAACACTACTTTGGCATTAACTGGGATCGTGATGTGGCGACGCCTATTGTTGCCGACATCCGTAACGTAGTCGCCGGCGATCCGAGTCCGGATGGTCAGGGAACGTTGCTTATCAAACGCGGTATCGAAGTGGGGCACATCTTCCAGTTGGGTACCAAGTATTCAGAAGCGCTGAAAGCCTCCGTTCAGGGTGAAGATGGTCGTAACCAGACTTTGACAATGGGCTGCTACGGTATTGGTGTAACACGCGTCGTTGCCGCGGCTATCGAGCAGAACTTTGACGAGCGCGGCATTGTATGGCCTGACGCCATTGCGCCTTTCCAGGTCGCTATTCTGCCGATGAATATGCACAAATCCTTCCGTGTGCAGGAGCTGGCGGAAAAGCTGTACAGCGAATTGCGCGCGCAGGGCATTGAAGTGCTGATGGACGACCGTAAAGAGCGCCCGGGCGTGATGTTTGCCGATATGGAACTGATTGGTATTCCACATACTATCGTGATTGGCGATCGTAACCTGGATAACGACGATATTGAGTATAAATACCGTCGTAGCGGTGAAAAATCGCTGATTAAAACCGGCGATATCGTTGACTATCTGGTCAAGGTCATTAAAGGCTAAACGGCATCTTGTTGGGATTGTCCGGCGCCATCCGGCAGATATGTAAAGGCCTCGCACCATGCGAGGCCTTTTATTAGTGAGTGCAATCTTTACCTGGCGCAAACTTCGCATTTTTATCGGCTATTAGCATTTTTACCGGCTCGCCCGTGTCCGGATTCGCGGCAAAAACAAAATGCCCTTCTACCGTCAGCAGCACCGGTTTTTCCGCTTCGCCTTTAGCCGCCAGATAGCCGCGCTCAAGCTGGGCGTTACTGGCGACAGGGAGCCGTTTTCCGGTCGCGCAATCGGTAAAGGTCGCCGCGTCGGCCATATATACATACATACCACGCAGCGGCATTGGCGTTACCGGCAGGCTGGCGGTAACAGGCTCAAGCGTATAATTAAGCGGCGAAGCCACCGGATTGCCTTCTCTGTCGAGCATCTCCAGCGCATCGCCTTTTGCGCGATAATACGATTTCTCGCCATTGCTGTCGGTTAACACCAGTTTATCCGCCGTCCGCGCCCAGGTACCGTATGACGCAAAAGAGGAAGGTTCTTCGCGAACGCCCTGATAGCGCTCGTTCATCACCCATGTGCCATCTTTTTCCAGAAACAGTGACGTTTCAATACCTTCACAATCCGCACAGGGCAGCACGCCGCGCCAGCTTTGCTGCATGGGTTTTAATTCCGCCGCCTGCGCAGGTTGCAGGGCGTCAACTTCCGCACGGTTATTACACCCTATCAAGGCAAATAGCGTGCAGGCTGCCGCTACTGACAATATTGCTGTTCTCACCATGAAATCCTTATGAAATTGCTATTCCTGCCCGTCAATCCAGTGGACGACGAACTTTACCGCGAAGCGCCTTTACAGAAGATTTTTGCGCCTTCGAGGACAAGCGGCGCTCTTTCGAGGCACGCGTCGGGCGAGTTGCGCGACGGCTTTTCTGCTCCGCGGTTAATTCTTTTATGACGGCAACCAGCCTGGCGATAGCCGCTTCCCGGTTGAGCTCCTGGCTCCGGTACTCCTGCGCCTTAATGATAATTACGCCATCATGGCTTATCAGATGGTGGCTGGCCGTCAGCAAACGCTGTTTATAATACTCTGGCAGGCCAGAGGCCCGAATGTCAAAGCGCAAATGAATCGCGCTAGAGGTCTTATTCACGTGCTGGCCACCCGCGCCCTGCGCGCGAATGGCTGTAATTTCCAGCTCATTATCGTCTATGGAGACCGTCCGGGAGATGGCAATCATGAGGGCTGTTGCCAGGTGGTAAGCTGTATTTCCAGATTATTCCGAGCATCAGAAAGCCAGATTGCGCCGTCCTGAATTGTCGCCTGTAGCGTCATGGTACGATCGGCAAATTCACTGAGCTGCGCCAGTTGTCCGTCATCCAGATACCAGACGGACAGGTTAGCGAACTGCGCACACTTGCTTTGATGCTGCTGCCACCAGATTTGCGCCGCCCGGGAGTTATAAGCAAAGAGCGCGACGTCGCCCGCTTGAGTACAGGCTTTCTTAATACGGCGCTCATCCGGCAGCCCCAGCTCTATCCAGAGATCGATGCCCAGATGATCGTTGCGCAGCCAGGCCTCCGGCTCATCTTCCGCGCTAAGTCCGCGCGTAAACTGCAACCGCTCATCAGCATATTTTATCCATGCCAACAGGCGCAGCATCATACGCTCCTGCGTTTCAGAAGGGTGACGCGCCAGCGTCAATGCCGCATCCAGAAACTGGTTGCGATCAAGGTCAGCCACATTGACGACGGCTTTATAAATTGTCGCTTTAAGCGCCATGAGAAACTCCTTTCGAATCAGGCATCCATTGTAGCGAAAACCGCGCTAAAAGGCTGTTAACGAATCTTTTACTCACTCGCGTCAGGCGCTGATATTGCGTAAATGAGTATGGTATAGTCACCTTGCTAAACAGGATTTAACTTCGTAGGCTTAGACTTGCATCCACGGTTAAGTCAGAATGCTGACAGGAGGGCGTGTGGAAAAATATTGTGAGTTAGTACGCAAGCGGTATGCGGAAATCGCCAGCGGAGACTTAGGGTATGTCCCGGATGCGCTGGGTTGTGTATTGAAAGTGCTTAATGAAGTGGCGGCAGATAGCGCCCTTTCAGAGTCGGTCAGGGAAAAGGCAGCTTATGCTGCCGCGAACTTACTGGTGAGCGATTATGTCAATGAATGAAACGTATCAACCCATTAATTGCGATGACTACGATAGTCTTGAGCTTGCCTGCATGCATCATTTAATACTGACGCTAACGTTAAAAGATGGCGAGATTTTGCAGGCAAAAGCGAACGATTTGATCTTGCGTAAAAACGTGGAATATCTGCTTGCCGAGGTTTCCGGCGAGTCCCGTGAGCTTCGTCTCGATAAAATCGCCAGTTTCAGCCACCCGGAAATTGGTACAGTGGTGGTCAGCGAATCCTGAATCCTGCTGCCGGATAAGGCATTTTCGCCGCTATCCGGCATTTTATGCGTCTTCTCGCCACAGTAACGCCACACCGTCTTCATTATTCGCCAGCCCGTCATGGGTGACAAAGTACCCCGCCGCCGCAATCAGCGTATCGCCATAAAATAGCAGCGGCGTGGTATCGCGCCGCCAGGAAGGCACATTCAGCTCCTGCCAGATTTTCTTCAGCTTACGTCCGCCGTGACGTCCCACAATGTGTAGCACCCCTGGCGCCTTAAAACGAATGCTGACGGATTCTTCCTCTCGCGGCTGGCGCAGTTCGCCGCCAGGAACGAGCTGTACCGTCCCTAAGCTGGCAGGCAGCGCCAGCGGTGTTTGCCAGACGGGCCAGGCGACCGTCGTTTCGCTTTGTCCGGCCACGGATTTAATCCACCACAGTTGTGACTGATAACGGCGAATCTCGCGATCGCCAAAACGTAAACAGGGAGAGGCATCGTCGCGCGCCAGCGCTACTTCCTGCCAGATACGCTCCAGCGCGTCGCGAGAGGGCATCGGCGCATTACGCGTCGCCAGCCAGCGACGCAGAATCGCCGCCCGCCGTACATCGCTCATCGACATTAATGGAGAGAGCCGCAATGTTCCCCGCGCCGTGATACAGTCCGTAAGCTCGCAGGCCAAAAGTTCGTCCAGCAGCCTTTCTTGCTCGGCGCAGAGCGCCGCGCTACGGGCTACCGCCGCAGAGAAATGCGGCCAACGCTGCTGCAAGAGCGGAAGCGCGCGCAGGCGTAAAAAATTGCGATCGTAGGCATCATCCTGATTGCTTTCATCTTCGATCCAGCATAAGTCATGACACACAGCCCACTGTTCCAGCGTCTCCCGCGTTTCTCTCAACAGCGGGCGAAGAAGCTGAGTTCCGGCAAAAGGCGAGCGTTCTCCCATCGCGGAAAGTCCGGCCGGACCGCTACCGCGCTTTAACGCCAGCAGGAATGTTTCACACTGATCGTCACGGTGCTGCGCGGTTGCCAGCACTTCGCCAGGCAATAACGTCTGTGCGAACGCCCGGTAGCGCGCTTCACGCGCATGGGCCTCGATACCCAGGCCATTATCCGCCAGAGTCACCCTCTCTACTACCAGCGGAACCTGCCAGCGTTCGCATACGGTTTCGCAATGCCGCACCCAACTATCAGCATGAGGGCTTAAACCGTGATGAATATGGATAGCACGCAGCGTGACGTCAGGATGACGTTCTCGCCACAACACCAGTTGATGCAAAAGCACCGTAGAATCCAGGCCGCCGCTAAAGGCGGCCAAAATACGGCGAGAAGAGAGTAACGAAGTATTCAGCGTGAGAGTGGTCATGGTTCGTGCTTATAGTGACTTTGCCCGGCAACGTTACCTGGCTAGCGCCTTAATGACAAGTCTTACTGCTCATACAGCTCAAGCGGCAAACCGTCCGGATCGTTGAAAAAAGTAAAGCGCTTCCCGGTATACGGATCGACGCGTATCGGTTCGCACTTAACCTGATGCTTTTCCAGATGCGCAACGGCGTTTTCTACATTTTCCACACTGAAAGCCAGATGGCGCAGGCCGCAGGCTTCAGGTCGGCTTGGACGCGCCGGAGGGAAGGGAAAAGAGAAAAGCTCAATCACATACTGCCCGTTTAGCGCCAAATCGCCCTTCCACGAGTCACGCTCTTCCCGCCAGGCTTCGCTTATCAGCTCGAATCCCAGAATATCGCAATAAAACGCCTTGCTCACCACATAGTCTGTCGCAATGATCGCGATGTGATGAACCTGTTTTAATCCCAGCATAGCGTCTCCTTTATTGATTATCAGTACGTTACTCGCCACATTCCCGTCAGGCAAGCTAACAGGCGTGTTTTAAGACTCGTACCTGGTACACCCCATCTTCATTCCGCTTCGCGCCGTGAATATCCGTTTCAAAACCGGGATAATGCTGACCAATCGAACATAGCATCAGCAGAAAATCGAGCACGGCCCGACTCTGTTGCGTGATCCTCTCGCCGGGCATCAACAGCGGAACGCCTGGCGGATAAGGCAGGATCATATTTGCGGAAACGCGCCCTGGCAGTTGATCGAGCGCCACGGTTTCCACCTCGCCTTTGATCTGACGCTGCCAGGCCTGGTGCGGTGTCATGATCATCTCCGGTAAAACCTCGAACGCCCGCAACATCAGCCCCGGAAGATCGTGCTGGCGGATCAGTTTATGAATCCCCTGCGCCAGATCCTGAATGCGCATATTGCGATAAAAATCAGGATCTTCCGCATACAGATCCGGCAACATATTTTTGACGCGCAGGTTAAGATCGTAGGCCCGTTTAAATTCCGTCAGTCCGCGCAGCAGCCCCATTGCACGGGTCTTATCAATCCCTATGCTGAACAAAAACAGCAGATTATACGGCCCGGTTTTTTCCACCACCACGCCTCGCTCATCGAGGAACTTCGCCACCAGCGCGGCAGGTATCCCCTCTTCGCTCATGTTGCCCTGTTCATCCATTCCCGGCGTCAGGATTGTCACCTTAACCGGATCGAGGAACATATGATCGTCATCGGCATCGGTGAAGCCGTGCCATGTTTTTCCCGGCGCTACCGGCCAGCATTCGGCCTCATCAACCTCTTCCGGCTGCCAGATATCAAAGAACCAGCTATCGGACTCTTCACGTAACCGCTTTACCTCTTTACGAAAATGGAGCGCCCGTTCCACCGAACGATTAATCAATCTTTTCCCCGGGTTGCCGCGCAGCATCGCCGCCGCAGTCTCGATAGAGGCGACAATGGGATAGCTCGGCGATGTAGAGGTGTGCATCATAAACGCTTCGTTAAACGTCTCTTCGTCATATTCCCCTTTGATATGAATAAGCGACGCCTGCGAAAAAGCCGCCAGCATTTTATGGGTGGATTGCGTTTCGAAAATCACTTTTCCGGGCACCCGATCGCCGCTCATCCCACTTTTCCCCTGGTAGATCGGATGAAAATGGGTATAGGGTACCCAGGCGGAATCAAAATGGATCGAGGGAACGTCCAGTATCTGCTTGATCCAGTTAGTGTTATACAGCAGACCATCGTAAGTAGAATTGGTGATAACCGCATGAACCGGCCACTGCGCCTGCGCGGTTTCCGCCACCTTACGCGCAATGCTGTCACGGGTGAACTCACGCTTAGGAATACCGCCGAGAATGCCGAGCGCATTGCGCGTCGGCTTTAGCCAGAGAGGCACCACATCGCTCATCATCAGCAAATGCGCCAGCGATTTATGGCAATTACGGTCAATAAGCAACGTACTTCCCGCAGGCGCGGCATACATACCGACAATTTTATTCGAGGTCGACGTACCGTTCGTCACCATGTAACTCTGCTCGGCGCCAAAAGTACGGGCGATATACTCTTCCGCTTCCAGATGCGGCCCGGTGTGATCCAGCAGTGACCCCAGTTCAGTCACCGAAATCGACACATCAGCTTTTAAGGTATTGCCGCCAAAAAAGTCATAAAACAGACAGCCTGGCGGGCTTTTCTGATACGCCGTACCCGCCATATGACCCGGCGTACAAAAGGTATATTTTCCTTCTTTAGCGTAGGTAAACAGCGCTTTGGTAAACGGCGGCGTAATATTATCGAGATATTCGTTGGTATATTGATGAATGCGCGTCGCTATATCTTCGGCCTGCCCCAACGCATACTCAAAAAACCACAGCGCCATGCGCATATCGTAAACGCTAACGTCCAACGTCGAGTTGGTATTGATAAAGGCGTAGAGGGGAAGGTATTCATTTAGCTGATTAATTTCGCTACAAAGGTCGAGGCTGTATTCATCCCAGTCAAAAATAACGCCGCAAATGCGTGGGTTATGTTCAATAAACTTCAACAAATCAACGCTATTTTGCGGCCAGATAATTTGAAATCCCAGGGATTGTAATGCACGCTCAAGCTCCTTGATGGGTTCATCTTTATAATAAACCCCGTGCGGCCCCATAATGGCGATGATGTTCATGCTTTCTCCTGAAAAAAACCTGAGATAAGCATAGTAGCAATCCTGCCGATGCAGAGCACCGACAGGATTTATCTTATTACAATGCGCTCCATGCATCGGCCCAGGCAATTCCTACGCCGGGCTCATAGTAAGCTGGCGCAACATTACACCATGAGCCCGCCGGGAACGGTTTGCACTGGTACAACGCGCCATTACTGTTGACGATATCGCCTGGAATCCATTTCTGGCTGCTGCTCCAGGCAGGGTAGCTGGTGGTCTTATCTTCGTCATCCGCAGCGGCGGCCTTCGCTTTCACATTCAGCGTATAAACTGCGGTGCTGGAGAGCGTACCGTCGCTAACGGTCAGATTCACCACATACTGGGTGTCCTGAGTGACATCAGGCGCATTGAAAATCACAACGGCTTTATCCTGGCCGCTCAGCGTTTTGCCGTCCTGCGACATCCAGGTATAAGTAAGCTTGTCGCCATTCGCGTCGGTCGATCCTTCCGCGCTGAGTGAAACCGCACTACCGGCTTCCACCGCCCCGACCGGTCCGGCAATACGCGCGACTGGCGCCACGTTTTCATCCGTAACTGGCGCCGGGGATGGAGTGACATCCGGTTCAGCGGTCCCGTTATCATCGACGACATTAACGTTGAAATAATGCTGTACGCATTTCGTGTAGTCGCCCTCTTTAAAGGCGGTATACGGCGTCTGATATCCAACTAACTGGCAGGAATAGGTTTTACCGTCCGCAGTATCGGCGCTCCAGCCCCAGTCCTCCTCCCAATAGATCGGTAACGCGCCAGCGCCGCCTTCATCGAACTGCTTCATGTTTTTACAGCCCAGCACTTCGTCAGCCGGTACCGGCACTTTCAGGTAGTTGGCGAACTCTTTGTAGTAGGCGATACGGTTAAGCGACTGCGCATTCTCATCTGCCCCGCCGCACTCCACGCCGCCATTGATGATCTGAATGGTGACGCCGAAACCTGATACCAGGCCATTTGCTTTATCGCGATCGTTTGGCTGCCAGGTACCGTCAATCACATGCAGCATAGACGGCTTCGGCGGCTGCGGATAAACAAAGAAGAAGACAGCGCTTGCCAGGTTCATCCAGGTATCCGCTACCAGCTCGGGTTTATCCAGCAGTGGGCGAACGTCACCATACATCGCGTCAGAGAAAGACCCATAGTTGTAGTTATAAGAAAGCTGCTTTGCCCCGCGGCCAAAATAGCTGAGGAAGTCGCCGCCCTTATCTTTACCGCACGGCCAGGTCTGGCCCTGCCATACATCCGGGTTACATTCGCCGTTGTAGCCGCCTTTCTGCCCTTCTGTCCAGCCGACTTCGCGCAGATAAACCAGCGCCTGACGCCATTCCGGAATATCACGCCAGCTTTCGTGACCGCCCGTCTCCTGTGCGAAGTGAGCAAACATGGTTGCCAGCGTTTTACGGCAAATTGCATTGCTGTCACGCCCATCGGTATAGGTTCCGCAGACCGCCGGGAATTTACCGATGGCCTTCAGGAAGTTGCTGTAGGTATATTCCGGCGCGCGCATCGGGAACAGATAATCCCAGTCGCTCTCTTTAAGCATACTTTCGACGCGTTTTACGTTTGCCGGGTTAGCGACGCGTCCCGGGGAAATCAGTTCCACTTCACTGTTCGGCAGCGTGGCAATAGACGACTTTACCGCGTTCATTAACGGGAAATTGGTCAGGGCTTTTTCTTTTGCCGCAAGTTCGCTGGCTTTCATGGTTGCCGGTTCGCTGGCGCTCAATAAAGAGGCCGCGTGTGCCCCAGCCATACTCAACACAATTCCGGCGGCGACCGCGCTTAAGGCCATTGTTTTCCGTAATGCCATCCTAATTCTCCTTGAATATCGTTAACAGACTGCCGGCGCAAATGCGGGCAGTAGGCGCAGTTTCAGGGGAGCGGTAGACGAACGCTAATCATCAAACATCAGCGTGACATCATTTCGGCATCAGCAGGCTATAAACGAAAAAAGGGCCGACAAAGCGGCCCTTTTGTGAAAAATGAGGAGCGATTAGGCGTAACCGTAGCTCATCAGACGCTGGTAACGACGGTTTTTCAGGTCGTCTTTACTCAGCACGTCCAGATCGGCCAGGTCTTCCAGCAGTTGTGCTTTCAGCGATGCCGCCATCACTTCCGGGTTGCGGTGCGCGCCGCCTAGCGGCTCCGGAATGATGGAGTCGATAAGCTTCAGTTCTTTCAGACGCGGCGCGATGATGCCCATCGCTTCAGCGGCCAATGGCGCTTTGTCGGCGCTTTTCCACAAAATGGAAGCGCAACCTTCCGGAGAGATAACGGAATAGGTGCTGTATTGCAGCATATTCACTTTATCGCCCACGCCAATCGCCAATGCGCCGCCGGAACCGCCTTCGCCAATCACGGTACAGATAATGGGCACGTTCAGACGCGACATTTCGCGCAGGTTGCGGGCGATAGCTTCAGACTGACCGCGCTCTTCCGCACCCACGCCTGGGTAAGCGCCTGGCGTATCGATAAAGGTGATGATCGGCATGTTGAAGCGCTCGGCCATCTCCATCAAACGCAGCGCTTTGCGGTAGCCTTCCGGCGCTGGCATCCCAAAGTTACGACGAATTTTTTCTTTGGTTTCACGGCCTTTTTGATGACCAATAATCATCACCGGTCGCCCTTCCAGACGCGCGATACCACCGACGATAGCTTTGTCATCAGCATAGGCGCGATCGCCCGCCAGCTCATCAAACTCATCAAACGCCAGACGGACATAATCCAGGGTGTACGGACGCTGCGGATGGCGCGCCAGTTGGGCTACCTGCCATGCGCCGAGATCGGCGAAGATTTTGCGCGTCAGTTCTACGCTTTTTTCGCGCAGGCGATGGACTTCTTCATCGATATTAATATCCAGTTTCTCATCCTGGCGGCTTACCGCAGTCAGAGAATCGATTTTCGCTTCCAGCTCTGCTATCGGCTGTTCAAAATCAAGGAAATTCAGACTCATAGTATTCCTGTATTAGTCAAACTCCAGTTCCACCTGCTCCGAACCAATGAGGCCACGCAGATCGTTAAGTAAACGATCGCTCGGAGAGACACGCCACGTTGCGCCAAAACGCAGTCGCGCACGCGCATCCGCCCTCTGATAGTAGAGATGTACTGGAATGGTCCCCGAGCGGTGGGGTTCCAGAGACTGACGGAGTCGGTTTAAAAGCTGGTCATCAATTTGCCTGTCCGTCAGCGAGATAGCAAGCCCGCGAGCGTATTTTTCGCGAGCTTCGTCAATATCCATCACTTCGCGGGCGGTCATTTTAAGCCCCCCGCTGAAGTCATCAAAGCTGACCTGTCCGCTGACGATAAGTATGCGGTCTTTTTCCAGCAACTGCTGGTATTTATCCAGCGCGTCGGTAAATAACATCACTTCCAGACGCCCGGAACGGTCATCCAGCGTACAGATGCCGATACGATTGCCGCGCTTGGTGACCATAACCCTTGCGGCAATCACGAGCCCCGCAGCCGTGGTGACTTTACCACGTTCTGTCGGATGCATGTCTTTGAGCCTTACCCCACCGACATAGCGCTCAATTTCTTTTAAATACTGATTGATGGGGTGGCCCGTCAGGTACAACCCCAACGTTTCGCGCTCCCCATCCAATACCACCTGCTCCGGCCACGGCTGGCAGCTGGCATAGGATTGTTCAATTTGCTCCGGCTCTTCCGCCAGTACGCCGAACATATCCGCCTGACCGATAGCTTCCGCTTTGGCATGCTGGTCGGCGGCTTTCAGCGCATCGCCCAATGAGTTCATCAGCGCGGCACGGTGCGGACCCAGCCGGTCGAACGCCCCGGACATGATCAGCTTTTCCAGCACCCGGCGGTTGAGTTTTTTGGTATCGGTCCGCGCGCACAGATCAAACAGTTCGCGGAAATAGCCGCCCTGATTACGCGCGTCGATGATCGCTTCGATCGGCCCTTCGCCAACGCCTTTGATCGCGCCGATGCCGTAGACGATCTCGCCCTCATCGTTAACGTGGAAATGGTACAACCCGGAGTTAATATCCGGCGGCAGAATTTTCAGCCCCATCCGCCAACACTCATCCACCAGGCCGACGACTTTCTCGGTGTTGTCCATATCGGCAGTCATCACCGCCGCCATAAATTCAGCCGGATAGTGCGCCTTCAGCCATAGCGTCTGGTAAGAAACCAACGCATAGGCGGCCGAGTGCGATTTGTTAAACCCGTAACCGGCGAATTTCTCCACCAGGTCAAAGATTTTCATCGCCAGTTCGCCGTCGATACCGTTCTTTTTCGCGCCCTCTTCAAAAACGGAACGCTGTTTGGCCATCTCTTCCGGCTTTTTCTTACCCATCGCACGACGCAGCATATCCGCGCCGCCGAGAGTATACCCGGAAAGTACCTGGGCAATCTGCATCACCTGTTCCTGATACAGAATGATGCCGTAGGTCGGCTCCAGTACCGGCTTCAGGCTTTCATGCTGCCACTGAACGTCCGGGTAAGAGAGTTCTTCACGACCGTGCTTACGGTCGATAAAGTTATCTACCATCCCCGACTGCAACGGACCGGGACGGAACAGGGCCACAAGCGCGATCATATCTTCAAAGCAGTCCGGCTGCAGGCGCTTGATCAGATCTTTCATGCCGCGCGATTCAAGCTGGAAGACCGCCGTGGTTTCCGAGCGTTGCAGCATGTCGAAGCTTTTTTTATCGTCCAGCGGAATGGCGGCGATATCCAGCGGCGGCTCGCCGTTCTTCTCGCGCCGCTTGTTGATCATCTCCAGCGCCCAGTTGATGATGGTCAGCGTACGCAAGCCGAGGAAGTCGAACTTGACCAGCCCGGCATATTCCACGTCGCTTTTATCAAACTGGGTTACCGGATGTTTGCCCTCTTCATCGCAGTACAGCGGCGCAAAGTCGGTAATTTTGGTCGGCGCGATCACCACGCCGCCAGCGTGCTTACCGGCGTTACGAGTGACGCCTTCAAGCTTACGCGCCATATCGATTAGCGCTCTGACCTCTTCGTCCGCCTCGTAAATTTCCGGCAGTTGCGGTTCCGCTTCAAAGGCTTTTGCCAGCGTCATTCCCGGATCGGGCGGCACCAGCTTGGAGATACGATCGACAAAACCGTATGGATGCCCCAGCACGCGCCCTACATCGCGGATAACCGCTTTCGCCGCCATCGTACCGAAGGTGATAATTTGCGATACCGCATCACGCCCGTACATGTCTGCGACGTGCTCAATCACCTGGTCGCGTTTCTCCATACAGAAGTCAACGTCGAAGTCAGGCATAGAGACACGTTCCGGGTTCAGGAAACGTTCGAACAGCAGGTCAAATTCCAGCGGATCAAGGTCGGTAATTTTCAGCGCGTAGGCCACCAGCGAACCGGCCCCGGAACCACGTCCAGGCCCTACCGGCACACCGTTATCTTTTGACCACTGGATAAACTCCATCACGATGAGGAAGTAGCCAGGGAACCCCATCTGGTTGATAACCTGCAGTTCAATATCCAGACGCTCGTCATATTCCGGGCGACGCTTTTTGCGCTCTTCTTCGTCCGGGAACAGGAAAGCCAGACGCTCTTCCAGCCCCTCTTTCGACTTTTTGACCAGATAATCTTCGGTGGTCATATCGCCAGTCGGGAACTGTGGCAGGAAATATTCACCCAGACGCACCGTTACGTTGCAGCGTTTGGCAATCTCCACCGTATTTTCCAGCGCCTCCGGAATATCGGCAAACAGATCGCACATCTCGTCGATGCTGCGCATATATTGCTGCGGCGAGTAATTGCGCGGACGCTTAGGATCGTCAAGCGTGAAACCGTCGTGGATCGCGACACGAATTTCATGGGCGTCAAAATCATCGCTTTCAAGGAAACGGACATCGTTCGTCGCGACAACCGGCAAACCGCGAGTTTCAGCCAGTTCGACCGCGGCATGCAGGTATGTCTCTTCGTCCTGTCTGCCGGTGCGGATCAGTTCCAGAAAATAGCGATCGGAAAAATGCGCTTCATAGAAGGCAACGCACTCCTCCACCAGAGCCTGGTTGCCGCGTAGCAAACAGCGGCCTACATCACCCATGCGCCCGCCGGAAAGCAGGATCAAACCTTCTTTAAGCTCTACCAGCCAGTCGCGATCGATAATCGGACCTGCCGCACCGTAGCCGCGCTGATACGCTTTCGAGATCAGCAGCGTCAGGTTCTGGTATCCCGTATTATTCGCCGCCAGTACCGTCAGGTGAGTCAGTTCATCTCCCAACAGTTCGTTGTGAACGTTAAAGTCCGCACCGACGATGGGTTTAATGCCCGCACCATGACCCGCTCCGTAGAACTTCACCAGACCGCAGAGGTTAGTAAAATCGGTGATCGCCAGCGCAGGCATACCTAATGAGGCCGCCTTTTTCACCAGCGGCCCGGTCTTCGCCAGCCCATCGATCATAGAGTAGTCGCTGTGCACCCGCAGGTGGACGAAACGTGGTTCAGACATCTTCAGATTTCTCGATACAAGAATCAGGACGCAAGTCCGAGAGCGCGTTTAACAGGCGCAAAGCTGCGTCGGTGGTGCGCCGTCGCGCCATACTGTGCCAACTTTTCCAGATGAAAAGCGGTTGGATAACCTTTGTGTTGCGCAAAGCCATACTGAGGAAAAACGATATCCAGCGCCGCCATTTCGGCGTCACGGGTGACTTTCGCCAGAATAGAGGCCGCGCTAATCTCCGCCACGCGGCTATCGCCTTTCACCACGGCCATTGCCGGCACCGGCAGATCCGGACAGCGATTGCCGTCGATCAGCACATACTCTGGCGCAATATGCAGACCGGCGACAGCACGCTGCATCGCGAGCATTGTAGCGTGCAAAATATTCAGTTCATCAATTTCATGCGGCTCCGCTCGCCCCAGACTCCAGCTTAACGCCTTTTCTTTAATCTCGTCATACAACGCCAGACGACGCTTTTCAGACAATTTTTTGGAATCATTCAGACCGACGATCGGGCGAGCCGGATCGAGGATCACGGCGGCGGTCACTACTGCGCCCACCAGCGGGCCACGGCCCACTTCATCCACACCCGCCACTAAATGGGTGTGTGGATAAACAAATTCGATCATTGTGCTAACTCCAGAACGGCATCTGCCGCCTGCTCATCGGCATTACAGCGGATCTGCTGATGCAGTTCACGGAAGGTGTCGTGCATCGCATGGCTGGTTTTACCGTTCGCCAGTAGCGGCAACAGCGCTTCGGCGAGTTTTTGCGGTTCGCACTCCTCCTGCAACAGCTCTTTGACTAATTCTCTTCCCGCCAGCAGGTTAGGCAAAGAAACATACTCGGTTTTCACCAGACGTTTCGCCAGCCAAAAAGTGAAGGGCTTCATACGATATCCCACCACCATCGGGCATTTTGCCAGCATGCACTCCAGCGCCGCTGTACCGGAAGCCAGCAGTGCCGCATCGCTGGCAACCATCGCTTCACGCCCCATCCCGTCCAGCAAATGAACGGCGAGATCCGGCGCAACCTCCGCTTTAATTTTTTCAAACTGTTCGCGGCGTTTCGCGTTCACCAGCGGCACTACCACTTCCAGATCGGGATAGCGCTGTCGCAGCAATTGTGCGGTTTTCAGGAAATCGGCGCTGAGCATTTCCACTTCCGCGCCACGACTGCCCGGCAGTAACGCCAGACAATGAGCGTTATGCGGGATACCCAGCACGTCGCGCGCCGCATTTTTATCCGGGTCCAGCGGCATTGTATCCGCCATGGTGTGACCGATAAAGCGGCACGGGACGTTAAATTTATCGTAAAACGCTTTTTCGAAAGGCAGAAAAGCCAGCACCATATGGGTGGATCTGCCTATTTTGAAAACGCGTTTCTGTCGCCAGGCCCACACGGACGGGCTGACATAATGAATGGTCTTGATCCCTTGCTTTTTCAGATTACCTTCGAGGGTAATGTTGAAATCAGGGGCATCAATCCCGACAAAGACATCGGGCTTGAGTTCGGTAAAACGGCGGGTCAGATCGGCGCGGATACGCAGCAAGCGGCGTAAACGTCCGAGCACTTCAACAATGCCCATGACCGCCAGTTCTTCCATTTCGTACCAGGCTTCACACCCTTCAGCCTGCATACGCGGCCCCGCAACGCCCACAAAACGGGCGTTGGGTACGCGCGCTTTCAGCGCACGAATTAAGCCTGCGCCAAGAATATCGCCGGACGTTTCGCCGGCGACCAGAGCAATCGTTAAAGGACGCTGTGCCACCATTAACGAATCGGACCGCGCGTTGAACGCTCAAAGAACTCGGTAAACGCCTTCACTTCCGGATGCTTTTCAGCAAGTTCAGCGATTTCCTGCTTCGCTTCGTCGAGCGTTTTACCACTGCGATACAACAACTTATAGGCATTACGAATCGCTACCAGCCCTTCACGGCTAAAGCCGCGACGCTTCAACCCTTCGATATTTACCCCGAACGGCGTCGCATGGTTACCCTGCGCAATCACATATGGAGGAACATCCTGCGCTACGCCGGAGCAGCCGCCGACCATCACATGCGCACCGATAATGCAGAATTGATGAACTGCCGTCATACCGCCGATGATCGCAAAATCATCGACTGATACGTGCCCTGCCAGCGTGGCGTTGTTGGCGAGGATACAGCGATTACCTACCGTACAATCATGTGCGACATGCGCATTGATCATCAGCAGATTATCGCTACCCACCTTCGTCAGCCCACCGCCCTGCACTGTACCACGATGAATGGTGACGCTTTCGCGAATGCGGTTACGATCGCCAATTTCCACACGGGTCGGCTCACCAGCATATTTCAGATCCTGGTTCACTTCGCCGATGGAGGCAAACTGATAAATCTCGTTGTCGCGGCCGATTTTGGTTTGACCATTCACGACCACATGAGACTTCAGTACGGTTCCCTCACCAATTTCGACCTGCGGCCCAACAATACAAAAGGGACCAATGTGGACATTAGCGCCAAGTACAGCGCCGTCTTCCACAATGGCGGTAGGATGAATAAAGGCGGATTTATCAATCACGAATCAGGCCTCCCGGCTACGAGCACACATCATGGTTGCTTCGCACACAACTTTACCGTCGACCAGCGCAACCCCTTTAAAGCGGGTCAGGCCACGACGCGTTTTCTCGAAAGTGACTTCCATGATCATCTGATCGCCTGGCACAACCGGACGCTTAAAGCGCGCTTCATCAATACCCGCGAAATAATACAGCTCACCGGGCTCCAGTTTACCGACGCTTTTAAACGCCAGAATACCAGTTGCCTGCGCCATCGCTTCCAGAATCAATACGCCTGGCAAAATTGGTTTGCCCGGGAAATGCCCCTGGAAAAACGGCTCGTTGACGGAGACATTTTTCACCGCACGCAGAAAACGCCCTTCTTCAAAGTCCAGCACGCGATCGACCAGTAAAAACGGAAAACGGTGCGGCAGAAGCTCTAAAATCTCTTCAATCTGCAGAGTATGAGTGTTAGTAGTCAAAATACTCTTCCTGTCCAAATATACAAAAAGGCAATAATAACACGGCCTGCCGCAATCGTATGAATGTGACAGGCCGGAAAAGAATGGCAACTACAAGGCGAAACGTTAGTCTTGTTGATTAACCTTGCGCTCAATCGCTTTGAGACGCTTGCTCATATCATCAATGTTCATCACCAGTGCAGCAGTTTTACGCCATACTTTGTTGGGTTGCAGCGGAATGCCTGAGGAGTAGACGCCCGGTTCCGTGATGGGACGCATCACCATACCCATGCCAGTTACCGTGACTTTGTCGCATATTTCCATATGCCCATTGATCACGCTGGCGCCGCCAATCATGCAGTAACGGCCAATCTTCAGGCTACCCGCCATAATGACGCCACCGGCAACTGCCGTATTGTCGCCAATCACGACGTTATGTGCAATCTGGCACTGATTATCAATAATCACGCCGTTGCCAATAACAGTATCATCCAGCGCGCCACGGTCAATGGTGGTACAAGCGCCGATCTCGACACGATCGCCAATAATGACCCGGCCCAGTTGCGGGATCTTCACCCAGTTGCCACGATCGTTAGCGTAACCAAAACCATCCGCGCCGATCACCGTACTGGACTGGATCAGGCAATTCTCACCGATCTGAATGTCGTGGTAAATCGTTACGTTCGCCCACAAGCGTGAACCCGCCCCGATTTTGCTATTTTTTCCGACGAAACAGCCTGCGCCGATAACCACGTTATCGCCCAGTTGTACGCCAGATTCAATTACCGCATTCGCGCCGACTGAAACATTGCTACCCAGCGTTGCCGTCGCATCAATCACTGCGCTTGGCGCGATATTCTGCGCGGGCTGCGGCGTGGTGTCTAAAATTTGCGCCATGCGCGCGTACGTCAGATAGGGATTTTTCACGACTAACGCTGCGCTTTTTGCGAACGGAAGATCGTCCTGCGTCATCACAACCGCAGAAGCCTGGCATAAACCTAAGTGTTCACGGTACTTAGGATTCACCATAAACGTAATGTGGCCTGTTGTTGCAGATTGCATGGACGCAACGCCGGTGATGACGATATCGCCATCACCGTGTAATTCTGCATCCAACTGTTCTGCTAAGTCAGCCAGTCGAATTGAAGGCATTACTTATTTAACCTGTTTCAGTACGTCAGCGGTGATGTCTTTCACATCGCTGCTGTTGTAAGCAACGGTGTTCGCGTCTACCACCAGATCGATGCTCTGGTCGTTAGCCACTTTTTTCACCGCAGTCTGGATACGAGTCACCAGTTTGCCGCGTTCTTCGTTGGAGCGACGAGCGCGATCTTTCTCAAAAGCCTGCGCTTTTTGCGCGAAAGTCTGGCGCTCAGACATCACGTCTTTTTCCAGCTTAGTACGATCGCTGCCTGCCTTCATGGATTGCAGACGCTGCATTTTGGATTGCAGATCGGTTTCCATTTTTTGCAGTTCAGCCGCACGGCCTTTAAACTCGTTTTCCAGTGTATTGGATACACCCGTCTTCTGCGCAACCTGTTGGAACAGATTACCCATGTTGACGATTGCAATTTTGTCAGCAGCCTGTGCGGACGTTACCATCGCCAAACCAAGACCTGCAGCTAATAACCACTTTTTCACAATAAACTCCTTACCATCCCATTTGCACCCGAAGGTACAGCTCTTTGCGTGGCCTGGCGATCCCTGAAGGCATCGCCAAAAGTCATCGCTACACTACCAATGCATTCCTTTGCAGTGAACAATTACCAGGTTTTACCAATGTTAAACTGGAACTGCTCAGCTTTGTCTCCATCGTACTTTTTAAACGGCTGGGCGTAGGAGAAGACCAACGGCCCCAATGGGGACATCCATTGTAATGCGATACCCGCGGACATACGGATGTTGCTTGGATCGCTGTAGTCCGGCACACCAGCAGCCCGAGTCTGGCTAGTGTCTTGCCAGTTTGTATCCCAGACGGTACCCATATCCCAGAAGAAGGAAGTACGCACCGAATTAGCATATTTCTCACTGATAAATGGCGTCGGCGTGATAAATTCCAGGCTAGCGACCGCCATGGCGTTACCCCCTACCGCATCGTCTGAATCACATACCCCACCATCAGTACGGGAGCAATCTTCGTAGTTATCTCCATCACCCGAGTGTGCACCAGATTTATAGACCGCTTTCGGACCAATGGTATTAGACTGGAAACCACGCACAGTACTTGAGCCCCCGGCATAGAAGTTTTCATAGAACGGCATCTCTTTACTACCGATTCCATCCCCATAACCCCAGCGCGTACGACCCAGAACTACCCATTTGTGATCGTTATCGATTGGTACATAGGTCGCGGTATCCAATGTCACTTTATAGTATTCATTATCAGACCCCGGAATTGTCACTTTACCCGTCAGGTTAACTCTTGAGCCATCCGTCGGAAAATAGCCACGGTCCAATTTATTGTAGGTCCAGCCGTAGTTAAAGGTGAAGTCATCTGCAGCAAAGCTACTGCTGTCATCATGTCCCATCGACTCAAGATAACGGTCCATCGCTATCTGAGGCTGCATATTGGACAGGGAGTTATGCACATACCCTACGCCCGCGCGCAACGTGTTGTACTCGTTGATGGGGAAGCCAAGCGTTACATCCGTACCGTAACTCTTGTTGGTATAGTCGGACAGATCCGCATCGTCCGCCTGGAAGTCGTTATAGAAGATACGACCACCGAGGCTCACGCCGTCAACGGTAAAGTATGGGTTAGTAACGGACAGTTCGCTGTAGGTCTGGTAGTCGTTTTTGGTTCCGTTAATCCCCACGGAATAGCCTGTACCTAACCAGTTGTCCTGCTGAACGCCGGCCTGGAAGCTAACGCCGCTTTCTGTACCGTAGCCAATACCGAAGTTGAAGCTACCGGTATTACGCTCTTTCACCTTGTAGACCACATCCACCTGATCCGGGCTGCCCGGAACGCGCTGCGTATCGGTATCAACGGTTTCAAAGTAACCCAAACGGTTCAGACGCTCTTTCCCCTGGTCGACCAGATCGCTGCCCAGCCACGCCCCTTCCATCTGACGCATTTCACGGCGCAGAACGGAATCTTTTGAGGTATCGTTGCCTTCAAAACGGATCTTACGCACGTAGAAACGGTTACCGGCATCGACGTTAACGCGTAATTTAACGGTCTTGTCGGCGTCGTTAATTTCAGGCTGTGACTGCACGCGCGGATAGGCGTAACCATAGCGACCGAGAAGCTTTTTGATGTCATCTTCCATTTTGGTCACTTTGGTGCCGTTATAGAGCTCGCCCGGTTCAATTTTCGTCAGGTTCTCAATTTCAGCGGAATGCCCGGCCAGGTTACCGCTCACCTGAACCCCGGAAAGCTTGTACTGATCGCCTTCGGTGATATTGACGGTGATGTAGATCCCTTTCTTATCCGGCGTCAGACTCACTTGCGTAGAGTCAATATTGAAACGCGCGTAGCCGCGATCCAGATAGTAACTGCGCAAGGTTTCAAGGTCGCCCGCCAGCTTCTGCTTCTGATATTTACGATCGCCAACGACGTTCCACCACGGCACTTCGTCACGCAACTGGAAATGAGAAATGAGTTCTTCGGTGCTAAAGGCATGGTTACCGACGATGTTGATCTGTTGGATCTTCGCCGATACGCCCTCCTGGAACACCAGTTTAAGATCAACACGGTTGCGCGGTAGCGGCGTTACAACCGCCTTAACGCTGGCGCTGTATTTACCTACGCTATAGTAAAAGTCTTCCAGCCCTTTTTCGATATCAGACAGCGTGGTGCGATCCAGAGACTCGCCAACACGTACGCCAGACGCTTCGAGGTTTTGCTTGAGCATGTCGTCTTTCACCGATTTGTTACCGGAGAAAGTGATGCTGGCAATGGTCGGACGTTCTTTTACCTGAACCAGAAGGGTATCACCATCGCGCAGGACGCGGACGTCCTCAAAGTTGCCGGTGGCGAACAGAGCGCGAATGGTGTTACTGATATCTTCATCATTAACCGTGTCGCCTGTGCGCACCGGCATACTGAGGAGAGCCGCACCAACGGCGACTCGCTGCAGGCCTTCGAAATGAATGTCCTTCACTACGAACCCTTCAGCACCGTATACGGTGGCGCTGCTGAACAGCAGCGACGCTATGAGCAACTTTTTCATCGCCATCGTTATTATGCGTTCTTCCTAACTAACTCTCTTACAACCGAGAGAAATCATTGAAAAGTGCAAGCCCCATTAACAACACCAGCAAAATCGAGCCAATGCGATAACTAAAGTCTTGAACTCGCTCGGATACCGGCCCGCCCTTAAGCTTTTCAATCGCCAGGAACAGCAGATGCCCCCCGTCAAGAACGGGCAGCGGAAACAGGTTGATTATCCCTAAGTTCACGCTGATTAGCGCAAGGAACATCAGGTAATAAATCACCCCGAACTCCGCTGACATCCCAGCCCCCTGAGCGATAGAAATCGGCCCACTGAGGTTGTTCAGTTTCACATCACCGGTTATCAATTTACCCAGCATACTGACCGTCAGCTTCATCAACTGCCACGTCTTATCCGTGGCTTCGAGGATGGCGCTAAAAGGCCCATACTGGCGTATAGTCTTGTACTCTTCCGGCAGAGGAATAATTTTAGGCACCACGCCTGCAAAACCTTCCGCCTTTCCGTTAACCGATTTCGTATCCGGCGTTAACGTCAACGACAAGGCGCTCCCCTGCCTTTCAATCTCTAACGCTAACGGCTTACCGGGATTATCGCGTACAAACGTAACGAATTTCATCCACTGCGTTAACGGCTGACCATCGACTTTAACGATCCTGTCGCCCGCTTGCAAACCCGCTTTACTGGCTGCGGAATTCGCCTGCACTTCTGACAGTACCGGTTCGATCTGCGGCCCGCGGGGCCGAATCCCTAAAGAAGATACAGGATCTTGCTTATCAGGCTCAAATGCCCAGTGACGTAAATCAAGCGTTTTGTCCTGCCGCTGGTCGCTGCCAAAGGGCGCGACGCTCACCGTCGTCTGCTGGTCGCCAATTTTGGACACCAGTTGTAAACGCACGGCATCCCAATCAGGGGTTTCGATACCATCAACGGCTTTAAGTTCCGTACCAGGCGCAATTTGCGCCTGCGCAGCAATCGAGTTGGGCGTTATTTCGCCAACGACCGGATGAACGCCAGGGACGCCGATGATAAAGACCAACCAGTAAGCAAAGATAGCAAAAATGAAGTTCGCCACCGGACCTGCGGCAATAATTGCGGCGCGCTGGCCCACCGTTTTGTTATTGAAGGCGTGACGACGCAATTCCGGCGCTACCGGTTCGGCGCGCTCATCCAGCATTTTGACATAGCCGCCCAGCGGGATCAGGGCGATGACATACTCGGTACCATACCGGTCAGTACGGCGCCAGAGCGCTTTGCCAAAGCCGATGGAAAAGCGCTCAACACGCACACCGCAGCGCCGGGCAACCCAGAAATGACCAAATTCATGCACAGTGATCAGCACGCCCAGTGCGATGATGAATGCAGCCAGATTCCAGAGAATACTCAGCATAAAACCTTCCGTTAGAGCGTCCTGAACACCAGTAGCAACAGGCAAGCAAAGACCGGTACAGCCGCCGTCAGGCTGTCAATTCGGTCCAGAATACCGCCATGTCCTGGAATCAAGTGGCCGCTATCCTTAATTCCTGCTTCGCGCTTAAACATACTCTCGGTGAGATCACCCAATACGGAAGCCAGTGCCGCAACCACAGAGCAAATCAACAAGATAACAGGCGCAACATTCAGATTCGCCCACATACCGTAACCCCATGAGATCACAGCAGCCGTAGCAAGCCCGCCGATAAACCCTTGCCAGGTTTTACCCGGGGAAACTTTCGGCGCCAGCTTATGTTTGCCAAACAATTTACCAAACATATACGCGCCGGAGTCCGCTCCCCAGACCAGGATCATGACATAGAGTAGCCATATTGCGCCACTGTAATGATTCTCGTCATAGTGCCAGGCACGCAGCGCCAGCATTCCCCAGAAAAATGGCACGATAGTTAACAGGCCGAAAATGAGGCGCAATGTTTTTGAGTTGCGCCAGATTGCCGCCGAACCGGGATAAAATAGCACCAGCAGTAGTGCGACAACCCACCAGCCTAACGATGCCCAAAGCGACATCTCAACCAGCGGTTGACGAATGTTGTGATGATACTCAGGCAACAAAAATAGCATCAGCGCCAATAACAGACCACACAGCACCGCCAGCCAAACCCGCTGTGAACGCGCGGCGAAACCGCTTAACTGTCCCCATTCCCACGCGGCCAGCATACAGACAACCAGCGTAATAATGGCGAACCCCACCGGCGGCAATAAAAAAAGCGCAGCGATGACCGCGGGTATTAACACAAAAGCAGAAATCAGGCGATACTTCAGCAAAAGCAACCCCCATCAGGCTGTGTCATCACCAGGCTCGGTACCGCCGAAACGACGCTCTCGATTAGCAAAGGCATGCAGCGCACCTTCAAAGTCTTGTTCATCGAAATCGGGCCAAAGAACATCCGTAAAGTAAAGTTCGGCATAGGCAATTTGCCAAAGCAAAAAGTTACTAATGCGATGCTCTCCCCCAGTCCTAATTACTAAATCCACAGGCGCCAGCTCATGCATACAAATTTGCTGGCCTAGTCTCTCTTCATCAATCTGATCGGGGCGCAGCACTCCAGCCTGCACCTGTTCCGCCAGTTGCCGGACTCCCTGGACAATATCCCAACGTCCGCCGTAGTTCGCAGCAATATTCAGCGTTAACCCCGTATTACGGGCGGTAAGCGCTTCTGATTTGCGAATACGTTCTTGCAAACGTGAGTTGAATCGACTGATATCGCCGATAATACGCAGGCGAACGTTATGGCGGTGCAGGCTTTTGACTTCGCTATCCAGCGCCCACACGAACAGCTCCATTAACGCGCTCACTTCCTGCGCCGGTCGGTTCCAGTTTTCACTACTAAAGGCATACAGCGTTAACGCATCAATACCGTTATTGGCAGCAAAAGAGACCGCTCGCCGGACGGACTTCGCCCCGGCTTTATGCCCGAAGGCCCGGATCTTCCCTTGCTTTTTCGCCCAGCGACCATTGCCATCCATAATTATTGCAACATGACGGCAGCCATGTGCTGACAAATTTTCGCTTACTGGTTGAGTTGCAGACAACATAACGCGTTTTTTGTCCCTGAAAGGATTTAGCGGTACTCAGGAATACTGAAGCCTTTATACACATTCTCTTCGGTCCGCTTCGCTGATGACTGCGCGTCATCGCCCCTGTCGTGCGCTGTCCGCGCACGCCGGGAACGTATTCGCCTGCCGTCCCGATGCGTCCTGAATGATTTTGTGTATCCACAAAAAAGCCGTGTAAAACCACGGCTAACCTGACCGAAAAAAGCCAAAAACCTGCGATCAGGTGGCGCAGACTATATCACCGAAGCCCAACGCTAACAAATAGCACGATCTTCTGTCGCGGGATAATCGTCAGCGTGAGAGCCGTATCACTTGTTTTCTGGCTACCTCACGCGCGATGGCGTCAACCTGCAATACGTCATCAACGCTTGCCGGTTCCTGTAAATCCATCCTCTCCAGCACCGCTAAATTGAGCCCGGCGATATCGGTAAAACGAATCTGTTGCGCCAGAAACGCGGCAACGGTGATTTCGTTTGCCGCATTGAGCGCCGTCGTTGCCGCCTGACCTTGCTCAAACGCCTCCATCGCCAGCTTCAGGCACGGATAACGCTGATAATCTGGCGCGCTAAACGTCAGCGCGCTGAGTTTGCAAAAATCGAGCGGCTGCGCGCCGGACGCAACGCGATTCGGCCATGCCATCGTATGCGCAATAGGCGTACGCATGTCAGGTTCTCCAAGCTGCGCCAGGACGCTGCCGTCCTGATAACGCACCATCGAATGAATTACCGATTGCGGATGGATCAACACTTCCATCTGACGTGCGCTGGCATTAAATAACCAACGCGCTTCAATGTATTCCAGACCTTTATTCATCATGGTGGCGGAGTCGACGGAGATTTTTCGCCCCATCGACCAGTTCGGATGACGACATGCCTGATCCGGCGTCATCGCTGCCAGATCGCACATTGGCGTTTCACGAAACGGGCCACCAGACCCGGTAAGCAAAATCGACGTTACGCCATTTTGCTCAAGGTCAGCGTATCCCAGATTATGCTGAATAGATTGCGGCAAACTCTGAAAAATCGCGTTATGTTCGCTATCGACGGGTAAAAGCCGGGCGTTGCTGCGTTTCACTTCGTCCATAAACAGCCGCCCGCAGGTCACCAGCGATTCTTTATTCGCCAGCAGAATCGTCTTCCCTGCGCGAATCGCCGCCAGGGTCGGCAGTAAACCAGCCGCGCCCACAATGGCCGCCATCACATGCCCGACCTCATCAAGCGCCGCCATCTCACAGGCAGCCTGCTGACCGCTCAAAACCTCGGTGCGGCTGCCATGCTGCTGAAGCATTATTTTGAGCTGTTCTGCGCTCGACGTATCATCCATTACGGCATAACGCGGCGAGAACTCCAGGCACTGCTCCGCCATGCGGGCAACATTTTTACCCGCCACCAGCGCGACAACGCGGAAGCTATCAGGATTATGGCGCACCACGTCCAGTGTGCTGCAACCAATAGAGCCGGTCGAGCCCAGAATGGTTAATTGCTTCATGAAACGTCCAGAAGTGTTGAAACGGGATAAAAAGCAAAGCGCCGCACAGGAGACCTGATAATGTCTTCTGCGCGGCGCTTTGTACACCACTCATCCGCCAGGTTTAGCGGTGGAATGAGTTTATATCTGCGTACAGATCAATCAGAACTGCATCAGTTCTGCTTCTTTATCTGCCAACGCCGCATCAACTTTTTTAATTGCCGCGTCGGTCATTTTCTGTACTTCTTCCTGAGAACGACGATCGTCATCTTCACTGATCGCTTTATCTTTCAGCAGAGCTTTTACTTTATCGTTCGCATCACGGCGTACGTTACGTACGGCGACACGCGCCTGCTCCGCTTCGCCACGGACAATTTTCGTCAGATCTTTACGACGTTCTTCGGTCAGCGGCGGCAGCGGAACGCGAATGTCGGTGCCCGCAGAGCTTGGATTCAAACCGAGGTCTGACGCCATGATCGCTTTTTCAACGGCAGGCCCCATAGAGCGGTCAAATACGTTAATTTTTAAGGTACGGGAGTCTTCTACCGTTACGCTTGCCAGCTGACGCAGCGGGGTCGGAGTGCCATAGTACTCTACGACAATACCATCCAGCAGGCTGGGAGAAGCACGACCCGTGCGCACTTTGCTGATTTGGGTTTTGAACGCTTCAACGCATTTTTCCATGCGTACTTCAGCATCTTTTCTGATATCGCTAATCACGTTACGAATCCTTGAAAACTAGTCTCAGTCAGACCAGACGGTCACACAATACAAAGATGTGCTAAGTATAGTCTCGTTTAATTTCTGCCAGGTAATAAGACCCGTCAATAGAACAGAATCTTACCTGTATTTGGCGCTCACGGGAATTATTCCGTGATTAGCGTCCCTTCTTTTTCGCCCATCACCACACGACGCAGCGCGCCCGGTTTGTTCATGTTGAAAACACGAATCGGCAGTTTGTGGTCACGAGCCAGCGTGAACGCCGCCAGATCCATCACTTTCAGCTCTTTATCCAGCACTTCGCTGTAGGTAAGCTGATCGTACATGGTCGCGGAAGGATCTTTTGCCGGATCGGCAGTGAATACGCCATCCACTTTGGTCGCTTTCAGTACGACATCCGCTTCAATTTCGATCCCGCGCAGACAGGCTGCTGAGTCGGTAGTAAAAAACGGGTTACCCGTACCTGCAGACAGAATCACAACTCGGTTATTACGCAGCAGGCTGATCGCCTCGGCCCAACTGTAGTTGTCGCACACGCCGTTTAAAGGAATTGCCGACATCAGGCGGGCGTTCACATAGGCGCGGTGAAGCGCATCACGCATTGCCAGGCCGTTCATTACGGTGGCCAACATGCCCATGTGATCGCCCACAACGCGGTTCATCCCCGCTTTTGCCAGACCCGCGCCACGGAACAGGTTACCACCGCCAATCACCACACCAACCTGAATACCCAGTTCAACCAGTTCTTTGATCTCCTGAGCCATACGATCCAGTATGCTTGCATCAATACCGAAGCCTTCCGTACCCTGCAGAGCTTCGCCGCTTAATTTAAGCAGAATGCGTTTATAGACGGGTTTTGCATTGGTAGCCATGTTTCTTTCCTGAGACTGTCAACGATTGATATGAGTTAATTCCGGCGACATTGTACGTCGCATTTCAGCGCAAACGCCAGGCGTCGGCTGATTTTACAAGAGAGGCGCAAAAAGAAGCCGCCCTCAGGCGGCTCCTCAGGAAAATCAGGACTGCTTAGACATCGCAGCAACTTCCGCTGCAAAGTCAGTCTCGACTTTCTCAATGCCTTCGCCCACTTCAAAGCGGATGAAGCCAGTCACGTCAGCGTTGTGCTCTTTCAGCAGTTGGCCAACAGATTTGCTCGGTTCCATGACGAAAGGCTGACCAGTCAGAGAAACTTCGCCGGTGAATTTCTTCATGCGGCCTTCAACCATTTTCTCTGCGATTTCTTTCGGCTTGCCAGACTGCATCGCGATGTCCAGTTGTACCTGGTACTCTTTCTCTACCACGTCAGCAGACACGTCTTCCGGCTTAACGAATTCCGGCTTGCTTGCAGCAACGTGCATCGCCAACTGTTTAACCAGCTCTTCGTCAGCGCCTTTAGCGGCAACCAGAACGCCGATACGCGCACCGTGCTGATAAGAACCCAGAACGTCGCCTTCCAGGGAAGCTACGCGACGAATGTTGATGTTCTCGCCGATTTTCGCAACCAACGCGACACGCTCTTCTTCGAACTGCGCTTTCAGGACTTCTACGTCAGTGATTTTGCCAGCAACAGCGGCGTCCAGCACTTTGTCAGCGAATGCCTGGAAGCCAGCATCTTTAGCCACGAAGTCAGTCTGGCAGTTAACCTCCAGAATGAAAGCGATGTTGCCGTCGATTTTGGTTTTGATTACGCCGTCAGCAGCCACGTTGCCTGCTTTTTTCGCCGCTTTGATAGCGCCGGACTTACGCATGTTTTCGATTGCCAGCTCAATGTCGCCATTCGCTTCAGTCAGTGCTTTTTTGCAATCCATCATGCCTGCGCCGGTACGCTCACGCAGCTCTTTTACCAGGGATGCGGTAATTTCAGCCATTCTAAAATCCTCGAAAGATTTGATCTGCCCGGCATCAAACCGCACAGATATAAAAGTGAAAAAGGGGCCTAAAGGGCCCCTAACCAAACGTGATACTACCTGGTTTATAAGGGGGCGCTCCCCTTCATATTTCGAGCCGCAGGTGCGTTGCCTTCACTCGCTCATCCCGGTCACTTACTGATGTAAGCTCCCGGGAATTCTCGAGCTTGCCGCCTTCCTGCAACTCGAACTATTTTAGGGAGTTATCAAGCCTTATTATTCAGCTTCTACGAAGCTTTCTTCCGCCTGGGAAGCCAGATCCTGAGAACGGCCTTCACGAACGGTTGCAGCGACAGCGCCCAGGTACAGGCTAACAGCACGGATTGCGTCATCGTTACCCGGGATAACGAAGTCAACGCCGTCCGGATCAGAGTTGGTATCAACGATAGCAAATACCGGAATACCCAGGTTGTTTGCTTCTTTGATAGCAATGTGCTCATGGTCAGCATCGATAACGAACAGAGCGTCCGGCAGACCGCCCATATCTTTGATACCACCCAGGCTGTTTTCCAGTTTCTCAAGCTCACGAGTACGCATCAGCGCTTCTTTCTTGGTCAGCTTTTCGAAAGTACCGTCCTGAGACTGAGTTTCCAGGTCTTTCAGACGTTTGATGGACTGACGAACGGTTTTCCAGTTAGTCAGCATACCGCCCAGCCAGCGATGGTTCACGAAGAACTGGTCGCAGCTGTTAGCAGCTTCTTTCACCGCTTCGCTTGCAGCGCGTTTGGTACCAACGAAAAGGATTTTACCTTTACGAGCAGAGATCTTGTTCAGTTCAGCCAGAGCTTCGTTGAACATCGGTACGGTTTTCTCAAGGTTGATGATGTGAACTTTGTTACGCGCGCCGAAGATGAACGGTTTCATTTTCGGGTTCCAGTAACGGGTCTGGTGACCAAAGTGAACACCAGCCTTGAGCATGTCGCGCATGGAAACAGTTGCCATGATTTAAAACCTCTATAGATTAAGTTGGGGTTATGCCTCCACGTATCCCATATTACCGACCCCAAAGGGCACCCCGGAATATGTGCCGATACGTGTGTGTTGTTACACAAAGTGAGATTTGTCGCTCCCGCCCATCTTGTGTATCAGGGAATGAAACGGAAGTCCGGCGCGCTTTATACCACAAATACGCCTTCGACACCAATAATTGTTGGCACTCCATGCTGTAACTGATTCTCAATCTGGTAGTGGATGCTTCAGACTGTTAACATTGACAGCACATACACAATTATTGTCGAAATCATCGACCCTGATGGACAGAATTCATGGCTATCTCAATCAAGACCCCTGAAGAAATCGAAAAGATGCGCGTCGCGGGCCGTCTGGCAGCCGAAGTGCTGGAAATGATCGAACCGTATATCAAACCGGGCGTCACCACCGGCGAACTGGACCGTATCTGTAACGATTACATCGTTAACGAACAACACGCGATCTCCGCCTGCCTCGGCTACCACGGCTATCCGAAATCCGTCTGTATCTCTATTAATGAAGTGGTGTGCCACGGCATTCCGGATGACGCTAAGCATCTGAAAGATGGTGATATCGTCAACATTGATGTGACGGTTATCAAAGATGAATACCACGGCGACACCTCTAAAATGTTTATCGTCGGCAAACCGACCATTCTGGGCGAGCGTCTGTGCCGCGTCACACAAGAGAGCCTGTATCTGGGCATCAAAATGGTGAAACCGGGTATCCGCCTGCGCACCATTGGCGCCGCCATCCAGAAATATGCCGAAGGCGAAGGTTTCTCCGTGGTACGTGAATACTGCGGACACGGTATTGGTCGCGGCTTCCATGAAGAACCGCAGGTGCTGCATTATGATGCGGACGATGGCGGCGTCGTGTTGCAGCCTGGCATGACCTTTACCATTGAACCGATGCTGAACGCAGGGGACTACCGTATCCGCACCATGAAAGACGGCTGGACGGTGAAAACCAAAGACCGCAGCTTGTCTGCTCAGTACGAGCATACTATTGTGGTAACGGAAAACGGCTGTGAAATTCTGACGCTGCGTAAAGATGACACCATCCCGGCGGTCATTACGCACGACGCATAACTTTTTTGCCTGATGGCGCTGCGCTTATCAGGCCTACATCAAATGCACACCGTAGGCCGGATAAGGCGTTCGCTATCATCCGGCTTTTTAATGGGTGGCGCATATGAATACTCTTCCTGAACAGTACGCGAATACCGCACTCCCCACCCTTCCCGACCAGCCGCAAAACCCTGGCGTCTGGCCGCGCGCTGAACTGACCGTCGCCGGTATCAAAGCCCGTATCGACATCTTTCAACACTGGCTGGGCGAGGCATTTGACAGCGGCATTTGTGCAGAACAGCTTATTGAAGCCCGTACCGAATTTATCGACCAGTTGTTACAACGCCTGTGGATTGAGGCTGGTTTCGGTCAGATTGCCGATCTGGCGCTGGTCGCCGTCGGCGGCTATGGACGCGGCGAACTGCATCCGCTTTCCGATATTGATCTGCTCATTTTAAGCCGCAAAAAGCTGCCCGATGAACAGGCGCAAAAAGTTGGCGAACTGCTGACCTTATTATGGGACGTCAAGCTGGATGTCGGTCATAGCGTACGTACGCTGGAAGAATGCCTGCTGGAAGGTCTGTCTGATTTAACCGTTGCGACAAACCTCATCGAAACGCGCCTGCTGATCGGTGATGTCGCTCTGTTTCTGGCGCTGCAAAAACATATTTTCAGCGAAGGCTTTTGGCCATCCGACAAATTTTACGCCGCCAAAGTAGAAGAGCAGAACCAACGCCACCAGCGCTATCACGGCACCAGCTATAATCTGGAGCCGGATATTAAAAGCAGCCCCGGCGGTCTGCGCGATATCCACACGTTGCAGTGGGTCGCCCGACGTCACTTCGGCGCTACCTCGCTCGATGAGATGGTGGGCTTCGGCTTTTTAACCCCGGCTGAGCGCGCGGAACTCAACGAGTGCCTGCATATCCTGTGGCGCATTCGTTTTGCGCTACATCTGGTGGTCAGCCGCTACGATAACCGCCTGCTATTCGACCGCCAGTTGAGCGTCGCTCAACGCCTTAACTACAGCGGCGAAGGCAACGATCCGGTTGAGCGGATGATGAAAGACTACTTCCGGGTCACGCGCCGGGTGAGCGAACTCAATCAGATGCTGCTTCAGCTATTTGACGAGGCGATTCTGGCGCTGCCTGCGGATGAAAAACCACGTCCTATCGACGATGAGTTTCAACTGCGCGGCACGCTCATTGATCTGCGTGACGACACACTGTTTATCCGCGAACCGGAAGCGATCCTGCGGATGTTTTATATGATGGTGCGCAATAGCGCGATCACCGGCATCTACTCTACGACATTACGCCATTTGCGCCACGCCCGCCGCCATCTGAGCCAACCTCTCTGTTACATCCCGGAGGCGCGCACGCTGTTTCTCAGTATGCTGCGCCATCCCGGCGCGGTCAGCCGCGGCCTGCTACCTATGCATCGCCACAGCGTACTGTGGGCTTATATGCCGCAGTGGTCGCACATCGTCGGACAAATGCAGTTTGACCTGTTCCACGCATACACGGTGGATGAACACACCATCCGCGTAATGCTCAAGCTGGAGAGTTTTGCGAAGGAAGAGACGCGCCAGCGCCACCCGCTATGCGTCGATCTCTGGCCGCGGCTTCCCCATCCGGAACTCATTCTGATCGCAGCGCTATTCCACGATATTGCGAAAGGACGCGGCGGCGACCATTCGGTACTGGGCGCGCAGGATGTACTCACCTTCGCCGAACTACATGGCCTGAACTCGCGCGAAACGCAACTGGTCGCCTGGCTGGTGCGCCAGCACCTGCTGATGTCGGTCACCGCCCAACGCCGCGACATCCAGGACCCGGAAGTCATCAAGCAGTTTGCCGAAGAGGTACAAACCGAAACACGGTTGCGCTTTCTGGTCTGCCTGACCGTCGCGGACATATGCGCGACCAACGAAACCTTGTGGAATAGCTGGAAACAGAGCCTGCTGCGCGAGCTGTACTTCGCCACTGAAAAACAGCTCAGGCGCGGAATGCAAAATACGCCGGATATGCGTGAGCGCGTGCGTCACCATCAGCTTCAGGCGCTGGCGCTGCTGCGAATGGACAATATTGATGAAGCCGCGCTGCACAAAATCTGGACCCGCTGTCGCGCTAACTATTTTGTTCGTCATAGTCCAAATCAGCTCGCCTGGCACGCACGCCATTTATTGCAGCACGATCTGCACCAACCGTTAGTGTTACTCAGTCCGCAGGCCACGCGCGGCGGAACCGAAATTTTTATCTGGAGTCCGGACAGACCCTATCTGTTTGCCGCCGTCTGCGCCGAACTGGACAGGCGTAATTTAAGCGTCCATGACGCGCAGATCTTTACCACTCGCGACGGCATGGCAATGGATACGTTTATCGTTCTGGAACCAGACGGCAGCCCGCTAGCGGCGGATCGCCATGAAGTTATTCGCACCGGTCTTGAACAGACCATTACGCAGCGTAGCTGGCAGCCGCCGCAGCCGCGTCGGCAACCGGCAAAGTTACGGCACTTTACGGTCGAAACGGAAGTCAATTTTCTGCCCACCCATACCGACAGAAAATCATTCATGGAATTGATCGCGCTCGATCAACCCGGCCTGTTGGCCAGGGTCGGACAAATTTTTGCCGATCTGGGAATTTCGCTTCATGGCGCCCGAATTACAACCATTGGTGAACGAGTAGAAGATTTATTCATAATCGCCACAGCGGATCGGCGCGCACTTAATAATGTGCTGCAACTTGAGGTGCAACAACGGTTGACAGCGGCCCTCAATCCAAACGATAAAGGGTAGTGTGTTTATTTATATGAAAGAGTTTAACAATGCAGCAGTTACAGAACATTATTGAGACCGCTTTTGAGCGCCGCGCCGATATTACGCCGGCTAATGTAGATACCGTGACCCGGGAGGCGGTAAACCAGGTCATTTCTCTACTCGATTCCGGCGCGTTGCGTGTCGCAGAAAAAATCGACGGTCAGTGGGTCACTCACCAGTGGCTGAAGAAAGCGGTTCTGCTCTCTTTTCGTATTAACGATAACCAGGTTATCGACGGTGCGGAAAGCCGCTACTTCGATAAAGTCCCGATGAAATTCGCTGATTACGACGAAGCGCGTTTTCAGAAAGAAGGTTTCCGCGTCGTTCCGCCAGCGGCCGTTCGTCAGGGCGCATTTATCGCCCGCAACACCGTGCTGATGCCGTCTTACGTTAACATCGGCGCCTACGTTGACGAAGGCACTATGGTTGACACCTGGGCGACCGTGGGTTCCTGCGCGCAGATCGGTAAAAACGTTCACCTCTCCGGCGGCGTGGGTATCGGCGGCGTACTGGAGCCGTTGCAGGCTAACCCGACAATCATTGAAGACAACTGCTTTATTGGCGCGCGTTCTGAAGTCGTGGAAGGCGTAATTGTCGAAGAAGGTTCCGTCATTTCTATGGGCGTATACCTCGGCCAGAGCACCAAAATCTACGATCGCGAAACCGGTGAAGTTCACTATGGTCGCGTACCGGCGGGTTCCGTGGTCGTTTCCGGCAACCTGCCATCAAAAGACGGTAAATACAGTCTGTACTGCGCGGTGATCGTGAAAAAAGTCGACGCCAAAACGCGTGGTAAAGTGGGCATTAACGAATTATTGCGCACTATTGATTAAGCGAGTGAAAAGCGGGGGCGACAGCCCCCTTTGCATTATGGCGAATGCGGCAAAACGGTTTCCGGCGCAATCTTTGCCGCAAACGCCGAAGCCAACGCAGTCAAAACGACATAACCGGCAACCAAAGTCCAACTGTTATCATAGACTGCACTTAACGCTTTAGCGATAAACGGTGTGAATCCCCCTGCCACAACCGCCCCCAACTGAGCGCCAATTGATGAACCGCTATAGCGTACAGGCGGATGAAACAGTCCGGCGAAAAAAGAAGGTTGCACGGCATTCAGTGAATTATGACCAATGTTAATAAGCAGAACGTAGCCCACTATCATCAGTATTAGCGAACGGCTTTCCAGCAGCCAGAAAAAGGGAAAAGCCATTGCCGCTACAAAAAGCGCGCCAAAAATGTACACCTGACGGCAGCTACGCCGATCCGACACGATGCCAAATAGCATGTGCATGGGATACGCCAGCAGACAGGTGAACATTACAATGTACAGAATAGTCAGGCTGGCAATCCCAAGCTGCGTCGTCGCCCAGGAAACCGCGAAGACGGTGGCAAGAAAAAAGGGAACGCTTTCAGCAAAACGTAGAATCATAATCAGCAAAATGCTGCGCCATTGTTCTCGTACTACTTTGACCACCGGCCTTTCTTCTCTTTGCTGCATATGATTAATAGCTTGCTGCTTTTTAAACGCACGGAAGACAGGTGTCTCATCCAGACGATGACGCATATATAATCCCGGCAACACCAAAAGCGCACTGAGCAGAAAAGGAATACGCCATCCCCACGATAACAGCTCCTCCTCCGGTAATTGGGTCACGAATATAAATACGCCAGTCGCCAATAATTGTCCTGTGAGTCCCCCTGTTTGCGATAGCGCGCTTAACCGCCCCCGGTGCTTTCCAACAGCATATTCCACGACCATTAACATGGCGCCGCCCCATTCGCCTCCAACCAGAAATCCCTGCAGAAAACGCAGAATAACCAGTAAAGCAGGCGCCAGCGCGCCAATACTGGCGTAAGAAGGCAGGCAACCGATGAGAAACGTTACCGCGCCCATCCCCCCTAACGTGATTAATAACGTGTTTTTACGCCCAAGCGTATCTCCCCTGTTGCCAAAAAATAGCGCGCCCAACGGCCGGGAAATAAATCCCACGCCGAAACTGGCAAAAGAAGATAACGTTACAGTAAATGGGCTGGCGCCAGGGAAAAAAAGCGGGCCAAATACCAGCGCGCTTGCCAGGCCGTATAATAGAAAATCATAATATTCAATGGAGTTTCCTATCCAGGCGGAAATCACCACCCGGCGAATAGTGGTATTATACGTTCCAGACATAGACTCTGCCTTTCAGGGTTATCGACTGCTGCCTCCGGTCAATTTCCCACACCGACCTCAAACGCTTTCTCTATAAACTGAATATCGCGTTGAATTACTTAGGCTATCAATAACCGCCGCCCTTTTACTCATTACGTTGCCGAGAAGTCTTCTGCGATCAACCGCGCTTTTTTTGTATCCATTGGTGGCGAAAAACCAACTTTTCGTTAATTATTCAAAAGTTATAGTGTGATGAAGGATACCGCTATGTATGACAATCTAAAAAGTCTGGGCATTACCAATCCTGAGGACATCGATCGTTACAGCCTGCGGCAAGAAGCCAACAACGATATCCTGAAAATCTATTTTCAAAAGGATAGAGGTGAATTCTTTGCTAAAAGCGTGAAGTTTAAGTACCCACGCCAGCGAAAAACGGTGGTGGCCGATGGCATCGGTCAGGGTTATAAAGAAGTACAGGAGATTAGCCCTAACCTACGCTATGTGATTGACGAACTGGACCAAATCTGCCAGCGCGACCGCTCAGAACTCGATCTCAAACGTAAGATCCTCGACGACTTGCGCCATCTGGAAAGCGTCGTCGCGAATAAGATCAGTGAAATCGAAGCCGATCTGGACAAGCTTACCCGTAAGTAAGCTGTGTGTTGCCGGATGGCGACGTGTTACGCCTTATCCGGCCTACAGCTATATCTCCGTAGGCCTGGTAAGCGAAGCGCCGCCGGGCTTAACGCTGTTCATCCAGTTGTAGCGCCACATACAGCAACAGCCGATCGTCAAAATTGCCCAAATCCAGCCCGGTCAGTTCCGAAATGCGATTCAGCCGATATTCCAGTGTATTACGGTGAATAAACAGCGCCTTAGAAGTTGCCAGCGGCTGGACATTATGGCGAAACCACGCCGTCAGCGTCCGACGTAATAACCCGTTGTTATCCATCGCTTTGAGTTTTACCAGCGGGCGCGCCAGCTCATTGGCCTGCCAGCCGCCACGCAGGCCATCTAACAGGACCGGCAGCATCAAATCCTGATAAAAATAGCTGCGACTCTCTGGCATCCGCTGTTTGCCAACCATCATCGTGGTACGCGCCGTGCGATATGAACGTGCAATACTGCCCGGCCCGGTAAAGTAATTGCCCAGCGCCACGCGAAAACGTAGCTGACCGTTTTCTTTCATTCGCGAGATAAGCTGCTCTACACGCTTACGATGATCTTCGGCATCCCAGCGACCAAACGGGTTTAATGCAGGCTTTAGTACCACCATCTCGGAGAGAGAAACAATGGCTATCAGGTTGTTACGTTCCGGCGTGGTGAGCGCATTCTGTAACTGCTGAAGCTCCGCCATTGCGCTGTCGACACCAAGCTGGCCGCTGTCGACTTCGACTACCGCCGCTACACGCGGCTGGTTCAAATCGATCCCCAAACGTTGCGCCCATTCCACCAGCGCTGGCGTATTTTCTTCGGCCTGAATCAGGTTCATCACCAACTCTTCGCGCAGACGGCTATCCTGCGCCAGAAGGTGCATTAACCGCGACTGCTCCAGCATCATTTCGGCGGTCATACACACCAGTTCACCATATTTACGCAGATGTTCTGGTTCGCCAGTGAGGCCGATCACGCCGACAATTTCGCCCTCAAGGCATAAGGGTAGATTTATCCCCTGACGTACCCCGTGCAGGTGTCGCGCCACGGCATCGTCGATATCCACAACCCGGCCTTGTGACAGCACTAATAGCGCGCCTTCGTGCAATTCACCAATACGCTCCCGATCGCCGCTGCCGATAATGCGCCCACGGGCATCCATTACGTTGATATTGGTATCAATGATGCGCATAGTGCGCGCCACGATATCCTGCGCCATTTTGGTATCAAGACGCCAGCCAGCCATAAAACCCTCCAGTGAGCAGAGCATAAGCATAAGGAAGATGGCAGACCTCGACATTGTGCAAATGCACAAAGCAGAGCAAAGAAGTATGGAGTTGTGGGGGGCTTCACAGAAAAAAGTTGCCCCCTTCCGTGGTGGAAGGGGGATAAGGTGATTACTGCATCAACAGATAAATAGAGCTATCGCCACGCTGAATATTCAGCGCCAGAACCGACGGCTTGCTGTCGAGAATCTTACGCAGCTCGGCGATATTTTTCACTGGCTGCTGGTTAGCGCCGATAATCACATCGCCTTTTTTGAGGCCAATTTGCGCGGCTGGTGAGTTCGCTTTCACGCTGCTGACCACAACGCCTTTATCCTGGCCTTTATTGCTCATTTCAGCGCCTTCAATCCCGCTGAAGATGGTGCTGGAATCAACCTGACTCTGGCTGCTCTGCTGCAGTTCCAGATTGACCGTAATAGCTTTACCTTCACGCAGCAGACCGAGGCTGATTTTGCTGCCGACCGGCATAGTGCCGACCTGCGCGCGCAGCGCCGCAAAGCTGCTGATCGGTTTACCGTTCAGGGAGGTAATGACATCCCCGGCTTTAATACCTGCTTTCGCCGCGGACGAATTCGGCATCACCTGGCTGACGAACGCGCCACGCTGGGCGTCGACTTTCATCGCTTTCGCCAGTTCGGAATTCAGCTCAGTCCCCATGATTCCCAGTTCGCCGCGTTTAACCTGGCCATATTCCACCATCTGCGACGTCAGGTTTTTCACCATGTTGCTGGGGATAGCGAAGCCGATACCAATGTTGCCGCCGTCTGGCGCCAGAATCGCGGTGTTAATACCGATCAGCTCGCCGTTCAGGTTCACCAGCGCGCCGCCGGAGTTACCGCGGTTAATCGCGGCGTCGGTCTGAATAAAGTTTTCATAGTTTTCAACGTTCAGGCCGCTACGCCCCAGCGCCGAAACGATACCTGACGTCACCGTTTCGCCCAGACCAAACGGGTTACCAATAGCCACGGTATAATCCCCCACGCGCAGCGCGTCGGAGTCCGCCAGCTTAATCGCCGTCAGGTTTTTCGGATTCTGAATTTGAATCAGCGCAATATCAGAACGCGGATCTTTGCCCACCACTTTGGCATCGAATTTACGCCCATCGCTAAGCTGTACTTTAATCACGTTGGCGTTATCAACAACGTGGTTGTTGGTGACGACGTAACCCTTCGCGGCGTCAATAATTACGCCGGAACCCAGCGCCATGAATTTCTGTTGTTGGCCGCCATTGCCGCCGTTACCGCCGCCCTGGCAGAACGGGGAATTCTGGAACGGAGAACCGTCCTGGCAGAACGGGGAGTCATCGCCAAAGAACTGCTGGAAATTACGCGGCATACGCGGCGTATTCACCGTGGTGCTGCCTTCTACATTAATACTGACCACCGATGGCATCACTTTTTCGAGCATCGGCGCCAGGCTTGGCATCTGCTGGGCGGTCATTGCTGAAGACGACGTTTCAGCCGCCGTGGCAGACAGAGGCGACAATGCCAAACCTAAACTCAGAGCCAGTGCACTCATTGCTAATGTGGTTTTTTTCATGTGTTTCAATCTCGATTAACAGGTAACGCAAAATTGCTGTGTACGTCAGATTCATTTTATAACGCGAAGTTCCGGAATAAAGTTTCTGGAAAAAGTAAAAATTTATTGTCCATCTTTACAAAAGTCCATTTACTGTTCGACCGCCATCAATCGCCGATATTCATCCCATGCGTAAAGGTCAGTCATACCGCTGATATAATCCTGAATCAACCGACAACGATAATAATATTCCAGCACCGGATACTCCGCCGAATCCGTGGGTAATTTACTGACGACTTCCACGTAGGCCAAACGATGGCGCGTAGAGAGTTTCTGAAATAAACGCGATTCTATGGGCAAGCGTTTCAACCGATCTTGTTCCACCAGCTCGCGAAAGTCGTTAAGCGACAGACTTAATAGTGGCTGATAGATATCTAATAACCCACTGATTACCCGGTATCCCTGTAACTCAAGCTGTTCTACGTCCGGATGGCTAAACACATGTTCAACCGCCACGTTCTTATATAATTCAAGTAGACGACTAAAACCGCTGGCATCTTCCAGCAACGCCTGATTGAAGGTACCGGCAAAAATCTGCGGTAAATTATCAATAAAACGCTGAGCGGCATATGGCACCAGTTTATTTAATGTATTTACCCGTAAATACATAAAAAACTGATCTTCGGTACTGCGGCTTAATGTATTGGCGCGTGATTTTTCCCACGCATTTCCTACCACCAGCTCAAACAGCGAATCCTTCTCATGGTGGCCCCACGCGTGATATAAATGGTGATAAAGCTGCTCAACGCTAAAGATTCTTTTCTCTACCGCGTCTTCAAGATCGGCGACACAATAAGAGATATCATCTGCGGCTTCCATAATCCACGTTAATGGAAAGCGACTGTAAGGCGCTAACTGAAGTTCTTTACGTAACCTCGCAATATACTTCTCTTCAGAAAGATAATAGCCCGGTTTCTTCATTAAATAGCGATGGGAGTCCGGCACCGACCCTCGCCACCATGCCGGACGGGTATATTTTAAAATTCCGCCAACCTGCGCCCAGGTAAGATTCATCCGCATGAGCGTATGCACCAGACGAATTCCCTGTGCATTGCCTTCAAAATGGCAGATATCCTGACGTACTTTGCGGCGAATATCGTTCAGATTTTCTTCGCCTTCCTGTAACCGTAGCGAGGAAACCACACAGCGATCATGCGTGAGCGGCTGACTTTCCGCATCTTCCGGATGCAGTCGCTGACGAAACCAGTCATTGATCGCCGCCTCGCCAAAATGACCGAACGGCGGATTACCGATGTCGTGCATCAGGCAGGCCATTTCCACAATACTTTCAAAGGGACCGGTCAGCGCGTCCAGACCGTACTCCTCCAGCCGGTTTTGCTCTTTCAGGCGGCTTAAAATCTCTTTCGCGATATAACGCCCCACCTGCTGCACCTCCATCGAATGCGTCAGGCGAGTACGCACTGCGGCATTGCGCTCCAGCGGGAAAACCTGCGTTTTTTGCTGCAAACGGCGTATAGCCGGAGAGTTGATAATCCGCCCGCGATCGCTTTCAAAAATCCGCAGGATCTCATGTTCCGTCTTTACGCCCTGCGGTGAACGATAACGACGATGCCAGTTAATTTTATTTCGGAAATCGATCGATGCCATATCCTCTCCCCGCCTGAGAAATGCGCTTCCCCATAAGCGCATGATAAACTATGCCCCCAAAACTGACTTATCGCGAGTAAATCTATGAAAATCGGCATCATTGGCGCAATGGAAGAAGAAGTTACGCTGCTGCGTGACAAAATTGATAACCGTCAGACGCTGACGCTGGGCGGCTGCGAAATTTACACCGGCCAGTTGAACGGCACCGAAGTGGCGTTACTGAAATCCGGTATCGGTAAGGTCGCGGCGGCGCTGGGCGCAACGTTGCTTCTGGAGCACTGCAAGCCGGATGTGATCATCAATACCGGTTCCGCAGGCGGTCTGGCGTCCACGCTGAAGGTCGGCGATATCGTCGTCTCTGACGAAGCGCGTTACCACGACGCTGATGTGACCGCTTTCGGCTATGAATACGGGCAATTACCGGGCTGTCCGGCCGGATTTAAGGCCGATGACAAACTGATCGCCGCCGCGGAATCCTGCATCAGGGAGCTGAATCTGAACGCGGTACGCGGTCTTATTGTTAGCGGTGACGCGTTTATTAACGGTTCCGTCGGGCTGGCGAAAATCCGGCATAACTTCCCCGAAGCGGTCGCTGTAGAGATGGAAGCCACCGCTATCGCACACGTCTGCTATAACTTCAACGTGCCGTTCGTGGTGGTACGCGCTATCTCTGACGTGGCCGATCAGCAATCGCACCTCAGCTTTGACGAATTCCTCGCGGTGGCGGCGAAACAGTCGACTCTGATGGTCGAAACTCTGGTACAGAAACTGGCGCATGGCTAAGCAAATGTTCAGGGCGCTGGTCGCCCTGCTGCTTACGCTCCCGGTGTGGCTTTACGCCGCGCCGCGCGTAATTACCCTCTCTCCCGCCAATACGGAGCTCGCTTTTGCCGCCGGGATTACGCCCGTTGGCGTCAGCAGCTATTCCGACTACCCGCCCGAAGCGCAAAAAATAGAACAGGTCTCTACCTGGCAGGGAATGAATCTGGAGCGCATTGTGGCGCTGAAGCCGGATCTGGTCGTCGCCTGGCGCGGCGGTAATGCGGAACGTCAGGTAAACCAACTGACTTCGTTAGGTATTAAGGTAATGTGGGTGGACGCGATAACCATCGAACAGATCGCCGACACGCTCCGTCAACTGGCCGACTGGAGCCCGCAGCCGGAAAAGGCTCAGCAGGCAGCGCAGACGTTGCTAAAGGAGTACGCCGCGCTCAAAACCGAGTATGCCAGTAAAGCTAAAAAACGCGTCTTTCTTCAGTTTGGCATGAATCCTTTGTTTACCAGCGGTAAAGGGTCTATCCAACATCAGGTTTTGACGACCTGCGGCGGAGAAAACGTCTTCGCTGACAGCCGCGTGCCGTGGCCGCAAGTCAGCCGTGAGCAGGTGCTGGCAAGGCATCCCCAGGCCATTATCGTGGCCGGAAAAGCGGGCGAAATTCTCAAAATTGAACAATACTGGGGAAACCTGCTAAAAATTCCGGTTATTCCGCTTAACAGCGACTGGTTTGAACGCGCAAGCCCGCGTATTATCCTCGCCGCAAAACAACTCTGTAATGCGCTTTCACAGGTGAATTAGAGCCTGTCTCACCAGGCTCTCAGTGGGGATTCAACAATGCTCGTCTATTGGCTGGATATTGTAGGCACGGCTGTATTTGCTATCTCTGGCGTGTTGCTGGCCGGGAAATTACGTATGGACCCGTTTGGCGTCCTGGTGCTCGGCGTCGTTACTGCCGTCGGCGGCGGGACAATCCGCGATATGGCGCTGGATAACGGCCCGGTATTCTGGGTTAAAGATCCTACCGATCTGGTTGTCGCCATGGTTACCAGTATGTTGACCATCCTGCTGGTTCGCCAGCCAAGACGCCTGCCGAAATGGATGCTGCCGGTATTGGATGCCGTAGGGCTGGCGGTGTTTGTCGGCATTGGGGTAAATAAAGCCTTCCTCGCCGAAACGGGGCCATTAGTGGCAGTCTGTATGGGGGTGATTACCGGCGTCGGCGGCGGGATTATTCGCGATGTTCTGGCACGCGAGATTCCCATGATCCTACGCACCGAAATCTATGCCACGGCCTGTATTATCGGCGGAATTGTTCACGCCACCGCGTTTTATACGTTTTCCGTGCCGCTGGAAAGCGCCAGCATGATGGGCATGGTCGTCACGCTGTTCATTCGGCTGGCGGCGATACGTTGGCACCTGAAACTGCCGACCTTTGCCTTAGATGAGAATTGAAACGTCATTTGCAGACCGGATAAAACGAACCCATTGCCCGGTGGCGCTAACGCTTACCGGGCCTACAGTACAGTTGTCACTTGTTGGCCGGATAAGGCGTTAAGCCGTCATCCGGCAATACATCAGATGCTGAAGGAAGAGCCACACCCGCAGGTGCTTTTCGCATTCGGGTTGGTCACAATGAAGCGGGAGCCTTCCAGACCTTCGGTATAATCTACCGAACCACCGACCAGATACTGCAAACTCATCGGGTCAACCACCAGACCAACGCCCTGTTTTTCGATGGTCATATCCCCTTCGTTAACCTGATCGTCAAAGGTGAAACCGTACTGGAAACCGCTGCAACCACCGCCGGTAATATACACGCGCAGTTTCAGATTCGGGTTATCTTCGTCAGCGATAAGACTTTTTACTTTATTCGCTGCTGCGTCGGTAAACTGCAGCGGCAGCGCTACGTCATCACTCATATTTTGCTCCAAACGACATCGGTAATTGGATAAATTTCCACCCAATATTGGCGGTCATTATCTAATACCCTGGTAATTCGTTCAAGTATTCTCGCCCGCAGGCGCATTCTGGCTTTTCGCCGCCTGTTCCGCATCCTGCTTCGCCAGAGTGCGCGCCAGGATGGTTGAGTATAACGGTTTCCCACCCAAAAACTGGGCTAATAGTGTCGCGCCAAGACAAGTGATAATCATTGGCAAAATGAGCTGGTAGTTATCGGTCATTTCCAGCACCAGCACAATTCCCGTCAGCGGGGCGCGCACCGACGCCGCCATCAGCGCCCCCATCCCGGCAATCGCAAAAGTACCGGCCTCCAGGTGATACTGCGGGAAAAGCACTGCCGCCGCCATACCAAAGGCCGTACCAAGCAGCGTCCCCAGCGCCAGCATCGGGGCGAAAATCCCCCCCGGCGCGCCGGAAGAAAAGCAAAGCAGCGTCGTGACAACCCGGGTAATAAAGATGAACAACAGTAGCCCGACGCTAAAATTACCTGCCGCGGCGATAGGAATAAGGTTAAATCCACCGCCTGCCGCTTCCGGCTCAATCAACCCCAGAATACCGCACAGGCCGCCGATCGCGCCGCCCATTAGCACCCATTTTTTAATTTCGCCGCCATGAAAGCGCTGAAACATATCCTGGGTACGCAGCACCAGCGAATTAAATACCGGCCCGACGCAGCCAAAAATAATGCCGAGGATAAGGTATAACCACAGCGTGTTAACCGGGGCATCAGACAATTTGCCGACTTCAATAATCGGCGCTTCGCCGTTAAATATGCGGAACACAATGCTCGACATGATCACGCCGGTAAACACTGCTTTAATCGAAATCAGGTTGTAGCGAAACTGCGGGCGCATCTCTTCAATAATAAACAGGATACCCGCCAGCGGCGCGTTAAACGCCGCAGAAAGCCCCGCCGCCGCGCCAGTCGCCAGCAACGTATGCCGCGCTTCGGCACTGCGCATACGAAAGACATCCAGCACCATGCGCCCCAGGTTTCCCCCGATTTGCACCGTTGGCCCTTCGCGCCCTAATACCATTCCTGCGCCCAACGTTCCCATCCCACCGATAAACTTCACCGGCAACACGCGCCACCAGCGCACCGGACGTAACTCCTCCAGCGCGCCTTCAATTTCCGGGATACCCGATCCGCCGGCTTCCGGCGCAAATTTTCGCACCAAAAAGTAGCCGACCATCGCCAGTAATGCCGACAGTATAAAGGCCAGCGGCCAAAGCAAAAAAGCATGCTCCGCGACCTGAACCAGCGCGCCAATACGCATGTTTTGTACCCAGGAAACAGCCTTTTCAAAGGCCACGCCAACCAGCCCGGTAAGTGAGCCGACAACGGCCGCCATGAACAGGATGGCCAGCGGCGTTTTATCCCGCTGCATTAACCGGCGAATCTGATCTCTGCGCCGTAAACGCACGATTTGCTGAGCTAAAAAGGTGGAAGTGTCTGTTTTCATCAGAAGATCATTCATTGGTAATACAAATCTAAAGTCGGCATTCTACTCGCCAACGCCGTGAAAATCCCCTGCAAATCGTATTGTTTCAAATGCGTAAAACTTTCATAACCTTCTCTGAATAACTTAGAATAGCGGGTATTCACTTTTTCTACGAACCAGGAACCTTTCCATGAGTAAGTCTGAAAATCTCTATAGCGCAGCGCGCGAGCTGATCCCCGGCGGCGTGAACTCCCCTGTTCGCGCCTTCACTGGCGTGGGCGGCACCCCGCTGTTTATCGAAAAAGCGGACGGAGCCTATCTTTATGATGTCGATGGCAAAGCGTATATCGACTATGTCGGTTCCTGGGGGCCAATGGTACTTGGGCATAACCATCCGGCTATCCGCAATGCGGTGATCGAAGCCGCCGAACGGGGGCTTAGCTTCGGCGCGCCAACCGAAATGGAAGTAAAAATGGCGGAACTGGTCACAAACCTGGTACCGACCATGGACATGGTGCGCATGGTGAACTCCGGCACCGAAGCAACCATGAGCGCCATTCGCCTGGCGCGTGGTTTTACCGGCCGCGATAAGATTATCAAATTCGAAGGCTGCTACCACGGCCACGCAGATTGCCTGCTGGTAAAAGCCGGGTCAGGCGCACTGACGCTCGGTCAGCCGAACTCGCCGGGCGTCCCGGCAGATTTTGCTAAACATACGCTGACCTGCGTCTATAACGATCTGGCATCAGTGCGCGCGGCGTTTGAACAATATCCGCAGGAAATAGCCTGTATCATCGTCGAACCCGTGGCGGGCAATATGAACTGCGTCCCGCCGCTGCCAGCGTTCCTGCCGGGCCTGCGCGCCTTGTGTGATGAGTTCGGCGCGCTGCTGATTATCGACGAAGTGATGACCGGTTTTCGCGTAGCGTTGGCCGGCGCCCAGGATTACTACGGCGTCGTGCCGGACCTAACCTGTCTGGGTAAAATCATCGGCGGCGGGATGCCGGTAGGCGCGTTTGGCGGTCGTCGCGATGTAATGGATGCGCTGGCGCCGACGGGCCCGGTTTACCAGGCGGGCACCCTTTCCGGCAACCCGATTGCGATGGCGGCTGGTTTCGCCTGTCTGAATGAAGTCGCCCAGCCCGGCATTCATGAAACGCTGGATGAGCTCACCACCCGTCTGGCGGAAGGATTGTGCGAAGCAGCACAGGAGGCAGGTATCCCACTGGTCGTCAACCATGTTGGCGGCATGTTCGGGATTTTCTTCACCGACGCCGAGAGCGTAACCTGCTATCAGGACGTGATGGCGTGCGACGTTGAACGCTTTAAGCGTTTCTTCCACCTGATGCTGGAGGAAGGCGTGTATCTGGCGCCATCGGCGTTTGAAGCGGGCTTTATGTCGGTCGCACATAGCATGGACGACATTAATAATACCATTGACGCCGCGCGTCGGGTGCTTGCGACGCTGTAAAGGCGAGATGAAGTATTGTAGGCCGGGTAAGGCGCCAGCCGCCACCCGGCTTTTTTATTACCGGCTCTGTTTACGTAACAGATAAATAAAGTACGGCGCACCAATAAAGCTTGAAAGCAGTCCCGCCGGGATCTGATACGGAAATAGCGCCATCCTGCCGCACCAGTCGGCAAAGACCAGTAAAACGCCCCCCGCCAGCGCCGAGATGACCATATGCGGTATCGTCCGGCGAAAACCGAGCATCCGCGCAATATGCGGCGCCATCAGTCCAACGAAACTCAGCGGCCCAATGGTCATCGTCGCGGCTGCCGTCAAACAAGCCGCCAATGCCAGCAGCGCGATACGCGACGGCGTGAGCGCCATACCCACCGCGCGCGCGGCATCGCCGCCCAGTGGCAAAATCGTTAACCAGCGGCGACACAACGGCACAATTGCCAGCAAAATCACCATCACTATCGCGGTTCGCGTAACCTGCCCGCCAGTAGCGTTATAGGTAGATCCTGAGATCCAGGTCAACACTTCCGCCATCCGCGGATCGCCGCTCGCCTGGAGCATCATTAGCAGCATGGTAAACGCGGTGCTGAGCGCCATCCCCGCCAACAACATCCGTTGCGGCGAAAAACCGCCGCGTCCGGCGGTTATCATAATGATCAGCAATGTCGCCGCCGCGCCAAGGCTTCCGGCAGGCAGTAGCCAACCGAAAGCATTCCCCGGCACCAGAAACAGCATCAACACCACGCCAAACGCAGCCCCGGAACTGATCCCCAGCACTTCAGGACTGGCCATCGGATTACCGGTCAGACGCTGAATAATACAGCCCGCCACCGCCAGCATGACGCCCGCCATTAACGCCGCCAGTATCCGTGGCCAGCGCCACGGCATCAGCTCCTCAAGCAGCGTTCCGCTCGCCCACGTCCAGCCGTGCGCGTCACGACCAAAAGAGAGCGCGACCCATGTTGCCAGCAGCAGGAGCGCCCCACCGGCAACGGTAAAAGCGAGGACATGCCGACGTTCCGCCGCCACGCGATCGCTGGCGTTCATATCCGGCGCGCTCATGTTTTTAAGCCGCGGCAGCAGCCATAGCAGTAGCGGCGCGCCGATTAATGCCGTCACTGACCCGGTGGAGACTTCCATCCATATGCGAGTTAGCCAAAGGATAATCTGATCGGATAGCCACAAAATAAGTGCCCCAATGAGCGGCGCCAGCATCAGGCGCGCCAGCAGACGTCTTGCGCCAAGCATTTTCGCCAGCAGCGGCGCAAACAGACCGATAAAACCAATAATGCCCACTGCGTTGACCAGCAGCGCGCTCAACACAATCGCCAGCGACAGCGCCGCCAGACGCGCTAACGACAGCGCCAGCCCCAGATTACGCGCAACGCCGTCATCCAGCCCCATCAGCGTCATCGGACGTAACAATAATAAAGTGAGCATTACGCCGCCCACCAACTGGGGCCACAGACGCTGCACGCCGCTCCAGTCAGTTTGCGTCAGCGTTCCGGTGCTCCATAAAAACATGCTTTGCAACTGATCGTGATGGAAAATCACCAATAGCTGGTTGATAGCCCCGCAATAGAGGCTGACCACCAGCCCGGCGAGGATCAGGGTTACCGGCGACAAGCGTTTGCCCCACGCCACACCAAACACCAGCGCGCCGACGATGCAGGCTCCCGTCAGGGCGGCAAACTGCGTCGCCAGCGCGCCGGGAATCGCCCATAGCGTAGTCACCGTGATCCCCAATTGCGCACCGGTCGCCACGCCCAGCGTGGTCGGTTCCGCCAACGGGTTACGTAATACTTGCTGGAACAGTACGCCTACCAGCCCAAGCCCCGCGCCTACCAGCAGTGAAATCGCCAGTCTTGGCAGCAGACTGTAATGAAAAATCATCTGTCCAATGGCATCAACATCCGGCGACCACATCGCCTGCCGCCACTGGTCGCGCGGTAGCGCTATGGAGAGATTCGTCCAGGTCAGCCAGACCGCGATGATAAACAACCCAACCAGCAGAAAGGCCGGGAAGCGCGCCACACGTTTATTCACGCCTTCCCTCCCAGCACGTTATTCAGGATGCGGACAAAATGCATCGTGGAGAGGGTCGCGCCATAGAACCAAACGGCGGGCACCCGGTGAAAACGCCCGGCGCGGACAAACGGCATGGCCTGCCACAGCGGCGTCGCCATCAGCGCATTCATATCGGTGTTATTCCCGTGGTCGAAGCAAATGACATCCGCCTCTTTATACATCGCCAGCCGATCGATGCTGACCGCCGTACTGCCCCAAAAGTTGGTTTCCCCCTGCCAGGCGTTACGGATGCCATACTCGTCCAGCACCTCCTGGAACAGGCAATTCGGGCCCAGCACCAGCATATGCCGCGGATCGATAAGCGTCGTCATCAGTAACGGACGTCCCCCGCGGCGGATAAAACGCGGCTTCTGGCTGGCGATGAAGCGATCGTATTGCGCCAGATGTTTTTCTGCCGCGGCTTCCAGATTCAGCGTCTGCGCCAGCTCAACCAGCGATCGTCGGGCCACCGCCAGCGGCTTTTTGCCGTCGCTAAAATCGAACCCGCGCCCCGGCGCGATCCGCGCCAGTTTCTCCGGCGAGGGTCCGTAACCTGCCGACCAGACCATAAACGACGGCTTCATCTCCGTCAGCAGTTCAAGATTGGGTTCAGTGCGAAGACCTACATCAATCACCGAATCCGGCAACGGCGGTTCGCTAACCCACAGCTTATAATTTGGCACGTCCGCCACGCCATAAGGCGTAATGCCGAGCGCCAGCAGCAGCTCAACCGGCAGCCACTCCAGCGCCACAATCCGGCGGGGATCGATAGCGGCAGCCTGCGCCGTATTCATTTGCCAAAGCAGCGGCGAGAGCGCCATCGCCGTTAATAAATGGCGGCGAGTAAGAGGATATAAATCACGCATTAATACACAAAACTCACAGGTGCGGCGCCCGCCGGATGCGGAAGGATGCCCATCGGGATGCCATAAATCTGCTCCAGGGTGTCGCTGCGCATGAGTTCCGCAGGTGTTCCTTGCGCAATCATTTCGCCGCCGCGCAGCGCCACCAGATAGTCGCAATAACGCGCCGCCATATTGATATCATGCAGCACCGCAATCACCGTCAGGCCACGTTGTTGGCTTAAACGATGCACCAGCGCCAGAACGTCAACCTGATGGGCGATATCCAGCGCTGACGTCGGCTCATCCAGCAGCAGACAACGGCTGTCCTGCGCTACCAGCATTGCGATCCACGCGCGCTGGCGCTCGCCGCCGGAAAGACTGTCTACCAGACGATGTGCCAGCGGTTTTAAGCCGACCAGCGTAATCGCCTCTTCTACTTTTTCCCGGTCCGCGACGCCAAAGCGTCCCAGCGCACCGTGCCATGGATAGCGGCCAATCGCCACCAGTTCGCGCACCGTCATTCCTTCCGCCTGCGGCAATTGCTGAGGCAGATACGCGACTTTGCGGGCAAACGCCTTGCTGCTCCAGCTCGCCAGCGGCTGATTGTCGAGCAGAATATCCCCTTCGGAAGGCGGCTGATGGCGTCCCAGCATTTTTAACAGCGTGGATTTACCGGAACCATTATGGCCGATAAGTCCGGTGACGCGGCCTGCGGGAAACGTTAACGAAAGAGGGTGTAAAAGCGTGCGGCCCGGCACGCGAAAGGCGACGCTTCGCAGCGCAAAGGTGGTATCGGGATGAATGTGGTTTTCCTGCATCGCAGCCAACTTGTAAAACGGGCACGGCAAGCCGTGCCCAAAAAGAAATTAGAAACGGAAGGTTGCCGTTGCGACAACCTGACGCTCCGCGCCCCAGAAACAGCCGTAGGTCTGGAAGCAGCTGGCGACGTATTCGCGGTCAAGCAGGTTGTTAACGTTAACCGCAATGCTGGAGCCCGCCATACCAAAACGCGCCAGATCGTACTTGATGACCGCATCCATCACCGCTGCACTGCCTACCTTGAAGCTATTGGCCGGATCGCCGTAACTGGAACCAATAAAACGACCGCCAGTTCCCAGCGTTAAACCTGACAACGGACCTTGGTTAAAGGTGTAATCGCCCCATAGCGAAGCCATGTGTTCAGGCACCTGCTCTGGAGTATTACCTTTCAGGTTAGTGTCTTTCGTGTATTCAGCATCAGTATAAGTGTAAGACGCCGTCATATTGATGTTAGCCGTCAATGCTGCTTTGGCTTCCAGCTCTACACCTCGCGCGCGAATTTCACCTGCCGGCACCTGCGCTACTGGGTTGGTTGGATCGGCGGTCAGGTTATTGGTTTTGGTCAGTTGATAAACGGCCCCCGTAACAACAACCGGCATCTCTTTCGGTACGTATTTCACCCCTGCTTCATATTGCTCGCCTTTTGACGGCTTGTAAGAAACGCGTGGAATGTTCCATAAATCGAAGGCGCTTGGCTCGAAAGATTGGCTATAGCTGAAGTAAGGTGAAATCCCATTATCGAATACGTAGTTTACGCCACCGCGCCAGGTGAACTGGTGGTCATTACGTTCAATATAGCCTTCCATCGGCGTTATGGAATTCTGACGTACCGTTGTCGCTTGTTTAGACCAGTCATAGCGACCGCCGAGGGTAAACACCCACTTATCCCATTCCGCCTGATCCTGAATATAGATGCCTGTTTGTTTACTTTCGTTCATCTGGTACGGCTCAGCGCCGCCGAAAACGAAGTATTCAGGATGGTAGTTATTATAGAGATCGATTGACGGCGCACTGCCAAACGTGGCGTTAATATCATTACGCATACGCATGAAATCGACACCCGTCAGCAACGTATGATCAATATCGCCGGTTGCGAATTTACTTTCCAGTTGTGTATCTACACTGAAATTCTGTAAACGCTCGTTGTCAACGATAGTACTGCGGTTAAGCGTATGGCCGTCTGCCGCAATCCCCGTACCATAGACGCTTTTTTGCGCGGTTTTCATTTCAGTAAAACGTAAATTCTGGCGCACGGTAAAGGTGTCGTTAAAGCCATGCTCGAAACTGTATCCCACCATTTTCTCGTTACGAGAATAGGTGTTGTTTGACGCCCCTTCGTTGAAATCCGTCGGCAGGCGTTTGCCGTTTGGCAGCGGTTCAACCGTTCCTTCTTTCGGCAACCAGCCGTAGTAGCCAATCTCTGGTTCATTCTGGAAATAAGAGAGGAACGTAAAATTCGTTTTCTCATCAGGACGCCAGGTAAAAGAGGGGGCAATAGCATAGCGCTGCGACTCAGAACTCTTTTGCTGCTCATTTGTCGAACGCGCCAGCCCCGTCAGACGATATGAGAACTCACCGTTGTCATCCAGGGAATCACTAAAATCAAAACCGGTCTGGAACAAATTGTCCGTCCCCATTTTGAATTGAATTTCTTTCAGCGGCTCAGTAGTCGGCCGCTTGCTGACCATCGAAATGATACCGCCCGGGTTGCTCTTACCGTAGAGAACGGACGTTGGCCCGCGCATCAGCTCAACACGCTCCAGCATATAGGGATCGATGACCGCATCGTTATAAAAATTACCCTGTAGCTTCAATCCATCCAGATAGTTATTTTGACTCAGACCGACAGATGAGAAACCACGAATGATAACGAAGTCATAGGTATTGGAAGCGCCGCGACTGCTTACCGTTACGCCCGGCGTGTAACCCAACGCTTCTTTCACCGACTGGAACTGATGCATTTGCATCTCTTCGTTGGTCACGACCGAAACAGACTGCGGCGTCTTTTCGATAGGCGTATCAGTTTTGGTGGTTGTGGCGGAACGCTTCGCGGCAATGGTCGGAGCCGGTCCCCAGGCGCTTTCCTGCGGGGCAGACGCTGCGGTTACGGTAATGGTTTCTTCTTTCGGTTGAACCGCCGCCTGTGCGTAGACAGACATGCCGCTAACCGCTGTGGCTACTACAACTGCGATTTTACGCAGTGAGGAGTTTGGCTGAGCAGTTTTAAGACGCGCCATTGGTATATCTCTGATGAAAAGTGAATGATAACGTAAACGAGAATTATTATTATAACCGCAGCATAATAGGCGAAATATCGTCGCAATGGCAAGCGATACGCGGCCCTACGAAAACTAAGGGGTTAAGAAACAACCAGATGAAAGGAAAGGGTTAATAAATTAGACTGGAATGTTATTTACGGGGGATTTGCCGGATGGCGACGCAAGACGTCTTATCCGGCATACGGGAGTGCGTAGTGTGGTCGTAACGGTGTAGGCCGGGTAAGCGCTGCGCCACCCGGCACTATTACCGCAATTAATTGCCGCCGAACATCTCTTTAATCCAGCCGGCAACGCCGTCGCTCTTCTCTTCTTTCGGCGGCTGTTGCTGCGCAGGCTGCTGCTGAGATGACTGATCGAACGGATTGCCTGACGGCTGCTGTTGCTGCATCATCTCGCCCTGCTGGCACAGCGTATTCGGATCGTCCGTCCAGACCGGTAGAGTTCGCACGCCGCCGCTACAGACAAAATTACCGTCGTAATCAACGCCCATATCCACCACATCTTCCGGCGGCGTCAGAACTAAAGGCGTCGGCGTCTGGTTCGCCAGATAGCGCTGGTAAATCGCCATCGCGCCGCTGGCGCCGTACAGTTTAGTCGGCTGGTTGTTATCACGACCTACCCAGGTGATGGTTACCTGGCTGCCGTCGATACCGGCAAACCAGGTATCGACATTGTTGTTTGTCGTCCCGGTTTTACCCGCCAGATGCAGACCCGGATATTTCGCGCCAAGCTGACGCCCCGTACCACGCTGGACGACCTGCTGCATTGTCCAGAGCGTCAGGTAAGCCGCCTGTGCCGGTACGGCGCGTTCAGCTTGCGGATAACTTTGGTACAGCACCTTACCATCTTCCGCAATAACCGAACGCAGCGCTGATAACGGCGCGCGATTTCCGCCGCTGGCGATAGTCTGAAACGCTTGCGCAACTTCGATCGGCGTCAGGTTCAGCGCCCCTAGCAGCATAGCCGGAACCGGATTGAGCTGATCTTTCGGCACGCCGAGCTTCGTCCAGGTATCGGTTACCGCTGGTAAGCCTAACGCCATCCCCAGATTTACCGTCGGTACGTTCATCGAGCGAGTTAACGCATCCACCAGCATTACTTTCCCGCTTTCGCTGTAGCGACGATCGTCGTTCTGCGGCGACCAGATCTGACCATTCGGCTGGCGCAGAGAAATCGGCGCATCGGCAATCCAGGTGTTCAAGCGGTATAAGTTCGGCTGACTTAGCGCAGTCAGATAGGTGGCCGGTTTCGCCAGCGACCCGATGGAACGACGCGCCTGCATGGCGCGGTTATAGCCGGCATACTGCGGCTCCGCCCCACCGACCATCGCGCGCACCTCGCCGCTAAAGCGATCCACTACCACCATCGCAGTTTCCAGATCGCTCAACTTACGCTGTTTCTTTAACGCCGGAATGCCTTCGACAACGGCTTTCTCTGCGGCATCCTGCGCCACGGAGTCAAAGGTGGTGAAGATCTTCACGCCGGAAAGATCTTTAATTTTATCCCCCAGCTTCGCCTGCAGTTCCTGACGAACCATCTGCATAAACGCCGGCTGCGGTGAAATAACGCCGCCGCGCGGCTGTACGCCAAGCGGACGCGCGCTCAGCATGTCATAGAGTTCCTGATCGATGATTTTCTGCTGCTGTAGCAGGCGTAGCACCAGATTACGACGCTCCAGCGCCAGTTTCGGATTGCGCCACGGGTTATAAATCGACGCCCCTTTTACCATCCCTACCAGTAACGCCTGCTGATCGAGGCTCAGTTCTTCTACCGGACGGCCAAAGTAATACAGGCTTGCCAGCGGGAAACCGCGAATTTCATTGTCCCCGCTTTGACCGAGGTAGACCTCGTTCATGTACAGCTCAAGGATACGATCTTTGCTGTAACGGGCATCCATGATCAGCGCCATGTAGGCTTCATTCGCTTTACGCCAGTATGATCTTTCGCTGGAGAGGAACAGGTTCTTCACTAGCTGTTGGGTCAGCGTACTGGCCCCCTGCACCGTGCGTCCCGCCGTCAGGTTGGCCAGTACCGCACGCCCGATGGAGTAAAGACTAATGCCATCATGCTCATAGAAATGACGATCTTCCGTCGCCAACAGCGTATCGACCAGCAGATCCGGGAAACCGCTGCGCGGGACGAATAAACGCTGCTCGCCATTTGGCGAAGAAAGCATGGTGATAAGCCGCGGATCGAGGCGGAAGAAGCCAAACTGGCGGTTGTTATCCAGATTGACAATGGTTTCCAGACGCCCGTCATCGAAAGTCAGCCGCGCGCGCACCTGCCCTTCTTTGCTGTCCGGGAAGTCAAACGGACGACGGATCATCTCAATGCTATTGGCCTGCACGGTAAATTCGCCGGGACGAGTCATCTTCGTCACCAGACGATACTGCGTCGCTTCCAGCAATTTCACCATCTCGTTTTTGCTGACAGGCATGTCTGGCTCAAGGTTCACCATCCGGCCATATACCGCCGCCGGAAGTTGCCAGACTTTGCCATCAATACGGCTGCGGATTTTTTGATCCAGATAGACGCCGTAAATGGCGAACAGCACCACAAAAACGATAAACAGTTTTAGCAATAGCCACAGCCAGCCGCGCTTGCCACGAGGCTTACGCCCTTTGCCCTTACCTTTACGCGGCATCGGTTCTTCATCCTCATAGTCATCATCATAATCGTCGTCATGCTGCCGACGACGGCTCACCTTTTGTTTCACAGGACGTGACGGTTTCCCTTTACGTCCAATCGGCTCGCGGTCATTCCCCGCCATGCTTTTTCTCCGCAACATACAGGCGCAAAGGCCCGATTCTCTATTCTTCCGCCAGACGACAGAAGAAGAAATCTCTCAATTTACCCTTTCGCCGGAGGGCGATTAACGCCTTATCCGGGCTGGAGGCAGCGTATAACACGTCACGAATACTTCTTCGTGCGCCGCGTTGGGGCCGTATTCGCCGGATCGTCCGGCCAGACATGTTTGGGGTAACGGCCCTTCATCTCTTTTTGCACTTCGCGATACGCGCCCTGCCAGAAAGCGCTTAAATCGCGCGTAATCTGTAGCGGTCGCTGCGCGGGCGAAAGCAGTTCCAGCACCAGCGGCACTCGCCCCTGCGCAAGCGTCGGCGTACTTGCCTCGCCGAACATTTCCTGCATTCTGACCGCCAGTGCGGGCGGGTTATCTTCATGATAACGAATCGTTATTCGGCTTCCCGTCGGCACAGTGTAATGCCCAGGCAGTTCACTATCCAGACGTTGCAGCATGGGATAGTCAAGCAGTCCCCGTAACGCCTGAGTCACATTCAGAGATTTCAGACTTCGTAACGACTGTACGCCTGTCATGTGCGGCAGCAACCAGTTTTCCAGAGTCGCCAGCAGCGACGCCTCATCCACGGCAGGCCAGTCATATTCCGGCAGCCATTTCGCCGCACAGTGCAGACGCAGACGGAACTGCTCCGCTTCCGGCGTCCAGTTAAGGACGGCCAGACCTTTATCGCGGATGCCGTTCAGCATCGCCTGATGAAGCTCCTCTTCAGACGGCTTCGCCAGTGGCTGAACGTTAACCGTCAACTGCCCAATACGCATTCTGCGCCACGCTTTCAACGTTCCCTGCGCTTCGTCCCATTCAACCGTGTCGGACTGGCGCAGTAAATCAGGACACGCCTGAATCAGCGAGGCGATATCCAGCGGCTGCGCCAACAATATTCGGGCGTCCGGCGAGGCGCTACCTTGCAGCAACAGCGGCGCGATCAGCCATTCATGACGTCCCAACGCGTCATCCGCGTCCAGCATCGCCCCCATGCCATTGGCTAACTGATAGCGCCCTTCCTGACCACGACGCCGCGCGATGCGGTCGCTAAACGCTCTGGCCAACAGCGGCACGATAAGCGCGCTATCCGGCTCGCCATTACGTACCTGCAGCCGTTTTAAAAGCTGCTGGCTACGCTGCTGCCAGCCCGGCTGTCGCCGCGAAAATACCACGCTTAAATCCGTACCGCCACCGCGCGGCGGGTCCTCAAGGATTGCCGCGAGCATAGCGGCGGTGGCGGCGCTATCGCCCTCGCCGGCGTTGACTAACATCGCCGCCAGACACGGATCGTTACCTGGTGCCGCCATTTTCCGGCCCCGCGCGCTTAATCTCTCACCCTCCAGCGCGCCTAACATCAATAATAAACGGCGGGCGGCCTGAAGATTCACTTCTGGCGGCCTGTCCAGCCAGAAAAGCAATGCCGGATCGTGACATCCCCACTGCAACACCTCCATCAACAAACCGGAGAGATCGCTGTGTAAGATTTCCGGATCGCTTTGCGCCGCCGCCCGCTCCGCCTGTTCTTTTGCCAGCAGATGTACGCAGATACCCGGCGCCAGTCGTCCGGCGCGCCCCGCGCGCTGCGTCATTGACGCCTGACTTATACGCTGCGTAACCAGCCGCGTCAGTCCCGTTCGCGCGTCGAATCGCGCCACGCGCTCCTGAGCGCTATCGACGACCAGACGAATCCCTTCAATCGTCAAACTGGTTTCGGCAATGTTAGTCGCCAACACCACTTTACGCATCCCGGCAGGTGCGGGAATAATCGCTTTGCGTTGCGTCTCCAGAGACAATGCGCCATACAGCGGACAAAGCAGGACATCGCGCCCTACCCGCGACGCCAGATGTTCATGAACGCGCTGTATTTCGCCTACGCCGGGTAAAAATAGCAGCAGCGAACCACTTTCATTGCGCAGCAGTTCCGCTGTCGCCATCGCGACGGCCTCATCAAAACGCAAATGCGCCGCGAGCGGCTGATAACGTCGCTCCACCGGAAACGCGCGCCCCTCCGAGACGATCGTCGGCGCATCGGGCAATCGCTGACAAAGCCTGTTGTTATCCAGCGTCGCAGACATGATTAACAGCCTGAGATCGTCACGGAGCCCTTGCTGGATATCCAGCAACAGCGCCAGAGCTAAATCCGCCTGTAAACTGCGCTCATGAAATTCATCCAGTATCACCAGCCCCACGCCGCGTAATTCGGGATCGCGCTGGATCATTCTGGTCAATACGCCTTCTGTCACCACTTCCAGCCGGGTATGCGGCCCCACGCAGCTTTGCGCGCGCATCCGGTAGCCTACCGTTTCGCCAGGCTTTTCATTCAACCCTTCCGCCAGACGCTGCGCGACATTACGCGCCGCCAGACGACGCGGTTCAAGCAGGAGGATTTTTCCAGCAACCGGACCTTGTTGCAGGAGTTGCAACGGCAACCAGGTGGATTTCCCCGCCCCGGTAGGCGCGGACAACAAAACCTGCGGCGCGGTTTTTAGGGCGGTCAACAATTCAGGCAATACGGCGGCAACGGGCAATGACGTCACAAACGGCTCCACAGGGTTAACTTTCTTTGCGCCGCATTGTAGCATCGTGTTAATCCATAACCGAGTATCCCTATGTCTGAGCCAAAACGGCTGTTTTTTGCTATTGACTTACCCGACGAGGCGCGCGCGCAAATTATCGCCTGGCGCGCCGTCCATTTTGCATCTGAAGACGGACGCCCCGTCGCGGCGGCGAACCTACACCTGACACTGGCCTTCTTAGGCAACGTCAGTAACGATAAGCAGCGCGCGCTTGCGCAACTGGCCGGACGAATTCGCCAGCCGGGCTTTACGCTGCATCTGAATGACGCCGGTCAGTGGCTGCGTTCGCGCGTTGTGTGGCTGGGGATGCGCCAGCCGCCGCGCGGGTTGTTGCAGTTGGCGAACATGCTGCGCGCGCAGGCCGCCCGCAGCGGTTGTTACCAAAGTCCGCAGCCTTTTCACCCGCATATTACGCTGCTGCGCGACGCCAGCCATGCGGTGGCTATCCCGCCGCCGGGCTTTTGCTGGTCATTCCCGGTCACGTCGTTTGCGCTTTACGCCTCTTCGTATGAGCAAGGCCGCACCCGCTATGCCGAGCTACAGCGCTGGACGCTGGGCGAATAATCATGAAGGAATTTCGATGCTATTCTCACCCCCTTTACAACGCGCTACGCTGATTCAGCGCTATAAACGTTTTTTAGCCGATGTGATCACCCCTGACGGTACGGCGCTCACGCTGCACTGTCCTAATACTGGCGCAATGACCGGCTGCGCCACGCCTGGCGATACCGTCTGGTATTCAACATCAGAAAATACTAAACGCAAATATCCGCACACCTGGGAATTGACTGAAACGCAATCCGGCGCATTCATTTGCGTAAATACTCTGTGGGCGAACCGGCTAACGAAAGAAGCGATTCAAGCGAATCGTCTGCCGGCTCTGGCGGGGTACAATATTCTGAAAAGTGAAGTCAAATATGGCGCCGAACGCAGCCGTATAGATTTTATGTTACAGGCAGATTTCCGCCCGGACTGCTATATTGAAGTGAAATCGGTCACGTTAGCGGAAAAAGAAAACGGTTATTTTCCCGATGCCATCACCGAACGAGGGCAAAAACATCTTCGGGAGTTGATGGGCGTTGCGGCGGCAGGTCATCGCGCGGTGGTGTTGTTCGCGGTGCTGCACTCCGCCATTACACGTTTTTCACCCGCACGTCATATCGATATAAAATACGCGCAGCTATTGAGCGAGGCTCAGAATAAAGGCGTGGAAGTTTTAGCTTATAAAGCAGAACTTTCAGCCACAAAAATGGAACTGAACGAACCAGTACCCATAACATTGTAGTGGAATAACCGCCTGATTAATAAGTATTCTGGCCGCGTGCGTAAATACGCTTTTCCTCACAGGGTTGTCAAGTGTTACGTTTAGATAATTGCTATCCGGAAAAGCATCTGCTATTTATAGCGACCTGATTTTCCCCCGAACATGGGGATCGATAGTGCGTGTTAAGGAGAAGCAACATGCAAGAAGGGCAAAACCGTAAAACATCGTCCCTGAGTATTCTCGCCATCGCTGGGGTGGAGCCGTACCAGGAGAAACCGGGCGAAGAGTATATGAACGAAGCCCAGCTATCGCACTTCAAGCGTATTCTTGAAGCATGGCGTAATCAACTCCGGGATGAAGTCGATCGCACTGTGACGCACATGCAGGACGAAGCCGCTAACTTCCCCGATCCGGTCGATCGCGCCGCGCAGGAAGAGGAGTTTAGCCTGGAGTTACGTAATCGTGACCGTGAGCGCAAACTGATCAAAAAGATCGAGAAGACGCTGAAGAAAGTGGAAGATGAAGACTTCGGTTATTGCGAATCCTGCGGGGTGGAGATTGGTATCCGCCGCCTGGAGGCGCGTCCGACAGCCGATCTGTGCATCGACTGCAAAACGCTGGCTGAAATTCGCGAAAAACAGATGGCGGGTTAATCCCGTTCGTTTCTACCCTATTTATGACAGGCGGGAGTTTTCCCGCCTTATTCTTTATTGCCCGCAGCATGACTGACTCACACTATATTGGCCGTTTCGCGCCGTCGCCATCCGGCGAACTGCATTTCGGCTCGTTAATCGCCGCCCTCGGCAGCTATCTACAAGCCCGCGCGCAACGCGGAGTCTGGCGCGTTCGCATAGAGGATATCGATCCCCCACGTGAAGTTTCCGGTGCCGCAGCGACCATTCTGCGTCAACTGGAACATTACGGCCTGCACTGGGATGGCGAGGTCTTATGGCAATCACAGCGTCATGAGGCCTATCGCGAGGCGCTGGCCTGGCTTCACGAGCAGGGACTGAGCTACTACTGCACCTGCCCCCGCTCGCGCATTCAACGTCTGGGCGGTATTTACGACGGCCATTGCCGGACATTATGCCACGGGCCGGAGAATGCCGCCGTCAGAATTAAACAGCAGCATCCGGTGATGCGTTTCCATGATGCCTTGCGCGGCGACATCCAGGCTGACCCACAACTGGCTAGCGAAGATTTTATTATCCACCGCCGCGACGGACTGTTTGCTTATAATCTGGCCGTAGTGGTCGACGATCATTTTCAGGGGGTGACGGAGATCGTCCGCGGCGCGGATTTAATCGAACCCACTGTCCGACAACTTTCACTGTATAAACAGTTTGGCTGGCGTGCGCCAGGTTACGTTCACCTTCCGCTGGCGCTCAACGAACAAGGCGCTAAACTTTCCAAGCAGAATCATGCCTCTGCGCTTCCAACGGGCGATCCGCGCCCGGTACTGGTCCAGGCATTACGCTTTTTAGGCCAGCGCGCCGTCGTAGCGTGGCAGGAGATGTCTGTTGAGGAGTTGCTGCGCTTTGCAGTGGCGCACTGGAGGCTTACAGCCGTACCCACATCGGCTAATGTAAATCCGGCATTCTCAAATGCGTCTCGCTGAGCTATGATTAGCCGCTATTTTTACTCATCGTCTTTCGCATTGCTGCGGCGTTAATGAAGCTTACAGCCCGGGTCGCGTTGTTCTCTTACGCCCGTCTGCCGTAATGCGAAAGACATAGAGTAAGTTGATCTTATTAATGTATGACACTACCGAGGTGCGCTATTTTTACCCGAGTCGCTAATTTTTGCCGTAAGGTGTTAAGCCGCGAGGAGAGCGAGGCAGAACAAGCCGTCGCCCGTCCACATATGACGATTATCCCGCGTGAACAGCACGCTATCTCCCGCAAAGATATCAGTGAAAATGCCCTCAAGGTACTGTACAGGCTGAACAAAGCGGGCTATGAAGCCTACCTGGTCGGCGGCGGCGTCCGCGATCTCCTGCTCGGCAAAAAGCCGAAGGATTTCGACGTGACCACCAACGCTACGCCGGACCAGGTACGGAAATTATTCCGCAATTGCCGTCTGGTGGGACGTCGTTTCCGCCTGGCTCACGTGATGTTTGGCCCGGAAATTATCGAAGTGGCAACGTTTCGTGGTCATCATGAAGGCAGTGAAAGCGACCGTACTACTTCCCAGCGTGGGCAAAACGGTATGCTGCTGCGCGATAATATCTTTGGCTCTATCGAAGAAGATGCTCAGCGCCGCGATTTCACCATCAACAGCCTTTACTACAGCGTGGCGGATTTTACCGTGCGCGATTACGTCGGCGGGATGCAGGATCTGAAAGAAGGCGTGATTCGTCTGATCGGCAATCCGGAAACGCGCTACCGCGAAGATCCGGTTCGGATGCTGCGCGCCGTGCGTTTCGCCGCGAAGCTCAATATGCGTATCAGCCCTGAAACGGCGGAACCAATCCCGCGTCTGGCGACCTTGCTAAACGACATTCCTCCCGCACGCCTGTTCGAAGAGTCGCTGAAGCTGTTGCAGGCGGGGAACGGTTTTGAAACCTATCAACAACTGCGGGAATACAACCTCTTCCAGCCCTTGTTTCCTACCATTACGCGTTATTTCACCGAAAACGGCGACAGCGCAATGGAACGCATCATTGCGCAGGTGTTGAAGAATACGGATAACCGCATCCGTAACGAGATGCGCGTTAACCCGGCATTCTTGTTTGCCGCCATGTTCTGGTATCCGCTGCTGGAGATGGCGCAAAAAATCGCTCAGGAGAGCGGCCTTGCCTATTACGATGCTTTCGCGCTGGCCATGAATGACGTGCTGGATGAAGCCTGCCGCTCGCTGGCGATCCCGAAACGCCTTACCACGCTTACCCGTGATATTTGGCAGCTTCAGTTACGGATGTCGCGACGTCAGGGCAAACGCGCCTGGAAGCTGATGGAACATCCCAAATTCCGCGCCGCGTTTGATTTGCTGGAGCTGCGCGCTCAGGTGGAAAATAATACTGAACTGCAACGTCTGGCGCAGTGGTGGGGCGAGTTTCAGGCTTCCGCGCCGCCGGAACAAAAAGGGATGCTTAACGAGCTGGACGACGATCCTGCTCCGCGCCGCCGCCGTTCACGTCCGCGTCGAAAAACGCCGCGTCGCGAGGGTGCCGCATGACGATCGCATATATCGCGCTTGGCAGTAATCTGGCTTCTCCGCTGGAGCAGGTCAATGCCGCCCTGAAGGCTATCGCCGATATTCCCGATAGCCGTATCGTCGCGGTTTCTTCGTTTTACCGCACGCCACCGCTTGGTCCACAGGATCAGCCTGACTACCTGAACGCCGCGGTGGCTCTGGATACCGCTCTCGCCCCCGAAGAATTGCTTAATTATACCCAGCGTATTGAACGACAACAGGGTCGCGAGCGCAAAGCGGAACGCTGGGGACCGCGCACGCTGGACATCGATATCATGCTGTTTGGCGATAAAATCATTAATACCGAACGTCTGACAGTGCCGCACTACGATATGAAAAACCGCGGCTTTATGCTGTGGCCGCTGTTTGAAGTTGCGCCTGAATTGATCTTTCCGGACGGGCTCACTCTGCGCCAGCAACTTACGCTTCTGGCAGTAGAAAAACCGGCCAGTTGGTAAAGGATTTCCCCCTTTCTTTAGCGTTTACTGCTTTCACTCCAATCGATTGCTTAAATCAATTGCCCCTCTGAATATGACTGTTAGAATGCCGGGAAATATAACCTTTACCATCAGGAAACGTTATGAAACCCACCACTATCGCCCTGTTGCGCAAATACAAGCAGGAAAAAAAACGCTTCGCCACCATTACCGCCTACGACTACAGTTTTGCCAGGCTGTTCGCCGATGAAGGCATCAACGTAATGCTGGTTGGCGACTCACTCGGCATGACGGTACAGGGACACGACTCTACCCTGCCGGTTACGGTAGAAGATATCGCCTATCACACCCGCGCGGTACGTCGGGGCGCGCCGAATTGTCTGCTGCTGGCCGATCTACCGTTTATGGCTTACGCCACGCCGGAGCAGGCATTTGCAAACGCGGCGACCTTAATGCGCGCGGGCGCGAATATGGTCAAAATTGAAGGCGGCGCCTGGCTGGCCGATACCGTCAGGATGCTGGCCGAACGCGCCGTACCGGTGTGTGGTCATCTGGGGCTGACGCCGCAGTCGGTCAATATTTTTGGCGGTTACAAAGTTCAGGGCCGCGGTGATGCGGGTGATCAACTACTCAGCGATGCTCTGGAGCTGGAAGCGGCGGGTGCACAGCTATTAGTGCTGGAGTGCGTACCGGTTGAGCTGGCGAAACGCGTCACCCAGGCGCTCTCCATTCCGGTTATCGGTATTGGCGCGGGCAACGTTACCGATGGGCAAATTCTGGTCATGCATGATGCCTTCGGTATTACCGGCGGGCATATCCCTAAATTTGCGAAAAATTTCCTTAGCACAGCGGGCGACATCCGCGCCGCAGTACGGCAGTATATGGCTGAAGTCGAGTCTGGTGTTTATCCGGGCGAAGAACACAGTTTCCATTAATTAGGGCATTCGTAGGCTGGATAAGACGCATTGCGTCGCCATCCGGGAAAATGCCTGATGGCACGACGCTTATCAGGCCTACAACGTACGGGAACTCAGTCAACTACAGGAGTCATAACTTGTTGATTATCGAAACTCTGCCGCTGCTGCGCCAGCATATCCGCCGTTTGCGTCTGGAAGGCAAACGTATTGCGCTGGTGCCAACGATGGGTAACTTGCATGATGGACATATGAAACTCATTGATGAAGCTAAAGACCGCGCCGATGTGGTAGTGGCCAGTATCTTCGTCAACCCGATGCAGTTTGATCGCCCGGACGATCTGACGCGCTATCCACGCACGTTGCAAGAAGATTGTGAAAAACTGAATAAGCGCAAAGTCGATATCATATTTGCCCCGGCCCCGGACCAGATCTATCCGCAGGGTACGGAAGGGCAAACTTATGTTGACGTTCCCGGCCTTTCTACCATGCTGGAAGGTGCCAGCCGTCCGGGACACTTTCGCGGTGTCGCCACTATCGTCAGCAAATTGTTCAACCTGGTACAGCCGGACATCGCCTGCTTTGGCGAGAAGGATTTTCAACAACTTCGGCTTATCCGCAAAATGGTCGCCGATATGGGCTACGATATTGAGATCGTCGGCGTGCCTATCGTCCGCGCTAAAGATGGACTGGCGCTTAGCTCGCGTAATGGCTATCTGACGGCGGAACAACGTAAGTTAGCGCCGGGTTTATATAACGTGATGAGCGACTTAGGCGAAAAATTACAGGCCGGAGAGCGCGACCTTGAAGAGATGATTGCCATCGCAGGCCAGGAGTTGAATGAAAAAGGCTTCCGCCCTGATGATATCCAGATCCGCGATGCCGACACGCTGCTTGAACTGATGGACGCCAGCAAACGCGCGGTGATCCTGATGTCCGCATGGCTGGGACAAGCGCGGCTTATCGATAATAAAATTATTGAGCTATCCTGAATAGCCGCCGCTGGCGCGCACCACCGTTAGCGCCAGCGGATTATCTGCTCGATCTCATCATCCGTTAAAGTGGTTATCTGCGCCACCGCCTCACGCGTCATTCCGCTCTCCAGCATACGGCGGGCGATATTACGTCGCTCCTCAGTTTTGCCTTCCTGAAGTCCTTCTCGTTTACCTTCCAGCATGCCCTCCCGCACCCCCTTTTGCATACCTTGTTCTTCAAACCATTCAGCGAGCGTCATCATAGATTCCTCCTGCGGCAATCGGTTCGCCAGCTCCCTGTAAAATACCTGTGGTTGATCAGTATGCCCACGCTGCACCATATAGCTGAGCAGCGAGTTCAGCTGACTTTCCGTAGTGTACTCTGCGCTTATCAGCGTTACCAGCCGCTCCAGCAGCGCGATCCGTCGATGCTGCATGATGTCATCGTCGGGGATAACGGTAATATCCACCAGCGGAAAAGGCTCACTATAGATACGCCGCGCCAGCTCGGGTAAGGCGAACATATCCAGCCAGCTCATCGACAGCGGGTAAGGCGACGTTTTTTCCTGATAAAACAACAGGGGCACCACCAGCGGGAGCGGCCCGTTTTCATCTTTTAAAAGACGGTGCATCGCCGCAATTGCGTAACGCATCATACGAAACGCCATCTTTTTGTCTGCGGTACTTTGGTGTTCAATCAAGACATGGATATAGCCGGATGTCCCCTGCATTTTTACCGAATAAAGCACATCGGAATACTGCTCTTTAAGGCTCTCCTCAACAGAGTGACTCGATTCCAGACGCAGCGTATCCAGATCGCAGATCCCCCGTATTTCCGCCGGTAGGTGGATATCCAGAAAATCACGGGCCGTATCAGGGTGCATTAAAAACTGTTTGAAAAAGGCATCGTGCGGCGTGTTGCTTATGAGTTCCATCATCTGACCTGCATTTTCTCGTCCAGTGCGTGCAGTATCCCTTCGCAAATTGCCGGGGTCAGTGAGACATTTTCTCTTTTACGAGGCGGCTCGGGATGAAAATCAATAAGATACAAACATTACTGTCGACTCTGGAAAATAGCGCGCAAACAACGCCAGGAAACGACACGCGATGTATAGACACCCTGTAAAAATCGGGCAATACTGCCTGAGAATTTTCTCAAAGCAGGCGCCGCCTGCTTCGTCATTGATAATGAGTTAAAGGTAGACGTTATGATTCGCACAATGTTGCAAGGTAAGCTCCATCGCGTCAAAGTAACCCAGGCTGACCTGCATTACGAAGGCTCCTGCGCTATTGATCAGGATTTTCTCGACGCGGCCGGAATTCTGGAAAACGAAGCCATTGATATCTGGAATGTATCTAATGGTAAGCGCTTCTCAACCTATGCGATTGCGGCGGAGCGAGGCTCTAAAATTATCTCCGTCAACGGCGCAGCGGCACATTGCGCCGCTGTGGGCGATATTGTCATTATCGCCAGCTTTGTCACCATGAGCGATGAAGAAGCGCGCACCTGGCGCCCAAACGTCGCCTACTTCGAAGGCGATAACGAAATGAAGCGTACAGCGAAAGCCATTCCGGTTCAGGTTGCCTGATTACGCTATCCCTGCGGCTGGTTGCTGATCAGCCGCGACATCGTTTCCAGCGAATCCGTTCTTAAAATATACAGACGTTTTAATAAGAACGGATTATCCCCCGGCTTCACCTTCCCTTTCACCGTCGTTACCGCCATATGAAACCCGGCATCTTTTGCCGCTTTGATCGCGGTCGCGTTATAGCCGCCAAAGGGATAAGAAAGATAAAATACGTGCGGAGTAAACTGTGCGAGCGCCCGCCGCGAGCGTTCAAAATCAAACAGAATATTATGGTAGCTGCGGCTATATAAAATCGGACGCCGATGCCCGTCTACCCGGTGTAAAAAGTGGGTATGCGATTGAAAATCAAAAACATCGCTTATCTCGCGCAATTCGGACACGCTCATAAATTGCAACGACTTAGGATTCCATTTTTGCGGATGGCGCTTAATACGCGATGAGATAATAAACGCTGTCGCTTTCATACCGTACTGCTTTAACACCGGATACGCATAGCGACTCACCGATTTAAGGCCATCGTCAAAGGTGATAGCCACCGCGCGCGCCGGGAAATTAGCGCGGTTATGGATGTAATCCTCCAGTTGGTACATCGTCAACGTGGCATAGCCGCGATCGCGAAGCCAGGTCATTTGGTTGCTGAATGCGCGAACCGAAGTCGTGGTGGACGTATGGCGAAAACGGGTATTCTCTTCATCGCGTAAGATGTGATGATAGGTCAAAATAGGAATGCCGTTGTCTTCCTGGGCATCCAGGGCGCTGACATAAGCCAGCCTGTCGCCAATACGGATCTGATACCAGGTTTGATGTAGCCGGCCTTTCAGCTTGCTAATAATGGGGTAACGCAAATTATCCACCAGTACGCCAAACGGGGCGCTACTGATGTCCGGCGCGTTATACACCGGCGTGTCTTTCCAGGTCACCAGATTCTGATTGCTGAGAGGCTTGTTAAGATCGCCCAGGCCATCTTCCACCTTTTGTTTCCCCTGCACGGACTCCAGATGGCCTTTATCGATAAACCCCACGCCAAAGCCGAATTTAAAGGCATAATAGTCAGCCGCTATGGGCGTTACGGAAAGAATTTGTCCGGCACGGATATTTCCCACGGTCACCATTTTATCGCCAATCTGCGACCAGATGGCGGCGTCTTTCGTCGTTTGCATATAACGAGCGGGCAAGGCAGCCAACACATTGCCGGAGAAAAAGAACAGCAAGATAAGAACAACGCGCATAACCATATATCATAACCGAGGCGAAAAAACGCCGTTATTGTAGCAAAAGCGTCGTCAATGGTATTGATCAAAACTCATACAAATCATGCAGCAATACAAAAGGCGGATTTTTCTGCTGCTGATGCCAGAGACTGGTTACATCCGGCGCGCCAAGCGCGACAATCTGGTCGCGAAATGCTGAACTGCTCATCGACTCTCGCAAAGGAAGCATTTCCTCTATCAATGAATAGCTGACACCTGAAATAACTTCACATTGAGAATGTTTATGGCTCATCAGCGACGCTACACGATAAGGCGCCGCGCCGGAAATGTCGGTTAAAAATATCACGCCTTCACCAGAGTCGGTGGCATGGAGGGCATCACACATCATGCGGCTCAGCATGTTTGAGCTCAGGCCGCGCCAAAAATTGACCGCCCGGCATTGCGCCAGCGGACCATTTTTTCTCTCCAGGCGATCAAGCATATCCTGTGCGCGATCGTCATGGCAGGTAATCACCCAACCTAACATAGCCTACCTCCTTATATGTTCTGCATGTGCTTTACTCTGTCTCGTAGTTGATTTGGCAGCTTCTGGTGTAGCCTGATTCCTCCCTGGGTTTAAAGCCCGTTGCTAAGCACACCGCGCATCAGGAGTAGCCTTATCTACAAGCCCGTATTGTTGAATGAGTTTAAGCTCGCATGTAAGGAAGGGAAAGATGAGGCAAGCTAAATCAGAAAATCAGGTTAAAACTACGGTAGCGTTTGACGTGTGCAAAGCTGCGCTTGATGTACACATTCATGCTGATGCTAAGGCATTTCAGGTGCCTAATACTCATGAGGGTTTTGACCAGATAGCGTTAACGTTAGCTGATTATGACGTGTCTCTTATCCTTATGGAGTCTACCGGGGGCTATGAAGACGCCGCCGCCTGTAATTTCCAGTCTCTGGGCTATGATGTAGCTGTTATCAATCCACGCCACGCCCGTAATTTTGCTAAGGCTATGGGCAAGCTCGCCAAGACTGACCGTCTTGACGCTGCAATCCTGGCTGATTTCGCTGCTGTTATTGATTCCCGTCCTGACCGTGCCCGTTACATCAAACCGCCAACGGATGAAGAGCGTAAATTCCTGTCTCAAATGGTGGCCCGTCGTCGTCAGGTTGTTGACCTGATATCAACGGAAAAGCAACGCCTGGCTCATGCTGATGATTACGCAAAAGCCAGCATAAATATCATTATTAATTTAATTGAGTCTCAGCTTAAAGAAATTAATAGCGATATTTCGTTCTACGTTAAAAAAAACTATTCAGACCTCTCGAACATGCTTTCAGGAATTCCCGGCATTGGTGATTTGGCTGTGGGGCTTCTGATTGGTGATGTTCCTGAACTCGGTCAGATTGGTAATCGCCAGTTAAGCGCCGTGATTGGTGTGGCTCCGTTCAATCATGACTCCGGGAAAATGCGTGGTAAGCGCTGTATTTCCGGTGGTCGCCAGAATGTGCGCAATGTGCTTTTTATGGGGGCAATGTCTGCCACTCGTTTCAATCCGGTAATTAAGGCTTTTTATGACCGACTTATTAATAAAGGCAAGCCGAAAAGGGTGGCTTATATCGCCTGTATTCATAAGTTGCTGAGAATTATTAATGCAATGGTTCGTGACGGCACCAGTTTTAACCCTGACTTACATGCTGTTATCTGATACTGATTTTTTACACTGAATATAACTTTGAATCTGAATATTAAATTTATTTAATAAGGTGAATATTATGGCAATTTCAAAAAGTGACGTATTTGACGCATGCAATATGATTTATAATGCGGGACAAAATGTAACTCTTGATGCTGTGCGCGCTATTACTGGCGGCTCGTTTTCCACTATTTCCCCGATGGTTAAAGAGTGGAAAGCAGAACAATCCGGCGTTAACGCCTCTCTTGAATCCAGCGTTGCCCGCACTGACGTTCCTGCAAAGCTGACGGAGCTGCTTAACACGCTCTGGAATTCCGCGATGGCGGCTGCTTCTGAAAAAATGGAAACAGAACGCCAGTTGCTGAGCGATTATAAAACTGAGCTTGAGAATGAGCGCCACGACCTGATTTATGCGTCTGACCGCATCGGCTGTGAACTGGATGACCTGAAATTTGATTTCAATGTGCTCACCACTAATCACAAAAATTTACAGGATTCTTATAATGAGCTTGAGCGCGAAAATATTTCCCTTCGTGCTGAACTGGCGGCGCGTGAAAAATCCATTACTCATAATGAATCCGTGTTGGGTGAAATCACAAAGTTCCTGAAAGCGCTGAATAATACCGCTCCGGCTGCCCCTGCTCCTGCGGCTGGTGCTGAAGCTGAAAATAAAGGTGCTGCGGCAACGGCTGAAACATCCGGCGACACTGTTAATTCTGAAACGGTAACTAATAATGAGGAAAAACCAAAAGCCCCTGCTTCGAATAAACCTGCGATTAAATCAGACGGCAAGCCAAAGAATAAAGCGGCAACTAAAAAGAATGCTGCGGCCGGAAATGCGCCCGGTTCCTCTGTATCTGTTTGCGGTAAGGCGTTAGTTAATGTAGCAAACGGTGCCGGCATTATCCCCGCTAATTCTGTAGTGTAGGATTGTAATATTGTAGCCTGTAACATTACTACATTACTACATTACTACATTACTACATTACTACATTACTACATCTTACATTTACAGGAGGTGGCTATGCGTATCCCTTATCATCCTCTGATTCATCAGACGGTTGAACTGCCGGGTGATGATAATTTGACAGATGAAGAAAGGCAGGAAATGAGAGAAATAGCCGTTCTTCTTTTTTCTCGCGTAGTTCGTCTTACTGTCGGGGGTTTCTCTCTTATTTTTTTCTTTTGTGTGACGCTATTAATTTTTGGTTAAACCTCTCAATTAACAGGATGTAATTAATATGTACGATACAGTTATTTCCGCGCTTGATATCTGTAATGACGCTTCATCGTTATTTAATAATGAAGTCATGACTCAGCCGGAAAAAGAAAAAGCGGATAAATACCTGCGCGCTGCCGTGTCAAATTTCCAGTTTAAATCGGCTGCATATCGCCGTGAAAACGGGGATGATGCCGCGCGTGAATTACCCCGCTTATTCTCTACTGTAGACCGTATTATTTACACCTTTGAGCCTGAGTGTAAGAAGTTCACGTTTCAGGAGCGCGCCCGCGCCGCGCTGCTGGCGTCCAGTTTCGGCACTTTCTCCGTGCCTGTCGCTAATGCGTTTTGTCGTCTGGTGAAGTTCTCCGGCTCCCGTCGCGCTCTTGAACGTCTTGAGCAGGCTTTCAGCTACGCCTTTCAGACCCCTGACGGTTACGGTGCCGGGTTTAACCTGTTCTGTACTGATGACCAGTTGAAAGAGCTTGCGGCTGATTTCGTTCGCGACGTCACGACGATTTCAGTCGCCGGACTGGACAAGCCGTTGCTTATTTCTGACGACGAGGAGGAGTACCTCGCAAACGTGCTCCACTGGTTTCACTGTCAGTTTGGCTTCGATTTCCTGCCCGTACTGAAACAGTATTTAGGCCGTTACGATATTCCTGGCTTTCTGGCGCGTTTTGGTAATGAAACCTACGTTCGCCGTCTCCTGAATGCCATTCGTTCTCAACGGGTGCAGGAAACGTCCCGCATCATGGGGATGTTGTCAGATAACAAGCCGTATACAACTGACTGGCTGATGGGGTTGTACTCTCAGCGTGACCGTAAGACTCAGATGTTTTTAGAGGCGATGGGTATATTCGATATTAACGGCGAATTAATCTGCACGCTGGACGATGCGCATAAAAGCTCGGTATCACACAAGCCTAACCGTATTGCTGAATTACTTGTACGTGCTAAAGGTCTGTGTGCGGCGGCTCAGGAACTCGGCTGTGAAGGCTGGTTTATCGTGCTGACGACACCCTCCCGCTTCCATTCTGTGACCACGGTAAAACAGGGCAAGAAAGCTTTCACCGTGCCTAATTACAAATGGGAGAGCGGCGGTTTTGAGTCCATTAAAGCGGGTCATCAGTGGCTTAACGCCGTTTTTGAGCGTGTCCGCAAGCGCCTGGACAAGATGAATCTCACCCCGCCCGGGTTGCGTACTGTCGAACCTCATAAGGACGGCACGGTTCACTGGAATTTTCTTTTCTACTGCTATCCGGGTGAAGGAAAGGAAATTATTAAAATTTTCCGTGAGGAAGCGCTTAAAGATTCTCCTGACGAGGTGGGGGCTAAAAAGCGCCGCATTAAAATCAAAAAGGTCGATTACCGCAAGGGCAACGGCTTCAGCTACGTAATGAAATATATCGTTAAGATGTCCGGCTGCCGGAACGTTAAAGGCACCGCCGGACTGAATGACCGTTTAAGCAATATTGATTTCAATGATGCCGTGAGTCGTGTTTCTGTCTGGGCGCGTTCGTCGGGTATCCGTCTGTATCAGTTTTTTGGTCTGCCATCTGTAACGGCCTATCGCCAGTTGCGCACGTTCCGTACTGAATTCCATCCGGGGGATGTGATGATGCGTCAGTTTACGCCTGCTGAGGTTGAGCAACTGGAATCTATTCGCCTCGCCTGTGATGCCGGGGATTTTAAAACTTATATAATGCTGAATGGTGGCTTTTTTAATTCAGACAGATTTGTCCGACCTCATTATTTCCAGCCGCAATCAGTGAATGGCACAAAATTAAATTGTTATGGTGAAGAGTGTAATCCCGTTGTTTATGGAATAAGTTTTTCTGGAAAAGTGATTCTGACTAAATATTTCTCCTGTGAGGTTCGGAAGATGACTAAATCTGATACAGAGTATCTGAATATGGCCCGGTTATTAAACCGGATATCTGAATATGGTAATCCTGATTTTACTGAATGTATGAATGAATGCGGTTCAGATGATGAGGGATTTTCATCCGTTGTTTTTATGCAGATGAAGCAGACGTGCGGGACGCGCGCCAGCGCGGCACGTGCGGCTGATTCGTCTGCCTTGGACTTGTGACAATAACTATCGCTGACCCGATAAGGTGAATATTATGACTATGAATGTGAATGTTAAAACTCAATTACCTGAAGGTATGGTTGATTTATACCCCTATGAACTGCCTGATGGTTTTCGTACCGGCACCACGTTTTCAGGCACGTTTATTAATGTGTTTGTGGCGAACACTGAAAACCTGAATTTACCCCCGGATGACAAGAGACATGAATCCGTTGCTAAATATGCGTTTTCCTGTGCTATTCCTTTTGAAAATCGTAAAACTCAGTGCCGTGAGTCTCAGTCGGTTAAATTCTCCTGTACTGAGGAGGATTATAAATATCTTAAATCAGTGTATGAATCGCTGAAATTTCAGCCTGTCCATCTTGTCTGCGTTCCCGGCTCATGGGGTAATTCCCCAACTCAGCACGGTGTGTTTTTCCGGTACGTGTCCAATTCAATCCGTCGCTTTGATGGCAAGCTGATAACTGAGAAGAAAGGTGGTTGATTATGAAGGACAGATTCAGAACCTGCACCACCAGGATTATTGTTGATTTTTATCACCTTCGTTCTCAGTATGCAGAACGGCAGCTTGAATCCCTTCGCAGATTATCCAGTGAAGCGTGCGATTTGTGTGACAGGGGCGATTATCATGATGGGTTGTTGTGTTTTTGTTTTATAAAGGATGAAATTGGCAAGGTTATTTCATCTGCTCATTCATCTCTTGCTGTTTCTTTGTCTGATATGTTGATGAATACTAATTTTTGTATTTCTGAATGTATGGATAAGCTTTTAAAAGCCAGGGGGGATAATTATGCCGCTGATTAAAATTAATCCTAATCGCTCTTATATATCCTCGTCACTGGTTGAAGATGTGCGAATGGACTCATTGCGCAATCGTTTATTGTCGCTGTTTAAAAGCACCGGGGACTTTTTCAAAGAGGATGACTTTAATAAAAGCAGATTCCGCGAAACCTATAGCCTTAATATGAGCGGCTTAGTCTCCCTTTTACGTGAATGGCATGAATTCCGCAGTGACTGCCGTTCTGCACCGTTCTGTCGCTTCCGGCTGCTTCACCGGCTGCGTCTTCAGTCATGGGGGGAAACGGCTGATGAGCAGATTGCTAAATTAAATTCGCTCATTGATTTACCTGAAACAACTCTTCATAAGTCGGGGTAATATTTAATGTCCGCCAGTGAATTTTATTTGGTTGTTCTTCTCGGCGGTTTTACCTTTGTGGCGTTTATTGCAGGTTTTGCCACCGGGTTTTTATATGGGGACTGAATAAATATTGCATTTGCTCTTGGTTTTGTAGCCGAATTTATTCCGCCGGGGTGATTTATGTGTGATTTTGATATTAATGAGTTTATGACTCATTTACTGGCAATCGACCCTTTATTGTTTGGATTCCTTATAGGTTTCGTCATGGTTGCGCCGTTTGTTCTTTTTCCGTTTTTTATTTCGTTCATCCGTAAGGACCTTTACTAATACAGGAGGTAATATATGAGGTAGTAACAGTGAATATACCGTATGCATTAATTGGCTCTTTGTTCGGGTTATGGTTTTTAGCCTGGATAATGGGCTTGTTATCTGCGCATTTTTTACGTTCTGTAATTGATGTGTTTCACCGTTCGGTCGATGACTGATTAAGGATTGAATATGTTTAAAGAAAAAATTTCGAAAGTAGCCGGATTTGTGAAAGAGAACACTACTCCGGCAATGCTGGCTTCCAGTGCTGTTACCGGACTGGCTGTGATGGCGGCTCCTGCCTTTGCGGTCGACCCGGCTGCGCCAGCGCCGTTCACTCTGACTGCTACTATGATTTCCCCGATTGTGAATGCGCTTGGTTCCAACTTTGGGGTTGCTGTGGCGTCTGCGTTTGGTCTGCTGACGATTACCCTTGTTGGTAAATCCGCATTCTCTGCTGTCAAGGGTATGATTTCCCGCGCTTTGTAAGTGCCATATCTTACGTTTAATTATGCCCCCTGAACTGGGGGCTTTATTTCTTTCGGGGATTCAGTTATGAGATATTTACTTCTGATTTTATCGTTAATGGGAGGTTTATTATCGTTTAATTCTTTTGCTGCTTCTTGTCCGGTTGGTGTCACTGTTCCCGCTGGTACTTATAAGCCTTATTATGAAATTAAAAATCCTGATGGCACTTCCGAGAAATATATAAATGTTGGTGGTTGTGAGTATTGGGCTAAAGGGGGGGGCTACATGGACTCCTGATGGTTGGTTAGGTTCATTTGATTCTTTAGTTTCTACGGGTAATCCTGCTAAAGCAGGCTTTTCCCCGGCGCTTGATGAAAATGGTAAGAAGCCTGTATCTTCTGATACTAATCCTGATAACCCTGATGTTAATCCCCCTCAGCCTGATGTAACGCCCCCTGAACCTGATAAGCCAACTCCGCCTTCTGGCTCTTATTTATCTCAGGTATTATCTGATATTTCTCATTCAACTCCTGCTATGTTGTATTCCTCTTTTTACTTTCACTATGATTTTTCATCCAGTCTCGAAGATAATAAAAGAGTTGCCCAGGCTTTTCTTCAGAAGTTATCTGATGTTACTCCGCCTGATTATGCTTCGGTTGACCGTATTAAATCTATGATGGATGACTGGCAGAAAACTTATTCATATTTGAGACCTTCTGATGCGGGCCCTTATTATCTCTGGAATGCGACTAAATTTGTTGGTGGTGAACATCGTTATAGGGGCGCAATTTATATTGCTGTTTATAATTGTGCTGAACCTGATTATAAAGGTAATTGTCCTGATGAGTATAAGCCTCTTGATATTCCTGACCCGAATTATGCAAGTTTAAATGATTATAAAAATGGTATTACCCGCTGTATGCGTAATCCTAATGACCCGTCCTGTCATTCCTCTGGCGATTCTTCCGGGGATTCTGGTGATTCGTCTGGCGACCATACCGTAACGACCTGTAGCCCTGGCTATCATCCTGACGCTTCCCGTCCGGGTGTCTGTGTTTCTGATAATCCGGGGGGTGGTACTGGTTCGGATGGAGGTGACCAGCCTGATACTTGTCCTCCCGGCTCTCATCATGTGCCGGGTTCGCCGGATGGTTCCTGTACCACGGATTTAAATCCTAATCCGGGAGGTGGTGGCGGTTCTGGTTCCGGTAATACTGATAATAATGACAATGGTGATGTTGTGGCGGCTATTAATGCGTTTCATGCGGATAATAATAAGAATCATAAAGAGTTAATGGATGATTTAAATAAAAAACCTGCTGATCCGGATTATACGGGGATGGAAGGTGAATTTTCTTCTATGGTTGGAGGTGCTATGAGTGGTATTACGGATTCCGTGAAATCTGCATGGGATGCGGGTAAAGCTGCATTTGGTGAAGGGCTTTCCGGGATTGACTCTATGCTGCCTGATATTAAAACATCGTTTGATTTGCCTCCCGGCTTTGAAGCTGCTTCAACCGGACGCTGTATTCCTGTAGTCCTGGATTTTGATATTAAACTTGTTGGAATTCCTGACTATCATTTTCATGCTGTGGGTACTCAGGTTTGTTTGCTGTACGACAAATATATTCGCCCGGTACTGAATTTTGTACTGGTCATACTGAGTTTCTTTGTGATTCATCGTCTGCTTGTTCGTTCTGCTGAGTTTCTGACGGATGGACGTCATTAATGAGGAGGGGTTGTTATGCCTTTACTTGCTGTCGCTCTTGATTTTTTATTTGGTCTGCTGGTTCGTGTCGGTGCGTGGGCTATTCGCTATCTTGCTCCAGAAATGATTTCCATGCTGCTTTACCGCTCAACGTCTTCTTATGTGATTATGGGGCTGTCGGTGGCATTCTATATTTCCACCTTCCTTGCAGTGATGACTTTTATTAATGATAAGGCAACCAGTTTAATTGCTGCTCTGGCTTTGCCTAACGATTACTGGGTAACGGGTTTATCTATGTTGCCGTCTAATATTCTGTCCTGCCTGTCAGCGGTGTTTCTGGCCTATACGGTCTATCTGACGTTTCGCTTCAAGATTTTTATTTCACGTCTCATTACGTCACAGTTTACTCAGGCGCAACTTCCGCCCGGTCAGGGACGTTTACCGAAACCCTGATAATGTAATAATCGTTACTGCGTAACAACTGAATAGTTTAATTAATTACGCTGAATGACACATTTAATTTATTCCAGATACTGAATGCACTTAATTTTAATATTTAACATCTGACACTGAATGCTTTATTAAATATATCTGACTGTCTTTATATCTTTTTAACATATCCGTATGAGGGTGAGATAATGACTGTAAAATGGGTGACCGGAAAACTCGGCGCGGGTAAAGGTCTTTACTGTGATTATGAAATGGTCAAATATTACCGGGAAGGCCGTCGTGTTGTAACCAATTATCCGGTGGATACCCATCTGCTTGGCCCTGACTCCGATAATCCGGTAATGGTTCTTCCTTCTCATCCCCGCCCACAGGATTTACAGGCGCTTGGGCGTGGTTGTCCTGATGAAGAGAAAGAAAAGTTTGGCGCTATTTTTCTTGATGAGGCGGGAACCTGGTTAAACAGTCGAACCTATGGTGATAAAAGTCGTCTTGCTCTTATTGACTGGTTTATTCACTCCCGTCATCTCGGCTGGGACGTGTTTATTATCGTCCAGAACGAAGAGATGATTGATAAACAGATAGCACTTGCAACGGGTGAAGTTCTGGTGGTGTGTAAACGTTCTGACCGTGCTCAGGGTGTTTTTCGTAAGTTGTTTAAGAAGCTGACTTCCGGTAAGGGTTCCGCTAACGGCAGCACACCGCAGAAAAAACAGTCCGGGTTATTTCGTCATCGGGTAATAGTCGAAACTTATTTTCAGCGTAAATCTGTCCGTGATAAGCCTTTTGATAAGTTTTCGTTTTTTGCTGACTGGTATTTTGGCATCCATGATACTAATCATATTTTTGAAGATGGTTATGAGTCTCTCACCATTAACGGGCAGCTCCGTCGCTGTGATATGCGCTGTATGTATTCTCTCCTGCCAGGCAGAACTATTACGCAGTGGTATCACGCGAATGATCCGGTAATCAGGAAGCCCGTCATCAGTAAGCGCCGTCTTCTTACCGTTCTGTTTTTTGGTTCCGGCACCTTCCTGAGCTGGTATTTTCTGGTTGCGCATAAACAGCCGGATACAGCCCCCGGTCAGGTTCAGCCCGTCAGTTCGTCACCGACTGCCGTTTCTGTATCCGGCGTATCAGGTACAACCGCGCAGGCTGTCCCCTCACCTCCGCCACTTTCGACACAATGGCGACTGACCGGATATCTCAAATCAGGCACCGGACAACCCCGCTACGTTATCCGGGATAACGCCGGAAACGTGCGCTACATCGCCTCCGCCAGACCGTGGGACGGGGTGTACAGTGAAATTCTTGTTGACGGCGAGCGGGTGACGTTCTGGACGGGTACTGACCGCGCGCCGGGCAGTCAGGGCGGCGGGGAAAGCCCGCTTTCCACTGCTGCCGCTCCGGTACTGTCCGCGCTGGGGATGGGTGACGCCTCGCACTGACCCTGACCGGAGCACTCCGCCACCCTGACAGACAAAACAAACAAACTAATGAAGAAACAAACAAACTTACTCACAGACAACCGTGAAGTCATGATTCACACAAAGAATCTGCCGCCCGGAGAGAGAGGAGGCAGCGCTCGCCGCAAGATGAGATTAGGGAGTCATTGCGAAGCTTTGACGAGTCTGTCTCATCGAGGAAGCGCAATTTCACCCGCTGTTACAGGTGAGCACTTACGCACCGTTGTCAGTGTTATTGAGGAGGAGTTAACCATGTGCCGAAAATGCCATAGTAAACATGCAGACCGCTTTGATGGTTTCATCTGTCCGCCTGAGTTCGCACGGTTCCGGCGTATAACGCTGCTTCTGTATATGGCGCTGATGCTGCTGATGTTCCTGTTTGCCCGCACTGCCAGTGCGAAAGGTACGGACTTTGACGTAAAGCGGATGCCGCTGTCGGACGCTATTTCTTTACTGTGGGGTGAGGTGCTGCATACCCCATTCATGCTGGCCCCGGAACTCTCCACTGATGCACGGCTGGTGACGCTGCACATTGCTCCCGGCAATGATGAACGCGAGTTCATCATTCGTTACCTGGATAATATGCACATCCGTGTCACCCGTAAGAAGGGGGTGGACTATATCGCCCCCTACATTCCGAAAGTCCCGCAGCCGCGCATCGAGTCCTACGTTTACACGCCGCGCTATCGTTCAGTTGCCTATATTGCCGGGGTGCTGAGTGGTTCCTCTGACAACGTGGGCGGTATGAGTGGCGGGGCAACCGGCGCGGGCGTCGGCTTTTCCACCGGGGGCGGCGCACCTCTTCAGGGCGGGAATGGTCAGATGTCCGCATCTTCTGGTATGCCCGCATCTGACGGTCATTTTATGAGTCAGTCCGGTGATACGTTCCTCTACCGTGGTACGGCGTCGGAAATTGCGCAGATTCGCGCCCTGATGCCTGTCATAGATACCCGGCCTGAGCAGGTGGACGTTACCGCCTATGTGTATGAGGTGAACACTGACGAGCGCAACGGTTCCGGGCTGGCGCTGGCGGCTAAGCTGCTGAACGGTCATTTCAGTATCAGCACGGGAACCCGCCAGGGTTATGGCAATTTTATCCGGTTCTCCAGCGGCTCGCTTGATGCGCTGTATGAACTGTTTCGTACTGATAACCGTTTTTCACTGGTGACGGGGGCGCATTCGCAGGTTGTTTCCGGTAGTTCTGCAATGTTGGCGGGCGGTGCCAGTGTTCCGACGCTCGGCTCTGTCAGTTATGAGAACGGGACGCCTGTCCAGTCTGTCGAATATCGTAATACAGGTGTGACGCTCCAGGTCAGTCCCGTTGTTACTCAGGACTTAATCAGCATGAACATTAACGAACAACTGAGCGATTACTCGGAGACCACTACCGGAGTGAACAACTCCCCGACGTTCACCAATCGCCAGATAACGACCACGGTTAATATGAAGGATGGGGATATTATCGTGCTGTCCGGCCTGACTCAGGACAAGAACGGCAAGCAAAGCACCGGGCTGTCATTCCTGCCTAAATCGTGGTCAACGAAATCTGAGCAGAAAACGGGGATGGATTTGCTTATCGTCTTGCAGGCCAGGAAGATTAAGGGGTGAGTTATGAAACTGGTAACGTTCCTGATGGTGTTCTGTATGCTGTGGGTCATTATCTACATGTATGACGGTTTCTGGCGAAAATAAGCTTTATTTTTTTGAATATTTCTGATTTTTAACTCTCCTATGATTATCAACCCTTATCAATACGATCGATTTTTTCGATCGTATTGATATTAACGATTCTTCTTTACTTTTTCATCTGCCTGTATTATTTAATTATTTCCTTTAAAGGCGCTGGAAGAATATTTAACATGTTTAATTTTGAATCAATTGTACTTTTTATCTTTCTTATATCAATTCTCTTGTTTATTGTGTATTTTGATTTCCCCTATTTATTTAATAAGTCTAAGTTTAAAAAAAACATTATCACTTCTCATTCCGTTGATAATCAGGTTTCTGATATAGTTCTTCCCACTGGTATTTTTGATTCTAAACATGTTTTTTATCGCAAAAAGAATTTTACTTCTTTTCCTGATTCTGAATATTATAAACCTCTTCATGATTTATTAGGCGATAATTATTATATTTTATATAAAACCTATTTCTTTGATATTTTTGATTGTATTTCATCTTTAAATGGTAATGAAATTAGTTTTACGCCTCATAACCCGTTATTCTATTATTATTTTGATTTTGTTATTGTTAGAAAGTCAGATTCTCTTATTGTTTGTGCTATAGAGTTAAATGAATCTTTATTTAAAGATAAAGATAATATCTCTAAAGACAATGATTTTTATAAAGCATTGAAGGATGCTAATATTTATTTTATTCGTGCTAACAGTACAGTTTATTTGATTGAGAAAATAAAGGTTATGCTATCTAGATTTAATTAAACCTTTTATAATTGTTTTTGTGATTTACATCACACTTAACATAGTTGCTTAGCAGACAAGTAGTTTATCAGGGTTACCAATCAGGAATGATGACAGCCGTCAAAAGTCTCCTCTTCCCGCCAGGAGAAGAGGAGAATCGTATCAGCTACGCAAACCGCGTCCGCGCTGGATCAGCGACCAGCACAGCAGGTAGAAAGCGGCGATAAAGATCACCAGTACGCCAAATGTCGTCACCAGCGGCACATCATGGATACCGAGGAAACCATAACGGAAGCCGCTTATCATGTAGACGATCGGGTTCAGGTGCGACAACCCTTGCCAGAACGGTGGCAGCAGCGTCAGCGAGTAAAATACCCCGCCGAGGTAGGTCAGCGGCGTCAGCACAAAGGTCGGGATCAGGCTGATATCGTCAAAGGTTTTCGCAAACACGGCGTTCAGCAGTCCGGCCAGCGAGAACAGAATCGCGGTCAGAATCAGCGTTAGCGCGACAAATACCCAGGAATGCACCTGGAAAGGCACGAAAAAGAGCGAAATCGCCGTCACCAGAATCCCCACGCACAGCCCACGCGCCACGCCGCCGCCGACAAATCCGGCGATGATCACGTGCGTTGGTACCGGCGCAACCAGCAGTTCCTCAATATTGCGCTGAAACTTGGCGCTAAAAAATGATGACGCTACATTGGCGTAGGAGTTGGTAATGACCGCCATCATAATCAGGCCCGGCACAATAAATTGCATATAGCTAAAACCATGCATTTCGCCGATGCGCGAACCGATCAGGTTGCCGAAAATAATAAAATAGAGTGTCATGGTGATGACAGGCGGCACCAGCGTTTGCACCCAGATCCGCATAAAGCGATGGATCTCTTTCGCCCAGATGCTTTTAAGGGCAACCCAGTAAAGCTGCATCATGCGCGATCTCCTTGTTTTTCATGCACCAGCGACACAAACAGTTCTTCCAGACGGTTGGCTTTATTACGCATACTTAATACCTGAACCCCCTGCTCGCTCAGTTGGCTAAAGACGCTGTTAACCCCCTGCTCGCGTAACACTTCAACCTCCAGAGTCGAGGTATCTACCAGACGATATTGATAACCCGCAAGCTTAGGTAGCGGGCTTTTTGGCGCTAAATCCAGAATAAACGTCTCCGATTTCAGCTTTGAAAGCAGATTTTTCATGGAGGTATTTTCCACCAGCTCGCCGTGCTGAATAATACCGATATTGCGGCACAGCATTTCCGCCTCTTCCAGATAGTGGGTAGTAAGAATAATCGTGGTGCCTTTGGCGTTTAAATCTTTCAGAAACCCCCACATCGAGCGGCGCAATTCGATATCGACGCCCGCCGTCGGCTCGTCGAGAATCAATAGATTAGGCTCATGCATCAGTGCGCGGGCAATCATCAGGCGGCGTTTCATCCCACCGGAAAGCATCCGCGCGCGTTCATTACGTTTTTCCCACAGATCGAGCTGTTTTAAATACTTTTCGCTACGTAAAACCGCCTCTTTATGTTCCACGCCGTAATAACCGGCTTGATTCACTACGATCTGTTGCACCGTTTCAAACGGGTTAAAGTTAAACTCCTGTGGCACCAGCCCAAGCTGTCGCTTGGCGTTAACCACGTCTTTTTCCAGGTCGTAACCAAAAACGTTAACGCGCCCGGATGTTTTATTAACCAATGAGCTGATAATACCGATGGTGGTCGATTTCCCTGCTCCATTTGGTCCCAGAAGCGCGTAAAAATCCCCCGCTTCGACCTGCAAATCTATGCCGCGCAGCGCCTGAACGCCGCCGGGATAGGTTTTTTTAAGTTGTTGAAGTTCCAGCGCAATGGTCATAAATTCTCACTTACTTTACGTTCTTACACTTTATATATGGTTTAAATAATTACGGAGTTGCCCTATATTAGCCCAACGCACTTATTTGGTTACAGGTCGTTAACTTCCATGAAAGACATAGATACACTCATCAGCAACAATGCACTATGGTCAAAAATGCTGGTGGAAGAGGACCCCGGATTTTTTGAGAAACTGGCGCAAGCGCAAAAACCGCGCTTTCTATGGATTGGATGTTCCGACAGCCGCGTTCCTGCTGAACGTTTAACCGGGCTTGAACCGGGCGAATTGTTTGTTCACCGTAATGTGGCTAACCTGGTTATTCACACCGATCTGAACTGTCTCTCCGTGGTTCAGTATGCGGTAGATGTTCTGGAAGTTGAGCATATTATCATTTGCGGCCACTCCGGTTGCGGCGGTATCAAGGCTGCGGTAGAAAATCCTGAGCTGGGCTTGATTAATAACTGGCTGCTGCATATCCGCGACATCTGGCTTAAACATAGCTCGCTGTTGGGAAAAATGCCCGAAGAGCGACGTCTGGACGCGCTCTACGAATTGAACGTCATGGAACAGGTCTATAACCTGGGGCATTCCACTATTATGCAGTCAGCGTGGAAACGCGGGCAGAATGTGACCATTCACGGCTGGGCGTACAGTATCAATGACGGCCTGCTGCGCGATCTTGACGTCACCGCCACCAACAGAGAAACGCTGGAGAACGGCTATCATAAGGGTATTTCGGCCCTAAGTCTGAAATACATTAACCACCAATAAGCCATCCGGCAGGGTTGCCGGGGGCGCTTCGCTTGCCCGGCCTACAACAGCTACCGTAAGCCGGATAAGTCGCCTTAGCGACGCCATCCGGCAGTTTTGCTCTTACTCGTCCAGCAGCACCACTTTACCGACATACGGTAGATGGCGATAACGCTGGGCGTAATCAATACCGTACCCCACGACGAACTCATCGGGGATAGAGAAGCCGATAAATTCCACCGGGACATCGACTTCACGGCGAGACGGTTTATCCAGCAGCGTACAAATCGCCAGCGATTTCGGCTCGCGCAGGCCCAGGATTTCACGGACTTTCGACAGCGTATTACCGGAATCAATAATGTCCTCGACAATCAGCACATCTTTACCGCGAATATCCTCATCCAGATCTTTGAGGATTTTCACGTCGCGGGTGGTGGACATGCCGCTACCATAACTGGAGGCGGTCATAAAATCGACTTCATGAGGAACCTGAACTTCACGGCACAGGTCCGCCATAAACATAAATGAGCCACGCAACAGACCAACCAGCACCATTTCACTGCCGCTGTCTTTATAACGTTCGGTAATCTGACGACCCAGTTCGGCAATACGTGCTTTGATCTCCGCTTCGGGGATCATGACTTCAACAGTATGTTTCATATTTATAACCATATGATTTAAAAACAAATCACTCAATGCCGGTTGATAATAACGCCGCATTGACGCGCAAGGCACGCAGTATACCAGCAAACGTATTCATTCGCGGCATTTGATAAGAAAGCTCATTTTGTGAGGACGATCACACATGTTAATTCCTATACTTAATTGCTACTAAAAAATTAACAATTGGGATGGTGTCTTTTTATGGCAGAAAATAACGCACGATCGCCACGATTACTCGTGACGCTGACGGCCCTCTTTGCAGCGCTTTGTGGGCTGTATCTTCTTATCGGAGGTGTCTGGCTGGTTACTATTGGCGGTTCCTGGTACTACCCCATCGCGGGCCTCGTGATGCTGGTCGTAGCCGGGTTGCTATGGCGCAGTAAACGCGTCGCGCTGTGGCTGTATGCCGCCCTGCTGCTGGCGACAATGATTTGGGGCGTGTGGGAAGTCGGGTTCGACTTCTGGGCGCTCACGCCGCGTAGCGATATCCTGGTGTTTTTCGGCATCTGGCTAATATTGCCGTTTGTCTGGCATCGGTTGGTGGTTCCTTCCAGCGGCGCAGTGGCGGCGCTGGTCGTGGCGCTGCTGATTAGCGGCGGCATTCTGACCTGGGCTGGCTTCAACGACCCGCAGGAGATCAACGGTACGCTTCGCGCCGACGCCACACCCGCTGCAACAAGCTCGCCGATCGCCGACGAAGACTGGCCGGCCTATGGACGTAATCAGGAAGGCCAACGCTATTCGCCGCTGAAACAGATCACTGCGGATAACGTTCACCACCTGAAAGAAGCGTGGGTCTTCCGCACCGGAGATCTGAAACAACCAAACGATCCGGGCGAAATCACCAACGAAGTGACCCCGATTAAAGTCGGCGATACGCTCTACCTGTGTACAGCTCACCAGCGACTGTTCGCGCTGGATGCCTCCAGCGGTAAAGAGAAGTGGCACTTTGATCCCCAGTTGAAGACCAATGAGTCCTTCCAGCATGTCACCTGCCGCGGCGTCTCTTATCATGAGGCCAAAGCGGATACCGCCTCGCCGGAGGTCATCGCCGACTGTCCGCGCCGCATTATCCTCCCGGTCAATGACGGTCGCCTTTTCGCGGTGAATGCCGAAACCGGCAAGCTGTGTGAAACCTTCGCCAACAAAGGCGTCCTGAATCTGCAAACCAATATGCCGGACACCACGCCGGGACTGTATGAACCGACGTCGCCGCCGATTATCACCGATAAAACGATTGTCATTGCCGGTTCGGTCACGGATAACTTCTCTACCCGAGAAACGTCCGGCGTTATCCGTGGTTTTGATGTGAATACCGGTAAACTACTGTGGGCCTTCGATCCGGGGGCGAAAGATCCGAACGCGATTCCAGCCGATGAGCACTCTTTTACCTTTAACTCGCCGAACTCGTGGGCGCCTGCCGCCTATGATGCGAAACTGGATCTGGTCTATCTGCCGATGGGCGTGACCACGCCGGATATCTGGGGCGGTAACCGCACGCCGGAGCAGGAACGTTATGCCAGCTCCATCCTGGCGCTGAATGCCACCACCGGGAAACTGGCCTGGAGTTATCAGACCGTCCATCACGATCTGTGGGATATGGACCTGCCGGCACAGCCGACGCTGGCAGATATTACCGTTGACGGTACTACCGTTCCGGTTATCTATGCGCCAGCGAAAACCGGTAATATCTTTGTGCTCGACAGACGTAATGGCGAGCTGGTCGTGCCCGCTCCGGAAAAACCGGTCCCGCAGGGCGCGGCAAAAGGCGATTACGTCGCCAAAACTCAGCCGTTCTCTGATTTAACCTTCCGCCCGAAAAAAGATCTCTCCGGCGCGGATATGTGGGGCGCGACCATGTTCGACCAACTGGTGTGCCGCGTTATGTTCCACCAGTTGCGCTATGAAGGTATCTTCACCCCGCCGTCCGAGCAGGGGACATTGGTATTCCCTGGCAACCTGGGGATGTTTGAATGGGGCGGTATTTCCGTCGATCCAGACCGTCAGGTCGCTATCGCTAACCCGATGGCGCTGCCGTTTGTATCGAAGCTGATCCCACGCGGCCCTGGCAATCCAATGGAACCGCCGAAAGACGCGAAAGGTACCGGTACAGAAGCAGGTATTCAGCCACAGTACGGCGTACCGTTCGGCGTCACGCTGAATCCGTTCCTTTCGCCGTTTGGCCTGCCGTGTAAACAACCGGCCTGGGGCTATATTTCCGCGTTGGATCTGAAAACCAATGAAATCGTGTGGAAGAAACGTATAGGGACGCCGCGCGACAGTATGCCGTTCCCGATGCCGGTTCCGGTGCCGTTCAACATGGGGATGCCAATGCTGGGCGGGCCAATCTCAACCGCCGGTAACGTGCTGTTTATCGCCGCGACCGCCGACAACTACCTGCGCGCTTATAACATGAGCAACGGGGAAAAGCTGTGGCAGGGGCGTTTACCCGCCGGGGGCCAGGCAACGCCGATGACCTACGAGGTAAACGGTAAGCAGTACGTGGTCGTTTCTGCCGGAGGCCACGGTTCGTTTGGCACAAAGATGGGCGACTATATCGTCGCATATGCTTTGCCTGACGACGCGAAATAACCATTAATGCCCGGCGCGTGCCGGGCGTTTTGTCAGGTGGCAGCTTCGCTTGCCCGGCCTACGTTAACGTGTATTTGTAGGCCGGATAAGCGCCATCCGGTAAATCAGGTCTGCGCTATCGGACATGCCGGGTGGCGGCTTCGCCTTACCCGGCCTACATCGGATACATCAGTTATACCGTAAATCCTAACATCATCCCCGTATCTTCATGTTCTAACAGATGACAGTGCGCCATATAGGCATGTTCCTTCGGCGCGTCGTGATCGAACTTGACCAGCACTTCGCTGATACCGCCCTCAACGCGTACCGTATCCTTCCAGCCCGTTCTGTGCGCCGCTGGTGCTTTACCATTCTCTGACAAAATACGGAACTGTGTGCCGTGAATATGGAAAGGATGCAGCATCATATCGCCCACGCCGGAAATCACCCAACGTTCATGGCGGCCTTTCTGCGCCGCAAACATCGGTTTGTTCATATCGAATACCTGGCCGTTGATAAAGTTAGCGTTATGGAAGTCGAATTTGCCGCCGTGATTCATATTGCCCATCGCGCCATGATTCATCCCGCTGTGATCCATGTTGCCATGATCCATCTCGCCATGCCCCATATTGCCGCCCTGCATATGCGCGTTCATGTTGTCATGATCCATGCCGCTCATCGCCTGAGCGCCATATTTCTTCATCAGCATTTGCATCCCCATCATATCAAGACGCGGGTCCATCGACAGTTTCAGGTTGCGCACCGTCAGCCCTTCCAGCGACGGCAACGCCGGCATCGTCGTCAACGTATCCGGCAATGTGCCGGAGGCGGTAATCCGCAGCGGCTGGATACGCATCACCGGATGCGGTTTATCAAACGGAGCGATCGCCATACCCATCTGGCTGACCGGTAGCGTCACCAGATCAAAGGCTTTCCCGTCGCTGATATCCACCAGCACTTCAAAACGCTCGCCCATTAATAACGGCAACTCAGTGACTTTCACTGGTTCCGCCAGCAGACCGCCGTCGCTGGCGATCACATAAAGCGGGCGATTATCGCTGGCGGCAATATTCAGCGAACGTGCATTACAGCCATTCAGCAAGCGCAGGCGTAACCAGCCTTTCGGCGCGGAATGCTGCGGATAGATAGCGCCATTGGTCAGCAGCGTATCGCCAAACCAGCCGACGGCGGCGGTCATCATATCCAGTTGATAATCAATCTGGCCATCGGCGGAGAAGCGTTTGTCCTGAATGATCACCGGCACATCGTCGATGCCCCACTGTTTCGGCAGGCGCAATTTGCGAATATCGTCATCTTCAATCAGCACCAGTCCGGCAAGGCCCATCGCCACCTGGCGCCCGGTTTTGCCGTGTTTGTGCGGATGAATCCAGCAGGTCGCAGCGCGTTGTTGTGGCGTAAACGTTACCGTGCGGGTTCCGCCTGCGGGAATAATCCCTTGCGGGCCGCCGTCGACGATGCCCGGAATTTCCAGACCATGCCAGTGAAGCGTCGTGTCTTCGGCCAGTTGGTTATGGATATCAACGGTCACGCTTTTTCCCTTGTGAAGCTGTACCGCTGGCCCCAGCAAATTACCGTTGTAGCCCCAGGTCGTCGCGTTCTTACCGGCGAATGTTGACTGGCCGGCTTTAACAATTAGCTGCATACGGTTGCTCGCATCTGCCGTTAACAGGTCAGGAATAGGTAACGCGGGACGTTCAGCGGCAAAAGCGGCGCGGCTCCACAGCGGCAGCGCTGATGCAACCCCCAGCGCCACTGAATATTTTAAGAAATCACGGCGTAACATAATCATTTCCTTATAATGAACAGGCGGGTGTCTAAGCTTAGACCCTGCCCTAACGGGAAGGTCAAGCCAGCAACACGTCTTTACCGTTCCTGACAGCAATACAACAAGAATGAAAACACCGCGGCCAATTCTAATAATAAAAGTCGTCGCTACGTCCGCAGTATGCTAACGTTGACTTTCCCTGATGCCGTGGTAGAAGCAATGAAGACGTTTTTCAGACCCGTGTTGTTTGGCAGCCTGATGGCTTTATGCGCAAATAGCTATGCGCTTACTGAATCCGAAGCTGAAGATATGGCCGATTTAACGGCGGTTTTCGTTTTTCTGAAAAATGACTGTGGTTACCAAAACTTACCTAACAGTCAGATTCGGCGTGCGCTGGTCTTTTTTGCCCAGCAAAATCAGTGGGACCTTAGTAACTACGATACCTTCGATATGAAATCGTTGGGCGAAGACAGCTACCGCGATCTTAGCGGCATCGGTATTCCGGTCGCTAAAAAATGCAAAGCTCTGGCCCGCGATTCCCTGAGCCTGTTAGCCTACGTTAAATAATCCTCGCGCTTTATACTCTACATAATCCAGATTACTGGAAGGCAGCGACGCAGTGAATCCCCAGGCGCTTACATCGGTAAGTGACTGGGGTGAGCGAGTCAAGCCAACGCACCTGAAATTTGAAGCATGGCGAGAATATATTGCTGAAATAATGACCGTGCATCCACGGTCATTGTTAGCTATGATGTTGCGCCCTTTTTTTACGGGTGTTAACAATGGAGGTATCAGCCAATGGCCGAAAATACGATGTGGCATGAAACGCTACACGACCAGTTTGGTCAGTACTTTGCCGTAGACAACGTTCTGTATCATGAAAAAACCGATCACCAGGATTTAATCATCTTTGAAAACGCCGCTTTTGGCCGCGTGATGGCACTGGACGGCGTGGTACAGACCACCGAACGCGACGAGTTTATTTATCATGAAATGATGACGCACGTCCCGCTGCTGGCGCACGGTCATGCGAAACATGTCCTGATTATCGGCGGCGGCGACGGCGCAATGCTACGTGAAGTCACCCGGCATAAAAACGTCGAAACCATCACCATGGTGGAGATAGACGCTGGCGTAGTCTCGTTTTGCCGCCAGTATTTACCCAACCACAATGCCGGCAGCTACGACGATCCGCGCTTTACGCTGGTGATCGACGACGGCGTGAATTTCGTCAATCAGACCCATCAGACCTTTGATGTGATCATTTCCGACTGTACCGATCCGATCGGCCCCGGCGAAAGCCTGTTTACCTCTGCCTTTTATGAAGGCTGTAAGCGTTGCCTGAATCCAGGCGGAATTTTTGTCGCCCAGAACGGCGTGTGCTTCCTGCAACAGGATGAAGCGCTCGACAGCCACCGCAAGCTGAGTCATTACTTCAGCGATGTCGGCTTCTACCAGGCGGCGATTCCGACCTATTACGGCGGCATCATGACCTTCGCCTGGGCGACAGACAACGACGCCCTTCGTCACCTGTCGAGCGAAATTATTCAGGCACGTTTTCATGCCGCCGGCCTCAAATGTCGCTATTACAACCCGGCGATTCATGCCGCTGCATTTGCGCTACCGCAATATCTACATGACGCACTGTCCGCACAGTGACGCTAAGGAGGTGATAAAAATTGAAAAAGCTGAAACTGCATGGCTTTAACAATCTGACGAAAAGCCTGAGTTTTTGTATTTACGATATCTGCTACGCCAAAACCGCAGAAGAGCGCGATGGCTATATCGCCTATATCGATGAACTCTATAACGCCAACCGACTGACCGAGATCCTGTCGGAGACCTGCTCCATTATCGGCGCGAACATCCTGAACATCGCCCGTCAGGATTATGAACCCCAGGGCGCCAGCGTCACGATTCTGGTGAGCGAAGAGCCGATCGACCCGAAGCTTATCGACCAAACCGAACATCCCGGCCCGCTACCGGAAACCGTGGTGGCGCACCTCGATAAGAGTCATATCTGTGTGCATACCTATCCGGAAAGCCATCCGGAAGGCGGGCTTTGCACCTTCCGCGCCGACATAGAAGTGTCAACCTGCGGCGTGATTTCACCGCTGAAAGCGCTCAATTATCTGATCCACCAACTAGAGTCCGATATTGTCACCATCGATTACCGCGTGCGCGGCTTTACGCGCGACGTCAACGGTATGAAGCACTTTATCGATCATGAGATCAATTCCATTCAGAATTTTATGTCGGAAGATATGAAATCGCTGTATGACATGGTGGATGTGAACGTGTATCAGGAAAATATTTTCCATACCAAGATGCTGCTTAAGGAGTTCGATCTTAAGCACTACATGTTTCACACCAAACCGGAAGATCTTACTGAAACCGAACGCCAGGAGATCACCGCCGCGCTGTGGAAAGAGATGCGCGAGATTTACTACGGCCGCAATATTCCAGCCGTGTAAATTGATACCGGAGCAAGGAAGCTCCGGTTTTTGCTGCAAAAGCCCAAAAATAGAGTCAGGGTCCGATTTTTAAATCACGATAATAATATTCCTTATCCCGCTGCGTAATTTTACGTAGTACACGACAGGGAACCCCAGCGGCGACCACATCTGGCGGAATATCTTTTGTTACGACGCTACCGGCACCAATTACCGAATTATCACCAATCGTTACGCCGGGATTAATCACGACCTGGCTGCCAATCCATACATTATTGCCAATCGTCACGGGAAAAGAGAACATTTCGCCCTGCATGCGCAGAGAAAAATGGACTGGATGCCCGGTGACGGAAATCGTGACGTTAGGCGCAACCATCACATTATTTCCTATCGTAACCGTATAGTCATCGACAATAGTTAAATTAAAATTGGCGTAAAAGTTGTCACCAATATAAATATTCTTGCCATAAGAAAAAGAGATCGGCGGCTCTATCCACGCATTTCTCCCAATTTTACCAAACATCTGAGCAATTAATTCTCTACGTTTGTTCTCTTCTGAAGGACGCGTATGATTATAATCATACATAAGCTCTTTACCACGTAGTCGCTCTTCGGGAAGTCCTTCTGTTAAGTCAGTAAACAACATGCCCTTTTTTATTTTTTCTCTCATTGATAACATCATTCCCACCTCCGCGCGAATCAGCTTGCGCTCTTCTGTTGTGAGACTCGCATCACTGCCAGCGGCCCTGCTCCGCTTAACGTTGCGGCTGAAATAAGCGTAAAGACCAGTGCAATCAGCCCCAGCACCAGATAAGCGCCCTGGAAACCAATTTTTTCATACATATTCCCGGCCAGTACGGACATAAAAATCATTGCCAGTTGTTTAAAAAAGCAGAAGCAGACCAGGTAGATAGTGGCGGAGAAACGCACCTCAAACTGGCTGGTGATATATTTGAAACATCCCACAATCAGGAAAGGGATCTCGAACATATGCAAGGTCTTAAGAATAACCACTTCCCCCGCCGTAGTCGCAAAAGAGGAACCGATAATGCGCACAGACATAATTATTCCCGCCATCAATAGAGCATTTTTACCGCCAATGCGATTTACGATAAACGGGGCAAAAAACATAATACAGGCATTAAGCAACTCCCCCATTGTCGTGACATAGCCGAATACGCGTGTTCCCTGTTCTCCTGACGCAAAGAACGAGGTAAAGAAGTTGGCAAATTGCTGGTCAAAAACATCATAGGTACAAGAGACGCCCACCACATATAGCGACAGGAACCATAGTTTAGGCTGTTTAAACAGTTCCAGCGCCAGCTTCAGGCTAAACGGCGATGAATTGGCCCCTACCGCATCCGCGACTACGGCTGATGAGCCAGAATCGGTACGAGAGAAAAAGAGCAACAGCGCGAGGATCACCGCACACCCTGACCCCAGCCAGAAAACAAACTCATTATTAATGGTAAACATCACGCCAACAATGGAGGCGCAAAGCGCCCAGCCCACACAGCCGAACATACGCGCACGGCCAAATTCAAAATGACTTCGTCGACTCGCTTTTTCGATATAGGCTTCAATCGCCGGGGCGCCAGCATTGTAGATAAATCCGAGATAAATCCCACCGACAATGGAGCCCAGTAGAATATTAAAATGTAACAGCGGCCCAAAAACATAAATAAAGAACGGGGCAAACATCACCAGCATGCCAGTAATAATCCACAGTAAATTTTTACGCAAACCGAGTTTATCGGACATCAGCCCGAAAACAGGCTGGAAAAGCAGCGAAAAGAGAGAGATACAGGCAAAAATAATTCCGGTATCCCCTTTACTGATATGATTAATATCATGTAACCAGATCGGAAAAAAGGGAAAATAAGCGCCCATAATGAAAAAATAGAAAAAAAGAAAAAGCCGAACATCCAGAAATTTGTATTCTTCAGGTAATACATATGGATTTCCTTGCATTAAAAATGGGCAGGATCAATCTGCCCAATGAGGTATTTTATTTCCATGCGATCTGGTAGTGGTAATGCCGGGCGCTCAGTTGAAATTCCGGCGATACCGACGGGCTCCATGAATCATCCCCGCCCACTCCCATATGATAACCATCGATATTGAGCCAGACGCCTGATTCTGCCTGCAATAAATGGCGGTGGCTGGTTTCCATCAGTTGCCGCTGGCTGTAACGGCTAATATTGAACTGAAAATCGCCGCTCCACTGGTGCGCGCCATAACGCAACTGGCGAGTACCGCAACGCAGGCCATTTTCAGTCGGAAAGACATACGGCGTATACATCGCGTCCAGCGGGAGGTTCCAGCGATCAAAACAAGCGCTGCTCAGGCGATCCGGATAATTCTCATGCGGCCCCAGCCCCAGCCACTCCACCCTTTCATTCACCTGCGCAAGTTGACAGCTCAAGCCAATCCGCGCCGGGTACGGCATTCCACTGGCAACCTCCACCCCGATGTCGATCTGCATTTCGCCATGATCATCAATCCGGTAGGTTTTGCGGCTGATAAACAGCGTTGCCCCCTGATATTGCCAGGCATGCGCGGTGGTTATCAGCACCGCATCCGCCAGCTCGTCTGCATCACACAGCAACAGCGCTGGCTCCGCGCAGTAATGTCCTGCCGCCTTCCAACGCTCCACCCAGGCATTGGGGTCAATGCGTGTCGCTTCACTGACGCCAATATCGTTATCAAGCGGCGCACGGGTGAATTGATCGATAAGCGGGGTCAGCAATTGCGCTTCATCATCCCGCCAGAACTGTGTAAGCCAGCCCTGCTGACGGCAGAACTGCCAACGCAAATTACCTTGCGTGACGCAGAATTCGCCGTCACGCACCGTCAGGGCGGGCGCAACGCTGGCGCGAGTGGGTTTCGATACGCAGAGCTTTTCTTCCAACGGCCACTGTTGCCAGGCGCTGATATGCCCGGCCTCCGACCAGCTTGTCGCCAGCGGTTGCTCAACGCGTACCGTCAGCCAAAGCTGCCCTGCGGTTTCCGGCTGCGGGAATGCAGGTAGCAGGATAATTTGTCGCCCCTGCGGGGCGATATCCAGCACAACTTCACCACTGGCCAACTGATTGCCCTCCTGCGCCAGCATCCAGCGCAGGATCTCGTTATCACTGTGGCGGAACAGATATTCGCTCTGTACTTCAATGCGGCGTTCTTCGCCCGGCAGCAAACGAAACTGGAAAAATTGCTGCACGTGTTTCGCTTCATACAGCGCCGGATGCGGAGTGCGATCGGCAAAGACCAGCCCGTTCATGCAGAACTGACGATCGTTGGGCGTATCGCCAAAATCCCCGCCGTAGGCAGACCACGGTTTGCCGTCCGCGTCATATTTAATCAACGACTGATCTACCCAGTCCCAGACAAAGCCCCCCTGCAGGCGCGGATACTGACGAAACGCCTGCCAGTATTTGGCAAAGCCGCCAAAGCTGTTGCCCATCGCATGCGCATATTCGCAGAGAATGAGCGGACGCTGCTCGCCGGGCAGCGAGAGCCACTTCTTGATTGACCATTTTGGCACAGCCGGGAAGGGCTGATCCTGATCAACGCGCGCATACATCGGGCAGATAATATCCGTCGCGGCGCTGTCCGCGCCGCCGCCCTCATACTGCACCGGGCGAGAAGGATCTTCCGCTTTCAGCCAGCGATAAAGCGCGTCATGGTTAGCCCCATACCCGGATTCATTGCCCAACGACCAGATGATAATGCTCGGATGGTTGCGATCGCGCTGCACCATGCGCGTCACACGCTGACTCATGGCGGGTAGCCAGTCCGGGTCATCGCTCAGGCGATTCATCGGCGTCATACCGTGGGTTTCAATGTTAGCTTCATCCACCACGTACAGACCATAGCGGTCACATAGGGCGTACCACTGCGGATGATTGGGGTAATGCGAGCAGCGAACGGCATTAAAGTTATTCTGCTTCATCAGCAAAATATCCTGCACCATAGTATCGTAATCCATCACCTGGCCGCGCTCAGGGTGATGCTCATGCCGATTGGTCCCACGGATCAGTAGCGGTTTACCATTTAGCAGTAACAGCCCCTTATCGATGCGGACCTGGCGGAAGCCAACGTCACACGCTTCCGCTTCAATCAGCTCGCCATCGGCGGTACGCAATTGGATCACCGCCCGATACAGATTAGGCGTTTCCGCGCTCCACAGCGCCGGACGATTGATATTGAGGCGTAGCGTGGCGCGGTCATCGTAGCCGCCGCGCTCGTCAATAATTTCACTTCCCGGCGTGGCGTGGGCCTCTCCCGCCAGCGTTTCTCCCTGCCAGAGATGAAGCACGAGCTGCAAATCGTCGTTCACGCCGCCAGCCAGTCGAACTTCCGCCTCAAGCACCGCCTGGGTAAAGTCGTCATTCAGATGAGTATGGAGGTGGAAATCCGTAATCTGCGTCGTCGGCTTATGCAGCAGGGAAACATCGCGGAAAATGCCGCTCATCCGCCACATATCCTGGTCTTCAAGATAGCTACCGTCGCTCCAGCGCAGCACCAGTACCGCCAGGCGATTTTCACCCACCTGTAAATATTCACTCAGGTCAAATTCAGACGGCAGCCGGCTGTCCTGACCATAGCCGACCCAGCGACCGTTACACCACAGATGAAACGCAGAGTTTACGCCGTCAAAAATGATGCGCGTTTGGCCTTCAGTCAGCCAGTCATCATCCATGCAAAATGTGAGCGAATAACATCCAGTGGGGTTTTCTGCCGGAACACAGGGAGGATTAACCGGGAAGGGATAGGTAATGTTGGAATAGATCGGCGAGTCATAACCGTACATCTGCCAGTTCGACGGCACGTTAATGGTGCCAGCCTCCGTAAGATCTTCAAGACGCCAGTTCTCCGGCACTGCTTGCGGCGAGGAGAACCAGGCAAATTTCCAGACGCCGTTCAGACTGCGTATCTGCGCCGCATATTGGTTACGCTGCGCATCGTCTGCCTTGCGCCAGCTACAAAACGGCGGATGCGTGGCCAGCCTGTTAAGCTGTGTCACCGCAGGGTTTTCCCAATCCCGGCGGGCTAACACGGCGGCCAGTGAATCACGTTCTGGTGTCATTATCATATCCTTCCGCAAAATTGTTACTCGCTCACATTTCTTTTGAAGGTATACTGCGAAATAACAATTTAGGTAAAGGATGAGGTTAACGTTTGGTGAGCTGGCTCAAACTAATTCGTTATTAGCACGATAAGCCAGCAAATACAGAGCACACTTTACGACAAGCGTGAAACCTGCCGCGCCAACTGCATTAACGCTTCCGCCAACGCTTGAGGCGAGGCGCGATCGGTTTGCGGCGCGCATACGGTTTTGCGTTCAATCAACGTGACGGGCAACAGTTGACTCTGCGAAACCGAGCCGCCTGCGGCAATCTGTAAAATACGATCGACACTCCCCCGCCCCAGTTGAGCGAAATCTTGTCTGATTGTCGTCAATGGCGGAATATAGCAGGAACTGTCTTCCGTATCGTCATAGCCAATAAGGGAGATATCTGTCGCCACGCGCAGGCCGGATTCGGTAATGGCGCGCATGACTCCTAACGCCATCTGGTCATTAGCGACCAACATCGCCGTTGGGATAACCCCGCTGTTCAGCATCTGTTGCGTTTGCTGGAAACCGGACATCGCGCTCCAGTCGCCCTCAAGTACAGCAACGGGGGTAATCTGGCGATGTTGAAGGTGCTTACGCCAGTCCGCAAGCCGCAGGCGTGCGGAGACGGATGACGCCGGACCAGCCAGCAACGCGATGCGCTGATGCCCATGCGCCACCAGATGCTCAACGCCCAGCTTCGCCCCCTCATCGTGGGAAAAAACAATACTGTTGACTGGGGTCTGTTCAGAAACGTCCAGAAAAAGTACCGGTACGTTACCCGCTGCGGAGACCACCTCCAGCGCCGCGTCTTCTTCCAGAGGAAAGTTAATAATAATCCCGGTAACACGCCGCGCCAGTAGATTGTGAACTGCGATTTTACACGCTTCTACGCCATTGCGCTCCACCATCGCAATCACCACGCTGGCTCCCGACTGGTCGGCGCGAGATTTAATGGCGGCGACAATCTGCGACGGCGCGTGCAGCGCCAGATTAGTGGTCGCCACGCCGATGAGCGGAACGTGTTTCCCCGCCAACTGCTGCGCCGCATGGTTGGGGATGTAATTGAGTTCCGCCATCGCGGCTTCCACTTTCGCGCGTGTTTTCGCCGAAACGTGGCTAGCCTGATTCACCACACGAGAAACCGTCTGATAGGAAACACCGGCATGATTTGCAACGTCGTAGAGCGTGACTGGCTTCACATTCAATACCCTGAATTCATTTATCCTGGCGCTATCATGCCACACCCTTCAGGGCTTTTCCTCCACGAGGAAAAGCCCCCACCTGTCGTGGTCAACGCTTATTTCTGCTGCATAAAATTGCGATACGCGGCGACGACCCGCAGAAAATCCTCCACGCCGCACAGGGATAAACTCTCTTCATCGTAATAACTCATCCCCTCTTCCATCTCATCGCCGGAAAAATCCAACTGATTGGCGCGAATCATCACCTCTTCGCCGTCCATCCAGATCGTGTATTCATGCCCTGCTCGTTGCCAGGAACGTTCGCTACCTTTGACCGTACGCGCGGCTTGCTCTACTTCATCCAGTAGGGCCAGGTTCTCTTTTACCTCTTCATTAAACCAGTGGCCGACCACTTCGTGCCCCATTGACATACGTACCAAAACCCGTCCGGTCACATCGCGCAGAAATTCGTAATCCATAATGTGTTCCTCTGCAAAGCCCTTACAGTCATTATCGCAGCACCGGAGAAGAAAAAAAGCGGGAGCAGCAGGCGGAATGAAAATAAAAACCCACCGCAGTTGCGATGGGTTTTGTAGGCCCGGTAAGCGTAGCCGCCACCGGGTAATAAGAGGCGTAGGCCTGGTAAGCCTGACGCCATCGGGCAAATTACACCGCGGTCTGGAAAATCACGCCGTCGGCTTTCTCGGTATACTGGGAAAGCTGGTCGAAGTTCAGATAACGGTAGGTATCCACAGCGGTTTTATCTACCTGCGCCACGAAGGTCTGGTACTCTTCCGGCGTCGGTAGCTTACCAATCAGCGCCGCCACCGCCGCCAGCTCCGCAGAGGCCAGGAAGACGTTCGCGCCCGTCCCTAAACGGTTCGGGAAGTTACGGGTTGAGGTAGAGACCACCGTCGCCCCGTCCGCCACGCGCGCCTGGTTGCCCATGCACAGCGAACATCCCGGAATTTCGATACGCGCACCGCTCTTACCGAAGACGCTGTAGTAGCCCTCTTCCGTGAGCTGCGCGGCGTCCATACGGGTTGGCGGCGCTACCCACAGGCGGGTCGGCAACTGGCCTTTATGGTTATCCAGCAGCTTACCAGCCGCACGGAAGTGGCCGATATTGGTCATGCAGGAACCAATGAAGACTTCGTCGATCTTCTCACCCTGCACGTCAGACAGCAGACGCGCGTCGTCCGGATCGTTCGGCGCGCACAGGATTGGTTCTTTGATATCCGCCAGATCGATGTCGATCACCGCCGCATATTCCGCATCGGCATCGGCTTCCAGCAGTTGCGGGTCCGCCAGCCATTTTTCCATCCCCTGAATACGACGTTCCAACGTACGACGATCGCCGTAGCCTTCCGCGATCATCCATTTCAGCAGGACGATGTTGGAGGTCAGGTATTCGATGATAGGCTCTTTGTTCAGCTTGATAGTACAACCCGCAGCGGAACGCTCGGCAGAAGCATCGGTCAGCTCAAACGCCTGCTCGACTTTCAGATCCGGCAGACCTTCAATTTCCAGAATGCGGCCGGAGAAGATGTTTTTCTTGCCTTTCTTCTCAACGGTCAGCAGTCCCTGTTTGATGGCGTACAGCGGAATGGCGTGGACCAGATCGCGCAGGGTAATACCCGGCTGCATTTTGCCTTTAAAGCGTACCAGTACCGATTCCGGCATATCCAGCGGCATAACGCCAGTCGCCGCGGCAAACGCCACCAGGCCTGAGCCCGCCGGGAAGGAGATGCCGATCGGGAAGCGGGTATGGGAGTCGCCGCCGGTACCTACGGTATCCGGCAGCAGCATACGGTTCAGCCAGGAGTGGATCACGCCGTCGCCCGGACGCAGCGACACGCCGCCGCGGTTCATAATGAAATCCGGCAAGGTATGGTGCGTGGTGACGTCAACCGGCTTAGGATAGGCTGCGGTGTGACAGAACGACTGCATGACCAGATCGGCGGAGAATCCCAGACAGGCCAGGTCTTTCAGCTCATCGCGGGTCATCGGGCCGGTAGTATCCTGAGAACCGACAGAGGTCATTTTCGGCTCGCAGTACGCGCCCGGACGAACCCCGGCGACGCCGCAGGCGCGACCGACCATTTTCTGCGCCAACGAGAAGCCGCGGCTGCTTTCCGCCACGTCTTTCGCCTGACGGAATACCTCGCTGTGCGGTAGCCCCAGCGCTTCACGCGCTTTGGTGGTCAGGCCGCGACCAATGATCAACGGGATACGGCCACCGGCACGTACCTCATCAATCAGCACGTCGGTTTTCAGTTCGAAATTCGCCAGTAGCTCGCCGGTTTCGTGGTTACGCACTTCGCCTTTATACGGGTAAACGTCAATCACATCGCCCATGTTCAGTCTGGAGACATCCACTTCAACAGGCAGCGCGCCGGCATCTTCCATGGTATTAAAGAAGATTGGCGCGATTTTGCCGCCGAGGCAAAGACCGCCGCCGCGTTTGTTCGGCACAAACGGAATATCGTCGCCCATAAACCACAGCACGGAGTTAGTGGCAGATTTACGAGAAGAACCGGTACCCACCACATCGCCAACATAAGCCAGCGGGAAGCCTTTTTTCGCTAATGCTTCAATCTGTTTGATGGGACCAACAACGCCTGGCTGATCCGGCTCAATGCCTTCGCGGGCGTTTTTCAACATCGCCTGAGCATGTAACGGGATATCCGGGCGCGACCACGCATCCGGCGCCGGAGAGAGATCATCGGTGTTAGTTTCACCGGTCACTTTGAAGACGGTAACGGTGATTTTTTCCGCCAGCGGCGGACGGCTCAGGAACCATTCGGCGTCGGCCCAGGATTGCATCACCTGCTTCGCATAGTCGTTGCCCGCTTTGGCTTTTTCTTCAACATCGTAGAAGTTATCGAACATCAGCAGGGTGTGAGACAGCGCTTTCGCCGCGCCTGGCGCCAGTTTAGCGTCGTCCAGCGCATCAATCAGCGGGTGAATGTTGTAACCACCCTGCATGGTGCCGAGCAGTTCGATAGCTTTCTCAGGGGCGATTAACGGAGACGTAGTTTCGCCTTTCGCGACGGCGGCAAGGAAGCCGGCTTTAACATAGGCGGCTTCATCGACGCCAGGGGGAACACGGTGGGTTAACAGGTCTAACAGGAACTCTTCTTCGCCCGCGGGCGGGTTTTTCAGCAGCTCGACAAGCGCGGCCATTTGGGTTGCATCTAAAGGTTTGGGCACAATCCCCTCGGCGGCACGTTCAGCTACGTGCTTACGGTATTCTTCTAGCACGACGGTTCTCCTCGCTCTCATTGTCATAGTGCGGCATACGCTTTGTGTATGGGCGATTCTCTTCACGCTCCTGTGAGACAGCAGTTAGTAGGGTAAATGCCCGGGTACCGCAACGGGCAGAATAGCAGGATTTTAGTAGGGTGTTAATCTGTTTACAAAAAAGCAACATAAAAAAGTGGCTGAATCGTTAAGGATGGTCTAACGCTCTGCTGAGGCGGGAGCTGCTACCGTAAATGCTTACCTCATTTCGTGCTTTGATCATCACGTAACGTTACCGATCCCAACATTAGTTAAAAATTAAACTATCGTCCCTTTATACTCACGCAAAACTGCACCCCGTCGGCAGCAGGCATAATGACCATAGCGATTCCCTGGAATCGGGAGAGACAAAATGACGTTGCCCTTTAAACCCCATCTCATCGCCCTTGTGTGCAGTGCCGGGTTATTTGCCGCTTCGGGCGTACTGTATGTTAAAAGCCGCGCCCCCGAAGCGCCCGCGCAGGCGACGGCTCCCGCCCCTGAACAAACGCAGGCATCCGTCCCCGCGCCTGTCGCGGAAACGACCTTTACCACTGCGCAAATCGATCAATGGGTCGCGCCTGTCGCGCTTTATCCCGATTCCCTGCTTTCGCAGGTGCTCATGGCCGCCACCTACCCGGCAAACGTGGTTCAGGCCGTCCAGTGGTCGCGAGATAACCCCACGCTGCAGGGCGACGCCGCTATTCAGGCGGTGGCCAGCCAACCGTGGGACCCCAGCGTCAAATCACTGGTCGCCTTTCCCCAGTTGATGGCGCTTATGGGCGAGAATCCGCAATGGGTGCAAAACCTGGGCGATGCGTTCTTAGCCCAACCGCAGGATGTGATGGATGCGGTACAAAGGCTGCGTCTGCTGGCTCAACAAACCGGTTCGCTAAAATCGACGCCGCAGCAAATCGTCACCAGCGTGCCGAAGTCCAGCGCCTCTTCCGCCGTCACGACGACAACCACCACATCCGCCAGTACGCCAGCGGCATCTTCGACCGTCATCAAAATTAAACCCGCGAATCCGCAGGTGGTGTACGTGCCGAACTATAATCCCGCGACGGTGTATGGCGCCTGGCCCAATACCGCTTATCCGCCGGTGTATTTACCGCCCCCTCCGGGACAGCAGTTTGCCGATAGTTTTGTTAAAGGTTTTGGTTATAGTCTGGGCGTCGCCACCACCTATGCCTTGTTCAGCAGCATAGACTGGGATGATGACGATCATCACCACCATGACGACGACCATCATGGTGGTAACGGTTATCAACACAATGGCGATAATATCAATATCAATGTTAATAATTTCAACCGGATATCCGGGCAAAACCTGCCGGGCCAAACGATGGGCTGGCAGCATAATTCCACCTGGCGCAATGGCGTCCCCTATCCGAATAATACCGTTGCACAACGATTCCATCCCACCAACGTTAGCGGCGGGCTAAGCGCGACGCAGCAAGCGCCGGTGTCTCGCGATAGCCAGCGCCAGACGGCCATGGCGCAATTCCAACAGCGCAGCCATACGGCGAACGCTTCTTTGCCAGCGGCAAACGCCCGCGATGCCCAGCGTAAGGCGGCCTCTCAACAGTTAAATCAAATAGCCCGGCGTAATAATTATCGCGGTTATGACAATCAGCATGACAGCGCGCAGCGGCAGCCAGCGCAGCAGCATCCCTTATCGCTACAACAGCGTAACGCGGCGCATCAACGGATCGCATCCTCTACGCCGCAACAGCGTCAGGCGTTTCACCAGAATATGCACGCCAATGTGTTTAGCGGGAACGACAGTCGCTCGCCGTCATGGCAATCACAACAGTTACGCGGCCAGGAAAGCCGCCTGGGTGGTCATTTAAACACCGAGCAACGCGCCGCCGCGCGGGAACATTTTTCTGAACACCACGAATTTCATCGCCGTTAACCGGAGCAGATAATGAAAAAGGTTATGTTAAGCGCTCTGTTACTGTCACTCCCCTGGCTGGGCTACGCGCAGGAACGGTTCTCCTCCCCGGAAGCAGCCGCCAGCGCCTTCGCCGCAGCGGTAGCCGGAAAAAGCGAAACGCAGCTTACCGCGCTACTGGGCGATGACTGGCGGCAATTTCTGCCGCCAGAAGGCGCCGATCCAGAGGCCGTGGCCCGCTTCAATCGTGACTGGCGCGAAGGTCACCGCATTGTACAAAAAGATAATACGGCGCACCTGAATGTCGGACGAGAAGACTGGCAGCTCCCGGTACCGATGGTAAAAGAGGCTGGCGGCTGGCGCTTTGATATGGCGGCTGCCCAGGAGGAGATCCTCACACGTACCCTTGGGCGAAATGAACTTTCTACCTTACAGGCCATGCATGCTTACGTTGATGCGCAACAGGACTATTACCTGCAAAACCATCGCTGGGCACACAAGATAATCAGTAGCGAAGGCCAAAAAGATGGCCTGTACTGGCCAACCAAAGCAGGCGAAGCCCCCAGTCCGTTAGGCCCAAACTTTAGCCCCGCAGCTCCAGACGAGGGTTATCACGGCTACCATTTCCGCATTATCAGCGATAACGACGGTCACGGTACGGCGCTTCTGGCCTGGCCAATGCATTACGGCGAAACCGGGGTGATGAGTTTTATGGTCAACCAGGACGATCATATTTATCAGGCGGATTTAGGCAAGGACACTGAGAGTAAAGTTAAGGCTATCACGCGTTTTGCGCCAGACGCGCAGTGGCAGGCCGCCGAATAACCCGTAAGCGCCTGGCGTTATCGCCAGGCCATGATCATTACCCCTGATGCGGCATTAATTCCGGGTGGCCTTGTACCGGCGGCTTGTTGCTGGTCAGAGCGGCTTCATCAGCCTGGATGCTGCCGGAATTAGTCGCCCATACGCCTTCACGCGTGTGGGTGATCTGTTGATGCTGCGCATTCAAATCCTCGCCCATTGCCGCAATATGCGTACTTTCCGTACCACCGCTGTTAGTCGCCCAGGGAATAACGGGATCGCTGGCGAATGCCATGCCGGAAATCAACGTCGCGGTTAGCGCTGCTGTCGTCAGAAAAAGTTTCATATGTTAAATCCTAATAATTTTCTCGCTATTATTTTAGCAAGTTATCAATTTCGGAGGTAATGACAAAGTAAGGAGAGATATTTCTTATGAAACAATTAGTTGGTTGAGAGTAGACGACAAACACCCTGCTGACGGTATGAGGTATGAAAAGCGCACTTCTGCGGAAAAGATAAATTTTGTGGTTTCGTTATCCTTCGCCATCATTTGACACATCTGATTTGCCACGCGTAAAAAAAGCGGCTACAAAGCCGCTTTTCTGGTCGGACGGTGCCTTGCCGGATGACGACTGACGTCTTATCCGGCCTACAACCACCCGGTATTGCCACCCTCAGAAGATTATTTCTTCTTCGCTTTCGGGTTCGGCAGGTCAGTAATGCTACCTTCGAAGATTTCCGCCGCCAGGCCCACAGACTCATGCAGAGTCGGGTGCGCATGAATGGTCAGCGCGATGTCTTCCGCATCACAGCCCATTTCGATCGCCAGTCCGATTTCACCCAGCAGCTCGCCACCATTGGTGCCGACAATCGCCCCGCCGATCACGCGGTGAGATTCTTTGTCGAAAATCAGTTTGGTCATACCGTCTGCGCAATCGGATGCGATAGCACGGCCAGAAGCTGCCCACGGGAAGGTGGCAGTTTCGTAGCTGATGCCTTTCTCTTTCGCTTCTTTCTCGGTCAGTCCAACCCATGCCACTTCTGGCTCCGTGTAGGCGATGGACGGGATAACTTTCGGATCGAAGTAGTGTTTTTTACCGGCGATAACTTCAGCGGCAACGTGACCTTCGTGAACGCCTTTATGCGCCAGCATCGGCTGACCGACGATATCGCCGATAGCGAAGATGTGCGGCACGTTAGTGCGCAACTGTTTGTCAACGCGGATAAAGCCACGGTCGTCAACTTCCACGCCAGCTTTGCCCGCATCGAGGTTTTTACCGTTCGGCACACGACCAATCGCCACCAGAACTGCATCATAACGCTGCGCTTCAGCGGGGGCTTTTTTGCCTTCCATCGAAACGTAAATACCGTCTTCTTTCGCTTCAACGGCGGTCACTTTGGTTTCCAGCATCAGGTTAAATTTCTTGCCGATGCGCTTGGTGAAGACTTTAACGATGTCTTTATCAGCCGCCGGGATAACCTGGTCGAACATTTCAACCACGTCAATCTCTGAACCCAGCGAGTGGTATACGGTACCCATTTCCAGACCAATGATACCGCCGCCCATCACCAGCATACGCTTCGGCACTTCTTTCAGTTCCAGAGCGTCGGTAGAATCCCATACGCGCGGGTCTTCATGCGGAATAAACGGTAATTGGATCGGACGAGAACCCGCCGCGATGATCGCGTTGTCGAAGTTGATCACGGTCTTGCCGTTTTCACCTTCCACTTCCAGGGTGTTAGCCCCGGTGAATTTACCCAGACCGTTGACCACTTTTACTTTACGGCCTTTCGCCATACCAGCCAGACCACCGGTCAGCTGGGTGATCACTTTCTCTTTCCAGGTACGAATTTTGTCAATATCAGTTTTCGGCTCGCCGAAGACGATACCGTGCTCAGCCAACGCTTTCGCTTCTTCGATAACTTTTGCCACGTGCAGCAGAGCTTTAGAAGGGATACAGCCGACGTTCAGACAAACACCGCCAAGGGTGTTGTAGCGTTCTACGATTACGGTTTCCAGACCTAAATCAGCGCAACGGAAAGCGGCAGAATAGCCTGCCGGGCCCGCCCCAAGTACCACGACCTGAGTTTTGATTTCAGTACTCATCATGACCTCTTTATTTGTATCCGGCGGTCCGGGGTACTTGATCGCCCATCATCCACCGGGTCGTTCTATCCGCCCGTATCTTACAAAATTGTTAACAATTTTGAAACAACAAACGGATCACGAATTATCGCTTTCGCTAATAACCTCACAAACCACATGAGATTATCAGAAAAAAGCCGGCCGTCGGGCCGGCTTTTTTGCTTACATCACCAAACGGCGAATGTCAGACAACATATTGTTGATAATGGTAATGAAACGCGCACCATCAGCACCGTCGATCACACGGTGGTCGAAGGAAAGAGAGATAGGCATCATCAGACGCGGCACAAACTCTTTCCCATTCCACACTGGTTCCATCGCCGACTTAGAAACGCCGAGGATAGCCACTTCCGGCGCGTTGACAATCGGCGCGAAGTGGGTAGTTCCCAGGCCGCCGATACTGGAGATAGTGAAGCAACCACCCTGCATTTCGCCAGCGGTCAGCTTACCGTCACGCGCTTTTTTGGAGATAGTGGTCAATTCGCGAGACAATTCGGTCACACTCTTCTTATTCACGTCTTTAAAGACCGGAACCACCAGACCATTCGGGGTATCAACCGCCACGCCGATGTTGATGTATTTCTTCAGCGTCAGGCGCTGGCCGTCTTCAGACAACGAACTGTTAAAGCGCGGCATCTGCTCCAGCGCAGCGGCAACCGCTTTCATGATGAAGACCACTGGCGTGTATTTCACATCCAGTTTGCGCTTCTCAGCCTCGGCGTTCTGCTGTTTACGGAACGCTTCCAGATCGGTGATATCGGTTTTGTCGAAGTGCGTAACGTGTGGGATCATCACCCAGTTACGGCTCAGGTTCGCGCCAGAGATTTTCTGGATACGACCCAATTCGACTTCTTCGATTTCGCCAAACTTGCTGAAGTCCACTTTCGGCCACGGCAGCATACCCGGGATACCGCCGCCCGCAGCGGCTGCCGATGCAGACTCGGCGCGTTTGATAGCCTCTTTCACGTAAGCCTGAACGTCTTCGCGCAGGATACGGCCTTTACGGCCAGTCCCTTTCACTTTCGCCAGGTTAACACCAAACTCGCGCGCCAAACGGCGAATCAGCGGGGTAGCGTGAACGTAAGCGTCGTTTTCAGCGAACTCAGATTTACTTTCCGCTTTGGCTGCAGGGGCAGCAGGCTTCTCAGCTTTCGCCGCCGGAGCCGACGCAGCCGCTTCTTGCTTAGCCGGTGCCGCCGCAGGCGCTGCGCCTTCTACTTCGAAGACCATAATCAGCGAGCCGGTTTTTACTTTATCGCCGGTGCTGATTTTGATTTCTTTCACGGTGCCCGCGAACGGCGCGGGAACTTCCATGGAGGCTTTGTCGCCTTCCACGGTGATCAGCGACTGTTCAGCGGCAATTTTATCGCCCACTTTCACCATCACTTCGGTGACTTCAACTTCGTCGCCGCCGATGTCAGGTACGTTAACTTCTTTCGAGCCAGAGGCTGACGGAGCCGCTGCTGCTGGCGCCGCTTCGGCTTTCGCCGGGGCAGCCGCGCCCGCTTCGCCAGCGACTTCGAAGATCATAATCAGGGAGCCGGTAGACACTTTGTCGCCGGTGCTGATTTTGATCTCTTTCACGGTGCCCGCGAACGGTGCCGGCACTTCCATAGAGGCTTTGTCGCCTTCTACAGTGATCAGAGACTGCTCAGCCGCAACGGTGTCGCCGACTTTAACCATCACTTCGGTAACTTCAACTTCGTCGCCGCCGATGTCCGGTACGTGTACTTCTTTCGCCGCTGCCGCAGCAGGTGCTGCTGCCGGAGCCGCTTCTTTCTTCTCTTCTGCCGGAGCAGGCGCAGCGTCAGATGCACCGTCGGCGGAATCGAAAATCATAATCAGCTTGCCGGTCTCGGTTTTATCGCCGACAGAGACTTTGATCTCTTTCACGACGCCAGCCTGCGGAGACGGGACTTCCATAGAGGCTTTGTCGCCTTCTACGGTGATCAGCGACTGTTCAGCTTCCACTTTGTCGCCAACGTTGACCAGAATCTCGGTGATTTCAACTTCATCTGTCCCGATGTCCGGTACTTTGATTTCGATAGCCATTATTCTTTTACCTCTTACGCCAGACGCGGGTTAACTTTATCTGCATCGATGTTGAATTTGGTAATCGCATCCGCTACCACTTTCTTGTCGATTTCGCCACGTTTAGCCAGTTCGCCCAGCGCTGCGACAACCACATAAGAAGCATCAACTTCGAAGTGGTGACGCAGGTTCTCACGGCTGTCGGAACGACCGAAGCCATCCGTCCCCAGTACGCGATAGTCGTCAGCCGGTACGTAAGTACGGACCTGCTCAGCGAACAGTTTCATATAGTCAGTAGAAGCAACCGCAGGTGCGTCGTTCATTACCTGAGCGATGTACGGTACGCGCGGGGTTTCCAGCGGGTGCAGCATGTTCCAGCGTTCACAATCCTGACCATCACGCGCCAGCTCGGTGAAAGAGGTCACGCTGTAGACGTCAGATCCTACACCGTAGTCTTTCGCCAGAATCTGTGCCGCTTCACGCACGTGACGCAGGATAGAACCGGAGCCTAAAAGCTGAACTTTACCTTTGCTACCTTCCAGAGTTTCGAGTTTGTAGATACCCTTACGGATACCTTCCTCGGCGCCTTCCGGCATCGCTGGCATGTGGTAGTTTTCGTTCAGCGTGGTGATGTAGTAGTAAACGTTCTCTTGTTTCTCACCGTACATACGCTCCAGACCATCATGCATGATGACCGCCACTTCATACGCGTAAGATGGATCGTAAGAGATACAGTTCGGGATAGTCAGCGACTGAATGTGGCTGTGACCATCTTCGTGCTGTAGACCTTCGCCGTTAAGCGTAGTACGACCCGAAGTCCCGCCGATCAGGAAGCCACGAGCCTGCTGATCGCCTGCTGCCCAGCACAGGTCGCCAATACGCTGGAACCCGAACATGGAGTAGTAGATGTAGAACGGAATCATCGGCAGATTATTGGTGCTGTAAGAGGTCGCCGCAGCCAGCCAGGATGCGCCTGCACCCAGCTCGTTGATACCTTCCTGCAGAATCTGGCCTTTCTCGTCTTCTTTGTAGTACGCGACCTGCTCACGGTCCTGCGGAGTATACTGCTGGCCGTTCGGGCTGTAGATACCAATCTGACGGAACAGACCTTCCATACCGAAAGTACGCGCTTCGTCGGCGATGATCGGTACCAGGCGGTCTTTGATCGACTTGTTCTTCAGCATCACGTTCAGGGCACGCACAAACGCGATAGTGGTGGAAATCTCTTTGTTCTGCTCTTCCAGCAGCGCGCCGAAATCTGAAAGTTGAGGCAGCTCTAACTTCTCGGTGAAGTTCGGCTGACGGCTTGGCAGGTAGCCGTGCAGCGCCTGACGGCGTTCATGCAGGTATTTGTGTTCTTCAGAACCTTCCGGGAAGGTAATGTACGGCAGTTTTTCGATATCAGCATCAGCAACCGGCACGTTGAAACGATCGCGGACGTAACGCACGCCGTCCATGTTCATTTTCTTCACCTGGTGGGCAATGTTTTTGCCTTCGGCAGAGTCGCCCATGCCGTAACCTTTGATGGTGTGGGCCAGAATTACCGTTGCTTTGCCCTTGGTGTCCTGCGCTTTTTTCAGTGCCGCGTAGACTTTCTTCGGATCGTGACCACCACGGTTCAGCGCCCAAATTTGCTCGTCAGTCCAGTCGGCCACCAACGCGGCGGTTTCCGGGTATTTACCGAAGAAGTGCTCACGCACGTAAGCGCCGTCTTTGGATTTGAAAGTCTGGTAGTCGCCATCAACGGTTTCGTTCATCAGCTGGATAAGCTTACCGCTGGTATCTTTACGCAGCAGCTCATCCCAACGACCACCCCACATCACCTTGATCACGTTCCAGCCAGCGCCTTCGAAGATGCCTTCCAGTTCGTTAACGATTTTGCCGTTACCGGTGACCGGGCCGTCAAGACGCTGCAGGTTACAGTTGATAACAAAAACCAGGTTGTCCAGTTTTTCACGGGTGGCGATGGTGATGGCGCCTTTGGATTCCGGTTCGTCCATCTCGCCATCGCCCAGGAAGGCGTAAACGGTCTGTTTAGAGGTATCTTTCAGGCCGCGGTGTTCCAGATATTTCAGAAACTTCGCCTGATAAATAGCGCCGATTGGGCCCAGCCCCATCGAAACGGTCGGGAACTGCCAGAATTCTGGCATCAGTTTCGGGTGCGGATAGGAAGAGAGGCCATTGCCATGCACTTCCTGACGGAAGTTGTCCATCTGCTCCTGGGTAAGACGACCTTCCAGGAACGCGCGAGCGTATACGCCCGGAGAGATGTGGCCCTGGAAGTACACCAGATCGCCGCCATCCTGTTCGTTGCGCGCACGGAAGAAATGGTTGAAGCAGACATCATAAATCGTGGCGGAAGACTGGAAGGACGCCATGTGGCCACCCAATTCAAGGTCTTTTTTAGACGCGCGCAGCACGGTCATGATGGCGTTCCAGCGGATAGCAGAACGAATGCGACGTTCCAGCTCCAGATTGCCCGGGTATTCCGGTTCGTCTTCAACGGCAATAGTGTTGATGTAATTACTGGCCCCTGCACCTGCCGCTACTTTCACGCCGCCTTTGCGAGCTTCAGAAAGCAGTTGGTCAATCAGATACTGAGCGCGCTCAACACCTTCTTCACGGATGACCGATTCGATCGCCTGTAGCCAGTCGCGAGTTTCGATCGGATCCACGTCATTTGGGAAACGTTCTGACATGGGGGTATTCCTTATCTATCTAATACGTTGAGTTATCTGGAACCTGTCCCATTAAACTTTCGTAAGAAAGCTTAATAAGACAGGTTCTGCGTTTAGTTGCCGCGCACATTTTTGCGCGTTATTCACAACATCTTCTGGTTAACGTTCTGCCAGAAAAAACTAATTCTTGCGTTGTTCCAGACGGCGTAAAGCGCGTTCACGACGGCTCTCTTCGCGGCTTCTGTCCAACATAATCTCTTCGATAAACGCCAGATGGCGATGTGAAGCTTCACGCGCTTCTTCTGGTTTTCCGGCCATAATGGCTTCAAATATACGGGTACGATGCGTACTCACCAGAGGCAGCATTTCACGACGCGCATACAGCAACTCGAAGTTCTGCCGCACGTTTTGCGCCAGCATCGGTTCCATACACCTTAGCAGATGAAGCAATACCACGTTGTGCGCCGCTTCGGTGACGGCGATTTGATACTGAAGCACGGCTTCGGACTCGGCATCCAGATCGCCGGACTCTTGCGCCAGCTCAATGGCGTGGTGCAGCTCGCGAATACGGTCTTTATCTTCGTCGGTACTACGCAGCGCCGCGTAATAAGCCGCAATGCCTTCCAGCGCATGGCGCGTTTCGAGCAGGTCAAACTGGGATTCAGGGTGATCGGAGAGCAGTTCCACCAGCGGGTCGCTAAAGCTCTGCCACAGGCTGCTCTGCACAAAGGTTCCGCCGCCCTGACGACGAAGCAACAATCCCTTCGCTTCGAGACGTTGAATCGCCTCACGCAAGGAGGGACGGGAAACGTCGAACTGTTTTGCCAGTTCACGTTCCGGCGGGAGTTTTTCTCCGGGGCGCAATGTCCCCTCAAGGATTAAAAACTCCAGTTGCTGCTCGATCACATCGGAGAGTTTTGGTTGGCGAATTTTGCTGTAGGCCATGATTCCCTGTCTTAAGCCATTTGCCCGGAGTCAATTGGTCTTACCAATTTCATGTCTGTGACGCTAAAGTAACAAAGTATTCACCTTCTGTCCATACAGGTTTTGATTGAAATCAGTAAAGGAGGCACATTTTAACAAGATTACAGAAATCGCGTTTCAAAATTGTAACTGCGCACAAATGTTAAATTTACCCACCAGGAGGTAGATTTAACGTATTTGAAACGATAAAAAATCGCATTTGAACCGATTCAACAACAAGTTGAATGTATTTTTATGCATAAATAATGAATAAAAACAAATCAACCTCTATAAGGGAAAATAAAAGGAGGTATTTACAAGTGCTTTCTTTTTACGCAACTCGTCATCACCCCTGCACAAAGCAGGTGCATTCGCGCCCACATACCATTATTCTGATAAAGACAAAAGAGTAGCAGTGACATTTAATAAAAAGGCGATGTAAATAAATCAATACAAAAAGCGGAATTGCAAACTTACACACGCACTACTGCATCGTTCAAAATAAGCGCGTTATGAATAAACAGCGCACCATACACGAGGTTTTATGATGGACAGTCAGCAGCACGGCGAGCAGCTCAAGCGCGGCCTGAAAAACCGCCATATTCAGCTTATCGCCTTGGGCGGCGCGATAGGAACGGGCTTGTTCCTGGGAAGCGCCTCCGTTATTCAGTCGGCGGGGCCAGGAATTATACTGGGCTATGCGATTGCAGGTTTTATTGCCTTTCTGATTATGCGCCAGCTGGGAGAGATGGTGGTTGAAGAACCGGTCGCCGGTTCCTTTAGCCACTTCGCCTATAAATACTGGGGCGGCTTTGCCGGATTCGCTTCCGGCTGGAACTACTGGGTTCTGTACGTATTGGTCGCGATGGCGGAACTGACCGCTGTCGGTAAATATATTCAGTTCTGGTGGCCAGAAATCCCCACCTGGGCCTCAGCGGCGCTTTTCTTCGTTGTCATCAACGCCATTAACCTGACCAACGTCAAAGTGTTCGGCGAGATGGAGTTTTGGTTCGCCATTATCAAAGTGATCGCCGTCATCGCCATGATTTTGTTCGGGGCGTGGTTACTCTTCAGCGATACCGCTGGTCCGCAGGCCACCGTGCGCAACCTGTGGGAGCAGGGCGGCTTTCTGCCGCATGGCTGGACCGGGCTGGTGATGATGATGGCCATTATTATGTTTTCGTTCGGCGGACTAGAGCTGGTAGGGATCACCGCCGCTGAAGCCGATAACCCGGAACAGAGCATTCCCAAAGCCACCAATCAGGTTATCTATCGCATCCTGATTTTTTATATCGGCTCGCTGGCGGTACTGCTTTCGCTGCTGCCATGGACTCGCGTCACCGCCGATACCAGCCCGTTTGTCCTTATCTTCCATGAGCTGGGCGATACGTTTGTCGCCAATGCGCTGAATATTGTGGTTCTCACCGCCGCGCTATCGGTTTATAACAGTTGCGTCTACTGCAACAGCCGTATGCTGTTCGGACTGGCCCAGCAGGGGAATGCGCCGAAAGCGCTATTGTCTGTTGATAAACGCGGCGTGCCGGTCAATACCATTCTGGTGTCGGCGGTCGTCACCGCGCTGTGCGTCCTGATCAACTACCTGGCGCCGGAATCCGCGTTCGGACTGTTAATGGCGCTGGTGGTCTCCGCGCTGGTCATTAACTGGGCGATGATTAGCCTTGCCCATATGAAGTTCCGTCGCGCGAAACAGCAACAGGGCGTGAAAACCCGCTTCCCGGCCCTGTTTTATCCGCTCGGCAACGTTCTCTGCCTGCTGTTTATGGCAGCAGTATTGATCATTATGCTGATGACGCCTGGTATGGCGATCTCCGTGTGGCTGATTCCTGTATGGCTGCTCGTCCTGGGCGTCGGCTACCTGTGTAAGGAAAAAACGGCAAAAACGGTGAAAGCCCACTGATTCGTAGCGTTACTTTTCCGCCCTCCCCGCCCGGGGAGGGTGTTATCTGCTTCACAGTTTCCCGCGTATAACCATTTTATCCATATCAGTGGCGTGATCCTGCTACGCAAATAAAAGCTCGCAGGCGAATAATTACCGCCATCATCTGATGGGGAGAAGTCTCAATGGATAAGGGTAGACTTTCAGTAAGAGAGAAAATCGGGTATGGCATGGGCGACGCCGGATGTAACATTATTTTTGGCGCTATCATGCTGTTTGTTAATTATTTTTATACGGATATTTTTGGACTTGCCCCGGCGTTAGTCGGTGTTCTACTCCTTTCAGTACGCGTTATCGATGCCGTTACCGATCCGATAATGGGCGCACTTGCCGATCGTACCCAAAGTAAATATGGTCGTTTTCGCCCCTGGCTACTGTGGATTGCATTTCCCTACGCGCTGTTCAGCATTCTGATGTTCACGACACCGGACTGGGGCTATAACAGCAAAGTTGTCTATGCCTTCGTCACCTATTTTCTGCTTTCCGTAACCTACACCGCCATCAATATTCCCTATTGCTCGCTGGGCGGCGTGATCACCAACGATCCAAAAGAGCGCGTGGCCTGTCAGGCTTATCGTTTTGTGTTAGTCGGCATCGCGACGCTACTGCTATCGTTAACGCTACTGCCGATGGTGGACTGGTTTGGCGGCGGCGACAAAGCCAAAGGCTATCAGTTGGCAATGACCGTGCTGGCGATTATCGGTATGGGTATGTTTCTGTTCTGCTTCGCCAGCGTCCGCGAACGCGTTCGCCCTGCCGTTCCGACACACGATGATATGAAGAATGATTTCAAGGACGTGTGGAAGAACGATCAGTGGGTACGTATTCTGCTATTGACCTTATGCAACGTCTGTCCGGGGTTTATCCGCATGGCGGCAACCATGTATTACGTCACCTGGGTGATGGGGCAAAGCACCCATTTCGCCACGCTTTTTATTAGTCTCGGCGTGGCCGGTATGATGATCGGCAGTATGCTGGCAAAAGTCTTAACCGATCGCTGGTGTAAATTGAAGGTATTTTTCTGGACCAATATCGCGCTGGCGATTTTCTCCTGCGCGTTCTATTTCTTTGATCCGAAAGCCACCGTGATGATTGTGGCGCTCTATTTCCTGCTCAATATTCTGCATCAGATCCCTTCCCCATTGCACTGGTCGCTGATGGCGGACGTCGATGATTATGGCGAATGGAAAACCGGCAAACGGATTACCGGTATTAGCTTCTCCGGTAATCTGTTCTTCCTGAAACTGGGCCTGGCGATTGCCGGAGCGATGGTCGGCTTTTTGCTTTCCTGGTACGGTTATGACGCCAGCGCTAAAGCGCAAAGCGCCTCGGCAATGAACGGTATTATGCTGTTGTTTTCCATTATCCCCGGGGTTGGCTATCTGATTACCGCAGGCGTTGTACGTCTGCTGAAAGTTGACCGTGAACTGATGAAACAAATCCAGGACGATTTGGAAAAACGTCGCACTAATTACCGCGAATTGAGTGAGTTGCAGGAAGTTAAAGCCGCTGAAAGCGTAAGGAAAGCCTGATGACAAACTGGCCAAACCCGTTCATTGAACAACGTGCCGATCCGTTTATTTTACGCGACGGCAGCGATTACTACTTTCTTGCCTCCGTACCGGAATATGACAGGCTGGAAATCCGCCGGGCCGATTCGCTGGAAGGGTTGCGCGCCGCCGACCCCGCCGTGGTATGGCGCAAGCCGAAAACCGGCCCGATGAGCGAACTGATCTGGGCGCCGGAAATGCACCGCATCAACGGTAAGTGGTACCTCTATTTTGCCGCGGCGCATACCCGGGCGCTGGATAAATTAAATATGTTCCAGCACCGCATGTTTGCCCTTGAGTGCGCCGATGCCGACCCGCTCACCGGCGTCTGGACTGAAAAAGGTCAAATTAAGACGCCGTTTGATACCTTCGCCCTCGATGCAACCACTTTTTATCATCAGGGAAAACAGTGGTATCTGTGGGCGCAAAAAGCGCCGGATATCGCCGGTAACTCAAATATTTATCTGGCTGAACTGGAAAATCCGTGGACCCTTAAAGGCGAACCGGTAAGACTCAGTAAGCCAGAATACGACTGGGAGTGTCGGGGTTTTTGGGTTAACGAAGGCCCGGCTGTACTGGCGCACGGCGATAAACTGTTTATCAGCTACTCCGCCAGCGCCACCGATGAAAACTACTGTATGGGCTTATTGTGGATTGATCTGCGCGCCGATCCGCGCGATCCGGCCAACTGGCATAAGTCACCACGTCCGGTTTTTACCACCAGCATTGAAAATCGTCAGTTTGGTCCCGGTCACAACAGCTTCACTACCACGCCAGACGGTGAAGAGGTATTGGTTTATCACGCCCGAAACTATACTGAAATAGAAGGCGATCCGCTGTACGATCCCAACCGCCATACCCGCCTGAAGCTGATTCGCTGGGATGAGCATGGAATGCCTGATTTCGGCATCCCTCCGGCCGATACGCCCTGACCCCTTTACCCGCCATCCGGCACAACTCGCGTCTGCCGGGGGCGCTGCGCTTACCCGGCCAACAATGCGCACCGTAAGCCGGATAAGGCGCGTGCGCCACTCCGGCAAAACCGCGTTACACCAGCGCGCCGTAAAGGGTCAACACGGCAATAATCACTACCACGACAAATGAGGCCTTCTTCGCCATCGACACCGCCGCTTTGGGCGTTTCCACTTTGTCTGTATGCGGTTCGCGCGCCAGTGAGAACTGTGCCAGACGTGTGAGTACCTGATATTGCGAAGTATGCAGATCCGCCAGCGAGGCAAACCAGGCCGGTAACGCTTTCTCGCCATGCCCCAGTAATGCATACACTACGCCCGCCAGACGTACCGGAATCCAGTCCAGCACATGAAGAATAGCGTCAATGCCGGATTGCAAACGTTGGTGCGGCGTCTGATAGCGCGCCTGCCAGGTCTGCCAGGCCCGTAAAAACGCATAGCCCACCAGCGTTACCGGCCCCCACGGACCACCAACGATAAACCAAAATAGCGGCGCGAGGTAAAAACGGAAATTTATCCATAACAACGCGTTTTGCAGCTCACGCAGAAACTCACGTTCATTACAATCCGGCGGCACACCGTGAATTAGCGTAAGCTCGCTGGCCATCGCCTCGCAAGGATGCGGATCGTTACGGGACGCCGCTTTCAGCCAGGCGTGATAATGTACTCGCACTTTACCCGCGCCGATACACAGCACGCCCAGGAGAATCCACACCACCAGCGTCGGCACGTTAAATAGCAGCCCTTTCAACGCCTGAAGCAGTATAAAAGTCACCGCCATCGCGATCGCCGTCATTCCCATCGTGCGCAGCATCGAAAAATGCGTAATCCGACGGAATAGCGCCTCCAGCCGGTGATCGAGCTGCCAGTGCTCGCCCAGCTTAAACAGGCGCTCGACAATCAGCACCAGTAATGTCGTAAACAACGTCATGTCATCTCCTTGTGCGACGAAGGGGCTACCAAAGCACGAAACCGCGGCCAGTCAAAGGCAGGGCCAGGGTCCGTTTTGCGGTCAGGCGCAATGTTGCAGTGTCCGGTCATATTGTCGGCGATCGCCGGATAGCAAGCGATGAGCGTGCGCGTCACGGCGGCTAACTGCTGATACTGCGCATCGGTATAGGCCAGCGTATCCGTCCCCTCCAGCTCAATACCAATGGAAAAATCATTACAGCGTTCCCGCCCTTGATAGTTTGACACGCCCGCATGCCACGCACGCTTATCAAAAGGCACATACTGGACGATTTCACCGTCACGGCGAATCAGACAATGGGCCGAAACGCGAAGATGAGCGATTTCCGCAAAAAAAGGATGGGCATCTGGATCTATTGTTCCAGTAAATAACGCATCAATCCACGGACCGCCAAACTCGCCGGGAGGCAGGCTGATATTATGCACCACCAGCAAAGACGGTTTTTCGTCATCCGGACGGCAATCATAATGCGAGGAAGGGACGCGTCGCGCCTCTACCAACCAACCCTTGTCTAGCAACATGCGGAGCCTCCTTTTGAGTGGTGCTTATAGCTGCTTCAGAGTAGCATGTTTCTACCTTATGATTCGTTAGCAATTTGGAGTTTTATCATGCCGCCTCGCCGTTATAACCCAGACGACCGACGTGACGCGCTACTGGAACGCATTAATCTGGATATCCCTGCCGCCGTTGCTCAGGCGCTGCGTGAAGATTTAGGTGGAAAAGTCGATGCCGACAACGATATCACCGCGCAACTTTTGCCGGCAGATACGCGGGCCCATGCCGCGGTGATCACCCGTGAAGACGGTGTTTTCTGCGGCAAGCGCTGGGTTGAAGAGGTTTTCATCCAACTGGCGGGCGATGATGTGTGCCTCACCTGGCATGTCGAGGACGGCGACGCTATTCACGCCAACCAAACATTGTTTGAGCTGGACGGCCCTGCTCGCGTATTGCTGACCGGCGAGCGCACGGCGCTCAACTTTGTCCAGACCCTTTCCGGCGTCGCCAGCGAAGTACGCCGTTACGTTGAACTGTTGGCTGGCACCCAAACCCAGTTGCTCGACACGCGTAAAACGCTGCCGGGTCTGCGCACTGCGCTAAAATACGCGGTCTTATGCGGCGGCGGCGCCAATCATCGTCTTGGCCTTACTGACGCCTTCCTGATTAAAGAAAACCATATCATCGCCTCCGGTTCTGTTCGTCAGGCGGTGGAAAAAGCGTTCTGGCTACATCCGGACGTGCCGGTAGAAGTCGAGGTCGAAAATCTGGATGAACTGGACGATGCGCTGAAAGCGGGCGCGGATATCATCATGCTGGATAATTTCGACACCGACCAGATGCGCGAGGCGGTGAAACGCGTCAACGGCCAGGCGCGGCTGGAAGTGTCCGGCAACGTCACCGTGGAAACCTTACGCGAATTTGCTGAAACCGGGGTGGATTTCATCTCCGTTGGCGCACTGACCAAGCACGTGCGCGCGCTCGATCTCTCCATGCGTTTTTGCTGATCCTCTCCACCCGATGGCGCTGCGCCGTCGGGTTTATAAATCACCTGTCCGTAGATCCGCATCGTTATTCGGTAAAATATTCGTAGCGCCTCGCAATAACGTTGCCGTGTCATGTAACGCAACAAAAATCTTCAGAATCCGCATTCCCGTTTTACCTTTTGCCGCTCGCCCGTTATTCCCTCGTTTGCCAAAGTAGCGCCAGCTAACTCAAGGAGCGAACAATGGAAAAACAACGCGGTTTCACGCTTATTGAACTGATGGTCGTTATAGGCATCATCGCCATTTTAAGCGCCATCGGCATTCCGGCTTACCAGAACTATCTGCGTAAAGCGGCGCTGACGGATATGTTGCAAACGTTTGTCCCCTACCGTACCGCCGTCGAACTCTGCGCTCTGGAACATGGAGGGACGAGCACATGCGATTCGGGCGTCAACGGTATCCCCTCGCCCGTCGTCACCCGTTATGTTTCGGGCATGAGCGTGGAAAAAGGCGTCATCACGCTTACCGGCCAGGAGAGCCTGAGCGGGCTTAGCGTCATCATGACGCCCGCCTGGGACAATGCTAACGGCATTACCGGCTGGACGCGTAACTGCAATATTCAAAGCGACAACGCGTTACAACAGGCTTGTGAAGATGTCTTCCGTTTTGACGCCAACTAAGGAGACAAGATGAAAGACGCACAGCTCAACACATTGTGTCAACGTCATCAGGCTGTACTGATAAATAGCGCCAGCAACAGCATCACTGTTGCGGTGGTCGACGCGCCCTCTCATGCGTTACTGGACGCTCTGCATTTCGCCACGCAAAAACAGATTGATATTGTGTGCTGGACTCGTCAGCAAATGGAAAGTCATCTGCATAAGCCGGATCAGGCACCCTCGGCAAACGCCGCGAAAGGCGGAGAAACCGCGGCCCAGCTTCTCAATCAGACATTACGCTCGGCGATGACGAAACGCGCCTCTGATATCCATCTCGAACCAGGCGCCAGCCGCTACCGGATAAGGCTCCGCATCGATGGCGTTCTTCATATCCTGCAGGACATCCCCAAAGAGACGGGGCTTGCGCTGACAGCCAGATTGAAAGTTCTGGGAAATTTGGATATCGCCGAACATCGGCTGCCGCAGGACGGGCAATTTACCGTTGACCTGACGGGCGACAGCATCTCTTTTCGTATCGCCACGCTTCCCTGTAAAGAAGGCGAAAAAGTCGTCTTACGGTTATTGCATCAGGTTGAACAAACGCTGAAACTGGACACGCTGGGCATGTACGGGGCGCAACTTACCGCTTTTAGACAAGCCCTACAGCAACCTCAGGGACTGGTACTGGTGACTGGCCCCACCGGCAGCGGAAAAACGGTCACGCTATACAGCGCGCTACAAACCCGGAATACGCCGGGTATCAACCTCTGTAGCGTTGAAGACCCGATAGAAATTCCACTGGACGGGATTAACCAGACCCAGATCCATCCCCGCGCCGGGCTCACCTTTCAAAATGTGCTACGCGCGCTATTACGCCAGGACCCCGACATCATCATGGTGGGTGAAATTCGGGACGGCGACACCGCGGAAATCGCCATTAAGGCGGCGCAAACGGGCCATCTGGTGCTTTCAACACTCCATACGAACTCCACCAGCGAAACCCTAATACGTTTGCAGCAAATGGGCGTAGCACGCTGGATGATCTCATCAGCGCTTACGCTGGTGGTAGCGCAACGTCTGGTAAGGAAACTTTGCCCACACTGCAAACAGTGCCTGAGCGATCCCGTGGTGCTATCGCCCAATCTTTGGCCCAGCGCGCTACCGCGCTGGCAGGCTAGCGGCTGTCAGCATTGCTACCACGGCTTTTATGGCCGAACTGCGTTATTCGAAGTATTAACCGTTACCCCGGCATTACGTCAGTTAATTGCGAGCGGCGCATCGGCGCAAGCACTGGAAGCCCACCTCCAACAGACCGGTATAGGAACGCTTTTTGAAAATGGCTGTCGCGCCGTTGAGCAAGGCATGACGTCCTTTGAAGAGATACTGCGCATTCTGGGAATGCCCCATGACCGTTAAACAGCTCTGGCGCTGGCAAGGCGTTAACGATAAAGGTCAACTGGAACAAGACGTTGTATGGGCAGACAATCGTCTGGCGCTGATCATCATCCTACAACATCAGCGCATTATGCCGCTTCGCATCAAGCGCATGGGCGTTAACGCCGCACTGTGGAAAGAAGAGAAAAGCGCTGAAATTATTCACCAGTTGGCAACGCTCCTTCATGCCGGGCTTACGCTTTCTGAAGGGCTGGAACTTCTTGCAAAACAGCATCCCCACCGACAATGGCAAGCGCTGTTGCGCACGCTGGCTCAGGAGCTTGAACAGGGCGTCCCTTTTTCCAGCGCATTAGTCTCCTGGCCGCAGGTATTTCCGCCGCTCTACCAGACGATGATTCGCACCGGAGAACTGACCGGTAAACTGGCCGAATGCTGCTTTGAACTGGCCCGTCAGCAGAAAGCGCAACGGCAGATTACGGTTAGCGTGAAAAAGGCACTGCGCTATCCCGCCATTATTCTGACAATGGCCGCCCTGATCGTTTTCGCCATGCTGCACTTTGTCCTGCCGGAATTTGCCGCCATTTACCGTAGCTTCGATACGCCGCTCCCTCTTCTGACACGCGGTATTATCGCGATAGCGCAATGGGGGGCGACATGGGGTTGGCTCATCTTGCTCCTGACGATGCTCGTGGCTATCGCTCACCGCAGGGTAAAACAAAAACCATCCTGGCAGGCGCAGCGCCAGCGTCTTCTGCTACGACTCCCCATCATGGGTCGCCTGATAAGAGGCCAGAAGCTAGCGCAAATATTCACCGTGCTGGCATTAACCCAAAGCGCAGGCATTCCTTTTCTTCAGGGGTTGGAAAGCACTATCGACAGTCTCGGCTGTCCCTACTGGTCACAGCGTTTAACGCAGGCACATCAGGAGATCGCCGCGGGCAACCCGGTCTGGTTGGCGCTAAAAAATACCCAGGAATTTAGTCCGCTATGCCTGCAACTAGTCAGAACTGGCGAAGCGTCCGGTTCACTCGATATCATGCTGCATAACCTTGCCCGTCACCACAGTGAAACTACGTTGGCGCTGGCCGATAATCTGGCGTCGCTGTTGGAACCGGCATTATTGATCATCACTGGTTTAATTATCGGTACGCTGGTGGTGGCGATGTATTTACCGATTTTTCATCTGGGAGACGCGATGAGCGGGATGGGATAAGGCTGGCGCGCATTTTACGCCAGCCAAAATATTAGAGATTATTAAAAATGCGGTTTTCTTGTTCCTGCACCCGAATAAAGGTGGTGCGTTTAGTCAACTCTTTCAGGCGAGACGCGCCGACATAAGTGCAGGCTGAGCGCAGACCGCCCAGGATATCGCGGGCGGTATTGCCCACCGGCCCGCGTAGCGGCAATTTAACCGTTTTACCTTCTGCAGCACGGTATTTCGCGACGCCGCCGACATGACGGTTCATCGCGGATTCCGAACTCATGCCGTAGAACAGCATAAATTTCTCGCCGTTTTCTTCCACCACGTTGCCGCCGCTCTCTTCGTGGCCCGCCAGCATGCCGCCCAACATAACGAAATCCGCGCCCCCGCCAAAGGCCTTTGCTACGTCGCCTGGCATGGTGCAGCCGCCATCGCTGACGATCATACCGCCCAGGCCATGCGCCGCGTCAGCGCATTCGATAACCGCTGATAATTGCGGATAGCCGACGCCGGTTTTTACACGCGTCGTGCATACGGAACCGGGACCAATGCCCACTTTCACGATATCGGCGCCGGAGAGGATAAGCTCTTCGCACATCTCGCCCGTTACCACATTACCTGCGCAGATTGTTTTTGTCGGCCATGCTTCACGCGCTTTCGCGACGAACTGCGCAAAATGTTCTGAATAGCCATTGGCCACATCAATGCAGACAAAGTTCAGCACAGGGCTCAGCGCCAGAATCTGCGCGGTTTTTTCGAAATCAGCATCAGAGGTCCCGGTGGAAACCATCACATGCTTCAAAACATCAGCCGAAGCAGTGTTGATAAAAGCCGCCCATTCTTCAACGGTATAATGTTTATGTACAGCGGTCAGAATATCGAACCCGGCCAACGCTTGCGCCATTTCAAACGTCCCGACGGTATCCATATTTGCCGCGATAATCGGTACGCCAGACCAGGTCTGACCTGAGTGTTTAAAGGTGAATTGACGTTCCAGTTCGACATCGGAACGGCTTTTGAGGGTAGAACGCTTAGGACGGATAAGAACGTCTTTGAAACCTAACTTCAGATCTTCTTCGATACGCATGTACGGATTCCTGGGGTTAATGGCGAAAAATCGAAACTCACAACTCCAGTGACGCTATCATACGCACTAATCATGGCCGTACAAGACTGCGAAATTCTCTTTTTTTACGTTACAATCCCATAAATTTACCTGGCGAATAGTAGGTTAATGCTCAGACCGTATCGTCTTTGCATGCTTAAAATTTAACCTTTTGATTATCAAATTAAAATTCCGGAAGCTGGAGATATGAGGTATACCGTAGCCTTAACCGGCGGTATTGGCAGCGGTAAAAGTACCGTCGCTGATGCCTTCGCTGACCTCGGAATAACCGTCATCGACGCGGATATTATCGCGCGCCAGATGGTTGAGCCAGGGCAGCCTGCCCTGAACGCAATAGCGGAACATTTTGGTTCTGAACTTATCGCCTCCGACGGCACGTTACGTCGCCGGGCGCTGCGTGAGCGTATTTTTTCGCATCCGGAAGAAAAAGCCTGGCTTAACGCTCTGCTTCACCCCTTAATTCAGCAGGAAACCCAACGACAGTTTCAACAGGCAACGTCGCCCTATGTGTTATGGGTTGTGCCTCTGCTGGTTGAAAATAGGCTGTATCAAAAGGCCAACCGCGTTCTGGTGGTTGACGTTACGCCCGAAACGCAGCTCATGCGCACAATGCAGCGTGATGATGTTACACGCGAGCATGTTGAACACATTCTCGCTGCGCAGGCGACGCGTGAAGCGCGCCTTGCCGTAGCGGACGATGTTATTGATAATAACGGCGCACCGGATGCTATCGCATCAGATGTGGCCCGCCTGCACGCCAGTTATCTTAAGCTCGCGTCGCAGTTTGTCTCACAGGAAAAACCGTAATGCACACCCAGGTCCTATTTGAACACCCTCTCAATGAGAAGATGCGTACGTGGCTGCGCATAGAGTTTTTGATCCAACAGCTCTCCATCAACCTGCCAATTGCAGACCATGCTGGCGCACTGCATTTTTTCCGTAATATCAGCGACCTACTGGATGTTTTCGAACGGGGCGAAGTCCGTACCGAACTGCTGAAAGAACTGGAGCGCCAGCAGCGTAAATTACAGGCCTGGGTTGAGGTTCCCGGCGTCGATCAAGACCGTATTGAAGCCCTGCGCCAGCAGTTAAAATCCGCGGGCAGCGTGCTGATCTCTGCCCCGAGGATTGGCCAGCAGCTACGCGAAGATCGCTTGATTGCCCTTGTGCGTCAACGCCTAAGTATTCCGGGCGGCTGTTGCAGTTTCGATTTACCCACTCTGCATATCTGGTTACACCTACAACAGCCGCAGCGCGACGCCCAGATTGACACCTGGCTTGCCAGCCTGAAGCCCCTCACGCAGGCGCTGACTCTGGTGCTTGATCTGATCCGCAATTCAGCGCCTTTCCGTAAGCAAACCAGCCTGAACGGTTTTTATCAGGATAACGGGGACGACGCCGATTTGCTGCGTCTTATACTGACGCTCGATTCTCAACTTTATCCGCAAATTTCCGGTCATAAGAGCCGTTTTGCCATTCGCTTTATGCCGCTGGATAGTGAGAATGGTCTGGTGCCGGAGCGTCTTGATTTTGAATTGGCCTGTTGCTAAGGAGTAAAAATGTCTGACGTGACCGTCGTAAGCTGTCCGACCTGCGGTAAACCGGTCGTCTGGGGGGAAATTAGCCCCTTCCGCCCATTTTGTTCTAAACGCTGTCAGTTAATTGATTTGGGCGAATGGGCCGCCGAAGAGAAGCGAATCGCCAGCAGCGGCGACCAGTCTGATAGCGACGACTGGAGCGAAGAGCGCTAACGGCGATGGTTCTCTGGATACGGCAATATCGCCTTATGACAAAAATAATCAATAAATACGCGTAGTTTTGGCGCCATATGCGTGCGGCCGGGATAATACAAATAAAACCGGTGAGATTAGGCTGTAACAGAAGTGTAGCCGCCATTGCACCAGAAAACCCTGGCGCGTTATCACTGACCCTAAGTCCGCAGGAGCTGGCGGCAATTGAGGCGGTTTTTCCTCACGACGCCGCGGCCGGCCCCCGCTACTGGCCGGAAATTATGTCCACATTAAATCGATAATAACATCGAGGGGGATCGTGTTGAGATCCCCAACTAATGCGCAAATTGGCGTAATTTGCGAATAATCGGTTCATTGGCTGGCGGAAAATCGTCCGTATTCAACGTGCTTTGCGCGATCCACTGTCCCGGCTGCCCTTCTTTCCCCCACGGTTCGCCCTCCCAGCGTTCAACCAGCCAAAACCACAGCGTGATGTGTCGGTCCGGGAATTGATATTCCAGAGTATCGAATAAGGTCACCTGTGTTGGCGTAATCCCTACCTCTTCCTGTAGCTCACGGATCAACGCCTGCTCTGGTGTTTCTCCGGCTTCAATTTTTCCGCCGGGAAATTCAAGCTTGTTCGCCATATGCGCATCCGCGGCGCGTCGGGTAATAAAAATTTCGTCGTTCGGGTTGCGGATAATCCCAACCGCAATTTGCAGTTTTTTCATCTTGTTGCATCCATAAAAAAGGCGCAGTCGCCTGCGCCTTTTTATCTGTGTTCAATGCCAGGCCGAATAAGCGTAGTGCCATTCGGCAATAATGCCAGCATCGGCCTGATGGCAACACATTATGTCTTATCAGGCCGATAACTTTATCGCATTAGCTCAGGCGACCGTGACACTGTTTGTATTTCTTACCGGAACCGCAAGGGCAAGGATCGTTACGTCCAATCTTACGTTCGCCTGTTTGGGCGGCCAGATCGGCAGCCACGGCGGCATCGTCATCCTGATGGCTTAGCTGCTGCATCTGCGCCAGGCGCTCCGCCTCTTCGCGACGCTGCATTTCCATCGCTTCGACCTCTTCCGGCATACGTACCTGGACTTTGCTCAGGGTACTGATCACTTCATATTTCAGCGATTCCAGCATCGCAGCGAACATAGCGAAGGATTCGCGCTTGTACTCCTGCTTTGGATCTTTTTGCGCATAGCCGCGCAGGTGAATACCCTGACGCAGGTAATCCATTGCCGCCAGATGCTCTTTCCACAGGGAATCGAGAGTTTGCAGCATCACGCCTTTCTCGAAATGACGCATCATTTCAGCGCCAACCACCTCTTCTTTACGCTGATACACCTCAATAGACTGCGCCAGGATGCGCTCACGCAGCGTCTCCTCGTGCAGTTCCGGCTCTTTATCCAGCCATTCGGCAATCGGCATCTCCAGGTCGAAGTCGTTTTTCAGGCGTTCCTGCAAACCCGGGATGTCCCACATCTCTTCCAGCGACTGCGGCGGAATGTAGGCGTCAATGGTCGCCTTAAAGACATCTTCGCGAATGCTGTTAATGGTGTCGCTTACGTCAGACACATCCAGCAGTTCGTTACGCTGGGTATAAATTGCACGGCGCTGATCGTTCGCCACATCATCATATTCCAGCAGTTGCTTACGAATATCGAAGTTACGGCTTTCTACTTTACGCTGCGCGTTAGCGATAGCTTTAGTCACCCACGGGTGCTCAATCGCTTCGCCCGGCTTCATCCCCAGTTTACGCATCATACCGGAGACACGATCGGAGGCGAAAATACGCATCAGCGCATCTTCCATCGACAGGTAGAAACGGGAAGAACCTGGATCGCCCTGGCGACCGGAACGGCCACGTAGCTGGTTGTCGATACGGCGAGACTCATGGCGCTCGGTACCAATGATATGCAGACCGCCTGCAGCCAGAACTGCGTCGTGGCGTACCTGCCAGTCAGCCTTAATCTGCGCAATCTGTTCTTCCGTCGGCGCTTCCAGCGCGGCGACTTCCGCCTGCCAGCTACCACCCAGCATAATATCGGTACCACGACCCGCCATGTTAGTAGCGATAGTGACCGCCGCAGGATAACCGGCCTGCGCAACGATGCCTGCTTCGTTGGCGTGGAATTTAGCGTTCAGTACGTTATGTTTGATGCCCGCTTTGGTCAGCTCTCTGGAGACCACTTCAGACTTCTCGATAGAAATCGTCCCGACCAGCACTGGCTGACCGTTCGCGGTACGCTCTTTAATATCTTCGATAATGGCCTGGATTTTTTCCGCTTCGGTCATGTAGACCAGATCCGGCAAATCTTTACGGATCATCGGACGGTTAGTCGGAACAACGACGGTGTCCAGCTTATAGATAGAGCTAAATTCGAAGGCTTCAGTATCCGCCGTACCGGTCATACCGGCCAGCTTTTCATACAGACGGAAGTAGTTCTGGAAGGTGATAGACGCCAGCGTCTGGTTTTCATTCTGAATTTCAACGCCTTCTTTCGCTTCTACCGCCTGGTGCAGGCCGTCAGACCAGCGACGCCCCTGCATGGTACGACCGGTATGCTCATCAACAATGATGACTTCACCGTCTTTCACAATGTAATCCACGTCGCGGGTAAACAGCGCGTGCGCGCGCAGCGCGGCGGTGACGTGATGCATCAGCATAATGTTGGCAGGGGAGTAGAGCGACTCGCCTTCATCCATGATGCCTTCTTGCACCAGTAGCTCTTCAATCAACACCAGACCGCGTTCGGTCAGGTTAACCTGGCGCGCTTTCTCATCAACGGAGAAGTGGCCTTCGCCCTGGAAAGTGTCAGAATCTTCTTTCTCCTGACGAATCAGGTGCGGAATGATTTTGTTCACTTTTTTGTACATTTCCGAGCTGTCTTCCGCCGGGCCGGAAATAATCAGCGGGGTACGCGCTTCATCGATCAGGATGGAGTCAACCTCATCCACCAGCGCATAATGCAGTTTACGCTGCACGCGCTCTTCCGGGCTGAACGCCATGTTGTCGCGCAGGTAGTCAAAACCGTATTCGTTGTTAGTGCCGTAAGTGATGTCGGCAGCGTAAGCTTCACGCTTGGCTGGCGCAGGCATACCTGGCAGGTTGATGCCAACGGACATACCGAGGAATTCGAACAGCGGACGGTTGTTTTCGGCGTCACGCTGAGCCAGATAGTCATTCACGGTCACCACGTGAACGCCTTTGCCGGACAGCGCGTTCAGGTAGGCTGGCAGCGTTGCGGTCAACGTTTTACCTTCACCGGTACGCATTTCCGCGATGCAGCGATCGTTGAGCACCATACCACCCAATAGCTGAACGTCGAAGTGACGCATCCCAAAGACGCGTTTACTGGCTTCACGCACCACCGCGAACGCTTCCGGAATCAGGCTCTCTACGCTTTCGCCTTTTTCAATACGTGCGCGAAATTCATTGGTTTTCGCTTTCAGTTCGTCATCGGAGAGTTTTTCCATCTCCGGTTCCATCGTATTAATAAGGCTGACGGCCTTACGCATACGACGCAGTGTACGATCGTTACGGCTACCGAATACTTTCGTTAATAGTTTGATTAGCATAATAAAGTCTCAAACGCCCCGCGCCGCGGAGCTACAAATAAAGTTAAAAGGTCTTTTTTCGTTAGCTGAGACGTTGAGGCCCTGCGCGGATACCCTGTGCCTGACTTATCCAGGCCGGGATGCTAAACGCGGTTCGCGGCGCGAAATATGCCAGGGAGACGTGACGAACAATAGCAGGCGGCGTCCGCTCCTGCGTGAGCATCGCGCTGAGCGTATTCAGTAAGGCGATATGATGCGCCTGTAATGGCGACGGCGCGTCGGCAACGGGCAGCGTTTGCGGCGCCATTGCAAAAGAAAGGTGGCGAATCACCGTGCGAATAGCGTGCTGATGCCAGTAGTCTACGGTGAAATTAGGACGACGGTTAGAGGCTTCTAACAGCGCAAGATGGCTAAAGTTAACTTTAGACGCGGTGCTGGCGGTCGCCCTTGCAGGCGTATTGGTTTCGGCGGCGTTACTGAGCGCGGGCAAACCAAAACTCGCCGCGACCATCCCTAATAAGAGATGCGGCCAGAAGTATCGTCTGCCTAACTGTCGCCAGCGCGTCAGTATTCCACTCACGTCATTGCCACCTGATATGCCCCTCGTGGGCTTACGAAATCAAAACAATTTGCGCACAAATCTTATCATTAAAGCGTACGCGCTACAGCAGTAATGACGAGAAACAAAGATAAAAAATGGCTAAGAAAACAGCGAACGCGCCGTATTTCGATTTAATCCTGCTAAACAGGCGCGGATATAGAGAGAAACATTGTCTTCCGGCACCAGGCCACCTTGACCAAAAAACAGCGTTGGCGTTGTTTCCCCACTATCATCGGCAGATCAAACAGTTTACAACGTTCTTCGGTCAGGTATAGACGCTACCGTGGCGGATGGTTAGCGTCATCTGTTCAACCGTCATGATTTCAGCGGCGAAAATTATATTGCCTCGTTGGTACGATTTTCATCATCCAGCGTCATTACACTGCGGCCTTTATGAATACTCTAACGTCGAGATTCCACAGCGTCCTTAATACTTTCGCGGATAGCAGCTAATCGCTCGCAAATCACTGCATCCCGTTCAAGGATCTTATTTTTACGTCGCTGGTTATCCGGTGTCGGATTCTCTTCGAGATACCCGAGCACCTGTTCATATTCTTTATTCAGCTTGCTATGATACTTTACCAGTAAGGCTTCAATCTTAGACGCTTTTTCAGGTGTTAATCCTTCACTGGCTCTTTCATAATCATAACAAGCAGTGGCTATATCATGAATAGGTAACGAGACCCCTTTTATTACTGAAGAGATAAGGCTAGCCACGAGGATACCGCCCGCCCGCGAGGGTTCCACAACGAGTGACTTTATTTTTGCCCCACACTCCCAGACGGTACCTTTCTCGGCAGATTTTATTTTCCGGTCAATTTCCTGGGTTTTTAAATGCGGGTTAGGATTTATTTTATTGCTTACAACGCCTGCGGCATAATCGTAAAGCTTTTTACCTGCCCACGCTAATCCTGCGCCAATCCCCGCGCCGATGAACGTCCCCAAGCCGGGAGCGATTGCCGTGCCGATGACAGCGCCCAACACGCCACCAGCGATACCAATCCCAGTGTGTACCCCCGTTTGCAACAAGAGTTCGAGCGTTTTATTCTCTTTAAAACGCTCAACAGCTTCATGGTTATTAAGCACGTTTAACGATTTCTGAATGGAGTGCAACTCGTGCTTGAAGGCAGATTGTATTTTCTTGAAATTCATCACATCCTTCAACGTCATTTTCTCTTCTTCAAGAGAGCTCGTTTCTCCCAGCACAGATACAGGCATGATATAAGGCGAACACAGAACCTTTTCAGCTTTTAAAGTTCCACTTAAATTTTCTTCAGCGAACGTTCTCCATAACGAATTCAGCCCATTACATATATCGGGGAAGGTCATTTTTACATAACCGTTGGCATCAACGACATGTTGATAAAGAAAATCTTTCATCAATTCACTAATCTCAGAGACATACAAAGGGAGCTGCCCTGTAGATACCGCCAATTGGTAGGCATTACTCTCACCGCAGCATGGGGTCACCGCGTTTATAGAAACGCACAATGGATCTGCTGTTTCATGTGGATAAAGTTTAAGCTGGTCAAGTAACATACCAAATTGCACTGTTCGTTCTTCATCGCCTCCAATAATAACAGGCTCAACGAACTTATTCTCATCTAAAGGAAAATGAGCGCGCGCAGGTAATAACACACCATCGTTTACGGCAGATATTAGAGAGAAAATCATCATACTGCGTGCTCCCCTTTATTAGAGAAGTTATAATGTAAAAAATTATTCCATATCTTTCCCCTTTTAGTTACCAGGCATTTACCTGATTTATATTTCTCATTTCCAACCATGGCTACAGGTCATCCTGTACCGGTCTGGTCACTGGCTGATTTTCTCTGCTGCTGCAACAGCTCTTGCCCGGAGAGACAGGGCATATCCGCCATGTTCATTTGCCCGGTTTTCAATTTTTACGTTACTTTTTGGCCATTCGCGAAGGATGTGAAGGGAATATCGTTGAGTTCACAGTATTACTGGTCAGTCAGGTTACTGCGCGACAGATAATAACATGTTGTTTTTTATTCAATGGTTCAGCATGGTTTTGACATCAACTGATGCCATCAGAGTTGTGGTTAGAGGCCGCTAATATTATCTGCTGAAATTATTATGAAAAAATGAATTCGCCGGGAGTCCACGCTAAAATGGCCGTATTAAGAGAAACGCAGATAACGAATAGTAAAAAAAACGACTGGCTCGCCTGGCCGGAGAGAGTGCCAGGTTTACCAGTCGAATTTATACGACAGCGTATGTCGTTATGCCAGTACCGTCGAAGGCGCTTTGAAAGCCAACGGCAGTTCTGCGTCGTCCTGGAAGGTCACAAATTCCCAGGCTTCCTGTTTTGCCAGGACTGCCTGTAACAGTTTGTTATTCAATGCGTGACCGGATTTATACGCGGTAAACGCACCAATAATATTGTGACCACACATGAACAAGTCACCGATCGCGTCAAGCATTTTGTGACGAACGAATTCATCTTCAAAACGCAGGCCGTCTTCGTTCAATACGCGATAATCGTCAACAACGATGGCACAATCGAAGCTGCCGCCCAGGCACAGGCCGCGGGACTGCAGATATTCGATATCACGCATAAAACCGAAGGTACGCGCACGGCTGATCTGGCGCATGAACGCATCCGCAGAGAAGTTCATCGCATAGCGCTGGCTGCTGGAATCGATAGCCGGATGGTTAAAGTCGATGGTGAAATCCAACGTAAAACCATTGTACGGTCTGAATTCAGCCCATTTATCGCCATCTTCAACCCGAACAGTCTCTTTGATGCGTACGAATTTTTTGGCGCAGTTCAGTTCATCAATACCGGCATCAAGCAGCAGGTAGACAAACGGAGCGGCACTGCCATCCATGATCGGGATTTCCGGGGCATTAACCTCAATAACGATGTTATCGATACCTAACCCCGCCAGAGCAGCATTCAGGTGCTCAACGGTTGAAATCCGTACATCATGCTCATTCACCAGACACGTACAGAGCATGGTATCACGCACAGATTTGGCATCGGCCGGGAAATCTACCGGTGGATTCAAGTCGGTGCGACGATAGATGACCCCGGTATTGGCCGGCGCAGGGCGTAATGTCAGGGTGACTTTTTTGCCGGTGTGTAAACCGACGCCAGTCGCCTGAACGATACGTTTAAGTGTCCTTTGTTTGATCATCGTATAATCTCGCCAAATTACCTATCCAACCGAAGTGTACTATACATTCGGCGGGCCAGTTTAGCACAAAGAGCCCAGAATCCCAAATTCCAGCTAATTCTTAATCAGCTTGCTTACGCAGGAATGCGGGGATATCCAGATAATCCGGCTCTTTCGCCGCCTGTGGCGTATTGTCGTTAACCACTTTCGCGACCGTTTTTTGCTCCTGCGTCAGCGGCGCCATACCGTGCTGCTGATAACGATCCAATACCGGCTGCTGCACCTGTTTGTTGGTCACCAAAGTGATTTCCGGACGTTTGTCCATACCAATACCGGTCGCCACCACGGTCACGCGCAGTTCATCATTCATATCCGGGTCCAGAGAGGTACCGATAACCACGGTGGCGTTATCCGACGCAAACGCGCGAATGGTGTTACCGACGGTTTCAAACTCGTCCAGACGCAGGTCGAAGCCCGCCGTAATGTTGACCAACACGCCGCGCGCGCCGGACAGGTCGATATCTTCCAACAGCGGAGAAGAAATAGCCATTTCAGCCGCTTCTTCCGCACGGTCTTCACCGCTCGCCACGCCGGAGCCCATCATTGCGTAGCCCATTTCAGACATCACGGTACGCACGTCAGCAAAGTCGACGTTCATCAGGCCCGGACGGGTGATCAGCTCTGCGATACCCTGAACCGCGCCTTTCAGCACGTCATTCGCCGCGCCGAACGCGTCGAGCAGGGAGATACCACGGCCCAGCACCTTCAGCAACTTGTCGTTCGGGATGGTGATCAACGAATCTACATGTTTGGACAGCTCGGTGATACCCTGCTCCGCAAATGCCATGCGCTTTTTGCCTTCAAAATTGAAAGGCTTAGTCACCACGGCAACGGTCAGAATACCTAAATCTTTTGCCACTTCAGCAACCACTGGTGCCGCGCCGGTTCCGGTACCGCCGCCCATGCCTGCCGCGATAAATACCATGTCTGCGCCCTCAAGCGCCGCACGCAGCGCTTCACGGTCTTCGTCCGCCGCATTACGACCGACTTCCGGGTTTGCGCCGGCGCCCAGACCTTTGGTAATGCCGCTACCAATTTGGATGGTCTGGCCAACCGCCGTTTTACGCAACGCCTGCGCGTCGGTATTCACCGCGAAGAATTCAACACCTTCGATGCGCTCGCGCACCATGTGTTCAACAGCGTTACCGCCGCCGCCACCGACGCCGATGACTTTAATCACCGCGTCGTTGGTTAGTTCCATAGGTTCAAACATAATCTCTCTCCGTCATGTGCCTGTCGCCTGAGGCCGTAATATCTGGCGGCCTCATAAAAATTAAAACTCTTTTCGCAGCCAGCTATTAAGTCGCTTGATCCACGAGCCAACTGATGCCGTAACACGTTTTTCCACTTCTGCCTCACCGTTTAAGTGGGACTCTTTCCCGTAGTGAAGCAATCCCACCGCCGTTGAGTAATACGGTTCCTGGGCATAATCCGTCAGACCAGTGATATTCAGCGGCGCGCCGATACGCACCTGCGTATGGAACACACGCTGAGCGCAAGCAGCAAGCCCTTCGATTTGCGCCGCGCCGCCGGTTAACACAATCCCCGCCGCCAGGTGATGTTTTACCCCTTGTTGGCGAAGCTGTTCCTGTAATTGCAATATTTCTTCGTTGACCAGATTGAGCAGCTCGGTATAACGCGGCTCAATTACTTCCGCCAGCGTCTGGCGTTGCAGGCTGCGCGGCGGACGCCCGCCTACGCTCGGCACTTCAACGCTCTCGTCTTTACCGACGATAGAACCCAGCGCGCAACCGTGGCGGACTTTAATGGCTTCGGCATCGCTCGGCGGCGTACCAAAGGCATAAGCGATATCACTGGTCACCACGTTCCCCGCGTAAGGGATCACTTTGGTATGACGCAGCGCGCCGCCAGTATAAACGGCGATATCCATTGTACCACCGCCGATATCCACGACACAGACGCCCAGTTCACGTTCATCTTCCGTCAACACGGAATAACTGGCCGCCAGTCCGGCAAATATCAGTTGGTCAACTTTCAGACCACAACGTTCAACAGCTTTGACAATGTTTTTTGCCATATCGTTGTGGCAGGTAATCAAATGTACTTTCGCCTGCATGCGCACACCGGAAAGACCGACCGGATTTTTAATGCCCTCCTGGTAGTCAATGGCGTACTCCTGAGGAATCACATGCAGCACGCGATGCTCATCGCGCACGCGCACTGACTTCGCAGTATGCACGACGTTTTCCACATCTTCCTGCGTCACTTCTTCTTCAGAGATAGGCACCATGCCTATCTCATTCTGACAGCTAATATGCTTTCCAGAAAGCGCCAGATATACCGAGGAGATCTGGCAATCGGCCATCAATTCCGCCTGGTCAATGGCGCGCTGAACGCATTTCACCACTGACTCAAGGTCATTCACCCCGCCTTTATCCATACCCCGCGATGGGCAACTGCCCACGCCAATGATATTGACCATACCGTCGGGCAGAACTTCCCCTACTAAAGCGGCAACCTTCGCGGTGCCGATCTCCAGTCCTACTACCAGTTTTCTGTCCGTCGCCTTGATCATTGTTGTTCTGCCTGTGCCTGATTCTGTTGCTGATTAGATTCCTCAGGGGGGAGCGGCGCCCAGCCAACCGCCGCACCTGAGTCATAACGCAAATCAACGTAGCTAATCCGTTTGCCATCGGTTTGCGCCTGCTGCTGTAAAACCGGATAGAGTTCTACAAAGCGAGCCAACCTTTTCATCGTATCGCCCCTGCCGAGATTGAGCTTAATGCCGTTATTAAGCGTCAATTGCCAGGAGCGACGTGCGGTCATCGCCGCTTCCTTCAGAGTGAATTTATCCTTAGCCAGCACCTGCCCCATCTCGCGGTATCCCTGCAACACTTCACTCGCGCTGCCTTCCGGGCCGTACAACATGGGTAAAACCTGTTTGCCGATGCGATCTGACGGCACACTGAAGGTATTCCCTTCAGCATCGACCATATGTTGATCATTCCAACGCGCAATCGGCACATATTCAACCAGATGAATCTTCAATTCATCAGGCCACTGTTTTCTGACGCTGGCCTGTTTAATCCACGGCAAACGCTCAATCTGGCTCTGGATAATGTTCACATCCTGCGTCATGAAGGTTCCCGGCGCGCCCAGAGCCAGTATCGCCTGGCGGATATCATCGTTACGCGTGTAGTGACGCTCGCCGGTTAACACCAGCTTTGATAACGGTAAACGCTGCGCATCTTCCATCCACCCTAACACGACCCACCCGCTAACAAACACGGTGCACAGTACCGTCAGCAGGAATAAAATTCCCGCAAGACGCGTTCCATTATTGCGGCGTGAAGAAGGTGTCTCTTCGTCACTGTTTCGCGTGTTCAGCGCAGCCTGCGACATATCAGTCCGCCAACTCCAGTATTCGTACCACTAACTGCGAGAAGCTCATTCCCGCCTGACGCGCCGCCATCGGCACCAGACTATGGCTGGTCATACCCGGAGAAGTATTGGCTTCCAGCAGATAAAACTGACCATCGCTGTCCAGCATGACGTCAATACGCCCCCATCCCGTGCAGCCTAAAGCTTTCCATGCCTGCAGGACGAGCGACTGTAGCGCGGCTTCCTGAGGCGCTTCTAAACCGGCAGGGCAGAAATACTGTGTCTCATCAGAGAGATACTTCGCCTCATAATCATAGAAGGTTCCTGCCGGTTGGATACGAATTGACGGTAAAATTTCTTCGCCAACTATCGCCACCGTAAATTCCGGACCGCACAGCCATTTTTCAATCAGTATTTCGTCATCATGCTGAAAAGCCAATGATAACGCACCCTGCAAAGCATTTTCTTCTACCACTTTCGTCATACCGACGCTGGAGCCTTCACGGCTGGGTTTGACGATCAGCGGTAAACCCAGCGCCAAAATTCGCGCTTTTTGTTCTTCGCTAAGGCCTTTTTCAAACCCGGCGCGCGTCAACGCGACCCACGGCGCGACGGGTAACCCTGCGCCCTGCCACAGCAATTTACTGCGCAGTTTATCCATTGAAAGCGCCGAGGCCATCACCCCGCTGCCGGTATAAGGCAGGCCGAGCAGTTCAAGCATTCCCTGTAAGGTGCCATCTTCACCGCCACGGCCATGCAACGCAATAAAGACCTTCTGAAAGCCCATTGCTTTAAGCTGCGCGACATCGACCTCTTGCGGATCGACGGGATACGCATCAATGCCGCCTTCACGTAACCCTGCCAACACTGCCTCGCCGGAATTTAACGAGACCTCCCGCTCCGCAGAGGTTCCGCCCAACAGGACCGCGATTTTATCAGCCATGTTGCTCTTCCTCCTGGATTTGCGGCTTCAGCTTGATTTCAGATAAGTAACGCGCAATTTTGCCAACATTTCCTGCGCCTTGCACTAATATCAAGTCGTTACCCGTAAGCACCGGTGCTAACATTGTCGCAACCTGAGCCGGATCGGAAACCAGAATCGGGTCAATTTTTCCCCGATTACGAATCGTGCGACATAAAGAACGGCTATCCGCGCCCGGAATCGGCGCTTCGCCCGCCGGGTAAACGTCCAGCATCAGCAGCGCATCGACCTGCGTCAGCACATTAGCGAAATCGTCATACAGATCGCGCGTGCGCGTGTAACGGTGCGGCTGAAACAGCATCACCAGGTTTTTATCCGGCCACCCCGCCCGCGCGGCTTTAATGGTGGCGTCTACTTCGGTCGGATGATGACCATAGTCATCCACCAGCATCGCCGTCCCGGCTTTACCATTCACCGGCTCAAGCGGGAACTCGCCGAGGAAGTCAAAGCGACGCCCGGTCCCCTGGAAGCTTTCCAGCGCCCGCAGGATAGCATCATCGTCGATGCCTTCTTCGGTCGCTACCGCCACTGCCGCCGCGGCATTCAAGGCATTGTGGCGACCCGGCGCATTCAACGTCACGCGCAGATCCGGCATTCCCTGGCGCAGCAGCGTAAAGTGCCCCTGCGGCCCTATCTGCTGATAATCTTCTACGCGGACATCAGCATCCTCGCTAAAACCATACGTCGTGGTCTGACGCCCCACCCGCGGCAGCAGCTCGCGGATAACCGGATCGTCGACGCACATTACCGCGCGACCATAGAACGGCAGGTTATGCAGGAAGTTAATAAACGTCTGCTTTAAATTTTCAAAGTCGCCATGATAGGTATCCATATGGTCAGCTTCGATGTTGGTGACAATCGCGACCATCGGCTGCAAATGCAAGAAAGACGCGTCGCTCTCATCCGCCTCGGCAATCAGGTAACGACTATGGCCCAGACGCGCATGAACGCCTGCGGCTTTCACCAGTCCACCATTCACGAAAGTCGGGTCCAGCCCCGCTTCGGCATAAATACTGGACACCATTGCGGTCGTTGTGGTTTTACCGTGGGTCCCGGCAATGGCAATACCGTGGCGAAAACGCATCAGTTCCGCCAGCATTTCCGCACGGCGAATAACCGGAATACGCGCCTCATGCGCCGCGACAATTTCCGGGTTATCCGCGGAAATCGCGCTGGAAACCACAACCACGCTGGCATCGCGCACATTTTCCGGACGATGGTTAAAGAAAATCGTCGCCCCCAGGCTCGTCAACTGCTGGGTCACCGGATTCGGCGCTAAATCGGAACCACTGATCTGATACCCTTCATTGGCCAGAACTTCGGCAATACCGCCCATACCAGCACCACCGATGCCGACAAAGTGAATGTGCCGAACGCGACGCATTTCGGGCACGATGGAACGCAGTTTTGCCAGTTGTTGTGTATTCATTCTTTACGCCATTAACTCCAATACCCGTCATACTTCAAATTGCAGGTGCGTTGGCTTTCCTGCAACCCAAATTATTGAGGGTAGAAAAACCCTACGATGCAAAAGGCACCGCTACAAATTATGTCCGGGCAACCCGGCTGACTTCACTGGCGACGCGCTCGGTGGCATCCGGAATAGATACCGCGCGGGCACGCTCCGCCATGGTTAATAACGTCGCGCGCGACCACCCCGCCAGGGTGTCGGCGACAGCCTCTACAGTAAACTGCGGCTGCTCAAAAATCTTAGCTGCGCCAGCGTTTTCTAACGGCAGCGCATTCCAGTACTGCTGCCTGTCTTTATGTTGAAACGGCACGAATATCGCCGGTAACCCGGCGGCGGCGATCTCGCTCACCGTTAAAGCGCCGGAACGACACACCACCACATCCGCCCACGCATAGGCGGCGGCCATGTCATCGATAAATTCCGTCACCTTATGCTGCGGTTGTCCCGCCCCGGCATACGCCTGCTCTACCGTGTGCTGCGCGCCTTTTCCACTTTGATGCCAGATTGTAACCGTATCGCCCAGTCTGGCGGCAACCTGCGGCAACGTCTGGTTCAGGACTCGCGCCCCCTGAGAGCCGCCGACCACCAACACGCGAATCGGGCCGCTACGACCGGCCAGACGCGTCTGCGGCAGCGGCAACGCCAGTACGTCGGTACGCACCGGGTTACCCACCACTTCCGCGTTCGGAAACGCACCGGGAAACGCCTGCATCACCGTGGTCGCGATTTTGGCCAGCCACTGATTGGTTAGCCCGGCGATACCATTTTGCTCATGCAAGACGACCGGAATACCCAATGACCAGGCGGCAAGACCGCCGGGGCCGGAAACATAACCGCCCATTCCCAGCACGACATCCGGCTTAAACCGTTTCATGATCGCCCGCGCCTGCCGCCAGGCGTTAAAAATCCGCAACGGCGCCGCCAGAAGTGCTTTTACGCCTTTACCGCGCAGGCCGGAGATCCGAATAAAGTCAATGTCGATACCATGCTTCGGCACTAAATCCGCTTCCATACGATCGGCGGTACCCAGCCAGCGAACCTGCCAGCCCTGGGCCATTAAATGATGCGCAACGGCCAGTCCCGGGAACACGTGTCCGCCGGTACCGCCCGCCATCACCATTAACCGCTTCGGTTGACCACTCATCGAGAACCTCGTGTAAACGCCTGCGCTTTTTCCAGACGCGTTTCATAATCAATACGTAATAAAAACATAATGGCCGTCGACATAATCAACAGACTCGACCCGCCATAGCTGATCAGCGGCAGCGTAAGTCCTTTGGTCGGCAGCATCCCCGCAGCCGCGCCAACGTTTACCAGCGCCTGGAAGCTAAACCAGATACCGATAGAACACGCTAAAAAACCGGAAAAACGGTGGTCAATCTCCAGCGCCTTACGGCCAATCGACATCGCGCGAAAAGCGACGAAGAATACCATTAAAAGCGCCAATACCACACCGATATAACCCAGTTCTTCCCCAATAATGGCGAAGATGAAATCGGTGTGCGCCTCCGGCAAATACTCCAGTTTCTGCACCGAATTCCCCAGCCCTTGCCCCCATATCTCACCGCGACCAAAAGCCATCAGCGACTGCGTTAGCTGATAACCGCTGCCGAACGGATCTTCCCAGGGATTCCAGAAAGAGGTGACGCGGCGAATACGATACGGTTCGGCGAGGATTAGCAGAATCACCGCCGAGATGCCCATCCCGATAATGGCGATGAACTGCCATAATTTCGCCCCGGCGAGAAACAGCATCGCCAGCGTGGTGACAAACAGTACGACCACCGTCCCGAGGTCAGGCTGCGCCAGCAGTAACACCGCCAGCACCAGAATCACCCCCATTGGTTTTAAAAAGCCGCGCAGGTTGTTTCGCACCTCATCAACCTTACGCACCAGATAGTTCGCGAGGTAGCAAAACAGCGACAGCTTGGTAAACTCCGCAGGCTGGATACGCAGCGGCCCCAGCGCAATCCAGCGCGACGCCCCGTTGACCGAACTCCCGACGACCAGCACGATAAGCAGCATAATGATCGACGCAATCAGCATCGTCGTGCTGTATTTTTGCCAGAAAGTCATTGGCAAACGCAGCGTGACCATCGCCAGACAAAATGCCAGGAAGATATAGAGCGCATCACGTTTGGCAAACAAAAACGGATCGTTCGCCAGGCGCTGCCCGACTGGCATGGAGGCCGACGTCACCATGACAAAACCAATCGCCGCCAGCCCGAAGGTCAGCCATAGCAGCGTGCGGTCATACATGATCAGGCTGTCGGCGTCTTTATCGCGCGAAGCCATCACCCAGCCTTTAAGCGCCGCAAACAGCCAGGCCAGGAGGCCAAAACCTGGTACGCGCGGCATTCTCAGACGGGGGAGAGATAAACGCATCAACCTAGCTCCTTCGCCAGACGGGTAAAGACATCGCCCCGTTGCTCAAAACTTTTAAACTGATCGAGGCTGGCGCAGGCGGGCGACAACAGCACCATATCCCCCGGCTGAACGCGTGGCGCCAGCAGACGCATCGCCTCTTCCATCGTCTCAGTCTGTTGGGCGATTTCCGGGCGCAGCGCGGCAAGCTGCGCACCATCGCGCCCAAAGCAATACAGACGGATACGGTCGCCGGTCAAATAGCGCGCCAACGAAGAAAAGTCTGCCGACTTACCGTCGCCGCCCAGCAGCAGATGCAGCGTACCGTCCACATGCAAACCGTTTAGCGCCGCTTCGGTACTGCCGACGTTGGTCGCTTTCGAGTCGTTGATCCAACGTACACCGTTATGCTCCAGCGCCAGTTGGAAGCGGTGCGCCAGACCGGTAAATGTCGTCAACGCCTTCAAACTGCTGGCGCGCGGCAGGCCTGCGGCATCCGCCAGAGCCAGCGCCGCTAACGCATTGGTATAGTTATGCTGACCGGAAAGCTTCATCTCTTTCACGTTCAGCACCTTCTCGCCTTTGACTCGCAGCCAGGTTTCGCCCTGCTGACGATTAAGGTGATAATCACCCATATTGACGCCAAAGCTGACACAGCGTTCATCGGCCCCGCGTACCGGCATCGTCAACGCGTCATCGGCATTCACTACGCACACTTTCGCCTTCTCGTAGACGCGCAGTTTCGCCGACCGGTACTGTTGCAGACCAAACGGATACCTATCCATATGATCCTCAGTAACATTGAGCACCGTTGCCGCCACCGCCTGCAAACTTGACGTGGTTTCCAGTTGGAAACTGGATAATTCCAACACGTACAATTCGCGATCGGCATCCAACAGCATCAGCGCCGGAAGACCGATATTGCCGCCAACACCAACACTGACGCCCGCCGCCTTCGCCATCTCACCCACTAATGTGGTCACGGTGCTTTTGCCGTTAGAGCCGGTGATGGCCACAATCGGCGCTTGCGCTTCGCGGCAAAACAGTTCGATATCGCCGACAATTTCTACTCCAGCGCTGGCGGCAGCGCTAAGAGAGGGATGCGCCAGGGCGATGCCAGGGCTGGCGACGATTAAATCCGCCGCTAAGAGCCACTCGTCGTTCAGACCGCCAACGTGACGCTCAACCTCTTGCGGCAGCTTATCCAGACCCGGCGGCGTCACGCGAGTATCCATCACCCGCGGCGTCACGCCGCGGGCGAGGAAAAAGTCCACGCAAGAGAGTCCGGTTAAGCCCAGACCGATAATGACGACGTTTTTGTCCTGATAATCAGCCATGATTAACGTACCTTCAGCGTTGCCAGGCCAATGAGCACCAGCATCAGCGAAATAATCCAGAAGCGCACAATCACGCGCGGTTCCGGCCAGCCTTTCAGTTCATAGTGGTGATGGATAGGCGCCATACGGAAAATACGCTGTCCGCGTAGTTTGAAGGAACCCACCTGCAGGATGACCGACAGGGTTTCCACCACAAAGACGCCACCCATGATCACCAGCAAGAATTCCTGACGCAGCAGCACGGCGATAATGCCCAACGCGCCACCCAACGCCAGCGATCCGACATCGCCCATAAAAACCTGCGCCGGATAGGTGTTAAACCACAAGAATCCTAATCCCGCGCCGACAATCGCCGTACAGACAATCACCAGCTCGCCCGCATGACGCAAATACGGAATATGCAGGTAATTGGCGAAGTTCATGTTCCCGGTCGCCCAGGCCACCAACGCAAAGCCGGCGGCAACGAAAACAGTCGGCATAATCGCCAGACCATCAAGCCCATCGGTCAGGTTCACGGCGTTACCCGTACCGACGATGACAAAGTAGGACAGCAGAATGTAAAACAGCCCCAATTGCGGCATAACATCTTTAAAGAACGGTACCACCAACTGGGTCGCGGGCGTGTCTTTCCCGACGAGATAAAGCGCAAAGGCCACGCCGAGCGCGATAACCGACATCCAGAAATATTTCCAGCGCGCAATCAGCCCTTTGGTATCTTTCCGCACCACTTTGCGGTAGTCATCGACAAAACCGATAATGCCGTAGCCAATCAGTACCACCAGCACGCACCAGACGTACGGGTTAGACGGGTAAGCCCATAACAGAACGGAAATCACAATCGCCGTCAGGATCATGATGCCGCCCATCGTCGGCGTACCACGTTTACTGAAGTGCGATTCCGGGCCATCATTACGTACCACCTGGCCAAAAGAGAGTTTTTGCAGACGAGCGATCATACGCGGGCCCATCCATAAAGAGATGAACAGCGCGGTCAGCAGGCTGACGATGGCGCGAAACGTCAGATAAGAAAAGACGTTAAAGCCGGAATAATATTTGACCAAATGCTCGGCCAGCCAAACTAACATGAACCTTTCTCCTGTAACGCATGAACCACGTCTTCCATCGCGGCGCTGCGTGATCCTTTCACTAAAATAGTCATCATCGGTTGCTCCTGAAGCAGAGCGTGTAAACGCGCAATCAGCGCGGCTTTATCGGCAAAATGTTCGCCGACGCCGCTGGCGTGACTGATAGCCTGACTGAGTTTTCCGGTACTTAACACGCGATCAATACCCGCCGCCTTTGCGGCCTCGCCAACCTGGAGGTGGCACGCTTCGCTTTCTGCGCCCAGTTCGGCCATATCGCCTACCACCAGCACGCGGTAGCCTGGCATTTCAGAAAGGACCTGCACTGCGGCGGTCATCGAACCGACGTTGGCGTTATAAGCGTCATCCAGCACCAGTTGTTTTTCACTTAGCTGAATCGGGAACAGACGCCCGGGTACGGCTTTTAACGTTGCCAGCCCTGCTTTAATCGCCGTAAGCGTCGCCCCCACCGCCATTGATAAAGCAGAGGCCGCCAGCGCGTTAGCAATATTATGCCGCCCCGGCAACGGCAGTAGCACATCAATGCTGCCCATCGGCGTTTGCAGGGTAAATTCGGTACCGTGTGACGTAACGTGGATATTCGCGGCAGTAAAGTCGCTGTTTGCCGCATTCGGCGAAAAGCGCCACACCTGGCGATCGCCAATAATGCTTTGCCAGTTCAGCCAGTCATTATTATCGGCATTCATAATCGCGATACCGTTCTCAGGCAAACCGGTATAGATTTCGCCTTTCGCTTTCGCCACGCCGGCCAACGAGCCGAAGCCTTCCAGATGCGCCGCCGCCAGGTTATTGACCAGCGCAGCTTCCGGGCGCGTCAGGCTAACGGTCCAGGCGATTTCTCCCTGGTGATTAGCGCCTAACTCGATTACCGCATAGTCATAATCATGGTTTAAGCGCAGCAGCGTTATTGGCACGCCGATGTCGTTGTTAAAATTGCCTGCGGTATACAGGGTATTTCCACACTGGCTAAGCATCGCGGCGGTCATCTCTTTGACCGAGGTTTTGCCGGACGAACCGGTTAACGCCACCACCCGCGCCGGTACCTGCATACGCACCCAGGCGGCCAGTTGGCCAAATGCCTGACGCGTGTCGTTTACAATCACCTGCGGAAGATCGATATCCAGAGGACGGCTGACCAACAGTGCGCCAGCGCCGTTCGCTTTTGCTTTATCGGCAAAATCATGTGCATCAAAGCGTTCCCCTTTCAGCGCCACGAACAGGCATCCCGGCGTCACTTTCCGTGTATCGGTAATGACCGTATCGAGAGTGAGATCCGCCCCGCGATGTTCGGCGCCAAGGACATCGGCAATTTTGCTGAGCGTTACGCTAATCATGCGATCACCCCCAGCAAACGCGCTGCGGTCACGCGGTCTGAATAATCAAGACGCTGCGTGCCGACAATCTGGTAATCCTCGTGCCCTTTACCTGCAATCAGCACGACGTCATTGTCTTTTGCCTGCATAATGGCGTTGGTTACCGCCTCAGCGCGGCCTTCCATTACCCTGACCTGCCCGGCGTCCAGCATTCCAGCCAGAATATCGTTGATAATGGCGCGCGGCTCCTCGGTACGCGGGTTATCGTCAGTCACCACGACGATATCCGCGAACTCTTCGGCAATGGCCCCCATGAGTGGGCGCTTACCTTTGTCACGATCCCCGCCACAGCCAAAGACGCACCATAATTTTCCGGCGCAGTGCAGACGCGCCGCCTGCAACGCTTTTTCCAGCGCATCAGGCGTGTGCGCGTAATCGACAACGACAGTGGCTTTGCCTGGCGCGCTAAAGACTTCCATCCGCCCGCAAACCGGCTGCAAACGCGCGGCGGTTTTCAGCAAATCCGTTAACGGATAGCCCAGCGCCAGCAGCGTCGACAATGCCAGCAGTAAGTTGCTGACGTTAAACGCGCCCATCAGGCGGCTTTCTATTTCGCCTTCACCCCAGCTTGAAGCAAAACGAATCGTCGCTCCGCGGTCGTGGTAGTCCACCGCCTCCGCTTTCAGCCAACGGCCGTGACAGTTAGGATTGATATGCCCTTCCATCGATACTGCGACCGCATCGGGTAGCGACGCCAGCCAGCGGCGTCCAACTTCATCATCGGCGTTGACGATTGCCTGCCCGTGATGGTGAGTTGAATAAAGCATCCATTTTGCCGCCTCGTAATGCGCCATATCGCCATGATAGTCGAGATGGTCGCGGCTCAAATTAGTAAATACGGAGGCAGCAAATTTCAGCGCCGCCACGCGATGCTGCACCAGGCCGTGAGAAGAGACTTCCATCGCGCCGAAGGTCGCGCCCTGCGCAACCAGACTGGCCAGCACATGCTGAACATCCACAGCGGAACCGGTTGTGTTCTCCGTCGGGATCACTTTGCCCAACAGTCCGTTGCCTACCGTTCCCATCACCGCGCTGGTTTCGCCGAGCAACTGGCTCCACTGCGCCAGCAGTTGGGTGGTGGTGGTCTTGCCGTTGGTGCCGGTCACCGCCACCAGACGCATGTTTTCAGATGGCTCGTGGTAAAAGCGGCCCGCCAGCGCCGATAAACGCTCATTGAGCTGGCTGAGATAGACGACCGGTACGCCGTGCATTTCGCGAATCTCACCGTCGGTCGCCTCGTCTTTCGCCTCTGCAATAATGGCAGCTACGCCTTGCGCTATCGCCTGCGGGATATATCGACGCCCGTCCGCCTGATGACCCACCACTGCCACAAAGAGATCGCCCGCCGCAGCCACACGGCTGTCGAGCGTCATCTCTCGCAGTTCTCGCGCGGGTAGTCCAGCTACCCACGGAGCAAGAAGGTCGCGCAAATTACGATCTGCCACCTGTTCCCTCGCCTTGATTAATTACGAATTCATTTTTTTCGCCCGTTGCCAGCGCGTCCGGTTCGATGTTCATGGTGCGCAGAACGCCGCCCATGATGGCACCAAACACCGGCGCGGAAACGGCGCCGCCGTAGTATTTACCCGCCTGCGGATCGTTGATTACAACTACCAGCGCGAAGCGCGGCTGACTCGCAGGCGCTACGCCTGCGGTATAAGCAATGTATTTGTTGATGTAGCGACCGTCCGGCCCCACTTTTTTCGCCGTACCGGTTTTGATAGCGATACGGTAGCCTTTAATTGCCGCTTTCACGCCGCCGCCGCCAGGCAGCGCCACGCTTTCCATCATATGCACCACGGTGCGCACGGTGGATTCAGGGAAGATGCGTTCGCCGGGTACAGGCGGATCGACTTTGGTAATCGACAGCGGGCGATAAATGCCATAGCTACCGATCGTTGCATAGACTCGCGCTAACTGTAACGGCGTTACCATTAGCCCGTAGCCGAAAGAGAAGGTGGCCCTCTCTATGTCGGACCACCGTTGTTTTTGAGGATATAAGCCACTGCGTTCTCCGACCAACCCCAAATTGGTCGCCTTTCCTAGCCCAAAACGTGAGTAAGTATCTACTAACGCTGAGGACGGCATCGCTAACGCCAGTTTGGATACGCCGACGTTACTCGACTTCTGTAGAACCCCGGTCAGGGTTAATTCGCTGTAGCGCGCCACGTCTTTGATTTCGTGGCCGTTAATTCGGTATGGAACGGTATTCAACACCGTATTTTCGTTGACGATACCGCGCTGAAGCGCGGTCATCACCACCATCGGCTTAACCGTAGAACCCGGTTCAAACACGTCGGTGATGGTGCGGTTACGCATCGCGTCTTTCGGCGTACCGGCAAGGTTGTTGGGGTTATAGGAAGGGCTGTTCGCCATCGCCAGTACTTCACCGGTATTGACATCGACCAACACCGCGCTACCGGATTCCGCCTTGTTAAACGCCACCGCATTGTTCAGTTCGCGGTAAACCAACGCCTGTAAGCGTTCATCAATGCTTAACGCCAGGTTGTGCGCCGCCTGGCTGTCAGTGGAGGAGATATCCTCAATCACGCGGCCATAGCGGTCTTTACGCACGATTCGCTCGCCAGGCTGACCGGTAAGCCACTTATCGAAGCTCTTTTCAACGCCTTCAATCCCCTGACTGTCGACGTTGGTAAAACCGATGAGGTGAGCGGTTACTTCTCCTGACGGGTAGTAGCGGCGTGATTCTTCACGCAAATGAATACCCGGCAGTTTGAGTTTTTTGATGTAGTCTGCCATGTCGGGATTTACCTGGCGCGCCAGATAAATAAAACGTCCTTTCGGGTTGGCGTTGATACGGGCGGAGAGCTGATCGAGCGGAATATTGAGCGCAGTAGAAAGCGCTTTCCAGCGATCGCCGACGCTGATGCCGCCGGCGTCATGAACTTCTTTCGGATCGGCCCAGATCGCCTTAACCGGTACGCTGACCGCCAGTGGACGCCCGGAACGGTCAGTAATCATACCGCGTGAGGTGGAGACTTCCTGAACACGCAGCGAACGCATATCGCCCTGACGCACCAGCATATCCGGAGCGATAATCTGTAGCCACGCCGCGCGCCCGAGTAAAAAAACCAGCGCCAGTAAAATACAGCCGCACAGCAACGCAAAACGCCAACTGATGAAGTTGGTCTGTTCTTCCTGGCGTTTCGATTTTATACGCGTCATCCTTCAAGCTGCCTCTGCGTTGCCTGCGCATACTCGCCCCTGTCACTTACCTGAGTAAGCTCCCGAGGATTCATGCGCTTGCCGCTTTGATGCACCATGAATGCTTTCGCGTATAGCGTTTTTGCCGCTGCTTTCATGCGTCGCGTTTATCCTTATTTTTGCACTACGATATTTTCTTGGGACGGATCAACATGCTGCATTTGCAGCTTTTCCGTTGCGATCCGCTCCACCCGGCTATGATCGCCGAGCGCGTTTTCTTCAAGGATCAGGTTGCGCCATTCAATGTCCAATGCATCGCGCTCCAGAACCAGTTGTTCACGTTGCGCGGTGAGTAAGCGAGTATGGTGCGCCGTCGTGACCACCGTCACCGCCGTTAAAATAATGCAAATGAACAAGCAGAGTGGCAGCTTCCCGAACCGCAAAAGATCGTCACCGATCACGCCAGGCAAGGCATGGCGCTCGTTGCTTCCTATCGATCCCTTAACTTTGCTTAGGGCTTCTGTCACTCTGCTGATCATGCGTTCGTCCTCTCTGCGATACGCAGAACTGAACTACGGGCCCGAGGATTTTCAGCTACCTCTTTTTCACCCGGCATCAACTTGCCTAACGCTCGTAACTCACGACCGCCCAGTTTTTTGAGCTGCGCTTCCGTCATCGGTAATCCGGCCGGCACTTGTGGACCGCGGCTTTGCTCACGCATAAAGCGTTTCACAATACGGTCTTCCAGCGAGTGGAAACTGATGATTGAAAGCCGCCCGCCCGGGGCCAGCACGTTGAGCGAGCTTTTTAGCGCCTGCTCTATCTCCTCCAGTTCACTGTTTACCCAGATGCGCACCGCCTGGAAGGTACGGGTCGCGGGATGTTTGAATTTGTCTTTTACCGGGGTCGCCGCCGCAACCACTTCCGCCAGCTCTTTGGTGCGGGTCATCGGCTGTTCGCGATTGCGCTCAACAATGGCGCGAGCAATACGTTTGGCAAAACGCTCCTCGCCGAATGTTTTTAACACCCAGGCGATATCCGCCTCTTCCGCCGTTTGTAACCACTCGGCGGCAGACTGGCCGCGCGTCGGGTCCATTCGCATATCCAGCGGACCGTCGCGCATAAATGAAAAACCGCGCTCCGCATCATCAAGCTGCGGAGAAGAGACGCCAAGATCGAGAAGGACTCCGTCAATCTTGCCGGTAAGCTCGCGCTCGGCCACATAATCAGCCAACGCGGAAAAAGGTCCATGAATGATGGAGAAGCGAGGATCATTAATGGTCTGCGCAACGGCGATCGCCTGCGGATCGCGATCGATCGCCAACAAACGCCCCTCTTCGCCCAGTTGCGAGAGGATCAGGCGCGAGTGGCCGCCGCGACCAAATGTGCCATCAATATAGATACCATCCGGACGAATATTCAGCCCATTAACGGCTTCATCCAACAGTACCGTAGTGTGTTTAAAATTTTCCATCATCTTATAGAGACAAGTCCTGCAGCCGCTCCGATAACGTTTCGGTAGCTGACTGTTCAGCGTCGATATCTTCCTTGACCTGTTGATACCAGGTCGTTTCATCCCACAGCTCAAATTTGTTGAACTGTCCAACCAGCATCACTTCTTTCGTCAGTCCGGCATGTTGCCGCAGAACTGGCGCGATCAGTAATCGACCTGCACCGTCCATCTGACATTCGCTGGCATGGCCCAACAGTAACCGCTGTACGCGACGTTCTACCGGGTTCATGCTCGACAGACGAGATAACTTTTGCTCAATAATTTCCCATTCAGGCAGGGGGTAAAGCAGCAGGCATGGGTGATGAATGTCAATGGTACATACCATTTGACCGGTAGCGCTCTCGATCAGTTGCTCCCGATAACGGGTCGGCACGGTCAGGCGCCCTTTACTGTCGAGATTGACTAACGTTGCCCCCCGGAACATGCCAGTCTCACCCCTTCTTACCACTTTATCCCACAAATTCCCACTCGAAGGAGTTTACGGAGCGGAGGAAAAGCTTGTCAAGCAAGTCACAACGCTTACCGAAGTAAAAAAGCCAATGTTTATGACGAATATCTGCGTTGATTAATTTCCGTCCAGCGCACCAGACAAATTAACGTTATGAATATTTGTAAGAAAAAAACCAAAGACCCACCACCGTTTAAAACGGACTCAATATAATCCGAGAAAAATATAAAGTGTCAGTTTGCGACGCGAGCGGCATTTTAGGACATATTGCACTGTGTTAACAATGTCTGTTTAACGTGTGCGGCACCTGCTATACCAGCGCCTACGGGCGTCTGTTGCGCCAGAGAGAGAAAGTGGCTGTTAATTCGACGATTTCTTGCCCGCCTGTAACAAAACAAGACAAAGGAAAACACTTGTTACGTCTTAATTATCGGAATGCGGACAAAAGAAAAGTAATAAAAAAGAATTTTCGGATAATTTTAAGGAATAATCTTAATTATTCGAGGGATATTTTTACTGATACGCTTTTTGTTTGACGGCGGCAGAAGAGAGGGTCTTTTACCGCCGGTCCGTTAGGTACGGCTTAGAATGCCACGACGATACAGGTTTCGCCGAATACGCGTTAAGCCCGGTTTCGGTTTACGCGGTTCATCAAGGCTTGCCAGCACAATCTCCAGCACGCGTTCCGCGACATCGCGATGACGCTGCGCCACCGCCAGCACCGGACATTGCAGAAAATCCAGCAGCTCATGATCGCCGAAGGTCGCAATCGCCAAATCCGAGGGCAGTTTTCCATCGCGCCGCAGCGTAATGTCCATCACGCCCTGTAATAGCGCGAACGATGTGGTAAAGAGCGCCTGCGGCATAGGATGCGTTTCCAGCCATTTCTCAAATAGCTGTGCGGCGGCTTCGCGTTCATAGCTGTTGGCATATAAGAAATTCACCTCCCGCGGATCGTCTTTCCATGCGGTACGGAATCCCTGTTCGCGCAGGAAGCTGACAGACAACTCCGGCAGCGCGCCCAAATAAAGCACCGTTTCCGCCGGGAATTTACGCAGTTCTTCCGCCAACATCTCGGCATCATCCTGATCGGCGCCGACCACGCTGGTGAAATGTTCACGATCCAGCGCACGGTCGAGCGCGACGATGGGGAACGGATCGTTAGCCCAGCGCTGATAAAAGGGATGTTCCGGCGGTAACGAGGTTGAAACAATGATTGCATCCACCTGGCGTTGTAAAAGGTGCTCAATACAGCGCATTTCGTTATCCGGCTGATCTTCAGAACAGGCGATCAGCAGTTGGTAACCACGCTGGCGCGCCTGGCGCTCAAGATAGTTTGCGATACGGGTGTAGCTCGTGTTTTCAAGGTCCGGGATCACCAGACCAATGGAACGTGTGCGTCCAGCACGTAGCCCGGCAGCCACAGCATTAGGATGGTAATTGTGCTCACGCACCACCGCCATGACTTTTTCTACGGTTTTGTCGCTCACGCGGTATTGCTTTGCTTTACCGTTTATAACGTAGCTTGCAGTTGTACGCGAGACACCGGCCAGCCGAGCGATTTCATCCAGTTTCACAATTGCCCCTTGTGTAAATTGTACAAACCATAACCTTTATGTCGGCATGGGTTAAAATCTTTAACATCTAAGCGCAGTTTGATCACTCCGGCAACCGCTTTTATTCCGGGTTACCACGGATTTCGCAAAAAAAAAGCCCAACCGGTGATATTGGGTTGGGGGCGATAATTCCTGTTGGCTGATATCCGGCAAATCTGCCTGATGGCGCTACGCTTATCCGGCCTGGGCCAGATATCAGCCTGTAGGCCGGATAAGACGCGACCGCGTCGTCATCCGGCAAATCTGCTCAGCGCATAATCTTATCGCCGCGCGAAAGCCCGACGACACCTGAACGCGCCACTTCAACAATTTTCGCCACGTCTCGCAGCGAGGCCAGAAAAGCATCCAGTTTATCGCTGGTGCCCGCCAGTTGGACGGTATACAGCATTGGCGTGACATCAATAATCTGGCCACGGAAAATTTCCGTATTACGCTTCACCTCTTCTCGTCCGTAGCCGCTGGCCTGGATTTTCACCAGCATGACCTCCCGCTCAACGTGCGCTCCCTGTCCCAGCTCGCTGACGCGCAGCACATCAACCAGCTTGTGCAGTTGCTTTTCAATTTGCTCAAGCACTTTTTCATCGCCTACCGTCTGGATTGTCATGCGTGACAACGTCGGATCGTCTGTCGGCGCGACGGTCAGGCTTTCAATATTATATCCGCGTTGCGAAAAGAGGCCGATAACCCGCGATAACGCCCCAGATTCGTTTTCCAGTAATACCGATAATATCCGGCGCATCATCAGGTCCTCTCCGTTTTGCTTAACCACATTTCGTCCATCCCGCCCCCGCGAATCTGCATCGGATAGACATGCTCGCTGCCATCAACAATGACATCGACGAACACCAGCCGGTTATTACGTACCTGCTCAAGGGCTTCGCTGAGTTTGCTTTCCAGCTCATCCGGACGGTTAATCTGAAGTCCGACATGGCCATACGCTTCCGCCAGGCGCACAAAATCCGGCAACGATTGCATATAAGACTGAGAATGACGACCGGAATAGATCATGTCCTGCCACTGTTTCACCATCCCCAGATAACGGTTGTTCAGGTTCAGAACCAGCACCGGCAGTTCATACTGTAAGGCTGTCGACAGCTCCTGAATGTTCATCTGTATACTGCCATCGCCGGTCACGCAGACCACCATTTCTTTCGGCAGGGCCATTTTAACGCCCAGCGCAGCCGGTAGGCCAAAACCCATCGTGCCGAGCCCGCCGGAATTAATCCAGCGACGCGGTTTATCGAACGGGTAGTAGAGGGCGGCAAACATCTGGTGTTGTCCTACATCGGACGTTACGTACGCGTCGCCCTTCGTCAGACGCCAGAGGGTTTCAATCACCGCCTGGGGTTTAATGCTTTCGCTTTCCGCGTCATATTTCAGGCACTGACGGGCGCGCCAGATCTCTATCTGCTGCCACCAGTCGCGAATATCATCCCGCGGCTGAGACGGCGCATCCTGCGCCAGCATCTCCAGCATTTGTTCGAGTACCAGACGGGCATCGCCTACCACCGGGATATCAGCATTCACCGTTTTGGATATAGAAGTCGGGTCAATATCGATATGTAATACCGTCGCGTTCGGACAATATTTAGCGAGATTATTCGTCGTCCGGTCGTCAAATCGTACGCCAACAGCAAAAATTACGTCAGCGCTATGCATGGTCATATTGGCTTCATAAGTGCCATGCATTCCCAGCATTCCTAACGACTGGCGATGAGTAGCAGGAAACGCGCCCAGTCCCATTAATGAAGAGACCACCGGCAGGTTAAAAGTTTCGATTATGTGGCGCAGCGGCGCATAGCAGGCTGCGCTTATCGCCCCTCCCCCGACATAGACCACCGGTTTTTTCGCCGACGCCAGCGTTTGCAACGCACGCTTAATTTGTCCTTTATGTCCTGACGTTGTGGGATTGTAAGAGCGCATACTGACCGTTTCCGGCCAGGCATACGGCATTTTTTTCGCCGGATTCAAAATATCTTTCGGCAGATCCACAACCACCGGCCCGGGACGCCCGCTTGCCGCCAGCCAGAAGGCTTTTTTAAGTACCTGCGGAATATCTTCCGTCTGTTTGACCAGGAAGCTATGTTTGACCACTGGTCGGGAAATCCCCACCATATCGCACTCCTGAAAGGCATCATAGCCAATCAATGAGGTAGCGACCTGGCCGGAAAGAATCACCAGCGGAATGGAATCCATATAGGCCGTAGCAATCCCGGTAATCGCATTGGTCGCCCCCGGCCCGGAAGTCACCAGCACCACGCCAACGTCGCCAGTGGCTCGCGCCAGACCATCCGCCATATGCACCGCGGCCTGTTCATGGCGAACCAGTACATGCTCGATCCCCCCGACGGTATGTAGCGCATCATAAATATCAAGCACTGCGCCTCCAGGATAGCCGAACACCTGTTTTACGCCTTGATCGATAAGCGATCGGACGACCATCTCGGCTCCAGACAACATCTCCACGGCTTGCCTCCACTTTATACCTGTCATCACGGTTTGATGGACACCTTAACCGCTCGCTATCACGCCTGGCAATTGGGGGGAATGACGTAAAGGGGAAGAAGATTAGAATAATCAGGAAGCAATAAGAGAAGAAGTGGAGAAATACTCCGTCTGAATCACACCAGGTAATAAATAATCGCTTATAAATGCAGACTTACAGCAATTCATCTATTTTTCATAGTGACGGAAAGAATCGCCAGGCGCTAATTCAGCATAAAATTTTTGATATACGACAAAAAGCAGAATAAACCAGAAAGTATTTCTGATTTATTCTGCCCGGTTTTATCGCTTACAAACAGAGACTAATAACTCTTCCATCCATTGGTGCCCTTTATCACGCCCAGCCGCTTCATGCCAGGAAAGGTAGCATGTCCGGCTATTCAGTTTTAAAGGCAACGGCAATATTTGCAGATCCAGCGACTCCGCAAACTCTTCCGCCAACCAACGCGGGGCAATTGCGACCAAATGTGTCTGCGAAACCACATTCAGAACGCTGATAAGCGCCATGCCCTGATAAGCCACGCTCGACTGTTTATCCGACGTGTCATACCATGGCTGACTAAATGAAGCATAACGTTCGAGAGAAACAACCGCATGTTGTTCACTATAAACATCGCTTTCCAGCAGGGGGCCGCTAATACGCGGATGTTTCCGGCTGGCGACTAAAACCATTTCATCTTTAAATAGCGGTACGCTGGTAAATTCAGGGCGACGGAATTCTTCATAACTAATAACGAACTCGGTTTCCTGATAGCGTAGCTGATGCTCGGTATTCTGATTCAACGATGCTTTAAAAACGACATGAATATTCGGCGCAATTTGTTCTACGTGATTATAAATCTGTGACGTCAGGATATTATCCAGCGGACTGCACACGCAAAGGTTGAATACACGTTCGCTACTGGTCGGCTCAAACCCCGATCCCGGCAATTCATTTTGTACCAATTGCAATGCCTGACGGACTGAACCAAATAATTGAAATGCACGGGCAGTCGGCTGAATTCCTCGTCCATACCGAACAAAAAGTTCGTCATTAAACATAACCTTCAGACGCGCCACGGCGTTACTGACCGCAGGCTGCGACATTCCGAGCGTGTGGGCGGCGCGCGTAATATTCTGCTCTTGCATCACCGCATCGAACACGGTTAATAGGTTCAAATCAACCATGCGAAGCTGCGGTTTGCTCATCTCTAAAAAATGCGGCTTTTCGGTTTTGACCTCTGGCATATCTAACTCCACTGTCACGCTTAACTCCCTTTTTCTGGCTGAAAGCAGAAATAATTCCTGAAAATATGATTTACCATGCATATAAAATAAGAAAAAGGGAAAGCGTTAAAATTCGGAAAACATAAAGACGCTGACAGAGACAAATAGAATGCCAGCGCAAGCGTAATGTACCCTGAGCCACATCATCGCAATTCATAATGTTTAAATTACGGAAGCAATATAACCATAACCATGGCGAATACACAATCATACGCCAAGTGAATGATAATTTAAGTTTCAATTAAATGTTTATATTATTAATGCCGGAAAAGTTAACATTAATTTATCAATAACATTATCTTTACCCATTAAGTAAACAAGGTTATTTACTAAAAAACAAAATAAATCAAAAAGATAAACCTAACCTTTAGCATACCTTTAGCTGACCGCTCCTCTAACCAATTTGCAAACAAAAATGCCTAAATATTTCAAACAATGAAAAGTATGAATGTCTACCCATTCTTTTATCCTTTATTGGACGCCATACCTAGCACAATTAGCTAAAGTAAGTATCGGATACGACCAACAAAATGCAATGGCGCTAGAAATCAGAGTTGACATCAAATGGCATATCCAGTACCACTAAAAGCATATCGCATTCGCTGGAGTTGAATTAATGTCACATATTGTTCGTTTCACTGGGCTACTACTAAACGCATTTACTGTGCGCGGTAGACTGGTGGGCGGCATTCAGCATTAAGTCAGCTCGAAGTCAAACAAAAACCCGCGCCGTTGCGCGGGTTTTTTTATGCCTGACGCAAGGCGCTCCAGGAGACAAGGACCACATCATGAGCCAGCAAGTCATTATTTTTGATACGACCTTACGCGACGGCGAACAAGCGTTACAGGCCAGCCTGAGCGCGAAAGAGAAGCTGCAGATTGCCCTGGCCCTTGAGCGCATGGGCGTTGATGTAATGGAAGTGGGCTTCCCGGTCTCTTCTCCGGGTGATTTTGAGTCCGTACAAACCATCGCGCGCACCATCAAAAATAGCCGCGTTTGCGCCCTGGCCCGTTGTGTAGAAAAAGACATCGACGTCGCGGCACAGGCGCTGAAGGTCGCCAACGCGTTTCGTATCCATACTTTTATCGCCACCTCGCCAATGCATATCGCCACCAAGCTGCGCAGTACGCTGGATGAGGTCATCGAACGCGCGGTATACATGGTTAAGCATGCGCGTAATTATACTGATGACGTGGAATTCTCCTGCGAGGACGCTGGCCGGACGCCTGTTGACGATTTAGCGCGCGTGGTGGAAGCCGCCATAAACGCCGGCGCGAAAACCATCAACATTCCCGATACCGTGGGCTATACCATGCCGTTTGAGTTTGCGGGAATCATTTCCGGCCTGTATGAACGTGTCCCCAATATCGACAAAGCCATCATCTCTGTTCATACCCACGACGATTTAGGGATAGCGGTAGGCAACTCACTGGCGGCGATACATGCGGGCGCGCGTCAGGTCGAAGGCGCGATGAACGGTATCGGCGAACGCGCCGGTAACTGCGCGCTGGAAGAAGTCATCATGGCGATTAAAGTGCGCAAAGACATTATGAACGTGCATACCAACATCAATCACCACGAAATCTGGCGTACCAGCCAGACCGTCAGCCAGATCTGTAATATGCCAATTCCGGCCAACAAAGCCATTGTTGGCAGCGGCGCTTTCGCCCACTCTTCCGGCATCCACCAGGACGGCGTCCTCAAGAACCGCGAAAACTATGAAATCATGACGCCGGAGTCTATCGGTCTGAACCAGGTACAGCTGAATCTGACCTCCCGCTCTGGCCGCGCCGCGGTCAAACACCGCATGGAGGAGATGGGTTACAAAGACACAGACTACAACATGGATCACCTGTACGACGCGTTCCTGAAGCTGGCGGACAAAAAAGGCCAGGTGTTTGACTACGACCTGGAAGCGCTGGCGTTCATTAATAAACAGCAAGAAGAGCCAGAGCATTTCCGTCTGGACTACTTCAGCGTGCAGTCCGGCTCCAGCGATATCGCCACCGCTTCCGTGAAACTGGCCTGTGGTGAAGAGATCAAGGCCGAAGCGGCGAATGGCAATGGCCCGGTCGATGCTATCTATCAGGCGATTAACCGCATCACGGGCTACGACGTTGAGCTGGTTAAATACGACCTGAACGCCAAAGGCCAGGGCAAAGACGCGCTGGGTCAGGTCGATATCGTGGTGAACCATCATGGTCGACGCTTCCACGGCGTCGGGCTGGCGACGGATATCGTCGAATCCTCCGCCAAAGCGATGGTGCACGTGCTGAACAATATCTGGCGCGCCGCCGAAGTTGAAAAAGAATTGCAACGCAAAGCTCACAATAAAGAGAACAACAAGGAAACCGTGTAATGTCGAAGAACTATCATATTGCCGTATTGCCGGGCGACGGCATCGGCCCGGAAGTCATGGCGCAAGCCCTGAAAGTTATGGACGCGGTGCGCAGCCGTTTTGGTATGCGTATTACCACCAGCCGCTATGACGTCGGCGGTATTGCTATCGACAATCATGGTCATCCACTGCCGAAAGCCACCGTTGAAGGGTGTGAGCAGGCGGATGCCGTTCTGTTTGGCTCCGTCGGCGGCCCGAAATGGGAAAATTTGCCTCCGGAAAGCCAGCCGGAGCGCGGCGCCCTGCTGCCGCTGCGCAAACATTTCAAATTGTTCAGTAACCTGCGCCCGGCGAAACTGTATCAGGGACTGGAAGCGTTTTGCCCGTTGCGCGCCGATATCGCCGCTAACGGTTTCGATATCCTGTGCGTGCGCGAGCTGACTGGCGGGATCTATTTCGGTCAGCCAAAAGGCCGCGAAGGCAGCGGTCAGTACGAAAAAGCCTTTGATACCGAAGTTTATCACCGCTTTGAGATCGAACGTATTGCCCGTATCGCCTTTGAATCGGCGCGTAAACGCCGCCGTAAAGTCACCTCTATTGATAAAGCCAACGTACTGCAAAGCTCTATTCTGTGGCGTGAGATCGTCAATGACGTCGCGAAAGCGTATCCCGACGTGGAACTGGCGCACATGTACATCGATAACGCCACCATGCAGTTGATTAAAGACCCGTCGCAGTTTGACGTACTGCTGTGCTCTAACCTGTTCGGCGACATTCTGTCCGACGAATGCGCCATGATCACCGGCTCAATGGGGATGCTGCCGTCCGCCAGCCTGAACGAGCAAGGGTTTGGTCTGTATGAACCGGCTGGCGGCTCCGCGCCGGATATCGCCGGGAAAAATATCGCCAATCCGATTGCGCAGATCCTGTCGCTGGCGTTGCTGCTGCGCTACAGCCTGGACGCCGATGAGGCGGCAACAGCCATTGAACAGGCGATCAATCGCGCATTAGAAGAAGGCATTCGCACCGGCGATTTAGCCCGGGGCGCTGCCGCGGTCAGTACCGATGAGATGGGCGATATTATCGCCCGCTATGTCGCAGAAGGGGTGTAATCATGGCGAAGACATTATACGAAAAATTATTTGATGCCCACGTGGTCTTTGAGGCGCCAAACGAAACGCCGTTGCTGTACATCGATCGCCACCTGGTACACGAAGTCACCTCACCGCAGGCGTTTGACGGTCTGCGCGCGCACCATCGTCCTGTACGTCAGCCAGAGAAAACCTTCGCCACGATGGATCACAACGTCTCGACGCAGACTAAAGACATTAACGCCTCCGGCGAAATGGCGCGTATCCAGATGCAGGAGCTGATTAAGAACTGTAACGAGTTCGGCGTTGAACTGTATGACCTGAATCACCCGTATCAGGGTATCGTCCATGTGATGGGGCCGGAACAGGGCGTCACCCTGCCGGGCATGACCATCGTCTGCGGCGACTCCCACACCGCCACCCACGGCGCGTTTGGCGCGCTGGCCTTCGGCATCGGCACCTCTGAGGTGGAACATGTACTGGCGACGCAAACCCTGAAACAGGGGCGCGCTAAAACCATGAAGATTGAAGTCACGGGCAACGCCGCGCCGGGCATTACCGCCAAAGACATCGTGCTGGCGATCATCGGCAAAACCGGCAGCGCCGGCGGTACCGGACACGTGGTTGAATTTTGCGGCGACGCGATCCGCGCGCTGAGTATGGAAGGCCGCATGACGCTGTGCAATATGGCGATTGAGATGGGTGCCAAAGCCGGTCTGGTCGCCCCGGATGAAACCACCTTCAACTACGTAAAAGGGCGTTTGCACGCGCCGAAGGGCCGCGATTTTGACGACGCCGTTGAGTACTGGAAAACGCTGAAAACCGATGACGGTGCGACCTTTGATACCGTCGTCACCCTGCGGGCGGAAGAGATCGCGCCGCAGGTGACCTGGGGCACTAATCCGGGCCAGGTGATTTCCGTCACCGACATCATCCCCGATCCCGCCTCCTTTAGCGATCCGGTTGAACGCGCCAGCGCTGAAAAAGCGCTGGCTTATATGGGCTTACAGCCGGGCGTACCGTTAACGGACGTTGCTATCGATAAAGTCTTTATCGGCTCTTGTACCAATTCACGCATTGAAGATTTGCGCGCGGCGGCGGCAGTCGCCAAAGGCCGTAAAGTCGCGCCGGGCGTACAGGCGCTGGTGGTTCCCGGCTCCGGCCCGGTCAAAGCGCAGGCGGAAGCAGAAGGGCTGGATAAAATATTTATCGAAGCCGGTTTTGAGTGGCGTCTGCCAGGCTGCTCGATGTGCCTGGCGATGAATAACGATCGTCTGAATCCGGGCGAACGTTGCGCCTCGACCAGCAACCGCAATTTTGAAGGTCGTCAGGGCCGTGGCGGGCGTACCCATCTGGTCAGCCCGGCGATGGCCGCCGCGGCTGCCGTCACGGGCCGTTTTGCCGATATTCGTAGCATCAAATAAGGAGAACAATCATGGCAGAAAAATTTATCCAACATACAGGCCTGGTTGTCCCACTGGATGCCGCCAACGTCGATACTGACGCCATTATCCCCAAGCAGTTTTTGCAGAAGGTAACGCGTACCGGTTTTGGCGCGCACCTCTTTAACGACTGGCGTTTTCTGGACGAACAGGGTCAGCAGCCTAATCCGGCATTCGTCCTGAACTTCCCGGAATATCAAGGCGCGTCTATTCTGCTGGCGCGGGAAAACTTCGGCTGCGGCTCGTCGCGCGAACATGCCCCGTGGGCGCTGACCGACTACGGTTTTAAAGTGGTGATCGCGCCGAGCTTCGCCGACATTTTCTACGGCAATAGCTTTAACAACCAACTGCTGCCGGTGAAGTTAAACGAAGAAGAGGTGAACGAGCTGTTTGCGCTGGTGCAGGCTAATCCGGGGATTCATTTTGAGGTGGATCTGGCAGCGCAGGTCGTGAAAGCCGGCGACAAACGTTATCCCTTTGAGATCGACGCCTTCCGCCGCCACTGTATGATGAACGGTCTGGACAGCATTGGGCTGACGCTGCAACACGAAGATGCGATTGCCGCCTACGAAAATAAACAACCGGCGTTTATGCGGTAATCCTTGACGCCTTACCTGGCCTACAGGTTATGCAATATCACCAGGTTGCCACTATATCCTGTAGGCCTGATAAGCGTAGTGCCATCAGGCTTCGGGGTGGTCATCGGTCGCTAACGCCAGGGGATATTCCGGCATTTTTTATACGTCTTTTACTCGCCCGGTCATGACCAGCGTGACCACAGAAATCGCCGCAATCACCCAGTAAACGGCAAAATGGCCGAAGCTTTGCGCCACCGCGCCCTGAATCACGCCCGCCAGAATAACGCCCGTTGAAATGCTATTGGTGAAAAGCGTCGTGGCAGCCCCTGCCCTGCCTGGCATCAAATCCTGAAACCACAGCATTCCAATCCCGGCGACAATGCCAATAAATACCGCATTAAAAAGTTGCAACAACAGCAGCGCCGTCCGGCTGTGAAAAAAGAGCAAACCGACATAAAACAGCACGCCCGCCGCCACGGCGGCAATCATCATCCGCCGCTTGCCAAAGCGCTTCACATAAAAACCGGCCAGAATCATTGCCGGAATCTCCAGCCCTGCCGCCGTGCCCATCAATACGCCGGCCAGTTTATCCGACAGACCCAGCTCAACGCTTATCCATAGCGGCATATCAATGATGTACATGGTATTGCAGGTCCACATCAATGTGGAGGCGATAAACAACATACGCACATTTCTATCCTGCCAGCCGTTTATCTGAGCGAGCGGCGCATCGACCGGTTGTTCGACGCGTGCCACCGAAGGCAGCATCAGGGCAATCAGAACCAGGCTGACGGCAAAAATAACGGCGGCAATAGAGAACATGACGGTGAATCCGTAATTCAGCGCCAGCATAAAGGCCAGCGGCGGGCCGATCACCCACGCCAGCGAAAGCTGGGCGCGCATCACCGAACTAAACATCACCACTTCGCGCGCCGAACTATCGGCATACTCCCGCGCCAGCGCAAACAGTTGCGGCATGGCGGTATTGGCCAGCGACGCCAGCAGTACGCCGCAGGTAATTAAGGTTAAATAATGACGATTAAAAGCAAACAATAACGCGTTGCCGATCGCCATCAGACAGCAAAACATAATCAGCTTACGGCGATCGCCGCGGCTATCTGAGCGTTTCGCCAGCGCCAGACTGACCCCAATCCCGGCAATGGCGTTGACGGTATAAAATAGCCCCACCCAAAACGGCTGCGCGCCCACTTCGCGACTAAGAAACAGGCTTAACGTCGGCGCCTGAAGCGCGCCAGCGACGCCCATCATAAAAGCGACCAGCATAAACGCCGCATAAATCCCGTTGAGACGCCGTCCCATCGTCGTAATCCAGAGCATAGTAAGTCCTTTAAGCGCAGCCGAAATAAAAAAAGCCAGCAGGTATTATCTGCTGGCGGGTGATTTTAGGCTATAGCCTACACCAATACTCAGTCACACATGATGTCTGCAATTGGCTTCAATCGGTCGCCTCCCACTGCATCAGTTCTGCGAGCATTTTTAAGCGTTGCGGCGCGCTCAGGCAAACCAGCCAGGACGTTTTTTCCGTCGCGGCAAAATATCTCAACCAGAACTGGTACATAGCGACCTCTTCCTCTTGCTTCATCGAAAGGTATTATTGGCCTAATATAGGGATAATAAAATTGCTGAGTTTTTCATCGGAGTTCCCCTTTTATGCCCTCAGGTCGCCTGCAACAACAATTTATCCGTCTCTGGCAATGTTGTGACGGTAAAACGCAAGACACCACGCTTAATGAGCTGGCGGATCTGCTGAACTGTTCCCGTCGCCATATGCGTACGCTGCTAAATACGATGCAGGCGCGCGGCTGGCTAACATGGGAAGCGGAGGTTGGACGCGGAAAGCGTTCGCGTCTGACGTTCCTGTATACCGGACTGGCGCTACAACAGCAGCGAGCGGAAGACCTACTGGAACAAGATCGAATCGATCAACTGGTACAACTGGTTGGCGATAAAAGCGCCGTCAGGCAAATGCTGATTTCCCATCTGGGACGCAGCTTCCGCCAGGGGCGGCATATTCTGCGGGTTCTTTACTATCGCCCGATGCACAATCTCCTGCCGGGAACCGCATTACGTCGCTCGGAAACCCATATTGCCCGGCAGATTTTCAGTTCGCTCACGCGGGTAAATGAGGAAAACGGGGAACTGGAAGCGGACATTGCGCACCACTGGCAGCAAATTTCCCCTTTACTGTGGCGCTTCTACCTGCGCCCCGGCATTCATTTTCATCATGGTCGCGAACTGGAGATGGAAGATGTCATCGCCTCGCTGACGCGTATCAATACGCTTCCGCTTTACTCGCACATTACAAAGATAGACTCCCCTACCGCGTGGACGCTGGATATTCATCTTTCCCAGCCGGATCGATGGTTGCCGTGGCTGCTGGGCCAGGTCCCGGCGATGGTTTTGCCACGGGAGTGGGAAACGCTGACTAATTTCGCCAGCCACCCTATCGGCACCGGGCCTTATGCCGTGCGGCGTAATACGCCAAACCAGCTCAAGATACTCGCCTTTGATGACTACTTCGGCTATCGGGCGTTGATAGACGAAGTGAACGTCTGGGTACTGCCGGATATCAGTGAAGAACCGGCCTGCGGCTTGATGCTGGAAGGGCCGATACAAGGTGGTGAAAAAGCGATAGAAAGCCGTCTGGAAGAGGGGTGCTATTATCTGCTATTCGACGCCAGAACGCCGCGCGGCGCGCATCCACAGGTCAGAGAATGGGTGAGCCATGTCCTCTCCCCCACCAATTTACTCTATCATGCCGATGAGCCACTACAGCAGCTCTGGTTCCCTGCCTATGGGCTTTTACCGCGCTGGCATCACGCCCATCCAGGCCCAGGCGAAAAACCCGCCGGGCTGGAAACCCTCACGCTGACCTTCTATCGCGAACACATTGAGCACCGGGTTATCGCCCGTATCATGAGCGCGCTTCTGGCTGAGCATCAGGTGCATCTGCATATTCAGGAGATCGACTACGATCAATGGCACGCCGGCGAGATCGAAAGCGATATCTGGCTCAATAGCGCTAACTTTACTCTGCCGCTGGATTTCTCGTTGTTCGCGCACCTGTGCGAAGTACCGCTCTTGCAGAACTGTATTCCGCGCGACTGGCAGGGCGACGCCGCGCAGTGGCGCGCTGGCGAAATGAACCTGGCAAACTGGTGCCAGCAACTGCTGGCCAGCAAAGCGATTATGCCGCTGATCCACCACTGGCTGATTATCCAGGGACAGCGCAGTATGCGCGGGCTGCGTATGAATACCCTCGGCTGGTTCGATTTTAAATCGGCATGGTTTGCGCCGCCGGATCCTTAAAGCCTTGTTCAGTAGGCGTAATCGGTGAAGACAGTTTGAACACGGGCAGCGCGGAAAAACCGGAGCGTACACGTAGTACGTGAGGATTTTGAGCACTGCCCGTGTTCAAACTGGCAAACAAGATAGTCTAATGGACAAGGCTCTTGATTGCTGCCCAGCAACAAAATCACTACACTAACGCCGAACTCAACGGGGTGCCGCGCCCGTGCGTGCGCTGAGAAAATACCCGTCGAACCTGATCCGGATAATGCCGGCGAAGGGATTTGAGGCTACCTCTCAAGTCCTTTGCCACTCTTTAACTGAGGTGCAAAGTGTTAAAAAAATATCTTCCGCTTTTACTCCTGTGCGCGGCGCCTGCCTTCGCCAAACCCATTCTCACCGTCTATACCTACGACTCGTTCGCCGCCGACTGGGGGCCAGGCCCGGCGGTGAAAAAAGCGTTTGAAGCCGACTGTAACTGCGAGCTAAAACTGGTGGCGCTGGAGGATGGCGTTTCGCTGCTCAACCGCCTGCGGATGGAGGGGAAGAACAGCAAAGCCGATGTGGTGTTGGGGCTGGACAACAATCTGCTGGAAGCGGCTACGCAAACTAAACTCTTTGCTAAAAGCGGCGTGGCGAATGAGGCGGTCAAGGTGCCCGGCGGCTGGAAAAACGACACATTTGTTCCGTTCGATTACGGCTATTTCGCCTTTGTCTACGATAAAAGCAAGCTGAAAAATCCGCCGAAAAGCCTGAAAGAACTGGTCGAGAGCGATCAAAAATGGCGGGTGATTTATCAGGACCCGCGTACCAGTACGCCAGGGCTGGGGCTATTACTGTGGATGCACAAAGTCTATGGCGATAACGCGCCGCAGGCCTGGCAAAAACTGGCGGCCAAAACGGTCACGGTGACGAAAGGCTGGAGCGAAGCCTACGGTTTATTTCTGAAAGGTGAAAGCGATTTGGTGCTCAGTTACACCACCTCGCCGGCATATCACATTATTGAAGAGAAGAAGGACAATTACGCCGCCGCGAACTTCAGCGAAGGTCATTACTTACAGGTAGAAGTAGCAGCGCGTACCGTCGCCAGTAAGCAGCCGGAACTGGCGGAGAAATTCCTCAAATTTATGGTTTCTCCAGCGTTTCAGAACGCCATACCAACCGGCAACTGGATGTACCCGGTAGCGGACGTCGCCTTACCGGCAGGGTTTGAATCATTGGTAAAACCCGCCACAACGCTGGAATTCACGCCGCAGCAGGTTGCAGCACAACGCCAGGCATGGATTAGCGAATGGCAACGCGCCGTCAGCCGTTAATTCCCGGCTGGCTAATTCCGGGGCTGTGCGCCGCCGCGCTGATGATAACCGTCGCGCTAGCGGCCTTTCTGGCGCTTTGGCTGAGCACGCCGTCGGGCGCATGGTCGACAATCTGGCGGGATAGCTACCTGTGGCATGTGGTGCGCTTCTCATTCTGGCAGGCGTTTCTGTCCGCGGTGCTGTCTGTGGTCCCGGCGGTTTTTCTCGCCCGTGCGCTTTATCGACGCCGTTTTCCTGGACGTCTGGCACTGCTGCGTCTGTGCGCCATGACGCTGATTCTGCCGGTACTGGTTGCCGTGTTCGGCATTCTTAGCGTGTATGGCCGCCAGGGCTGGCTGGCCTCGCTGTGGCAGATGCTGGGGCTTCAGTGGACATTCTCCCCCTACGGCTTGCAGGGCATTTTACTGGCGCACGTCTTTTTTAATCTGCCAATGGCGAGCCGCTTGTTGCTGCAATCTTTGGAAAGCATTCCCGGCGAGCAGCGCCAGCTCGCCGCCCAGCTCGGTATGCGCGGCTGGCATTTTTTCCGTTTTGTCGAATGGCCGTGGCTGCGCCGCCAAATTCCGCCCGTCGCGGCGCTGATTTTTATGCTCTGCTTCGCCAGTTTTGCGACGGTCCTGTCACTCGGCGGCGGCCCGCAGGCCACCACTATCGAACTGGCTATCTATCAGGCACTCAGTTATGACTACGATCCCGCCCGCGCGGCGATGCTGGCATTAATCCAGATGGTCTGCTGCCTGGCGCTGGTGCTGCTAAGCCAGCGGTTGAGCAAAGCGATTGCGCCGGGGATGACGCTGACGCAGGGCTGGCGCGATCCTGACGATCGTCTCCACAGCCGTCTGACGGACGCCTTATTAATCGTGTTGGCGCTGCTGCTGCTGCTTCCGCCGCTGGTCGCCGTGGTGGTCGATGGCGTCAACCGCAGCCTGCCGGAGGTGCTGGCGCAACCTATTCTGTGGCAGGCTGTCTGGACATCACTACGCATTGCGCTGGCGGCGGGCATTCTGTGTGTGGTACTGACCATGATGCTGCTGTGGAGTAGCCGCGAATTACGCCAACGCCAGCAGGTATTCGCCGGACAAACGCTGGAACTCAGCGGGATGTTGATCCTCGCGATGCCGGGGATCGTGCTGGCGACGGGCTTCTTTTTATTGCTCAATAATAGCCTCGGCTTACCGGAATCCGCCGACGGCATCGTGATTTTCACCAATGCGCTCATGGCGATCCCCTACGCGCTAAAAGTCCTGGAAAACCCAATGCGCGATGTTACCGCCCGTTACGGAATGCTGTGCCAGTCATTAGGAATTGAAGGCTGGTCGCGGTTAAAGATCGTGGAGCTGCGAGCACTGAAACGTCCACTGGCGCAAGCGCTGGCGTTTGCCTGCGTACTTTCTATCGGTGATTTTGGCGTCGTCGCGCTTTTCGGCAACGACAATTTCCGCACGCTGCCGTTTTATCTGTATCAACAGATCGGCTCCTACCGTGGCCAGGACGGCGCGGTGACCGCGCTGATACTGTTGCTGCTCTGCTTTACGCTATTTACCCTCATAGAGAAACTACCGGGCCGACATGCTAAAACTGATTGATATCACCTGGCTTTACCATCATTTGCCGATGCGTTTTACGCTGGCGGTAGAACGCGGCGAGCAAGTGGCGATTCTTGGCCCCAGCGGCGCGGGGAAAAGCACTCTGCTGAATTTAATTGCCGGTTTTCTCACCCCTGCCCGCGGTACGCTACTGATTGCAGGCGAGGATCATACGCTTACGCCGCCCTCACGCCGTCCGGTCTCAATGCTGTTTCAGGAGAATAATTTATTCAGCCATCTGAATGTGCAGCAAAATATCGGTCTGGGGCTAAATCCCGGGTTAACGCTCAACGCCAGCCAGCGGGAAAAACGGGACGCTATCGCACGTCAGATGGGCATTGAGAGTCTGATGACGCGTTTGCCGGGCGAACTGTCCGGCGGCCAGCGTCAGCGGGTAGCGCTGGCGCGCTGCCTGGTACGTGAACAGCCGATGCTACTGCTGGATGAACCGTTCTCGGCGCTCGATCCCGCGCTGCGCCAGGAGATGCTGACGTTGGTCAGCGATATCTGCCGCGAGCGACAGCTCACGCTGTTGATGGTCTCGCACAGCGTGGAAGATGCGGCGCGGATCGCGTCACGCGCCATTGTCGTGGCCGACGGGCGTATCGCGTGGCAGGGAAAGACGACAGAATTACTCAGCGGACGAGCCAGCGCCTCAGCGTTGCTGGGGATTAACGGCTGATCGTGCGACTCGCTAAGCGCAGCGCCATCAGGCCCCACAATGCCGGATGGCGGCATTAACGCCTTATCCGGCCTACAAGCTCCCGGCGAGTGGAACAGCGTTATCAGAAGCCGACGACCTTGTGAAGAATATCAATATACACCGGCATCAGCGGATGGCGAACCAGCACCACCAGCGCAATAACCCCCACGCCAGATGCCATCGGCGCCAGCCATAACAGACGGGTGCGCGGTAAAAACGCCGCGAGTCGATCGGTCGCCGCTTTGCCGCTGCGCCACCATCGCCAGCACAGCCAACCGCCAATCCATAATAACAATGCGGTCGCCAGCAATAGCCATTTGAAGCTGCCGCTTTGTTGATCGGCGGGGATATCAATGGCGGCGCCAGCCAGAATGCCCGGCAGGAAATAAAACGGCGGCCACAGCAAACAGCCAATCAAGTTCGGCACAATAAATTTCGCCACGGGAAGATCCAGCATCCCTGCCACCATCGGTACCAGCGGCCGCGTTGGCCCGACAAAACGTCCGACCAGGATCGTGAACATACTGTGCTGATGCAGCGCGTGTTCGGTTTTATCCAGCAGCGACTTGTTCTTTTTCATAAAAGACCAGCGGTGTAGCGGCTTTTTAAAGCGCCACCCCAGCCAGAACGAAATCCAGTCGCCCATCAGACAGCCGATAATGCCCACCAGCCAGGCATGCCAAAAATTGAGCTCGCCGCTGCCGATAAGCGCCCCCAGCCCCGCCATCAGCACCGTGCCGGGTAAAATCAACCCCACCAGCGCCAGCGATTCCAGGAAGGCAACCAGCAACACGGCGATAAGCGAATACAGAGTGGATTGGGTGATAAAGTGTTCCAGCAGTGCTTGCATAGTGTGTCCGTCAGCGTGATGAAGCAGGGATTCTGCTTACCCCGCCCCTCTTCGTCAAGCCGTCAATTATCTGAATAGTTACGACTTATGACACCTTTGTGGACACATCATTCACTTTTTATTCACATCCGGCCCTGAACTCGCTAGGACTTGCCCCGGTGCATTTTTTAAATACCCGCGAAAAATAGAGCTGGTCGTCAAATCCAACATTGCGCCCGACGGTCGCTATCGGCATTCGCGTTGTACTAAGCAGGAGTTTTGCCTGACTGATACGCTGATCTTCGCGCCAGCTCAATACGCTAATGCCTAACTGCTGACGGAACAGATGCGACAACCGGGAGGGCGACAGGCAGACATGTTGGGCGACGCTGGCGATATCGAAATGGCTGTCCGCCAGATGGTCGCTGATATACTGGCAGGCATCGCGCACACGGCTATCCATCGGCGGATGCAACGACTCATTAATTACCGCCATACGTCTGAGCAGCAACTGTTCCAGCAAATTGATCGCCAGTAGCTCAGAATAGCGACCTTCCTCTTGCCCGGCGCTGATGATCTGCCCGAACAGTTCGCTGAAATGCGGCTGGCGCGCCTCGTCCGGGCGGAAAAACCCTGTCTGGGCAAAGATTGTCGGCCAGGCAAGCCACTCCTGCCAGTAGGCGCGAGGCCGGAAGTAAACCCACTGGTGATACCACTCGCTGGCGTCCGGATGACGTCCATAGTGATGAATCTCGCCTGGCGGAAACAATAGTATATCGCCAGGCCGACAGACAAACTTCTCGCCATTATTATTAATGACGCCCTCTCCGCGGATGGTCAGGTTAAGAATATATCCCTTCATGCCCAGCGGACGATCGATAAAAAAATCCAGATATCCATTCGCTTCAATCGGCGTCAGCCCGGCGACCAGATGGGCATTAAATGAATATCCCGGCAATAGCGGATCATTTTGCGTTTCAGCCATTATTTCTCTACCCCCCGATGTTCAAAGAAGAAACAAATTGTCCATATTGACCAGGACGACAGAGCTTACGTCTCCGCAAGACCTTGTGCTTGATGAAAGCACGCATCAACCCCGCTTGTGAAGAGCGCTTTGTAACAAAAGCGTACAGTGCAGGCGATAAAATTAAGTAACAGAAGTGTCTATAACTATGGCTGGAATGTCCACATTGAATATTTGCACAGCGTCACACTTTGCAAAGCATTAGCATTTTTGTCCATAAGATTAGCGGTTCCTGCCTGACGGTTTTTGCCGCGACTCTCTACTGTTTCTCCATACCTGTTTTTCTGGATGGAGTAAGACGATGGCAATTGCAATTGGCCTCGATTTTGGCAGTGATTCAGTGCGCGCTCTGGCAGTGGACTGCGCCACCGGCGACGAGATCGCCACCAGCGTAGAGTGGTATCCGCGCTGGCAAGAAGGCCGTTATTGCGACGGCCCGAACAACCAGTTCCGTCATCATCCGCGCGACTACATAGAATCAATGGAGGCCGCGCTGAAAGCCGTTGTGGCACAATTAAGCGCCGCGCAACGCGCCAATGTCGTTGGCATTGGCGTTGACAGTACCGGCTCTACGCCAGCGCCAATTGACGCCGACGGTAACGTCCTGGCGCTGCGTCCGGAGTTCGCCGAGAACCCAAATGCGATGTTTGTGCTGTGGAAAGATCACACCGCGGTGGAAGAGGCCGACGAAATCACCCGTCTGTGCCATAGGCCAGGTAAGGTCAACTACTCCCGCTATATTGGCGGTATTTACTCCAGCGAATGGTTCTGGGCGAAGATTCTGCACGTCACCCGTCAGGATAGCGCCGTCGCGCAGGCCGCCGTGTCGTGGGTTGAACTGTGTGACTGGGTGCCAGCGTTACTTTCCGGCACCACTCGTCCGCAGGATATCCGCCGTGGTCGCTGTAGCGCCGGGCACAAATCACTGTGGCATGGAAGCTGGGGCGGTCTGCCGCCCGTGAGCTTCTTTGATGAGCTCGATCCATGTATTAACCGTCATCTGCACTACCCGTTATTTAGCGAAACCTTCACCGCCGATCTGCCTGTGGGCAATCTGTGCGCTGAATGGGCACAGCGCCTCAGCCTGCCGGAAAGCGTGGTGATTTCCGGCGGCGCGTTCGACTGTCATATGGGCGCGGTCGGCGCAGGCGCGCAACCCAATGCGCTGGTGAAAGTGATAGGCACCTCAACCTGCGACATTCTGATTGCGGATAAACAGAGCGTCGGGGATCGCGCCGTGAAAGGGATTTGCGGTCAGGTTGACGGCAGCGTGGTGCCAAACTTTATCGGTCTGGAAGCGGGCCAGTCCGCTTTCGGCGATATCTACGCCTGGTTTGGTCGCGTACTCAGTTGGCCGCTGGCACAGCTTGCCGCGCAGCATCCGGAACTAAAAGATCAGATTAACGCCAGCCAAAAGCAACTACTGCCTGCCCTGACCGACGCGTGGGCGAAAAATCCGTCGCTGGACCACCTGCCTGTGGTGCTCGACTGGTTCAATGGCCGCCGCACGCCGAACGCCAACCAGCGTCTGAAAGGCGTGATTACCGATCTCAATCTCGCCACCGACGCTCCGGCGCTGTTTGGCGGTCTGATCGCCGCGACCGCCTTCGGCGCGCGCGCCATTCAGGAGTGTTTTACCGATCAGGGTATCGCGGTCAATAACGTGATGGCGCTTGGCGGCATCGCCCGTAAAAATCAGGTCATTATGCAGGCCTGCTGCGACGTACTGAATCGTCCGTTGCAGATCGTCGCTTCCGACCAGTGCTGCGCATTAGGCGCCGCTATCTTTGCCGCCGTCGCCGCGAAAGTACATGCCGATATTCCCACCGCCCAGCAAAGCATGGCGAGCGCGGTAGAACGCACTCTGCACCCTCGCCCTGAACAGGCGCAACGCTTCGAGCAGCTTTACCGCCGTTACCAACAGTGGGCGCTAAGCGCAGAACAACATTATCTTCCGACTGCCGCGCCGGCGCCAACCACCCCGGCCAATCAGGCAATCCTGACTCATTAAGGACACGACAATGACGATTTTTGATAATTATGAAGTATGGTTTGTGATTGGCAGCCAGCATTTGTATGGAGCAGAGACCTTGCGTCAGGTCACTCAACATGCCGGGCATGTGGTAAACGCGCTGAATACCGAAGCCAAACTGCCATGTAAACTGGTATTAAAACCGCTGGGCACCTCGCCGGATGAGATTACCGCCATTTGTCGTGACGCCAATTATGACGATCGCTGCGCGGGGCTGGTGGTCTGGCTGCACACCTTCTCCCCGGCCAAAATGTGGATCAACGGGCTGAGTATCCTTAACAAACCGCTGCTGCAATTCCATACCCAATTTAACGCCGCCCTGCCGTGGGACAGCATCGATATGGACTTTATGAATCTGAACCAGACCGCGCACGGCGGCCGCGAGTTCGGTTTTATCGGCGCGCGGATGCGCCAGCAGCACGCGGTCGTCACCGGTCACTGGCAGGACAAAGAGGCCCATACGCGTATCGGCGCCTGGATGCGCCAGGTGGTCTCTAAACAAGATACCCGTCAGCTAAAAGTCTGCCGTTTCGGCGACAATATGCGTGAAGTCGCGGTGACTGACGGTGATAAAGTAGCCGCGCAAATCAAATTTGGCTTTTCGGTCAATACCTGGGCGGTCGGCGATCTGGTACAGGTGGTGAATTCCATCAGCGACGGCGATATCAACGCTCTGATTGACGAGTACGAAAGCAGCTATACCCTGACGCCCGCCACCCAGCTCCACGGCGATAAACGCCAGAACGTGCGGGAAGCGGCGCGTATTGAACTCGGTATGAAGCGTTTCCTGGAACAGGGCGGCTTCCACGCATTCACCACTACCTTTGAAGATTTACACGGTCTGAAACAGCTTCCGGGTCTGGCCGTACAGCGTCTGATGCAGCAGGGCTACGGCTTTGCGGGCGAAGGCGACTGGAAAACCGCCGCTCTGCTTCGCATTATGAAAGTGATGTCAACTGGTCTGCAGGGCGGCACCTCATTTATGGAGGATTACACCTACCACTTCGAGAAAGGCAACGATCTGGTGCTCGGCGCGCACATGCTGGAGGTGTGTCCGTCCATCGCGGTAGTAGAGAAACCGATCCTCGACGTCCAGCACCTCGGCATTGGCGGCAAGGAAGATCCGGCACGTCTGATTTTCAATACCCAAACCGGCCCGGCGATCGTCGCCAGCCTGATCGACCTCGGCGATCGTTATCGCCTGCTGGTCAACTGCATCGATACCGTGAAAACGCCGCACGATCTGCCGAAACTGCCGGTGGCTAACGCGCTATGGAAGGCGCAGCCGGATCTGCCGACCGCCTCCGAAGCGTGGATTCTGGCTGGCGGCGCGCACCATACCGTCTTCAGCCACGCGCTGGATCTGAACGATATGCGCCAGTTCGCGGAAATACACGATATCGAAATCGCGGTGATTGATAACGATACTCGCCTGCCTGGCTTTAAAGACGCGCTGCGCTGGAACGAAGTGTATTACGGCTTAAAACGTTAGTGACGTTGTTGCCGGATGGCGCTGCGCTTATCCGGCATACAGAAATTCGTAGACCGGATAAGGCGTTTATGCCGCCATCCGGCACACAGGAGTCAACATGCCAGAAGATCTCAAACGCCAGGTACTGGAAGCCAACCTGGCACTGCCAAAACACAACCTGGTCACCCTCACCTGGGGTAACGTCAGCGCCGTCGATCGCGAACGCGGCGTATTGGTGATTAAGCCGTCCGGCGTCGATTATAGCGTCATGACCGCTGACGATATGGTAGTGGTCAGCCTGGAGACCGGTGAAGTCGTTGAGGGTAATAAGAAACCTTCGTCCGATACGCCAACCCACCGTCTGTTGTACCAGTCATTTCCGACTATCGGTGGCATTGTGCACACCCATTCGCGCCACGCGACTATCTGGGCGCAGGCGGGTCAGTCGATTCCGGCGACGGGCACCACCCACGCCGACTATTTCTACGGTACGATTCCCTGCACCCGCAAAATGACTGACGCGGAAATTAATGGCCAGTATGAGTGGGAAACGGGCAATATCATTGTCGAAGCCTTTGAAAAACACGGCATTGACGCCGCTCAAATGCCCGGCGTGCTTGTCCATTCACACGGCCCGTTTGCCTGGGGTAAAAATGCCGAGGATGCAGTGCATAACGCCATCGTGCTGGAAGAAGTGGCCTATATGGGGATCTTCTGCCGCCAGCTTGCACCGCAGTTACCCGACATGCAGCAATCCCTTCTGGATAAACATTATTTACGCAAACACGGCGCAAAAGCCTATTACGGGCAGTAATGTCCCTAAAGACGCGTTCCATTTGGGGCGCGTTGATGAATCTGGTCGGTGATATATTCAGCAAATGCGCTTTGATAGACGTAATTATCAGAACTCACATATTCAATAATATTATCATAATGTCCCTGCAACACTTTTCCTTCCAGCGCATGGAAGAAAATATAATCCTCGATTGTTGACCGCCAGCGTTGCCCATTTAGCAGATAGTTAATAATGGTATCCCGATGTCCGTTTTTTCTGTCGTGTCCTTGCCAGTGAAAAAAAGCATTGCCGTTTTCAATAATTTCGGTACGCCAAATCTGATCTGTCCATGTTTTATACTCAAAAAATCGACTCACGGTTTTTATGGAAGGGTTGGCGCGTTGAGTATTGACGAAAAGATAGTGGTCGTTCCCCACCAGACATGCCTGCATATTCACATTCATAAAAGATAATTCCCGAGTACCACAAATTTTGATGAAAACATCCGCACCTGGAAGTGAAAATAAAGTCATATTCTAAAATAAAAAGTAAATTATGCAGAGAGTTCCCGACAAATTCGCACTGTAATCCATTTTTATTTAACCATAGCGGTCAATTGAAATATTATATTTCAACCTGGCAGCGAGGATACTTCAAATAAAACTCTTACATTTTTCATTAATTAACACAAACAAAAACATCGCTTTTTTGTTAATCCGAGAAATAAGTAACAGATTCGAACAAGCACTATTCTGAAAAACACTAAATATCTGAAAACAGACTTGACACAAAACAGTCAACCTATAGATAAAAACTGTAAATAAGCATGATTCAAAATTAGCAGTTATAGAATAATGACATCTACTGTATACACCAGCATCATCGTATTGATAAACATACGCCAGCACAAATATCTGACGCCAGTAGTCCTTTTACCGTTAAAATATTCATTACACCCATCACGGGGAACGAATTCATTCATGAAATACCACGACATCATCAACGCAGCGATCGTTCTTCCACGAATACCGACTTTTACGTTATATGCCTGTACAAAATAACAGTGTTTCACCCTAAACCAGGTTATAATGAGCGTGAATTTTTTAGACAGGTAATCAGCGTGGCGCAGGCAGGTTTCATTTTAACCCGGCACTGGCGGGATACGCCGCAAGGGACTGAAGTCTCTTTCTGGCTGGCGACAGACAACGGCCCTTTGCAGGCGACTCTGGCGCCGCAGGAGTCCGTGGCGTTTATTCCGACCAGCCAGACCTCTCGCGCCGCCTCGCTGCTACAGGCGGAAAAAGACTATCGCCTGACGCCGCTCCAGTTGCGAGACTTTCATCGCCAGCCGGTATCCGGCCTGTATTGCCGCACTCATCGCCAGCTTATGCGGATGGAGAAACTGCTGCGCGAAAACGGCGTCACCGTTTATGAAGCGGATGTACGGCCGCCGGAACGTTACCTGATGGAACGCTTTATTACTTCGCCCGTTTGGGTGGACGGCGAGATGCGCAACGGCGTTGTCCGCAATGCGCGTCTTAAACCCCATCCCGACTATCGACCGCCGCTAAAATGGGTCTCGCTGGATATCGAAACCACGCGACACGGCGAACTGTATTGCATTGGTCTGGAAGGCTGCGGTCAGCGTATTGTTTATATGCTTGGTCCGGCGAATGGCGATGACCGCCAACTGGACTTCGAGCTTGTGTATGTCGCCAGCCGCCCGCAGTTGCTGGAAAAACTCAACGCCTGGTTTGCCGAACATGATCCTGACGTCATCATCGGCTGGAACGTTGTGCAGTTCGACCTGCGTATGCTGCAAAAACATGCCGAACGCTACCGCACCCCTTTACGGCTGGGACGAGACAATAGCGAACTGGAGTGGCGCGAACATGGCTTTAAAAACGGCGTTTTTTTCGCCCAGGCCAGAGGGCGAGTCATTATCGATGGTATTGACGCACTTAAATCCGCATTCTGGAATTTTTCGTCTTTTTCGCTGGAAGCCGTCTCGCAGGAACTGCTCGGAGAAGGTAAATCCATTGATCATCCCTGGGATCGTATGGATGAGATCGATCGTCGCTTTGCCCAGGATAAACCCGCCCTCGCCACCTACAACCTGAAAGACTGCGAGCTGGTCACGCGAATTTTCCATAAAACCGAAATCATGCCGTTTTTGCTGGAGCGCGCGACGATCAACGGCCTGCCGGTCGATCGCCACGGCGGTTCGGTCGCCGCATTCGGGCATCTTTATTTTCCGCGAATGCACCGCGCCGGCTATGTCGCGCCCAATCTCGGCGAAGTGCCGCCGCTGGCAAGCCCCGGCGGTTACGTGATGGATTCACAACCCGGATTATACGATTCGGTACTGGTGCTGGATTATAAAAGCCTGTACCCGTCAATTATCCGCACGTTTTTGATTGATCCGGTCGGGCTGGTCGAAGGCATGGCGCAGCCGAATCCGGAACACAGTACCGAAGGTTTCCTTGACGCCTGGTTTTCACGAGAAAAACACTGCCTGCCGGAAATTGTTAGCCAAATCTGGCACGGGCGCGATGAAGCCAAACGTCAGGGCAATAAACCGCTCTCGCAGGCGCTTAAAATCATTATGAATGCCTTTTATGGCGTACTCGGCACCACGGCCTGCCGCTTTTTCGATCCCCGTCTGGCGTCGTCAATCACCATGCGCGGCCATGCGATTATGCGCCAGACCAAAGCGCTGATTGAGGCGCAGGGTTATGACGTGATTTATGGCGATACCGATTCGACTTTCGTCTGGCTTCGGCGCGCGCATTCAGAAGCCGACGCAGCGAAAATCGGGCATATGCTGGTGCGTCACGTGAATGAATGGTGGGCACAAACGTTACAACAGCAAAATTTGACCAGCGCGCTGGAACTGGAGTTTGAAACCCACTTTTGCCGTTTTCTGATGCCGACCATCCGCGGCGCGGATACCGGCAGTAAAAAACGCTACGCGGGCCTGATTCAGGAAGGCGACAGCCAGCGCATGGTATTTAAAGGTCTGGAAACGGTGCGGACCGACTGGACGCCGCTGGCGCAGCGCTTTCAGCAGGAGCTGTATCTGCGCGTTTTTCGCAATGAACCTTATCAGGACTATGTGCGCGAGACTATCGATAAACTGATGGCGGGCGAACTGGACGCGCAACTGGTTTATCGTAAGCGTCTACGCCGCCCTTTACATGAGTACCAGCGTAACGTCCCGCCGCACGTACGCGCCGCCCGGCTGGCGGATGAACAAAACCTGAAGCGGGGGCGTCCGGCGCAGTATCAGAATCGCGGCGCCATAAAATATGTCTGGACCGTTAATGGCCCCGAGCCTGTGGATTACCAGCAGTCGCCGCTGGATTACGAACACTATCTTACCCGCCAGCTACAACCTGTGGCGGAAGGAATTCTTCCCTTCATTGAGGATAATTTTGCTACACTACTGACCGGGCAACTGGGGCTATTTTGACGCGTGACGAAAGCGCCGCCTTCCAGTACCATAGCGCCCTTTCCATTCCTGGACCTAATTAACGCCACTACCACATTAGCCTGGTAGCGGGGTCGTATACTTGCAATTATCCAGCGCTATCGCCTGGGTATGACGAGTAATGCCTGCAATCAAAGATATAGAGCCTAACAAAATATGCCTTTTACACTTGGTCAACGCTGGATCAGCGATACAGAAAGCGAACTGGGACTTGGAACCGTTGTTGCGATGGATGCGCGAACCGTCACCTTACTTTTCCCATCCACAGGGGAAAACCGTCTGTATGCGCGCAGTGATTCTCCCGTGACCCGCGTCATGTTCAACCCTGGCGATACGATTACAAGCCATGAAGGCTGGCAGCTACATATTGATGAAGTAAAAGAAGAAAATGGCCTGCTTGCCTATGTCGGCACCCGACTGGATACCGAAGAGACCAATGTGACGTTGCGCGAAGTTCTGCTCGACAGCAAGTTGGTTTTCAGTAAGCCCCAGGATCGTCTGTTCGCCGGTCAAATCGATCGAATGGATCGGTTCGCGCTGCGCTATCGCGCCCGTAAATTTCAGAGCGAGCAGTACCGTATGCCGTACAGCGGCCTGCGCGGCCAGCGGACCAATCTGATCCCGCATCAGCTTAATATCGCTCATGATGTTGGTCGTCGCCACGCGCCGCGCGTACTGCTGGCGGACGAAGTGGGCTTAGGGAAAACCATTGAAGCCGGGATGATTCTGCATCAACAGTTGTTATCAGGCGCGGCGGAACGCGTATTGATCATCGTTCCGGAAACCCTGCAACACCAGTGGCTGGTAGAAATGCTGCGCCGTTTCAACCTGCGCTTCGCGCTGTTTGATGACGAACGCTATACCGAAGCGCAGCACGACGCGTATAACCCGTTTGAAACCGAACAACTGGTGATCTGCTCGCTGGATTTCGCCCGCCGTAATAAGCAGCGTCTGGAACATTTGTGCGACGCCGAGTGGGATTTACTGGTGGTCGACGAAGCGCACCATCTGGTGTGGAGCATCGATGCGCCGAGCCGTGAATATATGACCATCGAACAGTTAGCCGAACGCGTGCCGGGCGTGCTGCTGCTGACCGCCACGCCGGAACAACTGGGGATGGAAAGCCATTTCGCCCGTCTGCGCCTGCTCGATCCGAACCGTTTCCACGATTTCGAACAGTTTGTCGAAGAACAGAAAAACTACCGCCCTGTCGCCGATGCGGTGGCCATGCTGCTGGCAGGCAATAAGCTCAGCAACGACGAACTGAACAGGCTGGGCGATCTGATCGGCGAACAGGATATCGAACCGCTGTTGCAGGCGGCTAATAGCGATCGCGACGACGCGCAGGCCGCCCGTCAGGAGCTGGTGTCGATGCTGATGGATCGCCACGGCACCAGCCGCGTTCTGTTCCGCAACACCCGTAACGGCGTCAAGGGGTTCCCGAAACGTGAACTGCATACGGTAAAACTGCCGTTGCCGACCCAGTATCAGACTGCCATTAAGGTCTCCGGCATTATGGGCGCGCGTAAAAGCGCGGAAGATCGCGCCCGCGATATGCTCTATCCGGAACAAATTTATCAGGAGTTCGAAGGCGATACCGGCACCTGGTGGAACTTCGACCCGCGCGTTGAGTGGCTGATGGGCTATCTGACCAGCCATCGTTCGCAAAAAGTGCTGGTGATCTGCGCCAAGGCGACCACCGCGTTACAACTGGAGCAGGTGCTGCGCGAACGCGAAGGCATCCGCGCCGCCGTGTTCCATGAGGGCATGTCGATTATCGAACGCGACCGCGCCGCCGCCTGGTTCGCCGAAGAAGATACCGGCGCGCAGGTGCTGTTATGTTCCGAAATCGGTTCCGAAGGACGTAACTTCCAGTTTGCCAGTAATCTGGTGATGTTCGACTTGCCGTTTAACCCGGATCTGCTGGAACAGCGTATTGGTCGTCTGGATCGTATCGGCCAGGCGCATGATATCCAGATTCACGTCCCGTACCTGGAAAAAACCGCCCAGTCGGTGCTGGTTCGCTGGTATCACGAAGGGCTGGACGCCTTTGAGCACACCTGCCCGACCGGTCGCGCTATTTATGATTCAGCCTACGCCAGTCTGATTAACTATCTGGGGGCACCTGAAGAAACCGACGGGTTTGACGATCTGATCAAGTCCTGCCGCGAGCAACATGAAGCGCTAAAAGCCCAGTTAGAACAGGGGCGCGACCGCCTGCTGGAGATCCACTCCAACGGCGGAGAAAAAGCCCAACAGCTTGCACAAAGCATTGAAGAACAGGACGACGACACCAGCCTGATCGCGTTCGCCATGAACCTGTTCGATATCGTCGGCATTAACCAGGACGATCGCGGCGACAACCTGATCGTGCTAACGCCGTCCGACCACATGCTGGTACCGGATTTCCCCGGTCTGCCGGAAGACGGCTGTACTATCACGTTTGAACGTGACGTAGCCCTGTCTCGCGAAGATGCGCAGTTTATTACCTGGGAACATCCGCTCATCCGTAACGGGCTGGATCTGATCCTCTCCGGCGACACCGGCAGTAGCACCATTTCGCTGTTGAAGAATAAAGCGCTGCCGGTCGGCACGCTGCTGGTCGAACTGATTTACGTCGTGGAAGCGCAAGCGCCGAAACAGCTACAACTGAACCGCTTCCTGCCGCCGACGCCGGTACGTATGCTGTTAGATAAAAACGGTAACAACCTGGCCGCCCAGGTCGAGTTTGAAACCTTCAACCGTCAGCTAAGCGCCGTTAATCGCCACACCGGCAGCAAACTGGTTAACGCCGTTCAACAGGACGTCCACGCCATTTTGCAACTGGGCGAGACTCAGATTGAAAAGTCCGCCAGAGCGCTGATTGATAACGCGCGTCGCGAGGCGGATGAAAAACTGTCCGGGGAACTGTCGCGTCTGGAAGCGTTGCGCGCCGTCAACCCGAACATTCGCGACGACGAACTTGCCGCTATCGACAGTAACCGTCAACAGGTGCTGGAAAGCCTGAATCAGGCAGGTTGGCGTCTGGACGCGCTGCGTCTTATCGTCGTCACGCACCAATAACGGAGCCGTACATGGGGATGGAAAACTACAATCCGCCGCAGGAACCCTGGCTGGTTATCCTGTATCAGGATGAGCACATTATGGTGGTCAACAAGCCCAGCGGTCTGTTGTCCGTGCCGGGACGTCTGGAAGCGCACAAAGACAGCATTATGACGCGTATCCAGCGCGACTACCCGCAGGCAGAGTCGGTGCATCGTCTGGATATGGCCACCAGCGGCGTGATTGTAGTGGCGCTGACCAAAGCCGCGGAGCGGGAGCTAAAACGCCAGTTCCGCGAACGTGAGCCGAAAAAGCAGTATGTGGCGCGTGTATGGGGGCATCCCTCCCCTGCGGAAGGGGTGGTTGACTTACCGCTCATCTGCGACTGGCCGAACCGGCCAAAGCAGAAAGTGTGTTATGAAACCGGCAAACCGGCGCAAACGGAATATAACGTGGTGGACTTTGCGGCGGATAATACCGCCCGCGTGGTGCTCAAACCGATCACCGGACGTTCGCATCAGCTTCGTGTGCATATGCTGGCGTTAGGTCACCCGATTTTAGGCGATCGATTTTACGCCTCGCCGGAAGCACTGGCTCTGGCGCCGCGTTTGCAGTTACATGCCGAAATGCTGACCATTACCCACCCCGCTTACGGCACCAGCATGACCTTTAAAGCGCCAGCGGATTTTTAGCGAAAACGCCCGATTGTAGGCCGGATAAGACGCCACGCGTCGCTATCCGGCAAAACGGTTACTTAAATCCTTTCTGTTCTTTAATTAATTCATATGCTTTCTGAATTTCCTGCGCTTTTTGCTTCGCCATCTCCATCATTTCCGGCGGCAATCCTTTCGCCACCAGCTTATCGGGATGATGCTCGCTCATCAGCTTGCGATAAGCGCGTTTAATGGTGGTCGCATCGTCGGTGGTTTTAACACCCAGCACATTACAGGCATCTTCCAGAGTCGGGCCGCGCTGCGTCTGCTGCCAGCCGCCGGACTGTTGATGATAACCGCCGCCAAACTGCGCGCCGCCCTGCATCATGCGCAAAAACTGATCGAACTGCACGCGGGAAATGCCTAACTCCTCCGCAATCACATACAGCACTTCCCGCTCATTAGGGTGCAGCGAGCCATCGGCAAACGCCGCCTGGATCTGAATTTCCAGAAACATCCGAATCAGATCAAAACGCCCGAAGCAAACGCTGCGAAACTGTCGCATCTTTTCACGTAATGGGTAATTATCCGCTTTTCCGACCCGAAAGGCGTTCTGCGCGGCAGTACGTGAATCGCCGTGTAAATTCATGCGATCCATCAACTGACTGGCGATATGAATATCCGCTTCCGTCACCCGTCCTTTTGATTTGGTTAAGTGGCCCATCACCTCAAAGGTGGTGGCAAAAAACAGCGCTTGTCGTTCCCGCTGGTTGGCAAACCACGCCATTTTTCTGCTGCGGGCTTTGTCGAACATATGGCCCACCAACAGACCCAGGACCACGCCCCAAAAGCCGCCGCCCATTATCAGGGCGACGGCGACGCCAATTATCTTTCCCCAGTACTGCATAGACTCCCCAAAACGTTACGCTATCGGTGAGGCTATCTCCCACAAAATAAGGTGCTTTTCCGCGAATGAAGGCTACGGTCAATTGTGGGACATCGCCTATAATTTGCATTATCATACCTGTCATTCAATGCCGTGCCTAACACCACAGACGCTAAACGGCAGGATTAACACTGGCGCAGCGAAGATGAGTAAGTTAGGCTGTGACCGTTTGTCACGCGCAACGCTACCGATGATGGAACAATAAATACAACGTATGAAAAAACGTATTCCCACTCTTCTGGCCACCATGATCGCCAGCGCCCTTTATAGTCATCAGGGTCTGGCAGCCGATCTTGCCTCACAGTGTATGTTGGGCGTGCCGAGCTATGATCGTCCTCTGGTAAAAGGCGATACCAACGATCTGCCAGTCACTATCAATGCCGATAACGCTAAAGGTAACTACCCGGACGATGCCGTTTTTACCGGCAACGTGGACATTATGCAGGGGAATAGTCGCCTGCAAGCGGATGAAGTACAACTTCATCAGAAGCAGGCGGAAGGTCAGCCGGAACCTGTACGTACCGTCGATGCGCTGGGTAATGTCCATTATGATGACAATCAGGTCATCCTGAAAGGGCCGAAGGGCTGGGCGAACCTGAACACCAAAGACACGAACGTCTGGGAAGGCGACTACCAAATGGTGGGCCGTCAGGGGCGCGGTAAAGCCGACCTCATGAAGCAGCGCGGCGAAAACCGCTATACCATTCTGGAAAACGGCAGCTTTACCTCCTGTTTGCCTGGCTCCAATACCTGGAGCGTGGTGGGGAGTGAAGTCATCCATGACCGTGAAGAACAGGTTGCGGAAATCTGGAACGCCCGGTTTAAAGTCGGTCCGGTTCCGATCTTTTATAGCCCCTATTTACAGCTACCCGTCGGTGACAAACGTCGCTCAGGTTTCCTGATCCCGAACGCGAAATACACGACCAAGAACTATTTCGAATTCTACTTACCGTATTACTGGAACATCGCGCCCAATATGGACGCCACCATTACCCCGCACTATATGCACCGCCGCGGCAATATTATGTGGGAGAACGAATTCCGTTATCTCACGCAGGCGGGCGCGGGGCTGATGGAATTAGACTATCTGCCTTCTGATAAAGTCTATGAAGACGATCACCCCAAAGAGGGCGATAAGCACCGCTGGTTATTCTACTGGCAGCACTCAGGCGTGATGGATCAGGTGTGGCGTTTTAACGTCGATTACACCAAAGTCAGCGACTCCAGCTATTTTAACGATTTCGATAGTAAGTACGGTTCCAGTACTGACGGCTACGCAACGCAGAAATTCAGCGTCGGCTACGCCGTACAAAACTTTGACGCTACGGTGTCGACCAAGCAATTCCAGGTATTTAACGATCAGAACAACAGCAGCTACTCGGCGGAGCCGCAGTTAGACGTTAACTACTATCATAACGATCTTGGGCCGTTTGATACCCGGATTTACGGCCAGGCGGTACACTTTGTCAACACCAGAGACGATATGCCGGAAGCGACCCGCGTCCACCTGGAGCCGACCATCAACTTGCCGCTCTCCAACCGCTGGGGCAGCCTGAACACCGAAGCGAAGCTGATGGCGACGCACTACCAGCAAACGAATCTGGATGCCTATAACAATAATTCAGCGAACGTGAATAAGCTGGATGATTCGGTTAACCGCGTCATGCCGCAGTTTAAAGTCGACGGGAAATTAGTCTTCGAACGTGATATGGCGATGCTGGCGCCGGGGTATACCCAAACGCTGGAACCACGCGTGCAGTACCTGTATGTGCCGTATCGCGACCAGAGCGGCATCTATAACTACGACTCTTCTTTACTGCAATCCGACTATAACGGCCTGTTCCGCGACCGCACTTATGGCGGTCTCGACCGTATTGCTTCCGCCAACCAGGTCACGACCGGCGTCACAACACGCATTTATGATGATGCCGCCGTTGAACGTTTTAACGTTTCTGTGGGTCAAATCTACTATTTCACGGAGTCTCGCACCGGCGATGACAACATTAAATGGGAGAATGACGACAAAACCGGTTCGCTGGTTTGGGCAGGCGACACTTACTGGCGTATTTCAGAACGCTGGGGTCTGCGTAGCGGAGTACAGTACGATACCCGTCTGGATAGCGTCGCCACCAGCAGCAGCAGCCTCGAATACCGTCGGGATCAGGATCGTCTGGTACAGTTGAACTACCGCTATGCCAGCCCGGAATATATTCAGGCCACGTTGCCTTCGTATTATTCCACGGCAGAGCAGTATAAAAACGGCATCAACCAGGTGGGCGCGGTGGCAAGTTGGCCAATTGCCGATCGCTGGTCAATTGTCGGCGCGTACTACTTCGATACCAATTCGAGTAAACCTGCAGACCAGATGCTCGGCTTGCAGTACAACTCTTGCTGCTATGCGATCCGCGTCGGATACGAACGTAAGCTGAACGGTTGGGATAACGATAAACAACACGCGATTTATGATAACGCGATCGGCTTCAACATTGAGCTGCGCGGTTTGAGCTCTAACTACGGCCTCGGCACGCAAGAAATGTTGCGTTCTAACATTCTGCCGTATCAAAGCTCTATGTAATCTGATTGATTTACCACGTAATCCGCATTGCGGTTAATTGAAATGGAAAAAGTATGAAGAACTGGAAAACGCTGCTTCTCGGTATCGCCATGATCGCGAATACCAGTTTCGCTGCCCCCCAGGTAGTCGATAAAGTCGCAGCCGTCGTCAATAATGGCGTCGTGCTGGAAAGCGACGTTGATGGCTTAATGCAATCAGTCAAACTCAACGCGGGTCAGGCAGGTCAGCAGCTTCCGGACGACGCCACGCTGCGTCATCAGATCCTGGAACGTTTGATTATGGATCAAATTATCCTGCAAATGGGTCAAAAGATGGGGGTGAAAATCACGGATGAGCAGTTGGATGAGGCCATCGCCAACATCGCCAAACAGAACAATATGACGATGGATCAGATGCGCAGCCGCCTGGCTTACGATGGGCTGAACTATTCAACCTACCGTAACCAGATTCGTAAAGAGATGATTATCTCTGAAGTGCGCAACAACGAGGTTCGTCGCCGTATCACCGTTTTGCCGCAAGAAGTTGACGCGCTGGCAAAACAGATTGGCACCCAAAACGACGCCAGCACCGAGCTGAACCTGAGCCATATCCTGATTGCACTGCCGGAAAACCCCACCTCCGGGCAGGTTAACGACGCGCAACGCCAGGCGGAAAGCATTGTTGAAGAAGCGCGTAACGGCGCAGATTTCGGCAAACTGGCGATTACCTACTCTGCCGACCAGCAGGCGTTAAAAGGCGGTCAGATGGGCTGGGGCCGTATTCAGGAGCTGCCGGGGATTTTCGCCCAGGCGCTGAGTACAGCAAAGAAAGGCGACATTGTCGGCCCGATTCGCTCCGGCGTCGGCTTCCACATTCTGAAAGTAAACGACCTGCGCGGTCAGAGCCCGAATATCTCCGTGACCGAAGTTCACGCTCGTCACATTCTTCTTAAGCCGTCGCCGATCATGACCGATCAGCAGGCGCGCCTGAAGCTGGAAGAAATTGCGGCTGACATTAAGAGTGGTAAAACCACGTTTGCCGCCGCGGCGAAAGAGTACTCTCAGGACCCTGGCTCCGCTAACCAGGGCGGTGATTTAGGTTGGGCTACGCCAGATATTTTTGATCCGGCGTTCCGCGACGCGCTGACGAAGCTGCATAAAGGCCAAATGAGCGCGCCGGTACACTCCTCTTTCGGCTGGCATCTGATCGAATTGCTGGATACGCGTAAGGTAGATAAAACCGACGCGGCGCAGAAAGATCGCGCTTATCGTATGCTGATGAACCGTAAATTCTCAGAAGAAGCGGCGACCTGGATGCAAGAACAGCGAGCCAGTGCTTACGTTAAGATTCTGAGTAACTAATGAGCAGTGCGCAACGCGTTGTTATCACTCCCGGCGAACCCGCCGGGATTGGCCCCGATCTTGTTGTCCAACTGGCGCAACGCGCGTGGCCGATTGAACTGGTCGTCTGTGCGGATGGCGCGCTCCTGACGGAGCGGGCCGCCATGCTCGGCCTGCCCCTCTCGCTTCTCCCTTACTCGCCTGATGTCCCCGCTGCGCCACAGCCCGCGGGAACGCTGACCCTATTGCCGGTCTCGCTGCGCGCGCCTGCTATTCCCGGTCAGTTGACGGTAGAAAATGGCCCCTATGTGGTGGAAACGCTGGCGCGGGCCTGCGACGGCTGTCTGCAACATGAATTCGCGGCGCTGATCACCGGGCCGGTGCACAAAGGCGTGATCAATGACGCCGGCATTCCGTTCACCGGACATACGGAGTTTTTTGAGGAACGCTCGCAGGCGAAAAAAGTGGTGATGATGCTGGCGACCGAAGCGTTACGTGTCGCGCTGGCGACCACGCATTTGCCGCTGCGGGCGATTGCAGACGCCATCACCTCTGCGCTTTTGCACGAAGTGATTGCTATTTTGCATCACGATTTGCGGACCAAATTTGGTATTGCCGAACCGCGCATTCTTGTCTGTGGCCTGAATCCGCACGCGGGCGAAGGCGGTCATATGGGCACGGAAGAGATAGACACCATCATTCCGGTGCTCGACGAGCTGCGGGCGCAGGGAATGCACCTTACCGGTCCGCTGCCCGCCGATACGCTGTTTCAGCCCAAATATCTCGACCATGCTGATGCGGTGCTGGCAATGTACCACGATCAGGGCCTGCCCGTGCTAAAATACCAGGGATTCGGTCGGGGAGTGAATATTACGCTCGGCCTACCTTTTATTCGAACCTCCGTTGACCACGGCACCGCGCTTGAACTGGCGGGCCAGGGAAAAGCGGATGTCGGCAGTTTTATTACGGCGCTTAATCTCGCCATCAAAATGATTGTTAATACCCAATGAATAATCGAGTCCATCAGGGCCATTTAGCCCGTAAACGCTTCGGGCAAAACTTTCTCAACGATCGGTTTGTGATCGACAGTATTGTTTCTGCTATTAATCCGCAAAAAGGCCAGGCGATGGTTGAAATCGGCCCCGGTCTGGCCGCGCTGACGGAACCGGTCGGCGAACGACTGGATAAGCTCACGGTCATCGAGCTTGACCGCGATCTGGCGGCGCGTTTGCAAACCCATCCGTTCTTAGGGCCGAAACTGACCATTTATCAGCAGGACGCCATGACCATGAACTTTGGCGAACTGTCTGCGCAGTTGGGCCAACCGCTGCGTGTGTTCGGCAATCTGCCCTATAACATCTCCACCCCGCTGATGTTCCATCTCTTTAGCTATACTGATGCCATTGCCGACATGCACTTTATGTTGCAAAAAGAAGTGGTAAATCGTCTGGTTGCAGGGCCGAACAGCAAAGCGTATGGTCGTTTAAGCGTGATGGCGCAATATTACTGTCAGGTGATCCCGGTGCTTGAAGTACCGCCATCCGCCTTCACGCCGCCGCCCAAAGTGGACTCCGCCGTGGTGCGTCTGGTTCCACACGCAACGATGCCTTACCCGGTTAAAGATATTCGCGTGTTGAGCCGTATTACCACCGAGGCCTTTAACCAGCGCCGTAAAACGATCCGTAACAGCCTCGGCAATCTTTTTAGCGTTGAGACGTTGACGGAAATGGGTATTGACCCGGCAATGCGCGCGGAAAATATCTCTGTCGCGCAGTACTGCCAGATGGCCAACTATCTGTCGGAAAACGCGCCTTTGAAGGAGAGTTAAATATGATCAATTCGCCCAGAGTGTGTATTCAGGTGCAAAGCGTCTATATTGAGGCGCAATCCTCACCTGACGATGAACGTTACGTTTTTGCCTATACCGTGACCATCCGCAATCTGGGCCGGGCGCCAGTGCAGCTACTAGGCCGCTACTGGCTGATTACCAATGGTCATGGCCGTGAAACTGAAGTCCAGGGCGAAGGTGTGGTTGGCGTCCAGCCGCGCATTGCGCCAGGCGAAGAGTATCAGTACACCAGCGGCGCGGTAATTGAAACGCCGCTGGGCACCATGCAGGGTCATTACGAAATGATCGATGAAAATGGCGACGCCTTTACCATCGACATTCCCGTGTTTCGACTCGCCGTCCCTACACTCATTCACTAAAATTATAGCAATGGCAACATACCTCATCGGCGACGTTCACGGTTGCTACGACGAACTGATCGCCTTATTACAGCAAGTGGAATTTACGCCAGAAACAGACACTCTGTGGCTGACTGGCGATTTGGTCGCCCGCGGTCCCGGTTCTCTGGACGTGTTACGCTACGTCAAAGCACTTGGCGATAGCGTGCGTCTGGTGTTGGGGAATCACGATTTACATCTACTGGCCGTATTCGCCGGGATTAGCCGCAACAAACCCAAAGACCGGCTAACCCCGCTTCTTGAAGCGCCGGACGCCGATGAGCTGCTGAATTGGTTACGTCGTCAGCCGCTGTTGCAGGTAGACGAGGAGAAAAAGCTGGTCATGGCGCATGCGGGTATTACGCCGCAGTGGGATTTGCAGACGGCAAAAGAGTGCGCCCGCGATGTTGAAGCGGTGTTGTCGAGCGACTCGTACCCGTTTTTCCTCGACGCGATGTATGGCGATATGCCGAATAACTGGTCGCCGGAGTTAAGCGGTCTGGCGCGGCTACGCTTTATTACTAATGCCTTTACCCGTATGCGTTACTGCTTTCCTAACGGTCAACTGGATATGTACAGCAAAGCGTCGCCGGAAAATGCCCCTGCGCCGCTGAAGCCGTGGTTTGCCATTCCAGGGCCAGTGAGCGAGGCTTACAGCATCGCGTTCGGGCACTGGGCGTCGCTGGAAGGGAAAGGGACGCCGGAGGGTATTTACGCGCTGGATACCGGCTGCTGCTGGGGCGGAGAGTTGACCTGTTTACGTTGGGAAGATAAACAGTATTTTGTGCAGCCGTCAAACCGCCAGATGGATATGGGCGAAGGCGAAGCAATCAACGCCTGATGGCGCTGCGCTTATCTGGCCTACACAGTCCGTGAGCGTAGGCCGGATAAGACGCCATGCGTCGCCATCCGGCAACATACATATCCGCCGCCGCTTACCGCCGTTCCAGAATCTCGAAACAATAGCTGTGAGAGTTCTGCGCGTCGGCATCGTGAAACTCACTGAATACCGACTCCCAGTCATCCGGTTCATAATCCGGAAAATGGGTATCGCCTTCGACTTCCGCATCAATATGCGTCAGATAAAGCTTCTGTGCTTTTGGCAGGAACTGCTCATACACGCGCCCGCCGCCAATGACCATAATTTCCGGCGCATCGCCGCAAGCGGCAATCGCCTCATCGACAGACTTCACCCACTGCACGCGATCGTCGGTGCCCGGCTGGCTGCTGATAATAATATTTTTACGTCCCGGTAAGGGGCGTCCGATAGATTCCCAGGTGTGACGTCCCATGACGACAGGTTTATTTAACGTGTTACGTTTAAACCAGGCGAGATCGGCAGGCAGGTTCCACGGCATGGCGTTTTCCATACCGATGACGCGATCCACCGCTAACGCCGCAATCAGACTGATCATTAATTATTTCCTGATACCAAAAAAATTGCCGCCACTATACGTAAAGCGCAATCTTTCGTCGACTGACGAAAAGAGGATGAGCACGAAAATTTTTCGTTCTGCTGGCGACGCCACTCATTTGATGTGGAGCGCCAGCATTACAGTAGTTCAAAAACAGCCAATTAGCAGTAAAGTTTGCAGAACATCACATTTTTTACTTTAGATTGACGGTTTGACCTCGGGTTCATCGGCGACCTCCCCGGAATGTTTGCCCTCCGCCGTTCCCTGCCAGCCGTGACGCTGAATCAACGACAGATGCTCCCGATCCTCGGTAATAATTTCGCTCAACATCGCGCTGGTACGTTTATAGGCGGCGGCGCGAGATAACGGATCGTTTTCCCCTTTCGCCATCTCTTCCACCATCTGGGTATTAAAATGGCGGAACAGATCCGCGCGCTCGCGGGCTTCATAACGCCCCAGCCCCAGCGCTTCCAGCGCCTGTCGCCCGCTTTTGAGCGCGCCTTCGAAAGTTTCACGTTCGGGCATCGCCACGCCGGCCTGTCGCAGGCGAATGTAATGATCGACATCACGAGCGCGGGCGATAATCTGCAGATGCGGGAAATGCGTCTTCACCAGTTCGCTCAGTTGCAGATTGGTTTGCGGATCGTCAATGGCGTTAATCAATACCTCCGCCTTCGCCGCTCCGGCAGATTCCAGCAAATCCATACGCGTCGCGTCGCCATAAAAAACCTTCATGCCGAATTTACGCAGCGTTTCGATATGATCGGGGTCGTGATCGAGCACCACCATCTTCACCCCGCTCGACAGCAGCAGACGCCCGGCTATCTGACCAAATCGCCCAAACCCGGCCACAATGACCCGCGGCTGCTCTTCATCGATTTCATCCGCCTCGCGCGCTTCGCCCGTCGCGGCCTTCTCCATGCGCGTCAGCAGCACCAGAAAAATCGGCGTTGCCGCCATCGACAGCGCGACCGCCAGCGTCAGCGCTTTCGCCCACTCCGACTCAAGGACATCCGCCATTTGCGCTGCGCCAAAAACCACAAACGCAAACTCACTTCCCTGGCCTAATAAGACGGCAAACCAGCGACGCTGTTTTGCCGGTACGCCCAGGGGCCTCGCGACCAGCCACAGCATAACGATTTTGATCGCCAGAAAACCGACCAACAACAGCAGAATACGCAGCGGATTCTCCACCAGCGTGCCGAAATCAATCGACATGCCGACGCCAATAAAGAACAGCCCCAGCAGCAATCCCTTAAAGGGTTCAATATCGCTTTCCAGCGCATGACGATATTCCGAACTCGCCAGCAGAACGCCCGCCAGGAACGCGCCCATCGCCATTGACAGCCCAACCTCTTCGAGCAACAGGCCGAAACCAAACACCAGAAATAGCGCCACGGCGCTGAACACCTCCCGCAAACCAGAACGCGCGACAAAGCGCAGCGCCGGGCGCGTGACGTAGCGTCCCAACAGCACCACCAGCGCCAACGCGCCTGCGACTTTTAACGCCGACAGCGCAAACGCGCCAAGCGTGGTGGATGCGCCGCTGGCGGCCAGTAGCGGAATCATCGCCACCAGCGGGATCGCCGCGATATCCTGGAACAAAAGCACCGCAAATGCGCTACGCCCCACTTGCGAAACGGTCAGGTTACGCTCATTCATTGCCTGCATGGCGATAGCCGTGGACGAGAGCGCCAGCGTCATACCGATCAGTTCCGCCACCTGCCAACGCAGGCCAAGAAACATACAGAACAGACCAATCAGTCCGCCGCAGACCACCATCTGCAACGCGCCGCCGCCAAATACCGAGGCGCGCAGCTTCCATAACCGCTGCGGGTCCAGTTCAAGCCCAATGACAAACAACATCAGCACGACGCCGATTTCCGCAAAATGCAGAATAGATTCGGCATCCGTCACCAGTCGCAGCCCCCAGGGGCCGATAATGCAACCCGCAATCAGATACCCCAGCACCGAACCTAAGCCCAAACGTACCGCAATCGGCACAATCAACGCCGCCGAACCAAGATAGATCAGCGCCTGCAGTAGAGTATGACTATCCATGATTCGCCTCCTGCCATACCAGTAAACGCTGTTTATACTGACGCGCCTGCGCCTGTAAGGTCTCGTTATCGCAAATGAACGTGCAGTGCATGGCAAACGGCGGCAGCCACGTTAAACCACAATAGAGCGCCGTCGCCTGTAGCGGCTGAGAAAGGACGTCAAATCCCGGATGTGAACCGATAGCAAAATGGTTTTCACCACCGCCGGTCGTTACCGCCCACAGCAGATGTTTACCGTGCAATGCCGTACCGCCATGACCGTAGGCCCAGCCGTGGGCGAGGACTTTATCCATCCATAATTTGAGTAAAGGAGGGACGCTGTACCACTGCATCGGATGCTGCCAGACGATAAGACTCGCGCGCGACAGCGCCTGCTGCTCGGCGGCAACGTCAATATTAAAATCGGGATAGAGGTGATAAAGCGAACGTATTTCGACGTTTTCCAGCGTCCCTGCCTGTTCAAGCATCCGTTTATTCGCATGAGAGTGATGCGGATACGGATGCGCATAAATAATGAGGATCATGATTAGCCTGTGATTATCGGTTTTTTATCACAAAGTGTAGTGACAAATTCACCAGGCTAATAGTGAATATTATTGAGCAGCTAATCAGAAAAAATTGAATTAATTATCCAGCTCGCTCATATTTTTCAGCTGATCGCGGTTAATCTGTTCGGTTTTCCCGGTGGCGGCGTTTTTGTAAGACACCATACCGGTATCGTTATCGACCTCGGGTTTCCCGTCGGTGACGATAGTTTTGCCATCCGTGGTTTCAACCGCCTGGTTAGAAGAGCATCCTGCGACGGTGAATAGGGTTGCTGCGGTAAACAGTGCGGTCATAAGACGTTTTTGCATGGTGTTCTCCCTGCTTTTCAGTTGTTTTAGCATGTGACTGTTAACTTTAGCGTTATTGGCGAAAAGCGGGGAGAAATGCAGAACACTCTTAACGAGGGTTATCCGATGGCGTTCCGCGCAAAGTCATGTTTCCGGTCTGTGTTAGCGTCAAGCCGCGAGTTTCCGGGGCAAACATCACCGATACGCCAAGCCCGACTAACGAAATCAACGCGCCAATCAGCATGACGTTATTAATACCGTAACGAGTAATAAAAATCGGTAATGCCCAGGTGGAGACAATGGTTCCAATGCGGCTTAATGACATGATGACCCCTACGGCCGAAGCGCGAATGTCCGTAGGGAAGAGTTCATTAGGATAAAGCCATTGCAGTATGCCCGGTCCGCCGGAAAAGAAGGCGTACACCGCAAACGCCACCACTACCAGTATGATGCCCAGATTTGACACCAGCCCCAGCAACGCCAGCGCAATAGTCATCATTGCGAAGCTGCCAATAAGCAGAGGGCGACGGCCAATACTGTTTAGCCAGAACATCGCCGGTATACAGCCCAGCATAAAAAAGAGGCTAATCACCACATTGCCGAGCGCTGCGCTGCGCCCCTGTTCCCAGCCGAGTAACCCGACGATCTGCGGCCCAAAGGTATAGATAGCGAACATCGGGATCACCTGACAGGTCCAGATAGCCGCGACGAACAGTACAAACGGGAAATGACGGCGGTTAAACAGTTGCAGGAAGCGGGTCTCCTGCGGCGGCTCATCGTCAAAGCAGACCGGTTCGCCGAACAGTTTGATCATCATTTGTTCGCACTCTTTTACCCGTCCTTTTCGCAATAGCCAGCGTGGCGATTCCGGCAGGTCAAAGCGGCCAATCAAAATGATTAAGCATGGGATAAAGGCGCTGCCAAGCATCCAGCGCCAGCCGCCTTCCATGTCATACAACCAATACCCCACCAGATTGGCGCAGGTCGCGCCGACGTACCACATCGCGGCGATAAAACCGATGGAAAACGCGCGCTGCCGGGTATTGGAAAACTCCGTAATCATGGACGTGGCGATAGGGTAATCCGCGCCGATAACAATGCCAATTAAAACGCGCATCACCAGCAATTCAAGCGGCGTGGAAACAAACATGGTCGCCACGGAGATAGCGCCGATAGCGATAATATCAAGCAGGAACATTTTACGCCGCCCGACTTTATCGCAAATATAGCCAAACAGCGAGGTGCCGATAAACAGTCCGGCAAGCGTAGCCGCGCCGAGCGCGCCAATCCATTCAGCATCAAGGTGCAATAGCGGCGTCAGTTGTTCCAGCGCCACGCCAATGATCACCAGCACGTAGCCATCAAGGAACGGGCCGCCGCTTCCCCACAGCATAATTCTGCGATGAATGGCGGAGAATTTAAGGTCGTCAAAGTTCCTGGGCTGCGGCATGGTTATGTCCTGTTTTATCCTGGTTGCCTGATGGCGCTGCGCGTATCAGGCCGACCAGGTCCGTGAGCGTAGGCCGGATAAGCGCAGCGCCATCCGGCAGTCAATCAACCGTAGCGAAACTCCACGCCAAAGGTACCGCGCGGGTATTCCCACTTTTCCAGCGCGCTGTCCAGGCCGAGAATCCGACAGGTACCGCATTCCAGACAGCCGGCGTAGTCAAACCGCACGCTGCCGTCATCCTGCTTCTTGTACAGCCCGGCGGGACATGCCTTAATCAGCACCTCCAGCGCCTGCTTATCCGGTTCGGTTTTCAGCACGATATGCGGGTTATTTTCATCGACGTTGAATTTATTAACGCCCAGCTTGACGTCAACATTGACGGGGGAAGTCATAATACGGTCGCTCCTTTAATACCGTCCTTCATCAGATTGATAAGGCCGACTTTCTTTGCATGACGCAGGATTTTTTTACGCATCGGCTCCGGCGCGCCGCCATCAACGGTAAACAGATCGCGGGCGATACCGACCGCCATTTCCGGATAGCGGGTAAACATGCGCGGGTTATCGAGAAACGCCGGCAGACGCTGGTACATTCGCATATCCCGCATCAGACCGTTGTCGAGATGCTGGCGATATTCCGCCAGTTTTTGCCGACTGAAATCAGCGCTGCGCAGTGCGGAAAGGACGGTTTTCGCCGCCGCGTCTCCTGCCGCCACGGCCAAATCCATACCGCGGATAGTAAAGCCCAGATTCATGCACATTCCGCCAGCATCACCGGCAATCAACACCCCGTCGCCCACCAGCTCAGGCTGCATAGCAAACCCGGCCTCCGGGACGACGTGCGCGGCATACTCCACCAGTTTGCCGCCGGCGATCAGCGGCGCGACCGCCGGATGCTGTTTAAAATCTTCCAGCATTTGCGGCACGGATTTTGTCGCCGCGTTCAGATGGTGCAGACCGCACACCAGCCCCAGCGACAGCGTGGTTTCATTGGTATACAAAAATCCACCGCCCATCAGCCCTGCGGTCGGCGCGCCGGCGAACAGGCAGGCTGCGCCTTCATTGCCCCGAAGTTGAAAACGATCTTCAATAACGGATTGGGGTAATTCGATCAGTTCTTTCACCCCCACCGCAACGTGCGAGGCGTTGACGCGTTTCGCCATGCCCAGCTTTTCCGCCAGCAAGGAATTGACGCCGTCCGCCAGGATCACGACTTTCGCTTCGATAATATCGCCATCGGCCTCCACGCCGACGACCTTGTCGTCGCGCTGTACGACGTTATCCACGCGGATACCGGTAATCAGTTGCGCGCCCGCTTCTTCCGCCTGCTCCATCAGCCAGGCGTCAAATTTACTGCGCAGCACGGAATAAGAACGCTGTGAAGGCGCTTGCTCCTCCGCATTAACATAATCAACCGCCATCACCCCTTGTTCGGTCATAAAGGCGAGTTTTTCATGGGTAATGAGACGTTCTACGGGCGCTCGTGCCGCAAAATCGGGTAGAATACGCTCCAGGCTATGCGCGTAGAGGCGACCGCCAGTGACGTTTTTCGCGCCAGCAGAATTGCCTCGCTCAATCACCAGTACCTGCGCGCCTTCACGCGCCAGCACCAACGCGGCGACTGACCCGGCCAGCCCTGCGCCGACAATAATGGCGTCAAAGATATCTTCAGACATAGAAACTCCCAGTCAGCGGCGGGACGTGCTTTGCCCCGCCTTGCTCAATCAACGTGCTAATGCCTGGATCAGCGCGGGCAGGAGCTTTACCGCATCGCCCACAATGCCGTAATCCGCGTACTGGAAGATCGGCGCGTTTTTATCTTTGTTAATGGCGCAGATCGTTTGCGATCCATTCGCCCCGACCATGTGCTGGATCTGCCCGGAGATCCCGATGGCAAGATAAAGTTCGGGTTTTAACATCAGGTTGGAGATACCGACATAACGCTCATGTTCCATCCATTTTTCGTTTTCCGCGACCGGACGAGAGCAGGCCAGCTCCGCGCCGATGGTCTGACACAGCGCCTGTGCCAACGCGATATTCTCTTTACTGCCGATCCCGCGTCCAACGCTCACCACCAGCCGCGCTTTATCCAGATCGACGCGGTTGCTCTGACGCGCCTGCGTCGCGGTACGCGTCACCGCTATCGCCGGCGCTATCCACTCCACGCTCTGCGCCTCGCCGCGGCGCGCCGTATCCGCCTGCGCCGGTTCGAAAGCGCCGCTGCTCAGCGTGACTACCGCCCAGGGAGAGGTAATCGTCTCTTCGCCCATCGCCAGCCCGCCGTAAACCATGTGTTTTACCGCAGCCCCTTCCGCTTGTGGTACGACGCTACTGGCATCGTTAGACACCGCCGCTGCCAGACGGTAGCCGAGCTTAGCCGCCAGCAGTTTTCCGCGACGGGTATTCGGCAGTAGTACCATGCCCGCCTCGCCGCCATGTTTATGGAGGGTTTCCACTATGGCTTCCGCATAGTCTTCCACCATACGGTCATCAGGTTTACCGCGTAAAAACCAGACGCGATCCGCGCCAAAATGGAACGCTGCCTCGCTATCCGCCTCGCTCAGTACGAAAATGTTAATCTGTTCGCCGGTATGCTGCGCGCCGCCCATCAGTTCCGGCAGACGAGAAGACGTATCGCTGAATACCCAAACACTGGAAAACTTGCTCATAACTTCCCCTTAGTTAATGATTTTGCGCAGGTTTTCGGCGAATGCGGCGATCTGTTCTTCGCCCTCGCCTTCAATGACAATTCGCTGACGCTCGCGCTGTTTCGGCGCAGCGACGCGTTGGCTGGAGTAGTCAGCCGCCGCGCTAAAGCCGATGTCCGCCGCAGACCAGACCTGGACGGGCTTTTTCGCCGCGCCGAGAATCGCTTTCATCGACGGGATTTGCGGGGAGTTAATATCGGTAGAGACCGCCACGACCGCAGGTAACGGGATATGCAGCGTTTCGATTTCATCTTCCAGCTCGCGCTCAACGATAAGGGCGTCTTCACTCAGCGAAAGGATGTTGCGCACGCCGTTAATGGCCGGGATATGCAGCGTTTCACCCAGCAGCAGGCTCACCTGCTGAGCATAAAGATCGGAAGAGCCATCGCCGCAGATAATCAGATCAAAACCCGCTTTTTGCGCAGCGGCGGCGAGCGCGGCGGCGGTTTGTTGCGGCAGCGCCTGTTCAAACTGCTCATCAATTACGACAATAAGATCGTCAGGGCCGCGAGAAAGCACATCTTTACGCCCTTTGGCATTGGTCAGCGCCTGGCCGCCCACGCTCATTGCCGTCACCACGGCATCGCTGGCCTGCTGTTTTAACTGGCAAGCGGCTTCAATCGCATTTAAATCGTATTGGCTAATTTTGGCGTCGGCTTTACGGGTATCTAATGAACCATCTTCGTTATTAATCACAATATCCTGTTCATCAGGCACGCACTTGTAGCAAGTCAATATCTTCATTGCATCTCCAGAAATCATGAAGGAAAGATCATCTATATCGGCGGTGTTAAATACAGATATCACGCTCTTAAATTCGGGAATAAAACATTAATCACCAATATTGAAAAAGTCACATCCTGTTCTTCATAACTTTCAATATTGTTAAGCACCTCACCAATATTGAACAGTCAGCGACAAAATATAAAAATTTTCAATATTGTTTTACGGATCACCAATATTGAAAGAGAGGCGCGCAAAAAACGCCCAACAACCCTGTATTTCATTGATTATAAAGAAATAAATACAAAACAAACCGTCAACATAAACGACAAAAAAGTGTGATCCAGATTACAGAACGTCGTGCGATGAATACTCATTATGAGTTACTCGCAAAAGCGCCCTGAGGTCAAATTATCACCGGTCGAATATTCAGGAAAATAAACAAAATATAATAGCCAGGAACGCAGCATAAATTTCGTTTTGACACTGGAATTAACTCATGAAAACTGACAAGAAAAAGTCTGGAATAGAACCAAAGGTTTTTTTCCCGCCACTTATAATCGTAGGGATACTTTGTTGGCTAACGGTTCGGGATCTTGATGCGGCAAATAATGTTATTAACGCCGTATTCAGTTATGTCACCAACGTATGGGGATGGGCCTTTGAATGGTATATGGTCGTCATGCTCATCGGCTGGTTCTGGCTGGTCTTTGGTCCTTATGCGAAAAAGAAATTAGGCGATGAACCGCCGGAATTCAGCACCGCTAGCTGGATTTTTATGATGTTCGCCTCCTGTACCTCCGCCGCCGTCCTGTTCTGGGGGTCGATAGAAATTTATTACTATATTTCTACGCCGCCGTTCGGCCTTGCGCCCAACTCCACCGGCGCGAAAGAGATTGGCCTCGCCTATAGCCTGTTCCACTGGGGCCCGCTGCCGTGGGCGACCTACAGTTTCCTCTCCGTCGCTTTTGCCTACTTCTTTTTCGTCCGTAAGATGGATGTTATCCGTCCCAGCTCCACGCTGGTACCGCTGGTCGGCGAAAAACATGCCAAAGGGCTTTTCGGCACCATCGTCGATAACTTCTACCTGGTGGCGCTGATCTTTGCGATGGGAACCAGCCTCGGTCTGGCGACGCCGCTGGTGACGGAGTGTATGCAGTATCTGTTCGGTATTCCGCACACCCTGGAGCTGGACGCCATTATTATTACCTGCTGGATCATCCTGAACGCGATCTGTGTCGCCTGCGGTTTGCAAAAAGGGGTCAGAATCGCCAGCGACGTTCGCAGCTATTTAAGCTTTCTGATGCTGGGCTGGGTATTCATCGTCAGCGGCGCCAGCTTCATCATGAACTATTTTACCGATTCGGTCGGTACACTGTTGATGTACCTGCCGCGGATGCTGTTTTACACCGATCCGATAGGTAAAAGCGGGTTCCCGCAAAGCTGGACCGTCTTTTACTGGGCATGGTGGGTGATTTACGCCATCCAGATGAGCATCTTTCTCGCCCGTATTTCCCGTGGTCGGACAGTGCGTGAACTCTGCTTCGGCATGGTGCTGGGGCTGACGGCTTCTACCTGGATTTTGTGGACCGTCCTCGGCAGCAATACTCTCCTGCTAATGGATAAAAATATCCTCAATATTCCGCAGTTGATCGACCAACACGGCGTGGCGCGCGCCATTATCGAAACCTGGGCTGCCCTGCCGCTCAGTACCGCCACCATGTGGGGATTCTTCATCCTGTGCTTTATCGCCACCGTCACGCTGATTAACGCCTGCTCTTATACCCTGGCGATGTCGACCTGTCGCGAAATACGCGACGGCGAAGAACCGCCGCTGCTGGTACGGATCGGCTGGTCGGTACTGGTGGGCATTATTGGCATTGTTCTGTTGGCGCTCGGCGGGCTGAAACCAATTCAAACCGCCATTATCGCCGGCGGCTGCCCGCTGTTCTTCGTCAACATTATGGTGACGCTCTCCTTTATCAAAGACGCCAAAACGCACTGGAAAGATAAATAAAATTAACCCCAAGAGATCAAGAGGTTGGAACATGGATTTTAATTTAAATGATGAACAGGAACTGTTTGTCGCCGGTATTCGTGAATTGATGGCCAGTGAGAACTGGGAAGCCTATTTTGCCGAGTGCGATCGTGACAGCATCTATCCCGAACGTTTTGTGAAAGCGCTGGCGGAGATGGGGATTGATAGCCTGCTGATCCCGGAAGAGCACGGTGGCCTGGACGCCGGATTCGTTACCGTTGCGGCGGTATGGATGGAATTGGGGCGTCTGGGCGCACCGACATATGTGCTGTACCAATTACCGGGCGGGTTCAACACTTTCCTGCGTGAAGGCACCCAGGAACAGATCGATAAGATTATGGCCTTTCGCGGCACCGGTAAGCAGATGTGGAACTCGGCAATTACCGAGCCGGGTGCCGGTTCGGATGTCGGGAGCTTAAAAACCACCTATACCCGCAAAAATGGTAAGGTTTACCTCAATGGCAGCAAGTGCTTTATCACCAGTAGCGCGTACACCCCCTACATTGTGGTGATGGCAAGAGATGGCGCATCGCCGGATAAGCCTGTCTATACCGAATGGTTTGTGGATATGAGCAAACCGGGCATCAAAGTGACCAAACTGGAAAAGCTCGGTCTGCGTATGGATAGCTGCTGCGAAATTACCTTCGATGAGGTTGAACTGGACGAGAAAGACAGGTTCGGTCGGGAAGGTAACGGCTTTAATCGCGTTAAAGAAGAGTTCGATCATGAACGTTTCCTGGTGGCGTTAACCAACTACGGCACGGCGCTATGCGCCTTTGAAGATGCGGCGCGTTACGCTAATCAGCGCGTGCAGTTTGGCGAGACAATTGGTCGCTTCCAACTGATTCAGGAGAAATTCGCCCATATGGCGATCAAATTAAACGCCATGAAAAATATGCTGCTGGAAGCGGCATGGAAGGCAGACAACGGCACAATCACCTCCGGCGATGCAGCCATGTGTAAATACTTCTGCGCTAACGCCGCGTTTGAGGTTGTGGACAGCGCCATGCAGGTATTAGGCGGCGTGGGCATTGCGGGGAATCATCGTATTTCGCGTTTCTGGCGCGATCTGCGCGTTGACCGCGTTTCCGGCGGATCTGACGAAATGCAGATCCTGACGCTCGGTCGCGCGGTGCTGAAGCAGTACCGCTAAGTAAAGCGCCCGGTGGCGCTGCGCTTACCGGGTCTACGGATTGTGCATGTTGTAATCCGGATAGGTGTTTACACCGCATCCGGCAACAGGAGTGATACCATGACAACGCATTTACCAATGCCTGCCTTCGGCCCCCTCTCGGGGCTGCGGGTGGTCTTTTCCGGAATAGAAATCGCCGGGCCGTTCGCCGGACAAATGTTCGCAGAATGGGGCGCGGAGGTTATCTGGATCGAAAACGTGGCCTGGGCCGATACCATTCGTGTCCAGCCGAATTATCCGCAGCTTTCACGTCGTAATCTGCACGCCCTTTCCCTGAACATCTTTAAAAACGAAGGACGAGAAGCGTTTCTGAAATTAATGGAAACGACCGATATCTTTATTGAAGCCAGCAAAGGCCCGGCGTTCGCCCGCCGCGGCATTACCGATGAAGTACTGTGGGAACATAACCCGAAACTGGTTATCGCCCATCTTTCCGGCTTCGGTCAGTTTGGCGACGAAGAGTATACCCATCTGCCGGCTTACAATACCATCGCCCAGGCGTTCAGCGGCTATCTGATCCAAAACGGCGATATCGACCAACCGATGCCCGCCTTTCCCTACACCGCCGACTATTTTTCCGGCCTGACCGCCACGACCTCGGCGCTGGCGGCGCTGCATAAAGTACGGGAAACCGGTAAAGGCGAAAGTATTGATATTGCGATGTATGAAGTGATGTTGCGGATGGGGCAGTATTTTATGATGGATTACTTCAACGGCGGCGAAATCTGCCCGCGAATGACCAAAGGTAAAGACCCTTATTACGCCGGTTGCGGATTATATAAATGCGCCGACGGTTATATCGTGATGGAGTTAGTCGGCATTACGCAAATTAACGAATGCTTTAAAGATATCGGCCTCGCGCATATTCTCGGTACGCCGGAAGTGCCGGAAGGCACGCAGTTGATTCACCGTATCGAATGCCCTTATGGGCCGCTGGTGGAAGAAAAACTGGATACCTGGCTGGCGACGCGTTCTATTGCTGACGTTCAGGCGCGTTTTGCCGAACTGAATATCGCCTGCGCAAAAGTGCTGACTATTCCGGAGCTGGAACATCATCCGCAGTACGTGGCCCGTGAGTCCATTACCCAGTGGCAAACGATGGACGGTCGCACCTGTAAGGGGCCGAATGTCATGCCGAAATTCAAAAACAACCCGGGGAAAATCTGGCGCGCCATGCCGTCACACGGCATGGATACCGCCGCCATTCTGAAAAATATTGGTTATAGCGAAGCAGATATTAAGGAACTGGTCGGCAAAGGGCTGGCCAAAGTTGAGGATTAAACGCGATGCGCTAATCGGTTTTCCGGTTAGCGCTCACGCCTGATTTTGTGGATAAAAGTGCAATGGATATTGTAGGCGGACAACACTTACGTCAGATGTGGGACGACCTGGCCGGAATATATGAAGACAAAACGGCGTTAATTTTTGAATCCTGCGCGGGAGAAGGACAACACTTCAGCTATGCCGCACTGAATAGAGAGATCAATCGCACGGCAAACCTTTTCTATTCCTTAGGCGTACGTAAAGGCGACAACGTTGCTTTGCATCTGGACAATTGCCCGGAATTTATCTTTTGCTGGTTTGGGCTGGCAAAAATCGGCGCCATCGTCGTGCCGATTAATGCCAGATTATTGCGCGAGGAGAGCGCCTGGATACTGCAAAATAGCCGGACATCGTTACTGGTCACCAGCGCGCCGTTTTATCCGATGTATCGTCAGACTCAACAGGAAGGGCACACGCCGCTCAGGCATATTTGTCTGATCGGCGCGACGTTTCCGGTCGAAGAAGGCGTTAGCCACTTTCACACGCTGAAAGCGCAGCAGCCCGACGTCCTGCTTTATACGCCGCCGTTAACGCCTGAGGATACCGCGGAAATCCTTTTTACCTCCGGCACAACGTCCCGCCCGAAAGGGGTAGTGATTACTCACTATAATTTACGTTTTGCTGGCTACTACTCCGCCTGGCAATGCGCGTTGCGCGAAGATGATGTTTATCTAACCGTCATGCCCGCCTTTCACATTGACTGCCAGTGTACGGCGGCGATGGCGGCCTTTTCAGCGGGCGCTACGTTTGTGCTGATCGAAAAATACAGCGCCCGCGCCTTCTGGGGACAGGTGAGAAAATATTGCGCGACCGTCACCGAATGTATCCCGATGATGATCCGAACGTTAATGACGCAGCCGCCCGCCGCTGACGATCGTCACCACTGTTTACGCGAAGTGATGTTTTACCTCAACCTCTCCGTGCAAGAGAAAGAGGCATTTATCGAACGCTTCGGCGTCCGACTGCTCACCTCTTATGGTATGACGGAAACCATCGTCGGTATTATCGGCGACCGCCCCGGCGATAAGCGACGCTGGCCGTCGATTGGTCGTCCGGGTTTTTGCTATGAAGCGGAGATTCGCGATGAGCAAAATCGTGCGTTGCCTCCCGGCGAAATCGGGGAAATATGCGTTAAAGGCATTCCCGGTAAAACGCTTTTTAAAGCCTATTTCGAACGCCCGGACGCTACAGCCAAAGCGCTTGAGCCTAACGGCTGGCTGCATACCGGCGATTCCGGCTATCGGGATGAGGAAGGGTTTTTCTATTTCGTCGATCGTCGCTGCAACATGATTAAGCGCGGCGGAGAAAATGTCTCTTGCGTCGAGCTGGAAAATATCATCGCCGGGCATCCTAAAATTCAGGATATCGTGGTTATCGGTATTAAGGATGATATTCGTGATGAAGCTATTAAAGCGTTTGTGGTACTCAATGAAGGTGAGACATTAACCGAGGAAGATTTTTTTACGTTTTGTGAGGCAAATATGGCGAAATTTAAAGTACCGTCATATCTGGAAATAAGAAAAGATTTGCCCCGTAATTGTTCAGGGAAAATCATTAAAAAAAATCTGAAATAACCTCTCCGGCGGGCACTGCCCGCTGAATACATCAACATTGTCGTGGAAATAGAGATATTTCTGGCGGATAACTGTGGCCCTGAAAAGGGAATAAGCGAATAAAGGATTGAAGATATGAGTGAATCATTGCACCTGACCCGTAATGGCCCCATTCTTGAAATTACGCTCGATCGCCCGAAAGCGAACGCGATTGACGCCAGAACCAGTTTTGCGATGGGTGAGGCCTTTCTGCGCTTCCGGGACGATCCGCATTTACGCGTAGCGATTGTCACCGGGGCGGGAGAGACGTTTTTTTCAGCCGGCTGGGATTTAAAAGCCGCCGCCGAAGGTGAAGCGCCAGATGCGGATTTCGGCCCCGGCGGTTTTGCCGGTTTAACCGAGCTTTTTGATCTTGATAAACCGGTGATTGCCGCGGTCAACGGCTACGCTTTCGGCGGCGGATTCGAACTGGCATTGGCGGCGGATTTCATTATCTGCGCGGATCACGCCAGCTTCGCGCTGCCGGAAGCAAAACTTGGTATTGTGCCAGATAGCGGCGGCGTACTGCGTCTACCGAAGATCCTGCCGCCTGCGATCGTCAATGATATGGTGATGACCGGCAGACGCATGACAGCGGAAGAAGCGCTGCGCTGGGGAGTGGTAAATCGCGTCGTCAGTCCACATGAGTTAATGGACAGCGCCCGTGAACTGGCGCAACAACTGGTGCAAAGCGCCCCCCTGGCGGTCGCCGCCTTGAAAGAAATGACCCGCACCACTCGCGATATGTCAGTCGAAGAGGGCTATCGCTATATCCGTAGCGGCGCGCTGAGACACTATCCCGCCGTCCTGCACTCGGAAGATGCCCTCGAAGGGCCACAGGCGTTTGCGGAAAAGCGCGATCCGGTGTGGAAAGGTCGGTGATGATAGCAGCCTTGAACCGCTGACAAACCGGTTTAAGGTCTTCTTGTCGGGCGGCGCTGCGCTAAATATGCCTGTAATTATTGCAATATCAATAGATTAAATGATGATACAGGCCCGATAAGCGCAGCGCCAACAGCATCTGACCTCCAGACCACGGTGGACGCCAGATCGCCGACACATAAATTAACCTAATGGGTCAGGCGCTTAATCTTTCGCCATGCGGTTAAACTGCTCAATGGTAAGATCCCACGGCTCGCGGGTGGCATCCGGCATAAAGCTGCCGTCATCCACGCCAATTTCGTCTTTGATAATTTTATTCAGTTTTTCATTCATCATCAGAATGAGATCCTGATATTTCTCTTTATCAGCAGCAAGGTTATGGTTCTCATCGGGATCATTTTTAAGATCGTAAAGTTCAAGATCGTTGTATTTAATAAGATCCTCCCAGGTTTCCGGCGTATTATGCTCCCTTAGCGAAAAATAGCGCGCAAACTTATAACGGCCATCGTTAATCATGCGCGTCCCTGAACGATGGCTGAAATCAGGATGCAAATGGGAGATTTCCTGCTTGATTTGCGCCACCGTTTTTTGCTTATCTCTTTGTAGCGCTATAACGCGGTGGAGATAATGGGCATCGGTATACAGGATCATGCCATAGCAATATAAGCTGGCGTTTCTCACCGCATTAACCGCAACGCCTTCCGGGTTTTTTAGCAATCTGCTAAAATTAACGCCTTTCCGGTTGCCTAACGCTTTGTGCTGTTTTTCTTCCGGCAAACCGGTCAGTCCAACTAATGTCGGCGCGATATCAAGATGACAGGTCAACGCCTGACATTTCTTATTACTTGGATACGCCGGGTGGGAAATAATCATCGGCACATGGATCTGTTCTTTATAAACGGAAGCGCCTTTACCGTGCATCTGATGGCTTCCGCCTAATTCGCCATGATCGGCAGTAAATACAACAATCGTTTTATCAGTCAACTTGAGGGCATCAAGTTCATTTAATATCCGGTCAAGGTGAGTATCACAATCGCGGATACAGTTGAAATAATAGTCAAGCAGTTTACGCCAACGACGATCTTCATCAGGAAACTGCCCTTCCAGCGCAGCGCGCGCCGTCTGGTATTCAAGATGCGCTGGCGGTCTTCCCTGCTCATTGAATGATTGATGCCTGTTTGCCGGCAGCGGATAGTTCAACCAGCTTGCCTGATAAAGCGCGTTTTCCGGCGGCTGCGTGGGCGCCAGGGTATTATCATCCTGATCCAGCTCGCCACGCCACTGTACCTTTTCTCCCTCCTTATCGGTATCAATAAACATCACGTCATGGGGATTAACGAGGTTAACGGCCAGGAACCAGGGCTTGTGTTGGTCATTCAGGGGCTGCCCCTTGCATCTTAACCAATTTATAGTCTGAGCCGTGGTGGTTGAATCATAAAAATAGCCGCCTTTACTATGGCCTATAATATCGCCGATACCGTGATAGTCAGAAAAACCATATTTTTCCATAATTTTATGTAATTCTGGTTCAGGAATATTCCCGACATCAATATCCTCATCTTTTTCGTCAGGCAGAGGCTTCTCCAGTTTTTCTGTAAGATGCCACTTACCTTTATAGGCCGTATAATATCCCAGCTCCTGCATCATATGTCCTGTAGTTCCAAGAGCGGGGTCAAGGTCATAGGGCATCCAGGGTAATCCCAGATTATCAAACATCTTTGTCTGGGGCATATGTAAGCCGGTATACAATACGGAGCGGGAAGGCGTACAAACATTACTGGTATTCTGGTGGTTACAGAATGTCACCCCCGTTTTCATGAGCCGCTCTCTGCCGGGTACCGGGAAAGGAAACGTAGGGAAAAAACGCTCCTGGTCGGTCACGACTAACAGAATATTATATCCTTCTGGCAATTTCTCCGGGATCTCGCCGGTAAACGGTTTATCCCAGGTCGGTTTCGCCTTAACGGCGCATTTTTCATCAGCCTTTACCGCGCCGGATAACATACCGCCGGCGGCAAGAATACCGGCGCTGGTTAACAGTTTCCTACGCGTAAGATCCGTCTCTTCTGTAGACAGATTTTTTTTATTACTCATATTATTATACCTGTTGTCAGTAAATTATCACATATTCATTTATTACTGTACGAGTAAGCGAGGACATATATCAATGTTTTCCGGGTAAGAATATGTGTTATATATTGATTTATATTTCAAATTAGAAATATATTAGCAAATGACAATATTCATCAGAAAATTATTTAGCCGAAAAGTACATTGTTTTTATTTTAGAGATACAACTCCAGACATTACTTCATAAAAAAATACATTATTAAACATACCTTATAGCACCATACTCGCTCCATTTCCCCTCAGCTACGGCGATTACCCTATGTCGCTGCAATGAAATTTCCCTGGAAAAGCATACCATTAGCAACAAGCCGCGCCACAACGGACATACAACCGGTAATATCACCCTACGAAATTAAAACATAACTCAATTTTGTTATATTGCTTATGGATAAAAACTATCGCATTACTGCGTGATTCAATAACCTTTCCGTCATTACAAACAGCAATATAAAATCCATTATTTATATAGGGTTATGTTTCTTTTTAACCTTTAAAGCATTATTTTACATTGACAAAAACATAAAGGGGCGGCTATAACAAGATATAAGACTGTTATGTCAAACAAGTCTATTTAGAATAATCAACCGAACTTATAAATAAGTTCGGTACGGATTGCTGATACTGCGCAAACATTACCATCAATATAACAGGAACAGAACTATGAAAAAACGCATTATCGCCGTAGCATTACTGGCAACGATCTCTTCATTCAGTACGCTTGCAGCAGAACAGGTCTCTAAACAAGAAATCAGCCACTTCAAGCTGGTTAAGGTCGGTACAGTAAATGTGTCCCAGAGTGGCGGGCAGATTTCCTCACCAACTGATTTGCGTGAAAAACTGTCAGAGTTAGCAGATGCGAAAGGCGGGAAATATTACCATATTATTGCTGCGCGAGAGCATGGTCCGAATTTTGAAGCCGTTGCCGAAGTTTATAATGATGCGGCGAAATAAAAATGTTCTGATTACGCCATAGCGATGGCACAGGCATGAAACAATAAGAGAGTGCCGGCAAGGTGCCTATTGTATCACAATCCACTCAGGGCCGTCTGGAAACAGATGCTGGCCCTCCTTTTTTATTAAGTTATAGCAATAAAATAAGAGCAGGTACGCCTGTAAAATGCGCGCGCATAGACACTAAATCCCTTGTGAGTAAGACGGTTTCCCGGGGCTGTTTTAAGGTAATATTTAGTGCGCTTTTACCTGTTTGAACCAGTAGTTTTCCATTTTCATCATCCATTTCCCCTGTTTATTTTTCGGTATTACGCCAGCCCAAAGTAATTGCAACTGTCGGTTATAGGTTCCGATAGCGTGTCCACCATACGCCCCTTCAAATGCTATCACCATTGGCCCCTGCCCTTTTACGCCCTCTTGTCCTTCATGGCAATAAAGCGCGTTGCGGTGAGTCACGTCAAGTTCATACTGCACGTTCAGTTTCACACATTTTTCTCCGCAGGTTTCTACCGGTGGTAATATTGTCATGGTATAAGGCGGGTTATCTGCCGTGGTTTCCCATGTTCCGATCAGGTCTTTGCAGGCGTTTATCTCCGTAGCCCAGGACGCGGCGGAAAATAGCACAAACAAATAAAAGGGTATCAGCTTCATTTTCATCACAGGCTCCTGTTCCTTATGCCTAATCATAAGGATAAATGCCCTGCGATACGTCTTTTTCCCGGAAATGTTGAGCCTTTATTCAGAGAAATGCCGATGAGTGTAACGTCATGTAAGCGGATAGCGCAGTGGAGAAAGCGGAAATGTGGACTTTTTCCGGACAGACGTATGTCGATACGCCTGTCCGAAACAGTTTGACTCCAAGATTACCCGACACAGGCGTACAGTCTAACGACGCATACTTTTTGACAACATCATCTGCCACTTTTGCTCCCGGTTAAGCTCCGTCGGCGGTACCGTCGTCATACGTGGCGTTTTTTCTGCCCCTGCCATTTTTTCCCGGGCGCTATTTCCAATGCGCGCATACAGCTGCGAATCAATACTTTTAATACGCACCAGACGCTGGCACTGACAACCTCGCCCTTCGAGTTGATTAGGAATGGTTTTAGTTTCGCAGTTTATTTCTCCCACTTCTGAAAGAATATAAGAAACCGTGTTTATCGCTTTGCAGTGGTCCATATTAAATTGCTTAGCAATCTCTTTAGCGCTCACCCAACGGTTCTCCGCCATTACCCAATCAGCAATTAACAAATAAAGTGGTTTTTCAACATATTCTTTACTCATAAGCACACCATTTTTACAAATTAAAAAAAATCTCGCTACGGCTTATTTCGGCAACCTTTAAATCACCTCATTAACCATGTTAAAAATGTGGATATAGAGGAATAGTATGCAACTTAACGGTCAATTAGTGTGAGCAAAATCTTGCTTATCAGATTGAAAATACGGTTAACGAAATACTTTTGGCCAGGAATTACCTGATAACGTAAAAAAAAACGGTTCCCTTTCAGGAACCGTTTATACACATGATAATGGATGTTATCTTTCGATGGCCCGACGGGCTATACGTTACTTCTGAATTTGCGCGTGCATCTCCTGCACTGAGATAACTTTTTCCGTAGCGTCCGCATTGAGCGCCATCGCCGTCGCAAAACCGCCGTTCAGCGTGGTGTCATAATGTACTTTATACTGCAGCGCGCTGCGACGAATCACCCTTGAGTCTTCAATCGCCCGGCGGCCAGCGGTAGTATTGATGATATAAGTGTATTCGCCATTCTTGATACGGTCCTGAATGTGCGGACGACCTTCATGCACCTTATTCACCAGACGCGGGTTGATACCGGCTTCGCCCAGCACAATCGCCGTACCGTGAGTGGCATCCAGCTCAAAGCCCTGTTTCAACAGTTTAGCGGCGAGATCCACCACACGCTCTTTGTCGCCTTCGCGTACAGAGAGCAGCGCACGGCCCGATTTCTTCATCGTCGAGCTGCTACCCAGTTGAGCTTTAGCGAACGCTTCCGCGAAGGTGCGGCCTACGCCCATCACTTCCCCGGTAGAGCGCATTTCCGGCCCTAACAGCGGGTCAACGCCGGGGAATTTGTTGAACGGCAGCACCACTTCTTTCACCGAATAATACGGCGGGATGACCTCTTTGGTGATGCCCTGTGCGCTAAGCGTCTGGCCTACCATCACACGCGCCGCCACCTTCGCCAGCGGCACGCCGGTAGCTTTAGAGACGAACGGCACGGTACGCGCCGCGCGCGGGTTGACTTCAATCAGGTAAACTTCGTTGTCCTTGACCGCAAACTGCACGTTCATCAGGCCGCGTACCTGTAATTCAAAAGCCAGCTTCTGCACCTGCTGGCGCATCTCGTCCTGAATTTCCTGGCTCAGCGTGTAGGCTGGCAGGGAACAGGCGGAGTCGCCGGAGTGTACGCCCGCCTGCTCGATGTGCTCCATGATGCCGCCAATCAGCACCATTTCGCCGTCGCAGATAGCGTCCACGTCCACTTCAACCGCGTCATCAAGGAAGCGGTCAAGTAGTACTGGCGCATCGTTAGAGACGCTGACCGCGGTCTGGAAGTAGCGACGCAGATCGGCTTCATCATAGACAATTTCCATCGCCCGACCGCCCAGCACGTAAGACGGACGTACCACCAGCGGGTAGCCAATCTCTTTCGCTTTTTCGACAGCCTGTTCGATGGCGGTGACGGTGGCGTTAGCCGGCTGCTTCAGCTTCAGACGGTCCACCGCGTGCTGGAAGCGTTCACGGTCTTCCGCGCGGTCGATGGCATCCGGGCTGGTACCGATAACCGGCACGCCTGCCGCTTCCAGCGCGCGCGCCAGCTTCAGCGGGGTCTGGCCGCCGTACTGTACAATCACGCCTTTCGGCTTCTCGATGCGCACGATTTCCAGCACGTCTTCCAGCGTCACCGGCTCGAAGTACAGGCGGTCGGAAGTGTCGTAGTCGGTAGAGACGGTTTCCGGGTTACAGTTGACCATAATGGTCTCGTAACCGTCTTCGCGCAGCGCCAGCGAGGCGTGTACGCAGCAGTAGTCGAACTCGATCCCCTGGCCGATACGGTTCGGGCCGCCGCCGAGCACCATGATTTTGTCGCGATCAACGGACGGGTTCGCTTCACACTCATCTTCATAAGTGGAGTACATGTAGGCGGTGTCGGTGGCGAATTCCGCCGCGCAGGTATCCACACGCTTGTAGACCGGGTGCAGGTCGAACTGGTCACGCAGCTTGCGGATTTCCGCTTCGCGCACGCCCGCCAGTTTCGCCAGACGCGCATCGGCAAAGCCTTTACGCTTGAGCTGACGCAGGAAGTCGGCGTTGAGTCCGGTAATACCGACTTCCGCCACTTTCTCTTCCAGGCGCACCAGCTCTTCAATCTGCACCAGGAACCAGCGGTCGATATTGGTCAGGTTAAATACGCCATCAACGGACAGACCGGCGCGGAAAGCGTCAGCGATGTACCAGATACGCTCGGCGCCCGCATCTTTCAGCTCGCGGCGAATTTTGGTCAGCGCTTCCGGGTCGTCGAGGCTCACTTTCGGGTCAAAACCGGTGGCGCCTACTTCCAGGCCACGCAGCGCTTTTTGCAGGGATTCCTGCTGGGTGCGACCAATCGCCATCACTTCACCGACCGATTTCATCTGGGTGGTCAAACGGTCGTTCGCGCCGGCGAATTTCTCGAAGTTAAAACGCGGAATTTTGGTCACAACATAGTCAATAGACGGCTCAAACGACGCCGGAGTGCGGCCACCGGTGATGTCGTTCATCAGTTCGTCGAGGGTGTAACCCACCGCCAGTTTGGCGGCCACTTTGGCAATCGGGAAACCGGTGGCTTTTGAGGCCAGCGCCGAGGAGCGGGATACGCGCGGGTTCATCTCGATAACAATCAAACGACCGTTTTTCGGGTTCACGGCAAACTGGACGTTGGAACCGCCAGTTTCGACGCCGATTTCACGCAGTACCGCCATCGAGGCGTTACGCATGATTTGATACTCTTTATCGGTCAGGGTCTGGGCTGGCGCCACGGTGATGGAGTCACCGGTGTGAATGCCCATCGCATCGAAGTTTTCGATAGAGCAGACGATGATGCAGTTGTCGTTTTTATCACGCACCACTTCCATCTCGTACTCTTTCCAGCCGATCAACGATTCATCAATCAGCAGTTCGTTGGTTGGGGAAAGGTCCAGGCCGCGTTCACAAATTTCTTCGAACTCTTCGCGGTTGTAGGCAATACCGCCGCCGGTGCCGCCCATCGTGAAGCTAGGTCGAATGATGCATGGGAAGCCCACGTCAGCGGCAACTGCCAGCGCTTCTTCCATGGTGTGCGCGATACCGGAACGCGCGGTGTCGAGACCAATTTTCTTCATCGCGATATCGAAGCGACGACGGTCTTCGGCTTTATCAATTGCATCCGCCGTCGCGCCAATCATGGTCACGCCGAATTCTTCCAGCACGCCCTGCCGCTCCAGCTCCAGCGCGCAGTTCAGCGCCGTCTGACCGCCCATCGTCGGCAGCACCGCATCCGGGCGCTCTTTTTCAATGATTTTGCGCACCACTTCCCAATGAATCGGCTCAATATAGGTGGCATCGGCCATTTCCGGATCGGTCATGATGGTCGCCGGGTTGGAGTTCACCAGGATAACGCGATATCCCTCTTCGCGCAGCGCCTTACACGCCTGAGCGCCGGAGTAGTCAAACTCACACGCCTGACCGATAACAATCGGGCCCGCGCCCAGAATCAGGATGCTTTTTATGTCTGTACGTTTTGGCATGGTCTTAATACTCCTGATTACTTAGCGGTTTTACGGTATTGCGCGATAAGCTCGATAAAGTGGTCGAATAGCGGTGCGGCGTCGTGCGGGCCAGGGCTGGCTTCCGGATGGCCCTGGAAACTGAACGCCGGTTTATCGGTACGATGAATCCCTTGTAGGGTGCCATCGAACAGGGATTTATGGGTCACTCGCAGGTTGGCGGGCAGCGTCGCCTCATCCACCGCAAAGCCGTGGTTCTGCGCGGTGATCATCACCACGTTTCGGTCCATGTCTTTTACCGGATGGTTGCCGCCATGATGGCCGAACTTCATCTTAACGGTCTTCGCCCCGCTCGCCAGTGCCAGTAGCTGATGACCGAGACAGATGCCAAATAGCGGAATGTCGGTCTGGAGGAATTTCTCAATCGCCTCGATGGCGTAGTCGCACGGCGCCGGGTCGCCAGGGCCGTTCGACAGAAAGATGCCGTCCGGGTTCATTTTCAGCACCTCTTCGGCAGAGGTTTGCGCCGGAACGACCGTCAGGCGGCAACCACGGTCCACCAGCATACGCAGAATGTTGCGCTTGGCGCCGAAATCATAGGCCACCACATGGAACGGCAGGTCATCCTCAGATTTCGCTTCCGGTAAACCCTCTTTTAGCGTCCAGCTACCCTGCGTCCAGCGGTAGGCTTCCGCAGTGGTCACTTCTTTCGCCAGATCCATACCGTTAAGTCCAGGAAATGCTTTCGCTTTTTCCTGCGCCAGCGCCGCATCCAGATTATCGCCGGCGATGATGCAGCCATTCTGGGCGCCTTTTTCACGCAGCAGGCGGGTCAGCTTGCGGGTATCGATATCGGCAATCGCCACGATATTATGGCGTTTGAGGTAAGAAGAGAGGTCTTCCGTGTTACGGAAGTTGCTGGCAATCAGCGGCAGATCGCGAATCACCAAACCTTGCGCATGAACCTGAGAAGATTCTTCATCGGCTTCATTGGTACCGACATTACCAATATGGGGATAAGTAAGAGTGACGATTTGGCGGGAATAGGAAGGATCAGTGAGGATTTCTTGATAACCGGTCATTGAAGTATTGAAAACGACTTCCCCAACCGCCGAACCTGTTGCCCCAATGGCCCGACCGTGAAACTGGGTTCCGTCTTCCAGAACCAATAGCGCTGACTTAATCAAAACACCCTCCAGAGAATATTCACTCACTTTATTTGCATATTAATTCATTCAGTCAGTATGAAGCAATGCAAATTTGCTTACCCGTGGATTTCTGGCAAACGGCGGCATTCTGAAGTTAAGCCAGATAAAAGTCAACTTAAAGAGGGTGTTTTTTATGTTATTTTGTACATTATAAGTAAGTTATTCGGTTTAACAGGCAAAAAGATCAACTAAGTAACGATAGAAAACGCTTGCGCTTGCTTGAGTTCACAAAAAATTGCATGGCATGATAAAAAGTGGACCAAATGGTCAAATTTCACATTAAACCAACAAAAAACAACAACAAAAAATCATTTAATAACCATTAAATTGAGTAAATTCATAAAAATGCAAAATAAAATAAGTTAACATAAAAAACAACTTAAAAATCAATGAATTATTCAAAATAATAAAAAATCAAATGACAGCAAAGCCATAAAAAAAAACAAATTAATGTAATATAGTAAGGATTACAATCAAAACATGCAGATAAAACCTCTTTTTATTTAAGAGAAGCGCATACGATTGGACCACAACCAGCCCCACTACAGCATAAAAAAGATAACCTATTGAGATAAAAGAGATAAAGCAACATCACCTTAAGAATTAATGTGACCCCCATCACAAAATCTTACCTCCCGGCAGGCCATCATAGCTTTCGTTCGCTTTATCACATTCTTTTAATTCAATAACTTAAGGAAAAAACATGTCTACTGAAGGCAATATTATTATCGATGGCGGTTTTGAAGAGGGGTTTGATGGCTGGGTACTGTCATCGCAGTCATCCATATTTGTCGAAGATGGCGCAACAGGAAATAACCACTTTTGTCGAATCGAGCCCACTAATACCATTACGCAATACTTTACCATTGAGCCCGAAACCACCTATCGACTGACTCTCGCCGTCAGAGGCGAGGCGAAAGGAAACGTCACTATTTCTCAGACTTATCCAGTCCATACCTCTTTTATCTCTGACATTAATACTAACTTAAATGCGGAATGGCACAGGGAAGAGTATGTCTTCACAACCAGCGCTGATACTGGTCGTACCGCGTTCAGGATTTCCGTTCCGTGGAACAGCGCCAACACCCCAATGGATATCGATCTTATCAGCCTGGTCGAGGTGCCTTTTGAATACAGTAAACCGCTGTGGGTGAATATGACTAACGTCAGTTCAAGCAGTAACTTTTTCCAGTTGAACGTCATGACCCGTACTGATGCGCCTGAGGGGCAAATTAACCGCATTTATTGTAATGGCAATTACGTCGCGCAGATGGATGCCATTGGCCCGGATGACTTTAACCAAACCGGCGGCTATTCCAGCTTTGCTGCCGGCGATGTATTCCAGTTCCGCGCCTATAACAGCCTTACCGGAAAAGAGTATTTACTCTGTGAAACCACCTATGAACAGCTTACTGCGAGCGGTGTTTTCAATATTGAATAACCCTCCACGCTTATTTACCAGTAAACATTTTATTAATTCTATTTAAAAGAAATATCTCGTGGCTGGGATTAACAATATTATTATTGATGGTTCCTTTGAGGATGGTTTAACAGAACAGTGGCAAATTGGCTCACTGGTTGAGCTACAAAAAACAAAAGGGCAATAATATATTGCCCTTTGTAATCAATTCATCTTGATTACCATAACCACATCACGAAGGTATTTAGTCCTTATAATACATCCAGGCCCAGCACATCCCGCATGTCAAATAGCCCATTTTTCTTCGTTTTTAGCCATAATGCCGCTCGCAATGCGCCATTTGCAAAAGTCATGCGGCTGGAAGCTTTATGCGTAATCTCTACGCGTTCGCCAATATCGGCAAACATCGCGGTATGTTCGCCGACGATATCACCCGCCCGAACGGTTGCAAAGCCAATCGTTCCCGGCACGCGCTCGCCGGTATGCCCTTCCCGGCTGTATACCGCACAGTCTTTCAGATCTTTATTCAGCGCATGGGCAATCGCCTCTCCCATCGCCAGCGCGGTTCCTGACGGCGCATCAACTTTGTGACGATGATGCGCTTCGATAATCTCAATATCGCTATAGTCGCCCATCACTTTCGCCGCTTTTTCTAGCAGTTTAAGCATCACATTGACGCCAACGCTAAAGTTAGCCGCAAAAACAATGGCGATCTCCTGCGCGGCGTCGCGGATAGCCTGTTTACCGGCTTCATCAAAACCGGTGGTGCCGATCACCATCGCTTTACCATGTTTACGGCAGAATGCCAGATGCGCCAGCGTGCCTTCAGGACGGGTAAAATCGACCAGAACATCGAAATCATCTTTGATGGACGCCAGATCGCTTTGAATGATGACGCCCGTTTTCCCCACGCCCGCCAGTTCGCCCGCATCGCTACCCAGCAATGAAGCCCCTTCACGTTCCAGCGCGGCGCCTGGCTGAATACCCTCCATGTGCAACGCGGCCTGAATTAATTGACGGCCCATGCGTCCTCCCGCGCCGACAATCGCGACGCGGATCTGTGCTTCATGCATAGTTATTCTCTTACGTTAAAATGATGTAAACCGTTTTCAGATTAACCAGCCTCTGAAGAGGCTGCCATCTAAAATCGCCGATAATTAGAAATTAATGATAAACAGGGAGCGATATCAGTAAAAGACATGACGTTACGAAATAAGTAACGTCATGGGGGTATAAGCGAAGAGGTCACGGCGCCAACGCCAGAGTGTCTGCGGCCCATTGTTGAAATCCGGCAACATCAATGTCCAGCGCCACCTGCACGTTTGCCGGTCTTCCCAGCCGCCCCTCAATATCAACGACCGTCGTGCCTGCGGTATATTCCCCCTGCGTTTCCACCGCAACAAAGCAGGGTTTAAGGGTAAATAATTCCGGGCGCGCCAGCCAGGCAATCGCGCAGAGATCGTGCATCCGGACGCCAGTACGCATACTACCGCTGCGATAATGGTTGAACAGGCCGTGCAACATCTTGCCAGTACGATTAAGCGCGGGCAGTTTATCCAAAAACGCCGGCGAGAGCATCGCCTGATTCGTGACGTCCAGCCCACACATCACAATCTCAATGCCGCTACGAAATATGTGGGCGGCAGCTTCCGGATCGACAGCAATGTTAAATTCAGCATTAGGCGTAAAATTGCCGCGCCCTGCGGAACCGCCCATCATCACCAGACGGCGAATGTTAAACGCACACTCCGGATAGTGCATCAGTAGCAACGCAATATTGGTCAATGGCCCAATCGCCACCAATGTCATGGGCTCCGGGGCGTTCATCAGCACATCCCGGATAGCGATAAACGCAGGCTTCGCCAACGGTTGGCGCTGATGGTCGACAAAATCATAGCCTTCCATGCCGGATTCGCCGTGGACGTACGCCGCATCACGTAACGGACGCAGCAGCGGCGTAGCGGCCCCCTGGGCAAGTGGAATATCGCTGTTCCAGAAATGCAGAAGCTGCAACGCATTACGGGTCGTTTTTTCAACCGAGACATTACCTGCGACGGTGGTTATCAGTTGCAGATCAAGCTGGGGGGCGAACAGCGCGGCGGTAATCGCAGCCGCGTCATCAATGCCCGGATCGGTATCAAGTAGGATTGGCAAACGCATATCTGCTCCATAAAAAATGCCAGACAGAGTATCTGGCATCTTCGCATAACCGGAGCATGAAAAATTTACTCTACCTCACGAACCTCCACACGCAGCTCTTTCGGCACTTCGAAAACAATATTTTCTTCGCGCCCCTCAAGCGTGACAGTCTCGCCGCCGCCAAACTCCCGCAGGCGCGCAATAACATTCTGCACCAGAATATCCGGCGCGGAAGCGCCAGCGGTGACGCCGACGCAGGCGGCCTCTTTCACCCACGTTTCCTGGATATCCGCCGCATCGTCGATAAGAAACGCGGTTCTTCCCATCCGTTGGGCCAGTTCCGCCAGCCGGTTAGAGTTAGAAGAGTTTTTCGAGCCGACCACCAGCACCACGTCAGCCTGCTCCGCCAGCGCCCGCACAGCTTCCTGACGATTAGTAGTGGCATAGCAAATATCGTCTTTGCGCGGGCCGACGATTTTCGGAAAGCGTTTACGCAGCGCATCAATCACATCGGACGTATCGTCCACGGAAAGCGTGGTTTGCGTCATGAAGGAGAGTTTGCCTTCATTTTTAACATTCAGCGTCCAGACATCTTCAGGCGACTCGACCAGGTACATCCCCCCTTCCGGGTTGCTGTACTGTCCCATCGTCCCTTCCACTTCCGGGTGTCCGGCGTGACCGATCAGAATAGATTCTTCACCACGGCGGCTGGCGCGGGCCACTTCCATATGGACTTTCGTCACCAACGGGCAGGTGGCGTCAAAAACGGTAAGATCGCGGCTTTTCGCCTCGTTACGCACTGCCTGGGAAACCCCATGAGCGGAGAAGATCAGAATGGCGCCATCCGGTACCTCACTGATTTGTTCTATAAAGATCGCCCCGCGCTTGCGCAGGCTGTCCACCACATAGCGGTTATGCACCACTTCGTGCCGAACGTAAATTGGCGCGCCGTAAATGGCGAGCGCATTTTCAACAATGCTGATAGCGCGGTCTACCCCGGCGCAAAAACCGCGTGGGTTGGCCAACAGGATCTGCATGTTTATGCCTCCAGCGCCGGATCGATTTCCAGCACTTCAATATCAAAATGAACGGTACGCCCGGCCAGCGGATGGTTAAAATCAACGGTAATCGAGTCGCCGTTGATTTCGCGAATCACGCCAGGCATCTCGCTGCCATCCATTGCGGTAAAAAGCATAATCGCCCCGACTTCCGGTTCGCCCGCCGCCATAAATTCACGGCGCGAAAAATACTGGATCAAGTCCGGGCTGGGTACACCAAACGCGGCGTCAGGCTCCAGCGAAAACGCTTTCTTTTCCCCCTCTTTCAATCCCAGAAGCTGCTGCTCCAGACCTTCGGAAAGCGAGGTATCGCCAAGACGGAACAGGGCAGGCTTGCCATTGTTGCGGGTAGATTCCGCCGTTGAGCCATCATCCAGTTTCAGGGTGAAGTGAACGAGGATCGCGCTGTTGCTCTGTACGGATTTAGACATGCAAATTGCTCACGTGTTTTGCCCGGAGGCACAAAGAACGATAAAACCGTAGGCTGGATAAGGTGTTTTCGCCGCCATCCGGCACAACGTTTGACTGATGGCGCTGCGCTTATCAGGCCTACAAAACCTGATAAGCGCCACCCGGTATTTACGCTTATGCCTGTTCTTTCGCTGCTGGCTTCGGCAAAAAGCCTTCCAGTACAATCAGCGCCGCGCCGAGACAGATCGCGCTATCGGCAAGGTTGAAAGTCGCGAAATGCCAGTCGCCGACGTAAAAATCGATCATATCGACAACGAAACCGTGCCACAGACGATCGAACAAATTACCCAGCGCGCCGCCAATAATGAGCGCATAAGCGATGTTATTCAGCTTCTGCGTCGCTTTCGAGCGATACATCATCACCAAAAGAATTACGCAGATACCTATCGCAATCCCGGCAAAGAACCAGCGCTGCCAGCCGCCGCTATCCGCCAGGAAGCTAAAAGCCGCGCCGTAGTTACGCGCATAATGCAGATTAAGCGACGGGAACAGCCCTACCGTATCCCCCAGAGCGAAATTCTGGAGGATCAGGTATTTGCTGCCCAAATCGATAATCAGCACGACTACTACCAGCCATAGCCAGCGTAGTCCTGTTGAACAGAGTGGTTTACTCATCAGGCAAATTTACGTTGTTCGCCATTACCGGCGATGTTGCTGACACAGCGTCCGCAGATATCTGCGTGTTCCGCCACCTTGCCGACATCAGTAGTGTAGTGCCAGCAGCGCGGACACTTATCACCCTCGGCACGCGTTACCACTGCCTGAACTGTCGTATTACCAGCATTGTACTGAATATTTTCATCATCAATACCCCCCGCTTGCTCAGAAATCACGAACTGGGAAGTAATGAAGATAAATCTGACCTCTTCACCCAACAGTTTCAGCTTCTTGATCGTACCGTTAGCATCGTCAACATATTTCAGCGTTACTTTTGCTTCCAGATTCGATTTGATGCCATTGGCTTTCTGATTTTCCAGCTCTTTGTTGACCTGGTCCTTGATATAACGGACATCATCCCAGAATGCGTCATTAAATTCTTCATTCTCTTCCAGGCCAAACAACCCGTCGTACCATTCGCCGGTGAAGACATATTTTTCACGCTCGCCCGGCAGGTAGCCCCAGATTTCATCAGCCGTGAAGGACATGATCGGCGCCATCCAACGGACCAGCGCCTCCGCGATGTGATACAGCGCGGTCTGGCAGCTACGACGCGCGATGCTATCGGCCTTCGCGGTGTACTGGCGATCTTTAATGATGTCGAGGTAGAACGAGCCCATTTCAACGGAGCAGAAACGCATCAGGCGCTGTACCACTTCATGGAAGTCGTAAGCTTCGTATGCCTTCAGAATCTCTTCCTGCGCCGTTTTCGCGCAACCCACCGCCCAGCGATCCAGCACAACCATCTCTTCCGGTTTGACCATATCGGTGGCCGGATTGAAGCCATTGAGGTTCGCCAGCAGGAAGCGCGCGGTATTACGGATACGACGATAGCTATCGGCGGCGCGTTTGAGGATCTCGTCAGAGACCGCCATTTCGCCGGTATAGTCAGTAGACGCCACCCACAGACGCAGGATATCCGCGCCCAGTTTATTCATCACATCCTGCGGCGACACGGTGTTACCAATGGACTTGGACATCTTGCGACCCTGACCATCGACGGTGAAGCCGTGAGTCAGTACCTGGCGGTATGGCGCTTTGCCTTTCATCGCCACGCTAATCATCAGGGAGGACATAAACCAGCCGCGATGCTGGTCAGACCCTTCCAGATACATATCGGCAGCGTGACCGGCGAATTCCGGACGTGCGTCAACCACGGAGTAACTGGTGGAACCGGAATCAAACCAAACGTCCAGCGTATCCGGAACTTTCTCGTATTGATCAGCATCTTCGCCGAGGATCTCTTTCGGGTCGAGATCCCACCACGCCTGGATACCGTCAACTTCGACGCGTTTCGCCACCTCTTCCATCGCCGCCAGAGTACGCTCAATCGGCAATAGCTCCTGCGTTTCTTTATGCACGAACAGCGACATCGGTACGCCCCAGGTACGCTGACGTGAGATACACCAGTCAGGACGGTTAGCGACCATTGATTCAATACGCGCCTGACCCCAGTCCGGGATCCACTGAACGCCTTTGATCTCTTTCAGGGACTGTTGACGGAGCCCTTCTTTATCCATGCTGACGAACCACTGCGGGGTCGCGCGGAAAATGATCGGCGTTTTGTGACGCCAGCAGCACGGATAGCTATGCTGCATTTTTTCGACATGCAGTAGCGCGCCTTTTTCTTTCAGCAGTTCAATAACGATATCGTTCGCTTTGAAGACGTTAACGCCGTCAAGCGTTGGATATGTGCCAGGCAGATAAGCGCCGTCCGGCCCAACCGGGTTAGCGGTTTCCAGGCCATATTTTTGACCGATCACGTAGTCATCCGGGCCGTGACCAGGCGCGGTATGTACCGCGCCGGTACCCGCGTCAAGGGTGACGTGATCGCCGAGGATCGCTGGCACGTCAAAGCCCATAAACGGATGGGTAAAGCGCAGCAATTCCAGCTCAGCGCCCTTCACTGTGCCAAGAAGGGTGTAGTCCGCCGCGCCGATACGTTGCATCACGCTCTCTACCAGATCTTTCGCCAGGATCAGCGCCTGTCCGTCAACCTGCACCAGATCATAGTCAAACTCCGGCGCAAGGGAGATGGCGCGGTTAGCCGGCAGCGTCCACGGCGTGGTCGTCCAGATAACCAACGAGATCGGGCCGCTCACGCCAGGCAGACCAAACTTCGCTTTCACCGCATCCTGATCGACGGCGCGGAACGCCACGTCGATAGAGGGCGACGTTTTGTCGTAATATTCAACTTCCGCTTCCGCCAGCGCAGAACGGCAGTCAACGCACCAGTGCACCGGCTTAGCGCCTTTGTGCAGATGACCGTTGCGGATGATTTTGCCCAGCGCGCGGATGATGTTGGCTTCGGTTTTGAAGTCCATCGTCAGATAGGGATGCGACCAGTCGCCCAGCACGCCCAGACGAATAAAGTCTTTACGCTGACCGTCAACCTGAGTGGCGGCATATTCGCGGCACTTGGCGCGGAATTCAGCGGCGGTGAATTTCTCGCCCGGCTTACCGTACTCCTGTTCGACTTTCAACTCGATAGGCAGACCGTGACAGTCCCAGCCCGGCACGTAAGGCGAGTCAAATCCCGACAGTCCTTTGGACTTCACGATAATGTCTTTCAGAATCTTGTTAACTGAGTGACCAATATGAATGCTGCCATTCGCATATGGAGGGCCATCATGCAGAATGAAGGTTTTTTTGCCTTTTTTGGCTGCACGAATGATGCCGTACAGGTCATCATCGGTCCAACGCGCCAGCATTCCCGGTTCACGCTTAGCGAGGTCGCCGCGCATCGGGAACCCTGTTTCCGGCAAATTCAGGGTCGATTTATAGTCACTCATCAGATTCTCGGTTCCGTATTTCGGTTTGATAAACACCGTCAGGGTTATACCTGCCCGGCTAGCCCAAAAAACTTGCGGGCCGTTAACTCATCGCGTGCGATTTGCGCTTTTAGCTCATCAAGCGACGCAAATCGCTGCTCATTACGTATCTTTTTACGCAGTATTACATCTATATGGCGACCATAGAGGTCCATTACAACGTCCAGCAGATGCACTTCCAGTTGTTGACGCACGCCAGCCACCGTTGGACGAGTGCCAATGTTCGCCACGCCGGGTAACGGCTTATCGCCAAGCCCGGTGACTTCCACCGCATAGACCCCTTTTACCGGGGAGACCTGACGGCGCAGCGGTAAGTTCGCCGTCGGGAAGCCAATGGTACGTCCCAGCTCGTCACCATGAACGACACGCCCGGAAATAGTAAAGGGATGTCCCAGCAGGCTTTCGGCAAGCGCCAGGTTATCTTCCGCCAACGCCTGTCTCACTGCAGTGCTACTGATACGCACGCCACCTTCACAAAAGGTTTGGGTGCTGGAAACCGCAAAACCATACTCCGCCCCCGCCTTCTGTAATAACAAGAAATCGCCCGCGCGGCTAGCACCAAAGCGGAAATCATCGCCGACGGCAAGAAATTGCACGCCAAGTCGCTCCACCAGAAGTTCGCTGATAAACGTTTGTGCCGTCAAAGCGGCAAAGCGACGATCGAATTTCACGCACAGCACATAGTCCACGCCGCACTGCGCGAGGTAATGCAGTTTTTCACGCAGGCGCGTCAGGCGGGCGGGCGCTTTATCCGTCGCGAACAGCTCCAGCGGTTGCGGTTCGAAAATCATGACCACCACCGGCAGACCGAGTCTGCGTCCTTCTTCCTGCAGACCCTGCAGTAGAGCGCGATGCCCCCGATGTACGCCGTCGAAATTACCAATGGTCAGCACACACCCATGCGGGGCCTGACTGAGATTATGTATGCCGCGTATCAGCTTCATGTCTGACTCAAAACAGTGAAAATCGCAAGAGTATACCTTGTACAGCGGTCAAGGTTAACCGGCGATTGCCCTGATGAAACATAAAGAAGATGCTTTTCATCGCCATGCGGCAAACTCCGCTCCAAAACCCGCCGCTTAATGTAATTTTTATCATGGAAAAGCTGTATTCACAGGCGCCAAGCTGGTAGAATCCTGCGCCATCACTACGTAACGAGCGTCGCCACATTAACGGCGCTTATTTGCACAAATCCATTGACAAAAGAAGGCTAAAAGGGCATATTCCTCGGCCTTTGAATTGTCCATATAGAACACATTTGGGAGTTGGACCTTGGCTAATATCAAATCAGCTAAGAAGCGCGCCGTTCAGTCTGAAAAGGCTCGTAAGCACAACGCAAGCCGTCGCTCTATGATGCGTACTTTCATCAAGAAAGTATACGCAGCTATCGAAGCTGGCGACAAAGCTGCTGCACTGAAAGCATTTAACGAAATGCAACCGATCGTGGACCGTCAGGCTGCTAAAGGTCTGATCCACAAAAACAAAGCTGCACGTCATAAGGCTAACCTGACTGCACAGATCAACAAGCTGGCTTAATCGCCCGTTCGTTGACGCTTTGTGAAAAAACCCGCTTTCGCGGGTTTTTTTATACCTGCCGGATGGCAGCGTAATAAATAAGCTATTTGCTTATCGGCGTAAACAACGCAGAGTAATCCGCATTACAAATACGCTGTACCGCCGGATGCTGAATCATTCTTTCGGCAAAAATCGCATGATATTCTTCCATGACATTCTCGACGCGCCCAATCTCTATTACCGACTCATCGGCATAAAAATCCAGCGAATAAAGGCTCGGCGCCACAAAAATCGCATTGTGTGTCGCACCAAACGCCTTCATTAAGGCCGCGTCATCAAATTCGCCGAGAATCTCAACCTGCAACCCCTGCGAATTAAACCAGTTCAACAATTTACGCCCCAGCATCGAGCGACGTCCCGGCACCAGCAACCGTCGCTCTTCCAGGCAGGCAGGGAACGCTTTTTCGGGAAGCGGATTCGTGCACCAGAAACTGACGCTACATTCGCCGATTTTGACTGAGAATAGCCCCTCCTGCTGCGTGGAATCTATCGGGCAGTCGGAGATAATCATATCCAGCTTGTGCTGGCTAAGCTGTTCGAGCAACATTTCGTGCGTGGACTCGAAGCAACGTAGATGTATGGGTTCGTCCACCACCACCGCCGCATCCAGAACGCTACTGACCAGACGTTTGGATAAAGCATCGGCGACGCCAACATCGAACAACAAGTTTGATTCTTTACGGTAGTTGACGATATCCAGCATCTCCTGGCTTAGCGTAAACATTTTATCCGCATAGCGAAAAACCAGCTCGCCCAGTTCGCTGGGTTCAAGACCGCGCCCCTTACGTTTGAATAGCTTACCCTGTAAACGCTCTTCCAGTGCTTTGATTTGGCCGGTGATGGTTTGCGGCGTCAGAAAAAGCGCCTCTGCGGCGCCCACGACAGAACCTTCTTTATAAACATGCCAGAAGTAATAAAGATGGTTGTAGTTAATATGAGACATGCTCATTTCTCTCCCTGATCAATGTCGTAAGGGAGCGATACATCGCTCCCCTTTCCTTCGTACTGGTTATGCCGGCGCATTCAAACGCGCACGCAACCAGCTATATCCCACGACTGCGGAGAGCAATGAGCCAATCAAAATGCCCAATTTCGCCCAGTTAATAAGTTCCGGATCGACGTTGCCAAATGCCAGGCTGGCGATAAAGATGGACATCGTAAAGCCAATCCCGCACAAAATGCCAACCGCCATGATTTGCTGATAAGTGGTCCCCTGCGGCAGATGCGCCAGCTTGAAACGCAGCGCCAGCCAGCAAAACAGGCTAATCCCCAGCGGCTTCCCAATCAGCAGACCGGCGATAATTCCCAGCGGCAGCATTGAGGTCAGGCCATCAATCGTGACGCCCTGAAGAGAAACGCCGGCATTCGCAAAGGCGAACAGCGGCAGGATCAGGTACGCAACCCACGGGTGCAGGACATGCTCCAGCCGCTTCGCCGGCGAACGACCATGTTTTTCTTTCAGCGGAATAAAGAAGCCGACAATGACGCCTGCCAGCGTCGCGTGAACGCCGGACTTCAGTACCGCCGTCCACAGCACTGCCCCGACCAGAATATATACTCCTGTCCGTCTGACGCCACACAGGTTCAACAGCGCCAGCACGGCAATCGCGAACGCCGCCACGCCCAGCGAGACGATAGAAAGCTCGCTGGTATAAAACAGCGCAATAATAATGATAGCGCCGAGATCATCGATAATCGCCAGCGCCATCAGGAAAATTTTCAGCGCCAGCGGAACCCGACTGCCTAACAGCGCCAGCACGCCCAGCGCAAAGGCGATATCCGTCGCGGCAGGGATAGCCCAACCCTCGCGAGTGACAGGATCGGAGTAGTTAAAAGCCAGGTAGAGCAATGCCGGTACAATCATCCCACCGATAGCGGCAATCACCGGGAAGGCGGCCTGGCGCAGACTGGCTAACGAGCCTTGCATCAGTTCGCGCTTAACTTCCAGACCAACCAACAGGAAAAACACGGCCATCAACGCATCGTTGATCCACAACAGCATGTTTTTGTTGATCTCTAGCGCCCCAACCCGTAACTGAACCGGCGTCTCCAGAAAATGATGATACCATCCACTGGTTGCGCCCATATTGGCCATCAGCATAGCCAGCGCAGCGGCGATGATGAGAATGATGCCTCCAGAGGCATCGCTGCTAAAAAATCGGTGCAGATGTTTCACTTTTTATTCTCTCTATCAGGTGAATTCTTCGAATCCACTATGTTACCCCGCCTGACTCATCGTTAAAATTAGATTATATATGATGAATAGCTCGTTTTTTACGAAATAAGGTCCGATTTGCACCGAACCTTTTTAGTGTAGTCAGTCATTGACGATAGAAAGCTACGCGTACAGATCCATTTTATACACCCGGAAGCTGGTAATATCGTAGCGATAGCCTTCCCCGTTCGTTGCCGCGTTTTTGTAGTAACCTGACGTCATGGTCGCTTCAAAAAGCACGGTTTTCTCCGTAGGCGCAATCTCCTGTAAAATTAGCAGCCCCATCGCCTCACTGCCCGCCTGCGGATCGATAATGGTCGGTTTAACCATGACCTGACAACTTTTCCCAGACATCATTACCTTCCCTGAAATAAAAGAACCTGATCCGGCACAGAGTGACCGGAGCAGGTGGGCATCGCCCTAAGTGGCATACTTAATTTTTTATAATTATTTCATTAGCCCCAGGTGACAGGCGTCGGCTTATCGCCACGGGCTTTCATCAGCGAATCGTTATCAATATCCTGTTTATACTTCAGGAACTTACCGTAAAGCTGTTTCTCAATCTGCGGCTGTTTACCAATTTGATTGAGCGTCCCGAAACGATCGGTTTTCAGGTTATAGAGGTATTTGGGTTTATTCTGGCGATCGATGATCATCTTCCAGTCGCCATCGCGGATCGCCCACTCATCCGTCGGATCGTCCTGGAACGGCATATCGATACCGAAGATCAGCGGTTTCTGGCGTTTTAAAGTCTTGCCCTTCAGTAGCGGAACTAAAGACTGACCGTCGTAGGTACGATTGGTCGGGAGTGTAAAGTCCATCATGTTGGCCAGCGTCGGCAACCAGTCAAGACCATATACCGGCGTGTCCGTTACCATTCCCTGTGGAATATGCTTACCGTATTTGATGATTGCCGGTACGCGAATGCCGCCTTCCCACAGGTTGTCTTTACGTCCGCGCAGACCGTCGGTTTCCCCGGCCAGGTTCAGCTCGTACACCTTACGCGCTTCACGCGTGACAGGACCGTTGTCGCTGGTGAAGATGACGATGGTGTTATCTTCCTCGCCCATCGCCTTGATTTTATCCAGCACTTTACCCACCTGCTCATCCATGTAGCTGATGTTCGCGTAGTATTCGCCGGTGCCGCGCCACGGTTTATCCGCCCAGTCGCCGTAGAACAGATCCGGATGCTGTTTCTGGTAGTCGGACATGTACTGCGAGTACATATCAAGGTATTTTTTCGGCGACGCCAGCGGGCTGTGGACTTCGGTAAAGGCGACATATAAGAAGAACGGATTATCGTCTTTCTTATTATCCAGCCAGTTCACCACTTCAGAACTCACAAACTCGCCGCTCATCGTATCCGCGCGGCCAATATGCTGGCCGTTGCGTATCCACCCTGTAGGATGCACCACGCCATAACGCGGACGTTCTTTCGCGTTGTCCAGGGTGGAGTCGGTGACAAAGCCCGCCGGGTTATACAGCGAATAATCAAAGCCCATGTCTTTCGGCTGCGGCTGATCGGTGCGATCGCCGCCCGCGTTCAGGTGTAATTTCCCCATCATCGCCGTGTCGTAGCCCTGCTGTTTCAGCAGATTGGCGATGGTCAGCTCATTACGCCCCAGCGCAACATCTTTGCCTTCCGGTATCCAGGAACGGATTCCGGTACGGAACGGCATACGGCCAGTTAACAGGCCCGCGCGGGAAGGAGAACACAGAGGCGCTGGCGCATAATAGTCGGTAAACTTCACCCCCTCCTGCGCCAATTTATCTATGTTAGGTGTTTTAACGATGCGGTGCCCGTAGGTGGCGAGATCGCCATACCCTAAATCATCCGCCAGAATAATGACTAAATTAGGGCGCTTTGCGGTTGCCGCTTGCGCGGTGGATAATACGCTTCCAGCGCATAGCGCCAACCCTATCATACTGGCAACGACTGTTCTTTTCATTTCAACTCCTTTGAGTTATCGCACGGTCTGATTACGATATATTTGCCGATAGACCCGGCTGCGGAATACAGCCTAAATGAATTGCACTATTACATTCGATTTGTCTTATATTTCTTTAATCAACATCGTTTTATCGCAGGAAATTATTCATATGCATTATAATATTAATGCCATAAATATATTTCGTGCTAAAGAAAACACGCCTGAAGCAGGCTATAAAAAAATGGATCGCGAACGAGTGATGCAGATCTCAAATATAGCTCATGTGTCAGAACCGCTGTTGTGATGTCAATATATGTTGCTGTTTCAACGATAACATCCTCATTCACTGGCAGTAAGTTGTCTTTGCGAGAAATTATTCCCATTCGAGGTTTCATTAATTTCTCGTTATCGGGTGTGAATTTTACAACAGAAACATAAATCACAAATAAAATAGCTACCACATAACAAACAACATTATCTAACACCAATAATTAATGAATATATATTGCTGATATTTTTCAGACATCTATCACCTACGTATAAAAAGACACTCCTTAGAATTCGCTTTTTTACACAACATTTCACTGTGTTTTTACCTCATGGAGTTGAGCATGAAAAATAAGAAATATATTAATAGTCTACTCGCCGCATGTGTTCTTTTCTCTTGCTTTAATGGCCAGGCAACAGAGCTTAAACGCGTATACGGCAAAATTAGCCTGGGGTACGGCGACTGACTTTAACAGTTATGTCCTCGGCTGGGCCGCAGCAGATAACTTCAATATGTTTAATGAAAAGTTTATCATTGTGAACTGGAACGACGTTGAAATGGTTCGCAACTTTCTTCGTTCTTGAAATAGCCCGACGTCACCGTCGCTTCAAACAATGCCTCTTTCGTCTCTTTATTGATTTCTTGTAATACCAGTCAGCCTAATGCCTGTTGTCCTTCATCCGGATCGACAAGATCGCTGGAGCCCGGTTGCGCGGTAATGGTATCGATTTTCTGGTTAATCGACTCATGCGATGCGGGCAGGTTAACCATTGATGGGTTTTTCTTATCCATACATTTCTCCTGATTATTTCAGATACAGACAACGTACTGCCACAACATCCCAGCAAGTTGCTTGCCAAATAACCCAACCTCAGCAAGAGAAACCGTTTAATAATTTAAAATAAAACGTCCATAAAATAAAACCCAGACTAAAACTATTAGGATTTATTTCCCTGGCACTAATATAAAAGCATAACAGTTATGTAAAATTAATGCATTATAACTAATAGCCTATACCTTTTTCACGATTGACATAAGCCTTACGGCATAATTCAAATTATTTTACATCAACAATAAATCAATCAAAATACACCAACCTACCGATAAAAATTAACACTACTATCACTTTATTTTTAGAATAGCTAAACATGAAATTTTAGCCTTTCTAAAAAACCATCATCTTTGTGACCTGATACAATTTTTTTTCGCAAAAAGACGTCAGTGCAGCCTCACCAGTTGATCCATTAAAATTAATATGCATACTATTATCGCACCCCAAATTAAACTCAAAAAAAAATAATATCATGACTATTTATTTAATTAACGACACGCATACATACAATGATATAACAAATGAGCTAAAAAACATAAAAACGGGAAAGATGATAAAAATTGCCGCGATGCGTGTAAAGTGTCTGGAGTATATGCTAAACCACGCTCAACAAGAGATTATTTATAAACGCCAACTCACCAACGCACTTTGGGGAGAAAGAGGTCAATTTATCAGCGACGCCAACCTGACTCAAATTTTATATCTATTACGTCGCGACCTTAAAGGTTTTGGCCTGAGCCAATTTTTTTCTACCGTACCACGAACCGGGATTAAAGTAGATGCTGAAATCATTATCAGTAATGAAAAACCCAAAAAAACCTCTTCTTTAAGAAGAGCACAGTATAAGTATATGGTATTATTTTTCGCCTCACTAAGCATGATTACAATGATTATTTTCTTAATGCAATAATTTAATTCCAAATCTATAAATGGCATAAGGATATGCTATCTTTAACCAAAATATCAGGTTCCTTTTCTGGCTTAATCAGAGAGATGGACTGAAAGGTTGATATCAGATTCTTAGCATTTTTATAACTCATACTGTTTGTGGCCAGATAGGCATAAACAGGCAATGCGCGAAAAGTCATTTCATCAGGCATGCGCATTATTTTTATATTATAACGTCTCACATCTCTAAAATAAGCGGCAATCTTTCTTGGCAAAATCGCAACCATATCACCTTTTTCAACGACACCCATAATTCCAAATAATGAATCACTATGATAACCTATTTTCCTGCGCCCCGTATAAGGCGTACTGACCTTGAACAAGTCAATCGTGTCAGCGGTGAAAGAAGAGAACATATCTGAATGGTAGACAGCATGTCTGGCGGCATAAAAATTATATAAAGAGATTTGTTCAAGTCCAACCAGTGGGCTCTTTTCACCACAAACGCAAACAAAATCAGATAAGTTATCAATAAGATAACTTTCGATCATCGCATTCTTAATTTCCAGAATTCCCATAACCACATCCGCATATCCATGCGTCAGCATAGATGCAGGCGTGTACTCCCCTGTTTTTTTAATCGCATAATGTTTAATAACATGTCGATTAAGCAGCATGGTATCCAGCAATGCCGGAAAATAATAGTTTTCGGTTATATCACTGCCCAGAACGGTAAGTTCATTACTCTCCTGAATGTAGGTTTTATCGTAAAACGTATTCTCTATAGATTCAATTGCCTGGCGGAATACCTGATGGAGTGATTTACCTTTGCTGGAAGGGACTAAGCCTTGCCTGGTTCGGATAAATAACTCTTCGCCATAAAGACTTTGTAAGCGAAGAAGAGCCTGAGAGATAGCCGCAGGTGTGACGTCCAGCTTCCTTGCAGCCCTGGTTGCATTTCCCTCAGTAATAACCATATCGAATACTTTGATCAGATTGTAGTCAATTTTTTTAGCATTTTTTATTGGCCGCATATAGCTTATCCTGGCTGGCATACTCTGGCACTATCACTTTAGGCGCAGATTAACCTCGCGCCACATTTATTTCAATAAAATAAATCGCTTATCTTATCTGTTTGCTAATAAATTATAATTTTATTTACATAGTTTCATGCCTGAGTGAAGCAAAAACATATAAAACCATATTATAAAAACATCAAAAACATCTAACACACTTTATAAAAAAACAAAAAAGCATGATGTTATCTTATTTAATCACAAATGATTCTCTTATTCCTTTGAGATTCTCTACGCTTATCCGTGCTGATGTACGGAGTACTTTACTGCCAGTGAACACACCGACAGTGTGAAATTTTACCTTATGAATATCAAAATGGAGTGAATTCATGAGACAATACACTATCAATGACGAATTCATTTATAATGAAACGTTAAGAGAAATAATATCATTGCGTGATAAAAAGGTACTAAAAGTCACGCTCATGCGGGCCCGCTGTTTAAGCTATCTTTTTGAAAATGCCTACAGGAAACTGATCACGCGGGAAATGATTTCACAGGCGGTTTGGGGAGAGAGAAGCCAGTTTGTTAGCGATGCCAATCTGACGCAACTTCTTTATCTACTGCGACGAGATCTACAGCAAATCGGGCTTTTCGAGCTGTTCGTCACCCTCCCCAGACAGGGGATAAAAATTGATGAAAGATTTATCATAAACTCTGCTGACATGCCGCCACAATCCATTGAATATCATACTCATCGATATAGTAAAATTATATCCATGGGTATACCTGCTCTTTTTCTATTGATCGTACTATATTTTTTGGCGCCGTTTATTTAAATAGCAAGGCAACAGACCATGTCCCGATAAGTAGGGAATTATTTTACGTAATATCTTCCCATTATACTGACGGGACACCGCCTGCTGTCTGTTAATAAAAAATAACGACTACTCAGTCGTAGACAATGCGTAGCACTGTTAATTGCTTATCTTCATCCAAATAATCTTGTTTTACCATTGCATGAGGAGACGATATCGGCGTGGCTATATTCTCGACGAGAATATAGCGTTCAACCCCCTCTTTATTATGGCATTGAATTTCTAAGGTTCCCACGTCATTCCAGCAGCCAGCCTCGACTACCGAACCCATAAAATGAATCTGAGCGGTTGGTTTCGCTTTCCCTGCATGAACGATAAAGGAAAGTAAAATCACCGGTATTACGCAACGCATAGTCTTCATTTTACTTTCACTCCTGTGCGCTCTCCTCTGAGCGAATATCACCCCTTCGCTTTCTGAATCGCCGTTTGCAACATATCCTGAGTCGTGCTTCCCGGGATCACGGCAACCCGTTTTATGTCACCATCTTGCGTCTGGGGCATGACGACAAAAGCAGGCGTCCCGTTAAAATCCATATGCTGCGCCAGCGCCTGGTTAGTGAGTAGCGCATCATGTACCGCGCCGCGGCTTTGCACTTCTTTTACGACCGCCAACTGCGTCGGCGTCAGATAATGTTGCGCCAGGGTATAGACATCGTGTTCCGTTAACGCACCTTCAACCTTCCCCGTGGCATAAAGCGCATTATGCCAGGCGAGGTATTTTTCTCCCCCCTGTGTAAGCCATACCTGTTCGCCGACTCTTGCCGCCAGTCCGGATACCGGCCAGCGGGAGGAAAAAATAGGAAACTCTTTGAAAATAAACCGAGTATCCGGATTCGCCTTAATCAGATTTTCAACCACAGGCGCCATTTTGCTGCACCACGAGCACTGGTAATCAAAAAACATCACCACTGCCGCTTTTGCATCGGCAGGTCCAACGGAAGGAGTGTTACTGCTTAGCAGCTCAGCACGATACTGTAATGCCAGTTGAACATAAGCCTGTTGTTGCGCAATCTGCTGACGCTGATGCAACGTCTCGCTGGCGGCGACCAAAAATTCAGGATGTTCGGCCAGATACGTCGCCACCACTTCCCCCACTTTATCCGGATGGCTGACGATGTAGGCTTCCGCCGCCGGACCAATTTGCGACGTCGGGACAGAATCGGCGGCGATTGCCGCGCCGGATACCGCAACGCTTGCCAGCGTCAATATCGCCAGCCGGGAACGTTTTAACGCGTGATAATACATAATAAAAGTCTCGTTCGATAAGATCGGAAAGCCTCCCGCTATCGGGAGACGCCTGTAAAAATAGGGTAATGCACACGCGTCAGATCCACGGTTTGCGGCGGCATCACCCGCCCATAGTCATTAATACTTTGCCAGCGCACAGTGCAGCGAACCGTGTGCCGGCACCATTCCGTTTGACGCGTTGCAAAAGGCGCAACCACCCCGGCGTTATTCTGGGCGCGTCCATTGGCGCGCAGCAAAAAGAGCGTAACGTAATAGGGCGTCGGATTACGCACCGTCGCCCCATCGGGGGTAAGGTTCCAGACCAGATGCCGGTAAGCCTGCTGCGGCTCGCCAGCAAGTCCATCAGGGCGATAGAGCAGTTTTAAGGCTGAACGAAACGCCATTTGCACACGGTTCGCTTCCGGTTTACCGGAGGGAATAGCGGCGATACTTAAGGTAAACAGGCTTTCCCTGTCCGCTGGCAGCGGTTCACCGGTATAAACCACCCGCAGCGTGTTTTCCTGGCGCGCTGAAAGCATAAATAATGGCGGCGTGACCACGAATGGCGTGGAATTCCCTGCGCTTTTCGCCCCTGGCCATCGGTCGCCAGGTAAAAGATGCGTATCAATTAGCCAGAACGCGTCTGAATGGTTACTTACCGGTACGCTTAATGCCGGGGCGCCCGCATGATAGATAAAACGAGTACCGCCAATAACTACGCCGGCCTGCGCCCATGATATGGGAAGTAAGCACCAACACATCGCGCAGCGTAAAAAGAACTTATTCATACGCAAGAATAAAAGTCGCGGAAGCATTGGCGTCACCGGGCGTCACTGTACTGTCATCGGCAAGATAACGCGCGTAAAATTGCAGATGCGCCGACGCCTGCCCCGGGCTGAGCGTTACCACATCACTCTCCTGCCCCAGTGGAATTAAGGTTTTATTCTGGTCATAAAGCGCGATCCCAATGCCTGAAGCGTCGCTTTTCCCCGCTGTAAGCGCCAATAAATCCGTATTACGACTGTCCGCCGTACCGCTAAAACTGACCGTTACGCCACTGGCAGTGCTGCCGCAGTTCTGTAAATCGATAGCAAAAGGTTGCCAGGCGGAACCGTCACCCGCGCGATAAAATTGGCGTTGAGAAACCGCGCCCATCGCTACGTTAATATTTTCCGAGCCTGGAGAGAGGGAACAGGTATTGTCCGTGATGGTTCCGGAGACATAGACCCGTCCATCGTGCGCCAGGACGCCGGATACCGCCAGCAGCATCCCGATGCCGCACAGGATATCGCTACGCATAATTACGATGACTCCTCATTCATACTGCATATCGAAATACATGACCGCCGTCGCGTTCCCGGACGTGACCATTGGCCGGGTCGATTTATAGCGAATATAAAAAGACAGCGTATTGCGTCCGGCTTTCAACGGATAGACCACCGAGTCGGTATTATTGATACTGACGGTATCCTGATCCTCATTCAGAATTTCCACCCCTATACCGCTTGCCAGCATGCTTCCCATTCCGGTATCGGTGATCGCTAATAGCGCGGGATTGTCTGGATCGGGTTCGCCGGTAAACCAGATCTTCGCCCCGGCAATTCCTCGGGAACAATTTTTGAGGTTGATATTAAAGGGCTTAAATTTTGTCGTAGTTCCCATCGAGGGAAAATCGCCGACCGCAAACCGTCCTAAATCAATACTTTGACTGAGGCTGGAAATATCCATGTCGCAGGTTTGCGCCACAATAGTGCCGGTAAATTCGAGGTTATAAGCAAGGTCGTCAGCGCTGGCGTTGATTTCGGGGCACAGCATCAGCCCCATAGCAAAAAAAGCACAGTGTGATCTGTTCATTTAGTCAAAGTCCACTCGCAGGCTGGCCAACGCGGTAAACGCCCCTTCCGCGGGCGTTTCTCCTGTCGTACTCATCGGGTAGGCCTGCAACGTGATGTTAGCGCGTCCGGCGCTATCGGTGATAAAAGGCGCGACGCTCTGCACATCATTAGGGATAAGCGCGTTTCCTTCATCGGTTTCGACCACTACGCCGACATCCGCATTATCCGAAGCAATAGCCTGGGGAAAATGGCTATCCGGCGTAGCGATAAGACGCATCGTTAAATTGACCGGCGAATCCAGACCGCTGCACTTTACCGGTACACTGAATTTTTTCGCGCTTACCCCCACGGGTTTTTGGCCTGCGTGGCTAAAATTGCCGCTGTATAACGCGCCGAAATTCACCAGAATCGTTTGTCCGGCGTTGATTTCGCAGCTTTGCGGTACGGTCACCGTTCCGCTATAAAGAATGCTGTACACCACGTCTGTCAGCGGATCGCCGACGGCGGTCGTAACATAAACGTTGAACATAGTCTTAGGGCTGATATTCACCGTGCCGATGAACGGTTTAATAATTTTGAGTTGAAACTCCAGATTTGAGTTACGAACGTAAAACGGTTGGCCAGCTTTAACCTTTTCATCATGCCCCATAGGGATATTGTTCACTGGCGGATAGATATCGCCCGCCGCAGAATCCACAATCCGCATTCCGCCTTCAAGGTAGTCCGGGTCCAGCTTTACATATTTCCAGTTACCGCTCGTTTCTACGACCGGATATTGCGACACATAGGAGCGATAGGTCTGGCTATAGGTCGCCGCGCTGGCGGGACACACCGCTTGTACATTGACTTTCTGGCTTTTTTCCAGTTGGACCGTCTTTCCTGCCTGGTTTTGTTCTGCCGTCAACGTGGTCGTTAAATCGTAATTAACACTGGAAGGCACGCCGTTAACGTTTTTACACACGTCCGCAAATGCATACTGCGATACGACACTTCCTGTCAGCAGAGCAAATAAAAGAGGTATTTTCATTTAATGACACTCCGCATGTTGTCGACTCAGAATCTGACGGGAGGAAGAGAGATGATAGTGCGCGACACATTGTTGATCCGGCAGGTCCCCCCAGCGAACGTGCAGAACGCCTTGTGCTGACAACCCGGAAAGATAGAGCTCCCCGGCCTCGTCAACAATTGCCTCCGCATGGCGATCATTCACCGTCACCGTCGCGCCAAAGGGCACAGGTTTACCGTTATGATTCAGCGTCAATAAGGCTCGCGCGCCGACCCGCGCTTTAAAGCGGGCCAGAACCAGCGCGCCTTCGGTCGGCACAACGCGAGTCACCGCGTCATCAATATCAACATCATCGGCCATCGCGTTGATGTCCAGCGCCATACGGTTTTGCCGATACGTCGTCGCATACGGCACCACCGCATAGCCGCGCGCATCCGTATGAATACCCGGCTGGTCGACAACGCCGACATTAGCTGCGCCCGGCGCGGCAATCAAAATATTGGTATTGCCCAGCGGCTGGCTTAACGTGAGTCCATGCGCGTGCGCCACCAGACCGCCGCTCAGACCATAATTCACCTGCTGATAATCGCCGTTATCGCTGACGTTATAGCCAATGTTGGCATTACCTTTCGCCCCATCGTATTCCAGGCTGGCGGCGCCGCTTTCGCCAATACCGTGATTCTGATAACTTTGCTGTATGTTGTAACTAAGGTTATTTTCGTCCAGCAGCGTGCCGTTAAGGCCCGCATTCTGCGTAACGTTATGCTGTTTATCCGTACTGGTGCTAAAGGTGGCGTAAACGTTGTGATGGCGTGTAACCTCATCATCGTGTTGCAGCCATTGACTTAGCGGCACTGAGATATTCAGCGCAAAAATTTGATCGCGCTTTGCATCGCCTGAGGATTTGTTATTGTTGTAAGAAATGCTCCATGCAATACCCGCCAGCGTATCGCTGTATCCCACCTGCAACAGAGAATCCTTTTCATCGGTGTGCCAGTAACTTTGCTGACTGCCGGTAATAAAAAGCGATCCCAACCCGCCTAACTGCTGATTGATATCGAGTTGTACTTTCCCCCTCCGGGTATAATACAGATTGTAATAATCCGCCCATTCCGGCCTGCTTTTATCGTTGTCAGTCCGATCGTCATCGTCATAGCCGCTCATCTGTTTCCACGCCGTATCATCCAGCGTATAAAAGCCCGATGTTGAATAGCGATAACCCATGAGCTGTAAATGAGTTCCTGTCTGCGCAAGCGATTTGGCATACAGGAACCGCAGCGATTGTCCCTGGTGGGTGCTGTTATCCGCCAGCGTACTGGCGGCCTGGGTGACATCCAGCGACACCGCGCCCCAATCGCCCAGATTCGCACCGCTACCGATCGCCAGCGCATGATATTTACTGGAAAGTTGCGTTCCGCCATACAGCGTAAAGCCATGCGCTAAACCCCATATCAGCGTCGCCTGACTGAATTTCACCTTCTCTTTTTGGCTGCTATCGCCGCGATATTCCGCCACCGTTGCCGCGTACTTCAACCGCCCTTCTCGCTGCAGAATTGGCACGGCGGAATAGGGTACGTTATAGCGATTAATAGAGCCGTCGGATTCTTTGACTTCAACGGTCAAATCGCCGCTGGCGGCGGTGGGATAGAGATCATTGATAGTAAATGCCCCGGGCGGCACATAACGCTGATTGATGATGTAGCCGTTTTGCCGAATGGTCACTTGCGCGTTGCTTCTGGCAATGCCGTGAATGGTCGGCGCGAAGCCCTTCATGCTGTCTGGCAACATATTGTCGTCAGACGCCAGTTGTAGCCCTCGAAAAGGAAGGCTGTCGAACAATGCGGAGGGGGTATAACTGTCGCCCGCCGTCAGTTCTCCCTGCAAAAAGCCCATATCACGTTCCAGATAAGTACTGATATGCTGCCAGTTGCTGTCGCTATTCTGATCGCCGCTATTCGCGTTCCATGTGGAATAGTCGCGTAACCGCCAGGCCCCTAAATTAAGGCCGCTATTTAATCCAAGAAAATAGCTATTCTCCGCACTGCCGTCTGCGCTCCGATCCCGACTATTCGCGCCGGTAAACGTGTAATTCATTAGCAGCGCGTTAATACCTTCATCCCAGTATTGCGGTGGGATATATCCTCTGGCGCTGGCAATCATCGCCGCCTGCGGAATGCTAATGTCGAGACGTTGCTGCGCAAAATCAAAGCGGGTTCGGGCGACCGGTATCGCGCTGGCAAGATCCGGGCAACTTCCCGCCGCCGCCTTCGCCAACTGCGGAAACGCTCCGGTATTTACACCCATATTTTTAAGCATTTCAGGCGTCAGGCAGACGCGTAATCCGCTGTCATCGGTTGGCGCGCTTTTTCCCGCCGTTTTCACCGCCTGGAAGGCAATATCTTTGGTTGCGATAAAGGTATTATTCAGATAAATGTCAACGCGGTACACTCCCGCCGCCTGGGCATTACGGGAAAAGGTTGATAAGTCTGCCACCGCAGACGGGTCGTCAGACAGAAATGCCGGGTTAAAATAGTTTTCCGCCCACCCCGGCACCGGCGCCAATGCGATAGCCAGCGCCAGTCGGGTTAATACGGGTTTAACTACGCCGGAGTAGTATCGCGTCATGAAAAGCTTATCGCGCATAACATCATGAGGCTGAACAAACGTGGGCTGGTGTCGTTGCGCCAAAATCGTTTACCGTGCGCAGAGATACCTGACCGGGCGTTGCCGGGAGGGTGATCGAGCCTTTTGGCGGCACCATGGTATTCGGCAGTTTTTTCCCCGCGCTGTACAGTTCAACCAGCGAAACGTAGTACGGCGAAGGATTAACAATCGTTAACTGGTCGTGCGCGTTACGGCAGCGAAGCGTCGCCGGGGCATCGGTTGATACCTCCACCAGATTTTTCGGGCGAATAAATAGCTTAATCACACTTTGCGTCGCAATTTGCAGGGAGTTGCCGGCCAATTTATTTTTATCGACAGAGGGTATTGCTTTACTGTTTAAATAAAATACGCTCTCGCGATCGGTCGGTAATGACGGTCCGACATACATAATGCGTAATATATTTTCTTTTTTAGGTTGGATCACAAATAGAGGCGGCGTAACGATAAAATCCGTCGAGCGTGAACCATCGGCATTCGCAACCCATGACTGAATTAAAAAAACATTGCTGTCAGAGGAATTAATAACCGGCAAGGAGGTTTGTTTACTTCCCTGCGGATAAATCACCCTTGTCGCGCCCAGCGCAATGCCTCCCGCCTGCGCGGCAAACGACAGGCCGGCCGCCGACAGCAGTAGCAATAATCGAAGAAAAATTGGTACTGTTTTTTTCATCTACGTAATATCCTGATACCGTCGGTTTGTTACGCGCCGTAACGCGCGTAACGCCCCTCTTTCGTCGCCAACAGACGAGAAAAAATCCCGATGAGGAATCAGGAATAAACCATGCTAAATGTTGCAGTCGCGTTGACATTACCAGCAGTCGCGGCACCGGTAGCGATATAGTCCACGCTAAGCGGAACAACGTTTTCGCCATTGTTCAGGGTAACGGTGCTGGACGTTTCACCGATATTCAGCGCCTGGCCATCAGGTCCATAAAGTTGTAATGCCACATTCGTCGCCGAACCTGCACCGGCGGTATTCGCCAGCGACCCCGGCTGGTTTGCGTCCTGCTGACCATTAAAAATAACCGCCGCATTCTGGCTGGTCTGAGTATCGCAGTCTTCCAGCTTAATGGTGAAGTCTTCTTTTTGATTCGCCACCATACCGGCATCGGTTAATTTACTGGCGCGGACCTGGCCTAATGTCACGGTCTGATCGACAGAGTCAGCGGAAACAGAACAGGCGGCGTCAACCACCTGCCCGACAAAATTCACCGTACCGCCAGTGACGGTTGTAGTAGCCGCTTGTGCGGTGGAGAGCATTCCGCCAAAGGCAATCGCAGAGACCATTAATGCTAATACAGACTTTTTCATTCAAACTCCTTTTAAATATAAAATGAGGGTAATCAGATTTTTAACAAAGCGGCTACTGATATTGCTTCACAGCAATATCACGCCTTTTCTTATGCGAAAAAAAGCGTCTTCTTGTTCTGATATAAATGTCAGACAGCAATAAGACAGCAACTCAACGTTGTGAGTTAATCTTTACGTTATAATGGAATAACGATGTTATTAATTATTAGCAAGCCACAGACAAGTTGCAATCATCGACGTTTGGTTTTAAAGGACCAGAACTAACTTATTGTTTTATAAAAATTTACACCAGCCGTTTTACCCACGGCCTTTGACCACATTGACTTTTTGAAAATAATTTTCACAGCAATTTAAAATAAAACGCCGCATTAACAATAAAATAAAAATTCAGCCGCGATATGTAAATATATCGTTGCGTATAGTTCATCAATATGCTACTGGTAGTTTTCCGAGCGCCGTTAACCGACCATTATCGATATGGATATACCCGCCTTTTTTCAGTTCAGACAGAATTTTCATGGCCCGACTACGCGATATCCCGGTGCGCCGCTGAATAAAATTCAACACAATAATGTTTTCCCGGTAGGCCTGGGGATAAGCCCAAATCTCAATCAGCAGCGTCCGGACTTTCAGATAAGAATCAACGCCAACTAATTCACGGTCGCGCGCGCTCATCACCATCAGGCGGTAAGCCAGACAGCGGGCCACGTCTTGCCACAAATCACATTCATCGGCAATTTTTATAAAATCAGGTAAGCGAACAAATCTACCGGTACAGGCCGTTTCTGCGAGCAAAAAGTGCTCTGGTCGCGCCGGGACGTTATAGGTAGCGCCATAGCTGTCAACCATCCCCACGACCGATGGCGCAAACGCTGAAGATATATGGAGTCGGTTATCATTACGGCAGAAAGAAACGATCCCTGATTCCAGTAATACAATGTAGTTCTCATCGTTTGCCTGTAAATAAAACTCGTCGCCAATACCCAGCATAAACGGTTGACCAAACGGCAATAATGCCGAAAATAAGGCATCAATCGCCGCGTGAGGTTTAGCCTGCTGAGAAAAAAGAAAAGAGTGTAATAAATTCTCATTATTATCTTTAGCAAAAGCATCGTTCATCATTTTTTCATTAACGGTTGTCTACTCAATGTAGCGCCACAGTATAACCTCTCAAAAAGCGCTTAAATTAATAATAAATAACATCGCTATGCAGTATTTCTGTATTCAGAAAGCACTAATACGCAATATTTTTATGATTAAGATGATCCTTAACACAAAATGATTACAGAAAAGTAATGGCAAATTGCGTAAAAAGAATGAGAGGCAGATGGCGCAGGCAAAGAGACTCGAAAGAGCGCGCCTTCGAACCTCAAATCTATAGTCCAGATTAACGCAAATAAGCAGTGATATTATCTAAAATATCGTGGATCAGCATAATACTCTACCATTTTATCCGCCAGCCAGCCGCCGTCTTCACCGTTAGAATGGATTGTTGTAATACTGATAGTGGAACCGCCGCCCCATAAGATCGAGAAGACGTTAAAGTCCGGTAGGTTCAGCGCCTGCACCTGGCTCCAGTCATACCCTTTATCTTTACGTAAAAAGTCGCCGACGGTCGGGACGCCGTAAGTCGCGCTATTTAATGCCGTATTGAGTAGCTGCAAAGAGAGAGTGTCAGGATCGCTGCCAATGCGGGCGTCCCCCATAAAAAATGTTCCGCCAGATGCAAAGTGCGCTGCGGTGATTTTACTCACGCCTTCTTCTACTGTAGGCATATGGCCGCCAGGAATTTGCCACAACATGGCGGGCATCAGCAGCGCTTTCGTCACCTGTTTTACCATCTCCAGGTAATTAAGCCAGCACGTCGCATTCCAGCCGTAGTGGGCAAGCGCATCAGGACTGAAACAATCACGCTCAAATTTATCAAACGCAATAAAGTCCGGCGCATATTCTCCGCTATAAACTCCCAGTACATGAATAAATCCGGCGATCGCCTGCCCTTCAGCTACCGGATCAGCGGTATCGCGCAGCACCCAGTCCGCCGTTCCTGTCGCCCAGACATTCGTCTGCCAGCCAAAAGCCACATCCGGGGCAAACTGACGAACAAGATAGTTCACCGCCTGAATATAGCCGTAGAGATCATCGCTAAACGTCGGCAACGAAGGCGCGATAAAGCCAGTAATAGCCGGTAATGCTTGTATCGCCGCCGCCAGTTGGGCATTCACCGGCACACTGTTTTTTTGCCGTACTACGGTGTAGCCATACGGTCCTTGCTGTAGCGCCCCCAAAAAATCCGGGTTAAGCACAAAGGTGGCCGGAACTGGATGCGTCTCATCTTTGTATGACTGCGCCGCCAGACACTGGGTAATAAAGTTACCAAAATGGTTACGTAGCTTTTGCGCATCCTGTAAATCCGCCAGGGCGCTACCACCGCTGGCATTCGCGGTATAAATGACCATCACCGGCATGATGCTACGCCCGGCCTCTTTTTCTATCTGACGCACCAGCGCAACGGTTTTATGGATGGGTAACGTCGCGTAATCCAGAAAACCATCTCCGTTCACGTCAACCTCCGCCGCCGGAACCGGATCGCCGCCACCGTCAAAACCATCGTATTTAAACAACGCGCTAAACGGTACATCGCGATAAAGAGAAACCGTCTCTGGCGCGTTAACCGTCACGCCGCCATGAGCAAGGTAATCAGGCCAACCTTTTACCTGTAGCCTCACGCTGGGCAGAAACTCCAGCGCCACATGGTTGACCTTTTGCAACAAGCGTAGCGGCCCGGCCTGTTCACAACGCCACAGCACGCTATCGATGAAAATATCGTCAGTCTGAACATCATACAGCCCGGGCACAAAGCGTAATGCTAACGTCTGCCGATCGCTGCCGCTTTTCAGTATTAATGAGTATTGATATTTACCGCTGCTGAACAGATAACGCTGCGGCGCGACGCCGTCGGGCAGGCCCAGAATAGTGGCATCCACCGTCACGAAACTCGCCGTGTCGATCGCGGACTGTTGGTAAGCGACAGCAACCTCGGCAACCTGCGCCGCGGCAGGGATAAACCCCGTAAGCTGTACGGGTGCCGATATGAAGCGGTTATTAATCATCGCAGGCTGTAGATTGACCGTATAATGATGCCCCGCCAGTAGCCGGGTAATTAACTGCGGTTGGTTGGCGATAAGCGTGACGGTATGCTCATCCGCTTGCGTAGCGTCGGCGATCTCAACGGTCAATTTCGCATGACCAAGCGCAGGGTCGTCAATCATCAGACGCGCGCTGGCATAACGGACAATCGGTAGACAGGATACCTGGATCTGCGCGGCGTCGCCGCCGGATTGCAGCGTAACGGTAAAAGAGGACTCGACAGGCGCGATTTGCATCTCATCATTCGCCAGTACCGGTACGGTAAGCCGATACGTTCCTGCGCTAAGATCGCCTATTGTCAGAACCTCTCCCCACTCACCGACAAAGCGCCGGGTTTCGCCGGCAGGAAAGAGCAGCTCAATTGCCGGTTTGAGCGCCACGGTCTGCGTCATGGCAGGAAAGTGAACGCAAATTTTTCCCTGACGGGCAGGGTCATGGGCCAGCGTCGCGCTCAGATCGCTGATGGAAACCGGCGTCTGCGTGGCGGCCAGATAGCACTGTAATTCGGCGATATCCCCCGCCGCCAGCATCAGCGCGCCGTCATGATTAATGGTGATGGTATTCTTTTCGATGGGCCATCCCCCATCGCTGACCAGCGTTACGGCCTGACTCCCCAGCATCGTTCCCTGAAACGGACTGTAGGGATCGGGGTGCGCGCTGGTCGTAAAATTCAGTTGAAGCTGATTAAGATCTACCGCCTGGGCGTAGAGGTTGATTAGCGTAAAGGTGACGCGTTGATACCAACTCGCCGTATTCAACTCACTGACGCTAAGCATAAGACCGTGTTCCTGAAGGTCGTTATCCTTTTCCGGCATATCGGTTTCGGCTGGTTGTTCATCTGCGACGGGTATCGCTGGCGTGTCCTCATCGGATATCGTTTCAGACTCTGCGTCTTCGGATGAAGATGATGCCAGCGTCAACGTAATGGCGGACATTTTTACCGGCACCTGCGTCGCCGCGAGGCTGAAAGAGAGTGTCCCGTATTCGCCCGGCTGAAGAAGTAATACATCGCTGTTATTAATGATGATGTTGTTAGTTTCCAGCGTGCCATACGAAGTATCATTCAGCGTAAGCGGCAGGTTCCCTTTGAGCGTACCACCGCTATTTCCCCATGGATCGATGTGTCCGGAAGCCGTGAATAATATCGCGGCATGGTTCATATCGACCGGATTACCACTCTCATTGATGAAGGTTAAGGTGATTTTTTGATACCAGCTGTTGACGTCAAATGCGCTGGCATGGATGGAAATGGTCATGGTCTACTCTTCCGCTGTCCCTGGTGGAGAAAAGCCCCGGTAAATCGGGGCTTAAATCATGAAGCCCAATACATCGCGTTTAATACCGTGTATTAGTAAGCGCCAAGATCGGTCCACGCACCGCCGGCACTGCAGTTCAGGTCAGGCTGATCGCCCATAGTCCACCATTTCACCTGATAGTTATGGCCTTTCCAGCTAACGATTTCGAAAGTACCCCAGCTTGCGCCATAAACGGTAGAGGCCTCCCACTGCGCGTAAGGCGACGTTTTGTCATCTGCTGGCGTATCATCCTCAGCCGGCGTGGTATCTTCTTCCTCGTCAGGCACAGGAACGATAATTTCTTCTTCATCGTCTTCCTCCGGCTCCGGTTGTACCTGAGACAGCGCAGGTACAGCCGTCAGAACAAAGCGCTGTTGAGAGGATGGTTCGTTGTAGCAGTCGCGTACAAACAGGGTGAACTGGAAGACCGTTTTTTCACTAACTTCCGGTACCACAACCTCAATGATTTCTGCGGTTTTGTCTGCCACCGTGATTTGAGAAGGCACGCCCCAGCTAAAGGACAGCTCATCGTTATCTTCATCAGAAGAACCTGCGCCAGACAGTTGTACCGTAGATCCGCCTACGACCATCAGTTCAATCACCGCTTTCGGCGCGTGGTTGACCTTCTGCGCGTCGTCGCTGTCGCTCGGCTCTTCATCATTTTCTACATTGATACCTTCGAAGTAGAACGGTTCCATATCGATAACTTCAGATTCGATTTCATAACCCAGACCTTCACGCACGGCGTTAACCAGCACGCCGTTGTCCTGATCTATAGTCCAGGTAAATACGCCGCCCAGGCCCAGTTTCGCTGCATATTCGCCTTTCGCTTTAACAGTACGCGGCGTATCCAGGGATAAAAACAGTTTGGATTCCGGGTTATACAGGTAATCAGCGTCAGCAACCTGGTCGGTGTAAACGTTGAAACCGTTACGACCTTTCTGGTTTTCCAGATCCAGGTAGTTATAAATGACGTCATACCATTCACTGGTGCCGGATTCGAAGGAACCGGTAGTGGTTTCATATTCACCGTTGGACAATAATTTGCCTGGGTTATATGTACCTTTCAGCGGAGAGAGTAATTCCATTTCCACGTTGCGGGCATTACGGGTATAGCCCGCATAACCGATATTGATACGCTCAGCGGAGAAACCTTCCGCCAGCAGGTGATCAACGATGGTTTCGACAGACCAGCCGCCTTCTTCCAGCGCTTTGCGGTTGGTGTGATGGCCCAGCGTTTCCGCCCACGGAGTACCGAAGAAGTCATAAGTCATCAGGTTGATGCCGTACAGGCCGGCAGCCATCAGATCTTTTACTTTCGCATAGTCAAAAATATTGGTGACGGCAGAAGCGGCAATAGAGATCTTCACATTGCTCAAACCAGCGGAATCCAGTTGCTTACGTACTTCCGCAATCAGCAGCGCGTAGTTAGCGCCATCTTCCGCACCAAACGGGTTGCCCGCCCCTTCATTGTTCGGGTATTCCCAGTCGATATCCACTTCGCTAAACATCGGGAACTGTTTGAACAGTTTCACCACGCCTTTCGCAAAGATTTTACGAGAAGAGTCAGAAGCGGCGGTTTCGTGGAAACCGTTACTCATGCTCCAGCCGCCGATACTCATCGACAGCGCCAGCGTGTGGCCCGCTGCTTTTGCTTTTGCCTGCATATCACGCAGCGCGCCCAGCAGACCTTTTGCATTGGCCTGGGTAACGGTCATCGGATCAACGTCCCAACCGCTCACATCGAAACCTAAGTTGACATAAGACTGGAAGTCGCCCCACGGGTCGAGGAAAGTTGGCTCATACTTAACTTTGCCACATGCCGCCGCCGCTTCAGCGATGACGTCGCGGTCTTCTTTATCAACCTTTTTAAAACCGGTGATGCCGACAAAACCGAAAATCAGTTTGTCATACGCTGTCGGTGAAACGTTGGTCAGATCATAACCACGTCCACGATTTTTAGGGATATCGTCACCCTGCAGACGGCTGTCATACTGCGACCAGTCAGTGTAATAACCGAAAACTTTTGGTTTGGTGGTGGACTCTTTGTACTTGTTATAAACCGGCTTAGCGACACGAGCAGAGGTATAGCTTAATTTGCTGTCATCCGTGGCAGGATTAAAACCATCTGCTGCATTACTGGTTTCAGTAAGGGTATCACCTTGAATCAGTTTGCTTGTAGCCATTTTCAAATTTCCTTTTACGTTTAAAAATTGTCGCAGCTCGTTCTGCGGGGTCCATAATTGTTACAGACACAAAAAATGGCTAATCACAAAACATCATGTTTTTAGATGATATAAAAATCATAAAAATGAGGTTAACAGCACCGCCTGCCGAAGAGAAAACAACACCTCTCATCGCACGCTTACTCCGTTCTGGTGAGAACATAGTAAATATCATTTATCATGTAATTAAATATCATTTAATTACAATGAAATAATGTGACTTCACTCGCTATAGACAATGACAATACAATAAAACCAGTGATATTTATTGGATTAAGATACTTCTCATACAATATAGTCAGCACAGACAACCAGGATGTATATCTCTAAAGGAAGACGTTATGAAAAGTTATATCATTAATAGCAATTGTATTTACAATGAAGGTAAATATGAGCTGAGAACGTTCTCAAATTCACACGTTATTAAAATGACTGCGATGAGAGCTAAATGTCTCAGTTTCATCATCGAGAATGCTCACCTGGAGATTATCGAGCGACAAAAAATAACCAACGCGTTATGGGGAAGTCGAAGCCACTATGTTAATGATGCAAATCTAACGCAGATACTCTATTTAATCAGACGCGACCTTAAAGCGCTTGGCATTAACGATCTTTTTATTACCATTCCAAGACAAGGTCTCAAGGTTAATAGCGATATATCCATTACCGCGACGGACAGCAAAACAAAGGGAAGAAATAAACAGATTGTACGGCAAACCATCGCCGCTCTGACGACTGTATTCTCAGTAACGTTAGGTTCACTCATGTATCTGCATATTCACTAAGCGAAGGAAAGGGAAGATGAATCCAATTATAGATGGAATTATAGCGCTTGAAGGCGGCTACGTATTTAATCCTAAAGATAAAGGTGGCGCTACCCATTGGGGCATTACCGAAGCAACGGCGCGAGCGCATGGTTATGCTGGTGATATGCGGGATCTGACCCGCACCGAAGCCTACGCGATTCTCGAAGAGGATTACTGGATAAAACCAGGCTTTGATGTCATCTCGACGTTATCGTGGCCAGTCTCATTCGAGCTGTGCGATGCGGCAGTCAACATAGGCGCTTACCATCCCAGTGCGTGGCTACAACGCTGGTTGAACGTCTTTAATCACGAAGGTAAACGCTACCCGGATATTCATGTGGATGGCAATATTGGCCCGCGGACGCTTGCCGCTCTTGAACATTATCTGGTCCGGCGAGGCCAGGAAGGGGAAGCCGTTTTGGTGAAGGCCCTCAATTGCAGCCAGGGTGCGTACTACTTAAATGTTGCTGAAAAAAACCACAACAACGAACAATTTATTTATGGCTGGATTAAGAATAGAGTAACCTGAATCAGGCTGAAAAAAGGCGTATAAAAGGCTCACGGATGAGCCTGATATTGCGAAGAATAATTAATCTGAAGTATTCCCTTCGATAATTTTTTTAATTCTCTGCCCAAGTATTTTTAAAATGGGACCAGCGAAAACACCACCTAAGCCTGCCGCCAGCAGAACCATGTTGAAACTACACTCTTTTTCAATCGCAATCGCGCTTAGCAAGAAACTGGTAAAACAGGAAATAACGATCTGCGTTAAACAATATTTAATACTTTCATGAGAACTATTATATTCTTTCTTATCTTTGCGTAAAAGATAGCTGACAAAGCCCCCCCACGCGCCAATCGCAATAATAGTGAGTAAGATCTCCAGCTCCAATAGCACAACTTCCGTTGTCGATACATGGTTGGGAATAGACATTTTAACACTCCTGAATCATTATAAATGAATAATTAACACGAGGAGTGTAAGCGCCCTGTCAGGAGCGTAAAAATCAAAGCACATCATTTAAAAGCATATTCACTCAAAGACTAAAAATGAGATGTATTAGCGACGAAAGGAGGAAAGCGTTTGTAACATGCTTACCATCTCATTAATCGTCGATATATTTCTACTATTTTTATTCCAGGATGCGTAGACCTGAATTGACTTAAAAGCCAACTCGGGCGGAGGCTGAATAAATTTAATGTCATATTTACGATAATTTTTATAGAAAAGCGCTAATTTTAAAGGCATCAACGCAATCAATGATGTTCGTTCGATCATGCTCATCAAACCGTTAAGTGAATCACTGCGATAGCCGACAATACGCCTGCCGGTATAATAAAGCTCATCCTTAAATAATTCGCTATCATGATATATCATCGAAGCCCCCATTCCTGGCTGATACAATGCATGACGCGAAGAATAAAAATGATGTAGCGACAGTTGTGACAGAGTACTTAGCATATGTTTACTGCTACAGATACAAACAAACGATTTAAAACTATCAATGACTTGATTCTCAATACCGGATTCCAGCAAAGGTTCAGCGCCAATCAGCAGATCGCCTTGCGCAGTAAACAGAAGCTCGCTGATACGCTCCCGGCTCATATTTCTGACGGAGAAATGATTTATCAGAATACGGTCAAAAATGTCACTGTTATAGAGCTGAGAAAGGTAATAGCTTTCAACAATATCACTGCCTAACAGCGTTATCTGAAATGCTTCATCTTTTTTGCTCTTACTGAGAAAGGTGTCGTCCACCAGTTTCATCACCTGACTGAAATTTTGGTGAATGTCGACAGCCTTAGCCGTGGGGATGAGTCCGCCTTTCCCTCTGCTAAACAGCTCTTCCGGGTAATAACTCTGCAAGCGCTTTAACGCCAGCGAAACGGCAGCCGGCGTAATGCCTAACTTCTTAGCCGCCATAGCCGCATTTCCTGACAAAATAACAGCGTCAAGAATTTTGATTAAATTATAATCAAAGTTCTTGTTGGCACCTTTCGATCCCATTCGCTGTCTGCCTCCGGAAACTAAAAAAAGCAATATAGATAATACTCAAGATAAATCAATTCACAGCATCTAAAAAAGCAATCGTAATGTCATCACATCACGTTTTTTTTAAAATGAGCGTATGCAAACCTGCTGATTAACATCAATTTGTTTATCAGTAAAAACACAATATCAACAAATGAGAGAATATGATGCGTTTAGCAGAGGCCTGGGCGCGTACAGGCAGAAAAAAGCCCGGATAAACACCCGGGCTGAAGAAAAATACAACGGAAAAACGGTTAGCGGGTCAAATCATCAAAGAATTTTTTCACGCCGTCAAAGAAGCTTTTTGAACGCGGGCTGTTTTTCTCCCCCGTCGGGCCGCCAAAACTTTCCTGAAGATCTTTTAGCAATTGCTTCTGTTTTTCGCTCAGACCGACCGGCGTTTCAACCACCACACGGCACAGCAAATCGCCCTGCGCGCCGCCGCGTACGGACTTCACGCCTTTTCCGCGCATACGGAACAGCTTGCCCGTTTGCGTTTCGCTCGGTACTTTCAGCTTCACGCGACCATCTAACGTCGGCACTTCGATTTCACCGCCCAGCGCCGCCATCGCAAAGTTGATCGGCACTTCGCAATAAAGATTATTGCCTTCACGCTCGAAAATAGGGTGTTGTTTCACCTGGACCTGAACGTACAAGTCGCCTGCCGGTGCGCCATGCTCGCCCGCTTCGCCCTCGCCTGCCAGACGAATACGGTCACCGGTATCCACGCCTGCGGGGATTTTAACGGACAGGGTTTTACTCTTTTCAACACGCCCATGACCATGACATTTATGGCACGGATCTTTGATCAGCGTACCGCGTCCCTGACAGTGCGGACAGGTCTGCTGTACAGCAAAGAATCCCTGGCGCATCTGCACCTGACCGGAACCGTGACAGGTCGGACAGGTTTGCGGTTGCGTGCCAGCTTTCGCGCCGCTGCCGTGGCAAACGTCGCACTCTTCCAGCGTCGGAATACGGATCTCTTTGGTCACGCCACGCACCGCTTCTTCCAGGGTGAGATCCATGTTATAACGCAAATCAGCCCCACGCGCCGCACGTTGGCGACCGCGCCCGCCGCCAAAGATATCGCCAAAAACGTCACCAAAGATATCACTGAAATCAGCGCCGCCATTAAAGCCGCCGCCCATACCGCCTTGTTCAAACGCGGCGTGACCATACTGATCGTAGGCTGCGCGTTTTTGCGCATCGGTCAGCACTTCATAGGCTTCTTTAATCTCTTTAAATTTAGCTTCGGCCTCTTTATCACCCTGATTGCGGTCCGGATGATATTTCATGGCCAGGCGCTTGTACGCCTTTTTGATTTCACGCTCTTCCGCTGTTTTGGAAACGCCTAAAATCTCGTAGTAATCTCTTTTCGCCATCTCTTTTTATCTGCCCTTAACATGCATACACGGGCGGAGAGGAAACCTCTTCGCCCGTGCCAGTAATTACCCGTTCAAAGGGCGATTATTTTTTATCTTTTACTTCTTCAAACTCAGCGTCGACAACGTCGTCATCTTTCGCGTTGTTTGCAGAAGCATCAGCGGAGCCAGCCTGCTGCTGCGCATGTTGCTGCTGCGCGATTTCCATCAGTTTCTGGGAAACCTGCGCCAGTTCCTGCATTTTCGCTTCGATAGCGGCTTTATCTTCGCCTTTCAGGGCGGTTTCCAGCGCGCTCAGCGCAGACTCGATAGCGGTTTTGTCATCAGCAGGCAGTTTATCGCCTGCTTCTTCAACCTGCTTACGGGTGCTATGCAGCAGATGGTCGCCCTGGTTACGGGTCTGAACCAGTTCTTCGAACTTACGGTCGGATTCAGCGTTCGCTTCTGCATCGCGAACCATTTTCTGAATTTCTTCTTCGTTCAGACCAGAAGACGCCTTGATGGTGATCTTCTGCTCTTTACCGCTATTTTTATCTTTCGCGGAGACGTGCAGGATACCGTCAGCATCGATATCGAAGGTGACTTCGATCTGCGGCATACCGCGCGGCGCCGGGTTGATGCCATCCAGGTTGAACTGACCCAGAGATTTGTTATCAGACGCACGTTTACGCTCACCCTGCAACACATGGATGGTTACTGCAGACTGGTTGTCTTCCGCAGTAGAGAACACCTGGCTGTGCTTGGTCGGGATGGTGGTGTTTTTGGTGATAAGCGGAGTCATCACGCCACCCATCGTTTCGATACCCAGAGACAGCGGGGTAACGTCCAGCAGCAGTACGTCTTTCACATCACCGGTCAATACGCCGCCCTGTACCGCTGCGCCGATAGCCACAGCTTCGTCCGGGTTAACGTCTTTACGCGGCTCTTTACCAAAGAACTCAGCCACTTTTTTCTGCACCATTGGCATACGGGTCTGACCGCCGACGAGGATCACGTCGTTGATATCAGACACGGACAGGCCAGCATCCTGCAGTGCGACTTTCAGCGGCTCGATAGAACGGTTCACCAGATCTTCAACCAGGCTTTCCAGTTTCGCACGGGTCACTTTGATGTTCATATGCTTCGGACCGGTGGCATCTGCGGTAATATACGGCAGGTTCACGTCGGTCTGCTGCGCAGAAGACAGCTCGATTTTGGCTTTTTCTGCGGCTTCTTTCAGGCGCTGCATTGCCAGCGGATCGTTACGCAGGTCAATGCCCTGATCTTTCTTAAATTCGTCAACGAGGTAGTTGATCAGGCGGGTATCGAAGTCTTCGCCACCCAGGTGGGTATCACCGTTGGTCGCCAGAACTTCAAAGGTTTTTTCGCCGTCTACTTCGTCGATTTCGATAATGGAGATATCGAAGGTACCGCCACCGAGGTCATATACCGCGATAGTACGGTTGCCAACTTCTTTATCCAGACCGTAAGCCAGCGCTGCGGCAGTCGGTTCGTTGATGATACGTTTTACTTCCAGCCCCGCGATACGACCAGCATCTTTGGTTGCCTGACGCTGCGCATCGTTAAAGTAAGCCGGTACGGTGATAACCGCTTCAGTTACCGGTTCGCCCAGATAATCTTCAGCCGTTTTCTTCATTTTCTTCAGCACTTCGGCAGAAATCTGCGGCGGCGCCATTTTCTGGCCTTTCACATCAAGCCATGCGTCGCCGTTGTCGGCGCCGATGATTTTGTACGGCATGATAGAAACGTCACGTTGAACTTCTTCGTCCTGGAAGCGGCGGCCAATCAGGCGTTTAATCGCAAACAGGGTGTTTTGCGGGTTTGTCACTGCCTGACGTTTAGCCGGCTGACCAACCAGAGTTTCACCATCCTGGGTATAAGCAATGATAGAAGGCGTAGTGCGATCGCCCTCGGCGTTCTCCAGCACGCGTGCCTGCGTTCCATCCATGATCGCTACACAAGAGTTGGTAGTACCCAGGTCGATACCAATAATTTTACCCATCTAAACGTCTCCACTAAAAATTCGGTCATCATGTGGTTGTGAATCTGTAATAAGGGCGAAACATACGGTTTCAACTACCCTGAATCGTTTTTTTTCAGACTCACCACTGCGGTTGACTACAAGATGGGGTCGTAACCCACGTCATCAAGGGGGAGATGAAAAAATTTTTTATTGACGAGAGGGAAAGACGGAAAAACAGGCAGATAAACATTCACTAAATAAATTAAACACCAAAATATTATTCACGTAAAAATTGTAATAAAAAGAAAAGATTACAAACCTGAATCGTTGCCACGAGCAGAGTATGATAGACGGTAATTGCTTATTGAACCCGTCAAAGAGAAATTCCATGCGATTTGTGTTAACGATTTCCGCCGGCCTGCTGCTCGGCCTGGCGTTAAGTAGCGTCGCGCGTGCAAACGACCATAAAGTGTTGGGCGTTATTGCCATGCCCAGAAATGAAACGAACGATCTCGCGCTGAAAATTCCCGTCTGCCGCATCGTGAAGCGCATTCAATTCACGGCGGATCACGGCGACATCGAACTTAGCGGCGCATCCGTCTATTTTAAAACTGCGCGTAGCGCCAGCCAAAGCCTGAACGTCCCTTCCTCAATCAAAGAGGGCCAGACAACAGGCTGGATCAATATTAATAGCGATAACGACAACAAACGCTGCGTATCAAAGATTACCTTCTCAGGTCATACGGTAAATTCTTCCGATATGGCGAGACTTAAAGTCATCGGCGACGATTAATCGCTGTTATTTCTATTCCAAAAGCCAGACTGAAAATGAACGTCACCTATTTACACGACGAGGATTTAGACTTTCTTCAGCACTGTAGCGAAGAGCAGCTCGCCGATTTCGCCCGTTTGCTGACGCATAACGAAAAGGGCAAAGCTCGCTTGTCGAGCGTCCTTAGCCATAACGAGCTATTCAAAGCAATGGAAGGTCACCCGGAGCAACACCGCCGTAACTGGCGGCTCATTGCCGGCGAATTTCAGCATTACGGCGGCGACAGTATCGCCAACAAATTGCGCGGACACGGAAAACAGTACCGCGCGATTCTGCTGGATGTCGCAAAACGGCTAAAACTCAAAGCAGATAAAAGCATGTCGACGTTTGAAATAGAACAGCAACTGCTGGAGCATTTTTTACGTCATACCTGGCAGAAGATGGACGCGGCGCATAAGCAGGAATTTCTGCAAGCCGTAGAGGCCAAAGTTTCTGAACTGGAAGATCTGCTGCCGCTGCTCATGAAAGATCGCCGTCTGGCAAAAGGGGTCTCCCACCTGCTTTCCACCCAGCTTACCCGCATTTTGCGTACCCATGCCGCAATGAGCATCCTGGGTCACGGATTGTTGCGCGGCGCAGGTCTCGGCGGCCCGGTCGGCGCGGCGTTAAACGGCATCAAAGCGATGAGCGGCAGCGCGTATCGCGTTACTATTCCGGCAGTGTTGCAAATTGCCTGCCTGCGACGAATGATGGCGGCGATTCAGGCGTGAATGCCCTCACAGGGGAAAATATTTTCTTTTCCCCTTATTAGATCATAGACAGCCCTCTCCCCCCTGATTATTATGCCGCGCCCCGAATACGGAACTCGTTATTTCGGGAAACTATTTCACCATTCAATTATGATGATTTTGAGGAATTATGGGCAACACTAAGTTGGCTAATCCGGCACCGCTGGGCCTGATGGGCTTCGGCATGACCACCATTCTGCTTAACCTGCACAATGCCGGTTTTTTCGCCCTGGACGGTATTATTCTGGCGATGGGGATTTTCTACGGCGGTATCGCGCAAATTTTTGCCGGTCTGCTGGAGTATAAAAAAGGCAATACCTTTGGTTTAACGGCCTTTACCTCTTACGGTTCGTTCTGGCTGACGCTGGTCGCTATCCTGCTGATGCCGAAAATAGGCCTGACGGATGCGCCTGACGCCCAGCTACTCGGCGCTTATTTAGGTCTGTGGGGCGTGTTCACGCTGTTTATGTTCTTTGGTACGCTGAAAGCCGCCCGCGCGCTGCAATTTGTTTTCCTGAGCCTGACCGTCCTGTTCGCTCTGCTGGCGGTTGGCAATATCACCGGTAATGAAGCGATTATCCATGTCGCAGGCTGGGTTGGTCTGGTTTGCGGCGCCAGCGCTATTTATCTGGCGATGGGTGAAGTGCTAAACGAGCAATTTGGCCGTACTATTCTGCCAATCGGCGAGGCGCACTAAATCTCTTTTATTCCTCCCGCACAGGGAGGAATACCCCTACTCTGCAATGCTTGATGGCGCTCGCTTATCAAGCCTACGTTGTACGAAACGTAAAAACGCTGGTCGACGCCGCCATCAGTATCTCCCGGTCAGGCTGACATATTCTCACGTCTGGCGCTTTTCGGACGGAAAGAGGCGACTACTTCCGACGCCGTTTCGACATACGGCCCGTCAAGCAACTGTATGCAATACGGCACACTCGCAAAAATGCCCGGCACAATAACGCTGCCATCGTCCGCTTTTACGCCTTCCAGCGTTTCCTTGATCGATTTTGGCTGTCCAGGCAGATTAAGAATTAACGCCTGTTTACGGATAACGCCCACCTGACGGGAAAGAATGGCGGTCGGCACAAAGCGCAGGCTGATCTGGCGCATCTGCTCGCCAAAACCAGGCATTTCGCGGTCGGCGATGGCAAGGGTCGCGTCCGGCGTGACGTCGCGGCGCGCCGGACCGGTACCGCCAGTGGTCAGCACCAGATGACAGCTCATTTCATCGACCAGTTCACACAACGTTTGCTCGATAATTTCCTGTTCATCAGGAATTAAGCGCCGTTGAACCTCGAAAGGCGTGCTCAGCGCGGAAGCGAGCCACTCCTCAAGCGCGGGAATGCCTTTATCCTGGTAAACGCCGCTTGAAGCGCGGTCGGAGATAGAAACTAAGCCAATACGTAAGGTATTCATAATTATTCCGTTAAAACTGTCACGTTATGCAGAATCATACACGCGAATGGACAGCAATACTAAATCCTCGAACAGGTAAAACATTGGGTGTAGCGGACAGCAGGTTATTGCGCCGGTAAACTACCTGCTCCAGGCGGGAGAGGCACAGGATGCCCACACATTGCTGTATGAAATAGCGCAGCGCGCGCCTCAGTATGGAGACGAACTGATGACGTTAGCAGAACAACTGAAGCAGAAAGGTCGTATGGAAGAGATACAACAAGGGATGCAAACTGGCGAACGTAAAACCTCACGTAAAATTGCCAGGGCAATGCTGAAAAAAGGCATACCGATGGCCGATATCATCGAAACGACCGACGTTAGCGTAGAAGAGATCCCGTCACTGCGGCATTAATAAAAAAAAGCCCGCTCTCAACCGGAAAGCGGGCTATATTGTCATGCAATCCGTTAGTATTACAGCAGATCGCCGATCATTTTTTCCAGTTTTTCCTGGTCTACTGCAAACTTACGGATACCATCCGCCAGTTTGTCAACTGCCATTGGGTCCTGGTTATGCTGCCACAGGAACTCGGCTTCGGTAATGCGTTCCGGACGCGCTTTGACTTCGCCGGAGAAAGAGAGCTTACGCTCAATCGCCCCTTCGCTTTCCGCCAGTTCTTTCAGTAATGCCGGCGCGATAGTCAGACGGTCGCAGCCCGCCAGTTCCAGAATTTCGCCTACGTTACGGAAGCTTGCGCCCATAACCACGGTTTCATAACCATGCTGTTTGTAGTACTCGTAGATTTCCGTTACGGAAACCACGCCCGGATCTTCGGCTGGCGCATAGTCTTTCTTGTCAGTATTGGCTTTATACCAGTCAAGAATACGACCTACGAACGGCGAGATCAGGTAGACGCCCGCTTCGGCGCACGCGCGCGCCTGTGCGAAGGAGAACAACAGCGTCAGGTTACAGTTGATACCTTCTTTTTCCAGCTGTTCGGCTGCGCGAATGCCTTGCCAGGTGGACGCCAGCTTGATCAGGATACGATCGTTGCTGATACCCGCATCATTGTAGAGTTTAATGATACGTTTTGCTTTGGCGATAGACGCGTCGGTGTCATAAGATAGACGCGCATCAACTTCGGTAGAAATACGCCCCGGCACCAGCTTCAGGATTTCCAGACCAATATTCACCGCCAGCTTATCGGTCGCGTCAACAACCTGCTGTGCGCGGTCGCTGCTCTGCTGCTTCGCCCAGGCGACAGCATCGTCAATCAGCTTACGATATTCCGGGATTTGCGCTGCGTTAAGAATGAGAGAAGGGTTAGTTGTAGCATCCTGCGGCTGGTACAGCTTCATTGCCGCGATATCTCCGGTGTCGGCCACTACGGTGGTGAACTGACGAAGGGAGGTCAATTTGTCCGTCATGATAGAGTTTCTCTTTAAACAGCTTGTTAGGGGATGTAACCGGTCTACCCTGATGATAACACGACGCACTCACAGCGCAACCGCCTACATGCACCTGGCTGCCCTTGTAGATTGATTGCGTATCTGCCAACGGTTTATGCGCAATTAAAGGATACCGCCGTATTTATGGTAAACTGCCGTTAATATTAGCCTGACAAGGTCATCCACATCATGGGCCACGCTTATACAGGATCATGAAAGCGTGCCGGCATCAACAAGAGGGACGTTAATGCCTGAGTTTTTCAGTTTTATTAACGAAATACTCTGGGGCTCGGTAATGATTTACCTGCTGTTCGGCGCAGGATGTTGGTTTACCTGGCGTACCGGATTCATTCAGTTTCGTTATATTCGTCAATTTAGCCGCAGCCTGAAAGGGAGCCTTAGCCCGCAGCCAGGCGGCCTGACGTCATTTCAGGCGCTGTGTACCAGTCTCGCAGCGCGGATTGGCAGCGGTAATCTGGCCGGCGTGGCGCTGGCTATCGCCGCAGGCGGACCCGGCGCGGTATTCTGGATGTGGGTCTCGGCCATCATCGGCATGGCGACCTCCTTCGCCGAGTGTTCGCTTGCCCAGCTTTATAAAGAACGCGACCCGACAGGCCAGTTCCGCGGCGGCCCGGCGTGGTATATGGCGCGCGGGCTGGGAATGCGCTGGATGGGCGTGGTTTTCGCCCTCTTTCTGCTCATCGCCTACGGGTTGATTTTTAATAGCGTGCAGGCGAATTCCGTCTCACGCGCGCTCCATTTCGCCTTCAACATTCCGCCGCTTATCTCCGGCATTGCTCTGGCGTTCTGTTCACTGTTAATTATTATTCGCGGCATAAAAGGCGTCGCCCGCCTGATGCAGTGGCTGATTCCCATTATCGCGTTATTGTGGGTCGCCAGCAGCGTGTTCATTTGCCTCTGGCATATTGAGCAAATGCCTGGCGTTATCGCCTCGATAGTCAAAAGCGCATTTGGCTGGCAGGAAGCCGCGGCAGGCGCAGCCGGATATACGCTCACTCAGGCTATTACCAGCGGTTTTCAACGTGGGATGTTCTCTAATGAAGCGGGAATGGGGTCAACGCCTAATGCGGCCGCTGCGGCAGCGTCGTATCCACCTCACCCTGTCGCGCAGGGGATTGTGCAAATGATTGGCGTATTCAGCGATACCATTATCATTTGTACCGCCAGCGCGATGATTATCCTGCTGGCGGGGAATCACGCGTCCCACGCGTCAACAGAAGGCATTCAGCTTATCCAGCACGCAATGGTTTCTTTGACCGGTGAATGGGGCGCCAGTTTTGTCGCGCTTATGGTCATCCTGTTCGCTTTCAGTTCTATCGTCACCAACTACATTTACGCCGAGAACAACCTGTTTTTTCTGCGGTTACATAACGCAAAGGCCATCTGGCTGTTACGTCTTGCGACGATTGGCATGGTCATCGCCGGTACGCTTCTCAGTTTTCCGCTGATATGGCAGCTCGCCGACGTGATCATGGCCTGTATGGCCATTACCAACCTGACGGCGATTTTGCTGCTCTCGCCGGTGGTGTATACCCTCGCCAGCGATTATCTGCGACAACGGAAACTGGGCGTAAGACCACAGTTCGATCCGCAGCGCTTCCCGGATATCGAACCACAACTGGCGCCAGATACCTGGGATGCGGCATCGCGCGATTAAGCCGACAATCGCAACCATTGGTCAACTCTGTGGCGTTTTTTTGCTAAAGTCACAGAAAATTCCCTGCAAGGACTGGATATGCTGATTCTGATTTCACCTGCAAAAACGCTTGATTATCAAAGCCCGCTGGCCACGACCCGCTATACCCAGCCGGAGCTGTTGGATCACAGCCAGCAGCTTATTCACCAGGCCCGCCAGCTTTCGGCGCCGCAAATTGCCAGGCTGATGGGAATTAGCGACAAACTGGCGGATCTCAACGCCACGCGTTTTCATGACTGGCAGCCCCATTTTACGCCGGATAACGCGCGCCAGGCGATTCTGGCGTTTAAAGGCGATGTTTATACCGGCCTACAGGCGGAAACGTTCAGCGACGCGGATTTTGATTTTGCTCAGCAGCATCTGCGAATGCTCTCTGGCTTGTATGGCGTATTGCGCCCGCTGGATTTAATGCAGCCCTATCGTCTGGAAATGGGAATTCGCCTGGAAAATCCGCGCGGCAAAGATCTTTATCAATTCTGGGGAGATATCATTACCGATAAGCTCAACGAGGCGCTTGAGGCGCAGGGCGATCGGGTGGTGGTGAATCTGGCCTCCGAGGAATATTTTAAATCGGTGAAGCCGAAGAAACTGACCGCCGAACTGATTAAGCCCGTGTTCCTTGATGAGAAAAACGGTAAGTTTAAGGTGGTAAGCTTCTACGCCAAAAAAGCGCGCGGACTGATGAGTCGTTTTATTATTGAAAACCGCTTAACAAAGCCGGAACAACTTACTGCATTTAGCAGTGAAGGGTATTTCTTTGATGAAGGAACCTCCACGCAAGACGAGCTGGTCTTTAAACGCTACGAGCAGTAACGACATTGCCCCGTAGGCCCGGTAAGCGACAGCGCCACCGGGCACAACGGTTATTGGCGGGTCATCATCAGCTTACGCAGGGCGGCAAAATCCGCAGGCAGATGATGTGAAAGCAGCGGCAGATCGGCGCGTTCGGCGAGCGCTTCAGGCAACGCCAGCGTTTCCCCCAGAATGGACTCCACGCTCTCTTTAAACTTCGCCGGATGCGCCGTTCCGAGAAACAAGCCATACTCGCCAGGGTTTAACTGGTCGCGCAATGCCCGATACGCTACCGCCGCATGAGGCTCCGAAATATAACCTTTCGCTTTCAGCTCGCGCATCGTCTGCTGTGTCGTAGTATCATCTACCGCCGCATAGCCCAGCTCAGTCAGACGCCAGATTTTACGGCGGAATAGCTCCTCCACGCGCGGCCAGTTATTCGGCTGGCTGACATCCATCGCATTCGACAAGGTCGCCTGCGTCGCTTTCGGCGCCCACTTCCCATCATGCAGGAAACGCGGCACCGTGTCGTTGACGTTGGTGGCGGCGATAAAACGTTTCACCGGTAGACCTAACGACTTCGCCAGCAGTCCTGCCGTCAAATCGCCAAAATTGCCACTGGGTACGGAGATCACCAGTTGATTACGCGCCGCCTGAGGTAATTGCGCCACGGCTTCAAAGTAGTAGCAAATTTGCGCCAGCAGGCGGCTAATATTAATAGAGTTAGCCGAATTCAGCCCCAGAGCCGTTTTCAGCTCTTCGTCATCAAATGCCTGTTTCACCAGCGCCTGGCAAGCGTCGAAATCACCGTCTATCGCCACGGTTTCGATGTTACCGCCCAGCGTACAGAATAGTTTTTCCTGCAACGGACTGATCTTACCGCGCGGATAGAGAATGACGACCCGCACATTTTCCAGGCCATAGAACGCGTGAGCCACCGCCGCGCCGGTATCGCCTGACGTTGCGGTCAGAATCGTCACCGGCTTGTCGCCGCTGAGATGCGTCAGCATTTGCGCCATAAAACGCCCGCCGAAGTCTTTAAATGCCAGCGTCGGACCATGGAACAGCTCCAGGCAGCCGACATCGCTTTCTACCTGCGCTACCGGCGCCGGGAAAGCAAACGCCGCGCGGACGCGCTCTTCCAGAATCTCCTGAGGTATTTCATCGCCAATAAATGCCGAGAGGATCTTTGCGCTACGGCTGACAAAGTCCTGGTTGAGCATCTCATCAATTTCCGTCAGGCTAAACTCCGGCAGGTCGTGCGGAAAAAAAAGTCCCTGCTGCTTGCCCAGCCCTTGCGTGACGGCCTGCGCAAAGCTGACCTGCTCATTATGGTCTTTCAGATTATAGAGTTTCATTGATTATCCCACTACTCGTGCGCCCGCCGTATCCAGCCGGCAAATATGAACAAAGCCTTCCTGATTTTGCAGATAATGTTTGCTCAGCCAGTCCGCGACGCGCTGCGCCGTCTCCGGTTTATCGCATAGCGCAAACAGCGTCGGCCCCGATCCGGAAATCCCGCTCGCCAGCGCGCCGATCTCCGCTACCGCCTGCCGCGCCTGGCTAAAGCCCGGCAGTAAACGCGCGCGGTATGGCTCGGCAATGACATCTTTCATCAGCGCGGCGGCAAGCTGCGGCTGTCGCGAGTAGCAGGCGTGAATAAAACCGGCCAGATGCCGTCCATGCGCAATGCAATCCTGACGGCGATACTGCGCGGGCAAAATAGCCCGAGCTTCTGCGGTGGAAACTTTAATGCCCGGATAAGCCAGTACCCATAGCCACTCATCAAAGCCCGGCACCTGCTGACTAATAATGCCGTTTTCTTCAATCATCAACTGCATACCGCCAAGAAAGCACGGCGCGACGTTATCGTAATGGATGCTGCCGGAGATACGACCTTCCAGCTCGCCCATCAGCGCCAACAGACGCGTGTCGTTTAACGGTTTGCCGCAGTGCTCATTCATCGCGACCAGCGCGGCGACGACGGAACAGGCGCTGGACCCTAACCCGGAACCAATCGGCATATTTTTTTCCAGCGTCATCGCCACCGGGATGGTTTTCCCCAATGCCTGGCAAAAGCGTTCCCAACACTGATAAACAATATTTTCACGCGGCTCCGGCGGCAGTTTATCGGCAAATTTCCCCAGGTTATTCAGACGGAAACTGTCCGCTGCTTCAACGGATACCACATCGCCCAGCAACGCGCCGTCAACGGGCGTGACAGCCGCGCCCAGGACGTCGAAACCGACGCTCATGTTCGCGCTGGAAGCCGGGGCATAAACTTTCACCATGTTAAACTCCTAACTTCCATGAGAGGGTACGTAACAGATCGGCAAATACGCCCGCCGCCGTCACATCATTGCCTGCGCCGTAGCCACGCAGCACCAGCGGCAAAGGCTGATAATAGTGGCTGTAGAACGCCAGCGCATTTTCACCATTTTTCACTTTGAAGAGCGGATCGTTACCATCAACGTCAGCAATCTTCACGCGGCACACGCCATCCTCTTCGATATTGCCAACATAGCGCAATACCTTACCTTCATCACGGGCTTTCGCCACGCGGGCGGCAAACGCGTCGTCAAGCTGCGGTAGATTCGCCATAAAGTCGGTCACATCGCCGGAGGCGTCAAACCCGTCCGGCAGTACCGGCTCAATCACGATATCGGAAAGCTCCAACTCACGGCCCGTCTCGCGGGCGAGGATCAACAGTTTACGTGCCACATCCATGCCGGAAAGATCGTCGCGCGGATCGGGTTCGGTATAGCCCATCTCGCGCGCCAGGGCGGTCGCCTGTGAGAGACTCATTCCCTCTTCCAGTTTGCCGAAAATAAAAGAGAGCGACCCGGAAAGAATACCGGAGAATTTTTGCAGTTCATCGCCCGCATTCAGCAGGTTTTGCAAGTTTTCGATTACCGGCAAACCGGCGCCGACGTTGGTGTCATACAAGAATTTTCGCCGTGATTTCGCGGCGGCGAAACGTAGCTGATGGTAGTAGTCCATCGACGAGGTATTCGCTTTCTTGTTCGGCGTCACCACATGGAACCCTTCACGCAGGAAGTCAGCATACTGGTCGGCCACCGCCTGACTGGAGGTACAATCGACAATTACCGGATTGAGTAGATGATATTCTTTCACAAGGCGAATTAAGCGCCCCAGATTGAACGGCGCGTTCGCTTGCGCCAGTTCCGCCTGCCAGTTCTCCAGATTCAGGCCATGCACATTGGTTAGCAACGCCTTTGAGTTCGCCACGCCGCATACGCGTAGATCGATGTGCTTGTTCTTCAGCCAGGTTTGCTGACGTTTAAGCTGTTCCAGTAGCGCGCCGCCGACGCCGCCAACGCCAATGACAAACACTTCAATCACCTGATCGGTATTGAACAGCATCTGGTGCGTTACCCGCACGCCGGTTGTAGCATCGTCGTTATTCACCACCACAGAAATGGAACGCTCAGAAGATCCCTGAGCAATCGCCACGATATTGATATTGGCCCGCGCCAGCGCGGCGAAAAATTTCGCTGAAATGCCGCGTAGCGTGCGCATACCGTCGCCGACAACAGAGATGATCGCCAACCGCTCAGTGACTGCCAGCGGTTCCAGCAGCCCCTCTTTCAGCTCCAGATAGAACTCATCCTGCATCGCACGCCGGGCACGCGCGCAGTCACTCTGCGGCACACAGAAGCTGATGCTGTACTCAGAGGAGGACTGGGTAATGAGTACCACCGAGATCCCAGCGCGAGACATGGCGGCGAAAACACGCGCCGCCATCCCAATCATCCCTTTCATCCCTGGGCCGGAGACGCTAAACATCGCCATGTTGTTAAGGTTAGAGATCCCTTTAACCGGCAGATCATCATCGTCGCTGGACGCGCCGATCAGCGTTCCTGGTGCCTGCGGATTGCCGGTATTTTTAATCAGACAGGGGATCTGGAACTGGGCGATGGGCGTAATGGTGCGAGGGTGGAGGACTTTGGCACCGAAGTAAGAGAGTTCCATCGCTTCCTGGTAGGACATCGATTTCAGCAGCCTGGCGTCCGGCACCTGGCGCGGGTCACAGGTATACACGCCATCGACGTCAGTCCAGATTTCACAGCAGTCAGCGCGTAAACAGGCGGCCAGAACGGCGGCGGAATAGTCGGAGCCGTTACGGCCCAGCACCACCAGTTCACCTTTTTCATTACCGGCGGTAAAGCCCGCCATCAGGATCATATGATCGGTCGGAATCTGACTGGCGGCGATACGGCGAGTCGATTCCGCGATATCGACGGTAGATTCAAGGTAATGGCCCACCGCCAGCAGTTTTTCTACCGGATCAATCACCGTGACGCGATGTCCACGCGCCTCCAGGAGTCCCGCCATAATAGCGATAGACATTTTTTCGCCACGGCAAATCAGCGCGGCGTTGATGCTGTCCGGGCACTGGCCCAGCAGGCTGATACCATGCAAAACATGTTTGATCTGCGCGAATTCTTGTTCGACGACGATTTTCAACCGTGCAAGCGGGAATCCCGGCTGCGCGTTGGCAAGCCCTGCGAGCAGATCAGAAAAAATACGTTCGGCATCGCTGATATTCGGCAAAACATCCTGGCCGCCGATGGTTTTTTCAATCATCGCCACCAGATGGTTGGTAATTTTCGCGGGGGCGGAAAGTACGGTCGCTACCTGCCCTTGCCTGGCATTGCTTTCCAGAATATCGGCAACACGCAGAAAACGTTCTGCATTTGCCACTGATGTACCGCCGAACTTCAACACTCGCATGGTTGTTACCTCGTGATCTCTGGTCGAAAAAAAAGCCCGCACTGTTCAGGTGCGGGCTTTTTTCTGTGTTTCCTGTACGCGTCAGCCCGCACCGTTACCTGTGGTAATGGTGATGGTGGTAATGGTGGTGGTGCTGATGCGATTCATGGATGTTGTGTACTCTGTCATTTTTATTTGTCTGTCTTGTATTCCTATATTGGTTAAAGTATCTGCCCGCCTAAGTCAATAATTTTTTAAATTGATCACATTCCGAAACTTGTTCATGTGCTGCTGGCGATATATTTATTTTCGACCAATCCACCCTGTCCCGGCCTCTTGCAACCAGACGTAACCTCTTATTATTTTAAAAATTACAGCACGTTATTTCGTTAGCTTTTTTTCAATATCGTGGACCAAACGGTGCAACATTACCGTGTCTCGCTGTCCCAGCAGGCCGATTCGCTGTTGTAGCCAGTCGGTTAATTTGTGGTCATCAGCCGCCTCCAGAGTCGTTAACAGGCGTAAAAGGCGCGCACGTAATGCCTGTAACTGCGATCCATCAGCAATATCAACGGATTCCGTAGGCTGTTGCATTAAACCTGCTAATTGATAGCAATACACCATGACCGCCTGCCCGAGATTGAGCGAAGGGTAATCCGCCGCCATCGGCACGCCGGTCAACACATCCGCCAGCGCCAGCTCGTCATTGGTCAGACCGGAATCCTCACGGCCAAAAACCAGCGCGGCATGATGCATCCAGCGTGATTTTTCCTGCAATAAGGGAACCAGTTCAGCGGGCGAAGCATAGTAGTGAAATTTTGCCCGACTGCGGGCTGTCGTCGCTACGGTAAAATCAACATCGTGGAGCGCGTCGGCAAGGGTATGGAAAACATCAATATTATCAATAACATCACCAGAACCATGCGCGACCCAACGGGTGGCAGGATCCAGGTGCGCCTGGCTGTCGACAATACGCAGGTTAGTAAATCCCATGGTCTTCATAGCCCGGGCGGCTGCGCCAATATTTTCCGCTCTGGCGGGAGCGACAAGAACGATTGTTACACGCATTTTATTACTCTTTTTGACTAACTTACAGGAAATTAGCTGGTATTTGTCAGCATATTACGCTTCGCGAATTTACAAAATTTTAACGAATGTCACTGAAAAAGTATTTTTGATTCAGTAAAAGACGCTACACTATTGCGTATCTGTACTATTGCCGTTTATGTTAACAAAACATGCTTATCCTGCTGTTTATTTAGGATAATTTAATTTAAAATGGATTGCGCCCTTTGGATTCATCGCATTTATTAGTTGGCTTACGCAACTAGTTGGAATATTGCAAATTTGTGATGAAAGCTAGCATTTAGCTACGATGATTTCATCAAACTGTTAACGTGCTACAATTGAACTTGATATATGTCAACGAAGCGTAGTTTTATTGGGTGTCCGGTACGTCTTAGCCTGTTATGTTGCTGTTAAAATGGTTAGGATGACAGCCGTTTTTGACACTGTCGGGTCCAGAGGGAAAGTACCCACGACCAAGCTAATGATGTTGTTGACGTTGATGGAAAGTGCATCAAGAACGCAATTACGTACTTTAGTCATGTTACGCCGATCATGTTAATTTGCGACATGCATCAGGCAGGTCAGGGACTTTTGTACTTCCTGTTTCGATTTAGTTGGCAATTTAGGTAGCAAACATGCAGACCCCGCACATTCTTATCGTTGAAGACGAGTTGGTAACACGCAACACGTTGAAAAGTATTTTCGAAGCGGAAGGCTATGATGTATTCGAAGCGACAGATGGCGCGGAAATGCATCAGATCCTCTCTGAATATGACATCAACCTGGTGATCATGGATATCAATCTGCCAGGGAAAAACGGTCTCCTGTTAGCGCGTGAACTGCGTGAGCAGGCAAACGTTGCGCTGATGTTCCTGACGGGCCGCGATAACGAAGTCGACAAAATTCTCGGCCTCGAAATCGGCGCGGATGATTACATCACCAAACCGTTTAACCCACGCGAACTGACCATCCGTGCCCGCAACCTGCTGTCCCGTACCATGAACCTGGGTACCGTCAGCGAAGAGCGCCGTAGCGTTGAAAGCTACAAGTTCAACGGTTGGGAACTGGATATCAACAGTCGTTCACTGATCGGCCCGGACGGCGAGCAGTATAAACTACCGCGCAGCGAGTTCCGCGCGATGCTTCACTTCTGCGAAAACCCTGGCAAAATCCAGTCGCGCGCAGAGCTGTTGAAGAAAATGACCGGACGCGAGCTGAAGCCGCATGACCGTACTGTTGACGTCACCATTCGTCGTATTCGTAAGCATTTCGAATCCACGCCGGATACGCCGGAAATCATCGCCACCATCCACGGCGAAGGTTACCGCTTCTGCGGCGACCTGCAAGATTAATTCGGCCCTGGCGCCGAACAGTAAAAACAGCCAGTAAGTCATTCTTACTGGCTGTTTTTTATGTCTCCTTCCGCTGAGTGGCTTCACTGTCCTTCCTGGCCTGCCGTTATGACGTACTCTTTTATACAAAAATTGTCGTATGGCGCTGCTTCTCAACTTGCGAAAACTAAAGTACCTTGCTTACTCGGTACTTAGTCTGCTGGTTACACTGAGCACAATAGTATTATGTCTTCTTGGCTATCACTCTGAAATAAAGGATTATATCTGAGACACCAGGCCAACAAACTTAAATCAAGACGGATTATCTTATACCTGACGTTAGCGAATAATATCCTGCGACGCTCTCCATTAATGTTACGACGAACGATGCTAAGCGTCGCTCTTAACCATCTTGTTAAAGCCTACCGAAATATAGTTTTGGTTTATTAGCACCGATGTTGTGGAGTTCCCTCAGCCCCTGCTCGGGGCAACGCCGGACAAGTTTATCGGGGTGTGCGTCACAGTTGTCCATCAGTCAAACATGAGTTGTACTACAGGTAAATGCTTCACTGTGAGTCGACACTTATTATTACTGGTTGCCTCTTGATAACACGACTTAAATAGTTATCCAGAATACATTGTGCTTCCTCATTACAGGCGTATTTTTCCCCTGATGGCGTAAAGAGGTAAGGTGCTATCTCTCTTTGAGTTTCGATAATGATTTCACGGTATTTCTGTTCATAACAATTTTTATGAGGATTTAAGTTGGTATCAAACAGCCATAAATTTTCAGCATCGCGCGCGACTGAGATAACATGAGCGTTATCAATTGTCAGGATCAAACATTGTCCGGCAGAAAGAGAATTCAGTTTGTATCTGACCAGGTCGATATCAAAAGGATGTTCCTGTGCAATATGTCCTAATTTTTCAGCTAATCGGCCATGTGTACACCCCTCTCTGTCCCGGATATGGGTGTTGGAAAAATAAATATCAACCTTTAGGGGTATACCTGTGTCTATAAGACTGCTAAAAATATCAATGATTTCCATCGAACAGTCTTTTCCTGTCATGCCGTTATATCGTACCTGTTCGAAAAAAACATCAGCCTTTTCTTTTCCTCCTCCATTAAGATAAGTAAAGATACCCGCAGAGGTTAATACACAAGGCCCCATAGCCATTTCAGCAGGTTTCAGGACAGCACCTTTAAGCCACTGAAGATTTTCAATAGAAAGTCGATCACTTAGTGGTCGTCCCTCAGACATAGAAATTGGGGCGATAGCAGATTGAGACGCAGATACTGGTAACATAAAACCTCTTAATTTTTCTAAAAAAATAAATATCTGCCCTGGCCGTATGAAAAACGGCTGTGCAATTTCTGCTGACTTATCCGCACTAATGCGACAATACTTGAAATTATACCCAGTATCCAGCAGCGGCATTATTTTTCCACAGACGACCAAGATCTGCCGTAGGCGAAGTGTTGTGGCAATCGGGCTGGGTTTCCACTTCTGAAGTCACAATGGATGGCTGTAGTCGCGATTATAAGGTCGGTTTCTTATATGAGCCCGGTAGCGCGTAGTCAAATACATCAGCGACAATAAATGCGAATGACGGGAACAACACACCAGTATTAAGCACCGGTCTTTCCGGCGTAAGAATTGCGATTAAAACCCAAACGAATTCTGGCCCCTACGATAATATCTACCATAATCGCGATAAAACACACTATGTGATGGCCCCCGCCTACAATATTGAACTGGTTGCCTTAGGCGGCCCGGTTGCTTCCGGTACCGCCACATTCCAAAGCCCAATAGCGCGCGTATCCTTTAACCAGACCAGCGGTGCTGCCTACTCTTTCCCTGTTATTACCGCCACGGCATGACAGGCACCGCACTGATGGCGTTTTTCGGCGACCCCTCGACCACTTTGTCGGAGTAGGCCAGATACGCCAGCGTGTTGCGTTTCTCATCATAGAAACGCACGACCTGTAGAGACTTAAATATCAATGAGGTACGTTTTTTGAAAACCACCTCTCCTTGCGCCTTACCGTTCTTAATTTTATCGCTCAGCTCAATAGGCCCAACCTGCTGGCAAGAGATGGCGGCGTCAGACGTATCTTCCGCCAGCCCTAATCCGCCTTTTATGCCGCCCGTTTTCGCCCGGCTAACATAGCACGTCACGTTTTTGACATCAGGATCGTCAAAAGCTTCCACCACGATTTTATGGTCGGGGCCGAACATTTTAAATACCGTATCGACTGAACCAATTTGTTCCGCGCGGGCGATCTGCCCCAGCATCAACAAAATTGAGAAGAGTACTAAGTTCTTGTATTTCATATTGTTACCATTCATAAAAGTTACATTGCACAATTATTAAACATTCTAAAATAAAAGGGTTATAGATCACAGGATTAGAATGATTACGTGTTATGTTGTCCAAAAAAAAGCATTTAAGCTCAAAAAAAACACTGAATGCTAAAAGAACAAAAAATGCTATTATCCTCTTACCTGATATCGGGTGCTCGTTGTTGAAAGGATGGGGATATTTTATGGATCAGGCTGGCATTATTCGCGACCTGTTAATCTGGCTGGAAGGTCATCTGGATCAGCCGCTGTCACTTGACAATGTGGCGGCAAAAGCGGGCTATTCCAAGTGGCACCTGCAGAGAATGTTTAAGGACGTGACGGGCCACGCCATAGGCGCTTATATCCGCGCCCGTCGTTTATCTAAATCAGCGGTGGCGCTGCGTTTGACTGCGCGTCCGATTCTGGATATTGCTCTCCAGTACCGCTTCGATTCTCAGCAAACCTTTACGCGCGCCTTTAAGAAACAGTTTTCTCAGACGCCAGCACTGTATCGTCGCTCCCCGGAATGGAGCGCCTTTGGCATTCGCCCGCCATTACGGCTAGGCGAGTTTACCGTGCCGGAACATCAGTTCGTTACGCTGGAAGATACGCAGCTCCTTGGCGTCACGCAGAGCTATTCCTGCTCGCTGGAACAGATTTCCGACTTCCGCCACGAAATGCGCGTGCAATTCTGGCATGATTTCCTCGGTCATTCGCCAACTATTCCGCCAGTGCTTTATGGGCTTAATGAAACGCGCCCCAGCCTGGAGAAAGACGATGAGCAGGAAGTGTTCTATACCACCGCGCTGCCGCAAGAGCAGGCCGATGGCTATGTCCAGTCGGCGCGCCCCGTGCTGTTGCAGGGCGGTGAATACGTCATGTTCACCTATGAAGGCTTAGGAACCGGCGTGCAGGACTTTATCCTGACCGTTTACGGTACCTGTATGCCAATGCTGAATCTGACCCGTCGTAAAGGACAGGATATAGAGCGATATTATCCGTCAGAAGATACCAAAACCGGCGATCGCCCTATTCACCTACGCTGCGAATTTCTGATCCCAATTCGCCGTTAACGCTGTAATTCATCCAACGCGGGGGCGTCCAGATGCGAAACGTCCCCTGCGGTTTCTACCACCCAGCCAGATGCCAGCCACTGACTTTCCTGGTAATCGACGCGGGAAATAGAGCAGTTGCGCAAACGTAACCGGCGTTCCGCCCAGGCGGGCAGTCCCAGTATAGTACTGACCAGACAGCCCAACGCGATACCGTGGCTGACCAACAAGGGGCGGCTGCCCTGCGGCAATTCAAGGCAGGACGCCAGCGCGGCATGAACGCGATCGCTCAACTCCTGCATCGATTCCCCACCGGGAATGCGGCCATCCTGAGTGCCGTTGACCAACTGACGACGCCAGCCCTCTTCTTCTTCCGTCAGCGAGTCGATCTGGCGCTTTTCCAGCACGCCCATATCCAGCTCGCGCAGGCGGGAGTCAAAGGTGATATCACAACCGCACGCCTGGGCGATAATCTCCGCCGTGCGTTTTGTGCGGCCTAAATCGCTGCTGATGATATGGGTGATGCCGAGGCTGCGGGCGCGTTCTCCTACCTGCATGGCCTGCTGCTCGCCTTTTGCCGTCAGTGGACTGTCCGATTGGCCCTGAATACGTCGCTCGGCGTTCCACTGCGTTTCACCGTGGCGAACAAGGTATACCTGTAACATGTTTTTTTTCCGTTATACTGCGATAAATTTTTAAAACTGAGCTTAATTATGCACCAGGTTATCTCCGCGACCACCAATCCTGCCAAAATTCAGGCAATTCTACAGGCATTTGAAGAGATTTTCGGCGAAGGATCGTGCCATATTACGCCCGTCGCCGTCGAGAGCGGCGTACCGGAGCAGCCCTTCGGAAGCGAGGAAACGCGCGCTGGCGCACGAAATCGCATCGCGAATGCGCGTTTGCTGTATCCGGAAGCAGACTTTTGGGTCGCCATTGAAGCGGGCATTGATGATGACAGCACCTTCAGTTGGGTCGCGATCGAAAGCGTCGAACAGCGCGGCGAGGCGCGTTCCGCGACGCTGCCCCTGCCAGCCGTTATTCTTGAAAATGTGCGTGCCGGCGCGGCTCTCGGCCCGGTGATGTCCCAATATACCGGTATTGACGAGATTGGCCGCAAAGAGGGCGCCATTGGCGTATTTACCGCCGGAAAATTAACGCGCTCCAGCGTTTACCACCAGGCGGTGATCCTGGCGCTCAGCCCGTTTCATAACGCGATATACCGTTAAACCTGGGCGTTATTGCCGGATAGTATTCGGCCTACGGTAAACGCCGTCTGTTGCCGGCCTGATAAGCGCAGCGCCATCAGGCGTTTTTCAGCAGTACATTCTCAAGCCAATGACGCAGTTCAACCGGCGCGGATTTCAGGCTGTTTGATCCCCGCGTGATGGTGGCGATGCCCGCCCCCAGCTCGGTTTTCAATTCGCGCTGGCTCATTTCGCCCCGCAGCAACTCCTCAATAATGCGCACGCGCGTTCCCAGCGCTTCACGCTCGTCCGGCGTAAGCATCAGTTGTAATAAAGGCAGGTGCAGATCTTCTGCATATGCCTGGCGGAGTAACTCCACAAAACGAAGCCACTCCTGATTACGTTGTTCGGCGATAGCCGATGAATAAGGGGAATGCTGGGTCATGTTATACCGCCGTTTGTACTGTTACACGAGTACAAATGATAACATAACCCGTCCGCATTAATACCGTCGCTGCCACTCAGAGTCGCTCATTAAGGTCTCTTTCTGCCCCATAAAGTGGCGATAGTAAGCGTCATAGGCCAGAACGTTTTTCACGTAGCCGCGCGTTTCCGAAAAGGGAATGCTTTCGACAAACGCTACGGCGTCGATACGCCCGGCGCTATTACCAAGCCAGGTGCGTACTCGCCCCGGCCCGGCGTTATACGCCGCAGAGGCGAAAATGCGGTTATTGCCAAACTGCTGATAGACATACTGCAAATAGTGGGTGCCAATGTTGATGTTGGTCTCCGGCTCCAACAGTTGGCCAGGGCTGCGGTAGTCCGGGATCGAAAACATTTTCACCGTATGGGTGGCCGTCCCCGGCATGATCTGCATTAAGCCGCTGGCCCCCACCGGCGATTTTACTTTCGGGTTCCAGGCGCTCTCCTGGCGGGCAATCGCCATGGCATAGCTTTGTGAGATATCTTTTCCGCGGGTATAGCGTGTAAAAAGATCGTTATACGCCAGCGGGAAACGTTCCTCCAGATGATCCCACAGTTTTCCGGCGATCGTCGCCTGTACGCTCAGATCCCACCAGTGCTGGTTAAACGCATAGCGCGCCAACAGCGCCTGTTCGGATTTAGTACGGCTTTTTACCAGATTCGCCCATTCGCTGCGCGCCGTGTTATCCAGATTCCAGTACATCAGCTCACGTACACGCGCCATCTCCGGCCCCTGTGTCAGCGCGCTGTTTACGTTGGCGGGCGCTTTATCGATTTTAAGGGTGTACTCTTCGCCTAAACGCTGCGCCGCGACCATCGGATAAAAACCGCGCTTCTGCATTAAAGCATGAAGAATCTCTTTCGCTTCGGCGTCACGACCACGCTCCAGCAATAAATCCGCCTGCCAGTAACGCCATTCGTCTTTCTCTTTCGCTTCCATTGGCAGTCGGGCAAGCCAGGTATTGAGGCCGCGACGATCGCCCGTCCCCAGCGCCATACGCACGCGCCGCTCGATAAGCGATGTCGATTGCGAACGCATAATCGCGTCATCGCGCCATTTCGCCTGCGCATCGGTCACATCGTTGCCCATCAGTCGCCAGGCGACGATATCGCGCAGCGCCTGCGTTTGTTCCTCATTAAGTTTCTGCGCCTGTACCAGCGATGGAATCATCAGACGCGCATTTTCCGCGTCCTGGCGTGCAACGCTGGCAAACGCGACTGCCGCCATCTGGCGGGTAAAATCGGTGGCGCCGGTGGCCCACGCGAAGGACAACACGTTATTAGGGTCGTTGGCCAGGGTAATGATCGCTGAGGCGATCGTTTGATATTCCGCCGGCATCTGTCCGGCCAGCACCGTAACCAGACCGGTATTCCCGGCTTTCATCGCCAGCCGAATACGCTCCAGGTACGCCAGCGGGTCTTGCTTGCCGGAGGCCCGCCAGACGCTGAACAGTTTATCGCAGGCATTCGGCTGGCTTTTGCCGGTCAACCAAAGGTCTTTCGCGCCCTGCCAGGCCTCTTCCGTTTGCCCGGTGCTCCATTTCGCGTAGTAATAGTTGCATTGCGCTTCCGTGGTGCCGGGTTTCTCCGGGCTAAACGCCAGCAAGCCGCGCCAGTCTTCACGACGCGCCAGTTCATTGACGAAGCGTGATTGCAGCGTACGCGCAGGCGGAAGCGTAGGATTGGTGCGAACAAACTGCGTGACGGCAATCGCCGGTTGGTTCATTAAATCGTCGGTGATCTTACGGTATTCCAGGTACGGATAGAGCGGATAATCTTTCAGACCCGGCATCATCTGCTCTACCACATCCATCTGACGGTTGTCCCAGGCCTGTTTAATCTGCGCATAACGGTTACGCTGCTCCTCCAGTGAGTCGGCACGCGCGAGGTGACAAAAGGTCAGCAGGCATACGCTGGCGGCGATGAGACGCCAGGCAAATGGTTTGGCTCTATCCACAAGCTCTTCCTCAATTGTTATCCAATGCAGCATCATGCCGCGTAATGAATTTATGCTAACCAGTCATAGCCATTTGCGCCACGTTACGGACACTTTTTTACTTTTATTGCGAGTACGATCTGCTGGCTGGGCTTAGGCAGGGAAAAAGGCTACACTTCGCCTTTGAAATCTATTCACCATCACGATAAACATAGAGGCGAAGTCCAACGTGGCTCAATTCGTTTATACCATGCATCGTGTCGGCAAAGTGGTTCCGCCGAAACGTCATATTCTGAAAAACATCTCGCTGAGCTTCTTCCCTGGCGCCAAAATCGGCGTACTGGGCCTTAACGGCGCCGGTAAGTCTACCCTGCTGCGCATCATGGCGGGTCTCGATACTGATATCGAGGGCGAAGCGCGCCCGCAGCCTGGCATTAAGATTGGCTACCTGCCGCAGGAACCTCAGCTAAATCCTGAACACACGGTACGCGAGTCGATTGAAGAGGCCGTTTCTGAAGTGGTTAACGCTCTCAAACGTCTGGATGAGGTGTACGCGTTGTACGCCGATCCGGATGCCGACTTCGACAAGCTGGCGGCAGAGCAAGGCCGGCTTGAAGAGATTATCCAGGCGCACGACGGACATAACCTGAACGTCCAGCTTGAGCGCGCCGCTGACGCCCTGCGTCTGCCGGACTGGGATGCCAAAGTCGAAAAACTGTCCGGCGGTGAGCGCCGCCGCGTGGCGCTGTGCCGTCTGTTGCTGGAAAAACCAGATATGCTGCTGCTCGACGAACCGACTAACCACCTGGATGCGGAGTCCGTGGCCTGGCTGGAACGCTTCCTGCACGATTTCGAAGGCACCGTCGTGGCGATTACCCACGACCGTTACTTCCTCGATAACGTCGCCGGCTGGATTCTGGAGCTTGACCGCGGCGAAGGTATTCCGTGGGAAGGCAACTATTCCTCCTGGCTGGAGCAGAAAGATCAGCGTCTGGCGCAGGAAGCGTCTGCCGAAGCGGCGCGCCGTAAATCCATTGAGAAAGAGCTGGAGTGGGTGCGTCAGGGCGCGAAAGGCCGTCAGTCGAAAGGCAAGGCGCGTCTGGCTCGCTTTGAGGAGCTGAACAACGTTGAGTATCAAAAACGTAACGAAACCAACGAACTGTTTATTCCACCTGGACCGCGTCTGGGCGACAAAGTCATTGAAGTCAGCAACCTGCGTAAATCCTACGGCGATCGCGTGTTGATAGACGACCTGAGCTTCTCGGTACCGAAAGGCGCTATCGTCGGGATCATCGGGCCGAACGGCGCGGGTAAATCGACCCTGTTCCGCATGATGTCCGGTCAGGAGCAGCCTGATAGCGGCACTATTACACTGGGTGAAACCGTCAAGCTGGCCTCGGTCGATCAGTTCCGCGACGCGATGGATAACAGCAAAACCGTCTGGGAAGAAGTGTCCGGCGGGCTGGATATCATGAAGATCGGCAACACCGAAATGCCGAGCCGCGCCTATGTAGGCCGCTTCAACTTCAAAGGCGTCGATCAAGGCAAACGCGTTGGTGAGCTGTCCGGCGGTGAGCGCGGTCGTCTGCATCTGGCTAAACTGCTGCAGGTGGGCGGCAACGTCCTGCTGCTCGACGAACCGACAAACGACCTGGATATCGAAACCCTGCGCGCGCTGGAAAACGCCCTGCTGGAGTTCCCGGGCTGCGCGATGGTTATCTCGCACGACCGTTGGTTCCTTGACCGTATCGCCACCCACATTCTGGATTATCAGGATGAAGGTAAGGTGGAATTCTTCGAAGGTAACTTTACCGAATACGAAGAGTACAAGAAACGCACGCTGGGCGCCGAGGCGCTGGAACCGAAGCGTATCAAGTACAAACGTATCGCCAAATAAAAGCCAGAATGCCGGGTGGCGCTTGCGCTTACCCGGCCTATGCCAGGCCCGATAAGCGCAAGCGCCATCGGGCAAAAAGTTTATCCCTGCTCCCCCATCATCTCTTTCACCAGCTCCACGCAGCGCAAGAAGCGGCCATCGTAATCAGCCTCTTTAACGTGAACAAACTCAATGTTGTTCTCTTTCAGCATCTCGACCAACAGGCTCTGGAATGCTTTGCGATCCACTGAACTGCCCAGGCTTCGCAGTCCGTCAGCTACCCACGGCGTATTGTTCTCCAGCAAAATCACCAGGTCGAAGCGATATTCGTCAATCAGCGCCTGGACAAACGGATGCTCACGCCCTTCGTATTTTTTGCAAAATGCCTGGGTGGTGACGAAGTCGGTATCGATGAACGCCACTTTGTTAGCATATTTCACTGCAAAATCAATATATTGCGCATGACCCAGCGCGATTTTATCGTAGTCGGAATATTGTAACGCCATCTCATCGCCGCCCAAATGCGAAAAGACATAGTCGCGGCCATATTCCCAGGCGCTGGTGGTATTAAAAATATTGGCGAGCTTATTGACCAGCGTAGACTTGCCGCTTGATTCCCCGCCCAGAATAGCGACGGTACGCACGAAAAACGGCTTCACTTCGGTCGGAATATATTCCCAGTAACGAAACGGATTTTCGCGGATTTGCGCCCCGCTGATATTCATAAATGTGCGTTCAGGATCGACCAGTACCGTCTCAATCCCTAAATGCTCAAGGTACTGCGGCGCATCGGCCTCTTCGGAAGTGTAGATCCAGCTCGGCTGTATTCCCTTCTCTGCCATAAACGCTTTAATGCCGTTGCTCCAGACGTCCCAGCCATGCGGGTAAGGCTCCATCCCCTCTTCATTAAAGGCGTGGATACGAATATTTTTTTGGTATTTGAAGGTTTGCAGCAACCAGCGCAGGCGATCCGACACGGTGGGCTGCTGCGACATGGCGCTATCCTCAAACAGTCCGCGATCGCGCGTATCGTCATATCCCATAATGATGTGCAACTCATCCACCTGGCTACAGGCGCGCTGGATCAAATAGATGTGTCCGGTATGCAGTGGATAAAATTTACCGAACACCACGCCAATGTTTTTCTGCTGGCGGGGAAACTCCAGCCCGAGGAAACGGTGCAGCGCCTCCAGTTTTTGCGCGCTGGGACTTTTGATTTTGGCGTTAAGTAACTGACTCAGATACCCCTTGGTCATACCGCTGGCGTCAGCCACCTGTTGCAGAGTGCAACCTTGCTGCTTAATCGCGGTTTTGAGATAGTCGAACGATGACACAAGAGCCTCCTGCAAAAAAAGATCGTAGGCCGGATAAGACGCCCCGGCGTCGCCATCCGGCAACGCTACGCCTGATGGCCTACATCAAACACATACAGATTATTATAAGTCGTCAAAGACGCTTAACGCATCTGCAAGCTTTTTAACGCCGAACACCTGCATTCCTTCCGGCGGCTTTTTCGGTACGTTGGCGGCAGGCACAATCGCCCGACGAAAACCGTGTTTCGCCGCCTCGGAAATACGCTCCTGCCCGCTCGGCACCGGACGAATCTCGCCTGCCAGCCCCACTTCGCCAAACACCACCAGATCCTGCGGCAACGGCCTGTCACGCAGGCTGGAGACCATCGCCAGCAGTAAAGCCAGATCCGCGCTGGTTTCGGTGACTTTCACGCCGCCGACCACGTTGACGAAGACGTCCTGATCCGACATTTGCAGACCGCCGTGTCGGTGCAGCACCGCCAGCAGGATTGCCAGACGGTTTTGTTCCAGACCGACCGCCACGCGTCTGGGATTCGCCATCATCGAGTGATCGACCAGCGCCTGAATCTCCACCAGCAAGGGTCGCGTACCTTCCCAGACTACCATCACTGAACTGCCGGAAGTGACCTCATCGCCGCGGCTTAAAAAGATGGCGGACGGATTGCTCACTTCGCGCAACCCCTGTTCGGTCATAGCAAAGACGCCCAGCTCATTGACTGCGCCAAAGCGGTTTTTATGGCTGCGCAGAGTACGGAAACGAGAATCGGCGTCGCCGTCGAGCAGCACAGAGCAGTCGATACAGTGTTCCAGGACTTTCGGCCCCGCCAACGACCCGTCTTTGGTAACGTGGCCAACCATCACGATCGCCACGCCGCGCGTTTTGGCGAAGCGCGTCAGGTAGGCTGCCGTTTCGCGGACCTGGGCAACGCTGCCCGGCGACGACTGGATGTCCGCCATATGCATCACCTGTATGGAGTCGATAACCATTAGCTTCGGCTGCTCTTCTTCCGCAATCAGGCAGATCTGCTCAATACTGGTTTCGGACAGCATATTCAGATTCGCCGTCGGCAGGCCGAGACGGTGCGCGCGCATTGCCACCTGCTGAAGCGACTCTTCGCCGGTGACGTAGAGCGTTTTCATCTGCTCGGCGAGTTTACACAGCGTTTGCAGCAGCAATGTTGATTTGCCCGCGCCGGGATTACCGCCGATCAAAATGGCGCTGCCGGGCACTACGCCGCCCCCCAGTACGCGGTCAAACTCCTTGAAACCGGTAGAAAAACGCGGCAGCGCCTCAAGACTGATATCAGACAGTTTCTGGACTTTTGATACGCCCGCACTGCCGGCGTATCCGCTCAGACGTTCGTTACGGGCGACAGTGGGCGATGCGGCAACACGCATTTCCGTGATGGTGTTCCAGGCATGACAGGCGCTGCACTGCCCCTGCCAGCGTGGGTAATCGGCACCACATTCATTACAGACAAAGGCGCGTTTGGGAGCTTTCGCCACGATATACCTCTTTCGTTAACACGTTTGCCGGATAACGACGCTAACACGTCTTAGCCGACCTACAAAATGAACGCCCCATCCGGCAATGTCATTATTTCTGGTTCATGCTGCCGGAGAGAATGCAAAACACGCCCATCAGGTCAGCGTGACGGATTGTAATCTCCGTCTTTTCGTTTACTTTTGGCTTGGCATGGAAAGCAATTCCTAATCCTGCCGCTTTGATCATTGGCAGATCGTTAGCGCCATCGCCAATCGCCACCGTCTGCGCCAGCGGGATGTCATGCTCTTGCACCAAACGAAGCAAGGTATTGGCTTTATACTCGGCGTCTACAATATCGCCGATAACATGACCGGTAAATTTACCGTCCATGATCTCCAGCTCGTTGGCGACCGCCGCCGTCAGGCGTAGCTTGTCACGCAGATAGTCGGCGAAGAAAGTGAAGCCGCCGGACGCGATAGCGACTTTCCAGCCGAGCGTTTCCAGTTTTAGCACCAACTGTGTTAATCCTGGCATTAGCGGTAGATTCTCGCGCACCTGGCGCAAAATATCGGCATCCGCGCCTTTCAGCGTCGCCACGCGGCTGCGTAGGCTGGCGGTAAAATCAAGCTCGCCGCGCATCGCGCGCTCGGTGACTTCAGCCACCTTCTCTCCGGTACCGGCCAGCTTAGCGATTTCATCGATACACTCAATCTGGATCGCCGTGGAATCCATATCCATCACCAGCAGCCCAGGCGTGCGCAGATGCGGAATTTTACCCAGCGGCGCGACATCCAACTGTGCCTCATGCGCCAGCCGCGTCGCACGCGGCGTCAGCGACCCCGCCAGGCGAATAACCTGATAATCTTCCACGCACCAGGCGGCGACAATCACCATTGCGGCGCCCAGTTTGGTCTGATATTGGGTTAAACGCTGCTTATCCAGCCCGCGCCCATACAGCAGCCAACCGCTGCGGCCTGCGTGGTAATCCAGAGGCATCACCTCGTCGCCGCTTAAAGAGAGAGGCAAACCAGGCCATAAAGAGACATCTTCAGGCAGATCGCACCAGGTAATGTTAGGCATTAAAGCTCCTGTTAATCGTTCAGGCCGGTAACCGCCCCGCGGAAAATAACGCATGAGGCTACCTTGTAACCATCACTTCTGGCAACATTAAGCCTCAAATTTTCAGCAGGTGGAATATGGCTCGCGCAAAACTGAAATTTCGGCTGCATCGTGCAGTGATTGTATTGTTCTGTCTCACACTGCTCGTCGCGCTCATGCAGGGCGCCTCCTGGTTTAGCCAAAACCATCAGCGGCAGCGTAACCCGCAACTGGAAGAATTGGCCCGCACGCTGGCGCGTCAGGTGACGCTCAACATCGCCCCGCTGATGCGCAGCGAAACGCCGGATGAAAAACGTATCAACGCCGTACTGCACCAGCTCACGCAAGAGAGCCGTATTCTGGATGCCGGCGTCTATGATGAACAGGGCGATCTTATCACTCGCGCAGGCGAAAGCGTCAACGTGCGCGACAGGCTGGCGCTGGATGGCAAAAAAGCGGGCAGCTATTTTAACCAACAAATTGTCGAACCTATCCAGGGGAAAAACGGCCCCTTGGGCTACCTGCGTCTGACGCTGGATACCCATACGCTGGCGACCGAAGCGAAACAGGTGGATAACACCACCAACATTTTGCGCCTGATGCTGCTGCTTTCGCTGGCGATAGGCGTGGTGCTGACACGCACGTTGTTGCAGGGTAAACGCACCCGCTGGCAGCAGTCACCCTTTCTGTTAACAGCCAGCAAGCCTGTTCCGGAAGAGGAAGAGCATGAGAAAAAAGAGTAAAATGACGGCTTAATAAAGGTAAGGAAAACCACCATGACAACGTTACGCCTGCTTATTTCTGACTCTTACGACCCCTGGTTTAACCTGGCGGTAGAAGAGTGCATTTTCCGCCAGATGCCTGCCACCCAGCGCGTGCTGTTCCTGTGGCGCAACGCGGATACGGTGGTCATTGGACGCGCGCAAAACCCGTGGAAAGAGTGTAATACGCGTCGTATGGAAGAAGATAACGTCCGTCTGGCTCGCCGTAGCAGCGGCGGCGGCGCGGTATTCCATGACCTCGGCAATACCTGCTTTACCTTTATGGCCGGTAAACCGGAATACGATAAAACCATCTCCACCCATATTGTGCTCGCGGCGCTGAATTCGCTGGGCGTCACGGCAGAAGCCTCCGGGCGTAACGATCTGGTGGTGAAAACCGCCGAAGGCGACCGCAAAGTCTCCGGTTCCGCCTATCGAGAAACCAAAGATCGCGGCTTTCATCACGGTACGCTGTTGCTGAACGCCGATCTTAACCGTCTGGCGAACTATCTCAATCCGGACAAGAAAAAGCTGGCCGCCAAAGGCATTACCTCTGTGCGTTCACGCGTCGCGAATCTTACCGAACTGCTGCCGGGCATCACCCATGAGCGAGTATGCGCCGCGGTCACGGAAGCTTTTTTCGCGCATTATGGCGAACGCGTCGAGGCGGAAGTGATCTCACCGGACAACACGCCGGATCTGCCCAACTTTGCGGAGACATTCGCCCGTCAAAGCAGTTGGGAGTGGAATTTCGGTCAGGCGCCCGCCTTTTCACATCTGCTGGATGAACGCTTCACCTGGGGTGGAATAGAGCTGCATTTCGACGTCGAGAAAGGCCATATTACCCGTGCGCAAATTTTTACCGACAGTCTGAACCCGGTACCGCTGGAAGCACTGGCGGAGAGGTTACAGGGCTGTCAATACCGCGCGGAGGTACTGCAACAGGTGTGTAGTGCGCTACGGGTTGACTTCCCGGAACAGGAAAAAGAGTTGCGCGAATTATCGGCGTGGATTGCACTGGCAGTGCGCTAATAAAAAGCCCGCTGGCGCTGCGCTTAGCGGGCCTCCAAAACCGTAGGCCGGGTCAGGCGAAGCCGCCACCCGGCCCAACAGCCCTTACTCTTTATCGCCCAGCAGAACGGATTCCAGCGCGATTTTGATCATGTCGTTGAAGGTGGTCTGACGTTCAGCGGCCGTAGTCTGTTCGTGAGTACGGATATGGTCGGACACGGTGCAGATAGTCAACGCTTTCGCGCCAAATTCCGCGGCAACGCCGTAGATGCCCGCCGCTTCCATTTCCACGCCCAGAATGCCGTATTTTTCCATCACGTCGAACATTTCACCGTCCGGAGAGTAGAACAGATCGGCGGAGAACAGATTACCGACGCGTGCGTCAACGCCCAGCGCTTTCGCTGCGTCTACCGCATTACGTACCATGCCGAAATCGGCAATCGCTGCGAAATCGTGATCTTTAAAACGAATACGATTCACTTTGGAATCGGTGCAGGCGCCCATGCCAATAACCACGTCACGCAGTTTAACGTCCATACGCACTGCGCCGCAGGAGCCGACGCGAATAATTTTCTTGACGCCGAAATCGGTGATCAGCTCTTTGGTATAGATAGAGCAGGATGGAATGCCCATACCGTGGCCCATCACGGAGATCTTGCGGCCTTTGTAAGTCCCGGTGAAACCTAACATGCCGCGCACGTTGTTCACTTCACGCACGTCTTCAAGGAACGTTTCCGCAATATGTTTCGCACGCAGCGGGTCGCCCGGCATCAAAACGACGTCAGCGAAATCGCCCATTTCTGCATTAATATGTGGGGTAGCCATTATTATTTCCTTTTAATTAATCAAACACCTTTACCAGGCGTAGGCCGGATAAGCGTAGCGCCATCCGGCAATATATTCATAGCGAGCGCCTGATGGCGGCGATGCCTTATCAGGCCTACAGGTTGCAACACGGTTTTAAAGCATGTTTTTACCGTATTCCATTGGCGATGTGCCAAAGTAGGTCGCCAGCGTCTGGCCGATATCCGCAAAGGTTTCACGGTGGCCCAGCGAGCCTGGTTTCACTTTCGGGCCGTAGATCAGCACCGGAATGTGCTCGCGGGTGTGGTCCGTACCGGTCCAGGTCGGATCGCAGCCGTGGTCAGCGGTCAGGATCAGAATGTCATCTTCCCCCACCAGCTCCATCAATTCCGGCAGACGACGGTCAAACAGTTCCAGTCCCGCAGCATAGCCCGCAACATCGCGACGGTGCCCCCAGGAGGAGTCGAAGTCAACGAAGTTAGTGAAGACGATGGTTTTATCGCCCGCCTCTTTCATCTCTTTGAGGGTGGCGTCGAACAGCGCATCCAGACCGGTCGCTTTCACTTTTTTGGTGATACCGCAGTTGGCGTAGATGTCGGCAATCTTACCCACGGACACCACATGGCCCTGTTTTTCATCGACCAGTTTCTGCAACACGGTCGGCGCTGGCGGTTCTACGGCCAGGTCGTGACGGTTGCCGGTACGCTGGAAGTTACCGGCCTTGTCGCCGATAAACGGACGCGCGATCACACGGCCAATGTTGTAGCCGCCTTCGGTCAGCTCCTCACGGGCGATTTCGCACAGCTCGTAGAGTTTATCCAGGCCAAAGGTCTCTTCGTGGCAGGCAATCTGGAACACGGAGTCAGCGGAGGTATAGAAAATCGGCTTGCCGGTTTTCATGTGCTCTTCGCCCAGTTTGTCCAGAATAACGGTCCCGGATGAGTGGCAGTTACCGAGATAGCCCGGCAGGTTGGCGCGTTTCACCAGCTTATCCAGCAGCTCCTGCGGGAAGCTGTTTTCGTGATCGCTGAAATAACCCCAGTCGAACAGCACCGGCACGCCAGCGATTTCCCAGTGGCCGGACGGCGTATCTTTGCCGGAAGACAGTTCGTGCGCCCATGCGTATGCGCCAATGACGTCCGCGTTGCCGTCCATACCTGCGGCAATTTTACCGGTAGAACCTTCATGCGCTTTCACCAGCCCCAGACGAGTCAGGTTAGGCAGATTCAGCGGGCCTTTACGGCCATTGTCAGCTTCGCCTTTGGCACAAGCTTCTGCGATGTGGCCCAGCGTGTCGGAACCTACGTCGCCAAAACGATCCGCGTCTTCAGTAGCGCCGATGCCGAATGAGTCCAGCACCATAATAAATGCACGTTTCATATTTTCTCCGTACTTAGTGCTTCAAAAATAATTGATCAGATCAGTATACAACTATTCAGTAATTCGACGATAGACCGAAGGTGTGCTTGCTGGCGCTTTATCGTCAAGGATAATTGCCGCTTTGACGGCCTTCGCCGCTTCCTGCCAACTGGCTTCGTCTTTGGCATGAATCACTGCCAGCGGGCGCTGTCCATCAATGCTGTCGCCCAGACGCGCCATATCGGTAAAACCGACGCTGTAATCAATAGTGTCTGACGCCTGGCGACGACCGCCGCCCATCGAGACGACCGCCATTCCCAGCGCACGCGTATCCATCGCGCTGATAAACCCTTCGGTATCAGCATATACCGCTTTGCTCAACATGGCGGTCGGCAGGTATTTATCGTAGTTCTCAACGAAATCGCTCGGGCCTTTCTGCGCTGCCACCATACGACCAAAGACCTCTGCCGCTTTACCGTTATCCAGCACCGCCTGTAATTTCGCCCGCGCTTGCGCATCATCTTTAGCAAGCTGACCGGAGATCAGCATCTCCACGCACAGCGCCATGGTGACGTCAAACAAGCGCGGATTGCGGTACTCGCCAGTCAGGAACTGCACCGCTTCGCGCACTTCCACCGCGTTACCCGCGCTCGAAGCCAGCACCTGGTTCATGTCGGTTAACAACGCCGTGGTGCGAACTCCCGCGCCGTTCGCCACGCCGACAATCGCTTCAGCCAGCGCTTCCGAGAGTTCATAGGTCGGCATAAACGCGCCGCTGCCGACTTTTACGTCCATCACCAGCGCATCCAGCCCTTCGGCCAGTTTTTTGGCGAGGATGGAACCGGTGATCAGTGGAATAGAGTCCACCGTCGCGGTAATATCGCGGGTGGCGTAAAAACGTTTGTCCGCCGGTGCAAGCGAGCTGGTTTGCCCAATAATCGCCACACCCACGTCTTGAATAATTTCGCGGAAACGGTTGTCGTCCGGGAAGATATCGAAGCCCGGGATCGCTTCCAGTTTATCGAGTGTACCGCCGGTATGTCCGAGGCCGCGACCGGAGATCATCGGCACATAGCCGCCGCAGGCCGCTACCATTGGCCCCAGCATTAGAGACGTCACGTCCCCCACGCCGCCGGTCGAATGCTTATCGACAATCGGGCCATTGAGATTCAGGCTTTTCCAGTCAAGAACAGTACCGGAATCCCGCATCGCCATGGTCAGCGAAACGCGCTCCGGCATGGTCATATCGTGGAAGAAGATGGTCATCGCCAGGGCGGCAATCTGTCCTTCCGAGATAGTGTTGTCACGAATGCCATTGATAAAGAAACGAATTTCTTCGTCACTCAACGCATGACCATCACGCTTTTTACGAATAATTTCTTGTGCGAGAAACACGGTACCCTCCTGAGGGAAAAGAGTAGAAGGCTGGCTCCAGGCCGGATTAGGCGCGGCCGCCATCCGGCATCAAACCCACTTGCCGGGTAGCGCTACGCTTACCCGGCCTACAAAAGAAGAGGCAACAATTAATAGCTGCTGGCGCTCTTACCGTCGCCGTGACCCAGCGCTTTCAGCAGGCTTGCCAGCAGGCTGGAAGCGCCAAAGCGGTAGTGACGAGAATCTGCCCAGTCAGCGCCAAACAGTTCGTCTGCAATCGCGAGGAACTTCTGCGCGTCTTCCGCTGTACGTACGCCGCCCGCCGGTTTGAAACCTACGGTTTTTTCCACGCCCATATCACGGATCACTTCCATCATGATACGCGCGCTTTCCGGCGTGGCGTTCACTGGCACTTTACCGGTAGACGTTTTAATAAAGTCTGCACCCGCTTTAATGGAAATTTCAGACGCTTTACGAATCAGCGCCTCTTCTTTCAGCTCGCCGGTTTCGATGATCACTTTAAGCAATACGTTCGCTGCGGCACACGCGTCTTTACAGGCTTTCACCAGGTCAAAACCCACCTGCTCGTTACCCGCCATCAACGCGCGGTACGGGAACACCACGTCCACTTCATCGGCGCCGTAAGCGATTGCCGCGCGGGTTTCCGCCAGCGCAATATCGATGTCATCATTGCCATGCGGGAAGTTAGTCACCGTTGCAATGCGGATGTCCAGCGTGCCTTGCTCTTTCAGAGTCTTACGTGCAATCGGGATGAAACGTGGGTAAATACAAATCGCCGCCGTGTTCCCGACCGGAGTTTTTGCCTGATGACACAAAGCGATCACTTTTTCATTGGTGTCGTCATCGTTCAGAGTGGTCAGATCCATCAGTTTGAGCGCACGCAGGCTGCTTGCTTTTAAATCAGTCATGACATTCTCCAACGGCATTGCCGTATAAAATTTCACCTTGCAAGTCTGTTAGTATTCTAACATTCACTCGCGATTACACTTCGATATACATCACAGTTAATGAAAACTACGTACAAATTTGCATTACTGTAATGAGATCTGAATCAAATTATTTACCCATCATCGCCTGTTCTCCGGGCGATAAGCGCATCAGGATCAAAGTCGTTTTGCCGCCATTTTCTACAATAGCGCATTGTCCCGGCATAAAGAGGAAACGAAGATGCCTGCCTCATGCGAAACTGCGCTCCAGCAGCGTTGCCAGCAAATTGTGACCAGCCCGGTGCTCACGCCTGAACAAAAACGCCATTTTCTGGCGCTGGAAGCTGAAAACGCCCTGCCTTATCCCGCCCTGCCGGAAGATGCCCGCCAGGCGCTGGATGAAGGCGTCGTTTGCGATATGTTTGAGGGGCACGCCCCCTTCAAACCGCGCTACGTGTTGCCCGATTACGCCCGTTTTCTGGCTAACGGTTCACAGTGGCTGGAACTGGAAGGCGCGAAAGATCTGGATGATGCGTTATCCCTACTCACCATTCTGTATCATCACGTTCCTTCCGTGACGTCCATGCCGGTTTATCTCGGTCAGCTTGATGCGTTGCTGCAACCGTATGTTAGAATTCTAACACAAAATGAGATCGATATTCGAATAAAACGTTTCTGGCGTTATCTCGACAGAACGCTGCCAGACGCCTTTATGCATGCCAATATTGGCCCTGCCGATACGCCTGTCACACGAGCGATTTTGCGCGCCGATGCCGAGCTAAAGCAGGTAGCGCCTAACCTGACGTTTATCTATGATGCGGAAATTACGCCAGACGATCTGCTGCTGGAGGTCGCCAAAAACATTTGCGAATGCAGTAAGCCACACATTTCCAACGGCCCGGTAAATGATAAAATTTTCACAAAAGGCCATTATGGCATCGTCAGTTGTTATAACTCGCTACCGCTTGCCGGCGGCGGCAGTACGCTGGTACGTCTCAACCTGAAAGCTGTGGCAGAACGCAGTACGTCTGTCGATGACTTCTTTTCACGCACGCTACCGCACTACTGCCGACAGCAGATCGCTATCATTAATTCACGATGTGAATTCCTTTATGAAAAGTCACATTTCTTTGAGAATAGCTTTCTTGTACAGGAAGGTCTGATCGATCCCGAACGTTTTGCGCCAATGTTCGGTATGTACGGGCTGGCGGAAGCCGTGAACCTGCTGTGCGAAAACGCGGGCCTGAACGCCCGTTACGGCAAGAATGAAACGGCGAACGAGCTGGGCTACCGTATTAGCGCCCAACTGGCGGATTTTGTCGAAAATACGCCAGTGAAGTATGGCTGGAAGCAACGGGCGCTGCTCCATGCCCAGTCTGGCATCAGTTCCGATATCGGCACCACGCCGGGCGCGCGTCTGCCATATGGCGATGAACCGGACCCTATCACCCATTTGCAAACCGTCGCGCCGCATCACGCCTTTTATCATGCCGGGATCAGCGACATTCTGACGCTGGACGAAACCATCAAGCGTAATCCGCAGGCGCTGGTCCAGCTTTGTCTTGGCGCGTTTAAAGCCGGGATGCGGGAATTTACCGCTAATGTGAGTGGCAACGATCTGGTGCGCGTCACCGGTTATATGGTGCGCCTGTCGGATCTGACGAAATTTCGCGCCGAAGGCTCGCGCACCAATACCACCTGGCTGGGGGAAGAAGCCGCACGTAATACCCGTATCCTGGAACGACAGCCACGCGTAGTCAGCCATGAACAACAGATGCGCTTTAGTCAGTAAGATCATTGCGTTTTCCTGCGTCGATGGGCCGGGCAGCCGCCTGGCATTATTCTTACAGGGCTGCAATTTGCGCTGCAAGAATTGCCATAACCCGTGGACGATGGGACGCTGTAACGACTGCGGGGAATGCGTATCGCAGTGTCCCCACCACGCCCTCGGCGTTGATGGCGGGAAAGTGGTATGGCGGTCGGACGTCTGCGAGCAATGTGATACCTGCCTGAAAATGTGCCCACAGCAGGCAACGCCAATGGCGCAGACCATGAGCGTTGACGATGTGCTGCGTCATATTCGTAAAGCATCGATGTTTATTGAAGGTATTACCGTCAGCGGCGGAGAGGCAACCACGCAATTACCGTTTATTGTGGCGCTGTTCACGGCGATCAAAGCCGATCCGCTGTTACAACGGTTGACCTGTCTGGTGGACAGTAATGGTCAGTTAAGCGAGACCGGCTGGCAAAAACTACTGCCGGTTTGCGACGGCGTAATGCTCGATCTGAAAGCCTGGAAGAGTGAGTGTCATCACCGTCTGACCGGGCGTGATAACGCGCGTATTAAGCACAGTATCCGCTTTCTTGCTGCGCGGGGAAAACTGGCGGAGCTGCGGTTGCTGGTTATCCCGGATCAGGTGGACTATGCGGCGCATATCGATTCACTGGCAGCGTTTATTACTTCGCTGGGCGAGGTTCCGGTGCGTTTGAATGCCTTTCATGCGCATGGCGTCTATGGCGAAGCAAAAGCCTGGCCAGGCGCGACGCCGCAAGAGGTGGAACGGCTGGCTGACGGATTGCGCGCGCGTGGGGTGGCGAAGCTGATTTTGCCGGCGTTATATTTGTAAGCATGACTTGTCGGATGGCGGCTGGGATGCCATCAGAGCCGAAACAAGGTAACAGTATTGCGATACAACGCATCAGCTATCACCTCTGCGGGCTCCGGACGTAATTCGCAAAGCACATCAAACACGCGCGCCGCCTGCTCCGGGCGATTCGGCTGCCCCTGAAAACCCTTTAGCGGCATATCCGGCGCATCGGTTTCCAGCAACAGCGCGTCCAGCGGCAACCGCGCCATGACATCACGGGTTTTACTGGCGCGCGGGTAGGTGATGGTGCCGCCGACGCCGATTTTATAGCCCAGTCGCACAAAAGTTTCGGCCTGTTGCAGACTGCCGGCAAAACCATGCACCACGCCGGTTCGCGGCAGCTCCTGGCGCTTTAAGTGCATCGCCAGTTTGTCATGCGTGCGCCGCGAATGCAGGATTACCGGCAGATCGTAGCGCTTTGCCAGTTGCAGTTGCGCGTCTAAAAATCGCTCTTGCCTGGCGAACTGCGGATCGTCGCGATAAAGATCGAGACCGATCTCGCCTACCGCCACGACGTTCTGTCGTTGCGCCAGCGCCTGTTGCAGCTTATCAGGATCGTCATCGGCATGACGCTCAATCACAATAGGGTGCAATCCCAGCGCAGCATAAAGCGACGGAAAACGCGCCGCCAGCGCCAGCACGCGGGGAAAGTGAGCCGCCTCGGTCGCCGGCACGATGATTTTTTCAACTCCCGCCTCACAGGCACGCTGAATACTGGCGCGCTCATCGCCAGTAAAGGGCGGGAAATCAAAATGGCAGTGCGTATCGATAAAGCGCCAGCTCACGCCAGATCCTCGTCGGTAAATGTGGTATCGTTTGCCTGCGGCGCGCTAATGACCTCCGCCACATGCGTATCATTGGCCACCGGTGCCGGAGGCACGACCACCGTTTCCGGCACGGCAATCCGCGACGTATGACGCAGCAGTGGCGGCGTTGCGGCAAGCAATTTACCAACGGTGGCAAGGAAATAACGCCCGCATAATCGCCCGGTTTTGTAATCCTCACGCAGCGCCGGGATACGGCTGCCCAGCGCCATGCTGTGCAGCGGTTTCGGCGGATAAATTTCAATGATCCGCAGCTTACCCGGCGGCTTTTCAATAAATTGTTGGATCGCGCTGTAGGACGTTTCATGATGCTGCACCAGATTGACCAACGGCTGTAGACTGCTCTCTCCCAGCCAGCGCTCCATACGCTTAAACCACTGCGGCGTGTAATACATTTGCGACGGTACGGTGCGGATCACCACAATGGTTTTCGCGCCCCGCTTTGCCGCTTCCTGAACCGGAATGGCATCGCTAATGCCACCGTCCAGATAGTTGATGCCCTCTAACGCAACGCCAGTACGGTAGAAACCCGGTATGGCGCTGGAGGCGCGAATGATATCAAGCCAGTTTTGTTTTGTCGGCGAGAAATAGCCCGGCGTGTAATCATCCCCCCGGCAGGCGCACATATAAAAGGATTTTCCGCTGTCGAACAGGCGCGCTGCGGTATCCATCTGCAGCGGCATCCGGGCGGAAGTGGATTCCACCAGCCAGTCGAGGTCGATAAGGTTTCCTCCACGTACAAATCGCAGCGGATCAAAAAATTCGCGCCTGGTGGTATAGCGCATAATGACTTTACGCCCGTAGCCGGGCTGGTTGCAAAGATACGCCGAGAGATTTTGCGCACCGGCTGATGTGCCGAAGTAGAGATGGAAAGGATTAAACTGCGCACGCATAAACTCATCCAGCACGCCTGCGGTAAAGATGCCCCGCTGCCCCCCGCCCTCGCAGACCAGCGCCATACGGCCTGGCCGGAACGGTGTTAATGATAACGGCGCAATATTGCCGAGCGTAACCGGTATTCGCTGGCCCACCTCTGCCTTCCTGTTTTTCATTTTTTTCAGGATGACAAGGTAACGCAAAACGTTGGCGGCTAAAACCGTAAAAGCCAGTCCGCTGGACTGGCTTGGTAGCAATATATCTTTACAGATGCCTGCTAGGGTCGTTTACGGCCCATGAACAGGCTGACCAGGAAGAGTACGATCCCGACGACGAAGACGATTTTCGCCGCGCCAGCAGCCGTACCAGCCAGTCCACCAAAACCCAATGCGGCGGCAATTAACGCGATAACCAGAAATATAATGCCCCAACGAAACATAAGCCTCTCCTTTACCATAGTTAATGTCGACCGCTAAATATGAGCGCTCAACCTACTCATTCGCGATATTTTTAGTGTGGTGCACATTACGCCTCCCGACAAACGTCGGGAGGACGAATTACGACGAATTACTGAACTTTCAGATCGTTTTTAACACTTTTTACGCCATCAACGGCTTTCGCGATGCTTTCAGCGCGGTCGCTTTGTTCCTGAGTTTCAACGGTACCGGAGAGCTGTACGACGCCATCGGTCGTTTCCACTTTCACTTTACGGGAAGGGACGAGATCATCCGCCAGCAACTTGGCTTTGACTTCACTGGTCGTGGCCGTATCGCCGGCATAGCCTTTCACAGAACCTTCTTTACTGTCACGAACGTGAAGTTTGTCGCTAACGGAGGTCACGCCCTCTACGCCTTTCGCCACTTTCACGGCGGCTTCAGCCTGCGCCTGGCTTTCCACAAAGCCGCTCAGAGTGACAACTTTCTTATTGGTTTCGACAGAAATATCAGTGCTTTTAATGTTGTCATGGTCCACCAGCGCGGCTTTTACTTTCGCAGTGATGGCGCTGTCATCCATGAAGTTACCGACTTTATTCATAGAGCTATCGACTTTTTGCCCCGCGGTTTCGGTTCCGCTTTGCGCCTTGTCCGTTGTTGCGTTTTCTGCAAAGGCAGAACCTGTCGCAACAGCAGAGGTCAACATTACGGCCAGCAGAGTTTTAGAAATCTTCAGTCTTGTCATAGTCATCGATTTTGTCCTGTATAGTTTGCTCGTAATTTGAGCTCAGGCAACACGAGGTTGCATTGCTGAATGCGGTGAAAAAATTCACCGGTTTCTGAAGTCAATGACTGGCGTCACATTCGTGAATTTGTAACGACGCGTCGCCTGCCACCCTTCCGTTTCAGTTATTAATATCGTGACTGAAACAAATCTCAGCTTTAAGCTCTAACATTCACGCATTGAACAGGCATTAAAGCCGACATTTATGTCATCACTTTGTTAAATATAGATCACAATTCTAAAATCGCTTGTCGGTACGTATAAAAAACAGGCAGATCAGAGAAAAAATGCGGGATTTAAGAACATTCCGTAAGCAGTTAAAAAGGCTGGGAAAGTACGAAGGCGCGGCGGATGCCGCGCCGGAAAGGGATCAGTGTTCGCGCGTTTTACGGAACTGAACGTCAGGGTAACGTTCCTGGGTCAGGTTCAGGTTAACCATCGTTGGGGCGATATAGGTGAGGTTGTCGCCGCCATCCAGCGCCAGTTGCGTTTCATTCTTACGCTTAAACTCTTCGAATTTCTTCGCATCGGCGCTTTCAACCCAGCGCGCCGTCGCCACGTTGACGGATTCATAAATCGCCTCAACGTTGTATTCGCTTTTCAGGCGCGCGACGACAACATCAAACTGCAGAACGCCCACGGCGCCGACAATCAAATCGTTGTTGGAGATAGGACGGAATACCTGAACCGCCCCCTCTTCAGAAAGCTGCACCAGCCCTTTCAGTAGCTGCTTCTGCTTCAGCGGATCTTTCAGGCGAATACGACGGAACAGTTCCGGCGCAAAGTTCGGGATACCGGTAAACTTCATCATCTCGCCCTGGGTGAAGGTATCGCCGATCTGAATGGTGCCGTGGTTATGCAGACCCAAAATATCGCCCGGGTACGCTTCTTCAACGTGCGAACGGTCGCCCGCCATAAAAGTTAACGCGTCGGAAATCACCACATCTTTGCCGGTACGGACCTGACGTAGCTTCATACCTTTCTCATACTTGCCGGAAACCACGCGCATAAACGCCACACGGTCGCGGTGTTTCGGGTCCATATTGGCCTGAATTTTAAAGACAAAACCGGTGAACTTCTCTTCCGAGGCCTCCACCGTGCGGGTATCGGTTTGACGCGGCATCGGCGCGGGTGCCCACGCCACTAAACCATCCAGCATATGGTCAACGCCAAAGTTACCCAGCGCGGTGCCGAAAAATACCGGGGTAATTTCCCCTGCCAGGAACAGCTCTTCATCAAACTCGTTAGAAGCGCCCTGCACCAGCTCCAGCTCGTCGCGCAGTTGCTGCGCCAGATCTTCACCCACGGCGGCGTCCAGATCAGGGTTATTCAGCCCCTTAACGATGCGCACTTCCTGAATAGTGTGGCCCTTACCGGTCTGATACAGATAAGTTTCATCTTTATAAAGATGATAAACGCCCTTGAACAGCTTGCCGCAGCCAATCGGCCAGGTGATCGGCGCGCAGCCGATTTTCAGCTCGTTCTCTACTTCATCCAGCAGCTCCATCGGGTCGCGGATGTCACGGTCGAGTTTGTTCATAAAGGTGAGGATCGGCGTATCGCGCAGACGGGTAACTTCCATCAGCTTGCGGGTCCTGTCCTCAACGCCTTTCGCGGCGTCGATAACCATCAGACAGCAGTCCACCGCCGTCAGGGTACGGTAGGTATCTTCGGAGAAGTCTTCGTGCCCTGGGGTATCCAGCAGGTTCACCAGGCAGTCATGATACGGGAACTGCATCACCGAGGTGGTGATGGAGATACCACGCTGTTTTTCCATCTCCATCCAGTCAGATTTTGCATGCTGGCTGGAACCGCGGCCCTTTACCGTACCGGCGGTCTGAATTGCCTGTCCGAACAGCAACACTTTTTCGGTAATGGTGGTTTTACCGGCGTCCGGGTGAGAAATAATGGCAAAGGTGCGGCGTTTGGCCACCTCTTGCAAATAAGGAGACAACGTCATAGTCAAATCTTCTTGAGTAAGCGCGGTGTTTGACCACGCATGTTGAATACGAAAAATGCGGCTATTTTACCCATCAACCTGGGGGAGGCAATCAGTGTTTACACAGGAGCTGCTCCAGTTCGCTTAATGACGCCACAGTCCAGGTTGGATGAATACCCGCGGGCTGCTCGCGATGATGCGCGTTGAGCCAGCAGGTCGATAGCCCGGCGTTAATGCCGCCAAGAATATCGGATTCCGCGGTATCGCCAACCATTAATACGCGCGAGCGGTCAGGATTCCCCGCCTGCTCCAGGGCGTAGTTAAAGATTTTCGGATCGGGCTTCGCGACGCCAACCTGCTCGGAAATCACCAGCAGATCGAAATACTCTCGCAGCCCGGTGCGCTCCAGTCGAATTTGTTGTAGCGCGGTAAAACCGTTAGTAATAATACCAATTTTAGCCTGCCCGCGAATCGCATTAAGCAGCGAAACGGCGCCTGGCAAGGGAGAACAGATCTCCGCCATCGCATTAATAAAAGCGTCATTCAGCAGCCCCGGCGCAACGTTTAGCCGTTCAGCCCAACTTTGAAAGCGCGCGTGCTGCAATTGTAATGAGGTAATCGCGCCGTTCTGATAATCCACCCATAGCGGCTTATTCACGGCCTGATAATCCTGGAAATCCTCAGCGGTAAAGGTGACGCTATAGTCAAGGAACATCCGCTGTAAGCCGGTGAAAGAATCAAACGTAAACAGCGTTTCATCGGCATCAAAGAAAATCCAGTCCCACTTCATCATTACACCTTGCCTCTTTTATTACATGCTTATCGGTAACGCCATGATGATGGCGTCCTCATGCCCTTGTGCTGTGGGATAGTAATTGCGACGAATCGTCGCCTCGTTAAACCCCAGACTTTCATACAGCGCGATGGCGGCAACGTTAGAAGCGCGCACCTCCAGCCATAACGTTACAACGCCGCGTTTTTCCAGTTCATCAATCAGATGCTCAAGCAGCATACGCCCCAGCCCCCGGCGCTGAAAATCCGGATCGACGGCAATATTGAACAGCGTCGCTTCATCCAACACCACCTGTGTAATGGCAAACGCGGCCATTCTGCCGTCAGCGGTTAACTGAAAGTTGAGATACCGTTCGCCCTGGTTGCCGAAAAACGTTTTTTCGCTCCACGGAAACGCATGAGCGCGTTGTTCAATCTGCCAGGCTGCGGGGAGATCGGTCGTGCTGAGGATAGAAATCGTGTTCATGTTCGCAGATTTGTTGCCATAGTGCGGCGCGTGCCGCCGGGTTTGCCCGGAGTTCATTAAACGCCGGCGTCGTGACCTGGGCGCCTTCGAGTTGGAGCGGCGCGTCAGTTCCTAACCGCCAGCTATTACAACGGCTGCCCTGCGGCAGCATGGCGACGCGCTCAGGCGTCAGTGGTAAAACCTGATCGGGATTCACGGTCATCGCACGTAAAATATCGCACATTAGCGGCTCGCTCAGCGCCGGTAATTCCTCTGCGACCACAATCAGACGAACGTGCGCGGGAAGGGAAATCGCAATCTCGCCCTGTAGCGCGCCAGGACGTCGCAGCGCCCACTGCGTAATACCCAGTTGCTGTAACTGCCAGTCTCGTCGGGATGTCATAGCGAAACGCTCCTGTAATCAGGGGCGCAAATATAGCAAATCTGTCGAATCTGCGCCATCAAACTACTATAATCGCCGCCAGTCTGAATTAAGGAGCATTCCATGTCTGCTTTTACCCCGGCAAGTGAAGTCTTGCTGCGCCACAGTGATGATTTCGAACAAAGCCGTATTCTTTTTGCCGGAGATTTGCAGGATGACCTGCCCGCGCGCTTCGAATGCGCCGCCAGCCGCGCGCATACGCAACAGTTTCACCACTGGCAGGTGTTAAGCCGCCAGATGGGCGATAACGTCCGTTTTAGCCTGGTAGCGCAAGCCAGCGATGTCGCTGACTGCGATACGCTGATCTACTACTGGCCGAAAAATAAACCCGAAGCGCAGTTCCAGTTGATGAATATTTTGTCGCTGATGCCGTCTGGCGTCGATGTTTTCGTCGTGGGGGAAAACCGCAGCGGCGTGCGTAGCGCCGAACAGATGCTGGCGGACTATGCGCCGCTGAACAAAGTAGATAGCGCGCGACGTTGCGGCCTTTATCATGGGCGTCTTGAAAAGCAGCCACGCTTCAGTCTCGAATCCTGGTGGGCCGAGTACAGCATCGACGGTCTGACCATCAAAACGTTGCCGGGCGTATTCAGCCGTGACGGACTGGATGTCGGGAGCCAACTGCTGCTGTCTACGCTGACGCCGCACACCAAAGGTAAAGTGCTGGATGTCGGCTGCGGCGCTGGCGTGCTTTCCGCCGCGCTGGCCAGCCATTCGCCGAAAGTGCGCCTGACGCTGTGTGACGTCAGCGCTCCGGCGGTGGAAGCCAGCCGCGCCACGCTTGCCGCTAATGGTCTTGAAGGCGAGGTATTCGCCAGTAACGTCTTTTCAGAAGTCAAAGGACGTTTTGACATGATCATTTCCAACCCGCCGTTCCACGACGGAATGCAAACCAGCCTTGATGCGGCGCAAACGCTCATTCGCGGCGCAGTGCGCCATCTGAACAGCGGTGGAGAGTTACGCATCGTGGCGAACGCCTTTCTGCCCTATCCTAAGATTCTGGATGAGACTTTTGGCTTCCATGAAGTCATCGCGCAAACCGGGCGCTTTAAGGTTTATCGTACTGTGATGACCCGTCAGGCGAAGAAATAGTTGGCCTGATAAGCGCAGCGCCATCTGGCAGCATATGCCGGATGGCGACGCAAAGCGTCTTCTCCGACCTACGGCTCGCGCCCATTTTTGCAGCAATCAATCTATCCCATGCAATTAACTATTGACGAATAGCTGAAAACCACTAGAATGCGCCTCCGTGGTAGTGATTCTTTTCAAGAATCGATGGTATGCGAAGGTGGCGGAATTGGTAGACGCGCTAGCTTCAGGTGTTAGTGTCCTTACGGACGTGGGGGTTCAAGTCCCCCCCCTCGCACCAAAACCACGTTGATATTGCTTGCACTGGGCGAAGGTGGCGGAATTGGTAGACGCGCTAGCTTCAGGTGTTAGTGTTCTTACGGACGTGGGGGTTCAAGTCCCCCCCCTCGCACCAACGAGGCAATATCAAAAAGTAAGATAACTGTGCGAAGGTGGCGGAATTGGTAGACGCGCTAGCTTCAGGTGTTAGTGTCCTTACGGACGTGGGGGTTCAAGTCCCCCCCCTCGCACCAATTATCTTATCCTTCCTCTATTTCATCCCTGATTCCAGTTCATCACCGCCAGCATCATGCCGCCAATAAGCGCCATACACGATGGCAGCAGCACAAAATGCCGTAATTGTTTGTGATACAACATCAGCGCAGACAGTAGCAATCCTGATACAATCAACAGCTTCAGTACATAAGCTGACAGGCCGGTAAACGCCAGTCCAACGATAATAACTCCAGGCAATAATACGCCCCATCCGCTGCCTAACGTCCGCTGCAACATGGTTTCACCTCTGGAATCGATAATGATAACCAATATCATATGATATATTTTCTCATTTGTCAGCCAGAGAGAAAGCTAAATAGATGAGTTTTACTTAACGGTTGATGACACGTATTCAGTAAGGTGATAAATTGTCCGACTGTTAACGTAAAAACAACAACACCTCGCTTTATGCGACCTTTTCTCGCACGTTATTTTCATGTTGGCGCCCGATTCCGTGTATATCACCGATAAATAACGACAATTACCCATGACAACACCATCCTGGCGATCGCTTCGTATTAAGAAGTATCAGTTTTCTTTACGTCTTTTCTTGTTTCTCAACGCCGTATCGGCGCTGTTTACTCTCGTTTTCCCCCTTTATCAGATCAACGTATTTTGCGCACCGATGATAGGGATATTGGTCCTGAGCGTATTACTGTTGGTATGGCATGGGAAATATGGGCAAAAAAGAGTTAACCTTCCCTTTATCTCCATACTCTTTGGGGGATTGTGGGCAGCGCATATTGCGCTGAAGTACCCGGCGTTAGGTCATTATGATTTCTCTTTTTTACTGATTTCCCTGCTTAGCGTGCTGTTTATCGGCTCGATAGCCTTTGCCGCGAATATCGTCGCGTTTACACTCCACTCTTTACCGTCAGTCGCAGTCTGCCTGTGGCTGAACGGCCATGAACAGGGTTTGCGAATCCTCTATTTACTGGCCTTGCCGATGGTGGGAATCGCTATCCAGCATGTTATCCAGAAACGCTACGATAACTTCGCTCAGCAACTCATGTTTACGCTGCTGACCGAGCGGGAAACCCTCAACGGCCTGAGTCTGCTTGATCCATTAACCGGCTTATATAACCGCCGTGGCCTGCAAAGTCGGCTGGATACGCTACAGGTGCAGGATAGCCATGAACATTATGTCCTGCTATTGGATATCGATCATTTCAAAGCGTATAACGATCATTACGGTCATATGATGGGCGATCAGGCGTTAATTCGCGTCTCAGCGGCAATTCGGGACGCCGTGCGATCGCGCGATGTCGTCTGCCGTTTTGGCGGTGAAGAATTTCTGGTGTTGCTGACCGCCGCCGAACCACAGCAGGCCCGCGCTACCGCAGAACGTATCCGACAGAAAGTATACGATCTTAAAATCCCGCATATGTTTAACGAAAGCGTTGCCACCAATGTTACCGTCAGTATCGGCATTGCGCCGCTGACGGATCGCAATATCGGGGACGCTATTGAAAAAGCGGATAAAGCGCTCTACGAAGCCAAGCATCTTGGACGTAACCACATTCTGGTCAGCGACACCATATGAATACTGCTGGCGTAATCGTGCTACGCCGACAACGTTAACCATAAACCGCTTGCCATCGTTTATCACTATCGATAGGATTAGAAATCATTATCATTTAGATTAACATCATTAAATTGCGCTATGGCCTACCGTTCCGCACCGATTGCTGACGATATTATCTGGCGAGCCGCTCTCCAGCCGGAAGACGCCTCGTTGGCGGAAGCGGTACGTGAGACGATCGCCTCTACCCGTGAGCACCTGCTGGACTTCATCCGGCTGGATGAAACGCCCCCGCCAACGGCGATGACTCTTACCCAGTGGACGCGCCCCGCGACGTTCCGTTCATTGCTGGCCGTCTATTCCGATCACATCTATCGGAACACGCCAGGCCTGCCACGTGAAAATAAGCCGTTACTCTCCCTGTGGGCGCAATGGTATATCGGGCTGATGGCGCCGCCGTTGATGCTGGCATTACTGACGCAAGCGCGCGCTATCAATGTCTCCGCGGAACATATTCACGTTGAATTTCATGAAACCGGGCGCGCAGCGTGTTTCTGGCTTGATGTGTATCAGGATAACCTGACAACGATGCGTTCCCCGGAAGAACGAATGGAAACGCTGGTAGTCTCCACACTGCAGCCGGTCGTTCAGGCGCTGGAGGCGACTGGCGACATCAACGCCAAACTAATCTGGAGCAATACCGGTTATTTAATCAACTGGTATCTGACTGAGATGAAGCCGCTGCTTGGCGAAGCCCTGCTGGCAGCGCTACGCCAGCGCTGTTTTTTTGAAAAGCAGCTCTCTAACGGTCAGGATAACCCGCTGTGGCGGACCGTTGTAATGCGCGACGGTCTTCTGGTACGCAGAACCTGCTGCCAGCGTTACCGCTTACCTGACGTACAGCAGTGCGGCGACTGCACGCTAAAGTAAACCGCTTTACGTTGTATTCCGTTATCGTCACGGCTTACTGTTGTTGGCCTGTAACATTATTATATTTACAGCGACGCTCTCCTTATGACAAATTACGTTTTGCCATTTTTGGGTCTACCGTGGCTATTGGTAAGGTCTCAGGAGAGAAGAATGAGTCTGCAATCTGTACGGCAATTTCTGGCCGATCATGCTCCCGATATTGAAATTATCGAATTAAATCAAAGTACAGCGACTGTCGAACTGGCAGCCAAAGCGCACAACGTGGAGCCTGGGCAGATAGCCAAAACGCTCTCGCTTAAAGTAAAAGACACCATTATCCTGGTGGTCGCTAAAGGCGATGCCCGCCTGGATAATAAGAAGCTTAAAACCACCTTCGGCACAAAAGCTCGTATGTTGAGCAGCGATGAAGTAGTCAATGCAACCGGACATCCTGTTGGCGGCGTATGCCCCTTCGGGCTGGAACACCCGCTGCCCGTTTACTGCGACGTCTCTCTGAAGGGATATAACGAAGTATTGCCTGCCGCAGGCGCCACGCATAGCGCGGTACGCATCACACCGGAAAGAATGGCTGAACTGACATCGGCGACCTGGGTAGACGTGTGCCAATAACGTGCCCTGGCGCCCGGATACCCCGGACAAGCACAGCGCATTTGGCGCAGGCTATACCCGATGCTGGAGCGCGGTAGCATCTCCGGCGCGCAGATATAACAGAATATCCGCCGCATCGAGTAACCCGGCATCAGAACTCACGCCCAGTTTGGACATAACATTAAATTTATGCGCCCGAATGGTCTTAATGTTACGTTCTAACTGGACGGCGATTTGCGGCATTGAGTAGCCGTTTGACATAAAACGCAGAATCTCCCGCTCGGTTGGGCTAAGCATACAATTCTGGTGAAGCTCCCAAAGATTGCCTGTACGCTCCGTCGTCCGCCGGGTGCCATTAAGCGATGTAAATAAGGCATCCTGTAAAACGTCCAACGGCGACGCTTTGCTGATGACCCCATCCAGCGGCAGGGGAGATAGCGCGCTGATTAAGCGAGCTTCAACATCATCATCTGCAATCACCAGATGCCGCATATGAGGATAATTTATCGCCAGCTCCGTCAGACAAGCTAATCCTGTCCGGCGTTCAGTTCTTAACGCAGAGAGGGAAAAAATAACGGCAGAAAACGACGTCTTTAGCGCAGCCTTATAAAATGCGGACGGTTTTGAAAAAATATGAAGCGTATGTTGGCAATCCGGCATCGCATCAAATAACCCTTTAATACCAACGTTGCTCATTACGCATTTTTCTACGAGCGCAACATTTCTCTTACTGATTCTGTTTTCCATTCCATGGTTTCTCCATATACCGAAGGTAGATTCAATTCTCTGGCTCCCTGAGAACTGTTTATCCATGCATACATCTCTGCATTGCTGTGTATTGATAAGCGTCGCATGGCGCTATTTTTTTGGGCGCTAATTGTTTTATTACTTTTTTTAAGTAATGCCGCAATTTGGTTAATGCCCCACCCTTTCCCTAAAAGGCGTAATACTTTTCGTTCAGACAGCGTAAGGACAATCGACCTGCCGCCGGATTCCTGAAGTTCAGATGGTATTTGAGGCGATAATAGCGTTTTGCTTATTCTTTCAGAGTGAGCGTTTCCCGCACGGATAACGCTAATAAGATTCTCGATAGGCTCTTCGTCTGAAAGCAACGTGCTGACGGGGCCCATCAGGAGATCAACCGCATGTGGATAACAGGATTTAGGAACCAGAAATAGCCAATGTATGTCACGATATTGCGATAGTAAGCTATAAAAATATTCGCAGATAGCACGGGAAGAGGCATTGTTAACCGCTAAATCAGCAATAACTAAACTGCTTCGGCGTAGCTGTAACAGTGTTAGCTCTTCTATCGTGCGACAATACGCTAGTTTATAATCAGGGAAATTACCTGTTATAGCCCCTTTAAGACCTTCCTGTATAAGGGGGGTTTTACTGATAATAAGTCCATTTTTGCAGCATCCTGGCAGCATAATTCCTCCGTACCCACGCGCCCTCTTTTCCAGTGTCCTGTTAATAAAAACGCTATTAACAACGAGCACAAAGAAATATAGACCGAGTGAATTAATTATCCTTGTTTTAGTTTTAGAGATATAACGTTGATTGCGCTACAATCCACATAGTACAAAAACATGAAATCACTATCGCATAGTTACTCATAAAACCAGAAGCAAGACAATTAAATTAACTAAATTTGCACATTAGTAATTCTAACGCAATCTTATTATATTAATAAATTTAGAATATGGATTCGCCATTCATTCATATTGCCCCCCTAAAACAGAAGCCCAGCAATACTGACAGTTACCCAGAAAATCCGCGCCATACCTGCGAATTACGCTATGCCATACCTATTTTTACACCTGCCGCTCACACCGTCGTTGTTAAACGATTAATGCATAGAGTTGATAAAATTCACCTCATAATTGATTCAAAAACGAACGGCCAGACTGGCATAATGTGTCTATTCTGGAAACGGACATACAAGAACCGTCGTCCATGAGAGGTTCAGCCTGCAATTGGCGCAAACCTGAAGAGTCTTATGCGTTGCGCCTGGCGACTGGCGTTTTTATCAACAAAAAATTGATCTTAACCAACGCCATCACGCCTGTGCTTCGTGTTAAAAAGAAAGCCTGCGTCATAGTGATGGCGCATAAAATGTCTTTTCGTACAGGACGAGTCATGCAAGAAGAGCAGTCAGTTCAACGAGCGGTAACACGATTATGTATTCAATGCGGGCTTTTTTTATTACAGCACGGGGCGGAAAGCTCGCTGGTTGATGAGCTTTCCACCCGCCTCGGTTTGGCGCTCGGCATGGATAGCGTCGAAAGCGCGATCTCCTCTAACGCCATTGTACTGACTACCATCAAAGACGGACAATGCCTGACATCGACACGTAAAAACCAGGATCGCGGCATTAATATGCACGTCGTCACGGAGGTTCAGCATATCGTTATCCTCGCGGAACATCGCCTGCTGGATTACAAAGGCGTGGAAAAACGCTTTAGTCAGCTCCGCCCGCTGCGTTATCCGCGCTGGCTGGTGGCGTTTATGGTCGGCCTCTCCTGCGCCTGCTTTTGTAAGCTGAATAATGGCGGCTGGGATGGCGCGGTTATCACCTTTTTCGCCAGTATGATAGCCATGTATATTCGCCAGATGCTGGCGCAACGACATTTACATCCACAGATCAATTTTTGCATCACCGCCTTTGTCGCTACCACAATTTCCGGGCTGATGCTCACCCTTCCCGCCTTTAGCCAGACGCCCACTATCGCCATGGCGGCGAGCGTACTTTTGCTGGTGCCGGGCTTTCCGCTGATTAATTCCGTCGCAGATATGTTTAAAGGACATATTAATACCGGGCTGGCGCGCTGGGCTATCGCCAGCCTACTGACACTGGCCACCTGTGTGGGCGTGGTGATGTCGATGACAGTATGGGGACTACGAGGATGGGTATAATCGACTTTTTACTGGCGCTAATGCAGGACATGATCCTGTCTGCGATTCCCGCAGTCGGATTTGCGATGGTCTTTAATGTTCCCCACCGGGCGCTTCCGTGGTGCGCGCTACTGGGGGCGTTGGGTCATGGCTCGCGTATGCTCATGATGAGTGCTGGCTTTAATATCGAATGGTCGACGTTTATGGCTTCGTTGCTGGTCGGCAGTATTGGTATTCAATGGTCGCGCTGGTATCTCGCTCACCCTAAAGTTTTTACCGTCGCGGCGGTGATCCCGATGTTTCCGGGGATTTCCGCCTATACCGCGATGATTTCCGCAGTAAAAATTAGTCATCTGGGCTATAGCGAACCGATGATGATTACGCTGCTGACAAATTTCCTTAAAGCCTCTTCCATCGTTGGCGCGCTCTCAATCGGCCTCTCTGTACCGGGATTATGGCTGTACCGCAAACGCCCCCGCGTGTAATCAATGGAACGCCTCCTGCTGTTCTTACAGGTCTGTGTGGTACTATAAAAACAGTCGCCCTTCTCGGTTGTTGTTCCATATTGAGAAACATTATGTCTTCCAGAATCTTAACGTCGAACGTCATCGGTATTGACGCCCTTTTACACGATCACCAGGCCGTGCTGACGAAGTCAACGGGCGGCGCGGTGGCGGTATTCGCTAATAATGCGCCTGCGTTTTATGCCGTGACGCCCGCGCGCATGGCTGAACTGCTGGCGCTTGAAGAAAAGTTATCACGTCCGGGAAGCGATGTGGCGTTAGACGCGCAATTTTACGAAGAACCCGAAGCCGCCCCCGTTGCGATTCCCTGCGGAAAATTCGCCATGTATCCCGCCTGGCAACCGGATGCGGATTTTCAACGTCAGGCCGCCCTTTGGGGCGTGGCGCTCCGGGAGCCGGTCACCGCAGAAGAGCTGGCGGCGTTTATCGCCTACTGGCAGGCGGAAGGTAAGGTTTTTCACCATATCCAGTGGCAGCAAAAGCTGGCGCGCAGCGTGCAAATCAGCCGTTCCAGCAATGGCGGAATGCCGCAGCGCGACATCAATAGCGTCAGCGAACCTGACAATCATATTCCACCAGGTTTTAGGGGGTAACGATGAAAAATGTTGGCGACCTGATGCAGCGTCTACAAAAAATGATGCCTGCGCATATTACGCCGGCGTTTAAAACGGGCGAAGAACTACTGGCGTGGCAGAAAGAGCAAGGCGAGATCCGGGCGGCGGCGCTGGCGCGGGAAAACCGGGCGATGAAAATGCAGCGCACGTTTAACCGTTCCGGCATTCGACCGCTGCATCAGAACTGTTCGTTTGATAACTATCGGGTTGAGTGCGATGGACAAATGAACGCGTTAAGCAAAGCCCGACAGTACGTTGATGAATTTGACGGCAATATCGCTAGCTTTGTCTTTTCCGGAAAGCCGGGAACCGGTAAAAACCATCTCGCCGCGGCTATTTGTAACGAGCTGCTGCTGCGCGGAAAGTCGGTACTGATTATCACCGTAGCGGATATTATGTCAGCGATGAAAGACACGTTCAGCAATCGGGAAACCAGCGAAGAGCAGTTGCTTAACGATCTTAGTAACGTTGATCTGTTGGTGATCGACGAGATCGGCGTGCAGACTGAATCCCGCTATGAAAAAGTGATCATCAATCAAATTGTCGATCGTCGTTCTTCGTCAAAACGTCCCACCGGCATGTTGACGAACAGCAATATGGAAGAGATGACGAAAATGCTTGGCGAACGCGTCATGGACCGTATGCGTCTCGGCAACAGTTTATGGGTTAATTTTACCTGGGACAGTTACCGCAGTCGGGTGACGGGTAAAGAGTATTAAATTGCAGCGTGCTCCAGGGCGATACTACGCCTGGCTGGCATAACACAGGTGATTACCATGAATACAGCGAAACATGTTCTGTGCTGCGCGGCGGTCGCCAGCGTACTGATTTCCACCAGCGGTATCGCCGCCTCCTGGCAGGATTCGCTTTCCAGCGCCGCCAGTCAGTTAAGCGCTCAGGACGCGGACTCACAGCAGGGCGGGATGTCGCTTTCTGCGCTAACCGGTCTGCTCAGCAACGGCGCCCAGTCGCTCAGCGCCGATAATATGAATAATGCCGCTGGTATCTTGCAGTACTGCGCCAAACAGAAACTGGCGTCCGCCACCAACGTGGAGAACGTTAAAAATCAGATTCTGAACAAGCTGGGGTTGGATACCACACAACAGAAGCAGGACACTAACTACCTGGACGGCCTGCAAGGATTGCTCAAGACGAAGGACGGTCAGCAGTTGAACCTCAATAATATCGGCAGTACGCCGCTGGCGGAAAAGGTGAAAACCAAAGCCTGTGATCTTGTGTTGCAGCAAGGGCTGAATTTCCTCTCCTGACGGCGCTTTTATGGCCTTACGCCCCCCGGGGATGCCCTGATAAAAGCCGTGTTTTGGCCCTTTACCGGCCAGCGCGGCATTCACCCGACTTTTCCTTCCGTCTTTTCCTGTTAGTAACCGCTATACGGGAAGTGATGTCGTTCAAAAAACCAACCTTCTAAACTAATTCTGAATAACAGCACCGTGTAATGTCATTAGAATTGCAGCAATGTGACATCACTATTACATTGTTAGAAAATTTTTCCTGCCAGCCATAAGCCTGGTTTATTGAGGATCGTCAGTTGTCCGAGTTACTCTCTGTCGCCCTGTTTCTCGCCTCTGTGCTGATATATGCCTGGAAGGCGGGCCGTAACACCTGGTGGTTTGCCGCCACTCTCACGGTGCTGGGACTTTTTGTCATTCTGAATATTACCCTGTATGCCAGCGACTATTTTACCGGCGACGGGATCAACGATGCCGTGCTTTATACGCTCACTAATAGCCTGACGGGAGCGGGAGTCGGCAAATATATTCTGCCAGGAATCGGCATTGTCCTTGCGTTAGTGGCGGTATTCGGCGCGCTGGGATGGGTACTACGCCGCCGCCGTCACCGTCCTCATCATGTCGGTTACAGTCTGCTGGCGTTACTGCTGGCGTTGGGTTCGGTCGACGCCAGCCCGGCGTTTCGTCAGATCACCGAACTGGTAAAATCACAAACGCGCGATGGCGATCCGGACTTTGCCGTTTATTATAAAGAACCGGCAAAAACCATTCCTAATCCAAAGCTCAATCTGGTCTATATCTACGGCGAAAGCCTGGAACGGACCTATTTTGATAATGACGCCTTCCCCAATCTCACGCCGGAGCTGGGCGCGCTGAAAAATGAGGGGCTGGATTTCAGCCATACCATACAACTGCCGGGAACGGATTACACCATCGCCGGGATGGTGGCTTCCCAGTGCGGTATTCCGCTGTTTGCGCCGTTTGAAGGCAATGCCTCAGCGTCGGTGTCCAGCTTCTTCCCGCAGAATATTTGCCTCGGCGACATTCTGAAAAACTCCGGCTACCAGAACTATTTTGTGCAGGGCGCTAACCTGCGTTTTGCCGGGAAAGACGTGTTCCTGAAATCACACGGATTTGATCATCTGTACGGCGCTGAAGAGCTGAAAACGGTGGTGGCGGACCCGTCTTATCGTAACGACTGGGGCTTCTACGACGATACGGTGCTCGATGAGGCATGGAAGAAATTTGAAGCGCTTTCCCGCTCAGGCCAGCGGTTTTCGCTGTTTACGCTGACCGTAGATACTCACCATCCGGACGGGTTTATCTCACGCACCTGTAACCGTAAACGCTACGATTACGACGGCAAGCCCAACCAGTCCTTTAGCGCCGTAAGTTGCAGCCAGGAAAACATCGCCGAGTTTATCAACAAAATCAAAGCGTCACCGTGGTTTAAAGATACCGTTATCGTCGTCTCTTCCGACCATCTGGCGATGAATAATACGGCATGGAAATACCTGAATAAGCAAGATCGCAACAATCTGTTTTTCATTCTGCGCGGCGATAAACCGCAGCAGGAGACGCTGGCGGTCAAACGCAACACGATGGACAACGGCGCAACGGTGCTGGATATTCTCGGCGGCGATAATTTTATCGGTCTGGGACGCAGTAGCCTTTCCGGGCAGTCGCTATCGGAAGTGTTCCTGAATGTAAAAGAGAAAGTGCTGGCGATGAAGCCGGATATTGTTCGCCTGTGGAATTTCCCGAAAGAGATGAAAGCGTTCACTATCGATCGGGACAAAAACATGATCGCGTTTTCCGGTAGCCACTTCCGCCTGCCGTTACTGTTGCGCGTATCGGATAAGCGTGTTGAACCGTTACCGGAAAGCGAATACTCCGCTCCGCTGCGATTCCAGTTGGCCGACTTCGCCCCGCGCGATAATTTCGTTTGGGTCGATCGCTGCTACAAAATGGCGCAGCTATGGGCGCCGGCGCTGGCGCTCTCTACCGACTGGTGCGTCTCGCAGGGACAGCTTGGCGGGCTACAAACCGTACAGCATGTCGATAAAGCGCAGTGGAAAGGCAAAACCGCATTTAAAGAGACGGTGATTGATATGCAACGCTATAAAGGCAACGTCGATACCTTAAAAATTGTCGATAACGATATTCGTTATAAAGCTGATAGCTTTATCTTTAATGTCGCGGGCGCGCCGGAGGAGGTGAAGCAGTTTAGCGGTATTTCCCGACCGGAGTCCTGGGGACGCTGGTCAAATGCGCAGTTGGGCGATGAAGTTAAAATCGAATATAAAGCGCCGCTGCCGAAAAAGTTTGATCTGGTGATCACCGCCAAAGCCTTCGGCGACAACGCGAATCGCCCGATTCCGGTACGCGTAGGCAACGAAGAACAGACGCTGGTGCTGGGTCACGATGTGTCCACTATCACACTGCATTTCAACAACCCGACGGACGCGAATACCTTAGTCATTGCGCCGCCCGTTCCCGTCTCTACCAACGAAGGTAATATTTTGGGCCATTCGCCGCGCAAATTGGGGATCGGGATGGTGGAAATCAAAGTGGTGAACGCGGAAAGTTAAACCGCGCAAACCAACGCCGGATGGCGACGCTGACGCGTCTTATCCGGCCTACAATCGTCTGTAGGCCGAATTCGCTACTATGTCCTTAAAACGTTTCCCAATTATCGCTGCCGTCGGCTACAGCGGCTTTTCGTGACGGCACGGCTGCCGAGGTTTTTACCGTCGCAACCTCACGCGCACGCTGCTGCTCCTGTTGAATACGGAACACCGCGACGGCCTGGGTCAGACGGCTGGCTTGCTCTTCCAGCGCCGCAGCAGCCGCGGCGGACTCTTCCACCAGCGAGGCGTTCTGCTGCGTTACGCGATCCATCTCCGCTACCGCCAGGCCAACCTGGTCAATACCGCGGCTCTGCTCGTCGGACGCCGAGGCAATCTCGCCCATAATGTCGGTTACGCGGGTGACTGCATTGACGATCTCATCCATGGTTTCACCGGCGCTTTCGACCAACGTCGAACCCACGTCAACGCGGCTTACGGAGTCCTCAATCAGACTCTTGATCTCCCGTGCCGCCTGCGCGCTACGCTGGGCCAGATTACGAACTTCACCGGCCACCACCGCGAACCCGCGCCCCTGCTCACCTGCGCGCGCCGCTTCTACCGCCGCGTTCAGCGCCAGAATATTGGTCTGGAAAGCAATACCGTCGATTACGCTGATAATATCGGCGATTTTTTGCGAACTGGAGGCGATATCGCGCATTGTTTGTACGACGTTATCCACCACTTTGCCGCCTTTCTGCGCCGTTTCAGAGGCGCTCAACGCCAGGTGACTGGCCTGACGGGCGTTTTCGGCGTTCTGTTTCACGGTCGCGGTCAGTTGTTCCATACTGGCGGCGGTCTCTTCCAGAGACGCTGCCTGCTGCTCAGTACGGGAAGAGAGATCGTTGTTGCCCATGGCAATCTCGCTGGCGCCGCTGTAAATGGCGTTAGCGCCATTACGTACATCGCCCACGGTACGCACCAGTTCGCTCTGCATATGGCGTAAGTTGTCCGCCAGTTGCCCCATTTCGTTAGAGCCTTCCACATCAATACGTTTCACCAGATCGCCGCTGGCGATATGGCGAATGCTTTCAATCAGACGATTCATCGGGGCGATAAGCGACATTTTGATACCGAACCAGACGGCGATAATAACCACCAGAACCGCAATCAACACACTGACCAGTACCCACATCGCCTGGTTATAGGAACTGTTGTTATCCTCAACAGCAATATCGTACAGACGATCGTTTTGCTGCATATAGGCCATGTACTGCTTCTCAAAAGCGTCCTGATAGCTTTGAGTCGGTTGATCAAAAAACTCGTTGATCTTACCCGCGCCAAGAAGCTGAATAAGCTCCGCCAACGCGCCGTGGTAGATATCATAGGTTCGTTTGATCTCAAGGAAAGCCGCTTCACTCTGACGTGGATCGCGCGGTAACGACTCATACTGCGCCCAGTTTTTTTCCGTCAGCTTCAGAGTATTGGTCGCCCCCTGCATCAGTTCAGCGACAGTTGCGCCGCTGCCAATGTTGCTCTGGTCCATCATCCAGCGGATACCCGCGCGGTTCAGGGTATTACGCGTTTGCAGCAGTTCCACCCAGGTTGCATTCAGGGCAGACTGCTGCTGACGAATGGTTTGCAATACGGTGAAGTTTTCTTTGTCATTCTTTAGCGAGCTGAAGAACAGCCCGCCGGATGTCAGTTGTAAAAGGCCAAATAGCGCCAATACCAGCAATAAGCTGGTAACAATTTTAATTCGCTTTAACATGTTTTCTCTTTCCGCTAGACAGATACAGAATTTTCGGCCTGGAAAGGGAAAACTTTATGGGATTCGCGCCATTAATATCGCTATTAGCTCAGTTGAGTCGTTATGGTGCCCCGCGCAAGAAGGATCGTCCCATTTTATATCGTGATCTCAATCACATAAAACCGCCCATGCCCTCCTCCGCGAAACCGCTCACCGGTACGTCCGACCGCTTAAACCGCCATACAACCACTCACTGATTTACCGAACTTTACGCGTGCGATGATCTGGCAAGATCCCTCCAGCATAGCAGTCAATCTACCTCCTCAAACACGAACTCAATGTCCACCCAGCTTCGGCTGATAATTAAACTTACAACCAGGTTTTACTATGGATACGAAAAAGATATTCAAGCACATACCTTGGGTGATTCTCGGAATCATCGGTGCTTTCTGCCTCTCGGTCGTTGCCCTACGTCGGGGTGAACACGTGAGCGCCCTGTGGATCGTGGTCGCTTCCGTTTCCGTCTATCTGGTCGCTTACCGCTACTACAGCCTGTACATCGCCCAGAAGGTTATGAAACTCGACCCCACGCGCGCAACGCCGGCGGTCATCAATAACGACGGCCTGAACTACGTGCCGACTAACCGCTACGTGCTGTTTGGTCACCACTTCGCCGCCATCGCCGGCGCAGGTCCGCTGGTTGGGCCGGTATTGGCTGCGCAGATGGGCTATCTGCCGGGGACTCTGTGGCTGCTGGCGGGCGTGGTGCTCGCGGGCGCAGTGCAGGACTTTATGGTGCTGTTTATCTCTTCCCGCCGTAACGGCGCATCCCTTGGCGAGATGATCAAAGAAGAGATGGGTACCGTTCCAGGCACCATCGCGCTGTTCGGCTGCTTCTTAATCATGATCATCATTCTGGCGGTGCTGGCGCTGATCGTGGTGAAAGCGCTGGCCGAAAGCCCGTGGGGCGTCTTCACTGTCTGCTCGACCGTACCGATTGCGCTGTTTATGGGCATCTACATGCGCTTTATCCGTCCGGGACGCGTGGGTGAAGTGTCAGTCATCGGTATCGTACTGCTGGTGGCCTCTATTTACTTCGGCGGCGTCATCGCCCACGACCCGTACTGGGGCCCAGCGCTGACCTTTAAAGACACCACCATTACCTTCGCGCTGATCGGCTACGCATTTGTTTCCGCGCTGCTGCCGGTATGGCTGATCCTCGCCCCGCGCGACTATCTCGCCACCTTCCTGAAAATCGGCGTGATCGTCGGTCTGGCGCTGGGGATTGTGATCCTCAACCCGGAACTGAAAATGCCGGCGTTGACGCAGTATGTCGACGGTACTGGCCCGCTGTGGAAAGGCGCTCTGTTCCCGTTCCTGTTCATCACCATCGCCTGTGGCGCCGTCTCTGGCTTCCACGCGCTGATCTCTTCTGGCACCACGCCGAAACTGCTGGCCTGTGAGACCGATGCGCGTTTTATCGGCTACGGCGCGATGCTGATGGAGTCCTTTGTTGCGGTGATGGCACTGGTGGCGGCCTCGATCATTGAACCGGGTCTCTACTTCGCGATGAACACCCCGCCGGCAGGTCTGGGCATTACCATGCCAAACCTGCACGAGATGGGCGGCGAGAACGCGCCGCTGATTATGGCGCAGTTGAAAGACGTTACCGCACATGCGGCGGCGACCGTCAGCTCCTGGGGTTTTGTAATTTCCCCGGAACAAATCCTGCAAACTGCGAAAGATATCGGTGAACCGTCAGTATTGAACCGCGCAGGCGGCGCGCCAACGCTGGCAGTAGGTATCGCGCACGTGTTCCACAAAGTCATGCCGATGGCCGACATGGGCTTCTGGTATCACTTCGGTATTCTGTTCGAAGCGCTGTTTATCCTGACCGCACTGGATGCGGGCACCCGTTCCGGCCGCTTTATGTTGCAGGATTTGCTGGGTAACTTCGTCCCGTTCCTGAAAAAAACCGATTCTCTGGTCGCGGGTATCATCGGTACCGCGGGCTGCGTTGGTCTGTGGGGCTATCTGCTGTATCAGGGCGTGGTCGACCCGCTGGGCGGCGTGAAGAGCCTGTGGCCGCTGTTCGGTATCTCTAACCAGATGCTGGCCGCCGTGGCGCTGGTGTTGAGCACCGTGGTACTGATCAAAATGCAGCGCACCAAATACATCTGGGTGACGGTGATCCCGGCGGTATGGCTGTTGATCTGCACCACCTGGGCGCTGGGCCTGAAACTGTTCAGTTCCAACCCGCAAATGGAAGGTTTCTTCTACATGGCGAACCTGTATAAAGAGAAGATTGCCAACGGCGCCAACCTGACCGCGCAGCAGATTGCCAACATGAACCATATCGTGGTCAACAACTACACTAACGCTGGTTTGAGTATTCTGTTCCTGGTGGTGGTGTACAGTATTATCTTCTACGGTTTCACCACCTGGATGAAGGTACGCAACAGCGATAAACGTACCGATAAAGAAACCCCGTATGTACCCGTGCCGGAAGGCGGCGTGAAGATCTCTTCACACCACTAACCTCTTGCCGGATGGCGCTGCGCTTATCCGGCCTACAGAATGTGCAGTAATGTAGGCCGGATAAGGCGCAGCCGCTATCCGGCTTTAATCATTACAGGTATAAGGCAATGTTTGATACTTTAGGTCAGGCAAAAAAATATCTCGGCCAGGCGGCAAAAATGTTGATTGGTATTCCGGACTACGACAACTATGTCGAGCACATGAAAACCAACCATCCCGACAAGCCGTACATGACCTATGAAGAGTTCTTCCGTGAACGTCAGCAAGCACGTTACGGCGGCGATGGCAAAGGCGGTATGCGCTGTTGTTAATGGAGAGACTATGACCCCGATTGCAGTTACCCTACTTACCGGTTTTCTTGGCGCCGGCAAAACCACCCTACTACGCCATATCCTCAACGAACAGCATGGTTTTAAAATTGCCGTTATCGAAAACGAATTTGGCGAAGTCTCCGTTGACGATCAACTGATTGGCGATCGTGCCACACAGATCAAAACCCTGACCAACGGCTGCATCTGCTGTACCCGCTCCAACGAGCTGGAAGATGCGTTATTAGACCTACTCGACAGTCGCGACCGCGGCGATATTGCTTTCGACCGCCTGGTGATCGAATGTACCGGCATGGCTGACCCCGGCCCGATTATTCAGACTTTTTTCTCCCATGACGTATTATGCGAACGCTACCTGTTAGACGGCGTGATTGCGCTGGTCGACGCGGTGCACGCTAACGAGCAGATGAACCAGTTCACCATCGCTCAGTCGCAGATAGGCTACGCCGACCGTATCCTGTTGACCAAAACCGACGTGGCGGGCGACAGCGAGAAACTGCGCGAGCGGCTGGCGCGTATCAACGCCCGCGCCCCGGTTTACACCGTGGTGCACGGCGATATTGACCTGAGTCAGTTGTTTAATACCAGCGGCTTTATGCTGGAAGAGAACGTGCTGGCAAGCCAACCACGTTTCCACTTTATTGCCGATAAACAGAACGATGTGTCGTCAATTGTGGTGGAGCTGGATTACCCGGTGGATATCAGCGACGTGTCGCGCGTGATGGAAAACCTGCTGCTGGAATCAGCGGATAAACTGCTGCGTTACAAAGGGATGCTGTGGATCGACGGCGAACCCAACCGCCTGTTGTTCCAGGGCGTACAGCGCCTCTACAGCGCCGACTGGGACAGATCGTGGGGCGACGAACCGCCGCACAGCACGCTGGTGTTTATTGGGATTCAGTTACCGGAAGAAGAGATAAGAGCGGCGTTTGCGGGGCTGCGGAAGTAAACGGGCGCAGAAAAGCCGGGACCGCACAGGAGATTGTATGCCCCTTATCCGAGATATTCACCAACGCTTCTGGCGTCTGCCACAACTGCCGTGGCTGGAGCTACGTACCACCAGTGAAAGCTGTCAGGCCTATAAGCGCCACAGCCACCCGCAACTGTCGCTGGGCGCGATCATCGCCGGAGAAACCCGCTGCATCAGTAACGGGCAAGAGTATCTATTACGCCCCGGCGAGCTCATCCTGATCCCCCCGCAATCTCCACACAGTTGTAACCCGCTCCACGAGCGACCACGCAGCTATCATATGCTGTATCTCGATGCGGACTGGTGCCTGACGCAGCTTCCCCATTTGCCGGCGGATAGCCGTCTGCATACCACGCAGCCACAGTTGCAGGACCCGAAGATTTTCCAGCTTTATCAGCGTATTGTGACGTCTATTACTCAGCAGCAAACCGCCGGACTTCCGGCGCTTATTATCTACCTGTTGCGCGCCCTGCCGCTACAAAGCGCCGACGCCGAACCGCCATGCGCCATCAGCCGCCAGTTGGTTGCCCGCTTAGTCAGTAACCTTCAGGAACCGCCGACGCTGGACACACTGGCGCAAGAGTTTGCGCTCCGTAAGGAGACGCTGATTCGCACCTTTAAGCAGGATACTGGCCTGACTCCTATCAGCTTTACCAATATGGCCCGCATTGAATATGCCCGGCACCGATTGCGCGCCGGGGACGGTATTGCCGATGTTGCCTATCAGACCGGTTTCGCCGATCAAAGTCATTTCCACAAAACCTTCGTCAGCTACACGGCGGCAACGCCGCGTCAGTACGCGCAGAACAGATCAATATCCGACAATAAATAGCGCATCCGCAGGTATAGGCTGGCCTCAGTATCATCACTGAGGTTACTATGGAACAGGTTACAACGTTATTTCCCCCGGCGTTTCCCGCACTGGCGCTGGCGCATTTTATGGCGCTGCTCAGCCCGGGTCCGGACTTCTTTTTGCTGGTCGGTTACGCCGTTCGCTATCGGTTGCGCGGCAGCGTCGGGCTGTGCCTCGGCATTGCGGCGGGAAATGGGCTCTATATTCTGCTGGTGGTGATTGGGTCAGGGCTACTACGTCAGACGCCGCTGCTCTTTACCATCATCGAACCATTGGGTGCCGCCTACCTGCTATGGGGGGGCCGTCAACTGTTGAAAAGCCGCGCCGGGCCGCTGGAGTGGCGGTACGCCGCATCGGCATGTCCGTCACTGGCAAAACAACTATTACTGGGGCTAGGTTCATCGCTGTTGAATCCGAAAAATGCTCTGTTTTATCTGGCGCTAATGACCGCCCTGCTGGGCCCAAACGTGACCGTTACACAGCAGGCCATATGTGGAATCTGGATGACCAGCGTAGTGTTACTCTGGGATCTGCTGCTCATAACGCTTATCGCCCTGCCGCAAATTCAACGTCGCCTGGGTAAACTTGTCTGGAAAATTGAACGCGCCGCCGGCGGCATTCTGATTGCCTTTGGCAGCTGGATTATGTGGCAGCTCATCACAAGTTAAATTGATGAGGGGCAGCTTTATACGGTGGTCAACGTTACCCGGGCAGATAAATAGAGTCTGCATCATTCGAACTCTTTCCTTCTTATAATGCCGACGCCGCCATAAATTAACCCGCTCTCGGACACCAATAAAGCGGCTAAATAGCCGCTTTATTCTCATCACCAAATATAATATCACCTCTCATCCAGCGGCTTATTTTCATCGATTTTCATCTGGACTTTTCTTTTATTTACTGATGTTATATACAGGTATTTAGCGCGGTGCGAGCGTGCGCCAACACGCCCGCACCGCTAATCACAATCACTATTGGAATAGGAATAGAGATCATGACTACCCCGCATTCTATTGCAGAATTCACCGATCCAGAAGTGTCCCCGACAAATAACCGTCACCTGACCGTCAGTTATGCGAGCCGCTACCCGGATTACACTCGTATTCCCGCCATCACTCTGAAAGGCCAGTGGCTGGAAGCCTCCGGTTTTGCCACTGGCACAGAAGTCGATGTGAAGGTGATGAACGGCTGTATTGTGCTCACAGCACAGCAGCCGCAACCAGAAGAAAGCGAGTTGATGCAGTCGCTGCGCCAGGTGTGCAAACTGTCGGCGCGTAAACAAAAGCAGGTGCAGGCGTTTATTAGCGTGATGGCAGGTTCTAAGTAAGTGCATAACATAAGCTGGCAAGGGTTATTTGCCAGCTTAAATCACAATTCATATCAATTATTGAAGGGAAACCATGCGGCTAAAAATAAAAGAGCACATTACGCTCTGGAGAAATGAAGGTTTAATTGCTTATGTCACCCTGGGATTTCTATGTACTTTTTTTATGGAGGTCAAGCCCTATTACCATACTATCTTCAGCAAAGTATATTTTTCGAAACGCTGATGCATTACATGGCCTTCAATACGTTATTTTCGCTTGCTTTATGTGAGATTTTTTTGCGATGTTGGTAGTTATTTGTCATAACACTAAACTGGAAAAGCTCACAAACAGTATTTTGCAAGAGTTGCATAAAAGAATTATGCAAGGTTCTTTCATTATATCCTTCTTATGCTTCGGAATATCTCTATTTTGTGTGGTGGCATTCTGTATTGGTTCGCTGATAATAAATAATAATTACTATGGGAGATATGTCATAAATTTTGCTTACCCATTTGTTTTATTTCTATCTTTCCCTTATCTTATACATAAAGGTATAACAATCCTATGTACTCTATTAAAAACATTTCCCAAATACAAAATTCATGCATCAATAATAATATTGATGATAATTGCAGCCGCAATTATCATCCCTGGCATATTTAACAAAAAAGAAAAAATGACTATAACCATTGATAAGGAAAAATATCATGCGATTGAGCAAAAAACTAAGGTAAAACCAGAAAAATATATTGAGAAAAAGATTAATAATATTAATATTAATGATATAAAATAGTGAGCACGCATAACATAAGGACATAGTAATATATCATAAAATTCTTTAACTACTATTGCCCTTGAATAGATCCACTATTCCACATCCTTCCTTTCCAACCCGATATCCCTTAACTGCTCGTCACTCATTCGCCGCAGCGCCTGACAGGCCCGCTTACGCAGCCACCACCTTTTTAGCGCCCGTCTGAGCTGCACAAAGCCAATAAATGGTTGTCCGGGGCGGTTCTCGTAAAATTCCATACCGGCCTCCGCATAGAACAGAAAATGCGGCATCATGAATGTCTGTACAAACAATACCGGGATAAAAAGCACGGTTAGTGCAACGTGGATAAATAAGGAGGGCGATTGAGGGTGTTTTGTTCACTTATTTCGTTCTGATTTAAGATCCGCGCCCTTCGCTGCAAAAAGCCAGGCCCCTCCCGTTTTCAGAGGGGCAACAGAGATTAGCGGCGCACCACTACCAGCTTCTGGTTCACAAACTCCTTAATCCCCAGATCCGACAGCTCGCGCCCGAAGCCCGAACGCTTAACGCCGCCGAACGGCAGTTCCGCTGCGGTGTCGGTCAGCCAGTTGATATAAACCATCCCGGTCTCAATCCGGGAGGCCATGCGCTTAGCGCGTTCGATATCCTGACTAAACACCGCGCCGCCCAGGCCGTAGTGGGAATCGTTGGCGAGTTTTACCGCCTCGTCATCGTCTTTCACCACATAAATCTGCGCCACCGGGCCGAAGAATTCTTCAAAGTACGCCGGGTTGTCACGGGTAATGTGGGTCAGAATGGTCGGCTCAAAGAAGTTGCCATTACTTTCCAGCGGCTTGCCGCCAACGTGCAGCGTCGCGCCATTTTTCACCGCTTCCTCGACCTGTCTGGTCAATGTTTCCAGCGCATCTTTCGACGACAGCGGCCCCAGTTCGGTAGAAGCGTCCATCTGATCGCCCACCTTGACTTTGCTGAACGCCTCGGTGAACTGGCTGAGGAATTGATCGGCGATTTTCTCATGCAGGATAAAGCGCTTCGCCGCCGTACATACCTGCCCCGCATTAGTGAGCCGTGCCTGCACGCCAATTTTCACCGCTTTCTCAAGATCGGCATCGTCCAGCACGACAAACACATCGTTCCCGCCCAGTTCCAGTGTCGATTTTTTAATGTGCTTCGCCGCCTGTGCCGCCACGGCGCTCCCCGCTTTTTCAGATCCGGTCAGCGCCGCGCCCTGCACGCGCGGGTCGGCGATGATGTTCGCCACCTGATCGGAGGAAATAAACAGGTTGGTCCATGCGCCGTCCGGCGCGCCGGCTTCGCGCACCAGATGAGCAAACGTCTCGGCGCAGTGCGGTACGATGCTGGCATGTTTCGCCAGCACCGGGTTACCAGCGGCCAGGTTCGGCGCCAGCACACGCATCAACTGATAGTACGGGAAGTTCCACGGCTCAACGGCCATGATGACGCCAATCGGATGATGTTCTACCCACGCGTCGCCAAACTCGGTTTTATAAGGCACCGGGGCAAGAAACTGCTTCGCGTTATCCGCATAATAGCGAGCGATCTGCGCGCACAGTTTGACTTCGCCACGGCTCTGCTCGATGAGCTTGCCCATCTCCTGGCTGGCGATTTTAGCCAGTTCTTCAACACGGCTGTCGATCAAGTCAGCCAGCTTATGCAGTACCGGCAGACGTTGGTCAATCTCTCCTTTGGACCAGTCGGAGTGGTAGAGCGCGTCAGCTTTTTGCAGCGCGGCTTCAATATCCGCGTCAGTGTGCGGGTGGTACTCTTTAATGAGCTGATTATTGGCAGGATTCACTGTCTGGTAAGCCATATCACATGTCTCCTTGTTATCGTCATTAAGGCAGCCGTAAATGCCGCTCAGAACAATAAGGGTAGTAGAGATGGCTGGTGCTATCGGTAAAGTTCGGTATATTCGTGCGGTTATCAGCGATAATTATAGAGAGCGTTGCCCGGCGCTCACCGGGCCTGCAATATTCAGACTGGAACCGCGTTAATGGCTAACATCCTGAAGCTCTTCAGCCGTAAGGCCGGTGAACCGCTGGACAGTCTCGTGGTCAAGTCCGTCCGCCAGCATCTGTCTGGCGATACGCAATGCGGCAACGTGCTGACCTTTTTCCAGCCCTTTTTCTAATCCTTCTGCTAATCCTTCCTCCAGACCGAGCTGTCTTCCTTGCCGTTCCCCTTTTCTGCGATCCGCTGCGCGGATCCTCTCTATCAGCGTCATCAGTCTCTCCTTAGTGTGCGGGACATGCCCTACCACATCACGAATAAACGTGGTGAAACGAGGCGTGTGTCCGTGCTGAATCATAAGATAATTAAACAGCGCTTTAAGTTGCCTGTCATTAGCGCAACCAGTAACTAACAGCGCAGCAATCCGTTCAACCAGTCCCAGCAGGTCGCGCTGGCGGATATGTTTTTGGATGAGCTCCAGCAGCGCAATGCGGCGGTGCTGCATAATGTCATCATCCGATACCACCGTAATGTCGACCAGCGGAAAGGCAGCGGCATAGAGTCTTCTTGCCACTTCCGGGTTCGCAAACTCATCCAGCCAGCACAGCGAAAAAGGATACGGGCTATCAACACCGTGATAAAACAACATCGGCACCACCAGCGGAAGATGCTTATGCCCCGCATCCAGATGCTGCTGCATCGCCGCCATCGCATACCGCATCAGCCGGAACGCCATATGCGCATCCGGCGTGCTCTGATGTTCAATCACGACGTAGATATAACCGTCGCCCTCGCGCGTTTTCAGCGACCAAAGCACATCGGAATAATAGGCTCGCAGATTTTTTTCAATAAAACTGCCAGGCTCCAGCTTTAGCGTCCGCAGGTCGCAAAGCTGGCGTAACGACACCGGCAGATGAATCTCCATAAAATCGCGGGCGGTTTCCGGATGGCGCAAAAAGGTTTTAAACACCGCATCATGCGGTGTTGAGGTCGTCGATTTTTTCATGGCGCTCCGTCACCCCAAACCAGGATGCTGCGACTCTACCTCCTGAAAATGCCTTTCTCATCCGTACCTTTTCAGTATTACGAGGCGCGACGGAAGATAAATCCTGTTATCTGTAATGCACATGCATTTTCGGAACTGAACACGCAAAACGCCAGCCTGCGCGCCCTTCCTTTATCTTTATTAACCAGGCAAACTCTTTTGATTAACATCAAAATTTAATTACACTTAATGTGTATATTTTCCGTGCAACGTAAATTTCCCGAGGTGTGATGTGCTGATTGTTATCTGTAATCGCCACACGTTCTGACGAGATTCAGAACGCGTCTCTTCCTGTCTGTGTTTTCACCGGCAGCGTTTTTGATTACATGAAATTCAGTACATCCGCAGCCGCTGTTTCCATCGCCTGCCTGACGTCACGATGACGGTATTGAGTTTCGCTGTTCCCATCATGGGGTTCTCCGACATGGAGCGCATTTTTTATGCAACGGATTCTTCAGTTTTTCTCACAACGTGCCACAACGTTATTTTTCCCGATGGCGCTGATTTTGTACGATTTTGCCGCCTATCTGACGACGGATCTGATTCAGCCTGGCATTATTAACGTCGTGCGCGATTTTAATGCCGACGTCAGTCTTGCACCGGCCTCGGTAAGTCTCTATCTGGCGGGCGGAATGGCGTTACAATGGCTTCTGGGGCCGCTATCTGACCGGATTGGCCGCCGACCAGTGCTGCTAGCAGGCGCGTTAATTTTTACTCTCGCCTGCGCGGCAACACTGTTGACGACCTCAATGACGCAGTTTCTGGTTGCCCGTTTTGTGCAGGGCACCAGCATTTGCTTTATCGCAACGGTCGGCTACGTCACGGTACAGGAGGCCTTCGGTCAAACCAAAGCCATTAAGTTGATGGCGATTATTACCTCCATTGTGCTGGTCGCTCCGGTTATCGGCCCGCTCTCCGGCGCCGCGCTGATGCACTTCGTTCACTGGAAGGTGCTGTTCGGTATTATTGCGGTGATGGGACTGCTGGCGTTGTGCGGCCTGCTGCTGGCGATGCCGGAAACGGTCCAACGCGGCGCGGTGCCGTTCAGCGCGGTGAGCGTATTGCGCGATTTTCGTAATGTGTTTCGCAACCCGATTTTTCTCACCGGGGCAGCGACGCTGTCGTTGAGCTACATCCCGATGATGAGCTGGGTGGCGGTGTCGCCGGTGATCCTGATCGATGCCGGTGGGATGAGTACTTCCCAATACGCCTGGGCGCAGGTGCCCGTATTCGGCGCGGTGATCGTGGCCAATATGATCGTTGTGCGCCTGGTGAAAGATCCGACCCGACCGCGTTTTATCTGGCGCGCCGTACCAATCCAGTTAAGCGGGCTGGCGACATTAATCCTCGGTAATCTTCTTCTGCCACACGTCTGGCTTTGGTCTGTGCTGGGCACCAGCCTGTACGCGTTCGGCATTGGAATGATTTTCCCGACGCTGTTCCGCTTCACGCTTTTCTCCAACAACTTGCCAAAAGGTACGGTTTCGGCCTCGCTGAACATGGTGATTCTGACGGTGATGGCGGTGTCGGTCGAAGTCGGTCGCTGGCTGTGGTTTCACGGCGGGAGGCTGCCGTTTCACCTGCTGGCAGCGGTGGCTGGGGTGATTGTGGTCTTCACCCTGGCGACATTATTACAGCGCGTGCGCCAGCATGAGACGGCAGAACTGGCCGCTGAGAAGTAAATACTGTGCCGGATAGAGGCTTATCCGGCACAGGATAATCTGATGTTTTTTGCACGTTCCTGCCGTCTGGCTCTATCCTTAACCCTATGAATAAAATCGCCGAACTCAAACGAGCCAAACGCCTGGCGCTCTCATTGTTGCTGATAGCCGCCGCGACGTTTGTAACCACGCTTTTCCTGCCGCCCAGTTTTTGGGTGCTGGGCGTAAAAGCTATTGCCGAAGCGGCGATGGTTGGCGCGCTGGCGGACTGGTTTGCCGTGGTGGCGCTGTTTCGCCGCATTCCCATTCCGTTTATTTCACGACATACGGCGATTATTCCCCGTAACAAAGACCGAATCGGCGAAAATCTTGGGCAATTTGTGCAGGAGAAGTTCCTTGATACGCAGTCGCTGATCGCACTGATCCGCCGCCATGAACCCGCGCTGCTTATCGGAAACTGGTTCAGCCAGCCGGACAACGCCAGCCGGGTCGGGCAGCATCTGCTGCAAATTATGAGCGGCTTTCTGGAACTGACCGATGACGCCCGTATTCAGCGGCTACTCAAGCGAGCGGTACATAAGGCGATTGATAAAGTGGATCTTTCCGGCACCAGCGCCCTGATGCTGGAAAGCATGACCAAAAACGATCGCCACCAGGTGTTGCTCGATACGCTGATCGCCCAGCTTATCGCCCTGTTACAGCGTGACAGCTCCCGGACATTTATCGCCAGGCAGATTGTACGTTGGCTGGAAACCGAGCATCCGTTAAAAGCGAAGATCCTGCCGACCGAGTGGCTGGGAGAACACAGCGCTGAACTGGTCTCCGACGCGGTAAATTCTCTGCTGGATGATATCAGCCACGATCGCGCGCATCAGATTCGTCATGCTTTCGATCGCGCGACGTATAAGCTGATCGATAAACTTAAACATGATCCGGAAATGGCTGCACGGGCAGAAAACATTAAAAGTTACCTGAAGGAAGATGAGGCGTTTAACCGTTATCTCGGCGAGATCTGGGCGGATCTGCGCCAGTGGTTAAAGACAGATATCAACGCCGAAGACTCGAAAGTGAAGCAGCGCATCGCTCATGCCGGACAATGGTTTGGCGAGACGCTGATCGCCGACGATGCGTTACGCGCCTCACTTAACGGTCATCTGGAACAGGCCGCGCACCGGGTCGCGCCGGAATTCGCCGCCTTCCTGACGCGCCACATCAGCGATACCGTAAAAGGCTGGGATGCGCGCGATATGTCGCAGCAGATTGAGCTTAATATCGGTAAAGATTTGCAGTTTATCCGCGTGAACGGCACGCTGGTCGGCGGCGCTATCGGTCTGGTGTTATATTTACTGTCGCAACTACCCACACTGCTCAGTATTTAAAAAGGGAAAGGCGCAGTTCTCGCTCAAATTAACCGCCAAATCCCGCACGCGAGAGGTATTAAGTTAATGCCATTTCCCACCGATACCCCTCTTCTCAATCCGTTATTCGCCTGCGCTTCACTTTCTTTTCTTGCAAATTTAAAACATTAATTTTACTTTTTATTATCATTTGCAACAACAATCCGGCATTCCTGCCTTACTTTAGCAAAGAGAAAAACCATGGTTCATGCTCAGAGCGCTTCACCTCGCCATCCCATTTTTACGGCGCTTTTCGGTATGATGGTATTGACGCTGGGGATGGGAATTGGCCGCTTTCTGTATACCCCCATGCTGCCGGTAATGCTGGCGGAAAAACAGCTAACGTTTACCGAACTCTCCTGGATTGCCAGCGCCAATTATGCAGGGTACCTGGCGGGAAGCTTACTGTTTTCCTTTGGCCTTTTTCATCTCCCCTCTCGTCTACGCCCTATGCTGCTGGCTTCGGCGGTCGCCACCGGTATTCTTATTCTGTCTATGGCGATATTTACTCAGCCCGCGGTCGTCATGTTGGTGCGCTTCCTGGCAGGCGTCGCGAGTGCGGGAATGATGATTTTTGGATCAATGATTGTGTTGCATCATACCCGCCATCCGTTTGTTATCGCCGCGCTCTTTTCCGGCGTCGGGGCCGGGATTGCACTAGGCAACGAATATGTCATTGGCGGTTTACGTTATGCGCTTTCGGCCCATTCGCTATGGCTGGGGGCCGGGGCGCTCGCCGGTATATTGCTGTTAATCGTGGCGATGTTGATTCCGCCCCGCGCTCATGCACTGCCGCCTGCGCCCTTAGCAAGAATCGAAAATCAGCCTATGCCCTGGTGGCAACTGGCGCTGTTGTACGGTTTCGCCGGATTCGGCTACATCATCGTTGCTACCTATTTGCCGCTGATGGCGAAAAGCGCGGGCTCTCCGCTGCTCACGGCGCACCTTTGGTCGTTAGTCGGCCTGGCGATCATTCCCGGCTGCTTCGGCTGGCTGTGGGCAGCAAAACATTGGGGCGTCCTGCCATGCCTGACCGCGAATCTGTTGATCCAGAGCGCCTGCGTGCTGCTATCTCTCGCCAGCGACTCGTTGTTGCTGTTAATACTGAGCAGTATTGGTTTTGGCGCCACGTTTATGGGCACAACCTCGCTGGTGATGCCGCTTGCCAGACAGCTCAGCGCGCCGGGTAATATTAATTTGTTAGGCCTGGTTACGCTAACGTATGGCATTGGGCAAATTCTCGGTCCACTAGCCGCCAGCCTGTCAGGCAATGGCGCGTCGGCAATTATCAACGCCACGCTTTGCGGCGCCGCGGCGCTCTTTTTTGCTGCGCTGATCAGCGCCGCGCAGCAGATAAAACAAAAACGGATTGTGATACGTGAATAAGCGGTTTATTAAACTCGCGCTATCAGCAACGGGCTATATCTTTAACGCTATTCGCAGCGCGATACGGTTCTGTTTTTAATAGCAAATCCTCAACACGTTATTTCATGTTAAAGATGGCACTAAAAACCATAATTATTTCATGGTTTTTAGTGCCATCAATTTGAATATTGTTTTATATATCTCATTTTGCACATTTTCACTCATTCTTAAATCATCACTGTCATCAATAAATTACCTGATGAAACTAGTTCGATTATTCGCTTTTTTTATTACCTTCCCGTATGATTTTTGGGGCGCACACTGGCCAATTAGCGGCCATTGACTGGTCGTCCAATATGGCGTCAGGCGTGAAAAATCTGAGTAAAAAGGTAAAATTGCGGTTAAAAAAGCCTATTTTTTAGCAACGATAATTAAGTGACGTAAAATTGACTAACGTCAAATTTATTCTCCTTTTTCCTGCCCCCTGATCTGGCCTGCATCAACATCTGTTTCTTTTGCTTTTTTACCTCGCGTTATACCGTCCACGACTCCCTCGCGCCTACGGCAGTGGCGAGGATGGTGATTTTCTGCGCTGTTATGCAAGAAACGCATAGCACGATACATACTTGCATTTTGCCCTTACCCTCATGACTGATAAGGTCTTTCTGTTTCGGGCTTTTTGGCCTGTGGCAACAACCAACACATCATCAAAAAAATTCGGGGATCGCTATGGCGCAACAAGTGGACGGGGCGGCCATGCCGCTTGATACAGAAAAAGTCGGGATAAAGGGATATCTGGCGTTTTTTCTCACTATCATTTTCTTTTCCGGCGTGTTTTCCGGAAGCGACGGCTGGTGGCGCGTTTTTGATTTTACCGTACTCAACGGGTCATTCGGTCATGTGACCGGTGCGCAGACCTTTCGCGGCGCGGGCGGAACGGGCGCAAAAGACGGCTTCCTTTTTGCGCTGGAACTGGCGCCGTCGGTCATCCTTTCTCTGGGTATCATCGCAATTACGGATGGACTGGGTGGTTTGCGGGCGGCACAGCAACTGATGACGCCCATCCTGAGACCGTTGCTTGGCATTCCCGGCATTTGCTCGCTGGCGCTGATCGCTAACCTGCAAAATACCGACGCGGCGGCGGGTATGACCAAAGAGCTGGCGCAGGAAGGCGAAATCACCGAACGCGATAAAGTGATTTTTGCCGCCTGGCAAACCAGCGGCAGCGCGATTATCACCAACTATTTCTCCTCCGGCGTTGCGGTATTCGCCTTTCTGGGAACGTCAGTCATCATTCCGCTGGTGGTCATTCTGCTATTCAAATTTATCGGCGCAAACCTTTTGCGCATCTGGATTAACATCGAAGAACGCCGTCACCCTGCGCAAGGAGCCCAATCATGACGACTCAGGTACGTAAAAATGTCATGGATATGTTTATCGATGGCGCACGTCGCGGTTTTACCATCGCCACGACCAACCTGTTACCCAATGTGGTCATGGCGTTTGTCATTATTCAGGCGCTGAAAATTACCGGTCTGCTCGACTGGGTAGGCCATATCTGCCAGCCCGTGATGGCGCTGTGGGGGCTTCCTGGCGAAGCGGCTACAGTGCTTCTGGCTTCGCTGATGAGTATGGGCGGCGCCGTTGGCGTGGCTGCCAGTCTGGCTACCGCCGGCGCGCTGAGCGGCCACGATGTTACTGTGCTGCTGCCGGCCATTTACCTGATGGGAAACCCGGTACAGAATGTCGGTCGCTGCCTCGGTACTGCCGAAGTCAACGCTAAATATTACCCGCATATTATCGCAGTCTGCGCCATCAATGCGCTGCTGTCGATCTGGGTCATGCAGCTTATTGTTTGAGTCAAGGAGTTATCATGTCTGATTTATCCGCCGCGGAGTTTACCTTGTTACAGGGGGCGCACCTGTTTGCGCCAGAAGACCGGGGCATCTGCGATGTCCTGCTCGCGAATGGCAAAATTATTGCCGTCGGCGCTGACATCCCCGGCGATATCGTACCGGACTGTACGGTGATTAACCTTAGCGGTCGTATGCTGTGCCCGGGCTTTATCGACCAACACGTTCATCTGATCGGCGGCGGCGGCGAAGCGGGGCCGACGACTCGGACGCCGGAAGTATCCCTGAGCCGCCTGACAGAAGCCGGGATAACAACGGTTATCGGCCTGCTTGGCACCGATTCCGTCAGCCGCCATCCCACTTCGCTGTTAGCCAAAACGCGAGCGTTAAATGAGGAAGGGATCACCGCCTGGATGCTCACGGGCGCATATCATGTTCCATCGCCAACCATTACCGGCTCGGTAGAAAAAGACGTCGCGCTGATCGATCGCGTCATCGGCGTGAAATGCGCGGTCTCCGACCACCGTTCCGCCGCGCCTGGCGGTAATCAACTCGCCAGCATGGCCGCTGAATCACGCGTTGGCGGCCTGCTTGGCGGCAAACCCGGTGTCAGCGTTTTTCATATGGGCAGCAGCAAAAAAGGGTTACAGCCGCTGTATGACATCCTGGAAAACAGCGACGTGCCGATTGGTAAATTGCTGCCTACCCACGTCAACCGTAGCGAATCTCTTTTTGAGCAGGCGCTGGCGTTCGCGCTTAAAGGCGGCGTGATCGACATAACCACCAGTATTCCGGATCCCGTCGCGCCGGCGGATGGCATTGCCAGAGCGGTAAAAGCTGGCATCCCGCTTTCCCGGGTGACGCTCAGTTCAGACGGCAATGGCAGCCAGCCGCTGTTTGACGCTGCCGGGAATCTGACGGGCATCGGCGTCGCGGGCTTCGAAAGTTTGTTGGAGACGTTGCAGACGCTGGTTAACCACTACGGATTCAGCCTGACCGATGCGCTGCGCCCGCTGACGACCAGCGTAGCCGCCTTCCTCAGTCTGGACGGCAAAGGCGAGATTCGTCCCGGTAACGATGCGGATCTGCTCGTCTTCAGCGCAGATTTACGCATTGAGCAGGTGTATGCGCGCGGCAAACGCATGGTCAATGAGGGGAAAGCCTGCGTGAAAGGTACCTTTGAACCAGCGTAATTCCCGCTAGTTTCAGGCTGCCCCGTCACGGCATTCTGAAAGAGGACGGGATAAGCGGTTGTCAGCCGCCCGAATGGACGTAGAATGCCCCTTCGGGCGACTGACAGGATAACGGTAAATGGATGTAACTGGAGCAGGTTTGCACAATATTGAGACAAAATGGCTCTATGATTTTCTGACGCTGGAAAAGTGCCGTAATTTCTCTCAGGCCGCCATTATCCGCAACGTATCGCAACCGGCCTTTAGCCGCCGTATTCGCGCCCTGGAACATGCCGTGGGCGTTGAACTGTTTAACAGGCAGGTCTCGCCGCTACAGCTTTCCGAACAGGGTAAAATCTTTCATTCCCAGGTTCGCCATCTATTGCAGCAGTTGGAAAGTAATCTGACCGAACTGCGCGGCGGCAGCGATTATACGCTGCGTAAAATCAAGATTGCCGCCGCCCACTCGCTCTCCCTCGGCCTGTTGCCGACCATCGTTAAGCAGATGCCGACGCAGTTTACCTACTCCGTTGAGGCGATAGATGTCGATCAGGCAGTGGATATGTTACGTGAGGGGCAAAGCGATTTTATCTTTTCTTATCACGATGAAAACCTGCAACAAGCGCCGTTTGATAATATCCGCCTGTTTGAGTCGCGACTGTTTCCCGTTTGCGCCAGCAATGGCCGGGGCGAGCCGCGCTATACGCTTGAGCAGCCGCACTTTCCCCTGCTTAATTACAGCCAGAACTCCTATATGGGCCGGCTGATAAATCGTACCCTGACTCGCCATGCTGAATTGAGTTTCAGTACATTTTTCGTCTCTTCAATGAGTGAATTGTTAAAACAAGTTGCGATGGACGGCTGCGGAATCGCCTGGTTGCCCGAGTATGCTATCCGTCAGGAGATTACCGACGGACGCCTGATAGTGCTTGATGCCGATGAACTGGTTATCCCGATTCAGGCTTATGCCTATCGCATGAGTACCCGCATGAGTCAGGTAGCCGAAACATTTTGGCGCGACCTGCGTGGGCTTCAGGCCGCGCTGTAGACAATCAGGCGGTAAGGCGTTGTTCCCCGGCCACACAGGCGCGAGTGTCCGGCCAGGACTCATACCAACGAATCGCCGCGCGCACCAGCGACGCCGTGGAGTCAATCATCGGGCACGCTATCGCGCCCTCATGTCCGGCCACAATAAGCGGAATTTCGGTACAGCCCATAATAATTGCCTGAGCGCCACGGGCGATAAGGCTATCGATTTGCGGTAACAACAGCGCTTGCGCCGCAGGTTTATCGCCACGTTTAAGCGCATAAATAGCCTGCATCACCAGCGCCTGCCCCGCTTCTTCTGGCTGAATTAACGTCAGCCCATGCGCCAGAGCTTTCTTTTGATATAACCCGGTCGCCAGCGTCGCATTGGTCGCCAGCAGCCCAACGTGCCGCGCCGATGGCGGAATGTCTTCCAGGGTGGCGTCCAGGATGCTGATCATCCGCGCTTTCGCGACGCTCTGTAAATCATCAAACCAATAATGCGCAGTGTTACACGGGATAACAATACACTCCGCCCCGGCATCTTCCAGCATATGCAGATAACGCTCCAGATAACGGTATGGAGAAGGCCCGCCGGATAACAAACATGCTGTACGATCGGGAATATCAGGAATAGAGCTGACAATGAGCGGGATGTGTTGTTGATCACAACTGGCATGTCGCAGTTCAACAAATTTTTCCAACATATCCGCCGTTGCCGCAGGTCCCATCCCCCCCAGTATCCCAATGGTGTGTTTCATCGCTTTTCCCGCTTATTTACGTCAAGGTCAGAAACACACTATCAACTTGATGTGTATATAAAAAATGCCGTTTTATTAGCGGCTATGCGTAAAAATCATAACGGGTGTAAGAACCACGCGTTATGGCATTTTTAAGCAATCGATTGGCTACATAAGCGCTAAATTACTTTTGCAAGCCGCTAAATACCGTTTCGACATACTGCGGGTCCTCCACTGCGAGTCTGTAAGCCCGTTTTGCCCTCATCGCCATAACTCCTGTCGGTGCAGAGGCAGCCGTGTTTTGCTTTTCGGCGCCAATGCGGGTATATCCCAGCGAATATGGCTATAAAGCAAATCTACAGTCTCCGTGGCGCTGTCTTCGGCGTCGCCATGATTGCTCATGCGTGAGATCCGCACATTGGTAAGCGTATAAATAATAAATGGCAGCATTGCTCCCTTATCACTACGGCATAATGTCAGCACGCCTTCTTTCACCGTTTTCCCGCTACAATAGTGCTCATAGAGGCCAGGCGTAGCAAGATCGACAGGCTTTGTCAGCGTTAATCCTCCAATATATGCTCCTCTCGATTCACCGGGCTCCCGCTTCGCCGGGTTGTGGTTGTAAGCAATAAGTTTTATTTGTTTTTCGAAACCTTTGGTCTGGCTTTCGCCTTCAATACCGTCCAGTTTTAAATAGATGGCGTCCATCCTCCCTCCGTGATTATCAGGCGGCAAAGCAGGCTGACAAGGACAGAACGCCAACAATGAAAGAACGTTCCATTTTCCAGCCATCTCGTTGGTATCCCTATATACCAGGTTAAATGCCCAACGATTTGATATAACTGGATTCTTGCTAAATACCTTCTGCCATAAACAATCCATTTTACAATAACATTACTGACGTAAAATCTATTACGCCTGGCATTCAAACATCGTTCTCTGAATAACCATAGCCGCTATAAGAACCATATCAAAAAAGAAATATCAATATTATTTCTTATTTTTATCCGAGAAATTACTTAATCGCACAGAATCAGAATATAGACAATTCTTATTCCTTTTCACATCAATGGGTTTTTTAGACTTTTGTAATATCAATAACAACCATTCCAATAGAACATATTTAGTATGTGAATATATTTAATGCTTTTATCTCGCGCTGAGTTATCACAGTAATAAATGATTTGCATCAAAAATGCGCTTTTCAGCGCCACGTATTTTTGGGCACCATTGATAAAATCACGTTTCAGATTAAACGACATGTTCTATGGTCAGGCGATATGACTTTGTGCCCGCAAGATACAGCAGCCGCTTTACCCTTACGTTTAGTCGTGGTACGTTAGGTCACATGAACATGAAACGATCCAACGCTACGCAACATCATCTCCGTTGGTGGCTGCCTTCCTGAAGGCGGCACGGATCAGTATTCCTCTTTAAGTAGCCGCCGAAAGGCGGCTACTGTGTTTCGGGACGTCTTTCGGCTTTACAGTAAGCATAAAGGAGTCCTTAATGAACACCCTTCCCACGATTCTGACAGGCGATCGCCCCACCGGCGCGCTGCACCTCGGCCATTATGTCGGTTCACTACGCCAGCGCGTCGCGCTGCAGCAGGATCACCAACAGTATGTCCTGATTGCCGACCTCCAGGGACTCACCGATAACGGCAGTAATCCACAAAAAATCCGCGATAATATCCCGGAAGTATTAGCCGACTATCTGGCCGTCGGTATCGATCCCGCGCTGACGACGATCTGCCTGCAATCCGCTTTACCCGCCCTCGCCGAATTAACGGTGCTGTATATGAATATTGTTACCGTCGCCCGAGTAGAGCGTAATCCCACGGTAAAAAATGAGATTGCCCAGAAAGGCTTTGCCCGTTCTCTGCCGGTCGGGTTTATGGTGTATCCCATTAGCCAGGCGGCAGATATCACCGCTTTTAAGGCCGAGCGGGTACCGGTTGGCGACGATCAGTTGCCAATGATTGAGCAAACGAATGAGATCGTCCATAAGATGAATAATCTTTTCTCCTCGCCGGTATTGCGGCACTGTCAGGCGCTACTGAGCGATACCGGCCGGTTGCCCGGCATTGACGGCAGCGCCAAGATGTCGAAATCGCTCGGCAATACCCTGCTCCTTTCCGCCAGCGAAGAGACCATTCACCGTGCAGTCAGCGCGATGTATACCGATCCCGGGCATTTAAAAATTAGCGATCCGGGAAAAATAGAAGGTAACGTCGTCTTTACGTGGCTGGATGCGTTCTATCCTGATAAAGCCAAAGTCGCGGCGATGAAAGCACATTATCAACAAGGCGGATTAGGCGATCGTGTCTGTAAAAATGAGCTGGAGAGCTGTCTGCAAGAGCTGATCGCGCCAATACGAGAACGGCGGGCAACCTTTATTGCGGATAAGGGAATGCTGTTAGAATTGCTGAAAAAAGGCAGCGAGCGGGCACATGAAGTCACTCAAAAGACGCTACAGGAAGTGAAGCGTGGACTGGGTCTGCCCACACTATTCCAGGTATGATCAGGCGTCGACTTTGTCCAACGGCCATGACTCAAACAGGTAGCCGTCAAAGTAAATGTCATCGACATTGGAAAACTCCAGCAGACGCTGCTTCACGTTCTCCAGGTGCTGCCACATCGCCAGCTTCGCTGCGCGGGCATCTTTCTTAATTAACGCCGCGAGGATCTGCTTATGATCTACCAGCCACTCTTTACGGTAAAGCGTATCGCCCAGATGGCTATGAAGCTGGAGCCACATCGGGTTATTTTCACGCCATTGCCAGGACTGGCGGAAGAGCTCTACCAACATGCTGTTATGGGTCGCTTCAGCAATAGCCAGATGAAACTGCATATCGCCGCTTTCTGAGCCGCCCGGCGCGCTGGAGGCTAGCTCTCGCTCTTCCAGTTGTAATGCCTGGCGCATTTTAATGATGTCTTCACGGGTGGCCTGCAGAGCGGCAAATTCAGCGATGTTGCTTTCCAGCAACTGACGCGCCTGCAACAGTTCAAACGGTCCGGCGTCATTACAGTGGTTGACGTCAGCGCCTTCAATCTCGTCATCATCCGCGCTGTCGAGCACGTAAATTCCGGCGCCGCGCCGAACTTCAACCAGACCTTTAATTTCCAGCATGATCAACGCTTCACGCACGACGGTGCGTGTCACGTTGAGCCTCTCAGCGATCTCTCGCTCCGGCGGCAAGCGCTCCCCGGGGCGGTACGGCGTCTGAACAATCAGATCGCGTATCATTGCGCCCACTTCCTGGTAGGGTCTTTGCTGAGAAGTGTTTAATTTCATATTGGTTGTGCCCGTCCGATGCGATTTCCCGGTGTCAGACTATAGCATTTGTAAAGAGGGATAGCACGCTTAGCACACCAAAAACGCGAAACTGGTCAACCAGCAGCACAATAATGTGCCCCATTTTCGGCAGCGAAGCCAGATGAAGGGAAAAATAATAGATAATACACCACTGATGATCCACCTTTAACCCTGACACCTGGAGATGAATGCTATTATTGGTTTACCAATAATGAATTTATCAACCAAAAATCATTCCATAAAATGTGCTTGTACATTGACAGGAACAAAGCCCCTGAAATAACGTGATCGGCGAAAATCCAGCCCGCCCCCTTTGTATCAAGAACGCGTTATGATAAAAAACACTGTGTTTTTCGCCCCTGGCATATCCGGAGGCAGCAACACCTCCAGCCTGTCGAGCGGCCATCGCCGGGCAGCGATTATTCTGCATGAAATTTATGGTATTAACGATCATATCCAACGCGCAGGCCATGAATGGATGACGCGTGGATTCGACGTCTATACTCCCACGTTGTTTCCTCACAACACCCCCTTTCGCTATGAACAGCAACAAGAGGCTTACCGTCACTTTTCAGAAAATGTCGGTTTTGATCCCGCCATCGTGACCACGTTACTCAACGATCTCAGAGCGCAGTACGAGACGCTGATCGTCATTGGATATAGCGTCGGCGCAACGCTCGCATGGCTAAGTGCGGCCAGTGGGTTATGCGATGGCGTCATTTGCTATTACGGTTCCCGTATACGCCAATACCCCCATCTTACGCCTCTCTGTCCGGCGCTGGTTATTATCGCGCGTTATGAGCCGGCATTTGATCCCCTCGCCATGCGACAGACGCTGGAAAAGTGCCCTCGGGTGCAGTGTAAAATGTACGATGCGCGGCGCGGATTCTGTAATGCTGATAGCGCCACCTTCGATGCCGCATTATCTCATCAGGTAATGGACGATGTGACCGTATTTATTCGCGACATCACCCATGCAAACACATTGTCCGATTGAGGCCAGATTTTCAGCTTTAGTGGATACTTTTTTCAACGAGCTGTTCCAGTTTTTTCAAAGCCTGTATGGCTGCGGTATCAAGACCATAACGTTGCAGCGTTTCAGCCGGATGATAACTGACCAACGTTCGCCCATCGGCTTGCTGGCTAATGAGAACCCGAAACGGTAAATCCAGCGCCAGTTCGGGGTGCGTCAGCATGAGAGGCGTTCCGCCTTTAGGATTGCCAAAGACCAGAACCGTTGTCGGCGGCATTTTCAGGTTAACATCCTGTGCCGCTCTGGCATGGTCAAATTCTCCAAATAATACCAGACCGTGATCAGCGACAGCTTGCATTAACCGCGACCGGGTCTGCGGATAGTCATAAGCGCTGTAGGTTTTAACTATAGTTATCACTCCATCCTCCGTTGCAAAGCCAGGCCTTATTAAGGTTAACATCAAGGTTACCGCCAGTAAAAAAGGCTTTAAAATAGTCCTCATTCCTCTCTCTCCCTGACCCAATACCCATGAGTAAATGCGACACAGACGATATACAGGTTAAAAATCAGTCATCGTACTGTACCGCTTATTATTGCATTGAACAGCTCATCACTAAAAAAGCAGACGGCAGGACAAAAAATTCAGACATCTGAACAAGTTTAAATAAAGATGATACATCCTGACTTAGCGACAGTATGGTAATTATTATGTCACCACATCATCTTCTTCAGCCCGCTGGGTAAGAAAAAATATACTCCGCTCAGTAAGATAATAGATACTACAAGCCAACTCTTCAGAGATACGAAGCATCATTACGTAGTGATGATGCGACTTTTCTTGTGCAATTGGCGGAAATATTTCTGACTCCAGCACATTACTTAAAAAATGAAATTTACGCTCATATTCAGCAGATATAACGCCTCTCGTCATCAGATTTGCCATTAGCGTATTTAAACTATCTTGCTCATGATATACGATACCCTTTCTCTCATGAATTCTGATAAGAACTCTTCTGAAGACAGCGTGGCATTCACTTACGACACGGGCAAAATCATTAAGCATCAGACGATTATACGCTTCCATAAGATCGTATTCGACAAAACCATACTCTCCTGGGGAATACAAATAATAACGTATATTTTTAAGACGTTTTATTCTGCGCAACCTTACGATTCTACCATTTTCATATCGATATTTTAAATCATGATCATGAAATATATTATTTAATTCACTAATCGCTTTATCTGGTTCTAACCCAAGCGTGACTTCATAGGTCCGAAGGTAAGTGTCTATATATTTAAAAGCAAGCTCAATTGCATCAATATGTTTTCTTTTATCGTCTGTTTTTAATAACAAATTACTAATTTCATCCAGATATGACGTTGAATGCGCATATAGGGTGAATAAGCCATACTCTTTGCGTAGCGTCTTACATATCCTTCGATAAACTTCGTCAGAATGACTATTATGATAACAGTATAATGTCATATCATAAAAAGAGGAGCAACTCCCTAACGTATTGATAATCAATACAATTATCTGCTCGAGTATTTCTAACGGAATATCTTCATATAACAGGTCGCTATGTCTTAGTGAGTATGGTTTAAAGGTGTGCATACCTCCCCCTGTAACCGCAACAGAACATATCTCTGGATAGCGTCACATTACTCTGTTTCAGCAAGACAGGCGTTAATATCAGCTCAACAGTGGGGCATTTTTTCTGATTTTTTAATTATATTGAGTGATTATTTATATTCAATATAAATGATAATCAAAGTAAAGGGGCTTACGTAATTATGACGTTACGGGTGATGAGGCTGGAGTCTTCATATAGGGTGAGACGTGAGATCCCATTATTCTATCTGCCCTCCCTTCTCAACCACAAAATTATCTCAACAGAAAAAATCAATAAGCAGTTCAACATTCCCTAAACCGATTGAGTGGATATAGCAATACGCTCACCTGACGACAGTACAATCAACGTATCTTCCTGTCTATGAGATTTGTTTTTCCTTTTTCCAGAGATCTGCTCAACCAGCGCCACTATTCTTTTATGCGCTACAGTCTCATCGCGTTTCAGCTCAATGACAACAAAACAACGAGGCGTCGCCCGGTTGCCCAGGTGTGATAAGTCTTTATCATACAAATAGTTATTCAACTTTACATTAACCTAAACTCACCCTTTACCCATTCCCAACGCGGACAGCGGATGTCCGGAATAGCTATAGATCTCTTCTCCCCCCCTTCTGATTTAATTGCCTGATATACCAAGAATAATATCGTTTTACAAAATGTTAGGGAATATGTTGCTACACCAGACGATGATAGCCATCCCTTAGAAAAGTAGCCAAACGGAACCGTCTGAAGTCAAAACAATGAGAACAGTAAGCAGGATAACAGGAGATTTGTCCCCAGTTTGCTCGAGGATAGGATGCCGAGAATAGCCTCTTAGTCATTATCTTTTCATAACTTACTGATTTTTAATATTTAAGTTGTAAATCATGACTAAAGTTAACATTTTTTGTGACATGTTCCACAATTAGTAACGATGGTGGTTTTTAAAACACTGGTTTAGGTTCATATTGTAGACAATGAAAGAGAATGAAAAATGATGAAAGGTTTTAACAGCGTTCAATGGAGAGCTTATGAAAAGCGCGATTGAACGTCGCATGGAAATCGCGAATCTGGTTGGAGTGAGAGGTAAGGTCAGTGTTGGGGATCTTACCGAATATTTTGGAGTATCCGGAGCGACTATCCGTACTGACTTACGTTTCCTGGAGTCAATGGGGCACATTGTCCGCTCTAACGGTTATGTCATTTTAAACAAAGGAGTCATTGCCAACTTTTCAGCGGAATCCCGAAATCGTAAAGAATCTGTAACGGTAGGGCATGAACAGGATGTTGCCGTATCGGCAGAAGAGAGTAATAAAGCCCTATCTTATTCAAATGGCGACGGATGGGAGCAGAAGCTGACGGAAATAATAGGCAGCCTGGAACAATCATTGTTCATTGGTGCCGGAGCGTTAACCCGACATTGGGCACAAATTCAAAAATGGGATTCTGGGTTAATACTGACAAATGATATCCAGTTAGTAACCTCTCGGTTATTCCCTACGTCTAAAATGACGGTGATTATGCCTGGAGGCATTGTTAACAGTGAAGAAATGATGTTTGAGGGTGGCAAAACAGAAGAAAATTTAAAAGAATACCGGGTAGAAAATGCAATTATCGAGGTTGATAATTTTGTTCCCGAAGAAGGTTTTTTTGCGGCCCATGAAAATGATGTAAGGTTCTTAAGAACATTACGTACTATTGCGAAAAAACTTATACTTATTGTACGAAATGAGAATCTGTCACAAATCGCCAATTTCTGGATTGGCGATGCAGACTTCGCTGAACACTTTATTTACGCCTCAAAAATAAAGAGTCTCTGATTTTCAGGTAAATACAGTATGGAGTAATATGAATTATTTCATACTGTAGCTATAGCTTTATCATTTAAGACCATCATTGATGGTACGTTATCTTTTGGAGAAAATTTAAGTAATGGCTAATATTGTTCTGGTTAGAATTGATGAACGTCTTTTACATGGACAAATTCGAATCACATGGGGAAAGTATTCTGGTGCAAATACCATTATTGTCGCCAATGATGAAATAGCAGCCAACCCTGTATTACAGGCACCTTTTAAAGGCGCTGCCGGCGGTGAGTATGTAGTACTTTTCAGAACAATCGAGCATTTGATTGGTAGTATCAATAAAGCTGATGAACGCAGACGTATACTCATTCTGTGTAAAACACCAGAAGATGTCGCCAAACTTATTGAGGGAGGAGTCAAGTTTAATGAGGTCAACGTCGGTAATATGCATCATAATGCCGATCGGAGACAAATTGACAAAAATGTTTCCGTTAGCCCGGCTGATATTCAGGCCTTCAAACGCATTCAGCTAAAAGGCGTTGAATCGATAATACAGCATATGCCAGAAAGCTCACGGAAAAACATTTTCGACTGTATCTGATTAATTTTTAGGAGTCATTATGTATGAGGCTTTTTTGGTCGCCTTATGGGCTGCCCTGTGCGGAATAGATAAGTATGATGTTGCCTTAAACTTTCATCGACCTTTAATTACAGGACCTGTGATTGGTTTTATTTTAGGCGATGTCCAGACAGGATTAATTGCGGGAGCTGCAATGGAATTAGCCTGGTTAGGGCTGGTGCCAAACGCCGGTTCACAACCACCAGATGTTACCATCGGAGCTATTGTCGGAACAGCTTTTGCTATTAAACTGGGTATCACACCTGAAGCGTCGATTGGTATGGCGATTCCGTTTGCTATGGCAATGCAAGCGCTTGTAATTTTCTTATTTACATCATTTTCACCGGTGATGCAGAAATGTGATCGCTATGCTGAGCAGGGAAATGCCTCTGGTATTGATCGCATGCTTTACTTTGGGTTGGCTACCAGAGCCGTGTTATATGGCGTTGTTGCTTTTGCGGCAGTTTACTACGGAACCCAGGCAGCCGATTTTATTATCAGCTATTTACCGGAAAAAGTTATTGCCGGAATGGCTATCGCAGGGAAAATGATGCCAGCCGTGGGCTTTGCCATGTTGTTACGTACGATGTTTAATGTCAAATTACTGCCACATTTTTTCATCGGTTTCATTTTAACAACGTATTTTAAATTACCTATTATTGCTGTCGCGATAGCGTTTCTTTGCGTGGCCATCCTTGATTATTTCCAGTCAGGAAGCGCTACCGGAAAAAATCAGGAAGGAGTATTAGAGGATATTCATGATGATCTCTAAAGCAACCGTAGACACAGATACCACTGAAGAGCTGACTGTATCACCTGATACCGAGTATCAGGATAAAGAAATTAGTTCGGCTATAACAAAAAGAGACCTGTGGAAAGTTGGTTTCCGGGGTCTTTTTATGGAAGGAAATTTCAATTATGAACGTATGCAGGCCGGTGGTTTTTGTTTTAGCATTATCCCGGCGCTGAAAAAGATTCATCGTAATCCACATGATTTCTCACTGGCGCTCAAGAATAACCTTTCATTTTATAATGCGCACCCCAAGCTTTTTACATTTCCACTTGGGCTGGCAATTGCGATGGAAGAGAATAAAGAAAAACCAGAAACAATTAACGCAATCAAAGCAGCGACAATGGGGCCGACAGGAGGGATCGGCGACGCCATTGACCATATGACCATGATGCCTTTGACGTTAGGTATTGGCGCTGCGATCTCTCTGCAAGGTAGCATTGCCGGGCCATTCGTATTTTTTATTTTGTACCAGATTTACCACTTTTTTGTTTATTTCTGGCTGCTCTTTTTTGGCTATAAATCTGGTGTTGCGGCTCTCGGAAAATTATCCGAGCAGGCAGATAAACTGGGACGCGCGGCCAATATCATTGGCCTGGGGGTGTTGGGTTCTATGACTGCCGCCTTTGTTAAAGTATCGACACCATTAGTGGTCACGGCGGGTGCTGCTCATGTGAATGTTCAAACCGACCTTCTGGACAGGATATTGCCAAATGCGCTACCGCTGGCGCTGGTCTGGATCATGTTCTGGCTGGTACAAAAAGGTAAATCGCCCAGTGCGCTGATATTTGGCACGCTAGCTCTTGGTGTCGTGGGACACGTTATTGGTATTTTCTAAGGTAGAAAAATGATTGGGATAATTGTTGTAGGCCATATAAATTTTGCCTCAGGGTTACGTTCTGCCGTTGAAGCTATTGCCGGGGAGCAATCCTGTGTCGAATATATCGATTTTATTCCGGGCATGAGTACAGAACAATTAGAAATACATATCCGACAGGCAGTTGAAAAATGCCAGACAGGAGAAGGCGTTCTGGTATTCACAGACGTTGCTGGAGGTTCCCCTTGTAACCGAGCGACAGCCGTCATGTCTGATTACTCTGATATGCGAGTGATTACTGGCAGTAATTTACCCATGATTGCCAATGCCTGTCTTGAGCGTGATGCTACAAATCTTGATGAACTTGCATCACTCATTGTAGAACTAGGGCATCATTCCATTGGACTGATTGATATCAACAATTTTGTGACCGAAGATAAGCCAAATGATATGAATGATGGTCTCTGACTGAATTTCAATCTCTGGAAAGATTTTAATTATTAATATTCTGCCAGACAAAATCTGGCATCTACAAACGGGTTATTTTATGCAGCATCAATCAATTACGCAATTAATGCGTAAGGTCTATCTCTGGCAAAAAGAACACCAGGTTCGCTGGGTAATCAGGAGCCAGGGACAACGCCGCTATTTAAAATCAACCGACTGGGAACGCGGTGTTTTCTGGAGTTGCGTTGCCGCAGCATGGCGAGAAACGCAGGATGACGTGTACTTAAATGGGCTTGCGGAATATACCCTTAATACGGGTTTTCGGGCTGGACCGCTGGTGAATTTTGCTGACGATCAGGTCTGTCTTCAAAGCTATCTGGAGGTCTATCAAACATTAGGTTGTGATGACGCCATTCAGTACGCGCAAAAAGCGCTTGAGCCAATGCTGACAAGCGAGAAAAAAGGTAGAGAGATCTGGTGGTGGGCCGATGCTTTATTTATGGCGGCACCAACATTAGCTGCATTCGGCGCTCATTCTCAGCAACCCGCTTATTGGGAGCAGATGGATCGCTTCTGGTGGGATGCCGTGGATTTTCTTCACGACCCAGAAACGGGACTTTACTATCGTGACAAGCGATATATGCCTTTACCAGAGGGCGAAGACGTCCGTGAACAGAACGGGCAGAAAGTATTCTGGGCGAGGGGCATCGGCTGGGTCCTGGCGGCAATACCACGGCTCCTGGCCTGGTTACCCCAGAACTTCCCTTCCCGTGAACGCTATCTGGCGCAGTATCTACTGCTAGCTGAACAGGTCGTGAAGTACCAGTCTGCGGATGGCTTATGGCGTACTAGCTTACTTGATCCTGAACATTTTCCTGAGCCTGAAAGCAGCGCCAGTGCGTTGTTCTGCTATGCGCTGGCATGGGGAATTAATCATGGCGTGCTGGATGATAAATACCGTCCTGTCGTGCTACGGGCCTGGCAGGGACTGACAGAATGTGTCGACGAACAGGGGAAGTTAGGATGGGTACAACTTCCGGCTTATAACCCCCGAAGAGTGGACGCCAGCCATAACATTGATTATGGCGCAGGTGTCTTTTTGCTTGCCGGGACTGAAATGTTGAATCTGATTTAAACCTGTCCGGGAATATGAGGAGTGATGAGAGAAATGATATCACCGACACAACGCCCCTGGTTACCCCATGAGCATCCCGGATGGAAGGATTATACCCTTTTGTTCCTGCAAAAATTAAAGCGTGATGTGTTATTACGTAAACCCTTTATTTCACATAACAGTGAAATGGCTGAGTTGTTTGCGAAAAACCACCTTTCGTTTAAGGAAAAATGCGAACAGATGGCCGTGTATTTTATTGATTCATTTTTCTATTACTCCCGTTTTCAGTTTTGCCGGGCATATTTACCCGGCTGGCCCAGTGAGCAAGGTTCCGAGTCCGATGCGATTGAAGCAACGGCCCGAACCTTACCGCTGATGGCCGCCTGGCTCCATTATCAAATGACAAATCAAGGTAAGTTAGACAGCTATGGAAAATGTGTCCGTCAGGCTCTAAAACAAGCTTTTATTTGTGGAACCAACCCTGAACATCCAGGATATTGGGGAAAAATCAAAGATTATGATCAGCGTATTTGTGAATGCTGCGATATTGCTCTGGCGTTATGGCTGGTACGCAATACCGTCTGGAAAAGCTATAGCGCATCTGAGCAAGAACGTATTCTTTGCTGGCTTCAAGGGGTAAATAACTGTAAAACCGTTGATAACAACTGGCATTTATTTATTGTGTTAACCCAGCAGGTCGTACTGGCGCTTTCCGGTAAAGGAGAAAACAGCGAGCAGCGCTATGCACGGGTGAAAGAGTTCTACGTCGGTGAGGGCTGGTTCCGTGATGGGGCGAATGGAAACTTCGATTACTATAATTCGTGGGCATTTCACTATCTTTTATTTTGGATCGATCGTATAAACCCTGATTTTGATCATCAATTTATTACACAAAGTTGCGCCGAATTTGCCAAAACATTTCGCTATTTCTTCACACCATGCGGATTTCCTTTTTTTGGGAGAAGTATTAGTTATCGGCTTGCAGCACCTGTAGCGCTCATGGCGAATGCCATTCAATCGGGTCGGGCTGATGGGCAATTAAAGCGGATCATTTCTACGCTAACCCATTTCTTCATACTACATGGCGCGGAACAACATGGCGTCATCACCCAGGGATTGTTTCAAGCCGATCGTCGGTTGATGGATGGCTACAGCGGTAGTGGCAGCAGTTTATGGTCACTGCGGACATTAATATTGATGCTTTATTCTGGAACAGAATGTGGCTTGTGGGATACTGATGAAGCACCTCTGGAAATTGAAACTGCATCATTTGATTTTACTATCGACGCCATTTCAGCTCGCGTCACAGGAATTAAAGAAACGCAAGAGGTCATTGTAACATTTGCTCATGATCAGTATCCTGATGCTCCTTTCAAGGATGGCAAATTAATAAAGCAAGGATGGTGGCCAATTGTTCTTGAAAGTGTCTCCGGGCGCTCAACACGTCCTAAAAACAACTTATTACGTAAGGGGGTTACGACTTTTAGTTCCCGATTAAATTTATACCTCTGAGAATATAACGACATAAATAAATCTAATATTAATAAAGGTAGCTTATGAAAAACTATCAACGGCCCTGTATTCTGTTTTTTACAGCATTAATGATGATAAGTGCGTTTCCCGCGTTTGCCGGGGGATATATCCAATTCGGTAGTGAGTACGAATACTATCCACAAAAAGAAAACATTGCCTATCATCGACTGACGTCTTACAACCCGTATATTCGCTTCAGTTATCGACCGCAAGACTCTGACTGGACGTACTCCGGCCGTATTCTTTTAAAAGAGTATCCATATAAGAATGATTATAATAATAAAGTAAGCACCTCTCAATCTGGGTTGTATGAACTATACGCCACTAACTATATTAAAAGTGGTAATTTTATCTTCAGACCGGGGATTGGTTTTCGGATCATTCCTTATGATAAAGCGAACTACTATGGTGAGCGATATGAGCGACAACTCAGAATACTGCCTCAATTCGATTATCTGCTGACGCAGGACTCCCGCTTTTACCTGAATGGATTCTTTTATATCGCCGACTCAAAAGGAAGCCGTAAGAACGACAGAACTACCGACCCTTATAACAATGGCGAATGTAAAGCCAGTGATGCCAATGCCTTTGGTTTTTGTTCTAAAAAATACAGTGACTGGGGATATGAGTTCGACGCAGGAGTCCGCCATAACATTAACAGCACGAATAGTGTAGCATTGGGGGTTCATACGGAGTTTGATGACGTTACGAATAACTATGATGATCAGCTAATTCAGGGAACACTGGATTACCAATATCGTACAGGAAAATTAACGTTAGGGCCATATGTCCGTATTGCTCTTGATCGCAGTATTAAACTGAAATCAGAAAAGAACCCTGCTTCAAATATTACTTTAAAACAACCTTATAACCGCTATGGCTTACGCGCAAATTATTCCTTTAACGGACGTTGGTCTATGGGTGCCGAAACCTATTATCAGGAAGAGAAAATGCAGGATCAGTCTGGCAACGATATGCAGTCGCGGCAGAAATGGTTTTATAAGCTGAACGTTCAGTATAATTTCTGATTATAGAGGGTGACATCAATGAAAAAGACAAATTTAGCATTTTCGCTATTGTGCTTAAGTATGGGCAGCGTACATGCACAGATCGCTACCGAAAATGTAAATCTGCCAGTAGTAAAATCAACTACCACAACGTCAACCCAGCAACAGCATATTATTGAGCGTATGCGTGATACCTGGCGGCAGAATTTTGTGCCTTCAGGCCCAGCGGCGCCAGAATTATCAGCAGAGTATGTGGCAAGTTTAAACAAAACGGCCAATAAACTCTGGAAAGGAATAGATAAAAATACCCCCGCAGGCCAGTTATGGGCAGATACCGTACTGGATAGTGAAAGCACATCAGGACGCCTGAAACTGGGCACTACTCTTTATACGGTATACCAACGCCTGTTCACCCTGGCAAAAGCCTGGGCTACGCCGGGGACAGATCTTTATAAAAATGCTCAGTTGTATACTGTACTTAAATCAGCGCTGATCAATCTGAACCAGGACTATTATAACGATCAGACCCCAGAATGGGGAAACTGGTGGAACTGGGAGTTAGGCATTTCACGCAGTGTTAACAATACTCTGGTGATACTTTATGATGATCTCCCTTCCACGCTGATTGATAAATATAATCTCGCGACCCGACATTTTGTTCGCGACCCTCGTTATTTAGCTGAAGGAAGCGGAGCCCCCTACTCCACCACAAAAAATGCCTTTACGTCGACTGGCGGAAACCGCATTGACAGCGCAATGGTCGTTTTTGTTCGGGGTCTCCTGGCTAACGATCCTGGAGAAATTAGCGCTGCAGTAACTTCAGTACCTGAAGTGCTTAACACCGTTCAGTCCGGAGATGGTTTCTACAAAGACGGATCGTTTATCCAGCATAAAGATTTACCTTATAGCGGAACCTATGGCCAGGTTTTGCTGAATGGTCTGGGATTAATTAAAAACAGCGTCGCAGGTACACCATGGGATTTCTCAGTTGAAGATAATCGCCGTATTTATGACGTGATCAGACAAGCTTTTTTACCTTTACTTCATGAGGGAAAAATGCCCGATGCCGTCAATGGGCGCAGTATTTCACGTAAAAATGGGCAGGATCAGGATGTTGGCGCATCAGTTATGAATGCCATTGCATTGTTTGTTAATGGTGCGCCACCAGAAGAAAAGCGCCACATTGAACAGGTATTAAAAGCCCAGCTAAATTCAAAAACAACGGAATATTATCACACTCACTTGCCAGAAAACTTAACCTCCTGGCAGGTTATTACGCGTATTCAACAGGATAGCCATTTGCCACCGGCCCCCCGAACAGCGGGCGGTAAACTGTATGCAGATATGGATCGTCTGATTTATCAGGGTACAAACTATCTGGCTGTTGTAGCGATGCATTCCAATCGTACTGGTAGCTACGAATGTATTAATAACGAGAATCTAAAAGGGCAGAGAACATCTGATGGGATGACCTGGCTGTATTTGCCCAATGACGATCAATATCGTGATTACTGGCCTGTGGTCGACAGTCGGTTTTTACCAGGCACCACCTCTGCTGGCGAGCAGGGTTGGTGTGATGAGCAATACCGTGTGACTCAGTTAGGTCGGGCAAATATCGCCTGGGCGGGTGGCAATACTCTGAATAAATGGGCAAGCGCGAGTATGCATTTAAAAGTGCCGACTTATTCACTCAAGGCGAAAAAATCCTGGTTCATGGCACCGCATGAAATGATCATGCTTGGGAGCCAGATATCCAGTAGTAGCCCGGCGGTAACGACCATTGCTAATCAGAAAATCAGTGGCTCGGCAAAAGTGCTTGTTGATGGCATCGTCTTGCAGCCCGGAGAAGAGAGAAAAGCAACCCAATCTGTCGTTTTAAACGATAAAGGTAATAACATTATCTGGAAGCCATTAGCTGGCTCAAGCGCACAAGTTAGTGTGAAACAACGTCAGGGTAACTGGGCCGATATCGGCACCTCATCCGGTAAAGTTTCGGCACAATTTTTAACCATTATCCAGCCTCATAGCGCAGAATCAGATAATCATTATGCCTGGGTTGTCTTCCCCTCGGGGTCCGCATCCCCTTCCGTAAATGCTGACATAACGCTCCTTGCGAATGATGCAAAAGTCCAGGCTGTGTCGCTACCAGGTCAGCAGGTTATTTATGCTAATTTCTGGCGTTCTGCAACTGTGGGAGGCATTCATGCATTGACGCCAATGTCCCTGATTATGACGCCAACAACACAAGGTTATCAGATAGCAGTATCTTCACCACGTCGTGATAGTCGGGTGTCATTCCAACTGCCCGATAATGCAATCCCATTCCATATTTCCAGTGACCCTGATAAGCGCGTATCTCTTAACGGGGACATCGTCAGCGTGAATATGACCAATCTACGCGGCAGTAGTTATTCTTTTGAATTATCTAAAAATAAATAGGATGCAGCCATGGATAAAATAATTTTCTGTCATCGCTCTGCTGGATATGGTTCTTCCCTGCTATTGGCGGTGTTTTCATTATCTTTTATTTCCAGCTCAGTGAATGCGGCTATTTCGACTGATTGTCCTGGTGGAGCTACTCGATATTGTACAAGCAAAGTAATCAATGCTGATACTGAAGGATACATAGATAAGTCACCTGTGATATTTATGGGAGATACAAGCCTTACTGTTTCTGCCAGCCAGGCCTTTAATAATAACAAAGGCACCTATGAGTTCAGAGAGAATACGCATGTAAAAGTCAACGCCGAGTCAGGATTAAATGGCGGTACATACACGCTAAGAGGCGGAAGTACACCAGGGAAAGTTGAAATCGATATCAATGCCAGTTCTGGTATAAACAATGCCAAGTTAACTGCTCTCGCTGGTAGTAATGGCGTAGTCAATGCCAATACTGAAAAAGCAATTAATGGCGGTAGTCAGATATTCAATGCTGGAACAACACTAAACATCAATGCAGCCGATGGCGTATTTAACAGCACGGGACTGACATTCACAGATGCGACACTTAATTTAAACGCATCCGATGCCTTTAGTAAAAATACGATGTCCTCTGGTAAAGTTGGCAGTGTTAAAGGAACGTCAACGGTTAATATCAATGCCACGGGGGGAATGTCTGGTGGGCAGTTAAACATTCAGGATTCCAGCGAGGTCAATGTGACTGGAAACGGTAGTGTCACTGGAGGCACGTTACTGTTCACTGGGAGTTCAGTATTAAATGCGAATACTGCTAATGCTATCGCGGGAGAAACGAATAATACGAATAAACAGATATTTCAATCTGGTACGACAATGAATGTGAATGCAGCCACGGCACTCAGTGGTGGCAATCAAACATTTAACGATGCAACATTAAATGCCAATGCCAGTCAAGGTATAAGTGGTGGATATCAGATCCTGGCAAAAAACTCAGTCCTGAATACAGAAGCAGATCAGGCTATTATTGGAGGACAAATAAAATTACAGGATAATGCAGTATTTAATGCTAACGGTAAATCAACAATTACCGGGGGGATACAAAATTTTAACGATAATAGTATATTAAATGCCAATGGCGAAGATACCCTGTCTGGAGGCAGCCAGAATTTTAGTGGAAACAGCATCCTGAATGGCAACAGTAAAGGGGCGATTTCCGGTAACAGCAAACAAATATTTAGTAACAATGCTATATTTAACGCCAATATCAGCCAGGCAGTTACTGGTGGCACATCTACCACATTTAAAGACGATGCTGTCATGAACATTTCAGCACAGCATGGTGTGGATGGCGGAAATTTATTATTTGATGGTAATTCGACATTAAACATTAATACTGCAGATGCCATTAATGGTGGCGAGCAGCGTTTTAAAGGGAATTCACTGATAAATCTGAATCATGAAAACTCGTTATATAATACAACATTGAAACTAGAAGGAAATGCCAGTGTCAATATAAACGCGGATAATGCTTTGAATTATACTGACCATATCGTTTTTTCAAAAACATATGACACTACAACAGGCAGTATACTGGATGTTAACGGACACTCCCTAACCATTGGTAGTATCAGTGGTAATGATACCAATGCGGTAATCAAAAATAGTAGTGCTCAGGATGCCATTCTGACTACCGGTTTGTATGATTATGGTGTGTTTGCCGGGCAAAGTTACCAATATGATTCTTTTCTACAGCGTGGCGCGATGCGTGCAGATGCTGTCGTCAGCAGCGCATTGGGAGATATTACCCGTCAGGCTGGACTGGCGCTAATACCACAGTTTGCTGACAGACTCGTTCCGGAACCCAGTGGAATGGCCCAAAATGGCCAAGGGATTTGGGTACGTACCCTTTACGGACAACAGGAAAATCAAGGTGACGGAGCCACAAATGCGGCATGGAATGGCCACGTAAAAGGTATCCAAATTGGGGCTGATTTATGGCCTGCTGATGAAGACAGCAGTCATAAACTGGGTGTTTATGTGGGTTATCTCGACAGTAATGCTAATGTATCGGGCAAAACCATTTACACCTCGAATGCCCAGCTTGGAAGCTACCAGCTCAATACTTACGCTACAGGTTTATACTGGCGTTATACAGCAACCCAGGGCTGGTACACAAACACCACTTTACAACTAGCCCGGTATTCTGGACAGGTAGAATCGAATAACAGTACACGTAAACCTGATATTCATGGTCGTGGGCAGATTCTGGCTTTTGAAGCGGGCTATCCGCGAGTACTAAATGAGGCGCTGACACTGGTGCCACGAATTTCTGTATCCTGGCAGAAAGTTAAATTAGATGACTATCGTTATGATGATTTAAACGTTAATAACGATCTGGATAATCAGTTAACCGCCTCCGCTGGAGCTCGTTTGTACTGGAATACTATGACGATATCCGGGGTCCAGTGGTCCCCCTTCCTTGATGCAGAGCTGAATAATCAACTGACCGCCAGAGACAGAAATAATGTTACCGTAGGCAGTACGGGATACCAGGATTCATTACTTACATCCTATAATGGTTCTGCTGCAAAAATAAGCGGCGGCGTGACCGTAAAGCTGAATGATTATACAAATTATTATATCAAGGTTGATTATCAAAACGGTCTTAGTGAACGATCCGAAAAGACCTGGCAGGGAACAACAGGGGTCAGTTTATACTGGTAACTATTGGCCATTATTAAATAATTTAAGGAGTGGCGATGAAATATATCATGCTGTTTCTCATGGTAATAATGCTAAATGCATGTGAATCAGCTCAAAATTTTAAACGTCCAGAATTATCTCAACAAAACTGTGATACATGTAACATTGATGATGCTGACAGCCCAATCTTTGATGATTAATACGCAAAATCCATGTTAATGCTTACCTTGCGGAACACCCTTATCAAGGTGCTCCGCAAGCGAAGGCGGGCCTTTTTACCCGCCCTTCGCTTCATACATGCGAGCGAACCAGACACTCATGCCTTGCCTCATCTTAAACGGAAGATAGAAGCTGCTATGCAATGCTTAAAGCGTGCCAGAAAATTCGTCTACCTCATCTTTATCGATAATATTGCCCCATGCCTCCCTCATGCCTGAACTGGCATCGTATACAATATTTATTCACTTTGTGAATTTGAAACTAAAGCTCACCTGTCCATGAGTTCTTCTTTCATTCCATTGCCTCGTTGCCATACCAGCACACTAAAACTTAAGGTGAGCTTATTATTTTTATCGACGGATCAGAACAATCCTTCGCCGGTCATACAGTGTTTCCGCAGAGAGCTGCAAATCATATTTCTCGTTCTTCCGTTTTCGCGATTTAAGCATTTTCATCGTAACGCCACTTATTTGCCCAGTTTCAATCCGTCTCTTGATTTCGGCAGCGCTTAACATGAGTTGCTTCTTCAAAATCGACTGCAGGCTGACCTGAAAAGAACGGGAAATCCTGACGCTAACACTGACCTGCTTGTGGGAGGCGATACTGACCAGCCACCGTTCCTGAATGTGAAAATCAGGCTGCCCCGATAATTCAGCATTGTTTCGCTTCAGGATCGCGCTGTCATAAGCAAAATATTGCACCGTGGCAGCATCATTCGCCATCAGTAGGCAATAAAGATCGCGGTTAATTTTGTTGACTGGCAGGCGCGAGAACAAGGAGATATTCCAGGTGTAATCGCAGTGTGTGCATTTATAGATACTCCAGACATCGAGTACCTTCTTTTGCGAATTAACCCGAAATGCCCCAGAAGGCGTGAAGTCCCGTTTTACGCTGCATGAAGGGCAACGTTTCGCTATGCGCTGATACCCCACAGGAGTGACAGTCCATATGACTTTCATAACGTACCTTTTTTAACCCATACAAAACCGGATCCGAACTCAGCGGACCATAAGTGTTTGTGTATGAAAAATATTTAAGTGATATTTTTCAGTGGGTTAAAAAAATATTTCCAACGCAACAACCCTGTCTACGGCTAAAAAGATACGTCGAGATTATCAAAGCGGCCATTATCGGGTATATGAGTTTAATCAATATTCATTATGGTAGCGGCGGGATCTATTTAACTGGCACGCTAAACGCCATGATCCTCCCTTCGGATCACACTTTTCACTCCCGGTTATTCACTGACAGAAATCGAGTGTTATCATTCACTACGTAAATACTTTTCAACTCAACCCGAGGCTTTGATGCTGGAGAATGTCATCATCCGATAATCAGTTTCCCGACCTTTTCAGGCCGGACTGATTATCAATGCGCCGAAATCGAATGCGGACACCGCAGTGTGTTTGCACGTTTTGCATATGATGATTAAACAGGTTCTTCAGTATGAATTTATCCCGTCAGGAACAACGTACCTTACACGTTCTCGCCAAAGGCGGACGCATTACACACATCCGCGATGCGTCAGGCCGCGTCACCGCCGTTGAGTGCTATAGCCGCGAAGGGCTGTTGCTCGCCGATTGCACGCTCGCTGTATTCAAAAAACTCAAAACCAAAAAGCTGATCAAATCCGTTAACGGTCAGCCCTACCGCATTAATACGACCGGGCTGAACAACGTTCGCGCCCAGCCTGACAATCGCTAAGGAGATGATGATGGATATCAGCGCCGTTATTTTTGCAACGCATCGCATTCGACTATTACCCGATGAAGGCAAAATCCCCTGGGATGAGCCGGCCTTCAGCCAACGCATGCTGGAAAATCATCTGTCGCAGGACCACGACTGGGCCAGCCGCCGGCTAACCGTGATTGAGCAGCAGGTAACATGGATTACCCGTCAGTTACCTGCTGGCGCCTGCATTCTGGATCTCGGCTGTGGCCCCGGTTTTTATACCCGCCTGTTAGCGGAGCGCGGGTTTCACTGCACAGGCGTAGATTTCTCACCGGCATCCATCAAATGGGCTCGCCAGCGGGCGCAGGCCGCAGATCTGAATATTGACTATATTCAGCAGGATATTCGTACATATCACCCCACGGAACCCTTCGATTTCATCATGATGACGTTTGGGGAACTGAATGTCTTTAGCGCTACTGATGCGCAAAGCCTCATCAGTCATTGCGCACAGTGGTTGAAACCGGGCGGCAAACTGCTCGTGGAAGTTCATACCTTCGATGAAGTTAAACGCCAGGGCATGGCGCAAGCAAGCTGGCAGCGTTGCCCGCACGGTCTGTTCCTTGCCGAGCCTCATCTGCTGTTAACGGAAAATGCCTGGGATGAAGAGGCCCAAACCAGCTCAACGCAGTTCTGGGCGATAGCGGAAAACGGCGGTACCACCCGTTTCGGTAGCCAAATGAAGGCCTGGCGCGATGATGAATGTATCAGCCTGCTTGGTGACGCTGGTTTCACTGTGTTGCAGCGTCCGGACAGTCACACCTGGCCAGTCGGCGAGACTTTTGCAGGCAAGCTGTTTGCGCTGCTGGCTGAAAAAACAACTCCCACTGAGAGAATCTCCCTCAGTAAAAGGAATAAACCAATGGATATCCCACGTATTTTTACCATTAGCGAAAGCGAACACCGTATCCATAACCCGTTTACACCGGAAAAGTACGCCACACTGGGCCATGTGTTACGCATGAAGCCAGGCATGCGGATTCTCGATCTCGGTAGCGGCTCGGGTGAGATGCTCTGCACCTGGGCTCGCGATTACGGTGTTACTGGTACTGGCATTGACATAAGCCCGCTCTTCACCACACAGGCAAAGCAACGTGCAGAAGAACTCGGCGTTAGCGAATACGTACATTTTATTCATAACGACGCGGCTGGTTACATTGATGAGGAAAAATATGACGTGGCGGCCTGCATAGGCGCTACCTGGATTGCGGGCGGTGTCGCGGGGACAATAGATCTGCTGACCAAAAGCCTCAAGCCTGGCGGGATCATTCTCATCGGTGAACCGTACTGGCGTCAGGTCCCCGAAACGGAAGAGAGCGCTCATGCCTGTGGCGTCTCATCCGTCGCCGATTTTCGCCCCCTGCCCGAGCTTGTCGCCTTTTTCGACCAACTCGACTATGACGTGGTGGAAATGGTGCTGGCAGATCAGCAAGGCTGGGACAGATATGAAGCCGCGAAGTGGATGACCATGCGCCGCTGGCTGGAGGAAAACCCTGATGATGAGTTTGCGCAAGAGGTTCGAACTGAACTGACGGTAGCGCCCAAACGTCACGTCACCTGGACGCGGGAATACTTTGGCTGGGGCATATTTGCGTTAATCGCGCGATAAAGTGGTGCAGGAGGTATAGCCTACAAGGGGTATACCTCCATTTAAAAGTATTCAACAAATTAACGCTGCTCAAGGCTGGAATATATCGTTTTAATTTCACCATTAAGCTTCCACCACGATATGCCGCAAGACGTGCAAGCGAGGCATCTAACCTGATGAGCAGAAACTCCATCAATAAGGCGTTGCGCATGTTGCGCATGTTGCGCATGTTGCGCATGATAGCCTATCGCGCTAGCAGTGCCTGGATTATCCCTTTCGTTTCTCTTTTCTTATGCGTTATTGCTGCGATTCAATTTTTAAGAATAAAAAAGAACCAGAAGAAAATTAGGAAATGGTTTATCCACAATATTAATTATTGTTAAAGTTAAAGCAATCCCCCGTAAAATCCGGATATTTTTATTTCTCATAGACGAGAATTTATATATTATGATATAATAAGATGGAGAACATGTAGGTTATTAACCTGCCCGTAATGTAAATGAATTTTTGAGGAGATGTTTCCAGTGGGACGTAAATGGGCCAATATTGTTGCTAAAAAAACGGCTAAAGACGGAGCAACGTCTAAAGTATATGCAAAATTCGGTGTAGAAATATATGCTGCTGCTAAACAAGGTGAACCAGACCCAGAATCAAACTCATCTTTAAAATTCGTTATTGAACGTGCGAAACAAGCACAAGTTCCAAAACACGTTATTGATAAAGCCATTGATAAAGCCAAAGGTGGCGGAGATGAAACGTTCGTGCAAGGGCGCTATGAAGGCTTTGGACCAAATGGTTCAATGGTTATCGCTGAAACGTTGACTTCTAATGTTAACCGCACGATTGCTAATATCCGCACAATTTTCAATAAAAAAGGCGGGAATATCGGAGCGGCAGGTGCTGTCAGCTATATGTTTGACAATACTGGAGTAATTGTATTTGAAGGAACAGACCCTGACCATATTTTTGAAATTTTGATTGATGCTGAAGTTGATGTTCGTGATGTAACCGAAGAAGAAGGAAACATCGTTATTTATACTGAATCTACAGACCTACACAAAGGAATTGCAGCTCTAAAAGCAGTTGGAATTACTGAATTCTCAACAACAGAATTAGAAATGATTGCTCAATCAGAAGTTGAACTTTCACCAGAAGATTTAGAAATCTTTGAAGGACTTATTGATGCCCTTGAAGATGATGATGATGTTCAAAAAGTATATCATAACGTTGCAAATCTCTAATTATAAATTAAACAAATCTGTCACTATGGCAGATTTGTTTAATTTATAAAGTTGTTATAAAAAAGTATATCTTGGACTGACCCCACCCCGGTAGACGATCCTGCCCTATAGTTGGACTGAGCGTCAGACTCTAAATGAGACGCTTACAAAATGATTTACGAACTAATCTTTTGAATCCCTATATAAAATATAAAGCCTCAATCCAAAAGATGAGGCTTTATGTGAGGTAGATTAAATATCCCATCAGCTCGTTAACTGAGTTTGCAAGCATCTCTGATAGGCGTCTGTTATTTTTAAATCATAGCGATTTTGTGCATATCCCGGGCCGTTGTAGCGCTTGGCGAAGCTGGCCCAGTCTTTATTTTGCAAATAAAAATTGAGATTATTCGTCGCCATGAATTGGCAAAAAGCCTCCAACTGCTCGTGATTGCCGCGACTTTGCGCCGCGACAAAATCTTCAACCGAGTGAAACCCACATAAGGCAAAATTAAATCCCATGATCTGGAATGCACCCCATGACGTAGAGCAGAGCGCGGCTTCACGGTGGAGGCTCATTGCCGTCTCCAGACGCGCATGCTCTTTCTCTCCTCCCAGATAGTGCTACGCCGTCCATTGCCGATAAATAATGGAGGGAAAGCTGGCAGCAAGAATCTCGGGTTGATAGCGGCGTTTTGCCAGCTCACGCCAGAAAATATGCCCCTCAAATAAGATCTTTGGCCTCCCGGAAGGGAGAAAGCCCTGCCCTGACGACTCCACGGTACAAACTGCCTGTAGCGCACAGGGCTCAATCTGTAGCCGTCTGGCAGCAGTGACGATCTCCTCCCAGCTAATTTTATCCCGAACAGACTTCTGGTTTAGAGGGGCAGACCGTTCACCTATTACCATGTCATTTCTCCGTTACTCACTGGATTCGTTCCTTGGGATGTACATTTGCAAGGTCTCCCGGTTATAGGTTTTGTTGTAGTCGTCGAGCATGGACTGGAAGTTTTTAATGAAATCCAGGATTGATATGTAGTCGCCGTTAGCGTTGCGCACTTCGCTGAGGGTCATACTTTCGTCCGCCGGCGTAGCCTCCAGGTAATAGCCAAGAATTTGCGGGCTGGTAAAGCGTACGGTGACGCTGTTTGCCGAAGAGGTTGCGCGCGAGTTGCTACTAGCGGAGCTGGACGATGAGGACGAACTGCCGCCAAAGATAAAGAAGCCGCCGCCGCTCGAAGAGTGATCTTCCACACTCTGGGCAAAGCTGCTCGACATTGCCTGGTCGGAGGAAAATTTAATGGTAACGTCGCGGGCAATGATAAATGCAACCGGGAAGCACGGGAAAACGCAGTCGTTCATTGCATTAAAACGCGTTTCCTGGAACGGTTTGCCTTTTTGATTCGGGGCGATTTTTTTGCTGGACGTGTTGTACATATCTTTGGTGAGCAGGAATACGCCGGGGTTAAACCATTCCCGGCCAATGCTTACCTTCGCAATTGACATCCCAATCTGAATTTTGACATTTCTGGTCTCGGACTCGCGGCTGTCTATGGACTCCCGGTGCGAACGGCTGCTGCTGTATCCGCCGAAGAAGAAAGATGAGCGATACGAGGACTCAGAGGCCGAGCTGGCGCTACTAGATTTCTGGCTGACCGACGCCATCGTTGACTCAATCAATACCTGAGTGAAACCGTTAGGCACAGCGTTCGGCGTGACATCGCTGCCATCTATTGGCTTGCTGGCCTGCTGCATCACCGACGCCAGGCTAATTTGTTGCCGTACTGCGGCAATATCGTCCTCCGTTCTTTTAAGCTGTGTCTGCAGTGGTAAGAGCATTGACTTGTACTGAGTCAGGTTTTTTGCCTCGAAATACTTCATTGCGCTTTCGGTGGCGTTTTGGGCAGCCAGAATTAATTCGTCCTGTGCCTGCATGCACTTGCTGGCGTTGTCTGTTAATGCGGTAATGACTTTTCCTGCCACCTCTGGATCAACATTGAGGATCCTGGACGTGGTACCCGCAAGCGCTTTGCTTTTGTCCTTATCATTGGAGCGCCCAACAATATCGACAACCAGCTTTAGGGTATCGTTTGTGATGGCGCTATAGACCTTAGTGACTGCCTCTTGAGCCGTTGTAAGCTCCTTCTTCGCAGCGTCCTGCTTATCCTTGAGATCTTTCAGCATCGCCGGGTCAGGAAGAATATTCAGGAACGAGTCGATCGTCATGGATAAATTGCTGCGCTGCACCAACAGCACGGAGAGCTGCTGCGCCAGCGCCGCAGGGCTTTCTAACAGATCGATAGGGGTGAACGACGTATCCAGTAGGTTGAACCAGTTTTCCGGATACAGTGTTACCGGGTAGACGTATCCACCATCGGGGTTGAGCTTTTGTACGTTAGCCAGCGTTTGCCGGGCCTCGGCAATTTCACGCCCTGCGCCGCTGTCGAGGATCCCGGTAATAATCTCCATATCGCCCGGTGAGAAAACGTTGAGCACTTTCCCCAGCTTCTCTTGCACCTTCAGCAACTGAGACTCGGCGGTGGTCTCATACCAGTCGAGATAGTCGTTTTGTTTGCTGCGATTGGTTTCCTTCGTTTCGCCGGGGTATTTGGCATCCAGCTCGGCTTTTTTCTCTAGCTGAACTTTGGCCCAGGCCTGTTTGGCATCAACGTATTCGCTATACAAGCGGTAGAAGACCTGCTGAAGCGTGAAGCCGGTGGTTAACCCGTCGCCAAAATTATACGGATAGGGGGTCATCAGAACTTTACGCAACTTTGATTTTGCATCAAACAGCTTGCCATTCAGCTGCGGCGTCAACATATCCAGCGCGCTTTTATACTGCGTTTGCAGGTGACGGCCATTGTCAGAGCCGGTCATCGTACAGGCATCAAATAGCCGGTTAACCAGCTTTGATTCGTTGGCTTCAACTAACGGCGGTTTCGGCTGGTTGTTTTCAATATCGTAACTGTAGAGATTTTTATCAATTTGCATGCCGGGAAGGCTCATGCAGAAAAATTGATTAGGGTTATTTCCGCCGATAACCGAGGTGATTTTTTCATAAAGCTGATCGGCAAAACTTGGCACCTCTCCAGCATTATCCAGTGCCGCGCTTAGCCTTGGGGCAGCTTCGGTCATTGAAATAGTTGTTGTGGTAGAGGTAACCTGTTGGCTTGATTCATTAATATGTGATTGTTGGTTGTCGCTATGTGTTTCATCCATAATGATTAATACTCCTGAATAATAAAATAATCGTTAAGTATCTACAAACACGAGAGGTATCCAATAATAATTAAATGATGACAATTCCAACCGGGACTAAGTTACTGTAAGCACGCATTAAATCACCCGGAGATACAAACATATTATTATTCGCCTGCAGAGCAGTCAGCGGGTGATAATTTTTTTCTGCGGTATCAATATTTATCAGTGCAGCATGGGCTTCGGCAAACTGATAAATAGATTCTGCCAGTGCCTCGGTCATCGAAGGGGCTGGTTGATTTGTATTATCCAAAAAGGCATCGTGCAATGCTTCGCACAGCGCTTCATCGCTGGCGGTTTCCGGCGCGCTTGCCGTATCGTATTCGGAGAAAACCGGCTGATGCTGCTTCATCCAACTAGTTGCTTTATCTAACAACGTTTCGCCAAACGCGGAGTCTGTCAGAGAGGTCTGGCGGAACTGCAGGCGGAATGGGCTACCCGCGTCGTCAAAGCATTGGGCGACGAACTGCGAGCACACCATCGGGTGTTTACCCGGTGTCTGATGCTGTTGAATGTAGTGGGTAATGGTTGCCGTGAGCTTTTTCAGAATTCGGATTATCACCTGTTGTTTCTGGCTGCTAATGGAGAATTTCTTATACATCAGCAGCAGGCCAACCATATAGAGCCCGGCGTGATCGTAAGGCTCCTGATTATTCAGGTGTCGTCTGGCGGCATTAATAACCGGATTAAGCGGCGAGGTGCTGGTATGGCGATAAACATAGATGGTGCGGCCATGAAAACGTTTTTGTGCTGAGCTTTCAGAAACCTGCGGCGGCGTTTCTTCAATAATAGTGGGGGGTGCCTCATTAAAATAAAGTGCAGCATGGCTGACAGGAGCATCGGTTAAGAAAGTGATGGCCCATGAAATAAAACTTTTTTTTCAGGCGAGAAAAGCAATACGTCTGCAGGACGTAGCTCGCTTAGCAATAGCATTTTCATATAAATTCCTTTTCATACAGATATCTATTAAGGCAGGAGACTTATAGTCTAGTCTTAATTATTTGAAAGGAACTGTGATGTAAATCATATTTAACTGTAGTAGAAAATTTTATCAATATCCGCACGATGGAGGCTGTGATTAAAATTGTGTAATTGCCTGTTTTTGATATGTTCACTCCAACAACGGAGACCGGCAAATTATGGACGAAAAGAGACTCAAAGCGCTCGCTGCTTAACTGGCTAAAGGCCTTAAAACCGAAGCCGACCTCAATCAGTTTTTCCGTATGCTGACGGAATTAACCGTCGAAGCGGCACTCAATGCGGAATTGACTGACCATCTCGGGCATGAGAAAAATGCGCCCAAAACAGGCTCAAACACCCGCAATGGCTATTTATCAAAAACGTTGCTGTGCGATGACGGCGAGATAGAACTGAATACGCCGCGCGATCGTGAAAACACCTTCGAACCACAGCTGATTAAGAAGCACCAGACGCGTATCACGCAGATGGATAGCCAGATTTTATCCCTCTACGCCAAAGGCATGACTACCCGCGAAATCGTCACCACCCTCAAAGAAATGTACGACGCAGATGTATCACCTACGCTGATATCTAAAGTCACCGATGCCGTAAAAGAGCAGGTTACTGAATGGCAAAATCGGCAACTGGATGCGCTGTATCTCATTGTTTATATGGACTGTATTGTTGTTAAAGTTCGTCAGAATAGCAGTGTGATAAACAAAGAAGGCCGGACTCGAACCGGCACGTATTTCTACGGTTGATTTTGAATCAAAAACAAGCAGATAAGATAACTAATTCATAAGTCAGCGTTTTTCATTAAGGCCTTTTTCAACAAGAAAGGCACTGGTTATGAAACACGCAAATCCCCCTGTTTTATCCACGCTCGTCGCTGCAATTCTTTCCACCAAAGGCGGCGTAGCAAAAACCACGGATACCGCCAATCTTGGCGGCTGGCTTGCCGATCAGGGGCTGAAAGTCCTGATGATTGACGCCGATATCCGTCAGCCAACCCTCAGCAGCTACTACCCTCTCGACTACGAAGCTCCCGGCGGGATCTACGAGCTTATCGCGCATAATGAGCTGGATCCCGTGATGATCATCTCGCACACCGCCATTCCCGGCCTGGATATCATTATCTCCAACGATCCGCGCGGCGAGCTGATGAGCCTGCTTCAGGCCGCGCCGGACGGCGTGATCCGTCTGCGCCATCTGGTACGCCAGATCCCCGGCTACGACATCATCCTGATCGATACCATCGGCGCACGCACCATCGCGTTGGAAATGGTCCTGCTGGCAAGCGATCTGGTGGTCTCTCCGGTGCTGCCGGAAATGCTCTCCGCACGCGAGTTCCTGCGCGGTACGCTACAAATGTATCAGGATCTCCAGCCCTTTACCCGCTACGGCATCCCATTACCACCGCTAAAGGCCGTGATTAATAAACTCGACCACACCAACGACGCCCGGGAGATCCACCACAACCTGCTCCAGGTATTGCAGCATAAACAACAGGAGCAGGAACTGCTGGTTCCTACCGATATCCTGACGACCCCGGTTTACGCCAGCGTGGCTTACCGCCGGGCGGCGTCGCTGGGAATGCCGGTGCATCGGCTGGATGCCGCCAGACCGAAAGGACGCACAACCCCCTGTGCTGCCGAAACTATGCGCTCGCTGGCCGAGGAACTGTTCCCGCAGTTTATTTCTCTGCCATCCCTGAATAGGGAGGGCATCGCATGAAACGGAAAATCTGGCGGGCATTTTGCTCTTATTACGCCCAACGCCCCTTTGAGAAAGATGATGAAGTACTCGTGTACTTTGAAGCCGCCGACCGTGAAGAGGCGCGGGAAACCCTGCCGGTGTTAATGTCGCTACTCTGGCATATTCCACCGGAAAAAGTGGACTGCTACAACCTGGAGGATGAAGACGAGCTGCGTGATAACTCCGGCTCGGAGACTGCCCCAAGAGACTGGCCGCTGTTTGAAATCGGCTGGTCCCGCAATAAACCGCTCTACTCCAGCGATTTACCGCTATTGCTGCTGCCACCGCATCAGCAAACCCGACAGTGGGAAGCCTTTGTGGCCTGTCAGGAGGGAAATCGCGATGACTAAGCGCAAACGGCCACAACCTCCCCACTCCGTCGAAGCGGAACAATCGGTGCTCGGCGGCCTGATGCTGGATAACAATCGCTGGGATGACGTCGCCACGCAGATTTCCGCGCAGGACTTCTTTATCTCAGCGCACCGTACCATCTATAGCCATATGCAGGCCCTGATCGAGCAGGGAAACCCTATCGACCTGATCACCCTGAGCGAATCGCTGGAACAGCAGGAACGGCTCGAACAGGTGGGCGGCTTCGCCTATCTGGCTGAGCTGTCAAAAAACACGCCCAGCGCCGCCAATATCATTCCCTACGCGCAATACATTGCCAGCTACGGTGAACTGCGCCAGCTTCTGTTATTAGGAAATGAACTGAGCGATATGGCAGGCCAGCCGCGCAACAATGTGGCCGATGTACTGGCCTTTGCCGAGCAAAAGCTGTTTGCCATTGCCCAGTCGCATCAGGACGGCGGCCTGACCGATATCAGCGCCTGCTTTGACAGCGTGCTGGCAGGTATCGCTCAACGCTATGAGGCTGAACGCGGTAGCCTCAGCGGCACGCCGTCCGGGCTGGAACAGCTCGATGCGCTGACCTGCGGTTTCCAGCCTGCCGATCTGATTATCGCCGCCGCTCGCCCCTCCGTCGGCAAAACCGCCTTCGCCCTGACGCTGTGCGTCAACGCGCTGATGCTGCTCCCCGCGCAGCCGGTGCAAATCTACAGCATGGAAATGTCGGCAGAACAACTGTTGCTCCGGCTGGTTTCGCTGCTCGGACGCGTCTCGCAAGCCCGGCTACGTAGCGGCGATCTGAGCGATGATGACTGGCAGCAGATCGGCATTAGCGCCAACGTTCTAACGACAGAATGGAAAGATCGCCTGCTGCAGGGTAATTTTGAACGGGAACGCTCACCTGACGATCGCTTTGCCGAACCGCTGATGGAAACCGCAATGGTCGTGACGCTGGAACAGCTTCGCCCCTACGATCTCAATCCCCGGCTGATGCGTAACCCCTATTATGACGATATCAAAGCCTCGATCCGCCAGCGTGGGCTGGACACGCCGCCGCCGATCACCCGTCGGCCCGATCAGGACTACTACATCATCGCCAACGGCGGCAATACGCGCTTGTCGATCCTTAATGAGCTGTGGCGCGAAACGCACGATAAACGGTTCTGGCGCATTCATTGCCTGTTCAAACCGTGGGGCGGGACGTCCGAACAGCCAGTGCTGGGCGAACTACGTTGCCTGATCGGCCATCTGGCGGAGAACGATCTGCACGGCAAACTCAGCTTTATCGAGCGAGCGCTGGGGATCAATAAAGCACGGGAGCTGTACCAGCAGGTGCTCTGCCAGCTCTCGCAGCGGGAACTGGCAGAGCACCTGAGAAACGACGGCTACCCGATCCACCAGTCGCATATCAGCCGGATGGAGCAGACGCTGGAGTATCTGCTGCCCTGCATTCCTGAAGTGCTGTACGCCGGAATGGGCCGTCCGCAGGTGGAAAAACTGCTGTCCCTGCGGGCAGCGGCGCTGCAAATCTGGCAACGCCATGCTACCGGGGATACAGGTTCCTTTGAGAGTCTCTTTTCCTCTGCGCTGTCTCTGTTCAACGATCAGCCTGAAGACTTCTTTATAGAACGCGTACAGGATGAGCTGCTGGGGCTGATGAGTCAGGAGCTGAACGTTGATTACAACCTGCTGTTGCTGGACGTCGATCCCTCTGAGCAAAAACGCCAGGCCGTGCTCGGCCCCACGCCGGAACCGCCGCCCTATATTCCACCAGAAGAACCCGAACCACGCCCGGTAACGCGCAGGCGTAAACCTGAAACAGAGGAAGAAGACGTTGGTACGCCAGCCCCTCTGCCTGAGCCAGAAGAAGCAACATCGCTATTGTGTGAAGGGACCGAACCCGTTACGGATATCTGGCGCATCCCACAACTGTGGGATACCACGGAATCCTTACGATCGGCCAGCGATCGCCTGGCGTGGGATTTGGCGGAGCATTACGCCATCGACGACCGGGTAATTTCGGATGCTAACAAAAATGGCATTGGTTTCCGGATGATGCCATTTGCATCAGATCATCCCATGTTCACCCGGCCACAGTCCCGCGCCTGCTGGGCGCTGCTGGCGGCACTCAACGGGATCCCGCTGTCGGAAGATCTGGCCTCTGCACTGACGCCAGGGCTCTTTTTACAACGTGATGCAGACGGCTTCTTCTTCAGCGATGAATTCCTTATTAAAGCATTCCGGCTGATCCGTATTGTCCGCCGGATCAAAGAATTACAGCAGGAGGCACAACATGCTGCCGACGATTAATCAGGCCGTTTTGTCACAGGTGATACAAGCCCTGAAGGACGGCAATGTGCGCTATTGCGAAGCGCTGGGCTTTGACCGCGAAGAGCTGAACGAATTAAACGCCCTGACCTTTGAGGAGTTAATGCACCTGGGCAACACCTCGGCGCAGTTCCTGAAAATCACCATCAACCACGATGTACTGCGCAAGATGCTGGTTCAGGTGCGTCAGGAACAGAAATTCCAGCAACTGGTCGGCCAGGCGGTGCAGCTTGGCGGCTCAATAGCATTAATCAGCCACTACTTCGGGATATCGACCGCTGAAATCAGCGCCCGCCGTCGGCTGATGGGGATCCACGTTCGTCAGGGGCGCAACCAGGTTCCCGGCGAAGAGGAAGAGGCCGCCATCTGGAACCGCTGGCAGGAGATAAAAGTCGATAACATCAACTCCATCCCTGCACTGGAAGCCATGATGCTGCTGGCACAGGAACGTTCGCTCTCGCTGACCGTGGTCTGGAATCTGATCCGGCAGTGGGGAAAAAGCTGAGTGACCGAGGGGAAGATCATGACACCGTATATCCAGGTGCTGATCACTATGACCGGCGACAAACTCCAGCAACGGATGCAGAAGGATCCGGAAACCGCTTCCGATAGCCTGCTGTTTATGGGCAATCAGCATGACACGGTTCCGCGTCGCCTGTTGCAGGATCCGCTGTTATCACCCAGAGACAAATTCGCCTGGCAGGTGATCCGGATGCAGGCGCAGGACAACGGCGGCGCGGTGTTCCCCTCTTACAGCGAATTACAGGTGCAGCTCTCGAACCGTCCGCAGGATGAAAAAGCCTCGCGCAGTACCGTCAGCCGGGCATTGTTGATGCTGCGCCTGACGCGCTGGCTCAGCCTGTGCCATAAGGCGCGGGATCGGGTATCCGGGCGTATCCTCGGGAATGTCTATGCGCTGCATGATGAACCGTTGAGCGTGCTGGATGCCGTGCGTTTCGATGCCAGCTATCTTCATCTGCTGGAACAGTGCTCACGACATGAAAACAAAGCCATTCGCGCTACTGCGCAAGGCATTTTGTACGACATTCGCCAGGACACCAGTCTGCGCTATCTATCCTCGCGTATAGAACTGCTGGAAGAACGCGCCCGCTGGCAGCAGCGCCAGTCTCCTGAGGAGACTAAGCGAGAAACGTCCGGTCTCAATACGGTACCAGGCAAAATTTCACCTGGTACTGAATCGGGACTAAGCCGGAAACCGGGGCCTGACGGCGTAGTCTCAAATCAGGACCCGGCTTCTGTACGTACTGTACCTACAGATCTTTGTAATAGTACTACCGCGCGCGCGAACGACTCACCTCCGAACTGGCCGCCGGAAATTCCGTTAACCCGTTCCGAAAAACAGCTTGTGTTACAGGCCATGCAGAATCTGCCGCCTCCGTTGCGCCAGGACGTACTCGATGATGCAGCCCAGCGCGTTGCCCGTGGCGGCATACAAAACCCGCTGCTCGCCTATCTGCTGGCGACGCTGCGCAAGGCGCAGGACGGTGAGTTTAATCAGTATCGGCGCGGCAAAGCAGCAGTGCCGGAGTTTGTACCGCCTGTGGTTTCAGAGCCGGAAATACCGGCTGAGCCGCGTAAAAAACGGGATATCAGTAAGTTGGTTGCGGAAATTCGGGCGCAGTGTCTGGGGAGCGGCTGATGTTGTGACGGCTTTATCGATTCCTGCTCATATGTTTATAAAAACTGTTTTTATCGACATATGGTCGGAACATGTCGATGGCATAAACATATTTTGGCTATATGTTTAAAAAAATGCATTTTATCGACATATTTCCAGATGCTTAATTTGGGATGCCTAGAGTTGTCAGTATGAATTAATGGATAAGCAGTACTCCATTTTTGATGTTTTTACAGCTTGTAGGCTGTTTTTAGACATTACACCCTACAAGCTGTAAAAGCCGATGCCTTCATGCTTTTCAACTGCATAGTTTAAAAAAATGACAATACAGGTACTTTTAGTACCTAAAAACGAAATAATTTAAACTATCCAGGTACACGACATCGATATGGAAACCACGATGATGCCACTTCATAAAAACGGTTCCCCAGCCTGGATGGGATGGCGAACCATAGCAGCATTAAGGCGTCACGCCAAAGTGCAGTATTTTCAGCTCACCGTATCAATCAGCGCGGACAACAATGCGTTGAAGTTGGTATGTGACTCAATAACATAATCCGTAGATGCTTTATCGCGGATCTCAAAACGGTCATCTGTGAAACTGTAGGCAAACACGGACATGCCATCTTCACCAATCAGTACCTTGTCAGAGAGGTTCGGATCGACATAGATATCGTTGTCGCGTGTTTCAACGTTGCGGATGTAGATATTCGACCATACTGGCTCATCGTTCTCCGCCTGCACCAAGCTGTACAGAGTCAAGCCGTTGTACTCAAGCCCATCCATGATTTCAAACATATCAGAGTAGTCCAGCCGGTGAATCATCAGGCGCTGAATATCCTCAAAAACCTTTCTCTTCTGAGCATCCCACTCAGCAGGGGCTGCTTTGCGCATCAAGTCTGCCATTACATCTGGATCTACTGGGTTGGCTACCGGGTAATTATTGTCAACCAGCAGTGTTTTAAGGATGCCTGGAGTGAAATAACTCTTTAGCTGAGCAGGTAGCAAAGCAGGCATTGCTATTGTTCTTCCTTCCTCGTCGCAAAACTCGACAAGATAGCCTAGTGTCGGGGTATCGAAAACCATAACAATCGTACCAACAGTCCCTTTTACCAGTCCTTCATTCGGTAAATTCTCGCCCAAAACCACAACGTCTAATTCGGCTCTTTTCATTTTATTTTCTCATTTAACGAATATGGTTGTCAGGCGAGGAACTAACGCGTCTGTTTCATACATCCAGCCTGTACGCACGATTGCTGTTTCACCGTTGACGCCTAAAATGGGCATATCGACAGCCATTGTTTGACCATAATTATTTGCCTGCAACACTTTTGCTGGGGCCGATAATACGCCTTCCTGAATTCTTGCTGCTAAAACATCCGCATTAGTTGGGTTGTATCCCAGTGCTGACTCAAACACCCGGGCTTTGTGCCCCCCTGTAGGATGTGTTGAATCTAAAGCATAAGCCGCGAGTTTTTTCGGGTCGATAACGGCGTGTTCGGCGTTCACTAACGTACCGCTCTCAGATGTAAAACCTTTTACATATGGGCTTTCAAAAGTTGGTATTTTACTGAGACTCGATATTTCATCTAGTTCGCTGAGAGGGTTTAACCTGCCCATTGTCAATCCTGCCGCAACGGAGGCACCCGCAATGATTAGACCTTTGTTATTCATGACTTGATCGTAACCCGCTGGAGCATCCCCACCAAGCTGCTGCGCGGTTTCATGAAACCCTTCAATATTACCGTTATACACACCGCTAGCGGCCAGCAGTCGGCCAACAGCTTTACTGTTTAGTGTTTTCTCCGATGGTGCAGTTGTTGGCCCGTAATAATCGTGATGTATACGTTGAGTGGGGGCAGGCTTCCTGCCTTGCCGATCGGCAATTGCGTGCTGGTAGGCACTCGCTATTTCGTCCTTATACCATGCATGCCACGATGAGGCTGTAGGGGTAAAAATCAGATCGCCGTTGTCGTCGATATAAAATGGATTCCTGTCGCTGCTCCAACGCCTGGATGTATCCACACCAACAAGCCAACCAATTTGCAGCTCGTGCTCTACCTCATCATATATGGGATCTGCGTAGCTGCGATGCCTACGCTCATACGGTCGTTGATGTGGGGATATGCTGTATTTTTCTTTGGGAAGGCCAAAAGTGAGACTGTGACCGTTCGCTTCATAAGATAGATCGTAATGTATACACGCCTCTCTCAGCGAGCCTGCTGGCGTGAGAATGTATTGAAAATCTTCAGGGTCTAATTGCCGTGTTAAATCATATGACCGGTAGAGTCGAAACATGTGGAATCCTTATCCTTCCATTTTAGAGGGATTTTCCGCCCCGGCAGATTAATAATCAACCAATGAAATCTCTGAAAATATGACAGCTCATTACCGATGATTGGAACCGCATGGACGCAAGACAAAAGCAGGCTGGTTGTTAGCCTGATGCTGGGATATTCGTTATTTCAATAGTTCCAATGCAGACATATGAACCGCTTCTTAGATAATTCTACAGCCTATAAGCTGTTTTTAAATAATACACCCTACAGGCTGTGAAAAGACGACTTCAGCTAATGCCCCCAACCCATTCACCGAACTGCAACAGGGAAATAATTAAACCTAGCCTCTTAACTCCCCCCATTTCAGGTTTTTCGCGCGAAAAACTTGAAAAAATGGTGTGAATTAATTCTAACGCCAGACGTTTAGGCTAAGAGTGACAAATAAGGGAATTTGTTTATCTCTACACAAAAGACACTTTTATGTGTCCTTTGTGTAGAGATAAACAGCAAAATACGCTTTGATGCCAGTGGTATCACATAAACACCTATCAATTCGCCACTAATCAATAGGCAATAGGCAATAGGCAATAGAGTGATGCCACTGGCATCAATGCTGCACCACATTCAGCTAAAACTTCCCAGCCCCATATACAAAACAACCTGTTCGCCCTTTCTGGATTTCCCCAGACTTCAGCACAATCGCTACAGGGAGATCCCAATGAAAATCGCGCCTTACCTGATAACACTGACGCTACCGTTTATCTCGTTATCTACCAGAACGGATTACCACACCCAAATTAACGCCGGAAATACCGTTTCTGGCGATGTTGTTGATGGCTCAAAGGGTAATCAGCACGTTTATGGCACGCTGACTGACTCCACCATCACTGGCCCCTACACCTATAGCTACGTTGGCGATGGCGGGCAAACCAATCACATCACTGTTACCGATCACGGTGAGCTGTTTCTGGAACCGGGCGGCAGCGCTTATGACACGCAGATAACCGCCGGTGGAGTTCTACAGGTGAACGGTTATGCTGAAAATACCTATGTGGATAGTGGCGGGCAGGTTTACGTTAACGCGGGAAATAATGGCGTTGAAAATTCAGAACAAGGCGGCCAGATTGCTAATACCACCGTTGGAGCTGGCGGCCTGGTCATTAATCGATATGGCATCGACACAAATACGGTTATTGAAGCAGGCGGCGAACTGGATACCGGCTGGAATTACCCTTATGAAATCCGCAACACCGCTATTTCCCGTAATGCCGTTATACAAAACGGCGGTATTCAGCAGGTCAGCAACGGCGGGACAAGCGAGGGTAGTCGGGTAGACGATGGCGGCACATTAATCGTCACCGGTACATGGCACCACAATGTCGTCACCGACACTCAGCCTTCTGCCTGGTATCGCGGCACCGCTGATGACACGGCTGTTTATGGCACGATGCAAAATCAGGGCGGACTCGATGAAAACACCACGGTACAGTCCGGTGGACAATACGCGCTGGGCGGTTATGGTCTCTCCCACCAGCTCACCGTAGCACAGGGCGGCAGCGCCCAAATAAATGATGGTGCTCTGGATAGCTTCTGGCTCTATGGGATGATGGATGTCAGTAGCCAGGCAACCCTGACAGGCACCGGTTCAGCGGGTAGCAGTGGCGAACTGGTACTTAACGAAGGTACAAAAACTTCCGACCTGACCTTAGCGCTGGATGGCGTACTTTCCCTGCAAAACGGCAGTAATGTTGGCCCGCATCATTATCAGATTACTGGTCTGGAGATGGATGGCGGTACGGTGCTATTTGACCCAACCTCCTTCGCCACACTGAATATGGAGATGCTCTCTGGTAGCGGCAATTTCTGGATGAATACTGATATCAGCGCGCAACAGGGCGATATGATTAACATCTCCGGGGAAGCCAACGGCGATTTTGGGATCTGGATTAATGACACAGGCGAATCCCCCGCTGATCCACAGTCGCTACAGGTCGTACAAACCGGAGGTGGAGACGCGCAGTTTACGCTGTTGAACCCAAACCAGCAGGTAGACATCGGCACCTGGGAATATGGCCTCACTCCCGACGGTCAGGGCAACTGGTCGCTGACGCCGCAGGCAACTCCCACGCCATCAACTGAAGCCGTTCTGGCGATGGCAAATGTCACTCCCACCATTTTTCAGGCCGAAAGCAGTGCGCTGCAAACCCGCCTGGACGTTACTCGTTCCCGTCCGCATCAGGGAGAGCTATGGGTGCAGGCGCTGAGTAATCGCTTTGACGTTAACCGCACAGGCAATGCAGCTTATCGCCAGCGGCTCGGTGGGCTGATGATGGGCTATGACAGAAGTCTTCCTCGCCAGACTGGCCTGCTTACACTCGGTATTGCAGGCGGCTACAGTCGTTCCGATCTTGATCTCGCCAACAACAGCGACGGCTCAGTAGACAGCTACAGCGCCGCGTTATACGCCAGCTATTATGATCAAAGTCGTTTCTGGCTGGACGGAATACTGAAAGGCAATCTGTTTAACCAGCATCTTAATGCTCGCATGAGTTCCGGCGGCCATGCCGACGGCAGTTATACAATTCCCGGCCTGGGTGGCAATCTGATTGCCGGGTATGACGCCAGATTCGCCAGGACCACCCTTTCCCCCTTTGCCGGTTTTACTGGCTTCATTTCGCAAAGCGATAATTACTGGCTATCGAACGGTATGCAGGCACATCCCGGCACGGCTAAATCCACGCTGGGGCAATTCGGGTTCCGGCTGCGCCAGAATATTACTACTCACAGTGGTATGCAGTTCATTACGTGGCTGAAGGTCGCGATGGAGCATGAGCTTGTGCATAACAACCCGGTCAGGGTTAATGATGATAATTTCAATAACGATATCGCCGGAACACGAGGAAATTATCAGGCTGGCATCAGCGCCGCTCTTACGCAACACACGCGTATTTACGCCAGCATAAATACGAGAAAGGTGATGGGATGGAATCGCCGTGGACCGGGAATGCGGGTTTTAGCTACCGCTTCTAATAACGCCGTAAAGCTTCAGCGATAAACACCACGTTGTTCCATAAAAAGGTTTTAGTATTGATATACGCTCTGTTAATGGAACAAATCAGTCCTCCATTATGACAATTTACATCATTAATACGCCTATCGATATCGACCAACCGATAGGTAAAAGGGTGATGCCAGTGGCATCAAAATTTCCATCAAACAATCTTCCCACCTAAGTTCTCGCTTTTCCATTGCTTACAACCCCTCACACCGTCACTCTGCGCTGGAGCTGACGCTGAGCTGGAACGTTATGCCAGTCGTCATGTTTTAGCTGAGAGCAATCTATCTCAAAAACAATAAACATTGAGATATTTGTACAAAGCAGTCTATACTATCTCAAATCAATGATATTTTGAGATAGTAAAATGCCAATCAAAAGACCACCGCCACTTATTCCGTATTCCCAACTCACCGGGGCGGATCTCGAAGCCCACCAGCACTACAGCCGCGTGACGGACGATAAAGGCCGCTATCTTCCGTTTGACGAATTTTGCCGTCGCACGGCCCGTGGAGAAAATGTCTCTATCGCCTGGACGCTTACACGGCGGGCGCGTGACTCAGCCATGCAATGGATCAATTATCGCAACGAAGCAGGCGAGCAAGCGGGTTTTGTCCTTACACCTGGCATCATGTCAGTATGTGAGCTGGTAGATAAACATGCCACAAGGCTGGCGCTCAAAGAACTTACCACCAGGCTCAGGGGCGCAGGTAAAGAGTTAACGGCATTAAGCCTGGAAGAACCCATTACCTCATCGCAACTGGAAGGGGCTAACACAACCACGCTTGTGGCGCGGAACATGCTGGAAAGTGGCCGTGCCCCCCGCACCGAAGATGAACACATGATCGCGGGTAATGCGCGGTTGATGGCCGAAATACCGGAACTTATTCAGGAGCCATTAACACCTGACTTGATTCGCCGCTTCCATGCCGTTGGCATGGGTGGAATTAACGACGAAAAATACCGTCCCGGCGAATTCCGTGATACCGATGATGTAGTGATCGCCGACTATGACGGTAACATTATTCATCAGCCCCCAGCCGCCGCCGACCTGCCAGAACGTCTGCAAATAGTGTGTGATTTCGTGAACGACACCGAACACTACGTTCACCCGCTGGTAAAGGCCTGTATTCTTCACTTCATGATCGCCCACGAACACCCTTTCAGAGACGGTAACGGACGCACAAGTCGTGGGCTGTTTTACTGGTACATGCTGAAATCAGGGTATGACGTATTTAAATACGTATCTATCAGCCATCTGCTGCATACCGCCCCGGCTAAATACGCTCACAGTTACCAGTACACGGAAACCGATGGTATGGATCTGACGTACTACCTTGAATATCAGACCAGTATTATTCATCGGGCTATGACAAGACTCTTACAGCACGTAGACGATCTGGTTTCCCGCGCTGCACGGATTGACCATTTTTTGTATCAATCAGGGAGCTTATCGCGGCTGAGCGGGCGGCAAATTACGCTACTCAACATCATTCTGGCAGAGCCAGGTAAGAAATATTCCGCAGCCAGTGTTGCGGAGATGCTGGGCGTATCGGATAACACTGCGCGTAATGACCTGCGAACTCTTGCGCGCGAAAATCTCTTAACCGAGATATCAGAAAACGACCAGAAAACGGTTTATAGGGTATCCCAGGATCTGAGCTAAACCCCGCAACAAAAACTGCCTCTGATAAATCAGCATAATGTTATGGGGATTAATGCCACTGAAATCACGCTAGCGTCTATCAATACCTAGCAACCGATAGGCTAAAGGGTGATGCCAGTGGCATCACAATTTCCACCAAACAATCTTCCCGCCTGTGTTTTCGTTTTCCCATTGCTCACAACCCCTCACGCCATCACTCTGCACTGACACCCACCCGCAACAGGAAACAGATATGTCGGACTACACCTTCAACATGGGTCCCCTGCGTAGTGCGATCCATATTCAGCTTCATACTCACAACGCCACCCGGCTGTGGACCGGGCGACGGGCGACCGAAAACGGCCCTGCGCCAATCATCGGGATGCCGCGCTTTATCGAAATCCTCAACCAGATACGCATCGCTTCTGAACATGACGATCCCTACGCCGACCTGTGGATGCTGCGTATAGAGGAAAAGCTCGCGCAGTCACGCAAAATAATGCAAGTGATGCTGGATCAGGCGAAAGCCATGTTCAGCGAATTGCCGGAAGGCATCGATATTGAAAACTGCTTCAATGTTCAGCCAGCCCGCTTTCCGCTGTTTATCAACGCTCCACTGGCCTATCAGGGCGTTTATCTGCTGACCGACTTCGACCAGCTAGCCCGCCAGCTTCTGCTGGCCTCGCATATCGCCATCATCTCCCGCACGGAAATGCACAACCGATTGAATAACGGTGCAACGGTTATCCGCAGCGCCTTCGGTCTGGCGCAGAAATATCATAGCTCCGGGCTGACCCGTCAGGATTTTATCGACGATACGCCACAGGCCAGAGCCACCATTGAACGTTTAGGTCCGCTACCGGAAGCGATACTGAGCGGCAAACTGCGCTCATCGTTTTCATCACCATTACCAGGCAAGGCCGAAAATCCCGGAGTGGCAGAGGATGAATAATCCCATAACCGGCTATCAGTCGCTGGCTGATGAAGACTATAAAATGCTGGCTTACGTCTCCTCGCTAAAAGGCCTTTTAAAGCCTTTTAAGAGTAAGGGGGAGCTGGAGCTGCTGGAGAGCAATGCCCGAAGCGTGCGCGAGATGATGGAGCCATTGATGCAACGTCTAATCCAGAGCGCCAGACGCTACCCTGTGCGCCAGCTTCCGCTGATATTCACCGTCGGCCCGGCCCCCTCTGGCGCAAACTTCTTGCGCTGGCGTAACCAGCAGAACAACAAATCCGGCACCCCGGCATTCAGCAACCTGATTAGCGATCCTAAAATCCCGCAGCGCGCCAGAGATGCCTTACTGGAAATCGAGCGGGATCGCATTGTGTTCAATATGCAGATGTCGGTACTGACCTTCATTATCCGCCAGGCGCGGGAGTGCCAGGAAAAAGTCGAGCAGGCGGAAAGACTGCACATGGGATTGCTCACCCTGCCGGAAAATAATGAACGCGGGAGATAAATTTCACCACGACGACATCCCTGTTCCACGCTTATGCTCAACGGGCATTCCTCCCAATGGTGCGTCCCGCTTTATAAACACGCACCCGTAGCAGATCGGTCCCGCTGCGTAAAGCTGCCTGCACTGCCATTGATATACTCCCTTCCGGGCGGATAGCCAGGCGACAGCCGTCTCGCTATCCGTCCGGAACTCCTGCTTTTTTCCGGCGCCCACCGGATAACAACGGGATCCGTTTGTGCGCAAGCGCCAGCTATAACGATTTACACTGCTGACAGAAATCGCGCGTAACCCTACGCGGGCAGTGACCCCTTCAGCCCGCTGCACCTTAATACACGCCGTGCGGAACACGATTTTTAAGGTGCAGCAAACAGAATATCGCCTCGCAATTCCCCTCATCCACCGCTTAAATCACCCTTGCTAATCCGGTAGCCGGAACCTGCAAGCTACCCGCCGAATGGCGAGGTTCCTGACACACAATCATTCTGGCTGTATCAAGGCGGCAACTGAGCGAATCTCCGGGAGCTTACAAAAGTAAGTGACCGGAGTGAGTGAAGGAAGCCAACGCAGAGACAGCCTGAAGGATGAAGTGTCAATCCTTTTAATTGCGCAGCATCACCCCGGCGCATCCCTTTCACCCGATGCACTCTGCATATCACCAAGCGCCGCGTTCAGCCACGCGGGAGGATCCTATGAACGAGAAAACTTACTTCAATCTGTACACCAGCGGTCTGGGTTACGTTAACCGTATCCGTACCGTCACCCCAAAACGCGGCGAGCCCTTTTTATGCTGTGATATTGCCGCATTAAGCGGGGCTGCTGATGACGTGGACTATGTCCACTTTGACTGCAAAGTCACCGGTAGCGAAGCGCGTAAGCTGATTGCCCGCTGCGAGCAGGCGGTCAATGAAAAGCGCAAAGTGCTGATCCACTTCCGCCTGGGCGACTTATACGTCGATATGTTCACCTACAGCAAAGGCGAGCGTAAAGGCGAAACAGGCGTCAGCCTGAAAGCCCGACTGCTCTATATTGGCCTTGTTAAAATCGACGGCGAAGTCGTCTGGCAGGCCGGAAATCAGGAAGCAGAGGCGGAAGCTGATGCAGCCTGAATCTTTATCGTGACGCCCACTCCGGGCGTCTTTTTTTCATCACCGAAAAACAATTTCGCGTTGTCTGCCCTCCCACCATTCCGCACCCTCGGGCTATTCCTCACAAGATTCAGAGAGACAATGGCGCGAATAACAGGATGGGTTATCACATTGCTGATGCTGGGCGGCTGTACCGCGTCCCAACGACCCACTGTGCCTGCGCCAAAACCAACAACCCCGCCCGTGCCTGAAGTGGTGCGCTATGACCGCTATCTGCTGATCAACACCCGCCCCGACGAAGCCCAGCGCAACCCGCTGCACCAGATCGTCAACATCAACCTGCCGCTGAACCTGAAACTCACCGTTGGCGACGCCTTCACCTGGCTGCTGAAACAGAGCGGCTACAGCCTGTGCATCAATGACCATCCCACGCAGTTTCTGGCAGGCAAACCGCTGCCGCTTTCGCAATACCGGCTCGGCCCGATGCGGCTGGAAGAGGCGCTGAAAACGCTGGCCGGGCCGGGCTGGCTGATGCAGACCGATGCACTGAACCGAGAGGTTTGTTTTCACCTGAACACGCCGGGAACGGGAGACCATCATGCTTAAACGTCTGGCCTACCTGACTACCGCCAGCGTTCTCATTCTGCTGGCGGCGGCGATGTTCTGGTGTTTCAACCGCCTGAATGCCCTGACGCTGACGCAGCAACAGACACAACGGCAGATAACACAGTGGCGCGAACAGCCGCAGCCGGACAGCGATTATCGCGAGCTGGAAGCTGCCGTAAAAAACATCACCGATCGCACGGAAGTCCTTGCCAGACAGCTTAACGATGCCGCCAGCACTCAGGCCGAACGACTTCAGCCCATTAACGAACAGATCAAGGAGCTGGAGAAACAGGTCCAGACCCTGAGCACCAGTTATCAACACCTGCAACAACAGACCGCCACGCGCAGCCGCGCAAAGGCAAAACGCCCCGTCCCATCTCCGCTTTGGGCCGCAAAGGCCCCTTTTTCTCTTATCAGCAGCGAGTTTCGCGCCGGGCGGCAGTTCGCCGTCATCGCGCCATCCGGTTATCGCTCGCTCTCACAGCTTCAGCTTGCTGCCCCCGGCGACAGCGTGCAGGGCTGGCAATTGCTGCAACTGGACGGCAGTCACGCTACTTTCCGTAAAGGCAGGCAGCGGCTGACGCTGAACACCGGAGAGTAAAACCGATGCGCAGATATCTGTTGCTGTGCCTTCTGCTACTGCCGCTGTTTGCCAGCCCGCAGCAAACCCGTATTGAAGAACAGACCATCACCCACACGCAGGCACAGCAGTGGGGATTAACCGACAGCGAATGGCAGCACTACCAGCAACTGCGTCAGGGCGAGCGCGGCATCTGGTCGCCGGGACTCGATCCCCTCACCACCCTCGGCGTGGAGACCAACAGCGACGCCGAACGTCAGCGCTACGCCGAGCTGCTGGCCCGTAAAGAGCATCAACGGGTGGAGAAAGAGCTGGCGTTCCAGCGTGCCTACGACCAGGCGTGGAAGCGGCTTTACCCGACGCTGACGCCCATCCGCAGCGTCGTCCAGCCACGTCTGGCGCTGTTCGTCAGTGAAAAATGCCGGCCTGCGAGACGCTGGCGCAGAAGCTTATCAACGACGACCGTCCGCTGGATATCTGGCTGGTCAACAGCCGTAACGACGATGCCAGCCTGCAACGCTGGGCACAGCGCCAGCATATTGATATGCGCAAGATCGAACGCGGGCAGATAACGCTTAATCACGATAACGGGCGCTGGCAACGCCTCGGCGGCGGAAAACTGCCGTTATTGCTGGAGCAACAGGGGGAGCAATGGCATCCCATCTCTGCTCCCTGACAGTCGGCCTGCTTATCAGCGCTCACGCCTGTGCCGTGCCGCCGCTGTATGCGCAAATCGCCCGTCAACAACAGGTTCCGGCAGAGCTGCTCTACGCGGTGGCCCGCTCCCGACTGGAGCAGGGACTACACCCGTGGCCGTGGACGCTGAATATTGCCGGAACCGGCTACCGTTACCCCAGCCGTTCTTCAGCCTGCCGGGCATTGCTCACCTTCGCCCGTACCCGCAGCCTGAAACGCATCGATGCCGGGCTGGGACAGATTAATCTCGGCTGGAACGGGCAATGGTTCCCTTCGCTGTGCGCCAGTTTTGATCCGGCGGACAATCTCACCGTCACCGCCCTGCTGCTACGTCAGCACTACAACGCTTCCCCCGGAAGCTGGCTGGACGCCGCCGCCCGCTACCACCATCCCGCCGGAGGCAAACCTGCCGCCGTCTACCGCCAGAAAATCAGCCAGCAAATCCGGCTGCTCTCCGCATCAGGGACCTCGCCATGAAACACCTTATTCCAGCCATGCTGTTGTTTACTGCCGCCGCGATTGCCGGGCCTGCCGTTCCCATGCAGGCGCTGGATGAAGCCCGGTTGCTGCCGGTCGTCACCCGCAATCTGCATCCCGGTCAGCAACCCCGTCTGGCGCTCAGCCTGCCGGGAATGACGCCGCTGTTTTTAATCGGCGACGATCCGCTGTCCACAGAATGGCTGCGCCAGCACCAGGACGCATTAAAAACCCTGCACGCCACCGGACTGGTGGTGAACGTCACCACGCTGGCGCGGTTGAATGCCCTGCGGGCCATCGCACCCAAACTGACGCTGCTGCCCGTCAGCGCCGACGATATGGCAAAACATCTGCCCATCACCGTGTATCCGGTGCTGATCACCGACAAGGGGCTGGAACAGTGAGGCTCGATTTTATCCTGCGCCCGGCGGTGGAGCTTTACAGCGCCAGCGCGGCCCTGCTGGCGGCAGTATGGTGCGTGGCGGCACCACAAACGCTGCTGCTGACGCCCTATTGCGGATGGCTATTGGCATTGGCATTGCTTTCACTGTCTGCCCTGCGGCTAAAACAGGGAGTGCGCATCCTGCGTTTTCGCCGTCGCGTGCGCCATCTGCCGCTCTGGACGCTCTCTGCCAGCCGTATCCCGCAGTTACCCGACTCGCTGTTTCTCGGGCGCGGCTTTCGCTGGCTACCCACACATACCCAACGGCTGTATCTGTGCCGTCAGCCACAATGTGAACACTGGCTACAGACGGATCGTCCTTCCGCCAGCGGCGGCGATCCGCTGCTGCATGGCGTGGAGCTGCACGAAGGCCGCGTTACGCTGCCGTTGCGCGATCGACCGGGGCATACGCTGGTCCTCGGGACTACCCGTGTTGGCAAAACCCGGCTGGCGGAGCTGCTGATTGCCCAGGATATTCGCCGAGGTGACACGGTGATTGTTTTCGACCCCAAGGGTGATGCCAACCTGCTGCGGCGCGTGTGGGCGGAGGCGCACCGTGCCGGACGGGAAAGCGTCTTCTGGCTGTTCCATCTGGGCTGGCCGGAAATCTCCGCCCGCTATAACGCCGTCGGACACTTTGGCCGTATCTCAGAAGTCGCCAGCCGCATCGCCGGACAGCTTTCCACCGAAGGCAACTCCGCCGCCTTCCGCGAGTTCGCGTGGCGCTTCGTCAACATCATCACCCGCGCCCTGGTGGCGCTGGGCCAGCGCCCGGATTACGCCCGCATCGCCCGTCACGTTATCAACATCGACGAGCTGTTTATCGACTACGCCCGCGTCTTTCTGCCCGGTCACGACCGACAGGCATGGGACAACGTGGTACGGATTGCCGGTGGCATCACCGAGAAAAACACGCCGCGCAATCTCCAGGGGCGGGACAGCTACGTCGTTGCGCTGGAGCAGTACCTTTCCACCACCCGGCTGCATGATCAGATCCTCGACGGCCTGCGTTCTGCCGTGCGCTACGACAAAACCTGGTTCGATAAGATCGTTGCCTCGCTGCTGCCGCTGCTGGAAAAACTGACCACCGGGAAAATCGCCCAACTGCTGGCCCCGGACTACGGCGACCTCAACGATCCACGCCCGGTGTTCGACTGGCAGCAGGCCATTCGCCAGCGGGCGATTGTTGGATGCGCTGTCTGACGCTGAGATTGCCGCCGCCGTGGGTAACTCGATGTTTGCCGATCTGGTCAGCGTCGCCGGGCATATCTACAAGCACGGCGTGATGGATGGCCTGCCGCAGACGGAAGAAAAAGCGGCCATCAACCTGCATTGTGATGAGTTCAGCGAGCTGATGGGCGATGAATTTATTCCGCTGATCAACAAAGGCGGCGGCGCGGGCGTGCAGGTCACGGCCTACACCCAGACGCTCTCCGACATAGAAGCCCGCATCGGCAATCGCGCCAAAGCGGGCCAGGTGGTCGGCAACTTCAACAGCCTGATCATGATGCGGGTACGGGAAACCGCCACTGCCGAACTGCTGACCAGACAACTGCCGCAGGTGGATGTGCTCAGCAACAGCGTCAGTTCCGGCATCACCGACAGCGCCGACGCTCAGGGCAATATCGGTTTTTCCAGCAACACCCAGGATCGGGTGAGCAGCGTACAGGTACCGCTACTGGAACCCGCCTCACTGGTACAGCTACCCAAAGGCCAGGCGTTTGCCCTGCTGGAAGGCGGCCAGATCTGGAAGTTACGCATCCCATTACCGGATACTTCACACGATCCGCTGATGCCGGAAAGCATCACGCACATCGCCCGCTATATGGAAAAACAGTACGACAGCGCGCCCGTATGGTGGAACCACCCGGAGGCAGTTGTAACGGCGAAAAACGACCCTATTTTATGGCTGAACGACAGCGAAACCACGGAGAAACTTACCGATGATACCCCGGACACACCGCCAGCTCGTGAGCGTTGAAGTGATGTGGCCTGCGCAAACGCTGCCTCTTCCCCTGCAACAGGCGGTGGAAGCGCTGACGCAGGGAGAAACGCCCGACCAGATTATCGCCCGCATGAATTTACAGGGCTTTCAGGCATGGCGCGAAGCTACGTCGCCGCAGGGCGAACACGACATTTTTCAGGTACGACTGGATGAGGCGCACGAGGCGCGATTCCTCTGCCGCTACGTTACGCTGCCGCTGCACTGATGCCCGAGCATGTTCCGTCAGGACCAGTACGCCGTCCCGGACTACTCGGCTGGCTCACATTGCTGCCCGGCGTGCTGGTTGGCTTTTGCCTCGGTGCATGGATGCTGGCGATAGCGCTGGAGTGGCTGGGTGATGCGTGTTTCTGGAGGAACACCTGCGCCAGCCGTAGTGAGCAGGTATTGAAGGCAACATGGCAGTGGTGGCGGGGTTCCGCTGGCGCACCGGTGTGGTTAGTAGAAAATCTGGCGATTGTCAGTGGTGCGTTGCAGCAAGAACTCGCGGCGCTGATTGCTTCTCTCAACGGGCAAAGCGGGTTGTTCTGGACAGAGACGGTCACTACAGTGATCCGTTGCGCGTTACTGTCTGCGGGTAACGTCACCCTCACCTTTCTGCTGCGGCTGGCGATTCTGTTGCAGGCGCTACCATTGTTTGCGCTCACCATTACCATTGGCCTTATTGACGGGCTGGTACGCCGCGACTTACGGCGATTTGGCGCAGGCCATGAGTCCGGGTTTGTTTATCACCATGCCAGGCGTATGATCGGCTCCAGCCTTGCGGCAACGGGGTTAATGTGGCTGGCGGTGCCTTTTTTTCTCGTGCCGGGGGTTGTATTAGTGCTGGGAGCGATGGTAACTGGAATAGGCATATCTGTGGCTATTGGTACATTCAAAAAATATTTGTAATTATCCATAACTATATGGCTATAGATAACACTTCTCGACTATATTCATGGTATAAAAAAGCTCAATCGATACGTAAAGAGAGAGCCATATAGTGAATGTTATAGTTTACTTATTTGTCACAGTATCAATAGTTTGGTCTTATATAGCATTCCCATTTAATCTAACATCACCAATTGCCATGCTTATAAGCCTCTATAAATATCAATTACCATCGGTAACATGGATAGTTGCATTTATTTATTTGTTAGATTTCATTATGGCAACCCTAAAGAAGAGCTCTCCTTATATGATAGAGTTCTATCGTGGTGTAAGAATAGAATTTATTAGCTTGGTGTCTTTGTTTATTTTCACATTGATATTATACAATTTATCCTCCATGAAATTTACAAATACAGCTATTGATATTAGTATGGCTGGATTCGGTTTTTTAGTATTCGGAAATATAGGCACCTTTCGTTTGTTTACCTATAAAGTTGGCAGCAGATCATACCCTAAAAAGGTAGCGTTCTTTTTATCCCTTTTTAGTGTATCAACTTCTTTTTATTTTCTTTATCTAACATTCAAAGTTGCAAATGGCGAATATAATATAGTGCAATCACTTTGGGTTCAGATAACAGTTCTTTCTTATTCCATTACATTATATTTCTTTGCAAAGCAGTTATGCTTTTTTATGGATAAAGGGCGTGCAGAGGCATCACCTATCTTACTAAGCATATTAAAAAAAGTAAGGAATAACAATAACCTTTATGAGCAAATGGCATCTGGTACTACACTATTTAATCAAGAATTAATTAAAGAACGGGCTACTCACAGCCGAGAATTACGTCGAAAACATAAACAAAAGAGAAAATAACCTTCATAGGCATCAAAATATAAAGCGATGTTAATGTGACAAAACATCGTTTTATGTATCTCAGTACTATATAGAGTGCGTCTTCAACGAATAATGATAGATATTCGCAAGAATGTATTTTTCTTTCTGAGTGGATAAATATTTTCCTACAGATATTGCGGTAATGCTTACCTACTATTGTTCAAAATAGGTTTGCTGGAAACTTACTATGAAGTTTTTCATACTCACCATAGCGCTATTCTTTACCACAGTAACTCTCGCAGCCCCCCTCACCGAGCGCGAAGAGCTCACCCTGTCCCTCAACCAGCTAACCCAAATCGAAGCCTCACTCCACCGTGCCCAACAAAGCGCCAGAACTGGTATCAACGAGCGCTACTACTTCGACTACCCTCGCATCCACAGCGATATCACCACCCTACGCAGCGGGATTGAAAATTACCTCACACCAGCTCGCGCTCAACCGCGAGATACAGCGACGCTGGTCGGGCAATACCGTGAGGAGAAAACCACGCCATGACCCCCGAACAAATCAGCACCTTCCAGGCCGCCAGCCTGGTGATGCTCGGCCTGTTCAGCGCCTTTCTGCTGTTGTGGGTGGTCTGGGTACTGAATGATGCCTATCGGGGTGTGGCGACAGCGCGGGTGAGCTGGCGGGCGCTGGGCAGCATCGGCGGGCGCACCATCTTACTGCTGCTGGTCAGCTTCTGGCTGGTACTGAGCTAGCGGATTTCAGGAGGCAAAATGAAAAAACGCATCTTCAGATGGCTGCTATGGTTCCCGGCCCTGCCTGCATATGCCGATCTGCCAGAGATGGAAGATCCTTCGCGCGGTCAGGGCGACGGCATCATGGAAACGTTGCAGAACTACGGCTATGACATTGTGATCCTGATGACGCTGGGCATCTGCGCCGTGGGCTTTCTGGTGGTCGCCAACAACTGCATCGCCACCTACTCTGAAATTCAGGGCGGGAGTAAGCAGTGGAAAGATTTAGGCGCCATGGCGGGCGTCGGCGCGGTTCTGCTGGTGATCACCATCTGGTTGCTCAACCAGGCCTCGGACATCCTGTAAGCTATGAGCACCATCCCCTTTCTCCCGGAACGGCTGAACCACGAGCCTGCGGTATTTCGCGGCCTGACGGTTAGCGAGTTGCTGATAGCGCTGCTGGTCGGGTTGGCTACCGGTGCCATTACTGGAGCCATTCCGGCAATACTGTGGCGTAACTGAAGCCTTATCCCTGGCAGCGCTCTGCCCGGCGGTGCGCTGGCTATCCTCTGCGGCGGGCGCTGGCTGTGGCTGGCAACGCAGAACCTGAGCGACTTCCCGGATGACGCGAAAAAACTGCTCAATATGATTGAGTGGTGGGAGCTACTGGTGATGCCACCCGAGGAGGTGGAACAGGTCAGCCGCTTTAAATCTCTGACGCCAGAACAGCGCCAGCTCCTGCTCAGAGCCACCAAAGCGCCGGGGAAATATACCGAAGGCGTAGTGCTTTCGCCGCGTGTGGAAGCGCTGTTCCGCGTGGTCTCCCCTGCCCTATGGCTGGCGCTGGGGATGACGGAAAAACATGAGAAGGCGGAGCGGATGCGGATTATGCGGGAGTTTGGATGTAGTGAGCTGGAGGCAGCGATGAAGGTGGCAAAAGCTCATGCTATTACCAGCGACGTCACAACATGATGTTGTCGATGTGTTCACATAAATCGCCCGTTCATGAATCATGAACCTGTTTCTGCCATGAACAAACCCGAGCAAATACATATAATTTAATAATGTTAATATTTAAATTTCTGCGTATCCAATCACTAATCGAATACTTACATTCGCTTTATTATTTATTGGACTAATATATCTTACATCAAGAAAAATTATCATAATAATGTACCGTAAATCCATACGCAATGATGTTTTAGGTCTCATTGAGACAGTTGGTCAAAATTATTTTACAATATAATTTGTAACAATTAGGTTATGGTAACACTTATCAAAGTGTCTATTCTCTTGTAAATTACCATCGGTTCCTTTTCTGCAAAAATGATGTAAATTTATATAGGATAACTATATGGCAGACATAGAAGGGATAGCTCGGAGGATATACGATATCGTTGTTTCTCCTGATACAGTTACAGGACTTATCAATGGTGGATTATCTGTTCCTTTAGATTATGGTTATCTGATTTACGGTATCTTTGATACGGATACAAGATATGAACGTGAAACAGAAAGAATCCGTATGATGACCGCTATAAGACACGATATCCTTAACTATGAAAACATCGTTAACGCAGTTAAATTAATCTTTCAATTATTCAATAAATACTTGTCTGAGCCAGAGCAGAATAATGTTTATAGAAGTGTTGGTACTTCCATAGCAGGTAGAATAGGGACAAACACAATTATTTCTTCTATAGCTAAAGCAGTTATAGAAAAGATTTCATTTACTTATGTTGTTTTTAAAGGAAAAATAAACCCAATAACCACTTTAAGTAATCTGTTATTATTTGGTGGAATGGCAGAACGTTCTATCAGAGTATCAGATAGCCTCAGCAACGAAGCACCAGAGATATACGAAGTTTTAAGACCCCGCGACTACGATCTCCTTTATTTTCTGTTTGCCGAAGCGGTGAAACCTTTTGTTGATGCCATCCATACAGGATATACTGAAGGCAGGCCCGTATTCGACCGGATTATGAAGAGAGTGGAAGAACGTTTGAGTACGAATGCTAAGGCCGGGTGATATGTCTAAATTTCTCATCCCCATTATAAATATAATACTTTGTAGCTATATTGTCGCTATATGCTTAATCTGCCTGGTTGAGTTTGATACCTGGCAGGATAAAACAATCGCTGTTACCATTACAATCGGCAGTGCTTATATCATTTCTCTTGTATTGAATATGTTTCTACCCAAAAAGATACGTATATTAGGTGGGATTTTCGATTTCGATTTACTATCAGGCCCATTATTAATTATAGGTGCTATTGCCTGTATAGCTTTGCTTGACCCATGGCCCATGAAGCTTATTGGAATGATCTTGTGGGTAATCGTAATGCTGTGTATACCTTCGTTTATAGATATAGATAAGGAATAATTATGTCAAATCCAGCATATCTTTGGCTAACCGATGCAAATGGCTCCCCTATAATTGGTAGTTCTTTAGTTACAGGGCGTATTGGTGCCATTGAATTAAAAGCGGTAACGCACCACTTATCCATTCCTGTGGATGGAAACACCGGGAGATTAACAGGAACCCGAGTACATACGCCTATTACTGTACAGAAAGATTTTGATAAAACAACGCCCCTTTTGTACAAAGCGCTGAGTGAAAATCAGACATTAAAATCAGCAACCATAAAAATGTATCAGATCCTTGATGCAGGTGTTGAAAGCGAATACTTTAATATTATTTTAGAGAATGTGAAAGTAACTGGAATTACCCCCAACTTATTCCCCGGTTCTGGTACAGGTACACACAGCGAAACTATCCAGTTAAGATATGAGGCCATTACCTGGAAGCATTGCGATGGGAATATCATTTACAAGGACTCCTGGAATCACAGAGCTACAGCATGATACGTTTTGGCCTTATTTATTATTGTTGCAAAGCGGATTAAAAAAATCCTTTTATACTGTGTTGACTAACCAATAAAATAAGGCCATTCATACAATGGCCTTACTTGTGTACAGTTGATTATTTGCTTAATCGCTCCTGCGGCGTTTTCCACTTCAGCAACCGCTCAACCGCCGTATCCTCTGACAAGAACTGCCGGGCCAGTAGCAAACGTTCCATAACCTGAACTTTCTGCTGCTCATCAAGCAGTACTGCATCAGACTCTGCTTCCCGGAAAAACTGCTCCATCCGTTTGTCTTCAGCCCACTGCGCCATAATGGATTTCAGTTCCGTGCGACTGGCATTGTAAGCCTCCTCTTCCTGACGAACCCGCTCCTTTTCCAGATATATGGCGTGTTCCCGCTCCCGCTGAATGCGCCATTCCTCCGCTTTGATTCTGGCCTCTTCTAACTGCTTTGAAATTAGCGGAACAGCGCCCTGCAATGCCGAAATCATTTTCGGGATCTGACTAATCAATCCACACTGCTTTGTCTGCCGGAACTGCACCAGCCATTTTGCGGAAGAATAAGGTGAATAAAGCTGTAGCAAAAATCGCCCGGTAGGCAGTGTATGCTTCGAGACGTGAAGAAAAGGCTCACTGTTTTTTCCACGGATCCACCGCGCCATCTGTTCATCGCGAACATAGCGATTTTTGACTTTCTTCGCCGGTACATATTCCGTCATTTCGGCAAGATTGAACGCAAAATGCATATCGCCAACACAAATAAGACTTGGCGTATAAGGCCGCCATAAATTGTCCCAGCGATACCCTCCCTCTTTTGGATCTTCCTTAATATCGATATCCGCACGATGCATCCTTTCTCCCGGAGTATCCAGCGTTACCCGATATCCCTGTTTTCCCAGAGCATCAAAGAACCGACTCAGGAACTCTATTGCACTATCAAATCCCGTATCAGAAACGTTGAGATCCAGTAATTTCTTTTTCGCTGGCTTGTAATAGCCATCTTCTGTAACCGTGGAGGGTGGCAGATATGTTTTGAGATCATTGATCAGGCCATAGCCATTCCCCGTAACAGGAGTTTGCTTCCGGGTTACTGGAGAATCTGGTTTGGATGCCGTAATGGCGGGAGATTGTACTGATGGGCTGTCATTCTCATGTATCTTTACCGCCTTCCCCTTTTTCAAAGCAGGCAGCGCAGGAATGGCTGGCGCAGCTCCCTTCGCCAGCGCTTTCCAGTAACCGGCAAGCGGCCTCGGTATCCGCATTTCACTGCACCGTCTTGCCAGCAACTCAGTGCTGATGCCATATTGCGCAGCTATGCGCTCCGCAGGCTCGCGCCAGACCAGGTGGTACAGTTTCTCCCGATCCTGGGGCAAAATCTGTACCGCCTCATGTGGATTAATCTCTAACATTGTGTCTCCCTCCTTTAGCCAACATTATCAGAAATCGTTGTCTGCGGATGATTAACAGAAATCACTTTCCACCCCATTAGATTGTAAGCATTTACAAAAAATGTTCTGTTGGCCATACAGAGTTCCTCCACGCCATTTTTCCGCCCTGTGGTAAAGCCTGCATTGATGATATCGGCTCAGGAACATCGCCATGAATCTCCACCGGACATTACTTTGCTTACTGATAATGATGCCGTGCGCAGGTAACGTCATCACTACCCCGGAAATTGCCGCCTCAGCCCTGTCGCCGACGTGCGTAAAATATCAGGTAGTCGGTGTCTGCTACTGGCTGTTCTGCACGCCGTTTGGCTGCTCGGTGCGCACGTCGGTGAAGGTACGTCATTTCCGACCGGATCTGGTGGTATCAGCCTACAGCGATACCGGGCAAAACCCGTGGGCTGAGATGTCGCTACTCAGTTCGCCGCTGCCCGGTATCGCCGAAGCCGGTGGCGATACTAATCCCCGCGCCATCGGCCAGCACAGCAAAATCCGGTTTAAGAACGCCGATGCGATTGGCTTCCCTGCCGGTGATGCGCTGGCAAAATTCTTCGCCCAGTTTGGCTACGTCTGCACCCCGTCGTCACAGCCTTTTCTCCCCTACTTTCTCAGCACGCTGGATGCGCTCGCCTGGCGCAGCGGTGTACCGGAGATGTTCTACCCGGAGGCGTTAACGCCTGGGCTGCGTGAAGTCAGCAAAGATGGCGATATGTGGGGTAATATCTACCCACGAGCCGGGGCGCTCAGCCAGACGCATGACTATAAGGCCGGAGCGGTCATCGCCCAACGCACTGCCGATCTGGTAACGCGCAGTGGTCAGCCGCATGTTTATATTCCGCTGACTGCCACCTCACACGACGGATACTGGCCGCCGGATCCGGTCACAGAAGGCGACAGCAGTAACCACCAGTGGCAGATGCTGGTTCCCAAAAAATCCGCATCCTGCACTATCTTCCCGGATGGCTCTTCCACCGATTCTTACGCCGATAAACTGGCGGAGGATGGCGCATATGTCCGGACGCTGTGGCGGCCCTATAAATGCTGCCCGCGTCGTGGGCAGACCTTTCTCGGCAGTAGCGGAGGTTAATCATGCGCCCGGCATTCTGTCTTTTATTCATCGCCTTTCTCGCCCCGGCGGCTGATAAATACCAGTATCAGCAGCAGGGGGCGATCAGCGACTGGATGTATTACCGCATCGGCGGTGGTGCGGCCATTCCCCCTTCCGCTACCCGGCGTAACACCTTCCCGCTGACGGCAGGTGTAAGCTGGAACAGCGACATGATGTGCGGCAATTTCGATATCGATACCACGGTGCGTAATCAGCTCAACGGCGTGACGGACGGCTTCCAGCAACTGATGGGCGAGGTTATCGAAAGCGCGACCAGTGCGGTCGCCAGCCTGCCTGCGATGGTGATCCAGCGAGCCAATCCTCAGCTCTACGATCTGTTAACCAACGGCGTGCTTCAGGGACGACTCGACTTCGATAAATCACTGTTAAGCTGCCAGAAGATGGCCGGCAAGATGACCGATTATGCGCTCAGTCCGGCATGGACACAGAGCGCTCAGGCGGAAAACTATCAGGGCATTGCGGCCAGCGAAAAAGACGCCGTTCGCGCCGACCAAAGAGCTGCTGAAAAAGCGGCAGAGAAAGGCAAACGCTGGGTTGGTGGCGAACATCGCGGCGGTAAAGGTCAACCGCCCATAAAACTTGTTCGCGATACGACGGTCGCAGGCTACAACATCCTCAATAATCGCAGCGCGACCAGCACCAGTTCAGTATCCAGCAACGACTGTCAGGGTGAACTTTGCCAGGTATGGAGCAAACCCGACGACGCAGCGCAATGGCTGACGCGGGTAGTTGGCGAACAGACCATTAACGTCGCCCCGGATAACGATCAATCCGGCGACACTGACCAGCAAAGCGGCGCACAATCCAGTGTCGGGCTGACGCCGCTGATTCAGGAAGAGCAGGATAAGATCCAGCCGCTGATGGCCCGGCGCACGCTGCTGGCAGGAATGCGCGAACCTAATGTTTCCGATGAAAAAGAAGCACAAACCGCATTGACCCAAACCACCGCCCAGCTCGACCAGGAACTGTCACAGCTTAAGCTGGAACTGGATATGCATCAGGCGCTGGCAGATAACGCGGCGCTCACCATCCTTGAACGCCAGACGATGCGCGCGAAGACCAAAGGCCAGGCTGTCGGCGTAGAAGACGACACCGACAAACGGATGGACGATCTCAGCAAATCCACAGGTGGAGAGACGCAATGAAACGGCTGATACTGTCCGGCTCCCTGCTTCTGGTCTGCATGGCGGTGATGTTTTATCTGGCTGCTGACAATACACCACAGATTAACCGCAGCGACCTGCTGCCCTGGCGCGTAACGCTATACGGCGTGATTTGTGGTGTGGGCTGGCATCTGTACGACCGCTTATCGCCACATCGTCCGGCAATCCGCCGTATCGCGCTGATATTTATCATACTGATTCTGCTCAACGAAATCGTACCGGAGGTGTTCCGGTGACGACCAACAGCTACCTGGAGTACTTTCTGACGCTGCTCGGCTGGGTGGTCAATAACGGGCTGTGGAATGCGATCAGCGCGACCGGATTATTTGCTCTGCCGCTGTTGATTAAGCTGCTGGCGCTGTGGCTACAGGCCAGAAGTCAGGGAGCGGATGAGGGCAACAAAGCCGCGCTGTCCCTGATATGGGCCGAGCACCTGATGTACACCTCGTTGCTGGTCATTATGTTCACCTGCGTGCCACTGCTGAACATCGACCTCGATACCATCAAATATGACACCACGCGATCGAAGCAGTGCGGCATGTCGGTGCCGCAACCCGCCGATACTGGCTATCAGCCGATTATAAACTCGCTGGGCGGTAAAACCGCCGCAGTCCCGGTCTGGTGGTATTTTATTCATGTGATCAGCAAAGGCATCACCAGCGCAACGGTTGCCACCCTTCCCTGCCAGCCGGATCTGCGTCAGATCCGTTTTGAGGTGCAGCACACCCGAATCAAGGATCCAGCGCTGGCACAGGAACTGCGGGATTTTGTCGAGGAGTGTTATGCCCCTTCCCGCGCCCGTCTGAAATTTCGCGCCGGAGAGCTGGACGATGACACCAGTAATGATACTGCCTGGCTGGGATCATCGTACTTTCTCAACACGACGGGTTACTACGATACCGACCATGCACTTTCACCACACAGTACCTGGCCGTACAGCGCACCACGCGACGCCGGGCTGGCCGATACGGGCGCGAGCGGCTATCCCACCTGTAAACAGTGGTGGGCCGACGACACCGTTGGGCTGAAGTCCCGGCTACTGCAATTCCCGGCCCCGGATATCTGGACAGCGTTTAAAAAGATCGGACAGTCACAGGCAGTATATGAAGAGGCCGTGTTGCGCTCGCTGGTTAGTGAACGAAATATGCAGGTATCGCAGAACGGGCGCGTTTACCCCGGTTATGGTGGGAATGTCGATGGCACCGTCGCCAATGCCGCCACCAGGCTGGCATCCAGCGCCGGAAATATCCTCGGCAGCATAGCGGCGTTCCCGGCGTTCGACAGTGTGCGCCAGGCACTACCGATGGTACAGGCGCTGCTGCAAATGGCGCTGGTGATCTGTATTCCGCTGATAACGCTCTGTTCAACATGGGACGTTAAGGTGGTAATGACGCTGACATTTGTGCAGTTCGCACTGTTCTTCCTCACCTTCTGGTGGGAACTGGCGCGGTGGCTCGATAGCTGGTTGCTGGATGTACTCTACAACAGCGATACCCACAGTAGCTGGAATCTGGCCGGGATCCAGAATACGCAGGATGACGTGAATTAATCTGGTGATGGGGTCGATGTTTCTGGTACTGCCAACATTCTGGCTGGGGGCGATGACGTGGGCTGGAGTGAGGGTCGGCGTGGCGGTAAATGGCGCGCTGGCGGGTGGGGTTAAGGTGACGCAGGATAGTGGGGGTAAGGCTGGGGGGATGCTTGGGAGGTGATAACGTTATTCTAGCCGCAAAGTACTGACATCAATTGGGCTGCCATAACTGTATGAATTAGCGATCTTGCGTCAAAGCTCCTGATACTCACTGGGGAAAAAGGCATATGGAGATCATGGTTTAGCTTGTATAGAATGAAGATATTCTTTCTTTAGAGAACATGAAGTTATGAGCGCGATCACATTACGTAAAGCGTTGGGTGTACTTGCGAAGTCATCTTCGTTTTCCGTAACCACCGAGACTCATCGGCAAAAGGATGTGTTCGATGAGCTAAAAGAACAACTCTTTGTTAAACAAGAAATTGAAGAAGAATTACAGCGTTATCTGGATATAGCGAAGCCCGGTGAGATCATTTTTCTATGCGGCAGTAGTGGCGATGGTAAGTCGGAAATATTAACTCGCTGTAAGTCAGCCCCCCGTTATCAGCAGCGGTTTACCTTTCATCTGGATGCAACTCATAGCTTCGCTCCTCAGCAGACAGCTATTGATGCACTGAATCATTTATTTAGCAATCATCATCAAGAATCATCTCCTTTGCTTGTAGGTATCAATACCGGGATGCTCGCTAACTTTGCCAGAGAAGGTGCTGAATGCCATCAAGCGCTTCGTTTAGTGATTGATACATTCCTGGCGGAACAGCAGGAAAGTAGCGGACCTTTTTGTTTTGCATTGGGCATTGTTCATTTTTTGATTTTGAACATTACCCTAAGTTCAGGTTTGATGAAGAACAGCAATACTCACCCTTTATAAAGAAATTATTAAATCATTTAACGGGTGATGATGATAAGAATCTATTTTACACAATTTTTCAACGGGATGAATCAACAGGACATGATTTAAAGACCGTTGCCAACTTCAAACTACTTTGCATGCCCGGCGTTCAGCATGTTTTAATCACCCAGCTTTTTAAAGCCCGGTTAATTAAAGATCAGTTTGTTACAACAAGAACACTGCTTGACTTTTTACATCACCTGCTGACTGGACCAGGATACTTGTTTGACAATCTTTTTAATGGTGCAGAAAATGACCTGATTAAAAAGATTTCTGATTTCGATCCAGCCAGATTGCATACTTATGAACTCGATCAATTTATTTTACGCTATGAGCTTGGATTGGTTGATCCCGAACTTGATGATTTTCTGGAAAAGCTTGAACAATTACATATTACATTTGACCGCCTGTGTGTTAAGCCGGGTGATGCTGCTTCTTTAATTAGGCTCTTCTGGTTACTACAACATGAATCAGTGGGGAATAACTATCACCAAAACTTCTCGGTATTCTTTAAAGAATCTTTATTTGAACGCTATTCAGATATCTGGCATCTACATAAGAACTACACTGCGAATCCGGAACAAAAAAGAGCGCTGAACCGGTTTTATTCTTTTGAACTTATCGCTGGTATCCAGCGGTACGCAAACCGTAAAGCACCTGAACTGAGTACCCAAAAAGAAGAGTTCTTTTTAGGCGAATTTGGTGGGGTTAAAATCACGGCACCAGTCGCGCTAAAACCAGACTGGGATGCTATTCTCAAGAAAAACACAGCTCATCCGACCTGTTTCGACGTTCATTTAAAAGTGGGCCAGAATTCGCTGGAGCCTATTCGTATCGGTCTTAATTTATTTGAGTTATTGAGCAAACTCAATAATGGTTATCGTCCTAATAAATATGACAAAAGCGCGATTGTATTACTGGATGAAATCGTTGAACTGATCGCAGAACAGGCCAAATCCAGCAGCGAAATCAAATTTTATGATGGCGTGCAGCGGGTTTACAGTGCAAGAGCGGACGACGACATGATCACTATCAGCGGCATGGAGGGATAACATCATGTATCCCATTGCAACAAAATTAAAAGTTGGCAACAACCAACTGGATAGCTACCTACCGATACGCAATAAGAACAATAATATTGACTGGCAAATTGTCACCGGTCTGGTACTAAGCTATGCCGTGAAATACAAAATCGACACTTACAATCTCGAACAATTTCGCGAAGATTGCAAAGCCCACCTACAAATATTAATTGATGAGCAAGGTTTCTGGCCGGTACTGGAGCGGATGTATTTTTCCAGTCAGGATATCTTTCGTGTCTCTCCGCTTTTCTTGCTTTTTCACGCCCAGTTTGATGCTGAAAAAATAAGCGCCGGTTCCGCAGCAGACAAACGTCTTGGAACACTGTTTGCCAATTTAATGAGGGGTTTTAGCCTTAACCATCCGATACAAGATAAGTTGAATTTTATCGAACAAGAAATGCTGAATAAGCTCAATACTAGATTAACACGGCTGGGAGAAGGCCCATTTGCAAAAGAGCAACCTTATTTACCCTATCTGGTGACATGTTTTCAGTCTGATTTAGCATTTCTGGCAGATCATCCACAATATCTTTTGCAGGAGTTGACCAATACCCTGCGTTTGTACGCCTTTAGCTGGTGTGCTCAGTTGGCGCTCAACCTGGACTACTGGCGGGATGGTGAGCCGCAAAGTAGATCACTGTTTTTTATCCTTGATACTGAGAAAGCTAGCTCAGAGCGTGACCAGATTAAGCGCTTTGGTTATAAGTGGTTTGCCAGCCAAAGCGAAAAACTTTTCCCGATACTTTCCGCACTGGAGGTTTTGCAGTGGGGTAAAGGAGAGAGAAAACGCCCTCTCTGGCAGGTATATCAAGATTGTTTAAATTATTCAGATACATCGAATCAAGTACTGAATGAGCTTAATGATTACATACAGAAGTTTATCAGTAAGGAGGAGCGAGATCTTCCTGAACGCGATCGAGCTACAAACCTGGAAGAGACCTTCAAACAATTATTATCCGTTGCCGTTGAACAATTTCAGGGTAAAAAATCTGAACGAGCATCAGTAAATCGTAAATACATTAACGAGCTGGAAAGCCAGATTTGTACTGACTTCATTCAGGTTCGTGGCCGGGCGGGGAAAGTGCTGGTGCTAAATCAGGATCGGCTGCTGTTACTGACCAACCTTACCGTGGGTAAAAACAAAAAACTCCGGTTGCATGAACTGCTACGTGGTTTTGAGCAACGCGGATTTTATCTGGATAACCAGTCCACACAAATGCTGGTTGCGTTTTATGAACGCATGGGGAACGTGGAGCGAATGAGTGACAGTGGAGACGCCGTATATGTCCGTGAAACAGTATGAAACCTATCTGGCAGAAACCTTCATTGAATGGGTTAGCAGCACCATCCAGCCGGGTGAGCGCTACCAGTTTAAATCTCCCGATCCCGATAACGCCTTAAAGCTCTGGCAGGCTTTCGTCTCCTTAGCGAATGGAAATAAATTAGAAATTGCACCGGGACAGCACCTTACCTGCGTCCAATGTAATGGCATCCAGCTTATTCCAGTACTGCACGGCACGACAGCTCCTGCGTTTACAGAAAACTATATTTCCCATCTGCGCGATCAGGTTTCCGGCCGCAACGGAGTTTTTGCCCAGACGGCATTGTTGATTATCCATAACAGCATGCTGGATACCTTGCTCAATAGTACCAAAGATGTGGCTGCGCCTGATGCTATCTGGCATCCCGAGACCTTCCGTCATCAACTCGAAAAGTTGATCACAACGGACAGTGCCCGTTCTCAAGTGTCCCGCTGTTTGCTGGGCGATCAATTGACAACAATACTGGATGAAGGAGCAACCGTATTTGGTTTTTCATCGTTATACCGTCTGCTGGATGACGGTAAGCTGGATTTCTCCGAGCTGAAGTTATTCAACGATAATAATCTGCTGAATTTTAGTGATAAACAGTTACGCGCCCGGTTAAACGAAAACCAAAAGTTATATCGCCAGATAGAGGACAGTATTGAGCGTTATAGCGGGCAACTGGAGAATGTCCTGACTGAATTTAGTACAAAATTCATTCAGGAGCATTTCGTTGACAAAGACGACTGGCGTGAACTCGATTTTTCTGTCTATCTGGATGAAAAGACGCAGAACAGCGAACAGAAACTGGTGCTGGAAAACATTGTCGTTGAAAGCGGTGTAGTCTGGCAAAGAGCCAAAAGTGCCAGTAAAGCGGGTAAACGAGATATCAGCGTCCTGGTACAAGTTCAGCCTGGACAGTCCCAGGTTGAGCTGGAATTTATCTTTCAGGGTAACGACCTTCAGGACAATCAGATAAAAATTGCTCATCATCGCCAGTTACAGAAAGAACGATTCTGGCGTATCAGCCGGCACTCTAAAATTCTGGCGTCAGTGCCTTTCGATGGTCGGCCCTGCTTCTTTAGCCTCGAAATAATCAATCGCAATAATTCGGCGGAAGAGTACAAGTTTCGCCTATTGTTAGTTGAACAAGGGCAATTCTGGCTTAATGAAATCCAGCATTGTTATCGTATTGAACCAGGTAAAGGCCAACTGACTCTACAACTGGAAGATAACGAGTTACGTATTGCCGAGACCGGCGACCAGACTTGTTTACTTGATGAAGAAAGTGATGATATTGATTGTCGGCATTATGCACTCGTTAATTTTGAAACGTTGGCGAATCAAAGTGAGCTGATCAAATTTGCGCTGATTTCAGGTGATTCCCGTTTGTTGTTTAACATTGAAGGGCCTGGCGCAGAGGAAGGATTAACACTGCCCCTGCTTTTTGATCAGAGCCGCTTCAATAAACTCTTCAAAGAAGAAGGGAATGCAACCTGGAACCGGATGAAAGGTCGCGTCATTCTGGACAATATCGAACATAATGTGGTCGGTGTACGCCAGCAGTTGCTTATGCAGGAATCCTCCCTGATCGAGCATAATCTGCTCAGCACAGGTAGTAACAATAGCGAGTTTGCACTGGACGAACTTCAGGCTAGCTATCCCGACCTCCATAATGCATACCACCAACTGTTTGTTTACTATCAACACCGAAATACCCTGCCAAGTCTGGTGTCATGGTCAGCGGAATATCGTGCGTTAGTCAGTCACATGATCGCTACTTTTGAACAGGCGTTACAGCAAATCGGTCTGAGCAGAGCATTGACTGCACAAGAGAAGCGTCTGCTACATCTGGGGATTTGCCGTGGCGACAATTATGAACGCCTCTCGCCTTTGCATCCCCTGGTGCTGGCTTACCATTTGCAGTTGGCGGAAACTATTATTGCGGAGCCAGGAGACTCTACATCAGCCTCTTTCGCTTCATTACCGCAGATTACTCTCGATCGTCTGGTTGTTTCTGGCTTAATGCCATTTGTGTATCACAGCGAACATGAATACGCACAGTTACAACCGATGGCGGAAAACCGCTTCTGGATAGACATTGTTCCCCAGCGTCAGATGAGCCATGAATATGTTAAGCGTCTGGTTAAAGACAAGCTCAACGAATTTACAGATGCCTATTCCCGATTGTTCCAGAGTGCAGGAAATAATGCGCTGGTGATTAATGCCATTAATCTGGGAGATACCAGAGAGCTATTCCTGGGGCTGGTTGAGTATTTTAAGCAGGAAAAAGATGGCGCAATTTCGATACATGTAAACTGCTACGACGAACGCCTGCTACCCAATGCCTTTGATCGCTTTGCCGAAAGTGGCAGCTATGAACAACTTAAAAATGATCTTAGCCTGAACAGTGGCGCATGGCGTGCTGAAGCCGATATGTTAATCGATCTACTGCGTAGTCGCTTAACATTCAGCAAATTTGTCCTGCCGCCGGAAAGCGATAAGCTGGCTTACGCCCATCTGGCATTTTTCACCAATACAGCACCGGTTGACTGCCGCCAGATTCGCATTGAAGATGCCGCCAGCGGGGTGCTATGCCATGGGCTTATTGCGGGCGAAGGTGCAGAAACTCAGGGCGATGCCTACTTTACTGCTTTTGGGTTACGTAATGTCGATACTGAACCTTATTGCGCCCTACGCCTTGCCCGCTTGTTGGGTTGTCTGTGGCAACCGGCACGACAGAGCAACAGCCAATATCACGGTCAGGGGATTAGTCTGGCAGTCAGCGGTAACTTTAAGCAGTTACTCAACCGCTCTTATGATAGTTCTCTCTGGACTACAATTATCGACCCTAAGGTCACCCTCGATTTCTTTACCAGTCAAAAAGATGTCGTGCTGATTCATTACTCTGACCAGTATACCAGTTGTGCAGGTTATGACGCCGTAACCGTCACAAAACAGGTTGAGTTGTTCTTGCGTCTGCTTCAGACAGGAAATCAAGCCGGGCAATCCACCGTTGATAGCCAGCAACTGCTTGCTGAATTTAATGCCTTTAACGGCGAGTGGTTGTTGAAAATGTTGCGCTCAAATGAGAAGGAGCGCAAAGAGAAACACGGCATTATCGGTGCATACAAATTCGTACAGTCGATGCTGCAGCAGTCAGATATTTGCTGGGTTCCACTGTCCGTAGCTGAGATGATCCGCGTGTCTGGCAATGTCGGGCTGAGAATGAAAGAAAGCGATTTATCCCGCCATTTACAGGGTTATCAGAAAGGAGCGATCTCTGACGATGTGCTCTTTGTCGGCTTCAAAGATAACAACCTGTATCTGTTACCACTTGAAGTAAAAACAGGGGCTCGCCCCGATTACAACCATGCGGGGCAGCAAGCCCGCGAGCTAAAACGCTATTTACAGCAAGATATTCTTGGGCCGCAAACTCTGGCATCACAACTATACCGGGCACTTTTTATCCGCCAGGTATTAATGCAGGTAGAGAAGTTGCGTCTATACGGTGTGTTGGATAACGACAAGCTATCCCCTCTCCTGGAACGACGCGAATGGTGGCTCACTGGCGACTATAAGCTGGGCGAACTTACTGACTATGTTGATGGCTTTGTGGTAGCGCATGTAGACAGTAAGACCTGCTTTGTAGTCTCTTATAAAAAGACTACAGAGAATATTCTACAGATCGAAATCCCCTTCTCATTGCTACCATCGTTAATTGCAGCGCAGGGAGATCAACCTCCTCTAGCTGAAATCCATTTGGCACCTGAAAAATATCGGCTTAAGCCAGCCTGTGATATGAGTCCGTCACAACCAACACAGGTGACAACACAGGCTGATTCGCAGACTAATTCAATACCGGAGTCTCCACAGCCTGAAGCATCAACTCTACCGACTGATAATGTCAACAACATGCCATTACAGGTCTTGTTTGGCCATGATGTTCTGCGCCAAAGTCCGTTGTACTGGGCGCCAACCAACACCGCGAAGTTCATGAATACCAATACCGGCATTATTGGAACGATGGGTACTGGGAAAACCCAGTTTACTAAATCGCTGGTTACGCAACTAATGCGCAATCAGTCCTGCAACGTTGATGGTAAACCGATTGGCCTGCTGATCTTCGACTATAAATCCGACTATGTGGATGATGCGTTTCTGGAAGCTACGGGAGCTAAGAGATACCAGCTATCGTTGTTACCTTACAATCCGTTATCGTTATTTGGTGATATGCCCATGCTACCGAGGCATACGGCCATGGCATTCGCTGAAACGATGGGCAAAGCGTATAACCTTGGCGTAAAACAACGCATGAAGCTGGTTACGCTAATAATGGAGTGCTATGACTTAGCAGGAATAGTGCCCCATGATCGCTCAACATGGAATCGCGTAGCGCCGACTATTGAAGATGTGTGGCAGCAATACCTAGCACAAGAGAAAGTCGATGAAGATTCATTATATGCTGCGCTTTATAATCTGGCAGGTTTCCAGATATTTGAAACGAATCCAGAGAAAATGACCAGTTTGTATGATCTGGTTGATGGCGTCACTGTTATTGAACTCGCTGGTTATCCATCAGAGATTCAAAACCTAGTGGTTGCACTGACACTGGATCTCTTTTACGCACAGATGCAAAAGCGTGGAAAACCGACGGTGCGAGGAGATTATCGCCAGCTAACCAAAATGATTCTCGTCGATGAAGCCGATAACTTTATGCGCCAGGATTTTGCCAGCCTACGTAAAATTCTTAAGGAAGGTCGCGAGTATGGTGTTGGTGCTATACTATCAACACAAGAAATTACCCACTTCAAAACAGGCGAGAATAATTATGCTTCTTATATTCTGACTTGGGTGATTCATAGAGTTTCTGAGATAAAAAATGCTGATATCAAAGCAGTATTTAACATTGATGAGAAAGGCGAACAGGAGTCTTTGATGGGGCAGATTAGGCAGCTTGATAAGCATTTCAGCCTATATATAGATGGGGATAAAATAGTAAAAAAAATGCGGGATAAGGCATTTTGGGAGTTAATTTCATGAATAACGAATCGAAGTTAAGAAAAATACTTCCATGCTTAAAGTATTACTTATCAATAAATAGACTAAAAATTGATGAGAAAGGGTATTTTAAATATTGGTTTTTATTATGGAATTTTTTCCTATCGGTAATATATGAAGTATTTCAAAATCCAAAATTTATATTCTCTTTTTTAGTAATCATGCTCATATCTAGTGCGGGTATATGGGCACCATGGCTATACTCTTTAGACCTTTCGCCTGTCTGTGAAACAATAGTGCCAACAAATGCTATTGTCACAACAACATCGGGAGGCATTATACATTCAGATAAAATAGTTGAATCTGTTAATGTAGTTTGTCTGTATATCTCATCTCTTGATATCACTCTTTTCCAGAATTTTTCACTATTTATGTTTAACTTAGGGCTATTGGGTGGAATTGCTGCTGAGTTTTTCATACAAAAAAAAGACAATACAGAATGTGAAGAGAAGATTAGCTTTAACAATTTGGAAACTGATGAAAGTAGTGATAGCCGAGTAAAGGAATATGCAGGCTTCTTCCTGTGGGTTGTAGCATTTATCCTGTCATTCTTTGCATTGAAGAACCCAACAGGAGATTCTCCTCAGGTATTCTGGGGGGGATTATTATCTATTGCCTTATGGATATTTACGAATATCAGAAAAAAGGAATACACCGTAAAAACAGATGTAAACAACCTGATTGGTGGCATGATTCTGAATAGTGATAAATTACCAGGTACGGGACTCGAAGAGGCGACAAATCCTTCAAACCATTCCGTTACTAAACTAAATGGAGATGGCCTAGAATGAGCGAATACCATGAATTTTCAGCAATGAAAGTGTCCCAGCCATTTGCTGATTATTATGCTTGTGTCATACCATCCGATACTCTTAAAGAAATAAGTTTTTCACTCGAGGCTGAGAATGTAAATGGAAAAATCCAAGGTGTTCAGCGATTACTGAATAATAAAAGATTACACGAAATATCAAAATTCATTGATGGAGAGTCAGCTGCTTTTCCTAACTCGATAATTCTTGGTGCTAATTTTCTGAAATCGGGTAGATATGCTGAAGAAAGCGAAAGATGTTTAGTCGAGCCCACAACTACAGAGAATCTTTATACAATAAAGATCCCTAAGAACTCAGAGGTCCTTTCTATTATTGATGGACAGCATCGCTTGTATGCCTTTGAATATGCTGAAACTAAAATGGATCTCCTTTGTGCTATTTATATTGACCTAGCCATGCCTTATCAAGCTTTTTTATTTTCAACAATAAATTATAATCAAGGGAAAGTTGACAAAAGTTTAGCATATCAATTATTTGGTTATGAACTCGATAATGAAGAACCTATTAATTGGCCACCAGAAACACTCGCTGTTTATCTTGTTCGGCTTTTCAATAGCGAACAACCTTTATTAAACAGGATAAAATATAGAACAGCAGATGAAGCATATAAAAAAAATAACACAACTTCTTGGCGCGTTTCTACAGCCTCTATTGTGGAAGCTATACTTTCTCTGATAAGCAAAAACCCTAAAGATGATCGCTATTTGATGAACTCAAAGCGATATGCAGGAGAAAACACTATATATGGAAGAGGTATCCTTAAAGATGATGCGGAGTATCCATTAAGGAAATTATATATTCAGGGGAATGATAGAGCAATACAAGAAGTGCTATCTTTAGCTCTGGAAGCCACCGATAATATTTTCTGGAAAGATCTAGATGATGATAACTTTCTCAAAAAAACAGTTGGTATTGCATGCATATTTAAATTCTTAAAAACCGTTTTACTAAAGCATGGTGTGTCTAGACAAGTCATAAATGATAATTTCACAAATTATCTTAATAAAATCAAACAGGAAGAAGATTTCTCTGACTCCACTCTTTACCCATCATCAACAAAAGGGATGAATGAGGCGTATAAAAGGATGCTAACTTTGACTGGATTATAATTAATTCTCAATTATGAGCATCTATCTTTTGTAGATATTCTGATGGATACTGCTTCTACAGAGATATTAAATATTGCCAATAAAGTTGAATGCCAAAATGATCATTTTGGCATTCATTTCCCATATTCTATAAATTCAATGTGAAATCTTTCAAACTCTTATGATTTCTCAATGCAGCAATTCCATCCTCAACATGTGCTGCCCATGCCTTAATCACAGCCTTCTGCTCTAATTGTGGATAAAGCATTCTCAATACTAACTCTGTTGCCTGTAGTGTTTCCCCAAGCCAAGTAATTTTATCCAGCACAAGAAAACCATCCAACTTCTTACTATCCTGCCCTGGCACATAACGAAACTCACTCTCCACTGAACGGAAAAAAGCCAGTCGGGCCGCAATATTGGGAGTGATCCCTGTATATCCTCTTAACTTTTTGAGCTGATCTTCAGTCTGGCGGCTAAGTGCCATTCGATTTGGGAGCATCAGATAGTCTCCTTAGTTAATTCCCAGAAATAGCCAGGTTTCAGCGTAGATGATTTAGTATGCGCATTAAACACGATCTCATAAGCATGAGAGATATCATCACGTAACTGATCGACAAAATAACGTTCATCCACTTCAGTATCAGTGGACAACAACACAACCTGATGGCTGGCAAACGGGAAATAATGGTTAATCAACTTATCTCGATGCTGAGAATCCAGACGTCCTAATGGCGTATCGATAATAACTGGTAAGTCACGACCAGAGGTTTTTGCTAACGCTTCAAGAATTGCAATCGCATAAATCTGCTTTTCACCCGCAGAAAGCAGTTTACGGTTTATAACGGAGCTCTGTTCATCAATCAGCTCAACGTCAAACGTTTCTGGGTTAATATGCGCGCTAAGTTGCAAATCTTCTTTACGGGCTAGTTTGCGATAAGCGACTTCAAAATTCGCTGATAGCGTTTTCACTCGTGCCTGTGTTAATACATCACTATACCGATCAAGTAAATTAATTGTTTCTTGCGCATTTTTAAAGGCGCTATTAAGGCCATGCTGGTTGCGGGCAGCATCATGCATTTTTTGTACCTGACGGACGCAATCCAGTTGCTGTTGTTTAACTCTTTTAGCATCTTCCAGAAATGAAAGATATTTTTGCCGCTGCTTTTCACGCTGTTTATCAAGATCGCGCAGTTTCTCAAAGAGATCCATTAATTGGTCATCTCCAGGAGCGCGAGCAATATTGGCAGCCGCCTGCTCCAACTGTTGTTCAATCTCCGCTAGCTGAATACGGTAAAGATCGAAACGCTGCCATGCTTTTCTGCTGTCTTGTTCAATTGACTGCTGGAGCATACCGGCTTCACGTTCAGATATATCAAAAAGCAAATCACCCTTAGGCTTATTCGCCATATACTCTTTCAAATTATCGGTAATCGCTTCAGTGGCAATTTTACTGGTGGTGCTGGAGCGCAACGCAATATCGTTTTTTAGCAGCGACAAAAATTGTTCCAACTCTTTTTCAAAACTCTGAGCCTGCTTAATCTGAGTTTCGTCAGCAATCTTTTCCAGCAACTGAGATAATATATTAGGAGCTAATGCATAGGGTAGCGCCCCATCGCATTCTTGGCGAAGTGCTTTTTCAAGACGTTCCTTATCCTTTAGCAGTGCATCAACTTTCTGTTTTTCCTGCGCTTTAGTCTGGGCAAAAGCGCCCCCCTGAGCATTTAGCAAACCTTCATAACGGGTTATATCTTTAGACAAAAACTCAATCCGCGATTTAGCAAAATCGGCACTTTCCAGCAACTCTTCTGTCTGGCAGGCTAATTCTTTACTTTGTTTTTCAAGCTCTGCAATCTGTTGTTGCTGAGAACTTGCTAGCTGACTGGATTGCTGACGCTTAACGAAAATCATTAAATCGTTACGCAGTTTAGAGATCAGATCCAGCCCCAATAAGCGGCGTACGGCAGTACGCAAAATATTACCGGATTCGTCCTCAGCAAGTTCTGCAATTTTCTCACCATCGAAAAAGAACAGATCAGCAATACCATGCGGAATTAACTCATTTAGAAATCCCTGGCACTGATCGTAATCCAGCTCACTGAGTGGCTGCCCATCCTGTTGCAGAGAAAGGCGGTCCTTCTTCCCCTTTTTCCAGGTTCGCGTAACGGTAAATTCAGCCTCATGACCGCCTTTATTATAGGTAAACGTCAGTTCTACCGATGCTTCTTCAGGCTGTTCAATATAGTACGCACCGTTATGAATCAATGCGCTGAGTTGTTCGATATACTCTTGCTGTTGGGTCGCTAGACCAAATGCCAGTCGTCCATACAACGCTATGCGGATCGCCGATAGGATCGACGTTTTCCCTGCACCGTTTAAACCACCAAACAGCACAATAGGTCGTGGATTCAAATCGTGTGGGCGCTTTCTGGGAGCCAGATCAATGGTATGTGTACCGTTAAATACCCGAAAATTATGTAATACCAGCTGTTTAATGAGCACGTTATTTCTCCTCCCCAATTAGTACTGAGGATTCACTGGCATCAACAATTCTGCGCTGTAAAACCTGAAGTTCAGCTTCCAGCTTTGTAATCTCTTCCTGATGAATATCCCGTTCATTACGTTTTTGCAGTGTGACCTGTTGTTGCTCAATTTCTTCAAGAGTGCCCCAGTCCTGCTTCAAAATTGTGCCGAGTTTGTCAAAAATGCCCTGACGACGGCTTAAGCCTTCCATTGAAACTTCCAGCTCAATGAGTTTCATCACCATTTCAGGCACAACGTCAAACCCCTGCGCTATCTGTACCAACAGATCTGCATCGCTGGCATCAAAACGCGACTGATCATCCACTACCCAGTCTAAATCCTGCTGATACACTTCACGGTAAATCCCAGGCAGCGTGTCATACCAGTCTGGTTCATTAGGATCTTTCAACCACTCCTGACGAATAGCATGTAGCTCTGGTTTGGTAATTAACGTAATGGTATGGCCCTGAGCATTTAAATCACGCTCAATCTCCAGCAATTCTTTTAGCCATTGCTGACGATATTTTAGCCAGTAAGGACCAGGAACATGCTTACGTTCAGCGCCCGGCTCATCACTTTCTTTAGCGTACTGATAGCTCACCTTACCGGTACGGCGCTTATAGTTTCGAAACGTGTCTTTATTCACCGGATCGGTGGTAAACGCCAGCAGATCACGATATTTCAGCAGCGGAGACATCCATTCTTCGCCGTTTTTGATCAGACTTTCCATCGCTTTATCTTTAGTGACAACAGTACAGGTCCAACAGCCAAAACGCGAGTTGCCACAGGAAGGAGTACTGTCATCAATTACTAGCGGGCATTCACCCTGTGCGGAAGAATCCATATACAACGTCCACAGAGGACGGTTATTTCCACCCCACGGACTTTCCCATTCGTCGATATCTTCAGGGGCATAGCGGAACGCGCCGCGCAGCAGCTTCCAGACATCTTCTACATCCCAGGTATCAATGGGGGTATAGATGAACGCATTTGCCAACGTGGTGTGTCGGGCCAAGCGGGAGCCATCAATTTTGTGCTTTGCGATTACCTGTGCACGAGAAGCGCTTTCACTACTGCGCGAACCCAGCACAACAATAACTTCATCAAACTGGCTGACCTTATCTTTAATAAAGTCACTCACCGGATTGATTTTCATACGCTCAGTACACCAGCGGAAACTACGGGTTGGAGCTGGATAACCCTTCCCCAGTAAATTGACCCAGAAGGTTTCATTAGTTTTGGGCGTTACCGCATGTTGAGTGATCGGCAGACCGTTACGCTTCGCCCCCGCCTCAATCTGCAACATCGTTTTCTTAATTAAATCGACTACCACTGGCGTTTCGACCAGCGTATCGGACGACACCACAAAAACATCTTTACTGCGCATTTCTGGAGGCAGACCCAGTAAGGCCAGATACACCAGCGTAATAACTGCTGAAGAGTCTTTACCCCCACTGTAACCAATTACCCACGGGCGCTTATCCGCACAATAAATTCTTTGAACCTCAGCAACATATTCAGCCAGAGGACGTCCAGCGAACTGCTCCTGATTAATAAAATCTTCGTATTCGGCCAAATCGTAGGCCTGAACTAATTTACTCATGAGACAACCATTTGAGCTTCAAGCTCCTGTTCTTCAGGAGTGAGGGGAATTGAGAGTGCGGTTTTTAGCGCATTGCAGGTTAACTGGATCGCTGTACTGGTTTTACTCAGCTTGCCGTGTTGCATCGCACGCTTGATGAGATCCGGGTTGTTTCTACGCCAGTTAAATGTTTTGAGTGCAGCTATTTTCTCCGGCCATTGCTCAGGATAATCCGTCAGCAGGGTATATCCCAGTTGCCCAAGCGCCTGCAATCCAATGCCATGAGCGTGAACATAATCTTGTCGCAACTGAACCGGTGAAACTTCCTTTTTAGCCGCTAATTGCCAATCCGGCATTACGCTAAAAATAGCCTGCCAATAGTGGGTAGCAATTTGAGTGCATTCCTCAAAGTTATTCTCTTTGGGATCTTTGCCCAACAATGCACGGGTAGCCTGCTTGATGCTGCTCAACGTAAACAACTTATTTGATCGCTGGCTAATGCCAGATTTTTCCAGTTCCGTCATCCCAACAAACGGCTCTACTGACATCGCCAGATAGCGCGCCAGATTTGAACTGGCATCGCGATGATCGTATAGAGATGCCAGCGACGGGCTAGGACGAATAGCGTATTTATTCAGATCGGCGAACATCTGCTGGCTACGTTTTAAGCCTTCATCGACAAAGAACAGCACCGGAATATTATCCTGTCCCAGCTCCGGACGAGCGTCTAAAGCGTCTTCAATCGCTTTACGGCGATGCTGACCATCATTGATCAAAATTTGCGCATCCATTGGTACACACAACGTCCCCAGGTTGTTGGAACCCGGAAACTCATCAAATTGGACGTCTACAGCGATGGAAGCCGTCAGGGCTGAAAACACATAATCTTTAGGGTTTTCCAGCAAATAACGTACCATTTCTGGGATGCGAGATTTATTTAGCGTGCGCTGTGCGCGTAATTCCGGTGGCACGTCATTTTCATCAAAACTGAATATTTTCGGGATGATTCGCATCGGGCATGTGGCAATATAGAAAGGGCGGCCAGCCTGAATGCCACGTATAGCCGGAAACGAGTAGCAGTAATCTGCATCAACACTAGCCATACAGTAATCCGTATAAACATCGAGTTAGTTTGGTGACGTGATATTTTACGTAAGATGTGTTACGATTTATAGTTATTTTACGTAATTTTTTGCGTAACACATTCCAATGTTTGTACTGTTTAGCCTGTTCTGGCAACGCAACGGCCAGCAGTTACATCTTCCTCACGACACATCGCTGTGGCCCACTGAACAATACGTCGGCTGGCACCGTAAGCAGATCTTCAAAGCCTGAGACCATGAGTTTCGCAGGTATCATCGATTGCCCAATTATACCCTCCAAAGGATAAATTGCCTTTAACCCCTATAGCGGATAAATCCTGCGCACCAAACTTGCTTCCAGAATAACGGCTCCCAAACTCACACTGAGCAGCCTGACTCTTGATTATTATTGATACCGTATTAATCTGTATGAAGTTTGACCCGCAACCAGAGCCTTCAGGTTGCCACCTTCCCGGTGAGGCTCGCCTTTTCGTCCGCTCCGTATCATCCTCGCGGACAGCGCTTAGCGCCTGATACATCCTCTACCCCACCATGCAGGGAACCCTCCCTGCCGGGCGGTGTTTCTCTGCTTTCATCACTGGAGAAACACTATGCCAACTTCATCTTGCCCTGAAGCAAAATCCTTATCGCTGTCTGTCTCAACTGAAGCCTGGGAAAAGGTAGTCAGTTTTCCATCCGATCCCTCTCAGGAAGACGACCGTCTCGAAAACCTGATTGTCGCGACCATACTGACATTCAAAAGCGCAGGCGCGGACCGTAAGAGCATTAATTTCGGTCTGTACTGTTTGCCCTCTGACGGCAGCAGCAATGTACCGCTGATGACGCCGCTGCGCTTAACCCTTGAAGATAACCATCTGCTGGTTACTGCCCTTCATTCCTGCTGATTACCTCAGCATCCTTCACTCCCCGTGCCGGGCGACTCCCGACCGGGAGCGCTGTACCCGGCTTCTTTATCATGAGGTTACGCTTATGAACAGAAGCAACGATCTTTACCAGAAAGTCACCGATGAAATCATCGCCGCGCTGGAGGAAGGCGTGATTCCCTGGGTTCGCCCATGGCGGGAAGGGGAACCGGTGGTGCCGATGAATGCCTTATCCGGGCGGTTTTATCATGGCATCAACATTCCTCTACTCTGGAACAGCGCAGAGCAACAGGGATATGAGAGCGATCGCTGGCTGACCTTCACTCAGATTCGCAATGCGGGCGGTAACGTTCGTAAAGGCGAAAAATCCACACTGGCCGTGTTCTATCTGCCCCAGCAGCGCGAGGTAGTGGACAGCAATGGGAATACGGTTCTTGATGCTGACGGCAATCCTAAAGTGACGTCTTATGCCGTGGTACGCGAGTTCCGGCTGTTCAATATTCAGCAATGTGAAGGACTGCCGGAAGCGTTTTCACAGCCTGTCGTGATGATCGATGATCCCATCGCTGCTGCCGAGCTGGTTGCCCGACAAAGCGCGGTGACGATCACTCACCGACGCCAGAACCGGGCGTATTACTCACCGGGACGCGACTGCATCATCATGCCGCATCCTGAGCAGTTCGCTTCGCGTGAGGATTACTACGGCACACTACTGCATGAACTGACGCACGCTACCGGACATGCTTCGCGACTAAATCGGGACGGCATTACCGCCGGAAACCATACCTTTGGCGATCCGACGTATAGTTTCGAAGAGCTCGTTGCCGAAATGGGAGCCGCCTTCCTGTGCGCTCATGTCGGCATTCAGGCGAAGCTACAGCATGACAGCTACATCGCATCGTGGCTGAAGGTATTGCAGCAGGACAAAAAAGCGATTTTCCGCGCCAGCGGGTTAGCGCGTAATGCCTGCGAGTATCTGCTTGAACGGGCGCAGCAGCCGTTAGCGCTGAGCGCATAACTTCATATTCACGGCAGGGTTCTACTCTGCCGTTCTCCCCTGCTCTTCCTCGTTATTGATATACCCCGCATCTATCGCACCTTTGAGCAGATCAAGCTGGTTGGAAAGGATAAACGTCAGTACATCCCGCACTCCTGGTTGTTTCGCGGCAATAATTTCCCGAACCAGTATCTGGCAGCGGATCACCAGTTCTTCGGCAGATGGCGGCGGTAAGAAGTGAGCCTGCATAAGCGCGTCCTGAACAATTAAACTATTGCTATCATCATGGAGTGCGCGACCCTTTGTACACGGCATTTACGACCAATCAGCGTCCGGGCACCGGTAATTTCTGCCCCCGGACAAAACGTTCAATCCATCGTCCGCGTTCATCAAAGTATCGGCTGGGCCAAATCTCCGCTGGATGTTTACCAAGGCGCGATGCAATCAGCCATTCGCCTTTCGGCCAGGGTCTGTCGAGCGTGTTGGAAAGGGTGGAAGAACTCAGCCCGGCACTGCGGGAGAGCGCAGCAAGGCTGGTGCCACGTTTGTGCAGTTCTGCAATGATATCCGCCCGATGCCAGTCATCCTTTGGTTTCATAGCCCACTCCACGAGATCCTGAAAGGTTATTTGAATCACCAATACTAAGGATAACTTAGTAATATTTACGCTAGCAAGGCTGAAAATTTCCCCAAATATCAGAAATGACGCGAGGATCTCATGCTGCCACATCGTCTTAAAGAGGCGCGACTCAGGTCGGGGCTGTCACAGGAACGGCTGGGGATCCTTGCGGGTATTGATGAAGCAACGGCCAGCGCCCGGATGAACCAGTATGAGCGAGGCACCCACTCTCCCGATTTTTCTCTGGCGTGTAAGTTCGCTGAAGTACTAAAAGTCCCTGCCAGCTACTTCTACACTGTCGAAGATGATCTGGCAGAAATCGTGCTGGATTATGCCCGGAAGCATCACCCCTCCCCTTGCGACGACTGACCGATCGCGGTATCGTATTTCCGCGTCTGCAAAATCAGGCGCCGGGATTGACCTCCTGAATGTTCATACTGGCGGCACATGGCGCTCTCGCGCCTTTTTTGTGTCGTGCGTTCGGCTACGTCTCAATGGCGGGCCGGGCGGGGGCGTCGCAAGACGCGCCGGTATCCAGTATGGCCGGTAAGGTCAACCTCGTCCGGTTCCGCCACCCGCGAGATTGACCTCTCCAGTGGCAGGAATATTTCACTACATACTGGAGGCTGCCTTATGGCTACTACCCTCACCCAAACTCACCCGTTACTGACCGTTCCTTTCAGCGTCGATACGGATTTCACCACCCTGGCCGATCGCTGCGAAGATTTTGTTAAAACACTTCTCGAAAGTCATGATCCGACGCTACGGATGGCGCTGTGCGGGCGACTTACCGCCTGTCTGAGGCTGCTTGAGTCAACATTAAGCGATCCTGTTCCATCTCATCTGATTGAGTGTTTAACCGTAGATGCACTACCTGATACCCAGCCGCACATTGACGCCGATGCTGCACTGCTCTGCCGCTACAGCCTGGCGCTGTCGCAGCTTCTGACGGGGCGGGCACTGCTGCCGGAAATGGAGCAAGTGCTTACCGGGCTATTGTTTGAGCTGGTCTGTTACTTTGCGGACGAATTGAGAGCACCGCGCTGGTTACGCACGGCGGATGGCGTGAAGCCGATTGATGAGATTGAAAACGTCAGTTAGCAGGATGAAATCCCCGCGCCAGGCATCCGGCGCGGGACATACATCAATCTTCATTAATCACCTGATACAACGGGATCATCGCCGCGCCGCGTGATGCACTCTGCGCCCCCATCGAAGACGCGGCCAGCTTCACTTTCGGACGGTTGGGGTCGAGCCGGGTTTCCAGCCGCTGATTCAGCTCCTGCACCAGACGGCTGATAATCGGTTTCGGCATCGCGCCGCCGAGTACGATGATTTGCGGATCCACCCACTGCACGCAGCCAAACACCGTCTGCTCCACCTGGCCACGACAGCGTTCAAACCAGCTTTCCAGCAGCGGATGCTGCCCGGCAATCAGCTCCGGTAGCTGAGTTTCACTGAATCCTTCACGCTCCAGTGTGGCAAGCAAATCCTTATACGACGGGCGCGGCGTACCGGACGGAAAGGCCATCCCGACTTCACCAGCGTTGCAGAACCCGCCGCGTAGCATTTTATGTCCGGAGATAATCCCCGCGCCGATACCGTAGCCAAGGTCGATAAAGGTCAGATCGCTGTACGCATTCCATTCGCCGCTGTACAGTTCGCCTACCGCCGAGGCGTTGGCGTTGTTCTCCACCCACGTCAGCCACGGCAGGTTGTCGGCAAACGCCTGCTGTAAATCCACCTCGCGCCAGCTCTCCAGCCACGGCACGCTGTGGCGTTTGCGCCCGTCCGCTTTCAGAAATCCCGGCACCGCATAGCCAATACCGAGGATACGCGCGTGCTGGAGCTGGCGCTTTTTCAGCGTCTGCTCCACCAGGGTTTTGATCTGCGCGAGCGTCGCCGCCAGCGGCTGATTCTCCTGATGCGCTTCGGAAAGCGACAGTAGCTGGCGACCGCTGAGATCGACCACCGTCATATCGATAAAACCGGGGCTGAACGACAACCCGATAGCGCAGCCGCCGCCGGGGTTAAGGCGCAGCGGCAGCGACGGCTGGCCGCGCTGCCCGGTATTGCGCTCCCCTTCCACCACCAGGCCGGAGAACATCAGCTCCCGGCACTGCTGGGTGATCGCCCCCGCCGTCAGCCCCGACAGCCGCGCCAGCTCGGCTCGCGTCACCGGGGCGTGGCGGCGGATCAGCTCCAGCAGCAGGCGCTGCGAACCACGCAGTTCAAGGCGTTCAGAGTGGGCGTTCATGGTGTCCTTAATTATTTATCTAATCCCAGCGCAGTCCGGCCTCTTCAATCAGCCCCTGCAGATACGGAATATCATCATGGCTGAGCATATCAATCAGCCCCGCCTGCATCCAGCCGATAATCACCGGACGACTGTCACAGCCGAATTTATAGTCGTACTGCTCCAGCGGCGTCATGCCGTTTTTCATTTCATGCAGATACATCCGCACGCCCAGCCCGGCATTTTTGTAGGCCCGCAGGTCGTCGATATGGGCGAACTCGAACTCAAAGCAGACACATCCGGCATTGGACTGCTGCACCGCCGCAAGTTGGTTATTGTAGCGCTCCAGCGTCACCACCTGTAACGCCAGTTGCGGGATCTGCGCTTTTACCCGGTTAATCAGCACATGGTTGAAGCCCAGTAGCTGGATATGGCCGAGGGCCTCCGGCTGCTCACGTAGTAGCGCGACCAGCGCCGCTACAAACTCGTCATGACGGTTGCGCTGTTTGACCTCAACAATCAGCCCCATGCCGTTTTCCACCGCCCAGCGCAGCACGTCCGCCAGCAAGGGGATGCGCGTTCCGGAAAATGACGGATGGTATTTCACGCCAAAGTCACACGCCAGCAGCTGCGGGTACGTCATCTGCTCAACAAATCCGTGTCCGGTGGACACCCGGTCGATACGGTGATCGTGCGTGACGACCAGTTGGTTATCCGCCGTCAGGTGGATATCGATTTCGATACAGTGGGTTCCCGCCTGGCGGGCGGCTTCAAAGGCCGGAAAGGTGTTTTCCGGCGCGCAGCTGGAATAACCCCGGTGGCTGTTGGCCAGCACAATCCCCTCTGCCGCGCGGTGAAAGTTAAACGCCATCTTCTTTTCCTCTCGAATGTAAGATGGTTATTAACTTTACTATTTAAATTTAAATGTGGAAGGTGTTTTTGTCTTTCCATATTCAATATGTTGTTTTATATGTATTTAATTTGATATTAAGATCATTTTTTAGCTTTAAGGATCTGTGTCACATAAATTTAATGTTTAGTATGTAAATTTAATAATCATCTTTTTAATCGATGGAAGACAGACTCATGTCAAAACTGGTTCTGGAACAGGTGACCAAAACGTTCGGCGAATTCTATGCCGCCAGGGAAATCTCGTTCTGCGTTGAAGAGGGGGAATTCGTCACGCTGCTCGGGCCAAGCGGCTGCGGTAAAACCACCCTGCTGAAAATGATCGGCGGCTTTCACCAGCCGGACAGCGGGCGCATTCTGATTGGTGATAAAACGGTGAACGCCCTGCCGCCGGAAAAGCGCAATACCGCCATGTGTTTCCAGTCCTATGCGCTGTTTCCACACCTTAACGTGGCGCACAACATCTGTTTTGGCCTGAAGCAGAAAAAGGTCGCCATCGGTGAACAGCAGACCCGCCTGGCGGAAGCGCTGAAGCAGGTGGGGCTGGAGAGCCAGCGCCTGAAAATGCCCGCCCAGCTCTCCGGCGGACAGCAACAGCGCGTGGCGCTGGCGCGGGCGATGATCACCCGCCCTGACGTGATCCTGTTCGACGAACCGCTCTCCAACCTCGACGCCAAGCTGCGCGAAAGCGTGCGTTTTGAAATTAAAGAACTCCAGCGGCAATATCAGCTCACCTCGATCTACGTCACCCACGACCAGGCGGAAGCGCTGGCGATGTCGGATAAAATCGTGGTGCTGAACGCCGGTAACGTCGAGCAGATCGGCAAGCCGGAGGAGATCTACTACCGTCCGGCCAACCGCTTTGTGGCGGATTTTATCGGCGCGGCCAATATCGACACCGCGCAGGTCACGCCCGCGGAGCAGCCGGGTTATTACCGGGTACGCTGCGCCCTCGGCGAGTTTTATGTGCATTCCGCGCAGCCGCCGCGCACAGAGCACTGCTATATCTGCTGGCGACCGGAAGACGCGCAATATGTCAGCCAGCCGCAGGCAGGCGACAACCACTTCACCCTGACGCTCGACAAAATGGCCTTTATGGGCAACCTCACCGAAGCCTGGGGCCACAACGACAGCGGGTTATCGGTCCGCTTACAGCTAATTAAAAAGCCGCCCGTCGCCCCCGGCGAGCGCGCCTGCTTCCGTCTGGCGGAAAACGCCATCCATTTTCTGGAGCCGGTATCATGAAAAACTGGCGCAACGATGCGGTCGCCTGGCTGCTGATGCTCAGCGGGCTGGGCACCATTCTGCTGTTGATGGGTTCCACCTTTTACGTGGTGATCGTCCAGAGCATGGGCTGGTTCAACCTCGAAGGCGACAGCCATTTCTCGCTGGAGTACTGGCGCAACATGTTGCAGGACGAGGTGCTGCAAAGCGCCCTGTTCTACTCGGTGAAAGTGTCGCTGCTGGGGGCGTTCGGCTCGGTGATTTTCGCGTATCCGCTGGCGCTGTGGCTGCGTAGGCCGATGGTCGGTAAAGAAGGGATTATCGCGGTACTGCGTGCGCCGATGTTTATCCCTGGTCTGGTGGCGGCGTTCCTGTTCGTCAATATCGTCGCTTACCACGGCATTATCAACGAGCTGCTGCTGGCGCTGGGGATTATCAGTGAGCCGCTGCGGATGCAGAACGACGATTTCGGCTGGGGCGTGGTTATTCTGCAAATCTGGAAGAACCTGCCCTTCGCCCTGATCCTGGTCGGCGGCGCGGTCAACGCCATTCGTAATGACGTACTGGACGCCGCCAGCAACCTCGGCGCCAGCCGCTGGCGCAGCTTTACCGGTGTGGTGGTGCCGCTGACGCTGCCTGCCGTGCAGGTGACGCTGATTCTGGTGTTTATCGGCGCGCTGGGCGACTTCGCCTTCTTCTCGGTGGCCGGGCCACGCAACACTTATTCGCTGGCGCGGCTGATGCAGGCCACCGCCATGGAGTACGGCGAGTGGAATAACGCGGCGGTGATTGCGGTGATCATTATGGTCACGGCGGCTATCTGCACGCTGCTGATCGCCACGCTTATCACCCCGTTCGCCACCCGCAAAGGAGAGGTCAAATGAGCCACACTGCCAACGGTCGCCGGGTGGTGACGATTTCGCTGATCTTCTTCGTGGTCGCCAATCTGATCTGGCTGGGCATGCCATTCGGCATGGCGATCCTCTGGTCGCTGGTTGACCCGGCTCATCCGTGGAGCTACCCGGATATCTTCCCGCCGGTGCTGTCGTTCAGCCGCTGGCTGCTGGTATGGGAGAAAACCTCGCTTTCCGAGGCGCTGTTCAACAGCTACACCATCGCGCCTGCGGTAGCGGTCGCCAGCCTGCTGCTGTCGCTGCCCACCGCGTATGCCTTCGGGCGCATGACCTTTCGCGGCAAGGCGGTGGCGGAGATGCTGACGCTGATCCCGCTGGTGATGCCGGGGATGCTGATTGGTATTTTCTTCAGCGCCATGCTGATCAATCTCAATATCGACAACGCGTTTATCAGCATTGTTATCGGCCATACGGTACTGACCCTGCCCTATTCGATCCGCATTATGTCGGCGGGGTTTAAGGCGGTGCCGCAGGATCTGATCGACGCCAGTCGCGACTTAGGCTCCGGCGCGTGGGGCACCTTCTGCAACGCCTATCTGCCGCTGCTGAAACCGAGCTTCCTAGCGGCGCTGATTTTTTGTCTGGTGCGAAGTCTGGAAGAGTTCAGCATCTCATACGTGCTGGGCGCACCGGATTTTATCACCGTCCCGACCATTCTTTACTCTTTCCTCGGCTACTCCTTCGTCCGCCCGGATGCGGCGGTGGTGTCGATGATTCTGGTGATCCCCAATGTCATCCTGATGGTCATTATCGAGAAGTTGCTGAAGGGGAACTATCTGTCGCAGTCCACGGGGAAAGCCTGACCTTTTACAGGAGATAATGTGATGAAAAAAGCAGTAATGATTCTGGCGGGCGGCCTGCTGTGCAGCTCGCTGGCAACGGCGGCGGATAACCCCGACCTGATTGCCCAGGCGAAAAAAGAGGGCAGCGTGACCTTTAACGTCTGGTACTTACAGCCGCAATGGCGCAGCTTTGTGAAGGATTTTGAGCAGCAGTACGGCGTTAAGGTGCGCATTCCGGAAGGCAGTATCGACGGTAATATGAACAAGCTGCTGGCGGAAGCGGGCAAAGCGAAGGGCAAAATCGACGTTATCGCCCTGTCTGTGGCGCAGTTGCCGGTGACGACGGGGGCGAAGGCGCTGGCGAAGGTGGACGATCTGCCAGGCTATGGTGATGCCATTCACCAGATTCAGAACGTCGATACTCAGGGCTATGCCGTGGCGTTCTGGGGCAATCAGACCGGATTTGCTTACGACCCGCAGCAAATGGGCGACCAGGCGCTGCCGCAAACACTGGAGCAGTTGCAGAGCTTTATCGACGCCAACCCGAAGAAGTTTGGTTATAACGACCCAAACAACGGTGGCGCGGGAGAGGCGTTTATCCAGCGGATTGTCACCACTCAGGGCGGCGAATTTAACAGCGAAGCGGAGAGCGTTGACCCGGCGGTGGTGAAAAACTGGCACAAAGGCTGGCAGTGGTTTGCCGCTAATAACGACAAAATCACCCGCACCGCTTCTGGTGCCGACAGTCTGACGCGCCTGAATGACGGCGAGCTGATGCTGACGCCCGCGTGGGAAGACCATCTGGCCGGGCTGCAAAAAACCGGGGCCATCACCTCGCGGCTGAAATTTTACGTACCGGAGTTTGGTATGCCCGGCGGCGGTAACATCGCGGCCATTGCCGCTAACAGCCCACACCCGGCGGCATCACGGCTGTTCCTTAACTGGCTGATTCAGCCAGAAACACAACAGGCGCTGAGCAAAGCCTTCGGTTCCACGCCGATGAACAGGAAGGTCAGCCCGGACGTGAAGCGCCCGGACGCCACGGTGCAGTTTTACGGCAAGGCATACAGTACGCAGCTCAGGAAAGAGTTTGTGCGTGAAGTCATGATGCAGTAAGCCTCAATTTGCGTGCAGCTATAAACAATTTCCCCCAGAACCTGACCACGCGAAAAGGCAGAATGCAAAAGGTTCAGGGGAAGGGGTTGAAGGGATAACGGGCTTACCCGGAAAAGGAACCCCCTTCGTCTTTCGGGTTGCAGTCCCGCGACCCGAAATCCATTGGGTGTAAAGGGCCATTATGCGGATATGGCTGGCACGCAAAAAACCAGACACCACACCATCCACCGACGAGACAAACGCCACGGAGGGCTGGCTGCAACCTGAATCCGCTGAAATCCTGCTGGCGAAACCATCACGCCAGCAGCTTATCCAGTTCATTCGCCAAAGCACCGCGCTCCCTGCCCCGCTGTTCGAACGCTTCTGGCTGACGCCGCTCCACCACTTCGCGGAACTGGCGCAGTCGTTTCCCGCCTCGGAAAACCACCACCACTCCCACACGGGCGGTCTGCTCGATCACAGCCTTGAAGCCGCCTGTTACGCCGCACGGCTGCGGCAGAGTTATCTTTTTCCACCTGATGCAGCGCCGGAAGACCAGGCCGCTCAGTCCGAACGCTGGACGACGGTTATCATCTACGCCGCGCTGCTGCACGATCTGGGTAAACTTGTCACGGATATTGAGGTCGAGGATGCCAGCGGACAACGCTGGTTTCCGTGGCATGGTCCACTGACTCAGCCTTATCGGTTCCGCTATCTGCCGCCACGTGATTACCTGCGCCATCCGGCTGCGGCAGTTCTTCTGCTCACCCAACTGCTCCCCCCGGAATGCCTCGACTGGCTCGCCGCCGACGCCGCTGCGTTATCCACTCTGCTTCATTGCCTGAATGGGCAGTATCAATATGCCGGGCTTGCCGGAGAACTGGTACAGAAAGCCGACCGGGCGTCGGTGGCGTTTAATCTCGGCGGCGATCCGGTTAAGGCTATTCATCGTCCGCAAACCTCGCTGCCGCAGCAAATTATTACCGCCCTGCGCGACCTGCTGGCGCAGGAGTTCCGACTCAATAACCCGAACGGCGGCTCGGATGGCTGGCTGACGGAAGAGGCGCTGTGGCTGGTCAGTAAGAACGCTGCCGATGCGGTGCGTGGCTGGCTGCTGCGCCAGGGGATTGACGCCGTACCGCAGCATAACGTGCGCCTGTTCGACGAGATGCAGGCGCACCAGTTACTTATCCCCTGCGAGGATAAAGCCATCTGGCATTGTCGGATTGAAGCCAGCGGCGGCTGGAATAGTGAGCTGACCCTGCTGCGCTTTTCTCCGTCGCTTATCTGGGAAAACTTGCAACAACGGCCAGAGTTTTTTCAGGGAACGGTAACGCCCATCGAGCCAGAACCGGATAAACCCAGCGTTCCCGAGGAGCCTGCACTTGTTCCCGCCACACCGCCGGATGAAGAACCGCTGTCCGGCGAAGCCTTCTGGCAGTGGCTGACTCAAAACGTCCAGGCGCAACATCTGGAAATCAACGAACCCAACGCCCGAATTCACACCGTCGCCGGAACGGCGTTTCTGGTCACGCCGGGAATTTTTAAGCTCTGGCTGAACACCTGCGGCAGGGATATCCCGGCGGAACGCTGGCGGGAAGTACAGAAAGCGTTTCAGGACCTGAATCTGCACCGAAAACAAAAAAACGGCCTCAGCATCTGGCACTGCGCCGTTGTCGGCCCACGCCGTTGTTCACGTCTGAAGGGATATCTGCTTGACGATCCCACGCCGCTTTTTGGAGATGACGTTCACTTTAATAACCCTCATCTCTTGCTCAGTGAAGGAGAAGATCCCCATGACCTTTGAACAGCTCCTGGAAGAGTATTTTTTGCCCGCTTATTGCGACCTGACACCCAGAGCTGTTATCGCACGGCAGTAAACCAGTTCACTCACTGGCGCAACGTATTACCCGCCGAAGTGACGCCGCATATGGTGCTGGAGTGGCGTCATTACCTGATAAATGTGCGCTGTATCAAGCTGGTGAGCTGGAACCACTATATGCGCCATATGCGGGCTTTGTATAACTTCGCCATTGAACAGGGTCTACTGGAGCAGTTCATCAATCCATTCCAGAAAACATCACTGCGGGAATCTCGTAAGAAAAAGAAAACCCTGACCTGCGAGCAAATCCTTGCATCCCGCAAAGTGCTGAACCAATTTATCGAACGGGAGAAAATGCAGCGCGGCTATCGTTTGCCTTTATATCCAGCATGGTTTTGGCTGACCGTGGTTGAAACCTTCAACTACACCGCTATCCGCCTGAATCAGCTTATTCACCTGCGGGTCAGGGATATCGATTTGGTCCATGACACGCTGTTTATTCAGAGCGAAGGCAGCAAAAGCCATGATGAACACGTTGTTCCTATCGCCTCCCGGTTACGGCCCTATCTGGAGCAGATACTTGAAGAAGCGAAAACAAAGGGAATGCAGGCTGACGATCAGTTGTTCAACATCAATCGTTTCAGTCGGAGGACGTTGCGCCAGGGTAAACCGATGACAGAAAATCAGGTGAGCTATTTCTTTGCCAAACTCAGCGATGCCTGCCACAGCCGTTTCTCATCACATCGCTACCGTCATACCGTTGCCACAGAATTAATGCAGAAACCAGAGCAAAATTTGTATGTCACGCAGAAACTACTCGGTCACCGCGATATTAAGGTGACGCTCAGCTATATTGAACACAATGTCGAGATGCTCAGAAGTTGCGTGGAGAGAGATTGACAAAACAGGGAGTGAGTGAAAAGATCCGGCCCGAGGCTTTATAAACAAAAAAGCCGGAGATGCGGCCATTTTGTAGTTGCCGTCAACGTCCAGCTTCATTGTACAACGTACTGATTGTTGTAAGTTTTCCGATTATCACAATCGTTTTGGTGCGAAGGCCGGACTCGAACATCGCAACTATCCTTATGATCTTTAGTAATTAAAGCAATCCACATTGTCGATGATACCATCAGTCCCGATTGGTGATAATCGAACACTATAAAAAATCATGACGAACATTATGAATGTAAGTTAATTCATGTATTTTTAGCAAGAATTTTTTAAAGAACACAAAAATAACTCGTATGTTTATTTTTTTCATCCATTTAAAAAATAGGATAATTTGGATACAGGTTATAAGGATTCTTGAGTTATGGTAATATAAAACAACAAATATATTGCTTGGAAAAATGAACTTGGATACTTTATTGAAGATTTTTGAAAAATTTAGTTCAAGACCGCTTTATTTTCTTTGGTTTATCCGTATGTGAATTTTTACAAAAAGAGTCAGCATTAAAGAATCCTAACATAGAAAACATACTATATCTTTTATCTGCAATGATAATGGTAGTCTTTTTAACATGGGGATATGAATGGCTCATATTTAAGTTCAATGTCACATTGAAACCTCATGATCAGGGCGATATTGGCCCTACGATTGGAATGGCAACATTAGCAGTTTATTTGGTTTATGCATTTCATTTTTTAAGTGAGCAACCCGATGTTTTAAATCTCAGGTTACTAACTAACTCAGGGTTTATTTATAGCACAACCTTATTATTATTTTCTCTTGAATCAATGAAACTGAGAAGGCTACGGCAAAGATAAGCCTTCAAATAAATAATCAGTAGAGAGCAAGTATACGACTCTCTACTGAGTAGGCGCTCAAAAATCATTTTTCTTCATTTTGAAGAAGACCAAAGTGCTCGTTAGCTGTTTTTTTTTCGTCATCTTTCATTCTTACACTTTCTACTGTCCACAACCCCCGCTTCTCTCTTTCTCTTTTAATAGTCGAAGGAAACAAAGAATTAAGCTTACCTCGTACCTCGACTAAGTGTTCTTTATCTTCAGAAAGATTGCTAAACCTCTCCTTAATTATTTCGCAGTCATCAATTTCAGAGCCAATCCATCTGCGATTTTTTATCTCAGCTATTACATAAGTTGTACCTGAGCCTCCAAATGGATCAAAAATTAGATCACCTTCTTTTGTGGCCATTTCGATCACCCTATCTAAAACTTTTATACTTAATTCGTTAGCACCATTCCTTTTCTTATATTTTTTATGTCTTACAGGTGGGATGTCATACCAGACATCGGTTAGGTTAATTCCAAGTGGATTCATTTTGCTTTTATATCCACCATAATCTTTTAGATCACCAAAACATTTTGGGCAAGTCTGTGCAGCTAATCTGTCAGGCTCAAAAACATTAGCCTTTTCACCTTTGATAAAATAAAGAAGAGAATAATGGGAGGGATATAACCTACCCTGGATAGGCATATTATTTTTCATATCGACCGCTATCCAGTGTTTAAAATTAAGCCTGCCATGTAAAAAATTAGCTATCTTACTGTTCCACACAGGTAGATTCCATAGGAATAATGAACCACCGGGTTTTAGAATGCGAATACATTCATTTAACCAGTCATGAGTCCATTTAATATATTCTTCTTCCTTTAAATTATCATTCATTTTTGACGGATAAAGTTTATCTAAATTAAATGGAGGATCTGCAAAAATCATGTCCACAGAATCAGCATCAATATTTTTCGAAACCTTTAAGCAATCCCCATTATAAAGTTCACCATTTTTAGTCTGCAATACCAGTTCAAAATCTTTTTCAAAGGAACTTTCACCAGTAACGGTTATATTTGGCGATAGTATTTTCTCATATATGAAAGAAGCATTTTCTTGGATAAGTTCCAATGTATGCATATCCATATGCCCCATCATCAATTGGAAATACACAGGTGATATATTAAATTCTTCGCAAAGGATGCTCAGATCCTTCCCGCTGGGCATAATATTTCTTTGATTATAATATTTAAGTCTGTCAGTCGGTATTTTTGTAAGTTTACTAATTTCATTATAAGACTTAGCCGAAACATCGACTACTCCTAAAGCTTTAAAAAACTGATCCGAATAACTCATTTAAAATAACCACTCTAGTATAGCATTCACTTAAACATAGCATCTCATAGTCGTGAGAATCTGTCACTCCCTAACTAACCATAGCCTGTTACCATCTTACCTAAAATCATTTACAGGGCTGATATGTTGATGAAAATAAAAAGAAAATGTTTCGCAACTATGATTGGCAGCAGATTGCTTGTAGCAAGAGTACAGAAGGGATTCAGTCAAAACGATATCCAAAATGCTACTGGTATTGATAGAGCAACCTTATCACGGATAGAGAATGGTAAACAACACATAGCCCTCTATCAATTGCTTCAGATCTTATCAGTTCTAAATATGGATATAGCAGAGTTTCTTAAAGATATAGAGGTAGATAATGATAACTGAAATTGAATTAGATGATGGTTTTTTACCCGACACTATATCAGAAGTTATAAAGAGAAATGTGATTCACTCTCTAAATGAAATAAAAACCATTAATGATAAATTCATTATCAATGATAGTTCATTCATGCGAAAGCAAAGCAACAATCGAATAACACCTTGTGTAATGAACTCTGCATCATTTATTTCCAGTAAATTTCAACATAATTTAAGCTTACTGCCTAATTGTTTGGGTGAAAATAGTTTAAATCAACAAAGGATAGATGGGCTAATAAAAGTCGAATATAATGGATTTGCGTATAGAATAAAAGATAAAAATAAAATACTGGAAGTAGCATTTAAATATATAGAGTCCAAAAAACTCCCCAATAATGTAATATACACATTATTTCCTATGTTTTATGGGATGTATGTAGATAGATTATGTTTCAGCATACCAGAACTTAATGACATAGAACATTTATTCGATATTGAGAAGGTAAATTATCATTATAAAATTGGTATCGAATTTGAAACAGGAAATGTTGCTAGTTCTTTTAGAGCCATCAACAAACTGAACAATCTCTTCCACGATGGTCATATTGACGGAGGTTGCTTCATTACAAGTATTGATAAGAGAAACTCAGCCACTAGAATTTGGCCCGTATCAAATAGAAATGGTTCATTTCAAGAACTAAAAAATAGAGCCTACATATCTCAAATATCCTTACCACTAATTTGCATTGGTTTTGCACCTGATGAATTTTCACAAACAGCCCCATTTTTAGAGGCAAATGGTGAACTTTACGAATTAGAGAATACATATCGAAGAGATCTTGAAACTAATTTTGAAATATTCACTAAAAAAGATGGATTAGAATTTCTAAAGGCACCATTCAAGTAAATTCACTACTTACAACAAAATAAGACCTATTGAAAATTTAGCACTGAACAAGGACTTATTAATGAGAATAAAAAGAGAAACAGTCTTAATTGCGAATGATAACTTTACAAATTCATCGGCCATTATACATCTAAAAAATGATATAAATAATGCTATTGAAAAAGCTGTATGGCCTCAAGGTAATGATCGTTTCTCAATTAACCCTACATACAAAGGAAATGGAGTAAAACCTATAAAACAAGAATGTATGGCTCACTTGTATAGCAAGGGTTGGTTTTTAGAGCAAAGACTAAAGATTTCCTCTGAAAGTAATGCTGGTCCGATTGATGCTGTATATCCCATTACAGATCATCTTTATTTTGCTGTGGAATGGGAGACTGGAAACATATCTTCATCACACAGAGCATTAAATAAAATTTGTTTAGGAATATTAAATGGTTCACTACTCGGTGGAACATTAATTTTACCTTCTCGTGAAATGTATCCTTTTCTGACTGATCGGATAGGAAATTATCAGGAACTATCACCTTATTTTAATGTTTGGAGAAATTTTAATATAGCCAATGGCTACTTATCAGTCATAGAAGTAGAACATGACGAGATAGATGTCAATGCTCCCTTAATACCTAAGGGCACAGATGGACGAGCAAAATTTTAGGAAAGATTATAAGCAAGGGCTAACTCTCCGAAGCTCCGCTTCTCTGAGTTGCCTTGCTTTTCTGCTCTATGATTGAAAAGGAAATATTTTTCATGCAAATTTATCTATGGAAATATAGTCACCTGCCATCACATATACCCCATCTGTATGCCGCATGAAGATCATGAAAATAATCACATAGATATATAAGATTTTTATTTAAATCTGGAAATACATCTACATCAATGTCAAATGAGTCAACTATGTTATCCTCGTCATCAACTAATAGCAAAGCCTTCACATACTTCCCTTCTTTTTTGTTCATCGAGTTTATAATATCTTCCGTACTTTTTTGCCTTACAGATGACTTTCTCATATCCTGTATGTGATCTCCCGTTTTAGGATAACGAAAAAAAGTACTCTTAGAATCTATGGAATTTATCTTATTGATCTTATGTAAAATATCCTTTTCAATTACACCTATTCCTAAGTGAAAAAAACAAGGTATTAACTTATTGTGCTGATCCATTAAATACATGGTTAATAATCTGATGTCATGCATGTTTTCTAATTCATAATCCTTTCCCAACACTTTAATCTTTGGTTTTTCAAGAGTGCCGCCACTACTGAATGGGATTTTAAATTTTCGGTGCAAAACATAAATTAAAGATTTTAGATAAAGTTCGATTGCATGTCGTCTAAGATAATTGACTGGCATACCTAAATCTTTAACGGATTCAGAAGCCGATAATATATCTGCTGATTCTTTAAACTGTTCTGCTGTTGCACCAAAACCATAGTCTATGTGCATATGCAAAGGCATCATTAAATACATTCGTTCTCCTTATAATCGATTTCAGTATCACATTTCATTGACTTTTATTTATAACTTATTATAAATAAGTTATTACACATGGAATGAGTAATCAATCTAATAAAAGGAATTTTTATGAATCAAGCCAATATTATCCCACGATCATTGCGAACACACTGTGTCAGTGTCCGACTTAATAACGCGGAACTTCAATTACTAAACACAAAACGAGGTTCTACTGTAAGTATCCCGCATAATCGTGCCATTCACATTTAGAGATCCTCCGGCATAATCAATCTGCCAATAAAGGAGCTCGCTATGCGTAAAGCCCGTTTTACTGAGCATCAGATCATCGCCGTGATTAAGTCGGTCGAAGCCGGACGAATGGTTAAAGATGTCTGCCGGGAGGTCGGTATCTCTGAAGCCACCTATTACAACTGGAAGTCTAAATATGGCGGAATGGAGGCCTCTGATATTAAAAAGATAAAAGAGCCTGAGGACGAGAACAGACGTCTCCAACAGATGTTTGCCGACCTCAGCCTGGAATGTCGGGCGCTGAAAGACGTTATCGAAAAAAAGCTTTAAAACCAGCCTCTAAGCGTGAGCTGGTCACTCATCTGATAACGACATTCGGACTCAGTATCCGTCAGGCCTGCCGGAGTCTGAACCTGAGCAGAACGGTTTACCATTACCGCCCGGATTCTACGCGTGACGAACCCGTTATTGCCGCATTGCAGGCAGCGGCTGAACGATACCCGCGATACGGTTTTCCGAAGCTTTTCCAGGTTCTGCGGCGGCAGGGATACCAGTGGAATCACAAAAGGATCCACCGTATTTACTGTCTGCTGAAGCTGAATTTTCGCCGTAAGGGTAAACAACGGCTGCCGGTACATAATCCCTCGCCACTGGCCACACCGGAAGTGCTGAACCAGAGCTGGTCTGTCGATTTTATGAATGATGCTTTGGTCTGTGGCCGTCGTTTTCGCACGTTCAATGTTGTTGATGACTTTAACCGTGAGGCGTTGTCGATTGAAATCGATCTGAATCTGCCAGCCCCACGAGTGGTCCGGGTGCTCGACAGGAACGCGGCAAACCGCGGCTATCCGGCCATGCTTCGCATGGATAATGGACCGAAATTTATCTCGCTGGCACTGGCTGAATGGGCAGAGAAACATGCAGTAAAAGTGGAGTTTATCCGGCCGGGTAAGCCAACGCAGAACGCTTTCATTGAGCGTTTTAACCGGACATACCGTACAGAAATACTCGATTTTTATCTGTTCAGAACACTGAATGAAGTGCGGGAAATCACAGAGAAATGGTTATCAGAATATAACTGTGAACGCCCGCATGAATCGCTGAACAATATGACGCCGGAGGAATACCGACAACACCATTATCTGGCCGGGATCTCAAAAAATGCATGGAACTAAAACGGGTCTATTTACACACTTGCCAAATCGATCTCTAACATTACTGTCCGGTCAAATTGATCGGGCATGATATCTGAAAGTGATTCTTCACGCAGATCTCTGTTTATAGAATAATTGTCACCTTCGTGCCAAAGAAAACCGCCACGTTGCATTGCAATAATGCTTGTTTCAGCAAGGCGATCAAGGGTTGTTAGAAAAAAATGGGGTGGCTGGAAAAGTTTGTTAGCAGGAGTCATGTATACCAGTTGCCCTTCTTCGATTAAAAAAGGGTTGCCGCTGAAAATCTTTGAGAAGTAACCCATAAGAGTCCTGCTCTCAAACTCTTGCCGATACTCCTTAAAAAACAGGTTCCTGGCCCATAACTCGTGATAGAAGCGTATCAATGAGAGATCTTCAAACTTGCGATAGTTATCTATGTTAAGCCAAGCTTTGATTTCTTTTGTATGCTCCGTTTTCCAGTTTTGCATCTCATTATCCACAAATGAGATTTAATCATATCGTATCATACGGTTATGATGGGAAAATGAATATCCCTCTGTCCCGGCACACAAAAAACACACAGGACAGCAGGGATTTTGCACAAGCTATTTACCTCTGAAATCAAATGGTGAAACTTGTCGTATTCTAAGGAGGTCAAGGTAATCGGCCCACCACTGCAACATAAGCTTTCTTTCATCAAGGTGTTCTGCTTTATGAATGTAGGCAGCACGAACGGAGTTTCGCTCTTGGTGGCTCATCTGCCGTTCAACAGCATCCCTTGACCATTTTCCCGATTCGATCAACGCACTACATGCCATCGCACGAAAACCATGTCCACATACTTCAACAGTAGTGTCGTAGCCCATAGACCTTAAAGCCTTGTTTACCGTGTTTTCACTCATTGGAGTGCCCCCGAGCCCGTAGACAAATCTGCCCTATAGTTTGAGCATAGGAGGAGTCTATGGGCACACCACGTTTTACCCCTGAATTTAAGGAAGAGGCTGTCCGCCAGATCACCGAGCGGGGCTATTCTATTGCTGAAGTATCTGAACGGCTCGGCGTGTCGGCGCACAGCCTATATAAATGGCTCCGTGCTGTTAAGCCTGACAACAGTGGACAGCAGGCACAGGATTTACTGGATGCCAGAACAGAAATTCTCAGGCTGAAAGCACAGCTTAAACGCACTGAGGAAGAGCGGGATATTCTGAAAAAGGCCGCG
>NZ_VXJV01000005.1 GCF_008692785.1 Salmonella enterica subsp. diarizonae
TTGCCTGGCGGCCGTAGCGCGGTGGTCCCACCTGACCCCATGCCGAACTCAGAAGTGAAACGCCGTAGCGCCGATGGTAGTGTGGGGTCTCCCCATGCGAGAGTAGGGAACTGCCAGGCATCAAATTGCAGTAATCCGGGGTGACAGCCGGTGGTAGTAAAGTAAAAGAATTCGGTGGAGCGGTAGTTCAGTTGGTTAGAATACCTGCCTGTCACGCAGGGGGTCGCGGGTTCGAGTCCCGTCCGTTCCGCCACTTATTAAGAGCCCTGAGCATATGTTCAGGGCTTTTTTCTTGTCTATTGTTTATCGTTGCTCTTCTGGCAATAGTCTTCCGCATTTTAGCTCCCTTTGGCCGTATTTTCTGATGCTGCTTTTACATGCTCGCTGAGGAAATCAATAAAGGCCCGTATCCGGGTACTGACGGCACGATCGCTGTAGTAAACGGCACTGAAGGGCATTTCTACCGGTAACCGTTTATCTGCCATCAACTCTACCAACATGCCTTGTGCGATCTCTTTATCGATCATGTAGTCTGACAGGCAGGCGATACCATTCCCACTAAGGCAAAGCTGCTTCAACGTCTCCCCGCTGTTAGAGGAAATCCCGCTATGAATTTCATACAACTGCCCATCGCAGCAAGCAACTGGCCAGGTATTGAGCGAAAGCGGTTCGGTGAATCCCAGGCATACATGTTGCTTCAGTTCTTCGACGTTTGTGGGGGTGCCGTAGCGAGCGATGTAATCAGGAGACGCAATTATTTTTCGGTAGCTGGTAAATAAAGGACGAGCACGTAAGCTGGAATCGGTCAGAGTACCAGCACGTATCGCGACATCGACCTTTCGTTCTATAAGATTAATAAATGTTTCTGAGGAGGCCAGCGACAGCGTGACCTCCGGATAGCGCTCACGGAAAGGTTTTATCAACGGCATCAGAAAATGCAGGATAACTGGCGTGGCGGCATCAATACGCAGTAAACCGCGAGGCGTATTGCGGGTTTCCATTATTTCCGTTTCAGCAGCGGCCATTTCCTGCAATATTATCTGTACGCGGCGAAAATAGCGTTCGCCTTCTTCTGTAAGACTAAGCTGCCTTGTCGTTCGGTTAATCAGATTGACGCCCAGCTTCATTTCCAGTTTTTTTACTGAACGGCTAATTGCGGAATTGGCCTGTCCCAGCCGTTCTGCGGCGCGACTAAAACTCCTGCTTTCAACTACGGCTACGAAAATGGCAAGTTCTTCTGATGTCGCTTTCAAATTTGTACCTGTAGTTTGGCTTTACGTTGAATTTTGTTATTAAAACATTCGTTGGCGCAACATGTCATCCGATTGCTGTCAGACGTAGCGTTGATGGTTTTGGCAGATAAATGATGATGTAAGTGCTTGCAAACTTAACAATAGGCAATTGTACATTGAAAGTCTGCGCTAAAATCCCTATAACAGAATAACCATTCCGTTTCCGGATTGGTTGACGTTATAGAGGTTTGAAAGTCAAAAGTGCGAAAAAACACCTATGCGATGCGCTATGTTGCCGGACAGCCCGCCGAACGGATTTTACCACCAGGGTCGTTTGCGAGCATTGGCCAGGCATTGCCCGCCGGGGAACCGCTAAGCAGTGAAGATCGAATCCGTATCCTCGTGTGGAATATATTCAAGCAACAGCGGGCCGAATGGTTATCGGTGCTGAAGAACTACGGCAAAGATGCGCATCTGGTCCTGTTGCAGGAGGCGCAGACGACGCCTGAACTGGTACAGTTTGCCACCGCTAACTATCTTGCTGCCGACCAGGTTCCCGCTTTTGTATTACCTCAGCATCCGTCTGGCGTCATGACGCTTTCTGCCGCCCATCCAGTTTACTGCTGCCCTTTACGGGAAAGAGAACCGATTTTACGTTTGGCGAAATCAGCTCTGGTGACGGTATATCCATTGCCGGATACCCGTTTATTAATGGTAGTAAATGTTCATGCGGTAAATTTTAGTCTGGGCGTTGACGTGTACAGTAAGCAGTTACTTCCGATCGGCGACCAGATTGCGCATCATAGCGGCCCTGTCATTATGGCGGGTGATTTTAATGCCTGGAGTCGCCCACGTATGAATGCGTTGTACCGCTTTGCGCGTGAGATGTCACTGCGCCAGGTGCGTTTTACTGACGATCAGCGCCGTCGTGCGTTTGGACGACCGCTGGATTTTGTTTTTTATCGTGGTTTAAACGTGAGTGAAGCCTCCGTACTGGTGACGCGCGCTTCCGATCACAATCCGCTACTCGTTGAATTCAGTCCCGGCAAACCTGAGCAATAAAGGTGAGTCAGGTCTGCCGTGGGGCAGACCTCAACGGGTGCTGCCCTCTACTTTTCCCATAACAGAAGGGCAATACCATGACAACGCACTCCCACCATGACAATGTTGAAAAGCAGTTTGGTTCACAGGCGAACGCTTATTTACATAGCACCGTTCACGCAGAGGGGCGTGACTTAGCGCGGCTGGCACAAAGGTTGTCTGGCTTTTCCCTGGCGAGTGTACTGGATATGGGATGTGGGGCTGGACACGCCAGTTTTGTCGCCGCGCAATATGTCAACTCGGTCGTGGCATACGATTTGTCAGCCAGCATGCTTGAGGTCGTCGCCGGAGCGGCGGAAGAAAGACATTTAAGTAATATTACTCTCCGGCAAGGTTATGCAGAAAAACTGCCCTTTGAAGATTCGTCATTTGAGGTGGTGATTAGCCGCTATTCCGCGCATCACTGGCACGACGTTGGTCAGGCATTGCGTGAGGTTAATCGAGTATTAAAACCCGGCGGTGTGCTGATTATCATGGATGTCATGTCGCCAGGACATCCTGTACGCGATATCTGGCTGCAAACGGTGGAGGCGTTACGCGACACATCGCATGTCCGTAACTATTCCAGTGGTGAATGGCTGGCGATGATCAATAAAGCGATGCTGGTAACGAATACCGTGGTAACCGATCGTTTATCGCTGGAGTTTCGCTCATGGGTAACGCGGATGCGTACACCAGCGGCACTGGTTGAGGCGATTCGATTGTATCAGGCGAGCGCATCGGCAGAGGTGAAGCGTTATTTTGAGTTGCAGGATGACGGCTCGTTTAGCAGTGATACTATCATGCTGGAAGCGTATAAGGCGGTATAACAATTATAAAAGGCGCCGGGGGAAGCGGCGCCTTTTGGCTTTTTCGTAGGACAATATCAGGAGTCTGGCGTGCTATTGTCCTTCACAAACAACGTAAGCTGATCGCCCGGCTGTAGATTATCCGTATCATGGTTCCAACGCATCACATCTTTGATATTCACCCCGTGACGTCTGGCGATACTGGAAAGCGAATCGCCTTTACGGACACGATAGGTAATGCTATCGCTATTGTTTGCCAGTCGTTGTGCGCTGCTGCCAGCGCCCACAGTCAGGCTTTGCCCGATTTTCAGGCGGGAACCACGCAGATTATTCCACTGCTGCAAGTCTTTCGTGCTTACGCCAAGACGCGAAGCAATACCGGAAAGCGTATCGCCAGAGCGCACCTTATAGCTACGGCTATTCAACGGCGTATTGTCGGCGATCAGTCGAGACTGAACGGCGTCAATCTCACCGGAAGCCAGCGACTCACGCAACTGCTCGGCATGCTTTTTGGGCACCATAACATATCGCGGACCGCTTACACCTAAGGTAGACCCTTTTACACCGGCATTAAATGTCTTCAGCTTGCTGATAGACATGCCCGCCATATCCGCAACCTGGGCCATTTCAACTGGACTGTTTAAACGAACTCGCGCCAACGCCCGGCTTTCATCTGTTGTTGGCAGACGTACGCCGTAGCGTTTGCTGTTTTTGAGAATCTCACTCAATGCCAGCATTTTAGGTACGTAGACTTTTGTTTCCCTGGGCAAAGAAAGCGACCAGAAATCCGTCGGTTTTCCACGCGCTTTGTTTGCTTTAATTGCCCTCATAACACGGCCTTCGCCGCTGTTATACGCTGCAACGGTTAACAGCCAGTCGCCGTCAAACATTTTGTTCAGACGCTGCATCATGTCTAGCGCGGCGGTCGTAGAGGCTACAACATCGCGACGCGCGTCATAATTACGGGTCTGCTTTAAACCATAATTGCGCCCTGTGCTCGGTATGATCTGCCAGATGCCTGCGGCATTGGCGCCAGACGTTGCGTGAGGATCAAAAGCGCTCTCCACTATGGGTAGTAGTACCAGCTCCATAGGCATGTTACGTTTCTTAACCTGCCCCGCTATCCAGTACATATACGGCTCTGCCCGTAAAGTTACATCGTGGAGATAGCTCTTATTGCGTAAATACTTCTGTTTTTGTTCGCGAATCCGGCTGTTTTCCGGAATTCCCATCTTTAGCTCGTCGCCAATGAAAGCCCACAAGTCTTGATCTGGCGCGATAGACGTTCCGTCGTCCATCCATCGTGCCTGACTCGTAAACTTTCCTGCTTCCCCTTGACCAGCTGCAGAAAGGCTCTGTGCGTGCTGTTGGACGTTGCCAGTGTTCTGAGACGCCTGGCACCCCACAAGCAGGACAGAGGCGAGTAATATCGCTTTTGCCTTCATGTGTGTGTCAATAGTTGCTTAAAAGACGACCGATCATAACGGCGAAGTTAGCGAATGACAAGTAAGAATTATCAGAACGTGTCTTTCTTTGACCTTAACCATGCAAAACGCGCTTCTGGTTGTTGCAATATTGTTTCTTTGTTAATTTCATTAATTAAATCAATATCTTCAATTCTTAAAAAAAGATTAATCTTACGCTCATTTTTAAGAATAACGGGTAATGTCATTTGTTTTTTTACACGTAACTCATTAACTTTACGATAATATTCATTTATGAACGAATCGTGCGGAAGTATGCTCAATGCGAACTTAATATTAGCTAAAGTATATTCGTGAGCGCTACAAATGAGTGTGTCGTCAGGTAGGGAATTTATTTTCATAAGTGATTGATACATCTGTGATGGCGTGCCTTCAAACAGTCGGCCGCAGCCGCCGGAGAACAGCGTGTCGCCACAGAATAGGTAAGGATGGCTAAAGTAACAGATGTGTCCTGACGTGTGACCCGGCGTGGCAAATATACTAAATTTATGTCCTAAAACGAGGATAATATCGCCATCGCCAACAAGATGGGTTGCTCCCTTGTCTTGCGTTTCCGCCGGTCCATAAACTGTCATTTGCGGGAAATGTTGCAACAGCTCTTTTACTCCGCCAACATGGTCGTGATGGTGATGCGTCAGGAAAATCGCCTCCGGAATCCACTTATGTTCAGCGATGGCCTTTAAGACCGGCGCAGCTTCGCCGGGATCAACAATCACACAGCGATCTTCATCATTGGTCAGCACCCAGATGTAATTGTCCTGAAATGCGGGAATACTGTTAAGATTCATATATTACCTCTCAAATAATTAGTGGAAGGTTGTGATGAAACCGGCAAGGCTCTCTCAAACTGTCGTTGCGCCCGGATGTTGGGGGGATTTGCCCTGGGGCAATTACTACCGTGAGGCGCTGGAACAGCAGCTAAGTCCGTGGCTTGCAAAAATGTATGGTTTCCATTTGCTTAAAATCGGTAATTTAAGCGCAGAAATCAATTCCGAAGCGTGCGCGGTCTCCCATCAGGTGAATGTTTCATCGCAGGGGTCGCCGATGCAGGTTCTGGCCGATCCGCTACATCTTCCTTTTGCGGATAAATCCGTCGATGTTTGTCTGCTGGCGCATACTTTGCCGTGGTGTGCCGACCCGCACCGTTTACTGCGGGAAGCCGACCGCGTATTGATTGACGACGGTTGGCTGGTCATCAGTGGATTTAACCCGCTCAGTTTGATGGGATTGCGCAAACTGGTACCCGTTTTACGTAAATCACCGCCCTATAATAGTCGGATGTTTACCCTTATGCGGCAACTGGACTGGCTGTCTTTACTCAATTTCGAAGTGTTGCACTATAGCCGTTTTCATGTCTTACCCTGGAAAAAGCAGGGGGGGCGGCTTTTAAATACGCATATCCCGGCTCTGGGCTGTTTACAGCTTATTGTGGCCCGTAAGCGGACCATCCCGCTTACGCTCAATCCTCTACGACATAATAAAAGTAAAGCCCCCATTCGCCAGACCGTTGGTGCCACGCGGCAATATCGCAAACCGGATGGCTAGGCTTCTGCCTGGTAGCCACTATCTTCCTGCGTGGGATTCATTGCCGCAGCGCGCGCCAGTTCATCGCAACGTTCGTTTTCCGGATGGCCTGCATGGCCTTTGACCCATACCCATTTGATCTGATGCTGGCCTAACGCAGCATCGAGACGTTTCCAGAGATCGACATTTTTTACGGGTTTCTTTTCCGCTGTTTTCCAGCCGCGTTTCTTCCAGTTATGAATCCATTGGGTAATTCCCTGCCGCACATACTGGCTGTCGGTGCTCAATATAACTTCGCAATGTTCTTTTAAGGCTTCAAGCGCGATGATCGCCGCCATCAGTTCCATACGATTATTGGTGGTCAGGGTGTAACCTTCACTAAACGTTTTTTCATGGCCGCGATAGCGTAAGATAGCGCCATAACCACCAGGCCCTGGATTCCCCAGGCAAGAGCCATCGGTGAAAATTTCTACCTGTTTAAGCATCTCTGGTAGACTTCCTGTAATTGAAATCGATAACAAAACGCAAGTCTGACATAAATGACCGATATGAGCACTGCAATTACACGACAGATTGTTCTCGATACCGAAACCACCGGTATGAACCAGATAGGCGCGCACTATGAAGGTCACAAGATTATTGAGATCGGTGCGGTTGAGGTGATAAACCGTCGTCTGACCGGCAACAATTTTCATGTTTACCTGAAGCCGGATCGCCTTGTCGATCCGGAAGCTTTTGGCGTACACGGTATTGCCGATGAGTTTCTGCTGGATAAACCGGTTTTTGCTGATGTGGTCGATGAGTTTCTTGATTATATCCGCGGCGCGGAGCTGGTCATCCATAACGCATCGTTCGATATCGGCTTTATGGATTATGAGTTTGGTCTGCTTAAACGCGATATTCCTAAAACTAATACCTTCTGCAAAGTTACCGACAGCCTGGCGTTGGCGCGGAAAATGTTCCCCGGCAAGCGTAACAGCCTTGATGCGCTGTGTTCGCGTTATGAGATAGATAACAGCAAACGTACTTTGCACGGGGCATTGCTCGATGCTCAGATTCTTGCCGAAGTGTATCTGGCGATGACGGGCGGACAGACGTCCATGACGTTTGCGATGGAAGGAGAGACGCAACGTCAGCAAGGTGAAGCGACAATTCAGCGAATCGTTCGTCAGGCCAGCCGGTTACGGGTCGTTTTTGCCTCTGATGAAGAGTTGGCTGCGCATGAATCGCGGCTTGATCTGGTGCAGAAAAAGGGCGGAAGTTGCCTTTGGCGGGCATAATTCAGCCCTTTTTACGCGGTAAAAATCATCCTTCGGGCGATTTTTGCAGCAACTGATTCAAAAGGTGACAAAAAGCGTTGACGGGCGACACAGCAAACCGTAATATTCGCCTCATTCCCAGCGGGAACACAATACGGAGCGGTAGTTCAGTTGGTTAGAATACCTGCCTGTCACGCAGGGGGTCGCGGGTTCGAGTCCCGTCCGTTCCGCCAACTCATTATTTAAACGCTATGCGTATCATTAATGAGTGAAGAAGCCACAAGTTAAACGACTTGTGGTTTTTTTTCGTCTTATGATTTCATCCCACACCAGGGAAGAAAAGACAATAAGTGTGTCCCCCTTAGAGGAAATTGGTTCGCTTGTTTATAGTTTTCTACAGAAAACAGTCGGTTGCCTGTCTCCCAGAGATCTTCTTCGTGTCAATGTCATAACCGCCATTTTTCAGCGTATTCATAATCTATAAAGTCTTGGTTAACTTTATTTATATAATACAGGGTGAGTGTTTTTATATTTTATTGAATAAATAATGAGGCGCCTCAGGGAATGTGGCTTTGATTATTACGGGAGGAACATCTTTTATCGGAGTAATCCTCTAAAAAGCAGGTTTTTTCGTTGCCAGTGTCTAAACTTACTCTTCATGCCATTATCTTGTAGGGCACTTTTCCTGTATTCAGCGGTTTTCTGAAGGCGCAAGGTGATTAATTACTGGTGTCCGCCATTGCGCCTTTGGGAATCAATATCTCCTGCCATTTTACTGATGTTGTTTAAAATGCGTAAGTGATGCCAATCATGAAGTCATTGGATGCAGCTTTTGTGTCTGCGTAATAAGAGGTGTGTTCATCACCAGCATAGTTGTTTTTTGAAATGCTTACTTTGCCTGCATTAATGTATTTATAGCTGGCATCAATGGCAATATTATCTGTTACAGCATATTTTGCACCGATACCCGCGCCCCAGGCAAAGTTATTTTTTGAAGCAGAGAGGGTTTCATTAATGTCATAGCCAACAGGAATGGTGTTATTTTTTAGCTTCACGCGAGCGAGGCCAACGCCTGCGCTGATATAGGGTGTAAATGCTGTACTATTATGAAAATCATAATAGCCATTAACCATGTAAGTGGTCATTCTGACCTGATTTTTTACATTTATGTGTACTGGCTCACCAAATGCAGTAATATCCTGCCCGCCTTTAGCATCCGTCTCACCTCTGAAAGTGGTATCCAGTTCTAAACGTACTGGAAGCTGGAATGGGTCATAAAAGTCATAACCGATAGCAACTCCGCCGCCAAAAACGCCTTTGGTGCGGTTAGGTAACGTTGCATGACCATTGACTATCTCATCCTGGCTGAAGGTTGAGTTGATTCCATAGAGGTTTACTACGGATGCCCCCGCTTTCCCGGTGATATAGGCCCCTTCTTTTGCTGATGCAGTAACGACATGGGTTACCAGAAGGGAAGCGATGCAGACTGCGAAAAAGTTTTTCATTTCAAAACCTGCCTTAATATTGGGATAAAAGACAAGTTTCACGGTATAGGGTATGGCATAACGATTACATAAACGAAGCCAAAAAAGCTGCTTATTGCAACACCGGGTTTTCTGGAGTCTGGTGAAAAAATGAGATGAAAATTTTAAATAACAATGCGATAAGCTATTTCTGATTGAGGGGCGTCTGAATGATATAGCTTAAAATGTCGGCGTTGGGTTTGTTATCACATTAATACCTGTGTACCTTGTGACGTTCAGGCTTATGTTATTGAATGCCATCAATCTGAAAATTCAGATTGATGGCGCATAATGATGGGCTCAAAACTGATATTTTGCGCCGATATAAGCATTTACTTCGTTGTCAACATCGTGACCAAATACCGTATTGATACGGGTATTTGCGCTCCAGTTTTCTGAAAACTTCATATCCATTCCCAGTCCGGCGTTACCACCGTTAAGATTCTGACCGGCAAAACGATAATCGTCGGTATGGAAATCTGTCTCCGCGCCAAATTGCCCAACGTAAGCCAGCTCAACATAAGGTTTCACTTCTACGTTGTGTAATTGGTAGCTTACGCCTTCCTGCATACCGGCCCCGGAAACTTGCGCCGCCGCTGCCGGCGTCGGCATAAACCACGCTAGCGCTGGAATGACTGGTATCTGTAGCAGTAATGGTACTGTTCTTGAGCACGAGAGTATCCTACGCGTCTTCTCCCTCAGCCATCGTCCGTACGCCCTGATCAATGTCGGAATAATTGATGGTCGTGGTTGCATTCAGAGCAGCATCAACATCCAGTTTGCCCGTGAGAATCGCATTTGAAACGTCAGCAGTCGCGTTGCCGTAATTAGATTTCAGCCATAAGGAGTCAGATTGTAGGGCGGCTGATGACCCGAAATGGCTATTTGTAACGTTTGCTGTGATATCTCCGCTGCCGCTGAGTTCAATTTCGCCGCCTTCGGTGGTCAAGTTATTGACTGTAAGAAAAGGATTTAGATGAATGTGTATTTAACTTTGGATAAAGCCCGTTATCCATAAATAACGGGCAAAAATATTTACTCTAGCGCCTGGGCGAGATCTTGTTGTACCTGTTGGCGCTGCTCTGGTGTTAAGACTTTGCTTAAATCAAAATAATACTTGACCCGATAATAGCGCGCCTGCTGTTCTATGTTACTGAAGGCAGCAAGCTGCTGTTTCACGGCGGCATCATCCCATTTGCCGGATTTAATCACCTCTATCAGCGCGCCGTCTTTAATTCCCTTCATAGAAATCTGACTGACGTCGGTTTCCAGTTGTTGGTGAAGTTTTTTGATCCGGGTAATCTGATCGTTTGTGAGTTTCAGGTGCTGGACAATAGGATCCTGGGCGGGCAGGGGAGGATTGGGGACAGCGGCGGCGAAAGCGCCAAAAGAAACGCCCGCCAGAGTCGCTGCCAGTAAAGCTGTGCGTACAAAGTTTTTCATGGAGATATCCTGATAAGGGAATAATTAACCGTTTTTATCGCTCTCGAATGGCGAACGATTATCTTAGTCAGAATACGTTGCCTGCCACATTGCGCCACGCGAATTTGTTTTACGGAGAGTTACGGAGTGCAACAATCCCGCCGCGGTGAGCGGCAGGCTGGTTACAATGTGAATGGATCGGCATCGCGCCAGGCTGGAAATTTTTCGCGATAGTCCTGCAAGGCGGCGAGAGAAAGATCGGCATCGATGCGTGTCGCATGGTGTGGATCGGCGGTGGCGATAATGTCGCCCTGGGGATTAATTACCCGGCTATCGCCGCGATAATGAAACCCGTTGCCATCGGTGCCAACCCGGTTACAGCCTGCGACATAAGCCTGATTTTCAATAGCGCGCGCCGTCAGTAATGTTTGCCAGTGTAACGAGCGCGGCGCGGGCCAGTTCGCCACATACAGCGCCAGATCGTAATCATTACGGTTGCGCGACCATACCGGAAAGCGCAGATCGTAACAGATCAGCGGCAGGATACGCCAACCGCGCCACTGCACGATGATGCGTTTGTCACCTGCGGTATAATATTGATGTTCATCCGCCATACGAAACAGATGGCGTTTATCATAGAAATGAACCTTGCCTTCCGGCTCAACAAGTAAGAAGCGATTTACGGCGCCGCGCTCAGTTTGTAGCGCCGCGCTGCTGGCAATCAGAGCATCAGTTTGTCGGGCTTTGGCCTGCATCCACGCCATCACGCTATCTTGCGAAAGCGAGTTGTTAGCGGCTTCCATCGCAAAGCCGGTGGTGAACATTTCAGGCAGAACAATCACATCCCGGCCAGATACGAGCTCCAGTTGTCTGTCAAAATGACGCAGGTTCGCCGGGCCGTCCATCCAGACTAAAGGTTGTTGCAACAGGGTAATTTTCAAACCAGACACGATCGGGGCTCCTCATTGAACAGCGTCTTTACACTGTAGCATGAGCAATAATAAAAAAGCGGCAAGAAAAAGCCCCGCGAAAGCGGGGCAGGAAAGACGCGAGACCGATTATGCGGCTTCGACTTTACGCACTTTCTCCGGCAGCTTTACCGGCCTGGTCGCCAGCGCTTCAGGTTCAAAATCATCAACGTTGATACTGCGCAGGCGGCTCTCTTCCGCTTTCGCCAGAATGGCGGCTTCATCTTTATCGATAAGCCCTTTCGCCAGCGCATTGCGCGCCAGTTCATCCAGACGAGTAAACGGCAGATTTTTACCCAGTTCTTTGCAGATGCGCTGGTGAATCGGATCGGCGGCAATGACATCACGCAGCGCTTCTTCCAGTAAACCGACCGGATTATGTTCGGCTGGCGTCAGATACTGACCGCGCCCAATACGTGAACGTGTGGCGTTCGGCACCTGCAGGATCTTCGCAACGGCGTGATCCAACTTATCAGACGGCGCCAGATAATGACGACCAGTCGGGAAGATCATCGCAGTGAGCAATCCGGCCACGACGCGGTTCGGGAAGTTTTGCAGCAGATCGTCCATCGCCTGTTCAGCACGATACAGCGCATCCTGTACGCCCCAGTGCACCAGCGGCAGGTCGGCTTCATGGCGACCTTCGTCGTCGTAACGCTTCAGTACGGCTGAGGCCAGATAAAGCTGACTCAGTACATCGCCCAGACGCGCGGAGATACGCTCGCGGCGTTTCAGGCTGCCGCCCAGTACTGCCATTGACACGTCGGACAGCAGCGCCAGGTTTGCGCTCAGTCGGTTCAGATGCTGGTAATAACGCTTCGTGGCATCGCCGGTTGGCGTATGGCTCGTTAAGCCGCGGGTCAGGCCAAGCCAGAAGCTGCGAACGGTATTGCTGCCGACATGACCAATATGTTTAAACAGCAGTTTATCAAAGGCATTCACATCGTTATTCTGCGCTGCGGCCATCTCTTCCAGTACATAAGGATGGCAGCGAATGGCGCCCTGACCAAAGATCATCATGCTACGGGTCAGGATATTCGCGCCTTCCACGGTAATCGCGATAGGCGCGCCCTGGTAAGCGCGCGCCAGGAAGTTGCTCTCGCCCAGCATAATGCCTTTACCGCCAGTAATATCCATCGCGTCGATAATGGACTGCTGGCCGCGGTGGGTGCAGTGATACTTCACGATAGCCGACAGTACTGCCGGTTTTTCACCCAGCATAATGCCGTAGGTGATTAACGATGCGGCGGCATCCATTACATAAGCGTTACCTGCAATGCGCGCCAGCGGTTCTTCAATACCTTCCATCTTGCCGATAGAAATTTTGAACTGACGACGAATGTGAGCATAGGCGCCGGTTGCCAGCGCGACGGATTTCACACCACCAGTGGAGTTGGACGGCAGGGTAATACCGCGTCCTACCGACAAACATTCCACCAGCATACGCCAGCCCTGCCCGGCCATTTTGGGGCCGCCGATAATATAATCAATAGGCACGAAAATATCGTTACCACGGGTTGGACCATTCTGGAACGGAACGTTAAGCGGGAAGTGACGACGACCGATTTCCACCCCCGGCGTTGAGGTGGGAATCAGGGCGCAGGTAATACCCAGCTCTTCTTCTCCGCCTAACAATTTATCCGGATCGGAAAGCTTAAACGCCAGGCCCAACACGGTGGCTATCGGCGCCAGCGTAATATAACGTTTGTTCCAGGTAAGGCGCATACCCAGCACCTGCTGACCCTGCCATTCGCCCATACAGACGATGCCGGTATCTGGAATCGCGCCCGCATCAGAACCTGCTTCCGGGCTGGTCAGCGCAAAGCAGGGGATCTCCTGGCCGCGCGCCAGTCGCGGCAGATAGTGATTCTTCTGCTCTTCCGTACCATAGTGCTGCAACAACTCGCCAGGGCCGAGTGAGTTTGGAACGCCGACGGTGATAGCCAGAATCCCGGAGACGCCGGACAGTTTTTGCAGTACGCGGGACTGCGCATAAGCCGAGAACTCCAGCCCGCCGTACTCTTTTTTAATGATCATCGCGAAGAAACGATGCTCTTTCAGGTAAGCCCACAGTTCCGGCGGTAGATCCGCCAGTTCATGGGTAATCTGGAAATCGTTCGCCATCCGGCACGCTTCTTCTACCGGACCGTCGAGAAACGCCTGCTCTTCGGCAGTGAGTTGCGGTTGCGGATAGTTGTGCAATTTTTTCCAGTCAGGCTTGCCCTGGAACAGATCGCCTTCCCACCAGGTTGTACCTGCATCAATCGCTTCTTTCTCAGTGCGCGACATCGGCGGCATGACCTTACGGAAGCCGCGGAACACCGGCGCGGAAATCATTGACTTACGCATCGGCGTGACGTTAAACGGCACGAGAATAATGGCCAGAGGAACCAGCAGCCAGATGGACCACAGGCCAGCGACGCCAAGTGCGGCGGTCCAGGCGAGCAGAATCAGACTGCTGAGAAATAAACTCACGCGGTGATAGAACAATGCGCCGAGCAGGACAATAGTCGCGAAAATACTCAAAATCATCATAACGAAAAGCTCCCTTGCTTGTAGGAGGTCTGACCACTTGTGATGATTAGGTTGTAGTGGATGTAAAATCTTTTATCAATGTGTTTACAAAATAATTACAACAAAGCTCACATTGTTGCCGTTTTTGGTGGCACGAAAAATCAAAAGCGCGAGGCGTTAATTCGGCTTATGCTTCTCGCCTGTACCGCTATCCGGTACACTGCATACTGTCATTTACATTCATGCTGAAGGATATCCTCATGTACCAGGATCTTATTCGTAACGAACTGAACGAAGCGGCGGAAACGCTGGCTAATTTTTTAAAAGATGACGCCAATATTCACGCCATTCAGCGCGCGGCGGTCCTGTTGGCTGACAGTTTTAAAGCGGGTGGTAAGGTACTTTCCTGCGGTAACGGCGGCTCCCATTGCGATGCGATGCACTTTGCTGAAGAGCTGACAGGTCGTTACCGTGAAAACCGTCCGGGCTACCCGGCAATTGCGATTTCTGATGTTAGCCATATCTCCTGCGTCAGTAATGATTTTGGCTATGACTATATTTTCTCTCGTTACGTTGAGGCAGTAGGGCGCGAAGGCGATGTCCTGTTAGGGATTTCGACGTCAGGGAATTCCGGTAATGTCATTAAAGCGATTGCCGCGGCCCGCGAAAAAGGCATGAAAGTGATCACCCTGACCGGTAAAGACGGCGGCAAAATGGCGGGAACAGCGGATATTGAAATTCGCGTACCGCACTTCGGTTATGCCGATCGTATTCAGGAAATCCACATCAAGGTAATTCATATTTTGATTCAGCTGATTGAAAAAGAGATGGTTAAATAAGCAGACTTTTTTCTGTGCTTTGCCGGATGGCGGCCTTGCAGGACTTATTTGGCCTATGATGGACTTGCGTAGGCCGGATAAACGCAGCGTCATCCGGCAATGAATTATGTTAAGGCAGGTGATGAATGTGCGAATTGCTTGGGATGAGCGCCAATGTGCCAACGGATATCTGCTTTAGCTTCACCGGACTGGTGCAGCGCGGCGGCGGAACCGGGCCGCATAAAGACGGCTGGGGAATTACCTTTTACGAAGGAAAGGGCTGTCGCACGTTCAAAGATCCGCAACCGAGCTACCACTCGCCGATTGCGAAACTGGTACAGAATTACCCAATCAAATCCTGCTCGGTTATTGCCCATATCCGTCAGGCTAATCGCGGCGAAGTAGCGCTGGAAAATACACACCCTTTTACCCGGGAATTATGGGGACGCAACTGGACTTATGCCCATAACGGTCAGCTCAACGGTTATAAGACGCTGGAAACCGGTAATTTCCGTCCGGTGGGGGAAACCGACAGCGAAAAAGCGTTTTGCTGGTTATTGCATAAATTAACGCAGCGTTATCCCCGCACGCCGGGCAACATGACCGCGGTATTTAAATATATTGCGACGCTGGCGACGGTATTACGTGAAAAAGGCATTTTTAACATGCTGCTGTCAGATGGGCGATATGTGATGGCGTTTTGCTCAACACATTTGCACTGGATCACTCGCCGGGCGCCGTTTGGCGTCGCCACGCTGGTGGATCAGGATATGGAAATTGATTTCAGTTCACAAACCACGCCAAATGACGTGGTTACCGTGATTGCTACCCAGCCCCTGACAGGGAATGAAACCTGGCAAAAGATTATGCCAGGCGAATGGGCGTTATTTTACCTCGGAGAGCGTATAGTTTGAGGCCAGTTGCGGCTGAACGACTTCGTGACTCAACGGTTTGCTCACGACGTAACGTCCATCAACGATGGAAACAGTTGGCGGTTTATGCGTCTGTTCAAAATAATCGTAGCCGGGTTTTAGCTGCGCCCAGAAATCTTTGTAATAAGAATATTTATGACGCTGCATATTGGCGTCGGTCATCCGGAACGGATAAATACTCACCTGCACACTCGGCTGACCAAAAACCAGCGCGGCGGTGACAAACTGGAAAATCTCATCAATGCCGCTGTCGGTCATGGCATAGCAGCCGACGGAAACACAGGCGCCGTGAATCATCAGATATTTACCATCATAGCCATGCGCGCGATCGTAGGCATTTGGAAAACCAATATTGATGGCCTTATAAAAACGGCTGTCTGGCTTGAGTTGATTACGTTGAACGCTGTAAAACCCTTCCGGACTTTTAAAATCGCCCTGACGGCGTTTCGGGCCTAACCCGCCGGAATAGTTGCAAATTTTGTAGCTATCAAGCAACTGGTATTGCTCACCCATTTTGACGTAGAGATCAAGGGTGCGCTCTTCTTTAAAAATCTGAATATAGACCGGTGAGCCCATTAACTGCTGCTTATACTCTTTACTGACCGGCGTGACGGGGCTGCTGCTGCTCAGCAAACCGGCAAATGAGACGCACGGAATCAGAAGCATCGCAAGAAAAAATGCGATTTTACGCATACTGCTTGTTCCTTGATAAAACGGTTACACACGCCAGAACGGCAAAAGAGTCCCCAAATCGGAGTAATCTGGATTTGGAGCGCTCACATTAGCACCACAGCAGTTTTTCGCAAGTCCCCGTTTATACGTTTACAATTTTCCCGCAGCTTCTCGTCGTCATATCTTCGAATCCGTCGCTTGTTTTAACGCGAATGTCTCTTTGCGTGCAATAGAATGCACTGTATACTTAAACAGTGTTTCGGGAGGCGAACGATGCGCAAAATCATACATGTTGATATGGACTGTTTTTTTGCCGCGGTTGAGATGCGTGATAATCCGGCGTTACGCGATATCCCCATTGCCATTGGCGGGAGTCGTGAGCGTCGAGGCGTTATCAGTACCGCCAACTATCCTGCGCGCCAGTTTGGCGTACGCAGCGCGATGCCGACCGCCATGGCGCTAAAACTGTGCCCCCATCTCACCTTATTGCCTGGTCGCTTTGACGCCTATAAAGAGGCTTCGCGGCATGTACGTGACATATTTTCCCGCTACACTTCGCTGATTGAACCGCTCTCGCTGGATGAAGCCTGGCTGGATGTAACTGACAGTCCGCACTGTTATGGATCGGCGACTCTGATCGCCAGGGAGATTCGCCAGACCATTTTTAATGAACTGCAACTCACTGCTTCCGCCGGCGTTGCGCCAGTGAAATTTCTGGCGAAGATCGCCTCCGATCTCAATAAACCGAACGGGCAATATGTTATTACGCCAGCCGATGTTCCCGACTTTCTTAAAATGTTGCCGTTAGCCAAAATTCCAGGTGTGGGGAAAGTTTCCGCCGCTAAACTGGAAAATATGGGGTTAAGAACCTGTGGGGATATCCAACAGTGCGATCTGGCGATGCTTCTTAAACGCTTCGGTAAATTTGGCCGGGTTTTATGGGAGCGTAGCCAGGGTATTGATGAGCGTGATGTTAACAGTGAAAGGCTGCGTAAATCGGTAGGCGTTGAGCGTACTCTGGCGGAGGATATTCATGAGTGGTCGGACTGCGAGGCCATTATTGAACGTTTATATCCGGAACTGGAGCGCCGTCTGGCCATGGTGAAACCCGATTTACTGATTGCGCGACAGGGCGTTAAATTAAAATTTAATGATTTTCAGCAAACGACTCAGGAACATGTCTGGCCGCAATTAAATAAAGAAGACTTAATTACCACTGCTCGTAAAACCTGGGACGAGCGTCGTGGCGAGCGCGGCGTGCGGCTGGTGGGGTTACACGTAACGCTGCTCGACCCACAGTTGGAACGACAGTTAGTGTTGGGTTTATAAATCAGGCCGTTAAGTTTTTATAATTATTGCGATTGCGCTATCTAAATTTCAGTATGGTTATATGCGCGTCGTCGGAAAGTATGTGGGGCGAGGCTATCCCATCGGCAGCCGATGTTTCATCAAAGCGAGCGAGGTCATCCTGTCCGTATATGTAAAGGAATGGATTTCAGAGCCGTATTATAAAGCTATTGAACCCGGCGAGCGTTTACTGCCGGGTTCATTCTTAAAAAGTCCGCGCCCTTGCTGTGGCGCGGAGATCATTACTTCGCAGGAATCGCTTTCAGCAATTCGGTCAGCAATGTCCAGTAGTGACCGACGCTTTCGATATGTACCTGCTCATCCGGAGAGTGAGGTCCGGTAATGGTGGGCCCAATAGAGACCATATCCATATCCGGATAAGGTTTCTTAAACAGACCGCATTCCAGACCGGCGTGGATAATCTGGATGTTCGGCGTTTTGTTGAACAAACGCTGATAGGTTTCCCGCACCAGGTGCATGACCGGCGAGTTCGCATCGGGCTGCCAGCCAGGATAGCTGCCTTTCGCTTCGGTTTTCGCGCCAGCCAGCTTGCCCAGCGAATCCAGCATACTCACCACATAATCTTTACCGCTGTCGATCAGGGAGCGAATCAGGCAGTGAATTTCAACATTCGTATCAGACATTGTGACCACGCCAACGTTCAGCGATGTTTCCACTACGCCTTTCGCCACGTCTGAATTGCGGATCACACCATTCGGCGCTGCGTTCAGCAGGCGAACAAAGGTATCGCGTGACAGCGCGGTCAATGCGGCGTTATCGCTAGCGACATTATTGAGTTGCAGCGTCAGGTTTTTCTCTTTTTCCGCCAGTTCGTTTTTCAGAATATCCTGGTAAGCGTTAACTAACGTTTTCAGTGCTTCTACGTTGTCTGCGGCAACGGCGAGGGTCGCGAACGCTTCGCGCGGAATCGCATTACGCAGCGTGCCGCCGTTGAAATCGATCAGACGCAGATCCAGTTCTTCTGCGTGCCCGGCAAGAAAACGCGCCAGCAATTTGTTGGCATTGCCAAGACCGAGGTGAATTTCACCACCGGAGTGGCCGCCTTTGAGGCCTTTCAGGGTTAGCTTAAAGTACGCAAATCCTGCGGGTACAGCTTCACGGGTCAACGCCAGGTTAGAGGTAAAATCGATCCCGCCTGCGCAGCCCATATAGATCTCACCTTCTTCTTCAGAGTCGGTGTTGATCAGGATGTCGGCCTGCAACCAGCCGGATTGAAGGCCGAATGCGCCATCCATCCCGGCTTCTTCGGTCATGGTCAGTAGCACTTCCAGCGGGCCGTGTACGACATTATCGTCAGCCAGTACCGCTAAAGCAGAAGCCATTCCGATACCATTGTCTGCGCCGAGGGTAGTACCGCGTGCTTTAACCCATTCGCCATCAATATAAGGCTGGATAGGATCTTTAGTGAAGTCGTGAACGGTGTCGCTATTTTTTTGCGGCACCATATCCAGATGCGCCTGTAAAACGACCGGTTTGCGATTTTCCATACCTGCAGTGGCGGGCTTACGGATCAGAATATTACCGACCTGGTCGCGCTCCACGTGAAGGCCTTTCTCTTTGGCCCAACCCACAATATGTTCAGCGAGTTGCTCTTCGTGATAGGACGGGTGAGGAATAGAACAGATTTTAGCAAAAATATCCCACAAAGGTTGTGGTGATAACTGAGACAGTTCAGACACGATAAGTCTCCTTGACGGTGCCCTGAAAAACATTCTTACAGGCCACAGGGTTAGCGGAATTGATTACTCTTACGAGATGCGATTGAGAATACCACTTTCTCCGCCTGCGGGTAGTATAAAGCATGCAAAAAGAGGCGCGGATACCGCTAAACACTGGTTTTTAGCGCGTCAGGTCTCTATAATCTCGCGCAACCTGGTTCACCCTCAATTTTTAAGCCGTAGATAAACAGGCTGGGACACTTCACATGAGCGAAAAATACGTCGTCACCTGGGACATGTTGCAAATTCACGCGCGCAAACTGGCAAGCCGCCTGATGCCTTCAGAACAATGGAAAGGCATTATTGCCGTAAGTCGTGGTGGCCTTGTACCTGGCGCATTACTGGCGCGTGAATTGGGCATTCGTCATGTCGATACCGTATGCATCTCCAGCTACGATCACGATAACCAGCGCGAATTGAAAGTGCTGAAGCGTGCAGAAGGCGACGGCGAAGGCTTTATCGTCATCGATGATCTGGTCGATACCGGCGGTACCGCCGTCGCGATTCGCGAAATGTACCCTAAAGCGCATTTCGTCACGATTTTCGCTAAACCGGCGGGCCGCCCGTTGGTTGATGATTATGTTATTGATATTCCTCAGAACACCTGGATTGAACAGCCCTGGGATATGGGCGTGGTATTCGTACCGCCGATTTCAGGTCGTTAATCAGCAGTTTTTCAGAGCGCCCGGCAATGCCGGGCGCTGTTTTATTGGTTACAATAAGCCTCAATGAGTATCCAAGGAGGCTGCACGCATGACACAGGCTAACCTCAGCGAAACCCTGTTCAAACCCCGCTTTAAACATACTGAAACGTCTACCCTTGTCCGTCGGTTCAATCGTGGGTCGCAGCCGCCCATGCAATCCGCGCTGGACGGTAAGAACGTCCAGCACTGGTATCGTATGATAAACCGCCTGATGTGGATTTGGCGCGGCGTTGACCCACGAGAAATCCTTGATGTGCAGGCGCGCATTGTGATGAGCGACGCAGAGCGAACGGATGATGATTTATACGATACGGTCATTGGCTACCGCGGCGGCAACTGGATTTATGAGTGGGCAAAGCAGGCGATGGACTGGCAGCAGAAAGCCTGTCAGGAACAGGACGCCATGCGCAGCGGACGCTACTGGCTTCATGCCTCAACGCTCTATAACATTGCCGCCTACCCACATTTGAAGGGCGATGAGCTGGCGGAGCAGGCGCAGGCGCTGGCGAATCGCGCCTATGAAGAGGCAGCACAGCGGTTGCCAGGTTCGTTGCGTGAAATGGAATTTGCCGTTCATGGCGGTTCGCCGGTAACTGCATTTTTACATATGCCGAAAGGTGATGGTCCGTTTCCGACGGTGCTCATGTGCGGCGGCCTGGACGCCATGCAAACCGACTATTACACCCTGTATGAACGCTATTTGGCGCCGCGCGGTATCGCAATGTTAACGCTTGATATGCCTTCGGTTGGATTTTCATCAAAGTGGAAATTAACCCAGGATTCCAGCTTGATCCACCAGCATGTGTTAAAAGCGCTTCCTAATGTCCCTTGGGTGGATCATACCCGTGTCGCGGCGTTTGGTTTTCGTTTTGGTGCCAATGTTGCGGTGCGTCTGGCCTATCTGGAAGCGCCGCGTTTGAAAGCGGTGGCTTGCCTGGGGCCGGTGGTCCATGCGCTACTTAGCGATCCGCAACGACAGAGCACGGTGCCGGAGATGTATCTTGATGTGCTGGCCAGCCGTCTGGGTATGCATGATGCTTCGGATGAGGCGCTACGTGTGGAGCTCAATCGCTATTCGTTGAAAGTACAGGGTCTACTGGGCAGACGTTGTCCTACGCCAATGCTTTCCGGCTTCTGGAAAAACGATCCTTTCAGCCCGGAAGACGAGTCTCGCTTAATCACATCGTCATCTTCAGACGGTAAGCTGATAGAGATCCCTTTTAACCCGGTGTACCGCAATTTTGACAAGGCGCTGCAAGAAATCACCGACTGGATTCATCATAGATTGTGTTAATAGATTGCTAAATTCTATTGATTTGGTAAAACAGTTGCTTCATTAAAGGAGATCGCAATGACGTTACCGAGTGGACACCCGAAAAGTAGATTGATCAAGAAATTTACCGCACTTGGCCCCTATATCCGGGAAGGGCAGTGCGAAGACAATCGTTTTTTTTTCGATTGCCTGGCAGTTTGCGTCAACGTGAAGCCGGCGCCTGAGAAGCGTGAATTTTGGGGCTGGTGGATGGAGCTGGAAGCACAAGAGAAACGTTTCACCTATCGTTATCAGTTTGGTTTATTTGATAAAGAGGGCAACTGGACCGCAGTGCCGATTAACGAAACCGAAGTGGTGGAACGACTGGAATACACGCTACGCGAGTTTCATGAAAAGCTACGCGACCTGTTGATTTCTATGGAGCTGGCGCTGGAGCCGTCTGACGATTTCAACGACGAGCCGGTAAAACTGTCGGCATAACCCTGCTGCCATGCCTGATGGCGCTGCGCTTATCAGGCCTACATATTATCCGTAGGCCTGATAAGGTGTTTATGCCGCCATCCGGCACAATACGACTTATCAGAACTGGTAGGTCAACCCTATCGCAACGATATCATCGTCATTAATGCCTAACGTGTTATCGCTATCAAGCTGGTTGATTTTGTAATCTACAAATGCGGACATATTTTTGTTGAAGTAATAGGTTGCGCCAACGTCAATATAATTCACCAAATCCTCACTGCCGACGCCCTCAATATCTTTGCCTTTTGACAGCACATATCCTAATGATGGACGCAGACCAAAATCAAACTGATACTGGATAACCGCTTCGAAGTTTTGAGTTTTATTGGCAAATCCGCCGGAAATTGGCGTCATGTTGCGGGTTTCCGAATAGAAGGTCGCAATATAAATATCATTAGCGTCATATTTTAAACCCGTAGCCCAGGCTTCGGCTTTATCGCCGGTACCGCGGCGCTGCAGATTTTGCTCATTGGTGCGATCGGAATGAGTATAAGCGCCGCTGATGGCAAAATCGCTGCCGCCGAAATCATAGCTCAATGATGTCCCGAAGCCGTCGCCGTTTTGCTTTTTCACATCGCGATCTTCATTTTTCCCCTGATACTGTAAGGTAAGATCCAGTCCATCAACGATGCCGAAGAAATCGGTATTGCGGTAAGTCGCCAGGCCGCTGGCGCGTTTAGTCATAAAATTATCGGTCTGGGCGGAAGAGTCGCCGCCAAATTCGGGAAACATATCCGTCCAGGCCTCAACATCGTACAGCGCGCCCAGGTTACGCCCATAGTCAAAAGAACCGATGTTTTTTAATTTCAGGCCAGCAAAGGCCAGGCGGGTTTTTTGCTGGGACGAATCACTTTCGGCTTTATTACCGGCGAACTCAGCTTCCCAGCGCCCGTAGCCGGTCAATTGAGCGTTAATTTGCGTTTCGCCTTTAAAGCCAAAACGGACATAGCTTTGATCGCCATCTTTGCTGTCATAATCGCTCATATAGTGCATGGCTTTAACTTTTCCATACACATCAAGCTTATTACCGTTTTTATTGTAAACTTCGGCGGCGTGAACAGATGCTGATGCGATGATACTCACCACTACTGCCAGAGTGCTCTTTTTCATTTCCATTCCTGTTTTAATTACGCGCTATGATTTGTCGGGAAACCCCGTAAAAAACAGGAAGGTTTTTAACGTTCGGCAATGAAAGATTTATGACAAAGTGAGAATTTTTTTAAAAAAATATGTTTAATTATTGCGGTAATAAAATTGTCAAATTCCACCGCTACGCTTGCTGATCCTGCGCAACAAAATTTCACGCTACGCGTACAGGTTGTTGGCAACCGGAGCCAGTCCTGCTAAAACGTTCATTTGGTCTTTATTTCTTATTTTGAACGGCAGAGAATCATGAGTGACAGCCAGACGCTGGTCGTAAAACTCGGCACCAGCGTGCTAACAGGCGGATCGCGCCGCCTGAACCGTGCCCATATCGTAGAACTTGTCCGCCAGTGCGCGCAGCTACACGCTGCGGGGCATCGTATTGTTATTGTTACCTCTGGCGCGATTGCCGCCGGACGTGAACATCTCGGCTACCCGGAACTTCCGGCAACGATCGCCTCTAAACAACTTCTGGCGGCGGTAGGGCAAAGCCGTTTGATTCAACTGTGGGAGCAGTTGTTTTCAATTTACGGTATTCACATCGGGCAGATGCTGTTGACGCGTGCGGATATGGAAGACAGAGAGCGCTTTCTGAACGCCCGCGATACGCTGCGTGCGTTACTGGATAACCATATTGTGCCGGTTATCAATGAAAATGATGCCGTTGCAACAGCGGAAATTAAAGTGGGCGATAACGATAACCTGTCCGCGCTGGCGGCGATCCTGGCAGGGGCGGATAAACTGCTGCTGCTGACCGATCAGCAAGGATTATTTACCGCCGATCCGCGTAGCAATCCGCAGGCGGAGCTTATCAAAGATGTGTATGGCGTTGACGATGCGCTGCGCTCTATCGCTGGAGACAGCGTTTCCGGTCTGGGGACTGGCGGTATGAGCACTAAGCTTCAGGCGGCAGACGTTGCCTGCCGCGCTGGTATTGATACGATTATTGCCTCAGGCAGTAAACCAGGCGTTATCGGCGATGTGATGGAGGGGATTTCCGTCGGCACTCGTTTTCATGCGCAAGCCTCGCCGCTGGAGAACCGCAAACGCTGGATCTTCGGCGCGCCGCCGGCAGGCGAAATTACGGTTGATGAAGGCGCTACCGCAGCAATGCTGGAACGTGGAAGTTCACTTCTGCCAAAAGGGATCAAAAGCGTGACGGGTAATTTCTCGCGGGGGGAAGTGATCCGAATTTGTAACCTGCAAGGGCGTGATATCGCTCATGGCGTCAGCCGTTATAACAGTGACGCTCTGCGGCGGATAGCCGGTCACCACTCTCAACAAATCGATGCGATTCTGGGCTATGAATATGGCCCGGTCGCTGTCCATCGTGATGACATGATTACTCGATAAGGAACAGGCATATGCTGGAACAAATGGGCATTGCTGCTAAAGCGGCGTCGTATAAGCTGGCGCTGCTCTCCAGCCGCGAAAAAAATCGTGTGCTGGGAAAAATCGCTGATGAACTGGAAGCGCAGACCGAGACCATTCTCAGCGCCAATGTGCAGGATGTCGCGCAGGCGCGTGAAAACGGTCTGAGTGAAGCGATGCTGGATCGCCTGGCGCTAACCCCTGCGCGTCTGAAAGCGATCGCCGACGATGTGCGGCAGGTTTGCTATCTGACCGATCCGGTCGGGCAGGTGATCGACGGCGGTCTGCTGGACAGCGGGCTACGCCTGGAGCGCCGCCGCGTGCCGCTGGGCGTGATTGGCGTTATCTATGAGGCGCGTCCGAACGTTACCGTTGATGTGGCTTCTTTGTGTCTGAAAACCGGTAATGCGGTGATTCTACGCGGTGGGAAAGAGACGCATCGCACGAATGCTGCAACTGTTCGTGTCATTCAGAAGGCGCTGAAAGCGTGCGGTTTACCGGAGGCAGCGGTTCAGGCGATTGATAATCCGGAGCGTTCGCTGGTCAATGAAATGCTGCGTATGGATAAGTATATTGATATGCTTATCCCGCGCGGCGGCGCAGGCCTGCATAAGCTGTGCCGCGAGCAGTCGACGATCCCGGTGATTACCGGCGGGATTGGCGTGTGCCATATCTTTGTCGATAGCAGCGCAGAAATCGCCCCGGCGCTGAAGGTTATTGTTAACGCGAAAACCCAGCGCCCGAGCACCTGTAACACGGTGGAAACCTTGCTGGTGCATCAGGACATCGCAGAACGTTTTCTGCCTGCGCTGAGCCAGCAGATGGCGGAGAGCGGCGTGACGCTGCACGGTGATGAAATCGTCATGCAGGTAATGAGAGGCCCGGCTAAACGCGTTCCGCTGAAGCCAGAAGAACTCGACAACGAATTCCTGTCTCTGGACCTGAATGTGGTCATTGTCATGAACGTTGATGATGCGATTGACCATATCCGCGAACATGGTACTCAGCACTCCGATGCGATTTTGACGTGTGATATGCATAATGCTGCGCGTTTCGTGAACGAAGTGGATTCCGCTGCGGTTTATGTCAACGCCTCTACCCGTTTTACCGATGGCGGGCAGTTTGGGCTTGGCGCAGAAGTGGCGGTCAGCACGCAGAAATTACATGCCCGCGGTCCAATGGGGCTTGAAGCGCTTACCACCTATAAGTGGATAGGCTTTGGCGATGGTACGGTTCGTGCGTAATTAATGGCGAGCGGTGCAAAAATAGCCGGTTGAGTAGCAAGGCTATTGACGCACCGCTCGGTTAGTTTTAACCTTCTACCCCGTGATTCACCCATATGAACACACCCTTCTCAGGGCCGATATAGCTCAGTTGGTAGAGCAGCGCATTCGTAATGCGAAGGTCGTAGGTTCGACTCCTATTATCGGCACCAGTATTTTCAAATAGTTATCTTATATTCAAGTAAGCTACATTCTCCTCTTGTGCTGTATTTGTGACATTGCGACCAATAATAGCGTCAATTTTGCTCACGTGTTCAGTCAGGTGTCCCGCTGACAAATGAGCGTAGCGTTGAATCATTTCTGGCGTTTCCCATCCACCCGCCTCCTTGAGTGCAAGAAGATAAACTCCAGACTGAACCAGCCAGCTTGCTCTGGTGTGCCTTAAGTCATGGAATCGGAAGTTGCTAATGCCTGCCCGCTTTAGTGCTCCCTTCCATGCCTTATTGCTGTCGGTGCGCATTTTCCTGACGGCTGCGGTAAGCTGGGGGGATGCACAAACACCCATCGTTTATGGAGCCCTTGCTGTGCCGCTTCTTCTATCAGCTTCGCCTTCGCCAGTTTCATGGTCCCGTCTATCAACGGCTGAATGAGAAGTGTGTCCGGTGTCGTGCCTTCATGTAAAAAGACGAAGAATTCTGGTCTTGAACTGTCTGGAATCAGGAGCAGTGCATAGAGATAAAAAGGCGCTATTTATATAACGCTAGGACTCTTCAATTATACTCTTAAACGATCGGTATTACCTCTTGTAAGAGGTATGTTTAGGATCTACTGAGGTTTTGAAGCAGTTGCCGCATTCTGAAAATGGCAATTAAATAATGAGCAATTTATCTGCAATTGCCATCCAGCCTGCAGGTTCCTTAATTAATTTATCAACATGATGCTTTCCCCATACAAATCCAGTAAGGCCTTTGCGTTCAAATAATTCAAAGAGAATTGCCCTTGCCGGACCAGAGTCATCATTGTGTCGGCTGAAAGTTTCAATCAGTATTGTTTCTTGCATAGCCCGCCAGTGTAAATCTATTGCAGTGTAGCGGCATACATTAGAATACTTGAGATTTATCCCCACTTTTGCTGCTGAGCTTAACGAGCTACCAATAATGGATAGGGCAGTAGATAATACTGGCACGGCAGACAATACAGCAACGCTGACTTGTCCTCCACGGACGGCTAGTTTTAAATTCTTCATAGTGATAAGAACATCAAGCCAGGACTGAATGGTGGCGCTTTCTTTATACTTCATCGCAATGTCCCGAAAACCCGCTAAATGCCTCATCGTCGATGCGCAAGCTGCTCCTCCCTGGCCGACAGTTCCCACATCAACGCATGTCACCAGGGAACCACCAGCCCCTGCGATAGCAATAGCGGATGACGCTGCCGAAACGTAACCTCTTTTTCGCAGGTACTTAATAGTTTCTGGACTGGAGTTATCATCATGTTGATTCCATACAAACCATGGATTTGGCACAGGTATTACGGGATGGTTATTGATTAAGCTATGGAGTTCTTTGACGATTGTGGTGGTAGCATTAAATACAGGTATGTTTGTCAGGGTATCGATCAGGGCTGTGCCGCTATCAGCAATAGCCCAGAGTATCTCGTTTTTATCAACATCCTCTTTTGCAGCATCCACTATTTTTGTTCTGATTTCATCATAATATGAGTCTGTGTTCTTCATATTTTGTTCTCCTGTGAGCATTTAGAATAATGTATATAATTTTGTTTGAATTTTCATAGGGTGACCATTTTCTCGATAAATAAAGATAAAAGGAGTGTTTCTCATCAAGAGATTTAATGGTCTTAAAAGAAATTTTTATGGAGTAAATTTAGATTTTGTATATTATATAATATATTGTTTATGCTGCCTACCAAATCAAAACAATCGTTTACACACATCTTACCGAAGATGTAATATATATTATATGCTATTGATTTAATAACGCCATATAATAATTGGTGTAAAAATAGATACAAAGACTCTCATAAAAGTTAATTTCGACTTGTACTTAGTTTATCATATTGACTTAATATTAATTCGCTTTTGGTTAACATGAGGTCTTCAGCTAAAGCGTTATTTAATTCTTGATAGGCATTCCTGTGAAATATTGAACGCTCGCCAGTGAACAATGTTCTATAGTTATCATCCCATCCTGGTGCAGCTCTTCGCAGGTCATTTATTTCTGCTCTTATTTTGATTCCGTGATGAATGTTATCAATAATAAAAGCCTGTTGGTTCATATATTCAGTATAGCGTTCTATTGTTTTTTTCGACCAAATTGCGCGCTGAGAATATACGATTTCATTTAGCATATTATGTGTTTTGATTATTTCTTCGGGGGAGTAGCTTTGCCAATCCCCCTTTTCCTCTATGAAACAGTATATTCTGTTAAGTGGGATCTTTATTTGATCGTAAATACTGAGTCTTTTATCAATAAGTTTTGCTGATATATTACTTAACAACGTACGGTGCGCTTGCTGTTCGACTACACTATGTTGCACAACATAGGCAATAGAAGCAACCGATAATGAAATAATAACAGAAACGATAAGTTTAATGATTTCAATTTTACGAGTGAAAGATCTATCATTCATTTTGTTCCATTTCCAATAATCTACATCACTAAAGTAGTAGGTTAAATATTATAGGCGAACATGATACTATTTAATGTCTCGGCACCTATTAAGGTAGTTGGATAATTCTATTTGGTAGCATTATTTATATTATGCCACTAACAGAATTCAGTGACTGTTCGATAAAAAAACATAAATAATGCAAATGACTTATTCTACTGCTAATATCTTTTATAAACTACGTACTTTCCCGGTAAATTCCGTTGCTTTATGACAATTTTTAACGGGATAAGTACAAAATACATAGCATTACCTGGCTTTAAATTTAATTTATAACAAACAGACTATTAATTTAATAATAGTCTGTAAGAGTAACCTATGAGTAGCGCTATGCAAAAAATAGAGGCATAGATATACACTATCAAACCATATTTTTTAATTGGGCTAAACCAGCTTCATTAGAAGGAACTTTAAATCGACTCGAATCAAGACGAATTTGATTGCGAGAAATAGTTAATTGTCGATTTAATTGTTTTATGTTTTTTTCGATAGCCATTGCCTTTTGTGCATCCCGCGCACAACTATGCCATAAATTATGGCCTTTTAAATATTTTACCTTAACAATGTTTCGCTCTGTTGATCTACCCCACCGACCAGTATCTTTAACAATTACTGTCTCTTTTCTCATAAGTGAAGTCGATATATTAGTTAACAGTATATATTTACTGCTTGCTGTTTTCGCATTTAAACATTCATCTTTTTGTTTAGTGGTAATTTGAGAATGGGCAATATCGATGTCTTTTATTTTTTCATTCAGTTTTAACATAGATTCTTTATAGACTGGCATTAAGTTCACATGTTTTTGCGTAGCATCTTTTATGCTAGAAAAATGTTTCTCCATTCTCTCACTTGCAAGACAAGCGTCAGATTTTATCTGCGTAACATTTTTTAGCGCTTTACTGAGTTTCGCTAATTTTTCGCTTTCACAATGACTACCTTGTTTTTTTATAATATCGTGAAGCGAATTTAATATCGTTAAGTCAGCAAAAGAAATACGCTGATCATTCTTAATATACTTAGCTACTTCTTTATCAATGAATTTTATATCAGCCTTACTCAGGCGAAGTTTAGGTAAGTCCGCAACATTCTGATTTTGATCTTTTTTATAAGAGTTAATCGTTGTTAAAAAAGTTGAAAGATCTTTATGAGATAATTTCATAATTTATTCTCTGATTGTTTTGTCAGGGTTTCTTTATAGAATAGCATGTACGCATCATAACAATGAAGTCCATTTTTATTCTCGTTGTTGTGTAAAGTGCATTGTAGGGGCTCCTTGTTTAATTATTATTTCTTATGTTTCTTATTCTGGCCAGGTGTTTTACGTTCAAAAAATTAATTACCGGAATCTGTTAGCAATTCTGCATTTTTTCTTATTGTAAGTGCAAATAAATTGTCACGTAGCAACTTTATATTTGACTGTTTATTATGGAAAACTATTGGCGCCGGTTTTACAACCATCTTTTTAAGATCATTCAGGCCCTGGTCATTGTTTGTGATAAAAAATTTTTCTGCTAGTGTATCGATACGGATCTTGCTTTGGATGATACTTTTTTCCATTTTATCCAGATCTGAATTTAGCTTACGAATTTCATTAAGCTCACATTTAAACTGATCCCAGGTTAATGAACTTGCAGGAAGGTTAGATATGGCTTTTTGTATACTTTTAATATCCACGTCATTATATAAAGTAAGGTTATTGTTGATTGTTATTTTATTTGCACATGACTCAATAAAATCTTGAAATTTGATAAGGAGTTGTTTGCTATCTTTTTCTGCTATGCAGTCTGCAAATTTCTGTCTGGCCTGTTCTGGAATATTCTTTTCAGGTAAAGCACTAAGTTTTTCGTATAATATCTGAAAACGACAATCACGCTCTTGTTGCAGCCTGCTTTTATGTTGATCTAGTGCCTTAATATTGAGTTTAGTACTCGTAATAGCATCCCATGCCTTGCATGATTCAGATTTTATTTTTGATAAATCTCTAAGAGAGTTATTAAGCTTGGCTAATTTTTTAGCAGTACACTGGCTGCCTTGATTTTGGATGACATCGAACAGTTTATATAATTGTTCTCTATCGTGTGCAGAAATATACTCTTTATTCCTAATATACTTCGCAATTTGTTTATCAATAGACTTGATATGCAAGAAGCTAACATGCCCGGAGTGAGTATTATTGATATCAATATCCTTAGTACCATAAATAGATTCATTTAAATTATTTAAGAAGACTGGAAATGGTTGTGCTGAAGTTGATGTTTTCATTATCAATCCTAAAAGGTGTATTGCCATTATTGTTATTTTTACATGTTGAATCATGTTGATGGAAGTCTATTTTTATTATGATAAGTGTCGTGATTATGGACTATTCTTGATGTGTTTTTGGTTATTGCTAATGTAAAAAGAAAATTGATGATGGAAATATAATAGCATGTGAGGCTATTTTTATATAAAAATATTTTATTTATAGCTCTCTCATGATAATTTCTGCATTAAATCTGTCTTGTTACCAGAATTTATTTTCGTATAGTCGATGCTGGCGTTAGCATGTCGAAGGATTATCTATTAATAGACTGGATTGCTTCTTGCAAAGTGTGGACATTTTGACGAGGAGCATAGATCTGTTCCGTCATTGTGTTCCTGCATATTTATTTGAGAGCGTATAATATCAAGGACTAATTGAATTATCAGAGACCGAGGCTGGTACTGATGCTAACGATTGAACACGATTCTCTATGATTTTCATATGCGCATTATATGTCATGAAAAATATATGTTATACTCACATCCTTGTGAGTAAGGCTACGCTGACATATAAAAAATTGTATCACTATAATCAGATAATTTAGGTAATTTATTTATGGTGAACTCTGCGGTCGATCTGGTCTAAGTTAGTGTTTTTCCTAGACTAACGTTCCGATATCGACAGAATCTGATGTATCCTCCGTATAGACTGACGACGAATCACTGCTGTCAGATTCTATATCTTCCGCAAAATTGTCTATTCTCCCGGCTAACGATCCGTCTCTCGCGGCTAACGATCCGTTGCTACTAAGATCAGATCGGGCATCAGTGGCCGCCGCATACATATCATTTCCTCCCTCCTCAGGTGACGAGCCGGCATTGTCAGATGCAGTTATATCATCCTGTATTGCAGATGGTTTTTGGTTAACCGATTGATCTTTTACCTGTTTTTCAGCCAGTTTGTTGTGGTGGATGTTCGTAAAAAGTTTTGCAAAAATTGGTACTGAGAGCGCCGCCACGACGCTACCGAGCCCTTCTATTGCATCAAATCCGGAGCTCGAAATACCGGATTGTGTTACATTGGTTTGACTATTCACGTAATTTTCGACGGTTTGTTCAATGTTCCCCAGTTTGTTTATAACGGTCTGTGTTGATTGACTAATATCGTTGGCAGTGCTGCTGGCGTTAGCCAGAGTATCACTGACTTTGCTTATATCCGTCGCCTTTGCATTAATCCGGTCAATTGTAGAGCTTAACGCTGTGCTCGCCATATTTTTTGCTTGCTGCGCAATTTGAGTGGCTTGTTCTTCGCATTCCTCTTTTGCAGCAGTGGTCAATTGACCAGTTGGAACCAAGTTACCATAATCGTCGACTGTCATCTGTTGGTTATTTGGATCAGCGAAAGCAGTTGCCTCTGTCTGTACCAGCGCTGTATCATAAGCTTTCCTTTCGATGTCTGAAAGGATTTGATCTTGTGCTGAAGAAAGCCACTCTGCAACTTCAGTTATTTGTGTGACGTTGTCTTCACATTGTGTAGCAATATCGTTCAGCATACTGCTAATCTGATCTTCAAGCTCCACACTATTTTCCAGACTGGTAATCTCATCTTGTAAGTCGGCTGGAATATCAACAAGTTGATCTGCTTCCGCCGTGTCGGCAGTAGAACGCTCCCCTCGTAACGTGAAACCTAGCACATCAATACCTACCCCAAGAAGCAGCGTCGCTATGCCAATAATGGAGAAAAGTGTGTTATCAGATATTCGGTGCGTGTGTTTTTGTTTCGCCTCTTGCACAGGCGTTGCATTGAGTTCAACTTTATCTTTAGTAGAAGTATTGTTAATACTATCAATTAGTTGCAGATTATTATTGTTAGCTGAACTATGACTGTTTCCAGGAGCATTATTCTCAGATGAGCTCAAATTACCTCGCTCCTGAACATGATTGTTAGCTGAGCTACGGCGCTCTATATCAGCGTTATTCCCAAATGAGTTCAAATGACTATCAGGATTATGGGCATCACTGGCGATCCTGTCGTTAATGGCAGGCGTATTAGTACTCTGGTCGCGAGTGATGACACCAGACGTACTGGCATTTACGTTTGTTAAATTAGATGTATGCCCGACGGTCCCTTGCTTTTCAACACTCGTTGATGCCACGCAGCCGGTGTCTATCGGTAATAAGGAGCGTTTTTCTAACCGCATTTCTTTCGGTTGTACTACCTCCGATTTTAAGTTAGCAGTAGCAATACTTGCTTTATTCTCACCTCGCGATAACGCTTTATCCAGATAAGCAACTTTCTCCGAAAAGGCTTTCCTGTCAAATGTATTGCTATCAGAGCTAATATTATCCTTAATCGCCGTTGCAGAAGGGTGCTGTGAGGTAGCCTGCATCGCTCTTAGCTGCTTGCCCTTGTTAGAGGCTACTACTGACGCATTAGTTGTTGGACCGAATACTGAAGCAAATACTTGGGTTCCACGACCTGTAATATCACCACCGAAACGTTCATAAGCACCAACTACAGCGCTCATCCGTTCTGGTATGTTAGCTAAATTAGAACCTTTGTTGTTAAAAAAATCCGTTGCGGTAGTAAGGGGATCTTGATGATTTTTAATAAGTTCTTTCGTAAGAGCTGGAGCAAACCCATCGGCAAGGCCAGGTCTTTTTCTCCCGCTATGGTCGATAAGTCGAACTGTATTAAACGCTGAATCTTTCGGTGTATTATAAATTTCCTGTTTAATAGTACTTGTATTACCACCATTATTAAGGCCAGAAGCTCTGGGTGGTAAAGAGGGGGGGGGTTGGTATGCTAACTGGTATAGGCATGCTTAGCTCCTGAATTTAATTTACGTATATACTCATGATATTTCGAGTATCATTTGCGTTGGCTTTTTTACTTCAGCCATTTACTTCATTGTAAATGGCTGGGGATTCGTTGTGTCGCCGCTTGTCAGCAACTCTAATGACTTAAGGTATAAACGTACAGGTTAACCAAGAAATGATAAGTGAATCCGGGCAATAAGAGCAATAATAAAGTGACACTCATTATTCTTCCTCTGTGTCTATTTTTGGACTAATTAAAGTGTAATTTAATGGGTTGTTTTTTGTGGTGTGTTTTGCGACATTGGCAGTCGAATTGGAGAGGGAGGTTGCATACATAATGGCAACATGGCTGGATATTCCAGACATATTTTGGTTAGGGCATAAGAACAATAGCGGTGAGTGTATTGAGTTTACTGTTCAGATAAACTTTTTATCAGGGAAAATTATTGAGAACAGTGATTTTTGGTTATTGATGGTGAAGTTACCAACGCCGTCGGAGAAAGATGTAGCTCGCTGGATAACATGTAGCGGTGTACTTCTGGCTGCAAATGGTGCCTGGCAATACGGAATTATACAACGAGATAATATCTGGTGGTTGGTCCAGCGTTTTACGAATCAAGTGGAGTTATATGTACTATGCCAAAAAGTGAATGAGCACATTGCGGTAGCTACGCTTCTTGGTCGGAGGCTTCAAAATCAATTGCAGAATGTCATAACCAATGACAATCAATTCCGTTTATCGCATATGGTTAGAAATGGTTTAGTATGAGAGCATTGCTTTTTTTATTCATATTGATTTTATTGCCAATTGAGGCATTTTCTGCGTCTACCCTCGATTGGAAGGGGCCCCCTTTCTTTGTTATGACTCACGGTATGCTCGTGAGCGAACTGTTGAAAAATTTTGGTGCAAATTATGATATACCGGTAATTACCAGTCCGTCTATTCGAGATGTTTTTATCGGTCGCTTCGAAAAGGGTACGCCGGAACAGCAGTTGGATAGGCTTGCTCGTACTTATAATTTGGTTTGGTATTATGATGGTAAGGCGCTCTATGTTTACAAAAACAATGAAGTGAAATCTTCTGTTATTACGCCAGAATTTGATACTCGTGAACAGCTTAAGGAATATGTTCTTCAGGCAGGCGTTCTTGCTGAAGGGACATGCCAGCTTCGTCAAATTGGTGTTTCGCAATCTTTTGAGATCTATGGAGTCCCTGAATGTGTTAAGCATATCACAGATATAGCCAGCCAGCTAAGCGTTGCCTCGCGTAACCAGGCTCAGGTAGATCAACAAAAAGAAAATGTCCAGGTATTTCCATTAAAGTACGCATCTGCAACAGATGTAACTTATCAATATCGGAATCAGAGTGTAATAATTCCTGGTGTTGTGACGGTGTTACAGCGAATGAATAATTCGCAGGCAGTTAATAGTGCCAGCACACCAACACAGCTTAATGCAGCGCAACAGGAAACCGAAAGTAGTGGGCCAACATTTTCTGCTGACCCGCGTCAAAATGCAGTGGTTGTTCGTGACCGTGATGCCAATATGCCAATGTACCAACGTCTTATTTCACAGTTAGACCATCGGCAGGATGCGATTGAAATTACGGTGTCCATTATTGATGTTAATGCTGAAGATCTTGGCGCATTAGGTATTGATTGGGCTGCAAACGCTGATATAGGGGGAATGAACTTACAGCTTAATACCAATTTATCCAGCGGCAGTGGCTATGCGACTTCAGTGATCACTAATGCGAGCGATTTTATGGTCAGAGTCAATGCACTGGAGCAAAAATCCCAGGCAAAGGTGTTATCCCAACCTTCGGTGGTGACGTTGAATAACGTACAGGCTGTATTGGATAAAAATACAACGTTTTATACCAAATTAGTGGGGGACAAAGTTGCTAAGTTGGCCTCCATTACAAGTGGAACATTAATGCAGGTTACGCCACGCGTCGTAAAAAATGAGGCTGGAATTGCTGAAGTGTTGTTACTTTTAAGTATTCAGGATGGGAGCCAGCAGTCGTCAGCTCTTGGTGCGGATGGTATGCCGCAGGTTCAGAATTCAGAAATTGATACTCAGGCAACGTTAAAAAGTGGGCAAAGTTTGTTACTGGGGGGCTTTGTTCAGGATCAAGATATCGTAACGGAACGCAAAATTCCGTTATTAGGTGATATCTATTTGATTGGTAATTTTTTTAAAAGCAAGGAAACAACAAAAGTACAAACCGTGCGCCTATTTTTGATCAAAGCGGTACCACTTAAAATTTAAGAGGGCGTGATGGATTACGTATATAAAATAAAATTTTTAAATTCTTCTTTGGTCGGTCGTGAGCTGCTACTGCGAGAAGGTATATTTAGTATTGGGACAGGTGATTGTGATGTCTGGCTGGCTTTATCTGAGAGTGAAGAAAAACAGATAGAATTTGATATCAGCAGTCAGGGGATTAGTTTAACGAAGACCACTAAACTCTGGCGTAACGGCATTGAGGGGATTGCTCTTGCGGGTGAGCTTTTACCTTTACAGGCTACTCTTGATATAGCGGGTATACAGTTTGCCCTTGGGGAGATGGATAGTTGTCTGGATTCATTGATAGCTGTCACCCGCAAGAATAGTACTATATCATCAAATCACAATAGATTTATTATTATACTGATCATCGTGATGGTCATTGCCAGTTTAGTGTTAATGTGTGGTACAGGGTATTTAATCCATAATGCGCGAGCGAGAGAGAATTCTGTATTGCCAGATGTTGAGGTACAAAAGAAGTTAGTAGAACTTGAAAACCAACATGTTCTTCCTGGGGTTAAATTTTTCTGGGAAAAAAATGACGTGGTTAATATATCAGGACAATGCAAAAGTGAGAAGTTACTGCAACCAGTACTGGATTTCCTAAAAAATAATGATACCAATTACATACTGGATGTTATTTGCGATGATCGTCTAATACAGAATGTTATGGATGCCTTACAGATTAATGGTTTTGACCGGGTTTTCGCATATATGGATAAAGCTCCTGGAAAGGTGATTATTAGTGGTCAAATAGAAGAAGATCAACGGTGGCAACGGGTTGTTAAGCTTTTGAACGATATGCAGGGGCTACGTTCCTGGTCGGTTAAATCAGTAAATGATAAAGAGTTGGATGAATTGATTAGTGACTTGCGCAAGTTGAAATTATTGCCAATGTTGAGCATTCAACGTGTAGATGACCGTATTATTGTGAGTGGACGTCTCAATCTTCAGGAGCGTAACTCATTGTATACTTTAATTCGACATCATATGCTTTCTTATCCGGGAACACAGGAAATTATCTACCAGAATATTAACACTAGTTCGAGTGCGCTGGGTATTTTACCTGCTCCTGTTGCGAGTATTGGTGGTAATAGTGATTTTCCTTATGTCATTCTGGACGATGGTACTCGCTTGCAAAAAGGGGCTGTGCTGCCTGGGGGGTATCAAATCGTGAATATCGACAGTATTAACGGTATCGAACTTACTAAACGTGGGGAGCTATTGCATCTACCCTTGGGATTATGACATGACAAAAAATCGTTTTGTAAATATTATTGGCAATGTCACCGAAAGTAATGAGAAATTAAGATGTGATCCATACGGAACACATTTCTTTCAATTGCAGGAAATACTTACCGAAGCTATTAATGGGAAAAATAATTTCCCTGAAATTTACCGGGAGTCGCTAGTTCATGCGTTACTATCTGGTATACGTGTTATTGAAAGAGTGTCGATGAATTATCGGCATAAGAATCCCTGACATTGACTTTTGAAAGGACGGGCTATGAATGGTATTGATGATATTCAGGCGAACATAGAGCGTGAACGATATAAACTTATTTCTGAAGTAGAACGTTTTGAAAAATTAAAAGTAACCTATGAACAGTTAGTCGAGAAAGCAAAGACTGACCCTAAAATTTCTTCTCAGCTAAAAGAGTTTGAGGTATTACATGGGGAAATATTGTTGCAGGATATGGCGAATATTGCGGACCAAATCCGCCGGGCAAAAGAACAGTACCAATCTCTAAAACGAATGGTTGCTATCGCTAATACTTCTTCAGTGAATGTGCAACCTCAAAAGATAGATGGTAACGCTACGCCTGAAAGAAAAGAGGCGTTAAAGCCAAAATTGTATAAAAGTTTTATGTAGAAACAAATTTAACACGGACTATCATATGTATTCGAATACCGAAGTAAGTGCAACGTCAAACCAGTTTTATACATCATCAGTAGTTGCAGCTTCAACAGCTGAAACATCAATGATGGTATCAGAAATGAGTGTATTTAGTGTCATCTGTCTACTTTATGTTGAACACTGTTATGCAGTTGTCGGTTTAGTCGCGAACGTGGGGCAGCAATATAACGTTCAGACAGAAAATGAGTTGGCATGTCAAAAAATGTCCAATGAAACAAATGAAGTGCTTGTCAACGTGCAAAATGAAGTGGATCAAAATAATAATCCTAATGAGACGGCGGCATTGCCTGATGATGTTGTCGATTATATCAACGACAATGCCATTATTATAACAGGTGTAACTGATGGAGGTGAGGGCGGTACTTTTTCACCTATTAGTACCGATGATAAATTTAATGAAGGGCAATTACAAGCTATCAAGGGGCAGTTTGATATTATGTCGACATCATATTCAGATTCGAATAGTAAATATCAACTTGAGTTACAGGTTGCGTTACAGGCTTTAACTCAGAGTATTACTGCCATTTCACAGACAATGTCTAAATCTAACCAGGTTATTACTCAAATAGTCTCAAACTTTAAATAGTTTTTGGAGGTCTATATGCAAATCTTAGGCGTAAATTCTACCAGCAGCGCTGATGTTGGTAGAAATTTAATGACCATCAAATTTATGAACAGAATAAATATGTTACTTTCTGTTCAGAGTCAAGCCATTCAAAATAAAGGAGAGATTGCTGGTATCAAGCAGCAGCAGCAAGATGCAATCGACACTCAGAAGAAGAATGAAGACGAGTATAAAAAAGAGCAACGTCATCGTATCCTTCATGCCATTGTGAGTATCATTGCGCATGTAATTAATTTAGTCATGACTATCGTTCGACCGGTTAAACATATTGCTAAAGCGGCCAGGAAAGCAGTGACCAAAACGGTACGTAAAAGTATAGGGAAGGCGAGCCAGGGTTTGATGCAGCATATCGGGTTATCGCAACCGATGAAGCGCATGGCTGGGGGCGCTAAGAAAGCCCTTAAAACCGGTGTTGAAAAACCAGGCATGGGTAAGCGTGCATTAACTCATATTGCTAACGGTGGCGCTAAGCGCTTTATCAAGCGCACCGCAGTGATTGATGGTATCAGCGGTGGTCTGAACGGTATTGGCGATGGTGTTTTTAAGGTACAAACAGCCAAAATAAAAAATGCCATTGATAATTTGCAGAACAATATTGATCTTATCAGTACAAACTATGAGCTTTCTGAGTCTCTCAAGCAGAAAGAGCAGGATAATATCAAAAAGCAGGTTGATGCAAATATACAAATGCTAGAAAACGTTACATCTGCAGTAAATTCAATGGGCAACCTACAGATGCAAGTTTTGACTAATGCCGTATAACTAATCCTGGAGTATAAAATTATGGCAACAACGATTACTGGCACTACCAGCAACGTAGCGGTACAAAGCGGTAATGTTTCCGGTCAGTCAATGGACATGACCTCTTTTGACCTGAAAGAACAAATCATTGCTACTTTTAAAGAGCTGGCAGAGCAGGCATGTGAGATTCGCAACATGCAGTTGACGTCGGCGACGACTCAGGAGGTGAGCTCTTGGGGTCGTCAGGTGTCCTCATTTCAACATCAACGCGATTCTGCGAGTAAGACGATGAAATCTACAATTCTTGCCGGTGCAGGTGAAGTGGTGGGTGGCATTGTTTCAATGGGATGTTCGTTTGGTGGGCATGTTGCATCTAAAGGTATCACTCATAAGGAGCGATACAACCGTCGTCAAGCGCTGAAGGGTGCTAAAGGATTAGCGGGAGATGCGCTCGATAACTATCTTAAGGCTAATGAGAGACCCCTTAATCCACATAGTAAGTTAGGTATATTAGGGCAATGTGGTGAGCCTATCGGTAAATTGATTAGCCAGCCCTTTTCGATTGGAGGGAGCATCATTGGTTCCGGGGCTAAGAAATTAGATTCTATCGCTGAGATGGATAAATATAATAGTAATTTGGCATTGAATAATGCAAAGCAATATGCAGATGCTGGTAAAAAAATTTCCAGTCAATTTGCCACTGTTGCTAGTTCTCTGGCCTCGGCCGCAGAGCGCTTTTCTCGTGCGATTACAGCCGTAGCAGGCTAATACTTAGTGGCCTGCATAGCAGGCCACTATTAATTATCATTTAATGGAATATTGCCATGAGTAGTCTTGAAAATGTTAATGCTCAACTATTACAGACCGCTAATAATAACTGGAGTAATGTGCAAAACATGATGTCTCCTTCTGATCTAAATAATCCACTTGATATGTTACGCATTCAAGAATGGGCTCAACAATATTCAACGGCAGTGCAACTTGATAGTGCTGTAATAAAAATGTTCAAGGATCTTCTGTCCGGTATTACGTCAAAAATATAATGAACAGTATACAAAAACGATTATTAGTAGAGTGCTTAATAATGGCTGCGCAGTATAATATGCGTTCTGAAGGTAATTCTATCCTTGACGTTCTACCTTTCCTGGTTGCAGATGAGAATGATAGAGCACTCTGTGAAGCCCTCTATTATGTTTTACTTAAGGATGAAGCTGCTTTTTTTAGTGTAAGAGAATTACTCTCACCTGAAATGAATAAAAAACTCGATTTTTTTATCTTAAATTAATAAATGGTGGTTTATGGACGTATCAGTAGTAACAAATTCGACACTACAATCTTTACCTTCAAATGATGTGGCTACGCATATCAATGTTCCTGATGTAAAGGATATTGAGGAATTTAAAAGAATGATGGCAGCTTCACAACCAGTACCAGAAGCTAATCTTGTAAATGGAATACAGCAACAGCAGGAATTGTATGCCAATACTATTGCGAAAATAAATTCAGTTGCTGACACCGATCTTATGCATGGAACAAAGGTTGATAGTGCGACAAATTTACTAAATACCCAATATGCGCTTTTCAATTTGTCTTTCAATCTGGATCTTACCGCGAAGGTTGCTGGGCAATTTTCTCAGGCTGTTAATAAATTGACGACGATGCAATGACACGTTTTTTTAGGTTTTTAAGTCTATTGATACTTGTTACGTTGCTCTGTGGTTGTAAGGCCGAGCTTTATGACAATTTATCTCAGGATGAAGCTAACCAAATGGTTGCTCTGCTGCTGTCCCAGCATATTGATGTAGATAAAACTGTAAATAAAAATGGCTTATTTTCTATATCAATTGATAAAAGTGACTTTATTTCTGCTGTTGAGATACTTCGCCTTCACGGTTACCCGCAAAAAAAATATCGTAATGTGGAGGATGTTTTTCCCAGTGACCAGTTGGTTACTTCTCCTGGGCAGGAGTTAAGTAAGATTGTTTATCTAAAAGAGCAGAATATTGAAAGAATGCTATCTGATATGGATGGTGTTATTTCTGCACGTGTGTCTATTGCTCAATCTATGCCTACTGATGATGCTCCAGAGGAACAGATGTCATCAGTATCAGTGTTTATTAAATATTCACCAGAAACTAATTTACAAAACTCTGTTACTCAGATTAAAGGGTTAGTTCATGACAGCATTCCCGATCTTGATTATGACAAAATTAGCATAGTTTTACAGCCTGTTCACTACCTCAATTCGGGTATTAAAATTGTAAAAAACGAGACAGTTAAAGACTGGCTAAATATTTATGGTTTCTGGCTTGCTATGACGCTAGTGGGGGGGGGCATGGATAATTTTCCTTGGCAGTATTTTCTAATTAAAAATAAAGAACGGAAAAGAAAAATTTCACAGAACGGATAATGATATATGTTTCATGACAAGGAGTATCAAATTCTAGTTCGTCTATATGCTTGTCCTGGTGAGTTTATACACGGACAGTACTGGGCGCTGTATGAATTAAGCCACTGGCTTGATGACTACCAGATGTTTCCGGCGCTTCGTCCGTCGATTGATCATCTGCTCCACCACCACTTAGGATGGAAATGGCATACACAAGCAGCAGAAATGTCCCCGTGCCAGAGACAATGGATTACCTGGATACCAAAACTTCCCGTCATGCTAACGGCTTTGGGGCTGATATCTCTTAATAGTATAGACTATTTTTTACTAGGTGATTATCGCAGGGTGCTAATTAATCTATTAGGTGAGGTGACTGTTAATCAGCTTTTTTCCTTATGGCACGGTGAAAATTCCGCGCCTACAGTTGCGGCGCATGAATTACCTGCAGTTTCCTTTTCTTTAGGACTGCAAATTTTTTCTCAGATAGTTGGTGATGACTGGATTGGTAATATGATTATGCATACATTACCCCCTATAGAATATAGCGATGTAGAGCAGTTGAGACAGAATGAATTAGATGATATAAATTCAATGCTGGCACGGATTGGGAGGTTTATTTGAACGTTAAAAATGGACAGATTCTCTTTGGGTTTCCGGTAGAACATCTCTCTTATGCACCAGAACCTACTAAGTTAATAATATCACCTGATGACCTGGCAGAATATTATCATGTAAATAATGACATCGTCAGAGCCCGAGGTTTAGCTGCCAGATCTATCAGAAGAATGCGCAGGAAGCAGCGACAACTTTGTATTGCTCAGCAGCAGAAGCTTGCTGAGGAAAATAAATCTCAGTTAAAACAATTGATCATCGAAAATAAAAATGAACGAAAGAAATTATTGGCTGAGACCGTGAAATGGCTAGTTGAAGAACAGGATATCGAGCGGCAGCTATATTTTTCGGCGATGCAAAAAGCCCGTCAATGGACTATTGAGGCCCTCCAACTGTGGGGGATTGAAGCTGATTGGGATAGTGCTATCTATATGCGCGTCAAAACAATGCTTAAACAGTTCCAAAAAGAACCTAACTTAGTCCTGGCGCTACCTTCGCAGGACAAGGCAAACGCATTCGAGCAAAATTTATTAGCTGATTGTGAATACTCACAACATATTTTTCAGGTTGTGGTTGATTCTAATCTTGAATCCTGGCAGGCAACGTTAGGTAATTCGCTAGTTAGTGTCTTAATTGATATGCACGCGGAATTAGATGACATTCTGCAACAATTGCGTAGCCAGCCTGTAGCCAGCACAGTAATGACGGCGGAAGAGAATGGACAAGATTAGTTATTCGCAGCCGGTTTCATTGTGGCATGGACAAACCCGGGAGGAACTTGAGAGGAAAGTTGAAACGCGCCAGCAGTTACAGGATGCGTTACCCGCAAATGATATTGAGGCCGCATTAAGTGAAATGCAGGATGTGGCGTTGCAGGATACCATGGAGGATATGAGCCTGATGCTGGGAAACCGGCTAAAAGGAAAAATGCAACGTACCCTGGGTTCGGGTGATGATGAAAGGATTGAACGTGATGAGCAGCTTGCTTTATTAGCAGAACAGGTGGTTGGGGATAAACTTGAAGCTGTTCTGAATAATGTCAGCGCGAGTGGAACAGAGGATTTATTAACGCTGTTCCGTCAGGGGGCGTTGAACTTTAGTGAGGCGGCATTATTGTTGGCGGCTGAAGCGGGTTCGCTAGCGCCAGGAAGTAAGCGTCGTAAACAGATCTCTTCCCGGTTAGATGAATTACTTGCAGAACATCAGGATTGGGTTTTGGCGATGTTTGCTGAGCTGGAGTTAGGCTCTATAAACTCTGATGCAATGCAATCTATGCAGCGTATTATCCGAAAGCATCACCAACAGGATCAGGAGGGCAGTAACCCAGAAGGGGTGTGGCAGTGGTTTAATGAGATCAAAAAATGGTCAGATCGCGCCAGCCGCATTCGCATTCTTATACATACTTTTGCATATGAACTTTCTGCAGGGGGGGATGGTACTGTAAGCCCTCGTCTGATTACAACATTGATGGATTTGAAGAAGTTACTGGTGTTTCTCGGTATGGAGGATACAGCTCGTAGACTGGCTAACGTCATTGGTCTTTCAGAAGATGAAGCATTAAGTGAAATACTGCTTTTGATAGAACAACGCTGGATGTATTCGGAGTGGTTAGCGAACCGAATTCAACAACTTCGTATAAAAGATAATAAACGCGTATTGTATCTTATCAGGATGAACGAGGTTGTTAAATTTCTTCCCGATATCTGTTTCCTGGACTTACAACAAAGAAATCAACTGTCTGAAGCTATCGAAGAGTACATCAACCAATTAAGCCAATAATACTGTATATGAGAATATTGCGATGATTTTGAATTTACAGATGATAAGTAAGCTCGAACTATTTTTCTCATTTTGTGGAATTCACAGAATTAATATTACCTCGCAAAATACATTTTCAGTCGGTTCCTTTATTGCACAAGTTAATGCCGTGGGTATTGGCGCGAAAATTGAGTTGGTTTTGATATTAAAAATAAATGCGCCACGGCCCGATATTGCACTAAGGATGTGTCAAAGTATGCGACCGGAGTCTATTTTTGGAGTTGTTGGGAGCTTTTTTTTCGTCAATAATCGCTTGTCATTGAGTTGCCTGCTGCCTGAAGAGTTAGGTGCTGAAGATTGGTATCGAATTTTCGAATATCAAAAGGATTATATGCTTTCATTTTTGAGTGAACAATGAAGAACGTTACTTTATCTGATCTGGCGAAGATTAGTAGATATCAGGGGGCAATCTTAGCTACGGTACTGGTTTTGGCCGTATTTATGATGATACTACCACTACCGACAGAGGTAGTGGATGTACTGATTGCTTTCAATCTGATGTTTTCGCTTGTGTTATTGATGGTCGTTGTTTATTTGAATAATGCTGTTGAGTTTTCAGTATTTCCTTCGTTATTACTTATTACTACCTTATATCGCCTGTCTTTAACTGTGAGTACTTCCAGATTGATTTTGCTACAGCACGATGCTGGCAACATTGTCTATGCTTTTGGTAATTTCGTTGTTGGTGGAAACCTGACCGTTGGACTAATTATCTTTTCTATTATTACCATTGTGCAGTTTATTGTTATTACCAAGGGGTCTGAACGTGTTGCTGAGGTTAGCGCACGATTCTCTCTTGATGGTATGCCCGGAAAGCAGATGAGTATTGATGGTGATTTACGTGCTGGCTCCATTACCGTTGAGCAGGCGGCCATGCGTAGGGAAATGGTTCAGCACGAAAGTAAACTGTATGGTTCTATGGATGGTGCCATGAAGTTCGTAAAAGGGGATGCGATTGCCAGTATCATTGTTATTTTGGTCAATATTTTTGGTGGGATGGCGATTGGCGTAATGCATGAAGGTATGAGAATCTCAGAGGCGCTTTCCACCTATTCCATACTTTCTGTTGGCGATGGCCTGGTTGCGCAAATACCTGCTCTATTGATCTCTATTACCGCCGGTGTGCTGGTCACGCGAGTACCTGGAGTAAAAGGTAAAACAAATCTCGCCACCGAACTGTTTCATCAACTTAGTGGCCGCAGTATGCCACTTATCATTGCAAGCTCTGTTCTTGTGATTTTCGCTTTTATTCCTGGATTTCCTGCCGCAGTATTTTTACCTATGGCTGCTCTTATTGGGATAGTCGGTTATCTTGTTTACCGGCGAGGAGATCATGGTGATGATACTCATAGCGCTGAACAAGGGAATAATGGCAGCACTAATTTGTCTCCGGGAGTAGAGCCACTATTAGTACGAGTGCATTCTTCCATTGATGAGGGGGGGCTCTCTGATGCGCTGGAAGCATTACGCTGGCGTTTTTTTGAAAATTATGGAATCGCATTAGGTAAAATTAGAGTTGAAAAATTGGGGAGTGAAGAGGAAGGCGACACGCCTAAAGTGGTCTTCTGTCTTTATCACGAACCTGTCTGTGAAGTCTTTCTGGTGGCAGACCATCCCTATATGGCTACTTCTGGCGCCTCGCTGACGGAGGTACAATCGGGGGTGTACAAGCAAAAATTGTTGTCTGGCGTGGATATATATTGGTTAAGTGAAGAGGCCAAAGATCAGGTTTTATCCCAGGGGGATACCGTTTATGAATGTGCACGAGGTTTAACCTGGTGCCTTGAAGTGATACTTGAGCGAAATGCGAAAGAGTTTATTGGCGTACAAGAGACACGCTACCTGATGGATGCTATGGAGAGCAACTATTCGGAACTGGTTAAAGAACTGCAACGACAGGTGCAGCTAAATCGCGTTTCTGATGTATTACAGCGTTTAGTGGAAGAAGGGGTTTCGATTCGTGACTTACGTACTATTTTTGAGACGCTCATTATTTGGTCACCAAAGGAAAAGGATATTGTCACGTTGACTGAATATGTTCGTGTTGCATTAAAGAGACAAATAGTTAATCGGCAACACAAAAAGGGTACAGGGAAGGTATGGATCATCGGTTCTAATATCGAAAATCTTATTCGTGAATCAATACGACAGTCTGTTGCAGGAGCTTATTCGGCAATGGAGCCAGATGTTACTCAGAATATCACAGATCGAATCGCACAGGTGCTTGGTGATCACCAGCAGGGGATTGTGTTAACCGCTATTGATACCCGGCGTTACTTACGAAAAATGATTGAGTCGGAACATTTTATGTTTTCTGTTCTTTCATTTATGGAAGTAAATGATGTAAACGAATTTGATGTTATGGGGGGAATTGACCTGATAGGTGATGTCTCCTGATGCGCAAACCCGATATAGGTAAATTAATTACTAGTATTAATGCGACACAAATGCAGGGAAAGTTACATGCCCCAAGAGTTATACCTGTTGGTTACCTGACGGAGGTTAATACAACAGTGTTAAAGGCATATTTGCCGTGGGCTCATTTGGGTGAGCTTTGCTATATCGGTGCGCAGAGATTACTGGCAGAGGTGGTGTCACTACAGGATGGTTATGCCTGCTTATCTCTCTTTGATATCGCTGTTGGGCTACGGTGTGGAACATCTGTCGTTGCTTCTGGTGCTGAGTATCAAATCGCCGTCGGTGATTTTCTGCTGGGTAAAACGTTAGATGGATTAGGACGTTTGCCAAATAGCAGCGATATTCCTTATGGGGTGGAATATCGTCCTTTAGAATCGGCCCCACCAGACCCCATGGAAAGGGCATTAATTGAAGAGATTTTACCTGTCGGTGTCAGGGCGATCGACGCTACACTCACCTGTGGCCGTGGGCAGCGATTAGGGATTTTTGCTGCGGCCGGCGGGGGGAAAAGCACGTTGTTGAGTATGCTCTGCGATGGGGTTGAAGCTGACGTTATTGTACTAGCCCTTGTTGGAGAACGTGGACGTGAAGTTCGTGAATTTCTCGAATATACACTGAGCGACTATGCTCGCTCACGCTGTGTCACAGTAGTGGCGACTTCAGAGAGAGCCGCGTTAGAACGCCTGAAAGCTTCTTTCGTTGCGACAACAATAGCAGAGTATTTCCGTGATCAGGGTAAAAACGTTGTACTCATGATCGATTCTCTCACACGCTATGCCCGTGCAGCGCGAGAGGTGGGGTTATCCAGTGGTGAACCACCGGTTGCTTCGGGATTTCCACCCTCCGTTTTTGCAACGTTGCCACGTTTGCTTGAACGAGCCGGGAACGGCAAGGTTGGCAGCATAACTGCTTTTTATACAGTGTTGGTTGAAGGGGACAATATGAATGAGCCGATAGCCGATGAGGTTCGTTCTATTCTTGACGGTCACATTGTATTGTCACGAAAGCTTGCCGAGGCCAATCATTATCCCGCAATAGATGTTAGCGCCAGCGTTAGTAGGGTGATGCGGCAAATTGTAACTAGTGAGCATATGAGGTTGGCCGGGCATTTACGAACATTAATAGCCTTGTATCGTGAAATTGAATTACTGGTTCGTGTAGGGGAATACAGAGAAGGGCAGGATCCTGATGCTGATAAGGCATTAAGGTGCTGGCCCGTAATACAGCAGTTTCTACAGCAGGCCGCGGGTAATCCACAATCACTATCGGAAACGCTAGAATTGCTGAAGTTAGCAGTGGAATAGCCAGTATGCTTCATCAGCTTATGAAGATTAAACAGCATAGAGAAAGAGGACTCAGAAACGAACTGGCTCATACAACGCGTTTGCGTCACCAAGTTGAGCAAGAGATATCTCTCCTGCAACAACATCGGAATGAAATAAAAGATAAATGGCAATTAGCATGCCTGGAGTTAACGGGAGTCATAGATCACAGAGTGTTAATAAGATGGAGTGAACATATGCATAGTTATCAATTAAAATATGAGGCTATTGGACAGCAAATTTCAATGCAGCAACAGCTCCATACGCGACTGACTCAGGAAGAAATAGAGTTACAAGGCATGTTAAGACAAGTACTAAGATCACAAGATAAAATAAACTATATGATTTTAGAAGGCGTTGATAATTGATGCCTTACGACATGATATTACCTTCCAGGAAGATAATAGTTTCGCGGGATAATGTTATAGATCCTCCCATGAAGATTAGTTCTATCGTTTTCGAAGAGAAAGAGATGTTCAGGCAAATGTCCCTGAAATTTCAGTTGGCTAGTTTTTTATCATCTTTTGGTAGATGTGTTGAAACTCATATTGAAAGGGATAATAACGTCTGTTATCAGGTAAAAAGTGGCTTTTTTTATGACATGTTAATATTTATTTCGTTTCATGAAGAAGCTTTGCTGATTATATTTAAAGTGGATACTTATGAGCAAGGATACACTCTTCAAAAATTATCTCCAGGGATTGCGAAGAAATTGTCTGCAGGGTGTGAAACTTGCAAAGTTGAGGTGGTGCTTGAAAATCGAAGGTTATAGTCATCTATTTATTGAACAATCAACATTGATTGGTTCTGGTTATTATAAAAACAATAGTAAATCCATTCTTAATTTACGTATGATTAGTGGAGAGGGTATCTGGTGGACATTTAGATGGCATCAACAAGAGTTAAATGCATGGTGTGAAGAATCTTCCTGGCGTAATTGGATTGAAGATAAAATACATTTTTTCACTTTACATGAGGTCGATCGCCATTTCCTTCAATTAGTCGGTGAGTGGAGTTTATTGCCTGTAAGCGATGAAATGAAGCTCGCAGATATTTCACTAAAAGAGATAACGGGTCAATCCAGTCTCTTGCCTTGCTGGAGTCCAGTACTGACTTTAAATCAAGTTGATAAAAAATTTGAGATATATCTAATTGATTGGCCTGCTGATGCACTTCGCTGGTTAATCAAGGGATGGACGCCATTGGCCGAAACAATAGGATCTTCTAAACCTTTGCTGCGTTGTCCAGTCACAATAGGCCGTATGACGATTCCTTTGAGAATGCTCAAGCAATTTGTGTTGGGAGCGGTAATCATTATTCAGACGGACAACCATTTAAACGCTGGTAACTATTGGATGCTTGCCGCTGAAATTAACATTAAATTAGTTAGAAGCAACGAGGAATATACTGTGAGTGAGATTACCACGGAAGAACAGAATGATATTATTGATGCGAATCCTGTATTGACCTCTTTAGATGATATTAATGTGAGCATCGCTTTTGAGATTGGAAGTATATTAATGTCTTTTGCAGAATTAGCAGCTTTGAAGCCGGGTAGCATTATAAAATCAGAGCTTTCTACGGCAACAACAGTAAATATCCGTGTTAACGGACGAGTCTTTGCTACTGGTGATTTTATTTTACTTGATAATGTACCAGGAGTCCGTGTTAATAAATTATTGCAAGGATGAAAAACGTGAATGACTTTATCCATCAACCTTATGCGCTAATTATTTTACTGGTATGTCTTTCTATTTTGCCTTTTATAGTGGTTAGCTGTACTTCTTTTTTGAAAATAGCAGTTGTGTTTTCATTGCTACGAAATGCATTAGGGATACAACAGATTCCTCCTAATATGGCAATCTATGGCCTTGCTCTCATTCTAACATTTTTCATAATGGCACCAGTAGGCATGTCAATAAACGACAATATTCAAAAAGAGCCGTTTTCTATTTCTGACTCGAGTTTATATGAGAATATTGATAGAACAGTAATTAAGCCTTATTTATCATTTTTGAAAAAAAATACAAAAGCGAAACAAATTCGTTATTTTAGCCAGATCGGGAATAAGATATGGCCGAAAAAATATCAGCAAAGACTGAATGAAAACTCCTTGTTTGTTATGCTACCTGCTTTTGGTATTACGCAACTAGATGAAGCATTTAAAATAGGTCTACTGCTGTACTTACCATTCGTAGCAATTGACTTGATTGTGTCAAATATCTTGCTGGCACTAGGGATGATGATGGTTTCGCCTACTACGATATCCCTGCCATTTAAGATTATGTTGTTCATTATTGCAGGTGGATGGCAGTATCTGATAGAGAAATTAGTCCTTTCCTTTTAATTCAGGGTAGATGATAGTGAATAATGCAGTTATAGCTCATCTTGGAGTGGAACTTTTATGGATTGTTGTATGGCTTTCTCTACCCACAGTTGCGGCAGCCTCTATCGTTGGGGTACTTATTAGCCTTATACAGGCTGTAACACAAATTCAGGATCAAACAGTTCCATTCCTGATTAAACTGGTAGTTGTTTCAATAGTACTTGTTATGACTTATAACTGGATGGGAAATTCTTTGATTAACTATACCAATCTGATATTCCAGCAAATTAACAGGTAATGTTGTGAATGATATTCTATTGAGTGTCGTAAAATTTGGCCCGCATTTTTTTATGGCTTGTTTACGGCCATTGGGATTATTTTTGATAATGCCATTACTGGAGAGTAAAAATATCGGTGGATCATTAATTCGTAACTCAATTATCATGTTGTTAGTTGTCCCTATATATCCTGCAATAGATGCGAGTAATGCTCTTATAGAGGATAATGCTATAGGATTTCCACTTTTTTTGGTAATGTGCCAGGAAATTGTGATTGGGATATTGATTGGGTTTGTTGCGGGAATTCCTTTTTGGGCAATTGATTCTGCTGGTTTTCTGATTGATACTATGCGTGGTTCATCAATGGGCAGTATTTATAACCCGACTCTCTCTGAATCATCAACGTTACTTGGTGTGTTTTTTTCTCAATTATTGACTGTTGTCTTTTTTAGCTGTGGTGGGATGAATGCACTAATTACGACTTTATATGAGTCTTATGTTTTATTTCCTCCCGGTAAATATATTGCCTTTAATCAGCAGTTGCTAATATTTATCAAGCAGCAATGGGATTTATTGTTTAATTTATTTCTAAGGTTTTCATTGCCAGCTGCTGCAATTATGTTACTAACTGATGTTGGGATGGGGTTACTTAATAGAACTGCGCAACAGCTTAACGTTTTCTTTTTGGCAATGTCGATAAAAAGTATACTTGCATTGCTGGTTTTAATGATAACCATTGGGTTTTCGCTGAGTGATCTAGGGCATGTAATCTCAAGTAATCTATTGTCATTTCATACTCTTTGGGGAAACATTCAATGAGTACAGAAAAAACACTCCCCCCGACACCTAAAAAATTACGGGAAGCGCGTGAAGAAGGACAGGTAGCCAAAAGTAATGAACTGGCAGCAGGTGTTCAGCTTGCTGTTATTTTATTATACCTCTATACTTTTGGTAATGATATTTGGAAGGATTTAAGTGAAATACTATTGCTAACATTTGAACAATTTGAACAACCCCTGCCAACAGCGTTTGCTGCATTTTTTTCAGCACTTTGTTCTTTCTTTTTTAAAGATCTTACTTTTATGTTTTTAATATTGTTTTTTGCATCAATTGCATCATATATAGGACAAATTGGATTTTTATTTTCCAGTAAATCACTGATCCCTAAAATTAATAAGCTTGATGTTGTTAAGAATCTGAAAAATATACTTCAGATAAAGTCGCTTGTTGAATTATTAAAGAATGTAGTTAAGATGGCAGTAATTGGCTGTGCTTTTTATTATCTATTTCATCAATATACACCCTCGCTTAGAAATATGGTGTATTTGAAACCTATTGAGGCTATGCAAGTAACAGTGCAGATTATTTTTTGGCTTTGGGGAGTGGTAGTGTTATGCTATATTGTTTTTTTTTCTTGCTGATTATTCTTACCAACGCTATGAATTGCTGAAAAATCTAAAAATGTCACATGAAGAAGTTAAGAAAGAAATTAAGGAAATGGAGGGGAATGAGGAAATAAAAAGACATCGCCATTCCCTACACCAGGAGATACAAAGTGGCAGTTTAGCGGTGATGGTTAAGAAATCTAGTGCCGTGATAAAAAATCCTACCCACCTGGCAATATGCATTTATTACAATGAAGATACTACACCTTTACCAAAGGTTGTTGCTAAAGGCACTGATTATCAGGCTTTAAAAATAATAGAAATTGCAGAGAAAGAAGGTGTTCCTGTAATTGAAAATATACCTCTTGCTCGTGGATTGAATAAAGATATTACTATCGGTCAATACATCACGCCGCCATTTTTTCATGCGATTTCTGAAATTTTAGCAATGATTAAAATTAGAGGGTAAAATTGGATTTTTTGGAGTCCTTTGTTGTTCTCTTGTGTGTGGTTTGATTTTGCTAATATCCCTGTGAAGAATTCAACTTTCATATTGGGATAATTGTGTGGGCACTAAACATCTTTTAACAGGAAAAACTTTTTGCCTGATCTTGCTGCCATTGCTACCTTTGGCTACTAAGGCTCATGCTGCTAGTGACGGGTTATACGCAGGTGCTAATGTTGGTTGGTCAAAATTTGACAACAATAACTTCACTGAAAGCCATCGCAAGGATACTATCGGCTTTGGTGGTTTTATTGGTTATCAGTTTTCGCCATGGTTTTCATTGGAGGGGGGCGCTAACAGCCTTGGCAGTGTGAAGGGAAATGATGGTCAATCCATAGATGTGCAGGGAATCACCCTGAGCAGTAAATTTACTTACTCTTTGTCAGGCCAGGATCTGTATGGACGAGTGGGTGGTATGTGGTACCGTAGCGATATGAGTAACGATGATATTAATAAAAGTGAGGTTGGTACAGGCATAGCGCCTTTACTTGCTATAGGGGTTGAGCATAGCTGGAGTCCGAATATGACATCGCGCATCGAATATCAATGGACGGGACATATTGAGAATGATGCGGCGACCTCAGCTACCCTAAATAATGGGTATTTATCTCTTGGCATAACATGGCATTTCGGCCAGGCTAGCGAATCGATGCAACCATCTATTATAAGTCATCCAGTTGAGGATGTTAAACCGCCGATATCAGAAACTGTACCGCTAAACCATGAGTTGGTAATCTATTATCCATTTAATCAGTATATTCTCTCAGAAAATAATCGACAGAAAATTATTGATTTTTATCATCAAAGAAAACCAGACTCGGTAACAAAATTCAACATTGATGGTTATAGTGATATAACAGGGAGTGAAAAAAATAATTTTATCATCTCCAGCCGTAGAGCAGATAATGTCAGGGAATTATTGCTTGAGCAGGGCATTAATAAAAAAAATATATCTGTACATGCTCACGGAAGTACTTCAAAGTTCAATAAACATTTGTCAACTAAACATAGTTTATCAGATCAGGAAGAGAACTATTCATTGAATCGTAGGGTCTCTATCCAGACGGACTAACGATGAGTCATTTTCCCTAAAATTTTAGGGGGGGAGTAATGAACTTTACCATTGGAGCAAAGATTTTTCTTGCTGGTTGTTGTATAGTCACAATTGTGGCTTGTGCGTTTTTATTAGCACTGATTTTTTAGAGAATATTTTCTGATAATCCATATCTTAATGATTGCCGGTATGAGCAGACATTCTTTATGCCGGCTTTGTTCTAATGAGCATAAAAACTTTATTACATAGCAATGTGGTAGTGAATAGCGAAGGCTTTCCAATCCAGGACAAGAATATACTGGGAAATTTAGATGTAAAAATAGCTGATCTTGTTGTTGCAACGTTCAATCAGTTGAGAGTATTAAATATATAAAACAACGGGTGGATGTCATCATTTTTCTCTTTCAGTTGTTTCTGGTGGTTCTATGGATATTGTTATCAACTCCAGAAATCCATCGAATATTATCGTAGGTAAAGTTTATATTCTATATCGCACATTATTTAATAAGGTGAGGTAAAAATAATATGAAGATAACAAATAGCAATTCTTATGCTATGAATATCAGTAGAGCTCAGGTGTTGCCTCAAGTTCTGGCAGAAGAGATTGATAGCCTTATTCACAACACCCCAATACTGCCAGGTTCGGATGCTTCTACTGCAGAAGCGCATAGATGTGACATGATAGCATGTAAGAATATATTGATATCGGATGGTATGTGGAGTCAGCAACAAGACGATGAGAAGAATAGAAAAATCACGGTAGGTATGCAAGCAACAATTGAAACTGGACTGATGAATTGTTTAACTCGCGATCCTACAGCGCGTTTATCTGTAATAGTCCATACAAATAATCCCCCAACACCATTATGTGCAGAATATCTTCCTCAGTCATTACTTCACTCTGGTATTCGAGGAAACAGGGCGATAGAATCAACGGTTACTAGTCGTCAAGAAACAAATGAGTTCTTTTTGCGATCAAATAATCAAGTTTCATTCTCTGCATTGTATGGAACAAAACGTGCATCCGATGCAGAGCAGACATATTTTGATAAAAAAGTAGCTTCCAATCCAGGCTTGTTTGCGTTTCATACCCAAGAAAATCCACCTGTAGAATTATCAGGGGCAACCTATGTTTATACTAACAGGCTAAATGAGAAAGTGATTATTGGTGTCAGAATCACCCAAGCTAATGATCCTTCGAAGATGTGTTCGCTATTTATCGGGCGTGATAGTCATGCCAGACAGGTAAGCCCACATCTCCGAATGCTTAATGATTACATTAGAACGATACAATCTAATTTACTCGAAAATAGTTCGGTCGCTGATCGACGAAATTATTTTGAGTTAATGTCTGTTTGTAGTCTGATCTCATAGGTGGCTTTGCCTGCTGCTATAAAAATCACTTCATTGTCGGAGGCTTTTTGTGACCGGGACAGGTGCTGAGCTGTATTACTCGCGACTTGATCTGACCTATGGCCTTGAAAGGTTGAGAGTTACCGATTTTGATATGGGCGTCGAATCCTTATACAAAATACGCGGTAACCCTCATGTTTCATAAAAACGATACTGAACGAGTTTTATCAGGTGATGTTCCGCAAAAAATCATACGGAGATCTTGAAGTATTACAATCGGATCATGATGAATGGCTGGCCCACTATAATAATGAACCAGCCCTTCAGGGAAAATTGTGTTGTGGCTGAACGCCAATAGAAACGTTACTTGATGATGGAAAGCGCATCTGGGTTGAGAAAATTTAAAGCAGATGTAATCTGACAGATATCTGTATAAATAACCGGTAACTGTCAGATCAGGTTTGAGCTAATACACTTGAATGTAGCAGGGATTCACATCCTTTACGGCGTGCAGGATGTCAGGATTTCTCATGACTGTCTTGAGTAAGTAGCATTCGGATTTCCTTCTCAAGTTCATCGATCATATTTTCATTATTCAGACGTTTTTTCTGTCTTATTCCATGTAAATATAGTGCGCTTTTACTCTTACTTCCGGCTACTCCTATCGTTGATACCAGTGCTTCTCCCGGACCATTCACAACACAACCAATAATTGACACATCAAGAGGAGTGACAATATCTTCGAGTCGTTGCTCGAGCTCATTCACCGTGCTGATAACATCAAATTCTTGACGTGAACATGTCGGGCAAGCGATAAAATTAATCCCTCGTGAACGTAAACGTAAGGATTTTAGAATATCAAATCCTACTTTTATTTCCTCTACAGGATCTGCAGCCAAAGATACACGTAAAGTATCACCAATACCTTCGGCAAGCAATAATCCGATACCGATAGCAGATTTTACCGCTCCAGCCCGAAATCCCCCTGCTTCAGTAATTCCAAGATGCAATGGCTGTTCAATTTTTTTTGCCAGCAAACGATAGGCGTTTACCGCAAGATTCACATCAGATGCCTTCACACTAACTTTAAAGTTATCGAAATTATTCTTTTCCAGAATATTAATATGCCGCATAGCCGATTCCAGCAGTGCTTCCGGTGTTGGTTCACCATATTTTTCCTGAATATCCACTTCAAGCGAACCAGCATTGACACCAATACGGATAGGTATATTACAGTCCCGAGCACAATCAATGACTGAAGATATCCGTTGTTCATTACCTATATTTCCGGGGTTAATTCGCAAACAATCAGCACCGTAAGCTGCGACTTTTAATGCAATACGATAGTCAAAATGAATATCTGCAATCAATGGTACCTGACTGTATTGTTTCAATTTCTTAAAAGACTCTGCTGCCTCCATCGTGGGAACGGAAATCCGAATCATATCGGCTCCTGCCGATTCTAGTTTGTGGATCTGCTCTAATGTGGAATGTATATCACAGGTATTAGTATTTGTCATTGATTGTACAGTTATCGGAGCATCACCACCTACAGCGACATCGCCGACGTAAATTTTTTTTGAATTGCGTTTTTTATATAAAATACCATTTTCCATAATCTTACCTAATAATTAATGTTGGTTACTGATTACGTGCCGCGCTTTGCTCTTGATATCTCTTATAATACTCATTGACCATTACTTCAATTTGCAATTTGTAATCTATGGGTTGGTTTCTAAAATAATTTTGGCGTCTGTCTCGCATAAGTTGATATTCTCTGTATTGAATTCTTTTTTTATCTACCGCTTTCCCAAACATATTTGTAGCTTTTATAGTATCCTGGAGGGAATGAAATTTCCCCGCTTCCAAACGACTAGCGTTTTTGTTCACCAAAGCTATTAAAAATTTTGTCTCGGCCTCTCTATTATATACATAAGGATGATCCTTCGTGACCCCAAAGGCTTTTATCTTTTCTCTTATTAGTTCATCGCGGCAAGCTTCTATAGTTTTATATTTATATCCCATGTAAAGTGTGATGGAGAATGTCTGCTCGCACAAAGATAAACTATAGTTTAAATCATTTAGTGATTTCTCCGGGTTCCTTCTTAGACGGATCCTGAATTTATGAAAACAACCATTTTTATGGTTATCGCTACGATCATCCCTTGTACTATAAGTAGAAGGAGACATTGTTGAAACCGACGTATTTAACTGTGTGTTTGGCATAAAACCTCCTGGTAACAATGGGATGTTACTGTATTTGTTTCTGTAGTGGGAGACTAATCTGGGAGAGGGAGGGAGGTAATCGTACACATGCCAGTGTAAATTAATTTGGACCGTTGTTGTTTTTTATTCCCTCACATATGTCTATTTTTACTCTTTTTGTATGCTTGAATTACTGCGGAGCCATGATGGATAATTCTGTTGTTTCCCTTTTGGGGAAACATAATGATAGAATTATCTACCAATAAGAGTTTAGGTTATGTCAAAAGATTATTCAGCGTGGTACAAGGTTGGTTGTTCGCTATGTGTTGCTTGTGCGGTGCTCTCTTCTGCAGGAGTGATAGCTGCTGACGGTGATGTTGGCATTATTACATTTACGGGAGGTGTCACTGGTGAAACATGTAAGATTTCCAACTCAACTGGTTCACAAAGTTCAAATATGACATTGGTTATGCCTGTTGTCGCAAAAAAAGATGTTGAATCCGCAACTATTGAAAATGGTGGTGTAGGACGAACGCCTTTCGATATTGAGCTTAGTGGCTGTGCCACCGGGATTTCCAGGGCACAAGTGTCATTTTCATCTGAAGAGTTTGCGAACTTAACAGATGGTACTCTAAATAATGATACGACGATTGATGATGCAGCAAAAAATGTCAATGTTGTCCTTTTCAATAATGGAAATTCACAAAGTTCACAAGTTTTTATCGGGCGTCAGGATGATACTCCCCAGATTGTAACACTTGACAATGGCAGTGGCGTTTTTTCATTCGCGGCTGCTTATGTACCTGGTCCACAGTTTAATTCTGATTCAAATCAAATTGTTCCCGGTAAGGTTCACACCAATGCAACGTTTAGTATTACGTATTATTAGCAATTAGTGGAGCTTATTATGCGCATATGTACCAATGGCATAAGGTTTTTTCTGTTGACATTCTTCGGATTATTTCCATTATATTCTCAGGCTGATATTGTGATATCCGGGACTCGGGTTATTTATCCAGAGGGCAAAAGTGCTGTAACAGTCCATCTTGACAATCGTGGTGAGCGTCCATTGCTCGTACAAACATGGCTTGATAATGGGACTGAAAACAAGTCTCCGGATGAAATAGACGCGCCATTTGTCATAACACCGCCAATTACACGTATTGATAAAGACCATGGGCAAACTGTGCGAGTCATTTATACCGGTGGAACGTTGCCGCAAGATCGTGAATCATTGTATTGGTTCAATGTGCTGGAAGTACCCCCAAAAGATGATTCTTCAGCGTCTGCTAATAAGCTTCAATTAGCGTTTCGAACACGCATCAAATTTATTTACAGGCCACGTTCTTTGGATGGTGATTTGGCGTCTGCACTGAAAAAAGTTAAATGGAACTGGGGACGCAATAAAAAAGGCTATTTTTTCACTGTGACGAATAATAGTGGCTATTATTTATCAATGGACAAAGCCAATATTGACATTGCAGATAAAAATTATTCAATTAATACGGAAATGTTAAGTCCTTTTGGGACTGCACATTTTCCCATTGTCGCATCGAATGGAATCAATATTCCAGAACATGGAAAAATCAACTACTCTGTGGTTAATGACTTCGGTGGGCTAACGACAGCGAATGTGTCATTATGATATTCGTCATATAGTTGTTCATGGAATTTATCATTTAAATTCGCCTGTCATAATTGTGCCCGTAAATAGAGTGATATCATTTTACTCTATGATATTACGCTATTTACTTGCAAAACCATGCTAAGCATTCATTGAGCAAGAGTTTCCATATGTATCAAAATCGAAAAAGGAAGTGGGGTTGGGTATTTGTTGGTAGTGGAGTTTGTATTGTGACTATCTCATTTGTAACTTATGGACTTGTTGGAAATGAAAAAGATGTAAATTCTTCTCCTGTTGTAAAATATGCAGAAGACGATCCCACTGACACTGATGTCGCAGAACAGAAGATACGGGGTATTTTATATTCAAATGGCCCAGAAAATGCGTCTTTGAATGTTGCAAGACCAGGAGAAAAAATAATTTCAAAGGTAGATCAAGACGAAATGCGCAGCCAGAAAATGGCTGTAACGGGTGAAATGCCAGTACCTACGTATGCGAAAATTGAGAGTCAGCCTGTTCAGCAAGCTAATAATAACTTGCATAATATTTTTTTATCTGGAAACGCCAAAAATTCTACCGGAATTATTGTTCCGTTGAAAGAGCATGATGGAAAAAAACAAGATACTTCCTTTGATGCTATGAAAGCAGCATCATTAACTACACTTGTTCAACGTGAAAAAAGTAATGATGTCTTTCGTGATGTACATAAATCGGTTCTCAAAGAGAGGCAACCAGGCTCATCGTTTCCAAAGCAAATTAGGGCTTCAAAGCGGTCTATTACAGGTGATGACGCAGGTACGACTTCCAGATCTGTTGTTGCTCTGAACGAACTTAGTCGGAGTGCGCAAGAGCCTGACATATCGGGTGGGGATGAAAAAGTTGAGTTTGATTCACGCTTTCTGAATGGTAATGCTAAAGATGTTGACGTAAGCCGTTATGCCGAAGGTAATCCAGTGATGCCGGGAAATTACAATTTGGATGTCCTTGTTAATGATCAGCTAAAGTTAAATGCAACGATCTTATATATTGATGATGGTAATAAAAACACTTCTCCCTTTGTTACTGAAAAAACACTGACGCAGCTAGGTATTAAATATTCACTTAAGTCTCAGGATAAGATGAAGAAGGCGGGTGAGGATTATTACAACTTACTAAAAGTCACGCCCGGGATAAAAGTACGTTTTGATCAGGAAACGCAAGAGTTAAATATCAGTATCCCACAACTTTATATAGAAAACAGACCGGATGGTTATATTGACCCAAGCCTATGGGATGAGGGTATCACTGCCGGTACATTTTCATATGACGTCAATGCCTATCATTCAGACAACGCGGATGATTCAAGCGACAGTGTGTATTCAGGGCTTCACTATGGGCTCAATTTTGGTGAATGGCGGTTTCGCAGTCGTGGTGCTCTGAACTGGGAATCAGGCAATAAAGCCACCTATGATAGTCAAGAGGCCTGGTTACAGCGTGATATTGCCTCCCTGAAGTCTCAGTTGGTTATTGGTCAAAGCAGTACCCGTGGCGATACATTTGATTCTGTAGCAGTAAAAGGTATTCATCTTTATAACGATGATCGTATGTTAACTGGAGCTGAGTCTGGTTATGCTCCGACTATCAAAGGGGTAGCTAACACCAATGCTAAGGTCACCGTTAAACAGAATGGTAATATCATAAAACAGGTCACTGTACCGCCTGGCCCATTTGAAATAACAGATATTACCCCCTCCGGGTTCGGAAATGATTTGGATGTGACGCTCACTGAGGCTGATGGCAGGGAGCAACATTTTTCGGTTCCTTTCTCCTCTGTTTCACAACTTTTACGTGAAGATAGCCTGCGTTGGGAGGTTGCCTTAGGTCAGTTAGACCAGGATGGATTGTACCATTCCCCTGATATTGCGACCGCATGTGTCTATTACGGTCTGACTGACAAACTGACTACCTATGCAGGATTCCAGTCAACAGACCAGGACTATGACGCATTTTTGTTAGGAAGCGCCGTCAATACTGCTTTAGGCGCTTTTGCGTTTGATGCGACACAGTCCTATGCCACGCTGCCTGATATCGGAAAATGGAATGGTACGAGTTACCGTTTGTCCTATAGTCAGCAATTAGCGCAAAGTAAAACCTCAGTTAACGTTGCTGCATGGCGTTATGCTACAGAGCATTATTTATCTTTGAGTGATGCAACTAATATTTATGATCAATTAAAACATACCCAAAATCAGGCTCAATGGGTGATCAGTGACTATCAAAGATTAAAGGATCAATTGCAAGTCAATATTACCCAGCCTCTTGACTTTTATAATGAATATTGGGGATCGCTGTATGTGTCAGGGAGTTGGAATAGATATTGGTCAGAGCAGAGCAACACCCAATATTCATTAGGGTACAGCAATGCTTTCCGTTGGGGAACATACAGTATTACCGCTCAACGCAGCTATGATGAGAATAATGATTCGGATGATAGTGTTTATCTAAGTTTTAATTTACCGTTTGAAAAATTATCCCCAAATTTTAAGAAAAAATATGGGTTTACTGATGTTAATATGGGGCTGCGAAGCGATTCTGACGGCACTACCCAGCTTGACGCCAGTACCAATGGTAATTCAACCGATAACCGATTCAATTATAGTTTGAACACCTCATATTCGGCAGACTCTAACCAGTCGGGTAACAATCTCACGCAGGTTGGGGGAAATGTTAATTATGCAAGCCGGTTCGGTCCATGGAATGCATCACTCTCCGGCAGTGACCGGGGTGATAAGCAAATGTCATTGGGTGCTAGCGGAGGCATGATCCTTTACCATGGTGGGCTTGTTTTTGTCCCGGATAATATTGATAGCGCAAATACGATAGCATTAGTTAGTGCGCCTGGGGCCGAAGGAAGTCATGTTGGATCTTCTGATAACCAAATCGATCACTCTGGCTATGGTGTAGTCACTAATTTATCTCCCTATCATCGTAATATGGTAAATGTAGATATTAGCCAGCTTGATAACTCCGTTTATTTGGATAATACCTCTGCAACAGTTATTCCTGATGCCGGTGCGGTAGTGGAGGTTAGTTTTAAGACTAAAGTGGGAACACCGTATGTCTTTGACATTATGACCGAACAGCATTCTCATATACCATTCGGTGCTGACGTGTATGATGAAAATAATGAATGGCTTAGCGCGGTTGGACAGGGTGGTAAAGTGTTACTTCGTGGGATGAAGGATACTGGCACATTGCATATTAAATGGGGGGAAGATACAAGCCAGCAATGCTATGTCAATTACCATTTGCCTGCACGGAATGATAAAAAAAATACCAGTATGCTGCTATCTGCAATGCTTTGTAAGCAGAATAATTAAAATAAAATTTACACTAAGGATCATACGATGATGACTTTTGGAAGGCGGTATCATGGTTATTTTTTCTGTTTTTTATCATGTATTATTTCATGGAAAGTTAATGCGCTGAACCTTGACCTTGATTTCATAGCCAACATTAAAATCTCAACTTGCGATATGACATTGCTGGGTGGCAAGTCTACTGGAGGAAATAACTATACTTTCACGATTGGTAATAATGGTAAAGTGGGGGCGATGGACATTATTAATCACCTGGACAGCGCTTCCACAGATTTTTCCATAGGCATAGTTAATTGCGCCCCTGAAATTAGCAAAATTAATGTATCCATTGGTGGAGCGGCTGTATCCGGGATGACTACTGCGTTAGTTAACTCTTTGGCCGGGAGCGATGGCGGCGCAAAAAATATAGGGTTAACTATTGCCCGCCAGACTGCACCGGATACCCCTTTTACCATCAACAGTACTGCAGACGATGGAGGGTTGGTGTGGACCCAGGATGAAATTCACAGCGGTACTGTACCTTTAATTGCTCGTTTGATTAGCACTTCCGATAAAATATCAGCAGGGAATTTTAGTACTATTGCTACTTTCAATTTTACCTATGAATAAAAATATAGGATATTGGGTGTTATTATGCTTAATCTGCAGAGAATGATACTTGCCGGAGTATTGGTGTCATCATCTCAAATTAGTTTCGCTCTTACTGATACTGCTTCAATAACGGCAACATTTAATTCGACAATAGAAAGTGGGACTTGCAAAGCAGTTTTACATGATGATGCTGGTAACTTAGTTGATACACTGGATTTTGGTAATATGTATATTTCTGAGTTTAACAGTAATAAACCAACTAAAAATTTTAGTATTGCTCTTAATGATTGCCTGGCAGTAACGAAAGTTACCATTGCGCCATCCTCCTCCTCTCTATGTACTAATGGTGATGGACAGGAAGATGCTTTTGCCAATGCGAATGGTGATGCCAAAGGGATTGCTGTTGAATTATGGAGTGGCGAACCAGATGCCGGTACGAAATTTATCTGCTCGCAATCATCAGGACAAAGTTTTTCTGTGACCGATGATACGACGATTTTACCGATGAGCATACGAATGATACCGACTGAAACCACATTACAGGTCGGGAGTTTTGATACAACTCTTACACTTATCGTTACATACCCGTAGATTTGAGAAAGACAACATGAATTATCGACATTCACTATGGTACTGTTGCCTTCTGACTATGCTTATCTTTCAGATAGATACCGTAAGGATAGCGCATTCTGCAGAGCAAACTCTTTCGTTAAATGTGAAAGCAAATGTGGTTGAAAATAGTTGTAAGATTTCTTTTTCCGACTCCGGGTCTGTTGACCTTGGGAAGCAAAGTATTGCTGCGATTAAAAGCGTTGACTCTTTTACCAATTATATCGGTAATGGAAAGCATTTTTCTATTAACGTATCAGATTGCTCTCCGCTGAGTAGTGGTGTTATCAGCAAGCTTATTTTTAACTTTTCCCCTCAATCAGGTACTTTCCCCGTAGAAAGTTCTCAGGCATTTGCTAATGATATATTACCTGCTGATGGAGGCGCAACTGGCGTAGGGTTAGTTATCTTTGCTGAACAGCAGGATAAAAATGTGCTTGATGAATCCGGGCATTCGAATGCTATTTTTGATGTAACATCTGATACCTATCTAAATAGTTATGGTTTTTTTGCGCGCTTGCAAAAAATTAACACTATTACAGAGGGGGATTTTACGACGCATGTGACTGTAGAGGTAACTTATGAATAATGGACGTATCGCTTGTAAACTATCAAGGCCTGTCATTGGTGTTTTTTTATTTTCTTTCTCTATCCATGCGTTTGGGGCAACTGAGTGTTTTTTTAATGGTGCAAAAACGGATACATTAACCTTTGCATCACAATCAGTTGATATTACTTCCCCCGTTTCTGATACAAAAATTTTGAAAGATAATATCAAAGGTTCTGTAATAGTAACTACTTCATGTAATGCTGGTAAGGGGGGGCAAGACTTAAACTCAAAGCAATCAGGGGTTGCGGTTACAAGTACGACTATTAATGGTGTTAAAGTAGCATTATTTCCCACAAACGTTACCGGAATTGTATATGGAATAAAATTCGTCTCGAATTCAGAGCCACCAACGGGTTACATTGCAATGAGTACGGACTACACAACGGTTTTTTCAGTTGATGATGATCATGATAAAGAGTACTGGAAAGGTAAGTCAGGTCATTTCGACTTGACACTTTTCCAGACCCGAGATTATGTACCAGGGCAGGGGCATACCATAACACCTAACGCAAATATGGTTGGTGATTTCCGAATTGGTTCCCAGACTGATGCGCAGGATATTCAGATTAATAATAATTCATTCACTCTTAACATCCCGCAACCGACATGTGATGCGGCCACGCTTGAAAATTCAGATAATGCATCAGGGACTCAGGTTAATCTTGGTGATTACTATACGAGTGAACTGATTGGTAATAAACATCCGAAAAAAATTCCCTTTACTATAAAATTAACCGGCTGTGGTGGTGTTAATCATCTGATTACCAAACTAACGTCCCAATACGTATCACCTTATAGCAATAGTATGTTGGCTGATATCAATAATGCACAGCGTGGTGTCGGTGTACAGATATACTCAACGAATGATGTCGCATTGATTCCAAATGATGCTAATAGTTATTATTCTGTCCAGGATTCAAGCACACCGGATACTCGCGAGGCTAATTTTTATGCAGTGCTAAGTGACGATGGGAAGGGAGTAATAACCACAGGAACATTTAAAGCTATGGGAACATTTACCTTTACTTATAATTGATTTTGTGTTTTGAGTGCTCTTATGAAATTGACCTGACCACACTCCTCCACTGAGGGCTTCCCCCAGTAATGAGCGGATAAAAAAGGACGGGCATAAAAAATGCGATCGACTGATTTTGCCAACAATTCAATGAGATTACGTCTATGCCCGATCGTTTATTATGTCAGAGCTTTTTACGCGATACCTTAGAATCCCTTTCACCAGTATCGTCGGGTTGCACTACTTGATCCCCCTGACTCTATCAGCCGGGGATGATGTCGTCGGCATCGGGTTCGATTATTGAAGATATTAATATCAACCCGGACCAGGGACTTTATGCAACAGGGTGCATGCGCATTTCTTTTTTTACCCGCCTGAACTCCAGTTCCTTATTGGTAATAAAAAGCATTAGCGAATCATCTTCATACTACTTCCGTCATCTGAAGGTCTGGTTTGCGTTGGCTTTGAATATTTTGTCTCTGAATAACCTTGTTCTCTGCGCAGAGTTAGCGGTCAACCATAGAGGTGGAGCTTTATCACTGTTCATCCTGGTGATGCGGGGCAGGATGCATTGATACACTGGTTACGAATTATTGGATTGAAATAGCCGCCCCCCTCTCTTTTGGATAAAGTGTAATGACAAAAGGGAGCGGAAAACATGTCTGATAGTTTCAATTCGAAGAAGTCCACCAGAAATCCGTTAATGCAACGCGTCGGATTGATACTCAAGCATTGAGTCAATGTCGAGTTGTGATTCGTCGGCTACTGGAAAAGGAAGAACCATTGCATGTAGTAGAAAAGCGATTACGAAAGTTGCCCGGGTATTGTCATTCAGATCTGCCGGAGCATACGCAATAACCTGGTTTTCCCCAGTGGCGTTACCAATACAAAGCAAGAGACCCTGCTGATGCCTTTCGAAGAGGATACGTAAAACCGTAAGAGGAAGTGATGACCAGTCATCGCCGTTCAATACAAGATTTTTGATCGCTTCGTCCGCTTCTGGTTCGTATTGCGCTTTATACCGGAGGGTTTTTAGACGGTGCAAATGGGGAATAAAAATCTCATTGAGAGACCAGAGAATTTTAACGGTATCTTGCCCGTTGAAGCCTACCAGGCTGCATGATTCTAACGGTTTCCCAAGTGTCTGCTCATAAAAGGCATTAAGCAGATGGAATGTTTCTGGATTCATTTTATGTCCTAAATTCAGGGAAGAAACGGGATTATTTCCACATTCTTTCTATGCTCAACCTATCGGCCAGAGTTATCTGTGAGCCAGAAGGTCTCCATCTCGCTTAGGGAGGCGTCTGTCTTATGTGAGTAAGATTAGAATTTATAAAATAAGGATTGTAGGGGGAAGTTGTCGCGTTGAGCATGGGATAATCAGTTTATGTGTATGTGAGTAAAATGCCAGCCCTTCGGGCTGGCATTCATTTTTATTCCAGGCATCCCTGATATTCAGGATCTGTTTTTAGCAAGTTAGGATAATTGGCACCATCTCTCATGCGGTAACCCGTCCCGACATCACTCGTTGTCTCGCTCTCCGCCCAAACATATTTATTCATTGCCTGATAAGTTGGGTAACTATCCATATTCCCCCACATTGCCGTTATGCGTTGGAAATCAGCCAATGCTGGTATTTTGCGACCCATTTTTTCACAGTTAGCTTTTGTATCATCGTAGGTCGCCAGTGATGAGGAAACATGTAACATTTCATTCCCTTTTGCTATATGCAACGAGCTGGCATCATCAGATTGCCTTCCCAGACTGGTAATACGGATAGTAAAGTTAGCTAATTGATCCTTGATCGTTACGACGCCATTTTGATCGACTGAAGCAATATCCTCGTTCGATGATTCCCAGCTATAATGGCCATCCCCACCCTGTGCGGTAGAACTAAGTTTAAATTGTGTGTTGCTAATCCATGAGGACGGTAGCGAATTATCAAGCAGTGCTTTCCCTGCCAGCTGTAGTTGTCCGGTAAGTGCTGGTGGATCATAAAATGTAATCGTCTGGTTAGTACAGTTATTTGTACCCGTAATACATGCTGTAACAGTCACCGGCCCATCTGTAGTGTCAGATAATGTTGTTGAGGCGATAGCTATGCCACTCTCATCTTTTGCCGTAACTTCGGTTTTGCTAAAGGAACAATCGCTACCGCCGCAGATTCCGCTGGTGGTGGAGAATGTGATAGAAGTGCCCGGTGCTGGATTACCCGCGGAATCGGTAACAATCACACTAAGAGGTTCAGCGCGATCGGTCCAGGCTGTTTCTGGTGTTTTAAAGGTTATTTGTGGGTTTCCTGCACTCGATTCAATAACTGTAAATTGAGTTTGTGCGCTATTTGAGGCATTGTTGTGGCGATCATAAGCGATGCCCTTAAGGGTATACTGCCCTGCGACAGGAGGTAACGTGACAGTGAAATGTGTCGCGTCGCTACCCTGTGTAACAGATCCATTGGCTTTCAGCAGGGATGATGATGGGTCCCATTGAATATGATCAAGCCCATTTTTTGTATCAACCGATGCTGTCAATGGTACCTGCTTTGATATCTCCCCGCTTAATGATGCAGGTAGCGAGAGTTTAATGACATCTTGTTTGCGATATTGCATAACAATATCATTGTTACGCTCAACGAAATCGAAGCGTGACCCCATTAAAGAACGACGAATTTGTACTGCATCTGGGGAAATTTGTTGTGACCAGGGAATACCAAATGCATAGTTGAAGGACACTGATATTGCCGTATCGTCCAGTGAATCACTTCCCTTTTTATAATCTGCTGCAAAGGTGACTAAAGGAATTGGTGTATAACTGAGTCCTACAGTGATGGCATTTGGATTCGTTTGCAGATGGTCGGTACCAAATAATGCGACATCATCACCAAAATATTGTTCATATTTCACATGCCCGCCTAGCTGAGCATAAGAAGGTAAATAACCTTCTATTTGTATATCATAGCCATCGGCAGCCTTTTCATCATAATCTTGTAATTCGTCAGAATCTTGCCAGTCACTAAGTGCAAAATATCCGTTGCCACTGAATTTGAAATAGTCACGCCAGAGTTCAAGGCCAACACCCGTACGGGTTACATTGCTACTCATATTTTGATCATAGAATAGATTATAACCTAACATGGTATTATTTTTCAGAAAATAACGTTGCCCAAGACCCACATTAACAATCATATCATCAGAATCCTCGTAATGTGTATCGAACTGGATATAGTCAAGACGATTTTCTTGATTGTGAAGGCCAAACAGCAGGTCGGCGCTACTGCCGGCTAAAGCCTTACTATTTTGTGTTTGTGTATTGAGCGTTATGCGAGCATTTCCGTACTGCTTTAACCACTTTTCAAAAGCATCGGATGCTAGCTGAGATACCTGCGCATAAGCATAGTTACTCACTGATTCGCGTGATTTTGCGAATGATGATGCGCCTTTGATGATTTTATTTTCAAAAGGGGTGGGTTGTGTACTCGGTGTTAATGTGGAATTTAGTGTCGGCAAATCCTCATTTTTCGCCGTTTTTGACGAGTCGATATTTTGGGCATAAACTACCGACGATATACAAGTTAAAACGAGTAAAAAAAGATTTTTTTTTTCATAAGAATAATTACTTAATGTTGTTTATTTTTTGAAATATGGTGCAGCTAACTATTAAGTTTACGGCTATACAATATTCTGCTATCCAACCGAGGTCAGGAAGCCAGCACCAGCAATATTAATGTATTAAGTCTTTTTCAAAGCTCCAACTCTACCAGAGTGCTTCGTACATTTTTTATCGTATCAATAATTTTATCGATACTTTCTTCGATAATGTTGGTTGTTAAGTTATCCAGGTTTAGAACTTTCATTAAAATGAAAGCCTGTGCTTGTGATTCATAACAGCATACAAGCTCAGCGCTACTGAAAAGATAAGTATTTGCAGAAATAAGTACTAGTGCTTGCTTATGGGCGTCTTCGATTGTGGTATTGGCTAAAACACCATACATGTATATTTTTTCGTCACTATCAGCAATGAGAGTAATGTCATATTCCTCATCAATAAGAAATGAACAGATACCATCCTCATTAAACTTCATATCCGGTACGCCCTGAGTGATACCAAATTCTTTTAAAATTATATTTGCCCGTAATGACATCCAATTACTCCTTATAAGCTGTGTGCTTATTATCCATTAAAATTTTACAAGACTGAATTTCGCTTGGGTATATCGCCAGACTATAAAGCTATTTATCTGTTTATGACAAGGCCAATAATGCATTAGCTACAGGATTAATAAATTATCTTGCGGTCTCATTTTGGATTCCAATGCAGCAGAGGTCTGGCAGTGAAGATAATACATAAAAATACTGTTAAAATTTTTCTGGTAATTTTTTATTAATTCTTATAAGTTTTCCATTTTCCATTTCAATGAAACCACCAATTTTTAGTTGTGCTAAAATTTTTAGAATCATGCTGCGTGATAACCTTGAAAATGTCTGCATGTACTTGACAACGGTATACCTTTCCTTGATAGCATAGGAGTTTTCATTTTCCATATAAATTAGATAACTGCGAATTATTTCATAAGCAGATTGTAAACCTGATGTGGAGGCTCGAACTGCTACTGTTGCTAACGTGGGTAATAAAATCTGAACAACTTCACGCCACATGCCATTTTCATCTATAATCTTATTGAAGACATCAATGTCAACTGAATCCAGTAAGCATGGTGATATTGATTCAAACTCGCAAATAGCACCAGTTTGTCCTAACTGGCCTAGCCCAAGGATATAAGGACTGGTAGTTATACCCAGATTATGTTTTTTTTCACCTTCGCCGATAGATACAAGCAATGCGCCATCAAGCAAAAAATAAATCTTTTTTTGCATTGAATCTTTTTTCTCCTTAGGATCTAAAATACTTCCCGACTCAAGCAAAAATGGCTGTGTAACAGGAAAGAGAGATAACAATTTTTCTATGTATTCGGTGGGTTTATCAATGTCATAAAGATTCATTTATTTACCTGTACTTACGTGTATCCAGAAAAAATCTATGAAACATAATATTACCAGATATTTTGCATTTGAATCGCCATTAATGGTGTATTATTACACACCTCGTGAACATATTTCGATAAGTGCACTAATGTGAGATTTAACTTCTAATAAAATAACTTTTCATCAATTTTTGCTACTTTTTGTGTCTTATTGTTGCCAGGTGTAGTAGAGATTGGCTAATGGTTGTAATGAATTTTAGTTTTTCCATTGCTACATTCTTGCTCTTTTTTTGTTCTTCTGATAATTTCTTCAAGATGATTTTTGTAGGTAAATTTACGCATTCTTCGTAGCTGATGTTTAATACATTAGCAATGTTTTTATTTACTTTAGGCGTTGTTTTTATAGTGATCTTTTTTTTGTCATCAACCTGCAAGCTATGCCCATCAAAATCTTTCAGAATCTGAGATATTTTTTCTATTTTAAATTGTAAATCCATTATTTCAGAATTATATAATTTAATTTTTTTACATTGAGATTGTTGATCTTTACTGCTCATATTAGCAAAACTCCAGTTTATATATTATAAGAATGAAATAAAATCAACGTCTGAATACTATTCGCTATCATCATTCTTTTTGCACATATATTGATTTATATATCAAATCAGGTGTAGCGAGAAGCCCAAAATTAGACATTGTTTATGTTTTATACGACACCGCCTTATCGCATCATGGGACCAGCAGTATACGGCTAAAAATGTAACAGCCAGTGCCTGATGCCAAATTCTCAAACACCCGTACTTTCAGACGCTGCATATTATAAGTTTATGAAAATTAAACCAATAATACACTATAGTGGAAATCCCTAAGATATAAAGATAGATCGAGATTGGCATTTTGTGGATAACTGATGCCTCTGTTTAATTTATTTTCATAATCTAGCAGTTCGTTGTTATAATAAATTTCAATGTTAGGATCTTGCCAATTACTTATGACCCGATTATTACGATATAATTCTGAAGCATGTTGTTTAGCTGATTCAAGACGCTTAAGGGCAGCTTGAACATTCTCTGGTGGTAATAATTCGCTTAGGGTTTCTGCATAATCAACAGCATCGATAGACATTAATGCGTCGTAAGTCTCCTGAGAAATAAGATCAGGCACTATTTTTTGATTTATCCCAGTAATATTTCTTATGGTTTCTTGACCGATATGATCTAACATGCGAATATCTATTACCGGGCTATGATAATCATCAAGGTATAGTTTTCCCTGCGATGTTCTAAGAAAATAAGGGGTTAACTTATTCCTGTCTTGTACAGATATATTTAGATTATTTACTGATATAATACCTATACCTGTTAATGCTACGCTAAAGGAGGCATCATTATCAATCCCTGTTACTTTTATGTTGCCGGTAAGCTTATCAATATCGATAAGATAATTCTCAGAATGTCGATCTATTTGGCCGGCTAACGCATCAGCCCACTCCAGATTATTTAATTCATGCCGTAAATTTGCTTTTGCAATTTCGAATTTGTTATTTGTTTTACATATGCTAAGAATCGATTCTAACTGGGATTGAGTTATCCCGCCTGTACTTACAAGATCACAAGGTGTTTTTCCAGGGGCTTTATTCATAAAAAGCCCAAACTGTTTTTTATACATTCCCGCTGTTGCTGTTGATACTATATTTTGACAACCTAAATACTTGGCTACCTCACTGGATGCAATATTACGGACTAGCATTTCTGAAAAGTTATTGCCGTCCAAACAATGAAGTTGAAGATTACCTAATCCATAACGACCAACATACTCAGGTTTAAAAACTTTCTCAATAGGATGTTGTCCATGTGGTGCGTTATAAACACACAATGTCACTTCATTTACGCTTCCGCAACCTAGCGTATGAGCTGATTTAAGCCTTTCGGAGGATGAATCCTTTTCAAGATATTTAGGTGGAATACCGCGTGAGTAACATTCTATCAAGGCATCAGAGCCCGGTGAATTATAAAAAGCTTGTGTCAGATAACGTCCAGTGTTAGTAAAGTTTCCAGAGGCGGATTTTATTGATAGCTGAGATAGTTCGATTAATCCAGATGAAAAAACCCGATAATCAAAAGAGTTATATATTGTCCGATTGAAACTATCGCGTACTATTTTAATAAGACTTTGAGGGAGCTTTCCTATACTAGGATAGGACCACGTGTTCACATATTCAATCATTTTTTGTACATCTCGATGTACCGAATTGAGCTCGCTTAAACCCCCAAGCCGTTTTGCCTGTTCTTGTAGATTAGTCTGGAGTTTTTCTGTATATTGTATTATATAATTAATGACTTCTTTTTCTTCCGTATATATGTACGGAATTTTGTCCTGGGCCGTTTTCAGAGTGTTTATTGTCGGTTGAAATAGTTGGTTTATCGAATTTTCGAAAACAGGATTAATATTAGCTGTTGCAATTATTTTACATCTTCCGAGTGCGAGATTTAGTGATTTGTTGATAGTGTTGAAAATAATATCGTCATATATTAATTTTGTTCTTTCATATGTTTTATTTTGCGATAGCATTGCGTTTAATTTGAACTGGAGGTTGCGTGTTTTATTTTCTAATCGGTGATAGGCGATTTTATTATTTATCCCATTATTATTTTTCTCTAATATATCCAGCTCAATCAATAACTCGTTGACTTCTTTATAAAATTCTTGCATTGCTTGAGGAGTGCCATGCATATTAGTGACAACATTATCTAAATTTTCACCGATATTTTTCATGATGTCGATATTGTTTTTTCGATTGGAATTATTTGCCTGGCTGGCAACATTGAGCATTTCGCTGATGCGGCGTTCACAATCTTCTGCGCATAAGCTAATATATTCTAGCATATCACCAGTAACCGTTTTTCCATATATTTTTAACTTTTCTTTAAGTGAATATTGCGCTTTAACAGCTTGATTAAGCGCCTTAAATACTTCTGAATCTGAATGAGTTGAAAAATCGTTAAGTTTGTAATCTTCCAGTTTTCGCATGCAAATATCAGCATGACAAATTGCCTTCTTTAGTTGTGTACAGGCATGGGTGGACTGACTAATAAAAAAATTGTGATCTTTATTCTTAGCAGACAAAATATGATTGTTATTTATTTTGTTAATCAGATTAATATGAGATATTTCATTCATACCACCATGATTAGATATGTTTTGTTGTATGATTTTTTTGAGTCGGTTTATGGTCTCAGAATCACTTAGTCGTTCTACAGATGCTCTTGCTCTTATTCCTGGTAACTGTTTTCTGTTGTGCGGTTGCGGATGGCTACTATCCGCTGAACTTGTATTTGGATTGCTTATTAAGAATGTTCTATTTAAAGTTGTCATATATTTTTACCGTGAATTTGTTTTTTATTACTACTTTCAAGTATATCTAACAGTTCTGCTAACGCTGAACCTTCATATATTGTTTTATTATCTCTGGTATTGACTATCTTAAATTTGAATTCATCAGTGTCCATTATTATATATATGTTTGCTTTTTGATTTTGGAAGTAAAATTCGGATTCCATTGCACTGCTGCAAGCATTAACAAATAACTCCCCAATATCCTGTGCTGGCATATTATCAGTCGTGTCAATATCTGAGTATATGCCTCGAATAGGTATATCTAAAGCGACACCACATTGTGATGTTTCCCATATAATGCGCCAGCACCAACTTTGGACCCCATGGCCTACGAGTCCTTTAAATATATAGCCATCATTAAGACTTCTTTTAAAAATACTTTTATCTCTATCGGATTGTTGACTAAATATATCAAACGAAAGTTTTTCTGGTATGGAATGCGAGTTAAGCATATTAAATGTATTTATATAAATAGATTCATTTTTCATATGACTTCCTGTTTATAATGATAATTAATACATAGATCTATCTCTCTATCTCCAGACGTTTTACCTCGCTTGCGTGCTCATATTCTAACTAATTGGAATTACAGGAAAAAATGCTTGCAAAGAGCCTCTGGGGGCGAGGCCCTGGGTGAGGGAAACCAACTTATATGACCCCTGGTAACAGCCACCGGTGAGTCTTCACTATACTTTTTTTGCCATTTGCTGAGCTGCCTGGACATTGATGCTATACAGATGTGCAACACGGTCATTTCGGGCTCTATAGGTTGTTGAATAAAAGCAATTCTCTCTGCTAAGTATGATTCCCCTCAAATGATAATAACTCTTCAATCATCTTATTATTGACTACCTCTTATTTCAAGAGGGATAAAGTATTTGGTTGTTTATGATACGACTTAAGACTATCTATAGTAATCATATACTAGCAGTTATAAAATAAAATTGCGATTGGGTGGGTACTATTCAACTTCATGAGGAGTACAAATGATTTTTACTAGACTATTATTAGAGTCGTTTGTTTTTATTTTATGATTATTGCCTCTTTCTGAAAGAATGAAAGGTAAATTACACACATCTGATATTATTTTTGGTTGCTTGCATGAGTATAATCGCAGATTGAAGTGCCCCCCCCTCATCTGTAGAGTAAATATTTTTTAAGTTAAGGTTATTTTCCACTATAACGGTATTAAAATGTTTTCTGATGCTAAATAGCTGCGCTAAAATAGTAGATCACTTTGAGGGTATTCAGGCCAAACTGTGCGATACCGATCATAGCATCAATTCCACTGTAAGTTTGTTTTTCTGAATTTAACTATGTGGCAATATTTTCAGGAGTAAGATCAGATAAAGGGAGATCAAGCAGGTATGCTAATGTAATGGCTGGGGTAAGTAAACAGAGTGAATACACATCAACGTTAGTCAATTTAAATCCACATATGATTTAAATTAGTCGCATATTTTATAAAGACAAATGCGTATTATGATGTGGTTGTTCAGTAGGTTGGAAAGGTATAAACATTGTATTCGTAATGCGAAGGTTGTAAGTTTGATTCCTATTATTGCACCATTACAACGTTACTGAAACGTCCGTGTTAGCCCATAATCATTCCAATTTCTACAAGACAGGTGCTTGCTATATATTTACCAATCAGTCATTTTAAAAGTGCGTCATAACCGGAGAACTGTCCTCGTCAGGAGGCCTGTTTTCAGAAAGGCAACATCCTATTTCGACAGTAGCTTATATGTGACCGGGTTAGCAGCACATTCCCCTCCGCCACATTCCAGTACAGTTGAAATAAGGTTGGCAGTAATCAGTAACAGAAATACCCAACCGACAATACTGAACAGGTCCGGATTAATATTCAATGAACGAAATGCAACATTCATGCTACTGATTGCCAGAACTACCGCAACAGCAATAATAATCAGAATTGACGTAATCAGAGTCCAGGTATAAAAGTGTAATCCAAAAAATGCAGAACCATATCCTGTGTCACCGGGCATGATATGCAAACACATTTGCCGGGATGCCATAACTCCGGTCAGGATACTGCCAATAATTACCATCCCGTAATGTATACCTCGTAGACCAAAGCAGAGGTTAAATAAAAAGCCAAAACCGGCGATGATGAGACCAGCCCGCTGTAATAAGCAAATTGGACAAGGCAGCTCATGCCTAACGAGTTGATAATAAAAGGCTACAACCAGAGCAACGCATATCCCAAGGAGTCCCACCTGATTAATCAGATGAACAAATGTTGTTGGATGATGATGCGTTTTCATACACACTCCTTAAAATGACAAAGCCAGTGAATTGGTCATATGATGAATGAATGATAAAATAGTGACGATGAGTAAAACGCCCCACAGAATGTAGCTGACTTTATCCTTTCTGTTTATGGCCCCCATTGCCACGCTCAGTGCAAGCAAGAATGGCAGAAACATGAACATAAAAAACTCCTTTATTACATTGCTTGTTAAATATAATGGCTGTGTATTACCGGGTCTGTATTCCAGCTTATCCACCCCGCATTAGTCGGAGCTCAGTAAGGCATCAGGAATTATTTGCGTTATTATAAATCGATTATTTCTATGATGAATTATCCTGGCATCTGCTGGTTACAGAGATATTTCTGGCGACAAGAGTAAGAAATATCCCGATAGCTAATGGTATAATAAGCAGCATTGAGTGTGTTGAAATAGCATATCCATAAATATAGTCTTCCAGACTTACCGCAATCAGCGGAAAGATAAGAAATACAAGCGAAGCCTGGAAGGCATTAGCCTTTTGCTGAAGCGCAAAGTAGCACAGGATACCAAAAACTCCGGCAAAAGCCCCGAGATACAGGGTAGCTAATATTGAGTGTACTGAGAAGGTTGATACTTGTGGTCTTTCAAAAAACCATCCTGTCGCAGAAAGTATCAACCCAGCTAAAAGGCACGGGAGCGCATTAAATGTGATAACAGAGACAGTACAACTTCTTTTCTTACATTGTGTATATATTATGGCATGGATTAACACAGCAGAAATAAGCGCAGTGATACCCTGCCAGTGACTCTCTGTACTTGTATTCGTTTCTTCAAGAAGTATCCCCGTCAATGCAGTGATTGCGATAGTTAAGCCCGCGATCTGCATTAGTTTCGCTTTTTCATTTAGAAACAAAACCGATGCTATCAAAACGGCCACAGGCATATTCGCAAAGATAATGGCGGCAAGCCCAGAGTTGACATAGGTTTCACCATAAATCATTAGTGAGAAAGGAATAGAAAAATAAAAGATGCAAATCACAAACTGGAATAATCGTTGTCCGGGAGGAAACAACAGCGGTTTTTTTCTTAACCATGCAATGATGATTAAAAAAGGTGCTGCAAACATAAACCTCATTCCGGTTGCAAACACTGGAGGGATAGTTTCAACGGCAATTCGCATAGCCAACCATGTAGTCCCCCAGGTTAGTGAAACTAGCAGGAATAATATAGATATCGACACCTTGCGCATAAGATGCTCTCCGTAAAAAAATTAATGTAGCTTTTTAGCTAGAAAAAAGTAGCATTTTCTTCACTGTGTTTTTTATATGTTTAGATAAAAATTTCTCTATCAGAAGATGCAGTTATGCTGAATGAGAAAAATAAGAAATGACTCAGGCTGTTACCACACCATTGTCCACTGCGCCTGCAAGACCTGGCAGCAGTTGTCGATTTAATGTCTATTCTTGCTGGAAGGCATAAAACGCCTTGAAGATGAAGAGCTCATCATTAGTCGGGTTCCCTTGTTGAGCCAGGACAAGTTTAACTTATCGCTTTCAACCCTTACGATGATAAATGATCTTATCCACCCATAGTGGACATACGGCTAAATGAGTAAATTCTCAAGGTAAGAGGCAGGATCTGTATCAACCAGTAAGAAGCCCCGGAAACAGCACCGGCTGAATTCCGTCAGGAAGCTCTGAAACTCGCTGAATGTACGTTGCCCGCGAACGATTGTTAATCAGCACCGTATCAAGAATAATTGTTTGTTTCACAAGGAGATAGAAAAAACCTATAGCTTTGCGCCGGGGCGGAGGCAGGAGGAGATAACTCGTTGTAATAGAATGTTTTTATATGGCGACCTTAATACTGGCGCCATTTGGGATAAAATCTAATCAATTAACAAAATTGTGATCCGCTTCTAAATTACTTCTCCTGGCCGTACGGCTACCTGGAAGAATTTGTTCTGAGTCAGATTCATCACCAGAGCTTGTAAAACCCATTACGTAGCCGCAGAACATAATGGGTTACCAGAGCAAAACAGTTTATAACGTAACATAGATGCCAGACACACTACGACGCGATACGTTAAGCGTGTCGGTTTTTTTCAATGAATAACTGACATATTATATTTTTCCAGTATGGCTGTATATTGTCGCCAGTTTCCAGATTCATTGATTACTGCATAATTTATCGATGTTCCCGGCGTTGGCGAGCGTGTTAGCGGCACATTAAGTGCTGTTTTCGGCGCAACCATGATATCCCCGATACTTTTCTTGCCATCCATCGTTAACGTTAAACTCATATACCACAAGGTAGGGTTAACGATCCGTATATTATTCTCTTTAGCAATAAAGCGTAATTTTTTCTCCTCCGCTTCCGTTGGCGCTTTTAACCCGGTCGGGCGGATTAAAATTTTTAGCCTCAAACGAAGCGGTAATACCAGTTTTCGCGGGTTGTTTTTAATGTCCTGGGTGACTGGCGGTATCTGATAAATGTTTAGCCAGAAGAGACTCTCCCGGTCCGTTGCAAGCTGCTGGCGGGAACTCAGGAGCAGGCGAAGCGTTCTCAGTTCTCCTGGCTGCATTTTAAATACCGGCGGCAGCGCCACCAGCGGCGTTTTGCTATTATCCGGAGAGGCGTCAATGTTTCCGGCGTCGGTCCATACCTGTAACAGCATCGGCGTTGTATTATCGTTGGATAATGTCAACGATTGAGCGATATCATCTGAAGCAAAAATAATTCGGGTTCTGTCAATATTAACGGCGGCTTGTGCTTGACCATACCATCCCGTCAACCAGAGTAGCGTTAATATGACTTTACTGAAAACTAACCACTGCCTGTAATTGCGCATTCACGCTTCCTGCCGTTACTGTTTGTCCGCCGATCGCCTCAAGCGAGGCAGTAAAATCACCGCTGTAGGTTTCTACTGAACCGGATGATACCCGTGTGGTTAAATCTTTATAGCCATACCAGCCTCGGGCGTTGCCGGCACCCGTCTTGATACGATCGGGCAACAGGTTAATCGGCGTACCGGCATCGTTATAGATGCGGATACCCACTCCGGAAGCTACGCCGGGTTCACCATAATGGGTGTCCAGTAGCCACGACAGACCGCCTGCGGATGTGGTTAGCCCCAGGCGATGCGCCGCCGCCACGGCGGTTGGTTGATTAACTACAAACCCCATCGCGACATTGGCGGCACTAATGGTTGGACGGGGGCTGGATACGGCGCCGGACTCACATTCCAGGCTGACGTGGAAAGGTACCTGGCTACTCCCCCCGGCAGCTAATACACCGACTGCCACAGGGGGAATTTTCACGATCGCAGGATAATCTGTGATTTTACATAACGCTCCGCGAACATACGTGACGCTATTATAGGTACTCCATGCCCCGGGCCACTCCTTAGGCCAGCCATAATAATCAATAGCATGATCCAGTCCCGTTTTGATTTGCTCAGTAAGCAAGCCTGGGCCTTTAAACGCTATATAACCCCGAGGCTGCGTCCAGGTATCTCTGTCCAGTGGATTCTGGTAGACAAAATATTGGCTTGAGTCAATTTTAAACATCTCATATAACACGTTGCTAAACGCGCTGGCAGGAATATAAATATATTTATCATCCTGAAACCAACTGTCTGCGGTAAGTTGGCGTTCTTTCCAGAAACGGCTGTAATATTCGCCGGTACTAAGGTTTGTCATACGGACAGCAACATTACGCTCCACATCATAATAGGCGCCTTCTACTTCGGGAGTAAAAAATGCTCCCGCAAAAGCGCTATCGCCATTTGTCGAATACATCTCATAGAGCTTCCCGGCATCGGCGGAATCGCAGCGGTAAAGTACCTGTTTACTGGAATAGGGCGTTCCGGTGGCGGCTGTCAGGAAGTTACCGATGCCACTGGCCAATAGTGTGCCGGAGGGTTGAAATTTTTCACTATTACTGATGCTAATTACCGTTGGCAAACCGATATTACCGGTATTCGTGTCAGTTGCGCCGAGCCAGTTTTGCGCCGTGTAGCCAGCTTTTATCGCCGCGTCAGAGAGCGCGCTCTTATCGATGACTTTTATACATGACGACCATGTTCCGGCGCTAACGAACAGGCTGGTGATAAACAACAGCGTTCGGAAACTAAAAAGCATTGTGCTATTCCTTCTCGCAGATTTTGTTCAGATAGAGAAACGGTTCTTTTGTGTGAAGATCGAGTTGGTAGGCAACCCGGCAACGCTGGTTTGCCCCTTTTCCCCAGCTCACCAGCAGAGAGCCGGACGGATGGGCGATACGGGCATAAATCTGTCCACTCTGGCCGACCATTCCGATGTTTATGCCTTCACCGTTGAAAACATCAGCGCCCATTGGCGGTATGCCGCCATCTGGCATCTTCACGGAGATCAGCACCGCTTTGCCGCTGATAGTGGCGAAATTGACACGCGCGATGGCTCCGGCATAAGGCACAATCTGCTGGCTTCCTCCCGTTAGTTCGGTATCGCTGCGCATCTTACGGGTATCGAGCGTAACGTTATTGACGCGGTAAGGAGATAACGAAGGCAGAATGGCGTAACCAAAGTGATCAACCACAGCGCCCTGACCATTCTGTACGACCGCGCCCTGCGCGCCATCGGCATGGATGAGCGCAAAGGTATCGCTGGTATAGGGGCCAGCCGTCAGACCGCCAGGGTGGAGTACCAGGGTGCCGGACACGCCCAGTCCTTCCTGACGATAGTTATCGCCCTGGTCATAGTTGACGCGAAGTGCGCCAAACCGGGTGTTCTGTTGTAGATTACCGCCAAACGTCGTTGATGCGCCGCTATCGCCATTGCGATAACGCTCGTAGCCGCCATAAACTGACCATGACAGGTCGCTGCTCTCACCGCTACTGCCCGTCATTGATACGGTTGAGGAACGGCTTTGACGGGACTGGTTATAATTCATGGCGACAGAGGTTCTGTTTTCGCCCCAATCCAGCGGTATAGAGACATTAAACGACACTGTTGTCTCGGTATATTTTTGTCGGCTACTCACATCCAGTGGTTCGTTGACGCCGTGATAAAAGCGATCGTAATCCCAGGTGGTGCGCTGTCGTGCGATATTCACCCCGTAGCTTATATTCCGCCACTGGTTGCTATATCCCATTTGTAGCTGTGTTATACGCGATTGGTTATTGTAGTAGTCTGCGGTGCTGGCGCTGAGGTTAAGCGTGCCGAGCCGTCCTAACGGTTGGCTTACCGTCGCAGACAGGCGGTTGCGTTGATGCAGCGTGTCGGAGTAGTAATCAATCTCCGTTTTCGCTTCCCGGCGTACGCCGAGCACGTCCTGAAGATCGCGAAAACCGTTGGTTGAATAACGATAAGCCGCCAGTACCAGGTTAGTGCCGGTGGTAAACGTTTTGCTGTAACTGAGTTCCGCGCGCCAGCCTTGTTGGCGATCATTATGCTCTGCGCGCGCATTCGACCAGGTGGCGTTGAGGCCGAACGCGCCCATACCCGTGGCCCAGACGCCGCCCGCCAGCCATGCCTGGTAACGCTGCGCAATTCGTGAACCGAGGTTGAGGGTAATGGTGTTATTAACGCCGTGCTGGAACGTTCCCTCAAAGAAACGATTTTCAATATCGTAGTACTGACGAACCCTGCCGAAGGCCAGCGAATAGTGCCAGTTACCGGGACGTACCGAATCCGGCACGGAAGAATAAGGCACGGTGAAACGCGAGGTTTTACCGCTGGCCTCGATAACCTCTACCTCCAGATCGCCTTGATAACGGGTGTTGTACAGATCGTCAATATAAAACGGGCCCGGCGGAACGTTGGTTTCATAAATCACTTTCCCCAGTTGTTTTACTACCACGTGTGCGCTACTGGCCGCTACGCCCCGAACTTCCGGCGCATAACCGCGTTTTCCCTGAGGGCGCATCCGCTCGTCGGTGACAAGCTTAGCCCCGTTAAAGGACAGGCTGCCGAATAAGCTGGAGTCCGTATAGCTATCGCCCAGCGACAGGATACTGTTAATGGACGCGACAGGTCTTTGCACCCAGGTTCGAACACTATTATAGCGCCAGGCGCTTCCGCTCTGGCTGCTATTGGCATAGCGCAGATTACTTTGATGACGGACTTGCCAAAGTCCGAGGTTAACGCCCATGTTTATACCGCTCCATAAGTATTGGTAACGATAATGGCTATCGGTATTTTCGGTGTGGGTCCAGTTTGTGTTATGGCGTAAAAACAGCGCCAGCGCGCCGCTATCCCACTCTGAAGGTGAGATATAACCACGCGGTTTGTGCGTAAGTTTGGTCATCGGAATCGTCAGCAACAGGCGAAGCGTGGCGCTATCAAATTGCCAGCCGGCATGAGGTACCCACTCCCTGAGCGGGCGACACTGGGTCGCAGCGTCAGTCGCGGGGAGTGATTTTATCTGTGCCGCTTTCATCACCGATAAGGGCAGGCAGGGTTCAGTTTGTTGACCCTCTTTTACAGCATTAAATCGAATATTAATGCTCGATGTTACCAGCGTGCCATTAACGTAAACGTCGGCAAGATAGTCTCCGGAAGGCATTTGCTGTTCATTAAAACGGGCAATATTTTGTCCGTAAGTGGCCCCCTGAAGTAGCGCAGGATCAAAATAATACTCTTCACCCTGTGCGGAGCCTGAGCAAAATATGGCGATCAATAGCGCAAGGCTTTTGCGGTTCAAATTAATGGTGGGGGACATCGTAGCTCTCACTTATCCTTGCGCCCAGGTCGTTAACCAAAGTAACGGTGACTGTACCGGAGAAGGATTTGAGTGACCGTTTGCCCGGCAGCCACCAGGTTTGGCTGGAGAAAGGGGCAATCATGTCAGCATCCAGGTTATACGAAGCGCCGTTCACTTTTACATTCAGGTTACTTAAAGAGGCAAACCAGGGCAGCGGATTAACAATAACAATACCGCTTTTTCCGGAGCCATTATTAACCGTTTTAATCTGTAGTTTTTTCGCCAGATTATCAGGTTTGCCCAGCCCGTCAGGACGATAGAAAAGTTTTATTCTTGAACGCAGCATCACCAACATTTTATTTTGCCCGCTGTCGCTGCCAATATTCGTTGGGGGCACCTGTAATACGTTAAACCAGAATACTGACTCACGATCCTGCGGCAATTTTTTCGTGTTGTTATAAATTACGCGTACAACCTGGCCAGCTTTGGGTTGAATACGAAATACTGGCGGCGTGGCAATGAACGGCATCGCGCTGCTATTTTCCGGGCTGGTATTCATATCGCCATCATCAAACCAGGTTTGTACGATATAAGGTATTGCGTCATTATTTTTTAACTGCACATCTACGGAGGAGGCTGTCGATGGGTAAATTATTCGGCTACCCAAAATAGTAACGCTCGCCCACGATGCTGTGGCGGGTAGGGCCAGGAATAGAAAAACTATTAAGTAACATAATCCGGAATGTCGGGTATCCATTTTCATCTCAACAACTCCCTGGCGATAGAAAATGGTCTGGTGGTTCAACACCAGACCGTAGCGACAATTATTTATACGAAACGGCGTATTGTAGGGTGGCAGCGACTGTCCCTGCCTCTGCTTTCCCGGTAGAATAATACTGTGCGGTATAAGTCGCGCTCGCTTCAGAAGCATTTGGCTCCAGCTGTAGGTCGCCGTCGCCAGTAAAACCGCCGGTCAGATTGATTGGATTATCTGAGATGTCGAGCAATTGAACTTCAACATTCTTCGCACTGCCAGTATTACCCAGGTTACCGTTACTGGTGACCTGATTACCGACAAAGACGGTGGAGATTTTTGTTGTTTTGTCCTTAGAGCCGGTACACCCGGACAGCCCAATGTCAAACGTGACTGGCCCCGCCGTTTTCCCTTGATCTGTTAACTCTTTAGTACTTACTGTCGGCAATAACACGACGGGTTTAGCCTGATTGCCATTAATCACGACAGAGCACGTTTCATCAGTGACTTCCCCTTGAAAGGTGATGGTATTATCAGAAACAGCCATCGCGCTACTGGAGACAAGAAACGAGCCTGTAACCATGGCTAAATATTTTTTCATAGACATATTATAAAGTTCCTGTATTAATCTTTACTTTTTTCAGGGCGAGTGCAATTCGCCCAAATGTTTCGTGCTTATGGAGACGTGGTAAAATTAACCATCATTAACTCTATTTTGGGATGTAAGCTATACCCTCCTGCCTATCTTTAATGCGATATCAAACTGATAGGATTATTTCTCTTTTGCTGAAATAGAGCGATAAGCGCTTTAGCCCGTATACCTCATTAGTACAACTGATAGTGTTATCATTTGAGTGAGCGTAATTCGATAATAATTCTCTCCGTGACTGAATAGATTAACGACGTTGCAATACAAATCTACACACTTTTGCTATGTAAAATCCGCATCAGCTAAAACTCCCGATGGATAATACGATAGTGAGATTAAGGAAACTTTTCTGAAATGTGCTTCTGAAGCCGTATAATTAGTCTTACTTTTTTCTTACTTTTTGGCTTTCAGAATTTTTCTAAGTTTGCATTCAGGTAAAAAAACATTCAGATTTCACTGTAATATTTTGATTTTTAATGGTTAATTGATGTGAGTGTCAATTATTGTTTACTATGTATGATACTTTTAAGTTAAACTGAAGTTAATTAGGGGGCTGAATTCTTTTTTGAGCATGATAATATGTTGTCTGAATGATGGATGCAGTTACCTTTAGGATTGTCATGAATGAAAGCATATTTTTACTTGATAAGCGTGTTGTATTTGATAGTACGAAAATGACCTTATCGCAGGGTAATGAGATACTCAGAATATCAGAAGCCGAGACCCATTTACTTCTTGCTTTTTGGCAAGGCCTTTATAAAAAAGAAGATATTATCCATTTTGTCTGGGAAAATCGTGGAGGCTGTGTCTCAGAATCAAGTTACTATAAACTTATTAATCAAATGAGAAATGATTTTAGTAGCATTGGTCTACAGTCATCTGACATCGTAACTCGCCCTCGGGTTGGTGTGTCGTTGTCTGTTTCCATTGAGCCTATAAAAAAAATAACCACCGTAAAGGTACAGGATAAAAACGTTAATGGCAACCTGTCGCGGAAAAGCATAATCTATAAAATTAAACATAACAGTGCTTTTATAGTATTAGCAGGAGTCATTATTCTGATATTATTCTATGGGATGTTTCATATATATAGTGCACCTGCCCGTAAAAGTCCTGATGCTTTTTTTACGTATCTTGGTGAATATAATGATTATGTAATCTATAAAACCAAAGAGGATAAGGTCACGTTAAGCGAAGTGGTTTTTGCCTATAACTCTCTGAAAATTAAAATTTACAGGCAGAATGGACGCCATCTTTATTATATCAGAGAACCTAATCTGAATATTTTTCTACAATGCTTAAATCCTGTTGAAATGGCGGTGCCAAAATGTATTACAGTAAAAGAACGTTATTGATTATGTTTATTATATTCATAATCATTATCGTAATAGGGTCTGTAACAGTGCTTGGGTGGATAAAACGTGATTCTTATAGAGCCAATAATCTTATATGCACGACAAAATCAGAGGCTTATATTGAACCACGAAAACTGTACATGGATGGTGGACTGGTTCTGGATCTTAAATCCGGCAGGATTACCGTACACTACGATGTTACTACCGATACGAAAGAGAAACGGCTTTTTTTCCGTGACATCTGCATCAGTAAACTGCGCAGAACAGGTATGAAAACATTTACTTTTAAAGTCAATTCAGTGAAGACTTTTGACTCTGATACTGCTGGCGATTTATTCTCCTGGTTGAGACTATTACAACCCGGTACGATTAATGAGTTAAAGATTGTCAACATTGGAAAAAACACCTATATGTTTTCGCTTAATCGGCATTTATATAATGTGTGTACCACCAGTAGTAATGCTGAGTTACAATGAGTAATACTGTTTTTAATTGGTATTCGTGCCATGATTATTATGTTAACTTAGTGTCAGACTAACATATCGCACGTGACTTTATTTTAGATATCTGCTATCACTCATTTTAACGATGGCATCCTGCATCTGTTGAGTATTGATATTTTCTTTTATGTTTTCGACACAGGGTGTGCTGTCTTGCTATCATTAAGAACATATAACGTATCTCTTAATATTTCTTTTCTATATTAAGTTAATTTGGTTATCATATCAAAGCGTACAGTGGCAAAAGAAAGGCTGGTAAGAGGACAATGTTATGAAAGTAAGAAAGATATTTCTGATGTTGTTTATTGCCGTTCCACTGATCGTAATGATATTAGCGGGGTTACTCGCGGGTATCTTCCAGCTAAAAAGAGATATCGCCGTCAGCGCCAATACGCTGCTGCGGTTTAGCGCGGATATGTCAAACGCCTCCTGGCAAGTCGCCGGAAAAGCCGCCAGTCTGGCTGAACGTTCCTGCACTGACACGCTGAAAGAACTGTCCAGAACGCGGGCCTTCACTCCTTATGTCCGTGACATTGGGTTTCTGGAAAATGGCGATATCACTTGCTCCTTTGTCACAGGAACCGAACGCTATCATTTTTCCCGGCTGGCAGGGTTTTCTTTACCTGCTTCTTATCCGGCTCGGTGGCTGCGATCCATCGGTAGTATGGTCGAAGGGCCAGATCGGCTTGTCGTGGTTTATGTGAAAAAAATAGCAGCGAATAAAGCGGCCTTTGTCATTGTGGATTCGCAGTATGTACAGGAGCTCATGGAGATATTGGCGGCAGAAAGAGCATCTGGTTTTAGTCTAACATTCGGCGCCGGGGATGCTATTACAAGCGCTGCGACATTGTACGGTAAGGCATTTTTAACGCAACGGTTCACCTCAACAGATCATTCTATCCAACTGATGGTGCGCACTCCCTTCTCAACATTATCGGCATACTGGTTACACAATCTTTTTATTTTTGTTCCGCTATCATTATGCTTTTCTGTAGGGATGATTTTGCTCTACAGGCGCTGGCATTTAAAACGCTTATCTCTGGCCCGGGAGATTGAGCGGGGAATAGCGTGCAATGAGTTTACGGTACATTATCAACCTGTTTTTAATGTTAAACGCGGCAGTTGCGGCGGCGTGGAGGCGCTTATGCGCTGGCCGCAACCGGATGGCCGTTTTATGACCCCGGATATTTTTATCACCGCGGCAGAAAATGAAGGAATGATTATTCCACTTTCTCGTCATTTGTTTGAATTGATTGCACATGACGTAACAAACTGGAATGTACCGGATAATTTTTATATCAGCGTAAATATATCGCCTGCGTATCTTATGGATGACGGATTTATACAAGATGTAGAGGCGCTCAGGGCTCATCTGGGAATCATAACGCTTATGCTGGAGCTCACCGAGCGTAGCCTGATTGTAGAACCTTCACTGGTCGCAGAAAAACTTTCAACGCTCCGTGAAAAAGGTGTGTTAATAGCGATTGATGACTTTGGGACTGGCTATTGCTCTCTCTCATATCTGCAACAATTGCCTGCAAATTATCTTAAAATAGACAGAACATTTATCGATACAATTGATACCAGCAGCAATGATGTTCCTGTACTGGATACTATCATCACGCTGAGTCAGCGACTGGGACTCAATGTGGTTGCCGAAGGGGTCAGCACTCATCACCAATTGCGTTACATTTTAAGCCACGGCGTAGGATTCGTTCAGGGATTTCTTTATGCCAGGCCGATGAGGGCTACTGACTTTATGAGCTGGCTTGATAAGTCAGCCTGGCGGCAAAATAGTTTGCTCAACGGGGAGAGCGGGCCAGCGAGCGGCCTGGCGTCTGAATAATGCAGAAACCCGCTACTGAAAAAATTCAATAGTGCGATATATCCTGGTAATATGTTTACGCAGTGAAGAAACGTTATAGCACTGAGGCGGATATTTTTATGAGTCAGAACAACTACCTGATTGACAAAAGAGTTATTCTTGATTACGAACGAATGACGCTTTCCAGTGCCGGAGAGTCGATAACGATATCTGAATCAGAACGTAGTTTGCTTATCGCTTTTTATGAAGGCCTTTTTAAAAAAGATGACTTAATTAACTATGTCTGGGGGCGAAAAGGTGTCGTGGTATCTGATGCCAGTTATTATAAATTGATTAACCAGCTACGAGGATCATTTGATAAAATTGGTCTTAAGGCTGCGTCTGTTGTGACTCGTCCTCGCGTGGGCGTTTTGCTCTCAGTTTCCATTGAACCGTTGAGTAATGAGGATCAAAACACGGCTCTGCCTGCTGTTGCTGAAACAGAATTATCGATGGTTGAAACGCGGCACAATGACACTATTATCTCACCGACACAGGGGACGCTGAATAGAAAAGGTTGGCTCTATTTTTGTTTAGCTGCGATCCTGATGTTTTTTATGATTTATAAAGTTAAGAGCGAAAATATTGATTACTTTACTCTCCAGGGTTCATATGATGGATACACTTTTTATAGTGTAGGCCATGATAAAACGCATCTGACGGATATCGTTGACGCGTACTCTGAGATGAGTAATGAAATACATAAGCAAAATGGGAAATTCATTTATTACATCCGTGTTCCTAACACAAATATTTTTGTCCAGTGTCTTAACCAACTTGATATAGCGGAGCCGAAATGCATTTCCATAAAAGAACGTTATTAAGCTTGGCGACGCTTGGTATGCTGGCTGTTTCAGTCGTGCTGATGGTGGTTTTGGTACGAAATGATAACCATCGATTTATTAATACTGATGAGTTTTTATGTACGACAAGAACGGTAACAACGATACAGCCTAAAAATATTCATGCCGATGGTAGCCTTGTTCTTGATTTTAAGATGAAAAGAATTACGCTTCAATATGAAATAAAAACAAAAGATAATGCTGTAAAAATATTATACCGGGACGTATATATGAAAAATTTACATCGAACAGCGCCTGGTGTCTATACGTTTGAAGTATCCTTGATAAAAGTCTTTGCCACAGACACGGCTGGCGATCTGTTATCATATTTACGGGTTCTGCATCCGCAAGCGGCTAATGAGATTCGAATATCTAAGGTTGGTGAGAAAACATTTTTCTACTCTCTTAATCGGCAGCTTTATAACGTTTGTACCGCACAGTAGATCTGAATGCTACCTGAACGCGTTCAGAAGGTGGTTTGCGTAATTGCCCTCCGGAAAGAGTAAGGGCTAACCTGTGATTCTTTAAAATAATATTAAAAACAATAAGATATAACGTGTAGGTTTACGAAAGGATGTACTGCGATTCTCTGGCAACACTCACAACCTGCCTGACGGATGCGATATAGTGATCGATGAATTTCTGGTTTGAATTAACTATGAATCCGCTATTAATAAAAAAGTAAGAACTCTGTAAGACAGATTTCATATCCATTACCGAGCATATCAGGTTATATTGCCTCCGCAGTTGGTATGGCTGTTAATAAGCATATCTGTCACTTTTAATTTATATGCTATTTGTGTGCCATGAGTTTCGGTACCGCCTTAATTATATATCAAAATGGAGTGTTTTTAATGAAAAAACGGTCTTCGTTCCTTGTTGTTTTAGGTCTGTTATTAGCATCATCTTTAGCTTTGGCTAACGATCAGCACACCGTATCGTTTGGTTATGCACAAACCCATCTCAGTTCATTGAAAAATAGCGATAGCAAAGATCTGCGAGGTTTTAATTTTAAATATCGTTACGAGTTCAATGAGACTTGGGGGATGTTAGGCTCATTCACCGCGACGCGGAAAGAAATGGAGAACTACACCTGGAAAGAGGGGAAATTGCATAAAAATGGTTCCGATTCTGTGGACTATGGTTCTTTGATGTTTGGGCCGACATATCGTTTTAATGACTATGTGAGCCTGTACGGCAATGCTGGTATAGCGACGATGAAATTTAATAAACACTCAAAAGAAGACTCCTTTGCCTACGGCGCTGGCGTAATATTTAATCCTGTTAAAAGCATATCCATCGATGCATCATGGGAAGCAAGTCGTTTTTTCGCTGTTGATACCAATACATTTGGTGTTAGCATAGGTTATCGCTTCTGATATTAAAAGTATAAGCGTTAAGTGTATGGCAAGGAACTAAAAATAACGTGGCGTTGTTACTGAGTAGGGATGGTTAGGATCAATCAGGTAATATTAAGAGGACAATAAAACACTCACCGTGACGTTATTCTATTGATGAAATTATGATAAATTTAGAATCGGAACAACTTCCGTTAAAAACGATAAGCATAGTTTTAACGGATGATTATTATACTTATTTAGGTATCGCTTCACTCTTCGAGGCTGGGAAGTGCTTTATGTTCCCACTGAATGGAGGATATAATTCGTGTCAGATATCAGCTAGCGAAGATATCATAATTATTATTGATGGACGAGTTTTGATTCAGGGGATCTGGAAAGGTTTTAAGACGCTCATGCAGCATTATCCACATGCTCGTCGAATCTGGCTCACGCGCAGAGATATTGGAAAACTTTATCCATCTGGCTGCGATAGAGATCCTGATATCGATCCCGATTTGGCAAAGCCTGTTTTTATTGAGTACTTCATTAAATACGCTTGTGCAAACGATGTAGCGGTCGGTGAACTCGTGCCGTTGACAAAAAAGGAGGAGGAGTTGTTATGGCATTTTTTATACAAAAAGTCGATGAATCAGATTGCCAGTAGCTATGGCATTAGTCGCAAGACTTTATATATTCATAGATTGCGTATTTGCCGTAAATATGGCTTCAAACGTTTTTTCCATTTGCTATTTATTTACCAAAGAAGTCGCCATATATTTACATCTAAAATCTCCCATGTAGATAAAAAGGCCAGCCAGGCTTGAAGTGAACAAGATGAAAAAGTTAACGATGAGAGAGTGTGAAAGCATGAGCCCTACTTTATTGCTTGCCATTAAGATACTTATCTCGTCGCTTGACGAACAAACGAAAATAAGGCTCAGAGAGCATATTGAAAAAACTGAACAAGAAATAGCCTCAAGCATACATGATAGCATCATGACAGAGACTTTTCTTCAGCAAATGAAAGACATTCGTTACATCTTAAATATGGCTCCTTGACGGCGTCCAGAAGAGAGAACGTGTCACGATTTAATGATTAATAGACCAGGTATCAGTATGAAAAAGATCGTAGTATGTTTTGCCGGTTTGGCTTTAACCGCATGTAGTGCTAATTCGTTGAATTATGGCGCTGAACAGGTACGGGTGATGACCAGCGAGCCAGGTAAGGAATGCAGCTACTTAGGGGATATCACGGGCAGCCAGGGGAATTTCTTTACCGGTGGCTGGACATCCAACAGTAACCTGGAAACGGGTGCCCGTAACGATCTGAAAAACAAAGCTTATAAAATGGGCGGAAATACGGTAGTCCTGTTAACCCAGCGTGCGGGCCAAACAGGAAGTTCATGGCACGGTTCGGGCTCAAGCAAACAAACTAATGTCACATTAAGCGGGAACGTTTATCGTTGCCCTCGTTAGCCTGATTTTGAATAAGGCGAGTATTTAGCGCAGGCAATGTATTGCTGTTTAACACATGCGCCATACTGGCGATGCGTTTGGTTGAAGTTGAAACGTCGCTATCCGGGGAGCAGATAGCTGCCGCCCTGTAAAAGGCCGGTTTCCCGCCGCGCGAGCTGTAATCGTCAATTGCGACCGGTCTGGCGACAGGCCGGTCGCGATACGATAGCTATGCCTCGCTTTTCTTTGCATGACATCATCCCTATAAAAACTGTGACAAATCATGTGTCAGTAAGCTTTGTTAATAATATGTAATGATTTGTCTATTTTTGCTAACGTTTTACCTGCTATATACAAAAACATAACAAAGAAGTAGCGCAACGCTACCTTGTTACGTCGCTTTGGCGATGGGAGCGCTCATCAGCGCCTCGCCGCTTCAAAGCTTGATGTTATTTTTTGATGCAGGACACTACCTATGTACACCCCCCTGAACTGGACGACGACACAACGACATGTGGCGTTTGCCAGCTTTACCAGTTGGATGCTGGATTCGTTTGATTTCTTTATCCTTGTCTTTGTACTTAGCGATCTCGCCGAATGGTTTCACGCTTCCGTATCGGAGGTTTCCATTGCGATTATGCTGACCCTGGCGGTACGTCCCATTGGCGCGCTGCTATTTGGCCGAATGGCGGAAAAGTACGGACGTCGACCGATACTGATGCTCAATATTCTGTTCTTTACGGTTTTTGAACTGCTTTCCGCCTGGTCGCCCACCTTCATGGCATTTCTGATTTTTCGGGTCATGTACGGCGTGGCGATGGGCGGGATATGGGGCGTCGCGTCATCACTGGCGATGGAAACCATTCCCGATCGTTCGCGTGGCCTGATGTCAGGAATTTTTCAGGCGGGCTATCCCTGCGGCTATCTGTTCGCCTCGGTCATTTTTGGCCTCTTCTACAGTATGGTAGGCTGGCGCGGTATGTTCCTGATTGGCGCCCTGCCTATTGTCTTGCTGCCTTATATCTGGTTTAAAGTGCCGGAATCGCCCGTCTGGCTGGCGGCCAGAGCGCGTAAAGAGGATACCGCGCTGCTTCCTGTTCTGCGCAAGCAGTGGAAGTTGTGTCTGTATCTGGTGCTGGTAATGGCTTTCTTTAACTTTTTCAGTCACGGGACGCAGGATCTCTATCCTACCTTCTTGAAGATGCAGCATGGTTTTGATCCGCATCTGATTAGTATCATTGCGATTTTTTATAACATTGCCGCGATGCTCGGCGGCATTTTCTACGGTACGCTATCGGAACGTATTGGACGTAAAAAAGCAATCATGATCGCCGCCTTTCTTGCGCTTCCGGTACTTCCGCTATGGGCATTTTCCAGCGGATCATTCACCATTGGCCTGGGCGCGTTCCTGATGCAGTTTATGGTGCAGGGCGCCTGGGGAGTCGTGCCGACCTGGCTGAATGAGTTGGTTCCGGCGAATGCGCGCGCCGTGCTGCCGGGGTTTGTTTACCAGCTAGGTAATTTACTGGCGTCGGTTAACGCGACGTTACAGGCCCGCATCGCGGAAACGCATGGTGGAAATTACGGGTTGGCAATGGCGATCGTGGCTGGCGCGGTGGCTATTTTAATCTGTGTATTTGTGGCATTTGGTCGCGAGACCCGGGGAGTCGTCATCTCCGGTACAGATAGCGACTCACTCCCGGAGTCGGCCGTCGGTCATCGCACGTAAACAATACGCTCCTGGCGCTCGCCGTCGCCGGGGGCACACCTTCTTCCCGCTGGTTTTCACGCTCTTTCAACGAACAACAAAGGTTAATGATGGCATCTGCCTTTCGTGACCATTACAATCATCGCTTACTTTTTTCTTTATAAGAAATTGATTGTTGGACCTTAAAATTATCAACGGAGCGAAGATATCATGTTGAAAGATAACCAAAAACACAACGAGTCTGTTGCCCCGAATAGCGCCTTTCTGTCTGAGTTACAGCGTGCATTACCGGAATTTTTTATCGCCGATCGTTATGACGAGCAGGGCGAACTGATCGCGAAAGGCGGATTTGATCTCGCCAGATTTGAGCGCGCGCTGAAAGCGCGTAATATCGATGAGCTGACTAGCGGTTATCAGATTGATTTTATTGGCAAAGATTACGCAAAAAAACAGGCGGGTGAAAAATCCGTTACCGTTATCGTTCCTGACGTGGAACACAATACTCTGGCAGAAAACAAAAACAGCCATAATCTTTTTCTGACCGGGGATAATCTGGATGTTTTACGCCATCTGCAAAATAATTACGCCGATACCGTCGATATGATCTATATCGATCCCCCTTATAACACCGGATCGGACGGGTTTGTTTATCCCGATCATTTTGAATATAGCGATCGGGCGTTGCAGGATATGTTTGGTCTTAATGATACTGAACTGGCACGTTTAAAATCCATTCAGGGTAAATCGACGCACTCCGCGTGGTTATCTTTCATGTATCCGCGTCTCTTCCTGGCCAGGAAACTCCTGAAAGATACCGGATTTATTTTTATCTCTATCGACGATAATGAGTACGCCAATCTTAAATTAATGATGGATGAGATTTTTGGCGAAGGCGGATTTGTCACCAATGTGATGTGGAAGCGCAAAAAAGAGATTTCTAACGACTCTGATAACGTTTCCATCCAGGGGGAATACATTCTTGTTTACGCCAAAACCGGTCAGGGCGCCTTACGTTTAGAACCGCTTTCTAAAGAGTATATTCAGAAATCCTATAAAGAACCGACCGAACAGTTTCCTGAAGGAAAATGGCGGCCGGTGCCGTTAACGGTGTCAAAAGGGCTGAGCGGCGGCGGCTATACCTATAAAATTACCACGCCTAATGGTACGGTACACGAAAGGCTATGGGCTTATCCTGAAGCCAGTTACCAAAAATTGGTGGCCGATAATTTGGTCTATTTTGGCAAAGATAACGGCGGTATTCCCCAGCGAGTCATGTACGCGCATCACAGTAAAGGGCAGCCAACGACCAATTACTGGGATAACGTAGCGTCGAATAAAGAGGGGAAAAAGGAGATTCTGGATCTCTTCGGCGACAACGTTTTTGATACGCCGAAACCTACTGCGTTATTGAAGAAAATCATCAAGCTCGCTATCGATAAAGACGGCGTCGTTCTGGACTTTTTTGCCGGTTCTGGCACCACGGCCCATGCGGTGATGGCGCTGAATGAAGAAGATGGGGGGCAGCGCACGTTTATTTTATGCACTATCGATCAGACATTAAGCAATAACACTATCGCGAAAAAAGCGGGTTATAACACCATTGATGAAATCAGCCGTGAGCGAATTACACGCGTTGCGGCGAAGATCCGCGCTAACAATCCCGCGACCAATGGCGATCTCGGTTTTAAACATTATCGTTTTGCCACCCCGACGCAGCAGACGCTGGACGATCTGGATAGCTTCGATATTGCTACCGGCCATTTTATCAATACCAGCGGTCAACTGACCGCTTTCACCGAATCAGGATTTACCGACATGATCAATCCTTTTTCCGCCAGAGGATTGGGTGTGCCGGGCGGTGCAAGCGGCGAAGAGACCCTATTAACGACATGGCTGGTCGCCGATGGTTATAAAATGGACATTGAAGTACAGACCGTTGATTTTTCCGGCTATCGCGCCATGTATGTGGATAATACGCGCCTGTATCTGATTGATGAACGATGGGGAACAGAGCAGACCCGCGATCTGCTCAACCACATTGGTACGCACCAGCTTCCGGTTCAGACTATTGTCATTTACGGCTACTCTTTCGACCTTGAATCCATTCGGGAACTGGAAATCGGCTTAAAACAGCTTGATCAAAAAGTGAACCTGGTGAAGCGTTATTAAGAGGGGATGAAGATGAATATTTTATTGGAAGAACTCCCCCATCAGGAACAGGCATTAGCGGCCATTCTGGCGAGTTTTACCGGTATCGATCACGCGCAGGCCGATCATAATCACTATGCTAATCCGCTGATTAACGAGCGCTACAACGATAAAGCCAATATTGACGTTAAAATGGAGACCGGGACGGGGAAAACCTATGTCTATACCCGGTTGATGTATGAACTGCATCAGAAATACGGCCTCTTCAAATTTGTGCTGGTGGTGCCGACGCCAGCCATTAAAGAAGGTGCGCGGAACTTTATCACCAGCGATTATGCCAGACAGCATTTTTCACAGTTCTACGAAAATACGCAGATGGAACTTTGCACCATCAACGCTGGTGATTTTAAAGTGAAGTCGGGACGCAAAAATTTTCCGGCCCAGCTATTAAGTTTTACTGATGCCAGCCGTCGTGATAGCCATACGATTCAGGTTTTGCTAATCAATGCGCAAATGCTCAATTCCGCCAGTATGACGCGAGACGATTACGATCAAACGCTACTGGGCGGGCTGACGTCGCCTGTTAAAGGGCTGCAAATGACGCGACCGGTGGTCATTATTGATGAACCGCATCGTTTTGCGCGAGATAACAAATTTTATCGAGCGATTCAGGCCATTCAGCCGCAAATGATCGTACGTTTTGGCGCCACCTTCCCGGATATTGTCGAAGGCAAGGGTAAAAATAAATGTGTACGTAAAGATTACTATCGCCGGCAACCGCAGTTTGATCTCAATGCGGTGGACAGTTTTAACGATGGTTTGGTGAAAGGTATTGATATTTATTATCCGAATCTCCCCGAAGAGCAGGCCAACAATCGTTATATCGTTGACAGCGTTACGGCAAAGAAATTAATCCTCCGACGGGGGAGCAAAATTGCCGAGGTTGGCGTGGGCGAAAATCTCGCCGATGTCGATGCGGGATTTGAAGGCAGTATTGAATATGCCGGCAGTAAAATGTTATCGAACGAGCTGGAGCTGGAAGCCGGGATGGCGCTGGTGCCAGGAACCTTTGGTGCGAGCTACCAGGAACTGATTATTCAGAACGCTATTGATAAGCATTTTGACACCGAACAGGCAAATTTCTTACGCAGCAATGAGCCAGAAAATAACGCCCCGCGTATTAAGACATTAAGCCTTTTCTTTATTGACAGTATTAAAAGCTATCGTGATGACGAAGGTTGGTTGAAACTGAAGTTTGAGTGTTTACTGAAAAAGAAACTGACGCAACTGATTGACAATTATCAGCGCAAGACCCTGCCGCGAGAAGTGGAGTATCTGTCATTTCTGCAGGCCACGCTCGCCAGCCTGCACTCGGATAACCAAAACGTTCACGCCGGTTACTTTGGCGAAGACCGGGGAAGTGGCGATGAGGCGATCCAGGCTGAAGTAGATGATATTCTGAAAAATAAAGAGAAGTTGCTCAGTTTTTCAGACCATCACGGCAATTGGGAAACGCGCCGCTTTTTGTTTTCAAAATGGACGCTTCGCGAGGGTTGGGATAACCCGAATGTTTTTGTCATTGCTAAATTACGTTCTTCCGGTAGCGAGTCGAGCAAAATTCAGGAAGTGGGGCGCGGCCTGCGGCTACCGGTGGATGAAAACGGCCATCGCGTTCAGCAGGAAGAGTGGCCGTCCCGGCTGGCGTTTCTGATTGGCTATGATGAAAAAGCGTTTGCCAGTATGCTGGTTGATGAGATTAATCGTGACAGCAAAGTTCAGCTTAACGAGCAGAAACTGGATGAGGCGATGATCACACTTATCGTCACCGAGCGGCAAAAAGTCGATCCCGCGTTTACGGAGCTTCGTTTGCTGGAAGATCTGGATGATAAAAGACTGATCAACCGGAGTAATGAGTTTAAACCCAGCGTCACGCTTAACGGAGAAACCAAAAGTGGTTTTGCATGGCTACTGGAGTTCTACCCTGAGCTGACGCAGGCGCGGGTGCGAGCGGATCGTGTTCGTGACAATAGACCCGTCTCCCGATTGCGAGTCAGGTTACGCAAAGAAAATTGGGAACAACTTAGCGGTATCTGGGAGCAGTTTTCCCGTCGTTATATGCTGCAATTCGAGCGTAGCGGCGCTTCTCTGGAACAGATTGCCGCCGAGGTGCTGCGTGACCCGGCGCTGTATATACGCCAGAAGCCAAGCCAGATGCAACAACGGCTGGTATCGAATGAGGATAATGGCCGCTTTGAGGTGGCGCAGCGGGAAGGCGAATTAGCCGCCAGCGAATTCATGGCGGGCATGAAATATGGCCATTTTCTTAAGCAACTGGCGTTACGCACCAGTCTGCCGGTTAATGTTCTGCACCCGGTGTTAATGGCGATGCTGCGTGATGTTTTGCAGGGAGATTCACGCTATTTAAGCGAGATCTCGTTGGACAATATGACCCGCGCATTACAGGCGCGGATTAATGCGCATTTTGCGCAGCGCCACGATTATCTGCCTCTCGATTTTCAGGCTTCAACGTCGGTATTTGATTCCACGGCACGGCAGTTCAGGGAGGAGATTAGCGCTGAAATTCTGGGTAAAAATGTGGATGAGAATGCGATAGATGATCCCCGTTCTCTCTATCAAATACCGCCGCTGCGTTATGACAGCGTCGATCCTGAATTACCGCTATTAAAATACCATTATCCGCAACAGGTTTCCGTATTTGGCAAACTACCCAAGCGGGCCATTCAGATCCCCAAATATACGGGGGGCTCTACCACGCCGGATTTTGTGTACCGTATTGAGTGTCAGGACGCCGACAGCGTTTATTTACTGGTTGAAACTAAAGCAGAAAATATGCGCGTAGGCGATCAAGTTATTCTTGATGCGCAACGTAAATTCTTCGATATGCTGCGTCGGCAAAATATCAATGTCGAGTTTGCGGAAGCGACCAGCGCGCCGGCGGTATTTTCTACGATCAATGGCCTGATAGAGGGGAAGGTGAACTAACGGGTTTGAATGGACCTTAACGGTTATCTTTTTGATAGACCATATAAAATGGCCGCCGCGCAGCGAGCGTTGCGGTCATTCTCCCTACGCTAATCCCCCGCCCATGAAACCGCGTTGACTTGAACGTTATCGTTTTACGTCTATTCTTAACTTTCAGCTAAGAGTATTTTGCTGAAACTGCAAATAGTCTTGAGAACGCTGTTTTTTTGTTTTGCCGTTATTTTTCATAATGGCTGGGTAGATATTGCCAATTGAATGTAACTAAGGGAGACATGTTATGCTAAATAAATACTACCGTTTCGCTGTCGAAAAAGACGACCCCTCCGAAGCGCCAGAATCGGGCGATAAGCCTGATAGCCAACCGCAAAAAAAATCGTAATTTATCTGGATATTCCCCGGCGTTTTTACGTTTGGGGAAAATAACCGTTTCGTTTCAACCTGGTTGCGAACAGTGAATATTTTACACAAAGTGACTGTATATAAACGGGAGGGAACATGGAGTTTGATGCATTCTTTTTAGCGAGACTCCAGTTTGCCTTTACCGTCTCTTTTCATATTATTTTCCCCGCGATTACGATTGGCTTAGCCAGTTACCTGGTGGTACTGGAAGGTTTATGGCTAAAAACGCGTAATCCTGTCTGGCGCTCGCTCTATCAGTTCTGGCTCAAAATTTTTGCCGTCAACTTCGGGATGGGCGTGGTCTCCGGTCTGGTCATGGCTTACCAGTTCGGAACGAACTGGAGCGGTTTTTCCCAGTTCGCCGGCAGTATCACCGGGCCTTTATTAACCTATGAAGTGCTCACCGCATTCTTCCTGGAAGCGGGATTCTTAGGCGTGATGCTTTTTGGCTGGAACAAAGTCGGGCCGGGCCTGCATTTCTTGTCTACCTGTATGGTGGCGTTGGGCACGTTAATGTCGACGTTCTGGATTCTGGCATCTAATAGCTGGATGCATACCCCGCAGGGATTTGAAATTCATAACGGTCAGGTGGTCCCGGTGGACTGGTTCGCGGTGATTTTCAACCCGTCGTTCCCGTATCGCCTGTTGCATATGTCCGTTGCGGCGTTTTTAAGTAGCGCGATGTTTGTCGGCGCGTCCGCAGCCTGGCATTTACTGAAAGGTAACGATACGCCGGCTATCCGCCGTATGTTCTCGATGGCGTTATGGATGGCGGTCGTGGTGGCGCCCGTTCAGGCATTGATTGGCGATATGCACGGCCTTAATACTCTGAAGCATCAGCCGGTCAAAATTGCCGCGATTGAGGGGCACTGGGAAAATACGCCCGGCGAGCCAACGCCGCTTACGCTGGTAGGTTGGCCGGATATGGAGGCGGAACGGACCCGCTATGCGCTTGAGATCCCGGCGCTGGGCAGTCTGATCCTGACGCATAGCCTGGACAAACAGGTGCCTGCGCTAAAAGATTATCCCAAAGAGGATCGCCCCAACTCTACCGTGGTGTTCTGGTCTTTCCGTATTATGGTGGGCATGGGCGTACTGATGATCTTTCTGGGGCTGGCCAGCCTGTGGCTACGCTACCGACACCGACTGTATCATTCGCGGCCCTTTATGCACTTTGCGCTGTGGATGGGGCCGTCCGGGCTTATCGCTATCCTTGCTGGATGGGTGACGACTGAAGTAGGGCGTCAGCCGTGGGTGGTCTATGGCCTGCTGCGAACGCGTGATGCGGTTTCCGCGCACAGCACCTTGCAAATGAGCATCAGTTTGCTGGCCTTCTTTGTGGTCTATTCCCTGGTCTTTGGGGTTGGCTATATTTATATGATTCGCCTTATCCAGAAAGGGCCGCAGCCGGCGGAGACACCGACCGCTGAAACCGATGGCAGACCCGCGCGTCCTATCTCTGCCGTGGGAGAATCGCTTGAGCAGGAGAAACGCGAATGACCATCGATCTTCCGGTTATCTGGTTTGCTATTATCGTGTTCGCCACGCTGATGTATATCGTGATGGATGGTTTCGATCTGGGCGTCGGTATCCTGTTTCCGTTTATTCGTGATAAACACGATCGCGATGTCATGGTGAACTCGGTCGCGCCGATATGGGACGGTAACGAAACCTGGCTGGTGCTGGGCGGGGCCGGGCTTTTTGGCGCGTTTCCGTTGGCTTATGCCGTCATCGCCGACGCGCTGACTATCCCGCTGGTGGTTATGCTGCTTGGTCTTATCTTCCGCGGCGTCGCTTTTGAATTCCGTTTTAAAGCTACCGAGTCGCATCGCGCTTTCTGGGATAAATCCTTTATCGTTGGGTCAATCCTGGCAACCTTTGCCCAGGGGGTTGTGGTGGGCGCGGTGGTGAGCGGTTTTCAGGTGGAAGGGCGAGCCTTTAGCGGTTCGCAGCTTGACTGGTTGACGCCGTTTAACCTGTTCTGCGGCGTCGGTCTGGTCGTCACCTACGCGCTGCTGGGCGCTACCTGGCTGATTATGAAAAGCGAAGATCCGCTACATAGCCGGATGTGCGCGCTGTCGCGCCCGTTGTTGATCATCTTGTTGCTGGTGATGGGGGGCGTCAGCGTGTGGACGCCGTTCACCCACGACGATATCGCCGAGCGCTGGTTCACACTGCCCAATTTATACTACTTCCTGCCGGTGCCTGTGCTGGTGTTGGCTTTTAGCGTCTGGCTATGGCGCAGCGTGAAAAAACCAGAATCCCATGCGCGTCCATTTATTCTCACGCTAGGATTGATTTTTCTGGGGTTCAGCGGGTTAGGCATCAGTATTTGGCCGAATATTATTCCACCGGATATTTCGCTGTATGCCGCCGCCTCGCCGCCGCAAAGTCAACGCTTTATGCTGGTTGGGGCGCTGATAATCATCCCGATTATTCTGGCTTATACCTTCTGGAGCTACTACGTCTTCCGTGGAAAAGTGCGACATGGAGAGGGATATCACTGATGGTTAAAGTGAAAAAATGGTCGCGGCGAGTCGTATGGATGGTCGCGATATGGTGCGCCAGCGTACTTCTGCTGGCGGGCGTTGGAATGTTGTTCAGACTGCTCATGACCTCCGCGGGGTTTCGTTCCTGACTGATACCACCCGGACGCGCTTTCGTCTCTGGCGAAAGCGCGTCTTTATCGACAGATCGGCGTTTATCGATCACGTTTGCTCGCCTTATCTCTCCCTTTAATAGCGGTTGATAATTATTCTCATCTTTATTGTCGTTCCCGTGCTGCAGTGATATGGTTACAGAGTAGCTAATGCTTTGGTATAACGCAGATAAACGGTATTGATAATGTCTCCGATCTCCTGTCACTCTTCCGCATCCCCGGCGATGAAAAAGATCTTTTCCGTCAGCGACTTCATCGCGTTTGGCGAGCGGTATGGCATTGATTACCGCTTCCCGGCGTTACCGCAGTATACGCAGAGTAGTCCCGTACTTCATGGTGATATCGAAGAGATAGCGCTTCCCGGCGGGATTTGCATTACACGCTCGGATGTTCACGTGTTACAACCCTATGAAACCACCTCTCGCCATAGTAGTCCTCTGTATATGCTGGTAGTGCTGGAAGGTAACGTTGCGCTGGCGGTAAATGAGCAGACCTTTTTGCTGAGCGCGGGGATGGCGTTTTGCTCGCACCTTAGCGAGCAGCAGACGATGCGCGCTCATCACGACGCAGACAGTAAATTACGCACCTTATCGCTGGGAATGTACCCGGACGGCGGATGGCGGGAGCATTTGCCTGGCTCGCTGGCAGACGAGTGGGAAAATAGCGCTGCTTCTGCGATGGTCTGGCAGGTGCCGGAGTTTCTTCTTTCGGGGCTACGCTATGCGCAGCAGCCCGGACATCATGCTGCGTCACGCCAGTTAATGCTGGAAGGCATCATGCTGCAATTGCTGGGCTATGCGCTAAATCTATGTCAGCCCGAAAAGCAAAAATGCGGACTTCCCGTCACTGGTGAATATCAACGGCTGGAGCTCATTCGGCGTTTACTGGAACAGACGCCGGAAAAAGCATACACGCTGAACGAACTGGCGCGTCGGGCGGCAATGAGTCCGAGTAGCCTGCGGTGTAAATTTCGCCATGCCTATGGTTGTACCGTGTTTGATTATCTGCGCGATTGCCGCCTGGCGCGCGCGCGTCGTTATCTGATGGAGGGATACAGCGTGCAGCAGGCAGCCTGGATGTCAGGCTATCAACATGCCACAAACTTTGCGACGGCATTTCGTCGGCGTTATGGCTGCTCGCCCGGCGAACTGCGTGACGCTTCCCTGACGTCGTCCCGACACTGTGCGTAACGTGCCCCGCCAGAGCGGTAATATCCGCCGCTAACCCGGTTTTCTGCCTCTTTTTATGATTTTTTATCATTGCGCATAGGCAATCTGGCGTTACGCATAGTGATTCATCACCTCTAAAGGGTAATAATTCTTATTTACAATAAGAGATACCTTTGGAGATGTTCATGTTTGCGACAACGCGTATAGCGCTATTGATAGGCGGAACTATCGGCGGCGCGACTTTTCCTCTTTTTGCCCAGGAAACAACAAAAAATGATACGGTCATTGTCACCTCGCCCGTACAGAGTGGCGCGACCAAGTTGGCGACGCCAGATATTGAAACGCCGCAGTCGGTATCCATTATTACCCGCCAGCAGTTTGAAGAGCAGGGCGCAACCAGCGTGCGTCAGGCGGTCAGCTACACCCCAGGTGTATACAGTAACCAGATAGGCGCCTCTAACCGCTTTGATTACATTGTATTGCGTGGTTTTTCGGACGGTAGTCTGGATAACGTCTATCTCGACGGGTTAAAAATGATGGGCGACACCAATTCGCACAGTTCGTTGGTGGTTGACCCTTGGTTTCTGGAGGATATTGAGGTGGTACGCGGCCCGGCGTCCGTTCTGTATGGACGTTCATCGCCAGGCGGCATTGTCGCGCTGACGTCGCGAAAACCGGCGTTTGATGCCGGGGGAGAGGTGAAGCTGTTTGCCGGCAATAACAACCAGCGCGGGGCGGCTTTTGATGTGACCGGCCCTCTGGATGACAATGAACGTGTGGCGGCGCGTCTTAGCGGCATGACACGTTACGCCGATTCGCAGTTTACCCTCTTGAAAGAGGAACGCTATGCGCTGATGCCGAGCCTGACCTGGCGAATTACCGATCGGACGCGTCTTGAGCTTATGGCCTATCTGCACCGTGATCCGCAAGGCGGTAGCCACTCCGGATTACCTTATCAAGGCACGGTTGTACCTTATAACGGCGGAAAAATTTCTAACACCTTCTTTGAAGGTGAAGATGACTACGACAAATACGATCGCCGTGAAAATATGGTGGGTTATAACATCGAGCATCTGTTCGATAACGGCTGGTCGGTACGGCAAAAATTGCGTTATCTGCATACTAAAGTGGCGTTAAATCAGGTCTATGCCGCAGGTTGGTTGAATGAAACGGCGCTGAATCGCGGCTATTCCGGCTCCGGGGAGAAAATGTCGGCTATCGCGCTGGATAATCAGCTCGACGGCAGCGTGGATACCGGGGAGATTAACCATCGTCTGCTGGTGGGGATCGATTATCAGGATCGCAGCAATCATACCACTGGCTATTATGGCGCGTTTCCGCCGATTGACGCTTTCAACCCCGTTTATGGCGCTCAGCCGGATTACATTACGTTGTACAGCCGTGAAAAACATAAGTTGCGGCAGACTGGATACTATTTACAGGATCAGATGTCATGGGATCGCTGGCGTTTTACGTTGGGCGGCCGTTACGATCGGGTCAGTGTGTCTAATATCGACAAACTTCATGATTCACGCAGCGATCTCGATAAAAACAACGTCAGTACCCGTGCCGCGTTGCTTTATCTGTTCGACAATGGCGTCGCCCCCTATCTCAGTTATTCTACCGCGTTTACGCCAACCAGCTTCGCCGACGAAAACGGCAATGTGCTGGAACCGATGAAAGGCAAGCAGTGGGAGGCGGGGGTAAAATACGAACCGCTGGGGTGGAACAGCCAGTTTAGCGCCGCCGTGTATCGTATTAACCAGACAAATATCGCGACCAAAGAAGAACCTACCGATCCGTACCGTTCGATTGGTGAAATTGAGTCTAAAGGGGTTGAACTGGAGGCCATTAGCCATTTGTCGGATAGCGTCCGTTTGCAGGCGGCGTATACCTATACTGATATCCGTTATAAGAAAAGTAGCCCGCAAGAGCAGGGTAAGCGCGCGGTTTATGCTCCACGGAATCAGGCCAGCGCCTGGCTAAGCTACGATGTGAAAAGCGGTCTGTTAGAGGGGCTGACTTTGGGCTCCGGCATCCGGTACGTCAACGGCGTGACCAGCGATCGCCTGAATACTCATACGTTGCCGTCCTATACACTGGTCGATATGGTGGTAGGGTATGATTTATCCAGCATTGGGTTAAATGGCTTAAGCGCCCAGCTCAACGTAAATAACCTGACGGACAAACGTTATGTCGCTGCCTGTAATTCGCTCTCTTATTGTTATTTTGGCGCCGAGCGTAGCATTGTAGGCAGCGTTTCATGGGCGTTTTGATAACGCTTATTGTCCGGTAGCAAACGCTACCGGGCAAGCATTAGCGGTGCGTCACGCCTTCATAGAGAAGTCTGAGCGCAAACATCCCGATAATGGCGCCGATAACACGACTGGCAATGCGCTGTATTCGCCCATAAGCACGGCGGACTGCGGGGAGCGAAAAGGCCTGGCTGAGAAAAATACGCCAGATAACGGATGACAGCACAATCCCGGCCCAGGCCATTAACCTTGCCCATGTGGGCGTTTCTGCGCTAAGCGTTACGGAAAAAATACTGATAAAAAACAGTACGGTTTGCGGATTAGATAAATCTGTCATTAATCCCCGGCGAAAGAAAATCGTCCACGGGGCGGCAATCGGTGCCTGGAGCGTGCTCATTTGCGGCGTCGCCTGGTGGCGAATACTGTTCCAGGCGAACCATAATAAATAGGTGCCGCCGACAATTTTGATAAGAGAAAATACCGCTTCGCACTGCGTAATGAGCGTCGCCAAACCGAAAAGCCCCAGCCCGGAATAAAAGGCGTCTCCCGTGGCGACGCCCAGGCCGGTTATTACCCCCGCCCGGCGTCCTGATGCGAGGCTGGTTTGCACCACCACAAACAGATTTGCGCCGGGATTAAAAAAGGTTAATACAAACAGACTGACGGTAAGCACAACGGCATGAAACGGCTCCATAGACAACTCTTCCCTTAGCCTCAAGAAATAACGTTCATCTTATTAATAGTCAAACCAGACGATTGCGAGTGAGATCACAAAGCAGTAGCATTTTTAATGCGCGTAGTTACGCCGACAGAAGGGAGGCTGACTGGATTTTTCCAGCAATCTACACTACTTATTTAATCAGTCCGAACGGCATTTTTGTTCTGATAAAGCGATGATGGCGTAATAATAAAACGAGGGTTTTGCTATGAAAACTGGCTACAAGGTTATGCTTGGCGCATTAGCGTTTGTCGTGACAAACGTCTATGCCGCAGAAATGATGAAAAAAACGGACTTTGATAAAGTCGCTTCGGAATACACGAAAATTGGCACTATTTCTACCACCGGGGAAATGTCGCCGCTGGACGCCAGAGAAGATTTAATTAAAAAGGCGGATGAAAAAGGGGCGGATGTAGTGGTGCTGACGTCCGGACAGACAGAAAATAAAATTCATGGTACGGCTGATATTTATAAAAAGAAATAAAAGCGTTGCATCATCAAAATACCCGCCTGGGTTTCCGGCGGGTATTTTTTATTCCTGGCAACCGGTATCCGTTTTGCCGGATGACGGCCTGCAGTAAACGTAGCGCTATCAGGCGTTCAGGACATTGTCATTTGTCTTAATTACCCGACTGGTTTTTGGCACATGCTTTTAAACGACGCCAAAGGGTGGTGCGGCTAATCCCCAGATAACGCGCCGCAGCAGTCTTATCGCCATTAAAGCGCGCCAGCACATCCTGCAACGTGAGTGCATCCACGATTGAAGGCGTCAGTTCTGCTGTATTCACCATAAGTTCAGGTAATAATTGCCGCATAAATTGCCTGTCCAGCGTTGGCGCGGGGTCGACGCTTAAAAAAAGCGCCAGGCGCTCCATCATATTACGCAGTTCGCGAATATTACCGGGCCAGCGCCAGGCCAGCAATAGCGGCTGACACTGCGTCAATCCATGACGTACCGATTCGGTAAACGGAATTTCTATCGCCGCCAGCGACTGTTTTAAAAAGCTTTCCGCCAGCGGCAAAATATCAGCCTGCCGCTCGCGCAAAGGAGGAAGCGTCAGGCGTAGAATACTCAGGCGGTAAAATAGATCGGTACGAAAACGTCCTTGCACTATCTCCCGATCCAGATCGCAATGTGTAGCGCTGATCACCCGGACATCCACCGGGATCGGCTGGTGTCCGCCGACGCGAGTGACGGCTTTTTCCTCCAGTACGCGCAAGAGTCGGGTTTGTAACGGCAAGGGCATTTCGCCGATTTCATCCAGAAACAGCGTGCCGCCGTGCGCGATTTCAAACAGCCCCGCCCGGCCTCCTCGTCGTGAACCGGTAAACGCGCCCTCTTCATAACCAAACAGTTCCGCTTCCAGCAACGATTCGGTAATCGCGCCGCAATTGACGGCGACAAAGGGAGGGGATGGCTTATTCTGACGGTGAGGCAGGCGGTGAAAAAACGTCTGGTGAATCGCCTGCGCCGCCAGCTCTTTCCCGGTCCCCGTCTCCCCCTGAATCAGCACTGCCGCACGGGAGCGGGCATAGAGTGTAATCATCTGGCGGACCTGCTCCATTTGCGGCGAATGGCCTCGTATATCGCCCAGTTCATACCGGGTTTGTAATCCCTTGCCGGACGGATAATCAACGCGCTGGCGCCGTGTCAGACGGGTCATATCCAGCGCATCATGGAAGGCCTGACGAACGGTCGCCGCGGAATAAATAAAGATGGCGGTCATTCCCGCCTCTTCCGCCAGATCGGTAATTAATCCCGCCCCGACGACAGCCTCAATACCGTTGGCCTTAAGTTCGTTAATTTGCCCGCGCGCGTCCTCTTCGGTGATATAGCTTCGCTGTTCAAGACAGAGGTGAAACGTTTTCTGAAAGGCAAGTAAAGCCGGAATGGTCTCCTGATAGGTCACGATGCCGATAGATGAGGTGAGCTTTCCCGCTTTCGCCAACGCCTGTAACACATCGAATCCGCTGGGCTTGATGAGGATCACCGGTATTGACAGGCGACTTTTTAAATAGGCGCCGTTAGAACCCGCCGCGATAATCGCGTCGCAGCGCTCGGTCACCAGTTTTTTGCGAATGTAGGTCACCGCCTTTTCAAAGCCGAGTTGAATAGGCGTGATGGTCGCCAGATGATCGAATTCCAGACTGATATCCCGAAACAGTTCGAACAGACGCGTTACGGAGACCGTCCAGATCACCGGTTTATCGCTATTATCGCGCGGAGCGCTGTGGGCAGTCGTCATCGCAGTAGGTTCATCTTTAAGGGGCGAGTTTTTGTTTTAAACATGTTTCATGAATGTTGCAATGAAACGGAACGATTCGTTCCATGAAACGTTAGCTGACACGTTTTTCTTTTTCCTTAATCGCGCCTATTCATAACAGGGATTGCTGTAATTATCTGTTTTTAAATCTCATTGTATTTAATTTTCTCGCTGCCTCTTTGCCTGGCATAGCCTTTGCTTTGGTTAATATATCTTGAGTAACAATTTACTAACATGAGGATCGAATATGTCTCTACATTCGCCGGGGCAGGTATTTCGCGCCGCGCTCGCCAAAGAGAATCCATTGCAAATTGTCGGCGCTATCAATGCTAATCATGCTCTGTTGGCCCAACGGGCCGGGTATCAGGCGATCTATCTTTCTGGCGGCGGCGTAGCAGCGGGCTCGCTCGGACTGCCGGACCTGGGGATTTCGACGCTGGATGATGTGTTAACCGATATCCGGCGCATCACGGATGTTTGTCCGCTGCCGCTGTTGGTGGATGCGGATATCGGCTTTGGCTCCTCCGCCTTTAATGTCGCGCGGACGGTAAAGTCCATAGCCAAAGCGGGCGCCGCCGCGCTGCATATTGAAGACCAGGTTGGCGCTAAGCGCTGTGGACACCGTCCAAACAAAGCGATCGTCTCGAAAGAGGAGATGGTGGACAGGATTCGGGCGGCAGTGGATGCGCGCACCGATCCGAACTTTGTGATCATGGCGCGTACCGATGCGCTGGCGGTGGAAGGGCTGGAGGCGGCTCTCGATCGCGCGCGGGCTTACGTAGACGCGGGGGCTGACATGCTGTTCCCGGAGGCGATCACCGAACTGTCGATGTACCGCCAGTTCGCCGACGTGGCGCAGGTGCCGATCCTCGCCAACATCACTGAGTTTGGCGCGACACCGCTGTTTACTACCGACGAGTTACGCAGCGCAAACGTGGCGATGGCGCTCTATCCGCTGTCGGCGTTTCGCGCCATGAACCGCGCCGCAGAAAAAGTCTATACCGTACTGCGCCAGGAAGGGACGCAAAAGAACGTGATCGACATCATGCAGACCCGCAACGAGCTGTATGAAAGCATCAATTATTACCAGTTCGAGGAAAAACTCGACGCCCTGTACGCCAAAAAATCGTAGGCCGGATAAACGCAGTGCCATCCGACAATGCCTGATGGCGGCTGCGCCTTATCAGGCCTACGCCCTACACATTATAAAAATGACGAGGACACTATGAGCGACACCACGATCCTGCAAAATAATAACCATGTCATTAAGCCAAAAAAATCCGTCGCCTTGTCTGGCGTACCTGCCGGGAACACCGCTCTGTGTACCGTGGGAAAAAGCGGTAACGATCTGCACTATCGCGGTTACGACATTCTCGATCTGGCGGAGCACTGCGAATTTGAAGAAGTCGCGCATTTACTGATCCACGGAAAATTACCGACTCGCGACGAGCTGAATGCTTATAAAAGCAAATTAAAAGCGCTGCGCGGATTACCCGCCAATGTCCGTACCGTTCTGGAAGCCTTACCGGCAGCGTCGCACCCGATGGACGTGATGCGGACCGGCGTTTCCGCGCTGGGCTGTACCCTGCCGGAAAAAGAGGGACATACCGTCTCCGGCGCGCGGGATATTGCCGATAAGCTGTTGGCCTCGCTCAGCTCAATCCTCCTCTACTGGTATCACTACAGCCACAACGGCGAACGTATTCAGCCGGAAACCGACGATGATTCCATCGGCGGCCATTTCTTGCATCTGCTACATGGTGAAAAGCCAACTCAAAGTTGGGAAAAGGCGATGCATATTTCGCTGGTGCTATACGCCGAGCATGAGTTCAACGCCTCGACGTTTACCAGCCGGGTGATTGCCGGGACCGGTTCGGACGTCTACTCCGCGATTATCGGCGCGATTGGCGCGCTGCGCGGCCCGAAACACGGTGGGGCGAATGAGGTGTCGCTGGAAATTCAACAGCGTTATGAAACGCCGGACGAGGCGGAAGCGGATATCCGTAAACGCGTGGAAAACAAAGAGGTGGTGATTGGTTTTGGACATCCGGTTTACACCATCGCCGACCCACGCCATCAGGTGATCAAACGGGTAGCGAAACAGCTTTCAGAAGAAGGCGGCTCGCTGAAGATGTACCACATCGCCGACTGTCTGGAAACCGTGATGTGGGAGACCAAAAAGATGTTCCCCAATCTCGACTGGTTTTCGGCGGTCTCCTACAACATGATGGGCGTCCCTACCGAAATGTTCACCCCGCTGTTTGTCATCGCCCGCGTTACCGGCTGGGCGGCGCACATTATTGAACAGCGTCAGGACAACAAAATTATTCGTCCTTCCGCCAATTATACCGGCCCGGACGATCGCGAGTTTGTCGCAATCGACGAACGTTGCTAATTCACTCTTATTAAAAATAAAACGCAGGAAACGTACCCTATGTCTACCCAACAACTGAACATCCGCCCGCAATTCGACCGTGAAATTGTGGATATCGTTGATTACGTTATGAATTACGAAATCTCCTCAGAAGTCGCGTATGACACTGCGCATTACTGTCTGCTCGACACGCTCGGCTGTGGTCTGGAAGCTCTGGAATACCCAGCCTGTAAAAAATTGCTTGGGCCGATCGTGCCTGGCACCGTGGTGCCCAACGGCGCACGCGTGCCGGGCACCCAGTTCCAGCTCGATCCGGTACAGGCAGCCTTTAACATTGGCGCGATGATCCGCTGGCTCGATTTTAACGATACCTGGCTTGCCGCCGAGTGGGGCCATCCTTCCGACAACCTGGGCGGTATTCTGGCGATCGCGGATTGGTTGTCACGCAACGCCATCGCCGCCGGCAAAGCGCCGCTGACCATGAAACAGGTATTGAGCGGGATGATCAAAGCCCACGAAATTCAGGGCTGTATCGCGCTGGAAAACGCGTTTAATCGTGTCGGGCTTGACCATGTGCTGCTGGTCAAAGTGGCCTCGACCGCGGTGGTCGCTGAAATGCTGGGGCTGACGCGCGATGAGATCCTCAACGCGGTATCGCTGGCGTGGTTGGATGGGCAGTCGCTGCGCACCTATCGCCATGCGCCGAATACCGGTACGCGTAAATCCTGGGCGGCGGGCGACGCTACCTCACGCGCGGTGCGCCTGGCGCTGATGGCGAAAACTGGGGAGATGGGTTATCCGTCAGCACTGACGGCAAAAACCTGGGGCTTCTACGACGTTTCATTCAAAGGCGAAACGTTCCGTTTCCAGCGACCTTACGGCTCCTACGTGATGGAAAACGTGCTATTCAAAATTTCCTTCCCGGCAGAATTCCACTCGCAAACCGCCGTCGAAGCGGCGATGACGATGTATGAGCAGATGCAGACCGCGGGAAAAACGGCAGCGGATATCGAGAAAGTGACCATCCGCACCCACGAAGCCTGTCTCCGCATTATCGATAAAAAAGGCCCGCTCAATAACCCGGCGGACCGCGATCACTGTATCCAGTATATGGTTGCCGTGCCGTTACTGTTCGGACGGTTAACCGCGGCGGATTATGAAGACGAGGTGGCGCAGGACAAGCGTATTGACGCCCTGCGCGAGAAGATCGTGTGTTATGAGGACCCGGCTTTTACCGCCGACTATCATGACCCGGAAAAACGTGCTATTGGCAATGCGATCACCGTGGAGTTTACTGATGGCTCACGCTTTGACGAAGTTATCGTGGAGTATCCGATTGGTCATGCGCGTCGCCGCGCCGACGGTATTCCGAAGCTTATCGAAAAATTTAAAATCAACCTGGCGCGTCAGTTCCCGACTCGCCAGCAGCAACGCATTCTGGATGTCTCCCTGGACAGAACCCGCCTGGAGCAGATGCCGGTTAACGAATACCTCGATTTATATGTCATCTGAGCCAACCAGCAGTAAGGCGTAAGTTCAACAGGAGAGCGTGATGTCTTTTAGCGAATTTTATCAGCGTTCCATTAACGAACCGGAGGCGTTCTGGGCCGAGCAGGCCCGGCGTATCGACTGGCGAGAGTCGTTTACGCAGACGCTGAATCATAGCCGTCCACCGTTTGCCCGCTGGTTTTGCGGCGGCACCACTAATTTATGTCATAACGCCGTTGACCGCTGGCTGGATAAACAGCCGGAGGCGCTGGCGCTGATTGCCGTCTCATCAGAGACCGATGAAGAGCGCACGTTTACCTTCAGCCAGTTGCATAATGAAGTTAACGTTGTGGCCGCCATGTTGTTGTCGCTGGGCGTGCAGCGTGGCGATCGCGTATTGGTCTATATGCCGATGATTGCCGAAGCGCAGATAACGCTGCTGGCCTGCGCGCGTATTGGCGCGATCCATTCGGTGGTCTTTGGCGGTTTTGCCTCGCACAGCGTGGCGGCGCGAATTGACGATGCCAGACCGGCGCTGATTGTATCGGCGGATGCCGGGATGCGCGGCGGTAAAATCCTGCCGTATAAAAAGCTGCTCGATGACGCTATTGCGCAGGCGCAGTATCAGCCGAAACACGTTCTGCTGGTTGACAGAGGGCTGGCGAAAATGGCGTGGGCGGACGGGCGCGATCTGGATTTTGCCACGTTGCGCCAGCAGCATCTCGGCGCGAGCGTGCCGGTGGCGTGGCTGGAATCCAATGAAACGTCGTGCATTCTTTATACCTCCGGCACTACCGGCAAGCCGAAAGGCGTCCAGCGCGATGTCGGCGGCTACGCGGTGGCGCTGGCAACCTCGATGGACACCATCTTTGGCGGCAAAACGGGCGGCGTGTTCTTTTGCGCATCGGATATCGGTTGGGTGGTAGGACATTCTTACATTGTCTACGCGCCGCTGTTGGCAGGCATGGCGACTATTGTTTACGAAGGACTGCCGACGTACCCGGACTGCGGGGTCTGGTGGAAGATTGTCGAGAAATACCAGGTTAACCGGATGTTCTCCGCCCCGACCGCGATTCGCGTGCTGAAAAAATTCCCGACGGCGCAAATTCGCAATCACGATCTCTCCTCGCTGGAGGCGCTTTATCTGGCCGGTGAGCCGCTGGACGAGCCGACTGCCGCCTGGGTGACGGAGACGCTGGGCGTGCCGGTCATCGACAATTATTGGCAGACGGAGTCCGGCTGGCCGATCATGGCGCTGGCGCGCGCGCTGGACGACAGGCCATCGCGTCTGGGAAGCCCAGGCGTGCCGATGTACGGTTATAACGTCCAGCTACTCAATGAAGTCACCGGCGAACCCTGCGGCATAAACGAAAAAGGAATGCTGGTAATCGAAGGGCCGCTGCCGCCGGGTTGTATTCAGACTATTTGGGGCGACGATGCGCGTTTTGTGAAGACTTACTGGTCGCTGTTTAACCGTCAGGTTTATGCCACCTTCGACTGGGGAATCCGCGATGCCGAGGGCTATTACTTTATTCTGGGCCGTACCGATGATGTAATTAATATTGCTGGTCATCGACTGGGGACGCGAGAAATAGAAGAAAGTATCTCCAGTTACCCGAACGTGGCGGAAGTTGCGGTGGTGGGGATAAAAGACGATCTGAAAGGGCAGGTGGCGGTGGCGTTCGTCATTCCTAAACAGGGCGACACGCTGGCGGATCGCGAGGCGGCGCGCGGCGAGGAAAAAGCGATTATGGCGCTGGTGGACAACCAGATCGGTAACTTTGGTCGTCCGGCTCATGTCTGGTTTGTCTCGCAGCTCCCCAAAACGCGCTCCGGAAAGATGCTTCGCCGCACGATCCAGGCGATCTGCGAAGGCCGCGATCCGGGCGATCTGACGACCATTGACGATCCCGCGTCGTTGCAGCAAATTCGCCAGGCGATCGAGGAATAACCGTAGGCCGGATAGACCGCGTTGTTGGCACTATCCGGCGATGGGTCAGTGCCAAAGATTGAATATTGGGGGAGACAGGTACTGTAAAGTCGGGAAAGGGCGGCAGAGCACCGCCCTGTGACAGAATTAACGCAGAATGTTTTTCTCAGCCAGATCCAGCGCGAAGTAACTGAAAATCAAATCGGCGCCGGCGCGTTTAATCGAGCCCAGACTTTCCAGCACGACCCTTTCTTCATCAATGGCGCCAGCCATAGCAGCAAATTTAATCATAGCGTATTCACCGCTCACCTGGTAAGCGCCAAGCGGCAACTCTGTGCGTTCGCGGATTTCACGCAGCACGTCCAGATACGCGCCGGCCGGTTTCACCATTAAGCAATCCGCGCCCTGGGCTTCGTCGAGCAGTGATTCGCGAATTGCTTCACGGCGGTTCATCGGATTCATTTGATACGTCTTGCGGTCGCCTTTTAACGCGGTACCCGCTGCTTCACGGAAGGGGCCGTAGAAAGAAGAGGCGAACTTAGTGGAGTAGGACATTATTGCCGTATCGGTAAAACCGGCGGCGTCCAGCGCCTGGCGGATGGCCTGGACTTGTCCATCCATTGCCGCAGAGGGCGCAATAAAATCTGCTCCAGCCGCCGCCGCGACAACGGCCTGCTTACCGAGGTTGGCCAGCGTCGCATCGTTATCCACACCGTGTTCGCACAACACGCCGCAGTGACCGTGCGAGGTGTATTCGCAGAAGCAGGTGTCGGACATGACGATCATCTCCGGCACGGTTTGCTTACAGATGCGGGACATTCTCGCTACCAGGCCGTCTTCTTTCCAGGCATCGCTGCCGGTGTCATCAGTATGGTGAGAAATGCCGAAGGTCATAACGGAACGAATACCAGCATTTGCGATACGTTCAATTTCTCGCGCCAGGTGCTTTTCCGGGATGCGCATTACGCCGGGCATGGCGTCAATAGCTTTGTAATCGTCGAGTTCTTCTTCAACAAAGATCGGCAACACCAGGTCGTTCAGGCTGAGTGTTGTCTCTTCAAACATGGCGCGCAACGCAGCGGATTTGCGCAGGCGGCGAGGGCGATGGATAAGGTCTGTCATGGTCTGCCTGATGTTTGTGGAATCGAAGGCCTAGTATACCTGAATCTGTAGGCAGATGTTTTACGAAAACGGTCCTTAACGCAGCGGGCGCAACGCTAGCGCCGGAAGATAATAGTACTGGTTTATATACTGGAAATTAATATTTTAAAGTGTGACGCATTTTTAGGAGCAATTAATTTTGCAGTAATTTTAGTTTTATTTCATTTCTTTTTAAGTAAGAGACGTACTGTCTGTTATTCATGTTTATGTTGTATTTCTATTAAATATATTATTCTTATATGTATTCCATTTTCTTGACTTGCTTGCAACTTGCTGAAATAAAAGTTATTTTTATAGTTTTATTTCGCTTTTGGAAACGTATTTAATTCATGTCCGAATCCGGACTGAGGGTAAAGAATAATTGAACCTTTCAGCGATGACGCCGCATAATCGTCCTTGCTAAATGGAAAAAAACACCGTTGGTACTTGTCTGACCAGCGTTCGTCATGGTCTGGCGGATAATGGCGGCGCAGGGGGAAGCTACTTTGACGGTAACTTGAGTTACTCTCGCTTCAACAACGACTTATCTGCTAACATGAGCGACGGTACTTACGTTGACGGCAACACCGCTTCTGACGCTTGATTTCAAACTGGTTTACGTTTACGACGACTCCAACAGCGATGCTGACGTAAACGACGACTCTATCGATATTGGTATAGAAGGCGCTGCGGCTGGATACTCAGTTCAGCTTCACGAAGGACTTCAGCACCTACAACGATGCTAACAACCTCGGCGGCGGTGATGTTGAGCAAGACTGGTCTGCAAACGTTGGTATTAAATATACCTGGTAATTCATTTCTCTCAGGAGAAATAAAGGTAATTTAAACTGAAAAATGCCCGTCAAGGACCTGACGGGCATTATTGCAAGGAATGCATATGTTATCTTTAAGCAAGCCACTCCAGGAATTCAGGAAACTCGATAAATGCCTTTCTAAGCATGGTACGCGTTTCGAATTTGTTAACGATAAAGAGATTATTTGTTCACCTGATGAAAGTAACACCCATACCTTTGTTATTTTAGAGGGGGTTGTTTCGTTGATCCGGGGTGATAAAGTTCTTATTGGTATTGTGCAGGCCCCCTTTATTTTCGGCTTAGCCGATGGTGTGGTGAAAAAAGAGCCTCAATATAAATTAATTGCGGAGAGCGGTTGCATCGGTTATCGCCTCTCATCATCACAAACTCTCGCTATCATTGAGCAGAACCAACTGTGGCGTGAAGCATTCTGCTGGTTAGCATGGAAAAGTCAGGTACTGGAACTTCGTGACAGGCAGCTCATTGGTAATAATTCTTACGACCAGATTCGGGCGACGTTAATAACAATGATTGAGTGGGATGAAGAACTTCGCTCACGTATTGGTGTTATGAATTATATTCATCAACGAACGCGCGTATCGCGATCGGTGGTGGCGGAAGTACTCGCGGCCCTGCGTAAGGGTAATTATATTGAAATGAATAAAGGCAAACTGATCAGTATTAACCGTTTGCCCTCCGAATATTAACAAAAATGTCGTGCCTCGTCTGATATACGGCGAAGCACGACGACTCAGGATGCAGGAATGATAATGGGTTTATTGCCGCTTAACTCAGTAACCAAATCGTTAATACCGTCGCTCATATTGGTAAATCGAGTGAGGGGGGTACGGGTTACGACCACAAAAGCGCCAATATTATATTGTGGGATCATCGCCATATAGGTAATAAAACCGCCGCCGCCGCCCGTTTTCTGGATAATGCCAGGACGTCCGTCTTTTGGCGCCATATAGACCCAGCCCAGACCGAGTGCGTCGGCTTTACCCGGTACGTCCATCCCAATCATTTTTTTTAGCTGCGTGCGCTGATAAATCAACGTTTGCATACGATCGGCCTGATGGCTACGGTGATAGAAATCTGACGACAGATACTGTTGCATCCAGCGCATCATATCTCCTGGCGTAGAATAAACCCCGCCGCTGCCGATAGCTGCCAGCGTATTATTACAGGGGCTTGCGCCTTTCTCTGCCACCATCAGACGCTTACACTGATCGGGAGAGGGAGTAAACGTGGTGTCTTTCATTCCCAGCGGGCGGGTAATCTTTTCTTCAAACAGTTGCGTATAAGGTTTGCCGGAGGCGGTCGCCAGCGCGTCGGCTAACAGATCGAACGCCAGATTGGAATAGGCCGCCTGCGAGCCCGGTGCTACTTTTAAGGCCGCTGTGGAGATCCAGTTCCAGCGTTGTTCGCGGGTTGGCCAGACAAATACCGGACGATGCGCCGCGCCGCCGGGCTGTTCTCGCGGAAGCGCGCTGGTATGGGTCGCTAAGTTGACCAGCGTAATCGGCGTGCCTTGATACGTCGGGACATGCGCGCCGGGAGGGGCATATTTGCTAAGAGGATCGTTTAATTTTACCGTTCCCTGATCGAGCAATTTCACCAACATTTCACTGGTCATTAGCTTGGTGAGAGAAGCGATACGAATAACCGAATCAAGCTGTGGACGAACATTATTGCCCGGTCTGGTTTCACCGAAACTACGAAACACGCGTTGATTGCCGTCGATTACCACCAGCGCCATGCCCGTGGCGCCGCTACCATAAAAGATATGCTCGGCGTAACGATCAACGATATCAGAGGCAAAAACCGGATCGGCAATCGGCTGAGCCGCCTGGACAGAAGTAAGTGATGCCGCAAACAGTGTTGCAGTAAAAAGCAGACTACGTTTCAACGGTGATGTCCATAAATGAAATAACGGAGGTTATGCGTATTTATACTACCCGGCGGCACATTGCAAAGTGTTAAAGAGAAAAAAGTGGGTGAGAAAACGTAACGGCGGGTTTTCGTGATGGAGAATGTTTACTTTAGTGATATCGCGCTTGTGATAACCTGATAGCGTTAGCCGGCATGCTCATGTATGAAACTCGTCGAAACAATTCTATTGAGCAGAAGTGCGAACTAAGCGTCACAACGTAGGTCACAATGCCTGGTTTAGCCCTTTCATTTGCCAGGGCATGGCTTGATATTGCCGTCGTCACAGTAGCCGTAATAAAGATAAGAAGTTAGCAGGAGAGCATGATGTTTAAATCTTTTTTCCCAAAGCCAGGGCCGTTTTTCATTTCGGCGTTTGTTTGGGCGCTGATCGCCGTCATTTTCTGGCAGGCGGGAGGAGGAGATTGGGTGGCGCGACTTGTGGGAGCATCCGATAAGGTGCCTATCAGCGCCGCGCGATTCTGGTCGCTGGACTATCTGATTTTTTATGCTTATTACCTGATTTGCGTTGGTTTATTTGCAACGTTCTGGTTCATCTATAGCCCGCACCGCTGGCAGTACTGGTCGATACTTGGCACCTCGCTCATTATTTTTGTCACCTGGTTTTTGGTGGAGGTCGGCGTCGCGGTTAACGCCTGGTACGCGCCGTTCTATGATTTGATTCAAACGGCGCTCAGCTCGCCGCACAAGGTAACTCTTGGTCAATTTTATTATGAAGTGGGGGTGTTTCTCGGTATTGCGCTTATCGCCGTGGTGATCGGCGTGCTGAACAACTTTTTTGTCAGCCACTATGTATTTCGCTGGCGTACCGCAATGAATGAGCACTATATGGCGCACTGGCAGTATCTGCGCCATATCGAAGGGGCCGCCCAGCGTGTGCAGGAAGACACCATGCGTTTTGCCTCTACACTGGAGAATATGGGCGTGAGTTTTATCAATGCCATTATGACGCTCATCGCCTTCTTGCCGGTGTTAGTCACCCTGTCAGCGCATGTGCCGGATTTACCTGTCGTGGGACATGTTCCTTACGGCCTGGTCATTGCCGCCATAGTCTGGTCATTAATGGGTACGGGCCTGCTGGCGGTCGTCGGGATCAAATTGCCGGGGCTGGAATTTAAAAATCAGCGAGTGGAAGCGGCTTATCGTAAAGAGTTGGTCTACGGCGAAGATGACGCCAGCCGCGCCACGCCGCCAACCGTCCGTGAACTGTTTAGCGCGGTGCGCCATAACTACTTCCGTCTCTACTTTCACTATATGTATTTCAACATTGCGCGCATTCTCTATTTGCAGGTTGATAACGTTTTCGGTTTGTTCCTGCTGTTTCCTTCCATTGTTGCCGGTACGATTACGCTGGGTCTGATGACGCAAATCACCAACGTGTTTGGCCAGGTGCGCGGTTCGTTCCAGTATTTGATTAACTCCTGGACGACGCTGGTGGAGCTGATGTCTATCTATAAACGTTTACGTAGTTTTGAACGCCAGTTGGATGGTCAGCCAGTTCAGGATGTGACCCACTCTTTTAGCTAACAGAAGGAAACGTTATGCCGGCGGCGTCCCGTCTTTATCCTCTGCCTTTTCTGGCGATCGCAATATTGGCTGGCTGTAGTAGTCAATCCGGGCAGCCTGTGAACAAGGGCGAGAAGCCTGTCGACGTTGCAAGCGTAGTACGCCAGAAAATGCCGGCCAGTGTCAAAGACAGAGAAGCCTGGGCGAAAGATATCGCGACAACGTTTAAGAGCCAGGGGCTGGCGCCGACGGTAGAAAATATCTGTTCGGTGCTGGCTGTCGTCCAGCAGGAGTCCGGTTATCAGGCTGACCCTGTCGTGCCGGGGCTAAGTAAAATAGCCTGGCAGGAGATTGATCGTCGTGCTGAGCGACTGCACATTCCGCTGTTTCTGGTGCACACCGCGCTGAAAATTAACTCCCCCAACGGGAAGAGCTATAGCGAACGCCTGGATACGGTAAAAACCGAAAAACAGCTTAGCGCTATTTTTGACGATTTTATCAATATGGTTCCTATGGGGCAGACGCTATTCGGCTCATATAACCCGGTGCATACGGGGGGCCCGATGCAGGTCAGTATCGCCTTTTCCGAACAGCACGCTAAAGGCTATCCGTGGAAGATGGCGGGCACGGTACGTCAGGAGGTGTTTACGCGCCGTGGCGGACTGTGGTTTGGAACATACCATTTGCTGAATTACCCGGCGAACTACAGCGCGCCTGTTTTCCGCTTCGCCGATTTCAACGCCGGATGGTATGCCAGCCGTAACGCCGCGTTCCAGAATGCCGTCAGTAAAGCCAGCGGCGTAAAACTGGCGCTGGATGGCGATCTGATTCGTTATAACAGCAAGGAACCGGGTAAAACAGAGTTAGCGGCGCGCAAACTGGCAGAACAGTTGGGAATGAGTGAGCGTGAGATTCGCAGCCAACTGGAGAAGGGCGATAGCCTGGCGTTTGAAAAAACGGCGCTCTACAAGAACGTCTATAAACTGGCCGAGGCCAAAACGGGCAGGACGCTTGCGCGGGAAATGTTGCCCGGTATTCAACTGGAAAGCCCGAAGATCACGCGCAAGCTGACGACCGCCTGGTTTGCTAAGCGAGTTGATGAACGGCGGGCGCAGTGTATGGGGCGATAAATTTTGCGCTGGGATATTTTCGCCAGCGCGCTAAGGTTTACTGGTGACGGTGACGCCAGCGCAAAAACGCGGCGATAACGGCAAAAATGAGGCAGCCCGTGAGGAAGGGCACCAGGCCAAAAATCGTCCCGACGCCCAGCCCAATCTCTACCCGTGGTCGACCTGTATCCTGTACCTGCATCAGATGCTCATAGATGCCCGGCGCATGAACCAGCAGGTTTAAAAGCTGCGCCCCGGCCCAGAAGCAAAACAGTACAAATACGGCGTAAGCAATATTTCCTGGCGCAGAGGAGGTTTCTCGATGTTTCCCGCTGAACAGCGATTTTGAGAGAGTGAAATCAGCCATAAAGACCTCCAGGGTGATCGGCTACGATCTGGCGTTATGCCATCGGCTTACTGTGAAGTCTGACAGGTCATTGTGTTTGTCAATATCAGAATCATGGTAATTTCACATACGGAATGTATCCATCGCGTAAATTTTTGTTAGTTGTCACAAAATTATCACTTTTATCTAAATCAATTAACATTTAAGAAATTCCGTATCCCCCACAGACTCGCCCGCAAGAAGTATGCAAAAATACATTTTTGCTGTTGTTAATACGTCGGAGTTGTTATGCATTTGCCTGTAAAAATTCGTCGTGACTGGCACTACTATGCCTTCGTTATTGGCCTTATCTTTATTTTGAATGGCGTCGTAGGATTGCTGGGTTTTGAGGCGAAAGGATGGCAAACCTATGGCGTTGGGCTGGTAACATGGATTATTAGCTTCTGGCTGGCGGGGTTCATCATTCGTCGGCGCGAAGATGATGAGGCAAAAGACGCCCGATAAACGTTGCGCTATCGGGCGTGCGTTATTACATCGTGGTTTTTAAGGCGTTATCCGCCGCATGGCGTTCCAGCGCCAGCTCAATCAGGCGGCTGATCAAATCGGTATAGCCCAATCCGCTCGCCTGCCAGAGTTTTGGATACATACTGATATTGGTAAAACCTGGCAGCGTATTGATCTCGTTAATCACGACCTCATTGTCTGTCGTTAAAAAGACATCGACACGAGCCATACCCGCGCAGCCCAGCGTCTGATAAGCCTGGATCGCGATCGCGCGGATCTTGTCATTCACCTCGGAAGGGATCTGCGCAGGCACGACAACCTGTGCGCCATTATCATCAATATACTTGGTATCGTAGGCGTAAAATTCGCTATTCAGTACGATTTCGCCACAGGTACTGGCCTGCGGGCTACTGTTACCTAATACGGCGCATTCGATCTCGCGCCCTTTGATCCCTTGCTCCACCACCACTTTATGATCGAACTCGAAGGCCAGCGCGACCGCCTGTTGATATTGCGCCTCGTTGGCGACTTTACTTACGCCGACTGAAGAGCCCTGATTAGCGGGCTTCACGAACAGCGGCAGTCCCAGACGAGACTCTATCTCGGCAAAGCTAAACGCGTGGCGGTTCGCCCGGGTGAGAGTAATAAACGGGGCGATATTCAGTCCTGCATCGCGCAGCAGTCGTTTGGCGACGTCTTTATCCATGCAGGCCGCGGAGCTCAGAACGTCTGAACCGACAAACGGTAAGTTTGCGACGCGCAGCATCCCCTGCAATGAGCCGTCTTCACCCAGCGTACCGTGGACGATAGGAAAAATGACATCTACCGTCGGCAGCGGTTGCCCGTTCTGGGCGTTAATCAATTGGTGTTCGTGTTTGCCAGGCACCTGGGCCAGACTGATTGCCGAAGGGCGTAGCGCGATATGTGCCGGATCGTCTGCATTCTGCAAATAATTTTCCGCATCGTTAACATGCCATTGTCCCGCCTTATCTATCCCTAACAGCACTACGTCGAAGCGGGTTTTATCGATCGCATCAACGATATTTTTCGCTGATTGCAAAGACACTTCATGTTCCGCTGACTTACCGCCAAATACTATTCCTACCCGCAATTTCGCCATCTTAAAAACCCATTCCATCGAATGCAAAGCGTATACATTACCACGACAAAACGCGGGTTTCGCGGGCTTCTGCCATAATGTTTATGGGATGTGAGAACGGAGGCCGCGTGAGAGGTAAGGGTTTTCTGATTATTGTGCTGTTGGGCGGCATTGGCGGGCTGGGATATCGTTATCTTCCTTCTTATTATAATCCTTTTGCCCCGTTACAACTTGCCGATCCGCCAGGCTGGATCACTACTTTCAAACTACAGCGCCTTACGTCGCCACAGTGCCGGGAACTTTTGACGGCGGCTAATCAACAGGGATTAATTTCATCACAGCCTGTTGTGGATAGCGCTGGCGAATGTCCATTAACCCATGTTGTGCGTGTCAAAGATTTTGGCCAGGTAAAATTGAGCAGTAGTTTTTTAGCCTCCTGCCCGTTGGCGCTGAGCTCCGCGCTGTTTGTCGAACAGCAGGCAAAACCCTTAACAGAAACCTGGATGAGGCGCCGCCTGACCCGCATCGAACATCTGGGCAGCTATGCCTGTCGTAATATTTATCACCGCCCGGATGCGCGGCGCAGCGAACATGCCGGCGCAGAAGCGCTGGATGTCAGCGGGTTTCAACTGTCGGATGGACGGAGAGTTACTGTCCTGCGAGGCTGGAAGCGTGAGGAGACAGGGCCCTGGCTGCGCGCTATGTTAAACGCCAGTTGCCATTATTATGGAAATGGGCTCGGGCCTGACTATAACGTTGCTCATGCTAACCATTTTCACCTGGGGATGCGTGGCTACGGCGTGTGTCGTTAAAGCATAAACGTCTGAGCTGTGCGCCTATATAATGTGATATATTTCACAAAAATGATGAACGGTGAGACAAAATAGCAAAGTGTGACGTATCGCACCTCTGGAACCACCTGAAAAAACATAGCTTGCTAAGCTAGCACGTATTTTCAGCTACTTATCGTTACGAGTCTTATGGAATCCTGGAAAGTTAATCTAATTTCCGTCTGGTTTGGATGTTTTTTTACCGGTCTGGCAATCAGTCAAATCCTGCCATTTTTACCCCTTTATATTTCCCAGCTTGGCGTCTCTTCCCATAAAGCGTTATCAATGTGGTCCGGGTTAACGTTTAGCATTACGTTTCTGATTTCCGCTATTGTATCGCCGATGTGGGGCAGCCTGGCCGACCGTAAGGGGCGCAAATTGATGCTGTTGCGCGCATCGCTTGGGATGGCGATTGCTATTTTACTGCAGGCATTTGCGACCCATGTCTGGCAGCTTTTCCTGCTGCGCGGAATCATGGGGTTAACGTCAGGCTATATCCCCAATGCTATGGCGCTGGTGGCCTCTCAGGTACCGCGCGAACGTAGCGGCTGGGCGCTCAGTACGCTTTCTACCGCGCAGATTAGCGGCGTCATCGGCGGGCCGTTAATGGGCGGTTTTGTCGCGGATCATATTGGTTTGAGGGCTGTCTTTCTGATTACCGCCATGCTGTTGGTGGTGAGCTTTCTGGTCACGCTGTTTTTAATTAAAGAAGGCGTGCGTCCAGTCATCAAGAAGAGCGAACGTCTGAGCGGTAAAGCCGTTTTTGCGTCGTTACCTTATCCTGCGCTGGTGATCAGTTTGTTTTTTACCACGATGGTCATTCAACTCTGTAATGGCTCTATCAGTCCAATCCTGGCGCTGTTTATCAAATCAATGATGCCGGACAGTAATAACATCGCCTTTCTTAGCGGGTTAATTGCCTCGGTGCCCGGAATCTCCGCGCTTATCTCCGCGCCTCGTCTGGGAAAACTTGGCGACAGAATCGGCACGGAAAGAATTCTGATGGCCACGCTTATCTGCGCGGTGCTGCTTTTCTTCGCGATGTCCTGGGTCACCACGCCATTCCAGTTGGGGCTGTTGCGTTTCTTGTTGGGCTTTGCCGATGGCGCGATGTTACCCGCCGTACAAACGTTGTTGGTGAAATACTCCAGCGACCAAATTACCGGACGTATTTTTGGCTACAACCAGTCATTTATGTATCTGGGCAACGTGGTAGGGCCGTTGATGGGGGCGACAGTATCGGCGATGGCTGGTTTCCGCTGGGTTTTTATCGCCACGGCGGCAATCGTGCTGATCAATATTGGGCAACTGAGCCTGGCGCTACGTCGTCGGCGTAACGCGCAAAAAGCGAAAGGCCAATAGCTTTACATCGTAACGGTGCTCCTGCCGTTACGATGTGGTTTAAATTAAAAGATATATTCTTTACCCATGAGGCTTTTCTATAGATGGCATAACTTTAAATTATGATATAGCGTGATTATTGTTTTTTGATGGTTTATTATCGTCTCGTTTACGGTTTGAGAAACGTTTCGCTGCGGCGATGGTGATAATTATTTGTGTAAAGTTCTTCCTGTATCATAAAAATAGTACTTTCAGCCTCTAGGCAGTGGTTCTTCATAGTGATAACGTCACCCTGGAGCTAATAAGGAAATATGGTCATGAAAAATCTCATAGCAGAGTTGTTGCTTAAGCTAGCCCAAAAAGAAGAAGAGTCGAAAGAACTGGTTGCTCAGGTAGAAGCGTTAGAGATTATCGTCACAGCAATGTTACGTAACATGGCGCAAAGCGAGCAACAGATGTTGATACGTCAGGTAGAGAGCGCACTTGAAGGCGTAAAGCCGGATGCCAGCGTTCCTGATCACGATACGGAATTGCTGCGCCAGTATGTAAAAAAGTTGCTGAGACACCCTCGGCACTAATCGTATTTAAAACAACACAGTTGTTATAACGTTACTTTTATGAAATAACCATAGCCGCTTCGTTTTTATTTTGCTTTACATTAAACAGAAAAATAAAAACGAAGCGGCTATGGTAATAACAGGGTAACGCGATGCGTTGTTCCTCTCCATCATGCCGGTATAGTTGTGGATAATCGAATTGCACATCAACCTGCGGTTTGTCAATCAATAAAGCCTATATTAATAACGGTAAGTAATACTTTTACTGCCGGGTGGTATTTTTGCCAGTAACAGCCAGACTTATATAAAGTCCCTGGGATATTTCCCAAAGGGACAAAGTGTAGTGTGTACACTGACAAAAGGATGGTGCTATGAAAATAACCTTACTGGTGACTTTACTTTTTGGCCTGGTCTTTTTAACTACCGTCGGCGCTGCCGAGAAACCGTTGACGCCGCAACAGCAGCGCATGACCACCTGTAATCAGCAGGCGACAGCGCAGGCGCTGAAAGGCGATGCGCGTAAAACTTACCTTAGCGATTGTCTAAAAAACAGGTAGTCAGCCCCTGGTGAGAAAAGCCTGACGCCGCAACAGCAGAAAATGCGTGAATGCAACCTCCAGGCGACGGAACAATCCTTGAAAGGCGACGATCGCAGCAAGTTTATGAGCGCCTGCCTGAAAAAAGCGGCGTAGTGCTATCGGGTGAGCCCTGAAAAACGCTCACCCGAAATCTCATACTCCTTCCCTGCGCTCTGTTTCTATAATTTGGGAAAATTGTTTCTAAATGTTCCCAAAAATAATGAATGATGAAAATTTTTACCGAAAAGCGGTTGAACAGGCGGTAGCGCCGCCAGCCTCTCCTGATGAGCATCAACGTTCCGGGTTGCGTTTTGCCCGGCGCATCAGGCTGCCGCGTGCGGTGGGGTTAGGGGGAATGTTTTTACCCGTGGCCGCCGTGTTAGTGTCGCAACCCGTTTCCGGAGGCTGGTGGCTGTTGCTGGTCGGCTGGTCTTTTGTCTGGCCGCATCTGGCGTGGCAGTGGGCGGCAAAAGCGCTTGATCCGCTACGTCAGGAAATTTACAACCTGAAAGCGGATGCGATCCTCTCCGGCATGTGGATCGCGCTGATAGGCGTCAACATGCTGCCTGCCGCCACGCTGTTTATGATGATGAGTATGAATCTGATGGGCGCTGGCGGGTTGCGACTATTCACTGCCGGAATGGGGCTCTTGCTGGCATCATGTCTGGTGACATTGCAGCTTACCGGGCTACCTGTCGCTATGCGAAGCTCATCGCTGGAAGTCACGCTCTCTTTGCCCGTCATTATGTTGTATCCGCTGCTGTTTGCCTGGGTAAGTTACCAAACGGCCATTAAATTAGCGGAACATAAGCGACGCTTGCAGGCTATGAGCTCGCGGGATGGCATGACCGGCGTCTATAACCGACGACACTGGGAAATTTTATTACGCAATGAATTCGATCACAGCCGACGCCACCATCGAGAGGCGACATTGTTGATTATCGACATCGATCATTTTAAGAGCATTAACGATACCTGGGGACATGATGTTGGGGATGAGGCTATTATCGCCCTGACGCGTCAACTGCAGATAACGCTACGCGGGAGTGATATTATCGGGCGCTTTGGCGGCGACGAATTTGCGGTGATTATGTGCGGAACGCCGGCAGACAGCGCGATTACCGCCATGTCGCGAGTGCATGAACGGCTAAATACATTACGCTTGCCGGGCGCGCCACAGGTCATGTTACGTATCAGCGTGGGCGTGGCGCCGTTAACGCCACAAATCACTCATTATCGGGAATGGCTAAAGTCTGCAGATATGGCGCTTTATAAAGCAAAGAATGCCGGACGTAACCGCACCGAAGTGGCGGCATGACGTCCAGCCGGGCCTCAGGATTTACTGAGCGCCTCTGATTTTTCCATACACTTCGTCATCGCTTCTATTACCGCAGCGCGGAAGCCACGTTCTTCCAGAACGCGTACGGCTTCAATCGTCGTTCCGCCAGGCGAGCACACCATATCTTTCAGTTCACCGGGATGCTTTCCGGTTTCCAGAACCATTTTCGCCGATCCCATGACGGCCTGCGCGGCGAATTTATAAGCCTGAGCGCGAGACATACCGCCCAGAACGGCAGCGTCCGCCATCGCCTCGATAAACATAAAGACATAGGCCGGAGAAGATCCACTCACGCCAACCACCGGATGGATCATAGGCTCAGCAATCACTTCCGCCTCGCCAAAGCAGCGGAAAATGTTCAATACATCAGCCGTATCTTCCGGCGTTACCAGCGCATTGGGCGTGACGGAGGTCATACCGGCGTTGACCAGCGATGGCGTATTCGGCATGGCGCGAATAATTTTACGATCGTGCCCCAGCGCGCGCGCAAGCTGATCAAGCGTTACTCCAGCGGCAATAGAGACCACCAGAGAGTCTTTGCTCAGGCTGGAGGAAATTTCACTCAGCACTTTTACCATAATGCCCGGTTTTACCGCGCCGAAAACGATATCCGCGACCTGAGCGACTTCCTGCGCGCTTTGCGCCGCATTAATGCCGTACTGGTCATGCAAGGCGGAAACTTTATCGGGGGAGGGGGTGTAGACCCAGATCTGACCGGGAAGCACCTGACCGCTGGCAATGAGTCCGCCAAGAATAGCCTTGCCCATATTACCGCAGCCAATAAAACCGATTTTCTTCTCCATCTCGTCACTCCCTATGTTTGTGTGTTATGGGGAAGGGTTAGCTTAACGCGGATTGAAAACGGGCAGAAGGAGAAACAGCACTTTGACGAAAGACAAAAGCGCGAGACAATAAAAGATTGTATACCGTATGGGAGACATTATGACCATCTGGGTGGATGCGGATGCGTGTCCGAATGTCATTAAAGAAATTTTGTATCGCGCCGCCGGGCGGATGCAGTTGCCGCTTATTCTGGTTGCCAATCAGGCCTTGCGCGTGCCGCCTTCGCGTTTTATCCGTACGCTCCGTGTGGCCGCCGGGTTTGACGTGGCGGATAATGAAATCGTGCGTCAATGCGAAGCGGGCGATCTGGTGATTACCGCTGATATTCCGCTGGCGGCTGAAGTGCTGGAAAAAGGCGCTGCAGCTCTTAATCCTCGGGGAGAACGCTATAGCGAAGCCACGATTCGCGAACGCCTGACGATGCGTGACTTTATGGACACGCTACGCGCCAGCGGCGTACAAACGGGGGGACCAAACAGTCTTTCGCCGCGCGATCGTCAGCATTTTGCCGCCGAGCTGGATAAGTGGTGGCTGGAAAGCCAGCGTAAAAAATAAATCGTGTAATGAAAGTTTTACAGTTTATTCATTTCTAATTCTTGCTATAGTGCTAATATTATGAGTTTAGTATTTTCATGTAAATTATTGTTTACATTTATGCATTGTACTAGTTTGATGGTATGATTACAACATTGCTGATATCAAATCCTGCGTATGCGCAGCTCCCAGGGGAACGCCTGCTATGATGCAACCTCTTTATCTTGTTGGCCCGCGAGGCTGTGGGAAAACCACCATCGGTATGGCGCTGGCGCAGGCAACCGGTTTCCGGTTTGCGGATACCGACCGCTGGCTGCAATCGCATGTGCAAATGAGCGTCGCTGATATTGTTGAAAAAGAGGGCTGGGAAGGGTTCCGCGCCCGGGAAACAGCGGCCCTTGAAGCGGTAAGCGCGCCTTCGACGGTCGTGGCGACAGGAGGCGGTATTATTCTCACAGAATATAATCGACGTTATATGCACCGTGTTGGCATAGTGATTTATTTGTGCGCGCCGGTGTCAACGCTGGTTAACCGGCTTGAGGCTGAACCTGAAGCGGATCTGCGTCCAACTCTAACCGGAAAGCCGTTGAGCGAAGAGGTTCGGGAAGTGCTTGAGCAGCGTGACGCGCTGTATCGCGAAACGGCGCATTACATTATTGACGCGACGAAAGCGCCGACCCAGGTCGTTTCTGAAATTATTGCGGCGCTGCCGCCGTCGACGCAACGGGTGCAGGGAGATGTCTATACTTAACGCTCACCCAGAATAAAGGAAACACTATGCCAACCAGACCACCTTATCCGCGGGAAGCTTATATCGTCACCATTGAAAAAGGCGTGTCAGGACAGACGGTGACGTGGTATCAGCTACGGGCTGACCATCCGAAACCTGATTCGCTCATTAGCGAGCATCCGACTGCAGAAGAGGCGATGGATGCGAAAAAACGTTATGAAGATCCGGATAAATCATAGCCGCATGAACGACTCGGAAGGGATTCTGAGTACTCCTAAATTGTATCTCTATCACATTTTTGAAACATTTATACTGGCAACTAAAACCGTAAATTAAGCGATAACAATACAATACTGGAATTATTTGGAATCTTTACACAATACGTGGTCCATCTGCTGCTACGCTTTTTGAGATTTGTAGGGCAGGTAGCACGGTGGTTGTGTAAATATTTGCCCGGGAACTACGACGAAGTAATAAGAAGGTGGAATAAGAATGAGTGCGTCGTTGGCAATCCTCACAATCGGCGTTGTGCCAATGAGCGAAGTGTTACCGCTCCTGACGGAATACATCGACGAACAACATATCACCCATCACAGCCTGCTGGGAAAAATGAGCCGGGAAGACGTTATGGCGGATTACGCCGTAGAGCCTGGCGACGATCCGCTTCTGACGTTGCTGAATGATAACCAAATAGCCCATGTTTCCCGCCAGAAAGTGGAGCGAGATTTACAGAGCGTTGTCGAAGTGCTGGATAACCAGGGTTATGATGTCATTATACTGATGAGCACTGCGGCGATTAAAAGTATGGCTGCCCGCAATTCTATTTTGCTTGAACCGCTGCGTATTATTCCACCGCTTGTTGCCTCTATTGTGGATGGGCATCAGGTTGGCGTTATTGTGCCAGTTGCAGAGCTTCTGGCGGCCCAGGAGAAAAAATGGCAGGTATTGCAAATGCCGCCGGTTTATTCGCTGGCGAATCCGGTTCACGGATCTGAGCAACAGTTAATTAATGCCGGGCAGGCGCTACTGGATCAAGGCGCGGACGTCATTATGCTTGATTGTCTGGGTTTTCATCAGCGTCATCGGGATATTTTACAGCAGGCGCTGGATGTGCCGGTTTTACTCTCTAATGTTTTGATTGCGCGGTTAGCTTCAGAACTGCTTGTCTAATTTTGCGTGACAGGCCGAACGTCAGGACTCTATATTGGGTGTTAATTTAATAACGAGACGGGGCCTGATTATGCTACAAAGCAATGAATACTTTTCCGGGAAAGTGAAGTCTATTGGATTTACCAGCAGTAGCACCGGCCGGGCCAGCGTTGGCGTGATGGCGGAAGGAGAGTATACCTTTGGCACCGCCGAACCCGAAGAGATGACGGTTGTGAGCGGCGCGTTGAAGGTACTGTTGCCGGGAACTGTCGAATGGAAAGTGTATACGGCAGGTGAGGTGTTTAACGTGCCTGGCCACAGCGAGTTTCATCTACAGGTTGCTGAGCCTACCTCGTATCTGTGCCGCTATTTGTAACGGTGAGTCCCCTCTCCGGCGGAGAGGGACCCTCTGGTTAGCGTTGCGCTTCGCCGCCTAATCCTTCCACCAGGCTTTGAATCAGCGCCGCCAGCTCTCCGGTCATCAGGATAAAGTCCGCGTCGAAACGCTGGGCAAAATCTTCCCGGTCGATATCTTCGTTCTGATCGCGCAGCTCATCGCAGAATTTCAGACGCTTAATGGAGCCGTCGTCGCACATCACGAACTGAATGCGTTGCTGCCAGTCGAGCGCCAGCTTCGTTACCACTTTACCCGCTTCAATATGAACGGCGATCTCGTCGCTGACCAGATCCTGCTTTTTCGCGCGAATCACGCCGCCATCTTCCAGCATCGCTTTCAATTCGGCTTCGTCGAGCAACTGGAAGCCCTGAGCGACCGTACCGGAGCGCACCCACTCTGTGAGCGTCAGTTCAATCGGATTTTCCAGCGCCAGCGGGACAACCGGCAGCGAGCCGAGACTTTTACGCAGTAGCGCCAGCGTATCCTCCGCTTTTTTCGCGCTGGCGCAGTCAACCATAATCAGGCCGTTAACGGTATCAATCCACATCATTGTCTGGCTGAAGCGGCTAAACGCGCGCGGCAGCAATGAATGCAACACTTCATCCTTCAGGGAATCTTTTTCCGTCTTCTTCAGCTTGCGCCCCTGATCGGCTTCCAGTTTCTGGATTTTCGCTTCCAGCGCCTGTTTAATCACTGGCGATGGCAGAATTTTCTCTTCTTTGCGCGCACAAATAATAATTTGGCCATTGGCAGTGTGCGTTAACGCATCGCTGTGAGAGCCCATTGGCGGAACCCAGCCCATTTTGGCCATATCCTGGCTACCGCATGGGGTAAACGTCATTGAGGCGAGCTGTTTCTCCATCTCTTCGACGCGCAATGCGATATCGCGGCTAAGACGGTAAACCATTAAATTTTTGAACCACAGCATGATAATTTCCACGGCCTTGTCGTTAAATCCAGGCGGTATAGTAACGAATTGTCGGCGGGCTTGCATTGCCAATCAGAACGGTGGGTTCTACCCTGTTGATATTCCCAAAAAATGAGGAGCGGTATGTGCGTATTGGTATCGATTTAGGCGGCACAAAAACGGAAGTCATTGCGCTTGATGATGCAGGAGAACAGCGGTTTCGCCATCGTCTGCCTACGCCGCGGGAGGATTATCAGCAAACGATAGAAACTATCGCTGCGCTGGTCGACATGGCGGAACAGGCGACCGGACAGACCGGTAGCGTCGGCATTGGCATTCCCGGTTCTCTCTCGCCTTACACTGGCGTCGTGAAAAACGCTAACTCTACGTGGCTTAACGGCCAGCCGTTCGATAACGATGTGAGCCGTCGTCTGAAGCGTGAAGTACGGTTAGCTAACGATGCCAATTGCCTGGCGGTCTCAGAGGCGGTAGATGGCGCGGCGGCGGGGGCGCAAACGGTATTTGCGGTGATTATCGGTACCGGGTGCGGCGCGGGCGTAGCGCTAAATGGCCAGGCGCACATCGGCGGCAACGGTACGGCAGGCGAATGGGGCCACAATCCGTTGCCGTGGATGGATGACGATGAGTTGCGTTACCGCGAAGAAATTCCGTGTTATTGCGGTAAACAAGGCTGTATCGAAACTTTTATTTCCGGTACGGGATTTGCCACGGATTACCAGCGTTTGAGCGGTAAGGCGCTAAAAGGCGATGAGATTATTCGTCTGGTTGATACGCAGGACGCCGTGGCGGAACTGGCGATAAGCCGTTATGAGTTACGGCTGGCGAAAGCGTTAGCGCACGTCGTAAATATTCTTGATCCGGATGTCATTGTGCTGGGCGGCGGCATGAGCAATGTTGAGCGCCTGTACAAGACGGTTCCGTCGCTGATGAAATCGTTTGTTTTTGGCGGCGAGTGCGAGACGCCGGTGCGTAAGGCGCAGCATGGCGATTCGAGCGGTGTGCGCGGCGCGGCCTGGCTGTGGCCGCTGGCGTAACGTTTTTAGCCGGATGGCGCGTCATCCGGCAACAGACGTGACCGATGGCTGCTTGTGTTTTAGACGGCCATATACCAGCAACGACGACATGGCGGAAAACGACAGTAGAGCGGCGGGAAGCGCCACGTAGTGGTACGCAAAACCTAGCGTCAGCATCAGCCCTCCGCACCAGGCGCCAATTGCGCTACCGAGATTAAACGCGATTTGCCCTCCCGCCGCACCCAGCAGTTCGCCGCCTTTGGCGTTTTGTAGCAGCAAGATCTGCAGCGGCGCAGAGAGCGCAAACAGACCAGCGCAGCAGATAAACGCGAAAGTCAGCGATGCCGTTTTGCATCCGCCGAAGAAAAAGAGCGCCGTGAGAGAGAGCACGATAACGAGGTCAGTCACTGCCGCGATGCGGAGCGGAGTATATCTGCCGGAGAGTTTGCCGCTTAATAGATTGCCTAACACCATCCCCAGCCCGACCAGCATCATAATAAACGTCATGCTCGTTTCCGAAAAACCGGAGATGTACATCATAAATGGCTTGATATAGCTGAACCAGGCAAAAACGCCCGCATTGCCGAACATCGTGGCGGCGAAGATAAGCCACGGCGCGAGGCTGCGCAGAAAGTAGAACTGCTCGCGCAGGCTGCTTTTGGCTTCGTCGCGAATATCCGGCACCCAGAAGAAAATCGCGGTGAGCACGGCGATGTTGAAAACCGCGATCAATAAAAAGGTGTAGCGCCAGCTAAATTCCTGGCTCAGGTAAGTGCCGAACGGGATGCCCACCAGATTCGCCACCGTCATCCCCGAAACCATACCCGCGACGGCGGCGGTGACTTTCCCGGGGCGGATAATCTTTGACAAGACAATGGCGCCGACGCCAAAAAAGGCGCCGTGCGGAAAGCCGGAAACCAGTCTGCCGATGGCGAGCATCAGATATGAGGAGGAAAAGGTAAACATGGCATTGCCTGTCACGCACAGCATGACCAGAAACAGCAGTACATGTTTAAGCGAAAAGCGGCTGGAAAAAAGCGCCATAATGGGAGCGCCCAGCACGACGCCGAAGGCGTAAAACGAGATCATATGCCCGGCGGCGGGAATCGTTATTCCGACATCGCGCTCCAGCTCCGTCAGCACGCCCATAATGCCAAACTCGGCCATCCCCAGTCCGAACGTACCCAGCGCCAAAGAAAAAATAACTTTTTTCATACCACCTGCCGAAAATGAAGGCGCATGTTGCGCGCCGTGGCTGTCAACTGTCGTAGCCAATCAACGTATAGCTTGCGGATAAGCGCGAGGTAATACCATTCCTTATCCGTCTTTGTGTATTCATTATTATGCTACGTCATGACATTATGTTGCGCGCAGAATGGCTCCCGCGTTACTCCACGGCAAACACTTTGTCCAGTTTGCTGTAACCAAGTCCGTTGATTTTTTTCACTTTTATCTGCACAGGGATACGTTCTTTCATGGCTTCCACGTGGCTAATAACGCCGATGGTCTTACCGCTGGCATTCAGCGCGTCGAGCGCATCCAGCGCGGCGTCCAGCGTTTCGCTATCAAGCGTGCCGAAGCCTTCGTCGAGGAACAAAGAGTCAATGCGCGTTTTATGGCTGACCAAATCTGATAACGCCAGCGCCAGCGCCAGGCTGACCAGGAAACTTTCGCCGCCTGATAAAGTGCGCGTATCGCGCACAGCGTCGGCCTGCCAGGTATCGACAACCTCCAGCTCCAGCGCGTCGCTGGCTTTACGTTGCAATAAATAACGACCATGCAGACGGGTGAGCTGATGATTCGCCAGCCAGACCAGATTATCCAGCGTCAGCCCCTGGGCGAATTTGCGGAACTTATCACCCTCTTTAGAGCCGATCAGCGCATTAAGATAGCCCCAGTCTTCCACCTGCTGAGAGGCTTGCGTCATTTCCGCCATCAGCGCCCGTTGGTGCTGCCGATTATCTGCATCCTGTTTAATTTGCTGGCGGATTTCCCCCTGGCGTGTCGTGTTTTCACGCAGTTGTTGCGCCAACTGCGTCAGCCGCTGCGAGAGCTGCTCCGCCGTACACGTTGGCTCCAGACCGGCGGGCGGCTGTTGCTGATGGTCAGCCAGCGCCTGCGCGGACTGCGCGCTTAACGCCTTCGCTTGCTGTAGCTGACTTTCCAGCGCCTGTTGCTGTTTTTCCAGACGGGTCACGGTCTCTTCATCCAGCAACGCCGCCAGGAACGTTGTCTGGCTGTCAAACGGGCTATTTTTTAACGCTGCGTCAAAATGCGCTATCGCCTCGGCGGCGCGCTGCTGCTCCTGTGTCGCCTGCTGCTGCAAGGTTTGCAATTGGCTTTGTAACGACACGCATTCATCATGCGCCTGCCGCCAGTTATCCAGCGGCACGTCGTCGGAATCCACGGTATCCGTTTGCGGTAGCGTCTCCAGCAACGGGGCAAGCCTGTCGATCTGCGTTTGCAAATCCGCGAACTCTGTCTGACGCTGTTGCCACATTTTCACTTCATCGGCGCGGTCATTCAGCCACGAAGCCTCCTCTTCTGGCGCAGGAAGGGAAAGCTTATACAGCGCCAAATCAGCCGTCAGCGACGCCTGACGCTGCGCAATCTGCGCGGTAAAGCGGGCTACCTGCTCGGTATGCGCGGCGATTTGCGTTTGTAGAGCATGGCGCTGGCTTAGCTGATCCAACTGCTGCTCATGCTCTTCCGCGGCGGTCAGCCAGCCAGAGAGATCTTCTTGCGGCTGAAACTTAACGCCCAGCGCGGCGCAGAGCGTTTGCCATTCCTCAGTAAGCGCTTGCTCTTCCTGCAACAGCGACTGCGCCTCGCTTTCATCCCGCTGTAATTGTTGCGTTAAGGCATCTAACTGTCCTCGCAGCGCAGCGCCTTCTTCCGCCAGCGTTTTGACCTCTTTTTCCAGCGCGTCGCGGCGGGTTTGATTCGTGCTCAGTTCGAGCGCCTGATAGGCGGCGATGGCGGGGTGTGTCGTCGAGCCGCAAAGCGGACACGGCTGGCCGGGCTGTAAGCGCGCCCGCTGGCTTTCCAGATCTTTGATGCGCGCTTCCTGCTCGCAAATAGTGCGAACGTCCGCAAGCTCCTGTGCTTTGGTTTTATAACTCAGGCGCTTATCCGCCAGGCGTTGGGTGTATTGCGTCTGTTCCTGATGATGACGCGTAATCGCCTCCTGTAGCTGCGTCTGACGCTTTTGTTTCGGGGTAATTTGCCCCTGAAGCGCGGCGAGACGCTGACGTAGTGGACGTTGCCGGGTATGTAACGCCCTGGCTTCCGCCAGCGCCTGTGGCGTGAGATCGAGCATGAGCGGCGGTAGCGCGTCGAGTTGACGCGTATCGCTCATCAACTGCTGTTGCCATTGGCTCAGTTGCGCCCGATCGTGGGATTGTTGTGTTAATAATGCTCGCCAACCCGCCAGTTCGCTGTGCCAGACGCGGATGCCGTCGTGTTCCGCCAGCCATGCCTTCAACCGCTGCCCTGTGGCGTTCAGTTGCGTGGATTGTCGATGCGCGCAGGCGCGGATACTCTGGCGCAGGCGATACGCGCTTTGTAAGCGAGCATTCACTTCATCAATGTGCTGGCGAACCCGCTCAACGGCGCGGGTTTGTTCCTGAATGCGCTCCCAATGCGGGCGCAACTGGCGAGCAGGTTGCGCCAGAGTCAGCGCCGCGAGCTGCGGCTGCGCTTTTTCTCGCGCCTCTTGCGCCGCGTACAGCGACTGCTGCCGGGCGTGTAATTCAGTGTGGAGCTCGTTTTTTCGGGTCAGCCAGTGAAGGTGCTGCTGCTGTACCTGCTGGCCGGCCAGCAGGCGTTTCTCTTCGTCAGTAAGCGCCTGCAAACTGGCTTCCAGTTGCTGTAACTGTTCGTCCGCCAATAGGGCGACGCCGCTGGCCTGCGCTTGTAACTTTTCCAGTTCGAGACGGGCTGATTTATGTTTTTCAAATACCTGTGCGGATATCTGCCCGTAAATCTCAGTGCCGGTGAGCTCCTCCAGAAGCTCTGCGCGCTCTTTCGCTTTGGCGTTAAGAAAGGCGGCGAACTGCCCCTGTGATAACAACATCGAACGGGTGAAGCGCCCGTAGTCCAGCCCGGTCAACGTGGCGATCATCTCCAGTTTATCCTTTACCTTATCGGCAAAGATTTTTCCGTCTGAACACCGCGCCAACTCCACGCGTGGTGCCTGGAGATTGCCGTCAGGCTGATTTCGGGCGCGGTTCTGGCTCCAGAACGCGCGCCAGGCTTCGCCTTTTACCTCAAACTCCACTTCGGCCAGACATTCCGCCGTATCGCGCGTCATCAAATCGTTTTGCGATTGCGATACCGTATTCAGGCGCGGCGTTTCGTGGTACAGCGCCAGGCAGATGGCGTCAAGCAAGGTGGTTTTTCCCGCGCCGGTCGGGCCGGTGATGGCGAATAACCCGTTACTGACAAACGGTTCGGCGGTAAAGTCGACCTTCCATTCTCCTTTCAGCGAGTTCAGGTTTTTCAGACGCAAACTGAGAATTTTCATGCCTCATGCTCCTCATTCAACGCGTAGAGCGTGCTGGAAAAGAGCTGATTCAGGCGCTCGCGCTGCGGGGTATCTAACGCTTCCAGCGCCAGCCGCCGCGCAAAAACCTCCTCCACGCTAAGCTCGCTTAATGTTTCCCGCCGTTCGTTCGCCAGCGAGCGTTCACGCTGTTCGCGGCTACGACGCACCAGTAATACTTCTACCGGTAGCGACTCCGTTAATGTCTGTATTTTTCTTTGTATATCATGTAGATAATCATCGCTGGTGATTTCAATATCCAGCCAGACGGGGGGCGATTGCTCAATGCCGCGCCACTGCTCAAGCTGTTCGGTAATTGACGCCAGGTCGCCTTTTAAAACCGCCAATGGTTGGCTAACGGGGATGGCCAGACTTTCGGTACTTTGCCATTTCCCCTGGTCGAAGGTCACCAGATGCACGCATTTGCTTTTGCCGCACTCATCAAAGCTGAGGGCGATGGGGGAGCCGCAATAGCGGATATGCTCTGTGCCGCCGACACATTGCGCGCGGTGAATGTGTCCCAATGCGATATAATCCGCTGGTGGGAAATGCTCCGCCGGAAAGGCATCCAGCGTACCGATATAAATGTCGCGTACCGCATCGCTTTTGCTGGCGCCGACGGTGGTTAAATGCCCCGTCGCGATAACCGGCAACTTCCGTTCGCCGCGTAGCAGGCACGCTTCCTGGTACTGCTGTTGATAATAATCGGCAATCGCATGAAGGAGTTGCTGCTGTTTCTCGCTGCCGGACAACCCCGCCTGGCTGGTAATAATGTCGCGCGGGCGTAAAAAGGGAATGGGGCACAGTACGGCGCCGGGAGAACCATCGCGGCGATGAAGTAGTTGCGGCGCATAGCCCGCGCTGGCGATCACGGTTGTATTGAGAAACGCCAGAATTTCGCGTGACTCGTTAAGCGTGGCAACGGAATCATGATTACCGGCCAGCACCACTAAATGACAGCCTGTTTGCTGTAAATTAACGACAAAACGGTTATAAAGTTCTCGGGCATAGCTTGGCGGCGAACCGGTATCAAAAATATCGCCTGCGACAATAATGGCATCCACCTGATGGGACTGCGCGGTCTCCAGCAGCCAGTCCAGAAAAGCCTGATGCTCCGCGGCGCGGCTTTTACTGTAGAAATTTTGTCCCAGATGCCAGTCAGAGGTATGGAGGATGCGCATAATAGTTCCATGCAAAAAAAGCGTGAACGGGATTATACACGTCATCCCCTCCATTTTTGGGCGCAATTTACCGCCAGTAGACGGTAATGCAATGTTTCAACGGTGTCATAAATCATCAACATGCTGTCAATACCACCCCTTTTTTTCATAAATCTGTCATAAATCTGACGCATAATGGCGCGGCATTGATAACTAACGACTAACAGGGCAAATTATGGCGAGACGTATTCTGGTCGTAGAAGATGAGGCGCCGATCCGTGAAATGGTGTGCTTCGTGCTCGAACAAAATGGCTTTCAGCCCGTAGAAGCCGAAGATTATGACAGTGCGGTGAATAAACTTAATGAACCCTGGCCGGATCTCATCCTTCTTGACTGGATGTTGCCCGGCGGGTCTGGGTTACAGTTTATTAAACATCTCAAACGTGAAGCCATGACCCGGGATATTCCTGTGGTTATGCTGACGGCGAGAGGTGAGGAAGAAGATCGCGTGCGCGGGCTGGAAACCGGCGCTGACGATTACATTACCAAGCCGTTTTCCCCCAAGGAGTTGGTGGCGCGCATTAAGGCCGTTATGCGGCGTATCTCACCGATGGCGGTCGAAGAGGTGATCGAGATGCAGGGACTGAGCCTTGATCCTGGCTCTCATCGCGTGATGACCGGCGACAGCCCACTGGATATGGGGCCGACCGAATTTAAATTACTCCATTTCTTTATGACGCATCCGGAACGGGTTTATAGTCGCGAACAGCTACTCAACCATGTCTGGGGCACCAATGTGTACGTTGAAGACCGGACGGTCGACGTGCATATTCGCCGTTTGCGTAAGGCGCTGGAGCACAGCGGCCACGACCGGATGGTGCAAACGGTACGCGGGACAGGGTATCGTTTTTCGACCCGCTTTTAATGCCTTTTCCGCCAGTAGATCACAGGCTTCTGGCGGAGAAGGCTTTCCATTCTTGAGGGAGTATGACGCGTGCTGGAACGGCTGTCATGGAAAAGGCTGGTGCTGGAGTTGGTGCTCTGTTGCATCCCCGCGCTTATCCTTAGCGCTTTTTTTGGTTATCTGCCGTGGTTTTTACTGGCGGCGGTGACGGGACTGCTTGCCTGGCATTTCTGGAATTTATTGCGCCTCTCCTGGTGGCTTTGGGTCGACAGAAGTATGACGCCGCCGCCGGGACGGGGAAGTTGGGAGCCGCTGTTATACGGTTTACACCAGATGCAGTTGCGAAATAAGAAGCGCCGCCGCGAGCTGGGGAACCTGATTAAACGTTTTCGCAGCGGCGCGGAGTCGCTGCCTGATGCAGTGGTACTGACCACAGAAGAGGGCGGCATTTTTTGGTGTAACGGTTTGGCGCAACAGATACTGGGGCTACGCTGGCCGGATGACAGCGGGCAGAATATTCTCAATCTGCTGCGTTACCCGGAGTTTACCCAGTATTTAAAAACGCGTGATTTCACCCGTCCGCTTCATCTGGTGCTGAATACCGGGCGGCACCTGGAGATCCGTGTCATGCCTTATACCGATAAACAACTCCTGATGGTGGCGCGCGATGTGACGCAAATGCATCAGCTTGAAGGCGCCAGGCGTAACTTTTTCGCCAACGTTAGTCATGAGTTGCGTACGCCATTGACGGTATTGCAAGGCTATCTGGAAATGATGCAGGAACAGGCGCTGGAGGGGGCGACGCGAGAGAAAGCGCTGCATACGATGCGCGAGCAAACGTATCGTATGGAAGGGCTGGTAAAACAATTGCTTACGTTATCTAAAATTGAGGCGGCCCCGGCGCTGTTATTAAATGAAAAAGTGGATGTACCGATGATGCTGCGGATCGTGGAGCGTGAAGCGCAGACGCTCAGCCAGCAGAAGCATACCTTTACGTTTGAGGTCGACGATAGTCTTAGCGTTCTGGGCAACGAAGAGCAGCTACGCAGCGCGATCTCAAACCTGGTGTATAACGCGGTAAACCATACGCCGGCGGGAACGCATATTACGGTGAGCTGGCGACATGTCGCGCATGGCGCTGAGTTTTGCATACAAGATAACGGTCCGGGGATTGCCGCTGAGCATATTCCTCGTCTGACCGAACGCTTCTACCGTGTCGATAAAGCGCGTTCGCGTCAAACGGGCGGCAGCGGCCTGGGGTTGGCGATTGTGAAACATGCGCTGAATCATCATGAAAGCCGCCTTGAAGTCGACAGTTTGCCTGGTAAAGGAACGCGATTTAGCTTTGTTCTGCCGGAACGTTTAATTGCCAAAAATAGCGTCTAATTACCTTTCGTAAGTATAACTTTCCATAAGCCAGCGGATGCTGGCTTATTTTCTTTGCAGTTAATGCGGGGGCGCTGAAACTTTCAACGTCTGGTGGTTTTTTGTTCGCATGATTAGCCATAACTTTTTCATGAGAATGGTGTTTTATTCTGGTTGTAAATTTCATATCGCTATATTCATCTGGTTTTTAGATCCCACCTTGCTTTAAAACGTTATAAGCGTTTAAATTGCGCTCCAGGTGCTGTCATTACGGCTGCATTTGCGCGGTAAATCGAAAAACAATTCTTCGCCGCATCGGTCCGGGAGTTTTTCCCGCTGAAATTGATAAAAAACGCCGCTTTATAATCCTCCGGGAAAGGCAAAAATTTTAATGTTTACAACATCACCATCCACAGGCAGTAAGACTTTATGACCCATCAGTTAAAATCGCGCGATATCATCGCCCTGGGCTTTATGACATTTGCGCTGTTCGTTGGCGCAGGCAATATTATTTTTCCTCCTATGGTCGGTTTGCAGGCGGGTGAACACGTCTGGACAGCCGCTATTGGCTTTCTGATTACCGCCGTGGGTCTACCGGTTCTTACCGTTGTGGCGCTGGCGAAAGTCGGCGGCGGCGTAGACAGCCTCAGTACGCCGATTGGTAAAGTGGCGGGCCTCCTGCTGGCGACCGTTTGTTATCTGGCCGTCGGGCCGTTATTTGCGACGCCGCGTACCGCGACGGTGTCGTTTGAGGTCGGTATCGCTCCGTTGACCGGCGATTCTGCAATGCCGTTGCTGATTTACAGCGTGGTCTATTTCGCTATCGTTATTCTGGTTTCCCTCTATCCGGGTAAGCTGCTGGATACGGTAGGGAATTTCCTGGCGCCGTTGAAAATTATTGCGCTGGTCATCCTTTCCGTTGCGGCTATCGTTTGGCCTGCCGGTCCAATCAGCAACGCCCTGGACGCTTATCAGAATGCGGCCTTTTCTAACGGATTTGTGAACGGCTATCTGACGATGGATACGCTGGGCGCGATGGTGTTTGGTATCGTTATTGTGAACGCGGCGCGTTCTCGCGGCGTTACCGAAGCGCGCCTGTTGACGCGTTACACGGTCTGGGCCGGCCTGATGGCGGGCGTGGGGCTGACGCTGCTTTACCTTGCCTTGTTCCGCTTAGGCTCTGACAGCGCGACGTTGGTCGATCAGTCAGCGAACGGCGCGGCGATTCTTCATGCCTACGTTCAGCATACCTTTGGCGGCGCGGGAAGCTTCCTGTTGGCGGCGCTAATCTTTATCGCCTGTCTGGTGACGGCGGTGGGGCTGACCTGCGCCTGCGCTGAGTTCTTCGCGCAGTATATTCCGCTGTCTTACCGGACGCTGGTCTTTATCCTCGGCGGCTTCTCTATGGTGGTGTCAAACCTCGGACTGAGCCATCTGATTCAAATCTCCATTCCGGTGCTGACGGCTATCTATCCGCCGTGTATCGCACTGGTTGTATTAAGTTTTACCCGCTCATGGTGGCATAATTCCACCCGCATCATCGCACCGGCAATGTTTATCAGCCTGCTTTTTGGTATCCTTGACGGCATCAAAGCATCTGCCTTTGGCGATGTGTTGCCAGCCTGGAGCCAGCGTTTGCCGCTGGCGGAACAAGGACTGGCGTGGTTGATGCCAACGGTGGTGATGGTGATCCTGGCGATTATCTGGGATCGCGCGGCGGGTCGACAGGTGGCCTCCAGCGCTCACTAAAATCGCTGACATATGTGTACACCACGGGGCTTAACGCCCCGTGGTTTTTTATTGTGTTGATAGGTCAGAAATTGATGGAAAGCAATAATAAGCTAAAGCGTGGGCTGAGTACCCGGCACATTCGCTTTATGGCATTAGGTTCGGCAATCGGCACCGGCCTGTTTTACGGCTCGGCGGACGCCATCAAAATGGCGGGGCCGAGCGTGCTGTTGGCCTATATTATTGGCGGGGTCGCGGCATATATCATTATGCGCGCATTGGGGGAAATGTCCGTTCACAACCCTGCCGCCAGCTCATTTTCGCGCTATGCGCAGGAAAACCTCGGCCCGCTGGCGGGCTATATCACCGGCTGGACCTACTGTTTTGAGATCCTGATCGTCGCCATTGCCGACGTGACCGCGTTCGGCATATACATGGGCGTCTGGTTCCCCGCCGTGCCGCACTGGATTTGGGTGCTTAGCGTGGTGCTGATCATTTGCGCCATCAACCTGATGAGCGTCAAGGTGTTTGGCGAGCTGGAGTTTTGGTTCTCCTTCTTCAAAGTCGCCACCATTATTATCATGATTGTCGCGGGTATCGGTATCATTGTGTGGGGAATTGGCAACGGCGGGCAGCCCACCGGCATTCATAACCTGTGGAGCAACGGCGGGTTCTTCAGCAATGGCTGGCTGGGAATGATCATGTCGCTGCAAATGGTGATGTTCGCTTACGGCGGGATTGAGATTATCGGTATCACCGCCGGGGAAGCGAAAGACCCGGAGAAATCCATTCCGCGGGCCATTAACTCGGTACCGATGCGTATCCTGGTATTTTATGTCGGCACGTTGTTCGTCATTATGTCTATCTATCCGTGGAATCAGGTCGGCACGGACGGTAGCCCATTTGTGCTGACGTTTCAGCATATGGGGATTACCTTTGCCGCCAGCATTCTGAACTTTGTGGTATTGACTGCCTCGCTTTCCGCTATCAACTCCGATGTGTTTGGCGTAGGCCGTATGCTGCATGGTATGGCGGAGCAGGGGAGCGCGCCGAAAATCTTTGCCAAAACGTCACGCCGTGGTATTCCGTGGGTCACTGTGCTGGTGATGACGATTGCGCTGCTGTTTGCGGTTTATCTGAACTACATCATGCCGGAAAACGTTTTCCTGGTGATTGCCTCCCTGGCGACGTTTGCGACAGTATGGGTGTGGATTATGATCCTGCTGTCGCAAATCGCCTTCCGTCGTCGTTTACCGCCGGAAGAGGTAAAAGCGCTGAAGTTTAAGGTGCCGGGCGGTGTCGTAACGACGATAGTGGGTCTGATTTTCCTGGTCTTCATTATTGCGCTTATCGGCTATCATCCGGATACCCGCATCTCACTGTATGTGGGCTTCGCCTGGATAGTTTTGCTGTTGATTGGCTGGATGTTTAAACGCCGTCGCGACCGTCAGTTGGCGCAGGCGTAGTCGTTTTTCTCTGCCTTATCCGGTCTGCAGGCAACTGTAGGCCGGATAAGCGGAGCCGCTTCTCCTCCTTGCGTCTCCTCCCCTAATAAACCCTCGGATGATGAGTTATCCTTTAAATCCCTGTGGCAAGGTGACCCCATTTTCAGTAGAGGGGATACGAGATGTTGAATGCCTGGCACCTACCGGTTGCCCCATTTGTGAAGCAACATAACGATAAATTAATCATTACGTTGTGGCTGAGCGGAGAAAATCCGCCTTCTCGCGTGACGTTGCGCTCAGAATTCGATAATGAAGAAATCTCGCTGGCGATGCGCAAACAGCGCCGCCAGCCGCAGCCGGGCGTGACGGCGTGGCGAGCGACGCTCGATATCGCGTTAGGGCAGCCCCGTCGCCGTTACAGCTTTAAATTGCTTTGGCATGACCGTCAGCGATGGTTTACGCCGCAGGGATTTAGCCGTTTTCCGCCTGCGCGTCTGGAACAATTTGCGGTTGATGCGCCGGATAGCGGCCCACAGTGGGTCGCCGATCAAATTTTTTATCAGATCTTCCCGGATCGTTTTGCCCGCAGCGAGACGCGTGAAGCAGATCAGGACCGAGTGTATTACCATCATGCCGCGGGGCAGGAGATTGTGCTGCGTGACTGGGACGATCCTTTAACCATCCAGGCGGGCGGTTCCACCTTTTACGGCGGCTGTCTGAATGGCATTTGCGAGAAGCTACCGTATCTGAAAAAACTGGGCGTCACAGCGCTATATCTGAACCCGGTATTTACCGCGCCGAGCGTCCATAAGTATGACACGGAAGATTATCGCCATGTCGATCCGCAATTTGGCGGCGATCGGGCGCTGCTACGCCTGCGGCGTGAAACGCATTCGCAGGGCATGCGACTGGTGCTGGATGGCGTGTTTAACCATAGCGGCGACTCGCACGCGTGGTTTGACAGGCATAACCGCAGCACTGGCGGCGCGTGCCATCATCCGGACTCGCCGTGGCGCGACTGGTACTCCTTTTCGCCACAAGGCGTGGCGCTGGACTGGCTGGGTTATCCGAGCCTGCCGAAACTTGATTATCAATCAGAAACGCTGGTGGATGAGATCTATCGCGGTGAGGACAGTATTGTTCGTCACTGGCTAAAGGCGCCGTGGAATATGGACGGCTGGCGGCTGGATGTCGTACATATGCTGGGCGAGGCGGGTGGGGCGCGCAACAATTTGCAGCATGTCGCCGGCATTACCCGGGCGGCAAAAGAGGCGCAGCCCGAAGCCTATATTGTGGGAGAACATTTCGGCGATGCGCGGCAGTGGCTACAGGCCGACGTGGAAGATGCCGCCATGAATTATCGCGGTTTTACCTTCCCGCTGTGGGGATTTCTCGCCAAAACTGATATCGCTTACGAGCCGCAGCATATCGATGCCCGGACCTGTATCGCGTGGATGGATAACTACCGCGCCGGATTATCGCACCAGCAACAACTGCGCATGTTTAATCAACTCGACAGCCATGATACCGCGCGCTTTAAGACCCTGCTGGGTAAAGACAAGGCGCGCCTGCCGCTGGCAGTGGTCTGGCTGTTTACCTGGCCCGGCGTGCCATGTATCTATTATGGCGATGAAGTCGGCGTAGACGGCGCGAATGATCCGCTGTGCCGCAAACCGTTCCCGTGGGACGAACGCAAGCAGGACGGTAACTTGCTGGCGCTGTACCAGCGTATGGTGAAACTGCGCCAGCGCAGTCTGGCGCTGCGTCGTGGCGGATGCCAGGCGCTGTATGCCGAAGGTGATGTAGTGGTGTTCGTGCGGGTTTATCAGCAGCAGCGGGCGCTGGTGGCGATTAACCGGGGCGAGGCCTGTGAAGTGGCGCTGGAAGCGTCGCCGTTGCTGAACGTGGCCGGATGGCAATGTAAAACGGGAAGCGGTGACATCCGCGAGGGGAGGCTTACTTTACCCGCGATTTCCGCGACGGTATGGATGAATCGTTGAGGCGAAGTGGTTCGTAAAACCTCACGCATAAAAAAGGCTCGCGATAGCGAGCCTTTTATCAATGCACTGACTTACAGGTTGGAAATGTTCTCAGCCAGGTATTTAGCCACGCCGTCCGGAGAGGCGTTCATGCCTTCTTTGCCTTTTTCCCACTGCGCCGGGCAGACATCGCCGTGCTCTTCGTGGAATTGCAGCGCGTCGACCATACGCAGCATTTCGTCAATATTACGACCCAGCGGCAGATCGTTTACAACCTGGTGGCGAACAATACCGTTAGCGTCAATCAGGAAAGAGCCGCGCAGCGCAACGCCTTCATCAGGATGTTCGATACCATAAGCTTTCTGAATTTCACGCTTCACGTCGGCGACCATCGCGTATTTCACCGGGCCAATGCCGCCTTTATCGACAGGGGTGTTACGCCATGCGTTGTGGACGAATTCAGAGTCGAAAGAAACGCCGACCACTTCAACGCCGCGCTTCTGGAATTCTTCATAACGTTTATCAAAGGCGATCAGCTCAGACGGGCAAACAAAAGTGAAGTCCATCGGCCAGAAGAACAGAACGGTCGTTTTACCATTGGTGTGCTGTTTGAAGTTGAATTTATCAACAATCTCACCGCTACCCAGTACCGCTGCAGCGGTGAAATCTGGGGCCTGACGAGTAACCAGTACCATAATAATTCTCCTGCAATATTAAGGGTTTTAGAACGCAACGCGGGCAGTATAGGGAGGGCGAAGCGACAAAACAATGCGGTCTTGACAATCAATGAGACAGCTTTTGCCTATCGATCGGATCATTATAAATCGTAATGATGACCCCTTTATGACAACGGACGATCTTTTTGCCAACGGCGCATCTGACGCGCGCCCTCGCTATCAGGCGGTCAAAGCGCTTTGCGGGCGGCCTGTGCCATCATACGCGGATAAAAATGCCAGAAGCGTTCTTCTAACGCGTCGTAGTGCGCGTCCAGATCGTACCAGGAATCACGCAAAGCATCCAGCCGGGGACGGCGATTCGCCATGCCATTCAGCACGTTTTGAATGAAATCCATATCGCGATAACGCTCTAACCATTTTTCTGACCAAAGATAATCATTCAGGTTGACAAAGCGCGGCGGGGAGTTGGGCAAAATAGTCGCGACCTGCGCATGGGCATAGCCGACAAACGCCTGAAGTGGAAAATCGGGAGAGATTTGCGTCCAGTGGCGCGATAAAAAATGATCCCACATGACGTCCAGCGTAATGGGCGCCACACGCCTCGTTTCATGGCGGAACCACTCTCGCGCCTCACGAACTTCCGGCAGGTTGTCGGTCATGACGTCAATACGCCGATGCATATAAATACCCTCTACGACGTCAGGAGGATAATGCGTTGCCGGGTTTCCCCGGACAAAATCGGCCAGCAGATTACCGGAAAGTGAGCTGTCGGCAAGGTGCGCCAGATGCAGGTGAGCAAGAAAATTCATTATTGATTCTCTGTCCAAAACGCGGGTAACGGTTGCAGCGGGAACGCCCCGGCACTAGACTACCCGCCTCTTATTTTAGTCTGAGTCAGAGTCATGCGCGTTACCGATTTTTCCTTTGAACTACCCGAATCCCTGATTGCCCACTACCCACAGCCGGAGCGCAGTCGCTGCCGTTTGCTGTCATTAGAGGGGCCGACGGGCGCGCTGACGCACGGTACTTTCACCGATCTGCTCGATAAGCTCAACCCTGGCGATTTGCTGGTCTTTAACAATACCCGCGTGATCCCGGCGCGGCTCTTTGGCCGTAAAGCCAGCGGCGGCAAGATTGAGGTGCTGGTCGAGCGTATGCTTGATGATAAACGCATCCTGGCGCATATTCGCGCCTCTAAAGCGCCAAAACCGGGTACGGAACTGCTACTGGGCGATGACGAAAGCATTCACGCGACCATGACCGCGCGTCACGGCGCTCTGTTTGAAGTTGAGTTTAATGACCAGCGTCCGGTGCTGGATATTCTCAACGCCATCGGCCATATGCCGCTGCCGCCGTATATCGACCGTCCGGACGAAGACGCCGACCGCGAACTGTACCAGACGGTCTACAGTGAAAAACCGGGCGCTGTTGCCGCGCCGACTGCCGGGCTGCACTTTGATGAGCCACTGCTGGCGGCGCTTCGGGAAAAAGGTATCGAAATGGCGTTTGTCACGCTACACGTAGGAGCGGGCACTTTCCAGCCGGTGCGTGTCGATACAATCGAAGATCACATCATGCATTCCGAATATGCGGAAGTGCCGCAGGAGGTGGTCGACGCGGTGCTGGCGGCAAAAGCGCGCGGCAAGCGGGTTATCGCCGTGGGCACGACCTCGGTACGCTCACTGGAGAGCGCGGCGCAGGCGGCAAAAAGCGATTTGATAGAGCCGTTCTTTGGCGATACGCAAATCTTTATTTATCCAGGTTATCAATACAAAGTGATTGATGCGCTGGTCACCAACTTCCACCTGCCGGAATCTACGTTGATTATGCTGGTTTCCGCGTTTGCCGGTTATGAGCACACCATGAATGCTTATAAGGCTGCGGTGGAACAAAAATATCGCTTTTTTAGCTACGGGGACGCGATGTTTATCACGTACAATCCGCAGGCTATTTTTGAGCGTCCGTAAGAAGGCTATCTCACTTGCCATTTTGACGCCGGGCAGTGCTCGCCATCCTCACGTACTGCGTGTACGCTCCGGTGGCTGTGTGCTGGCCGACCCCAAACTGGCTGCGCCGATGACGCCTTCGGGAATTTATTAGCTATGGAATAATTCCGTAGCGAGTCGTTAAACGTCAGACTGTTTTTCTGACGCAGGAGTGATAATGAAATTTGAGTTAGATACCACCGATGGTCGCGCGCGTCGCGGTCGTCTGGTGTTTGATCGTGGCGTAGTGGAAACGCCTGCTTTTATGCCCGTTGGGACTTACGGTACGGTAAAAGGCATGACGCCGGAAGAAGTGGAAGCGACCGGCGCGCAAATCATTCTCGGTAATACTTTCCACCTGTGGCTGCGTCCGGGTCAGGAGATCATGAAGCTGCATGGCGATCTGCACGATTTTATGCAGTGGAAAGGGCCGATCCTCACCGATTCCGGCGGCTTCCAGGTCTTCAGCCTTGGAGATATTCGTAAGATTACCGAGCAGGGCGTACATTTCCGTAACCCGATCAACGGCGATCCGATTTTCCTCGATCCGGAAAAGTCGATGGAGATCCAGTACGATCTCGGTTCCGATATCGTGATGATCTTTGATGAATGTACGCCGTACCCGGCAGACTGGGACTATGCTAAACGCTCGATGGAGATGTCGTTGCGTTGGGCGAAGCGTAGTCGCGACCGTTTTGATAGCCTTGGCAATAAAAATGCGCTTTTTGGCATCATTCAGGGCAGCGTTTACGAAGATTTACGCGATATCTCGGTGAAAGGTCTGGTAGAGATTGGCTTTGATGGCTACGCTGTCGGCGGTTTGGCTGTCGGTGAGCCGAAAGAAGATATGCACCGCATTCTGGAGCACGTCTGTCCGCAGATCCCGGCTGACAAACCGCGTTACCTGATGGGCGTTGGTAAACCGGAAGATTTGGTGGAAGGCGTGCGTCGCGGTATTGATATGTTTGACTGTGTCATGCCAACGCGAAATGCCCGTAATGGTCATCTGTTTGTGACCGACGGCGTGGTGAAGATTCGTAATGCGAAGCATAAAAGCGACACCAGCCCGCTTGACGCCGAGTGCGATTGCTACACCTGTCGCAATTATTCACGCGCTTACTTGCATCATCTTGACCGTTGCAACGAAATATTAGGCGCGCGTCTCAATACCATTCATAACTTGCGTTACTACCAGCGTTTGATGGCGGGTTTACGCAAGGCTATTGAAGAGGGTAAATTAGAGAGCTTCGTAACCGAGTTTTACCAACGTCAGGGGCGACCCGTTCCACCTTTGAACGTTGATTAATTTTAATAATGAGGGAATTTGAATGAGCTTTTTTATTTCTGATGCGGTAGCGGCAACAGGTGCTCCGGCGCAGGGCAGCCCGATGTCTCTGATTTTAATGCTGGTGGTGTTTGGTCTGATTTTCTATTTCATGATCCTGCGCCCGCAGCAGAAGCGCACCAAAGAGCACAAAAAGCTGATGGACTCCATTGCGAAAGGTGATGAAGTTCTGACGAATGGCGGTCTGGTCGGTCGAGTGACTAAAGTAGCGGAAGCTGGCTACATTGCCATCGCGCTGAATGACACCACGGAAGTGGTTATCAAACGTGACTTCGTAGCTGCCGTTCTGCCGAAAGGCACCATGAAGGCGCTGTAATATTTCCGTTTTCCCAAAGGGAACTGCCGTGTTAAACCGTTATCCTTTGTGGAAGTACATTATGCTGGTCGTCGTGATTGTCGTCGGCCTGCTTTACGCACTTCCCAACCTGTATGGTGAGGATCCGGCTGTTCAAATCACTGGCGTGCGCGGCGTCGCCGCCAGTGAGCAAACGCTGATCCAGGTCCAGAAAACGTTACAAGAAGAAAAAATTCCCGCTAAGTCTGTGGCACTGGAAGAGGGCGCTATTCTTGCGCGCTTCGACACCACCGATACCCAGCTACGCGCCCGCGAAGCGCTGATGAGCGTGCTGGGGGATAAATATGTCGTGGCGCTTAACCTTGCGCCGGCTACGCCGCGCTGGTTGGCGGCTATTCACGCCGATCCGATGAAGCTTGGTCTTGACCTGCGCGGCGGCGTTCACTTCCTGATGGAAGTGGATATGGATACCGCGTTGGGTAAACTCCAGGAACAAAATATCGATAGCCTGCGCAGCGATCTGCGTGAAAAAGGCATTCCTTATACCACTGTTCGTAAAGAAGATAATTATGGGCTGAGCATCACGTTCCGTGACAGCAAAGCGCGTGATGAGGCGATTGCCTATCTGACGCCGCGTCATCGTGACCTGGTGATTTCCAGCCAGAGCGACAATCAGCTTCGCGCGGTAATGACCGATGCGCGTCTGAGCGAAGCGCGCGAATACGCCGTTCAGCAGAACATTAATATTCTGCGTAACCGTGTTAACCAACTGGGCGTCGCGGAGCCTGTCGTACAACGTCAGGGCGCGGACCGTATTGTGGTTGAGCTGCCGGGCATTCAGGATACCGCCCGTGCGAAAGAAATTCTGGGCGCGACAGCAACGCTGGAATTCCGTCTGGTGAATACCAACGTTGACCAGGCCGCCGCCGCCGCCGGGCGCGTACCGGGTGATTCCGAAGTGAAGCAGACCCGCGAAGGTCAGCCGGTTGTATTGTACAAACGCGTGATCCTCACCGGCGACCATATCACCGACTCTACGTCCAGCCAGGATGAGTACAACCAGCCGCAGGTTAACATCTCGCTGGATAGCGCAGGCGGCAATATCATGTCTAACTTCACTAAGGACAACATCGGCAAACCGATGGCGACCCTGTTTGTGGAGTATAAAGACAGCGGTAAGAAAGATGCTAACGGTCGCGCCGTACTGGTGAAACAGGAAGAGGTGATTAACATCGCCAACATCCAGTCTCGCCTGGGTAACAGCTTCCGTATTACCGGCATTAGCAATCCAAACGAAGCGCGCCAGCTCTCGCTGTTGCTGCGCGCGGGCGCCCTGATTGCGCCGATTCAGATCGTTGAAGAGCGCACCATTGGCCCGACCCTGGGTATGCAGAACATTAAACAAGGTCTGGAAGCGTGTCTGGCCGGTCTGGTGGTCTCCATTCTGTTCATGATCTTCTTCTATAAGAAGTTTGGTCTGATTGCGACCAGCGCGTTAGTGGCTAACCTGGTGTTGATTGTCGGTATCATGTCGCTGTTGCCGGGAGCAACGCTCAGTATGCCGGGGATTGCGGGTATCGTGTTAACCCTTGCGGTCGCGGTTGACGCCAACGTTCTGATTAATGAACGTATCAAAGAAGAGTTGAGTAATGGCCGCACGGTACAGCAGGCGATCAACGAAGGCTATGCCGGCGCGTTCAGTTCCATCTTCGATGCGAACATCACGACGCTGATTAAAGTCATCATTCTGTATGCCGTCGGTACCGGGGCAATTAAAGGGTTCGCGATTACGACTGGTATCGGTGTGGCGACGTCGATGTTCACCGCGATTATCGGTACGCGTGCTATCGTAAACCTGCTATATGGCGGCAAGCGCGTCACTAAGCTGTCAATCTGAGGAGTGCGATGTGGCACAGGAATACACTGTTGAACAACTAAACCACGGCCGTAAAGTCTATGACTTTATGCGCTGGGACTACTGGGCATTCGGCATCTCCGGACTGTTGCTGATCGCGGCTATTGTCATTATGGGCGTGCGCGGGTTTAACTGGGGGCTGGATTTCACCGGTGGCACGGTGATTGAAATCACGCTGGAAAAACCGGCTGAAATGGACGTGATGCGTGAAGCGCTGCAAAAAGCAGGCTTCGAAGAGCCGCAGTTGCAGAACTTTGGCAGCAGCCACGACATTATGGTGCGTATGCCGCCAACCGAAGGCGAAACCGGCGGTCAGGTACTGGGCAGCAAAGTAGTGACGATCATTAATGAAGCCACCAACCAGAATGCGGCCGTGAAGCGTATTGAATTCGTGGGGCCAAGCGTGGGCGCCGATCTGGCGCAAACCGGCGCCATGGCGCTGCTGGTGGCGTTGATCTCTATCCTCGTTTATGTCGGTTTCCGCTTTGAGTGGCGACTGGCGGCAGGGGTGGTTATCGCGCTGGCGCATGACGTGATCATTACGCTGGGAATACTGTCGCTTTTCCATATCGAGATTGACCTGACCATTGTGGCATCGTTGATGTCGGTGATCGGTTACTCGCTGAACGATAGTATCGTGGTCTCTGACCGTATTCGTGAAAACTTCCGCAAAATCCGTCGCGGAACGCCTTACGAAATCTTTAACGTGTCGCTAACCCAGACGTTACACCGTACGTTGATTACCTCCGGTACGACGTTAGTGGTGATTCTGATGCTGTACCTCTTCGGTGGTCCGGTACTGGAAGGCTTCTCGTTGACAATGCTGATCGGCGTTTCTATCGGTACGGCATCTTCTATCTATGTCGCATCGGCGCTGGCGCTGAAACTCGGTATGAAGCGCGAGCATATGCTGCAGCAGAAAGTCGAAAAAGAAGGGGCGGATCAGCCGTCTATTCTGCCGTAAACAGGCTTTGATGCCACACTCTACATCCCGGTCAGAATGACCGGGATTTTTTCTATATGCCTCCAGCACGAAAAGATGACGTAACTGTCTCTTCGTTTCGGGGATTGCCAAAAACCCGGCTTCGCGGGAAACTGCGTATAACCCTTTCTATTATCCAGGTATCTGACATGGCGATTATCCCTAGAAATTATGCGCGGCTGGAAAGCGGCTATCGTGAAAAGGCGTTGAAACTGTTCCCGTGGGTGTGTGGACGTTGTTCCCGTGAGTTTGTGTATTCAAATCTGCGTGAATTAACGGTGCATCATATCGATCACGACCATACCAATAATCCGGAAGACGGCAGTAACTGGGAACTGCTGTGCCTCTACTGCCACGATCATGAACATTCCAAATATACCGAAGCCGATCAGTACGGTTCGACGGTCATTGCCGGGGAAGATGCGCAAAAAGATGTCGGTGAGGCGACCTGGAACCCGTTTGCCGATCTGAAGGCGATGATGAATAAGAAGAAGTGAGAACAAAGATGCCGGAGCGCAGTCTGTCCGGCATGTTATGGTTAATACGCCGGAGATTTCCGGCGTATTACGCGAATCAGAAGTTGTAACCCACGACCAGGTAGCCGCCCCAGCCGGTAGATTTCGCGCTGAAATCGCCGTCGCCCCAGTTCAGTTTTGCGCCATTCTGCCACTGTCCGCCGTTATGGAAGTAACGCGCGACGACCGAGTAATGCCAGTGATCGTAGTTCAGCGCCAGGATATGGCTGGAAGCGATCGAGTTGCTGGTACGGTTCGGATCGTCGCCTAAATCAGATCCCCAGTCAAAGTTGGTAAAGCCGATATAGCTCAGTTTACCGCCCCACAGATCGGTGATGGGGACGAAGTATTTCACTTTGAAACGGTAGCCGTCCCATTCGTTTTCATTGGAAGCGCCGTAGTTTTGCCACTGATATTTTGCATACACGTTCAGCGACAGGCCCATCGGCAGACCGGTGTCGATATCGGTCCCCAGCCCCATATACCACGTGCTCTGACGACCGGCTTTGTTATCGCCCATATCGTAGATGTAGTTGTTGGCGAAATACCACTCTTTAAACGGGCCGAAACCCAGGTTGACGCCGGTCAGTTTATCAATCGAGAAACGCGGTTCGATCTCCATGAACATCGGGGAGCCGTCATCCCATGCGCCTTTATCGTTGCCGTTGCCCCAATCGAAGGTTTTGGGAATATCGATATAGCCGTAGAAATCAAACCAGTCTTTTTTGGCAAAAGCTTCATATTCCAGATAGACGTCGTTGTTCAGCTTCGGCGAGAAGCGGGTATGGTAGCTGCCTACTACGTTTACGCTCTGATGCCACCAGTCGGAAAGATACTGCGGCTGATCGTTTTCTGCTGCGTTAACAGTAAAAGATGAGGTGAGCGCCAGCGCTGCGCTGGCTGCGAGTAAAGTTTTTTTCATATGTATGCCACTGTTTGAAATCCCTTACGGGAGTGAAAAAAGCGCAATTTGCGTTTCTAAATATTTCGTGTTTCTGCGGACCCTATTATAAAAATCATTGCTCACAAAAATATGTCTTGTTTCACATATCTATCATTTACGTAATCGATTGCGTTCACGTTTGCGCATTTTAGGCGCGATAAGGGTAGTGGCTTTCATAAATATTTACAATACGTGCTATAAATGCCGAAAATGTCAGAAGGACAACAAAAGAGCGTGAAGCGTGTTGCGGAACGCACAAAACGCTCCGCCAGAACGTTTATTGATTAACAGGCTGAATGTCATGGATGCGAATAAAACCTAACCGCGCCGGTGTGATTCCCTTCAACTGTAACGGAATATTGACATCACTGGGCGCCAGCAAGCTGGCAGGCGCATTTACCAGAAGGCTCTGCGCATTCACCTCTTGATAGTTCTCCGTAGTGCCCTGAATCTGCCCATACTCTACGGTAGCGCTGAATGCCGGAAGCGGATCGTGGGACTCGCCCTGAATGCGTAACGTTGCCAGGGCACCGTCAGTGACAGGCGTAACTTCCAGCAATGTCATACGTAGCGTACCGATCTGACTCTCCAGCCGGGCAGGCGTATTGGCGCCAGGCAACAGATAGACGCCGCGGGTTGAATCTGCATTCAGCTTATTTTGTTGGGTAATTTTTACCGTTTCCTGATTCAGTTGGTTCATCTCTTTATTCAGAGTGCTAATGCTTTGATGCATCTGGCGAACCTCGCTCTGCGGCGCGCAGGCGGTCAGGCTCAAGAGACTTCCCACCAGGAGAACTCTTAGGTAACGTCTTGTCATGTCGATCATTTCCTTCATGGTCCGATAGCGTAATGGTAGTGTGCTATACGAACAAAGGCACCGATCCTTTATCTCAAAAGCGCTCTGCCTTTGTTGTCGCGCCAGTTCAGGGTAAAATAGCGTTTTCTAAGTCACCTGGTCAGGACGCCGTATGCATTGCCCATTTTGTTTCGCCGTAGATACCAAAGTCATTGACTCTCGTCTTGTAGGCGAGGGCTCGTCCGTACGCCGCCGTCGGCAGTGCCTGGTTTGTAATGAACGCTTTACGACCTTTGAAGTGGCTGAACTGGTCATGCCGCGCGTGATAAAAAGTAACGATGTGCGCGAACCCTTTAATGAGGATAAGCTGCGCAGCGGCATGTTGAGAGCGCTGGAAAAAAGGCCCGTCAGCGCGGATGATGTTGAAATGGCGTTGAACCATATTAAGTCACAATTACGCGCCACTGGGGAGCGTGAAGTTCCCAGCAAGATGATTGGCAATCTGGTCATGGAGCAGCTGAAAAAACTCGATAAAGTCGCGTATATTCGCTTTGCCTCCGTCTATCGCAGTTTCGAAGATATCAAAGACTTTGGCGAAGAAATCGCTCGCCTACAGGACTAAGCCATGCAGGATGAGTTTTACATGGCGCGAGCGCTAAAACTGGCGCAGCGTGGACGTTTCACCACTCACCCGAACCCTAATGTCGGCTGCGTCATTGTTAACAATGGCGACATCGTCGGCGAAGGTTATCACCAGCGCGCCGGAGAGCCGCACGCCGAGGTACATGCGCTGCGGATGGCGGGCGCAAAAGCCAAAGGCGCAACCGCCTATGTCACGCTTGAACCCTGTAGCCATCACGGACGAACGCCGCCATGCTGCGATGCGCTGATTGCGGCCGGCGTCGCGCGCGTTGTCGCCGCGATGCAGGACCCGAACCCACAGGTCGCCGGACGCGGGCTGTATCGCCTGCAACAGGCGGGTATTGCGGTCAGCCACGGTTTAATGATGAGTGAAGCGGAGGCGCTCAATAAAGGCTTCCTCAAGCGGATGCGTACCGGATTCCCTTATCTTCAGCTTAAACTGGGCGCCTCCGTGGACGGACGGACGGCGATGGCCAGCGGCGAGAGCCAGTGGATCACCTCGCCGCAGGCCCGGCGTGATGTTCAGCGCTTGCGTGCGCAAAGCCACGCTATCTTAACCAGTAGCGCGACGGTATTGGCTGACGATCCGGCCTTGACGGTGCGTTGGGCGGAGTTAGACGCATCTACGCAGGCTTCTTACCCACAGGAAAATCTGCGCCAGCCGGTGCGAATTGTTATCGACAGCCAAAACCGGGTAACGCCTGCGCATCGTATTGTGCAACAACCTGGCGAAACGTGGATTGCGCGTACCCAGGAAGATAGCCGCGCGTGGCCCGATTCGGTTCGTACTATCAGCGTGCCGGTGCACAACGGACATTTGGATCTGGTTGTGTTGATGATGCAGTTAGGCAGGCAGCAGATTAATAGTATTTGGGTTGAAGCCGGACCGGGGCTGGCGGGCGCGTTGTTGCAAGCCGGGCTGGTGGATGAACTGATTGTCTATGTCGCGCCTAAATTGTTGGGAACCCAGGCGCGGGGATTATGTGAATTACCGGGGCTTGAGAAGCTCGCCGACGCGCCGCAATTTACCTTCAGCGAAATACGTCATGTCGGCCCGGATGTTTGCCTGCATATGGTGAGCGCATGAGTTCTCCCGTCGAAAGGGGAGCAGCGCTCAAATTATTATGATAAAATCCGCCCCCCTGCGGGGCCAAATGAACCCTGGAAGAGAGAATATGAACATTATTAAAGCTAACGTTGCAGCCCCTGACGCTCGCGTCGCCATCACTATTGCGCGTTTCAATCAGTTTATCAACGACAGCCTGCTGGATGGCGCGGTTGATGCCCTGACGCGTATTGGTCAGGTAAAAGATGATAATATTACCGTAGTGTGGGTGCCAGGCGCTTATGAACTGCCGCTGGCGACCGATGCGCTGGCGAAAAGCGGTAAATATGACGCCGTGGTTGCGCTGGGAACCGTGATTCGCGGGGGGACTGCGCACTTTGAATATGTGGCAGGCGGCGCCAGCAATGGCCTGGCAAACGTTGCCCAGGAGAGCGGCGTGCCGGTAGCTTTTGGTGTTCTGACCACCGAGAGTATTGAACAAGCCATCGAACGTGCTGGTACAAAAGCCGGTAATAAAGGCGCAGAAGCTGCGCTGACCGCGCTTGAAATGATTAATGTATTGAAAGCCATTAAGGCCTGATTTTTTGTAAGGGGAATTCCGTGAAACCTGCTGCTCGTCGCCGCGCCCGTGAGTGTGCCGTCCAGGCGCTTTACTCCTGGCAGTTGTCCCAGAACGACATCGCTGATGTTGAATACCAGTTCCTGGCGGAACAGGACGTAAAAGACGTCGACGTTCTCTATTTCCGTGAACTGCTATCCGGGGTGGCGACTAACAGCGCGTACCTGGATGGTTTAATGAAACCGTATCTGTCCCGCCTGCTTGAAGAGCTGGGACAGGTTGAAAAAGCCGTGTTGCGTATTGCGCTGTTTGAGCTGTCAAAACGCAGCGATGTGCCTTATAAAGTGGCCATCAACGAAGCGATTGAACTGGCGAAAACCTTTGGCGCTGAAGACAGCCACAAATTTGTCAACGGCGTGCTGGATAAAGCAGCTCCTGTGATTCGTCCCAACAAAAAGTGATTCACAGGCCGGAAAGATAGCGGGCGATCGATACCCGTCGTCTCCGGCCTTTTCTTTTTTTCTGCTGAGGCATAACGTATGGCATGTGGCGAGTTTTCCCTGATTGCCCGTTATTTTGACCGTGTAAGAAGCTCTCGTCTTGATGTTGAAACCGGTATTGGCGACGATTGCGCGCTCCTGAATATTCCTGAAAAGCAGACCCTGGCGATCAGTACCGATACGCTGGTGGCGGGCAACCACTTCCTCCCTGATATCGATCCTGCCGATCTGGCTTATAAAGCGTTGGCGGTGAATTTAAGCGATCTGGCCGCGATGGGGGCCGACCCGGCCTGGTTAACTCTGGCGTTAACATTGCCGGAAGTGGATGAGCCGTGGCTGGAGGCTTTTAGCGACAGTCTGTTTGAGCTATTGAATTACTACGATATGCAGCTCATTGGCGGCGACACCACGCGTGGACCGCTGTCGATGACGCTGGGTATCCACGGTTATATCCCGGCAGGGCGCGCGCTCAAGCGATCTGGCGCGAAGCCAGGTGACTGGATTTATATCACCGGTACGCCGGGCGACAGCGCTGCCGGGCTGGCGGTTTTGCAAAACCGGCTCCAGGTATCGGAGGAGACAGACGCTCACTATTTTATTAAACGTCATTTACGCCCGACGCCGCGTATTTTACACGGCCAGGCGCTGCGTGATATCGCCAGCGCGGCTATCGATCTTTCCGACGGCCTGATTTCCGATCTGGGGCATATCGTCAAGGCCAGCGGTTGTGGGGCAAGAGTAGATGTTGATGCGCTCCCCAAATCCGACGCGATGATGCGCCATGTTGATGCCGGGCAGGCGCTGCGCTGGGCGCTTTCTGGCGGCGAAGACTATGAGCTGTGTTTTACTGTGCCGGAACTGAACCGCGGCGCGCTGGATGTCGCCATCGGTCAACTGGGTGTTCCCTTTACCTGCATAGGTCAAATGAGCGCAGATATTGAAGGGATGAATTTTGTACATGACGGAATGCCTGTCACCTTCGACTGGAAAGGATATGACCATTTTGCCACGCCATAAAGATGTTGCGAAAAGCCGCCTGAATTTGCGCAATCCGTGGCATCTGCTCGCTACCGGCTTTGGCAGCGGACTGAGCCCCGTGGTGCCGGGCACGATGGGCTCGCTGGCGGCGATCCCCTTCTGGTATCTGATGACGTTTCTGCCGTGGCAGCTTTATTCGCTGGTCGTGATGTTTGGGATCTGTATTGGCGTTTATCTTTGCCATCAGACGGCAAAAGATATGGGCGTACACGACCACGGCAGTATTGTCTGGGATGAATTTATCGGTATGTGGATAACGCTAATGGCGTTGCCGACGACGGACTGGCAGTGGGTGGCTGCCGGGTTCGTTATTTTCCGCATTCTGGATATGTGGAAACCCTGGCCGATCCGTTGGTTTGATCGCAACGTGCACGGCGGTATGGGGATTATGATCGATGATATCGTCGCCGGCGTGATATCCGCCGGCATACTGTATTTTATCGGTCATCACTGGCCGCTCGGTATCATTTAAAGGGGTTGTCGGATGGCGGCGTAAACGCCTTATCCGGCCTATAACAGAGCGTAGTGCCATCGGATACCACTTTTATTTAAATCCGACCACCGGATGCTGCTTATACGGTGTTTCGAGTTCGGCAATCTGCTCCGGTTTGAGCGTTAAATCAACGGCATTCAGCAACTCACCTAACTGCTCTTCACGCGAAGCGCCGATAATCGGCGCGGCGACGCCTCGTTTGCTGAGCAGCCAGGCCAGCGCGACCTGCGCTCGCGTTGCGCCAAGCGCCTCGCTGACGCCAGCCAGCCGTTCCGCTATTTGCGCATCATTTTTATCGCTTTCATCGTATAAATTTTTGCCCACGTCATCCGAGACCAGCCGGGCCGTGGTTTCTCCCCAGGGGCGAGTTAAGCGCCCGCGCGCCAGTGGACTCCACGGAATCACGGCGACGCCTTCCTGCCAGCATAGCGGCAGCATCTCACGCTCTTCCTCGCGGTAGATCAGGTTATAGTGATCCTGCATGGTGACAAACGGCGCCCAGCCGTGTTGTTTTTGTAGCGCCAGCGCCTGGGCAAATTGTGAGGCGTGCATTGAGGAGGCGCCGATATAGCGGGCTTTACCCGCCTTCACCACTTCATTTAGCGCGTTCAGCGTTTCTTCTATCGGCGTGGTGTAATCCCAGCGGTGGATTTGCAGGATATCGACATATTCCATTCCCAGACGGGCGAGGCTATCGTCAATGGAGCGCAGGATTTGCGCGCGGGACAAACCTTCCGGCAGATCGCCAACGCGATGAAAGACTTTCGTCGCCACCACCACCTCGTCGCGCCGGGCAAAATCACGCAACGCGCGACCGACAATCTCTTCGCTGCTGCCGTCGGAATAGCTGTTAGCGGTATCAAAAAAGTTAATGCCGCCCTCAAGGGCGCGCTTGATGATGGGACGGCTGCTCTCTTCGGGAAGCGTCCAGGCGTGATTGCCGCGACTCGGCTCGCCGAATGTCATACAGCCCAGACAAAGGCGGGAAACCTGAAGATCCGTATTTCCTAAGGTGTTGTATTGCATTACTCCGCTCCTGTTATACCCGTCACTCTTTAAGCATAGCAGGAGCGAAGAGGGGATTATGCCAGCCAGGCCTTGATTTTGGCTTCAATGCCTGCGGCGTCGAGCCCCAGTTCCGCGCGGGCTTCTTCCTGAGTTCCTTGCGGGATAAAGAAATCCGGAAGGCCGATATTCAGCACAGGTACAGGTTTACGATGGGCCATTAGCACTTCGTTTACGCCGCTGCCAGCGCCGCCCATAATAGCGTTTTCTTCCAGCGTCACCAGCGCTTCATGCTGCGCGGCCATCTCCAGAATTAACGTGTCGTCCAGCGGTTTAACAAAGCGCATGTCGACCAGCGTGGCGTTCAGCGCTTCGGCGACTTTCGCCGCCTCAGGCATTAAGGTGCCAAAGTTCAGAATCGCCAGTTTTTCGCCAAGACGCTTCACAAGGCCTTTACCAATAGGCAGTTTTTCCAGCGGGGTTAGCGCCACGCCCTGTGCATTACCGCGTGGATAACGTACTGCCGTTGGGCCGTCGTTATAGTGATACCCGGTAAATAACATCTGGCGACATTCGTTTTCGTCGCTTGGCGTCATGATCACCATATCCGGGATGCAGCGCAGATAGGAGAGATCGAACGCGCCCTGGTGCGTTTGTCCATCCGCGCCAACGATACCGGCGCGATCGATGGCGAACATAACCGGCAGTTTCTGGATAGCGACGTCATGGATGACCTGGTCGTAGGCGCGTTGCAGGAAAGTAGAGTAGATCGCCACGACGGGCTTATAGCCGCCAATCGCCAGACCTGCGGCGAAGGTGACGGCATGCTGCTCGGCGATGGCGACGTCAAAATAGCGATCCGGGAATTTACGTGAAAATTCCACCATGCCGGAGCCTTCGCGCATTGCCGGGGTGATCGCCATCAGCTTGCTGTCTTTGGCGGCAGTTTCACACAGCCAGTCACCGAAGATTTTTGAATAACCTGGCAGACCGCCGCTACTTTTCGGCAAACATCCGCTGGAAGGATCAAATTTAGGCACCGCATGGAAAGTGATCGGATCTTTTTCCGCGGGCTCATAGCCGCGGCCTTTTTTGGTCATGATATGCAGGAATTGCGGGCCTTTCAGGTCGCGCATATTCTTCAGCGTGCTGATAAGCCCCATTACATCGTGACCATCGACCGGCCCGATGTAGTTAAAGCCGAGTTCTTCGAACAATGTTCCCGGCACAACCATACCTTTAATATGTTCTTCGGTACGCTTGAGCAGTTCTTTGATCGGCGGTACGCCCGAGAAGACCTTTTTTCCGCCTTCGCGCAGGGAAGAGTAAAGCTTACCGGAAAGTAGCTGCGCCAGATGGTTGTTGAGTGCGCCGACGTTTTCCGAAATCGACATTTCATTGTCGTTCAGAATGACCAGCATGTCGGGCCGGATATCGCCTGCATGATTCATCGCTTCAAACGCCATACCGGCAGTGATTGCGCCGTCGCCAATCACGCAGACGGTGCGGCGATCTTTGCCTTCTTTCTCCGCCGCCACGGCAATACCGATACCGGCGCTGATGGAGGTGGAGGAATGCCCAACGCTCAGTACGTCGTATTCGCTTTCGGCGCGCCACGGGAACGGGTGCAGACCGCCTTTCTGGCGAATGGTGCCGATTTTGTCGCGACGGCCGGTAAGGATTTTATGCGGATAAGCCTGGTGACCGACATCCCAGATCAACTGGTCAAACGGGGTGTTGTAGACATAATGCAGCGCCACGGTAAGTTCTACCGTGCCCAGCCCGGAAGCGAAGTGCCCGCTGGAACGGCTTACGCTGTCGAGTAAGTAGCGGCGTAGCTCGTCGCAGAGTTTCGGCAGACTCTCTTTCGGTAACAGTCGTAACTCCTGGGTGGAGTCGACCAATGCCAGGGTAGGGTATTTGGCTATATCAAAACTCATCGCAAGCTCATTGGATATGGGGTTTATTTATCACGCTGGATTATGTAATTCGCTAGCGCTTCCAGTGCCGAGGTGTCCAGTGATTGTGCGGCCAGTTGATTTAACGACTGACGGGCGTCCTCTATCAGGTCCCGGGCTTTATTCCGGGCTTGCTCAAGACCCAGAAGTGCAGGATAGGTACTTTTGCCAAGCTGCTGGTCTGCGCCCTGACGTTTACCTAACGTTGCAGTATCGCCCACCACATCCAGAATGTCATCCTGAACCTGGAAGGCAAGGCCGATACTCTCTGCGTAGCGGTCAAGTATCGGCAGAGTATTCCGTCCTTTATCGCCCGCACTCAACGCGCCAAGTCTAACGGCGGCGCGAATGAGCGCGCCAGTCTTATGGCGATGAATGCGTTCCAGCGCGTCCAGAGTTATCTGTTGGCCTTCTGCCGCCAGATCCAATGCCTGACCGCCGCACATTCCGGCGATACCGCTGGCGTTAGCCAGTTCGGCGATCATCGCGATACGATCGCGATCGGCGACTTCCGGCATCAGCGCGTCACTGATAATGGCAAAGGCCAGAGTTTGCAGCGCATCTCCCGCCAGGATGGCGTTGGCTTCGCCAAATTTAATATGGCAAGTCGGCAGGCCGCGGCGCAAATCGTCATCGTCCATTGCCGGCAAGTCATCATGGATCAACGAATATGCATGGATGCATTCGACCGCTGCGGCTGGCGCATCCAGCGTTGCCGTACTGACGCCAAACATTTGACCGGTGGCGTAAACCAGAAACGGCCGCAGGCGCTTACCGCCTAATAATGCGCCATACTGCATAGCTTCGACCACGGGAGTGTTCTGAAAGGGCAGTGGCGCGATAAAACGGCTCAGCGCCTGATTCGCTTGCGCTACGCAAGCCTGTAGCTGCTGCGTAAAGTCCATTTACTCATTATCCGCGATAAAAGGCTCAGGTGAAGCCCCTTCATTATCAGACAGCAAAATTTGCACGCGCTGTTCCGCTTGCTGCAGTTTTGCCTGCCCCTGACGCGCCAGTTGTACGCCGCGCTCAAATTCATTCAGCGCGTCTTCCAGCGGCAAATCGCCGCTTTCCAGGCGGGTAACGATATGTTCCAGCTCGCTCAGCGCAGTTTCAAAGCTGGCGGGCGCCTCATTTTTCTTCGGCATAATGACTGTTTGACTCTCTGTAATGGCAGCACAAGTCTATGGTAACGGACTCACACTGATAAGCAAATAACGCGCAATGGTAAGGGGAAATGCGCAAGATGTCCGTGATAGTGATATACTTCCGCGCCTGGATGCAGCCGTAGGTATGGGCTGCTGTACTATTTCTCCACGACAAGCCTTAGATAGCTTGCTAAAGAACCATTGCCGCCATGAAGTTTATCATTAAATTGTTCCCGGAAATCACTATCAAAAGCCAATCTGTGCGTTTGCGCTTTATAAAAATTTTAACCGGGAACATCCGTAACGTTTTAAAGCACTATGATGAGACCCTCGCAGTTGTCCGTCACTGGGATAACATTGAAGTTCGTGCCAAAGATGAAAACCAGCGTCTGGCGATTCGTGATGCGCTGACCCGCATTCCGGGGATTCACCATATTCTTGAAGTCGAAGATGTGCCGTTCACTGATATGCACGATATTTTCGAGAAAGCGTTGGCGCAGTATCGCGAGCAGCTTGAAGGCAAAACCTTCTGCGTGCGCGTAAAACGTCGCGGCAAACATGAGTTTAGTTCCATTGAGGTGGAGCGCTATGTGGGCGGCGGATTAAATCAGCATATTGAATCGGCGCGCGTGAAGCTCACTAACCCGGATGTGACGGTACATCTGGAAGTGGAAGATGACCGCCTGCTACTGATCAAAGGGCGTTATGAAGGTATTGGCGGTTTCCCGATTGGCACCCAGGAAGATGTGTTGTCGCTGATCTCTGGCGGTTTCGACTCCGGGGTCTCCAGCTATATGCTGATGCGTCGCGGCTGTCGCGTACACTACTGCTTCTTTAACCTTGGCGGCGCGGCGCATGAAATCGGCGTTCGTCAGGTGGCGCATTACCTGTGGAACCGCTTTGGCAGCTCCCATCGCGTGCGTTTTGTGGCGATTAACTTCGAGCCGGTAGTCGGCGAGATTCTGGAGAAAGTCGATGACGGTCAGATGGGCGTCGTACTCAAGCGCATGATGGTGCGCGCGGCGTCGAAAGTGGCGGAACGTTACGGCGTACAGGCGCTGGTGACCGGCGAAGCGCTGGGCCAGGTGTCCAGCCAGACGCTAACCAACTTGCGCTTGATCGATAACGTGTCTGACACGCTGATCCTGCGTCCGCTGATCTCTTACGATAAAGAGCGTATTATTAATCTCGCCCGTCAGATCGGCACCGAAGATTTTGCCCGCACCATGCCGGAATACTGTGGCGTGATTTCAAAAAGTCCGACGGTGAAAGCCATTAAAGCGAAAATTGAAGCCGAAGAAGAAAATTTCGACTTCAGTATTCTCGATAAGGTGGTAGAAGAAGCGAACAACGTCGATATCCGTGACATCGCCCAGCAGACCCAGCAGGAGGTGGTGGAAGTAGAAACCGTTAGCGGTTTTGGCGCCAACGATGTGATTCTGGATATCCGTTCTGTCGATGAGCAGGATGATAAGCCGCTGAAAGTGGAAGGCGTAGACGTCGTTTCTCTGCCGTTCTACAAGCTGAGCACTAAATTCGGCGACCTCGACCAGAGCAAAACCTGGCTGCTGTGGTGCGAACGCGGCGTAATGAGCCGGCTACAGGCGCTCTATCTGCGCGAGCAGGGGTTTGCGAATGTGAAGGTGTATCGCCCGTAATGGCCGTTTGTCCCGGACCAGTGCGTGCCGGGGCAAAGCGCATTCCGTTAATGTAGCGGGGCGAGCGCGTGTAGTAACTGGCTGGCGATGTGTGGAATGGCTTCTGCGCTAAAAAATCCCATTGTCACCGCAATCGCAATTAACTTCTCTTTATTATCCAGAAGCGGGCAGGCAATAAACTGCGCGCCAGAGATCCCTTGCGTTGGAGGGTAGCGAACCGCATAACCCTCCATTCTCGCCTGGTTAATCGGCTCTGCTCGTGCTTCGTCTTGCGCCTCAACATCGGTAAAACTCATCAACACTTGTCCTGCACCGCTGGCATGGAGCGGAACCGGCGTATTGGGAAGAAAATCGATATCATGTTCCGGGTGCCGACGCGACAATCCCGTTACTCTGGTGGCAATTATGCGCCAGCCTCTGTGTGGCGGTATAGGATGATTCGCGTTTGCGCTACGGTACGCATAGTTGAGTGTGAGGCGCTTTCGTTGTGACCGGTGAGCTGGCGGGAAGAATGCTGTTTTATAGCAATGTGATGAGCGGAGCGCCGTGGTTCTAATTAGCACGGAGACCGGATAGAGCTCGCCCGGTGGCGCTACGCTTACCGGGCCTACAGAACCAAGCATGTTGCAGGCCGGATAAGGCGCGTCAGCGCCGCCATCCGGCAATGCATTTATTCGTAGTAGTTATAAATCCCCGCCGCCATCACCAGTTGCGAAGCCACTTCATGCGCTTTTTCACGACCGACCAATAGGTCGATGATTTTCAAGCCAAAATCGATAGTGGTACCCGGTCCCTGGCTGGTTAATAATTTTACCCGCGCATCCCACACCACACGCTTATCCTGCCACTGTTCGGCGGGGATCTTATCCTTCAGCGCCGGAAAACCGGTCATATTGCCGATAGGGAAGATATTATGCGGCACGAGCACCGTAGCGGCTGCGGCGCAAATGGCTGCGACAATGCGCCCGGAGCGGTGAAACTGTTTTACGGTTTCGACCAGCAGCGGGCTGTCGCGAAAGCACTCGGCACCCTTAAGACCGCCGGGCAACACGATGATGTCATAATCGCCGTCGGCAACTTCAACCAACGGCGCATCCGCCAGCAACTTCACGCCGCGCGAGCAGACAATAGTCAGGTTGCCATCGCTGGCGACGCTGGCGGTGGTGACGTGGATTCCGCCGCGAACCAGCAGATCGATAGTGGTGACCGCTTCGGTCTCTTCACTACCAGGGGCGAGGCATACCAGTGCCTGAGCGCTCATACTCACTCTCCTTTCGCTTTACCATTTCAAACAGGCGGCTATTTTCCGGAACGGCGAGACCATGCACGCGGGCGCGCTTGAGTAAATAACCGGTGATGTAGTCAATTTCGGTATGGCGCATGGCGCGCACGTCCTGCAACATGGATGAGATGTTTTCTGCCGTACTGTCAATCACTTGCTCAACATAATAGCGTAAATCGTCTGCCGATGTGTGGTAGCCTTCACGTTCAATCACCGCAGCGACCTCTTCGCAAATCGCGTTGATTTCATCTGGATGATGGCGCAGCTCGCCGTTCGGGCAGTTCCAAAGCGCGGTGAGCGGGTTGATAACACAGTTGACTGCCAGTTTGCGCCACATCTCTGCGCGGATATTGTTATGCCAGGCGACATCGGGCAGTACCCCCTGCAGGATATCGGCGAGATAACTGTAATCGCCGTCTTGCTCGCGCGCCGGGCCAATATGCGTAGTACCGTTGGCGACATGAATAATGATATTACCGTCGCGGCGCGCAGCGTGAGTAATAGTCCCCATCAACATCGGCTGCTGGATATTTTGTAGTTCTTCTATGGTTCCCATTCCATTATGAATGAGCAGGATCGGCGACGTCACCGGTAGGGTTGACGCCAGGGTTCGTACTGCGTCGGAAACCTGCCACGCTTTCAGCGTGACTAACAAGAGTTCGCTCTTCGCCAAAAAATCCGGATCGTTTGCCGTCAGTGATTCGTTGAAAAAAGAACCATCGGTGTCGATCAGATTTACGCTGCAATAAGGTTGTGGCACCCGTAGCCAGCCCTGTACGTCATGTCCGTGTTTGCACAGCGCCGAAAGCCAAAGTTGTCCTAAGGCTCCGCATCCCAGTACAGTAATTTTCATTGTTCCTCCTCACCTGCAACAGCGCCAGGTGTTATGGCGCTAATTATAGCGTCATCAGCTAAGCTTCTCGTTAAGCCTCGTTGCAGGTATTATGCAACGCAACGAAAATGAAGGGAGAAGAAAAGATGCCATCTTTCGATATTGTTTCTGAGGTTGATCTGCAGGAAGCGCGTAACGGCGTGGATAACGCGGTCCGCGAGGTTGAGTCTCGTTTTGACTTTCGTGGCGTAGAGGCGAGCATTGAACTGAACGATGCCAATAAAACCATCAAGGTGCTGAGCGAGTCCGATTTCCAGGTCAATCAGTTGCTCGACATTCTGCGCGCCAAGCTGCTTAAACGCGGCATTGAAGGCGCTTCGCTGGATGTACCGGATGAGTTCGTGCACAGTGGTAAAACCTGGTATGTGGAAGCGAAGCTCAAGCAGGGCATTGAAAGCGCCGTGCAGAAGAAAATCGTCAAGCTGATTAAAGACAGCAAACTGAAGGTGCAGGCGCAAATTCAGGGGGAAGAGATTCGCGTGACGGGCAAATCACGTGACGATCTGCAATCGGTAATGGCGCTGGTACGCGGCGGTGATTTAGGCCAGCCGTTCCAGTTCAAAAACTTCCGCGATTAAGTTGTTATGCCGGATAAGGCCTCACTGCCATCCGGCAATTCTGCATTCATCCTTTGCTGATAAGCTGTTCAACTTCAAAGCGATTGGTCACTTTACTGTCGATTTTGACGTAAGCGGAATGCTCTTCCGCCACGATCAGCGCTTCGCTTACGCCTTTCATTGCCAACAGTCGCTGTTTTAGCCTGTCGTCAGCAACGATATCCGCTGGAATTTCCACGCGCAGGCTGCTGACATAGGGCGGTTCTTTCATGGTACTTGCCACCGCCAGCCATACCATCGCCAGTACGGCCCCGGCAAGGAAGACGGTTTGCCCATCAAACGTGCCGTCTATCCAGCCGCCCAGCGAGCCTCCAAGCGCCACGCCAAGAAACTGACTGGTAGAATAGACGCCCATCGCCGTTCCTTTATACCCTGCGGGCGACTCTTTGCTAATAAGAGAAGGTAGCAGCGCCTCCATCAAATTAAAGGCGAGGAAAAAGAGTTGTACGCCAATTACCAGCTCCCAGAAATGCTGGCCCGCTCCCCACAACACGATTTCTGCGACGATAATGAGCCCCACGCAGAACAGGAATACCTGTTTCATCCGCCGTTTGACTTCAGCGTAGATGATGAAGGGCACGACGGCGGCAAAGGCGATCACCATGGTCGCCAGATACACCTTCCAGTGTTCGGCGGCAGGGAAACCGGCATCGGCAAGTTGACCGGGCAGGGCGACAAAGGTGGACATTAATAAAATATGCAGACACATGATGCCGAGATTGAGTTTGAGCAGCCTCGGTTCCGCCAGCACTTTACTGAAGCTGCCTTTGACCATCCCGGACTCTCGATTCAGCACATGGTTGGTACTGTTGGGAACTACCCAGATCGTCAGAATAATGCCCAGGGTGGCGAGGGCGGCGATCATCCAGAACAGCGCGTTCAATCCCAGACTATGGGTAACGATCGGCCCTAATACCATCGCAATCGCGAAAGTGATACCAAAGCTGACGCCGATAAACGCCATCGCTTTGGTGCGGTTTTGCTCGCGGGTGAGGTCAGACAGTAGTGCCATGACGGCGGCGGCAATAGCGCCGGACCCCTGTAGTGCGCGCCCCAGAATAATGCCCCAGATTGAGTGGGAGAGAGCGGCAATGACGCTACCCGCGACAAATACAGCCAGTCCGCCGACAATTAGCGGCTTACGGCCAATGCGGTCGGAAAGCAGTCCAAAGGGAATTTGAAAGATAGCCTGCGCCAGACCGTAAATGCCGATCGCAATACCGATTAATGCTTCGCTGGCACCCTGTAGCGCCATGCCGTATGTGGTCAGAACCGGCAGGACCATAAACATGCCCAGCATACGCAACGAAAAGACGGTCCCTAAACCCCAGGTGGCGCGCAACTCCCCAGGCGTCATTTTGTAATCGTTCATTCCCACCTCTGTATAAAATTCGCACCTAGTGTAAAGCGCTACGTTGGTTGGGTAAATATGCGCTTTATTAACAAATGTTGTGGTGGTGAGGGGAGGCGAAGGAAGACGAAAATGCCGGATGGCGATACTCACGTATCTTATCCGGCCTACAAAAGCACGTTACCTGTAGGCCGGATAAGCGTAAGCCGCCATCCGGCATAAAAGGTGGGACGATTTACTGCGAATATAAGCAAATATTCACTTCAACATATATCTTAACTTTGTTTAGGCACTTTCACCCGAAAAGGTGAAAGTGCCTGTATTGACGAGTAAGCAGATGATTAACCTTTCTGCATCAGTCGCAGATTTTTCAGCGTCTGATAATCAGTAGATTGGTTTGGATAGATAATTTGAATATCCAGTTCAATATCTTTCTCTGGAGCGATAACGTGGCCTGGTTCACTATCCAGATAGACGTTGCCATTGACTGATTTTTCGGTATTTAACTGAACCCAACTGCTTTCAGTTTCTAACCATTCAGGGGATACTTCAGCCCCCTCAGGCAATAAGAAAGACAGCTCCCATTTATCAACTTCAGTATCAGCAGAGCTGAGAATAAGTTTATAACTATAAATATAATTTGTGCTGGGCCAGGTATCGGCCCAATCCCCGGCGAAGGATTGAGTCACTTGTAATGCGCGAGTTTCGCTTACGGTAACAGTGGTTTGTGTCATATTGTTGCCACTGTTAATAATACCCAAAGGCATTGTAAGCTGGCAGGTTAGCGTTGCTTTTCCCTGACCTTTACCCTCTACAGGAATACGTACATTGACCGTTTCATTGCCCGGAATATTCAGAGTTTGTGAATAAAATTCGGCAGAAAAAACGGCGGAGTTACTGGAAGATGCTGAGACAGTCACTCCTTCCACAGCTTCACTGGTATTGTTATGGATTTGCAGTAGTGCAGAATATTCTTCTCCCTCCTCCAGAACAATTTCACTTTCGATACTCATGCTTAAATCAACGTTGCGGGTGCCTGCGGACACAACGGAGTTCACCTCATCGTTCCAGTTTCCTGTCGCCAAAGGAAAATCAATAAGAGAGGATATGCGGAGCCCCGGCGAAACGGTCAAAGTAGCTCCGTCAAGGTACAAACCGGAAACCAGCGTGGCGTCTTGATCCATATTATTAACAACGGAAGAAACACCATCATGTTCACCCACGATAAAACCATAACCTTCCAGGTCTTGTTTAGTAAGAGCAACATTCGGTGAGATAATTAAGATGTCACCCATTTCCCCCCCGTTAAAATCGACATTGGTATAAAGTGCCAGTTTGCCTGATGGGCATTTATCGGCACCGGATTCGTTTTTAATTAAATAGACATCTTGCTCGCTCATAAGAGACTCCTGTTTATCAAATTGAAATTGTATGGGTTGTTAATTAACGGAGAGAGTAACTCTGCCGTGGAATTACTTTATCTTCATTTCATCGATATACAGGAATCATTTGAGATAAATATATATAACAGCGTATATAAGCTAATTAATTTTATTTTTATCACATCTAAAATTAACAGTGATAAGCAGATAAAATTTATAAATTGTTTTATTTTTAAACGAAAAATGCCGGATGGCGATACTCACGTCTCTTATCCGGCCTACAGTAACGTGCTTTGTAGGCCGGATAAGGCGTCAGCCGCCATCCGGCATAGAAGGTGTGACGATTAGCTTACCAAACGTAAGTCAGCAGATTCTGTGAATTCGGCACCATAAAATCAACGGACATCATGATGCTCAGCGCGGTAATGGCAATGATAGAGAAGCCGAACAGCTTGCGCGCCCAGACTTTATCATCTTCCACTTTGTAACCGCGCAGCGCCATGCCGAGCCACCAGACGCTGACCGCCGCGGCGACCACCAGGTATTTGTAACCGGCATAGCCACCCAGGGTCAGCATTAGCGTAGCAACCGCAAACGCGATGATATACAGCGTGATGTGGTTTTTAGCGACTGAGATCCCTTTTACCACCGGCAGAACCGGAATATTGGCCGCCTGATAGTCCTTAAAGCGGAAAATGGCGATGGCATAAGAGTGCGGCATCTGCCAGAGGCTGAAAATTGCCAACAGGATCGCCGCGCCGCTGTCGAAGTCGCCCGTTACGGCGCAGTAGCCAATCACCGGCGGCGCTGCGCCGGAGAGAGAACCAATCAGCGTTCCGTAGACGGAGTGCCGTTTCATGTACAAGCTGTACACGCCAACGTAGACCACGAAGCCCATTACCCCCAGCCAACAGGCCAGAGGATTGGCGCCAAACCACAGCAGCATAAAGCCAGCAATACCCAGCAGGGTGGCGTATACCAGCGAGACGCCAGGAGAAATCAGGCCTTTGACCAGCACCCGATTCTTGGTCCTTTCCATCTTCCTGTCGATATCCCTGTCGATGTAGTTGTTAAATACACAACCCGACGCCACAACCAGTGACACCCCGACCAACGTGTAGATAAACAGGGGATAGTCAATGCTGCCCTTTGAGGCCAGCAGAAATCCCCCGATCACTGAGATCAGGTTGCCAAAGATGATGCCTGGTTTCGTTACTTGCAGGTATTGCTTAAACATCATACTCGCCGCTCTTAGTGCATCATCATGTTGTAGTTGAGGTTCCACATAATCCAGATGGAGCCAACAACCAGGATGGCGATGATCAGCACGGTAAAGATAAAGGCCGTCATGTTCCAGCCTTCATCAGATTTGGTGTTCATGTGCAGGAAACACACCAGATGCACCAGAATCTGTACCACTGCCATTGCCAGGATAGATCCCAGAATAACGGCCGGAGAGGCAGCGCCAGTCATTACCATCCAGAATGGGATAACCGTCAGGATGACCGACAGAATGAAGCCGGTCATGTACGTTTTTACGCTGCCGTGGGATGCGCCGCCGCTCTCGGTAGAATGACTCATTACATCGCCCCCATCAGATAAACAACAGTGAACACGCAAATCCAAATCACATCCAGGAAGTGCCAGAACAGGCTCAGGCACATGATGCGGGTACGGTTAGTGCTGGTCAGACCGCGACGGGCGACTTGCACCATCAGCACCGCCATCCAGATAAGACCGGAAGTGACGTGCAGACCGTGAGTACCGACCAGCGCGAAGAAGGCCGACAAGAAGCCGCTGCGATCCGGGCCCATACCGTTAACAATCAGGTGATGGAATTCATAGAGTTCCATCCCGATGAATCCGGCGCCAAACAAGAAGGTCAACGCCAGCCAGGAGATAACCTGGCTCTTGTTGTTCTTGTGCATGGCGATCGCCGCCATGCCGTAGGTGATGGAGCTAAACAACAGCAGGAAGGTTTCGACCAGAACGAACGGCAGTTCGAAAATGTCCTTACCTGTCGGGCCACCAGCGGTGCCGTTCACCAGAACGGCATAGGTTGCGAACAGAATAGAGAACAGAATGCAGTCGCTCATCAGGTAGATCCAAAATCCGAAGATTTTGTTCTGGCCTGCGTCATGGTGCCCGTGTTCGTGCGCGTGGGCAGTCGCGTGCGTTAAAGTATCAGTTGCCATTTTTCAGCCCTGCCTTAGTAATCTCATCGAAATGCTGGTTTTCCAGTTTTTCGACGTCGCGAACCGGCACGTAGTAGTCCACATCTTCATCAAAGCTTTTTACAATCCAGCTGATGATCATGCCTGCGAAACCCACTATCGCCAGCCACCAGATATGCCAGATCATGGCGAAGCCAAATACCGTCGCGAAGGCGGCGATAACAATACCGGCACCGCTATTTTTCGGCATATGGATCTCTTCATACTGTCCAGGCTGTTGGTACGCTTCGCCTTTTTCTTTCATTTCCCAGAAGGCGTCACGTTCGTGAACGTGCGGCACAACGGCAAAGTTATAGAACGGCGGCGGAGAAGAGGTTGACCACTCCAGCGTACGCCCCCCCCATGGGTCGCCGGTCAGATCGCGGTTCTGATCGCGGTCGCGAATAGAAACGAAGATCTGAATCAGTTGGCACAGGATACCCAGCGCAATCAGCGCGGCGCCGGCGGCGGCAACCATCAGCATCGTATGGAACTGCGGATCAATTTGCTGGCTCAGGCGACGGGTCATGCCCATGAAGCCCAGTACGTACAGCGGCATAAAGGCCACAAAGAAACCGATAATCCAGAACCAGAAGGCGCGTTTACCCCAGGTTTCGTTCAGTTTGAAGCCAAACGCCTTCGGCCACCAGTACGTCATACCCGCGAAGCAGCCAAACACCACGCCGCCGATGATCACGTTATGGAAGTGCGCAATCAGGAACAGACTGTTGTGCAGGACGAAGTCCGCGCCCGGTACCGCCAGCAGAACGCCGGTCATACCGCCGACCGAGAAGGTCACGATAAAGCCGATGGTCCACAGCATTGCGGAATGGAAGACGATACGGCCCTGATACATGGTGAACAACCAGTTGAAGATCTTCACCCCGGTCGGGATGGCGATAATCATGGTCGTGATACCGAAGAAGGCGTTAACGTTCGCGCCCGCGCCCATCGTGAAGAAGTGGTGCAGCCAAACGATAAACGACAGTACGGTAATACAGACGGTCGCCCAAACCAGCGAGGTATAGCCGAACAGACGTTTACGCGAGAAGGTCGCTGCGATTTCGGAGAATACCCCGAAGACCGGCAGAATCAGAATGTACACTTCCGGATGGCCCCAGGCCCAAATCAGGTTGATGTACATCATCATGTTGCCGCCCATATCGTTGGTAAAGAAATGGGTGCCCAGATAGCGATCCAGGGTCAGCAAAGCGACGGTAACCGTCAGAATCGGGAAAGAGGCGATGATCAGTACGTTGGCGCACAAAGAGGCCCAGGTAAAGACCGGCATCTTGAACATTGTCATACCCGGTGCACGCATCTTCAGGATCGTCACGAAGAAGTTGATACCGGTTAACGTCGTACCAATACCCGAGAGTTGCAACGCCCATATCCAGTAATCGACCCCGACGCTGGGACTGTACTCTATTCCCGATAGCGGCGGATAAGCCAGCCACCCCGTCTGCGCGAATTCACCCACGCCCAGCGAGAGGTTAACCAGGATAACGCCGACAACGGTGAACCAGAAGCTCAGGTTGTTCAGGAAAGGGAAAGCAACGTCGCGCGCGCCGATCTGCAGCGGAACCACCAGGTTCATCAGACCGATAACGAAGGGCATTGCCACGAAGAAGATCATGATTACGCCGTGAGCGGTAAAGATCTGATCGTAGTGGTGCGGCGGTAGAAAACCCGCTTCGCCTGCGGAGGCAAGCGCCTGCTGGCTACGCATCATGATGGCATCGGCGAAACCACGTAACAGCATTACAATCGCAACGATGATATACATGATGCCGAGGCGTTTATGGTCAACCGACGTTAACCACTCTTTCCATAGGTAGGTCCACTTACCGAAGTAAGTAATCGCTGCCAGTATCGCCAGTCCCCCGACGATAATTGCAGCGATCGTTACCATGACGATGGGTTCATGGAACGGTACTGCATCCAGTGATAATTTTCCGAACATCTTATCTTCCTCAACCCTTGGAGTTGGCGGATTCCGCGTGGCTCATGTCCATGCCTTCCATCCCTTCATGCGAGCTGTGCTCACCTTCAGGTTGGGTCATGTCCATACTCTTACCGTGGTCCATGAATTTGTTAATAACATCCTTGAACAAATCCGGTTTCACGCTGGAGAAATATTCCACCTTGTTGTACTCGCTTGGCATAGCCACTTTCTCGAACGCCGCCATATCATTCATGGTGTTCGGAGACTGCTTCGCTTTTGCGACCCATTGGTCGAACTCTGCGCGGTCTCTGGTGGCGATAGCTTTAAACTTCATACCAGAGAAGCCCGGGCCGCTATAGCTGGCGGAAATGCCATCGTAGCTTCCGGGTTCGTTGGCGATCAGATGCAAACGCGTTTGCATACCGGCCATGGCATAAATCTGGCTACCCAGACGCGGGATAAAGAAGGAATTCATCACGGAGTTGGAGGTCACTTTGAAATAAACCGGCGTGTTCGCCGGGAAGGCGATCTCGTTGACGGTGGCGATACCCTGCTCCGGATAGATGAAGAACCATTTCCAGTCCATGGAAACCACTTCGATGGTGATCGGTTTTTCGTCATGCACCAGCGGCTTGCTTGGTTCAAGCGCGTGCGTGGTTTTCCAGGTCAGTACGGCAAGGAAAATGATGATTAAGATAGGCACCGTCCAGACCACAGCTTCCACTTTATTGGAGTGTGACCAGTTCGGGCTATACTTCGCATCTTTATTACTCGCACGATACTTCCAGGCGAAACCAACAGCCATCAAGATGGCGGGAATAACGACGATCAACATCAGGCCAAATGCCGTCAGTATCAGCGAACGTTGCTCCAGTCCAATCTGTCCTTTGGGATCCAGCAGCGCAGAATTACAGCCACTGAGTAATGCAGTGCCTGCAATTAATGACAACCATCCCAAACTTTTATTGTATTTCCTGAGTCTCATTTAACGACCTCAATTCCACGGGACCTGGTGGCGTTTAAAGTGTAGGGGCATTTTACGGTAAGGTTACATTACTGTAAACATGATTGGTTCTGTGTTACCAAGTTCTGCCGTGCGTGTCACATATGTTGCCAAGTGTGTCGAAATAACTTTAAGACACTGTTGAAACTTTGCGTTATAACGGATGAGGTCTGTAAGAGGGGTGTTGAGGGGTAATTGGTATAACCAATGCAAAAATAAAACAATTACTTAACAGCTTATTATCAATAAAAAGACAATCAACGGTGGAAATTTAAATACAACGGGCTGAATCGTGTAAAGAAAATAGGTAGCATAGAAATTACCAATAATTTCCAAAATTCTGTTGCGCACAAAAAGACAAATATATTTTTATCAATTGATGTTTATTTAGCCGTTATAATTCCGGGTCGTTATTACAACGGCTAATAATGTTTTAGATCAGGCGTGTTTTTCGTAGCGCCAGGTAGTCCAGCAACCCGCCAAAGACAATGCCGCCTACGGCAACCGCTACCGCAGTCTCAAGCAATCCGGGCAGGAATGAGAAGTTAGTGTAATCCACCGCATTCATGGTCAGCAGGAGTATCCAGACTGCCAGTAAAGCGACGCCTGCAAGCAGGATTGAAAGCGCGAGGTTGTAGGCGCTACGGTATTCCGTACGGGGAATGAAACGCTCGCTCTGCCAGCTATATTCCAGCGTTTGCCGACAGACCAACAACAGCACGAGTCCGGGAACGGCGGCGACAACCGAGAAGAGGTAGAATGTCGGCCAACCGTGCGTTTCAACGAACCAGCCCGCCACAGGACCAACGTAAACGCGGCCTACCGCGGAGAGGGCTGACAGTAGGGCAAACTGCGTTGCGGAAAACGACTTATTACATAGCGTCATTAATAAGGCGACAAAGGCGGCAGTACCCATCCCCCCGCACAGATTTTCGAAAAAGACCGCAGCGCCCATGCTGAACATGTTTTTATCGGTAATGGAGAGTAACCAGTAACCGGCGTTGGACGCGCCTTGTAAAATGCCGAAAATCAGCAGCGCGCGGAACAGCGAAAGACGCTGCATTAACATGCCGCCGTATAATGCGCCGACGATCGTCGCCAGCAGGCCCAGCGTTTTATTGACCACGCCGACTTCGCCTGCGTCAAACCCGACGCCGCGAATCAAAAAGGTGGTGGTCAGGCTCATGGCGAAGGCGTCGCCCAATTTATAAAGCACAATGAGCAGTAAAATCAGCCAGGCGTTATTGCGGCCAAAGAAATCGCGTAGCGGCGCGACGACCGCCTGTTCCAGCGATTTCGGGGCCGGGATGGTATCGGTCGGTTCCGGCGCCAGTAAGGTGGCGATAATGCAGGGGATCAGCAATGCCGCCATCAGCCAGTACATGCCCTGCCAGCCGAGCCAGCGATCGGCCAGCCACAGCGCCAGGCCGCCGGAAACCAGCATCCCCAACCGGTAGCCAAGCACGCTGATTGCCGCGCCGGCGCCGCGTTCTTCTGCGGGTAAAACATCGGTTTTCCAGGCGTCGAACACGATATCCTGCGAGGCGGAGCAAAAAGCAATCACCACCGCCAGCGCCGCCATCCAGCGTAGCTGCGTGCCGGGTTCAAGAAAGCCCATCGCCGCAATTGCCGCCAGTAATAACAGTTGTGTGGCGAGTAGCCAACCGCGACGACGGCCTAAAAAAGGCGGCGTGTAGCGGTCCATTAGTGGGGACCAGAGAAACTTAAACACATAGGCCTGACCGACCAGCGAGAAGAAGCCAATCGTTTTAAGATCGATATTCTCGACGGTCATCCACGCCTGTAGCGTACCGGAGGTGAGCGCCAGCGGGAGACCGGAGGCAAAACCTAATATCAGCAGAATGGCTGAGCGCGGTTGCTGGAAAATGCGTAAATATTGACTTGACATAGGCATCTACAGGCCCGGCTTCCGCCAGGCCTTGCTGTTGCTATTAACGGGCGTTTTGCTTGATAAAATCGTGAATGCTGGTGTCCTGAGACATATCAGCAATGGTATCAGTCAGAACGCTGTTCACCGCGTCGGCAATATTCTGGTTAGAGGCCTGGAACGCCCCTTCAATAGAGTAACTGGCGCGATAGTTTTTGGTCATCTTGTTGCCATTTGCCGCAGTCGCAATAATCGCGATATCCGCTTTGGTTGCGATGTTGTAGCGCACGCTGCCCTGAGAAACATCAGCATACAGTTGGTTAACAATAATCTGCAGATTAACCGCGCCGTTAGGCCCGATCATATAGCCCCGCGCCGTCATCTGTTTTTCCAGTACTTCTTGTAACAGGAAGCGTAAATCGCGGGAGGCAGTTAACGTTACCAGTTGGTTGTTACGCGTGACCTTCGCTAACGCCTGATCCTGGCGTTGGTCCGCGCCGTTAATGCTAACGGTAACGCCCATCAGGCTCGGGTCCTGCTGTGGTAAGGTGATCTTCGGCGCGACGTCGATGGTCGTCGGCGGCGTGGCGCATCCTGCCAGCATAAACAGAGCGACTAACGGAAAGAGAAGTTTTTTTAACATATTCAGGCTCTCAATGACGCTTAAAACGTGATAGGTAAAAATTCCCGCCATCATAACACCGCTAACGGCGAGGGGAAGTGGTCAACGCAGGTAAATTCGTCGTAATGTCCGATTTGTTATTGATAACGGCGCGAGCGGAGATTTTGACCGCTAAGCGAATGATTAAGTCAGTAAACTTCATACGTTTGGTTGAAATAATCAGACGAAAGCTAAATTTTTGTTGTCATGCTGTAATGGAAACGGTAAAAGCGGCTAGTATTTAAAGGGATGGGTGACATCACAGCGTTGTCGGAGGAGATTTTCATGATGATACGTGAGCAAATAGAAGAAAAATTAAGGACAGCGTTCGACCCCGTGTTTCTCGAAGTTGTGGATGAAAGCTATCGTCACAATGTTCCAGCAGGATCGGAAAGTCATTTTAAGGTCGTGCTGGTGAGCGATCGTTTTACAGGCGAGCGTTTTCTTAATCGTCATCGGATGATTTACGGTACGTTAACGGCGGAACTCTCCACAACCGTACATGCGCTGGCACTGCATACTTATACCCTTAAAGAGTGGGAAGGATTGCAGGATACTATCTTCGCGTCGCCTCCTTGTCGCGGCGCGGGAAGCATCGCGTAGCAAAACGGATTTGCAACTACCTCCGCTTTTCCAGTATGTTGCTACAGAATTATGTGAAAACGGCCTGCGGGCCGTTTTGTTTTGTCTGAATTTTGAGCGTGTCGTACAGTATTCAGACAAAAATTAGCCGGGAATTGTGAAAACCGCCGCAGCATCGCGCAATCACCGTTCTCGACTCACAAAAGTGATGCCGCTATAATGCGCCGTCTTATATATGAACGTCTTCGGGATGATTCTGACAACAGGGAATGTGATTGATTATGAGAACATCCCGGTTCCGCGAAGCAAATAGCACGTGCTTGCGGAGTAGAGTTGACCGAGCACTGTGATTTTTTGAGGTAACAAGATGCAAGTTTCAGTTGAAACCACTCAGGGCCTTGGCCGCCGTGTAACGATTACAATCGCTGCTGACAGCATCGAGACCGCTGTAAAAAGCGAGCTGGTCAACGTAGCGAAAAAAGTACGTATTGACGGCTTCCGTAAAGGCAAAGTACCGATGAATATCGTCGCTCAGCGTTATGGCGCTTCTGTTCGCCAGGACGTGCTGGGCGATCTGATGAGCCGCAACTTCGTTGACGCGATCATCAAAGAAAAAATTAACCCGGCAGGCGCGCCGAACTATGTTCCGGGCGAATACAAAGTGGGTGAAGACTTTACTTACTCCGTCGAGTTTGAAGTCTATCCGGAGGTTGAGCTGACCGGTCTGGAGTCCATTGAAGTTGAAAAACCGGTTGTTGAAGTCACCGATGCTGACGTTGATGTAATGCTGGACACCCTGCGTAAGCAGCAGGCGACCTGGAAAGAAAAAGACGGCGCTGCTGATGCGGAAGACCGCGTGACCATCGACTTCACCGGCTCTGTAGACGGCGAAGAGTTCGAAGGCGGTAAAGCGAACGATTTCGTTCTGGCGATGGGCCAGGGCCGTATGATTCCGGGCTTTGAAGACGGCGTCAAAGGCCACAAATCCGGCGAAGAGTTCACCATCGACGTAACTTTCCCGGAAGAGTACCACGCTGAAAACCTGAAAGGTAAAGCCGCTAAATTTGTCATCAACCTGAAAAAAGTTGAAGAGCGCGAACTGCCGGAGCTGACCGAAGAATTCATCAAACGTTTCGGCGTTGAAGATGGTTCCGTTGCGGGTCTGCGTGCTGAAGTGCGTAAAAACATGGAGCGCGAGCTGAAAGGCGCCGTGCGTAACCGCGTTAAGTCTCAGGCGATTGACGGTCTGGTAAAAGCGAATGACATCGACGTTCCGGCTGCGCTGATCGACAGCGAAATCGACGTCCTGCGCCGTCAGGCTGCTCAACGTTTCGGTGGCAACGAGAAACAGGCTCTGGAGCTGCCGCGCGAACTGTTCGAAGAACAGGCTAAGCGTCGCGTTGTTGTTGGTCTGCTGCTGGGCGAAGTCATTCGTACCAACGAGCTGAAAGCGGACGAAGAACGCGTTAAAGGCCTGATCGAAGAGATGGCGTCTGCTTACGAAGATCCGAAAGAAGTGATCGAGTTCTACAGCAAAAATAAAGAGCTGATGGACAATATGCGTAACGTCGCTCTGGAAGAACAGGCTGTTGAAGCGGTTCTGGCGAAAGCGAAAGTGACTGAAAAAGCCACTTCCTTCAATGAGCTGATGAATCAGCAGGCGTAATTCGCCGCGTTAAAAGTACGAAATTCGCACAAAAACCCGTCACCTTCCAGTGACGGGTTTTTTTTGTCACGCATTTTGCATGGTAAGGGTGCGAAAACCGCGTTTCAGTGTTAGCGTTAGAGCAAAAGATTGTTATGCTTGAATTATGGCGATGCCGTACCCATTACAGAGGGACTGGCTGATAATCCGTCCATCAGGTTACAATCAGTACAGCAGGTTTTTTCAATTTTTATCCAGGAGACGGAAATGTCATACAGCGGAGAACGAGATAATTTTGCCCCTCATATGGCGCTGGTGCCGATGGTCATTGAACAGACCTCACGCGGTGAGCGCTCTTTTGATATCTATTCTCGTCTACTAAAGGAACGCGTCATATTTCTGACCGGCCAGGTCGAAGACCATATGGCTAATCTGATTGTGGCGCAGATGCTGTTTCTGGAAGCGGAAAACCCGGAAAAAGATATCTATCTGTACATTAATTCTCCTGGCGGCGTAATTACTGCGGGGATGTCTATCTATGACACCATGCAGTTTATTAAGCCAGACGTCAGCACCATTTGTATGGGACAGGCGGCCTCTATGGGGGCGTTTCTGCTGACTGCCGGGGCGAAAGGCAAACGTTTCTGCTTGCCGAACTCTCGCGTCATGATCCACCAGCCGCTGGGCGGTTACCAGGGCCAGGCGACGGATATTGAAATTCACGCCCGTGAAATTCTGAAAGTAAAAGGGCGCATGAATGAACTTATGGCGCACCATACGGGTCAATCTCTTGAGCAGATTGAGCGTGATACTGAGCGCGATCGCTTCCTCTCCGCGCCTGAAGCGGTAGAGTACGGTTTGGTTGACTCAATTTTGACCCATCGTAATTGATGCCCTGGACGCAAGTGTGCCGCTATAATAGGTAAAGGCGGCACAACGCTGATTAGCGGCTTGCGCCTGAGAATGGCATTTGCGTCGTCGTGTGCGGCACAAAGAACAAAGAAGAGGTTTTGACTCATGACAGATAAACGCAAAGATGGCTCGGGCAAATTGTTGTACTGCTCTTTTTGCGGCAAAAGCCAGCATGAAGTGCGCAAGCTGATTGCCGGTCCATCCGTGTATATCTGCGACGAATGCGTCGATTTATGTAACGACATTATTCGCGAAGAAATTAAAGAAGTTGCTCCGCACCGTGAACGCAGTGCGCTGCCGACGCCGCATGAAATTCGCACCCACCTGGACGATTACGTTATCGGTCAGGAGCAGGCGAAAAAAGTGCTGGCGGTGGCGGTCTATAACCACTACAAGCGTCTGCGTAATGGCGATACCAGCAATGGCGTCGAGTTAGGCAAAAGCAACATTCTGCTGATTGGACCGACCGGTTCCGGTAAAACGCTGCTGGCGGAAACGCTGGCGCGTTTGCTGGATGTGCCGTTCACTATGGCGGATGCTACCACGCTGACCGAAGCGGGTTACGTGGGTGAAGACGTCGAGAATATCATTCAGAAACTGTTGCAGAAATGCGACTACGACGTGCAAAAAGCGCAGCGCGGAATTGTCTACATTGATGAAATCGACAAGATTTCGCGTAAGTCAGACAATCCGTCCATTACCCGCGATGTTTCCGGCGAAGGCGTACAGCAGGCGTTGCTGAAACTGATCGAAGGCACCGTCGCCGCGGTTCCACCGCAGGGCGGTCGCAAACATCCGCAGCAGGAGTTCTTACAGGTAGATACCTCTAAGATTCTGTTTATCTGCGGCGGCGCGTTTGCCGGTCTGGATAAAGTGATCGCTAACCGTGTTGAAACCGGCTCCGGCATTGGTTTTGGCGCGACGGTGAAAGCGAAGTCCGACAAAGCCAGCGAAGGCGAGTTGTTGTCGCAGGTTGAGCCGGAAGATTTGATCAAATTTGGTCTGATTCCTGAGTTTATCGGTCGTCTACCGGTGGTGGCGACGCTGAACGAACTGAGCGAAGAAGCGCTGATTCAAATCCTGAAGGAGCCGAAAAATGCGCTGACCAAGCAGTATCAGGCGTTGTTTAACCTGGAAGGCGTCGATCTGGAATTCCGTGACGAAGCGTTGGACGCTATCGCCAGGAAAGCGATGGCGCGTAAAACCGGCGCCCGAGGTCTGCGTTCTATCGTCGAAGCGGCGCTGCTGGATACCATGTACGATCTGCCATCTATGGAAGACGTCGAAAAAGTGGTGATCGACGAGTCTGTTATTGACGGTCAGAGTAAGCCGTTGCTGATTTACGGCAAACCGGAAGCGCAGGCTTCTGGCGAATAATTAAACATTCATACAATCAGTTAGCCAAAAAAGGGGGGATTTTATCTCCCCTTTCGTTTTTCCTGTAAACACGCCGTTGAATGTGTGGGAAACATCCCCATATACTGACGTACATGTTAAAGGTGGTATGGAGCACAGCTATACTATCTGATTACCTGGCGGACACTAAACTAAGAGAGAGCTCTATGAATCCTGAGCGTTCTGAACGCATTGAAATCCCCGTATTGCCATTGCGCGATGTGGTGGTTTATCCGCACATGGTCATACCCTTATTTGTAGGGCGGGAAAAATCTATCCGTTGTCTGGAAGCGGCTATGGACCATGATAAAAAAATCATGCTGGTCGCCCAGAAGGAAGCATCAACGGATGAGCCGGGTGTAAACGATCTTTTCACCGTCGGGACCGTGGCCTCTATTTTGCAGATGCTGAAACTGCCTGACGGCACCGTAAAAGTGCTGGTCGAGGGGTTACAGCGCGCGCGCATTTCCGCGCTGTCTGACAATGGCGAACATTTCTCCGCGAAGGCGGAGTACCTTGATTCACCAGCCATTGATGAGCGTGAACAAGAAGTGCTGGTGCGTACCGCTATCAGCCAGTTCGAAGGCTACATCAAGCTGAACAAAAAAATCCCGCCGGAAGTGCTGACGTCGCTCAATAGCATTGACGACCCTGCACGTCTGGCTGACACCATCGCCGCGCATATGCCGCTGAAGCTGGCGGATAAACAGTCCGTACTGGAGATGTCCGACGTTAACGAACGTCTGGAATATCTGATGGCGATGATGGAATCTGAAATCGATCTGCTGCAAGTTGAGAAACGCATTCGCAACCGCGTGAAAAAGCAGATGGAGAAATCCCAGCGCGAGTACTATCTGAACGAGCAAATGAAAGCGATTCAGAAAGAACTCGGCGAGATGGATGACGCGCCGGACGAAAACGAAGCGCTGAAGCGTAAGATCGACGCGGCGAAAATGCCGAAAGAGGCGAAAGAGAAAGCAGAAGCGGAACTGCAGAAGCTGAAAATGATGTCTCCGATGTCGGCGGAAGCGACCGTGGTGCGCGGCTACATCGACTGGATGGTGCAGGTGCCGTGGAATGCGCGTAGCAAGGTCAAAAAAGACCTGCGTCAGGCGCAGGAAATCCTTGATACCGACCATTATGGTCTGGAGCGCGTTAAAGACCGTATCCTTGAGTATCTCGCGGTACAAAGCCGTGTAAATAAAATCAAGGGGCCGATCCTGTGCCTGGTGGGGCCGCCAGGGGTAGGTAAAACCTCGTTGGGTCAGTCCATCGCCAAAGCGACAGGGCGTAAATATATCCGTATGGCGCTGGGCGGCGTGCGTGATGAAGCGGAAATCCGCGGTCACCGCCGGACTTACATTGGCTCTATGCCGGGTAAACTGATCCAAAAAATGGCCAAAGTGGGGGTTAAAAACCCGCTATTCCTGCTCGATGAGATCGACAAAATGTCCTCGGATATGCGTGGCGATCCGGCGTCAGCGCTGCTTGAAGTACTGGACCCGGAGCAGAACGTGGCTTTCAGCGATCATTACCTGGAAGTGGATTACGATCTCAGCGATGTGATGTTCGTCGCCACCTCCAACTCCATGAACATTCCGGCGCCGTTGCTGGATCGTATGGAAGTGATCCGCCTGTCCGGTTATACCGAAGACGAGAAGCTGAATATTGCTAAACGCCACCTGCTGCCGAAGCAGATCGAGCGTAACGCGCTGAAGAAAGGCGAACTGACGGTCGACGATAGCGCGATTATTGGCATTATCCGCTATTACACGCGTGAAGCGGGCGTACGTAGTCTGGAGCGCGAAATCTCCAAACTGTGCCGCAAGGCCGTTAAGCAACTGCTGTTGGATAAGTCATTAAAAAACATTGTGATCAATGGCGATAACCTGCACGACTACCTCGGTGTGCAGCGCTTTGATTATGGCCGGGCGGATAGCGAAAATCGCGTAGGTCAGGTGACGGGGCTGGCGTGGACGGAAGTGGGCGGCGATTTGCTGACCATCGAAACCGCCTGCGTACCGGGCAAGGGCAAGTTGACTTATACCGGCTCGCTCGGTGAAGTGATGCAGGAATCCATTCAGGCGGCGCTGACCGTGGTGCGCGCGCGCGCAGAAAAACTGGGTATTAATCCGGACTTTTACGAAAAACGCGACATCCACGTTCACGTGCCGGAAGGCGCAACGCCGAAAGACGGTCCAAGCGCCGGTATCGCTATGTGTACCGCGCTGGTTTCCTGCCTGACCGGTAATCCGGTGCGCGCAGATGTGGCAATGACCGGTGAGATCACGCTGCGTGGTCAGGTATTGCCGATCGGCGGCCTGAAAGAAAAACTGTTGGCGGCGCATCGCGGCGGGATTAAAACGGTCTTAATTCCATTCGAAAATAAACGTGATCTGGAGGAAATTCCGGACAACGTAATTGCCGATCTGGATATTCATCCGGTGAAGCGTATTGAGGAAGTTCTGACGCTTGCTCTGCAAAACGAACCGTCTGGAATGCAGGTTGTAACCGCAAAATAGTGACCTCGCGCAAATAGCGCTAATAAAAACAGGGCTGGCAGGCTATTTCGGACTTGCCAGCCTTTTTTTGTATAGCTAATTTAGATGGTTGATTGGGTCTGCCACCATTAACGGGTGTTGTAAGGGCGTGGCAGGCCTGATATAACTGCTGCGCGGTCGTACTTCGAAGGATTCAAGTGCGATATAAATTATAAAGAGGAAGAGAAGAGTGAATAAATCTCAACTGATCGAAAAAATTGCTGCAGGGGCTGATATCTCTAAGGCTGCGGCTGGACGTGCGTTAGATGCGATTATTGCTTCTGTTACCGAATCTCTGAAAGAAGGGGATGACGTTGCACTGGTAGGTTTTGGTACTTTTGCTGTTAAAGAGCGTGCTGCCCGTACTGGTCGCAACCCGCAAACAGGTAAAGAGATCACCATCGCCGCTGCAAAAGTGCCGAGTTTCCGTGCAGGTAAAGCGCTGAAAGACGCGGTAAACTAAGCGTGATCCCCTCGGGGGATGTGACAAAGTACAAGGGCGCATCAACTGATGTGCCTTTTTTATTGGCTATTCGGGACTTTCTGCGCGTTGCGGGCTGACAATTGCCCTCGTTTCTTGTCACAATAGGCTTTTGCGCGCTGCGTTCAGAAAATGCGATGCGCGTGAAATATATATACGCAAATCATTCAAGTTGCGTCGACGCGGCAACTGAGCGAATCACTCGGTAGTCTGCAGAGAAGCCGCCTGAAAGATAAAGTGTAAAGTCACCTACAGCGGAGTGTGGTTACACCATGATGGACAGCTTACGCACGGCTGCAAACAGTCTCGTGCTCAAGATTATTTTCGTTATCATTATCGTGTCGTTCATTTTGACCGGCGTTAGTGGTTACCTGATTGGCGGAAGCAATAACTACGCCGCAAAAGTGAATGGCCAGGAAATCAGCCGGGCACAGTTTGAGAATGCGTTTAACAACGAACGTAACCGTATGCAGCAGCAGTTGGGCGACCGGTATTCTGAACTGGCGGCCAACGAAGGTTATATGAAAAGTCTGCGCCAGCAGGTGCTGAATCGTCTGATAGATGAAGCGCTGTTGGATCAATATTCCCGTGAACTGAAACTGGGCATCAGCGATGAGCAGGTAAAGCAGGCGATTTTCGCCACTCCCGCTTTTCAGGTGGACGGTCGGTTTGACAACAACCGCTATAACGCGATTGTGAATCAGATGGGAATGACGGCCGATCAGTATGCTCAGGCGCTGCGTAACCAGCTTACCACTCAGCAACTGATCAACGGCGTGGCCGGTACTGATTTTATGCTGAAAGGGGAAACCGACGAGCTGGCGGCATTAGTCTCTCAACAGCGCGTGGTGCGTGAAGCCGCTATTGATGTCAACGCGCTGGCGGCGAAGCAGCAGGTGACCGATCAGGAAGTGTCCAGCTACTACGATCAGAATAAAGCCCGCTTTATGACGCCGGAACAGTTCCGTGTAAGCTACATCAAGCTGGATGCTGCGACGATGCAGGCGCCGGTCAGCGATGCGGATATTCAGGCCTATTATGATCAGCATTTGGATCAGTTTACCCAGCCGGAGCGTAATCGTTACAGCATTATTCAGACCAAAACGGAAGATGATGCGAAAGCGGTACTGGATGCGCTGAACAAGGGCGAAGATTTCGCCACGCTGGCGAAAGAGAAATCTACCGACATCATCTCTGCGCGTAATGGCGGCGATATGGGCTGGCTGGAAGAGTCTGCCACGGTGCCGGAACTGAAAAATGCCGGTTTGAAAGAGAAAGGCCAGATATCTGGCGTGATTAAGTCGTCTGTCGGTTTTCTGGTGGCGCGTCTGGATGATATTCAGCCTGCCAAAGTGAAACCGTTAAGCGAGGTTCGCGACGACATTGCCGCGAAAGTGAAACAAGAGAAAGCGCTGGATGCTTACTATGCGTTACAGCAGAAGGTGAGCGATGCGGCAAGCAATGACAATGAGTCGTTAGCAAGCGCTGAACAGGCCGCTGGCGTAAAAGCGGTTGAAACCGGTTGGTTTAGCCATGACAACTTGCCGGAAGAGCTGAACTTCAAACCGGTAGCCGATGCTATCTTTAATGGCGGTCTGGTGGGCGAAAACGGTACGCCGGGGCCGAATTCAGACATTATCACCGTGGATGGTGACCGGGCTTTTGTCGTGCGCGTGAGCGAGCATAAACCTGAAGCCGTGAAGCCGTTGGCAGAGGTGAAAGAACAGGTCACTGCCCTGGTGAAGCATAATAAAGCTGAACAACAGGCGAAGCTGGATGCAGAAAAACTGCTGGTCGAGCTGAAAGCGGGCAAAGGCGCGGAAGCGATGAAAGCGGCGGGGCTGAGCTTTGGCGAGCCTAAAACGTTAAGCCGTACCAGTCAGGATCCGGTGAGTCAGGCGGCCTTTGCGTTAAGCCTCCCGACGAAAGATAAGCCAGTCTATGGCGTGGCGAACGATATGCAGGGTAACGTTGTTCTGCTGGCGTTTGACGAGGTGAAAGCGGGCTCCATGCCGGAAGCGCAGAAAAAAGCGATGGTGCAGGGCATCACGCAGAACAATGCGCAAATTGTCTTTGAGGCGCTGATGAGCAATCTGCGTAAAGAGGCGAAAATCAAAATCGGCGACGCTCTGGAACAGCAGTAATCGTCGAGGCGCTTCGCAAAAAATTGCAAAACGTTGTATCCCACAAAGGCCGCTTTCGCGGCCTTTTCCATTTTTGAGAATTGCCGTTTGTTCGTTTTTCTCCGTCCCGCTATCGTGGCTTCACTGTTAACAAACAAGGAGAAAACAGCATGAAACACGGAATTAAGGCACTGCTTATTACGCTTTCTTTAACCTGCGCGGGCATGACCCATAGCGCGCTGGCGGCGACGCCTGTTGCAAAAAACGCAGCGGTGGAAACAAAAGCGGATACGCCTTCTTCATCCTCCACCAAAGCGGCATTACCTGCTAAAGCCAGCGATGATGAAGGTACCAGGGTGAGCATTAATACCGCGTCAGCGGAGGATCTGGCGCGGGTGATGAACGGTGTTGGGCTGAAAAAAGCGCAGGCCATTGTAAGCTATCGAGAGGAGTATGGTCCTTTTAAAACGGTGGATGATTTAAAGCAGGTGCCGGGAATGGGAAGCGCGCTAGTAGAGCGTAATCTGGCAGTTTTAACATTGTAATAACTTGCACAGTGGCAAAAATTTGCCAGACTGTAGAGGTCATACCAGTTATGGCCTCTGTACTTGTCGTTTACTTATAACAACAACGTAAGGTTATTGCGCTATGCAAACACAAATCAAAGTTCGTGGTTATCATCTTGATGTTTATCAGCATGTTAATAATGCCCGCTATCTGGAGTTTCTGGAAGAAGCCCGCTGGGATGGGCTGGAAAACAGCGACAGCTTTCAGTGGATGACGGCCCGCAATATTGCGTTCGTGGTGGTAAACATCAATATAAATTACCGTCGCCCGGCGGTATTGAGCGATCTACTGACCGTTACCAGTCAGGTACAACAGCTTAACGGTAAAAGTGGCGTATTAAGCCAGACGATCACGCTGGAGCCAGAAGGGCAGGTGGTGGCGGATGCGCTCATCACATTTGTCTGCATTGATTTAAAAACGCAAAAAGCGCTGCCGCTGGAAGGCGAATTGCGTGAAAAGCTGGAACAGATGGTGCAATAACGCCTCGCAGCCTGATGGCGCTGCGCTTATCAGGCCTACGGGCGATATTGACCACGGTGAATGTCGCCAGGCCGGATAAGGTGCGTGCACCGCCATCCGGCAAAACAATCACCTTAACCCGGTTTTCTGCTTCATTGCCGCCATTACCGTCGCTTTATTCGCCAGATAATGATTCAGGCCGTTGGCGCGCAGATTACAGGCAGCACAATGACCACAGCCGTCGCCTTTGATGCCGTTATAACAGGTCAGCGTCTCTTCGCGAACTAAATCCAGTTTGCCCCAATAATCGGCCAGCGCCCAGGTTTCAGCTTTATCAATCCACATTAAGGGCGTTTCGAAACGGATATCTTTCGCCATGCCCAGATTCACAGCGTGATTCAGCGCCTTGACGAACTCATCGCGACAGTCTGGATAGCCGGAAAAATCGGTTTCGCAAACGCCGGTGATCACTGCCTCGGCTTTGACCTGATAAGCGTAAATCGCCGCCAGCGTCAGAAAGAGAATATTGCGTCCCGGTACGAAAGTATTGGGGATGCCGTCAGCGTTCGGTTCATAATCCGGCACCGGAATGCTATCCCGCGTCAGGCTGCTGACCGCCAGTTCGTTCAGCAAAGTGACATCCAGCACTTTATGCGCGCGCGCGCCAAGTTTTAACGCCAGAGAGCGTGCGACATCAATCTCTGCGCGGTGGCGCTGACCATAATCAAACGTGACACAATGCACTTCATCATACTGATGTCGCGCTTGCGCCAGACAAGTGGTGGAGTCCTGACCTCCACTAAATACAACAACGGCGCGTTTCATAGTTATCCTGATAAATGACGAAAACCAATATGGTAACGCGTGCGGATAATACCGACCAGCTTCTTCACGGCGAAGGCGGCGGAAGCCAGGCTTCGCTAAATTCAAACCAGCCGCGAGGGGTGAGCCGAACGCCGTTAACGCCAGGTGGAGCGCTGATGCGATAGTGATAATTAAACAGCGGCGTAAGTGTGGCGTCATCCATCAGGTTGGCAAAAACTTGTTGCAGGGCAGTGCGGCGATCCTTTTCATTGGGCTGAATTTGCAGGGCGTCAAGCGTAGCCTGCAGATGGGAAAACGCAGGCGCGTCCAGGACATGCGGCCAGATCTGATCGCAACGTAGCCACTGCTCCAGCGTATATTCCGGCGCTTCGCCGATCAGCCTGTCGCCCATCATCAGATCCGCTTGCGCCAGCGCAGGGCAGTCATCCCAGTTTTTGGCGTTATGAAAAATCAACGTTAACTCACAGCCGAGCGTCGCAAGGTAATGTCGAAGCTGCTCCGCCATCGTATGAAGCTCTACGGGAAGGTGGTACGCCAGGGTGAGTTTTTTAGGCAATGGCGTTTCATCAACAACCTGCCATTGCGGGATTGTCCAGCCGGGTAGCAGCCCCTGACTTGGCGTAATCAAATTCTCATCTACCGGCAATGTTTTCAGCAGAGAAGTATGATGGATAATATGTACCAGACGTCGTGCCTGTTGTACGTTGAGCCGTGAGCCCTTTTTGATAGTTAAATAGCAAAAGCCCAGACTGATACCACTACTTACCTGACTCAGCGTCGCCAGCTCTTCCGGTTTGCCGATGGCGATCTGCACCGGATGGCGGCAACTGGTGCCCAGATCCTGGGCAAACAGTTGCGGGGTGATCCAGAATTCAATCGCTTTCAGCAGCGGATGGTTAAGGTGATAATGGTCATGACTTTCCAGACGTACCAGTTCCGGCGTGAACAACGTCAGGCGAAAAGGGCCGGTGCCGATAAGCGGCAGGTCAGGATGTGCCAGACCGCTACAATAGCTGGCCAGACGATGCGCCAGCCAGTAATCAGGCCGGTGAAGGAGAAAGGTAAGGCACTGAGGATGCGTTATTTCGATACGGGCGACGCTAATAAACAATTTGCTTAGCGCGGGTAGGGTAAGCAGCCTTTCCAGGCGTTCGTGTAGCTGCGCGGTGTCCACCGTATCGCCATTATGCCAGTGCAGCGTGGAGCGAATATAAAAATCCCAGCGTAAACCGTCGGCGGAAACCTCCCAGTGATGCGCCAAATCCCCGCAAGGATATTGGCTGTCGCGGTCGAAGCGCGTTAACCCGGAAAAAATTTGCCCTGCGAGATGTTGTTCCGCGCGTCCTGGCAGGAAACCCGAATGCAGCGGTTCAAGCGGACGATAGTAGGGAATACGCAATGTCGGCGTATCGTTTTGCCATTGGCCGCCCATAAAAGGCTGGAGCATCGCCCGTAATTCGCCAGGCGCCAGTTGCGCCAGTTCCAGTACGTTGAGCTGCTGCCCTTTTTCCAGCGCCTGTTCCATCATGGCGGTACGGAGCGATTCCGGCGTGACCAGAAACTGTAGCCGTCCACGTTTCCCGCGCCCGGACTGTGCTTCCCATTTTAGCCAACCCGCCTGCTGGGCCTGACGCAGCAGCGTTCGCAGGTGGCGCTCGCTACAAAAACAGCGTTCAGCCAGTTCGCTAACGGTGACATGTTGTGTTTCTCCGGCGGAAGGCTGCCAGAGGCGTTGATATTGATTAAGCCGATTCAGTAGCCTCATAGAAACCCGGAACACTTCATTTTATCTGTTCACTATTACTTCCGTATATCTCAGGTAATACTGAATGACAAGTTAACCGCGTCACAGTGTGGAGAAAGAGATGGCCCGTCTGGCAGCATTTGATATGGATGGCACGTTATTAATGCCTGATCACCATTTGGGTAGAGAGACGATCGCCACGCTGTCGCGTCTGCGCGAACGCGATATCACCCTGACATTTGCCACGGGTCGTCATGTTCTGGAAATGCGGCATATTCTGGGGACGCTTTCACTGGATGCTTATCTTATTACCGGTAACGGGACGCGAGTTCATTCGCTGGAAGGCGACGTGCTGCATCGTCAGGATCTCGATCCTCAGGTTGCCGATACGGTGATGCACCATGCCTGGGATACCCGGGCCAGTATGCATGTTTTTAATGACAACGGCTGGTTTACAGGCCAGGAGATCCCCGCGCTACTCCAGGCGCATGTCTACAGCGGCTTTCGTTATCAGGTTATCGATGTAAAAAGCATCCCGGCCCATCAGGTGACGAAGATCTGTTTTTGCGGCGATCATGAAGATCTGATTCGCTTGCGCATTCAGCTCAATGAGGCGCTGGAAGAACGCGCGCACCTCTGTTTTTCTGCCGTCGACTGCCTGGAAGTGTTACCACTGGGGTGTAATAAAGGCTCTGCACTGGCGGTATTGAGCGGCCATTTGGGGCTTTCACTGGCAGATTGCATGGCGTTTGGCGATGCGATGAACGATCGGGAAATGCTGGGCAGCGTCGGGCGGGGGCTCATTATGGGCAACGCTATGCCGCAACTTATCGCCGCGCTGCCGCATTTGTCGGTCATCGGACATTGTGGTAATCAAGCGGTAGCACACTTTTTGACACATTGGCTGGACAAACCGCATCTACCTTATTCCCCCGAATGAGAGATCTCTTCCAGCAAGCCAGACGTTCAGTCTGGCTTTTTTTTTGGTTTTTAGTCGACGGTAAGTAATTTTGCGATGGCTGCTGACCACGGCGTCAAGTCGCCGATATGTTCGCTAACCCATGCCGGATGGTAATAGGTATCCAGATAACGATCGCCGCTATCGCACAATAACGTCACGATAGCGCCGGTTTCTCCGGCCTCGCGCATCCGGGCCGCAAGCTGCAGCGCTCCCCACATATTCGTGCCGGTAGAGGCGCCGACTTTACGGCCTAGCTGCGTTTCCAGCCAGTGTGCGGTGGCAATGCTGGCGGCGTCCGGCACACGCAGCATCTCATCAACGACATCCGGAATAAAAGAAGGCTCTACCCGCGGGCGACCAATCCCTTCAATTTTGCTGCCCACCGGGCTGCGTAATGAAACGTCGCGATCTTGCCAGTAAGGTAAAAAGACGGAATTTTCCGGATCCACCACCATTAGCTGAGTATCATAGCCCTGACAGCGAATATAGCGCCCAATCGTCGCAGAGGTTCCGCCCGTTCCGGCGCTCATAACGATAAATCGCGGTACCGGATGGGGTTCGTTGCGCATCTGTCTGAAAATACTGTCGGCAATATTATTGTTGCCCCGCCAGTCGGTAGCCCGTTCTGCGTAGGTAAACTGGTCCATATAGTGACCGTTCAGTTCATGCGCCAGCCGCTCGGAGGCGGCATAAATTTCGCAGGCGCTCTCCACAAAATGACAGTGGCCGCCGTAAAATTGAATCTGTTCGATTTTACGTTTTGCGGTACAGGCGGGCATGACGGCGATGAACGGCAGTCCCAGTAAACGCGCGAACCAGGCTTCGGAAATCGCCGTTGAGCCTGATGACGCTTCAATAATTGGAGTGCCTTCTTTAATCCAGCCATTGCACAGCCCATAAAGGAACAGCGAGCGCGCCAGGCGGTGCTTGAGGCTACCGGTGGGATGCGTGCTTTCATCTTTCAGGTAAAACTGAATACCTGGAAATGCCGGCAGGGGCAGACGAATAAGATGCGTATCGGCCGAGCGCTGGTGGTCAGCGTTAATTTCATTAATGGCATTTTTAACCCAATTGCTACCCATCATTAATATCCGTTTATCATTTTGTGCCCAGATTAGCGAAAAGCACGGAAAAAATTGTTGCTATTTGACCTTTAAATTACAATGTAAGGAGAAAAATATTCTCTACGGGATGGGTATGTTAGATAAAATTGACCGTAAACTGCTTTCCTTATTGCAGCAGGACTGTACCCTCTCTTTGCAGGCGCTGGCGGATGCCGTTAATCTGACGACAACGCCTTGCTGGAAGCGGCTTAAACGCCTGGAAGACGACGGTATTCTTCTTGGCAGGGTCGCGCTGCTGGACCCGGAAAAACTGGGTCTGGGATTAACCGCTTTTGTATTGATAAAAACGCAGCACCACAGCAGTGAATGGTACTGTCGGTTCGTGACTGTCGTCACTGAGATGCCGGAAGTGCTTGGTTTCTGGCGGATGGCGGGGGAATACGATTATCTGATGCGGGTTCAGGTTGCCGACATGAAGCGGTATGACGATTTCTATAAACGTCTGGTCAATAGCGTTCCAGGACTGTCAGACGTCACCTCCAGTTTTTCGATGGAACAGATTAAGTACACCACTTCTCTGCCCATTGAATAATTCTCCCGGTATTGCCGGAAATCATATCAGGAAATAACGCGTGCGATTATTTGCTCAATTAAGCTGGTACTTTCGCCGGGAATGGCGTCGCTATCTTGGCGCGGTGGCCCTGCTTATGCTTATTTCGATTCTTCAGCTGATCCCACCCAAAGTGGTGGGGATCGTCGTGGATGGCGTAACCGCACAGCATTTTACTTCTGGCCGGATAGCGATGTGGATTGGCACCATTGCCCTGATCGCCGTGGTGGTCTATTTGTTGCGCTATGTCTGGCGCGTGCTGCTATTTGGTGCCTCTTATCAATTAGCCGTTGAACTGCGTGAAGATTATTATCGCCAGCTTAGTTGCCAGCATCCTGAATTTTATCAGCGCCATCGGACGGGCGATCTTATCGCGCGCGCGACGAATGATGTGGATCGCGTGGTATTTGCGGCAGGCGAGGGCGTTCTGACGCTGGTTGACTCGTTGGTAATGGGCTGCGCGGTACTGATTGTCATGTCGACGCAAATTAGCTGGCAGCTAACGCTATTAGCGTTGTTGCCGATGCCGATTATGGCGCTGATGATCAAACGTTACGGCGATCGGCTGCATGATTACTTCAAACTGGCGCAGGCCGCCTTCTCCAGCCTGAACGACCGCACGCAGGAGAGTCTGACCAGCATTCGCATGATAAAAGCGTTTGGCCTGGAGGACCGCCAGTCCTCGCTGTTTGCGGCGGATGCCGAAGATACTGGCAAGAAAAATATGCGAGTGGCGCGTATTGATGCGCGTTTTGATCCAACTATTTACATCGCCATTGGCATGGCGAACCTGCTCGCGATTAGCGGCGGAAGCTGGATGGTGGTTAACGGCAGCCTGACGCTGGGCGAACTCACCAGCTTTATGATGTATCTGGGGTTGATGATTTGGCCCATGCTGGCGCTGGCTTGGATGTTTAATATCGTGGAGCGAGGTAGCGCCGCTTACAGCCGCATCCGCGCCATGCTGGCGGAAGCGCCGGTAGTTAAGGATGGCGAAGAGCCGGTCCCGGCGGGGCGGGGCGAATTGACGGCGGCCATTCGTGAGTTTCGCTATCCGCAAACGACGCATCCGGCGCTGGAGAATGTGAACTTTCGTCTTAAACCGGGTCAGATGCTGGGGATATGCGGTCCGACCGGCGCGGGGAAAAGCACAATATTGTCGCTTATCCAGCGCCATTTTGATGTGACGCAGGGAGAAATCCGTTTCCATGACATGCCGTTGACGCATCTGCAGCTTGATAGCTGGCGTAGCCGACTGGCGGTGGTCAGTCAGACGCCGTTTTTGTTCTCGGACTCTATTGCCAATAATATTGCGCTCGGACGCCCGGAGGCGACCCAGGAAGAGATTGAACAGGTGGCACGTTTAGCCAGCGTACATGAGGATATTCTCCGTCTTCCTCAGGGCTACGACACGCAGGTAGGCGAACGCGGCGTAATGCTATCGGGAGGGCAAAAACAGCGTATCTCGATTGCCAGAGCGCTACTGTTGAATGCGGAAATTCTGCTTCTCGATGATGCGCTCTCGGCAGTAGATGGTCGCACGGAGCATCAGATTTTGCATAATTTGCGCCAGTGGGGCGAAGGGCGCACGGTCATCATAAGCGCGCATCGTTTATCTGCGTTGACCGATGCCAATGAAATTATGGTGATGCAACATGGTCATGTTGTTCAGCGCGGCGATCACGATCAACTGGCGCAGCAGCTTGGCTGGTATCGCGATATGTATCGCTATCAGCAACTGGAGGCCGCGCTGGATGACGCGCCGGAAAGCGGCGAGGAGGCGGCGAATGCGTAGTTTTGGACAGCTATGGCCGACGCTGAAACGGTTGCTGGCGTATGGCTCGCCCTGGCGAAAACCGCTCTCTGTCGCGGTGATTATGCTGTGGATTGCGGCGGCGGCGGAGGTTAGCGGTCCGCTGCTGATCAGCTATTTCATTGACAACATGGTGGCCCAACACCATTTACCTCTGGGTAAAGTCGCGGGGCTGGCGGCCGCCTATGTGGGACTACAGTTTCTGGCGGCGGGCCTGCATTACGCCCAGTCTTTATTATTTAACCGGGCGGCCGTTGGCGTGGTTCAGACCTTGCGCACTGACGTAATGGATGCCGCCTTGCGCCAGCCGTTAAGCGCCTTCGACACCCAGCCTGTCGGACAATTAATTTCACGCGTGACTAACGACACGGAAGTTATCCGCGATCTGTATGTCACGGTCGTCGCGACGGTATTACGTAGCGCGGCGCTGATCGGCGCCATGCTGGTCGCCATGTTCAGCCTTGACTGGCGGATGGCGCTGGTGGCGATTTTGATTTTTCCGGCGGTATTGACCGTGATGATCATCTATCAGCGCTACAGCACGCCGATGGTACGCCGCGTGCGGGCATACCTGGCGGATATTAACGATGGATTTAACGAAATCATCAACGGGATGAGCGTTATTCAGCAGTTTCGCCAGCAGGCGCGCTTTGGCGAACGAATGGGCGAGGCCAGCCGTTCGCACTACATGGCGCGGATGCAGACGCTGCGCTTAGACGGATTTTTATTGCGTCCGCTGCTTAGCCTCTTTTCCGCGCTCATTTTGTGCGGTCTGTTGATGCTCTTCAGTTTTACGTCTGCCGGCACGATTGAGGTCGGGGTACTGTATGCGTTCATTAGCTATTTGTCGCGTCTGAACGAGCCGCTCATTGAACTGACCACCCAGCAATCCATGCTACAGCAGGCGGTTGTGGCGGGAGAGCGTGTTTTTGAACTGATGGATCGCCCACGACAGCGCTATGGCAGCGACGACAGGCCGTTGCAAAGCGGCGCGATTGATATTGATCATCTGTCGTTTGCTTACCGCGATGATAGCCTTGTTTTACAGGACATTACGCTATCAGTACCGCCCCGTAGTTTTGTGGCGCTGGTGGGACACACAGGCAGCGGGAAGAGCACGCTCGCCAGCTTGTTGATGGGGTACTACCCGCTGACGCAAGGCGAAATTCGGCTGGATGGGCGAGAAATCTCTTCTTTTAATCATCGCGTTTTACGCCAGGGCGTGGCGATGGTTCAACAGGACCCGGTAGTGATGGCGGATACCTTTCTGGCCAATGTGACGCTGGGGCGCGATGTTTCAGAGGCGCAGGTCTGGCAGGCGCTGGAAACGGTACAGTTGGCAGACCTGGCGCGCGGCCTGAGCCACGGGCTGCATACGCGTCTTGGTGAGCAGGGGAATACGCTGTCCGTCGGGCAAAAACAACTCTTGGCGCTGGCGCGCGTGCTGGTTGACGCCCCGCAAATATTAATTCTTGATGAAGCGACGGCCAGCATCGATTCCGGCACTGAGCAGGCGATACAGCAGGCGCTGGCGGCGATTCGCGAGCGCACCACGCTGGTGGTTATCGCCCATCGGCTATCGACTATCGTGGAGGCGGATACCATTCTGGTACTCCACCGCGGCCAGGCGGTGGAGCGCGGGACGCATCAACAATTGCTGACGGCGCAAGGACGCTACTGGCAAATGTATCAATTACAGTTGGTTGGTGAGGAGTTAGCCGCCAGCGTACATGAGGAGTCCGGCCCCGCGACGTAAGGTTTTGCCCCGTGGCGCAAAACCTCGCCCATCATGCACCGTCATGGTGCGTTTTTCTTTTCCTGCTTCGATTTTGGGGCGCGTCAATATAAAGACGCCCCGCTAACCGCGCCTTTCACCACTCACTCATTTCTGGCACACCCTTTGCAACGCTCATTTTGAATAGTCTATATGCCTTACCTAATTCTGACTGGAGGGGGTCTATGAAGCTGGTTACCGTGGTTATCAAACCGTTTAAGCTGGAGGACGTGCGGGAAGCGCTTTCTTCTATTGGCATTCAGGGATTGACCGTCACCGAAGTGAAAGGGTTTGGTCGTCAAAAAGGACACGCCGAACTGTATCGCGGCGCGGAGTACAGCGTGAATTTCCTGCCGAAAGTCAAAATTGATGTGGCTATCGCCGACGACCAACTGGAAGAGGTGATCGATATCATCACTAAAGCGGCTTATACCGGAAAAATTGGCGATGGCAAAATTTTCGTCGCGGAGCTCACGCGTGTTATTCGGATTCGTACCGGCGAAGCTGACGAAGCGGCGCTTTAAGACCCGCCACACAGCAACAGGAAATGAAAAAATGAAGATAGCGATGATAAAAACCACACTGGCTTCACTGGTGCTGCTGCCTGGGCTAACGATGGCCGCGCCAGCGGTTGCCGATAAAGCGGATAATGCTTTTATGATGATCTGCACCGCGCTGGTGCTGTTTATGACGATACCGGGTATCGCGCTGTTTTATGGCGGATTAATCCGCGCTAAAAACGTGCTGTCGATGTTAACGCAAGTGACCGTCACCTTTGCGCTGGTCTGTATTTTATGGGTGGTATACGGCTATTCGCTGGCTTTTGGCGAAGGGAATCATTTCTTCGGTAATGTCGAGGGGGCGATGTTGAAGAACATCGCGTTGACGGCGGTAACGGGCACGATTTATCAGTATATCCATGTCGCGTTTCAGGGATCTTTCGCCTGTATTACCGTCGGGCTGATTGTCGGCGCGCTGGCGGAACGTATTCGTTTTTCGGCGGTACTGATTTTTGTCGTGGTGTGGTTCACGCTCTCGTATATTCCGATTGCGCACATGGTGTGGGGCGGCGGCCTGCTGGCTGCTCACGGCGCGCTGGATTTTGCCGGCGGTACGGTGGTGCACATTAACGCCGCTATCGCCGGTCTGGTGGGGGCTTATTTAATTGGTAAGCGCGTCGGCTTTGGGAAAGAAGCATTTAAACCCCATAATCTGCCGATGGTCTTTACCGGTACTGCGATCCTGTATATCGGCTGGTTTGGATTTAACGCGGGTTCTGCCAGTAGCGCAAACGAGATAGCCGCGCTGGCTTTTGTGAACACCGTGGTGGCGACCGCCGCCGCGATTCTGGGGTGGATTATCGGCGAGTGGACGCTACGCGGTAAACCTTCCCTGCTGGGAGCCTGTTCCGGCGCGATTGCCGGTCTGGTCGGCGTGACGCCAGCCTGTGGTTATGTTGGCGTTGGCGGCGCGCTGGTTATCGGCGTTATTGCGGGTCTGGCGGGATTGTGGGGAGTCACCATGCTTAAACGTCTGTTACGGGTAGATGATCCGTGCGACGTATTTGGCGTTCACGGCGTTTGCGGAATAGTCGGCTGTATCCTGACCGGCGTTTTTGCCGCCAGTTCGCTGGGCGGCGTTGGCTTTGTCGACGGCGTTACGATGGGCCATCAGGTTATGGTACAACTGGAAAGTATTGCTATTACGGTCGCCTGGTCCGGCGTTGTCGCGTTTGTTGGTTACAAACTGGCGGATATCCTTGTTGGACTGCGCGTACCGGAAGAGCAGGAGCGCGAGGGGCTGGATGTGAACAGCCACGGCGAGAATGCATATAACGCGTGATTGCGCAACATGCCGGATGGCGACGCGAAAGCGTCTTATCCGGCCTACGGTAGGCCTGATAAGCGCATCGCCATCAGGCCATTAACGCCGGATAGCGGCATGTTTTTTAATTGTGATTACGCATCACCCCTTCCTGCACGGTCGAGGCGACCAGCGCGCCATCCTGAGTATAAAACTCGCCGCGAACAAAGCCCCGGGCGCTGGAGGCGGAAGTGCTCTCCACGCTATAAAGTAGCCATTCATTAAGATTGAACGGGCGATGGAACCACATAGAGTGATCGATAGTGGCGATCTGAATGCCCTTTTCCAGAAAACCGATGCCGTGAGGCTGAAGCGCGACGGGGAGGAAATTCAGGTCAGAGGCATATCCCAGTAAATATTGATGGACGCGAATGTCATCCGGAACGGTGCCGTTGGCGCGAATCCATACCTGACGGGTTGGCGCGGCGACGTGACCTTTTAACGGATTGTGAAATTCGACAGGACGAATCTCCAGGGGGCGATCGCAGAGAAACTTTTCTTTCAGAATCGGCGGCAGTAAATGCGCCAGCGACTGCGCGATTTCCGTTTCTGACGGTAGTCCTTCCGGCCCGGTTGCCGTCGGCATGGTTTTTTGATGTTCAAAACCCGGTTCCGGCGCCTGGAATGAGGCGGTCATGTAAAAGATGGGTTTCCCGTTCTGAATAGCGGCAACGCGGCGGGCGCTAAAACTATTTCCATCGCGCAGCACTTCAACGTCATAGATAATGGGTTTTTGACTATCGCCTGGTCGCAGAAAATAACTGTGGAATGAATGCACCAGTCGCTCTTCCGGCACCGTCTCTTTGGCGGCATATAACGCCTGGCCCACCACCTGACCGCCAAATACCTGACGCAGCCCTAAGTCTTCACTTTGGCCCCGAAAGAGTCCTTCTTCAATTTTTTCCAGATTCAACAATGTCAGCAAATTATTTAGCGTCTGACTCATACATGCTCTCCAGGTGACAACGATGCCGAAGCGAGGTAGGCCTGAGTATAACGCAATTTCGCAAGTGGTCCGATGGGTACAAAAGTCTGAATAACAGAGCAATTCCAGGCAAAAATGAGTGACCTGTGCCACACTTAATCACGTTATGTTTCTGTTAACCACTCTTCCGGCGGGGGGAAAGGCCTGCTGGTGCATTGATGATAAGGAGAATTGAATGAAACTCGTGCACATCGTAAGTGGTTTAGCGGTTGCGATATCTCTGGCGGCCTGCGCTGATAAAAGCGCTGATATCCAGACGCCTGCGCCAAACCCTAACATGTCGATTACAGCTAACCAGTCTACTATTCAGCAACCCAATGTTTCCGGTACCGTCTGGATCCGCCAGAAGGTCGCTCTGCCGCCAGATGCGGTGCTGACCGTAACGCTTTCTGATGCTTCTTTGGCTGATACACCGTCTAAGGTGCTGTCGCAAAAAGCGGTACGGACCGAAGGTAAACAGGCGCCTTTCAGTTTTGTGCTGCCGTTTAACCCATCAGATATTCAACCTAACGCACGTATTCTCCTGAGCGCGGCAATCACCGTTGACAATAAGCTGGTATTTATTACCGATAGCGTGAAACCGGTGATTAATAATGGCGGCACCAAAGCGGACCTGACGCTGGTACCGGTACAGCAAACGGCGGTGCCTGTTCAGGCCAGTGGTGGTGCGACGACGACGGTTCCATCGACTTCGCCGACCCAAGTCAATCCGTCTTCTGCCGTTCCTGCGCCTACCCAGTATTAATCCTGCGCCAACCCTCTCCGTAACGGAGAGGGTTAATACACCCAGCGATAGCGTTGTAAATCGATTTGCCCGCTCCCCGACACCACCACGCCTTCTGCCAGTAATGCCTGGCGTTGCCGTTGTAGATCCGGCCCGGTAAGTGATATCGCGCCGCGGCGGTTCACTACCCGATGCCATGGCAAAGTGCTGCCTTCCGGCAGACGTTTTAAAACTCCGCCGACCTGACGCGCCGCCCGAGGCGAACCGGCAAGCCGGGCGACATCGCCGTAGGTCGTGACAAAACCTTCCGGGATCGAGGCGACGATTTGCCAGACGCGCTGCGGAAATGTGTCCTGAATATCCATAATAGAATCCTGCATTAATGCTTCAGGATAATCTGGAATAAGGGGAGAGGAAAGTCCAGGTGCGCAAGAAACCAGCATCCAGCGCCTGATGGGTTGCAATTACACGGTATAGCAGTGATAATGCGCCTGCGCGTTGGTTCACAACGCTCTCAATGGGGGCTCTGTTGGTTCTCCCGCAACGCTACTCTGTTTACCAGGTCAGGTCCGGAAGGAAGCAGCCAAGGCAGATGACGCGTGTGCCGGGATGTAGCTGGCAGGGCCCCCACCCAATTCTGCCTCTCCACACTGTTCTTTTCTTCTGTGCGACGTTATAGCCGCTGTTCCGCCCAAAGAATAAATGCCGAGCCGGATAGCGGTTTACTGTATAACCAGCCCTGACCATAATGCACGCCATGCTGGCGTAGCCACTGTTCTTGTCTGGTCGTTTCGATACCTTCTGCGACCATTTTGAGTTTGAGCGTTTTTGCCATTTCAATAATATGCGGCGTGACGTTTTTATATTCCAGCGCATCGACAAAAGATTTATCAATTTTAAGGACATCCACATCCAGATTTTGTAAGTAGCTGAGGCTGGAATAGCCGGTGCCAAAGTCATCAATATAAATTGAATGCCCTGCGTTACGGTATCTGGCGACAATTGGCGCGCTGGTTTTCGGATCGGCGAACTCGCGTTCCGTTAACTCAAGCGCGATTTGCGACGGAGAAATTTGGCTACGGTTCAGCAGCGTGCTTAACAGCGCCGGGAGCGTTTCCGACGCCAGATCGGATGCCTCAAGATTGATCGAAATATGTTGCTCGGGATGGGACTTTAACCAACTCCCCATGTCTTCAAAAACGGTTTCGATGATTAGCCGGGTTAGCGGCTCCGTAAGTCCGGTTTGCTCAGCCAGCGCGATAAAAATTTCCGGTGAAAGGAAGGTGCCGTCCGCCTGTTGCCAACGAGCTAACGCTTCGGCGCCGACAATTTTCCCGCTGCTCAGGGAGACAATAGGCTGATAGTGTACGTTAATTTCGCGATTGTCTATCGCATCCTGGAGACGGTGGCGGGGCGACTGTAGCCGACGTAAAATACGCAGAATAAAGGCCGCGGCCAGCAGACCCGTTACGATGCCCGCCGGTAGCCAGATAAACGCCTGGCGATACCAGTTCTTTTCCTGCGGAGCGGTGGATGCCCAGCTTACGATAGTGATGCCCATTTCCGGAAGGGGGTGGATAGCGTACAGAATGCCTCGGTTTTCCAGCCGCAGGGGCGTCTCATGCTGAATCAGCGGAAGGATTGCGGGGTTAAGCTTACCGCTGCTGGCAACCACGGTATTACGCTCCCGACCAATAATGGCGACGTCAATCGGCCATGCTCCAAATGGAATCACATCGATAAAGGACGCCGGGTCGATCATCACGATATAGTTATCGCTACCGAGTGCCGCCATATAGCGTTTTATACCCAGATCGTTTTGCGCCGTAAACCAGGCGCGATAACCGTCCCGAGTGATTTTCATGGGCGGAGGGAAGGCGGGAATATGGCTCTCTTTTTCAAGTGAGGAGCAAACGGGAATCGTATTTTTAAGGTACAGAACTTCCTGAACATACCGAAAGCTATAAGACACGCGACGCATGGCGAGTAAATGAGCGCTGCTGCAGGGCTCGCCTTTAAAGGCGGCGATATGCGTTAACGCGGCTTTTGCCTGGTCACTGACCCTTTCTGTACGTAGCGCCACCCGGGACGAGAAGATATCCAGCTCTTCATTAAACCTTTTTTCAACTTGACGGTGCGCCAGCCACAGACTCAATCCTATCGGGAAAAGGACAGACAGGATAAGCACTCCCGTTACCAGGCTGACCAGATGTCGTGTTGTCACAGTGATGTCCTTATAAACACAGCGTAGATAAAGTATATCCGATCGCAAATCGCGCCCTCGAATGATAAAGCTATTCTATCGATTTTATAGATTCAGGAGCCAGACTAGCGCGTTACGCCACGTTGTTTTTGCCGCCAGGAAGAGATCGTGAATGTTTGCGGGTTGAAAAAAGATCGTTAATGGCGTACTGTATTGTTATGTTATAACATAATCATGAGAGTGCAATGAAACCTGATATCCATCCTGTGTACCGCACCGTCGTATTTCACGACACTAGCGCAAATGAATATGTGAAGGTGGGGTCAACTATCAAAACCGAACGTGAAATCGAACTGGACGGCGTAACGTATCCATATGTCACCATTGATGTGTCATCAAAATCACATCCTTTTTATACCGGTAAACAAAAAACGTTTGATAACGAAGGTAGCGCCGCGCGTTTCCAGAAACGTTTTGGTCATTTTATCGGCGCTAAACGGGGGTAAATGAAATGCAGGTGCTAAACTCACTTCGCAATGCAAAACAGCGGCATCCGGATTGCCAGATAGTGAAACGAAAAGGACGTTTATACGTGATTTGTAAAACAAATCCACGGTTTAAGGCGGTTCAGGGACGTAAAAAAAGACGTTAAAAGCCAACAGTTCGGGGAAAGCAGTGCGTACCAGGGAGGGTGCGCACTTTTTTATTATCGGCTTGCTTCTGCACGAGCCAGCGTAAAAATATCGTAGAAGGAAAGCTCGCCTTTACGGGCAACCATTTTTTGTAGCTGGACTTTATGCTCATTATCCACCTGTGGAGATTGAAGAATTGTCTCAATGAGCGTGGGGGGAACAAAGCGGGTGTTGTACCATTCGCCGTTGTAACAGACCCGGAGATCCAGCACGTCGATGTCGTCATAGTGATAACGCGGGGCGATGTCGAAAAAGAAAAAGCCATTAAATACGATAAATAGCACCACTAACAGCCACACTGACCCCACCAGCGTTTCTGATTGCAGCATGACCGCCAGCGTCGCAAACCAGGCGGCATACATCGCGATAAATAGCCCAGGATGCTTGCGGATAAAACTGATACTAAAACGCGGTCTGTTATCGCGTTTTTCACGGACGTTTAAGTCATCAATAGTTTCGCTAAGCAGGCGCTGTATCTCTGTCATCTTTTGCCTTCATGATTTCTGCGACATACGGGTAATAACAGCCCATTTTAAAGGGAGGCGTAACGTGAAAAAAGTAACAGATTAACCACGAATTAGCATAACAGTTGTCATTTTAACTACAATTTTTTAATAATCCGCGCCGGGTTTCCGCCTACCACGACATCTGGCGGTACGTTTTTTATCACCACAGCGCCTGAAGCGACGACGACGTTATCGCCGATGGTTACGCCCGGATTAATGACGGCTCGTCCACCTATCCAGACGTTATTTCCGATAGTAACAGGTTTGCCTAACTCTCTGCCGCTGTTGCGTTCGATGGCGTCCAGCGGATGCGTGGCAGTATAGATATGTACCCCTGGCGCGAGCATACAATTGTCGCCGATATGAATTGGGCAAACATCAAGCATGACGCAGTCGAAGTTAGCGTAAAAGGAGTGACCAAGAAAAATATTATAGCCATAGTCGCAGCGAAAAGAAGGCTCAATATAAGCGTCTTCGCTTCGGGCTAACAGATTGTCTAAAATGGCCTGACGCTTATTTATTTCATCAGGCGTAGTATGGTTGTATTGATGGATGAGTTGGCGCGCCCGCAGACGATCCTGGCATAAAGTTTCATCGGTCGGGCAATACAGCGCCCCAGCGATCATTTTTTGTTTTTCATCACTCACTGCGCGTTCCCCTTAGTGGATATTATCGTAATATAAGCGATAGTATATTATTAGAGGGAACGTTCCCTGATATTTGTATGTGATCTATGTCACTGTTATATAATAGTCCATTGTGTTATTAGCCAAAAACGAAGGGTCGGATAACACCTGAGTATTCCCTGAAAAGCAATGCCGAGTGATTAACGAATGAATTTCCATACTGAAGAGGGGATCTTGTCGTAAAGTTTGTTCATCGTCAATTCTGCAAGCCGGTGATCCGCTGCTGAGTAAAATACAGCCAACTCATTATCGGACAGTTCATATTTATTTTTTTCAATGACGCGCTCCAGAGTGTCAATTGTCTGACAGCGCCGTAAACGCATCAAATAATCAGTTTTAGTTAATGGTTTATCAGACATAAATTCTACCTATGATTGTAATAATTTTTAACAAGACAAACTAACAGGATTGGCCCTGGTGGCGTTGACGAAACAGCGAAACAGGCGGTTGCCCGATTTACGCCATTTTTGCAAATCCTGCGTATTAATACCATAGCTGCTGAACAACATAAAGGTGTCGTCCAGGTATTCATCTATCTGCGCAATCAATTTATTGTCTTCATTGTACTTAATCTTATAATTAAGTGCGAAGGTTGCAATATGCTCTATCAGCTCATTGAGCTGGAGATTGACTGCTGAAGTCGGGTCATTAACCCAACCATGATTGCTTTCTTCAAGGTTTGCAAGACAGTCATGATACAGGGTTTCGCAAAGGAATTTAAGCTGTGCTATATCATGTCTTTTGGGTGAGTATTCGTCCATAATGCATCCCCTTTTTAGTGGCTTGAACTAACCGAACACCTTCGGGATGGATACAACTAACTAACCTGGTACTTCCCCACGTCACCTTATGATTTAACTATAATCTACTCTAAAAAACTTTTCATCGTCATATTACGAAAAATTACAATTGCGTGAAATCCGCTTACTGGCATACTTTTTCGAATGTTAACAGTCGGCGCCATATGCCTAAAAAGGGACCATTTTTAATGTTTGTGTAATCATTGGGTTAACGTTTTTTAGCTTTTCAGGCTAAAACAATAGTCACTAACAGGAGAAAATAGCCAGGAATATTCTTAATATTCCTTAATTAATGGCTGAATTAAGGAATTGCCGGGCTTCCTAAGAAAAGCCTTTAAAGCGGTAGGGACTATACGTTTTATTAATATGGCAAAAAATAAACAATCTAACAATAAGCGTATTTTATGATTTTTACGCAAAAAAAGGCCGCTTGCGCGGCCTTATCAACAATCAGTAGATCAGCGATGTTCTGTAGAATGGCTGTGCTCTATATCTTCGCTTTTACGGCTAAAGCGGCGGCGGACCACCACGAAGAAGACCGGTACGAAGAAAATAGCCAGTACGGTTGCCGTTACCATCCCGCCCAGTACGCCAGTACCTACCGCATTCTGAGCGCCGGAACCCGCGCCGGAACTGATAACCAGCGGCATAACCCCCAGCATGAATGCTAACGAGGTCATCAGAATCGGGCGCAAACGCATACGGACGGCCTCCAGCGTCGCTTCTACCAGACCTTTTCCTTCTTTATCCATTAAGTCTTTGGCGAATTCGACGATAAGTATCGCGTTCTTCGCCGACAACCCAATGGTTGTGAGCAGGCCCACCTGGAAGTAAACGTCGTTAGTCAGCCCGCGGAAGGTGGCGGCAAGCAGAGCGCCGATAACCCCAAGCGGCACGACCAGCATTACGGAGAACGGTATAGACCAGCTCTCATACAATGCCGCCAGACACAGGAAGACGACGATCAGCGAGATAGCATACAGGGCAGGGGCCTGGTTGCCGGACAATCGTTCCTGGTAGGACATCCCGGTCCAGTCATACCCGATGCCGGATGGCAGCTTGCTGGCCAGTTCTTCCATCATCGCCATCGCTTCACCGGTACTCTTACCTGGCGCCGCCTGACCCAGAATTTCCATCGAAGGCAGACCGTTATAGCGTTCCAGACGCGGCGAACCATATTCCCAGCGGGAAGAGGAGAATGCGGAGAACGGCACCATCTGACCATCGCTACCACGGACGTACCAGTCATTAATATCATCAGGCAACATGCGGTATTTCGCTTCGGACATCACGTAAACTTTTTTCACACGACCGCGATCGATAAAGTCGTTTACATAGCTGCCACCCCATGCTGCGCCCAACGTGGTATTAATGTCGCTAATGGACACGCCCAGCGCCTGAGCTTTTTCCTGGTCGATATCGATTTTGAACTGCGGCGTATCTTCCAGGCCGTTAGGTCGAACACCTACCAGCAGATCAGGATATTTCGCCACTTCGCCGAACAACTGATTACGCGCCTGGGTGAGTTTTTCATGGCCGAGGCCTGCCTGGTCAATCAACTCGAAGTCAAACCCGGTTGCGGTGCCCAGTTCAACAATCGCTGGCAGGTTAAAGGCGAAAACCATCGCATCTTTAATTTGTGAAAACGCTGCGGTTGCCCGTTGGGTAATCGCTTCAACCTTGTTTTCATCACCTGGACGATCGGCCCAGTCTTTTAACGATACGAACGCAATACCGGTATTTTGACCGCGTCCTGCAAAACCGAAGCCGTTGACGGCGAATACTGACTCAACGTTGGCTTTCTCTTTGTTCAGGTAGTAATCCGTGACCTCATCCAGCACTTTTTGCGTGCGTCCTTGCGTCGCGCCAGCAGGGAGCTGAACCATTGTCAGAAATACGCCCTGGTCTTCATCCGGCAAGAAAGAACTTGGCAGACGAACGAACAGATAAGCCATACCGACGACGATAATGAGATAGAGAAGCAGATAACGACCGGTGCTGCGCAGAATATTGCCTACGCTATCGGTGTAGTGATGCGTGCTCTTATCGAACAGGCGGTTAAACCAGCCGAAAAAGCCTTTTTTCTCTTCGCCGTGATCGCCTTTGGCGACGGGTTTGAGCATCGTGGCGCACAGCGCAGGCGTCAGGATCAGCGCAACCAGCACTGACAGCGCCATCGCCGATACGATGGTGATAGAGAACTGCCGATAAATCGCTCCGGTTGAGCCGCCAAAGAAGGCCATCGGAATAAATACCGCCGACAGTACCATCGCGATACCCACCAGTGCGCCCTGAATCTGCCCCATTGATTTGCGCGTTGCTTCCTTCGGCGGAAGGCCTTCTTCCGTCATAACACGTTCAACGTTCTCGACCACCACGATGGCGTCATCCACCAGCAAGCCGATGGCGAGCACCATCCCGAACATCGTCAGAGTGTTTATCGAGAAACCGAAGGCCGCAAGCACGGCAAAGGTTCCCAACAACACTACCGGAACCGCAATGGTCGGAATCAACGTCGCACGGAAGTTCTGCAGGAACAGGTACATGACCAGGAACACGAGGATAATCGCTTCGACCAGCGTTTTTACCACTTCATGAATAGAGATTTTCACGAATGGCGTGGTGTCATACGGATAGACGATTTTCATACCAGGCGGGAAGAACGGTTCCATTTTTTTCAGTTCGGCGCGAATAGCGGTAGCGGTATCCAGCGCGTTGGCGCCGGTAGCCAGTTTGATGCCAAGACCTGAAGCCGGCTGACCGTTAAATTTCGCGATGATGTCGTAGTTTTCGCCGCCAAGCTCAATTTTCGCTACATCCCGCAGACGAACCTGGGAGCCATCCTGATTCACCTTCAGCAGGATTTTGCCAAACTCATCCGTCGAGGTCAGACGCGTTTGGGCAATAATCGATGCGTTAAGCTGCTGGCCTTTTACTGGCGGCGTACCACCGAGCTGACCTGCTGCGACCTGGGCGTTCTGCGCTTTGATAGCGTTAATCACGTCGACTGGCGTTAGTTGGTATTTGGTCAGCTCTGTCGGATTCATCCAGATACGCATCGCGTACTGCGAACCAAATAGCTGAACGTCGCCCACCCCAGAAGTACGGCTGATCGGATCTTTCATATTGGCGGCAACATAATCCGAAATATCCTCCTGGGTCATGGTGCCGTCAGTGTTAATGACGCCCACTACCATCAGGAAGCTACTTGAGGATTTCTCAACGCTCACGCCCTGTTGCTGTACTTCCTGCGGAAGTAACGGCATTGCCAGTTGCAGTTTGTTCTGAACCTGAACCTGCGCGATGTCCGCATCGGTGCCGGATTCAAAGGTCAGCGTGATCTGCACGGTCCCCGTGGAGTCACTGTTTGAGGACATATACATCAGGTTATCGATACCGTTCATATTCTGTTCGATAACCTGCGTGACGGTATCCTGTACCGTTTTCGCATCAGCGCCAGGATAGGTCGCGGAGATCGTCACTGCTGGCGGCGCAATCGTTGGATATTGCGCTACCGGCAATTTGAGGATCGCGAGCCCCCCTGCCAACATGATGATGATGGCGATCACCCACGCAAATATAGGGCGATCGATAAAGAAATTAGGCATGTCTTAACGGCTCCTGTTTAAGTTAAGACCTGGGCTGAGCAGGTTGATCACCGCTTGCGGCTTGCTGTTTGTTATCCGCGGTAATTTCCTGCACTTTAACCTGTGCGCCAGGACGTACTTTTTGCAGCCCGCTGACGACTACGCGGTCGCCCGCTTTCAACCCGTCAGTCACCAGCCACTTATCGCCGATCGCCTGGTTTGCGACGATTTGGCGGGTTTCGACTTTGTTATCGGCGCCAACCACCAGCACCGTGGCATCGCCGCGTGGAGTACGGGTAACGCCCTGTTGTGGAACCAGTAATGCCGTCGGTTTTGTCCCTTCCTGCAGACGTGCGCGAACGAACATTCCTGGCAATAAGGTGTGATCCGGGTTAGGGAAGATGGCGCGCAAAGTAATAGATCCGGTGGTTTGGTCAACGGTAACGTCGGAGAATTCAAGTGTACCGGACTGTGGGAATTTGATACCGTCGCTGGTCACCAGGTCCACCTTCGCTTTGCCGTTTTCCTGTTTCAGCGAACCATTTGCCAGCTCCTGTTTCAGGCGCAGGAAGTCATTGCTGGACTGGGTCACATCCACATAGATAGGGTCTAGCTGCTGCACTGTCGCCAGCGCCGACGCCTGACCGTTCTGTACCAGCGCCCCTTCCGTTACGGACGACTTACCAATACGGCCGCTAATCGGTGAGGTAACTTTGGTATATGCCAGGTTGATACGTGCGGTTTCAACGGCGGCTTTTGCTGCGACAACGGCGGCAGTCGCTTGTTGCGCGTCGGCCAGCGCCTGATCGTATTCCTGCTTACTGATGTACTGCGTACCCAGCAGTTTTTGATAACGCTTCACCGTCAGTTCAGCGATATTCGCGGCGGCCTGTGCTTTTGCCAAATCGCCCTTGGCGCTGTCGTAAGTCGCCTGATAGGTCGCAGGATCAATCTGATAGAGAGAGACTCCCGCTTCGATATCACTTCCTTCAACGAAATTACGCTTCAGGATAATGCCGCTTACCTGTGGACGAACTTCGGCGATACGGTAAGCAACGGTACGACCCGGAAGTTCAGTTGTGATCTGCAGTGGTTCCGTTTTTAGCGTGACAACCCCAACTTCTGGCATCTGCTGGCCGCCTTGCTGGTCCTGTTTGTCGTCACATCCTGTTAGCGCTAAGCTGCCTGAGAGCATCAGAACGACCGCCAGAGGCGTTAACCCTCTGTTTTTGTTCATATGTAAACCTCGAGTGTCCGATTTCAAATTGGTCAATGGTCAAAGGTCCTTAAACCCATTGCTGCGTTTATATTATCGTCGTGCTATGGTACATACATCCATAAATGTATGTAAATCTAACGCCTGTAAATTCACCGACATATGGCACGAAAAACCAAACAACAAGCGCTGGAAACACGACAACACATCCTGGATGTGGCCCTGCGCTTGTTCTCGCAGCAAGGCGTATCGGCGACCTCGCTGGCGGAGATTGCGAACGCTGCTGGTGTGACGCGCGGCGCAATCTATTGGCATTTCAAAAATAAGTCGGATTTATTCAGTGAGATCTGGGAGCTATCAGAATCCAATATTGGTGAGCTTGAGATTGAGTATCAGGCAAAATTCCCCGACGATCCACTATCTGTATTAAGAGAAATTTTAGTTCATGTTCTTGAAGCTACTGTAACAGAAGAACGACGCCGCTTATTGATGGAGATTATATTCCATAAATGTGAGTTTGTCGGAGAAATGGTTGTGGTTCAACAGGCGCAACGTAGCCTTTGTCTGGAAAGTTACGATCGGATAGAACAAACGTTAACACATTGTATTAATGCTAAAATGTTGCCTGAAAATCTGTTGACCCGTCGTGCGGCGATACTGATGCGCAGCTTTATTTCAGGGATTATGGAAAACTGGTTATTTGCCCCGCAATCATTTGATTTAAAAAAAGAAGCTCGCGCCTACGTCACCATCCTGCTGGAGATGTATCAACTGTGTCCGACCCTGCGAGCGTCGACGGTCAACGACACCCCCTGATACTATTCCAGGAAAACTCCTGGACGTTTTCTGTCTCGCTATTCTGTTTGTTACAGGCGTGATACTCTTGCGGCTTAATTATTTCCGCTCTGCTTGCCGGTTCAGACACTTCATTCTCATGACTATGTTGAAGCTTTATAAACGTTCACAGCATTTTGTTTTTATTACAATTAGCTTCCTTATTATCCTGCTGTCCTGTCAGTCTCTGGCGTTTGCACGGGGGCAAACGAATGGCGACCTGCCGTCAAAGGCGGATGTGCAAAACCAGTTGGATACGCTGAATAAGCAAAAAGATCTCTCCGCCCAGGATAAGCTCGTCCAGCAAGATCTTATTGATACGCTAGCCACGCTGGAGAAAATCGAGCGGATAAAAGATGAGACCGTACAACTGCGGCAGAAGGTGGCGCGGGCGCCTGAAAAAATGCGTCAGGCGACGGACGCGTTGAATGCGCTGAGCGATGTCGATAATGATGATGAAACGCGAAAAATGCTGAGTACGCTTTCGCTACGCCAGCTTGAACTGCGCGTGGCGCAGGTACTGGATGATTTGCAAAATTCGCAAAACGATCTTGCCGCTTATAACAGCCAGTTGGTTTCGCTACAGACCCAGCCGGAGCGCGTACAAAACGCCATGTATACCGCCTCACAGCAAATGCAGCAAATCCGTAACCGTCTGGACGGCAATAACGTCGGCGAGGCTGCGCTGCGCCCCAGCCAACAGGTGTTATTACAGGCGCAGCAGGCGCTGCTTAACGCGCAGATCGACCAGCAACGTAAGAGTCTCGAAGGGAATACTGTTTTGCAGGATACCTTGCAAAAACAGCGGGATTACGTGACGGCCAACAGTAATCGCCTTGAGCATCAGCTTCAACTTTTACAAGAGGCGGTCAACAGTAAACGACTTACGCTAACGGAAAAAACGGCCCAGGAGGCCATTTCGCCGGACGAAACGGCGCGTATCCAGGAAAACCCGCTGGTAAAGCAGGCGCTGGATATTAACCATCAACTAAGCCAGCGTCTGATTGTCGCGACCGAAAATGGCAATATGTTGATGCAGCAAAATATTAAAGTGAAAAACTGGCTCGATCGCGCGCTGCAGTCGGAAAGAAATATCAAAGAACAGATTGCCGTCTTAAAAGGCAGCCTGTTGCTGTCGCGTATTCTTTACCAGCAGCAGCAAACCCTGCCCTCTGCCGATGAACTCGAAGACATGACCAACCGCATTGCGGATTTGCGCCTGGAACAGTTTGAAGTCAACCAGCAGCGTGATGCCTTATTCCAAAGCGATGCTTTTGTCGACAAGCTGGAAGAGGGGCATACCAGTGAGGTGAATGATGAAGTTCACGATGCGTTGCTTCAGGTAGTGGAGATGCGCCGTGAGCTGTTGGATCAGCTAAATAAACAGTTGGGTAACCAGCTGATGATGGCAATTAACCTGCAGATTAATCAGCAGCAGTTAATGAGCGTCTCGAAAAATCTGAAAGCCATTCTGACGCAGCAGATTTTTTGGGTGAACAGTAACCGCCCCATGGACTGGGACTGGCTTAAAGCATTCCCCCAAACGTTAAAAGATCAGTTCAGCGCCATGAAAGTCACGGTGAACTGGCAAAAAGCCTGGCCCGCGGTATTTATTGCTTTTTTGGCCGGATTGCCGCTCTTGCTTATCGCCGGTTTAATTCGCTGGCGCCTGAAATGGTTAAAAGCGTATCAACAGAAGCTGGCCGCCGCCGTGGGGTCGTTGCGTAACGATAGTCAACTCAACACGCCGAAAGCTATTTTGATCGATCTGATCCGCGCGCTGCCGGTGTGCCTGATTATCCTCGCGCTTGGACTGATCCTGTTGACCATGCAGTTAAATATCAGCGATCTGCTCTGGGCCTTTAGCAAGAAGCTCGCGCTGTTCTGGCTGGTATTTGGGCTGTGCTGGAAGGTTCTGGAAAAAGAGGGCGTGGCGATACGCCATTTTGGTATGCCGACGCAGTTGACCAGCCACTGGCGTCGCCAGATTGTACGCATTAGCCTCGCATTGCTGCCGCTGCATTTTTGGTCTGTGGTGGCGGAACTGTCGCCGCTGAACCTGATGGATGACGTGCTGGGGCAGGCAGTTATTTTTCTCAACCTGTTGTTGATAACGTTGCTGGTGTGGCCACTGTGCCGGGAAAGCTGGCGCGATAAAGAATCTCACGGCATTCGACTGGTGACCGTGACGATTCTTTCCATCATTCCGGTAGCGTTAATGGTATTAACGGCGACTGGCTATTTCTATACCACGCTGCGCCTGGCGGGGCGCTGGATTGAAACCGTCTATCTGGTCATTATCTGGAACCTGCTTTATCAAACGGTGCTGCGTGGATTAAGCGTAGCGGCGCGCCGGATTGCCTGGCGCCGCGCACTGGCTCGCCGTCAAAACCTGGTTAAAGAGGGAGCGGAAGGTGCGGAGCCACAGGAAGAACCCACCATCGCGCTGGAGCAAATTAACCAGCAAACGTTACGTATCACGATGCTGCTGATGATTGCCCTGTTCGGCGTTATGTTCTGGGCGATTTGGTCCGATCTGATCACTGTATTCAGCTATCTTGATAGCATCACGCTGTGGCACTACAACGGCTCCGAAGCTGGCGCTGCGGTGGTGAAAAGCGTAACGATGGGCAGCTTGTTATTCGCCATTATCGCCGCGATGGTGGCCTGGGCGCTCATCCGCAACTTACCCGGTCTGCTGGAAGTGCTGGTGCTTTCACGCCTGAATATGCGCCAGGGCGCCTCGTATGCGATCACCACGATCCTTAACTACATCATTATTGCTGTTGGCGCGATGACGGTATTCGGATCGCTTGGCGTCTCATGGGATAAACTCCAGTGGCTGGCGGCGGCGTTGTCGGTGGGTCTCGGCTTTGGGCTACAGGAGATCTTCGGTAACTTTGTCTCGGGTTTAATCATCCTCTTCGAACGTCCGGTACGCATTGGCGATACGGTAACGATCGGCACCTACTCCGGCACGGTCAGTAAGATTCGTATTCGCGCCACCACTATTACCGATTTTGATCGTAAAGAGGTGATCATTCCGAACAAAGCGTTCGTGACGGAGCGGCTGATTAACTGGTCCCTGTCCGATACCACGACCCGTTTGGTGATCCGGCTTGGCGTGGCCTATGGTTCGGATCTGGAGAAAGTGAAAAAAGTCCTGCTACAGGCGGCGATGGAACATCCGAAGGTGATGCACGATCCGGAACCTGCCGTATTCTTCACCACCTTTGGCGCCAGTACGCTAGATCATGAACTGCGTCTGTATGTGCGTGAATTGCGCGATCGTAGCCATACGGTGGATGAACTGAACCGCGCGATCGATCGACTGTGCCGAGAAAATGATATCGATATCGCCTTTAACCAGCTTGAGGTGCATCTGCACAACGCGAAGGGCGATGAAGTCACGGAAGTGAAGCGCGATCTCAACGGCGGCGATCTGGCGTCGGCGGCAAGCTAAAAGGCGGTGGGCCGCGCGCTTTATTAGTGCGCGCGGCACCGCTAATGCGAAAGCGTAGAAAGCTCTTCCGGCGTAATGCCGGTGACGCTAGCGATGAGTCCGGGTTCCAGCCCGTTGGCAAGCATTTTGCGGGCAATAGCGCGCGCTTCGGCCTCACGGCCTTGTGCTAACCCTTGCTCAAGCCCTTTTTGCAGGCCCTTTTGCAACCCTTCCGTGCGGCCTTTTTCTTCCAGCCATTCCGCTATTGTCATCAGTTGCTCCTTATACTGCGGCGCGCCCTGCGCCAGTTGACGAATCAGCGCCCCGGGTTCTGCGGCGTTTCCTGCTTTCAACATATAGTTGACCAGCACACTGAGCTGCGTGTCCGTTAAATGGTCCTGCGTTAAAAGCGTGATAAGGGGGTCGAGCAGTTCGCTTAAATCGCGTTGACGAATATGTTTTTGCAGGAGCGCTAACATCGCTATCCGCCGATGCTGCAAAAGCTGATTATCCGGCATTATCGTCAGGTCGACCAGCGCAAATTCATGACTGTATATACCCTTCATACTTCAAGTTGCTTATGTGTTGGCTACGCTCGCTCACCCCAGTCACATAGTTATCTATGCTCCTGGGGACTCACTCCCTTGCCGCCTTTAAGCAACTCGAATTATTTTGGGTATAAGGCCTTCGCCATATCCGGTTTCACAAACATATTATGCCAGTTAAGGCTATAGGGCCACGGGCTTTCCGGACCGTGATAAAAGAGGATTGGCACCACCAGCGGCAAGGTATCATGACCGGCATCCAGATGACGCTGCATTGCGGCAATGGCGTAACGCATCAGGCGAAAAGCCATCAGCCGGTCTGATTTGCTCTGATGTTCAATGAGCGCGTAAACATACCCGGGGCCGTGTTGGATATGCAGAGAGTAGAGAATATCTGAATAGCGGCTGTGTAAATTGCCTTCAACAAAACTCCCCGACTCCAGCTTCAGTGAATCCAGATCGCAGATTTCAAGAAAGGCTTCTGGCAAGTGGATAGCCAGAAAGTCGCGGGCGACCTCTTTTTGCATCAGCATCTGTCGAAATACCGCATCGTGCGGCGTGGTGGGTAGACGTTCCATGACCCGTCCCTTGTTGCCTGACTGTGGCGACCACTCTGTCAGCGACAACGAGGACAAACCAGGGGGCAATTACTCTGTTTGCGAGTCGTCTTCCGTACTTTTTAACTTGTTTTCATAATCACGCCTAACAATTTCCAGCGCGCGTAGCACCGTTCGTGCCGGTAAGCGATTCTCTTCAAGTAGAACAATTAAATCCACGGCCAGTTTGACTTCATCAGGGGCATTTTCAAGCGACATACTTTCTCCTGGATTAACGGGTTAAACGCGCCAGTACGTTTTCTATTTTTTCCAGCGCATGTCGACAGCGCGCCAGTCGTTCTTCATAGATCTCGACTTCCTTTTGCAGCGTTTGTTGTTCGACAAGGCGGGTCGCCTGCGCCAGACGAATTTTGCGCTCCTGTGTCATCGCCAGGAGTCGACGTTCAAACTCCTGATGCTGTATTCGTCTGCGCTGCCAACGGCCAAGTCCTGGCGCGGCGGTATCCCACTGGCGCAGCGACCAGGCGGCGGTTTCACGCGATATCGCCTCTAGTTGCGAAGCCAGATGTTCCGCCAGCCAGGCGACTTGCGGCAGTTGCTCATGTTTTACCGCCTGACGCAGCGCGGCGAGATTGGCGTCTGCCTCTTCCAGATATCCCTGCAACAGAGTACTGCGGGTACGGAAAAGATGCCGGTCAAAGCGCGCGCTTAACGTCGCATGTTGCGCCAGCGGCGCGCAGCGTTGGCGTAGCGTCGCCAGCCTCTCTTCCAGCGTCTGTAACAGCATAGCGGTTTTCAATTCAACACCCCGATGAAAATAAGACAGGCTGTGCTACAGTAGCCTTCTGTTTGATAACGATTCGCATTATGCAACGTACTATTTTAATCATCATTGGCTGGCTGGCGGTAGTATTAGGGACATTGGGCGTGGTTTTGCCCCTGTTGCCGACTACGCCGTTCATTTTACTGGCGGCCTGGTGTTTCGCCCGCTCGTCGCCGCGTTTCCATGCCTGGCTGTTATACCGCTCATGGTTTGGCGGTTATCTGCGCCACTGGCAACGCTATCGAGCCATGCCGCCGGGAGCAAAACCGCGAGCGATCGCGCTGATATTGCTGACCTTTGGTATTTCGCTGTGGCTGGTGAATATGATGTGGGTGCGGGTGCTGCTGTTGGTTATTTTGACCTGCCTGCTGATTTTTATGTGGCGGATACCGGTGATTGATGAAAAGCAACAAAAGCGCTGAAGCACACGAATCGCTGTTGCAATTGTCGTTCACAGCCAGTAAATTCGACCGTTTTCGAGCACAGGCGCAGGCGGTCAAAGAGTAACCGAGCGTTACTCCTGACCGAAAAGTATTGCGCCGTGAGTAACACCGTACTTAGCAGGCATATATCCATGACCGCGACTGCACAGCAGCTTGAGTTTCTCAAAAACAGCATCAAAAGCATTCAGGATTACCCGAAACCGGGCATTCTTTTCCGTGATGTCACCAGCTTACTGGAAGACCCGAAAGCCTACGCGCTCAGTATTGACCTGTTGGTTGAGCGTTATAAAAATGCGGGTATTACCAAAGTGGTCGGCACCGAAGCGCGTGGCTTCCTGTTTGGCGCGCCGGTTGCGCTTGGGCTGGGCGTTGGTTTTGTTCCGGTACGTAAACCGCGCAAATTACCGCGTGAAACTATTGCCGAGACCTATGAACTGGAGTATGGCACCGATCAGCTGGAAATCCATGTCGACGCGATTAAACCTGGCGACAACGTGCTGGTCGTGGACGATCTGTTGGCGACAGGTGGCACCATTGAGGCGACCGTGAAGCTGATCCGTCGTCTGGGCGGGAAAGTCACCGATGCGGCGTTCATCATCAATTTGTTCGATCTGGGCGGTGAGTAGCGTCTGGAAAAGCAGGGGATTACCTGTTATAGCCTGGTGCCGTTTCCAGGGCATTAATTCAGACTATCCGCACTGCTATTTTAGCCAGAGAGACAACCTCGCTGTATCGGCGAGGTTGTGTTAGCATTACCCTCCTATGAATCCACCTTCCAGCGTTTCAGAGCCTGCCAATGAGTTATCAGGTCTTAGCCCGAAAATGGCGCCCACAAACCTTTGCTGACGTCGTCGGCCAGGAACATGTGCTGACCGCACTGGCGAACGGCTTGTCGTTAGGGCGCATTCATCACGCATATCTTTTTTCCGGCACGCGCGGCGTCGGTAAAACCTCTATCGCCCGACTGCTGGCGAAGGGGCTGAACTGTGAAACCGGCATCACCGCGACGCCGTGCGGCGTTTGCGATAACTGCCGGGAAATTGAGCAGGGGCGTTTTGTCGATCTCATTGAGATTGACGCCGCATCGCGTACCAAAGTCGAAGACACCCGCGACCTGCTGGATAACGTCCAGTACGCGCCTGCGCGCGGTCGCTTTAAGGTCTATCTGATAGACGAAGTCCACATGCTGTCGCGCCACAGCTTTAATGCGCTCCTTAAAACGCTTGAAGAGCCGCCAGCGCATGTGAAATTTTTACTGGCGACCACCGATCCGCAGAAGCTACCGGTGACCATTTTGTCGCGCTGCCTACAGTTTCATCTCAAAGCGCTGGATGTTGAACAGATTCGTCATCAGCTTGAGCATATTCTCAATGAGGAACATATCGCTCACGAACCCCGCGCGTTGCAGTTATTATCACGCGCGGCTGACGGCAGCCTGCGCGATGCATTAAGTCTGACTGACCAGGCGATCGCCAGCGGCGATGGACAGGTCTCGACGCAGGCGGTAAGCGCCATGCTCGGTACGCTGGACGACGACCAGGCATTGTCATTAGTCGAGGCGGTGGTTGACGCTAACGGCGAACGCGTCATGTCGCTTATCAACGAGGCGGCGGCACGCGGTATTGAATGGGAAGCGCTGCTGGTCGAAATGCTTAGCCTGCTGCACCGTATTGCGATGGTGCAACTTTCGCCTGCCGCGTTAGGCAGCGATATGGCGGCTATTGAGCAACGGATGCGCGAACTTGCCCGGACGGTGCCTCCCGGCGATCTCCAGCTCTATTATCAGACGTTGTTGATTGGCCGCAAAGAATTGCCCTGGGCGCCGGACCGGCGGATGGGCGTTGAAATGACGTTACTGCGTGCGCTGGCGTTTCACCCGCGTATGCCCTTGCCGGAGCCTGAAACGCCGCGGCAGTCTTTTGCGCCCGTCGCCCCAACGGCGGTAATGACGCCGACGCAGGTGCCGCAGCAGTCGGCGCCCGCGTCGCAGACATCGCCAGCGCCGCTGCCAGCTTCCACCAGTCAGGTGCTGGCGGCGCGTAATCAGCTACAGCGCGCGCAGGGAGTAACCAAAACAAAAAAGAGTGAACCGGCAGCCGCATCCCGCGCGCGGCCGGTGAATAACTCTGCGCTGGAGCGGCTGGCCTCGGTTTCAGAGCGCGTACAGGCGCGCCCAGCGGTGTCTGCGCTGGAAACGGCGTCAGTAAAGAAAGAGGCTTATCGCTGGAAGGCCACCACGCCGGTAGTGCAAACCAAAGAAGTGGTGGCTACGCCAAAAGCGCTTAAGAAAGCTCTGGAGCATGAAAAAACGCCGGAGCTGGCGGCTAAACTGGCGGCGGAAGCTATTGAGCGCGATCCGTGGGCAGCGCAGGTTAGCCAGCTTTCTCTGCCTAAGCTGGTGGAGCAGGTGGCGCTCAATGCCTGGAAGGAGCAAAGCGGCAACGCGGTTTGTCTGCATCTGCGTTCGACGCAGCGGCATCTCAACTCCAGCGGCGCGCAGCAAAAGCTGGCGCAAGCGCTAAGCGATCTGACAGGAACGACGGTTGAACTGACCATCGTTGAAGATGATAATCCCGCAGTGCGTACGCCGCTGGAATGGCGTCAGGCCATTTATGAAGAGAAACTCGCGCAGGCGCGTGAGTCAATTATCGCGGATAATAACATTCAGACGCTACGCCGATTCTTCGACGCAGAGCTGGATGAAGAGAGTATCCGCCCCATTTGATCGTAAGCCTGGCTTGCGATTGTGAACCATCAAGAGAGAGAGCTTATGTTTGGAAAAGGCGGTCTGGGCAATCTGATGAAACAGGCCCAGCAGATGCAGGAAAAAATGCAGAAAATGCAGGAAGAGATTGCGCAGCTAGAAGTAACCGGCGAATCCGGCGCGGGTCTGGTGAAGGTTACCATCAACGGCGCGCATAACTGCCGCCGCGTGGAAATTGACCCAAGCCTGCTGGAAGATGACAAAGAGATGCTGGAAGATCTGGTCGCTGCGGCCTTCAACGATGCGGCGCGCCGCATTGAAGAGACGCAGAAAGAGAAGATGGCTTCCGTCTCTTCCGGTATGCAACTGCCGCCAGGCTTTAAGATGCCATTCTGATGCAAACCAGTCCGCTGTTAACTCAGCTTATGGAAGCGTTGCGCTGCCTGCCGGGCGTCGGCCCTAAGTCGGCGCAGCGGATGGCGTTTACCCTGTTGCAGCGCGATCGCAGTGGCGGAATGCGCCTGGCGCAGGCGCTGACCCGGGCGATGTCGGAAATCGGCCACTGCGCCGATTGCCGCACCTTTACCGAGCAGGATATCTGTAATATCTGTTCGAACCCGCGGCGTCAGGAAAACGGCCAGATTTGCGTGGTGGAGAGTCCTGCGGATATCTACGCCATTGAGCAGACCGGGCAATTTTCCGGACGGTATTTTGTACTGATGGGCCACCTGTCACCGCTGGACGGCATCGGGCCGGATGATATCGGTCTCGATCGTCTGGAACAGCGACTGGCGTCAGAAAAAATCAGCGAGCTGATCCTCGCGACCAACCCGACGGTTGAAGGGGAGGCTACCGCGAACTATATTGCCGAGCTGTGCGCGGAGTATGGCGTCGAGGCTAGCCGTATCGCCCACGGCGTGCCGGTTGGTGGCGAACTGGAGATGGTCGACGGTACGACGCTGTCCCACTCTTTGGCGGGACGCCATAAGATTATTTTCTGAACAAACGGAGGCGGCATTCGCGGCCTCCGCTTGAAATCACACCCGCTTGTCCCCATCTCACCCTCAACGTATTTTTACCATTAAAAATGGCATTGTTGAGGTCTATCCACATGAAAGGACAAGAAACGCGTGGTTTTCAGTCAGAAGTTAAACAGCTTCTGCACCTGATGATCCATTCTCTTTATTCCAATAAAGAAATCTTCCTGCGTGAACTCATCTCTAACGCCTCAGATGCGGCGGATAAGCTGCGTTTCCGCGCTCTGTCAAACCCGGACCTGTATGAGGGCGATGGCGAACTGCGTGTGCGCGTCTCTTTCGATAAAGATAAGCGTACGTTGACCATTGCCGATAACGGCGTGGGGATGAATCGTGATGAGGTGATTGACCACTTAGGCACCATTGCCAAGTCCGGCACCAAATCTTTCCTCGAATCAATGGGGTCCGATCAGGCGAAAGATAGCCAGCTCATCGGTCAGTTTGGCGTAGGCTTCTACTCCGCGTTTATTGTTGCCGATAAAGTGACTGTGCGTACCCGTGCGGCAGGTGACAAGCCGGAAAATGGCGTGTTCTGGGAATCGGCTGGCGAAGGCGAATACACCGTTGCCGATATCACCAAAGATGACCGCGGTACGGAAATCACCTTACACCTGCGTGAAGGCGAAGATGAATTCCTCGATGACTGGCGCGTACGCTCGATTATCAGCAAATATTCCGATCACATCGCCCTGCCGGTAGAGATTGAAAAACGGGAAGAAAAAGACGGCGAAACCGTGATCTCCTGGGAGAAAATCAACAAGGCCCAGGCGCTGTGGACCCGCAACAAGTCGGAAATTAAAGACGACGAGTACAACGAGTTTTACAAGCATATCGCGCATGATTTTACCGATCCGCTGACCTGGAGCCACAACCGCGTGGAAGGCAAGCAGGAATACACCAGCCTGCTGTATATCCCGTCGCAGGCGCCGTGGGATCTGTGGAACCGCGATCACAAACATGGCCTGAAGCTATACGTACAGCGTGTGTTCATTATGGACGATGCCGAGCAGTTCATGCCGAACTATCTGCGTTTCGTGCGCGGCCTGATTGATTCTAACGACCTGCCGTTGAACGTCTCCCGTGAAATCCTGCAGGACAGCACGGTGACGCGTAATCTGCGCAGCGCCCTGACCAAACGCGTTCTGCAAATGCTGGAAAAACTGGCGAAAGACGACGCGGAAAAATACCAAACCTTCTGGAAACAGTTCGGTCTGGTGCTGAAAGAAGGCCCGGCGGAAGATCACGCCAACCAGGAAGCGATCGCCAAACTGTTGCGCTTTGCCTCCACCTATACCGACTCTTCCGCACAGACCGTGTCGCTGGAAGATTACGTCTCCCGGATGAAAGAAGGGCAGGAAAAAATCTACTACATCACCGCAGACAGCTATGCGGCGGCGAAAAACAGCCCGCATCTGGAACTGCTGCGTAAGAAAGGCATCGAAGTGCTGCTGCTCTCCGATCGCATCGACGAGTGGATGATGAACTACCTGACCGAGTTTGACGGTAAAGCGTTCCAGTCTGTCGCCAAAGCCGATGAGTCCATCGAAAAACTGGCGGATGAAGTAGACGAAAACGCGAAAGAAGCGGAAAAGGCGCTTGAGCCGTTTGTGGAGCGTGTCAAAACCCTGCTGGGCGATCGCGTGAAAGACGTGCGTCTGACGCACCGTTTAACCGATACGCCGGCGATTGTCACCACCGATGCGGATGAAATGAGCACCCAGATGGCGAAACTGTTCGCCGCGGCCGGTCAGTCCGTACCGGAAGTGAAATATATCTTTGAGCTCAACCCGGATCATGTGCTGGTCAAACGCACTGCCGATACCCAGGATGAAGCGCAGTTTAAAGAGTGGGTCGAGCTGCTGCTGGATCAGGCGCTGTTTGCCGAACGCGGCACGCTGGAAGATCCGAACCAGTTTATCCGCCGTATGAACCAACTGCTGGTATCCTGATAGCGGTTATGTGATGCCGGATGGCGCTAACGCTTATCCGGCCTACAACATCTCGTCGATCTCAGGCCGGATAAGGTGTTTACACTGCCATCCGGCATTTTCCCGCCTTATTTTCAATTTTCCCATCGTTAACCGTTTCAGCCCGGGGCTGCTTCCTTGAGCGAAATGCGTGATGGTGGTATCGTTTAGCGCTTTTTTAAAAATATCGACAACCTTTGAGGGGATTTTCGTAATGCGTATTATTCTGCTTGGCGCTCCGGGCGCGGGTAAAGGAACTCAGGCTCAGTTCATCATGGAGAAATATGGTATTCCGCAAATCTCCACCGGCGATATGCTGCGCGCCGCAGTGAAATCAGGCTCCGAGCTGGGCAAACAGGCGAAAGATATCATGGACGCCGGTAAACTGGTGACCGATGAACTGGTGATCGCGCTGGTTAAAGAGCGCATCGCCCAGGAAGACTGCCGTAACGGCTTTCTGCTGGACGGTTTTCCGCGCACGATCCCGCAGGCTGACGCGATGAAAGAAGCGGGTATTGTGGTGGATTACGTGCTGGAATTTGACGTACCGGACGAACTGATCGTTGACCGTATTGTTGGTCGTCGCGTACACGCCGCATCTGGCCGCGTTTACCACGTTAAGTTTAATCCGCCGAAAGTAGAAGGCAAAGATGACGTCACCGGTGAAGATCTGACGACTCGTAAAGACGATCAGGAAGAGACCGTTCGCAAACGTCTGGTGGAATATCATCAGATGACCGCGCCGCTGATTGGCTACTACCAGAAAGAAGCGGAAGCGGGCAACACTAAATACGCCAAAGTTGACGGTACGCAGGCCGTTGCCGACGTGCGTGCCGACCTGGAAAAAATCCTCGGTTAATGTATGACGCTATCCGGCGCATTGAGTGCCGGATAGCGGCGTAAACGCCTTATCCTGCCTACAAGACCCCAGGTCTTAACGCTGCGCGCCATCAGGCAACATCCCTTTGTGCCTTTCACAGCAATTAGTTTTTCTTCTTCGCTTTTCCGCTACAATTATCAACAATTTGAATAGATAAGAGGCGGCAATGCGTCAGACGAAAACCGGTATCCTGCTGGCTAACCTTGGCACGCCAGATGCCCCAACTCCCGAAGCGGTAAAGCGCTACCTTAAACAATTTTTAAGCGACAGACGCGTGGTAGATACTCCTCGTCTGCTATGGTGGCCGCTACTGCGCGGCATTATTTTACCGTTGCGTTCTCCGCGCGTCGCGAAACTCTATCAATCTATCTGGATGGATGGCGGTTCGCCGCTCATGGTATATAGCCGCGAACAGCAACAGGCGCTGGCCGCGCGGCTGCCAGACACGCCCGTCGCGCTGGGGATGAGCTACGGCTCGCCCTCGCTGGAAAGCGCTGTCGATGAACTGTTAGCAAGCGACGTCGACCATATCGTCGTGCTGCCGTTGTACCCGCAGTACTCTTGCTCAACGGTGGGCGCAGTCTGGGACGAACTGGGGCGGATACTGGCGCGTAAACGTCGTATTCCCGGTATCTCATTTATTCGCGATTACGCGGATGACGGCGCTTATATCGATGCGCTGGCGAAAAGCGCGCGTGAGTCGTTCGCCAGACACGGCGAGCCGGATTTACTTCTGCTCTCCTATCACGGCATTCCACAACGTTATGCGGATGAAGGCGATGACTACCCGCAGCGCTGTCGCGATACCACGCGCGAGCTGGTTTCCGCATTGGAGCTGCCGCCGGAAAAGGTAATGATGACATTCCAGTCGCGTTTTGGCCGTGAACCGTGGCTGACACCGTACACCGATGAAACGCTAAAAATGTTGGGTGAAAAGGGAACGGGCCATATTCAGGTTATGTGTCCGGGATTTGCCGCGGATTGTCTGGAGACACTGGAAGAGATAGCGGAACAGAACCGCGAGATTTTCCTTGAAGCGGGCGGTAAAAAATACGCGTACATTCCGGCGCTGAACGCGACGCCGGAACATATTGATATGATGCTGAAACTCACGGCGCCGTACCGTTAACGCGGCGTCTTAATTCTCGCCATAAAGAAGCGCGCGCCGTCCTGCAAGGCATCGTCGGCGCTTGTCATCATCCGTGAATAGTGCAGGAAGGCGTGCAGCGTGCCGGGATACATTTTGTATTCGCAGGGCTGCCGGTGCGCCTGTAATGTCTGGTGCAGCAAACGGCTGTCATCAATGAGCGGATCAAACTCCGCGCTGGCAATAAAACAGGGCGGCACGTTACGCGTCAGATCGTTATTAAACAGACAATACCAGGGCGATTCCCGATCTTCTTCGTTACGCAGATAGGCCTTTTCGTACATGTCCAGATCCTCACGCGTCAGGCCGTCCCACTCGCCGCCGAACAGACGCCGGCTTACCGAATCCTGCAACCCATACAGCCCATACCACAACAGAATAGCGATAACGTTACCGCAGCGAATTTGCTTATCACGTAACCAGAGCGCGCTGGCAAGCGCCAGCATGGCGCCTGCGGAATCTCCGGCGAAACCGATCTTCTCCACGTTGAGCCAGTATTTATCGGCATGTTGAGAAAAGTAGCGGCATACCGCGACGGTTTCTTCAATGGCCTGCGGATAACGCGCTTGTGGCGACAGCGAATAATCAATACCGATAACGGTGCAGCAGGTATAACGCGCCAGCAGACGCATTATCCGGTCATGCGTATCCAGATTACCGAGGATAAATCCGCCGCCGTGCAGATAGTATAAGGTGGCCTGACTGGTCGGCTGCGGCGAGTAGAGCCGGGTTATTACATCGCCATAAGGCGTAGGGACGGCGCAGGTGCGAGTGGCCATGGGCGGCGCGTCGGCATTCCAGAAACGGCGCTCAAGAAGATAATACTGACGTTGGGTCTCAATATCGCCATCGGCAGGCCAGGGGGGAAGGCCTGGTTGCTGGAAGTTCACGACGGCTTTCATTTCGTCTGAAAGTCGGGTGAGTACGGGAATTTTATTTTCCGGCTTCATAAAACGCTCCTTGTGAAAGTGAACCATTGTAAAAAATGCGGCTGGAGAAACTGCGATCTCGCCGTCTGATATTGAAACGCCGTCACCCGTCGCGCGTATTAGGAGGAATGTGCTACCATGCAGCGCTCCGTTATTCATCCGTAAGCACAATCATGAAATTTCCCGGTAAACGTAAATCCAAACACTATTTTCCCGTCAATGCGCGTGACCCGTTGTTGCAACAAATTCAGCCAGAACAGGAAACCAACGCCTCCTGGGTCGTCGGTATCGACCAAACGTTGGTGGATATTGAGGCGAAAGTGGATGACGATTTTATTACACGCTATGGATTAAGCGCCGGGCATTCTCTGGTGATAGAAGACGAGGTGGCGGAGAAGCTGTATCAGGAACTGACGCGGGAAAATCTGATCACTCATCAGTTTGCTGGCGGTACTATAGGCAATACGATGCATAACTACTCGGTACTGGCGGATGACCGTTCGGTGTTACTGGGCGTGATGTGCAGCAACATTGAGATTGGCAGCTACGCTTATCGCTACCTGTGTAATACTTCCAGCCGTACCGACCTGAATTATCTGCAAGCTGTAGATGGCCCGATTGGCCGCTGTTTCACGCTGATTGGCGAATCCGGCGAGCGCACCTTCGCTATCAGTCCCGGGCATATGAATCAGCTACGGGCGGAAAGTATTCCGGAAGCGGTGATCGCTGGCGCCTCCGCGCTGGTGTTGACCTCATATCTGGTGCGCTGTAAGCCTGGCGAACCGATGCCTGACGCGACGATGAAAGCGATCGAATACGCGAAAAAGCATAACGTGCCGGTTGTCATGACGCTGGGCACCAAATTTGTGATTGCCGATAACCCGCAGTGGTGGCAGGCGTTTCTCAAAGAGAATGTCTCGATTCTGGCAATGAATGAAGAAGAAGCGGAAGCGCTGACCGGCGAAAACGATCCGCTGCTGGCGGCGGATAAGGCGCTGGACTGGGTCGACCTGGTGTTATGCACCGCCGGGCCGATAGGGTTATATATGGCAGGCTTCACCGAAGAGGAAGCAAAACGTAAAACCCAGCATCCGCTGCTGCCGGGGGCTATCGCTGAATTTAACCAGTATGAATTTAGCCGGGCGATGCGCCATAAAGATTGTATTAATCCGCTACGCGTCTATTCGCACATTGCGCCGTATATGGGCGGGCCGGAAAAAATCATGAATACCAACGGCGCAGGCGATGGCGCGCTGGCGGCGCTGTTGCATGATATTACGGCGAACAATTACCATCGTAGCAACGTACCGAATTCCAGTAAGCACAAATTCACCTGGCTGACCTATTCGTCGCTGGCGCAGGTGTGTAAATATGCTAACCGTGTCAGCTATCAGGTACTGAACCAACACTCTCCGCGTCTGACGCGTGGGCTACCGGAGCGTGAGGATAGTCTGGAAGAGTCGTACTGGGATCGCTAGTCTGTCTTGCCCGATGGCGCTGGGCGCATCGGGCCGTCCGGCGTTGACTGCCTGGTGGCGCGGTCTACGTAAACCGGGACGTTCCATGCCGGATAAGGCGCCTGGTGTCATCCGGCAACCCCTCAACTGGCGACGACTTCACCCACGGGCGGCGTTTCAAGGAGTTCCAGCATCGCCCGGGCAATCTCTCGCTCGCCCATCACGACCTGGTTCGCCCCGCGTTCAGTAATGTAATCGACTTCATCGTCGTAATGCGCTCTGGCGATAATTTCAATACCCGGGCTTTTTTCCCGCGCTGAGGCGACGATCTCACCGGCTTCGTAACCGTTGGGGATGGTCAATAGCAGCCAGCGGGCGCAGTCCAGATGCGCCAGATTCATGATTTCTTCGTTGGCGGCATTGCCCAGCACGGCGCGAATCCCGCGTTCGCGCAGTTCATCCACGCGGGTACGGGACGTTTCGATAACCACCAGCGGAATACCCGCCGCCAGTAATTTTTCCCCCAGCAGACTGCCGACGCGGCCAAAACCCACCAGTAGGGCATGATTACAAATATCCACCGGAATTTGCTTCTCTTCTTCGATAGCCTCTTCCAGCGTCTGCTCTTCCAGCGTTTCAGTTTTCGCCAGATACTTCTCCAGCAGGGCAAACAGCACAGGATTAAGCATAATCGACAAAATAGCGCCTGCCAGCACCAGGTTCTGACCCGCTTGCGGTAGCAGGTTGAGCGCCATGCCGAGTCCGGCGAGAATAAAGGCGAACTCGCCGATTTGCGCCAGGCTGGCGGCAATGGTCAGCGCGGTTCGCGGCGAGTGACCGAACAAACGCACCAGGAAAAACGCGGCGATCGATTTACCAAAGACGATAATGGCAAGCGTCGCCAGCACCGCCAGCGGTTGTTGGATCAATATTAACGGATCGAACAGCATGCCGACGGAAACAAAAAACAGGACGGCAAATGCGTCGCGTAGCGGCAACGTATCGTGCGCCGCCCGGTGACTCAGTTCCGACTCATTAAGCACCATGCCGGCAAAGAACGCGCCCAGCGCAAAAGAGACGTCAAACAATTCTACCGCGCCAAACGCAATGCCTAACGCCAGCGCCAGTACGGAAAGAGTGAATAATTCGCGCGAACCGGTGGCGGCGCTGCGGGCCATAATCCACGGTACCAGGCGGCGTCCAACCAGCATCATGATGGCGATAAACGCCACCACTTTACCAATGGTCATCCCCATATCGACCGCCAGCGAGGCTATGCCGACATCGCCTTTTTCCACCATGCCGGCGACGGCGGGCAGCAAGACCAGCGTTAGCACCATCACCAGATCTTCGACAATCAGCCAGCCGATGGCGATTTGTCCGCGCTGGCTATCAAGGAGTTGTCGCTCCTCAAGCGCGCGCAGCAGGACGACGGTACTGGCGGTAGACAGACAGAGCCCAAAGACGATGCCGGTCATTAATGACCATCCCAACACGGCGGAAAGCGCCATACCCAGCAGCGTCGCCACCGCTATCTGGGCGACGGCGCCGGGAATGGCGATAGACTTTACCGCCATCAAATCCTTCAGTGAAAAATGCAGCCCGACGCCGAACATCAATAGAATCACGCCGAGCTCCGCCAGCTCAGGAGCCAGTTTGGTATCCGCAACAAAACCCGGTGTAAAGGGTCCCGCCAGAACGCCCGCTAACAGATATCCCACCAGTGGAGAAATACGCAATTTGTTGGCAATCATGCCGAGAATAAAAGCGAGCACAAGGCCGCCGACAATGGTGGTGATAAGCGGGGTGGCGTGATGCATTCCGTCTCCTTTGGTTGTTGGACTCCAAAACTCCGGGTAATAGTTTATGACAATTTCAATCAGGATGTTTATAAATAATGGTTGTGTTTTGGAAAAAGATAGAATCTGACGGTAAAAAGAGCACGGGACGGAAAAGTGGTAAGTATGGGATGGGCAAAGCGTGATGGCATCGGGATGTGCGGGCGGTCAAAGCGTACCTTTAACCGCCATAAAATCATGCTTTATGTCGATTATCAGGTAAGAATATGGTTAGTATCCCCAGAAGCGGCAGGAAAGCACAGATTTTATAAACTAAATAGATACTGGTATGGTCGGCAATCAGCCCCAGTACCGCTGCGCCCAAGCCTCCCATCCCGAAGGCAAACCCGAAAAACAGGCCGGAAACCATACCGATACGTCCTGGCAGCAGTTCCTGGGCATAAACCAGAATGGCGGAAAACGCCGAAGCGAGAATAAAGCCGATAATAACGGTTAAAATTCCCGTCCAGTACAGCGTGGCGTAGGGTAAAACGAGGGTAAACGGCGCGACGCCGAGAATAGACCCCCAAATCACATATTTTCTGCCGATTTTATCGCCCACCGGCCCGCCGATTACCGTCCCGGCAGCCACCGCAAACAGGAAGGCAAACAGATGGAGCTGCGCGTTTTGTATTGATAATCCGAATTTTTGCATCAGATAAAAGGTGTAGTAGCTACTGATGCTCGCCATATAAAAATATTTAGAGAAAATGAGTAGCAGTAACACGCTTACGGCCAGCACGACTTTATTGCGCGGCAGCGGGTTAGCTATTATCGCTTTTGGCTTTCCTTTCGCTATCCGGTGCTGGGCTGCGTACCAGCGGCTGATCTGCGCCAGCACCACGATCGCCAGCAGCGCGGCCAGCACAAACCAGGCGACATTCCCTTTGCCATAGGGCGCGATAATCACGGCGGCCAGCAGCGGACCCAACGAACTGCCGAAGTTACCGCCGACCTGGAAGATAGACTGCGCCAGGCCATGACGTCCGCCGGAGGCCATACGCGCCACGCGGGACGATTCCGGGTGAAAAACGGACGAGCCGGTACCCACCAGCGCCGCTGCGAGCAATACGGCGCCAAAACTTCCCGCCATCGCCAACAGCACCAGCCCGCTCAGGGTAAAACACATGCCGACAGGCAGCGACCACGGCATGGGATACTTATCCGTCCAGTAGCCGACGACCGGTTGCAGCAGCGATGAGGCGAGCTGGAACGTCAGGGTGATCAAGCCTATCTGGACGAAGGTCAGCGAGAACTCCGCCTGCAACAGGGGATAAATGGCTAAGATTAGCGACTGGATCATATCGTTCAGCAGATGGGAAAGACTGATCGCGCCCAAAATACCAAACGAAGTACGTGCTTTAGCGGCCGCTGCGGGCGCGCCGACTAACGGCTGGGTTGGTTCACTCATGGCCATAGAAAGTCACTTAAATTTTATGCAATATTGGAGATAATCGGATGTGTAATTATTACTCGCCTAACATACCTGTGAAATGTGTTTGAAGGAAGTCTCAATTCTGAAAACATATTTGTCTATTATTGCGAGGAAAGGTAATTTCTGCGGTTGATATTGAGTCAGGGAGAGAAACATGAAATTTTTGAAACGGGGTGTGGCGCTGGCGTTACTGACGGCGTTCGCGCTGGCGAGTCAGCCTGCACAGGCTTACGAAAAAGATAAAACCTATAAAATTACTATCCTGCACACCAACGATCACCACGGTCACTTCTGGCGCAGCGAATATGGTGAATATGGTCTGGCGGCGCAAAAAACGCTGGTGGACAGTATCCGTAAAGAGGTGGCGCAAGAGGGGGGAAGCGTCCTGTTGTTATCCGGCGGCGACATTAATACCGGGGTGCCGGAATCCGATCTCCAGGATGCGGAGCCCGATTTCCGCGGGATGAATCTTATTGGCTACGACGCTATGGCCGTCGGTAATCATGAATTTGATAATCCGCTCACCGTATTGCGCCAGCAGGAAAAGTGGGCGAAGTTTCCTTTTCTTTCCGCCAATATTTATCAAAAAAGTACCGGCGAGCGTCTGTTTAAGCCGTGGGCTATTTTTACACGCCAGGATATAAAAATCGCGGTAATCGGCTTAACCACCGATGACACAGCGAAAATAGGCAACCCGGAATATTTCACCGATATTGAGTTTCGTAAACCTGCTGAAGAAGCAAAGGTGGTGATTCAGGAACTCAATATGAATGAAAAACCGGACGTGATTATCGCGGCCACGCATATGGGACATTATGACAACGGCGATCACGGTTCGAATGCGCCGGGCGATGTAGAGATGGCGCGTAGCCTGCCTGCCGGTTCGCTGGCGATGATTGTGGGTGGCCACTCACAAGACCCGGTATGCATGGCGTCGGAAAATAAAAAACAGGTGAATTACGTACCGGGAACGCCCTGCGCGCCGGATAAGCAAAACGGCATCTGGATCGTGCAGGCGCATGAGTGGGGTAAATATGTGGGCCGCGCGGATTTCGAATTCCGTAACGGCGAGATGAAAATGGTTAACTATCAGCTCATTCCGGTAAATCTCAAGAAAAAAGTGACCTGGGATAACGGGAAAAGCGAGCGTGTACTTTACACGCCGGAAATCGCAGAAAATCCGCAAATGCTCTCGTTATTAACGCCGTTCCAGAATAAAGGTAAAGCGCAACTGGAGGTGAAAATTGGTAGCGTGAATGGGTTTCTTGAAGGCGATCGTAGTAAGGTCAGATTTGTCCAGACCAATATGGGGCGGGTGATTCTGGCCGCGCAGATCGCGCGCACTGGCGCCGATTTTGGCGTGATGAGCGGCGGCGGCATTCGCGACTCGATTGAGGCGGGAGACATTACCTATAAAAGCGTGCTCAAGGTGCAACCGTTCGGCAACATTGTGGTGTATGCCGATATGAGCGGTAAAGAGGTGGTTGATTATCTCACTGCCGTAGCGCAGATGAAACCGGACTCCGGCGCCTATCCACAGTTCGCCAATGTGAGCTTTGTCGCCAAAGAGGGCAAGCTCACCGATCTGAAAATCAAAGGCGAGCCTGTTGATCCGGCCAAAACCTACCGCATGGCGACGCTGAGTTTCAACGCCACGGGCGGCGATGGTTATCCGCGCATTGATAACAAACCGGGATACGTGAATACCGGGTTTATTGACGCGGAAGTGCTGAAAGAGTTTATTCAGCAGAATTCGCCGCTGGATGCGGCGGCTTTTGCGCCAAAGGGTGAGGTGAGCTGGCTGTAGCGGTACTGATAGCCATCACTGCCTGATGGCGCGCAGCTTTAAGGCCTACGGATTATATATGCTGTAGGCCGGATAAGGCGTTTGCGGCGCCATCCGGCAAAACTATTTCGCGCAGGCTTAATCCCGACGCGCGATATCAGCGAATTTGGCACCCAGTATGGCAGCCAAATCGTCAGCCGCCAGTTCAATATCCAGTCCGCGTTTACCGCCGGAAACATAAATAGTGGCAAACGTGCGGGCGGGCGCGTCAATCAACGTGGGCAGCCGTTTTTTCTGCCCCAGCGGACTGATCCCGCCGACCAGATATCCCGTGGTACGTTGTGCTACCATCGGGTCGGCCATATCGACCTTTTTCGCGCCCAGTGCTTTGGCGACTTTTTTCAAATCCAGTTGCCCGGCTACAGGCGTCACGGCGACTGCCAGTTGCTTCATATCGCCATTCACGGCAACCAAAAGCGTTTTATACACCTGATCGGCGTTTAGCCCGAGCTTACGCACCACTTCATCGCCAAAGTTAGTTTCATTCGGATCGTGATCGTAGGTGTGAATGTTAAACGGAATCTTGTTCTTTTCGAGTAACTTAACTGCGGGTGTCATAACGTTCCTTCTTACTACAGACGTGATTTGCCATCAGCATACGCCCGAAGGCGGACTAAAAAATAGTATAATCTTGTGCATTAGGTCTTGGCAGTTGCGGCAACTTTGAGCGACAATCTGAAGATCCGAAGCGAAAGCGTCGGGATAATAATAATGATGAAATTCCTCTTTGACGGGCCAATAGCGATATTGGCCATTTTTTTAACGCATCAATTCCGGCAGATTTCCTTCCCCATAAAGATGGAGCGCGCCAACGGCGACCACGTATTGTCCTGGCGGCATGGCATTCAGGCGATCCCGCCAGGCAAGATTACGTTGATGCATCAGCACATCATACAGTGACTGGCTAAAGGTTTTGGGTAAGGTGATATGGCCATTCTGCTGCGGCATTTTTAACCACCAATTCATCATTTGTTGTAGCAGACGGGCGTTGGTATGCCAGTGCGTCAGCGTATCATCCAGCAGCGCCAGCCCGTTATCCGGTAACTGACACAGTAGCGCAATCTGACTGGCTGCGCCTTCCAGTTCGATCACCGGTTTTTGCGTCTGTTTCGCGGCCTGCAACAGTTGATAATCGATTCCGTATTCGGGGCGTAAGCCTAACTGTTGCGCTTGCGTCGCCTGTAAAATCATGGCGATTTGCCATAGCGGCTGAGTGGAAAACAGCGACAGGGAAATGCCTAACTCTTCGACGACTTTTCGCAGGTTGCGCAACTGCTCTTCGCTGATGCGATCTTCCAGCGCAGCAAACGTCGGCAGACTGGCAAACGGGGAATCATGACCGGAGACATCGGCTTCGACAATCAGCGCATCGGCGCGTTTAAGCTTTTTAAGCAGTCTGGAGGGAAGGGGCGCCATATCGCGCGTACCCATATGGATACTGCCGACGAGGTGAAAATGACGGTTGCCAGGCAAAAAGATATCGATGGCAGGCCAGGTATAATGATTGCCGCGCAATGCGGCCCACAGCGTTTTTACCCGGTACAACAGATCCATACGACCTCCTTGAGTAGACAGCCATGCTAGCGCGTGGCCCAGGAAGATACAATGAATTCGCGACGAGAGAAAAGGCCGGATAGCAACGCGAACGCGTCTTATCCGGCCTGGAGAAATCCCGTCAGACCGGATAAGCGTTTACGCTTTTGGTTTAAAGCGCAATAATCGGTTGGCATTGCTCACGACGGTAATGGAAGACAGCGCCATTGCCGCGCCCGCCACTACCGGGTTTAACAAGGTACCGGTAAACGGCCACAGAATACCGGCGGCCACCGGAATACCAATGCTGTTGTAGATAAACGCGCCAAGCAGGTTCTGCTTCATATTGCGCAACGTCGCGCGCGAAATGGCCAGCGCATCCGCCACGCCCATCAGACTATGGCGCATCAGCGTAATCGCCGCGGTTTCAATCGCCACATCACTGCCGCCGCCCATCGCGATACCGACGTCCGCCTGCGCCAGCGCGGGTGCATCGTTGATACCATCGCCGACCATCGCGACCTGACGACCCTGGCTTTGTAGACGTTTAATCGCATCGGCTTTGCCATCTGGCAGAACGCCCGCAATCACTTCATCAATGCCCGCTTCTTTGGCAATTGCATTAGCCGTCGTTGGGTTATCCCCGGTGAGCATCACCAGACGGTATCCGGCGCTGTGCAGGCGTTCAAGCGCGGCAATACTATCGCTACGCAATGGATCGCGTACTGCCAGTAACGCCGCCGCTTTACCGTCAATCGCCAGCAGGACCGGGGTAGAGCCTTGCGAGGCCTGCGCGGTGATTTCCGCCGTCATGTCATCCGTGGCGACGTGTTGTTCGTTCAGTAACGCCTGGTTCCCAAGAAGCAGTTGATGACCTTCCGCTTCACCGCTGATGCCCAGTCCGCGCAGCGTTCTGAAACCGTTCACCTGCGGCAGTTTATCGTCGCCGGCTTTTTCCAGAATTGCATGGGCCAGCGGGTGGCTGGACCCTTGTTCGAGCGCGGCTGCCAGACGTAACGCCTGAGCTTCATCAACGCCATTAAAGGTTTTTACCGCCACTACTTGCGGCTTGCCTTCCGTCAGAGTCCCGGTTTTATCAAAAACGAGGGTATCCAACGTACTGGCGCGTTGCAGGGCATCGGCGTCGCGTACCAGCACGCCGAACTCGGCAGCGCGGCCTACGCCGGAAATAATCGACATTGGCGTCGCCAGGCCTAATGCGCAGGGGCAGGCGATAATCAGTACGGTTGTGGCGATGACCAGCGTATAAACAATTTGCGGCGCCGGACCGAAGAAATACCAGATAGCGGCGCTGATCAGCGCAATGGCCACCACCACAGGAACGAATACTGCGGAGATTTTATCGGCCAGTTGGCCTATTTCCGGTTTACTACTTTGCGCCTGGCGTACCATGCGAATAATGCGTGACAGCGTGGTATGACTGCCCACCGCGCTGGCGCGGAACAGGACGCTGCCGTCCTGTACAACGGTACCGGCATGAACGCTGTCGCCTTCGCCTTTTTGCTGCGGAATAGGCTCGCCGGTCAGCATGGCTTCATCAAGCCACGCTTCGCCCTGGGTAATGTCGCCATCCACCGGCACGCGATCGCCGGTAGTTAGCCGCAATAGCATCCCCGGCTGAACGTCCGCCAGCGGGACGCTTTTTTCGCCGTCTTCTGTCACTACGCGTGCGGTTGGCGGGGTGAGGTCGAGTAATTTTTCCAGCGCTTTTGAGGAACGCTGACGGGCGCGCGCTTCCAGCATGTGTCCGAGATTAATCAGACCGATAATCATCGCGCTGGCTTCGTAATAGAGGTGCCGCGCTTCCATCGGGAACCACTGCGGCCACAGGTTGACGCTCATGGAGTAGAGCCAGGCGACCCCGGTGCCGAGCGCCACCAGCGTATCCATCGTCGCCGTGCCGTTCAGCAGGCTTTTCCACGCGTTACGGTAAAAGTGACCGCCCGCAAAGACCATCACCGCAAGCGTGATGAGGCCAATAGCCAGCCACAGGCTGCGGTTGTCGCCGGTCACCATCATGTTATCGCCGATCATCCCCCAGACCATGACCGGTATACCGACCGCCAGAGCGACGATTGCCTGCCAGCGAAAACGTTTCATGGTGGCGATGGCGGTTTCCTGCTGACGCTCGCGGCGTTTAATGTCATCTTCAATCGCTTCTGCGCCGTAGCCAGCTTTTTCCACCGCCTGCACTAAATCAGCGGCGGACGCGCTGCCCATCACCAGCGCAGTGCGTTCCGCCAGGTTTACCCGTGCCTGCGTGACACCCGGTACGCTTTGCAGCGCGTGTTGTACGCGGGTGACACAACTGGCGCAGCTCATGCCGCTTAACAGCAACTGTTGGCTTTCTTCATCGGCCGTCGCTACCGGAAGCTCATGAGGAACCGCTGCCAGTGCTTCCGACGGGATTGATGACTCCGTCAGCGGTTTAGCCTTTGGGTGGCTTAACGTCGCACCATACCCGGCTTGTTTGATGGTTTCAATTAACGCGTCCGCACTGGCGGTACCGGTAACGTGCGCTTCGGTTACGGTGACGTCCGCCTGCTCAACATCCGGACGTTGTTCAAGACTTTCTTTCACGCGTTTAACGCAATGACCGCAGGACAAACCGTCCAGGGTCAGGTCGATAGTTTGAGACATAGTAAAAACTCCTTTATGATTGGTCATCAATTCATTGACCTTAGTAATCGTAGTGACTCACTGTGATAAAGGTTAAACCTTCCAGCAAGGTTAAGGTCAAGGGGGAAATATGAATATTAGCGATGTGGCGAAAAAAACCGGTTTAACCAGCAAAGCCATTCGGTTTTATGAAGAGAAAGGGTTAGTGACGCCGCCATTACGTAGCGAAAATGGTTATCGCACCTACACGCAGAAGCATTTAAACGAGCTGACGTTGCTGCGACAGGCGAGGCAGGTGGGGTTTAATCTGGAAGAGTGCGGCGAACTGGTCAATCTGTTTAACGATCCGCGACGTCATAGCGCAGATGTGAAAAAGCGGACGCTGGAAAAGGTCGCGGAGATTGAGCGCCATATCAGCGAGCTGCAATCAATGCGCGATCAACTGCTGGCGCTGGCGGAGAGTTGTCCCGGCGATGACAGCGCCGACTGCCCGATTATTGATAATCTTTCCGGCTGCTGCCATCACAAGGCACAAAAGTCACGTTGATTAAACAGCACGAATGCGTAGGGTGATGCCTTCCACGGCGATCACTTCGACATGCGTACCTGCGCGCAGGTCTTCGTCAGCGCATACCGGCCACGAGCTGTCGCCGACACGCATATGCCCCCGTCCGTTAACTAACGCGGCATCAAGCATAAACCGGCGGCCTACCAGTTGTTGTCCGCGTTGGTTAAGGCGGCTGTCGGTCGGCTTCTGTTCCCGCACGCGACGCGCCAGCCAGCGCCACCAAAGCCAGGCTGCCAGTAACGTTAAGGCCGCAAACAGCACGCCCTGCCATTCCCAGCCGAGCGGTAAGAGCCAAACGGTTAAGCCGGTAATCACTGCCGCCACGCCGCTCCACAGCAAATAGCCGTTACCGCCGAGCATTTCCGCGGCCAACAACAGGCCGCCGAGGCTAAGCCAGAAGATATGCGGATGTACCAGAATCATCGCTATCATGGTTTTTTCCGTTCGCTGGCGCTGTCCTTAACCAGCTCGCTGATCCCGGCGATAGCGCCCATCAGACTGCTGGCATCCAGCGGCATCATGACCACTTTGCTGTTATTCGCCGAGCCGATTTGCTGTAACGCTTCGGTGTATTTCTGCGCCACAAAGTAGTTTATCGCCTGAATATCCCCGGCGGCGATGGCTTCAGACACCATCTGCGTAGCGCGGGCTTCTGCTTCGGCGGAACGTTCGCGCGCTTCCGCCTGCAGGAAAGCGGACTGGCGTTCGCCTTCGGCTTTCAGAATCTGCGACTGTTTTTCCCCTTCGGCTTTCAGGATTTCCGCCTGACGTACCCCTTCGGCCTCAAGGATATAGGCGCGTTTGGTACGTTCCGCTTTCATCTGGGCGTTCATCGAGGAGATCAATTCCGCGGGCGGGCGGACATCGCGAATTTCGATACGGGTAACTTTAATTCCCCACGGATTGGTGGCTTCATCGACAATATGCAGCAGCCGCGTGTTGATGCTGTCGCGCTGGGAAAGCATTTCATCCAGCTCCATCGAACCGAGCACCGTACGGATATTGGTCATGGTAAGGTTAATGATCGCCAGTTCCAGGTTACTGACTTCATACGCGGCGCGCGGTGCATCGATAACCTGAATAAAACAGACCGCATCGATAGTGACGTTGGCGTTATCTTTTGAGATCACCTCCTGAGACGGAATATCCAGCACTTGCTCCATCATATTGATCTTGCGGCCAATTCTGTCCATAAACGGTACAACAAGGCTTAATCCCGGCTGCAGAGTTTTGGTGTAACGTCCAAAGCGCTCCACCGTCCACTGGTATCCCTGCGGAACGATTTTGACGCCCGCGCCGACGATCACCAGCGCGACGAAAATGAGAATAGGGATAAGAATGAGCATAGCTAAACCTCCTGTTGCGTTGTCCATAAACCAATTTTGCTGACGAATTAAGCGAATTATACCTGATTCAGTAAAGCATGTTCCCCCCTTATTAATTACAGGGATACACTATCGCTATAAAAATATGAACAACGGATGCGCAATAAATGACAGAACATAGCATGTTGCTTGAGTTAAAGCAGGTCGGTTACCAGACCGCGACAGCAAAGATATTGAATAACATCAGTTTTACGCTGCAACACGGCGAATTTAAGCTCATTACCGGCCCTTCCGGCTGCGGAAAAAGTACGCTGCTGAAAATGGTGGCCTCGTTAATAAGTCCTGATATCGGCGTGATTCTTTTTGAGGGACAGGATATTACTACTCTGAGCCCGGAAGCCTATCGCCAGCAGGTTTCTTATTGCGCTCAGACGCCAGCGCTATTTGGCGATACGGTTTACGATAATCTGATTTTTCCCTGGCAAATTCGTCATCAGCGCCCGCAGCCGAAAGCCTTCGCAGGCGATCTGGCGCTTTTTGAACTGCCGGAGACGATTCTGCAAAAACCGATTTCCGCACTTTCCGGCGGGGAAAAACAGCGTATTGCTTTAATTCGTAATCTTCAGTTTTTGCCGAAAATACTGTTACTCGACGAAATAACCAGCGCGCTGGATGAACATAACAAACGGAATGTGAATGATATTATTCATCGCTATGTTCGCGATAAGCAGGTAGCTGTTTTATGGGTAACGCATGATAAAGATGAAATTCAACACGCGGATAAGGTGATAACGCTAACACCATCTGCCGGAGAGATGCAGGAGACGCGTTATGAACGAGCATAATATTACCAATACGTCGCTGGCGTTATCGATGCTGCTGGTGGTGGTCGCGATGCTCATCAGTCACAAAGAAAAACTGGCGCTGGAAAAAGATATTCTGTGGAGCGTATGCCGGGCGGTGATACAGCTCATTATTGTCGGCTATGTACTGAAATACATCTTTGGCGTTAACCATGCCGCTCTGACGCTACTGATGGTGCTGTTCATCTGTTTTAACGCCGCCTGGAACGCGCAAAAGCGCAGTAAATATATCGATAAGGCATTTCTCTCCTCGTTTATCGCCATCACCATCGGCGCCGGGCTAACGCTGACGGTACTGGTGCTTACCGGTTCGATTGAGTTTGCGCCGATGCAAGTTATTCCCATCGCTGGCATGGTCGCCGGCAATGCGATGGTGGCGGTAGGGCTGTGCTACAACCAACTGGGGCTGCGTTTTCACAGCGAGCAGCAGCAAATCCAGGAAAAGTTAAGTTTGGGCGCCACGCCGAAAATGGCCTCCGCCGGGCTTATCCGCGACAGTATCCGCGCATCGCTTATCCCGACGATCGATTCGGCAAAGACCGTTGGGCTGGTGAGCCTGCCAGGGATGATGTCCGGGCTGATTTTTGCCGGGATCGATCCGGTAAAAGCGATTAAATATCAAATTATGGTAACGTTTATGCTGTTGTCGACAGCCAGCCTGTCTACCATCATTGCCTGCTATTTAACCTACCGGAAATTCTATAATTCGCGTCATCAGTTGGTAGCGACGCAGCTCAAGAAATCATGATATTTGCCGGATGGCGGCGTGAACGCCTTATCCGGCCTGAGGACGATGGGTAGGCCTGATAAGCGCAGCGTCATCAGGCAAGAGATGATTAGTACAGCAGCGCGTACAACTGGCGGCGGTATTTTGAGGCCAGCGCGTCGCCGGTGCCGAGCGCGGCAAGAATCTCCTGGAAGGTTTTGCGCGTCTGTCCCTCGGCGGCGGCAAGATCTTTTCTCAGATGGCTGAACAGCAATTCCAGCGCTTCTTCATTACGTCCGACCTGGTGCAACTGTAACGCCAGTTGCGTTGCCAAAGCCGCATCCTGCGGATTCTCCTCTACCTGCTGCTGAAGCTGTTGAATTTCCGGCGTATCCGCTGCCTGTTTAAGCAGCTCGATCTGCGCAACCAGCCCCTGATAACGGGTATCCTGATCCTGTAGCGGGATGGTTTTTAATACCGCCTCGGCCTCTTCAGAGCGGTTCAGAGCAATTTGCGCTTCCGCCAGTAACAGGCCAATCTCACTGTTCTGCGAAGAGAGCTGCCAGGCGTCTTTTAGCAACGGCAGCGCGTCAACGTAGTTGCCCTCCTGCATTAACTGCATCGCCTGCTGCGCTTTTAGCTCTTCTTCGCGCGGCAGTACTTTATCCAGCAGAGCGCGGATCGCCTCTTCCGGCTGCGGCCCCTGGAAACCATCGACCGGTTGGCCATTCTGGAACAGATAGACTGTCGGGATAGCGCGCAGACCAAACTGAGCGGCGATCATTTGTTCAGCGTCACAGTCCAGTTTTGCCAGAATAAACTGACCGTTGTACTGGGTAGCCAGACTTTCCAGCACTGGCGTTAATTGCAGACAGTGTTGGCTGCGTTCAGACCAGAAATAGAACAGTACCGGCGTGGTCATGGACTGTTCTAAGGTTTGCTGCAGGTTGGATTCATTAATATTGACAATGTTCTGTACGGACATGGCGTCGCTCTCTTTTGTCTGTGTCACGTTTACATGGGGGCTGACGGGCGCGCTTCAACTCAGCTTTGTAAAATTTTATCCAGTATACGGCCCGGTAATATGCGTTTCAGCGCCATCACCACCCAGGTGACCAGCGTAACGGGGTAGCGCAGCTTGGGTTTATCGCTTTCAAAAGCATGGCGGACTTTCGCCACCACTGCGTCAGGATCGCGGGTGAAACGTGCGGCAATGCCGGGATTTTCTACCGGTTTATCGCGTTGCGTTTGGTTAACGTTATCCGTAAAACGGGTACGAATCGGTCCGGGCTCTATCAGGCTCACTTTAATACCTGTGTGCCGTAGCTCCATACGCAGCGCGTCAGACCAGGCTTCAAGCGCATATTTGCTGGCGGCGTAAGCGCCGCGCCCTGGGGTGGAAATCAGCCCCATCACCGATGAGGTCATCACAATGCGCCCTTCGCCATGCGGCAACATGGCGGGAAGTAAGCGCATGGTAAGCTGATGCGCGCCGAAAAAATTACTGGAAAACTGTTGTTCCATCTGCTCGCGGCTGATGGTGGAAAGGGGGCCATACACACCGTAGCCGGCATTGTTAAAGATCCCGTACAGACGATTATCGCTCAGGGCGATCACATCGTCGGCGGCACGATCCACGCTTTCAGGGGAGTCGAGATCGATCAACACGCCGGTAAATCCCATACTGTTCATCCGGGCAACATCATCGGGTTTGCGGCAGCCCGCCAGGATTTGAAAGCCCTGGCGTTTAAGTTCAAGCGCACTGTCCAGACCGATTCCGCTGGAACATCCTGTTATTAAGACCGATTTTTGCATAACTTTACCTGTCAGGATCTCCGTTGATTTAAGAGTCGTGGTTAACTATATCCGTCATACTTCAAGTTGCCTGTGCGTTCGTTCACCCCAGTCACATAGGTATCTATGCTCCAGGAGATTCTCTTACGTGCTGCCTTCATGCAACTCGAATTATTCAGGAGAGAAAAGGGGTCAACTGCTTCGCCATCCAGTCGGCAATAAACGGCTGCGCATCGCGGTTGGGATGAATACCATCATCCTGCATCCACTGCGGTTTCAGATATACCTCTTCCATAAAAAACGGTAACAGAGGAATATCGAACTCTTTGGCGAGCTTAGGATAAATGGCGCTAAAGGATTCATTATAACGGCGACCGTAGTTCGCGGGCAGATGAATTTGCATCAGTAACGGTTGGGCATCGGCGGCTTTCACCGCCTGAATGATTTTACGTAGCGTCTGTTCGGTTTGCGCAGGCGCAAAACCGCGCAAGCCATCGTTGCCGCCAAGCTCCACCAGTACCCAGCGCGGTTGATGCTGTTGCAACAGCGCCGGCAAACGCGCCAGTCCCTGCTGCGAGGTATCACCGCTTATACTGGCATTAACGACCGGCGTTTTGTTTTGCCATTTATCATTAAGGAGCGACGGCCATGCCGCGCTGGCGGCCATACGGTAACCGGCGCTGAGGCTATCGCCCAGGATTAATAAGGTGTCTGTGGCGGCGGCGCGGAAAGTTAACAGGATCAAAAACAGGAAGGGCAAATGCCAGCGGAAAACAGTGTTGAAGTTCATCGTCTCAGGAAGTCCGTCGGTCAGGGTGAGCATGAGCTTTCCATCCTTACCGGTGTTGAACTGGTTGTCAAACGCGGCGAAACCATTGCGCTGATTGGCGAATCAGGATCGGGAAAATCTACGTTGCTGGCGATTCTCGCCGGACTGGATGACGGCAGTAGCGGGGAGGTCAGTCTGGTGGGGAAACCGCTTCACCAGATGGACGAAGAGGCGCGGGCACAGCTTCGCGCTCAGCATGTCGGTTTTGTTTTTCAATCCTTCATGCTCATTCCTACGCTTAACGCGCTGGAAAACGTTGAACTGCCGGCCCTGCTGCGCGGTGAAAACAGCGGTCAGCGCAAGGCGGGGGCGAAAGCGCTGCTTGAACAACTAGGGCTGGGAAAACGGCTTGACCACCTTCCGGCGCAGCTTTCCGGCGGCGAACAGCAGCGCGTAGCGTTGGCGCGTGCGTTTAACGGGCGTCCTGATGTGCTGTTTGCCGATGAGCCGACGGGCAACCTTGACCGTCAGACCGGAGATAAAATAGCCGACCTGCTATTTTCGCTTAACCGCGAGCACGGCACCACGCTGATTCTGGTGACGCACGACCTGGCGCTGGCGGCGCGCTGTGACCGGCGGCTGCGGTTGGTCAACGGTCAGTTACAGGAGGAGGCATGATAGCCCGCTGGTTTTGGCGCGAATGGCGCTCGCCCTCGCTGATTATTGTCTGGCTGGCATTGAGTCTGGCGGTGGCCTGCGTACTGGCGCTCGGCAGTATCAGCGACCGGATGGAAAAAGGGTTAAGTCAGCAAAGTCGCGAGTTTATGGCGGGCGATCGGACGCTACAAAGTTCGCGAGAGGTGCCGAAAGCCTGGATTGAGGAGGCGCATAAACGCGGCCTTAACGTGGGCGAGCAGTTAATCTTTGCGACCATGACGTTTGCCGGCGATACGCCGCAACTGGCTAGCGTGAAGGCGGTAGATAGCGTTTATCCGATGTACGGCGAATTGCAAACCCGTCCTGGCGGAGTGAAACCGCAGCCGGGTAGCGTACTGCTGGCGCCGCGTCTGATGGCGCTGCTTAATTTGAAAACGGGCGATACCATTGATGTCGGCGACGTGACCTTGCGTATTGCCGGTGAAGTGGTGCAGGAGCCGGATTCCGGGTTTAACCCTTTTCAGATGGCGCCGCGTCTGATGATGAATATGGCCGATGTGGCAAAAACCGGTGCGATACAGCCGGGGAGTCGCGTGATGTGGCGGTATAAATTCGGCGGAACGCCGCAACAGCTTGCTGGCTATGAAAGCTGGCTGTTACCGCAGCTTAAACCGGAACATCGCTGGTACGGACTGGAGCAGGATGACGGGGCGTTGGGGAAATCGCTCGAACGTTCGCAGCAGTTTTTGCTGCTTTCGGCGCTACTAACGCTACTGCTGGCGGTAGCTGCCGTCGCGGTGGCGATGAGCCATTACTGCCGTAGCCGCTACGATCTGGTGGCGATTTTAAAAACGCTGGGCGCGGGCCGGGCCCAGTTGCGTAAGATTATCATCGGACAGTGGTTGATGGTGCTGGGGCTTTCCGCCGTCACGGGAGGCGCGATTGGGTTACTGTTTGAAAACATATTACTGGTGCTGCTAAAACCGGTGCTGCCCGCCGATTTGCCGTCCGCCAGCCTGTGGCCCTGGCTGTGGGCGCTGGGTGCGATGACGGTCATCTCTCTGCTGGTCGGTTTACGGCCCTATCGATTGTTGCTGGCGACCCAGCCGCTACGGGTACTGCGACGAGATGTCGTCGCTCGTGTCTGGCCGTTAAAAATTTATTTGCCTGTCGCCTGCGCCGTCGTGGTGGCGCTGCTCGCCGGATTGATGGGCGGAAGTATGCTGTTGTGGGCGGTTCTGGCGGGCGCCGTGGTACTGGCGCTGTTGTGCGGCCTGGTGGGCTGGATACTGCTTAACGTGTTGCGCGGCATGACGTTGACGTCGCTACCGTTGCGTCTGGCCGTCAGTCGCCTGCTGCGTCAGCCGTGGTCAACGTTGAGTCAGCTTTCGGCGTTTTCGCTTTCGTTTATGCTGCTGGCGCTCTTGCTGGTGCTGCGCGGCGATCTCCTTGAACGCTGGCAACAGCAGCTCCCGCCGGAAAGTCCGAACTATTTCCTTATCAATATTGCTTCAGAGCAGGTTGCGCCGCTGAAAGCCTTTTTGTCGGAACATCAGGTGATCCCGCAGACGTTTTATCCGATTGTACGGGCGCGGTTAACCAGGATAAACGATAATCCGACGGAAGGTCAGCAGGATGAGTCGCTCAACCGTGAACTGAATTTGACCTGGCAGGATACGCGCCCGGAGCATAATCCGCTGGTCGCCGGTCACTGGCCGCCAAAACCGGGCGAAGTCTCCATGGAGGAGGGGCTGGCGAAGCGGCTGAACGTCAGGCTCGGCGATAGCGTAACCTTTATGGGCGATACGCAGGCGTTTAGCGCCAAAGTCACCAGCCTGCGCAAAGTAGACTGGGAAAGTCTGCGGCCTAACTTTTTCTTCATTTTTCCTTCCGGGGCGCTCGACGGGCAACCGCAAAGTTGGTTGACCAGTTTTCGCTGGGAGAATGGCAACGGCATGTTAACGCAGCTCAACCGCGAGTTTCCTACCGTCAGCCTGTTAGATATCGGGGCGATCCTGAAACAGGTGGGACAGGTGCTGGAGCAGGTCAGCCGGGCGCTGGAGGTGATGGTTGTGTTAGTCACCCTCTGCGGCATGTTGCTATTACTGGCCCAGGTGCAGGTGGGAATGCGTCAGCGCCATCAGGAGCTGGTGGTGTGGCGCACGTTGGGGGCTGGAAAGAAACTGCTGCGTACCACACTCTGGTGCGAATTCGCCATGCTGGGGTTAGTTTCCGGGCTGGTCGCCGCGATTGGCGCGGAAACGGCGCTGGCGGTCTTACAAATCAACGTTTTTGATTTCCCCTGGGAACCGGACTGGCGTTTATGGATAGCGCTGCCGTTTTGCGGCGCGCTACTGCTTTCCGTATGCGGCGGCTGGCTTGGCGTCCGTTTGCTGAAAGGTAAAGCGCTATTTCGCCAGTTTAGCGGATGATTCATAATGTGAATAATTTCGCGCCGGTTTTTAAAACGGCGCATACTTGTTTAGTTGCATAAATTGATAACTCCTTGATTTTTAGTAGCACAAATCATTAAAAAATACACAACACGTAAGGTTTTATAACAGTTATTATTAGTCTGCTAAATGATTTGGATTGGCTATCTATCAAGGAAAATATAATGACAATTAAAATAACAGCGTTGGCGGCATCGATCGGCGCGGCAGTGGCTGTCATGCCTTTCGCCACTCAGGCGGAAATCACCGTTTTAAAACAAGATCCCCAGGCGGGTAATCCACTCAGCCGACTCAATTTCACCGTCGGCGGGAGTATTCGTCCACAGTTCCAGAATATGACCGGCAATGATGGCGCTAACGGCTATAAACGTAATGGTTTTGATGGCGGGACGCGTTTCCGCTTCGCTGCGGATTACTATCTGTTTGATGATATCAATTGGATTAGCTATTACGAGCTGGGCGTCAATATCCCTGCGGTATTTGACTGGGATAACCATTATGCGAAGGGCGCGACTGATACCACTCGCCGTATGCTGTATACCGGCTTCAAGAGCGCGACGTGGGGGACGCTGACCTTCGGTCAACAGAACAGCATTTATTACGATGTGGTGGGCGTAAAAACCGATATCTGGGATTACGACATGATAGGTCAGGCGCCGGGCAACGGGATTAACGGCGATTACGATGGTTCTTACCGTACACGTAAATCATTGAAGTATAAGAAAACCGTTGGCGACGTTGATCTCTACGCGTCTTATCTGTTCAGCGACGATTATAATGCCAATAACGGCCTGAATTACAAACGTAAAGGCGGCGGTTCTTTAGGCGCGGATTACCATCTTACCGACGATCTAACCTGGGGAACGGCATGGAACTATACCCGTGCGGAGATGCGCGGCAACGGCAATAAAACTTACGATCAAAATATTGTCGGTACCGCGTTAAGCTGGACGCCGGAAAACTGGACTATCGCCGCAGGCGGCGGCTGGTATCAGAACTTTATGACCACCAAAAAAGTGTCTGTGAATGATTACTTTGTCGGCGATGCGTGGGGTCTGGAATATTTTGTCGGTTACGCTTTCCCGATTGGTCAGTATGCTGTGAAAGCTATTCAACCGTACTTTATGGGCGACCGCATTGAATATGTGAATGGCCGCGACTATCTGCGTATCGATAATGGCGTGGGGATCACCTTCCAACTGGATTATGGTTTCCGCGTTGATTATGAACATGTTTTCACCTCCAGTACTGACAACCTGGGCGATATGAACCTGGTGCGTCTGCGTTACGATTTCTAAAGCGTTTTCCTGTGCCGGATGTTGGCATTAAGACGTCTTATCCGGCATTTTTCCTTTACGCTATTCCATCCTGACAAACGCCTGAGCGCCTGCCTCGCACATTCAACGACACACCTGGAAACATCATGAAATAATTTCAAGGACAGCAGGCTGTGATCTGTGTCATGTTAAGAAATAGCCTTTCGTTTGGGCCAAAACAGACGATGCCGCATGAACGGCGTCCAGCACAGCATCACACTATTTAAAATGGAGAAATTATGGGATTGCGTCAGAGTTTACGCATTGCGGCCAGCACACTATTACTGGCCTGCGGATTACAGTTTGCCCATGCTGATGGTTCCCCGCAAACGATCGTATTTGGCGTCGCGCCAGGTCCGTATGGCGACATGGTTAAGCAGGCGATTGCGCCGACATTAAAAGAAAAAGGGTATAAGGTCGTGGTGCGCGAGTTTAGCGACTATGTCCAGCCCAATATGGCGTTAGCTAACGGCAGCATCGACGCCAACCTCTTTCAACATACCCTCTATTTTGACAAATTTACCGCTGACAAAGGGCTGAAGCTCAGCAAACTTATTGTTGTACCGACAGCCGGGATGGGCTTCTATTCACGTAAAATCAAAAGCCTGAATGCGCTTAAAAAAGGGGACATTATTACCCTCTCCAACGATCCGACCAACCTGGCGCGCGGCCTTCGCTTCCTGCAATCGTTGGGGCTTATCACGATTAAGGACAGTATCGATCCGACTAAAGCCTCTGAACGAGATATCGCCAGCAATCCAAAAGGACTGGTTTTCAAACCGCTGGAAGCCGCACAGCTACCACGCACGCTGGATGGCGTGACCGGCGCGTTGGTTAACGGGAACTTTGCGGTGGCGGCAGGACTGGATCTCTCTGGCGCGATTAAGCAGGAACAACTGGATGAGAATCTGAAAAATATCATTGCGGTACGCAGTGAAGATGCCGATAAGCCGTTTGCCAAAGATATTGTCGAGGCGGTGAAATCGCCGGCTTATCGCGCGGTCATCGACGATCCAAAGAATATTTATAGCGCCTTCCAGAAACCGGAATGGATGACCGCGACACCCTGATCACAGCGGCGATCATCCCCAATCTCTGAGGTGAATATGATTGAAATAGAAAAAGTCTGCGTCGATTTTACCGCAGGCCGCGGCACCCCGACGCGCGCGGTGGATAATGTGAGCCTGCATATCGCCGCAGGCGAGATTTTTGGTATTGTCGGTACCAGCGGCGCAGGAAAAAGCACTCTGCTGCGTACCCTGAACGCCTTAACGCGTCCCAGTCAGGGGCGCGTCAACGTCAACGGCGTGGAGATTTCGGCGCTGGACGGAAAAGCGTTACGCCAGGCGCGGCAGCGTATTGGTATGATTTTCCAGCATTTTAACTTAATGCATACCCGGACAGTGGCGCAAAACGTTGCGTTTAGCCTGAAAGCGGCTGGCTGGGAGCGCAGCAAAATCGCGCCGCGGGTGGCGGAAATTTTAACGCTGGTGGGCCTGGCCGATAAAGCGGACCGTTTTCCGGTACAGCTCAGCGGCGGGCAAAAACAGCGGGTGGGGATAGCCCGCGCCATCGCTAACCACCCGGATGTTTTGCTGTGTGACGAACCGACTTCCGCTCTGGATCTGGAAACCTCCGCCACTATTCTGGCGCTGCTCAGACAGATCAATGCACAGCTCGGGATCACTATTGTGCTGATCACCCATGAAATGAACGTGATCAAATCTATTTGCGATCGCGTGGCGGTGATGTCGGGCGGTAAGGTTGTGGAGTCTGGCGAGGTGTTTGATGTGTTTGCCCACCCGCAACATGCTTTCACACAGCAGTTGGTGTCCCATACCCTTAATTTGACCCTGCCGGAACGTTTACGGGAACACCTGCCCGGGCAGTTGCTGAAAATTTTGTTTATCGGCGATTCGGCGGAGCAGCCGGTGCTGTCGGAGGTGGCGATCAAGTTTGGTGTCGCGGTCAATATCCTGCATGGCAAGATTGAGTATATCGGCGAACGCGCGTTGGGCATTCTGATGGTGCAATTAACCGCGCCGCATAATCCAACGGCGGTGGCGGCCGCCGTGGAGCATATCCGTCAACGTACCGCACAGGTGGAGGTGATCCGTGGATGATTTACTGCCGGATTTAACGCTGGCGTTCAATGAAACTTTCCAGATGTTGAGTATTTCAACGGTACTGGCGATTCTTGGCGGCCTACCACTCGGTTTTCTGATTTTTGTCACCGATCGTCATTTGTTCTGGCAGAACCGTTTTATTTATCTCGTTGCCTCGGTTCTGGTGAATATTATCCGCTCGGTGCCATTTGTTATTTTACTGGTGCTGTTACTGCCGCTAACGCAGCTTTTGCTGGGCAATACGATAGGCCCGATTGCGGCCTCCGTCCCGCTGTCGGTGGCCGCAATAGCGTTTTATGCGCGCCTGGTAGATAGCGCGCTCCGTGAAGTCGATAAAGGGATTATTGAGGCGGCACTGGCATTCGGTGCCAGTCCGATGCGTATTATCTGTACCGTGCTGTTACCGGAAGCCAGCGCAGGGTTACTGCGCGGCCTGACGATTACACTGGTGAGCTTAATCGGCTACTCGGCGATGGCCGGGATTGTCGGCGGCGGCGGGGTAGGCGACCTGGCGATTCGCTATGGCTACTACCGTTACGAAACCGAAGTGATGGTCGTTACCGTAGTGGCGTTGATTGTGCTGGTTCAGGTCGTTCAGATGCTGGGCGACTGGCTGGCGAAACGTGCCGACAAGCGCGACAGACACTAAGCCGGATCAATGTAGCGTCATCCGGCAATAAAAATAAGCTATTGCGCTTTTAGCCAGTCGGCAGCCTCTTGCCATGTGCCGCGAAAAACGATATTCGCGGCTTTTTTCTCCAGTTGATAGCGATACATTGGGTCGTAATATTCATTCAGTAGCGGAACCAACCATGCCATATGTCCGTCTGTGCTGCCGCTGGATAATTGATCCGCCAGCGCCATATCCAGCGTGTTCGTCAGTTCAACAAAGCGTTGCAGCCCCAGACGGCGGCGAATAGCGAAAAGTCCGTGGCGCAGGTACTCGCTGTACGCCTGCCAGCCACGTTCATCGCCGTAGGCGCGGGTGAAATCGTGATGCATACGGATGAAATATTCTTCACGCAATCGTTCCAGACGAAGCGCAAATGGATCTTCCACTACCGCAATGGGTGCCTGCGCCATTCTTTCGCGTAAACACTCAGGCAGATGGTTGGCGCCGATCGTTCGCCCTTCATCTTCCAGTACCCACCTTTTTAGCGCCTGACGCGCGTTAATTTTCAGCAATTCAACGGCAAGTTTGTTTTCAAAGCTGGCCTGGCTGAGTTGTGGTTTCAGCGTGCGGCCAAAAGAGGAGCCGCGATGATGCGCGAGGCCTTCCAGATCGACACCGTTGGGCTGTTGTCGCACCAGTTGCGTTTTGCCGCTGCCAGTACAGCCGCCAATTAAGAGAATAGGTTTTTGCACCAGTTGCCAGGTCGTCTGAATTGCCGTCTGGCGCAGCGCCTTATAGCCGCCTTCAATAAGCGGGCAGTCAATCCCTGTTTCTTGCAGCCAACGTTGTACGATATGCGACCGCTGACCGCCGCGCGCGCAACACAGATATCCGTTGGGGAAACGTCGATATGCGGCTTTCCAGGTTTCAAGCCGCTGCTGGCGAATGTCGCCGCAAACCAGCCGATGCCCCAGCGCTAACGCTGCATCCGCGCCCTGACGTTTGTAGCAGGTGCCGACGGCGGCTCGCTCATCATCCATCATCAATGGCAGGTTGATAGCGCCTGGCATGGCGCCCTGTTGAAACTCAACCGGCGCGCGTACATCAATTAAAGGCGTATCGGCAAGAAGGAGCGCGCGATAATCCGTTCCATCGTTCATGTGTAATCCCGAAAAACAAAACAGCAATAGCGAGATTTTACGCGCTGAGGGAGGAGCCGGGAAAGGGGAAGATCATTCTCCCGGCATTTTATGTGTTATTTAAGCTTACTTTGCGCCCAGATAATGCCGCTGGCGTATTCTGGCGGCAGGAGCGGAGAGAGCGCTTCCAGGGTGGCGCTAAGACGTGACGTATCGCTGTCGGTCAGATTCAGATGGCCGACTTTTCGCCCCGGACGTACCGCTTTATCATACCAGTGCAGATGTATCAGCGGCAGCTTCAGCCAGTCGTAATTCAGCTCGCTGCCGATCAGATTGATCATCACCGACGGGGCGTTAATCACCGGCGCGGGCAACGGCAGGCCGGTAATCGCGCGCAGATGCAATTCAAACTGACTGATGCTGGCGCCATTTTGCGTCCAGTGTCCGCTGTTATGCACGCGCGGCGCCAGTTCATTAATTAACAGGCCTTCCGGCGTGATGAAACACTCCATCGCCATTACGCCGACGTAGTTCAGCGCCTGCATAATTGCTGACAACATCGATTCCGCCTGCTCCTGCTGTTCGGCGTTCGCCTGTGGGAACGCGACGCTGGTCCGCAAGATACCGTCCTGATGCAAATTGTGCGTCAGCGGGTAAAACACGGTGCTGCCGTCGTGAGCACGCGCGCCAACTAACGACACTTCGCCGGAAAAACGGATGCCGCGCTCAACAATACATTCGCCATAGCAGTCATCCGGTAGTTGCCCGGTTTCGTCCGCGTGTAGACGCCACTGCCCGCGGCCGTCGTAGCCGCCAACGCGACGCTTAACAATCGCCAGTTCGCCCAGTTTATTGAACAGACCAGACCATTGGCCTTTATCCGTCAACCGTTCCCAGGGGGCGGTCGCCAGTCCCAGTTTATCGAAAAGCTGTTTTTGTGTCAGACGGTCGGCGATGATCGGAAATACATCGCGATTGACAAATGCCGGGTGGCGCGCCAGCTCACGGGTAAGCGCGGTTTCCGGCCAGCGCTCAATCTCTGCGGTAATGACGCTCTGCTGTACCGGAACGGCGGTAGGCTCTGCATCCAGGCCAACCGGCCAGACGGCGATACCCAGCGGTTCGCCCGCCTGGCGCAGCATTCGGCCCAGTTGTCCGTTGCCGAGAACGCAAACTTGCTTCATAGCGTCCCCCGCGGATCGGGATTTTCCAGAACTTCATCGGTTTGCGCTTTGCGCCAGTCGCTCAGGCGCTGATGCAGCTCACTATCATGCGTAGCCAAAATTTGCGCTGCCAGCAGCGCGGCGTTCGCCGCCCCGGCTTTGCCGATCGCCAGTGTACCCACCGGAATGCCGCGCGGCATCTGCACAATGGAGTAAAGGCTATCCACGCCGCTTAGCGCAGCGCTTTGTACCGGCACGCCGAGTACCGGTATCAGCGTTTTTGCCGCAATCATTCCCGGCAGGTGCGCCGCGCCGCCCGCGCCGGCAATAATCACTTGATACCCGTTGTCTTCCGCCGTTTCGGCGAAGCTGAACAGTTTATCGGGGGTTCGATGGGCGGAAACCACTTCTACATGGTGCGGAACATCCAGAATTTCAAAAATTTCGGCGGCGAATTGCATGGTAGCCCAGTCGCTTTTGGACCCCATCACGATGGCGACACGCGCCGGATTATTGCGGGAAGACATGCGTCTTAAAACTCCTGTGGTGCGGGACACGCTGCTTTTGAGGTGTCAGAGAATAGCATGATAATCGGGCAAGGAAAACGGTTGCGTGCGCGCCGTAACGGACGATTCGACGAATATTTACAAGGGGAAGGCGATTAACTCAACATTGTCCGGCGTGACTTTTACCATTGAACCTTCATGGTGCCATGCACCTAACACCACGCGGAACGCGGGCTGGCCGTTGGCGGAAAGTTCATGCACTGCCGGGCGGTGGGTGTGACCGTGAATCAGCCACTGTACGCGGTGTTTCTCCATTTCGGCGACGACGGCCTGCGAATTGACGTCCATAATATCCAGCGATTTGCTGCTGTTGGCGGCTTTACTGCCGGCGCGCATTCTGGCGGCGATACGGCGGCGGATAAACAGCGGCAGGGTAAGGAACAGTCGTTGAACCCACGGATTATGGACTTTGGCGCGAAACGCCTGATAACTGGCATCATCGGTACAGAGCGTATCGCCGTGCATGATCAACACGTTGCGGCCATACAGGTCGAGGACCTTTTCCTGCGGCAGTAGCGTCATGCCGCTTTCGCGGGCAAACCGCTTGCCAATCAGGAAGTCGCGATTACCATGAATAAAGAAGCAGGGAACGCCAAAATCCACCACCGCTTTGATGGCGACGGCTATCTCTCGATGTAACGGATTAGGGGAGTCATCGCCAATCCAGGCCTCGAAGAGATCGCCAAGAATATACAGCGCGTCGGCCTGACGGGCTTCCGCGGCTAAAAAACGCAGAAAACCGGCGACGATCGCCGGTTCTTCCGTTTGCAGATGTAGATCGGCAATAAACAGTGTCGCCACGATTACTCGCTGACGGTCACGTTTTCAATGATGACGTCTTCTTTTGGTACGTCCTGGTGCATACCGCTACGGCCAGTGGCGATGCCTTTGATTTTATCTACCACGTCCATACCCTCTACGACTTCCGCAAAGACGCAGTAGCCCCAGCCTTGCAGACTTTCGCCGGAGAAGTTCAGGAAGTCGTTGTCTGCCACGTTGATGAAGAACTGCGCGGTAGCGGAGTGTGGCGCCTGAGTACGCGCCATTGCCAGCGTACCACGGGTATTTTTCAGACCGTTGTTGGCTTCGTTTTTGATCGCTTCTTTGGTGGCTTTCTGTTTCATGCCCGGCTCAAAGCCGCCGCCCTGAATCATAAAACCGTTAATCACACGGTGGAAAATGGTGTTGTTGTAAAAACCTTCGCGGCAATAGTCCAGGAAGTTTTTAACTGTTTCAGGCGCTTTATCGTCAAAGGTTTTGATTACGATATCGCCGTGATTAGTGTGGAAAGTAACCATTTTTGCATCCTGTTCCAATAGAGTGGTGCTTTAGCCCGCAATGGGGCCCATATAGGGGCTTGTTATAGCATAACCGTAAGCTGCGATCACCTTGCAAAGTGTGCTGCTTCGATTACGAATAATATGTATTATACGGAGATTATTACCCACACACGTCTATACGGAATCTTCGATGTTAAAAATTTTTAATACACTGACGCGCCAAAAAGAGGAATTCAAACCCATTCATGCCGGGGAAGTCGGCATGTACGTGTGTGGTATCACCGTTTACGATCTCTGCCACATTGGCCACGGGCGCACGTTTGTCGCTTTTGACATTGTCGCGCGTTATTTGCGTTTTCTCGGCTATAAGCTGAAGTATGTGCGTAACATTACCGATATCGACGATAAAATCATTAAGCGCGCCAATGAAAATGGCGAAAGTTTTGTCGCGCTGGTCGACAGAATGATTGCGGAAATGCATCAGGACTTCGACGCGCTGAATATTCTGCGTCCGGACAGCGAGCCGCGTGCGACGCACCATATTCAGGAAATTATCGAGATCACCCGAACTTTAATCGAGAAAGGGCACGCCTATGTGGCGGATAACGGCGATGTAATGTTTGATGTACCGACCGATCCGACTTATGGGCAGCTTTCTCGTCAGGATCTTGAGCAGCTTCAGGCGGGCGCGCGCGTGGATGTGGTTGACGTGAAGCGTAACCCGATGGACTTCGTGCTGTGGAAGATGTCGAAAGAGGGCGAGCCGAGCTGGCCGTCGCCGTGGGGCGAAGGGCGTCCGGGCTGGCACATTGAATGTTCGGCGATGAACTGCAAGCAACTGGGCAACCATTTTGATATTCACGGCGGCGGTTCCGATCTGATGTTCCCGCACCATGAAAACGAGATTGCCCAGTCTACCTGCGCGCATGATGGTGAATACGTCAACTACTGGATGCACTCCGGCATGGTGATGGTGGATCGCGAGAAAATGTCCAAATCGCTGGGCAACTTCTTTACCGTGCGCGACGTGCTGAAATATTACGATGCGGAAACCGTGCGCTACTTCCTGATGTCCGGGCATTACCGTAGCCAACTGAACTACAGCGAAGAGAACCTCAAGCAGGCGCGCGCCTCGCTGGAGCGGTTATACACTGCGTTGCGCGGAACGGATAAATCAGCGGCCCCGGCGGGCGGCGAGGCGTTCGAAGCGCGTTTCGTGCAGGCAATGAATGACGATTTCAATACGCCGGAAGCCTACTCCGTCCTGTTTGATATGGCGCGTGAAGTCAACCGTCTCAAGGGTGAAGATATGACCGCTGCGAATGCGATGGCGTCTCATCTGCGGAAGATTTCCGGCGTGCTGGGACTGCTGGAACAGGAGCCGGATGTTTTCCTGCAAAGCGGCGCGCAGGCGGATGACGGTGAAGTCGCGGAAATTGAAGCCTTGATTCAACAGCGTCTGGATGCCCGTAAAGCGAAAGACTGGGCGGCGGCGGACGCGGCGCGCGATCGTCTCACTGAAATGGGCATTATTCTGGAAGATGGCCCGCAGGGTACCACCTGGCGACGTAAGTAATTGCCGTATTGCCGGATAGCGACGCAAGGCGTCTTATCCGGTCTACCGTTCATCGTATCGTAGACCGGATAAAGCGTTAGTCGCCATCTGGCGCATTCACCGCCGCAACTCAGGCGGTGACTTTTACACTTTGGCCTTCAAAGCTAACGGTTTGCCCGGCGACAATTTTGCAGCGTTTACGCGTTTCAACCGCACCATCAACCTTAACCAACCCGTCGGCAATAGCGATTTTTGCCTGCGCGCCGCTTTCGCTCCAGCCTTCCAGCTTGAGCAGATCGCACAGTTCAACGTGCGGGTGCTTGCCTAAAGAGAATGTCGCCATGTTATTTTCCTTGTGGATCGTGATATTCAATGCACGCCTGCAGCGTGTTTTCGATAAGCGTGGCGACCGTCATCGGGCCGACGCCGCCCGGAACTGGCGTGATGTATGACGCGCGCGCCGCGGCTTCTTCAAACACGACATCGCCAACGACTTTGCCATTTTCCAGACGGTTAATACCGACATCAATCACAATCGCGCCTTCTTTAATCCATTCGCCGGGAATAAAGCCCGGTTTACCTACGGCGACAATGAGCAAATCAGCATGCTCGACATGATGACGCAGATCTCTGGTAAAGCGGTGCGTGACGGTAGTCGTACAGCCAGCCAGCAGCAGCTCCATGCTCATCGGGCGTCCAACGATATTGGATGCGCCAATGACCACCGCATTCAGGCCGTAGGTATCAATGTTGTAACGCTCAAGCAGGGTCACAATACCGCGGGGCGTACAGGGACGCAGGCGCGGTGCTCGCTGGCACAGACGACCGACGTTATAAGGATGAAAACCGTCTACGTCTTTATCTGGCGCGATACGCTCCAGCACTTTAACGTTGTCGATACCTGCCGGTAAAGGCAACTGCACCAGAATACCGTCGATCGTGTTATCTGCATTCAGAGTATCGATAAGTGCCAGCAGTTCGGCTTCGCTGGTGGTTTCCGGCAGGTCATAGGAGCGGGAGACGAACCCCACTTCGTCGCACGCTTTGCGTTTGCTTGCCACATAAATCTGTGAGGCTGGGTTGCTGCCGACCAGCACCACAGCCAGGCCGGGAGCGCGAAGACTTGCTGCGACGCGTGCCTGAACTTTTTGAGCAACCTCAGATCGCACCTGCTGCGCAATCGTTTTACCGTCAATAATCTTTGCTGCCATCAGAGAGAGGATTCCATCTGTTACTTCAAGTCAAAGGGGATAGCGCTATTTTGTCAGAAGCGAGCCTCGCTGTCAGTTAACGTTTGTGTTTCCGATGCGAATACGACGTCTATCTCCTCCGTTGACGACGGTGATACGTGACCCGTGGGTGCGCCACGATTAACCAAAAAGAAACAATTTATCACCCTGTTCATGGTTAACGTTATCCCTCGTCGTTAATAGCACCAGACGGCATAACGCAATATTTTATACAAAATAAGATTAGACCCTTCTTATATCCTAATAAGAATTAGCTTAGGTCATTAAAAGAGTTTGCGGCTATTTTTTATTTATCGAAATGTTTAATTTATTACCGTGACAAAATGTCATATTCGCAGAAATTAATTATTGCATCTGATACTCAGGGGAGAAACAGAAAGCTAATTAATTTGCGATATCTATCTTTACAGGATGAAGAGATAACTTTTCTGACATGCTATGTCGATAATAATTCAAACGGAGCCGACAGGATGCCGGAACCGGGTGTGTGTAATTCAAGGGAAATCCATGAAACATAAATTAATCACTTCTACCATTGCGAGTCTGATGTTTGTCGCTGGCGCAGCGGTTGCGGCTGATCCTACTCCAGTGAGCGTGAGCGGCGGTACTATTCATTTCGAAGGTAAACTGGTTAATGCCGCCTGTGCCGTTAGCACTAAATCCGCCGATCAAACGGTGACTCTGGGGCAATACCGTACCGCCAGCTTTACGGCGATTGGCGATACGACCGCACAGGTACCTTTCACCATCGTCCTGAATGACTGCGATCCGAAAGTGGCGGCCACCGCTGCCGTTGCCTTCTCTGGTCAGACAGATAACACCAACAATAATTTGCTGGCTGTCTCCTCTGCGGACAATAGCACCACCGCGACCGGCGTTGGGATTGAGATTCTTGATAATACCTCCTCACCGTTGAAGCCGGACGGCGCGACTTTCTCGGCGAAGCAGTCGTTGGTTGAAGGTACCAATACGCTGCGTTTTACCGCACGCTATAAGGCAACTGCCGCCGACACGACGCCAGGCCAGGCTAATGCCGATGCCACCTTTATCATGAAATACGAATAATCCCGTCAGGAGACGCCAGGGAAGGAAGGCGCCTCAATGGAAGAGGCTATCGGGGATAAAAGAGAACATACAGATGATAAGGAAAGGCGCGGCGCTAGTGGGGCTTATTTTGATGTCGCCCGTCATTGCGCAGCCGGTAATTGTGGAGAGCGGGCATGTTCACCTGCGCGGACAACTGGTCAATGGCGGCTGCGCTGTCGCCACTGAAAGCCAGGATTTGCGCGTATTGATGGGACAGTACCGTACGAATACGTTTACCGGTCCTGGCAGCTTCGCTCCCGTCAGCGTTCCATTTTCGTTACGGTTAATCTCCTGTAGCGCGGAGGTCTGGCGTCATGTCGGCATTGCGTTTGCCGGCGTTACGCCTGCGGAAGATCCCCATGTTTTTCTGGCCAGCGGCGAAGGTATCGGTAATGCCGGAATCGGCCTGGCGTTATTTGATGACCAGCAGCGACAAATCATACCTAACACGTTACCGCTTCATTACGCGCCCATTTTAACGCAAGAAATGACTTTGCATTTTACCGCCCGCTATCGGGCAATTTCAGAAAATATGACGCCGGGACGAATTCATTCAGAAGTGTGGTTTACGCTAGTTTACCCGTGATTTTTCTTGCCGACGTGACTCAATGCAAAAGGTATTTTTTACCATGCTGAATAGTATAAAATTAGGGTTTATTGTTCTTCTCACGCTATTTACCTCACTGAACGTACAGGCGGCGGGGGGGATTGCATTAGGCGCCACGCGCGTTATTTATCCCTCGGCGGCGAAACAGACTTCTCTGGCAATCAGTAATAGCGATACTAAAGAACGTTACCTCGTCAATTCATGGATCGAAAATAGCGCCGGGCAGAAAGAAAAAACGTTTATCGTTACGCCGCCTTTATTCGTCAGCGAACCAAAAAGCGAAAACACGCTGCGTATTATCTACGCCGGGCAACCGCTACCCGTGGATCGGGAGTCGTTATTCTGGATGAACGTGAAAGCCATCCCGTCGGTAGATAAAAGTCATATTGAAGGAAAAAACGTTCTGCAACTGGCGATTCTGTCGCGCATTAAACTGTTCGTGCGTCCGGCGAATTTGCCGCAGACGCCGGAGGACGCGCCGACCTTGCTGAAATTTTCCCGTGTCGGCAACCATCTCAAGATAACCAACCCATCTGCTTATTACCTCACTCTGGTCAATATCAGCATGGGTGCGAAAAAGATCGATAACGTGATGATCGCGCCAAAAAGCGACGTGCAAATTCCCTTACCGGCTGGCGCGCAGGGCAGCGTGACATTTCAGACCGTCAATGATTACGGCGCATTGACGACGGCGACAACGGCCAGTCTCGGTTAAGCAGGATGCGTGAAGCCACACGAGAAAACGATGAAGAAGACAACCTTGTTTGCAGGACGATTTCCTGGCTATGTGTCACCGTTAAGCGGCGTAGCGCTGTCGGTACTGGCGACGCTGTATCCGCTGACGAGCCGCGGCGAAAGTTATTTCAACCCTGCGTTTTTGTCGGCGGATACCGCGTCCGTGGCGGATTTATCTCGCTTTGAAAAAGGTAATCATCAGCCGCCCGGTATCTACCGGGTAGATATCTGGCGTAACGACGAATTCGTAGCGACGCAGGATATTCGTTTTGAGGCTGGCACAGTGGGTACCGGCGATAAATCCGGTGGCCTGATGCCTTGTTTTACACCGGAGTGGATTAAACGGCTGGGCGTAAATACCGCGGCGTTTTCGGTCTCAGATAAAGGCGTCGATACTACGTGTATTCACCTTCCTGAGAAAATTCCGGGCGCGGAGATCGCGTTCGATTTCGCGTCGATGCGCTTAAATATTAGCTTGCCGCAGGCGTCAATGCTCAACAGCGCGCGTGGATATATCCCGCCGGAGGAGTGGGATGAAGGGATACCCGCCGCACTCATTAATTACAGTTTTACCGGTAGCCGCGGAACAGACAGCGATAGCTATTTTTTGAGTCTGCTGAGCGGTTTGAACTATGGCCCCTGGCGGCTGCGTAATAACGGAGCCTGGAACTATTCGAAAGGGGATGGCTATCATTCGCAACGATGGAACAACATTGGCACCTGGGTACAGCGCGCCATCATTCCGCTGAAAAGCGAGCTGGTCATGGGGGACAGCAATACCGGGAACGATGTTTTCGACAGCGTCGGCTTTCGCGGAGCGCGTCTGTACTCTGCTGACAATATGTATCCCGATAGCCTACAGGGCTATGCGCCCACGGTCAGAGGGATCGCCCGGACGGCGGCAAAGCTGACAATACGACAGAACGGATATGTTATCTACCAAAGCTATGTGTCGCCGGGCGCGTTTGCGATTACCGATCTCAATCCCACCTCTTCCAGTGGCGACCTTGAGGTGACGGTAGATGAAAAAGACGGTAGCCAACAACGTTACACGGTGCCTTACTCTACCGTTCCGCTATTGCAGCGTGAGGGAAGGGTGAAGTATGACCTGGTGGCCGGGGATTTTCGCAGCGGCAATAGTCAGCAGTCTTCGCCATTCTTTTTCCAGGGAACGGTGATTGCCGGCCTGCCTGCGGGAATGACGGTTTACGGCGGTACGCAACTTGCCGATCGTTACCGCGCCGTGGTGGTCGGGGCGGGGAGAAATTTGGGCGACTGGGGCGCCGTGTCGATCGATATCACACATGCGCATAGCCAACTGGCAGATGACAGTACCCATCAGGGGCAATCGCTGCGTTTTCTGTACGCCAAATCGCTGAATAACTACGGGACTAATTTTCAATTGCTGGGCTACCGCTATTCCACGCGCGGATTTTATACCCTGGATGATGTGGCATACCGCAGTATGGAAGGGTACGAATACGATAGCGACGGACGCCGCCACAAAGTGCCGGTGGCGCAGAGCTACCACAATCTTAGTTACAGCAAAAAAGGCCGCTTTCAGGTCAATATTTCGCAAAACTTGGGTGATTACGGGTCACTGTATCTTTCCGGCAGTCAACAAAATTACTGGAATACGGCGGATACCAATACCTGGTATCAGTTAGGATACGCCAGTGGGTGGCAAGGCATGAGTTATTCGCTGTCATGGTCGTGGAACGAATCGGTGGGGATCTCTGGCGCCGATCGCATTCTGGCATTCAATATGTCCGTTCCGTTTAGCGTTCTGACCGGACGGCGCTATGCGCGCGACACTATTCTCGATCGTACTTATGTTACGTTTAACGCCAACCGCAACCGCGACGGCGACAATAGCTGGCAGACCGGCGTGGGCGGCACGCTTCTGGAAGGACGTAATCTGAGCTACAGCGTGACGCAGGGGCGTAGCAGTACCAATGGTTATAGCGGCAGCGCCAGCGCTAACTGGCAGGCGACGTATGGCACGCTGGGCGTAGGATATAACTACGATCGCGATCAGCATGACTATAACTGGCAACTTTCCGGCGGTGTGGTCGGTCATGCGGATGGTATTACGTTTAGCCAACCGTTGGGCGATACCAATGTCTTGATTAAAGCGCCGGGAGCGAAAGGCGTGCGCATCGAAAACCAGACCGGCGTGAAAACGGACTGGCGGGGCTATGCGGTAATGCCCTACGCCACGGTATATCGCTATAACCGCGTCGCGTTAGATACCAACACGATGGATAACCATACCGATGTCGAGAATAACGTCAGCAGCGTGGTGCCGACTGAGGGCGCGCTGGTGCGGGCCGCTTTTGATACGCGGATAGGCGTAAGGGCAATCATTACCGCGAGGCTTGGCGGCCGTCCGTTACCGTTTGGCGCGATAGTACGAGAAACCGCCAGTGGCATTACCAGTATGGTCGGCGATGACGGGCAAATTTATCTGAGCGGCTTACCGCTAAAAGGTGAACTGTTCATCCAGTGGGGAGAGGGGAAAAACGCGCGTTGTATCGCCCCCTACGCCCTGGCGGAGAATAGCCTGAAGCAGGCGATTACGCTAGCCAGCGCGACCTGTATCCGTCCGTCGTCATAAAGGAAAAATAGAGATGAAAATATACTCAGCGCTATTGCTGGCGGGGACTGCGCTCTTTTTCACCCATCCCGCGCTGGCGACGGTTTGCCGCAATTCAAACGGGACGGCGACCGATATCTTTTACGACCTGTCAGATGTTTTCACCAGCGGCAATAATCAGCCGGGACAGGTGGTTACGCTGCCGGAAAAATCAGGTTGGGTCGGCGTAAACGCGACGTGCCCGGCCGGGACAACAGTGAATTATACCTACCGAAGCTATGTATCAGAATTACCGGTACAAAGCACCGAGGGAAATTTTAAATACCTCAAGCTGAATGACTACCTTCTGGGCGCGATGAGCATCACCGATAGTGTCGCTGGTGTATTTTATCCGCCCCGTAACTATATTCGCATGGGGGTCGACTCTAATGTGTCGCAGCAAAGGCCGTTCGGCGTGCAGGACTCAAAGCTGGTTTTTAAATTAAAAGTGATACGGCCTTTTATTAATATGGTGACAACCCCTCGCCAGACGATGTTTAGTGTCTATGTGACGACCTCTACCGGCGACGCGTTGAGAACGCCAGTGTATACCATTAGCTACAGCGGTAGAGTGGAAGTACCGCAAAACTGTGAAGTGAATGCCGGACAGGTAGTGGAGTTTGATTTCGGCGATATTGGCGCGTCGTTATTTAGTCAGGCGGGGACGGGTAATCGTCCGCAAGGCGTCACGCCGCAAACGAAAACCATTGCCATCAAATGTACCAACGTCGCGGCGCAGGCCTATTTATCGATGCGGCTTGAAGCCGAAAAGGCCTCAGGGCAGGCGATGGTGTCCGATAATCCGGATCTAGGCTTTGTGGTTGCTAATAGCAACGGCATGCCGCTTATCCCCAATAATTTGTCGAGTAAAATTCCGTTTCGTCTTGATGATAACGCCGCCGCTCGCGTAAGTATCCGCGCCTGGCCAGTCAGCGTGACGGGGAATAAACCGACCGAAGGGCCGTTTACTGCGCGCGGCTATCTACGAGTCGATTATGATTAAAGGAGGCGTTATGATCCTTCGGCGTGTTTTCGTCGCTATCGGTTGTGTTTTATTCAGCCCGCTGAGTCAGGCCAATTCATCTCTGGGCGAAGTGAATATTGAACTGCGCGGTAACGTGGTGGATTTTACCTGCGCCGTGATTGGGGGCGACAGTAACAAGTCGGTTAACCTCGGCACCTGGCCGACAAAACAGCTTCACGCTGCCGGTGACGTCACGCAACCGGTAGCATTTAGCCTAAAACTTGAAGGCTGCCCGCCGGGTTCGGCGTCGATAACGTTTTCCGGGACGCCAGCGCCCGGCACTGCATTATTGGCGCTTGCTGATACGGCAATGGCGCAAAAACTGGCGATTGAAATTCGCGATGGCGATCAACGTCGATTGCCACTTGAACAGGCCAGCAAGGCCGTCGATATTGACAATAACGGCAATGCTACCCTGAAATTCTATGCGAACTATATCGCCTTAGCAGATGGCGTACAGCCCGGTCTTGCTAATGCGGATGCGACCTTCATGATCAATTACAATTAATGTACACTGTTGTGGCTCCCGAACGATAATTCGCCGGGAGTATGCTTACAATAATTCGTGTGATTTGGCGTAATCGATAAGCTCAACGATAGAGTGAAGGCCAAGTTTAGAAAATATATTGGCCTTATGCGCACTGATAGTCTTATTACTTAATAAAAGTTGCTCGGCAATTTCTTTGTTAGACATTCCGTTTGCCAGATAACGTAGCACGGTAACTTCGCGGTTAGAAAGTGGCATATCATGGTGCCCGCCTTTGAGCGTACGGGTACTGCTGATGAAATTAAGCGTCTCAGATGGAAAAAAAGAATATCCGGATAAAATCATTTTTACCGCATTATAAATATCATTGAGATCTTTGCGCTTACTCACAAAACCGTTTGCGCCCGCTCTTATTGCTCTTCCAGCATAAAAAGCCTCTGATTTTGACGATAAAAAAAGTATCCGGGTATTTTCCTGGATAGATTTGATTCGTTTAAGTAAGGTAAACCCGTCGGTACCCGGTAATTCAATATCCAGAATGACAAGGTCGACAGGATAAGTGCGCAGATACTCTATCGCTGTTCGGCTATCATCCGTTTTCAGGACAACCTGAATATTACTATTTTTTCCGAGTAAAACTTCTATCGACATTCTTACAATAGGGTGTTCGTCCATAATGATAACAGATGCAGGTTTCATTGATGTATGCCTCAGACTGTTATGCGTCCTTCGTTTTAGAATAAGCGTCAGACACCTTGAAGGTTGTTAAATAGCCAGATCTACACGCCACACAGTGGAGCAATATTAAAGAATGAGACCTCCCTGTTGACTGGCTATTTTGCGTAAGAGCAATAAATATGAGGAATATCCATTTCGCACCAATAAAAAAGAAATTTCTGATTAAGTAAAAACAATATGGATTATACCTGGTCTGATTTCTCGGAAAAGTCTTGCGAAATGCGAATTATGGATGGCGGGTAGGATGTTCTGTTGTGTTATATAGAATCCGCGCATTATAGAATTATTTTCTTTGGAATTAATGCTGGCAAGATTAATTCATTATTTTTAAGCATAAAAATAATATAAAAAACTAATTGTTTAGTGTTTGTTATGTAACAAAAGAAAGATGTTTACGCTGAAAACCTCAAGAAACGAGGAGGGACAGGGGATGGCGTAGGGAGAGAATCTTTATCGCTTACCAGGACGAGTTGCAAATATTAATTTTATGTGAAACATTTACATTTCATGGATGTGAAAATAAGTAATTTCTTAAAAAATCTTATTCACCAGAAAGTTAGTTCGTTAAAAAATGTCGGGGAAAGTAACGTTTAGCTGCTGCATTAGCCGAAGAAAGCTTTGCCTGTGGGGAAGGTTAAGGAGGGTGATCAGTTGTTTAAGCCGGTAAACCACACGATGATAAGGTACGCTTTGCTGACGTGCTATTTCTTTTAAAGAGACGCCTTGCGCTAAAGTTTCAATCATCAACCAGTCAGTGTGGCTAAAGCTTTCCGATAAGTGAGGTTCGGCAGTTGATAACAAGGCTTCGCGTAACGAGGCCAGATTTTGTCGTCGCGACAGGACAAAAAAACGCCCAGCCATACGGATAAACTGTGCTATAGCGGGGGTTTTATCTGATACCAGCAGGTAAATCTGTATATCGCTTTGTTGCCAACTGAGCGCACGTAGCTGCTTAAGCGCCTCAACACAGGAGATGGGTAGCGCCTCCATATCTACAATCAGTTGTCTGAGCGAACCCTCTTCGATCCACAAAGAAATGTCGTCTAATGAGCGGAAAGCTGCGGTGCGCTTGCCGGAAAATAAGTAGCGACTCAGCGAATATGCCAGGTAGCTGTCAGTTGTAATGATTGCCTGGGAAATGATACCAACCGGCAAGGCATAATTGAGCTGTTGGTTCAGTAACTCAAGGCAATCAAATATCTGTGGCGTTGGAGAGTGATAACGGCAGGCGCAGTCTTTGGCATTTCTTGAACGGCGGTGTCTTTCCCTGCGTGGTACGCTGCGCATCCTGCTTTTTCCATTGCTTTAATATATATCTGGTAATATTGCTGGCCATAAATAACCTTGTCCCATCGTTGCACCAGCGTAAAAAGCAATGCTTCGTTGCTCTGATGTTTCAATGCCTTCCATCAGCATATCGGCTGCGATCTTATATCCAATGAGAATAGCCTGGCGCATTTTTTGCGGATCAGATACAAGGTTCCAGAATGTTTTTTTATCGAATTTAACTCCGCTTAACCGCCAGTTTTCGTTAGAAAAGGTAGCAAACATTTTTTCATTGATATCATCCAGCCAAACGGGCAGCCCGCTGGTTTCAGGTTGTTGAATTTTTTCATAGAGGCGAAACTGCTGACCTGTACTTAAGGTGTAAAAAGCGCCAGAGTCTTGCTGTTCAATAGTGAGATTTGATGAATGCGAGCGTACTTTTAAAAGTAATACATCAATATTTAACAATACCTTCACCGGTAACTTCAGAAGATATCTACTATTTTGAGGGAAGAAAGGTAGAGTGTCTATTTGTTGGAAAAAGTGATTATGTAACGCCTGTTGACTGAACTGCTGAAAAAAAGCTTTACTATCACTTCCCGACGGAAGTTGAGTCAGGACCTCATAGCCGATTAATTGTGCAGTTGAGAGATGAACGATAGGCTCAAATTTTAACAACCCGTTGCTGTGATATGAATGACGTATTGGCGAAGACGTCGGACTCGGGGTATTTATCCTTTCCTTTAATAAAGTATCCTGTGCCACCAAACACTCCTTCAGGCATTTAAGATGCAGCCATATATTTTCGACCCATGAATCTGGCAGGGTATTATGTGCATCATTGTGGCAGTGTTAAAAAAATGCCTGTAGGTATCGTTACTTAATTATTGATGAGATATTTCGTAAGCCTTGTAAAAAATTAAGTGAGTTTACTTACTGAGTAAGAAATTAAGATTAACTCTAATATACTTTAAAAACTGCTGCTCTGTTTTAACATGTAATTTTCGCATAATGCTCCGTCGGAGTAACCTGGTCTGTTCTTCAGAGAGTGAAAGTAAAGCGGCCGTTTCGCTTAAATGATAACCACTGGCGATCAGTTTTAACAGATGACGTTCTGTTACTGAAAAATGACGAGTCGTGCAGTAGTGGCAAATGGTAGAAGGGACGCTATGTCGAAGCGCTCGCTTATGCAAAATTAATATCATCTTTCGGGTGATTTCTTCAATATCATCTTCCCGGTAAATATGCGGCAGCATATACAGACATGGCCTGAACATGAGCTTTTCTTTATCGGATTCATTACAAATAATCACCCGTAACTGATGTTGGGTATGCATGGGTATCTGGTAACAACCTGCGCTGAACCAATCATCGTCCAGTGCCAGAAAAGCGATATCGGCATTATCTATCTCTTCTGGTGGCAGAAAATAAATTTTCTGCTGCCATTGATTCGCCAGACGCGTCATGATGATTTTCAAACCATGCTCAAAGTGACTGTTTTGTTCCTTAATCGCGATACTCAGCATAAAAAATATCCTAAACGGCAGGTGAATCATGGTGAAATATTAAAGAAACTTATTGATTTTCTAAATACTGGCGGCCTTAATTCCCACTTTATGCGTGCTGAGTTGTGTCCAGGCGATTTCCTGGAACCTGCCGTGGCGCCAGAAAAGACGATATTCGTACACTTAGTCAGCAACCGGAACAAAAGCCATTGACTCAGGAGTGCCTGACCGTATAATTCTCGCGTTTCGTCTACACGAAGTCTTCACTTCACAAGGCGCCCTTAGCTCAGTTGGATAGAGCAACGGCCTTCTAAGCCGTGGGTCGCAGGTTCGAATCCTGCAGGGCGTGCCATTATATTTCAGCAAGTTACCTATTTTCTGCAAGTTCCTTATTTTCCTGGTGGGACATATTTTGGACATCATCACTGAAAATTGAGTCAATTTGCCTCGTATGTTCAGTTAAATGGTTCGGTGCAAGGTGAGCATATTCCCGGACAAACAACATCGACAGCACTGATGAGGTACGGAACCGTCGGCCACAATCTTCTCAACTTCCTTCCCTCCAGTATCCTGGGAGTTTGATGATGGAACGGTGATGTGATGGGGCATATATGGGACATACAAAGCTTTGCATCGGCTGCAAGGCTTTGCATGTTTTTCGAAGATGGGACGTGTGAGCGCAGTGTTGATGGGATAAGTTGTTGTTAGCTAAAGTCGTTCCAGGAACGTCTAAGCCGTGGGTCGTAGGTTCGAATCCTGCGGGGCGCGCCATTTAAAATCCAATAATCATCTCAATAATCTTTACTAATAAAACAACCTGACAGTGCAAACAATAGGGTAAGTTTTAAATTTGCGAGTCACCCACGGCATAAATCGCCGATCCTGGCAGTGCCAAAAATATCTTCAGTCTATGAGTAACAATTAGAAAACCTCGTAGTAAAGCGCCAGAAGTGGAGGGAGTATTAAAGAAAGATCACAGTACGGGGAAAAGATTCAAAAAATCCCCCGACAAAATTGTCGGGGGATTTATGTATAAGAGGCAGAGCTATGTCGGAGGATATTTATTAACGCAATGACTAACCTGGCTACGGCTGTTGCTTCAGAGTTATCTCCTGCGGAATACCAAAATAGCTCGAGAACGTCAACTCCGTGGTACCTCCCGCGGTCCTGACGCTAACCTGCGGGTTCGGGGCGCTAGCCTGCCACTGACCGTTAAGCGTCACTGAAATAGGCACCGGGGTTGCCGCCGTGGTTCGGGTCATGTTCAGGTCTGGTGTAACGCCGCTAACAATAAGTTCTTTGTCTCCCCGTGATTGGGTCATAATTATCGCGGGCTGAGGAATATTTTTCACCACGCCGTCGGCAGGTGTCACCGCACTAAATGCGGTATAACCGATGGTTTGGGTCACATTATCACGCACAATGTGTGCAACATTGTCTTTACGCAATACCTCATACGGTTTCTTGCCTGCGCGATAATCGTTAGCCAACTGTTGCATACTCCCGGGCGTGGCTTCAAGCACCATCAGGTACTCATATTCAGCATCTTGTGGTTTCTTGCCGTGAGAGAGCCACGCCACGCTGATGTCAGCTTCCGTTGGTTTACGGGTTTTATTATTCGCCGAGACCTGATGCTGACGGCGTACTTCTCCTTTCGCGCCGGCCGTTAATAAATAACCGGTACCATGACCGTCGATTAACCAATCACCTTCCCCAAGAGTACGCTGATACGGGAATGCGGTAATGCGTTCGCCGTTCACCCATAGAGCGTGCGCTTTATCCGTGATGCCGTGCTGGAAAAGCGTTGTTTCTGTTGGGTATTTAGTCGTACTGTTGCTAATATTACTGCCTAATAAGACCAGACGATTTTCCGTCTCTAACGCGGTTTTACGGGCAGTAAAGCTGCTATCAAATTTCGGCATTGATGGCGCATCAAACTTAAAGGCGAACATACCATATTTACCCGCCAACGATGAATGACCGCTGAAAGGCTGATCGCCACGTAACATCAGCGTATGCGGGTTAGGGCTGTCCAGCTCGGCTAACGGTAAATGAATCGTGGTGGTCCCCGGATTGCGGTTCCAGTCCCAGCCGTCTTGTGTAAAACCTATCTCTTTCTGGCTACCATAAGGCAGAACCTGAACAGCACCATGACTTTGATAGCGGCCATAACGGTTATCGGCATAGTAAATCTCTGAAGACCAAACATTGCTGTTGTAGGCTTTCAGGGTCACCATTTTGTCGCTAAAACGATGAATTCCGAACGCGCCGCCGTTAAAGGTCCAGTTACCCTGAGGTAAAGAAGCGGGCTTAATTGTCTGACCAAAGAGCGCTTCGCTTTCGCTCTCTGGCGTTCTGGTAATTTGCAGATAGATGGCGGCCAGATCTTTATCCACTTTTTCGCCGGTTTGCGGATTGCCGGTCAGGGCCAACCACCGGAACGAGTCCTGGAATAATTTCACGCTTGATGAATTGAACGGGTGACGACCCGCGAGCCCCATTGAGGTCGCCGGGTTGCTGTAAATCCATGCTGAAACCATCGCTTTTTTCAGCGCAGCACGTCCTTCTTTGCTGACCTCAAACGGCGAGCCTTGCAGCATGTAAACCAGCTGGCTGGCATTTTTAAAAGCCGGGAATGAGTAACCTGGATAGTTGCCTTCGTGACGCCATGCCGTACCGTCAGGACGTAGGCCATCTTGTGCGCCGGGTGGGATTTGCGACAGCGCCACGTTGATATACTCACCAAAACGTTTTAATAATGCAATACGTTTTGCCGGATCGGGCTCAAGCATCAGCAGTGCTAAGTGCTGACGCGAAAGTGTATTAAAATAGTCCAGATCCGAACTCTCGGGCCCCGGTTGCATGTCAAAGTTAGCTTTGAATTCCCGTGAATACCACAGCAGGGCATCAGCGACCTGCTGACGTAACTGATGTTTTTCCAGTTCATCGCTCATCATCATCGCCGAGATATACCACCAACGAGAACTGTATCCCCAGTGGTGGGTCGTAACCAGCGCGCTGCCGTCAACGAATCCCTGATCCAATAAATGTTGGGTCATCAGTATATACATGTCGACCAGTTCCTGACGCTGCGCAGGCACAGTACTGATCTGATAGGCACGGCTGATATTAAACATCAGCGTGGCATAATCAGCGAGATAAACATAATCGTCAAAACGCTGTTTGTCGACGGCGCTCATAAATTCAGGTTGATACAATACCTTCTGTTTATCTGTAATTATATGCCACCCGGACAATTTACCCTCTGCGTTACGTTTAATACGTAATGCTGCAAATTCACTGCGTAATTTTTCGTAATTATCGACAATGACCAGTCCACTCTCGTCGATTTTCCCTTGGATAAATACGCGTACCAGGGCATCGCGAATGCCCTCAGTAGCGGCTAACTCACTTGCCGTTGGGGTCGGTAATTTTTTAGGTAGCCGGAAATCAATTTCTGGAATGTGAAGCCGCGTTTTTACCTGGTCATCAGACCATTGATAGCGAGCGTCATCGATAGACAACATGATACGGTCGATATAAAAAGTGCCGGAGGGCGCTTTAAGCGGCGCTTTAAAGCGAATGTCATCCATATCACTTTTTGCCCCACTGGCAATGGTATTGCGGGCGCCGCTCTCACCGGCTTCGTTTTCGCTGATGCCCAAGCCTTCAATTTCGCGTCCTTCAAGATCGTTTTGCAGTGAAACGCCGATTGCGCGCCAGCCGCTAAAGTTCATTTTGACTTTAATGCCGGTATCAGGTGAGCCAGAAGGTCCCAGGCCGCGGCCAAGATCAACAATCATGTAATCGTCAACCGGACTTTCGTTATAAATCCAAAACGAGAGCACTTGCGTGGCTTTACGACCCCATATCTTAGACGCAACAGAGTCGGGTACTTGTTTGATAGGGTGATGAATCGTCACGGTACTGCCCGCCTGCCAGTCCCATTTAAGCGATTTATTGCCCATGATATAGCGCTCAGGACTCAACGACAGTGTTGAATCTTTACTTGCGGAGACAAAATCAGGGATGCTATTGCCGTCAAAATCAATAATCGACGCCTGCATCAGCATTTTTTTATTGATTTCATTATTTGTACTTTTAGCGTTATTCACTGATGGATGTGATGTACAGGCGGCTGCTCCCAGCAAGGTTGCGACGGTGAGGGCTATAAGTTTAAATCTGAAAGGTGTATACATAATCTTCGCTACTCAATAAAAGGATGCAACAGAGAAATGAAGAGAGGCGATACCCATCGGGATACAGGTCATGCTGTATCCCGATGCGTTATACCTACAAAAGAGTTCTGGCGACTTGCACTTAAAAGTATTTAGAAACGCTCAGACCTATATATCCTTCGTTATAACCATCACGTTTGTAGTAATTCAAATTACCGTCCAGGATAATATTATTTTTTAGCGTTAAAGAAGATTTCAGTGTGGCTTCAAAAATATCATTACCGATGCTATCGCCGGTGATAGTGAAACGGCCTTTGCCTTTACCCTGATCCATCACTAAACCCGCAGTTTCGGTTATGACTTCTGAATCATTTAAATCACGGTATCCCATTAAGGAGAGTGATGGGGTAAATTTACCAAACGCCAAATCGTAGGTATTGAAGGCGGTAAAACCGGCACCCAGGTGTTTCACTGAATAAGACTGCCGATCTACTTCCAGACTGGCTGGTGAACCGCTTTCGGCATAATCTTCCACCCGGAACCACTGATAGTTATATTCTACTCGCGGCTGTAATTTAACGATATCAAGGTCAAATGTTATACCGGCGCTGGCCTGATAACCCATCTGCAAGCTGTTATAGTCGGCTTCAGCCCTGGTATTTCCCTGATAACCATTTAAGGAACCAATATTACGGGTGCTGCTATTTTTATTATAGCCCATATTAATGTTACCGTTAATAAAATAGCGGTCGTTGAACCAACCAGTATAGGCCATAGCTTCATAGCTATTTACATCTTTTGTATTACCATAACCATTTATATTTATATGGCTGTTTTGATAACCGAAAGCGACACCGAATAAAGCTTCATCTCTGAAGCGGCGATCCATACCAATATTTATGCCATAAGCATTAGTTTGATAACCGAAAATATCAGCCTCATTGCCCTGGCGTCCATGCGTATACAGAGTTTGCGCCCAGAAATTCCACGGCGTTGCGGTCTCCTGATTGCGTAAATAGAAGCTACGGTTATTTGCCTGATCACGCATCTTATCGACCACACGCAGGGCGGCGCGGACCTCACTGCCTTCAGCATTCGGGGTTAATTGTTCAACTAACCGGGCAATACCATTGCTGCCGCTGTCAACAACAGATGAATTCGCACCGTCGTCGCCTGTATTACTGTTACCCGCTGAGGTTAACAGTGCCAGGAGTTCACCGCTTCGTACGGACTGAGTTTTGTTGTATTCGGACAGTGCATAGTTAACGATATAACTTGCTGCCTGGAGCCTTTGCTCACTTATGCCACCTTGTTTAGCGATGTTGACAAAATTATCACCGCCTTCGTAGTTCACCCCGTAGCGTACCACCAGTTGATTGCCTTGAATGCCACCATTGACAACCGGATCGGTGGTGGTTATCCAGGAGTCGATTTGTTTTAGCAATGGCGAAAGATCGCTAACCGCGTTTACGCCACCTTGTCCGACCTCAACAGTACCACTCATTCCCCCATTTGATTGAATGAGGATGATATCCTTATTGACGATATCGTTGATGTTACTCCCTACATAAGAGAATAATGCCTTACTTCCTGTATTAAATACGGTCTTGCCTTCAATCAATAATAGAGGTGTGTTTAAATTAGCGGAGTTACCAATCTTAAAATCCAAAATCGCATTTTTTTTATTATTAAAATCACCACTCCAGAAAATGGTCCTGTCTTTAGCAATGATGCTTAGATTCCCCCAGTTATCTATTTTCTCAACCCCGGAAATAGTATAACCATCAAATAACCCTTGCTGTGCTCCGCCCTGGTAAGCAAAGTTAATCTTATTTCCTTCCAGACCATTGCCTACAATATTCCCGTAGACGTTACCGTTGACATCTATTCTCAGAGCTGTCTTTGCTCCTGAGAAGTCAATGGCATTTTCTTTACCTTTAACCGTCGACCCATCTTTTATTGATATACCTATATTAGGAACGGCCGGTTGTTTAAATGAACCGTCAATTTTAATTGCTGTGCCATTTTCACTGATAATATTAATCCCTTTTTCAAGGTTAATATTATTATTAAAAAACGTATTACCATCGGCGTAGATAGCGTACGCATTTTCTCCGCTAACAGTAATGTTTTTACGGATATACTGGGCGACAAATGGCGTGTTGCCAGTATAGGTCAGAGCATTACCTTCGGCAACGTATAAGTCTGACGTTAAGGTCACGGCTTTACCATCGGAGGCAATTATTGCATCACAAGTACTGCCCGCAGGTGTATAAGGTGGACAAACACTCGCAGCTGTATTAAATGCAGTTGATAGTAAAATAGTGGATATACTGACCGCGAGAATTTTTGCCCTAAAATTTTTAGACATAATAACACCTTCCATTTCTCAGGAATGAATCTAATACTGTATTGAAACCCGGAATTATTTAATGCTGGATTTTACGTTTCTATGCCAGGCATAAGTAAATATTCAGAATGTTGCGCGTACACCAACTTTCATATATTTAGATGAAGAGTCTTCTTTACCCATGGTATAGCCTTTTTTATATTTAACATCTTCAATATAGTATTCTGCCTGAAGTCGGAAGCTATCGGATAAAGGGTAAGCCATTTGCAGGGCTAAACGGTTAACTTTACTTTTTGTTTTGGTTTCACTGTATGCCGCGCTTTCGTACCATCCGGACGTTTCACCATAATTAAGGGCATAGCGAACATATGGGGTGAGCACCAGACCAATTGGCGTATTCCAGTTAAAATAGAAACGCATTTGCTGGTTTCTTGAGTTATCGGTCAATCCCCAGGTATCGCCTTTGTCACTGCGTTTACCAGCATTAAAATAGTTCAACGTCATCATGGTATTAGCACTCGACTTGAAACGTACGCCTGGTTCAATTTCCCAGGTTAAGCGATCTGCACGGCGTACAGATTGATTCGATGCCGTATTTACCTCTTCACGTTCAATACCCAGAATCACACTGCTCGCAAATGTAAAACGTTCAGATAACAGACGCTGGCCGGTCAAATGTGCGGTATAAAAATCAATGGTAGTTCGATTGCCGTTATCGTAAGTGGTTAAATCTTCACGAATACGAAAGCTCGGTTGGATCCAACCCTCGTCAAAACGGAAACGATAGCCGACCATAGCCTCAGCACGTTGATAGCGCTGGCGGGAGTCGTGGAATTGTTTACGAAAACCTAAATCATAGTACCAGTTAGAACCGTCAGGATTAAGGTTCATATCCAGGCGCGGACCACTGTAATCATATGGTGTACCGTAATCTCCCGTCACCCAACTCAGTGTTGCATTCACTTTCGCAGCGTGAACGCAGACGGGCAGAAGTGTAGCAATGATCCCCAGACAGACTGCTGTTCCAGAAGTAACTAACAACTTCGCTTTCATAATGATATCTAACCCTTGTAATTATAGAAATACGCTACATTGCAGGATTTATAGGGAGGTTTCCTGCATCTGTAGATCCACTGCCGGAAAAATGTGGTCCGGACATCAGGTATGGGCAATGAGTGTTTGCTGGCTGCCAACTCGCAGATATATTATCTTTTACATGCTTTCGTTTCCTTACGTTAGATCACAAAAAAACATATCGAAAGGATTTTTAAGCAATAAAAGACTTAAAAAGCGATAAAGAAGAAAATCAAAAGGTATCGAAAGTTTTGTTTAAGTGTTATAGAAAATCACGCAGGCTTCATGTTTTTCTAAAATCACTCCGATCAGCCCGGAGCAGGGGATAGGGTGAGGCCTGCCGTCCATATCAGGCGTTTCAATAGGATACTAATGAAAAACGATAAGGCAGCCCCTGTAATCCCTCAATTAACAGCGTAAATTAATTATCGTGCGCTACCCGTATCCGCTGCGCTGGATCAAACTTGGCACGCCAGTTTCCTGTAAGCGTTATCTCTACTGACGATTGAAATCGTGTCGGCTCGCTGATGCCAAATAGCGTTTCTTTGTGTCAGGTGGGGCGCAGGTTCGAATCCTGCAGGGCGCGTCATTTAACCTCTTCAAAATTAGGTTAATCTGTATGCTTCTGCGGCGGCGATGTTGCGCCATCCGCAGTACGTGACGTTAAATATACAAATAACTAGTTGCGTCTAATCTGTTTATGGTGCTCCTCTGCCTGAATCTCATGGGCGAAAGAATGGGCATTATTCATCGATTGATGGACGACCATTGCTTTTTCATAGTCGTCCATTTCAGAAAAGGGGGCGCATTTTGTCGCTGCGCCACGGTTGCCGGGGCGCTGGTTTTCTGTATCTGAGCCATTTGCTGATGTGCGAAGGCGTCACCGTTATTCATCATTTCATGCGCCGTGGTGGATAACTGACGGGATTCCATTTTCTCAGCGGCGTTTACGCCAGCCGAGATAAAAAAACGACAGCTAAAAGGGATGTAAACTTATTCATCTTATTTCTCCGGTGTGGGTTAATAAGAGAAATAATAAAACAGTCGTTGGGTCTGGCGCGTGACGGAATAATGACGATAATGTCAGATTACTCTACTGGTTAACGATCTTAAAAAAGCCATCGCTGAACAGGTACAGCTAAAACCCGGTACCAGCGTGGCGTTTTCCGGGCAGCTCAAACTGCAGGCGGGTTCGGCGTACGTTTATCGTCCGAGCGTGTTGGCCCGTTTGCGGTACTCGCCTGGCGTACAACTGAATTCGCGGACAAAAGCTTTGTGAAAAGAAGATTCGCTCGCATAACCTACCGACTCGGCAATCACCATCACCGGCAGCGCTTCACGTGACAGGGTTTGGGCGGCAATTTGTAGGCGCAGCGTCGTTAACACGGCTAAAGGCGTCGTAGCGGACACGTCGCGAAATAGCTGGGCGAAGCTCGCCCGCGACATGTGTACCCGTTGCGCCAGCGTTTCGACCGTCCAGGGATGTGCCGGTGTTTCCAGCATGTGAATAATCACGCGGCCCAGTCGGGGATGCAGTAATAAATTGAGCACGTTTTTCGCCGTGCCAGCCTGCGACAACCAGTCGCGAACAGCGAGGGTAAACAGAGTGGCGCACTGCTGACTGCATAAGACGTCAGCGCCGGGTAAATGGCGTTCTGACTCCTGCTGTAACAGCAAAATGGCGGCGTTAAACCAGATACTGGCGGGGCTATGCGGCGGCGGGGCAAGACATAACACTTCCGGCAACGCGGTAAGAAAATAACGTGACGTCGTGTGCAGGCGTAGACTACCGCACACGATATGTGTCGGTGCTTCGCCAGACTGGCGCAAACGGTGGGCGGAGTTTTGCGGCAGAATCACCACCCTTCCCGGCGTAAGCGTCATGGCGTCGCCGGTAGGCATTTCCAGTTGCGCTTCGCCCTGCGTAACGGTATGCCAACGAATCACCGATAGCTCGCCAGCGGCGTGCGGCAACTGCCAGTCGCCGCCTAACGGGCAATTCTTGTCGATTGAGCCTTGAGGGTCGTTAAGCATCAATAGCCGACTAAGCGCGTCCATATAGACTCCAGAACAGATTGTTGTTAAAAAATAGGGATAACTATTTCTGTCTATCGTCACTATATTTCGGACTTAATATCATTTCTACCCTTGTTTTCGCCAAACGCTAATTTAGACGATAAGACAAAAAATGGCGCGTTGCGAATAACTCTGTTTTTTCTGACGTTACTTATACTAGGCCTGACAAACAGAGGGTGATTTGGCGGAGAAAGAAGATGACACAGTATCAGGCGCTCATTATTGGTTTTGGCAAGGCAGGAAAAACGTTGGCGGCAACTCTGGCGAAGACGGGATGGCGCGTGGCGATTATCGAACAGTCCGCCAGTATGTTCGGCGGAACCTGTATCAACATTGGCTGTATTCCAACGAAAACGCTGGTGCATGACGCGGAACGTGAGGGCGATTTTTCTGTCGCCATGCAACGTAAAGTGGCGGTCGTAAATTTTTTACGCGACAAAAATTTTCATAATCTTGCCGACCTGGACAATGTCGATGTGATTGAGGGAAGGGCGGAGTTTATTGATAACCATACCTTACGAGTATTTCAGGCGGACGGCGAGCGGGTGTTACGGGGAGAAAAGATCTTCATTAATACTGGCGCAGAGTCGGCGATCCCGGCAATTACGGGCTTAACAACTACGGCGGGGGTGTTCGATAGCACCGGGCTACTCAGCCTGAGCCAGCGCCCGGCGCGCCTGGGGATTTTAGGCGGCGGTTATATTGGCCTTGAATTTGCCTCAATGTTCGCCAACTTCGGTACGAAGGTCACTATCTTCGAAGCAGCACCGCAATTCCTGCCTCGTGAAGATTGGGATATCGCGCAGGCAATTGCCCGCATTTTGCAGGAAAAGGGTGTCGAGCTGATTTTAAACGCCAGCGTACAGGCCGTATCCTCACAGGAGGGCGCGGTACAATTAGAAACGCCGGAAGGCGCGCATCTTGTGGATGCCCTGCTGGTGGCGTCGGGGCGAAAACCGGCGACGACTGGCTTACAGTTGCAGAATGCCGGAGTGGCGGTGAACGAACGCGGTGGGATCATCGTGGATGATTATCTGCGTACCACGGCGGAAAATATCTGGGCGATGGGCGACGTTACCGGTGGGTTGCAGTTTACCTATATTTCACTGGATGATTTTCGTATTGTACGAGACGGTTTATTGGGGGATGGCAAACGCAGTACCCGCGATCGCCAGAACGTGCCGTATTCCGTCTTTATGACGCCGCCGCTCTCTCGTGTCGGGCTAACGGAAGAACAAGCACGGGCGAGCGGCGCAACGGTGCAGGTGGCGACATTACCGGTGGCGGCGATCCCTCGCGCCCGTGTTATGGACGATACCCGTGGCGTACTAAAAGCGGTAGTGGACGTGAATACGCAGCGTATCTTAGGCGTATCATTGTTATGCGTCGATTCTCATGAAATGATTAATATCGTTAAAACCGTTATGGATGCGGATTTACCTTATACGGTGTTACGCGATCAGATATTTACCCATCCTACAATGAGCGAGTCCTTAAACGATCTCTTTTCTCTCATTAAGTAAAACATAAATAGCATAGCCCTGTTAATCAGGGCTTTTTTTTGCCTGTTAGGCCATAAAAATACGCCAGGACAAATATGCTGGCGTCTGAAAGAAAAGGCTTTAGTAAGGAGTAACGTATTATAACACCATTGAAATAACCCACGACTGGAAATCACGATGTTAAAAGTTACAACGTTTATTACCTCATTATTGGCTGCGCCGCTGGCATTTTCCGCCTCCGCCCAGCCGCTAGCTGACGTTGAATATATCAGCGTTTCTGCGGTTTCAGCGACGCCGTCGATGCTTGAAGACGCTATTGCCAGACTGGCGCAAAGTAAACAGGCGTCGTCATGGAAAATTACGTCAATGCGTATTGATAATACAGGTTATGCCACTGCGATTTTATATAAATAAGGAGGGCCTGGTATGGATAAATATCTTCGTCTGTTAAGTCGGGGGGATCGGCTTGGATTAACCTTAATTCGCCTGAGTATCGCCATCGTTTTTATCTGGATTGGATTACTGAAATTTGTGCCCTATGAGGCAGACAGTATTACCCCGTTTGTGGCGAACAGTCCGTTTATGTCATTTTTCTATGAACATCCGGAGGAATATCGTCAGCATCTGACTCATGAGGGCGAATTAAAACCGGAGGAACGCGCCTGGCAAACAGCCAATAATACGTATGCGTTTTCGGATGGTCTGGGCGTGGTGGAATTAATTATCGCGGCGCTGGTACTGGCTAACCCTTTCAGCCGCTGGTTAGGGCTGGCGGGCGGCGTACTGGCATTCCTGACGCCATTTGTCACGCTATCGTTTTTAATCACCACGCCGGAGGCCTGGGTTATGCCGCTGGGCGATGCGCATTATGGTTTCCCGTATTTATCGGGCGCCGGACGGCTGGTATTAAAAGATACATTAATGCTGGCAGGCGCGGTGATGATCATGGCGGATTCCGCCCGTTCGCTACTTTTACAGCGACAGTAGCGACCCTCTTACCCTTTTATGCCACGATTCGTCGGATGGTTGAGCAAGCGTCATCCGACAATCTGTTTATGGCTGATGGACTACCCTGTCAGAAGTTCCTGTTCCACCTGTTGAACCTGCGCCTCCAGCGTATTGCGAATTTCGGTTAGCGCTCGTTCCTGCTCGGAGAAATAGGCCTCCTTATCCGTAACGGAAGAGGCGAGCCGCCAGGCGTTTTCCGCTTCCAGTTGCGTAATCTCTTTCAACAGCGCGTCGATTTGCGTGCGGAGCTGGCGTATTTTATGGCGCAGATGTTCCAGGTTATTTAGCCTGTCGCTTGCCATCATCGGTTCCAGACCGCTTTGCAACTGCGTCAATAACGCGCGAATTGCCGCCAGATCGGCATTCTGCCGCGCCTGATTAAGCTGTACCATCATCTGGTGCGCTTTTTCTTTCAATTCATCGGCGACCACATCCGGGTGGCACAAGCGGCTGGCCTGGCGCCACAGACGTTTTAATTCACTGCGTTCGTCAGCCGACAAACGTTGATCGCGGGCGTAGCGAAATTGCGCTTCCTGCTGCTGCTTCCGGTACTGGTGATAGTCCTGTTCCGCGTCCTCCTGCGCCTGGCGGGATGTGCTGTCGTCCTGATGGGAAAAATCCGCTTCCAGCTCGCGAATTTCCTCCAGCAACGCGGTGATTAACTCCGTCTGCTGCTGGATTCGCTGACGGATGCCCACCGCTTCCCGCGAGGCGGCATTCAATCCTGTCCACTGCTGTTTTAGCGTTGCCAGTTGATCCACGGCCTGGGAAATAAATTGCAGGCAGGATTGATAATCCTTTTCCCGGCGTTTTATTTCAGCTTCTTGCTTACGCTGCATACTTACAGCGAGCTGTTTACGCAACTCCAGAATACGGCTCATCAACGGCCCGAGACGCAGATGATAGAGGTCGTTGAAATCGTCGAGGATTTGTACCCGCGCATTTCGTTTGTCAATCAGATCGCGAAGTTGGGCTTCAAGCGCTTTCAGCTCCAGTTTACTGGCGGCGATAGAGGGATCTTGCCACGTCGAGAGCGCCCGTTGGGCCTGTAGCCAGGCGGAGATCTCTTGCATGGCGTCACTGAAACGACGGGCTTCAATCGCCTGGGCAATCGCGCTGATTACAGCATCCTGCGGCTCATTTTTCAGGTAGATGAGCTGCTGACGGATAATCTCTTCGTCCTCAAGTTCGATGGCGCTTTTGATGATCTCTAAACGTTTAATGATCTTATTCATGACGTTGATGCCTGGCGTGGCTCAAAAACGGATAACAGATACCAGGTCTGATTCACCTTTTTGAAAATACTGAAAAAATACTAAATGTATTCTGTAGGGTGTCGTACTTTTCGTCCAGAGTTATTCACACATTTTATACTCGTCGTCTTTCACCCGTAACTCTCTATATCGGCGCGCATTCTTTTCTTTTTACTCCCCGCGATATCTTTTTTTACACGATAACGTTAACGTCCGGGGCTGAACCGTGACAAACGATTGCGCCTTGCGGCAGCGAGAACGAAATGTTAAAAGGTGCCCCTCAATAAAAACGATACAGGGGTAGGACGTGAAAAACGCGTCAACTGCATCCGGCGCCAGCGTGTCGGATGCCGCGTCGAAGAATGAACCGACGCTTCAGCGGGGGTTGCAAAACCGTCATATTCAGCTAATCGCGTTGGGCGGCGCCATTGGCACCGGACTGTTTCTGGGTATCGGCCCGGCGATTCAAATGGCGGGGCCGGCTGTTTTGTTGGGCTACGGCGTTGCCGGGATTATCGCTTTTCTCATTATGCGCCAGTTGGGTGAAATGGTCGTGGAAGAGCCGGTTTCCGGATCGTTTGCTCACTTCGCCTGGAAATATTGGGGGCCGTTTGCGGGCTTTTTGTCGGGCTGGAACTATTGGGTTATGTTTGTGCTGGTTGGGATGGCGGAGCTGACCGCGGCGGGCATCTATATGCAGTACTGGCTGCCTGACGTACCAACGTGGATATGGGCGGCGGCGTTTTTTATTATCATTAATGCCGTGAATCTGGTGAACGTTCGTCTGTATGGCGAAACGGAATTCTGGTTCGCGCTGATTAAAGTGCTGGCGATTATCGGCATGATAGGTTTTGGTCTGTGGCTGCTGTTTTCCGGCCACGGCGGCGAACATGCCAGCATTGATAACCTCTGGCGTTATAACGGTTTCTTCGCTACCGGTTGGCATGGTTTGCTTCTGTCGCTGGCGGTGATTATGTTTTCTTTTGGCGGACTGGAGCTGATCGGCATTACTGCGGCGGAAGCGCGCGATCCGCAAAAAAGCATCCCGAAAGCGGTTAATCAGGTGGTATACCGTATTTTGCTGTTCTACATCGGTTCGCTGGTGGTTCTGCTGGCGCTCTATCCGTGGGTAGAGGTGAAATCCAATAGCAGTCCTTTTGTAATGATCTTCCATAATCTTGACAGCAATGTGGTGGCTTTGGCGCTGAATTTCGTTATTCTGGTCGCGTCGCTTTCGGTGTATAACAGCGGCGTTTATTCGAATAGCCGAATGCTGTTCGGCCTGTCCGTACAAGGCAATGCGCCGAAATTTTTAACCCGCGTCAGCCATCGCGGTGTGCCGGTGAACTCGCTGATGCTTTCCGGGGCAATTACCTCTCTGGTGGTGTTGATCAACTATCTGCTGCCGCAAAAAGCGTTTAGCTTGTTGATGGCGCTGGTTGTCGCGACACTGTTGCTAAACTGGATAATGATTTGTCTCGCGCATTTACGTTTTCGCGCGGCGATGCGCCGTAAAGGGCGCGAGACGCAATTTAAGGCGTTGCTCTATCCCGCCGGGAACTATTTGTGCATTGCGTTTCTGGCGCTGATTCTGGTGTTAATGTGTACGATGGACGATATGCGATTGTCGGCGATTTTGCTGCCAGTATGGATTGTTTTCCTGTTTATCGCGTTTAACGTTTTGCGCCGTAAGGCCCATTAACTTTTTTGCCCGATCCCATGCTCATGCGATCGGGCAATCCATTAATGCCTCAACGTCCCTGACAGCGCACGAATATCGCTGCCGGTCGGCGTCTGATGAATACGTAAGCCGAACTCTTCCACCACGGCAAAAATATGGTCGAAAATATCGGCCTGAATGCTCTCATATTCCAGCCACACGACGGTATTGGTAAAGGCATAGATCTCTATCGGCAAACCATGATCATCAGGCGCCAGTTGGCGCACCATCAGCGTCATATCTTTACGGATGCGCGGATGGTAGCGTAAATATTCGTTCAGATAGGCGCGAAATGTCCCGATATTGGTCATTCGGCGGTGATTTAAGGCTGATTCTGGCGCATCCAGTTGTTTATTCCATTCATCGATTTCCTGATGACGGCTGGTAAGGTACGGCTTTAACAGTTGCGCGGTTAACAGTCGCTGTTTTTCATCGTCATCCAGAAAATGGATGCTGGTCGCGTCAATATTAATGCTGCGTTTAATCCGGCGTCCGCCGGACGCAGACATGCCGCTCCAGTTTTTAAACGAATCGGAAACCAGCGACCAGGTGGGAATGGTGGTGATGGTATTATCCCAGTTGCGCACTTTTACCGTAGTTAAACCAATATCAATGACCGCGCCATCTGCACCATATTTCGGCATCTCCAGCCAGTCGCCCAGTTTGAGCATATCGTTGGCGGAAAGCTGTATACCGGCAACCAGTCCAAGAATCGGGTCTTTAAAGACCAGCATTAATACCGCAGCCATCGCGCCCAGACCGCTGATTAAAATCGCCGGTGACTGGCCAATCAGCAGTGAGATCATCAAAATGCCAACGATAATCGCGCCGATGAGCTTAATGCCCTGGAATATTCCTTTTAGCGGCAGTTGAGAAGCGGCGGGCCATTTTTGCGACAGATTGAAAATCACGTCCAGCAGGGAAAACAATGACAGCAGAGCGTAGGTCATAATCCATAACTGCGCGCAGGTCGTCAGGATATCCGCAGCCTCACTGCCTTTTTGCAGCCAGAGCGCGGCCTGAATATTGACAATGATGCCTTGTAGCGTAAAAGCCAGACGATGGAATAATTTATTCTGGGTGATAATTTGCAGCCACAGGCGGGAACTGGCGCTGACGCGTTTTTCAAAAGCGCGCAGTACTATCCAGTGCAAAATAATATGCACGACAACAGCCGTCAGAAAAATAATACCAAATATCACCACCAGCGACGTGGTGTGATTCATTTCAATACCCGCTAAATCTTCTACCTGGGATATCAATTCCTGCATAATCTCTCCTTTATAAACAGCAGCCTATGATGACTGCTGAATGGCATTTATGCAAATCAGGATGCCTGCGCTTCAGGCATAAACAGCGGGAGACGGATAAAAATGCTTTTGGATTTATCCATACGCTATATTTTATTCAGCGCCCCACAAACGTCATTATTTTACGCCGGCCCCCCTTTTTTAACAGGCGCCAGTCCGTAAACAATGGATGAAAACATTTTAACCAGAATGCTTAAAACGATTGCAATGTCTCTGTCGGATGATGATTAGCATCGTCGTACCTACCAACAATAACATTAAGGAACATGGGATGACTCAAAAGCGTACCCTGGTAAAACACCACATACTCTTGCTGGCGCTGGCCACGCCATTATCCGCCTGGGCGTTTGACTCTCTTACGGTATTTGGCGATAGCCTTAGCGATACCGGGAATAACGGTCGCTGGACCTGGGATGGTGGTCAAAATAAGCTCTACGACGAACAGTTGGCCGAGCGATATGGGCTGGCATTAAGCCCCTCCAACAAAGGCGGTTCTAATTATGCCGCCGGCGGCGCGACGGCGACGCCGGAATTAAACCCCCAGGATAATACGGCGGATCAGGTACGGCAGTGGCTTGCCAAAACGGGCGGAAAAGCCGATCACAACGGCTTGTATATTCACTGGGTCGGTGGAAACGATCTGGCGGCGGCCATCACGCAGCCAGCTATGGCGTGGCAAATAGCCGGTAATAGCGCCACTAACGCGGCGGCGCAGGTAGGGCTGCTAGTGGATGCAGGTGCCGGGCTGGTCGTGGTACCAAACGTACCGGACATTAGTGTGACGCCAATACTCCTGGAGGCGGTAATCACCGCCGGGCTGGGCGCCGCTGCGCCCCCGGCGCTAAAGGCGGCGTTAGATGCGCTGGCGATGGGGGAGACGCCTGATTCCGCCAGTCGGCAGCAGGCGATCCGCAAGGCGTTGCTGGCGGCGGCTGTAACGGTAAGCAGTGACCCGTCTATTCAGCAACGGATCGTTGAGCAACTGCTGGCGGGCTATAAAACGGCGGCAGGCCAGGCGTCAGATCTGACCGATTATTATAATCAGATGGAAGAAAAGGGGCTGGAGCAACACGGTGGTAATATTGTCCGTGCCAATATTAACGGTCTTTTTAAGGAAGTTCTCGCCAATCCACAGGCGTTTGGTCTGACAAATACCGTGGGTATGGCCTGCCCGCCGGGCGTATCCGCCTCGGCGTGCTCTTCGGCAATGCCGGGATTTAATGCGTCGCAGGACTATCTGTTTGCCGATCATTTACATCCCGGTCCGCAGGTCCATACCATTATTGCGCAATATATCCAGTCGATTATTGCCGCGCCGGTACAGGTGACATATCTGAACCAAAGCGTTCAGTCGATGGTGCGCGGCAGTCGTGACACGCTTGACAGCCGTTATCAGCAGCTTCGCCAGGGGGAAAACCCTGTCGGTTCGTTGGGCATGTTCGGCGGATACAGCGGCGGATATCAGCGTTATGATAATAACGAGGCCGATGGCCACGGTAATCATAATAATCTGACGGTTGGCGTCGATTATCAGCTTAACGAGCAGGTACTGCTGGGAGGGCTGATAGCCGGTTCTCTGGATAAGCAACGTCCTGACGATAATTATCGTTATGACGCCCGCGGCTTGCAGGCCGCCGTGTTCAGCCATTTACGCGCCGGGCAGGCGTGGCTGGATGGCGATTTACACTACCTGTCCGCTAACTTCAGCAACGTTCAGCGCAGTATAACGCTTGGTGCGCTAAGACGCGTGGAAGAGGGCGAAACCAACGGCCGGCTGTGGGGCGCCAGGTTAACCAGTGGTTACGATTTTGTTCTGATGTCGTGGTTAACGACTGGACCAATGTTGCAATATGCGTGGGATTATAGCCACGTTAATGGTTATAGCGAGAAACTCAATACCAGCACATCAATGCATTTTGGCGACCAAAACGCCCATTCGCAGGTGGGTAGCGCTGGTTGGCGTCTGGATATCCGCGATAGCGTCATTCATTCCTGGGCGCAGATTAATTATCGCCGCCAGTTTGGCGATGATGCGTATGTGGCAAACGGCGGCCTTAAATCGACCGCGCTGACGTTTAGCCGCGCCGGGAAAACGCAGGATAAAAATTGGATCGATATGGCGGTTGGCGCAGATTTTCCGCTGTCGACAACGATGTCAGCCTTTGCCGGGTTGGCGCAAACGGCAGGGCTAAGCGATGGCAATCAAACCCGCTATAACATCGGGTTTAGCGCACGATTCTGATGACACGCCAGGGAGGGCTGCCCGGTTCATTCGTGTAACGTTAGACACTGAAAAAAATAAGTTTTTTCACAGAAGTGGGCGAAGCCAGTGACGCCAGTTAAATTTATAATCAGTAGTTTGAATTTTAAATATTATAGGTTTCTACATGATGGTATAAGTATCTAAAGTTACAAGTTGATAAGAAGTTTACCAAATCGATTAACATTAGGATTTAGAGTTGAATCATTTTTATTGGTAGTTAGTATCTCAATACTGATTGGCATGTTTATCATTATCTAACGTCAAATAAAGGGGCTCCGGTGGAGTCCCTTTTGAATTTAAATTAAAAAATCAAAGTAAAAATTAAATATTATTACCATTCTGAGAAATCAATTCTTTATACCAGTAAAAAGAATTTTTACGACGCCGTTCGAGAGTACCATTCCCATCATTATCTTTGTCAACATAAATCATCCCATAACGTTTTTTCATTTCTCCAGTACCAGCAGATATTAAGTCTATACATCCCCATGGGGTATATCCTATTAAATCAACACCATCTTCAACAACGGCTTTTTTCATCTCACGAACATGCGCAGCGAGATAATCGATGCGATATTTATCGTCTATTGTTCCATCATGTTGAACAAAATCAACGGCTCCGAAACCATTCTCCACAATAAACATTGGTAACTGGAAACGATCCCAGAACCAATTGAGGGAATAACGTATGCCACAAGCATCTACTTGCCACCCCCAGTCTGAAGTTTGAATATATGGATTTTTAACCAAATGATGCGGTTCAACATAGTTGAAATCAGGGTTATCTTCCGTAGATTTAGTTACAAATGACATATAGTAACTAAATCCGATATAATCCACACAGCCATATTGGAGAATATTAAGATCATTTTCGGTAATATCAAGATGAAACCTCTGTTTATCGAAATAGTTGAGCATGTATTGTGGGTAATAGCCACGTACATGCACATCAGTGAACCAATAACGGCGATGCATCGCACTTACAGACATCATCATATCTTCAGGAGTGCAAGTAAGAGGATAGATGGGGCACATAGCAATCATGCAACCAATTTTAAAATCTGGATTGATTTCATGCCCGACACTAACGGCAATGGCACTGGCGACCAGTTCGTAATGTACAGCCTGATACATAATTCTTTCTCGGTCATGTTCCCCTTCATCATCAGAATACAGAATTCCAGAATTAGTAAACGGGCAGAGACTTTCACAGAAATTTACCTGGTTATTTATTTCATTAAAAGTCATCCAGTATTTTACTTTCGACTGATAACGGTTAAAAACTACTTTCGCAAAGCGTGTGAAAAATTCAATCATTTTGCGATTACGCCAACCACCATATTCAGTCACCAGATGATATGGCATTTCAAAATGAGACAATGTGATTACAGGTTCGATATTGTATTTGAAACATTCATCAAATACCGCATCGTAAAATTGTAACCCCTCTTCATTAGGTTCAATCTCATCCCCATTAGGAAAAATTCTGGTCCAGGCTATTGATGTGCGAAAACATTTAAAACCCATTTCCGCGAAAAGTTTAATGTCATCTTTATAGCGATGATAAAAATCAATTGCTTCATGATTGGGATAATTACGACCCTCTATTATTCCTGGGGTGATTTCACGCGAAACACCATAAGCTCCAGCCGTCATAACATCTGCAATACTAATCCCTTTTCCCCCTTCGTTCCAGCCTCCTTCCAGTTGATGTGCAGCAACAGCTCCCCCCCATAGAAAATCACTTTTAAATCCTGACATAACCTTGCTCCTTAATGAGAAATTTTAAATTACCACCAAACTTCAGCCTGAACACCAGCCATAAATTCGTCTTTGCTATTATCGTTAAAATTGAAATTAGATAATTCATTATCCAGAATGTTAATGTATGTTCCATAGAAACGGATTTCCGGTCTTGAACCTAAAATACTGGTGCCAACTTTAAAAGCATGATAGAGCGTAGTTTTATAGGCTGACTCATCCAGACTAATACCTTGCTGAGTTTTATTTTTTTGTTTAAACCAGCCTAATTCTATCCCCGTCTGGTTCCAGGTATTCCAGATCCATGCTGGACGAATAACGGTACGTATGCTATCAAAATCGCTATGTGCGCCACTCTCATAGCTATAAATATCTTCCCCGTGAGAATAAACAAGGGCATTTGCAATAATGATATTATTACCAAGATACATTTCCCCCTGTGAAATTAAACGCCAGGCAATACCATTTGTATGATCACCATAATAATAACGACCATGAGACATAGTATTGCTTGCATCAGAGAAACTAGAAAAACTGCTGGCAAATGAATTATTAGCAATTTGTAATGTGAATTCGTTAAAGGCATCCCGGTCAAGATTTTGATGAATAATTGAAGTTAACATCCAACTATCTTTCATTTCAAAATAACTATCATTATTTTCATTGTCTTTTTGCTGATCGGTTTTATTCGGGGAAGAATATTTAGCCATTAATGATAATGTGCCATCTTTCCATAAAGGAATATTTCGATAACGTAAGTCAATAGAGTTTGTGTTCATTTGAGTAGTATGCTCAAAATTACGAGAATATACATCAACATCATCACGACTTAACGAAACATCAAGCATCCCCGGCCCTAAGAGCCAATTTTCAATACCAACCCCCGCAGCCACATCTGCTGTGAGAGTTTTCCAGTCAAGCATCTGAATTTCATATTGTGGTAATTTATGTTTACCAACCCAAAAATCAGCATCAGGAGCAAATGGTAAAAATCCTCGAGTGGTCAGAAAAATATCGCTGAACTGCATGATATTTTCATTATCACTATCGCCAAACCATGCATCATTGTATTGTTCACCAACGTTACCATCATACGTGACAACAGCAGTAGCTGTTTTACCGTCCTGGTTATAAACACGCTGGTTTAGCGTTAAATCGAACCATCCGCTTGTTTCGTTACCAAAGCGTCCTAGTGATCCGGCGGCATAGGTTTCCGGGGAACCATGATTACCCGTCGCCCAGCCAGAACGGAAGTAGCCCTGATAACTAAAGCCAATATCATCTTTTACATATTTACTGATATCTTTTAGAGTAACGCTTTCAATAGTTGTATTTTTGCCATTGCTGTCTATTACTGCTACTTGTTGTGTGCCTTTGACTGGAACATGGGAACCAGATTGGTTGATTTCACCGTTTTCATTGTTAATGTTTTCAGAAACAGGTGATGTGGCCGTAATATCTGGAATGGCAGTATTACGATAGCTATTTTCAGCAACACTTTTCTGTAAGGTCGCAATTTTATTTTTATATGTGCTAAGTTCATATTTTGTTTTCTGCAATTCTTTTTTATTTGCAGATAATTCAGATTCCAGAAGTTCGAGCCGTTGCTCAACCGTTAATTTACTGGCAAGAACATCAGCAGGATATAACGCCATGCCAATAAATATGCACAACAGGCTGAGTTTTACATTTTTTGCTTTCATTTAAATACTCTTGACAGGTAGAAGTAAGTTCCTCCAGCTTTAACTGGAGGAAAAAATTTATTAACTGGTTAAATCCCTTCTGAGGGAAATAATTTCTTTTGCCAAATCCTGGCACAATATGGCAGTCATTAAATGATCCTGAGCATGGATAAGAATCAAATTGACACTAATTTTCCCGCATCCTTCATCCTGACCGATTAAAGCAGTCTGAATTTTGTGAGCATTCAGACATGCTTCTTCCGAGCTTTTCATTAGTCTGGTAACAGAATCCCAGTCTTTCAATCGTGCATATTTGATAGCTTCCATTGCATCAGAGCGTGCTTGACCAGCATGAATTAATAATTCCATGACAGTTTCTTCATCAGCAAACATACAACACTCCTGAATATTAATTAAAAATCTGTTAATCAGTCATCGCGGTATTGACTTTATTTGACGCAATGACAAACGGTAAATAAATTAACGTAGCAACTCCCAGACACAGGAATCCGACAAGCAAAGCTAACCAGTTCCCCCCCGTTCCGAGAAATGCAATCAATGGTCCGGGTGTTGTCCAGGGAACAGCATAAGCAACTGGAGGAATGATCTTCATTGAGACAAAGAAATAACCAATTGTACAGTTAACGATTGGCACAAGAATAAATGGAACCATCATAATCGGGTTCAGAACAATAGGTAATCCAAACATGACAGGCTCATTGATATTAAAAATACCAGGGATAAATGACATCTTTGCCAAATCCCTATACTCAGCACGACGAGAAGCTATCAGAATGGCTATTAGTAGTCCTAATGTCATACCTGAACCGCCGCAATTTGCAAACGCATCATTAATTGACGTCCAGGTTATTGGATAAGGAGCCCCCCATGTTGATCCGTGTTGTGCAGCCCATGAGAGATTTTCAAGATTAGCTTCGGAGAATACCGTTTCACGAATTGCAGATGTCGTGTTAGGACCATGTATCCCAAGTACCCACAAAAAATTGCCGACCGCGCCAAGAATAATCACTGCAAATATGTTTGTTCCCATATGTTTTAGTGGTGCCTGAATTAATGTATAAATAAGATCATTAAGCCCATTAGGTGAAATTAATGATAATAAATAATTCAGTGCAGAGAAGAACACCATCACAAAAAAGATAGGCAATAACACCTTGAATGAGCGAGCAACAGCGGGTGGAACAGCCGCTGGCATAGTTATCGCAATTTTGGGATTTCTTGCCATTCGACAAAAAATTTCACTTGTTAATAATGCCACAATTACTGCGACAAAAAGCCCCTGTGCGCCTAAATATTTTGTTGTCAAAAATGCCTGATTATCAATCAGTTGATATGGCGTGTAGACAATAAAAAATGCACCTATAGCGGTCAGTCCGCACAAGAGATCGTCTTGTTCGTAACTGATAGCCATGTTGCGGGCTACAAGAAACACAATCATTATAGACATTATGTTTACAGAACCATTCATTACAGGTGTAAATATGGCCTGTGCTTTTTCCAGATGAGGGAAAACACTACCAAGATGTAATAGTCCTGCTATAAATCCGTCAGGCGACAATATTGCAAAGTTGATTAAGATAATTAATGAACTCGCCATAATAATAGGGAATGTATAAACAAATCCATCCCTGACAGCTGCTACATGCTTCTGTGAATTCAGTTTTATTGCTATTGGAACAAGAAAGCGCTCCATCCCACGTTCAAAGGAATTCATTAATCCCATTGTAATCACCTGCAATTATGAAAAACTTATTTTTTGAATATGAGGATTCGTTCCTGATTATGATCAGAACTAACTTTCCAGTTTTTTTCAGGAACAAATCTATTAATGGATAATGTTATTGGTTGTATTGTTGTTCAAGAAGCTTAAAGGCAAATTCAAGAACTGATTTACCATTCATCGCCCCATAATCTTTCATGTCAATCACTGCTACAGGGATTCTTCCCTGAGCAATGCCTTCAATTTCAGATTTCTGGAAGCGGACTTGTGGGCCTAACAAAACAATATCCGCTTCATTGTTTTTAATCTTGTTTTTAGCCTCTGCAATTGCCAGTGCATTGATATTGACCTCAGCATTTATAGTTGCAGCGTACTCACACATGCGTTTAACCAGCATACTGGTAGACATACCAGCCGCACAAACCAATAATATATTTTTCATATGCATCCCTCTTTAGTATATTAAATCTCAATCAGCGCATTTTATGTTATTTATTCCTTGGTTTATTTTTTGTTACATTGGTCACAATAGATTTTAATAAATAGGTGCATTTTGAGGTGGAAAAGTGAACCATTGGTGAGAATTGGTTTTTTTTGATGCATAACTTATTGTTTTTAATGATTTTAAAGAGGTGCAAAAGTGGTATTTCAGGACATTGCAAGAAAGCTAAAAGATAATATTAATGGATACACATATAATGTAGGGGATCTGCTACCAACCGAAATCCAGCTTTCTCAGACTTATAACGTATCACGTAACACATTACGAAAGGCATTAGATATTTTAGAAAAAGAAGGTATGATCGAACGTAAGCATGGGGCTGGAACTTATGTGAGAAGAAAGAGCTTCATTGCACATGTAGAGCATATGAATTGTCTGAGTGAAATAGCTAAAAATAGTGGTAAAGAAATTGTTAGCCAGATTATGAGATTTGAAGTGCAGGGAGCTACACATCTTATTTCAAGGGAACTGAATATAACAGAAAATGAACCAGTGTATTATATAAAACGATTGCGTATTATTGATAATAAACTCGCGCAGTTAGAAGAAACCTGGCTATCTGTAGGGCGTTTCCCGGAACTAACAGTCTCACATATGAAAAAATCTAAATTCTCATATATTGAAAATGAATGTAATGTTAAAATTATTGGTACTTTTGAAACATTTTCTCCAATATTTCCAACACCTGAAATTGCAAGTGTTCTTCATATAAGTACTAAAGATCCTATTTTAAAAATTCAGACGCAAGCAATTGATGAGAAACATCAACCAATTGATTATTCAATTCTGTATTCTAATATATTAGAGTTTCAGGTTAAATATTTCTTACCGCGATGAGTGTATATTGTATATATATCCGCGATAATCGTGATTATTCGCCATGAAAATTTCCCTCACTGACAACAAAAAGCGGACTTGAGCGCCTGCATGGTTCCAGTTGTGATGGGCGAGCCAGGATTCGTATTAAAGCTATCTTTCTGGCTGGCGTTCGGCAATGCTGGCGCCGCCAGCAAGCGGCCCTTACGATGCGCAAATATTAATACTCAGCCTTTCACATATAGCAGCGGGTAGTCAGTGGATGGTTACGGGCCGACACTGCGTTGCTGTAAAATAAACGGCGTACCAGGTTTAAATGTTATTCTTTTTCAGTGTATTACAGGAATAAGTTAACACTAGTGATGTAAAACCTGGCACTTCGCGCCATTTATCATTGGGGAACCTGGCAGAAAGTGAAAAAGCCGGACGGGCGTCCGGCTTAGGCAGAGGTTCAGACTTCCGTCAGTGTGGTTTCAAGCGGCAGACGTGATTTCGGCAGCCCGGCATTGAAATCCTCGACGCTATGATGGCCGACCGGCACCACCACCAGACTGGTATAGCCTTTTTCTTTCAGACCAAATTCGGCGTCGAGCACGTCAGCGTCGAAACCTTCAATGGGGACGGCGTCGAGACCCATCGCGGCGACGCCCAGCAGAAAGTTGCCGACGTTCAGATAAACCTGTTTCGCCATCCATTGATGGTCATCTCTTAGCGAGACGCGGTGCATATCGGCGAAAAAGCGGCGACCTTTATCATTTGCCGCTTTAACTTCCGGCGTAGCGAAACGGCCATCGGCTTCCTCCTGATCGACGACGCGCTCAAGCCATGCGTCATCCATTGCGGTTTTTGCGCAAAACACGACGACATGGGATGCGTCCAACATTTTACGTTCGTTAAACACATAATTGGCGGCAGCGGATTTTGCGACGCGCGCTTTGCCTTCTTCCGTACTGGCAACAATAAAGTGCCACGGCTGGGAGTTGGTGCTGGAGGGGCTGTACTGTAGCAGTGTTTTTACTTTATCCGCTTCTTCGGCGGTCAGTTTTTTGCTGGGATCGAACGCCTTGGTGGAGTAGCGTTTTAAGGCGACAGAAACGATGTCCATAAATGCTCCTGGTTGGTTTAGTACCCTTTTGTATCAGCAGGGTACCGGGTTATCGGCAAAAAGATAAGGGTGGAAAATGCGAAACAATTATTGCGACGAGTATTGCATCAGCGCGGCCGCAGGCGCTGTTGCTCTCGTTTGGGTAACCCATCTACCACCAGATCCCATGAGTCATTTATCAAATCGTTGAGTAGCGAGACGGTGATATCCTCGCCTGCATAGACTGAAATCCAGTGTTTCTTATTCATGTGATAGCCAGGCACAATACTGGGGTAAATTTGCTGATTCAACAGAGATTTTTGCGGGTCCGACTTTAGGTTCACCAGCGGACGGCAGTGATGTTCAGTGAAAAGCATGAATATTTTGCCGCCGACTTTAAACACATCGTACTGTGGGCCGAAAGGCCAGCAGTGTTCGGTAAAAGGCAGTTCCAGCGCAAAGCGTTTTGCACAGGCGTGCAGTGTGTGACCGTCCATTATTGCTCCTCGCGAGTCAGCGCGCGCCACATGGCTTCGAATCCCAGCGCAATAAATTCGCCAGCGCGAGCGGGATCGCGCGCGGCGAAATCCATTGTCGTTTCGGCCAGTGCCAGAAAAAGGCCGTCGCCGAAGGCGCGGTACTCATCTGACATAAACACCATCAAAACGGAGCGATGACATAAATCGCGCAGTTCGGGGAACATATCGTCGGCCCGTTGTTCCGTCTCTTTGGTGATCTTTTCGCTGACGGCCAGTTGACGGATCGCCCGGTGCCGTGCGGGATAGTTCAGGCCCCAGTTGATATAACTGTTCCAGATAAAACGGGTCATCGTTTTGGCATCGGTAATGGATCGATCCAGCTCCATGATCATTGACCGGCAGAGATCCTGCTTTAAATGCAAATACAACGTGTTAATCAGCTCATCTTTGGTCGCGAAATAGCGAAACAATGTTCCTTCTGCAACGCCTGCGTTACGCGCAATCACCGCCGTTGAGGCGGCGATGCCGGATTGCGCTATTGCCTGGGTTGCCGCTTCCAGTAATGCCTGTTTTTTATCTTCACTCTTCGGACGAGCCACTACACGTTACCCTTATGTCTGTAAAAACACGATTGAATCATGCCCGTTCTCACGTCGCAACGGTGAATGTCAACCTTTGAAAAGTACCTTGACGGCGTATCTTTGCTTTCTATAATGAGTGCTTACTCACTCATAATCAAGGGCTATCCGCGTGAAGTGGTGGAAAAGCGTATTGCAGGCCATGCCATAAGCCATCTCACAATTTGTGTGGTTATTACTATGCTTATTGCTATTGCAGTAAATGTGCGGTGTGGGAGCCGTTGACGAGTTTGATAGAGAGGAGAGCACGATGACCATTTCCGCTCAGGTTATCGACACGATTGTCGAGTGGATTGATGATAATTTGAATCAGCCGTTACGTATTGATGATATTGCCCGTCATGCGGGGTATTCCAAGTGGCATTTGCAGCGCCTTTTTATGCAGTACAAAGGGGAGAGTCTGGGGCGCTACGTGCGTGAACGGAAGCTAAAACTGGCGGCGCGCGATCTGCGCGACACCGACCAGAAAGTGTATGATATTTGTCTCAAGTATGGTTTTGATTCGCAGCAAACCTTTACGCGCATTTTTACCCGCACGTTCAACCTGCCGCCAGGCGCTTATCGCAAAGAAAAGCATGGCCGTACGCATTGAAATGTTTAATCGGCCAGCGAAAACCAGCGCCGCCAGATAAAGCGAATAACATAATATTCCAGCGTGCCGAGCAGCAGAAACCATAAACAAAACAGCAAAGTATAAAGCTGGTTGAGATCCATAAGATGAAAGATCCCGACCAGCTTTTGCGCCAGCGCAAGGCCGAGCGAAGGGGCGGGCAATAGCAGGCTGGAGAGCAACGCCATCAGCAAAATACCGGCAGCGGTCATCAATGATTCAAGCGGGTGTTTCATGGTTTTGTTAAACGTAAGTTAAAACACCATTGTCCGGGATATCGCCTGGTAAGGCAAATATGCTGTCTATTGTCCCGCCCAGATTTCACAATGTTTTTGTACCAGGCCTATCAGCGATCCGCCGTCGGCAATAAACTCCCGCATATATTGCGCTTCGTTACCGCCTTTTTTCACCTGCAGACGTAGCGCGTCAATTGCGCTGTCGGCGCCCAGCTTGCGCGCAGAGGGGGTAACGTTGTCCAGCAGATGCAGCGTATCATCTGCCAGCCGACGGCGGTCGCTGGTATAGACATCGGTTAGCACGCCCTCCAGACCATAGCGGCAGGCCTGAAAACGGTTGAATTTATATAACAGATAGTCTTGCTCCTGCGGTTTAAAGGGACGTTCGGTCAGCAGCCAGTGAGCGGTCGCCTGAATCAGCCCTGCCATATTGATAGCATGATCAAGGGTGAGCGGCGTATCCATCACCCGAACTTCTACCGTGCCAAAGGCAGGGCTGGGGCGGATATCCCAGTGCAAATCTTTGATGCTGTCAATCATCGTGGTGTAAGACAGACGACGAAATAATCCGGCAAATTCTTGCCAGTTACTGACCCACGGCATGGGACCGTTATCGGGAAAAGCGGAAAAAATATTCAGACGCGCACAGGCAAAACGGGTGTCAGAGCCTTGCATATAGGGGGACGCGGCGGAGAGCGCAATAAAATGCGGCACAAAACGCGACAGCCCGTGTAAAAGGTAAATCGCATCGTCGCCATTCGCGCAGCCGACGTGGACATGCTGGCCGAAAACCGTCGCCTGTTGAATTAAGTAGCCGAAATTTTCCAGCGTGCGCTGATAGCGCTCATTATCACAGACCTCCTGACGCTGCCATTTTTGAAAAGGGTGCGTACCGCCGCCGCAAATGCCGAGATGGTGTTCCGACGCCGCCTGTAAAATAACGTGTTGTATGGCAGAAAGCTGGGCCGCCGCCTGGTCAATGTCGCGGCAGACGTCCGTGGCCATCTCCAGCATACTTTCGGTGATATCGTGTTTAATTTCTCCCGCAGTAACTTGGGGCTTAACGGTGTCAATCAGCGTAGAAGAGTCCTGACTTAAATCGTAGCCTGGCGGGTTGACCACCTGCATCTCCAGCTCAATACCAAGCGTATAAGGTTCAGAAACGTGAAAATCATTCAGCACCATAGCGATCTCATTTATCGGGTTATTGCGCTAAGTATAGAAGCGGGAGCGCTCCTGTCGTGGGGAAAGCGCGTCATTCCAGGAGCAGAGCGTAATAACGCTATTATCACGCTGGAACCACCCTATATGGACGATACGTTCAGCCATCGTGGTGACAAAGGCTGGCAGCAGATTTAACGAGATTTGCGTGGCGGTAAGCGAAGTAATTTTTGCGCTATCGAATCCCGGTAGTGTGGCGTGGTCTGAAAAGGCTTTATAAACGCTCTCCTTGGCGGAAAAAGCCAGCGTCAGGGCAAGCGGAAAAGGGAGCGAGCTCGCCTGGAGAATTTGGCGCTCATCGCTATCAATAATGGATGACGCCAGTTCTGTCGCGGTATGCTGACTCATGATTTTTTCTATATCAACGCCGATGCGCTGTCGGGATATGACTGCCAGCGCCGTTGACGCGCAGTGGCTGATGCTGCCAAATACGCCGTCCGGCCATAGCGGCTGTCGCTTATCGCCAATACCGGGCGCCGTCCTGACACCCACCTTGCGTAGCGCATGAACGGCGGCGATGCGGCCAGCTAAATGTTCAGCTTTACGCTTGCGTCCGGCAGACCGGAGCCGATCATGATGAGGAAGCCATAACAGGTCGTGTTCATGAAAGCTGCTCGCATCAAAGTCGACGATATGCAGCCTGTGTTCGGCAAAGGGAAGGGAAAAATGGGATGTCAGCATGGTCTCTTTCAAACTCCCTCCCCCGAACGAGGGAGGGAAGATTGGCATCAGAAATGGGTATTAATGCTCATATACCACGTACGGCCCGGTTCGTTATAGGTGTACGCGCCAGCGCCTGCCATATAGGCGCCAGTTTGAGTATCTCTAACGGTTTGCGCATTACCTTCACGCCACAGACGTTTGTCAAAGAGGTTATCCACGCCGCCGGTCAGGCTGACGTTTTTGGTCACGTCCCAGGTCGCGCTCAGGCCAACAATACTGTATGGGCTGACCGCTTGCTTATCTGTTCCGGTAACGGGTTTCCCCTGATAATCATATTTCTTCGGCGCTTGTTTACCGTACCAGGTGAAGGTCGATTGCAGAGAAACGTCCTGACGTACCTGCCAGCTCAGGGTTGAGTTAAGCGTGTACTGTGGAATAATCGACAGACGTTCGCCGGTCTCTTTGTTTTTGCTCTGCAGCATATACGTAACGTTATTTGTCCAGTTTACGGTGTCGCTAACCGGTACGTTTAACGTGCCTTCCAGACCTTCAACGACCGCTTTCGGCACGTTCTCCCACTGATAGACATCCGTTTTGCCGTTGTTGATACGCTGCAACGGCACCGTACCCGCTTCAATCTTATTGCGGTAATCATTGCGGAACCAGGTGACGCCGGCCAGCCAGCCATCGCGTTTAAATTCCAGACCAATCTCTTTGTTGATGCTGGTTTCGGCTTTCAGATCATCGTTGCCCATCATATAGCAGCCGATGCCGGTGCCAGCGCCAGTCGCGTAACAGCCCTGACCTTTACTATACAGAATATAGTTCGGGTTAGTCTGGTACAGACTCGGGGCTTTATAAGCGCGGGCGATACCCATTTTCAGAGTAAAGTCATCCCCCAGACCTTGCGACAGGTTCAGCGACGGGCTCCAGTTATCCCCCACAATACTGTGATGATCGAAACGTAGCCCCGGCGTCAGCATGGTGCTGTCGGTCAGTTCCATGTTGTTTTCGGCAAACAGAGAGAAAATTTCCGCTTTTGAATAGGGGCTACGATTGGTACTGCTGTAACCCGGGATATTTCCCCCCATAAAGGTTTGCGAGTTGGAGAGCATGTCTTTCATACGCTGTTGGGTCCATTCGGTACCCAGCGTCAGGTTTTGATTGACCAGCAGATCAAAAGGAATGCTCACTTCGCTGTGTAGGGTGACGTCATTCAGATCGGCATCGGTATATTTTTGCGACGCTTTTGGATCGAAAATCCCTTCGGTGCCGCCTGCTAAGCCTTCCGGCATACGGGAGTTACGGGTATGTTCGTATTGCACCCAGTTACTGGTGGTTACGCCATTATCCCAGCCGCCGTTCCAGGTCAGAGAGTAGTTTTGCCGATAAAGACGATTCGTCTCTTTTCCGTAATTATCTTTCACCAGTTGGTTCGTATTGGTGTTCTGGGTATCGCCGGCATAGAGGTTGCCCTGGCGACTGTAACCGGCCTCCAGCTCCAGAGACTGAAGCGGAGCAAAATCCCAACGAACCACGCCGTTGATATCTTTGTTAATTACCCCCTCACGCCCTGCCGGTAACGTGTCGGCGTAACTCCCGGTACGTTCAGATTGATGCCCCTGGTTAATATTACGCGCATCAGCCTGCGTTTTATCGAGGTTGCCATACAGACGGAAGCTGAAATCCCCGCCCAGCGGGCCGTTCAGGCTAAAGTTAGTGCGTTTGGTCGCGCCTTCGTCTTTATGTTCCGGCGCGTTGAAATATGTATTCCAGGAGCCGTGCCACTCGCTACTGCCTTTTTTGGTAATGATATTGACCACGCCACCCGCTGCGCCGTTACCGTAACGTGCGGCGGCAGGACCACGCAGCACTTCAATTCGTTCGATCATCTCCGGCGGTACCCACGCGGTATCGCCGCGGGTATCGCGTTCGCCGCGCCAGCCCAGACGTACCGAGTTACGGCTGGTAACGGGTTTACCGTCAATCAGGATAAGGGTGTTTTCCGGCCCCATGCCGCGAATATCGATTTGGCGATTATTCCCGCGCTGACCGCTGGTGGAGTTGCCGGTCAGGTTCACGCCCGGCATGGTGTGGATGATTTCTGATACGTCGCGCGCGGGCGGATTTTTGCGGATCTCATCGGCGGTGATGGTGGATACGCCTGGCGCCTGTAGGTTTTGCTGGGCGGCAGTCACCACGATGGTATCTTCATTGTTGAGCGCAGCGCTATCGGTTTTCTCTTCCGCCATCACGGGCAGAGCGGCCCCGTAAATCCCTAAATTGGCCAGTAAGGCCAGGGAATGAATCTTCTTGTTCATTGTATATCCTGCTTTTCTTTAGCCACATAAGCCCAGGCGCCCGTCAAAGGCATTGGTCGGGTGGTGAAATTGTGTTCGCGCTTCCCATAGCGCGACAATACGCTATTGCAAATGCAAATTGTTATCAATAATATTATCAATATATTTCGCTATTTATATGCAAAATTCATAATAAACATAGGGTTATAATGGAAGAGGCGCTGGCGACGGGAAGTGAGGCCTGGTGGAGGACCAAAACCGGGCCGGAATGGGTACGGGAAAAAAACGGAAATTATCGGGTCACTTTTTGGTGGCGCGACCCGCAGGGAAATGAAACACATTCCCCGATACGGCGTGTCTGGGTCTACATCACTGGCGTGACCGATCATCATCAAAACGCGCAGCCTCAGACGATGGCGCGTATTGCCGGAACGGATGTCTGGCGCTGGAGCACGGTGCTTAGCGCTAACTGGCGCGGCAGCTACTGTTTTATTCCTACCGAACGCGATGACGTTTTTGCCGCTTTTGCGCCGGGCGAAACGCCCGATCGAAACGTACTGCGTGAAGGCTGGCGACAGTTATTACCGCAGGCGATTGCTGACCCGCTTAATTCACAAAGCTGGCGGGGAGGGCGTGGTCATGCGGTTTCGGCGCTGGAAATGCCGGATGCGCCCCTTCAGCCGGGATGGGATCGCCCTGAAACGCCGTATTCACCGCCTTTGAGGATGCAGTGGCATAGTGAACGTCTGGGCAACTCCCGCCGCGTATGGATATTGACGACCGGAGATGAGGCGCCGGAAGAAAGACCGTTGGCTATTCTGCTGGACGGTCAATTCTGGGCGGAAAGTATGCCCGCCTGGCCCGCGCTCGCCTCGCTGACTCATCAACATCTTCTTCCCGGCGCCGTCTATCTGCTGATTGACGCGATTGATACTCAACACCGTAGCCAGGAGTTGCCCTGCAATGACGACTTCTGGCTGGCGGTGCAGCAGGAACTGTTGCCGCAAGTCAGAGCGGTGACGCCTTTTAGCGATGATGCCGGGCGAACGGTGGTTGCCGGACAGAGTTTTGGCGGCCTGTCGGCGCTGTATGCCGGCCTGAACTGGCCGACGCGTTTTGGCTGTGTACTGAGCCAGTCAGGGTCTTTCTGGTGGCCCCATCGCGTCAACTCGCTGGAGGGGGAGGTGATTACCCGACTGAAAACCGGCGCATTATGCGCGCGCGGACTGCGCATCGTACTGGAAGCCGGCGTGCGTGAGCCGATCGTTTTTCAGGCGAATCAGGCGCTTTATGCCCAACTGAATACCTCGCAGCAGTCCATTTTCTGGCGTCAGGTTGACGGCGGACACGATGCGCTTTGTTGGCGCGGCGGGCTAACGCAAGGGCTGATGCTGCTTTGGCAGCCGCTTATCGACACGCTTTAATCGGGCACATGTCCACGACAGGAGTTGAGTATGGAATTCAGTAATCCCTTCGATAATCTGCAGGGACAGTTTTATATGCTGCAAAATGCGCAGCGTCAATTCAGCCTTTGGCCAGCAGAGTGCGCGCTTCCCGCAGGCTGGGACGTGGTATGCGAACCGCAATCGCAGGACGCGTGCCAGCAGTGGCTTAATACGCGCTGGACAACACTGAATCCGGCGCATTATGCCGATAAGCAGGAGGCGAAATGACGCAGCGTTTACCGTTAGTCGCCGCCCAGCCGGGGATCTGGATGGCGGAAAAACTCTCTGATTTACCCTCCGTCTGGAGCGTGGCGCACTATGTGGAACTGAACGGCGAGCTGGATGCCGCCTTGCTGGCAAAAGCGGTAGCGGTAGGGATGCAGCAGGCGGATACGCTACAGATGCGTTTTACCGAAGAGAATGGCGAGGTCTGGCAATGGATCGATCCCGAGCGCACGTTCGGCGAGCCCGCGATTGTCGATTTACGCGACCAGGCCGATCCGCATCACGCGGCGCTGGCGTTAATGCAGGCGGACTTACGGCAAAACCTGCGCGCAGATAGCGGTAAGCCGCTGGCGTTTCACCAGTTAATACGCATTGATGATACCCGCTGGTATTGGTATCAGCGCTATCACCATTTGCTGGTGGATGGCTTTAGTTTCCCGGCGATAACCCGCCAGATTGCGACGATTTATTGCGCCTGGCAGAGCGGCGCCCCTACGCCGGATTCGCCTTTTACCCCCTTTGCGGATGTGGTTGAAGAGTATCAGCGCTATCGCCAGAGCGAGGCCTGGCAGCGTGATGGCGCCTTCTGGGCGCAGCAGCGTTGCGAGCTGCCGCCGCCAGCGTCAATTTCTGCCGCGCCGTTGCCGGGGCGATCGGCGAGCGCGGATATTCTGCGTATGAAATTGAGCGCGCCGGAGGGGGCGTTTCGCCAACTGGCGGCGCACATGCCTGAGATACCGCGAGCGGATCTTGCCCTGGCGCTGGTGACCTTGTGGCTGGGACGATTGTGCGGGCGGATGGATTACGCCGCCGGATTTATCTTTATGCGGCGGATGGGCTCGGCAGCGTTAACGGCGACCGGGCCGGTCCTTAACGTTTTGCCGCTGGCGATTAACCTTAATGCGACGGAAGACCTGCCAACGCTGGCGAAGCGTCTTGCGGCGCAGTTAAAGAAAATGCGCCGCCACCAGCGTTACGACGCCGAACAGATTGTACGCGATAGCGGGCGAGCCGCTGGGGAGACTCCGCTATTTGGTCCGGTGCTCAATATAAAAGTGTTTGATTATCATCTGGATCTTCCTGGTATACAGGCGCAAACCCATACCCTGGCGACGGGGCCGGTTAACGATCTTGAACTGGCGCTCTTCCCGGATGAAAACGGTGGTCTGGATATTGAATTGCTGGCGAATGCACAGCGTTACGATGACGCCACGCTCTCCCGCCATGCCTTACGGTTGATGGCGCTTATCACGCAGTTTGCTGATAACCCGGCGCTGCGCTGTGGCGATGCGCAAATGCTGCTGGCGGAAGAACAAACGCAATTAACACACCTTAATAATACGGTGGTAACTATTCCCGTCGCCACGCTCAGCGATTTGGTGGCGCAGCAGGCGCAAAAAACGCCAGAGGCTTCCGCACTGGTAGATGCGCATTATCACTTTACCTACCGTGAAATGCGCGAACAGGTTGTGGCGCTGGCGCACGCGCTGCGGGAACGCGGCGTTCAGCCTGGCGATAGCGTGGCGGTGGCATTGCCGCGGTCGGTTTTCCTGACCTTAGCGCTGCATGGTATTGTCGAGGCGGGTGCCGCCTGGCTGCCGCTGGATACCGGTTATCCTGACGATCGGCTACGAATGATGCTGGAGGATGCGCAGCCGAAACTGTTAATTACGACTCAGGCGCAGCTGGCGCGCTTTCACGATATTCCGGGGATGGAATATTTGAGCTATAGCGAACCGCTACCGATCAGTGACGCGACTCCGCTGGGGCTGTCGTTACCGCATCATACCGCTTACATCATTTTCACCTCAGGTTCGACGGGCAGACCGAAAGGGGTGATGGTGGGGCAAATGGCGATAGTGAACCGGCTGCTGTGGATGCAGGATCACTATCCGCTGACGGCGGATGATGTAGTGGCGCAAAAAACGCCGTGCAGTTTTGACGTCTCAGTATGGGAGTTTTTCTGGCCGTTTATCGCCGGGGCGAAACTGGTGATGGCCGAGCCGGAAGCGCACCGCGACCCGCTCGCGATGCAGCGGTTTTTTGCGCAATACGGCATCACGACCACCCATTTTGTACCGTCGATGCTGGCGGCCTTTATTGCCTCGCTAACGCCAGCGTCGGCTGAAAAAAGTTGCGCTTCCTTAAAGCGGGTTTTCTGTAGCGGCGAGGCGCTGCCGACGGCGCTGTGCCGCGAATGGGAGACGTTAACCGGCGCGCCGCTACACAATCTGTACGGGCCGACGGAGGCCGCGGTGGATGTGAGCTGGTATCCGGCCTGCGGTAATGAGCTGGCGGCCATTGACGGCAACAGCATCCCGATTGGTTATCCCGTCTGGAATACCGGCTTGCGTATACTCGATGCGCATATGCAGCCGGTGCCGCCGGGCGTGGCTGGCGATCTCTATCTCACCGGTATCCAACTGGCGCAGGGCTATCTGGGGCGTCCGGATCTTACCGCCAGCCGTTTTATCGCCGATCCTTTTGCGCCAGGCGAACGAATGTACCGTACCGGGGATGTGGCGCGCTGGCTGGATTCCGGCGCGGTGGAATATCTGGGGCGCAGCGACGATCAGCTCAAAATTCGTGGTCAACGTATTGAACTGGGTGAGATTGACCGCGTCATGCAAACGCTGCCGGATGTTGAACAGGCGGTAGCGCATGCCTGTGTCTTTAATCAGGCGGCGGCGACGGGCGGAGATGCCCGGCAACTGGTCGGCTATCTGGTTTCTCACTCCGGTTTGCCGCTGGATTTACCGGCGCTGCAGGAAAAATTACGCCAAAAACTTCCCGCGCATATGGTGCCGGTTGTGCTGTTGCAACTTGCCAGTTTACCGCTTAGCGCTAATGGCAAGCTGGATCGCAAAGCCCTGCCGCTGCCGGACCTGACGCCGCGCGTGAAAGGGCGTGCGCCGCAGTCCGCAACGGAGATTGCTGTCGCAGCGGCGTTTTCCCGCCTGCTGGGCTGTGAGATTAACGATGTTGAAAGTGATTTCTTTGCGCTGGGCGGACACTCGCTGCTGGCGATGAAACTGGCCGCACAGCTAAGCCAGACGTTTAACCGCCAGGTGACGCCGGGACAGGTGATGGTGGCATCTGACGTGGCGCAATTGAGCAAGCTGCTCGATACTGACGATGATGAATGCTCGCGCAATCTGGGGTTCGGGCCGCTGTTGCCGCTGCGTGAAAGCGATGGTCCAACGTTATTCTGTTTCCATCCGGCGTCGGGGTTCGCCTGGCAATTTAGCGTATTATCACGCTATCTCAGCCCGTCGTGGTCGATTATGGGGATTCAGTCGCCGCGCCCCGCTGGCCCTATGCAAACCGCAACCACCCTTGATGAGGTATGTGAACATCATCTGGCGACATTGCTCGCCCGGCAGCCGCATGGCCCTTATTATTTATTAGGCTATTCGCTGGGTGGGACGCTGGCGCAAGGGATCGCCGCCCGGTTGCGCGCGCGCGGCGAAACGGTGGCGTTTTTGGGATTACTGGACACCTGGCCGCCGGAAACACAAAACTGGCGGGAAAAAGAGGCGAATGGCCTTAATCCGGACGTGCTGGCGGAAATTGAACGCGAACGCGCGGCGTTTGTCGCCGCTCAGCAGGGAAATGCATCCGAAGCCTTATTTGCCGCTATTGAAGGCAATTATGCTGATGCCGTCCGTTTGCTGACGACGGCGCATAGCGTACCGTTTGATGGACATGCTACGCTTTTTGTGGCGGATAAAACGGTGCCGGAAGGCGTATCGCCAGAACAGAGCTGGTCACCGTGGATAGACTCTTTGGCTATTTATCGCCAGCCGTGCGCGCATGTGGATATTATTTCGCCCGCCGCTTTTGAAGCTATTGGGCCCATCATCTGTAAGCTAATTAATAAATAACGGGCATTGCTTTTGCTTTTAACAAATTAAATCGCGAAACCCATAATAATTAGTAATTATGGGTTTTTTATTGCAACTATTAATTCATTTAACATAAGTGATACATGCTGCAGGCAAGTTCAATTCCGAGTATTGTGCTTTTCTGACGCTGGCGTGCAAAGATTGTTTCAGATAATTCTTACTTACTGTTAGAATCTCCAACAGGAAGGTGTTTTTTCATTAGATAAAGTTTTCAGGTCATACGGCATGTCATCTCTTAATATAAATCAAGAAAAAAATCAGCAATTTGCAGGTTACCCACTGCCGCCCGCCAACAGTCATGAAATCGATTTGTTTAGCCTTATGGATGTGTTATGGCAGGCGAAGCGTCGTATTCTTGTTACCGTTTTTGCCTTCGCGTGTATGGGGTTGCTCCTGTCCTTTCTGCTGCCGCAAAAATGGACCAGCCAGGCAATTATCACACCGGCGGAATCGATACAGTGGCAGGGACTGGAGAGAACGTTGACCACGCTGCGCGTGTTGGATATGGATGTAAGCGTTGATCGGGGCGGTGTATTTAATCTGTTCATTAAAAAGTTTAGCTCGCTGTTGCTGCTGGAAGAATATCTTCGTTCTTCTCCGTATGTCATGGATCAATTAAAAGGTGCGAAAATAGACGAGCAGGATCTTCATCGGGCGATTGTCGCGCTGAGCGAAAAAATGAAAGCGGTGGACAGCAATGTCGGCAAGAAAAATGAAACGTCGTTATTCACGTCGTGGACGTTGAGTTTTACCGCACCGACGCGGGAAGAAGCGCAAAAGGTGCTGGCTGGCTATATTCAGTACATCTCTGCTATCGTCGTGAAAGAGACGCTGGAAAATATTCGTAACCAGTTGGAAATCAAAACCCGCTATGAGCAGGAAAAGCTGGCGATGGATCGGGTACGCCTCAAAAATCAACTTGATGCCAATATTCAACGTCTTCATTATTCGCTGGAAATAGCCAATGCCGCCGGAATTAAGAAACCGGTTTACAGCAATGGCCAGGCGGTAAAAGATGATCCGGATTTCTCTATTTCCCTCGGCGCGGATGGTATTTCCCGCAAACTGGAAATTGAAAAAGGGGTAACGGACATAGCCGAGATCAACGGTGATTTGCGTAACCGTCAATACCATGTTGAACAACTGGTGGCAATGAATGTGAGCGACGTGACGTTTACCCCGTTTAAATATCAACTGTCGCCGTCTCTGCCAGTGAAAAAGGATGGCCCGGGTAAAGCGATCATTATTATCCTGGCGGCGCTAATTGGCGGTATGATAGCCTGTGGCGGCGTATTACTGCGTCATGCGATGGTCTCGCGTAAAATGGAAAACGCGCTGGCGATAGATGAACGGTTAGTCTGATTTACACCAAAAAGCCGGATAGCGATTATCCGGCTTTTTCATATGTGTGGGTGACTATTGCCGCCCCAGCGGTACAACCAGCGGCGTACCGGCAACCGGATCGTCGATAATCATACAGCGCAGGCCATAGATTTTTTCGATAAGCTCCGCGGTAACAATCTCTTTCGGCGCACCCTGCGCCACAATGTTACCTTCGCGTAATGCAATCAAATGGGTGGCGTATCGGCAAGCCTGATTCAGGTCGTGCAGGACGGCGGCGAGCGTATAGCCTTTTTCGCGGTTGAGATCGCTTAACAATTCCAGCAAATCAATTTGATGGCTAATATCCAGCCACGTCGTCGGCTCATCCAGCAGCATGATGGACGTTTCCTGCGCCAGCACCATGGCTATCCACGCCCGCTGGCGTTGGCCACCGGACAGAGTATCTACGCTTTGCGTCGCCAGTGAAGTGATACCCGTTGCACGCATGGCATTAGCGACGGCGTCGGCATCTTCCTTACGCCAGCGGGTAAATAAGGGCTGATGTGGATAACGCCCCCTGGCGACCAGCTCTTGTACGGTGATATCGCCCGGCGTGGTGGCGTTTTGCGCCAGCAAACCGATTCGCCGCGCCACCTCTTTACTGGCGTAACGCTGTATTTGTTCGCCATCCAGCCAGACATGGCCGTCAATGGGCGTCATTAGACGGCTTAGCGTGCGTAGCAGAGTTGACTTGCCGCAGCCGTTAGGGCCGATGATGGCGGTAAAATGGCCGTCCGGAATCGAAACGTTAAGGTTTTTTGCGACGGTATAGCTGCCATAACCCAGAGTTAACTGGTCGCCGCGCAAACGGGCTACGGATTCGGTCATTTTTTGCGGGACTCCTGAATTAACAAGACGATAAGGTAAATACCGCCGAGGCTGACGGTGACCACGCCCACCGGAAGCTGATAAGGCATAAACAGTTGCTGCGCGCACGCATCGGCGGCCAGTAGTAATAAGGCGCCACACAGCGCCGACTGGGTTAATCCCCAGCGAGCTGTGCCGCTAAGGCGGCGGGCGATGTGCGGCGCGACAAGGGCGATAAACGAGATGGGGCCAGCCAGCGCCGTTGCGGCGGCGGTGAGAGCCACCGCCACCAGCATCATCATCAGGCGTGACCGTTCCACGCTAACACCCAGCGCGCAGGCGCTGTCATCGCCCATCTCCAGCAGCCGCATGCGACGTACCAGTAGCGCGGCGCCTGTCAGCATCACAATAATCAGCGGCGCCGAAGGCCAGGTTTTCGCCCATGTCAGACCGTTGAGCGACCCGGCGTTCCATAAGCCGGCGGTGAGCGCCGTTTCCAGCGATGCCTGCAACAGAAGCCAGGTATTAAAGGCGACCAGCATAGCGCGGATGCCGATACCGATGATAATCAGCCGGAAGGTTTCAATCCCGTTACGCCAGGCCAGCAGCCAGACAATCAATGACGTGACGATACCGCCTGCCATTGCCGCCAGCGCGATCGCGGTAAGATGCTGGCCAAACAGGACCATTGCGACCAGTACGCCGCTCCAGGCGCCGGTATTAAAGCCCATCACATCAGGGCTGCCTAGCGGGTTACGCATCAACGACTGGAAAATCGCTCCGCTGACGCCAAGCGCAGCGCCAATCAGCAGCGCCATTAATACGCGCGGTAGCCGCCATTCGGTTACGACAAGGGTGATGTTACGCGGCGCGTCGCCCAGCAGCGCGGCAATAATCTGCCCGGTATCAAGAGGCACGGCGCCGCGTTGCAAACTCCATAAGCCAATGGCCAGGCAGCCTGCCGCCAGAAGCAGGCAGCTTACGATAAGCCGACGAGAAAGAAACATCACAGGCCGCCTCCGCCTGATTTACGGCGTACCAGAAAAATAAGTACCGGCGCGCCGATAAACGCGCTGACGACCGATACGCGGAGTTCGCCCGGCACCAACAGACGTCCAATAATATCGGCGAAAAGCAGCAGAGCAGGGGTCGCCAGTAGCGTCACCGGCAGCGACCAGCGGTGGTCGGCGCCCACCAGCCAACGCGCCATATGCGGCATCATCAGACCAATAAAGGCGATAGGGCCAACCAGCGCCGTTGCGCTGCCGCACAGGACGGTAATCGCCAGTAAACCGATAAGTTGGGTGCGCGCCACTTTACTACCCAGCGCCGTCGCGGTATCACTGCCGAGGCTCAGGCTGTTCAGCGTACGGCTCAGAAATAGTGCCACGATCCCGGCTATAACCACGGGCGCGAGCGCGACTTTCAACGTTTGCAGGCTGCGAATGTCCAGCGATCCCGCCTGCCAGAAGCGAAGCTGGTCATAGACCTCTGGATTTAACAGCGCGATGCCGCTGGTCAGTCCTTCCAGTACCGCGCCAAGCGCCACGCCCGCCAGTGTCAGGCGGACCGGGCTTAACTGACCGCCGCCCTGACTGCCGGTGAAGGCGACAATCAGCGATGCGATAAGCGCGCCGCTAAATGCCATGAAAAGCTGCTGCAGCGGCGTGGAGAAACCAAACAGCACCGCGCCCAGTACAATGGCGAAACTGGCGCCGTTGTTAACGCCCAGAATCCCCGGATCGGCGAGCGGGTTACGGGTGAGCGTTTGCATGAGTGCCCCGGCAAGACCCAAAGCGCCGCCTGCCAGTAATCCGGCCAGTGTTCGCGGCAAACGCGCATCCAGGACGATGGTGCAATCGGCGCTTTGGCAAACACCGGTGAACGCGTCCAGCACGACGGCGGCAGGCAGCGGTTTCGCGCCAATGACCAGACTTAAAACCGCGGCGAGAATCAGCAATAACAACAATCCGGGCACGGCAAACGCGCGCGTCACGGAAAACGAGCATGGCATAATAACTTCCCTGATAATGATAGTAATTATCGTTATCTATCTTATTTGGTTATGTTAGCATGTGCAGCCATTGAATGGATATTTAAAAAAACTCGCATTAAGGCGTTGTAATGAATCGACAATCCTGGCTGCTCAATCTCAGCCTGTTGAAGACGCATCCTGCATTTCGCGCAGTATTTCTGGCCCGATTTATTTCTATTGTCTCGCTGGGGCTGCTTGGCGTAGCGGTTCCGGTACAGATCCAAATGATGACGTACTCCACCTGGCAGGTGGGGCTGTCGGTAACGTTAACCGGCGGTGCCATGTTTATTGGCTTAATGGTGGGCGGCGTACTGGCCGATCGTTACGAACGCAAAAAGGTGATTCTGCTGGCGCGCGGTACTTGCGGTATTGGTTTTATTGGCCTGTGCGTGAACGCGCTGTTACCGGAACCGTCATTGCTGGCGATATATCTTCTTGGCCTGTGGGACGGCTTTTTCGCGTCTCTGGGCGTGACCGCTTTACTGGCGGCGACGCCAGCACTGGTCGGAAGAGAAAATCTGATGCAGGCCGGTGCGATTACCATGCTGACGGTACGTCTGGGATCGGTTATTTCGCCGATGTTGGGGGGCATATTGCTTGCCAGCGGCGGCGTAGCCTGGAACTACGGGCTGGCGGCAGCCGGGACGTTTATCACGTTACTGCCGTTACTGACATTACCGCGACTGCCTGTTCCTCCGCAGCCGCGGGAAAATCCTTTTATCGCGTTGCTGGCGGCATTTCGTTTTTTGCTCGCCAGTCCGCTTATCGGCGGTATTGTGCTACTTGGCGGTCTGGTGACGATGGCAAGCGCGGTACGCGTACTCTATCCGGCGCTGGCGATGAGCTGGCAGATGTCGGCGGCGCAAATCGGTTTACTGTATGCGGCAATTCCGCTGGGGGCGGCCATTGGTGCGCTAACCAGCGGACAACTGGCGCATAGTGTTCGTCCGGGACTCATTATGCTGGTTTCGACGGTCGGTTCCTTTCTGGCGGTGGGACTGTTCGCCATCATGCCGGTCTGGATCGCGGGGGTTATCTGTTTGGCGCTGTTTGGCTGGCTGAGTGCCATCAGCTCGTTATTACAATACACCCTGCTGCAAACCCAGACGCCGGAAAATATGCTGGGGCGAATGAACGGCCTGTGGACCGCGCAAAACGTCACGGGAGACGCTATCGGCGCGGCGCTGTTAGGCGGTTTTGGCGCAATGATGACGCCGGTCGCTTCCGCGAGCGTGAGTGGATTTGGACTGGTGATTATCGGTTTGCTGCTGCTGTTAGTGCTGGGCGAGCTACGCCGTTTTCGCCAGACGCCGCCGGTTAGCGATGCTGGCTGATGACGACGCGTTTATCCGACCGACAAAATCTGTCTGGTCGGTCGGATAAGACCCCGGCAACGCTAAAATAGGGCGGCAAGCCGGTTAAGCAGCAACGTTGCGCTGTAATAATCCAGACGGAACGTCTCCGTACCCAGCGCATAGACGCGCTTATTTTGCACCGCTGGCAGGTGCGCCAGCAGCGGATTGGCGTAAAGGGCCGCGACATCTTTGCTGTCGCCGGCAAACAGGAAGAGAGATTCACCGTTTAACCCGGCGGCCAGATTTTCACCGCCAAGCTGAATGATATCGTGGCGCTTACCCTGGCTTTTGCTGGTTTGCAGCCCACGGGGCAATGTTGCCAGCGTAAAGCCTAACTGTACCAATAGTTTGCCCTGTGCTGATTCTGGCGTCCATAGATTGGCGCTATGCGCGGCAGGGGTATACACCAGCGCGCTAACCGGCTGAGGCGGCAGGGCGATTTGCTGTTTTACCGTCGTCAGTTGCGCCTCAAATTTCGCTATTCGCGCGGCGGCCTGTTTCTCCTGACCGGTGATCTCGCCAAGCTGAGTGAGCAAACTCTGCCAGCTTTTATCGTCATAATTGATGACGAGCGTCGGCGCGATAACGGAGAGCTGATCGTAAAGCGCCAGCGCCGAATCGCCGCCAGTGGCGCTAATCAAAATGAGATCCGGCAGTTGCGCGGCGATTGCTTCGGCATTCGGTTCGCCGATGTACAGACGGGCGACATGACGAGCCTTTGCTACGTCACTCCACTGGCGCATAAACCCTTGATCGTCAGCAAAGCGGTTATTCGGGGTAGTGGCACCGCTGGCGACGACGGGCGCATCAATCGCCAGCAGCGAGCCTGTTAACGTCACGCTGGTAGAGACGATACGCGCGGGCTTGTGGTCCAGGGTATGAACGCCGCGGTTGTCCTGGATTTGCCGGGGCCAACCCGCATCCTGGGCTAAGGATATTCCTGAAACAGATAAACCAACCATTAGAAGCAGCAAACGATGAAAGGCGGGAAGTCTCACAATAGCGTCCTGTTATTAATAAAGTTAATGCTTCTCATTTTCATGTTAGCGGCAGCGAGATGCAAGCCTTAGCGCCATTTAAGTCATGACCAGAGTTGACAGAGCGACGTTTTACTCTTAGGTTAGCGCACTAAAAATAGAAATGATAATCATTATTATAAGCCTTTATCATTGGAGGATGATATGGATATGCCACTGACCGAGGACGCTCAGGAGACAATGGCAACGCTTGCTCCCGACTGCTTTTTCTTCATGTCGCCGTATCGCAGTTTTACCACCTCTGGGTGTTTCGCCCGTTATACCGAGCCTGCGGCCGCCGGGGATTCGCCGGATAGCCCTTTCCAGCAGAAATTGCGCCAGCAGTTTACCGAGGCCAAATCGCAGGGCATCGCCAACCCTATCCTGGTGGGGGCGATCCCCTTTGATACCCGCCAGCCGTCGTCGCTATTTATTCCGATGGAGTGTCAGTGCTTTTCCCGCCAGGAAAAGCAGCGCACGGCGCGTTATTTTACCGACCATCAATCGCTGACGGTGACGGCGCGAAAGGCGATTCCGGAGCAGGATGCTTTTGAAGCGATGGTCGCACGCGCGGCTATGCTGACCGCCACGCCAGATGTCGATAAAGTGGTGCTTTCCCGGCTGATAGATATCACCACTGACATGGCGGTGGATAGCGGAGCATTGCTGGAGCGGATGGTTGCGCAGAATCCAGTTAGTTACAACTTCCATGTGCCGCTGGCGGATGGCGGCGTTCTGCTGGGTGCCAGCCCCGAATTGCTGCTACGCAAAGAGGGCGATAGGTTTAGTTCGCTGCCGTTAGCAGGCTCAGCGCGCCGACAGCCGGATGACGTTCTGGATCGCGAGGCGGGAAACCGACTGCTGGCTTCACAAAAAGATCGCCATGAACATGAGCTGGTGACTCAGGCGATGAAGCAGATCCTGCGCGATCGCAGCACGGAACTGCAATTACCTTCCTCTCCGCAGTTGATCACCACGCCGACGCTATGGCATCTCGGTACGCCGTTTGAGGGCAAGGCCAACGCCGGAGAAAACGCGCTGACGCTGGCCTGTCTGCTGCATCCGACGCCTGCGCTAAGCGGTTTCCCCCATCAGGTCGCGAAAAAGCTGATCGCTGAACTGGAACCGTTCGATCGGGAACTGTTTGGCGGTATTGTCGGCTGGTGCGACGCCGAAGGAAACGGCGAGTGGGTAGTGACGATTCGTTGTGCGAAATTGCACGGTAATCAGGTGCGCCTGTTCGCCGGCGCCGGGATTGTCCCCGCCTCTTCGCCAGTCGGAGAGTGGCGGGAAACGGGCGTCAAACTCTCTACGATGTTGAACGTTTTTGGACTGCATTAAGGAACGATGATGCGTATACCTTTCACCCGTTGGCCGGATGAATTTGCCCGCCGTTATCGTGAAAAAGGCTACTGGCAAGACGTGCCGTTGACCGATATTCTGACCCGCCACGCTGACAGCGACAAGACGGCGGTCATTGAAGGCGAGCGCGCGTTCAGCTATCGCCAGCTCAACCAGGCTGCGGATAACCTGGCCTGCAGTTTACGCCGTCAGGGTATCAAACCTGGCGAAACCGCTCTGGTGCAACTGGGGAATGTGCCGGAACTGTATATCACCTTTTTCGCCCTGTTGAAGCTTGGCGTAGCGCCCGTTCTGGCGCTGTTTAGCCATCAACGCACCGAACTTAACGCCTATGCGACGCAGATCGCGCCGACGCTGGTAATTGCCGATCGCCAACATACGCTGTTCACCGGGGAGGACTTCCTCAACACGTTTGTGGCTGAGCACCGCTCTGTGCGGGTGGTATTATTGCGTAACGACGATGGCGATCACAGCCTGGACGCGGCGATGCGTCAGACGGAGGAAGATTTCACCGCCACGCCATCACCTGCTGACGAGGTGGCCTACTTTCAGCTTTCCGGCGGTACTACCGGCACGCCAAAGCTTATTCCCCGTACCCATAACGACTATTACTACAGCGTGCGCCGCAGCAATGAGATTTGCGGTTTCAACGAGGAGACGCGTTTTCTGTGCGCGATTCCCGCCGCGCATAACTACGCCATGAGTTCGCCGGGTGCCCTGGGCGTCTTTCTCGCCAAAGGAACGGTGGTGCTGGCGACCGATCCCAGCGCCACCCTCTGTTTTCCGTTGATCGAAAAACACCAGATTAATGCCACGGCGCTGGTGCCGCCAGCGGTCAGTCTATGGCTACAGGCTATCCAGGAGTGGGGCGGCAATGCGCCACTGGCGTCATTAAGGTTATTGCAGGTTGGCGGCGCGCGGCTTTCCGCGACGCTGGCCGCCCGTATTCCGGCTGAAATTGGTTGTCAGTTGCAGCAGGTCTTCGGCATGGCGGAAGGGTTAGTGAACTATACCCGGCTGGACGATAGTCCGGAACGGATTATCAATACCCAGGGAAGACCCATGTGCCCGGACGACGAAGTGTGGGTGGCGGATGCCGACGGAAATCCTCTGCCGCCGGGCGAGATTGGCCGTCTGATGACGCGCGGTCCCTATACTTTCCGCGGCTATTTCAACAGTCCGCAACACAATGCCAACGCTTTTGACGCCAACGGCTTTTACTGTTCCGGCGATCTGATCTCCATTGATCAAGACGGTTACATCACCGTCCACGGACGTGAAAAAGATCAGATCAATCGGGGCGGCGAGAAGATAGCCGCCGAAGAGATAGAAAACTTGTTACTGCGCCACCCGGCGGTGATCCATGCGGCGCTGGTCAGCATGGAAGATGAACTACTGGGGGAAAAAAGTTGCGCATACCTGGTGGTAAAAGAGCCGCTGCGTGCGGTACAGGTACGCCGTTTCCTGCGAGAGCAGGGAGTGGCGGAATTTAAATTACCGGATCGTGTAGAGTGCGTTGCGTCACTGCCGCTGACGCCGGTTGGTAAAGTCGATAAAAAACAATTACGCCAGCGGTTGGCGTCACGTTCACCGCTCTGAAGGAGAAAGAGAGATGGCAATTCCGAAATTACAGTCTTACGCGCTGCCTACCGCACTGGATATCCCGACCAACAAAGTGAGCTGGACATTTGAACCGGAGCGCGCTGCGCTGCTCATCCACGATATGCAGGAGTACTTTGTCAGCTTTTGGGGCCGCAACTGTCCAATGATGGACCTGGTGATTGCCAATATCGCCGCCCTGCGCCAGTACTGTAAAGAGCATCATATTCCGGTCTATTACACCGCTCAGCCGAAAGAGCAAAGCGATGAAGACCGCGCGTTACTCAATGATATGTGGGGGCCGGGACTGACGCGCTCTCCGGATCAGCAGAAGGTGGTAGAAGCCTTAACGCCGGATGAGGCGGATACGGTGCTGGTGAAGTGGCGTTATAGCGCGTTTCACCGCTCGCCGCTGGAACAGATGTTAAAAGATACCGGACGCAATCAACTCATCATTACCGGCGTGTATGCGCATATTGGCTGTATGACCACCGCTACCGATGCGTTTATGCGCGACATTAAGCCGTTTATGGTGGCGGATGCGCTGGCGGATTTCAGCCGGGAAGAGCATCTGATGGCCCTGAACTATGTGGCGGGGCGTTCAGGTCGCGTCGTCATGACTGAATCGCTGTTGCCGGCGCCGGTTCCTGCCAGTAAAACGGCGCTGCGGGCGTTGATTCTGCCGTTGCTGGATGAGACCGACGAGCCGCTGGACGATGAAAATCTGATTGATTATGGCCTGGACTCTGTACGAATGATGGGACTTGCGGCGCGCTGGCGTAAAGTACACGGCGATATCGACTTCGTGATGCTGGCGAAAAATCCGACCATTGATGCCTGGTGGGCACTGCTTTCTCGCGAGGTGCAGTAATGCCTGGTATTGATTTTTCAGACCAAACGGTGTGGGTGACCGGTGCGGGGAAAGGGATTGGCTACGCGACGGCGCTGGCCTTTGTCGACGCCGGAGCCCGGGTAATCGGCTTCGATCGTGAATTTACGCCAGCGGATTACCCCTTTACTACCGAAGTTATGGACGTGGCGGATGCCGCGCAGGTCGCGCAGGTGTGCCAGCGCATATTGCAAAAAACACCACGGCTGGATGTGTTGGTCAACGCCGCCGGTATTTTGCGTATGGGAGCGACCGACGCGCTTAGCGTCGACGACTGGCAACAGACATTTGCGGTCAATGTGGGCGGGGCGTTTAACCTGTTTTCGCAAACGATGGCGCAGTTTCGCCGTCAGCGAGGTGGGGCGATTGTCACCGTTGCCTCAGATGCGGCGCATACACCGCGTATCGGTATGAGCGCCTACGGGGCCTCTAAAGCGGCGCTGAAAAGTCTGGCGCTGACCGTAGGGCTGGAACTGGCGGGCTGCGGGGTGCGCTGTAATGTGGTGTCGCCTGGCTCGACCGACACCGATATGCAGCGCGCATTGTGGGTGAGCGAGGATGCCGAACAGCAGCGCATTCGCGGTTTCGGTGAACAGTTTAAACTGGGTATTCCGCTCGGTAAAATCGCCCGTCCGCAGGAGATAGCCAATACCATTTTGTTCCTTGCCTCCGATCTGGCCAGCCACATTACCTTGCAGGATATCGTGGTGGACGGCGGTTCAACATTGGGAGCGTGATGATGATCTGGAAACGACATTTAACGCTGGATGAATTGAACGCCACCAGTCAGAACACGCTGGTGGCGCATCTGGGCATTGTTTACACCCGTCTGGGTGATGGAGTGCTGGAGGCGGAAATGCCCGTCGATACCCGCACTCATCAACCGTTTGGCTTGCTACACGGCGGCGCATCGGCAGCGCTGGCGGAGACGTTAGGATCAATGGCGGGTTATCTGATGACCCGCGACGGGCAGTGTGTGGTCGGGACCGAGTTAAACGCCACCCACCACCGCGTCGTCTCGCAGGGGAAAGTACGCGGCGTTTGCCAGCCGCTGCATCTGGGGCGGCAGAATCAAAGCTGGGAAATTACTCTCTTTGATGAGCAGGGAAGGCGCTGCTGCACCTGTCGCCTGGGAACGGCAGTAATGGGATAGTACTGGCAAAGCAAAATGTAATTGCAGCGTTAACGAAGAAAGGAAGTGATCTGGTTAACACTGTAATGTAAAAAATGAGTAACGCTCCGGTTTTATCATGTTGTTGTGTTGTTAATTACGCTAAAGGTGTTATAGAAACAAAATGTAACATCTCTCTGGAACACGCAAACGGACAACAACTATGAATAAGTCAGGGAAATACCTCGTCTGGACAGCGCTCTCCGTATTGGGTGCGTTTGCCCTGGGCTATATTGCGCTAAATCGTGGGGAGCAGATCAACGCGCTATGGATTGTGGTGGCGTCGGTCTGTGTCTATCTTATTGCGTATCGTTTTTATGGACTCTATATCGCCAAAAAAGTGCTGGCGGTTGACCCAACGCGTATGACGCCCGCGGTACGTCATAACGATGGTCTGGATTATGTCCCGACCGATAAGAAAGTGCTTTTTGGTCACCATTTTGCGGCCATTGCTGGCGCTGGTCCGCTGGTCGGGCCGGTACTGGCGGCGCAGATGGGCTATCTGCCGGGGATGATCTGGCTACTGGCGGGCGTCGTGCTGGCGGGAGCGGTACAGGACTTTATGGTGCTGTTCGTCTCGACCCGGCGCGATGGACGTTCGCTTGGCGAGCTGGTTAAAGAGGAGATGGGCGCGACGGCAGGGGTGATCGCGCTGGTAGCCTGCTTTATGATCATGGTGATCATTCTGGCCGTCCTGGCGATGATCGTGGTGAAGGCGCTGACCCATAGCCCGTGGGGAACGTACACTGTCGCATTCACCATTCCACTGGCGATTTTTATGGGCATCTACCTGCGTTATCTGCGTCCGGGGCGCATCGGCGAGGTGTCGGTCATTGGGCTGGTATTTCTCATTTTCGCTATTATTTCCGGCGGATGGGTGGCGGCAAGCCCAACCTGGGCGCCGTACTTTGACTTTACCGGCGTGCAGCTTACCTGGATGCTGGTGGGGTACGGTTTTGTCGCGGCGGTATTGCCGGTCTGGCTGCTGCTCGCGCCGCGTGATTACCTCTCTACCTTCCTGAAAATTGGTACGATTGTCGGTCTGGCGGTTGGGATTCTGATCATGCGTCCGACGCTGACTATGCCAGCGCTGACCAAATTTGTTGATGGTACAGGACCGGTCTGGACGGGTGACCTGTTCCCGTTCCTGTTTATCACCATCGCCTGCGGCGCGGTATCCGGTTTCCATGCGCTCATCTCCTCCGGCACGACGCCGAAGATGTTGGCCAACGAAGGCCAGGCCTGTTTTATCGGCTACGGCGGGATGTTAATGGAATCTTTCGTCGCTATTATGGCGCTGGTCTCCGCCTGTATTATCGATCCGGGCGTTTACTTTGCGATGAATAGCCCGATGGCGGTACTGGCGCCAGCGGGGACTGCGGATGTCGTGGCTTCTGCTGCGCAGGTGGTCAGCAGTTGGGGGTTCGCTATCACGCCGGATACGCTACACCAGATTGCCAATGAAGTCGGCGAACAATCCATTATCTCCCGCGCAGGCGGCGCGCCAACGCTGGCGGTAGGGATGGCCTACATTTTACATGGCGCGTTGGGCGGCATGATGGATGTGGCGTTCTGGTATCACTTCGCCATTCTGTTTGAAGCGCTGTTTATTCTGACGGCGGTGGATGCGGGTACCCGTGCGGCGCGCTTTATGTTGCAGGATCTGTTGGGCGTGGTGTCGCCAGGGCTGAAACGTACCGATTCGCTGCCAGCGAACCTGCTTGCCACTGCCTTGTGCGTGCTGGCGTGGGGCTACTTCCTCCATCAGGGCGTGGTCGATCCGTTGGGCGGTATTAACACATTGTGGCCGCTGTTTGGCATCGCTAACCAGATGCTGGCGGGTATGGCGCTGATGCTTTGCGCCGTGGTACTGTTCAAAATGAAGCGTCAGCGTTATGCGTGGGTCGCGCTGGTGCCGACGGCCTGGCTGCTGATTTGCACGCTGACGGCGGGCTGGCAGAAAGCGTTTAGTCCGGATGCGAAAATCGGCTTCCTGGCCATTGCCAACAAGTTCCAGGCGATGATCGACAGCGGCAATATTCCGCTGCAGTACACCGAATCGCAGCTCGCGCAGTTGGTATTCAATAACCGTCTGGATGCCGGGCTAACAATCTTCTTTATGGTGGTGGTCGTGGTGCTGGCGGTATTCTCTATTAAGACGGCGCTGGCCGCTCTGAAGATTGATAAACCGACGGCGCATGAAACACCGTATGAGCCGATGCCGGAAAATGTGGATGAGATCGTGACGCAGGCGAAAGGCGCGCACTAATCTTTTTTCATCAATAGCCCTCTCCAGGACAAGGGGAGGGCGTTTGGATGACAGGTGACAACGATGTTCGATACGCTTTCGAAAGCCGGAAAATATCTGGGACAGGCAGCAAAAATGATGATTGGCGTGCCAGACTACGACAACTATGTTGAGCATATGCGCATAACGCATCCGGATCAGACGCCGATGACCTATGAAGAATTTTTCCGCGAGCGGCAGGATGCGCGCTATGGTGGAAAAGGCGGCGCGCGTTGCTGCTGATTGTTGCCAGGCCTGATAAGCGCAACGTCATCAGACTATATCCTGAAAAATTCAACTTTTTCAAACGCCGCACGCAGAGTTGCTGGCGTTAACGTAACCGGCAAATAGTGGATGGATTCGACCGGACGCAGGGTATGTGCGATCACTTTATCGATCTCTGCGGTGTTATGAATATCCACCTCCAGCTCGCTGAGCCGGGTCGGCAGATGAAAACGCCGGTACGCCGCAATCAATTGCGTTAGCACCTCATTTTGTCCCAGCAGCGCGCTTTGTACCAGAATGCCATAAGCCACTTTCGTTCCGTGCAGGAATTTTTCCGTTTGCGGCAGGACGGTCAGGCCGTTGTGTACCGCGTGGGCGGCGGCGACACGGGTATAGCGTTCCCCAAGGCCGCCGACCATACCGCCGCCAGCGATAATCGCGTCTACCACGTCACAAAATTGCTGTGTCAGTCGGTGTTGCTGTTTATCCGCTAATGCCTGTTCGCTGCTTGCCAGCAGGAGATCGCGAATGGCGCACGCGCTGTTAATGCCCAGTCGTACGGTTAATGGCAACGTTTCAGGCTGCGGTGCAAGCACAACGGCTTCATACCATTTCGCCAGCGTATCGCCAATGCCAGCTAACAGATAGTCATCGGGCGCCTGCAGAATAATGCGCGGTTCGACCAGCACCAGAAAATTGGCATCATCAAAAATTTCGAACTGTAACGCCTGTCCCGTGTCGTTATACCAGACGGAAAGCGGTGTCCAGGCAGCGCAGGTTGCCGCGATCGTCGGGATAGCGACAAACGGCAGCGTCAGACGGCGAGCGAGCGCTTTGGCAGTATCAAGCAGTGCGCCGCCGCCGACACCTATCACCACCTGACGATCGTCGCCGCAGGCGTGCGCCAGTTGGGCAACCTGGCGTTCGCTGCAATGACCGGTAAACCGCAGATGTTTTGCGCCAGCACATTCAAACGCTTCCGGCAGGTAAGGTCGGGCGGCGGCAATCGCGCGTTCGCCGTATACCCAAACGGCGTGGCAAAGCTGTTCCGGCGTGAAAAAATCCGTCAATCTTCCAGGGCTGCCGGCATGGGAAAAATAATTCGCCGGGCCGGTAGCGACGCGGATTTCAGTGTGGTTCATGTTGTGTTGTCCTTAGGGGCTTCTGACTAATGTTATTATATTTAGACATCTAAACGTCTTGATTGCCAAATACTAGCACCGTGTTATAGTGTGTCAACAACCACATCACTGGCGGGTATGAAGATAATGAGAAATAACCCACTGATCCCACAAAGCAAATTGCCCAGTCTTGGTACCACGATTTTTACGCAAATGAGCGCGCTGGCGCAGAAACATCAGGCAATAAATTTATCGCAAGGCTTCCCTGATTTTGATGGTCCTCGTTATTTGCACGAGCGGTTGGCTTACCATGTCGCGCAGGGGGCGAATCAATATGCGCCGATGACGGGCGTGCAGGCGCTGCGGGAGGCCATTGCCGATAAAACGGCGGAAATATATGGTTATCGACCAGATGACGTGAGTGATATCACCGTCACGGCGGGCGCGACAGAAGCGCTGTATGCGGCGATTACCGCGCTGGTGCGGGCAGAGGATGAGGTTATCTGTTTCGATCCCAGTTACGACAGCTATGCCCCAGCCGTGGCGCTTTCCGGCGGCGTGCTAAAACGCATAGCGCTTACGCCGCCGCATTTTAACGTCGACTGGCAGGCGTTTTCGGCATTGCTTAGCGAGCGCACGCGGCTGGTGATCCTCAATACGCCGCATAATCCCACCGCTACCGTCTGGCGCCAGGCGGATATTGAGGCGCTGTGGCAGGCTATCGGCGAGCGGGAAATTTATGTATTAAGCGATGAAGTGTACGAACATATTTGTTTTGCCGCCGAAGGTCATGCCAGCGTATTAGCGCACCCTCAGTTACGAGAGCGGGCGGTTGCCGTTTCATCGTTTGGTAAAACCTTTCATATGACGGGATGGAAGATTGGTTACTGCGTTGCGCCTGCGGCCATTAGCGCCGAAATACGCAAAGTTCACCAGTACCTGACGTTTTGCGTCAATACGCCGGCGCAACTGGCGCTGGCGGATATGCTGCGCGCCTCGCCGGAACACTATCGCGCGTTACCCGATTTTTACCGGAAAAAACGCGATGTGCTGGTTAACGCGCTGGCGCAAAGCCGATTAAAAGTGCTGCCCTGTGAAGGTACCTATTTTCTGTTAATCGATTACAGCGCAGTGTCGACGCTAAATGACGTTGAGTTTTGTCAGTGGCTAACCCAAGAAGTCGGTGTTGCCGCTATTCCACTCTCTGTCTTTTGCGCCGCCCCTTTCCCGCATCAGCTTATACGTTTATGTTTCGCTAAACAGGAATCAACGCTGCTGGCCGCGGCAGATCGCCTGTGTAAACTGTAGTTATTTAACCGTCCACGCTCTGGAGAATCGACGGTCTGCAAAAAGCTCCTGCAGACCGTTAATCTGTTTCAGGCGCAAGACTTCATCGGCGTCCATACCTAACTCCTGACTGATTTTGCTTTCGTCCCAGCCCAACTGAGAAAGTTCGCGCACGATTTCGGACATGGCGTGGATCTGGTGGCGCCCGCGTGCGCGATTATGCCGGATGGTTGCCGCCATCCGTTCGTGACGTTCTCTGTCCAGACACGTTACCGGCAGGTAGCCTTTCAGACGCCTGTTCAGGACGGCTTTTCCTTTGCCCAGTTCATGACGGTGAAAACCATCCACAATCTCGTATTCCTCCGCATCGGCCTTTACTACCACAATCGGCTGAGTAAACCCATCTTTTTCAATCGATTTAAGCAGCAGTTTTTTCTCTGGCGGCGCAACGTTATTCGGGTTGTAGTCATTAGGCAAAATATGGTCGTTTTTCACCCACAGAACACAATCGACAGGTTCATTGCGAAAGGGACTAACGCTATGTATCGCCATTCTAAATTCATTAATGGCGGCAATCCTTTCCTCTTCTGGCAACTCAGAGAGAAAGTGAGTTATTTCGGCTGTGAGTCGGTGTTGCATAAGATCCCCCATTGCTGGCGTTTAGCTTTCATGCGTTCGTTATAGCGCTGGTAGCCCTTTGGCTTTGTCGGACTGAATGATAGCGCCCGGCACCAGTAATCATTGTTCAGTAATACTTTGCAGATCCGTCGCCACGACGGCACATCCCGCGATCCGATATCGCCCTGCTGCGTCTGCGGGATCGTGTCCATGCCTTTTTTCTTATACCACTGCAAATAAACGGCGATTTTATTACGGTAATGTTCGGCAGTTACTTCGGGCATACTGTGTAGCAGGAGCAGCGCGTATTCCTCCCAGTTAAGGTGGTCGGGTTTTAAAATTTTCCGGTGGCCGTAAAAATGGCTGTCCTGTCCGGCGTATATTCCTCCGCTAAGTACACCGCTGACTCTGGCGCACATGGCTGCCCAACGCTCAGGTTCGATAACATGATACAGCCATAATCCCTGTCGTTGTTCCGGGCCGAACGGTTCGCAGATACGCATGTAGCGGGACGGTACGCCAGCCTGATACATCAAGTTATACAAAGGGTTACATGGTTTACCTGTTTTGGCGAACCAGGTCCAGATATCTGCGGTTTTCCAGTCATAGATGGGGTAGATATACCAGGTGTGCCCCATGGGGGCTAATGTGGTCCAGGGTTTATCATCAGCAAAACGCAGCTTATGCGAGTTAGCGATAGCGACAAACCGGTTATAGGATTCGTCGGAGCGAATACCAACCAGCATAGCGGCAGGGCGCTTTTCTGAAAACCAGTCGGCAAAATCGCGAACGAACTGTTCAAAGGTCATACCGTGTTGGTAAAACGAAAAAAAGGCAAGATCGGTAATCGCATCTTCTGGCGGTTGTCGTACCCAATCGGTTCCCGGTTGCCAGCATTGCCACTCTGGCTGGTATTGGGAAAGGGAATTTTGTGTGGTTAAGGGCAATGCAACCCAATAAAAACGCTCAATAACGTCCGCGTAGTGTTCACGTAAAGATTGTACATAGGCGATAGTACAGGAGAATTGCGCTTCCCAGTCAATGAAGAGTACGTGGATCTTTTTATTCATTTTGCGCGCCAGCGTTGCCGTCAGGTGCAGCATGAGTCCTGAATCCTTTCCACCAGAAAATGAGACGCAGACCCGGGGTAAGGCTTCCAGGGTCCACATTATACGTTCTTCAGCCGCTTCCAGAACATTTTGCTCAAGCGGAACTTTATAAACCGACATCTTTGGATATTCTCCGATGTGTTAATTATAGTATACTCTAAATAATTAACACAAAGGATAAGCTGATTAGATTAACTTGCAATGTTTTATTATATTTACCAAGCAAATAAATTACGTTGATACATACATTTGATTTATATTGATTCTTGTTCATCGACATTCTTAGTAATGTTTTTTGTGATGTTTTCAATTAATTCAGCAAATCCACTATTATTCATCGAAGCTCTATTGTACATAAGGTAGAGCGGGTGGGTAGGGATAGAAAAAGGTGTTGAAACCTTTCTAAGTTTAATCGTGGGTTGATAATAATTTACGATCATTTTTGGTAAACAACCAATAAGATCTGTAACGCTAATAGTATTGGCAATAGTGATAAGCGACTTACTTTTAAAGCCTATGGTTCTTTCTGTTAATACATGATCAAGGAATGTCTGATGCTTTTTTACTGCGACATTGTCGGTGGCGATGAGATGGGTAAAAGTCTCTTTCAGCAGATCTTCAACGCTTGCGCTCTCTCGCAATCTGGGATGGTTTTCACTGCAAACCAGAACGCAATCCACCATATAAAGTTGCGTACAAACAATGGAACGATTATTGATCGGCGACGTCGAGAGGACAATATCTGCTTTACGGTAAGCGAGAAGATCCTCAGGGGATTCATCCGTTGCCAGAATATCATTATGTTCAATTTCAACCTGTATATCTTTACGAAGATACTTAATTAGATCCAGTAATGGTTTATTGATCAATAATTGTGGGCTGTAGATAATAAACTTTTTTTTCAGGCTGGACTGATTCATTATATTAATAGTCTGTTCCAGGCTATTAAGGTTATTTTCTAAATGATAATGTAAATTAATGCCTGTGATGGTAGGCGTAATTCCTTTTCCTGAACGAATAAACAGGGGGTCATTGAATTGCATGCGCAGACGTTGTAATGACTGGCTTACGGCAGAAGGCGTAATATAGAGCGTTTCTGCCGCTTTGCTGATGCTTAAATGTTGATAAATACATTCAAATATGACCAATAGGTTAAGATCGAATTTCTTGAGGTCGTAAAGGTTAGCCATAATATCTTCCCGGCGTTATCATGGTATCTTCCATGATTATGACTTAATCTAAATAATTTACCAGATTTATGTTTATTAAACTTAACGGAGAGTTTATTTAAACTAAAATACCACAGTTATGAATATTTTAGCGAGTAAATAATTACAGTAAAGGCGAACGTAATTTACACACGTAACAATCATTCAGTTAGCCTAAAAAGGCTGTACCGGATGGCATTTTGGTCTGGCGTCGCGTGATGCCTGGACGTGGTGGGCCCGATAAGCGTAGCGCTATCGGGCGTGGTACGGTTAAGCTCCTGCCTTACTGAGTTCTGCGTTAAGGTTGTCCCATCATGGCGTCCAGTTGTGCCTTTTCTGGTAAACCGACGACCTGTTGCAGCGTGTTATCTTTATTCATGTAATAAATTGCCGGCGTCGCGTTAGCGCCAAGATCGTCCATTAACTGCTGATTCTGATTAATGATTTTCATCTGTGTTGGGGGGATGGACGCCGGAACCTCCAGTTTCATCTTTCCTGCGGAAGCCTCATAGTCATGCCAGGTTTTCGCCGGGTCTTTCGCGGCTAAAATCGCTGCGGCTGTGGCCGGGCTTTCCGGTTTAATCACGCCGACCAGTAGTGTGCGTAATTGTACTTTACCGGACTCGACCCACGGACGAGCTTGCTGCCAGAACTGCTTACAATAAGGACAGAAAGGGTCGGCGAAGACATACAGCACCACCGGCGCGTCTTTTTTACCGTCGAGTATCCATGACGCTTTATCCATTTTCTGCCACATTTCACGTCCGGCTGGAGCGTAAATTTCTTTTTCGATCAAGGCGTTGCTAAGATTTTCACCTTTTTCATTATACATATAGCCGGAAATCGCGTGTTTACCGTCCGGCGTCAGGTAAATCGTGACGCCCATATCCTGATACTTCCCAAGATAGCCCTTCATGCCGCCCGGCGCCTCGAAGGATTTCAGGATAGTTATACCCTGCTTTTCAATGGCCTTAACCGGCGCAGGCAGTTCTTCCGCGTGGGCGAGAATGGGTAGCATAGCAAGCAGCAGTGTACGTTTAATCATATTTTTTCCTTTTAAGATCAAAGCGAAAAGAGTATTAATGATGATACCTATTGCAGACATAGGTAAGAGCTGGCGTGGTAAGATTGCCCTTTCTGTGCTGGGGTGATGTAATCCTTTTCGCTGTTACAGCCTTTGTTAAGGTAATGTAGAGCGCAACACTTAGCCAGCATATACGCTATGGATTTCGAATTGCAGACAATGCGCCTGTAATTTGAAAGATGAGTTGTATTGGCTCTGAAGTTACCTACGGGTAGTTCAGGTAATGGGGCCGCCTGTCAGGCGGCCTTTTTACTTTAGATGGCTGACAGGGCGCAGTGTTCACAATGTCGCCCGAATCGGGTTGTTAGTTAACGCTTATTGATTTGATAATGGAAACGCATTAGCCGAATCAGCACAATTTCGTTAACTTACTCCTCAATGAAAACACGGAGGAAGTATAGATGTCCTTAATTAACACCAAAATCAAACCTTTCAAAAACCAGGCGTTCAAAAACGGTGAATTCATTGAAGTCACCGAGAAAGATACCGAAGGCCGCTGGAGCGTCTTCTTCTTCTATCCGGCCGATTTTACCTTTGTTTGCCCGACTGAGCTGGGCGACGTTGCCGACCATTACGAAGAACTGCAGAAGCTGGGCGTAGACGTTTATTCCGTCTCAACCGATACCCACTTCACGCACAAAGCATGGCACAGCAGCTCTGAAACTATCGCAAAAATCAAATATGCGATGATCGGCGACCCGACTGGCGCCCTGACCCGTAACTTCGACAACATGCGTGAAGATGAAGGTCTGGCAGACCGTGCGACTTTCGTTGTTGACCCGCAGGGTATCATCCAGGCGATCGAAGTTACCGCTGAAGGTATCGGCCGTGACGCGTCTGACCTGCTGCGTAAAATTAAAGCAGCACAGTATGTTGCCGCTCACCCAGGCGAAGTGTGCCCGGCGAAATGGAAAGAAGGCGAAGCGACGCTGGCTCCATCCCTGGACCTGGTCGGTAAAATCTAAATTTCCGTCGTCTTTCGCGCCATCACGGCGTTGGCGTCGCCTGTTCACCCCGGTCACTTACTTATGTAAGCTCCCGGGGATTCTCAGGCTGGCCGTCTTGCTCTGACACGAAATACTTAGGAAATAACCGCATCAATGGGTGCTTGTGCGCCCATTTTATTCAACACCATGATTCAAGATGCATTCAGGCACCGCAAATAAGGCAGCTTGCATGATGATGTTTTAAGCCCAGGAGATACCCATGCTCGACACGAATATGAAAACCCAGCTCAAGGCTTACCTTGAGAAACTGACCAAACCTGTTGAGCTGATTGCTACGCTGGATGACAGCGCAAAATCGGCGGAAATCAAAGAACTGCTGGCTGAAATCGCTGAACTGTCAGACAAAGTTACGTTTAAAGAAGACAATACTCTGCTGGTGCGCAAGCCGTCTTTCCTGATTACGAATCCAGGTTCTCAGCAGGGGCCGCGCTTTGCCGGTTCTCCGCTGGGTCACGAATTTACCTCGCTGGTTCTGGCGCTGTTGTGGACTGGCGGTCATCCGTCAAAAGAAGCGCAGTCGCTGCTGGAGCAGATTCGCGATATTGACGGCGATTTTGAATTCGAAACTTATTATTCACTCTCCTGCCATAACTGCCCGGACGTGGTGCAGGCGCTGAACCTGATGGCGGTGCTGAACCCGCGTATTAAACATACGGCGATTGATGGCGGCACTTTCCAGAACGAAATCACCGAGCGTAACGTAATGGGCGTTCCGGCAGTGTTTGTCAACGGTAAAGAGTTCGGCCAGGGACGTATGACTCTGACCGAGATCGTCGCTAAAGTGGATACTGGCGCAGAAAAACGTGCGGCGGAAGCGCTGAACAAACGTGATGCGTATGACGTGCTGATTGTCGGCTCCGGCCCCGCGGGCGCGGCGGCGGCGGTCTACTCGGCGCGCAAAGGCATCCGTACCGGTCTGATGGGTGAGCGCTTCGGCGGTCAGGTGCTGGATACCGTGGATATCGAAAACTATATCTCGGTGCCGAAAACCGAAGGCCAGAAACTGGCGGGTGCGCTGAAAGCGCACGTCAGCGATTACGATGTTGACGTTATCGACAGCCAGAGCGCAAGCAAACTGGTTCCGGCAGCGGCAGAAGGTGGCCTGCATCAGATTGAAACGGCGTCCGGCGCAGTATTGAAAGCGCGCAGTATCATCATCGCCACCGGCGCGAAATGGCGTAATATGAATGTGCCGGGCGAAGATCAGTACCGCACCAAAGGCGTCACCTATTGTCCACACTGTGACGGTCCGCTGTTTAAAGGTAAGCGTGTGGCGGTTATTGGCGGCGGTAACTCTGGCGTCGAAGCGGCCATCGATCTGGCGGGTATTGTAGAACACGTTACGTTGCTGGAGTTCGCACCGGAAATGAAGGCGGATCAGGTGCTACAGGACAAAGTACGTAGCCTGAAAAATGTCGATATCATTTTGAATGCACAAACGACGGAAGTGAAGGGCGACGGTTCGAAAGTCGTGGGGCTGGAGTATCGCGACCGCGTCAGCGGCGATATTCATAGCGTCGCGCTGGCCGGGATTTTTGTGCAAATTGGCTTGTTGCCGAATACCAACTGGCTGGAAGGTGCGCTTGAGCGTAACCGCATGGGCGAGATCATTATTGACGCCAAATGTGAAACCAGCGTTAAGGGCGTCTTCGCCGCAGGCGACTGCACCACCGTTCCTTATAAACAGATTATCATCGCCACAGGCGAAGGGGCGAAAGCCTCGTTGAGCGCCTTTGATTATCTGATTCGCACCAAAATCGCATAAAAAGAAGTAGACACACCTGCAAGGTAAGAGGCTGCCCACTGGCAGCCTCTTTTTTTACCTGCTGGTCAGAAGCGAGTTAACGCACAACCAATACCGGCAGCGTCGCATGGCGTACCACGCTTGAGGCGTTAGACCCCAGCAGGTGTGTCGTGATGGACGGATTACGCGAACCGATTACCACGACATCCGCATCCAGCTCTTCGCCCATCTCATTGACGACATCGCGCACGCTACCAAAGCGAACATGCGTTTTAATCCGTGAAGGATCGATGCTGAAGTGTCCCACCATCGTTTGCAGACGCGTTTCCGCCTCATGCTGTAAATGTTCTTCAAAGCGGCGCACGTCGGCGGCAAAGCGGTGCAGGCTCATGCTTGCGGAGCCTGGCAGAACATGCAACAGATGAATGACGCCATCCTGTTGCGCCAGAAACTCAGCGTGGCGAATCGCTTTATCGCTCAGTTCCATTTCAAAAACATCAACCGGCATAATGATTGTCTTATACATACCCGTTACTCCCTGTTAATCAATACTGAACTTATTCAAACATATAATAATATTTCTTTCTGCTATTTGTCTGGCAATTTTAAATATTACGGCAACCTGGCGCTAAAAAAAGCCGTATATTTTCCAGGAAAAATCCTAAAGCCGCCTGTTTTTCCGGCAGTCACCCCGGGATAGCTACCCTTTTATAGACGAACGCGACATTCACCGTTACCCCGGAGGCTGCATGAAAGCATTGACGTATCACGGTCCACATCACGTAAAGGTTGAAAACGTACCCGATCCCGGCATTGAGCAGCCCGACGATATTATTTTGCGTATTACCGCCACCGCGATTTGCGGATCTGATTTGCACCTGTATCGCGGCAAGATCCCACAGGTAAAACATGGCGATATTTTTGGTCATGAATTTATGGGCGAAGTGGTCGAAACCGGGCGGGAAGTGAAGAACATTCAGAAAGGGGATCGGGTCGTGATCCCGTTCGTCATTGCTTGCGGCGACTGCTTTTTCTGTCGATTACAGCAATATTCGGCCTGTGAAAACACCAACGACGGACACGGCGCGGCGTTGAATAAAAAACAGATCCCGCCGCCAGCGGCGCTGTTTGGCTACAGCCACCTTTATGGCGGCGTTCCCGGCGGGCAGGCCGAATATGTTCGCGTGCCAAAAGGTAATGTCGGCCCATTTAAGGTGCCGCCGCTGTTATCTGACGATAAGGCGCTGTTTCTTTCTGATATTTTGCCTACCGCCTGGCAGGCGGCAAAAAACGCCCAGGTTCAGCAAGGTTCCAGCGTGGCGGTTTTTGGCGCAGGGCCGGTCGGATTGCTGACCATCGCCTGCGCGCGTTTGTTGGGCGCGGAGCAGATCTTTGTCGTGGATCATCATCCCTATCGCTTACGTTTCGCCGAAGAACGTTACGGCGCGATACCGATCAACTTTGATGATGAGAATGATCCGGCGGAAAAAATTATCGAACAGACGGCAGGACACCGCGGCGTGGACGCAGTGATTGATGCTGTAGGCTTTGAAGCGAAAGGCAGTATGACGGAGACAGTGCTGACGAACCTTAAACTGGAAGGCAGCAGCGGTAAAGCGCTGCGGCAATGTATCGCGGCGGTCAGGCGCGGCGGCGTAGTCAGCGTGCCCGGCGTTTATGCCGGTTTTATTCACGGTTTTTTGTTCGGCGACGCGTTTGATAAGGGGCTAAGTTTTAAAATGGGTCAAACCCATGTTCACGCGTGGCTGGGAGAATTATTGCCGCTTATTGAGAAGGGACTGCTGAAGCCGGAGGAGATTGTCACGCACTATATGCCATTTGAAGAGGCGGCGCGCGGCTACGAAATTTTCGAAAAACGCGAAGAAGAGTGCCGGAAGGTCATCTTAGTGCCGGGAGCATCGTCGGTGGAAGCGGCGCAGAAACAGGCGACGGGATTAATCAACCCGATGCCCGGCGGCGTCGTCTGAAATAGGCAGCAATGAAAGGGATAACGGAAAGAGGATGCGCAGGCATCCTCTGTGTAAACGCGTTAACGCTTATGCAGATGGTTTAACGCAGGAAGTCGCCCGCGGCTTCAGGCTGATATTCGAGTTCCAGCACTTCGAGATGAGTGGAGGCGCCGCCCGGCAGTTCCCAGTGAATGGTGTCGCCGACGCGCAGTCCCAGCAACGCCGCGCCGACGGGAGCCATTACCGAAAGCTGGGTACTGCTGTCCGTCATATTGGCGGGATACACCAGCGTCCGCACGCGTGTTTCACCGTCGCTCAAATTGCGGAATTTAACGCGGCTGTTCATGGTGACGACATCGCTCGGCATCTCTTGTGGCGAACACATTTGCGCGCGATCCAGTTCGGCGTTGAGCGCGTCGGCAATCGGCAGATCCGCATACGCAGGCTGTTCCAGCAGACGATCAATACGTTCGGCGTCAAGGTCGTTAATGATAATAGTGGGTCTGGACATTTCTTACTCCATGTCATCGATACTGCGAGTAGTGCAGGTAAATGGTCCCAAAAGAAAACCCTCACCGTCTGGCGGCGAGGGTTTAGCTCTCATGATGATACTGAGACTTACCCCGTCTTTGAAGTGATTTAGTTCACATTCGGGTAAATCCTCAAACGTCATAGCCTTGAGTGAATTTTAGTCTACATTCGGGCGTGTTCTCAAATTTGGCTACGGTTTTAAACCTCTGTTTCGTCAATAACCGGCTTTATCGATAATAAACTGTTTCCCGCAGTTGCCGGGATGCGGCTGCGGCAGGAATGAGGCGGAGGAGAGCGGAGCGTTAATCATCGACGCCTTTAATGAAAACTGAATCTCTGTTAAATAGGCGGGATTACCATGGCAGTTTACTTTAACGGCTTTGACATTATCCTTGCCCCACATTTGTTCGACTACGTTATCAAACGCGGCGCGGCTAACGGTTTTGCCGTAATTATCCGCCAGAAACTGCCCCAGCGTGCTGCCTTTTATCGCCTTATCCAGCCGTATCATGGTGCCGAAATAGGCATTTGGATCAAACCCGAAACAGGCGCCATGTTTGGCATATTCGTAGCGCTCCAGGCAGGAATTTCCTCCCGCGCCGGGCATTACTTCCCTAAGCGTTGCCGCGATGTCAGGCGAAAGTCCGGGGTCGGGGGCTGCGCATTTCCGGCTGGCCCTGACTTCCGGCAGATTCGGGATTGGCCGCGTCGCACAGCCAAAGCGTTGCCAGCGTCGCTGGTCAACGCCGCGTGCGGCGATAGATTTGGGTAATCCTGGCCACAGGCCGTGGACGGTCAGAAAGTCTGCTTTGCTGGCTGGCTCTTTTTGCAGACGGCACTCATCGGGCTCCCGATGATGGCGTTCATGCTGGCTTTGACAAAAACCGGTTTGCCAGGAAAGCGCCAGCACATAGCCAGTGAAATCACCGTACTGTTGCGCCTGAAGTTCGTCGGCGTTGGCGGCAAAAATCGGGGTTAAGAGGACAGCCAGCAGCGGACTGTAATGCCATATTGTGTTCATGATGAATTCGATAATTTATACACATTATGAATATCACTCATTTAATCATAAAAAATGCCGCTCAGGTGAATCTGACCGGCATCATTTTTAACCTACGTTGGCGAAATGTTTAATTCCACATTGCCAGAATCGGCCAGCCCACCAGCAACAGCATAGCGATATAGATAACGCCAAAGATTGCGCCAAGCCGCCAGTAATCTCTGGATTTCACGTAACCGCAGCCGTAGATAATCACGCCAGGACCGGTGGCATACGGCGTCAGACAGCCCATGATACCGATTGACAGCACCAGCAGAATACACAGTTGTTCCATCGGAACGCCCGGAATACCTTTACCCACCGCCAGAATGACCGGCAGCATGGTCGCGGTGTGAGCGGAAAGGCTGGCGAACAGATAGTGCGCGAAATAGAACACCAGTACCAGTACAATGACGGTCGCATCCGGTGAGAAACCTTCCAGATGAGTGCTCATGGTATTGGCGAACCAGTCAATAAAGCCGGAGCGGGTTAAGCCATTAGCCATGACCACCAGCGTAGCGAGGTTCACCAGGGTGTTCCAGGCGCTGTTGTAACGCGTAATGTCTTTCCACGGCACGACATGCAACGCCAGCATCAGTGAGACGGCCAACAGACCCACGGCGGTAGCGTTGATGATTTTTCCGCCAAAAACCCATAATCCTAAGCTAAGCAGCACCAGGCCAATCAGCGTCCACTCTTTGCGGGACAGACGTCCCATGCTTTTTAACTCGTCGCCAGCCCAGGCCGCGACTTCCGCACTGTGGGTCACTTCGGGTTTATAAAGCACATAGGAGAGCCACGGCGCAACGATCAGTAAAATAATCCCTACCGGCAGAAAGCTGAGAAACCACTGCAGCCAGCTAATCTGGACGCCGGCGATCTTGCTGACGAACTCCAGACCTAACACGTTTGGTGCCGCGCCAGTGACAAACATAGAAGAGCTAAGGCTGGTACTGATCACCATCATCCACATCAAATAACCGCCGATGCGGCGTGCGGAAGGATCGTTTGGAAACGATTTAAACAGCGGCGGCAGGTTTTTGATGACCGGGAAGACAGTACCGCCGGTACGGGCGGTATTGGATGGGGTAAACGGCGCCAGTAAAATATCGATAATGACAATCGCATAGCCGAGCGTCAGCGTGCGTTTGCCCATGAATTTTACCAAAAACAGCGCAATGCGGCGCCCCAGCCCGGTCACTTCGTAGCCCAGTGCGAAAATAAATGCGCCAAAGACCAGCCAGACCGTGGTGCTGGAGAAACCGGCAAGCCCCCATTTCAGCGCCTGTTTACTGGCTTTAAACGCTGGATCGGCCAGTTCTGAAGCATCAAATAGCAGGTAATTGCTGCCGATAACGCAAATGGTTACGGCGATAAAACTGATCGCCGTCGCCGGGATTGGCTCGAGGATCATACCAACAATCATCGCGACGAAAACCGCAAAATAGTGCCAGGCCTGCGGCGGCATACCATCTGGAACAGGAATCAGCAACATGACGCCCATCACCACTAATGGGGCCAACAACTTCCATATATTATCTTTGGATAAAGACATAAATGACTCTCCGGAAAGGATATTTTCTATAATTGTGTTAATGATTAACTTGCGAAATTTGCGCTAAAAACCAGGTCACGATCAGCAGATCGGCGCTACCGCCGGGGCTGAGATTGCGTTCAATGCATTGCTGATCGAACCGGTGGAGATAAACGAGATCGTCAGGAGTCCGTATGCCGCCCTGATGTAATAAGCACGCCGCCTGCTGCTGTAACCAGCGCAGGCCGTCCGCCCCGCCGCGCGACGCGACGTTGGTATCATCGTTAAGCGACATCAGCAGCAGTAAGGTATCAAGCAGTGCCAGTTCCGGATCGCGCCCCTGCGCCAGCAATGCGCGGTAGTGCGGCAGAGCGTGGCGGATGACCAGCGGGTAGCCCGCTTCCGCCTCGCCGCGCGCGCCGGTTAATCCCAGTTGCTGATACAGCCGCTGACCTGCCGTAAGCTGGAGATTGTTCTGGCGCAGTTCGCGCGTGGTCAGGCCGCGGCAAAAGTCGGCGACGGTAGCGCAGAGCGTTTCTGCGGCGATCGGCTGGCGTTGCTGATACAGGCGGCCAATAGCGGCGCACAGTAGTCCCAGTGAGAAAATGCTGCCTTTATGGGTATTGACGCCTGCTGTTGCGCGAAACATCGCCGCTTCACAGGCCATCCCCAATGGACGCAAGCCCGCCAGAACCGACTCTGGTGGCAGGCGCGTGCAACTTGCGCCATATTCCATAAAGCGCGGCAGCCAGTCTCGAATCGCCTCCGCGCTGCGGTGAAAATCCACCAGCGCCATATCTTTGTGCGCGCCGCAGTTTAGTCGGTCTACCAGACCGGGTTTTGGCGATAAATTTACCTCGGTCAGCATGGCGCGCCAGGCCAAATCGGCCCAGGCGTGGTACAGCGACTGAGGCTGAATGGAGGCGTTAGTTGGGTTGGCGGGAATCGGCATCATGCAGCAGCGCCTCCATATGAATCAGTAAATCAGCCAGCGCGTGGGTTTTACCCCGCGCGCATTCAGCCGCGCTTTGCCCGCACAGCAGACAGCGGCGGGCGGGAAGCGCGAAATGGTGGCGGGAGAGTATTTCGCCTTCCGCCGTCAGGACATCGATATCCCACAGGCGCCCCAGTGGATAACGCTGTTCAAGCGTAATGGTCGCCTGTTTGAGCGCCTGAGCGGGCGCGTCAATCGCCAGCAACCCTTCCGGTCCGCTGGCGGAAGCCAGTGCAGCCTGCTCCCGGATGGTCCAGCCATACTCTTCTGCCAGCGTGTGCAGGGCAGTCACGCCGTGATTAAAGATCCGGCGGGTTAACGCGCTGTCTTTCATCGGGCCTGGCGCCACCACGGTAAAGGAGACCAGCGGAGTGGCGTGACGGGTAAGCCAGGCGCGCTGTCTTGCTTGTCTCTCATCCCGGCTGGCGAGCAGTTCAGGAATAGAAACGTCGTGACAGGCGGCGAGTTCCGGAAGCAGGCGCATGGCTTATTCCTTCACCTGATGCACCACATCGATCACTGAACCGTCGCGATAACGCACGACAGCAATCACGCGGTCGGTGAATTCGATAGGGCAGGGCTGACCGGTAAGCAGTTGCGCGCGTTCGCGCAGCCATTCAATCGATACCACTTTCATTCCCGCTGCTTTCAGGCGTTCAGCGAGCTCCGGACGCGCCGGGTTGACGGCGATACCGTGATCGGTGACCAGAATGTCGACGTTGGAACCCGGTGTGACGCAGGTGGTGACGTTATCAACCAGCGTTGGGATGCGACCGCGTACCAGCGGCGCGACGATGATGGATAGCGCCGCCGCGACGGCGGTATCGCAGTGACCGCCGGACGCGCCGCGCAGAACGCCGTCGGAGCCGGTCAGCACGTTAACGTTAAAGTGGGTGTCTACTTCCAGTGCGCTCAGCACCACCACGTCCAGACGGTCGACGGAAGCGCCTTTAGAACCCCAGTTGGCGTACTGGTTAGCGCTGATTTCGATATGGTTCGGGTTACGCGCCAGGGATTGTGCAGCGTTACGATCGAAGCTCTGAACGTCAAGCAGTTTGCGGATTAAGCCCTTTTCATGCAGGTCGACCATGGTGGCGGTGATACCGCCCAGCGCGAAATTAGCCACAATGTTGCGACTACGCATTTTGTCTTCCAGGAAGCGGGTGACCGCCAGCGATGCGCCGCCGGTGCCGGTTTGCAGTGAGAAACCTTCGTTAAAGTAGCCGGAGTGAGCAATGACTTCCGCCGCGCTGCGGGCGATCAGCAGTTCACGCGGGTTAGTGGTCATGCGGGTCGCACCAGCGCCGATTTTGTTTGCATCACCGACTTCTTCGATTTGCACGATCAGATCAACCTGATCCTGGGCGATGCTGGCTGGGTTATGCGGGTATGGCAGCAGTTGCTCCGTCAGCATCACGACCTGCTTCGCGCTGTCGGCATCAACCATCGCATAGCCCAGTGAACCGCAACAGGCCTTGCCGGTATAACCGTTAGCATTACCGAATTCATCGCAGGAGGGCACGCCAAGAAACGCAACATCAATATTGAGTTCCCCGCTTTGTACCAGATGCACACGACCGCCGTGGGAGTGAATCTGAACCGGCTCAGCCAGCAGGCCACGAGAAATTTCTTCCGCCAGCGGGCCGCGCAGACCTGACGTGTAGATGCGCCTGACCACCCCGTTACGAATGTGTTCAACCAGCGGCGCATGGCAGTCGCTCAGCGAACTGGAGGCCAGCGTCAGGTTTTTGAAGCCCATCTTCGCGATGGTTTCCATCACCAGGTTAATCGTCAGATCGCCGCCGCGAAACGCGTGGTGAAAGGAGAGAGTCATACCGTCGCGTAAACCGGAACGGCGGATGGCCTCTTCCAGGCTGGCGCACAGTTTGTGGTTGCGCGGTTTTTGCGCTTGTAGATTCAATTTTGCCGCACTTTGGTAAGCGCTCAGTTCGCTTTCAGCGTGACGGCTCCAGGTTGCTACGCGATCCTGGCGTTGAGATTCGTTTTTCTGCGTCATTTTTTTGCCTTATTCTTCGCGAATACCGGAAAGTTCTGCACGGGAGAGCACCAGACGGGCGCGTTCAATCACCGGGCTGTCGACCATCTTGCCGTTAAGGGAAACGACGCCGAGACCTTCGCGGGCGGCGGCTTCTGCGGCTTCAACCACCAGACGCGCATGGGCGACCTCTTTACGCGTCGGCGCATAAAGGTTGTGCAGCAGTTCGATCTGGCGGGGGTTGATCAGTGACTTACCGTCAAAACCCAGTTGTTTAATGTGGGAGGCTTCTTGCAGGAAACCGGCTTCGTTGTTGGCGTCGGAATAGACGGTATCGAAGGCCTGAATACCGGCGGAACGCGCGGCCTGCAAAATGGTGCAGCGGGCGAACAGCAGTTCGGTGCCTTCCGGAGAACGTTCGGTGCGCAGGTTGCGAACATAGTCTTCCGCGCCCAGCGCAATCCCGATCAGCCGTTCAGAGGCGTGGGCGATTTCTACCGCGCGGGTAATACCCAGCGGCGATTCCACGGCGGCTAACAGGCCGGTACTGCCCGGTTCGCGACCGCAGGCGTTTTCAATGCGTAGAATTTCGTTTTCGATGTCAATGACATCCTGCGCGGTGTCGGTTTTCGGTAAACGCACCACGTCCGCGCCGCCGCGCACGACCGCTTCCAGATCGTTGACGCCCCATTCGGAGTCCAGCGCGTTCACGCGGACAATGGTTTCGACGTCACGGTAAAGAGGATGTTGCAGCGCGTGATAAACCAGACGGCGCGCCGCGTCTTTTTCGCGTAATGCAACGGAGTCTTCCAGGTCGAACATCAGCGCGTCGGCCGGATAGATAAACGAATTGCTCACCATCGCCGCGTTGGCGCCCGGTACGAATAACATGCTGCGGCGGGTGCGGGTTTTACGTTGTTGCAGAGAGGCGGAAATCATTGGCGATCCTCCCAGGGCAGAGCGGCAATACCGCTGGCACGCGCCAGTAGCGTTTCCAGTCGGGCGCGCAAAATGCAGTCCAGAGCGCCTTTATCATCGACGTTCAGTTGCACACCGCGCACATCGTAGCGAGAAAGCACCTCCAGGATAGTGGCGCGAATGGCCTCGCCAAACTGTTTTTCAACGCTACTGTTGATTTGCAGGTCAATATCCTGCGTATCGAGCGGCGCAATGCGTATCATCACATCACCGGACTCAAGCGTGCCTGCGACGGCTAGCTGCTTTATTTTCATTTTTCACCTGTTGCTAATGCGGGGGACTTTTGACGGGCTGCCGCGCTGCCCGGATGGCGTTCGTCCATGCCCTGCAAATAGCGCAGGGTGGCGTCGGGAACCAGCGGCGCGATAGCCGTGAGATCGTGTTTAACCAGCAGCTTGCGTACCCAGGAGGCGGATATCGGCGTCTCCTGGAAGCGAAGCCGCTCTATTTCCACCAGCGCAATGGGTGGGGCAGGAAGCGTTGGCGTCTCCAGCCAGAAACACATATCACGGTTGTACTGGGCGGTAACGGTGCAAAACGGCTCCGTACCGACAAAACGGTGTGTGATGCCAAGCGCGGGCGCCAGATACTGGCGGAAAATCTTCAGGTCGATTTCGGTATAACAGTGATTAATGACGCTCTGCTCTTTAATGAAATAGCAGGGGAACGTCGCACGAGAAATAATGTATTCGGAGCCGCGGTGAACGGTTAAGCGTGGGATATCGGTTGTCCCTTTAAGTACCAGATTGAGTCGGTCTTCATAGGGAAAGCGTGACGTATCCTCTTTGACCAGGAACAGATGCAGCCAGTCGCACTGCGCAGCCGCCTGTTGGATCAGATAGCGATGACCGTGAGTGAAAGGATTGGCGTTCATCACGATACAGCCAATTTTCTTTCCCTCATGACGCAATGTCGCCAGCGATTCCGCATACCGTTTCAGCCGGGTCGCGCTATTTTCCATTAATACCATCACGCCAGGGACGCTGGCTATCGTCGAAAAGCTGCACTGTTTAAACAGCGCTTCGTATTCCGTTTTTGTATAAATAAAAAGATGGGTGCAGTGCCGTTCCCAGGCGAGATTAATCAATTCCGTCGCCAGCGTTAACGCTAAACCTTCGCCGCGTACTGATTCGCTAATGGCCACGCATTTAATGATATTTCCGGCGATACCGCCGCAGGCAATAAGGCGGTCATGACGGGTGACGGTAATAAACACCTCGACGGTGGTATCGACGCTTAAATCATTCTCTTTGAGAAAGCGAGCGATCTCCGCCATTTTTTTATTTTCAGAGCGTTTTACCCGGGTGAATACATTATTGCCAAACATAGTAAGAAATATCCTGGTGATATGCTTGTTGCCACTTTTCTGTATATGTTGCGCTGTGTTGCAACTTGATAACTTTTTCTTTTCAGTCAGAGTGGGAGGGTTTTTATTGCGAATTATTTATTTTTCTCTCTGACGTATACATCGTAAGGAGTATTTTGGAGGTAAATTTTGATTTATTTCACAAAGCGTTAGATGGTTTTTAAGTGTTTTATGGTTTTAAGTTTTTTAATTAATTTAATCGCCATTCCGGCGGTGGGTTTTAGTTGTTTAATTGATTTAATGTGGGGAATCTGTAACGATCGCTTTTTATATGCCTCAAGTTAATTAAAACATTTTTATTACATTTGCGGTAAGTCCGTAGTGAAATGCCCATAAGGAACCTTAATGCCATATCAGAAAAATAAAAAGCTGTTTCCTTTTTTTCGGCAACTCGCGTTTCCGTTACGTATTTTTCTGCTCATTCTGGTGGTTTCTGTTTTCATCGTGGCAGCGCTAGCACAATATTTTTCTGCCAGTTTCGAAGATTATCTGGCGTCCCATGTTCGTGACATGGCGATGAATCAGGCAAAAATTATTGCCTCTAACGACAGCATTATCGCCGCCGTAAAAACCCGGGACTATAAACGCCTGGCGACAATTGCGAATAAACTACAGCGCGGGACGGATTTTGACTATGTGGTGATAGGCGATCGCCACTCGATCCGGCTTTACCATCCGAATCCGAAAAAAATCGGTTATCCCATGCAGTTTACGAAACCCGGCGCGTTGGAAAGAGGAGAAAGTTATTTCATTACCGGCAAGGGCTCGATAGGGATGGCGATGCGCGCTAAAACGCCCATCTTTGACAACGAAGGCAACGTGATCGGCGTTGTTTCAATTGGCTATCTGGTCAGTAAAATCGACTCCTGGCGGCTGGACTTTTTATTGCCGATGGCGGGTGTTTTTGTACTGTTGCTGGTGGTATTAATGCTGCTTTCCTGGTTTTTCGCCGCGCATATCCGCCGACAAATGCTGGGCATGGAGCCGAAACAGATTGCGCGCGTGGTACGCCAGCAGGAGGCGCTGTTTAGTTCGGTCTATGAAGGATTGATCGCCGTTGATCCGGAGGGACATATCACCGCGATTAACCGCAATGCGAGAAAAATGCTGGGGCTGCCGTCGCCGGGGCGTCAGTGGCTGGGTAAGCCGGTAGCGGAAGTCGTCAATCCTGCAGACTTTTTTACCTGCCAGATCGCAGAAAGACGCCAGGATGTGATGGCCAACTTCAATGGCTTGAGCGTCATCGCCAATCGTGAAGCTATCCGTTCCGGCGAGGAACTGCTGGGCGCTATTATTAGTTTTCGCAGCAAGGATGAAATCGCGACGTTGAATGCGCAACTAACCCAGATTAAACAGTATGTTGAGAGTCTGCGCACGCTACGCCATGAGCACCTGAACTGGATGTCGACCCTGAGCGGCCTGCTGCAAATGAAAGAGTATGATCGGGTCAGAGAGATGGTGCAGGGCGAATCGCAGGCGCAGCAGCAACTTATTGATAGTTTACGTGGTGCTTTCGCCGATCGTCAGGTGGCCGGTTTGCTGTTTGGCAAAGTTCAGCGCGCGCGTGAACTGGGGCTCAAGATGGTGATTGTTCCCGGCAGCCAGCTACATCAACTGCCGGAGGGGCTGGATAGCACGGAGTTCGCCGCTATCGTCGGGAATCTGCTGGATAATGCGTTTGAAGCAAGTTTGCGTACACAGGAAGGCGACAAGACCGTCGAACTTTTCCTGAGCGACGAGGGCGACGAGGTGGTGATAGAGGTCGCCGACCAGGGCTGCGGCGTTCCTGAAGCGCTGCGGGAAAAAATTTTTGAACAGGGCGTAAGTACGCGAACCGACGAACCCGGTGAGCATGGTATCGGGTTATATCTGATTGCAAGTTATGTGGGGCGCTGTGGCGGGGTCATTACACTGGAAGATAATGATCCTTGTGGCACCTTATTTTCTTTATTCCTTCCGAAAGTGAAAAAAAACGATGACAGAACCATTAACCCTATTGATCGTTGAGGATGAAACGCTGCTGGCGGAGATGCACGCGGAATATATCCGCCATATTCCTGGCTTTAACCAGATATGGCTGGCGGGCAATCTGGCGCAGGCGAGAATGATGATTGACCGGTTCAAGCCTGGATTAATTCTGTTGGATAATTATCTGCCGGATGGGAAGGGGATTACGCTGCTGCATGAATTAATGCAGTCGCGCTATCCTGGCGGCGTAGTGTTTACGACCGCTGCCAGTGACATGGAGACGGTAGCGGAAGCGGTACGTAGCGGCGCGTTTGATTATCTGGTCAAACCTATTGCTTATGAACGTTTGGGGCAGACGCTGACCCGTTATCAACAGCGCAGACGTATGCTGGCGAGCGCGGATAGCGCAAGCCAGAAGCAGATAGATGAAATGTTCAACGCCTATGCGCGCGGCGAACCGAAAGGTGATTTGCCGACGGGTATTGATGCCTTAACCCTTAATGCGGTGATGAAGCTGTTTGCCGATCCAACAGTACGCCATACGGCTGAAACGGTCGCGCAGGCCTTAACGATAAGCCGCACCACGTCCCGACGCTATCTGGAATATTGTGCGAGTCGGCACCTGATTGTCGCAGAGATTATTCATGGCAAAGTGGGTAGGCCGCAGCGTATTTATCACGGCGGCTAAGCCAGGCTTAAGATGCCGGGACGGTGTTTTACCTCGCCCCGGCGCTTACCGACTATCAGCCGCCAGTGACGGCGGAGGAGGCGCCTGGCACCATAATTTCCGTGGCGATAATGACTATCAACAGACCGACCATGACCGGAACGGACGTGCGTTTCACCACTTCAAACGGTGAAATTTTAGCCATCCCGGCGACAGCGACCACCACGCCGGAGACCGGCGAAATCGTGCGCCCCAGGTTTGAGGCTTGTAGCATTGGGATTGATAAATAGGCTGGGTTAATACCGGAGGAGTGCGCCAGTTTAGGAATCATCTCAACAAAAGCGTAAAAAGGCGCATTGCCTGAACCAGTGGTCATCGCGGCCAACATGGTTAAAATCACTAATACCAGCATCAGAATAATGCTGGCGGAGCCAAAAGAGGTGGCGATCGAGATCAGACTTTGGATAAAGCCAATGGTGCTCAGCCCCTGGGCGAAAACGCCCGCCGCGACCAGCAGCATCACGACGCCGGCAAACGCATCCGCCATGCCGCGATAAGCCACTTCCAGACCGGAAAACACATTTTGCGTATTGAAGCCGCGCACGAATTCCAGCACGGCGGCAAGCAGCATACAGATCACCAGGATGGTAATAATGTGTAGCTGAGGCCCCCATTTACCGTCAAAAATCAGTACGCCGATAATGGGCGTGAACGGCAAAAGGGCATAAAACGCAGGGGCAGTTGTGGTAATCTCCGCCACGTCCAGCATCTCATGTGAAATGTTCTCTTTTTTATCCAGATAGCGCTGCCAGAAAAAGTGCGCAATCGCCATACCGATAATTGCGGCGATGGAAATCGGTAGAGTGGTTTTGAACGCAAAGTCGATTAATGGCATTTCCGCCGCTTTTGCGGCTAAAACCACATCGCCAGACGTTGGCGAGAGGATGATGGCGGCCGGAGAGGCGCAAATAGCCGCCGCCGCGCCGCGGCTAATGCCGACGTTTACCATCACCGGGAAGAGTGTGGCCATGAGCAGTACGCCAAGTCCTGTCGCGGAAGAGACGGCCAGCGACATCAGACAGGCGACAAAGTAGGCGGCAATCATTAATAGATAGGGCGAATTGATGTATTGCAACGGCTTCGATGCCAGCTTCACGACCATATCATTCGCGCCGATATGCGTCATATAGGCGGCAAAACCGCACAGCATCATGATCATCATGCCAAGATCGCCGCCGCGACTCATGAGCAAAATTTTGATGTATTCAACAATATCGGTTGCGGTATAGCCAGTACTGGTTTCGCTGGCAGGTAATACGTTATGTCCCATCAGCGCGCTGATAATAAGCAGAACCAGACCGCCGACAAATAAAACGCCAGTGGCGGAATATCCCTTAATGATGTAGCGCGCTACGCCCACAATAACGACGACTCCGATAAGGAGCTCTATAACTGTTAGCATTGTTTCCCCTGTCTTATCGACATCCAGAGTAAAAAATAAGAGCCACAAAAGTGGTATAAAAATGTACCGAATAAAGGATGGCGCCTTACTGATTAAAATCACGGCGCTGTTATTTTTTCATGTCACCGCTAAAGATGAAATATGTTTATACGACATTTTCCGCAGTGCTATAAACATCAATTTATTGTTATTTTATTGTTTTGTTTTTGTGCTTTGTTTTGTGTTATTTGTGAAAACTTAGTAAGGAGCGCGCGACGGTTCTGAGTGCTAAATCAAACGCCGTTAACCCGATACTCTCTCAGGTTATTCTCTGTTTATAGTTTGTTAAGATTTTATTCAGGTTAATGTTGTTATTATCACGGTCGAATTTTTGAACGGTATGTATGTTGTGATGATCATCAGAAAGCATTTTTTTATTATCGCTCTCCTTGTTATGCCATGGCTGGCTATTCCTTCAGTCGCTGCGGCGGATAAAGGGTGGTTTAACACGTTTACCGATAACGTTGCAGAAACGTGGCGACAGCCTGAGCATTATGATTTGTATGTCCCCGCCATTACCTGGCATGCGCGCTTTGCCTACGATAAAGAGAAAACGGATCGCTATAACGAGCGGCCGTGGGGCGTTGGTTTTGGTCAGTCGCGCTGGGACGACAAAGGCAACTGGCATGGCCTTTATATGATGGCCTTTAAAGATTCATTTAACAAATGGGAACCCATAGGCGGTTATGGCTGGGAAAAAACTTGGCGACCGCTGGAAGACGATAATTTTCGTCTGGGACTGGGCTTTACCGCAGGCGTTACCGCGCGCGACAACTGGCATTATATTCCCATCCCTGTGCTGTTGCCTTTAGCGTCGATAGGCTATGGTCCCGCCACCTTTCAGATGACCTACATTCCGGGTTCGTATAACAATGGAAACGTCTATTTTGCCTGGATGCGTTTCCAGTTTTGACGAGGAATGGTATTCTTCTGTTGTGAATTAAAAATCCTTAAAAAACAATAAGTAGATAGGGTTAGCTAAAAATTAACGCGATATTTATCACTTTTTCGCAAAGTTCGACTGGACAAAATGCATCACAATTGTTGTACTGGTATCCGACACAGCATTTGTGTCTATTTTTCATGTAAAGGTAATTTTGATGTCTAAGATTAAAGGTAACGTTAAGTGGTTTAATGAATCCAAAGGATTCGGTTTCATTACTCCGGAAGATGGCAGCAAAGACGTGTTCGTACACTTCTCTGCAATCCAGACCAATGGTTTTAAAACTCTGGCTGAAGGTCAGCGCGTAGAGTTCGAAATCACTAACGGTGCCAAAGGCCCTTCTGCTGCAAACGTAACTGCTCTGTAAGCATACGTCCGACAGCAAGATTTCAAAACCCGCCCTTTCGGCGGGTTTTTTTGCGCTTAACGCGCCGCTGCGGCGGAAAATAGCCAGAATGCCAGCGCCGTCATGGCAAACGAACCCAGTAAGTTAATTAGCACATTCAGTAACGCCCAGCCAAAGCGCCCCTCTTGCAGCAAAAATACCACTTCGGCAGAAAAAGTAGAAAAGGTCGTCAGGCCGCCGCAAAAGCCGGTAGTGATGAGCACTTTCCACATCGGATCGATATGTGTCATGCGGTTAAACCAGGCGAACCCCATGCCGATAATAAACGCGCCAAGCAAATTTGCTGTTAGCGTACCGATGGGAATCGCCTGATGGAGCGGGTTAAAACGCATACTTAGCATCCACCGGGCTACGCTCCCCGTTCCACCGCCGATAAAAACTGCTAAAAGAAGCTGTAACACTGCCGAATCCTTTATTTAATTGCTATACAGGAGGAGTGTAACGCCGAACAAGCATAATTGGCGAGTCCTGACAGATGTGTGGGAGGTGATATGTTCGTTGCAGCCGGACAGTTTGTCGTAAGCCCTGTATGGGAAAATAATGCGCAAGTCTGCGTTTCGTTAATGTCTCAGGCGGCGGAGCGCGGCGTATCGCTTCTGGTGCTGCCTGAGGGGATATTAGCGCGAGATGACATCGATCTTGACCTGCCGATTCGCGCCGCGCAGCCGCTGGATGGCGCGTTTATGACGCGGCTTCAGGAAGAAAGCGCTCATAATAATATGACGACGATATTCACTGTCCCTGTCCCGTCAACGCCCGGACGGGCGGTTAATATGTTGGTGGCGTTGCGGGCGGGTAATATTGTCGCGCGTTACGCGAAGCTGCATCTCTATGATGCGTTTTCGATGCAAGAGTCTAAAAGTATTGATGCCGGAGCCCTTATCGCGCCGGTACTGGACGTCGAAGAGTTTAAGGTGGGGCTTATGACCTGTTATGATCTGCGCTTTCCTGACATGGCTCTGGCGCTGGCTTTACAGGGAGCCGACGTATTGGTGCTGCCGACGGGCTGGATTCGCGGCCCGTTGAAAGAGCAGCAGTGGTCGACGCTGCTGGCGGCGAGAGCGCTGGATACCACCTGCTATATGATTGCGGCCGGGGAGTGTGGTAATCGTAATATTGGTCAAAGTCGTATTATCGATCCGTTGGGCGTAACGATAGCGGCGGCTGCCGATCGCCCGGCGCTGATCGTCGCGGAAATATTCAGAGAACGAATAGACCAGGTGCGGGAGCAGCTTCCTCTTTTGCAGCAACGACGATTTGCGCCACCGCAATTATTATGATGTTTTTTTACGCAAGGCTTGATTCACCTTGTTACAGATTGCTATTGTGTGCGCGCGTCGAAAGACCGTTAATATTCTCAGGTTAATCCGGCGCGTTACGCAGCCTGTTTTTAGTGAAGAAGGTATCTATGGGTGAGATTAGTATTACCAAACTGCTGGTGGTTGCCGCACTGGTTGTTCTGCTGTTTGGTACCAAGAAGTTACGTACGCTGGGCGGAGACCTGGGCACGGCGATTAAAGGATTCAAGAAAGCGATGAACGATGAAGACGCGGGCGTGAAGAAAGACGTTGACGGCGGCGTTCAGGCTGAAAAGCTCTCGCATAAAGAGTAATGGCGCGATGCGCTTGCTCTGCAGAGTAAAAAACCGGCGAGTTGCCGGTTTTTTTCTGCCTGAAATGTAAGCGTGTATTACACGATCATTTCACTTCCATGCCTTTGGCCTGTAGATCAGCATGGTACGAAGAACGCACAAAGGGACCACAGGCAGCATGGGTAAAGCCCATCGCCAGGGCTTCCGCTTTCATCTCGTCAAACTCTTCCGGGCTGACATAACGCTGTACCGGCAGGTGATGGCGGCTTGGCTGTAGATACTGGCCAAGCGTCAGCATGGTGACGCCGTGACGGCGTAAGTCGCGCATAACCTCAATGATTTCTGCGTTGGTTTCGCCTAAGCCGACCATCAGACCCGATTTTGTCGGAATTTGCGGGTGCGCTTCTTTGAAGCGTTCCAGTAATTTCAGCGACCAGTTGTAATCGGCGCCCGGACGTACCTGGCGGTAGATACGCGGCACGTTTTCAAGATTATGGTTAAACACATCCGGCGGCGTTGCGTTAAGGATATCCAGCGCACGATCCATACGTCCACGGAAGTCTGGCACCAGCGTCTCTATTTTTATCTCCGGGCTTTTGGCTCGGATGGCGGTGATGCAGTCAGCAAAATGCTGGGCACCGCCGTCACGCAGATCGTCACGGTCGACAGAGGTGATTACCACATAGCGTAGCGCCATGTCGGCGATCGTTTGCGCCAGTTTCTGCGGCTCTTCCGCATCCGGCGCAACAGGGCGGCCATGGGCGACATCACAGAACGGACAGCGGCGGGTGCAAATGGCGCCGAGGATCATAAACGTGGCGGTACCGTGGTTGAAACATTCAGCCAGGTTCGGGCAAGACGCTTCCTCGCAGACAGAATGCAGGCCATTTTTGCGCATTGCGGCTTTGATGCCCTGGATACGGGTAGAATCCGCCGGAAGTTTTATTTTCATCCATTCCGGTTTACGTAGCAGAGCGTCGCGCTCTGTGACCACATTTTTTACCGGGATAAGAGCCATCTTATCGGCATCGCGGTATTTTACACCGCGTTCCATCACAATGGGTTTACTCATAGCGTGCGTGTTCCAGTTGCGAATAACGAAGAAAGCGTTTCAATTCAAGGGAAAGTTGTATTTATCAACTATTTTTGAATTTGTGACACGCAGTATATCATTGATAAGGGCCATAAAGCAGCCTGACAGCCCGGCAAAATGTAAAATAGTTGTTGTTTTGTGCTGTTTGCCCATCTCTTCCGTGACCTGAATGCAACATTTTTGTCAGAACGCCTCACGAATAATATCAATGACGTTCTCCAGCACCGGATCGCGCAGACTCAGTTTATTGTAATGCAGCGAGAACTCGACCTGTTCACTATTCACCGGCACGTAGGGAAGGCGTTCAAGCGGCCAGCAGCGGCTAAATAAGGTGTAGAAGCGGGTGGGCATCAGACCCAGCAGATCGCTGCTGGCGATCAGCGAGGCAATGGTAAAAATATTGTAACTACTAAAACTGATTTGCTGATCGGGAAATGTCTCCTGCAGCCGCTGGCGCAGTAGGGAAAGATTTTGTCCCTCCAGCATCAGAAAGGTGTGATCCGCGTTGTTCAGTTTCTCTTCAGTAATGGCGTTCGCCAGACACGGGTGATGCTGGCGACAGACAATCTCAAGCGTATCGCTAAACAGGACGTGATGCTGAATGCTCCGGTTGTTATAGCTATGGGTATTGATAATGAGATCGGTCTGAAACTGGCTAAGCTGGCTTTCGGCATCGTCTACCGGAATATTGCGCAGCAAAAGCTGAGGATAACGCGTCCTGATGGCCTGATAAATCACCGGCATCACCAGCGCGCCGACCGAAGGCGTCGTGCCAATCGTAATGGTGCGTTGCTTATCATAGCTGCCCGTAAGATCCAGGGCACCAAGAATAGACTCCAGCCCCTGGCTGATGTATTCGTGCAGATGCGTAGCATACGTCGTGGGCGTTACGCCCTGGCCTTTGCGAATAAACAACGGATCGGGAAATATGGTCCGTAATTTTTGAATGGACTGGCTGATAGCTGACGGCGTCAAATTAAGAATTTTCGCTGCATTGACGATCCCTTTATGGACATACACGGCTTCGAAAATCGTCAATAGATTGAGGTCGATATTTCTCAGTGTTCTGAAAATTTGCGGTTTGTCTTGTAGGTGTTGATCGGCAGGCTGTCTTTCTGTCTGATTATTATCACTCACGCTCTGGCTCCGAATTTATTCGTATTATGAATAATAGATGAAATAACATATCTTGCATTTATAAGTTGCTTTAAAAATTGCTCTAATGAATATATCTTTAGTCATTTCAATAAGGTAAGTAACAGCAAGGTCGATATTTTGCTCACGGAAAATGCCTCATCGTGAGGACTGAAGAGACCATGCCGCCTGGCGGGTACAGCAGGGATATAACGAAAATATAGAAAGCGAGGGGAGAAGTAAAGTATTCAAATCATATATGATTAATGACCCATAAATTTCTTGGGCCATTATATTTTACTCATTAAGCGGCAATATATTCATGCGGTGGATTATTTAGCAGGGCTAAAATATTCGCCAGCAAGCGGGGCGCAATATTATCCGTGGTAGCGTCTTCCTTCCATTGCGTTATTTTGGCCATTTCCATTCCGGCATAACCACACGGGTTGATACGTAAGAAAGGGGAAAGATCCATGTTAACGTTTAGTGCTAAACCGTGGAAGGAGCAGCCGCGACGGATACGTAAACCCAGCGAGCAGATTTTCTTTTCACCCACGTAGACGCCCGGCGCATCGGCGCGCGGATGCGCCTCAATACCAATTTCAGCCAGCGTATTCACCACGGTCTGTTCGAGTAGGGTGACTAAATCACGCACGCCCAGTTTACGTCGCTTCAGGTTAAGTAAAACGTACATCACCTGTTGGCCCGGACCATGATAGGTCACCTGCCCCCCTCGATCGCTCTGCACAACGGGAATATCGCCAGGCATCAATATATGTTCCGCTTTACCGGCCTGGCCCTGGGTAAACACCGGGTAATGTTCAACCAACCAGATTTCATCATTGCTGTTTTCATCGCGCATATCGGTAAAGTCATGCATGGCCTGAGAGATAGCCTCATAGGGCCGAAGGCCGAGCTGGCGGACAAGGATTTTATCCTGATACAAAACGGCATCTCCGTAGAGAATGAAAAAAGAGAGGAAAGTATATCACAGCGGGGAAGGCGAGGAGTTACCCGGATAAGACCGGGTAACCGTCTGGATGTATTACAATACCATTCGTACGATATCAATATTGCCCAGTTCTTCGTACAGCGTTTCAACCTGTTCAATATGGGTGGCGTTAATGGTGATAGAGACCGAGTGGTAGTTGCCTTTGCTGCTCGGTTTTACCGTCGGAGAGTAATCACCAGGCGCATGGCGCTGTACCACTTCAACCACCTGATCAACCAGCTCAGGTAACGCCTGCCCCATTACTTTGTAAGTAAATGGCGTAGGGAATTCAAGCAGTTCGTTAAGTTTGGTTTTCATGTCAGCTCCGGCATTACGTAAAAAAATAATAACTCCCGCCACAGGACGGGAGTTTTACTGATGCATAGTATATGGGGACGAAAATCACACTTTCAAGCGTTCAATTTTTATCCAAACCAGTGATGGAACATTAATTTAATGTAATCAATGATTTTACCGAAGAAGTTCCCCTCCGGGATCTCTTGCAGTACGACTAGCGGACGCTGCTCGATGGTTTTGCCGTCCAACTGGAAGTTGATGGTGCCGACCACCTGGTTTTTCTGCAGCGGCGCGTGCAGTTCCGCAGTATTCAGTACATAGCTCGCTTTCAAATCTTTCATGCGGCCGCGAGGGATCGTCAGGTAAACGTCTTTATCGACGCCCAGCGAGGCGCGATCGGTATTACCAAACCAGGCGGGTTCAGAGGCGAACTCTTTACCAGCCTTCAGCGGATTAACGGTTTCAAAGAAACGGAAGCCCCACGTCAGCAGTTTTTTGCTTTCTGTTTCACGGCCTTTATAGGTCCGTCCGCCCATCACGGCGGAGATCAAGCGCATCTGGCCTTCGGTTGCGGAAGCGACCAGATTATAGCCCGCTTTGCTGGTATGCCCGGTTTTGATGCCGTCCACATTTAGGCTGTTATCCCACAGCAAACCGTTACGGTTTAACTGGCGAATGCCGTTAAAGGTGAACTCTTTTTCTTTATAAACGGCATATTCGTTAGGCACATCGCGAATTAACGCCTGGCCAATCAGCGCCATATCGCGAGCTGAACTGTATTGTCCGTCGGCGTCCAGGCCGTGTACGGTCTGGAAATGGGTATTTTTCAGTCCCAGCGCGTTCACATAGCTGTTCATCAGCCCGACGAAAGCATCCTGGCTACCGGCGGCGAAATCAGCCATCGCCACACAGGCGTCATTACCGGATTGCAGATTGATGCCGCGTATCAACTGGGAGACCGGTACCTGCATTCCCGGCTTGAGGAACATCAGCGAGGAGCCTTTAAATACCGGATTGCCGGTGGCCCAGGCGTCATTACCGACGGTAACCAGGTCGGTTTCTTTAAATTTACCCGCTTTCATTGCCTGTCCGATGACGTAACTGGTCATCATCTTCGTCAGACTCGCCGGGTCGCGACGTTCGTCGGCGTTTTGTTCCGCCAGAACTTTGCCGGAGTTGTAGTCGATCAGGATGTAGGATTCCGCATCGATCTGCGGAACACCCGGGATCATAGTTTTGATATTCAGGTCATCGGCATGTGCGGCTGAGATAAACGAGGCACAAAGCGCCGTGGTGAGCGCCATGCGCTGCATAAAACGAGCGGAAAAAGTGGTCTTCATGGTCTGAACTACGACGTCCGTGATGAAATTAAAAAAAGAGCCCTACTATAGCAAAAGCATAACTGGCAGGCATCTGACTTTCCGCGTGACTTTGTTAATGTCATTTACAGAAATTGACAGTACAGATGCCTGCAATATGTTACTGCGCGCTGGCGATAAAGGACTGTAATTGTGCTTCTGTTTGCAAACGTTGCTGTAACGCGCTGGCTTCCGTTTTACTGGCAAAAGGCCCCAGTTGAATACGCCAGACCGCGCCGTTTTGCATTACGCGGCCTGGTACACTGAACTGCTGGCTTAAACGCTGTTGGTACTGCTGCGCGCGCGTTTGATCGCTGACGGCGCCGACCTGGACGACGAAACGACCGCTCGCCGCGGCGGCAGGCGCGCTAACCGTCGCCGTAGCCGCTGGAGCCGTCACCGGCGCGGAGACCGGCGCTGGCTGTGGAGCCGGCGTCGGTTCGTTACCCTCCAGCACGCCAGGCGCCAGCGTGGTCGGCGCGCCAAGGAAGCCGCTGCTGCTCACCGGCGCGCCGGTAGTATCGTCACTTTTCAATGTGGAATTGCTGACCGGAAGTACGTCGCCTTGCGGTTGCGCAGGCGCTGAGGAGACACTTCCCATGCCGCCGCTTAAATCAGGGCGAGGAGGCAGAGCGTAGGTCTGTTTCGCCACCGTCGTACAGGCCATCCCCGGGCCGGAAAGCGAACCGTCCGGCGCCACGATAATAGGGTCAATCCGTACTTTAGTATTATTCGAGGTATTCAGACGATCGGCTGCCGCGCGGGAAAGAGAGATGACCCGATCGGTGCCATAGGGGCCACGATCGTTAATACGTACGACGATCATGCGTCCGTTAGCCAGGTTGGTAATTCGCGCATAGCTGGGGATGGGCAGCGTCGGATGAGCGGCGGTAAGCTGCATCGGATCGAACATCTCCCCGGAGGCGGTTAAATTACTGCCGGGTTCCGCATCATAAATAGCGGCCAGGCCAGCCTGGCTAAAGCGGGACGGGTCCTGAACGATTTTATAACTTTTACCGTCACGCTGATAATCCTGGTTTGCAGTCGGATTCAGAGGTTCATAACGCGGTTCCGCTCCGCTGATTTCCACCGCCGGACCATTACATACCGCAGGCTGCGGCGCGACGGTGGGTTGCTGCTGACCGCCGTCATTAGTACATGCCGCGAGTAGTACTATCCCTGCCGCGACGCAGATTACAGGCAACTGCTTACGCATTGCGCACCCCTTATACGCTTTTCGACAACATTTTTCTGTGGGTGTGGATCGACATCACAATCCCGAACCCGGCCATCAGCACGATCAGTGCGGAGCCCCCGTAGCTGACCAGGGGTAAAGGTACTCCAACCACAGGCAGAATACCGCTCACCATACCAATATTTACGAAGACATAAACGAATAATATTAACATTAATCCGCCAGCCATCACGCGACCAAATGTAGTTTGCGCTCTGGCGGCAATCCACAGACCGCGCATTATCAGCAAAATATAGAGCGCGAGCAGAATCAGGATGCCCACCAGACCGAGTTCTTCCGCCAGTACCGCGAAGATAAAGTCGGTATGGCGTTCGGGTAAAAACTCCAGTTGCGACTGGGTGCCATGGAGCCAGCCTTTACCGCGCAGGCCGCCTGAGCCAATGGCGATTTTAGACTGAATAATATGATAGCCCGCGCCCAGCGGATCGGTCTCCGGATCAAGGAGCATCATGACACGCTGGCGTTGGTAATCGTGCATCAGGAAGAACCACAAAATAGGAATAAATGCAGCGATCAATACAATGGCGACCCCAATTAAGCGCCAGCTCAGACCAGACAAAAATAGGACAAAGAGACCGGAAAGGGCGACCAGAATAGACGTCCCCAGGTCCGGCTGGGCGGCGACCAGCAGGGTAGGCATAAAAATTAATACCAGGGCGATGGCGGTGTTTTTCAGCGAGGGTGGGCAGACGTCGCGATTAATAAAGCGGGCGACCATCAGCGGCACGGCGATTTTGGCTATTTCCGAAGGCTGAAAGCGAACGATTCCTAGATCGAGCCAGCGCTGCGCGCCTTTGGATATTGCGCCAAAGGCATCAACGGCGACCAGCAGAATGATACAAATGATATAGAGATAGGGTGCCCAGCCTTCATACACGCGCGGCGGGATCTGCGCCATCACCACCATGACCACCAGCCCCATCGCAATCTGGCCAATTTTACGCTCCATCATGCCGATGTCCTGGCCGCTGGCGCTCCAGATGACCAACGCGCTGTAAACCAGTAACGCCAGCAGAATCAGTAGCATCGTGGGATCGATATGAATTTTATCCCAGAAGGTTTTTTTGTTCGGATTATCCGTCATGATTATTGGTCCTCCGCCGCTGCAACCACCGGGTTTTCCGCAGGCAAATGGGTGTTGTTGTCGCCCAGCATGATGTGATCAAGAATTTGGCGCATGATTGTACCTACTGCCGGGCCTGCGCCGCCGTTTTCAAGGATGATCGCGACGGCGACCTGGGGATTGTTATACGGCGCAAAAGCGGTCATCAATTTATGGTCGCGCAGGCGCTCGGCGATTTTATGCGCATTGTACGTTTCGTTGGCCTTCAGGCCAAAGACCTGCGCGGTGCCCGATTTCGCCGCGATTTTATAGGGCGCGCTGGCAAAATATTTATGCGCCGTGCCGTTAGGGCGGTTGGCGACGCCATACATGCCATCTTTCGCAATTTCCCAATAGCCGGAGTGAATATCACCCACCGGCGGCTCATGCGGCTGTACCCACGGCACCTGTTTACCGTTTTCCGCGGTGCTCATTAACAGGTGCGGGACTTTAACTACGCCGTCGTTAATAAGGATCATCAGCGCCTTACTCATCTGAATTGGCGTCGCTGTCCAGTAGCCCTGGCCGATACCCACCGGAATCGTATCGCCCTGATACCACGGTTTTTTAAAGCGTTTCTGTTTCCACTCGCGGGTCGGCATATTACCAGAGCGCTCTTCTGCGAGATCAATTCCGGTATAGTGACCATAGCCGAACTTACCCATCCATTCTGACAGGCGATCGATCCCCATGTCATAGGCAACCTGATAGAAGAAGGTATCCGCCGACTCTTCAAGGGATTTGGTGACGTTCAGATGCCCGTGGCCCCATTTTTTCCAGTCGCGGTAGCGTTTCTCAGAGCCCGGCAACTGCCACCAGCCAGGGTCGAAAAGACTGGTGTTACGGGTGATGACGCCAGCGCTTAAGGCCGATACGGCGACGTAAGGCTTAACGGTAGAGGCCGGTGGGTAGACACCCTGGGTCGCGCGGTTCACTAATGGCGTGTTCGGATCGTTAAGCAGCCCGGAGTAATCTTTGCTGGAGATGCCGTCCACGAAAAGGTTAGGGTCGTAGCTTGGCATGGATACCAGCGATAGCACGCCGCCGGTACGCGGATCGGTGACAATTACCGCCGCGCGGCTGCCTGCCAGCAGCGTTTCAATATACTGCTGGAGTTTGAGATCCAGCGTCAGGTAGATATCGTGCCCTGCTTGCGGCGGCACCTCTTTGAGCTGGCGAATAACGCGACCGCGGTTGTTGACTTCAACCTCTTCATAACCGGTTTGCCCATGCAAAATATCTTCATAGTAGCGCTCAATGCCCAGCTTGCCGATGTCATGGGTGGCGGCGTAGTTCGCCAGTTTGTTTTCTCTGTCGAGGCGCTCGACGTCTTTATCATTGATTTTCGATACGTAGCCGATAACGTGAGTCAGCGCCGATCCGTATGGATAATAGCGGCGTTTATAGCCTTTGACTTCGACGCCTGGAAAACGGTATTGGTTAACGGCAAAGCGCGCGACCTGAACTTCCGTCAGGTTCGTTTTCACCGGAATAGAGGTAAAGCGATGCGAGCGGGCGCGCTCTTTTTTAAAGGCGGCGATATCGTCGTCGTTTAAATCGACCACACTGCGTAGCGCATCCAGCGTTTGCTGAACGTTATCCACCTTTTCCGGCATCATTTCAATCTGATAGATAGTGCGGTTCAGCGCAAGGGGAATGCCGTTACGGTCGTAGATTATTCCGCGGCTTGGCGCAATTGGCACCAGCTTGATACGGTTTTCGTTCGAGCGGGTCTGGTAATCGGTAAAACGGAGGATTTGCAGATTATACAAATTGGCGATCAGTACGCCGGTCAGCAGCAAAATACCCAAAAAGGCGACCAGCGCCCGACGCACAAACAGTGCGGACTCAGCCGTATAGTCACGAAAAGAATTTTGTCGTTTCATCCGCTGCTTAATCTTCTCAAGACTTCACGATCACTCACGGTGATAAGGGTGGTTGGTCGTGATGCTCCACGCCCGGTATAAACTCTCCGCGACCAGAACCCGAACAAGCGGGTGAGGGAGCGTTAACGCCGAGAGCGACCAACTCTGTTCCGCTGCCGCTTTGCAGGCGGGAGATAATCCTTCCGGCCCGCCAATCAGCAAACTGACGTCGCGCCCGTCCTGTTTCCAGCGCTCCAGCTCATTGGCTAACTGCGGCGTATCCCACGGCTTGCCTGGAATATCCAGGGTAACAATGCGATTCTTACCGGCGGCGGTCAGCATCTGCTCGCCCTCTTTGTCGAGAATGCGTTTGATATCCGCGTTCTTGCCGCGTTTGCCCGCAGGGATTTCGATCAGTTCAAAGGGCATGTCTTTCGGAAAACGACGCAGATATTCCATAAATCCCGTTTGAACCCAGTCGGGCATTTTCGTGCCGACAGCGACAAGTTGCAGCTTCACGCATTAACTCCAGAGTTTTTCCAGTTCATACAGGCGGCGACTTTCTTCCTGCATGACATGCACAATCACATCGCCCAGATCGACGACAATCCAGTCAGCCGCATTTTCGCCTTCGACGCCCAACGGCAGCATACCGACCGCGCGCGACGACTGCACAACGTGGTCGGCAATAGACATAACGTGACGGCTGGAGGTGCCGGTACAAATAATCATACAGTCGGTGATACTGGATTTACCCTGAACATCTAAGGCGATGATGTCCTGACCTTTCAGGTCATCAATTTTGTCGATAACAAAATCCTGGAGTGCTTTACCCTGCAAGTTTTCCCCCTGGGTGAATAATTGCGTTATAACGATAGAAAAAAGGCCAACAGGCTGGACCGGTAAGGCGTTGCGAGGTTAACGCTAACCTTCCGGCGGGACGCCGTGTAGTATACCTGAATCAGCGGCGATACCGGGACTTATGTCACCGGATCGGCGTTTAAAACCAGATTATCATCCCATCCCACGTCACAGAAAGCATCGCCATTTTTGTAAAACAATTTCTGCAAAGCTCTGAAAGGTGAAAATAGCCTGGCTGCGGAGAATAACAGCCTGTCGGGGGCTGTCAATGGGCGAAACCGCTGCGGCGAGAAAAAACGGAAAATTCATCACTCAGGCCGCCAGACGGCACGACTATTTAATACCTTCAGGGTGGCGAACCCTTCGCATATGTCGATTGCGCTCCAGCATCCCTGTTCTACCCGGAAATGCCATAGCGAGGCGGCGGGCATCGCGAGCAGGCGGGCAATCAACAGACTGAGTACGCCCTGATGGCTGACGATCAGCAGGCTCTGGCAATCGCTGAACGCGTCGAGTCGCGAGATAAAGCGCTCTACGCGCTGGGTAAAAGCCTGAAAACCCTCGCCATTGGTCGGAACCGCATTCTGCCAGTCCGTACACCAGGCGGCATAGCTTTCGGCATCTTCATGGGTGAGGTCGCGGTGATGGCGCATTTCCCAGTCGCCGAAATACATCTCATTAAGCTCAGGTAAGATGTGTTGCGGCGCATCCCGGCCCTCCAGTACGAGCCGGGCGGTATGGCGCGCGCGCTCCAGTTCGCTGCATAACACCCTGTCAAATGGCGCGTGGCGCAATAAGGTATGTAGCGTTTTCGCCTGGCCAATCCCTTTTTCCGTTAACGGCGTTGGAGCATGTCCGCTATACAACCCGGCGACATTGGCCTCGGTTTCGCCATGACGCACCAGCCACAATCGCATGGTATCCCTCATGATGGTTAAATGCGCAAAACATGATAATGGCCCTGATTGCGCAACGTTTTTTTCACTAAAATAGCCTTTTTTGGCCGGAGGCATAATGGCGTTATTCAACAGCGCGCATGGCGGTAACATTCGGGAAGCCGCGACGGTGTTGGGCATCTCGCCTGACCAGTTACTGGATTTTAGCGCAAACATTAATCCGCTGGGTATGCCTGTCAGCGTGAAACGCGCGCTTATCGACAATCTGGATTGCATTGAGCGCTACCCGGATGTCGATTATTTTCATTTGCACCAGGCGCTGGCGCGTCATCATCAGGTGCCGGCATCGTGGATACTGGCGGGAAATGGCGAGACGGAGTCAATCTTTACCGTGGCGAGCGGCCTTAAACCGCGTCATGCGATGATTGTCACGCCAGGTTTCGCGGAGTATGGTCGGGCGCTGGCGCAAATTGGCTGTGAAATTCGTCGCTGGTCTCTACGCGAAGCGGATGGCTGGCAACTTACCGATGCCATTCTTGAGGCGTTGACGCCCGATCTGGACTGCCTGTTTCTGTGTACGCCCAATAATCCTACCGGCCTGCTGCCGGAGCGTCAGTTATTGCAGGCCATTGCCGATCGCTGCAAATCGCTGAATATTCATCTGATCCTGGATGAAGCGTTTATCGATTTTATTCCGCATGAGACGGGCTTTATTCCTGTTCTTAAAGATAATCCGCATATCTGGGTGCTGCGTTCGCTGACCAAGTTTTATGCCATTCCCGGCCTGCGGCTGGGATATCTCGTCAACAGTGATGACGCGGCGGTGGCGCGGATGCGTCGCCAACAAATGCCGTGGTCGGTTAACGCGCTGGCGGCGCTTGCCGGTGAGGTAGCGTTACAGGATAGCGCCTGGCAGCAGGCGACCTGGCGTTGGTTACGGGAGGAGGGCACCCGGTTTTATCAGGCGCTTTGTCAGATCCCGCTGTTGACGGTTTATCCCGGGCGGGCGAACTATCTGTTGTTACGCTGTGAGCGAGAGGATATTGACCTGCAGCGACGGTTGCTGACGCAGCGGATTTTAATCCGTAGCTGCGCTAACTATCCGGGGCTGGACAGCCGCTATTACCGCGTGGCGATACGCAGCGCTGCGCAAAACGAGCGTCTGCTGTCGGCGTTGCGCAATGTGCTTACCGGTATAGCCCCTGCTGATTGATGTAGTTCAGCACGTTTTCTGGCAACAGATCGTCGCAGGATTCGCCTTTTTCCAGCCGTTCGCGGATGAGGGTCGCGGAAATATTAAGCCAGGGCGTTTCCGCCAGGTAAATTTTACCGGCTGGCAACTGGTGCAGATCGTCCGGCGTATGGGTCAGATGCTGTTCCAGCCACTGTTGGTGTTGCGCCTGCGTCATTTCAAGCGGGTAGCCCGGACGACGACAAACGATCAGGTGAGTGTTATCGAGGATGGTGTCGTAATCATGCCAGGTGGGGAAGTTAAGCAGCGAGTCCTGGCCGATAATAAACGCCAGCGGCGCTTCGGGACCCTGTTCTTCGCGCCATTCTTTCAGCGTTTGCGCAGTGTAAGAGGGCGCGTTTCGCTGTAGCTCGCGTTCATCCAGCGTAAAAAGCGGCTTATCGGCGATAGCCAGCTCCAGCATATATTTACGCTGCGCGCTGGAGGCTTCCGGCTGGGGGCGATGCGGCGGCACATTGTTAGGCATAATAATCACCCGCGATAAGCCGATCAGATTCGCCAGCGTTTCAACAGGTTTAAGATGTCCATAATGCACCGGATCAAAGGTGCCGCCGAATAAAGCCTGTAACGATTTCATATCACCCATCAATAAATACGTCTGCCAGCGCCTTATGGCAAAGCAGGAGCGATAGCCCTTCAAGCTCTGCCCATACTGACTGACCATAATCCTGTTTGAGCGTAATTTCCGTACGCGTCAGTAACTGCACGGCCTGTCGAAGCTGTGTAGGATGGAGACGCTGCAACGCGTCGCCGATCATGGGGCGACGGTTTTGCCAGACCCGGTGTTTATCAAACAGCGTGCGTAACGGCGTATGGGCGGACTGACGTTTGAGATTTACCAGCAGCAGCAGCTCTCGCTGGAGCGTACGCAGTAGAATGACCGGCTCGCTGCCTTCAAGGCGTAGCTGTTGCAGGATATGCAGCGCGCGTTTGCTTTTCCCCATCAGTAACGCATCCACCCAGTGGAAAGGGGTAAAGTGGGCGGCGTCATTGACGGCCTGCTCCACGCGAGGAAGCGTTAACTTACCGTCAGGCCAAAGCAGCGACAGTCGTTCAAGCGCCTGTGCCAGCGCCAACAGATTGCCCTCATAGCAATAGCACAGCAGTTGGTTCGCGGCGTCATCCAGTTGCAAATTCTGCGCTTTCGCTCTGGCGGCAACCCAGCGGGGAAGTTGCGCCTGTTCCGGCGTCTGACAACTGACCTGAACGCTCCGGTCTGCCAGTGCGGTATACCAGGCGGCGTTTTCCTGCGCTTTGGTGAGCTTGTTTCCGCGCACTATTAACAACAGGTCGTCATGCAGTAGGCCGCTCAGCGTGGCGAGTTGCTCATTCATTGCCGCGTTAGGCCCGTTTTCCGGCAGTTGCAGCACCAGCGTTTGACGGCTGGCGAACAGGCTCATCGCCTGGCAGAGTGAGAAAAGCGATCCCCAGTCGGTACTGGGATCGAGAGTAAAAGCGTGGTGCTCTTCGAATCCTTGCGATGCAGCCGCCAGACGAATAGCGTCCTGGCTTTCCTGCAATAGCAGCGGATCGTTGCCCAATAGCAGATATGCCGCGCGCAGCCCTTCTTTGAGCTGCGCGCGGAGTTGTTCAGGATATAACCTGATCATTAGTTACTCAGCGTAGTGGAAACGCGTGCTGGCGTAGAGGCGGGTGCCGCCGTCTCATTGTCTGCGGTAGCCTCCTCTTTTGTCGCCTGAATATCCGCCGCGCGGACGCTGGTCAGCTTACGAATGAGCTGTTCAGCGGCTTTGTCGTACATCTCCTGAACAATCATGGCCTGCTCGTTATCCTTCGCCAACGCCATTTGCGGGTTATCGAAGAACGAACGGTACACTTTCGTGCTGATAGGATAGATGTCATGGCCCGGAATCAATACCGAGGCGTTGACGGTCATTACCATCTGATATTCCGCCGTCTGGCCGTCCTGGAACACTGACGCCGTATCCTGCGAAATAGTCACCGTTCCAAGTCGCAGAGACGGAACGTCTTTGCGCGTTGTGTTTTTATCAAGCAGGTTTACGTTATTCAGCCGTAACTGATTACGTACCGCACGACTTAGCGGACCGTTCGGATCGCCTGAATCGAGGATCATCGTTTTCATTGAAGCCGGGACCTGCGTAGTACTACGCAGATGCCAGCCGCATCCGGCGGTGACCAGCACCGCCAGAGATAACAACAGTGTTACCAGATATCGCACGCTTCCTCCCGCGCTTAGCCAACAACCAGATTGAGGAGTTTACCCGGAACGTAAATCACTTTACGCACGGTAACGCCATCAAGATATTTTGCCACCAGGTGTTCCTGGCCTGCGCGCTCGCGTACCTGTTCTTCGGTAGCATTTACCGGTACGGTGATTTTTCCGCGCACTTTACCGTTTACCTGTACCACAACCAGCGTGGACTCTTCGACCATCGCTTTATCGTCCGCCACCGGCCACGGCGCGTTATCAATATCGCCTTCGCCTTCCAGCGCCTGCCACAAGGTAAAGCAGACGTGTGGCGTGAACGGGTTAAGCATACGCACGACCGCCAGCAGCGCTTCCTGCATCAGCGCTCTGTCCTGCTCGCTGTCCTGCGGCGCTTTCGCCAGTTTATTCATCAGTTCCATAATCGCCGCAATGGCGGTGTTGAACGTCTGACGGCGGCCGATATCATCGGTCACTTTGGCAATGGTTTTATGCACATCGCGACGCAGCGCTTTTTGATCGTCGTTCAGCGTATCTATGTTCAGCGCCGCGACAGAACCTTTAGCGGTGTGTTCGTAAACCAGCTTCCAGACGCGTTTAATAAAGCGGTTTGCGCCTTCTACGCCGGACTCCTGCCATTCCAGAGTCATATCCGCCGGAGAAGCGAACATCATAAACAGGCGTACCGTGTCCGCGCCATAACGTTCAACCATTACCTGCGGATCGATACCGTTATTTTTGGACTTGGACATTTTACTCATGCCAGTGTAGACCAGCTCATGACCCGCTGCGTCTTTTGCTTTTACGATGCGGCCTTTTTCATCGCGCTCGACGATAGCGTCAACTGGCGAAACCCAGTTACGTTCGCCGTTCTCGCCGACATAATAGAACGCATCCGCCAGTACCATGCCCTGACACAGCAACTGTTTAGCCGGCTCGTCAGAGGTGACCATGCCCGCATCGCGCATCAGCTTATGGAAGAAGCGGAAGTAGAGCAGGTGCATGATGGCATGTTCAATACCGCCGATGTAGATGTCGACCGGCAGCCAGTAGTTTGCCGCTTTCGAATCCAGCATCCCTTCCTGATACTGCGGGCAGGTGTAACGCGCGTAGTACCATGACGATTCCATAAAGGTGTCGAAGGTGTCGGTTTCACGCAGCGCAGGCATACCGTTAACGGTGGTTTTCGCCCACTCGGGGTCGGCCTTGATTGGGCTGGTGATACCGTCCATGACTACGTCTTCCGGCAGGATCACCGGCAGTTGATCTTCTGGCGTCGGGATCACGGTGCCGTCTTCCAGGGTAACCATCGGGATCGGCGCGCCCCAGTAGCGCTGACGGGAAACGCCCCAGTCGCGTAGACGGTAGTTCACTTTACGTTCGCCAACGCCTTTTTCCGCCAGCTTATCGGCAATGGCGTTAAACGCCGCTTCAAAAGCCAGGCCGTCGAACTCGCCGGAGTTAAACAGCACGCCTTTTTCGGTCAGCGCCTGTTCGGAAAGATCCGGCTCGGAACCGTCGGCAGCCAGAATAACCGGCTTGATGGTCAAACCGTATTTGGAGGCAAATTCGTAGTCGCGCTGATCGTGACCCGGAACGGCCATCACCGCGCCGGTGCCGTACTCCATCAACACGAAGTTTGCCGCCCAGACCGGGATCTCTTCGCCGGTTAACGGATGAATCGCTTTAAAGCCGGTGTCGACGCCTTTTTTCTCCATGGTCGCCATTTCGGCTTCGGCCACTTTGGTGTTACGGCATTCGTCGATGAACGCCGCCAGCTCGGCGTTGTTCGCGGCGGCCTGTTGCGCCAGCGGGTGACCGGCGGCCACCGCCAGGTAAGTGGCGCCCATAAAGGTATCCGGACGGGTGGTATAGACGGTCAGCGTGTTATCGTAACCCTTCACGTCGAAGGTGATTTCCACGCCTTCAGAGCGGCCAATCCAGTTGCGCTGCATCGTTTTCACGGTATCAGGCCAGTGGTCCAGCTTATCCAGATCGCGCAACAGTTCGTCTGCGTAAGCGGTGATTTTGATAAACCACTGTGGGATCTCTTTACGCTCAACTTTGGTATCGCAGCGCCAGCAGCAGCCGTCGATCACCTGTTCGTTGGCGAGAACAGTCTGATCGTTCGGACACCAGTTAACGGCAGAGGTCTTCTTGTACACCAGGCCTTTTTTATACAGCTCGGTGAAGAATTTCTGTTCCCAGCGATAGTATTCTGGGGTGCAGGTCGCCAGTTCGCGGCTCCAGTCATAACCAAAGCCCAACATTTTGAGCTGGTTTTTCATGTACGCGATGTTGTCGTATGTCCACGGCGCCGGCGCAGTGTTGTTTTTCACCGCCGCGCCTTCCGCGGGCAGGCCAAACGCGTCCCAGCCAATAGGCTGCAACACGTTTTTACCTAACATACGTTGGTAGCGGGCGATCACGTCACCGATGGTGTAGTTACGTACGTGGCCCATGTGTAGTCGGCCAGAAGGATAGGGAAGCATCGACAGGCAGTAATACTTCTCTTTGCTCTCGTCTTCGGTCACTTCAAATGTGCGCTTCTCATCCCAGTGAAGCTGTACTTTGGATTCTATCTCTTCCGGGCGGTATTGCTCTTGCATGGCAGCCAGTAGTCCTGTTTTCAATACAGCTACAAATGTAGCTTTAGAGGTGGTGTTTAGATCCGCATAGCATAGCCCAAACGCCCGCGCCAAAACAGGGGTTAGCACATTTGTCGCGTCTGGCGCGCATGAAGCGATGATGCAAAATGTGGCACGACTGCAGCAAATTGCCGTATTTCCTTCCGCCATCTGGCAAATCACTCAAAATAAAATCATATAAAACAGCCTGTTAAAAAATAACATGCCTGTTGATTAGGGAAAGCAGGACTATAGCAAAGGAGTGACCCGTGAAAAAAAATACGGTAATGATTCACCCTTAAGATGGCGTTGTGACGACTATCATGGCGCTCAAGGCTGACGAAACCGCCACGATGTTTATTGATGAACGCGTGATAAGCGCTGTGTTACGTCAGGACGTGCCGTTTGGCCATAAATTCGCAATCTGCGATGTGCCTTTTCATGGCGAAGTTTATAAATAGGGCGAATCAGGCAGGGGGTAGGCGATGCGCGTCAGCCTGACAAGAATTTACAGACTCTGTGGGCAGTCTTGCAAAGCGTAACGTAAATAAGGTCTATTATTATAGGCAGTTAACGATCCGGGAGACGAAGTGATGAATAAAGTTGCTCAGTATTACCGTGAACTGGTGGCTTCATTAAGCGAGCGTTTACGCAATGGCGAGCGCGACATTGATGCGCTGGTGGAGCAGGCGCGCCAGCGTGTGATGCAAACAGGGGAGTTAACGCGAACCGAAGTAGACGAACTGACGCGCGCCGTCAGACGCGATCTGGAAGAGTTCGCCATGAGCTACGAAGAGAGTCAGGACGACAGCGTCTTTATGCGGGTCATTAAAGAGAGTCTGTGGCAGGAGCTGGCGGATATTACCGATAAAACCCAGCTGGAGTGGCGTGAGGTTTTTCAGGATCTCAATCACCATGGGGTTTATCACAGCGGAGAGGTAGTGGGGCTGGGCAATCTGGTATGCGAGAAGTGCCACTTCCATTTAGCGGTTTATACGCCGGATGTGCTGCCGCTGTGCCCGAAATGCGGTCATGACCAGTTTCAGAGAAGACCGTTTGAGCCGTGAGTGGAAGAGCGCCGGTGCGTCTTATCCGGCCTACCAAAAATCGTTCACGTAGGCCGGATATGGCGAAGCTGCCATCCGGCAAATATTACGCGTAAAACTTCAGCCGCTCAGCCAGCAGATCGACAAATCCTTGCCGGTCGACATCGACCATCACCATGGCGTTAGGTTTATTCCCGGTCAGGAAATAATAATCCACCACCGTCATTCCCTGAGTATATTTTCCCTGCGTTTCGACGCCGACCCAGCGTTCAATCGTCGTGAAAAGCTCTGGTTTTAATAGCCAGGCTATCGTACACGGATCGTGCAGCGGCGCGCCGACAAATCCCCATTTTTCGTCTTTGTGATATTCAAAGAAGAAGTCGAGTAGTTCAGCCACGATCGTCGAAATTGGATTGCCGATGTCGCGGAAACGCTCGATATCGGCGGCGTGAATCTGCGCCTTATGGGTGACGTCCAGCCCGGCCATCACCACCGGAATGCCTGACTGGAAGACAATTTCGGCGGCCTCCGGGTCGACGTAAATATTAAATTCCGCAGCGGGTGTCCAGTTACCCAGCGCCATCGCGCCGCCCATGATCACAATGCGGGCGATTTTCGTATGCAGTTCAGGATGGCTATTCAGCAGCAGCGCCACGTTGGTCTGTGGGCCAGTGGAGACGATGGTGACTGGCTGTGAGCTTTCGCGCAGTGTTTTTGCCATCAGCTCAACGGCAGTGCCGCTTTGCGGGGCGAATGACGGCTCGGGCAGCGCCGGGCCGTCAAGACCGCTTTCGCCGTGAACGTTATCGGCGATAATCAGTTCGCGCATGAGAGGTTTCACCGCGCCGCCCGCCACTGGAATATCCGGGCGTTTGAGCAGCGTCAGCATCCGCAGTACGTTGCGCAGGGTCTTCTCCGGCGTCTGGTTGCCGGCGGAAGAGGTGATCGCTTTCACTTCCAGTTCAGGGGAGGCGAGGGCGAGAACGAGGGCGATCGCGTCATCATGACCCGGATCGCAATCAATAATAATGGGCAGTGCCATTATGGCTCCTTGTAAGTGGTACTTTGTGACAAGGTTAACGCTCGGCTGGATACGTTTCGAGAAGCGAAGAGGTAAAGCGTGAGATAGCGCGCACTCTGACATGCGCGCCGGGAAAATTAGTGCAGGATTTTCGCAAGGAAATCTTTTGCGCGATCGGAACTGGGGTTAGCGAAGAACTCCTCTTTTGGCGAATCTTCGACGATTTTTCCTTCATCCATAAAGATTACCCGGTTAGCCACTTTACGGGCAAAACCCATTTCGTGCGTCACTACCATCATGGTCATGCCTTCATGGGCCAGTTCGACCATGACGTCCAGCACCTCGTTGATCATTTCCGGATCGAGCGCGGAAGTAGGTTCATCGAATAACATGGCAATGGGGTCCATACACAGCGCGCGGGCAATCGCCACGCGCTGCTGCTGACCGCCGGAAAGCTGGGCGGGATATTTATTGGCGTGCGCCGAGAGCCCAACGCGCTCCAGCAGCTTGAGCCCTTTATCGCGGGCGGCGGCCTTATCGCGTTTCAGCACTTTCACCTGCGCCAGCGTCAGGTTTTCGATGATCGACAGGTGGGGAAACAGCTCGAAGTGCTGGAATACCATGCCCACGCGGGAACGCAGTTTCGCCAGGTCGGTTTTTTTGTCGTTCACAATAATGCCGTTAACGGTAATTTCGCCTTTTTGCACCGGTTCCAGACCGTTGACGGTCTTAATCAGCGTGGATTTACCGGAACCCGATGGCCCGCAGACTACCACCACTTCGCCTTTTTTCACTTCTGTTGAACAATCGGTCAGCACCTGAAAGTGACCATACCATTTTGAAACATTTTTCAGGGTAATCATTAAACTGTCCTTTTCTTCAAATAGCTGACCAGCAACGACGCGCTCAGGCTGATAACAAAATAAACGGCGCCGGCGAACAGAATCATTTCGACCTGAGTACCGTCACGCTCGCCGATAGTAGACGCGGTGCGGAAGAAGTCCGCCAGGCTTAGTACATAAACTAAAGAGGTGTCCTGAAATAGCACAATGCCCTGCGTAAGCAACAGCGGCACCATCGCCCGAAACGCCTGCGGCAGAATAATTAGCTTCATCGACTGCCAGTGGGTCATCCCCAGCGCCAGCGCCGCGCTGGACTGCCCGCGGGAAATACTTTGAATACCGGCGCGAATAATCTCGGAATAGTAGGCCGCTTCAAACATGGAGAATGCCACCATCGCGGAGATCAGGCGGATATCGGTTTTCGGCGATAGCCCCAGCACGTTTTGCAGAAAGCCGGGTACAATCAGATAGAACCACAGTAAGACCATGACCAACGGGATGGAACGGAAAACGTTAACATACGCTTTAGCAAACCAGGCGATGGGGGCAAAGCTTGAGAGGCGCATGACGGCCAGAATGGTTCCCCAGACTATCCCCACGACAACGGCGGTGACGGTGATCTTCAGCGTGATGACCAACCCGGCCAGCAGGTAAGGCAGTGAGGGGATAATCGAACTCCAGTCAAATTCGTACATTATTTGCTCCCCACGTTGCCCGGCAGGCGGACTTTGCGTTCAACCAGGCTCATGACCAGCATGATAACGGCGTTAATCAGCACATAGGCCAGCGTAATGGCGGTGAAGGATTCCCAGGCGTGCGCCGAGTAATCCAACAGTTTGCCTGCCTGCGCCGCCATATCCACCAGACCGATGGTTGAGGCGATAGCTGAGTTTTTCACCAGATTCATCATCTCTGACGTCATTGGCGGCACAATAACGCGATAGGCATTCGGCAGCAGGACATAGCGATAAGCCTGCGGCAGCGTTAGCCCCATCGCCAGCGCCGCGTTCTTCTGTCCGCGAGGCAGAGACTGAATAGCGGCGCGCACCTGTTCGCAAACGCGGGCGGCGGTAAACAGTCCCAGACAGATCATTGAGGAGAGGAAAAACTGAATATTGGGATCGAGTTCCGCCTTAAACCACATGCCAAGATCTTCCGGCAACAGTTCAGGCACCACCAGGTACCAGGTGAAGAATTGCACGATCAGTGGCACGTTACGGAACAGTTCTACGTACAATGTGCCCAGTCCGGAGAGGAAACGGTTGGGAACGGTACGTAAAATGCCGAAAATAGATCCTACCAGGAAAGCGATAATCCAGGCGGTAATCGAAAGGGCTACGGTGACCTGAAAACCACTCCATAGCCAGCCAAGATAGGTGGTGTTGCCGAAGGGGGCTTCTTGTAAAAAAATACCCCAGTTCCAGTCTATTGACATACATCTACTCCGAAAAAAAAGGGTAGCAGCGCTACCCTCGAAGATTGTTGCCCGGCGATTTGCGGTTTCAGGCCCGATGGGGAACGACCATTAGGCTTATAGTCTGTCCGTGCTGAGCGACAATCGAGAGGACAGGAGGTCCCGCCCCATTTAGTTTTAGTTAGTTAAGCGCTTTATCATTCGGTGCTTTGAACAGGGCTTTCATCTCGTCAGACAACTCGAAATTCATGTTCAGATTTTTCGGGGGGATCGGATTTTTAAACCACTTATCAAACCACTTCGCCGCTTCGCCGGAGGTTTGCGCCTGGGCGATAGTGTCATCCATTAACTTTTTGAATTGCGGATCGTTTTTACGCAGCATACAGCCGTAGGCTTCCTGGGACTGCGGTTTACCGACAATCTCCCAGTTATCCGGTTTCTTCGCTTTGGCGCGCTCGCCGGCCAGCAACGCGTCATCCATCATAAAGGCGACAGCGCGACCGCTTTCCAGGGTGCGGAACGAGTCACCGTGGTCTTTCGCGCTAATAATGCGCATATCCATCTTTTGCTCTTCGTTAAGCTTATGCAGCAGAATTTCAGAGGTCGTCCCGGAGGTTACGACGACCGCTTTCCCTTTCAGGTCCGGGAAATCTTTAATATCGCCGCCTTTTTTAGTCAGCAGTCGCGTGCCGACGACGAAAATCGTATCGGAGAAGGCAGCCTGTTTCTGGCGTTCAAGGTTATTAGTCGTTGAACCGCATTCAAAATCGAACGTTCCGTTTTGCAACAGCGGAATACGGTTTTGCGAGGTGATCGGGATCAGCTTCACCTGCAGATCGGGCTTGTTAAGTTTCTTTTTTACCGCTTCCACAATGGCGTTGGAGTAGTCCTGGGAATAGCCGACCACTTTCTGCTGGTTGTCGTAATAAGAAAAGGGCACAGATGATTCGCGATGCCCGACGACGATCACGCCATTTTTAGCGATCTTATCCAGGGTGCTACCAGCGGCAGGGGCGCTATCTTCTGCGTGCGCAAGGCCCGCAGACAGTCCCATGACCAGCATTGCTGTGGTTAGCTTACGTAATTGCATATCCAACTCCTTTATCATCTGCGCCGTCGACGCATTGATAGCTATTGTGATGTTGTTATTGCCTGCAACTTGCGCGTGCAGTGTTATATGTGTTTGTTAACATTTAGTGTGGCTTGTTGTAAATATTTTGCTGCGATATTGTTTATTTTTGCGAAGTGCGCCGCACCGTTCAGAGGCAAAAATCCTACATTGCACCGTTCAGGTGCTACCGACGATCGATTTTGGTGCGACCCGGTTGCACAAGCAGCCCGAACAGGTTTGTCATGTATAACAAAGCAATAGACGTGCCAGAATAGGGTAAAAGGGGGATTTCCAGGCCGGATAAGCGAAGCGCCATCCGGCCTGGGGAGAGATTATTTCCGCCGTTGCCGCAGACTCATTACCACCGCGCCAAAAGCAAACAGCGCGGTCAGTATCCATAGCGGCCAGTTGCCGGTACGGGCATAGGGGGTTAAACCTGTGGTTGGCGTGACGTTGGTTGTCAGTACCTGGCGAGTGAACTGCGGGATCATCGCCTGGATTTCGCCCTGCGGGCCAATCACCGCCGTAATACCGTTATTAGTACTGCGCAGCAACGGACGCGCCAGCTCCAGCGAACGCATCCGCGCCATCTGGAAATGTTGCCACGGGCCAATGGACTTACCAAACCAGGCGTCGTTAGAAATAGTCAGCAGATAGTCGGTGTCCGGGCGGAAGTTATCCCGCACCTGTTCGCCAAGAATTATTTCATAACAGATTGCCGCCGTCAGCTTATAGTCGTGCGCATGTAACTGCGGCTGGATATAAGGGCCACGGCTAAAGGAGGACATGGGCAGATCGAAGAACGGCGCCAGCGGACGCAGGATAGACTCCAGCGGAACAAACTCGCCAAAGGGCACAAGGTGATTTTTATTGTAGCGATTGGGCGAGTCATAACTGTATGGATTATCCTTGCCCAGCGTGATAATCGTATTGTAGGTGTCGTATCGATTCTGTTTATTGAGACGCGCATCGACAATACCGGTGATCAGCGTGCTATTTTTTTCGCGTAACATCTCGTCCAGCGAACGAAGGAAGGGCTGCTGATTGATTTCGAGATCCGGAATCGCCGACTCCGGCCAGATAATAATTTGTGATTTGCCTAACTCTGGTCGGGTTTCGTTGAGATAGATTTTTAGCGTATTCAGTAGCTGGTTTTCGTCCCACTTCAGCGACTGCGGGATATCGCCCTGTACCAGCGATACCTGGGTCGTTTTGGCCGGTTCCAGCGTAAACCACTGGATATAGCGTAGCGGAAAGGGCAGAGCAAACAGAATCACGGCGACAGCCAGCGGACGCCAGTTCCGCGTCGCCAATGCCAGCGCTAACAGACCGCTGACCATCATCAGCAGGAAGTTGATCGCTTCGACGCCCATCACCGGCGCCAGACCTTTTAGCGGGCCGTCGACCTGACTATAGCCAAATTGCAGCCAGGGGAAGCCGGTCAGCACCCAGCCGCGTAAAAATTCGGTGATTTGCCATATTGCAGGCGCGGCGATAGCGACGCGCAGCCAGTTGGTTTTTGGCCACAGGCGCGACAAAATCCCGGCAAACAGTCCGGTATACAGCGAGAGATAAGCTGCAAGCAGCACCACCAGAAAAACGTTAACCGGACCCGGCATTCCGCCAAACTGCGCGATACTGACATAAACCCAGTTAATCCCGCTACCGAAAAGTCCGAGTCCCCAGCAATAGCCGATGGCGGCAGACTGGAGCGGGCGGCGATTGAACGTTAAGGCCTGCAGCCCGATAAGCGACACTATCGCTGCGGGCCAGACGTCATACGGAGAGAAAGCCAGTGTTCCGCAGGCGCCGAATAATAACGCCAGCAGCAGGCGAAGACGCTGGCGTTCAATTAACGAGGCAAATGCCATTTTTAGTCCACTATTGCTGTTATTCGTTCAGTTTTGGCTGGGGCGAGTCATCCGGGATTCTGACATGCACCTGAATGATACGGCGACTATCGGCCATCGCCACTTTGAACTGGTAACCATCAATGTCAATGGTTTCGCCGCGGGCCGGTAAATGACCGAACGCCTGCATCACCAGCCCGCCGATGGTATCGACTTCTTCATCGCTGAAGTGGGTGCCGAAAGCGTCATTGAAGTCTTCAATTGACGCCAGCGCGCGAATCGTCCAGGTATGGCGGCTAAGCTGACGGAAGTCGATATCGTCTTCTTCGTCATACTCATCTTCAATTTCACCGACAATCAGTTCGAGGATGTCTTCGATAGTCACGAGGCCGGAAACGCCGCCGAACTCATCAATCACGATCGCCATATGGTAACGCTGGGAGCGGAACTCCTTGAGCATACGATCGACGCGTTTGCTCTCCGGTACGACAACGGCGGGGCGTAACACTTTGTCCATGCTGAAGGCTTCGGCATCGCTGCGCATAAACGGCAGCAAATCTTTGGCCATCAGAATCCCTTCAATGTGATCTTTATCTTCGCTGATCACCGGAAAACGCGAGTGGGCGGACTCGATGATAACATCGAGACATTCGTCCAGCGTCTGGTTGCGTTTCAGGGTAATCATCTGGGAGCGTGGGATCATAATATCGCGAACGCGCTGGTCGGCGATGTCCATTACCCCTTCGAGCATATCGCGCGTATCTTCATCGATAAGCTCGTTCTGCCCGGAATCACGGATCAGCGCCAGCAACTCATCACGGTTTTTAGGTTCACCGTGGAAAAGCTGGCTGAGTAGTAGGGAAAAAAATCCCTTTTTACTGTTTACTGTGTCACTACTGTGTGAATTGTCGTCGCTCATGGCGTCGTATGGGTTCTCATGTTAGTTAATGTGTTGCACATGCGCGTAAATTCAGCACATGGCGGTGTGATACAGGTAGGCCGGAGCATCAGGCATTGTGCCGGATGCTCCGGCCTGCAAGATTTCGGCATCCTATTCCTTCTCGGCAATGTACGGATCCTCATAGCCCATAGCAAGCATAATCTCCGTTTCGAGAGACTCCATCTCTTCCGCCTCGTCATCGTCGATATGATCGTAACCCAGCAAATGCAGGCTACCGTGCACGACCATGTGCGCCCAGTGCGCCTCCAGCGGCTTGCGCTGCTCCTGCGCTTCCTGCTCCACGACCTGACGGCAAATAATCAGATCGCCCAGTAGCGGCATTTCAATGCCTGGGGGCGCTTCAAACGGGAAGGAGAGAACATTAGTGGGTTTATCTTTCCCGCGGTACGTCAAATTAAGGTCGTGGCTTTCGGCCTCATCCACCAGACGGATTGTGACTTCCGCCTCTTCCTGAAACTGCGGAATAACGCCGTCCAGCCAGCGTTGAAACTGAGCTTCATCCGGCAGGCCCGCGTGGTTTTCACAGGCCAACTGTAAATCGAGGATCACCTGGCTCATTTCTGTTCCTGCTCCTGGGCTTCACGCTTACGCTCCGCCGCCTGCGCCGCTTTGCGTTTTTGTTCGGCCTCTTCCCAGGCTTCATAGGCGTTAACAATGCGGGCAACGACCGGATGGCGCACCACGTCTTCGCTGTGGAAGAAGTTGAAACTGATTTCATCTACTTCCGCCAGCACTTCAATGGCATGACGCAAGCCGGATTTGGTATTACGCGGTAGGTCAATCTGCGTCACGTCGCCGGTGATTACTGCTTTCGAGTTAAAGCCGATACGCGTCAGGAACATCTTCATCTGTTCGATAGTGGTGTTCTGGCTTTCATCCAGAATGATAAAGGCGTCGTTTAACGTGCGTCCGCGCATATAGGCCAGCGGCGCGACTTCAATCACATTGCGCTCGATAAGCTTCTCGACTTTTTCAAAGCCGAGCATTTCGAACAGCGCGTCATACAGCGGACGCAGGTACGGGTCCACCTTCTGGCTTAAATCGCCCGGCAGAAAGCCCAGTTTTTCCCCGGCTTCCACCGCCGGACGAGTCAGAAGAATACGGCGAATCTCCTGGCGCTCCAGGGCGTCTACCGCAGCGGCGACCGCAAGATAAGTTTTACCGGTACCCGCCGGGCCGACGCCGAAGGTAATGTCATGATCGAGAATATTGGCGATGTACTGCGCCTGGTTCGGCGTACGCGGTTTAATTACGCCGCGCTTGGTTTTGATATTGATAGCTTTGCCATAGTCAGGCACGCTTTCCGCGCTCTGTTCCAGCACCCGCGCTTCTTTAATCGCCAGGTGAATTTGTTCCGGTTCGATATCCTGAGTCTGGCCGCGCATCGGAGCGGTATCGACATACAGGCTTCGCAAAATATCTGTCGCCGCGGTCACGCAAATCGGACGACCGGTCAGTTTAAAGTGATTGTCACGGCGGTTGATTTCAATACCGAGACGACGTTCGAGCTGTTTAATATTGTCATCAAACGGCCCGCAAAGGCTCAATAGACGGGCGTTGTCTGCGGGCTCAAGGGTAATTTCGCGAGTGTCTATATTCAAACCGTTCCTCTTGTATCTGTATCGCCGGACAACGGATGGTTACCGGCCTGTAAGGAAATTATTCACGCCAGTGGGTAAAGGCGCAAGCATTGCAATGAAGATGGGGATGAAGAGGGAAAATTGCAAGGCCCGTCGGGCGACGGGCCATGATCACCAGGCCCGATAAGCGCAGCGTCATCGGGCCTTATTGTCTTTCCTGCAGGATTAAGGCTGGTAGAATCCTACGCCCAGCTCATTTTCTTTACGGGTACGGGCAATGACGGACTCCGGCGTTTCAGCGACGCGCAGCCCCATTTCATCTTCAGTGCGCACCACTTTCCCGCGCAGGGAGTTCGGATAGACGTCGGTAATTTCCACATCGACAAACTTACCAATCATCTCCGGCGTGCCTTCAAAGTTCACCACCCGGTTGTTTTCGGTACGGCCAGACAGCTCCATAATATTTTTACGCGACGTGCCTTCCACCAGAATGCGCTGTGTCGTGCCGAGCATACGGCGGCTCCACGCCATTGCCTGCTGATTGATACGCTCTTGCAGAATATACAGACGCTGCTTCTTCTCTTCTTCCGGTACGTCATCAACCATATCGGCAGCCGGCGTTCCCGGACGCGCAGAGAAGATGAAGCTGTAGCTCATATCAAAGTTAACGTCGGCGATAAGCTTCATAGTTTTTTCGAAATCAACGGTAGTTTCGCCAGGGAAACCGACGATAAAGTCAGAGCTTATCTGAATGTCCGACCGCGCCGCGCGCAGTTTACGGATGATTGCTTTATATTCCAGCGCAGTATGGGTGCGCCCCATCAGATTCAGCACGCGATCGGAACCGCTCTGTACCGGCAGATGCAGGAAACTGACCAGTTCCGGCGTATCGCGGTACACCTCGATAATATCGTCAGTGAACTCAATCGGATGGCTGGTGGTAAAGCGAATACGGTCAATGCCGTCGATGGCGGCAACCAGACGCAGCAAATCGGCAAAGGTGCCGGTGGTGCCGTCGTAGTTTTCTCCGCGCCAGGCGTTAACGTTCTGGCCAAGCAGGTTGACTTCACGCACGCCCTGCGCGGCTAACTGGGCGATTTCAAACAGGATATCGTCTGAGGGACGGCTGACTTCTTCACCGCGGGTATACGGCACTACGCAGTAAGTACAATATTTATTGCAGCCTTCCATGATGGAAACGAAAGCGGTCGGGCCTTCTGCGCGCGGTTCCGGCAGACGGTCGAACTTCTCGATTTCCGGGAAGCTGATATCTACCACCGGGCTGCGGTCGCCGCGCACGGAGTTAATCATCTCCGGCAGGCGGTGCAGGGTTTGCGGACCAAAAATAATGTCGACGTAATGGGCGCGTTGACGAATGTGTTCGCCTTCCTGGGAAGCCACGCAGCCGCCGACGCCGATAATCAGATCGGGATTCTTCTCTTTTAACAGTCTCCAGCGACCTAATTGATGGAAGACTTTTTCCTGAGCCTTCTCGCGGATTGAGCAGGTATTCAACAGCAGCACATCCGCCTCTTCCGCCACGTCGGTCAGTTGATACCCGTGGGTGGCGTCCAGCAGATCGGCCATCTTCGATGAATCGTACTCGTTCATCTGACAGCCCCAGGTTTTAATATGGAGTTTTTTAGTCATCGACTTGCTCTTGCGAAATAGTGGCTGAAAAGCAGGGCGCATAGTGTAATGCTTTGGCGCGGTTGTGACCAGTATGACTGACGTCAGCCCTAATGGGTAAAAAATCCTGTAAACTTGTCTAAAACGTAACAGGATGAATGACCATGACAAATCAACCAACGGAAATTGCCATTGTCGGCGGGGGAATGGTCGGCGGCGCGCTGGCGCTGGGTCTGGCGCAGCAAGGGTTTACGGTGATGGTAATAGAACATGCCGCGCCTGCGCCGTTTGTGGCTGACAGCCAGCCTGACGTGCGGATTTCGGCTATTAGCGCGGCATCCGTAGCGCTGCTCAAGGGGCTGGGCGTCTGGGAGGCGGTGCAGGGAATGCGTACCCATTCTTATCGGCGACTGGAAACCTGGGAGTGGGAAAACGCCCATGTGGTGTTTGACGCTGCCGAACTCAAGCTGCCACTGTTGGGCTATATGGTAGAGAACAACGTTCTGCAACAGGCGCTATGGCAGGCGCTGGAAGCGCACCCCGGTGTGACGTTGCACGTTCCGGCTTCACTAACGGCGTTGCATCGCCACAATGATGGTTATGCGCTGGAACTGGCCGACGGCGAACGTATTACGCCGAAGCTGGTGATTGGCGCCGACGGCGCGAATTCGCAGGTTCGGCAAATGGCGGGAATTGGCATCCACGCCTGGCAATATGCGCAGTCGTGTATGCTTATCACCGTCAAGTGTGAAAATGCGCCAGGCGACAGCACCTGGCAGCAGTTTACGCCGGATGGGCCGCGCGCCTTTTTGCCGTTGTTTGACGACTGGGCGTCGCTGGTGTGGTATGACGCTCCGGCACGTATTCGCCAGCTACAGGGGTTATCGATGACGCAATTGCAGGTGGAAATTAACCAGCACTTTCCGGCGCGTCTGGGGGCTGTGATGCCTGTCGCGGCGGGCGCGTTTCCGCTAACCCGTCGTCACGCGTTGCAGTATGTGCAACCGGGGCTGGCGCTGGTGGGCGACGCGGCGCATACCATTCATCCGCTGGCCGGACAGGGCGTCAACCTGGGGTATCGGGACGTTGATGCGTTGATTGATGTACTGGCGAATGCCCGTAGCTATGGCGAGTCCTGGGCCAGCTATTCGGTGTTGAAACGCTATCAGATGCGGCGCATGGCAGATAATTTTATGATGCAAAGTGGAATGGATCTGTTTTATGCCGGATTCAGCAATGAGCTGCCGCCGCTGCGTATTTTACGCAATATGGGGCTGATGGCGGCGCAGCGCGCAGGCGTGCTAAAACGTCAGGCGCTGAAGTATGCGCTGGGGTTGTAGTTTGTGTTATGCCGGGTGGCGGCAATACCTTACCCGGTCTGTATTCGCCCGCAGGCCTGATAAGCGTAGCGCCATCAGGCAGTCCGAGTCGCCAGAAAAGCAAAAAGCTCGCCGAAGCGAGCTTTTTAAATGTGGCTGGGGTACGAGGATTCGAACCTCGGAATGCCGGAATCAGAATCCGGTGCCTTACCGCTTGGCGATACCCCAGTGATATGTTGGTTTATCTCGCCATATGCGTCTGACTCAGCCCGACGCCTTACAGCCTGGAGATACCCCAACGGTGGCGCTCATCGAAATGAACGGCTTTTAAATGTGGCTGGGGTACGAGGATTCGAACCTCGGAATGCCGGAATCAGAATCCGGTGCCTTACCGCTTGGCGATACCCCAATTTAGTATCAGTAATCATACCGGAATCGAACCGGTGGCTAATACTTCAACAAATTGTTTTCGGATTAGCGGGCGAACCCGATGTTCCTCAATATGGTGGCTACGACGGGATTCGAACCTGTGACCCCATCATTATGAGTGATGTGCTCTAACCAACTGAGCTACGTAGCCAGATAATTTCTTCGATGGCTGGGGTACCTGGATTCGAACCAGGGAATGCCGGTATCAAAAACCGGTGCCTTACCGCTTGGCGATACCCCAATACCGTCGCGGTGAACCGCAAACTCGAAGAAATATGGCTGGGGTACCTGGATTCGAACCAGGGAATGCCGGTATCAAAAACCGGTGCCTTACCGCTTGGCGATACCCCATCCGTACAACGCTTATCGGTGAATGGTGCGGGAGGCGAGACTTGAACTCGCACACCTTGCGGCGCCAGAACCTAAATCTGGTGCGTCTACCAATTTCGCCACTCCCGCAAAAAAGATGGTGGCTACGACGGGATTCGAACCTGTGACCCCATCATTATGAGTGATGTGCTCTAACCAACTGAGCTACGTAGCCATCTTTTTCCGCGTTACCTTATCGGCGTTGCGGGGCGCATTATGCGTATTGAGCCTTGAAGCGTCAACCTCTTTTTCATCGAAAAACGTCGGAAAGTGTCTGTTTGGTTAGGTTGCGAACAGCGTGGCGCAATATTCGGCAATTATTGGTTATTAATCGTTTTTCTGAAAGTGGTTTGCCATAAAAAAAGAGCCCCTAAGGGCTCTTTCGTCATCGTTAATTTACTGGTACGCCGACTGATGCACGCCGACCGCGCGGCCTGACGGGTCATCCATCGTTTTGAATGCTTCATCCCACTCAATGGCTTTGGCGGAAGAACAGGCTACGGACGGGCCGCCGGGTACGCACTCCGCCGCGCTTGGCACCGGGAACAGCTCTTCAAAAATTTCCCGGTACAAGTACGCCTCTTTAGACGACGGCGTGTTGTATGGAAAGCGGAAGCGCGCGGTTTCCAGTTGTTGATCGGAAATCTGTTTCGCCGCCACCTCTTTTAGCGTATCGATCCAACTGTAGCCTACACCGTCAGAGAATTGCTCTTTCTGACGCCACGCGACGCTGGCCGGCAGATAAGACTCGAAGCACTCGCGCAGCACGTGTTTTTCCATCTTACCGTTGCCGCACATTTTATCCTGTGGGTTGATACGCATCGCCACGTCGAGGAATTTTTTATCCAGGAACGGTACGCGCGCTTCCACGCCCCAGGCGGACATCGCTTTGTTGGCGCGGGCGCAGTCATACATATGCAGCGCCTGTAGCTTACGGACCGTCTCTTCATGTAACTCTTTGGCGTTCGGCGCTTTATGGAAGTACAGGTAGCCGCCAAACACCTCATCGGAACCTTCGCCGGAGAGCACCATTTTGATGCCCATCGCTTTGATCTTACGCGACATCAGATACATTGGCGTTGAGGCGCGGATAGTGGTCACGTCATAGGTTTCGATGTGGTAAATTACGTCGCGAATCGCATCCAGACCCTCCTGGACGGTGAAATGAATTTCGTGATGTACGGTGCCGAGGTGGTTAGCCACCTCCTGGGCCGCCTTCAGGTCAGGCGAACCTTCCAGACCCACCGCAAAAGAGTGCAACTGCGGCCACCAGGCTTCGGAGCGCTCCTGATCTTCGACGCGACGGGCGGCGAATTTTTTGGTGATCGCCGAAATAATCGACGAGTCCAGGCCGCCGGAGAGCAGTACGCCGTAGGGCACGTCGGACATCAGGTGGCTTTTCACCGCCTCTTCCAGCGCCTGGCGCAGCTCGTTTTTGTCGGTGACGTTGTCTTTTACCGCGGCGAACTCAAACCAGTCGCGCTGATAGTACTGGCGGATCTCCCCATCTTTGCTCCACAGGTAGCTGCCCGCCGGGAACTCTTTAATAGTGCGGCAGACCGGCGTCAGCGCTTTCATTTCTGAAGCCACATAGAAGTTGCCGAATTCGTCATAGCCCATATAGAGCGGAATAATACCGATATGGTCACGACCAATCAGATAAGCGTCTTTTTCGCTGTCATACAGGGCGAAGGCGAACATCCCCTGTAAATCGTCAAGGAAATCCGGCCCTTTTTCCTGATATAGCGCGAGGATAACTTCGCAGTCGGAACCGGTCTGGAACGCGTAACGATCGCCATACTCCGCGCGTAACGCCTGATGGTTATAAATTTCACCATTCACCGCCAGCACGTGAGTTTTTTTGGCGTTATACAGGGGCTGGGCGCCGGCGTTAACATCAACAATCGACAAGCGTTCATGTGCGAGAATCGCGTTATCGCAAGCGTAGATGCCGGACCAGTCCGGGCCGCGATGGCGCATCAGGCGTGACAGTTCAAGGGCTTTTTTACGCAGTTCCACTGCATCTGTTTTGATATCGAATACGCCGAAAATAGAACACATAGCCTTCTCCGTTAATCTGTTGCGTCGTACTTTTTGTGTTTGCTTGATTAAAAAATGCCGCAAAGGCGTGGAAGGCGCAAGGGGTTTACCGTCTGAAAAAGAAAAAACGCAATAGTCATTGTTGATTAGTGAAAAATGATTACGTATTGCGCGAATTTATTGATGAATCTTCAGTTTTATCGTGATTTAATTGAATAATGTTTTTGCTGGTGGCGCCTCGCTATCAGGCCTACGGTTCGAACAACATTGTAGACCTGTAAGCTGCGCGCCATCAGGCAGGTGACCGTTTTAGATAACGTCGATCTCGGCGACGGAAGGGTAAATCCAACTCGGGCGGAACGGCATACTATCAATATCATTGATCGTTGATACGCCAGAAAGTACCAGAATGGTCTCCAGACCGGCCTGGAACCCCGCCAGAATGTCGGTGCGCAGGTTGTCGCCGACGATAACGGTCTCTTCCGAGTGCGCCTGCATTTTGTTTAACGCCGCGCGGATGATCCACGGGCTTGGTTTGCCGACATAAAACGGCTTCCGGCCGGAGATTTTTTCAATGCCTGCGCACAGCGCGCCGCAGGCCGGGTAAAAACCGCGACCGTGAGTATCCGGGTTGGTGGCGATAAAGCGCGCGCCGTTGGCGACGAAAAATGCCGCTTTATGCATCATGTCCCAGTTGTAGGAGCGGGTCTCTCCAACAATGACAAAATCAGGGTTCACATCGGTAATGGTAAAACCCGCTTTATAGAGCTCGTGAATGAGCGCGCCTTCGCCCACGACATACGCTTTCTTACCTTCCTGACGGCGCAGAAAATCGGCTGTCGCCATTGCTGAGGTATAAAACACGCTGTCCGGCACGTTAACGCCAGCGGTGGCAAAACGGTTCGCCAGATCCTGTCCGGTTTGCGACGGGTAATTGGTCAGCAGCACCAGCGGCAGACCTTTTTCCAGAATCCCCGTCAGAAATTCCGCCGCACCGGGTACGGCTACGTTGTCGTGCATCAGCACGCCGTCGATATCGCAGATTACATTCTTGATGGTCATGAACTACCCAGGGAATTTGTGAATAATCCGATACTATAAGAGCGCATCAACTTTCCAGCAAACGTTGCAGCAATGTTCCGTTGAGCATAGCGCGTTTAACTAAGGCAAATGCACCGATAGCGGAACGGTGATCGAGCGTGGAGCGTACCACCGGCAAATTTTTGCGAAATGCCTTCAACGCCTGCGTATTGATGCAGCTTTCAATAGCAGGCAACAGGACTTTATCGGCTTCAGTGATCTCGCCGGCAATGACGATTTTTTGCGGATTAAACAGGTTGATAGCAATGGCGATCGTTTTGCCCAAATGACGGCCGACATGCTCGATAACTTCCGAGGCCAGGCTGTCGCCCTTATTTGCCGCCTTACAGATAGTTTTAATCGTGCAGTCGTCAGGCGGAACACGGCTTTGATAGCCTTGTTTAAGCAAATTCAGCACCCGTTGTTCAATTGCCGCATTGGCGGCAATGGTTTCCAGGCAGCCAAAATTACCGCAGTGGCAGCGCTCGCCCAGCGGTTCCACCTGAATATGCCCAATTTCGCCGACGTTGCCGTTACGGCCAATGAAGATGCGCCCGTTGGAGATAATCCCGGCGCCTGTACCGCGATGGACGCGTACCAGAATGGAGTCCTCGCAGTCCTGGCTGGCGCCAAAGTAGTGTTCCGCCAGCGCCAGGCTACGGATATCGTGCCCGACAAAACAGGTGACGTGAAACTGTTTTTCCAGCGCTTCGACCAGTCCCCAGTTTTCAACCTGAATGTGCGGCATGTAACGAATCACGCCGCTTTCCGGATCAACAAGCCCTGGCAGGATCACGGAAATAGCGATCAATTCGCGGATTTTACGCTGACAGCTATCAATAAAGACGGCGATAGTATTGAGCAGCGCGTGTTCCAGCGTCTGCTGGGTGCGCTCCGGCAGCGGATAATGCTCCTCAGCGACCACTTTACTGCTCAGATCGTAAAGCGTTAAGGTGGTATCATGACGCCCCAGGCGAACGCCAATGGCATGGAAGTTGCGGGTTTCCGTGACGATAGAGATAGCGCGGCGGCCTCCGGTGGAGGCCTGCTGATCGACTTCTTTGATCAGCCCGCGTTCAATGAGTTGACGCGTAATTTTTGTTACGCTGGCGGGAGCAAGCTGGCTTTGCTCGGCAATTTGTATGCGCGAGATAGGACCATGCTGGTCAATCAGGCGGTAAACGGCTGCGCTGTTAAGCTGTTTTACGAGATCAACATTACCTATCTGAGCTTGTCCGCCTGGTGTCATATTCTCACTTACTCAAGTCAAACGACCTCGTTACCATTAACGATGGTCTTGATAATTTTAAAATCGTGGGTGAACGCGGTCAGGTTCGCGACTTTACCGGGCGCAATGCTACCGAGATGCTTATCAACACCGATAGCGCGAGCCGGGTAGAGCGTTGCCATGCGCAGCACTTCATCCAAAGCGATGCCGCAATGCGCGACCAGGTTGCGTACGCCTTCAATCATGGTTAAGGAGGAACCGCTCAGCGTACCGTTTTCATCCACACACAGTCCATTGCGGTAGTATATTGTTTTACCTGCGAAAATGAACTGCTCAATGTTGGCCCCCGCCGGTGCGGTGGCGTCTGTCACCAGACAAAGTTTGTCGCCTTTCAGGCGCTTGGCATTGCGAATGTTGGCGTAGTCGACATGCAGACCATCGGCAATAACGCCGCAATAAATATCCGCTTCGTCCAGAATAGCGCCAGCAAGACCGGGCTCACGGCCTGTAATATATGGCATCGCGTTAAACAGGTGAGTCGCAAAGGTAATCCCGGCGCGGAAGCCCGCTTTTGCCTCTTTTAACGTCGCGTTGGAGTGGCCTGCGGAAACCACAATGCCTACATTTGCCAGTTTAGCGATCACGTCAGCAGGAACCATTTCCGGCGCGAGTGTGACTTTGGTAATGACGTCGGCATTATCGCACAAGAAATCGACCAGCGCAGCGTCTGGTTTACGCACGAAATCAGGATTATGGGTGCCTTTTTTTACCAGATTAAGCCAGGGGCCTTCCAGGTGGAGTCCCAGCGCCTGGTGCGGATGTTTTTCCAGGTACTCGCGCATGACGCGAATGCCCTGTTTCATCAATTCGTCGCTGGTAGTGATAAGCGTTGGCAGAAAGTTAGTACAGCCCGATTTTTCATTGGCTTTCTGCATAATTTCCAGCGTTTCAACGCTGACAGCTTCTGCGGTATCGTTAAACTGCACGCCGCCGCAGCCGTTTAGCTGCACGTCAATAAAACCGGGGGTGAGAATGGCCCCATTCAATGAGCGTTGTTCTATTCCCGGCGGCAGTTCGACCATCGGACAAACGCGGTCAATCAGGCCATTAGCGACAACAAGCGCATGGTCATCAAGAATTTCGTGACCGGTATAGATCCGGCCCTGGGTTAAAGCATACATTCCGACCCCCGATATCAAAAATTTACCGCCCCGCGTTGACTGTTGGGGCGGAGACAACATTACAGACCTTTAATATTTTCTGCTTCTAATTCATTGAAGTATTTCAATGTTTTAACTTTAAGCTCCATTGTGGAGGGCTCATCGCATACCACAACCGCTTTCGGATGGAGTTGCAGGCAGCTAATGGTCCACATGTGGTTGACGTTGCCTTCAACCGCCGCTTGCAGCGCCTGGGCTTTCTGATGGCCCAGCACCAGAATCATGACTTCTTCCGCATCCAGCAGCGTGCCTACGCCTACCGTCAGCGCATATTTCGGCACCTGGTTTACGTCGCCGTCAAAGAAGCGGGAGTTCGCTACACGAGTATCATGGGTTAACGTTTTGATACGGGTACGGGAAGCCAACGAAGACGCCGGTTCGTTAAAGGCGATGTGACCGTCGTTGCCGACGCCGCCCATAAACAGATGGATTTTACCGTAAGAACGAATTTTTTCTTCATATTGACGGCATTCTGCATCAATATCCGGTGCATTACCGTTGAGAAGATTAATGTTTTCTGCTGGAATATCAACGTGATCGAAAAAATTACGATGCATAAAGCTGTGGTAGCTTTCCGGGTGCTCTTTCGGCAGGCCGACATATTCGTCCATATTAAAGGTGACCACATGCTTAAAGCTGACCTCGCCCGCTTTGTGCATCTCAACCAGCGCTTTATAGGCCGTCAGCGGCGTACCGCCGGTAGGCAGTCCCAGGACAAACGGACGATCGGCGGTCGGTTTGAACGCATTAATACGGTTAACGATATGGCGAGCGGCCCATTTGCCAACCTGTTCTGCGGTATTCAGGGGGATCAGTCTCATTCTTCACCTCAATAATCAATGTCAAAATTTGGCGGATCGTATTAAGCGTAACCTGGATATCCAGGGTTCGCGTTCAATCCGTCCTGATTTTTTGAATCATAAAATAAGTTTTCCGTGTTAGCCAGTGGATGGTAGGGGTGATTACGATATTTAGTGATTATAATCACAAAAAACACGCATTTAATTTGCGAGGCGAATTAATTTTTCACACACTCTGCAGGAGATGATCTCACCGTTCGATTACAGAACATCACGTTTTTAACGTTTGCAGCACAATAAAAAACGGCTTCAAAGAAGCCATATCGGCGTCTCGTAGGGGGAATAAGATGAATATTTTAGGTTTTTTCCAGCGGCTGGGTAGGGCGTTGCAGCTCCCTATCGCCGTGTTGCCGGTAGCAGCGTTGTTGCTGCGATTCGGCCAACCAGATTTGCTGAATATGCCGTTTATCGCACAAGCGGGCGGGTCTATTTTCGATAACCTGGCGCTGGTTTTCGCTATCGGCGTGGCATCCAGTTGGTCTAAAGATAGCGCGGGCGCGGCAGCGCTGGCGGGGGCCGTGGGTTACTTCGTCATGACCAAAGCGATGGTGACGATTAACCCGGAAATTAACATGGGCGTGCTGGCGGGGATTATTACCGGTCTGGTTGGCGGCGCGGTTTATAATCGCTGGTCTGGTATTAAACTGCCTGATTTTCTCAGTTTCTTCGGCGGAAAACGTTTTGTGCCGATCGCAACGGGCTTTTTCTGTCTGGTGCTGGCCGCTATTTTCGGTTACGTCTGGCCGCCGGTACAGCATGGCATCCATGCGGGCGGTGAATGGATTGTTTCTGCTGGCGCGCTGGGTTCCGGTATTTTTGGCTTCATCAACCGTCTGCTGATCCCAACCGGCTTACATCAGGTACTGAACACCATCGCCTGGTTCCAGATTGGCGAATTCACCAATGCCGCAGGCACCGTATTCCACGGTGACATCAACCGCTTCTATGCTGGTGACGGCACGGCGGGGATGTTTATGTCCGGCTTCTTCCCGATCATGATGTTTGGTCTGCCGGGCGCCGCTCTGGCGATGTATTTCGCCGCGCCGAAAGAACGTCGTCCGATGGTGGGCGGTATGCTGCTGTCTGTCGCGATTACAGCCTTTCTGACCGGCGTAACCGAGCCGCTGGAATTCCTGTTTATGTTCCTGGCGCCGTTGCTGTACCTCCTGCACGCCATTTTGACCGGTATCAGCCTGTTTGTCGCGACGCTGCTGGGTATCCATGCGGGCTTCTCTTTCTCGGCAGGTGCGATTGACTATGTACTGATGTATAACCTGCCAGCGGCCAGCAATAACGTCTGGATGTTGCTGGTGATGGGCGTTGTATTCTTTATCATCTACTTCCTGCTGTTCAGCGCGGTTATTCGTATGTTTAACCTGAAAACGCCGGGCCGCGAAGATAAAGTTGATGAGATGGTAACGGAAGAAGCCAACAGCAACACTGAAGAAGGGTTAACGCAACTGGCGACCAGCTATATCGCTGCGGTTGGCGGTACGGATAACCTGAAAGCGATCGATGCGTGTATTACCCGTCTGCGTCTGACCGTGAATGACTCTGCTCGCGTCAACGATGCGGCCTGCAAACGCCTCGGCGCTTCCGGTGTGGTGAAACTGAACAAACAGACCATTCAGGTTATTGTCGGCGCGAAAGCGGAATCGATTGGCGATGAAATGAAAAAAGTGGTGGCGCGGGGTCCGGTCGCGGCAGCGGCAGCGTCTGCTGATGCGGCTCACGTTGCAACACCTGCTCCGGCGGCCAAACCCCAGGCGGTGCCGAATGCGGTGACTATCGCTGAGCTGGTCTCTCCGATTACCGGTGAGGTAGTGTCGCTGGATCAGGTACCAGATGAAGCCTTCGCCAGTAAAGCGGTCGGTGACGGCGTGGCGGTGAAACCCACCGATAAAACTGTGGTTTCTCCGGCGGCGGGCACTATCGTGAAAATCTTCAACACTAACCACGCGTTCTGTCTGGAAACCGAAAAAGGCGCGGAGATCGTTGTCCATATGGGTATCGATACCGTCGCGCTGAACGGTCAGGGCTTCAAGCGTCTGGTAGAAGAGGGTGCAGAAGTAACGGCGGGTCAGCCGGTTCTGGAACTGGATCTGGACTTCCTGAATGCCAATGCGCGCTCCATGATAAGTCCGGTTGTTTGCAGCAATATCGATGACTTCAGCGGTCTGGTCATCAAAGCGGATGGTCACGTGGTGGCGGGTCAAACGCCACTGTACGAGATCAAGAGCAAATAATCGCTTCCTGGCCGGATAAGGCGTAAGACGCCATCCGGCGATATCACATAAAACATAAGCGGCAGAGGGAAACCTTCGCCGCTTTTTTTTACCGCAATTAGCCCCAATATTTTCTGCAAAGCCACTTTTTAAGTAACTAAAGGTTGTCAGTCTGTCCGGCTTATAAGATCATATGCCGTTATACGTTGTTTACGCTTTGAGGAATCCACGATGAGTGAGGCTGAAGCCCGCCCGACTAACTTTATTCGTCAGATTATTGATGAAGATCTGGCGAGTGGTAAACATACCACTGTCCATACCCGTTTTCCGCCGGAGCCGAATGGCTATCTGCACATCGGCCACGCGAAATCTATCTGCCTGAACTTTGGCATCGCGCAAGATTATCAGGGCCAGTGCAACCTGCGTTTCGATGACACCAACCCGGTAAAAGAAGATATCGAGTACGTTGATTCGATCAAAAACGACGTCGAGTGGTTAGGCTTTCACTGGTCTGGCGATATTCGCTACTCCTCCGATTACTTTGACCAACTGCACGCCTATGCGGTCGAGCTCATCAATAAAGGCCTGGCCTACGTTGATGAGCTAACGCCGGAGCAGATCCGCGAATACCGCGGCACGCTGACCGCGCCGGGTAAAAACAGCCCGTTCCGCGATCGCAGCGTGGAAGAAAACCTTGCGCTATTTGAAAAAATGCGTACCGGCGGTTTTGAAGAGGGTAAAGCTTGTCTGCGTGCCAAAATCGACATGGCGTCGCCATTTATCGTGATGCGCGATCCGGTGCTGTATCGGATTAAATTCGCCGAGCACCATCAGACCGGCACGAAGTGGTGCATCTATCCGATGTATGACTTTACTCACTGCATCAGCGATGCGCTGGAAGGCATTACTCATTCTCTGTGTACGCTGGAGTTCCAGGACAACCGTCGTCTGTACGACTGGGTGCTGGACAACATCACCATTCCGGTTCACCCGCGCCAGTACGAATTCTCGCGTCTGAATCTGGAATACACCGTGATGTCCAAGCGTAAGCTGAACCTGCTGGTGACCGACAAACACGTAGAAGGCTGGGATGACCCGCGTATGCCGACCATCTCGGGTCTACGCCGTCGCGGCTATACGGCGGCCTCCATTCGGGAGTTCTGTAAACGCATCGGCGTCACCAAGCAGGACAACACCATTGAGATGGCGTCTCTTGAATCCTGCATTCGCGAAGATCTGAACGAAAACGCGCCGCGTGCGATGGCGGTGATCGATCCGGTAAAACTGGTTATCGAAAACTATCCGCAGGGTGAGAGCGAAATGGTTACCATGCCTAACCATCCGAATAAACCGGAGATGGGCAGTCGTGAAGTGCCGTTTAGCGGTGAGATCTGGATCGATCGCGCGGATTTCCGCGAAGAAGCTAACAAGCAGTACAAGCGTCTGGTGATGGGCAAAGAAGTGCGTCTGCGTAATGCCTACGTCATTAAAGCGGAGCGCGTAGAGAAGGATGGCGAAGGGAATATCACCACCATCTTCTGTACCTATGATGCCGATACGCTGAGTAAAGATCCGGCTGACGGACGTAAAGTGAAGGGCGTAATCCACTGGGTTAGCGCAGCTCATGCGCTGCCGATTGAAATTCGTCTCTACGATCGTCTGTTCAGCGTACCGAATCCGGGCGCCGCGGAGGACTTCCTGTCCGTTATCAACCCGGAATCATTAGTGATTAAGCAGGGTTATGGCGAGCCGTCGCTGAAAGAGGCGGTAGCAGGGAACGCTTTCCAGTTTGAGCGTGAAGGCTACTTCTGCCTCGACAGCCGCTATGCGACAGCCGATAAGCTGGTCTTTAATCGCACCGTGGGCCTGCGTGATACGTGGGCGAAAGCGGGCGAATAAGCGCAGCGCCATCAGGCAAACGCTGTAAAAAATACCTTGCCAACGCCGCATTCTGCGGCGTTTTTTCTCTGTATTTCTCAGTGGCTTCTCTTTTTTGTGAAGCGAATTAATTATTCTTCGAAAGTTATTATTCTGATAAATGCTTCTTAAGCTAAATGTTATTAGCATCAGGTCAACAGGAGACAATTATTTTCATTCGTATGGAAAATAAGTCAATTTTCTTTCTGACAGTCTGCTTTCCCCACCTGGAGTTGAATGTAACAGAAAGCGATAAAATATGTGCGGTTGCTCATATTATTACATACTGGTTACAGAAAGAGATTGATAATTCGCATCGCGAAAAATAGTCTGTTTAACGTAGTTAATGAGGTTTCTCAGCACTACTTTTTATTTTTATTTTTTCGCTGTTCGCTTTTGTCGACAGCAATTTATACGTCAAAGAGGATTAACTTATGCGTACGTTTAGTGGCAAACGTAGTACGCTGGCTCTGGCTATCGCCGGTATCACAGCAATGTCGGGGTGGATCGTTGTTCCGCAGGCGCAAGCCTCCGGCTTTTTCGACGACGCCACGTTAACGGGCGGCATCTATTATTGGCAGCGTGAACGCGATCGTAAAGATGTGACCGATGGCGATAAATATAAAACCAACCTTTCTCATGCGACCTGGAACGCTAACCTGGATTTTCAGTCTGGTTACGCCGCGGATATGTTCGGTCTGGATATCGCGGCGTTTACCGCGATTGAAATGGCGGAAAACGGCGACAGCGGTCATCCAAACGAAATTGCCTTCTCGAAAAAGAATAAAGGCTACGACGAAGACTATTCCGGCGATAAGAGCGGTATCAGTCTTTATAAAGCCGCCGCGAAATTTAAATATGGCCCGGTCTGGGCGCGCGCCGGTTATATTCAGCCTACCGGACAGACGCTGTTAGCGCCGCACTGGAGTTTTATGCCGGGTACCTATCAGGGAGCGGAGGCCGGCGCAAGTTTTGACTATGGCGATGCGGGCGCGTTAAGTTTCTCCTACATGTGGACTAACGAATATAAAGCGCCGTGGCATACCGAAATGGATAAGTTTTATCAGGCGGATAAAAAAACTAATGTGGATTATCTCCACTCTATCGGCGCGAAGTACGACTTCAAAAATGACCTGGTGCTGGAAGCGGCGTTTGGTCAGTCCGAAGGCTATGTCGATCAATATTTCGCGAAGGCCAGTTATAAATTTGATTTAGGCGGCAATCCGTTCACTACCAGTTACCAGTTCTACGGCGCGCGCGACAAAGTAGATGATCGCAGCGCGAATGATATTTACGACGGTACGGCCTGGCTGCAGGCGCTAACCTTCGGCTACAAAGTCGCGGAAGTGGTTGACCTGCGTCTGGAAGGCACCTGGGTGAAAGCGGACGGTCAGCAGGGCTATTTCCTGCAACGTATGACGCCAACCTACGCCTCTTCAAACGGTCGTCTGGATATCTGGTGGGATAACCGTTCCGACTTTAACGCTAATGGCGAAAAGGCGGTTTTCTTCGGTGCGATGTATGACCTGAAAAACTGGGACCTGCCAGGATGGGCTGTGGGCGCGTCTTACGTTTACGCCTGGGATGCCAAACCGGCAACCTGGCAAAGTAATCCGGATGCTTACTACGACAAAAACCACACTATCGAAGAGTCCTCATACAGTCTGGATGCGGTCTATACCCTGCAGGAGGGGCGCGCCAAAGGCACCATGTTCAAACTGCACTTCACTGAATACGACAACCACTCCAATATTCCAAGCTGGGGCGGTGGTTACGGCAACATCTTTCAGGATGAGCGTGACGTGAAATTTATCGTTATTGCGCCATTCACTATTTTCTGATGTCAGATGTGGCAGGCTGCAGGTCTGCCGCGCTGTTGAGGAACGACCTATGAAAAAAATTTTACTCATCGCCAGCATGACCGCCGGTTTGACGGCCTGTGCGTCATCAACCACGCCGGAAGAAGATAGCCGCCTGAAAGAGGCGTACAGCGCCTGTATCAATACCGCACAGGGCTCGCCTGAGAAGGTAGAGGCCTGCCAAAACGTGCTGAATGTGCTTAAAAAAGACCGCAAACACCAGCAATTTGCTAATGAAGAAAGCGTACGGGTTCTGGACTATCAGCAGTGCATTCAGGCGACGCGTACGGGTAACGATCAGGTGATTACGGCTGACTGCGATAAGGTCTGGCAGGAAATTCGCAGCCATAATAGCGCGCGATAAAGCTTTTTATTGCTGCCCCCGGACGGGGCATTTCCCGTCCGGGGCTTTTTCAGGCTTTATTTTCTGCCGCGATATAGCCGCGACTCAGACGCACAAACAGCATCGCCGTCGCGGCAAGTCCACATAACGCCGCGCACATCAGCCACCAGCCGGGCGAGCTTTTATCGCCGGTTAATTTTACCAGCGCGGTAGAAATGGCCGGCGTCAGGCCGCCAAAAATCGCCGTCGCCAGGCTAAAGGCCAGCGAGAAACCGACGGTACGCACATAGACTGGCATCACTTCGGTTAACGCCGCGACCATTGCGCCGTTATACATGCCAAAAAAGAAAGAGAACCACAGCAGTACCAGCGTCATGCGGGTAAAGTCGGGCGCGGCGGTCAGCCATTGCATGACAGGCCAGGTGGTGATCAGCGCCAGTAAAGTAATGCCCATTAACACGGCGCGACGGCCAATCCGGTCGGAAATCGCGCCACCAATGGGTAACCAGATAAAATTGGACACGCCCACCAGCATGGTGACGATCAAACTGTCCCGCGCGCTGAGATTAAGCACGGTTCTGCCATAGGTCGGCGTATAAACGGTGATAAAATAAAACGTTGTGGTGGTCATCGCTACCAGCAGCGTTCCGGCCGTAATAATGCGCCAGTTTTTGGCGATAGTAGCAAAGATTTCCCTGGTGTCGGGGCGATGCTTGCGTTGTAAAAACGCCTCTGTTTCTTGTAATGAACGACGTAAAACAAAAATCAGCGGAATGATCATACAGCCGATAAAGAACGGAATTCGCCAGCCCCATTCCGATATCGCGTCGTGTCCCAGCGTGAGATTCAGGCTATAACCAATCAACGCGGCAACAACGATCGCGACCTGCTGACTGGCGGATTGCCAACTGGTATAAAATCCTTTATTGCCTGGCGTTGCGATTTCGGACAGATAGACCGAAACGCCGCCTAACTCAACGCCTGCAGAAAATCCTTGTAATAACCGGCCCAGCAGCACCAACGCAGGTGCCGCCAGGCCGATCGTTTGGTAGCCGGGGACGAGGGCGATGAGCAACGTACCGCAGCCCATAATCGCCAGTGTCACCATCAGCCCTTTACGACGTCCGATTCTGTCAATATAGGCGCCAAGCACAATCGCGCCGACGGGGCGCATTAAAAAACCGGAGCCAAAGACGGCAAAGGTCAACATTAATGAGGCAAATTCGCTTTCCGCCGGAAAAAACGTTCTGGCGATATAGGTGGCGTAAAATCCGAACAAGAAAAAATCAAACTGTTCAAGAAAATTGCCGCTTGTCACGCGCAGTATTGCGCCGAACGTGCCGGCGCGCGATGTTGCAGGTGTGTGTTGTGCCATAGGGTTTGCTCTCCACTGTCTTTATTGTTTTATGGGTAAGATGCTGCGGGTCAGTTGCCTGTATCCCCCGCATGTTTTCCGCGTCGCCTCTCAACTGCCCATTTGAGTAAGGCCGCGCAGCGGAAAAATCCGTGGGCGAATTTTCCGTAGGGAAGGGTGAGAAAGAGTGCCATCACCACGCCTAAATGGAGCGCCAGCAGTATGCCCATTCCGCTGGTGTCTCTGCCTGCCAGCAGCGCCAGCCCGGTAAGACTGGTTAAGAACAGAAGCAGAATAAAGCCGCGATCCATTGGTTTCTGGCGCGCATCGCCATGTAACGGCGACCGCCGCAGATTGAGCCATAGTAGCCCCGCTGGGCCGATAAGCAGACCGATACCGCCCAGCGTGCCAAGCATGACCGGCAGGCTAAAGAACGGGTAGGGCGCTTCCCAATCGGCGACGTAGTGATAGCCCGTCGCCACGACTGTGGCGGCAAAACAGAGCATAAAACCGTAAAAGGTAAAGTGATGAAAGCGACGGCGTAGCAGCGTGAACGCATCATCCGCTTCGTTACAGCCTTTGCCGTGTCCACCATCGAGATATTTCAGCGTTAACGCATTGTGCGAAGCTTCCGCAATCTCCGCCGAACGCGGTACGCCCGGCGAGATCTCACGCCAGAAGCGGATTAGGCCCACCATAAGCAAACCGATTGCCAGCACAAAAACTGAGCCAAACATCCATGCCAGCAGGCTATGCGGAAAAATTTGATAGAAGTCACCGGCCAACGGCGGATGAATTAGCGACCCTTTCAGCGCCATCGCCAGTAATAAAAAGAGCGTCAGACCGACTATCAGCGCCAGCGCGACGGTGATCCCCGCCCGACGGTATAACGCGCCAAAAGCGGCGGGCTGGGCATACTGTTGATATGTTTCCAGGCGGACTTGCGCCATCGCTTTCGGCACGTTAATGGCAAATTCATGGGGCGGCGCGTACTGGCACGCGTGCAGGCAGGCGCCGCAGTTATGACATAAATTCGCCAGATAATGAACATCGGCTTTACCGAATTCGAGTCGCTGGGTCATCGCCGGAAATACCGCGCAAAATCCTTCGCAGTAGCGACACGCGTTACACACTTGCATGACGCGTTCGACCTCAGCTTCCGGTTCGGTAAGTACGGTGGTCTCAATGATTAATTTTTCAAGCTGTTTCATGATGCGCCTCCTTGTGCGCCGCGCGGGCGGCTTCTATCCCCGCAATGCGGCCAAAGGTTGTGCCGATAGACATGCCTACGCCTGCGGTATACCCCTTGCCCAGTACATTTCCTGCCATCATCTCGCCGGCAACAAACAGGTTGCGGCTTGGATGACCGGCAAAATGTACGGCGGCACGTTCATTGACTTTCAGGCCCAGGTAGGTAAAAGTGATTCCGGGTCGCAGCGCATAACCGTAGTAGGGCGGTGCATCAAGCGGGCGCGCCCAGTGGGTTTTCGCCGGCGTCAGGTTTTTGGTGGCGCAGTTATCAAGCAAGGTATGATCAAAATGACCGGGTTGGCAGGCCTGGTTATACTGCGTGACGGTGCGGGTAAATTTTTCCGCGTCCAGCCCCAACTGGCAGGCCAATTCAGCCAGCGTATTGGCCTGCGCGCCAGGAAAAACCGGCGGCATAAAGTGGCCGATGGCTTTGCTGTCAATAATCGAATAGCCAATTTGTCCTGGCTGTTGAGCAACCAGACGCCCCCAAATGGCGTAACGCTTCGGCCAGAAATCTTCGCCTTCATCATAAAAACGTTCGGCGTCGCGATTCACGACAATACCCAGCGATACGCAATCAACGCGAGTACAAATACCGCCGTCGTACAGCGGCGCCCTGGCATCAATCGCTACGCAGTGCGACTGGGACGGATCGCCAATGATATCCGCGCCGGCATCCATCATAAATTTGAGCAATACGCCCTGGTTAAAACGCGTGCCACGAATCAGAAAATTATCCGCGGGCCATTCGCCGCGCGCGTTTTCTCCCCAGGCCTTCCGCAGCCATTCACGATTTGATTCGAAACCGCCAGCCGCCAGTACGCAGGCTTTGGCAGTAATACGTTCGTTGCCCGCCAGCGCTGCTACGAATTCGCCGTCATGAAGTTCAAGCGCATGAACCGGCGTGTTATAACGAATCTGCACGCCCAGCCGTTCGGCGCTACGGTAATAGGCATTGACGAGCGCTTTCCCACCGCCCATAAAAAATGCATTAGTGCGCGCGACGTGGAGCGCCCCCGATAGCGGCGGTTGAAAGTTAACGCCATGTTTGCGCATCCAGTCGCGGCATTGCGAAGAGGTGCGAATGACCAACCGCGCCAGCGCTTCGTTGGTGTTGCCGTCGGTGACGCGCCACAGATCCTGCCAGAACTCCTCTTCAGGATAGCGTTCCACCAGCACATCCTGCGGCGCATCATGCATACAACGCAGGTTTCGTGTGTGCTGAGAGTTTCCGCCGCGCCATTCCCGCGGGGCAGCCTCCAGCAGCAGAACCGATGCGCCCGCTTCCCGTGCGGTCAGGGCGGCGCATAATGCGGCATTGCCTCCGCCTATCACCAGTACATCAACCATCTTATGCTCCCGTACCATTTAACTATTTGTTAAATTTGTAATTAAAATGTATACGGATAAATAAGCGGCGCGCTATCAGGTAGCGCTAAACAGGGGTTTAGTAAGCGTAAAGGGTAGCACCTGGCCATTCGCCGGCGTCGACTAACTGACGCATGACTTTGGTGAGTACCACTCTGGCGGCAAGACCGGCGGGCGTCAGCTCATCATCCGACAGGCTGACTAAAAAGTTGGGGCGGCTGAGTATCGGATTATGGACGCCGATCACGCGTAGCGCGTCGTTATCCAGATGAGAAATCGCCGCGCCGGGCTGTAACGTGGCGCCAAGGCCGTCGCGCACGGCGCGCATCAACAACGCCAGGCCGTCAATTTCCGCAACGATATCAACGTTAAGCGCATGTTCCTGGCATACAGCGTCCAGCCTGCCGCGCAGTCCGTGTCCCTGGCTCGGCATAATGAGCGGAATGTCTGCCAGTTGTTCAGGCGTGATCGGGTTATCAGGAAGCGCCGCCAGCAGGGCATGGGAGCCAATCAGAAAAAGCTGTTCTTCAAGGATCGGTCTGGCGCTCCAGCGCAGGATTTTATCTTTTTGAAAGACAACGGCTAAATCAATCTGGCGGGTATTAATCATTCTTTCCAGATTACCGGACAAGCTTTCCACCACATGCAGTCGGACATCGGCATAGTTTTCCTGCATGGCATGGATAAAAGGTATACCCAGTATGGAGGCGGTACTGGGGGCCATTCCTACGCTCACATGACCGGAAAGACGAGCTTCTCTGGCGGCGAGAATCGCGTCGTCGGCATGACGCAGGGCGAGTTGTGCCTGTGAATAAAAGGCCAGCCCGGCGTTGGTCGGCGTTACGCCGCGCGAGGTGCGCTGCAACAGACGGATGGCAAGCTCGTTTTCCAGACGGGACATCTGCTGGCTTAAGGCTGAAACGCCAATATCAAGATCCTGCGCGGCGCTACCCATACTGCCGGTTTCAATAATACGCACGAAATAGCGTAACTGGCGAAGCTCCATTCCTGCTCTCCTGAGATGCGATAGCGGTTTTTTTACATTAAATCAACATCAAGCAGCAGGAAAGAGGAGGATATAAAAAAGCCAACCGGGCGGTTGGCTCTTCGAAAGATTTATACTTATTTGGTCGCGTCATCGTGCGCGTGCTCGTCTTCGCGGCAGTCGCCTTCAGCGCAGTGGCCGTAAAGATAGAGGCTGTGATTAGTTAAACGAATACCGTGTCTCGCCGCAATTTCACGCTGGCGCGCTTCAATAGAATCATCACTAAATTCAATCACTTTTCCGCAGTCAAGGCAGATAAGATGATCGTGATGATGCTGTTGCGTCAGTTCAAAAACGGATTTACCGCCTTCAAAATTATGGCGGGTCACGATACCGGCATCGTCAAACTGGTTCAGCACACGGTACACGGTTGCCAGACCGATTTCTTCACCCATGTCGATCAGGCGTTTGTATAAATCTTCCGCACTGACGTGATGGTTATCTGGTTCCTGAAGAACTTCCAGAATTTTTAAACGAGGAAGCGTTACTTTCAGGCCAGCCTTCTTTAATGCGGTATTGTTGTCAGTCATGCGGAATCTGTCCTGTTGCTAAACGATTCACTTCATTAGAGAAGTGACAGAAATTGCACTCAAGATAATGCGTATCATTATAGGACTGCCATGCCGAAATGAAAACCGCAAGTCTCTCGCAGATGTTAATAAAACTGTGGTTTTGCCTGCAAATTCTGGCGCCACCTGATTACACCCGGACATTGTACAGGGATGGGTGTGAAAGTTACAAATTTGTAGCAATTATTTTGATTGGTCTTGTCTATTGATGCGGCGCAGACGTAATGCTGCGCCGCATAAGATTAGGCGTTGAGGATGTCGTCGAGGTGCAATTCAGCCGAAATTTGCTTGACCCATTTTTCAACACGCTCGGCGGTCAGTTCAGGCTGACGGTCTTCGTCAATCGCCAGGCCGACAAAATGATCGTCATCAGCCAGACCCTTAGAGGCTTCAAAATGATAGCCTGCGGTTGGCCAGTGACCCACAATCGTGGCGCCGCGCGGCTCAATAATGTCGCGAATAGTGCCCAGCGCATCACAGAAGTATTCCGCGTAGTCTTCCTGATCGCCACAGCCAAACAGCGCCACCAGCTTACCGTTAAAGTCAATCTCTTCGAGAGTCGGGAAGAAGTCATCCCAGTCACATTGTGCTTCGCCATAGTACCAGGTTGGGATGCCCAGCAGCAGAATGTCATACCCTTCCAGGTCTTCTTTACTGCTTTTTGCAATGTCATGCACATCGGCAACGTCTTTACCAAGCTGTTTTTGAATCATTTTTGCGATATTTTCGGTATTACCGGTGTCGCTGCCGAAAAAGATGCCAGTGATTGCCATGAGTAAAATAACCTCTTGAAACTTATTGAAATGGTGGTGGCGAATTGCCCACGGATAAGGGCAATCATAGCAGAACAGGCAGATATGCGGAAACAGCAATCACGCGGGACTGCACGCTCTGCTACACGAAATATGAAACAAAACTTGTTTTCAGACTAAACCCTGGCCGCGCAGCGCCATAAGCTGCTTCATTAACATTTCTTCAATGAGCTCGCTGCGGCTAATATTGCGCGCTTCGGCCAGTTCATTCAGCGCGTCAACAGCTTGTGCGTTGAGTTTTAATTCGACACGCTTGAGGCCACGAACTTTGTCGCGTTTTAACTGGTTACGCTTATTGATGCGTAACTGTTCATCGCGCGAAAGCGGATTCGTTTTAGGTCGTCCCGGGCGACGCTCGTGCGCGAACAGATCTAATGTCGTACGGTCCGTTTGTTCTTTGGCCATGATTTTGGTGACTTCGGGGGAAACAATCAGCCAGGCTTATGCCCGGATGGATAGCGCGCCATCATACATCAGCGAGGAAGCGACGCCAACGCCCGCGCGCGTAATCGCGCACAGGCGATGAGTTTTTAATCAGTTAGCGCTTATCGTGCAGATAACGGCGGATGGCGCGCAGAACCGCCTCTGGTTTTTCGGCATGTACCCAGTGGCCCGCGCCGGCTATCACATGCGCGCGCGCCAAAGGGAATTGCGCCAGCAGCGCGTCGCGGTACGCTTCGGTCACGTACGGCGAGTTACCGCCTGGAATAAACAGCGCCGGATGTTCCCAGGCCGGAATGGTTTTCCAGCCGACGATATGCGGATACTGCTCCCATAATACCGGAACATTAAAACGCCATTCGCCTTCAGCCCAGGATTTTAACAGAAACTGGATCACGCCTTCTTCGTTAAGATGCTGGCGCATAATACCTGCCGCCTGTTGGCGGGATGTAGCGTCGGATTCGCTTACGGCGTTAATGGCCGCGAAAATGCGATCGTGGCGGCGAACGTGATAATCCACGGGGGCGATATCAATCGCGACCAGACGATCGATGCGATCTCGCGCCAGCGCCGTCAGCGCCATTACCGCTTTTCCGCCCATGGAATGACCAATAAAAGTCGCTTTCTCGATCTGCTGCGCGTCAAGCGTATCCAGCAGATCCTGGGCCATTGCCGGATAATCCATGACCGGATCGCGCGGCGATAAACCATGATTGCGCATATCGACCTGAATAATGTCGTGATCGGTCACCAGATCGCGCGCCAGTACGCCGAGGTTGTCCAGGCTGCCAAACAGGCCATGAACGAGAACGATGGGGGAATTATTGTGCAGGTTTTGTGCAGATTGCGCTCGGATATTTAATTTCATGGCAAAGTTCTTTTTTTCGCTCTGTCGGGTTAGGGTATTATGTTGACCATTCTGCCACTGGGCTGCAACCTCTAAGGTTTACTCCGAGTTTTTTTGTCAGCCGGGCTTAACGCTATCCGCTGTTGGGATTTGTTCCTATAATCCCAATGACTTGTATTCAGCAAAGACATCGCACTGGATTAAGATGAAAACGATTGAAGTTGATGATGAACTCTATAGCTATATTGCCAGCCACACCAAGCATATCGGCGAGAGCGCATCCGACATTTTACGGCGTATGTTGAAGTTTTCCGCCTCTACACAGCCAACTGCTTCGGCACCGAAAGGGACGCCTGCGGCGCAACCCGTCGCAGAAGCGAAACCGGTCAATCCGGTAAAAGACAAAGTTCGCGCGATGCGTGAGTTGCTGCTGTCTGACGAATATGCCGAGCAGAAAAAAGCGGTCAATCGCTTTATGCTGATTCTGACTACACTCTATTCACTGGATCACCACGCGTTTGCGGAGGCGACGGAGTCGTTGCATGGCCGCACGCGCGTCTATTTTGCGGCGGATGAACAAACGCTGCTGAAAAATGGGAATCAAACTAAACCTAAGCACGTTCCCGGCACGCCGTATTGGGTGATCACCAACACCAACACCGGCCGTAAATGCAGCATGATCGAACATATCATGCAGTCAATGCAATTCCCGGCGGAATTGATTGAAAAGGTTTGCGGAACAATTTAATCCTTGCATTAGAAGGACCAGGCAATGGCAATCCACAACCGCGCAGGACAACCCGCGCAACAAAGTGATTTGATTAACGTCGCCCAACTGACGGCGCAGTATTATGTACTGAAACCGGAGGCAGGGAATGCAGAACATGCCGTGAAATTTGGCACCTCCGGCCATCGCGGTAGCGCAGGTCGTCACAGTTTCAACGAACCGCATATTCTGGCAATCGCCCAGGCGATTGCTGAGGAGCGGACGAAGAACGGCATTACCGGCCCCTGTTATGTGGGGAAAGACACCCATGCGCTCTCGGAACCGGCCTTCATTTCCGTGCTGGAAGTGCTGGCAGCAAACGGCGTAGACGTTATCGTGCAGGAAAATAATGGCTTCACGCCAACGCCTGCTGTGTCAAATGCTATCCTGGTCCATAACAAAAAAGGCGGCCCGCTGGCAGACGGTATTGTGATTACGCCGTCGCACAACCCGCCGGAAGATGGCGGCATTAAATATAATCCGCCTAATGGCGGCCCGGCGGATACCAACGTCACTAAAGTCGTGGAGGACCGCGCCAATGCGCTGCTGGCTGACGGCCTGCAAGGCGTTAAACGTATTTCTCTGGATGCGGCAATGGCCTCGGGTCACGTTAAAGCAGTAGATCTGGTACAACCGTTTGTCGAAGGGCTGGCGGATATCGTTGATATGGCAGCGATTCAGAAAGCCGGTCTGACGCTGGGCGTTGATCCGCTGGGCGGCTCCGGTATCGAATACTGGAAACGTATCGCTGAGCATTACAAACTTAACCTGACGTTAGTCAACGATCAGGTTGATCAAACCTTCCGCTTTATGCACCTTGATAAAGATGGCGCGATCCGCATGGATTGCTCCTCCGAATGTGCGATGGCGGGTTTGCTGGCGCTGCGGGACAAGTTTGACCTGGCCTTCGCCAACGACCCGGACTATGACCGTCATGGCATCGTGACGCCTGCGGGGCTGATGAATCCGAACCATTATCTGGCGGTCGCCATCAACTATCTGTTTCAGCATCGCCCACAATGGGGCAAAGACGTGGCCGTCGGTAAAACGCTGGTCTCTTCCGCGATGATTGACCGCGTGGTGAATGATTTGGGACGCAAGCTGGTGGAAGTGCCGGTAGGCTTCAAATGGTTTGTTGACGGTTTGTTCGACGGCAGCTTCGGTTTCGGCGGGGAAGAAAGCGCGGGCGCTTCGTTCCTGCGTTTCGACGGTACGCCGTGGTCTACCGATAAAGACGGTATCATTATGTGCCTGCTGGCGGCGGAAATCACCGCCGTTACCGGGAAAAACCCGCAAGAGCATTACAATGAACTGGCAGCGCGTTTTGGCGCGCCGAGCTATAACCGTCTGCAGGCGGCAGCGACATCGGCCCAGAAAGCGGCATTGTCTAAACTGTCTCCGGAAATGGTGAGCGCCAGCACGCTGGCAGGCGACCCGATCACCGCGCGTCTTACCGCAGCGCCGGGTAATGGCGCATCGATTGGCGGCCTGAAGGTAATGACCGACAACGGCTGGTTCGCCGCGCGTCCATCCGGTACGGAAGACGCTTACAAGATCTATTGCGAAAGCTTCCTGGGGGAAGAACACCGCAAGCAAATTGAGAAAGAAGCCGTTGAAATCGTTAGCGAAGTATTGAAAAACGCCTGATGGGTGATACTGAAGAAAAAGGAGCCGTGAGGCTCCTTTTTTGTATTAACGTCTATTTGCCTGATAGCGCTGTGCTTATCAGGCCTATAAATCGCCCCCAGGCCGGATAAAGCGCTTGTGATGTCTGGCTTATTCGCTCTGAGTCGCCAGATGTCGGCGGCAGGTGAGGGCGTCGCATTCAATACGCACCACGCAAACCGCTTTCATCATATCTTCCCGATAACTGAAGGTTTTTCCCGGATCGGTCTGGCGCATAATGACGTCCAGGCCATAGCGCATCTCCTCGCGCGTTTGCAATATCGATGCCAGCCCGGTGGCGAAAACGCTGGTGTAGGCGTAGCTATAATCACAGGGGTCATCGGCGCGCAGTAATGCGTGGTCGCCGTCCATTTCAATGCATACTGCCGGGTTTTTGCGTAACAGACGCATCTTTTTCCCGGTGCGTGCGCCGTGAAAATAAAATATCCAGCGCCCGTTCTGATACTCATAGCCAAAATTTACGGGGACAACATACGGGCAGAGATTGTCGTTAAATCCTATCCGACACACTTCGTGTTTACCGAGAATAGCCAGTATTTCTGCTATGTCAGTGACTTCCCGTTCTGGATTACTCATTTCTATTATCTTATTCAAAGAGTGAAAATACCCGGACTGCCGTTACCGCAGTCCGGGCACGCCATCAGCCGTGTTTATTTTTCAATTCAAAACGCGGTGAGACCAGGCCATATAACGTCCAGCCGAGGAAGGTCACAATTGAGCCGTACAGCATGGCTTCTTCACCGGAGGAATATAGCGCGTAGAAGCTATACATGGCGCCTACGAAGGCCACGAAGTTAGCGACTTTCGCTTTTGATGACGGCACATTCGCCATTTTCTGAATGATAACCAGCGCGGCCATCGACAGAATATACGGAATAATGTTCGTCACCACCGCCAGGTTAACCAGGACGTTAAACTGACTATTCAGCGACGGGCTAATAGTCATCAGCGACAGGCCAGTCTGAATAATCACAATAATCAACATCCCCTGTACCGGCGCGTCGACTTTCGTTACGCGAGAGAAGACTTTCGGGAAATAGCCTTCGTCAGCGGAGGATTTAAAGACCTGGGCGATAGTGAACTGCCAGCCCAGCAATGAGCCGCAGCAGGACATCACCATCAGCGCCATGATCACTTTACCTACCGCAGGCGTGAACATCTGTGCAAACGCCAGACCAAACGGTGCCGTGGAGTTCGCCAGATCCATGTTTGGCACAATCCCGGCAATCACGTTAGTCGAAACGATATAGATGACCGCCGCGCCCAGCGTACCGCCCAGTACCGCGATGGGGACGTTCTTTTCCGGATTCTCGACCACGTCTGCGTTGGCGCAGGCGGATTCCAGTCCAAGAAATGCCCACAACGTCATCGCGATGGAAGAGCCGACCGCGCTAAAGAACGGAACATGGTGCGGGTTCCATGACGCCACGTACATGCTGGGGCTAAACCAGAACCAGCCGATGATGCACAGGCCGACAACCGGGATGATGACGCCCCAGACGGTAACGCTACTGATCTGTCCGGTGATACGCGCGCCGCCAAAGTTTGCGATGGTACAAATCCATAATACGGCGATAGTCGCTAGCCCGATCTGGATCGGCGTCAGCGCGGCGCCGAACAACTCGGTGCCATAACCGACAGCGGAGATGGCGATAGCAACGTTGGCGATCAGCAGCGAGACGCCGTAGGTATAGTTCGCCATAAAGTTGCCGGATTTACCGAAGGCATATTCGGCGTAGCCGCCCATGCCGCCGGATTTACGGCTAAACATACCGCATTTCGCAAACGCCCATGCCAGCGCCATCGAGCCGACGGCGGTGACCAGCCAGGAGATAATGGATATCGTGCCGACTTCAGACAGTTTGGTCGGTAGCATGATGATCCCGGAACCCATCATGTTGACCATGGTCAGAATTGTGAGCTGCACGACACCCATTTTATTGGATTTAGGTTTACTCATAATTTTTCCTCCTTCAGCAGGGAGCGCTGCGCGTCGCGAGGCTTAATCACGTAGCACCAGACCTGCTTACGGCCGTCGTGTTCTTCGATATAAACGCCCTGCAGTTCAGGCGCAAAGCCCGGCAGCAGGTTGATCCCTTCTTCCAGGGCGCTGAAGTAACGCAGGACAGAACCGCCCCAGATTTCACCCGGAACTACACACAGTACTCCCGGCGGGTAAGGCAGAGCGCCTTCAGCCGCGATACGACCTTCCGCTTCCGGCAGGCGAACCAGTTCGACCTCGCCGCGCAGATAGGCATAGTTGGCCTCTTGCGGATTCATACTGACTTTCGGGAAATGCGATTTACGGAACATCTCTTTTTGCAGTTGTTTCACATTATGCCGCGCATAGAGATCGTGCATCTCCTGGCAAAGCTGACGCAGGGTATAGCCGGCATAACGCGCTTCATGCTGTTTGTAGATGGACGGTAATACTTCCGCTAACGGCGCATCGGCTTCCAGCAGTTTTTCGAAACGAGCCAGCAGAGCGACAAGCTGTTGCAATTTCGCCATGTCTTCTGCCGGTGTCAGCAGGAACAGAATGGAGTTGAGATCGCATTTTTCCGGCACAACGCCGTTCTCGCGCAGGAAGTTGGCGAGGATCGTGGCAGGAACGCCAAAGTCTTCATATTCGCCGCTCGCTGCATTAATGCCCGGCGTGGTGAGCAGCAGTTTGCAAGGGTCGACAAAATACTGATGTTCGGCATAGCCTTCAAACGCATGCCAGTGTTCGCCCGGGACGAAGTGGAAGAAACGCAGATCGCTGGCGATTTCCGACGTCGGGTATGACTGCCACGGCTTGCCGTCAATCAGTTCCGGTACGAACGGACGGATGTGATGACAGTTTTCGAGGATTAATTTACGGGCATCGATGCCGTTGACCACGCAATCCATCCACATATTGCGACCGCTGACGCCTTCGTGCATTTTGGCGTTAACGTCCAGCGCGGCGAACAGCGGATAGAACGGGCTGGTGGAGGCGTGCATCATAAAGGCGTTGTTCATGCGCTTATGCGGAACGTAGCGCGGTTGCCCTTTGATATGGCTATCTTTTTTATGGATCTGCGAGGTCTGGGAGAACCCGGCTTGTTGTTTGTGAACGGACTGCGTCACCAGAATACCCGGATCGTTTTCGTTCAGTTCCAGCAGCAGCGGCGAACAATCGGCCATCATCGGAATAAATTGTTCATAGCCGACCCAGGCGGAGTCAAACAGGATGTAGTCGCACAGATGACCAATTTTATCGACGACCTGACGGGCGTTATAGATGGTACCGTCGTAGGTACCTAACTGGATGACGGCCAGACGGAACGGACGAGCCTCGCGGGCGCGCTGCGGTGAGACTTCGTTAATCAGCTCGCGCAGGTAATCTTCTTCGAAGCAGTGAGCGTCGATCCCGCCGATAAAACCATACGGGTTACGCGCGGTTTCCAGATAAACTGGCGTTGCGCCCGCCTGCAATAATGCGCCGTGGTGGTTAGATTTGTGGTTGTTACGGTCAAACAGTACCAGATCGCCCGGCGTTAACAGCGCGTTTAGTACGACTTTGTTAGAGGAGGAGGTCCCGTTCAGCACAAAGTAGGTCTTATCGGCGTTAAAGACTTTCGCCGCATGTTGCTGCGCAATGCAAGGTGCGCCTTCGTGAATCAGCAGATCGCCCATAGCCACATCCGCGTTGCATAGGTCGGAGCGGAAGAGCGTTTCGCCAAAGTATTCCACGAACTGATTACCGGCAGGATGACGGCGGAAGAATTCGCCGCCCTGGTGCCCCGGGCAGTCAAATGCGCTGTTGCCCTGGTTGACATAATCCACCAGCGCGCGGAAAAACGGCGGACGTAACTGCGTTTCGTAATGGCTTGCCGCGGTTTCCAACTGGCGGCCATAGAAAGCAGTACGGGATTCATTATATTCGAATACACCAGAGATACGCGGCAGATACTCAGGCGGTACGCGCCCTTCGTCATGTGTCGCGACAAAGACGGGAATACCGTAACCCGTTGCGTCTATTTCATCGAGTTTTCCTCGTTCAATATCGTCGATGGATAACACGATGGCAGCCACGTCGATGAAACGACTCTCATCAACATTTACAATATTACGCTGTGTAGAAAAACAATCCGGGCAATGACGGCTAACGGCAATTTTTAATTCTGACATTTTTTCATCTCTTTATTTCAGGTAATAGCAGGCCCTCAATTTCTCGAATGAGAAACTGATTCTTCCGGAAAAAATAAAAGCTATCCCGCTGATAAAAAATCAGTAAATTAGCTTTATTTTAGATGTAATAAACCCTAACCCGTCCGGTCGCAGGAAATACAGGATTTAAGAGGTTGAGTACTACGATATACAGGCGGAAACCGTGATAACTAAAACTGCGCTGAGTCGGGATTTCTTCTGTCAGACCAGGTGGTTACCGGGATTGGCGTAAAGAAATTACCGTACTGCTGCTTTTAACAATTCGAGTTATTTAGGCAATAGACCTGAATGACATAAGGGTCGGAAAGACCTGTATGCTGAAGTACCCGTAGCAGAAAAACTACCGGGCATTAAAGAAATGAAAGTCGAAACTATTACGGTGGGCAAACATCATAATATGCGTTGTCCGCCTTATATGGGGCATAAAACGATTATTATTTTCCATTTTGAGATCCTTTCATTGATTTATTGAAAGCATGGATATTTTATCCAGGAAGCGCCAGCGATCTGTGAACCAGATCAACAAAAAACGATCATTTGAAAAATAATTAGTCGGCGATTATGCATATCGTGCTGTGAGATAATAAGTTGTTTATTCAATGTTAATTAAATGTTTTTTATATTCTCCATAAAATATAATATCGCCGCGAAAATAATTATTCGCGGTACCGAAAATAAATGACATAAAAGTTATAATTTATTTAAAAATAATGAATAGCTATTCATGGCATAAAGCGATAGCCAATTCCTGTTTCGGTAATAAAATGGCGTGGACGGGTGGGATCTTGTTCCAGTTTCTGGCGTAAATGTCCCATATAGATGCGCAAATAGTGGCTATGCTCCACGGCGTTAGGGCCCCAGACCTGGTTTAATAACTGCCGTTGGGTTAATACTTTGCCGGCATTATTGAGTAATACCGCCAGCAGGCGGAACTCAATCGGCGTCAGATGGATTTCTTCGTCGCCACGGTGGATCAACCGTGCGGCGAGATCGACCGTCACGCTGGAAAAGCGGACGATCGGATCGGCACAAGGGCTGGCGGCGTGCCGTCGCAGCGCGACACGCAAACGCGCCTGCAACTCGCCAATGCCGAATGGCTTGCTCAGGTAATCGTCAGCTCCGGCGTCAAGCGCGGCAATCTTATCGCTTTCTTCGCTGCGGGCGGAAAGGACAATCACCGGTATTGCGCTCCACTGACGCAGGTCGCGAATGAAATCGATTCCGTCGCCGTCCGGCAGGCCGAGATCGAGAATAATCAGGTCGGGCTTTCGCGTGGCGGCTTCCAGTAAACCACGTTGTAATGTTTCAGCTTCATACACGCGCAGGCCGTCGCCTTCCAGCGCGGCGCGCAGAAAGCGGCGGATGGCCTGTTCATCTTCAACAATCAGAACGTTTGTCACATATCCTCATGAAAATCATCAAGTTCAGGTGGCTTTCCTTGCGGCAGCGTAACACGGAAACAGGCGCCGCCCTGCGGTCGATTATAGGCGGTAAGCGTGCCGCCGTGTACCTCTACGATAGCATGGCAAATCGCCAGCCCCAGCCCCACGCCGGGAACGGCGGACTCTTTGTTGCCGCGGGCGAACTTATCGAAAATCATCTGTTCCTGCCCCGCAGGAATACCCGGACCGTTATCCCAGACATCCAGTTGTAAACGATTGTCCTTAACCGCAGCATCAATGCCGATACTGGCCTGCGGTCCGGCGTACTTAACCGCGTTTTCCAACAAGTTGATCAGGACACGCTCAAATAAGGGGCCATCGACATGGATAAGTGTTAACTGTTGCGGCAGCGACAGGGTAATCGGATGCAATAAACCCGGTTCTAACATCTGTAACGCGCTCCCGACGACCTCTTCCAGCGTGAGCCACTCTTTCTTAAGATTAAACCCGCCGGACTGAATACGCGCCATATCCAGCAAATTATTCACCAGCCGGGTGGTGTTGAGAATATGCTGGCGGATTTCACTGGCCTGACGCGCGTGGGGCGATCCTGCGCTGGCTAAATCCAGCGTCAAAATTTCCGCCTGGCCGAACAATACCGTCAGCGGCGTGCGTAAATCATGCGACAGCGCCGCCAACAGAGCGTTGCGAATACTTTCGCGCTCGCTGGCGAGACGCGCCTGTTCTTCGCTGGCGGTCAGCGTCAGTCGTTCCAGCGCGTTGGCGACAAGCAGAGTGAATGTTTCCAGCAGGCGTTGCTGCTCCGGCACCATTAACTGACGCAAATTACCCGGTTCGACGATAGCCAGACCGTGCGTTTTATCGGCGCTTTTCAGCGGCAGGATTTGATAAGGCACGCCAGGGAGGGTATCGGTGCCTGCGCCGGCAGGCTGGCCTTTATCAAAACTCCAGCGTGCAATCGCGTCGTCCCACGGCGTTATGCCTTGCTGGTGGGTGAGAGGCAGCAACTTACCGTTAGCATCAGGTAATAAAATTTGGCTGCGCGCCTGAAACGTCGAGGCGATAAACCGCTCGCTGGTCGCGGCGATATCATGTTCGCTACGCCCGACGGCCAGCGCTTTAGACATTTCATATAAATGGCGGGTACGCTGTTCCCGATAACGGGCGACGCGCGCCTGATAGCGCACCCCAGCAGTAAGATTGCCAATTACCAGACCTACCGTCAGCATCACGGCAAAGGTCAGTAAATACTGCACGTCCGAAACGGCGAGCGTACCGCGTGGCGCGATAAAAAAGAGATCGAAACTCGCCACGTTAATCACCGTCGCCACCACCGACGGCCAGCGTCCGTAAAGCAGCGCAATCACCACTACGCCCAGCAAATAGAGCATCACCAGATTGGCGGCGTCGAAGGTGACAAGCCACTGCATAGCGATAAGCGTGGTGATGGCGCAAAGCGCCACGGCGACCAGACAGCCCTGAATCTGCCCGCGCCATTTCTCTTTAAAAGGTCGGTTATCAGGCGCTTGCGTCAACGCGCGGGCAGGCGGCTCTTCCAGCGCGACGATCACCTGATCGAGATCCGGCGCGCGCCTGGCAAGACGGTCGGCGAAAGCGTTACGTCGCCACCAGCGTCGCGACGCCGGACGGCCCATGACGATTTTCCCCAGATTATGCTCGCGGGCATAGCGCACGACCGCTTTCTCTTCGGCGGGATCGGACAGGGTGGCGGTTTCCGCGCCAAGTTCCTGCGCCAGGCGCAGCGCGCTTAAAATAGCCCGCCGTTGCTTTTCCGGTAAGCGGTGTAACGTCGGCGTTTCGACATAGACGGCGTGCCAGACGCTGCCGAGCCGGGAGGCCAGACGCGCCGCGGTACGCACCAGTTTTTCGCTGCCGGTGTTATGCCCGATACACAGTAAAATCGCATCGCGGGTATGCCATACTTTTTCTTCGCCCGGATGCGCGCGCCAGGCGCGCATTTGATCGTCCACGCGATCGGCTGTCCGGCGCAGCGCCAGCTCGCGTAGGGCGATCAGATTTCCCTTGCGGAAAAAATGTTCAATAGCGCGTTCCGCCTGACCGGCGATATACACTTTACCTTCGTTGAGCCGTTGGCGCAGATCGTCGGGCGGCAGATCGACCAGTACGATTTCATCGGCGGCATCGAAAAAGGGATCGGGGACGGTTTCGCGCACCTGAATCCCCGTGACGCCGCTTACCACATCGTTCAGACTTTCCAGATGTTGTACGTTCACGGTGGTAAAAACGTCGATTCCCGCTTCCAGCAACTCTTCAATATCCTGCCAGCGCTTAGGATGGCGTGAGCCAGGCGCGTTACTGTGCGCCAGCTCATCCATTAAAATCAGCGCTGGACGCCGGGCGAGGGCGGCATCCAGGTCAAATTCGCGAATTTGCCGCCCCCGGTGCGTGTGACGTTTTGGCGGCAGGACGGTCAGCCCGTCAAGCAGTGCGGCGGTCTCTTTACGGCCGTGTGTCTCTACCACGCCGATCACCACATCCAGCCCCTGCGCTCGCAGCCGCTGCGCTTGTGCCAGCATCGCCCAGGTCTTTCCGACGCCTGCGCAGGCGCCGAAGAAAATTTTCAACTTCCCCCGGTGGGGCGGGGGCGTTTGTTCCAACAAGCGATCCGGGTCAGGACGCAAGGGTTCGTCGTTCATTTCGCTTTGTGTCCCTGTAGCGCATCCAGCGCCAGATTAAGCTCAACAATATTTACCACCGGTTGCCCAAGAAAGCGCGTCAGCGGCCTGTGCGTATATTCTGCAACCAGTTGCGCCACCTGTTCAACGGGAAGCTGGCGAGCCGCCGCCACGCGGGGGATTTGCCATGCCGCGGCGCCGGGCGTCAGGTTATTATCCAGCCCGCTTGCCGACGCCGTCGCCAGCTCAACCGGAACCGCGGAGCCTGCCTGGGGGTTAGCGGCGCGTAGCGCGGCGACGCGGGCCTGTATTTGCGCATCCAGTTCGGGATTGCTGGTGGCCAGGTTGCTCCCGCCCGACGCCAGTGGATTATAAGGCATATCGGCGGTGGCGGAGGGCCGGCCATGAAAATAGCCCGCGGCGGTAAACGATTGTCCGATAAGCGCTGAGCCGCGTATCACATTGCCTTTATGAATCAGCGATCCATTAGCCTGCCAGGGAAACCACCACTGCCCCAGCGCCGTGGTCAGAAGCGGATACACGCCGCCGGTCAATAACAGCAGAAATAACATTGTCGAAAAAGCAGGACGTAAACCGATCATCATACACCTCACGCCAGACCCAGCAGGGTCAGCAGCACATCAATTACTTTGATGCCAATAAACGGCACCACCAGACCACCCAGACCATAGATCCATAAATTACGGCGCAGCATGGCCGACGCTGAGAGCGGTTTATAACTCACGCCTTTTAATGCCAGTGGGATCAGAAAAATAATAATCAGGGCGTTAAAGATCACCGCGCTCAGAATGGCGGAGTTCGGCGAATGCAGACCCATCACGTTGAGCGCGTTTAGCTGCGGGTAGGTAGCGGCAAACGCGGCGGGAATAATGGCGAAATATTTCGCTACATCATTCGCGATACTAAAAGTGGTGAGCGAGCCGCGCGTCATCAGCATCTGCTTACCAATATGCACCACTTCAATCAACTTGGTCGGGTTAGAGTCCAGATCCACCATATTACCGGCTTCTTTTGCTGCCTGGGTACCGGAGTTCATCGCCACCGCGACGTCGGCCTGCGCCAGCGCCGGGGCATCGTTAGTGCCGTCGCCGGTCATGGCGACCAGCCGTCCTTCCGCCTGATATTGACGGATCAGCGCCAGCTTGGCTTCCGGCGTGGCTTCGGCAAGAAAATCGTCCACACCGGCTTCGGCGGCAATCGCTGCCGCCGTCAGGCGGTTATCGCCAGTGATCATCACCGTTTTAATGCCCATCTTTCGTAGCTGGGCGAAGCGTTCTTTAATGCCGCCTTTAACGATATCCTTGAGGGCGATAACACCCAGTACGCGCGAGCCTTCCACTACCACCAGCGGCGTCGCGCCAAGACGTGCCACGTTCTCGACGTTTTGCTCGACATCGGCGGGAAAATGGCCGCCATTGCTCTCGACATGACGACGAATCGCGTCCACCGAGCCTTTACGGATCATTCGGTTATCGATATTAATTCCACTCATGCGGCTTTGCGCGGTAAACGGAACAAAGGTGGCATGAAGCGACTGCACATCGCGTTCACGCAGGTTAAAGCGCTGTTTGGCGAGGATCACAATGCTGCGGCCTTCCGGCGTTTCGTCGGCCAGCGAAGCGAGTTGCGCGGCGTCAGCCAGCGTGCGTTCGTCCACCCCCCGGGCGGGAATAAAATCGGACGCCTGGCGGTTGCCGAGCGTGATAGTGCCGGTTTTATCCAGCAGCAGCACGTCGACATCGCCCGCGGCTTCTACGGCGCGGCCGCTGGTGGCAATTACGTTCGCGCCCAACATTCGGCTCATTCCGGCAACGCCAATGGCGGAGAGTAGCCCGCCGATGGTGGTGGGGATCAGGCACACCAGCAACGCCACCAACACGGTGACGCTGACCGCGTTTTCGCCCCAGGCAGAGAAGGGCCACAGGGTGGCGGTCGCCAGTAAAAAGACAATGGTCAGGGCGATGAGTAAAATCGTCAGGGCAATTTCGTTAGGCGTTTTCCGCCGCTGCGCGCCTTCCACCATCGCGATCATCCGGTCAAGAAAGGTTTCACCAGGATTGACGCTACAGGCAATCACCAGCCAGTCGGAAAGAATTCGCGTGCCGCCGGTGACAGAGGCGAAATCGCCGCCGGACTCGCGGATCACGGGCGCAGATTCGCCGGTAATCGCACTTTCATCCACCGAGGCGCCGCCTTCGATTACCTCGCCGTCACAGGGAATAATATCGCCCGCTTTGACCAGTACAATGTCGCCTTTACGCAGTTCAGCGGCGGGAACGTTATCCGCCTGCGCATCATGGCGCGGGGCGCGCAGGCGGCGAGCGAATGCGGTCTTTTTCACCCCTTTCAGACTGTTTGCCTGGGCTTTGCTGCGGCCTTCCGCCAGCGCTTCGGCAAAATTGGCGAACAGTACGGTGAACCATAGCCACAGGCTGATCACCCCTGTGAACAAGGCGCTTCCCGCTGTTTGTCCTGTTACCATAGCGAGCGTTAACAGGGTGGTTAGTACGCTGCCTGCCCAGACCACAAACATCACCGGGTTACGCCACTGGGCGCGTGGGCTTAATTTTTTTACGGCATCCGTTAGTGCCTGTACGAATAAAACAGGTTCAAACAGCGCCAGTTGCTTGCGACTCATATCAATGTACTCCGCATCGCTCAAGGTAAAGAGAAATGTTCCGCTACCGGACCAAGCGCCAGGGCAGGAATAAACGTCAGCGCGCCGACCAGCAGTACCGTGCCGATGAGCAGTCCAATAAATAGCGCGCCGTGGGTCGCCAGCGTTCCCGGACTAGCCGGCTGGGCTTTTTTACTGACCAGCGATCCGGCGATGGCCATGACAGGAATAATCACGCCGAAACGTCCGACGAACATGCAGAACGCCAACAGACAGTTCCAGAAAGGCGAGTTAGTGCTCAGACCCGCAAAGGCACTACCGTTGTTATTGGCCGCAGAGGAGACGGCATACAGCACTTCGCTAAAACCGTGCGGGCCAGGGTTTAGCATTGCGCTGCGCCCGGCATCCGTCATCATTGCCAGCGCCGAACCCAACAAGACCAGCATCGGCGTGACCAGAATCGCCAGCGCGGTCATCTTCATTTCGCGCACGTCGATTTTTTTCCCCAGATACTCCGGCGTGCGGCCGATCATCAGCCCAGCGATGAACACCGCCAGCAGGACAAACAGCAACATGCCGTACAGACCTGAACCGACGCCGCCGAAGACCACTTCGCCAATTTGCATCAGCCACATCGGCACCATACCGCCCAGTGCGGTAAACGAGTCGTGCATGGCATTTACCGCCCCGCAGGATGCCGCGGTAGTGACGACGGCAAACATGCTGCTGGCCAGCACGCCAAAGCGGGTTTCTTTACCTTCCATGTTGACGCTACTGTCCGCGCCTGCCGCCAACAGATGTGGATTTCCCTGAACTTCCGCCCACATCACTACCGCTACGCAGACAACAAAAATGAATGACATTGCCCACAGTAGTGCGCGTCCCTGACGGCGATCGCCCGCCGCTTCGCCAAAGGCGAAACAGAGCGCGGCTGGAATCAAAAATATCGCCAGCATCTGCGCCAGATTAGTAAGCGCGGTGGGGTTTTCGAACGGATGCGAAGAGTTGGCGTTAAAGAAACCGCCGCCGTTGGTGCCAAGCATTTTGATCGCCTCCTGCGAAGCAACCGGCCCCATCGGCAAGAGCTGTTTAGCGCCTTCAAGGGTGGTAATGGGCTGATAAGCCGACAGGTTTTGCAGTACGCCTTGTTGAATAAAAAACAGCGCGATAATTAACGCGACAGGAAATAATATCCATAGCGTAATACGTACCAGATCTTGCCAGGCATTACCCAGCGTGTGCATATTCTGGCGCGTAAAGGCGCGGATAAGCGCAAAAACCACCGCAATCCCGGTCGCCGCCGACAGGAAGTTTTGCACCGTTAGCCCCGCCATCTGGCTAAAGTAGCTCAGCGTGCTTTCGCCGCTGTAGGCTTGCCAGTTGGTATTGGTGACAAAGCTGACGGCGGTATTCAGCGCCAGATCCCAGGACAGCCCCGGTAGCCGCTGCGGATTTAAGGGTAGCCACTCCTGCCAGAATAGCAGGCAAAACAGGATGCCCAGTCCCAGCAGATTGAGCGTCAGTAACGCCAGTAAATACTGACGCCAGTTCATTTCGTGGTCGGTAATGCCAAGAGTCCGCCAGAGGACACGCTCAACGCCAGCCACGCCCGGCAACGGAACGGCGGCGATGAGCCTTGCCAGGCCCGAACCCAACGGTTTCGCCAGTACAAATAAAATCAGTAAAAAACTGGCGATCAGTAAAAATCCTTGCGCGGCCATCAGAACGCCTCCGCATTAATCAGGGCATAGACCAGATAACCCAAAAGTAAGAAAACCAGCACGATGCCGGTTATCACGCCTGCACTCACAGAGCACCTCCAGTGGCATTGTTTTACTCCTGAGAAAGGTAATTTTTTGGCTGCAAAGATTTCGCAAAAATTGGCGGGCGGAGTGTAAAAAAAATATAAAAATGGCAAAGACCATTATTTAACTAATGATTAGTATTAATTTAACTTTTTTGTAACTAATTTACGCTTTAAATGTAAATCTGCTGGAAAAGCGAGAAAATAAGTGGTCGGATGAGTAGTAAAATTACACCGAAAGCGGTACTATTTTAATCAGGTAACGAGGTTCAATTTTTCGGTGCTATTCACCGATTCAATCTATACCGGGGCGGGTAGCGTCGGTATAAAGGGGGAAAACGTATGGAACACTATAAAGACTATCCGGCGCATGTCATTTTTGTCCGTCGTGCTTTCGCGGTGATCGCAGGCGTGCTGGCGCTGCCGGTGATGCTCTTCTGGAAAGACCGCGCGCGTTTTTATAGTTATCTGCACCGTGTCTGGTCGAAAACCAGTGATAAACCGGTATGGATGGCGCAGGCTGAAAAAGCCACCTGCGACTTTTATTAATCGCGACCAGCCTGAAAAACCGTCAGCCGCCACGCTGGCGGTTTTTTTATGCGCCAGGGTCTACACTGTTTAACGCTATTCGCCGTGACGTTTCATCTTTCAGGAGTTGTATGCCCACCCATTTAGTCTGGTTCAGGCGCGATCTGCGTTTACAGGATAACCTTGCGCTGGCCGCCGCCTGCCGCGATGCATCCGCGCGGGTGCTGGCGCTTTATATTTCCACCCCCGCGCAGTGGCAGGCCCATGATATGGCGCCGCGGCAGGCGGCATTCATCAGCGCGCAGCTCAATGCGCTACAGACGGCCCTTGCAGAGAAAGGGATTCCGCTGCTGTTTCATGAAGTGGCGGATTTTAGCGCCAGTATTGAAACGGTCAAAAACGTTTGCCGACAGCATGACGTCAGCCATCTGTTTTATAACTATCAGTATGAGTTTAACGAGCGTCAGCGTGATGCGGCGGTGGAAAAAACGCTGCCATCGGTCATCTGCGAAGGCTTTGACGATAGCGTGATTCTGGCGCCCGGCGCGGTGATGACCGGCAATCATGAAATGTATAAAGTTTTTACGCCGTTTAAAAACGCCTGGTTGAAACGGCTAAAAGAGGATATTCCGCCATGCGTTCCGGCCCCGAAGATCCGGGTGAGCGGCGCGCTTTCTACACCCTTAACGCCAGTCTCGCTTAACTACCCGCAACAGGCGTTTGACGCCGCGCTTTTCCCGGTTGAAGAAAACGCGGCCATCGCGCAGTTACGTCAGTTTTGTGCGCAGGGCGCAGGCGGGTATGAGTCACGGCGCGATTTCCCTGCGGTTGAAGGCACCAGTCGGCTTTCCGCCAGCCTGGCGACTGGTGGCCTGTCGCCGCGACAGTGCCTGCACCGATTATTGGCGGAGCAGCCGCAGGCGCTGGATGGCGGACCGGGAAGCATCTGGTTGAATGAACTCATCTGGCGGGAATTTTACCGTCATTTAATGACCTGGTATCCGGCATTATGCAAACACCAGCCGTTTATCCGCTGGACAAAACGCGTCACGTGGCAGGAGAACTCACACTATTTTCAGGCATGGCAGAAAGGCGAAACCGGTTATCCCATTGTCGATGCGGCGATGCGCCAGCTTAACGCGACGGGCTGGATGCATAACCGTTTACGCATGATTACCGCCAGCTTTCTGGTGAAAGATCTGCTGATTGACTGGCGGTTGGGGGAGCGCTATTTCATGTCGCAGCTCATTGACGGCGATCTTGCCGCCAATAATGGCGGCTGGCAGTGGGCCGCCTCAACCGGTACTGATGCCGCGCCTTATTTTCGTATTTTTAATCCCACGACCCAGGGGGAAAGGTTCGATCGCGACGGCGAATTTATCCGTCGGTGGCTACCGGCGTTACGCGATATCCCCGGAAAAGCAATTCACGAGCCGTGGCGGTGGGCAGAAAAATCGGGAGTCGCGCTTGATTATCCTCGGCCCATTGTGGATCACAAACAGGCGAGAATCGCGACGCTTTCCGCCTATGAAGCAGCGAGAAAAGGGGCGTAATGCAGGCCCGGTAGTGCAGACTACCGGGCATTTTGATGTCAGGGTTCGACGGCCAGCGAGCGTTTTTTGAATTTGAAGGACTGATACAGCCAAATCAGCAGGACAACGCCTACGCAGGCTAAAGCGCCCCAGGTGATCTGTTCAAAAACATCGATATAGGCGTTGATGGTGTAATTAACCGCGCCGCTGGCGTCGAAGGCGCTTTGCGAGGTCTGATCAGCGATGACGCCTGCCAGATAGTTAGCTATCGCGCCGGACAGCAGCATATAAATTCCGGTTAATACGCCAGTGACGCCGGGGATGTCAATGCGCGTAATTTGCGACATGGCGACCGGGTCGATAAACAGCTCGGCAAAGCCCATCACCGCCAGCCCCAGCACCATTAGCGGCATTGAAGAGTGCCCATAAGCGGCGGACCAGCGCGCGCTCAGGGTCAGAATGCAGAATCCGGCGCTCATCAGACCGAGACCCAGCGCGAATTTTCCCCAGATACGCACGGTGCGATTACCGCTTACGCTCTCTTTAACCAGCCAGGCCAATACGACCCCACACAGCATCACGGCAAAGGCGTTCACCGACTGGAACATGGCGGTGGGAACGGAATAGCCCAGAATATCGCGGTTCACAAAGCGGTCGATATACAGGCTGATAGAACTGCCGCCCTGCTGAGCAAACGCCCAGAACAGCATACTGAACAGGGTCAGGATGACAATCAGCCCCAGCTCTTTGCGCTGTTTTGCCGTTTGCGCCTGGCGATAAATTTTTGTCAGCACGCCCAGGCCGATCGCGGTCGCCACGATTAAGGCATAGACTGACCATTCTTTCCAGAATAGAACGGTAATCAGCAATGGCGCCGCTACCAGCAGAATTAACAGCCAGCCCCAGTTCGGCAACAGGTAGTTTCTGGCACACAACACGGCTTTATTAACGCCGGTGGTGTGGGTGAAATGACGATTCCCACACAAGAAGATCACCAGTCCCGCCAGCATACCAATGGCGGCGAGCGCAAAGCCCATTGCCCAACTGTATTCCTCTTGCACATAGCCGCAGGCGATAGGGGCCACGATCGAACCAATATTGCCCGCCGCGTAAAGCAGCGAGAACCCGCCGTCGCGGCGCGGATCTTCCGGCTGGTACAGTTCGCCCAGCAGGCAGCTAATATTCGATTTAAACAGGCCGTAGCCGCAGACAATGATCGCCAGCGACAGATAAAGAAATGTCGGCGCGATCTCACTGGCGCCCAGCACTAAATGACCGACCGCCATTAAAAATGCGCCCAGCATGACTGCCATTCGGTTGCCAAGCACCTTATCCGCCAGATAGCCGCCAAGAATCGGCGTTACGTAGACCAGCGAACAATAAGCGCTGAATAACTCATAGGCGTGGTTATCGTCGTATTTTAGCTGATTGGTGAGATAAAGAATCAACAGGGCGCGCATACCATAAAAGCTGAAGTACTCCCAAATTTGCAGGGCGACAACGTAGTAAATGGCGCGGGGTTGAGATGCTTGTTTATTCATCGTATTTCCGGGATAGAGGCGCTGTGGCAAGAAATAGACATTCTCAGATAATGCCTTTCTTTGTGGACTTATTAAGCCTGCCGTATCGCCGTGTTTCCTTAAAGTTACCAACTTGATACAGAACTGATTTCTTCTGCAATATGCGTTCTGATTGCATAAATATACATGAAACCGATCGTGTTTTGCTAAGTAATTTGCACCAAACCAGGGGGTGATTGTTTCTTGATGTGTCAAACAAATGTTTATCGACGAACTGCTAACGGGAGGCTATGTTAACGGAGGCTGAACCCGTAATGGGAAAGCAGAACGTGGGTTAAAGGAAGCGATGATGAAAAACACCGAGCTGGAACAACTGATTAACGACAAGCTGAACAGTGCGGCGATAAGTGATTATGCGCCGAATGGTTTACAGGTCGAAGGAAAAGAGACGGTACAGAAAATCGTTACCGGCGTGACCGCAAGTCAGGCGCTGCTCGATGAGGCGGTGCGTTTGCAGGCCGATGCGGTCATTGTTCATCATGGTTACTTCTGGAAAGGCGAGTCTCCGGTTATTCGCGGCATGAAACGCCGTCGCTTAAAAACGTTACTGGCAAATGATATTAACCTTTACGGTTGGCATCTGCCGCTGGATGCGCACCCTGAACTGGGCAACAATGCGCAGTTGGCGACGCTATTGGGTATTACCGTGAAAGGAGAGATTGAGCCGCTGGTGCCGTGGGGGGAGCTCTCAATGCCGGTGCCGGGGCTGGAACTGGCCTCATGGATTGAAGCGCGTTTGGGGCGTAAACCGCTATGGTGCGGCGATACCGGGCCAGGGAATGTCCAGCGTGTCGCCTGGTGTACCGGCGGCGGACAAAGTTTTATTGATAGCGCCGCCCGCTTCGGCGTTGACGCCTTTATTACCGGCGAGGTGTCTGAACAGACCATTCATTCCGCGCGCGAACAGGGGCTGCATTTTTATGCCGCCGGGCACCATGCCACTGAACGCGGCGGTATTCGCGCCCTGAGCGAATGGCTGAACGAAAACACGGAGTTGGATGTGACGTTTATTGATATCCCTAACCCGGCATAACTGAGAGGCAATAAAGTGCAGCGAGCGCGTTGTTATCTGTTAGGCGAAACGGCGGTCGTCCTGGAACTTGAACCGCCAATTACGCTGGCGAGCCAGAAACGCATCTGGCGTCTGACGCAGCGTCTGGTCGATATGCCGAACGTGGTGGAAGCGATTCCTGGGATGAACAATATCACCGTGATCTTGCGGGAACCGCAAACTCTGGCGCTGGATGCGATTGAGCGTCTGCAGCGCTGGTGGGAAGAGAGCGAGGCGCTGGAGCCGGACTCGCGTTCGGTTGAGATCCCGGTGATCTATGGCGGCGCAGGCGGGCCGGATCTGGCGGCGGTGGCGCGGCACAGCGGTTTGAGTGAAAAGCAGGTCGTGGAGCTACATGCGTCCGTTGAGTATGTCGTCTGGTTTTTAGGCTTTCAGCCTGGCTTTCCCTATCTTGGGAATTTACCAGAACCGCTCCATATGCCCAGACGCGCGGAGCCGCGCCTGCAGGTTCCGGCAGGTTCTGTCGGCATCGGCGGCGCACAGACGGGTATTTATCCATTATCCACGCCGGGAGGCTGGCAACTGATCGGCCTCACGCCGTTGAAGTTATTCGATCCGATGCGGGAGCCTCCGGTTCTGCTACGCCCTGGAGATAGCGTACGCTTTGTGCCGCAAAAGGAGGGAATATGCTGAATATTATTCGCGCGGGGATTTACACCTCCGTGCAGGATAGCGGGCGTCACGGTTTTCGTCAGTCGGGACTGAGCCACTGTGGCGCGCTGGATAAACCCGCCTTTCAGACCGCTAATCTCCTGGTCGGGAACGATGCGAATGCCCCGGCGCTGGAAATCACTCTCGGTCAACTGGTCGTCGAGTTTGAAAATGAGACCTGGTTCGCTCTTACCGGCGCGGGCTGCGAGGCGCAGTTGGATAATCAACCGGTCTGGACAGGCTGGCGATTGCCGGTAAAAGCGGGCCAGCGTCTCACTCTGCATCGACCGCTTCACGGGATGCGTAGCTATCTGGCGGTGGCGGGCGGTATTGCTGTGCCGGAGGTGATGGGCTCTTGCAGTACCGATCTGAAGTCCGGTCTCGGTGGGCTGGAAGGGCGGCTGCTAAAAGATGGCGATCGGCTGGCGACGGGCAAACCATCGCGGCAGTTTAGCGGGCCGCAGGGCGTGAAACAGTTACTGTGGGGTAATCGCATTCGTGCGCTGCCGGGGCCGGAATACCGTGAGTTCGATCGCGCATCGCAAGAAGCGTTCTGGCGTTCGCCGTGGCAACTCAGTCCGCAAAGTAATCGCATGGGCTATCGTTTGCAGGGACAATCGTTAACGCGGACAACGGATCGCGAACTGCTGTCGCACGGTTTGCTGCCCGGTGTCGTGCAGGTGCCTTACAACGGTCAACCTATTGTGCTGATGAATGATGCCCAGACCACCGGCGGCTATCCGCGTATTGCCTGCATCATCGAGGCGGATATGTACCATCTGGCGCAAATCCCGCTAGGGCAACCGATCCATTTTGTGCAATGTTCGCTGGAAGAGGCGCTCAACGCGCGTCGCGAGCGTCAGCGCTATCTGGAACAGCTTACCTGGCGACTTCAGCATGAAAATTGATTTAAATGCGGACGTGGGCGAAGGTTGCGCCAGCGACGGCGAATTATTAACGCTGGTCTCCTCCGCCAATATCGCCTGTGGTTTTCACGCCGGCGATGCGCAAACCATGCTGACCTGCGTGCGCGAGGCGCTGAAAAACGGCGTGGCGATCGGCGCGCATCCCAGCTTTCCGGATCGGGATAATTTTGGGCGGACGGCGATGGTTTTGCCGCCGGAAATGGTATACGCCCAGACGCTGTACCAAATCGGCGCGCTGGGGGCGATTGCTCAGGCGCAAGGCGGCGTGATGCGCCATGTCAAACCGCACGGTATGCTCTATAACCAGGCGGCGAAAGATCCCCGTCTGGCACAGGCGATTGCGAAAGCGGTACACGACTATGATCCGTCATTGATTCTGGTTGGACTGGCGGGCAGTGAGTTGATCCGAGCCGGTGAGCGCTATAGTCTGACGACGCGGCAGGAGGTGTTTGCCGATCGCGGCTATCAGGCCGACGGTAGCCTGGTGCCGCGCACGCAGCCTGGCGCGCTGATTCACGACGAAGGGCAGGCGCTGGCGCAAACGCTGGATATGGTGCAAACCGGGAGAGTGAAAAGCGTTACTGGCGTGTGGACGACTGTCACGGCGCAAACGGTGTGCATTCATGGCGACGGCGAGTATGCGCTTGCGTTCGCACGCAGGCTACGCGCCGCGTTTAATGCGTGTAATATACACGTTATTGCCGGAGAGCCAGACGATTGAAGCTATTATATTCCGTCTGCTAAAGTTTATCGTATACCGCTCACTTAATGTTAAGAAGGGGGATTTATTCAATATTACATAAATCCCCTCTTAATATATTATTTTAAAAATAACTCAGTGATGCTGTAATAGTCAGTATGACGAGTTTATTGTTGTCAGCAGCAGAATTTTTGAAAATCTTTATGAGATTGTTAGCTATCGCCATCTAATTAAATGTCCGGGGCGGGTAAGTTACCTGACTCTTTATAAACACTTTCTGATTGATTTACCTCACGATAGCCTCATTTTTAGCATTTATATTCCTCGTCATGATGACTTATCAGGAGACTGAAGCCAGATTGATTCGCTGTTTTACTATCACGTCATGGATAGCGTGCCAGATTGCCAGGTATATGGATTTTAAGCTGTTTACGCGTAACAACTTTTTTTAGCGAAAATTAAACTCATCTGATCAGTGATTTTTTAGTATATTACTCATTTTGTTATGATGGATTTGTTTTGTGAAAAGAAAATATCTTACTCAAGAAGAGATCGAAAAACTGCTGTCAGCGACTGACAGAATGCCCTTCCCGGAAAGAAACCGCTGCTTAATCCTGATGGCGTTTATTCATGGCTTCCGGGCCAGTGAGTTGCTGGGGCTGCGCTTATCGGATATTGATCTTGCAGGGAGACAGCTTTATATCCGGCGCCTCAAAAATGGCTTTTCAACGTGTCACCCCCTCCTTCCTGATGAGTATAACGTATTGAAAAGCTGGCTCAGGGCCAGGAAGTATCTTGAGAAAGGAGCTGACGGAGACTGGCTGTTCCTGTCGCTGCGGCGGCATCCGCTCAGCAGGCAACAATTTTTTTACATACTCCGTGAGGCAGGGCGGCTGGCCGAATTAACGATAGCGCCACATCCTCATATGCTGCGACATGCCTGCGGCTACGCCCTTGCTGACAAAGGGATTGATACACGACTCATACAGGACTATCTGGGACACAGGAATATCCAGCACACCGTAAGATACACCGCAAGTAACGCCGGGCGCTTTCATGGAATATGGCGAAAAAAACGCCGGGTATGACCGTACGTTCTGACTCAAAAAGTTAAGTCCTCTCCGCGCTTTCATCATCCTCTCAGATTTACCCCTTCCACACAAGAGTAATGGAATCGTAATCTATTGCTTATTAAGGATTTATTCCTATAACAATAAAAAAACTAAGGGAAAATATATCTGGTCCAACCAGCACTGTTCTGTATTCATCTTTGCCCTGTCTGCACAAAATGTTAATTTTAAGTGTTAAAAAAACGCATTAAATAATATTTACTACTGTTTAGTTTTAATTATTAAGCATTAAA
>NZ_VXJV01000006.1 GCF_008692785.1 Salmonella enterica subsp. diarizonae
TATATAAAACCCGGGACATAGCCCGGGCGGATATCTTCGATTACATTGAAGTGTTCTACAACCGTACCCGACGCCACAGCCACCTCGGTGGCGTCAGCCCAGAGGCCTTCGAAAAGGCCTCACCGTGGGGACAGAAACTGTCTACCGGAGCGTGGTCACTCCAATTTTTTTACCTGTGGCTGCAAAAATTATTCACATCCATATGCTCTGTAATTGAGCCCGTCGCCAACGATTACTGGCATAAAGCTGCTTTCAGGTACTCTCTGTTCCTGATAATAACCGAAATTCAGAAAAAGACATCACTGACCAGCGATATACTATCTCAGTATGTATGGTTTCGTTGATGTGTCGTATAATTATATTGTAGTTAACTATTGTCTTCTTTTATCTCATGTGGCGGTATGGTCCTGTAAATTCGTTTACAGTTATCATGAAACATTTTCCGTTGTGCTGCATGAGAATATCCTTTCATTTCACATACCGTCATAAATCCATGAAATATGTCACTGAAACTACCGCAAAGACTATCCACAGGGAAATTACTTGCAAACATGATTCTGTCTGGGCCAAACATTGATATAACTTCAGAGATAATCCACAGGTTATTTTCCACCGACCACGGGATACCCTTTAAACCAATACCTGACACTTTCACCACAACATTTTCGCACTCGGCTAAAGCTGCCATTGATGAATGCCATCCGGCAAGTCCTTCAACAGAACGCTGGGCGGGTAGTCCCGTATGGTTCAGGATTATCATCGTATCCGGGAAATCATTGGCCAGTTTAACCGCTTCATGTAAATTCCACCACGGAGTCTGTAGATCAAACATCAGATTATATTTTGCAAGTAATGAATAACCATATCGCCATTTTTCATTACTCATCAGGGTGGTGTACTGCCCTACATCTTCAGGTTTGTCAGGTCCCTCCGGTTTATGCCTGATGCTGCGCATGAGTTCGTATGTACTTTGCATTTTCAATACGGACTCTATGTCATCATGGTGTAACCAGGCCTGACCGACAACAGCATTCGGATACCCCGTCTTTTTGGCCACCGAGGTAATAAAATCACTTTCACCACAGGGGTCTGTTGGGTCCCATTCTGTTTCCATATAGCAGGTTTCCACAACATTAATATTCCCGACATCCAGGAAATAATCTTCCGGGTAATACTTTTTCTTAATGGCTGTATAATCACCATATCGAAAAGGGATCAACACATCAGGCTTCAGCCACGGATGGTCATTTTCAATTGGGTCCCAGAAATGATGATGGGCGTCAATAACCGGACCATCATATAATTTCAATTTTTCAGTATTCATCTTTATCTCCTAGCGTACATGACGTAAGTCAATAATATTTGTCATAATAATGAATATTACAGCACAACCTGCGAAGAAGTAGAGTACCGGGTCAAATGAACCTGTCAGGTCTAAAATAAGACCAACTATTAATGGAATACAGATCCCACCAACGCTACCAGCCATATTCATCATACCACCCACTGTTGCTACCCGGGAGCGTGGAGCCAGCAATGGAGGAAATGTCCAGTACATACTCCCCCACATTAATACAAATGCAGCGCAGGACAGAAGAATAATGGATGTTTTGACATCCGGGATGCTAGGTAATACCGCAAATGCAAAGAGTGTACAAACGCCTGAGATTGTCAGTAATAATTTGCAGGACCGACCCCGACCTAAACCTTTGCTTGATAATTTATCCGCAAGCCAGCCACCACAAAGGCTACCACATCCCCCTGCACAGAAAATTATCATCGTAGCGAACCCAACGGATTTCAAATCCAGATTTAATGCTCGTGTCAGATATCCAGGTCCCCATGTTAACAACCCAAAGAAACACATTGCCCATGAACAACGACCCAGAAGCATACCTGTGAAGGAACGCAGCGGAATAATTTTTAGCAATGGTTCCTTATTTTCTTCAACAACTTCATTTTCAGTTCGATCAAGATTAATAATTTCCAGTTCACCGTCATTTACTTTAGGTGAGTCTTCGGGTTTGTCACGAATAATCCAGTAGGCTATCAGTCCAAGAATAACTGCAGCTACACCACAGATAATAAAAGTAATCCGCCATGATGAAAAATACAGAATCATTTCGGCTACTAATATTCCACCAATTGCGGCACCAAACGGACCACCGGCGTCCATTAGCGTGGCCCCACGCGCTCTTTCATTCTTGTTTAACCAGATAGCATTCAGTCTGGCGCCGGAGGGAAACACAGGCGCTTCACTTGCACCGAGTAAAAGGTTAGCAGCAAGTAAAGCAAAGCCTGTTGGACAAAGCCCTAACAGGGCTTCTGCAATACCCCAGAGGACTGCAGATAAAGTCAGTATAACCCTTGCGCCAAACTTATCCGCCAGGAATCCTCCAGGGATCTGCATACAGGCATAAGTCCAGAAAAAACCACTCAGGATCAGCCCCTGCATGGTATCACTCAGACCCAGGTCTTTAGCAATCGTCGGCATCGCTATTGATATTGAAGCACGGTCAATCATACTGACAACAACAAGAAGGAAAAGAACGAAAAATATTCGCCATCGGATATTAGTTGGCTTTTGGATCTTGCTCGAAGAAACAGAGTTTATTAATTTATCACTGAATGACATGGCTGGCCCCCTCAAATTAACTAATGAGAATTTAATTAATTTTCAATTTTTAATGGGTGTTTAGTTATGCATGATATATTTAATATTTATATTCAATGATGATTTCTTTTATTCCTTTTTCAGCTCACAGAAAGTATCACCGATTTTTATTTATGTGTTGTGGACGCCATTCTGGCTGCAACAGCAATAGCGCGTTCTGTTGCCAGTGTTTTGGCCACGCCCTTGCCTGCAATATCAAATGCAGTACCGTGTTCCGGCGTTGTGATTGCATACGGTAATCCTGCTGCCACCGTGATCCCCACGTCAAAAGCATGGAGCTTGGTGGCAATCTGCCCCTGGTCATGGAACAGGGTCACAACCGCATCGTATTCATGATTAAACGCATGAATAAAAACAGTATCACCCGGTACCGGGCCGTACATATCCATCCCTTTCTCGCGGAAGCTTTCAATGACCGGGATAAGAACGTCAATCTCTTCCTTGCCACAGGTGCCGCCATCGCCGGCATGGGGATTCAGGGCTGCTACTGCAATTCGTGGGTTTTCAATGGTCGCCATACGTAATGTGTCATAGCATAACTGAACCGAACGGCTGACATTTTCAGGTGTAATATGGCTGGCAATATCTTTAAATGGGATGTGCCCGGTCACACGAAATACCCAGAGGTCATCGAGCACGTTCAGCAATCCACGCGGTCTGTCCAGACATCCCAGTTGTTCAGCGAAGAGATAATGTTCGTCCTCAATATCCCAGCCGCCTTTCTTGAACGCTTCTTTATTCAGGGGGGCGAAGACAAAACCGTCAATCTTTCCGGTTTTAAGTAATGACATGCAGGTCACCAGTGACTCGCCCGTTGCGTGCCCGGAGCAGGTATCAATGGTGCCCATGACCAGATTTTCAGGATTAAAGTTTTTCAAATCCAGCAGCGGAATATTCCCGGTATTCCAGTCCGCATCAGACGGATCGCTGATGACATCCCACTGAAAATCCACGCCGGCAATTTTTTGACCAAGCGCCATAACCCGTGCGTCGCCAATCAGGATAGGTCGGCAGTACTTATAAACGGTACCATCAGCCACCACTTTAGCAATCAGCTCAGGACCGATCCCGGCTGCTTCACCCAGAAATATCCCCAGAACAGGTTTACGTTCCATTATTCACCTCTGTGTTTTACAAAATTTCGTGTTGCGTTTCCTGACATGCCAGGTCAACGGTTATTACATAATTGCGTTCATTATCCAGGGGACAAATTCCTGGCTGCCATAACCAAGTTCTTCACTTCGCGTCCGGGCACCCGAGGCCATCTCGATAAGTCTCTGATAAATTCGCTCCCCGGCCTGTTCAATTGTTTCCTCGCCTTCCACAATGGTGCCGCAGTTCACATCCATATCATCCTGCTGACGGCGCCACAGAGTATTGTTGGTCGCAATTTTCAGACAGGGTGTCGGTTTAGAGCCGAAGGCTGATCCCCGGCCGGTGGTAAAACACACAAGATTTGCCCCGCCGGCGATTTGCCCGGTGACAGCCATCGGGTCGTACCCGGGGGTGTCCATAAAGACAACGCCTTTCGCAGTGACCGGTTCGGCATACTCGTAGACTTCCATCAGGCTGGTCGTACCGGCTTTGGCGATACCCCCCAGTGATTTCTCCAGTACCGTCGTCAGACCGCCCGCTTTGTTCCCTGCTGACGGGTTGTTATTCATTTCACTCCCCGTTCGTTCACAGTAGTCCTCCCACCACTTAATCCGGCGGATCAGTTTTTCCCCCACTTCCCGGCTGATGGCCCGGCGCGTCAGGAGATGTTCAGCGCCGTAAATTTCAGAGGTCTCTGACAGTATTGCGGTTCCCCCCTGGCGAACCAGCCGGTCCACTGCGTACCCGAGTGCCGGATTTGCAGAGATTCCGGAGTAGCTGTCAGAGCCACCACATTCGAGGGCAAGAATGATTTCCGAAACCGGTACCGACTCGCGTTTAACCCGGTTAGCCTCCGGTAACATGTCGTGGATCAGGGAGATACCTTTTTGGATAGCATTACGGGTTCCCCCACTTTCCTGAATGGTCAGGGTATGGAACATCGCGCCTTCACTCAGTTTATGGACATTCATCATGTCCTTTATCTGAAAGGATTCGCACCCCAGTCCCACGATCACTATCCCGGCAAAGTTTACGTGGGTGGAATAGCCCGCAATCGTCCGGCGCATGACTGTCATCATTTCGCTGTCAGATCCGAAGGCACAGCCAAAACTTTGTGGCAGGGCCACAATGCCATCCACATTCGGGAAATCACTGAGACCACGGGCACGGAAATGATCTTCAATTGCCCTGACGACCGTCGCGCTGCAGTTCACCGAACTGAGTACACCGATAAAATTGCGGGTTGCCACCCGACCGTCTGCTCTGCGGATCCCCATAAAGGTATCCTGATGCGCTTCCCGTTCCGGAGGACGACTGTCCGCTCCCCAGGCATAGTCCCGCTCAAAATTGCCCATACCGAGATTGTGCACATGAATATGTTCACCCTGCCGGATGTCACGAGTGGCAAAGCCAATAATCTGTCCATAGCGCTTTACCACGCTGCCGGCTGATATATCATGAAGTGCAATTTTGTGGCCAGCCGGAATGAGATCGCACGTTTCCAGACCCTCAGCTTCCAGCCTGCTTCCTGCAGGAAGGTCCTGTCGGGCAATCACAACATCATCCGCTGCGTTTAGTTTGAGTACCGGACTGTTATTCATCTTTCGACCCCCATGATTACTGGTGAATACTTGCCAGAATGGCTTTCACCTGAGCAGTTTTTTCATCACTGAGCGGCAGTGCTGGCGCCACAACGGCGGTAGATATGTCAAGCCCACACAGTCTGATGGCGGTCTTTATCACACCAAAGAAAGGCTGCTCCAGCGCGTACAGTGGAGAAAGTTTGGCCAGTTGCTGCTGAAAATAACGGGCCTGCTCCAGGTCGTTATCCTGAAAAGCCTGATAAATACCTCTGGTGATATCCGGCGCAAAGTTGAAGGTGGCCGGAATGCCGCCGTGGCCACCCAGCAGCAGGGTATCCAGCATATATTCGTCATATCCACTGAAGACAATGAAGTCCGGGCGAAAAGTATGCACACGGTTGATGATCTCCCGGGTATGGCTGATATTATCGATCGTGTCCTTGATGCCCACGATGTTCGGTACTTCTCTGGCCAGCCGGGTAATGACATCCAGGCCAATATCCTGGCCTGTCAGGTCAGGGAAGTTATAGAGAAATACCGGCGTATCGAGCGCGTCAGCAATATTTTTGTAATGCATGAACCTGGCGTCATCGCTGAGTTTTACATAGTACGGGTTTACAACCAGCACGCCATCCGCACCGTGCTCCTGCGCATGACGGCCCAGTTCAATGGTCTCTGCAGTCCCTGTACAGGCAATACCCACCAGAACCGGTACTCTGCTGTCCACATGATGCAGGCAGAATGCCGCTATCTCTTTTCGCTGCAGGGAAGAAAACTGTGAGAACTCGCCTCCACTGCCCAGGATCAGCATTCCGTCCGCGCCACTTTCAATAACATGATCAAGCATACGGGCCATACCTGCTTTATCCAGTTCCCCCTGTTCATCGACAATGGAGGGAACCGGAGGGAAGATACCCCTGAATTTCGTTGACATACTACCCTCATCTAGTTCAATATATGGAACTTAAGTTCCGCTCATTGAAATTAGTACATCAGAATTCGATTCCGGTAGTCAAAGGGTTTTACAACGAGAGCTGATATCTGTGAGTTATGTCAGATTTATAGCGGGATACCCGTAACCGGAAATGATGTATAACACCAGAAGAAGGCGGTTCTGTGCTCCATAAATGACCGAGTACACTACTTATGGCTATGAATTAAAGAACATTTTCCTCTATGAATAATCAAACCAGTAAAACATCCGTACCTGCACTCGATAAAACTGTCCGGATTTGCAATTATCTTTTTAACTCCCCGGGTGCCACCTTCAGTCAGATCCAGCAGGATCTGGGGCTGCCCAAAAGCAGTACTTCATCTTTACTGACAGCACTGGTTGAGCATCACTTTTTACGCCAGGAGAGAGGTAGATTTTTCCTGGGACTGAAGCTGTACGAATGGGGAAACCGTTCCCTGGAACAGTTCGACATCAGTAAGGTTGCCAGGCCGGTGCTGGAGAAACTGAGGGACAGTACAGACCTTATTTGCCACCTGGGGATCCTTGATGAAGTTGCGCCCATTTATATCCTGAAGCTTGAAAGCGCCCAGCCAATAGGGATAAAGACATGGGTGGGCAAGAAACTGCCACTCCACAGCTCTGGGGTAGGTAAGGCTCTGTGCGCGTGGCTGCCGCCGGAGACCATTGATACGCTGTTACCGGATGAAACCTTGCCGCGCTATACGGATACCACTATCACCTGTAAATCTGAGCTGATGCAGGAATTCGCGCATATTCGTGAGCAGGGATGGGCTTTTGATAATGCGGAGGATTCACCGGGAATTTACTGCATTGCCGCGCCAGTCTTTAACCGGGCGCAGGAGGCTGTGGCCGCAATCAGTGTCAGTGGTGTTGAGGTTCAGTTGCCTAAGGAAAGAATTCCGTACTATTCCTCCCTGGTTCTGGAAGCCTGTCAGGAACTGTCAGTAAAGTTAAAATATATCTGAAAATGGATATTACCACCCAAATGTATGACGGTATGCTTTATGTATACCACATCAAACGATACCGGCTAATATTATTGTGACCATATGAGTGATGCCACAATTATGAGACGACAATAACTCCCGTCCGGCGCATTGACTCAGCATTTTTGTTACCCAACGCGCACTGTTGCCTCACCAAAATTGTTACTTTGGTTGTGTGATAAATAATCAGTCAAAGGTGTACCTGTGAACAATGTATTGTTGCCTATGGATACCCGTCGTCAGCTTCTGCGGGCGCTGAAAACGCGATATCAGGCAACCAGTAAAGCCGAGAAAACCCGGATACTGGAAGAGTTCATACTGATCAGTGGGTACCATCGTAAATCAGCAATCCGGTTGCTGAACGGTGCCATCACCAGCGGTAATCACCGGCGTCGCTCAGCCCCGGCTCGGTTTATGGCGCAGCTGTTCAGCAGGCTCTGATCGTTCTCTGGGAAGCTTCAGATCGGTTGTGCGGTAAGCGTCTCAGGGCATTACTGCCCCAGCTTATTCCAGCGATGGAGAAACACGGGCATCTCAGTCTGAATCCGGCACTTCGCGAGCAGTTTCTGAAAGTCAGTGTATAGTCCATCGATCGCCTGTTGAAAGAAGCACATACCACTGCCGGTAAAAAGCGTAACCGGGCGGTTAACCGTGTCAGTAAAAGTATCCCGGTCAGGATGTTCACCGAGCATGAGCGACATTCTCCGGGATTTATGGAAATGGATCTGGTGGCACACTGTGGCCGACATCTCTCTGGCACCTTTTTGTGGACGCTATCGCTAACCGATATCGCCAGCGAATGGACTGAATGTGTGGTGCTGTCGGCACGTAACGCTGAGTTGATCATACGGGCCGTTGATAAAGTTCAAAAGAGCCTGCCATTCCCGCTTCCCGACCATACTGGAAAAACGATCAGTCCTGGATAGAGCAAAAAAATGGCTCAGTGGTCAGAAAACTGGCGGGATATGGTCGTCTTGACGGTGAGCCTGCAGTAAAAGCGCTGAACCAGATGTAAATAACGTTTCAAATTTGTGCTCCACTTTAGGCCCGGCGACCAGACGGGGAAGCCGCGTCCAGAAAATTCCTTACCTGCTCAAGCAGTTGCCACATGAACCGACACTGATGACTTCGGGTCACATGTTCGTGTAACACTTTCCAGAGATATTCTATTTTGTTCAGACACAGGGAATAAGCGGGTAAAAATAACAGATGGGAGACTGTAAAATTTTCTGTGTAAATGGCCACAGCATCACTGGGGTACCCGCTCTCCATACATCAGCATAAACTAGCTCATTGCGGGTTTCCAGTTCTGGATCGGCATCGTCCATTTTGCTGAGATATTGTGCAGCGCAAGGTACAGCAGTTTCAACACTGATTCATCCGTCGGGTATTTAGTGAACAATGATTCTGATGGTGTGGAGAATACTCTGCAATATTGTGAACAATGCCTTAAGAATATCGACCTTCTTTTTCTCGAATGGGCTGATGCCATTCTTGAACGTCGGAAGAAAAACTATTCTGAATCAATACGGCATTACAGAAAGATAATTTCAGCCAGACCTGACTGGTACAGTGCAAGGTTACAACTGGCCACAGTATTATATCTGAACAAAGACATTCTTTCGGTCAAAGAGCAACTGAGAAAATTACGCAGTGAAGCGTTGTCTCAGGATACGGCCGGCCTCATTGACCGGTTCATTGCCAGAATACAGAAAACTGATCACTGGTCATTTCGTGGTGGTTTTACTTATCTGAATGAAAAAAACATTAACAATGTCCCCCCCTCCGGACGAACTATCGGAAAATGGAGACCTGGAAAACCGCAGTCGGGTAAGGGGCTGCTGTACTGGGGCGAGGCAGAAAAAAACCTTTCTCTTCCGGATAATCTTTTCGGTGTCACCCGACTGACCGTATCAGGGAAAACATACTGGAATAACCATTCTTATGATGAACTCAGTGGCAGCACTGGCGTGGGACTGGGTTACAGGAACGTTAACACAATGATTCAGATTATCCCTTTTTACGAAAAAAAGTTATTATGGCGGTGGGCGTGTGTCAAATAATGGTCTGCAGCCCTATTAAGATACTGCGGGTATTATAGCAGAAACGCAACTCCAGCTTACCCCCAGGTGGCGTTTATACTCGGACTTTAAATCGGGTAAAAATTAATATAAAAAAACAAACTTATCTTGACGGGTACAGTTATTCGTTAAATGAGACCCTGATTTATTTCCCGGATTCCCGGCAGTATATTTCAGCGGGTCTGGGATACAGTATCGTCAGAGCAGAGACAGAAGATAATTCATTTGATAAGACCATATTGCGGACAGGATGGATGTACGAATGGAATGGCGGGGTATCCACACGTTTACAGGCAACTTATGGTTATAAATCGTACCGGGCCGGAGATTTCTGGGGAATAAAGCAAATAAACCAAGAATACAGTACATCTGTAACCATGTGGCACCGCGATATCTACTTTTTGGGAATAACACCAAAAATAACATGAAATTATCAGCGAACTGACAGCAATCATCCTTTCCATGACACGGAAAGAAATCGTCTTTTCCTGAGTTTCAGCGTAAGCGTACAGCGAGAACCGTCTGGTCATAATCTGATGGATTCGACAAAGTGGTGTCCACCAAATAATAGTGGAAACCAAAGTGTCCGATATGCAGAAAAATATAACTCCTGGCAGGCGTAAGGGCTGCCCTCATTATTCTCCCGAATTTAAGCAGCAGCTTGTTGCTGCCTCCTGTGAACCGGGTGTGTCCATATCAGGACTGGCACTTGAACACGCTATCAACGCTAATCTGTTGTTCAAATGGCGTCAACAGTGGCGACAGGGAAAGTTACGGTTGCCTTCGTCAGACTTTCCGCTGCTACTTCCTGTGACGCTCGATATCCCCGGCGTACCGCCGGCAGTGCAGGCAGATCAGTCTGCAGAGGAGCCGGAAATCCTCAATATCGGCTGTGAGGTGACGTTCCGGCACGGCACGCTCCGTCTGAATGGCGCTGTCAGCGAAAATCTCCTGACTCTGTTGATACAGGAGCTGAAGCGATGATTCCGCTACCTCCGGGCACAAAAATCTGGCTGGTTGCCGGCATCACCGATATGCGTAACGGCTTCAACGGCCTGGCCGCAAAGGTGCAGACTGCGCTAAAAGATGATCCCATGTCCGGCCACGTCTTCATCTTCCGGGGTCGTAGCGGCAGCCTGGTCAAACTGCTGTGGTCTACCGGTGACGGACTGTGTCTGCTGACCAAACGGCTGGAGCGCGGTCGCTTCGCCTGGCCATCAGCCCGGGATAGCAAAGTGTTCCTCACTCCGGCACAACTGGCGATGCTGATGGAAGGTATCGACTGGCGGCAGCCCAGGCGGTTGTTGACATCCCTGACTATACTGTAGCTCTCTTTATCCTGGTTCCCGGGGAATAAGCCTGGTAAAATACGGACTTATGAACAACGCCCCTTCTGACGATATCCTTCTGCTGAAACAGCGCCTGGCTGAACAGGAAGCGTTGATCCACGCCCTGCAGGAAAAGCTGAGCAACCGGGAGCGCGAAATCGACTATCTGCAGGCGCAACTGGACAAGTTGCGCCGGATGAACTTCGGCAGTCGTTCCGAAAAGGTATCCCGCCGTATCGCACAGATGGAAGCTGACCTGAAGGTGCTTCAGAAAGAAAGCGATACGCTGACCGGTCGGGTGCGGGCAACCTGAAGTACACGGCACATAGCTTTGATACTGAATTCAGCCTGATGTTTTTCGATGAAGACATACTTCATTTCAGGCGCTTCGCGAAGTATGTCGCGGCTTTTTGGATAATGGTCAGCTCCTCAGCCTGCTCCGCCAGTTGCCGCTTAAGGCGGGCAATTTCAACCGCCATTTCCTGCTCACGCTCGGAAGAGAAATGTGCATTCTTCAGCTTGCTGCGCCACGCATAAAGCTGTGATTCATACAGGCTAAGTTCGCGGGCGGCTGCGGCCACACCAATACGTTCAGCCAGTTTCAGGGCTTCGTCGCGAAATTCAGGCGTATGTTGCTTGCGTGGCTTTTTGGTGGTTGATGCTGGTTTTGTCATGTGAGTCACCTCTTACTTGAGAGTTTACTCACTTAGTCGCGTGTCCACTATTGCTGGGTAAGATCACGACAACTGGCGACAGCCAGTTGGACAGACTATACGCGCAGCGAACAGGCCGCCCGCCGGGCGAGCGAAGCGAGTCAATCCCCTCCTCACCGCCATATTACGAGCACATGTTATTAATTAACATGCGCTGAGATTAATGACAAACCCTTTCATAAACAATTGACCTGTCTTTCTTGCCGGTTGGCGCTGTGCTTACCCGGCCTACATTGCGCAAAAATATCAATATGTTGCACGTTTCATTGTCGTCCCGTGTAAGCGTAGTGCCGCCGGGCGAAACTCACAAAATGCACTTTGTCAGCAGTCTGAAAATATTACTTTATATTTTGAGTTATGAATTCATAGCACCAGCGTGATTATCATATTAGTATCAATGATATATTTACCAGTTATTTGAAAACCCTCAACATAATATAATGATAACGTTTTCGTTAATTCAAGGGTAACATCCCCACTTATTGTATCAATACCAATAACACGAACATCTTTAAACCCCGCCTTCCTCTCACCCAGTTCAGGATAAAGTGACTTAAATAAACTCTCTTTAATTGAAAACAATAAGTACAGACCATTCTCATAATCTATATTAGTGTGTTTTATTAAAGCAAGCTCCTCATCTCTGGCTAATAAACCCGCTACTCCTAATATTTCATTTTTTCTTAAAAATTCCAAATCTACACCCGGCATAACGCCTATAGCTTCAGATGCTATAAGTGCGATAGCAGAATTATTCGAATGTGACAAACTGCCACACCAACCAACTGGCCAGACTGGACTTCTATCCATAGCTGTTCCAGGAATATGTTTGCAGCCAGCCATAGATAGAATGCCTTTAGCCGCATACCTTACTGCAAGATATTCAGCCTTTCGTTTGATACAAGATTGCTTCAGTGCTAATGGTAGCTGTATAGCTAAACTGTCAAATAACCGATCGTTATAATGTTCAGGATCGAAATCAACGATGCAGTATTTCACCTCCGGATGAGCAGTAACAAACCCGCATTGTAAGGTATGTACAAATCCCCTACTATACTTTGTAAATTGTTTCGTAAACATGCTCGCCTCCCAAAAAACATCAAATAATTACACTCTTTACTATCCACGTACTATTTCAATAACGGCAATCAGACCTATATAAATATAAACCATCATTCTTTAAATATTATAAACATGAAGAAAGGGCCAAATACGCCCTCCCTCAATAACATAAAGAGTTTACCTTGGTTTAATACTATCCAGGCCCATATAATCCTGAAGAACTTGAGGGATGGCCACACTACCATCCGGCTGTTGATAGTTTTCCAGGATGGCTAATATAACACGACTGGTCGCGATAGCAGTGCCATTAAGCGTATGAACATATCCCCGCAGCGATTTATCATTATTTTGATATCGAATCCCTAAACGACGTGCCTGGAAATCAGTGCAGTTGCTCGCTGAAGTGACCTCGCCATATTCTCCACCGTCTTTGCCAGGCATCCAGGCTTCAATGTCATATTTCTTAGACGCCGGAGCGCCAAGATCTCCAGCGCAGATTCGCAACACACGATAAGGCAGATTGAGTAACTGATAAATCTCTTCTTCAATTTGCAGGATCTCTTCATGCAAACGCTGGCTATCCTCGGGCGCGCAAAAGACAAACATTTCAACTTTGTTGAACTGGTGTACGCGATACAGTCCCTTAGATGTCCTCCCCGATGCACCAGCCTCAGTGCGGAAACAGTGGCTCAGGGCAACATATTTTAACGGCAGCTTATCCAGTGCTAATGTTTCATCAGAGTGCATCCCCCCTACAGTAATTTCCGCAGTGGCAATAAGACTCAAATCCGTACTCTCAACCCGATAAATGTTGCTTTCATTGCCTCTGGGTGAAAAACCGATCCCTTCCAGAATTGAATTCTTTGCTAAATCAGGGGTTTGTAGCGGAATGAAACCGTGTTTCTGCACAATCTTTAGAGCAAAGGCTTGCAGGGCCAAATCCAGCATGACGGCTTCATTTTTTAAGAAATAGAATTTTTTCCCCGCAACCTTCGTTCCTGACTCGAAATCAATGAGATCTAACCGCTGCCCGATCTCAAGATGATCCCGGGCATTGTCTATTGCTGGCAGCGCCCCCCAACGTTTGATTTCGACGTTCTCATTATCACTTAACCCTTGAGGCGTGTCTGAGGGGATCCAGTTAGGTAGAGTCAGCATCGCCGTCTGGAAACTCTCCCGATACATCTTCTCCTGAGGCTCAAGATCCACTATCGATCTTTTAAGTGCACTCGCCTGCTGAATAGCCTCGCGATCCAGAGAGCCGTCTGTTCCGATTTTACGGGATAATTGATTCATGCTGGCACGCAGCGAGTCCAGTTTCTGCGTGCACGCTTTGTATTTCGAATACGCCAGGACGATCTCATCCACATTGCATTGAATACCACGGGAAACCACGTTACGCTTCATTTCATCCATTCTGGCACTCAATTCTTGCATATCTATCATACAGGCTCCATTAATCATATTCCTTGAGTGTTTTACCAGGTCACCGTGACCAGTCATACGATAAAAAACACACAGCATCAGGAACGGCCGACAGCAACTGGCTGTCGACCGCTCTCGCATATTACTCTGCGGTGTACATTACAACCATGACATCGCGATACCCCGTGTCAGCTTGCTTTTCGCACTCAATATTCGTGACGCCGTGCATGGTCTGCCGATCGTCTAAAAGGATAAAGTCCCCCGGATCGCGCATCAGCATTGAACTTAACCGCGTGTGACCATCAGCGCTATACATGGAACTCTCCCCGCCAACAACGGACTGCCTGTCGCTCAGAATGGTAAGAACATAATCTGCACCGTCACGGTGAATACCCTCTGGCGTAGGTGAACCCGGTTCACGACGCTGGGCAGAAATACGATTCTGGAATATTCGCGCACGCCAGAGGGTTTCCGGGTGCTTTACCGCCAGTATCCGGGCGCACTCCAGCAAAATATGACAGAATGCCTCATTGCTAATCGTCTCTGGCGCAATGGACAGGTAATGCCGATCAACATCGCCGTTCAGGTAATTCAGGGCCTTTGACTGCCTGTAGGGCACCTGCGGCTGCACCTCCACGCTCTGGCGGGCCGGATCGACGAGAAACTCGGCGTAGCGCCGGCTGCGATAAGTCCCCCCGTCCGCCATGTACCCGTCCTGCTGCAAATCAAACCAGCTTTTTGCAAAGTTTCTCCACGCCGTCGTGCGGGTGATGGTATTAGAAAAGGCTTCATCAACATTTCCCGTAATATAGAATTTGTCGGTAAGGTCAGATGCCATATCCGTGTATTTAGCGATATTCACTTCATCAGTCATATTCATTTTTATTAATCCGTTTGAGTTATTTTTGATTAACCAGTGAATGGGGATAAACAGAGCTAACCTCTTCCAGCTCTTTTAGCGTGCGCGCTCCACGAATAGCCGCTATTTCCTTTTCCCATTCATCCCGTTCAGTTAAATAAAGCGGCTGCTGCGCACGTATTGAACACGCATCAGCTACGCCTTCCCGTAGAATATATTCCACGTCGCCAGTGATTTTTTCTTTATACTGGTTGATAAACTGTTCTACTGACATTTTTAACCCTGAGAACCAGCGACCTTCGATGGCTTCTCTCACCCATACCTGCTCGAGCGATATTTTTTCGCGTAAGAGCTCAGGATCTAATGTCGCCATCTCAAGGTGGCGACAGGCATTCATCAGCAAACAGGCTGCGGGCGCCTCACGAACCTCAAGCACCTTTTCACCGTCATCCAGATGTTCCAGGCCACAGTATCGTCCGATTCCGTAGGCACCAACGCGATGATTCAGCTCAGCAATCAACTCGACCAACGGGAGCCGGACCCCGTCAACAGAGACGGGAACGCCCTCTTCAAAGCGAACCGCTATTCGGGCTGGCCCTCGTTCCCCCACAGGCTGCGCCGTCCAGGTAAACAGTTCAGCCGGAACCCGAAAATCTTCCGGATTGTCCAGCCAGCCGGACTCAAACTCCCGACACCAAAGATTGGCATCCCCGCTCGTACCACGCGCTTCAAACATACTCAGGCCACAGCGTTGCAATGCCTCAAGCTTTTCCTGACGAGTCAATGCTGAATATTCGTACGGGCTACCGTAAAAACCGTCAAAACCCAGTTGGCGGAGCGCGCCGTTCAGGCGGCGCAGGCTGTTTTGTGACTGGTTGGCTGTATGAATGATGGCATCGCATCCATGCTGCGCCGCGACCTCAATAGCGATGCGGCAAATCAGCGGCCGGGACAAAGAGGCACTGATCGGGTACAGCCCCATGTATTGCGCATTACAGCGCAAGGCTGGCAATACCGCCTCCCGGGCAAAGATTTCGCGCCCATCAATGACAATAGACCGCGCGCCAAAGTGTCCGGCGATATTCGCCAGGTCTTCACGTTCGACCCCTTCCCCCATATCGATAGTGAGGGCTATGATCTCACAGTGCTCGTATTTTGCTAATTCGCTGAGCACGTAGCTGCTGTCTAACCCACCGCTAAGCAGGGTCAAAATTCGCTTGCAGCGCCCCGTGATATATTCTAAATCCGCAAAACTGCGAATTTTCTGTTGCTTATTCATAACAGTCCTTTTTTTCTAAAATGACTCATCAAACTGCGTGAGAGCGTCGTAGTTCACACAGAGCTGCTGAATACGCAGAGCTATCGGCGTAACATTTTCCTGGAACAACATGCTGTAGTGAGTGCCATTCACTGGCGTAATTGTTAATCCAGCCCTCACCCTGTTGGCCCAAAACTCACCGGGATCCGTGTCTGAATCTCTGGCAATAAACAGATCTATATTCCCGTCGTAATCTGGGATCTGGTATTTATAATAAGCCTCCTGCAATGTTGAGAAGACCTGGTAAATATATTCCAGCTCATTTCTTGTAATATTGACCCGCTCTTCACCGCTGGATTGCATCCTGCCGAGAATTGCTTCGAACAAGGCGCTTTCCGTCGACGAAAGTGCATCATTATTTCCCCCACCCGTCTGCGGCGTCAGCCAGCCAATCCGCTGAAGAAATTCGTAAAATTCCACTCGAACTTCGCGTTCATCAGGCATCGTGTCACGGGTATGTGGATAGCTGTCAATAAGCAGCGTCCCCAGTGGTATACAACCGTTTTTCATTGCCAGTCGCGTCATCTCATACGCAATGAGCCCTCCAGCTGACCACCCCACAAGGATCCACGGCGTCTGAATAATGTCAGACAGCTGGTGAAGATAATTTGCAGCGATTTCAGGAACGCTAGCCTCCGGTCTAGTCAACGTATCGAGATCGACGGCGCTGATGCCTGTCACGTCCATCTCCTTACTCAACGCGCCAATCAACGGAGCGTAAGCTTCCCCAATTCCCCCGCCTCCGCCGGGATGAATACAGACGAGCTTAACGGGTGAACGACCGCGACGCAGATGAACCAGATTCGGCCTGTCCGACGTTGCCACGTCCTTCTTATCCTGGGCGGTCAGCTGTTTCGCCATCTGAGACAGAACGGGATTGGCAAAGAGATCCCGTAATGCAAACTCAACGCCCAGCGTAGCGTTGATGCCTTCTATGAGCCTCAGAGCAAGCAGAGAATGTCCCCCCAGCTCAAAGAAGTGATCGGTACGCCCCACCCTAGAAACCCCCAGCAGTTGCTGCCAGATCTCCGCCAACGCCATTTCCACGTGGCCCTTCGGCGCGGCATACTCCCGAGTGGCCAGTGACGTCAGATCCGGTTCAGGCATCGCATTACGATCGACTTTTCCGTTTGGCGTAAGTGGGAAAGCCGGTAGGGTGACTATTGCCGTAGGTACCATAAACTCGGGCAACGTTTGCGAAGCGTGAGCGCGCAGCACTGCAACCGGGGATGTCCCCAAATCCGCGTTAGCCACAATATAAGCAACAAGCCGTTTTTCGCCTGTGCGATCCTCACGGACCATAACAATGCACTCGCGAACGGCAGGATGCGCCTGTAAACACGCTTCAATTTCCCCGAGTTCAATACGGAATCCCCGCAGCTTCACCTGATGATCGTTACGTCCCAGATATTCAATGGTCCCGTCTCTGCGCCAACGGGCCAGATCTCCGGTACGATACAGCCTCATTCCCGGTTCCTCCGAGTACCTATCGGGGATGAAACGTTCAGCAGTTAACTCCGGTTGCCAGAGATAGCCGCGCGCCAGCCCGGCCCCGCCGATGTACAGTTCACCAGCCACGCCAACGGGCTGCAACAATCCTTGACCGTTAAGGATCCTCACGGTGGTTTCTGCGACAGGAGTACCAATCGAGATCGGCGTGTCGACATCCTCAATACGCTGACAGGTTGACCAGACCGTCGTCTCCGTCGGGCCATACATGTTCCAGAAACGACGCGTGGCGCAAACCAGTCGATTGCATAACTCCCGATCGAGCGCCTCTCCACCACACAGCGCTGTGAGCTGTGGACTACCCTGCCAGCCAGCTTCCAGCATCATTCGCCATGTCGACGGCGTTGCCTGCATGAAAGTAACGTCTCGATGGGCCACGAGCCGGGCAAGAGCGGCACCATCGCGCATCTCTTTACGACTGGTTAAGACAATTCGACCTCCGGTGATGAGCGGTAAATAGAGCTCCAGCACCGCGATATCAAATGACGGCGTCGTCACGGCAAGCATGCCATCATTCGCCGTAAAGCCCAGACGGTCGCGCATTGCATACAGGAAGTTGATGACTGCACCGTGGGGCAGCATCACGCCTTTCGGGCGTCCGGTCGATCCTGAGGTATAGATAATGTAGGCAAGGTTCTCGGGCGTCAGCCCCACCAGCACAGGTTCGGGATCGCAGTCTGAAACGCCAGAGACCAGCGGGCTATGGCCTTCATCATCCAGAACGAGGCAAGGTATGCCGGTGCTGCCATAGGGGGCCACATCATCTTCACCGCCCAGTAAGAGCTTCGGCTGGCAGTGTCGCAGCATGTATTCGACCCGCTCCTCCGGATAACCAGTATCAAGGGGAACGTAGGCCGCGCCTGCTTTCAGGACGCCCAGAAGTGCCACCAGCATCGCGGGGGTTCGCTCCAGCAGGAGCGCTACGCGATCGTCCGGGCCAATACCGGAATGAATCAGATGATTTGCCAGCCGATTCGCCCGACGGTTAAGCTCGCCGTAGGTGTACGATTGCTGTCTGAATACCAGCGCAAGACGCTGTGGATTTTCCTGCGCATTACGCTCAAACAAGTGATGCAACAAATACCCGGTCGGATAACCCGCACGCGTCGCATTGAAGGATGTCAGCAGTTGATAGCGTTGCTGCTCCCCCAGCATATCCACCCCAGAAAGGCGGCGCGTGCTATCCACCGCCACGTCTCGCAGAACGTTCAGCAGGTGGCTGCTGAAACGTAACATTGTCTCCTCGTCCCATAAGCCGGTGAGGTACTCAATGTGGCCAGATACCTCATTAGCCGTTTCGGTCAGCTCAAGGTTAAGGTCGATTTTCGCACTGTGGGTACGACCTTCGCGCCCCTCCAGTTCCAGGCCTGTCATCTGCAGCTGATGGTCGGGCGAGTAGAGGCCAAACATCACCTGAAAAATCGCCTGCCGTGAAAGATCGCGTACCGGCTGTAGCGCCTCCACGATCCGCTCAAAGGGGACGTCCTGGTTCTCGTAAGCTTCAAGCGCGGTCTGCCGCGTCCGGTGCAGCAGCGTCTCAAACGACGGGTCGCCGGACAGATCTCCGCGCAACGCCAGCGTGTTGGCGAAAAAACCAATCATCGGTTCCGTTTCCGCCAGCATACGCCCCGCGACGGGCGAGCCGACCACGACATCGTCCTGACCGCTCCAGCGCGACAGCACCACCTGAAATGCCGCCAGCAGCACCATATAAAGGGTCACCCCCTGGCGCTGCGCCAGGGCTCGCAGCGCTTCAACCGTTTCGGGAGCAAGCGTGACCGGCACATGTGCCCCGCGATAGCTTGCCACTGCCGGTCTGGGGCGATCTGTCGGCAGCTCCAGCCCGGCCGGTGCGCCCTGAAGTTTGTTTTTCCAGTACGCCAGGCGCCGCGCCGCTTCCGGCTTATCCAGCATCTGCCTCTGCCACAGCGCAAAGTCGGCAAACTGAACAGGCAGTTCCGGCAGGATAGCTTCACGCTCTTCCACCCTGGCGGTGTAGAGCTCGCACAGCTCGCGCGCCAGGACGTCGACAGACCAGCCGTCGCAAATAATGTGGTGGGCGACAAAGGCGAGCACATGCCGTTCAGCAGATAGCCGGTAAAGCCGGAAGCGATACAGCGGGCCGGTTTGCAGTTCAAACTTATACTCAGCTACCGTCTGCAAGACATTATCGAGCGCATATTCCGGGACAGATTGCGACACAAGGGACTCATTCTCGGCTGGCACGATCGTTTGAACGGCCGTGCCGTTGCTGTTACGGAATACTGTACGTAAACTTTCGTGGCGGCAAATCACCTGATTAATTGCCCACTCCAGCGCGGCGGTCTGTAGCTCGCCGCGCATCTCGAGCGACCAAGGTACATTATAGGCCACCCCGGCCTCAACCAGACGGTCGAGGAACCAAAGACGCTCCTGAGAAAATGACAGTCTCAGCGGCTGATTGCCGTCCCGTGGCGTAATGCCAATCGGAGAAGAGCCCTCCTCCCGGGCCTGATAATGCGCCAGCCGTGATGCCAGTTGCACAATTACTGGCGCATCAAAAATCTCACGCAGCGGCAGCTCGGCTCCGAGACGCGCACGTACCATTGCCACCATGCGCATGGCAAGCAGGGAGTGTCCACCTAGCGCGAAGAAATCGTCCTCAATCCCGACCTCAGGACAATTTAGCAACAGGCCCCAGATTTCGCAGAGCGCAAACTCTTCTGAAGTCCGCGGCGGCACGGCTTGGCGCTGACGCGTCACGAAAGTTGGCGGTGGTAATGCATTACGATCAACCTTGCTGTTTGGGGTTAACGGCAGTGCGCCCAGCGTCACGAAAGCCGCCGGAATCATATGTTCTGGCAGGAACCGGCGCAGATATACCTGCACCTCGGCAGTCTGCAATGCCGGATCCTTCAGCACAAGGTAAGCAACAAGCTGCAGCGGCTTTTGCTCACTGGACCAGGGAACGACAATCGCCTGGTGGATACCGGGGTGCGCCAGCAAGCAGGTATCAATTTCGCCCGTTTCTACCCGGAAGCCGCGTATTTTAACCTGGTGATCGATTCGGCCAAGATATTCGAGCACGCCTCTGGCTGTCCATCGGGCAAGATCGCCAGTGCGATACATTCTCTGCCCGTCACTGAAAGGATCCGGGAGGAAGCGTTCAGCGGTGATGTCTGGTCGGTTGAGGTAACCACGAGCCAGCCCCGCTCCGGCGATATACAATTCACCGGGCACCCCAACCGGGCATAAATTGAAATACCTGTCCAGCACGTACAGTCGGGTATTGCTTAGCGGAGCACCAATCGGCACGACCAGACGATCTTCATCGGCAGAGCACTGATGCCAGCTTACCTCTACAGAGGTTTCCGTTGGACCGTATTGGTTATGTAGTCTGCAGTCAAAACGTTGGGAAAAATCCTGTAGCAGTGACGGGGGCAACGCCTCACCACCGACAATAAAATCGCGGACCCGACGCAGGGTATGCGGCGACACAATGTCCACCAGAGCCTGAAGCATCGATGGCACCATATGCATAACCGTGACCCGGGACGACTCAATTAAACTGGACAGATAGCTCAGGTCGCGATGCCCTTCGGGGCTGGTCACTACCAGCCCCGCACCATTGAGTAGCGGCCAAAAGAGCTGCCAGACAGAGACATCAAAACTAACAGGCGCATTCTGGAGCACGCGGTCGTCGGGGGTCAGCCGGTGCGTTCTTTGCATCCAGCTCAGGTGATTCAGGATGCTGAAGTGGCTAATCATCACCCCTTTAGGACGCCCCGTAGAACCTGATGTATAAATGACGTACGCGAGATGATGAGCATTGATGTTGCGCGCTTTCCGGGGCGGGAGCGCCGTCTCTGAAGTTTCGTCATCAATGAACATGCAGCAGGCAGACGTCTCCGGCAGCCTCGCCAGGAGACGGCGCTGGGTCAACACAACGGGAACCTGCGCATCCTCCAGCATATAAGCGATCCGGTCTGGCGGATAATCCGTATCCAGCGGCAGGTAGGCAGCTCCAGACTTCAGGATCCCCAGCAGCCCGGAAATCATCTCAATGGAGCGCTCCACAAACAGCCCGACCACGCAATCCGGGCCAATCCCCGCGTGCACGAGGCGGGAAGCCACCTGCTCCGCCCGACGGTCCAGTTCACGATAGTCGATCTCCTCGCCATCAAAATAGACGGCGAGCGCATCGGGCGTTTGCTCTGCCTGAGCCTCAAACAACGACGCGATGCATTGATCGTGGGGGTAATCTTCCGCCGTGTTGTTCCATTCGGTAAGCAACTGATATTGCCCGGCAGCCGTCAGCAGCGGCTGCTGCGATAGAGGGCATTCAACGGTGTCGGGCAGAGATTGCAGCAACGTTGATAAGCACTGGACAATCTGTTCTGCGCTTTCCTTGTCCCAGAGATCGAGGGCATACTCTAGCTGACCTGAAAGCCCATCACGGGTCTCCGTTAGCTCAAGCGCAAGATCGAACTTTGCGCTTTCTGGTAGCCTCTCTTCGGCGCGCAGGGATATCCCCGGCATCTGTAGATCGCTGAACTGCGGATGCAAGGCCAGCATCACCTGAAAAATGGCCTGCCGTGAAAGATCTCGCACCGGCTGTAGCGCCTCCACGATCCGTTCAAAGGGGACGTCCTGGTTCTCGTAAGCTTCCAGCGCGGTCTGCCGCGTCCGGTGCAGCAGCGTCTCAAACGACGGGTTGCCGGACAAATCTCCGCGCAACGCCAGCGTGTTAGCGAAAAAGCCAATCATCGGTTCCGTTTCCGCCAGCATACGCCCCGCGACGGGCGAGCCGACCACGACATCGTCCTGACCGCTCCAGCGCGACAGCACCACCTGAAATGCCGCCAGCAGCACCATATAAAGGGTCACCCCCTGGCGCTGCGCCAGGGCTCGCAGCGCTTCAACCGTTTCGGGAGCAAGCGTGACCGGCACATGTGCCCCGCGATAGCTTGCCACTGCCGGTCTGGGGCGATCTGTCGGCAGCTCCAGCCCGGCCGGTGCGCCCTGAAGTTTGTTTTTCCAGTACGCCAGGCGCCGCGCCGCTTCCGGCTTATCCAGCATCTGCCTCTGCCACAGCGCAAAGTCGGCAAACTGAACAGGCAGTTCCGGCAGGATAGCTTCACGCTCTTCCTCCCTGGCGGTGTAGAGCTCGCACAGCTCGCGCGCCAGGACGTCGACAGACCAGCCGTCACAGACGATATGATGAAGTACTATGGCTAACGAAAAGTTTCTGTCGCCGGATTGCAGCAGTTCAAAGCGGTATAGCGGCCCGCGCGTTAAATCAAATTCCCGGTTAGCGAGCTGGTTTAAACGCTGTTCGCATTCACCTGTGGTCAGAGACTCAACGTCAAGAGACAAGGTTTCAGCAGGCATAATCTCCTGCAGACACTCACCGTCACGTTCCTGAAACCGGGTCCGCAGGGAGTCATGTCGGGCAACGATCACGTTCAGCGCTGCGTTCAATGCAGGGATATTAACCTCGCCCTGCATTTGCAGGTGCCAGACTATCGTATATGCCGCTTTGCTACCCCCCAGACGGTCGAGAACCCAGAGCCTTTCCTGGGTAAATGAAGCCCGGCAGTAACGTCCATGCTGCACTGGCCGCAATTCTGTCTCAGCGCGGCTGGCACCGGCATCCGCCAGCGCCCTTGCGATAGCCCGCGGCGTCGGGTCAGGGAAAAACAGGGAAGGTACGATGTCCACGGTGACTCGGGTACGCAACAGGGCCATCACTTTCATCGCCTGCAACGAATTTCCGCCCAGATAAAGAAAGTTATCAGTCGCGCCGATACGCTGTAGTCCCAGTACCTCAGCCATAGCCTGGGCAATATCTAGCTCGATACCCTGCTGCGGTTCAACATAGGCCGTAAGAGGAGGCTTATTCTCATCCGGAATGCGCAATGCCTGACGGTTAATCTTCCCGGTCGCCGTTGTGGGAAGGACGTCGTTGAGAACATAGGTGGTCGGACGCATATATGGCAGCAGCGTTGTCTCAGCGTAGCGACGCAATGAGTCGATCAGCGCATCTTCAGCATCATACGTCCCCTCACGCACGGCGAGGAAAGCGACAAGACGCTGCTGGTCAGCATCGAAAACGATAGCCGCTTGTTTCACAGACGGATGGTCACACAGCAGGTTTTCAACTTCCCCTGGCTCAATACGGTAACCACGTAGTTTTATCTGGCTGTCGATCCGCCCAAGATGAATCAGATCGCCGCTCGCCAGCCTGATGACTTTATCGCCGGTCCTCAGGACCCGCACGTTCTCACCCTCAATATTCAGGGAGACAAATCGCTGCCCTTCCTGATCCGGGCGATTCAGATAACCATTACACAGCGAGAGTCCCGCTATGCATAGCTCGCCAGCCTGTCCATCCGGGAGCGGTTGCTGTCCCGCATCCACTACCACCATCGATGTCCCCTCAAACGGCTTGCCGACAGGCACATAGTGGCTTCCATAGTCCGGGGGAGCTGTCCAGCCCCAGGTATCAAAGGTCGTGATGTCCGCACAGCTCTCCGTCAGGCCATACTGATTAATCAGATGCGCCTCAGGCATCGCTATCCGAAAGCGTTCGCATAGCGAAACGGTTAACGCCTCTCCGCTCACTACCCAAAGCTGCAACGCCGGGACGACACGTGAAAGCGAGGGGTAGATTTCCAGCCATGTCGCCAACAGGGAGGGCACCATACATATACGACGTATCTTTAGCGTCGCCAGTTCCGGCAGCAGGCGCGAAGGATCACGCAACAGGTCATCATTCAGCACGCAGAGTGCATGCCCTGCACACAGCGGTCCAAAAATTTCCCAGAAGGAGTCGACCGTAGTGAAAGCGGTATTGAGGAAACAGCGCTCTCCCCTGATGAAGGGCTGGTGCGACCACATAGCCTGGAGCCTTACGACACAGGCGCGATGACTACCGAGCACGCCTTTTGGTTGCCCTGTCGATCCAGAGGTATAGAGAACCCACGCCACATCGGAAGACGTCACAGGATGAGCGGGACGGGTATCCACTGCGGTTTGCGCCGCTGCGGCCAGGGCTTTCCCGGACAATACCATCACGTCGGTCGTGGCAAAATGCACCAGTTGCGCGTCATCGGCCACGACCAAAATAGCCTGGCTGTCACGCAGCATAAACGCTCGCCGTTCGGCGGGTGCCTCTGTCGAAATGGGCAGATAGGCCGCACCCGACTTCAGAATGGACAGCAACGTTGCAATAGCCATCGCAGAGCGCTGCATACACAGGCCGACCACACTCCCCGCAGTGACGCCATGCTCTCTGAGAGGTTCAGAAAGGCGGTTAGCAAGCGTGTTTAGCTCCTGAAAGGTAAGCGTCATCTCATCTGAAACTAAGGCTACCTCGTCAGGCGTTTTTCTGACCTGCTCTTCGAACAGTGACACCAGCGTCATCGCAGCAGGAAAATCTACTATATTATTTATTTTCATATGGTTACGGGTAAACCTGGCGTGTCGGACGGATCACGACATTGTTAAAGTGCACATGCGGTGGCTGACTCACAGCAAACATGAGGAAGTTAGCGACATCGTCACCCGTCACAAAAGGGCCGCTCTGCTGCTCATATGCAGCAAAGGCCTGCGCATCGTACCCGGCCACTTCCTGGAATTCCGATTTCACGGTTCCCGGTTCGATAAGGGTGACGCGCACCCAGTGTTCGCAAACTTCACGTCTGAGCGCTTCCGCGAGGGAATTAACCGCGTACTTGGTCGCACCATAGATGGGATTAACGGGTGACAGATGCCGTCCGACAATGGAGCCCAGGATGATAATGTCCTGCGCCAGCGGCTGCCCGGCGCGTCTTTTCGCACGTTCAACCATGACCTGTGCCGCTGACTTCATCTGCGCCATGGCAGATAAACAGTTCAACTCAAATAACGATGCCCACAACGACTGGTCGGACTGGAGCAACGAGCCCGGCAGCCCGCGCCCCGCATTCACAACGAAGATATCTGGCGTTTCACCAAACGCCGCCTGACTGGCGGCCATCAATTTGACGAGGGTTTCCTCTTTGTTGATATCTCCCGTCACCCCTACGAAGCGCCGTTCGCCGTAGCGTTTTTCAGCCCCAGTAGTCATATCGTCAAGCCTTTGGGCGCGCCTGGCATTTCCCACCACCCGGACGCCAGCCTCCAGTAACGCGTTAACAATGCTATAACCTATCCCTGCGCTGGCGCCTGTCACGACAGCAATACGATTTTCAAAATTGTTCATGTAAGCCTCAGGATGTCATGCTGTGAAAATTAGACTTTTGTCGAGCCGGGGAGAAAACCTCTCTCCACGCAGCAAGCTAAAAAGCGAGTAAACCAGGCCCGATCCACCGGGGGAATTTCTGCATCCAGACGTTTCAGCAAGGTGTGCGTGACGGCAGCATCGATGCGGACCTTACGCGAGGGCCGCGTCGACCACATTTGGCCCAGAGCCGCTTCGCGAGGAAAATCTGCATCCATCTTGCGCAGCGCCGACAAGTACTTTTCGGTACTCGCCAGTTGCACAGAGAATCCGGAGGCTTGTAACACCTCCACCAGGTCGTTATGCATAAATTCCGCATCAGGCGTCATGTGGAATGTTCTGCCCGAGATACAGGTATTCATCACAATCCTGACGATCGCATGCGCAAGATCGTCAACCCGGCAGAGCAAAAGGTCTTCCTCACGGTCAGGGATCAGTCCGCTCAGCACATAGGTGTTCAACGACTGCATCAACCGGTTGCTTTCAATGTTGATCTGGAAGGTTCCCGTTGAATCTGCAGACACGCTGCCGGTTCGGTAAATGCATGCGCTCCCGCCCTCCCGGATAAATGCCCTGACGACAAGTTCGGCCTCATATTTGCTTTGCTCATACGGCGTCATAAAGCTTTGCCCGATGTGCAAATGATCTTCACTGAAGCTTTGCTTATCCGTTACGATGCCCGCCACGCTCAGTGTCGAGACAAAATGAAGCCGCTTGGCGCGTTCCATGTGGCAAAACTCGACGATGGCGCAGGTGCCCTCCACGTTGGTCTGGCGAAGTTCATCCAGAGGCGCCATCAGCCGCACATCCGCAGCGGCATGGACCACCGTATCGATTTCTCTTGCCAGCCGGGTGAACGCTGCCGGAGCAAGGCCAAAGCCGACTGAGTTCAGGCTCCCCTCATGAACCACCACCCGGGCGCTCAATGCATCACGATCGGCGTGCGGGAAGTACCAGCAGAAGCGTTCCCACAACCGTTCCTGAGCAGAGCGCTGATCGTCGCCACGTACCAGGCAATGCACGACACAGCCAGGGGTTGCCAGCAACATTTTTAGCAAGTAGATGCCGATAAAGCCGGTCGCTCCTGTCAGCAGCACCGCCCGAAGCGCACCGGAGGGTCGAGTTTCACGCAACCCACTGAGGGCGGACGGAATATACGTGAGAAGACCCGTGCTGTTGTGCTCGCTGAACAAGGTTGAGGTTTGTTCCGCAACCGCATTCACGCCCGTCTTCTGCAGGGCATCATTGAGCAGCCCAATAAACCGCTCCCCAATACGGGTAATGGTCTGACGGGAATGGACATTACTGGAGTAGGACAAATCAAGTGTCAGCCGGTTCGCCACCACGCGTCCCGTCAGCTTCAGTAGATGCACGCGAGATACATCAGGGTGTCGCGCGGCTCCGGGATAGAGGTTCGACCATGACCAGCCAAGCGACGCATCAGAATCGAGGCCAAAATGACCGAGAAAGTTAAAACAGAGTTCAGACCCTTTAACGCTTTTCCGGGGAGCATCGGATAAGTAGCGGCGGATACCGTATAGTGCGCCAGCGTCGGCTTGCTTTTCCGCCAGGTTCGCCAGTCGGCGGGCCGTAAGAAGAACAGGTTCGCCATCCACAACTTCGGCTATCAGGGGATAGACGGCAGTAAACCATCCCATCGCACGGTTCATCTCCAGCTCATCCTCGAACAGCTGGCGCCCGTGGCTTTCAATATCAACAGACAGATGCGTGCCGCCGGATGCCAGAACGTCAGCGACGCTGCGCACATACGCGGCCAATAGCAGGTGTTGAATCGCCACGCAGTGCTGTCGGGGAATATCACGCAACAGCGCGTGAGACTGCCGCTCGTCAAACCCAATCCAGAGCGTGTTTGCGCTTCCTTCGCTGTTTGGACCCAGCCTAAAATCATTACGCAGCTTCGCGAGGTTTGCGGCTGCTTCCGGGTATACCTCCTCCGCAGGCAGAGTCGCCGCCAGCGTCTTCAGTTGACGAGACCAGGACCAGTACAGCCGCGGTTCAATCGCCACGCTGCGCTGGATATTATCCCGGGCCGATTCGTATAATCGCGCCAAATCGTCAATCAGAATTCGCCACGAGACGCCGTCAATTACCAGATGATGACAAACCATCAGCAGGCGATCGTGACCGTCGAGCCCCTTCAGTAGCCATATACGCAAGAGCTGGCCTGTACGGATCGCAATCTCCTGATGCGCGCGTTCTATCATATTTTCCAGCTCTTCGGCGCTCCCCTGCAGCTCCAGGCAACGGAAAATGTCCGCCACTTCGCACACGTTATCCTCTACGCTCCAGCCTCCTGTACGCTGAATGAAGCAGGTCCCCAGAATCGGGTGCGCTTTCAGCAACCCGTCCAGCGCCTTGCGAAACGCCGCAACATTGATCTTCTGCGCCGCATCAATAACCATAGCCTGCGACCAGCGATCGACCCCCTGAGGAAACTGCTCAAAGAACCAGTGTTGAACAGGAGCCAGGTATCGTTCAGAGATGCCTTGCTGAGGGGAAACGGCGGGTTGAAGTTCAGTATCCATGGCCTGAATCAGCCGGGTAAACGTGGGATCCTGGTAAAAGTGCGAGGCGCGAACTGGATAGTTTTCATTCTGCAGCAGGGAAAGCAGCTGGATAGCCAGTATCGAATCACCGCCAGCGTCGTAAAAATTTTCATCATAGCGGTGAGGATGGCTCCCCAGACACTGACGCCATGCGGAAGCGGCAACCCGTTCGTTACCCTCCAGCCCGGCGACGTGGAGGGTATTCTCAACGTGCCGGGCGGGAACGGATAGCTGAGCTTTCAGCGCCTTATAATCCACTTTTCCATTGTCGGTGACGGGCATTGTGGACAGCAGTACTATCCGCCCCGGCATCATGTGCGCGGGAAGAATACGCGACAGTAAGCTCTGTATGGACAATACCGAATCCTCAGCGGGTTGCTTTGGAACGATACACGCTACCAGCTGCGAATGGCCGGGTCTGTCGCTGTCGCAGGCAAAGATTGCAGCAGATTCAACGTCATCTTCATAAGCGATCAGCGCCTCGATTGCGTCAGGATCGACGCGATAACCGCGGATTTTTACCTGACGATCTTTGCGACCGATAAAAATATACGCTCCTGTTTTCGACCTTCTGAAGAGATCTCCCGAGGCATAAAACGGACCGTCCGCCATTCGATGTGGCAGCCGATAAAATTTCGTAGTGGTCAGTTGAGGATCGTTGGTATAGCCGGCCGCTACGCCAGGGCCTCCTATCATTAATTCACCCACAGCCTCTCCGGCCAACCTCTGCCCTTCTTCATCGACCAGTTCAAAACGGCTTTGACCAATAGGAAAACCCACGGGCACCACGAGATCGTCAGGGACGTCATTCAGATTACGCATCGGAAAAAGTGCCACACCGACCGTGGTTTCAGTCGGACCATAATGGTTTGCCACGGCCCGTGCCCACCCCTTCTGAAACACCGTCCTGACACGCTCTGATTGCAAGGATTCCCCGCCGAAAATTAACCACTTAAGCGTAAAATCGGTGTAGTGATGCATCGTCAGGCTGGTAAAATGGGAAGGGGTAATTTTCACCACATCTATACGCTGCTCGCGCATATAACGTTGAAACTCGCACGCATCCCTACGCAGGGTGTCACTGATGAAATGCAGAGTTCCCCCGGTAAGGAGTGATAAAAAAAGGCTGGTATTACCAAGATCTGCCGATAAACTCGACATATAGGCGTAGCTGAGCGACTCGTTTATCGATAAAAGCGAGATGAGCGAGGTAGTGTAGTGCCAGATGCTGGCACGGGTAATATCCACCCCCTTTGATATCCCGGTAGAGCCTGACGTATAAATGGTATAAATCAGGTGATTCGCATCGATATCAGGGAAGCTATCGCGCGATACGTTGCGGCCCCGGTCACGTGAAAGATTGTCCATTGCAATATGCGCAATACCGAGGTCGGACAGCGCCTGAGCATGTCTGCTGACGGCTACCGCGGGGATATCGCCGCATCCCTGAAGGCGTTCAAAGGCATGGGTATCATGCCCGTCCCATTCAAGCGGGACATAACAGATACCTGCCCGAATAGACGCGCTAATCGCGACCAACGCCTCGATGCTTCGGTCAAGTACCAGGATTACCTTATTTCCGGAATGTCGATACGGGAGCAGCGTTTCGGCCAGTGCAGCGCTCAGTTCGTCAAGCTCGCCATAGCTCATCGCACAATCCGCATCAACGACCGCTATTCTGTCTTTATATAAGAGAAAAATATCTTCCAGGCTTATTTGTTGGCTCACAATATTCTCTCACTCTTCTGCGGTGATAACCGTTGCTCTGCACATTGCAATGTGAAAGGCCGCATATCGCGCCATTCTTTCCTGATATAATCCAGACAATCTTGTTTCTTGCCGATAAAACCAGAAACCTGCCACCCCTCCGGCAAAGGTAATTCAAGGAGCCAGATAGAAAATTGACCTTCGCTATTCTTCACGACGCTATATTCATCTTCTTTTCCTGTACCTTGTAAATCAATTGGACCCATACCCCCTCCAGTTTAAATAGGTTTAATCCGATAAATTTAATGTATTACAGTTGTCACAGATTATTCCGCTGTTTTTAAGCAAATGTGTATTTTTAGCTTTCAGTCACGACAAAAATGGTAATATCAAATAGATATAACCAGGCCGCTATTATGACCGTGCGGCGTAATCACTGTTCGAATCACAAACGCAGTAGTATTAAAGATGCTATAAAGCATGCTCCGGATAATACCGACAAAACAATACTGAAGATGCGCCAAAAATTGTCATTAAAATACCTGAAACGATAATAACAGAGGGTATTGAGAAATATCCCACTGCAAGCGCCCCGACCCCGGCCCCTAAAGGAATAGCGGCATACGCAACCATACGTGAAAAAGAAACGACCCGGCCGAGTAGTTCGCCGGGAACGCGGATCTGGCGTTCAGTAAAGTAAGTCACCATAATCAATGCATCGACGAAATTTACCATCGCCCATGCTACAGAAAAGAAAACAGGCTGGTTAATCGCCATAAACAACGTAGCTACACCGAGCAATATGGCCAGAATAGAAATTTTCTTTAGCGCACCAATTCTTTCATCAAGGATATTTTTCGCCATAAAACTGCCGGCAATCGCCGCGGCCCCTCCGACCGAACACACGGCACCGACAGCAAGATCGGATAATCCAAAATTATGTTTCAGATGATAAACAAACACACCTAAGTAAAGAAACATAGCAAAATTATTTGCCATGAAAAGTAAAACACCAAACTTTAAAAAATCATCTCTGCTTATTGCTTTAGCACCTTCCTTTAGCATATGCCCGACGTGAACATTACGGACCTGGATACTCACAAAATGGATACACCTCAGGGTGACGATGACCGCAACAAGATAGCTAAACGCATTGAGATAAATGACGAACTCATAACCCAGTACCACCACCGCCAATGCGCCAATTATAGGCCCTAGCGCACTGAGCAAACTGTCTCCGGCATTTACCATCGAATTTGCCCAATGGAGACGCTGCTTGCCAATCGCGATGGGAATGCTGCCCTGAAAAACGGCATGATAAAATGTACCAATCGACGATATAACAAAAATCATCGTATAGATGGTAGAGATTGGCGCCTGGTGGTGGACCTGAAAGGCAAGTATCAGGCAGGAAGCAAAACCGACTAAATCCAGAAGCCATAATAACGTTCTCTTATCATAGCGATCGGCCATAACGCCTGCGGGTATTGCAAACAGAACCTGCGGTAAAAAAGTTAAAATATATCCCAGAGCCGTACCCAGTGCCGAATTCGTTTTAGCGTATAAAAAGAGTGGTACTGCAAAACGAAATGCCCAGTCGCCCAAAGCACGGAAAAGATAAGTATATATCAGAGCACTGTCTCTATTTTTCTTCACCTTACTTATCCTATTTCCAGCTTATCAATAATTCAAATTCTCATAAAAAACACGGAACGGAACCTCCGGCCTGGCTGGAGATCGTCTGTGCACAATAAAAAACGCATTATCAATATGTTAATGTATTCACTAAGAATATATTTTCCGTTGAAATAATTAACATCTGGCTTCTGTCTTAGTTTTATCATCTAAAAAATTATTTTCAAAGCTGAAAACATACAAAAAATTACAATGTTATCAAAATGTGATTTAAATCACCTTTTCTTAACAACAATGAAACAAAACAACAAAAAATAAATTAAAACAGCACGTTGCATGTTATCCATGCGCGTCATTTGATCGAGACAACAGAGACATTAAAGACATTAGAGACATTAGAGACATTAGAGACATTACAGAAAAAATAAAATAATAACATTATGTAATAATAAAATTCACAAACAATAACACAAAGGAATCATAACGCTTATAAAGCATATTAGAATATTTTTCTATCTAATAGACATTCCAGAAAAAAATTGTATCAAGTATTAGTTAATACGAAGCCATCAGCAATAGAAACTGATAATGCTCTCATAAGGCACTAATCATGGATAAAAATAAATCAAAAGAACAATTAATTATCGACGGGTTTTACTCTCTGCTTGTGCAACACATTAACAAGAATGGCAGTATACAGTTACAACAATATATAAACTGGAAATCTCATATCAGCACTAAGTTAACGTGGGTGATCCTTCATCTGGCCATACATTCTGACCGAGATGACGATGACAAAGAAAAAAACAGATCTTCTTTTGCATTAGATTTCATCCTGCAAGAAATGGAGGGATACGACCCTGAAATATTATTAAATTATTGCACAGGCATAGAGGCTCCGGATCTCATTTTCATCGATCATCTGTCGTTTGAATTTAATGTTAATTCTAACTGGCTTCTCTATGGAGAGGGCTTACCTTTTATAGAAAACAATAATTCCGGCATTGATCATACAACTTAAAAAACAGACCATATACTCCCCCTCCCGCGATATAACTGACTGAGTCTACGGGTAGACCACTTACTACCTATGTATCCCTACGCGCGGAAACCGCCATGCAGCACTACACTGTCCGGTCACGTTACGATAATCAGCTACGTCTGCAAGATGAGAACTCATCCCCTCTCACCGCCATCTTAAAGAAAGAGCTCGTACGAAAGTACGGGCTTTTTTGTCTATGGAAAACCCCCAGCCAGGCTCTGTCTCTTGATCAGATCTCCTGATCAAGAGACAGGGCTATGCCGGAGGATATTTATTTCGCATTAAGTTACCTTACCGGGGGGATGAGAACACCCGATCGGGGTTCGACAACTGGCGCAGCCAGTTGGACAGACGACGAGCCTGCGAGGAGACCGCCCACAGGGCGAGCGCAGCGAGTCAATCCCCCTCACCGCCATCTTAAAGAAAGAGTTCGTACGAAAGTACGGGCTTTTTTTCGCATTAAGTCACCCGTCCATTGCCGGATGGCGGCGCAGTTCACAGGCGCCTTATCCGGTCTACATAAGCGCAGCGCCACCGGGCAATAAAACTACCATCCGGCTTTCAATTTTAGCCAAGAATTTCAGAGAGTTTAACTTTGCGCCCCTCGTTTGAGGAAAGCGTCGCAGCATCAGCGGTAGCAATGGCATTTGTCGCCGCTTCTCCCGTTAGCAATTTAGCAAACTCCTCGCCTGGCTCCAGACCGTTTATCACATCATGCAAGTACTGCATCTCCAGTTTCATAATTGATGAGAGCCACATCGGCGTACGTTTACCGGGTTTACCATAAGCGATTGCGCCATCCATCTCACTGGATATGTTACCGTTGCGACGATCATCATCCTCCGCCTGGCTTTCATGCACAAGAAAGTGTGTTTTTTTGCCCGCTTTTATTAGATAACCAGCCGTGTTTTGCATATCAATGAGAATTGCACCTCTCGTGCCCTCAATTAATACATAGTGCTCAGGGTAGTGGAACGATGATCCCCACTGAAGTGTCGCGAAACGACCGCTTTCAAACTCAAGGGTGATCAGGACAACATCATCTTCATCACCAAATTTTTCACCTTTGTGCGCAACATTCCCCGCAGCCATTGAAACCAGGGATGGGGTTTCATCCATGATGAATAGTGTACAATCTAGCTCGTGAATGTGATGGTACAGATGCCCGCCTGACTTTGCGCGAATCTTCTTCCATGAGATCTCATCCTGCACGTCTTCAAAACCATTACGTTTAGTGTGAACTTGTGTAACTTCACCGATTTCACCGGCTTTGATGAGCGCTTTAGCGTGGCGAACCCCGTGAAAAAAGTTCATAACGTGACCCGCCATAAAGGTAACACCAGCTTCTTTGCAGGCATCAACCATCTCCTTACAATCCTGGTAATTTAAGGCGATAGGTTTTTCACAAAACACGTGTTTACCCGCTTTAGCCGCCGCAATGACCGGCGCTTTATGTAAGTAATTTGGTGAAGCAATAATTACGCAATCCACATCAGGATGAGTACAAAGTGCCTCCATCGTTGCAGTGGCGACACAGTTCAGCTCTTTCGCTATCGGAGCCGCATTTGCCGGATCGTAAATCGCAGTGATTTGCGCCCCTTCAACCTTAGACATAAATCGCGCCAGTTCAGCGCCAAAATAACCCGTACCTACAACACCGTATTTCGTCATCATTTATCCTCTATTAAAATTCTTTTGTTGACTGAAACCTTTCACGACGTGCTTTTAGTCTATCCGGAATGGATAAGCCAATAATGAGTAGAATTGTTGCGGTCCAGAAAGCAACAATGAACGTTAGCGCAGCGCCTAGCCCCATTGTTATTCCAAGCCAGGTCGCCGCCATTGAATTGAATGTGCCTGATGTCGCAGCAAGATTGTAAATCAGCCCGGTACCCAAACCACGAACCTCAAGAGGAAAGTAGTCGTAGAGGAATTTGGGAACCAGCCCGCCAACACCCACGTTAGTCGCCATTAAACCGAATAAACATGCGCCCAGCAGTAAATAATTATCTTGCGGAATTCTGAATAACGGGAAAATGAATAAAAAGGACATGAGAAGACCAATGCTGAACGTTTTCTTCAAACCAATTCTATCTGCGCACAGGCCCCAAACGATATTTCCCAATACAGTGCCGAATGCCGCCGCCGTCATTAAATTAGAGACCACGCCCGTATCAAAGCCCTCTCCCGCCAAATACGTAGGCAGTAGACCAAAGATCGGCCAGTTTGCGCCGAAGATAGAGAACAGAACAATAAATACACATAATGTCAGTGGAAATTGAGCTCGATTAAATAGCCCTTTCATTGACAAAGAGAAAACTGACCAGGCACTTTGTGAATGCTTTCCGAGACCACTGAGTTTGGCTTCTTCCCACTCTTTAGATTCAGGTGCCCTGGCCCGGATGTAGATTACTAAAAGAACGGGTAGCAAACCGACAAAAAAAGCAGCGCGCCAACCATACGCTTCGGCAAATGACGGCATAAAGTAGGCTGCTATGATGTTACCAATACCGAAACCTGAAACCAGAAATGCGCTCGCTTTAGATTTTAAATGCTTTGGCCAACTTTCCACGGCATAAGTTGAAGCGCAAGCATACTCCCCCGCCATCCCCATACCGACAATGAAACGACTAAGCGTCAGCATAATTACACCGGAAGCCAGGCCACTTAACCCTGTACCTACAGAATAGGCAACTATCGACCACATCATTAACGGCTTACGGCCAAATTTGTCTGCCAGCAGACCAAATAGCGCCCCGCCAAATGGTCGCCCAATAAAGGCCGCTGTGGCAAGGAATGCGCCCTCCATATCTGTCAATCCTAAGTCAGCCTTGATCAGATACATAATGTAGAAAATCAGCATAAAGTCGAAGCCATCAAACACGTAACCCAGCCATGCTGAAAATAAAGCATTTTTTTGTGGACGTGTTATCTCGCTATACCACGGGAAGAATTTTGCTATCACAATAAAACCCTTATTTGCTGTTACCGTCTGAAATGCTTACGGAATTACTTTTTAAGTCATATCAATTGCCGAATAAGACACTATCAACCGGCACTTTCCAACGACCGCCTGAGATCGTGGCTATGTAAGGCGTATCTTCATTGTTTATCATCCTTATTCGTAGCTACGTTAAGGACGTGAATACTCAAGACAAAGTCTAACGTTCTGTAACGTAACCACGGGTATAAGATTATCGATATAAGTACTAAGCAAAGATTAGTACAGTAACTCTTTAACCTTTATCAAAAATGGTATTGTAATCCAACGCGATAACGGGTCTGTCTCTCATCGGTATTATTTTTCACCGCTACATTTCCGACCTCAACGTATGGTGTAAATGACTTATTCAGTTTCCAGGCTAAAGCCACATTATGTTCATAGTTTGTTTTTTTGTTATCAAATTTAATTTGATCGCTATCCATCCAGGTAAAGTTATATTCTAATTTTAACTTATCAAAAGAATACCCGATATAAGTATCAAATCTGTTCGTCTTTTCGTCATCAATGTTGTTAGCTGTCTTTCTGGCATAGTCATAACGGTAACGACCAGCCATATAAACACCAGAGTCAAAATTATATTGCAACCTTAAGTAAGGCTTATATATGGAAGTATCCGAACCGCTTTCAAATATAAATCCAGGCTGCAAAACAACATGATCCGTGATTTTATAATTATAACTTACCCCCATTTCTATAGCGTTCGTGACTAGATCACTTAAATACTTATCCTGCTCGCCATCCACTCCTCCCGACTTAACACTGGCATCGACATAAAAACCAATGCCGTTAGGAAGCTTTTCAATTATAGCAATACGGTCTTTATTAATTCTGGTTCTATCAGCATATTCATGCCGATAATCAATGGTTGCCGCTTGTAGATATGATGAAAATGCTATAAACGAAACCATACCCAGAAGATATCTGTTGATTTTCATAAAATACTCCGCTTATCAATTAACTTTATTTTTGTATTTAAAAAATTATTTTACTAATAAATTACCATCACGCATGGTAAAGGAGGTTACAGACGAAACAGGTTTCCCTTTAGCATTTTCACCACCAATAAGGAAAACTTCATCACCATAACTTACTGATACACCATAGCCGAGAGGTTGTTTCATTTTACCCATATATTGCCAATGACCATTAATCAAACCATAGACTTCATCTCGCCATTTTTTATTTATTCCTTCGTGGGAATAAAACTTTCCATTGGTATAATTTTGTTTTGCCCCCGGAAAATTCGCGCCACCAGCGACAAGCAGGACACCGTGACTATAGCCCGAAAATGCTCCGGCCAATCCTTCCTGCTGTTGTTCTCCAGGCGATGGCGGTAACTGGCTGTTCTTCAGCCATGTTAGCTTATCGTTATCCCACATGGCGCGGTAAATCACATCGGTACGTAAACCCGGTTTGAGTTCACCATTAATCAGCATCAGAGAATTATTTTCCATTACCGATGACGATCCTGCCGTTCCCGCGCCTGGCAGCTCACCGGCATTCTCCCATGTGTTCTCTTTAGCATTGTAGATAAATACAATTTTATTAAAAAAATAATCTTTGGCAGGTTTATTAAAATAATTATAGATGACTTTATTTTTTTCACTTTCATCCGCAGCCGCAGCCGCAGCCGCTATATCAATAAAATACTTATCAAAGATATGCTCATTAACCCCTCCGGTAATAAGTACCATCGTTTCGTTTAATTTTACTCCCGTATGCCCTGTTAATCCAACTGGAGATATAGTGTCAACTTTTTGCCATGTATTTTTCACCGGTGAGTATTTGTACACATCGCTATAAACCTGCAACGGTGATTCACTGTTTTTTTTCCCTACGCCACCAAAAACATACAACTCATCATTTAAAAATACCGACACTGATTGCTCACGAGCTCCGCCAGGAAACGACTTTATACGCTCCCAGTCTTTATGTTGCTTTTTAAGATCAATTTTATACCAGGATGTCCCTGCGGTACCTAAGCCGACATAAATCACGCCATTATTATCAATAGCGCCAGTACCATTTTTCAGTGGTTCTGGTATATCAGGAAGCGTCGTTGCATATCCTGATGTGGTGATAGCAACTGATAAACATAGCGCCATTAGCGTCATCATTTTCTTAGAATTTTTCATCTGCATCCCCATGCGAAGAAATACAATTGGAGTAAAGCTTCATCATTAGTGATCTTATGGTGCGCAATTTCAACAATGATAATGACAAAATGTGACCAAGCGCTAAAAATAATTACATGAGGTTATCATGTACGAGGTAAAAGCACACCATGGTGATGTTAGAAGTGATTATGGGTGACCTGTCATGGTCAAACTCGTTAGCGATAGCATTCTGAATAAATACAACAAGAATTATGTGATGCATTTCATACTGGCTATCCCGTAGCGTATAAGCTCCTTCTGAGCATTTTATCTTTATGCCGGAAGCAGTTAATAAAATACAGCATGCTGCCGTCAGAATGAGTTGTATTTGTCTTGTAGCTTCAGGTCATTGCCTCAAATCCGCTGGCGCGGTAATTGAATGACAAACATACCTTATGACTGTGTTCACATTTTTCTATCTTCTTGCTTGATGCAGCAACACTCCACAACATAATATAAAACGGAGCAAAACTTCAAAATATATAAGGCGGAACTGAATGTCACTATTAGCCAGGCTGGAACAAAGTGTACACGAAAACGGTGGGCTGATTGTCTCATGCCAACCGGTACCAGGCAGCCCTATGGATAAACCTGAAATTGTGGCTGCAATGGCACAGGCAGCGGCTTCGGCGGGTGCGGTCGCTGTGCGCATTGAAGGCATTGAGAATCTGCGGGCTGTTCGTCCCCATCTTTCTGTTCCTATTATTGGGATAATTAAACGTGACCTTACAGAGTCGCCAGTCCGTATCACTCCATATTTACAGGATGTTGACGCCCTGGCGCAGGCAGGCGCCGATATTATCGCTTTTGATGCCTCATTCCGCTCTCGCCCGGTTGATATTGATAGTTTACTGACACGTATTCGCCTGCATGGATTACTGGCGATGGCAGACTGTTCAACCGTGAATGAAGGCATAGATTGCCATCAGAAAGGAGTGGAATTCATTGGTACAACACTGTCTGGCTATACCGGCCCCACCACGCCGGTTGAGCCAGATTTGGCAATGGTGACACAACTGAGCCATGCAGGTTGTCGTGTTATTGCCGAGGGGCGCTATAACGCGCCTGCACTGGCGGCCAATGCTATTGAGCATGGTGCCTGGGCAGTTACCGTTGGTTCCGCTATCACCCGTATCGAGCATATCTGTCAGTGGTTCAGTCACGCAGTAAAACGCTGATCAGGGAAAGTAAATGCTCTGCCTTTCACATCTCATGATTAGCGTCATTGGGGTTAACAAAAACTATTACTTGATCTGAATATCGTATCGTCTGAATGATGGGAAGATAAAAATACCCAGACGATGACCGCAACTCTACTCAAAACCATAAGCAGGAAAGAACTATGATCACACATTCTTTCGGCATCGTTAACTATCTTGTATTATTTGGCTACCTCCTGGCCATGATGTTAGTCGGTGTCTATTTTTCCAGACGGCAAAAAACAGCAGACGATTATTTTCGCGGTGGTGGCCGGGTTCCTGGTTGGGCGGCTGGGGTCAGTGTATTTGCCACTACGTTAAGCTCAATTACATTTATGTCAATTCCTGCCAAAGCGTTTACTTCCGACTGGACGTTTATCATTGGTCAGTATCTGGCTATCGCAATTTTACCGCTGGTTTTTTATTTCTATATTCCGTTTTTTCGGAAATTGAAAGTCACATCAGCCTATGAATATCTCGAAGCACGGTTCGATGTGCGCTGCCGTCTGTTCGCCAGCATGTCATTTATGTTATTTCATATTGGACGTATCGCCATTATCACTTTCCTCACCGTGCTGGCCTTGCGCCCCTTCATCGCTATAGACCCGGTGATTTTGGTACTGTTGATTAGCGTGATGTGTATCATTTATACCTGGATGGGTGGAATTGAAGGAGTAATATGGACTGATGTTATTCAAGGTCTCTTACTTTCTGGCAGCGCGATACTGATTTTTATAGTGATATGTCTCAAAGTCCAGGGCGGCATTGGTGAAATTTTTACGGCGACGCAGCAGGCGGATAAATTCTTTCCGGCCACGCAGTTCCACTGGAGCTGGACGGAAAGCACAGTACCTGTATTGATGATTGGTTTTCTGTTTGCCAATATTCAGCAATTTACTGCCAGTCAGGATGTGGTCCAACGCTATATCGTGACTGACTCCATAGAGGAAACGAAGAAAACATTACTTACAAATGCCAAACTGGTTGCTGTGATCCCTGTTTTCTTTTTTGCTATCGGCTCGGCATTGTTTGTCTACTATCAGCAACATCCACAATTATTACCGGCGGGATTCAACACTGGCGGCATTTTACCCTTATTCGTGGTCACCGAAATGCCAGTCGGCATTGCAGGGTTGATAATCGCCGCTATTTTCGCTGCCGCGCAGTCCAGTATCTCCAGCAGCTTAAACAGCATTTCCAGTTGTTTTAATTCCGACATCTATCAGCGCCTGAGTCATAAAAAAAGAACGCCAGAAAACCGTATGAAAATAGCTAAATTAGTTATTCTGGTCGCGGGCCTGATAAGTAGCGCGGCCTCGGTATGGCTGGTCATGGCCGATGAATCAGAAATCTGGGATGCATTTAATAGTCTGATAGGTCTGATGGGAGGGCCAATGACCGGTCTGTTCATGCTGGGTATTTTCTTTAAACGAGCAAATGCCGGGAGTGCGGTTTTAGGAATTATTATCAGCGTCATTACCGTGCTGGGCGCACGCTATGCCACTGACCTTAACTTCTTCTTTTATGGGGTCATTGGCTCGCTAAGTGTGGTGATCAGCGGCGTTATTTTCGCCCCGTTATTTGCCCCGGCAACGCCATTGACGCTGGATGAAAAACCTGAACCAAAGGTGACATTATGAGTTCATGATACCACGCTATACCGACACAGCACACGGTGACGCCGACGCCCGGGGCGACAATACCGGGCCAGGTATAAACCATCCGTCAGATGGCGCGCTATAAACACCGTAAGAGCAAACAGATTACTCTCCAGTGATGTTCTGTCATAAGTTGGCAACGCGATGTAAATATTCCCCCTCCTTTACTTACATCGCGCTTTTTTTCATGCCGCAGACTTGATAGGCTCTGCTCTGTTCGATATTGCAGGCTTTTTGCCGCAATCAGCCCTCAAGAGCAGGAACTATATGGAGCCTCAACCCCCACGTCTTAAACCCGGAAAAATCCTTGATACTCTGGGTGCTATGCAAAAAAGCCTGACACGTGCCTCCCAGCGTATTGCGCAATATATTTTAGCCTTCCCCAGACAGGTGACACAGTCATCTATTGCCGATTTGTCGCGCGAAACACAGGCCGGAGAAGCCACGGTTATTCGCTTTTGTCGCACCCTGGGCTATAAAGGTTTTCAGGATTTTAAAATGGACCTGGCCATTGAACTTGCCACTACCGAGTCTGATGACAGTAGTCCTCTACTGGATGCCGAAGTTAGCGAATCCGACGATGCCCACGCCATTGGTTTAAAATTGCAGAACACCATTAGTAATGTATTATCTGAAACGCTAAATCTGCTTGATATGCAACAGGTTATCGGTGTTGTGGACGCCCTACGTCACTGTCACTCAGTTTATATCTTTGGTGTGGGCTCATCGGGGATCACGGCGCTGGATATGAAACACAAGCTAATGCGTATTGGTTTACGGGGCGATGCGGTAAGCAATAACCATTTTATGTACATGCAGGCTACGCTATTAAAAGCAGGCGATGTCGCGATGGGTGTCAGTCACTCGGGCACATCGCCAGAAACGGTGCATTCACTCCGGTTGGCCCGACAGGCTGGCGCCACCACAGTCGCCATTACCCATAATCTGGGTTCTCCATTATGTGAAGAGGCCGATTTTTGCCTGATCAATGGTAATCGGCAAGGAATGTTGCAGGGTGACTCGATCGGTACGAAAGCCGCACAGCTTTTCGTCTTTGACCTGCTCTATACCCTTCTTGTACAGTCCTCGCCAGAACAGGCCCGAGAAAGCAAATTACGGACAATGAATGCCCTGGACATGACAAAATAATTCCCTTCACGTACAGGCGTCATTTTCCTTTTTGTTCATGAGTCTGCTGGACGCACTATAGACAACAAAGCCCGGTCTCCCGGGCTCTGAAAGTCAATGCTATATTAGCGGTATGCGTGAAGTGTTCGCTGACAAAGCGCCGAGCGTACGCAGTCGTCTTTGTTGAATCGCACTATCCCTACCATCTCATCTTCGTTAAAGCGAGCTAAGGCATCGCTTAAACCTGACTGAACGTGTGCCGGCAAATCGCACTGGGTGATATCGCCATTGACAATAACCGTGACGTTTTCTCCCAATCGCGTCAAAAACATTTTCATTTGCGCCGCTGTCACATTTTGCGCCTCGTCAAGGATCACGACCGCATTTTCAAAAGTACGCCCACGCATATAGGCGAACGGCGCAATTTCTACCTTACCGATTTCCGGACGCAAGCAATATTGCATAAAGGAGGCGCCCAACCGTTTAAGCAGTACGTCATAGACGGGACGGAAATAAGGCGCAAATTTCTCAGCGATATCACCGGGCAAAAAACCAAGATCTTCATCAGCCTGCAATACCGGGCGCGTCACAATGATCCTCTCGACGTCCTTATGAATCAATGCTTCCGCCGCCTTTGCCGCACTAATCCATGTTTTTCCGCATCCGGCTTCGCCGGTCGCAAAAATAAGCTGTTTACTGTCGATAGCGTTCAGATAATGCGCCTGTGCTTCATTTCGCGCCTTAATAGGCGAGGTATCGCGACTATCGCGCGCCATGCCAATGGCTTCTACTCCGCCCATTTGTACCAGTGACGTGACCGATTCTTCTTCACGTTGCTTATGACTACGCGAATCTCGTCTCAACACACGCTTTGCTTCACGACGTGCTTTGATCACTGCTTTTTGTCTTCCCATGGATAGCACCTTGAGTTGTAGGTATACATCACCCGCGTTCTATTAAACGCGATTATGCGCACACACATCTGAGGGTTGGCTTCCTTGTAAGCCTTATCTTGCTTTTTGAAACGACGCCACACACGGCTACGCGCACCAAATATGACGTCATGGATATGGGGAGTAAGGGAAATGATGAGAGATTTTAAGATGGCAAGATCACCACCGGAGAGAGAACGTCCGTACAGGGTGTTGTAACTACTGTAAACAATGTGTCCTGGTGCGGACATTACCATTCGCGATCTCCATAGTGAGTGGCCATCACTGCCGGGGAACTACCGCTGTTACTACTAAGTACAACACAAAACACCAAAAATGCAACAATGTGCTTACAAAAAATTAACTAAAGCTTATTGCGTCACTGCCAGTCTCTTACAGAAAGATTACACAATTATTTCATAGGCAGAATACTAAAAAATATAATCATCAGATTCTGCAGGTATTAATTCTGAAAATACCCATAACCCATTGAATATGCAACATGTATAAGGTTCAAATGGGATAATTAATGTGTCCTCTATATCGTCGCTACAACGGCATTTATTTAGCAAAATTTTATGCGGTACATTTACGCCAGTAACGCTGAATCGTTTTAATTCTTGTCATTACTCTATCGCGTTAAGGCTATTAGTACCATTAACAGGAGATTTCATATGTGGCCAGTTGGTGATTACGCGGGACGTATTACACCCACAGCATCAGAAGCATCCCCCGCAGCAAATACGAGCTATTATACCTTATGGCAAACCTGGGCTAATGAAGCCATTGTCGGAGAAGGGGAACAACGAGATATAGCGGTTGAAAGATTGTATGCTTGCCTTTCCAATCAGGAGAGTATTCTTGATTTAGGGGAGCTTAACCTGCGCACTTTACCCCTATTGCCTGCATGTGTTTCAACTCTGAATGTCAGTAATAATCATTTATCTGCCCTTCCAGATCTACCCAAAGGATTAAGAGCTCTTACTTGCGCTGGCAATACATTGGCCTCACTTCCCGTGCTCCCTCCAACGTTACAAACACTTGATTGCTCACAAAACACATTATCCGAACTACAAAACGTCCCTCCCGCGTTAACGGCGCTCAATTGCTCAAAAAATAGTTTGAGAGAGCTTTCTCATTTACCTGATACACTTCAATCATTAGATTGTTCAGGTAATATGATAGCCTCACTTTCAGAATTACCTGATAACTTACAAATACTCGATTGTTCAGGAAATAGGCTTGAAGTCCTACCGGATCTCCCCCCTTCATTGAAAACTCTTAATTGTGCTGTCAATGGATTAATAGGCTTTCCATTTATGCCTTTTTCGCTGCAAACACTCAATTGCTCATACAATGAACTCACCGGGCTTCCCCCTTTTCCTGATTCACTGATAAATCTCGACATCGCCTATAATGAATTTAATTCTCTACCGCCACTCCCTCCTTTATTGGCTACATTCATATGTACAAATAATCCACTTCACCAGTTTCCAGTATTGCCTCTTTCACTACAAAGACTTACCTGCGCCAGCACATCACTAACGGCACTCCCGCCTCTGCCATCTGCACTACAGGAACTTCATTGCCAGAATAATGAGCTTATCTTCCTGCCTGAGTTGCCTGCTTCATTAACCGATTTGAATTGCTCAAATAATTATCTGGTGAGAGTGCCAGCGCTACCTGACTCGCTCATTTCGCTTGATTGCTCACACAATCGTTTAGAAACGCTTTCTATTTTACCCAATTCACTTCAATTCCTGATTATCCATCATAATCGATTAACGACGCTTCCTCAATTATCTGAATCACTGAGGTTTCTCAACTGTTCGAGTAATGGGATTACGGTACTCCCAGATTTACCTAATACTTTAAATAGTCTTTATTGCTATGCCAATAGACTGGAAACGCTTCCTACTTTGCCAGATACCCTACAAGAGCTTGGCTACAGCGGTAATCCACTGACAACGTTACCCGAATTACCGGCGTCACTCATAAGCCTGAATAACAGTGAGTCTGCCGGAGGCGCTATCGCTCCTCTTTCGTTCATCCAAAGTATTGGATATTGGTTTCCGTTCTCGCAGAGAGCTGAAATGCTTACTCGTTTTGAGGGAATAGCCAACGAAGAGAATGCAGAGATATTTAGTCGTTTTCTTAACAGACTTCAATATCGTTACAGAGACCCACAGTATGAAGATTTCAGATCCCAGGTTAAGGAGTGCCTTATCCGACTCGCTGACAAACCTGAATTGAGAGAAAAATTATTTATGTGCGCCTATGAATCAACACTAAATTGCGATGATCGCATTTCTCTCACATGGAATATGATGCGGGTCGCTGAAATGGCTTTTACCGTAGAGCAAGAGGGTCATGAGGGAAATCTTCCGGAAATGATCGATATAGCTCGTCAAGTATTTAGAATAGAATCGTTAACGGAGATTGCCAACAGAAAAATCCAGCAGATCCTGAGAGTAAACAATACATTCAATGAAGATTTAGAGGTGATATTAGGCCTACAAACCCAACTGCGCGACGCTCTTCGCTTAACGCATGTCGCCCCAGATATGTATTTCTTCCGTTTTTCTCATCTTACTGAAATAGATGTAAAAACTGCAGAACGTCAGGTGCGAGTAGCGGAAAATAGCCGGTTTGAATCATGGCTCAACAATTGGGAACCGTGGCAAATGTTGCTAAAACGTATAGATCCACTGTGGTATGAAACGGCTGTAAATGAAAAATACGCTTTTGTGGATGGCCCGGATTTTCAAAACCGACTGGACGAAAAATTCCAATTACATCAGGTACCTCCTGAGGCTCGTGACGATGCCCGCTATCCTTTAGGTAAGATCGTTCTTGCAGAAAAAATACACGAAATTTTTGTTAATCAGACACGCAAAATTTTGGCAGCGAAAGAGCACTCATCCTTGTTGGAGCCACTATGGACCGAATAAAAAACCGATTCTTCAGGAAGAAAAAACAGACAGTTAGCTAACAGCGCAGGCGACTACTGCCGTTCCTATATGATGCCATGAACAGGAGAGTTATTATGCTACCAATAAATAATCCCGGAGGTATTCCGACATTGGTGCCAGAAACACCGCCAGCTACGGACAAGGACTATCCTGCTCTCTGGCAGGCCTGGGCAAAAGAAGCGCCCGCAGGAGGCCATGAATTGAGAGAGATGGCAGTCGAAAGATTACTGGCCTGTCTGGCAAAACAGGAAAGTACGTTAGATCTCAGCGAGCTTAACTTAAGTTCGCTGCCAGACTTACCGCCATTGATTAAGACACTGCACGTGAATGATAATCATCTTTCGTCGTTGCCGGATCTGCCTGAATCGTTACAGATACTCATCTGTTCATTTAATCCACTGGAGCAACTGCCTCCCTTGCCCTACTCGTTGAAAGAGCTTACCTGTTCAGCCTGCCATCTGAAAAACTTGCCTTCATTGCCAGACGCTCTGGAAGAACTCTGTTGCTCAGGGAATTCTCTGGAAGAACTTCCCGTACTCCCTGTATCGATGAGGTATCTTACCTGCACAAACAATGGCCTTAGATCGCTTCCTGCTCTACCAGAATCGCTACGCATGTTGATTTGCTCAGACAATCCACTATCAGCATTACCCGGTTTACCGGGATCACTGTGTTCACTTTACTGCTCAGGGTGCAAATTAGAAACACTGCCAGACTTACCAGAGTCGCTAAACTCTCTCATCTGCCCACGTAATCAGCTCCGGGAAATGCCAACATTACCTCTTGACCTGGACGAACTTAACTACCTGGAAAATCCCCTACTGCAATTTCCTGTTTTGCCGCCGTCACTCATTACACTTAATAATAGCCCCTATGAAGGCGGCGCGACCAACACTGCGCGTCCGCTGACGGATAGCGTCGCCGACTGGTTTCCTCTCGTCCAACAACGAGATATTCGTGAGCGCTTTCGGGAGATCACGCATGAAGCAAACGCCGGAATTTTTAGCGAGTTTTTAGACCGGCTGCGCAACCGTTACGCCGATCCGCAGTATGAGACTTTCAGGTATCAGGTTATGGGCTGCCTGATCCGCTTAGCCGCGTCCCCTGGGTTACGGGAAAAATTATTTATGTGCGCGCTGGGCGCAACGGCTCGCTGTGACGACCGCGTCTCTCTGAGTTGGAACAACATGCGCATCGCGGAAATGGCCTACACCGTTGAACAACACGGCGCTGAACATAATCTGCCTAAAATGGTCGACCTCGCCCGCGAGGTATTCCGTATGGAAAGGCTTACTCAGATCGCCAGTCAGAAGCTCGCCCAAATTCAACGCGCGCACGAACACTTTAATGAAGATTTAGAGGTCCTGCTGGGTTACCAAACCGCTCTACAACATACGCTTCGTTTGACGCAAGTCGTACCGGATATGTATTTCTTCACCTGTTCGTATCTGACAACAGAAGATGTGGAAGCGGCAAGGATTCAGGTTCAGACAGCAGAAAATCAACATTTTCTGGAATGGCTGAGCCTGTGGGAGCCATGGCAGGCAATGCTCAAACGGCTTAATCCTGCCGCCTGGGACGCTGCGGAAAGCGAAAAAAACGCCTTTACGGTTAGCGAAGAATTTCAGCGCCGAATTAATGCGAAGCTGGAAACGCCCGGCTCGTCTGAATCCGTTCCCAATAAGACGATGCAGGAGGCTGGCGTCGAAGTGATGAAAGAGAAACTACGAGAATTATTTATGCCCTGTACGCTCAGCACGCTGGAAGCCAAATCGCAGTTATCGCTGCTGGAACCGGTCTGGGACTTATCAGGGAACCAGGCAGGCGTATAATACCGCCGGGTAAAACATGTCCGATAGCAATAACGCTATCGGACATGTCGGTTATTCCGCCTGTAGTTTCGACGGCGGCGCTGAATGATAATGCGCGTCCGCTTTTGCAAAGCGCTCCTGCATCGCCGCTGTCGGCGCTTTGCCAAGCAGGCTAAAGACTACAATGCCTATACTGCCGAAAATGAAGCCGGGGATGATCTCATACAGTTCCAGCCAGCCATACTGTTTCCAGACAATAACCGTGACCGCGCCGATGATCATTCCCGCCAGCGCGCCGTTACGTGTCATACGCGACCACATCACAGAAAACAGGACAACAGGTCCAAATGCCGCGCCGAATCCAGCCCAGGCGTAGCTCACCAACCCCAGCACACGGTTATTGGGGTTCGCCGCCAGCGCAATGGCGATCAGCGCCACCACCAGCACCATCACTCGCCCTACCCATACCAGCTCTTGCTGGCTGGCGCTTTTACGCAGAAAAGCCTTATATAAATCTTCCGTAATCGCGCTGGAGCATACCAGCAACTGACAACTCAACGTCGACATCACCGCCGCCAGGATAGCAGACAGGAGAATACCGGCAATCCACGGGTTAAACAGGATCTGCGCCAGTTCAATAAATACGCGTTCTGAGTTTTGGTTCACCGCCCCGGCCAGCGCAGGGTTATTGTTAAAGTACGCAATGCCAAAGAAGCCCACCGCAACCGCGCCCGCCAGACACAGAATCATCCAGGTCATACTGATACGACGCGCATGCACAATGCTGTGATGGGAATCCGCCGCCATAAAGCGCGCCAGGATATGCGGCTGACCGAAGTAACCCAGTCCCCAGCCCATCAGGGAAATAATGGCGACAAAATTCAGTCCCTTGAGCATGTCAACGTTTTCGATGCTCTTTTGCTTGATCACCTCCAGCGATTCGCTAAAACCGCCTACGCCGACAATAACCATCACTGGCGTCAGGATTAACGCAAAAATCATCAGGCTGGCCTGAACGGTATCCGTCCAGCTAACGGCAAGGAACCCGCCGATAAACGTATAAATGATAGTTGCCGCGGCCCCCGCCCACAGAGCGGTTTCATAGCTCATACCGAAGGTGCTTTCGAACAGTCGTGCCCCAGCGACAATACCTGACGCGCAATAGATAGTGAAAAACAGCAGAATGACCAACGCGGAAATAATACGCAGAACCCGACTCTTATCCTCAAACCGACCGGTAAAATAGTCCGGCAGCGTGAGCGCATTATTGTTAAATTCGGTATGCACACGCAGGCGTCCGGCCACCAGCTTCCAGTTAATCCATGCGCCTAACGTCAGGCCAATGGCGATCCAGCTTTCAGAGATCCCCGACAAAAAGATAGCGCCTGGCAGCCCCATTAACAGCCAGCCGCTCATATCCGACGCGCCGGCAGATAAGGCCGTGACAAACGGTCCCAGGCTGCGACCGCCAAGAATATAGTCATCAAAGTTTTTGGTTGAGCGCCAGGCGATAAACCCAATCAATATCATGCCAAAAATATAGACACAGAATGTCACCAACATCGGTGTGCTAATAGCCATCAAGGTTCTCCAGATTTATTTATTGGCAATGCCGTAGCGTGCCGTTTTGTACCCTGCCGGAACGTGGCAACGGTGTTTATGTTTACCAGGGCGACCGTATCCTGCCGGAAGCGGTGGTTATTCACAATCGATTTAACACACCATTTACATCAAATTTGATTGCAGAGGGATACTATTTTTCTCCAGGTTGCACTCTCTCACATTTTTTGCGGTTGCACCTTTTAAAAGTGTTAACTACCGCAGAGAAAATAAATCCAGATTGTTTTCCCGTCAGAGTCGCTCTTTCTTTTTTTAACAATTTATTCATTTTTAAGCTTGCAACGCAGGTCACATTTAACGCGGTTGCACAAAGTTGCAACATGGTAGATATTTTCCGCTAACTATCAGTTAGCAGATATAGCGAACAACAGGAGCAGAGGGTATGGGAACCACCACGATGGGGGTTAAGTTGGACGACGCCACGCGCGAGCGGATCAAAACGGCCGCATCGCGTATCGATCGCACGCCGCACTGGTTGATTAAACAGGCAATCTTTAGTTATCTGGACAAACTGGAAAATAGCGATACGCTGCCGGAGCTGCCTGCGTTGTTTGCCGGCGCGGCGAATGAAAGCGAGGAGCCGACCGCGCCGCAGGATGAGCCGCATCAGCCCTTTCTGGAGTTTGCCGAACAGATCCTTCCTCAATCCGTCTCGCGCGCCGCTATCACTGCCGCCTGGCGCCGCCCGGAAACCGATGCGGTGTCAATGCTAATGGAACAGGCGCGCCTGTCGCCGCCTGTCGCTGAACAGGCGCATAAACTGGCGTATCAACTGGCGGAGAAATTGCGCAATCAAAAATCCGCCAGTGGTCGCGCGGGTATGGTGCAAGGCCTGTTGCAGGAGTTTTCCCTCTCTTCGCAAGAAGGCGTAGCGCTGATGTGTCTGGCGGAAGCGCTGCTGCGTATTCCCGACAAAGCTACGCGCGATGCGTTAATTCGCGACAAAATCAGTAATGGCAACTGGCAGTCGCATATTGGCCGTAGCCCGTCGCTGTTTGTAAACGCCGCCACCTGGGGGCTGCTCTTTACTGGCCGACTGGTCTCAACGCATAACGAAGCCAATCTTTCGCGCTCGCTGAACCGCATTATCGGCAAGAGCGGCGAACCGTTAATCCGCAAAGGCGTCGACATGGCGATGCGTTTAATGGGCGAGCAGTTCGTTACCGGCGAAACCATTGCTCAGGCGCTGGCGAATGCCCGAAAACTGGAAGAGAAAGGGTTCCGCTATTCTTACGATATGCTGGGCGAAGCCGCGTTAACCGCCGCCGATGCGCAGGCCTATATGGTCTCTTACCAGCAGGCGATTCATGCCATCGGCAAAGCGTCTAACGGTCGCGGTATTTACGAAGGGCCAGGCATCTCGATTAAACTGTCCGCCCTGCATCCGCGCTATAGCCGCGCGCAATACGATCGGGTAATGGAGGAGCTTTATCCGCGCCTGAAATCCCTGACGCTGCTGGCGCGCCAGTATGATATCGGTCTCAATATCGACGCCGAAGAGGCGGATCGCCTGGAGATCTCGCTCGATCTACTGGAAAAACTCTGCTTCGAACCCGAACTGGCGGGCTGGAACGGCATTGGCTTTGTGATTCAGGCTTACCAGAAACGCTGCCCGCTGGTCATTGATTATTTAGTCAGTCTGGCCTCCCGTAGCCGCCGTCGGCTGATGATTCGTCTGGTGAAAGGCGCCTACTGGGATAGCGAAATCAAACGTGCGCAAATGGAAGGGCTGGAAGGCTATCCGGTTTACACCCGCAAAGTGTATACCGATGTCTCTTATCTGGCCTGCGCGAAAAAACTGCTCGCCGTACCTAATTTGATCTACCCGCAGTTTGCGACCCACAACGCTCACACACTGGCGGCGATTTATCATCTGGCCGGGCAAAATTACTATCCGGGTCAGTACGAATTCCAGTGCCTGCACGGTATGGGAGAACCGCTGTATGAACAGGTCACCGGTAAAGTGGCGGACGGAAAACTTAACCGCCCCTGCCGTATTTACGCGCCGGTGGGAACACACGAAACCCTGCTGGCCTATCTGGTACGACGCCTGCTGGAAAACGGCGCCAACACCTCTTTTGTCAACCGCATCGCCGATGCCACCCTACCGCTCGATGAACTGATGGCGGACCCGGTCGAGGCCGTGGAAAAACTGGCGCAGCAGGAAGGTCAGGCTGGCATACCACATCCGAAAATTCCCCTGCCGCGCGATCTGTACGGCGAAGGCCGGATAAACTCCGCCGGACTTGATTTAGCGAATGAACATCGCCTCGCCTCACTTTCTTCTTCCCTGTTAAGCAACGCCATGCAGAAATGGCAAGCCAAACCTGTGCTGGAACAACCGGTGGCCGACGGTGAGATGACGCCGGTTATCAACCCGGCGGAACCGAAAGATATTGTCGGCTGGGGACGCGAAGCGACAGAAAGCGAGGTTGAACAGGCGTTGCAAAACGCGGTCAATCAGGCACCGGTTTGGTTTGCGACGCCGCCGCAAGAACGCGCCGCCATTTTGCAGCGGGCGGCGGTATTGATGGAAGACCAAATGCAGCAGTTGATTGGTCTGTTGGTGCGTGAAGCGGGGAAAACGTTCAGCAACGCCATTGCCGAAGTGCGCGAAGCGGTAGACTTCCTCCATTATTATGCCGGTCAAGTGCGTGACGATTTCGATAACGAAACGCATCGCCCGTTAGGGCCGGTGGTCTGCATCAGTCCGTGGAACTTCCCGCTGGCCATTTTCACCGGCCAAATCGCCGCCGCGCTGGCGGCAGGCAACAGCGTTCTGGCAAAACCGGCAGAGCAGACATCGCTGATTGCCGCCCAGGGCATTGCTATTCTGCTGGAAGCGGGCGTACCGCCGGGCGTCGTGCAACTGTTGCCGGGACGGGGAGAAACCGTCGGCGCCCAGCTCACCGCCGATGCGCGTGTACGCGGGGTGATGTTTACCGGTTCCACGGAAGTCGCGACGCTGTTGCAGCGCAACATCGCCACGCGTCTTGACGCCCAGGGCCGCCCCATTCCATTGATTGCGGAAACCGGCGGCATGAACGCTATGATTGTCGACTCTTCCGCGCTCACCGAGCAGGTGGTCGTGGACGTGCTGGCTTCCGCTTTCGACAGCGCCGGACAACGCTGTTCCGCGCTCCGCGTGCTGTGTTTGCAGGACGATATCGCCGAACATACGCTGAAAATGTTACGCGGCGCGATGGCGGAGTGTCGGATGGGGAATCCAGGCCGTCTGACGACCGATATCGGGCCGGTGATTGATAGCGAGGCCAAAGCCAACATTGAGCGCCATATCCAGACGATGCGCGCCAAAGGTCGCCCGGTTTTCCAGGCCGCGCGTGAAAACAGCGAAGATGCGCAGGAATGGCAGACCGGTACGTTTGTTATGCCAACGCTTATTGAACTGGAAAACTTCGCAGAACTGGAGAAAGAGGTCTTCGGACCCGTGTTGCACGTCGTGCGCTATAACCGTAACCATCTGGCGACACTTATCGATCAGATTAACGCTTCCGGCTACGGGTTAACGCTGGGCGTGCATACCCGTATCGATGAAACCATTGCGCAAGTCACCGGTTCCGCCCATGTCGGCAACCTGTACGTTAACCGTAATATGGTGGGCGCGGTCGTCGGCGTCCAGCCGTTTGGCGGCGAGGGACTGTCCGGTACCGGGCCAAAAGCGGGAGGGCCACTCTATCTCTACCGCCTGCTGGCACACCGCCCGTCCAATGCGCTCAATACGACTCTTACTCGTCAGGATGCGCGTTACCCGGTAGATGCGCAGCTTAAAACGACGCTACTCGCGCCGTTGACCGCCCTGACGCAATGGGCGGCGGATCGCCCGGCGCTACAGATGCTCTGCCAACAATTCGCCGATCTGGCGCAGGCCGGCACGCAGCGCCTGCTACCGGGGCCGACCGGGGAGCGCAATACCTGGACGCTGTTGCCACGTGAACGGGTGTTATGCCTGGCTGATGATGAACAGGACGCGCTGGCGCAGCTTGCCGCCGTTCTCGCCGTCGGCAGTCAGGCGCTATGGCCGGACGATGCCTTCCACCGTGATCTGGCGAAATGCCTCCCCGCCGCCGCTGCGGCGCGTGTCCAGTTTGCGAAAGCGGAAACGCTGATGGCGCAGCCGTTTGACGCGGTGATTTTCCACGGCGACTCCGACAAGCTGCGGACCGTGTGCGAAGCCGTCGCCGCCCGCGAAGGCGCAATAGTGTCGGTACAGGGGTTCGCCCGCGGCGAAAGCAATATGCTGCTGGAACGGCTCTATATTGAACGTTCGCTAAGCGTAAACACTGCCGCCGCTGGCGGTAATGCCAGCCTGATGACAATTGGTTAATACTGTGGTTAATTAGGGCTCCGTCAATGGAGCCTTTTTACTCGCATCAGAGGACCGTATGAAACGAATTTTCCTTACCTGCGCTGCGTTGTTGTTCAGCAGTCAGGCGTTGGCCGATGAGTGTGCGAGCGCCAGTACGCAACTGGAAATGAATCGCTGCGCCGCAGCGCAATACCAGGCGGCAGATAAAAAGCTGAACGAAACCTATCAAAGCGCGATTAAACGTGCGCAACCGCCGCAGCGCGAGCTGTTACAAAAAGCGCAGGTTGCATGGATTGCCCTTCGGGACGCCGATTGCGCGCTTATTCGCTCAGGTACAGAGGGCGGCAGCGTTCAACCGATGATCTCCAGCCAGTGCCTGACCGATAAAACGAACGAACGCGAAGCATTTTTAGCCTCGCTGTTGCAATGTGAAGAGGGTGATTTGAGCTGCCCACTGCCGCCAGCCGGTTAACGCACGCGAATCCCTTCAATAATAATGCGCTGAACGCTTTCGACCGTTTGGTTGAAAAAGGCTTCATCGCGAAGCGTCGCGCCGGTTACCGCTTCAACCTGAGGGGCAAAATCGGCGTAATGTTGCGTGGTGGCCCAAATCATGAAGATCAAATGGTACGGGGAGACGGGCGCCAGTTTCCCGCTGAGTACCCATCCGGCAATCAGCGCTGATTTTTCATCTATCAGAGCTTTTAGATCGCCGGTCAGTTCATCCATTAATAGCGGCGCGCCCGCCAGCATCTCCATACAGAATAGCCGTGACGCCTGCGGATAATCACGCGAAACTTCCAGCTTGAGACGGATATACTCTTTGATGGCCTCCAGAGGAGAAAATTCTGCGCGAAACGCCTTGAGCGGTGCCAGCCAGACATCAAGGATCTGCCGCATTACCGCGACATACAACGCCTCTTTCGAGGGATAATAATAGAGCAGGTTGGTTTTGGAGACTCCCGCCCGTTCAGCCACCTGCTCAAGGCGCGCGCCATGAATGCCATACTGGGAAAAAACAGCGAGCGCGGCCATCAAGATAGCCTGCCGTTTTGCACTGGCGGCCTGCGAACGTTTCCCGATTTTTTTCTCTACGCGTTGCGACATGCGCCCTCTCCTTTTTGTCAGGACGCAAGCATACCAAATCCGGCTTATAAACAAAAAACCGCCGGAGATCCGGCGGCGGTGGCGCATAACGCTTTTTAACGCGAAACACTAAACGTCAAGCTATTTTTACGCAGGCTAGCTATTACGGTTACTGCTTTTGCCCCCTTTTTTGCCTGCTTCAGATGCACGCTGCGGGTCATTCTTAAAATTGCCCCCGCTGTGCTGGCCACCTTTACGACCTGCTTCTGATGCTCTTTCGCGGTCTTCCGCAAAATTACCGGAACCGCCACGATGGTTTGCCATTACTGACCTCCGTCATAGATTAGACATCATATTGCATAGGTAGTGAGGAGTATCTCCTCGCGCAGCGTATAAACGATGCCATCAGTAACGCCACGTAAGATTAAGCGTAGTGAAAATCGCCGTGGTATGCCGCTTACCGAAATATTCTGCAACATCAGAAGCCGAATATGTAGAATAATAACCATAAGAAATAAATAAGTTGCTCTTATGATTAAAAAAATCGAAGCGCTTAAAAATGTATCATTTTGCAACAAAGGCCGAAAAATCAATTATTGTTATAAATCAAAGAAGTGGCGCTGAAATTTGCACTCTTCACAGGAGGGCATATCTTTAAATAGACGTAGCGAATCGCTACACACATGATTAATCTGAGGAGTAGTACAAATGGCAAAGATTCTGGTGCTCTATTATTCCATGTACGGACACATTGAAACCATGGCGCACGCGGTGGCGGAAGGGGCAAAGAAAGTCGACGGCGCAGAGGTCATTATAAAGCGTGTGCCAGAAACGATGCCGCCTGAAATCTTCGCAAAAGCTGGCGGTAAAACGCAAAACGCCCCCGTCGCAACCCCACAGGAGCTGGCGGATTACGATGCGATTATCTTTGGTACACCAACCCGGTTTGGCAATATGTCAGGCCAGATGCGTACCTTCCTGGATCAAACCGGCGGACTGTGGGCATCCGGAGCGCTATACGGCAAGCTCGGCAGCGTGTTTAGTTCTACCGGAACGGGCGGCGGCCAGGAGCAGACCATCACCTCGACCTGGACTACACTTGCCCATCATGGGATGGTGATTATCCCGATCGGTTATGCCGCACAGGAGCTGTTTGACGTCTCCCAGGTACGCGGCGGCACGCCTTACGGCGCAACGACTATCGCCGGCGGCGACGGTTCACGCCAGCCAAGCCAGGAGGAACTTTCTATCGCGCGCTATCAGGGGGAATACGTCGCCGGTCTGGCAGTAAAACTCAACGGCTAATCTTCAACAGGAGGATTCGAATGCCAACTCAAGAAGCAAAAACGCACCGCGTCGGCGAATGGGCAAGCCTGCGTAATACGTCGCCGGAAATTGCCGAAGCCATTTTTGAAGTCGCTCACTATGACGAGAAACTGGCAGAAAAAATATGGGAAGAAGGTAGCGATGAGGTGTTGATCAAAGCCTTTGAGAAAACGGACAAAGACTCGCTCTTCTGGGGCGAACAGACCATCGAACGTAAGAACGTATAAGACAAACGCCCCCGCCTGCGCGGGGGCATACTGTTATTTTGCGGCTGTATTCATGACGTTATCGAACTTATCAAGCGGACAGAAGCCGTTCGCATCCACCGGACATCCTTTCAATTCCAGCGTTACCCTTTGCGCAGGCGATTTGAGCGTTAACGCTTCCGCGTTACGTAACTGCCGGGCGCTCTGGTAGACATACTCGATTTTCATCAAATCCCGGTTAGCGTTGCCGTCATGCCAGCGTTGGAAGACAAGCTGACCGCCAATCGGCGTTCTCTCATACTGGTCATGGAGCTGATAGGGTTTAAAATCCAGCGCCGTCAGCAGCGAAGCGATATTGGAATCATGCCCCACCAGCACGGTAATCTTCGGCGCGCTAACGCGATCGGCAACCAGCACCTTATCGATATATTTCACCAGCGGCGCAGCAACATTGCGCGCCACCGTTGGTGAGGTAAACAGGCTGTCCTGGTAGCCGTTTTTCAGTTTTGACAGCACTTTCCACTGCCGATCTGTGTTAATCTTGCCCCAGGCAACCTGATCCAGCGGAAAACCTTCGTAATATTGTAGGGTAAACGCATCCACCAGCGAGTTCCCTACTTTCAGCGGCCCCTGCACGCCAGGCTCTTGCTGATAATTCGCACTGAAGGTATTTTTCGCGTCGATTAGCGAACATTGATGCTTCTCTTTGCAGGACGGCGAGTCCTGATAATGTGTTATCTGCTCAAGCAGTTTATAACTCTCATCAAGATGCATCTGACTACGCGCTTTTTCCATCGCCTGTACGGCCTGTTGCCTGAACGCAGCGGAATCATCGGTAATCACCGGATTGAAGGTAGGGTCCATAGTGCCCATTTTTTCCTGATGATGAACAGGAATATCACAGCCGGGGAAAGCGCCGGTAATGAAAAATTGCGCAGTGGCGACGGTGCGCTGCAAACTATTCGCATAGGCATATACCGTATCGGGCGCCGGACATTCTCCTGGCGGTATCAGCCCCTGCGCGACCAGCCATTCACGTGTGTAGTGCCCCATATAGACTTCCAGCACGCCGCCTTTCGTCGTCAGTTGCCCGCCGGGAACGTCCCACGCCGGCCAGGCGTTCGGCGTCGACTGCGCCAGTACGCTGCCATTATTCGCCAGCGGCGCCCGCAGATTATGGCGGCTCATCATCAGCACCTGTTGTAATTGATAACCTTCTGGCGTTATCTGCGCCTGAACGGCGGATGACAACAAAACAGCCCCTGCCACAGCAACAGCGAGTAATGATTTTTTCATCCCTATGACCTCTTGTTGTTATCAAATCGTTCTGAGTGTGACAGAAACGGATCATTTTTCCGGGAACGATTTCGCAAAACGGGGGTTTTTCTTACAGTAAACGCGTTAGCGCCGGGAAATCCCGGCGCATATTCAGAACGTTTTCGCCCACCACAGCCGAAGCTTCATGCCCCAATAGCTGGTCCAGCCGCTGGTGGTGAAAACGACCCGACCCTGTGAAACCACCACCAGCGTTGGCGTCACGCTGATTTCCCAGCCAGCGGATAAGGCACCGTTAGCATCATTGACGACCGGAAAGTCAACGCCCTTGCGCGCTAGCCAGCGGGCAACCTCTGCGTCATCGCCGGAGCGGAGCGCAACGGTCATGACGTTTTCCCCTTCCGCCGCCAGGCGAGCGACCGCAGGCGTAGTAAAGCGGCATACCCCGCACCAGCTAGCCCAAAAATAGAGCAGTACGGGGCGTTCCTCGCTCAGTGTCGCCAGAGTTGTCGACTCTCCCGTCAGCGTACGTAACGGTGTAGCAGCAAACGACGGAGGTGCCTGCGGCGCGCGCCAGACGTCCATGGCCACCATCACCGCGATGAGGAGCGCCAGAAAAACCGCGGCTTCACGCAGCCAACGCCGCAGTTTACCCGCCATTGGCAGCCGCCAGTTTTTCTTTCACCACCGCTTCCAGCGTATCCCAGGGCACTGCGCCCGGAATCAGTTCGTCGCCGATGATCGTCGCTGGCGTTCCTTGCACGCCGACCAGCCTTGCCAACTGCAAATTCGTGCGTATGGTTTCCATGCTTTTTTCATCCAACGTCACTGGCGTAGCCCCTGCTTTCTCCTGGGCCTGTTTAATACTGCCATCCGTATGGTAACCGCGCTTTTGCATGAGTTTTTCATGTAGTGCGAGGAACTGTTGCGGATGATCGCGCCAGGTGGTCAGCGCAATACGCGCCGCCAGTACGGAGCTCTCTCCTTTGAATGGCAGCGGTTTAATAATGACCGCAACGTCAGGATATTTCTGCACAATCTTCTCAAGCATCGGATCGAGCTGTTTACAATACGGACAGTTGTAGTCCGTAAAGTTCACCAGCGTCAGTTTAGGGTGTTTAGCGCCTATCCGCGGGCTGGCAGGATCGTTAAACAACGCCGCATGGATCAGATTTTCAATCTGCTTTTCCTGATCCGGCGTAAAAGGGGCGGTTTCTTGCGCGATGCTCAGCGTCGAAAACAGCGCCAGCAGTAAAACAATCATGTATTTCATTGGGTTATTCCTTTCGCTTTTTTCAACGTTTGTAATACCGCATCGCGGGTCAGCAAGGTGGGCAATGCCTCCCCTTCCGGCAAGCCGGGGCCATATATCTGATTAAACGGAACGGCGACCTGGCCGCGCGTTTTCAGAAAATCTGTAATGGCATCGGACGGCAGCGTCCAGTCTCCCCGCAGCGCCACAACATCCGGCTGTTGCAAGGCGGCCTGCACATCCTCTTTTTGCAGCACGTTGTATTTATTCACTTTACAGGTAATACACCAGTCCGCAGTGACATCGACAAATACCCGCTTATGCTGCGCCAGCGCCGACTGGATTGCCTGTTCACTCAACGGTTGCCACTGAACATTGTCTTGCGCGCTCTTTGACGCCGTGAAGCCGAAATGCGGCAGGAGTAACGTCGCCAGCCAGATAGCCGACCCCAGCATCATCAGACCGAGAACCCTGCGCAGGACGTTCATCCAACGCCCGGGGCGCGGTAAACGTAGCGCAAGCCCTGGTCGTATCGCGACCAGTAGCCACGGCGCGCTCATTCCCAGGCCTAGCGCAAGGAACAGCCCCCAAAGCGTCGGCAGCGACGCCGTGAGCGCCACCGCTACCGCCGTGCCCAAAAACGGCGCGCTACAAGGCGTCGCCAGCAGCGTGGCGAACGCACCCTGCCAGAAATGTCCCGACATACCATTACCGCCGTAAGTGGCCAGTTTCGTGGTCACAGATGAGGGAAGCCGGAACTCAAAAAGCCCGAACAGGCTGGCGCTAAACAGCAACATCACCAGCGCCATAAAACCAATAAACCATACATTCTGGAACTGGACTCCCCAGGCCAGCGCATGATTTGACAGGCGAAGGAGGGTCATAAACGCCGCCAGCGCCATAAATGACGCAATGATACCGGCGACCGAAGCCAAAAATTGTCGCCTGATGTGAGAGCGGCTTTTTTCCTCTACCAATAAGATAGAGCCAAGTTTCATGCCCAGAACCGGCAGTACGCAGGGCATTAAATTAAGAATCAGTCCGCCGACCAGCGCCATCAATACAACCTGCCAGAAAGGTAGCGCCGCATTGTCCGGCGTCTGCGCTGGCGCCGCGCCAATGGTTTGCGTGCTCTCCTGGGCGATAGCGCCATCGGCTAACACGAGGGTCAGCGATTTGTCGCGCAAATCGGGCGACTTTTCGCCCCAACTGTCCGTCACCGGCACCGTCGCCTGTAACCTGTCGCCCTCTACGCGCAGACGAGGCTTCGCAAAATCAACGTCATCTATGGTGTCAAGATAGAGCCCGGGCGATGACCAGCCCGCCGCTCGCGTAGCAGTGATCACCAGTTCTCCCGTGCGATAGCCGACCTCAAGCGAGTCCGTTAGTCCACTGCGTAGCGGAACTTTGCCCATCGCCCGCGCATAGTCATGGGCAAAATCGGCATTCTGCACAGTGGGCGTCACGGAAAAGGGGTAATCGGTCAACAGACAAACATTGCTGCAGGTTGATAACGTCAACACGCCGCTCAAGGTCGCGGGCGGCGTACCGCGCACGATCATCGGGAAGGTCACCTCGTCGTGATAGCCCTGGGTGGTGATATTCGCCACATCAAAGCGCGAGGGGGTTGGCCAGAACCAGCTCACCTCAGGCATGTCGCCTTTCCAGGCGATAGAGGGCGCGACGCCCCCTTCCCCCGGCGCGCGCCAGTAGGTTTTCCAGCCGTTGTCCAGTTTTACATCCAGCAACAGCCGGGTCTCGCCATTAGCGGACGTATCGGCACGTAGCCGTATGCTGGCATGGTCGTTATCGGGCGAACGCAGCCAGCCGCTTTCCGCCGCCCAGGAGACGGGCAGCCAAAGCCATAACAGGCAGAACAGTATCCGCCTGAACAAAATCATCATATTTTTTCTCCGTGAATGAGTAATTAACCGTTAGCAATAACCGGTCTGTCATTCACGGAAGACACAAAATCGTAGATGTACCCGTAATGTGGGCGGCGAAATAGCCCGTGGAGGCGAAAACGGCAGGCGCATGACCCGGACAGGCGCCAGCAAGGAAAGCAGTAGACAAAGCGCAAGGATAGCGCCTTCAAAGAGTACCGGAGGCGCCGCCAGCAGCGACTTCGCGCTTAATTCACAGGGAGTGACCGGCGAGGCGTCATCCGTCGAGGGATGGGCGCTAACTACCGCTGAAGAGGCCGTCGCCTGCATCTGCAAGGCGTGCAGGCCCGCCATGCGTTGCGCGGTACAAACCATTACCACGACACATGCAAGGCAAAGAAACCACCAGCCCATCCGTTGTTGTTTCGCCATTGCGCCCTCACTGTTTAACGCGAGTTATCTTAGCCACTGGGGCGGTTTTGGCAACCTTTCCCCTGTAAAGTTATGTCGGCGCGTTACGCAACCTCTGATAGTCGGACGACGTAATTTATTCTTACTCATGATATAACTGGTGTTTTCATACGCATTTTTCAGGTTTACCCTACACTTAGTGGAGATACCTTTTTGGGGTCCCTTCTGTATGTATTGATTTAGCGAGATGATGCTATGGAACTTAAGGATTATTACGCCATTATGGGCGTGAAACCGACGGACGATCTCAAGACGATTAAGACCGCCTATCGCCGACTGGCCCGCAAGTACCATCCTGATGTCAGTAAAGAACCCGATGCCGAAGCCCGTTTCAAAGAGGTTGCTGAAGCATGGGAAGTGCTGAGTGATGAGCAACGGCGCGCCGAGTATGACCAGTTATGGCAACACCGTAACGATCCACAATTTAATCGCCAGTTCCAGCAACACGAAGGCCAACCGTATAACGCCGAAGATTTCGATGATATTTTCTCATCTATCTTTGGTCAGCATGGTCGCCATTCGCACCACCGCCACGCCGCACGCGGTCATGATATCGAAATCGAAGTGGCGGTATTCCTGGAAGAAACGCTGGACGAGCACCAGCGTACGATTAGCTATTCCGTCCCCGTTTATAACGCGTTCGGCCTGGTGGAACGGGAAATACCCAAGACATTGAATGTGAAGATCCCGGCTGGTGTCAGCAACGGGCAACGAATCAGACTGAAAGGCCAGGGCACGCCGGGGGAAAACGGCGGACCTAATGGCGATTTATGGCTCGTTATCCATATTGCCCCGCATCCGCTCTTTGATATCGTCAATCAGGATCTGGAAGTCGTCCTTCCGCTTGCCCCATGGGAGGCGGCGCTCGGCGCTAAGGTGTCCGTACCAACGCTTAAAGAGCGCATTTTGCTGACCATTCCCCCCGGCAGCCAGGCAGGCCAGCGGTTGCGTATTAAAGGCAAAGGATTAGCCAGTAAAAAACACACAGGCGATCTCTATGCCGTCATCAAAATCGTTATGCCGCCGAAACCCGATGAGAAGACAGCCGCCCTGTGGCAACAACTGGCGGACGCGCAGTCGTCCTTTAATCCACGCCAGCAATGGGGGAAAGCATAATGGCTAACATCACTGTCACCTTTACCATCACCGAATTTTGTTTGCACACCGGCGTGACGGAAGAGGAGCTGAACGAAATCGTCGGACTTGGCGTGATTGAACCTTACGAGAATGATAATGCCGACTGGCAATTCGACGATCGCGCAGCGAGCGTGGTACAACGTGCGCTACGCTTACGCGAGGAGCTGGCGCTCGACTGGCCAGGGATCGCGGTCGCGTTAACGCTGCTGGAAGAGAATTCACGGCTGCGCGAAGAAAACCGACTCCTGCTGCAACGCCTTTCTCGCTTTATCTCTCATCCTTAATCCGCAATAAAGGCAATAAACCGCGGGTGGGCTTTCAGCCCGCCTCGGATTTATATGCACCTGATAAAATACCAGAACGCATCTGACGCGCTCCACCAACTGAAGATATATAGTCTTACACAACGCCTGCGGCCTGTTCAACAAACCACCAATGTTATGAATTAATGCACCATTAAGAACCTCATCGTTTAAATAAAGACCAGCCGCAAGTTCACATGTTTTAGATGTTTTTGTTATTTTTACACGCCAGCATTCATTTATTGTCTGAAGAATATATTCTTTCGCTGTTTCGTACTCCCTGGTTGATACACATCTTCTTCCTGCCAATATCCGGTAAAATGTGCCGCTGCGTTTACAGGTTGCGGTATTTATAAATAAGAAAGACAACAGACACTTACAGTTTAATTATTGAGCATTATAACATCCCCTGCTGTCCAATATTTACACCGATACTAAAACACAAAAATGTAATAGAATGTAAACAAAATAAGAGCATACAATAAATAACTTATTAAAAAATCAATATAAATGGAGTGGTCAATAAAAAACGATCGTTTTCAACGAGTTATGTTTTTCAGATTTTCATCTATCCTGAATAGGCTTGCGAAAAATGTAATTTACACCATTGACTATTTCACTTAAAAGGTTTCTGTAATGGAATGGAAGGTCGTTGATACAGTTATAAGCCCCTCTACCGGAGTGTCATTCTCATGCATACATAGCCTAAAAAATCTTAGATTGACCTTATGGTATCAGGCAGATGTTTACATGCCTCCTGGTAGCATTATCATACCCTTTAATAAGGGGGTCTTAATAAACGATAAACTTTATCCCGTTACTGTTTACAACGTTACCAGGTTTAATCCTGTACTATGGAAATCGCTTAAAGAAAATAGCCACTGTCCTGGTACCTGCAATCCAAAACCAGAAACCTGCAATTATCCTTTCGAGTGTCTGGTGTCCGTTTGTCCATTTGGTTTAACCAGAAATATTCAAATAGATAATAAGAAAGTTTAGGAAATAAAGTATGCATAAGCTATGCTACTGATTAAGTGTATTCGCGCACGTTTGCAGTATTTTGCAGTTAAATATGTTTGATATAAAAATTGTCCAGTTCGGATATTTTTTGATTTGTTTAATCTAACCTTCACTTTGGCAACGATGAGCCGGTACACAGGATATTACTGATGGCCGGCAGACAAAGAAACGCATTGCTTTTAACACTGTATAAATTCCATCCGTGACATTCTTATTTAGTAATATTTCACCAGAGCAATTATCTTACCTTTATTCTGCATAAAAATCAGCAAGTAGTGTTTAGAAAAAATAATGTTTCAGACGAAAAGATCTACGCGTCATGCTGATCGCCAAAAACATAACGGACTGACATCATGTCAGCCCGTTGGTTTACCCCTCCCCTGATGTTTACGGTACGCTTAGCGTCATATTGTCATGACCGACAATGACAGGACCCGGGTAATTTTTCATGGCTTCCTGTTGCCAGACGTCATCCGCAACCGTCGCAGGCACCAGATGACTTAACACCAGTTTTTTCACGTGGGCCTCGCGAGCAATCTTACCTACGTCTTCAATCGTGGTGTGATGCGACGCAATCGCTTCAGCAAGCGTTTTTCCGTTGCCAATACTATTAGCCAGTTTTGCTACCGAAGGGACATGTACCGCCTCATGTACCAGGATATCCGCCCCCTGAGCGAATGTTGCAAGCGGCGGAAACCAGGACGTATCGCCAGAGAAGACGATTCGCTTACCCTGGGTATCAAAACGGTAAGCGAACGCTTCACCGTCCGGGAAAGGGGAATGAGGCACTTTCAGCGCGCTTATTGTGACCAGTTCATCTTTATAGATGACGCCCTGGCCAATATCTGTCGCCTTAACCAGGTTGCGCGGATCGGGTTTCCCCTCTTCTTCCATGCGTAGCGTGATATCCCGGTCAAAGACTTTCCAGCTAGCCTTCGTCATCGCCTGGGTTCCCGGCGGGCCATAAACCTGTATGGTATGGTCTTTCAGGCCACTTGCCCAGGCATTCATCAGCAAGGAAGGATAATCCAGTATGTGGTCGCTGTGCAGATGGGTGAGCAAAATAGTATTGATGCTGCGCAGTGGAATGCCATTTTTCACCAGTTGCAGACTGGCACCGTAGCCGGCATCTATCAGCCATATTTTATCGCCGATAGTGAGCGCCGTAGCTTGCGGTAGTCTGGCCGTATTGAGCAAAGAAGGTCCGCCTTTGGTGCCCAGTAAAACAATTTTGATCTCTTGAGGCGCAGGAGCCCCGACAGCAATGGCAAGGTGACTTTGCGCCAGCATACAAACCGCCAGCATAGCGACGCTATTTTTCATCATGTTTTTACTCTTCTTAGTTAAGGAAAGAGGGAACTTCACGTTGGCGAAACTGCGAGGGAGAACAGCCGGCAAGGCGATTAAAAAAACGGGCGAAATAAGCCGGATCTTTAAAACCTAATTGCCAGGCGATCTCGTTGACAGCATTGTCGGAAAAAAGTAGCAGTCGTTTCGCCTCGCGTAATTGCCGATCAAAAATCAGGCGCTTAGGAGGGCGATTAGCAAAGCGGCGGCAAATATCGGTCAGGCGAGATTCGGTAATATGCAGCTCGCAGGCATAATCGGGCACCGTCCAGTGCTGGTGGAAGTGGTTATCAATTAACAAGGTAAAGCGCTGAAAGAGTTTCAATTCACCGCGCATCCCGGTTGCGGCGTGATCGTCCAGCTTCGCATTGCGTAACAGCAGAGTAAATACCGCCTGCGCCAGTAGCACCAGTGTATGTTCGCAGCCAGCCAGTTGTTCCGTGGACTCCCGCTCAATTAGCTGCCAGTAATGTTTGAGCGCCGCCAGTTCGTTGGGTTTATCCGCCAGAGACAGACAGATTCCCGGCAGGCCGAAGGCCTCTCTGGTACCGGGATAAAGCACTTCCAGCAGCGGCCAAACCAGCTCTTCGCGTACCGTCAGAACATGACCATCGCTATCCGATTCGGTAATAAAAGCATGCGGCACCGAGGGCGGCGTTAGCACAAATAGCGGCGCCTGCACCGAATAGCGATGATCGTCGAGCTGTAGCTCAATCTGGCCGGTATCAAGAAAGTGCATTTGAAAAAACTGGTCGTGGCGATGCGCCTGCATATCACGACCAAAGAAATCCGCCATACGAGCAAACGACTGATAATGCACATCGTTACTGCCCATGCTTTCGTCATACTCTTTGCTGATATCAATATTGGCGATCGCACGTTGGCACATAGTTTCTCCTCAAGGGGTGGCGCGCGGACGCGATGCTTTCATGGGAATGAGCCAGATAATGGCAGCGCCGACGACTAACAGAGAAGCGACAAACCAGAGTCCGCTATTGAAGCTACCGGTGATATCTTTTAGCCAGCCAATCATAAATGGGCTGAGTGCGGAGCCAATATTGCCGGTGGCATTGATGACCGCAATGCCTATCGCCCTGGCGCGTAAACTGATCGACTGATCCGGCGTGGTCCAGAAGATCGCCATCGCGCTAAAGGAACCCGTGGATGCCATCACGATCCCCAGGAGCTGGATCAGGTTATGGTCGGTCGCCGACGCCAGCAGCCAGCCCGCGGCGGCAAACAGGAACGGCAGCGCAGTGTGATGTTTACGCTCTTGATGTTTGTCCGAATGGCGGCTCCAGTAAATCATACCCAGAATAGTACAAATCTGCGGGATCGCCGCCAGCAGGCCGATGGTGATATTGCTGCTGCCTTCATTAAAACTTTTCAGGATTTGCGGCGTCCAGATACTAATGGCGCTAAGCGTATTGGTAAGGCAAAAATAGGCCAGCGTATACATCAGTACAATTGGCGTGAATACTTCGCGCCACAGACTACGCTGCTGCATGGCGTTATGGCTGATGGACCCTTCCGGCTGAACCAGCGTCAGGCGGTCATTATCCATCATCTCCTGCAAACATTTTTTATCCTCTTTCGTCAGCCATTTGGCTTTTGCCGGGGTATCATCCAGGTAAAACCAGACCATAATGCCTAACAAAACTGACGGAAATCCTTCCAACAGGAATAACCACTGCCATCCATGCAGATTGAATATACCGTCCAGCGATAAAATATAGCCGGAGACAATCGACCCCAACGCGGTAGTGGCCGGCATGGCAATCATAAATAACGCGTTGGCGCGGGCGCGGAAAAACGCCGGGAACCAGTAGGTTAAATAGAGCAATATTCCTGGCAAAAAGCCCGCTTCGGTAATGCCCACCAGCATTCGCAGCACATACAGGCTTTTCGGTCCCACCGCGAACATCGTGGCGGTAGATGCAATACCCCATAGCACCATAATGGTCGCAATCCAGCGGCGCGCGCCGACGATGCTCAACATCACGTTGCTGGGAATGCCGAAAATGACGTAGGTGGCGTAAAACAACGTTGTGGCAAGGCCAAACATGGTGGCGCTTAACCCCAGATCCTGCCCCATCGTCAACCCGGCAAAGCCGATGTTAATACGGTCTAAAAACGAGAAGATAAACAACACGAATAAAAATACGATCAGTCGGCGGAACAGTTTATTTATGACGGTTTGTTGACCCGTGCTGAGCGTTTTGTGCGAACTGACAGACTCAGGGCTTTCCGGAAGTGCAGATGATGTGTCGCTCATTTTTTTTCCTCTGATGGGAATTTTTGTAGGGTACTACGGGTTACCCGGTGGCGCTGCGCCATCCGGCCAGGCTTAATAGACGCCGGACGAACCGGACATGTTGTTTTTTTCTGTGCCAAAGCGCGCCGCCAGCGCCTGTGCGCCGCGCGCCAGCAGCGTGGTGTCAACGCCGACGGCGACAAATAGCGCCCCCAGATCCAGATAACGTTTCGCCAGTTGTTCATTGGCCATCAGAATCCCCGGCGCTTTCCCCGCCGCGCGTATCTGCACGATGGCGTTCTCAATCGCCGCCTGCACTTCCGGGTGCTGCGGGTTTCCGGCAAAGCCCATATCGGCGCTAAGATCCGCCGGGCCAATAAACACGCCGTCAATACCATCCACATCGAGAATTGACGCCAGATTGCTCATCGCCTCACGCGTTTCAATCTGCACCAGTACGCACATGGCGTCGTTGGCCTGGTGGAGATAGTCCGGAATGCGATTCCAGCGCGATGCCCGCGCCAGCGCGCTACCCACGCCGCGAATACCGGCAGGCGGATAACGCGTAGCCGCCACGGCCTTTCGCGCTTCATCGGCATTCTGCACCATCGGTACCAGCAGAGTTTGCGCGCCGACGTCAAGCAGTTGCTTAATCTGTACCGGATCGTTCCACGACGGACGCACCACCGGCTGGCTGAGATAGGGCGCAATCGCCTGCAACTGGGTCAACACCGTCTGCACGTTGTTTGGCGCGTGTTCACCGTCAATCAGTAGCCAGTCGAAGCCGGTGCCCGCTAACAGTTCGGCGCTATAACTGTTGGCAAGCCCCAGCCACAAACCGATTTGCGGGCGTCCCGCTTTTAACGCGTCTTTGAAAGCATTTTTCATCGTTTTTTCCTTACACAAACCGGCAACTGATCGCACCCATGTTGCCATAGTCGACATGGAAGGTGTCACCCTTGCGCGCCGGTACCGGGCGGGTGAACGAGCCGCCGAGGATGATTTGCCCGGCTTCAAGCTGGACATCGTAGGGAGCAAGCTTGTTCGCCAGCCACGCCACGCCGTTGGCCGGATGATTCAGCACGCCTGCGGCGACGCCGGTCTCTTCGATCACGCCGTTGCGATAGAGCAGCGCGGAGATCCAGCGCAGATCCAGCTCGTCTGGCTTGATGGGACGACCTCCGAGGATCACCCCGGCGTTAGCGGCGTTGTCGGAAATAGTGTCGAACACTTTGCGTGGGCGCTGGGTTTCCGGGTCGATGTTGTGGCTACGAGCGTCAATCAATTCCAGCGCCGGAATCACATAATCCGTGGCGTTGTAGACGTCAAACAGCGTGCAGTGGGGGCCGCGCAGCGGTTTCGCCAGCACGAACGCCAGCTCCACTTCAATACGCGGGACGATAAAACGGTCGGTGGGGATATCGCCGCCGTCATGGAAGAACATATCGTCAAGCAGCGCGCCGTAATCCGGTTCGCTGATTTGCGAGCTTGCCTGCATCGCTTTCGAGGTCAGGCCGATTTTGTGGCCTTTGAGCGTGCGCCCTTCGGCAATCTTGATATTGACCCATTCACGCTGTACGGCATAGGCATCTTCAATAGTAATGTTGGGATAATCCAGCGACACTGCGCGAATCTGTTCACGCTGTTTTTCAGCCTGATTAAGTCGCTGGGCGATCAGGGTATGGGTCTGTTTATCGAGCATAGTGTTTCCTGTGACATTGCATTACCGGATAGCGTTCGTCTATCCGGCCTACGGTTTTCGGCCGGGCAATTTGCACGCTATTTAAATAACGCGTGTACGTTGTTTTGTTTGTAATTGAGCGTCGGATGTAACTCGGCAATCTCAAATGACAGCGCCAGATAGCGGCTCTCCATCAGAGCGGCGAAGTGGGCTTTAATCAGCCCAAACAACATGTTGCCTACCTCCTGACGGCTTTCCAGGCTGCGCCCGGCACCGATTTTCAGCGTCATATGCACGAAGGCGTAATCATGCTTATCGTCAGCCATCTGCCAGGTGTCCAGCCAGTGGGCGCGGCTACGGATGCCGCCCATCGGGAAAATACCAGTGGCGGCCAGCGCCTCGTTCACCTTGCTGAACAGGCCGGGTAAATCAGCCTGCTCACGAATATTTTCAGTACATTCAGCAATAAAGTGCGGCATAAACACTCCTTACGCAGGCAGCGGGAAAACGGCGTTCACCTGGCCGGTACCGGAGCTGGCGAACAGATCGGTGATGAACTCTACCTTGCCGTCGTATTTGTCCCAGCCCAGCATTCCCAGCAGCATTACTGTGTCGTGCATGTTGCCTTCGCCGTAGCAGTAGTCGGCGTACTCCGGCAACATGGTACAAAATTCCTTAAATTTGCCCTCGCGCCACAGCTTGACCACGCGCTCGTCCATCTGATGATCGAACTCGCGGGTATAGCTGTTCATCCCCTCTTCTGCCCGTTGGTCGTCAATAAAACGGTGCGACAGAGAACCACTGGCGAATACCGCTACGGTACCGTCATATTTCTCAATCGCCTTGAGAATTGCTTCGCCCAGTCTGCGACTGTCGGCAAAGTCATGAACAGTACAGAACGCCGAGATGGAGACCACTTTGAAGTGCTTGTCGCTGTTCATGTAGCGCATCGGTACCAGCGTGCCATACTCCAGCTTCAGGCTCGGGATGTTGTGCGCTTTGGCGCGCACGCCCAGTTTGACCGCTTCGTCGGCGATAAGGTGGCCCAGCTCCGGGTTGCCGTCATAGTCGTAAGTCATATCGCGAATAAAATGCGGCAGTTCGTTGCTGGTATAGACCCCCCGGAAATAGTCGGCACAGTTAATGTGGTAGGCGCTGTTCACCAGCCAGTGGGTGTCGAATACGATAATGGTGTCGACGCCCATTTCGCGGCAACGCTTGCCAATCTCAATATGCCCATCAATGGCTGCCTGACGACAACCGTGATTTTTTCCCGGCAGTTCAGAAAGATACATTGACGGCACGTGGGTGATTTTTGCTGCTAACGCTAACTTGCCCATATCAGACTCCCCATTTTGGGATAGGATGGTCGCCCATTGAGATGCAGACGTTTTTCATTTCCGCAAACACTTCGAAGCTATATTCGCCGCCTTCGCGCCCGGTGCCGGAGGCTTTCACGCCGCCGAACGGCTGGCGCAGGTCGCGGACGTTCTGGGTGTTGACGAAGACCATGCCAGCTTCAATTCCACGCGCCAGGCGCAGCACTTTGCTAACGTCCTGGGTCCAGATATAAGAGGCCAGACCGTATTCCACGTCATTTGCCAGACGTAGCCCTTCCGCTTCGTCTTTGAATGGCAGCAGGCAGGCGACTGGCCCAAAGATCTCTTCCTGCGCTACGCGCATACGGTTGTCGACATCGGCCAGCACGGTTGGGCGCAGGAAGTTGCCGTCTTTCAGATGCGCAGGCAGGTCAGTGGGTTTTTCCGCGCCGCCCGCCAGCAGCGTTGCGCCCTCTTCAATGCCGAGGCGGATATAACCGGAGACTTTCTCCCAGTGCTGTTGGCTAATCAGCGCACCGACCTGGGTGTTCGGGTCGGTCGGATCGCCGACACGCAGGCGATTCGCGCGTTCGGCAAAGCGCTTCACGAACTCAGGGTAAATGCTCTGCTGGATAAAGATGCGCGACCCGGCGGTGCAGCGTTCGCCGTTGATCGAGAAAATAGTGAACAGCGCAGCGTCCAGCGCGCGCTCAATGTCGGCATCTTCAAAAATCAGCACCGGTGATTTGCCGCCCAGCTCCATCGAGTATTTTTTCAGACCGGCATTTTTCATGATATTACGCCCGGTGGCGGTACCGCCGGTAAACGACACCGCGCGCACATCATGGTGACGTACCAGCGCATCGCCCGCCGTCGCGCCGTAGCCCTGCACCACGTTGAGCACGCCTGCCGGAATTCCTGCCTCCAGCGCCAGCTCGCCCAACCTGTCAGCAGTCAACGGCGACAGCTCGGACATTTTGAGCACCGCCGTGTTGCCCAGTGCCAGGCACGGCGCGACTTTCCAGGTGGCGGTCATAAACGGCACGTTCCACGGCGACACCAGTGCGCAGACGCCGACGGGCTGCACCAGCGTATAATTGAGCATTTTATCGTCAACCGGATAGGTCTTGCCGTTCATCTGCTGACACACTTCAGCAAAGAATTCGAAGTTATGCGAGGCGCGCGGGATCAGCACGTTTTTGGTCTGATGAATAGGCAGGCCGGTATCGGCGGTTTCCATCGCCGCGATTTCCGGTACATTCTGGTCAATCAGGTCGCCAAGGCGGCGCATCAGGCGCGCGCGCTCTTTCATCGGCAGATTAGCCCACTTCGGGAACGCCTCTTTTGCCGCCGCGACAGCCTGGTTCACTTCTGCTTCACCGCCGGAGGCCACTTCCACCAGCACCTCGCCGGTCGCCGGGTTGGTAGTCTGGAAGTAGTCGTTGCCTGCAACGTTTTTGCCGTTAATCCAATGATTTATTTTCTTCATTTTGCATTCTCCTCACTGACGATTCGGTTAACCAGGCGCCCCACGCCTTCTACTTCAACGACAACTTCATCCCCCGGCACCACATCGGACAGTCCTTTCGGCGTGCCGGTGGCAATCATGTCGCCCGGTTGCAACGTCATAAATTCGCTCAGATAAGAAATCAGGAACGGGATGCTGAAGATCAGATCGGCGGTCGTCCCTTGCTGGCGCAGCTCGCCGTTGACAAAGGTGCGTAGCGTCAGGTTGTGCGGATCAGAAACCGCTTCTTTATCGACAATCCACGGGCCTATCGGCGTCAGGCCGTCGCGGCTTTTTACCCGTAGATTCGGACGGTAGTAGTTTTCCAGATAGTCGCGGATCGCGTAGTCGTTACAGACGGTGTAACCGGCCACATACTCCATTGCTTCGGCTTCGCTCACCTTACGCGCCGTTTTGCCAATCACCACGACCAGCTCGGCTTCGTAGTGCATGTATTCGACGTTATCCGGGCGCACCGATGTTTGGTTATGTTCGGTAAAGGTGTTTGGCGCTTTGATAAATACCAGCGGCTCTTTCGGCGGGGTAAATGCCAGCTCGCTGGCGTGGTCGGCGTAGTTCAGCCCCAGCGCAAATAACGTTCCCGTCGCTGACAGCGGCCACGTAAAAGTCTGATGGCGGGCGAATTCCTCTTCTGCAACAACCGGATTTTCCAGAGCAGGTAAACCTTTCGCCAGAATACGCACCCGATCGCCGGGACGTAGCGCAACGCGATTCTGCGGCGTACCAAGTAAGATCGCATCACCAGGGTTAAGCGTAGCGAACTCACTTAACGCGCTAAGCAGTTGTGCGGCGTTACGCTGCAAATCGGCAGTATTCCAGTGGTCAGCTTCTCGTCCGTTGATTTCAGTGATAATGGTGAGATTATCCACATCACTCAGCGGCGCCATTTCACCCAGCGGGCAAAAGCCATCGCGACATTTCGCTTTAATCGCCGGGCGATAAAAGCTCTCTTCCGGCAGGCTAACTTCGTTAGCCAGCGCATACCCGGCGATATAGTCCGCTGCCGCTTCAGGGCGTACCCGGCGGGCGGTTTTCCCCACGATAAGCGCCACTGTCGCGCCGCTCAGTACCTTTTCTCCCTGCGGATAAGGAATGGGATCACCGTGGCGAATCACTGTATTACGCGGCTTGATAAACCACACTGCGGTTTTAGGCGGCGCATTATAGGGAGGCTGAGAGAAAGCCTCTCGCCAGGCATCAAGCTGACTGCGATGGTTTAACGCAACGGCGAAAACTGTACCCTTCATACATAAACTCCTCAGGCCGACTTAACGGGCTGTGATTTCATTAATATATTAATGATTAGATTTATGCTTTCGCTGTACATTTAGCAAGCCGAAGTAAAGTATTTGTGATGTGATTAACAATATTTTCACAAAATTATTTTTAAAAACATAAATATCAAATAGTTAAATAAAACACCTTGTTTCTGATAGACTCTAATCACAAAACGGATGTCATAGTTAACATCGGTATATACGATTATTCAGGTATTAATAATTCTGCAAAAGAGACCCACTTATGCATGATTCATTAACCATCGCATTGCTTCAGGCGCGCGAAGCGGCAATGACCTATTTCCGCCCCATCGTTAAAAGCCACAATCTGACCGACCAGCAATGGCGCATTGTTCGAATACTGGCCGATAGCCCATCAATGGATTTTCACGATCTGGCCTTTCGTACCTGCATTTTGCGTCCAAGTCTGACCGGAATCTTGACGCGCATGGAGCGAGACGGACTGGTGTTACGACTCAAGCCGGTTAACGATCAGCGTAAGTTATATGTCATGTTGACGGAGCAGGGACAAACGTTGTACGCCCGTGCCCGGACGCAGGTAGAAGAGGCTTATCGAAAAATTGAGGCCGATTTCACGCCCGAAAAAACACAGCAATTGATGCTACTGCTGGAGGATCTTATTGCCCTGGGACGCCAGCTTCCTGATAGCGAAGAGGAAGCATAGCATTCTTACCTTCCCACGCCGCCGACGCGGGAATGCCCTCCCGCTTATAACATTGACGGCGATCGCATTTTACTCTTCTTCTTCGACGTTCATCTGAAAAGTACCCGCCGTTGTCCTGAAAGTCTCTTCACAGTTTACGCTTCTACCTATTCAATTAAACAACAAATAAGAAACATATTATTAACAAAAACATTCCGATTAACGAGGAAGAGGCCGCAATGAAACCTGAAGATTTTCGTACTGATAACAAGCGTCCGTTAACTGGCGAAGAGTATTTAAAAAGCCTGCAGGACGGGCGGGAAATTTATATTTACGGCGAACGTGTTAAAGATGTTACGACACACCCGGCATTCCGCAATGCCGCAGCCTCTGTTGCACAACTGTATGACGCATTACATAAACCGTCGATGCAAGATACCCTGTGCTGGAATACCGATACCGGCAGCGGCGGTTATACGCATAAATTTTTCCGCGTGGCGAAAAGCGCAGACGATCTGCGCCAACAGCGTGATGCTATCGCTGAATGGTCACGTCTGAGTTACGGCTGGATGGGACGCACACCGGATTATAAAGCCGCCTTTGGCTGCGCTCTGGGCGCTAACCCAGCCTTCTACGGCCAGTTTGAGCAGAACGCCCGCAACTGGTACACCCGTATTCAGGAGACCGGCCTGTACTTTAACCATGCTATCGTCAATCCGCCGATCGACCGCCATAAACCTGCCGACGAAGTGAAAGACGTTTATATCAAGCTGGAGAAAGAAACGGACGCGGGGATTATTGTCAGCGGAGCGAAAGTCGTCGCCACTAACTCCGCCCTGACTCACTACAACATGATTGGTTTCGGCTCAGCCCAGGTGATGGGTGAAAACCCGGATTTTGCCCTGATGTTTGTCGCGCCCATGGATGCCGAAGGCGTAAAACTTATTTCGCGCGCCTCGTATGAAATGGTCGCGGGTGCGACGGGCTCGCCGTTTGATTATCCTCTCTCCAGCCGTTTTGATGAAAACGATGCCATTCTGGTGATGGACAAAGTGCTGATCCCGTGGGAAAACGTGTTAATTTACCGTGACTTCGATCGTTGTCGTCGCTGGACGATGGAAGGCGGCTTTGCCCGTATGTATCCACTGCAAGCCTGTGTTCGTCTGGCGGTTAAACTTGATTTCATTACCGCTCTGCTGAAAAAATCGCTCGAATGTACGGGCACCGTAGAGTTCCGGGGCGTGCAAGCCGATCTCGGCGAAGTAGTGGCCTGGCGCAATATGTTCTGGGCATTGAGCGATTCTATGTGTTCTGAAGCAACCCCGTGGGTAAACGGCGCCTGGCTACCGGACCACGCCGCGCTGCAAACCTATCGTGTGATGGCCCCAATGGCCTATGCGAAAATTAAAAATATTATTGAACGTAACGTTACCAGCGGTCTGATTTACCTGCCTTCCAGCGCCCGCGATCTGAATAATCCGCAAATCGACCAGTACCTGGCGAAATATGTACGCGGCTCTAACGGGATGGATCATGTTGAACGCATCAAAATCCTTAAATTGATGTGGGATGCCATCGGCAGCGAGTTTGGCGGCCGTCACGAGCTCTATGAGATTAACTACTCGGGCAGCCAGGATGAAATTCGTCTGCAGTGTCTGCGTCAGGCCCAGAGCTCCGGCAATATGGATAAGATGATGGCGATGGTCGATCGCTGCCTCTCCGAATATGATCAGAACGGCTGGACGGTTTCGCATTTGCACAATAACGACGACATCAATCAACTGGATAAGCTGCTGAAATAACGCGGCAGGAGGTTCTCATGCAAGTAGATGAACAACGTCTGCGTTTTCGCGATGCGATGGCGAGTCTGGCGGCAGCGGTCAACATTGTAACCACTGCGGGTCACGCCGGACGCTGCGGCATCACCGCAACAGCGGTCTGCTCCGTCACCGATACGCCGCCCTCCGTGATGGTATGTATTAATGCCAATAGCGCCATGAACCCCGTTTTTCAGGGCAACGGCAGGCTGTGCATTAATGTACTTAACCATGAGCAGGAGCTGATGGCGCGCCACTTTGCCGGTATGACGGGGATGGCGATGGAGGAGCGTTTTCACCAGCCATGTTGGCAAAACGGGCCGCTGGGCCAGCCGGTACTTAACGGCGCGCTGGCCGGTCTTGAAGGCGAGATCAGCGATGTACAAACCATTGGCACGCATCTGGTGTATCTGGTAGCAATCAAAAATATTATCCTTAGCCAGGATGGGCATGGCCTGATTTATTTCAAACGCCGTTTTCATCCGGTAAGACTTGAGATGGAAGTGCCTGTTTAATCGCCACTCATGCCCACAAGCGGCATAACCACCGCTTGTGGGAAGATAGCCGATACGCTGAAGATTTTTATTCCCGCCGCGATGTCTGCCCGTCATAAATCGCGGCGTTTAACAAAACGTAAATTAGCTCCCGCGATAGGTTGAATAACCATACTGACTTAATAACAGCGGCACATGATAGTGCTCATTCGTTTTGCTGATATGAAACTCGACGGGAATCTCCGGGAAAAACGTGTCCAGTTTTTTACTTTCAAAATAGTGGCCGGTTTTAAAAATAACGCGATAATCCCCCGGCGCGGCAGGTTTTTCCGGCCACAGTGCTTTAATACGCCCATCCTGGTCGGTATGTCCGGTGTTTAATTGCGCCCATCCGTTGTCCTTTTTCTGCTCCAGTACCACCTCCACGCCGGGCGCTGGTTTGCCTGTTTGCTGATCGAGAATATGTACGCTGAGGATATTGTTCCCAGCGGCCAGCGCCATTGCCGGGGCTGCAATAATAGACGCTATCACGGTAGCCAGTATATATCGTTTCATGCTTCACTCCTTTACGGTATTGATGCAAGAAAATATATCTGGCGCGTCCAGGATTAACCTTACACGGACATTACAATTATGTCATCTTGTTGGAGATTGACGGATTCGCTAACAAGCCTATGGCATACTGCGTTGATGAAGATTTTATTGATTGAAGATAACCAGAAAACCATTGAGTGGGTACGTCAGGGACTTACGGAAGCAGGCTATGTGGTTGATTATGCCTGTGATGGACGAGACGGATTACACCTGGCCCTTCAGGAACATTATTCATTGATTATTCTTGATATTATGCTGCCGGGGCTTGATGGATGGCAGGTTTTACGCGCGTTACGCACTGCGCATCAGCACCCTGTTATTTGCCTGACGGCGCGCGACTCGGTTGAGGATCGCGTCAAAGGTCTTGAGGCGGGCGCTAATGATTACCTTGTTAAGCCTTTTTCCTTCGCCGAACTGCTGGCCAGGGTGAGAGCTCAACTCAGACAGCACGTCCCTGTCTTGACCCGACTGACGATCAATGGTCTGGACATGGATGCCACAAAGCAATCAGTGTCAAGAAATGGAAAACCGATTTCCCTGACCCGCAAAGAATTCCTGCTCCTCTGGTTACTGGCGTCCCGGGCAGGAGAAATCGTGCCCCGAACCGCGATCGCCAGCGAAGTATGGGGGATCAACTTTGATAGTGAAACCAACACCGTTGATGTCGCGATTCGTCGGCTTCGCGCCAAAGTAGACGATCCATTTGAAAAGAAGCTCATTATGACCGTCCGGGGGATGGGTTATCGATTACAGGCGGAAGTGTCGCAGAATGGTTAAGTTATCAATGACGCTGCGCCTGACAATTTCTTTTATCACCATACTTATCCTCACCTGTACCGGCATTAGCTGGACGCTCTATAACGCGCTGAGCAAGGAATTAACGTATCGGGATGATATGACGCTAATAAACCGGGCAGCGCAAATGCAACAACTGTTACTGGATGGCGCCAGGCCGGAGAATCTGCCGCTCTATTTTAATCGGATGGTGGATACGAAGCAGGATATCTTGTTGATTCATTCACCAACAGGCCATAGTGTTGCGATTAATCATAGCGGCATCCCCGACCAACGCTTTAACACAATTCCAGTGGTTAAAAACATAACCCGCGAAGCCTTATTTCGCCAGACGGTACAAGGAACAGAGCTGACCGCGGTACGGGTAATCGCCAGACGCGACGATATCCCGCTGACCCTTACCATTGCCAGGCTGGCGACGGAAAGGCGACAAATGCTGGAGCAATATCGTCGCAACAGTTTGCTGATGAGTCTTATCGCGATCCTCGTCTGTTCGGCACTCAGCCCGTTAGTCATCAGAAATGGGCTGCGGGCCATTACGTCGCTCAGCCGGCTCACCGCGGCGACAGATAGCGGCACACTTCGCCAGCCGCTGGCGGAACAGGCATTACCCGCCGAACTCAGGCCGCTTGGGCAAGCGCTAAATACCATGCGCCAGAAGCTTTCCGACGATTTTGAACGCCTGAACCAATTTGCCGACGATCTGGCGCACGAGCTGCGCACGCCGGTTAATATTTTACTGGGGAAGAATCAGGTGATGCTGAGTCAGGAGCGCAGCACCGAAGAGTATCAACAAGCCCTTGTCGATAATATTGAAGAGCTGGAGAGACTGTCGCGACTGACAGAAAATATTCTCTTTCTGGCGCGCGCGGAGCACCAGAATATAGCGGTAAAAAAACAGCCTGTTTCGCTAAATGCGCTGGTCGAAAATATGCTCGATTATCTTAGCCCTCTTGCCGAGGAGAAGGGCATCCGTTTTATAAGTCAATGTCAGGGGACGGTATGGGCTGATGAAATGTTATTACAAAGAGTACTCTCAAACCTGTTGACGAATGCCATCCGTTATTCTGATGAAAACGCCGTGATACGTATTGAAAGCGCTTATGAGAATAACATTGCAGAAATTCGGGTCGCTAATCCGGGAAGCCCCCCCGCCGATCCGAACAAGCTCTTCAGGCGTTTTTGGCGAGGAGATAATGCCCGCCACACCACCGGTTTCGGCCTGGGGCTATCGCTGGTTAACGCGATTGCCCTATTGCACGGCGGCTCGGCGTCTTACCGCTATGCCGATGAACACAACATTTTTTTGGTTCGTCTGCCTGATAACGTTTGATAGCTAAGGGCAGTACAGGTTCTATTCCCCTTCCCTGTCACAGGGCTATTGTTCTCAATACAACCTCAATAAAAAGAAAATAAGATATGTCGGTAAAGAGTATTGCCGACGCGATCACTTTCTCGGTTTCCAATCCAGGGTCAATTCATCCCATTAACGCGTCATTCAGTGGGAATCTTTATGAAAATGTATCTTGCATTCGCCATTACGCTGCTGGGTATGGGTAAAGTCATTGCCTGTACTACCCTTTTGGTAGGCAATCAGGCTTCGGCTGACGGTTCCTTCATTATCGCGCGCAACGAAGATGGCTCGGCGAACAACGCCAAGCATATGGTTATTCACCCAATCGCGTTTCATCAACACGGCGAGTATAAAGCACACCGGAACAACTTTAGCTGGCCTCTTCCGGAGACAGCGATGCGCTATACGGCGATTCATGACTTTGATACTAACGATAACGCCATGGGGGAAGCCGGTTTCAATTCAGCGGGCGTCGGAATGAGCGCAACGGAAACCATTTATAACGGCAGAGCGGCGCTGGCCGCCGATCCTTACGTGACAAAAACGGGAATTACTGAAGACGCCATTCAGACCGTGATCCTGCCAGTGGCGCAATCGGCGCGTCAGGGTGCCAAATTACTGGGCGACATTATTGAACAAAAAGGCGTGGGCGAAGGTTTCGGCGTCGCTTTTATTGATAGCAAAGAGATATGGTATCTGGAGACGGGGAGTGGTCATCAATGGCTGGCAGTACGACTTCCGGCAGATAAATATTTCGTTTCCGCAAATCAGGGACGTTTACGCCATTACGATCCGGATGATAAAGCGAATTATATGGCGTCGCCGACGTTAGTAAGTTTTGCGAAAAAGGAGGGATTATATGATCCGGCTCACGGCAGATTCGACTTCCATCAAGCCTATTCGCAGGATAACAAAATCGATATCACCTATAATTATCCTCGCGTCTGGACGCTGCAACACCAGTTTAATCCGCATCTGAATACTGCCGTTAACGAAGGGGAAACCTTTCCCATTTTTTTAACGCCAATGACGAAAATCAACGTGGCGGTAGTACAAAACGCGTTACGCAATCACTATCAGGGAACGTCGCACGATCCTTATGCCAGTCATAATCCTCAAGAACCATGGCGCCCCATATCCGTTTTTCGTACCCAGGAGTCGCATATTTTACAGGTCAGACCGAAATTACCGCAGGCTATCGGCGAAATAGAATACATTGCCTATGGAATGCCATCCCTTAGCGTCTATCTCCCCTATTATCAGGGAATACGTCATTATCAACCCGGATATGATAAAGGAACCGATCGGGCGAGTAACGATTCTACCTACTGGACATTCCGCACGCTGCAAACGCTGGTTATGCAGGACTACGATACGTTTGCGCCAGATGTGCAACGCGCCTGGAAAACATTTGAACAGCAAACGGCTAAGCAACAGCATACGATGGAACAGGCCTATCTGAGATTATATGCGTCGCATCCGAAAGAAGCGCAACGCTTACTGCAAAATTTTGAAGATAAAACGATGCAAAGTGCGCAGACGCTCGCCCATCGTCTGACAAACAATATTATTACAACAATGACTTACCATACAGATATGAAATATCACTTTTCAAGTACGCAACCATAAATTTAATGGTAATCTATTAGCCACTCATAAACAATAAGATAAAGCGGCAGCAAAATTAGCCAGATATAAAAGACAATAATTATTATGGATTCATAGAGAGGATAGTTTATTACACTCCAGGAGAATATCAGTAAAGAGACAAAAGCGGCAAAAACCCAGGAGGTATATAAGCACGTTTTTCTTTTCAAAATAGCCCCCCCTCTCGCATAAGACGATAGCTACAGCTTATGTCCCGTATTACATAACTTCTCCCGACAGGCCTCTTTTACCCATGCTGAAAAATTTTGCGTCTTCTCTGATTTTAACGCGAATTCTATCTGTTCGAGCATGGAATAGGAAAAACGAATATTTTTCGTCACGGTCTTACTTGTCCGGGGCTTGGCTGGCATACACACACCTGTATAACATTTGATGTAACGCCGTTACTTTACGCAGGAGCAAATTGGTGAATTTGATCTGAATCAAAAAGACAGGTTTTCAATAAAAGTTGTGCCGTAAATTGTGAAGTTTGTAGATTTTATGAACATCTGATGTGCCGTTCTCCCCTCATCATCACCGCTATGTATGGGCGTCAGGACGTTCCCCAGCCTGAGCAGAAGTGTTTTTCCACTAAAAAGGACGTTTTCTTAAAGTTTCTGGCGAATAAAAACCACACCCTTTTAAGAGGTCGTTGAACCTGTCGAATGTTCCCACTACACCATTCAGGGATATTAAAACTGCTATGCAAATACAGAGCTTCTATCACTCGGCTTCATTAAGAACCCAGGAGGCTTTTAAAAGCCTACAAAAAACCTTATACAACGGAATGCAGATTCTATCTGGTCAGGGAAAAGCGCCGGCTAAAGCACCCGACGTTCGCCCGGAAATCATTGTCCTGCGAGAGCCTGGCGCAACATGGGGAAATTATCTACAGGATCAGAAGGCGTCTAACCACTCGCTGCATCACATCTATAATTTACAGCATGACCTTCTTACCGTCGCGGCAACGATTCTGGATAGACAAGACCCGGTACTAATGTCAATGGCAAATCAAATGGAGTTAGCAAAAGTTAAAGCGGACCGGCCAGCAACGAAACAAGAAGAAGCCGCCGCAAAAGCGTTGAAAAAAAACCTTATCGAACTTATTGCAAAGCAACAGCAGAGTGGTCTGCCTGCAAAAGAGGCTTACCGCCTTGCAGCAGCGACGTTTAGGGACGCTCAGGTCAAGCATCTTAATAGTCAGCCCTGGCAAACCATAAAAAATACGTTAACACATAACGGGCATCAATATACCAACACGCAGCTCCCTGCCGCAGATATGAAAATCGGCACACAGGATATCTTTCCCAGCGCTTACCAGGGAAAGGGCGTATGCAGTTGGGATACCAAGAATATTCATCACGCCAATAATCTGTGGATGTCTACGGTGAGTGCGCATGAGGACGGTAAAGATAAAACGCTTTTTTGCGGGATACGTCATGGCGTTCTTTCACCCTATGATGTGAAAGATCCGCTTCTGCGTCAGACCGGCGCTGAAAACAAAGCCAAAGAAGTATTAACTGCAGCACTTTTTAGTAAACCTGAGTTGCTTACCAGGGCCTTAGAAGGTGAAGCGGTAAATGTGAAATTGGTATCTGTTGGGTTACTCACCGCGTCGAATGTTCTCGGCAAAGAGGGAACAATGGTCGAGGATCAAATGCGTGCATGGCAATCGTTGACCCAACCGGGAAAAATGATTCACTTAAAAATCCGCAATAAAGATGGCGAACTACAGACGGTAAAAATAAAGCCGGAAATCGCCGCGTTCAATGTGGGTGTCAATGAGTTGGCGCTCAAGCTTGGCTTTGGCCTTAAGACATCTGATAGCTATAATGTCGAGGCGCTACATCAGTTATTAGGTAATGATTTACGCCCTGAGGCCAAACCGGGCGGCTGGGTTGGCGACTGGCTGGCTCAATACCCGGATAATTATGAAGTCGTAAACATATTAGCACGCCAGATTAAAGATATCTGGAAAAATAACCTTCATCATAAAGATGGCGGCGAACCCTATAAACTCGCACAACGCCTCGCAATGTTAGCCAATGAAATCGACGCAGTGCCCGCCTGGAATTGTAAAAGCGGCAAAGATCGTACAGGAATGATGGATTCAGAAATCAAGCGAGAGATCATTTGCTTACATCAGACCCATACTTTAAATGCTCCTGGCAGCCTTCCAGATCGCAGTGGACAGGAAATTTTCCAAAAAGTATTACTTAATAGCGGCAACCTGGAAATTCAGAAACAAAATACGGGCGGGGCGGGAAACAAAGTAATGAAAAATTTGTCGCCAGAAGTGCTCAATCTTTCCTATCAAAAACGAGTTGGGGATGAAAATATCTGGCAATCGGTAAAAGGAATTTCTTCATTAATCACTTCTTGAGTCTTGAGGTAGTATATGGAAAATCTATTAAATCGTTTATATGACGCGTTAGGCCTGGATGCGCCAGAAGATGAACCGCTTCTCATCATTGATGATGAGATACAGGTTTATTTTAATGAATCCGATCTTACTCTGGAAATGTGCTGTCCCTTTATGCCATTGCCTGACGACATCCTGACTTTGCAGCATTTTTTACGCCTGAACTATACCAGCTCTGTGACTATCGGTGCTGACGCAGACAATACTGCTTTAGTGGCGCTTTATCGCTTACCCCAAACCAGTACCGAAGAAGAGGCGCTCACTGGTTTTGAATTACTTATTTCAAACGTGAAGCAATTTAAAGAACATTATACATAATATATCAATATGTTCTCTTCAGGAGATAAAACGCTATGCGTATTCTCGTTGCCTAAAGAGACAAAGCCACAGTCTATATACAAACCAAAGATAACCCCCAGCGAATGTTATTCGCTGGGGTTGGTTTTTAGTGGAAATGTAAGGGGCAAACGCTCATCTCTCTCATGCTGATCTGTTTGTGGGAGAAATTTTATAGTATGCCTGCGTTCGCTGCGCTATTTTCATATCACTATAGCGCACTATTTATCTATTAACTATTGACTATCATCGCAGCTAAACCCGCAGACAGTGTTGCAGCAAAAATCGCAGCAATAGCTACCGCTGTCACACCAACGCCAGCCCCGACAACTGCGGCGGTTTTGCCTTTAGAGATATCTTTTTTCTCAAGTGAGGTCAGGTCTGCCAGCGGAATTACCTGATCGGTACTCGTAATTAATGATTGTGGCGTAACTTTCTGGATAGTCACCGTATCCTGACTGCCATCTTTACATTTATATTGTACTACATCGCCTTCATATAGCGGAGGATCAAGAAGATAGTAGGTATAGTTTCTTTCTAATTGATGCTGACGGAGTTGTACGGGATTATAGGTTGAACATCCCGTCATCATCATGACGGTAGCAACCATCATTCCTGCCAATATTTTTTGATATTTCATCTTTTTTTCTCCCCTTCTTTCTCACCGATTGATAACGACCAATCATAATTTACCGCCAGATAGTTGAGAGTCAGTTAACCGTTATGATGATTTACCCGCCTGTTTATACAATGAGGACGCGCTGCACGACTTTTATAGTGATACTAATAACACAGTCGTTCTAAACCATTACTATACAGCAGTGTTATTGTTTAAATCATTAACATACTCAGACCGTGCGTTACTATATCTAATTTAATAATCACACACTGCACCACAAATAAAAATTCACGCCTGCCATGTATGACCAAAAATATATATCAGGATGAGATGAACATCACTGTCACTCAATTTTTCAATGCCGACTTTGAATTTGTCGATTGCGTCGAATCACCTTCAGGTATAATGAGATAAATAAGCACAACAATCATCATCATAAAAAGTCGAAATGATGCCTCAACGCCGTGGTAAGTTTTAGTAGACATCCACATTCTAAACCATTCACCACCTATGGCAGCAAATCCCGCCAGCCAGAGAATAACCCCTAGTGTAAGGGCAACGATCCCCCATTTTTTTGAGTGAGTAAACTGTTCTGCTGACGCATTCCGGCAACAAAACATAATATATCCGCCATACCATCCAGTCACAGAGATCATTACTTCAAATGCTATAATAATAGAATATGCGATATGATAGGCTATAGGGTTAAGTACCGCTCTGTAACAGATAGTGGAAGACGGTAAAATTGACTCCATAGACATTACTAATTTTACAAATGCAAAATTAGTCTGGTAATCAGTAAGATTACCAAAAGCCACAAGAGTTACATAAAAGGATACGGCAGTAAGCGTTATAATTTTACTATATCTAATAATTAACATAAGTAGCCCTTTTCATGATATGTTTGGCGTAGAACGTAACACACCAAAGATAAACCAGAAGTCACTACGGACAATAAGAGCCAGCCTTCAGTCAATCAAATAAACCAGATGTTTTCATTAGCCGAAAATAATATCCATTGTCGCTATTTTCAGCAAATAGAACCCGTGCACAAGCATGCCTTCGTAAAAACCGGAGAGCCACAACACCACTGCCGTATTTGTCAGCGCTCGTTTCAGGCTAATTACCGCGACAATGCGCACAAGCAGGATGTGAAAAAAGCTATTTCTCAATGGCTCAGGCATCAGCGATACAGTACGAACCACTGAAAGTGGGCATAAACACCGTTATCAGAACCTTAAAAAACTCTTAACAAAGCAGGTAATCAACATTGGCTTTATTACCACAGATGACTGGGGGAGTTATGAACATGAAGTTCCGCCAGAAATCCACTTATAAGCAAGGCATTCACACATCACATTGAGCGACATAATTTGAATCTACGGATACATATTAAGCGACTGGCACGTATATCGAGAGACAACATGAACCCCCTGTATACCCCATAAACTCTTGCACAAATGCAGATGCAGGCCCAACGGAGATAAAAAACAACCTATTTCGGCAGGACAAAAAATGACTCACCTCGAAAAAACCGAGCATTCAGCGGTGATTATTCGAATAGTTTTTTATTATGTAATCATGTTAAATATGATAACGATAATCATTCAGTAATGATAGAAACACATAAACAGAATTATATATTTTCATGAAAATTATTGCATACATACGGCTGATGCAGGGGAATCCATCAGCTATGACCTTTATTTTATTGATTCTTTTTTCCTCCTCCGTACCAGCAAAACAAAAAAACCAGGGAATCGTACATACTGATTTTATTAACTATTTAGTGAATAATGATCCTGTAGGTGTGAAAAATACTCTGCAATATTGTGATAAATGCCTGCAGAATATCGACCCTCTTTTTCTCGACTGGGCTAACGCTATTCTTGAGTATCACAAGAAAAATTATGCTGAATCAATACAATATTACAGAAAAATAATTTCAGCCAGGCCTGACTGGTACAGTGCAAGGTTACAACTGGCCACAGTCTTATATCTGAACAAAGACATTCTTTCGGCTGAAGAGCAACTGAGAAAGTTACGCAGTGAACATCTGACAGAAGAGGCGGCTGGTCTCATTGACAGATTTATTGCCAGGGTACAAAAAACAGATCACTGGTCATTCCGTGGTGGTTTTACATATCTGAATGAAAAAAACATTAATAATGTTCCACCGTCAGGACGTTCCATCAGAGGATGGAAGCCCGAAAAACCGCAGTCGGGTAAAGGGGTGATGTTCTGGGGAGAGGCGGAAAAAAGGTTTTCTCTTCCGGATAATTTTTTTGTTATTACCCGCCTGGCTACTTCAGGGAAAACATACTGGAATAACCATTCTTATGATGAGCTGGATGGCAGTGTTGGCGTGGGAGCAGGTTATCGGAATGTAAATACCATGGTCCAGTTTATCCCATTTTACGAAAAAAGTTATTATAGCGGAGGTCAAACATCAGATGGTGGTTTGCAGTCTTACTCTGATACAACTGGTATCAAGGTGGAAACAGAATTCCAGCTCGCATCACGTTGGCGTTTATATTCAGATGCTAAGTTGGATAAAAATGAGTATAAGAAAAAGACTTACCTTAACGGATATCGCTACTCGCTTAATGAAACTCTGATTTATTTCCCTGATTCACGCCAGTATATTTCTGCGGGTCTGGGATACAGTATGCTCAGAACTGAAGAAAAAGATAGCTCTTTCAATAAGTCAGCATTCCGGGCCGGGTGGATGTACGAATGGGATGGAGGTATATCAACGCTCTTACAAGCTGCTTATGGTTATAAAAAATACCTGGACGGAGACTTCTGGGGAATAAAACAAATGAACCATGAATATAGTACGTCTGTAACAGTATGGCATCGCGATATTTATTTTTTTGGAGTAACACCAAAAATAACATGGAATTATCAGAGAACTGACAGTAATCATCCTTTCTACGACACAGAGAGGAATCGTCTTTTCCTGAGTTTCAGCAAATACTTCTGAGAGGATACAATGAAAACCACTTTTATTATCACCAGCATAATCTTGTCGTGCAGCCTGTTAACGGCCTGCGGTGGCGGAGGGGGAAACAGCAGCAAAACACATAGTACCACCACGAGTGAATCCACTCACGTCGTGAGTATCACCACATCAGGAACCCCCGGTTCATCTAATAATAATTCAGATGAGATAACTGAAACCGTCGGCTCCACGGGAAATGATTCCACCGACAATACGGGGATACCTGCAATTAGTGAAACTAGCGGAACTAGCGGAACTAGCGGAACTAGCGGAACTAGCGGAACTAGCGGAACTAGCGGAACTACGCTACAGAAAGAGCCTGTAATATCAACGCCGTCCAGTGAGACTCGTATTCCAGAGGCTAAGTACAGCTCAGGCACCATCCTTACCCGTACAGTAAATGATACGGACTCCAAAATACTTCATAGAAATGATGTAGTACGCAATCCTGATGCCTTTACTCTCAGAATGAAAGACGGTGAAGTTGTCGTGGATGTCAAACCAATAAATACCGGCGATCCGGCTGACTACCGTGAGCTGGTATCAAAAAATCTTAATATCCTGAGGGATAAAAGTGGTGAGGCTGTCGGTTTTTACGGCATCGTGGAAACGTATACGAGTGAAACTACCCGAAATCTGTCAGGCAAAGAAAAATATGGCAGAATGGATTATATCGTTGCCATGAACGGAGAAGAAAAGAAACTCCCTTCTGTCGCGGCTGACTATACCGGTAAACTTTACTACGATCAGGAGCAGGCCGCAGGAAAAGAAGCCGATATCAGCCTTCGTTATGAAGATCGTCAGGTTACCGGGGCCATACTAGATAAAGATCGCCCACATTTCAGCATGGAAATTGATACCCGAAAACCTCACGAAGTGGACGAAGATGGCAGTTTCATGGCCGTGTTAGTGGGGACGAATAACCGTGCAGACACCAACATGCACGGGTACATTTATGGCAATTTTTACGGAAAGGACGGTGAAATCGTCGCCGGTTCGGTCCACTCTAAAGATGATGACAGCTGGGGTGGCGTGTTCGGGGGAGAAAAGCAGTAATAAATATCAGGAGGTGGTATATCCACCTCCGCTAATTTTAGTGGTGCGGCAGGAATAACCCTGACCGGTCCCCCCGCAGCCCGCAAGGCTGACACAAAATAGGCATCCCCCCGGTCATATTTTTCGAATAACACCGCTAGCCTCCACTCAAAAGACTATAAAAAAGAGTCCGGAATCTGTTTCTTCAACCATTATCTGACAAACCGCACCCTGCCGGAAATCTGTCATATAGTTTATTCATTGTCAGCTCTGCAAGACGATGATCTACTGCCGAATTAAATAACCCAGTTCATCGTTTGAAAGTTTATACCGGTTTGACTCTGCTACTTTCACCTGGGTTTCCTTATTCTGACATTTTCTGAACTAAAAGAACCAGTCCTGTTTATTTTTCTTCATTACTCTCTCTGCTATGAAATTGTTTCTTATTTCCCTGGCATTTATTGCTACCTTTTTCCTTATCTGGTTGTCGATAAGGCATTGACGTAACCAGTCTCATGACAACGGCTAACATGGCCTTACTTAACCTGTTTTATTGATATGAAAATGTTATTGTTGATATAGCCTGAACCGTGCCTGCCTGAATGTCTCCGGTGCGAATATAATTAACTTTAAGACTGACCGCAGGGGCAGGATCTCCCCTGTATGTCGAAAATCGCCACTGGTTTGTATTTCCTTTTACTGAGGAATCTGGGCCGAATCTTAAGGCTTCAGAGTGTCCGTCTTTATATATCTTCAGACCCATCCCTCGTGCTGTTGATGCGTTATCCAGTGAAAGTACCGGGCTCTGGTTTGCCGGGTCCGTTGCATCCGTCAGTGTTGCATATACATCAATGCCATCCTGGCATTTTAACTGTAAATTGAGTTTTCCTCCTGGTACCTCTGAGCCGACTGACGGGAACTGTTTTTTATAGGCGGCAGCTAACTGAACAGTATAGTTACGTTGCGAAAGACTGCATGTTTTTGTTTTAACAAAGAAATTAAAACCGTTCAGAATAATAAATGAGGTGCCTCCCAGATTGTTGACCCCACTGTTACTTGATGTGACTGAAAAGTTTCCCACATGAACAGGGGGGACATTAATCCACCCGGGTGCAAGCCTGCCCAACACAATGACGCCAATCCTTATCGATGCCCCCATTCTTGGGATAAGATACCATCGGCCATTAGGCGGTATAACGTCCATCAGATTATTCCCTTTCATCTCCACTCCTTCGCCAAACCCGCTTTCCTGACTGTCCGCTATCGTAAAAGTCACCCCGATGTTAGGCACACCAATATCGTAAATATCCTGCCCGTTATACTGGCCCACGACCGGACGGGTTATTACAGCCTGCCCTCTGAGATAATATGGCCAGCAGTAATCAAACAAGACGTTTTCACTGTAATAAGCACTTTTACCCACCTGGTACGGATAGGAAGACGCATCAGCGGGAGCATCAAGATTACTGAACCGTATATCCGGTCTGAGAATAAAATTTTTAGGTGTGTTATTGCAGAAACGGGCCGCTGCGCTCTGCCCAGACTGGAAAAGAAAAAGAAGTACAATGAAGTAACGCATTTTAGCCGGCAACGCCTTCATAATCGCAGTCTCCCTATCCTCAGTTACATTGTCGGTGGATAACATGCCTGAGTTTTTCATCTCAGCACCCGTTACAGACCCCGGCTAATTAAGAGCCAGGAATACAGCGCATATTACTTTTCAATAACCACAGTTATTGTTTTTGCGGTTTCATACAGCGGACTGGCAGTATGGTGACTCCGGGTTTATCCGTCTGGCGTTTTACAACAGAGTGATAAGAAAAGATGCAGTGATCAGCAGCATACCGTCCCCATATCACCTTTATGGTTCCTTTATCCTTCAGACCCCGGGCAAAAAGTCGTCCTCCCTGAACAACATACCCAACAGATTTACCCTGAGCATCAAAGGCCTCGGATGCCATAGGAGGGATGCTTCCGTCTGACATTCGTATATCAAACAACATTGCTTCACCTGACTGCGTGGTGAAATTCACCAGCGTCGCACTGTTTGCCCGCGGAATAATTTCCTGTTCTGTCGCTGACAGCTCAACATTCATCGGCAACGCTTCGGGATCGATACTGACCGCATTTTTTTCATAAGGTGTGACAGAAGGGACGATACCGTTTCCCCATGGATCGAGACGATTGCCCGGAGAATTATTAATGGTTGCACCACCGGCGCCTTCCGCATGGATAATAGCGAATGTGTCACTCAGATCGTTACTCAGGGTGATACCAAATGGATGAGCCACGACGGCACCGGAAACGCCAAGCGAGGTCTGGCGGTTATTAAGACTGTCGTTACCGGCTGTCGCGGTTAAATAAGCGTAAGGCGAACGGTAACCGGTACTGGCTGAATATCCGGAACCGCCTTTTTCCATCGCGCTGGCAGAAAGACCATATGAAAACTGATTGTCCTCTCCGGCAACCCCGCTGACCGAGGTCTGCAGGCTGTTTCCGGCACCTTTGCTGCCATTCAGCGTGGTGGATAAGAGCGGACTCTGCTGACTTTCCCCCAGTGGAATGGAGAAATTCACATAAATACGACGATCATCACGCAAATTGTCAGTGTCAAATGACCGGGAATAACCCACCTGGTAGTTCAGCCGCCGATATACGTTACTGTACCCTGCCTGATATTCGCTGCGGGTCCCTTTACGGCTCCAGTAGCTGTATGTTGAACCCGTCAGATAAAGGTTGCCCCTTCCTGCTCCCAGTTCCTGGTTTACTGATAACTGAAACTGGTTTCTCGGGCGAAAGAACATGCTATTTCTGGCCTGGCTGTTTTCGAAATAATCCACCCGGTTAGCCCACATGGCATCCCGCAGGTTGTAAAAGTCTTTTGACATATACCGATAGGCGGCCAGTGTCAGGCTGGTGTTTGTTAATGGCATACTCACATTGTAGCTGGCGTGCAAACTGTACCCTTTTTGCGTACGGTCATTACGGCTCAGTTTCGTCTCCGAGAACGTGATATCAGATGCAATGGCACCAAATGGGGTGTTAAATGCCGCGCCGGCAAGAGCTGCAATATAATGTGGTGTTGCCATCACCCCGGAGTTTACCGTCACATCATTCACTAATCCGTACTGCAGAGTTCCCTGAAAAACAATTTCATCCAGATTATTGTCTGCATACCGGTAGCGGCCTGTTGATACCTGGTATCGGGTATACCCGGGACGGACAAGTTGCGCCACTGAAGCAAACGGAACAGTAAACAGGCGTGTCTGTCCGTTTGCTTCTGTCACGCTGACCGTCAGGTCACCACCATATCCGGAAGGATAGAGGTCATTGACGGTAAACGGTCCAGCCGGAACGGTTGTTTCATAAATGATATTCCCGTTCTGTCTGATGGTTACTTTTGCATTGCTGCTGGCGATACCATGTACCACCGGCGCATAGCCTCTCAGGGAGCCCGGTAACATCCGGTCATCGGATGCCAGTCTCACTCCCCGGAGGCTGACATTTTCCATCAATTCTCCTCCCGTACTGAAATCCCCCACCGTCAACTGACCACGCAGGGCTGCAACATCATGCCGGAGGTTGGTTTCTGTGCTACGGTACCCCCCGGTACGCCCTCCGGACCAGTTTCCCCTGTGTCGTAAAGCAAATCCGGCAAAATTGAATCCTGCTCTGATCCCCAGATACGTCCTGTCTTCCTGTGTACCGGCAACCCGGTAACGGTAATTATTCAGGTTATAGTTAACAAACGCGGCAGGTACCCCCGTCTGCCACTGTGCCGGAGAGATATAACCGCGGGGACGATGGATAAGCAGCGCCTGGGGAATATCGATATTCAGACGCAACTCTGATGGTTCAAACCGTATTCTGGATACCGGTATGACAGAAGAAATATCCGTACAACCGCTGCTATTTTTTATTATCCTGTCACTCAGCGCTTCTTCGTTTAAATCCAGTAATGATAACAGCTCGGGTGTCAGGCAGAGGAGAGTTCTGTCCATACCGGATGAAAGATTAAAACGCAGTACCGCTCTTCCTTTCCATTCTCCATTAAGCCAGATATCGGAGTAATATTCACCCGGCGGAACAGGTTGTCCATGACTGAAACGCTTCACATCAATAATGTTTTCTCCGGGTATATGTTGTAAAAATACCGGATTAAATTCGACATCGGCTGCCGCCAGTACATCCCTGTTTACCAGACACGGCAATATAATGAAAAGCAATAATACCGATGGCCTGCCTGTTGTTGTCCTTTGTAACCGGCATTTGTTTTCCACTGTTCATCCTTTACTTAATTGATGACTTGCCTTCCTCATAACCACCGTAATCATTAATGACAGTCCAGATGACGCTGGCACCGTAAAGGTTTTTCCCCGGCAAGGTGAACTCTTTAACAGAATAAGGTGAAACCATCCCCGGCTGCGTTAATGACTGAATATCTCTGTCAGACTTCAGTGCAATTTTTTTATAGGTAACAAAATAAGGTGTCTGATTATCAGCCCTGAGGAAGATCTGGTTTCCTCTGTTTACCCGTGACCACGTAACCTGTCTGGCGGCATCCGCTACAGATTGATTTAAAGTTGCAGGCCGGAAAAAAAGTTTAATACGACTGCGGACAGCAAGCTGGAGATAATTTACATTACCGACATCCGCCTTTTTTCCTCCGAATTCAGGCCTGGGAGGAATGTCAAGTACATTCAGATAAAATACCGACTCTCTGTCCCGGGGAAGAGGCTCCCCGGTATACATAATTCTTAAAGTCTGTCCTGTTCCCGGTTCTATTCTGGAGACCGGAGGGGTGATGACAAAAGGAACCCTGACAGATCCCGGAGAACCAGACGCATCCCCTGTATCGAGCCATGCCTGAACCAGTGACGGTGAATTATCACCATTCTGGAGCTGCACATTAATACTTTTTTTCTGCTCCGGATATACCACCCGAGTCCCCATAATAACAACGCTGGCGCAGGCAGAAAAAGACAGCAGTCCTGATATAATCAAGAGTATCAGTCCGGGCATGGTAACCTCTGTTCAGACAGGAAAAACCGGATTTGCTGCAAAACACTCAGGGAGAATTATTCGTATGCAATCGTGTAATTCACGGTAGCGGCCACATCCCCGGCTGTTGCAGCGCCTGTTGCATAATATCTGGCGTTATAACGCAGTTTTACATCTGAAGCGTCAATCCGGGTTGCTGTGGTATTCTGAGAGGAGACATCTTTACCCAGGGTAATCGGAGTATTTCCATCGGCGTTTAATAACTGAACCTGCACATTAGTTGCCGTTCCCGTATTATTCAGATTCCCGGTAGTAAAATCAGTGGTGGCGTTGGGTTCAAAATAGGCTTTTACACTTTGACCACCGGAAGACGATCCGGTATCACATCCATTCAACTCAATCACAAATGGTGTTAACGCCGCTGTTTTAGCCGGAGTGTCCAGAAGTGTTTTTGAAACAGCCGGTAGCGTCACGGTTAAATTTTTACTGCCGGTTGTCACCGAACATGTCTGGTCCAGAATTTTTCCCACAAAATTAATTGTGCCGTCATAGGAAAGAACACTGGCGGAAAAAATAAACGACAACATACCTGTGGCGATGAAAGTCTTTTTCATGCAACTGCTCCTCAATAACAGCATTAAGTACGATTACCAGCATCAATGAAATAAATACAGACAAGACCTTTATAAATACAAACCAGGAGTTATCTGACAGAAAGTATTATTGACGGCAACATAAAATTCAACGTGTTTATATCGTTTGATCACTAATTAATTGATAGGAAACAACTATCAAACATTAAAAATCGATCGTCGTTATCGATCTGGCATTCTATTGCCACTTACTTATCTCTTTGTTTTATAATCCCTTAAAAAACATAAAGTCACGAACGGCTTCATTAGCATCCTGGTTTATCTGTTACCAGCTCTGGCTAACGTCATAGCATATGGAATATTCTGAGCGGGCTATCTTTTTAAGCCAACATTATCCACAAAGAAATAATAACCATGTTTATCTCCCCCTGTAATGCCCCTCTTTATCTGATGACTGAAATAATGAACTGACTGCCACCAGTAATCCGCCGATTATCTGCCCTCCATTGCGCTCACATAAAGAGTGATGCACGGTAATACATTAAGGTAAATAAAAACTATTCGGCCTTCCCGAAAGTACCACAGATTACATCCCGGGATACATTATTCCGGGATGCCCGGCAACCCTGACTCACGGGGAAAAATGAATGATAAATCCCGTGCTATTAAACACTAACAGGTAGCGAAATATTAAGTCGATGAATCCGCGAAAATGCCTGGGCAAAGAATTGGCAGGACTGTTTTGCTCTCCACAGAAGCCCGGGATTACGGAGATAAATATCCTGTTTCCAGAACCACTATAACTCACTAAAAATCAGCATGGTAAACCGCCGGATTACCCTTTTACCGCATCAGTAAAACTCATCTCCTATACACATTTCACGACGTGATATTTTACGTTATTCATTTTTTAGGATTTATCTGTTCATTTCTACAATAAAAGTCATGTAAATTGTGTGCCATTGCACAGATAACAATCAGGCTGGAAATAAGTTTGCCAGTTTCAGCCGATGAATAAATGCGCCTTAATAACACATCTGTGCGACTGGAGAGGTGATGTTAAATCTCCTTAACATTCAGTTGCTACTGCCCGCTTTATTCCCCGTGAGCGGGACTTTTTACTCGCAAATGTCTCTGATATCACAAAGGTTGCCATGCCCGGATATTACAGAATCCCCCCCGGATGGGAAAACAGAAGACGAAGACAGGATGACGATGTGCTTCTGGAGGCCACGGTGACTGTAGATAAGACAATACAAATACAGGTAGAAAATACGTTCATTCGATGGCTAAAAACGAGGGAAAAGGGGGCAGTTTCTCTTGATAATAAAAAGATAACATGCTGGTACTGTGGCGGAGTATGGCTTCATTACACTGTCAATACTAATGTGATTTCTTTATACCTGCACTCGGGAGGCGAGGATGCCTTTGACTCTCTGGCTGACTGTGCAAATGAAATCGCCCGGCTTTTATATCAAAACCACTCTGACGTCAGCATCAAATGGACTGAGCATCCACACCGGCGCAAATACCTTAAGGATACGACGGGCACTTAACCGATAAGCTTTTTTTTACACCGCGTTCCGGCACCGATGGACAGTACGGTGATTGCGGTGGCCTTCAGCAGGGACAGACCGTGAACTCAGCCCTGAGTGCGCCAGGTATGCGTTTACGGACACTAATACCTGAAGAGATACCGGAGAGTCGAATTGCCAGCCTGCTGTATTCGGAATCCGACTGCCCTATCCTATAGCCAAATTAATCCTTTTATCACGCGCGCCCTTTAGACCAATATGCCATAAAGTTAATCGCTTTGTGCTCGACGCCACACTCACCAATTAAATAGCGGCGCAGTCGCTTGACGACTGTGGACTCTGCGGCTACCCATCCATAAAACTCTGTGTTGCTGGTTGTGGCTTTATCCCAGATAATATCCCCTTCGGCTTCTTCTCGCACCGTATCGTGATGGCGACTTTCGGGTATTCTCGCATGCGTTTTCACGGCCTGAATCAGACATTCACCGTGCTTCACCGCCGAGGAATTACGCGGCAACCAAAAAATTTTGGCGAAATTAAACTCGCTTAAATTCGCACAGTCACCCTGTTCAGGAACTTCAAAGAACGCCTGAACCTGTGGCGGGTTCGTCTGTTCCGCCAGCATTTCCAGGATTCCTCGCGCAGCAGGGAGCGCCGTCTCATCAGCAATGATTAATGCATTCCGCAGTCCATGAGGGGGCGTCCATTCATAGCCGCCGCTGTCTTCAACATGCGTCGCATCAGGCGCCACCATCTGAATGGCATCACCGGGTCTGGCATTAATCGCCCATGCCGAAGCCGCGCCTTCTGTACCATGATTGATAAACTCCACGGTGACCTCCTGGCAAACAGGATCGACATGTCGCAGCGTATAAGTACGGATAACCGGGCGCTTCTCTTTTGGCATCCCCCGCACAAGCTGATACCAGTGCCCTTCCGCAGGTAACGACGGCGGTGTACCGTCTTCGGACGGAAACAGTATCTTAATGCGCTGATCCGGCGAGTCGCACTTCATCTGCGACACCTCCTGTCCGCTGAAAACCAGGCTCAGCAGCGAAGGGGAAAGCTCCGTCTTACGCACCAGTTGAACATTGAACAGGCGGTAGCCCTGAACTCCAGCCATAACTTTTCCTTACGCTTAAATCGCAGAATGCTGTGAACGGTAGCGGCTGCGCCAGATAAAGCCAGATACCACAGTAAATAACACAGCGACAAACAAGGCCGCCATAATCAGCGCCGCTGCGGTGCCAGTTTTCGACACCAGCGGCACCAACAATGCACAAAGCCCATAGCCAAGCGTGTGGCTGGTAGCGATCCAGCCCGCACCTGCGCCGTCTGTCAGCTTATCGTTCAGTAAAAGCTGATAAGCGGGCGTTGCCAGAGCGGCCCCAAACGATAGCGCCGCACAGCCGAGGTAAAACAACCATAGCTGTTCGGCAATCATTATCGCCAAACCACTAATCATCAGCGCCCCGGCACTCAAGAGCAGCGCCATCGGCGTCAGGCGCTGAGGGCGGAGCACCCCGAACTGTGCGATAAGCGCAGCAACTGCGGCCAGACCCAACAGCCACGCAATCTGATGGCTAATGGCGGCAGTATCCGTGGCGAACTGGCGAGTAAGGGCGGGCGAAAGACCAAGCTGCATCATGCTCACCGCCGCGGCTAACAGCAGCGCACAAAGCAGATATGGCAGACAATTCAACCTCAGTCTGGCGCTCTTACGCTCCGCTGCGGGCTGTGGCGGCATGCCCGGCAAACGCAGCAGCATCAACAGCGCCAGCAGTGGGGCTGCCATTAGCAGCCCTATCGGTGCCAGAGGGTGAATTGCCAACATTGCCGCAGCGCACAGCGGCCCGAATAGTCTGCCGCAGCTCAAGCCGGAGCTAATGGTCGCCAGAGCGGTCATGCGATTCTCTTTCCCCGCTCTCTGCAATGCCCAGACCTGACAGGCTGGCACCATCGCCGACACGGTAAGCCCGTAAACGATCCGCGCGATGATTAATATTCCAAGTCCCACCGCTGTCGTTACGGCGTCGGTCGCCATTAGCACGCAACCCAGTCCGAGCAGCGTAAAGCTTGCGCTGTATCCTCCCAGAGCCCACAGCACCACCGGCTTACTGCCCACACGGGTAATTTGCTTTCCCCACCACGGGGAAGATGGCAGGAACAGCATTGAGCCGAACATCAGCAAAGCCGCCCAAATCGACAGGCTCAGGCTTGTCTGAATCACCAGCACAGGGATCGCGACCAACAGGCCGTTTTGCCCGACACCCAGTAGCCCCACGCTGAACGCAAGCGGCCAGCAGGACAATGGCTTTTGCGGCGTTTCCGCTATCTCAACAGACGTCACGATATTGCAATTCCGTATATTAATTGTGTTTATTTGTAAAATTAATTCTACAGATTCTAACAATTGCCATTGATAATGAGAAACATTATCGGCAAAATTCGCATTATCATAACGCGTGGGATCTATTTGATTATGACTTTGCCAACTAAAACGCCGGCCCTGGATGTAGCTGCGCAGTGTTTCCTGAATTCCCTGGTTCGTGAAACCAAAGACTGGCGGCAGACTGAATACCAGCCAGCCGAATTGATCATCCCGCTGGGCGAACAGCAGGCACTCCATTTCAGAGTGGCTTATTTCTCCCCAACCCAGCATCACCGTTTTGAGTTTCCGGCTCGTTTGGTCACAGCGTCCGGTAGTCAACCCGTCGATTTCACCACCTTCTCCCGGCTTATTATTGATAAGCTCCAGCACCAATTCTTGTTGCCCGCGACCCGTTGCGAAACCTTCCATCAGCGTGTGATGGAAAGCCACGCCCATACTCAGCAGGCGATTGACGCTCGCCATGACTGGGTAGCCCTGCGTGAAAAAGCGTTGGACTTTGGCGAGGCGGAGCAGGCTCTGCTGGTCGGGCATGCCTTCCACCCGGCACCTAAGTCTCATGAACCGTTTAATCAGCAGGAGGCCGAACGCTACCTTCCGGACTTCGCTCCCCACTTCCCGCTGCGGTGGTTTGCGGTGGACAAAACGCAGATCGCCGGTGAAAGCCTGCATCTCAGTCTGCAACAGCGGTTGACGCGTTTTGCCGTAGAGAATGCGCCGCAGTTACTCAACGAATTAAGCGACAATCAATGGCTATTCCCGCTACACCCGTGGCAGGGGGAGTATCTATTGCAGCAGGAGTGGTGCCAGGAGCTTGTCGCTAAAGGGCTGCTTAAAGATTTAGGCGAGGCTGGCGAGCCGTGGCTACCGACCACCTCTTCTCGCTCGCTCTACTGCGCCACCAGCCGCGACATGATCAAATTCTCCCTGAGCGTGCGTCTGACCAACTCCATACGTACCCTGTCAGTGAAAGAGGTGAAGCGTGGAATGCGCCTGGCCCGCCTGGCGCAAACCGACAACTGGCAGACGTTACAAGCCCGCTTCCCAACCTTCCGGGTGATGCAGGAAGATGGCTGGGCTGGGCTGCGCGATCTCCACGGCAACATCATGCAGGAAAGCCTGTTTGCCCTGCGTGAAAACCTGCTGGTGGATCAGCCACAAAGCCAGACTAACGTACTGGTCTCTCTGACTCAGGCCGCACCGGATGGCGGTGATTCGCTACTGGTTGCGGCGGTAAAACGCCTGAGCGATCGCCTCGGCACCACTGCACGGCAGGCCGCCCACGCATGGGTCGATGCTTACTGTCAGCAGGTGCTGAAACCGCTGTTTACGGCTGAAGCGGATTACGGTCTGGTGCTACTGGCGCATCAGCAAAATATTTTGGTTCAGATGCTTGGGGATCTGCCGGTCGGGCTTATCTACCGTGACTGCCAGGGCAGTGCGTTTATGCCTCACGCGGCAGACTGGCTTGACACCATTGGCGAGGCGCAGGCGGAAAACATCTTCACCCATGAGCAGTTGCTACGTTACTTCCCTTATTACCTGCTGGTTAATTCCACTTTTGCCGTGACCGCCGCGCTGGCCGCAGCCGGGCTGGACAGTGAAGCGAATCTGATGGCGCGCATACGAACTTTTCTGGCTGAAATACGTGAACAGGTGACCCATAAAACCTGCCTCAACTACGTGCTGGAAAGTCCGTACTGGAACGTAAAAGGTAATTTTTTCTGTTATCTGAACGACTACAACGAGAACACTATCCTCGATCCCTCAGTGATCTACTTCGATTTCGCCAATCCGTTGCTGGCCCAGGAGGGCTAAATGTCTAAGACAAATATCGTTCACAGCGGATATGGACTGCGCTGTGAAAAACTTGACAAGCCTCTGGATCTTGGCTGGAGCCAGGACAATAGCGCGGTGCTGCACTACCCGGGGCCGCTACCGACAGGGTGGCTGCGCGACGCGCTGGATCAGATATTTATCGCCGCACCGCAAATTTCAGCGGTGGTTCTCCCCTATGCCGAATGGCGCGAGGAGCCACAGGCGCTGACGCTTTTCGGGCAGGTCAAAAGCGACATCATCCACCGCGCCGCCTTCTGGCAGTTACCGCTATGGCTGAGTTCTTCGGCAAACCGGGCCTCCGGCGAAATGGTTTTTGATGCAGAGCGTGAGATTTACTTCCCGCAGCGCCCACTTCGTCCGCAGGGAGAGGTTTATCGCCGTTACGATCCACGCGTTCGCAAGACGCTGAGTTTCCGCGTTGTCGATCCCGCTCTTGATGCAGAACGGTTCACCCGCTGGATGAACGATCCGCGCGTTGAGTATTTCTGGGAGCAAAGCGGCTCACTGGAGGTACAGATCGCTTACCTGGAGCGTCTGCTCACCGGTAAACATGCGTTCCCACTGATCGGCTGCTTCGACGATCAGCCGTTTAGCTATTTCGAAATCTACTGGGCGGCAGAAGATCGCATTGGTCGCCACTATTTGTGGCACCCCTTTGACCGTGGCTTGCATCTGCTGGTTGGTGAACAGCAATGGCGCGGAGCCCACTACGTGCAAAGCTGGCTGCGCGGACTGACGCATTACCTGCTGCTGGATGAACCACGCACGCAGCACACCGTACTTGAGCCTCGCGCGGATAACCAGCGCCTGTTTCGCCACCTTGAACCTGCGGGATACCGGACAATTAAAGAGTTCGACTTCCCGCACAAGCGCTCGCGCATGGTGATGGCGAATCGCCATCACTTCTTCACGGAGGTCGGCCTGTAATGAATCACAAAGATTGGGATTTTGTTAACCGTCAGTTGGTGGCAAAAATGCTGGCCGAGCTCGAATATGAGCAGGTTTTCCACGCTGACTCTCAGGGTGACGGCCGCTACTACATTAACCTGCCGGGTGCGGAATGGCACTTCAGCGCTGAACGCGGCATCTGGGGCTGGCTGTGGATTGATGCCCAAACCCTGCGCTGCGCGGATGAGCCGGTTCTGGCGCAAACGCTACTGATGCAGCTAAAGCCGGTGCTGTCGATGAGCGATGCCGCCATTGCTGAGCATATGCAGGATTTGTATGCCACGCTGCTGGGTGACCTACAGTTGCTGAAGGCGCGTCGCGGGCTGAGCGCCAGTGACCTGATTGATCTTGATGCCGACCGCCTGCAATGTCTGCTAAGCGGCCATCCTAAATTCGTTTTTAATAAAGGCCGCCGCGGCTGGGGCAAAGAGGCGCTGGAGCGATATGCGCCAGAGTATGCCACCCCCTTTAGACTGCACTGGCTGGCGGTAAAACGTGAGCATATGGTTTGGCGCTGCGACCGCGAGCTGGATATTCAGCAATTATTGACGGCCGCGATGGATCCGCAGGAGTTTGCCCGCTTCAATCAGATCTGGCAGGAAAACGGGCTGGACCATAACTGGCTTCCGCTGCCGGTACATCCGTGGCAGTGGCAGCAAAAAATCGCCCTCGATTTCATCGCCGATCTTGCCAGGGGCAGAATGGTTTCCCTCGGCGAGTTTGGCGACTTGTGGCTTGCGCAGCAGTCGCTGCGCACCCTGACCAACGCCAGTCGCCAGGGGGGGCTGGATATCAAGCTGCCGCTGACCATTTACAACACCTCCTGCTACCGGGGGATTCCAGGCAAATACATTTCCGCCGGGCCGCTGGCCTCACGCTGGCTGCAACAGGTTTTTTCGACCGACGCCACGCTGATGCAAAGCGGCGCAGTAATCCTCGGTGAACCAGCGGCGGGCTATGTGTGCCATGAAGGCTATGCCGCACTTGCCCAGGCCCCCTACCGCTACCAGGAGATGCTCGGCGTTATCTGGCGTGAGAATCCGTGTCGCTGGCTGAAGCCGGACGAAAGTCCGATTCTGATAGCGACACTGATGGAGTGCGACGAAAACAACCAGCCGCTGATAGGCGCATATATCAGCCGCTCCGGGTTGGACGCTGAAACCTGGCTTACGCAGTTGTTTCGGGTGGTTGTGGTTCCGCTGTATCACCTGCTTTGCCGCTACGGCGTCGCGCTTATCGCCCACGGACAAAATATAACGCTCGCGATGAAAGATGGCGTACCACAGCGCGTTCTGTTGAAAGATTTCCAGGGCGATATGCGGCTGGTGAAAGATGAGTTCCCGGAGATGAACTCTCTGCCTCAGGAGGTACGTGACGTCACCGCTCGCCTGAGTGCCGACTACTTAATTCATGATTTGCAGACCGGCCACTTCGTGACGGTTCTGCGCTTTGTTTCGCCGCTGATGGCTCGCCTTGGCGTACCGGAGAGGCGTTTTTATCAACTGCTGGCAGCAGTGTTGAGTGATTACATGCAGGAACATCCACAAATGTCAGCGCGCTTTGCGCTTTTCTCACTCTTCAAGCCACAAATCATCCGCGTGGTGCTGAACCCGGTAAAACTGACCTGGCCTGACCAGGATGGCGGCAGCCGCATGTTGCCGAATTACCTTGAGGATCTGCAAAACCCGCTGTGGCTGGCAACCAGGGACTGAATCATGACAAACACTGTAGATTTTATTGGCGTAGGTATCGGCCCGTTCAACCTGAGCATCGCGGCACTGTCTCATCAGGCCGAAGGATTCAGTAGCCGCTTCCTTGACAGCCGCCCGAATTTTGCCTGGCATCCCGGCATGCTGGTGCCGGACTGCCATATGCAGACTATGTTTCTGAAAGATCTGGTTAGCGCGGTGGCACCCACCAGCCCGTACAGCTTTGTTAACTATCTGGTGCAGCGCAAAAAATTCTACCGCTTCCTGACCACCGAGCTGCGTACCGTATCCCGCGATGAGTTTTCCGACTACCTCCGCTGGGCCGCCGAGGGTATGAACAATCTGCATTTCAATCATACCGTTGAAAGTATTGATTTCGACGAGACACGCCAACTGTTTGTAGTGCAGAGCAGTCAGGGTGAAAGCTATGCCCGCAACATCTGTCTGGGCATTGGTAAGCAACCGCACCTGCCGCCTTGCGTAAAAGCGGCGACGCAAACCTGCTTCCACGCCAGTGAAATGATCCTGCGCCAGCCAGACCTCGGTGGCAAGCGGGTCACCGTGGTTGGCGGCGGGCAAAGCGGCGCCGACCTGTTCCTCAATGCGCTGCGCGGAGAATGGGGCGACGTTGCAGAGATCAATTGGGTTTCGCGCCGCAATAACTTTAACGCGCTGGATGAGGCGGCATTCGCCAACGAATACTTTACGCCTGAGTACGTTTCAGGCTTCGTCGGTCTGAATGAAAGCGTGCGCCAGAAGATGCTCGACGAGCAGAAAATGACTTCCGATGGCATCACGGCTGACTCGCTACTAACCATCTATCGCGAGTTGTATCACCGCTTCGAGGTGCTGGGGCAATCGCGTAACGCCCATCTGCTGCCAAGCCGTTCGGTCACCGAGCTGAAAAGTCGCGACCAGAGCTGGCAACTGCTGCTAGAGCATCATCTGGATAACGGCTATGACACCCTGGTAAGCGACGTGGTGATTTTCGCGACCGGTTACCGTCCCGCGCTGCCGCAGATACTTTCACCGCTGATGCCGCGAATCGCCATGCGCGATGAGTGCAATTTCAAAGTACGCGACGACTTCACTCTGGAGTGGAACGGCCCGAAAGAGAACAACATCTTCGCAGTCAACGCCAGTATGCAAACCCACGGCATTGCCGAACCACAGCTCAGCCTGATGGCCTGGCGCTCCGCCCGTATTCTTAATCGCGCGCTGGGGCGTGATTTATTCGATCTCAGTACGCCGCCCGCTCTGATTCAGTGGCGCAGCGGCAGCCGGGAAAAACCGCAGCCGGAAGCGGCTTCTTTAACTCGCTACACAGCATCTTTGGGCTGATATTTTTCGCCCGTATGAAGGAATAATGATGATAAGCAAAAAATATACGCTTTGGGCTCTTAACCCGCTGCTTCTCGCCATGATGGCGCCAGCAGTCGCCCAACAAACCGATGATGATACGCTCGTGGTATCTGCCAACCGCAGCAATCGCACCGTAGCGGAGATGGCGCAAACCACCTGGGTTATCGAAAACGCCGAACTGGAGCAACAGATCCAGGGCGGTAAAGAGTTGAAAGACGCGCTGGCTCAGCTGATCCCAGGCCTTGATGTCAGCAGCCAGAGCCGAACCAACTACGGTATGAACGTGCGGGGCCGTCCACTGGTTGTACTGGTTGATGGCGTGCGTCTCAACTCCTCACGTACCGACAGCCGACAACTGGACTCTATCGATCCTTTCAATATTGACCATATTGAAGTGATCTCCGGCGCGACGGCCCTGTATGGTGGCGGCAGTACCGGTGGTCTGATCAACATCGTGACCAAAAAAGGTCAGCCAGAAACCCAGATGGAGTTTGAGGCTGGCACCAAAAGCGGCTTTAACAGCAGTAAAGATCACGATGAGCGCATTGCCAGCGCTATCTCCGGTGGCAACGACCATATCTCCGGGCGCGTTTCAGTAGCGTACCAGAAGTTTGGCGGCTGGTTTGACGGTAACGGCGATGCCACCCTGCTCGATAACACCCAGACAGGCCTACAGTACTCCGATCGCCTGGACATCATGGGCACTGGTACACTGAACATTGATGATACCCAGCAGCTTCAACTGATCACACAGTACTATAAAAGCCAGGGCGACGACGATTACGGGCTGAATCTTGGGAAAGATTTCTCAGCTATTAGCGGGGCCAGCACGCCATACGTCAAGAAGGGGCTGAATTCCGACCGTATTCCCGGCACCGAGCGTCATCTGATCAGCCTGCAATACTCTAACAGCGATTTCTTGGGCCAGGAGCTGGTCGGCCAGGTTTACTACCGCGATGAGTCGCTGCTGTTCTACCCTTTCCCAACCGTAAATGCTAATAAACAGGTGACGGCTTTCTCTTCGTCACAACAGAACACCGACCAGTACGGCATGAAACTGACCCTGAACAGCAAACCGCTGGACGGCTGGCAAATCACCTACGGGCTGGATGCCGACCACGAGCGCTTTACCTCCAACCAAATGTTCTTCGATCTGGCCCAGGCAAGCGCTTCCGGGGGCCTGAATAACCAAAAGATATACACCACCGGACGCTATCCATCGTATGACATTACCAACCTGGCGGCCTTCCTGCAATCGAGCTATGACATCAATGATATTTTTACCCTCAGCGGCGGCGTACGCTATCAATACACTGAGAACAAGGTTGATGATTTCATCGGCTATGCGCAGCAACAGCAGATTGCCGCCGGGAAGGTAACATCCGCCGACGCCATTCCGGGCGGCTCGGTCGATTACGACAACGTCCTGTTCAACGCTGGTCTGCTGATGCACATCACTGAACGCCAGCAGGCATGGCTTAACTTCTCCCAGGGCGTAGAGCTGCCGGACCCTGGTAAATACTATGGTCGCGGCACCTATGGCGCAGCGGTGAACGGCCATCTGCCCCTGACCAACAGCGTGAACGTTGATGACAGCAAGCTGGAAGGCGTGAAGGTCGATTCTTATGAGCTGGGCTGGCGCTTTACCGGCGACAACCTGCGCACCCAAATCGCAGCCTACTACTCGATTTCCGATAAGAGCGTGGTGGCGAATAAAGATCTGACCATCAGTGTGGTAGATGACAAACGCCGCATTTACGGCGTGGAAGGCGCGGTGGATTATCTGATTCCGGATACCAACTGGAGTACCGGTGCGAACTTCAACGTGCTGAAAACCGAGTCGAAAGTGAACGGTAGCTGGCAGAAATATGACGTGAAGGTGGCAAGCCCATCGAAAGCGACAGCCTACATTGGCTGGGCGCCGGATCCGTGGAGCCTGCGCGTACAGAGCACCACTTCATTCGATGTGAGCGATGCAAAAGGCTACAGCATTGATGGCTATACCACCGTCGATTTGCTCGGCAGCTATCAGCTTCCGGTGGGTAAACTCAGCTTCAGCGTTGAGAACCTCTTCGACCGTGACTACACCACCGTCTGGGGGCAGCGCGCGCCGATGTACTACAGCCCGGGTTACGGCCCCGCTTCCTTGTATGACTATAAAGGCCGCGGCCGCACCTTCGGTCTGAATTACTCAGTTCTGTTTTAAACCACTCTCCTTGTCCGGCACATGCCGGACAAGGAGAAGAAATATTTGGAGAATCAGATAGGCGGCAGATATTTGAATTCCCGTAAGTGCGTCAGGTTGGGCTCTAATAATTGTTCATGCTGTCAGCATCAATGCGACAGAGTCTATTTAATTATTCGGAAATTTTTCTATACACTCAACGGGGCGACTTGTCATGGTAACATCTGCGCCTATTCTTTCTAAAGGAATACGACAAGCAGTTATAATAAACTCTCGTAACGGATCGTAGGGCATGGAGTCAACTTCAGCAGTAAATCCTTGTTTTTGAATGCGTTGCACCAGTAATTTTGTTTCATCTATATTTTTGGGGTTAGGATCAACTTCAATTGAATAAAGTTTTTTATATCCTTTACTCTTTATATCCTTCAAGGCATTATCAAGAGATGATTGAGAATTAACCCTGGTGGTAAAATAAACTGATTTTTGATGATCGTTTAGCCAGTTAGCGTCATTTTGGCTACCGGATTCTATCAATGTACGCTGAGCAAGATCTAATTTATTAATATTATCAATTAACTTCTCATTTGGTGTTGTTTTTGTGTTAAACATAAAACAGAATTCTTTATTTTTATCCATAGCAACATAGTCATCTATTCTGTAAACACCAAGTGTTGGATCTTTTTTCCTGTATTCATTAAGTTGCTCAGAGTTTATTTTACTCAATAAGAAGAATGTACCATTTGATCTTTGACTATCATTATGCGCCACAACCCAAGTGTGGTCTGATAATGTACGCACTGACATTTTCAAAAACCTTATCGTCTTTTCTTTATCACTTTTAACAATAGTATTGTACTTACTGATTGCAGTTACCTGTCCAGGACAAGTATTAAAAGCACTATTCGTAGGCTTACAAACTTCAAATGCTCTAAAGTTGAATGCTTTTCCATCGAATACGCCTTTATCAGTGGCCCCCATTTCATGGGCAATAATCCTACCGCATTGCGCTAATGGGAGTTTATATTGAGTTTTATGACTACAGCCAGATAACAAAGACCATATTATGCAGAAAAGTACAAACATAATATATTTTTTTCTTAATGGTATTTTTTTTATCATCATTAACCCCTTCTTGATTGTGGTGAGAATTGATCTTGCCCACCCTCTCCTGTCAGCTTTTGTCTCTAAGTTAACATTACCCGCTGGCTCCTGAATTCCCCTGGTGACAGGTATCCCAGGGTATTGTGCAGGTGGTTTTCATTGTAGTGGGATGAGGGACAATAGAACGAAAACGTACACTAAGGAGATAATTTATTGTTTAATTAAAATTTAGTGTGCCCAACTCTCCCTTCGAGCATCCTCCAGCAGTATGAACGTAGGGTATGCCAATTTATTGATATGCTTGTACATTAGTGGAGACAATCGGATGATATCCTCATCCATGGTTTATTCCCCCCATTACTGAGCATCAAGCTCAATCCATTATTTTCGCGCAATACTATGCCCGTCAGCATAGAGAAACACTGTATCTCCCTGTCGCTGAATCAGTGAAATATCAAAGACAGCATAAATTAAATATATGTTTAACCACTATAAAAATACCCCATCAGAACATTAACATTGTTTAATAAAGTGAATTGAGCGGATTCGCGTTTGAACTCTGCGCTAAAATTTCTTCTTTTCATAGGGGCATCTGTGTTGTTATGAGGTGAGCATATCACCTCTGTTCAGGTGGCCAAATTCAGAGTACCGCTACATTTAGATGTCCTACCACATGTGATATCGATAATTTTGGCGGGATTTTTACTAACAGATGCACATAATCCAACTGAACATTTAGCTCTACTATTTCTATACCGAGCTACTCACCTGAAATCCTGAACTGTTTGCAGACTTCCTTGCCAACATTGTTCCGCAGGATGCGAAATTGGCATTTGGGTGTCCAGACAATATAATATTGACAACACCAAAGCACATGAGATGCTTTCTTTAACCATTAGTAGCATTTTGGCAGAGCCAACCTCTTGCTGACCACCTCCACAGGAGGTGGCATTCAGATAGTAGTTAAAAGAGATCGCAAGAAAATCCTTTTAAAATTTATTGCCCTACCCCTTTGTGTTGCCAGAAAGCTCGGCCAACTCTTTCCCTCTTGTTTCTGACATTTTTGCAACACATTCATTGAAGATCGTTTGATATGCCGAGCTTTTATTATCAATCTGGAATGAATATAACTTACAATTAGAATCGCTAAATTTAATCCAATCCCTTTGGGAACTCTTAATGTTGTTGACGAACGCCTGTTTTAGAGATTAATCATTCACATATGCTGAATTAACTTTAGATAGCGCGTCGAATATTGCTTGATCAACTATTTATCAGATGAATCCTTTTCGCTTTCCGGGCACGAAGCAACTTGATCAGATGTTGTTATTTACTCTAACAACAAACTATGACTTACATCACAAAAACTCATCCAGAGATAACTCCATACTAACTTTGTGTACATTTTGTTGACATATATAATGGTATCAATAGGTTACATATTAATATAAAGGACTTGGCTATGTACTCAATTGATTATAATAGCTATCGCTCGGTAAAAGGTTTCAATCGTCGTGTTCGTTTCCTTGTGATGCATTACACTGCTATTGATTTTAAGGCGTCAATTACCGCTTTGACCGGGCCTTCGGTGAGCGCTCACTATCTCGTTCCTGACCCTTCAGAAAAAACGTATATTGATGCTGGTTTTAAGGATATGCGTATATTCAACCTGGTTGATGAAAATGAGCGGGCCTGGCATGCTGGCGTAAGTTCATGGGCCGGACGCAGCCAACTGAATGATACCGCCATCGGGATTGAGACGGTTAACCTGGCCAGTGATAACAACGGCGTGTTTGTCTTTCCTCCCTATAATCCGGTCCAGATTGATGCAATCAAGGCGCTGGCCGCCAATATTCTGCAACGATATCCTGATATTACGCCGGTGAACGTTGTCGGACACAGCGATATTGCCCCGGGGAGAAAAAGTGATCCTGGAGCTGCTTTCCCGTGGAAAGAACTTTACGACGCAGGTATTGGTGCATGGTATGAGGAATCGACCATGCAGCACTATCTGACGCAATTCAGCAAGTCTGTACCATCTAAAGCAGATCTTGTTGCTAAGTTAAAAGTATACGGATATGACATCTCAGATGCTGGAACAGAAATCGGATACAAGAATTTACTCCGTACATTTCAGCTTCACTTCCGACAAAAGAATTATGATGGTGTCGCTGATGCTGAAACAACGGCAATTCTTTATGCGTTAGTGGATAAATATTTCCCGGCAAAATAATTATTAACCACTGGTTTAAATAATTAATGTGCCACAGGTTAGAAATCAGTGGCGCAGTTTCATTAAGCTGGCGGTTCCGGTCAGTCAGGTTTTGAAGAGCACATAAACTCACTCTCATATGAATTATTTTCCATGGAAAATACAAGCAAGCACTGAAAACAGCACAGACAGAATGTCCAAAACTGTCACCTGACGCGCTGGTTCTCTACAACAACGATCGTGGTCAGTTCATCCGCAAGACGTTCAATAATCGCTGGTTAAAAGCTGTACGCGCCGTACAAAGTGAACCGGGCCGACAACTGGATTACACGTTCCACGATATCGAGGCAAAAGCTATTTCAGATTTTGAGGGTAGTAGCAGGGATAAGCAGATTTTCAGCGGTCACAAAACAGAAAGCCAGGTGCTTATCTACGACAGGAAGGTACAAATCAGCCCGACACTGTATCATCCGGTTATTGGGGAAAAGTGAATTTTTATTCAAATGGAAAGATACGATATTCTCTGAGAATATTCTTTTTTATTCTTCGCCTCAAAAACAAAGGGGCTACCTTTCGGTAACCCCTTGTTTAATCTGGCGGAAGCGCAGAGATTCGAACTCTGGAACCCTTTCGGGTCGCCGGTTTTCAAGACCGGTGCCTTCAACCGCTCGGCCACACTTCCGGAATGAGGCGCACTATAAACATCCCGGTGCGTCATGTAAAGACCGAATGTGTTCGTTTGCGTGAAAAACAGGCAAAATTTCTTTAATCGCCTGAAATGACAGCATATTGACCATTTCTTCAACACAAATGCTGGCTTAATGCGTGTTTATCGTCCCTTCTGTTTTACCGCTGTGATTATCGATTTTTTGTCGCTAGCGCTTTGGTGGCGCTGCCACCTGTTTCATGGCTAGCGCTAGTGTGGGAAGACCTTTTTAACGGCGGTAATTGCCTGAAATCTCTTAAGGAAACTAAACGTAAACGGATGCGTAAAGATGGGTAAAACCACTGGGTGATAGTGACCGTTTTTATTATTCTTCTTTATTAATTACATCTGTCATAAGAGAGTGACTATGGATCGTATCATTACATCATCGCGTGATCGTAGCTCGCTACTGAGCACGCACAAAGTACTGCGCAATACCTATTTTCTGCTGAGCCTGACGCTGGCTTTCTCCGCAATTACCGCGACAGCCAGTACGGTATTGATGCTGCCCTCTCCCGGCCTGATCCTGACGCTGGTCGGTATGTATGGGTTGATGTTTCTGACCTATAAAACCGCCAATAAGCCGACCGGTATCCTGTCTGCTTTTGCGTTTACCGGCTTCCTCGGGTATATCCTGGGTCCGATTCTTAACGCCTATCTGTCAGCAGGCATGGGCGATGTCATTGGCATGGCGCTGGGTGGTACTGCGTTAGTGTTTTTCTGCTGCTCCGCTTACGTCCTGACCACCCGTAAGGATATGTCTTTCCTGGGCGGTATGCTGATGGCCGGGATCGTCGTCGTGCTGATTGGTATGGTGGCGAATATTTTCCTGCAACTGCCTGCATTGCACCTGGCGATTAGCGCGGTGTTTATCCTGATTTCCTCGGGCGCTATCCTGTATGAAACCAGTAACATCATTCACGGCGGTGAAACCAACTATATTCGTGCGACCGTCAGTCTGTACGTTTCGCTGTACAACATCTTTGTCAGCCTGCTCAGCATTCTGGGCTTCGCCAGCCGCGATTAATCGACATTCACCTTTTCCAGCCCTGCTTATGCGGGGCTTTATTTTTTGCTACACTGCTGTCCGTGTTGATTATGCAGTGAAACGTTATGTTGATCTTTGAAGGTAAAGAAATCAGTACTGATAGCGAAGGTTATCTGAAAGAGACGACGCAGTGGAGTGAACCGCTGGCAGTCGCTATCGCCGCGAATGAAGGCATTGAGCTCTCTGCGGAACACTGGGAAGTCGTGCGCTTCGTGCGCGAATTCTACCTGGAGTTTAATACCTCTCCCGCCATCCGAATGCTGGTAAAAGCGATGGCGAATAAGTTCGGCGAAGAAAAAGGCAACAGCCGCTATCTGTATCGTCTGTTCCCGAAAGGCCCGGCAAAGCAAGCGACCAAAATCGCTGGCCTGCCCAAGCCGGTAAAATGTATTTAATACCGAATACTGAAGCCTGTTAACGTCTCACGAGGGCTGTGCGGTTCAGTGAGGATGTTGTCCACACGAGCAGAGCGCGGCCCGCCTTCTTTCAGCCACTTGATGAGCTTTTCCACCTGCGCCGCGTCGCCACAGGCCACCACTTCTACGCTTCCGTCATCCATATTCTTCGCATAGCCGGTTAACCCCAGTCGCAGCGCCTCATGCTGCGTAGTATAGCGAAATCCGACTCCCTGAACGCGACCATAAACCCAGGCGATAATGCAGACGTTCGACATGATGGTTCTCCTTTCATAATCAGTGGTGGAGGCTCATACAGGACATACTTAACGTACCTGACTGGGCAGACATCCATAATGTTGGCGGAATCTGGCCGTAAATCGCGACCCCGACAGGTAGCCGCACCGTAGCGCTATTTCGCCGATCGGCAGCGTCGTCGATTGCAGTTGAGAAAGCGCGCAGGACATGCGCACCTCTTCAATAATTTGCCGATAACTCTGTGATTCGCGCTGCAAACGCCGACGCAGAGTCGATGTACCCATAGCAAGACGGCGGGCTATCTCCTGGGCTGTCCATAGCTTAGCAGGCGAGAGCATTATCAGTTGCCGCACCTGCTCCGTGAGGGTGTAACGCCGTTCAATAAGCAGCGGTCCCGCCGCGCCATCATGCAAAAGCGCTAACAGTAACCCCATTGCCTGATGTTCCTGTAATCCGACGGGTAAGCCCTGGCGCACAGCATCCAACACGTTCGCCCACATAAATGTCAGGCTACAGCTCATCGGCGTACACAGCGATGTCAGTTTTGCCGGTGGATAATCCTGAACGTACATCATTTTAAAGCGAGCAATAATCTCCGGTGAAAGTAACAACAGGTCGGAGCGAAAACCGCTCTGCGCAGGCTGATTAATAATCTCCAGCGGCGTGTTCGCCGGGATAATAATCAACTCGCCAGGCCCGGCGACAAGGCGGTTATCATCCTGAATGATGACTTTACTGCCCTGCGTAATATGGCAGATAGCGGCGGAAAAAAGCGTAACACGATGCAAACGGTGCAGATGACTGGAGCGCACCTCTGCCGTCGTAAGATCCTGATGTCGAATATGCATCTCCTGCACCGTGCCGTCCTCTGTTTTATCTTCCGTATGTGGCCGTGAATTTCGCTTTCGCAATCACATGCGCGTTAAGCATAAACCCTACCAACGCGCCGCTTGCCTCACTGTCGAGCGGCAGTGTTGCCGTATTCAGCGCCCACACGGTAAACTGATAGCGATGAGGCTTATCGCCCGGCGGCGGACAAGCGCCGCCAAAGCCAGCATAACCGAAATCATTACGTCCCTGCACCACTCCCGAGGGTAAGGTGTTTTTATCAGCCCCCGTTGGCAGGTCGTGAATCTGCGCAGGAATATTCACCATCGTCCAGTGCCACCAGCCGCTTCCGGTAGGCGCATCGGGATCGAAGACGGTAATAGCGTAGCTTTTGGTTCCGGCAGGCGGATTGCGCCAGCTCAGTTGCGGCGAAATATTTTCTCCGCTACAACCAAATCCTTTAAAGACGTGTTGTTGCGTTAAACGAAAATCCGCCGGAATATCCGCGCTACTGAGGCTAAACGCCGACGCGGCAGATACGCTGCCACTCAATGCCATCATTGCGGCTGCGGTCAAAGAGAAGACTGTTTTCATTGTATTTCCTTCTTCATGTAACGAAATAGCAATATAAAAAGCGCCCGCTGAAGAAACTGTGCCTTTACGATTCTATTTTGTGCAGAAACGCTCACCACCATACGCTGATGATTGCCCCTCTCATCTGTGCTACCCTACGCGCCATTTCGTTTTCACGGTCCCAGGCTGGAACTATCATCCGGCTCGCGTCACTGTTTGTGAGAGGTTACTCCGCATGACTGAATCTACATTTCCGCAATATCCCCGTTTAGTCCTCAGCAAAGGGCGAGAAAAATCTTTACTCCGCCGCCACCCATGGGTCTTTTCCGGCGCCGTCTCGCGTCTGGAAGGCAAAGCCAACCTCGGTGAAACTATCGATATCGTCGATCATCAGGGAAAGTGGTTAGCACGCGGCGCCTGGTCGCCAGCGTCTCAGATCCGCGCGCGCGTCTGGACATTTGATAAAGCAGAATCCATTGATATTGCGTTTTTCACCCGTCGCCTGCGCCAGGCGCAGCAGTGGCGCGACTGGCTGGCAAAAAAAGACGGTCTGGATAGCTATCGTCTGATCGCCGGTGAATCCGATGGCCTTCCTGGCGTCACTATTGATCGTTTTGGTCATTTTTTGGTGCTGCAACTGCTCAGCGCCGGGGCCGAATATCAACGCGCCGTATTAATTAGCGCTCTGCAAACATGCTATCCGGATTGCGCTATTTACGATCGCAGCGACGTCGCCGTGCGGAAAAAAGAAGGAATGGCGCTGACGCAAGGCCCGGTCACCGGCGAACTGCCGCCTGCGCTTCTGCCAATTGAAGAACACGGTATGAAATTACTGGTCAATATCCAGGGCGGCCACAAAACCGGTTATTATCTTGATCAGCGCGACAGTCGTCTGGCGACGCGCCGCTATGTGGAAAATCAACGGGTACTGAACTGCTTCTCTTATACCGGCGGTTTTGCCGTGTCGGCGTTAATGGGCGGTTGTCGCCAGGTTGTCAGCGTGGATACCTCGCAGGATGCGCTGGATATCGCCAGACAAAACGTTGAACTGAACCAACTGGATTTGAGCAAAGCCGAATTCGTGCGCGATGACGTGTTTAAGTTGCTGCGCGCTTACCGTGAACACGGCGAAAAATTCGACGTTATCATTATGGACCCACCCAAATTCGTCGAAAATAAAAGCCAGTTAATGGGCGCCTGCCGGGGCTATAAAGACATTAACATGTTGGCGATTCAACTGCTCAATCCGGGCGGCATACTGCTGACATTCTCTTGCTCCGGCCTGATGACCAGCGATTTATTTCAGAAAATCATTGCCGATGCAGCAATAGATGCCGGTCGTGATGTACAATTTATAGAGCAGTTCCGTCAGGCCGCCGATCATCCTGTGATCGCCACCTACCCGGAAGGGCTGTATCTGAAAGGGTTTGCCTGTCGCGTCATGTAACTTGAAAAGTGGAATAGTATCCTCATATAAAGGATATCTATTTCCCGGGAGGTGACTATGATAGCCAGCAAATTCGGTATCGGCCAGCAGGTCCGCCATTCCCTGTTAGGTTACCTCGGAGTGGTCGTCGATATCGACCCGGAATATTCGCTTGATGAGCCGTCGCCTGATGAACTGGCGGTTAACGACGAACTTCGCGCCGCTCCGTGGTACCACGTGGTAATGGAAGATGATGATGGTCAGCCAGTCCATACTTATCTGGCCGAGGCCCAGTTGCGAAGCGAAATGCGGGATGAGCACCCAGAACAGCCATCGATGGATGAACTGGCGCGTACCATTCGCAAGCAGCTTCAGGCGCCGCGACTACGTAACTGATTGTATTTAACAGGCCGGATGGCGACATGCTGCTTTATCCGGCCATTTTAACTTTTATTTCGCCAGCCCCAGACGGGGGATCTCAATCGCCGGGCAGCGATCCATCACCACGGTCATGCCTGCATCCCGCGCCAACACCGCCGCCTGTTCGTTGATCACGCCAAGCTGTAGCCACAGCGTTTTTGCGCCGATGGCGATAGCTTCCTGCGCGACGCCCCACGCAGCTTCAGAGTTGCGAAAAACATCCACCATATCGACTTTTTCGGGAATGTCAGCCAGCGTGGCATACCCCTGTTGCCCCAGCAATGTCTTACCAGCGACTTTTGGCGCAACCGGAATCACATGGTAGCCCTGTTCAAGCAAGTATTTCATTACCCGATAGCTTGGGCGATCGGGTTTATCGCTCGCGCCTACCAGCGCGATAGTGCGAGTGGACGTCAAAACGTCAGCAATATCGGTCTCTTTCATCATCTTTCTCCTGGCTGTTTTGCAAAGTGTACGACAAACCTGACATGGCAACCATTCATCCCATACCGATGTATGAGAGCAAAACGCCAAAATATGTCTATATGTTAGTAAACATGATCTAAGAAAAATTTCGATACATTATTAGCCAGACGGCCTTTGGACAGGAGAACCTTATGAAAACCGGCGCGCTAACCACCTTCCTTGCTCTCTGTTTGCCGGTTACTGTTTTTGCCACAACACTCCGTCTGTCGAATGAGGTCGATCTTCTGGTGCTGGACGGCAAAAAGGTGTCCAGCTCGTTATTACGCGGCGCAGAGAGCATCGAACTGGAAAACGGGCCGCACCAACTCGTTTTCCGTGTGGAAAAAACCATCCGCCTGCCCGGTAATGAAGAGCGGCTTTATATTTCTCCACCGCTGGTAATAAGTTTCGATACTCAACTGATAAATCAGGTCAATTTCCAGCTCCCGCGGCTGGAAAACGAGCGCGAAGCCTCGCATTTTAACGCAGCGCCACGCTTGACGCTTTTGGATGGCAACGCCATGCCTATTCCGGTAAAACTCGATATTCTGGCAATTACTTCTACGGCTAAAGTGGTCGATTATGAAATAGAGACCGAGCGTTATAACAAATCGGCGAAACGCGCCTCGATTCCTCAGTTCGCCACGATGATGGCAGACGACAGTACATTACTTTCCGACGTCTCAGAGCTTGACACCGTACCGCCGCAATCACAAACTCTGACAGAACAGCGGCTGAAATATTGGTTCCGTCTGGCCGACCCGCAGACACGCAATCATTTCCTGCAATGGGCGGAAAAACAGCCGCCCTCTTGATATGAGTTGTGCCAGCGCGCAATTTTTTTGTCTTTCTCTTGCAGCATCAAGCGCTTCCAGTAATCTGTAGACAGGTTAACTACGGAATCGAATTATGGAACTGACGACTCGCACCTTGCCAACGCGCAAACATATCGCGTTGGTTGCCCACGACCACTGCAAACAGATGTTAATGAACTGGGTGGAACGCCATCAGCCGTTGCTGGAAAAACATATTCTCTATGCAACCGGCACCACGGGGAATCTGATCCAGCGCGCAACGGGTATGGACGTTAATGCAATGCTGAGCGGCCCGATGGGCGGCGACCAGCAGGTTGGCGCGCTCATTTCAGAAGGGAAAATCGACGTGTTGATTTTCTTCTGGGACCCGCTTAACGCGGTACCACACGACCCGGATGTAAAAGCGCTACTGCGTCTGGCCACCGTATGGAATATCCCTGTCGCCACTAACGTCTCAACGGCGGACTTTATCATCCAGTCCCCGCATTTTAATGACGCTGTAGATATTCTTATTCCGGATTATGCGCGTTATCTGGCCGAGCGCCTGAAATAACCGCTGAGCGGGCGGCTGTACCGCCCGCGCTTTAGGGTTTTCTCGCCACCGGCACATCTAGTTGTTTAAGCGTCTCCACAAAGCGCGAGGGATTATCTTTATTGAAAAGCAGCCAGACCCGCGCGCGCGCGCGCGTCAACGCCACATATAACAAACGCCGCTCTTCAGCGTCCGGAAAATCCTCAACCTGAGGAAGAAGCGCATCTTCCATAACAGACTCTCGCGCCGGTGCGGGAAAACCGTCGTTACCCGCCTGTAACCCTACAAGAATAACGTAATCGGCCTGCTGGCCTTTGCTGGCATGGATAGTCATGAAATCTATCTGTAACTTCGGCCAGCGAGTCGCCGCTTTTTGTAGACTGGCGGGTTTCAGATGATGATAGCGCGCCAGCACCAGGATACGTTCATCCTCCTTTGCATAGCCGGATAATTTATCCAGTAATGCGTCCAACTGGCTTTCATCCAACAGCGTAACCGCTTTTTTATCGCCTACGGTAAGACTATTTAACGGTTTTTTAAGCTGATGCGGATTCTGCTGCACAAAGCGGTTGGCAATATCGCCAATCCGACTATTAAAACGGTACGTAGTGTCCAGGTGGCAATGCTCGCCCTCGCCGAACGACTGATGAAACGCCGTCGTTAAGGAGAGCTGCGCCCCGCTAAAACGGTAAATCGCCTGCCAGTCATCGCCAACGGCAAACAGCGTAGTCTGGCTATTTTGCTTGCGCAGCGCCTCTAACAGCGCCGCCCGTTGCGGGGAAATATCCTGAAATTCATCGACCAGAATATGCTTCCACGGGCTGATAAAACGCCCTTTTTCGAGGATCACCATTGCCTGATGAATCAGCCCGGAGAAATCAACGGTATTTTCCGCTTTCAACGCGCTTTTCCAGGCCTTCAGCAGCGGCGCCATCAGCTTAATGCGTTTGCCGAACCGCTCTCGGCACTCCTCTGGCGCGCCAGCGATCATTTCTGCCTGCGCGCCGCCGTGCATACGCATCAAACTGACCCAACGATCCAGGCGAGGGGCCAGACGCCGCTGCAATGTCTCATCGTCCCAGAAATTGCCTTTCGGCACCGTCCACTGTATCTCCTCTTCCAGCCACTGACGCCAGCCTTTGGCCTGCGCTTTCTTCTCGCTACACTGCTGACGCCAGGTGTGCAGAAATAGCTGATGCCGCGCTGCGGCGTCACTTTCCAGCTTACTGACAACCGGCGCTTTTTTACTGCCTTGCTGAATAATATACAGCGCCAGCGAATGGAACGTACGGGCAGTAATCTCTTCTGTATGTAACCGCTCGCGGATACGCTCATCCATCTCCTCTGCCGCCTTGCGACCAAACGCCAGTAAAAGAATTTGCCCCGCATCGGCTTGTCCACGCGCCAACAGCCAACCCGCGCGCGCCACCAACACCGAGGTCTTGCCGCTACCCGCTCCCGCCAGTACCAGTAACGATGATTCGCCATTAACCACCGCCCTGGCCTGGGAGAGATTAAGCGGAGAGGATTCTATCTGCGTAAAAAAGTCGGCATGCGCTTCCAGCATGGCAGCGGTATACACCTGATTATGTTGCTGCCGACTTCCCTCGCTATCCTGTAACCATGCCAGACACTTACGCCATATCTCGCGACAGTTATCAAACTCCTCCAGGCGTGAGATGGGTAGCGGCAAGGCGGCAAACGTCTGACGAATTTCGTGTTCCAGTCCCCGAACCCGCTCACGGGTAAGCCATTGGTTTTCGCCCGTTCGCTCACTGATACGCGCCCATTGATCTTGTAATGCCTGCGCGGCGACATCGCTCATCTCCTGGCTCCAGCGACGCCAGTGCGCGTCCAGGTGGCGATGGAATTGCTGGGTTTCCGACCACTCGGTACCGTGCAAACGCACGACTTTATCCTCCGGGAGGACAAACTCCAGCTCGCCCCACACCAGTCCACGCTTACAGTGAATCGCCAATAACTGATTGAATGGAATAAGATATTCATGCCTGTCGCCAGACACTTTCACTCCCGCGTTAAGAATCACAGCACGATCATAGGGATGTTGCGCCAGACGTTTTCCAAGAGAAGTTGCTTTCAGTTCCATGACTCAGCGAATCCAGACGTAAAGATGTGCTTATCAGTGTAACCGCCAGAGAAAACGTGCTCCAGTCTAAAAAAACGTTACAATTGCCCGCAGTGATAGAAAACCGGAATGAACTGAGGGTTTATGCGTACCGTTCTGAATATTTTAAACTTTGTACTGGGCGGCTTTGCCACTACGCTGGCCTGGCTGCTGGCGACGCTTGTCAGTATTGTGCTTATTTTTACCTTGCCGTTGACCCGCTCCTGCTGGGAGATAACCAAGCTGTCCCTGTTCCCTTACGGCAATGAGGCCATCCATGTTGACGAACTTAATCCGGCGGCGAAAAACCTATTAATGAATACTGGCGGTACCTTGCTGAATATTTTCTGGCTACTTTTTTTCGGCTGGTGGCTATGCCTGATGCACATTGCCTCCGGTATCGCGCAGTGTGTCACTATCATCGGGATACCTGTCGGCATTGCGAACTTTAAAATTGCCGCGATTGCGCTTTGGCCTGTCGGTCGCCGCGTCGTCTCTGTAGAAACCGCTCGCGCCGCGCGGGAAGCTAACGCGCGCCGCCGTTTTGAATGATCGGGACAAATAGCCTTTATGTTAAGTCCGCTGATTCGCCGTTATACCTGGAATAGTACCTGGCTGTATTACATCCGCATTTTTATCGCCCTGTGTGGCACCACCGCCCTGCCCTGGTGGCTGGGCGACGTCAAACTCACCATCCCGCTCACGCTCGGTATGGTTGCCGCGGCGCTAACCGATCTCGACGACCGCCTTGCCGGGCGTTTACGTAATTTAATCATTACGTTAATTTGCTTTTTTATCGCTTCTGCTTCTGTTGAGCTGCTCTTTCCCTGGCCGTGGCTATTTGCGTTGGGCTTAACTTTATCCACCAGTGGATTTATTCTGTTGGGAGGATTAGGGCAACGCTATGCCACCATCGCGTTCGGCGCATTACTCATTGCCATCTACACGATGCTGGGCGCCTCTTTATATGCGCACTGGTATCAGCAACCTCTACTCCTGCTGGCGGGCGCGGTATGGTATAACCTGCTGACCCTAACCGGGCACCTGCTATTTCCTATCCGCCCATTACAGGATAATCTGGCGCGCAGTTACGAACAGTTGGCGCACTATCTGGAACTGAAATCACGCCTGTTTGATCCTGATATTGAAGATGAGAGCCAGGCACCGCTCTATGATTTAGCATTAGCGAACGGGCAGTTAATGGCGACGCTGAACCAAACGAAAGTGTCGTTGTTGACTCGCCTGCGCGGCGATCGCGGTCAACGCGGCACGCGTCGCACCCTCCATTACTATTTTGTGGCGCAGGATATTCATGAACGCGCCAGCTCTTCGCATATTCAATACCAGACGCTGCGCGACCACTTTCGTCACAGCGACGTGATGTTTCGCTTTCAACGTCTGATGTCAATGCAGGCACAGGCCTGCACGCAGCTGGCGCGCTGTATCTTACTGCGCACGCCATATCAGCATGATCCGCGCTTTGAACGCGTCTTTACCCACATTGACGCCGCGCTTGAACGTATGCGCGCCAGCGGCGCTTCTTTGGAACTGTTGAATACGCTTGGGTTCTTATTAACCAACCTGCGCGCCATTGACGCGCAACTGGCGACGATCGAGTCGGAGCAGGCCCAGGCAATGCCGCGCAATGAGTCAGAAAACCAGTTGGCTGATGATAGCCTGCACGGGTTTAGCGACATCTGGCTGCGTCTGAGCCGTAATTTTACCCCAGAGTCCGCTCTCTTTCGCCATGCAGTACGCATGTCGCTGGTATTGTGCGTGGGTTATGCTCTCATTCAAATTACCGGGATGCGCCACGGGTACTGGATATTACTCACCAGCCTGTTCGTTTGTCAGCCTAACTATAACGCGACCCGCCATCGCCTTGCGCTCAGGATTATCGGTACGTTGGTAGGCGTTGCTATCGGCCTGCCGATTTTATGGTTTGTTCCTTCGCTTGAAGGACAGTTAGTTCTGCTGGTGATTACCGGCGTGCTTTTCTTCGCATTCCGTAATGTACAGTATGCCCATGCGACGATGTTCATCACTCTGCTGGTATTACTCTGCTTTAACCTCTTGGGCGAAGGCTTTGAGGTAGCGTTACCGCGCGTCATCGACACGTTGATTGGCTGCGCTATCGCCTGGGCTGCGGTCAGCTTTATTTGGCCGGACTGGCGCTTTCGCAACCTTCCCCGGGTACTCCAGCGCGCCACCGATGCGAATTGCCGCTACCTTGATGCGATCCTTGAGCAATATCACCAGGGCCGGGACAACCGCCTGACCTATCGCATTGCCAGGCGCGACGCGCATAACCGCGATGCGGAACTGGCATCCGTGGTTTCTAATATGTCAAGCGAACCCGACGTCAAGGCCGAAACCCGGGAAGCAGCGTTCAGGCTGCTTTGCCTCAATCATACTTTTACCAGCTATATTTCCGCCCTCGGCGCGCACCGCGAAAAGCTCAGTAATCCGGATGTGCTGGGGCTTCTGGATGACGCGGTCTGCTACGTTGATGATGCGCTTCATCATCAACCTGAAGACGAACAGCGAGTACACCAGGCGCTGGAGGATTTAAAGCAGCGAGTTCAGTCGCTGGAAACACGTCCGGACAGCAAAGAACCTCTGGTTGTTCAACAAATTGGTTTGCTCATTGCCTTACTACCCGAAATCGGGCGCTTACAACGGCAAATTTCACCGCCGTCTTCTACATCCATTACCCAGCCGTAAGCGAATGAGCCCAATCGGCAAGCTCCTGGCGACGACTCGCCGGGAGCGCCGCTTCATGTACGCCAGCAATTGCGCCTTCTAACGCATACAGAACTTTTACCGTCAGCAAAGGATTACTTTGTCGCAACCTTAGCCAGCACATTTTTGCACCCAGTACGCGTAACATATTCTCGTCCTTTATCCCTGACTCATTGAGCAATGTTTCCAGATGGAAGGTCATATTGGGGAGATCTTTGAGCCTGTGCTGTAAAATACGGCTGTGTTTTTCCTTCATTGCCGCGTCAAGAGAATACTTCGATAAACGTACCAGTTGCTGCTGATCGCGCCACAGGCTTTCATCCACCCGATAATAGTTGAGCATAACAGGGCGCCCACACTTCATAAATGTGAGCCAGACGGGAGGATGCTTCACACAATAGGGTACGCTTTGCTCACAGGCGCGGAGATAAAGCTCGCCGTTAGCCACCATCGCAAAGACGGTATCTTCCACGGTCAGACTATAGCTGCCGAATAAGGATCGATACTGGATCGTCCCCAGAGAGGCCAAATATTCTTGCGATTTATAGATCCTGTCATAAGAGAGTGCTCTCATAAAATTCCTTTTAAATCATAAAGTAAAAGAATGATTTGTAATAACAGATCCGTTAATGACGAAAATAGGCAACTTATACTCCGCGAGCAAGATGATTTTTATTTTTGACGTCACTAAGAATAAAAATTGCGAGACAGTTTCCGAAAATAGAGTTGATCTTTCATCGCTACAGGGGTACTGTATGGATATACAGTAACTCACAGGGCTGGATTGATTATGTACACTTCAGGTTATGCAAATCGTTCTTCGTCATTTTCTACCACTCCCCACAACACTGCGCGTGCCGCTACGGAAAATGCCGCCGCAGGGCTGGTCAGTGAAGTTGTCTACCACGAAGACCAGCCCATGATGGCGCAACTCCTGCTTTTGCCTTTACTCCGGCAGTTAGGCCAACAATCACGTTGGCAGCTCTGGCTCACGCCGCAGCAAAAACTCAGCCGTGAATGGGTACAGTCTGCAGGTTTGCCATTAACGAAAGTGATGCAAATTAGTCAGCTTGCGCCTCGTCATACGCTGGAGGCAATGATTCGCGCTCTGCGTACAGGAAATTACAGTGTAGTGATTGGCTGGCTGGCGGAAGAACTTACGGAAGAAGAGCATGCCAGCCTGGTTGAAGCAGCAAATGTAGGCAATGCGGTAGGGTTTATCATGCGCCCTGTACGTGCGCACGCTTTACCCAGGAGACAGCATTCCGGGCTAAAAATTCACTCTAATTTGTATCATTAAGTAAAATTAGGATTTATCCTGGAATTTTTTTTACGCGATTGCATCTCCTTTGAGTGCTAACGTTTTTTTTACGAGAAAGCTTGTCAGAAGCGGTTTCCGCGATTTTTGCTGTACGATTTATCATCTAAAAGTGTTAAATGATGTGTATGTTCGTCATGTTTTTTTCACATGTCTGACGGAGTTCACACTTGTAAGTTTCCAACTACGTTGTAGACTTTACATCGCCAGGGGTGCTCGGCATAAGCCGTAGATATCGGTAGAGTAACTATTGAGCAGGTCCCCCGGTGAAGGATTTAACCGTGTTATCTCGTTGGAGATATTCATGGCGTATTTTGGATGATAACGAGGCGCAAAAAATGAAAAAGACAGCTATCGCGATTGCAGTGGCACTGGCTGGTTTCGCTACCGTAGCGCAGGCCGCTCCGAAAGATAACACCTGGTACACTGGTGCTAAACTGGGCTGGTCTCAGTACCATGACACTGGCTTCATTCCTAACAATGGCCCGACCCATGAAAACCAACTGGGCGCAGGTGCTTTTGGTGGTTACCAGGTTAATCCGTACGTTGGCTTTGAAATGGGCTACGACTGGTTAGGCCGTATGCCGTACAAAGGCGACAACATCAATGGCGCTTACAAAGCTCAGGGCGTTCAGTTGACCGCTAAACTGGGTTACCCAATCACTGACGATCTGGACGTTTATACCCGTCTGGGTGGTATGGTATGGCGTGCAGACACTAAGTCTAACACCCCTGGCGGTGAGTCTACTAAAAACCACGACACCGGCGTTTCCCCGGTATTCGCGGGCGGTATCGAGTATGCCATCACCCCTGAAATCGCAACCCGTCTGGAATACCAGTGGACTAACAACATCGGTGATGCCAACACCATCGGCACCCGTCCGGATAACGGCCTGCTGAGCGTAGGTGTTTCCTACCGTTTCGGCCAGCAAGAAGCTGCTCCGGTAGTGGCTCCAGCCCCGGCTCCGGCTCCGGAAGTACAGACCAAGCACTTCACTCTGAAGTCTGACGTACTGTTCAACTTCAACAAATCTACCCTGAAGCCGGAAGGTCAGCAGGCGCTGGATCAACTGTACAACCAGCTGAGCAACCTGGACCCGAAAGACGGTTCCGTAGTCGTTCTGGGCTTCACTGACCGCATCGGTTCTGACGCTTACAACCAGGGTCTGTCCGAGAAACGTGCTCAGTCTGTTGTTGATTACCTGATCTCCAAAGGTATCCCGTCTGAAAAAATCTCCGCACGTGGTATGGGCGAATCTAACCCGGTTACCGGCAACACCTGTGACAACGTGAAACCTCGCGCTGCCCTGATTGACTGCCTGGCACCGGATCGTCGCGTAGAGATCGAAGTTAAAGGCATTAAAGACGTGGTAACTCAGCCGCAGGCTTAAGTTTCCGTCTGATAAAAAACCCCGCGTCGCGGGGTTTTTTGCTCTGGTCTGGGTGACAACGCCTTTCAGCGTTACTTCTTGCCTAATAACGCCTGTAAATCCTGCTTTAACGTGGTCATTTGCGTGGCATATTTCTCTTTATGCTCCGCGTCTTCTATGAGTTGCACAATCGTTTCGGATAATGTTTTACCGCGTCGCTGCGCAAGGCCCGCCAGACGCTGCCAGACCATAAACTCTAAATCAATAGATTTTTTGCGCGTATGCTGATGTTCCGCATTGAAGTGTCGTTTGCGTCTTGCCCGAATCGTTTGTTTCATCCGATTAAGCAAGGCAGGATTCATATGCCTGTCTATCCAGACATTTACCCGCACCGGTTCATTTTCGAGGGCCAACAACAAATTGACGGCTTCCTGGGCAGCACTGGCTTCCACGTAGCGGGTGATCAACTCCCCTTCGCGGTGCTTTTTCACCAGATATTTCCATTTCCAACCGCTTTCAAGATTTTCAAGTTGTTGATATTTCATTGTGATCCCAATGTTACCGTGTAACTGTTATCAGAATATCAGTTTTTTAGCCATCTGAAGAAAAGAATCTCGAACCTGTGAATGGTTACACGTCTTCACATTACTTTGCATTCGCTTTCCGCGTGTGCAGCGTGACGGGTTAGGCTATAATCCCCCCTTTTACAACAGACTAAAAAACCTCAACTTTGACCATTACGAAACTTGCATGGCGTGATCTGGTTCCGGATAGCGAAAGCTATCAGGAGATATTTGCACAGCCACACGCGACTGACGAAAACGACACCTTACTCAGTGATACTCAGCCACGACTGCAATTTGCGCTTGAGCAACTTATTCAGCCGTGGACATCATCCTCTTTTATGCTGACTAAAGCGCCTGAAGAGCAAGAGTATCTTACTTTACTTTCAGATGCCGTCCGCGCTCTGCAAACCGACGCCGGACAATTAACCGGCGGGCATTATGACGTTTCCGGGCATACTATTCATTACCGCGCCGCGCAGAATGCGCAAGACAACTTTGCCACCGTCACACAAGTCGTCAGCGCGGACTGGGTCGAAGCCGAACAGCTTTTTGGTTGCCTGCGGCAGTATAATGGCGACATTTCCCTGCAGCCGGGTCTGGTTCATCAGGCGAACGGCGGCGTACTTATTATTTCCTTACGAACCCTTCTGGCGCAGCCGTTGCTATGGATGCGTCTGAAAGCGATCGTTAGCCGCGAGCGTTTTGACTGGGTGGCGTTTGACGAGTCGCGTCCATTGCCGGTCTCCGTGCCATCAATGCCGCTCAAACTGAAGGTGATTCTGGTTGGCGAACGTGAATCACTGGCCGATTTTCAGGAGATGGAACCGGAGCTCGCGGAACAAGCTATCTACAGTGAATTTGAAGACAATTTACAGATAGCGGACGCAGAAGCTATGACCCTGTGGTGTCAATGGGTGACGCGTATCGCTTCACGCGATAATTTGCCTGCCCCGGCACCGGACGCCTGGCCCGTCCTGATACGCGAGGCTGTGCGTTATACCGGCGAACAGGACACTCTGCCCCTTTGCCCACTGTGGATAGCCCGCCAGTTTAAGGAGGCGGCGCCCTTATGCAAAGGCGATACATGCGGCGCAGAAGCGCTCAGCCTGATGCTTGCCCGACGCGAATGGCGAGAAGGCTTTCTGGCGGAACGGATGCAGGACGAGATTCTGCAAGAGCAGATCCTGATTGAAACCGAAGGCGAACGCGTTGGACAAATCAATGCGCTTTCCGTCATTGAGTTTCCCGGGCATCCGCGCGCCTTTGGCGAACCGTCGCGAATTAGCTGTGTTGTGCATATCGGCGATGGCGAATTTAACGATATTGAGCGGAAGGCCGAACTTGGCGGAAATATTCACGCGAAGGGAATGATGATTATGCAAGCCTTCCTGATGTCGGAGTTGCAGCTTGAGCAACAAATTCCCTTCTCTGCCTCGTTAACCTTTGAGCAGTCCTACAGCGAAGTGGATGGCGATAGCGCCTCAATGGCTGAATTATGTGCGCTCATCAGCGCGCTGGCCAATGTGCCTGTGAATCAAAACATTGCGATTACCGGCTCGGTTGATCAGTTTGGTCGCGCGCAACCGGTGGGTGGGCTAAACGAAAAAATTGAAGGTTTCTTCGCCATCTGCGAGCAGCGGGAATTAAACGGTAAACAGGGCGTCATTATCCCTGCCGCCAATGTCCGGCATCTCAGTCTTAAATCTGAACTGCTGCAAGCGGTTAAAGAAGAGAAGTTCACTATCTGGGCGGTAGACGACGTGACCGACGCCTTACCGCTACTGTTAAATCTGGTGTGGGATGGCGAAGGACAAACGACATTGATGCAGACTATCCAGGAGCGTATCGCGCAGGCGACGCAACAGGAAGGCCGTCATCGTTTCCCGTGGCCATTACGTTGGCTGAACGCTTTTATTCCGAACTGATCGGACTTGTTCAGCGTACACGTGTTAGCTATCCTGCGTGCTTCAATAAAATAAGGTTTACATAAAACATGGTAGATAAACGCGAATCCTATACAAAAGAAGACCTTCTTGCCTCTGGTCGTGGTGAACTGTTTGGTGCTAAAGGGCCGCAACTCCCTGCGCCGAACATGCTGATGATGGACCGCGTCGTTAAAATGACCGAAACGGGCGGCAATTTCGACAAAGGTTATGTCGAAGCCGAGCTGGATATCAATCCTGATCTATGGTTCTTCGGATGCCACTTTATCGGCGATCCGGTGATGCCCGGCTGTCTGGGTCTGGATGCTATGTGGCAATTGGTGGGATTCTACCTGGGCTGGTTGGGCGGCGAAGGCAAAGGCCGCGCGCTAGGCGTGGGCGAAGTGAAATTTACCGGTCAGGTTCTGCCGACGGCAAAGAAAGTCACCTATCGCATTCATTTCAAACGTATCGTAAACCGTCGCCTGATCATGGGACTGGCGGACGGTGAGGTTCTGGTGGATGGTCGTCTGATCTATACCGCACACGATTTGAAAGTCGGTTTGTTCCAGGATACTTCCGCGTTCTAAGTGTTGAATTGATATTCCGCGCTATCGGTATCATGCTTGCAAAGCCAATAAAGGCGAAACCTCCGCAGTGCGGAGGTTTCTTTTTCTAAAGAGACAGAATCAGGCCATTACCACCCTGTCCTCCATGGCTTGTCGCCAACCTCCCAACCAGTATGACCGTTGATTCAGCGTCTGATAGGGACACATTTCTTTTGATCGTCCGGCGATGCCGGCCTGATATCCACGTTGATGTGCCCGTTCCAGGCGATCTCGTTTTTGTCTCTTCATGCCTCGTTTCCCTCATATTTGTATCTGGTGGAAAAGAAAACAGTGATTACAAAACGTGCAATCACACTACACGAATACCTCTAAATGGATCGCCCGTCAATGCGCAAAATTCACACCAATGTCATATTTGTGAGCTATACGGAAAATCATTTGTACAAAAAATGTGAGCCAGAACAACTATTTTTCCGGCGTTAAACGTAAAAAAACCGCCTCAGGCGCATGACCTGAAGCGGTTAAATTTACATTACTTTTATCTCAGGGAAGCCGTTTTATCTCATCAGCGATAACGGCCGCTTCCTGGCTCCATGCGCTCGCCAGTACTTTGACCATTTCATCATAGCCATCTTTCTGCTGGCTGGCTTCAATATGGAAAGGCCGCTTAATCAGTTGTCCGTTGTGGTTTAATAGCCACTCCCCGCTCACGATAACCTTACCATCGTAACGTCCATGGAACCCGGTTACAGTCACGTTTAACGTATCCTGGGTTGTTCCCAATGGCTGAGAAGCGACGACCCAGCCAGGAAGCCGGGCGCTAAGATTTGCCACCAGAGTGTTACGCAATTGCTGATCCAGCGGGCTGGCCCATAGGTTGTTATTGGCAATCACATACTGGACATCACTGGTTTGATACACCACGCCGTTACCTGCCAGATAGTCAGGTACGGAAACCTGCTCTACCCATAAGAGGCGGTTGCCCTGGCTCGTAGTGCTTTGCACACCACTTTGCGCTATCGGGAGCTGATAATAGCTTTTATTCTCTCCGCCGGAGCTACATGACGCCAGCCAGAACGCCATTATCACGACTAGCCATTTTTTCATTGTTTCGCCCTCTTAGGCTCGGGATCTTTTTTATCCTTCGCTTCAAATACCAGCGCGTTGCTTTTCTCGTTCAAAGTCTTCAACACCGGTTGTAACTCACGAAGCACCTGATCGAGACGCTGCATATCCGCCACCATTTTGTTATACGCTGCCGATCCAGGCTGGAAGCCTTGCATACTGCGATTAAGTTCGCGTAACGTCGTTTGCATATCCGCCGGAAGCTGCTGCATCGACTGACTGGAGGTAATCTTGTTCATATTATCCAGCGTGGTTTGCAGCCGACGCATAGTGCGCTGGCTTTCAGACAGCGTATTGGTCACTTGTTCAATCATCGGATTCAGCGGCAGGTTGTTAATCTTATCCAACGTTTCCACCAGCCGCTGTTGAATTTGCGCCAGGCCGCTGCTGACGGTAGGAATAATTTCATAGCCATCAAATTCGCGTAGCCCGGTAATCGGCGGCTCCTTGGGATAAAAGTCCAGATCGACATACAGCGCCCCGGTAACCAGGTTACCTGTTTTAAGCGAAGCGCGTAAACCGCGCTTAAGCAGTTCCGTCAAATGCGCGCCAACATCTGCATTTTCTCCCAGTTGCGCTTTCAGACGCTCCGGTTCAATGCGCACCAGCACAGGAATACGGTAATCATCGTTAAACACCTGACGCATATCAGACGCAAAGAAAGGCACTTTGCTTACCGTCCCCAGACGAATACCGCGGAACTCCAGCGGCGCGCCAGGTTGCAATCCGCGCACCGAATCTTTAAAGAACATCAGGTAATCGATATGATCGGTGTACAGCGAATCCTGAATACTTTTTTGATCGTCGTAGAGATTAAACGCCGTTTTTTCGGCGACGGGTTGTCCCTGCTCAAGTCCTTCCGGCACGTCAAAACTCACCCCGCCGCCAAACAGCGTCGTCAACGATCCCATTTCCACGCGCATTCCCGCAGATGTCAGATCCACAGCGATACCGCTATCTTTCCAGAATCGTACATTACTGGTGACCAGCCGATCGTTTGGCGCCTTAATGAACAACTGATAGCTCATTGTCCGTTTTTGCGGATCGAAAGAGCTGGTTTCAACGGACCCCACCCGATAGCCTCGGAACAGAACGGGATCACCAGGACTGAGCTGGCCAGCCTTTTTGCTGTCCAGAATCACACGAATACCTTTGGCATCGGGCGGCGCCAACGGCGGTGAATCAAGAAGCTGATAGCTTTCCGGCTGACTGCCCTTGCTCCCTGGTTGTAGTTCAATATACGCGCCTGATAACAACGTCCCAAGCCCACTGATGCCTTCACGCCCCACCTGCGGTTTTACGACCCAAAATACCGAGTCTTTATGCAGCAACTTTTCCATACCGGAATGAAGCCGCGCTTTGATTTGTACATGGGTCAGATCGTCAGTCAGCGTCGCGCTTTCAACCACGCCGACATCCACGCTGCGACTTTTAATCGTCGTTTTTCCGCCTTCAATACCTTCCGCATTGGTGGTGATTAAGGTAACTTCTGGTCCCTGGTGGCTGTAGTGATAAAACAGAATCCAGGCTCCGATAAGCGCAGTAACAATCGGGAATATCCAGACAGGCGACCAATTTTTCACCTTTTGTACTTTGGCTTCCCCTTTTTTAGGTTCCATGCTATCAGGACTCCTCATGGCCTGGTTCGTATTCACGATCCCACGACAGACGCGGATCAAAGGTCATCGCAGAAAACATTGTCATTATGACGACTAAAGCAAACATCAACGCACCCATCGCAGGATAAATATTCATTAACCCTCCCATACGCACCAGCGCAGAGAGTACGGCAATGACAAATACATCAATCATTGACCAGCGCCCCACAAACTCCACTACTTCATAAATAAAATGCATCCGCTCACTGTCGCGTTTACCGTGGCCTTTCGCATCCCAACAAAGCCAGGCAATGGCGATCATTTTTAGCGTCGGCACCATAATACTGGCGAGAAAGATAACCGCCGCAACCGGATAAGACCCCTCACTCCACAGCAAAATCACGCCAGCCAGAATGGTCGACGGCATTTTCGAGCCCAATAAATCGGTAATCATAATCGGCAAAATATTGGCGGGTAGATAAAGCATGATCGAGGTAAATAGTAACGCCAGCGTCCATTGCAAACTGTTCTTACGCCGGACATAGCCTTTCGTATGGCAACGCGGACAAACGAGACTCTTCGCAGGCAGGATCGCCGTGCAGCAGGCGCAGGAGCGCAAAGATTGCCGGATACCGGTAATCCCCGGCGTTAACGGCTGCGCCAACGCCGGCTGAGGGGCGATATCATCCCACAACCAACGGCGATCAACACACTGGAATGCCCGCAGTTGAACGAGACAAAATAAGCACCAGGGAATAAAACTGTTGCCGATGCCGATATCGCCGTAGGCCATCAGCTTAACAAAGCTGACCAGCACCCCGGCGAGAAATATCTCCGCCATTCCCCACGATTTCAGGAGGAAAAAGATCCGCGCCAGCGTTTTTTTTACCGACAACGGCAGATTGGCTCGGTTGACGAGCAATAAAATGGTCACCAGGCAAAATGCCGGCACCAGTTGGACAAATAATAAAAAGAACGTGCCGAGGCTGGCGTAATCTTCAGAAAACATGACCCCGGGGATTTCCAGAAGCGTGACTTCGCTGGTGACACCCGCGACATTCATATTTACGAAGGGAAACAGGTTAGAAAGCAGCAACATAAATAGTGCCGCTAACGCATAGGCGGTAGGACGCTGCCGGGGCGCGTCCCACTCGGTCGTTAACGTTGCGCCGCATCGTGGACATGCTGCTTTTTGTCCATGCGAGAGGCGGGGTAAAGCCACCAGCATGTCACATTGCGGGCACAATATGTGCTTCGCAGCATGGTGATGTTCACACATAGGCGCTCCTTTAATTATGCCCCGTTTTTCAGGCCTTCAAGATACTCCCAACGTTCGAAGGCTTGCTCAAGTTCTTGCTCCACCTGACTTAAATCGGCCAGAATTTTTTGCATTTGCTCATGGGGCTGGCTAAAAAAGGCCGCATCCGCAACCTGCGCCTGTAGCGCTTCCAGCTTCGCTTCCAGGTCTTCAAGCTGACCGGGTAATTGCTCCAGCTCGCGCTGCAGTTTATAGCTTAGTTTGCTACTGCCCCGTTTTACAATTTCTGCTTTAGGGGCAATAACTTCCTCATTTTTTTTCACCATCGGCTGTTTCGTCGCCAGATGCTGCGCTTGCTGCGCACGCGCATCATGGTAGCCGCCGATATAACGTCCGATTTTGCCGCCGCCTTCGAAAATCCAGCATTCCGTCACGGTATTATCGACAAATTGGCGATCGTGGCTGACCAGTAGCACCGTGCCCTGATAGCCATCAATTAATTCTTCTAATAGTTCCAGCGTTTCGACGTCAAGATCGTTCGTTGGTTCATCGAGAATTAAAAGATTGCTCGGCTTGAGGAAGAGTCGCGCCAGCAGCAGACGGTTACGTTCGCCGCCGGAAAGCGCGCGAACTGGCGTCATCGCCCGTTTGGGGTGAAACAGGAAGTCCTGCAAATAGCCCAGTACATGGCGCGGTTTACCGTTTACCATTACCTCTTGCTTGCCTTCCGCAAGGTTATCCATCACGGTTTTTTCCGGGTCCAGTTCGGCGCGATGCTGATCGAAGTAGGCGACTTCCAGCTTCGTTCCCACATGGATACGCCCGCTGTCAGCCTGAAGCTGTCCCAGCATCAGTTTCAGTAACGTGGTTTTACCGCAGCCGTTCGGGCCAATTAACGCAATCTTGTCGCCGCGCTGTACCTGAGCTGAGAAATCTTTTACCAGTTGTTTTCCTTCTACCTGGTAATCGACATTTTCCATCTCAAAAACGATTTTACCGGAGCGCGTCGCCTCTTCGACCTGCATCTTCGCCGTGCCCATCACTTCACGACGCTCGCTGCGTTCACGGCGCATCGCTTTTAACGCCCGCACACGCCCTTCATTACGGGTGCGGCGCGCCTTGATACCCTGGCGAATCCAGACTTCTTCCTGCGCCAGTTTGCGATCAAACTCCGCGTTTTGTAGCTCTTCTACGCGCAGCGCTTCTTCTTTCTCTAGCAGGTATTGATCGTAATTTCCCGGATAGGTGACCAGTTTGCCACGATCGAGATCGACAATGCGGGTCGCCATATTGCGAATAAACGAACGATCGTGAGAGATAAAAATAATCGTTCCGTTAAAGGTTTTCAGAAACCCTTCCAGCCAGTCGATGGTTTCGATATCCAGATGGTTAGTCGGTTCATCCAGTAACAATACGCGCGGATTGCTGACCAGCGCCCGACCCAGCGCGGCTTTACGCAGCCAGCCGCCGGAGAGCGACGACAGCGCGGCGTTAGGATCGAGTCCAAGATGCGCCAGCACTTCATTAATACGGTTTTCCAACTGCCACAGATTATGATGATCGAGCTGCTCCTGTACGCGCGCCATTTCATTGAGGTTTTTCTCGCTGGGATCGCTCATCACCAGACGGGAAATCTCATGATAGCGTTTGAGGTATTCCGCTTGTTCTTCGATACCTTCGGCGACAAAGTCATAGACGCTGCCCACAATATTACGCGGCGGGTCCTGTTGCAGACGCGCGACGATCAGATCCTGCTCATAAATAATACGCCCATCGTCCAGACCCTGTTCGCGGTTGAGGATCTTCATCAAGGTGGATTTCCCGGCGCCGTTACGCCCCACCAGACAGACGCGTTCGTTATCTTCGATATGCAACTCTGCGTTATCGAGAAGCGGCGCGTCGCTGAACGACAGCCATGCGCCATGCATACTGATTAATGACATTTACTTTTCCTTTCAGGCAGCGCGGATCAGCCAGCAATTATGGATCTGACGGTTACGGGCAAAATCCGGGGAGAGCGTTTTTTGCGTAATTTCTTGTGCTGTAAGCCCCAGTTCGGCCAGACCTTCCAGATCCATACGGAATCCGCGCTTATTATTTGAGAACATGATGGTGCCGCCTTTACGCAGCAGGCGTTTTAAATCTTTCATTAACGCGACATGATCGCGCTGAACATCAAACGACTCTTCCATACGTTTTGAGTTAGAGAACGTCGGCGGATCGATAAAGATCAAATCGAACTGTTCATTCGCCTCGCGCAGCCAGCCCAGGCAGTCGGCCTGAATCAGGCGATGCGCGCGACCGCTCAGTCCGTTCAGACGCAAATTACGTTCGGCCCACTCCAGATAGGTGCGGGACATATCCACCGTTGTGGTGCTGCGCGCACCGCCCAGACCCGCATGTACGCTGGCGCTGCCGGTATAAGAAAAGAGATTCAGGAAATCTTTGCCTTGACTCATCTCTCCCAGCATCCTGCGGGCAATACGGTGATCGAGGAACAGACCGGTGTCGAGATAATCCGTCAGATTTACCCATAAGCGCGCATTATATTCGCTGACCTCAAGGAACTCGCCCTTCTCGCTCATTTTCTGATACTGGTTTTTTCCTTTTTGCCGTTCGCGGGTTTTTAACACCAGTTTATTCGGCGCAATACCGAGCACTGACAAGGTTGCCGCAATAATATCGAACAAACGCTGCCGCGCTTTTTGCGCATCCACTGTTTTCGGCGGCGCATATTCCTGAATCACCGCCCAGTCGCCGTAACGGTCTACCGCCACGTTATATTCCGGCAGGTCGGCATCATACAAGCGATAACATTCAATGCCTTCCTGGCGCGCCCATTTTTCCAGCTTTTTAAGATTCTTACGCAGGCGATTAGCGTAATCTTCCGCCACCGTCGCCGGTTTACTGTCTGCGGTGGTTTCCGCAATATGATAGTTTTTCTGCACGCAGTCCAGCGGGCCATTCTTGGCTTTAAACTGTTTGTCGGCACGCAGTTGCAGGCTGCCCAGCAGATCGGGCGAGGCGCTGAACAGCGACAGGTTCCAGCCGCCAAACTGATTTTTCATGATACGGCCCAGCAGACTGTGCAGCGCAATCAGCGCCGGTTCGCTGTCCAGACGTTCGCCGTAAGGCGGGTTACTGATAACCGTACCATACGGGCCTTTCGGCAACGGATTGCTCAGTTGCGCCACATCTTTCACTTCAAAGGTGATTAGCTCGCCGATACCAGCGCGACGGGCGTTGCTGCGCGCCCGCTCAATGACGCGCGCATCGCTGTCGGAACCGTAGAAATGAGAGGAATACTCCGCCAGTCCCTTACGCGCCCGGGTCTGCGCTTCGGCTTTCACTTCCTGCCAGATAGTCTCGTCATGCTGCGCCCAGCCGCTAAATCCCCAGTGGCCACGGTGCAGTCCCGGTGCGCGATCGGTCGCCCACATCGCGGCCTCAATCAATAATGTCCCGGAACCACACATAGGGTCGAGCAGCGGCGTACCCGGCTGCCAGCCGGAACGCATAACAATCGCCGCCGCCAGCGTCTCTTTGATTGGCGCCAGACCGGCGCGATCGCGATAACCGCGCAGGTGCAGGCCATCACCGCTGAGATCCAGCGCAATGCTGGCAGTTTCTTTATTCAGCCAGACGTTAATACGGAGGTCCGGCGATTCGCGGTCCACATTTGGACGCGGAAGATTTTTCCGCGTAAATGCATCGACAATCGCGTCCTTAACTTTCATCGCGCCATACTGACTATTACGGATGGTGTCGTTCAGGCCGCTGAAATGCACCGCAAACGTCGCACCAGGATTAAAAATCTCTGTCCAGTTTATCGCCCGAACGCCGAGATAAAGATCGAGATCGCTGTAGACCTTGCACTCGCCCATCGGCAGGATAATACGCGAGGCCAGGCGGCTCCACATCAGGCTCTGGTAAATAAGCCGCGTGTCGCCCTGAAAATGGACCCCACCCTGAACAACCTGACACTCTACGGCGCCCAGTTTTTCCAGTTCAGTTTTTAACAGCTCTTCCAGCCCGCGGGCCGTACTGGCAAACAGAGAATTCATATTGTCACTTTTACGCTAAGAAAATTGTTGCGCATTATAGCTAATCTCACGCCCATGTCATAAAGTTGAAGGCTTATTTTCATTTGAGGGACTGTACGGTGGCGACGTTATCACGGCTCTTTATTCATCCGGTCAAATCCATGCGCGGCATTGGTCTGACTCATGCGCTGGCAGATATCAGCGGTCTGGCTTTTGATCGCATCTTCATGATTACCGAGCCTGACGGTACATTTATTACCGCCCGCCAGTTTCCACAAATGGTACGTTTTACCCCCTCTCCCTTACATGACGGCCTCCATTTGACCGCGCCAGACGGCAGTAGCTCACTGGTTCGCTTTACGGATTTCACCCCGCAGGATGCGCCGACCGAAGTCTGGGGAAACCATTTTACCGCTCGCGTCGCTCCGACGGTGATTAATCAATGGTTGAGCGGCTTTTTCTCCCGCGATGTCCAGTTGCGCTGGGTTGGGCCGCAGTTGACGCGCCGGGTTAAACGGCATAACGCGGTGCCGCTGGGATTTGCCGATGGCTACCCGTATTTATTGACTAACGAAGCCTCGCTGCGCGATCTGCAACAGCGTTGTCCGGCTGGCGTACAAATGGAACAGTTTCGCCCAAACTTAGTGGTTTCCGGCGTAGCGGCCTGGGAAGAAGATAACTGGAAAGTTCTTCGCATTGGCGAGGTGATTTTTGACGTTGTGAAACCTTGTAGCCGCTGTATTTTTACGACCGTCAGCCCCGAAAAGGGGCAAAAACATCCCTCCGGCGAACCGCTGGCGACGCTGCAAGCTTTTCGTACCGCCCTGGACAATGGCGATGTGGATTTTGGTCAGAACCTGATCGCCCGCAATAGCGGCGTCATTCGCGTCGGCGATGAGGTGGAGATTCTGGCAACAGCCCCGGCAAAAGCCTATGGCGCCACAGCGGTCGACGACAGCATTACGCCAGATAAACACCCGGATGCGAGCGTGACCATCGACTGGCAAGGACAAACCTTCTGCGGGAATAATCAACAGGTGCTACTGGAACAGTTGGAGAATCAGGGAATTCGTATTCCGTATTCTTGCCGGGCGGGTATCTGTGGTTGCTGCCGGATACGTTTACTGGAAGGCGAAGTAAGCCCGCTGAAAAAATCGGCCATTGGCGACGATGGTACGATTCTGAGCTGTAGCTGCGTGCCTAAAACCGCGTTACGACTGGAAAATTAAACCGCTTGTTCAAGGCTGAAACTGTGACAGTGAACCTGCGGTTTCAGCCTGTCGTTCATAATTTTAATCGCATCGCCAAGCTGCATAGTTCGGCCTGCTATCACCACGCCCGGCTGGGCCAGAAGGCACAACGCGGCATTTTCTCCCGGCTCAACGACCAGCAAATTAACCTGCTCCGCCGTATCGCTTAACCAGACGCTTGCGGCATCACCCGTTCCCGGAGTCCACATTTCGCCATGCGCCACAAAATGCCAGCTTTTTGGCATCTGCGGTTTGAGATAACGAATCGCCACCAGCGCATTCAACACCAGCTCCGCGCGTTGCTCTTTGGTTAATTCGAAATCCCGGCATTTTTCTTCAAAGGAAAAATAGAGCGCGGCATCATCCACACAAAAACCGGTCGGGCAAAACGCGTCCGGCGTAAGCATCTTACGAGAGAAGCGCGAGCGAAAAAGCATACCATTGGCGAGATCGAGCATCATACGATCGTGCTCTTCATCATAATACCAGCGCCAGTTATCGTCAGGTTTAATTCGCATTGGCCTCTCTCCCGCTTTTAAGCAATTCGTAACAGCATTGTCCTTTTGCCGCTTCGTTTATTACCCCAATAATAAAAGCCCAAAATGTCTAAATAAGCAACAGTGGAGAAATATAAAACAACCAGCGCCGGAAATAAAGCCCTGGTTGTCTGATAAAGGGTAAAGTTTAGATATGCGTTACGATTTCTTTAATCAATGGCGGGCCTTTAAAAATAAAGCCGGAATAAATTTGTACCAGAGTTGCTCCTGCCGCTATCTTCTCGCGCGCGGCGATAACTGAGTCAATGCCGCCGACGCCGATAATAGGTAATTGTCCTTTTAACTCCTGGGATAAACGGCGAATAATTTCTGTGCTTTTTAATTGTAATGGCCGGCCACTTAATCCCCCCGTTTGCTGGCAATTTTTCATTCCTTGTACCAGAGAACGATCGAGGGTGGTATTTGTCGCAATCACGCCATCAATATTATGTCGAAGCAGGCTATCGGCAACCTGGATCAATTCTTCTTCACAAAGATCCGGCGCGATCTTTACCGCCACCGGCACATATTTATGATGGATCGCCTGAAGATCGTTTTGCTTATTTTTAATGGCGCTCAATAGATCATCCAGCGCATCGCCATACTGGAGCGTGCGTAACCCTGGCGTATTCGGCGAAGAAATATTAATGGCGATATAACCCGCATAAGCATAGACTTTTTCCATACAAATCAGGTAGTCATCTTTGCCATTTTCGACAGGGGTATCTTTATTTTTACCGATGTTAATTCCCAGAATACCATCAAAATGGGCCTTTTTAACATTCTCGACAAGGTTATCGACGCCCAGATTATTAAATCCCATCCGATTGATCAGACCTTCAGCATCCACCAGACGAAAAAGACGCGGCTTATCGTTACCCGGCTGTGGGCGCGGCGTCACGGTGCCGATTTCCAGGGAACCAAACCCCATCGCGCCTAGCGCGTCGATGCACTCCCCGTCTTTATCCAGACCGGCAGCCAGCCCCAGTGGATTCTTAAAGGTAAGTCCCATGCAGGTGACCGGCTTTGTTGGTACTTTCTGGCGCACCAGTGCTTCCAGCGGCGTACCTGTAATGCGGCGTAATTGTTGAAATGTAAATTCATGAGCGCGCTCTGGATCGAGCTGGAAAAGGGCTTTACGAACGAAGGGGTAGTACATGAACTCTCCTGGATTCCCGGTGTGCAAACCGGGGGCGTATTATGGGCGATAACCGTGCAAAAGGGAATTGACCTACGGCAATAAATAGCAATCGTTTTCCTTCAGCCCCACTTCACGCTTCGCCAGGGAGCGTCATCATCCGGCAAAAAAATGCCCGGCAGCGCTAACGCTTACCGGGTATGTCTTACATTTTTATAGCGGATATGATCAGGTTAACGCTTTAGTTATCTTCTCGTACAGATCGCCGGAAAGATTCTCCAGTCCTTTTAACTGCTCCAGCGCCGCACGCATTTTCTCCTGTCGCTTACCATCATAACGTTTCAGACGAATCAGCGGTTCAATGAGGCGAGATGCAACCTGCGGGTTACGACTATTCAGATCGGTCAGCATCTCGACCAGAAACTGGTATCCGCTACCGTCTTGCGCATGGAACGCCGCCGGGTTACTGCCGGCAAACGCGCCAATCAATGAACGGATGCGGTTCGGATTGCTCATGCTGAAAGAACGGTGTTTGAGCAGGCCGCGTACAGTTTCCAGTACATTTTCCGCCGGGCTTGTGGATTGCAGGATAAACCATTTATCCATCACCAGGCCGTCCTGATGCCACTTATCGTCATATTCCTGCATCAGCGTATCGCGGCACGGCAACTGCGCCGCCACCGCAGCAGACAGGGCCGCCAGCGCATCGGTCATGTTATTGGCGTCGCGATACTGTTTGCTGACCAGCGTATTAGCCAGCTCCGTCTCGCCGAACGCCAGGAAGCGCAGGCAAGCATTGCGCAGCGTGCGCTTACCAATATCGCCGTGATCAACACGATACTCATCCAGATGATTGGCGTTATAGATAGCAAGGAACTCATCCGCCAGTTCTGCCGCCAGCGTACGCGTTAGCGCTTCACGAACTTGCGCAATGGCGATCGGGTCAATGACCTCAAACAGCTCCGCAATTTCATTGGCCGAAGGCAGCGTTAAAATTTCTGCGGCCAACGCCGGATCGATTTTCTCATCCAACAGTACTGCGCGGAACGCATCAGCGACATGCACCGGAAGCGATAGCGGTTGCCCCTGCTGATGACGCGCCACATTCAGTTTAATGTATGTGGCCAGCAGGCTTTGCGCCGCATCCCAACGGGAGAAATCATTGCGCGCATGGCGCATCAGGAACGTCAACTGCTGATCGCTCCATTTATATTCCAGTTTCACCGGCGCTGAAAACTCGCACAGCAAGGCCGGAACAGGCTGGAAGTAAACATTATCGAAGGTAAATGTCTGCTCCGCCTGAGTGACGTTCAGCACGGCGTTGACCGGGTGACCGCCTTTTTGCAACGGAATGACGTTGCCTTCGTTATCGTACAGTTCGATGGCGAATGGAATATGCAGCGGCTGCTTCTCCGCCTGATCCGCCGTCGCCGGAGTGCGCTGGCTGATGGTCAACGTGTACTGCTCGGTTTCCGGATTATAATCATCTTTTACCGTTACAATCGGCGTGCCGGACTGACTGTACCAGCGGCGGAAATGGGACAAATCGACATTAGAAGCATCTTCCATCGCCTGTACGAAGTCATCACACGTCGCGGCGCTGCCGTCATGGCGCTCAAAATAAAGCTGCATCCCCTTCTGGAAATTTTCCTCACCCAGCAACGTGTGGATCATGCGAATGACTTCCGCACCCTTTTCATAAACGGTGAGGGTGTAGAAGTTATTCATTTCGATTACTTTATCCGGGCGGATAGGATGCGCCATCGGGCTGGCGTCTTCCGCGAATTGTAAACCGCGCATGGTACGCACGTTACTGATGCGGTTCACCGCGCGTGACCCCAAATCAGAGCTAAACTCCTGATCGCGGAACACGGTTAGCCCCTCTTTCAGGCTCAACTGGAACCAGTCGCGGCAGGTGACGCGGTTGCCGGTCCAGTTGTGGAAATACTCATGGCCTATCACGCGCTCAATATCGAGATAATCTTTATCCGTCGCGGTATCGGTACGCGCCAACACATATTTGGAGTTAAAGATATTGAGACCTTTATTCTCCATCGCGCCCATATTAAAGAAATCCACCGCGACAATCATATAGATGTCGAGGTCATATTCGAGTCCAAAACGCGTTTCATCCCATTTCATGGAATTCTTCAGCGAGGTCATCGCCCACGGCGCGCGATCCAGATTGCCGCGGTCAACGTACAGTTCCAGCGCGACTTCACGTCCGGAACGGGTGGTAAAGGTATCGCGCAGAACGTCAAAATCACCGGCCACCAGCGCAAACAGATAACACGGTTTTGGGAACGGATCTTGCCACTGTACCCAATGACGGCCATTCTCCAGCTCGCCCTGCGCAACACGATTGCCATTGGAGAGCAGGAACGGATATTTGGTTTTATCGGCAATAATTTTGGTGGTAAATCGCGCCAGTACGTCCGGGCGGTCAAGATACCAGGTGATATGGCGGAAGCCCTCCGCTTCACACTGAGTACAGAGCGCATCGCCGGACTGATACAATCCTTCCAGCGCCGTATTCGCCGCCGGACCTACCTCGTTGACAATGCGTAACGTAAAACGCTCTGGCAGGTCGCTGATGATAAGCGCGCCCTCTTCTTCTTTATATGCTGTCCACGGCGCATCGTTGACGTGGAGGGATACCAGCGTTAAATCTTCCCCATCAAGGCGAAGAGGCGCATCAGGCGCGCCATGACGAACAGCCTGGCTTATTGCGGTGACCACGGTTTTTTCGGCATCGAGGTCAAAGGTCAAGTCAATATCAGTAATCTGGTAATCCGGCTCGCGATAGTCGTGGCGGTATTTGGCTTGTGGCTGTTGTGTCATAAAAAACCTTTCGCATCTTTTGTAGAGTGTCGACTCCAGTCTATTCCTGTTGCGCAAATCGCGCTACGCAGAATGTTCATCTTTTCAGGCACAAACGGCCTCTTTGCTACATTTTTATAACATGGGGCACGAAATGCGCTCGACCCTAAAGACAGCTTATGGTGTGATCGGGGTTCAATAAATCGCTAAACAAGGTATACTCCAGCGGTTTTCTTAGTTGTTTATTGTACTAAACGCTCCCGTGAGAGGACGCTACAGCGCACCTATGACACAATTCGCTTCTCCTGTTCTGCACTCGTTGCTGGATACAGATGCTTATAAGTTGCATATGCAGCAAGCCGTTTTTCACCACTACTATGATGTGCAGGTAGCGGCTGAGTTTCGTTGCCGTGGCGACGACCTGCTGGGTATTTATGCCGATGCTATTCGCGAGCAGGTGGACGCGATGCAGCACCTGCGCCTCCAGAAGGACGAGTTCCAGTGGCTCTCTGGCCTGCCCTTTTTTAAACCGGATTATCTGAACTGGTTACGCGAATTTCGCTATAACCCCGCTCAAGTCTGTGTCACCAACGATAACGGCAAGCTGAATATTCGCTTAACCGGCCCGTGGCGTGAAGTGATTATGTGGGAAGTGCCGCTGCTGGCCGTGATCAGTGAACTGGTTCATCACTACCGCTCGCCAAACGCGGGCGTTGCTCAGGCGCTCGACGCGCTGGAAAGTAAGCTGGTTGATTTCACTGCGTTAACCGCCGATCTCGATATGTCCCGCTTCCACCTGATGGACTTCGGTACCCGCCGTCGTTTCTCTCGTGAAGTGCAGCAGGCGATAGTTAAACGTCTCCAGCAGGAGTCATGGTTTGTCGGCACCAGCAACTATGATCTCGCGCGTCGCCTGGCTTTGACGCCGATGGGCACTCAGGCGCACGAATGGTTTCAGGCGCATCAACAAATCAGTCCGGATCTGGCGACCAGTCAGCGTGCCGCGCTGGCCGCCTGGCTCAACGAATATCCGGACCAGCTTGGTATCGCATTGACAGATTGCATTACAATGGATGCGTTTTTACGCGATTTCGGCGTTGAATTCGCCAGCCGTTATCAGGGGTTACGCCACGACTCAGGAGACCCTGTCGAATGGGGTGAAAAGGCGATTGCCCATTATGAAAAGCTGGGGATTGATCCGCTGACAAAAACGCTGGTCTTTTCAGATAACCTTGATCTGCAAAAGGCGGTCGAGCTCTATCGCCATTTCGCGTCTCGCGTGCAGTTAAGCTTCGGCATAGGTACCCGCCTGACCTGCGATATCCCCCAGGTAACACCGCTCAATATCGTTATTAAGCTTGTGGAATGTAACGGAAAGCCGGTGGCTAAACTTTCCGACAGCCCCGGTAAAACGATCTGCCATGATAAAGCGTTTGTGCGTGCGCTGCGTAAAGCTTTTGATCTCCCGCAGGTCCGCAAAGCCAGTTAATTCTTCCCAGGGAGCCTGCCAGGGCTCCTTTTTCAGGTTTATTTCCGAAATCTTTCACTTCAGCTACGATTTCTGCTTGTCTGATTGCAGATGCCAGGTAACATAGGAATCCCCCCATTTCGGGTGGACAAGTGTTTATTTTTTCCGACTATTAACAGAGAGAATATTATGAGCGTTGTGCCTGTAGCCGACGTACTCCAGGGCCGCGTAGCCGTTGACCAAGAAGTCACCGTGCGCGGATGGGTGCGTACCCGCCGAGATTCAAAAGCTGGCATCTCCTTCCTCGCCGTTTATGACGGCTCCTGCTTTGATCCTGTACAGGCTGTAATTAATAATTCTCTGCCCAATTATAATGAAGAAGTATTACACCTGACGACAGGCTGCTCCGTGGTGGTAACGGGTAAGGTTGTCGCGTCGCCGGGACAAGGGCAAAGTTTCGAAATCCAGGCCACGAAAGTAGAGGTCGCAGGTTGGGTGGAAGATCCGGATACCTACCCGATGGCGGCAAAACGCCATAGCATTGAGTATCTGCGTGAGGTCGCGCATCTGCGCCCGCGCACCAACCTGATTGGCGCGGTAGCGCGCGTCCGCCATACTCTGGCACAGGCGCTGCATCGCTTCTTCGATGAGCAGGGCTTCTTTTGGGTCTCCACCCCGCTGATTACCGCTTCCGATACCGAAGGCGCTGGCGAAATGTTCCGCGTCTCAACGTTGGATCTGGAAAACCTGCCGCGTAACGACCAGGGCAAGGTAGATTTTGACAAAGACTTTTTCGGCAAAGAATCATTCCTGACCGTCTCCGGCCAGCTAAACGGCGAAACGTATGCCTGCGCGCTGTCCAAAATCTATACTTTTGGGCCGACCTTCCGCGCGGAAAACTCCAACACCAGCCGTCACCTGGCGGAGTTCTGGATGCTGGAGCCGGAAGTGGCGTTCGCCGATCTGGAAGACAACGCCCGTCTGGCGGAAGCCATGCTGAAATATGTCTTCAACGCGGTTCTGGAAGAGCGTGCGGATGACATGAAGTTCTTTGCCGAACGCGTGGATAAAGACGCTATCGCTCGTCTGGAGCGTTTTGTCTCTACCGACTTCGCTCAGGTGGATTACACCGATGCGGTCGCCATTCTGGAACGCTGTGGTAAGAAATTTGAAAATCCGGTGTTCTGGGGCGTCGACCTCTCTTCCGAACACGAACGCTATCTGGCGGAAGAACATTTCAAAGCACCTGTGGTGGTGAAAAACTATCCGAAAGAAATTAAAGCGTTTTACATGCGCCTTAACGAAGACGGCAAAACCGTAGCGGCAATGGATGTACTGGCGCCGGGAATCGGCGAAATCATCGGCGGTTCCCAGCGTGAAGAGCGTCTGGATGTGCTGGATGCCCGTATGGCCGAAATGGGGCTGAATAAAGAGGATTACTGGTGGTATCGCGACTTACGTCGCTACGGTACTGTACCGCATTCCGGCTTTGGCCTGGGCTTTGAACGCCTGATCGCTTACGTCACGGGTGTGCAAAACGTGCGCGATGTTATTCCGTTCCCACGGACGCCACGCAACGCCAGCTTCTAATTTTTACGTCACACTCAAGGCCAGCTATGCTGGCCTTTTTTTCACCTGAATGTCAGTTTTATTCTCAATAAGTAAATAAATTTAATTACAACCCTCTGAATTACCACATCTTGTTACTGTATATTTCACAAAAATATTTACACATAAAAATTAATCCTTAATTTTATTAAGGATTAGATTTTTCTGCTCTAATAGCACAATTTTTCCCCATCATTTCAGACATCAGGACATCTAAATGGCTATTTTTATAAAATGGCTCATCTGCTGCTTTTTCAGGCACAATGGTGTCGCATGCCAATAAATATAATAAAATCATATGAATAAAATTAAAAAGAACAAATTAAGACGAAAAATAAGGGGAAGTTTGACGTTGTTCACAAAGTTCCGCAAAAATAATATTTTCTTACATATTTTTTCCTTTTGATACTAAATCTTTATATTTGTAGCATTTTCACGGTAGCGAAACGTTAGTTTGAATGGAAAGATGCCTGTCAGACACATAAAGACACCAAACTCTCATCAATATTTCTGTAAAGTTTTATTGACGGAATTTATTGACGGCAGTGGCAGGTGTCATATAAAAAAACCAATGAGGGTAATAAATAATGATGAAGCGCAAAATCCTGGCAGCGGTGATCCCTGCCCTGCTGGCTGCTGCAACCGCAAACGCAGCAGAAATTTATAATAAAGATGGTAATAAGCTGGATCTGTACGGTAAAGCCGTGGGTCGTCACGTATGGACAACGACCGGCGATAGCAAAAATGCCGACCAGACTTATGCCCAGATTGGTTTTAAAGGGGAAACGCAAATTAACACCGATCTGACCGGTTTCGGTCAGTGGGAATACCGTACCAAAGCAGATCGCGCTGAAGGCGAACAGCAGAACTCGAATCTGGTCCGTCTGGCCTTCGCAGGTTTGAAATACGCAGAAGTGGGTTCAATCGATTATGGTCGTAACTACGGTATCGTTTACGATGTTGAATCATATACCGATATGGCACCCTACTTCTCCGGCGAAACCTGGGGCGGCGCCTATACTGATAACTACATGACCAGCCGTGCTGGCGGTTTGTTGACCTACCGTAACTCTGACTTCTTCGGTCTGGTGGACGGTCTCTCTTTCGGTATCCAGTATCAGGGTAAAAATCAGGACAACCACAGCATCAACTCTCAGAATGGCGATGGCGTAGGTTACACCATGGCATATGAGTTCGACGGCTTTGGCGTCACCGCAGCGTACAGCAACAGCAAGCGTACTAACGATCAGCAGGATCGCGATGGTAATGGCGATCGCGCAGAATCGTGGGCCGTTGGCGCGAAATATGATGCGAACAACGTCTACCTGGCTGCCGTATATGCCGAAACCCGCAATATGAGCATTGTTGAAAATACGGTTACCAATACCGTGGAAATGGCAAACAAAACGCAGAACTTTGAAGTGGTCGCTCAGTACCAGTTTGACTTCGGCCTGCGTCCGGCAATCTCGTATGTGCAGAGTAAAGGTAAGCAGTTGAACGGCGCCGACAGCACAGCCGACCTGGCGAAATACATTCAGGCGGGCGCGACTTACTACTTCAACAAAAACATGAACGTATGGGTTGACTACCGTTTCAACCTGCTGGACAAAAACGACTACAGCTCCAGCTACGTTGGCACCGACGATCAGGCGGCAGTCGGTATTACTTACCAGTTCTGACCAGCAGACCCCTTTGTTTTATGCCTCAAAAACAGGACTTCGGTCCTGTTTTTTTATGTCTCTTAGAGAAAACGTGCGTCTTTCAAAAACAGTCGGGCTTTTTAGCGCTAACGGTTGGCATTTTGTAAATCTGCCGTTAACCTGATAGCGGATTTCCCTTCTGTAACTATAATGGAACCTCGTCATGTTTGAGAACATAACCGCCGCTCCTGCCGACCCGATTTTGGGCCTGGCCGATCTGTTTCGCGCCGATGACCGTCCAGGGAAAATTAACCTTGGCATTGGCGTATATAAGGATGAAACCGGCAAAACACCGGTGCTCACCAGCGTTAAAAAAGCCGAGCAGTATTTACTGGAAAATGAAACGACGAAAAACTATCTCGGCATTGACGGGATTCCGGAATTTGCTCGCTGCACCCAGGAATTATTGTTTGGCAAAGGCAGCGCGCTGATTAACGACAAGCGCGCACGCACGGCGCAAACGCCGGGCGGTACCGGGGCGCTACGCGTTGCCGCCGACTTCCTGGCAAAAAATACCCCGGTAAAACGGGTGTGGGTGAGCAACCCCAGTTGGCCGAACCACAAAAGCGTGTTTAACGCCGCCGGACTGGAAGTCCGGGAGTACGCTTACTACGATGCGGAGAATCACACGCTGGATTTTGACGCGCTACAAGCCAGTCTGAGCGAAGCACAGGCCGGCGATGTGGTTCTGTTCCATGGTTGCTGTCACAACCCAACCGGCATTGACCCTACTCTGGAACAGTGGAAAGCTCTGGCTGAGCTTTCTGTTGAAAAAGGTTGGCTACCGCTATTTGATTTCGCTTACCAGGGCTTTGCCCGCGGCCTGGAAGAAGATGCGGAAGGTCTGCGCGCCTTTGCCGCGCTGCATAAGGAGCTGATTGTCGCCAGCTCCTACTCCAAAAACTTCGGTTTATATAATGAACGCGTCGGTGCCTGCACACTCGTTGCCGCCGACGCGGAAACCGTGGATCGCGCTTTTAGCCAGATGAAATCCGCCATTCGCGCTAACTACTCTAACCCGCCGGCGCACGGCGCGTCCATCGTCGCCACTATCCTGAGTAATGACGCACTGCGCGCCATCTGGGAACAGGAGCTGACGGACATGCGCCAGCGTATCCAGCGTATGCGTCAACTGTTCGTGAATACCTTGCAGGAGAAAGGCGCAAACCGCGACTTCAGCTTTATTATCAAGCAGAACGGGATGTTCTCATTCAGTGGTCTGACCAAAGAGCAGGTGCTACGTCTGCGTGAAGAGTTTGGCGTTTATGCCGTAGCTTCTGGTCGCGTGAACGTGGCAGGTATGACGCCGGATAATATGGCACCGCTGTGCGAAGCCATCGTCGCGGTACTGTAAAAACCTGTCGGCTGGCGTGACCGACAAAAAAGCCTGCACATTGCAGGCTTTTTTCATTCTGCTTACCAGACCGGCATCTCGTCTTGCAGGAAGGGGTTATGCAGACGCTCGTAACCGAGCGTGGAGAGCGGGCCGTGGCCAGGGATAAAGGTCACATCATCGCCAAGCGGCAGTAGTTTACGCTTAATGGCGTCAATCAACTGATTGTGATCGCCGCGAGGAAAATCGCTGCGCCCGACGCCGCCTTTGAAAATCACATCGCCGGAGATCAGCAGTTGCGACTGTTCATCAAAGAAAACCACGTGTCCCGGCGTGTGTCCCGGACAATGTAACACCTGTAACGTCACATTCCCTACGCTGACGCGATCGCCTTCGTTCAGCCAGCGGTCAGGCGTCAGCGGCTGGCACTCATCCAGACCAAACATGCGGCTTTGCGCCGGCAGTCCTTGCAGCCAGAACTCATCTTCTTTTTCCGGACCGATAACAGGAACGCCGTAATGCTGCGCCAGTTCACTCGCTGCTCCGACATGATCGAGATGACCATGCGTGAGTAAAATTTGCATCAACGTCACACCGCTGGCGTCCACTTCCTGTTTAATTTTTTCAGCGTCGCCGCCCGGATCGACCAGCGCCGCCAGCCGGGTTTGTTCGCACCAGATTAATGAACAGTTCTGGGAGAACGCGGTGACCGGAATAATACGATAGTTCATACTGCTCCTTTGATTAAGCCTCGCTGATTACCAGTGCCGCGCCGGCCCGGTATCAATATGCACAAAGTTACTACGTGGGTAATATCCTACACCACCTGCGCCCATAGATAACGCCGCTTTGCGAATATTGCTCAGCGCCACGCCCTCAATATGAAAATCCATCGCCTGCCCTTTCGTATGGTAGCTTTTTTTCGCTACGCCGCTGCTACGGGCGCGTAATTCATTATTGGTATCAAGAGAGCGGTAGCCCGAGATGAGCTGCACAGGTTTACGTGTCCCTAACAGCCCCTGAAGTCGGTAAAGTTGGTCAAACAGGCGGGGATCGATTGATCGGACTTTATTCGCGCGATAGTCACGGAAAAAATGGTTTAACTTTGCTAATTCATCCTGAATGTAGGCTCTTCCATCGAAAAACTCCGCCTTGATTGACTCTCCGGTATGGAGATTGTTTAACGTCAAAATACGCGGGCGTGGGGTCGAGAGTGTGGCAAACGCTGGCACGGGCAGGATGGCGGCGCCGAGGGCGACACCACCAAGCGCCAGCAGCTTGCGGCGATTAGCGTCAAATTTGTCCATGATAATCAGGTCTACAGGTCAATGTTATCGTTAATACACTTCTACCTTTAAGCAGGCATAATACCGACAGGCACAGGCTTCTGAACGGCCCGGTCGACTCAAAGGTTGTTGTATATGCACTTCTGGCGCACGAAAGGCACCTTAACTGGCGATAAAGCCTGCGTCAAGATTGCCCTCCCCCAGCAACGACGGGGTCTACAGCGAAACGACCCCGTTGAAGCTAAACATTAGGACAACATATTTACCAGAACTTCTTCATTTACCTGATTAATTGTTCAACCTTTGGCACAATTTGTGCGCTGGATCGCGCTGTGAGATCGTAATTGTAAATATCTGTACGATACTGCATACGACCATCTGCGCCGACAAACGCGGTCAGATAGTAAAGATTAACCGGAATGTTCTGCCGGATATTGACATACCGCGTGTCGCCTTGCTTCAGAGCGCCAGAGATCCGCGCATCGTTCCAGCCCGCATCTTGCAAAAGCATATTAGCCAGTTCAGAGGCCTTATTGACACGCACGCAACCGGAACTTAACGCCCTGGCGTCACGCTGAAAGAGATTATGGTTGGGCGTATCGTGCAAATATATCGCATCTGAACTCGGCATATTAAATTTATAACGCCCCAGCGAATTGTGCGCGCCTGGCGCCTGCTGGAAACGGAACGGAAGATTCGATGGAGTAATGGTGGCCCAGTCAACCTGCCACGGATCGATCGCTTCTTTGCTGTTCCAGCCGCGCATCACGGTGTAGCCATGGCGCTCCAGATAGCCTGGGTCATTCCACACCTTCGGTAAAATGTCTTTACGCGCAAGCGTGGGCGGAACGTTCCACGGCGGGTTCACCACCACATTATTCAGCGCGCTGCTCATCATCGGCGTTTTACGATCAGGACGCCCGACGATCACCCTCGAAGCCAGCACCTGGTTGCCATTCTGATAGTAGACCAGCGAATAAGCGGGAATGTTCACCATAATACCGGTAGATAATTCCGCTGGCAGCAGGCGTAAACGTTGGATATTCAATGCCAGTACGCCTGCGCGTTGCGCGGGGGTCATATTGAGCCAGTTACGCGTTGCCGGGCCAATTACGCCATCCGCCCCCAGACCTTGCCATGCCTGGAAACGCTTTACCGCCTCGACCAGTTCACGATCGTAGGCGGCGCGTACCGCCGGAGCCGGCTTGCTACGGCGGGCCGTTTGTTCGGCGACCGGCTGCGCCGCCGGTGTTTCGACGCCCACGGCGGAGGGGCTGACAACGGCGCTATCAGCAGTATTATCGCCGGGTAAGGCAATCTTTGGACCGCCATCCAGCATCCCCGTACGCTGTAATATTTCGCGCAGCGCAGGCACATCGTTACTCCATTGCCCCGGGCGCAGCGTCACGGTATTGGTCAACTGCGGCCACGGGCGAGAGTCCGCCACCAACTTCAGCAACGCGTCATGCATGAGTGCATACTGTGGATGTTGCGGCGCCAGGCTGGCGACAAACGTCGGCAACTGCCCCTCTTCCAGCGCGATTTGCCACTGGTTAATCACCGAGACTGGCGGCGTCGCCAATGCATAAGGTTTGTTGCTATATAACCAGCGATTGCCTTTGACGGGGATATTCGCAATGAAATGGAGATAGCCCATCATGGCGTCTGACAACACGACATCGCGCGCCATACCGTTTACGGCGGGATCGGTCAACAATGCCACCCAGGCGGTAAACTGCGGCTGGAATCCGGCAATCGCCACCTCCGCCAGTTGTTGCTGGAAGGCTTTCACCGCATCGCGATTATCCCACATGGGCTTCATGTCGCGCGCGGCGTAAAGCAATGCCAACTGGCTCATATAGACCGGCGTATAGCCGGAAGGGAGCTGCGACTGTAGATCAGCCCGAATTTTCCCGGCTGAAACGCCCTCCGGCAGCGGCTGAATCCCGGCCAGAATCGCCGTCGCGGCTGATTGCTTCTGCGGCCCAGCCAGACCAGTCGCGGCAACGGCGCTATCGCCAGGTATCATTTCAGGCTCATCGGCCTGCGCATTGAACAGTGGAGCGAATGTTACGGCCAGGCATAAACTGATTGCCGACAGACGACGACCACACATCTTGTTAAGCAACATCCCTTGCCCCCTGTTTTCGTTATCATACTCCGCATGACGGTGCAGCCCGCGGCGCGGGTCAACCTCACCAATGCTTTTGTTTAGTATGACGAGTCAGCCTGCTCACTCGTCAGGCTTAACTCCAGTATATAAAGTTCGATACGTTTTTGCCTAACCTAATGTAAAGAAGTTTAAAGAAAATACACTACCCGGAGAGATTTTTCAGATAAAGAAAAAGGCGGCTTTCGCCGCCCCAGTCTAATGATAAAGCAGAACTTATTTTGCCGGATGACGCGTAAACGCTTTATCCGGCCTCTGTTCGCGATAATTTCAATACGTCAGGAAATTATCCAGGTCTGATAAGCGAAACGCCATCAGGCATGCCACCGTTTCTGCTGTGTTTAACTCGCTTCTGAAGGCGTATCTTCCGTCTGCGTGCCGGGAAGCGTTTCCGGAAGTTGCGGCGCAAAGCCACGCAGTCCGACAACATGAACGTGCTCAGTATCCTGAAACACTTTACGCACCAGTTTATACGTCGTGCCCTTCTCCGGACTGATGTTTTCCGGCGCCGCGATGATGAGCTGCATCTGCAAACGTTCGCACAGTTCAAACAGCGTGGCGATAGAGCGCGCATCCAGACGCGCCGCTTCATCGAGGAACAGCAGGCGACATGGCGAAATATCTTTCCCGCGCAATCTGCGTGCTTCGTCTTCCCAGCTTTGTACCACCATCACCAGAATCGACATCCCGGTCCCGATAGCTTCCCCGGTAGACAGCGCGCCGGATTCCGCACGCAGCCAACCGTCTGATCCACGGTTAACTTCGACTTCCATCTCCAGATAGTTACGGTAGTCCAGCAACTCCTCGCCGATAGTCTGCGGCGTGCGTTGCCCCATATCGATCTGCGGATTCAGGCGCTGGTACAGTTTCGCCAGCGCTTCGGAGAAGGTCAGACGATTGCTATTAAACAGATCCTGGTGCTGCTCATGCTGTTCTGAAAGCACATCCAGCAGGGTGGCATGCGTTTCACGCACGTTGACGTTTAACCGCACGCTATTCACCTGTCCAAACGAGACGCTTTGCAAACCCTGGTTCAGCATTCGGATACGGTTCTGTTCGCGCTGGATAGTCTTGCGGATAATGTTCGCCACGCTGCGGGAACTGATCGCTAGCTTTTGCTCACGCGACGTCAGCTCTTCCGTCAGACGGCTCAGTTCAATCTCCATCTGTTCAATGGCTTCAACAGGATCGTCGGTACGAATAATATCCTGACGAATACGTTCGCGCAGATGCTGATAAACGGCCACAAAGAACTGGATTTTACGTTCCGGGCGTTTTGGATCTTCCGACAGGCGCAACACGTCGCGCAGATGTTCGTTATCCGCGACCGCCAGGCGCAGCGCGCCCAACGCCTTATCCGACATGGAGCGCAGTTCATCCGCCGACAGATAAGCCAGCTCACGACGGTGCAGACGACGTTCCACGCCATTGTCTTTAACCATCCGCATGACTGCGCACCAACCGGCTTTCGCGGTCACGACCTGCTCGCGCATTTCATGATAATCGCGCTCCAGCTTGCGCAGCTTGCGGGTCAGGTTATCCATCTCCGCTTCGCAGAAGGTGAGCGCTTTCTCAAGCTGATTGCGACGCGAACGGTTATTGCTCAACTGGGCGTGCAGTTCATCCCGACGCTGGCGGGCGCGCTCTTCCGCCCCGCTGTCGGCGCGAACGCCAATATCCTGTAATTCGCGCTGCAAATCGTTAAGCAGCTCTTTTTTCGTGTCGTAAGAACTTTTTAGCGAGGCCAGAACCTGACTGTACTGACTTAGCTGCGCAGCATGGCTGCGCAGCGCTTCGCGGGCGCGGGTACGCTCGGCTTCCGCCTGCTCCAGCCGCTGGCGCAGCTTTTCATTGAGATCGCTGTTGCCGCTCAGCATTTCCGCCGAGTCGGAATAGCTGAAATGCGCCCGACGTTCGACAACTTCAGCCAGCGCAAAAGCCTGCTGGCGCGCGTCGCGCTGCATTTGCTGCGACCATGCATAGTCTTCTTTTAACTGCTCAAACTGTTCCGGATCGCTTTGCAGAACGGAAACCACTGGCTCCAGTCTGGCTAACTGGTTGCCATATTGCTGCACAAATCGCGCCGCTTCTTGCGCCTCATCCAACCGCTCCTGAATTTCATCGACCCGATCGGCCAGCGTTTCATCGGCCAATAAATTCAGCCGCGGCAGCAAACGGTTAAGCGCGGAAACGCCCTCTTTCGCCTGCTCAAACTGAATGCGCTGCTGCTGGTTGTCGTTTTCATGCGTCGCCAGCGCGCGCTCCAGCTCGACGCGACGCCCGTTCAGTCGGCGAATTTCCGCTTCCGGATCGTCCTCAAAGGCGACGGAAAGGTGACTGCCGATAAAACGGCTGAACGCCTGGTGCAAACGCTGGGTTTTCTGAACGTCAAACGAGAGCGTGGCAAAGCGCTCGGAAAGCACTTCCCGTTCCGCATGGAGACTTTCAATACGGTTCTCGCGCGCCGCACGGCCAAAAATAGGCAGCGACGGGAAGCGCGAATAACGCCACTGACGATCGGCAATTTTCACTACCACCGCCTTTTCCAGCTCGTCAACGCTGAATACGCTGTCATCAAAAGACTGCGGATCGCCTTCGATCAGGTACAGATCTTCCGGGCAATCGGTCAGACCTTCAAGCTGTTCGGCTATTTGTGATAAATCCGGCACGACGATCGCATGGCGCGACGGGCCATACAGTGCGGAAAAGTACGGCGCATCTTCAAGGCTGACATCATCGTAGATTTCCGACAGTAATACCCCGCCAAAACGCTCCGCCAGCGCATTCAAACGCTGATCTTCCGCGCCGCCCGGCTGACTTAAACGTTCGATCTCTTCATCAACCGCTTTTTTACGCGCGCCCACTTCGTCGCGTTCGACAATGGCTTCGCGCTCACGCTCCAGTAACTGTTGCAGGTATTCTGTCACTTCCTGGCTGGACGTAAACTCCTCGCCGCACTGTTCGCTAAGCTGGTTAAGGCTGTTTTGCGCCGCCAGCCAGACGGGCGCACGCTGCATCAGATGTTGAATACGCGACTGAAGCTGCTCCTGCTCCTGACGCAAGGTCATACGCTGTTCGCTGGCGTTAGCTACATTGTCAGACAGCGCCGCGATGCGCGCTTCAAGCTCCTGATGCAGCGCTTCCAGTTCGTCAATATCAAAATTTTTGCCCTGTCGCTTACAGAACTCCGCCAGCAGACGTTCCGCCTCTTGCTGCTCGCGCAGCCGCTGTTCCAGTTCGCTCAGGCGCATCCGCAGCGGCTGTACCTGCTCCGCCAGATGACGCTGGTTCACGCCGTCCCGTAACAGCTCGCGCGCCACGTCCCAGGCTTCGCTACGCGCCAGCGGGCCGTTGATCGCCGCAACCAACTGGTAAGCCTGCTCAAACTGGCTGTGCGCGGTTTGCGCCACGCTCATTTTTTGTTCCAGCGACAGCAGTTTTTCCGTAGCTTCCTGCTCTTTTGCCTGGAAAGTATTCAGCCATTCGGCGGCGCTTTCAGGCGTTAGATCCGGCAGATGGCAAATTTCTTTGGCGCGGGCGAGCGCGGATATCGCCTGGTTATACTGAATCGCGCGCGTTTGCTGTACATCCAGCGCCTGCTGGTAATCCGCAAGCTGACTTTTGAGTTCATCGACTTCCAGCTCGGCGGCTTCGGCACGCGCTTCATTTTCGTCCTGCATTTCGGCAGCTTCCGCCACCACTTCGTTTTGCTCTTCAAGTCGAATCTGCAGTTCTTCAAGATCCGCTTCGTAGCGTTCAATTTTTTCCTGCTGGCGCAGCGCGGTTTGCACCAGGTTCAGGTGATCGCTCGCCGCCTGGTAATCCGCTTCAAGAGAACCTTCGGCACCGTTATGCTCACCCAGCTCGCGAGCCATATCGACATGCTTATACTGCTCCGCCGCCAGTTGCTTGCGCGATGTGTACAGTTCGCGTCGAAACGCCAGCGCCTGATCAAGGTGAACCCGACGCTCATTGGCGTGGCGCATATAATCCGCAGCCACATAATCGGTGGCTTCGCTGATCAAATGCTTAAACAGATCGCGATCGGATTGGGTAACGCGGATCGCTTCCAGCGTGAGCCGGTTCTCGCGCAACGCCGCTTCCATATCCTGGAACGCCTTGCGCACGCCGCTGTTTTCCGGCAATAAATAATCGCGTAGCGATCGGGTAATAGCACTGGAGATCCCGCCGTACAGCGAGGCCTCGATCAAACGATAGAATTTACTGCGATCCGACGCTGAGCGCAGACGACGAGCGATAATCCCTAAGTCAAACATCAGCGAATGATAATCGGTGATGGAGTTAAACTGCTTAAACTGCACGCCTTCCATCTCGTCAAGCTTGTCTTTCAGCTCAGCAAGCGACAGTACACGCGCCTGACGTTCGTTTAATGTCTCTGTCACCAGTTGCGTCGGCTGTACCGACATCGGCAGTCCCTGAATAGCGAACGGTTTAATGTCCACTTTGCGATCGCGCCCGGCGACCTGCTGCAGACGCACGCCGACCACCACCCGCTGATGGCGGGAATTAATGGTGTCGAGCATGGAGTAACAAACGCCCGCCTTCAGCTTACCGTGCAAACCTTTATCGCGCGAACCGCTGGTGGCGCCGGCTTCCGTGGTGTTACGAAAGTGCAGTAATGTGAGATCCGGAATCAGCGCCGTGACAAACGCCGCCATCGTCGTGGATTTCCCGGCGCCGTTACCCCCGGATAACGTCGTGACCAGTTCATCAAGGTCAAAGGTACGGGCAAAAAAACCGTTCCAGTTAATCAGCGTTAGCGAGCGAAATTTACCGCGTTCAATCATTCTTCTTCCTCTCCACTGTCCGGCTGATTCTCTTCGGTCTCATCATTAAGTTGCAGATGGTTTTCAATTGGCATCGCTTCTCCGTCGCGGATAAGACGACGCTGCGCCTCGCGAGGATCGTCGCCGGCGCGTACATCCGCGCCAAAACGGAAGACCGATTCTGTAATGCGGAATTTGCTGCTGTCGTGGCCCATAAACCACACCATGCCCAAACGACGCAGGCGGTTCAAAGAAGAACGTACCTTTTCCTGCAGTTTCTGGCGATCGACGTCAGATCCCGTCGAGCGGTTATTCACCAGCTTTAGCAGTTTGGCTTCGTCCGCCAGGGTAAGCAGCTCGTCGTACAGCTCCTGCTGGGTAAAAATCCCTTCGTTCGCCAGACGCTCCGGGCTGAGATAGAGGTAGCAGAGAATTTTACCGACCATCATATCCAGTTCGGATAACACCGAGCGCGGGATAAGCGTGGTGGAACGCGGACGCAGGTAGAAAAACCCCTCCGGCGCACGAATCAGCTCCACGTTATAACGCGCGTAAAACTCTTCCAGGTATTCCTGAAAATCCATCAGAAAGGCATGATTATCCAGTTCGTCCAGCCCGATGTGGCGGCCCGAACGCAATGCGCTATCCAGCGCCGGAAATAACGGATTCGCCAGCGCCTGCGCCAGCTTAACCGGCATCACTTGTTCAATATTTGTCAATGACATGCGCCTGTACCTTGGCTCCGTAATCATTAATCGGCTGCCATTTGGCTGGCAGTCCGGTGAAATCTGCTTGCGCTACGCCAAGACGTACCGCTTGATCGATAACAATACGCGCCACGTCGAAATGACGCGCGCGCGGGTATTGCGCCAGATACTCGCGCACCACCAGTCCAAGATCCAGTGGCTTTTGTCTGGTTTTGTAGATAGCCAACTGTTCTTCGATAATGGCCGCCAGTTGCTCACGGATCTCGTTAAACTCTTCATATTCCAGATCCGGCGGCAACTCCCCGGTGACTTCATCGTCACGCAACGCCATCTCTTCATCGCGCATATCCAGCAAACGATCGGCATTCGCGTAGGTTAGCGCCCACGGTTCATCGAAATACGTTTGCACAGACTGACGCAAACGCTGGGCGAAGACACGGTTTTTATCCATATCGATCGCGGTACGGATAAATTTATGCACGTGACGGTCGTAGCCGATCCATAAATCGATAGACTGCTGTCCCCAACTGATAATACGGTCAAGTTTGCTTTGCAGGTCAAAGACCAGCTTGTCGACAAAATGCAGATCGTCGTGGGACATCGTGGCATCCTGAATACGCAGCAGGTTAGCCTGCAGCTTATCGCCCGCCGCTTCCAGCGTATCCTGCAATTCACGCAGCGTACCGGACGTTTCGGAAAGCAGCAGTTCACAACTCGAAATCGCCGCGCGCCAGTCTTTATTCAGCAGTTGTGCGATATCATCTTTTACCTGCTGCTGCTGCTCATCCATGATGCGCTGAGTCAGATCGATACTGTCGAAAATTTCCGCCACCGAATATTTCAGCGGCGCGTAGACATTACGGTGCCAGTGGAACTCGTCGCCGCCCTCTTGTGCCGCATCCGCCGCGCTTTTCAATTCGCCTGCCACAATTGATAGCTGCATGGAGAGACGTAACGTAGAGAACTCCCGCTGGCGAATATAATAATCGGTGATGCCAATTCCCAGCGGCGTTAATCGGTAAATCGCATTGCCTTCCGCCTGCTCGCTGGTAAAGCGGTTCAGCAGACGTTGACGCACCATATCGTTAATCGCGTTATTAGCGCGCACGCCGATGGTTTCGCTGGTTTGCTCAAACGCATCACTCACATGGCGGAATGCATCCACCAGCTCGCCTTCACTCATCTCGCCGTCAAGGCGTTCGCCGTTCAACGTGGCGACCGCCAGCAGGAAGGAAAGCCTGTCTACCGGCAGCGAGATGGAAAAGTCGTTTTTTCTGGCCCAGGCAACCAGTTCGGGGACTGTCTGGGAAAATTCACTCATAGGTTATCCTTGCATCTGCGGCTAGCGCCGGGCTTTTAATCGCGGTGACATGAATGTAGCGCCCAAGGCTAATATACGGCTCCTGGCGGCAATAACGCGTTTCCAGTTCGACCAATGTCTCATAACAGTCACGCTGTTGGTGCTTTTCACGCAGATAATCATGAAACACACGCACGCCGGTTTTACCGGTAATCTGCCAGCCAATCGCCTCCAGCCACTGGTACACCTGCGCGGGGTCGCGCGGGTAGTCAGGCGACAACGTGCGCTTCTTGCGTTTAGGCATCCCCGCCTGCACGTAGTCAAAATTACCCGCCACCATATTGTGCATCAGCAAACCGTTAGCGTTATAGAACATTAACGACAGCGCGCCGCCAGGGCGCAATACTGACCAGAGCGTTTCTAATACGCCGACAGGATCGGCTACCCACTCCAGCACAGCATGAAACAATATCAGATCAACCGGGCTTTCCAAATGCGCAGCGACGTCCTGAGCCGGGCATTGTATAAAATGCATGTCTTTGCTCACACCTTTTGCCTCGGCCGCCTGCCGCGCGCGGGCGATCATTTCACCAGACAGATCGCATAACGTCACCTGATGGCCGCGCTCCGCCATCTTAATCGCCGTTTGCCCTTCACCACCGCCAGCATCCAGCACCTGCAATTTTCGCCCGCCGAACGCCTCCAGCACGCGATCCAGGTCTTGCCACAGAATGGCTTGCCGCAGTTGCCCTTTGGTTGTGCCGTAAATGTTACGGGAAAACTTTTCAGCAATGTCATCAAAATTGCGATCCTGCATCGGACTCTCCACAGGCTGGCTCAGGCGTTATCTGATAAAACCGCTATTTTGTCACAGCCACGGCGAGAATGAACCTGTCTGGTGTAATATCACCGTTAATCCTCCGCTATATGGTTAAAAAAGGAACCAAAAAGGATGCTTTTTACGCTAAAGAAAGTGATTGGCGGTATGTTGTTGCCGCTCCCGCTGATGTTGCTGATGATTGGCGTCGGCCTGGTGCTGGTCTGGTTTAGCCGCTTTCAGAAGACCGGAAAAGTATTTATCAGCGTAGGTTGGCTGGCGCTATTGCTATTAAGCCTGCAACCCGTCGCTGACCATCTGCTGCGTCCGATAGAAAACCACTACCCCACCTGGCAGGGTCCGCAAAAGGTGGAGTATATTGTGGTTCTCGGCGGCGGTTATACCTGGAACCCGCAGTGGGCGCCGAGCTCTAATTTAATTAACAACAGTTTGCCGCGGCTTGCGGAGGGCATTCGACTATGGCGAGCGAATCCGGGAGCAAAGCTGATTTTTACCGGCAGTGTAGCAAAAACCAATACGGTAAGCACGGCGGAAGTCGGCGCGCGAGTGGCGCAGTCGCTGGGCGTACCGCGTAGCGATATTATTACGCTGGATAAGCCAAAAGATACGCAAGAAGAAGCCGCCGCCGTTAAGCAGGCCATCGGCGACGCACCTTTCCTGCTGGTGACATCCGCCTCGCATTTGCCACGCGCGATGATCTTTTTTCAGCATGTCGGGTTGAACCCGCTTCCTGCGCCAGCGAATCAGTTGGCGATCGATTCGCCACTCAATCCCTGGGAGCGGGCAATTCCGTCCCCGGTCTGGCTAATGCATAGCGATCGCGCTGGGTATGAAACATTAGGACGACTCTGGCAATGGCTGAAAGGGGCATCAGGCAAGCCAGGGGAGCAATGATTTCGCCGCCAGATCAAAATTGGTACGGTTAAAACGCCCGGTATTCACCAACTGCGCAACCTCGTCCCACAGCACATAGAGCCAACGCCGCCAGATGAATGACTCCGCCACTGGCGCGCGTTGCAGATAATGCCAAAGCAATCCCTCCGCCAAGGGATTATCCATCAGGCGAAACAGTTCGAACTCTCTCGGCGCCCACAGTATCAGCCCGGGGCCGACCATCGCCAGGAGCTGATCGCTACGGGCGTCTTTAAGCATACTGCGCAGGCAGAAGTTACCATGCACCAGTACGCAGTTGTCATTAAACCCCTCAAATAACGAAGGAAGACACTCTCTGGTGCGAAACAGAATGCGTTTGTCCTGCATCGTTAAGCCGGTATTGCTGAACTGGTTTAGCGTCGTCCACAGCACCTCCACCCGCTGGCGATACCAGGAAGGCCAGATATTTTCCTGAGTATGGTCTACGGCGCCAACGCAACCGCGGCTATCCTGCCGATGCCAGGCTAACAATCCTTCAACAATCTGATCTTTTAGCTGTTCCCAGCGTTCCGGCGTGCGCGCTGGCGCCTCTACCGACACGCCGCGCAGTCGTTCCAACAGCAGCACATCCGGACCAGGATGCTCTTCATGCGTCAATACGCCATAGATTACCGGCATCCTCACCGTACCGCTACGCGCCAGCATTGAGGTTTTCCATGCCAGTTGCTGCGCCACGCCGGGAGTTGTAAAGCTTCGCGCCATCAGCGGCATCGGATTTCCCTGGCTGTCATATAATGACCACAATGCGGAATCCGCTTTCTCATTTACACACTCTATACGGCTAAGTTTTTCACCCAGTAAATGGCTGAGTTCGGCCCGCAACTGTTCCATTCCAGATTACCCCCATTAGTGCTACTGCTTTAATAATGAGCGTCGTATGGACAGATGTCACCCGTATGAGATCAAGAGAAGAAAAGAAAAATGAGGAAAATCGTAACGGTACGAGAGAAGGGTCACTGGCGAGCAGACGTGAGTATTCATCTTTGCGCTACCATACAGGGCTGTTCATGACCGTCTGCGACGATCATGAACAGGGTCATATTAACGCATTTCGGCGCGAACGCGCTCAAGGTCGTCGGCGGTGTCTACGCCCGTACCAGGCACCGCTTTGGCGACAGCGACATGAATTTTTTCGCCGTACCACAGCACACGGAGTTGCTCCAGCATTTCAATATGTTCAAGCGGGCTGGGCTGCCAGCTCACGTAACGGCGGATAAAACCCGCGCGATAGCCGTAAATGCCCAAGTGGCGCAGGCAAGTATCCCCTACCGTTTCCAGACTTTTTGCAAAGCGATCGCGATCCCAGGGAATCGTCGCCCGGGAGAAGTAGAGCGCATAGCCTTCGGCATCCAGCACAACTTTCACCGCATTCGGATTAAATGCCTCTTCGGCGCTGTGAATCGGCGCCGCCAGCGTCGCCATGCCAACCTGGCGCTGCGCCAGATTTTCTGCGACCTGGCGAATAATAACCGCCGGGATCATCGGCTCATCGCCCTGGACGTTCACAATAACGGTATCGTCGCTGAATCCGCACTTCTCTACCACTTCCGCTAACCGTTCGGTACCGGACTGGTGATCGGCGCGCGTCATGCACACTTCGCCGCCAGCCGCGTCTACCGCATGGGCCACATCTTCATGATCGGTCGCGACAATAATGCGTTCCGCGCCAGATTCGCGCGCCCGCTCCAGGACATGAACAATCATGGGCTTGCCATTGATATCCAGCAATGGTTTGCCTGGCAGTCGGGTAGATGAAAAACGGGCCGGAATGATCACGACGAAACTCATGATTTACTCTCATCAGATGTCAGGGAGCGAGCTTCATTTTCCAGCAATACAGGAATGCCGTCGCGTAACGGGAAAGCCAGATTATCCAGTTTGCAAATTAATTCTTGCTTTTCCTGGTTGTACCAGAGTTTGCCATTGCATACCGGGCAGGCGATGATTTCAAGCAGACGATGATCCATAGTTCCTCCAGATGGACCGGATTGTGAATCCTTCAATATTAACATAATCGGTTATGGTGCAGGGTCTATTTCCCAGCCGTGACGCATGCCGCTAAACAAGCCTGGCGGACATTGTCCCAACGTCACGCGCGATGCCCGTTGCCAGGTGGCAAACGCGCTAATGGCCTGCAAAATTCCTTTTTGCAGACTAGCGCCAGGGCGAATATCGTCCTCCAGATACAGCGAGATGACCTCAAGCACCCCCGTTTTACGGTGCATTTTGGCGTCCATTCGCCCGACTAAACGGCCCCGGTATAATAGCGGCAGCACAAAATAACCGTACTGGCGCTTCGCCGCGGGCGTATAACATTCCAGCCGGTAGTTGAATGCGAAGAGCTGCGCTGCCCGCTTACGATCCCATACTACGGGGTCGAAAGGCGACAGCACTGCGCTATGGGTCGCCTTTAAGGTGTTATTCAGCGCCGGTTCAAGCTGCGAAAAAAGATCGGCATGAAGCCACATCCGCCCCAACGTTTCCACCTCGACCGGAATAATCTGCTGCTGTTTCGCCCGGCTCTCCCGCCATCCCTTCAGGTCAGGACGTTTCAGGCGGTAGTAATCCGCCAGCCACTGTTCACGGAAAATCCCCAGACTGCGCGCGCTATTATCCAGCATCAGACGTTCCGCCTGCGGCTGTAACAGTCCATCGCGTTCATCATCCCAATGCGGCATCACACGGTACGTTAAATCATATACGCGTTGAAAATTACGCCGCTCAACAACCATGACCTTTCCGGCGGTAAATAATCCCTCAAGGTGGCGTTTATGCGGTTTCCATTCCCACCAGCCGCTGACACCTTTCTGCGCATGTTCAAAATCGGCAGAACGCACCGGACCGTGCTCCTGGATATGCCGCACTAGCTGTTCTATTTCTGCCTCATGGTCATGCATCCATGCCGCGCGATATTTCCAGCCCATCTTTTCCGGCGACAGCATACGATGACGGATAAGTTTGAAGTCGCGGCGTGGTAAGAAACAGGCCTCATGCGCCCAGTATTCCATCAGCTCGCCGCGTAGCAGCGCCTCATCCAGCCAGGCCTGTGGGTACGAGCCGAGACGGCTAAACAGCACCAGATAGGGGCTACGCGCGACAACATTGATGGTATCAATTTGCAGCAACGCCATACGTGAAATGGCGGCAAGAACATCGCCAGGCATCGCATTACGGCGCGGCTTTTTCAATAGCCCCTGCGCAGCAAGATGGAGACAACGGGCCTGGGAAAGAGAGAGGTACGGCAATGACATTCATAACTCCATAAATTCATCACTGCCGCTGCATTAGGGTGCGCTAGCGAACCAGCGAGGTGATATGCTCAAGCAACTTATCAGGCTGCTCGCCGGACAAACGCGCATCAACCGGTAAAAACCACCAGTTTTCCTCGGCAAAAGCACGGCATTTCACCGCGTCTTTTTCCGTCATTACCAGGGTCTGCCCCTCGCTGACCAGAGCCTGAACCTCAGCAGGGGCAAGCGTCTGGTGATCCGCCAGCGGGACGCACTTTTGCGGATGCGCGCCGCAGGATTCCAGCGTTGCGAAAAAGCGCGGCGGATGACCAATGCCCGCCATCGCCACAATATTGCTCAGTTGCGCTACGTCGCAACGTGCTCCCGTACGTAAGTTCACCGCCAGTCCAGGCGCTAGCTGCATGGGTATTTCGCCCGCCCGGGCGACGCCGCCATTCACGATGGCGGCGTCCACGGTTTTCAGGCGACTGGCGCGTTCGCGCATAGGACCGGCGGGAAGCCACCAGCCGTTGCCAAATCGGCGCACGCCGTCAATCACCACAATTTCAATATCTCGCGCCAGTCGGTAATGTTGTAACCCATCGTCGGTGATAATGATCTGCACATCATGCGCCGCCAGAATCGCTTTCACCGCCGCGGCGCGTTCAGGCGCAACCGCGACAGGCGCACAGGTCCGTTGATAGATCAATACTGGTTCATCTCCCGCTTCTGCGGTTGTCGTCTCCGGCGTCAGGAGTAGCGGATAAGCCGCGGCTTTCCCGCCGTAGCCACGAGAAACGACCCCCACGCGCATGCCACGCCGTTGCAACTGCTCCACCAGCCAGATTACCACCGGCGTTTTACCGTTACCGCCGGCCGTGAGATTCCCTACCACAACCACCGGTACCGGCGCTCGCCAGGCGCGTTGAAGACCAAGCTTATAGCTCAAACGAATCGCCCCGCTCACCAGGCCATACAACCAGGAGAGCGGCAGCAGTAACCGCCATAGTGGGGATTCACCCGACCAGATACGCGCAATCATTGGCCAAATTGCATCTTATGTAGCTGGGCGTAAACGCCGCGTTGCGCCAGCAGCTCGCTATGAGTGCCGCGCTCAACGATAATGCCGTCTTCGACCACAACGATCTCATCCGCCTGTTCAATGGTGGAGAGACGGTGCGCAATCACCAGAGAGGTACGGTTTTTCTGCAGTTCATCCAGCGCCGCCTGAATCGCACGTTCAGACTCGGTATCCAGCGCGGACGTGGCTTCATCAAGGATCAAAATCGGGCTGTCGCGCAGTAAGGCGCGGGCAATCGCGATACGCTGGCGCTGACCGCCGGAAAGCAGTACGCCATTTTCGCCGATGATGGTATCCAGACCATTATCCATCTTGTTGATAAAGTCCATGGCATAGGCCATGCGCGCCGCCTCTTCAATCTGCTCGCGGCTGTATTCTTCCGTCCGGGCATAAGCAATGTTATTGGCGACCGTGTCGTTAAACAGATGCACGTTTTGCGAAACCAGAGCCACCTGATTACGTAGAGAGGCCAGAGTGTATTCGCGCAGATCGTGACCATCCATCAGGATGTGTCCTTCATCAATATCGTAGAAGCGCGTGATCAGGCTGGCGATAGTCGATTTACCCGATCCGGAACGCCCCACCAGCGCCACGGTTTTCCCGGCAGGAATTTTCAAATTGATGTTACGCAATGCCGGAACTTCACGGCCCGGGTAAGTAAACGTCACATTGCGGAATTCAAGATCGCCGGTCGCGCGGTCAATGACACGTTTACCTTCATCTTTCTCCTGTTCGCTGTCCAGAATTGCAAACAACGTCTGACAAGCCGCCATCCCACGCTGGAACTGCGCGTTAACGTTTGTCAGCGATTTTAACGGACGCATCAGCGCGATCATGGAGGAGAACACCACGGTGATGGTCCCAGCCGTCAGGCTATCCATTACGCTTGGGAAGCTCGCTGCATAGAGGACAAACGCCAGCGCCAGCGAGGCAATGAGCTGAATGATAGGATCGGAAATTGACGAGGCTGAGACCATTTTCATGCCTTGTAGTCGCATCTTATTGCTGACTTTATCAAAGCGTTTAGTTTCGACTTCCTGACCGCCGAAAATCAGTACCTCTTTATGCCCTTTTAACATTTGTTCGGCGCTGGTAGTCACTTGTCCCATCGTGTTCTGCATATTTTTACTGATGCTGCGGAACCGCTTTGAGACAACGCGAATCGCAATCGACACAATCGGCGCTAAAACAACCAAGATGATCGACAACTGCCAGCTGTAATAGAACATCATGATAAACAATCCGATGATCGATGCCCCTTCACGCACCACGGTAATCAGCGCGCCAGATGAAGAAGAGGCAACCTGTTCTGAATCGTAAGTAATACGCGACAGCAGCGTACCGGTAGACTGTTTATCAAAGAAGGCGACGGGCATTCCCATCATATGGCCAAACAGGCGACGGCGCATGGTCATTACCACCTTGCCTGACACCCATGAAATACAGTAGCTGGAGACATAGCTGGTGATGCCTCGTAATACCATCAGCCCAATAACCACCAGCGGCATCCACAGCAACACTGAGCGATCCGTTTTACCGAAACCATCATCCAGTAATGGCTTGAGGAGCGATAACATGAAGGTATCGCTGGCTGCGTTGAGAATTAACGCTATGCCCGCCACGATCAGACCTGCTTTAAAAGGCGCTATGGTTGGCCACAGTCGGCGGAAGGTCTGCCACGTAGAGAGATCTTTATCGTTATGCATTCAAAAAACCAGCATTTGTTGAAATAGCCGCATATTCTACCCGTTATCCTCGGGCACGCCAAACCACTGATGATACCAACGAGGTAAAATTTGATCCCGTAAGCCTTGTATGCGCCAGCCCTGCGGAGAAAACCGCAGCGAAATTTGCCCCTGGTGGGGTGTATCAAGCCACTGATACGCCTGCTGTCGGTAGCGCTGTTTTACCTTACGTGACGGCAGCCGCCATGCGTTATAGCGCGAGGCGGACGCCAGCGCCGCTTTACCATGTACCCGCTGAATAAGCGGTAGCGACGACGACGTATTACTGCCATGATGCGGCACCTGGATAAACGTCGCCGCAAGATGTCGCCAGTAACGACTTAGCATTTTTTGTTCAGCGCCCGCTTCAATATCGCCCGTGAACAGGATGCTGTGTACGCCATCATCCACTTTGACCACACAAGAGCGGTTATTTCCTCGATCGGTACTTTCGCGTAACGGCCAGTGCGCCTGAAACGTCAGCCCCTGCCATTGCCACTGCTCGCCGCGAAAACAGGGCAAATGTCCCTGCCAGCCTAACGGGCTGCGAATCCACATTGACGGCCAGACCCGCTGTAGCGAACGCAGCCCGCCCCGATGATCCAGATGCTCATGACTCAAAATAACGCCCTCCGGCGTCATATTATGCCAGCGCAACCAGGGAATAATAACCTGTTGCCCGCTATCGCCCTCCGGCCATGCCCGGCCGGTATCGTAGAGTATTACTTTATCGCCCCTGACGATCGCTATCGCCAGCCCCTGACCGACATCCAGCATATGCACCTGCCATCCGCTGGCGTTTATCGGCCGCCAGAGTGGCCAGCTCATCAGCAATAACCCGCATAAACAGACCGCCGGCCAGGTACGCCAGACATTTAATCGCCACGCGATAAGCGTTAACCAGGGCGATAGCGTCAGCCACTGCCAACGGTTATCAATATTCACCCAGCCCTGCGGTAAAGCATTCAACAGGTAAAATAGCGCGGCTAACGCGCGATCGGTCAGGAACCATATCCACTCTTCAAGAAAAAGCGGCCCGGTTAAATGCAGAATCATTCCCGCCAGGATGAGCGGAACCGTCAAAAATGTGACCCAGGGTACGGCAAAAAGATTCGCCAGTATTGCGGTAACGCTTATGCCATGAAAAAGCGCCACCTGGAGAGGCAAAAGCAGAAGTGTAATGCCTGCCTGTAGGTGAAGCAGGTTAAGCAACCAGCGTACGCCCCGTGGAAAATTTCCGTTTGGCGCAGGAAACCACTGATACCAGAATAACAGGCCGGCAACCGCAAATGCTGACAGCCAAAGACTTTGCGATATAACCGCCACAGGATCGGCGAAAATAATCGCGGCCAGACAGCAGCACCAGACTTGCCAGCCGCTCCACTGTCGTCCGCTTAATTTTAATCCTCCCCAGACGCTCAGCGCCACCATCGTGCGCAGCGCAGGCGGTTGTAAGCCGGTAAGCCATGCATAACACATCGCGCAAAGAATGCCGCCCAGCAATGGCGTCTGCCAACGAATCCATCTGACCGGCAAAAAGAATTGCCCGCCGCGGATTAACCCGGCAGCCAATAACGCGGCAAAAGCGATATGCAGGCCGGAAATCGCCATCAAATGGGCGGTCCCTGTATCGCGCATAATGGCTTTCACCTCCTGCGACACCGCTCCCCGCTCCCCCATTCCCAACGCCAGAATAACCTGCTGCCACGGATAAGGCGCAAGCGTAGCGCGAAGCGAAGCAAGGTAGCGCGCACGCAAGCTACACTCTGGGTTAATGGCTTTAGCCTGTAGAAAACGCCCGGTCAATGGTTGGTGCTGCGCCAACGCGTAGCGTTGGCTATCAAAACCGCCTTCGTTAAGCTGGCCGTGTATCGCTCTGACCTTCAGCGTCATCGCCCACTGTTGCCCGGCACACACTTCCGTGGGTAAGTACTGACCATACAGGACAACCCCTACAGCAGGAAAGAGCGGCTTTCCGCGCAAATGGGTAATTCGCCCATAATGGGTCGTCATATGATCGGTGGCGGTAATGACGACTGTCGCCTCCTGCGTCGCGGCGGGCAGGACGTTACCCGCCCAAATGGCCTGCCTGGCGGCAAATATTCCCCACAGGAAAAAGAGCAAGGTTAATGCCGCGTAGCGCGCATAGTGGTGAGGAATGAGGCAAAGTAAACATGCCAGACAAAACAGCGTCGCGAGAATCCACGTGTCGGGTAATACTGGCAATATCGTAAGTGGAAGTATGCCGCATACTACGCATACGCTGACCGTCGTTATCTTCATAGACACCTCCCTGTGCAGGAAAGTGTGCAGGTTCAGGACGCCATTGTCTGGTGGGGATTTTGTGCTATACGGCGCGGATTCCAGGTTTTTTACCCGGCAAATGTAAGGCGCAGCAAAAAATGCGAAACGCTTTCCAGTTTGCGCCTGACGGCGTATAAATGAAAAAAGCACCCTGACGGTGCTTTTTTCGGATTTAAGTTTTGCGTTAAAACTTAACCGTAAATATTGGCGCGATCGCGCAGTTCTTTACCTGGTTTAAAGTGAGGAACGTATTTTCCTTCCAGTTCCACTTTATCACCGGTCTTGGGGTTACGTCCGGTACGAGGCGCGCGATAGTGCAAAGAAAAACTGCCGAAACCGCGGATTTCAATACGCTCGCCCTGCGCAAGAGTCGAGGCCATATGCTCCAGCATCTCTTTTACTGCGTCTTCAACCGCCTTAGCGGGAATGTGAGATTGCTGGGTTGCAAGTCTTTCAATCAATTCTGACTTGGTCATGATTCCTCCGGTTCCTTAAAGGCAAATTTGGCTGCAGCCGTTAGATTGATTAAGGGCGGCCGTAGCCGCCCTTAGTGCTTGATTACAGGACGAATCCTGCAATCTGTCAAGTAAACTCGTTATACTTCGGACTAAAATGCCCGAAGTTCCAGAGAATTACTCGCCTTTAGCTGCTTTGAATGCTTCAGCCATTGCGTTGTTAGAGAAGTTTGCATCTTCCTGTTTGTTAACAGTTGCGATTGCATCTTTCTCGTCAGCTTCGTCTTTCGCACGAACAGACAGGCTGATTGCGCGGTTTTTACGATCAACGCCGGTGAATTTAGCTTCAACGTCGTCGCCAACGCTCAGAACCAGAGTTGCATCTTCAACGCGGTCACGGGATGCTTCAGAAGCACGCAGGTAACCTTCAACACCGTCAGCCAGTTCTACGGTTGCGCCTTTAGCGTCAACTGCAGTCACTTTACCGGTTACGATAGCGCCTTTCTTGTTCAGGGCAACCCAGTTGTTGAACGGATCTTCTGCGAGCTGTTTAACGCCCAGGGAGATACGTTCACGCTCTGCGTCAACCTGCAGAACAACTGCAGCGATTTCGTCGCCTTTTTTGTATTCACGAACTGCTTCTTCGCCTGCAACGTTCCAGGAGATGTCAGACAGGTGAACCAGGCCGTCGATGCCGCCGTCCAGGCCGATGAAGATACCGAAGTCAGTGATAGACTTGATTTTACCTTCAACGCGGTCGCCCTTGTTGTGGGTTTCTGCGAACTGCTGCCACGGGTTAGATTTGCACTGCTTCAACCCTAAGGAGATACGACGACGTTCTTCGTCGATATCCAGAACCATCACTTCCACTACGTCGCCAACGTTAACCACTTTGGACGGGTGGATGTTTTTGTTAGTCCAGTCCATTTCGGAAACGTGAACCAGGCCTTCAACGCCTTCTTCAATTTCAACGAAGCAGCCGTAGTCGGTCAGGTTGGTCACGCGACCGGTCAGTTTGGTACCTTCCGGATAACGTTTAGCGATAGCAACCCACGGATCTTCGCCCAGCTGTTTCAGGCCCAGGGATACACGGGTACGTTCGCGATCGAACTTCAACACTTTAACGTTGATTTCGTCGCCAACATTCACGATTTCGCTCGGATGCTTAACGCGTTTCCAGGCCATGTCCGTGATGTGCAGCAGGCCGTCAACGCCGCCCAGATCAACGAATGCACCGTAGTCAGTGAGGTTCTTAACGATACCTTTAACTTCCATGCCTTCCTGCAGGTTTTCCAGCAGCTGATCGCGTTCTGCGCTGTTTTCAGATTCGATAACGGCACGACGAGAAACCACAACGTTGTTACGTTTCTGGTCCAGCTTGATTACTTTGAATTCAAGCTCTTTGCCTTCCAGGTGCAGAGTGTCGCGCACCGGACGAACATCTACCAGAGAACCCGGCAGGAACGCGCGAATACCGTTCAGCTCAACAGTGAAGCCACCCTTAACTTTGCCGTTGATAACACCGGTAACAGTTTCAGCATCTTCGTAAGCTTTTTCCAGCGTGATCCATGCTTCGTGACGTTTAGCTTTCTCACGAGAGAGCAGAGTTTCACCGAAGCCGTCTTCTACTGCATCCAGAGCAACGTCAACTTCGTCACCAACCTGGATTTCCAGTTCGCCCTGGGCGTTTTTGAACTGCTCAGCCGGAATGGCGGATTCAGATTTCAGACCAGCGTCAACCAGTACGATATCTTTATCGATAGCAACAACAACACCACGAACGATGGAACCCGGGCGGGTTTCGATTTCTTTTAAGGATTCTTCAAAGAGTTGAGCAAAAGATTCAGTCATGTTTAATCTTCAGGTTTCATATTTAACGTCCACCTGGCTCCGTGCCGGATGGGGTTGTTTAACATACCCGCTGTCATTCCCTTGCAGCGGGGGTACTGCAAATTCGGTCGCATTTAAGCGAGAGCCAATTTTTGGCGCGCGTATTGTAACGCTTTTTCAATCACTTGCTCAATGCTTAATCGGGTAGAATCCAAAACTAATGCATCAGCAGCAGGAACTAACGGCGCTACAGCGCGATTACGATCGCGATCGTCGCGTTCCTTGATCTCGGCCAAAAGGCGTTCAAAGTTAACACTAAAGCCCTTCTCCTGCAACTGTAGCATGCGTCGATGCGCACGTTCTTCCGAGGAGGCGTCAAGGAAAATTTTTACCGGCGCATCCGGGAAGACCACGGTGCCCATATCGCGCCCATCGGCGATTAAACCGGGCGCTTCGCGGAACGCGCGTTGGCGACGAAGAAGCGCTTCACGCACGCGTGGGAACGCCGCCACCTGGGATGCCGCGTTCGCGACTTCCTGCGTACGGATTTCGCCGCTAACGTCCTCGCCTTCCAGGATAACCTCCAGATTGCCGTCCGTTGAGACGAAACGCACATCCAGATGGGACGCCAGCGGCACCAGCGCATCTTCAGAGGCGAGATCGACATGGTGATGCAATGCCGCCAGCGCCAGTACGCGGTATATCGCGCCGGAATCCAGCAGATGCCATTGCAATGCTTCCGCCATTGCTTTGCACAAGGTGCCTTTACCTGCACCGCTTGGGCCATCAATGGTTATTACCGGGGCAATTGCCGTCATCTTTATCTCCTTAAACAGGCGTACCGTTAACGTAAACGCCGCGCATTATACGCGCCAACGCTCGCGACCGTTAACGTTGCGTGCAAAAACCAGTTTTGTCTGTAATCAGATGCGGAATAATTGCGCAATTATAGCGGACCGACGAGGAACCAGCCCGAAAGATTAGCAGTAGTCGTGATTGTAAAAATAGCGCGAGTGCGGACACCGGCGCGCCAGCCTGTCGGCTGGCGCAACAGAAGGATCAGGCTGGCGTACTCATCCGCGCCAGTTGTTCGAAATAATCAGGGAACGTTTTTGCGGTACATTTAGGGTCCAGGATCGTGACTGGCGTATCGGACAGCGCGACCAGTGAAAAGCACATCGCCATACGATGGTCATTGTACGTGCCGATATCCGCGTGATGGAGCTTTGCTGGCGGCGTGATACGAATATAATCGTGCCCTTCTTCGACTTCAGCCCCCACTTTACGCAGCTCGGTCGCCATCGCAAACAGGCGATCGGTTTCTTTCACCCGCCAGTTATAAATATTGCGCAGCGTCGTGGTTCCTTTCGCAAATAGCGCCGTGGTGGCAATCGTCATCGCCGCATCCGGAATATGATTCATATCCATATCTATGGCGTGCAGCTCGCCGCGCGTACAGGCAATAAAATCATCGCCCCAGGTAATGGTCGCGCCCATTTTCTCCAGCACATCGGCAAAACGAATATCGCCTTGCATACTATTACGGCCAATCCCGGTCACTTTTACCGTACCGCCTTTTATCGCCCCGGCGGCGAGGAAATAAGAAGCCGACGAGGCATCGCCCTCGACCAGATAGCGACCCGGCGACTGATACTGTTGACCGCCCTTCACGACAAATTGTTGGTAGCGATGGTTCGCTATCTCCACGCCAAAGGTTTTCATTAAATTTAACGTGATGTCGATGTAAGGTTTTGATACCAGTTCGCCTTTAATACGGATCACTGTGTCTTTAGGCGCCAGCGGCGCGGTCATCAGCAGCGCGGTAAGGAACTGGCTGGAAACGCTACCGTCAACCTCAACGTCGCCGCCGGTAAAACCGCCGCGCAGACGCAGGGGCGGATAATTTTCCTGTTCCAGGTAATCAATATTCGCCCCGCCCTGACGCAGCGCATCGACCAGATGGCCTATCGGACGCTCTTTCATGCGCGGTTCGCCGGTTAACACTGTCTCATTTTGACCCAGGCATAGCGCTGCCGCTAACGGACGCATCGCGGTTCCGGCATTACCGAGAAACAGTTCCAGATCGCCTGGCGCGCGCAATGCACCGCCATTACCGATGATGTCACAGCGGGTGCGATCGGCAGAAAGAGTATAATCAATCCCCAGCGCGCTCAGGGCATTGAGCATATGGCGGACGTCATCGCTATCCAGCAGATTCGTCAGAACGGTTTTACCGCAAGCTAAAGCCGCCAGGAGCAAAGCACGGTTTGAAACACTTTTGGAGCCAGGTAAATTAATGGCGCCATCGACCCGCGCGATAGGTTGTAACGTCAGGGATTCCATGAAACTCAACTCTCAAAAAACAGAAATAAAAACCCCACAGACTGACCGTGGGGATGAAAAAAGAAACGAATTAGCCGTGGCGACGCTCAAAATCGATCATGAAATCGGTCAGGGCTTTCACCCCTTCAATCGGCATGGCGTTATAGATAGAGGCACGCATACCGCCGACGACACGGTGCCCTTTCAACGCGTGGAGACCGGCGGCGAAAGACTCTTCCAGAAATACCTTGTCCAGCGCGTTGTCCGCTAACTGGAACGGAACATTCATCCGCGAACGATTGGCTTGCGCGACATCGTTACGGTAGAAATCGCTGTTATCAATCACACCGTACAGCAGTTCCGCTTTTTGCTGATTAATTTTGTGCATCGCCGCCACGCCGCCCTGCGCTTTCAACCATTTGAACACCAGACCGGAAAGATACCAGGCGAAAGTCGGCGGCGTATTAAACATCGAGTCGTTATCATTCAGGACGGTGTAGTCGAGGATAGACGGGCAGCTCTCATGCGCCTTGCCTAACAGATCCTCCCGGACGATAACCAGCGTCAGCCCTGCCGGACCGATATTCTTCTGCGCGCCAGCATAAATCACGCCATAGCGAGAGACGTCCAGCGGCGCAGAAAGGATGGTAGAAGAGAAATCCGCCGTGACGACCACCTCCGGGCCAAAATCAGGCGTTTCATCAATGGCGATGCCGTCAATGGTCTCATTCGGGCAATAGTGTAAATAAGCGGCATTATCGGAAAGCTGCCACTCGCGCATCGGTTTCACGGCACGTTTGCCGTCAACGGTGATTTTGGCGTCGATAATCTGCGGCGCACAGTATTTTTTGGCTTCTTTGATGGCGCTCGCCGCCCAGTAACCGGCATCGACATAATCCGCCGTGGTTTTATCGCCCAGCAGATTTAGCGGCACACCAGCAAACTGCCCGCGACCGCCGCCGTGACAAAATAAAACTTTATAGTTGGAGGGGATATTAAGGAGATCGCGAAAATCCTGCTCCGCCTCCTCAGCAACCTGGATAAATTCTTTGCCTCGATGGCTAATTTCCATTACCGACGTACCAAGATCGTGCCAGTCACGCAGTTCCTGTTGCGCCAGTTTAAGTACTTCCGCCGGTAGCATCGCCGGACCTGAACTAAAATTAAAGACCTGAGCCATTTCCCCTCACCACGCTGCATTGTTGCCTGCCTGACAGACATCAGGCAAACGTTATTCATGTGGATATCGGTTTTATCATTCAGTGACACGCGCCGCAATGGGTAAAACAATACGCGGGGGAAATGCGGCGTGCGTCACACAACAGAATCTTCCGGATTAACCGTATAAATCCGATATTTTCGCTGTTAAACAACGCGTTTAGCCCGGCTTGCCTTCGTCCATTCTGGATTTGCGCAGCGCGGACATAATTGTTTTTCTCCGACGGTCATTCGTACCACTTCACTGCAACGTACACAGGCATAATCGCCAGCCTCCGGCACCACCGTAAAGCGTGGCGTACAGTGTTCAGGAAGAATGCTTAATCCCGGCTTCACGTCTTTATCTTCAAAGAAATAGACGCTAATTTGACCATTCGTCTCAAGGATGGCCAGCCTGATCTGCCCCAGTTGTTCAACGCCATTCAAACGAAGCTCCATAAAAAATTCAAACTCTGTCATATTCGAGCGTTGCAGTTTTTCCCACGCCAGTTCGCCGTCTTCAACAACGACCACTGACTTACCTTCCAGTAGATCCTCCAACTTTTCACTATGCGCCATCAGCCACATGACCAGACGATAGAGCAGCGCCAGGGTGATGAATACCACCAGAACGGGAAGCATCGGAACATCATCATAAAACGCGACGTCGCCTGCCGCAGATCCCAATGTCAAAATGATCAACACTTCAAAAAGCGACATTTGCCGCACGCCGCGTCGTCCTGTCACCTTTAAGAAGAGAAAGACCAGGACAAAGGTGTAAAAGCTACGTAGCGCCACTTCCCCCAAAAATGCTACCGGCACGTTATCCAGCGCCATTCGTTGCAAATCAAATGCCTTCATTTTTTATGCTCTTCCTGTGAATTCCTGTGTAAAAGCATAGCCAATACTTTTATTTCCGCCGATGTCCCGGCGAGATAGCGCCCGTCACATAAAACCCGTATCATTGCGCGCTTTCCGTACGACAAAAGTGATTTTCATGACGCAAACATTTATTCCCGGCAAAGACGCCGCGCTGGAAGACTCCATCGCCCGCTTCCAGCAAAAGTTACTCGACCTCGGCTTTCACATCGAAGAGGCCTCCTGGCTGAACCCGGTGCCAAACGTCTGGTCAGTGCATATTCGCGATAAAGAGTGCGCGTTATGCTTTACCAACGGAAAAGGCGCGACCAAAAAAGCGGCGCTGGCCTCGGCGCTGGGCGAATACTTCGAGCGTCTGTCAACCAACTACTTTTTTGCTGATTTCTGGCTTGGTGAAACGGTCGCCAACGGGCCGTTCGTGCATTACCCGAACGAAAAGTGGTTCCCGCTGACTGAAAATGACGACGTGCCGGAAGGCCTGCTTGATGCCCGTTTGCGCGCGTTTTACGATCCGGAAAATGAACTCACCGGAAGTCAGTTGATTGATCTTCAGTCCGGCAATGAAGCACGCGGCGTCTGCGGCCTGCCATTTACCCGTCAGTCCGATAACCAGACCGTGTATATTCCGATGAATATCATCGGCAACCTGTACGTCTCTAACGGGATGTCTGCCGGCAATACGCGTAATGAAGCCCGCGTTCAGGGACTGTCGGAGGTCTTCGAGCGCTATGTGAAGAATCGTATTATTGCGGAAAGCATCAGTCTGCCGGAGATTCCTGCAGAGGTGATGGCGCGTTATCCGGCGGTAATGGAATCAATCGCCACGCTGGAAGCCGAGGGTTTCCCGATTTTCGCCTATGACGGCTCGCTGGGCGGTCAGTATCCGGTTATCTGCGTCGTGCTGTTCAACCCGGCTAACGGTACCTGCTTTGCTTCTTTTGGCGCGCATCCTGACTTTGGCGTTGCGCTGGAACGTACAGTGACCGAGCTACTCCAGGGACGCGGTCTGAAAGATCTTGATGTCTTCACCCCGCCAACGTTCGATGATGAAGAAGTCGCGGAGCACACTAATCTGGAGACCCACTTCATCGACTCCAGCGGTCTGATCTCCTGGGATCTGTTCAAACAGGACGCCGATTACCCGTTCGCGGACTGGAGTTTCTCCGGCACTACCGAAGAAGAGTTCGCCACGCTGATGGCCATCTTCGCTGCTGAAGATAAAGAAGTTTACATTGCCGATTACGAGCATCTCGGCGTATACGCCTGTCGTATTATCGTACCGGGAATGTCTGATATTTATCCTGCCGAAGATCTGTGGCTGGCCAACAACAATATGGGTAGCCATCTTCGTGAGATTCTGCTTTCGCTGCCCGGTAGCGCCTGGAATAAAGAAGACTATCTCAATCTGATTGAACAATTGGATGAAGAAGGTTTTGACGATTTCACCCGCGTGCGTGAACTGCTGGGTCTGGCGACCGGAGCGGACAATGGTTGGTATACACTGCGTGTCGGCGAATTAAAAGCAATGCTGGCGTTAGCGGGCGGCGATTTGGAGCAGGCGCTGATCTGGACAGAATGGACGATGGAGTTCAATTCGTCGATCTTTAGTCCGACACGCGCGAACTATTACCGTTGCCTGCAAACGTTACTGTTACTGTCGCAAGAAGACTCGCGTCAGCCGCTGCAATATCTCAATGCTTTTATAAAAATGTATGGCGCAGAGGCTGTAGAAGCCGCCAGCGCCGCGCTTAGCGGTGAAGCGGCTTTTTACGGACTACCGACTGTCGACCACGATCTGCAAACGTTCCCGGCCCATCAGTCCTTGTTAAAAGCTTATGATAAATTACAGCGCGCGAAAGCAGCATACTGGTTAAAATAAGGCCATATGAGTGTCTTAGGGTAGGTTTACACTATCGGCTGCGTTATATTACGGGGCGCTTTCGGGCCCCCGTAATATTTATTTTCGATAGGCGGCAAAAATGTAATAACAAGGTTAAATATTGGTAGTTAATATTAAATTAATTAACATAGTGATGTTACTTTATTTGTTGATTACTCCATTTTAATTAACCGTGTAACAGGAGGATTAGGGAAAAGATTCAACTCACATTATAATTTTTAAAATTTATTTTTATTTGGATAATCAAAAAGTTACACCGTAATTGCATAAAAACCATGCGTCTTACGGGCCTATAAGCCAGGCGAGATATGATCTATATCAAATTCTCATCTATAATGCTTTGTTAGTATCTCGTCGCCGACTTAATAAAGAGAGAGTTAGTGTGAAAGCTGACAACCCTTTTGACCTTTTACTCCCTGCAGCAATGGCCAAAGTGGCTGAAGAAGCAGGCGTCTATAAAGCAACGAAACATCCGCTTAAGACTTTCTATCTGGCGATTACCGCCGGTGTATTCATTTCAATTGCCTTTGTTTTTTATATTACTGCGACAACCGGTACTGGCGCGATGCCTTATGGCATGGCAAAACTTATCGGGGGTATCTGTTTCTCTTTGGGACTGATTCTCTGTGTTATCTGCGGCGCTGATCTTTTCACCTCCACCGTTCTGATCGTTGTGGCTAAAGCCAGCGGTCGCATCACCTGGGGGCAACTGGCTAAAAACTGGTTAAACGTCTATTTTGGTAACCTGATTGGCGCTCTGCTTTTCGTGTTACTGATGTGGCTTTCCGGCGAGTATATGACTGCCAACGGTCAATGGGGACTGAACGTCCTGCAAACCGCCGACCACAAAATGCACCACACTTTTATTGAAGCTGTCTGCCTCGGTATTCTGGCGAACCTGATGGTTTGTCTGGCCGTGTGGATGAGCTACTCAGGTCGTAGCCTGATGGACAAAGCGTTCATCATGGTACTGCCCGTCGCCATGTTTGTCGCCAGCGGTTTTGAGCACAGTATCGCAAACATGTTTATGATTCCTATGGGTATTGTAATACGCGATTTCGCTACACCGGAGTTTTGGACCGCAGTCGGTTCGTCTCCGGAAAGTTTTTCTCACCTGACCGTGATGAGCTTCATCACTGATAACCTGATTCCGGTCACGATCGGTAATATTATCGGCGGCGGTTTGTTGGTCGGGTTGACATACTGGGTCATTTACCTGCGTGGTAACGATCATCATTAATCGTGATGTTCGCTATACGCAGTAAATAAAAAATCCACTTAAGAAGGTAGGTGTTACATGTCCGAGCTTAATGAAAAGTTAGCCACAGCCTGGGAAGGTTTTACCAAAGGTGACTGGCAGAATGAAGTAAACGTCCGTGACTTCATCCAGAAAAACTACACTCCCTATGAGGGTGACGAATCCTTCCTCGCTGGCGCTACTGAAGCCACTACCACTCTGTGGGACAGCGTAATGGAAGGCGTTAAACAGGAAAACCGCACTCATGCGCCTGTTGACTTTGACACCTCTGTTGCTTCTACCATCACTTCTCACGACGCTGGTTACATCAACAAAGCGTTGGAAAAAATTGTTGGTCTGCAAACTGAAGCTCCGCTGAAACGTGCGATTATCCCGTTCGGCGGCATCAAAATGGTTGAAGGTTCCTGCAAAGCGTACAATCGCGAGCTGGACCCGACTATCAAAAAAATCTTCACTGAATACCGTAAGACCCACAACCAGGGCGTATTCGACGTTTATACTCCGGACATCCTGCGTTGCCGTAAATCCGGCGTTCTGACCGGTCTGCCGGATGCGTATGGCCGTGGTCGTATCATCGGTGACTACCGCCGCGTAGCGCTGTACGGTATCGACTACCTGATGAAAGACAAATTCGCGCAGTTTACGTCTCTGCAATCCGATCTGGAAAACGGCGTAAACCTGGAAGCGACTATCCGTCTGCGTGAAGAAATCGCTGAACAGCACCGTGCTCTGGGTCAGATCAAAGAAATGGCGGCTAAATACGGCTGCGATATCTCTGGTCCGGCGACTAACGCTCAGGAAGCGATCCAGTGGACTTACTTTGGCTACCTGGCTGCGGTTAAATCTCAGAACGGCGCGGCAATGTCCTTCGGTCGCGTATCCACCTTCCTGGATGCGTATATCGAACGTGACCTGAAAGCAGGCAAAATCACCGAGCAAGACGCTCAGGAAATGATTGACCACCTGGTCATGAAACTGCGTATGGTTCGCTTCCTGCGTACCCCTGAATACGATGAACTGTTCTCCGGCGACCCAATTTGGGCAACCGAATCTATCGGTGGTATGGGCGTTGACGGTCGTACTCTGGTCACCAAAAACAGCTTCCGCTTCCTGAACACCCTGTACACTATGGGGCCGTCTCCGGAGCCGAACATCACTGTACTGTGGTCTGAAAAACTGCCGCTGAACTTCAAGAAATTCGCCGCTAAAGTATCCATCGACACCTCTTCTCTGCAGTATGAGAACGATGACTTGATGCGTCCGGACTTCAACAACGATGACTACGCTATCGCGTGCTGCGTAAGCCCGATGATCGTTGGTAAACAAATGCAGTTCTTCGGCGCGCGTGCAAACCTGGCGAAAACCATGCTGTACGCTATCAACGGCGGCGTTGATGAAAAACTGAAAATGCAGGTGGGTCCGAAATCCGAGCCGATCAAAGGCGACGTTCTGAACTTCGACGAAGTGATGGAACGTATGGATCACTTCATGGACTGGCTGGCTAAACAGTACGTCACTGCGCTGAACGTTATCCACTACATGCACGACAAGTATAGCTACGAAGCCTCTCTGATGGCGCTGCACGACCGTGACGTTATCCGTACCATGGCGTGTGGTATCGCAGGTCTGTCCGTTGCTGCTGACTCCCTGTCTGCCATCAAATATGCGAAAGTTAAACCGATTCGTGACGAAGATGGTCTGGCTATCGACTTCGAAATCGAAGGCGAATACCCGCAGTTTGGTAACAACGACGCTCGTGTAGATGACATGGCGGTTGATCTGGTAGAACGTTTCATGAAGAAAATTCAGAAACTGACCACCTACCGTAACGCTATCCCGACTCAGTCTGTTCTGACCATCACTTCTAACGTGGTTTATGGTAAGAAAACGGGTAACACCCCAGATGGTCGTCGTGCTGGCGCGCCGTTCGGACCAGGTGCTAACCCAATGCACGGTCGTGACCAGAAAGGTGCTGTCGCCTCTCTGACTTCCGTTGCTAAACTGCCGTTTGCTTACGCTAAAGATGGTATCTCTTACACCTTCTCTATCGTTCCAAACGCACTGGGTAAAGACGACGAAGTTCGTAAGACTAACCTGGCTGGCCTGATGGATGGTTACTTCCACCACGAAGCGTCCATTGAAGGCGGTCAACACCTGAACGTGAACGTCATGAACCGTGAAATGCTGCTGGACGCGATGGAACATCCGGAAAAATATCCGCAACTGACCATCCGTGTATCTGGTTACGCAGTACGTTTTAACTCCCTGACGAAAGAACAGCAGCAGGACGTTATTACTCGTACCTTCACGCAGACCATGTAATGGGTTTGACTGAAATTACGCCATAAAAAGCGTACAAAAAAGGCTCCATGTCAGTGGGGCCTTTTTAATTTTTTATAAAAGCATATTACGACAACCAGAATTTTTACTTATAAATAAAGTGTTATTATGTGATCTATATATTTTTTCCAGAATAGAATCAATTTCTCTTTTATTATTGTGATAATCATCATCATCCTTATTTAATGCATCAGATAACAGCATGGTGTTAGCTTCTGTAAAATCACATGACAATGACGGTGTATATCCTTGTAGCAGATAGATAAGTGTTGGATGAAACATATCAAACAGGACTTCCCCCTCTAATTCCCAGTAACCTATTTTAAAAAATTGGGTAGAAATCTCAAAAGACCCCATTTGAAGACAGCGTAGTTTATCCATCTCATCCTCAGTAAGCGTACCATTCCATTCAACACATGCCATTTTTCGATCTTCTCCAGACCGCATAAGCTTATAAACTTCATCCTTAATTTCATCATCCTCATTAACTTCCTGTCTAAGTTTAAAAGCAAAGTTTTGTAATAAGTCTGGATAGAGAGAAATTTTTTCTCCATACTTAATACATATTTTAAAAAACAACTCTTCTTCATCTTCTTCCATCACTTTAAAAATACAGTTTTCTGAAACATTGAGGAGACGATACAAATTACATTTCTCAATAACCTTGCCATCAATCTCAAATAAAACTTGTGTCTGACTCAGATCAAAACGCATAACAAAGCGGTCTTGTTGAGATGGATTAGTATATTTTTTTAATTGTACAAAGGCATGTATCTTATCCATGCCGTCTGTATCAACATTAAGTTCAGCTTGATTTTCACGTCTACATCCATGGATGAGTGTATATAATGCCTCCAGTGCCTCTTGTTTTTTTGTGTCCTGAAGTTGTCCTTAAATCTATCCCATACCCCCATATATAGCGCTTCTTGTTTGTCAGAACTCATCAAATGGGCTAGCCGTGAAGCATTAATTTCATAGTTATGATGATTACCAAAACTTAACGTAACTGGCATAATAACTCCTTTGATTATTTACCGCGAAAGCAAAATTCAATCCGTTGCTCTCATTTTTTGATTAAAGCCACACTCTATTTTAAGAGATTGAATCAGTCCGGCTTTAGAAATAACATCAGATTTAGACCTGATTGCATGTTGAATGCGACGCCAGGCGCTGGACAGGCATAGCGTTCTTTGGACGCATCTGAATTATGTTGAGAATTATTTTCGTTCTGACCAGGACAAAACGGCGCCAACCATTCGAAAAAAGAGGCGGGTCATAAACAGCAAAACCAGCACGCTATGGATGATACGCTTGCAGTATGTATTGCGGTTCAGGCGTTAAACAGAGGTTCAGAGCGGGTTAATGAACCAGAATTTCTGGCAGTGCAAGTTATGCAGCATAGATTTGCCGTATATTTTATACTGAATAGAGGTAAAATAGCGCCATTGCAGTACATTCTGGAACAGCCACACATTCTGTAGTCCAAAATTTACGCTCGCAGTACCGCTTTTTTACAGGATGCAACCCCCTTACCAGGGTGCTCAACATGCCCGGAATGTGTCCATAAACCCCACGTTATTTAGAGCTAGCCGAAGCGATATGAGTAACTTAACCAATTGTATTACAAAAGAAAATGTTGCAGTAACTGCTGATGAAAAGCCGGTTATTGGTCGCATTCACTCCTTTGAATCCTGTGGCACTGTTGATGGCCCGGGCATCCGCTTTATTACCTTTTTCCAGGGCTGCCTGATGCGCTGCCTGTATTGTCATAATCGCGACACATGGGATACGCACGGCGGTAAAGAAGTTACTGTTGAAGACTTAATGAAAGAGGTAGTGACCTATCGTCACTTTATGAACGCATCCGGCGGCGGTGTGACGGCATCCGGCGGCGAAGCCATTTTGCAGGCAGAATTTGTGCGCGACTGGTTTCGTGCCTGTAAAAAAGAAGGTATCCATACCTGTCTCGACACCAACGGCTTTGTGCGCCGTTATGACCCGGTGATTGATGAACTACTGGACGTTACCGATCTGGTGATGCTCGATCTCAAGCAGATGAATGATGAGATCCACCAGAATCTGGTCGGTGTCTCCAACCACCGGACGCTGGAATTCGCTCAGTACTTATCAAAGAAAAATGTGAAGGTCTGGATCCGTTACGTTGTGGTTCCCGGCTGGTCTGACGACGATGATTCCGCGCATCGCCTGGGCGAGTTTACCCGCGATATGGGCAATGTCGAAAAAATCGAACTGCTGCCCTATCATGAGCTGGGCAAACATAAATGGGTGGCAATGGGCGAAGAATATAAGCTGGATGGCGTGAAGCCGCCGAAGAAAGAGACCATGGAGCGCGTAAAAGGCATCCTTGAGCAGTATGGTCATAAAGTGATGTATTAATCGACAACTGTCTTATCCGCTTTTAAACGGCTACCTATAACGGTAGCCGTTTTGCTATCTGGATAACGCTCTTACCGCGAAAACACCAGTGACCTTAAAAGGCGCTCATATAACAGGAGCGCCGTGGAAAAGCGTATCGTTATGCGTGTCTACGCGCCAGTAACGGGAAAATTAAACCCAACCCGACCAGCACAAAAGGCGTCACAATATTCAACGTAAGCTGGAATATCCACTCCGGCGTGAACGCCTCCATTTTGGGGAAAATACCGGTAAGGCAGGCAAACGCAGTGAAGGAAAAACACCAAATCCCCACGGTTAACGCCAACGCCCGGTTGCGAATAAACACATATTCGGGTTTGTACTTTTGCGCCAGTCGAATGACGGCAATAAAGGCGACAAATACCCACAGATAGCGCAGCGGCATAACGACAGAGTTGAGATTAAGCAGCCATTTGTACAGGTTGTTCATATCGCCGATGCCAAGTGTTGGCAACATAATCAAGATAGCGACCAACACTAATGTCAGCAAATAACCGTTAACTGGCGTACCTGAAGCGTTAGTTCGACATAAGCGCTGCGGGATATATTTACTGTCTGCGTCACCCAGCAATACTTTCAGTGGTGCATCAATAGAAAACACCAGCGCGGCGATTTGACCCAGAGTATTGGCAATAGCATAAATCACCATTAATGTATTACCCATATGGTAATACTCACCCAATTTCTGGAACGCATAATACTGCCCATTGGTCATTAAATCGTCAGGTATATGCCGGGAGTCAAACATCATTCCCATCGCCAACGAACCGAGGATAGCGCAGACCGCAACCATGACGGCTAAAAAGAGCATCCCTTTCGGAAACTCTTTTCCTGGGTTCCGCGTCTGGTTGACGTAAGGTGAGATCTTCTCCGCCCCGCCAACCGCAAAGACCAACATAGATATGGTGGTGATATAGGTAAAATCGATATGGGGAATAAATGACTGCCAGGTGATGTTAGCGGTCGCAATTTCAACGTTTGTAATGGCCGGCGCGGTCACTGCCATCACAACGTATAAAATTGACATGATAAACATGGCAATCCCGGCCACAGACCCAACAACCTTTAGCGATTTCATCCCCCGGGAAGCAACCCACATAAAGAAAACAAACAATGCCAGCGTCAGCCCCTGCAAGGCAACGACGGTATACTCTTTTATCAACGAGCCGTCGCCTTTTAACGCCCATCCCAGAGCAATGAGTATCGCCTGCGGCTTTTGCGCCAGGTAGGGAATATGCACCACCCAATAGGTCCATGCCGCAAGGTAAGCCAGCCCCGGCCCCATCGTATGCTTAATCCAGGTACTGACGCCCCCTTTTCCCTCTTTGAAGGTTGAGCCCAGTTGGCCCACGATCAAGGCATAAGGAATAAAATAGAGCGCAAAAATAAACACCCAGGAGAAGACAACCACTAACCCCTGGTTAGCATAGTTATTGACAACATTGCCGAATCCCCAAACGGTAATAAACGACATCAAGGCAATGTTGTACCATCGCAACTGTTTTTCCTGCACATTCGGCATAACGCGATCCTTCGTGAATACAATGTTATTACTATAAATGAAGCGGGGAATTATGCGCGGTAAAGACGAGGAGAGAAAATAGAGGAACGCAAAATTATAACCTTCGACACATTTTATTTTTTAGCAAAGCAAGAAAATTATGCAGGTCAATTATTCTACGTAAAACATAAATAAAGAGTATGCAAGACTCACGTCCTGCATACGATTCAGAGAACAGTTAGATGTGGGCGACAGGATTGGGCGTCTGACCGGCGTTACGTAACAGCATCAGCAGATAAATAAACGATACGCTGGCGATCATAATAAACAGCAGATTATCTGAATAATTCTGCATTAACATCGCAGTAAAAGACGGCCCTAACAGGCTTCCTACCGTATAACTTAACAACAGCGCCTGGTTCATTGCCACAAGCTGGTGGTGTTCGACTTTTTCACAGGCCCAGGCCATTGCGACGGGATAAAGCGTAAAACCCGCCGCCCCCAGAATAAACAGAGCCGGCGCCATCGCCGCCTGGGTTAACATGGCGATACTGCCGAGTATTACAACGAATACCTGTACGCGTAACACCAGCAAGCGACCAAATTTGTCCGCCAGACGTCCCATTGGCCATTGCCCCAAAATACCGGCGCTAACCAGCACCGCCATCCAGAAACCGATGCTGGCGTTAGCCATCCCCTGATGCTTCAGATATAACGGCATCAGGCCATATAATGAACCAAGAACAATGCCGGAAATAATACAACCATTCACGCCAAGACGCGCCTGGCGTAGCTTCAGCATGGCGCTAATAGAAGTGGAATGACGCGCCTCCGTTTGCTGATTTACAATCCGGGTAAAGAGTAGCGGTAGAATTCCCGCCAGAATCATACCCGTAACCCAGGGAAGGACGTGCAGCAATTCACCAGACACTTTACTGACCAGTAATTGTCCAAGAAAGGTCCCCACGTAATAGACCATCATATAGGCGGCAAGCAGGCGCCCGCGATTATGCGAGGTTCCGCTGCACATCAACGCGCTTTCGACAACAACCCAAATCATGGCACAGCCGATGCCGGCAATAAAACGCCAGCTCATCCAGCTCCAGAACCCCACCATCACGCCCAATCCGACACAACCTGCGGCGAAGATCAACGAGGCAAGATAATAGCTACGGTTAAACCCAATGCGTTTAATTAAATACCCGGTAAATAATGTCCCGACCAGATTGCCGGTAAAATAAGACGAGCTGACCATCCCCACCTGCCAGGTAGGAAGGTTTGCCTGGGCAAGCCACAACGGAACAAGCGTATTCAGTACCGCAATGGCCAGAGTCAACAAAAGTAGCCCGCACAGCAAAAGCATGACGGGACGGGTATAGGTGGACATGAATAAAAACCGTGAGGAAGTTCAAATTTCATGCGCATCATGCCACCGCCAAAAACATTGTCAATCGGCTCCGCATGGGCGATCCGCAAGTTTTGAGACTATCGATTTGATTTACTGATTCTGAACGTGAATATATTGAACGGTTAAAAATTCATCTCCTTGTTTTTATTGATCTAACCCACAAAAGCGGCGTTTCGCTCAGTCGAAAAATTTCATGGTTCCTGCAGACGCATTTTTCCGGTCTATGCTTTCAGAGGAGGACTGCATCGCAAGGCTTTTGTTACCCCACTCCCCTTCCAATGGAGAAGATAATGGCCAGACCTTATGTTCGTCTCGATAAAAATAATGCCGCCGTGCTACTGGTTGATCATCAGGCGGGTTTACTTTCGTTGGTTCGGGATATCGAACCGGATAAATTTAAGAATAATGTGCTCGCTCTCGGCGATTTAGCAAAATACTTTAACCTGCCAACCATTCTGACCACCAGTTTTGAAACCGGGCCCAACGGGCCACTGGTCCCGGAGTTAAAAACACAGTTTCCGGATGCCCCTTATATCGCACGCCCCGGGAATATTAATGCCTGGGATAATGAAGATTTCGTCACTGCCGTCAAAGCAACCGGCAAAAAGCAATTAATTATTGCGGGCGTCGTCACCGAGGTATGCGTGGCATTTCCCGCGCTGTCGGCCATTGAGGAGGGTTTTGAGGTCTTTGTTGTGACCGATGCTTCGGGCACATTTAATGAAATTACCCGCCACTCCGCGTGGGATCGTATGTCTCAGGCTGGCGCTCAGTTGATGACGTGGTTTGGCATCGCATGTGAATTACACCGGGACTGGCGAAACGATATTACAGGCCTGGCTACGCTGTTTTCCAATCACATACCGGATTATCGCAATTTGATGACCAGCTATGATACGTTGACGAAACAGAAATAGAAAACCGGGGCGAAAGCCCCGATTTTACTCCACTGCCGGATAAAAAGCAGTATGTTAACTGGCTACTGCCATGCCCACAGTCATATGCAGACCATAGAATACGCCGCGGCCAATCAATTCCCCCGCCAGCATCAGAATGAAGGCGACAGAGAGCAACGGTACCGCAGGTTGATACCCTTTTAACTGCGGCACAATCCAGCAGCACAGCGCCGCCGCCAGCAGCACCATACGCCATGCCATCAGCGAACCATAATCCGGCACCAGCGCAGACGCCTGCTGAATGGAACTGTGAATCGTCGCCAGTTCCGCGCCCTGCATGGCCGCCATAATAGCGCTGACCACCAGCGCCAGCACCGAAACCGCAGGCAACAGGCGCATCGCCCAACCATTCACGCCCGCGATACGCAGCAGTAGATAACCCAGCAGCGGCCCCCCCATAAAGAGCGTCAGGAAGAAGCCTAGCGGCGTCCAGATGCTATACCATGTCGGTACTGTATCGATGCTGTTATACACGCGAACCATCATCCAGACGAAGACGACGCCCAGTACCATCGTGATAACCAGCCAGAGTACACGCAAGGCCGACGGCAGCTTTTTCAGTACCGCCAGCAGCCAGCCAATCCCGCCGATCGCAAAAAACACCGAGCCGCTGGCAATTTCATTGCTCAGTGCGGAAGCGCCCACGCGGTTAAGCGAGTTAAAGGCGCGCATCGGCGAACCCAGATGCAGCATCGAGGCGATAAAGCCAATCCCCATCAGCACCCACAGACCAAACATACAGGCGATTACCCGCTGCTGCGTTTCCGCGCGCAGATCGCCTTTCATCAGCGCCAGGGCCAGAACAATAAAACCACCAGCCACGCACTGACCAAAGACCGTGAAGATCATCAACGGCCATTCATGCCATCCACTTCCCATCTTATACCTCCTTCGGATTGGCCAGATAACCGGTGGTGTCCCCGGTCGGGCGGCTGTTGGCGTTGGGTTTTATCACAATATTCGGCTTCGTGAAGTGCGCGCGCGGCAACGGCGCAACGGCGGCCAGCTCACCGTGTTTTTTACGCAGTTCGTCTATCGGGCCGAAATCCAGCGCCCGCAGCGGGCAGGATTCCACGCAAATCGGTTTCTTGCCTTCCGCCACCCGGTCATAACAGCCGTCGCACTTGGTCATATGACCTTTGGCCGCGTTGTACTGCGGCGCGCCGTACGGGCAGGCCATGTGGCAGTAGCGGCAGCCGATACAGACCTCTTCGTTCACCACCACAAAACCGTCATCGCGCTTGTGCATCGCGCCGCTCGGGCAGACTTTGGTACAGGCCGGGTCTTCGCAGTGGTTGCACGAAATGGAGAGATAATAGGCAAAGACGTTCTGGTGCCAGACGCCGTTATCTTCCTGCCAGTCGCCGCCCGCATACTCATAAATGCGGCGGAAGCTGACATCCGGAGTCAAATCTTTGTAGTCCTTGCAGGCCAGTTCGCAGGTTTTGCAACCGGTGCAACGGCTGGAATCAATAAAAAATCCATACTGGGTTGTCATCGGTTACTCCTTACGCCTTTTCAACCTGAACAAGGTTCGTATGTGACGGGTTCCCCTTCGCCAGCGGAGAAGGACGTTGGGTCGTCAGTACGTTAATACATCCGCCCTGATCCACGCGTTTTGCATCCGGGTCGTACCATGCGCCTTCTCCCAGGGCGACCACGCCCGGCATCATGCGCGGCGTCACTTTAGCCTCGATATGTACTTCGCCGCGATCGTTGAAGATGCGGACTTTATCGCCATTGTTGATACCGCGTTTCTGCGCGTCCATTGGGTTAATCCACATTTCCTGGCGACAGGCAGCTTTCAGGACGTCTACGTTGCCATAAGTGGAATGAACACGCGCTTTATAGTGGAAGCCCGTCAACTGCAACGGGAATTTATCCGTTAGCGGATCGTTATAGTTTTCAAAACCTGGCGTGTAGATCGGTAATGGATCGATCACGTCGCCTTCCGGCAACTCCCAGGTGGCGGCGATATCCGCCAACGCCTGTGAATAGATTTCAATCTTGCCCGATGGCGTTGTAAGTGGATTCGCCTGCGGATCTTCGCGGAAGTCTTTATAGGCAACATGGTGGCCTTCGGGGTCGCGCTGTTTGAAGATGCCTTGCTTACGGAACTCCTCAAAGGTGGGCAGATTCGGAATGGATTTACGCGACTGTTCGTACAGATGACGCATCCACTCTTCTTGCGTCCGTCCTTCGGTAAACTGTTGCTCCACGCCAAGACGTTTCGCCAGTTCGCTGGTCATCTCATAAATCGTTTTACACTCGAAGCGCGGTTTAATCGCCTGGTCAGTGAAGATAACGTAAGACATGTTCCCGCAGGAGGCATCCAGCGCAAAGTCCATCTGCTCAGAAGCGGTGCAATCCGGTAACAGAATATCGGCGTATTTTGCCGACGAGGTCATATGACAGTCGATAACGACGATCATTTCGCACTTCTTGTCATCCTGTAAGATTTCGTGGGTGCGGTTAATCTCAGAGTGCTGGTTAATCAGACAGTTGCCAGCATAGTTCCAGATCATTTTGATCGGCACATCCAGCTTATCTTTACCCCGCACGCCATCACGCAGCGCCGTCATTTCCGGGCCGCGCTCAATGGCATCGGTCCACATAAACATGGAGATGCTGGTTTCAACCGGGTTTTCCAACGTGGGCATACGTTCAAATGGCAGGTCATAAGACCCTTCGCGCGCGCCGCTGTTACCGCCGTTAATCCCAACATTACCCGTCAGGATCGCCAGCATCGAGATGGCGCGCGTGGCGATTTCTCCATTAGCGTGACGCTGTGGTCCCCACCCCTGGCAAATATAGGCGGGTTTAGCGCTGCCGATTTCTCGCGCCAGCTTAATAATGCGATCCGCCGGGATACCGGTAATTTGCGCCGCCCACTCCGGCGTCTTCGCGACACCGTCTTTACCCTGGCCCAGAATATAGGCTTTATAGTGGCCGTTTTTCGGCGCGCTGGCAGGCAAGGTTTTTTCGTCATAACCGACGCAATATTTATCCAGGAACGGCTGATCGACCATGTTCTCGGTAATTAATACATATGCCAGGCCATTGACCAGCGCCGCATCGGTACCTGGGCGAATCGGAATCCACTCATCTTCACGACCGGCGCCGGTGTCGGTGTAACGGGGATCGATAATGATCATCCGCGCGTTTGATTTCTGCCGCGCCTGTTCAAGATAATACGTTACACCGCCCCCGCTCATGCGGGTTTCGCCTGGATTATTGCCAAACAACACCACCAGCTTACTGTTTTCAATGTCGGATGGACTATTGCCATCCGCCCAGCCGCCATAGGTGTAGTTCAGACCCGCTGCGATTTGCGCGGAAGAGTAATCGCCGTAATGGTTGAGATAACCGCCGCAGCAGTTCATCAGACGGGCGACCAGCGTTTTTCCCGGCGGCCATGAACGTGTCAGCGTACCGCCCAGAGTTCCCGTGCCATAGTTCAGATAAATGGACTCGTTGCCATACTCTTTGATAAGACGCTGCATATTGGTGGCAATGATATCGTAGGCTTCGTCCCAGCTAATACGCTCAAATTTACCTTCGCCGCGCGCGCCGACGCGCTTCATCGGATACTTGAGCCGATCCGGGTTATAGACGCGACGACGCATAGAACGACCACGCAGGCAGGCGCGAACCTGGTGCAGACCATCGTAATCATCGTTTCCGGTATTATCTGTTTCTACATATTTGATTTCGCCATCCATAACATGCATACGTAGCGGACAACGGCTGCCGCAGTTTACCGTACAGGCGCTCCAGACGACTTTCTCGCCCGTTTTCGCCGGGCTTATCGCCTCTGCGGCGTTAGCGATGCGGGTAAATGGCAGGGTAAATGCGCTACTGGCCATCGCCAGGCCGCCTATCGCAGTGGTTTTGACTAAACCACGACGGCTCACCTCGGCTGCCAGCACGGCATCAGGGATCTTAGTTTTCATAAGGGCTCACTCTGCTGCTCACAATAAAAACAATAAGTCGATGTATAGATTTTTATATAGCGATGACACCGTTATAAAGTCTGATATATATCGAAAAAGTAGAAAAATAGCGTTAAAAACTGACCTTCATTCGAAATCAGTATTACCCCTAATAGAGTAGGGATTATTGTCCGGTATCAAACTGGCATAAAAAAAGCGCCCGAAGGCGCCTTTTAGAAGAGGAGAAAGCGAGGATTAGCCGATATATTCCAGTCCGTTCATGTACGGACGTAATACTTCCGGCACTTCAATGCGACCATCAGCCTGCTGATAGTTTTCCATCACGGCTACCAGGGTACGGCCTACCGCCAGACCAGAACCATTCAGGGTATGGACCAGGCGGGTCTTTTTGTCGGACTTACTGCGACAGCGTGCCTGCATACGACGCGCCTGGAAGTCCCAGATGTTAGAGCAAGAAGAGATCTCGCGGTAGGTATTCTGCGCCGGAACCCAGACTTCGAGGTCATAGGTTTTGCAGGCGCCGAAGCCCATATCACCGGTGCACAGGATGATTTTACGGTACGGCAGTCCCAGTAGCTGGAGCACTTTTTCCGCGTGGCCGGTCATCTCTTCCAGCGCCGCCATGGAATCTTCCGGGCGAACGATCTGCACCATCTCAACTTTGTCAAACTGATGCATACGAATCAGACCACGGGTATCACGACCATAAGAACCCGCTTCAGAGCGGAAACAGGGCGTATGCGCCGTCATTTTAATCGGCAACTGATCTTCGTCGATGATTTCATCGCGTACCAGGTTGGTCAGCGGAACCTCCGCCGTCGGGATCAAAGCATAGTTGCTGCTGTCTGCTTCTTCTTCCAGCGGGCGAGTATGGAACAGGTCGCCTGCGAATTTCGGCAATTGACCGGTGCCATACAGCGTGTCGTGGTTAACCAGATACGGCACGTAGTTTTCGCTATAGCCGTGCTGTTCCGTATGCAGATCCAACATGAACTGCGACAATGCGCGATGCATACGCGCAATCTGTCCTTTCATCACCACAAAACGGGAGCCGGTCAGCTTAACCGCAGCGGCAAAGTCGAGGCCGGAGTGCATTTCCCCTAAGGTGACGTGATCGCGGATTTCAAAATCAAACTCACGCGGCGTACCCCAGCGGCTGACTTCAACGTTGTCGTTTTCATCTTTGCCTACCGGCACTTCATCCGCAGGCAGATTTGGAATGGTTAGCGCGATATCGCGGATCTCCGCCAGCAAGGAATCCAGCTCGGCTTTCGCCGCATCCAGCTCTTCGCCCAGTTTATTCACTTCCCGGCGTAAAGGCTCAATATCTTCCCCGCGCGCTTTCGCCTGGCCGATGGATTTCGATCGAGAATTACGCTCTGCCTGCAGGTTTTCCGTGTTGACCTGCAAAACTTTACGACGCTCTTCAAGAGCGCGCAGCTTATCTACATCCAGCTTAAAGCCCCGGCGTGCCAGTTTTTCAGCGACTGCGTCTGGCTCATTACGCAGCAGATTGGGATCGAGCATGCTTATCCTGTGCTTATCGAATAATAAAAGGAAACGCGATCAATTGATGATCGCATCTGATTATATTGATGAACGTAAAACCCGTTTATTTGATGGCGACGTTTTCGCCTTATCTGACCGACAACAGCAATAACGCATCCATTGCGCCATACCCGCGGACCTCATAAGCAACGCGCTATCAGGCATAACGAGATTCATCATCAACGCCATGATACCTGGAGCATCATATTTAGAGATAACCTTACCGCAACGTTTACCCTAGCGGTAGCGTTTTGTGGGGCTATTTTGATCCTGTTCAGCCAGCCAGGCGAGCTTTTCGCCAATCTTGCCTTCCAGACCACGATTTGTCGGATGATAATAGCGCGTTTGCGCGATTTCCGGCGGGAAGTACACTTCACCCGCAGCATAAGCATTGGGCTCATCGTGGGCATAGCGGTACTCCTGGCCATAGCCCATCTCTTTCATCAGTTTGGTTGGCGCATTACGCAGATGGACAGGAACGTCATAATCAGGACGTTCGCGCGCGTCGGCCAGCGCAGCCTTAAAGGCGGTATAGACGGCGTTGCTCTTCGGCGCGCAGGCGAGATAAACGATAGCCTGCGCGATCGCCCTTTCGCCTTCAGCCGGGCCAACGCGAGTGAAACAATCCCAGGCGGCAATGGCGACCTGCATCGCGCGCGGATCGGCATTACCAACATCTTCCGAGGCGATAGCCAGACAGCGACGCGCCACGTACAGCGGATCGCCTCCTGCGGTAATAATTCGGGCATACCAATAGAGGGCAGCATCCGGCGCGCTACCGCGCACTGATTTATGTAAGGCGGAAATAAGATCGTAGAAACGATCGCCTTTGTTATCAAAACGCGCGCTGCGCTCGCCGGCGATCTCGGTCAATAAGGCGGGTAATAAAACCCGTTTACCGCTGTCATCCGCCTCCGCCATATCGGCCATCATTTCCAGCGTATTTAAGGCGCGTCGCGCGTCGCCATTGACCAGCTCAGCAATCGCTCGCCGTGTCTCATCCGGTAACACGATATCCTGATCGCCGTAACCACGCGTTTTGTCCTGCATCGCCTGGTCCAGCACTTGCTCAATATCGTCGGTGGTCAATGATTTCAGCAGATAGACCCGCGCTCGCGACAATAGCGCCGAGTTCAGTTCAAAAGAGGGGTTTTCCGTGGTCGCGCCGATAAAGGTGATAGTGCCATCTTCGATATGCGGTAAAAAGGCGTCCTGCTGGCTTTTGTTAAAGCGATGCACTTCATCGACAAACAGGATGGTACGGCGTCCGGCATTACGATTCTGGCGGGCACGCTCGATAGCTTCACGGATCTCTTTCACCCCGGAAGTAACAGCGGAAATACGCTCGACATCAGCGCTGGCGTAGCGGGCGATCACTTCGGCGAGCGTGGTTTTTCCCGTGCCTGGCGGCCCCCATAAAATCATAGAGTGCAGATGTCCGGCCTCAATAGCGCGAGGCAACGGTTTACCTGCGGCCAGCAAATGCTGCTGGCCGATATACTGCGCTAAATTTTCCGGCCGCATCCGCGCGGCCAGCGGTTGAAAGGTATTATCAGAAAAATCGAGCGACAGATTGCTCACTCATCGCCTCTACTTACGTTGGTCGTCTATCGTTACCCCTTGCGGCGGAGTAAACGTAAATTTTGATGGATCAACAGCGCCGTTTTGCTGGGATTTTAACTGATAGGCGCTACGCTGATCGTCTTGTTCTATGGCGCTAAACTGATGGATAGTCCCGTCGCGTCCCACATTGATGGTGAACTGTTTCAGATTGCCGTTGCTGGCTTTCGGCGTCAGCACAAAATTATCGCCATCCTGCTTAATATTATACTGCTGCCAGTCGCTGGCCTGGTTGCGGGCAATTAGCATAAACGGTGTATTTCCGGTGGCATCTTTCAACCACGTGGCGGTAGCCTGTTCTACAAACGGGTTATAGAACCATAACGTTTTGCCGTCAGAAACCAGAATACTCTCGTCGGGTTGCGTCATATGCCAGTTGAATAAATTTGGCCGCTTAACCCATAAATCACCTTGCCCCTCCTGCACCGCAGCGCCGCTGCCATCGGTGACTTTTTGAGTAAAGCTGGCGTGAAAGCTGCTCACTTTATCCAGACGGCTTTTCAGAGAGCTGGCGGCGTCAGCCCATACGCTGCTGGCTACAACGCTTGAAAGTAATGCACAGGCGATTGCCATTTTTTTCATCATTATTCCTCAAGTTTCGACACTCCCGACCAGGAGCGCCTTTTGCTTTCTATTCCAGGCCAAAAATCAGCATGAGGAAAGAAGAAAATACTGAATTTTGTTACCGGATGGCAGCCTGAACGGCGCCATCCGGCTTACAGGTTTACTCAAAAGGCGGCGGAGCCAGCACTTCACGATTACCGTTATGTCCCTGAGCGCTGACAATACCCTGCGCTTCCATCTGTTCGATAATACGCGCCGCACGGTTATAGCCGATGCGGAACTGACGCTGAACGCCGGAAATGGACGCTTTACGCTTCTGGGTGACGAAATTAACAGCCTGATCGAATAGCGCATCTAATTCTTCGCCGCCGTCAAAACCGCCGCCACCACCTTCGCTTTCGCTGTCGGAGGTAATGCCATCCACATATTGCGGACGACCGCGCGCTTTCCAGTCCTGGACCACCGCATGGACTTCCTGGTCACGTACAAACGCTCCATGGACACGTACCGGCATGGTGGAGTTTGGTCCGGAGTAGAGCATGTCCCCCATCCCCAATAGCGACTCAGCGCCGCCCTGATCAAGGATGGTGCGGGAGTCGATCTTGCTGGATACGGTAAAAGCAATACGGGTTGGAATGTTGGCTTTAATTAAACCAGTAATCACATCGACCGACGGACGCTGCGTCGCCAGTACCAGGTGAATCCCCGCGGCGCGCGCTTTCTGTGCCAGACGCGCGATCAGTTCTTCAACTTTTTTACCGACGGTCATCATCAGGTCGGCAAATTCATCGACCAGTACCACGATATACGGCAGTTTTTCCAGAACCGGATGCTGAATATCCATACTGTCGCCCGGCTTCCAGTACGGGTCCGGAATCGGACGTCCCATGCGGGCCGCTTCGGCGATTTTCTCGTTGTAACCGGCCAGGTTACGCACGCCGAGCGCGGACATCAGCTTATAGCGACGTTCCATCTCATTGACGCTCCAGCGTAACGCGTTAGCCGCGTCTTTCATGTCGGTGACAACTTCGGTCAGCAGATGCGGAATACCTTCGTAGACCGAGAGTTCCAGCATTTTCGGGTCGATCATGATAAAGCGAACGTCTTCCGGCTGCGCTTTATACAGCATACTGAGGATCATGGCGTTAACCCCGACCGACTTACCGGAACCGGTCGTACCAGCCACCAGCAGGTGAGGCATTTTCGCCAGATCCGCCACTACCGGATCGCCCGCGATATCCTTACCTAACACCACGGTAAGCGGTGACGGATTCTCGCGGAATTTGGCGTTATCCAACACTTCGCGCAGATAAACGGTTTGCCGTTTCTTGTTCGGCAATTCCAACCCTACGTAAGGTTTGCCTGGAATGACTTCCACAACGCGTACGGCTACGGTTGACAATGAACGCGCCAGATCGCGGGAAAGGTTGGAGATACGCGCCGCTTTAACGCCCGGCGCCAGATTCAGTTCAAAGCGAGTAATGACCGGGCCTGGCGAATAGTTCACCACATCAGCTTTAATGCGGAAATCCGCCAGGCGCGCTTCAACCAGACGCGCCATTTGTTCCAGCGCAAAGGTATCTACCGGTTCAACTTCGCTCGGCGGCGGCGTCAGAAGATCTAACGAAGGCAGCGGCGTCGTCGGACGCTGTAATGGACGGCTGTCGCCGTTACGCATCAACAGCGGGTGGATCAGGCTGTCTTGCGGCGCTGCCGGTTGTTGCGGCTGCGGCGTAACCGACTGTTGCGGCTGCTGATAATGCGGCTGCGGCGCTACCGGCTGTTGCGGCTGCTGATAGTGCGGCTGCGGCGCTACCGGCTGTTGCGGCTGCTGATACTGCGGCGGCTGCGCTACCGGCTGTTGCGGCTGCTGATAGTGCGGCTGCGGCGCTACCGGCTGTTGCGGCTGCTGATACTGCGGCGGCTGCGCTACCGGCTGTTGCGGCTGCTGAACAGGCGCTGACTCGGGCATTACGCCCGGCGTGAACAACGGTTCGTGCGGGCCTTCATCAACCAATACTTTCATTGGCGAGAAATCAAGATCGTCCAGTGAGAACGGCTGCGCGCCAGCGGGTTGCTCGCCGGAATAGCGCTGCTGTTGCGAAGCAGCAAACTGACGGGCCAATTCAGCTTCCGCGGCGGTATCGTCATCATCTGTCTGCTGCGTATCGTGCTGATACGCCTCACCATAACGATGCTGCTGCGACTGCGCAAACTGACGGGCTAACTCGTCCTGATGCATTGCATCTATTTCTTCATCTGTTAACTGCGGGCCCGTCTCGTACTGATTGCGCTCCGCCTCGCGGGCTTTTTCTTCTGCAATCCTCTGCGACGGCAGTTTAATACCGTACGACGCCAGTTCCCGACGAGTCGGCACGCGAACGCGGTTCGGACGCGGCAGTTGCGGACCAATCCCCTCTTTCACCTGCGAACGCGGCGCGCCGCCGGTAGCCAGACCAAATGCAGGCGCAGCGGCTGCGGCGCCTGCTGCCAGGGCGCCACTCTTGATACCTGCGGCAAGCGGCGCGGCGGCGGCTACCGCTTCTACTGGCGGTATGGATGGCGCGACAGATACCGAAGGTTTGACCGGCGTGCTCTCTTTTACCGGCTCCGGAATCGGTTGGTACCATGCCGCCAGTTGTTCGCGCTCACGGGCGCGTTTCTCTTCCACCTCTTCAAAATAGTAAAGCGGAGGACGGGCGGGTCTGGTCTCTTCTATGCCAGGTTCAGGCTCGGTGGCAACCTGCTGTTCGATAACCGGCGGTGGCATGTGGGAAGGTTCAGCCGCTATCGGCTCCGGCTGATAAACTGGCGTCGGCTGATGGGTCGGCTCCGACTGCCAGTGTTGTTCGGCATCCGGCGCCTGCCATTGCGGCTGTGTTTCCTGCGGCGCAAGAGATTCATATTCTGCTGTGGTCGCTGGCGTCGCGGCGTATTGCGGCGCGGAGGCGACAGGAACAGGTTGCTGCCACGGCGCACCTTGCGCCTCCTGCGGTTGAGCATATTGCGGATGCGGCGGATACCCCTCCGGCGCAGGCGCGATAACCGGTTCGCCAGTTTGCGGCCCCGGTACGGGCTGCCACTCCACGGTCGGTTGCGCAGCAACCGGCTCCGCCCCCGGCATGGACGGCATTTGCATGATGGGATCGGCGGACGCCGCCCACGTCTGAGTGGCTGCGGTTGCGGCCGCAGCGGCGGCGACAGGTTCAACCACAGAGTGACCGTTTAGCAGAGGATCATAGTCATCATATTCCGACTGCGTCGCACGGTTGCCCGAAAACAGAACATCGTCGGGATCGGCAGCGACGCCGCGCGCGCTATACTGGATATCATCGTCATCATCCATCCGTTTGCCGGAAAAGAGCGCGGCATCGGTCTGACGGCCCCGTGGATTGCTGAATTTTTCAGCCAGTCGTTTACGACGCGCCAACGCGCCGCGCAGAATACGCGCCCGGCGAGATTCACGCTGCACACCGTCTGTTTCTTCATCGTATTCGTCATCATACTCTTCGTCGTCAACCCACGTATCATCACGCCGGGTACGGTTGCTGGCGAAAGTCAGTATATTAAGCAACCAGCCGCCTAATTTTTCGGCGATACTAACCCAGGACCAGCCGGTAAAGAGCGTCAGCCCGGCAGCCCAAATACAGAGAAGCGTTATCGTTCCGCCGCTACTATGCAGCAACGGCTGCAGCGTGGTGCTTAACAGGCTGCCAATTACGCCGCCGGAGGCGAAATACCAGATATCGTCGGCGTTAATGGCCGCCAGACCGCAGGAGGTGAGAATCAGCGCCAGCACGCCGATAAGGCGTAGCGACACGGCGAAATAATCGATGTAATCATCCGTAGACTGGTGACGCCACGCAAACCAGCACCCACCGGCAATAATGACAGGGATGGTGTAGGCCATCACGCCAAAAATAAAGAACAGAGTATCGGCCAGCCACGCGCCCGGCGCACCGCCTAAATTATGGATGGGTTCATGCCAGGCGGTTTGCGACCAACTGGGGTCCGAAGGGTTAAAGCTCAACAAGGCCGCCATCAACCAGACGGCAAAAAGGGCAATAAGTATCAACAACGCTTCCAGAAGTCGGCGCCCGCTGCTTAACTTCGTCAATGTGACGTCTTTGTCTTCAGTATATTCCTGGCTCAAAAAAGGCTCTCCAGGTTCCGGGCTTTTCCCGCCCGATGCTAAAACGGACAACAGCACCGGGTTACCCCGGCACTGTTGCTGTATGGATTAACAGGAGTGTAATCAAACTACGGCGATTTTGCACCTGTTCCGTGTTAGCGTGTCTTAATAACCAGACGATTACTCTGTTTTACCTCTTCCATCACTACGTAAGTTCGGGTGTCGTTCACACCTGGCAAGCGCAGCAACGTCTCTCCCAATAATTTTCGATACGCTGACATATCCGGTACACGGGTTTTCAACAGGTAATCGAAATCGCCGGAAACCAAATGACACTCCTGAATCTCTTCAAGCTTTTGCACGGCGGCGTTAAACTGTTCAAACACGTCCGGCGCGCCGCGATTTAAGGTAATCTCAACGAATACCAGAAGTGACGCATCCAGATAATGCGGGTTCAGCAGCGCCGTATAGCCCTGGATAAACCCCTGTCGTTCCAGCCGACGTACACGCTCAAGGCAAGGTGTCGGCGAAAGTCCTACTCGTTTAGAAAGCTCGACGTTGGAAATACGCCCATCCTTTTGCAGTTCATTAAGAATGTTACGATCGATACGGTCGAGATCTTTGCCAGGGCGCTTCTTGCTATCTACCATTATTATTGTCTCTCTGTATTCCTTCCCTACTCCTGCCTGACTCTACTCACATCACTGTTCAGAGTCGCTGCCCATCACAATAGACCGAAACCCAGAGGGATTAACGGCGCGCAATGCCTGGGTCTATGGTGAGAAGACCGTTGCCTCGCGGCAGCTATCAACATCACGAATGGCGTCTGTCCACGCCATGCGTAGATTTCACTAGCCCGGTAAACATGGTATTTACATGCATGATTATGCAGCACATACATAACACAGTTTTTTTCTTCCTCGAATGTTTTCGCAAAACAGCAGGTGATTGTCAAAGCAAAACATCGTTTTTTAGTACAACATGCCAGTTATTCATTAGAGAGGGCGGTAAACTGTCATTTTGTCACCTTATAAGTCACCGATTTTAAGTAAAATTTGTGATAATCACGCCGCTGTAGTGGTCGTTCATCGGTTCATGCTATTACACGTATTGTTAACAAAATCGTTATGCTCTTTTTTTACGTCTGTAAATTCCCTACAATTCTGCCCATTGTCTGCCAACAACTATGGGGATCTCATGGGCACGACCAAACACAGTAAGCTGCTTATTCTGGGCTCAGGACCGGCGGGATATACCGCGGCGGTGTATGCCGCGCGCGCAAATTTACAGCCGGTACTTATTACCGGTATGGAAAAAGGCGGTCAACTGACTACCACGACGGAAGTGGAAAACTGGCCCGGCGATCCAAACGATCTAACCGGTCCTCTGCTGATGGAACGCATGCATGAACACGCGGAAAAATTTGCTACTGAGATCATTTTCGATCACATCAATAGCGTGGATCTGCAACACCGTCCCTTCCGCCTGAAGGGCGACAACGGCGAGTATACCTGCGATGCGTTAATTATCGCGACCGGCGCTTCCGCGCGCTATCTGGGTCTGCCGTCTGAAGAAGCCTTTAAAGGACGCGGCGTTTCCGCCTGCGCAACCTGCGACGGTTTCTTCTACCGCAATCAGAAAGTGGCGGTGATCGGCGGCGGCAACACAGCGGTTGAAGAAGCGCTTTATCTGTCCAACATCGCTTCGGAAGTGCACCTTATCCATCGCCGTGACGGTTTCCGCGCTGAAAAAATCCTGATTAAGCGCCTGATGGATAAAGTCGAAAATGGCAATATCATCCTGCACACCAACCGGACGCTGGAAGAAGTGACCGGCAATCAGATGGGTGTCACCGGTCTGCGTCTTCGCGACACGCAGCAGAGCGATAATATAGAGACTCTGGACGTCGCCGGACTTTTCGTGGCCATCGGTCATAGCCCAAACACGGCGATCTTCGAAGGGCAGCTTGCGCTGGAAAATGGTTATATCAAAGTTCAGTCCGGCACCCATGGCAACGCCACACAAACCAGCATCCCTGGCGTATTCGCGGCGGGTGACGTCATGGATCATATTTACCGTCAGGCGATCACCTCTGCAGGTACGGGCTGTATGGCGGCGCTGGATGCCGAACGCTATCTCGATGGTCTGGCCGACGCGAGCAAATAGTTTTTACAAATCAGTAACAAAAGTAAAAAAGGCGACTATAAGTCGCCTTTATTTTTGCGTCGTTGTAACATTGCCCCAGCCTGAAATTCCAATAACTCACCTGCTAAGCGTGCAATGAATAAAACCCGTCAAAAAGAGCTGACCCTCTGGTTAAAACAGCAAAGCGTAATCTCCCAACGGTGGTTAAATATTTCCCGCCTGTTGGGGCTCATGAGTGGCGTATTAATTGTCGCTCAGGCCTGGATCATGGCGCGTATCCTGCAGCATATGATCATGGAGAATATTCCACGGGAAGCGCTGTTGCTCCCTTTTATCCTGCTGATACTGGTCTTTGTCCTCCGCGCCTGGGTGGTGTGGTTGCGCGAGCGCGTCGGTTTTCATGCCGGGCAGCATATTCGCTTTGAGATCCGCCGTCAGGTGTTGGATCGTCTGCAGCAAGCCGGCCCCGCCTGGATTCAGGGCAAACCCGCCGGGAGCTGGGCAACGCTGGTGCAGGAGCAGATTGACGATATGCATGACTATTATGCGCGCTATCTGCCGCAAATGGCGCTTGCCATTTGCGTACCGCTCTTAATCGTGGCGGCGATTTTCCCGTCAAATTGGGCGGCGGCGCTGATTCTGCTGGGTACCGCCCCGCTCATTCCCTTATTTATGGCGATGGTGGGGATGGGCGCGGCTGACGCCAATCGCCGCAATTTCCTGGCGCTTGCCCGACTAAGCGGCCATTTTCTTGACCGTCTGCGCGGGATGGAAACGCTGCGAATTTTCGGTCGCGGCGAAGCGGAAACCGACAGCATTCGCGCAGCATCACAGGATTTTCGTCAGCGCACGATGGAAGTACTGCGCCTCGCCTTTTTATCTTCCGGCGTGCTGGAGTTTTTCACCTCGCTTTCTATTGCGCTGGTCGCCGTTTATTTTGGCTTCTCTTACCTGGGCGAACTGAACTTTGGTCATTACGGTACCGGCGTGACGCTCGCCGCCGGGTTCCTCGCCTTAATCCTCGCGCCGGAGTTTTTCCAGCCGTTACGCGACCTCGGCACGTTTTATCATGCTAAGGCGCAGGCGGTTGGCGCGGCGGATAGTCTGAAAACTTTTCTGGAAACCCCCCTCGCCCACCCGGCGCGCGGCGAAGTTGAGTTGGCGGAAAACGAACCTGTAACCATTGACGCGATCGATCTCATTATCACCTCGCCAGAAGGCAAAACGCTTGCCGGGCCGCTGAATTTCTCATTAGCGGCAGGAGAACGCGCCGTCCTGGTAGGACGCAGCGGTTCCGGTAAAAGCTCTCTGCTGAATGTACTATCCGGTTTTCTCTCCTATCAGGGATCTTTGCGTATTAACGGTGTCGAGCTTCGCGAGCTCTCGCCGGAATCCTGGCGCCAGCATCTCTCCTGGGTCGGACAAAACCCGCAATTACCTGCGGCGACGCTACGCGAAAACGTATTACTGGCGCGCCCGGATGCCAGTGAGCAGGAACTTCACGCCGCGCTTGACGCCGCATGGGTAAGCGAGTTTTTACCGCTGCTACCGCAGGGAGTGGATACTCCGCTCGGCAATCATGCCAGCAGACTTTCTGTCGGCCAGGCGCAGCGTGTAGCGGTCGCCCGTGCGCTACTTAACCCCTGTCAACTGCTGCTGCTGGATGAACCGGCGGCAAGCCTGGACGCTCACAGCGAGCAGCGCGTCATGCAGGCGTTAAAAGCGGCGTCAAAACGCCAGACCACATTAATGGTGACGCATCAACTGGAAGACCTCGCCGACTGGGATGCTATCTGGGTTATGCAAGATGGCGCGATTGTCGAACAAGGCAGTTATGCCGAACTCAGCGCCGCCAACGGCGCTTTTGCGACGTTATTGGCTCACCGTCAGGAGGATATTTAAATGCGCGCGCTACTCCCTTATCTGACGCTTTATAAACGCCACAAATGGATGCTAACGCTGGGAATTGCGCTGGCAATCCTGACCCTGCTTGCCAGTATCGGGCTACTGACGCTTTCCGGCTGGTTCCTGTCTGCGTCCGCTATTGCAGGCTTCGCGGGAATTTACAGTTTTAACTATATGCTCCCGGCGGCAGGCGTTCGCGGCGCAGCCATTACCCGTACCGCCGGTCGTTATTTTGAACGTCTGGTAAGTCATGACGCCACCTTCCGCGTGCTGCAACATCTGCGTATTTATACCTTTAGCAAACTTTTACCGCTCTCCCCCGCGGGTCTGGCGCGTTATCAGCAAGGTGAACTGCTGAATCGCATCGTTGCCGACGTCGACACGCTGGATCATCTCTATTTGCGCGTCATCTCCCCGCTGGTCGGCGCTTTTGTGGTGATTATGATTGTCACCCTGGGGCTCAGCATTCTCGACGTTACGCTGGCGATCACGCTGGGCGGCATTATGCTGTTGACGCTGTTTATTATGCCGCCAGTGTTTTATCGCGCCGGCAAAAATACCGGCCAAAATCTGACGCATCTACGTGGTCAGTATCGCCAGCAACTCACGTCATGGTTACAGGGCCAGGCGGAACTCACCATTTTTGGCGCCAGCAAACGCTATCGGGCGCAAATGGAAGCCACCGAATTACAATGGCATGAGGCCCAACGCCGGCAGTCTGAACTGACCGCCTTATCGCAGGCGTTGATGCTGCTGATTGGCGCGTTGGCGGTGATGTTAATGTTGTGGATGGCCTCCGGCGGCGTTGGCGGCAATACGCAGCCCGGCGCGCTCATCGCGCTGTTTGTCTTCTGCGCGCTGGCGGCTTTCGAGGCGCTTGCGCCCGTTACTGGTGCATTTCAGCATCTGGGACAGGTTATCGCCTCCGCACTTCGTATTACTGAGTTAACGGAGCAAAAACCGGAGGTGGCCTTTCCGCAGACAGAATCTCTCGCGCTGGAAAAGGTCACGCTCACCCTGCGGGACGTTTCGTTTCGTTATCCCGACCAGCCGATTAATGCGCTCAGTGCCCTTTCATTACAGGCTACCCCTGGCGAACATGTCGCTATTCTGGGGCGTACCGGCTGCGGAAAATCAACGCTGTTGCAGCTACTCACCCGCGCCTGGGACCCGCAACAAGGCGAAATTCTGCTCAACGATCTTCCGCTATCCTCGCTGAGCGAATCCGCCTTACGCCGGACTATCAGCGTGGTGCCGCAGCGTGTCCACCTGTTCAGCGCCACGCTGCGTGATAATTTATTACTGGCGGCGCCCAATGCCAGCGACGAAGCCCTTTCCGACATGCTGCGTCGCGTCGGCCTCGAAAAACTGCTTGAAGATAGTGGGCTTAATAGCTGGCTCGGCGAAGGCGGTCGACTGCTATCCGGCGGCGAACTTCGTCGTCTGGCCATCGCTCGCGCGCTGTTGCATGATGCCCCGTTAATGCTGTTGGATGAACCTACTGAGGGATTAGATGCGACCACCGAGAGCGAAATGCTGGAATTACTTGCCGATGTGATGCGCGAGAAAACCGTCCTGATGGTGACTCACCGTTTGCGCGGTCTGGCCCGTTTTGATCAAATTATCGTAATGGACGACGGACGCATCATTGAGCGGGGTACTCATGCAGAATTGTTAGCCGGACAAGGGCGCTATTATCAGTTTAAACAACGTCTGTAAGCTATTATTGAACGATCCGACTTGCGTACTGGAGTTTCGCCGTCATGCGTCTGGTTCAGCTTTCCCGACATTCTATCGCCTTCCCTTCGCCTGAAGGCGCTTTACGCGAGCCTAACGGTTTACTGGCGCTGGGCGGCGATCTCAGCCCTGCCCGGTTGTTAATGGCCTACCAGCACGGGATTTTTCCGTGGTTTTCGCCGGGCGATCCGATTCTGTGGTGGTCGCCCGATCCGCGTGCCGTGCTGTGGCCTGAAAAGTTTCACCTCAGTCGCAGCATGAAACGCTTTCACAACGCCTCCCCTTACCGTGTGACGCTCAATTATGCTTTCGACCGGGTCATTGATGGATGCGCCAATCACCGTGACGAAGGCACCTGGATAACGCGCGGCATTGAGGAAGCCTATCGCCGATTACATGAATTGGGCCACGCGCACTCCATTGAAGTGTGGTGCGATCAGGAATTGGTCGGCGGGATGTATGGCGTCTCGCAGGGGGCGCTGTTTTGCGGCGAATCGATGTTTAGCCGCCAGGAGAATGCCTCTAAAACCGCACTGCTGGTTTTTTGCGCTGAATTTACTCATCACGGCGGAAAACTTATTGATTGTCAGGTACTTAATAGTCATACCGCCTCGCTCGGCGCAATTGAAATTCCACGTCGCGACTACCTCGATCACCTCGTGTGCTTACGCCAACAGCCGCTGACCTCCCATTTTTGGGTACCACGTACATTATTTTTGCCCCGGAAGTGAATGTTTTCGGCACATTTTTTATTGGGGTGTTATAATTGCTGCCGCAGAATTGGTTTAGCTCATTATCCCGCAGCCCGCTGTCAGGTAACGCCCATCGTTTATTTCACCGTTCCCTTATATGTTGCGCTTATGTCGATACATCAGGCGGTAGTATCAGGGAAAAGGTGTATAGCGCGGCGTTGTCGTGTGTCGCGGAATCATGCGCTAAACCTGGTTTGCTGTGTTTTAAACGCACAAATCTTTACTTATCAAAAGAACTTCGGCATTATCTTGCCGGTTCAAATTATGGTAGTGATACCCCAGAGGATTAGATGGCCAAAGAAGACAATATTGAAATGCAAGGTACCGTTCTCGAAACGTTACCTAATACCATGTTCCGCGTAGAGTTAGAAAACGGTCACGTGGTTACTGCACACATCTCCGGTAAAATGCGTAAGAACTACATCCGCATCCTGACGGGCGACAAAGTGACCGTTGAGCTGACCCCGTACGACCTGAGCAAAGGCCGCATTGTCTTCCGTAGTCGCTAATTGTCCCCCTACGCCCTGAAGGGCGACTGGATAAAAGGTCGGTTTAACCGGCCTTTTTTGCGTCCATTAAATAGATGAATGACGAGCAGGTTACTCTTCCACCATGCGCGCATACTCTTCTGTCAAAAAATCGACCAACGCGCGTACGGAAGGTAATAATCCTCGCCGGGATGGAAACACAGCATGAATCACCTCCCGCCGGGGCTCCCACTCTTCCAGCACTGCGACCAGTTCACCGGCGGCCAGTTGTTCTTTCACCATTAAAATAGGCAACTGAACAAGTCCCACGCCCGCCATCGCCGCCTCGCGTAGCGCCAACATGTCGGTGGTAATCATACGCGGGGTGAAATGGACTTCCGCACGCGCGCCCTGCGGGCCATAAAGTTCCCAGCGGTGGATATGCTTACCTGATGCAAGACTTAGCCCTGGCCAATGGCTCAACTCCGCCGGGGCGGAAGGGCTTCCCATCCGTGCGATGAGATCCGGGCTGGCAAACAGACGATGCCCTCTGTCGGCCAGGACGCGCATCACCAGATCGCTATCCTCAAACGGGCGTGGCCTGACGCGAATCGCCACATCCACCCCCTCCCCTACGACGTCCACCCGACGATTGGTCGCTTCAAGTTGTAGCGAAACATCAGGATAGCGCGCCATAAACTTCGCCAGCATTGGGCCGATGTGTACATGCAGCAGCGTCACTGGGCAGGTCAGCTTCACGATACCGCGAGGTTCTACCTGCAACGCGGCAATGGCATCCTGCGCCGCCTGAGCTTCCACCAGCATCGCTTTACAGTGCTCATAGAATGTTTGCCCCACTTCGGTAACGTTAAACTGCCGCGTGGTTCGCTGAATCAATCGCACGCCCAGCCGCTCCTCCAGTTGCGCAATACGCCGACTCAGTTTTGATTTTGGTTCATCAAGCGCCCGCCCCGCCGCAGCAAACCCCCCCTCTTCGACCACATGTACAAACCACGCAAAATCATTGAGATCCGTTTTTATCATTACATTGTCCTATTAATGGAACGGTATGAGCCATTTTAGCCACTACCGAACCTTTTGTCATGAATATAAGCTTATTCACATCAAGACAGCGCCATTGAGGAGAACACCATGAAACAGATTACAGGCGTCTATACCGCACCTCGCCCGCACTGGGTTGGCGATGGATTTCCGGTTCGTTCACTCTTTTCTTATCAGTCACATGCGCAGCAGTTGAGTCCATTTCTGCTGCTGGATTATGCCGGGCCGCACTCATTTACGCCAGGTAATGAAAAACGCGGCGTTGGAGAACATCCACACCGCGGTTTCGAGACCGTGACGATTGTTTATAGCGGCGAAGTCGAGCATCGGGACTCTACCGGTCGCGGAGGCGTTATCGGCCCGGGCGACGTTCAGTGGATGACCGCAGGCGCAGGTATTTTGCATGAAGAGTTCCACTCCGACGCCTTTACCCGTCAGGGTGGCGAACTGGAAATGGTGCAGTTGTGGGTCAACCTTCCAATGAAGGACAAAATGACCACCCCGGGTTATCAAAGCATCAACCACGATGTTATCCCGACCGTTACGTTGCCGGATGACGCCGGAACCGTGCGCATCATCGCGGGGCGTTATGAAGAGACAAAAGGCCCGGCGCATACTTTCTCGCCGCTCAATGTCTGGGATATGCGCCTGCAACGCAATCGCCAGCTCACGCTGTCTCAGTCGGAAGGATGGAGTACCGCGCTGGTGGTACTGAAAGGCAATATCACGGTGAACGGCACGACGCCGGTCAACGAAGCGCAACTGGTGGTATTGAGCCAGCAAGGGAAAACGCTGCACCTTGAGGCCAGCAGCGACGCCAGCGTATTGCTGTTATCAGGCGAGCCGCTGAATGAACCGATTGTGGGTTACGGCCCATTTGTTATGAACACGAAACAAGAGATCGCAGAAGCAGTACGCGATTTCAACTCCGGCCGTTTTGGCCAAATCTGAAAACATGAAGGAGAACACGATGTCCAGTCCTGCTAATTTTAATGGTTTGCGCCCAGTAATTGATGTTAACGATTCCGTGATGCTTTTAATCGATCATCAAAGCGGTCTTTTCCAGACCGTAGGCGATATGCCAATGCCGGAATTACGCGCTCGCGCAGCGGCGTTGGCGAAGATGGCGACGCTAGCGAAAATGCCGGTCATCACCACAGCATCCGTACCGCAAGGTCCGAACGGCCCGCTGATCCCGCAGATCCACACTAATGCGCCGCATGCGCAGTACATTGCGCGCAAAGGTGAAATTAACGCCTGGGATAACGAAGATTTCGTTAACGCGGTAAAAGCGACCGGTCGTAAGACGCTGATCATTGCCGGGACGATTACCAGCGTATGCATGGCATTCCCGGCCATTAGCGCGGTAGCGGAAGGTTATAAGGTATTTGCCGTGATCGACGCCTCCGGCACCTACAGCAAGATGGCGCAGGAGATCACCCTGGCACGTATCGTGCAGGCTGGCGTCGTACCGATGGATACCGCCGCGGTCGCCTCTGAGCTGCAAGGCACCTGGAACCGTGAAGACGCCGCCGCGTGGGCCGACGTTTATACTCAGGTATTCCCGGCATATCAACTGCTGATCGAAAGCTACAGCAAAGCGCAGGATGTGGTGAAAAACAACGAGATGTTGGATTCACAGCGCTAATTTGCCTCCCCGCGCCAGTTTGGGCGGGGATTATGTCTATTGCATGAGCAAACGACAGTGAATATGTAAATTCTGCTTGACCGTTTTAGCGCAACTCCCTATAGTAGCGCCCCGTTGCCCCCAAGCGGTCAGGCAGCAATACAATATGGTGAGGTGTCCGAGTGGCTGAAGGAGCACGCCTGGAAAGTGTGTATACGGCAACGTATCGGGGGTTCGAATCCCCCCCTCACCGCCATATTAAAGAAAGAGCTCGTACGAAAGTACGGGCTTTTTTTTCACATAAAGCCACCCTACAGGGGGGATGAGAACACCCGACCGGGGTTCGACAACTGGCGCAGCCAGTTGGACAGACGACGAGCCTGCGAGGAGTCTGCCCGCAGGGCGAGCGCAGCGAGTCAATCCCCCCCTCACCGCCATCTTAAAGAAAGAGCTCGTACGAAAGTACGGGCTTTTTTTTCGTATATTGCCCCATCATTGCCGGATGGCGGCACAGGCGTCTTATCCGGCCTACCGCGAGCACAGCGCCATCAGACATGAATACTATTATCCGGCGTAAAAAAACCGGGCGCTAAGGCCCGGTTTGTACGACAGTGAAACGAAGATTAATGCGCGGCTTCCGGCTTATGCTTTTGCGCACTCTGAAAGCCATACGTCAACGCATTTTTCTCTTTATCCAGCGCGACGGTGACCTGTCCGCCGTCAACCAGCGATCCAAACAGCAACTCATTGGCCAGTGGTTTTTTCAGGTTATCCTGAATCACACGCGCCATTGGTCGTGCGCCCATCGCCCGGTCATAGCCCTTTTCCGCCAGCCAGTCGCGCGCTTCCTGACTAACTTCCAGGGAGACGCCTTTCTGATCCAACTGAGCCTGCAACTCGACGATAAACTTATCGACAACCTGATGAATCACCTCGCCAGACAGATGATCGAACCAAATAATGTTGTCGAGACGGTTACGGAACTCCGGCGTAAACACTTTCTTGATCTCACCCATCGCATCGGTACTGTTGTCCTGATGAATAAGACCAATAGATTTACGTTCGGTTTCTCGCACGCCGGCGTTGGTGGTCATCACCAGCACCACGTTACGGAAATCCGCCTTACGGCCGTTGTTATCGGTCAGCGTACCGTTATCCATCACTTGTAGCAGCAGGTTAAAGACATCCGGGTGTGCTTTTTCGATCTCATCCAGCAGTAGCACCGCATGAGGATGCTTAATCACTGCATCCGTCAGCAGCCCGCCCTGGTCGAAACCGACGTATCCCGGAGGCGCGCCGATCAGACGGCTCACCGTATGACGTTCCATATATTCGGACATATCGAAACGCAGCAGCTCAATACCCAGCGCTTTTGAAAGCTGTACCGTAACTTCGGTTTTCCCTACGCCAGTTGGCCCGGCGAACAAGAACGAGCCGACAGGTTTATGCTCATGGCCCAGCCCCGCACGACTCATCTTAATAGCTTCGGTCAACGCCTCAATCGCGTTATCCTGGCCGAAAACCAGCATTTTCAGTCGATCGCCCAGATTCTTCAGCGTATCGCGATCGCTCTGCGAGACGCTCTTTTCAGGAATTCGCGCAATTCGCGCCACTACGGACTCAATATCCGCCACGTTGACCGTTTTCTTACGTTTGCTCACCGGCATCAGACGCGCCCGAGCGCCCGCTTCGTCAATCACGTCAATGGCTTTATCCGGCAGATGCCGGTCATTGATATATTTTACCGCCAGCTCAACCGCAGCACGCACCGCTTTCGCGGTATAACGCACGTCGTGGTGCGCTTCGTACTTAGGTTTCAAGCCGTTGATAATTTGCACCGTCTCTTCCACCGAAGGCTCGGTAATATCAATTTTCTGGAAACGGCGCGCTAATGCGCGGTCTTTCTCAAAGATATTGCTGAATTCCTGATAGGTTGTTGAGCCGATCACCCGGATCTTGCCGCTGGAGAGCAGCGGTTTAATCAGATTTGCCGCATCCACCTGTCCGCCAGACGCCGCGCCCGCGCCGATAATGGTATGGATTTCATCGATAAACAGGATGCTGTTGGTATCCTGCTCAAGCTGTTTCAGCAACGCCTTAAACCGTTTTTCAAAATCGCCGCGATATTTGGTGCCCGCCAGCAGCGAACCGATATCCAGCGAGTATAGGGTGCAATCGGCCATCACTTCCGGCACATCACCCTGTACTATACGCCAGGCCAGTCCTTCGGCAATCGCCGTTTTGCCGACGCCGGATTCCCCCACCAGCAACGGGTTATTTTTACGGCGACGACACAATACCTGGATCGCGCGTTCCAGTTCTTTTTCACGACCAATCAGCGGATCGATGCCGCCCACGCGAGCAAGTTGGTTAAGATTCGTCGTGAAGTTTTCCATACGTTCCTCCCCGCCAGCTTGTTCGTCGCTAGTTGGCTGATTGCCGAGATCGGAAGATTGGCTCGGTTCGTCTTTTCGCGTCCCGTGAGAAATAAAGTTCACGACATCCAGACGGCTCACTTCATGCTTACGCAGCAGATAAGCCGCCTGTGATTCCTGTTCGCTAAAGATAGCCACCAGCACATTCGCGCCAGTCACTTCACTGCGCCCGGAAGACTGAACATGGAAGACAGCGCGTTGCAGGACACGCTGGAAACTTAACGTCGGCTGCGTATCACGCTCTTCTTCACTGGCAGGCAGTACGGGTGTGGTTTGTTCAATGAAGGCTTCGAGTTCCTGACGGAGCGCCACCAGATCCACGGAGCATGCTTCCAGCGCTTCGCGAGCCGATGGGTTGCTGAGTAGCGCCAGCAACAGATGCTCGACGGTCATAAACTCATGACGGTGCTCGCGCGCTCTGGCGAAAGCCATGTTTAAACTGAGTTCCAGTTCTTGATTGAGCATAGGCACCTCCCCCAATTTTTATACCTGCATTCAGGCTTTTTCCAGCGTACACAGCAACGGATGCTCGTTCTCCCTTGCATACTTGTTCACCATCGCCACTTTGGTTTCCGCCACTTCGGCGGTAAACACGCCACAGATGGCTTTGCCTTGATAGTGAACTGCAAGCATCAATTGCGTTGCACGTTCTACATCATAAGAAAAGAATTTTTGTAACACGTCAATAACAAACTCCATCGGAGTGTAATCATCATTGACTAATATCACTTTATACATAGATGGTGGTTTCAGCGCGTCGCGCACGTTATCTTCCACCAACTGGTCAAAATCCAGCCAATCGTTCGTCTTACCCATTGTCAGTCGTCATTATCGGTTACGGTTGCCGGCAGGAAAATCTGCCGCTGACCAGAGTCTATGCACACAATCAATCTACCTCAATTGATAGATAACTAACATCTATCAGTACCATCCGCGACCTCTGTCACATTCCCGGCAATAGCGTTAACTGCTTCAAATTTTTGATTCATTTTTACCCGTTTCCCCCTGCCTGATGCTTGACGCCTCGCCTGATTTCTCTAAATTGTACTGTCGAGAGTTGGTGAGGTTTTGAACAGCCCCCACTCCGTCACCGGTTCATTCCATCTTACTTATATAAGATTTACGAAGGATGTCGAAGCATGGAAACGGGTACTGTAAAGTGGTTCAACAATGCCAAAGGGTTTGGTTTCATCTGCCCTGAAGGCGGCGGCGAGGATATTTTCGCCCATTACTCCACCATTCAGATGGATGGTTACAGAACGCTTAAAGCCGGGCAGTCTGTCCGGTTTGATGTACACCAGGGGCCAAAAGGCAATCACGCCAGCGTCATCGTGCCCATCGAAGCAGAGGCCGTTGCATAGCTCCTCTGTCTCATTGTGTACATCCAGGAGGCAAAATGCCAGCCCGATCGGCTGGCATTTTTATTTCTGGCTGATAACGCCATTGCCTGAAGGTGACGCTATTGCGTCTTGTCAGACCTACAAATGACGTCAGCAAGATTACTCCCTTGCCAGCGCATCCACCGGGTCCAGTCGCGCCGCGTTTCTCGCCGGTAGCCAGCCAAACAGTATCCCAGTAAACGTCGAACATAAAAACGCGCTCGCCAGCGCAGTCAGTGAAAAACCGATCTCCCAGCCGGGCAGGAAAAACTGTAGCATAAATGCGATTAACATCGACACGCTAATCCCCAGCGCCCCGCCAACCAGACAGACCAGCACCGCTTCAATAAGAAACTGCTGTAGCACATCGCTGGCGCGTGCGCCTACCGCCATACGGATGCCGATTTCACGCGTTCGCTCGGTGACGGAAACCAGCATAATATTCATAACGCCGATGCCGCCGACAACCAGCGAAATGACGGCCACCAGCGTCAGAAATAACTGAAGAGTATAGGTGGTTTTTTCAGCAGTTTTCAGGACGCTGTCCATATTCCAGGTGAAGAAGTCTTTTTTACCGTGACGTAATGTGAGCAGGCGGGTAAGCTGCTGTTCAGCCAGATCGCTATTAACGCCATCCTTCACACGAACGGTGATCGAATTAAGCCATGACTGACCCATTATGCGATCTGACATCGTGCTGTAGGGCAACCAAACTTGCAACAGATTGCTATTGCCGTACATGGACTGTTTCTCTTTCGCCACGCCAATAACAATAACCGGCATATTACCCACCAGCACCACTTCCCCTACGACATTCGCTTTATTTGGAAATAGCTGGCGTCGCGTGTTGGCATCCAGCACCACCACCTGCGCGCGATCCCGTTGCTGTACCGTATTGAAGGTATTCCCCTCGCTAAAGGACATGCCGTAAACGTTAAAATAATCGCCACTAACGCCATTAGCATTTACGGCAATATCAATATTGCCATAGCGAAGACGTAAGCTCTTTGAAACGCTGGGCGTCGCAGAGTTAACCCACGGCTGTTTCTGAATAGCGACCAGATCATCATATTTCAGCACCTGGCGATACTGTGGGTTGTCGTCACCGAAATCTTTGCCCGGATGAATATCAATCGTGTTAGTGCCCATTGCGCGGATATCCGCCAGCACCATCTGTTTTGCGGCGTCGCCGACCACCACAATCGACACCACCGACGCAATACCGATAATAATTCCCAGCATGGTAAGTAAAGTACGCATTTTATTAGCAGCCATTGCTAACCACGCCATCGCCAGCGCTTCGCGAAAGCTGCTGGCAAATTGACGCCAGCCGGAAGCCATATTAACCGCGGCAGTGGTAACGCCTTGTTCGCGTTTCTTTTCCTGCGCGAGCGGGTTATGGACAATCTTGCCATCGTGAATTTCAATAACGCGCTCAGCCTGGGCGGCAACCAGCGGATCATGCGTCACAATGATCACCGTATGTCCGCGATCGCGCAGTTGGTGCAAAATCGCCATCACCTCTTCGCCGGAGTGACTATCCAGCGCGCCGGTCGGCTCATCCGCCAGAATCACTTGTCCGCCGTTCATCAGCGCGCGGGCAATACTGACACGCTGCTGCTGTCCACCAGAAAGCTGCGAAGGATGATAATCGACGCGATCGCTTAGTCCCAATCGCTGGAGCAACTCCCTGGCGCGTGCCTGTCGTTTTTTGCATTCAATGCCAGCGTAGACGGCAGGGATTTCAACGTTTTGCGCCGCCGTTAAATGCGACAACAGATGGTAGCGCTGAAAGATAAAGCCAAAATGCTCACGCCGCAGCTGCGCCAGCGCGTCCGGGTCCAGAGTCGAGACGTCCTGCCCCGCCACCCGATAAGTGCCGCTGGTCGGTTTATCCAGGCACCCAAGGATATTCATCAGCGTTGATTTTCCAGAACCGGAAACGCCGACAATCGCCACCATCTCCCCGGCGTGGATTTGCAGGGAGATATCTTTCAACACCGCCACCTGCTCTTCTCCGGAGGGGTAGCTGCGGCTCACATTGCACAGTTCAAGCAATGCCGTCATGGCGTCGCTCCCGGCCTGTCCTCGCCGATGATCACTTCATCGCCCGCTTCCAGACCTTTAACCACTTCTACGTCTGTATCATTACGCTCGCCAATGACGACTTCACGCTCACGTTTTTCGCCGTTACGCAACAGCGCCACTTTATAACGATTGTCGCCCACCGGTTCGCCAAGCGCGGCGAGGGGAATAATCAGCACATTTTTTACATCCATGAGTTGAATATAAACCTGCGCGGTCATATCAAGACGCAAAATTCTTTTGGGGTTCGGGACTTCAAACCGGGCGTAATAAAAAATAGCGTCGTTGATCTTTTCCGGCGTCGGCAGAATATCTTTTAAAACGCCTTCATAGCGCGTTTGCGGATCGCCTGCAATGGTGAACCATGCTTTCTGCCCCGCTCGAAGGTGGATCACGTCCGCTTCTGAGACCTGCGCTTTTACCAACATGGTGCTCATATCCGCCAGCGTCAGAATATTAGGCGCCTGCTGAGCTGCAATCACCGTTTGTCCTTGCAGGGTAGTGATTTGCGTCACTTCCCCCGCCATCGGGGCAACAATACGGGTATATTCCAGGTTGGTTTTCGCGGTGTCCAAAGAGGCCCGATTACGTTTGATCTGGGCATCAATGGTGCCAATACGCGCCTGTTTAACCGCCATCTCCGTCGCGGCGGTATCCAGATCCTGTTGCGATACCGCCTGAGTCTTAGCTAACTGCTGCTGGCGCGTCAGCGTAACCCGCGCCAGTTTTAACTCAGCGGCCGCCTGCTGACGCTCCGCGTTCAGCTCCATCAGGGTGGCCTCGACCTCTTTTATCTGGTTCTCCGCCTGCTCGGGATCAATCACGCCGAGTAGCTGATCCTTTTTAACGTTATCGCCAATAGAGACCAGCAGCGTTTTCAACTGGCCGCTCACCTGCGCGCCGACATCCACTTTACGCAACGCGTCCAGTTTTCCAGTCGCCAGTACACTCTGTTCAAGATCGCCTGGCCGCACGATTAATGTCTGATAAGTTGGCAGCGGCGCATTTAGCATTCGCCAGCCAGCTATCCCCCCTACTAAAAGAATTAAAATAATGACCAGATAACGCTTTTTAAATTTCTTTCCCTTAGCACGCATAGAAATCCTGACGGCAAAATTTTAACCAGAAAGTAAACCGAATCTAAACAAACCTAACGTAATAAAGATAACGCCGGCCGTATTGACGATTGGTTAATGTTTCCTGTGGTTCAATCTCGACAATCTTATGTCGCGGATTACGATCATGACACAGCTTACAGATAATACCTGGTACACTTCAGATTACATCTCTCCTTTACAATTATTTATTCGTCTGACGCGCGGGCAATTACAGCCAGGAAAATTCTGGCGTAAAGCCAGCTTTCGTCGCAAGTTTTTAATCCGCTCATTAGTCATGCCGCGTGCGACCAGCCAATTACTGACGAATCTTACCCAGTGGCCGGAGTTAAATACTTTACTTGCTCGTCAGCCGCGTTTGCCTATTCGGCTACATCGTCCTTATATGGCTGTAAATATTAAACGCGATTTCGCCTTAGATGCTCTGTGTTTTCATTATCAACAGATGCGCCAGCTTTTATCGCGGGAACAACAAGTTAGCTATTTAAGTCAGTATGGCCTGAATCTTGCTAAATTTGAAACTAAAACCGGCGAGTTGTTTCAACTTGATTTAGTCAGTCTGGTCTCACTGGATAAAGAAGGTGAAAGCACCATTGTTGTTCGCGACGCACAGTTACGTATTCTGGCAGAGATCACATTTACCCTGTGTCGCTTTAATCAACAACGCACACTATTTATCGGCGGATTACAGGGCGCGGCAAACGACGTCCCTCACGATGTTATCCAGCAGGCGACCAAAGCCTGCCATGGTCTTTTTCCTAAACGCATCGTGATGGAGGCTCTCTGTCAGTTTGCGCAAGTCTTTCAGGCAGAGCAGATTATAGCCGTGAGTAACGATGCGCACGTTTACCGTAGCTGGCGATACATGGATAAAAAGACGCAAATGCATGCCGACTATGACGCGTTTTGGGAATCGTTAGGCGGTGAACGGATTAAAGGGAATTACTATGCACTACCGCTGGCGATCGCCCGAAAAAGCGAAGCGGAGATCGCCAGTAAAAAACGGGCCGAGTATCGTCGTCGCTATGCTTTACTCGATAGTATCGTCGAACAGGTTCCGGCCATATTCAAACGCTAATCCGCCCGGCCTCGCGCCAGCCAAACCACGCGCGAAAACATCTTTTTGAACAGCGGCGGCACGGCGTCAATTCCCCGCCGCCCGGCTTCCATCGCGACTTCAATCGCCAAATCCGGCTTTGACGAGCGATGGATAGCTTTAGTGATAATTTTTCGGGTATTCATCGGCACATTAGGCGGTAGCTGCGCAACCCGGTGAAAAACATCGGCAAAGCCCTGGCGGTACATAAAATGCTCCATATCCAGTGCAGGCAGCGCGGTGAGATGCTCGCGCTCTTCTTCCCGATCGTTATTGAGCAGGCTGCGGACCGTCGCGGCATATTTTTTCCCCGCTTCGTCGCCATCCACCAGGACATGCCACTCGATTCCCATACGACGAGCAAACTTCACCAGCGGTTTCAGACCGGACTGAGCAAACTCAATGACTTTAATGCCTTCCGCATCAAAATGATGTCCACACTGGCGCGCCAGCTCATTAATAACCCAGGTCTCCGTCTCGCCTTCCACCAGCAGCCAGCAACGCGCAAACAGCGACGACGCGCGATTAAAGCGGATATGAAAGGCGATGCGCCGTCCATCTTCTGCGCTTAATCCCCCCGGGCCCAGGCGCCAGGCGGCGACACGGGAAGACTCGCGCACCAGCCGTACGACATGCTCCACCGGCGTTAGCGAGAGCAGTTCGCCTGAGTTGGTTGTCGCTATCCGCTGTAGCGGTAACAGATTGAGCAATTGCCAGGCGACCGAGAGCATAATGGGATGTAAACGGGTTTCCGGATCTTCCACCAGCAATAACGGTCGCGCGTCTTTATGTAACCGCAGTGTCCCCTTCGCCTGTAACAACGTGGAGAAAAGCCCCAGCAGGATCACCCGATGCGACCGGCTGCCCGGTTTGTCGATCATCCGATTAATAATATCCAGATAGCGCCAGCTACGCTGTTCATTTTGCGAACGCCGGCGCATGAGTCGGTGACGGGCCTGTCCTGCGCCCTGCTCTGAAAAATAGTGTTCAAGCAGTTGCACCATCGCGGACAGTCCCTGACGAATCTGTCCATCGGTTAAATTTTGCGGCCGGGTCGCCAGCTCACGCGCCAGAAAATCCAGTTGCCGGGCCGTGACTTCAACATCCGGCACATTGGGCACCGTACCGTTGCGAATACGTCGCATAAAACGCGCATCGCGCAAGCGTAGCACTGGCATCAGACGAACCAGGTGGCGTACCTGATTGTTAATATTTTCAACCGGCAATGGCTGCCCATCGCTATTGAGAAAACTGCGCAGCGTCATCACGCTGCCATCGGCGCCGCATTCGCCCTCAAGCCGATAAAAAATACGATGAAAATCATCCTGGCAAGGCGACCAGCATGCTTCCAGCGCCCGATAACGACGTACCCGATGCCGCCCTGGCTGCGTTTCGCGAAAAGTCAGAATAATATGCAGGTGATGCTCGCGTCCTTTTATGTCGCCAGGCGGAAACCAGAAATCCTCACGGACAAAATGGTAGAGATCGAGTTCCGGAGACAGTAACAGAGTCAGCGCATCCAGCAGGCTGGATTTGCCCCAGGCGTTCTCCCCAATCAGCACGTTGTTTTGCTCCAGCATCAACGACAGCCGGTTGATACCGCGAAATCCTACTATTTCAACGCGTTCGAGAATCATACTTCCTCCAGAAAAGCGTCACCACTCCATTAAACTCACCGCAGTATAACGGCAAATGCTTCCGCCTGGCGTGATATTCCCCCCTTTGCCCGGGGCAACTGTCTGATAAATGTACGGCTGACGGTGTCGCTTTACTGATAGTCTGGAATTCGGTAGTGTCATGTACGCTACTCAAACAATAAAAAAGGGCCCGGCTGTTCATGTTTTCAGGACTTTTAATCATTCTGGTTCCACTGATTGTGGGCTATCTCATTCCACTGCGACATAAAGCCGCATTACAACTCATTAATCGACTACTGAGCTGGATCGTGTACCTTATTCTCTTTTTTATGGGAATAAGCCTGGCGTTTTTGGATAACCTCGCCAGTAATCTGGTCGCGATTTTTCATTATTCCGCCGTCAGTATTACCATCATTTTATTGTGCAATATCGCCGCATTATTCTGGCTGGATCGTACCCTCCCGTGGCGTCACCATCATCAGCAGGAAAAACTGCCTTCGCGTATTGCCATGGCGCTGGAGTCGCTGCAACTGTGCGGCGTGGTGGTATTGGGATTTGTTATCGGCCTGAGCGGACTCTCTGTTTTACAACACGCCACGGAAGCCAGTGAATATACGCTGATCTTTTTATTGTTCCTGGTGGGGATTCAGCTACGAAATAGCGGCATGACCTTAAAGCAAATTGTGCTTAACCGCCGGGGAATGATTGTCGCGGTCGTTGTCGTGGCAAGTTCATTACTGGGCGGCGTGATTAATGCGTTTATCCTCGACTTACCGCTAAAAACCGCTCTGGCGATGGCGTCAGGTTTCGGCTGGTACTCTCTTTCCGGTATTTTGCTGACGGAGTCGTTTGGACCGGTTATTGGTAGCGCGGCATTTTTTAACGATCTGGCCCGCGAACTTTTGGCCATTATGCTTATTCCCGGTCTGGTTCGCCGCAGCCGTTCAACGGCGTTGGGCCTGTGCGGAGCAACCTCAATGGACTTTACGTTGCCGGTATTACAGCGCTCCGGCGGCGTAGAGATTGTTCCGGCGGCCATCGTTCATGGCTTTATCCTCAGCCTGCTGGTACCACTCTTAATGGCGTTCTTCTCGGCCTGATACCTCTCTGGCGGTAGGCATCTACCGCCAAAATTGCGCTAAATCAATCTCCCTGCAAATTATGGCAGAAATCCCTTTTATCCCTTTGTTCACAGGCATAACCTTAAACATGTATATTAAATATAACTTTAAAGGGTGTGACCATGTTTTGTGTGCAATGTGAACAAACCATCCGTACGCCAGCCGGAAACGGCTGCTCCTACGCGCAGGGAATGTGCGGTAAAACGGCTGAAACGTCCGATCTGCAGGATCTGCTGATTGCGGCCTTGCAGGGTTTGTCTGCCTGGGCGGCGAAAGCCCGTGAATATGGCATCATTAATCACGACGTTGATAGCTTTGCACCGCGCGCGTTTTTCTCCACGCTGACCAACGTTAACTTCGACTCTCCGCGTATCGCCGGCTACGCCCGTGACGCTATCGCCATGCGTGAAGCATTGAAAGCCCAGTGCCTGAGCGTGGATGCCAATGCGTATTGCGACAATCCGATGGCTAATCTGCAACTGGTTAGCGACGATCTGGGCGAGCTGCAACGTCAGGCGGTAGAATTTACCCCGAATAAAGATAAAGCCGCCATTGGCGAGAACATCCTCGGCCTGCGTCTGCTGTGCCTGTACGGTCTGAAAGGCGCGGCGGCTTACATGGAGCACGCGCACGTTCTTGGGAAGTCAGACAACGATATCTACACCCAGTACCACAAAATCATGGCCTGGCTAGGCACCTGGCCTGCCGACATGAACGCGCTGCTGGAGTGCGCAATGGAAATCGGTCAGATGAACTTTAAAGTGATGAGCATTCTGGATGCCGGTGAAACCAGCAAATATGGACACCCGACGCCGACTCAGGTCAACGTCAAAGCGACTGAAGGCAAGTGCATTCTGATCTCCGGTCACGATCTGAAAGATCTCTACAACCTGCTGGAGCAGACCGAAGGCACCGGCGTTAACGTCTATACTCACGGTGAAATGCTGCCCGCACATGGCTATCCGGAATTGCGTAAATTCAAGCATCTGATCGGTAACTACGGCAGCGGCTGGCAGAATCAGCAGGTCGAGTTCGCCCGCTTCCCTGGCCCAATCGTGATGACCTCGAACTGCATTATCGACCCGACCGTGGGCAGCTATGACGACCGTATCTGGACCCGTAGCATCGTCGGCTGGCCGGGCGTTAGCCATCTTGAAGGCGACGACTTCGGGCCGGTAATCGCCCAGGCGCAGCAGATGGCGGGCTTCCCGTATAGCGAAATCCCGCATCTCATCACCGTCGGTTTTGGCCGTCAGACCCTGCTCGGCGCTGCCGATACGCTGATCGATCTGGTCAGTCGTAAAAAACTGCACCACATCTTTCTGGTCGGCGGCTGTGACGGCGCGCGCGGCGAGCGCAACTACTTTACCGATTTCGCCACCAGCGTACCGGATGACTGCCTGATCCTGACTCTGGCGTGCGGTAAATACCGTTTCAACAAACTGGAGTTTGGCGACATCGAAGGGCTGCCGCGTTTGGTCGATGCCGGTCAGTGTAACGATGCTTACTCCGCGATTATCCTGGCGGTGACGCTGGCGGAAAAACTGGGCTGCGGCGTAAACGATCTGCCGCTATCACTGGTGCTCTCATGGTTTGAGCAGAAAGCGATCGTTATTCTGCTGACGCTGCTGTCATTAGGCGTGAAAAATATTGTCACCGGTCCGACCGCGCCGGGCTTCTTCACGCCGGATCTGCTGGCTATCCTCAACGAGAAGTTCGGTCTGCGTTCCGTGACCACCGTTGAAGAAGACATGAAGCAATTGCTGAGCGCGTAAGGAGGTCAATGATGACGATGCCAGCCTCACAATGTCCCTGGCGAATGCAGGTGCATCACATCCGCCAGGAGACACCAGATGTATGGACGATTGCGCTATTATGCCATGACTACTACCCTTACCGCGCCGGGCAGTATGCGCTGGTGAGCGTACGTAACTCAGCGGAAACGCTGCGCGCCTACACCCTTTCATCTACGCCGGGCGTCAGTGAATATATTACGCTGACCGTTCGTCGGATTAAAGATGGCACGGGTTCACAGTGGTTGACCCATGACATCAAGCGCGGTGATTACATCTGGCTGTCTGATGCAATGGGCGATTTTACCTGTGACGATAAAACAGAAGATAAGTTTCTGCTACTCGCCGCCGGTTGTGGCGTGACGCCAATCATGTCGATGCGTCGCTGGCTGGCGAAATACCGCCCGCAGGCCGACGTACAGGTCATTTTTAACGTCCGCTCGCCGGAAGATGTGATTTTCGCCGACGAGTGGCGGCAGTACCCGGTCACGCTAGTGGCGGAAAATCATGCCACGGAAGGTTTTGTTGCGGGCCGTCTGACCACGGAATTGTTACAGCGCGTACCGGATTTGGCGTCGCGCACCATCATGACCTGCGGCCCGGCGCCCTATATGGATTTCGTCGAACAGGAAGTGAAAGCACTTGGCCTAACGCGCTTCTTTAAAGAGAAGTTCTTCACTCCGGTGGCGGAAACAGCAACCAGCGGCCTGAAATTCACCAAACTACAGCCAGCGCAGGAATTTTATGCCCCGGTCGGTACTACGCTGTTGGAGGCGCTGGAGAGTAATAAAGTACCGGTTGCCGCTGCCTGCCGGGCAGGCGTTTGCGGCTGCTGTAAAACCAAAGTCGTTTCCGGCGACTATACGGTGAGCAGCACCATGACGCTGAGCGAGGCGGAGATCGCCGAAGGTTACGTACTGGCCTGCTCCTGCCATCCGCAGGGCGATCTTGTTCTCGCATAATCGGTAAACGTTCCATCATAGGCCCGGTAAGCGTTAGCGCCACCGGGCGATTTGCCGCTCGCTTCATCCTTTCGCTCCTCTCTCTCCGCCAAAGAAAAACGTCATCGCCATCTTCAACTAAACTTGTAACCGTTATCACATTTAAGGAGATGGAAAACCATGAAACAAACCGTTGCCGCTTTTATCGCCAAAACGCTGGAACAGGCTGGCATAAAACGAATCTGGGGCGTCACTGGCGACTCCCTGAACGGCCTGAGCGATAGTCTTAATCGTATGGGAACCATTGAATGGATGCCAACCCGCCACGAAGAGGTCGCCGCTTTCGCCGCCGGCGCGGAAGCGCAGCTTACCGGCGAGCTGGCGGTATGCGCCGGCTCATGCGGCCCCGGCAACCTGCACCTGATCAATGGCCTGTTTGACTGCCACCGTAACCACGTCCCTGTTCTGGCGATCGCCGCCCATATTCCGTCCAGTGAAATCGGCAGTGGTTATTTCCAGGAGACCCACCCGCAGGAGTTGTTCCGTGAATGCAGCCACTATTGCGAGTTGGTTTCCAGCCCGGAGCAGATCCCGCAGGTACTCGCCATCGCCATGCGCAAAGCGGTGCTAAACCGCGGCGTCTCCGTGGTGGTACTTCCGGGCGACGTGGCGCTAAAACCCGCGCCTGAAAACGCCGTCACCCACTGGTATCATGCCCCGCACCCCCTCGTCACGCCGGCGGAGGAAGAGCTGAAAAAACTGGCGCAACTGCTGCGCTACTCCAGCAATATCGCATTGATGTGCGGTAGCGGCTGCGCGGGCGCGCATGAGGAGTTGGTCGAGTTTGCGGCAAAACTAAAAGCGCCAATCATTCATGCCCTGCGTGGCAAAGAGTACGTTGAGTATGATAACCCTTATGATGTGGGAATGACGGGCCTGATTGGCTTCTCTTCTGGCTTCCACACCATGATGAACGCCGATACGCTCATCCTGCTCGGCACCCAGTTTCCCTATCGCGCCTTTTATCCGAGCGATGCCAAAATCATTCAGATTGACATCAACCCAGGCAGTATTGGCGCCCATAGCAAAGTCGACATGGCGCTGGTGGGCGATATTAAAGCCACGCTTCACACTCTGCTGCCGCTGGTGGAAGAAAAAAGCGATCGTAAATTCCTCGATAAAGCTCTGGAGCACTATCGGGACGCCCGTAAGGGGCTGGATGACTTAGCCAAACTCAGCGATAAAGCCATCCACCCGCAATATCTGGCGCAACAAATTAGCCATTTCGCCGCTGACGACGCCATTTTTACCTGCGATGTCGGTACGCCGACCGTCTGGGCGGCCCGCTATCTAAAAATGAACGGCAAGCGCCGCCTGCTGGGCTCGTTTAACCACGGGTCAATGGCCAACGCCATGCCGCAAGCGCTCGGCGCTCAGGCCACCGCGCCTGGCCGTCAGGTTATCGCGATGTGCGGCGATGGCGGCTTCAGTATGCTGATGGGCGATTTTCTCTCGGTGGTACAGATGAAGCTGCCGGTAAAAATCGTGGTCTTTAATAACAGCGTGCTGGGCTTTGTGGCGATGGAAATGAAAGCCGGCGGCTACCTTACCGACGGTACGGAACTGCACGACACCAATTTCGCGCGTATCGCCGAAGCCTGCGGCATTACTGGTATTCGCGTGGAAAAAGCCGCAGACGTGGACGGAGCGCTACAGCGCGCGTTTTCCATCGACGGCCCGGTACTGGTTGACGTGGTCGTGGCAAAAGAAGAGCTGGCGATCCCGCCACAGATCAAACTGGAACAAGCTAAAGGATTTAGCCTGTACATGCTACGCGCCATTATTAGCGGCCGCGGCGATGAAGTGATCGAACTGGCGAAAACGAACTGGCTAAGGTAAAACAGTGCACATCACCTTTTAAAATCCAGGGATGTGCCATGATTGATTTACGCAGTGATACCGTTACCCGACCGGGCCGCGCCATGCTTGAGGCTATGATGGCCGCCCCGGTCGGGGACGACGTATACGGCGATGACCCTACCGTTAACGACCTTCAGCACTATGCTGCCGACCTTTCCGGCAAAGAAGCGGCGCTTTTTTTACCCACCGGCACCCAGGCCAATCTGGTCGCTCTGCTTAGCCATTGTGAACGCGGCGAAGAGTATATCGTCGGTCAGGGCGCGCATAATTATCTCTATGAAGCTGGCGGCGCTGCGGTACTCGGCAGCATTCAGCCGCAACCCATCGATGCCGCCGCAGACGGCACGCTGCCGCTGGAGACCGTGGCGGCGAAGATTAAAGCGGATGACATCCACTTCGCGCGCACGCGCTTGCTCAGTCTGGAAAATACGCATAATGGGAAAGTGCTGCCGCGTGCGTATCTGAAAGACGCCTGGACGTTTACCCGTGAACGTGGGCTGGCACTGCACGTTGACGGCGCCCGAATTTTTAACGCGGTGGTCGCCTACGGCTGTGAGCTAAAAGAGATTACGCAGTACTGCGACTCTTTTACCATCTGCCTGTCAAAAGGTCTCGGGACGCCGGTCGGTTCGCTGCTGGTCGGCAACCGCGACTACATTAAACGCGCGACGCGCTGGCGTAAAATGGTCGGCGGCGGAATGCGTCAGGCAGGGATTCTGGCAGCGGCCGGACTGTATGCGCTAAAGCATAACGTAACGCGCCTGCAAGAGGATCATGATAACGCCGCCTGGCTGGCGCAGCAGCTTCGCGAAGCGGGCGCGGAGGTCATGCGCCACGAAACGAATATGCTATTTGTTCGCGTTGGCGAAGCACAAGCCGCCGCGCTTGGCGACTATTTGCGGGAACGGAATATCCTGATTAACGCCGCGCCGATTGTGCGTCTGGTAACGCATCTGGATGTCTCTCGCGAGCAGCTTGTCAACGTCGTCGCCCACTGGCGCGCCTTTTTAGCCCGCTAAGGAGAGCAACGTGGCGCAACGCATTCTGGTTCTCGGCGCCAGCGGCTATATCGGCCAGCACCTGGTCTTTGCGCTAAGTCAGCAAGGGTATCAGGTGCGGGCAGCGGCGCGGCGCGTCGAACGTCTGGAAAAACAGCGCCTTGCCAACGTCAGTTGTCATAAGGTCGATCTGCACTGGCCGGAGAATTTACCCGCGCTGCTTCGCGACATTGATACCGTTTACTATCTGGTACACGGCATGGGGGAAGGCGGCGATTTTATCGCCCATGAGCGCCAGGCGGCGCTCAATGTGCGCGACGCGCTGCGCCAGATGCCGGTTAAACAACTTATTTTCCTCAGTTCATTGCAGGCACCGGAGCATGAGCAATCCGATCACCTGCGCGCCCGCCAGCTTACGGCTGACACGCTGCGCGACGCGGGCGTACCGGTGACGGAATTACGCGCCGGGATCATCGTCGGTGCAGGCTCCGCCGCCTTCGAAGTCATGCGTGACATGGTTTACAACCTGCCAATACTCACGCCGCCACGCTGGGTGCGTTCGCGCACCACGCCTATCGCCCTGGAAAATTTACTCAACTACCTGGTCGGCTTACTGAACCATCCCGCGTGCGAGCACCGCATTCTGGAAGCCGCCGGGCCGCAGGTATTAAGCTATCAGCAGCAGTTTGAACGTTTTATGGCGGTCAGCGGTAAACGGCGTCCGCTGATCCCGGTTCCTTTTCCGACCCGCTGGATTTCGGTCTGGTTTTTAAACGTCATTACCTCCGTGCCGCCGACTACCGCAAAAGCGTTAATCCAGGGGCTAAGGCACGATTTGCTGGCCGATGACGCCGCGTTAAAAACGTTGATCCCCCAAACGCTTATCACCTTTGACGACGCTGTTCGCCGCACGCTGAAAGAAGAAGAAAAACTGGTGAACTCCAGCGACTGGGGCTACGACGCGCTGGCCTTCGCCCGCTGGCGTCCCGAATACGGCTATTTTCCAAAGCAGGCGGGCTTTACCGCGCAGACTCCGGCCAGCCTATCGGCGCTGTGGCAGGTCGTAAACCGGCTGGGCGGCAAAGAGGGCTATTTTTTCGGCAATATTTTGTGGAAGACGCGCGCCGCGATGGACCGTCTGGTGGGGCATAAACTGGCGAAAGGCCGCCCGTCGCATCCCTTTCTCAAGCCTGGCGATACGGTAGATAGCTGGAAAGTGATCATTGTCGAACCAGAAAAACAGCTCACGCTCTTGTTTGGCATGAAAGCGCCGGGTCTGGGGCGGCTTAGCTTCACGCTGCACGATAAAGGCCGCTATCGCGAAATTGACGTGCGCGCCTGGTGGCATCCACACGGAATGCCGGGCCTGATTTACTGGCTACTGATGATCCCGGCGCACCTGTTTATTTTCCGGGGAATGGCAAAGCGTATTGCCAGACTTGCAGAACAAATCACAGAAAAATGAGAAAAACTTGCTGTATTCTTTCATGTTTCCCATTGCATACAGACGTAATTCACGGAAGAATGCGCACGACGGTTTATTAAACACAGTGGATTGATATGAAGGTACTGGTTACCGGCGCCACCAGCGGCTTAGGTCGAAACGCGGTTGAATTTTTGCGCAATAAAGGCATCAGCGTCAGAGCGACGGGTCGCAATGAAGCGATGGGTAAGTTGCTTGAAAAAATGGGCGCGGAATTCGTCCATGCGGACTTAACCGAACTGGTCTCCTCACAGGCTAAGGTGATGCTCGCCGGAATCGACACGTTGTGGCACTGCTCCAGCTTTACCTCGCCCTGGGGAACCCAACAAGCTTTCGATCTGGCGAATGTTCGCGCCACTCGCCGTCTGGGTGAATGGGCAGTCGCCTGGGGTGTGCGTAATTTTATTCATATCTCCTCTCCCTCGCTCTATTTTGATTACCACCATCACCGTGATATCAAAGAAGATTTCCGTCCACATCGGTTTGCTAATGAGTTCGCCCGCAGCAAAGCCGCCGGCGAAGAGGTGATTAATCTGCTGGCGCAGGCCAATCCGCAAACACGTTTTACGGTATTGCGTCCGCAAAGCCTGTTTGGCCCGCACGATAAAGTATTTATCCCGCGTCTGGCGCATATGATGCACCATTACGGTAGCGTCTTATTACCGCACGGGGGCAGCGCGCTGGTCGATATGACCTATTATGAAAATGCGATCCACGCCATGTGGCTGGCCAGCCTGCCGGGTTGCGATCATCTGCCTTCTGGCCGCGCTTATAACATCACTAACGGTGAAAATCGCACCTTACGCAGCATCGTACAAAAGTTAATTGATGAACTCACTATCGACTGCCGCATTCGCTCTGTGCCTTACCCGATGCTGGATATGATCGCCCGCAGTATGGAGCGCTTCGGCAAAAAATCCGCCAAAGAGCCCCCGCTAACGCATTATGGCGTGTCAAAACTGAATTTTGACTTTACGCTCGATACGACTCGCGCGCAGGACGAACTGGGCTACCAGCCCATCGTCACGCTGGACGAAGGCATTGAGCGCACCGCCGCCTGGCTGCGCGATCACGGAAATTTACCGCGTTAATCCTGGCCGTACTTCTCCAGTAATGCTTCGGCAATCGCCTGCGTTTCGGCATCTGCGATACCGTTCCATTGCGCCGGACGGAAGTGCATCTGGAACGCCATAATCACCCGTTGCTGCTCGCGCGCCGTCATATCGGCTTTGACTTCATAGCCATAGCGCGAGAGTAACGCAAGCATCGTTGCGGTATCGACTGGCGTATACGGCGCGCGTCCGGCCAGATAAAACGCCACACGCTGGGCGTCAGGCCAGGCGCCAATACCCTGCGCCGCCAACTCGCGCCACGGGAAGCGCGGGCCGGGATCATCTTTACGCTGCGGCGCGATATCCGCATGGGCCACCACGTTCTGCGGCTTGATGTCATAGCGCGCGATAATGTCCTTCGCTAACGGAATTAATGCCTGAATTTGCGCGGATTCAAACGGCGCGAAAGATTTCACCCCGCCGGACATTCGCCAGCCGCGATTTTCCAGCTCAATGCCAATAGACGTATCATTGAGACGCGTGGCGCCTCGCCAGAAACTGACGCCCGCATGCCAGGCCTGATCCTGTTCCGGCACCAGTTGCCAGATGCGCGGTTTACCGCCATATAATGGCGGGATCGCGGGAATCAGGTAATGCGAACTAACGTTGCGACCCGTTAACGTCGCCAGCGAAACGTCAAAGTTTTCCGCCGTATAGTGAATAACCAGGACTTTAATGCGCGGATAAGCCGCCTGCGCCCGATGTCGGGTATCAAGCTGATATCCGCCTTTGTCGATAATCCCTTTTTCGCTCGCGCAACCCGTTAGGAGCAACGCGAGACTGACCAGCCACAGTAGCGCTTTCATCGGCGCGTTTTCACCGCCGTTCCGCTGACGCTGACCATGAGCATACTGCCATCCTTGCCGACGGTTTCGTAATCAATATCAATGCCCACAACGGCATCGGCGCCCAACGCTTTAGCCTGCTCGCCAAGTTCCTGAAAAGCGATTTCACGCGCTTTACGCAGCTCTTTCTCATACGCGCCGGAACGTCCGCCGACGATATCCCGAATGCCGGCGAAAAAATCGCGGAAAATATTAGCGCCTAAAATGGCTTCGCCCGTCACCACACCGCAATACTCTACGATGCTTTGTCCTTCCAGCGTTGGGGTAGTTGAAAACTGCATAGTGAATCTCCCGGGTTAGCTAAGCACACGATCTCAAACGCATTATCAAGCTGATACGCTATCATTGAAAGGATATAATTGATTATCGTAGATCGGTTTTTGCTCGATCGCCTATAAGGAAATCATCATGCGCTATTCTAAACTCTCTTTGCTCATCCCGTGCGCGCTTCTGCTTAGCGCCTGTACGACCGTCACTCCCGCCTACAAAGATAATGGCCCGCGTATCGGCGCGTGTGTAGAAGGTGGCCCGGACAGCGTGGCTCAACAATTTTACGACTACCGTATTCAACACCACAGCAACGATATCACCGCGCTTCGCCCTTACTTGAGCGATAACCTGGCGAAATTGTTGACCGACGCCAGCCGCGATACGGAACACCGTCAGTTGATGAGCAGCGATCCGTTCTCCAGCCGCGCTACGCTGCCGGATAGCGCCAACGTCGCCAGCGCATCAACCATTCCGAACCGAGATGCGCGCAATATTCCTCTGCGGGTGGCGTTAAAACAGGGCGATCAAAGCTGGCAAGATGAAGTGCTTATGATTCACGAAGGCTCATGCTGGGTGATTGACGACGTTCGCTATCTGGGCGGAAATGTCCATGCCCCTGCCGGTACGCTACGCCAGTCGATAGAAAACCGTTAACAGACAGTATTCCCCGCTTCTGCACTCATAACCCCCGTAAATTGTCTGGCATTCTGCACGGAATGCCGACAATTCTTCTTACCGTCTATCCCTCCTGCTATTTTGTGCTATGTTTAGGGAAGAATGTGGGATATATTTAACTTTTAACGCATAAATATTGCATAACTATTCTGTCAAAGGTACTATCTGCGGCTTCAATAGCTATCAGACTGCCAGTATACGAGTGTCAATGAGTATTCAATTAAACGGCATTAATTGCTTTTACGGCGCGCATCAGGCGCTGTTCGATATCACGCTGGATTGCCCCGAAGGCGAAACGCTGGTGTTGCTTGGCCCAAGCGGGGCGGGTAAAAGTTCGCTGCTGCGTGTACTCAATCTGCTTGAGATGCCGCGCTCCGGCACTCTGACTATCGCCGGGAACCATTTTGACTTTACGAAAACGCCGTCCGATAAGGCGATTCGTGAGCTGCGTCAAAATGTTGGAATGGTCTTTCAGCAATATAATCTTTGGCCGCATCTCACCGTTGTGCAGAATCTGATTGAAGCGCCCTGCCGCGTACTGGGTCTGACAAAAGATCAGGCGCTGGCGCGCGCAGAAAAGCTGCTGGAGCGTCTGCGTCTGAAGCCATATAGCGATCGTTATCCGTTGCACCTTTCCGGCGGTCAGCAGCAGCGCGTCGCGATTGCCCGCGCGCTGATGATGGAGCCGCAGGTGCTGCTGTTTGATGAACCGACCGCCGCGCTGGACCCGGAAATTACTGCTCAAATCGTCAGTATTATTCATGAACTGGCAGAAACGAACATTACTCAGGTGATCGTTACGCATGAAGTCGAAGTGGCGCGTAAGACCGCCAGTCGTGTGATTTATATGGAAAATGGTCACATCGTCGAGCACGGTGATGCGGGTTGCTTTGCCCACCCTCAGACCGAAGCATTCAAAAACTATCTCTCTCACTAAGATTCGGGACAATGACAATGAAAAAAGTTCTGATTGCCGCGCTAATTGCAGGCTTTAGCCTTTCCGCTACAGCAGCCCAGACCATTCGTTTTGCGACCGAAGCATCCTATCCTCCGTTCGAATCGATGGATGCTAATAACAAGATTGTCGGCTTTGACGTCGACCTGGCCAACGCGCTATGTAAAGAGATCGACGCCACCTGTACCTTTACCAATCAGGCGTTCGACAGCCTGATCCCCAGCCTGAAATTCCGCCGCTTCGACGCTGTAATGGCGGGAATGGATATCACGCCGGAACGTGAAAAGCAGGTGCTGTTTACTACGCCATATTACGACAACTCCGCGCTGTTTATTGGTCAGCAGGGTAAATATACCAGCGTCGATCAACTGAAAGGTAAGAAAGTCGGCGTACAGAACGGTACGACGCACCAGAAATTCATCATGGATAAACATCCGGAAATCACCACCGTACCGTATGACAGCTATCAGAACGCGAAGCTGGATCTACAAAATGGCCGTATCGACGCCGTTTTCGGCGACACGGCGGTCGTGACCGAATGGCTGAAAGCCAATCCTAAGCTGGCACCGGTCGGCGATAAAGTCACCGATAAAGATTATTTCGGCACTGGTCTGGGTATCGCGGTACGCCAGGGCAATACCGAGCTGCAGCAGAAATTCAATACTGCGCTGGAAAAAGTGAAGAAAGATGGGACTTACGAGACCATCTATAACAAATGGTTCCAGAAGTAATCTTTGATGAACGAATTTTTTCCTTTAGCAAGCGCCGCCGGGATGACCGTCGGCCTTGCCGTCTGCGCGCTGATCATTGGCCTCGCGTTAGCCATGTTCTTTGCCGTCTGGGAGTCCGTAAAATGGCGCCCGATTGCCTGGATGGGTTCCGCGCTGGTTACTATTTTGCGCGGCCTGCCGGAAATTCTGGTGGTGCTGTTTATCTATTTCGGCTCCTCGCAGCTCCTGCTTACGCTGTCTGACGGGTTTACCCTCCATCTCGGCTTTGCACAGATCCCAGTGCAAATGGAGATTGAGAACTTTGATGTCAGTCCTTTCCTGTGCGGTGTGATTGCGTTGTCCCTGCTGTATGCGGCCTATGCGTCGCAGACGCTACGCGGCGCGTTGAAAGCCGTTCCGTCGGGTCAGTGGGAGTCGGGTCAGGCACTGGGATTATCAAAGACGGCAATTTTTTTCCGTCTGGTGATGCCGCAGATGTGGCGTCACGCCCTGCCAGGGCTGGGTAATCAGTGGCTGGTGTTGCTAAAAGATACGGCGCTGGTCAGCCTTATCAGCGTTAACGATCTGATGTTGCAGACAAAAAGTATTGCCACCCGCACCCAGGAACCGTTTAACTGGTACATTATTGCGGCGGCTATTTACCTGGTCATTACGCTGATCAGTCAGTACATTCTCAAACGCATAGACCTGCGCGCGACACGTTTTGAGCGGAGGCCGAACTAATGCTTGAGTATTTACCTGAACTGCTAAAAGGGCTACACACCAGCCTGACGTTGACCGTGGCTTCTATTGCCGTCGCTCTGGTGCTGGCGTTAGTTTTTACCATCATCCTGACGCTAAAAACGCCGTTCGTGGTGTGGCTGGTGCGCGGCTATATCACGTTGTTTACCGGCACGCCGTTGTTGGTGCAAATTTTCCTGATCTACTACGGACCCGGCCAATTCCCGACGCTGCAAGAGTATCCAATACTCTGGCATCTACTGTCTGAACCGTGGCTATGCGCGCTGATCGCGTTGTCGCTAAACAGCGCCGCTTACACCACGCAGCTATTTTATGGCGCGATTCGCGCGATTCCGGAAGGTCAGTGGCAGTCCTGCGGCGCGCTGGGGATGAGTAAAAAAGATACGCTGGCGATCTTGTTGCCCTATGCGTTTAAACGCGCCCTCTCCTCTTACTCTAATGAGGTGGTACTGGTCTTCAAAAGTACCTCGCTGGCCTATACCATCACCTTGATGGAAGTCATGGGTTACAGTCAATTGCTCTATGGTCGCACCTACGATGTGATGGTATTTGGCGCGGCAGGCGTAATTTACCTGGTCGTCAACGGTCTATTGACGCTGATGATGCGTTTGATTGAGCGTAAAGCCCTGGCGTTTGAGCGGCGCAATTAACCAGGCAGGATAAGACGTTCGCGCCGCCATCCGGCAATTGTCTAATGGCGCTGCGATTATCAAGTCTCCGATGCATAATATTGAATAAATCAGACGGACAAGTGGTTAACCTGTCCGTCTTTTTTCATTCTCAATAAAATATTTAATCATTTATATTGCATATAAATTCAAATAATGGCATTGTAAATCTATGCCGCAGATACGGCGCATAATCATAAGATTACGGGAGTGACATCATGAAAAAGTTAGTTCTGGCTGCATTACTCGCCTCTTTTGCCACTGGCAGCATCGCCGCTGAAAAAATCAATTTCGGTGTTTCCGCCACCTATCCACCGTTTGAATCCCTGGATGCGAGCAATAAAATTGTGGGCTTTGATATCGATCTGGCGACCGCATTATGCAAACAAATGCAGGCAGAATGTACTTTTACCAATCATGCTTTCGATAGCCTTATCCCGGCGCTGAAATTCAGAAAATATGATGCGGTAATTTCCGGAATGGACATTACCCCGGAGCGCAGCAAACAGGTCGCCTTTAGCAACCCCTATTATGCAAACTCCGCGCTGGTGATTGCGAAAAAAGAGACGTATAAAACCTTTGCCGACCTAAAAGGTAAGCGTATCGGTATGGAAAACGGCACCACGCATCAGAAATATCTCCAGGATAAACATCCGGAGGTCAAAACCGTGGCCTACGATAGCTACCAGAATGCGATTATCGACCTGAAAAATGGCCGTATTGACGGCGTCTTTGGCGATACCGCGGTGGTCAATGAGTGGCTGAAAACGAATCCGCAACTGGGTCCGGCAACAGAGAAAGTGACTGACCCGCAATACTTCGGCACCGGGCTTGGCATCGCGGTGCGTCCGGACAATAAAGCGCTGCTGGAAAAACTGAATAATGCGCTGACGGCCATTAAAGCGGACGGCACTTATCAGAAAATCAGCGATCAGTGGTTCCCGCAGTAAGACGCATGTTATTAGCCCATCGTATTGCCAAATGACAGCGTAAATGCCTTATTCAGCCCACGGGTCGCAATCAGGAAATCATCCAGGCCTGATAAGCGCAGCACCATCGGGCATTCTATAATTTGTCATCAGTCTCAATCGCCTGCATCAACAGGCGATTCGCACTAATACCTGCCGGGTGGCGCTGACGCGTACCCGGCTTACAACGTTGTAACGTTCTTAGGCAATGTCCAGACCCAGACGGCGATACTGCTCCGCCGGGGCATCATTTTCTTTCATCAAGCGAATAAGTAAGTTGATCATCCTTGCTTCGATGGCCTCATCACGAATGGGATGTTGCTGCTGCGGATCGTCTCTGAGATCAAACAAGAGATGACCAAAGCTATTCACACCTTTATATTTTTCCCTGGCCGGAATACGTAATACCTGAAGCCCTTTAGTAAAGTTAAACGGAGGTGCCAAAGATAATTTTCCCAGTTCATCCACGTCATAACGCGCATTCATCTTGATCGGCATTAACGTGTAGTTCGCAATATCATGCTCACGCCCCGGCTGTGCGGCCCGCATGTAAACGTAGCGTCCGTCGGTAACATTGACATGCCCGCTAAACACGCCAAACAGCGCGCCTTCCCTGACGGATTCATTACTGGCAATCACTTTCGCCAACGCTTGTCCCTGAACGTCCGCGGGAATGGGTTGCTGAAAATAATCCAGTAGCGTTGGTGCCCAGTCAATCATCTGTACCAACGATTGCCGTCGCGCTCCGCATACCGCGCTGCGCGGGTCCCAGATAAACAGCGGGCTATTCGCCACCTCGTTATAATAGGGCATCTGATTTTTAGCCCACCAGCCGTGCTCTCCCAGTAAGAAGCCGTGATCGGTACCGACAATCAGCATCGTATCGCGCCAAAGATTGCGTTCATCCATAAGATCAAGAATGCGTCCCAGATTGCGGTCGCACATGGAAACCAGGGCCCGATAACGACAGCGAATATGCGCAATCGCCTCCTCACTTTCACTGACTTTGCCACGCGGCCAGTCATAGTGTGGGCCTTGCCACTCATCGTCATAGAGCGATAAATATTCCTCGGTGGTATAAAACGGTTCATGCGGATCGAACGTCTCAACCTGCAATAACCAATTATCTTCGGCATGATTTTTATGGATAAAATCGCACCCGGCGTCAAAAACTTTTGTCTGAGGAAAATCGGCTTCCTGCTGAATATATTCGCGATTTGCCCAGTCTTGACGCCACAACCCGGAAACACCGCCTCCGGTTTGTTTTTGTGGGATGCGCAGCACTTCCGGAATGGGCGGCTCGCCAACGCTCGCCTTCCAGTGGTCGCCCTCCTGCCCGCGCACTACGTCCCAGGAGCTATAGCGGTTATGGTAGTTACCGCCGCCATCTTCCCAGTAATGCAAGTGATCGCTGATAAGATGGGTGTAGATACCCGCTTTTTTCAGTAATTCCGGCATAGAATCATCAAAGGGTTCCAGCGGCCCCCACTCACGATGCAGGAAATTATAGCGCCCGGTGTGCAGCTCCCGACGGGCTGGCATGCAGGGCATACTGCCGACATAACTATTGTCAAAGGTGGCGGCATGTGTCGCCAAACGTTGAAAATTAGGCGCTTTTGTTAGTAAATCGCCATAGGGCGGCAAATAGTTTTTATTCAGACTGTCAAACAGCAGAATAATCGCTTTCATGACTCACCCTCATTTGTTGAGCAGGTGCGGAAAATTTTTCTCTACCACGTCGTAAATCTGTTTACCTATTGATTCACCATCCATGATATTTTCAATGGGAATGAGATATTGTCCGTGTTTAGGATCGAGGCTGACAACATCAAGCAATTTTTTCGAAATTGCATAAATATCAGCCCAGTCGGTAAATCCACCGACCTCTCCTGCCGCCGTATGTTCCATAGCAAAAGAGAAGTTATATTTTACTAGCGCTTTTTTAACAACAGTCTGTAGCATTACGCTACTACCTACGCCATAACCACATACGAATAAAATATTTACAGAATCTTTCATAATAAAATCCTTTATATAAACCGAATCAATTAAATGGAATAAGGACCAAGATGGAACGTTGAAGCAATAAATTTCAGTAATTCACAAATCGCCGGCCACAAAGTTGCCCAGTCAAATATTCCCGTCCAGCCCACACCTTCTTTTGCCAGCCCGCTTAAAGGAATGGCCCATACCGTACCGAAAGTCTGAATAATTCCTAACAAGAAAGTACAAATAATAACGGAACGATATCCCCCCATCCGGTTGGCTAATACGCCGATTGGACCGCCGGAAAAGAAGAGTGGAACAAAACCAGGCAATACCATAATAGGGCTATGAGTGAGCAGCAGAATGCCCATGGAAAAAATCGTGCCGAAGGTACAAAAGACGAATCCCAGAGTGGCCGCGTTCGGCGAGAAAGGTAATAAGGCAGCAACATCCACAGCCGGTATGGCGTTAGGAATAAAGCGATCCTGCCATCCTTTAAACGAGCCATTAATTTCACCCACCATCATCCGCACGCCCTGCAGCAAGATGACCATATACATAGAGAATTGCAGGCCCAGATTGATAATATAGATATACCAGGGTTTGCCTTTCGCCATTAGCTGTACGTTATCGATCCCTGTCGCCAGTAAAAAACCACCAACGAAGAGCGTCATCACAATGGCGATTGCCGTAACATTGTGGTTAAAAATAGCTAACCAACCGGGAAGTTTCAGGTTTTCAGCATCATGCTTTTGCGGATCGCCGAATTTATGCGCGAATTTCGAGAAAAACCACAGTCCCAGCATCTGGTTATGCGCGATGGTAAAACCTGCGTTATTGGTCACTTTGGCGATGGGCTTAACAATGAGCGTGGTTGAAAACGCCCAAAATACCCCGGTCAATATCCCGGCAATCACAATTGATTGCACCCAACCGAAACCCAGCCAGAAGACGATTAACCACAGTACCGCTTGCGAATGAGAGACCCCGGTATTGCCGGTAAGAAATATACCTTTTGCACCGGTATAACGCCCGAATAAAACTAATACCAGGTTAGTAAAAAACGCCAGTACAAAAACGTATCCGACATAACCGAAATTATCACCCAGAGCTATTTGCGTCGCGGCTTTCATCGCGTATGAATCCATTAAGTATCCATGCACGCCATAAGCCTTACTTACTGCCACTGCAACCGGTTTAAAAGTAGCTGAAAATTGAAAGCCGCCAAATAGCACCATCATCAAACCGACCATCGCGCTGATCATACCGGTAATAATTTTTATAGGCGTCTTTTTATCCAGTGTATAGCCAATACCGACTAATATCCCAATTAATATTGCAGGTTCAGTTAAAAACGTTTGAATAACATCTATAAATTTGGCAAACATCATCTGAACGCCCTCCATAAGCGTACCTATTCGTTGTCATAATTGACCCCTTTACTGACGTTACGTATTGCTTCGCTGATGCTATTAAAATTTATTCGATAAACCGCCTTATCTCATTTTGCCTTATACGCACTGTAATAATCAAAAATAGTCATTGAAAGATTCAAAGTGACTATTTGTGATTTGATTTGCAAAAATAGAGCAATATATAACCATGATCGATCGGTGTTTTTTATCGATCGATTATGGTTATTATTATTTATGGATAATTAAACAGTTAGTATAGATATTTTGTATGCATAACTTCTGGCGCTACAGCCTGCAAAGCAATGTTAACACTTCATAATGCGCGGTATGGGGGAACATATCGAAAAGCTGAACACGTTGAATACGGTAGTTCGGCAGATGGCGAATATCCTGCGCCATTGTCTTTGCGTTACAGCTTGAATAAATGATAAAACGCGGTGCCATTTGTGCAAGGTAATCGCACAACGGCTTGCCAATGCCGCGGCGGGGAGGATTCACCAACACCAGATCGGGCGTTTCGCCTTGTGCGGTGGCGAACTGGGTGGAATCCAGCGCCTGGAAATGAAGGCGGGTTAATCCCAGCTCGGCCGCAGATTGCTTCGCGCAGGCAATCGCCTCCGGCGCGATCTCAATACCGGTTAATTGCATCTGCGGCGTCGCGCAGTGCAGGCCGAATCCGCCCACTCCGCAAAAAAGATCCCACATATGGCGTACCGGCAATTGCCCTACCCAGTCGCGCGCCGTCGCATATAATCGGCTGGCAACCGTAGGGTTAGTTTGAAAGAAACTTTGCGGGCGAACCCACAGCGGCACATCGTTAAAACGTTCCGCCAGCGCCTGCTGATCCGTCAGGTAGATTTCCGTCTCTCCTTCCATAATCGCCATATGTACCGGCTGAATATTCGCGGTAATCACCCTGAGCTGCGGCAGTTGCGCGCGCAGCCTCGGTAACGCCGCGCGCAGTTGCCTGAGCTTGTTTTCTGAACGCAACACGAAGCGTAGCATCATGCCGCCATCAAATTGACTTTCCGTCAGCAACAGGTATTTCAGTTCGCCGCGTTTTCGCGCCACGTTATAAGGCGTGAGCCCGGCGCGGGCGATAAAGGGTTTTAGCGCGCTGAACACGGGGGCAAAGGAAGCGGGATACAGCGGGCAGCCGCAAAGATCAACCGGCGTACCGTCGCGATGCAGCATCCCGAATAGCGGTTTTTCTACACTACCGCTCACGACCATTTTCGCTTTATTACGGAAACCCTGCTCCGGGCCGCCAATCGGCGCACACCACTGTTCAACAGGCAGTCCGGTCAGCAAACGATGTAAATCGGCTGTTTTTGCGGAAAGTTGCTCGTTAACCGGCTGCGTAATCCATTGACAGGAACGGCAGCGACCCGCGTCATAGAGTGCGCACTGCATACCAAAAAACCTTCATATTATCCGGGGCGACGATTATACACATTATTGCAGCCGGAAGAACCGACGGCTGGGAGCGGGAATAAACAGCAGAAACAGAATTAAAAGATCGGGGAGTTTTTGCATGACCAGTGAATGCAGGATATCACGCTTCGATTCTCCCGCGATACTAAACAGCTCCGGATACCCGTAGCCCAACGAGGCCGCCCACAGATAGCCGCTCACAATAATTTGTGTCGCCATGTACGCCCAGCGCGCCCAGCTACGCCCTTTCACCAGCGAAAACGCGCAATAAATTTCAATAAAGACCAATACTAAGCTTGCCAGAAAGACCAGGGTTAAGCTCCACGTCTGCACGCTGCGATGAATAAACTCGCCCATCCCGCGTATGCCGAGGGTATGCATAATCATCAGCACATCGAGACCGCGAATCAAAATAATCGCCATAGCCGCAACCTGCACCAGCGTAGGCACATTTAGACGAGCATGTGATGAGGTTGATTGCTTTAAAAATCCCAATGAATGTCTTCCCTGAAAATGATGCCGCGACCCGCGCGGCAACGCATTGCCATAGTGGAAGATTTTAGTGGCTTCAACCGCGTCTTGCACGCTGGATATCGCGAATCCGCTGTTTTTCCGCTCGCGCCATCAGGTACCAGGCAATAAATCCGACGATTCCTACCACGCCGAGGATTAACGTCGCCAGCGCGTTGATTTCCGGGTTCACGCCCATGCGCACGCTGGAGAAAACCAACATCGGCAACGTGGTGGCACCGGGACCGGAAACGAAGCTGGCAATCACCAGATCGTCAAGGGAGAGCGTAAAGGCCAACAGCCAGCCCGAAATCACCGCTGGCATGATCATTGGTAGCGTAATGACAAAAAAGACCTTCAGCGGCGCTGCGCCAAGATCCATCGCCGCCTCTTCAATAGAGCGATCCAGTTCGCGTAATCGCGAAGCGATCACCACCGCCACATAGGCGGTACAGAAAGTGACGTGCGCCAGCCAGATGGTCAGCATACCGCGATCGGAGGGCCAGCCGATGGCATGACCGAGCGCGACAAACAGCAGCAGCAGCGACAGTCCGGTAATCACATCCGGCATCACTAGCGGCGCGGTGATCATAAACGCAAAGCCGTTTACGCCGCGAAATCGTCCAAATCGCACCATCACCACCGCGGCGATAGTACCGAGAATCACCGCCATCGTCGCCGCGCAGGCGGCAATCGTCAGGCTTAATCCCACCGCGCTCATCATGGCGGTATCCCGAAACAGCTCGCCGTACCAGCGCGTCGACCATCCCGCCCACACCGTCACCAGCTTCGAACTGTTAAACGAGTAAATCACCAGCATTAACATCGGCGCATAGAGAAAAGTAAACCCCAGCACCAGAATCAGAATGCGCCAGGGCGAGCGAGCGAGCGGTAAGTTATTCATCCGTGCTCTCCCACACTTTTTTGCTGATGTTTATGGAACCACATGATTGGTACTATCAGCAGCAGCAACATAATAATGGCGACCGCAGAAGCGACCGGCCAGTCGCGGTTATTGAAAAACTCCTGCCACAGGACGCGACCAATCATGATACTGTCCGGCCCGCCAAGCAATTCCGGGATCACGAACTCGCCCACCGCCGGGATAAAAACCAGCATCGAGCCGGCGATGATTCCGCCTTTGGTGAGCGGGACAATGATGCTAAAAAACGTTTTCAGCGGTCGGGCACCGAGATCCAGCGACGCTTCCACCAGCGAATAATCAATGCGCGTCAATGCGGTATAAATGGGCAGAACCATAAACGGCAGATAGGCATAAACAATGCCAATATAGACTGCCAGGTTAGTGTGCAGGATAGTCAGCGGCTGATCGATAGCCCCGAGCCACAGCAACACATTATTCAGCACGCCGTTGTTTTTCAAAATGCCCATCCAGGCATAGACGCGAATTAAAAAAGACGTCCACGAGGGCAGAATCACCAGCAGCAGCAGGATATTGCGCGTGGAGGGTTTGCTATGCGCCACCGCCCACGCCAGCGGGTAGCCCAGCAGCAAGCAGCAGATCGTGGAAATACCTGCAATCTGTAAAGATTGCAGGTAGGCCTCAAAATAGAGAGGATCATCGGTCAGTTGCAAAAAATTGCCGAGATTGAGTGTAATCGACAACTGACCGCCGGCCCATTCCAGTAAATCGGTATACGGCGGGATCGCCCGCGCCATTTCCGCCAGGCTTATCTTAAAGACAATGAGAAACGGCAGTAAAAACAGCAGAATGAGCCAGATATAGGGCAAGGCGATAACCAGCTTACGCCCATGTTTCATTTGCATTCGCGCCAACCATAGCGCCGCGCCGCCAGGGTTGCTGTTGCGCGCCGAAGGTTCAAGTGTGCTCATGTTTCCCCCTTATACCGTCAGGACCACGCAACTATCCGCTTCCCAGCACAAACGCACTTCGTCGCCCCAGGCTGGTAACCCTTTCCGGTAACGGTGCGCATTCTGCAGTTGAGCGCTGATCATCTGCCCACTTTTTAGCCGCACATGATAAATAGACAGATCGCCAAGATAGGCAATATGCGCCACTTCGCCGACGGCGAAGTTATAGCCATCGGCAGGCGGCGCATCACACAACATGATTTTTTCCGGACGTAGCGCCACATATACCGGCACATTATCAACGATAGAGGCATCCGCATCGACTTTTAACGGATGTATCAGACCGGGCGCGTCAATGACCAGACCGTCCTCTTCACGCGCTTTTAGTAAGCCCTCAAAAACATTTACCGATCCGATAAATTCGGCGCTATAGCGGGTCGTCGGATGCTCGTAAATCTCCTCCGGTTCGCCAATTTGCACAAACTTGCCACGGTTCATGATGGCGATGCGCCCCGCCATCGTCATCGCTTCTTCCTGATCGTGTGTCACCATGACGCAGGTCACGCCGACGCGCTCAAGGATATCAGCCACTTCAAGCTGCATCCGGTCGCGTAATTTTTTATCCAGCGCGCCCATCGGTTCATCTAACAAGAGCAGCTTAGGACGTTTAGCCAGGCTGCGCGCCAGAGCCACGCGCTGGCGCTGACCGCCGGAAAGCTGATGCGGCTTACGTTTCGCGAACTCCTGCATGTGTACCAGACCCAGCATCTCTTTGACACGGCTGGCAATCTCCGCCTTCGGCAGTTTGTCCTGCTTCAGACCAAAAGCGATGTTCTGTTCTACCGTCATATGCGGAAACAACGCATAGGATTGAAACATCATATTAATCGGGCGCTGATATGGCGGAACATGCGCCAGATCGACGCCGTCGAGCATAATTTGCCCGCTGCTCGGCACTTCAAAACCTGCCAGCATCCGTAGCAGGGTCGATTTTCCACATCCTGACGCGCCCAGCAGAGCAAAAATCTCGCCTTTATAGATAGTCAGACTGACATCATCGACAGCATGTTGCCCGTCGAATGACTTCGTCAGGTTGCGAATTTCCAGAAGCGGCGTCAGCGCTTTACGGGTTTTCACCTGCGGGCGGTGGGGGGCATCATTCACAAGGCGCTCTCCGGCATAACACAATCAAACGATACAAACGGTGGAATGCCCGATAGCGCACGCTTATCAGGCCATACCGTTAATAAATTACTTACCGCTTTTCACCTTCGTCCATGCGCGGGTGCGGACGCGATCAATCTTCGGCTCCTGAACTTTCAGGGTAAACAACTTGGCCCGCACATCCGCCGGCGGATAAATTCCCGGGTTATCGCGCACCTGCTGGCTGACCAGCGCCGTCGCCTCTTTATTCGCATTGGCGTAGAAAACGTGATCGGAAATATGGGCAATCACATCAGGGCGCAGCAGATAATTAAGGAACTGGTAGGCCTCGTCTTTATTTTTGGCGTCAGCCGGCATGGCAAACACATCAAAAAATGCCATTGCCCCCTCTTTGGGGATCGAGAAAGAGATATTGACGCCATTTTTCGCCTCTTTCGCCCGGTTAGCGGCCTGCCAGACATCGCCCGCCCAGCCGATGGCCACACAGGTATCGCCATTAGCCAGATCGTTAATGTATTGCGAGGAGTGGAAATAGCGAATGTTTGGCCGTAGCTTCAACAACAGATCGGTTGCCGGGCCGGTGTAGTCATCCGCTTTGCTGCTATTCGGATCTTTACCCAGATAGTTCAGCACGGTAGCAAAAATTTCTTCAGGCGCATCAAGGAAAGAGACGCCGCAGCTTTTTAGCTTCTCCAGATTTTCCGGCTTGAGGACTAAATCCCAGCTATTCACTGGCGCATCATCCCCCAGCACCGCTTTCACTTTATCAACGTTATAGCCAATGCCCGTCGTGGCCCACATATAGGGCATGGCGTATTTGTTGTCAGGATCGTGCTTCGCTACCAGTTTCAGCAGTTCAGGATCGAGGTTTTTCCAGCCGGGAAGTTTGCTTTTATCCAGCGGCTGAAAAACGCCCGCGGTGAGCTGGCGCTCAAGAAAACTGGCCGATGGTACCACCAGGTCGAACCCGGTGCTGCCTGCCATTAACTTGCCTTCCAGCACTTCGTTAGAGTCAAAGACATCATAGATAACGTTAATCCCGGTCTCTTTTTCAAAGTTCGCCACCGTGTCCGGCGCGATATAATCTGACCAGTTATAAATGTGCAGCGTTTTTTGTTCGGCAGCGAGCGTGCCGACAGAGACGACCATCAGCGCACCCGCAACCAGACCCGATAGGCATTTTTTCTTTAAGGCGGTCATCATCGCTTTCCTTCTGAAATCCGTTAACAAATGAACCCATTAGGCGTGGTTTAAAACATGCCTGAAATGTGCATACCTTTTCATTTGATGCCAATGAAGAAGAGAGGTCGCCCCCCTGCCATCAAGCTCGCTATAGAAGCTTCGCAAGAATAACTTTAGCTAAGGTTTGAGGCTATAGCCCAGATTAAAAAACGCCTTTTATCAATTTTTTATGCAGGTTTTGTCTATGTGATAAAGCGAAATGGTCAGAAAGGAGGTGAATAATTCTTTAAATAAAGGTTAACGGCAGCATAAAAAAACGTAAACAGCAGCCGCGCTGGCAGCGACTGCCTGATTATCGGGAGGGATCAGTGAAGAAAATGGTCAACTGCGCTGGTTTTTTGCGCGTCTTCTTCCGCGTTAAACAGAAGCTTATGCGCCCCGGCCTCAAGGATCACCATAGAGATCTGCTCTTCACTTTGGCGAACAAACCATTCGAATTGTTCGTAGGTGACACCCTGCATAACGGATAAAGACTGGCACACAACCAGTTTTGGCAGATTATCATCCTGCATATCGAGAAAAGCTTTTACCGTCAACGAACTGGCGTTGATAGCGGAGAGATCGGCCGCCAGCGGCAACAACGCGGAAGGCCTGACTTCCGCCATCGCGGAAAAAAGGACGGTGTTGTCCACCAAATCGATTTTAGCATCGTAGACGCCGTCAAAATTCTGCATATGCGGCAAATGCAGCGCCTGGCAGGTATCACATTCGAAGAAATTCATGCCCAGGTCGTCGAGCCATTGACGCAACGTATCCAGAGTGGGAACGACCAGTGATATCATAATAATGTGCTACCTCTTACGATGACGATGAAAAAATTACCGGCACAGCTTACGCAAAAAGCGTGCTTCGTACTACGACGGAATCCACGATTGCGATTAGCCGCCGATTTTAAGGCAAAATTCAGGGGTGGCGTGGCGTTCTATCCACTGAATCATTCGCCCCGCGATATCCACGCCCGTGGTCTTTTCGATGCCTTCCAGTCCCGGTGAGGCATTCACTTCCATAACCAGCGGCCCGCGCGCGGCGCGTAAAATATCAACGCCCGCCACATCCAGCCCCAACGTCTGTGCGGCTTTGATGGCGATATCCCGTTCACGGGGAGTGATCGTCGCGATGCTGGCCACCCCGCCGCGATGAAGATTGGAGCGAAAATCGCCTGCTTTCGCGCACCGCTCAATCGCCGCCACAACCTCATTGCCGACGACCAGACAACGAATATCGCATCCTTTAGCTTCGGCAATGTATTCCTGAACCAAAATATGGGCATTAAGCCCCCGGAACGCATCAATGACACTTTCAGCAGCCTGGCGCGTCTCCGCCAATACCACGCCGATCCCTTGCGTGCCTTCTACCAGCTTCACGACCAGCGGCGCCCCGCCGACCATATCAATGAGATCGCTGGTATCATCCGGCGAATGGGCGATCCCGGTAATGGGAAGATCGATACCCTGGCGCGCCAGAAGTTGTAGGGATCGCAGCTTATCGCGCGCGCGGGTAATGGCGACGGATTCATTCAGCGGATAGCTACCCAGCAGCTCAAACTGACGTAGCGCAGCGGTACCATAAAAGGTAATGGCCGAACCAATACGGGGAATAACGGCGTCAAAATGGGGTAGACGACGTCCCTTGTAATGGATCGACGACGCTGCCGGGTTAATATTCATATAGCAGGAAAGAGGATCGAGTATCTCTACCAGATGGCCGCGCCGCATCGCGGCTTCGCGCAGACGTTTGCAAGAATAGAGCGTTCCATCCCTGGACAATATGGCAATTTTCACCCTGCACCTCGCTGAAAACCCTGAAAAGCCCGCGTATCATACACTGGCCCGCAGGTTTTAGCGCGTCGCCCAGCCCTGTTTATGCAAATATTCGAGAATAAATGGGCGATTTTCTTTAATCAGGGTGCGACGGATATGATCGCTCCAGGTATCGCGTCGCGTATTGCTGCCGCGGTTCAGATAATACTCAGCCAACTGCTCGTCATAGCGCGCCAACAGCTTTTCATCAAGCGGTTGATACCGGTTCTCATGAACCACCAGCGCGGCAGGCAGGCGCGGTTTCAGATCCGGATTATCCGCAGGCCAGCCCAAACACAAACCAAACAGCGGCAATACATACTTCGGCAATTTCAACAGTTCGGTAACAGACTCAATATTATTACGGATGCCGCCGATATACACGCCGCCTAACCCCAGCGATTCCGCCGCCGTCAGCGCATTTTGCCCCATCATCGCTGTATCAACTACGCCGAGCAGCAGTTGTTCGGCAAGCCCCAACTGCGCGTCAGGGCAGATTTGCAAATGACGATTAAAATCGGCGCAAAATACCCAAAACTCAGCGGCCTGCGCCACATGCTTTTGCCCGCCCGTCAGGGACACCAACGCCTCGCGCAGCGCCTTATCGCTAATACGGATAATAGAACTGCACTGTAAAAAACTGGAACTGGACGTGCTGCGTGCAGCGGCAATAATGGCCTCTCGCTGCGCGTCAGTCACGGGTTCATCGGTGAAATGGCGAATAGAACGATGGCCACAAAGAAGTTCAATGGTCGGACTCATTATGCTTTTCTCTATCTGAACGGGAAGAAATGTCGGGTGGACGTTTCATCAATTGCGGCGCCAGTAACTGCGCAATACGCCACATCATCGCCACCGCGGCGGGGAGGATCAACACGACGCCCAGGAAAACCATCAATACGCCAGCCAGAGGCGTATTGCACGGCGCTGGCAGCGTAAGGTAATGATTAAGCGATAGCAAAGCGAGCGCCAGCAAAATCATACCGAGGCATTCCAGTATCAGTATGCTTTTGGGTAACACGCCAATTGTGCGCATATCAAGCCTCCCGGTAAACTGAGGCACAGTGTAGAACGTTCTGGTCCGGCGTGTTTAGCAGATATAGTCTTAGATTATCAAAGGAACAGGCGTAACCTGCTTTTCATCCACCGTAAATCGCGGCATGATAACGTCTGTTTGCCGTCTGGCTTTATGTTCGAGGAGAGATATGTTTACTGTTATTTTTGGCCGCCCAGGGTGCCCTTATTGCGTGCGTGCAAAAGAGTTGGCGGAAAAACTGAGCAAAGAACGCGACGATTTCAACTACCGCTATATTGATATCCATGCTGAAGGCATTACTAAAGCGGATTTGGAAAAAACCGTAGGTAAACCTGTAGAAACCGTACCGCAGATTTTTGTCGATCAAAAACATATCGGCGGCTGTACGGACTTTGAAGCATGGGCAAAAGAAAATCTGAATCTTTTCGCCTGATTGCTCTGGCAACGCCCTCTGCCGGAGGGCGTTATCGGTGTTTTTTTCGCCGGTGACTAAACAGGGTGCTAATAAACAAATAACAGAGCGCGCCTAAAGCACACCAGAATACGGCGCTAAATAACCACGCCAGTTCTTGCCATAACGATCGGGTTGGCATAAATACAACACGCATTAGCACCAGGCAAAATGGCGCCGCCAGCATCGCCCCGATCAGCGGTCGGATCACTTCGCGTCGGTGAGAATAAAAACTGGCCACCGCACCAGGCAACGTAAAAAATAACAGCCCAATCTCAGGATGCCCTGCCGCGCGAAAAGCGCCTTGCATATGCATAGTTAATGAAAGACACACCACAATAAAGAGTACAAAGCAGCAGACAACGCCTGCCCACCCCTGTTTATGTTTCAATCGTTCCTCCTGACACTCTCTATCGAACACGCTTTCCGCCGTGAGGCGTCCAGTCAGATAAAGTCATGTGGCATTCCATGCCAAAAACACACCTGCACGATTCTTATAGCCGTTAGTACGCAATAAGATTAAACTAGCAGGATATATTGTTGTGTTGTTTTTATTTGGATGCTGCATGCAATACGATTGCACCCTTAATTCATGATAAAAACAGTAGCGTAAATTATCATTTCTTTCAACAGCTTACTCGTAAACAAGAAGTTAGTCTCCGTGAATATAAACGTCGCAGATTTGTTAAATGGGAATTACATCCTGTTATTATTTGTGGTCCTGGCTCTTGGCCTGTGTCTTGGCAAGTTACGTCTGGGTTCAGTCCAACTTGGTAATTCCATTGGCGTTTTGGTGGTCTCTCTATTATTAGGGCAGCAACATTTTAGTATTAACACCGACGCGCTAAATCTGGGATTTATGCTGTTTATTTTTTGCGTCGGCGTCGAAGCTGGTCCCAACTTTTTTTCGATTTTTTTTCGTGACGGTAAAAATTATCTGATGCTTGCCCTGGTCATGGTCGGTAGCGCTCTGCTAATCGCCTTAGGCCTTGGTAGGCTATTCGGCTGGGATATCGGCCTGACGGCCGGTATGCTGGCCGGCTCAATGACATCTACGCCAGTGCTGGTTGGCGCAGGGGATACCCTGCGACATTCCGGCATCGCCAACACGCAACTCTCCTCCGCCCTTGATAATCTGAGTCTGGGCTATGCCCTGACCTATCTGATCGGGCTGGTCAGTCTGATCGTGGGCGCGCGCTACTTGCCTAAATTACAGCATCAGGATTTGCAAACCAGCGCCCAGCAAATTGCTCGCGAGCGCGGCCTGGATACCGATGCTAATCGCAAGGTTTATCTGCCAGTTATCCGCGCCTATCGGGTTGGCCCGGAACTGGTGGCCTGGACTGACGGCAAAAATCTGCGCGAGCTGGGTATTTACCGCCAGACAGGCTGCTATATCGAACGTATTCGCCGTAACGGTATTCTGGCGAACCCGGATGGCGATGCGGTACTGCAAATGGGCGATGAGATTGCGCTGGTCGGCTATCCGGACGCGCACGCCAGGCTCGATCCCAGCTTCCGTAATGGTAAGGAAGTGTTTGATCGCGATCTGCTTGATATGCGCATCGTGACGGAAGAAATTGTGGTGAAAAACCACAATGCGGTCGGTCGCCGCCTCGCTCAGCTCAAGCTGACCGATCATGGCTGCTTCCTTAACCGCGTCATCCGCAGCCAGATCGAAATGCCTATCGACGATAACGTAGTGCTGAATAAAGGCGACGTGTTACAGGTGAGCGGCGACGCCAGACGCGTAAAAACCATCGCTGATCGCATTGGTTTTATTTCGATCCATAGTCAGGTGACTGACCTGCTCGCTTTCTGCGCTTTTTTTATCATCGGTTTAATGATCGGGATGATTACCTTCCAGTTCAGCAATTTTAGTTTCGGCATCGGCAACGCGGCCGGATTGCTGTTCGCCGGGATCATGCTCGGTTTCCTGCGCGCCAACCATCCTACCTTTGGTTATATTCCGCAGGGCGCGCTTAACATGGTGAAAGAGTTCGGCTTGATGGTATTTATGGCAGGCGTTGGTTTAAGCGCCGGCAGCGGTATCAGCAACGGGCTGGGCGCGGTCGGCGGACAAATGCTGATTGCCGGGCTTGTCGTCAGCCTGGTACCGGTGGTGATCTGCTTCCTGTTTGGCGCTTATGTACTGCGCATGAACCGGGCACTGCTGTTCGGCGCCATGATGGGGGCGCGTACCTGCGCCCCGGCGATGGAAATCATTAGCGATACAGCGCGCAGCAATATTCCGGCGCTGGGTTATGCGGGGACTTACGCCATCGCCAACGTTCTGCTGACACTGGCGGGAACACTTATTGTCATCATCTGGCCGGGATTAGGATAAAACTGAAGTTTGCCTTTGAGTGAAAAAATTTTGCCAATAGGTAGAACTTTTCATTAAAGCATCAGTCATACCTATTGCCACTGCTTTTCTTTGATGTCCCCATTTTGTGGAGCCCATCAACCCCGCCATTTCGGTTCAAGGTTGATGGGTTTTTTGTTGTCTGACGCAGAGTGGGGCAACATTGACTCTCCGGCGATTCGCTTTACCATCCGTAAAATCTCTTCACGCGCCAGCGGTGTTCGATCCGTTACAAAATGCAGCGTCATCCCCTCAATAAACGCATCCAGCGCGCGGGCGGTCTGCACGTCAAACCACTGCGCCAGCGTATTCTGGCTACGCTGCATCCAGTTTTGCATGACTATTTTTAACGCTGGCTTACCGCTGGCATAGGCATATAACTGATACATTAATGCCATATTATCCGGCGTCGTAAGCTGCGAGCCGTAAATCATTTCCGTTATTGCCTGGCACGCCCCCTCCGCATCCGTCACCTGCGCAAAAAAGTCCTGGTATTGACGCGACATGTTCTCGGTGAAAAGCGTGAAAGCTTCACTTAATAACGCATCCATACCGGCAAAATAGTAGGTCATCGAGCCAAGCGGCACCTGAGCGATAGCGGCGATTTTCCGGTGCGTCACGGCATGAACGCCATATATTTTTACCGCTTCCAGTGTGGCCTGAATAATTTTTTCACGTCGCTTAGGGTCATTGACGCGTCGTACGGTATTTTCTTTCATGATAAGTTTCCACAGCTCATTCAGGATACAGGCGATAGTAGCCTGCCGCTTACGCTGAAAAAACAGGCAGCAAAAACATCTGTACAGCGAAGTATGATGACGATATGTACAAATGTACACAAGCTTGCTAATGTTAACCTCTCGCTTCTATTTTCTGGCCTGACGCTATGACCGTCCTCTCCTCACGCAACGCCTTAAAACGTCGTACCTGGGCGCTGTTTATATTCTTCTTTTTACCCGGCCTGCTGATGGCCTCCTGGGCAACCCGAACGCCTGCTATCCGGGACATTCTTTCCATCTCTATCGCGGAAATGGGGGCAGTCTTATTCGGGCTTTCTATCGGTTCAATGAGCGGTATTCTTTGTTCCGCCTGGCTGGTGAAACGATTTGGCACCCGGAAAGTTATTCGCACGACGATGGCCTGCGCAGTAGGCGGGATGGTTATTCTTAGCGTCGCGCTGTGGTGCGCCTCGCCGCTGATTTTTGCCCTGGGGTTAGCCGTTTTCGGCACCAGTTTTGGCGCCGCCGAAGTGGCGATTAATGTCGAAGGCGCGGCGGTCGAACGCGAGCTGAATAAAACCGTTCTGCCGATGATGCATGGTTTTTACAGTTTCGGCACGCTGGCGGGCGCTGGTGTCGGCATGGCGTTAACCGCATTAAGCGTCCCGGCTAACATTCATATCATCCTCGCGGCTACCGTGGCTATCGCGCCCATTTTTATCGCCATTCGGGCGATCCCTGACGGTACGGGTAAAAACGCATCGGAAGGTTCTCACTTTCAGGAAAAAGGATTACCTTTTTATCGGGACATCCAGCTTTTACTCATTGGCGTGGTGGTGCTGGCAATGGCATTCGCCGAAGGCTCTGCGAATGACTGGCTGCCGTTACTGATGGTAGACGGACACGGTTTCAGCCCAACCTCCGGCTCTCTGATCTACGCCGGTTTCACGCTTGGCATGACCGTTGGTCGCTTTAGCGGCGGCTGGTTTATTGACCGCTATAGCCGTGTGACGGTTGTTCGCGCCAGCGCGTTGATGGGAGCACTGGGCATTGGCCTGATTATTTTTGTTGATAGCGCCTGGGTTGCCGGCGTATCAGTCATTCTTTGGGGCTTAGGCGCCTCGCTCGGCTTCCCGCTGACCATTTCCGCCGCCAGCGATACTGGTCCCGACGCGCCGACGCGCGTGAGCGTTGTCGCCACGACCGGCTATCTGGCGTTTTTGGTCGGACCGCCGCTGTTGGGCTATCTGGGAGAGCACTATGGATTACGCAGCGCCATGATGGTCGTGTTGGCGCTGGTTATTCTGGCGACGCTGGTAGCGAAAGCCGTCGCCAAACCTGTATTGACTCCGCAACCAGTAATGGAGCATAACGCATGAGTATCAAATTAATCGCCGTCGACATGGACGGCACTTTTCTGAGCGATCAAAAAACCTATAACCGTGACCGGTTTATGGCGCAGTACCAACAAATGAAGAGGAAAGGCATTCGCTTTGTCGTGGCCAGCGGCAACCAGTATTACCAGTTAATCTCCTTCTTTCCGGAAATTGCGCACGAAATCGCTTTTGTCGCGGAAAACGGCGGCTGGGTGGTCAGCGAAGGAAAGGATGTTTTTAATGGCGAGCTGACAAAAGCCGACTTCCAGACGGTTGTCGAACACCTGCTCACACGCGCCGATGTGGAGATTATCGCCTGTGGAAAAAACAGCGCCTACACGCTGAAACAGTACGATGATGCGTTAAAAACTGTTGCGGCGATGTATTACCATCGCCTGGAGTTTGTAGATAATTTTAATAATATCAACGATGTCTTTTTCAAATTTGGCCTTAATATTACCGATGAGCGGATACCGGAAGTACAGGCGGCGCTGCACAACGCCATTGGCGATATCATGGTCCCGGTTCATACCGGCTATGGCAGCATCGATTTAATTATTCCCGGCGTCCATAAAGCCAACGGTCTGCGTCTGTTACAGCAGCGCTGGGGCATTCGTGATAATGAAGTGGTAGTGTTCGGCGACGGCGGCAACGATATTGAGATGCTACGTCAGGCCGGGTTTAGTTTTGCGATGTCACACGCCAGCGAAGCAGTCGCGGCGGCGGCGAAATACCGCGCCGGATCGAACAACCAGGAAGGCGTGCTGGATATCATCGACGGCGTATTAAAAAACGAGCCGCCATTCAACCTCTAGCGGATGGCCTCTCTATGCCTGATAGCAGAAAGCTTATCAGGCATAGCCGCTCTCTGGGTCTGTTTGCGAATCCCCCGCCCGCTTATCTTTTAAGAAGACCAGCATCAGCAACAGCCAAAGAATACCGTTTGCCAGATTAAACAGGCTAAATAGCCCATTGCCGCCGCTTAACCAGGCGTGTTTACTTACTTCAATGCCAACGGTAAAAATCAGCATTTGTAGCATTCCCATCGCCGCCGAGACCGTTCCTTTACTCATATCGCTGGAGAAAAGCGTCAGACGCACCAGTCCGGCATTCGCCAGCCCAATGCCAAAAGCGTATAGGCTTAATCCCGCCGTCATCCATAAATAAGCATGGGATGAGACCACCGTCGCCGCCGCGGCGATGATCAGCCCCGCGACGATAGGCCAACCACCCATAACGATCAGCGAGCGAACCGTACGTCGGGAGGTTAAACGCGCCAACACCAGGTTACCGGCGATCAGCGCGCCAAAAACGGGCACCTGTAGCAGACCATATTCATAACTGCTGAGCTGTTCGCCGCTAATAATGATAATCGGCGACTGCGCAATCCAGGCCAACAGCGGCAGGCTGACAAATCCCAGCGCTAACGCCCCTGCGACAAACCGCCGGTTTTTTATCACCAGTCGATAATCCCGGCCCAGCGCCTTGAGCGATAGCGTTTCACCCCGCCGCGTGGCAGTCTCCGGCATTGCGCGCTGTAGCCCGAAAAAGGCGATAGCGGCCAGCGCGGCAAACAGAATAAACATCCCCTCCCACGGCAGGACATGTACCCATGCCGCCCCGACCAGTGGTCCCAGTAGCGGCGCGATTAACGCCACGTTTGCCATCAACGCGGTAATTTTTATACATACCGCTTCCTCAAAGGATTCCTGAATCGCGGCATACCCTACAGCGCCGATAAAACACAGACTAATCCCTTGCAAAAAACGCAGGAACGTAAATTGTTCAATGTTTTTCGCCAGTAGCGTCGCCAGGCAGGTGACAATAAACCACACGACGCCCGCCAGCATCACGGGACGACGGCCAATACGGTCTGACAACGGTCCAAGCAGCCACTGTAAGAACATGCCGCCCGCCAGATAAGCGGTCATAGACGTAGGAACCAGTCCAGGCTCGCCTGATACTGCTCAACCACCGCCAGCATACCCGGCTGTATCATGTCATTGCCAATATAAGTAGAAAATTCGTACAGCACCAGACAGAGAGGAAAAAGCAGAGCCTGACGTCCCAGCCTGGCGCCTGATTGTAAACGGTTATGCATACCATCTCTTCGCCAATAAAAAACCGCGCAGAGTGTAATGAAAGTCCGGGAACTGAGATAGCGAATTATGAGGCTGCAAGGGAAATAGCGCACATTTTTACAGAAAGCCGCTTAGCGCTTGCGTACTTTAAGGTTAATTTAAGTTTGCGCCGTTATCATGGAAGTTGTTTTATGCCATTGTCTTAAATCTCTTCATGTTGCAGCCAAATAAGACAATACCGCTTTTCCTCCCTGTTACGCTGCATTTATGCTCAGTTTGCACGGGGATGAGTTGGCTGTCCCTTTTGATTTCATTGCTCTGAGCCTGGATGTTATGCTGGAAAACCTTAACGACTCGCTGTTTTATGTTATTAACGCCACGCCTGATTCCGCGCAGTGGATGATTTCGCTCGCTATCTTTATCGCCAAAGATGCCATCAACATCGTCCCGCTTTTAGTTGTTGTGCTCTGGCTGTGGGGCCCGCGCGATCAGGTCTGCGCTCAGCGCCAACTGATCGTTAAAATAGGCATCGCGCTGATTATCAGTCTGGCGGTCTCCTGGACAATGGGACACCTTTTCCCGCACGACCGTCCTTTTGTCGATCATATCGGCTACAACTTCCTGCATCATGCCGCCGATGACTCTTTCCCCAGCGATCACGGTACGGTGATTTTTACCTTTGCGCTGGCGTTTTTGTTCTGGCACCGCCTCTGGTCAGGCATCGTGATGATGGCGATAGCTATTACCATCGCCTGGTCGCGCGTCTATCTCGGCGTACACTGGCCGTTAGATATGATTGGCGCGCTACTGGTAGCGATGCTTGGTTGCCTGAGCGCGCAACTGATCTGGCAACGGTACGGCGCGCCGATCTACCAGGCGCTGCAACGTTGTTACCGTTTCTGTTTCGCGCTGCCCATTCGAAAAGGCTGGGTACGTGACTAAACAGCGAAAAAAAGAGTAATATTAAGCGCTCTGTATGGTGCGGAGCGCTTATTTAACTCTCCAGGAGAACTATGGAAACGCGACGCGACGAGCGTATTGGTCAATTGCTGCAGGCCTTAAAACGCAGCGATAAACTTCACCTTAAAGAAGCCGCGACCCTGTTGGGCGTCTCTGAAATGACCATTCGTCGCGACCTGAACCATAAAAGCGCGCCTGTCGTGTTGCTGGGCGGCTATATCGTACTGGAGCCCCGCAGCGCCAGTCATTATCTGTTAAGCGATCAAAAATCTCGTCTGGTGGAAGAAAAACGCCGAGCCGCTCAGTTGGCTGCGGGCCTGGTACAGGCGCATCAGACGGTATTTATTGACTGCGGCACCACCACGCCGTGGATCATTGAAGCCATTGATAATGACCTTCCCTTTACGGCGGTGTGCTATTCACTTAATACCTTTCTGGCGCTGCAGGACAAACCACATTGTCGCGCCATCCTCAGCGGCGGGGAGTTTCACTCCAGCAACGCCATTTTCAAACCGCTTGATTTCCATGAAACGTTAAACAATATTTGTCCGGATATCGCGTTTTATTCCGCCGCCGGCGTTCATACCAGTAAAGGCGCTACCTGCTTTAATCTGGAAGAACTGCCGGTAAAACATTGGGCAATGACGATGGCGCAGTGCCATGTGCTGGTGGTGGATCACAGTAAATTCGGCAAGGTACGTCCGGCGCGAATGGGGGAATTATCACGCTTTGATACGATTATCAGCGACCGCCGGCCCGATGAGACATTTGTGGCCTACGCCAAAGCGCAACAAATTAACCTGATGTATTAACCGCAGGTCGCCGGATGAGACGCACACCCGGCAACGAGGTTATTTTACGAGAACCAACCGCCAAACCATTGATGGAATTTCATCAGCACAAAATCCCACATCCGGCTAAAAAATCCGCCCTCATCGACGTTTTCCATCACCATTAACGGACGTTGCTCAATGGATTTTCCGTTGAGCTGGAAATCGATGGCGCCGACAACCTGCCCTTTCTTCAACGGCGCCGTGAGCTGTGGTTCATTCAACGTAAAACTGGCCTTCAGGTTTTTAAGCTGCCCACGCGGAATCGTCACAGACCCCGCGTCGCCCGCCCCTAAATTGACCTCACGCTTATCGCCAAACCAGACCCGTTGCGTCACGAATGTCGCGTCAGGTTTAATCGGCGTGACCGTTTCAAAGAAGCGAAAACCCCAGGTCAGCAGTTTTTCTGACTCATTAAAACGAATACGATCCGTTTTCGCCCCCAGCACGACGGAGATCAGACGCATATCGCCCTGAGTGGCGGAGGCGACAAGGTTATACCCAGCGCCTGTCGTTGTCCCCGTTTTCATGCCGTCGACATGCAGATTGGTGCTCCACAACAGGCGGTTGCGGTTTGGTTGACGAATATTATTAAAGGTAAACTCTTTCTCTTTATGAATGGCGTATTCGTCAGGCACGTCGTGAATCAAGGCTTTGCCGAGCAGCGCCATATCGCGAGCGGTACTGAACTGCCCTGGCGCATCAAGACCGTGCACCGTCTGGAAGGTTGTATTCGTTAACCCCAGTCGTTTCGCATAGGCGTTCATCAGGCCGATAAAGGACTCCTGGCTTCCGGCAACGTAGTCGGCAAGCGCGATACAGGCATCGTTACCTGACTGAATGATGATGCCTTTATTAAGATCCGCAACCGACACCTGATCGCCCGGCTTCAGAAACATCACCGACGACCCACGTAGCGCCGGGTTCCCCGTCGCCCAGGCATCTTTGCCCACCGTCACCATATCGGTCAGCTTGATTTTCCCTGCCTTCAGCGCCTGGCCCACCACGTAGCTGGTCATAATTTTTGTCAAACTGGCAGGGTCGAGTTTCTCATCAGCGTTGCCTTCCGCCAGCACTTTACCGCTGGCGTAATCCATTAAGATCCAGGCTCGCGCATCAACGCCCGGCGGCGCGATCGTTTGTTCCTCTGCCTTTACAGGCGAAACGAAAAGGAATAAGAGAACCGAACCTGCCGCGAGGCTACGAAGGGAAGAAGCGTATTGCGTCATAGTACCACCCGAGTATCCATTCCAAAAACACACGTCACACCACCGTGTAATAAGTGCGGTGAGTAATAACGCACTCACAACGTTAAAGAAACCGTAACTTGGTAAAGTTTTTAAAGTTTATGCAATAACATCCCGTTACGCTTCCTTCATAACGATTTTTTTACAGAATGTTGTGTAAATGTTAGGTTTATCTCATTGTAGGCCGATTACTGTCATCATCCTGATAAAACAGAAGGGGTTAATATGATTACGCTGTGGGGCCGGAACAACTCGGCTAACGTTAAAAAAGTGTTGTGGACGCTTGAAGAGCTGGAACTGCCATACGATCAAATTCTGGCAGGCGGAAAATTCGGCGTTAACCAGGATGCCGACTATCTGGCGATGAATCCTAATGGGCTGGTGCCGCTGCTTAAAGATGATGAAACCAACCTGTTATTGTGGGAATCCAATGCCATTGTCCGCTATCTGGCGGCGCAATACGGCCAGAACCGGCTATGGGTTGATAATCCGGCGCGGCGTGCGGAGGGCGAAAAATGGATGGACTGGGCGAATCAAACGTTAAGCCCGGCGCACCGCGTGATCCTGATGGGACTGGTCAGAACCCCGCCGGAAAAACGCGATCGGGCGGCAATTGAAGCCGGTATCGAAAAGTGTGATAGCCTGTTCGTGCTTCTTGATGATACTCTGGCCCGCCAGCCGTGGTTCTCCGGGGATAACTTTGGCACCGGCGATATCGCCATTGCGCCTTTCGTCTATAACCTGTTGAACGTGGGTCTGAAGTGGACGCCACGCCCGAATCTGGAGCGCTGGTATCAACAGCTCACCGAGCGCCCTGCTTTTCGTAAAGTGGTGATGATCCCGGTTACCTAACGCGTGGCTGCGGTATCGGGTGAAGGACTTACCTTGAGTAACTGCCCGTCGGACTCATCGGTTAACACATATAAGTAGCCGTCAGGTCCGACACGTACATCACGGATACGCTGCTTTCTGTCACCCAGAATACGGCCTTCTTCCGTCACCGTATTTCCATCGACGCGCATCACAATAACCTCTTTATCTTTTAGCGCGCCGATAAACAGTTTGTGCCGCCACGGCGCAAAAACATCGCTGGCATAAAAAGCCATTCCGCTGATCGCCGGAGAATCCTTCCAGTAGTAAACCGGTTGCTCTGTCCCCTCCACAATTTCACCTTTAGCTTCCGGCACTTTCAGACCGCTATAGTTGATGCCCCATGTGGCCAGCGGCCAGCCATAATTTTTGCCTTTTTCCGGGATGTTAATTTCATCGCCGCCGCGCGGGCCGTGTTCATGCAGCCATAGCGCGCCGCTCCAGGGATTGATGGCCAGTCCCTGCGGATTACGAATACCGTAAGACCAGATTTCCGGACGCACGCCCGCCTGATGTACAAACGGATTATCCGGCGGGATTTCGCCCTGCCCGGTCAGGCGCACCAGCTTACCCTGTAATTTATCCAAATCCTGTGCGGTAGCGCGCTGGTTATTTTCACCCAGGGCAATAAAAAGAGCCCCTTTCGCATCGAATACCATACGTCCGCCAAAATGGTTGCCGGTAGACAACTTAGGCATCTGGCGAAACACGGTACGAAAATGCTCCAGACGCTGAAGATCGTCGCTCAGCCGCCCAAAGCCGACTGCCGTACCGGCGTTTCCTTCGCGGTCAGCTTCAGCATAGCTCAGCCAGACGCGGCGCGACTGGGCGAAATCAGGTGCCAGCACGACGTCCAGCAAACCTCCCTGCCCGTTTGCCCACACTTTCGGTACGCCAGCCAGCGGATCGGAAAGTCCCCGCCCCGCCTGCCAGTGGCGCAGTTGTCCCCCTTTCAGGGTAATGAGCATCCCACGATTATCCGGCAAAAAAGCCAGCGACCACGGGTGATCGAGCCGGGTTTGCAGTACCTCAACATTCACCGGCGCAAGATTCGCGTTTGCCCACGAAGAGAAAAGAGAGAATGAAACTACCGCGAGAAGTATTCGACGCATACCACCTCCTTCAGTGCTCTGCGTTAAAGCGTAGCCAGCATCGGAAGAGGTCGATTTATTTTTACAAAACATTAAGCGGCACGGTCCGGTAAAAAGGGGGAGTCGCCTCCCCCCTTGTTCAGACCTGTGTAAGCGGTGAATGTGCTTTCAGACTCTGAATACTCAGCGTCAAAGTTGTCAGACAGTTTTCAAGTTTATCTGCGTTGACGGCAATAAAGGTCGGACAATCATGGTGTCCGCTCATTAAACAAACGGCGGCGGCTGCGAGCGCGCCTTCGGCACGGCGCAGCGCGTTCCACTCTTCCTGATCGAGATGCAGTCCCTGCCGTAAAGCTTGATCGTGGAGCTCGCGATTCAGTTCAAAAAAATTGTCACGCAGAGTGTCACTTTCGCTGACTGACATATACCCCTTCGCTTTTCGCAATTGCAGATAAGCGGCAAGATCGATGCGCGCGTTTATCAGCTTGTTGAGAAGATCGGTTCTCAGTCTGTCAACGACCATACCTTTTTTCCTCCTCTTTTCTACCAGGGTTCAACATAATAGTATGGTCGTTTTTTAGACAAAGGGGTGTCAGAGATCAAGAATTTTCTTAGAATTAGCCTTTTTCACCTTTTGCTGATAACCACAGCGGTTGACGCCGACGTTCCCGATGAGATTGCGATACAATTTTTGTCCGGATATCTGTAGAATCCCTGCCCTGACCATTCCAATAAATGAACACTTTTTAAGCTATGAGTAATGTAACCCACCAGCCAAAGATCGGCTTCGTTTCCCTGGGCTGTCCGAAAAACCTCGTTGATTCGGAACGCATCCTGACTGAACTGCGTACCGAAGGCTATGACGTTGTACCACGCTATGACGATGCGGATATGGTTATCGTTAATACCTGTGGCTTTATTGACAGCGCGGTACAAGAGTCACTGGAAGCCATTGGCGAAGCGCTGAACGAAAACGGTAAGGTAATCGTCACCGGCTGCCTGGGCGCAAAAGAAGATCAGATCCGCGAAGTGCATCCGAAAGTACTGGAAATCACCGGGCCGCATAGCTATGAGCAAGTTCTGCAGCACGTCCATCATTACGTACCGAAACCGAAGCACAATCCATTTTTAAGCCTCGTACCGGAACAGGGTGTAAAACTGACGCCGCGCCATTATGCGTATCTGAAAATTTCTGAAGGCTGTAATCACCGCTGCACGTTCTGCATCATCCCGTCGATGCGCGGGGATCTGGTCAGCCGTCCAATTGGCGACGTATTAAGCGAAGCGAAACGTCTGGTTGATGCCGGGGTCAAAGAGATTCTGGTGATTTCGCAAGATACCTCCGCCTACGGCGTAGATGTAAAGCACCGCACCGGATTCCACAATGGCGAACCGGTGAAAACCAGTATGGTGAGCCTGTGCGAGCAGTTATCAAAACTGGGCGTCTGGACGCGTCTGCACTACGTCTACCCCTACCCGCACGTCGATGATGTGATTCCGCTAATGGCGGAAGGCAAAATCCTGCCCTATCTGGACATCCCGCTGCAACATGCCAGCCCGCGGATTCTTAAACTGATGAAACGTCCAGGTTCCGTTGACCGCCAACTGGCGCGCATTAAGCAGTGGCGCGAAATCTGCCCGGAACTGACCCTACGATCCACCTTTATTGTCGGCTTCCCCGGCGAAACGGAAGAAGACTTCCAGATGCTGCTCGACTTCCTGAAAGAGGCGCGTCTCGATCGCGTAGGCTGCTTCAAGTACAGCCCTGTGGAAGGCGCAGGCGCGAATGACCTGCCGGATCAGGTGCCGGAAGAGGTGAAAGAAGAACGCTGGAACCGCTTTATGCAACTGCAACAGCAAATCTCCGCTGAACGCTTGCAGGAAAAAGTGGGCCGCGAAATTCTGGTGATCGTTGATGAGGTTGACGAAGAAGGCGCTATTGGGCGTAGCATGGCGGATGCGCCGGAAATTGACGGCGCGGTCTATTTGAACGGCGAAACCAACGTCAAACCGGGCGATATCGTGCGCGTGAAAGTAGAAAACGTCGACGAATATGATTTGTGGGGCAGTCGGGTTTAACGCCTCCTCCCCCGGCGCGGGTGCCGGGCAGTACCGCAGAAACTTATCCTTTAATCTTCGGGTCCAGCGCATCGCGCAGCCCGTCGCCTAACAGGTTAAACGCCAGCACTGTCAGGAAAATCGCCACCGCCGGGAAGAGCGCTACGTGCGGCGCGATGACCATATCCGCCCGCGCTTCATTGAGCATCGCTCCCCACTCCGGCGTTGGCGGCTGCGCGCCTAATCCGAGAAATGACAGGCTTGCCGCGGAAATGATTGACGTACCGATACGCATCGTAAAGAAAACCACAATTGACGAGACCGTTCCCGGCAAGATATGGCTAAACAAAATCGTCGTGTCGCTGGCGCCGATACTGCGGGCAGACTCAATAAACGTCTGCTGTTTTAAGACCAGCGTATTTCCGCGCACCAGACGAGCAAACGCCGGAATAGAAAAAATCGCCACCGCAACGATCACATTAGCGATACCGCTGCCTAACACCGCCACAACGGCAATCGCCAGCAAAATGCCGGGGAAGGCAAACAGCACATCGCAAATGCGCATAATGAAACGATCCCACCAGCCTTCATAATATCCCGCCAGCAATCCCAACACCGTACCGATTATCGCGCCGATAAATACCGCGAACACGCCCGCCGCCAGTGAGATCTGCGCCCCAACGAGAACCCGGCTAAAGATGTCTCTTCCCAGCGAGTCAACGCCAAACCAGTGCTGCAAAGAGGGGCCATTGTTCAGGCTATCGTAGTCAAAATAGTTTTCCGCATCGTAGGGCGTCAGCCAACGGGCAAAAATCGCCACCAGAATTAACGCCAGGACAAATCCCCCAGCGACCAAAGCGACATGCTGGCGGCGAAAACGACGCCAGAACTCCCGCCACGGCGTGCGTATCTGTTCGGGTTTTACCACCGGCATAGCATGTAAAATCGCCTGACGGCGCCAGTTAAATAATCGCATCCTTACTTATACCTGATAGCCGGATTAATGGCAGCATAGAGGACATCCACCACTAAGTTGATAAGAATAAATTCCAGAGAAAACAACAGCACTTCTGCCTGAATCACGGGGTAGTCACGCATTTCGACGGAGTCCACCAGTAATCGCCCAAGCCCCGGCCAGTTAAACACTTTTTCGACGACGATCGATCCGCCAAGCAGAAAACCAAATTGCAGGCCCATCATGGTGACGACCGGAATCATCGCATTGCGCAAGCCATGTTTTAACACCACCCACGTTTCACTAACGCCTTTCGCCCGCGCGGTCCTCATGTAATCTTCGCTCAGGACATCGACAAACGAGGAGCGCGTAAAACGCGCCATGACTGATGCCACCGCCGCGCCAAGCGTCAGGGAGGGTAAAATATAATGTTGCCAGCTATCCGCCCCCACGGTCGGTAGCCAGCCCAGCTCCACGGAAAAAATCTGCATTAACAGCATTCCCAGCGCAAAAGCCGGAAAAGAAATACCGGTCACAGCAAGCGTCATTCCTACCCGGTCAGGCCAGCGATTACGCCACACGGCGGCGGCGATGCCGGTCGCCATGCCAAACAGAACCGCCCATATCATACTGGTTATCGTCAGCCACAGAGTCGGCAAAAAGCGGCTGGCGATCTCCTCAGAAACCGGGCGATGGGAAACCATTGACGTACCGAAATCGCCTTGTAAAACATGGGTGATGTAATGCCAAAACTGGACGTGAAGCGGTCGATCAAGACCAAGCTGCTGACGAACCAGCGCGATCACCTGCGCGTCGGCCTCCGGTCCGGCTATCAGCCGCGCCGGGTCGCCGGGCAACAGATGAACAAATAAAAATACCAACACTGCCACAATCAACAGCGTAGGAATTAATCCCAGCAGGCGCTTGAGAACATAGTTAAGCATCACACAAACCTTTTACCGGATGACGGACAACGCACGCGCCATCCAGCCCCATCGCATTACTTACTTCAAATCCGCATCGTCAAAGCTGAAACCGGTATCCGGCATAATCCAGAAACCGGTCAAATTTTTACTGTGCGCAGAAACCAATTTCTCCACCACCAACGGTATCCATGGCGACTCTTTCCAGATAATATCCTGCGCCTCTTTGTACAATCGTGTTTTCTTCTGCGGATCGTTGGTCTTTAATGCCGCCGCCAAATCGCTGTCGACCTGCTTGTTGCTGTAAAAGGCGGTATTAAACTGCGTCGGCGGCCAATTTTGTGATGCGAAGAGCGGCGATAACGCCCAGTCAGCTTCGCCCGTCGACGCCGACCAGCCGGTATAGAACATTCGCACGCCACTCTCTTTTTGCCCTTTGCCCTCAACTTCCGCAGCGCGCTGGCCAGCATCCATCGATGTTATCCGGGCTTTAATGCCAATCTGCGCCAGTTGCTGCTGGGTAAACTGCAACACTTTTTGCGCGGTGCTATGGTTATGCGATGACCACAGCGTGGTACTGAAACCGTCTGGATATCCCGCCTCTTTCAACAGTTCGCGCGCTTTAGCCGGATCATAGGGCCACGGCTGATAGCTTTGCGCATAGGCTATCGACGGCGGCACCACACCCGTCGCCGGCGTGGCGTATCCGGCAAACGCCACTTTAACCAGCGCCTGACGGTTGATGGCGTAATTCAACGCCTCACGCACCTTAGGATTATCAAACGGCTTCTGCGTCACATTCATACTGATATAGCGCTGCATAATGGACGGGCTGGCGACCAGTTCGAGGTTTTTATTTTTCGCCAGTAATGCGGCCTGCTCATAAGGGATAGGAAAAGCAAATTGCGCTTCACCGGTTTGCAGCATCGCCGCGCGGGTATTGTTGTCAGTGACCGGACGCCAGGTAATAGAATCCAGCTTGGGTAATCCCTGCTGCCAGTAACCAGCGAACTTTTTCACTTTGACAAAATCGGTCTGATTCCATGTTTCAAGCTGGTATGGGCCGGTACCCACCGGATGAAAACCAATATCCTTGCCATATTTTTCCAGCGCTTGCGGCGAGATCATCGCCGTCGCCGGGTGCGCCAGAATATTAATGAAGGCGGAGAATGGCTGTTTCAGGGTAATTTTTACCGTTACCGGATCGACGACCTCCGTTTTCGCGATATTTTTATACAGGTTATAACGCTTGAGATGGTTATGCGGATTGCTGGCGCGATCAAGGTTCGCTTTCACCGCCGCCGCATCAAAATCAGCGCCGTCCTGAAATTTCACCCCCTGTCGTAGCGTAATGGTGTAGGTCAGGCCGTCATCAGAAACGGTATAGCCCTCCGCCAGCACGTTTTTTACCTTCATGTCTTTATCCAGGCCAAACAACCCTTGATAAAATGACTTCGCTACCGCCTGCGAGAGCGTATCGTTAGCGTCATACGGATCGAGCGTGGTGAAATTAGACCCTACCGCCACCACCACATCTTTGGCCGCCAGGGCCGGAAAAGCCGCGATGGATGAGGCCAGTCCCAGCGCCGCCAGCCATTTATGCGTAATAAATTGCGTCATGTTGTTCTCCTGAAACCCTGCCAGTCTGAATGTTATAAGCGCGAGAGCGCATTATCCTGCAGGGGCCGCGCAACATAATGTCCCGGCCCGACCAACTGTAATGAAACGGCGGGCGTCTCTTCGCCACGTTTATGAATATTGCTGGGTATATCATCTGATAGCAAAACGCGCCGAGGCCGGTGTCTGGAGGGATCGGCAACCGGCACCGCCGCCATCAATTTACGCGTATAAGGATGCTGCGGATTTTCAAAAACGGCGCGCCGCGTCCCCATCTCAACAATTTGACCAAGATACATCACCGCCACGCGATGGCTAATTCGCTCCACGACCGCCATATCATGCGAAATAAACAGGTAGGCGATCCCCATTTCCCGTTGTAAATCAAGCAGTAAATTAATGATCTGTCCGCGAACGGAAACATCCAGCGCGGAGACTGCCTCATCAGCAATAATCACTTTAGGATTCAATGCCAACGCGCGAGCAATACAGATGCGCTGACGTTGACCGCCGGAAAACTCATGCGGATAACGCCAGGCATGTTCAGGACGTAATCCGACACGCTCAAGCAGCCAGGCCACGCGCTTTGCCGCGGCGTCCCCCTGTCCCAGGCCATGAATCCGTAACGGTTCCATAATGGAATACCCCACGGTCTGACGCGGGTCGAGCGAGGCGTAAGGGTCCTGGAAAATACACTGAATATCGCGGCGCAACGGCTGGAGTTTACCCGCAGACAGCGTGTCAATGCGCTGGCCGTTAAAGACAATCTCTCCTTGCAGGGATTCAACCAACCGCAGTAACGCGCGTCCGGTCGTCGATTTTCCGCTACCGGACTCGCCCACCAGCGACAGCGTTTCGCCGGGCCAGAGATCGAAACTGACATTCTCCACGGCATGAACTTCACGCGTAATGCGGTTAAAGAGACCGCTACGCAGCGGGAATCGCGTCACCAGCCCCCGAACCTGAAGAATAGGTTCGCCTTCCACCACCGTGTCTTGCTCAATCTGCGATTCATAAAGTGCCTCGTCAGCGGAAATCAACGGGAAACGGCGTGGCAGCGAGTGGCCGCGCATCGCGCCAAGCTGAGGGACGGCGGCCAGCAACGCTTTGGTATAAGGATGCGCTGGCGCATGGAAAATCTGCTCTACGCTGCCGGTTTCCACGGCCTCGCCCTGATACATCACCAGCACGCGATCGGCGATATCCGCCACGACGCCCATGTCGTGAGTGATAAAAATCACGCCCATCGACATCTCTTGCTGCAATACTTTGATAAGTTGCAGAATTTGCGCCTGGATAGTGACATCCAGCGCCGTAGTGGGTTCATCGGCAATCAAGACCGCCGGACGGCAGGATAGCGCCATCGCGATCATGACTCGCTGGCGCATCCCACCGGAAAGCTGATGCGGATAACGCGATAAAATCGCCTGCGACTCCGGGATCCGTACCTGATCGAGCATACGTTTCGCTTCCGCCAGCGCCTCTTCGTGGCTGGCGCCCTGATGCAAACGAATAGATTCGGCAATTTGCTCGCCAACGGTAAATACCGGGTTGAGCGAGGTCATTGGCTCCTGGAAAATCATGGCGATATCCGCGCCGCGCACACGCCGCATCTGCGCGTCACTCTGCTCAGACAGCTCAATCACCTGACGATTACGCCGACGCAACAGCATTTCGCCGCAGCGCACGTTCGCACCCGACGGCTCAATCAGCCGCATTAACGCCAGCGCCGTCACCGATTTTCCCGATCCCGACTCGCCGACAATCGCCAGAGTCTCTCCACGCTTCAGGCGTAATGACAAATTACGCACGGCGTCTACCTGCTGCTCTTCGTGGTGAAACGCGATATTCAGGCCACTGACGGACAGAACATCGCGGCTATCCAGTTCATCGCTGTGCGGCACCTGCGACTCCTTATTCCCGGTAAATTCCTGTGCCAGGCGTATCCCTATTCAGGCGCTGTTCACGGTGGCACACAACTTTTACTATAACTATCAGAATTGTTGTGAGTTATTCATTCGATTTTTGAATATAGAAAGATGCGTAAGGTATGTAAAGGCGCAAGGCCGCCACTAAGACCGAGGTAGCATACTGCCCGCCGCTGTTTTCTGACATAATAGACGGATTCGATTTTGCCTCGCAGGAGTGTGTTCATGGAATTTTCCGCCGGATTGATGCCGCTTGAAACAGCGCTGACTCAGATGCTTTCACGTATTACCCCGCTCACCGCCGTAGAAACGTTGCCGCTGGTGAACTGCTTTGGCCGCATCCTGGCGACCGATATCGTTTCTCCCCTCGATGTCCCCGGCTTTGATAATTCAGCTATGGATGGTTATGCGGTACGTGTCGCGGATCTGTCCGCCGATAAGCCGTTACCCGTCGCCGGCAAAGCATTTGCCGGTCAGCCTTACCAGGGAGAGTGGCCTGCGGGAACCTGTATTCGCATTATGACCGGTGCCCCGGTGCCGGCAGGTTGCGAGGCGGTCGTCATGCAAGAGCAAACGGAACAAACCGATGGCGGCGTGCGTTTTACCGCCGGGGTTCGTTGCGGGCAAAACATCCGTCGCCGCGGCGAGGATATTCGTCAGGATGCGGTGGTCTTTCCGGCCGGTACGCGCCTGACTACAGCCGAACTGCCGGTGCTGGCGTCGCTGGGAATTGCCGATGCGCAGGTAGTACGTAAAGTGCGCGTAGCGCTGTTCTCGACCGGCGACGAGCTCCAGCTTCCGGGCCAGCCGCTGGGCGCGGGGCAAATTTATGACACTAACCGTTTAACTATACATTTGATGCTGCAACAGCTTGGCTGCGAAGTTATCAATTTAGGCATTATTCCTGACGCTCCTTGTAAGCTTCGCGCCGCGTTTATCGACGCCGACAGCCAGGCCGATGTAGTGATCAGCTCCGGCGGCGTCTCGGTCGGTGAAGCGGACTATACCAAAACCATCCTTGAGGAGCTGGGCGAAATCGCCTTCTGGAAGCTGGCTATCAAGCCAGGCAAACCGTTTGCCTTCGGCAAACTCAATAATAGCTGGTTCTGTGGCCTGCCGGGGAATCCAGTCTCTGCAGCGCTCACCTTTTATCAACTGGTTCAGCCCTTACTGGCGAAGCTTGGCGGCAACACGGCAAGCGCTGTGCCGCCGCGCCAGCGTGTACGCACAGCATCTCGCCTGAAGAAAACACCGGGTCGTCTCGATTTCCAGCGCGGCATACTGCAACGTAACGCCAACGGCGAACTGGAGGTCACGACCACCGGGCACCAGGGTTCACATATTTTCAGCTCGTTTAGTCTGGGCAACTGCTTTATTGTGCTGGAGCGTGAACGCGGCAATGTTGAGCCGGGAGAATGGGTGGAAGTCGAGCCGTTTAATGCTCTGTTTGGAGGCCTGTAATGGCGGAACTTAGCGACCAGGAGATGCTGCGCTATAACCGACAAATTATTCTGCGCGGCTTCGATTTTGAAGGGCAGGAAGCGTTAAAAGATGCGCGGGTATTAGTGGTCGGACTGGGCGGACTCGGCTGCGCGGCAACGCAGTATCTGGCCGGCGCTGGCGTCGGGCAACTGACGTTACTCGATTTTGATACCGTTTCCGTTTCCAATCTCCAGCGTCAGACCCTGCACAGCGACGCGACGGTCGGGCAGCCGAAGGTAGAGTCCGCCCGCGACGCGCTGGCGCGAATCAACCCGCATATTACCATTACGCCAGTTAACGCGCGGCTGGACGACGACGCTATGACCAGACTGATTGCCGGGCATTCGCTGGTGCTGGACTGTACCGATAACGTTAGCGTACGTAATCAACTTAACGCCGGGTGCTATACCGCGAAAGTACCGCTAATCTCCGGCGCGGCAATTCGTATGGAAGGACAAGTTACCGTCTTTACGTATCGGGAAAACGAACCCTGTTACCGCTGCCTGAGCCGTCTGTTTGGCGAAAACGCTCTGACCTGCGTAGAGGCAGGGGTGATGGCGCCGCTGATTGGCGTGATCGGTTCGCTACAGGCAATGGAGGCCATTAAGCTGCTGGCGCATTACGGTCATCCCGCCAGCGGAAAAATCGTCATGTACGATGCGATGACCTGTCAGTTTCGCGAAATGAAATTGATGCGCAACCCCGGCTGTGAGGTCTGCGGGCAGTAGTCACTTTGCGGATAAACATACCGAAGCACGGTTTATGGCCGTGCTGCATCAACAGATAATTAAGCAGCGTTTTAAGCTGGCTGTCATTAGCGCAACCTGTCATCAGAAGCGAAGCCAGCTTACCCACTACGCCCATGAGCTCCCACTGACGATCGGCTTAAGCAGCGCGATACGCCAGTGCGGCATAATCCTAAACGCCATACCACAGTCTCAATCCGTGATGTTATACCTCGTTTAACACCTCTCTGTCAGAACCACTCCATTCGTTGATGTACATCAAGATAACTTTCATTCGAAAGTAATTTAATCTTTATATGAAATAAGAGAGGCCGTTTATGATCTTCAATATTCAGCGCTATTCTACCCACGATGGCCCCGGCATCCGTACCGTAGTATTTCTCAAAGGTTGTTCGTTGGGCTGTCGCTGGTGCCAGAACCCGGAAAGCCGCGCCCGCGCTCAGGATCTGTTATACGATGCGCGCCTGTGTCTCGAAGGATGCGACCTGTGCGCGCAAGCCGCGCCGGAAGTCATTGAGCGCGCGCTAAACGGCTTGCTCATCCATCGCGAGAAACTGACCGACGCCCATTTTTCTATCCTGGCGCATTGCTGCCCCACGCAGGCGTTAACCGTGTGCGGCGAAATAAAAAGCGTAGATGAGATCATGGCGACAGTACTGCGCGATAAACCTTTTTACGATCGCAGCGGCGGCGGTCTTACGCTTTCCGGCGGCGAACCGTTTATGCAGCCAGAACTGGCGGCAGAGCTGTTTAAAGCCAGCCATGACGCCGGTATTCATACTGCGGTTGAGTCCTGTCTGCATGTCCCATGGAAATACATTGCGCCCTCACTGCCTTATATCGATCTGTTTCTGGCTGATTTGAAACATGTCGCCGACGGGCCGTTTAAGCAGTGGACCGATGGCAGCGCCTCGCGGGTGCTGGAAAATCTCAGGAAACTCGCCGCCGCGGGTAAAAAAATGATGATTCGCGTCCCGCTGATTCAGGGATTTAATGCCGATGAGGAGGCCATTAAAGCCATTACCGACTTTGCCGCCGACGAACTGCACGTCGGGAAAATTCATTTTCTGCCCTACCACACGCTGGGCATCAATAAATACCACTTACTCAGTCAGCCCTATCATGCCCCGGATAAACCACTGGATGCGCCGGCGTTACTTGATTTTGCCCAGAAGTACGCCTGCCAAAAAGGTTTAACCGCGACCCTACGAGGATAATTATCATGACCCAACTGAAACTGGACACGCTCAGCGACCGCATTAAGGCGCACAAAACCGCGCTGGTACATATCGTGAAACCACCGGTCTGTACCGAACGCGCGCAGCATTATACCGAAATGTATCAGCAGCATCTGGATAAACCGATTCCGGTACGCCGTGCGCTGGCGCTGGCCCATCACCTGGCGGAACGCACTATCTGGATTAAGCATGATGAACTGATCGTCGGCAACCAGGCAAGCGAAGTTCGGGCCGCGCCAATTTTCCCGGAATATACCGTCTCGTGGATTGAAAAAGAGATCGACGCCCTGGCGGACAGGCCCGGCGCGGGTTTTTCCGTAAGTGAAGAAAACAAACGTATTCTGCATGACGTCTGCCCGTGGTGGCGCGGCCAAACCGTCCAGGATCGCTGCTACGGTATGTTTACCGATGAACAAAAGGGGCTGCTGGCGACTGGCATTATCAAAGCCGAAGGCAATATGACCTCCGGCGATGCGCACCTGGCGGTGAACTTCCCGCTGCTGCTGGAAAAAGGACTTGATGGCCTGCGCGATAAAGTCGCCGAACGTCGATCACGCATCAACCTGACCGTACTGGAAGATCTGCATGGCGAGCAGTTCCTGAAGGCGATTGATATTGTGCTGGACGCGGTAAGCCAGCACATCACGCGCTTTGCCGAGCTGGCGCGCCAGATGGCGGGCGAAGAGACCCGCGAAAGCCGTCGTAAAGAGCTACTCACCATCGCGGAAAACTGCGAGGCGATTGCTCACGAACCGCCGCAGACTTTCTGGCAAGCATTGCAATTGTGCTACTTCATCCAACTGATTCTGCAAATTGAGTCTAATGGTCACTCGGTGTCGTTTGGTCGTATGGACCAATATCTCTACTCCTATTATCGTCGCGATGTCGAGCTAAACCAGACGCTGGATCGTGAACACGCCATTGAACTGCTGCATAGCTGCTGGCTGAAACTGCTGGAAGTAAACAAGATCCGTTCCGGTTCGCACTCTAAAGCTTCCGCGGGCAGCCCGCTATATCAAAACGTCACCATTGGCGGTCAGAATCTCACCAACGGACAGCCAATGGACGCAGTGAATCCGCTCTCTTACGCCATTCTGGAGTCCTGCGGTCGTCTGCGTTCTACCCAGCCAAACCTCAGTGTGCGTTATCACGCCGGAATGAGTAACGATTTCCTCGACGCCTGCGTCCAGGTCATCCGCTGTGGCTTTGGGATGCCGGCGTTTAACAATGATGAAATCGTCATCCCGGAATTTATCAAGCTGGGGATCGAACCGCAGGACGCTTACGATTACGCGGCGATTGGCTGTATCGAAACCGCCGTCGGCGGGAAATGGGGCTATCGCTGCACTGGCATGAGCTTTATTAACTTCGCCCGCGTCATGCTGGCGGCGCTGGAAGGCGGTCGCGACGCCACCAGCGGCAAGGTATTTCTGCCGCAGGAAAAGGCGCTTTCCGCAGGCAACTTCAACAATTTTGATGAAGTGATGGCTGCCTGGGATACCCAAATACGCTACTACACGCGCAAATCGATCGAAATTGAGTATGTGGTCGACACCATGCTGGAAGAGAACGTCCACGATATTCTCTGCTCGGCGCTGGTAGATGACTGTATTGAGCGCGCGAAGAGTATCAAGCAAGGCGGCGCTAAATATGACTGGGTATCCGGTCTCCAGGTCGGTATCGCCAACCTGGGCAACAGCCTCGCCGCCGTGAAAAAACTGGTCTTCGAACAGGGCGTTATCGGTCAACAGCAGCTTGCCGCCGCGCTGGCCGATGACTTTGACGGGCTGACCCATGAACAGTTGCGCCACCGTCTGATTAACGGCGCACCGAAGTACGGCAACGATGATGATAGTGTCGATACTCTGCTGGCGCGCGCTTATCAGACCTATATTGATGAGCTGAAGCAATATCATAACCCGCGCTATGGTCGTGGCCCTATCGGCGGCAACTATTACGCCGGTACGTCATCTATCTCAGCAAACGTGCCGTTTGGCGCCGCGACCATGGCAACCCCGGATGGTCGCAAAGCACATACGCCGCTGGCGGAAGGCGCAAGCCCTGCGTCAGGTACGGATCATCTCGGCCCGACGGCGGTGATTGGTTCCGTAGGTAAATTACCTACCGGTTCAATTCTCGGCGGCGTGCTGCTCAACCAGAAACTAAACCCAACGACGCTGGAAAACGAATCCGACAAACAGAAACTGATGGTTCTGCTACGGACGTTCTTTGAGGTGCATAAAGGCTGGCATATTCAGTACAATATCGTATCGCGCGAAACACTGCTGGATGCGAAAAAACATCCTGACCAGTACCGCGATCTGGTCGTGCGTGTGGCAGGTTACTCCGCTTTCTTCACCGCGCTGTCGCCGGATGCGCAGGACGATATCATCGCCCGTACCGAACATATGCTGTAATGTACCCTGGCGCCATCCGGCAATATGTCCGAACTGCCTGATGGCGCTGCGCTTAACAGCGCCTACGCAGGTCTGTTAATCAGAAGGGAGCGGTGCCGTCAAGCACGGCTTGAATGACGTTGAGCGCGCCTTGATGGTTATTATCATCAGTGTGATAACGTGAAAGCGCTTTGATATTGTCTGCGGCATTGCCCATGGCAAAAGAGTAATGCGCCATTTTCAACATTTCCGCATCATTACCGCTGTCGCCAATGGCGACGACATTCTGTGGTGACCTGTTCCAGCGCTTTAACAGGCGACTGATGCCATTCGCTTTATGCAGTCCCGGGATAATCAGGTCGATAAAACCAAAGCCGCTGGTGACGGGCTTCATGATGCCATCCAGAGATACGTGCAGTTTGTCGATAACCAGCGGAATTTGTTCATCGGGCAAATTCAGGGAAAACTTAAACAGGATATCGTCAATGTCGTGATAATCGTTTACCGGCTGCAGGCGGTGATAATGTTTGGCCATCAGCGCCACGAAAGTATCGGGAGCATTTTCGCTGACATAAGCGCTTTTCAGACCACAGGCGACGAAGTTAAGCTGCTTATCTTTCAGCAGTTCGCCAATCACAATACGCGATTCATGCCGGGTTAGCTCCCCGTGAAACAACTGCTTGCCATGTTCATACACCAGCGCGCCATTTTCTGCGACGAAGGAAATTTCGTCTTTCAGTTCGGGGAAGAAGGAGATCAACTGGTAGTACTGGTTACCGCTGGCGACCACAAATTCGATATTACGTTTTTTCAGTTCCTGATACTGCGCCATGAAGCGTACACGATCGTACTGCTTGGCATCGTCGAGAAAAGTGCCGTCCATATCGGTAACGACAACGTTAACGGTCATACTTAAGCTCCTGGCTGTAACTGCGACCAGAAACATTTTAATAACAATGTGAGCAGAACCACAAATTTATTTCGAATGAAAAGTGGCTGAACGAAAGGAATAGCCGCATAAGACATTAAAGCGTCCTACCCCCCCTACGTTTTCATCTCGCTTTCCGCCTTGTGATCCCCTGCAATATTTTAAACTTGCATTAACTTTATTTTAACTTAAAGTATCACATGTAATGAATTTTACCTTCGAACGAAAGTTAGTGAGGTTAATATGACGATTCCTTTTACCCACGAAACGCTGCCCACCGACCCAAAAGCGGCTATTCGTCAGATGAAGCAGGCGCTACGCGCGCAAATCGGCGACGTGCAGGCAGTGTTCGACCGTCTGAGCGCCACCATAGCAGCCCGGGTGGCGGAAATTAACGATCTAAAGGCGCAGGGACAGCCGATATGGCCGATGATACCTTTTAGCGAACTGGCGATGGGCAACATTAGCGATGCCACCCGCGACGAGGTTAAGCGCCGCGGGTGCGCGGTAATTAAAGGTCATTTTCCACGCGAACGTGCGCTGGCATGGGACCAGTCGATGCTCGACTATCTGGACAAGAACCATTTTGACGAGGTGTATAAAGGACCGGGGGATAATTTTTTCGGTACGCTGAGCGCCTCCCGGCCTGAAATCTATCCTGTCTACTGGTCGCAGGCGCAAATGCAGGCCCGCCAAAGTGAAGAGATGGCGCTGGCGCAGTCGTTCCTCAACCGCCTGTGGCAGGTAGAACGCGACGGCAAGCGATGGTTTAATCCGGATATCAGCATAATTTACCCGGATCGTATCCGTCGCCGCCCGCCGGGCACCACGTCCAAAGGGCTGGGAGCGCATACCGACTCCGGCGCGCTGGAACGCTGGTTGTTGCCAGCCTATCAGCAGGTATTCGCCAGCGTGTTTAACGGCAATGTCGAGCAGTACGATCCTTGGAATGCGGCGCACCGTACCGAAGTTGAAGAGTATACGGTGGATAACACCACAAAATGCTCGGTATTTCGCACCTTCCAGGGCTGGACCGCGCTCTCCGATATGCTGCCCGGTCAGGGCTTGCTTCATGTCGTCCCTATCCCGGAGGCGATGGCGTATATTCTGCTGCGCCCGCTACTGGATGATGTCCCGGAAGATGAATTATGCGGCGTCGCGCCAGGCCGGGTGCTGCCGGTTTCGGAACGGTGGCATCCTTTACTGATGGCGGCGTTAACCAGCATTCCGCCGCTGGAAGCCGGGGATTCCGTGTGGTGGCATTGCGATATCATCCACTCCGTCGCCCCCGTCGAAAATCAGCAGGGCTGGGGTAATGTGATGTACATTCCTGCCGCACCAATGTGTGAGAAGAATCTGGCCTATGCGCGTAAGGTAAAAGCGGCGCTGGAGACAGGCGCATCACCGGGCGATTTCCCGCGCGAGGACTATGAAACAACCTGGGAGGGGCGCTTCACGCTGCGCGATCTGAATATTCACGGCAAACGGGCATTAGGTATGGACGTTTGACTGTCGTACAGCCCCTCGCCTGTGACAATGGTGTGTCCTTTGCCTGGGCGCACCCGTCGTACCGACTCCCGTACCACCAGACGCCCATGCAACAATAACGAGCCGATGGGCGCATGCGGGCGGATCAGGCGCTGTTGCAGCATCTGTACCGCCTCCACGCCCAGCTCATCGCGTGGCACGTGCACCGCCGTAAGTGGAACATCTTCGATCGCCGCCAGATTAAACGCGTCAATACTCATAATTGAAATATCCTGCGGCACGCGCAGGCCGCGAAGACGTAACGCATTAATAGCGCCTGCCGCCATAAAATCACCGCCGACCAGCAAGGCGGTCGGCAACCGCCTTCCATCGGCTGCATCCAGCCAGGCTCCAACCTTGTCTTCCGTTTCTTTAGCGCTGAAGTTGCTGATATTCAGTAAATCTCGCTCGTCCAGAAAATCCAGGTTGTGCTGCCGCCATGACTCTTTAATGCCCGCCAGACGCTGTTCCATCGTGTAACGGCGCAGGCACATGACGTTCATTACCTCCCGATGTCCCATCTCAAAAAGATAGCGGGCGGCAAAAGCGCCAATCAGACGATGGTCTGGCGCAATTAAGGGCAGCCGCATCCGATCATCGCGACAATTGATCAATACGCAGGGTTTAGCGAGATCCACCGCCAAATCGTGAATATGCGGATCATCAATACCAATCAGGATCGCCGCCTGAGTCTCCGCATCATTCATTCTGGCCAGAAACAGCGCCGGGTCACTGTCGTTCTCTTCCAGCGCACAGTAGCGCAGGCGTACTTCATGCGGCGCGAGCGCTTTACTGATGCTCTGGATTACGCGGTAGTAAAAAATATCCAGTCGCTCATCAAACGCCCGCGGCGGCGCGAAAACAAGCAAATTGTTAAGCAACAGGCGGCCTGCGGCCATACCTTCCATTACCCCCAACTCGCGGGCGCAGGCCAGAACCTCTTTACGCGCGTGGTCGCTGGTATTTGATTTCCCGGACAACACGCGCGACACCGTACTGGCAGACAGTCCGGTGCGTGCGGCAATTTCTGCGATTTTCAGCTTCTTTTCCATTTTGTGATCCACTTCAAATTCAGAAATGAAAGAAATTTCATAGCCAAAAAAACCCGGCTTGCCTGACCTGAAAAAGGTGTTTGTACCCTAGCGTAGCGCGTGATGAAAAAACGTGCACAAAACCCGCTTTTCGGCGCTTTTTCACTCTCTTATTGTGAACTGACAGAACAGCTTCCCCCAGTAATAGTGGAAATTTCAAAAAATAAAATAATAAAAATCAAAACGTTAAATAATGTGGTGTAACCGTTTTCTCAACAACTGTTCCGCCGCGCCCTATACCATTACGTGGAGACCCTTATGAGCCAGGGCATCAATAATAATATGGCCGCCAGCAAACCCCGCCGCGTAGTAAAAAATCTGCGTTGGTGGATGCTGATCCTCTTTTTGCTTGGCGTCACCGTTAACTACATCACTCGCAATTCGCTGGGCATTCTGGCGCTGGAACTGAAAAGCAGTCTGGGGATCACCACCGAGCAGTATTCGTGGATTGTCGGTGCGTTCCAGCTAGCCTATACCTTGTTCCAGCCGCTGTGCGGTTGGCTAATTGACGTGATTGGCCTCAAGCTGGGCTTTATGATCTGCGCCGGATTGTGGGCGCTGGCCTGCTTACTTCATGCTGGCGCTGGTAGCTGGTTACAGCTTGCTATTCTGCGTTTTTTTATGGGCGGCGCGGAGGCGGCTGCGACCCCGGCCAATGCTAAAACCATTGGCGAATGGTTCCCGAAATCCGAACGCCCTATCGCGTCGGGTTGGGCAGGCGTCGGCTTCTCTATCGGCGCAATGTTGGCGCCGCCCATCATTTACTTTGCCCATGCATCTTTTGGCTGGCAGGGCGCGTTTATGTTTGCCGGCGTGCTGGCGATGTTGTGGGTCATACTGTGGTGGATATTCTATAACACGCCGGATAAACACCCGAACCTGAGCCAGAGTGAACTGGACTATATTCACCAGGATAATGAAGCTCCGGCGATAAAATTACCGTTCCTCACTGCGTTAAAAACGGTCGCCAGGGATAAACGTTTCTATGGGATCGCTATCCCGGCTTTTATGGCGGAACCCGCCTGGGCAGTACTGAGCTTCTGGGTGCCGTTATATCTGTCAAAAGAGCTGGGTATGGATCTTAAGCAAATCGCCATGTTCGCCTGGCTGCCATTCCTCGCCGCCGATCTCGGTAGCGTTGCCAGTGGTTATCTGACCAGGCTCTATACCCGTATTTTCGGTTTTACCCGCATCAACTCGGTCGTCGCGAGCTCCGTTACCGGCGCATTTCTGATGATTTCACTGGCGATCGTCACCTTCACCAAAAGTCCCTATATCACCATCATCCTGATTTCCATCGGCGGCTTCGGCCATCAGATCATCTCCTGCATGTTAAGCGCGCTGGTCGTGGAGTCGTTCGATAAGGGACAAATGGCGACCGTTAACGGTATGCGCGGTTCTGCCGCATGGATCGCGAGCTTTCTGTTTTCCCTGATTATCGGGGTGACAGCCGACAAAATTGGCTTCAACCCGCTGTTTATCGCCATGGGCTTCTTCGACCTGATTGGCGCCTTCTTCCTGGTCGCTTTTATTGCTGAACGTCGCGCAAAACGCGCCTGAGAGTGAATGTAAATATGAAAACGCTGAAGAACTGGGTATTGCAAAAACAGTTATCCCACCACGTTGAACTACAGGTCGACGGCCAGCATACGCTGTGTCTTTACGTGCTGGAGGAGAATCTGTTTCGTGTGCTGATAAAACGCAAAGGCGAACTGGCGCTGGACCGCACCTGGAGTATCGCTCCTGCGCAGGATGTACCGTGGAAAGGCCGCAAGCGAGAAGACCTCAGCGGCTTTACCCTGCCCGCCTGGACACTACGCCAGCAAGACGGTACGCTGATTGTCGCTACCGAATCGCTGCGCGCTACCGTCCACCAGCCGCTGTGGATTGAATGGCAGTACCGCAATAACGAAGGCAAGTGGCAGCCATTGGTTAACGACCGCCCAACCGGCGCCTATCTGCTGAACGCCCACGGCGACGGCGTGGCCCACTATCAACACCGCCGTAAGGACGAGCGTTTTTATGGTTTGGGCGATAAAGCAGGCGATCTACAGCGTACCGGAAAACGCTATGAAATGCGCAATCTTGACGCGATGGGTTACAACGCAGTCAGCACCGATCCGCTGTATAAACATATTCCGTTTACCATTACCCGCCGCGATGACGTTAGCTTCGGGCTGTTTTATGACAACCTCAGTAGCTGCTGGCTGGATCTGGGCAATGAAATTGATAACTACCACACCGCCTACCGTCGCTGGCAGGCGGAAGCGGGCGATATCGACTATTACCTGTTTACCGGCGAGCGTGTGCTTGACGTCACCAAAGCCTTTGTTCGCCTGACCGGGAAAACGCTGTTCGGGCCGAAGTGGAGCCTGGGCTACAGCGGTTCGACTATGCATTACACCGATGCGTCGGATGCGCAAAACCAGTTGATGAAATTTATTCGCCTGTGCGACGAACATGCCATTCCGTGTGATTCCTTCCAACTCTCTTCAGGTTATACCTCGATTAACGGCAAGCGCTACGTGTTCAACTGGAACTACGACAAGGTGCCGCAGCCGAAGGTGATGAGTCAGGCATTCCACGACGCGGGACTACATCTGGCGGCCAACATCAAACCGTGCCTGTTGCAGGATCACCCGCGCTATCACGAAGTGGCGGAACAAGGGTTATTTATCCGCGACTCCGAAAACGATACGCCGGAACGCTCCAGTTTCTGGGATGATGAAGGCTCCAATCTCGACTTTACTAACCCGCAAACTGTCGCCTGGTGGCAGAATGGCATTACCACGCAATTGCTGGAGATGGGCATCGACGCCACCTGGAACGATAACAACGAATTTGAAGTGTGGGACGGCGAAGCGCGCTGCCACGGCTTTGGCAATGAGATAGCCATTAAACATATTCGCCCGGTGATGCCGCTGTTGATGATCCGCGCGTCGATGGAAGCGCAGCAACGCTTTGCGCCGACAAAACGCCCGTATCTGATCTCCCGTTCAGGCTGCGCCGGGATGCAGCGCTACGTACAAACATGGAGCGGCGATAACCGCACTAGTTGGGATACCCTGCGCTACAACATTCGCATGGGGCTGGGGATGAGCCTCTCCGGGCTGTATAACCTGGGCCACGACGTCGGCGGTTTCTCCGGCGATAAACCAGACCCGGAGCTATTTGTGCGCTGGGTACAGAACGGCGTGATGCACCCACGCTTTACTATCCATTCGTGGAACGACGACCATACGGTCAACGAACCGTGGATGTATCCGGGCGTCACACCAGCGATTCGCAGCGCCATTGAGCTACGCTACCGTCTGTTGCCCTACTTCTACACTCTGTTATGGCTGGCGCATGCCGACGATGAGCCGATGCTGCGCCCTACTTTCCTCGACCACGAGCACGACGCGCAGACTTTTGAGGAGTGCGACGACTTCCTGCTGGGACGCGATATTCTGGTCGCAAGTGTCGTCATACCGGGCGAACGTCAGCGCCGCCTCTGGCTGCCGGACAACGAAACGGGTTGGTATGATTTCTACACTGGCGCGTGGTTCAGCGGCGGTCAGTGGATTATCGTCGACGCGCCGCTGGAAAAACTGCCGCTGCTGGTACGCGCAGGCGCGGGACTGCCGCTGAGCGATCGCATCTCCTACACGAACGCGGCTAAAGATACCTCGCGTGAGCTAAAACTGTTCCCGGTGAAAGGCGCAGACGTATCGTCAGGACTACTGTTTGAGGATGACGGCGAGTCATGGGGGTATAAGGAAGGTCACGCGCTGTGGCTGGAATGGGAGATGGTCTGTACCGCCACGACGATTGATCTGACGATAAACGCGCGCGGCGATTATCGCCCGGCGTGGCAAACACTGCAGGTATCATTACCGCCAGGAGAAAAACGCAAGCTGCGGGTAAATAATGAAGACAGGAGTGAGTGGGCACGGTAGTAAATATTGTCGTTTTACCGGACCTACGCGTCAGGATACGTAGGTCCGGTAAGCGTAGCGCTACCGGGCGTCAGTTTTTAGCTTTCAATCCCTTTACTACGCAAATAATCGTCGTAGTTGCCGCTAAAGTCCACCACGCGCTCCGGCGTAATTTCAATGACGCGGGTCGCCAGCGAGCTGACGAACTCACGGTCGTGTGAAACAAAGATCAGCGTGCCCTGATACAGCTCCAGCGCCATATTCAGCGACTCGATCGACTCCATGTCCAGGTGGTTAGTCGGTTCGTCCATGATCAGGATATTCGGCTTTTGCATCATCAACTTGCCGAACAGCATACGGCCCTTCTCGCCACCGGAGAGTACTTTCGCAGGCTTTTTGATGTCATCCTGGCTAAATAGCAGGCGGCCCAGAATACTGCGCACTGCCTGCTCGTCGTCGCCTTCCTGCTTCCACTGACTCATCCATTCAAACACCGTCAGGTCATTTTCGAATTCATATTCGTGGTCCTGCGCGTAGTAACCAATACGCGCGTTTTCCGACCATTTAACGGTGCCGTGATCGGCGTCCAGATCGCCAACCAGCGTCTTCAGCAGCGTAGATTTACCCACGCCATTGGTGCCGAGTACCGCCAGCTTCTCACCGACTTCGAGCAGCAAATTGACATTTTTAAACAGCGGACCGTTATCAAAACCTTTCGTTAGCGCTTCCACTTCCAGAGCGTTACGGAACAGTTTTTTATCCTGCTCAAAACGGATGAACGGGTTCTGACGGCTGGAGGCTTTCACCTCTTCCAACTTGATTTTATCGATCTGCCGCGCGCGCGACGTTGCCTGACGCGATTTAGAAGCGTTGGCGCTAAAACGGCTGACGAAAGATTGCAGCTCGGCAATTTGCGCTTTTTTCTTCGCATTATCGGCCAACAGACGTTCACGCGCCTGGGTCGCCGCCGTCATATACTCATCATAGTTACCCGGATAGACGCGCAAATCACCGTAATCCAGATCCGCCATATGCGTACAGACCATGTTCAGGAAGTGACGGTCGTGCGAAATGATGATCATCGTGCTGTCGCGCTCGTTCAGCACCTGCTCCAGCCAACGGATAGTATCAATATCCAGGTTGTTGGTCGGTTCGTCGAGCAACAGGATGTCCGGATTAGAGAATAACGCCTGCGCCAGCAGCACACGCAATTTCCAGCCTGGCGCGACTTCACTCATCAGACCGTAATGCTGCTCCAGCGGGATGCCCACCCCCAGCAGCAGTTCGCCCGCGCGCGCCTCAGCGGAATAACCGTCCATCTCGCCGTATTTTACTTCCAGATCGGCGACTTTATAACCGTCTTCTTCGCTCATTTCCGGCAAGGCGTAGATACGGTCGCGCTCCTGTTTGACTTCCCACAGTTCGCCATGTCCCATAATGACAGTATCAAGTACGGTGAACGCTTCAAAAGCGAACTGGTCCTGACGCAGCTTACCGATGCGCTCATTCGGATCGAGGGAAACATTGCCCAGCGTCGGCTCCAGGTCGCCGCCGAGGATTTTCATAAAAGTGGACTTTCCGCTACCGTTGGCGCCGATCAGGCCGTAACGGTTGCCGCCGCCAAATTTGACGGAAATGTTTTCGAACAGCGGCTTACTGCCGAACTGCATGGTAACGTTGCTGGAAACTAACACAGGCTTATCCTGAAAAAAGATGTGACAAACCGCTTATTATGCCACAAGTCTGAAATAAGATCGCGCCCTGTGACAAAGGGCTACACTGAACCGTAAGGGGAAAAAAACGTGATTTCGTACACATCTGAATTCCCTGTTTACTGGAATGCACCTATAATGCGCTCCCAACATGACAGAATTCTCAACCCACTAGCCTGCTTGGCACAGAATCTCGCATAACATGAATATGAAATTAACAACGCTTTTCGCGGCGGCTTTCGCTGTAGTTGGTTTTTGTAAAACAGCCTCAGCAGTCACTTACCCGCTGCCTACCGATGGCAGTCGTTTAATTGGGCAAAATCAGGTCATCACCGTTCCGGAGGGCAATACCCAACCGCTGGAGTATTTCGCCGCGGAGTATCAGATGGGACTGTCCAACATGCTGGAAGCCAACCCTGGCGTGGATACCTTCCTGCCGAAGGGCGGTACTGTGCTGAATATTCCGCAACAACTGATCCTGCCGGATACCGTCCACGAAGGCATTATCATCAATAGCGCGGAAATGCGCCTCTATTACTACCCTAAAGGCACGAACACCGTTATCGTCCTGCCGATTGGGATCGGTCAGTTAGGTAAAGACACGCCTATCAACTGGACGACCAAAGTTGAACGTAAAAAAGCCGGTCCGACCTGGACGCCTACGGCGAAAATGCACGCTGAATACGCCGCTGCCGGCGAGCCACTGCCTGCCGTAGTGCCTGCGGGCCCGGATAACCCGATGGGCCTGTACGCGCTGTACATTGGTCGCCTGTATGCTATTCACGGCACCAACGCCAACTTCGGCATCGGGCTTCGCGTGAGCCACGGTTGCGTGCGTCTGCGCAACGACGATATCAAGTTCCTGTTTGAAAATGTGCCGGTCGGCACCCGCGTGCAGTTTATTGATGAACCGGTAAAAGCCACCACCGAGCCGGACGGCAGCCGTTACATTGAGGTGCATAACCCGCTGTCAACGACGGAAGCGCAGTTTGAAGGTAAGGAAGCGGTGCCGATCACGCTTAATAAGAGTATCCTGGCCGTCACCAACGAGCCTGACGTTGATCAGACCATCGTACAACAGGCGGTTCAGGATCGTTCCGGGATGCCGGTTCGTCTGAACTGACAGGCTCTGCCTACGAAGCCCGATAGATACTATCGGGCTTCTCTTACGACATCAGTTGCAATAATCCATATCCCACCAGCGCCGCCCATGCCAGCATCGGCAGCGAATAAAGATGAAATCGCCACCAGATTCGGCGATCGTTCGCCATTCGTAAAGCAATAAGATTCGCCAGCGACCCCGGCAGCAGACCAAAACCGCCGATATTCACCGCCCACGCCAGCAGCGTCGAGGCCGGTACATAGTTCAGCAGGAGAATGGTACTGGGCACATTACTGATAACCTGCGACAGGCCGATAGCGGTTAGCCAAAGTCCCAGGTGAGACAATGCGCCAACCTGGTTGAAAACGCCCTGCAACGCAGGCAGTTGCGTCAGCAGATGGACATCAATAAACATCGCCATAAATACCAGCAGCAGCGTCCAGTCCACGCTGACTATCACCCTGCGCGCCAGCGCAATAAACCCGACCGCGACCAACACCAGTCCCCATAACTCTTGCCTGAACTCCAGCGCGGTAAGAAAAACGATATATAATCCCAGGCAACTCCACACCAGACGGGGCTGCCACTGCGGCGAACGCGTACCGGTATGGTACTGTAACGCCCTACCCGGAAAACAAAACCAGCACAAGAGCAGTAACGTCAGCATCATCATGACGGCAAGCGGTGCCATTTGCCCGCTAAATTCAGCAAAGGTTAAGCCGGAGCGTCCCCACAACAGAATATTTTGCGGATTACCGACAGGCGTCAGCAGCGAACCGGCGTTCACCGCCAACGCTTCAAAAATAATCAATCGGTTGACCGGAATCGCGCACAGTTTTTTCAACGTTATCGTCAGCGGCACAACGATAAACAACGCAACATCGTTTGTCAGAAAGGTCGACAGTGCCGCCGCAGCCAGCACCAGGAACATCGCCAGTTGCCGCTCGGTATGAAATCGGCGCGTCATCTTGCGCCCCAGCACATCAAAATAGCCGCTTAACTCAACGCCTTTGGTGAGCAGCATCAAACCACTGAGGGTAATAATGGTGTGCCAGTCAATCGCGTCAGGCCAGGCACGAGGCGCAAAAGGAACAAACAGGCTTAACGCAATACCCACAATGATCAACAACTGAAAAAAACGGTCTCGCCGCAGCGCCCGTAAAAAAGCCAGATTCATTCTACAGGCGTTCCATGCTGTTGCGTGAAGGCCAAAAAGGCATCCAATGTTTCCTGGCTGACATGATGTTCCATCCCTTCCGCATCACGACGCGCAATTTCCGGACTTACGCCTAACACCAGCAAAAAATTTTCGACGATTTGATGCCGCTCGCGGCTTTCCTGCGCCAGTTTCTCCCCTTCCGGCGTCAGAAAAACGCCGCGCCAGGGGATCATTTGAATAAATCCTAACGATGCCAGGCGTTTAAGCATTTTGGCCACGGTTGGCTGGGACACGCCGAGCCGCGCCGCCATATCCACCTGACGCGCTTCCCCTACCTCAATAATTAAATCGGAAATCAGCTCAACGTAGTCGTCTATCAACTCACGGCGATGCGCCTCTCTGACCTGACGAAATCCTTCAACGTGTTCTTCTACGTTCACCAATTGCGTCACTTTTTTTGTTGTTGGCGTACCTGCGCGACGACTCATTTTGCTTCCTCGTTTCTGTGACGCGTTAACGCGTCAACTGACAGAGCGCTCATTGTAAACCAGAGTTGTCCGGGCACAAAAAATTAACGTTTTAGCAATAGCTATAAAACATAGCCTGTGCTATATCTGTATGTAATGCAGACATCCCTCACGGATCGATGGGATAGAAACATCAGGAGGTTTATATGAACGAATTTAAGAGGTGTATACGCGTGTTCAGTCACTCTCCCTTTAAAGTCCGGTTAATGCTGCTCTCTATGTTGTGCGATATGATCAACGGCAAACCGGAGCAGGATAACTCTTCCACGAAATAAGGCGGCGTCGCGGTACGCCGCCTTATTTTGCATCCTCAACGGAAATGGCGCTCATTTCCCCTGTTTTTTTGTGGTTTTGTTATTCTCTTCGCAAAACATTTTCTTTCCGGCGGTTGACCTTCTTACCCACACGCTCTATCTTCTGGCAGCCCTGAATATTTTGCGACTCGCCGTTGCGAACCCAATACATTTTTTACGCATAATCAGGCAGGTAATGACCCTTCGCGCCAGGGTTAGCACATGGCGTTTTTGCAATAGTGGCATATGAATTCAACCCTTATCGATTCACTTCTGGCCCGTCGTCGGGCTGTAAGCCCGTGGGCGGGTCTCTACTTTTTACAGTCGCTGCTGATTAACCTCGCGCTCGGCTACCCCTTTAGCTTGCTTTATACTGCGGCGTTTACCTGCCTGTTGCTGCTGCTCTGGCGCTACCTGCCCCGCGGACAAAAAGCACTGCTCGGCATCTGTTCGCTGGTAGCCGCTTTCTATTTTCCCTTTGGCCAGGCTTACGGCGCGCCGAACTTTAATACTCTGCTGGCGCTGCACTCCACCAATATGGAAGAGTCAAGCGAAATCCTGACCATCTTCCCGTGGTATAGCTACCTGACCGGGCTTTTTATTTTCGCGCTGGGTATTATTGCGCTTCGCCGCCAAAAAGAAGAGGTCAGGCCGCGCTGGAATAGCCTTGATAGCCTGTGTCTGCTGATTAGCGTCGCGGCATTTTTCGTCGCGCCGGTACAAAATCTGGCCTGGGGCGGCGTTTTTAAGGTTATTGATACCGGCTATCCGGTTTTTCGCTTCGCCAAAGACGTCATCGTCAATAACAACGAAGTCATTGAAGAGCAGCACCGTATGGCGCAGTTATCCGACATAAAAGATAGCTGGACCGTTACTGCGGTGAAACCCAGATATCACATCTATGTCGTGGTGATTGGTGAAAGCGCGCGACGGGATGCGATGGGCGCTTTCGGCGGCCACTGGGATAATACCCCCTTCTCCAGCCATGTGAATGGCGACTTCTTTATGGATTACATCGCCGCCAGCGGCTCAACGCAAAAATCGCTCGGTTTAACGCTTAATCGCGTGGTGGATAACAAACCGCAGTATCAGGATAACTTCGTCACGCTGGCTAACCGCGCCGGTTTTCAGACATGGTGGTTTTCCAATCAGGGGCAAATCGGCGAATACGACACGGCCATCGCCAGTATTGCCAAACGCGCCGATGAAGCGCATTTCCTGAAAAACGGCGATTTTGAAGCGGATAAAAATACTCGCGACGACGCGCTGTTAACCATGACGGCGCAGGTATTGGCAACAGAACGCACGCAACCGCAGTTGATTGTGTTGCATTTAATGGGGTCACATCCCCAGGCCTGCGACCGTACTCAGGGAAAATACGCGACGTTTGTCCAGTCGAAAGAGACGTCTTGTTATTTATACACAATGACGCAAACCGACGATTTGCTCCGTCAGCTCTATACTCAGCTTCGTCATAGCGGCGACAGTTTTTCGCTCGTCTATTTCTCCGATCACGGGCTGGCGTTTAAAGAACGCGGCAAAGCGGTACAGTACCTGGCGCATGACGACAAATTCCAGCAAAACTTCCAGGTGCCGTTTATGGTGTTATCCAGCGACAGTAAAGCGCACAGGATCATTAAAGCTCGCCGTTCCGCGAACGATTTCCTGACTTTTTTTTCGCAATGGACGGGAATTAGCGCTAAAGAGATCAAAAATCGCTATCGGTTTATTTCGGAACAAAAAGCCGGGCCCGTTTATATCACCAATTTCAAATTACAGAAAGTGGACTATAACCATCTGGGCACCGATATATTTTCACTAAAATAATGTATGTTTCAGGCAAAAAAAATCCGCCCCGAAAGGCGGATTTTTCATTTTCACCGAAATGATTAGAAGCGGTAACCCACGCCAGCAATCCAGGTGCCAACGTCAACGCTACGAATACGGCTCTGCTCGTAAGAGAAGTCCAGCGCAACATTTTCCATCGGGTTGAATTGCAGACCAGCGCCATAGGAGAAGCCATAATCGCTGGTGTCATGTTTGTAGGTTGGGTAGTCGGTAGTCTGGAATTTACCGTAACCCACACCGACCACACCGTAGATGCTCGCCCAATCGTTCAGACGATAAGCCGGGCCGGCAGTGATGCCGTAGTACTGACCTTTGTTGTAATCGCCCGCACCGTTAGTACGATCTTTTTCGGTGTAGGTGAAGGAACCGATTACGCCCAGCGGGTTGTTATCCTGCTCGTAACGATACTTCAGGTTAAAACCGTTCATTTTGTTCGCTACGCCCTGCGCATCGCTCTGAGCGTAACCACCGGTAACGGTAGAAGTAGCAGCTACTGCAGTACCTGCGGAAAAAGCCAGAACAGCGGCCAGTGCTGAAAGACATGCAATTTTTTTCATAACCACCTCAAATGTGCTTCAAGTAAGTCCTAAGTTTTAAATATATCAAAAATTAATGGGAAACTCTTTGCGATTCACGGTGTCTAAGAGCGCCTTTCATGTAACAGAACGTTTCCATACCGCGCTATCTTGTTCAATTAACATCACTTTTCCGGTTGATTGCACCAATAATGCGCGTGCGGCGCGATACATTCATCCAGATTATTCCTAAACTATCAGTCTATTTATCCATCAATTAAAGTTCATTTTATGGAATCCTGGAAATTTTTTTCAACGAATCCTGAACTACCCTGGGGAATTTCCATTACACTGCCACTTTTACTCGTACTGACATTTTTTGACAGGAGAAAGGATGCCGGGGTCGACACGTAAATTACCAGTCTGGTTGCCCATTTTGGTTTTGCTCATTGCCATGTCTTCTATTCAGAGTGGCGCTTCACTGGCAAAATCGTTATTTCCTCTTGTCGGCGCGCCGGGCGTAACGGCGCTTCGTCTGGCGCTGGGAACGCTTATCCTTATCGCCTTTTTCAAACCCTGGCGCTTGCGTTTTGCCAAAGAACAGCGGCTGCCTTTACTGTTTTATGGTCTGTCGCTGGGCGGGATGAACTATCTATTCTATCTGTCGATTCAGACGGTGCCGTTAGGTATTGCAGTCGCGCTGGAGTTCACCGGTCCTCTGGCGGTCGCGCTGTTTTCATCCCGGCGGCCGGTAGATTTTATTTGGGTCGTACTGGCGGTGCTTGGACTGTGGTTTCTGCTGCCATTAGGACAAGATGTGTCTCACGTTGATCTTACCGGGGCGGCGTTAGCGCTCGGCGCTGGCGCGTGCTGGGCTGTCTATATTCTTACCGGCCAGCGGGCAGGCGCGGAACATGGTCCGGCCACGGTAGCGGTAGGCTCGCTGATTGCAGCCCTCATTTTCGTGCCGATTGGCGCAGTTCAGGCTGGCGACGCGCTATGGCACTGGTCGATTCTTCCCTTAGGGTTAGCTGTAGCTGTACTTTCTACGGCGCTACCTTATTCACTGGAAATGATTGCACTGACGCGGCTGCCAACCCGCACTTTCGGTACGCTGATGAGCATGGAACCCGCGCTTGCCGCCGTTTCCGGAATGATTTTTCTGGGCGAAACGCTTACGGGCGTACAAATGATGGCCCTGTGTGCCATCATTGCCGCCTCTATGGGGTCTACCCTAACGATTCGACGCGAACCGCAAATTAAACAGATTGAAGTAAAATAGTTTCTTATTCTGCATGATATGCATAATCATGCAGAATATCACCTCATTATTCACCGTTTATTATCGCTCTATTACTTCGTCATTTTTTGTCATATTTTTTCTCATTTTTACATTAAAATGAGAATTATTACCCACCAAACAACACCTTCACATAACCCATTGATTTAAAATTAGAATAAATATTAAACCTTGTCTGTACTATTAAAGTGATAGGTAAATTCAGAAAAGCAAAGTGAAAAACCGGTGCTATACTTACTTTCGTTAATTACCTGGGACACAAACATCAAGAGGATATGAGATTATGAGTACCGCTAAACTGGTAAAAACAAAAGCGTCTAATCTGCTTTATACCCGTAACGATGTATCAGAGAGCGATAAAAAAGCGACGGTTGAGTTGCTTAATCGTCAGGTGATCCAGTTCATTGACCTGTCGCTGATCACAAAACAGGCCCACTGGAACATGCGCGGTGCTAACTTTATTGCCGTACATGAGATGCTGGATGGCTTCCGTACTGCGCTGACCGATCATCTGGATACTATGGCCGAGCGCGCTGTACAGCTTGGCGGCGTGGCGTTAGGCACTACGCAAGTTATCAACAGCAAAACCCCGCTGAAAAGCTATCCGCTCGACATTCATAATGTGCAGGATCACTTAAAAGAACTGGCCGATCGCTACGCCGTTGTAGCTAATGATGTTCGCAAAGCTATCGGTGAAGCCAAAGATGAAGACACTGCCGATATCTTTACCGCCGCATCACGCGACCTCGATAAATTCCTGTGGTTTATCGAATCCAACATCGAATAAACCTATCTCTACCCTGAATAATTCGAGTTGCAGGAAGGTACAAACGCAGCGAATCCCCGGGAGCTTGACTTCCGTCAATGACTGGGGCGAACGCACCTGCAACTTGATGTATACGGGTAGATAAGTAATCCCTATACCCCTGCCAGGCACAGGGGTTTTGCACTTAAATAGTGCACACTTCTTGTACTCCCCTCCAGCAAAAGTGAATTATTTGTAATAATTACATCACACAATCGTTAACTAAAGATTGTTTTAACAACAATTTTTACGCTAAATAGACCCTGTGTTTCTACGCTGTTATTCATGCACTAAATCAGTGCCCCAAAACGGTGCGGTATACTGGTTTTGCCCGACTTATTGTGCACAGGAATGATTCATGCTTCTGTTAAAACAATGGGTTACAGAATTGGCATGATTTTTTCATTACGCTAAATGTTCTCGCAGGGGATCGCCCTATGGATAGAAAAGGAAATGCTATGAAGTCTCTATTAAAAGTTTCACTGGCTGCACTTACCCTGGCTTTTGCGGTGTCCTCTCATGCCGCGGATAAAAAACTCGTTGTGGCAACCGATACGGCGTTCGTGCCGTTTGAATTTAAACAGGGCGACAAATACGTTGGCTTTGATGTTGATCTGTGGGCCGCTATCGCGAAAGAACTGAAGCTGGACTACACCCTGAAACCGATGGATTTCAGCGGCATTATTCCGGCGTTACAAACCAAAAATATCGATCTGGCGCTGGCGGGTATTACGATTACAGACGAACGTAAAAAAGCGATCGACTTTTCCGATGGCTATTACAAAAGCGGTCTGCTCGTGATGGTTAAAGCCAACAATAACGACATTAAAAGCGTTAAAGACCTGGATGGCAAAGTCGTTGCCGTGAAGAGCGGGACCGGGTCGGTGGATTACGCGAAAGCAAATATCAAAACCAAAGACCTGCGTCAGTTCCCGAACATTGATAACGCGTATATGGAATTAGGCACCAACCGCGCAGACGCCGTTCTGCATGATACGCCGAACATCCTGTACTTTATCAAAACCGCAGGCAACGGACAGTTCAAGCCGGTAGGCGAATCGCTGGAAGCACAGCAATACGGAATTGCCTTCCCGAAAGGTAGCGATGAACTGCGCGAGAAGGTCAACGGTGCGCTGAAAACGCTGCGTGAGAATGGCACCTATAACGAAATCTACAAAAAATGGTTCGGTACAGAACCTAAATAAAACGGCCTGATGTTGGCTTGTGGCCCGGTAGTGAGGACGCTCACCGGGCCTACGGCTCTTTTCCGTGACGGGTAAGACACTTTCACTCCATATCGCGTCGGATAGAGCATTTGACTATTTACACCACGGTAACAGGAACAACATATGCAGTTTGACTGGAGCGCCATCTGGCCCGCCATTCCGCTTTTGCTTGAGGGCGCTAAAATGACCCTGTGGATCTCGGTCCTCGGTCTGGCTGGCGGCCTGGTTATTGGACTGGCGGCAGGTTTTGCCCGTACGTTTGGCGGCTGGTTCGCCAACCACATCGCCCTGGTTTTCATTGAAATTATTCGCGGCACGCCCATCGTTGTCCAGGTCATGTTTATCTACTTTGCCCTGCCGATGGCATTTAATGATTTGCGTATTGATCCGTTCAGCGCAGCGGTCGTGACAATTATGATTAACTCCGGCGCTTATATCGCGGAAATTACTCGTGGCGCAGTACTATCCATTCACAAAGGTTTTCGCGAAGCGGGCCTGGCGCTGGGCCTTTCTCGCCGGGAAACTATCCGCCATGTTATTTTACCGCTTGCTCTGCGCCGTATGCTGCCGCCATTGGGCAACCAGTGGATCATTAGCATCAAAGACACCTCGTTGTTTATTGTTATCGGCGTAGCCGAGCTGACCCGTCAGGGCCAGGAAATTATTGCCGGTAACTTTCGCGCCCTGGAAATCTGGAGCGCCGTGGCCGTCTTCTATTTGATCATTACGCTGGTGCTGAGCTTTATTTTGCGTCGTCTTGAAAGAAGGATGAAAATCCTGTGATTGAATTTAAAAACGTCTCCAAGCACTTTGGCCCCACCCAGGTGCTACATAACATTGATTTAAACATCCGTCAGGGCGAAGTGGTTGTGATCATCGGCCCTTCCGGTTCGGGTAAATCCACGTTATTACGCTGTATCAACAAACTGGAAGAGATCACCTCCGGCGATCTGATTGTCGATGGTCTGAAAGTCAACGATCCTAAAGTAGACGAACGGCTGATTCGCCAGGAAGCCGGCATGGTGTTTCAACAGTTTTATCTGTTCCCGCATCTGACTGCGCTCGAAAACGTTATGTTCGGCCCTTTGCGCGTGCGTGGCGCGAAGAAAGAAGAAGCGGAAAAACAGGCGAAAGCACTGTTAGCGAAAGTTGGACTGGCGGAACGGGCGCACCACTATCCCTCCGAGCTTTCCGGCGGTCAACAACAGCGCGTCGCCATTGCCCGAGCGCTGGCAGTGAAGCCAAAAATGATGCTATTTGACGAGCCAACCTCCGCTCTGGACCCTGAACTGCGCCATGAAGTGCTGAAAGTAATGCAGGATCTGGCGGAAGAAGGCATGACCATGGTCATTGTCACTCACGAAATCGGCTTTGCCGAAAAAGTCGCCTCACGGCTGATTTTCATCGATAAAGGCCGTATTGCCGAAGATGGCAGTCCGCAGGCGTTGATCGAAAACCCGCCAAGCCCACGTTTACAGGAATTTTTACAGCACGTCTCCTGAGATATCGCCCTTCCTGCCCTGTGGCAGGCAGGGCATCATGGAATAGTCCCATTTCATTTTCCCTCCCCTGTGCCATCTATACTTAGTGTTTTGCGTCTCTTTTCTCACTGGAGGAGTCATGCGGTGGACCCTGTTCATCCTGTTTTGTCTACTGGGCGCGCCTGCCCATGCGGTCGCCATACCCGGCGTGACCACAGGGACATCAACCAGCCAGCAAACAACACCAGAGCCCAGCCCTGAACAAAAAAAAGCGGCCTATGCGGCCCTGGCTGACGTACTGGAAAACGAGGCTTCACGTAACGAATTGATAGCGCAACTACGCGAAGCCTCAACCACGCCGCCGACCGAACCGGCGCCAGCGCTTGCGCCGCCTGCGGCCAAAGATGAGAAAACGGTACTGGAGAACGTCACCACCATCACCCGCCAGTACGGCGACGCTTTCGCCACCCGTTTCGCCCAGCTTTATCGCAACATCACCGATGCACCGCACAAGCCGTTTAACTCGCAGACCTTCACTAATGCGTTAACCCACTTTTTATTTCTGGCAGTCGCAGTATTTGGTTTTTATAGCGTGATACGGCTTTGCGCCCTGCCGTTATATCGAAAAATGGGTCTGTGGGCGCGCAAGAAAAACCGTGAACGCAGCAACTGGCTACAGCTCCCGGCGATGATCGTCGGCGCGTTTATTATCGACCTCCTGCTACTGGCGCTCACATTATTTATCGGTCAGATGCTCAGTGATAATTTCCATGCCGGAAGTCGAACTATCGCTTTTCAGCAAAGCCTGTTCCTGAATGCCTTCGCACTGATAGAGTTCTTTAAAGCGATTCTGCGGCTTATTTTTTGCCCTAATGTACCGGAATTACGTCCATTCACGATTCAGGACGCGACAGCGCGTTACTGGAATCGCCGTATGAGTTCGCTTAGCAGTTTGATTGGCTATGGGCTAATTGTTGCCGTTCCGATTATTTCCAACCAGGTGAATGTTCAGGTTGGCGCGATGGCTAATGTGGCGATCATGCTCTGCATCACTATCTGGGCGCTGTACCTGATCTTTAAAAACAAAGCTGAGATTACGCAGCATTTGTTAAGTCTGGCGGAACGATCGTTAGCCTTTTTTAGTCTGTTTATCCGCGCCTTCGCGCTGGTGTGGCACTGGCTGGCCAGCGCTTACTTTATCGTGCTGTTTTTCTTCTCGTTATTCGATCCCGGCAATAGCCTGAAGTTTATGATGGGCGCGACCGTCCGCAGTCTGGCGATTATTGGTATCGCGGCGTTTATCTCCGGTATGTTTACCCGCTGGATAGCGAAAACCATCACCCTGTCGCCCCATACGCAACGCAATTACCCGGAATTACAAAAGCGGCTTAACGGCTGGCTCTCCTCGGCGCTAAAAGTCGCACGCTTTCTGACCGTCTGCGTCGCCGTCATGCTGTTGCTCAACGCCTGGGGGCTATTCGATTTCTGGCACTGGCTACATTATGGCGCGGGGGAAAAGATGGTCGATATCCTCATCCGTATCGCGTTAATCTTATTCTTCTCTGCCGTGGGATGGACGATTCTCGCCAGTCTGATTGAGAATCGCCTGGCCTCCGATATTCACGGTCGCCCGCTGCCCAGCGCCCGCACGCGCACGCTGCTGACGCTGTTTCGCAATGCGCTGGCGGTGATTATCAGCACCATAACCATCATGATCGTGTTATCGGAAATCGGCGTCAATATCGCGCCATTGCTGGCTGGCGCGGGGGCGTTAGGTCTGGCGATCTCTTTCGGTTCGCAAACCCTGGTGAAAGATATTATTACCGGCGTCTTTATCCAGTTTGAAAACGGGATGAATACCGGCGACTTAGTCACCATAGGCCCACTGACGGGGACGGTCGAAAGAATGTCGATTCGTTCCGTCGGCGTGCGGCAGGATACCGGGGCATACCATATTATCCCGTGGTCCTCGATCACCACTTTCGCCAACTTTGTGCGGGGTATCGGCTCTGTTGTCGCCAACTATGACGTGGATCGCCATGAGGATGCGGATAAAGCGAATCAGGCGCTGAAAGACGCGGTAACGGCGCTGATGCAGACGGAGGATATTCGCGGGCTGATTATCGGTGAACCCACATTCGCCGGTATTGTCGGTTTAACGAACACGGCGTTTACTTTACGCGTATCGTTCACCACCCTACCGCTCAAGCAGTGGACGGTGCGTTTTGCCCTTGATAGCCAGGTGAAAAAGCATTTTGATCTGGCCAATGTTCGCGCGCCGGTACAAACGTATCAGGTTCTGCCCGCCCCCGCTGGCGGCCCGTCGCCTGATTCTCTGCCGCCGCGCGAACCGACGATTTAGCGTTTACGGGTGATAAAACGGCGACGCTGGTCGTCATCCATAAAGGTCCAGGCAATAAAGCGGCTTTGCTTTTGCCCCTGGGCCATCTCTTTTTTCACCACTTTCACCGCGCCAGCCTCCGTCAACGCCCGGTAAAGCGGCGGTAAATTCTCGCCACGCGACACCAACGTCGTAAACCACAACACCTGACGGCGGAAGGCTTGGCTTTCAGCAATCATTTTTTTAATAAAAGCGACTTCGCCGCCTTCACACCATAGCTCCTGCTGTTGACCGCCAAAGTTCAGCGCATCATCTTTATTCTGCCCCAAATTGCGGCGCTTACGCTCGCTGCCCGCGCGGGCTGCGGCGGCGGAGTCGTGAAAAGGCGGGTTACAAAGCGTTGCGTCAAAAGATTCATTTTTATGAATGATACCGGTAAAAATGGCCGCCGGATCTTTTTGCCGACGCAGACGAATCGCGCGGCTTAACCCCGCATTTGCCTGAATGATAGCCTGCGCGCTGGACATCGCTGCGTCGCTGACTTCACTACCGGTAAATCGCCAGCCATATTCATGTACGCCAATAAGCGGATAAATACAGTTAGCGCCCACGCCCACGTCCAGAATGGTTGCCTGCGCCGGAATACTCCCTGTCGTTTCACCAAGCAGATCCGCCAGATGGTGAATATAATCCGCACGACCAGGCACCGGCGGACATAAAAACCCTTGAGGAATGTCCCAGTGTGTGACGGCATAAAAATGCGCCAGCAATGCCTTATTGAGCGCTTTTACCGCTTGCGGATTAGCAAAATCAACGCTCTGTTCACCTGCGGGCGTGCGGGTAAGAAAGGAGGTCAATTCCGGCGTGGTCTGACACAGTGCGGCGAGATCATAACGGTGTTGATGGCGGTTGCGCGGGTGTAACCCCGGTTTCTGGGCGGACATGGCATTCTCCTTTTAGCAGCGGCGTAAGATACCCGTATAACGCCACGGGGTAAATATACCACCGCGAATTCCCTGTCTCGCTCGATTTATCGGATACCTGAATATCATTGGCTCTGCTCATGGTCTGAAAAGGTCGTGCGATGCGATTTTTTCGCCTGACGGCGCTACACTTAACCTCAGGCACCCTACAATCAGGAGAGCGTGATGGCATCCGGCTGGGCAAATGACGACGCAGTGAATGAACAAATCAACAATACCATTGAAGATGCCGTTGCCCGCGCTCGCGGCGAACTTCCGCACGGCGAAAGTCTCGATGAATGCGAATCTTGCGGCGACCCTATCCCTGAAGCGCGGCGTAAAGCCGTACCGGGCGTTCGGTTATGTCTATCCTGCCAGCAGGAGAAAGATTTACATAACGCAACATTTTCAGGATATAATCGCAGAGGTTCAAAAGACAGCCAGTTACGCTAACCTTTCTTTACCTAAACCGCCAGTATTATCTATTCCTTTACGCTCATGCTTTTTAGCGTTCTGCGTCGCAGAATGTGCCGTTAACCTCGGTTCTGTAAAGCCAGATGACAAGAACGGTAAATTCCACCGTTGAATTAATTAATAATCAATAGGTTATTTGTCATTCAAAAATTTTGAGCAAGGCCGTCAATTCTATTCGATTTTATCTTTCGCAAAAAACCGTGATACTCATCACATCGACGAAACAACGTCCCATAAACAGAATAACCTGCGAGAGATGAACCATGAAAACCATTAAATATGCTGTTGCAGCCATCGCGCTTTCCACCCTTTCTTTTGGCGCTTTTGCCGCAGAACCGGTTAGCGCTTCTCAGACGCAAAACCTGCATAAAATCGGCGTAGTTTCTGCCGACGGCGCCACCACGCTGGATGGCCTGGAGGCTAAACTGGCCGAAAAAGCCGCTGCTGCTGGCGCAAGCGCTTATAACATCACCTCCGCCGTGGGTAATGACAAAATGAGCGGTACTGCGGTGATTTATAAATGATTTACCTGCCCGCCAGATTTCAGGCTGTAACATCGCTGTTGTTTGGATTCTGACGGGTATTACCCTCGTCTGCTTGCCAACAGACCCACTGCTCCAACCCTCATTAACCCTGTTTGTTACCCTTATTTGCCCGTCCGCCACTGGACGGGTTTTTTTATTCGCTAAAAGTCTGTTCGACTCGCGCAAGCCCGTCTTTTAACGTCGCCGCCTCTCCCGTCGCAACCAGACAACAGACCATTTGCGTTTTTAATGATTGCGGCACCGGCTCGCGTCCGGCAACGCAGCGCTCAATCCAGCGCGCGGTGATTTCAGGATCTTTATTCGCAGGCAGTGAAAACGGCTCGTCGTGCGTGTCGCTCTGACGCTCATGTAGTACCTGCACGCCGCGGCTATCAATCAGGCTGATTTGCGGACAGCGTTGCGGGTTGGCATAGACTTCACCTTCGGTGCCATGCATCAGCAAAGCCCGCCCGCCAATGCGGCTAAAGAAGGTCGCCACACGCGGTACATATTCAGGATGAGAAACGCTTGATAAACGCAGCGCGGCATCCTCAGCAAACGGCGTCGCCAGTTTAGCCAGTGAATGCGCGCTGTTGCGCACGCCCATCCGCCAGCGCATCGCCAACTGTTTTTCCAGTGGCGGACAGAGCGCGCTCACCGGGATAAACACCGGCTGGTGTCCGTCCAGTTTGGCCTGCGCTTGTCCGCCGTGTAGGGTGGGTACAATCCCCATCAGCTCAAATAGAGTTTCCGTCAGTACGCGGGTCGGATCTTCACTGACGCCGTGTACTACGACTGGAAAGCCCAACTTATGCAGCAGGATAGCCAGCAGCGGCGTTAAATTCGCCTGTTTACGCGCGCCGTTATAGCTGGGAATGACAATCGGCAGCGGCTTATCCGCGGGCGGTGTCAGCTTAATGGTATGATTCTGCATGGCTTCATAAAAGCCCAGCATTTCGGCTCCGCCTTCGCCTTTAATACGCAGCGCCATCAATATGCTGCCCATTTCCAGGTCGGGGACGTCGCCATTCAGCATTCGGGTATACAAACCGCGCGCGGTATCCAGATCCAGATCGCGAGCGTGATTTTTACCTCGCCCGATCTCTTTGATGATCCTGCGATAATCCATTGAAAGCTCCTTAAAGTGTGCTCACAGCATTAACGCCGTCGGCGGCGTGCAGGTTTTGCTTTTGGTTTTACTATAACGTCTGGCACGGCAGGCTGCTCTATCGGAAAAACAGGTAAGGCATTCAGTAAACGCTGTCCGTAGTTTTTGGTCAACAAACGCTTATCATAAATGACCACTTCTCCCCGACAGGCGTGGCTACGGATCAATCGCCCTACCTGCTGAATTAAATTAAAAGACGCGCTTGGTAAGCTTTGTACCTCAAACGGATAACGATTCAGGCTTTTTAGCCATTCGCCTTCAGTGATCACGACCGGGCTGTCGATCGGCGGGAAGGCAATTTTATGGATATGGACCTGCGTCAGTAGCTCGCCTTTAAGATCCAGCCCTTCGGCAAAAGACTGAAGCCCAACCAGCACGCTGCGTTCGCCGTTCTCCACCCGTTTACGGTGCAGCTCCACCAGCCGGTAACGCGGCTGATCACCCTGGACTAAGAGGAGTAAGCGCACCTCAGCGACATGCTCCAGAAAACGCTGCATCGCCCGCCCGCTGGCGAATAGTACCAGCATACCATGATGTTTTTTGCTCTCCAGTTGCTCGCGAAAATAGGCTGCCATTTCGGCAATATGCTGCTCTTCGTTATCAATGGTGGGTTCGTAGCGCATTTGAGGAATCACCAGTTTCCCCTGCTCCACATGATTAAACGGCGAATCCAGCGCCACAAAGCGGTCGCCGGCTTTTTCTTTTAAGCCGCTCATTTCCTGCAGGCGCGAAAAGCTATTGAGCGAGCGCAGTGTCGCCGAGGTGACAATAATGTGCGGTACACTGCGCCATAACAACCTTTCCAGCTGATCGCTGACGCGGATGCCCACACAATGGAACCAGACGTGGAGCTGCCCTTCGCGTATTTCGCGCGTCGCCCATTTGGAGACCGGTGCGCCTGAAGACTGCGCCATCGAAGCCAGCCGCCATAATTTACTTTGCGCCTCGAACATTCCCAGCGCCCGGTTCATCTGTAAAATCACCCGATGCAAACGCACAATATCGTGCGACCCGGTTTTTTCGCTGAGATCGTTGAGAAAGGATTCCGCCAGCCCACGCAGCGTTTCGGTCAGCTTCGCCAGCCGCTGGCAGATTTCCATGACCTCAGCGGGCAACTCGCCCATTGCAAAACGGTGCTCCGCCTCCTGCGCTACGGGCATATACAGATTAAGAATGGCATTGAGCGAGGCGATCAGTTCGTATACCTCCTCACAATGGGCGTTAAGTCGCTCAGGGTTCGCTAACGGCGGCGTGGTTTTAGGACGAAATTGCTCCATGCAGGTCGCCACCAGTTTGCTGAACAGATCCAGTTGCAGGCGATACCAGGAGGCGGTAATTTCCGCGCTCATCTCCAGCGCGTCGCGAGCGACATCGGGCAGATGATGACCTTCATCCAGTACTAACAGCAGATGCTTTGGTTCCGGTAGTACGGCTTCGCTTTCCATCGCCGCCATTACCAACGCGTGATTCGCCACCACGACTTCCGCTTCCTGTATTTCACGTCGGGCGACAAAGAATGGACATTCGCGGTAATAGTGACAGTTGCGGTTCAGACAACTGGCTTTATCGGTACTTAATCGCCGCCACAGATCGTCGGCAATAGCAATGTCGGTATGATCCCGCAGACCATCCCATTTGTAACCGTCAAGATCCCCTTTCAGCCTGGCGCAGCGCTTTTGTTCTTCCTGATTGTTAGGCGTCAGTTCGTCATCAAGAAAGGTGAGCAGATCCTGCTGCGTAGGCTCGCTACTGGCGAGCGCCGCCAGGTTTCGCGGACACACGTAACGCCCGCGGCCAAAGGCGGCGGTAAAGCGCAGATCGGGGATGATTTTTCGTAGCAGCGGCAAATCTTTGCTAAAGATCTGATCCTGTAACGCCACGTTAGCGGTACTGACCACCAGCGTTTTTTGCTCTTCCCGGGCAATGGCGATACCGGGAATAAGATAGGAAAGGGTTTTCCCGACGCCGGTCGGCGCTTCAATAGCCAGATGTCTCCCTTCTTCCCCGGCCAGCGTTCTGGCAACGTCAGCAATCATCTGCCGCTGCGGCGCACGGGGAATAAAGTCGGGAATCTGTTCCTGAAGCGCCTTATACCAGGCGGCGATTTGCGCTTTCAGCGCAGCGGTCAATGCCATGAGAAAACCTGAAGTACTGTATAAATAGCCACTATTGTGTCACATTTCAGGGGCGGGAAGTACCTTTTTTGCCGGTTCTGGAATACGGCTCGCAACGCCGCTTTAATCTGCCGGATGGCGGCGGCAAGCGCCTTATCCGCCTTATCCGCCTATGCCGCGTATGCCGCGTATTACGCAGGCCCGGTAAGCGTCGCGCCACCGGGCATGTTGCCGGATAAAATTTACTGGGCAGGCGTGATTCTGCGCGGGCGACGCGGCGGACGTGCTTTGTCGCCAGCGGGTTTCCCCTCGCCTGTGCGCGGTTTTGGTTTCGCCTTCGCCGCCCCGCTATCCTGACGTCGCGGCTGCTGACTGCGCCCCGCTCCCCCCTGACTTTGACCGCGTCCACGACCGCCGCCGCCGCGCTGCTGACGACCATTCTGAATCGGCTCCGCTTTAATCGACGGGTCCGGCTCATAGCCCGGCGTCGTAATGCGTGGGATCTCTTTTTTCAGCAACTTTTCGATATCACGCAACAGCTTATGTTCGTCAACACAGACCAGCGACAGCGCCTCGCCGGTTGCCGCCGCGCGACCGGTACGGCCAATACGGTGTACATAATCTTCCGGCACGTTCGGCAGTTCATAGTTGACCACGTGCGGCAGTTCTTCAATATCCAGACCACGCGCCGCAATATCCGTCGCCACCAGCACGCGGATATCGCCGGATTTAAAATCGGCCAGTGCACGGGTACGTGCGCCCTGCGATTTATTACCGTGGATCGCCGCGCTGCGAATACCGTCTTTATTAAGCTGTTCCGCCAGATGGTTCGCGCCATGTTTGGTGCGGGTGAAGACCAACACCTGCTGCCAGTTGCCCTGGCCAATCATTTGCGACAACAGTTCGCGCTTACGTTTTTTATCCACAAAGTGCACGTGCTGCGTCACCTGCTCTGAGGCCGTGTTGCGGCGCGCCACTTCGATTTCCAGCGGGTTGTGCAACAGCTTTTCGGCGAGCGCTTTGATGTCATCGGAGAAAGTGGCGGAGAACAACAGGTTCTGGCGTTTTGACGGCAGTTTCGCCAGCACGCGACGAATGTCGTGAATGAAGCCCATATCCAGCATACGGTCGGCTTCATCCAGTACCAGAATCTCAATCTGATCCAGCTTCACGGCATTTTGATGTTCCAGATCAAGCAGACGTCCCGGCGTCGCCACCAGCACATCCACCCCGCCGCGCAGTTTCATCATCTGCGGATTGATGCTTACGCCGCCAAATACCACCAGCGAGCGAATGTTGAGATATTTACTGTAATCTCTGACATTTTCGCCAATTTGCGCCGCCAGCTCGCGGGTTGGCGTGAGGATCAACGCACGCACCGGGCGACGACCTTTAGCGTGCGGCTGATGGGTAATCAGATGCTGCAACAATGGCAAGGTAAAGCCCGCCGTTTTACCGGTCCCGGTCTGGGCGCTGGCCATCAGATCGCGGCCTTCCAGCACGGCGGGAATCGCCTGCTGCTGAATAGGGGTAGGTTCACGGTAACCCTGCTCGGCAATGGCGCGCAGGATATCAGGGTTTAATCCCAGGGAATCAAAAGACATAACTACTCCGGACCGCCCCGACCGTTACCGGTGTAGTTTTCAGGGAGATGCTCAAATTTGGAATGACAAAAACCACAATGTCATGAAGGGGCGGAGTGTAGCAGTTTTTGTGATGCGGCGCATAAATTATCCCGAAAGGTGGCAAAGACAAATTAATCGACCACACTGGACAAGTGCCATTATGAGTCATAATCTTAATCAATCGATTGATTAAGAATTAGGGCGTGTGATGAATATTCCCACCACGACCACCAAGGGCGAGCAGGCGAAAAGCCAGCTAATTGCCGCCGCGCTGGCGCAGTTTGGCGAGTATGGCCTCCATGCCACCACGCGCGATATCGCCGCGCTGGCGGGGCAAAATATTGCCGCCATTACTTACTATTTCGGCTCAAAAGAGGATTTATACCTCGCCTGCGCCCAGTGGATTGCCGATTTTCTTGGCGAAAAATTTCGCCCCCATGCTGAAAAAGCGGAACATCTGTTTAGCCAGCCTGATCCTGACCGGGACGCCATACGCGAGCTCATTCTGCTCGCCTGCAAGAACATGATTATGCTGCTGACGCAGGAAGACACCGTTAACCTGAGTAAATTTATTTCACGCGAGCAGCTCTCTCCCACGTCGGCCTATCAACTGGTTCATGAACAAGTTATCGCTCCGTTGCACACCCATCTGACAAGATTGGTTGCCGCTTATACCGGCTGCGACGCCAATGATACGCGCATGATTTTGCATACCCATGCCTTACTGGGCGAAGTGCTGGCGTTTCGTCTCGGCAAAGAAACTATTTTGTTACGTACCGGCTGGCCGCAGTTTGATGAAGAAAAAGCGGAGCTGATTTACCAGACGGTAACCTGCCACATCGATCTTATTCTGCACGGTTTAACGCAAAGGAGTCTGGACTGATGAAAAAACCTGTCGTTATCGGACTGGTAATCGCAGCTATCGTCGCTGTGGTTGCTGGTGGAACCTGGTGGTATCAAAGTCGGCAGGACGATGGGCTGACGCTATACGGTAATGTCGATATCCGTACCGTCAATATCAGCTTTCGCGTCGGCGGCAGGCTGGCGTCGCTGAATGTTGATGAAGGCGATACTATCAAAGCCGGACAGGTGCTCGGCGAACTGGATCACGCGCCATACGAAAACGCGCTGATGCAGGCGAAAGCTGGCGTTTCGGTCGCTCAGGCGCAATACGATTTGATGCTGGCAGGCTATCGCGATGAAGAGATAGCCCAGGCCGCCGCCGCCGTCAGACAGGCGCAAGCCGCCTATGACTACGCGCAAAACTTTTATAACCGTCAGCAAGGATTGTGGAAAAGCCGCACCATTTCCGCTAATGATCTGGAAAACGCCCGCTCATCGCGCGATCAGGCGCAGGCAACGCTGAAATCCGCACAAGATAAACTGAGCCAGTACCGTACCGGTAATCGCGAACAGGATATCGCCCAGGCGAAAGCCAGCCTGGAACAGGCAAAAGCCCAACTGGCGCAGGCGCAGCTTGATTTACAAGACACCACGCTTATCGCGCCTGCCAACGGGACCTTGCTCACCCGCGCGGTCGAGCCGGGCAGTATGCTGAACGCCGGCAGCACGGTATTAACGCTCTCGCTGACCCGCCCCGTCTGGGTGCGCGCCTACGTCGATGAACGCAACCTCAGTCAGACGCAACCGGGGCGCGACATTCTGTTGTATACCGACGGACGTCCTGACAAACCTTACCACGGCAAGATTGGTTTCGTTTCACCGACCGCGGAATTTACGCCGAAAACCGTCGAAACGCCGGATCTGCGTACCGATCTCGTCTATCGCCTGCGTATTATCGTCACCGATGCGGACGATGCGTTACGCCAGGGGATGCCGGTCACGGTGAAATTTAATGACGAGGCACGGCATGAGTGAGGCCGTTATTACACTGCACGGTCTGACGAAGCGCTTTGCGGGAATGGATAAACCCGCCGTCGCGCCGCTCGACTGTACCATTCATTCCGGTTATGTCACCGGGCTGGTAGGGCCGGACGGCGCAGGAAAAACCACGCTGATGCGTATGCTGGCGGGCCTGCTCAAAGCCGATGGCGGCAGCGCGTCCGTATTGGGCTTCGACCCGATACAAAACGACAGCGAGCTGCACGCGGTTCTGGGCTACATGCCGCAGAAATTCGGTCTGTATGAAGATCTTACCGTCATGGAGAACCTTAATCTCTATGCTGATTTGCGCAGCGTTACCGGCGAGATACGGGAAAAAACCTTTGCCCGTTTGTTGGAGTTTACCGCCCTCGGCCCTTTTACTGGCCGTCTGGCGGGAAAATTGTCCGGCGGGATGAAGCAAAAACTGGGGCTGGCCTGTACGCTGGTCGGCGAACCGAAAGTGCTGCTGTTGGATGAACCGGGCGTTGGCGTTGACCCGATTTCACGGCGCGAGTTGTGGCAAATGGTCCACGAACTGGCGGGCGACGGGATGCTGATTTTATGGAGCACCTCCTATCTGGATGAAGCCGAACAGTGTCGCGACGTGCTGCTGATGAATGAAGGCGAATTGCTCTATCAGGGCGAACCTAAAGCGCTGACGCAAACGATGGCCGGTCGCAGCTTTCTGATGAGCAGTCCACAGGAAAACAACCGTAAGTTGCTACAGAGAGCGCTCAGACTACCACAGGTGAGCGACGGCATGATTCAGGGGCGTTCGGTACGCCTGATCCTGAAAAAAGAGGCAACTGCAGCAGATATTCGTCAGGCCGAAGGGATGCCGGAAATCACCCTCAATGAGACCGCGCCACGCTTCGAAGATGCGTTTATCGATCTTCTTGGCGGGGCGGGAACCGCGGAGTCTCCGCTGGGTTCAATCCTCCATATGGTTGAAGGCACTCCCGGCGAAACGGTGATTGAAGCGCAGGAACTGACGAAAAAATTTGGCGATTTCGCGGCCACGGACCATGTTAATTTCGTCGTACAACGCGGCGAGATTTTTGGCCTGCTCGGCCCGAACGGCGCGGGTAAATCAACCACCTTTAAAATGATGTGCGGCCTGCTGGTGCCGACGTCCGGCAAGGCGCTGGTGCTGGATATGGACCTGAAAGTCAGCTCCGGCAAAGCCCGTCAGCATCTGGGCTATATGGCGCAAAAATTTTCGCTTTACGGCAACCTGACGGTCGAGCAGAACCTGCGTTTTTTCTCTGGCGTCTACGGTTTGCGGGGCCGCGCGCAGAATGAAAAAATTCAGCGCATGAGCGAAGCGTTTGGTCTGAAAAGCATTGCGGCGCATCCCACCGATGCGCTGCCGCTGGGCTTTAAACAGCGTCTGGCGCTGGCCTGCTCGCTGATGCACGAACCGGATATTTTATTCCTTGATGAACCAACATCCGGGGTTGATCCCCTCACCCGCCGTGAATTTTGGCTGCATATTAATAGCATGGTGGAAAAAGGGGTCACGGTAATGGTGACGACCCACTTTATGGATGAGGCGGAATATTGCGATCGCATTGGACTGGTTTATCGTGGAAAGCTTATCGCCAGCGGTACGCCGGACGATCTCAAAGCGCAGGCCGCCGATGAGCAACAGGCCGATCCGACGATGGAGCAGGCCTTTATCACTCTCATCAATGACTGGGATAAGGAGCATATACATGAGTAAGTCTCTCTCCTGGCGCCGCGTGCGTGCGTTGTGCGTCAAAGAGACGCGCCAGATCGTTCGCGATCCCAGTAGCTGGCTGATTGCGGTGGTGATCCCGCTGCTGTTGCTGTTTATTTTCGGTTACGGCATTAACCTCGACTCCAGCAAGCTACGAGTGGGGATTCTGCTTGAACAGCAAAGCCAGGAGGCGCTGGATTTCACTCATGCGATGACCGGTTCACCCTATATCGACGCGACCATTAGCGATAATCGCCATGAATTAATTGAAAAAATGCAGGCCGGACGCATTCGCGGACTGGTGGTGATTCCGGTGGATTTCGCGCAACAAATGGCGCGCGCCGGTGACAGCGCGCCAATTCAGGTTATTACCGATGGCAGCGAGCCAAACACCGCCAACTTCGTTCAGGGTTATGTTGAAGGCATCTGGCAAATCTGGCAACAACAGCGGGCGGAAGATCGCGGCGACACTTTTGAACCGCTCATCGATGTTCAGACGCGCTACTGGTTTAACCCGGCGGCGATCAGTCAACATTTTATTATTCCCGGGGCAGTGACCATTATCATGACGGTAATTGGCGCGATCCTCACCTCGCTGGTCGTTGCCCGCGAATGGGAGCGTGGCACGATGGAGGCGCTGCTCTCAACCGAAGTGACGCGTGTTGAACTGCTGCTGTGTAAGCTTATTCCCTATTACTTTCTCGGTATGCTGGCGATGCTGCTCTGCATGCTGGTATCGGTGTTTATTCTCGGCGTACCGTATCGCGGTTCGCTGGTGATTCTGTTTATCATCACCAGTCTGTTTTTACTGAGTACGTTGGGGATGGGGCTGTTGATTTCCACCATCACTCGTAACCAGTTTAACGCCGCGCAGGTGGCGCTGAACGCCGCCTTTTTACCCTCGATTATGCTGTCCGGGTTTATCTTTCAGATAGACAGTATGCCTGCGGTGATCCGCGCGGTGACCTATATTATTCCGGCGCGCTATTTTGTCAGTACCCTGCAAAGTCTGTTTCTGGCTGGCAATATTCCGGTCGTGTTAGGCATTAACGTACTGTTTTTAATCGCCTCGGCGGTGATGTTTATTGGCCTGACGTGGCTAAAAACCAAACGACGGCTGGACTGATGATTTGCTATCCGGCACTGAGGGCAAGACTATGTTTCATCGTTTATGGACGTTAATCCGCAAAGAACTGCAATCGCTTTTACGCGAACCGCAAACGCGCGCGATCCTGATTCTGCCGGTGCTGATTCAGGTTATCCTGTTTCCGTTCGCCGCGACGCTTGAAGTCACTAACGCGACCATCGCCATTTATAACGAAGATAACGGCAAACATTCGGTAGAACTTACCCAGCGCTTTGCCCGCGCGAAAGCGTTTACCCATGTGCTGTTGCTGAACAGTCCGCAGGAGATCCAGCCGACTATTGATACGCAAAAAGCGCTGCTGCTGGTGCGCTTCCCGGCGGATTTCTCGCGGAATCTGGATACCTTCCAGCCTGCGCCGATGCAACTCATTCTTGATGGACGTAACTCCAACAGCGCGCAAATCGCCGCCAATTATCTGCAACAGATCGTCAAGGAGTATCAGCAGGCGTTGATGGACGGCAAGCCAAAGCCCAACAATAGCGAACTGGTGGTACGCAACTGGTATAACCCGAATCTGGACTACAAGTGGTTTGTGGTGCCCTCGCTGATCGCCATGATCACCACTATCGGCGTGATGATCGTTACTTCGCTGTCCGTCGCCCGCGAGCGTGAACAAGGCACTCTGGATCAACTGCTGGTCTCTCCGCTCACTACCTGGCAGATTTTCGTCGGTAAAGCGGTGCCGGCGCTGATTGTCGCGACCTTCCAGGCTACGATCGTGCTGGCTATCGGCATTTGGGCGTACCAAATCCCCTTCGCCGGTTCGTTAGCGCTGTTTTATTTCACGATGGTGATTTACGGGCTGTCGCTGGTAGGCTTTGGCTTGCTGATATCATCGCTTTGCGCCACGCAACAGCAGGCGTTTATCGGCGTCTTTGTCTTTATGATGCCGGCGATTTTGCTCTCGGGTTATGTCTCACCGGTGGAAAATATGCCGGTCTGGCTGCAAAACTTGACGTGGATAAACCCTATCCGCCACTTTACTGATATTACTAAGCAAATTTATCTTAAGGACGCGAGTCTGGGGATTGTCTGGGGAAGTTTGTGGCCGCTACTGGTGATAGCGGCCACCACAGGTTCAGCGGCGTATGCGATGTTTAGACGCAAAGTGATGTAGCTTTTTATCTTTCGCCAGTAGCGAAACCACGGCGGGCCCGGCCAGGATAGCCAGCCCCGCCAGCGCCAGTAAAACATTATTTTGCAATACGCGGGATAGCAGCCAGAGGACAATCAGCGCGGTGCCGAAGTACCAGGTGGTAGTCAGCTCTTCCAGCACATCCGCCACATCGCGCCAGCGTTGCTCATGATGACGCTGCAACGCCAGCATCAGCAGTACCGTCACGCCATAAAGCATGCATAATCCCAGGCCGACGCGCACTAATGTGCCGCTCATCCAGCCTATTACCAGCATCGCCACTACCAGTAAATGCAACATAATCTGCCAACAACCGAGGCCGGTTGCGACACGAACGCGTTGTTGCCACTTCATGGCTTTTCTCCTGAAGCATTTTTCTCTCATTATTCAGAGTACCGAACTTTACGGAAAATTCCGTAAGACCGCATCTTTTTGTGACGACGACTACACTATTTCAATCAGGATAGTGACGCGGACAGGAAGAAAATGACTCAACACACGCGAAATTTTTCATTCAAAGTGCTCACGATTAATACGCACAAAGGTTTTACCGCCTTTAATAAACGCTTCATCCTGCCGGAGCTACGCGACGCCGTCAGAACGGTCGGCGCCGATATCGTCTGTCTGCAAGAAGTGATGGGTGCGCATGAGGTGCATCCGCTGCATATCGAAAACTGGCCGGACACCACCCATTATGAATTTTTGGCCGACACCATGTGGAGCGATTTCGCCTATGGCCGCAATGCGGTCTATCCAGAAGGCCACCACGGTAATGCGGTTCTTTCTCGCTATCCCATTGAACATTATGAAAATCGCGACGTCTCGGTCGACGGTAGCGAAAAACGCGGCGTGCTCTATTGCCGCATTACGCCGCCCATGCTCAACCACCCTATCCACGTCATGTGCGTGCATCTCGGCCTGCGGGAGAGCCATCGGCAGGCGCAGTTAACCATGCTGGCGGGATGGGTGAATGCCTTGCCGGAATCAGAACCAGTACTGGTGGCCGGAGACTTTAATGACTGGCGGCAAAAGGCCGGCCCGCCGCTAAACGCAGCCGGGCTGGAGGAGATATTCACCCGCGCCCACGGTCGACCGGCGCGCACTTTCCCGGTGAGTATGCCGCTGCTGCGACTCGATCGTATTTACGTCAAGAATGCTAACGCCAGTTCTCCTACGGCGCTACCGCTGCGGAACTGGCGACATTTATCAGACCATGCCCCCCTTAGCGCGGAGATCCATCTATGAAATGCGGCTGGCGTGAAGGTAATCAAATTCAGCTACTGGAAAACGGCGACCAGTTCTATCCTGCCGTGTTTACGGCTATCGCTCAGGCACAGCAAAAAATCATTCTGGAAACCTTTATCTTATTTGAAGATGAGGTGGGCAAAAAACTCCATGCCGCTCTGCTAAAAGCCGCACAGCGCGGCGTAAAAGCCGAAGTATTACTCGACGGCTACGGCTCTCCCGATCTCAGCGACGCGTTTGTCGGTGAGTTAACCGCAGCGGGCGTTATTTTTCGCTATTACGATCCCCGCCCGCGTCTACTGGGGTTGCGAACCAATATCTTCCGCCGAATGCACCGCAAAATTGTGGTGATTGATGATCGTATTGCCTTTGTCGGCGGCATTAACTATTCCGCCGAGCATATGTCGGATTACGGCCCGCAGGCGAAACAAGACTACGCGGTACGGGTCGAAGGGCCTGTAGTGGCCGATATCCTGCAATTCGAAGTCGAGAACCTGCCGGGGCAAAGCCCTGCGCGCCGCTGGTGGAAACGCCATCATCAGGCAGAAGAAAACCGCCAGCCCGGCGAGGCGCAGGCGCTGTTTGTCTGGCGGGATAACGAAGAGCATCGCGACGATATCGAACGTCATTATCTGAAAATGCTGACCCAGGCAAAGCGTGAAGTGATTATCGCTAACGCCTATTTTTTCCCCGGCTATCGCTTGCTCCACGCAATGCGTAAAGCCGCCCGCCGTGGCGTGAGCGTAAAACTGATTGTCCAGGGGGAGCCAGACATGCCGATTGTCAAAGTCGGCGCGCGGTTGCTCTACAACTATCTGGTGAAGGGCGGCGTACAGGTTTATGAATACCGTCGCCGTCCGCTGCACGGCAAAGTGGCGCTGATGGACGATCACTGGGCCACGGTAGGGTCAAGTAATCTCGATCCGCTCAGCCTGTCGCTTAATCTTGAAGCTAACCTGATCATTCACGATCGCAATTTTAACCAGACCCTGCGCGATAATTTACAAGGCATCATCGTGAATGATTGTAAGCAGGTCGATGAGTCAATGCTGCCGAAACGCACCTGGTGGAACCTGACCAAAAGCGTGCTGGCGTTCCACTTTTTACGCCATTTCCCGGCGCTGGTCGGCTGGCTACCTGCGCATACCCCGCATCTGGCGCAGGTTCCCCCACCTGCCCAGCCAGAAATGGAAACCCAGGATCGCGTTGATCCAGAAAATACAGGAGTGAAGCCCTAATGGCTAAATCGCATCCGCGCTGGCGGCTGGCTAAAAAAGTGCTGACCTGGCTGTTTTTTATTGCGGTCGTCGTTCTGCTGGTGGTTTATGCTAAAAAGGTCGACTGGGGCGATGTCTGGACCGTCATCCGCGACTATAACCGCACGGCACTTTTAAGCGCCGTGGGACTGGTGATCGTTAGCTATCTTCTGTACGGCTGCTACGACCTGCTTGGACGGCTTTATTGCGGCCATAAACTGGCGAAGCGGCAGGTTATGCTGGTATCGTTCGTCTGCTACGCTTTTAACCTGACGCTCAGCACCTGGGTCGGCGGGATCGGAATGCGTTACCGACTTTACTCCCGCCTCGGCTTGCCAGGCAGTACTATCACGCGTATTTTCTCGCTCAGTATTACCACTAACTGGCTGGGCTATATTCTGCTTGGCGGCATCATTTTTACCTTCGGCGTTGTCCAGCTTCCCGACCACTGGTATATCGATGAAGGCACGCTACGTATTCTCGGTATCGTTTTATTGTTGATTATCGCGGTCTATCTGTGGTTTTGCGCCTTTGCAAAGCGGCGGCATATGACGATTAAAGGGCAGAAACTGGTGCTGCCGTCATGGAAATTCGCGCTGGCGCAGATGGCGATCTCCAGCGCGAACTGGATGGCGATGGGCGCCATAATCTGGCTGCTGATGGGCCAGGATGTGAACTATTTCTTTGTACTGGGCGTACTGCTGGTGAGCAGTATTGCGGGCGTCATCGTACATATTCCGGCAGGCATCGGCGTGCTGGAGGCCGTATTCCTCGCGTTGCTGGCGGGCGAACATACGTCGCAAGGCACGATTATCGCCGCCCTGCTCGCTTACCGCGTGCTTTACTATTTTATTCCCCTGTTGCTGGCGCTGGTGTGTTATCTGGTCCTGGAGAGCCGGGCGAAAAAGCTGCGGGCGAAAAACGAACGGGCGATGGCGAAATGATCGTGCGAAACTGCCTGATGGCGCATAGCTTTCAGGCCTACAAAGTGCCGTAGGCCTGATAAGGCGCTGCGCATCGCCATCCGGCAATGAAACTTAGCGACGGTTGCCAAAAATACGCAGTAACATCAGGAACAGGTTGATAAAGTCCAGGTACAGCGTTAACGCGCCGAGAATCGAATACTTACGCAGATTAGCACTATCGCGGGTATCTATTTGCTCGCCGATATTTTTCAGTTTCTGCGTGTCGTAGGCGGTCAGACCGACAAACACAACCACCCCGATATAGGTTACCGCCCACATCAGCGCTTCGCTCTTCAGCCAAAAATTGACCAGCGACGCCAGAACGATACCAATAAGCGCCATAAACAGCATATTGCCGAAACCGCTAAGATCGCGTTTAGTGGTGTACCCGTACAGGCTCATGGCGCCAAACATTCCCCCCGTCACCACAAACGTGCTGGCGATAGAGGAGTAGGTGTAAACGATAAAAATACTGGATAACGTCAATCCGGTTAGCGCCGAATAGAGCATAAACAGCGTCGTCGCCATTCCGGCGCTAAGTTTATGCACCAGTCCCGACAGAACAAACACCAGCGCAAGCTGAGCAATGATTAACCCAAAGAAGGTGATCTTACTGGAAAAGACAAACATCATGACGGCTGGCGTATTAGCCGCATACCACGCGATAAACGCGGTCAGTAACAGTCCGACCGTCATCCAGCCATACACTTGCGCCATATAGGTCTGCAGGCCAGAACGCGCCTGCACTATTGAATCAGATCGTGGAAATCTGTCCATGATAAACTCCTGTGTGGAAATGATACCCTAAAGCGTATCACATTATGCTACCAACGTTTCGCCGACTGCTGGTCGCTGTCGCGCGCTTCAACCCAGCGATCGCCTTCCGGCGTGGCTTCACGCTTCCAGAACGGCGCACGGGTTTTCAGATAATCCATAATGAACTGACCGGCGTCGAACGCGCTACTGCGGTGCGCGCTGGTGACGCCGACAAACACGATCTCATCGCCCGGCCATAATTCGCCAACGCGATGAATCACCGTTACCCGACCCAGCGGCCAGCGGGAGCGCGCCTCAGCGACGATCTCCGCCAGAGCTTTCTCTGTCATGCCAGGATAATGCTCCAGCGTCAGCGCCTTAACGCTATCGCCCAGGTTATGATTGCGCACTTTTCCGGTAAAGGTGACGACCGCGCCGTCTTCGTCGCGCGCCGCCAGCCAGGGATATTCCTCCCCGATGCTAAACGGCGCAGGACCGACTATAATTCGCGTTTCACGCATGTTAGCCTCCCGTGACTGGCGGGAAAAACGCCACTTCATCGCCCACCGTCAGCGGATGGTCAAAACTCACCAACGTCTGGTTGACCGCCGCCAACAGCTTGCCGTCTTCCAGCGCCATCGCCCAACGATCGCTCTTTGCCGCCAGATGCTGTCGCAGCGACTCAACGGTGGAAAAATCTGCTGGAAGATCCAGCGCGTCAGTTCCTGTAAGCTCGCGAACCTGGGCGAAGAAAAGCACCTTAATCATGCGCATCCACCTTAAAATCCCCTGATTTGCCGCCGCTTTTCGCCAGCAGACGCACCGGACCAATCACCATATCTTTTTGTACCGCTTTGCACATGTCGTAGATGGTTAACGCTGCGACGGACGCCGCGGTTAACGCTTCCATTTCGACGCCCGTTTTACCGGTCAGGCGACACAGAGACTCAATACGCACGCGGCGATGCTCCGGCTCGGCCTGAAGCTGAACCTCCACTTTACTTAGCAGTAGCGGGTGGCACAGCGGGATCAGCTCCCAGGTGCGTTTGGCGGCCTGAATACCGGCAATACGAGCGGTCGCGAAAACATCGCCCTTGTGGTGTTTGCCATCAATAATCATCGCCAGCGTCTCACTACGCATGGTAACGAATGCTTCCGCCCGCGCTTCACGAACGGTTTCCGCTTTGGCGGAAACGTCCACCATGTGCGCTTCGCCTGCGGCGTTTATATGGGTTAATTGCGACATCGTTATTTCTTTAAATGAGGATGAAAATTACATGGGCGCGTACGGGCATCCAACTGCGGCGCAATGATATTCTCCCATGCGGTTCTGCACGCTTTTGTGGAGCCCGGCATGGCGAAAATCAAGGTGTTATTCGCCACGCCAGCTACCGCGCGCGACTGCAGAGTTGCGGTGCCGATCTCTTCAAACGAGAGCATTCGAAACACTTCGCCAAATCCTTCCACTTCACGATCGAACAGCGGCAACAGCGCTTCCGGCGCCTGATCGCCTTCGGTCAAACCGGTCCCGCCAGTCATCAATACGACCTGCACCTCATCACTGGCAATCCAGGCGGAAACCTGGGCGCGAATCGCGTAACGGTTCTCTTTAACGATGGCTTTTGCCACTACTTGATGCCCGGCCTCCTGCGCCGAATCACGCAGATAATGACCGGAGGTATCGTCGTCTTCGCCGCGTCGATTGGAAACAGTAAGAATAGCGATGCGGGTCGGGATAAATTCAGCGCTTACCTGACTCATCTGAAATCTCCTTATTAAGGATTAACCGCCAATGTAGGATAAATTTTGCGTAATACCAGTATTGCTCTGGTGAAGGAAATGGGTCTGCTTTTTCTCCCGCAACGCGTCGGAAATACGTTCCTCAAGCGCGTATTGCTGCACGTCATCCTGCAACAGGTCGCGCAAACTCAAGCCGCCGTCGCCAAACAGACATAAATGCAGCTTACCGACGGACGAAACGCGCAGGCGGTTACAGGTGGCGCAGAAGTCTTTTTCATACGGCATAATGAGGCCGATCTCACCGGCATAATCGGGGTGACAAAAAACCTGCGCCGGGCCATCGCTACGCTGGCGTTGCTGGTGGATCCAGCCGCGCGTAATCAGCTCGTCGCGCAGTACCTGACCAGAAATATGATGTTTACGGAAGAGGTCGCTCCCCTCGCCCGTCTCCATAAGTTCAATGAAGCGTAGCTGAATGGGGCGAGGCTGAATCCATGCAAGGAAGGTATCCAACTGATGGTGATTCACATCGCGCATCAGCACGGTATTGACTTTCACCTTTTCGAAACCGGCGTCAAAGGCGGCATCGATGCCCGCCATCACCTGGCGGAATTTATCCTGACCGGTAATCGCATGGAACTGACGCGCATCCAGACTATCCACGCTGACGTTGACGCCCGTCAGACCCGCTTCGCGCCAGTTCGCAGCATCACGCGCCAGTCGATAACCGTTAGTTGTCACCGCGATCTGGCGAATAGCGTCATTTTCACCTACGGCGGCAATGATGTCGGTAAAATCGCGACGTAATGAAGGCTCGCCGCCGGTAAGACGCACCTTTTCCGTGCCAAGACTGGCAAAAGCGCGCGTAACGCGACGAATTTCATCGACGGTAAGGAAACCATTGTTAGTGACGCCGCCTGGTTTGTAGCCATCCGGCAGACAGTAGGTGCAACGAAAGTTGCACACATCGGTAATCGACAAACGTAAGTAATAAAACTTACGCGCGAAAGCATCGGTAAGTTGTGAAGCCATGTACACCTTTCCAAATACGGGAGGCGGAGTCATTTCTTCCTGCGCCCTGGTGGCAAACGCTGAACGTTGTCACGGCCAAAACACCGTATCAAAATGACCCAGGTGCAGAGGCTAGAGTGTTTACTGTGGTTATGCCGATACTAGCGTGTAAATGACAATTTCGCCATCCCGCTTTCGCTATATAAACATATACATAGCGACATGATCGTGCTATTTAACGACAGAATACGTGAAAATCGCACTTTTATATTGATATACATCATTTAGCGGTGACAACGTCCTCGCTAAAAAGGGGTAGTTAAAAACAATTTATCGACTTTTAGCCTGCTAGCTAATTGCTGAAAACCCGCCATTTGCGCTACTGTAACGCTGTTTATCTGACTTCAGGAATTTTTATGCGCAATCGTACGCTGGCTGACCTGGATCGTGTCGTCGCCCTCGGCGGAGGGCATGGATTAGGACGCGTCCTCTCCTCGCTTTCTTCATTAGGTTCACGCCTGACCGGTATTGTTACTACCACGGATAACGGAGGGTCAACTGGCCGTATTCGCCGTTCGGAAGGCGGGATCGCCTGGGGCGATATGCGCAACTGTCTGAACCAGTTAATTACCGAACCCAGCGTCGCATCCGCTATGTTTGAGTATCGTTTTGGCGGTAATGGCGAACTTTCTGGTCATAATCTCGGAAATTTGATGTTAAAGGCGTTAGATCACCTGAGCGTGCGGCCTCTGGAAGCGATCAATCTAATTCGTAATCTGCTTAAAGTGGACGCGCAGCTGATCCCGATGTCCGAACTACCGGTAGATCTGATGGCGATTGACGAACAGGGGCATGAGGTTTACGGCGAGGTGAATATCGATCAGTTAGCGACGCCGCCGCAGGAGATCATGTTAACGCCAAACGTTCCGGCGACGCGGGAAGCGGTACAGGCCATTAATGACGCGGATTTGATTCTGATTGGCCCTGGCAGTTTTTATACCAGCCTGATGCCTGGCCTGCTGCTGGATGAACTGGCGCAGGCACTGCGGCGCACCCCGGCGCCAATGGTGTATATCGGCAATCTGGGCCGCGAATTAAGTCTGCCCGCCGCCAGTTTAACGCTGGTCGATAAGCTGGCGATGATGGAACAATATATTGGCAAAAAGGTTATTGACGCAGTGGTGGTTGGACCGAAAGTCGATGTCAGCGCGGTTAACGACCGGGTGGTGATTCAGGAAGTGCTGGAGGCCAGCGATATCCCCTATCGCCACGATCGTCAGTTATTACATAATGCGCTGGAAAAAGCGCTACAGGCGTTGGGTTAATGACATTTACCGGATGACGCTGCGCTTATCAGAAGCCTGTTTACACCGAATGGTAAACAGGCTCTCTCCCCCTTCTGATAAACTGCGCTCAGCTATCGCCAGTAGGCGCTCATGAGCGAGCTCACCCCTTTTTTCATCAATACATTCTCCATGTTCTCAGTAAAGAGGGTCTGATTAATCTCTTCCATTATCCGCATCCCAGTCATGCGCTCTGCGTCAGGATCACCTGCTATTCCTAACGCTTCCAGTTCAGCGTTGACTCGGATCTGATACTCATCCGTTTCAATACACTCAGCCCTTTTATCCATCATTTCACGCCACTCTTCTGGCGCTATACGCTCCAGCACTTTATGCCACGGCCCCCATAACGCAAACCATTTGTGAAAATCGCTATTTTCAGCAATTTTTATCCTTATTTCCGCCTCGTCCAGGTCAGACTCAGTGATACCCGAAACGTTATAGAACCGCATATCCCGAGTCATTGTTGTCAGCGACAGCGACTCTCGTAACTGATTCTGAAAACCCAGAAATACTTCAATTTCGTCAATAAAAAACAGCCGTTTTACCTTTTCTCTCGCGAGCGATTCTATTTGCTCCAGCCGAAAGATTTCACGCCCCGCCATAATCAGTTCCGCTAATTGGCTATCAAAGGCGCCTCTTTCAGCATCATGAACCAACGTCGCTTCCTGCATTTGGTGGTATGTCAGTGTGACCCGATCTTCACAGCTTATCGTTGCATCCATCGCTATAATAAATGCGGTTTCTCTTAGTGCGCTATCATCAGCCAGGCGCATTAGCCAGGCGGAGACTTGTTCCTTAAAATCCGGGTGTCTGGTATTCTGCGTATCACCAAGATAGTCCAGGAATCTGCTGAAAGCTGCAGCGTTTGCCTCTGCCTCAAACGCCCGCCATTTGTTGACATCTTCCTCCTCGAGACAGGTTAGCCAACCCTGGACAGCTTCATGCAGTGGTCGTGTTACCCGAACAATTGAAAAGTCGCCCATGGCGAAGAATACCTGGGGTCCCTGATAATCTACAGAGGACATCAGCCGCTGCATATTCTGTATTGTTCGTTCTGAAAAAGGATTATATTCTACGATTATTCTTGTAGGTTGAGGTCCTTCACCACGAAAATGGGGTAACGACTCCGGGAGACGGACCAGGTGATTGCGAGAGGCCTGCATGACTTGTAATGCCACCGGGAGGTTTTCCGGTAGGTTAATCAATTCGTTACGGGAAACGTCCAGATTTATTATCGTGGGAGGTAGTGTTTCAGGCAGAACAGTAATCTGATTTTTACTTACATCCAGAACCTGTAATTCTGTTGGTAACGATGCGGGCAGACTGGTTAAGTCATTTTCGCCGGCCTCCAGAGTCTTCAAGCCCGGCGGCAGTGTTTCGGGCAGAGCGGTTAACGAATTACTCTGCACATTCAAATGGGTAATCCCTGACGGAAAATGTTCTGGCAGTGTCCCTATGCTGTTAGCATAAACGCTCAGGTACAGAAGTTCCTCAGGTAGATTTTCAGGTAGGCAACTAATTTTATTATGAAAAAGATCCAGCGATTGAAGCGCTGAAGGCAAACGTCCCGGTAATTCAGTAATAAAGTTAATGCTCAGATCCATTTTCTGTATGGTATCCGGTAACGTGGCAGGGATACTGGTTAGCTGATTACTTCTGGCATACAGGGTCTTTATATTTCCCTGTAAATTTTCCGGCAAACTTTTCAGTTGATTGTTATCGAGTATCAGAGTAGTTATCTGCTCAGGAATACAGGCGGGTATAGTGGTAAGTCCTAATATTTTCAGACGGAGTTCCGTCTTATTATTTTTCAGGCAGTCACGCATCCGTTGTACGGCTTCTTCACGACCTTGAGCCTCTTTCGGTGGCGCCTCTTTTGCCCACTCAGACCAGATTAAATCATAATTCACAGCACCTTTGGGGCTGAAGCCTGGAGCGCCACTCGCCTGCTCGCTTTCTGTCTCACGGGTATAGGTTACCGTCTCTCCCCCGCACTCAACGGTATAACTATCTGTATTAAAAATTATAGACAGGATCTCCTGACTATTTTCATTCAAAATACAGTATTGGTCTGTCCCCCCTCTACTACATTGAATATTATCCGCATACGCTGGGAAAGCTAACGTCCTCAAACATTCAAACTTACTTTTGATCTCTTCTGGCGAGGCGGTTTCAGGTGGATGACAAAGATAAGCGATGCAGCTTTGTACTTCAATCTGATATTCTGAAGCGAAAAAAATACTAATTTTACTCCATATCTCATCTTCCGGAAGTACCTCTTTTAATTCCTCGTTACTAATACTTTGATTCCTTACAGCAGATTGCGTATTGGTGATATTAAACATATTTTCCCTCCCTGATCTGGAAGTAACCCAAAGTAGCGGATACAGATATTCTCAACTTTAAATAAAAGGCCATATTAGTTATTATTTTGGGCTAGTCACCCAGTATTCTTAGCACCTTACTTATAAACGCCAGGACTTCCATCACCCCATTTTTACGTAGGATGATGTAATCTGTTGCCATAACACTCTTCCAACGAACTCACATAAGATTAAAATGACGACCATAAGAATAGCTATACCGATAATACGAAGCAGTTTTTCTCATAGCTGGGGAGACAGGTACTTTTAGCGTTGAGCTCGACCTCAACGCTAATTTTCTTCAGTAGTGACTGAACCACCTAAGTTACTGTTTTTTTTGATCTTTTAGGCAATCTCGTTGGTCAACGCCTGTAACTGTTTTCCGTTCCTGACTAACTCAGCCCTTGCTGTTGGACTAAAACTATCAAAAGCAGGCAATTATACAGGTGATGTATGTACCCCTTACCTGATGCTACTCACAATGCGAAAGCGCCGACGATCGACGCGTTGTCAGGATGCCGCGATAAACAACTCGCGTAGCTGATGCAACTGGTCGCGAATTTGCGCGGCTTCTTCAAACTCCAGATTTTGCGCGTGCTTCATCATTTGCCCTTCCAGCTCATGAATTTTCTGCTGCAACGCTTTCGGCGTCATATCCAGTTCGACAATCCCGGCTTTTGCCGTAGAACGGCCCTTGCCTTTCCCCTTCGCTTTGGTTTTCGCAATGTTCTGCCCCAACGCCAGGATGTCGACCACTTTTTTGTTCAGCCCCTGCGGAGTGATACCGTGTTCTTCGTTGTACTTCTGCTGCTTCTCGCGACGACGCTCGGTTTCACCAATCGCCTTCGCCATCGACGGCGTGATTTTATCGCCATACAGAATCGCTTTACCGTTAACGTTACGCGCCGCGCGACCTATGGTCTGAATCAGGGAACGTTCGGAGCGCAGGAAGCCCTCTTTATCGGCGTCCAGAATCGCCACCAGCGAGACTTCCGGCATATCCAGCCCTTCGCGCAGCAGGTTAATCCCCACCAGAACGTCAAACTCGCCCAGACGCAAATCACGGATGATTTCCATGCGCTCCACGGTATCAATATCCGAGTGCAGGTAACGCACGCGCTCGCCGTGCTCTTCCAGATATTCGGTCAAATCTTCCGCCATCCGTTTGGTGAGCGTAGTGACAAGGACGCGTTCATTAATGACCGCACGTTGACGGATTTCGGAAAGCAGATCGTCCACCTGGGTTGCCACCGGACGCACTTCAATGATCGGGTCCAACAGCCCGGTCGGTCGCACGACCTGATCCACCACCTCATCACCAGATTTCTCCAGCTCATAGTTGCCAGGCGTGGCGGAAACATAGATGGTTTGCGGCGCCAAGGCTTCAAACTCTTCAAACTTCAGCGGACGGTTATCCAACGCCGAAGGCAGACGGAAGCCATACTCGACCAGCGTCTCTTTGCGCGCCCGGTCGCCGCGATACATGCCGCCTATCTGCGGGATCGTGACGTGGGACTCATCCACTACCAGCAGTCCATCGGCGGGCAGATAATCGAACAAGGTTGGCGGCGGTTCGCCCGGCCCACGACCCGACAGGAAGCGGGAATAGTTTTCAATGCCTGAGCAGTAGCCCAGCTCGTTCATCATCTCTAAATCGAACTGCGTGCGCTGGCTTAATCGCTGCTCTTCAAGCAGCTTATTATTCGCCAACAGGACCTTACGCCTGTCCGCCAGCTCATCTTTTATCTCTTCCATCGCCTGCAGAATACGCTCGCGCGGCGTCACGTAGTGCGTTTTGGGATAGATGGTATAACGTGGCACCGTTGACTCTACCTGCCCGGTTAACGGGTCAAACAGCGACAGACGTTCCACTTCTTCATCAAACAGCTCAACGCGTAGCGCAATGTCGTCAGATTCAGCCGGGAAGATGTCGATCACTTCGCCGCGCACGCGAAAGGTACCGCGCTGAAAAGCTTGATCGTTACGGGTGTATTGCAATTCCGCCAGCCGACGCAAAATTGCACGCTGGTCAATCAGCATTCCGACCGTCAGATGCAGCATCATTTTCAGATAGAGATCCGGATCGCCCAGCCCGTAAATAGCGGACACGGAAGCCACCACCACGACATCGCGTCGCTCAAGCAGAGCTTTCGTTGCCGACAACCGCATTTGCTCAATATGTTCGTTTACCGAAGCGTCTTTTTCGATAAACGTATCCGAACTTGGCACATACGCTTCCGGCTGATAGTAGTCATAGTAGGAGACGAAATACTCCACCGCGTTTTCCGGGAAAAACTCTTTCATTTCGCCGTAGAGCTGCGCCGCCAGGGTTTTATTGGGCGCAAGCACCATCGTTGGCCGCTGCAAGTCAGCAATGACGTTGGCAATGGTGAATGTCTTCCCGGAGCCGGTTACGCCCAATAGCGTCTGATGCGCCAGCCCGTCCTCCAGTCCCTCTTCCAGGCGACGTATAGCGTCCGGCTGATCGCCAGAAGGTTTAAAAGCGGAATTCAGTTTGAACGGTTTACTCATGGGCGGCTACCTGAAGGTGTGAGCGGGCAGGTGTATAATTTTACTCCTGGCGGTGAATATTGCCAATAAAAAATACTGGATGAAAAAACAGTAACACTTTAATGTATAGTGGCTATCGGCAAATAACCCACGCCGTCGCGAGGCAAAATGTAGACAGTCGCGGAATAAAATTCCAGCAGCATGCGGTTATCCCCAGACCAGAGTCTTTTTTAACATTTGTCAAGACGTATGATGAAAGTTTTATGTCAATGCCTCCCCCTTCCTTTACAACCATTGATTTTATATAACTCGCTGTCTAAAAAGGGATATTTTCTCAAGCCGTCTTTCGCGCCAATTTAGTCGCAGGCCGCGTCGCCTCTCGCTTACGTTGTGTTTTCTAACTCTAATACACAAGGTTATCCACAGGAATAGTGGATAACTGCTTCCAGCCCGTATCCCCTGCCGCCTGGCAAAATCAGCGCCGGACGTTTTCGCCGGGCGATAAAAAAAAATTATCGCTATTTTTGGCTGATTATTGGCTAACGTAGCGGGAAAAACTGATGCGTACACGCTCACATTTTGCACATTTTTATCAGGATGAAGCCAGGAGGGTCTGGCGAAAGAACAGCAGGATCGTCTGATCCTGCAAGAAGGCGGTTTTTAAGCGAGGTTATGCCCGCTCCAGGGGGCTAAGTTCAAGATACTGTCCTGTTGCAGCCTGAGAGGGGGAAACGCCCAGCCACGGAATTTCCCCTAATAGCGGGGCCGGTATGACGCGGCGAAGCGTAGCGAGATATTCACCATGACGCGCGCCCGGCGGCTGTACGTCGTTGGCTATCCATCCGGCAAGCGGCAACCCGGCCTGTTTTACCGCCAGCGCCGTCAGCATGGCGTGATTAATACAGCCCAGCTTGACGCCAACGACCAGAATCACCGGCAACCGCTCCGCCTGTACCCAGTCGGCAAACGTCAGTGTGGCAGAGAGCGGCGTAAACCAGCCGCCTGCCCCTTCTGTCAACACCCAATCTGCCTGCGCCTCCAGCGTTCGCAATCCACGTGATAACACCACCGCCTCTATCGTCCGGCCTTCGTCGGCGCTAACGATGTGGGGAGAGGTAGGCTCGGCAAAAGTATAAGGATTGATAGCAGAATAAGGTTGCGGCAGGCTGCTGTTACGCTGCAAGGCCAACGCATCGCTATTGCGTAGCCCGTCGGTTGTCATTTCGCTGCCGGAAGCGACGGGCTTATAGCCTACGGTTTGATAACCTAACTGCGTTGCGGCCTGCAATAAGGCGCAACTGGCGACCGTTTTACCGACTTCGGTATCAGTACCGGTGACGAAATAGCGTTTAGTCACGTTCAATCACTCCCATAAAAAGATGGTACGTCAGCGGATATTTCCCCTGCCGCTGCGGCCATGCCAACTGAATTTTTCTAAGCCGGGCGCGGGTTAACACATCAGACTCCCGCCCTTCATGAAGATGAGTGGCGCCAATTCCTTTGAGCGAGCGCATCGCGCTCAGGGCATCCTCAAACCACAATGTCATCGCCTGAGTATGACGATACGCCCGCCAGCCGCGCAGCGCGTGGTCAATTGCCTCTTCCGGCAAAAAGCTATTCGCGTGAGCGCGATTATCGACGGCCTGCCATGCCTGACGCAGTTCCGGCAACGATCCCTGGCACAACGTGGTAAATGCCACCACGCCGCCGGGCCGTACGACCCGGTACAACTCGCTCAACGCGTCGCGTAAATCACCGCACCACTGGACCGCCAGGTTGCTCCAGGCCAGGTCAAAAATGCCGGCGTCATGGGGAATCGCTTCGATATCCGCCAGCAAATAGTGATGCGCCGCCTTACGATCGCGCGCCTGTTGCAGCATCGGCAGCGAAAGATCCAGGGCAGTCACTTCGCTCCCCCGTTCACGCCAGTAACGGCTCATACGTCCGGGGCCACAGCCTGCGTCCAATACACTGGCAAAGTGGCGGCCTGCCAACAGCGTCAGCAGCGCATCCGCGCTGTGTTGCTGCAAAGAGGCGTGCTGTTCATATTGCGATGCGGCCCGGCCAAACGCCGCCGCAATAGCCTGCTTATTCACCTGCGCCATGCAGCACCTCCAGAAGACGATCAATATCGCACGCTTCATGCGCCTGCGTTAACGTTAAGCGCAGGCGCGCCGTACCGACAGGCACCGTCGGCGGGCGAATCGCCGTCGCCCAGCATCCTTGTCGACGCAGCGCCTCCGCCAGGCGCAGCGCGCGGCTGTTATCGCCCACCATTAACGGCTGGATGGCACTATGGGCATTCAGTAGCGTAAATCGGGACGCGTTAACGCCCGCCCGAAAGCGCTGAACCAGAGCGGCGAGTTTTTCGCGCCGTTCACAACCTTCATCGCTACGGATCACGGCCAGCGAGGCGCTTAACGCCTGCGCCTGCGCGGGGGGCATACTGGTGCTGTAAACCAGATGACGGGCGAATTGCAGCAGATAATCCGCGACGCTTTCCGAACAGAGCACCGCGGCGCCGCTGACGCCAAATCCTTTACCGAAAGTCACCACCAGCAACTCAGGCTTCACCCCCTGTTGCCAGCAGGTGCCCCGCCCCTCATCGCCAGTCACGCCGATGCCGTGCGCATCATCAACCAACAGCCAGGCATGATGCTTGTGGGCAATGTGCTGGATTTCCGCCAGCGGCGCGCTATCGCCGTCCATACTGTACATACCTTCCGTCACGACCAGTTTCTGACCCAGGCAGGGCGATTGCAGTAAACGCGACAGATGCCGCGTATCATTATGGATAAAGCGACGAAGCTGCGCCGGACTCTGATTAGCGGCCTCCAGCAACGAAGCATGACTCAACCTGTCGGCCACAATCCGGTCGTTTTTTTTCATTAACGCGGTAATAACCGCCTGATTCGCCGCAAAGCCAGAGATAAACAGCAACGCGCGCGGATATCCTAACCATTGCGCCAGTTCCTCCTCTAACGCCTGGTGCGCCACGGAATAACCGCTGATATGCCCCGACCCGCCGCTGCCGACGCCAAAACGCGTCGCCGCCTGTTGCCAGGCGCGAATGATCTGCGGATGCTGACTTAAGCCGAGGTAATCATTGCTGGAGAAGTTAAGATACTGTCGCCCGTTCGCTACCAGCCAGCGTCCGGTGCCCTGCGACACCACATAGCGGCGGCGCAACGTATCCGTCGCCCGACGCGCCGTCAGCGCATCGTCGACGCGTTGTTGCCAACTCATAATGCTGCCGCGTTGTAATAATCATCAGTGTCCGGCGTCATCAGCGTCTGCTCCAGACGTTGCTGCTGCTCGTTATCGCCCGCCAGCACCCTGGTCTGCTGCGGATTCAGTCCCAGCTTGCGGAATAACTGCAGATCCTTGTCCTCTGCCGGATTTGGCGTAGTTAACAATTTGCAGCCATAGAAAATCGAGTTCGCCCCGGCCATAAAACACATCGCTTGAGTCTGCTCGTTCATCTGTTCACGCCCTGCGGAAAGACGCACGTATGAGGTCGGCATCATGATGCGCGCCACGGCGATAGTACGAATAAAATCAAACGCATCCACGTCATCGTTATCCGCAAGCGGCGTGCCTTTCACCTTCACGAGCATGTTGATTGGCACACTTTCCGGCGGCGTCGGCAGATTCGCGAGCTGCAACAACAGTCCGGCGCGATCGTTGACCGTTTCGCCCAGACCGACAATGCCGCCGGAGCACACTTTAATCCCTGCTTCACGGACTTTTTCCAGCGTGTCGAGGCGCTCCTGATAGGTACGGGTGGTGATGATATTGCCGTAAAACTCCGGCGAGGTATCGAGGTTGTGGTTGTAGTAATCCAGCCCGGCGTTAGCCAGACGCTGCGCCTGGCTCTCGTTCAACATGCCGAGCGTCATACATGTTTCCAGCCCCATCGCTTTGACGCCCTGTACAATCTGCTCCAGATAAGGCATATCGCGTTCATGCGGATTCTTCCAGGCCGCCCCCATACAGAAGCGGGTCGAACCAGCGTTTTTCGCTTTGCGGGCGGAGTCCAGTACCTGCTCGACCTCCATTAAACGCTCGGCTTCCAGTCCGGTTTTATAGCGCGAGCTCTGCGGGCAGTATTTACAATCCTCCGGGCAGGCGCCGGTTTTGATCGACAGCAACGTGCTGACCTGTACCTGCTGCGGATCGAAATGCTGGCGATGAATTTGCTGCGCTTCAAACAGCAATTCCAGCAGTGGTTTTTCAAATAATTCGGTTACTTGCGACAGTGTCCAGCGTGGGTGGCGAGCCATCGGGCTTCTCCAAAATATGTTGTTTGTTTTTGATATGGTGTAGACTCGTAAACCTAAATCTTTTTAATTTGGTTTACAAGTCGATTATGACAACGGACGATCTTGCCTTCGATAAACGCCATATTTGGCATCCTTACACTTCCATGACCTCGCCGCTGCCGGTATATCTCGTTGAGCGGGCCGAAGGCTGCGAACTGATCCTCGCCTCGGGCGAACGCCTGATTGAGGGGATGTCCTCCTGGTGGGCGGCCATTCATGGTTACAACCACCCGCAATTGAACGCGGCGATGAAATCGCAAATTGACGCCATGTCGCATGTGATGTTCGGCGGCATAACCCACAAGCCTGCGGTGAATCTGTGCCGTAAACTGGTCGCGATAACGCCTGAGCCGCTGGAGTGTGTCTTTTTGGCCGACTCCGGTTCGGTGTCGGTGGAGGTGGCCATGAAGATGGCGCTGCAATACTGGCGGGCGCGGGGCGAATCGCGTCAGCGTTTCCTGACGTTCCGCAACGGTTATCATGGCGACACGTTCGGCGCGATGTCAGTGTGCGATCCGGATAACTCCATGCACAGCTTGTGGAAAGGCTATCTGCCAGAAAATCTGTTCGCGCCGGCGCCGCAAAGCCGGATGGATGGCGAATGGGATGAAAGCGACATTGCGCCATTTGCCCGCCTGATGGCCGCGCATCGCCATGAAATAGCTGCCGTGATTCTGGAACCCATCGTCCAGGGCGCGGGCGGGATGCGCATATATCATCCACAATGGCTCAGGCGTATCCGTAACATGTGCGATCGCGAAGGCATTCTGCTGATTGCCGATGAAATAGCCACCGGGTTTGGCCGTACCGGCAAACTGTTTGCCTGCGAGCACGCCGGGATCTCGCCGGATATTCTGTGTCTCGGCAAAGCGTTAACCGGCGGCACCATGACCCTCTCGGCAACGCTCACCACACGCCAGGTTGCAGAGACTATTAGCAACGGCGAGGCGGGGTGTTTTATGCATGGCCCGACGTTTATGGGGAATCCGCTGGCCTGCGCCGCCGCCTGCGCCAGCCTGACGCTGCTGGAAAGCGGCGAATGGCGCCAACAGGTGGCGTCCATCGAGTCTCAGTTACGCGCTGAGTTAGCCCCCGCACAACGTTCGCCCTGGGTGGCGGATGTGCGGGTGTTGGGCGCGATTGGGGTGGTTGAAACCACACATCCGGTCAATATGGCGGCGCTTCAGCGCTTCTTCGTCGGGCAAGGCGTCTGGATCAGGCCGTTCGGCAAACTAATCTATCTGATGCCGCCCTACATTATTCGTCCAGAGCAGTTGCGCCGTCTGACCCAGGCGGTTAATGACGCGGTACACAATGAAACATTTTTTAGCCATTAATCAGCGGTAAGCGGCGCGGCTTCTGGCTACACTTCTGGTGAGTCAAAAGGAGAGCGCATGAAACTTATCAGCAACGATCTGCGCGATGGGGATAAACTTCCTCATCGTCACGTTTTTAACGGTATGGGCTATGATGGCGATAATATTTCGCCACATCTGGCCTGGGACGAAGTACCGATGGGCACCAAAAGTTTTGTCGTGACCTGTTACGATCCTGACGCGCCAACCGGCTCCGGCTGGTGGCACTGGGTGGTGGTTAACCTCCCGGCGGATACACGCGTACTGACCCAGGGGTTCGGCTCAGGTCTGGTGGCCGTACCAGACGGCGTCATTCAGACGCGTACCGATTTCGGTAAAGCGGGTTACGGCGGCGCGGCGCCGCCTAAAGGGGAAACGCATCGCTATATCTTTACGGTTCACGCGCTGGACGTCGAACGTCTTGACGTTGATGAAGACGCCAGCGGCGCAATGGTTGGCTTTAACGTGCATTTCCATTCGCTCGCCAGCGCCTCGATAACGGCGATGTTCAGTTAAACGCTGTGCCGGATGGCGGCGTAAACGTCTTACCCTGCCAACGGGTTGGGTAGGTCGAGTAACCGCCTCGCCATGCGGCAGCATTCACATAAAGTCCGGCACCAGACGCTGTAACGCGCCTTGCGCCAGCAGCGTCGTCGCACACTCAATATCGGGCGCGAAAAAACGATCCTGCGTATAGTGCGCCACCTGTTCGCGCAGTATCTGCCGCGCCTGTTCCAGTAACGGGCTGGAGGTTAACCCTTCCCGTAAATCTATCCCCTGACAGGCAGCCAGCCACTCCACGGCAATGACGCCGCGGGTATTCGCCGCCATTTCCCAGAGTCGCCGCCCTGCCGACGGGGCCATTGAGACATGATCTTCCTGATTCGCCGAGGTCGGCAGGCTATCCACGCTGTGCGGGTGCGCCAGCGCTTTATTCTCGCTGGCGAGCGCCGCGGCGGTGACCTGGGCAATCATAAAACCGGAATTAACGCCGCCATTTTTCACCAGAAACGGCGGTAGCTGCGACATATGTTTATCCATCATCAGCGCGATGCGCCGCTCCGACAGCGCGCCGATTTCCGCTATCGCCAGCGCCAGATTATCCGCCGCCATAGCGACCGGTTCAGCATGGAAATTACCGCCGGAGATCACCTCCCCCGCATCGGCAAAGACCAGAGGATTATCGGACACCGCGTTGGCCTCAGCTAATAGCACCTCTTTCGTCTGGCGTAACTGGGTCAGACAAGCGCCCATCACCTGCGGCTGGCAACGAAGGGAATACGGGTCCTGAACTTTATTGCAATGGTGATGTGATTCAGCAATGGCGCTGGTATCGGTCAACAGATGCCGGAACAACCGCGCGGCGTCAATTTGCCCCTGCTGTCCGCGCGCGGCATGAATACGCGCATCAAAAGGACGGCGCGATCCCAGTACGGCTTCGGTGGTCAGCGCGCCGCAGACGACGGCGGAGGCAAATAACTCCTGCGCCTCAAATAAGCCGCGCAGCGCGAAGGCCGTTGACGCCTGGGTGCCGTTAAGCAACGCCAGCCCCTCTTTGGCCGCCAGCGCGACAGGCTCCAGTCCGGCCTTTTTTAGCGCCATCTGCGCCGGAAGCCATTCGCCCTGCCAGCGCGCTTTTCCTTCGCCAAGCAGCGTCAGCGACAGATGCGCCAGCGGCGCTAAGTCGCCCGACGCGCCGACCGACCCTTTTGCCGGAATCAGCGGATACACTCCGGCATTCACCAGAGCGATGAGCGCTTCTATCACGCTCAACCGAATCCCGGAAAACCCGCGTGCCAGACTATTGATTTTCAATACCATGATCAGACGTACCATCGCGTCATCCAGTGGGTCGCCTACGCCCGCTGCGTGAGACAACACCAGCGATCGCTGTAGATTTTGCAAGTCTTCATCGGCGATGCGCGTCTGCGCCAGCAGGCCGAAACCGGTGTTGATGCCGTAGGCGGTACGCCCTTCGGCAACGATACCATTGACGCACGCGACGCTGGCATTAATGCCGTCAATGGCGCTGGCGTCCAGGCGAAGCTGTACCGGATGACGCCAGACGTCGTACAGTTGAGAGAGGCTTAACTGCCCCGGAGTGAGTGTCATGGTATTCATATCAGCCTTTCCCCTGCGTCGCCGCAACCATGGGTAGATGTAAACCTTGCTCAACAGCGCATTCCACCGCGAGATCATACCCGGCATCGGCATGGCGCATGACGCCCGTCGCCGGATCGTTGTGTAACACGCGGCGAATACGCGCAGCGGCCTCGTCAGTGCCATCACAGACAATCACCATACCGGCGTGTTGCGAAAAACCCATCCCCACCCCACCGCCATGATGGAGCGATACCCATGTCGCCCCGCTGGCGGTATTGAGCAACGCATTTAACAACGGCCAGTCGGAAACCGCGTCGGAACCGTCGCGCATCGCTTCGGTTTCACGGTTAGGGCTGGCGACAGAACCGGAATCCAGATGATCGCGGCCAATCACAATGGGCGCGGATACCTCGCCGCAGCGCACCATTTCGTTGAATGCCAGCCCCAGTTTTTGCCGCCACTCCAGGCCTACCCAGCAGATACGCGCCGGTAGTCCCTGAAAATGAATGCGCTCGCGCGCCATATCCAGCCAGTGATGCAGATGTTTATCCTCAGCCACTATCTCTTTGACTTTGGCATCGGTTTTATAGATATCCTGCGGATCGCCGGACAACGCCACCCAGCGAAACGGCCCGATTCCTCGACAAAAAAGCGGACGAATATAGGCTGGCACAAATCCCGGAAAATCAAAGGCGTTTTCCACCCCCATCTCTTTCGCCATCTGGCGAATATTGTTGCCATAGTCAAAGGTCGGCACGCCCATTTTACTGAATGCCAGCATCGCCCGAACGTGCGCCGCCATTGAACGTTTCGCCGCCTGCATCGTCCCCTGGGGATCGGATTGCGCGTTTTCCTGATACTCCTCCCAGCGCCAGCCGGAAGGCAAATAGCCATGTAGCGGATCGTGGGCGCTGGTCTGATCGGTCACCAGGTCCGGGCGCACGCCACGATTAACCAGCTCCGGCAGGATATCCGCCGCGTTCGCGCACAGGGCCACGGACACGGCTTTCCCCTCGCGGGTGTAGTGCGTAATGCGGGCCAGAGCGTCATCCAGCGTGGCGGCCTGCTCATCCACGTAGCGAGTACGCAGACGAAAATCGATACGGCTTTGCTGGCATTCAATCGTCAGCGAACACGCTCCGGCCAGCGTCGCAGCTAGCGGTTGCGCGCCGCCCATGCCGCCCAGTCCGGCAGTAAGCACCCAACGTCCCGCCAGCGTGCCGTTATAGTGCTGACGCCCCGCCTCGACAAAGGTTTCATATGTTCCCTGCACGATTCCCTGGCTGCCGATATAGATCCAGCTTCCGGCCGTCATCTGACCGTACATCGCCAGCCCTTTCGCATCCAGTTCGTTAAAGTGTTCCCATGTCGCCCAGTGGGGGACAAGGTTGGAGTTGGCGATTAATACCCGCGGCGCGTTGTCGTGCGTTTTAAATACGCCGACCGGTTTGCCAGACTGAATAAGCAACGTTTCGTCCGCCTCCAGCCGGGTTAGCGAATCAACAATAGCGTCATAGCATTCCCAGTTGCGCGCGGCGCGACCAATTCCGCCGTAGACCACCAGCTCATGCGGATTTTCCGCCACATCAGGATCAAGATTATTCATTAACATCCGCAGCGGGGCTTCAGTTAGCCAGCTTTTCGCCGTTAATACCGTGCCTCTGGGAGCGCGGATAGTCTGCTGACGACACTTACTTTCAGGCATAGCAATGACTCCTCATTATTATCGGTCTGCCATCGCCGAATAACGCTAAAACGTCACTATCAGGCACTGCCGCAGACCCACAGATAAGAACCAGACATATACTTGTCTATACAAGTAAGAACAAGAATAAAATTAACAAAAATAATACAATTTCGTTATATTGTGTCAGCAATCACGTTTTCCGGCAGCGGCCCGCTCAGGAGATAAATCGTCCCTGTAACCGGTAGCGCGCCCCGGGGAAAAGTAAGCGGGCGTGAGAGACAATCTGCGACGCGGACCAGGTCGTACGACGAATGAGCAGGCAGGGCTCATGCTCTTTGATAGTTAACCACGCGCACTCTTGCGCCGTGGCGCGCACCGCCTCCACAATATGTTCCCCTTCCGTTAGCGGCGCGATCCGCGACAAATAAGCGTGTGGAGTGGTCTGACGGTAATCCTGCGTCAGGTAATCCACGGCAATATCCGCATTCACGCAGCGATCTTCAATTTGTACCGGCAGATCGTTTTCATAATGCACCATGATGGAATGGAAAATGACATCGCTCTCATTGACGTTGAGAGCGCTGGCCTGTACGACGTTTGCCCGCACGCGCTCCAGCGTCAGTACCTCACAACGATGCTGATGATGACGGGCGGCAATCTCCTCGGCGATACTGCGGACTTCAAACAGCGCGGACTGGCCTTTTGGTTCGGCGACAAACGTCCCCACGCCCTGTAAACGCACCAGCCACCCTTCATCCGTCAGCTCGCGTAGCGCCCGGTTGATGGTCATTCGGCTAAAGCCATACTGGGCGACCAGCTCGGCTTCAGACGGAATGCGATCGTGCGGTTGCCAGACGCCGCCGGCAATTTTTTTACAGATGTCCTGTTTCACCATTTCGTAAAAAGGGGCAGGTGCAGAACGGGATCGGGATGAATACATGCGTGAAGCCTTCCTTATGCAGATAGTATTTTCCGGGATGACAGATTAACGCCACCAGTGCGCAATTTGCCAGCCAAGCCGCGCCGCCACGCGCGCCGCTGCGCCATCTTCATCAAAGTGTGGATTAAATTCAACCAGATCCGCCGCCTGTAATTTTCCGCTGCGGCAAACCGGCTCAATTAAACGCAGAACCTGTATCAGCGGCACGCCCGGAGCGGCGGGAGCGGAGACGGCCGGCATTTCCCAGACAGGCAATACGTCGAGATCGATAGTCAGATAAATTTTATCCACCTTGTCGATAAACTGCGTCATCTGCGCCAGAGCGTCATGGCAGTCCAGATCCTCCACCACGGTAACATTCCGCCGCGTCGCTTCCCGCCATAACGCCCGCGTATTCGCCGCACGGCTCACGCCGAAACAGGCATAATGAAACGCGCGGCGCTGCGCGTCGCATAGCTGCGCCAGTTGACGAAACGGCGTACCGGACGTCGCCCGATCGGCCTGACGGAGATCCAGATGCGCATCAAGATTAATGATCCCTACGCTCTCCTGCGCAAACGCGTCCAGCACACCCGCGCCGTGTCCAAACGCGGTTTCATGACCGCCGCCCAGCACCAGCGTGTGCATCCCGGCCCGCAGACAACGGCTTACCGCATCGCGCAAAGCCTGCTGCGCGCCTTCCAGATCGGGCGTCGGCGCAACCCAATTGCCTAAATCCACCAGCCGCTCATGACCATCATGGCAGGCCATATTCGCCAGCGCTTTACGCAACGCGTCCGGGGCGCCTGCCGCGCCGGGACGGCCTGCATTGCGTTTTACCCCTTCATCGCAGGCAAATCCCATTAACGCGATCTGTTGCGGCCAGTTTTCGGGCACAAAAGCCTCGCTGCGCGTTACGGTCTGAAACAGACGCCGTGCATCCGGCGCTTCTGTGCTGTCATCGCGCCCCTGCCAAAGCGCCAGGGAAGCCGGATACCATTGCATCATGTGATTTGCCCCCGGTATACCCGCTGATATAAAGGATTACGTCCCGGCTCATACACTATCTCTACCGGTTGTTCAGCATCCCATACGACAAAATCCGCCCGGTAGCCGGCCCTGATCTGCCCATGCGTCGCCTGTCTTCCTAGCGCGCGTGCGGCATGGCGTGTAACGCCCCCCCATGCCTCTTCCGGTGTCAGACCAAACTGTACGCAGGCCATGTTCATCGCCAGATGCAAACTGCAAAACGGGCTGGTGCCGGGATTGAAATCGCTGGCGACGGCGACAGGCACCTGATAGCGGCGTAGCAGTTCCACTGGCGGACGCTGCGTCTCGCGCAGAAAATAAAACGCGCCGGGCAATAGCACGCCGACAGTACCGCCGTCACGCATCGCCGCGACGCCCGCTTCATCAAGATATTCGATATGATCCGCCGATAAGCCCTGATAACGACTCACTAACTGCGCGCCGCCCAATAGCGAAAGCTGCTCAACATGGCCTTTAACGGGAATACCTAACGCCTGCGCCGTCTGCAATACGCGCTCACTCTGCGCCACATTAAAGCCGACGCTCTCGCAAAAGAGGTCTACCGCATCAAATAGCCCTTTTTTCCATAGCTGCGGAATCATCGTCTCGCAGACCAGAGCGATGTAGCCGTCCGGATCGTCACGATACTCCGCTGGCGTGGCATGAGCGGCAAGCAGCGTGGGGCTAATGTCGATAGCGTTTTCGGCGGCAAGCTTTGCAGCGACGCGCAACAGCTTTTCTTCTGTCGCCAGTTCCAGACCGTAGCCGGATTTAATCTCCAGCAGCGTGACGCCTTCGTTGGCAAGACGCATCATGCGTTCGCGCGCCAGCCAATAGAGCGTCTCCTCCGCACAGGCGCGGGTCGCTGATACCGTCGCGTTAATGCCGCCGCCCTGAGCGCTAATATGCTGGTATGACGCGCCGTTAAGCCGCTGCTCCCACTCTCCGGCGCGGTTGCCGGCAAACACCAGATGCGTGTGGCAATCGATAAGTCCCGGCGTTACCAGTCGTCCCTGCATATCATGAATATTGTCCCCGCTGACGGGAAGCTGCGTCTCTGGCACGATATCGCAAATATGCCCTCCGCGCACAATCAGCGCCTGGTTATCCACCAGCCCATACGGGGCTTGCCGCTGCGGGTCCATTGTCGCCAGCCTGATGTTTCGCCAGACAGTATCGCCCGGTAAAAGTTGCCGCATTCCTGTCGCTCTCTTGCCTGTCATGAGTTGTATAGACATTTATTTTCTTTCTGCTCCAGATTGTCAACTCAAAGTGCGAAAGTTGTTACTTAATTGTGACAAAACCATCTGATGCTAAAGGTGTTTCCAGCCTGAAAAGGAACTTTTTACCTTTTCGCCTTCCCGTTTCGTTCAACTTAGTATAAAAAAGCAGGCTTCAATGGATGTCATTTAACTTTTTCAAGCCCGGAGCAACCTGTGAATACATTATCGGTTTCCCGTCTGGCGCTGGCAGTGGCTTTTGGCGTGACGCTGAGCGCCTGTAGCTCTACGCCACCCGATCAGATCCCTTCCGATCAAACCGCGCCTGGCACCGCCTCGCGCCCGATTCTGTCGGCAAAGGAAGCGAAAAACTTCGTTGCGGCGCACTATTTTGCCTCCCTGACGCCGAATACCGCCCCGTGGTCGCCGTCGCCGATTACCCTACCCGCGCAGCCTGACTTTGTCGTGGGTCCGGCAGGTACGCCTGGCGTTACGCACACCTCGATTCAGGCCGCCGTCGATGCGGCAATGGTTAAACGCACGAACAAACGCCAGTACATCGCTATTATGCCGGGCGACTATCAGGGGACCGTGTATGTTCCCGCCGCGCCGGGAAGTCTGACCCTGTACGGGACCGGTGAAAAACCGATCGATGTGAAAATTGGTATGGCGATTGATGGTGAAATGAGTGCCGCTGACTGGCGCCGCGCGGTGAATCCCGGCGGGAAATATATGCCAGGTAAACCCGCCTGGTATATGTTCGATAACTGCCAAAGCAAACACGCTACGACGATCGGTGTGATGTGTTCTGCCGCGTTCTGGTCGCAGAATAACGGTCTGCAGCTACAGAATCTGACCATCGAAAACACATTGGGCGACAGCGTCGATGCTGGAAACCATCCGGCGGTGGCGCTGCGTACCGATGGCGATAAGGTCCAGATTAACAAGGTAAATATCCTTGGCCGCCAGAACACCTTCTTTGTGACCAACAGCGGCGTGCAGAACCGTCTGCAAACCGATCGCCAGCCGCGTACGCTGGTGACGAATAGCTATATTGAAGGTGATGTGGATATGGTTTCCGGACGCGGCGCCGTGGTGTTCGATAACACCAACTTCCAGGTCGTCAACTCACGCACACAGCAGGAAGCCTACGTCTTCGCCCCGGCGACGCTGTCCAATATTTACTATGGCTTCCTGGCGATCAACAGCCGCTTTAACGCATCCGGCGATGGCGTTGCGCAGCTTGGCCGCTCGCTGGATGTCGACGCCAACACCAACGGTCAGGTGGTGATCCGCGACAGCGTGATTAACGAGGGCTTCAACGTCGCCAAACCGTGGGCCGACGCGGTCATCTCGAAACGTCCGTTTGCCGGAAATACGGGAACCGTGGATGACAAAGGCGAGGTGCAGCGTAATCTGAACGACACTAACTACAACCGCATGTGGGAATACAACAACCGCGGTGTAGGCAGTAACGTGGTGGCGGAACCTAAGCAGTAATCGCAGTTCCGGTTCAGGCTTATAAACGGGCCGCCGCATCAGATGCGGCGGCCCGTGGTTTTACTGCAAGCGGTGTTTATTGAAATTGATCAGGCTTGCCGCCTGTTCCCGCACCGAGCCGTCCCCCGGTTTAACGGCATAAATCAGGCTCCCTATCCCGGTATCCTCGGGGCGTACATTTTCCTGACCAGCAATCTGCTGAATACACGCGAACATCGGGGCCAGTTCGGCGGCCTCGCCGTCCTGTCGCCGTTTTTCCAGCGCGGCGACGGCTTTACTTCTGCCGACATAGCCCGGACGCGGTGCGAGAGGGTAAATTCCGCCAGCCCCACCGGATTTGAGCGGTAAGAGGAAGTCTCGCCGGAAGGGAGCGACTCGTCGGTGGTAGTCACCTTATCGAGAATTTTCGAGCAGACCCTGAATAGAGTATTCTCTGTCAGCGTGCCTGACGCCAGCCAGTCTTTAATGTTGGGTCCATAAATAAGCGTCTGCTGCGTCATGCGCGCCGATTCTATTTCCGTCTGGCGAAGAATATCCGCCAGATTTTCATTTAAAGTATCGCTTTCATAGACGTTGCTGGGGTGGAAAGGCAGCGCGATCATCGCCAACGCAACATCCTGCGGCCCTACATACGCCGCCGGCTGGCCGGTCAGATACACGGCGACCACATCGGGATAATCAATATCCCAGGTATCATTCAGCAGTTGTTTAACAAGCTCGCCGCCGCCATCCGGCAGACAGCGTCTTTAGTACGCGTTCACCACAACCCACATCGGCCCCTGGCCGACGGCATAACGACCTTTTTCCGTCAGCAGTCCCTGGGTGCCTGTAATTTCATAGACCGCGATATGATGTGACTTTTGACCCGCAGCAATCAGGTATTTCCCGCTGTGATCGATATTAAAGCCGCGCGGTTGGGCTTCCGTCGGCTGGAAGCCTTCAACGCTCAGTACGCTGCCGTCTTCGGAGACGCTGAAGACGGTAATCAGACTGGCGGTGCGGTCACAGGCATACAGATGCCGTCCATCCGGCGTAATATGAATATCCGCCGCCCAGCGCGTATCGGAAAAATCGGCGGGCATCATATCCAGCGTTTGTACGCACTCTATCTCGCCATGCGGATTTTTAAGCTGCCAGACATCCACCGAACTGTTCAGCTCATTGACGCAATACGCATATTGTTGATTCGGGTGGAAGGCCATATGGCGCGGGCCAGCCCCTTCAACCGTATTCACTTCCGCCGGCTCCTGGGCCACCAGATGACCGTCATCGCTTAGCGTAAACAGACAAATGCGATCCTGTTTCAGTGCAGGCACCCACAGAGTACGGTTATCAGGCGTAATATTCGCCGAGTGACATCCGTCCAACCCCTCCACCACATCCACCAGCTCAACCGGCAGACCATCCTGTAAGCGCGTCACGCTGACATTACCGGCGTTATACGATCCGACAAAGACAAAACGACCATGATGATCGGTAGAAATATGGGTCGGGCTACCCGGCAGGGCGGATTCGGCGGCAAACGTCAGCGCGCCATCATCCGGCGCAATACGATACGCCAGCACACGAAACTCCGGGCGCACGCCGACATAGAGGTAGCGTTTATCCGGACTGACCACCATCGGCTGAACCTGACCGGGCACATCCACTACCTGCACCAGTGTCAGCGTCCCTTCGTGATTCAGGCTCCAGACGTGAATTTGCTGACTCTCAGGACTGGCGGTATAGACTGTTTGTTTCATGAATACTCCTTTGCATATGGCATGTAGCTGCAATGACAGGATACAGCTTAACGTAGTCGCTTTTGACGGCAAATGCTGAATTCAGACGCAGAATTTTGTCTGCTTACCGTCCCGGTGTACCATGCCGACAGACGGAATTATTACTCTTAATCTGGAAAAAATTATGACTGCACGCGTGATTGCCCTCGATTTAGACGGAACGTTATTAACTCCGCAAAAAACCTTACTCCCCTCCTCACTCGATGCGCTTTCACGCGCCAGAGAAGCGGGCTTTCAACTTATCATCGTTACCGGCCGCCATCATGTTGCTATTCATCCTTTTTATCAGGCGCTGGCGCTGGAAACACCTGCTATTTGCTGCAACGGCACCTATTTGTATGATTATCAAGCGAAAACGGTGCTGGATGCCGATCCTATGCCCGTGGATAAGGCGTTGCAGTTGATTGATTTACTGGATGAGCATCAGATTCACGGCCTGATGTATGTTGATGACGCTATGCTTTACGAGCGCCCGACCGGTCACGTCGTGCGTACCTCCCGGTGGGCGCAAACCTTGCCGCCGGAACAACGTCCGACCTTTACGCAGGTCTCTTCGCTGGCGCAGGCGGCGCGCGACGTGAACGCCGTGTGGAAGTTTGCGCTTACCGATGAAGATATTCCCAGGCTACAGCGGTTCGGTCAGCATGTTGAACAGGCGCTTGGCCTGGAGTGCGAATGGTCATGGCACGATCAGGTGGATATCGCTCGCCAGGGCAATAGTAAAGGCAAGCGCCTTACCCAGTGGATAGAAGCGCAGGGATGGTCAATGAAGAATGTGATCGCTTTCGGCGATAACTACAACGACATCAGTATGCTGGAGGCGGCAGGCACCGGCGTTGCGATGGGGAACGCCGACGATGCAGTGAAAGCGCGCGCTGACGTCGTGATCGGCGATAACACCACCGATAGCATCGCAAAATTTATTTACACGCACCTGCTATAGTCAGGCGGTGATAGAAACGCTTTTCACCTGCGCGTAAAGCCACAGGCCAGGCTTGATACTCAGCTCATCCCTGGCCCATGGACTTATTCGCGCCCACAGCGTTCTACCGCCTATCTCAAGCTGGACTTCCACCTGTCCGTTATCGTCATAACAATTCGCCACTTTTGCCCGCAATACGTTGCGGATACTGGTCTGCTGCGGCGGCTGTAGTACCAACGAGACATCCGACGCCTGAATACGAATACGCAGCGTGGATTGCAGCGGCTGACTGAGTTTATTCACCCACAGGTGCTGGTCGCCAAGCGCCAGGGCGGTCATAGCGTAATGCGGGTGATGCTCCAGTACGCTAACTTTCAGAATACTGCTCTGTTGCTCTTTTGGCAGCCACGGGTGCATGACGCTGCTGCCCCAGACCTCTTCCAGCGGGCCAAACGCTTTAACCTGACCGTCTTCCAGCACCATGACTTTATCCGCCAGGTGGAGAATTTCATCGAGAGAATGGCTGACATACAGCATGGGAATATTGATTTCCCGCGCCAGCCGTTGCAGGTACGGCAGTAATTCGCGTTTACGCGGGATATCCAGCGAGGCCAACGGTTCGTCCAACAACAACAGCTCCGGGGCGGTGAGCAATGCCCGGCCTATCGCCACGCGCTGTTTTTCTCCGCCGGACAAGCTCCCCGGCAGGCGGTCAAGCAACGCCTCAATTCCCAGCAGTGACACCAGTTTGTCAAACTGACCGCTCATGCTTTTCGCCATGCCATAGCGCAAATTGCCGCGTACTTTGTAATGAGGGAACAGGCGCGCATCCTGGAAAACATAACCGATGCGGCGTTTTTCCGGCGTTAAACAGATGCCGTTTTCCGCGTCATGCAACACCCGGCCATTCAGCGCAATGCGTCCTTTTTGCGGGCGAGTCAAACCGCTGATGGCATTAATCAGCGAGGTTTTTCCTGCGCCGGAGACGCCAAAGATAGCCGTGATTCCACTGGCTGGCAGCGTTTCGTTGAGGGTTAAACAGTGCGTTCCCAGCGTCTGGGAAAAATTAAGCTCCAGCATGGTTAGCGCCCCGTCCGTTCACGGCTAATCTGCGCCAGCCATTCAGAAATCAGCAGCGAAATCAGAGCTAATACAATCGAAATCACGCACAGCCTCGCCGCCGCGCTCTCCCCGCCAGGCGTCTGGATCAAGGTATACATGGCGGAAGGTATGGTGCGGGTTTCGCCCGGAATATTGGAAACAAAGGTAATGGTCGCGCCAAATTCGCCAAGCGAACGGGCAAACGCCAGCACCGTACCGACAATAATGCCCGGCAGGGTAAGCGGTAAGGTGATAGTCAGAAAAACGCGCCAGCGCCCGGCGCCCAGCGTTCTGGCGGCCTGTTCAAGCTTGATATCCACACCCTCCAGCGCCAGCCGAATGGCCCGCACCATCAGCGGGAAGGACATCACCGCCGCCGCCAGCACGGCGCCGCGCCAGCTAAAGGCAAACGTGAGACCGAACCAGTCATACAGCCACTGACCAATAAACCCGCGTCGCCCCATCGACACCAGCAGCAGATAGCCGACCACCACCGGCGGCAGCACCAGCGGCAGATGCAGGACGCTATCAAGTAAGGCTTTGCCCGGAAACCGGCATCGCACCAGTAACCAGGCAAAAAAGATCCCAAACGGCAGGCTAAACAGCACGGCCAGGGAAGACACTTTCAGGCTAAGAAAGACAGCCTGCCATTCTGGATCGGTCAGTATCATTACTTCGTCGTAAATCCATAACGTTTAAAGATTGCCGAGGCCTGCGGTCCTTTCAGGTAATCATAGAACGCGCTGACGGTCGCATTTTTATGCCCCTCCACGATAGCGATGGGGTATTCCACTTTTTTATGTGAATCTTCCGGGAACGTCGCCACCACGTTGACTCCCTTGCTGGCGACCGCATCAGAACCGTATACAATGCCCAAAGGCGCTTCGTTACGTTCGACCAGCGCCAGCGCGCCGCGCACATCTTCGCCCGGCGCCAGTTTCGGTTCAAGCGTTTGCCATGCGCCCAGCTTTTGCAGCGCTTCTTTGGCATAAATTCCCGCCGGTACGTGTTGCGGATCGCCCACCGCCAGACGCCCGCCGTTCAGCAGACGAATCCAGTCCGTTTTGTTGTCGATGGTAAACGGTTTCTGCTCGCTGGCTTTCGGCGCCACCACCACCAGGCTGTTGCCAAGCAATGTTTCACGCGTCGCGGTATCCACCGCTTTTTTATCGGCTGCGTAATCCATCCACTTTTGGTCAGCAGAGATGAACAGGTCCGCCGGCGCGCCCGCTTCTATCTGGCGCGCCAGTGTTGAAGAGGAGGCGAATGAGGAGACCACATCCACATTTTTCTCTTTTTTATATTCTGCCGCAATGTCTTGCATCGCGTTCGTTAGCGACGCGGCGGCAAATACGGTAATCTTGCCTTCATCCGCCAGCGCATGACCAGCGATGGCGAAAGATAATGTAGCCCCTGCGACCAGGCGTAACCAGGAATGAGCCATCTGTAACTCCTTTTGTGTTCCGTTATGTAAATGATAATATAACGATAATTCCAGGGGTTTCCCAGCGGTTATTCATACCCATTAACGATTAAACACAGAAAATATCGGCAGGAAAAGCAGGATCTTGAGTAACAAAAACGCCCGACTGAGCGGGCGTTTGGGGAAATCAGCGGTTCTGTCTGGACTGGTCTTTCTGACCGATACCGGAAAAAATGTTGAACACCTCACCCAGACCGTAAATCAGACCGAGGATGACGGCCATCACTACCGGTACCATGATGACGGCAAATACCAGACTTTTTAATAACTCTAACATGGGCAACTCCAGATATAGTCCTTTTTATATTCTAACCGCATAACCCAGAAAAGCACTCCCCTTTTGTGCGGTCGGCTTTGCGCTGGCGCGCTTTTCAGTCACAATAGCCTTTTTACCAGGAGCTGGTTATGCAGGCCGAAATCCTTCTTACCCTGAAACTTCAGCAAAAGCTTTTTGCCGATCCCCGACGTATCTCTCTGCTGAAACACATTGCGCTTTCCGGCTCTATTAGTCAGGGCGCGAAAGACGCGGGAATCAGCTATAAGAGCGCCTGGGATGCGATAAATGACATGAACCAGCTTAGCGAACATATGCTGGTTGAACGCGCGACGGGCGGCAAAGGCGGCGGCGGCGCGGTATTAACCCGCTATGGCCAGCGTCTGATCCAGCTTTACGATCTGCTGGGCCAAATTCAGCAAAAAGCGTTCGATGTGTTAAGCGACGATGACGCCCTGCCGCTTGACAGTCTGCTGGCCGCCATCTCCCGCTTTTCACTGCAAACCAGTGCCCGCAACCAGTGGTTCGGCACCATTACCGCACGCGATCGCGATCAGGTACAACAGCATGTCGACGTATTGCTGGCCGACGGCGAAACGCGGCTCAAAGTCGCGCTGACGGCACAAAGCGGCGAACGACTCGGTCTGGAGGAAGGTAAAGAAGTGCTGATCCTGCTAAAAGCGCCGTGGGTTGGCATTACCCGGGATGCAACCATTGCGCGCGCCGCTGACAATCAGTTGTCGGGAACGATTAGCCATATTGAGCGCGGCGCAGAACAGTGTGAAGTGTTGATGGCGCTGCCGGACGGCCAGACGCTGTGCGCCACTATACCCACTGCGGATGCCGCTACGTTAAAGGAAGGCGATGACGTTATTGCCTGGTTTAATGCGGACAGAGTGATTATTGCGACGTTGTGCTAAGCACATTGACATCCGTTGCCGAAAGACGTATCCCTGTCATTCATCGCTGCAAAAAATGGGATGCAAAATGTCATCATTGCAAATTTCGCAAGGCACGTTTCGTCTGAGCGATACAAAAACACTTCATCTGGATTCGCTAACGCTAAATGCGGGCGATAGCTGGGCATTCGTTGGGGCTAACGGGAGCGGGAAGTCGGCGCTCGCCCGCGCGCTGGCGGGTGAACTGCCGCTATTAAAAGGCGAACGCCAGTGTCGGTTTACCCGCATTACTCGTCTGTCCTTTGAACAATTGCAAAAGCTGGTCAGCGATGAGTGGCAACGTAATAACACCGATATGCTCAGTCCTGGCGAAGAAGATACCGGGCGCACTACCGCGGAAATTATTCAGGATGATGTTCACCATCCCGCCCGCTGTGAGATGCTGGCGCAGCAGTTCGGCATTTCCGCTTTACTCGACAGGCGTTTTAAATACCTTTCTACCGGCGAGACGCGGAAAGCGCTGCTGTGTCAGGCGCTGATGTCTGAGCCGGATTTATTGATCCTCGATGAACCGTTCGACGGGCTTGACGTGGTCTCCCGTCAACAACTGGCTCAACGCCTGACGGCGTTGAGCCAGGCGGGTATTACCCTGGCGCTGGTACTCAACCGTTTTGATGAAATCCCGGACTTTGTTCAGTTTGCCGGCGTGCTTGCCGACTGTACGCTGGCGGAAACCGGAACGACGGCAGAGTTGCTGCAACGGGCGTTGGTCGCTCAACTCGCGCACAGCGAGCGTCTGGCCGACGTACAATTACCCGAACCGGACGAACCTCCCGCCCGCCATGCGTTACCCGATGGCGAACCACGGATCGTACTTAACGATGGCGTGGTCTCGTATAACGATCGCCCTATCCTCCACCATCTAAGCTGGCGAGTAAATCCGGGCGAACACTGGCAGATCGTCGGTCCTAACGGGGCGGGTAAGTCTACGCTGCTTAGCCTTATTACTGGCGATCATCCGCAAGGCTACAGCAACGATCTCACTCTGTTCGGTCGGCGGCGAGGAAGCGGCGAAACGATTTGGGATATCAAAAAACATATCGGCTACGTCAGCAGCAGTTTACATCTGGAGTACCGCGTCAGTACCACGGTGCGCAATGTAGTTCTCTCCGGCTATTTCGATTCTATCGGCATTTACCAGGCCGTTTCAGACAGGCAACGAAAGCTGGCGCAACAGTGGCTGGATATTCTGGGAATCGATAAGCGTACGGCGGATGCCCCCTTCCACAGCCTCTCCTGGGGACAGCAGAGGCTGGCGCTGATCGTGCGCGCGCTGGTTAAGCATCCGACAGTGTTGATACTGGATGAGCCGCTGCAAGGGCTCGACCCGCTGAACCGCCAACTGGTACGCCGTTTTGTCGATGTATTAATTCTCCAGGGAGAGACCCAACTGCTGTTCGTTTCCCATCATGCAGAGGATGCGCCTGCCTGTATTACCCATCGGCTGGAATTTGTGCCAGAAGGCGACCACTATCTCTATCGGCAATCTACGTTACCTTAATGCCAACCGGGGCGTGTGAAGCGCCCTTTTTTCGTGCTTTTTCAGATAAAAGGCGTGATCATTCTAAAATCCATTGATTTATCATCAAATTATTGGCGACTATTTGTGAGCTAACTCAAGTGTAAACGATTCCACTAATTTATTACATGTCACACTTTTCGCATCTTTGTTATGCTATGGTTATTCCATACCATATGCTTAACGGAGCGAATTATGAGAGTATTGGTTACAGGTGGTAGCGGTTACATTGGAAGTCATACCTGTGTGCAATTGCTGCAAAATGGTCATGACGTCGTCATCCTCGATAACCTCTGCAACAGCAAGCGCAGTGTACTGCCCGTTATCGAACGTCTGGGCGGTAAGCACCCGACCTTTGTCGAAGGCGATATTCGCAACGAAGCGCTTATAACCGAAATTCTGCACGATCACGCGATTGATACCGTGATTCACTTTGCCGGCCTGAAAGCCGTCGGCGAATCGGTCGCCAGGCCGCTGGAGTACTATGACAACAACGTCAACGGTACGCTGCGGTTGATCAGCGCAATGCGTGCGGCCAACGTTAAAAACCTTATTTTTAGCTCCTCCGCCACTGTTTATGGCGATCAGCCCAAAATTCCTTACGTCGAAAGTTTTCCTACCGGCACGCCGCAAAGCCCCTATGGCAAAAGTAAATTGATGGTAGAACAGATCCTCACCGATCTGCAAAAAGCCCAGCCGGAGTGGAGTATTGCGCTGCTGCGTTATTTCAACCCGGTCGGCGCGCACCCGTCGGGCGACATGGGAGAAGATCCGCAAGGTATTCCGAATAACCTGATGCCCTATATCGCCCAGGTCGCCGTGGGTCGTCGCGAATCGCTCGCCGTTTTCGGCAACGATTACCCGACCGAAGATGGCACCGGCGTGCGCGATTACATTCACGTTATGGACTTAGCCGACGGGCACGTCGTGGCGATGGAAAAACTGGCGGACAAACCCGGCGTACATATTTATAACCTCGGCGCTGGCGTCGGCAGTAGCGTACTGGATGTGGTCAACGCCTTTAGTAAAGCCTGCGGTAAGCCCATTAATTACCACTTCGCACCGCGTCGCGACGGCGATCTGCCAGCGTATTGGGCGGATGCCAGCAAAGCCGATCGCGAGCTGAACTGGCGTGTCACCCGCACGCTTGACGAAATGGCGCAGGACACCTGGCACTGGCAGTCACGCCATCCGCAGGGATACCCAGATTAAGGATGTTGTTATGACCCCATTTAATCCCATCGCTCATCCACATCGTCGTTATAACCCGCTTACCGGTCAGTGGATTCTGGTTTCGCCGCATCGCGCAAAACGCCCCTGGCAGGGGGCGCAGGAAACGCCGTCTCAGCAAATACTACCGGCGCACGATCCGGACTGCTTCCTGTGCGCGGGCAATACGCGTGTGACTGGCGATAAAAATCCCGATTACAAAGGGACTTACGTCTTTACTAACGATTTCGCGGCGCTGATGGCCGACACGCCGGATGCGCCGGACAGCCACGATCCGCTGATGCGCTGTCAGAGCGCGCGTGGCACCAGCCGCGTGATCTGCTTTTCTCCCGATCACAGTAAAACGCTGCCGGAGTTGAGCCTGCCCGCGCTGACGGAAATCGTGAGAACCTGGCAGACGCAGACCGCCGAGTTAGGCAAAACCTATCCGTGGGTGCAGGTCTTTGAAAATAAAGGCGCGGCGATGGGCTGTTCGAACCCGCATCCGCATGGACAGATCTGGGCCAACAGCTTTCTGCCAAATGAGGCCGAACGCGAAGATCGTTTACAAAAAGCCTATTTCACCGAGCAGCGTTCGCCAATGCTGGTGGATTATGTACAGCGAGAACTGGCGGACGGCAGCCGTACCGTGGTCGAAACCGAACACTGGCTGGCGGTGGTGCCTTACTGGGCGGCGTGGCCGTTCGAAACGCTACTGTTACCCAAAACGCATGTCCTGCGCATTACCGATTTAAGCGACGAGCAGCGCGACTCTTTGGCACTGGCGTTGAAAAAGCTGACCAGTCGTTATGACAACCTGTTTCAGTGTTCCTTCCCCTACTCAATGGGCTGGCACGGCGCGCCGTTTAACGGTGAAGAAAACGCGCACTGGCAGTTGCACGCGCACTTTTATCCACCGCTGCTGCGCTCTGCGACCGTCCGTAAATTTATGGTCGGCTATGAGATGCTGGCGGAAACCCAGCGTGATTTAACCGCAGAACAAGCGGCTGAACGCCTGCGTGCGGTCAGCGACATCCATTTTCGCGAATCCGGAGTATAAAAATGAATCTGAAAGAGAAAACGCGCTCTCTGTTTGCTGAAATTTTCGGCTACCCTGCCACCCACACGATTCAGGCGCCAGGCCGCGTCAATCTGATCGGCGAGCACACTGATTACAATGATGGTTTTGTTCTGCCCTGCGCTATCGATTACCAGACCGTAATTAGCTGTGCGCCGCGCGACGATCGTACCGTGCGGGTGATTGCCGCCGATTACGATAATCAGGTGGACGAATTTTCACTGGATGCGCCGATCGTGACCCACGACAGCCAGCAGTGGTCTAACTATGTGCGCGGCGTAGTGAAACACCTGCAACAGCGTAACAACGCATTTGGCGGCGTGGATATGGTCATCAGCGGCAATGTGCCGCAGGGCGCCGGGTTAAGCTCCTCCGCCTCGCTGGAAGTGGCGGTGGGCACCGTCTTCCAGCAGCTTTATCACCTGCCGCTGGACGGCGCGCAAATTGCGCTCAACGGACAAGAGGCCGAGAACCAGTTTGTCGGCTGTAACTGCGGCATTATGGACCAGCTCATCTCTGCGCTCGGCAAAAAAGATCATGCGTTGCTGATTGATTGCCGTACGCTCGGCGCCAAAGCGGTTTCCATGCCGAAAGGCGTCGCCGTGGTGATCATCAATAGTAACTTTAAGCGCACTCTGGTGGGCAGCGAGTATAATACCCGCCGTGAACAGTGCGAAACCGGCGCCCGTTTCTTCCAGCAGCCGGCCCTGCGCGATGTCAGCCTCGAGGCGTTCAATGCCGTTGCCAGCGAGCTGGACCCGGTAGTCGCAAAACGCGTTCGCCATGTATTGAGCGAAAATGCGCGCACCGTTGAAGCAGCAAGCGCGCTGGAGAAAGGTGATTTGCAACGTATGGGCCAACTGATGGCGGAATCCCATGCCTCGATGCGCGATGATTTCGAAATTACCGTCCCGCAGATAGACACGCTGGTAGACATCGTCAAAGCGACCATCGGCGATAAAGGCGGCGTGCGCATGACCGGCGGCGGCTTCGGTGGATGTGTTGTCGCGCTGATCCCGGAAGATCTGGTTCCCGCCGTTCAGCAGGCCGTTGCGCAGCAGTACGAAGCGAAAACCGGTATCAAAGAAACCTTTTATGTATGCAAACCGTCGCAAGGAGCAGGACAGTGCTAAATGAAACGCCCGCACTAGCCCCCGATGGTCAGCCGTACCGCCTGTTAACCCTGCGCAACAGCGCAGGGATGGTGGTAACGCTGATGGACTGGGGAGCCACTCTTCTTTCTGCCCGTATTCCGCTGTCTGACGGCAGCGTTCGGGAAGCATTGCTGGGCTGTGCCAGCCCGGAACACTATTCTGAACAGACGTCGTTCCTCGGCACCTCTATTGGCCGTTACGCGAACCGTATCGCCAATAGCTGCTATACGTTTGCCGGCGAAACCGTACAGTTAAGCCCAAGCCAGGGCGAAAACCAGCTACACGGTGGACCGGAAGGCTTTGACAAGCGCCGCTGGCAAATTGTGAATCAGAACGATCGCCAGGTATTATTCGCGCTCACCTCTGATGACGGCGACCAGGGCTTTCCCGGCCATCTTTGCGCCACGGCGCAATATCGTCTGACCGATGACAATCGAATCTCCATCACCTACCGTGCGACGGTCGATAAACCCTGTCCGGTGAATTTGACTAACCACGTCTATTTTAATCTGGACGGCGATCGGACCGACGTGCGTCAACATAAGCTGCAAATTCTGGCGGATGAGTATCTGCCAGTAGATGAATACGGTATTCCACGTCAGGGGCTAAAATCGGTGGCCAACACCTCATTTGACTTCCGGATGCCAAAAGTCATCGCCAGCGAGTTTCTCGCCGATGACGATCAGCGCAAGGTTAAAGGCTACGATCATGCTTTCCTGCTACAGACGCAGGGTGATGGAAAAAAGCCGGCGGCCCGTCTGTGGTCACAGGATGGAAAGCTACAAATGATGGTTTACACCACTGCCCCGGCGCTACAGTTTTATTCCGGCAATTATCTGGCGGGTACGCCTGCCCGCGGGCCAGAACCTTATGCAGACTGGCAAGGGCTGGCGCTGGAAAGCGAACTGCTGCCGGACAGCCCGAATCATCCTGAATGGCCGCAGCCTGACTGTATCCTTCGCCCCGGCGAGGAGTACGCCAGCCTGACCGAGTATCAGTTTATTCCGTCCTGACGATATGCCCGGCGACGCTAATCCGCCGGGCTATTTATTACAGATCGTTGTAGGTTCCCAGGCGGAAACCTTGCGCCAGAATATCTTGTTTCAACGTCGCTGACGTCAGCACGTCCAGCTCATCCAATCGCGGATAACAATAGCTGCTTTGCAGAGCAATTTTATCGATAAATCCCGGGTGGCACATCAGCTCAACGGACTGTTCTTTCCCTGTTGCTGCGCGTGTCAAAGCCGCAAGAATAAAATGGGCTGAGACATTCTCTGCATAAAAATTGCTGATAAAGTTATCAACGCCTTTTACGCCTTGCGTAGAAATAGCATGCTGTCGATCGAGACGCAACGGAAGTCCGGTTTCTCCCGCAAATCGTACAACATGCTTCCAGACCTGGGGAATAAAATGCGCATGGTGATGGCTATCAATATGCGTAGGCGCTCGTCCAAAGAGCCGGACAAAACCTTCATACTGCCTGTGTAATTCAGTCACTAGTTCATCATCCTGAATTTTCCCTTGTGCGGCGGCCTGCCAGAGCCATTTCCCCAGCATACCTTCTCTTTCCAGCGAAGGCATACTGGACAATGGCGCGCCAAAACTGAGAACAAAATGCAACCCCACGCCAAGCAAAGGAAAATCGGCGCTAATTGCTGCCGCATGTTCAATACCATCGGCATTCATCATAGCCGTTGTTGACGTAACCAACCCGTGACGATGCGCTTCAATAATGCCGTAATTTATGCCAGGACTTAAACCAAAATCATCGGCATTAACAATTAACAGTTTCGTCATTATTCTGACCTTCTATTAATGATCTCGCTGGCGAAGCAAGTTGATCGCATCAGCAAATTGAGGCAAATACGGCTGGTTAGCAAGCAGCATCTCCCGCGCCAATATTTCAGCGCCCTGATCTGAACCGACTAAAGGATTGAGATTGAGCGCCAGTAATACATCATCCATTCGTCCGCTCAAGGCCGCATTGGCGGTTGCAATTTCAAAAATTTTTATCGTGTAAATTAATCCTAAAACTTTCTCGTCAAAATGTGTGATGCGTGGATGCGGTGTAGCCCCATTCTTGCCTAACAGGCAGGTCATTTCTACGGACCAGTCCACAGGAATATTGTTGATATGACCATGATGAGGCACGTTAATATAATGTTCCGTTTGTTTATCATTATAAATTGCATTGATAACCTCACACGCCGCATCGGAATAATAAGAACCACCACGAGATTCCAGTTCCGCAGGCTTACTATTCTGTTCAGGCTTTTTATAAATCCCGAATAGCTGTTTTTCCAATTTCTGTACAACCTGCGCACGAACACTGCCTTTGTAATACTCTCCCATTTCTATTGCCAGCATTTCTTTAGATTTAAAATAATAAAGTAGATAGGAGCATGGCAGTAAATTGAGCGAACGCAGTAGCCCTCCACTAAATGGCAGGCTAAATATGTTTTTAACCGAACTGCCGCTTATAGTACCGGATGTTACCAGATTCATTACCTCAGCAAAACGTGACTGCCCGTTTACCCAAATATTGCCGATAAATACTAAATGATTGAGGCCAAACAGATCGATAGAAAGAGAGTCTTCTTTTGTTAATGACAGAAGGTCCTCAATGAGCATCCGCATCCCTACCGGGACGTTGCAGACGCCAATAAAACGTTTGAAACGAGTATGTCGATAGACGGCTTCTGTTACCATTCCGGCAGGGTTGGTGAAATTAATAATCCACGCCTGAGGACAAATCTGCTGGACATCTTTCACAATATCAAAAATAACGGGAATGGTGCGTAACCCTTTAAATAACCCGCCCGCACCATTAGTCTCTTGCCCAAGATAACCATGTGCCAGTGGGATACGCTCATCCTGCTCACGCGCCTTTAGCTGACCAACCCGGAATTGTGTTGTGACGAAATCCGCATCCTTTAACGCTTCCTGTCGATTTAAACTTTTATAAATCGCTATCGGCACTCCCGCCTGTGCGACCATACGTTGGCAAAGCGCAAAAATAATATCGAGTTTTTCGCTACCTTCTTCGATATCCACCAGCCATAACTCACTGACAGGTAACTCATCATAGCGTTTAATAAATCCATCAAGAAGTTCAGGAGTGTAACTACTTCCTCCTCCAATAGTCACTACTTTTAATTTTTTCATATATACTCCTGCTGTGAGCTCGCCAATTTCCGTCGGTAATTGCCTGGGGTGAATGAGGTCATTTTCTTAAAGTTATTGATAAAAATTCCAGGACTACTAAATCCGGCCTCAAAAGCAATATCAGCAACCGAAAAATTAGTGGTCTCCAGTTGTTTTTTACAATAGTTGATCCGAATAGCATTTATTATCTGACCGGGCGTCTTGTGATAATAACGATTAGTAGCCCGTGTAAGATAAGATTGCGTTTTCCCGGAAAGCCTTACCATATTATTCAACGCATCATCGGAAAACATTGATTTTTTGTGCATGTCGCTGACGAGTTGTTTTAGCCAGCCGGGTATTGCATCCGACCGTGAATTATCCTCATAATGCTGCAAACGATTGACGATATAAAAAGTGAGTAATTTATTGAACTCATCACATTCTCGTTGATGAATATCCATTGTTGATAAGGTCTGCTCTATAAAAGTTAAGAAAGCATTAGACATTGCATAAGGCTGAGACGCCACAAAACATGACGGGAGTATCGCCAGATAGTGTTCATCAAAATAGCGTCTACCTACCCCCATATTTAATATTCGCGTAACTCCATAGTCATAAAACGTTTGATGGTAAGACCCTACCGGGATAAAGACAAAATCACCACGTTCCAGCATTACACGTTTACCATTTATCTCCTGACTACAGCTTCCTGTCAGAACTAGCGTAAATTCATAGTAGTCATGCTGATGCAGTCCACTCACACTCTCCGTTTTGTCCAAAATAAAGAAATAAAAATCTTTACCTTTTAAAAACTGGCTTTCATGTACCGTGTTGATTTCCATGTTCACACCTCATCAAAATTTTAAGGCATTGGCGATATCTTCTTCGCTCTCATCCTCATCAATAATGTTTTGTGCTTTATTGGCAATAATGACAAAAGGGAGATAAATTAAGGTCGCTATGGCAAGGTTCACTAATGCCATAATGAGTGCAGCGATACTGCCGTTAGAATTGAAGAATGCCCCCAGCCCTACTGGCATTGTCCACGGCGCAAAATTTGTAGAGGGTGGAATAATACCTACTGAATAGACTAATAATGTGATACCAGCCAGAATAGGCTGAATGAGTACGAAGGGAATCATTAACGCCGGATTCATGATAATGGGCAGGCCAAACAGAATCGGCTCATTAATATTAAACAGTCCGGAGGGTAATGCCATCTTAGCTACCTGCCGATAGTCAGCACGGCGTGAGGCGATAAAAATAGCGAAAATCAGACTCAACGTTGCACCAGTCCCGCCGAGATAGACGTAAGACTCCAACATTGGCCCGGTCCAGAAATGAAAGGTTTTACCCGCAGCCAGCGCTGCGTCGATAGAACCATACTCAGTATAGGTCGCCATATTTTCCATTCCCCATGGGCCCAGAATTCCACTATTGAGCGCAGTTAATGCCAGTCCTCCATGTACGCCAAAAAACCACAGTAAGGCATTAAATATCACATATGCCCATCCAACGATGCTACCGAGCGACGCTAGTGGTGTCGCAATCGAATTCATAATCACCTGATGAAAATGGGTGCCAGCCAACGACAGCCCCCATGCAATCAGTCCCATCATGAAAAGAATAATAAAACCTGGGATTAATGCCGTAAATGAGCGCGAAACCGATTCCGGTACGCTGTCAGGTAATTTGATAACCCAGTTCTGACGGATAATAAAAGTGAATATCTCAGCAACGACCAGACCAATAATAATACCCGATATAATATTTGCGCCGCCAAGCCAGTTTGCGCCAATAGCGCTAACATCTCCTACTGTAAACGGCGTAACCGTCATAAAAGAGGCAATCGATAATAAGCCGGCAGCGAGCGCATCCACTTTACGCTCTTCAGCCAACGCCATGCCAATAAAAAATGGCGTCATCAATGACATTATTCCCAACGTTCCATTATATACGCTACTGCCTATAACTTTTAGTTGTTCCAGTGATGCAAGAGTATTCGCATCCAGGCGAATACCCATAGACCAGAAAAATGATCCTTCACCAAAATTCAACAAAACATTATTTATCAGAACAAATATCGCTCCAACAAGCGTTAATGGCATTAGCCTGATAAAACCATTTTTAATAGCGTTAACATGTATCTGTTTACCCAGCGTTACCGCAACAGGTAAAATCACCCTTTCCAGAGAACTTATTGCGCCAGACATAATGAATACCCTCAAATGGAACACTTGATATGGAAAAAATGTAAATCTCTTTGACGGATAAAAACACAAACTGAATATTTCTCTCTGAATGACAAACAGGATACATGAGGCCCCTAAAAGGCAGTAATGAGCCAGATCCATAAATTCTTTTTCATTGACCTTTTGACATGACGATTTTCACATTTCAGGGAATTAAGTAGAAGTGCTAAGCCAATGAGCAAGGTGAGAGAATCTTCGCGAATAGCTTGTTTAGTCACCAATAGCGGCAAGATTTAATTTGGTCTGATGACCTGGGTTATGCCTGATGGATTCTCACTCTTAGTACCTAAACACAACCTCTCATTAACACATACCTTACACTCAAGCCCAATTTTCGCTATTGTATAAGGATAAGCGTTGCCGCTGATGCATTACGGCAATATAATGAGAATTATTATCATTACATATGATTTATAGGAGTGAGAGTATGGCTGTAACTAAGCTGGTTCTGGTACGTCACGGTGAAAGTCAATGGAACAAAGAGAACCGTTTCACCGGCTGGTATGATGTTGACCTGTCTGAAAAAGGCGTAAGCGAAGCAAAAGCAGCAGGTAAACTGCTAAAAGAAGAAGGTTTCAGCTTTGATTTTGCCTACACTTCCGTACTGAAACGCGCTATCCATACGCTGTGGAACGTACTGGATGAACTGGATCAGGCGTGGCTGCCGGTGGAAAAATCCTGGAAACTCAATGAACGTCACTATGGCGCATTGCAGGGGCTGAATAAAGCGGAAACGGCAGAAAAATATGGTGACGAGCAGGTTAAGCAGTGGCGCCGCGGTTTTGCCGTGACGCCACCGGAACTGACCAAAGATGATGAGCGTTATCCGGGTCACGATCCACGTTATGCCAAACTGAGCGAGAAAGAACTGCCGCTGACCGAAAGCCTGGCGCTGACCATCGACCGCGTTATTCCTTACTGGAACGACACCATCCTGCCACGTATGAAGAGCGGTGAGCGCGTGATCATCGCAGCTCACGGTAACTCATTGCGTGCGCTGGTGAAATACCTGGATAACATGAGTGAAGATGAGATTCTTGAGTTAAACATCCCGACCGGCGTGCCGCTGGTATATGAGTTCGACGAAAACTTTACGCCGATAAAACGCTACTATCTGGGCAATGCTGACGAGATCGCAGCGAAAGCGGCTGCCGTGGCGAATCAGGGTAAAGCGAAGTAATCACGTTTGCCGTATCCGGCCTACGAGCAATGGGTAGGTCGGATAAGCGCAACGTCATCAGGCAACAGTCTTAAACATCGATCACTCCGTCAAGCACCACCTGTAATCTGCCCTGCGAACAGCGCTCCACGCGTCCTCGTACCCGGTACACTTCAGCCAGACGTTCCGCGGTAATCACCGTCTCCGGCGCGCCGCTGGCGACCAGCCTGCCGTCTTTTAGCATCAGTACATGTTCACCATGACGCAGTGCAATATTAATGTCATGCACCACGACTATCGTCACCCTATTTTGCGCCTGGGTATCCCGACGCACGAGATCCATTACGTGAAACTGATAGTTTAAATCCAGCGCGCTGAACGGCTCATCCAGTAACAGCAGTTCAGGGCAACGAATCAGCGATTGTGCCAGACCAACTAACTGCCGCTGACCGCCGGAAAGCTGGTCGAGATACTGCAACGCCAGGTGCGTTATGCCTAATTGCTCAAGGATAGCCAGTATCTGCGCCCTGTCCTGCGCATCGCCTCTGCCGCCTGATGCCCGCTGCGCCACGATAATCGACTCCAGTACATGCAGATGCACACCCTGCGGTAAGGACTGCGGCAAAAACACGACCTTCTGCGCCCGCTCGGCAAACGATAACGACATAAGATCCTCGCCATCAAGTCGCGCCTCGCCGTCGGCGTTATTCAGCCCGGCCAGCGAACGTAGTAACGTCGATTTACCACAGCCGTTCGGCCCCAGCAAAACGGTAATTTTCCCGCGCGGCAGTAAGGGAACGTTGAGATCTGCAATAACCGGCTGAGTGGAATAGCCGGCGCTAAATGACCGGAGCATTAACCCACGCATCAGAGACTCCCCCGATGTCGCAATACAATGCTTAAAAAGAACGGAACCCCGACCAGCGAGGTGACAATCCCCACCGGCACCATTACGCCCGGAACACTATTTTTCGCCACAATAGAGGCCAGCGATAACACCAGCCCGCCGATCAGCGCGCTGCCCGGAAGGTAGAAACGGTGATCTTCCCCCAAAAGTATTCGCGCGATATGCGGCGCAACGAGACCAATAAAACCAATCGGCCCGACGAAAGCTACCGCCAGCGCTGATAACAAGCTGATACGCAACAATGACAGCAGACGTAAACGGCGGACATGAATCCCAAAGCTCAGCGCCCTCTCTTCGCCCAGACGTAATGCCGTTAGTTGCCAGGCGCTTCGTAACGACCCAAAAAGCACAGCAATAAACACAACGGCCAGTACGCCCAATTTTTCCCACGACGCACGGACCAGGCTCCCCATCGTCCAGAATACCAGCCCCTGCAGCGTATCTTCATCAGCCACAAACTGCATAATGGCGACCAATGCGTTAAAGGTGAATACCAGCGCAATACCGAACAATACTACCCCGGATGCGGCGACGCCTGTCCAACGGGTAATACCGTCCAGGAGTAACGCGGACAAAAGCGCAAAGATGAACGCATTGGCCGGGATAAACCAGGCGGCAGGAATACCGGGAATACCGAGCCCCAGCACAATCGCCAGCGCAGCGCCAAAAGCCGCGGCGGACGATACGCCGAGGGTAAACGGCGTTGCCAGCGGATTATTTAAAATGGTTTGCATTTCGGCACCCGCCAGCCCTAGCGCCATGCCCACCAGCAGCGCCATCAGGGCGTAGGGTAAGCGAATATCCCAGACAATAACGTGTACGCCCGCATTCACCTTTTCCGGCTGGAAAAGCGCCTGCCACAGCGCGCTGAGCGGTAAACCAGAAGACCCACAGGTTACATCCACCATCAGTGAAGCCATCATCGCCAGCGCAATAGCTAACATGAGCACGGCCCTTTTGCGGATGATCTGGCGATAACGCGGAATGACTGGCGTGGAAGCGAGACTGGGCGCTAAAAGTGATTTGTCCTGACAGGTCATGGTTCGGGCTACGTTATTAATCAGAGGAGAATTATAGCGCCGAATGATTTCGTTATATATTTATTTATATTTCGAGTAATGACACGGTGGGCTATCTCATCTGTCTCCGATAAAAAACCGGCCTTGCAGGCCGGTTTAACACGTAATGAAGATTAACCACGGCGGGCTTTTACCGCTGCCGACAACTGACGTAGCAGCGCATCGGTATCTTCCCAGCCAATGCAGGCGTCAGTAATGCTTTTACCGTAGGTCAGCGGCTGACCGCTTTCCAGGCTCTGGTTTCCTTCTACCAGATGACTCTCTACCATCACGCCAATAATCGCTTTTTCACCGCCCGCTATCTGCTGGCAGACATCGGCACAAACCTCCATCTGTTTTTGAAATTGCTTACAGGAGTTAGCATGGCTGAAATCAATCATGACCTGCGGCGTCAGTCCCGCTTTGGTGAGGCCTTCTTTCACCTCCGCAACATGCTGCGCGCTATAGTTTGGCGCTTTACCGCCGCGCAGAATGATATGGCAGTCGCCGTTGCCGCTGGTATTCACAATCGCTGAATGACCCCATTTAGTGACGGAGAGGAAGCAGTGCGGCGCACCGGCGGCGTTGATCGCGTCAATCGCGACTTTAATCGTGCCATCAGTACCATTTTTAAAGCCGACCGGACAAGAGAGGCCGGACGCCAGTTCGCGATGAACCTGGGATTCAGTAGTCCGCGCGCCAATGGCGCCCCAGCTCATCAGATCGGCCAGATATTGCGGCGTGATCATATCGAGGAATTCACCGGCGGCAGGAAGACCGCTGTCATTAATATCCAGCAGCAGTTTGCGCGCAATACGCAGACCGTCGTTAATCTGGAAGCTGTTATCCATGTGCGGATCGTTAATCAGCCCTTTCCAGCCGACGGTGGTACGCGGTTTCTCAAAATAGACGCGCATGACAATTTCAAGCTCGCCTTTAAGCTCATCGCGTAGCGCCAGCAAACGGGCGGCATACTCTTTCGCCGCTGCCGGATCATGAATTGAACAAGGACCAATCACCACCAGCAGACGATCGTCATTGCCTTTGAGTATTTTATGGATGGCTTTGCGCGCGTGGGCAACGGTATTTGCTGCATTTTCCGTTGCGGGAAACTTTTCCAGCAGCGCGACCGGAGGTAATAACTCGTTGATTTCTTTAATGCGTAAATCGTCGTTCTGATAATTCATGTTTATTCCAGTGTTGCCGTACTTATCCCAATGAATGCAATCCCTCCAATCTATCTCTTCAATTAAATAGTGTAAACGGGCTTTTACACTTTGAACGGAATAATCCTGGAATTCAGGAAAAAAACGCACAAATGTAGCGAAAAATGGGATCTAACCTACAATTTTTAACTGTAACCACTCTGTTTATGAATTATTGCAAGATTCTCTGCTGCGTTACCAGGCGGCGGCGAAAGCTTTTTATCCCTTATTTGAGGATTTGACTGACACGTGCACTGTTGGAAGAGGTTATCCGACATATCCACCATAACAGGAGCATCTTATGAAAATGACAAAACTGACTACGCTTTTACTCACCGCTACCCTCGGCCTTGCCAGCGGCGCAGCGTTAGCTGCTGAATCTAACGCGCAGTCCAGTAATGGCCAGGCGAACTCGGCGGCAAATGCCGGCCAGGTTGCCCCGGACGCCCGCCAGAATGTGGCGCCGAATGATGTGAATAACAACGACATCAATACCAACGGCAATACTAACAGTACGATGCAGCATCCTGACGGTTCAACCATGAATCATGACGGAATGACCAAGGAAGAAGAGCATAAAAATACCATGTGTAAAGACGGTCGCTGCCCGGATATTAATAAAAAAGTGGAAACCGGTAATGGCGTCAATAATGACGTGAATACCAAAACCGACGGTACCACACAGTAATTCAGAAAAAAGTCTGATAACGGGAGAGCTTTCGCTCTCCTTTTTATTTTGTCAGCGAAAAATCAGTATGATGTCTACAGTATTGATGAGAATAACAAAGGAATGACGTTATGGCGCACTCACACTCTCATGCCGATTCACACCTGCCGAAAGATAATAATGCTCGTCGCCTGCTTTTTGCCTTTATCGTCACCGCCGGATTTATGCTCATTGAGGTGGTGGGCGGGATACTCTCCGGCTCGCTGGCGTTGTTGGCGGATGCGGGACATATGCTCACCGACGCGGCGGCCCTTCTCTTTGCGCTGCTGGCGGTTCAGTTTTCCCGTCGCCCCCCGACGGTTCGCCACACTTTTGGCTGGCTAAGACTCACCACTCTGGCGGCCTTTGTGAATGCCATTGCGTTGGTGGTCATTACCCTCCTTATTGTCTGGGAAGCGATAGAGCGCTTTTACACGCCACGTCCGGTGGCAGGCAGTCTGATGATGGTGATTGCGGTCGCGGGTCTGCTGGCGAACCTGTTTGCGTTCTGGATTCTTCATCGGGGAAGCGATGAAAAAAACCTGAACGTTCGCGCTGCCGCGCTACATGTGATGGGCGATTTGCTGGGCTCCGTCGGCGCAATAGCCGCTGCGCTGATTATTATCTGGACCGGCTGGACGCCAGCGGACCCGATTCTCTCTATTCTGGTTTCGGTACTGGTGCTACGCAGCGCCTGGCGTTTGTTAAAAGATAGCGTCAACGAATTGCTGGAAGGCGCGCCGGTTTCACTGGATATTAATGCCTTACAGCGCCATTTAAGCCGGGAAATCCCCGAAGTTCGCAACGTACACCACGTGCATGTCTGGATGGTCGGCGAAAAACCGGTCATGACATTGCACGCTCAGGTCATTCCGCCGCACAACCATGATGCGCTGCTGGAACGTATCCAGGATTTCCTGATGCACGAATACCATATTGCGCACGCTACAATTCAGATGGAGTATCAAGTGTGTCACGGCCCGGACTGCCATCTGAATCAGATGGCATCCGGGCATGTTCATCACCATTAAGGGGAAAGCGCGCGCGATCCTCGCTCCCGCGCGCTGTTTATCCACATGCGGCTACCGTTCACGGCGATAAATGTCAGGATCAGATACTCCAGCGACATCGCATAGACGCCCTGCAAAGCAAAAATCACCACGCTGATCACGTTGATTATCACCCACAGTAGCCAGTTTTCGACATATTTGCGTGTCATCAGAATCATCGCCGCGATAGACAGCACCATCATGCAGGAGTCCCAAAACGGGAAGGCGTCCGGTTGCAGTATGGGCATTGTCACCTGTAACCCCAGCATCTGCATAATGGCGACGGCCACTCGCGTCAGGACGGCGAATACGGGATCGATATATCGCGTCATCAAACCGATGGCTATCACACATATCGCCAGCCATGCCATTGCTTTTGACAACGGCAGCCAGCGGATTTTAAGCTCGGCTTCATTATCATTTGTTTGCCGCGACCACGCATACCAGCCATAAATATTGGCGGCAAAGAAAAAGAGTTGCAGCAACAGACTGGCATAGAGCTGGATCTGAAAGAAAATAATCGCAAACAGGGTGACGTTAACCAGCCCAAAAAAGTAGTTGCTGATCTTCTCCAGACTGGCAAGCCAAATACAGAGCAGGCCGGCGATGGTTCCTACCGCTTCGATCCACGAAAGATCGTAACCGCCGGTGCCGATCGGAATATGAACCAGTATGTTGTGCGTACTAAAAAAATCCATTCTCTCCCCCCAAGATTTCCGTTTTTATGCCCGAAGTGTAGCCGCAAAATCCAGCATCCGGTTGAGGGGCAGTAATGCGCCCTCGCGTTGCGCCGTATCAACCTGTATCTCATGCGCTGCGCCTCCCTGCTCCAGCCCTTCAGCGATGGCTTTCAGGCCATTCATCGCCATCCACGGACAGTGCGCGCAACTACGGCAGGTCGCCCCCTCGCCAGCCGTAGGTGCTTCAAGCAACTCTTTTTCAGGCACCGTCTGCTGCATTTTGTAAAAAATGCCGCGATCGGTCGCCACAATAAGCTGTCTGTGCGGCAGCGTTTTTGCCGCCTTAATGAGCTGACTAGTTGAGCCCACCGCATCGGCCATCTCGACAATGGACTGCGGCGATTCAGGATGAACCAGAATAGCGGCATCGGGATAGATTTTTTTTAAACGGGTCAACGCCTGGGTTTTAAACTCATCATGTACAATACACGCCCCTTGCCAGCACAGTACATCGGCCCCGGTCTGTTTTTGCACATAATTCCCCAGGTGTCTGTCCGGCGCCCAGATAATTTTTTCCCCCAAACTATCCAGATACTCAATCAGTTCTACGGCAATACTGGAGGTCACAACCCAGTCTGCACGCGCTTTAACAGCAGCCGAGGTGTTAGCATAGACCACTACGGTTCTGTCAGGATGGGCATCACAAAAAGCGCTAAATTCGTCTATTGGGCAGCCTAAATCCAGCGAACATTCCGCCGCCAGGGTAGGCATAAGAATAGTTTTTTCCGGGCTGAGAATTTTGGCGGTTTCCCCCATAAACCGTACGCCTGCTACCAGCAGCGTGGATGCGGCGTGCTTCGCGCCGAAACGGGCCATTTCCAGCGAGTCGGAAACACACCCACCTGTTTCTTCAGCAAGTTGTTGAATTTCCGGATCGGTATAATAATGCGCCACCATCACCGCATCCCGTTCGCTGAGGAGTCGTTTGATTTTCTCACGATAAAATTGCTTTTCCTCAACGCTTAACGGCGCTGGCTTTAGCGGAAACGGATAGATTGCGGCTTGTGGGTCAAACATTACGCTCATCGTGGCTTCTCGTTTTACTGGCTTAACGAAACAACCGAATGAAAGCGCAATAAACGCTACAATCGGTTAATTTGTTTTATATGCTAAACAAGATAGCCGATCAAATAAGGAAAGTCACAATAATTACGTAGCCCGTGTCTGATGGCGGCGTAACGTCTTATCTGGCCTACGTGAGCGGTACCGTCTGTAGGCCTGATAAGCGCAGCGCATCAGGCAAGACCCAAACCTGCTGCAGGTTCGAATCTTCCATATTGCAGATAGCAAAAAGGCGCCTTTAGGGCGCCTTTTTACATTGGTGGGTCGTGCAGGATGACTCGGCTTCGCCTCGCCCTACGGGCCGTTGCTGGCGCAACGTTATCCTTCACGCTCAACATCTGAGTTTGATGTTAAATTGGTGGGTCGTGCAGGATTCGAACCTGCGACCAATTGATTAAAAGTCAACTGCTCTACCAACTGAGCTAACGACCCCTTAGATAAGGGTTACTGCTTCAATCATTCAGGATGGTGGGTCGTGCAGGATGATTCGGCTTCGCCTCGCCCTTCGGCGCCGTTGCTAAAGCAACGTTATCCTTCACGTTCTCTACCAGTTACCACCTTGTATATTGGTGGGTCGTGCAGGATTCGAACCTGCGACCAATTGATTAAAAGTCAACTGCTCTACCAACTGAGCTAACGACCCATACGGGTGCTGCCTGAAAGATTTTACTCGGACCATCTAAAGATGGTGGGTCGTGCAGGATTCGAACCTGCGACCAATTGATTAAAAGTCAACTGCTCTACCAACTGAGCTAACGACCCGAGTGGTGGGTGATGACGGGATCGAACCGCCGACCCCCTCCTTGTAAGGGAGGTGCTCTCCCAGCTGAGCTAATCACCCGATACTACGCTGGATATTACTGACTAACCGAAATTAGTGGTGGGTCGTGCAGGATGACTCGGCTTTGCCTCGCCCTACGGGCCGTTGCTGACGCAACGTTATCCTTCACGTTTTATTCTCGTTTCCACCGAACGATTGGTGGGTCGTGCAGGATTCGAACCTGCGACCAATTGATTAAAAGTCAACTGCTCTACCAACTGAGCTAACGACCCACTTTTACGTTGCTTTCGAGTTGTTTAATATCCCGTGGCAACGGCGGCATATATTACTGATTTCAGATTTGAGCGCAACAAAAATTTCGACGCAAGGGGCTCAACTGCTTAGGAATCGCACGACGCGACCAGAAAAAAGGCGTTTTCTGGTCGCATGGTACGCATTACATTGCGTTAAGACGCTTCTGCGCCTGTTTCGCGCCATCAGTGCCAGGATATTTGCTAATTACCTGCTGATAAACCGCTTTCGCTTTTGCCGTATCACCTTTGTCCTGCATGATAACGCCAACTTTGTACATCGCATCCGCAGCCTTCGGCGACTTAGGATAATTTTTCACTACCGAGGCGAAATAATAGGCAGCATCATCTTTTTTACCCTTGTTATAATTCAACTGGCCCAGCCAATAATTGGCGTTCGGCTGATAAGTAGAATCAGGGTATTTCTTGATGAAGTTCTGAAACGCCACAATCGCATCATCCTGGCGGGACTTATCCTGCACCAGCGCAATTGCCGCATTGTAATCGGTATTCGCATCGCCACTTTGTACCGGCACCCCGGAGGTTGCCGTACCGGCATCCGGGGCGGGGGTCGTAGCGGTTGCCGCCCCGCTCTGGTCGCCGGCCGCAGGCTGCGCTGCGCCGCCATTATTCAAGTTCCCTAGCTGCAGCATGATTTGCTTCTGGCGCTCCATCACCTGATTCAGTTGATACTGATTTTCCTGGATTTGACCGCGCAAAGAATCGATATCGGACTGATTATCGGAGAGCTGTTGCTGAAGTTGGGTTAAAAGCTGGCTGTGAGCGTTAGAGATACGCTCAAGTTGAGTGACGCGGTCTTCGACCGAGCCTGAGCCGACACTACTGATTGGCGCCTGAGCAAAAGCGGCCCAGGGGGCCGCTATGCCAACCAGTAACGACAGACTCAACAGATGATGTCTGAAGTTACTGCTCATGCAATTCTCTTAGTAAACCAGTACAGCGCGACGGTTCTTAGCGTAAGCCGCTTCGTCGTGGCCCAGTACTGCAGGTTTTTCTTTACCGTAAGAAACGATGGAGATCTGGTCTGCTGAAACGCCTTTACCCTGCAGGTACATTTTAACGGCGTTAGCACGACGTTCGCCCAGGGAGATGTTGTACTCAGGCGTACCGCGTTCGTCCGCATGACCTTCTACGGTGACTTTGTAAGACGGATTGCTACGCAGGAAATTAGCGTGCGCGTCCAGCATTGCCGCGAAGTCAGAACGGATATCATACTTGTCCAGATCAAAGTAGACGATATTGTTCTGCTGCAGCTGCTGCATCTGCAGACGCGCTTGCTCTTCAGATGACATGTTGCCGTTACCGTTAGCGTCCATACCCGTGCCGGCACCGTTCAGCATGCCGCCTTCGCTACCGTCATTGCTGGCGTTCTTGTTAGAAGAACATGCCGCGATTGCCATAACAGGCAGGGCAATCATCAGGCCCTTCAGCACTTTGTTCAGTTGCATTTCTTTAATTCCTTTAGTAATCAATTAATTATTATCACAGATACGGCGACCAGGCAGGCGATTTCACCTGACCATCAGTTGCCGGAAGACGCGCTTTGAAACGCCCATCTGTAGAAACCAAATTCAGCACAGATCCCATCCCCTGAGAAGAGCTGTAGATTACCATCGTGCCGTTAGGTGCCAGACTTGGCGTTTCATCCAGGAACGTTGACGACAGAACCTGTACGCCACCCGTCACCAGATCTTGTTTGGCAATGTGCTGCTGCCCGTTATTTGAGCTTACCATTACCATAAATTTACCGTCGCTGCTGACATCCGCATCCTGGTTTTGCGAACCTTCCCAGGTAATACGCTGCACCGCACCGCCGTTAATGTTCATTTTATACACTTGCGGACGTCCAGCCTGGTCAGAGGTAAAGGCCAGAGTCTGGCTGTCAGGGAACCAGGTCGGCTCCGTATTGTTGCTACGCCCGTCCGTTATCTGACGAATCTGGCCGGAGGCGAGATCCATGATATACAGGTTCAGACTCCCGGTTTTCGATAACGCGAACGCCAGTTTCGTCCCATCCGGCGAGAAGGCCGGCGCGCCGTTGTGACGCGGGAAGGACGCAACCTGACGTACTGCGCCGTTTGCCAGCGTCTGGATAACCAGCGCGGAGCGGCCGCTTTCAAAAGTCACGTAAGCCAGTTTTGAGCCGTCCGGAGACCACGCCGGAGACATCAACGGCTGCGGAGAACGGTGCACCACGAACTGATTGTAGCCATCGTAATCTGACACGCGCAGTTCATACGGGAACTGACCGCCGTTAGTTTGCACCACGTAGGCGATACGGGTACGGAACGCGCCCTTAATACCCGTCAGTTTTTCAAAAACTTCGTCACTGGCGGTATGGCCTGCATAACGCAGCCACTGCTTGTTCACTTTATAAGAGTTTTGCGCCAGTACAGTACCCGGCGCGCCACCAGTGTCAACCAGTTGATAGGCGACATTGTAGGAACCGTCCGGATTCGGCGTCACCTGCCCAACGACGACGGCGTCAATACCCAGCGCAGACCATGCGGCAGGCTGAACTTCCTGAGCGGTGGCTGGCTGCTGCGGCAGTCGGGACCGGTCTAACGGATTAAATTTACCGCTGTTGCGTAAATCTGCCGCCACGATGCCGCCGATATCTTCAGGCGCAGCACCCGGCCCGGCCCATTTAAAAGGCACAACGCCAATCGGGCGCGCCGAGTCCACCCCCTGGGTGATCTCGATATGGACTTCTGCGTGCAGCACCGCCGCCCACAGCATCAGAAAACCAAATGCTACTCGTAATGCCTGCTTCATCATATCTCCCATACCTGGACCTGTGGCCCACGATAATTTAGCAGAATGTTAACAAACTCAAATACACAAAACCACCAGGACCAGTAACAACTCAACCGCTCCAACTTCCATAGAGGAAAGTATCTACAGTTTAAAGTCTAGTTTGGCATCCTTTATTTTCTCATAAACAGCCTGGCTTGGCGGTTTAGGAATTTTCGCGGTTTTTGCCGCCATTAACGCCGCCTGACAAAGCGCCGGATCGCCGCCCTCAGACGTAATGCTTTTTAATGAGCCATCCGGCGCCAGGCTTATATGCAAGACACATTGTTTGCCCTGGTACAGACTCGCATCATACAGACGGCTCTGAATCGCGACCTGAATCTGTTTCGCGTAGGCGCTGATATCAGCGCCTGTCGCCCCACCGTTAGCGCCCGATGTACCGCTATCTTTAGATGGCTGACCATTCCCTTTCGCGCCGCCACCGGTTTTCGGCGCATTCTTACCCGAGCTGAGATCGCCAAGCAGATCATCGACCCCCTCTGCGGCGGCCGCTTTTTCGGCAGCCGCTTTTTTAGCCGCTGCTTTATCCGCTGCGGCTTTCTTCTCTGCTGCCTTTTTATCCGCCGCGGCTTTCTCTGCGGCGGCCTTTTTGTCAGCCGCAACTTTTTCGGCGGCGGCTTTCTTCGCTGCCTCAGCCTGAGCCTGCTTCGCCGCCTCGGCTTCCGCTTTCTTCTTCGCATCCGCCGCTGCTTTCTGAGCCTCGGCCTCCGCTTTTTTCTTCGCGTCCGCCGCTGCTTTCTGAGCCGCTTCAGCCTCGGCTTGTTTCTTCGCATCGGCTACCGCTTTCGCTGCTTCAGCCTCAGCTTTCTTCTTCGCGTCCGCCGCTGCTTTCTGAGCCGCTTCTTCGGCCTGTTTCTGTTGCTGTTGCGCCAGTTTTGCCGCTTCTTCGGCCTGCTTTTGCTGCTCCTGAGCCGCTAAACGTTCCTTTTCAAGTTGTTTCAATCGCTCCTGTTCGGCAGCCTGCTTCTGCTGAAGCTCCTCTGCCTGCTGCTGTTGCAGCTTTTTACGCTCTTCTTCCGCGCGTCTGGCGCTGGCCTGTTGATCCTGCTGACGGTTGTACTGCTGCACAACGGCGCCAGGATCGACCATCACCGCGTCGATAGCGGAACCACCGCCGCCGCCGGCAGAAGTCTCTATATGCTCATCAAACGAACTCCAGATCAGCACTGCAAATAAGATGATATGCAGCACGGCTGAAATCATTATCGCCCGTTTGAGCTTGTCGTTTTGTTCGGTTGCCTTTGACACTCTCGGTTCCCAAAAAACTGTTCGCCTGTTACTCGCCGTCTTTCAAGCCAGCGGGACGCAGACTTCAGATTGGCTGCGTCATTAAGCCAACCGATTTTACGCCCGCGCTGTGTAACAAGTTCAGCGCTTTAATTATTTCATCGTACGGCACCTCTTTCGCGCCGCCGATTAAAAAGACTGTTTTCGGATTAGCCTGCAGGTGACGCTTTGCTTCTGCGATCACCTGTTCAGACGGCAGTTGATCCATTCGCTCTTTATCAACCACTACGCTGTATTGCCCTACTCCGGAAACCTCAATAATGACCGGTGGATCGTCGTTACTACTGACCGCCTGCGACTGATTCGCCTCCGGCAGATCGACTTCCACGCTCTGGGTAATAATCGGCGCGGTTGCCATAAAGATCAGCAGCAGCACCAACAGTACGTCGAGCAGCGGTACAATATTGATTTCGGACTTAAGTTCGCGACGACCTCGTCCACGCGTTCTGGCCATGGCTTACCCCTTGTTGCTTTCGCTTACGGTAAACGCCTGGCGGTGCAGAATCGCGGTGAACTCTTCCATAAAGTTGTCGTAATTCAGTTCCAGCTTGTTCACGCGCTGATTCAGTCGGTTGTAAGCCATAACCGCAGGAATGGCGGCAAACAGACCAATCGCCGTGGCAATCAATGCTTCTGCAATACCCGGCGCAACCATTTGCAGAGTCGCCTGTTTCACCGCCCCCAGGGCGATAAACGCATGCATAATCCCCCATACGGTGCCAAACAGACCGATATAAGGACTGATAGAGCCTACCGTGCCAAGAAACGGAATATGAGTTTCCAGCGTTTCCAGCTCTCGATTCATGGAGATACGCATCGCACGCGACGCCCCTTCTACCACTGCCTCCGGCGCATGGCTGTTGGCGCGATGGAGCCGGACAAACTCTTTGAAACCGCTATAAAAGATTTGTTCCGAGCCCGACAGACTATCGCGTCTCCCCTGGCTTTCCTGATACAGGCGCGATAGTTCGATTCCGGACCAAAATTTATCTTCAAACGCTTCCGCCTCACGCGCAGCGGCGTTCAGAATACGCGTTCGCTGGATAATGATGGCCCAGGATGCTATTGAAAAACCAATCAAAATCAACATGATAAGTTTAACCAGAAGGCTTGCCTTCAGGAACAAATCAAGGATATTCATGTCAGTCACTGCTTAAACTCCGCGACAATAGACTTAGGAAGCGCACGAGGCTTCATTTTGAGTGGATCAACGCAAACAATCAGAACCTCTGCTTCATTTAGCAGCGTGTTCTCTGCGTTGACAATGCGTTGCGTGAAAACCAAAGCGGTGCCACGCATTGACGTAATTTCTGTTTGAACTTCAAGCATATCGTCGAGCCGCGCAGGCGCATAGTATTCCAGCGTCATCCTGCGCACCACAAAGGCGACCCGCTCCGCCAGCAGCACCTGTTGGCTGAAGTGGTGGTGACGCAGCATCTCCGTGCGCGCTCTTTCATAAAAAGCGACATAACTGGCGTGATAAACTACACCGCCGGCGTCCGTGTCTTCGTAATAAACCCGAATCGGCCATCGAAACATATACTTATTCATTCCTGTTGCCTCTTTGTTAGCTTCATCCGCTCACCGCAGGTACTTATTCTTATAAGTTCCTGGTGGTTCGCGCACTCGCCGCCGCAATGCTTCAAGAATGCCCTTGTATATCGCGTTGTATTCACTTTACATCCCGGTAATGCAACAAAAGTAGAGCTTTTAAACGTTGCTACTATACGCGTGGGAATGAGGCTTGGGAATGGGGGAAAGTTAAGGGAGAGTAAAAATATATGGGCTTATGCAAGCCCCTATATTTTTAAGGAGGTTTTCTTATTCACAAGAAGAAGAAAATCAGGCCGACGATGAGGACGATATCCGCAAGCAGCGGACAAAAAATCCCTTGCCAGTGTACGGATTCAAGGCAAAAACCCACGCCGTGGATTATGCCTGCGCAAACCGCCCACATCAGCAATAATCCGTGCCAGATTTCAAGCGTGCTGGTCCTCGCAGCAAATCGTGACGGGTCCCAGAACATACATCCTGCCAGCACTATCGCCATCACGAAGGAAAGCGCCCTTAACGGGCGCTTGTCCATTACCGCATACAGTTTTGCGATAATAGGGGTCATTAGCTTTCTTCTTGACCGGTTTTACCCGCTTCAACGTGCTCAAGCGCCAGGGCGGTAATGATCCCGAATGCACAGGCAAGAAGCGTTCCCAGAATCCATGCGAAATACCACATTTTAAGCTCCTTACTTAGTACAAAGAGTGGGTATTGCTTTCAATATGTTCTTTGGTGATACGACCGAACATTTTCCAGTAACACCAACTGGTGTAGATCAGAATGATCGGTACGAACACCGCCGCAACCCAGGTCATCAGGTTCAGCGTCATCTGGCTGGATGTCGCATCCCACATGGTCAGGCTGGCATTCATCATCGTGCTGGACGGCATCACAAACGGGAACATAGCGATACCCGCCGTCAGAATAATGCAGGCCAGAGTCAGCGAAGAGAACAGGAATGCCCACGCGCCTTTCTCCATACGGGAAGTCAGGATAGTCAGCAGCGGCAGAACCACGCCCAGTGCCGGAATCAACCACAGGATCGGAGCATTATTAAAGTTCACCAGCCAGGCGCCGGCTTCACGCGCCACTTCTTTAGTTAGCGGGTTAGAGGCGGCATGATGGTCAATCGCGGATGTCACGACATAACCATCAATACCATACATTACCCAAACGCCCGCCAGCGCAAAGCACACTAATGTCACCAGCGCCGCAATCTGCGAGGTGGCGCGCGCGCGCAGGTGCAGTTCGCCAACGGTACGCATTTGCAGGTAAGTCGCCCCCTGCGTGATGATCATCCCTACGCTTACGATGCCCGCCAGCAGACCAAACGGGTTCAGCAACTGGAAGAAGTTACCGGTGTAGTACAGACGCAGATACTCATCTACGTGGAACGGTACGCCCTGCAACAGATTGCCAAAGGCCACGCCAATCACCAGCGGCGGCACAAAACTACCGATGAACACGCCCCAGTCCCACATGTTGCGCCAGCGCGGGTCTTCAATCTTAGAGCGGTAATCAAAACCGACTGGACGGAAGAACAAAGACGCCAGCACAAGGATCATCGCCACATAGAAACCGGAGAACGCCGCGGCGTAAACCATCGGCCAGGCGGCAAACAATGCGCCACCCGCCGTGATCAACCACACCTGGTTACCGTCCCAGTGCGGGGCGATAGAGTTAATCATAATTCGACGCTCGGTGTCGTTACGACCGAGGAAACGGGTGAGCATCCCCACCCCCATGTCGAACCCATCGGTGACGGCGAAACCAATTAGCAAAATGCCAACCAGCAGCCACCAGATAAAACGTAGTACTTCATAATCGATCATTTGACGACTCCTGTCTTAGCGTGCCGGCTGAGAAGTCACGGTGGACTGCTCAAAGTGATAGCGACCGGTTTTCAGGCTGCTTGGGCCAAGGCGTGCAAATTTGAACATCAGGAACAATTCTGCCACCAGGAACAGGGTATACAGGCCGCAAATCAGGAACATGGAGAACAGCAGATCGCCCACGGTCAGCGATGAGTTCGCCACGGCAGTCGGCAACACTTCGCCGATCGCCCACGGCTGACGACCATACTCGGCGACAAACCAACCTGCTTCAACCGCAATCCACGGCAGTGGAATACCGTACAGCGCCGCGCGCAGAAGCCATTTTTTCTCACCGATGCGGTTACGAATCACGCTCCAGAAGGAGAGCGCGATGATCGCCAGCAGCAGGAAGCCGCATGCCACCATGATACGGAAGGCGAAGTACAGCGGCGCAACGCGAGGAATGGAATCTTTCGTCGCTTGCTGAATCTGCGCTTCGGTCGCGTCAGTCACATTAGGCGTATAGCGTTTCAGCAACAGACCGTAACCGAGATCTTTCTTCATGCTGTTGAACTGGTCGCGAACAGCCTGGTCGGTAGAACCGGCACGCAGCTGTTCCAGCAGTTCATAGGCTTTCATCCCGTTACGGATACGCTCTTCATGCTGCACCATGAGGTCTTTCAGGCCAATAACCGGCGTGTCCACGGAACGCGTAGCGATAATGCCGAGCGCATAAGGGATCTGAATCGCCAGATGGTTTTCCTGTTTGTCCTGGTCAGGAATACCGAACAGGGTAAAGGAGGCCGGAGCAGGTTGCGTTTCCCATTCTGCTTCAATCGCAGCGAGCTTAGTTTTCTGCACGTCGCCCATTTCGTAACCGGATTCGTCGCCAAGTACGATAACGGACAGCACGGCAGCCATTCCGAAGCTGGCGGCAATAGCAAAGGAACGTTTAGCAAAGGCGAAGTCACGGCCTTTCAACATGTAGTAAGCGCTGATACCGAGGATGAACATCGCGCCGGTAACATAGCCGGACGCCACAGTGTGAACAAATTTCACCTGTGCTACCGGGTTCAGCACCAGCTCAGAGAAGCTCACCATTTCCATACGCATGGTTTCGAAATTGAAATCCGCAGCGATTGGGTTTTGCATCCAGCCGTTCGCTACCAGAATCCACAACGCGGAGAGGTTGGACCCCAGAGCCACCAGCCAGGTGACGCACATATGCTGAACTTTACTCAGACGATCCCAGCCGAAGAAGAACAGACCTACAAAGGTGGATTCGAGGAAGAAGGCCATTAAACCTTCGATTGCCAGCGGCGCACCGAAGATATCCCCAACATAGTGGGAGTAGTATGACCAGTTTGTCCCGAACTGGAACTCCATGGTCAAACCGGTAGCCACACCCAGAGCAAAGTTGATACCAAACAACTTGCCCCAGAACTTGGTCATATCTTTATAAATCTGTTTGCCGGAAAGGACGTATACCGTTTCCATAATGGCCAGCAGGAACGCCATACCGAGCGTTAGCGGCACAAACAGGAAGTGGTACATCGCGGTCAAGGCAAACTGTAAGCGCGACAGTTCGACTATATCTAACATCATGACTCCTTGCTCATCGCATGAAGACTCCGAGAGTGAACCCCGTTAGAAAGGGTCACACGCATGCCCCAATACAAATTTATTTGCCGCCTCTCATCGTACTATCCCCTCGGGAAGGAAACAGTAATGATGAAAGGTTACAAACATGTTAATAAAAAACCCAAATTGATCCCGCAAATATATTACGCCGTAAAACCCTTACAATAAACAGGTTTTTAGTGGGTCAGATTTGCTTTTTTCGACAGCGATCAATTTATGCCTAACCTATCGCTTTTCAGGGAATTTGATCACGGGCAATTTAACCAGTTTTGATGCTCTTTTCCAACATTTAAATATTGATTAAAATCAATTTTTAAAGTTAATGTTAATAATGTTTATTCATTGAATGCATGGTGAATTTTTTGTTAACTTTTTGTTTTTACAAAGAGTAATTTCCAACCCTCTGCAAAAAGAGGCTTATTCGGTAAGGCTAAACATTTTGTGCGTTTTTTACTGCCCCGCATCCAGTAAAAAACATTCCACATTGATGTTCAATTATTGCTAAATAGCTCACAGATTTTTTCTGCTGGTTATCAACACTTATTATTTTATACATTTAGTCTATTTTTATTTTACTTATAATTAACACCGCAAAGAAACTATCTCATTGCACACGCGCCCTCTGGCTCTCCACGTTAACCTTCACAGGCCTCCCCTCCTCTGTCAGCTATCGGCGCCGCTCATCGCGTCGGATTATCCCCTTAATTATTGCGGCCTGGCTTTCCAGCCCGTCAAGGTCAAACAAACAATTTATTAGCTAATTTTTCTTTATTTTAACAAAACAGTGTTCATCTCTATATAATAAATATATCGAAGATTCTGTTACTATCCTCACAAGTTTATCCTGAATTTCTACAGCGCTAATAGGCTAAAGGCTGATATTTGCCCCGAAAAATAAAACTGGAGTTATATCACAAAAATAACACATAGTTATTTTTGTAGTTTTTTTAGAAAGCAAAAACCCTCTCAGGAGAAACAAAGCAACCATTTGATAATTAAGCTATTTTATATTTTCACAACCAAAATAATCATTTTAAGAAGGTTATTTTGAAAATAGATCAATTGCTTCACCCATCGCTTATAAAGACACTCATTCAATATTAACAGAGTGCAACTTCCCGCATTCTAAATATTAAAAGAAGCACTACTTTACAACAATCCCTGGAGAGGATTACCCATGAAAAAATCAACGCTTGTTATTGGCGTCATTGGCGCGGACTGCCATGCCGTAGGCAATAAAGTTTTAGATCGTGTTTTTACTGCCCATGATTTTCGCGTAATCAATCTGGGAGTAATGGTGAATCAGGATGAATATATTGACGCCGCCATCGAGACCGGCGCCGATGCGATCGTCGTTTCATCGATTTACGGGCATGGCGATATCGACTGCCTCGGACTACGCGAGCGCTGCATCGAACGCGGCATCGGCGACATCCTGTTGTATGTCGGCGGCAATCTGGTGGTCGGCAAGCATGACTTTGCCGGGGTGGAAGCAAAATTTAAAGAGATGGGCTTTAACCGCGTCTTCGCGCCAAGCCACGATCTTGAAGACGTTTGTCAGCTGATGGCGAACGATATCAACCAGCGCCACGGCGTGGAGCAGCATTGTCTTGAAGAGGCTCTGTGATGCAGATAGTTTCTGTCGATATCGGCTCAACATGGACGAAGGCCGCCCTCTTCGCCCAGGAAGGGGACGCATTAACGCTGGTTAATCACGCGCTGACGCCGACGACGACGCATCATCTGGCAGACGGATTTTTTGCCAGTCTGAACCAGGTGTTAAATGTCGCCGACGCGCGCCCCCTGCTGAAAAACGGCGACATACAGCTTAAATACTCCTCTTCCGCAAAAGGCGGGCTGGCCGTCGCCGCGATGGGGCTGGTGCCATCAATCACCCTGGAATCGGCGAAAGTCACCGCCCACTCCGCTGGCGCGAAAATCGCCCAGTATTACGCCTATAAACTCAACCAGCATGATATCGCCGAGCTGGAGGCCTCGCCGCCGGACATTCTGCTCTTCACCGGCGGTACTGACGGCGGCGAAGAGAGCTACGGTCTGGCTAACGCCCACGCGCTGGCGGAATCAGCGCTGGACTGCGCCATTATTTACGCCGGCAACCGCGACATTCAGGACCAAGTCCAGGCGATTCTGGGCCATAAAGATCTCATTACGGTGGACAATATTCTGCCCGATCTCGATCACCCCAATCCTTACGCCGCGCGCAAAGCGATTTGCGATGTCTTCCTGTCGCGCATCGTGAAAGGCAAAGGCCTGGACGTTATCGTCAGTGAAACCGGGGAAGAGCCAATGCCGACGCCGTGGACGGTTTACGAACTGGTGAAGGCGATAAGCGACATCGATAACGCATGGAAAGAGTTCATGCTCATCGACATGGGCGGTGCCACCACCGACGTTTACTCCGCCTGCGCCAATACGCTCTCGCCCGATACGGTGTTGCACGGCGTGCCGGAACCGTTCGTCAAACGTACCGTTGAAGGCGATCTGGGCATGCGCGTCTCCGCCGTCGTGGTGGGAGAAAGCACTGAAGAACTGGTGAAAGTGGTGTTCGCTCAACAGCCGGAGCGTCAGCAGGCTTTTTATCACTATTTGCGTCATCTGACGGCGCAGCCGGATTATCTGCCGCGCAGCGAAGAAGAACAATACTTTGATACCCTCCTCGCCGGTTTGTGCGTCGGCTATGCCAGCGAGCGTCACGCAGGAACGAAAAAGCAGGTCTGCACCTGTGTCGGCAATGTCGATCTGCAGATGGGGCGCGATCTGACCACCGTGCGCAAAGTGATTGGTTCCGGCGGCTGGCTCTCCCGCGCCGGTCAGTTTGATATTCATCGCTGGTTGAAATACCGGGAGCTTAATGACGACGGCAAACGCATTCTCCTACCAAACCAGTTTGACTATTACCGTGATTCGAAAGGCCTGCTTCCTCTGCTGGCGAATGTCGCCAGACTCTACCCGCAGCTCGCCGCTCGCACCAGCATTCACTGTTTAACCCGATAAAAACTAAGGCAGCAACGAATGGAACTCCAGAATAAGAAGTTAACCCATGATGAATTCATGACCGAACGGCATCAGGTGTTGCAGACCTGGCATACCGGTAAAGAGGTTGAAAATTTTGAAGATGGTGTGAAGTATCAACAAACCATTCCTGAGCAAAAACGTTTCTCGCAGGCCTTGCTGAAGGCCGATCGGGAAGGCAGAACCCTGAGCCAGCCGCGCGCGGGCGTGGCGCTGATGGATGAGCACATTGCGCTGCTTAAAACCCTGCAGGAAGAGTGCGATCTGCTGCCCAGCACAATTGATGCCTATACCCGTCTGAACCGCTACGAAGAAGCGGCGGTCGGTATTCAGAAATCGATCGAGGCGGGAACCTCCAAACTGAACGGCTTGCCCGTAGTTAACCACGGCGTGGCGGCCTGCCGCCGGATGACCGAAGCGCTGGAAAAACCGATTCAGGTGCGTCACGGTACGCCGGATGCGCGCCTGCTGGCGGAAATTGCCATGGCCAGCGGCTTCACCAGCTACGAAGGCGGCGGCATCTCCTACAACATCCCTTATGCCAAACGCGTGACGCTGGAAAAATCGATCCGCGACTGGCAGTACTGCGACCGCCTGATGGGCATGTACGAAGAGCACGGCATTCGTATTAACCGCGAACCGTTCGGCCCGTTGACCGGGACGTTAATTCCGCCGTTTATGTCGCACGCGGTGGCGATTATCGAAGGCCTGCTGGCGCTGGAACAGGGTGTGAAATCCATCACCGTCGGCTACGGCCAGGTGGGTTGTCTGACCCAGGACATCGCGGCAATTCAGTCGCTGCGCGAACTGTCCCACGAATATTTCCAGAACTACGGCTATGACGATTATGAGCTGAGCACCGTATTCCATCAGTGGATGGGCGGTTTCCCGGAAGATGAATCCAAAGCGTTTGCCGTCATCTCCTGGGGCGCGGCGGTAGCGGGTATGTCCGGCGCGACCAAAGTCATTACCAAGAGCCCGCACGAAGCGTTCGGCATTCCAACCGCTGCCGCTAACGCGCAGGGGCTGAAAGCCTCACGCCAGATGCTCAATATGGTTAGCGATCAGAAATTCCCGCCCTGCCCCGCCGTCGACCAGGAAGTCGAGCTGATTAAGAGCGAAGTGCGCGCCGTACTGAAGAGAGTCTTTGAGTTAGGCAATGGCGATGTAGCGCGCGGAACGGTGCTGGCCTTCGAAGCGGGCGTACTGGATGTGCCTTTTGCGCCAGCCGCCTGCAACGCCGGCAAAATCCTGCCCGTACGCGATAACACCGGCGCGATTCGCGTGCTGGAAGCGGGCGCGGTTCCGCTGCCGCAGGACATTCTCGCTCAGCACCACGATTACGTCGCCGAGCGCGCGCATTTTGAAGGACGCAAGCCCTCATTCCAGATGGTTGTTGATGACATCAACGCGGTATCCCACAGTAAATTAATAGGAAGACCATAATGAAAATTAAACAAGCCCTTTTCACCGCGGGTTATTCTTCATTCTATTTTGACGATCAGCAGGCGATTAAAAACGGCGCGGGTCATGATGGATTCATTTATACCGGTGCGCCGGTCACCCCTGGCTTTACCTCCGTGCGCCAGGCTGGCGAATGCGTTTCCGTTCAGCTGATTCTGGAAAACGGCGCGGTGGCGGTTGGTGACTGCGCCGCCGTCCAGTACTCCGGCGCGGGCGGCCGCGATCCGCTGTTCCTCGCGGATCACTTTATCCCGTTCCTGAACACCCATATTAAGCCGCTGCTGGAAGGCCGCGATGTCGACACATTCCTGCCGAACGCCCGCTTCTTCGACAAGCTGCGCATTGACGGCAACCTGCTGCATACCGCCGTTCGCTATGGCCTTTCTCAGGCGCTGCTCGACGCTACCGCGCTGGCGACAGGCCGCCTGAAAACAGAAGTGGTGTGCGACGAATGGCAACTGCCGTGCGTACCGGAAGCCATTCCGTTATTTGGCCAGAGCGGTGACGATCGCTACATCGCCGTTGATAAAATGATCCTTAAAGGCGTCGATGTCCTGCCTCACGCACTGATCAACAATGTCGAAGAGAAGCTCGGCCTTCAGGGCGAAAAACTGCGCGAATACGTGCGCTGGCTGTCCGACCGCATTTTAAGCCTGCGTACCAGCCCGCGCTATCACCCGACGCTGCATATCGACGTCTACGGCACGATCGGTCTGATCTTCGATATGGACCCGCTGCGCTGCGCTGAATATATCGCCAGCCTGGAAAAAGAGGCGCAGGGCCTGCCGCTGTACATTGAAGGCCCGGTCGACGCGGGCAATAAACCGGATCAAATCCGCCTGCTGACCGCGATTACCAAAGAGCTGACCCGCCAGGGCTCCGGCGTGAAGATTGTCGCCGACGAGTGGTGTAACACCTATCAGGATATCGTGGATTTCACCGACGCCGGTAGCTGTCACATGGTGCAGATCAAAACCCCGGATCTCGGTGGCATTCACAACATCGTTGACGCGGTGTTGTACTGCAACAAACACGCCATGGAGGCCTATCAGGGCGGAACCTGTAACGAAACCGAGATCAGCGCCCGCACCTGCGTCCACGTCGCGCTGGCCGCGCGCCCCATGCGGATGCTGGTGAAACCGGGGATGGGTTTCGATGAAGGTCTCGACATCGTATTTAACGAAATGACTCGCACCATCGCGCTGTTACAGGCTAAGGAGTGAGAGATGGCTCGTACCTTTAAAATTCTATCGCCAACCGCTATTCTGGGATATGGCTTCCCGGAGGAAAGTTTTCGCAAAGCGATGGAGGAATCGCCGGATCTGATTGCCGTCGATGCAGGTTCTTCCGATCCGGGCCCTCACTATCTGGGGGCAGGTAAGCCCTTTACCGATCGGGCCGGAGTGAAACGCGATCTGCGCTATATGATTATCGCTGGCGTAAAAAATAACATTCCGGTGGTGATCGGCACTGCCGGCGGTTCCGGCGCCGCGCCGCACCTGGCGTGGTGTCGCCAGATAATCCTTGAGATTGCGCAGGAAGAGAATCTCACTTTCTCACTGGCGCTTATCCCCTCCGATGTGGATAAAGCGATCGTCCATCAGGCGCTGGATAACGGCAAAATTACCGCGCTGGAGTTCGTGCCGGAACTGACCCACGAGGCCATTGAAGAAAGTACTTATATCGTCGCGCAAATGGGGATCGAGCCTTTCCAGCGGGCGCTGGAAGCCGGCGCGCAGGTGGTGCTGGGCGGCCGCGCCTACGATCCGGCCTGCTTCGCGGCGTTGCCAATTATGCAGGGCTTTGATGAAGGACTGGCGCTGCACTGCGGTAAGATCCTGGAGTGCGCGGCGATTGCCGCCACGCCGGGGTCCGGTTCCGACTGTGCAATGGGCATCATTGACGACAACGGCTTTACGCTGAAAACCTTCAATCCGCAACGTAAGTTCACCGAAACGTCCGCCGCGGCGCACACCCTGTATGAGAAATCCGATCCGTACTTCCTGCCGGGGCCGGGTGGCGTGCTGAATCTGAAAGGGTGCAGCTTTAAAGCCGTCAACGATGGCGAAGTGTACGTCAGCGGTTCCCGTCATGAAGCGACGCCATATGCGCTGAAACTGGAAGGCGCGCGTCAGGTCGGCTTCCGCTGCCTGACCATCGCCGGCACGCGCGACCCGATCATGATTGCCGGAATTGACACGATCCTTGACGAGGTGAAAGCCAGCGTGGCGCGTAATCTGTCTCTAACCGATGACAGCATCCGCATGACTTTCCATCTGTACGGGAAAAATGGCGTCATGGGCAACCATGAACCGATGCAAACCGCCGGACACGAACTGGGGATTCTGCTGGACGTGGTCGCCCCAACGCAGGATATCGCTAATAGCGTCTGTTCGCTGGTACGCTCTACCCTGCTGCATTACGGCTATGAAAACCGGATCGCCACTGCGGGCAACCTCGCCTTCCCGTTCTCGCCGTCTGATATTCAAAGCGGCCCGGTGTATGAGTTTTCTATTTACCATTTGATTGAAGCCAGCGATGCGTTGCGCTTTGATTTCCGCCTCGAACAGGTAACGCCAGAAGGAGTCCAGGCATGAAACAGTCTATTTGTTCACTGGCGCAGGTCATCCGATCCAAAAATGCTGGCCCCTACGAACTGGTATTAGATATTTTATTTAAGACCCGAGAGGATTATCAGCGCGTCAAAGCTTCGGAACAATTAACGCCGCAGCTTATTGCCGGTTTATATAATGTGAAGCCTGATTTTATTCATCGTATTATTTGGTTTGATCCGGCTAACGCCGTAAAAATCGTGATGCCCCGAGATATCATTTCCGGGAACGTCGGCGATAACGACGTATACGGCGCGCAACAACATGCACCCTTACTCGCTATTGAGTTAGAGCTGTAGGCATAAATATAACAACATCCATTGGGGTACAGGATTCTGCTGTTACTTCGTACTCCTGATTATTCATGCGGTTGGTCACAACAGACGAACGCTTGAGCGGTCTTTCGGCTCAGGCGTTCGCCGCCCTACAACTTATACGCCAACCTTTATCCGATGGAGCAATAATGAAGAAAATAAACTTAACAAAAATGATCATTTTAGGTTTGATACTCGGTATGATTGCCGGAGTGGTCATTAATAATATGGTCTCGGCAGGGGCCGCGAAAACATATGCTCAGGAAATTTCTATTTTCACCACTATTTTCTTACGCCTGGTGAAAATGATTATCGCCCCGTTGGTTATTTCAACTCTGGTCGTCGGTATTGCGAAAATGGGCGATGCCAAAACGCTGGGGCGTATCTTCTCTAAAACTTTTTTCCTGTTTATTTGCGCCTCGCTGTTATCCATTGCGCTCGGTCTGGTGATAATAAACTTATTCCAGCCGGGCGTGGGCATTAACTTTGTACCGCACGATGCGGGCGCCGTTGCCGCCGTTCAGTCCGAACCCTTCACTCTGAAGGTGTTTATTTCTCATGCCGTGCCGACCAGTATCGTGGATGCGATGGCGCGTAATGAAATTCTGCAAATCGTCGTGTTCTCTATTTTCCTCGGCTGCAGCCTGGCGGCAATCGGCGAAAAGGCGGAACCGATCGTTAAGGTGCTCGACTCACTGGTCTACGTGATGCTGAAACTGACCGGTTACGTAATGTTGTTCGCACCGTTAACCGTGTTTGCCGCGATTTCCGGACTGATTGCCGAACGCGGGCTGGGGGTAATGGTCAGCGCCGGGATCTTTATGGGTGAATTCTATCTGACGCTGGGTATGCTCTGGGCAATTCTGATTGGGCTGTCAGCCATGATTGTCGGCCCTTGCATCAGCCGTTTGACGAAAGCGATTTTCGAACCCGCGTTGCTGGCCTTCACCACTTCCAGCTCTGAAGCCGCGTTTCCCGGCACGCTGAATAAACTGGAGAAATTTGGCGTCTCGTCAAAAATCGCCAGCTTTGTCTTACCGATTGGCTACTCCTTTAACCTGGCCGGTTCGATGGCCTACTGCTCCTTTGCCACCGTATTTATCGCCCAGGCCTGTAACGTCCATCTCAGCATGGGCGAGCAGATCACTATGCTGCTGATCCTGATGCTGACCTCCAAAGGGATGGCGGGCGTACCGCGCGCGTCTATGGTGGTTATCGCCGCCACGCTTAACCAGTTCAATATTCCGGAAGCGGGTCTGATTCTGCTGATGGGCGTCGATCCATTCCTCGATATGGGCCGTTCCGCCACTAACGTGATGAGTAACGCAATGGGCGCGGCGATTGTCAGCCGTTGGGAAGGCGAACACTTCGGCGCAGGCTGTCGGGGTAAAGCCCCGGAGAAGGCGACGGAGCGGGAACAACCTGCCAACGAGCCGTCTGAAGTCGCGATGTCCTGATACGAAACACTTGCCGGATGGCGCCTGCTATAGGCCAGATAAGGGGCTTGTACCGCCATCCGGCAATATGATCATCAAACCAACAGGGTTGCACCATGAACGTAAAATTTTTTGGCGCGAGCATATTAACCTTCAGCTTATTGTTTAGCGTAAATACGCTGGCGCAAACCACGCCGGACTACGCCTCGCTTATCGAACAGGCGCACCAGAAGTTTAAAAGCAATCATGACGGTAAAGTCGCCGACTACATCCCCGCGCTGGCGACCTATAGCCCCAACAATTTCGCCATTACGCTCGCCACGGTCGACGGCAAAATTTATCAGGCTGGCGACGTGAAAAAAGCGTTTCCGATGGAGTCCTTGGGCAAAGTCTTCACGCTGGCGCTGGCGATGGAACAACACGGGCCGCAGGTAGTGCTGGATAAACTTGGCGCCAACGCCACCGGTCTGCCTTTTAATTCGGGTTTAGCCGTTGAACTCACCAAAGGCGCGCCAGAAAATCCGCTGGTCAATGCCGGCGCCATGAGCACCGTCAGCCTGATTGAGGCGAAAGACAAAACCGATCGCTGGAACAAAATCCTCGATAACCTGAACGCATGGGCCGATGCCTTACTCACCGTTAACGAACCCGTATTCCAGTCGGAAATGGAAACTAATCAGCACAACCAGGCGCTGGCGATGCTGATGAATTCTTATAACAGCTTTTATGGCAATACTCAGGAAGCCGTCGAAATTTATACCCGCCAGTGCTCCGTAGATATCACCGTTGAGCAGCTCGCCAAAATGGGCGCGGTACTCGCTAACAAAGGCAAATCGCCTTTCAACGGCAAGCAGTTGCTCAATGAAAGCTACGTGCCGCAGATACTGGCGGAAATGGCGATAGCAGGGCTGTATGACGGCAGCGGCAAATGGCTGTACACCGTCGGTATGCCGGCGAAATCCGGCGTTGGCGGCGGGATGGTTGCCGTAGTACCGGGGCAATACGCTATCGCTGTCTACTCTCCGCCGCTGGATGAGGCCGGTAATAGCGTTCGCGCCCAGCAAACAATTGCGTATATCGCCCATGCGACACAGGCCAATCTCTTTATAGCGCATTAAATAATGTCGGCTCGCGCATTTTCCCAGGCCGGATAGCACGGTACGCCGCTATCCGGCAAAAAAACTTAAAGGTGAGAAGTAACTATGTCAAAACCATTTGTCTGGCAGGAACTTTTTGTTCAGAGTGAAGATAATACGGAATATCAACTCCTCAGCGATCGGTATGTTACGGTGAGAGAGCTGGATGGCGAAGAGGTAATTAGCGTAGCGCCGGAAGCGCTGACCCTGTTGGCGCAACACGCCTTTTACGAAGCCTCTTTCTTTTTGCGCGCCGCGCACTTGCAACAGATTGCCGACATTCTGCACGACCCGCAGGCCAGTCATAATGACCAGTACGTCGCCCTGCAACTATTACGTAACGCCGAAGTGTCGGCCAAAGGCGTTCTGCCGAACTGCCAGGACACCGGCACCGCCACGATTGTCGCAAGCAAAGGGCAGCGTATCTGGACTGGCGGCGATGATGCCGAGGCGTTAAGTAAAGGCGTCTATCTTACCTTTCAGGAAAATAATCTGCGTTATTCGCAAAATGCGCCGCTGGATATGTATACCGAGGTGAATACCCAAACCAACCTTCCCGCGCAGATAGACATTAGCGCCACGCCGGGCAGCGAATACCGTTTCCTGTTCGTCAATAAAGGCGGCGGTTCGGCCAATAAAGCCGCGCTATTCCAAGAGACAAAGTCAATTCTGCAGCCGGAAAAACTCACCGCATTCCTGGTAGAAAAAATGAAAACGCTGGGAACCGCCGCCTGCCCGCCGTACCACATCGCTTTTGTCGTGGGCGGCTTATCCGCCGACCAGGCGCTGAAAACGGCGAAACTGGCCTCAACCAAATATTACGATAACCTGCCTGACCACGGGAATGAACTGGGCCAGGCGTTCCGCGATACCGAGCTTGAGACCGCTCTACTCAACGCCAGCCGCGAATTTGGCATTGGCGCGCAGTTTGGCGGTAAGTATTTCGCCCACGACATCCGCGTGATCCGCCTGCCTCGCCACGGCGGCTCCTGCCCCATCGCGATGGCGCTCTCCTGCTCCGCCGACCGTAACATCAAAGCGAAAATCAATAAACACGGTATCTGGCTGGAAAAACTTGAGCACCATCCGGGAAAATTTATTCCTGAATCCTGCCGCGTGGAAAATAACGCGCAAAGCATTCAGCTCGACCTGAATCGTCCGCTATGCGATATCCGGCGCGATCTCGCCGCGCTACCGGTCGGCACGCGTCTTTCATTAAGCGGCCCGATTGTGGTCGCCCGCGACATTGCCCATGCCAAAATTAAAGCGCGGCTGGATAGCGGCGAACCGATGCCGGACTATATGAAAAACCATATCGTCTACTATGCCGGCCCGGCCAAAACACCGGACAACCTTGCCTGCGGATCGCTTGGCCCAACCACCGGCGGGCGCATGGATGGCTATGTGGACGCCTTCCAGGCGGCGGGCGGTAGTTTAATCATGCTCTCGAAAGGCAACCGCAGCCAACAGGTGACCGAAGCGTGCCGGAAGCATGGCGGCTTTAACCTCGGCAGTATCGGCGGCGCGGCGGCCCTACTGGCGCAGCAGTATGTAAAAAACCTGCGCTGCCTCGAATACCCCGAACTGGGAATGGAAGCGGTCTGGATGATGGAAGTCGAAGGTCTGCCCGCCTTCGTGCTGGTGGACGACAAAGGCAATAATTTCTTCAGCCAGTTTGAGCAACAGCATCGCTGCGCCTCCTGTCCGGCAGGCCAGTAAGGAGATCTTAATGGAAACGCGAGACAATACCGAACGCCATCGCCAACGGCAGCAGAGGCTAAAAACGCAGGTGGATACCCGCGTGGCGGCGGCGACGGTTAAAAAAGGGGTGCTGATCGTCTTTACCGGCAATGGAAAAGGTAAGTCTACCGCCGCCTTCGGCACCGTGACACGCGCCGTCGGCCATCACAAAACGGTTGGCGTCGCGCAGTTCATCAAAGGCCAGTGGGATAACGGCGAATACAACGTGCTGCATCCGCTTGGCGTGGAATTCCATATTATGGGAACGGGCTTTACCTGGGAGACGCAGGATCGCGAAGCGGACAAAGAGGCGGCAGAAGCGGTCTGGCTGGAGAGTAAGCGAATGCTGGCCGATCCGCGCTACGATCTGGTCGTGCTGGATGAGTTGACCTGGATGCTGTCTTATCACTATCTGGAGACCCAGGAGGTGATCGACGCGATTAGCAACCGTCCTCCGGCGCAAAGCGTGATCGTTACCGGACGCGGATGCCACGCCCGGCTTCTGGAGCTCGCCGATACGGTTAGCGAGCTTCGCCCGGTGAAACACGCTTTTGACAGTGGGATTCAGGCGCAGGCGGGTATTGACTGGTAACATATTTTATGCCGGATGGCGCTTGTGCGCTTATCCGGCTTATTGAGCTTAGTTCTCCCTGGAAACCGCTGATTTTTTCAATAGCCACTCGCGAAAGACCTGAAGATGACAGGACTCCGTTTTATCTTCGCGCCAGGTCATGATAAACCGATTCCCGGTACGTATCGGGACATCACACGGAATCACCATATCGCCATTATCCAGATCGTGCTGAATGGCAAACCGGGGCAATAGCGCCACACCCAGGTTAGAGCGCACCGCCGCGATCAGCATCGACAAGAGATCAAAACGCGGTCCTTTATTGACCTGTAGGCTGCTGACGCCTGAAAGCGCGAACCACTCCTGCCAGCCATTGATGCGCGTGCTTTGGTGCAAAAGCGTAAATTCGTTCAGTAGCTCATCAACCGCCAGCTTTTGCCGCGGCTGAGACAGTAAGCTCCCGCTGCATACCGGCAAAATATCTTCTTCGAATAAGTATTCTCTTTCTGACCACGGAGAACAGAAGTCCTCCCGCATAATGGCGGCGTCGTACTCCCGGTTAAGAAAATCGCCAATATTGGCCAGCGAATGGATATTGACAATAATATCCGGATTTAATTTATTAAATTCACGTAAGTTCGGGATTAGCCAGTGGGTACTAAAAGTGGGATTTACCGCCAGTTCGATAACCTGAACGGTAGGTTGCCAGGTCATAATAGAGTTTGTATCTCGCTCCAGTTTGTTAAGCGTTTCTTTAACGATACTCAGATAATGCTTTCCGGCAGCATTTAAAAAAATCCTTTTTTTGGCATGATTAAATAATGAGGTATGCAAAAATTCTTCCAGCGCATTCACTTGTCTGAACACCGCACTCTGCGTTAGCGCCAGCTCCTCGGCTGCCCGGGTATAACTTTCGTGACGCGCGACTACTTCGAAGGTTACCAGCAATTCAGTCTTGGGTATTTTTCCTCTCATAACGTCTTCCATATGCAGCGTACAAAAAAAAGTTTAAATAATAAAATTAATATAGCCACTCAGATTCCCACTGAGAGTTATATTTTATTTCCTCTATAAATTTCATTGACCCATCCCATGTTTCAGACATACTGGTGGCGATCAAATATTAACCAATAATACGCAACTACAGCAATAAACACAATTTAAACGTGATTAATTGCGAACGGATAGTGTCAATAAGTTCTTAATAATTTCTCAAGTTAACCTGTCTCAACCTGAAAAAGTTCATGTAGTTTATAAAACACTTTCTCTAATACTTCAGGAAAATAATACCAGTGTTCTTATTAGCAAAAAGAGATGTTTTATTACATCGTTAAACAAGCGATTTACGCCGGCGGTACATCTGGGGAGACATGTGATAGGTAGCATGAAAAACACGGCAAAAATAACTGGTTTGCGCGTATTGCAGCTTTCTGGCGATATTATCGATGGTCTGATCGGTATGACAAAGTAACTCACCGGCGCGCTGCATTCGTCTTTGATTAACCCAGGTTTTAAAGTTTATACCCTGCCGTTTTTTAAAGAAACGGCTAAAATAGTTCGGACTCAGACAAACATACGCGGCCACAGATTCAAGCGTCAATTCGCTATAGAGGTTATCTTCAATATAACGCAATGCGGCAACGCGTTTTTTCTCATGTCGGGAAAGAGAATGATCCGCCTCAGTTACCGCTATCAGATTTTCCTGAGCATCGGCATCACTATTTGACGAGAGAGAGTTAATGACAAAACTGAGTAAATTTACCGCCGCCGTCAAACGATTATTATCAATGATCTTTAGATTCTGCCATACACGGTTTAAGAGCGCGTCATTCTCCCAGTCAGCAATATTCATCAAATCAATAGCCCTGTACTCCTGATATTTTACCCGCACCTTACCACAAAGAATAAAACCGCAAACCTGCTGATTGTCCACTAACGGAACAGCGAAAAAGCTTAATCCGGCATAACAGTTCAGGATCTGCGGTTTTGCCATATGTAAAGCGTGCCAGGCGCAATATCTGTCGCATTGCTGGCAATATTGCGCGTAATCATCATGAGCGCGCATCAGGGCGCAAAACGGATTGCAGACCATATTTTCGGCCTGCGTTTTCCCGTTAATATCAACAACGAAAGTGGTAAAGTCAGTCGCCGCAGTAAAAAGCCTGGCGAGGGTATAAAAACGTTGTAAATAGCGTTCCTGACGACATGGCAGTGACATACGTATTCCCCGGCAATGGCTCGACTAAAGGCAATAATATGCCGTATTGTCTCTCAGGGAAAAATGATGCTTTTCGCAAAAAATAATACCTTTTAAACAAAACAACATGAGTCGCAGGCAAGACATCGCCATAAAAAAGGCCACCGCAAAGGTGGCCAACCATGTCGAAAACGGACATTTATCTGTTCCCTCAGGAACAGCGAGTTTTTATTTTATAATTGCTTTCAGCGCTTCACCGATATCGGCCAGGCTGCGAACGGTTTTCACGCCTGCGGCTTCCAGCGCGGCGAATTTTTCATCCGCAGTGCCTTTACCACCCGCAATGATGGCGCCCGCGTGGCCCATACGCTTGCCTTTCGGCGCGGTGACGCCCGCGATATAACCGACAACCGGCTTGGTGACGTGATCTTTAATGTACGCCGCCGCCTCTTCTTCCGCGCTACCGCCGATCTCGCCGATCATCACGATTGCTTCAGTCTGCGGATCTTCCTGGAACAGCTTCAGGATATCAATGAAGTTAGAGCCCGGAATCGGGTCGCCGCCGATACCCACACAGGTAGACTGGCCGAAACCGTAATCGGTGGTCTGCTTAACCGCTTCATAGGTCAGCGTACCGGAACGGGAAACGATACCCACTTTACCCGGCTGGTGAATGTGACCCGGCATGATGCCGATTTTGCATTCGCCCGGGGTGATAACGCCTGGACAGTTCGGGCCGATCATGCGTACGCCAGCTTCATCCAGCTTCACCTTCACGGTCAACATATCCAGCGTCGGGATACCTTCGGTGATGGTGATAATCAGTTTGATGCCCGCATCGATCGCTTCCAGAATGGAGTCTTTGCAGAACGGCGCCGGAACGTAGATAACGGTGGCGGTTGCGCCGGTCGCTTCTACCGCTTCGCGGACGGTGTTGAACACCGGCAGACCCAAATGCGTGGTGCCGCCTTTACCTGGCGTCACGCCGCCCACCATCTGCGTACCGTAAGCGATCGCCTGCTCGGAGTGGAACGTCCCCTGGCTACCGGTAAAGCCCTGACAGATAACCCTGGTGTTTTTATCGATTAAAACGGACATTATTTCCCCTCCACTGCGGCAACAACCTGCTGAGCTGCATCCGTCAGACTTTTCGCTGCAATAATATTCAGGCCGCTGTCAGCCAGTTTCTTCGCGCCGAGTTCGGCGTTATTGCCTTCCAGACGAACCACCACCGGAACATTAACGCCCACTTCTTCCACCGCACCGATGATACCGTCGGCAATCAGGTCACAACGGACGATACCGCCGAAGATGTTAACCAGAACCGCTTTCACGTTGTCATCCGAGAGGATGATTTTAAACGCTTCGGTTACGCGCTCTTTGGTCGCGCCGCCACCAACGTCAAGGAAGTTAGCCGGTTCGCCGCCATGCAGCTTAACGATGTCCATGGTGCCCATCGCCAGGCCCGCGCCGTTAACCATGCAACCGATGTTGCCGTCCAGCGCGACGTAGTTCAGTTCCCACTGCGCCGCCTGGGCTTCACGCGGGTCTTCCTGCGACTGGTCGCGCATTTCACGCAGATCCGGCTGGCGGAACAGCGCGTTGCCGTCAGCGCCCAGCTTGCCGTCGAGGCAAATCAGATCGCCCTGCTTAGTGATAACCAGCGGATTGATTTCGATTAGCGCCAGGTCGCGCTCAAGGAAAATGGTTGCCAGGCCCATAAAGATTTTGGTGAACTGCTGCACCAGTTTACCTTCCAGCCCCAGTTTGAACGCCAGTTCACGCCCCTGATAAGGCATCGGGCCGGTTAGCGGATCGAGCGCAACTTTGTGGATCAGGTGCGGGGTTTCCTCCGCGACTTTTTCGATCTCCACGCCGCCTTCGGTAGATGCCATAAAGACCACGCGACGGGAACTACGGTCAACAACCGCGCCGAGATACAGTTCTTTGCCGATATCGGTCGCCGCTTCAACCAGAATCTGGTTTACCGGTTGGCCATTAGCGTCTGTTTGATAGGTCACCAGACGTTTGCCCAGCCAGTTTTCCGCAAAGGCGCGAATGTCCTCTTTGCTGTTTACCACCTTCACACCGCCCGCTTTGCCGCGGCCGCCAGCGTGAACCTGACATTTCACTACCCACGGGCCGGCGCCGATTTTAGACGCGGCTTCTTCGGCTTCACGCGGAGTAGTACAGGCATAACCCACCGGCGCCGGTAAGCCATAGCGGGCAAAAAGTTGTTTTGCCTGATATTCATGTAAGTTCATGTGTTCTGTCCATCCTTCAGGTAATCGTTATCTTTAGACCTGTAGGCCTGAAAGCTGCGCGCCATCAGGCAACCGTCGCCGGATGGCGGCGTGAACGCCTTATCCGGCCTACAGGTAGCAGGTGATGCTCTTGTTGACTACACGTCCAGCAGCAGACGGGTCGGATCTTCCAGCAACTCTTTGATGGTGACCAGGAAACCCACGGATTCGCGACCATCGATCAGGCGATGATCGTAAGAGAGCGCCAGGTACATCATCGGCAGAATTTCCACCTTGCCATCCACCGCCATCGGCCTGTCTTTAATGGCGTGCATTCCCAGAATCGCGCTCTGCGGCGGGTTGATGATCGGGGTAGACATCAGCGAACCGAATACGCCGCCGTTGGTAATGGTAAAGTTACCGCCGGTCAGGTCTTCTACGGTCAGCTTGCCGTCGCGGCCTTTGACGGCCAGTTCTTTAATTTTCTTCTCGATGTCAGCCATGCCCAGCGTATCCACGTCACGCAGTACCGGCGTGACCAGGCCGCGCGGCGTAGACACCGCCATGCTCACATCAAAGTAATTGTGGTACACCACGTCATCGCCGTCGATAGAGGCGTTCACTTCCGGATAACGTTTCAGCGCTTCAACTACCGCTTTCACGTAGAAGGACATAAAGCCCAGGCGGATGCCGTGACGTTTTTCAAACACTTCGCCGTACTGCTTACGCAAATCCATAATCGGCTTCATGTTGACTTCATTGAAGGTCGTCAGCATAGCGGTAGAGTTTTTCGCTTCCAGCAGACGCTCGGCCACGCGCTTACGCAGGCGGGTCATCGGCACGCGTTTTTCGCTGCGCGCGCCCAGAGCCGGTTGTGCTGCAGGTTCAACAGCAGGCGCTTTAGACTCGTCTTTCGCTGGTGCTTTCGCCAGATGTTTTTCCACATCTTCACGGGTAATACGGCCGCCGACGCCGGTCCCTTTGATAGCGCTGGCTTCCAGATTGTGTTCAGCCAGCAGGCGACGGATCGCCGGGCTGAGCGCATCATTGTTTTGTTCTTCCAGCGACGCCTGCTGACGCTGTGCCGGCGTAGACGCTTTCTCTTCAGATTTCGCGCTGGTCTCTTTACCCGCGCTGTTGCCTTCACGCAGGCGACCGAGGATCTGGCGAGAGGTGACAGTAGTCCCCTCCTCTTCCAGAACCGCATCCAGAATGCCGTCCGCTGATGCCGGTACTTCCAGTACCACTTTGTCAGTTTCGATTTCTACCAGCACTTCGTCACGAACAACCGCATCGCCCGGTTTTTTATGCCAGGTGGCGACGGTCGCGTCCGCTACGGACTCAGGCAGGTCGGGAACAAGAATATCTACGCTACTCATTATTTATCCTTTATTTAATCGACGTTCAGCGCGTCATTAACCAGATCTTGTTGCTGTTTCTGGTGAACGGACATATACCCTACCGCCGGAGAGGCGGAGGCCGGGCGACCTGCGTAACGCAGAGCGGCCCCAAACGGAATAACTTCACGGAAATGATGCTGACTGCAGTACCATGCGCCCTGGTTGAGCGGCTCTTCCTGGCACCAGACAAAATCATGGACGTGAGCGTATGGTTGCAGCGCTTCCTGCACCGCTTTATGCGGGAACGGATAGAGCTGCTCGATGCGCACGATAGCAACATCTTTTTGATCGTTTTTACGCCGTTGTTCCAGCAGGTCGTAATAAACCTTACCAGAACACATTACCACGCGTTTTACGGCTTTAGGGTCCAGCTCGTCAATTTCGCCAATGGCCGGCTGGAAGGAACCGTTAGCCAGTTCATCAAGCGTGGAGACTGCCAGCGGGTGACGCAGCAGCGATTTCGGCGACATCACCACCAGCGGACGACGCATCCCGCGCAGCGCCTGACGACGCAGCATATGGTAGACCTGCGCCGGGGTGGATGGCACGCAAACCTGCATATTCTGCTCGGCGCAAAGTTGCAGGTAACGCTCCAGACGCGCGGAGGAGTGCTCCGGCCCCTGCCCTTCATAACCGTGCGGCAACAGCATCACCAGACCGCACATCCGGCCCCATTTCTGCTCGCCGGAGGAGATGAACTGGTCAATCACCACCTGCGCGCCGTTGGCAAAATCGCCAAACTGCGCTTCCCAGATAGTCAGGGTACGTGGTTCCGCCGTGGCATAACCGTATTCAAAGGCCAGCACCGCTTCTTCAGACAGCACGGAGTCCCAGACTTTAAACTGTCCCTGACCGCTGTGAATATGCTGCAATGGCGTATACGTTGAGCCATTCGTCTGGTTGTGGATCACCGCATGACGATGGAAGAAGGTGCCGCGACCGGAGTCTTCCCCGGACAGGCGTACCGGAATGCCTTCATCTACCAGAGTGGCGTAAGCCAGATTTTCCGCGCCGCCCCAGTCAAACAATTTCTCGCCTGCCGCCATTGCCTGACGGTCGCCATAAATTTTCGCCACACGGGACTGCATTTCAATAGCTTCCGGCACGGTGCTGATACGTTTTGCCAGCTCCTGCAGGCGCTTCATTTCTACCTTGTTCGGGTATGCTTCATCCCATTCGTGGTTTAGATACGGCGACCAGGTGAACGAGTGCATATTCATCGGACGCCACTCTTTCACCACGCATTCGCCCGCATCCAGCGCATCGCGATAGAGGTTGACCATTTCGGTGGCGTCTTCGAGCGTTGCGACCTTATCAGCTTCCAGTTTGTCGGCGTAGATTTTACGCGGCGTCGGATGCTTTTTGATTTTCTGGTACATCAGCGGCTGGGTTGCGCTTGGCTCGTCGGCTTCGTTGTGACCGTGACGGCGGTAGCACACCAGATCGATAAAGACATCGCGTTTAAAGGTGTTACGGAAGTCCAGCGCCAGACGGGTCACAAAAGCGACAGCTTCCGGATCGTCCGCGTTGACGTGGAAAATGGGTGCCTGGACCATTTTACCGATATCGGTGCAGTAAGGCGTTGAACGCGCATCCAGCGGGTTAGAGGTGGTAAAACCAACCTGGTTGTTGATAACGATACGTACCGTACCGCCCACTTCGTAACCGCGCGCTTTCGACATGTTCAGAGTTTCCTGAACCACGCCCTGGCCGGTCACCGCGGCGTCGCCGTGAATGGTGATCGGCAACACTTTGTTGCTGCTCGGTTCGTCCAGTCTATCCAGACGGGCACGCACGGAACCCATCACCACCGGGCTAACAATTTCCAGGTGCGATGGGTTAAACGCCAGCGCCAGGTGAACCAGACCGCCTTCGGTTTCGATATCTGACGAGAAGCCCATGTGATACTTCACGTCGCCGGTACCAAGATGTTCTTTATGCTTACCAGCAAACTCGTCGAACAGATCCTGCGGTTTTTTACCCAAGACGTTGATTAGCACGTTCAGACGACCACGGTGCGCCATCCCCAGCACCACTTCGCGAGTGCCGCTGTTACCCGCATGGCGAACCATCTCTTTCAGCATGGGTACCAGAGCATCCCCCCCCTCCAGCGAGAAACGTTTCGCTCCGGGGAATTTGGCACCCAGGTAACGTTCCAGTCCTTCAGCGGCAGTCAGTTCGTTCAGGAAGCGTTTTTTCTCGTCAGCGCTAAAGGCCGCGCGACCGGATTCAATGCGCTGTTGGATCCAGCGTTTCTCTTCGGTGCTGGTGATGTGCATATACTCAGCGCCAATCGGGCCGCAGTAGGTCTGTTTGAGCGCTTCGAGCAGCTCGCCCAGCTTCATCGTCTCTTTGCCGCTGGCAAAGGAGCCAACATTGAAGGTTTCCTGGAAATCGGCCTCGGTCAAATCATGGAAAGAAGGGTCCAGATCCGCCACGCGTTCTTGTTTCCACAGTCCCAGCGGATCGAGGTTTGCATGCTGATGGCCACGGAAACGATAAGCGTTGATAAGCTGCAGGACTTTAACCTGCTTCACATTGGTGTCAGGGTCGGAAATCGTAGAAGAGTAACGTGAGCCAGCCAACGCCTGCCGCCGGAAATATTCACGTGTTTTTGAATGGAGTTGATCCGGTTTGACTCCGGTACCAGGTAACTGCTGGAACGTCAAACGCCAGTTAGCGTCTACCGAGTCAGGATCGGTTAAGAAGTCTTCATAGAGCTGTTCTATCCAGCTCTGATTCGAACCAGAGAGGTAAGAAGAGTCCAACCAGGCTTTCAAAGCGCTGTTCTGCATCGTGATCCCTTAAGCATTCGTATGCTTACTTCGCCGTGGATACTAACCACGCATACGCCGTATGCGTGCCGGGGTTCACTTGTTGCGGACTGTCGTGTCATCTGCGTCCGCTAAGGAACCTTTAAAAACTGTCTAATAATCGTCATCGTTCAGGCTGCGACTGCGTTGCGCCCCTCACTCACGCCGGTCACATAGTTAACTATGCACCCGAAGATTCGTTCCGTTTGCGCCTGGTCTCGCGCTGAACATCTCGATTATTGTTATCAATATGGCAGTTTTTAGAGATTTCCTGCACGACCGGGGAATCTCTTCCCCGGCAACTACAACTACTTATGCGCTACGCTGCAACAGCATCGACTTAATATGACCGATAGCGCGCGTCGGGTTCAGCCCCTTAGGACATACACTGACGCAGTTCATAATGCTGTGACAGCGGAATACGCTGAATGCATCGCTCATCCCTTCCAGACGACTGTCGGTCTCGGTATCACGGCTGTCGATCAGGAATCGATACGCCGCGAGCAGACCCGCCGGACCGATAAACTTATCCGGATTCCACCAGAATGACGGGCAGGATGTTGAGCAACAGGCGCAAAGAATACATTCATACAGCCCATCGAGTTTTTCACGCTGCTCCGGCATCTGTAAATGCTCACGAGCCGGTGGATTTTGCCCATTATTCAATAAGTAAGGCTTAATCTTCTCATATTGTGCGTAGAATTGCCCCATGTCTACTACCAAATCGCGGATCACCGGCAAACCGGGTAGCGGGCGAATCACCATCTTCTTACCTGGCTGATTCAGCGCCGAAATGGGGGTGATACAGGCCAACCCATTCTTACCGTTCATATTCAAACCATCAGAACCACATACACCTTCGCGGCAGGAACGGCGGAAAGAAAGGCTGGGATCTTTTTCTTTAAGCTGGATTAACGCATCCAGCAGCATCATGTCACGCCCTTCTTCGCCTTCCAGGGTGTAATCCTGCATACGCGGAGCGTTATCGACATCCGGGTTATAACGATAAATCGAAAATTCGAGTTTCATCATCCTGTCTCCGCAATTAATAAGTACGAATCTTCGGCGGGAACGCCGGACGCAGTTTCGGTTCCATATTGACGCTTCGGCGCGTCATGGATTCCGTTTGCGGTTGATACAGGGTATGACACAACCAGTTGGCATCATCACGCTCCGGGAAATCGAAGCGGCTATGCGCGCCGCGGCTTTCCGTCCGGAAGTTGGCGGATACGGCAGTGGCGTAGGCGGTTTCCATCAGGTTATCCAGCTCCAGGCACTCAACACGCTGGGTATTAAACTCGCTGGACGTGTCATCCAGACGGGCGTTTTTCAGACGCTCGCGGATCACTTTCAACTGCTCAAGCCCTTTCGCCATCGCGTCGCCTTCACGGAATACGGAGAAGTTATGCTGCATACACTCCTGCAGTGCTTTGCGGATAGCCACCGGATCTTCGCCATTGCGGTTGTTGTTCCAGCGATTCAGGCGCTCCAGAGAACCTTCAACGTCAGACTCGCTGGCATCGCGCAGCACGCCCTGCTCGGCGATGGATTCCTGTAAATGCAGCCCCGCCGCGCGGCCAAAGACCACCAGATCCAGCAGCGAATTACCGCCCAGACGGTTGGCGCCGTGAACCGATACACAGGCGATTTCACCCACCGCGAACAGCCCCGGAATAACCACGTCTTCGCCCTGCTCGTTCACGGTCAGCGCCTGACCGGTCACTTTAGTCGGAATACCGCCCATCATGTAGTGGCAGGTCGGGATAACCGGAATCGGCTCTTTCACCGGATCGACGTGGGCGAAAGTACGGGACAGCTCCAGGATACCCGGCAGGCGAGATTCCAGCACCTCTTTACCCAGGTGATCCAGTTTCAGTTTAGCGTGCGGCCCCCACGGACCGTCGCAGCCGCGACCTTCACGGATTTCGATCATGATGGAACGCGCCACCACGTCACGACCCGCCAGGTCTTTGGCGTTCGGCGCATAACGTTCCATAAAGCGCTCGCCGTGTTTGTTCAGCAGGTAACCGCCTTCGCCGCGGCAGCCTTCTGTCACCAACACGCCCGCCCCGGCGATACCGGTCGGGTGGAACTGCCACATTTCCATGTCCTGCACCGGGACACCGGCACGCAGCGCCATACCGACACCGTCACCGGTGTTGATGTGAGCGTTCGTGGTGGACTGGTAGATACGGCCTGCGCCGCCGGTCGCCAGCACCGTCGCGCGGGCTTTGAAATACACCACTTCACCGGTTTCGATGCACAGTGCGGTACACCCTACCACCGCGCCATCCTGGTTTTTCACCAGATCCAGCGCATACCATTCGGAGAAAATCGTGGTATGGTTTTTCAAATTTTGCTGATAGAGCGTATGTAGCAAGGCGTGACCGGTACGGTCAGCCGCCGCCGCGGTACGTGCCGCCTGCTCGCCGCCAAAGTTTTTCGACTGGCCGCCGAACGGGCGCTGATAGATACGTCCATCATCAAGACGGGAGAACGGTAGCCCCATGTGCTCCAGTTCCAGAATCGCTTCCGGACCGGTCTTACACATATATTCGATGGCATCCTGGTCACCAATGTAATCCGACCCTTTTACGGTATCGTACATGTGCCATTCCCAGTTATCTTCATGGGTATTACCGAGCGCCACGGTGATGCCGCCCTGCGCGGAAACGGTATGCGATCGGGTTGGGAACACTTTAGATAGCAGCGCACAGGTTTGGCCGCTTTGGGAAATTTGCAGCGCCGCGCGCATACCTGCGCCACCGGCACCAATCACAACAGCATCAAATTCTCTGACTGGCAGTTTCATTACACACCCCACACCACAACAAATCCATAGATGACGTAAACCACCAGAGCAACAACGATAACGAGTTGCAGTACCAGGCGCACGGCCAGTGGTTTAACGTAGTCGGTCAACACCTGCCACATGCCGATCCAGGCATGAATCAAGATGGAAAAAAGCGCCAGCAGGGTGAAGACTTTGGTGAAGGCCGATGAGAAGAAACCGGTCCAGGCTTCAAAGGTCAGCTCGCCGCTCGTGGCGAAAAAACCCACCATGTAGATGATGTATAACGTCAGAACGATAGCGGTAGCACGGACCAGGATGAAGTCATGTACGCCATTGCGTCCTAATGCGGAGGCGTTGCTTACCATACGAGGACTCCTGCGAGAAGTGAAAGCACGACAGTGATAACAAAAGAGATTTTGGCAGAGCGTTGACCCGCTTCGAATGTTTCTTCCAGATAGCCAAAATCCATTAACATGTGACGAATTCCAACGATGACGTGATACGCCAGCGCGGTAAGGATGCCCCACATGATAAATTTAACGATGAAGCCGTCCATGATGTCGGCGGCCTGCTGGAATCCTTCCGGGGAAGAGAGGCTGGTGCCCAGTAGCCACAGTAATATGCCGACGGCGATGAAAGTAATCACACCGGATACGCGATGGAGAATGGACGCTATCGCTGTGATGGGGAACCGAATCGTTTGTAGATCCAGATTGACAGGTCTTTGTTTTTTCACATTTCTTATCATGAATAACGCCCACATGCTGTTCTTATTATTCCCTTAAGACTTCGGTTACAGAGGTGAATCTACCTGTAGCCAGAAAGACGACGGGATTTCCTTCCTCCGGTCTGCGTGCGGGTCAGACAGCGTCCTTTCTATAACTGCGCGTCATATAAAACACTGCTTCCAGTAGCTAAAACGACACGTTACAACGCTGGGTGGCTCGGGATTGCAGGGTATTCCGGAGACCTGGCGGCAGTATAGGACGTTCACAAAATCATTACAATTAACCTACATATAGTTTGTCGGGTTTTATCCTGAACAGTGACGCAGGTCACGATAACAACATTTTTTTAATTTTCAATCATCTGATTTGACAAACATTAAACAAAGTTGTTACAAACAACACCAGAAAAAGCATATAATGCGTAAAAGTTATGGGGTCACTCTTTCACCTGCGAATAAGTTATGCAACAGTGTGATGATATTGACCCATTCTTTCAGGACAGTTATTAGTGATAGACAGGTTACATTACTCGGATTGCTACGTTCCTGATTTGCTGCTAATTCGATATTAATCAAGCCGTTACCTGCAAGCGCCCATTGCTCTGTACCCAGGTCATCCCCTCTTTCACAGAGCGGCGAGCCAAATAACAAACTGGTAACGGTTGATTGATACATACACAGAATCTTTCATGCACTAACGACGAGGAAGATGACGTGGAGAAGGCAAGTCTGAGTTCCGGCAGTCTTAAGCAATAAGGCGCTAAGGAGACCGTAAATGGCTGATACAAAGGCAAAAATCACCCTCACGGGTGACACTGCTATTGAACTGGATGTGCTAAAAGGTACACTCGGTCAAGATGTTATTGATATTCGTAGTCTTGGTTCAAAAGGAGTTTTCACTTTTGACCCTGGTTTCACCTCTACCGCATCCTGCGAATCTAAAATCACCTTCATCGACGGCGACGAAGGCATTTTGTTGCATCGCGGTTTCCCGATTGACCAGCTTGCTACCGATTCCAACTATCTGGAAGTCTGTTACATCCTGCTGTATGGCGAAAAACCGACGCAGGAGGAGTATGACGAGTTCAGAACGACAGTCACACGCCATACGATGATCCATGAGCAAATCACTCGCCTGTTCCACGCCTTCCGTCGCGACTCACATCCGATGGCGGTGATGTGTGGGATCACTGGCGCGCTGGCGGCGTTCTACCACGACTCGCTGGATGTGAACAATCCGCGCCACCGTGAAATCGCGGCGTTCCGCCTGCTGTCCAAAATGCCGACCATGGCGGCGATGTGTTACAAATATTCAATCGGTCAGCCGTTTGTTTATCCGCGCAACGACCTGTCCTACGCCGGTAACTTCCTGAACATGATGTTCTCCACGCCGTGTGAAACCTATGAAGTGAATCCGGTACTGGAACGCGCGATGGATCGTATTCTGATCCTGCACGCTGACCATGAGCAGAATGCCTCTACGTCAACAGTACGTACCGCAGGCTCAAGCGGCGCCAACCCGTTCGCCTGTATTGCCGCCGGGATCGCCTCCCTGTGGGGACCCGCGCACGGCGGCGCAAACGAAGCTGCGCTGAAAATGCTGGAAGAAATCAGCTCTGTTAAACACATTCCGGAATTTGTTCGTCGTGCGAAAGACAAAAATGATTCTTTCCGCCTGATGGGCTTCGGTCATCGTGTTTACAAAAACTACGATCCACGCGCCACCGTGATGCGTGAAACCTGCCACGAAGTGCTGAAAGAACTGGGTACGAAAGACGATCTGCTGGAAGTGGCCATGGAGCTTGAGCACATTGCACTGAATGACCCATACTTTATCGAGAAAAAACTGTACCCGAACGTAGACTTCTACTCCGGTATCATTCTCAAAGCGATGGGCATTCCATCTTCAATGTTTACCGTGATCTTCGCGATGGCGCGTACCGTCGGCTGGATAGCCCACTGGAATGAAATGCACAGCGAAGGCATGAAAATCGCTCGTCCTCGTCAGCTTTACACCGGCTACGATAAACGCGATTTTAAATCGGTGCTGAAGCGTTAATTGACAACCGGATGGCGACAACCATCGCCATCCGGTACATTTTTCCTTTTTTCTTATCCTCATTATTTTATTCTTATCCCGTTACTCTCTATGATTAATTAAGGTTTCGCTAAATATCATTCAGGGAGCATGGAATGCCGATTTTGCAGTGGTTTTTGTTGTTCCTGTTATCGCTGCTTATTTCCCTTATTTTTCTCTGGCTGCACCTTCCAGCGGCGATGCTGCTCGGTCCAATGATTGCGGGTATCGTGTTGAGTTTGCGAGGTAGTTCGCTACAACTTCCGCGCGGTATTTTTCTTGCCGCGCAGGCGATTCTCGGTTGTATGATCGCCCAAAATCTAACCGGTTCGATATTGACCACCCTCGCCCTCTACTGGCCGGTCGTGCTTCTGGTGTTGCTGGTGACGCTGCTTTCCAGCGCGATAGTCGGCTGGCTGCTGGTACGTTACAGTTTGCTGCCCGGCAATACCGGCGCATGGGGGTCTTCGCCGGGCGGCGCGGCGGCAATGGTAGCGATGGCGCAAGATTACGGGGCGGATATCCGCCTGGTGGCGTTTATGCAGTATCTGCGGGTACTGTTTGTCGCTGGCGCGGCGGTGCTGGTGACACGCCTGATACTCGGCGACAGCGCGGCAGCGGTCAGCCAACAGTTGGTCTGGTTTCCGCCGCTTAGCGGTAATTTATTGACGACGCTGCTGTTAGCGATCGTGGCGGGCATTGCCGGTCGCCTGATGCGTATCCCTTCCGGCACGATGCTGCTCCCCATGCTGGCAGGCGCGCTTCTCCATTCGCACGGCATCATTGAGATTGAATTACCCGAATGGCTGCTGGCCGTGGCCTATATGGCGATTGGCTGGCGTATCGGGCTGGGCTTCGACAGACAGGTATTTTTTATGGCGCTGCGGCCATTGCCGCAAATCTTATTTTCAATTTTCGTGCTGATGGCGATTTGCGCCGCAATGGCGTGGGGAATGGCTCACTACATGCAGATTGATTTTATGACGGCTTATCTCGCCACCAGTCCCGGTGGTCTGGATACAGTTGCCGCGATCGCGGCCGGAAGCAGCGCCGATATGGCGTTAATCATGGCAATGCAAATCCTACGGCTGTTCAGCATTCTGTTAACTGGACCAGCAGTGGCCCGTTTTATTTCAACCTATGCGCCAAAACAACCTTTGTAGGCCCGATAAGCGTAGCGCCACCAGGCAATAGCCGCCCGCCGATGGCGGTTCCGACTATTTCTGGCAATGTGGGCACCAGTAAAACGGGCGTGAGGAAAGCGTTGTCTTTTCGATAATGCCGCCGCACCGCTCGCACACTTCGCCGTCCCGGTGGAAAACCTTAAAGCGAAACAGCGCGCCATGATGCTTGTTTTCATCCGCCTGGCCGCGAGTAGCGTAGGAAAGACGCGGAATATCCAACAGCGCGTGAGATAGCGCGTTCAGTTGCGCCTCGCTGAGATCTCTCGCTTTATGCTGTCCGGTTAACCCTATCTGCCAGAGGATTTCAACGCGCAGATAATTCCCCAGTCCCGCCAGAAAGGCCTGATCCAGCAACAGCCCGGAGAATTGTCGGTTGCGAAAACGCGGCGACAGCAATCGAGCTTTAACCTCTTCCGGGGTAAGACGCGCGTCCAGCACATCCGGACCGACTCGCTGTAAAAAAGGGTGCGTCGTGAGCTGCTCTGCTGTCAGCATTTCGATATCAGACGCGCTGTAAAGCAGAATAGTTTTATCCGCCGTCTGTAGCCTGACGCGTAATATACGCGTGGTCTGCGGTATTTCACCGGTGTCGATCACCCGCCATACGCCATAGAGTTGGTTGTGGCTGTAGAGCGTCAGGCCATTTGAAAAGTGGGTCAATAACGCTTTTCCCCGCGTTTCTATCCGGGTAACAATTTGACCGGTAAGCTGCGATTCATACGGTTTTAACTGCGCAAAGGCAAACCAGACATCGGTTAAGGTTTTGCCTTTGATTGCCGCCTCCAGATTATCCGCCGCACGACGAATTTCCGGGCCTTCAGGCATGATAATATCCTTTATTAACAGATAATTAATGGACTACACCGCCTCTGCGCAACCATAGACATAACAATCAATTGCTGCCTCTGTCGGTCTGGAATACACATCGAACGCCATAATGAACATCCACAGCGGATGGACAAACAGGCGGCGGCATCCAGTGATAATAACATTATCACGGCACGAGACCACTTCCCCGTCAGGGTTAACGTGATCGCGCCGGGGGATAGTCGACTCTGCCCTTGTCGGGTGAGCGCCCAATAATCATTATCTACCTTCCGGAATTAAATGACGCTTAGTTATATTTTACCCAAAATTTTTTCCTGTTGATCCTTTTAAAGCCTTCTTTCCAATAACTGGCATTCAACTCTTTGATATAATTTTCTCCGGGAAAAAGTTTATCCTTTAAAGGCAGTTTTTTGGCTAGCACAATTCTTTCTGCATTAGATCCTGCGGACTCTGAATGCGTGAGGGAAGATAAGGCGTCCAGTTGAGCGCTTGAGGGTCTGGCTATCAATTCAAAAAAAGGCTCTGACAATACAACGCTATTAAGTGCTGCATAATTTCCTTTTTGTATGAACGGTTTTACATACTCAAAAAAAGAAATACACTCACCAAAAGACTGAGTAGTCATGACACATATTCAGGGGTCCAGGAGTCGTCATCATCTATAAAACATAAATAATTAGATTTAGACATCTTAATAGCATTAAAGATACACTTTTTGTCGTAAATAATATTGTATTTACTTGCTAACTCTTTTAGAAAAAATCATCTATATGGCGAGACACCTCCTTCCTCATACAGAAGATGACGATTTTTTTTGAACACCTTGTCATTAATGGATTTCAAAATTCTAATTAATAGACGAGTATGACCAAGTTTATGTCTGACAATAACCAAAAGACGCTTTCCATATTCTAATTTCGCGTCTCACGGCTTATATAGATTAACACTTTATTAATGAATGCTGAAATTGGATAAGGATTATGATATTTTAGCGGACTAATAACAAATGAGACCTTGACAATGGAACCATGCTTCAGAATACTATTTTCATCATCATATAATTTAAAATATCGGTATAATCCCCATCAGAATAACTTACACCACAATTAATATTTATCTTCATATTTTTTATTGAATTTTTTATACCAGAAAAGTTTTGAAGTAAGATAGGGCAAACTATTTTTCATCTCTTTTTTTGCAGATTTAAACCGATAAAAGTTTTTTACTGCCGTAAACAAGCCATCTATAACAACACTAAAAAACTCAATTTTTGAGTGAGTAAGTTTTAACAACTTGCCATTTTCAATATTTAGATGATAGATAGTAGTTCTTCGAAATGAATACTTCGTAGGGTGATAATGACGATAATCAACCACAATTGGTTTTTTAATTAAAAAGAAAGCTGGAATTAAGTGTCCATTAAGAGTTATGCATCTAAAAATTTTATGGATGATTTTTTCTTTGCCTGAACATGGGTAATCAACACTACCATTAACAATATCAATATTTTCTAAATTGAACTTTTCATTATGAGTTATCGCATTAATTCTTTTTCTTATTTCCAGAAGATCTGCATTACCTTCCCAAAAATCCCGCCCAGAAAGACAGTCTTTATATGACATAATCATTGCTCTGGCAACTTCATAGCGACATGAAAAACTCGCAAGAAAGACTTCCCTTATAAAGAAAACACTTAATAATAGTGCAGCAAACTTTCTTTTACTAATTAATGCAGGTACAGCAACAGTCCTGAAGTTCAAATAGCTATTTAGAACCGATATTTTTCTTTCAAAATCCATTTGCCACGAAGCCACACCATTAAGAGTGACAATATTATGTTTTTTATGCATATATCCAAATAGCAAGTCATCACCACGAACAAAGAAAGGGAATGAATAATATTCAATGGCGTTAATATTAAAGGCAAAAAACCACCATCCACCGTACCCTATTTTATTTTCATTATCAAAACAATCTAAAGCGTTTATCTCGCGAGCATCCAAATAATGTTTATCTGGATAATGTAAAAAGTCTTTATGCCATATAGCACCAGATTCATGTATGATTGCTGGGTTATCCTCAAAAAGCATACAGCCAGTAACAACTGTATTTTTATCTTTAGCCATCAGTAAAAAAGCATGAGTTCGACAAATTGATTCAATTTCACATGAGCCGTCATCATCCATAAATATGACATATTTGACATCTTTTATTTTCTCTGCTTCTATCAAACCTCTCATAAACCCACCTGACCCACCGAGATTTTCATTATTGATAACCATAATACCGTTTCCTGACGGGTGATTAATCGCCTCTCCATTATTAACCACAATCAATTTAAAACGGTCTTTAAATTCATCCTGAGTTAAGAGTGTTTTATCAATTCTATTGATTGTTTTAGTAACAGCCTCTATTCTATTATAGGTTGTTATAACTAAAGCCATAGATGATTTACTAACACGGTCTTTAGTTAGAAATTCGAATCCATTTAAAATAGAGTCTTCATCAGATTGCCAATCCACATAGATATACCCAAAATTTATTTTTGATATATCTATTTCAATTTCATCGCCGATATTAGATGATGATTTGAAATTAACTTGCTTTAATACTCTAATGACACCATTCTCTTTATGCTTTACGGTTATAGTTCCGCATCCAGTTATCCTGGCCCGCAAAAAAAGAGAGGTTAAAGTTGTGTATTTTTTCCATTTCTTAATCGAAAATGCATTATAAAATGTATCAAAACACGCAACCCTGTGACGTGGAACAAACAAATCATATGACGTATAGTTATATTTTCCACCATAGCATCTAAAATAAAGTTCTTCTTCCGCACATACATCAATTTTTGGTAAAATTATTTTTTGAAGTAAAAAATACATAACTAACCTATAAATTTAAATTATCCGGGATAACGCTATTATAAAATCGTAAAATTACTTACCGCGTAGCGATATAAATACTATAATAAGAATATTAAAATCCACCTTTGCTAACTATCTCACCGTGCTCAAGCCTGATGAATTTATTACATACAGATTTAGCCAGTTCATCATCGTGAGTGGCCATTACCATAATGCCCGCTTTAGAAATAAAGCTATTTAATCTCATTTCTGCTTTTCTTTTAAAATCGCTATCACCCACGCTCATCCATTCATCCATCAGTAAAATTTCAGGATTAATTGCAGTGGAAATAGAAAAACCAAGCCTCAGAATCATACCACTAGAATATGTTCTAACGGGGATTTTAATAAAATCACCTAACTCGCTGAACTCGATAACATCTTCTGTAATATTTTTTATTTCATTTTTTGACAGACCGAGAAATAGTCCCCTCAGCTTTATATTTTCCAGGCCGGTAAGCTCACCATCCATTCCCATCATGGGATCAATGAGGCTGGTGACCCGGCCGATACATTCATACTTCCCTGAAGTTGGTTTATAGGCCCCTGCAAGTACTCTCAGAAGAGTTGTTTTGCCCGAACCATTGTGTCCGATAAGCGCAAGACGATTACCTTCAGTAAGCGTAAAATCAATTTTTTTTAATGCCTCTACTTCAATAATCCCGGTATTCGATGAGCCAATTCGTCCACCTGAAGCAGCCTGTAGAAAAGTTTTTTTAAATGAACGGTGGCTGGAGTTAAATATGGGGAGTATTACGCCAACATTTTTGCAAGAGATTTTCATTAATTATAACCAGTATACGATTCTTGAACGATATTTAGTCAACACTAAGGCTGAGACCATCAACATAATAATAGAGGTTATTATTGTGTAAAACCATATGGTTACATCGGGTACAGTTCCCATTAATGGTTTCCTGAGCATCTCCATAAAGTAATAAAAAATATTATAATCAACAAACTCCCTTCTTCCATCTGGTAATTGTTCCGATGTCCAAATGATGGGTGTTATAAAAAAACACAACGTTACTATACTTTGAACGACCGGCCCCATATCACGATATCTTGTGCAAAAAATGGCGAGAATCATACCTGTAGAAATTAATGAGATGGATGTTATTATAATTGCAGGTATAAAAAGGAGAATATCAAGATTTACCGATGTATTGGTAAAAAAAATCACGAAAGGTATTATGATAAAGTTATGCAACATAATCATAAACTGCCGATAGAAAACACGTAATATATATAAATATAACGGAAGGTCAGATTGCTTAATAATTGATGCGGACTCATTAAATATTCCGCATGACTCATTAATCGTTGCTGATAGAAAGGCCCAAAAGATCATACCTAAAGTAAGATGCATGATAAAATTTTCGGAACCAGAACTGAACAGCGAACCGTAAAGAGGTCCCATCGCTGATATGGTGACCCCCATCGAAATCGTTATCCAAAAAGGCCCTAATACCGATCGCCGGTATCGTCCCAGGACATCATTCCAACCTAGAGAAATCCAAAGTTGGTGCCTGGCCAGAGCTTCTTTCAAATCATTCATTGTTTCCGTGTCACCTTTACCTGAAGAACTTATTCTTTAACGATATGAAAATATAAATCATTTATTTTCTATAATACTTACATACTATTTATCTATACATTGACCTGCTTTATAAGCACTTTATGGCGTTAGCAACCAATAGTGTCTTTATAAATTTGCAATGTCTTATTTATAACTAATATGCTGGAAAACAATTCCTTTACACGTTTTCTTCCATTCATCCCCATCTCTAAGCGAATCTGTGGATTTTTTAACAAATACTCTAACTCTACCGCTAACTCCTGAGCTGAATTACTTTTCACAATCAATCCGTTATAGTTATGAATAATTAAGCTATCACATCCGCCGGTATCATAAGCAATACATGCGCGTCCTACAGATGATGCCTCTAATAAAAGCCGTGGAATCCCTTCAGGATAAACAGATGGTAATGCAACGATATTCGATTTCTGGATAAGCTCATATACATTCGAAGAACGTCCCAGCCAGTTAATCAGCCCCTCATTATGCCAGTGATGAATGAGTTCCAGAGGGATAGCATCTTTATCTCCCTCGGCCAAAATACCTGCAACATTCAAGATAAAATGAATATTCTTTTGTCTGAGGATCTTTTTTGCCTCAATGAGATCACCAAGACCTTTACTCCATAACATTCGACTTGCAAAAAGGACTATCGGTATCTTATATTTTTTCTCTATAGAGAATTTATAAATATCAGGGTTAATTCCAGCGCCTTCGATAACGATAGTTTTATGATAATCAATACCTACTAAACGCGATATTTTTCGCCGATCCCTGTCATGTTCAAAAATAAAAACACCACGCTTATTACCAGCAATGTATTTATAAACCAAAACGGTTAATACACGCAATGTTCTCATTAGCAATGTATTATATAAAAAGATTCGACCAAGGCCGACAAAGCTGATAACAACTGGACTATTACGTCTCCTGGCGCTAAACCCACCAATCAGGCAAGGTTTGAGTGTAATACAATGCAATAGGTCAGGATTAATCTCTTTAATAATCTTCCGAGCATTAAAGAATCCTCTAAAAAAAACAAACACATTAAACGACTGAGCAACAAGAGACACATTGTGACAAATAAAACCAAGCGTTTTAAATTTTTTTATAATCTCTTCACTAATAAAATGACTTATGATATGAATTTCATATCCCGCATCCCTTGCCGCTATTGCACGTTCTATCCAATGTAAATCAAAGTACCAGTCTGAATTCACAAAATAACATAACCTTTTCATCTCTTCGTCCTGCTAATGATATTTCCCACTAATACCTTTAAGTCCATGAAGTATTCCTTGCCAGATAAAATATAGATAAAGCAATTTCTTACGCTGCCATGGCAAAATGGCGAGGTATTTAGAGAGACGTAGCACTACAGAAAGAACACTGAATATCCTGGGAACGGGTAAAAGTTTTCTCAGCAGCAACAAATTTCTACAAAGATAATATACTTTCCATTCAGGGCAGATACATCTGCCCTGAATGGATACATCATGGGTAAATTTAATTTCTGGAGAGTAACGAATTTTCTGTCCGGATAATACTAATTTATAACCAAAGAAAAAATCATCATAATAAAGGAAAAGTTCATCATGGATATCGTTAAGATGGTTATTCAATACCTTTCGATCAATAACCATACCAACGAATGATACAGTTTGAACATCAGTAACCTGAGTTTTCGCTGGAGAAAACTTCTCTGGACGCATCGCATAATAAATAGTCTCAAACACCGTAGATGGAACCCTGATAAAAGGTAAATTCATCCGACAAGACCGCCCATCAGTGTCCTGAACTTGTGACATAAATATACGATAGCTTGATGTATCTAATAGCGAAAAATGTTTTAAAATATTAATTTCCGGATAAGCATCATCATCATAGAAAAATACCCAATCGGCATTACTATGTGAGCATATATATTGACTACCGATTTTAAATCCGCCAGCACCGCCAAGATTATTATTAAGATTAAGTATAGTGATGCCAGGTTCACTTAATGAAGAAAGCCATTCTCTGGTGCCGTCGCTTGAGCCATTATTAACGATAACAATGGAGGAAAATCCCGCCTCAACCGTCTCTCGCATGCTTTTTTTTAATTTTTCAAGACGGTTAAAAGTGACGATTAGCGCAGTACACTTCATCAAACAGAAACTGTAAAAGCTGGCATTTCTTTTTGTTCATGTAGCGACGTTAAGTATACGTCCGCCGTCTGTAATGCTTCAGCTATCGTGATGTCCATATCGAGATAACGATAAGTGCCAAGACGACCAATGAAAGTAATATTTTTTTCTTTTTTAGCACGCGATAGATATTTATTCAGCAAATCCATTTTATCCGCTCTGCGGACAGGATAGTAAGGTATATCATCAGCTTCACATTCCCGGCTATATTCTTGATAACATATTGAAGCTTCATGTTTCTCCCACGGAGAAAAATATTTGTGCTCAGTAATTCGAGTATAAGGAATATCTATTGAACAATAATTCATTACTGCACATCCTTGATAATCCTGCTGGCAAAGGATTTTTTTAAAGTCTAATGTACGATATTCCAGTCGGCCATATTGACAGGAGTAAAAGGCATCCAGCGCACCACTGAAAAAAACATGATCATAATCTGTCCGCATTTCCTGAGCGAAGGAGCGACATAGTTCAACAGTGATATTTTCGTGTTCGACAATGGACTTGACCATTTGTGTATAACCAAATTTTGGTATTCCCTGAAACTTATGATTGAAATAGTTATCATCATAATTAAAGCGAACAGGGATACGTTTCAATACAGAAGCAGGTAACGCGGAAGGATGAAGTCCCCATTGTTTAATGGTATAACCTTTAAAAAAGGCTTCATATAACTCTTCACCAATGAAACGCAAGGCCTGTTGTTCAAAATTCTGTGGTTCCAGAATGGTGCGATCACATTTTTGAAGCAGTAATTTCCTGGCGTCATCAGGTGAGCAGGCGACACCAAAAAATTGATTTATGGTATGAAGATTAATGGGTAGAGAAAATACCTGACCGTTTACAGTGGCTTTAACCTTATTAATATAAGGCATCATCTCGGCATATTTATTCACATAATCCCATACTGTTTCATTATCAGTATGAAAAATATGAGGACCATAAACGTGCACCATGATACCCGTTTGCTCATCGCGGGCATCATAAGCGTTACCACCGATGTGTGAACGTTGATCAATAATATTGACTATATGTC
>NZ_VXJV01000007.1 GCF_008692785.1 Salmonella enterica subsp. diarizonae
ATTTGCCTGGCGGCCGTAGCGCGGTGGTCCCACCTGACCCCATGCCGAACTCAGAAGTGAAACGCCGTAGCGCCGATGGTAGTGTGGGGTCTCCCCATGCGAGAGTAGGGAACTGCCAGGCATCAAACAGTGAAGAAGCCTGTCCTGACGGACAGGCTTTTTTGCGTCTGTGCGCCACCATCACCGGGCAAAACCTTCCTGATCATTAACGATGAACTATCCTTTATACTTGCTGATATAAGCAGTGAGGATTTTCATTGGCTATCAAACCTTTTAACTACCAGCAGGACTTTTCCAGCATTGATTTCCGCCAGCAGCCTGAATTGTATCAGGTTGGACGAGGCGAGCAGGGGGTGCTACTGGTTGAACCCTACAAAAGTGAAATTCTTCCTTTCTGGCGCTATAAAGATGAAACATCGGCGATGAAATCCGCAGAACAGATCTACCAGTTGTTCGAAGCTTACCGGCAACAGGATGATTTCGTTGGTATGGACATGGCGCGTAAATTTATTCAGATGGGATATACCCGCGCCAGGCGATACGCTAACTATAAAGGCGGTAAAAAGTATGCAGAAGACGGCAGCCTGAATACACGGGGTAATGATCCTATTAAGGCCGCGGCGGCAACGGTTTTCAAAGGTTGGTGGGATAAAATTCGTCAGGACGAAGACTATCTGAAACGGAAACGCCAGCATCAGGCACGGTGGGGATAAAAATTAGCAAACAAATAATTAACACTTTATTTACTTTTTTGTCTCGCGTAATCTGAATCTCCAAAATAAAAGGCCGATCAAGCCTGGCAACAAGGAGAACAGTATGGCAGAAATTATTCAGCGTATAGATAAAAACAACGCTGAGGCTCCGGAGATGCGGCGACGCATATGGGCTATCGTGGGGGCATCCTCCGGAAACTTAGTGGAATGGTTTGATTTCTACGTCTACTCTTTCTGCTCGCTCTATTTTGCACATATCTTCTTTCCTTCTGGTAATACCACCACTCAGCTTTTGCAAACGGCAGGTGTCTTTGCCGCAGGTTTTTTAATGCGGCCTATCGGTGGTTGGCTGTTTGGACGCATTGCCGATCGACGCGGGCGTAAAGCCTCAATGCTGATTTCGGTGTGCATGATGTGCATGGGGTCGCTGGTGATTGCCTGTTTACCCGGTTACGATACCATCGGCACCTGGGCACCGGCGCTGCTACTTATTGCAAGATTATTTCAGGGGCTCTCGGTAGGGGGGGAGTACGGGACCAGCGCGACATATATGAGTGAAGTTGCGCTTGAAGGTCGTAAGGGATTTTTCGCTTCATTTCAGTATGTTACGCTTATTGGTGGGCAACTATTGGCATTGCTGGTCGTTGTGATTTTGCAGCAGGTTCTGGAGGATGCTGAACTTCGTGCCTGGGGATGGCGTATTCCCTTTGCGCTGGGTGCTGTGCTGGCGGTTGTGGCGTTATGGCTACGTCGCCAGCTGGATGAAACCTCGAAGCATGAGACTCGCGCGTTAAAAGAAGCTGGTTCGTTGAAAGGTTTGTGGCGTAATCGCAAAGCTTTTTTGATGGTGCTTGGTTTTACCGCGGCAGGATCGCTGTGCTTTTACACCTTCACCACCTATATGCAGAAATATCTGGTAAATACAGCAGGTATGCATGCCAATGTCGCCAGCGGCATTATGACGGCCGCGCTGTGTGTTTTCATGTTGGTGCAGCCGTTATTTGGCGCGTTATCCGATAAGATAGGCAGGCGTACCTCTATGCTATGTTTTGGCGCGCTCGCGACTCTTTTCACCGTTCCTATTCTCTCCGCGTTGCAGAATGTGACGTCGCCTTATGCCGCATTTGCTTTAGTGATGTGCGCGCTATTGATTGTGAGTTTCTATACCTCGATTAGCGGGATCCTGAAAGCGGAGATGTTTCCGGCGCAAGTTCGCGCTCTGGGCGTCGGTTTATCTTATGCGGTAGCAAACGCATTGTTTGGCGGCTCTGCGGAATATGTCGCGCTGTCGCTAAAATCTGTCGGTATGGAGAATTCGTTCTTCTGGTATGTTACCGCGATGGCCGTTCTGGCTTTCCTGGTTTCGCTGATGTTGCACCGTAAAGGAAAGGGCTTGCGCCTTTAGTACTGCGCCATTTGCCAGATAGCGTAACCGGTTGTCGCGCCAGCGACATCCCAGACAAAATCTTTCCAGCTCCAGCCGCTTCCTTCCGGGCGGCTGTCCCAGAGTTCTTTTGAGGCTCCGAGACTCAAAGAAAACATCAGCCCTATCGCTGCGCTACGGTCAGGGCTTACTCCCTGGTGGCGCGCATACTCATTACCGGCTGCCGATAGCATCGCTGATGCCATAAAATGCTGGGCTTTATCCTGGCCGCTCCAGTGGTCGTTAGCCAGATGGCTGCACCCGGAGAGAAACAACACAGTAAAAGGAATCAACACGCGCACCAGTCCACTCCTAAGAGGAAACCCCGTACAGGACGGGGCTTCGATTACAGGATACGGCTAATTAATCTGTCGATGCGGATCCGGCGCAGGCGGCGAATCAATTTACGCACTTTTATCGGATAGTCGGCAATGCTCTGCAGGTCACGATAATGTTTTACGATGGTCGTGTGCGTTCGGATAAGTTCCAGCTCTTTTTCCCGCTGAGGGGTAAGTTCCTGCTTAGGATCGTGGATCAGAATGGCGTTTTCCAGATCCAGACGCCAGGCGCGGGGATTCAAATTGTTGCCGGTGAGTAGCATCCATTTATCATCTACCCACATCCCTTTCAGATGATAGGTATTGTCGTCATCTTTCCACAGACGCACCACAAGCTGATCGGTATTGACGTAATATTGTAAACGGCTCAGGAAGCGGCGCAGGTTAATCTCATAGAGATAGGGCAGCGCGCCAATGATCTTGAACGGTTCATCTTCCGGAATGTAAAAATCATTCGCGGTTTTATCGCCAACAATGATTTCGACTTTCTTTCCGTCGCGCAGTAGCTGGATAATATTCCGCACCAGTACCGCTGGTAGATTGAAGTAAGGGGTACAAATGGTGAGCTTATGCTCCGCACAGGGCATGAGATGGAAAATGGTTTTGTTCAGCAGACTGGATTTTCCAAGCCCGACCAGCGGCGTAACGGAGAGTTGCTCGTCATTAGCGTCACCCTGAAAATGATATGACGCATCACGCAGCTCCTGACGGTATAAGCGGATATCGTTTTTAATCTCCGGGCTTTTCGGACGCTGGGTATTATCCAGACGATTCACACCACGACCATTCATCAGATTTTGCGTAACCCAGTCAAACATGATGTCTGCCATTTGCCGATTACGAATGAGCTGGTAGCGATCATAGCGATATTTGTCATGCTGATGGAGATAGACATCGTTCAGACTGGCGCCGCTGTACAGGACGCTATCATCAATGATAAACCCTTTAAAATGCAGTACGCCAAGCGCTTCTCGCGTATTAATTGGTACGCCGTAAACCGGGACATCAATGCCGGGGTTTTCCTGCGCCAGCCGGCAATACCAGTCTGCATTGGTATTCGAGGCCGCTGCGCCAATGCGCCCACGCTGCGCGCGATGCCAGTCGACCAGCACCCGCACGTCCAGTTCAGGACGCTGCCGTTTAGCCGCATAGAGCGCGTCGAGTATACCTTTACCCCCATCGTCCTGTTCCAGATACAGGGCAACGATACAAATACGCTGCGTCGCGCTGGCGATTTTCTCCAGCAGTGTCTCCCGAAAAGTAGCAGGAGTATAAAAGAAATCTACATCATCAACTGACTGAGAAATCTTAGGGAGTTGGGCAAGGTGTTGTTGATGTTTATTACGCTTAAATTTTGACAACATCACAGTGCATTTCTTCTCTGTTCATTGAAGGGTCCTCTGTGCTATGCAGACGACATAAGCGAGCAATAATAACATCAGTACCCGTTAAAGTGGTCAACATTTCCAGTACATTACTCACGATTCATCACATTTGGCCAGATTCAGCGTTAATCCCACGATGCCCTCTTCGAGCTGAATATCGACCTGAAATCCCAGTTTTCTGGCCAACGCGACCATGCCGCGATTGTTCGGCATCGTAATACCGTTCAGCCGCTTCAATCCGTGATCGCGAGTATAAGCAATCAATTTCTCCATTAAACGGCGTCCTAAGCCCAATCCTTTGAGATCTGAACGCACCAATACGGCAAATTCAGCATCCATGTTATCAGGATCGGAAATCGCACGCGTTACGCCGAGGATCTCTTCAGCGTTGTCCAGCCGTCGCACAGCCACAAACGCCATTTCTCGATCGTAGTCGATCTGCGTCATGTTGGCTAAATCTTCGTGGGTAAATTCGTTGATCTCGCTGAAATAACGGTAGTAAAGATCCTCTTTAGTGACCTGAGCGATGAATTGTCGCAGTTGGGGCTCATCTTCCGGCAGGATCGGACGAAACAGACAGCGATCGCCGTTTTTCATCTCCACCCACTCTTCAAGCTGGTGGGGATAGGGGCGTACCGCAAGTCGACTTTCGCTATCGCCATCAAACGGGGCAATATCCAGCGTTACATCCAGCGCGGTAAACTCACTGGCGGAAGCCAGCAGCGGATGGATATCCAGACGCTGAATTTCCGGGCAGTCGACAATCAGGTTTGAAACCTGGACCAGCAACTGGCTTAAACCGACGATATCCAACGGATGCAGCGCGCTGCGGGCGCGAATTTTCCGCTGTTTAATGCCCTGAATCACCAGATAGCGCGCCAGATTCATATTGAGCGGCGGCAGTGCTACGACAGCCTGCTCTTCCGGACGCCACTCCACGCCGCCTTCACCCAACATAATCAAAGGACCAAACACCGGATCGTGCTCGACCACCACACGAAGCTCCTGCGCTCCGGCGCGGTTAGCCATGCTTTGTACCAGCAAACCGTGAATCCGCGCCTGCGGCCAGGCCATCTTTACACGATCGAAAATGGCGTTGGCGGCCTGCTGCACCTCATTCGCGGTCCGCAAATAAAGCATAACCCCCTGAACTTCAGATTTATGCGGAATATCCGGCGAGCGTAACTTGAGGGCTACCGGATAGCCTATCTGTTCGGCGATATGCACCGCTTCCGCGCTGTCGCCGGCAATCCAGGTGGGAAGGGTATGTAATCCATAGGCGTGTAAAATTGGCTGTACTTCATGGGTATCCAACGAGGTGGCGCCTTCCGCAATCGCCTGCTGTAACAGATTATGTGCTTCGGCGGTATTGGACGTCAGGTTACTCGGCAGCGCTGGCGTTTCCCGCAGTTGCTTCTGATTACGCCGGTATTCCACCATATGCATAAAAGCGGTAATCGTGCCTTCCGGCGTACGGTAGGTGGGTAATCCGGCTTCGCTGAATAGCCGTCTTGCTTCCTGAGACGAGAACTCGCCGCACCAGTTTGTCAGCAGCGTAACAAACCTGCCTCTGGGGTGGCGCTTAATCGTCTCGATCAGCGCATGGGCGCTTTCCGTACCCGGCGCGGCTGCGCTGGGAGAGTGGATAACCATAAGCGCGTCAAAATCCTGACTGGAGAGCAGGATATCCAGCGTTTTGACGTAATGTTCGCGGCTGGCGTCATCACACAGATCTAGCGGATTGGCAATATCAATGTGCGCGGGAAGCGCCTGCCGTAGTTGCAGGCAGGTCTCTTCGCTCAACGTCGCTAGCTTGCCGTTACGCGACCACAACTCATCTAACGCCAGCGCGGCAGGCGCGGCGCCATTACTGATGATCATCAGTCTGTCGCCGCGTAGCGGACGCATATGGCTGAGCGTTTCGACGGCGGAAAAAAGCTCGTGCGTATCCTGGACTCGTAGCAGGCCTGCGCGCTGGATGGCCGCATCCCACGCCGGGTCCATTCCCGCGCTGGTATTAAGTAAACGCTGGGCTGCCGGGCTTCGGCCGCTTTTAATCACCAGAATCGGTTTGTTACGTGAAGCGCTACGGGCGGCGGAAACAAAACGGCGGGCGTCACTTAACTGTTCCAGATAGAGCAAAATCGCGCTGGTCTTGCTGTCGCGCGCCAGATAGTCGAGCAGTTCATCGACATCAATATCCAGGCTATCGCCCAGCGCGATAAAGTAGGAGAAGCCCATTTCACGCTGTTGCGCCCAGTCAAGAATAGTATTGGAAACGGCGGCAGACTGGGAAATAAAGGCGAGCTTGCCCTGCTTAATCGGGACGGGAGAAAAGCTGGCATTCAGCCCTTGCCACGGCGCGAGGAGCCCAAGACTGTTCGGACCCAGCAGACGCATTTTATAGTGCCGGGCACAGACAAGAAGTTCTTCATGTTGCGACGTGGGAGCAGAAAGGATAATACACGTTTTACAACCTTTCGCGCCAAGCGCCTCCAGTAACGCCAGGTTACGGCTGGCGTTAGTGCATAAAATAGCCAGATCGGGAGTAAAAGGGAGACTGGCGATATCCGGCCAGGCCATGACGCCTAAAACGGCTTTCCAGGCGGGCGTCACGGGAAGGACGGGGCCATTGAATCCGCCCGCCAACAAGTTACGCATCATCAGATAACCCGCACGGTGGGGCTTCATTGATGCGCCAATCACCGCGATCGATTTTGGTCGCAGTAGCGCTTCCAGTCCTTGCTGGCTCATACCGGTTTCCCTTACACAGAAGTGACCGGATGATTTTAAACGCTTTCGCTATTTTCTGCTGTGACGTTTCCCGGATGTTGCGTTTTTCCTGCCAGATAGCGCGTTTTAAAACGGGTGAAATGTTCACCTAAACTGGTTGCAGCCTCGGTATCTCCCGCCAGATCTAACAACGCTATCGCGACTTCGGCGGTACAATATTGCCCTTCGGCATGGATTTCACGCAGACGATAAGCTGAAAGACGCGATAAATCGACGGAAATTACCGGCAGATGATCCAGATAAGGGCTTTTACGAAACATTTTACGTGCTTCGGGCCAGGTGCCGTCAAGCATGATAAACAGCGGCGGTTTCCCGGCGGGCGGGGTGGAAATGACCTCGCGCGCTTCGTCGGCGTAGGACGCGGGAAAGACCACCATCGGCTGATAATCCGGATGCTGTACCAGCTCCAGCAACGCCTGCGGCGGCTCGGTACGCGACCACTGAAACGCCGCGGTATCCGGCAAGATATCGGCTATCAGTCGGCCGGTATTGCTGGGTTTCATCGGTTCAGTGTCAAACATGACCAGACAAAAACGGCTTTTCGCCTGAGAAGGCGTTAACGTATCACACAGGCAACGTTTTAGCGGCAGCAAGCAGCGCTGGCAGCGGTGAACCCGGTTGCCTCTGGCAAGAAAAGGACGTGTAGCGCGCGCAAGCCGTTCGGCGCGTAACTGAAGGACAGCGTTATTGGTCATAGAAAGCGTTTGTGGAGAAAAACGCTATTGTGGCAGAGGTGAAAATGGGGCACAAGATGCGCCCCATGGCGTTTACAGTGCTTCGTTCAGCCAGTTGTCAAAAGGCGCTTTAGGTACTGCGCCATTGAGCATATCGACCACCTGTCCATGTTTAAAGATCATAATCGTCGGGATGCTGCGAATACCGAAACGGGCGCTAAGTTCACGTTCCGCCTCGGTATTCACTTTGACAAAACGGACTTTACCGCTGCGCTCTTCTGCGACATCCTCGAAGATAGGCGCAAAGTTACGGCAAGGGCCGCACCAGGGCGCCCAAAAGTCGATCACCACTGGAAGATCGTCCTTCAACAGTTTGTCCAGCGTTTCGCCGGTCGCATTAATGACTTCTCCGTCAAACAACTCATGACCGCAGCGTCCACATTTTGCCGCATCCTGAAGCCGATCGTCGGGGATGCGGTTGATGGCCTGGCAATGGGTACAAACGGTGTTCATAGCTAACCTCTGAATACGTCCCGCTACGCGCGAGATGTTTCTATAATGTTACATATTATCGAGGAGTTTGTGCTAAACAACAATGTGTTTTATTCAATGAGTACAATAGTCGCAGGCTTTTAAACGAAATCATGGCTAACCGGATGCACATCGGGTAATCTTCGCGCTTCGCGCAGCGCTGGTGGAGAAAAGCATGAACGATGAATTAAAAAACAAAAGCGGCAAAGTCAAAGTGATGTATGTCCGTAGTGATGATGACTCTGATAAACGCACCCATAACCCGCGTACCGGGAAAGGGGGAGGCCGCCCAGCAAAGTCTCGCACTGACGGTGGACGTCGCCCTGCCCGTGATGAGCGAAATAATCAGATCCGTGACCGTAAACATGAAACATCGCCGTGGCGTACTGTGTCCCGCGCGCCAGGCGATGAAGCGCCTGAAAAAGTCGATCATGGCGGTATTAGCGGTAAAAGTTTTATCGACCCTGAAGTTTTGCGTCGCCAGCGTGCGGAAGAGACGCGCGTCTACGGCGAAAATGCCTGCCAGGCGCTATTCCAGAGCCGTCCTGACGCCATCGTGCGCGCATGGTTTATCCAAAGCGTAACGCCGCGTTTTAAAGAGGCGCTTCGCTGGATGGCGGCGAATCGTAAAGCCTACCATGTTGTGGATGAAGCCGAACTGGCAAAAGCTTCCGGGACTGAGCACCACGGCGGCGTATGTTTCCTGATTAAAAAGCGTAACGGTACGACCGTTAAGCAATGGGTAAAGCAGGCGGCGGATCAAGACTGCGTACTGGCGTTGGAAGATGTCGCTAACCCGCATAATCTGGGCGGCATGATGCGTAGCTGCGCGCACTTCGGCGTGAAAGGCGTGGTGGTACAGGATGCGGCGTTGCTGGAATCCGGCGCGGCGATTCGTACCGCGGAAGGCGGGGCAGAGCATGTCCAGCCGATCACTGGTGAAAGCATTGTTTACGTACTGGATGATTTTCGTCAGGCGGGGTACACCGTGGTGACGACGTCCAGCGATCGCGGTCAGGCGCTCTTTAGTACGACCCTGCCGGAAAAGATGGTGCTGGTCTTAGGCCGTGAATATGACTTCCTGCCGGAAGCGGCGCGCGAACCCAATGATCTGTGTGTAAAAATTAACGGCACGGGGAACGTGGAAAGCCTTAATGTGTCGGTTGCGACAGGCGTGCTGCTCGCCGAGTGGTGGCGGCAGAATAAAGCGTAAGGGCTACAGCCCGGTGGCGCAACGCGTGCCGGGCCAATTATGTACTTCCACCGCCCGGTCAGATAAGGCGCTTTCGCGCCGTTATCCGGGCGATAAAACGGCGAGCCGCCAGCGTTATTCACTCTCAGTCGGTAGTACTGGCGTCCAGTCGATAGTTTTCTCGCCGTGTTGTTCCAGCCATTGGTTCGTTAGCGCAAAATGATTGCAGCCAAAAAATCCGCGGTGCGCAGAGAGCGGCGAGGGATGCGGGGCTTTCAGAATATGGTGGCGCTGCGGATCAATAATCGCGCCTTTCTTCTGGGCGTGCGAGCCCCACAGCAGGAAGACGACGCCTTCGCGGTGTTGGTTAATCAGGCTTATCACTTTATCCGTAAAGGTTTCCCACCCCAGGCTGGCATGAGAGTGCGCCTGGCCTGCCCGTACCGTGAGCACCGTATTCAGTAACAGTACGCCCTGGCGCGCCCAGCTTTCCAGATAACCGTGCGCGGGGCGAACAAAGCCGGGAATGGAGGCTTCCAGCTCCTTGTACATATTCACTAATGACGGCGGGGGCGCGATTCCAGGACGTACGGAAAACGCCAGACCATGCGCCTGGCCGGGGCCGTGGTAAGGATCTTGCCCCAGGATCACCACCTTAACGTCGCCCAGTTCCGTGAAGCGAAAGGCGTTAAACACATCTTTTTGCGGCGGGTAGACCGTGATCCCCGACTGACGCTCGCCAGCAACGGTATGAAGCGTATTAATAAAGTAAGGTTGCTGTTTCTCATCAGCCAGCACATCGTGCCAGGTTAACTCAGTCGCCATCTCGCTCTCCTGCGAATTTCCAGTTCCCTTAGCTTAACTGCTTCTTTCTGCAGTGCAAAATCCTGCGTGCTACAAAAACCGTTACCTACAAAAGATAGTTGAAAATTTATGTAAAAAGTTTATAGAGCCGAATGGTGTAAGTTGATGTAAAACAATAAATTCCCTCCATCGCCCTTTTTATGGTGTGGTTTTTATTGATTTAAATCAAAGAATGAAGGGTGATCGAAGGGTATATATACACTCAAGCAACAATGGTTTTACCAATTGGCCGGGATTAGGCCGACCGAAATCAAATAATTTTGCCTGGGGAGGCATCACATGATTACAGGTATCCAGATTACTAAAGCCGCTAACGACGACCTGCTGAATTCCTTCTGGCTGCTGGACAGCGAAAAAGGCGAAGCGCGCTGCATCGTTGCAAAATCCGGCTTTGCTGAAGATGAAGTTGTGGCTGTCAGCAAACTGGGCGAGATTGAATACCGTGAAATTCCGATGGAAGTTAAACCGGAAGTGCGCGTTGAAGGCGGTCAGCATCTGAACGTTAACGTTCTGCGTCGTGAAACGCTGGAAGACGCGGTTAAGCATCCGGAAAAATACCCGCAGCTGACTATTCGTGTTTCTGGTTATGCGGTGCGTTTTAACTCCCTGACGCCGGAACAGCAGCGCGACGTTATCGCTCGTACCTTTACTGAAAGCCTGTAAGATTCACGAATTATACCGGCTTGGGGTGTAAAAAACGGAAGACGTTTATACGTCTTCCGTTTTTTTACGTCGATTCATCGGGAAAAAAATGCCGGGTAGAGCCCGGCATCATCATCACTCTTCGCTGGATTGCTCCTGCATTTGCGTACCGCTTGGCTTGCGGCGCTTACCGATATTTTTTGTATCGCGGTGACGTTTCTTCACGCGCGGCTTCTCTTTTTCTTTCTCTTTTTTCTTCTCGGCGCGTTTCGCCAGCACTTTTTTCGACGGTTTGCCGGTCAACTTTTCGCTGGGGGCGCGCGTGGTCGGGCGAAGTTCATCAATGACGCGCGCTTTTAGCGGCTCTTCGATGTAACGACCTATTTTCAGCAGCAGCAGATGGTCGTGGGCTTCTACCAGCGAGATTGCCGTGCCTTTGCGGCCAGCACGGCCTGTACGACCAATACGATGCAGATAGGTATCACCACTGCGCGGCATGTCGAAGTTAATGACGTGGCTTACGTCAGGAATATCAATCCCGCGTGCAGCGACGTCGGTTGCGACCAGCACGTTAACGCGACCGTCGGTGAGACGCTTAATACCTTCGTTACGTTTGATCTGCGCCATCTCGCCTTCAAGATAGCAATTGTTGATCCCTGATAGACGCAGCGTTTCGGCCAGTTCATGGACGCGTTCACGTTTACGCACAAACACGATAGAACGGGTTGCATTGTCTTGTTTTAGCAGGTGCTTCAACAGAGCAACTTTATGTTCGAAATTGTCGGCACGGTAGTACCACTGGTGAATTTTCTTACGCTCGCGGGTTGACGGATTGGCGGAAACTTCAACCGGATCTTCCAGCAGGCGTTCGGCAAAATCTTTAATCGCATCGCCTTCCAGCGTGGCGGAGAACAGCATCGTCTGTTTACGCCAACGGGTTTCGCCGGCGATATGTTCAATATCCTGAGCGAAGCCCATGTCCAGCATCCGGTCAGCTTCGTCAAGGATCAGTGTTTCAACTGCCCGGCAGTCGAAGTTCTCTTCTTTTATATATTGCAGCAGACGGCCCGTCGTGGCGACCACGATATCCTGGTTTTCGCTAAACACTTCAGCATGGTTCATATAGGCTACGCCGCCGGTAATCGTGGCGATATCCAGATGAGTATGCTTAGCCAGTTCACGAGCGTGATCGGCAACCTGCATTGCCAGTTCGCGGGTTGGCGTCAGGATCAGAATGCGCGGCGGCCCTGATTTTTTACGCGGAAAGTCGAGCAGGTGCTGCAACGCCGGCAGCAGGTATGCCGCCGTTTTACCGGTGCCTGTCGGCGCAGAACCGAGTACATCACGGCCATCGAGCGCAGGCGGAATGGCGGCAGCCTGAATGGCGGTCGGGCGAGTGAAACCTTTATCCTGGAGGGCATCCAGCAGGCTTTCGTCGAGTTCAAGTTCGGAAAAAGTCGTTACAGTCATGTTCTACCTCTGTGTGGGGCGCTGATTATAGACGTTACGGCCGCAATCTTCATCTGTTTGTATGGATATCCCTTCTCAGGTATTGTTTTCACCCGGCGCTGTCGCCGTTTTTCGCAAGGTTGTTTTTACATGTCTCAGTCTGGCTCCGTTCTTCGTCGTAACGGATTTACGTTTAAACAGTTTTTTGTTGCACATGATCGGTGTGCGATGAAAGTGGGAACTGACGGTATTTTACTCGGGGCGTGGGCGCCGGTCGCGGATGTAAAGCGAATTCTGGATATCGGTACTGGAAGCGGTCTGCTGGCGTTAATGCTGGCGCAGCGGACGGATGACAATGTGCCTATTGACGCCGTGGAGCTGGATGCCGGGGCTGCCAGGCAAGCACAGGAAAACGTTGCTCACTCTCCCTGGTCGCATCGAATAACGGTGCATACTGACAATATTCAGCGTTGGGCACCTCGTCAGACGGTACGCTTTGATCTTATTCTCAGCAATCCGCCTTATTACGAACCCGGCGTGGAATGCGCTACGCCGCAGCGGGAGCAGGCGCGTTACACCGCTACGCTGGATCACCAGACGTTATTGGCTATTGCAGCGGATTGTATTACCGAAGACGGCTTTTTTTGCGTCGTATTGCCGGAACAAATAGGCAACGTTTTTACGCAGCAAGCGCTCAACATGGGATGGCATTTGCGGTTACGTACTGACGTTGCGGAAAACGAAGCGCGCTTGCCGCACCGGGTTCTGCTCGCATTCTCCCCGCAAGCCGGGGAGTACTTTAGCGACAGATTAGTGATTCGCGGGTCAGACCAGCATTATTCTGAAAGTTATACGGCGTTGACCCAGGCATTTTATCTGTTTATGTGAGACGTTAACGGCGAAAGGATCGATGGGCCGGATTCAGCCAGTTGGTGCGGATAATCCAGCGTAAAGTGCAGCCCCCGGCTCTCTTTACGCATCATCGCGCAACGCACAATCAATTCGGCCACCTGCACCAGATTACGCAGTTCCAGTAAATTATTCGAGACGCGAAAGTTGGCGTAATACTCGTCAATCTCTTGTTGCAACATGGTAATACGCCGTAGGGCGCGTTCCAGCCGTTTCGTCGTGCGCACAATACCCACATAGTCCCACATCAGCAGACGCAGCTCATGCCAGTTATGCTGAATCACCACCCGTTCATCGGCGTTCTCCACGCGGCTTTCATCCCAGGCGGGAAGAACATCAACGCCGTGGGCGTAAGGCATTCGCCTGTCGATATCCATTGCCGCGGACCAGCCGTAAACTAAGCATTCCAGCAACGAGTTGGACGCCATACGGTTAGCGCCGTGCAGACCGGTGTAACTGACTTCGCCAATGGCATATAAACCGTCTACATCGGTACGACCATAGTCATCGACGACCACGCCGCCGCAGGTATAGTGCGCGGCAGGAACGACGGGAATCGGTTCTTTGGTTAAATCCATCCCCAAATCGAACAGTTTCTCATAGATCATCGGGAAGTGCTGGCGGACAAAATCTTCAGGCTTGTGGCTGATATCGAGAAACATACAGTCTGCGCCGAGTCGTTTCATCTCATGGTCAATAGCGCGGGCGACAATATCGCGCGGCGCCAGTTCGCCGCGTTCGTCAATGTCCGGCATAAACCGCGAACCGTCCGGACGTTTAAGGTATGCGCCTTCGCCGCGCAGCGCTTCGGTAAGGAGAAAATTACGCGCCTGCGGATGATAAAGGGCGGTCGGATGAAACTGGTTAAATTCCAGATTAGCGACCCGGCAACCCGCGCGCCAGGCCATCGCGATACCGTCGCCGGAGGAAATATCCGGGTTAGTGGTGTATTGATAAACCTTTGAGGCGCCGCCGGTCGCCAGCACCACCGACTTAGCATGACAGGTTTCAACCCACTCTTTATTGCGATTCCAGAGCCAGGCGCCGACGACCCGGCGAGGCCCCGGCAGACCAATTTTATCGGAGATAATTAAATCAACGGCATTGCTGCGTTCCAGCACCTGAATATGAGGATGATTTTGCGCCCGACTGACCAGCGTGGTTTCGACTTCCTTTCCGGTAGCGTCGGCGGCATGAAGGATACGGCGATGACTGTGGCCGCCTTCACGCGTGAGATGATAGCTCTCCTTGCCGTTTGGCTGGACATGCGTATCAAACAGGACGCCCTGATCGATAAGCCACTGCACGCAGGCGCGGGCGTTGCTGGCGACAAACTCCACCGCGTGGCGATCGCAAATTCCGGCGCCGGCAATCAGCGTATCTTCGACATGCGACGCAATACTGTCGGTTTCATCAAACACGGCGGCAATACCGCCCTGCGCATAAAACGTGGAGCCCTCGCTCACCGGCCCTTTACTCAGGACGATAACCTTATGTTTTTCAGCCAGACGCAGCGCCAGCGAGAGTCCGGCCGCGCCGCTGCCGATAATTAACACATCACAGGACAGTTCAGGAGTTGTCATTATGGCCTTTGTTTAATTTACTAAACATTGTTGCGGTAGATTAGCACTATATGGCGCTAAAAAGCACGTTATGATTTCGCTGATGTTGTGCTTATTAAACATAAAATAAAAATACGGCGAGAGATAAACGGCAAAAAATATTTTGTAGGGCAGGATGTTAGCATCAGATTTTGTAGTGAAATAAAGATGCTGTTAGGTTACTCTGCAAACGACGAAATAGGCATTTCTGTACAGATAGTGCGTTGTTCAGTATCTGTAGACTTATAATGGAAGATAAGACCTGTCTACAACATGACAAACAAAAACAAATGCGTAACGGAACTTTACGAAACATAGACACTCTAACCTGTTGCTTGCTCATAGTGCGGCTTATGGAGTGGCGTTTCGAAAGCGCGTGGAAATTTGGTTTGGGGAGACATTACCTCGGATGAGCGAGCAGTTAACGGACCAGGTCCTGGTTGAACGGGTCCAGAAGGGAGATCAGAAAGCCTTTAACTTACTGGTAGTGCGCTACCAGCATAAAGTGGCGAGTCTGGTTTCCCGCTATGTGCCATCGGGCGACGTTCCCGATGTCGTACAGGAATCATTTATTAAGGCCTATCGCGCGCTGGATTCTTTCCGGGGAGATAGCGCTTTTTATACCTGGTTGTATCGCATTGCGGTCAATACCGCGAAGAACTACCTGGTTGCTCAGGGGCGTCGTCCGCCTTCCAGTGATGTAGACGCGATTGACGCAGAAAACTTTGAAAGCGGCGGCGCGCTGAAAGAAATTTCGAACCCTGAGAACTTAATGTTGTCAGAAGAACTGAGACAGATAGTTTTCCGAACTATTGAGTCCCTCCCGGAAGATTTACGTATGGCAATCACCTTACGGGAGCTGGATGGCCTGAGCTATGAAGAGATAGCGGCTATCATGGATTGTCCGGTGGGGACGGTGCGTTCACGTATCTTCCGGGCGCGGGAAGCTATTGATAATAAAGTTCAACCGCTTATCAGGCGTTGACGATAGCGGGATACTGGAAAAGGTATTAGGCATGCAGAAAGAAAAACTTTCCGCTTTGATGGATGGCGAAACGTTGGACAGTGAGCTGCTCAAAGCGCTTACGCACGACCCGGAAATGCAGAAAACATGGGAGAGTTATCACCTGATCCGCGATTCAATGCGGGGGGATACGCCTGACGTTCTCCATTTCGATATATCCGCTCGCGTGATGGCCGCTATTGAAAACGAGCCAGTACGTCAGGTGTCGCCATTAATCCCTGAGGCCCAACCCGCTCCGCAGCAATGGCAGAAAATGCCGTTCTGGAAAAAAGTGCGTCCGTGGGCGGCGCAGCTTACCCAAATGGGAGTGGCGGCGTGCGTTTCACTTGCAGTTATCGTTGGCGTCCAGCACTATAATGGGCAATCTGAAACATCCCAGCAACCTGAAACGCCGGTTTTCAATACCCTGCCTATGATGGGGAAAGCCAGCCCGGTAAGTCTGGGAGTGCCTTCTGAAGCAGCGCCTGTCGGCAGTCAGCAACAGCAGGTACAGGAGCAGCGTCGTCGCATTAATGCCATGTTGCAGGACTATGAACTGCAACGCCGACTGCACTCCGAACAGCTTCAGTTTGAGCAGGCGCAAACCCAGCAAGCCGCGGTACAGGTGCCAGGAATCCAAACTTTAGGAACGCAATCGCAGTAATGAAGCAACTTTGGTTTGCCATGTCCCTTGTGGCGGCTAGCCTGTTCTTCTCAGTAAACGCCTCGGCCGACCCTGCGTCCGGGGCGTTATTGCAGCAGATGAACATCGCCAGCCAGTCACTGAATTACGAGCTGTCATTCGTCAGCATCACGAAACAAGGCGTTGAATCTCTGCGTTATCGACACGCACGCCTGGATAGTCGCCCGCTTGCGCAATTGTTACAGTTGGACGGTCCCCGCCGGGAGGTCGTACAGCGTGGTAATGAAATCAGTTATTTTGAACCGGGCCTTGAGCCGTTCACCCTGAACGGTGATTATATTGTCGATTCTCTGCCTTCCCTGATTTACACCGACTTCAAGCGTCTGGCGCCTTACTACGACTTTATTTCCGTAGGACGCACCCGTATCGCAGACAGATTGTGCGAAGTTATCCGCGTTGTGGCGCGCGATGGTACGCGTTACAGCTATATCGTCTGGATGGACATGGACACCAAACTGCCGATGCGCGTTGATCTGCTGGATCGCGATGGCGAGACGCTGGAGCAGTTCCGCGTTATTGCGTTCACGGTGAGCCAGGATATCGGCAGCACTATGCAGGCGCTGGCGAAGGCGAATCTTCCGCCGCTGCTTTCTGTTCCCGGTGGCGAAAAAACGAAGTTTAACTGGAGTCCATCCTGGGTGCCGCAAGGCTTTAGCGAAGTCTCCAGTAGCCGTCGTCCGTTGCCGACGATGGATAACCTGCCTATCGAATCGCGGCTTTATTCTGACGGTCTGTTTAGCTTTTCCGTCAATGTGAACCGGGCTACGCAAAACAGCAGCGATCAGATGCTGCGTACCGGACGCCGAACGGTTTATAGCAGCGTTCGCGACAACGCGGAAATCACCATTGTCGGCGAGCTTCCGCCGCAAACGGCGAAGCGCATTGCCGACAGTATCAAGTTCAGGGCAGTACAATGATCAAAGAGTGGGCAACCGTTGTTTCCTGGCAGAATGGTCAGGCGGTGGTGAGCTGCGACGTTAAAGCGTCGTGCAGCAACTGCGCCTCCCGTGCGGGATGCGGCAGTCGCGTACTGAATAAATTAGGGCCGCAAACCACGCATACCATTGTTGTGCCAAGCGCGGAGCCGCTGGCGCCGGGGCAGAAAGTCGAGTTGGGTATCGCCGAAAAAAGCCTTTTAGGTTCGGCGTTGCTGGTCTATATGTCGCCTTTAGCGGGGCTATTTCTTTGTGCGGCGCTTTTTCAGATGCTGTTTGGATCTGACCTTGCCGCATTAAGCGGGGCCGTGCTGGGCGGCGTGGGCGGTTTTCTGGTTGCCCGCGGCTATTCCCGAAAACTGGCGGAGCGCGACGCCTGGCAGCCGGTGATTTTAAACGTTGCCCTCCCGCCTGACCTTGTTCGCGTCGAAACTACCTCAATCGAAACGCGCCAGTAAACGTTTTGCCCAACGGTACACCTGCCGCGTTGGGTTGTTGTCCCGATAAGCATGAGCTTTTCCTGCGTTGCGGTGTTTTACAGGAAAAAAGCGAGGCGTTTTCCAGTTCTCGCTCTCCTTACACTATGAACATTTCCTCGCCTTAGCGTTGTAGTGTAGAATGCGGCGTTTCAGTTAAAACAGACATTAAGCTCAGAACAGCGACCTCAAAGTCTGGTCAACCAGGCGTAAGGCATAATAATTTATCTCTATGAAGAACATACGTAACTTTTCGATCATTGCTCACATTGACCACGGTAAATCGACGCTGTCTGACCGTATTATCCAGATCTGCGGTGGCCTGTCTGACCGTGAAATGGAAGCTCAGGTACTTGATTCGATGGATCTTGAGCGTGAGCGCGGTATTACTATTAAAGCCCAGAGTGTGACGCTGGATTTTAAAGCGTCTGATGGTGAAACTTATCAACTGAACTTTATCGACACGCCGGGACACGTTGACTTTTCCTATGAAGTTTCCCGTTCGTTGGCAGCCTGCGAGGGCGCGCTGCTGGTGGTGGATGCTGGCCAGGGCGTAGAAGCGCAAACGTTGGCGAACTGCTACACCGCGATGGAAATGGATCTTGAAGTGGTGCCGGTGCTTAACAAGATTGACCTTCCGGCCGCCGATCCGGAGCGTGTGGCGGAAGAAATTGAAGACATTGTCGGTATCGATGCGACGGATGCGGTACGCTGCTCCGCCAAAACGGGTGTCGGCGTGACGGATGTTCTGGAACGCCTGGTACGCGATATCCCGCCGCCGCAAGGCGATCCGGACGGCCCGCTACAGGCGCTGATTATTGACTCCTGGTTCGATAACTACCTGGGCGTGGTATCGCTGGTGCGTATTAAAAATGGCACGATGCGTAAGGGCGACAAAATTAAAGTGATGAGCACCGGGCAGACCTACAACGCTGACCGCCTGGGGATCTTCACGCCGAAACAGGTTGATCGTACTGAGCTGAAGTGCGGCGAAGTAGGCTGGCTGGTCTGCGCCATTAAAGATATCCTCGGCGCGCCGGTTGGCGATACCTTAACCTCAGCGCGTAACCCAGCGGAAAAGGCGTTACCGGGCTTTAAGAAGGTGAAACCGCAGGTCTACGCAGGTCTGTTCCCGGTCAGCTCCGACGACTATGAAAGTTTCCGCGATGCGCTCGGCAAGTTGAGCCTGAACGACGCCTCACTGTTTTATGAACCGGAAAGCTCCACGGCGCTGGGTTTTGGTTTCCGCTGCGGTTTCCTCGGTCTGCTGCACATGGAGATCATTCAGGAGCGTCTGGAACGCGAATACGATCTGGATCTGATCACCACTGCGCCGACCGTGGTTTATGAAGTAGAAACGACGGCGAAAGAGACTATCTATGTTGATAGCCCCTCCAAGCTGCCGCCGTTGAATAACATTTATGAACTGCGCGAGCCTATCGCCGAGTGTCATATGCTGTTACCACAAGCCTATTTAGGTAACGTTATTACGCTGTGTATTGAGAAACGCGGCGTACAAACTAACATGGTGTACCACGGTAACCAGGTGGCGTTGACCTATGAAATTCCGATGGCGGAAGTGGTGCTCGACTTCTTTGATCGCCTGAAATCAACGTCGCGCGGCTATGCGTCTCTGGATTATAACTTCAAGCGCTTCCAGGCTTCCGACATGGTGCGTGTTGATGTGTTAATCAACAACGAGCGTGTCGATGCTCTGGCGCTGATCACGCACCGCGATAACTCGCAAAGCCGCGGTCGCGAGCTGGTGGAGAAGATGAAAGATTTGATTCCGCGCCAGCAGTTTGATATCGCGATACAGGCGGCGATTGGTACGCATATTATTGCCCGTTCGACGGTAAAACAGTTACGTAAAAACGTGCTGGCGAAGTGCTACGGCGGCGATATCAGTCGTAAGAAAAAACTGCTGCAGAAACAGAAAGAAGGTAAGAAACGCATGAAGCAGATCGGTAATGTCGAGCTACCTCAGGAAGCGTTCCTCGCCATTCTGCATGTCGGTAAAGACAATAAATAATCCCTAAGGAGTTGGCATGGCGAACATGTTTGCCCTGATTCTGGTGATAGCCACACTGGTGACGGGCATTTTATGGTGCGTTGATAAGTTTGTTTTCGCGCCAAAACGTCGGGCGCGTCAGGCTGCCGCGCAAACGGCGTCGGGAGATGCGCTGGATAACGCTACGCTCAATAAAGTGGCGCCTAAGCCGGGCTGGCTGGAGACAGGGGCATCGGTTTTCCCGGTTCTGGCAATTGTGCTGATCGTTCGTTCATTTCTTTATGAACCCTTTCAGATTCCGTCAGGTTCGATGATGCCGACATTGCTTATCGGCGATTTTATTCTGGTGGAAAAATTTGCCTATGGCATTAAAGATCCGATCTACCAGAAAACCCTGATTGAAACCGGTCATCCAAAGCGCGGGGATATTGTGGTATTTAAATATCCAGAAGATCCTAAGTTAGATTACATCAAACGCGCAGTCGGTTTGCCGGGCGATAAAATCACTTATGATCCGGTTGCGAAAGAGGTGACGATTCAGCCTGGCTGTAGCTCCGGTCAGGCGTGCGAAAATGCGCTGCCGGTTACCTACTCTAACGTTGAGCCGAGCGATTTTGTACAGACCTTTGCCCGCCGTAACGGCGGAGAAGCGACCAGCGGTTTCTTTGAGGTTCCGCTAAACGAGACGAAAGAAAACGGCATTCGTCTGACCGAACGTAAAGAGACGCTGGGCGATGTGACGCACCGCATCCTGATGGTGCCGATAGCCCAGGATCAGTTGGGCATGTATTACCAACAGCCAGGACAACCGCTGGCGACCTGGGTTGTACCGCCGGGACAATATTTCATGATGGGCGATAACCGCGATAACAGCGCGGATAGCCGTTACTGGGGATTTGTTCCGGAAGCGAATCTGGTCGGTAAAGCGGTTGCTATCTGGATGAGTTTTGACAAGCAGGAAGGGGAGTGGCCGACAGGCGTACGCCTGAGTCGTATCGGCGGTATTCACTAACTGTGGCGAAATGATCGTTCACGCTGTCGTCTTTTTAGCGGCAGCGTGAATTATTTCCTGGATAAATTCCCTCAGACTAACGACATCCCCTGTCGTTGTGTATAGAATATTCCTCCGAAGTTTTAGGTTGGCGCCGTTTGGCCGCCACGGCACACGAAACAGCGTTGGTTATAGACAACCCTCTTTCCGCTGCAGCGATGCGGCAGGGCAGATGACGTGTATCAGGTCTGTTTCGTGTGCTGGATTGTTGACGCATTCATTTATTGGTATCGCATGAACCCCATCGTAATTAATCGGCTTCAACGGAAGCTGGGCTACACTTTTAATCATCAGGAGCTGTTGCAGCAGGCATTAACTCACCGCAGCGCCAGCAGTAAACATAACGAACGTCTGGAGTTTTTAGGCGACTCAATCTTGAGCTTCGTTATCGCTAACGCGCTTTATCACCGTTTTCCACGGGTGGATGAGGGAGATATGAGCCGTATGCGCGCCACGTTGGTGCGTGGTAATACGCTGGCGGAATTAGCCCGTGAATTTGATTTAGGCGAGTGCCTGCGTTTAGGGCCGGGCGAATTAAAAAGCGGTGGATTCCGCCGTGAGTCTATTCTGGCGGACACCGTTGAAGCGTTAATCGGCGGAGTATTTCTCGATAGCAATATCCAGACCGTCGAGCAGTTAATCCTTAACTGGTATAAAACCCGTCTGGATGAGATAAGCCCGGGCGATAAACAAAAAGATCCGAAAACGCGCTTGCAGGAGTATTTGCAGGGTCGCCATTTGCCGCTGCCATCTTACCTGGTTGTGCAGGTACGCGGCGAGGCGCACGATCAGGAATTTACTATCCACTGCCAGGTCAGCGGCCTGAGTGAACCGGTGGTTGGCACGGGTTCCAGCCGTCGTAAGGCGGAGCAGGCTGCCGCCGAACAGGCGCTGAAAAAACTGGAGTTGGAATGAGCACCGACAAAACTTACTGCGGATTTATTGCCATCGTCGGACGTCCAAACGTTGGCAAATCCACTTTGCTGAACAAACTGCTTGGGCAGAAGATTTCGATCACTTCCCGTAAAGCGCAGACCACGCGTCACCGCATTGTCGGTATTCATACCGAAGGCCCGTATCAGGCAATCTATGTCGATACCCCGGGGCTGCATATGGAAGAAAAGCGCGCCATTAACCGTTTGATGAATAAGGCGGCGAGCAGTTCGATTGGCGACGTTGAGCTGGTGATTTTCGTTGTGGAAGGCACCCGTTGGACTCCGGACGACGAGATGGTCCTGAACAAACTGCGCGACGGCAAAGCGCCGGTTATTCTCGCCGTTAACAAGGTGGATAACGTGCAGGAAAAAGCCGATTTGCTGCCGCACCTCCAGTTCCTGGGAAGCCAGATGAACTTTCTTGATATCGTGCCGATCTCTGCTGAAACTGGTATGAACGTCGATACCATTGCCGGTATCGTGCGTAAACATTTACCGGAAGCTATTCACCACTTCCCGGAAGATTACATCACCGATCGCTCTCAGCGCTTTATGGCGTCTGAAATCATCCGTGAAAAGCTGATGCGTTTTCTCGGCGCCGAGCTGCCGTATTCCGTTACCGTTGAGATTGAGCGTTTTGTTACCAACGAACGCGGCGGCTATGATATCAATGGGCTGATCCTCGTCGAGCGTGAAGGGCAGAAGAAGATGGTGATTGGCAACAAAGGCGCCAAAATCAAAACCATTGGTATTGAAGCGCGTAAAGACATGCAGGAGATGTTCGAAGCGCCGGTACACCTGGAACTGTGGGTGAAAGTGAAATCCGGCTGGGCCGACGACGAACGCGCTCTGCGCAGTCTCGGTTACGTAGACGATCTGTGAGTTAACACTGCGTGGAAGGGTGGCAGCGCGCATTTGTTCTGCACAGTCGCCCCTGGAGCGAAACCAGCCTGATGCTGGACGTCTTCACGGAAGAATCGGGGCGCGTGCGCCTTGTCGCCAAAGGCGCGCGATCTAAACGTTCCAATCTGAAAGGCGCGTTGCAGCCTTTTACGCCGTTATTGCTACGCTACAGCGGACGCGGCGAGGTGAAAACCCTGCGCAGCGCCGAGGCGGTTTCTCTGGCGCTGCCGTTAAGCGGTATTACGCTCTATAGCGGCCTGTATATCAACGAACTCCTCTCTCGCGTACTGGAATATGAAACGCGCTTCTCCGAACTTTTTTTTGATTATCTGAACTGTATTCAGGCGCTGGCGGGAACCACTGGCTCGCCTGAACCGGCGTTGCGACGTTTTGAACTGGCGTTGCTGGGACATCTGGGTTATGGCGTCAATTTCACCCACTGTGCGGGGAGCGACGAGCGGGTGGATGACACCATGACCTACCGCTATCGCGAAGAAAAGGGGTTTATCGCCAGCGTCGTCATTGATAACAACACCTTTACCGGACGGCACCTGAAAGCACTGGAGGCGCGGGAATTTCCGGATGTAGATACTCTGCGTGCCGCGAAACGCTTTACCCGTATGGCGTTAAAGCCGTATCTTGGGGGAAAACCGTTAAAAAGCCGGGAGCTGTTCCGGCAATTTATGCCCAAACGCACAGTAAAAACGAAGAAAGATTAACGAGGATTGTCATGGCTGAATTACTCTTAGGCGTTAATATTGACCACATCGCCACGTTACGTAACGCGCGCGGCACCGACTATCCGGACCCGGTACAGGCGGCGTTTATTGCTGAACAGGCAGGCGCGGACGGCATTACCGTACACCTGCGTGAAGATCGTCGCCACATTACTGACCGCGATGTGCGCATTCTGCGTCAGACGCTGCATACGCGCATGAATCTGGAGATGGCGGTGACCGAAGAGATGCTGGCGATCGCCGTAGAAACCAGGCCGCATTTCTGTTGTCTGGTGCCGGAAAAACGCCAGGAAGTCACCACCGAAGGCGGCCTGGATGTGGCCGGACAGCGCGATAAAATGCGCGATGCCTGTGCGCGTCTGGCGGCCGCTGGCATCCAGGTTTCGCTCTTTATTGATGCTGATGAAGCGCAAATCAATGCGGCGGCGGAAGTGGGCGCGCCGTTTATCGAAATCCATACCGGTTGCTATGCTAACGCAGAAACCGATGCGAAACAGGCAAAAGAGCTGGCGCGTATTGCCAGCGCCGCGACCCTGGCGGCCCGCCTGGGGCTAAAAGTGAATGCGGGTCATGGCCTGACCTACCATAACGTCAAAGCTATTGCCGCGCTGCCGGAAATGCACGAACTCAATATCGGTCATGCCATTATTGGTCGGGCGGTGATGACGGGTCTGAAAGAGGCGGTGGCTGAAATGAAACGTTTGATGCTGGAAGCGCGCAGCTAATGGCGATTCTTGGCCTGGGAACGGACATTGTAGAGATTGCCCGCATTGAGGCAGTGATCTCCCGCTCCGGCGAACGTCTGGCAAGGCGTGTGCTCAGCGACAACGAGTGGGCTATTTGGGAGACGCATCAGCAGCCGGTGCGTTTTCTCGCCAAGCGTTTTGCGGTCAAAGAGGCGGCAGCGAAAGCTTTTGGCACCGGTATCCGCAACGGTCTGGCGTTTAATCAGTTCGAAGTGTTTAACGATGAGTTGGGAAAACCACGTCTGCGGCTGTGGGGAGAGGCGTTAACGCTGGCGGAAAAACTTGGTGTGGCGCATATGCATGTCACGCTGGCCGATGAGCGCCATTACGCCTGCGCTACGGTCATTCTGGAAAGTTAGATTTGCCGGGCAGGGTTGTTTTGTGTTGCCAGATGGCGGCGTAAGCGCCTTATCCGACCTACGTGCCGATATTTTGTCGGCCTGATAAGCGTAGCGCCATCAGGCATTGTTGCGCCGTAAACGCCTTATTCGGCCTGGAGTTTATCTGCATGATGCATCAGGACAAACTTATCCCACAACTGCTCTTCGGTTTCGACATGGGCGGGATCTTGCAAAATCGTATTGGGGATCGGGCAGACTTTCTGGCAGGTTGGCGTTTCGTAATGACCTACACACTCGGTGCATTTGTCGCTGTTAATCTCGTAAATGCTGTCGCCCATTGAAATCGCCTCATTCGGGCATTCGGGCTCGCACATATCGCAATTGATACATTTTTTGGTGATTAACAGGGCCATCAGGAAACTCTCAAAACATCACAAACCGGGCGGGCATTATACGCGCATTCTTTACTCAAACCAGTTTTTTTACCAGCGCCTCGCTATGGCGAATACGCTCCGGTGCCCGCTCTAAATCCTGCTGTACCAGCGCCATAAACAGTAAGTCGGCCAACATCATTTGCGCATGTGTCGAGGAGATAGCGGCGCTACGCGTCGCCTGCTCTTCAGCAATCGTATACAGGCAGCGGGTGGCGCGCTGTTGCAAGGCGTTGGGAGAAAAACCGGTAATGGCCAGGATCTTCGCGCCTGTGCGTAATGTTTCGTCCGCCGCCAGGTTCAGCTCTCGCCGCTCCCCGGAATGAGAGATCGCCAGCAGCAGATCCTCCGGCGCCATTGCCTGCACCGTCGCCAGCAGTGCGTGCATATCGCGCTCAACCACCGCGTTAACGCCAATCTTCAGTAGCTTCCAGACAAAATTTTGCGCCACCAGTCCAGAGGCGCCAATCCCGGTGATCACAATACGTCGGGCGTGGCGCAGCATCACGACGCTTTCTAACAGTTTTTCTTCGCTGTTAACGTCCAGCGTGGCGTGCATCGCCGCCACATTCTCCTTAATTAATTTTTCTCCGACCAGGCGCATCGGATCGTCGCCGCGAATCTGGTTATGAACGGGAACGGAATGCGGATTAGGATTGCTGGCTAACGCTTCGCTGATAGCCAGTTTCAACGCCGGAAACCCTTTAAACCCCAGTTTTTGCGCGAACTTGACTACGCTGGACTGGCTGACGCCCGCTTCGGCCGCCAGTTGCTGCGAGCTCAGATGCCGCGCCGTATCCGGTTGTGCGAGGAGATAATCTGCCAGTTTCTTGTCGCTCTGCGCGAGATCCGGATAACGCTGGCGAATACGAATCAAACAGTTCATGGGCGGCTCCTGCGAAAACGTGATGGCGACGACAAAACAAAATTTCACTCGCCTGGGGGAATATTCTATTCCATTATGGGCGCTTATTATGAATTAAAAATTCCAGAGGGACAAAAATGAATCTTGGTACGTTAGTGTCTGAAACCCGTAACCCGCAAACGATGGATCTGGATGCGTTGCCTACCCCTGAACTAGTTAAGCGTTTTAATGAACAGGATACGCTGGTAGCAGAAGCAGTAAAAGCCACTCTGCCTGACGTTGCACGTGCGGTGGATGCCGCAGCGGCGGCGCTGAAGTCTGGCGGACGTATCATATACATGGGCGCGGGCACCAGCGGTCGGCTTGGCGTACTGGATGCCTCAGAATGCCCCCCGACGTTTGGCGTTCCGCACGGTCTGGTCGTCGGGCTGATTGCCGGCGGGCCGGGCGCGTTGCTGAAAGCAGTCGAAGGCGCGGAAGACAGCCAACAGGCAGGCGAAGACGATCTTGTCGCGCTAAATCTGCAAGAACAAGATCTGGTGGTGGGGCTTGCGGCGTCGGGTCGTACACCCTATGTGATTGGCGGTCTGCGCTATGCGCGACAGTCCGGTTGTACTACCGTGGCCGTCTCCTGTAATCCAGATTCGCCTGTTGCGCGGGAGGCTGATATCGCTATTTCGCCAGTTGTCGGGCCCGAAGCGCTTACCGGCTCTACGCGGCTGAAATCCGGCACCGCGCAGAAAATGGTGCTCAATATGATTTCTACCGGCGCGATGGTGAAGTTCGGCAAGGTCTATCAAAACCTGATGGTGGATATGAAAGCCACCAATGTCAAACTGGTCGATCGCGCATGTCGGATGGTCGTTGAAGTGACCGGGATAGGTCGTGAGGAGGCGGAAACATTGTTGAAACAGACCGATTTTGAGGTTAAGCCCGCCATTCTGATGGCGCTTACGGGACTGGATGCCGAGGCCGCCAGGGGAAAACTCGCCGTTCATCAGGGCTTTTTAAGAGCGGCGTTAGAACACTAAAAAGGTGTGTATGGATAAGACGGCAGCGCTCGCCAGCGATATTTTACGTGGTATAGGCGGAGAGCAAAATATTCTGCGCCTGGAAAACTGTATGACGCGAGTCAGAGTGGAGGTACAGGATGATAGCCAACTGGATATTCCACGCTTAAAAGCGTTGCCTGGCGTCAGTGGATACGTAAAGCAAGGGGAGCAACATCAGCTGATCGTTGGACCGGGGAAGGCTGCGCAGGTGGTCGATGCGATGCGCGTGCAGATTGCCGCAGGCGGTGTAAAACCGGGTATAGACGCTATGGCGCGTACCAAATCCGAGGCGAAAGCGAAGTATAAAGCACCGATGAGCGATGCGTTGCGTAAGCTGGCGAATGTTTTTATTCCGCTTATCCCCGCCTTTATCGCATCCGGCTTGATTACCGGCATTATCAACATTCTTAAACGTCCGGATATTGTTGGCGATGTTGCCGTCCATTACCCTAACCTGCTGGGCCTGATGGGGATATTTGGTAGCGCGGTGTTCGCTATCATGAACATTCTGGTTGGCGTCAATACCGCAAAAGTCTTTGGCGGATCGCAGGCGTTAGGCGGCGTGATGGCGGGGATACTTTCCAGCCCGCAATTGGCGCAGATTACGCTCTTTGGCGAGGCGCTTCAGCCGGGACGGGGCGGCGTCATTGCCGTCCTGCTGGTGGTGGCGTTAATGTGCTGGATTGAGCGCCAGTTCCGTAAGCTGTTGCCGGGGTCGCTGGAGTTAATTCTTAACCCTTTATTGACGACTATTATCACCGGTGCGGTAGCGATTGTCGCGCTGCAACCGCTTGGCGGCTGGATTTCAGACGCTATCGCTCACGGCGCGTCCTGGGCAATCGTAAGCGGGGGTTTTCTGGTGGGCGCGGTGTTAGCCGGAACCTTCCTGCCGTTGGTACTGACCGGATTGCATCAGGGGCTGGTGCCTATTCATGTGGAGCTGGTGCAAGCGCACGGCTATAACGCGTTGTTTCCTATCCTGGCGATGGCGGGCGTTGGTCAGATAGGAGCGGCCATTGCCGTACTGATGAAAACCCACAATGCGCGACTCAAAAAGGTGATTAAAGGCGCGCTTCCGGTCGGACTGCTGGGGATTGGCGAGCCGCTGATTTTTGGCGTCACGCTTCCATTGGGTAAGCCATTTATTGGCGCTTGCCTTGGCGGCGCGGTAGGTGGGGCGTTGATCAGTTACTGGAAAGTGGCGACGGTAATTACCTTTGGCATTTCCGGTTTACCTCTGGCATTAACAATTGTTGCCGGAAAAGTCCTGTTCTATCTGTTAGGCTATTTAATAGCGGTAATTGCCGGGTTTATTTTTACCTGGCTGCTGGGGTTCAACGATCCAGAGGAGTAAGGTTTGGTCAGCCACGAGCGTCGTGTCGTCTTTTTTGATTTGGATGGAACGTTACATCAACAGGATATGTTCGGCAGTTTTCTGCGTTATTTGCTGCGCCGTCAGCCGTTAAATGCGCTGCTCGTACTGCCGCTGTTGCCCATTATCGGTATTGGTTTACTGGTAAAAGGGCGTGCGGCCCGCTGGCCGATGAGTCTGTTGTTGTGGGGCTGTACTTTTGGCCATAGCGAAACGCGTTTGCAGGCGCATCAGGCGGATTTTGTCCGTTGGTTTCGCGCTAACGTCACGGCGTTTCCGGTTGTACAGGAGCGTCTGACCACCTATCTATTGAGCTCTGACGCGGATATCTGGCTTATTACCGGTTCTCCGCAATCATTGGTAGAGCAAGTCTATTTTGATACGCCGTGGCTGCCGCGCGTTAACCTCATCGCCAGCCAGATGGCGCGACGGTATGGCGGCTGGGTATTGACCGTGCGCTGTCTGGGCCATGAAAAAGTCGCGCAACTGGAACGTAAAATCGGTACGCCGCTGCGTCTTTATAGCGGCTACAGCGACAGCAAACAGGATAACCCGCTGCTTTATTTTTGCCAGCATCGCTGGCGGGTGACGCCGCACGGCGAGTTACAGCAGCTCGAATAGTGAAAAGCATAGCGTCTGTGTATAATGCCGCCCGCTTTCATTACCGGAGTTACCTCTTTGTCTGATGTCGAATTAGATCACGAATACTGGATGCGCCATGCGCTGACGCTGGCGAAACGCGCCTGGGACGAACGAGAGGTCCCGGTTGGCGCGGTATTGGTGCATAACCATCGCGTCATTGGCGAAGGCTGGAATCGGCCCATTGGCCGCCACGATCCTACTGCGCATGCTGAAATAATGGCGCTGCGTCAGGGCGGTCTGGTATTGCAGAATTACCGGTTACTGGATGCCACGCTGTATGTCACGCTGGAACCCTGTGTGATGTGCGCAGGCGCTATGGTGCATAGCCGCATTGGACGCGTTGTCTTTGGCGCGCGCGATGCAAAAACCGGCGCGGCCGGATCGCTAATTGATGTGCTGCACCATCCGGGAATGAATCACCGGGTCGACATTATTGAAGGGGTGCTGCGCGATGAATGTGCGACGCTGCTCAGTGATTTTTTCCGTATGCGTCGTCAGGAAATTAAAGCCCTGAAGAAAGCCGCCCGCGCGGAAGGCACGGGGCCAGCAGCATAACGCAATGCCGGATAAGACGTTGCGCGTCGCCATCCAATAAGACCACCGCGCTATTTTTCTTCTTTCTTCTGCGGTGTAAACAGTAAAGACGGCGAATGCGTCAGGTAGCCTGATGACTGCGATAAAAACGAAAGGAAGGGGAAGGGCGCTTTATTCAGCTCCTCCGGGGATACCGCCGGATAATCCTGCGCCAGTTTCATGGCTTCCGCTTCCTGCTTTTCTTTTTCCTGCAAATACCCCACCAAACTTATCTGGTATTTACGGATATTTTCCACATAAGCATAAGCCTCATGTCCGCGCGCGTAACCGTAGGTTAACTTACTGTAATACGGTTTTTGGCTTAATAGCGGCAAACGTTGCTTCACATCGGTCCAGCTATCCGGATTGCCTTTGGTTTTTACCGTTAGCGATCTGGCGTCGAGCATGTGCGCATAACCCATATTGTAGGCGGCTAAAGCAAACCAGATACGCTCGTCTTCCGGAACGGTTTCGGGAACTTTAGCCATCATATCTTCAAGATAGCGAGCGCCGCCGCTTATGCTTTGCTCCGCATCGGTACGATCGGTCAACCCCAGACTTTGGGCAGTATTTTTAGTCAGCATCATCAGGCCGCGCACGCCGGTTGGCGAGGTCGCCAGCGGGTCCCAGTGCGATTCCTGATAAGAAATCGCCGCCAACAGACGCCAGTCTATCTCTTTGGCATATTTTTTAAATAACGGTTCCAGCTCCGGCAGGACGTTATCCACCGCTCGCAGGAAAGAGCGGGTGTCAACGTAGTCGAAATCATCGCCATGCCCCAGATATTTCTCTTCAATCCGCGCCAGAGAACCATCTTCATTGATCGAATTGAAAAAATCGAGCAGCGCAGCGGAGAGCGTATTATCGTCGTCCAGTCGGCTAAACCAGGTCACGGGCTGTTCATCCGTGACGTCCAGCGCTACGGCCAGTTCGGGATGGACGCGCTGAAACAGACTGATCGCCACTGAATCGGCGATAGTGTAATCCAGTTTGCCGCTGATGACCTCTTCCAGCAGCGTCGTCGAGCCTTTTTTATCATCCACCTTCCAGCTCAGGTCGGGAAACTTTGTCTCTTTTAAACGCTGTAAATCATTGACCACGACGTGCCCCGGCGCAATGGTAAGCTGATTCTCGTTAACGGTCGCCAGCGAACGTGGGCGATATTGTCCGACCCGGTAGACAAGCTGTTGCGAAACCGAGTAATACATGGGACCGGGCTGATAGTTTTTAACGCGCGCGCTGTCGTAGACCAGCCCTGCCGCGAGCAGGTCGGCATTGCCGTTATCCAGATCGTCAAACAACTGGCTGATATTCTGGCGTACCGTCACTTTCAGCTTTACGCCGAGATAGTTGGCGAACTGCTGTGCCAGTTCATAGTCCAGGCCATATTTTTTACCGTTGATAACGGAATAGGTTAATGGCGAGTCGATCGTGCTGACGCGCAATACCCCCCGGGCTTGAATCGCGGCGACATGGTTTTCGGTTTTACCGAACCAGGGGATAGAGGGCCAAAGGGCTGCTGCCAGCAGCAGCGTCAATATGCCGATGAACAGATAATTAATCTTTAATTTTTTCAATTAGTTAATTCTCTGAATCGTGCGTTGCCTCGGGCTGAAGAAGATGTTTTGCTGCAATAGATAAGTCATCAATGAGCGGCATTTTGCGTAACAATGCGCCAGTTGGCAACTTATTCGCAACGATAGCCGCACCGTATGACAAGAAAATGCGGTGATTTTATTTCTACGCAAACGGTTTCGTCGGCGCGTCAGATTCTTTATAATGACGCCCGTTTCCCCCCTTGCGCACACCGAAGCTTAGAAGACGAGAGACTTATGATGGAAATTCTGCGTGGTTCGCCTGCACTGTCTGCATTCCGTATCAATAAACTGCTGGCGCGCTTTCAGGCTGCCAACCTCCAGGTCCACAATATATACGCTGAGTATGTCCATTTTGCTGACCTGAACGCCCCGTTAAATGATAGCGAGCAGGCGCAGCTTACCCGTCTGCTGCAATACGGCCCGGCGCTTAGCAGTCATAGGCCGGTGGGTAAACTCCTGTTGGTCACGCCGCGTCCTGGCACTATCTCCCCCTGGTCTTCGAAAGCAACGGATATCGCTCACAACTGCGGCTTGCAACAGGTTGATCGTCTGGAGCGCGGCGTAGCGTACTATATCGAGGCTTCGACGTTGACGGCGGAACAGTGGCGACAAGTTGCCGCAGAGCTGCACGACCGCATGATGGAGACGGTGTTTTCTTCTTTAACCGATGCGGAAAAATTGTTTATCCACCATCAGCCTGCGCCGGTTTCCAGTGTCGATCTGCTGGGAGAAGGCCGCCAGGCGCTGATTGACGCCAACCTGCGTCTCGGTCTGGCGCTGGCGGAGGATGAAATTGATTATTTGCAGGAGGCGTTTACCAAACTGGGGCGCAACCCGAACGATATCGAACTGTACATGTTCGCCCAGGCAAACTCCGAGCACTGCCGCCATAAGATTTTTAATGCCGACTGGATTATCGACGGTAAACCGCAGCCGAAATCGCTGTTTAAAATGATTAAAAACACCTTCGAAACCACGCCGGACTATGTGCTATCCGCCTATAAAGACAATGCCGCGGTGATGGAAGGATCTGCGGTGGGGCGCTACTTTGCCGACCACAATACCGGCCGTTACGATTTTCATCAGGAGCCCGCGCACATTCTGATGAAGGTCGAAACGCATAATCACCCAACCGCCATCTCTCCGTGGCCAGGGGCGGCGACCGGTTCCGGTGGCGAAATTCGTGATGAAGGCGCCACCGGGCGCGGTGCGAAACCAAAAGCCGGTCTGGTGGGTTTTTCAGTCTCTAACCTGCGTATCCCGGGTTTTGAACAGCCGTGGGAAGAGGATTTTGGCAAGCCGGAACGTATTGTCACCGCGCTGGATATCATGACCGAAGGCCCGCTGGGCGGCGCGGCGTTTAACAACGAATTTGGTCGCCCGGCGTTGACCGGCTACTTCCGCACTTATGAAGAGAAAGTGAAAAGCCACAACGGTGAAGAACTGCGTGGTTATCACAAGCCTGTCATGCTGGCGGGTGGGATCGGTAATATCCGCGCCGATCACGTGCAGAAAGGCGAGATCGTCGTAGGCGCGAAGCTGATTGTCCTCGGCGGTCCGGCGATGAATATCGGTCTCGGCGGCGGCGCGGCATCATCAATGGCTTCCGGCCAGTCTGATGCGGATCTTGATTTTGCCTCTGTTCAGCGTGATAACCCGGAAATGGAACGCCGCTGCCAGGAGGTGATCGATCGCTGCTGGCAGTTGGGCGACGCCAACCCGATTCTGTTTATCCATGATGTGGGGGCGGGCGGTCTCTCCAATGCGATGCCGGAGCTGGTTAGCGACGGCGGGCGCGGCGGGAAGTTCGAACTGCGCGACATTCTTAGCGACGAGCCGGGCATGAGCCCGCTGGAAATCTGGTGTAACGAATCCCAGGAGCGCTATGTACTGGCGGTGGCGGCTGACCAGTTGCCGCTGTTCGATGAACTGTGTAAGCGCGAACGCGCGCCGTATGCGGTCATTGGCGACGCTACCGAAGAACAGCATCTCTCGTTGCATGATAACCATTTCGACAATCAGCCGATCGACCTGCCGCTGGATGTCCTGCTGGGTAAAACGCCGAAAATGACCCGCGATGTGCAAACATTGAAGGCGAAAGGCGACGCGCTGAACCGCGCGGATATCACGATTGCCGACGCGGTAAATCGTGTTCTGCATCTGCCGACCGTGGCGGAAAAAACCTTCCTTGTCACTATTGGCGACCGTACCGTCACCGGTATGGTGGCGCGTGATCAGATGGTCGGCCCGTGGCAGGTCCCGGTGGCTAACTGCGCGGTCACTACCGCCAGCCTCGACAGCTACTACGGCGAAGCGATGTCGATTGGCGAGCGTGCGCCGGTGGCGCTGCTGGACTTTGCCGCCTCCGCCCGCCTGGCCGTCGGCGAAGCGTTGACCAACATCGCCGCGACGCAGATTGGCGATATCAAGCGCATCAAACTTTCCGCTAACTGGATGGCGGCAGCCGGTCATCCTGGCGAAGATGCCGGTTTGTATGACGCGGTTAAAGCGGTGGGAGAGGAACTCTGTCCGCAGCTTGGCCTGACCATTCCGGTGGGTAAAGATTCGATGTCGATGAAAACTCGCTGGCAGGAAGGCAACGAACAGCGCGAAATGACCTCGCCGCTGTCGCTGGTGATTTCCGCCTTTGCCCGCGTGGAAGACGTGCGTCATACCCTTACGCCGCAGCTTTCAACGGAAGATAACGCCTTGCTGCTGATCGATCTTGGCAAAGGCCACAACGCGCTGGGCGCAACGGCGCTGGCGCAGGTCTATCGTCAGCTTGGCGACAAACCCGCGGACGTGCGTGACGTCGCGCAACTGAAAGGCTTCTATGACGCCATGCAGGCGCTGGTCGCTGCGCGTAAACTGCTGGCCTGGCACGACCGTTCCGACGGCGGTCTGCTGGTGACGCTGGCCGAGATGGCATTTGCCGGCCACTGCGGCGTGCAGGTCAATATCGCCGCGCTGGGCGATGACCATCTGGCCGCACTGTTCAACGAGGAGCTGGGCGGCGTGATTCAGGTACGCGCTGAAGACAGAGACGCGGTCGAAGCGCTGTTGGCGCAGTACGGCCTTGCTGACTGCGTCCACTACCTTGGTCAGGCCCTGGCAGGCGATCGCTTTGTGATTACCGCTAATGACCAGACGGTATTCAGCGAAAGCCGCACTACGCTGCGTGTCTGGTGGGCGGAAACCACATGGCAGATGCAGCGTCTGCGCGACAATCCGCAATGTGCCGACCAGGAACATGAGGCGAAAGCGAATGATGCCGATCCGGGCCTCAACGTGAAGCTGTCGTTTGACATTAATGAAGATATCGCCGCGCCGTACATTGCGACAGGCGCACGACCGAAAGTCGCTGTACTGCGCGAACAGGGGGTGAACTCTCACGTGGAGATGGCGGCGGCGTTCCATCGCGCGGGCTTTGACGCTATTGACGTCCATATGAGCGACCTGCTGGGCGGTCGCATCGGTCTGGGTAACTTCCACGCGCTGGTGGCTTGCGGCGGCTTTTCCTACGGCGACGTGCTGGGGGCGGGTGAAGGCTGGGCGAAATCCATTCTGTTTAACCATCGCGTTCGTGACGAGTTTGAAACCTTCTTCCATCGTCCGCAAACGCTGGCGCTTGGGGTGTGCAATGGTTGCCAGATGATGTCGAATCTGCGCGAGCTGATCCCGGGCAGCGAACTGTGGCCGCGTTTTGTACGTAACCATTCTGACCGCTTTGAAGCCCGCTTCAGTCTGGTGGAAGTGACGCAAAGCCCATCGCTGCTGCTGCAAGGAATGGTAGGCTCACAGATGCCGATTGCGGTTTCTCATGGGGAAGGGCGCGTTGAGGTGCGTGACGATGCGCATCTTGCGGCGCTTGAGGGCAAAGGCCTGGTCGCCCTGCGCTACGTGGATAATTTCGGTCACGTGACCGAACGTTACCCTGCTAACCCGAACGGTTCGCCGAACGGTATCACGGCGGTGACGACCGAAAATGGTCGGGTGACGATTATGATGCCGCATCCGGAACGCGTATTCCGCACCGTCGCCAACTCCTGGCACCCGGAAAACTGGGGGGAGGATAGTCCGTGGATGCGTATCTTCCGTAATGCGCGTAAGCAGTTAGGGTAGTTCCAGGCGTCGCTGTCCGGTATTTTGGTGGTGTCGTGAAACCCCGACATCACCATACACGTAGTGTCGCTAAAGGGTGACACTTAACTCATTGTTTTTTGAATGATATTAAGATGATGGTTTTTAGTGTCGCTTCTTGGCGACACGTTGCTGAAATTTTGCCCGCCAGCATCAGGATACGGACAGGTTATAAAACACATTAAAATCATCAAATTAATGAATTGTTTTGCAACCTGGCACAGTTACTGCATAATAGTAATCAGTGGCTCATTCACCTTCTTATGTCAGCCCCTTAGGGACGCGCTACATAAACTTCGAATGACGCACAACAAGGTGCCTGCCGTCCAACTTCTGATAATAGCGTAGCTTTATCAACCTCCGGGCGAAACGTCGAGTTAGGCACCGCCTTATTCCGCAACAAAGCCGGGTTTAACCCGGCTTTGTTGTATCTGGCGCTCCCCTCGGTTAGCATCTTTTTTATTCTTCTTTTATGTGAGCGATACGTTGAAGCGCTGGTCTGTTTTCCCCCGATCTTTACGACAATTGGTCATGCTGGCCTTTTTGCTAATCTTGCTGCCGTTGCTGGTTCTGGCCTGGCAGGCGTGGCAAAGTCTTAACGCGTTAAGCGATCAGGCCGCGGTGACTAACCGCAGCACGCTTATTGACGCCCGGCGTAGTGAGGCGATGACCAACGTCGCGCTGGAGATGGAGCGAAGTTACCGACAGTATTGCGTGCTTGACGATTCGACGCTGGCGAAGGTGTATCAAAGCCAGCGTAAGCGCTATAGCGATATGCTGGACGCCCATGCCGGTGTCTTGCCGGATGATAAGCTGTATCAGGCGTTACGCCAGGATTTAAACGCGCTGGCACAATTACAGTGTAAAGATAGCGGCCCGGAAGCGGCGGCCGCCGCGCGTCTGGAGGCTTTTGCCAATGCCAATACGGAAATGGTGCAGGCGACGCGTACTGTCGTTTACTCGCGCGGGCAGCAGTTACAACAAGAAATCGCCGAGCGCGGACAATTTTTCGGCTGGCAGGCGCTGGTGCTATTTCTGGTGAGTCTGGCGATGGTGCTACTTTTTACCCGCATGATTATCGGGCCGGTGAAAGGAATTGAACGGATGATTAATCGCCTGGGCGAGGGCCGTTCTTTGGGGAATACCGTCACCTTTACCGGTCCGCGTGAATTACGATCGGTGGGGCAGCGCATTATCTGGCTGAGTGAGCGCCTGGCGTGGCTGGAATCCCAGCGGCATCAGTTTCTACGTCACCTGTCTCATGAGCTGAAAACCCCGCTGGCCAGTATGCGCGAGGGGACAGAGCTGCTGGCCGATCAGGTGGTTGGGCCGCTGACGCCGGAGCAAAAAGAGGTAGTCGATATTCTGGATGTCAGCAGTCGTAATTTACAAAAATTGATTGAGCAATTGCTTGATTACAACCGGAAACTGGTGGACAGTGCCACAGAGCTGGAAGCGGTTGATATCGCGCCGCTTGTGGATATGGTGGTTTCCGCCCACAGTTTACCTGCCCGCGCTAAAATGATGCATACCGATGTCGACCTGGAGGCCGAGCGCTGCATGGCAGAGCCAATGTTGCTGATGAGCGTGCTGGATAATCTCTATTCCAACGCGGTGCACTACGGCGCTGAATCCGGTAACATTTATATCCGTAGTCGCTCTCAGGGCTCCACGGTTTATATCGATGTGATTAATAGCGGTGAGCCGATTCCGCAAACGGAAAGAGAAATGATTTTTGAGCCTTTTTTCCAGGGAAGCCACCAGCGAAAAGGGGCAGTAAAAGGCAGTGGGCTAGGGCTGAGTATCGCCAGAGATTGTATTCGTCGAATGCAGGGAGAGATCCGACTGGTGGATGACAACGCGCAAGAAGTCTGTTTTCGCATCTCGCTGCCTCTCCCTATATCTGACAAACACTAATATGAATTTAAGCCTGGTGAGTATGTCACACGTTTTAGTCCAAACTATTAAACGATGCCTTTTGCGGTGGGGAATACCGGTGGGCATATCGTGTCTGGCGCTGACCGCATGTGTTCCCCACGCCGCACAGCAACTGCCCGATAGCGCAGCGCAGGACAAGCTCCCCCATTATCAACTGGCGGATTATCTCCCGACGGCGTGCGCGGATATCTGGTCGCTACGCGGGCAGACGGTGGAGACGAATCCGCTGTACTGGCTACGCGCGATTGACTGCGCCGATCGTTTGATGCCGGTTCAGTCGCGCGCAGAGGCGCGTGCGTTGACGGATGATAACTGGCAGAATGCCTTCAGGCGCGGGATCTTACTGGCGGATGCAAAAATTACGCCGCCGGAGCGTCGCGCCATGGTATCCCGTCTGGAGGCGTTAAGCGCGCAAATACCGGCTCAGGTACGGCCCGTTTACCAAATCTGGCATGACGGTCAGGCGCTGCAATTAGCCCTTTCTGCCGAACGTCAGCGCTATAGCAAACTCCAGCAAACGTCAGATAGTGAGCTGGATGCGCTGCGCCAGCAGCAACAGGCCTTGCAAACGCAGTTCGATCTTACCACCCGTAAGCTGGAGAGTTTAACCGATATTGAGCGCCAGCTTTCGACACGGAAACCGGCAGGGAATTACAACGCCGAGACGCCGCATACGAATGACAAACCCGCGACCTCTGAAGATGGCGCGGCGCCGTCGCCGTCACAAGATGAGGTAACGCCATGATAAGCCGTAAACCGGCGCACCTACTGCTGGTCGATGACGATCCCGGATTACTGAAATTACTCGGTATGCGCCTGACCAGCGAAGGATACAGCGTGGTTACCGCCGAGAGCGGCCAGGAAGGACTACGGGTACTGCATCGGGAAAAAGTAGATCTGGTAATAAGCGACCTGCGCATGGATGAAATGGACGGTATGCAACTGTTCACAGAAATTCAGAAAGTACAGCCGGGAATGCCGGTTATCATTCTGACGGCGCATGGTTCCATTCCGGATGCGGTGGCCGCTACCCAGAAGGGCGTATTCAGCTTTTTGACGAAGCCGATCGACAGAGACGCGTTATATAAAGCAATAGATGAAGCGCTGGAGCAGTCCGCTCCCGCGACGGACGATAGCTGGCGCAAATCTATCGTTACTCGTAGCCCGCTGATGCTGCGACTGCTTGAACAGGCGCGCATGGTTGCACAGTCGGATGTCAGCGTGCTGATTAACGGACAAAGCGGCACCGGGAAAGAGATTTTTGCACAGGCCATTCATAACGCCAGCCCGCGCAGTAACAAGCCCTTTGTCGCCATTAACTGCGGCGCGTTGCCGGAACAGTTGCTGGAGTCCGAATTATTCGGCCATGCGCGCGGCGCTTTTACCGGCGCGGTGAGCAATCGTGAAGGGTTGTTCCAGGCGGCGGAAGGCGGCACGCTGTTTCTGGATGAAATTGGCGATATGCCCGCGCCGTTACAGGTGAAGCTGCTGCGGGTGTTACAGGAGCGCAAAGTCAGGCCGCTGGGCAGCAATCGCGATATCGATATCGACGTGCGAATTATTTCTGCGACGCACCGCGATCTGCCGAAGGCGATGGCGCGGGGCGAATTTCGTGAAGATTTGTACTACCGGCTGAATGTAGTTAGCCTGAAAATTCCGGCGCTGGCCGAGCGTACCGAGGATATTCCGCTGCTGGCTAATCATCTGCTCAGACAATCGGCACAACGGCATAAACCATTTGTCCGCGCCTTTTCTACCGACGCGATGAAGCGGCTGATGACGGCAAGCTGGCCGGGCAACGTGCGCCAACTGGTCAACGTCATTGAACAATGCGTGGCGTTAACCTCTTCGCCGGTGATCAGCGATGCGTTGGTCGAGCAGGCGCTGGAAGGCGAAAACACCGCGCTGCCAACCTTTGCCGAAGCGCGAAACCAATTTGAACTGAACTATCTGCGCAAGTTACTGCAAATTACCAAAGGTAACGTGACGCACGCGGCAAGGATGGCGGGGCGCAACCGCACGGAATTCTACAAGCTACTCTCCCGTCATGAACTGGATGCGAATGATTTCAAAGAGTAGTTTTCATGCCGTAAAGTAGTGCGAAATATGTTACGTTTAACCGATCAAAACACAGGCGACCTTTTCAAGGAATAGCATGAAAAAGATTGATGCGATTATTAAACCCTTCAAACTGGACGATGTCCGTGAAGCGCTGGCCGAGGTAGGTATTACCGGGATGACGGTAACTGAAGTCAAAGGCTTTGGCCGTCAAAAAGGCCACACCGAGCTGTATCGCGGCGCGGAATATATGGTGGATTTTCTGCCGAAGGTAAAAATTGAAATCGTTGTGCCTGACGACATCGTGGATACCTGTGTTGACACCATCATTCGTACCGCGCAGACGGGGAAAATCGGCGATGGTAAGATTTTTGTCTTTGACGTCGCCCGCGTTATTCGTATCCGTACTGGTGAAGAAGACGACGCGGCTATCTGATGTGCCGATTCGCTGCCCATCTCCTCCCTGTGGGCAGCGAACCACTGTTTAATCGCCCTGCGGTAGCGCCGGCGTGGTTCGAGTGCAAAGCCATCTCAGGCTGACAATGGCGACGATCAGCGCCACGCAACTTAGCGTCCACTCGCCCATTTGCGAGAAAAAGTGTCCGTAGGCGGCTACCGCCGTATCACTAATTTGCGATTCCGTGGTTTGTTGCGCGACGACGCCAGCCAGCCAGTTAGCGACCGCGCCGGTCGCCAGCATATAGATACCGGTCAGTACGCCTGTGACGCCCGGCAGATTGAGACGGGTAATTTGCGCCATCGCTACCGGATCAATAAACAGCTCCGCAAAGCCCATCAGCGCCAGCCCTGCGATCATCATTCCCATTGATGCCTGCCCGTCTAACCGGGCCTGATGCGCGTTTAGCGCCAGTAGCATAAAACCGCCGCCCATTAATACCAGCCCCACGGCAAATTTAAGCCAGACGCGCAGTACCGAGCGGGCGCTCTCTTTCGGGCTGCTCAGCCACGCCAGCATCACGCCCGCCGCCATCACCGCAATCGCATTGACCGACTGGAACAACGCGGTGGGGACGGTCATGTGCAGCCAGTGGCGGTTGACAAAACGGTCGATGAATAAACTGATCGAACTTCCGCCCTGCTGCGCCAGAACCCAGAAGAGAGTGCCGATGATCATTAACAGTACGATTTGCCACAAGGCGCGACGGTGTTCGGGAAATTTAACCATAATACGGGCGATAAGTTGCGCCGCGAAGACGCAGACAATGGCCAGCACATAGCCAGACCAGTTATTTTCCAGCAGGAGGGTGAAGAATACCGGCGCGATACACAGCATTAATACCAGCCAGCCCCAGGTTGGAAGGGCGAATTTAACCGCCCGCAGCGCGGGGCGATTAACACCGCGCGTCTGCTGAAAGTGACGATGACCGCTTAAAAAGATGAGCAGGCCGATGAACATTCCCACGCCCGCCAGCGCAAAGCCGACATGCCAGCCGTACCACTGCGCCGCCAGACCACAGGCGATCGGCGCGGCTATCGAACCAATATTTCCGGCGGCGTAAAGCAGCGAGAATCCCCCGTCGCGGCGGTTGTCATCAGGTGCGTAAAGTTCGCCCAGCAGACAGCTAATATTGGATTTAAACAAGCCATAGCCGCAGATAATAATGGCCAGCGCCACATATAAACTCAGCGTTGAATCAGATTCTAAGCCTAATACCACATGACCCAGCGTCATCAATAAGGCGCCGGTGATAACCGCCACGCGGTTGCCAAGCAGGCGGTCGGCAAGCCAGCCGCCAAGAATAGGGGTAACGTAAACTAAAGAGGCGTAGGCGCTGAAGAGGTTGATCGCGTGGCTGTCATTAAAACCAAGCTGGTGGGTAAGATAAAGGATGAGTAAGGCACGCATGCCGTAAAAGCTGAAGTATTCCCAAATTTGAATCGCCACGATGTAAAAAATCGCGCGCGGTTGTGAGGGTGTTTTCATAAAGTCTCCTTGCTGCGTGAAAAAGGGAAGTGGCAAGCCACTTCCCTTTGGTACTTATTTCGTATTTTCTTTCAGCACCTTAACGGTGTAACGTCCATAGGCGCCGTGGATATCGGTTTCGAAGCCCGGGTAGTGAGCGCCGATTTCGCACAGCATTTGCAGGAATTCCAGTACCGGACGGCTTTCCTCGGTGATCATTTCACCAGGCATCACCAGCGGCACTCCCGGAGGGTAAGGAAGGATCATGTTGGCGTTGACGCGTCCAACCATCTCTTCAAGATATACCTCTTCCGTTTCGCCATGCAGCTCTTTCTGGAACGCAGTATACGGCGTCATCACCATTGTCGGCAGCACTTCAAACGCGCGGTACATTAAGTCCGGCAGATTATGGTGTTCGACCAGTTTATGAATATTCTGCGCCAGTTCCTGGATTCGCATATTTTCATAAAACTCAGGTGCTTCGCGGTACAGTGCCGGCAGAATGTTTTTGACGCGCAGGTTCAGGTCAAAGGCGCGTTTAAATTCAGTGAGCGCGCGCAGCAGGCTCAGAGCTTTGGTTTTGTCGATACCAATGCTGAACAGGAACAGCAGGTTGTACGGGCCGGTTTTTTCTACGATGATGCCACGTTCATCGAGATATTTGGCGACCAGACTTGCCGGAATACCGAATTCATCCATCGTACCGTCTTTCTTCATCCCCGGAGTCAGGATAGTGACTTTGATCGGGTCGAGGTACATGTGTTCATTATCGATATTTTTGAAGCCATGCCATGCGCTATCTGAACGCAGCGGCCAGCACTCAGCCCCATCGATATGTTCCGGCTGCCATACGTCAAAGAACCAGCCGTCGGATTCGCTTTTCAGGCGCTTAATTTCTTTACGGAATTTAATCGCACGTTCAATAGAACCGTTAATCAGACGTTTACCCGCATTACCTTTCATCATCGCCGCTGCGGTTTCAGTTGACGCAACGATACCGTAGTGCGGAGAGGTGGTGGTATGCATCATGTAGGCTTCGTTAAAGGTTTCTTCGTTAATGTCGCCTTTAACATGAATCATGGATGCCTGTGAAAACGCCGCCAGCAGTTTATGCGTGGACTGGGTTTCATAAATGATTTTGCCTTCTACCCGGTCGCCGCTCATACCGCATTTACCCTCATAAATGGGGGAGAAATTGGTATAAGGCACCCAGGCGGAGTCAAAGTGAATGGACTTCACATCCAGAGTTTTCTTGATGTAGTCAGTGTTATACAACAGACCGTCATAGGTCGAATTAGTAATAACAGCATGAACCGGCCAGGTCGCGTTAGGCGTCTCTTTTACCCGTTTAGCGATAGTGGCGTGCTGGAACTCGCTTTGCGGAATACCGCCAAGAATACCGTAGGCGTTACGGGTTGGGCGGAAATAAATCGGCGTAATGTCGCTCATCATCATCAGATGAGTCAGCGATTTATGACAGTTACGGTCAATCAGTACCGTGCTGCCTGCTGGCGCGGAGTACATACCGACGATTTTGTTCGCCGTAGAGGTGCCGTTCGTCACCATGTAGCTACGTTCGGCGTTAAAGACGCGGGCGATATACTCTTCCGCTTCTTTATGCGGGCCGGAGTGGTCCAGCAGCGAACCCAGTTCGGAAACGGAAATCGAAATATCAGATTTCATCGTGTTCGGGCCGAAGAAATCATAAAAGATGCTGCCTACCGGGCTTTTCTGGAAAGCGGTCCCACCCATGTGGCCAGGCGTACAGAAGGTATATTTTCCTTCACGCACATATTTGAACAGCGCTTTTGTCAGCGGCGGTAGAATATTGTCGATGTATTCATCGGTATTCTGGCGAATTTTCGCCGCGATATCGGCTGCGGCGCCTAAAGCATATTCAAAGAAGCGAACCTGCATTCTCAGATCGTTGAGGCTGACGTCCAGCGTAGAGTAGCTGTTGGCGAAGGCGTACAGCGGCATATACTCGTTCAGCTTGCTAATCTCTTCGCAAAGCTCAAGGTTATATTTATCCCAGTCGAAAATGACGCCGCAAAGGCGGGCATTATTTTCAATCAGCTTCAGCAGGTCTTCTCGGTCGTTTGGATAGACGATACGGAAATTTAAACCTTCCAGTGCACGATGCAGTTCACGAATAGGCTCTTCTTTAAAGTAGACGCCCATGTGGTTCATGATAGCAATAACGTTCATAGTCTTGTTCCTGGTAAAGTGGGCCCCTCCCGCTACGCTATAGCAGGTGACGAAAGGGGCTTTGAGAAAAAGGAGTTAGCGGTTAAAGCGCTTCAGCCGTATTGTTTTCGCTGTCGTTGTTCTGGCGCTGGTGCATTTTGCGGCCGTAGAACATCAGGATGATCAGACTGACGATAAAGGTGCCGGAGAGTTCGAAGGAGCTGGCGCCCATCAGTGCGATGAAGCAAAATGCGCAGCCCAGTACAGAACAAATCAGGCTTACCGAGTTACGGATGTTGAACCCTTCGAAGCGAATCAGGTCAACACAGGAGTAGAAGTACGGCAGCATGGTAAGCAGTACGGCAATCCCGGTCAGTTCGCCGAACAGGTCGGACGCTTTACCACCGCTGGAGTTCATGATGGTGATCAGAATCATCAGCGCCGTCATTTTCACCGCAGCCAACAGCAGACCTTTTTTCGGAATACCGTTTTTATCCATTTCGCCGTAAATTTTCGGGAAGTTGCCGTCGTTGGCGGCGCGAACCCCAGCCTGGCCGACCAGCATCATCCAGGAGCCCAGAGACGTCAGGCAGGCGAAAGCGGTAAAGGCGGAAACCAGCGGCGCAGCCCAGCCACCCAGAATCGTGGAGGTACTGATAGCAAACGGCGCGCCGGAAGAGGCCATAACGGAAGCTGGGAACATCCCGGCGATAACCTGAGTCGCGGCGATATAGATGATGCCTGCCAGCGCGGTACCCAGCATGGTTGCCAGCGGTACGGTGCGTTTCGGGTTTTTCACCATGCCGGTGCTGACGGCGGCAGACTCAACACCAACGAACGCCCACAGGCAGAGCAGAATACTTTTGACAATGGCGTGAGAATCGGTCGTCGTAGACGTGTTCCAGTTCGCGTGATAGGTCGCGATATCGAACCAATGCCAGCCGGCCACTGCGGTCAATACTACCGGGATCAGCACCAGGAACAGGCCAATAGTCGTCAAGCGGCTGACCCATGCCCCGCCCAGCATATTAATAAAGGTGAATAGCCAGACGATAGCAATACAGGCAATACCTGCCGGTATTGGATTATTTAATGCCGGGAAGAACGTAGAAAGATAAGAAACGGCGGTAATACCGATGGCTAAATTACCAATCCAGTTTGCATGATAATAAAGAACGCCGGTCTGGAAACCAAACGCCGGAGATATTTCCCCTGCATAAGCAATAGGGCCACCCTGTTGAGGGTTTTTGGTTGCCAGCCTCGCATAAACATAAGCCAGTGACATTGCCCCAATAATAGAAATTACCCAGCCCCAGATGGCAATGCCACCAATACTGGCAAGGTTGGCGGGTAATAATGCAATCCCGCTCCCCATCATATTACCGGCAACGACGCCAGTACAGGCAAATAGCCCGATCTTTTTGACAGAACTCATGTTCATTTCTCCTGAGCTGTATTTTTAAGAACCGGGCCTATGCTTCATATATGCTGCGTGCCCGTTCAACTGTCGACAAGATTAACGAATGGGGTGAGATAAGTCCTAAAGAAAAAGTGAAATAAATACAAACATGAGAAAACTGATAGATTGATATTTTTCAATTAACATATAAATATCATGAAAAATATCATGAAAGGATAAACATTGTTTAATTACAAAGGGTTATATTTACATTTCTTTGCAGTGATTATGTTGCCAGAATTAACATAAGTTATTTTTGGCAACATATTTTTCACAAAATAAAAGCGAAAAATTTAATATATTTTCGCTTTTATTTGTCATGGCTCAGCGCTGAATTTAATCTTCAGCCAGAAAACTATTCAGATAAGGTACAATTTTCTGAACGGATGTCTGAAATACGCCATTTTCGATCCAGTACAGTGTGTTTTCACCGGGACGTAAATTAAAGGCGGTTAGATAGGCATCAGCGGCCAGACGATTCTCACCTTTCATTTCGTAAACTTTCCCCAGCAGGACATAGTTAAACCATGACATTTCAAGCTCGATGCTTTTATTGATTTCCTCATACGCCGCATCGATATCACCTTTTCCTAAAAGATCGACGGTCTTGATTTTATAATAAACAGACGTTTTCTCAACGCCCGGGATTTGATCTATTTTTTTAAACTCTTCGTTCAGTACGGCCGCTTGCTCTTTATCAAACGGCTGCTGTGATTGCCGCAATACGTCTACCAGCACTTTATATTCATAGGCATATTTGAAATCAGGAGTTTCCTTTATAATGCCATTCAGAATATCGCTGGCTTTACTTAGCGCCTGCGCATCGCCGCTCAGAATAAGCTGGCGCGCCTCATAAAAACGCATCAGCGCGGTATTTTGTGGCGTTCTGAACAGGGCCAGTTGTTCTCGCATACGACCCGGCCAGGGCTGTGTTAAAACGAAAGACAGGCTATTAAACAGATCATCCTGGATGGACAACTGGTTAGTATTGGTGACGAAATAACGCTTATCCAGCATGGTTGAACCATCGGCGTTATCAATTAGCACCACAGACATAAAGCACTGCTGCGCCCGATAGTGGCGCTGATTGACAAACTGAATGGTTAACGTCTTACCGGAACTGCTTGGCTCATTGACCCGGTAATTGGTTTTATCATGTACCATAAAGGTCGAGTAGGTGTTCAGCAGGTCGGTGATTAAGCCGCCCAGACCGATGGCGTAGGACTCCTGCGAGACCCAGTTGTTACAGGAATTGCCGCCTTCAAAGCGAACATCTATATCTCGTGGGTTAAGTAATAACCGCGTTTTTGTTACCGCGGCATTATGATCTACCACCGACATGACAATAAACACGATCAGCGTCGCCAGCGAGAGCAGGAACATCACCCACGTCCAGAAGGCAGCGATACGCGGCTTTTTCGCCCTTTTAGCCGGCGCTTGCAAAGTGGCGGGCGGCGCTGGCGTAACGGCCGGAACCCCATCCGTCGGTTCTGCATATGTCGCTGCGATCGGGGGCGGCGGCGACGTTGATGAATTATCGATTTCATCGCTATTTTCTTCGCACCAGATAACTGGTGCCGTCAGCTTATAGCCGCGTTTAGGTACGGTAACGATGTATTCTGCATTGCAGTCTCCGCCGTCTCTTAGTGATTTGCGTAGTTCAGAAATGCTTTGGGTGACAACATGGTTGGTCACGATAGTGCGCATCCAGACATGATCAATAATGTTATCCCGGCTTAACACTTCATCCGGGTGGTGCGCAAAATACATCAGAAGATCGATCAGACGTGGTTCAAGGGTAATCTGGCGTCCCTGACGACTGATCTGATTAACAGAAGGTGTAACCAGCCACTCTCCAATGCGTACAACAGGTTGCTGCATAAAAAGATGCCCTAACGAGCTAAGTCAAACGTTAATAATAACACGATTTGCACAGACTTTTTTTATTCCCCTTTTTTGTAAAAGAAAGGCGTAAAAAGTAGCGCAATAAGTAGGGGGATGAGGAGGAAAACGGGCGTTCCTCTTAACGGCAAAGCCCGTTTTTTCAGACGATTTCTTGCAATTACAGCACTTTATGCGGGCCGAAGCATTCGTAATGAATGTTTTCGTTATTCACGCCAAGTGAAACCAGTTGTTTTGCGGCAAATTGCATAAAGCCTACCGGGCCGCAAAGATAGAACTGCATTGTCGGATCGCTGATCGCGGCTTCCAGCTTGCTTAAATCCATCAGTCCTTCGCTGTCAAAGACGCTTTGGGCGCGATCGGCCTCGGTCGGTTCGCGATACCAGGTATGGGCAGTGAAACGCGGCAGTGTACGGCCCAGTTCGCTCACTTCGTCGGCAAACGCATGAACGTCGCCATTCTCCGCTGCGTGGAACCAGTTCACCTGCGCAGTATGCTGTGTTTTCGCCAGAGTATCGAGCATCGCTAACATCGGCGTCTGGCCGACGCCAGCGGAAATCAGCGAAACGGGGATATCGGCGGCGACATTCATAAAGAAGTCACCTGCCGGCGCGGCCAGATGCACCACATCGCCTACGCTGGCGTGATTGTGTAACCAGTTTGATACCTGGCCGCCGTCTTCACGCTTCACGGCAATACGATATCCTTTACCATCGGGTTTACGGGTCAGTGAATATTGACGGATCTCCTGATGCGCAAAACCTTCCGGCTTCAGCCAGACGCCCAGATACTGCCCGGGACGGTATTCCGCCACCGTACCGCCGTCGACCGGCTCGAACTCAAAGCTGGTGATCATTGCGCTACGCGGGGTTTTCGCGACGATGCGGAAGGGGCGCGTGCCTTCCCAGCCGCCGTCTTTGCTGGCGTTATCGTGATAAATTTCCGCTTCGCGGTTGATAAAGACGTTAGCCAGTACGCCATAGGCTTTGCCCCACGCGTCCAGCACATCCTGACCTGGGTTGAACATTTCCTCCAGCGTCGCCAGCAGATGCGTCCCGACGATGTTGTACTGCTCCGGCTTAATCTGGAAGCTGGTGTGCTTCTGCGCGATTTTTTCTACCGCCGGCAGCAGCGCCGGTAAATTTTCGATATTGCTGGCGTAGGCTGCGATAGCGTTAAACAGGGCTTCACGCTGATCGCCGTTACGCTGGTTGCTCATATTGAAGATTTCTTTGAGCTCCGGGTTATGCGTAAACATACGGTCGTAGAAGTGGGCGGTCAGTTTCGGTCCCGTTTCAACCAGCAGGGGAATGGTGGCCTTTACTGTAGCGATGGTTTGTGCGTCTAGCATACGTGCTTCCTTTATGTGAAAATCTAATGATGTATATCAAATGCATCTTATAAAAATACCCTTGCATTGTAAATGGTTCTTCAATGCCTTACGTTGTGGACGTAACAACGTGAAAAATCTGCATCACAAAGCTGAAAAGAAATCCGTTGAAATTCGTCAGGCTTTCGTTCGGGAAACCCTTATCTGACGTACAGGTAAACGTTTGCGTAAAAACCTTTGTCAAGACCTGTTATCGAAGAATGATTCGGTTATACTGTTGGCCGAAGTCCCACGGACTGCCTTTTCAGGCACAAATTTTATTGTTAGCTGAGTCAGGAGATGCGGATGTTAAAGCGTGAAATGAACATTGCCGATTATGATGCCGAATTGTGGCAGGCTATGGAGCAGGAAAAAGTACGTCAGGAAGAACACATCGAACTGATCGCCTCCGAAAACTACACCAGCCCGCGCGTTATGCAGGCGCAGGGCTCTCAGCTGACCAATAAATATGCTGAAGGATATCCGGGCAAGCGCTACTACGGCGGTTGCGAATATGTTGATATCGTAGAGCAACTGGCGATTGACCGCGCGAAAGCTCTGTTTGGCGCCGACTACGCTAACGTTCAGCCGCACTCTGGTTCTCAGGCTAACTTCGCTGTTTACACCGCTCTGCTGCAGCCGGGCGATACTGTTCTGGGCATGAACCTGGCGCAGGGCGGCCACCTGACTCATGGTTCTCCGGTTAACTTCTCCGGTAAACTGTACAACATCATTCCTTACGGTATTGATGAGTCCGGTAAAATTGACTACGACGATATGGCGAAGCTGGCCAAAGAGCACAAGCCGAAGATGATTATCGGTGGCTTCTCTGCCTACTCCGGCGTGGTTGACTGGGCAAAAATGCGTGAAATCGCTGACAGCATCGGCGCATACCTGTTTGTCGACATGGCGCACGTGGCGGGCCTGATTGCCGCGGGCGTTTACCCGAACCCGGTTCCCCATGCGCATGTGGTCACGACCACCACGCACAAAACTCTGGCTGGTCCGCGCGGCGGCCTGATCCTGGCGAAAGGCGGCGACGAAGAGCTGTACAAAAAACTGAACTCTGCCGTCTTCCCAAGCGCGCAAGGCGGCCCGCTGATGCACGTTATCGCAGCAAAAGCCGTGGCGTTGAAAGAAGCGATGGAGCCAGAGTTCAAAGTTTACCAGCAGCAGGTAGCGAAAAATGCCAAAGCGATGGTAGAAGTGTTCCTGAATCGCGGTTACAAAGTGGTGTCTGGCGGCACTGAAAACCACCTGTTCCTGTTGGACCTGGTGGATAAAAACCTGACCGGTAAAGAAGCCGACGCCGCCCTGGGCCGCGCCAACATCACGGTGAACAAAAACAGCGTGCCGAACGATCCGAAGAGCCCGTTTGTCACCTCCGGTATTCGTATCGGTTCTCCGGCAGTCACTCGTCGCGGCTTTAAAGAAGCAGAAGTGAAAGAGCTGGCTGGCTGGATGTGCGACGTGCTGGACAATATCAATGATGAAGCGGTCATTGAGCGCGTGAAGGGCAAAGTGCTGGATATCTGCGCCCGCTTCCCGGTTTACGCGTAAGCGCTTGTGTTATGAAAATGGCCCGATGGCGCTGTGTCTGTCGGGCTTACCTGAATGCACCATAGCGCAACGCCGCCGGAAGCCATTCTCCGGCGGCGTTGCGGTTTGAACTCCCTCCGTGCTTGTTAATCTTATGTTACTCTTGCCAGCGTAACCGTTTATCGCCAGACTATCGCTTCCAAACGGGAGGGAATCATGGCATTGCATTCCACGCGCTGGCTGGCGCTCAGTTATTTCACCTACTTCTTTAGTTACGGTATTTTTCTGCCCTTCTGGAGCGTCTGGCTTAAAGGTCTTGGGCTAACGCCGGAAACCATCGGTCTTCTGCTGGGCGTAGGCCTGGTCGCGCGTTTTCTCGGTAGCCTGCTCATTGCTCCTCGCGTAAGCGATCCTTCGCGGTTGATCTCCGCGCTGCGCGTACTGGCATTGTTGACGCTGGTATTTGCGCTGGCATTTTGGGCAGGAACGCATGTCGCGTGGCTAATGGTGGTGATGGTCGGGTTTAACCTCTTCTTTTCACCACTGGTGCCGCTGACCGATGCGCTGGCCAATACCTGGCAAAAGCAAATTACCCTGGACTATGGCCGGGTGCGGCTGTGGGGGTCTATCGCCTTCGTGATAGGGTCGGCGCTGACCGGTAAACTGGTGAGTTTATACGATTACCAGGCGATTCTGGCGCTACTGACGCTTGGCGTCGCCTCGATGTTGCTGGGCATGTTGTTACGTCCCAGCGTGCCGCCGCAGGGGGAAAGCCGTCAGCAGGAGAGCGCAGGCTGGCCCGCCTGGAGTACACTGGTGGCGCAAAGCTGGCGTTTTCTGGCCTGCGTCTGTTTGCTGCAAGGGGCGCACGCCGCCTATTACGGTTTTAGCGCCATATACTGGCAGGGGGCTGGCTATTCAGCGTCGGCAGTCGGCTATTTATGGTCGTTGGGCGTGGTGGCGGAAGTGATCATTTTCGCCCTGAGTAAAAAGCTATTCCGCCGGTTTAGCGCTCGCGACTTGCTGTTGCTTTCCGCCGTGTGCGGGGTGGTACGCTGGTGGCTGATGGGCTGGAGTACGGCGTTGCCGTGGCTGATTGTGATACAAATCCTGCATTGTGGAACGTTTACCGTTTGCCATCTGGCCGCCATGCGCTATATCGCTGCACGTCAGGGAAGCGAGGTGATTCGTTTGCAGGCCGTCTATTCCGCTGTGGCGATGGGCGGCAGCATCGCTATTATGACGGTATTTGCCGGTTTTCTGTATCAACATCTGGGCGGCGGCGTATTCTGGATTATGGCGCTGGTGGCATTGCCCGCTATCTTCCTTCGGCCCAAAGTGGTTGCCGCGTCATGATTCCAGGATCTTGCGGATCTGTTGCTGCTGGTGCGCTGTGAGGGCGCGATCCGCATGAATTAACGGCGGTGAGAAGAGCGGTAGCGGCGTGGCGTAAGGGGTAACAATCAGCGCTACGCCGCGTGGGCATCCCTCTTTTTGAAACGCCTGAGTCGATACCCGTTTGATATTGAGCGGCAATAGGGTCAGTTCACGCAGTTGCTGCTCAATATACGTCTCCAGCGCATCATTTTTATCCGCTAACAATACGATCTGTTTCTCATGCAGATCGTTATCCTGCATCAGCCAGGCGCCGAAAATCACCGCCACCAGCCCCCTCTCTTCCTCGGAAAAGCGGATACCATATTCGGCTTCAAACCCGGCGAGCGCCTCACGTGTGGTGCGTACCAGACGCGGATAAAGACGGTTGAACTCTTCCGGAAGCGTATTATCGATGCCAATCGTGAATAAACTTCGGTTCAGCGCCTGGGAGAGATGGACATACAGCTGATCGTTAAGCCCTTGTTCGTCGCTGAAGCGTACGTTCCCTTTTTCTCTAAAGCGCAGCACCAGCCGCGCCACCTCCAGTCGCAGTTTCTGCGCCCGTTGATGCGTGTCGCGAATCGGGTCGGGGATGCGAATCATTGAAAACAGTAACGCCATAAACAGCGCTTCGTTCAGCGGTGCAGCCTGCATCACGTGGCGCTGCCAGTGACGGCCAATTTCCTGGGCAAGCGGATATTCCGCACACGACTGCGCCCAAATCTGCTGCACAGGGTTGAACGCCGGGGTGATACCGGCATGGTGTTGTAGCAGACAATACTGTAAAAAGAGACGCAGGAACTGCACGTCGCGATTTTCAAATGGTTTTTGCAACCGGCGGGCGCACAGATTGATGAGCGCGTGCAGATTGATATCGTCATACAACGGACGCGCGATACCGCGCTGCTTTAGCGCATTTTTTAAGGCCGGGGTAAAGTGTTGCGTGACGAAGGTCGGGCATAAACGTAGGCCGCGCCTGAGCCAGTGTAAAAGGCAAAGGCGCTGATCGAGTGCTGTACCTTCGATCCGATAGCAACCGTTCTGGCATGTCGTGATGGCAAGGCGATGATAGCGCTGGATCTCCAGGCTTGTCTCAGTGATATCCTCACGGGCAATATCATCATCAACGCCATTAAGTGCGCTGAAGATTTCCACCGTGGCGATTGGCTCCGGCTGGAAAAGCGTCAGCAATACCTGGCAGCGGCGCTGGGGAGCGGAAAGTACAGATGGTGGGGCAATCGTCGGCATCATCTGTCAGGTCTCCCGTTAGTTTGTCTGGTAAGGATAGCTAAAGTTTGCGAGTGAAAAATGTTATAAGCGTGCTTTTAGGCCAGGAATGCTGAGGAGCGTCACAGAATTTTTATCGCGAGGAACAGATGAAGCCAGTGAAACGCAGCGCCTTAACACTATTTCTCGCCGTTTTATCTTTCGTGGCGGCGGCGCATCCGCACAGCTTCATCCGTCTGCAAACGCAGGTGGTCAGTGAAAATGAGCAATTTGTGGCGTTAAAAATGCGTTGGACAATGGACGAGCTGACGTCCGCAGATCTGTTGTATGACGCCGGAAACGCTGCTCCGGGTTCGGAAATATGGAAAAAGTTGGCGGCGGAAGTGATGGCTAACGTACTTGGACAGCACTACTTTACAGAAGTGTGGCGCAATGGCGCGAAAGTAAAGTTTAAAAACAGGCCGACAGAATACGGTATGACACGTGAGGCACATCAGGCGGTATTGAGCTTTACGCTGCCGCTGGCTGAACCGCAGCCGTTAAGCGGTCAGACTTATACCTTTTCAACGTTTGATCCTTCTTATTATGTCGATATGCATTATGACCAGGACAGCGATATAACGATGCCGGAACCGCTGCGCGAAAAGTGTCGGATTCAGGTTCATACTCCTGCGCCCGGCGAAGAGACATTACGTTTCGCCCAGTCGCTTGATAAAGAGGACGCGCCGCCGGAGGATATGGATTTAGGTAAACAGTTCGCCCAAACGGTGACATTGCAATGTCAGTAATTTTTTCTCAACGCACTCCCGGGCGGCGCTGGCTATCTCTGTGGCCATTGGCGTTATTACTGCTGTTGATGCTGGCTGGCGGTCTGTGGATATGGCAGGCCTGGCCGCAGGTGATGTTGAAAAGCGTCCTTTGGCAGCGGGAAGTGAATCAGCAGTTGAGCGCGCTGCTTAACGCGGTGGCGACGCATCCTGAGCGAGCGGGCGGATCGTTGCTTCTGTTGAGTTTTATGTATGGCGTGCTTCATGCGCTGGGGCCGGGACATGGCAAAGTGGTGATCGCGACATGGCTGGCGACGCATCCTTCGAAGCTGAAATCAAGTATCGTGTTAACCCTCGCCGCCGCGTTATTGCAGGGGCTGGTGGCTATCGGGTTGGTGGCGGGAGTGCTGACCGTATTGCAACTTCCGGCAAGGCAGTTACATCTGAGCGGCTTCTGGCTGGAAAAGGGGAGCTATGCGTTAGTTGGCGGGCTGGGCATCTTGCTGTGCTGGCGGGCCATAAAAAGATTACGCGCGCTGCTACGTAAACCTGGGTTTATCGCTTTTACGCCGCGCCATGTTCACCATGAAAAATGCGGCTGCGGACATCAACATTTACCGACGCAGGAACAACGGCATAGCGGCGATGACTGGCGCGCGCGACTAATGATCGTACTGTCTATGGGGATGCGGCCCTGTTCCGGCGCGATAATGGTGCTGTTATTCAGTAAAGTAATTGGCGTTTTTAGCTGGGGAATGGCGTCGGTACTGGCGATGGCGGCGGGAACCTCGCTAACGATTACCTCGCTGGCGCTGCTGGTACACACTTTTCGCGCTCTGGCGGTGAAACTCAGTGGAAACAAAACGCCTGCGTTATGGCGGCAGGTAGGCTGGTCAACGCTGGCGCTGGCCGGAGGGGTAATACTGCTTGTCGCGGCTCTGGTCATGTGGTTTAGCGTGCCGCAGCCTGTGGGGGGGCTGCGGCCATGGCGTGGTTGATTAGTGCCCGGCGGGTTTGAGATGCATCCGCGCGATGGATTCGTCTTCGGCCCAGTAAATTCGTTCGGCGACCATCGCTTCCGGATTGAGCTGAACGCCGCGCAGCACCCGCTCTTTAAAGCGCAGATAGCCACCTTTGTCGATCAGATGGCCCATATGCAGATAGATCGGTTTTCCGCCGAGCATCTCTTTTTCAAATTCATACAGGTTAACGATCACCTGCTTTATCACGTCTTCAGTCACCCAGTTGAGGAAGAGCTTGCCGACGCGCGGCGTTTTTTTACTGGTGCGTCCGCCCAGACGGACTTGCCAGAGCTGATCCGGTTTACGTTGCCAGGCTAGCGTCGGACAGGCCAGCACGCACTCGCCGCAGCCGATACAGGCCGACTCTTCTTTGACCGCTTTGCCGTTCTTCAGCGCCAGGCAGCCTACCGCGTGGTGACTACAGGCCTTCACGCAGGCGCCGCAGCCGATACAGCGTTCGGCAGTGAAGCGCATTTTCGCCACGCCAATAATCCCCAGATCGGCCATTGACGCCTTCGCGCAGTCATTCGGGCAGCCGACAATCACCGTTTTGAGATGATAAGGGCTGGGATAGACCAGTTTTTCAAGACGACGGGACAGGCCGGTAGTATCAGTGTTGGCTTTCTGGCAGATGCGGTTCCCCTGACAGGCGACAATATTTCGCCCACCAATAGCGAGATAGCCCGCTTTGGTATCCTCAACCTGGACGTCGCACAGTTCTATTTCAATTTCGCGAAGAAACGGCTCCAGCGCGGCGTTCACGTTGTCGATATCTTCGTAACGGATACCCGGCATCGCCAGCTTCTGGCGGGTAGTGAGGTGGATTTGTCCGTTACCCCAGGTTTCGGCGATGTCACGCGCCACCGTCAGCAAATGCGCAGGCAAAATGCCGCCGGGAATGCGGACGCTGATCATGGCTTCGCCGCGCACTTTTGACAGGCGATATTCGTTTTTCGCACGGGCTTTAATGATATCAATATCAATGCTCATGATGTTCTCCTTAATCGGCAAAACGTTGCGCGACGGCGTAGTTAAATATCGGACCGTCGGTGCAAACATACACTTCGCCCATACGGCAGTGGCCGCACTTCCCGACGGAGCAGGCCATCCGGCGCTCGTAGTCCACCCAGATTTGCTCCGGCTTTAGCCCTTTTTGCAGCAGCATTTTTACAGTAAAGGTAATCATTATTGGCGGCCCAACGACGATGGCTTGCATGGTGTCGATATCGCTAAGCGCCATGTCGGCAAGCCGATCGGTCACCCGGCCAATCTGGTAACAGTCATCGGCCTCGCCTTCATCCAGCGTGAACACCAGGTTATGCTTGCCGCGCCACGCCGCCATCTCCTCTTTGTACAGCACGCAGTCGCGGTTTTTATAGCCGAGAATCATATCCAGTTGGCCAATTTCCTGCGGATTCTCAACGAAATAACGCATTAACCCTTTCACCGGCGCGACGCCCGTACCGCCTGCGACAACCAGTAAGGGTTTATGGCGCAGCGTATCGACCGGATAGCCATTGCCATAGCAGCCGCGTAGCCACACGTTATCGCCTTCTTTCAGCGTAAAGAGGGCGCTGGTCACTTTTCCGACATTACGAATCAGCAGATCTATCCAGCCGTCGCCGCAGTCGGAAACGGAGATGGGCGCTTCGCCGACGCGCGGCAGCGACACTTCAACAAATTGCCCCCAGTGCGCGGGAAAATCGACCGCCACGCGGAAATTCCACTCCAGCGGCGTGTGGCGAGTAATACTGAGGATGCGGTACGCCGCAGGCAGCAAACTGTGCTGCGGTTTATCATGGCAGGAACAATGTGACATGCGTTATGCCTCCTCTGCCAGCGCCTGCCGAACGGCGGCGGTCATTTTGTTGATAATAAAAGAAAATTTGATGTATTGTGGGCAGCGATCGTCGCAGCGGCCGCAGCCGACGCACATATGTTCAATGCCGTTGCGCGCTTTGTAGTCATTGACCTTATGCAGGGCGCGGTAGCGCAGACGCTCGCCGGGTTTTTCGCGAAAGCCATGACCACCGGCCATGTCGCTAAAGCCTGGCACCATGCAGCTTGCCCACTGGCGACGGCGTTCACCGCGCTGTGGATTTTCATCATAGGCGACGTCAAAGACGCTATAGCAGGTACAGGTTGGACACCCGGTGGTGCAGCGGCCGCAACTGATGCAGCGGCTGTCGTAGGCGTCCCATAGCGGATGGCGGGTGAGAATGTCGCGAATTTTTTGCGGATCGCGGCAAACGCTGTCCGGCGTGACGACGGTTTCCCGGTTTTCGCTGACGAAAGAGGGGGTATAGTTGGCCTCCTGCCCCAGCCCTTGAATCGCCGCCTCGATAAAGGGATCGCGGATGCTGACAAACGCACCCTCGTCGCTAAAACGCATTGCGGCGCTATAACGGTCGGTTTTATTGGTACCCATTGAGACGCAGAAACAATTTTCGAAACTTTCTTCACACTCAATTAGGACGAAACGAATATGCTCCCGTAACAGTTGATAACTGTAATCGGAATTATTCCCATTTGATAAATACATATAATCCAGCCGCGACATGGCGTTAATGTCGCAGGCGCGGGCAAAGATGACTATCGGGGAGGTGTCTGTCTCGGCAATTTGAATCGTGTCTTTATCGAAATAAAAGAGCGTTTCGGTGATAGGGGTGATAATGGTATTCGGCGACATGTGCGATTTCTCGTGCCAGATGAGATCGCGCCAACCGCTAATCTGTTGATAAATAATGTTGTCAGTGTCGGAAAAACGCCCACCGCGAAACTCTGCGGACGGGGCAAACACGCGCCATTTTTTGTTTAATCGCTGGATAAGCAGACTAAACTCGTCAGGCGTAATTTTGATAGCCATCGCATACTCCACAGTAATATTCAGGAAAAACAAATGAAAATAAATTGTTATAAAAATCAGATGAATATTACTGTTACGCTAGCGCTAATCAGCCACCTTCGCTAACGGGAAAAAATGGTTTTTACTATCGGTATAATAAATAGGAGGATGTTTTTAAGAATGATAATTGTGGAAGGGATTTATTTCTGGCGGGAAAAGACGCTCCCGCCAGAATGAACGATTACCGTTTCAGCGCATCACTCAGTTCGTCGCGCATATTCGCCAGCATAGCTTTAACGACGCGCGGATTCCCCGCCACGATATTACCGGTCATCATGTAGTTATGGCCGCCGGTGAAATCGCTGACGATACCGCCCGCTTCACGAACCAGCAGCTCGCCCGCGGCGAAATCCCACGGACGAAGGCCAATTTCAAAGAAACCATCGACACGACCTGCGGCAACATAGGCCAGATCCAGCGCGGCGGAACCGGTGCGGCGGAAATCGGCGCATTCGGTGAACAGCTTGCCGATAATATTAATGTAGGTGGTCGCGTATTGTTTGGCTTTGAACGGGAAGCCGGTCGCGAGGATGGTGCCGTCCAGATCGCGAGCGGTACTGCCGCGCAGACGGTAGCCGTTCAGTTGCGCGCCCTGACCGCGGGTGGCGGTGAACAATTCGTTACGCATCGGATCGTAAACCACGGCGACTTCAGTACGGCCTTTAATGCGTACTGCGATGGATACCGCAAAGTGCGGCAGGCGTTTGATAAAATTAGTGGTGCCATCCAGTGGATCGATAACCCATTGAACATCCTGATCTGTGCCAACGTGTTCACCGCTTTCTTCGGTGATAATTGTGTGTTGCGGGTAAGATTTGCGAATGGTGTCGATAATTATCGCTTCAGCGGCCTTATCTACGTTGGTCACAAAATCGTTACTGCCTTTTTGGCTCGCTTCTACAGCGTCCGGAGTTTCATAGTTTTTGGCAATTACATTACCCGCCTTGCGCGCTGCGCGCACGGCGATGGTCAGCATCGGATGCATCGGTCTCTCTCACTGGATGTTAAAGAACGGGAAAACGGCGCAGAGTATAGCAGTGAGATCGGAATCTGTCTTGGTTTTATGGTAAGATGGCGGAATAATCTTTAGCTGAAGAAAGACAATGCTGCAAAACATTCGAATTGTGCTGGTGGAAACCTCCCACACCGGCAATATGGGCTCTGTGGCTCGCGCTATGAAAACCATGGGCTTAACCAACCTGTGGCTGGTAAACCCGCTGGTAAAACCGGACTCCCAGGCCATCGCTTTGGCGGCAGGCGCCAGCGATGTGATCGGTAATGCGCAGATCGTCGATACGCTTGATGAAGCGCTGGCAGGTTGTAGTCTGGTGGTTGGAACCAGCGCTCGTTCCCGCACTCTGCCGTGGCCGATGCTTGATCCGCGCGAGTGTGGCTTAAAAAGCATTGCAGAAGCGGAAAACACGCCGGTTGCCTTAGTTTTCGGTCGTGAGCGTGTCGGGCTGACTAACGATGAGTTGCAAAAATGCCATTATCACGTTGCCATTGCCGCTAACCCGGAGTACAGCTCGTTGAATCTGGCGATGGCGGTACAGGTCATCGCGTATGAAGTCCGTATGGCCTGGCTGGCAACGCAGGAAGACGGCGACGCGGTAGAGCATGAAGAGACGCCGTATCCGCTGGTGGACGATCTTGAACGCTTCTACGGCCATCTGGAGCAAACGTTGCTCTCCACCGGCTTTATTCGCGAAAACCATCCGGGGCAGGTGATGAATAAGCTGCGCCGTTTGTTTACCCGCGCGCGCCCGGAAAGCCAGGAGTTGAATATTCTGCGTGGAATGCTGGCGTCGATTGAGCAGCAGAATAAAGGAAAGTAGGCAATTTGATGCCTGATGGCGCTAATCGTAGGCCGGATAAGCGAAGCGTCATTCGGTAAATCGAAAACAGCACTGAACGTCAAATACCTGACTAAAACAGTCAAGTAAATAGTTGACCAAATTACTCGGGAATGTCAGACTTATCCCTGCTATGCAATACCCCCATTTTACAATAAAAAACCCCGGGCAGGGGCGAGTTTGAGGTTAAGTAAGACATGAGACTGACATCTAAAGGGCGTTATGCCGTGACCGCAATGTTAGACGTTGCGCTCAACTCCGAAGCGGGCCCGGTACCGTTGGCTGATATTTCTGAACGTCAGGGTATTTCCCTTTCTTATCTGGAACAGCTATTTTCCCGCTTACGTAAAAACGGTCTGGTTTCCAGCGTACGCGGGCCAGGCGGCGGTTATCTGCTGGGGAAAGATGCCGGCAGTATCGCGGTCGGTGAAGTGATCAGCGCGGTTGATGAGTCCGTTGATGCAACCCGTTGCCAGGGGAAAGGCGGCTGTCAGGGCGGCGATAAATGCCTGACCCACGCGCTGTGGCGTGATTTAAGCGATCGCCTGACCGGTTTTCTCAACAATATTACGTTAGGCGAGCTGGTGAATAACCAGGAAGTTTTGGATGTGTCTGGTCGTCAGCACACGCATGACGCGCCGCGCGCCAATGGTCGTGCGCAGGACGCCATCGACGTTAAATTACGTGCTTAATTAAAATATTACGCCATCTCTTCTGGCGGCCTCAAGCGGTTAATGCCGCAGTCGCCTGAAGGACGAAGCGTAAAAAGAATTCAGAATCAGGCCGGGACGTGGACGTCCCGTCAACACGGTCGTACATCCAGCCGGTTGCCTGATTCCTTGCATTGAGTGATGTACGGAGTTTAAGAGCAATGAAATTACCGATTTATCTCGACTACTCCGCAACCACGCCGGTGGACCCGCGTGTTGCCGAGAAAATGATGCAGTTTCTGACCCTGGACGGAACCTTTGGGAACCCGGCGTCTCGTTCACACCGTTTTGGCTGGCAGGCAGAAGAAGCGGTCGATATCGCCCGTAACCAGATTGCTGAGCTGGTGGGTGCCGACCCGCGTGAAATCGTTTTTACGTCCGGCGCGACGGAGTCCGACAACCTGGCGATCAAAGGCGCAGCCAACTTTTATCAGAAAAAAGGCAAGCACATTATCACCAGCAAGACCGAGCACAAAGCGGTGCTGGACACCTGCCGTCAGCTAGAGCGCGAAGGGTTTGAAGTGACCTACCTCGCGCCGCAGAGCAACGGGATTATCGATCTTAAAGCACTCGAAGCAGCGATGCGTGACGACACCATTCTGGTTTCAATCATGCACGTGAACAACGAAATCGGCGTGGTGCAGGATATCGCGACCATCGGCGAAATGTGCCGCGCGCGCGGTATTATCTACCATGTTGACGCTACCCAGAGCGTGGGCAAACTGCCTATCGACCTGAGCCAACTGAAAGTGGACCTGATGTCCTTCTCCGGTCATAAAATTTATGGTCCGAAAGGCATTGGCGCGCTGTATGTGCGTCGTAAGCCGCGTATTCGTATTGAAGCGCAGATGCATGGCGGCGGTCACGAACGCGGTATGCGCTCTGGAACGCTGCCCGTCCACCAGATCGTCGGCATGGGCGAAGCTTACCGTATCGCGAAAGAAGAGATGGAGACCGAAATGGCACGTCTGCGCGGTCTGCGTAACCGTCTGTGGAACGGCATCAAAGATATTGAAGAAGTTTACCTGAACGGCGACCTTGAACAGGGCGCGCCAAACATTCTCAACGTGAGCTTTAACTACGTTGAAGGCGAGTCGCTGATCATGGCACTGAAAGACCTGGCGGTCTCTTCCGGTTCCGCCTGCACCTCCGCCAGTCTGGAACCGTCCTACGTGCTGCGCGCGTTGGGCATGAATGACGAGCTGGCGCATAGCTCTATCCGTTTCTCTTTAGGTCGTTTTACCACTGAAGAAGAGATCGACTACACCATTGATCTGGTCCGTAAATCCATTGGCCGTCTGCGTGACCTTTCTCCACTGTGGGAAATGTACAAGCAGGGCGTGGATCTAAATAGCATCGAATGGGCTCATCATTAATCGGTATCGGAATCAGGAGAATTTATAATGGCTTACAGCGAAAAAGTAATCGATCACTATGAGAACCCGCGTAACGTAGGGTCGTTTGACAACAACGACGATAACGTGGGAAGCGGCATGGTTGGCGCTCCGGCCTGCGGCGACGTTATGAAGTTGCAGATTAAAGTTAACGATGAAGGTATTATTGAAGACGCGCGCTTCAAGACTTACGGCTGCGGTTCCGCTATCGCCTCCAGTTCTCTGGTAACGGAGTGGGTGAAAGGGAAATCCCTGGACGAAGCGCAGGCGATTAAAAACACCGATATTGCAGACGAACTGGAGCTGCCGCCGGTGAAAATCCACTGCTCTATTCTGGCGGAAGACGCGATTAAAGCCGCTATTGCAGATTACAAAAGCAAACGCGAAGCGAAATAAAATAGAACGTTAACATTGAGGTTTTGTTATGTCGATTACACTTAGCGACAGTGCAGCAGCGCGAGTTAATACCTTCCTGGCCAACCGTGGTAAAGGGTTTGGCCTGCGTCTGGGCGTGAGAACCTCCGGCTGTTCAGGTATGGCTTATGTACTGGAATTTGTTGACGAACCGACGGCGGAAGACACCGTATTTGAAGACAAAGGCGTTAAGGTAGTGGTTGATGGCAAGAGCCTGCAATTTCTGGACGGTACACAGTTGGACTTCGTAAAAGAAGGCCTGAACGAAGGGTTTAAATTCTCCAACCCAAATGTGAAAGATGAGTGTGGTTGCGGCGAAAGCTTCCACGTGTAACTGTGTTCCGCTGTTATACCGAGTCATTCGTGTTGCAGAAAGGCGACAAGCGAGTGAATCCCCAGGTGCTTACTTGAATTAGTGACTGGGGTGAACCCGCGCAGACAATGCATCTGCGGCGCGAAGTAAGAAGGTATAACCCCACCGTAGTCGCCTGCGGGTGGGGTTTGTTCTGACAGGCTATCCCTGAGAATGTTATGGATTACTTCACCCTCTTTGGCTTACCAGCCCGTTATCAGATTGACACCCAGGCGCTGAGCCTTCGTTTTCAGGATCTGCAACGCCAGTATCACCCTGACAAATTTGCCAACGGCACCCAGGCGCAGCAGCTTGCCGCCGTCCAGCAATCCGCCACGATCAACCAGGCCTGGCAAACGCTGCGTCATCCTTTGACGCGCGCGGAGTATCTGCTTTCCTTACACGGGTTCGATCTGGCCAGCGAGCAGCACACCGTACGCGACACCGCGTTTCTGATGGAGCAACTGACGCTTCGTGAAGAGCTGGACGACATCGAACAGACAAAAGACGACGCGCGGCTGGAAAGCTTTATCAAGCGTGTACAAAAGATGTTTGATGCTCGCCTCCAGCAAATGGTGGAACAGATGGATAACGCGGCATGGGATGTGGCGGCGGATACGGTGCGCAAACTGCGGTTTCTCGATAAACTGCGAAGCAGCGCAGAACAACTCGAAGAAAAGCTGCTCGATTTTTAACTGGAATCTAACATGGCCTTATTACAAATTAGTGAGCCTGGTCTGAGCGCCGCGCCGCATCAGCGCCGTCTGGCGGCGGGTATCGACTTAGGCACTACCAACTCTCTGGTGGCGACGGTTCGCAGCGGCCAGGCGGAAACTCTGCCTGACCACGAAGGGCGCCACCTGTTGCCTTCAGTGGTTCACTATCAGCCGCAGGGCCACACGGTCGGTTACGCTGCGCGTGACAATGCCGCGCAGGATACGGCCAACACTATCAGCTCTGTGAAACGTATGATGGGACGCTCGCTGGCGGATATCCAGGCGCGCTATCCGCATCTGCCTTACCGGTTTAAGGCTAGCGTTAATGGGCTGCCGATGATTGAAACAGCGGCAGGGTTGCTAAACCCGGTACGCGTATCTGCTGATATTCTCAAAGCGCTGGCCGCGCGGGCTAGCGAATCGCTTTCCGGAGAGCTGGATGGCGTGGTGATTACCGTTCCCGCCTATTTCGATGATGCCCAGCGTCAGGGGACGAAAGACGCCGCGCGGCTGGCGGGCCTGCATGTGCTGCGCTTACTCAACGAACCGACGGCGGCGGCGATCGCCTACGGTCTGGACTCGGGCAAAGAAGGCGTTATCGCTGTTTACGATCTCGGCGGCGGCACCTTTGATATCTCTATTTTACGTCTGAGCCGCGGGGTGTTTGAAGTGCTGGCGACGGGCGGTGATTCTGCGCTCGGCGGCGACGACTTTGACCATCTGCTGGCGGACTATATTCGCGAGCAGGCGGGGATTGCCGATCGTAGTGACAATCGCGTTCAGCGCGAACTGCTGGATGCCGCTATTGCAGCGAAAATCGCCTTAAGTGATGCCGATGCCGTTCGCGTTAACGTTGCGGGCTGGCAGGGGGAGATCACTCGCGAGCAGTTTAACGATCTCATTTCTGCGCTGGTTAAGCGCACGCTATTGGCCTGCCGTCGCGCATTGAAAGATGCCGGTGTTGACTCCCGGCAGGTTCTGGAAGTGGTCATGGTCGGCGGTTCGACCCGTGTACCGCTGGTGCGTGAGCGGGTGGGCGAATTTTTTGGCCGCACGCCGTTAACCACTATCGACCCGGATAAAGTAGTCGCTATCGGCGCAGCGATTCAGGCTGATATTTTGGTCGGCAACAAGCCGGACAGCGAAATGCTACTGCTGGATGTGATTCCACTCTCTCTTGGACTGGAAACGATGGGGGGCCTGGTGGAAAAAGTTATTCCGCGCAACACCACCATCCCGGTGGCGCGCGCGCAGGATTTCACCACCTTCAAAGACGGTCAGACCGCGATGTCTATCCATGTGATGCAGGGCGAACGCGAACTGGTGCAGGACTGCCGTTCGCTGGCGCGCTTTGCGCTGCGCGGTATTCCGCCGTTGCCGGCTGGCGGGGCGCATATTCGCGTGACTTTCCAGGTAGATGCCGATGGCCTGTTGAGCGTTACCGCAATGGAAAAATCCACCGGCGTCGAGGCCTCCATTCAGGTCAAACCTTCCTACGGCCTGACCGATAGCGAAATTGCTTCAATGATCAAAGACTCCATGAGTTTTGCCGAGCAGGACGTGAAAGCGCGTATGCTGGCGGAGCAAAAAGTCGAAGCCGCGCGCGTGCTGGAAAGCTTGACCGGCGCGCTGACTGCCGACGCCGCGCTGTTAAGCGCCGCAGAACGTCAATGCATTGATGATGCCGCCGCACATTTGAGCGCGGTCGCACAAGGCGATGATGTTGACGCCATAGAACAAGCCATTAAAAACGTAGATAAACAAACCCAGGAATTTGCCGCTCGCCGTATGGACCAGTCGGTTCGTCGCGCGCTGAAAGGCCATTCCGTAGACGAGGTTTAACATGCCGAAGATTGTTATTCTGCCTCATCAGGATCTTTGTCCGGATGGCGCAGTTCTGGAAGCTGAGACCGGTGAAACCATTCTTGACGTTGCGCTGCGCAACGGCATCGAGATTGAACACGCCTGTGAGAAATCGTGCGCCTGCACCACCTGTCACTGTATTGTACGTGAAGGCTTCGACTCCTTGCCGGAAAGCTCGGAAGAAGAAGACGATATGCTGGATAAAGCGTGGGGGCTGGAGCCGGAAAGCCGACTGAGCTGCCAGGCCCGCGTTACCGACGACGATCTGGTTATCGAAATTCCACGTTACACAATCAACCATGCGCGTGAGCATTAACAGAGGGTAGTATGGGACTCAAGTGGACCGATAGCCGTGAGATCGGCGAAGCGTTATACGACGCATATCCTGATGTCGATCCTAAAACCGTTCGTTTCACCGATCTGCATCAGTGGATCTGCGAACTGGACGATTTTGACGACGACCCTAACGCATCCAATGAAAAAATTCTGGAGGCGATTCTGCTAGTCTGGTTGGATGAAGCAGAGTAATTTTTGCGTCATGATCCGCGCCGCAGGTGCGTTGGCTGCGTTCGCTCACTTGCCGCCTTCCTGCAACGCGAATCATTTAGCAAAAGATCTAACGGGCTGCCATACGGCGGCCCGTTTGCTAATAAGGAAAATAACAATGACAGAAGCCATGAAAATTACGCTTTCCACGCAGCCTGCCGATGCGCGTTGGGGCGACAAAGCCACTTACAGTATTAATAACGACGGTATTACCTTGCACCTTAACGGTAAAGACGATCTGGGGTTGATCCAGCGTGCGGCGCGTAAAATCGATGGCCTGGGAATAAAACAGGTCGCGCTGACAGGCGAAGGATGGGATATCGAGCGTTGTTGGGCATTCTGGGCGGGTTACAAAGGACCAAAAGGCGTCCGTACCGTGATGTGGCCGGATTTAGACGATGCCCAACGTCAGGAACTGGATAACCGCCTGACCATTATTGACTGGGTGCGCGACACCATTAATGCCCCGGCGGAAGAGCTTGGGCCGGAGCAACTGGCGCAGCGCGCGGTGGATCTGCTGTGCAGCGTCGCGTGCGATCGTGTCACTTACCGTATCACCAAAGGTGAAGATCTGCGCGAGCAGAACTATATGGGGCTGCATACCGTAGGTCGTGGTTCTGAGCGTTCGCCGGTACTGTTGGCGCTGGATTACAACCCGACGGGAGACAAAGACGCGCCAGTTTACGCCTGTCTGGTCGGTAAAGGCATTACCTTTGACTCCGGCGGCTACAGCATCAAACAAAGCGCCTTTATGGACTCAATGAAATCCGATATGGGCGGCGCGGCGACGGTAACGGGCGCGCTGGCGTTCGCCATTACTCGTGGGTTGAATAAACGCGTAAAATTGTTCCTGTGTTGCGCCGATAATCTGATCAGCGGCAATGCTTTTAAACTGGGCGATATTATTCGCTACCGTAATGGCAAGAATGTCGAAGTCATGAATACCGATGCGGAAGGGCGACTGGTGCTGGCAGATGGCCTGATTGATGCCAGTGCGCAACACCCGCAGTTGATCATTGATATGGCGACGTTAACCGGCGCGGCGAAAACGGCGCTGGGTAACGACTACCATGCGCTATTCAGTTTTGACGATACGCTGGCGGGGCGCTTGCTGACCAGCGCGGCGCAAGAAAATGAACCGTTCTGGCGTTTGCCGCTGGCGGAGTTCCACCGTAATCAACTGCCGTCTAACTTTGCGGAACTGAACAACACCGGCAGCGCGGCTTATCCCGCTGGGGCAAGCACCGCCGCGGGTTTTCTGTCGCACTTTGTTGAAAATTACCGCGAAGGCTGGCTGCACATTGACTGTTCCGCTACTTATCGCAAAGCGCCAGTTGAGCAGTGGGCTGCCGGGGCAACCGGTTTAGGCGTCCGCACCATTGCTAATCTGCTGACCGCCTGAATGGCGTTTTTTGTAGGCCGGGTAAGCGAAGCGCCACCCGGCATTTTGCCTGATGACACTGCGCTTATCAGGCCTACACGGTACACGTATATCAATTTGTGATTCCTATGTCCGAAACTAAAAATGAATTAGAAATCTTGCTGGAGAAAGCGGCGACTGAGCCCGCGCATCGTCCGGCATTTTTCCGTACCTTACTGGAGTCCACCGTCTGGGTGCCGGGCAGCGCTGCCGAAGGCGAGGCGATTGTGGAAGACAGCGCTCTGGATTTGCAGCACTGGGAAAAAGAAGACGGCACGACCGTCATTCCCTTCTTTACTTCTTTGGAGGCGCTGCAGCAGGCCGTGGCAGACGAACAGGCGTTTGTGGTGATGCCGGTGCGCACGCTGTTTGAAATGACGCTTGGCGAAACGTTATTCCTCAACGCTAAATTGCCGGTCGGTAAAGAGTTTATGCCGCGTGAAATCAGCCTGCTTCTCGGTGAGGAAGGTAGTCCGTTAAGTACCCAGGAAGTGCTGGAAGGCGGCGAGTCGCTTATTTTATCCGAAGTGGCCGAGCCGCCGTCGCAGATGATTGATTCCCTCACCACGCTGTTTAAAACCATCAAACCGGTGAAACGCGCGTTTCTCTGCGCTATTAAAGAACATGCGGACGCCCAACCCAATCTACTGATTGGCATTGAGGCTGACGGCGATATTGAAGAGATCATTCACGCTGCGGGCAATGTGGCGACTGACACATTACCGGGTGACGAACCGATCGATATTTGTCAGGTGAGGAAGGGTGAGCAGGGGATCAGCCATTTTATCACCGAGCATATCGCGCCGTTCTACGAGCGCCGCTGGGGCGGGTTTCTGCGCGATTTTAAACAGAACCGCATCATCTGAAGAAAAGAAAGCCGCCCAACAGGGCGGCCTCCTGGCTTACCTGCTCTGGACGTTGAGCGTTACGGGAACAGAATTACCTGGATAACTTCTGTCTGCGTGAAGACACAACGTGCCAGAAACAAGAAGCACGACACAAAAGCATCGTATCTTCATGTTGCGGTCCTTGCGAAGACCGCATCACGGCAGCACCGCTGGCGATAATGCCGTGATAGCAAGCACTGTGGTGTGCCTGCGCTTACGGCCATGGAACATCCTCTCCTGAAGCCAGCGCCCGTTTGCGAGACGGCGGAGGTGGCCGGGAAAGATAATACCTCAAATGTTGAATAGTTTCTTAGTTAATTAACTTGACTTCGCTCTCCTTAAAAGAGAGTATTTACCTACTGTGGTGTGCCTGCGTTGCTATGGCAACAAAGCCTGCTGGGAAGGCCGCGAACTGGACCAGCACAAAAAAACCGCTCAATTGAGCGGTTTTTTTGTGGCCTGCTTAAACAGAATTTATGTGGATTCGTTTTAAATCAGCCTGAATTGTAGGCCGGATAAGCGTGAGCGCCATCCGGCATGGCAGATATTAAGCGGGTTCAACCGGTAAATCAGTACGCGCGCCCCATTCGCTCCACGCGCCGTCGTAAAGTGTGACGTCAGGCACATCCAGCGTGGCGAGCGCCAGCACCACGACCGCGGCCGTCACGCCGGAACCGCAGCTGGCGATAATCGGTCTGTCGAAACTAACGCCGTGGCTGAAAAAAACCTCATTCAGTTCGTCAGTGGTCTTTAATTCGCCCTCATACACCAGTTCCGTCCACGGGACGTTTAGCGCGCCGGGAATGTGTCCGCGCCTCAGCCCCGGACGCGGTTCATCAGCCTGAGCGTTAAAACGCGCCGCCGGGCGCGCGTCGACGATTTGCGCGGTTTTTTCATGACTTGCCAGCAATACGTCGGTTAGCCGCACCACAGCTTGTGGCGCGAGTTTCGCTTCAAACTCGCCTTCTTCATGCGCTTCATCACCTTCGCGCAATAGCCATTCGTCGCGCTGCCAGCCTGCCAGTCCGCCCGCCAGAATGGAAATTTTCTCGGCGCCGAACGTGCGTAGCATCCACCATGCCCGGGGAGCGGAGAACAAATTGCCTTCATCGTATATGACCAGGTGTTTATCCTGGCGAACGCCCAGTTCACGCATGGCCACCGCAAAAGCTTCCGGGCGCGGCATCATATGCGGCAGCGGCGATGCGCGATCGGAAAGCGCTTCAATATCAAAAAACAGAGCGCCGGGAATATGTCCGGCGCGATATTCGCCCGCCATATCACGATGTTCCTGTCCTGGGGGCGCCATACGGGCGTCAAGAATTTGTATTTCCGGATCATCAATATGTTCGGCAAGCCAGTCGGCGGCGACAAAAAAGGCGGTGGTCATGGGCATCTCCATTGTTACCTGATTATGGTCAAATTGTCGGACGTTTCCCGGAAAGGGACAAGTAGAAGAGGCTGTTTTGGCTGGCGAAACCACATTTCTGCGTAAAAATCTCGTTTCATTGTTGTAATACGGACTTACACAATAAAATTTCTCGCGCATAATATCTCATCAACCGTTGCTGACAGGCCATTAAGGCCAGGGATGAAAAATGAAACATTTACGCGTGGTAGCTTGCATTATCATGCTGGCGCTGGCGGGATGCGATAACAACGATAAAACCGCCCCGACGACAAAAAACGAGGCGTCAGCCGCGGCGCAACCCTCGCCCGCGAAAGACCCGGCACAGTTACAAAAGCTGGCGCAGCAAAGCCAGGGGAAAACGCTCACGCTATTAGACGCCTCCGAAGCGCAGCTCGACGGCGCGGCGACGCTGGTGCTGACGTTTTCAATTCCTTTAGATCCCGAACAAGATTTCTCCCGTGTGGTTCACGTGGTTGATAAAAAAAGCGGCAGCGTTGACGGCGCATGGGAGCTGGCGCCAAATTTAAAAGAGCTTAGGTTACGTCATCTGGAACCTGAGCGCGTACTGGTGGTCACGGTTGATCCCGCCGTTAAGGCGCTGAATAACGCCACCTTCGGCAAGCCTTATGAAAAAACGATTACCACGCGTGATGTCCAGCCAAGCGTTGGCTTTGCCAGTCGGGGATCGCTGTTGCCGGGAAAAATAGCGGAAGGACTGCCGGTCATGGCGCTTAACGTCAACCATGTCGATGTGAACTTTTTCCGCGTTAAGCCTGAATCGCTGGCGTCATTTGTCAGCCAGTGGGAGTACCGTAGTTCGCTCTCTAACTGGGAGTCCGACAATCTGCTGAAAATGGCGGATCTGGTTTATACCGGCCGTTTTGATCTTAATCCGGCGCGCAATACGCGTGAGAAACTGCTGTTGCCATTAAGCGATATTAAGCCGCTGCAACAGGCGGGCGTATATGTAGCAGTAATGAATCAGGCTGGACACTACAACTATAGTAATGCCGCCACGTTGTTTACCCTTAGCGATATCGGCGTGTCTGCGCACCGTTACCATAATCGGCTGGATGTCTTTACGCAAAGCCTGGAAAACGGCGCGGCGCAGTCGGGAATTGAGATCGTTCTTCTGAATGATAAAGGTCAGACGCTGGCGCAGGCGACGAGCGATGCGCAGGGACATGTGCAGTTGGAGGCTGATAAAGCGGCAGCGCTATTACTGGCGCGTAAAGAGGGGCAGACCACGCTGCTCGATCTCAAACTTCCGGCGCTGGATCTGTCGGAATTTAATGTTGCTGGCGCGCCCGGCTACAGCAAGCAGTTCTTTATGTTTGGCCCGCGCGATCTCTACCGACCGGGCGAAACGGTTATCCTTAACGGATTACTGCGCGATAGCGACGGTAAAATGCTGCCCGATCAACCCGTTAAGCTGGAAGTGGTAAAACCAGACGGACAGGTGATGCGTACCGTCGTCAGCCAGCCGGAAAACGGACTATATCGTTTGAATTATCCACTGGATAGCAGCGCGCCGACCGGCTTGTGGCATGTCCGCGCCAATACTGGCGATAACGTGCTGCGGACGTGGGATTTCCACGTTGAAGACTTTATGCCGGAGCGGATGGCGCTCAACCTGACGGCGCAAAAAACGCCGCTGGCACCTGCGGATGAGGTGAAATTCTCCGTTGTCGGCTATTACCTGTATGGCGCTCCAGCTAGCGGCAATACCCTGCAAGGGCAGCTTTTCCTGCGTCCGCAGCGCGACGCCGTCGCGGCGTTGCCTGGCTTCCAGTTCGGCAATATTGCTGAAGAGAATCTTTCGCGCAGCCTGGACGAAGTTCAGGTTACGTTGGATAAAAGCGGACGCGGTGAAGTGAGCGCCGCAAGTCAATGGCAAGAAGCGCATTCGCCGTTGCAGGTGATTTTACAGGCCAGCTTGCTGGAATCTGGTGGTCGTCCGGTCACTCGTCGCGTAGAGCAGGCGATTTGGCCCGCCGATACGTTACCGGGGATTCGTCCACAGTTTGCCGCCAAAGCGGTATACGACTACCGTACGAATACCACCGTTAATCAACCGATTGTCGACGAAAATAGCAACGCCGCATTCGATATTGTTTACGCCAACGCGCAGGGTGAGAAAAAAGCCGTGTCCGGTTTGCAGGTGCGGCTCATCCGCGAGCGTCGCGACTATTACTGGAACTGGTCGGAAAGCGAAGGCTGGCAGTCGCAGTTTGATCAAAAAGATCTGCTGGAGGGCGAACAGACGCTGGATCTGAACGCGGATGAGACCGGAAAAGTAAGCTTTCCGGTGGAATGGGGCGCGTACCGTCTGGAGGTCAAAGCGCCGAATGAGACGGTCAGCAGCGTTCGTTTCTGGGCAGGCTATAGCTGGCAGGATAACAGCGACGGCAGCGGCGCGGCGCGTCCGGATCGCGTCACCCTCAAACTGGATAAAGCGAATTATCGTCCAGGCGATACCATGAAATTGCATATCGCCGCGCCGGTCGCCGGTAAAGGCTATGCGATGGTGGAGTCCAGCGACGGCCCGCTGTGGTGGCAGGCGATCGATGTGCCGGCGCAAGGGCTGGATCTCACGATTCCGGTGGATAAAACCTGGAATCGCCACGACCTCTATCTCAGTACGCTGGTGGTGCGTCCCGGCGATAAATCTCGCTCCGCGACGCCAAAACGTGCCGTGGGGTTACTACACCTACCGCTGGGGGATGAAAACCGTCGCCTTGATCTGGCGCTGGAAAGCCCGGCCAAAATGCGTCCAAATCAGCCGCTTACCGTCAGGGTGAAAGCCAGTGTTAAACACGGCGAAATGCCTAAACAGATTAACGTGCTAGTCTCCGCGGTCGATAGCGGCGTATTGAATATCACCGATTACGCGACGCCGGACCCCTGGCAGGCGTTCTTTGGTCAAAAACGCTACGGTGCGGATATCTACGATATTTACGGCCAGGTCATTGAAGGGCAGGGGCGGCTGGCGGCGCTGCGTTTTGGCGGCGATGGCGACGACCTTAAGCGTGGCGGAAAACCGCCGGTAAACCATGTCAATATCATCGCGCAGCAGGCGCAGCCGATCACGCTCAATGAGCAGGGCGAAGGCGTCGTAACGCTGCCGATTGGCGACTTTAACGGCGAACTGCGGGTTATGGCGCAGGCATGGACAGCAGGAGATTTTGGTCGCGGCGAAAGCAAAGTCGTTGTCGCCGCGCCAGTGATTGCCGAGCTGAATATGCCGCGTTTTCTGGCGGGGGGCGATGTTTCGCGACTGGTGCTGGACGTCACCAACCTGACCGACCGTCCGCAGACGCTTAATATTTCTCTCGCCGCCAATGGGCTACTGGAACTGCTTAGCCAGCAGCCGCAACCGGTCAACCTGGCGCCGGGCGTGCGCACCACCTTATTCGTTCCGGTACGCGCGCTGGACGGTTTTGGCGAAGGCGAAATCCAGGCGACCATTAGCGGTCTGAATCTGCCGGGAGAAACCCTCGGCGCGCAGCATAAACAGTGGAAAATAGGCGTGCGTCCGGCCTGGCCTGCCCAAACGGTAAATAGCGGTATTGCGCTGGCACCGGGAGAGAGTTGGCACGTGCCAGCGCAGCATCTGGCAAACGTTTCGCCAGCCACGTTACAGGGACAACTGCTGCTAAGCGGAAAACCGCCGCTCAATCTGGCGCGCTACATTCGTGAGCTGAAAGCGTATCCGTACGGGTGTCTGGAACAAACCGCCAGCGGGTTATTCCCGGCGCTGTATACCAATGCCGCTCAATTGCAGATGCTCGGTATTGTCGGCGATAGCGATGAAAAACGTCGCGCAGCAGTGGATATCGGCATCTCCCGGGTACTGCAGATGCAGCGTGATAACGGCGGTTTTGCGCTATGGGATAAAAATGGGGCGGAAGAGTACTGGCTAACGGCTTACGCGATGGATTTCCTCGTTCGCGCGGGCGAGCAGGGGTACAGCGTCCCGCCGGAAGCGATTAATCAGGGCAATGAGCGACTGCTGCGCTATCTGCAAGATCCTGGCATGATGCTGATTCGTTATAGCGATAATACACAGGCCAGTACTTTTGCCGCTCAGGCCTACGCCGCGCTGGTGCTGGCGCGCCAGCAGAAAGCGCCGCTCGGGGCGCTGCGCGAAATCTGGGAGCGCCGTAGTCAGGCGGCTTCAGGGCTGCCGCTGATGCAATTGGGCATCGCGTTAAAAACGATGGGCGATGCCAGACGCGGCGAAGAGGCCGTTACGCTGGCTCTGAATACGCCGCGTCAGGACGAACGTCAATGGATAGCGGATTACGGCAGTTCTCTGCGCGATAACGCTCTGATGTTGTCGCTACTGGAAGAGAACAACCTCAAACCGGACGCGCAAAACGCGCTATTAAGCTCGCTTTCTGAGCAGGCCTTCGGTCAGCGCTGGCTCTCTACCCAGGAGAACAATGCCTTGTTCCTCGCCGCGCATTCGCGACAGGCCAGCGCGGGCGCCTGGCAGGCGCAGACATCGCTTGAGGCGCAGCCACTGTCGGGCGACAAGGCGCTGACCCGTAATCTGGATGCTGACCAACTGTCCGCCCTTGAGGTGACGAACGCCGGCAGCCAGCCGCTATGGCTGCGTCTGGATAGCAGCGGTTATCCCTCATCTGCGCCTGAGCCTGCCAGCAACGTTTTGCAGATTGAACGACAAATACTGGGGACTGATGGTCAGCGCAAATCGCTTTCCACGTTGCGTAGTGGCGAACTGGTGCTGGTTTGGTTAACGGTGGTGGCCGATCGCAATGTGCCGGATGCGCTGGTGGTAGACCTGCTTCCGGCCGGGCTGGAGCTGGAAAACCAGAATCTGGCTGACAGCAGCGCCAGCCTGCCGGAGAGCGGTAGCGAGGTGCAAAATCTGCTTAATCAGATGCAACAGGCGGATATTCAGCATATGGAGTTCCGCGACGATCGGTTCGTGGCTGCCGTCGCCGTTAACGAAGGTCAACCCGTGACGCTGGTCTACCTGGCGCGCGCGGTAACGCCGGGGACGTACCAGCTTCCACAACCGCAGGTGGAATCGATGTATGTTCCTCAGTGGCGGGCGACCGGCGCGAGCGAGGGGCTGCTGATTGTGACGCCTTAAATGAGCGGTTGGCGTGGTAAACGTGGCCGCTGGCTGTGGCTGGCGGTCGCGCCCTTTTTCATTCTCCTGGCGTTATGGGCGGCGGATAACCTCTGGCCGTTGCCCCTCAATGAAGTCCATCCTGCGCGGGTTGTGGTAGCCCATGACGGTACGCCGCTGTGGCGTTTTGCCGACGCCGGGGGGATCTGGCGTTATCCGGTAACCATTGAAGAGGTCTCCCCCCGTTACCTGGAGGCCTTAATCAATTACGAAGATCGCTGGTTCTGGCAGCACCCTGGCGTTAACCCTTTCTCCGTCGCGCGCGCGGCATGGCAGGATCTTACCGCCGGACGCGTTATTTCCGGTGGTAGTACGCTGACCATGCAGGTGGCGAGACTGCTGGACCCGCATCCGCGCACGTTCGGCGGTAAAATCCGCCAACTTTGGCGCGCTCTCCAGCTTGAATGGCATCTTTCCAAGCGCGACATCCTGACGCTGTATCTGAACCGCGCGCCGTTCGGCGGTACGCTACAGGGTATTGGCGCCGCAAGCTGGGCCTACTTTGGCAAGTCGCCCGCGCGTCTGAGCTACGCTGACGCGGCGCTGCTGGCCGTGTTGCCGCAGGCGCCGAGCCGGTTACGCCCCGACCGCTGGCCAGCGAGAGCCGAAGCGGCGCGGAATAAAGTGCTGGATCGGATGGCGGCGCAGGGCGTCTGGCCTGCCGAAACGGTACGCGAGTCGCGTGAAGAGCCGGTCTGGCTGGCGCCGCGTCAAATGCCGCAACTGGCACCGCTTTTTGCCCGAATGATGTTGAGCAAAAGCCAGAACGACAAAATTGTGACCACGCTGGACGCCGGGTTGCAGCGGCAACTGGAAGATCTGGCGCGGGTATGGAAAGGGCGGCTGCCTGCACGCAGTTCGCTGGCGATGATCGTCGTCGATCATACCGATATGAGCGTGCGCGGCTGGGTAGGGTCGGTAGACCTGAATGACGACAGCCGTTTTGGCCATGTCGACATGGTAACGGCGATCCGATCGCCGGGATCGGTACTCAAACCCTTTGTGTATGGTCTGGCGCTGGATGACGCTTTGATCCATCCCGCGTCATTATTACAGGACGTTCCGCGCCGCACCGGAGATTACCGTCCGGGAAACTTCGACAGCGGATTTCACGGGCCGGTCAGCATGAGTGACGCGCTGGTACGTTCGCTGAATTTGCCTGCTGTTCAGGTGCTTGAAGCCTATGGGCCGAAACGATTTGCGGCAAAACTGCGTAACGTCGGCCTGCCGCTATATTTGCCTGCCGGCGCGGCGCCGAATCTTTCGCTGATTCTGGGCGGCGCGGGCGCGCGTCTTGACGAGATGGCGGCGGCGTACAGCGCGTTCGCCCGCCATGGGAAAGCGGCGAAACTACGGTTACAGCCGGACGATCCGTTGTGGGAAAGACCATTAATGTCGCCGGGAGCGGCTTGGATCATTCGACGGATTATGGCGGATGAAGCACAACCCTTGCCGGATAACGCGCTGCCGCGCATTGTGCCGTTGGCGTGGAAAACCGGCACCAGCTACGGTTATCGCGATGCGTGGGCTATTGGCGTTAACGCGCGCTATATCATCGGCATCTGGACAGGCAGACCCGACGGCACGCCTGTGGTGGGACAATTTGGTTTTGCCAGCGCGGTGCCATTGCTTAACCAGGTCAATAATCTGTTACTGGCGCATGCAGGACGCCTGCCGGAAGATCCGCGTCCGCAGACGGTAAGCCGCGGCGTCATTTGCTGGCCGGGCGGACAGTCTCTGCCTCCCGGAGACAGCAACTGTCGCCGCCGACTGGCGACCTGGCTGCTTGACGATAGCCAGCCGCCCACACTGCTGTTACCGGAACAGGAAGGCATAAACGGTATTCGTTTCCCGGTCTGGCTGGATGATACGGGACGGCGTGTCGCTGCCGACTGCCCGCAGGCGCGTGAGCACACTTTTATTGTCTGGCCGCGTCCACTGGAGCCGTGGCTGCCGTCGACGGAAAGACGTAGCGCCCGCTTGCCCGTGGCATCCGCCCTCTGCCCGCCGCTACAGGGCAGTAATGCTGCGCCGTTAATGCTGTCAGGGATAAGGGAAGGCGCAGTGATCAGGCAATTGCCCGGTCAGGAAAATGTCACGCTGCCCGTCTCGACTACCGGTGGTAAAGGGCATCGCTGGTGGTTTTTAAACGGCGAACCTGTTAATAGCGCAAACAATCGCCTTTCTTTATTATTAAATATCGCTGGACGTTATCAACTTGTCGTAATAGATGAGTCAGGTCAGGTTGCGGCGGTTAATTTTGAATTAATGCGTTAACAATTATTCTGAATACATTATGAATTTCTTTTATTTTAAGGTTAATGATAATTAATAATTATTAATTATTCCTTGATTACCCTTAAAGAGGGAGATTGATAAATATCAAAAGATCCAACGCGCAAAACCGCGAGAATACGTTTTTATTTAACGAGTTGAATCATGAAAGAAATAAAAAGCCAGGGAAATGGCGAACAGCCCGCTATTTCCCGACGCAATTTTATCCAGGCCAGCTCCGCGCTTATTGCGCTACCGTTTGTCTCTTCGACAGCTACGGCTCAGGAGCGCGTGGCAACGGTGACTGAAAATAGGCCTGCGGAAAAAGTCGTCCAGACATGCAGCACATTTGACTGCGGGGGCAAATGCGATATTCGGGCGCATGTCAGTGACGGTATCGTGACGCGAATTTCAACGCGGCCTGATAATGCTTTGGATGCGCAAATGCCGGTGATGCGTGCCTGCGTTCGTGGACGCGCATACCGTAAATTTGTTTATCATCCTGACAGACTTAAATATCCCATGAAGCGCGTAGGAAAACGCGGTGAAGGAAAATTCGAGCGAATTTCCTGGGATGAAGCGACAACCTTAATCGCCGATAATTTAAAATCGATTACCGAAAAATATGGCCCGGCTTCGCGCTATGTTCATGTTGGCACCGCTGTTTCCGGCGGTACCTTTTCCGGCGATAAAATGGCGCGTCGCCTGCTGAATCTGACCGGTGGTTATCTCGAAAGCTACCATTCTGTGAGTATGGGTAACACGGCGGCTGCGACGCCCTATACTTACGGCACTGCCGCCAGCGGCAGTTCGCTGGATACGCTTTTAGAGACCAAACTGGTGATTCTGTGGGGCCATAACCCGACGGAGACCATTTTTGGCCATACCAACTATTTCTTGCAGAAAATGAAGCAGAACGGTACGCGGTTTATCGTGGTCGATCCGCGCTATTCCGACACCGTTGCGTCTCTGGCCGATCAGTGGATTCCGCTGCTGCCTACTACCGACAATGCGTTGATGGACGCGATGATGTACGTCATCATCAGCGAGAATCTGCACGATCGCGCGTTTATTGAGCGCTACGCTATCGGTTTTGACGAAGCCTCAATGCCGGAAGGCGTACCGGCTAACGAATCGCTGGTGGCGTATCTAATCGGCGCCAAAGACGGTGTTGTTAAGTCACCCGAGTGGGCGGAAAAGATCACCCATGTGCCGGCGCAAACCATTCGCCAGTTGGCGCGTGATTACGCGAATACCAAATCCGCCGCGTTGATTCAGGGGTGGGGACCACAGCGCCACAACTGCGGCGAGCGCACCGCACGCGGCTCGACCCTGCTGGCGACCATTACCGGTAATGTGGGCATCAAAGGTGGTTGGGCAGCGGGCTACGGTGGCTGCGCTAACCGTAAATTCGCCGCGGGTCCGGAGATGCCGGATAACCCGGTAAAAGCCAAAATTTCGGTAATGAACTGGGTGCAGGCCGCAGACGATGCCAGCAAAGTGACGCCGGATGTTGGGCTGAAAGATGCCGATGAGCTGGATGGTAACATCCGTATTCTGTTCTCGCTGGCCGGGAATTATCTGGCGAATCAGAACCCCGACCTGCATCAGGCGGTACGCGTACTGGAGGATGAGTCAAAGATCCAGTTTATTATTGCCAGCGATCTGTTTATGACACCGAGCGCGAAATACGCCGATCTACTGCTGCCGGAAACCAGTTTCATGGAGCGCTGGAACATCGGGGAAACCTGGGGCACGGCAAGCTACCTGATTCTCTCTGAAAAACTGATCGAGCCTGAATTTGAGCGTCGCTCCGACTACGACTGGCTGCATGAGGTGGCAGCGAAATTAGGCATTGAGAACGAATTTAGCCAGGGACGCGATGAGAAAGCGTGGATTGAACACATCTGGGAACAGACGCGCCTGGCGATGCCGGACGAAAATCTGCCGGATTTTGCCACGCTGCAAAAGACCCGTCAGCATCTGTTCAAAAGCGCGCCGTTTGTCGCCTTTGAAGACAATATTCGCGATCCGGACAATCATCCGTTCCCGACGCCGTCAGGGAAAATAGAGATCTTCTCGAAGCGCCTGTACGACATGCAGCATCCGGAAATCCCGGCGTTGTCGCACTACGTTCCCGCGCATGAAGGCCCGGAGGATGCGCTGGCGAAAGATTTTCCGCTTCAGTTAATTACGTGGAAAGGGAAAAACCGCGCCAACTCAACGCAATACGCTAACCCGTGGCTGATTGAAGTTCAGCAGCAGAAATTGTGGATCAACCCGCAGGATGCGCAAAAGCGCGGCATTACGCATGGCGACATGGTACGCATTCATAATCCACGCGGGATTTGCGAAATTCCGGCGGAAGTGACGCCGCGCATTATTCCCGGCGTTGTTGCGATGCAGGCTGGTGCCTGGTGGCAGCCGGATAAGAACGGTATTGATAAAGGCGGCTGCGCGAACGTCCTCAGTTCGGCCCGTATTACCGCTCTGGCGAAGGGAAATTCACATCAAACCATGCTGGTGGAGGTGGTTAAAGCATGAGTCAGTTTACACATTTTCCGCCGGTGAGCGATAAACAGTTGGGATTTTTTATCGACTCCTCACGCTGCTCCGGCTGTAAAGCCTGCCAGGTGGCCTGCAAAGACAAACATAATCTGGAAGTAGGTCGTCGTTTCCGCCGCGTCTATGAAGTCAAGGGCGGGAGTTTCATCCCGACCGGGCAGGGCGGGGTCAGCAACAACGTATTTGCTTATACGCTTTCTATTTCCTGCAACCACTGCGCGGACCCGATCTGCACCAAAAATTGCCCGACCACCGCCATGCATAAACGTCCGGGCGACGGCATCGTGCGCGTTGATACCGACAAATGTGTCGGCTGTGGCTATTGCGCCTGGTCCTGCCCTTATGGCGCACCGCAACTTAACGAGCAGACTGGTCAAATGTCCAAGTGTGATATGTGCATTGATTTACAGGCGAAAGGTGAACAGCCCGTCTGTGTCGCGACCTGTCCGCTGGAGGCCATCAAGTTTGGCCCTATTGATGAACTGCGCGCGAAGTACGGCAGCGTATGTGACGTGAACGGGCTGCCAGATTCATCAATCACCAAACCTAATCTGGTTGTCAAAGCGCATCAGGGCGCAGAAAAAGAGGGTAAACGCCATGCATGAGTTACCGCTGCTGATTTTTACGCTCTGTTTGCAAGGGTCTGTGGGTGTGACTCTGTGGCTGGCGTTGGGCCGCCAGTACGCCGTAGATGGACGAGTGCCTGCACGCGGCGCGCTTCCCGCAATGGCGGGAGCGTTTGTACTGGCCTGCGTGGGGCTGCTCGCTTCAGCGCTGCACATGGGCTATCCCCTGAATGCGCTAAACGCGTTACGTCATGTCGCCAGTTCGTGGCTGAGTCGCGAAATCGTCTTTGCCAGCCTTTATCTGGCGGCGCTGGGACTGGGCGTTGTGCTGCTGTTTTTCCGTAAACCAGGCTGGCAACCGCTGCTGGCGCTGGCGGCAGCGCTCGGATTGGTGGATGTATTCTGCATGGCACAGATTTATATCCATGCCTCGGTGGCGACCTGGCAGCATAGCAACACGCTGGCGCTGTTCTTTGGTACGTCAGGCATTATCGGCTCGTTAGTCATTGCGCTGGCTTATCTGCGCAACGCTGGCGCCGCAATGCGCTGCGCCGTGGTGGTGGTCGCACTGATGGTGCTGATTCGCCTGATCATGCAGCCGCTATGGCTGGCGGATATCCATGCGGTGGATACGACGGTCGTAACTTTCCCGCATCGTCCGCTACAGGCGTTGGCGCAGTTGCGTGACGTCTATATTCTCGGTTGGTGTGTCTCAGCGGTGGGAATGCTCTGCTTTGCCGCTGGCGGTCTGCGAAATGCCAGAGGGACTCTGGTGGTGGGCAGCGTATTGTTGCTTATCGGCGAGATTGTGCTGCGCTACGTCTTCTTTAGTATTGGCTGATGGTTAATCTGACGATCGATCCGGCGGTAGACGTGACGCAGGCCTGCGTTCGGCGTCGTTTTCGTTTTTCTTCCTGCCGCGCTTGCACCGATGTTTGCCCGGCGCAGGTGTTTTCGCTGGCGCAGGGGCAGGTCAGCATAGATACGACGCGCTGCATAGCATGTGGCGACTGTCTGTTTGTCTGTCCTGTTGACGCCATTACCGGTGTCAAACCGGTTAAACGCTTTGTGCAGGGGAATACGTTGGTGGGGCCGTTTTCGTTACAGGCGTCAACGGTCGATGAGCTGCTTCTCTGGCACAGCCAGTATGGTATTCGCTTTATTGATATTATAGTAGAGCGGTCGGCGCAGTGGTTGATGGCGATGGCGGGGCTAAATTTAGCGCTACGCCGCTACGGTGAGCCATGTTGGTCTTTTAAACACGTTGTCGGCGCAGAGATTAACGCTTCGCGGCGCACGCTGTTTCATGTTCCGCGCGACACCATTACTCCATGCGCCGTCGAGCCGGGGAAACGGCGTCTCAGGCAGGCGTTTTCCGCCCTCAGCGAATGCGTGCCCGAAATCAGCCTGGAAGTATGCAGGATGTGCGGAGCCTGTTGGCGAAGCTGTCCGGAAAACGTTATCCAGTTTGCCGACGATACCCTAACGATAGCGGCGGCGCGCTGTACGGGATGCGGTGGCTGTGTGGCGGTATGTCCTCATAAGGCGCTGCGGCTGCGGTTTGACGTGGAACCCGCGCAAACGCGGCATGTTGCGGCGCATACGCTCACCTGCGAAAGCTGCGAACGGACTTTCCATGCTCTCACGCCTGAACACACGCGCTGCTTGCTGTGTCAGCACCATGAGTTTGCTATGCGTCTTTGACTTTTGTTGCTAATGCTCATTTTATTTTAAAAAAATGTTACCTGCATCCATAGGCAATTGATGGGATGCTCTTTATAATCCGCGCCTGACATAACAACAGAACATTTTTCAGAGGTAAACATGGCTATTGAACGGACTTTTTCCATCATTAAACCCAACGCGGTGGCAAAAAACGTTATTGGCAGCATCTTTGCGCGCTTTGAAGCAGCAGGGTTCAGGATTGTTGGTACCAAAATGTTGCACCTGACCGTTGAGCAGGCGCGCGGCTTCTATGCTGAGCACGACGGCAAGCCGTTCTTTGACGGTCTGGTGGAGTTCATGACCTCTGGTCCTATCGTGGTATCCGTGCTGGAAAGTGAAAATGCGGTACAGCGTCACCGCGATCTGCTTGGCGCCACCAATCCGGCGAACGCGCTGGCTGGTACGCTACGTGCCGACTACGCTGACAGCTTTACTGAAAACGGCACCCACGGTTCGGATTCGCTGGAATCCGCGCAGCGCGAAATCGCCTTTTTCTTCGGTGAAGGCGAAGTGTGCCCGCGCACCCGTTAATCGGGGCATCTTTACACATTATTTTCGCTAATGCCGCGTGCAGACGTGGCATCCTTGCGGCAAAATTTGTACAATGCAGCGCCCCCGGACGAGCAGCAAGTTCACCGGGGCGTTTCTTTTTTCAACCCTCCAGGGGCCATAACGTGTAATAACGAGGCCGGAATAGCATATGTCTGAACAAATTGTCACACCTGAAAGCAGCACCCCGGTAGTTCCCAACAACGAAGCAAAAATCAACCTGCTGGATCTAAACCGTCAGCAGATGCGCGAGTTTTTTAAAAACTTAGGTGAAAAACCTTTCCGCGCCGATCAGGTGATGAAATGGATGTATCACTATTGCTGCGATAATTTTGATGAGATGACCGACATCAATAAAGTGTTGCGCGGCAAATTAAAAGAGGTCGCGGAAATCCGCGCGCCGGAGGTGGTGGAAGAGCAGCGTTCCTCAGACGGTACCATTAAGTGGGCGATTGCTGTCGGCGATCAGCGCGTTGAAACGGTCTACATCCCGGAGGACGACCGCGCTACGCTGTGCGTCTCTTCACAGGTAGGATGCGCGCTGGAGTGCAAATTTTGTTCAACTGCGCAGCAGGGCTTTAACCGCAACCTGCGCGTATCGGAAATTATCGGTCAGGTCTGGCGTGCGGCGAAAATTGTCGGCGCGGCCAAAGTCACTGGCCAGCGTCCGATCACCAACGTGGTCATGATGGGGATGGGCGAGCCGTTGCTTAACCTGACCAACGTCGTACCGGCGATGGAAATTATGCTCGATGACTTTGGTTTCGGCCTGTCCAAACGCCGTGTAACGCTCTCAACGTCCGGCGTGGTGCCTGCGCTGGATAAACTGGGCGATATGATAGACGTTGCGCTGGCTATCTCCTTGCATGCGCCGAATGACGCCATTCGCGACGAAATCGTCCCGATCAACAAAAAATACAATATCGAAACGTTCCTGGGCGCGGTTCGCCGCTACCTGGAAAAATCCAACGCCAATCAGGGGCGCGTGACGATTGAATACGTGATGCTTGACCACGTCAACGACGGCACTGAACACGCGCATCAACTGGCGGAACTATTAAAAGAGACGCCTTGTAAGATTAATCTGATTCCGTGGAACCCGTTCCCTGGCGCGCCGTATGGCCGCAGCTCCAACAGCCGTATCGATCGCTTTTCTAAAGTTTTGATGAGTTATGGTTTCACGACCATCGTACGCAAGACGCGTGGCGATGACATTGATGCGGCGTGCGGACAGTTGGCAGGCGACGTGATTGACCGTACTAAACGTACCCTGCGTAAGCGTATGCAGGGAGAGGCGATTGATATCAAGGCTATTTGATAGCAGTTGCGCCACGGTGCATTCATTATACCGTGGTGCAATGTCAGTTGAATAATGCTTTACGTTGTACTTGTCTGGTCAATAATAACGGTGCGTTTTTGTCGACTTTAAGGCAGTATGTAACGGTACAACAAGAGTTTAGCCTTGTGTCTTAAGCGGTTTTGTCATCTGCGGCCTGACAGGCTTATACTGTCTGACTAAGGTTAACTCACCTGATGTTTCGCGGTGTGGGCGGGCATTACGGCTCGTCGGCACCTGAATCCTAATTTACACGTACCTGTAGCTGTAGCGAATGAATACTGAAGCCACGCACGACCAAAATGAAGCACAAACCACCGGCGTTCGTCTGCGCAATGCCCGTGAACAACTCGGACTCAGCCAGCAGGCTGTCGCTGAGCGACTTTGCCTGAAGGTTTCTACGGTACGCGATATTGAAGAAGATAAGGCGCCGTCCGATCTTGCTTCAACCTTTCTGCGCGGATATATCCGCTCATATGCGCGTCTGGTACATGTTCCAGAAGAGGAACTGCTGCCGGGGCTGGAAAAGCAGGCCCCGCTGCGCTCCGCCAAAGTCGCCCCAATGCAGAGTTTCTCATTAGGAAAGCGTCGTAAAAAACGCGACGGCTGGTTAATGTCTTTTACCTGGCTGGTACTGTTTGTGGTCGTGGGGCTGACCGGCGCCTGGTGGTGGCAGAACCATAAGGCGCAGCAGGAAGAGATCACGACGATGGCCGATCAAAGCACGGCTGAACTGAGCGCAGATAAAGACAGCGGCCAAAGCGTACCACTGGACACCCGTGCCGCGACAAGCCAGGATACGACGCCAGCGCAAACGGCTCCTGCGACGCCGGTTGATTCGACGGCGGCGACGCAAACGCCAGCGCCAATGCAAAATACGATAGTCGCGCCTTCGCAGGCGAATGTCGATACGGCTGCCACATCTGCCGCGCCAGCGGCAACGGAGACGCCGTCCGCGTTGCCGACCGATCAGGCTGGCGTAGCGGCGCCTGCTGCCGATCCGAACGCGCTGGTGATGAATTTTACCGCTGACTGCTGGCTCGAAGTAACTGACGCCACGGGTAAGAAACTGTTTAGCGGTATGCAGCGTAAAGATGGCAATTTAAACCTAACCGGTCAGGCGCCTTATAAGCTTAAAATTGGCGCGCCGGCCGCGGTGCAGATCCAGTATCAAGGAAAACCTGTCGATCTGAGCCGCTTTATCAGAACTAATCAGGTTGCGCGTCTGACCCTTAATGCCGAACCAACACCGGCGCAGTAACAGACGGGTAACGCGGGAGATTTCTCATGCATAACCAGGCTCCGATTCAACGTAGAAAATCGACACGTATTTACGTTGGGAATGTGCCGATTGGCGATGGCGCCCCCATTACCGTCCAGTCGATGACCAACACGCGCACCACGGATGTGGCGGCGACGGTGAGTCAAATTAAAGCGCTTGAGCGCGTGGGCGCGGATATTGTGCGTGTTTCCGTGCCAACCATGGACGCTGCCGAAGCGTTTAAGCTCATCAAACAGCAGGTTAGCGTCCCTCTGGTCGCCGATATTCACTTCGACTACCGCATTGCGCTGAAAGTAGCGGAATATGGCGTCGATTGCCTGCGCATCAATCCCGGCAATATCGGTAACGAAGAACGCATTCGTATGGTGGTGGACTGCGCACGCGACAAAAACATCCCTATCCGTATCGGCGTAAATGCCGGATCGCTGGAAAAAGATCTGCAGGAAAAGTACGGCGAGCCGACCCCGCAGGCATTGCTGGAATCGGCAATGCGCCATGTCGATCATCTCGATCGTCTCAACTTCGATCAGTTCAAAGTGAGCGTAAAAGCTTCCGATGTATTCCTTGCCGTTGAGTCTTATCGTCTGTTGGCTAAACAGATCGATCAGCCGCTGCATTTGGGGATCACCGAAGCGGGCGGCGCGCGTAGCGGGGCGGTCAAGTCGGCGATCGGTTTGGGTCTGTTGTTATCGGAAGGCATCGGCGACACGCTGCGCGTATCGTTGGCGGCCGACCCGGTGGAAGAGATTAAAGTAGGGTTTGATATACTGAAGTCGCTGCGCATTCGCGCGCGCGGCATCAATTTCATCGCCTGCCCGACCTGTTCTCGCCAGGAGTTTGACGTTATCGGCACGGTGAACGCGCTGGAGCAACGTCTGGAAGATATCATCACCCCGATGGATGTCTCGATCATCGGCTGCGTGGTGAATGGGCCGGGCGAAGCGCTGGTATCGACGCTGGGTGTGACGGGCGGCAATAAGAAAAGCGGCCTGTATGAAGACGGCGTGCGTAAAGATCGTCTCGATAACGACGATATGATCGCGCAGCTTGAATCCCGTATTCGCGCGAAAGCAAGTCAACTTGATGAAGCGCGTCGGATTGACGTGCTGCAGGTTGAAAAATAAGAACGTGATGGGAAGCGGCGTGCTTCCCGTGTATGATTGAACCCGCATGGCTCCCGGTTCGTTCGGGGAAGCGCTGAGGGTTCATTTTTATATTCAGAAAGAGAATAAACGTGGCAAAAAACATTCAAGCCATTCGCGGCATGAACGATTATCTGCCTGGCGAAACCGCCATCTGGCAGCGCATTGAAGGCACACTCAAAAACGTGCTCGGCAGCTACGGTTACAGTGAAATCCGCTTGCCGATTGTAGAGCAGACCCCGTTATTCAAACGCGCGATCGGTGAAGTTACTGACGTGGTTGAAAAAGAGATGTATACCTTTGAGGATCGCAACGGCGATAGCCTGACATTGCGCCCTGAAGGTACGGCGGGCTGTGTACGCGCCGGCATCGAACATGGTCTCCTGTACAATCAGGAACAGCGTTTGTGGTATATCGGGCCGATGTTCCGTCACGAGCGTCCGCAAAAAGGTCGCTACCGTCAGTTCCATCAGCTAGGCGCCGAAGTCTTTGGCTTACAAGGCCCGGATATCGACGCGGAGCTGATTATGCTGACCGCACGCTGGTGGCGCGCGCTGGGCATCGCTGAACACGTTAGTCTGGAGCTGAACTCTATTGGTTCGTTAGAAGCGCGTGCGAACTATCGCGATGCGCTGGTCGCGTTCCTCGAACAGCATCAAGAGACGCTGGACGAAGACTGCAAACGCCGTATGTATACCAATCCGCTACGTGTGCTGGATTCAAAAAACCCGGACGTGCAGGCGCTGCTCAACGACGCGCCTGCTTTGGGCGACTATCTCGATGACGATTCACGCGAGCACTTTGCCGGTCTGTGCAAATTGCTGGACGCGGCGGGGATTGCCTACACCGTCAACCAGCGTCTGGTGCGCGGTCTTGACTACTACAACCGCACTGTATTTGAATGGGTAACAAGCAGTCTGGGGTCACAAGGCACCGTCTGTGCAGGTGGTCGTTACGACGGTCTGGTAGAACAACTGGGCGGTCGCACTACCCCGGCAGTGGGCTTTGCGATGGGCCTGGAACGACTTGTTTTGTTAGTTCAGGCAGTTAATCCGGAATTTATTGCCTCTCCTGTTGTCGATATATACCTGGTGGCTGCCGGCGCGGAAACGCAGTCTGCGGCAATGACGCTGGCGGAGCGGCTGCGCGATGAAATGCCAGGCGTGAAGCTAATGACAAACCACGGCGGCGGCAACTTTAAGAAACAGTTTGCCCGCGCCGATAAGTGGGGCGCCCGTATTGCACTGGTTCTTGGCGAATCTGAAGTCGCCAATGGGACTGTTGTAGTGAAGGATTTGCGCTCCGGTGAGCAAACGGCAGTGGCGCAGGACAGCGTCGCCGCGCATTTGCGCACTTTATTGGGCTAAGGAGAAGGACAGCGTGGAAATTTACGAGAACGAACACGACCAGGTGGATGCGATTAAACGCTTCTTTGCCGAAAACGGCAAAGCGCTGGCTGTCGGAGTGATTTTAGGGGTTGGCGCGCTGGTTGGCTGGCGTTACTGGGGCAGCCATCAGACGGAGTCCGCGCGTGCTGCTTCTCTGGCGTATCAAAATGCGGTGACGGCAGTAAGCGCCGATAAGCCGGATAGCATTCCTGCCGCTGAAAAATTCGCGGCTGAGAATAAAAATACCTATGGTGCGCTGGCGTCTATGGAACTGGCGCAGCAGTTTGTGGATAAGAATGAACTTAAAAAAGCCGAAGCCCAGTTGCAGCAGGGGTTGGCGGCCACCAGCGATGAAAATCTCAAAGCGGTAATTAATCTGCGTCTCGCTCGCGTTCAGTTGCAGCTCAAGCAAGCTGACGCCGCGCTGAAAACTCTGGATGCCATTAAAGGCGAAGGATGGACAGCCATTGTCGCTGATTTGCGTGGCGAAGCGTTGCTGAGTAAGGGTGATAAAAAAGGCGCGCGCAGCGCATGGGAAGCGGGCGTCAATAGCGATGCTTCTCCGGCGTTGAGCGAAATGATGCAGATGAAAATCAATAATTTGTCCATCTGAGAGGGACCCGATGCAATTGCGTAAATTACTTCTGCCAGGGTTGCTTTCCGTTACCCTGCTCAGCGGCTGTTCACTGTTTAGCGGCGAAGAAGATGTCGTTAAGATGTCTCCATTACCGCAAGTTGAAAACCAGTTTACCCCGACCACTGCCTGGAGCACCTCTGTTGGGAACGGAATTGGCGACTTTTATTCTAACCTTCATCCGGTAATGGCAGATAACGTGGTCTATGCAGCCGATCGCGCGGGCGTGGTAAAAGCGCTCAATGCGGATGATGGCAAAGAGATCTGGTCTGTGAATCTGGGCGAGAAAGACGGCTGGTTCTCCCGTTCGTCCGCGCTATTGTCCGGCGGCGTCACGGTCGCGGGCGGTCACGTCTATATCGGCAGTGAAAAGGCCGAGGTTTATGCGCTGAATACCAGCGACGGCACCACGGCATGGCAGACGAAGGTCGCAGGCGAAGCGTTGTCTCGTCCGGTTGTCAGTGATGGAATCGTCCTTATCCATACCAGCAACGGTCAGTTGCAGGCGCTAAATCAGGCGGATGGCGCAATTAAATGGACGGTGAACCTGGATATGCCTTCGCTGTCGCTGCGCGGCGAATCTGCGCCGGCAACCGCGTTCGGCGCGGCTATCGTCGGTGGTGATAATGGCCGCGTCAGCGCCGTGTTGATGCAACAAGGGCAGATGATTTGGCAACAGCGTATCTCCCAGGCCACCGGCCCAACGGAAATTGACCGTCTGAGCGATGTCGATACCACGCCGGTTGTGGTAAACGGCGTCGTTTACGCGTTGGCATATAATGGTAACTTAACGGCGCTGGATCTGCGCAGTGGTCAGATTATGTGGAAACGCGAGCTGGGCTCGGTCAATGACTTTATCGTCGACGGCGACCGTATCTACCTGGTCGATCAGAACGATCGCGTGCTGGCGCTGACCACTGACGGTGGCGTAACGCTGTGGACGCAAAGCGATCTGCTGCACCGTTTGCTGACCTCCCCGGTGCTGTATAATGGTGATTTAGTCGTCGGCGATAGCGAAGGTTATCTGCACTGGATTAATGTTGATGATGGGCGTTTTGTGGCCCAACAGAAAGTAGACAGCTCCGGTTTCCTGACCGAACCGACGGTGGCGGAGGGTAAACTGCTCATCCAGGCTAAAGACGGTACGGTCTACGCGATTACGCGTTAATCGTCACGGTTGTGCGTTTTAAAAAACGGCTCCTGGTGTAGGGGCCGTTTTCCTGTTTTTAACAACGGCGCAAAATGTGCGCGTTGTCTGATGATTTTTTAAATGAGGCTTTAAACATGGTACCTGTGGTCGCGCTTGTCGGGCGCCCTAACGTCGGAAAATCCACGCTATTTAACCGTCTGACCCGCACCCGAGATGCGCTGGTTGCGGATTTCCCGGGTCTGACTCGTGACCGTAAGTACGGTCGTGCGGAGGTTGAAGGCCGCGAGTTTATCTGTATCGACACCGGCGGTATTGACGGCACCGAAGACGGTGTCGAAACGCGGATGGCGGAACAGTCGCTGCTGGCGATTGAAGAAGCGGATGTGGTGTTATTCATGGTAGATGCGCGCGCTGGCCTGATGCCGGCGGATGAAGCGATTGCCAAACATCTACGTTCCCGTGAAAAACCGACCTTCCTGGTGGCGAATAAAACTGATGGTCTCGATCCCGATCAGGCGGTTGTCGATTTTTACTCGCTGGGATTAGGCGAAATATACCCTATCGCCGCATCGCATGGTCGCGGCGTATTGAGCCTGCTGGAACATGTGCTTTTGCCGTGGATGGATGATGTCGCGCCGCAGGAAGAGGTGGATGAAGACGCAGAATACTGGGCGCAATTCGAGGCGGAAGAAAATGGCGAAGAAGCGCCGGAAGATGACTTTAATCCGCAGGATCTGCCGATTAAGTTAGCGATTGTGGGTCGCCCGAACGTAGGTAAGTCCACGCTCACTAACCGTATTCTCGGCGAAGAGCGCGTGGTGGTATACGACATGCCGGGCACTACTCGCGACAGCATTTATATCCCGATGGAACGCGACGAACGGGAATATGTGCTGATTGACACGGCGGGGGTGCGTAAGCGCGGGAAAATCACCGATGCGGTAGAAAAGTTCTCGGTGATTAAAACGTTGCAGGCGATTGAAGACGCTAACGTCGTACTGTTGGTTATCGATGCGCGCGAGGGGATCTCTGACCAGGATTTGTCTCTGCTGGGCTTTATCCTCAATAGTGGGCGCTCACTCGTTATCGTAGTCAACAAATGGGATGGCCTGAGCCAGGAAGTCAAAGAGCAGGTGAAAGAGACGCTGGATTTCCGTCTGGGCTTTATTGATTTTGCCCGCGTTCATTTTATCTCTGCGTTGCACGGTAGCGGCGTCGGTAACCTGTTTGAGTCCGTACGTGAGGCTTACGACAGTTCCACTCGCCGGGTGAGCACTGCGATGCTGACCCGTATCATGACGATGGCGGTTGAAGATCATCAGCCACCGCTGGTACGCGGTCGCCGCGTGAAGCTGAAATATGCCCACGCTGGCGGCTATAACCCGCCGATTGTGGTTATTCACGGCAACCAGGTAAAAGATCTGCCGGATTCCTATAAGCGCTATCTGATGAACTACTTCCGCAAGTCGTTGGAAGTGATGGGAACGCCCATTCGCATTCAGTTTAAAGAAGGGGAGAACCCGTATGCGAACAAGCGTAACACGCTGACGCCAACGCAAATGCGCAAACGTAAGCGTTTGATGAAGCATATCAAGAAAAGCAAGTAACGCTTTTTCAGTAATGTTCCAGGCCTGACAAGCGTAGCGCTATCAGGCCTTTCGAGTAAAAGTGAATTACGCGCCTGAGGAGAATGTTATGGAAATAACCTGCCCCGTTTGTCATCACGCGCTGGAGCGCGATGGCGATACTGCGCATTGCGCGACATGCGCTAAAGATTTTGCGTTGCAGGCGATTTGCCCCGACTGCCGCCAGCCGTTACAGGTTTTGAAAGCCTGCGGCGCGATGGACTATTTTTGCCAGAACGGTCATGGTTTAATTTCAAAAAAACGGGTTAATTTCGTCATTCTCGATCAATAAAACCGCTGGCGACGTTACGCCGCAGAAGGGCCAACGTCTTATTCGGCTAAGGGCAAAATAGCTATTCAATATCCCCGTAACATTAGCAGAGTCATCCTGCCCGGCGGCTATTTTATCCTTTTATTTACCCACTTATTTATAGTAAATATTATTCCTCGGAATTTATATTAAATTTACCGTAATCTTCGCGGCGGACGAATTAGCCATAAAACAGGTATATAAAAAGGCGCGGCTAACACGCTAAACACGTGTCGAATTTGTGCGATTTCCATATTAATCACAAATGCACGCTTCACCTTTTTGCCACAGTTCGACCAGAGAGGCTGGCGCATCGTTTTCGGGAACCAGAATAACGATGTCTGTATATTGCGCCTGTTGGTGCTGCGTCCAGATTATCTGGATTCGGAAATAGCGCTGGTCACCTTTGCCGGGTGAGTTCACCTGGCCCGGCGGCGAACCCACGGGTAACGTCTGCTTCAGAATATCGGTGATCCGCTGGCGTTGGGGAGCCGTCAACGTTGCTAACGCAATCTTGCGCTGCTTATTTAGCTTAGGGATAAATGCCACCCCGCCTTCACGCGCCAGTTCCACAATGGCGTCATCGGTAAGCTCAGGGATATCCATCTATAGCACTCCTACGGTTTTCCATGCCTGCTCAATGGCGGAAGCCGTTGTTTGCCCGGAACGTTTTTCTCCGTGGGCAATGGTGAGTCTGGCAAAGTCCGCAAAACTGGCATTTTGGGCGAGATTGCGATCGCACAGCGTATCATACCAGGCATAACCGGCTTTTTCCCAGGCATAACCGCCGATTTGGCGGGCGGCCAGGTAAAATGCCCGGTTCGGGATGCCGGAATTAAGATGCACACCGCCATTGTCTTCACGGGTTTTAATAAAATCCTGCATATGAGCAGGCTGAGGGTCTTTTCCAAGTAGCGGATCGTCATACGCGGTGCCCGGCGAGGCCATAGAGCGTAACCCTTTGCCATTAATACCTTTAGCCAGTAGCCCTTCGCCAATAATCCAGTCAGCCTGCCCGGCAGTTTGCTGGAGATGAAACTGTTTTACCAGTGAACCAAAAACGTCGGAAAGCGATTCATTCAGCGCGCCAGCTTGCTCAAAATAAATTAACCCGGCTTCTGTTTCTGTAACGCCGTGAGTCAACTCATGCGCGACGATATCAATCGCAATCGTAAAACGGTTAAATATTTCTCCATCGCCGTCGCCAAATACCATCTGCTGCCCATTCCAGAACGCGTTCTGGTAGTCGCGACCGTAGTGTACTGTACCGATCAGCGCCAGACCTTTATTATCCAGCGAGTCGCGATGATACTTTTGCCAGAAAAATTCGTGGGTAATGCCGAGATAATCATAAGCTTCATCAACGGCGATATCGCCGTTGGACGGTTGTCCCTCATGGCGAACCTGTAATCCAGGTAATTCCTGAGCTTGTCTGGCGTCGTAGATATCGCGTTCAAGCTGGCCTGGATGGGCGGGATGGGACACAGGTGATTTGACAGGATTATGCGCCATCAGAGTTTGCACATGCGTTAACGTCAGACGAGCGCATCGCTGTTGGGGCGCCGAGCCGTTCGCGATAATACGGCGCAAAATATAAGGTGGGATCACAGTGTGGCAAGAAACAGTATTCATACCGATCTCCTTATGGCGGACAATGCCGAAAAGAACATCAGTAGTATAGATTGTGAGCATCAAAGCATTATATGCTTTTATCCTAAACGGATCTTTTTTACAGGTTTGATGGCGGTCACTTCACTGGTCACCCAACCGTCTTTCAGGCGCGTGGTCATTATATCGCCCACGTTAAGCTGTTTCACTTTTTTCAGCACGTGACCGTCGGTTGCGGTTGAGACACTGTAGCCTCGCGCCATCGTCGCCAGCGGGCTAACGGCTTCCAGGTGCGTTACCGCATTACCGAAACGCTCGCGCTGTTCGCTTAACCGTGCGCGGAGGTTTTCCGCCAGACGATATTCCAGTTGCTGAACGCGCGACTGCGCACGGTGAATACGCGGTTGCGGGTTTTGTTGATTCAGACGCTGCGTTAGGCGCTGCTGCTGCTGGGCTGCGCGTTTTAGTTGGGCTTCAAGCGCGATGCTAATGCGTTGGCGTAGCCGTTCCAGAGCAGTCTGTTGACGCGCCAGTCGCAGTTGCGGATGCTGTTGTTGCAGACGGTGGTACAGTTGGGTAAACCGCCGCTGGCGGTTAGCCAGATAATAATCCATCGCCATTTCCAGCCGCTGGCGCGCGGTCTGTATCTGGCGCAGCAGCTCCTGCTGGTTACGGCTGACGATTTCCGCCGCTGCGGACGGCGTGGGCGCGCGCAGGTCGGCGACAAAATCGGCTATCGTGACGTCCGTTTCGTGGCCGACGGCGCTCACCACCGGAATGGTGCTGGCAAAAATTGCTCGTGCGACGCGCTCGTCGTTAAAGCTCCATAAATCTTCCAGCGACCCGCCGCCGCGCCCGACGATCAGCACGTCGCACTCTTTGCGGATGTTAGCAAGCTCAATGGCACGCACGATCTGCCCTGGCGCGTCGTCGCCCTGAACTGCTGTTGGGTAGATAATGACCGGCAACGACGGATCGCGGCGTTTCAGCACGTGAAGAATATCGTGCAGCGCCGCGCCGGTTTTCGAGGTGATAACCCCTACGCAGTGGGCTGGGGAGGGCAACGGTTGTTTATGTTGCTGATCGAACAACCCTTCGGCCTGCAATTTGGCTTTTAGCTGCTCATACTTCTGCTGCAAAAGCCCTTCGCCCGCGGGCTGCATACTTTCGGCGATAATCTGATAGTCGCCGCGCGGCTCGTACAGCGTAATATTGGCGCGTACCAGTACTTGCTGCCCGTGCTGCGGGCGGAACGTGACCCGACGATTGCTGTTACGGAACATCGCACAGCGTACCTGAGCGGTATCGTCTTTGAGCGTAAAGTACCAGTGACCCGAAGCAGGCTGCGTGAAATTAGAAATCTCGCCGCTGATCCATACTTGTCCCATCTCCTGTTCTAACAGCAGACGAACCGTCTGGTTGAGGCGGCTTACGGTAAAAATTGAGGAAGTCTGAGAGGATAACATGTGAGCGGGATCAAATTCTAAATCAGCAGGTTATTCAATCGATAGTAACCTGCTCACAGGGGATCGCAAGCACTATTTGCAAAAAAGTGTAGATGCAACCGATTACGTTCTGTATAATGCCGCGGCAATATTTATTAACCTCCCAGGTGAGATATTGCCCATGCTACGTATCGCTAAAGAAGCCCTGACGTTTGACGACGTCCTCCTTGTTCCCGCTCACTCTACCGTTCTGCCGAATACTGCCGATCTCAGCACGCAGTTGACGAAAACCATTCGTCTGAATATTCCTATGCTTTCTGCGGCGATGGACACCGTGACTGAAGCGCGCCTGGCAATTGCCCTGGCACAGGAAGGCGGCATTGGTTTTATCCACAAAAACATGTCTATTGAGCGCCAGGCGGAAGAAGTTCGCCGCGTGAAGAAACACGAGTCCGGCGTAGTGACCGACCCGCAGACCGTCCTGCCAACCACCACGTTGCATGAAGTGAAAGCCCTGACCGAGCGTAACGGCTTCGCGGGCTATCCGGTGGTGACTGAAGACAACGAGCTGGTAGGTATTATCACCGGTCGTGACGTGCGTTTCGTCACCGATCTGAACCAGCCGGTCAGCGTTTATATGACGCCGAAAGAGCGTCTGGTGACCGTTCGCGAAGGCGAAGCCCGTGAAGTCGTACTGGCAAAAATGCACGAAAAACGCGTAGAAAAAGCGCTGGTCGTTGATGATAACTTCCATCTGCTTGGCATGATTACCGTAAAAGATTTCCAGAAAGCGGAACGTAAACCAAACTCCTGTAAAGATGAGCAGGGCCGTTTACGTGTCGGCGCCGCGGTCGGCGCAGGCGCGGGCAACGAAGAGCGCGTTGACGCGCTGGTGGCGGCAGGCGTTGACGTACTGCTGATCGACTCTTCTCACGGTCATTCAGAAGGTGTGTTGCAACGTATTCGTGAGACGCGCGCTAAATATCCGGATCTGCAAATCATCGGCGGCAACGTCGCGACGGGCGCAGGCGCTCGCGCGCTGGCGGAAGCGGGTTGCAGCGCGGTGAAAGTGGGTATCGGTCCGGGCTCTATCTGTACCACCCGTATCGTTACTGGTGTGGGCGTGCCGCAAATTACCGCGGTGTCCGACGCGGTGGAAGCGCTGGAAGGCACCGGGATTCCGGTTATCGCTGACGGCGGTATTCGCTTCTCCGGCGACATCGCTAAAGCCATCGCCGCTGGCGCGAGCGCCGTCATGGTCGGCTCTATGCTGGCCGGTACGGAAGAGTCTCCGGGCGAAATCGAACTCTACCAGGGCCGTTCTTACAAATCTTACCGCGGCATGGGCTCGCTGGGCGCGATGTCCAAAGGTTCCTCCGACCGTTACTTCCAGAGCGACAACGCCGCCGACAAACTGGTGCCGGAAGGTATCGAAGGCCGCGTAGCCTATAAAGGCCGCCTGAAAGAGATCATTCACCAGCAGATGGGCGGCCTGCGTTCCTGTATGGGGCTGACCGGTTGTGCTACCATCGACGAACTACGTACTAAAGCGGAGTTTGTGCGTATCAGCGGTGCGGGTATCCAGGAAAGCCACGTTCACGACGTGACCATCACCAAAGAGTCCCCGAACTACCGTCTGGGCTCCTGATTTTCTTCGCCCGACCTTCGCGTCGGGCGATTTATTTAATCTGTTTCACTTGCCTCGGAATTAGCGTCAATGACAGACAATATTCATAAACATCGCATTCTCATCCTGGATTTCGGATCGCAATACACTCAGTTGGTCGCACGTCGCGTGCGTGAACTGGGCGTTTATTGCGAACTGTGGGCATGGGATGTAACTGAAGCACAAATCCGTGAGTTCAATCCAAGCGGCATTATCCTTTCCGGCGGCCCGGAAAGTACCACCGAAGAAAACAGCCCGCGCGCGCCGCAGTATGTCTTTGAAGCAGGCGTGCCGGTATTTGGCGTCTGCTACGGGATGCAGACCATGGCGATGCAGCTTGGCGGTCATGTAGAAGGTTCTAATGAACGTGAATTTGGTTACGCGCAGGTCGAAGTGCTGACCGACAGCGCATTGGTTCGCGGTATTGAAGACTCCCTGACCGCTGACGGCAAGCCGTTGCTGGATGTCTGGATGAGCCATGGTGATAAAGTGACGGCGATTCCGTCCGACTTCGTCACCGTCGCCAGCACCGAAACCTGTCCGTTCGCGATTATGGCGAACGAAGAAAAACGCTTCTACGGTGTGCAGTTCCACCCGGAAGTGACCCATACCCGCCAGGGGATGCGGATGCTGGAGCGTTTTGTACGCGATATCTGCCAGTGTGAAGCGTTGTGGACTCCGGCGAAGATCATCGACGATGCCGTAGCCCGCATTCGCGAGCAGGTAGGCGATGATAAAGTCATTCTCGGTCTCTCCGGGGGGGTCGACTCCTCCGTGACCGCGATGCTGCTGCACCGTGCGATCGGTAAAAATCTGACTTGTGTTTTCGTTGATAATGGTCTGCTGCGCTTGAATGAAGCCGAGCAGGTGATGGACATGTTTGGCGATCATTTCGGTCTGAATATCGTTCACGTTCCGGCAGAAGAGCGCTTCCTGTCCGCGTTGGCTGGCGAGAATGATCCGGAAGCCAAGCGTAAGATCATTGGCCGTGTTTTCGTGGAAGTGTTCGACGAAGAAGCGCTCAAGCTGGAAGACGTGAAATGGCTGGCGCAGGGGACTATCTATCCTGATGTGATCGAATCTGCCGCCTCCGCAACCGGTAAAGCGCATGTCATCAAATCTCACCACAATGTCGGCGGCCTGCCGAAAGAGATGAAGATGGGGCTGGTTGAACCGCTGAAAGAGTTGTTCAAAGATGAAGTACGTAAGATTGGTCTGGAGCTGGGCCTGCCGTATGACATGCTGTATCGCCATCCGTTCCCGGGGCCGGGCCTCGGCGTGCGCGTACTGGGCGAAGTGAAGAAAGAGTACTGTGACCTGCTGCGTCGCGCAGACGCTATCTTCATTGAAGAGCTGCGCAAAGCGGATCTGTACGACAAAGTGAGTCAGGCGTTCACTGTCTTCCTGCCGGTCCGTTCCGTGGGCGTCATGGGTGATGGGCGTAAGTACGATTGGGTGGTCTCCCTGCGTGCCGTCGAAACTATCGACTTTATGACCGCGCACTGGGCGCATCTGCCGTATGACTTCCTGGGGCGCGTTTCCAACCGCATCATCAATGAAGTCAACGGGATTTCCCGTGTGGTGTATGACATCAGTGGTAAACCGCCGGCAACAATTGAGTGGGAATAAGCCGATAACCCTTCCTGTGTTTTCATGAACAGGTAAAAGTGAACTTAACCCTCTGTTCTTGCAGAGGGTTTTTCTTTATGTGCATTCATGTTTTCTCACCTCTTCTGATATTGGGGTTTTTCCATCATTTTCTGCTTTTTTAATCCGATGTAATTCACCCGGGTCGTGGCTTTTGCCCCGGTCAGCGCTTTCTGCCGCAGCTCTTCCTCGTACCAGAATTCATCTCGTTCGGGGGCATTGCCGCTGCCTTCACCCGCAGACGGGACATACAGCACGGATATTATCGCACCCACATACGGAATCCCCCGGGTGGCTCCCAGTACACCGGTCAGGGACCATTCCCCCCGGACCTGAGTCATTACGCCAGTAGCGGTCCCCGGAGCAAGCGGTGCAGCCGTTGCCTGAGCAGGTGCATTTGCGCCTCCGTCGTCAGGCTGGGCAAAAATTGTCATCTGTCCAAAGTTATCAACGGGCTCTTCGGCAGTACCGGCATCCGTGCAGCCTTTCGCCTTCAGGCAGGATTTTGCATACACCGGCGTTACCCAGGGGGGGTGGGGTTAAGTTCCCGCATCGTTGCCGGAGGAGGGCGCGGGGGGTATCCAGAGGTAAAGCGCTTCGTGTCGCAGCCATCGTCCTTTTCGTCCGGCGCAGGTGCATCGTCGTTGTCCCGTACTCTATTTTCCCCGCCTCCAGTCGCAGGTAACTCCCGTCGCCAATCAGCGTGATGCGCTTCTTCCCGGCAAAAGAGATGTCACTCGCTGAGCTCAGCGTCAGCTTCTTCTCTGCAAACAACCGCAGGCTGGCGTTTTGCGCCTGGACATCTATTGCCCCTTCTCCGGATTTCAGGCTCAGTTGTCCGGTGTGGGCAGAGAGCCCCAGCTTCTCCCCGGCCAGTTGCATATCTTCACCGCTGGTCAGCGCCATCCCTTCCGGGGCGGTCATCAGCAGCACCTCGTTTATTCATTTTCCCCTGAGCAAGTATCTGCTCTTTCGTCATATCGGCATACCGCATATCATCAGCAGTGAAGTCAATGAAAAACATCTACCAGACAACTTTGATAATTGAATTAGACATTGATAATAAAATCCTTATGAGTCTTTAAAATGTGGAAGACTCAATGGTTTCCTCCATTTTATTAGTTAGTGAAATATTGAGATGAACTGACTCCATCATCTTTTGTGATCAACTGGAATTGTGTATCCTTCAACATAGTCGTTAACACCATTTATTGAAAAAGAGTTATCTCCAAGAATATCCCCTGGAAAAAAACAGCATCAGCAAATACACCATCAAATTCTGAAAAATGAAATGGAGAACTTTGCCCTAAATATTTTCCCTTTTTATCATATAAAACAAGAAATATGTCATTACATATGAAGTTTTGATACGCCGCATAGGGTGTAGTGGGTAATATGTCGTAAGCGACTATTTTAAATTGACCATCTTGGCTTACTTTTTCATAAATATAGTTAAACTTGCCAAAAAATGCTACGGGTGAAAAAACAAACCATATGAATAATAGTATTACAAAAATAACAATTTTACTCACAGAGCATATTCTCATAACTCAATCACCCTATCTTTATCAAGTGGAGGAGTCCATAATACATCAGAAAAAACGATGTAATCTCCACCAGTGTTGTGTTTTTTTGCCATTCTCTAAAATCTGAATTAAATACAGGCACAAAAAGAATTTTGGTCATATCGGGTAAGCCACAATCTGGTAAATGGGATATGGTCCCGGCCCGGGCGTTCAAAATACGCTGGATGTTATCCAATACAGATAAAATGACCTGGTCTTCTTCGTTAATAACTTCAAGGGGAAGATCCCCTGTAAAGTTGCAAGTAAGAATTTCATACAATGAAGGTGTTTTTCGGTCCATAATTGATTTTTTCCCACACTCTATGCTGGTAATGGATAAGGCAAATCAATTTCTGGTGCGTCTGGTAACCAACGGCCTGATTTTTTCATTAAATACCCCAAAATCTCATCATAAGTTAAATTGACGTCAGACATTGAATCATTTTTAAACCAGTATTCAGGATAGTAGAATAGATCTGAGACACATGGCTCAGAGAAATTCAACTCTATCAGGCTAAGAGCATAACCTTGTAAGGCCTCATTACCTTCAGCGGTGCTTATAAATTCTATTATTTATTTCGCCTCATGGAAAGACAAGTCCGCTTGATATTTAGCTTGATAAAGGGCCGTCTTTACAAAATTTTCTGTAGAAATCCATGAGTGGTAGTCACGAAAATCGCTAAATTCAAACTTAGTAACAGCAAAGATATTCCACTTTTCTATCAATGCATTCACTTTGCTAGATATTTCGTCGGACCCAGTATCTATGAGATTCGTTAATTCTTCTGCAATTGCTGTCATAGATTGCATTTTATCATGATGAATTTCAGAGGGATTTAATCTAACTGGCAATGGCATAATAACCTCATGGACATTACTATCATGTTAATTTATAACTTAAGGCTGCTATGCGGCAGTCATATTATTTTTCTGTTCATGATTTTGTTTGACCTATGAGTCTTTGAATAAAGGAAGCCCTTGAGATTTCCTCCATTTAATTACTTCATTCAATGCACCTTCAGGTGAATCATTTTCAGGTGTATCTGGATAGTATATAAAGTCACTAACTTCTCCGGTTCCAACCAGTACAGTCAGAAAATCAAGGAGATTATCCAAATAAATTTCTAGCTCGTCACCCTTGAGTGATGGCGATGATCTATGATTTGCATAAAATTCATCCAATATTTTCTTAAATTCACTTTCGGTATAACTTTCCAATTTCTCTTTAACATTATTAATATCAATCATAATAGGCTCCCTCATTCCCCGTAATGAATGAATTTATGAAGTTTTGGCGTTGTAATTCGCAAATTATCGATATCATACACTCCACCACCTTCTTCAATAGGTTTTATGTGATGTATTTCAAACTTCTTAATTACTTGTTTTGGTCCTACATAATGTCCAGCAAATGGGGCTGTTGGTGCTTTCCCCTCTTGCATCGCCTCTATATTACCGTTACTAAACTGTTTTGATAGCTCTGGATCTTTGCTTATTTCTAACCATAAATCCTCCCGAGACTTACGGAAACTATCATAGTGTCTTCCACGTAATTTATCTGCAATATTTGAAGGGATTTTAGCACCCTCTCCATTGTTTGTTACAGACAAATCAAGCCACTTCTATCCTGTTTCAATTTGAGAACCGTTTCCTGAAGCTGTACCAGCCTGATCCCGCGGATCATCCTTCAGATAAACATAAATCGGCTTACTGCCTGAATCCGCAGGGAACACCAGAATGTAATCGTTAAGATCGCGTTCTTCCGGCACCGGGAATGGTGGTGTCGTGTATTCATCTTTGCCGTCAGGAATTGGCGTGACGAGTATTGTAGCCTGGTCTATTGACTTGATGTCGCTGCCGGTATGTGAGGGAAGGTCACTTCCTTCAGGTCTCTCAGGCGTCCAGGTAATCAGCGGACCATCGGCACCGTGAGCTGGAGTGAACTCATACCGATTATGTTCACTATTCCACACCATGTTTTGTATTCGGTCGAGGAAATCTTAGTGACCGCGCATGTGATCTGGTCACCCAGGCAGGATATCCAGCAGTTGCTCTTTAAGCGTCTGATAGTGGCCTGATAACCCTAAATACGTGTTGTATGGCAATAATACGGCCCTAAAGGGCGTGTTTGTAATACTATCATAACAACGTGATTTACATCATAAATTTCATTATTTTGACGATGTTTTTTGCGGTATTGTCTGGAAATGGTTGTCGTAAAACTCAGTGATAACAAGATGTTGGATGGTTTCTAAACCATTGAGTGGGAATGGTTTCCCCGTATTGAGCTGAAAAGTTGAAGAGAAACCGCTTAACGGCGGGGTTTTTACTTCAATAATAAGCAGGCCCGAATAAATCGGGATCAAAAAGATATCGGGTTGCTATAAATATGCGTTAATATTCTGGAGGTAATTATAATAAGAATGTTGTATGCGTATTTCATTCATCTTAAAAATAAAATTCACTAGAGTTAGTGTCGATTTTAATATTTCTTGAAGCGAGTCACAGCTTCACGCAGTCAGGATAGATACCCCCTGGGGTCAGAGATGTGTCAGTACATCCAGATAACTGAATGCAAAGCGAAAAAAGGGATGGGCTTGCTCAATTTAGTCTGGGTGGAATGTATGCGGATGGCGACTATGTTATCCCGGATTATAAGCTGGCGATAAAATGGCTGGAAAAAAGCAGGTAAGCAGGGATCTTATTTTTCCTGTTTCGTTATTGGTTATCATTATAATTACGGTAAAAACTTTCCTCGTAATAAAAAGAAGCGTTGAAATGGTATCGTAAGGCAGCAGGGCTGGGGGGCTTTATGCAAGAAATACTCAGTAATGCCTGTATGTACGGTAATGGGGTTCCCCAACATACCCAGATGACGCTGGCGTGGTATCGTAAAGCGGCTGAACGTGGCTGGTTGAAGCGCAAAAAGCTGTTGCTGGTATACCAGAGTCGCGCAAACCGAGCTGTCGCAACGATTAACGCTAATTCGAGGCTATAGAGATAACGATATTTTGTTTTGGATGCCGAAACATCTTTAATGCTGAGTGGAAGTTATTAAGAGAAAATGTAGCAATCCTGAGCGGTATCTGCTTCTCATTTGTCACGGCGGACTTTCGTTCAGCCTCTATCGCTTAAAAAAACAAACTATCGGTTCATGCTAATCCTGGGAAGGGAGCAGCAGAGTCTGGATAACACCGCAAGCCTGTGACGATAGTATCGCTATTTCAACGGATAACGGCTAGTTAACGCTGTCCCGGCGTGTTGACCGAAAGCGTTGACTGTTGCGCTTCTTTTTTATCCTGATGGTGCTGCCAGGCGCCGATAGAAGAGTAGACGAAACGTCCAAAGAAGAAGAGAAAACTGATAAGCAGTACGATACGGGTCATGCGAGTGTTAAATCGATGTCGTTTTCGCATACTGTTGGCCTGACTCACAAAGGGTTCCTTAACGTTGGCCCAGCGGTATGGGCGGGATCAGGCCGGGTTCTTCAAGGGTATTATCAGGGCGAAGAACGTAACAAGCCTGCATTCACTCTACATTAAGGCATACTGTGAACCGATGGTCAATTCCTCTTAATGTAAAATTGCGTCAGTTGATTTATCTTATATTGTTATGGAAGATAATTTTAGTATTTACATTAATAATAAATTAATGATAACGAAGAATAAAAAAGTGAATAAAGGCTCCCGGAGGAAGGTAATAATTGACTTAAATCAAATATTACTTTTGTTTAATAATTACAATCGATGACTATCGTATGATGTGTATCGCATCATCCATTTAAAGTCAGGTGGGATGCCTGTCTGTTAACGCCCCTTTGGGATTGGGGGGGGGGGCTGCTGAGCATCTATGAAGCTAAATAAATCTTATATAAATATCAGAGATAAATGGTGGGGACTACCGCTTATCCTCCCTTCGATTTTATTACCTGTTTTAAGTAGCGCAAACACTTATGCACATACCAGCACTGGAAATGTGGTTCTGTTTTACCTGCCGTTAGCTTTTATGCTTAGCCTGATGTTATTTTTCGGCTGGGCAGCACTGCCGGGCATTGTGATTGCTATCTTCTGGCGCAGATACCCGCAGACGGGGCTATATGAAACCCTTTCCGTGACGATGCACTTTATCATTACCATCGTGCTAAGCTGGGGCGGTTACCATGTTTTTTCCCCCCGGCGAAACAATGTTTCTCACGGTGATGCCCACTTGATGTTCCAACGAATGTTCTGGCAGGTATTTTGTTCGGCGACATTATTTCTGGTTATCTATCAGTTTGCCGCTTTTGTTGGCATGTACGAAAGCAAAGCCAGCCTGATGGGAGTAATGCCCTTTAACATCAACACGCTGATTAATTATCAGGCGTTATTGGTCGGCAATCTTATCGGCGTGCCGTTGTGTTATTTTATTATTCGTACTCTCCGTAATCCGCTGCACCTGCGGGGGTATTATCAGCAATTAAAACTACAAGTTGATAGCAAAGCCACTAAAAAAGAGATTGTTATTTGGCTGGCGGTACTGATTACACTGATGTTTATACTGTGTATGCCATTGACTGATAATAGCTCAATATTTAGTACCAACTATACGCTTTCGTTATTATTGCCGGTCATGCTATGGGGAGCGATGCGCTATGGCTATAAATTTATTTCAATCATCTGGGCCGTCGTGCTGATTACGTCGATTCATTATTACCAGCGTTATATGCCCTGGTATTCAGGTTATGATACGCAATTAGCCATTACCTCTTCGAGCTATCTGGTTTTTTCTTTCATTGTTAATTATATGGCTGTACTGGCCACACGCCAGCGCGTGGTGAGCGGTCGCGCGCGTCGGCTGGCCTATCTTGACCCGGTTGTCCATCTTCCCAATTTACGTGCGCTAAACCGTGCGCTCAAAAACGCGCCCTGGTCTACAATCTGTTTTTTACACGTGCCGGGCCTGGAGTTATTGGGTAAAAATTATGGCGTCATGCTGCGCATCCAGTATAAGCAAAAGCTTTCTCACTGGATTACGCCGATGCTGGCCTCAAATGAGTGTGTGTACCAGATGTCAGGGCACGACCTGGTGCTACGTCTTAATACAGCGTCGCATCAGCAGCGTATTGAAGCGTTGGATAAACATATAAAGCAGTTTCGGTTTATCTGGGACGGGCTGCCGCTACAGCCGCCCGTCGGCGTGAGCTACTGCTGCGTGCGTTCCCCGGTTAGCCATCTTTATCTTCTGTTAGGCGAGTTAAGCACCAGCTCCGATCTTTCGTTGACGACTAACGCGCCGGAAGATTTACAGCGGCGCGGCGCGGTGCATCTGCAGCGCGATTTGAAGGGAAGAATTGCGATGATGAACCGCCTGCAACAGGCGCTGGAGCACGATCATTTTTTCCTGATGGCGCAGCCTATTTCTGGTGTTCGTGGGGACCTTTACCATGAAATTTTACTGCGGCTCAGGGATGACAACGGCGACGTTATCAACCCGGACAATTTTTTACCCGTAGCGCATGAGTTTGGTTTGTCTTCCGCTATCGATCTCTGGGTGATTGAAAACACGCTGCGGTTTATGGCAGCCAGCCGGGAATATATGCCCGCACATCGCTTTGCCATTAACCTGTCGCCAATATCGGTATGTCGCGCCCGTTTTCCTTCAGAAGTTAATCAGTTGCTTACTCAATATCAGGTTGAGCCCTGGCAACTGGTGTTTGAGGTGACGGAAAGTAACTCCCTCACCAATGCCGAGCAGGCGCAGCTGACGCTGGGACAGTTACAGCAGTTTGGCTGTCAGATAGCGATTGATGATTTTGGTACCGGCTACGCCAGCTATGCCCGGCTGAAAAACGTGAACGCTGATATTCTTAAAATTGATGGTAGTTTTATCCGCAACATCGTGTCAAACAGTCTCGATTATCAGATTGTGGCTTCTATTTGTCATTTAGCGCGAATGAAAAAAATGCAGGTCGTCGCGGAGTACGTCGAGAGCGAAGAAATACGCAGCGCGGTACTCTCATTGGGGATCGACTATCTTCAGGGATATTTAATTGGCGAGCCGCAGCGATTATCTGAGATTCAGTAACGTCAGACGCCGCGCCGCGGCGTCTGACCTACAATTTACGCGGCGATCTCCGGCGAGCTTTCTTCCTCAATATTGAGACGCCAGCCAGTTACCGCTTCCCAGTACTGCTGTTCTTTTTCCAGATCAAGCAGTACCAGCGCATTCTGGCTGAACCAGTCATGCGGAAAACGTAACGTCCAGTGGCTGTTATCGGTCGTTAGCCGCAGCGTCGGCGGCGTGGTTGTCGCCTGCCGCTGGTTGTTCAATAATACGCCCAGCCGTAATAGCTGAATTAGCGGCAGATACTGTTTTTTCTTAAACAGCGTAAAGCGGGGCATATCATCCAGTTTTACGGCCTTACGATGATAACGTACCAGAGTCGCCATCATCATTTGCTGTTCCTGATTAAAGCCAGGCAAATCGCTGTGTTGCAGAATATAAGCCGAATGGCGATGTAAACCGCTGTGATTAATATTCAGTCCAACTTCATGTAGCATTGCCGCCCAGCGGAGCAACGCTTCGAGCTGCGGATGCGCCAGTTTTGGCTGCTGGGCCTGCCACTGCTCATACATCTGCATAGTGGTTTCCAGCACGCGTCTGGCTTGTTCTCTGTCAATGTTGTATTGATTGGCCAGACTTTTTGCGGTACGGCTGCGAACATCCTGATGGCGGAAGCGACCTTCCATTTCATACAGGACGCCTTCGCGCAATGCGCCGTCGGAAAGGCGAAGCTCGCGGATAGCCAACGCATCAAAAACGCCGCACAGAATCGCCAGACCCGGCACAAAGACCGCTTTTCGTTCTTCAGACAGACCCGGCAGGCTGAGCGCATTAAAGGAGCGGTGCTTCAACACTTCTGACTTCAGTTTGTCGAGACGCTCCGGCGTAATGAAGCCATCTTTCTCACCCAGCGCCAGGAGAACTTCATGAGCGGCTTTAATGGTACCGGAAGCGCCCATCGCCACGTTCCATCCTTGAATACGATACTGCCAGGTTAAGGTTTCCAGTTTTTGCGCTGCCGCCATCCGGGCGCGCTGGAAATTTTCTTTATTGATAACACCGCCGGGAAAGTAGAGCTGCGCGAAGCTCACGCAGCCCATACGACGGCTTTCAACCAGCCTGGGTTCGAAGTTTTCGCCGATGACGAGCTCTGTTGACCCGCCGCCGATATCGATCACCAGCTTGCGGCCTTTTTCCGGTTGCGTATGTTCTACGCCCATAAAGATCAGGCGCGCTTCTTCGTTACCGGAAATAATCTCTATTGGGTAGGGAATAACCTTTTCCGCGCGTTTGAGAAAATCAGCGGCATTTTGCGCCTGACGTAACGTGTGGGTGCCCACGATACAGACGCTGGAAGGGGAGAATCCTTGTAAGCGCTCAGCAAACAGCGACAGACAGCTAAGCCCCCGTTCCATAGCTTCTTCGCTGAGTTTGTTATCTGCGCCCAGCCCGTCCGCCAGATGGACGCGCTGTTTTAAGCGCCCGATGATCTGCATTGCGCCGTCAACCACGCGGGCAATGACCATATGAAAGCTGTTTGAGCCGAGATCGACCGCAGCGAACTCCTGCGGGCGAGGGGATTTATCGTAAATTGGCATAGCGTTAGTCTGGTTGCTCGAGTGATTTGATGTAGTCATAAATCGCCAGCTGTGCCTGAACTTTGCGGCGATTGCCGCGCGGTACGTAGCGGTTGCTGAGTTCTTTATCGATAAAGCGCGCTTTTACCGTGTCGCTAAACAGAATGTCAATGATATCCAGTACGCGTTGTTTAAGCCGCGGGTCGAGGATAGGCGTAGCGACTTCGATACGGTAGTCAATATTACGCGTCATCCAGTCAGCTGAAGAGAGCCACACTTGCTTATCGCCGCCGTTTTCGAAAATATAAACCCGATCGTGTTCAAGATAGCGATCCACGATGCTAATCGCGCGAATATTATCGCTAATTCCTTCCAGTTGCGGAATAAGAGAACACATGCCGCGCACCAAAAGATTGACCTGGACACCCGAACCCGACGCGGCGTATAGCCTGTCGACTAACCCTTTATCGACCAGGTTGTTAAGCTTTAACGTAATCCCTGACGGTAAGCCTTGCTGGGCATTGGCGATTTCACGATCGATCATCTCATACAGCAGACGCCGTGAGTTTTGTGGAGAAACCATCAAATAATCGAAAGTGACCGGACGATAGGGGTTTTCAATAAAGTTAAAGACCCGGCGTACTTCATTGGTAATGCGCGCATCGGCGGTCAGCAGCGAATAATCGGTATACAGCCGCGCCGTTTTTTCGTTGAAGTTACCGGTGCCGATATGCGCATAACGCACCACGTCATCGCCCTCTTTTCGTGAGATGAGAAAGAGTTTGGCGTGAATTTTCAGCCCTGGCGCAGAGAAAATAACATGGACACCCGCTTCGGTTAACCGCTTGGCCCAGTGAATATTCGCCTCTTCATCGAAGCGCGCCTGCAACTCCACCACCACGGTGACTTTTTTGCCGTTATGGGCGGCATGGATCATCGAGTCAATAATGCGCGAGTCTTTCGCTACGCGATAAATATTGATTTTGATCGCCAGCACGCTTGGGTCAAACGACGCCTGGCGTAACAGTTCCAGTACATGCTCGAAGGTATGGTACGGATAATAGAGCAGCACATCACGTTCGCGAATTGCGTCGAAACCGTTACGAAACTTCTCTTTATCAAACCAAAGATGGCGTAACCGCGGTAACGGTTTATTGACCAGGTTGGCTTTACCGACATTCGGAAAATTAATAAAGTCTTTAAAATTGTGGTAGCGTCCGCCGGGTACGATTGAGTCATACCGGGAGATTGTCAGTTTTTCTCGCAACACGTCGACCAGAGCGGCGGGCATATCGCGTTGATAGACAAAGCGCACCGGTTCAGCGGTCAGGCGCTGCTTCAGGCTGGAAGACATCAGCTCCATTAGACTGGATTCCATCTCATGCACCAGATCATATTCAGCATCGCGGGTCATTTTCATCGAATAGGCGTTAAGCGCATCATAATCGAAGAACCCTTTAAAAATGTCATCCAGGCAGTAGCGCAGAATATTATCCAGAAGGATCATCGGCTTGCGTCTGCGCGGTGTCTCCGGCGGCAGATTAACGAAGCGTGGGACTTTGTCGGACGGTATCTCCAGCAGCGCATAGTTGATGGTGTCGCCGCGGATAATCTCCACCGCCAGATAGGTGTAATCATCTTTTAAAAACTGAACAAGGTCCGTCTCCCGGTTAATAAGAATCGGGGTAATGTGCTGGCGCAAATAGTGCTTAAAATAGTGGCGCAACCAGCTCTGTTGGTTCACCGAGAGCTGACGCTCGTTGATCAGAAAGATTTGATTACGCGCCATCTCCAGCAGTAATTCGTTGTACAGGCCGTCGAACTCCTGGTCTGCTTTCAACACGCGGGACTGAATTTTGCCTAACAAATGGCGTGAATGAGAATTTGAGCCCTGTTCTTCGCTGATAATAATGCGTCGTTTCAGTTCGGCGAAACGCACTTTGTAGAACTCGTCGAGGTTATTAGAATAGATACCCAGGAACCGCATCCGCTCAATCAGCGGGTTGGATTTATCCGCTGCTTCCTGTAATACGCGTTCGTTAAATGCTAACCAGCTCAGTTCTTTCTCGATATATAACTTTTCCTGACCCATTACTACTTATACTCCGTTTTATTCACGGGACACTGCCTGATGATTATGGCGAGCATTACGCGTTAATGTCCAACTGCGTCAGAAAAGTATGACAATAAACTGATAGCATAAAGGAAGGAAAAAGAGTAGGCCGGATAGGCATTTATGCCGCCATCCGGCAAGCAGACGCAGCCACATCAGATGGCGTATTATTCGTCAGACGCATAACCTTGCGGCGGCAGACGACGCCCGTCCAGCCAGGCGGCGTTATCGCGCATCTTTAAACGCCCCTCCGCAAACCAGCCGATCACCAGCGGATAAATCGCGTGTTCCTGAGTTTGTACGCGTGCGATGATATCATTTTCGTTGTCGTCGGCAAAAATCGGCACCTTCGCCTGGAGAATGACCGGACCGCCGTCGAGTTCGTCTGTCACGAAATGCACCGAGGTACCATGCTCCTCATCGCCGTTTTCCAGCGCCTGGCGATGGGTATGCAACCCCGGATATTTTGGCAGCAGGGAAGGGTGAATGTTCAGCAGACGCCCGTGGTAATGCGCGACAAACGCCGGACTCAGAATACGCATAAAACCGGCCAGCACGACCACATCAGGCGAATACGCGTCTATCTCGCGAATCAGCTCGCGATCGAAGGCGTCGCGGCTGCCAAACCGATCGGCAGTCAGCGCTTGTGCCGGAATACCGGCTTCTCTGGCGCGTTCAAGGCCGAACGCGTCAGCCTTATTGCTGAATACTGCCCTGAGGGTGCCTTTAATTTTCTTTGCTTTGCAGGCATCGATAATCGCCTGTAAATTGCTTCCGTTGCCGGAAATCAGCACCACAATATTCATTATTCAATAACCACACGCTGTTCGGAATCAGAGGCTTTGATGATACCGATTTTCCATGCGTTTTCACCTTTCTCGTTTAGCAGAGCAAGCGCTTTGTCCGCTTCCGGAGAGGATAGCGCAATCACCATGCCGACGCCGCAGTTAAAGGTACGGTACATTTCATGTCGACTGACGTTACCGGCGGTTTGCAGCCAGGTAAAGATGGCGGGCCACTGCCAGGACGACTCATTAATTACCGCCTGAGTATTCTCCGGAAGAACGCGCGGAATATTTTCCCAAAAGCCGCCGCCGGTGAGGTGTGCGATAGCGTGTACATCGATATTTTCAATCAGTTCCAGAACCGATTTTACGTAGATACGGGTCGGTTCAAGCAGATGATCGGCAAGTGGCTTCCCTTCCAGCAGAGTGGTTTGTGGATCGCAGCCGCTAACGTCAATAATTTTACGCACCAGCGAATATCCATTCGAGTGCGGGCCGCTGGAGCCGAGCGCAATCAGCACGTCGCCTTCGGCAACCCGGGAGCCGTCGATGATTTCTGATTTTTCGACTACGCCAACGCAGAAACCCGCCACGTCGTAATCTTCGCCGTGATACATGCCCGGCATTTCCGCCGTCTCGCCGCCGACCAGCGCGCAACCAGATTGCAGGCAGCCTTCGGCAATACCGTTGATCACACTGGCGGCGGTATCGACATCCAGTTTACCGGTGGCATAGTAATCGAGGAAAAACAGCGGTTCCGCGCCCTGAACGACCAGATCGTTTACGCACATCGCCACCAGATCAATACCGATAGCGTCGTGACGTTTTAAATCCATCGCCAGGCGAAGTTTGGTGCCTACGCCGTCAGTGCCGGAAACCAGTACCGGTTCACGATATTTTTGCGGCAACGCGCACAGCGCACCGAAACCGCCCAGACCGCCCATAACCTCCGGGCGGCGAGTTTTCTTCACTACGCCTTTGATTCGATTAACCAGAGCGTTACCCGCATCAATATCGACGCCGGCATCTTTATAGCTAAGAGAGGTTTTATCGGTCACTGCCTGGTTCCCCACGTTTTTTCTTGCGGTAAAAGTTAAATTCGGCGCAATTCTAACAGGGAAAGCAAACGTTTGCGAGCGTGGTCTGCGCCCTGCATGTCCGGGCGATTTTTTGGTATGGTTTCGGCCGCTGCTTGAAAATTTTCCCTGTTGGTAAAAAAGAAAAGGATATCCGGCACTTGGTTTACGATATATGGACGAGAAAGATTATCACCTGTTAAAATTCAATAGGTTGATGGCGGTAGGCGCTGGTTTCAACGTGAGTGATTTATACTCGCTTTTCCGCGATCAGCGCTTTTGGTTGATCCAGGTCAAGCATACATTGTGTTGCGCCAGAGAGGAAAAGCGGTATAATCCGGCGATTTTTTTTGTGGTTGCCAGTCATCTGAGGATAGGAGAAGAGTATGAAGATCGTGGAAGTCAAACACCCACTCGTCAAACACAAGCTGGGTCTGATGCGTGAAAACGACATTAGCACTAAACGCTTTCGTGAACTCGCCTCAGAAGTAGGCAGCCTGCTGACGTATGAAGCGACAGCCGACCTGGAAACGGAAAAAGTCACCATCGAAGGCTGGAATGGCCCGGTGGAAATTGACCAGATCAAAGGTAAAAAAATTACCGTTGTGCCGATTCTACGTGCGGGTCTGGGCATGATGGAAGGCGTTCTGGAAAACGTACCGAGCGCGCGTATCAGCGTAGTCGGGATGTACCGTAACGAAGAGACGCTTGAGCCAGTACCTTATTTCCAGAAACTGGTATCGAACATTGATGAGCGCATGGCGCTGATCGTCGACCCGATGCTGGCGACTGGCGGTTCTGTCATCGCGACCATCGACCTGCTGAAAAAAGCAGGCTGTAGCAGCATTAAGGTGCTGGTGCTGGTCGCCGCGCCGGAAGGCATTGCGGCGCTGGAAAAAGCGCACCCGGACGTTGAACTGTACACCGCTTCTATCGATCAGGGGCTTAACGAGCACGGATACATTATTCCAGGGCTTGGCGATGCCGGCGATAAGATTTTTGGTACTAAATAAGTGAATAAATGATGAAAAGCCGACTTTAAGAGTCGGCTTTTTTTTGAATAAAACAACTCATAACAAACACACTCAGAGGAAAACACTATGACGCGCCGTGCTATCGGGGTGAGTGAAAGACCGCCGCTTTTACAAACAATCCCGCTTAGTTTGCAGCACCTTTTCGCCATGTTTGGCGCGACCGTGCTGGTGCCAGTTCTGTTTCATATCAACCCCGCGACGGTTCTGCTGTTTAACGGTATCGGAACGTTGCTGTATCTCTTTATCTGCAAAGGTAAAATCCCTGCCTACCTGGGATCGAGCTTTGCCTTTATTTCGCCGGTATTACTGCTGTTGCCGCTGGGTTATGAAGTGGCGCTGGGCGGTTTTATTATGTGCGGCGTATTATTCTGCCTGGTCTCTTTCATCGTTAAAAAAGCGGGCACAGGCTGGCTGGATGTGATGTTCCCGCCTGCGGCAATGGGCGCAATCGTTGCTGTTATCGGTCTGGAGCTGGCAGGCGTCGCGGCGGGGATGGCCGGATTGCTCCCTGCGCAAGGGCAATCGCCGGACACAAAAACGATTATTATCTCCATGGTCACGCTGGCGGTGACGGTGTTCGGCTCCGTACTGTTTCGTGGTTTCCTGGCGATCATTCCTATTTTGATTGGCGTGCTGGTGGGCTATGCGCTGTCGTTCGCGCTGGGGGTGGTCGATACCACGCCGATTGCCCAGGCGCACTGGTTTGCGCTGCCGACCTTCTATACGCCGCGTTTTGAATGGTTCGCGATCCTGACGATTCTGCCTGCGGCGTTGGTAGTGATTGCCGAGCATGTCGGTCATCTGGTGGTAACGGCGAATATCGTCAAAAAAGATCTGGTACGCGATCCCGGTTTGCACCGCTCGATGTTCGCCAATGGACTGTCGACGATCGTCTCCGGCTTCTTCGGCTCCACGCCGAATACCACCTATGGTGAAAATATTGGCGTCATGGCGATAACTCGCGTTTACAGTACCTGGGTTATTGGCGGCGCGGCGATTTTCGCCATTCTGCTTTCCTGCGTCGGCAAACTGGCGGCGGCGATTCAGATTATCCCGTTACCAGTGATGGGCGGCGTCTCGCTGCTGCTGTACGGCGTTATCGGCGCGTCGGGGATTCGCGTATTGATCGAATCGAAAGTCGATTATAACAAAGCGCAAAACCTGATCCTCACCTCGGTAATTTTGATCATCGGCGTGAGCGGCGCGAAAGTGGCTATCGGCGCGGCAGAATTGAAAGGGATGGCGCTGGCGACCATCGTCGGGATTGGCCTTAGCCTGATTTTTAAACTGATTAGCCTGTTGCGTCCGGAAGAAGTGGTGCTGGAGGCAAATGATGTGGAGCCGCCGCATCGGTAACGGGTTGCCGGGCAGCGATGCTGCCTGGTTCTATCTCAAGAGAATTATGTGGTAAACTCAGCACGATTTTATGCAATCCTGGGTTGAGGTATCTCTGAACACACCGGCACAGCTCTCTTTGCCACTTTATCTTCCTGACGACGAAACTTTCGCAAGTTTCTGGCCGGGGGATAACGCCTCTCTACTGGCCGCGTTACAAAACGTGTTGCGTCAGGAACATAGTGGATATATCTACCTTTGGGCGCGTGAAGGTGCGGGCCGCAGCCATTTGTTGCATGCCGCCTGCGCGGAATTGTCGCAGCGTGGAGATGCGGTAGGCTACGTCCCGCTCGATAAACGCACCTGGTTCGTGCCGGAAGTGCTCGACGGTATGGAACACCTCTCGCTGGTGTGTATTGATAACATTGAGTGCGTCGCTGGCGATGAACTGTGGGAGATGGCGATCTTTGATCTCTATAACCGTATTCTGGAGTCCGGTAAGACGCGGTTATTGATCACCGGCGATCGTCCGCCAAGACAGTTAAATCTGGGCTTGCCCGATCTCGCTTCCCGCCTGGACTGGGGGCAAATCTATAAACTCCAGCCTCTTTCGGATGAAGATAAACTTCAGGCGCTACAGTTGCGCGCCCGGCTACGGGGGTTTGAACTGCCGGAAGATGTCGGACGGTTTTTGCTTAAACGGCTCGATCGCGAAATGCGCACGCTGTTTATGACGCTGGATCAGCTCGATCATGCGTCGATCACTGCCCAGCGAAAACTGACGATCCCGTTTGTCAAAGAGATTCTGAAACTGTAATACGCCGCGACGGCGGCGTTCAGCGGTTAACCGAGGATGTCCAGTACCTGCTCAGGCGGCCGACCAATACGCGCCTGACCATTCGCCACCACAATGGGGCGCTCCATCAGTATAGGGTGTTCAACCAGCGCCTGAATTAACGCCTCTTCGCTAAGCTGGCTATCCGCCAGGTGAAGCGTTTTATAAAGGTCTTCTTTCTGGCGCATCAGTTCGCGCGCGCTGGACATGCCCAACATACGCAGCAGTTCACGCACGGTGGCGGCATCGGCGGGCGTATCCAGATAAAGCACCACTTCCGGTTCCACGCCGTTAGATTTCAGCAGATTCAGCGTGTCGCGGCTCTTCGAGCAGCGCGGGTTATGGTAGATTTTAATCGTGTCGGTCATGAGTTCTCCTTGTGACGCCATCCGGCTAATAAATGGCGATTACATTTTCGTGTATGGCTTGAAGCGTTCCTGTAACTGGCGCAACTGGTCGATACGCGCATCGTAACGCGCCTGTTGCTGGCTACCCAGTTTCGCCTGGGAGCTGGCGCTACTGAGCAGTGAAATTGCCTGATCCAGTTGTCCCGCCAGCGCATAACCTTCGGCGCGCGCCGCCAGCTCCTGATCGCGGTTGTTCAGCGCGGCTTCGGCCTGAGCAAGCAGATCCCAGCCGTTGCCATCATCTTTATGGCTAAAGGTATAGCGATTCAGAATGGTTTCCGCCGCTTTCGGCTGGCCTCCCTGGAGGTATGCATTGGCGAGGTTTAACTGCAGCACCGGATTAACGCGCAGATCGCGGGCATTTTTCAGGCGATTAATCGCGTCGCTGGCTCTTTTCTGCCCCAGGTCAATATCGGTGGCGAGGTCAAGATACCAGGCATTGTTCGGTTCCGCGCTTAATAGCGGCTGTAACGTTTTGCGCGCTTCATCGTACTTGCTCGCCTCCATCGCCTGCAACGCCCGGCCATATTGTGCCGCATGTTGCTGACGCACGTTGCCTTTAGACCACTGATCCAACAGGTCGCTGGTGAGCTGGTTACGTCCGGAATTATACATTCCCAGGGTACGCGCTTTGGCGAGATAGAAGTCGGCGGAAGATTGTACCACGACCGGGCGCATCTGGTTTGCGCGGTTGCGGGCATCCGCAAGGCGGCTTTCCGGTAAGGGGTGAGTGAGCAAAATTTCAGGCGGGCGCGTGGAGTAACGCGCCTGGTCGAGCAGTTTTTCGAGGAAAGAGGGCATCGCCTGTGGGTCAAATCCGGCGCGTTGCAGTACCTGAATACCAATACGGTCGGCTTCTTGCTCATTTTGCTGGGTGAAGCTTATCATCCCCTGGCGCGTTCCCGCCAGAGTACCGGTTAGTGCCGCCATACCGGCTTGTGGGCTGGCCATTGCCAGCAAAATAGAACCGAGCGCGCCCACCCAGGTGAGCGGCGCGCTGCGCTTTTGATCTTCCATCGCGCGCGCCAGGTGGCGCTGCGTAACGTGGGAGATTTCATGCGCCATGACTGAGGCTAGCTGGCTTTCGTTATCCGCATAGCGAAAAAGCGCCGAGTGCAGCACCACATTGCCGCCAAAGAACGCGAAGGCGTTGATTTCGTCATTATTGATCAAGAAAAAATGGAAGGGCGTTTTGACGGAGTCGGCGTGTGAGACCAGGCGCATTCCGAGAGCGTTAATGTATTGCACCAGCAGCGGATCGTTGATTAACGGCGCGCTGCCGCGTAGCTGGCGCACATAAAAGTCGCCCATTTGCATCTCTTGTCCAATAGAAAGCGTGCTTCCTGCCGAGGTTCCCATATCGGGCAGCGTGTCGGCAGGGTCGGCAAATGCGGGCGCGACCTGACCGAGAGCCAATGCTGCAATGAGGGTTGCCACCAGGTTTTTTTTCAACTGCCTGAACATAACCTCTATCCTGTTATTTTGAGATAGCCCTTTGACCAACTTCGTGAAATATCGTTCCACGCTCCGACACTTCATAAGTGTAACTGTGATGAGCACAGACGCACTGTTTTAGTTTCCTGAATCAACGATAAAAAGCGAAGTCTTTTTTGTGACATTTCGATACAATTCGGCATCACAATCCCGCAGTTGAGTTCTGGGAAGGGTTTTATGCTCGAAATGTTAATGCAATGGTATCGCCGTCGCTTCAGCGACCCGGAGGCGATTGCCTTGCTGGTCATTCTGGTGGCTGGTTTTAGCATCCTCTTTTTCTTTAGTGGCCTGTTAGCGCCGCTGTTGGTCGCTATCGTACTGGCCTACCTGCTGGAGTGGCCAACGGCACGCCTACAGGCGATTGGCTGTTCCCGACGCTGGGCAACCTCCATTGTCCTTATCCTCTTTGTCGGCATTCTGTTATTAATGGCGTTTGTGGTGATGCCGATTGCCTGGCAGCAGGGTATTTACCTGATTCGTGATATGCCCGGTATGCTGAATAAACTGTCCGATTTTGCCGCGACCTTGCCGCGACGTTATCCGGCGCTGATGGATGCGGGCATTATTGATGCGATGGCGGAAAACATGCGCACCCGGATGCTTAACATGGGCGATTCGGTGGTGAAGTATTCGTTGGCTTCGTTGGTCGGGCTACTGACGCTGGCGGTATATCTGGTTCTGGTGCCGCTGATGGTCTTTTTCCTGGTAAAAGATAAAGAGCAGATGCTGAATGCTGTGCGCCGCGTGCTGCCGCGTAATCGCGGGCTGGCGGGGCAGGTGTGGAATGAGATGAATCAGCAGATCACCAACTATATCCGCGGAAAAGTGCTGGAGATGGTGGTGGTGGGCGTGGCGACCTGGCTGGGCTTTTTGCTGTTTGGCCTCAACTATTCGCTACTGCTGGCGGTACTGGTGGGCTTTTCGGTCCTGATCCCCTATATCGGCGCCTTTGTGGTGACAATTCCGGTGGTGGGCGTCGCGCTGTTTCAGTTTGGCCTGGGGACGGAATTCTGGAGCTGCTTTGCCGTTTATCTGATTATTCAGGCGCTGGATGGCAATCTGTTGGTACCGGTACTTTTCTCCGAAGCGGTGAATTTGCATCCGCTGGTGATTATTCTGTCGGTGGTGATTTTCGGCGGTCTGTGGGGATTCTGGGGGGTATTTTTCGCCATTCCATTGGCGACGCTGATTAAAGCAGTCGTCCATGCCTGGCCGGATGGTCAGGTGACGGATACCTCATCCTAAGCGGTCTGTACGAAAGCCGTAAAGCGTGAACGACATCATAGTGCCCTGTCGCCATTTTGCGCATTCCCGATGGGGGACAAGCGCTTAGAAAGCCGATCTTTTTTTAATGCCGCACCGTGTTGCGGCATTTCTATTGTTGGAACCTACAAAATTCTCGCTGTAAAGCCGCCAAAATTTGGTGACTTAGCCTAAGCATTCTTCGGAGAAATTCGTTAATAAGTGACATCATTGATGCGAAATGGCTTTTTTAATGTAAAGCGATAACGAAACAGGGAATGAGTGTGTTGAGAAAACATTACTTGAAAGGGTATACCGCGCGGCAAATTGTACAGCGAGCCATGAAAATTATTCCTTACTCGGTAAACGTCATGGATGAACATGGCGTCATTATCGCGTCTGGCGAACCTTCGCGCCTTCACCAGCGTCACGAAGGGGCCATTCTGGCGCTGAAGGAAAACCGTATTGTAGAAATTGATTCCGCTACCGCCAATCAGCTCAAAGGCGTGCGATCCGGCATTAATCTCCCCATCTCTTTTCATGAACAGCTTATTGGCGTGGTAGGCATTACCGGTGAGCCGGAGCAGGTTCGCGCTTATGCCGAGCTGGTTAAAATGGCGGCGGAGCTGGTGATCGAGCATATGGTGCTGATCGAACAGCGCCAGTGGGATAAACGCTATCGCGAAGAGCTAATCAACCAATTGATTTTTCGAGAAAATTCGACGGAATCGTTGCGTTCCATGGCGGCCTATCTGGGCATTGATCTGGCGGTTCCCAGAGTGGTGCTGATTATTGAACTTTCCCAGCCGGATCGCGAAGCGCTGCGCAATGTAATGGATTATTTCGAGAATCACGCGCGCAACCATTTGGTGACGTTTACCGAATTTAATGAATTAATCATTATTAAGCCTATCACGTTAAAAGAGGGAAAGTGGAATACCCGCCAGGAAATGGGCGAATTGCAGATTTTTAAATCATGGGCTGCATCATCGGGCTTTAGCCGTATTTTGGTTGGGGGCTATTTTGCCGGCGAGACGGGATTGCACCGATCTTTGCTCACTGCCAGAGCCACGCAGGTGATGGCGAAAAGACAAAAGCTGCGCAGCCAGTACATTTTTTATCATGACCATGCGCTTCCCGCGCTGCTAAGCGGGCTGTCTGAAAGTTGGCAAGTGCAGGAGTTATCGCGTTTGTGGCTGCAACTGGTACAACATGATGCGAAAGGCGTATTGCAACAGACGCTGCGGACCTGGTTTGAACATAATTGTGACCTGACGCAAACGGCCAAAGCATTGCATATTCATGTGAATACATTGCGCTATCGCTTACAGCGTTGTGAAGATATTACGCACATAAAAATCAATGAGTTAAAAAGTACGCTTTGGCTTTATATCGGTATGGAACTCCAGGCCGAATCTGTATCGACCGACAAGTTACCGCCGCCTGGTCGGATCGAAATCTGTTGAAAGCTCCAGCGGATTTTTAGGCGGGCTTTTCCATACTGCGCGCTCTATGTTAAAGGAGGCGCAGTATATGACGTCGATATCCACCCTGGGAGCCATTGCTGCATTGGTCGTGGCCATCGTATTAATTTTAAGGAAAGTGTCGCCAGCCTACGGCATGATGGCGGGAGCGCTGGTCGGCGGTTTGATTGGCGGTGCCGATCTTCTGCAAACCGTTTCGCTGATGGTGTCAGGCGCGCAGGGCATCGTTAATGCCGTATTACGTATTCTGGCCGCAGGCGTACTGGCTGGCGTATTAATTGAGTCCGGGGCGGCGAATACGATTGCTGAGACGGTTGTGCGCAAGGTGGGGGAAACCCGGGCATTATTGGCATTAGCCATTGCCACGCTATGTTTGACCGCCGTCGGCGTATTTATTGATGTGGCGGTGATTACCGTCGCGCCGATTGCGCTGTCGATTGCGCGTAATGCGGGCCTGTCAAAAAGCGCTATTCTGCTGGCGATGGTCGGCGGTGGCAAAGCGGGTAACGTGATGTCTCCTAACCCGAACGCCATTGCCGCCTCCGATGCGTTTCATGTTCCTCTTACCTCTATTATGCTGGCGGGCGTGGTTCCGGGCATCGTTGGGCTTATTATCGCCTATCTGTTAGCGAAACGGCTGAATAATAAAGGCGTGGGCGTCGCCGATCATGAAGTGACTGACCATGATGACTCCGTCGCCAGACCCGGTTTTCTGGTGGCGATTAGCGCGCCGCTGGTCGCGATTTTCCTGCTTTCTCTCCGTCCGTTTGCCGGCATTTCCATTGACCCGTTAATTGCCCTGCCCGTAGGGGGATTGGTCGGTCTGCTGTTAATGGGACGTGCGCGCCACTGTAACCAGTACATGGTCGCCGGTCTGATGCGTATGGCACCTGTCGCTATTATGTTGCTGGGAACCGGCACGCTGGCCGGAATTATCGCTAATTCCGAACTTAAAGATGTCCTGATTCATGGCCTCACCGCTTCTGGATTGCCGTCCTGGCTGCTGGCGCCCGTGTCTGGCACCATGATGTCAATGGCAACGGCTTCAACCACAGCGGGAACGGCGGTGGCGTCCGGCGTTTTCTCTCCCACGTTACTTGAACTTGGCGTTTCCGCCCTGGCGGGAGCCGCTATGATCCATGCAGGTGCCACAGTGCTGGACCATCTGCCGCACGGTAGTTTTTTCCACGCGACGGGCGGTAGCGTCAATATGCAAATTCATGAACGTTTAAAGCTAATGCCGTATGAAACGCTGGTGGGTTTAACCATTACCTTTATTTCTACTCTGATGTTCGGCTTCTTCGGTTTTGCAGGATAATCCCTATGAAAATTGTTATTGCTCCTGATTCATTTAAAGAAAGTTTGTCCGCAATGGCGGTTGCCGAGGCGATAGAAAAGGGGTTCCGCGAAATTTATCCTGACGCCGACTACATTAAAGTGCCCATGGCGGATGGCGGGGAAGGAACCGTACAATCGATGGTGGAAGCCAGCGGCGGGCGTTATGTCGACCAGTGGGTACAGGGCCCGCTTGGGCAACCGGTGACCGCGCGTTGGGGAATGTTGGGCGATAGCGATACCGCCGTGATTGAAATGGCGGCGGCATCCGGGCTGCATCACGTTTCGCCTGAATTGCGCAACCCGCTTAATACCACCAGCTATGGCACCGGTGAATTAATCGTCGCGGCGCTGGAGCGTGGCGTAAAGCGTATTATTCTGGGGATTGGCGGCAGCGCGACGAATGACGGCGGCGCGGGGATGATGCAGGCGCTTGGCGTTATATTACGTGATAAACAGGGACGCTCGCTGCCCCCGGGCGGCGAGGCGCTGGCGGCGCTGGCCTCTATCGATCTGTCCGGTTGTCACCCATTGCTGCGTAAGGTATCGATAACCGTGGCGTGCGATGTCAACAATCCGCTGTGTGGTCCCCAGGGCGCATCGGCCATCTTTGGCCCACAAAAAGGGGCGACAGCGGAAATGGTGGACACTCTGGACGCGGCGCTGGAAAACTGGGGCCGACATATTTATCAGGCGACGGGACGTGAGGTGATTAACGCTCCCGGCGCGGGTGCGGCAGGCGGAATGGGCGCCGCGCTTTTAGGATTGCTCAATGCGGAATTACGCGCCGGCGTAGAGATTGTCGTGGAAACGCTACAGCTTGAGCAGGCGGTTAAAGATGCCGATCTGGTGATTACCGGAGAAGGGCGGCTGGACAGCCAAAGTATTTGCGGCAAGACGCCGATTGGCGTCGCCAGAGTGGCTAAGCGGTATTATAAACCGGTTATCGCGCTCGCCGGTGGGCTGCAACACGATCATCACGTTGTGTATCAACAGGGTATCGATGCGGCACTATCGATTTTGTCACATATCGTTACGCTGCCGGAAGCCTTACACGAGGCAGAATATAACCTGAGCCTGTCGGCGCGCAATGTGGCGGCGATATGGCGTCTGGCGCGGCAAGCCTGACGGCGCATTCCCTTTCCAGGCCGCACATCAGCGCGGCCTGAGGCTTTTACGCGTTTTCTTTCAGCCAGTTCAGCACCACATCATGGTGATTGCTGGTTTTAAAATCATTAAAGACGTGCTCAATCTTACCGTCAGCGTCAATCAAAAAGCTGATGCGGTGAATGCCGTCATACGTTTTGCCCATAAACGACTTTTCGCCCCAGACGCCGAATTGTTCACACACCTGATGGTTTTCATCGGACAAAAGGGTAAAGTTCAGCAGCTCTTTTTCAGCGAAACGGGAGAGTTTTTCAGGTTTATCGGTGCTGATGCCCAGCACGTCCACGCCTGCTTTTTTGAGCTCGTCCATGTTATCGCGTAAGCCGCAGGCCTGCACGGTACAGCCGGGTGTCATGGCTTTTGGGTAGAAATAAACCAGAACGCGCTGTCCCTGGAAGTCGGTCAAATTTACTTGTTCCCCGTCTTGATCCGGCAAGCTAAATTTCGGTGCGATATCACCGGCTTTCAGTGGATTCATTACTTAACTCCATCCTGTTCATCATGTTGTGAGTAATTGACGACGTTTATACTGCCTTGCGCATTGAGTTCTGTACATAGTGCCTTAAAGGCTTGCTCAATATTTGCGGAATTTTGCGACGCCGGACTATGTGCAGTGATTTGAATAAATAATTGCGCGGCTTTATCGCCTTCGGCTGGCTGTGTGCGGGAGACCAGCTCCGCAATATTCATTTCATGACTATCAAACAGCGCGGTGAATCGCTCAATTAAATGCGGGGAGTCGGCGACCTCAACCTGAACCCATACCGTCGCGGGCATTGCCGGGCGGGGGCGGTCGGATGTCCGTTTCATCACAATCAGCAGATCCAGTTCTGCGCCTTTTAACGGCAATGTCGATTCAATCAGGGTAATCGCATTCCACGTGCCGGACAACAGCATAATAAACGTGAATTCATCGCCCAGCATCGCCAGTCGGCTGTCTTCAATATTACAGCCGCAACTACTGACATGGCGAGTAATGGTATTCACAATGCCGGGCCTGTCGGCGCCCAGCGCAGTGATAACCAAATAGTGTTGTGATGACGGTGTCAAACCAGTTATTCCTTTGAGCGGTGAGGTAATCTTAAGGAAAGCATAAAAAAAACCTGCATACAACAATCAGAACGGCTCTGGTCGCTTGCTTTTATTGCCATACCAAACGTACCATTGGGGCACTTGTTTGCACAGAGGATGGCCCATGTTCACGGGAAGTATTGTCGCGCTTGTTACGCCGATGGATGAGAAAGGTAACGTCAGTAGGCCTTGCCTGAAAAAACTCATTGATTATCATGTCGCCAACGGTACCTCGGCGATTGTTTCGGTTGGCACCACCGGCGAGTCCGCCACGCTAAGCCATGATGAACATGGCGATGTCGTGATGATGACGCTGGAACTGGCTGACGGACGTATTCCGGTTATCGCCGGCACGGGCGCAAACGCGACCGCGGAAGCGATTAGCCTGACGCAGCGTTTTAACGACAGCGGCGTTGTTGGCTGCCTGACGGTGACGCCGTACTACAATCGCCCCACGCAGGAAGGTTTGTTCCAGCATTTCAAAGCCATCGCGGAACACACTGACTTGCCGCAAATTTTGTATAATGTGCCGTCCCGTACCGGCTGCGATATGCTGCCGGAAACCGTGGGTCGTCTGGCGGAAATAAAAAATATTATCGCTATCAAAGAGGCGACAGGGAACTTAACCCGCGTTCATCAGATCAAAGAGCTGGTTTCAGACGATTTTATTCTGCTTAGCGGCGATGACGCGTCTGCGCTGGATTTTATGCAATTGGGTGGTCATGGCGTGATTTCCGTTACGGCTAACGTAGCCGCGCGCGATATGGCTGACATGTGCAAACTGGCGGCGGAAGGGCAATTTGCCGAGGCGCGCGCTATCAATCAGCGTCTGATGCCGTTACACAACAAACTATTTGTCGAACCCAATCCTATCCCGGTGAAATGGGCATGTAAGGCATTGGGTCTTGTGGCGACCGACACGCTGCGCCTGCCAATGACGCCTATCACGGACAATGGTCGTGATATCGTCAAAGCAGCGCTTCAGCATGCTGGCCTGCTGTAAAGTTTAGGGAGATTTGATGGCTTACTCAGTACAAAAGTCGCGCCTGGCGAAGGTTGCGGGTGTTTCGCTTGTTTTGCTGCTCGCTGCCTGTAGTTCCGATTCGCGCTACAAGCGCCAGGTAAGCGGCGATGAATCCTATCTGGATGCCGCGCCGCTTGCTGAACTTCACGCCCCGGCAGGAATGATTCTGCCGATAACGACCGGCGACTATGTTATTCCGGTCACAAAGGGGAGCGGCGCGGTTGGTAAGGCGTTGGATATCCGTCCGCCGGCGCAGCCGTTAGCGTTGGTGAGTGGCGCGCGTACCCAGTTCTCTGGCGATACCGCTACGCTATTGGTGGAGAATGGTCGTAGCAGCACGCTGTGGCCGCAAGTCGTCAGCGTGATTCAAGCGAAAAATTATCCGATTGAAAAACGTGACGATGCCAGCCAGACCCTGACGACCGATTGGGTGAACTGGAACCGCCTGGATGAAGACGAACAGTATCGCGGACGTTATCAAATCTCGGTGAAGCCGCAGGGCTATCAGCAGGCGGTAACGGTAAAACTGGTTAATCTGGAACAGGCTGGCAAGCCGGTCGCCGATGCGGCGTCGCTGCAGCGCTACAGCACTGAAATGATGAACGTCATTTCCGCCGGTCTGGATAAGACCGCTACGGATGCGGCAAATTCCGCGCAGAGCCGTTCCGCCGCAACGATGGATGTGCAGAGCGCCGCTGATGATACCGGTTTACCTATGTTGGTCGTTCGCGGTCCATTCAACGTGGTATGGCAGCGTCTTCCGGCCGCGCTGGAAAAAGCGGGTATGAAAGTCACCGACAGTACTCGCTCACAGGGCAGTATGGCGGTAACATACAAACCGTTGTCTGACAGCGAGTGGCGGGATCTGGGCGCAAGCGATCCGGGCCTGGTGTCCGGAGACTATAAATTGCAGGTCGGCGATTTAGATAACCGCAGCAGCTTGCAGTTTATCGATCCTAAGGGGCATACCCTGACGCAAAGCCAGAATGATGCGTTGGTTGCCGTCTTCCAGGCGGCATTCAACAAGTAATTTAACAGGGCTGGAGCAATCCGGCCCTTTTTTCTGATAAGATACGCAAACGTGTGCGTCGGTACAAAAACGCGATTTAACCGCTATTTCGCACCACAATTACAGGCCGGCTCCTCCGGCAGGCGTAGCAGGAAATGAATACTTATCGTTAATTCACACCCAGGAGTGTTAAAGATGCAAAAGCAAGCTGAGTTGTATCGTGGTAAAGCGAAAACCGTATACAGCACGGAAAACCCGGACCTGTTGGTGCTCGAATTCCGCAATGATACGTCAGCAGGGGATGGCGCGCGCATTGAACAGTTTGATCGCAAGGGCATGGTAAATAACAAATTCAACCATTTCATTATGACCAAACTAGCCGAGGCGGGCATCCCGACCCAGATGGAACGTTTGCTGTCTGATACAGAGTGTCTGGTGAAGAAGCTGGAGATGGTGCCGGTTGAATGTGTGGTGCGCAACCGTGCGGCAGGGTCGCTGGTCAAGCGTCTGGGCGTGGAAGAAGGCATGGAGCTTAACCCGCCGATATTCGATCTGTTCCTGAAAAACGACGCGCTGCACGACCCGATGGTGAATGGTTCCTATTGTGAAACTTTCGGTTGGGTCAGTCAGGAAAATCTGGCGCGTATGAAAGAATTAACCTACAAAGCCAACGACGTACTGAAAAAACTGTTTGATGACGCGGGTCTTATCCTGGTGGATTTCAAACTGGAGTTTGGCCTGTATAAAGGCGAAGTGGTGCTGGGCGATGAGTTTTCACCGGACGGCAGCCGCCTGTGGGATAAAGAGACGCTGGACAAAATGGACAAAGACCGCTTCCGCCAGAGTCTGGGCGGCTTGATTGAAGCCTATGAAGCCGTCGCGCATCGCCTGGGCGTGAAATTAGATTAATTCCGCTTCTGACCGGGGGGCAACCGCTCTCCGGTATCATCCTTTCCTCATTCTGATAGTGTTTACCTGTGGTAATCCTGCGCCTGACCGCCTACGATCATCTGTATAACAAAGAGAGAATGAGGTGATTATGCGCTGGCAAGGGCGTCGTGAAAGCAACAATGTAGAAGACAGACGTAATCGGCCAGGCGGCCCCTCGCTGGGTGGCCCTGGCTTTCGTCTTCCGCGCGGGAAAGGCGGCATCATTCTGTTGGTGGTGGTGTTGGTCGCAGGGTACTATGGGGTGGATTTAACTGGTCTGTTGACCGGTCAGCCGGTTTCGCAGCAGCAGTCGACGCGTTCGATAAGCCCCAATGATGATGAAGCGGCAAAATTTACCTCGGTGATCCTGGCGACGACCGAAGATACCTGGGGGCAACTCTTTCAAAAAATGGGGCGCGGCTATCAGCAGCCAAAACTGGTGATGTACCGTGGTATGACGCGCACCGGCTGTGGTGCGGGTCAGTCCGTGATGGGGCCGTTTTACTGCCCGGCGGACGGCACCGTATATATTGATCTCTCATTTTACGATGATATGAAAAATAAGCTGGGCGCGGACGGCGATTTTGCCCAGGGTTATGTCATCGCCCACGAAGTCGGCCACCATGTACAAAAACTGTTAGGTATTGAGCCGAAGGTACGCCAGTTGCAGCAAAACGCGTCGCAAACGGAGGTGAATCGCCTTTCGGTGCGCATGGAGCTACAGGCGGATTGCTTTGCCGGCGTGTGGGGACACAGTATGCAGCAGCAAGGCGTACTGGAGGCGGGCGATCTGGAAGAGGCGCTCAATGCCGCACAGGCTATCGGCGACGATCGCTTACAGCAACAGGGGCAGGGGCGCGTAATACCGGATAGTTTTACCCACGGCACCTCAGAACAGCGCTACAGTTGGTTTAAGCGTGGATTTGACAGCGGCGACCCGGCGCAATGTAATACGTTTGGCAAAAACTTTTGATAAACCGGGGCAGGGATGTCTGATATCGATGCGCTACAGGCGTTAACGTCGCAAATGACACAGGAAGGCATTCGCCGTTTACTGGTCATCAGCGGCGACACGGCGTGGTGCCGGGAACGGGCCGAGGCGATACGTGCTGCACTGCCCGGTGACTGGCTGTGGGTCGCGCCTGACGCGCCCGCAGAGCCGCGCTGTACGCCACAGGCGTTACAAACGCTGCTGGGCCGTGAATTCCGTCATGCGATATTTGATGCCTGGCAGGGCTTTGACGCCGCAGCGTTTGCCGCTCTGAGCGGGACCTTGCAGGCCGGAAGCTGGCTGCTTCTGCTGATGCCGCCGTATGAGGCATGGGAATGCAGGCCCGATACCGATTCACTGCGCTGGAGCGACTGCGCGCAGCCTATCCCCACACCGCAGTTTGCACAGCATCTTAAACGGACTCTCTCCCGCGATCCGCAAACGCTGCTTTGGCGACAGCACCAGCCGTTTTGCTGGCCATCTTATCCTTCCCGTGAACGCTGGCGAGCGGCCACCGGCGAGCCGCAGCCGGAGCAGGCGGCTATCTTATCGCGTTTACTTGAAATGCCGCCCGGCGTGGCGACGGTGATTGCCGCTCGCGGGCGCGGCAAATCGGCGCTGGCCGGGCAATTCATCTCACAGATGACGGGCACGGCTATCGTGACCGCGCCGGCGAAAGCGGCAACGGACATCCTGGCAACGTTTGCCGGCGGGAGGTTCTGTTTTATGGCACCTGATGCCCTGCTGGAGAGCGGGGCAAGAGCCGACTGGCTGGTGGTTGACGAGGCGGCGGCAATACCCGCGCCGCTGCTGCTGCAACTGGTTTCGCGCTTTCCTCGTACGCTACTGACCACCACCGTTCAGGGCTACGAAGGCACCGGACGCGGTTTTTTACTTAAGTTTTGCGCCCGTTTTCCGCAGCTTCACCGTTTTGCGCTTCGTCAGCCTGTCCGCTGGGCGCCTGGGTGCCCGCTGGAAAATATCGTCAGCGAGGCGCTGATATTCGACGATGAATCGTTTGCGCAGGCGCCGCATGGCACGATAGCAATCTCGGTGTTTTACCCGCAGGCCTGGGGGGAGACGCCCGCGTTGCCGCGGGCTGTGTATCAGTTACTGTCGGGGGCGCACTATCGTACTTCGCCGCTGGATCTGCGCCGAATGATGGATGCGCCAGGGCAGCATTTCTTGCAGGCCACGGCGAATAACCGTGTGGCGGGCGCCCTCTGGCTGGTCGAAGAGGGCGGATTATCCGCAGAACTCAGTCGGGCGGTATGGTGCGGTTTCCGGCGTCCGCGTGGAAATCTGGTGGCGCAGTCGCTGGCGGCGCACGGTAGCGACCCTTTAGCCGCGACGCTAGTCGGGCGTCGCGTAAGCCGTATCGCGGTGCACCCCGCCCGCCAGCGTGAAGGCATCGGTCAGCAGTTGATTGCCTGTGCGTGCGTGCAGTCGGCGCAGTGTGATTATCTTTCCGTCAGCTTCGGCTATACGCCGGAGCTGTGGCGTTTCTGGCAACGCTGCGGCTTTGTGCTGGTACGGATGGGCAACCATCGGGAGGCGAGCAGCGGTTGCTATACGGCGATGGCGTTATTGCCGCTGAGCGACGCGGGAAAACGGCTGGCGCAGCAGGAACACCGGCGTTTGCGACGCGATGCGGATATCCTGACGCAGTGGAACGGCGAGGCGATACCGCTGGCGGCGTTACGCGACGGGGCGCTTAATGATGAAGACTGGCGTGAGCTGGTTGGTTTTGCTTTCGCGCACCGCCCGCTACTGACGTCGTTAGGTTGCCTGCATCGTTTACTGCAATACAGCGCATTGCCATTGCCGGCGCTGAGAGGGCGGCTGGAAGAAAAAGCCAGCGATGCCGAACTGTGCGTCCGGCTGCACATTTCAGGTCGTAAAGCTCTACTGGCGTTGCAGCGTGCGCAGGCGGCGCAAGCGTTGATTGCGCTGGATGCCGAACGAACGCAGCGTTTGCGCTACGTTATGCCCGGCGGTGGGGACCATGCCGGATAGCGGTGCCTTTCCGGCATGATATCCGGTTACTTTTTCGGCTGATCTTTCTTCGGCCAGTCGTCTTCATCGTCCCACTTATCGTTAAAATCGCGATGTGGGGGCAGCTCAGGTTTGTTGGCAAGGAATTTCTTATGGTCGATGCGTTTGAGATCTTTGATCACATTCAGCAGTACGCCTACCAGAAATACCAATACCAGAATCCACCAATATTTTGCCAGCCAGTCCATGCTTATTTCCTCTTACAGGAACGCTCATCAGGCGACGAGCTGTTCCATAATGCGTTGATACATACGGGCCAGTAGCTGGAGATCGGCGGCATTCACACATTCATTAATTTTATGAATTGTGGCGTTTACCGGCCCCAGTTCTACCACCTGCGCTCCCATCCGGGCGATAAAACGTCCGTCGGACGTACCGCCCGTCGTCAGTAATTGCGGTTTAATTTCATTATAGTGCTCAATGGCGTTTACCACCGCGTCCACCAGCCTGCCGCGTGCGGTCAGGAACGGCTGACCGGAAAGCCACCAGTCTACGGTATAGCGTAGCTGATGCTTCTCAAGCAGCGCATGTACCCGTTCTTTGATCATCTCATCGGTCAGTTCCGTGCTGAAACGGAAGTTAAACTGCACGAACAGTTCGCCGGGAATGACATTATTGCTGCCGGTGCCTGCCTGGATATTGGCTACCTGCATACTGGTGGCCGGGAAAAAGTCATTGCCCCGATCCCACTCGATAGCGACCAGTTCATTGAGAAAAGGCGCGGCGCGATGAACAGGGTTATCCGCCAGATGCGGATAGGCGACGTGCCCCTGAACGCCATGAATAGTGAGGTTACAGGTGAGAGAACCGCGACGCCCGTTTTTGACGACATCGCCCACAATTTCAGTACTGGAAGGTTCGCCGACCAGACAGTAATCCAGCCTCTCGTTACGGGCCATCAGCCCTTCAACCACCTTTACGGTGCCATTTTTCGCGCTGGCTTCTTCGTCAGAGGTAATCAGAAACGCCAGACGGCCCCGGTGATGAGGATGCTGCGCAACAAAACGTTCAGCAGCCACCACCATGGCCGCCAGTGATCCTTTCATATCCGCCGCGCCGCGACCGAACAACATTCCGTCGCGAATCGTAGGCTCAAACGGCGGATTGATCCAGCGATCGACATCGCCTGCCGGCACGACGTCAGTATGCCCGGCGAACGCCAGCGTTTCGCCACGCCCACGCCATGCCCAAAAATTTTGCGTGTCGCCAAAATCCATATGCTCAATGGTAAAACCGATTTTACGCAGGCGTTCAATCATTAATGCCTGACAGCCTGCGTCATCCGGACTCAGGGAGGGGCGACGAATAAGTTGCTGTGTCAGCTCAATAACCGGGCACGACATAGACTACACCTCATCAAAAAACTGCTGATAACGGGATTCACTGAAACCAAGCAGCATAGGCTTCCCGGGCGCGCAGAGCAATGGGCGTTTAATTATTGCCGGCTGCTCAACCATGAGGGCGGCGGCGGAGTCGGCATCGGTAATCCTGCTGCGGTCGGCTTCATCCAGTTTGCGCCATGTTGTGCCGCGCGTATTCAGTAAAGGCTGCCAGTCGAGTTCGGCAATAAAGGTATTAAGAAGAGGGAGGTCTATTCCATCCACCCGGTAATCGTGAAAACGATAATCAATGCCATGCTCCTCCAGCCAACGGCGCGCTTTTTTGATAGTGTCGCAATTCTTAATGCCATAGAGGGTAATCATATTGAATCCTTTAACGCGAAATTCGAATAAATAATCAATAGTATCGTCTGCGGGATAATAAGTGTGGCCGTTAATGGTTATTTATCCAGCACTGATCGGCAATCAATATAACATTGTTGAGTGAATGTGAATAATGATTCCAAAACGTTCCAGAAGTGGCGTGCTTATGGTTCGCTGGACAAATCGTATTTTGCGCGCATGCAATAGTTTGTTTTTTAACCCTATTCGGTAAAGTAGTAGAAAAGGTATTGATATTGCAAAATATTGCAGTAAGTCACATAAAATTTATGGCTACAGCGCCATAGTAATATCATAGACAGCATAACCGGAGGGTATCGCAACAATCGGTTAAATGATCTTCTCTCTATACCGCTAACTACGTAGAATACCCATAATAATAAGAGAGGCTATTATGATTGAACGTGAACTGGGGAACTGGAAAGATTTTATCGAAGTTATGCTTCGTAAATAAATTACTGGAAGGCACCGCGCTCCCATAGGGGATAAAAAAAGGCGACTCAACGAAAGTCGCCTTTTTTGTGCCCGACACCTCGTATCAGGCTGCCCGATACCTTATTCCGGGCGCGGCTTCAGCGGGAAGCGGCGCCGTACCAGCACGAAGAACAGTGGTACAAAGAAGATAGCCAGAATGGTTGCTGAGATCATTCCCCCCATCACGCCGGTCCCGACAGCATGTTGGCTACCCGAGCCAGCCCCGTTGCTGGTCGCCATCGGCAATACGCCAAAGATAAACGCCAGCGAGGTCATCAGTATCGGACGCAGGCGCTGGCGGCTGGCGTGCAGCGTGGCGTCTAACAACGGGTGCCCCTTCTGGTTCATTTCGTTGGCGAATTCCACAATCAGAATCGCGTTTTTTGCCGAGAGGCCGATAACGGTCAACAGCCCCACCTGGAAGTAAACATCGTTTTCCAGCCCACGCATCCAGGTGGCGAGCAACGCGCCAATGACGCCGAGCGGCACAACCAGCATCACTGAGAAGGGCACTGACCAGCTTTCATATAATGCCGCCAGACACAGGAAGACGACTAATAGCGAAATGGCGTACAGCGCGGGCGCCTGCGCGCCCGAGAGCCGTTCCTGGTAAGACATGGCTGTCCATTCCAGGCCAAAACCGCCCGGTAGCTGATGCACCAATGACTCCATGATGTCCATAGCTGTCCCGGTACTGACGCCCGGCGCGGCCTCTCCGACAATTTCTACCGCCGAATAGCCGTTATAGCGTTCCAGACGCGGCGATCCGGTTTCCCAGCGCGAGGTGGCGAAGGCGGAGAAGGGGACCATGCCGCCGTCTTTGTTACGGACATACCAAAGATTAATATCATCCGGCAACATACGATATTTCGCCGCCGCCTGGACATAGACCTTCTTCACGCGGCCCCGGTCCATAAAGTCGTTGACGTAGCTCGACCCCCAGGCCGTTTGCAGGGTATCGTTGATATCGTCAATCGACACGCCCAGCGCCTGCGCTTTCCGTTGGTCAATATCAATTTGCAGTTGCGGACTGTCGTCCAGGCCGTTGTGGCGCACGCGGGTCAGGGAACTGTTTTTCCCTGCCAGCTCAATGAGTTGATCTCGTGCGGCCATCAGCGCGTCATGGCCTGCTCCGGCGTGATCCTGTAATTCCATATCAAAACCGGCGGAGCTGCCCAGACCGCTAATTGCCGGCGGGCTGCTGGCGAAGACGCGAGCTTCTTTAATCTGGTTAAATGCTTTTGTCGCCCGTTCAATAATGGCGAACGAGGTGCCGGTGGTGGGATCGCGCGCGTCCCAGTCTTTCAAGCGGACAAACATGCGCGCAACGTTTTGCCCATTCCCGCCAGGGCCGGAACCTACCGTCGAGAAGACCGACATAATGTTGTCTTTCTCATGGGTGAAGTAATAGTTTTCAACCTTTTCAACGACTTTCAAGGTCTGCTGTTGCGTAGAACCGCTCGGTAGCTGGATAGATGTGGTGAACATGCCCCGATCTTCTTGCGGCAGAAAGGAGGTGGGGAGGCGCAAAAACAGGAACACCATGCCGCCAAGCAACAGAACATAAATCAGAATCCAGCGCAGGCTGCGATGCAAAATTTTCGCTACGCCTTTTTCATAACGTTCGGCATTACGATTGAAGGTACGGTTAAACCAGCCGAAAAATCCGCTTTGCCCGTGCTGCTCGCCTTTGCGCAACGGTTTTAACAAGGTCGCGCACAGCGCCGGCGTCAGGATCATGGCGACCAGCACCGACAGCACCATTGCCGAGACAATGGTAATAGAAAATTGACGATAAATAGCCCCGGTGGTGCCGCCAAAGAACGCCATCGGCACGAATACCGCAGACAGCACCATCGCGATACCGACCAGCGCGCCCTGGATTTGCCCCATGGATTTGCGCGTCGCTTCACGCGGGGTGAGGCCTTCTTCGCTCATGATGCGTTCGACGTTTTCCACCACCACGATGGCATCGTCGACCAGTAGCCCGATCGCCAGCACCATCGCGAACATGGTTAATGTGTTAATACTGTAGCCGAACGCGTAAAGCACGGAGAAGGTGCCCATCAATACTATCGGCACGGCGATCGTCGGAATCAGCGTGGCGCGGAAGTTTTGCAGGAACAGATACATCACCAGGAAAACCAGCGCGATAGCCTCCAGCAACGTTTTGACTACATCGATAATCGATGCTTTGACAAAGGAGGTGGTTTCATACGCGATCTTGTATTCCAGGCCGTGGGGGAAGTACTGCGCCAGCTCGTTGAGGCGATCCAGCACCAGCTTCGCGGTCGCCATTTCGTTCGCACCGGAGGCCAGCTTAACGCCGAGACCGGAAGCCGGATTGCCGTTAAAACGGCTGAGGTAGTCATACTTTTCCGCCCCCAGTTCCACGGTGGCGACATCGCCCAGTTTGACCTCGGAACCGTCCTGATTAACGCGCAGGGTGATATCGCGAAATTGTTGCGGCGTTTGCAGCAGCGACTGCGCATTGATGGTGGCGTTCAGCGCCTGCTTGTCGACTGAAGGCGTACCGCCAAGCTGCCCGACGGCGATTTGCGCATTCTGCGACTCAATCGCATTGGTCACGTCTTTCGCGGTCATCTGAAAACTATTCAATTTGGCCGGGTCGAGCCAGATACGCATAGAGTACTGTGAGCCATAAGCGTCAATATCGCCTACGCCGTTAACGCGGCTGAGCGGGTCCTGAATATTACTGGCGACGTAGTCGGCGATATCCTGCTTGTCCATAGAACCGTCGGTAGAGACGAAGGCGATGGTCAAAATATTGGTATCGCCCGTTTTGCGTACCGTGACGCCTTGATCCTGTACCGCCTGCGGCAGTTTACGCATCGCGGACTGTAACTGGTTTTGCACCTGCTGAACCGCCTCATCAGGATCGGTTCCCGCAATAAAGCTCAGCGTGATGGTCGCCTGTCCGGTTCCGCTGCTTTGTGATGACATGTACATCAGATTATCGAGACCCGTCATATTCTGCTCAATAACCTGGGTTACGGTATTTTCCAGCGTTTGCGCCGACGCTCCCGGATAATTCGCGGTAATACGCACGTTGGGCGGCGCCAGATCGGGATATTGTTCAACGGGTAAAGAAAAAATGGCTAACGCCCCTGTCAGACACAACAGGATAGCCAGCACCCAGGCAAAAATGGGGCGATCGATAAAAAAATTCGCCATTAAAGGAGAACCTCGTGTTTCTACATATCGTTATTAGGTATGAACTGCTTCACTGTAGCGGCAAGCTACGAGCCAAACGTGGAGAAATAAAGGAGATAATGTAAATTATCATGCGCTTTTACAGCATACTTTTTGTGCCAACGCCGGAAAGCCTGACATCTGGCCTTCCGGCGCTTTGCCGTTCTTTACGTTAACTGACTCTCTTCCTTGCTGGAGGAGCGAAAACTGATGCTGACCAGCGTGCCGCCGCCGGAGGGTTGCGAAAAATTCAGCGTGCCGCCAAGCCGTTCCGCGCGCTCGCGCATTATATTCAGGCCATAATGTCCGGCAGGCTCATGCGGTTCACCGATACCAATGCCATTATCGTGAATATAAACGGTATGATCGCCATCAGGCGCGGTGACGCAACTCACGGCGATTTCGCTCGCATTGGCGTGTTTAATGGCGTTCAGGACCGCTTCACGCACAATTTGCAACAAATGCACTTGCATTTGCGCATCCAGAGCCAGCGTGGGTAAACGGCAATCCAGCGTGAGTTTGGCCGGGGTCTGACTCTGTAAATCTTCCAGCATCTCGTGTAATGCGCAGGGTAAATCGGCCTGCTGTAACGTCAGACGGAACGTGGTGAGTAGTTCGCGAAGCTGACGGTAGGCGTCGTTCAGCGCTCTGGAAAAATCCGCCATGATGCTTTGCGCGCCGGCGTTATCTTCTGGAATGGCGCGCTTCAAAAGCGTTAATTGAATACGTAAATAAGAAAGTACCTGCGCCAGCGAATCGTGTAGCTCACGGGCAATCGTTGCGCGCTCTTCCATTAACAAAAGTTGCTGGAAGTGTTTTTGCGCCTGATTAAAGTACAAACCACGCCCCAGCATCGTGGAGACGCTGTTCAGCAGCGGCGTGGAGGCATTAACGTTGGGGCTTTGCCAGTGAAGTTCGCCATAGACCGTGTCCTGCATCGTAACCGGCAGCATTTGCATTGGCAAATCGGGGCTTTGCGCGCCTTCGCTAATCCGCCAGTTATCGCCCACGGTTAACTCCAGATACCAGGCGGCGTCATGTTCACGGACAATTTGCAAAATATGGCGAAAACAGTGGACATCGATTTGACTGGTATTCAGCGCCTGGGAGCACTGGTATAACACCTCCAGGCGACGGTGCGCTTCATGCAGATCGTGCGTTTTTTCTTCCACCGAGGCTTCCAGCGAACGGTAAAGTTTATGCAGCTCGCTCGACATTTGACCAAACGTTTTCGCCAATAATCCCAGTTCATTGGGTAAGCTGGTATCCAGCGGCAGCGGGGCGAACTGACCGTGTTCAATACGTTGACTGGCGGTGACCAGTTGATTAAGCGGTCGAACCACCTGTTGGCGAATACGCCGTAGAGTAAAAAAGACCAGCGTAAATATGCCGATACCGCCCGCCAGCGATATGGCGACGACCAGCATGACTTTACGCTCGGCGTAATGCTGTAACGCCAGAACGAAGAGATCAATTTGATCGACGTAATTGTTGATATTGGTCTGATACCAGGCAATGTCGCCGTCTTGTAAGTGGCTATTCATCTCCAGCCAGTTGGCGTGCAGGCGCGCGTAGCGATTTTTCACCGCCTGCGGCACATACCAGGCGTTGAGATTTTGCAGTACCGGCGAGTTGAGCGCGTGCTGGAAAAGTTGACGATGCGCATTAATCTGCGGGCTACGGCTTTGTAGATCGTAACCCAGCCGATAGCTCTGCATCCGTAGCGAACCGGCGATATTGATCGCTTCGGCATCCCGTAAACTGCTGGTCAGCGTCAGTAATGCGCTGCCGGTGGACAGAATAGACAACAGCACAATATAGAAAAAAGCCTTAGCCAGACTGGCCGAGACCGGGCGTTTAACCGTCACACTGGTACTCCCCGCATTTAGCTGAACCGCAATTTCATTTGCTATGAAATAAATTGATCTGCCACAGGTTCTGGACAGATAGTTGTGCTTCCTGGGCAGATGAACATTGCCGACCCCGCCTTCGTCAGTTAATAACAATGCTCATATAAAGAATAAGGTTTTTGCAACCAAAACAGAAGGACGCCATGAATCGTTTTATTATGGCCAATAGCCAGCAGTGTCTGGGATGCCATGCCTGCGAGGTCGCCTGCGTAATGGCTCACAATGATGAGCGACATGTCCTGACGCCACAGCGCTATCAGCCCCGAATTACTGTCATCAAACATCAGCACCAGCGCAGCGCGGTCACATGTCACCATTGCGAGGATGCGCCCTGTGCCCGTAGCTGCCCGAACGGCGCGATCGCGCATATTAACGACAGCGTGCAGGTCAATGCGCAGAAGTGTATTGGCTGTAAATCCTGCGTCGTCGCCTGCCCGTTCGGCACCATGCAGATGGTATTGACGCCCGTCGCGCCAAACCAGTTCAAAGCCAGCGCGCATAAATGCGATCTGTGTCAGGGGCGTGAACATGGCCCGGCCTGTGTGGAAAATTGCCCGGCGGATGCGCTGCAACTGGTCACCGAAGCGTCGTTGACCCATCTGGCTAAAACACGACGGCTGCGTACCGCCCGGCAGGAGATTCGCCCCTGGCATACCGTTGATACACAACACAGTGGGACAACGAGCAGCAAAGCCGAGCGTATGCAGGCGACGCCGCCGCGCGGCGAACCGGATAAACTGGCGATTGAAGCGCGTAAAACGACCTTTGAGGAAATTTATCTGCCGTTTCGCGCCGCGCAGGCGGAGCGTGAGGCGGCCCGCTGCCTCACATGCGGTGAACACAGTATTTGCGAATGGACCTGTCCGTTGCATAACCTCATTCCCCAGTGGATCGAACTGGTGAAAGCCGGCGATATTGATGCGGCGGTAGAGCTTTCTCACCAGACCAACTGCCTGCCGGAAATTACCGGGCGCGTCTGTCCGCAGGACAGGCTATGCGAAGGCGCGTGTACGCTCCGCGATGAGTATGGGGCTGTTACCATCGGCAATATTGAGCGCTATATCTCCGATCGCGCTCTGAGCAAAGGCTGGCATCCCGACTTGTCGGACGTACAGAAACTTGACAAGCGCGTGGCGATTATCGGCGCGGGGCCGGCAGGCCTTGCCTGCGCGGACGTGCTGGCGCGCCATGGCGTAAGCGCCACCGTCTACGATCGCCATCCGGAAATCGGCGGTTTGCTCACGTTTGGTATTCCGGCTTTCAAACTGGATAAATCTCTGCTGGCGCGACGCCGGGAGATCTTTAGCGCGATGGGGATTCGTTTCGAGCTTAATTGCGAAGTGGGGAAAGATATTTCTCTGGAGACACTGCTGGAGAGCTATGACGCCGTGTTTGTCGGAGTGGGGACCTATCGTTCCATGAAGGCTGATTTGCCGAATGAAGACGCGCCGGGTGTGTACGATGCGTTGCCATTCCTGATCGCCAATACCAAACAGGTGATGGGGCTTCCGGCGTCGCCTGATGCGCCGTTTATTGATACGGCGGGCCTTAACGTGATTGTGCTGGGCGGCGGTGACACCGCAATGGACTGCGTACGTACGGCGCTGCGTCATGGCGCTGCCAACGTCACCTGCGCTTATCGCCGCGATGAAGCCAATATGCCGGGGTCGAAAAAAGAGGTGAAAAACGCGCGGGAAGAGGGGGCTAACTTTGAGTTTAACGTTCAGCCGGTTGAGCTGGTGCTCGATACGCAAGGGCGCGTCAGCGGTATTCGTTTTTTGCGTACGCGGCTTGGCGAACCGGATGGTCAGGGGCGACGCCGCCCAGTTCCGGTACCGGGCAGCGAGTTCGTGATGCCGGCGGATGCGGTCATTATGGCGTTTGGTTTTCATCCGCACGGTATGCCGTGGCTGGAATCGCATGGTGTGAAGGTGGATAACTGGGGACGTATTGCCGCCAGCGTCGAGAGCGTGTTTCGTTACCAGACGTCCAACCCGAAAATTTTCGCCGGCGGCGATGCGGTGCGCGGCGCCGATCTGGTGGTGACGGCGATGGCAGAAGGCCGACATGCCGCGCAGGGGATACTTGACTGGCTCGGTAAATAATCGTATTTGTAGCTACCGTCCTGAACGTCAAGTAGCTACACGACCTTTAATATCAATGACTTGTGATAACCTGATGCAGGCCTGATAAGCGAAGCGCCATCAGGCACCGGCTTTGTCATCAGTCTCAGCCCTTTTTAAATTTTTATTTCAAAGCCCCATATACCTGGTCAACAATCCAGCCATACGTTGCCGCGGGTAATAACCCACTGACAAAAACGTTTGGATTCACTTTAGGATCTGCTACTGGCGAGTGCGGCCTGTTACCTAAAATCACAATCGCCATATGGTTAACCGGATCGATAGACGTCAGCGTTCCGGTCCATCCGGTATGCCCATACGTTTGCGGAGTGGCTAACACCCCGAACGTTGGGGTCATTGAGGCGTTGCCGTTAACGCGCCACCCCAGACCAAAGGTAGCGTCTTCTGGCGAATGGCGAGTAAACTGTTCAACCGTTTTCTTATCGAATAGCTTCACGTTACCGTAGCCGCCCCCATTGAGCATCACTTGCATTAACACGGCCATATCATGGGTGTTAGAAAAGAGTCCGGCGTGTCCTGATACGCCGCCCATTGAATACCAGGCTTTTTCGTCATGCACCTGACCCCATATAGTATTGGTGCGAATATTAGGGAAATGAATCACGCCGTCACGCGTGTTGCCATGTAGTTCCGTTGCGGCGATTTGCGGCGGCGTGAAGCCTTTCATCAGCGGGTTAAAGACGGTATGTTTTAATCCGAGCGGTTTATAAATGGTTGTTTCGACGTAGCGATCTAATGGCATTGCTGTTACCGATTCAATGATAAAACCAAGTATCATATAATCCACGTCGCTGTAGATATGCTTCGACCCGGGTTGATATTCCAGCGGAGTCTTTTTAATCATCTCCAGAGTAGTGCTTTTATTCTGTGAGAATAATTTACCCGCTACTTTTTTATTGGGATATTGTGGGTCGGCAGGAAAGCCCGCGACGTGATGAAGAATGTCAATGATACGGAGTTTATCTTTCCCTTTAATTTTATCACCAGGCATATCCTTAAAACCGGGGATGTATTTTGATACTAAATCATTGACATTTATTTTCCCTTCATACACCAGTTTTTGTAATGCAAAATTAGTGGCATACATTTTTGTGTTTGAAGCCAGGTCATACATCGTGTTAGTGGTCGCCAGAATGGGATTGGCTAACAGAGTGGAACCGTCATATTTTTTGGCATAGCCCCAGGCTTTTTGTAGAACAATATGATTATCTTTTATTACCAGAAGATTAATACTGGGGTATCCGGCATCAATTTGATTTTGAATCCAGCCATCAAGTCGGTTAAGTTTTTTGCTATCAAAGCCCACTTGCTCAGGGCTGGTGTTGGTCAATACCGGATACTCAACGGCAAAAGCTGAAATAGAAAAAGTAAGAAAAACTGCTGCAACGATAGTAAGTTTCATGATTATTTCCTCAGTTTCAGTCCTGCAGTCAAATCATATCGCGATCATGGACTCTGCAGCCTATAGAAGCAGAATATCCTCATAAAGGACAATGACAGGAAGAATGTGGCTATACGTCCGTTCAGTCGGCATTGAGGTTCTATCCCTTCAGCAGACAAAACCGACTTCACGGCGTAATATTAATGCTCTTTTTACACTCTGGAGTCAGCATGTCGCAAACCATTACGCTTATTAAGGATAAAATTCTTTCTGATAATTATTTCACTCTGCGCAACATTACCTATGACCTGACCCGTCGTAATGGCGAGGTTATCCGTCACAAGCGTGAGGTTTACGATCGCGGGAATGGCGCAACCATTCTGCTATACAATTCAACCAAAAAAACTGTGGTTCTGGTTCGCCAGTTTCGCGTGGCGACATGGGTCAATAGTAATCAAGACGGTATGTTAATTGAAACCTGTGCTGGCTTGCTTGATAACGACGAGCCGGAGGTCTGTATCCGTAAAGAGGCCATTGAAGAGACAGGGTATGACGTTGGTGAGGTACGCAAGATATTTGAGCTTTATATGTCGCCAGGCGGCGTTACGGAGCTGATTCATTTCTTCATTGCCGAATATCATGATAGCGAGCGCGCCAGTATCGGCGGCGGCGTGGAGGACGAAGATATTGAGGTGCTTGAACTGCCGTTTTCCCGGGCTCTGGAAATGGTACGCTCGGGTGAGATTCGGGACGGTAAGGCCGTGTTATTGCTTAACTATTTACAGATGTCTAATCTAATGGACTGAAAAAAAAGAAATATATTTCTTTACACAGAAAAGACCAATCCGATAAATCTGATTGAGAACCCTGAGGCGCGAAAGGAAGATACCGCCTTAGCTGTGTTGTTCTGAATCTGGGGTTGTACCGTTCATGCGCTACCGCGTTATTTTTTTTTGTCTGCCTGTCCTGTTGTCGGCCCAGCTACTGTGGGCTGCGCCAGCGCAACGGACTTTTTCCGACTGGCAGGTCACCTGCAATAACCAAAATTTTTGCGTAGCGCGCAATACCGGCGAACATCATGGACTGGTGATGACATTAAGCCGCAGCGCCGGGGCGCGTACCGATGCGGTACTGCGTATCGACCGCGGCGGTCTGGTGCCGCCCGACGCTAAAGAAGCCGCTATTGCGCCTCGCTTATTGCTGGATGGCAAACCGCTTTCGTTCAACAGTCCACACTGGCGCGTGTCGCCCTGGCATCTCATGACGGGCGATCCTGCCACTATCGCCGCGTTTTTACAGACTATTCAGGATGCGCAGGCCATCACCTTAAAAAACGGTGTCCAGACGCTTTCGCTGGCGGGATTAAAAGCGGCGTTACTGTTTATTGACGCACAGCAAAAACGCGTGGGTAGCGAAACCGCCTGGATTGAAAAAGGAAACGAACCGCCGCTCAGCGTTCCCCCGGCGCCGGCATTAAAGGGGATCGCCGTTATTAATCCAACGCCCGTACCGTTGAGTGAGGAAGAACGCAACGATCTGCTGGACTACGCAGCATGGCGGGTAAACGGCATTCGTTGTTCGCTCGATCCGCTGCGGCGCGAGGCGCAGGTCAGCGCGCTGACGGATGATAACGCATTATTGATTGTTAACTGCGAGGCCGGCGCCTATAACACTATCGATCTCGCCTGGATAGTTTCGCGGAAAAAAACGCTCGTCTCGCGCGCCGTACGTTTGCGGCTGCCGTTTAATCGCGGCGTCGAAAGTAATGACATGGAGTTGATGAACGCCTTCTTTGACGAGAAAACGCGCGAGCTGGTGACGTTGGCGAAAGGACGGGGGCTAGCCGACTGCGGTATCCAGACGCGCTGGCGTTATGATGGCGATCGTTTTCGTCTGGTGCGTTATGCCGAAGAACCGAGCTGTGATAACTGGCACGGACCGGATGCCTGGCCCACGCTGTGGATCACGCGTTGAATCTTGGTCGTGATCGCCATTTTCAGAATAGAGATACACCTGTTTAGGCCTCATTTATGGTATAGAGATTGCTACGTTATAGTAAGATTGTTACTTTACCCGAGAGCCTCACCACAGCAGGAAATAGTATGAAAATAAATAATGGCCCCGTATTATGCCCCCATTGTGGCTGCCTGAGCGCTTATTATGAAATAGATCGGCTGGCAGCGATAAGAGAAAAAGTAAATAAAGAAGGAGGCTCAAAGGCATGGGATTCAACATTGCAGGAGCATAAAAAAAAGGCCTTTTGCCTGATGTGCCATAAATCCATTGATGAGGCCGTCATCGGGCAATCTGATGCGCCTGAGTCTACGAAGTAATTTTGCACAGCCTACAGAACAGCTCTGCAGACTGCGCAAAATCTGCGTTTCTAACGCTCACCCTTAGTCTTTTATGTTCAGCACCCGGCGGGCTTTTTCTACAATATTTTCCACGGTAAAGCCAAAGTACGGAAACAGTTTGTCAGCCGGGGCGGATTCGCCGTATCCCGTCATGCCAATAATTGCGCCTTTTAGGCCAACATATTTATACCAGTAGTCAGCTATACCGGCTTCCACCGCGACGCGGGCGGTCACGTGCGACGGTAGCACCGACTCGCGATATGCCGCATCCTGCGCATCGAAAATATCCGTTGAAGGTAACGACACAACGCGAACGTTATGGCCCTCGCCAGTCAATTTTTCCGCCGCCTGGAGGGTAATTTCCATTTCCGAACCGGTGGCGATCAGAATGATATCCGGCTTGCCGCCGCTATCTTTCAGAATATAACCGCCGCGGGCTATCGCTTTCACCTGTTCCGGCGTGCGTTCTACCTGCGCCAGATTCTGCCGTGAGAGAATCAGCGCCGTCGGCCCGTGGTGACGTTCGATGGCGAGCTTCCAGCCGACCGCCGCCTCAACCTGATCGCAGGGACGCCAGGTGCTGAAGTTTGGCGTTAAGCGCAGGCTCGCCAGTTGTTCCACGGCCTGGTGCGTCGGGCCATCTTCGCCCAGACCGATGGAGTCGTGGGTATAGACCATAATCTGCCGGGCTTTCATTAAGGCCGCCATACGCGCCGCGTTACGCGCATATTCGACAAACATCAGAAACGTGGCGGTATAGGGTACGAAGCCGCCGTGGTGGGCGATGCCGTTGGCAATGGCGGTCATGCCGAATTCGCGCACGCCATAGTGGATATAATTACCTGCCGGTTCCTCTTTCAACGAGGTCGAACCTTTCCAGATAGTCAGGTTGCTCGGTGCCAGATCCGCCGATCCGCCCAACAGTTCCGGCAACAGGGGACCATAGGCATTGAGCGTATTTTGCGATGCTTTACGGGTGGCGATTTTGGCTGGATTAGCCTGCAAGTCGTTAATGAATTTTTGCGTGGCGGATTCCCATGCCTCCGGCAGTCCGCCGCTCATCCTGCGGGTAAACTCCGCTGCCAGCTCAGGCCAGGCTTTCTCATAAGCTGCAAACTTTTCTTTCCACCGCTGCTGCGCTTTCTCACCTTTTTCGCGACCATCCCATGCGCGATAAATCTCTTTTGGGATCTCGAACGCCGGATGATGCCACCCCAGCTTCTGGCGGGTCAGCGCCACCTCTTCTTCGCCCAGCGCCGCACCATGTGACTCCTCCTTACCCGCTTTATTCGGCGAACCAAAGCCTATCACCGTCCGACAGATAATTAGCGAAGGTTTATCTTTTACGCTCTGGGCTTGCAGAATGGCTTTTTTCACCGCTTCCGGATCGTGCCCGTCAATGTCATGCACGACATGCCAGTGGTAGGCTTCAAAGCGTTTGGCGGTATCGTCGGTAAACCAGCCTTCGGTTTCGCCATCAATGGAGATGCCGTTGTGATCGTAGAAGCCGATCAGTTTGCCCAGTCCCAGCGTACCTGCCAGCGAACACACCTCATGTGAGATCCCCTCCATCAGACAGCCATCGCCCATAAAGACATAAGTGTAGTGATCGACAATCTCATGGTCCGGGCGGTTGAACTGTGCGCCTAACGTGCGCTCGGCAATCGCCAGCCCGATGGCATTCGCCAGCCCCTGGCCCAGCGGTCCGGTGGTGGTTTCAACGCCGGGTGTATAGCCAATCTCCGGGTGGCCTGGCGTTTTAGAATGCAGTTGACGGAAGTTTTTCAGCTCCTCCAGCGGCAGGTCATAACCGGTTAAATGCAGCAGACTATAGAGCAGCATGGAGGCGTGACCGTTGGAAAGAATAAAACGGTCACGGTCATACCAGGTCGGATCGGTTGGGTTATGTTTAAGAAAATCGTTCCATAGCACTTCAGCGATATCCGCCATCCCCATCGGCGCGCCGGGGTGCCCGGAATTGGCTTTTTGAACGGCATCCATGCTCAGCGCACGAATCGCATTGGCAAGGTCTTTACGGGACATAAATCACTCCGTGGCAAGGTTTATAGTTTGGCGGCAAGCAGGTCTTCCAGTTTGCGCTGGTCAACGGCAAAAAGGCGGATACCTTCCGACAGCTTCTCTACGGCCATCGCGTCCTGATTATGTTCCCAGCGGAACTCTGCTTCCGTCATTGGTGTAGGACGGTGGAACATCTGCGAGGAAGGCACCAGTTTACGGATCACCGGTTCTTCTTTTTCTTTCAACTCTTTAAGCAGGTTAGGGGAGATAGTCAGTCGATCGCAGCCGGTTAGCGCGAGGATTTGCTCAGTACGGCGGAAACTTGCGCCCATCACGATAGTTTCATAGCGATGCTGTTTAAAGTAATCGTAGATATTGCGTACCGATTTCACGCCGGGATCTTCCTCCACGACATACGGCTCCAGCGGACTACGCGCCTGATACCAGTCGTAAATTCGGCCCACGAACGGAGAGATCAAATAGACGCCCGCTTCGGCGCAGGCGCGCGCCTGGGCAAAAGAGAACAGCAACGTCAGGTTGCAATTAATGCCCTCTTTTTCGAGCTGCTCGGCGGCGCGGATACCTTCCCAGGTCGCGGCGAGTTTGATCAGAATGCGTGATTTATCAACATCCTGCTGCTGGTAGAGATCCACCAGATGGCGCGCTTTCTCGATACTTTTTTCTTTATCGAACGATAACCGCGCGTCGACTTCAGTGGAGACGCGACCGGGAATGCTTTTCAGTATTTCCGCGCCAAAATTGACCGCCAGTTTATCGCTGGCTGCCGCAACCTGCTGTTCCTGCGTACCGCCATGTTTTTTCCCCCAGGTAATCGCATCCTCAATCAAATGACCATACTGCTCAAGGCCGGCAGCTTTCAACAGTAAAGATGGATTCGTCGTGGCGTCCTGTGGCTGGTAGTGGCGGATGGACTCGATGTCGCCGCTGTCGGCGACGACGGTAGTGAATTGTTTGATGCCGTCTAGCTGGTTCATAGGAAATACTCCTTGAAAAGTAAAGTGTTAGATGAGTGTGTTGATTCACACTTCTGAAAAATTCATACACTACATAACCAAAAAGCATAGCAGACAGGCATGGTATTGCTGGCATAAGCAGGTAACATGGCTGTTATAAGTTGATAACAAACTCTTGCGCCGCGTCGTGATAGTTTGCAGACCTTCAAAGTTTGTGTTGCGCAGTACGGTGATAATGTGCGGCGCACCAGGCCGCGTCACTTTTTGAACGATACGTGAAAGGAACAACAAGATGGATGAGCAGTTAAAACAAAGCGCCCTTGATTTCCACGAATTTCCGGTCCCAGGTAAAATTCAGGTTTCTCCGACTAAGCCCCTCGCCACCCAGCGCGATCTGGCGTTAGCTTACTCTCCAGGCGTGGCGGCGCCCTGCCTGGAAATTGAAAAAGATCCGCTGGCAGCCTATAAATACACCGCGCGCGGCAACCTTGTCGCGGTCATTTCCAACGGTACAGCGGTGCTGGGGTTAGGCAATATCGGCGCACTGGCCGGTAAGCCGGTCATGGAAGGCAAAGGCGTTCTGTTTAAAAAATTCGCCGGCATCGATGTGTTTGACATAGAAGTCGATGAGCTTGACCCGGATAAATTTATCAATGTGGTCGCGGCGCTGGAGCCGACCTTTGGCGGCATTAACCTCGAAGATATTAAAGCGCCGGAATGTTTCTATATTGAGCAGAAACTGCGCGAGCGAATGAACATCCCGGTCTTCCATGACGACCAGCACGGAACGGCGATCATCAGTACTGCCGCGATTCTTAATGGCCTGCGAGTAGTAGAGAAAAATATTTCCGACGTGCGGATGGTCGTCTCCGGCGCAGGAGCGGCGGCAATCGCTTGTATGAACCTACTGGTCGCGTTGGGGATGCAAAAGCACAACATCGTGGTTTGCGACTCTAAAGGCGTTATTTACAAAGGCCGTGAGCCGAATATGGCGGAGACCAAAGCGGCCTATGCGGTAGACGACAGCGGCAAGCGCACGCTGGATGATGTCATTGACGGCGCGGATATTTTCCTCGGCTGTTCAGGCCCGAAAGTGCTGACTCAGGAGATGGTGAAGAAAATGGCCCGCGCGCCAATGATTCTGGCGCTGGCCAACCCGGAGCCGGAAATTCTGCCGCCGCTGGCGAAAGAAGTGCGTCCGGACGCCATTATCTGTACCGGTCGTTCCGACTATCCTAATCAGGTTAACAACGTATTGTGTTTCCCGTTTATCTTCCGCGGCGCTCTGGACGTCGGCGCGACGGCGATCAACGAAGAGATGAAACTGGCGGCGGTACATGCGATTGCCGAGCTGGCACATGCCGAACAGAGCGAGGTGGTGGCCTCGGCCTATGGCGATCAGGATCTGAGCTTTGGCCCGGAATACATTATTCCGAAACCGTTCGACCCGCGTCTGATTGTCAAAATCGCTCCAGCGGTCGCGAAAGCGGCAATGGATTCCGGCGTGGCGACGCGCCCGATTGCTGACTTTGATGCCTATATTGATAAGCTGACCGAGTTTGTCTACAAAACCAACCTGTTCATGAAGCCGATCTTCTCGCAGGCACGTAAAGATCCGAAGCGCGTAGTTCTGCCGGAAGGGGAAGAGGCGCGCGTGCTGCACGCGACCCAGGAGTTGATAACCCTGGGGCTGGCGAAGCCTATCCTGATCGGGCGCCCGAGCGTGATCGAAATGCGTATCCAGAAGCTGGGGTTGCAGATCAAAGCGGGCGTTGATTTCGAGATCGTGAATAATGAATCCGATCCGCGCTTCAAAGAGTACTGGAGCGAGTATTACCAGATCATGAAGCGTCGCGGGGTAACTCAGGAACAGGCGCAGCGTGCGATGATCGGCAACCATACGGCCATTGGCGCGATCATGGTGCAGCGTGGGGAAGCGGATGCGATGATCTGCGGCACCATCGGCGACTACCATGAGCATTTCAGCGTGGTGAAAGCAGTCTTTGGCTACCGTGACGGCGTGCATACGGCAGGGGCGATGAACGCCTTACTGCTGCCAAGCGGCAACACTTTTATTGCCGATACTTATGTTAACGAAGATCCCACGCCGGAACAGTTGGCGGAGATCACCGTGATGGCGGCGGAAACCGTTCGCCGCTTTGGTATTGAGCCTAAAGTTGCGCTGCTGTCGCACTCTAACTTTGGTTCCTCAAATTCGCTGTCCGCCAGCAAAATGCGCGAAACCCTTGAGCGGGTGCGCGAACGAGCGCCTGATCTGATGATTGACGGTGAGATGCACGGCGATGCGGCGTTGGTAGAAAGTATTCGTAATGACCGGATGCCGGATAGCCCGCTGAAGGGGTCCGCCAATATTCTGGTGATGCCGAATATGGAAGCCGCCCGCATTAGTTACAACTTACTACGTGTCTCCAGTTCCGAAGGCGTCACGGTCGGCCCGGTACTGATGGGCGTGTCTAAACCAGTACATGTATTAACGCCGATCGCCTCTGTACGCCGTATCGTGAATATGGTGGCGTTAGCGGTGGTTGAAGCGCAAACCACGCCGCTTTAATAACGCATTACTCTCTTCTGGCGCAGGTTCTCCTGCGCTTTTTTATGCGCCGTAGCGATAATAATCATTTATATAATTTATTATAATGATATTTGCCTTATTAAAGTTAATAAAATGATATTAATAAAAAGGTTTGGCATAAATAGGTCTTGAGTTATATCCATGAGCTAATCAATAACAATGTTATATTTATTTTAATGATGTTTATAATATGATTTTACATTTATTCATTCGAGGCGGGTATCGTTAATGAAAGCCGACTGTTTACAACAATATCATTTGCTTATCCAGCAGCCTTTCGTTTTCACGCAAACCGGTTATCAGACGGATTCACTGGCGCCATTACAAAAACAGCAGGTACGACAGTCTTTAACCTTTATCCTAATCCTCAGGAAGACGATAGCGTAGGCGTAAGACATATCCCTATGGGCGTCCCTTTACAGGCTAAAGTCCATAATTACATGGAAATTCTGAAAAAACATCCGCCGAAAGTACACATTAAATTGTAATACGCGATATATGAATAACCCGCCTTTACGAGGCAGGTTAATTTTACTTATCGCTTCTGGCGTAATGTAAATGAGCATGCATAATATCGCTGGCCGGACGTCCCATTGCCATCAAATCAGCCATTGCTTTCAGATAGGGAGGTAAATGCTGGAAATAGGCGCGAAACCCTGCGCATAAATAATTGAGTCCGGGCTTACCCTCTTTTGTTAATGCAAAACGGTGTTTAGAGCAACCACCCCAGCAAGCGCGTAGTACCGGGCATTGCCGACATTGCTCGGGTAGCGTTGCATATTTATCTTTGCCAAACGCCTTCTGCCGTGGGGAATCCAACATAGCAGCGAACGTTTGTTCGTTAAGATTGCCTAAATGGAACTGTGGATAAACGTAATGATCGCAGGCATAGACATCGCCATTATGCTCGACCACCACCGAACGTCCGCAGGTCGGTTGATGGTGGCAGACCGTTCCCGGCGCGCCGACGAAATTCGCGAATGCCCATTCGATATTCATGACGAACACCTTACCGACATCGCGCGTGATCCACCTGTCAAAAACGGCGCACAGAAACCGTCCATAGTCTTCGGGAATAACAGACCAGTCGGTTAATGTACCGCAGGCGTCGCCCGGCGCGTGTAGCGTCAGCCCCGATTGCTGTGCAGATTCATCAGCCAGACGCTCGACGACGGGGATAAACTGAATAAACTCCACGCCGCTGGCGACGAGAAAATCATAAATTTTTTCCGCCGAGCGAGCGCTGCGTCGGTTAACGCAGGCCAGTACGTTGTACTCTACGCCATGTTGCTGGAGCAGGGCCAACGCCCGCATGACCAGTTTATGCGTTGGACGTCCGCCTTTCGTCAACCGGTATTCATTATGAATCTCTTCAGGACCATCGAGCGACAGGCCGATCAGGAAATGGTGGCGAACAAAGAACTCGCACCACGCATCGTCCAGCAGGACGCCATTGGTTTGAAAACTATTGGAGATCTGCCGCCCTGCGCCGTATTTGGCCTGCAACGCGACGGCGCGACGATAAAACTCCAGCCCCAACAGTGTAGGCTCGCCGCCTTGCCAGATAAAGGCGACTTCCGCTTCCGGCGCGACAGATACAATGTAATCACGTACATAGCGCTCCAGCATGGCGTCAGTCATTCTTGGTTGTGGCGTATGGTTATACAGAGCGTGCTTTTCAAGATAAAAGCAGTAGGCGCAGTTGAGATTACAGTCTGAACCGCTGGGCTTCGCCATAGCATGAAAGGCTCGGGTGGGGATATTCTGGAACATATTGCGCTTACCCTTATTTATTTCATTGAATCTGTACTATGCGGAAATCGAGTGATACGAATTATTTTTATCGATGGTAGTAATACAAAGAATATCCGGTGAGACATTTATTGCGGAAAAGGCTTAAATTCAGAATTACGCCTGAAAATGTGATGTGCCACGATATTTATTGTTAACACCTTCGATAGAAGTAATTTTTATTTTCTTTCTCTTAGTGATCTACCTCACCTTTTACATCACCTTGCCGAATTTTGTTATTTACTCTGACAAAAAATTGCCACGATGACGGCAGTTTCAGTGGAGACGGTGAGCAATGAATAAAGAACGCATTATTCAGGAATTTGTGCCGGGCAAACAGGTCACGCTGGCGCATCTCATTGCGCACCCTGGTGAAGAACTGGCGAAAAAGATCGGCGTTCCCGATGCCGGCGCGATTGGCATTATGACCTTAACGCCGGGGGAAACGGCCATGATCGCTGGCGATTTAGCGATGAAGGCTGCGGATGTACACATCGGTTTTCTCGACAGATTTAGCGGCGCGCTGGTGATTTATGGCACCGTCGGCGCAGTAGAAGAAGCGCTATTACAGACGGTCAGCGGACTGGGGCGATTATTAAACTTTACCCTGTGTGAGTTAACAAAAAGTTAATTGGTGGCGGTAATGAAACGTATTGCTTTTGTCGGCGCGGTCGGTGCCGGAAAGACAACGCTTTTTAACGCGTTACGGGGAAATTATTCCCTCGCCAGAAAAACGCAGGCCGTGGAATTTAATGATCATGGCGATATCGATACGCCGGGTGAATATTTTAGCCATCCTCGTTGGTATCACGCCCTAATTACAACATTGCAGGATGTGGACACGCTGATTTACGTCCACGCGGCAAACGATAAAGAAAGTCGCTTACCTGCCGGGTTATTGGATGTTGGAACCCGTAAACGACATATCGCCGTCATCAGCAAAACGGACATGCCGGATGCCGACGTCGCCGCTACGCGGCAGTTGCTTTGCGAGACTGGATTCCGGGAGCCGATTTTCGAGCTCAACGGCCACGACCCGCAAAGCGTGCGGCAGTTGGTGGATTATCTGGCGGCTCTCAGTGAACAGGAGGAAGAGGCAGGTGAAAAAACTTATCACAGCTAACGATATTCGTGCGGCCCACGCCCGCGGCGAACAGGCGATGTCGGTAGTGCTGCGCGCCAGCATTATTACCCCGGAGGCTCGCGAAGTGGCGGAACTACTGGGCTTCACGATTACCGAATGCGACGAGCCCGTTCCGGCATCCACATCGGCGCAAGCGTGTAAAAGCGAAAGCCAGCGCATTCGGGAAGCCATCATCGCGCAGCTCCCGGAAGGGCAGTTTACTGAAAGCCTGGTAGCGCAGTTGATGGAAAAAGTGCTGAAGGAAAAGCAATCGCTGGAACTGGGGACGATGCAGCCGAGCTTTACCTCCGTCACGGGTAAAGGCGGCGTGAAAGTCATTGATGGCAGCAGCGTGAAATTTGGCCGCTTCGACGGCGCCGAACCGCACTGCGTCGGCTTAACCGATCTGGTTACAGAGCAGGACGGCAGCAGCATGGCCGCCGGGTTTATGCAGTGGGACAACGCCTTTTTCCCGTGGACGCTGAACTACGACGAAATCGACATGGTGCTGGAGGGCGAACTGCACGTACGCCATGAAGGCGAAACCATGATTGCCAAAGCCGGAGATGTCATGTTCATCCCCAAAGGCTCCAGCATTGAATTTGGCACGCCAACGTCCGTGCGCTTTCTGTACGTCGCCTGGCCTGCAAACTGGCAATCCGTATGAACGATTTCATCACCGAAACGTGGCTCAGAGCGAATCATACGCTCAGCGAAGGATCGGAGATCCATCTGCCCGCTGATGCACGACTGACGCCCTCGGCCCGGGAACTGCTGGAAAGCCGCCGCCTGCGCATTAAGTTTCTGGATCAGCAAGGCCGGCTGTTTGTCAATGATGACGAACAGCAGCCGCAGCCGGTACATGGCTTAACCAGTAGCGATACGCACCCACAGGCCTGCTGTGAACTGTGCCGCCAGCCGGTGGTGAAAAAGCCCGATACGCTGACCCATCTGACGACGGACAAAATGGTCGCCAAAAGCGACCCGCGCCTCGGCTTTCGCGCCGCGCTCGACAGCGCCATCGCGCTGACCGTGTGGCTACAAATCGAACTGGCGGAACCCTGGCAGCCGTGGCTTTTCGATATCCGCTCGCGACTGGGCAACATTATGCGCGCCGACGCTATAGATGAACCGCTGGCGGCGCAGTCTATCGTCGGGCTGAACGAGGATGAGCTGCATCGGCTTTCCCACCAGCCGCTGCGCTATCTCGACCACGATCACCTGGTGCCGGAGGCCAGCCACGGTCGCGATGCGGCGCTGCTTAATCTCCTGCGAACCAAAGTCCGCGAAACGGAAACCCTCGCCGCACAAGTGTTTATTACCCGTAGTTTTGAGGTCTTGCGCCCGGACATTTTACAGGCGCTGAACCGTCTCTCCAGCACGGTTTACGTGATGATGATTTTGAGCGTGGCGAAACATCCGCTGACGGTCGCCCAAATTCAACAACGGTTGGGAGAGAAGCCATGATCATTGAACGCGCCCGCGAACTGGCGGTACGCGCCCCCGCCAGAGTCGTCTTTCCCGATGCGCTGGACGAACGCGTGCTGAAAGCGGCGCATTATCTGCAACAGTACGGTCTGGCTCACCCCGTTCTGGTCGCCAGCCCGTTTGCGCTGCGTCAGTTTGCCCTGAGTCATCGTATGGCGATGGATGGCATTCAGGTCATCGACCCACACAGCAACCTGAGTATGCGCCAGCGTTTTGCGCAACGCTGGCTTGCCCGTGCCGGAGAAAAAACGCCGCCGGACGCAGTGGAAAAGCTTAGCGACCCGCTAATGTTCGCTGCCGCCATGGTGAGCGCCGGTGAGGCTGATGTGTGTATCGCAGGCAACCTGTCGTCAACGGCGAATGTGCTGCGCGCAGGACTGCGGGTGATTGGCCTGCAACCCGGGTGCAAAACATTGTCGTCTATTTTCCTGATGCTGCCGCAGTATGCCGGTCCGGCATTAGGGTTCGCCGATTGCAGCGTAGTGCCGCAGCCGACGGCGGCGCAGCTGGCGGATATCGCTATCGCCAGTGCCGACACCTGGCGAGCCATTACCGGCGAAGAACCGCGCGTGGCGATGCTGTCATTTTCAAGCAACGGCAGCGCCCGTCACCCCAATGTTGCCAACGTGCAACAGGCGACAGAGATCGTTCGCGAACGCGCGCCGCAACTGCTTGTGGACGGTGAATTGCAGTTTGACGCCGCTTTCGTACCGGAGGTCGCCGCGCAAAAAGCGCCTGAAAGCCCGCTGCAAGGCCGCGCCAACGTGATGATTTTCCCGTCGCTGGAGGCGGGCAATATTGGCTACAAAATCGCTCAGCGTCTGGGAGGCTATCGCGCTGTTGGGCCGCTAATTCAGGGGCTTGCCGCGCCGCTTCACGACCTCTCCCGAGGCTGTAGCGTGCAGGAAATTATCGAACTGGCGTTGGTGGCAGCCGTGCCGCGCCAGGCTGACGTGAGCCGCGAACGCAGCTTACACACACTGGTTGAATGAACGGTCCCGTTCTGGACCCCCTTAATGAGAGGAAAACACGATGGAAGCATTAGGAATGATTGAAACCCGGGGCCTGGTTGCGCTGATTGAGGCCTCAGATGCGATGGTAAAAGCCGCACGCGTGAAGCTGGTCGGCGTGAAGCAGATTGGCGGTGGCCTGGTTACGGCGATGGTGCGTGGCGATGTGGCGGCGTGTAAAGCCGCAACCGATGCTGGCGCCGCTGCGGCGCAGCGCATTGGCGAGCTGGTCTCCGTACACGTTATTCCACGCCCGCACGGCGATTTGGAAGAAGTGTTCCCGATCAGCTTCAAAGGCGACAGCAACATTTGATGGTAGGCCGGATAAGACGCGTAGCGTCGCCATCCGGCATTAATGCGCGCCATTCCTGATGGTGCGCAGATTCAAGGCCTACGACCCAACGGGCCATCCATGGAGGCGGATATGAAACTGGCAGTCGTCACAGGACAAATCGTATGTACCGTCCGCCATCAGGGACTGGCGCATGACAAATTGTTGATGGTGGAAATGATCGATGCCCAGGGCAACCCCGACGGGCAGTGTGCCGTCGCTATCGACAGTATCGGGGCGGGAACCGGAGAGTGGGTACTGCTGGTCAGCGGCAGTTCCGCACGCCAGGCGCATTGCAGCGAATTATCACCGGTCGATCTGTGCGTCATTGGCATCGTCGATGAAGTGGTGGCTGGCGGGAAAGTGGTTTTCCATAAATAGGACTGAACATCATGAATCAACAGGATATTGAACAGGTGGTGAAAGCGGTGCTGCTGAAAATGCAGGATAGCAGCAAGCCCACCGGCACCGTTCATGAGATGGGCGTTTTTGCCTCCCTGGATGACGCAGTGGCGGCAGCAAAACTGGCCCAGCAGGGGCTGAAGAGCGTGGCGATGCGTCAGCTTGCCATTCATGCCATTCGCGAGGCGGGCGAAAAACACGCCCGAGAATTAGCGGAACTTGCCGTCAGCGAAACCGGCATGGGACGCGTTGACGATAAATTTGCCAAAAACGTGGCGCAGGCGCGCGGCACGCCGGGCGTCGAGTGCCTCTCGCCGCAGGTGCTGACCGGCGATAACGGCCTGACGCTGATTGAAAATGCGCCGTGGGGCGTGGTGGCCTCGGTCACGCCGTCCACCAACCCGGCGGCAACGGTCATTAATAACGCTATTAGCCTGATTGCCGCAGGCAGCAGCGTGGTGTTTGCCCCGCATCCGGCAGCGAAAAAGGTCTCTCAGCGGGCAATCACCCTGCTTAATCAGGCGGTAGTCGCCGCCGGCGGCCCGGAAAATCTGCTGGTCACCGTGGCGAACCCGGATATCGAAACCGCCCAGCGGTTGTTCAAGTACCCCGGTATTGGTCTGCTGGTGGTGACTGGCGGCGAAGCGGTGGTGGACGCGGCGCGCAAACATACTAATAAACGCCTGATTGCCGCCGGTGCCGGTAATCCCCCGGTGGTGGTGGATGAGACCGCCGACCTGCCGCGTGCCGCGCAGTCCATCGTCAAAGGCGCGTCGTTTGACAACAACATCATCTGCGCCGACGAAAAAGTGCTGATTGTGGTCGATAGCGTCGCCGACGAGCTAATGCGCCTGATGGAAGGTCAGCACGCGGTGAAACTGACCGCAGCCCAGGCCGAACAGCTCCAGCCGGTGCTGCTGAAGAATATCGATGAACGCGGTAAAGGTACCGTCAGCCGTGACTGGGTCGGTCGTGACGCGGGCAAGATCGCGGCCGCCATCGGCCTGAACGTGCCGCAGCAAACGCGGCTGTTGTTTGTGGAAACGCCAGCTAACCATCCGTTTGCCGTCACCGAAATGATGATGCCGGTACTGCCGGTGGTGCGGGTCGCCAACGTCGAAGACGCCATCGCTCTGGCGGTTCAATTGGAAGGCGGCTGCCACCATACGGCGGCGATGCACTCGCGCAACATTGACAACATGAACCTGATGGCGAACGCCATCGACACCAGTATTTTCGTCAAAAACGGGCCGTGCATTGCCGGGCTTGGGCTGGGTGGCGAAGGCTGGACCACTATGACCATCACCACGCCAACCGGTGAAGGCGTGACCAGCGCGCGTACCTTTGTTCGCCTGCGTCGCTGCGTACTAGTGGATGCGTTTCGCATTGTATAAGGGATGACTCATGGCGCACGACGAACAACTCTGGCTCACCGCAAGACTGCAAAAAGCGGCGGCCCTGTGTCATCAGACGCCCGCTGCCAGCGACACACCGCTGTGGCTGGGTGTGGATTTGGGTACCTGTGACGTGGTGTCGATAGTAGTTGACTCTGACGCGCAGCCGGTGGCGGTGTGTCTTGACTGGGCGGACGTCGTGCGTGACGGCATCGTCTGGGATTTCTTCGGCGCGGTGACCATTGTGCGCCGCCATCTCGACACGCTCGAACAGCAGCTCGGCTGTCGCTTTACTCATGCGGCGACCTCGTTCCCGCCGGGCACTGACCCGCGTATTTCGATCAACGTGCTGGAGTCTGCCGGGTTAGAGGTCAGCCACGTACTGGATGAACCGACGGCGGTGGCGGATCTGCTGCAACTGGATAATGCGGGGGTGGTGGATATTGGCGGCGGTACTACCGGCATTGCCATCGTCAAACAGGGCAAGGTGACCTGGTCCGCCGATGAAGCCACTGGCGGACATCATATCTCCCTGACGCTGGCGGGCAACCGCCGTATTCCACTGGAAGAGGCGGAACAGTACAAGCGCAGTAACGCGCAGGAGATTTGGCCGGTCGTGAAGCCGGTGTACGAAAAGATGGCGGAGATCGTCGCTCGGCATATTGCCGGGCAGGGAGTGACAGATTTATGGCTGGCGGGCGGTTCCTGTATGCAGCCGGGCGTGGAGGCGTTATTTCGCCAGCGTTTCCCGGAGTTACAGGTGCATTTACCGCAGCACAGCCTGTTTATGACCCCGCTGGCGATAGCCAGCAGCGGGAGAGCGAAAGCGGAGGGACTCTATGCAAGCTGAACTGCAGACGGCGCTCTTTCAGGCATTCGACACCCTGAACCTGCAACGCGTGAAAACGTTCAGCGTACCGCCGGTCACGCTGTGCGGACTTGGGGCGCTCAGCGCCTGTGGACAGGAGGCGCAATCGCGGGGCTTAGGCCATCTGTTTGTGATGGTCGACAGTTTTCTGCATCAGGCGGGAATGACCGCGCCGCTGGCACGCAGCCTGGCGATGAAGGGCGTCGCGATGACGGTCTGGCCGTGCCCGCCGGGTGAACCGTGCATTACCGATGTCTGCGCGGCGGTGGCGCAACTGCGTGAGGCGGCGTGCGACGGCGTGGTGGCCTTTGGTGGCGGTTCGGTGCTGGACGCGGCGAAAGCGGTCGCCCTGCTGGTGACTAACCCTGACCAGACGCTGAGCGCCATGACCGAGCGCAGTACATTACGCCCGCGTCTGCCGCTGATTGCGGTGCCGACCACCGCCGGAACCGGTTCAGAAACCACCAACGTGACGGTGATTATCGATGCGGTCAGCGGGCGCAAGCAGGTGCTGGCACACGCGTCGCTAATGCCGGATGTGGCGATTCTTGATGCTGCCGTGACTGAAGGCGTTCCGCCAAACGTGACGGCGATGACCGGTATTGATGCGTTGACTCATGCGATTGAGGCCTACAGCGCGCTCAACGCTACGCCGTTTACCGACAGCCTGGCGATTGGCGCGATAGCGATGATTGGTAAATCGCTACCGAAAGCCGTGGGTTACGGCCACGATCTGGCGGCGCGTGAAAATATGTTGCTGGCCTCCTGTATGGCGGGAATGGCCTTTTCCAGCGCCGGTCTGGGGTTGTGTCATGCGATGGCGCACCAGCCAGGGGCGGCACTGCATATTCCGCACGGCCAGGCTAACGCCATGCTGCTGCCAACGGTCATGGGCTTTAACCGGATGGTATGCCGCGAACGCTTCAGTCAAATCGGTCGGGCGTTAACCCATAAGAAATCGGACGATCGCGATGCGATTGCGGCGGTGAGCGAGCTGATTACCGAAGTGGGGCAGAGCAAACGGCTGGCTGACGCTGGCGCTAAACCCGAACACTACAGCGCCTGGGCGCAAGCCGCGCTGGAGGATATTTGTCTGCGCAGCAACCCGCGAACCGCTACCCAGGCCGACATTATCGAGCTGTATACGGCGGCGCAATAAACGCCGGATGGTGACGCTGGCGCGTCTTATCCGGCCTACAAATCATAAATGGCAGGGAGTAAGGGCTATGGGAATTAACGAAATCATCATGTACATCATGATGTTCTTTATGCTGATTGCCGCCGTGGACAGAGTCCTGTCGCAGTTCGGCGGGTCGGCGCGCTTCCTCGGTAAATTCGGCAAGAGTATCGAAGGGTCTGGCGGCCAGTTTGAAGAGGGCTTTATGGCGATGGGCGCGCTGGGACTGGCGATGGTCGGTATGACCGCGCTGGCGCCGGTGCTGGCGCATGTACTGGGGCCGGTTATTATCCCGGTATACGAAATGCTGGGCGCAAACCCATCCATGTTCGCCGGTACGCTGCTGGCCTGTGATATGGGCGGCTTCTTCCTCGCCAAAGAGCTGGCCGGTGGTGATGTCGCGGCGTGGCTATACTCAGGGTTAATACTTGGGTCGATGATGGGGCCGACCATTGTGTTCTCCATTCCGGTGGCGCTCGGCATTATCGAACCGTCTGACCGCCGCTACCTGGCGCTTGGCGTACTGGCGGGTATCGTCACCATTCCCATTGGCTGCATTGCGGGGGGGTTGATCGCCATGTACTCAGGCGTGCAGATCAATGGTCAGCCAGTGGAGTTTACCTTCGCGCTGATCCTGATGAACATGATCCCGGTATTGATCGTCGCGGTGCTGGTAGCGCTGGGGCTGAAGTTCATCCCGGAAAAAATGATCAACGGTTTCCAGATTTTCGCCAAATTTCTGGTGGCGCTGATCACCATCGGTCTGGCGGCTGCGGTGGTTAAATTCCTGTTGGGTTGGGAGTTGATTCCGGGACTCGACCCGATTTTTATGGCACCAGGCGACAAACCCGGCGAAGTGATGCGCGCCATTGAAGTGATCGGCTCTATCTCCTGCGTGCTGCTCGGCGCGTATCCGATGGTGCTGTTACTGACCCGCTGGTTTGAAAAACCGTTGATGAATGTCGGTAAACTGCTGAACGTAAATAATATTGCGGCGGCAGGCATGGTGGCGACCCTGGCGAACAATATCCCTATGTTCGGCATGATGAAGCAGATGGATACCCGCGGCAAAGTGATTAACTGCGCATTTGCCGTCTCTGCGGCGTTCGCGCTGGGCGACCATTTAGGCTTCGCCGCCGCGAATATGAACGCCATGATCTTCCCGATGATTGTCGGCAAGCTGATCGGCGGTGTGACGGCAATTGGCGTGGCGATGATGCTGGTGCCGAAAGATGACGCCGCACAGGTGAAAACCGAAGCGGAGGCGCAATCGTGAATACTCGCCAGCTACTGAGCGTCGGTATCGATATCGGCACCACCACCACGCAGGTGATCTTCTCGCGCCTGGAGTTGGTTAACCGTGCGGCGGTGTCGCAGGTGCCGCGCTACGAATTCATCAAACGCGACATTAGCTGGCAAAGCCCGGTCTTCTTTACGCCCGTGGATAAGCAGGGCGGTCTGAAAGAGGCAGAACTTAAAACGCTGATTCTGGCCCAGTATCAGGCCGCAGGCATCGCGCCTGAATCGGTGGACTCCGGGGCGATCATTATCACCGGCGAAAGCGCCAAAACCCGCAACGCCCGTCCGGCGGTCATGGCGCTCTCGCAATCGTTGGGCGACTTTGTGGTCGCCAGCGCCGGGCCGCATCTGGAATCGGTCATTGCCGGTCACGGCGCCGGGGCGCAAAGCTTGTCTGAGCAGCGGATGTGTCGGGTGCTGAATATTGATATCGGCGGCGGCACGTCTAACTACGCGCTGTTTGACGCGGGAAAAGTCAGCGGCACCGCCTGCCTTAACGTCGGTGGTCGCCTGCTGGAAACCGACGCTCAGGGGCGCGTGGTTTATGCCCATCAGCCGGGGCAGATGATTATCGATGAGGTGTTCGGTTCGGGTACTGATGCTCGCGCCTTAGCTGCCGCACAGTTAGGGCAGGTGGCGCGGCGGATGGCGGATCTCATCGTCGAGGTTATCGCCGGTACGCTCTCGCCGCTGGCGCAATCGCTGATGCAAACCGGGCTGCTGCCCGCCGATATTACGCCGGAGGTGATCACCCTTTCCGGCGGGGTGGGCGAGTGCTATCGCCATCAGCCTGCCGACCCGTTCTGCTTTTCTGATATCGGACCGCTGCTGGCGACCTCGCTGCATGAACACCCGCGTCTGCGCGAGATGAACGTGCGGTTTCCGGTGCAAACCGTGCGCGCTACGGTGATTGGCGCAGGGGCGCATACGCTCTCGCTTTCCGGCAGTACTATCTGGCTGGAAGACGTTCAACTGCCGCTGCGCAACCTGCCGGTGGCGATCCCGCAGGATGACGCCGATCTGGTGAACGCCTGGCGGCAGGTGCTTCTCCAGCTCGATCTCGACCCGCAAACCGACGCTTACGTGCTGGCGCTTCCCGCCACGCTCCCGGTGCGTTACGCCACATTACTCACGGTCATCGACGCGCTGACGGCTTTTGTCGCACGTTATCCCAATCCACATCCCCTGCTGGTGGTGGCCGAGCAGGATTTTGGTAAAGCGCTGGGCATGTTATTGCGCCCACAGTTACCGCAACTTCCGCTGGCGGTCATCGATGAGGTGGTCGTGCGGGCGGGAGACTATATCGACATTGGTACGCCTCTTTTTGGCGGATCGGTTGTGCCGGTGACGGTGAAATCACTCGCATTTCCTTCCTGAGGGAACGACTTATGAAACTAAAGACCACATTGTTCGGCAATGTTTATCAGTTTAAGGATGTAAAAGAGGTACTGGCTAAAGCCAACGAACTGCGTTCGGGGGATGTGCTGGCCGGGGTTGCCGCGGCAAGTTCTCAGGAGCGCGTGGCGGCAAAACAGGTACTGTCGGAAATGACGGTGGCGGATATCCGCAACAACCCGGTGATTGCCTATGAAGAGGACTGCGTGACGCGCCTGATTCAGGACGACGTCAACGAAACGGCCTATAACCGGATTAAAAACTGGAGCATCAGCGAACTGCGCGAATACGTGCTGAGCGATGAAACCTCCGTGGACGACATCGCGTTTACCCGCAAAGGCCTGACCTCCGAAGTGGTGGCGGCAGTGGCGAAAATCTGCTCCAACGCCGACCTGATCTACGGCGGCAAGAAAATGCCGGTGATCAAAAAAGCCAATACCACCATCGGTATTCCGGGCACCTTTAGCTGCCGTTTGCAGCCGAACGATACCCGTGACGATGTACAGAGTATCGCCGCGCAAATCTACGAAGGGCTTTCTTTCGGCGCAGGTGATGCGGTGATCGGCGTTAACCCGGTGACCGATGACGTGGAGAACCTGACTCGCGTGCTCGATACCGTTTACGGCGTTATCGATAAATTCACTATCCCGACGCAGGGCTGCGTGCTGGCGCACGTCACCACCCAGATTGAAGCGATACGCCGGGGCGCGCCGGGCGGACTGATTTTCCAGAGCATTTGCGGCAGCGAGAAGGGCTTAAAAGAGTTCGGCGTGGAGCTGGCTATGCTCGATGAAGCACGGGCAGTGGGGGCAGAGTTCAACCGCATCGCCGGGGAAAACTGCCTGTACTTTGAAACCGGACAGGGTTCAGCGCTGTCGGCTGGTGCGAACTTTGGTGCCGACCAGGTGACGATGGAAGCGCGTAATTATGGCCTGGCGCGGCACTACGATCCGTTCCTGGTTAACACCGTGGTGGGCTTTATCGGGCCGGAATATCTCTACAACGATCGGCAGATTATCCGCGCCGGTCTCGAAGATCACTTTATGGGCAAGCTGAGCGGCATCTCCATGGGCTGCGACTGCTGCTACACCAACCATGCCGACGCCGACCAGAATCTCAACGAAAACCTGATGATTCTGCTCGCCACCGCTGGCTGTAACTACATCATGGGGATGCCGCTCGGCGACGACATCATGCTCAACTACCAGACCACCGCCTTCCACGATACCGCCACCGTCCGTCAGTTGCTGAATTTACGACCGTCGCCGGAGTTTGAACGCTGGCTGGAAACGATGGGCATTATGGCAAATGGTCGTCTGACCAAACGGGCGGGCGATCCGTCACTGTTCTTCTGATGACGCGGGGATAACACCATGGATCAAAAACAGATTGAAGAAATTGTACGTAGCGTGATGGCGTCAATGGGACAGGACGTACCGCTACCCGTCGCGCCGTCAACGCAGGAAGGCGCAAAGCCGCAGTGCGCCGCGCCGACGGCGACCGAAAGCTGCGCGCTGGATTTGGGTTCCGCAGAGGCAAAAGCCTGGATTGGCGTTGAGAACCCGCATCGTGCGGACGTGCTGACCGAACTGCGTCGCAGTACTGCGGCACGCGTCTGTACTGGTCGTGCCGGGCCGCGTCCACGTACCCAGGCGCTGTTGCGCTTCCTGGCCGATCACTCCCGTTCGAAAGACACGGTGCTCAAAGAGGTGCCGGAAGAATGGGTGAAAGCCCAGGGGCTGCTGGAAGTGCGTTCGGAAATCAGCGACAAAAACCTGTATCTGACGCGCCCGGATATGGGGCGTCGCCTGAGCCCGGAAGCCATTGACGCGCTGAAGTCGCAGTGCGTGATGAACCCGGATGTGCAGGTGGTGGTCTCCGATGGCCTCTCTACGGATGCGATCACCGCCAACTATGAAGAGATCCTGCCGCCGCTGCTTGCCGGTCTGAAACAGGCCGGGCTGAACGTCGGCACGCCGTTCTTTGTGCGCTATGGCCGCGTGAAGATTGAAGATCAGATTGGCGAGCTTCTTGGCGCGAAGGTGGTGATTTTGCTGGTGGGCGAACGCCCGGGCTTAGGCCAGTCGGAAAGCCTCTCCTGCTACGCCGTCTATTCCCCGCGCGTGGCAACCACCGTCGAGGCCGACAGAACCTGTATTTCAAACATTCATCAGGGGGGGACGCCGCCAGTAGAAGCCGCCGCCGTGATTGTGGATTTGGCCAAACGGATGCTGGCGCAGAAAGCGTCCGGTATCAACATGACCCGTTAAGGAGACATCATGCCAGCATTAGATTTGATTCGACCTTCCGTCACTGCCATGCGCGTGATTGCCTCCGTGAATGACGGCTTTGCGCGGGAACTTAAATTACCGTCGCATATCCGTAGCCTCGGACTCATCACGGCAGATTCTGACGACGTGACGTATATTGCCGCTGACGAAGCGACCAAACAGGCGATGGTTGAAGTGGTGTATGGCCGTTCGCTATACGCCGGGGCGGCTCACGGGCCATCGCCTACCGCGGGTGAGGTGTTGATTATGCTGGGCGGACCGAACCCGGCGGAAGTGCGCGCTGGTCTGGATGCGATGGTCGCCAGCATTGAAAACGGCGCGGCGTTCCAGTGGGCGAACGATGCGGAAAATACGGCGTTCCTGGCGCATGTGGTTTCGCGTACCGGCTCGTATCTCTCGTCTACCGCAGGTATCGCGCTGGGCGATCCAATGGCCTATCTGGTGGCACCGCCGCTGGAAGCGACATTCGGCATTGACGCGGCGATGAAGTCCGCTGACATTCAACTGGTGACTTACGTGCCGCCGCCGTCGGAAACCAACTATTCGGCTGCGTTCTTAACGGGAAGCCAGGCCGCGTGTAAAGCCGCCTGCAACGCCTTTACCGACGCCGTGCTGGATATCGCTCGTAACCCTGTACAGCGTGCGTAACGGAGGTTGCCAATGATCAATGCCCTGGGATTACTGGAAGTGGACGGGATGGTCGCCGCCGTCGATGCGGCGGATGCCATGCTGAAAGCGGCCAACGTGCGCTTGCTCAGTCATCAAGTGCTCGACCCTGGCAGGCTAGCGCTGGTGGTGGAGGGCGATCTGGCGGCGTGTCGTGCGGCGCTGGATGCCGGAAGCGCCGCCGCGCAGCGCACAGGCCGTGTGATTAGCCGCAAAGAAATTGGTCGCCCGGAAGAGGACACCCAGTGGCTGATTGGCGGGTTTGCGCGTGCACCGACGCCGACTGAGAAAGCGCCCGAGGTACCCGCAACGCCTGAGTTCGCTGAAGCGTTGCTGGCGCTGTTGGCATCAGTCCGTCAGGGAATGACGGCGGGAGAGGTTGCCGCGCATTTTGGCTGGCCGCTGGAGCAGGCCAGAAACGTGCTGGAGCAACTCTTTTCTGACGGAGCGTTGCGTAAACGCAGTAGTCGCTATCGCATCAAAAATTAATCTGTCGGAGGGCCGGGCGTCCTGGCGGGCGTCCGGCATAGAAGATCATGAAAAAGACCCGTACAGCGAATTTGCACCATCTTTATCATGAAGCGTTACCCGAAGACGTTAAACTTACGCCCAGAGTCGAGGTGGACAATGTTCATCAGCGACGGACGACGGATGTCTATGAACATGCCCTGACCATTACCGCCTGGCAGCAGATCTACGATCAGCTACACCCGGGCAAATTTCATGGCGAGTTCACGGAAATCCTGCTTGATGAAATTCAGGTGTTCCGTGAATACACCGGCCTGGCGCTGCGTCAGTCGTGTCTGGTTTGGCCAAACTCTTTCTGGTTTGGTATTCCGGCGACGCGCGGCGAACAGGGATTTATCGGCGCGCAGGGGCTCGGCAGCGCTGAGATTGCCACCCGACCGGGAGGCACCGAATTTGAACTGAGTACGCCGGATGATTACACCATTCTGGGCGTCGTTATCTCGGAAGATGTTATTTCCCGTCAGGCCACGTTTTTGCATAATCCGGAAAGGGTGCTGCATATGTTGCGTAACCAGTTAGCGCTGGAGGTAAAAGAGCAGCATAAAGCGGCGCTGTGGGGCTTTGTGCAGCAGGCGCTGGCCACCTTCAGCGAGAGTCCTGAAACCCTTCATCAACCTGCGGTGCGAAAGGTATTAAGTGATAATTTGTTGCTGGCGATGGGCACGATGCTGGAAGAGGCGAAGCCGATTCATAGCGCCGAAAGTATCAGCCATCAGGGATACCGCAGGCTACTGTCGCGGGCGCGGGAATATGTGCTGGAAAATATGTCGGAGCCGCTGACGGTGCTCGATTTATGTAATCAACTGCACGTGAGTCGTCGCACGCTGCAAAATGCGTTTCACGCGATTTTGGGCATTGGTCCCAATGCGTGGCTGAAACGTATTCGCTTAAACGCGGTACGCCGGGAACTGATAAGCCCCTGGTCGCAAAGCACGACGGTGAAAGATGCCGCTATGCAGTGGGGATTCTGGCATTTGGGGCAATTTGCCACCGATTATCAGCAATTATTTGCCGAAAAACCGTCGTTGACGCTGCATCAGCGGATGCGGCAATGGGCATGATGTATAGCTGGTGTCGGTAGGCCTGATAAGGCGCAAGCCGCCATCAGGCAATGAGATGATACCCATGCCGGATGACGACGCGTTGCGTCTTATCCGGACTACGAAACGGAATTATTATCAGGTAACGACACCCAGTCGCGTACCTGTATAAACTCGCGCAATGCCGCTTCCGGACTGCCTTCCTCGGGCTGATAGTCGTATTCCCAGCGCACTAACGGCGGCATCGACATCAGAATGGATTCGGTGCGCCCGCCAGTTTGCAGACCAAACAGGGTGCCTCTGTCCCATACCAGATTGAACTCCACGTAGCGACCGCGGCGATAAAGCTGAAAATTACGCTCCCGCTCTCCCCAGACCATCGCTTTGCGTCGTTCGACAATCGGTAAATATGCCCCGATGTAGCCATTACCTACTGCCTGCATAAAAGCAAAACAGTGGTCGAAATCCGGCGTATTCAAATCGTCAAAAAACAGTCCGCCAACGCCGCGCTGTTCGTTGCGGTGTTTGAGGTAGAAATAGTCGTCGCACCACTTTTTATAACGCGGATACACATCGTCGCCAAACGGCTGACACAGGTCGCGGGCGGTAAGGTGCCAGTGAATGGCATCCTCTTCAAAGCCGTAGTAGGGCGTTAAATCGAACCCGCCGCCAAACCACCACACCGGATCGGCGCCCGGTTTTTCGGCAATAAAAAAGCGCACGTTAGCGTGGCTGGTGGGAATATACGGATTGTGCGGATGCACCACCAGCGACACGCCCATCGCTTCAAAGCTACGCCCGGCCAGCTCCGGCCGATGCGCGGTGGCGGACGCGGGCATCGCATCACCGTGAATGTGAGAGAAGTTAACGCCCGCCTGTTCGAAAATGCCGCCGTTGCGTAATACCCGGCTGCGTCCGCCGCCGCCCGCTTCGCGTCGCCAGCTATCTTCGATAAAGTTTGCGCCATCCACAGCGGATAACGTTTGGCAAATATCATCCTGCAGGCGTAGCAGAAACTGTTTTACGTGATGTGCATCGGGTTTCATGATTACCGTTTCTTCGTGTGTGCTTTCTGGTTATCAAACCAGTGAAAATAACTGATGATGCCGTTGGCGATCGCCGTAGCGATTTTCTGGCGAAACGCCGTCGTGCCCAGCAGGCGTTCTTCTTCCGGATTGGTAATAAACGAGGTTTCGACCAGCACCGATGGAATTGACGGTGATTTTAGCACTACGAAAGCCGCTTGTTCGGTAGTGCGACTGTGTAATTTGTGTATGGGTTTGATTTTCTTGAGAATATGCGAACCCAGCGTCAGACTGTTTTTAATCGTATCGGTTTGTACCAGATCAAACAAAACTTGTTGTAATAGATGATCCCGGTCAGTGGCTTTTTTACCCGCTACTTCGTCCGCGCGGTTTTCGCGCTCGGAGAGATACTTCGCCATGGCGCTACTGGCCCCGCGGTTGGAAAGCGCAAAAACGGAAGCGCCCGCCGCTTTCGGGTTGGTAAAACCATCGGCATGAATAGACATAAACAGATCCGCGCCGTGCTTATGGGCGATTTCTACCCGATCGTACAGCGGAATAAAGGTATCCCCTGTCCGGGTTAAACGCGCATCGATTCCGTGATTTCGCAAAATAGCGCGTACGTTTTTGGCAATGGCCAGCACGACGTGTTTTTCCTGAGAACCGTTGCGGCCAATCGCGCCGGTATCGATGCCGCCGTGTCCGGGATCGAGCATCACCAGCCGTTTACTGCCGGTTTTTTTGGTTTTGGGTTTGCTGTGCCCATTACTGGTTTTTAGCGTGTCTTCTTTGGCTAATGCAGGTGATATACCTGACAGCGTCAGGACCGCCAGACCTGTTTTGAGTACCTGGCGGCGCGATGTGAGAGTTTTTAGGAGGTTAAAAGTGCTCATACGGCCTGAGTTGTGAAAATTAAGTTCAAGATGTTATATCGTATCGCGTAATCCGTTACGACGGTTGGTGATGAGAATTGTTTTACTTTTCATTTCAATACGTGACACATTGCCATTATGCCATTTTTTCCGCAACACCGCGTCAGATATTGGCTGAATCAGATGTTTGCGCCATAATCTTGGTTTTTCCACCCGAAAAGGCAACGAATACCATGGAAATACGCGTTTTTCGCCAGGAAGATTTCGAAGAGGTGATCACCCTCTGGGAGCGTTGCGACCTGCTGCGTCCATGGAACGATCCTGAAATGGATATTGAACGCAAGGTAACTCACGATGTCAGTTTGTTCCTCGTTGCCGAAGTTAGCGGCGAAGTGGTCGGTACGGTAATGGGCGGTTATGACGGGCATCGCGGCTCGGCGTATTATCTGGGCGTTCACCCGGAGTTCCGCGGGCGCGGTATTGCGAATGCGCTGCTTAACCGACTGGAAAAAAAACTCATCGCCCGTGGTTGTCCAAAAATCCAAATTATGGTGCGTGATGATAACGACGTTGTGCTGGGCATGTATGAACGTCTGGGGTATGAGCATTCTGACGCCCTGAGTTTGGGTAAACGCCTGATTGAAGATGAAGAGTACTGAGTTTCATCCAGCCGATTATGATGTACACGGACGTTTACGCCTGCCGTTTCTCTTCTGGTGCGTACTGTTACTTCAGGCGCGCGCCTGGATACTCTTTGTAATTGCCGGTTCATCCCGTGAACAGGGTAATACTTTGTTAAACTTTTTTATCCCGACCATAATAATTTTTGGCTGGGGCTGTTGCCCGGCGTTCCGGCGGTAGTGGCGTTTTTGCTTAGCGGGCGGCGTGAAGCGTTTCCTGGTGTGTGGCGCTGGCTACGCGGATTCCTGATCCTCGCTCAACTGGTGTTGCTGTGCTGGCAGCCGATTATGTGGCTGGGAGGCGACCCGGTCGACGGCGTCGGGCTGGCGCTGCTGCTGGCGGACATCGTCGCGCTGATCTGGCTGTTAACCAATCAACGTTTGCGTGCCTGTTTTCCCTTTGAGAAAGAATAACGGCACTTTTTGGCGAGCCCGCACTCCAACCAACGTTAATTAATAAAAGAAAGGAAGTGAGATGAAATCGCTGCGTTTGACTTTACTCGCCCTGCCGCTGGCGCTGACCGGCTGTTCGACGCTCTCATCGGTCAACTGGTCTGCCGCAAATCCGTGGAACTGGTTTGGTTCATCGACAGAAGTCACTGAGCAAGGCGTGGGAGAACTGACCGCCACCACGCCGCTGGAAGAGCAGGCTATTGCAAAGGCATTAGATGGCGATTATCGCCTGCGTAGCGGTATGAAAACCGATAACGGCAATGTGGTGCGCTTTTTCGAAGCGATGAAGGGCGACAACGTCGCGATGGTGATCAACGGCGAGCAGGGAACCGTGAGCCGTATTGAGGTGCTGGACAGCGATATCCCATCCGCCGCGGGTGTCAAAATCGGTACACCGTTTAGCGACCTTTACAGCAAAGCCTTTGGTCACTGCGAGCCGGTTTCCAGCGATAACCATACCAGCGTCGAATGTAAAGCCGAGGGAAGTCAGCATATTAGCTATGTTTTCTCCGGTGAGTGGAGCGGACCGGAAGGTTTAATGCCTCCTGATGACGCCTTAAAAAACTGGGGCGTGCGTAAAATTATCTGGCGTCGTTAATTTGCGTCTGAACAAACCGCTTCGCTTAAAAACAAGGTAAAATAGCCGCCATTAATGCCACGACTGCGTGGCATTCTCATTTTCAGGAGGAATCATGTCTCAGGTTCAAAGCGGCATTTTGCCGGAACATTGCCGTGCGGCAATTTGGATTGAAGCCAATGTGAAAGGCAACCTGGACGCCCTGCGCGCGGCCAGCAGAACATTTGCCGATAAACTGGCGACCTTCGAAGTCAAATTTCCGGACGCCCATCTTGGGGCCGTTGTGGCGTTTGGCAACAACACCTGGCGCGCCCTGAGCGGCGGTGTCGGGGCGGAAGAACTGAAAGATTTTATTCCTTATGGTAAAGGGCTGGCGCCGGCCACGCAGTATGACGTGCTGATCCACATCCTTTCCCTGCGCCACGATGTGAATTTTTCTGTTGCCCAGGCGGCGATGGAAGCCTTCGGCGATTGTATCGACGTGAAAGAAGAAGTTCACGGCTTCCGTTGGGTGGAAGAACGCGATCTGAGCGGCTTTGTCGACGGGACAGAAAATCCGGCGGGCGAAGAGACGCGCCGTGAAGTGGCGGTGATCAAAGATGGTGTGGATGCTGGTGGCAGTTATGTTTTCGTGCAGCGTTGGGAACACAATCTCAAGCAACTTAACCGGATGAGTATTCAGGATCAGGAGATGATGATCGGTCGTACCAAAGAGGCTAATGAAGAGATTGACGGCGATGCGCGTCCGGCAACGTCTCACCTGAGCCGCGTGGATCTGAAAGAAGATGGCAAAGGGCTGAAGATTGTGCGCCAGAGCCTGCCATACGGTACCGCCAGCGGTACTCATGGTCTCTATTTCTGCGCTTACTGTGCACGTCTGCATAATATCGAACAGCAGCTTCTGAGTATGTTCGGCGATACCGACGGTAAACGCGACGCGATGCTGCGCTTCACCAAACCGGTGACCGGCGGCTACTATTTTGCGCCGTCGCTGGATCGGCTGCTGACGCTGTAAGGCGAAGTAGCATAAAAATGCTCATCCCCGCCTCCGCGGGGATTTTTTTACCTAAGATTTACCTGAATTAGTGAGCTATTCCTCAGTACTTATTTGTTATTACTGTATTTTCAGTGTTAATGGAGTGTAAGGCTCCATATTCAAAAGGAGACATTGAAAATGGGTAAACTCACGGGCAAGACAGCATTGATTACGGGCGCATCGCAGGGCATCGGCGAAGGGATTGCCCGCGTATTCGCACGCCACGGCGCGAACTTAATCTTGCTGGATATCTCCGATGAGATTGAAAAGCTGGCGGATGAACTGGGCGGGCGCGGGCATCGTTGTACTACCGTTAAGGCTGACGTCAGAGATTTTGCTTCGGTGCAGGCGGCAGTTGCGCGCGCTAAAGAGACTGAAGGTAGAATTGATATTTTGGTGAATAACGCTGGCGTGTGCCGTCTGGGCAACTTCCTTGATATGAGTGAAGAAGATCGCGATTTTCACATTGATATTAATATTAAAGGTGTCTGGAACGTGACCAAAGCCGTTCTGCCAGAGATGATCAAACGTAAAGATGGCCGCATTGTGATGATGTCTTCCGTCACGGGGGATATGGTGGCAGACCCGGGTGAAACGGCCTATGCGCTGTCAAAAGCCGCCATTGTCGGTTTAACCAAATCGCTGGCGGTAGAGTATGCGCAGTCCGGTATTCGCGTGAATGCCATCTGCCCCGGTTATGTAAGAACGCCAATGGCGGAAAGCATTGCCCGTCAGTCTAACCCTGACGATCCGGAATTGGTATTAACTGAAATGGCAAAAGCCATTCCGCTACGCCGTCTTGCCGATCCGCTGGAAGTAGGGGAACTGGCGGCATTTCTGGCTTCCGATGAGTCCAGTTATCTTACCGGAACGCAAAACGTCATTGATGGCGGTAGTACCCTGCCTGAAAGCGTGAGCGTAGGCGTCTGATTGATGCCGGTCTCCTCCTCACGCCGCGTGGGGAGGGATTCTCTTATTCCCTTTTCGACTTTCAAATCAACAAACGGTATATAAAACCGTTACTCCTTTTGTACTCGTTATAAATATGATGACTAATAGAAAGTCATTAAATTTATAAGGGTGTGTAATGGCCGTTAACTTCCTGAAAAAAAATGCTCTGACGCTGGCGGCGTCTCTGTTACTGGTCGGTCAGGTACAGGCGACGGAACTGCTGAACAGCTCTTACGACGTCTCCCGCGAGCTGTTTGCCGCCCTCAATCCACCTTTTGAGCAGCAATGGGCGAAAGATAACGGCGGTGATAAGCTGACGATTAAGCAGTCTCATGCCGGGTCATCAAAACAGGCGCTGGCGATTTTGCAGGGACTGAAGGCAGACGTTGTGACCTACAATCAGGTGACCGACGTACAAATTCTCCATGATAAAGGCAAACTGATCCCTGCCGACTGGCAAAGCCGTCTGCCGAACAATAGTTCGCCGTTCTACTCCACGATGGGCTTCCTGGTGCGCAAGGGGAACCCGAAAAATATTCACGACTGGAGCGACCTTGTACGTTCAGACGTGAAGCTGATTTTCCCGAACCCGAAAACCTCCGGCAACGCCCGTTACACGTATCTGGCGGCGTGGGGAGCGGCGGATAACGCGGACGGCGGCGATAAAGCCAAAACCGAACAGTTTATGACCCAGTTCCTGAAAAACGTCGAAGTGTTTGATACCGGCGGGCGCGGCGCTACGACCACCTTTGCGGAGCGTGGTCTTGGCGATGTGCTGATTAGTTTTGAATCGGAAGTGAACAATATCCGCAAACAATATGAAGCCCAGGGATTTGAAGTGGTGATCCCGAAAACTAATATTCTTGCTGAATTCCCGGTCGCCTGGGTGGATAAAAACGTGAAGGCCAACGGCACAGAAAAAGCCGCCAAAGCTTACCTGAACTGGCTGTATAGCCCGCAGGCGCAGACCATCATCACCCATTACTACTACCGCGTGAATAACCCGGAAATCATGGGCAAGCAGACAGATAAATTCCCGCAGACCGAACTGTTCCGCGTGGAAGAAAAATTTGGTTCCTGGCCGGAAGTGATGAAAACGCACTTTGCCAGCGGCGGCGAGCTGGACAAACTGTTGGCGGCGGGGCGTAAGTAATGCTTGCCGTTTCTTCCCGACGCGTGCTGCCCGGCTTTACGTTAAGCCTCGGCACCAGTTTGCTGTTTGTCTGCCTGATCCTGCTGTTGCCGTTGAGCGCGCTGGTGATGCAGCTCTCACAGATGAGCTGGGCGCAATACTGGGATGTCGTGACCAACCCACAGGTGGTGGCTGCCTATAAAGTGACGCTACTGGCGGCATTTGTGGCGTCGATTTTTAACGGTGTGTTTGGTCTGCTGATGGCGTGGATTTTAACCCGCTACCGTTTTCCAGGGCGCACGTTGCTGGATGCGCTGATGGATCTGCCGTTTGCGCTGCCGACGGCGGTTGCGGGGTTAACGCTGGCCTCGCTGTTCTCAGTGAACGGTTTCTACGGTCAGTTTCTTGCGCAGTTTGATATCAAAGTGACCTATACCTGGCTCGGTATTGCGGTGGCGATGGCCTTTACCAGCATTCCATTTGTGGTGCGCACCGTCCAGCCGGTACTGGAAGAGCTGGGGCCGGAATATGAAGAAGCGGCACAAACACTGGGGGCTACCCGCCTGCAAAGTTTTCGCAAAGTGGTGCTGCCTGAGCTGTCGCCTGCGCTGATTGCCGGCGTGGCGCTCTCTTTTACCCGTAGCCTGGGCGAGTTTGGAGCGGTAATTTTTATCGCCGGGAATATTGCCTGGAAAACAGAAGTGACCTCGCTGATGATTTTTGTGCGTTTGCAGGAGTTTGATTACCCGGCCGCCAGCGCCATTGCTTCGGTGATCCTTGCGGCATCCTTGCTGCTGCTGTTCTCTATCAATACTTTGCAAAGTCGCTTTGGTCGACGTGTGGTAGGTCATTAATGGCGATCGTTGCTCAATTGAAGCGATACAACGTCCCCCGCATTAACTGGGGAAAATGGTTTCTGATTGGCGTCGGGATGCTGGTCTCGGCGTTTATCCTGCTGGTGCCGATGATTTACATCTTCGTGCAGGCGTTCAGCAAAGGGTTAATGCCGGTACTGCAAAATCTGGCCGATCCGGACATGCTGCACGCCATCTGGCTGACGGTGTTGATCGCCTTGATCGCAGTACCGGTGAATCTGGTGTTCGGCATTCTGCTGGCGTGGCTGGTGACGCGCTTTAACTTTCCCGGACGTCAGCTACTGCTGACCCTGCTGGATATTCCTTTCGCCGTCTCGCCGGTGGTGGCCGGTCTGGTCTATCTGCTGTTTTATGGCTCCAACGGCCCGTTGGGCGGCTGGCTGGATGAGCATAATCTGCAAATTATGTTCTCCTGGCCGGGGATGGTGCTGGTCACTATTTTCGTCACCTGTCCGTTTGTGGTGCGCGAACTGGTGCCGGTGATGCTCAGTCAGGGCAGCCAGGAAGATGAGGCGGCGATTTTACTGGGCGCGTCCGGCTGGCAAATGTTCCGCCGCGTGACGTTGCCGAATATTCGCTGGGCGCTACTCTACGGCGTGGTATTAACCAATGCCCGTGCGATTGGCGAGTTTGGCGCGGTGTCGGTGGTGTCCGGCTCGATTCGCGGCGAAACGTTATCGCTACCGTTACAGATTGAATTACTGGAGCAGGACTACAATACCGTCGGCTCCTTTACCGCCGCCGCATTGTTGACGCTAATGGCGATTATTACCCTGTTTTTGAAGAGCATGTTGCAATGGCGTCTGGAGAATCAGGAAAAACGCGCGCAACAGGAGAAAAATCATGAGCATTGAGATCGCCAGAATTAAGAAATCGTTTGGTCGTACTCTGGTACTGAATGATATCTCGCTGGATATTCCTTCCGGCCAGATGGTTGCCTTGTTGGGGCCGTCTGGTTCCGGCAAAACGACGTTGCTGCGCATTATTGCCGGGCTGGAACATCAGTCCAGCGGCCATATTCGTTTCCACGGTACGGACGTTAGTCGCCTGCACGCGCGTGAGCGTAAAGTCGGTTTTGTGTTTCAGCACTATGCGCTGTTTCGCCATATGACGGTGTTTGACAACATCGCTTTTGGCCTGACGGTGCTGCCGCGACGCGACCGCCCAACTGCGGCGGCGATTAAAACGAAAGTGACGCAATTGCTGGAGATGGTGCAACTGGCGCACCTCGCGGATCGCTTTCCCGCCCAGCTTTCCGGCGGACAAAAACAGCGCGTGGCGCTGGCGCGCGCGCTTGCCGTGGAACCACAAATTCTACTGCTGGATGAACCGTTTGGCGCGCTGGATGCCCAGGTACGTAAAGAATTACGTCGCTGGTTGCGGCAGCTACATGAAGAACTGAAATTCACCAGCGTCTTTGTCACCCACGATCAGGAAGAAGCGACGGAAGTGGCGGATCGGGTGGTGGTGATGAGTCAGGGCAATATCGAACAGGCTGATGCGCCGGATCGGGTGTGGCGTGAACCGGCTACCCGCTTCGTACTGGAGTTTATGGGCGAGGTGAACCGCCTGAAAGGCACCGTACGCGGAGGGCAGTTTCACGTTGGCGCACATCGCTGGCCGCTGGGTTATACGCCCGCGTACCAGGGGCCGGTCGATCTGTTCCTACGGCCATGGGAAGTGGACGTGAGCCGCCGTACCAGCCTGGATTCGCCGTTGCCAGTGCAGGTGCTGGAAGCCAGTCCGAAAGGACACTACACCCAATTAGTTGTACAACCCCTCGGGTGGTATAACGAACCGCTGACGGTCATCATGCAGGGCGATGAGTCCCCGAGTCGCGGTGAGCGGCTGTTTGTTGGACTGCAAAAAGCGCGTCTGTATAACGGCGACCAGCGTATTGAAACGCGTGAAGAGGAACTTGCACTGGCGCAATCGGCCTGATAGGTTAATTTGTATAGTTATCGCCCGGTGGCGCTACGCATACCGGGCTTTTTTACGAGCTGAAAACGTGAACACATTAGAACACACAATCGGTAATACGCCGTTGATAAAATTACAGCGGATGACGCCGGATAATGGCAGTGAAATTTGGCTCAAGCTGGAAGGCAATAATCCGGCAGGGTCGGTTAAGGATCGCGCGGCGCTGTCGATGATCGTCGAGGCGGAAAAGCGCGGGGAAATTAAACCGGGCGATGTCCTGATTGAAGCGACCAGCGGCAACACCGGGATTGCGCTGGCGATGATCGCCGCGCTGAAAGGTTACCGCATGAAGCTGTTGATGCCAGACAACATGAGTCAGGAGCGTCGGGCGGCAATGCGGGCGTATGGCGCGGAACTGATCCTGGTCACCAAAGAACAGGGAATGGAGGGCGCGCGCGATCTGGCGCTGTCCCTGGCTGAACGCGGCGAGGGCAAACTGCTCGATCAGTTTAATAATCCTGATAATCCATACGCCCACTACACGACCACCGGCCCGGAAATCTGGCGTCAAACCGCAGGGCGGATCACCCATTTTGTTTCCAGCATGGGCACTACCGGTACGATTACCGGCGTTTCGCGTTTTCTGCGTGAGCAGGAAAAGCCAGTGACGATTGTCGGTTTGCAGCCACAAGAGGGGAGCAGTATTCCGGGGATTCGGCGCTGGCCCGCGGAATATATGCCCGGTATTTTCAGTGCGTCGCTGGTAGATGAGGTACTGGATATTCATCAGCAGGAGGCGGAAAACACCATGCGTGAGCTGGCGGTGCGTGAAGGTATTTTTTGCGGCGTGAGTTCCGGCGGCGCGGTAGCCGGTGCGATTCGAATGGCGAAGGCTAACCCTGGCGCGCTAGTGGTGGCGATTATCTGCGATCGCGGCGACCGTTACTTGTCTACTGGTGTGTTTGGCGAAGAGCATTTCAGCCAGGGGGCAGGGATTTAGCGTGTAGGCCTGATAAGCATAGCGCCATCAGGCAAATTACGGCACGATCGCCGGATGACGACGCAAAGCGTCTTATCCGGCCTACGATGTTTAATCGTTACGTTTTTCCACCAGCTTATCAAGGAATAGCCACAGTTTTTCATGCATCCGCTGGTAATCCCATGCGCGCATCTCGGCGACTGAGCGGATAAAACGCTTCCCTTGCGCGTCGGCCAGCTCCTGCTGCGAATGTTGGATTAATTCTTCAACCGCCTCGACGGTAAATTCCATATGACACTGGAAGCCATAGACAAAATTGCCATACTGCACTATCTGACGTGGACAGCCTTCGCTTTCCGCCAGCACAATCGCCTGATCGGTGAGTCCCGGCATATCGTTGTGCCAGTGGCCGACGGTTAACGGAGAGCCAAAATGGGCGATAAGCGGATGCCGCAGACCGGCTTCAGTGAGCGTAATAGGGTAGTGACCAATCTCTTTTTCCGGGCTTTGACACACAGCGGCGCCCAGCGCCTCGCCAATGAGCTGCGAACCAAGACAGATGCCGATAACTATTCGCCGGGCCGTAATCGCCTGATTAATTAAGTGCTGCTCGGCGCAAGAGTCAAAGTACGGGCACGCTTCGCGGGTGGTGCGCGGCGACTGCGGACCGCCAAATACAACGAGCATATCGAACTCATCGGCATTGCGCGGTAGCGCTTCTCCGGCATAGACGCGCGACCATGAAATGGCATAACTGCGATCTTCAGCCCATTTCAAATAAGCGCCAGCGGATTCAAACGACTCATGGACAACAAAATGAACTCGCACGTTATTTTCTCCTGTTAGCGATTTAGCGCCTGATGGATATCAGCCGCCAGCGTGTTGATCTCGCTGTCATTTAATGTTGACAACGTGATACGTAGACCGTGAGATGGCGCGCTTACGCCAAAGGCTTCTCCCTCACGTACCAGCCAGCCGGATTTTGCCAGCGTAAACGCGGTGGCCTGGCTATGGGTTTCCAGCGGGAGCCAGGTATTCAGGCCGTCACCGGGAGAAATGGCGATGCGATGCTGCTGTAGGGCGCGGGCCAGTTTTTGTTGCCGGTCGGCGTAAAACAGCCGCGTTTGCGCCAGCTTGTGCTGATACTCAGGGTCGGTCAGGCAGGCGCAGACCAGATCCTGTAACAGATGGCTGACCCACTGGCTACCGGCATTTAGCCGCAGCCGAAGTTTTGCCGAGGTCGCGCTGTCGCTGGCGACAATAGCGAGACGTAAATCGGGGCCGAGGGTTTTGGAAACGGAGCGTATCACCGCCCAGTGTTGCGTTGTCTGCGCAATAACCGGCTGCCAGGGCGACGAAGAAAGAAGAGCGAAGTGATCGTCGATAATGACCAGTACCTGAGGGTAACGCGCCAGCATATTTTGCAGCGCGGCGGCGCGGCGAGCGCTCAGGCTACAGCCAGTAGGGTTGTGCGCACGCGGCGTTAAGATCACCGCCCGCGCGCCCTGGTTTAGCGCTTGCTCCAGCTTTTCAGGCTGCATTCCTTCGCTATCCACGCTGACCGGACTGGCGCTAAAACCGGCATAGCGCAGCATATTGATACTGCTTAAAAAACAGGGATCTTCCACCGCGACGCTGTCGCCCGGCAACAGATGCGCGCTAAGCAGCCTTTCGATGGCGTCGATAGCTCCGCTGGTGATATCAATTTCGCCTGCGACGGGTGTGGCATCCCGTAGCCAGCGCACCGCCCAGGCATGTAGTTCAGGCGAAACGGGCGCATCGCCGTAGAGATGCGGCGTGCGGTTGAGGCGGGCAAAATAACGGCTGAGGTCGGGCAGACGCTGCGGATCAGGATTGCCGCCGGAAAGGTCGTGCAGAGGTGTATGCGGATCGCCGCCTTCCAGCGCTACCGGAGACGGACTGCCTTTAATCACCGTTCCATTACGGCCTAAACTTTGCGCCAGTCCCGCCGTTATCAGCCGTTTATACGCTGCTGCGACGGTATTGCGGTTCACCTTTAATGCGCTTGCCAGCTCCCGTACCGGCGGGAGCGAGTCCTCCGCCCGTAACGTGCCAGCGGAAATGTGCTGACGAATACTGTTAAAAATTTCGCTGGCGGTTTTTCCGTCGATCATTATTGACCTATGACAAAATGAATTTTAGCATATGACGATAATAATGAGGCGATAGTCTGCTGTCCAGCGAGAGGAAAATTTTATGGGGCAAGAGAGTGATATCCAGTCAGTACTCTTCGACGACAACCATCGGGCGTTACAGACCGACATTGTCGCCGTTCAGTCACAGGTCGTGTACGGCAGCGTCGGCAACAGTATTGCCGTACCGGCGATAAAAGCGCAGGGTTTACAGGTGACGGCGGTCCCGACGGTGCTGTTCAGCAATACGCCGCACTATAAAACGTTTTATGGCGGCATTATTCCCGCCGAGTGGTTTGCAGGCTACCTTACGGCGTTGAATGAGCGTGATGCGTTACGCGAATTAAAAGCGATTACCACCGGTTACATGGGCAGCGCAGACCAAATTGTATTGCTTTCGAAGTGGCTAATGGCAATTCGGGCTTCGCATCCGGAGGTCTGTATTCTTGTCGATCCGGTCATTGGCGATACCGACAGTGGAATGTATGTGCAGGCGGAAATTCCGCAGGCCTATCGCACGCATTTACTGCCGCAGGCGCAGGGGCTAACGCCGAACGTATTTGAGCTGGAGATGCTGAGCGGTAAACCGTGCCGCACGCTGGAAGAGGCGGTGGCGGCGGCGCAATCGCTGCTTTCCGATACGCTGAAATGGGTGGTTATCACCAGCGCGCCGGGCGAATCTCTGGAGACCATAACGGTTGCCGTTGTTACCGCGCAGGTCGTGGAGGTCTTTGCCCATCCGCGGGTGGCGACGGAGTTAAAAGGGACGGGAGATCTCTTCTGCGCCGAGCTGGTTAGCGGTATTGTGCAGGGAAAAAAACTGACGACCGCGGCAAAAGATGCAGCGCAGCGCGTGCTGGAGGTGATGACCTGGACACAGCAGTGTGGCTGTGATGAGTTAATTCTGCCGCCGGCAGGGGAGGCGCGATGAAGAGTTATCGGCTGGTGGTTCGCCAGCAGGGACGTATCGTGGGGCATTTTGAAACGAGCGGGCTGGACGCGCTGGAAGATATCTGTGTGGCGCGAGCGATGTTTAGTATGGCTGGCGGGTATCAGTGCGAACTACTGGTATCCGACTCAGAGCGGCGGATGTTGGAGAGCGGGCCGGAGGGGATGAAAATCCTGATGCGCGAGAAATGTTACCGACCGGTGACCTCGGCGCTGTGATGCCAGATGACAACGTAAACGCCTGTATCCTGACCTACACTGTATGCAGACAAAAAAATGGCGCCCAAAGGCGCCATTCTTCACTGCGGTAAGAATTACTTCTTAATGCGGATAACCGGAGTTTCACCCACGGTCACGCTACCGGACAGTTTGATCAGTTCTTTGATTTCATCCATGTTGGAGATAACAACCGGAGTCAGGGTAGACTTGGCTTTTTCTTCCAGCAACGGCAGATCGAACTCAATGACCGGATCGCCAACTTTCACGCGCTGACCTTCTTCAGCAATACGCTTGAAGCCTTCGCCTTTCAGCTCAACGGTGTCGATACCGAAGTGAACGAACAGCTCAATGCCGCTATCGGATTCGATAGAGAACGCATGGTTGGTTTCAAAGATTTTGCCGATGGTACCGTCAACAGGGGCGACCATTTTGTTACCAGTTGGTTTGATAGCGATGCCATCACCAACGATTTTTTCAGCAAAAACTACATCCGGCACGTCTTCGATGTTGACGATCTCGCCAGAGAGCGGGGCAACAATCTCAATAGTTCCGGTGTCTTTCTTATCATCAGAAACCAGAGATTTTAGTTTATCGAACAAACCCATGATCTTCTCCTAAGCAGTAAATTGGGCCGCATCTCGTGGATTAGCAGATTGTTTTTTCTTCAATGAACTTGTTAACCAGCGTCATTAACTCGTCCGTTGTCGGTTGAGCAAGAGCCTGCTCTGCTAACACCTTCGCATCTTCGAAGTTCGTGTTACGGATAATCTTCTTAATGCGCGGGATAGAAATGGCGCTCATAGAGAATTCGTCCAGACCCATCCCCAGCAACAGAAGTGTAGCACGTTCATCGCCTGCAAGCTCACCACACATGCCAGTCCATTTACCTTCTGCATGAGAAGCATCAATAACTTGCTTGATCAAGTTCAGTACGGACGGTGACATTGGCTGGTAAAGGTGTGAAATCATATCATTACCACGGTCAACTGCCAGGGTGTACTGTGTTAAATCATTGGTGCCGATACTAAAGAAATCAACTTCTTTGGCTAAATGACGTGCAATTGTCGCCGCAGCCGGTGTTTCCACCATCACGCCAATCTCAATGCTTTCGTCAAATGCTTTACCTTCGTCACGCAGTTCCTGTTTGTAGATTTCAATCTCTTTGCGCAGCGCGCGAACTTCTTCAACTGAGATGATCATCGGGAACATAATGCGCAATTTACCGAAAGCGGAAGCGCGCAGAATCGCACGAACCTGGTCACGCAGGATCTCTTTGCGATCCATGGCGATACGCACGGCGCGCCAGCCCAGGAATGGGTTTTCTTCTTTCGGGAAGTTCATGTACGGCAGCTCTTTGTCGCCGCCAATGTCCATGGTACGGACGATAACCGCCTGCGAGCCGCACGCTTCAGCGACCGCTTTATATGCGGCAAACTGCTCTTCTTCCGTCGGCAGCGCGTCGCGATCCATGAACAGGAATTCAGTACGATACAGACCAACGCCTTCCGCGCCGTTACGCTCAGCGCCTTCAACGTCACGAACGGTACCGATGTTGGCGCAAACTTCAACCTGATGTCCATCCAGCGTGATTGCCGGCAGATCTTTCAGTTTTGCGAGTTCCGCTTTCTCGGTCGCAACCTGCTCCTGAACGGCGCGCAGTTGCTCAATAACATCGTTGGTCGGGTTGACGTAAACCTGGTTGTTTACGGCATCCAGAATCAGATAGTCGCCGTTTTTCACCTGAGAGGTGACGCTACCGGTACCTACGAGCGCCGGCAGTTCCAGAGAACGTGCCATGATGGAGGTATGAGACGTGCGTCCGCCCGCATCGGTGATGAAACCCAGCACTTTCTGCAGGTTCAACTGCGCGGTTTCTGACGGCGTAAGATCGGCGGCTACCAGGATAACTTCTTCCTGAATTGCGCTCAGATCGATAATGGCCAGACCCAGGATGTTGCGCAGCAGGCGCTTACCGATATCACGTACGTCAGCCGCACGCTCTTTCAGGTATTCGTCATCCAGTTCTTCCAGGGCAGTGGCCTGACCTTCGATAACTTCATGTGCGGCTGCGTCAGCCGTCATGTGCTTATCTTTAATCAGGGCTATGATTTCCTGCTCCAGCTCCTCATCTTCGAGCAGCATAATATGCCCTTCAAAGATGGCTTCTTTTTCTTCACCGAACGTTTCACCAGCTTTTGTCTTGATCGCTTCCAGTTGCGCAGATGCCTTGGCACGACCGCTCAGAAAACGTTCAACTTCCTGATCAACCTTGTCGGCAGAAATTTTTTTCCGGTCAATGACGATTTCGTCTTCTTTCAGCAGCAGTGCTTTGCCGAAAGCGATACCCGGGGATGCTAAAATGCCTGAAATCATAACCCTACCTTACTTGTGACTGATTTTTAAAAGAACCCGGAAAAAACTTACTCGAGTTCCGCCATCAGTTTGACCAGATGTTCAACCGCTTTCTGCTCATCTTCACCTTCTGCGGAGATGGTGACGATGGTGCCTTGAGTCAGGCCCAGAGTCTGCAGTTTAAACAGGCTTTTCGCGCTGGCGCTTTTGCCGTTGGAAGTCACAGTAATCTCAGAAGTAAAGCCTTTTGCTTCTTTAACAAACTGAGCAGCAGGGCGGGTGTGCAGACCGTTCGGAGCGGTAATGGTAACTTCTTGCTGGAACATTGTATTTCCCCAACTTATAGGTTTAGTGTTGTGGAACTAAAGTCTAGCCTGGCGGCTCAACTTTAGCCTGTATTGTTAGCGCTGGCGTAAACGGGACGCGACACAAAAGGTGTTCTACGCAATCCGTTGCTGGCAACTTATGGCCGCTGACGTTTCGCTCGTCATTAAACATTATGCCGCGAAAGGAAGATTTGAACCAAATCATAAAATCGATTCAGCTAACGCTTTTCCTGTAACGATTAATTTCGCGCATCAAAATAATTAGTCTGGTTAAATACCAGTTCCGGCAGGGTGAATCAATGCCAGGTGAGGTGAAAGTTTGAAGCAGGCCACAAAAAAGCACCCAAAAAGGTGCTTTTTTACGCGTTTTTAACATGCTGGCATCACTGTTGCAGTTCTTTCTCGGTAAAGAGATCGGCAAACAGCGCAGTGCTCAGATAACGCTCACCTGATGAGGGTAGGATAACCACAATATTCTTATTGGTAAAGCTTTCATCTTCTTGTAGCTTAAGCGCTGCAGCGACCGCCGCGCCGGAAGAAATTCCCGCCAGAATACCTTCCTCTTCCATCAGACGGCGCGCGGTAGAAATGGCCTCTTCATTGGTGATACCAACCACTTTATCAATCAGCTTCAGATCCAGGTTGCCTGGGATAAAGCCTGCGCCGATGCCCTGAATTTTATGCGGACCCGGCTTCAATTCTTCGCCTGCCAGCGCCTGGGCGATAACCGGGGAGTCGGTGGGTTCTACCGCGACGGTGATAAGATCGGTTTTACCCTTCGTCCCTTTGATATAACGCGTGACGCCGGTCAACGTACCGCCGGTGCCGACGCCGGAGATAAACACATCTACCTGACCATCGGTGTCCTCCCAGATTTCCGGGCCGGTGGTTTTTTCATGGATTTCCGGGTTGGCAGGGTTGCTGAACTGTTGAAGCAGGAGATATTTTTGCGGATCGCTGGCGACAATCTCTTCAGCTTTCTGAATAGCGCCTTTCATCCCTTTCGCTCCTTCGGTCAGCACCAGATTCGCGCCTAATGCTTTGAGTAGCTTGCGGCGTTCGATGCTCATGGTCTCCGGCATGGTCAGGGTGAGTTTGTAACCGCGTGCGGCGGCGACATACGCCAGCGCAATACCGGTATTGCCGCTGGTAGGCTCCACCAGTTCCACGCCAGGTTTCAGTACGCCGCGCTTTTCGGCATCCCAAATCATATTGGCGCCGATACGGCACTTGACGCTGAAGCTCGGGTTGCGTGACTCCACCTTCGCCAGAATGCGTCCGTTACCGATACGGTTCAGTCGAACCAGCGGCGTATGACCGATAGTCAGCGAGTTATCTTCATAAATCTTACTCATGGCCTGTCCTTAACTGTATGAAATTGGGATACCTTCCCAGCATACCTTCCAGCCAGATATGGGGAAGTAAGGATTTCGCATATCTATATGCTGATGGGAAATAATGGTTATCAGTATGGAATAAGAGACAGCATAAGCCATCCCTTATTTATACATTTTTACTTTATTTCCATAACGCGTGCTTAGCACGCCAGCAATCAACCCACATTGCCGTCGCGCCACAGACAGCGACAGGCATAATGAAAAGGTTAAGCACCGGAATCATCGTAAAGAGGCTGGTGAGCGCGCCAAATTGCATATTCGCGACCTTCTGTGTACGCAACGCGGCGCGCATCGTTTTAAACGGCACTTTGTGGTTGTCAAACGGGTAGTCGCAATACTGAATCGCCAACATCCAGGCGCTGAACAAAAACCACAGCACCGGCGCGATGGTTTGGCCAATGCCAGGAATAAAATAGAGAACCAGCAGTACAATAGCGCGCGGCAGATACCACGCCAGCTTTTGCCATTCGCGTTTCATAATGCGCGGTACATCTTTCATGATGCCGAGTACGCCGGTATCTGGCGGCGTGGCGCCGGTTAACCGCGCCTCAAGCTGTTCGGCTAAAAGACCGTTAAACGGCGCGGCGATCCAGTTGGCGAGGGTAGAGAAAAAATAGCCAAAGACCAGCAGAACAGAGATAACCGCAATTGGCCACAGCAGATAGCTCAGCCATTGCAGCCAGTCCGGTACATGACTCATCAACGAAGGTATCCAGGCGTCAAGCTGCGTAAACAGCCACCAAAATGCGCCGCCCATCAGCACAATGTTGACCAGCAAAGGTAAAATAACAAAGCGGCGGATTCCCGGTAGGGTAACTAATTTCCATCCTTGCGAGAAATAATAGACGCCGCTACGTGGTACGGTTGTGGATGATGAAACCATATTCAGGACATACTCCTTTTCTTAAAGCCCTGGGTAAACGTGGATATCTTACCCGGTTATCAGACGGTGGATAGTTCGGAAATGTTCGAAAAAACAGCAAAAAACACATTTTCCTTCATCTTTATGCTGCGAAAGCCAACAGTACACTTGCACTTGACGTAATCGGCAAATACTCTTAGTGAGTAAATGTTTGCCGTGGTGGCAAGGTGTTAGAACAACAGAGAATATAATGATGCAGGATTTGCGTCTGATATTAATCATTGTTGGCGCGATCGCCATAATCGCTTTACTGGTACATGGTTTCTGGACCAGCCGTAAAGAACGATCTTCTATGTTCCGCGATCGTCCACTAAAACGCATGAAATCAAAACGCGACGACGACTCGTATGACGACGATGTCGAAGAAGACGAAGGCGTGGGTGAAGTTCGTGTTCACCGCGTGAATCATGCCCCCGGCCAGCCGCAGGAGCATGATGCCCCTCGCCAGTCGCCGCAACACCAGTACCAGCCGCCTTATGCGTCTGCGCAACCGCGTCCAGCGGCACCACCGCAGCCGCAAGCGCCGATGCAACCGCCGGTTCAGCAACCGCCCCAACCTGTGCCGCAGCCTCAGCAGGCTCAGCCATCTGCGCCGCCGGTACAGCCGTCGCAACAGCAGCCTGCACCGCCGTCGCAAGCGCCGCAGCCTGTTGCGCAGCCCGCACCGCAAACCTTCCAGCCTGCGGAACCTGTGGTTGAGGCGGAACCGGTGGTGGAAGAAGCGCCGGTTGTGGAAAAACCGCAGCGTAAAGAGGCGGTCATCATTATGAACGTCGCGGCCCATCATGGCAGCGAGCTTAATGGTGAAGTGTTACTGAACAGTATTCAGCAGTCAGGCTTTAAATTTGGCGATATGAATATTTTCCATCGTCATTTGAGCCCGGATGGCAGCGGCCCGGCCTTGTTCAGTCTCGCGAATATGGTCAATCCGGGAACGTTCGATCCTGAAATGACGGACTTCACTACGCCTGGCGTCACTATCTTTATGCAGGTGCCGTCTTATGGCGATGCGCTGCAGAACTTTAAGCTGATGCTGCAATCCGCGCAGCATATCGCTGATGAGGTCGGCGGCGTCGTGCTGGATGACCAGCGTCGGATGATGACGCCGCAAAAACTGCGCGAATATCAGGACCGCATCCGCGAGGTGATGGACGCTAACGCCTGAGGTTAACGCAGGTGTGACATTTTTAACGTAACCCCCGCCTGTCGGGGGTTTTTTATCATTGATGGTGTGATATGGAACCAATCGAACAACAACTGACAGAACTGCGAACCACGCTTCGCCATCATGAATATCTGTATCATGTGATGGATGCGCCGGAGATTCCTGACGCCGAATATGACCGCCTGATGCGGGAATTGCGGAAACTGGAGGCGCAACGCCCGGATCTCATCACGCCGGATTCGCCCACGCAGCGCGTTGGCGCGGCGCCGCTGACGGCATTTAACCAGATTCGCCATGAAGTGCCGATGCTGTCGCTCGATAACGTATTTGATGAAGAAAGCTTCCTGGCGTTTAACAAGCGGGTGCAGGATCGTCTAAAAAGCACGGAAAATGTCACCTGGTGCTGCGAGCTAAAGCTGGATGGTTTGGCGGTCAGCATTCTGTATGAAAACGGCGTGCTGGTAAGCGCCGCGACGCGTGGCGACGGCACCACCGGTGAAGATATCACTTCTAACGTGCGCACGATTCGCGCCATTCCGTTAAAGCTGCACGGCGATAACATTCCGGCGCGTCTTGAAGTTCGCGGAGAGGTATTTTTACCGCAGGCCGGGTTTGAAAAGATCAATGAAGAAGCGCGCCGCACTGGCGGCAAAGTGTTTGCTAACCCGCGTAACGCGGCGGCAGGCTCGCTGCGTCAGCTCGATCCGCGTATTACGGCGAAGCGACCGCTAACATTCTTCTGCTACGGCGTCGGTATTCTGGAAGGTGGTGAGTTGCCGGATACGCATCTGGGACGTTTGCTGCAATTTAAAGCATGGGGGCTACCGGTCAGCGATCGCGTGACGCTGTGCGATTCTCCCCAGGCGGTACTGGATTTTTATCACAACGTCGAAGAAGATCGTCCCACGCTCGGTTTTGATATCGACGGCGTGGTGATTAAGGTCAACTCGCTGGTTTTGCAGGAACAGCTAGGCTTTGTGGCTCGCGCGCCGCGCTGGGCGGTGGCGTTTAAATTTCCTGCTCAGGAGCAGATGACTTTTGTGCGCGATGTTGAATTTCAGGTAGGGCGCACCGGGGCAATTACGCCGGTGGCGCGTCTGGAACCGGTTCAGGTGGCTGGTGTACTGGTCAGCAATGCCACGTTGCATAATGCCGATGAAATTGAGCGTCTTGGCTTGCGCATTGGCGATAAGGTGGTTATCCGTCGGGCAGGCGATGTGATCCCTCAGGTGGTAAATGTGGTACTGTCCGAACGCCCTGAAGAGACGTGTCCGATTGTGTTTCCAACGCACTGTCCGGTGTGCGGATCGGACGTAGAGCGAGTCGAAGGCGAAGCCGTTACCCGTTGTACCGGTGGATTGATTTGTGGCGCGCAGCGTAAAGAGTCGCTCAAACATTTTGTGTCGCGCCGGGCGATGGATGTGGACGGGATGGGCGATAAGATCATCGACCAACTGGTGGAAAGGGAGTATGTCCATACGCCAGCGGATCTGTTCCGTCTGACGGCGGGTAAACTGACCGGCCTGGACCGAATGGGACCAAAATCCGCACAAAATGTCGTTAACGCGCTGGAAAAAGCCAAAGCGACGACCTTTGCGCGTTTTCTCTATGCGCTGGGTATTCGTGAAGTCGGTGAAGCGACGGCGGCGGGGCTGGCGGCTTATTTCGGTACGCTGGAGGCACTGCAGGCCGCCTCCACTGACGAGTTGCAAAAAGTGCCTGACGTGGGGATTGTGGTCGCTACGCACGTCTTTAACTTTTTTGCCGAAGAGAGCAATCGTGACGTGATCGGACAGCTACTGGCGGAAGGGGTTCACTGGCCCGCGCCGGTTGTCATTAATGCGCAAGAGATCGACAGCCCGTTTGCCGGTAAAACCGTGGTACTAACCGGTAGCCTGAGCCAGATGTCCCGCGATGACGCTAAAGCGCGTTTAGTGGAGCTGGGCGCGAAAGTGGCAGGCAGCGTATCGAAGAAAACCGATCTGGTGATTGCGGGTGAAGCGGCGGGTTCCAAACTTGCCAAAGCGCAGGAACTGGGCATCAATGTCATTGATGAAGCGGAAATGCTTCGTTTGCTGGGTATCTGATATGGAGAAAGAGCAGTTGATCGCCATCGCTAATACGCTGATGCCGTTCGGCAAATATCAGGGGCGTCGATTGATCGACCTTCCGGAAGAGTATTTGCTGTGGTTTGCCCGTAAAGATCAATTTCCGACGGGTAAGCTGGGGGAGCTGATGCAAATCACGCTGCTGATTAAAACCGAGGGGCTGACGCAACTGGTGCAGCCCCTGAAACGCCCGCTTTAAGCTTTCGCGGCGTGGCTTTCCTGCTGCGCCTGTAACTTCTCGGTCTGGCGTTTGTAGCGCCGCGCCAGCCCTGCGCAGACCATCAGTTGGATCTGGTGGAAGATCATCAGCGGTAATACCATCATACCCAGCACTGACGTCGGAAACAGAATATTGGCCATCGGAATCCCGTTGGCCAGACTTTTTTTCGAACCGCAGAAGACGATAGTGATTTCGTCGGCTTTATTGAAGCCGCATTTACGGGCGACAAAGACGTTAACGGCTATGACGATCGCCAGCAGTACGAGGCTGACCACGACGATAAACAGCAGCGATCCCCAGCCGACTTTGTGCCAGATGCCGTTGACTACCGCTTCGCTGAACGCCGAGTAGACCACCAGCAAAATAGAGGTCTGGTCTGTCTTCGCGATCCACTTTTTGTTGCGCGCGACCCAGTTGCCAATCCACGGGCGAGACAGGTGTCCCAGCACGAAAGGCAGTAGCAGTTGCAGCATAATTTTGCCCACCTCTTCCAGACTGCCCTGCGCGCCATGAATATTCATTACCAGACCGACCAGCAGCGGCGACAGGAAAATGCCCAGCAGGCTGGACGCAGACGCTGAGCACACCGCAGCCGCGACGTTACCGCCCGCGAGTGAAGTAAACGCAATCGCAGACTGCACGGTGGCGGGCAAAATACACAGATATAGAAAACCGCTGTAGAGCATAGGGTCGACATTGACAGGCGCCCACCAGGCAAACAGTACGCCGAGGACAGGAAAGAGCACAAAAGTGCTGCACATGACCCACAGATGCAACCGCCAGTGGCTGCCGCCAGCGATGATCGCTTCACGCGAAAGCTTCGCGCCATGCATAAAAAACAGCAGAGCGATGGCCGCTGTCGTGATGCCTTCAACGACAGGCACAAAGCCGCCTTCCGCCGGGAAAAAAGAGGCCAGTAGTACCACGGTGATAAGCGTCAGCGTGAAAGGGTCAAGGATACGAAAAAGTTTCATAAAAACTCCTGAAAGTCGGTGCAGCCATTTTGCGTTTTTCGCTTTGAGAAATAAAATTGATTTATTGCATTTATATATGAATTTAGTCGATGAATTATTCACTGCGTCAACTGCGTATTTTTATTACCGTCGCCCAGGCAAAAAGTTTTAGTCGGGCAGGGGATATGATTGGACTAAGCCAGTCTGCAGTCAGTCATAGCGTAAAAGAGCTGGAGCGGCAAATCGGCGCCAGACTGCTGGATCGCACTACGCGTGAGGTGGTGCTGACCGAGGCGGGGCAACAACTGGCGACGCGTCTGGAGCGGGTGCTTGATGAACTGAACAGTATACTGCGCGATGCAGGCAGAGTAGGGACACAATTAACTGGCACCGTGCGCGTTGCTGCCAGCCAGACCATTTCTGCGCATCTTATTCCGCAATGTATTGCCCAAAGTAATTCACTTTATCCCGCTATTGATTTTGTACTGCACGATCGTCCGCAGCAGTGGGTGCTGGAGAGCATTCGTCAGGGGGAAGTGGATTTTGGGATCGTTATCGATCCCGGCGCAGTGGTGGATTTACAGTGTGAAGCTATCTTATCAGAGCCTTTTTTACTGTTGTGTCGCCAGGATCATCCGCTGGCGCATCAGGAATGGGTGAGCTGGCAGGATCTTAAACAGGCGCCGCTGGTCTTACAGGATTATGCTTCCGGTAGCCGACCGCTGATTGATGCGGCGCTTGCCCATTTTGCTATTGAGGCGGATATCGTGCAGGAGATTGGCCATCCCGCCACGCTCTTTCCAATGGTGGAAGCGGGAATCGGCATCAGCGTACTGCCTGCGCTGGCGTTACCGCTCCCGCAGGACAGCCACTTGCTGGTTAAACGGCTGACGCCCGTAGTTGAAAGACAGCTCATGCTGGCGCGGCGAAAAAACCGATCGCTCTCCACGGCGGCGCAGGCATTATGGGATGTAGTACGCACCCAGGCCAGCGAATTAACCGCAGCGAGGGCGAAAGATCCGCTGTATCAGATATAGACGGTAAGCGAGCCGGTAGCGTTGCTGCGGTATTTATGCCGGGTGGCGGCTTCGCCTTACCCGGCCTACATTCGCCGCGTAGGCCCGATAAACGTAACGCCTGGCGCAGGTTATATCGCAGATAGCAAAAAAGCGCCTTTAGGGCGCCTTTTTACATTGGTGGGTCGTGCAGGATGACTCGCTTCGCTCGCCCTTAGGGCCGTCGCCGCAAGCGGCTCCGTTGTCTCACTGCGTTCGACACGAACCTGCCGCAGGTTCGAATCGTTTATATCGCAGATAGCAAAAAGGCACCTTTAGGGCGCCTTTTTACATTGGTGGGTCGTGCAGGATGACTCGCTTCGCTCGCCTTTCGGGCCCTCGCCGCAAGCGGCTCCGTTGTCTCACTGCGTTCGACACGAACCTGCCGCAGGTTCGAATCGTTTATATCGCAGATAGCAAAAAAGCACCTTTAGGGCGCCTTTTTACATTGGTGGGTCGTGCAGGATTCGAACCTGCGACCAATTGATTAAAAGTCAACTGCTCTACCAACTGAGCTAACGACCCGAAGTGGTGGGTGATGACGGGATCGAACCGCCGACCCCCTCCTTGTAAGGGAGGTGCTCTCCCGGCTGAGCTAATCACCCACTTCGGTACTTCACAATAAGAAATTTAGCTGGCGAGAAAGTGGTGGGTGATGACGGGATCGAACCGCCGACCCCCTCCTTGTAAGGGAGGTGCTCTCCCAGCTGAGCTAATCACCCATTTCTTAATTTCTTATCTACACGGCGGAGACTACATAAAGTAGTTGGTGGGTGATGACGGGATCGAACCGCCGACCCCCTCCTTGTAAGGGAGGTGCTCTCCCAGCTGAGCTAATCACCCCCGCTGTGTGGAGTCGCATTATAGGGAGAGTTGAAAATGAGTCAACGCATTTTCTAAAGTTTTTGTTTGTTCGTCGTAAAATTAAACAAAACGATCGTGAATCACCCCACGCTGCATGATTTCTATACGGAAATAGTAAAGCGCAGCGTTCTGACCGGATCAACATTGAGGAATCAAGCCACAGTGATAGAATACAAGGCTATTCATCTTTCCAGGATTTGCCGGTTGTCGGCATCTTTATAAACGTAAGGCCATTTCATGAAAATCAAAACTCGCTTCGCGCCTAGCCCGACAGGTTATCTGCATGTCGGCGGCGCGCGTACTGCTCTTTATTCCTGGCTTTTCGCACGTCACCACGGCGGTGAGTTTGTGCTGCGTATTGAAGACACCGATCTTGAGCGTTCCACGCCGGAAGCCATCGAAGCCATCATGGATGGTATGAACTGGCTGAACCTGGAATGGGACGAAGGCCCGTATTTCCAGACCAAACGTTTTGATCGCTATAACGCGGTTATTGACGAGATGCTGGAGGCGGGAACGGCCTATAAATGCTACTGCTCCAAAGAGCGTCTGGATCAGCTTCGTGAAGATCAGATGGCGAAAGGCGAGAAGCCGCGTTATGACGGGCATTGCCGTCATAGCCACGAGCATCATGCCGACGATGAGCCATGCGTGGTGCGCTTTGCCAACCCGCAGGACGGTTCCGTTATTTTTGATGACCAGATCCGTGGGCCGATCGAATTCAGCAACCAGGAGCTGGACGATTTGATCATTCGCCGTACCGACGGTTCGCCGACCTACAACTTCTGTGTGGTGGTTGACGACTGGGATATGGAAATTACCCATGTGATTCGTGGCGAAGACCATATCAACAATACTCCGCGCCAGATCAACATCCTGAAAGCGTTAAACGCGCCGGTGCCGATGTACGCGCACGTGTCGATGATTAACGGCGACGACGGTAAAAAACTGTCTAAACGTCATGGCGCGGTTAGCGTCATGCAGTATCGCGACGATGGCTACCTGCCGGAGGCGCTACTGAACTACCTGGTGCGTCTGGGCTGGTCCAGCGGCGATCAGGAGATCTTCACCCGTGAAGAGATGATCAAACTGTTCTCCCTGAATGCAGTCAGTAAATCGGCTAGTGCATTCAACACTGATAAACTGCTATGGCTGAACCACCACTACATCAATACGCTGGCGCCGGAATATGTGGCGACGCATTTGCAATGGCATATCGAGCAGGAAAATATCGATACCCGTAACGGCCCGCAGCTTGCTGAATTGGTGAAGTTGTTGGGAGAACGCTGCAAAACTCTGAAAGAAATGGCGCAGAGCTGCCGCTATTTCTATGAAGACTTCAGCGAGTTTGACGCCGATGCGGCGAAAAAACACCTTCGCCCGGTGGCGCGTCAGCCGCTGGAAGTGGTACGCGACAAGCTGTCGGCGATTACGGACTGGTCAGCAGAAAACATCCACCACGCGATTCAGGCCACGGCGGATGAGCTGGAAGTGGGGATGGGTAAAGTGGGGATGCCGCTGCGTGTGGCCGTGACCGGCGCCGGGCAGTCTCCTGCGCTGGATGTTACCGTACACGCGATTGGCAAAACCCGCAGCATTGAGCGTATCAACAAAGCGCTGGGCTTTATCGCCGAGCGTGAAAGCCAGCAGTAACGCGAGCTGAAACAGAATGAACGGCAGGGAAGACGCCTGCCGTTTTTTATTTGTTAGTCCGCCTCATTGATACCTAAACGCGTCAGAAATCCGCGAATACCTTCCCGCGATAAAAACAGCGCCAGTTTTTCCTGTTCCTGAGCAGACATATTTTCAACTGCATCAATAATTTGTCGATAAGCGTGACTGTGCGCCGCGTTCGCATATTCTGCGAAAGCCTCTTCCGCCTGATAAAACGCAGGCAGTTTGCGAAAAGCCGGAATATTGAGAATAAATTCCCGCACGCTGGCATCAATATGGATGAGTCTTGCGCGTCCGCCTTTGACGCCGGGAAATTTTTCGGTTTTCCAGTTTTGTTCTCTGATCCAGCGATTGACGGTTTGTCTGGCCACGCCGAGGCATTCAGCCAGCTCTTCAGTGGTCATTTTACTGCGTAATCTTTTCATATTATTTGCTATCGCGTATCCCTAAGCGTTGTAACAAACCGGTAATCCCTTCGCGAACGAGGAGAGAGGTAAACTGTTTCTGCTCGGATGAGGTCATCTCTTTAGCGAGCGTCATGAGCAGCGCTTCAAGCGATGCGTCGCTGGCAGGCGTGAATGTGTCTGCGTGGTGGTCAACCGAACGCTCAGCGCTGCGGATATATTCACGAACCTGTTCGTTTACATGAACCAGACGGGCTTTACCGCCCTGGACGCCGGGTTTGGGCGATGTCGCCCAGCCTTCTTTCCGTACCCATTTATTGATGGTTTGTCGGCTGTAACCGGTGAGATTAGCGAGTTCTTCTGGCGTCATCCGTTCCTTGAACATAACGATTCCCTGAATAGTCGTGGGGTTAATTAGTGGTTCATTTTATAGCACCATTTTAGTCGAAACCGTGACGCGTTTAACTACTGAATGCGAGTTGTGCCGCAATGTCTTTTATTTGAATGCTTTTTCAGCGATTGAATTCGGCAAGTTCATTTTGCCGTTGACACATGCGAAGGGAATTCATATGATGCCGCCCGTCAACTCGACAAGCTTTACGTAGTGGGGCTATAGCTCAGCTGGGAGAGCGCTTGCATGGCATGCAAGAGGTCAGCGGTTCGATCCCGCTTAGCTCCACCAAATTTACTCCCAATAAATTTGGCGTATACGTAAAAGCACTACGGGGCTATAGCTCAGCTGGGAGAGCGCTTGCATGGCATGCAAGAGGTCAGCGGTTCGATCCCGCTTAGCTCCACCAACATTCAAACCCTCGCTGCAAAGCGGGGGTTTTTGTTTTTTGTCACAGAATTTATGGTGCCTGATCTGTTCTTCACGTGCGTTTGTTTGCCACTGCTTTTGCTGTCAATATGAGCTTTTGTTAGATTGCTTCACGATACGAATATACTTATTATTCATGCGCCTTATATAATGATGTGAGCATTAAACCAATGCCGGATAAGTATAATGTACTAAAAAATATAAAAATATTTTTACTGGCTCTCTGCCTGACCGTTCCGGCTATTCTGGTATCCCGTCTCATTTCTCCCCGCGCCATAATTGATTCCAACTATATTTTTCTGGCCTGGCTACCGCTCTGCGTCATGTTTGCCGTTCTGTTCTTATTTGGCCGCCGCGGCGTCGCGCCGATAGTAGGCGGAATGATGTTGACCAATGAATGGAATTTTCATTTACCTCTGCCACAGGCGCTGGTGCTGCTATTTTGCCAAACGTTTCCCGTGTTGCTGTTTTGCGCTATCGTACGCTGGCAGTTGGGCGCACGCTGGCGCTACGGAATACCCAACAAAGGCATCTGGCTACGCGTTTTCTGGTTAGGGCTAATGACGCCGCTCGGCATAAAAATCAGTATGTATCTGGCGGGGCACTACCTGGCTTTCCCGGTGACCATATCTACCTTCTTTGGCATCGGCACCGCTATTTTCTCGATTGTCGATTTATTGAGTCTGATTTCTGCCGCGCTTATTTTTACCCTCTTTTTCTATTATCCGCTGCGGATGATAGTCAGTCCGCACTATATTCGTATTTTCTGGCGGAGGGATGTCGCTCCTTATCTCGCCAAAGAAAAACGCTTGTTTACGCTTCTCTGGTTTGCAACTCTGGCGACGCTATTAGCGGTGCTGTGTACGCCTTTCGAGACAAAGTATATTGCTGGCTATCTGGTGCCAGTCCTGTCCATTGGATTTACCCTCGGCGTGGGGAAAATCAGTTATGCGCTATTGAATTTTAGCTGGGCTATCACTGCGCTATTCCTGCTTAGCTACAACCGCAATTTTCTGCAGGGCGTAGGATCAGAATATTCGCTGGCATTTATTCTTTCGGTTCTCATTTCTTTTAGTATTTGTTTGTTATACATGGCGCGGATTAACCAGCGCAGCGAATGGTTGAATCGACAATGGCACTCGCAGGCATTGACCGATCCGTTGACGCAACTGCCTAACCTGCGCGCGCTGGAGCAGTTTCTTTTACAGGATGCCGGGCAAAGCGTGTGTTATTTACGCATGGAAAACCTGGAATTTCTGAGCCGTCATTACGGTATGCTGATGCGCGTTCATTGCGAACGCGAGGTGTTTCGCGCGTTGCAGCCGCTGCTGCTGGAAAAGGAGAAAATTTTCCATCTGCCGGGCAGTGAGTTATTGCTGGTACTGACGGGACCGGAGACTGAAGCCCGCCTGCAATATATGCTCAATGTGCTTAATAATCGCAAAATTTACTGGAACAATACCGGCCTGGAAATGGAATACGGCGCATCGTGGGGAACATTCGATGGTCGCCAGGAAACCTTACAACCGTTGTTAGGACAGCTAAGCTGGCTGGCGGAGCAATCCTGTTCGCATCGTCGGGTGCTTGCACTGACCCATAGTATTGAAGCCGCTTCCGGTCAGACGACCGAACGGGTGCTGCGGTTGCAGAAAATCCGTCAGGCGCTGGAGCGCGGCGCGCTTGTTTTGTATGCTCAGCCTATCCGCGACGCGCAGGGAAAAGGGTATGACGAGATTCTGACGCGGCTCAGATGCGACGACGGTATCATGATGCCGAATCAGTTTATTCCGCTTATCGCCCAGTTTAACCTGAGCGTGCGGTTTGATATGCAGGTGATGGAAGCGCTTCTGCAATGGCTGTCCACGCATCCGTCGGCGGAGCAGGGAGCGCGTTTCTCAGTTAATCTGATGCCGCTGACGCTGCTGCAAAAAGAGACGGCGCCGCGCATTATTCAGTGCTTTAAACGCTATGGCGTCCCGCCTGCTTCGGTCATCATCGAAATTACTGAAGAACAGGCCTTCTCTCATTCCGAAATCAGTATGCACAATATCAACCAACTGCGTAAATTTGGCCTAAAAATCGCAATTGATGATTTCGGCACCGGTTATGCAAACTATGAACGGCTAAAACGCCTCAAGGCGGACATCATTAAAATCGACGGTTGTTTCGTAAAAGATATTCTGACGGACTCCCTGGATGCGATGATCGTGAAATCAATTACTGATTTAGCGAAAGCGAAATCGTTGAGCGTCGTGGCTGAGTTTGTTGAAACGCCTGCGCAGCGCGATCTGCTATTGCGGCTTGGTGTACACAGTTTGCAGGGATATCTGATTGGCCGCCCGCGCCCGTTAGGCAAATAAGCGGCATAAAAAAACCGGGGATAGCTCCCCGGTTTCTGAATTAAAAAGCTAAAGCTTACAGTACCAGCGCCGCGATAGAGGCGGACAGTACGCTCACCAGCGTAGAACCGTAAACCAGTTTCAGACCAAAACGGGAAACCACGTTGCCTTGCTCTTCGTTCAGGCCTTTAATCGCGCCCGCGATAATACCGATGGAAGAGAAGTTCGCGAAGGATACCAGGAAGACAGAGATAATGCCTTCAGCGCGCGGAGAGAGGGTGGAGGCGATTTTTTGCAGATCCATCATCGCCACGAATTCGTTGGAAACCAGTTTGGTCGCCATGATACTTCCTACCTGCAGCGCTTCACTGGAAGGTACGCCCATCACCCACGCGACCGGGTAGAAGATGTAGCCCAGAATGCCCTGGAAGGAGATGCTATAGCCGAACCAACCGGTAACCGTTGCGAACAGCGCGTTCAGCGCCGCGATCAGCGCGATAAAGCCGATCAGCATCGCTGCGACGATAATCGCCACTTTAAAACCTGCCAGAATGTACTCGCCCAGCATTTCGAAGAAACTTTGGCCTTCATGCAGGTTCGACATCTGAATATTTTCTTCGCTGGCATCCACGCGGTACGGGTTGATCAGCGACAGAACGATAAAGGTGCTGAACATGTTCAGAACCAGCGCAGCGACCACATATTTAGGGGCCAGCATCGTCATGTACGCGCCCACAATAGACATGGAAACGGTAGACATTGCGGTCGCCGCCATGGTGTACATGCGGTTACGGGACATTTTGCTGAGGATATCTTTATAAGCGATAAAGTTCTCGGACTGGCCCAGGATCAGCGAGCTGACGGCGTTAAAAGACTCCAGTTTGCCCATACCGTTTACTTTGGACAACAGGAAACCAATAGCGCGGATGACTACTGGCAGAACGCGGATATGCTGGAGAATACCGATCAACGCGGAAATAAAGACGATCGGGCACAATACTTTCAGGAAGAAAAACGCCAAACCTTGATCGTTCATACTGCCGAAGACGAAGTTTGTCCCTTCGTTGGCAAATCCGAGCAGTTTTTCAAACATCTCGGAGAAACCTTTTACGAAGCCAAGGCCAACATCAGAGTTCAGGAAGAACCAGGCCAGTAACACTTCGATAACGAGTAACTGAATGACGTAACGAATGCGAATCTTTTTACGGTCGCAGCTAACCAGCAGTGCGAGTACCGCAACAACGGCAAGCGCCAGGACAAAATGAAGGACGCGGTCCATATTTGCTCCAAATATGAGGCAGGTTTAATTTTCGTGCACATTCTATGCAACAGCCGTAAAGAAAACGAGATCCAACACACACTATAATAAGGACCTGTGACGAGATTCAAAATTAGTGATCTGTAATACACTTTTACTGTGCTGAATATGAAAATGAAAAGTTATATCAGTGTGCTAATCTTGTAATGTTAAGCCAAAGTGTTCTGATACAGGTCGTCATCGTATCGGTCTATCGTTTCACACTATCAAAGTAATCACCCGTACCCATTGAAATGCACTTGATAATCATTATCAATAAACATAGCATGAAACATAGCAAAGGCTATGTTTTTGAGGCAAAAGATGACTGACAATCGCGTAGAGAATAGCAGCGGACGGGCGGCGCGCAAGCTAAGGCTCGCATTAATGGGACCTGCGTTCATTGCCGCGATTGGTTATATCGATCCCGGTAACTTCGCGACCAATATTCAGGCTGGCGCCAGCTTTGGCTATCAGCTACTCTGGGTGGTGGTTTGGGCGAACCTGATGGCAATGCTGATTCAAATCCTCTCGGCAAAGCTCGGGATCGCCACGGGCAAGAATCTGGCGGAGCAAATTCGCGACCATTATCCGCGCCCGGTGGTCTGGTTTTACTGGGTGCAGGCGGAAATCATCGCGATGGCCACCGATTTAGCTGAGTTTATCGGCGCGGCAATTGGTTTTAAGCTGATCCTGGGCGTCTCTTTATTACAGGGCGCGGTATTGACGGGTATCGCGACGTTTCTGATTTTAATGTTACAGCGCCGCGGTCAAAAACCGCTTGAAAAAGTCATCGGCGGTTTACTGCTTTTTGTCGCCGCCGCTTACATAGTGGAGCTGTTTTTCTCTCAGCCTGATATGGCGCAGCTCGGCAAAGGAATGGTTATCCCGGCGCTACCGAATTCGGAAGCCGTATTCTTAGCCGCCGGCGTGCTTGGCGCGACGATTATGCCGCACGTGATTTATTTGCACTCTTCATTAACGCAGCATCTGCATGGCGGAACGCGGCAACAGCGATATTCAGCAACGAAATGGGATGTTGCTATAGCCATGACGATTGCCGGTTTTGTCAATCTGGCAATGATGGCAACCGCCGCTGCGGCGTTTCATTTTAGCGGGCACACCGGCATCGCCGATCTCGATCAGGCATACCTGACGCTGGAACCGTTGCTTAGCCATGCGGCGGCAACGGTGTTTGGTCTTAGTCTGGTAGCGGCAGGGCTTTCCTCCACCGTGGTAGGAACTCTGGCGGGGCAGGTGGTGATGCAAGGGTTTGTCCGTTTTCACATTCCGCTGTGGGTACGGCGTTTTATTACCATGCTGCCCTCATTTATTGTGATTTTGATGGGGCTTGACCCTACCCGAATTCTGGTGATGAGCCAGGTGCTGCTGAGTTTTGGTATTGCGCTGGCGCTGGTGCCGCTACTGATTTTCACCAGTAACCCCACGCTAATGGGCGAGCTGGTGAATACGCGGCGGGTAAAACAGATTGGCTGGATGATTGTCGTGCTGGTCGTCGCCCTGAATATCTGGTTGCTGGTTGGAACGGTGATGGGGTTGTCATAGGAGATCAAAAGATAGCAGGCCCGATGCGTTGGCGTCATCGGGCTGTCATTCAGCAGGAGGCTTAGTGGTGATGCTTGTGACCCCTGCCTCGCCCGCGATGATCGTCGCGATCGCGCCAGCCTTCCCGATAACCGCGTTCATACGCTTTACGCTTATCCCAGCCGCGATGATAGCCGTTGTCATGGCGCCACCAGCGATTTTTACGCCATTCATAATGGTTGTGCCAGTAATCCCGGTCGCGCCAGCGACCGCCGTCCCAGTAGTTACCGTAATCATCGCGATCGCCAATTTGTAATTTTATTGAGGGCAACAGGGTGATTTCGCCCGCATTCGCGGCAAGCGGTGTAAAAGCCAACAAGGCTGCCGCCAGAATCAGTGACCTGAACATACTTTCTCTCCTTCACGATCGAGCCGTAGCCGGCCTGTTAATGCAATATTACGAAGCAGTAAAGCTTTGTTTCATCGCCTTAACTCTTAAATCATGAAGGAGAGCATTTTTTGCTAAAGTCGCGTGTTCAGGATAGCGTCAATTTCTGCACATTCCGTTGCTGAAAAACGGCGATTTGCCAGCATTCCTACGGCATCTTCGATTTGTGACGGTTTGCTGGCGCCAATCAGCACCGAGGTAACGTTATCGTTACGCAGTACCCAGGCGAGCGCCATCTGAGACAATTTTTGGCCCCGTCGCGCAGCCAGTTCATTCAACTGGCGAACTTTTTCCAGCTTGTCGGCGGTAATCTGTTCTGGTTTAAGGAAACGGCTTCCGCTCGCCGCGCGGGAATCTTCCGGAATGCCATTCAGATAACGGTCAGTGAGCTGTCCGCCCGCCAGCGGCGAGAACGCAATACTGCCGACGCCCTTTTCCTGTAACAGCGCCAGTAATCCGTCCTCCACCCAACGCTCAAAAAGCGAATATTTAGGTTGATGAATCAGGCAAGGCGTGCCGAGATCCTCGAGAATATCGATAGCTTGTCTCGCCAGATCGGCAGGATAGTTAGAGATCCCCACGTACAACGCTTTGCCCTGGCGGACAAGGTGATCCAACGCTTTCATCGTCTCTTTAAGCGGCGTTTCGGGATCGGGGCGATGGTGATAAAAGATATCGACATACTCCAGCCCCATACGTTTCAGGCTTTGATCGAGGCTGGCGATAAGATACTTCCGTGAGCCCCAGTCACCATAAGGGCCATCCCACATGGTGTAGCCCGCTTTGGTGGAGATGACCAATTCATCGCGCCACGGTAAAAAATCTTCCTGCAGAATGCGGCCAAAATTACATTCTGCGGAGCCCGGCGGCGGGCCATAATTATTGGCGAGATCAAAATGGGTAATGCCCAGATCGAACGCACGTTGCAGCAGCGCCCGGCTGTTTTCTACCCGTGTCGCATCGCCGAAGTTGTGCCATAACCCCAGCGAAATGGCGGGAAGTTTGACGCCACTGCGTCCGCAGCGACGATATTCCATTGTGTGATAACGATTCTCATCGGGCTGATAAACCATGACCTTTCCCCCTGTGACGTGAATAAATAGTGTATACGGTTACACTCGCCAGGAGGTATTCGGATTTTACTGTTCGCTACTGTAAACATTGTTTTCCAGACTTTCATGCCCGTCGTGCTGGACAGCCATCAGCGTTCCTTAATACTCAACATAATGTTAACGTCAAAAGGAACGCTGTCATGCAAAACCCCTACACCGTGGCCGACTATTTGCTGGACAGACTGGCAGGATGCGGCATTGGCCATCTTTTTGGCGTACCGGGCGATTATAACTTGCAGTTTCTTGACCATGTGATTGACCACCCGACCCTGCGTTGGGTGGGATGCGCCAATGAGCTGAACGCCGCTTATGCTGCGGACGGTTATGCGCGCATGTCGGGCGCTGGAGCGCTACTCACTACCTTTGGCGTGGGAGAGCTTAGCGCTATGAACGGTATCGCGGGCAGTTACGCGGAATATGTACCGGTCTTGCATATTGTCGGCGCGCCCTGTAGCGCTGCGCAGCAGCGTGGCGAATTGATGCACCACACCCTCGGTGACGGCGATTTTCGTCATTTTTATCGCATGAGTCAGGCGATATCTGCCGCCAGCGCAATATTGGATGAGCAGAATGCCTGTTTCGAGATTGACCGCGTATTGGGTGAAATGCTTGCCGCACGCAGGCCTGGATACATCATGTTGCCCGCCGACGTGGCGAAAAAAACGGCCATCCCGCCTACGGAGGCGCTGACGTTGCCCGCGCATGAAACGCAAAGTGGCGTGGAGACGGCATTTCGTTACTACGCCCGTCAGTGCCTGATGAACAGTCGGCGCATTGCGCTATTGGCCGACTTTCTTGCCGGGCGCTTTGGTTTACGGCCTCTGTTGCAGCGCTGGATGGCGGAAACGCCCATCGCCCATGCGACACTACTGATGGGGAAAGGGCTTTTTGATGAACAGCACCCGAACTTCGTTGGCACCTACAGCGCTGGCGCCAGCAGCAAAGAGGTGCGTCAGGCCATAGAGGACGCCGACAGGGTCATCTGCGTCGGCACCCGTTTTGTCGATACCCTTACTGCCGGATTTACCCAACAATTGCCGGCGGAACGCACGCTGGAGATTCAGCCTTACGCGTCGCGCATCGGCGAAACCTGGTTCAACCTCCCGATGGCGCAGGCGGTGTCTACGCTGCGCGAACTGTGCCTTGAATGCGCTTTTGCACCGCCGACGCCGCGTTCCGCCGGACAGCCTGTGCGGATTGATAAGGGAGAACTGACCCAGGAAAACTTCTGGCAAACCTTACAGCAGTATCTCAAACCTGGCGATATTCTCCTTGTCGACCAGGGCACCGCTGCCTTTGGCGCTGCCGCGCTGTCGCTTCCGGATGGTGCGGAAGTTGTGGTACAGCCGCTGTGGGGATCTATCGGCTATTCCTTGCCCGCCGCGTTTGGCGCACAAACCGCCTGCCCCGATCGGCGGGTGATTCTGATTATCGGCGATGGCGCGGCGCAGCTCACGATTCAGGAGATGGGCTCGATGTTACGTGACGGGCAGGCGCCACTCATCCTGCTGCTCAACAATGACGGCTATACCGTAGAGCGCGCCATTCACGGCGCGGCCCAGCGGTATAATGACATCGCGAGCTGGAACTGGACGCAGATACCACAGGCGCTAAACGCGGCGCAACAGGCGGAGTGCTGGCGGGTGACGCAGGCTATTCAACTGGCAGAGGTCCTCGAACGGCTGGTGCGCCCACAACGTTTGTCATTTATTGAAGTGATGTTGCCAAAAGCCGATCTGCCGGAATTACTGCGTACCGTGACCCGGGCGCTGGAAGCCCGCAACGGGGGATAATGGCCCCCGCTGCGCCGGATTAGGGTTCGTGACGGTTGGCGGCCAGCAACGGTTTTCCCGCCAGCAATAGCCAGGCGGGGAGCATCACAATGCAGAGCAGCGGCAGTAGATTGGTATCTGGTACGACGACAGCAGCCATAAACAGACTGAGCCAGCCGTCGCGCGTCACCACCAGCACTAAGCCAAGAATCGCACAGGAGACGGTAATCGCCGCGGGCACGGTCTCAACATGGGCATGGAGCATGAGTCCTAGCGCCGCGCCGATAAACACGGCCGGAAAAATGCGCCCGCCGCGAAAACCGCTCGCCGCCGCGATGACCAGCGCGGCGAGTTTGACAATGGCTAAGGTAAAATAATCTCCCGTGCCCAGCGTCTGGCTAAACGCCATTTGTTGCATTTCGTCCAGTCCTTTAAACAGGGTAAGCGGCCCGCCAATGACGCCCAGGATACCCAGTATAAAACCGCCAATACCGAGAATCAGGACCGGATTTTTCAGCCGGTGCAGTAACTCATGCAGACGCGGAAGGCACCAGACGGCGACCATCCCTGCGGCAATGGCGATCGCCGCGACGATCGCTCCGCTGGCAATGTCCATCAGTCGCATCTGCGTGTAATGGGCGATGGGTAACGAAAAATGCGGATGAAAGAACAGGCTGGTAGTGAGTGACCCCGCCGCTGCCGCCATTAACGGCGCAAACAGGCGATCCCACATGGGAACATCGTTAGAGCCGCTAAGCGTTTGCGAAAAAATCAGCGCCGCGGCGACGGGCGTGCCGAACAGCGCGCCGATGGTACCGGCCGAGGCCAGAATCGTCCAGTCTAACGCCGTGATACGCGGAAACAGGCGGGAGCCGAAAGCCACCGCCAGCGCGATATTTATTGTCATTATCGGATGCTCCGGCCCCAGGCTTACGCCACCGGCAAGGCCGATGATTAAGGCGAGAAGCAATCCGGGCAGCGCAGATGGCGAGATCGGCATACTGATTAACGGCTCAATGGCCGGATCGGGGCCAGCGTGTCCTGGACTATAACGGATAATCAAACCCACCACGATCCCGGTTAGCGTGAGCATACCCACTATCCAGAACGGCGAATCATAAGCGATTCCGATGCTGGCGGGCAGCCGTTGCCAAAGAAATTGCTGAAAAACTGACGCGACTTTCATCGCGGCGATTAAAACCAGGCTTGACGCTACGCCAATAATCAGTGCAGGGAGCGACAGCAGCAGCATCGTTCGGGCACGCGGGTGGAACATAATCTCTTCCTTACACGGGGTCGTATACCTATTTTGCACAGCCTGCCCGACGGCATTGCTGCAATTGGTGCTGAAACAAGAAAGTAATTCTGTGATGAAGATCTATATTTATAGGCAGTCAGCCTGATGGCCGTTGTTGTTATGCCCCCATGAATTTACAGTGTGACAAAGACTTATTTTGACTTTAGCGGAGCAGTAGAAGAATGACAAAGTATGCTTTAGTAGGAGATGTAGGCGGCACGAATGCGCGTCTTGCCCTGTGTGATATCGCCAGTGGAGAAATCTCGCAGGCCAAAACGTATTCCGGTCTGGACTATCCCAGCCTTGAGGTTGTGGTGCGCGTTTACCTCGATGAGCATAGCGTCAGCGTGGAAGATGGTTGTATCGCCATAGCCTGTCCGATTACCGGCGACTGGGTGGCGATGACAAACCATACCTGGGCTTTTTCTATTGCGGAAATGAAAAAAAATCTCGGCTTTAGTCATCTGGAAATCATCAACGATTTCACCGCCGTGTCGATGGCGATCCCGATGCTGAAAAAAGAGCATTTAATTCAGTTCGGCGGCGGCGAACCGATAGACGGCAAACCCATTGCGGTGTATGGCGCGGGAACCGGGCTGGGCGTGGCGCATCTGGTACATGTGGATAAGCGCTGGATTAGCCTTCCGGGCGAAGGCGGGCATGTCGATTTTGCGCCTAACAGCGAAGAAGAAGCCATGATTCTGGAAATACTGCGCGCCGAAATTGGTCACGTTTCCGCCGAGCGCGTGTTGTCTGGCCCGGGGCTGGTGAATCTTTACCGGGCGATTGTTAAGTCCGATAACCGTCTGCCGGAAAATTTGCGCCCGAAAGATATTACCGCGCGCGCCCTGGCGGATAGTTGTATCGATTGTCGCCGCGCGTTGTCGCTCTTTTGCGTCATTATGGGACGATTTGGCGGCGATCTGGCGTTAACCATGGGGACATTTGGCGGCGTTTATATCGCTGGCGGCATTGTCCCGCGTTTCCTGGAGTTTTTTAAAGCGTCTGGCTTCCGTGGTGGTTTTGAAGATAAAGGCCGCTTTAAAGATTATGTACACGGTATTCCGGTCTATCTGATTGTCCATGATAATCCCGGCTTGTTAGGCTCCGGCGCGCATCTGCGTCAGACACTAGGCCATATTCTATAAGCCTGATGGGTCTCGCCGGATGGCGGCGTAACCGCCTTATCTGGCCTACAAAAGCGTGTCATCTGTAGGCCTGATAAGCGCAGCGCCATCAAGCAATTAAGAATTCTATTATCAGTCTCCAAACCGCGTTTCTCACGCGGTTTTTTTTCGCCTGTTACATGCCATGCCGACACGCGTCACATTTCTGCTTAGCGGAATTATTTATCCAGTAAAAGCATTATTCATCTGGTAACAATCGTAGGCTTCTCACCGTCATAATTTCACTCGTTAACTATTACGAGGAAAACGTTATGACTAAAAAACTGATTGCCGTTTGCGCGTGTCCGATGGGGCTGGCTCACACCTTTATGGCGGCGCAGGCGCTGGAAGAGGCCGCGGTAGAAGCGGGATACGAAGTCAAAATCGAAACCCAGGGCGCTGATGGTATTCAAAACCGTCTCACGGCGCAGGACATTGCCGAAGCGACGTTAATTATCCATTCCGTAGCAATAACGCCGGAAGATAACGAGCGTTTTGAATCTCGCGACGTATACGAGATAACGCTTCAGGATGCCATTAAAAATGCCGCGGGCATTATCAAAGAAATTGAAGCGATGATTGCCGCCGATCAACGGTAATGCTCGATAGGGATACTGATATGGCCATTAAAAAACGCAGTGCGACTGTTGTGCCCGGCGCATCCGGTGCGGCAGCGACAATTAAAAAAACCGAGGCCTCCCGCAACAGTTTTTGGGGCGAGTTACCGCAGCACATCATGTCCGGTATTTCGCGTATGGTGCCGACGTTAATTATGGGCGGGGTGATCCTCGCTTTCTCGCAGTTGATTGCCTATAGCTGGCTGGAAATTCCCGCCGATACCGGCATCCTGGACGCGTTGAACAGCGGTAAATTCGCTGGTTTTAACCTCTCCTTATTGAAGTTTGCCTGGCTATCGCAATCTTTCGGCGGCGTGTTGTTTGGTTTCGCCATCCCCATGTTCGCCGCTTTTGTGGCGAACTCTATCGGCGGCAAACTGGCGTTTCCGGCCGGTTTTATCGGCGGTTTGATGTCCACTCAGCCAACGCAGGTGCTGAATTTTGATCCGGCCAGCCTGCATTGGGTGACTGCCGCGCCAGTCCCGTCAACCTTTATCGGCGCGCTGATTATTTCTATCGTCGCGGGATATCTGGTGAAGTGGATGAACCAAAAAATCCAGTTGCCTGACTTTCTGCTGGCCTTTAAGACCACCTTTTTGCTGCCGATTCTCTCCGCCATTTTTGTGATGCTGGCGATGTACTACGTGATTACGCCCTTTGGCGGCTGGATCAATGGCGGAATTCGCACGTTACTCACCGCGGCGGGTGAAAAGGGGGCATTAATGTACGCGATGGGAATCGCCGCCGCGACTGCCATCGACCTCGGCGGCCCTATTAACAAAGCCGCAGGATTTGTTGCCTTCAGTTTTACCACTGACCATGTGTTGCCGGTGACGGCGCGTTCCATCGCGATTGTCATCCCGCCGATTGGTCTGGGGCTGGCGACACTGCTCGACCGTCGTCTGACCGGTAAACGTCTGTTCAGCGCGCAGCTTTATCCGCAGGGTAAAACGGCGATGTTCCTGGCATTTATGGGGATCAGCGAAGGGGCGATTCCATTTGCGCTGGAAAGCCCGATCACCGCCATCCCGTCTTACATGGTCGGCGCCATCGTGGGTTCGACGTTCGCCGTCTGGCTGGGCGCGGTGCAATGGTTCCCTGAGTCGGCAATCTGGGCGTGGCCGCTGGTAAGCCATCTCGGCGTCTATATCGCGGGCATTTTACTGGGCGCGGTCATTACGGCGCTGATGGTGGTCTTCTTGCGCCATATGATGTACCGCCGGGGTAAATTGCTGATTGAAAGCCTGTGAAATAAGGACCGATAACATGACGCGACTGACATCGCTTCGCCAATGGCTCACCGAGCGCCAATTAGATGCGGTACTGATCTCCTCACGCCCGAACAAGCAGCCGTATCTGGGCATTTCCAGCAGCTCAGGATTTGTCCTGATCAGCCGCCAACATGCGCATATTATGGTTGATGCCCGTTATTACGCCGATGTGAAAGCGCGTGCAAACGGATATTGCATACATCTGCTCGGCGGGCAACAGACGCTGACGTCACTGGTGAATCAGATTATCGCTGCGGAAAATCTGCAAACGGTCGGCTTTGAAGGCGCGCAGGTCAGTTGGCAGACGGCGCGTCGCTGGCAGACGGAACTGCGGGCAACCATGATCAGCGTCTCCATTGACGTGCTGCGGCGTATTAAAACGGCGATGGAAATCGACCGTATTCGTGAAGCGTGTCGCATTGCTGATGCGGGGGCGGAACACATTCGCCGCTTTATCGCGCCAGGCCAGAGCGAGCGGGAAATCGCCGCTGAACTGGAGTGGTTTATGCGCCAGCGCGGCGCGGAGAAAGCCTCCTTCGATACGATTATTGCCAGCGGCTGGCGCGGCGCGCTGCCGCACGGTAAAGCCAGCGATAAAATCGTGGCGGCGGGGGAATGGATAACTCTCGATTTCGGCGCGCTGTATCAGGGATATTGTTCCGATATGACCCGAACTTTTCTGGTGCCCGGCGCGGGCGCGCCGCAGGAGCATCCGCTGTTTCCCGTCTATCACATTGTCCTTGAGGCGCAGCTTGCCGCCATTGCGGCTATTCGTCCTGGCGCGCGCTGTCTGACGGTGGATGCCGCCGCGCGCGACGTTATCGACCGGGCGGGATATGGCGAGTTTTTCGTCCATAACACCGGCCATTCTATCGGCATTGAGGTACATGAAGATCCACGCTTTTCGCCTGATGACCACACAGTACTCGCACCGGGAATGTTACTGACCGTGGAGCCGGGCATTTATCTGCCGGAGCAGGGCGGGGTACGCATCGAAGATGTTGTACTGGTCACGCCGGAAGGCGCGGAAGTGCTCTATTCCATGCCGAAAACCGTATTACTGACAGGAGCCGCATGATGGATTTATCGCTACTGAAAGCGCTGTGCGAGGCGGATGCGATCGCCGCGTCAGAACAGGAGGTTCGCCAGATCTTACTCGACGAAGCGGATCGCCTGCATAAAGAGGTGCGCTTCGATGGCTTAGGATCGGTACTGATCCGGCTTAATGCCTCGGATGGCCCGAAAGTCATGATCTGCGCGCACATGGATGAAGTGGGATTTATGGTGCGCAGTATCTCCGGCGAGGGGGCGATTGATGTGTTGCCGGTGGGCAATGTGCGGATGGCGGCGCGTCAGCTCCAGCCGGTCCGCATCACCACGCGGGAGGAATGCAAAATTCCCGGCCTGCTTGATGGCGAGCGCAGCGGTAATGAGGTGAGCGGACTGCGGGTCGATATTGGCGCGCGTTCTTATGACGAGGTGATACAGGCGGGGATTCGTCCCGGCGATCGTGTGACCTTTGATAGTGCGTTTCAGGTGTTGCCGCATCAGCGGGTGATGGGTAAAGCCTTTGATGATCGGCTCGGTTGCTATCTGTTGATAGCGTTGCTGCGTGAATGGCACGATGTGGAATTACCGACGGAAATCTGGCTGGCGGCCAGCTCCAGCGAAGAGGTGGGATTACGCGGAGGTCAAACGGCGGCCCGCGTCGTTGCGCCGGATTTAGCCATCGTACTGGATACCGCCTGTTGGGCGAAAAATTTTGATTATGGCGCGGCAAATCATCGGCAAATCGGTAAGGGACCGATGCTGGTGCTGAGCGATAAATCGCTGATTGCGCCGTCAAAACTAACCGCCTGGATTGAGAGCATCGCAGCGCAAGCGGGAATACCGCTACAGTTGGATATGTTCAGCAACGGCGGAACAGACGGCGGGGCGGTGCATCTTAGCGGAACGGGCATCCCGACGGTGGTGCTTGGTCCGGCAACCCGCCACGGACATTGCGCCGCCTCGATTGCCGACTGTCGCGACATTCTGCAAACGCAGCAGTTGCTGTCGGCGCTGATTACCGGTTTTACGCGCGATACTGTGGCTCACCTGATGGATTTCAGGTGCTGATTTCGCGCTAAAGGAGTAGTTATGTTAACGATTGAATTTCTCTGCCCGCTACCTAACGGTATTCATGCGCGTCCCGCGTGGGAGCTGAAAGAACAGTGCAGCCAGTGGCAAAGTGACATCACTTTTATTAATCATCGCCAGAATACGCGGGCGGATGCGAAAAGTTCGCTGGCGCTTATTGGCACCAGTACGCTGTTCAATGATAGCTGCGTTCTGAATATTAGCGGGCGTGACGAAGAACAGGCTAAGCGATCGCTGGAGGCCTGGCTTGCGCACCATTTTATCGACAGCGATAGCGTTCAGCCGGGGCCTGCTGAACTGGCGACGCATCCGCTGCCGCGATCTCTGCTTCGCCTGAACCCGGATTTGCTGTACGGCGATGTGCTGGCAAGCGGCGTGGGCGAGGGGATTCTGACGCCGTGGCAGAGCGATAATCTGGAGGGCTACCGTACTATTCCTGCGAGCGCTGAAGATCTTACCCGTCTTGAAAATAGCCTGGCGACGCTGGCGGAACAGCTTAATCAACAGCTTCGCGAGCGTGACGGCGAGAGTAAGACCATTTTAAGCGCTCATCTGTCGCTGATTCAGGATGATGAGTTTGTGGGTAACATTCGCCGCTTAATGGTTGAACGCCATCTGGCGCTGGGAGCGGCGATTATTGCTAATATGGAGCAGGTTTGTAGCCAGCTTTCGGCCTCGGCAAGCGATTATCTGCGCGAGCGGGTGAGCGATATTCGCGATATCACCGAGCGGTTGTTGCACATTACCTGGCCTGAAAAACAGCCGCGTAATGCGCTGGTGCTAACGCGTCCTACCATTCTGGTGGCGGAAGACTTAACGCCCAGCCAGTTTTTAAGCCTCGATTTACAGTATCTGTCCGGCATGATCCTGGAAAAGACCGGGCGGACGTCACATACTTTGATTCTGGCGCGCGCCTCCGCGATCCCGGCGCTTAGCGGGCTCTCTGCCGAGGCCATTGGTCGTTATGCGACCCGGCCTGCGGTGCTGGACGCGCAGTGCGGCGTACTGGCGATTAGTCCGGATACCTCGGTGCGCGGCTATTATGCCGTGGCGCAGAAGCTGGCAGATAAACGGCAACAGCGGCAGGCGTGCGATGCGGCGTTGCTTGCCTGTACACAGGACAACCAGCGTATCGATATTGCGGCGAATATTGGCACCGCGCTGGAGGCCCCAGGCGCGTTTTCCAACGGCGCGGAAGGCATTGGCCTGTTTCGTACCGAAATGCTGTTTATGGATCGCGACAGCGCACCGGATGAGCAGGAGCAGTTTGAAGCCTACCAACAGGTTTTGCTGGCGGCGGACGAAAAGCCTGTGATTTTCCGCACCATGGATATTGGCGGCGATAAAAATATCCGCTACCTCAATATTCCGCAGGAAGAGAACCCTTTTCTTGGCTACCGTGCGGTGCGCATCTACCCTGAGTTTGCCGGACTTTTTCGCACCCAGCTTCGCGCAATTTTGCGGGCCGCTGTTTTCGGTCATGCGCAGTTGATGATTCCGATGGTGCATAGTCTTGACCAGATTTTATGGGTAAAAAGTGAGCTGAAAAAGGCGATTGCGGAGCTGAAAGGGGAAAGGCTACGTCACGCGCAGGATATTCCGTTGGGGATTATGGTTGAGGTGCCATCGGTCTGTTACATCATCGATCATTTCTGCGATGAGGTGGATTTCTTTAGCATCGGTTCGAACGATATGACGCAATATCTGTACGCGGTCGATCGTAATAATCCGCGCGTCTCGCCGCTGTATAACCCCATTACGCCATCGTTTTTACGCATGCTGCGGCAGATTATCCATGTTGCCCATGAGCGAGGTAAATGGGTCGGCATTTGCGGCGAACTGGGCGGAGAAAGCCGCTATTTACCACTACTTTTGGGACTGGGGCTGGATGAGCTAAGTATGAGCAGTCCACGTATCCCGGCGGTGAAAAGTCAGCTACGTCATCTGGACAGCCTGGCGTGTCAGGCGCTGGCAAGTCAGGCTTGCGAGTGCCGCAGCGCCCAGGAGATAGAAGCGCTACTGAATCAGTTCGCGCCGGAAAAAGAGGTGCGTCCGCTGTTGGCGCTGGAAAATATCTTTGTCGGCGAGCCGCTCAGTAATAAGGAACAGGTTATCCAGTTTCTGTGCGGTAATATTGGCGTTAACGGGCGTACCGAACATCCGTTTGAACTGGAAGAGGATGTCTGGCAGCGTGAAGAGATTGTAACCACCGCCGTCGGTTTTGGCGTGGCGATCCCCCATACCAAATCGCAATGGATTCGCCACTCGTCGATCAGTATTGCGCGTCTCGCACAGCCCGTAGACTGGCAGTCGGAGATGGGTGACGTAGAGTTGGTGATTATGCTGACGCTTGGGGCGGATGAAGGGATAAATCATGTGAAGGTTTTTTCACAGCTCGCCCGTAAGCTGGTGAATAAAAACTTCCGTCAGTCGCTGTTTGCCGCCAATGATGCCGACAGTATTCTGGCGTTGCTGGAGGCGGAGTTAACGTTTTAGCATGGGCATGGGGTAACCGCCTGATGGCGCTGCGCTTATCAGGCCTACGCCGCGGGTGATGGTAGGCCGGATAAGGCGTTTACGCTCGCCATCGGGCGAGCGGTTTGTTACTGAAACCGCGCGCTGTAATCCCCTGGTGTCAGGCCAAACTGACGTCGGAACAGACGGCAAAAATAATCGCTATCCTGATACCCGCAACGCAGCGCGACTTCGTTAATTGGCAAGTGGTATTTCTGCAACATAATACGCGCTTTCGCCATTCGCACCCAGCGAACATACTCCACAAAACTCATTGTGCCATGTTGAGTAAATAGCCTGGACAGGTGGTTGGCGGTGATATTAAAGAACTGTGCAACGCTTTCTCTACTTAACGGCTGGGCGTAGTTATCCTGTACCCAATTACAGATACTGTGATAGAGAAACTCAGTGCGTGGACGGCAGATATCGGGGCGCGTATTCACCACGTTCCGGCACAAATGCAGGAGGCTGAGCACCAGCGGCTGAATAATATTTTGCTCCTGAGGCGAACGGCTTAAATGGGTAAGCGCGGTCAGCATTGCCTCGCCTTCGCCGCGTTGCAGGTGCGGCAATTCGATACGGCGCGTCGGACGTAAAAGCGATGCTGTACGATTTTCATAAAACGATAAACCCAGCCAGGAGGGCGCGAATACCAGACTAAGCAGCATTACCGGTTTGTCGCTAACCGCCAGGTTCGCCGCACGGGCAGGGATAAACAACATTTCGCCTTCCGTCAGCCAACGCTGCGTTTTTTCCAGTTGATTGCCATATTCTCCGCGCAGCACGATATCCAGCCGGGGCAGGTCGATACATAAGCTGCCGGAGGGCAAGGAGGGTGGTTGGCTGGCAAACCATACGCGTCCTAATCGGTGTGGGTTAAGTACCAGACCGCTAAACAGATCGGCAAAAAACTGTTGGTCTGCCGGTAAGTCTGTTTTTTTCATTGCCGTTCCTGTGCATGAATACTTCAACTGTCTGAATTATTTCACTTTACGCTTGCTGAGCGAAAGAGCAAACACCAGCGCGTTGAGTCATAACGTCATGGCGATCATCGAGGCGAAAACAGGGATTTATTTTACTGTACGTACCCGGTTCGCTGCCTTATTTACGGTTTCACCGCGTCAGATTGCCGGAAATGCTCCCTATTTTCCGGTAAATGTACCTGAAAAACGCTGCAATACGGCATGATTGAATAACATTATTGTTAATAAGAGATGTGATTAAAGAGGAAAAACCATAAAATCAAAAGGGGATTATTGAAGATAAGGTTTATTAACGGGAAATTCTCGTCGGCTACATCGCATCAGGTAACTCCTGTGATATCAGTTTGTTAATAAAATGGTTTGTTGAGTGCTATAACTGACAAGCTAAAAAGATGAATTTTTATTGTTGTTCCTCTTTTGCGCCGCTAAAAAATATTTTCATTATCCTCTCGACAGGAAGAAAATTTTCAGGCTATTTTCTAAAGGAGCCACCATCGTGGCCGCGTCGCTCGGACGGTCCGGGCGCTAACGTTAATCTGAGGATATTATGGCTGACTTCCGCCCTGAACGTCGCTTTACGCGTATCGATCGCCTTCCGCCCTATGTTTTTAACATCACCGCTGAACTCAAAATGGCTGCGCGTCGGCGCGGCGAAGATATTATTGATTTCAGTATGGGCAATCCTGATGGCGCAACCCCTCCCCATATTGTCGAAAAACTTTGCACCGTCGCGCAGCGTCCGGATACGCACGGTTATTCAACGTCTCGCGGCATACCGCGTTTACGCCGCGCGATTTCTCACTGGTATCAGGAACGTTATGATGTCGATATCGATCCGGAAACTGAAGCGATTGTGACCATTGGTTCCAAAGAGGGACTGGCGCATTTAATGCTGGCGACGCTGGATCATGGCGATACGGTACTGGTGCCGAACCCCAGTTATCCGATTCATATTTATGGCGCCGTTATCGCCGGGGCGCAGGTGCGTTCGGTTCCGTTGGTAGAGGGAGTGGATTTCTTCAACGAGCTGGAGCGCGCTATCCGCGAAAGTTATCCGAAACCGAAAATGATGATTTTGGGTTTTCCGTCTAACCCTACGGCCCAGTGCGTCGAACTAGAATTTTTTGAAAAAGTAGTTGCTCTGGCCAAACGTTATGATGTGCTGGTAGTGCACGATCTGGCGTATGCCGATATCGTATACGACGGCTGGAAAGCGCCATCGATTATGCAGGTGCCCGGCGCGCGCGACGTGGCGGTCGAATTTTTCACTCTGTCGAAAAGCTATAATATGGCGGGCTGGCGTATTGGGTTTATGGTGGGCAATAAAACCCTGGTCAGCGCGCTGGCGCGCATAAAAAGTTATCACGATTATGGTACCTTTACCCCGCTTCAGGTAGCGGCTATCGCCGCTCTGGAAGGCGATCAGCAGTGCGTGCGCGATATCGCCGAGCAGTATAAACGTCGTCGCGATGTGCTGGTGAAGGGACTGCATGAAGCGGGCTGGATGGTTGAAATGCCGAAAGCCTCAATGTACGTCTGGGCGAAAATCCCGGAGCAATATGCGGCGATGGGGTCGCTTGAATTTGCCAAGAAGCTGCTGAATGAGGCGAAGGTTTGCGTTTCTCCAGGGATAGGCTTTGGTGATTATGGCGACACCCATGTACGCTTCGCATTAATAGAGAATCGCGATCGTATTCGCCAGGCCGTCAGAGGGATTAAAGCGATGTTCCGCGCCGATAGTGTGCTGTCGGTACATCCGAAGCCTGTTGAAGCGCGTACGGAGTAGAAACGCAAACAGGAGCCTCATGGCTCCTGTTTTTCTCTGCATTGTACTTTTAAATCATCAGGGCGAAAGTACCGGCCCAAACGATGACCATAAATGAAATGCCCATAAAGAAATATTTCACGTTTCATCTCTCCGCGTACCTGTCGTACGCCTAAATGAACTTACACTTACCTGATTATAGAGAGTTGACACCGGACAATACGAAATTGAGAATTATTCGTGTTTCGACTGCCTGCATCACCTCAGAATTCTGCGCGCCATCGCTCCAGACGGCGCTAATGTACGCCTAAAAATGAGGTGAGACAAGAGGCATTTTCTTATTTACTTTTAGTAACTTACAGGTGTCGTGAATCGGCGACAGTTTGATTTCTGACAGTGATAAATCGCTATTGAGCGAAGCTGCCAACACATTAAAAAACCTCCTGTAAACAGGAGGCTTATCGCTAAAAGCAGGAATGAATAATTTACGGAATGAATATTATGGCAATGCGAAATGACAAAATAAAAGGCCTTGCGGCCTTTTTCAGATATAGAGTGACGCTTCTCCTCGCGGGCGAGTCTTGAAACGGCGATGAATCCAGAGATATTGCTCCGGGGCGCGCATGATCTCTTTCTCAATAATTTTATTCATATAGGCAGCGGCCTGGTTTTCATCTGCCGGGTAACCTTCCATTTCAGGGGTAATATACAGACGATAACCCGAGTTATCGGTTTTTCTCACCATTGTAACGGTCAACATGGCGGCGCCAGACAACCTTGACAGTACATAGGTGCCGTTGGTGGTGGCGACGTTTTCAACCGCGAAAAACGGCGCAAAGGAGCTACCTTTAGGACCGTAGTCCTGGTCGGGAGCAAACCAAACGGCTTCCCCTTTTTTCAGCGCGCCCACAATGCCGCGTAGGTTGTTTCTGCCGATCATCGCTTTATTTGAGCGCATACGACCGCGCGTCTGCACCCACTCCATGAGCGGATTGTTATGCGGACGATAGGTGGCCATCATCGGTTGACAGAGACCCATCACCCGGCCTCCCAACTCCAGCGACATAAAATGCACGCCAACGACCATTACGCCGCGATTTTGCGCCTGCGCGCGGGTAAGGTTGTCCAGCCCGTCCACGTCAAACCATTTTCGAACCCGGCTGTCAGGCCAGAACCAGGCCATGCCCGTTTCAAGCAACGCCATGCCAAGCGAGTGGAAATTCTCGGCGATCAGTTTTTCCCTTTCTTCCCGGGAGAGTGTCGGAAAACAGAGTTCAATATTTTTCTGGGCGATCGACTCACGCCGCTTCAGGAAGGGGCGCGCCAGCTTACCGGTGCGGGTGCCCAGAAAACGCAAAACCGGGTAGGGAAGTTGCACCAGTAACCAGAGGACAGCGAGGCCAAACCACGTCAGCCAGTAGCGCGGATGCAAAAACGCGCGTGAAAATTTGCTTTGAGGAAACATAAAATACCTTCTGTAGATACGAAAACAATGTATCGCAGAAGAGTCATTATCCACAGCGGTACACTCTGAAATACACGTCATCTTTCAAGCTGCCACTGTGTTGGCTGCTGAGTCACTCGTCTCATCCATGAGACTCGCCTTTAAGGGCCGTCGCTGTGTGACGTTCAAATCTGTTCCGATAGATTTGTCGCCCACCTGAATCACTTACTTGAGTAAGCTCATCGGGATGGGTTCGCTTGCCGCAACTTGAATGATTTTGTGTATAGTTAGGCCATCATGTACGACAATGGTTCCCGTAAGGAGTGTAAAACTAAGTCAGTACTAAACCACGAGGGCATGAACGCCAGGCTGGTTAATGTACCATCAGATATTTGCTGTCGCCCAGCAATTCTTTATCAAGAAGCGTAAATATTTCTCCGGTAACAAAAAAAAGCGGATAACCATTTTTAATTATTTGTTTTTAAAGTACTAATTTTATTTCGGACGAAGGTTATTGAAAATGATTAGAAAAATAAAATGTGAGATAAATGTTATGGAAATGACTTGCTAATAAGGTTTATCTTAGGAGGAATGATAGGGACCGTAAGGCTATAGGGAAGCCTTGCCACAGACAGGAGGTATTATAGATGATCTATTTATGGACATTTCTTGCTATAAGTATACTTGCCGTGAGTTGCTATATTGGTCAGGTGATGGGGGCTTTTTCTGCGGTTTCTTCTTTTACTGGAATGGTTATCCTTGCCGCACTGATTTATTTACTCAATGTATGGCTGCAAGATGGCGATGAAATCGTTAGCGGACTATTGCTCTTTCTCGCACCGGCATGTGGGTTAATCATTCGCTTTATGGTGGGATACGGCAAGCGTTAGCATACATAGTGTCAGTGAATAGATAGCGCCGATAACGTCGGCGCCTCTTTCCCCGGGAAGGCTAATCGTTTATTGTGCGTCCGCAAGCTGCAGCGAGTCCTGATTATGTAACGCATTCTGGCGCTGCCGTTCCAGTTCCAGCGCACCGCGATGGGAAAGATAACAGAATAGAATGCAGCATACGATACCGCCCATCAGAAGGTAAAATCCGCCGTACCAGCCAAGCCTGTCCACCATCACGCCAAACAGGCTGGTGCCCAACGAGGCGCCGAAAATATAGCTCATGAACCCACGTAATCCGACGGCGGAACCTACGGCAAAGCTGGGGACTATCTCCATCGTCTGTACGGACGCGAGGAACTGCGGGACGTAAATCAGGCAACCTACAATGGCGGCGAAAATCGTTACCATCAGCAAAGATTCACTTTTCCAGTATCCGATCAGACAGACAAAAATCAGCGCCATGCAAATCATGGCTAATGGCATTCTGCGGCCTTTAAACAGTTTATCTGACAGCCAACCCGCCAGTAGCGTGGAGGGAATCGCCGCCCACTCGAAAAAGAGAAACGCGACGCTCATCTGTTCTTTCGAAAAATGTTTTACCGTTAACAGATAGATAGGCAGCCAGCTAATCATGCCAAACCGCACCATATAGACGAAGACATCCACTAGCGAAATATACCAGGCATTTTTATTGCGCAGTACATAAGTACAGAAGATTTGCCATGCGCTCATATTTTCCGGCGCTTTCGTCGTATTCTTCGTTTTCAGTACGACTTTTTCTTCCGGCATCATCTGTTCCAGTGAGGGAAGACCTTCTTCGCGCGGCGAACCTTTTCCCAATACCAGAACAATTAAGGCAAAAACGACGGCGACGCAGGCCGGAACGATATAACTGGCGCTTTGCCAGTGTTCGTTGCCCAATATCGCAAAAGCCGCACCGACGATAGGCGCGACGATCCCGCCGCCAACGTTATGCGAGATATTCCAGAAGGCGCCTACGCGTCCGCGCTCCCGACGAGGGAACCAGTTTGCAATGGTAATAAAAGAGGGGCCGACGCCCATGCCCTGAAAAAGGCCATTGAAGACCACCAGAGCGGCAAATATCCAGAATGCGCTACTGAACCCCAGTCCGACGTTAACAATCGCGCAGAGTACCAGACCGCACGCCATGAAGACTTTCGGGCTGGCTTTATCCGCCAGACTGCTCATCACGCCTTTACTGATTCCGTAAGCAATAAGCATACAGCTACTTAGCAGGCCAATTTGCGTAGCGCTAAGATCCAGTTGCTCTTTTAAATAAGGCGTCGATAATGTGAAATTGTTTCTGACTATATAGTAAGCAAGATATCCCAGAAATACGCTTAACAATGCCTGCATACGATATCGACCATACGTAGCCTGGACTTTTTCCGGTGGGACTTTATGCGCCGATTGTCCTGTTTTTAATATTGTTAACATGGAGTCACCTGTATTTTATAGTGAGATGAACATCAGGAGGTTTTGTCGGTAGAGTGAAAGGAATGACAATAAAATTCAAGTCGAGAAAATGTGTCAAAATTGACTCAATTAAGTGAATTTAAAGGTTATTTTTGACCCATCTTAAAGAGTGAGGTGATACTTTAATTATCGGCATAACCGCTTTAATCGTTATCCTGTGCGGATATTAACAAATTTGCTGCCAGTGATCTGATACGCTTTATTGATGTTTTCGGGTAACGGCCCCGTTATTATTCAAATAACGCTGTTCTGAATGCCAACAGAAATAAAAGGGTAAGTTTTGTCTCAACGTTTTCTTTATGTGATATCGATATTTATGAACGGGATCACAAATCGACTTTTCTCATGCTGTGGTCGTTTCGCCAGAGTGGGTGGTTTTACGCTGTGGCTGGCGGCGATGTTCGGTTCTTGCCAGGCGCACAGCCGCGAGCTGGTGATGGCAACGACCTTTTCACCCAGTGCGACCGCCTGGATTATCCAGCGTTGGCAGACGGAGCCGGGTTCCGTCATGATTCGTACGCTCAACCGCACCAGCGGTTCTTTAGAACAATTACTTGATACGGCGAATGCGGAAAATGTCGATCTGATCCTGACGTCATCCCCCATGCTGTTGCAACACCTTCAGGAGCACCAAAAGCTGGCGCTATTTGATAGCGCTCCTGCCGCCAGCCAGAAGCTGGTGCCGCGTTCTATCCGCTCAACTTCAGTGGCGGTAGCGGTGTCCGGTTTTGGACTATTGCTCAACCGTTCAGCGCTCGCTGCGCGCCATCTTCCGCCGCCTGCTGACTGGCAGGATATGAGCCTGCCCAGTTACCAGGGCGCTCTATTAATGAGCAGTCCGTCGCGCTCAGACACAAATCATTTGATGGTAGAGTCGCTGTTGCAGCAAAAAGGTTGGACGGTAGGATGGGCGACGCTGCTGGCAATCTCGGGCAATCTGGTCACGATTTCCTCCCGCAGTTTCGGCGTAGCGGATAAAATCAAAAGCGGGCTTGGCGTTGCCGGGCCGGTCATTGATAACTATGCTAATTTGCTACTCAACGACCCTAATCTCGCTTTTACCTATTTCCCGCATTCTGCGGTGTCGCCCACTTACGTCGCGGTGCTGAAAAACAGCCGTCACGCAGACGAAGCGCGTGCTTTTATTCATTACTTATTAAGCCCAAAAGGGCAAAGGATACTGGCTGACGCGAATACCGGTAAGTATCCAGTCACACCGCTTAGCGCCGAGAATCCTCGCGCCGCGCAACAACAGCGTTTGATGGCCCAGCCGCCGCTGAACTACCGTCTGATCCTGAAGCGTCAGCAACTGGTACAACGCATGTTTGATACAGCGATCAGTTTTCGTCTTGCGCAGCTTAAAGATGCATGGCGAGCGTTGCACAGCGCAGAAACGCGGCTTAAACGCCCCTTACCTGAAATCAGAGCCTTATTGACCAGCATCCCGGTAGATGCGGCAAGCAGTGAAGATGAAATCTGGCTGGCGCAGTTCGATAATAAAAGCTTTGCCGAACAACAGATGATGGAATGGCAGATCTGGTTTCTGAACAATCAGCGGCTGGCGATTCACAAACTGGAAGAGCTGAAATGAAGGGGAGATTGTTCCAACGGCTTCGTCAGCTCAGTATCAGCAACAGTTTACGGGGCGCGTTTTTAATTGGCGCATTACTAACGCTGATTGTCAGTATGGTCAGCCTTTACTCCTGGCATGAGCAAAGTTCGCAGGTTCGTTATTCGCTTGATGAATATTTTCCTCGCATCCATTCCGCGTTTTTAATTGAGGGGAACCTGAATCTGGCCGTGGATCAACTCAATGAATTTTTGTTGGCGCCGAACACGACGGTACGTTTGCAGTTGCGTACTCAGATTATTCAGCATCTGGACAAGATTGACCGTCTCAGTCAGGGGCTTCAGCCCGCTGAGCGTCGGCAACTGGCCGTCATTTTACAGGATAGCCGGACCTTGCTGGCGGAGCTGGACAACGCTCTCTACAACATGTTTTTGGTGCGGGAGAAAGTCAGTGAGCTTTCCGCTCGCATTGACTGGCTCCATGATGATTTCACCACGGAGCTAAATTCGCTGGTGCAGGATTTTACCTGGCAGCAAGGGACGCTGCTCGATCAAATTGAAGCGAATCAGGGCGACGCAGCGCAGTACTTGCAACGTTCGCGCGAGGTGCAGAACGAGCAGCAGCAGGTATATACCCTGGCGCGAATTGAAAATCAGATTGTTGATGACCTACGCGACAGATTGAATGAGCTCAAGTCCGGCAATAATGACGGGGTGCTGGTGGAGACCCATATTCGCTATCTGGAAAATCTAAAAAAAACGGCGGATGAGAATATTCGCGCGCTGGATGACTGGCCCAGTACGATCACGCTGCGGCAAACCATCGACGAACTATTGGAAATCGGGATGGTAAAAAATAAGATGCCCGATACCATGCGCGATTATGTTGCGGCGCAAAAAGCATTACTGGACGCCAGCCGCGCCAGAGAGGCTACGCTAGGGCGCTTTCGCACGCTGCTTGAGGCGCAGTTGGGCAGTAGTCACCAGCAAATGCAGACGTTCAATCAACGCCTGGAGCAGATTGTCCGCGTTAGCGGCGGGCTTATTTTAGTAGCGACGCTCCTGGCGTTGCTACTGGCCTGGGGACTGAACCACTATTTTATCCGTTCCCGGCTGGTAAAGCGTTTTACCGCGCTTAACCAGGCTGTGGTACAGATAGGGCTGGGGAGAATCGACTCGACTATCCCGGTTTACGGGCGCGATGAGTTAGGGCGGATAGCTCGTCTGCTACGCCATACGCTGGGCCAGCTCAATGCGCAACGCAGGCAGCTTGAACAAGAGGTCGCCGAGCGCAAAGAGATAGAAGCCGACCTACGCGCCATGCAGGATGAATTGATTCAGACGGCGAAACTGGCGGTAGTCGGCCAGACCATGACCACGCTGGCGCATGAAATTAACCAGCCGCTGAATGCGCTTTCAATGTATTTATTTACGGCGGGACGCGCGATTGAACAAGGTCAGAGCGGACAGGCGAGAAATACGCTCACCAAAGCGGAAGGGCTAATTAACCGGATTGACGCCATTATCCGTTCGTTGCGGCAGTTTAGCCGCCGGGCGGAGCTGGAGACGCCGTTGTATCCGGTTGAGCTGCGCCAAACCTTTGCGGCGGCATGGGAGTTATTAGCCATGCGCCACCAGTCCCGGCAGGGAGCGCTTTCGCTGCCAACAGATACCGTATGGGTTAGCGGCGATGAAGTGCGTATTCAGCAGGTTCTGGTGAATGTGCTGGCGAATGCGCTTGATGCCTGTCCGCATGATGCGGCGATCGCGGTGACGTGGCAAACGCAGGAAGATGCGCTGGAGGTTTATATTGCAGATAATGGCCCAGGCTGGCCTGTGGCGCTGTTGCCCTCTTTACTCAAGCCATTTACCACCAGTAAAGATGTCGGGTTGGGTATTGGACTGTCGATTAGCGTGTCGCTGATGGCGCAAATGAAGGGCGACCTGCGTCTGGCGTCGACGCTGACGCGTAACGCTTGCGTGGTGCTGCAATTCTCAGTAACGGATGTCGATGATGTTGAATGATGAATGTTCTATTTTGCTGATTGATGATGACGTTGATGTGCTTGACGCCTATACCCAAATGCTTGAACAGGCAGGCTACCGCGTGCGTGGCTTTACCCATCCTTTCGAGGCCAAAGAGTGGGTAAAAGCAGATTGGGAGGGGATCGTTTTGAGCGATGTGTGTATGCCGGGTTGTTCCGGTATCGATCTTATGACGCTGTTTCATCAGGATGACGATCAACTGCCAATCTTATTGATTACCGGGCATGGCGATGTACCGATGGCGGTTGATGCGGTGAAAAAGGGCGCCTGGGATTTTCTGCAAAAACCCGTCGATCCGGGCAAGCTGTTGATATTAATTGAAGACGCGCTACGCCAGCGTCGGTCAGTCATTGCACGGCGGCAATATTGCCAGCAGACGTTACAGGTTGAACTGATTGGGCGCAGCGAGTGGATGAATCAGTTTCGACAACGGTTACAACAGTTGGCGGAAACAGACATTGCCGTATGGTTTTACGGTGAGCATGGTACTGGACGTATGACTGGCGCCCGTTATCTCCATCAACTGGGGCGTAACGCGGAAGGTCCGTTTGTGCGCTATGAACTCACGCCGGAGAATGCCGCGCAGTTGGAGACATTCATTGACCAGGCGCAAGGAGGTACGCTGGTGTTGAGTCATCCTGAATATCTGACGCGAGAACAGCAGCACCATCTGGCGCGTTTACAAAGCCTGGAACATCGGCCTTTTCGTCTGGTGGGCGTTGGCAGCGCTTCGCTGGTGGAGCAGGCGGCAGCTAACCAGATTGCGGCCGAGCTTTATTACTGTTTCGCCATGACCCAAATCGCTTGCCAGTCTCTTTCTCAGCGACCGGATGATATCGAGCCGTTATTTCGCCATTATCTTCGAAAAGCCTGTCTGCGACTCAATCATCCAGTGCCGGAAATCGCGGGGGAATTACTGAAAGGAATAATGCGACGCGCCTGGCCAAGCAATGTGCGCGAACTGGCCAATGCGGCGGAGCTTTTTGCTGTCGGCGTGCTGCCACTGGCGGAAACGATCAATCCGAAGTTGCTTCTTCAGGAGCCGACCCCGCTTGACCGGCGCGTTGAAGAGTATGAGCGACAAATTATTACCGAAGCGTTAAATATTCATCAGGGACGAATTAATGAAGTAGCTGAATACCTGCAAATTCCCCGTAAAAAACTTTATCTGCGCATGAAAAAATATGGTCTAAGTAAAGAACATTATAAATTCTGACAACACAGTTGCGTTTAATCTGACTGGCAACATCAGCAGCGATGTCGTTAGCCAGATAACGCTGCATCACCGTACTGCTAAGTCATCCCATCGTTATTATAGATTCCTTATTATTCACCTGAGCATCGAATTCTATTTCTTAACTTCAATATAAGGTAAAAATGCGTCAAGTTCTCTGGCGGAACAAATGTACTCTTGTCCAACGATTTGACAAGATGAAAACTTCATCACCTCTCCAGATTACATCTGAATATGAGGACAAGAGAAATGAAAAAACATGTTATTGCAGTAATGATGATCGCCATATTTTCTGAGTCGGCTTATGCGGAGTCTACTTTATTTATTCCGGACTTCTCTCCTGATAGCGTCACGACATCCCTTTCCGCGGGAGTGTTAAATGGTAAATCCAGGGAGCTGGTTTATGATACCGACACCGGGCGGAAGCTAAGTCAACTGGACTGGAAAATAAAAAATGTCGCCATTCTACAGGGGGATTTATCATGGGAACCCTATTCGTTCATGACGCTGGACGCCCGCGGCTGGACGTCTTTGGCATCGGGGGCAGGTCATATGGTTGACCATGACTGGATGAGCAGCGAGCAGTCAGGCTGGACCGATCGTTCAATTCATCCGGACACCAGCGTCAACCATGCCAATGAATACGATTTGAACGCGAAAGGTTGGTTATTGCAGGGCGATAACTATAAGGCGGGTGTAACAGCGGGCTATCAGGAAACCCGTTTTAGCTGGACGGCAAGAGGCGGGTCTTATATTTATGATAATGGTCGATATATTGGTAACTTTCCTCGTGGCGAGCGCGGAATAGGTTATAGCCAGCGTTTCGAAATGCCCTATATCGGGCTGGCGGGTAATTATCGTATTAATGAATTCGAGTGTAATGTACTGTTTAAATACAGCGACTGGGTACATGCGCATGATAATGATGAACACTACATGCGCAAACTTACTTTCCGTGAAAAAACGGAGAATTCACGATATTATGGCGCCTCTATAAACGCCGGATATTATATTACCAGTAATGCAAAAATCTTTGCCGAGTTCGCTTATAGTAAATATGAAGTAGGCAAGGGCGGTACACAAATCATAGATAAAACTAGCGGTGATACGGCGTATTTTGGTGGCGATGCCGCAGGTATCGCTAATAATAACTATACGGTTACCGCGGGGCTGCAGTACCGCTTCTAGACCACATCGGGAGGTCATCGGTCAAAACAGGCCGATGACGACTTTTTGCTGAATATATGGCATGTCCGGTGACATTACATGGGGCAATAAAAGTAACATGAGAGGAGAACTGCTCGAAACGTTATGCAGCAATAAGAAAATCCCCTGGACATCAATGGCGTCCCCTGCAGGAATCGAACCTGCAACTAGCCCTTAGGAGGGGCTCGTTATATCCATTTAACTAAGGGGACAACGCGGCGCCAGTATAGCGTTTTTTATTCGCCGGAGTAAGTGTAGCGCCGCCTGACTGGTTAAACCGTCGCCACTCAGCGCTATTTTTCCGCTTTTTTCCGCTCCCGCTCCAGGCGTTCACCGCGCAGCCTCGCTTCTTCCTTACGCTTATTGCTCATATCGTTGCGAATCTGCGCGTGGCTCATCAATGCGAAAATAAAGGTGCCACCGCAGATATTTCCGGCAAGTGTGGGGAGGGCGAAGGGCCAGAGAAAGTCGCTCCAGGGCAGCGTGCCGTTGAAAACTAAATACAAAATTTCAACGGAACCGACGACAATATGGGTGGTATCGCCCAGCGCGATAAGCCAGGTCATCAAAATAATGACCACAATCTTTGCCCCGCCTGCAGCAGGAAACATCCATACCATTGTGGCGATGATCCAGCCAGAGATAATTGCGTTGGCAAACATCTCCGTTGGGCTATTTTTCATGACCTCCATTCCAATTTTGACAAAGGCGTCGCGGGTCTCTTCATCAAATATAGGCATATATTCAAAAGCCCACGCCGCAACCCCGGTGCCTATAAGGTTGCCCAATAAGACTACGCCCCATAAGCGCATCAGCAGGCCAACGTTACTCAGGGTGGGATTTTGCATTACCGGCAATACGGCGGTAACGGTATTTTCAGTGAATAATTGCTGGCGGGCCATGATGACAATGATAAAACCAAAAGTGTAGCCGAGATTTTCCAGTAAAAAACCGCCGGGAACGCCTTCAAGCTGCACGTGGAAAATTCCTTTCGCCAGTAGTGATGCCCCCATAGAAAGTCCTGCGGCAATGGCTGACCACAGCAAAGCCATCGCATCTCGTTCCATCTCTTTTTCACCATCCTGGCGAATATGTTCATGAATCGCCATGGCGCGGGAAGGAAGACGATCTTCATCCACTTCAATCTCTTTACCGCTTTGTTTTTCTTCGCTTTCAACTTCCAAATCACTGCTGTGCTGGTTAATTTTATCGTCGTTAAGGCTATCCATGATGATCCCTGATGATTAACACGTATTAATAAAGCGTAGCGGTTTTTCATTTACCCAAGCCGGGACATTCTCCGAAAAAATAAAAATGATCACGCCCGTTTTTATCTGTTTCGTTAGAATGGGACCGTCACGTTGTTGACGTTACCAGGCTATGCTCAGAGCAATGAGATCGCGCATATAGACATCGTTTGACGTGCTGTTAAAATCGCTCACACCTAAACAGGCGGATACGGTAGCGTTCCGTCATGGATGGCAATCAGCGATAGCCATAATTCACAGGGAGACATCTATGAAGCTTCGCCTGTCGGCGCTGGCGCTGGGAACCACACTGCTGATCGGGTGTGCGAGTTCCGGTACAGAACAGCAGGGGCGTTCAGACCCATTTGAAGGGTTTAACCGCACCATGTACAACTTCAACTTTAATGTGCTGGACCCGTATGTTGTTCGGCCGGTCGCGGTTGCCTGGCGTGATTATGTTCCACAGCCTGCGCGTAACGGTTTAAGTAATTTCACCGGCAACCTCGAAGAACCGGCGATCATGGTGAACTATTTCCTGCAGGGCGATCCTTATCAGGGTATGGTGCATTTCACCCGTTTCTTCCTGAACACCTTATTAGGGATGGGCGGCTTTATTGACGTCGCGGGAATGGCGAATCCTAAACTGCAGCGCGTTGAACCGCATCGTTTTGGCAGTACGCTGGGCCATTATGGCGTGGGGTATGGGCCTTATGTGCAACTTCCGTTCTACGGTAGCTTTACGCTGCGTGAAGATGGCGGGGATATGGCGGATACCTTGTATCCGGTGCTCTCGTGGTTGACCTGGCCAATGTCCATAGGAAAATGGACTATCGAAGGGATAGAAACCCGCGCGCAGTTGCTGGATTCCGATGGTTTGCTGCGCCAGTCTTCCGATCCTTATATTATGGTGCGCGAGGCGTACTTCCAGCGTCATGACTTTATCGCCAATGGCGGGAAACTCAAGCCGCAGGAAAACCCGAACGCGCAGGCGATTCAGGACGAACTCAAAGAGATCGACTCGGAATAAACGGCTGCAAATAAAAAGGTGAGCGCAATGCTCACCTTTTTGATCCGTTTCAGGAAGAGATTAGAACGCGTAGTTAAAGTTAGTACCGAATAGCCAGGCTTTCCCTTCAGATTCAAACTGATAAGGGCCTTCATTAATTTTCACACTCTGACCATGCATATAAGAGACGCCAACGTCGACAGACGCATCTTTATTAAAGGCGTAAGTCGTACCGGCGCTCAGCCAGAAACGGTCCTGGTCCGGAATAGAGATAGAACGGTTTTGCGCTGGTACCGGGCTGTCATCGAAGGCGATACCGGTACGGAACGTCCAGTTGTCGTCGTAGTAATAGGTGGTGCCCAAAGCGATACGGTAAGCATCCTTGAAGCCTTCATGCTTCTCGAATAACGTCTGGCCGCTGGTTGACTTGGCCTTCAGTTCCTGGAACTGACTCCAGCTGGTATAGGCGAGGCTGTAGTGAATCGCCCATTGCGGCGCCACGCGGTTATAACCGGAGACTTCCCACATTTCCGGTAGATTGAGCGTCAGGTAGCCTGACTGCGTCGCGCCGCCGGTTGCCGTTGGGATGGGCAGGTTATATCGGTTAATACCAATGGGAAGATCGCTGCTGTAGTTGCCTTTAAAGTCAATTTTGACTTCCGAGCGGTAGGTCAGAGCGTAGCGGTTATTTTTATCCAGTTCATAAAGGATACCGGCATTCCAGCCAAAGCCCCACTGATTACCGTTCAGGTGGGCAATCTTGGTGTCGCTGGTAATCTGACTTGCGACCGGCGCCAGCGCCGGATTCTGCGCCGCGACCAACTGGCCTAAATCGCCTGCATAACGTTCGATTTTCGCGCGCGCGTATACCGCATCAAAACCGAGACCGAAGCTCCAGGCCTCATTTAAGCGATAAGCGCCGCTTAAATTCAGGTTCATGGTTTGAAGATCTGTCGTACCGCCAACCGAGCCGCCGGCATATGTATCGTTAAACTCTGTCGCCAGACCATAGTTAGAGGTAATAGAAGCCCCCCAGCCAAACTGATCGTTAATCGGGGCGACAAAATGGACATTTGGCACCCAAGCCGTCGGCGCGATGTTATCTGCATCTAACGTCCGACGAGATGGTGACGTCCCGCTAATATTAACATCGGGATCAATATAAACCGCGCCCGCTGAAAATGTTGGGCGGTCAAACATGGTAATTAACGCCGGATTGCGGCTAACGTTACCCGCATCATCTGCGATTGCGCCTTCTCCCGAATAGGCCCGGCCAAGGCCAGAGGAAGAAAATTCGTTTAACTGAAAGCCTGCAGACCAGGCCTGGGTGGAGATGATTGCCACTGCGACTGCGATAGCAGACTTTGTAAACAGGGTTTTCTGGCTCATGACCATAACCTCATTGATTATTTTTATACAAACTATGTTACATGCTGTAACAGGAGCGCGAAGTGTAGGGTCTGCGGTACGACTTAGAAATCAGACCAGTGGCGAGAGTATAGGTCTGACCAGCTAGAATGTTGCAAGTATGTTTATAAGTTTTTTCAATTGTGATCTTAGAAACGAGATCTGGTTGGCAAAATCGGCGGGCTTAACGGTCACCCGATCGCGCGATTTTTGTTTTAGATCATTTTTAAGTGTGATTTCGGTCACTTAACGCGTTTCCCTCCATTAACGACTGGAGAGGCGAATGCCGGGAGCGTAAAATATCCCCATCGTTTATCTGGCACCCTGGGTGCAAATACAGAGGAAATCTACAATGAGTAAATGCAGTGCTGATGAAACCCCGGTTTGCTGCTGTATGGACGTTGGAACCATCATGGATAACTCCGATTGCACCGCGTCATACAGCCGCGTATTCGCTACCCGCGCAGAGGCTGAAGAGACGCTGGCAGCGTTAACCGAAAAAGCGCGTAGCGTGGAGTCTGAGCCTTGCCAAATTACGCCAACCTTTACCGAGGAATCTGACGGCGTTCGGCTGGATATTGATTTTGTTTTCGCTTGTGAAGCAGAAACGCTTATCTTCCAGCTCGGCCTGCGTTAATCCGTTCATTAACGACGCCTCCGTCATCATCTGGCGGAGGCGTTTTCTTTTTTTATCACTTCCCTTCACTGTGCCATAGCTCCCACTTTCTTTTCTCTCTGCTTGGCTAAATGTAAAAAATTGGTTAAGACTGTGATCAGGTCAGACCACTAATTTATTTTTTTACAGGGGAGTATTATGCGTCAGGCTTTACCGTTGGTCACCCGTCAGGGCGATCGCATTGCTATTGTCAGTGGGTTGCGAACCCCCTTTGCTCGTCAGGCCACTGCATTTCATGGTATTCCCGCTGTTGATCTCGGCAAGATGGTGGTAGGCGAGCTGCTGGCCCGCAGTGAAATCCCTGCCGATGCCATTGAGCAACTGGTTTTTGGTCAGGTAGTACAAATGCCGGAAGCGCCCAACATTGCGCGCGAAATTGTGCTGGGTACGGGGATGAATGTTCATACCGATGCCTATAGCGTAAGCCGCGCCTGCGCCACCAGTTTTCAGGCGGTAGCGAATGTGGCGGAAAGCCTGATGGCCGGCACGATACGCGCGGGTATTGCGGGCGGCGCAGATTCGTCGTCGGTACTGCCAATAGGCGTGAGTAAAGCCCTGGCGCGGGTACTGGTTGATGTCAATAAAGCCCGGACGACCCGCCAACGGCTGACGCTTTTTTCTCGTCTGCGCTTACGCGACCTGCTGCCCGTTCCTCCCGCTGTTGCTGAGTATTCCACCGGTCTGCGCATGGGCGATACCGCCGAACAGATGGCGAAAACGTATGGTATTACGCGTGAACAGCAGGACGCGCTGGCGCATCGTTCACATCAGCGCGCCGCGCAGGCATGGGCTGAGGGTAAACTGGCGGAAGAAGTGATGACGACCTATGTGCCGCCGTATAAAAACCCCTTTGCAGAAGACAACAACATTCGCGGCACCTCCACGCTGGCAGACTACGCCAGACTGCGTCCCGCTTTTGACAGAAAACATGGCTCCGTGACCGCCGCCAATAGTACGCCGCTGACCGACGGCGCTGCCGCCGTTATCCTGATGACCGAATCCCGCGCTAAAGAGCTGGGGCTGCACCCGCTTGGTTATCTGCGCAGCTACGCGTTTACCGCCATTGATGTCTGGCAGGACATGCTATTGGGGCCGGCCTGGTCAACGCCGCTGGCGCTGGAGCGGGCCGGGTTGACGATGGCCGATCTGACACTTTTTGACATGCATGAAGCGTTTGCCGCTCAGACTCTGGCGAATTTACAACTGCTGGGCAGCGAACGATTTGCCCGTGAGGTGCTTGGTCGTGCGCAGGCGACAGGGGAGGTGGATGACGATAAATTCAACGTGCTCGGCGGCTCAATCGCCTACGGGCATCCTTTTGCCGCAACGGGCGCGCGGATGATAACCCAAACGTTGCATGAATTACGGCGTCGGGGCGGAGGTTTTGGCCTGGTCACGGCCTGCGCGGCTGGCGGCCTTGGCGCGGCTATGGTTCTGGAGGCGGAATAATGGCTACCACATCAGCTTTTATGCTTAACGTGCGTCTGGATAATGTCGCGGTTGTCGCTATTGATGTCCCTGGTGAAAAGGTGAACACCCTGAAAGCGGAGTTTGCCGCGCAGGTACGCGCCATCCTGAATCAGATCCGGGAAAATAAAGCGTTGCAGGGCGTTGTTTTTATCTCAGCCAAAGCAGATAACTTTATTGCTGGCGCTGATATCAACATGATAGGCCACTGCCAAAACGCGCAGGAAGCGGAAACGTTGGCGCGTCAGGGGCAGCAACTGATGGCGGAGATCCAGGCGCTGCCTGTTCCGGTCATCGCCGCCATTCATGGCGCCTGCCTGGGCGGCGGTCTTGAAATGGCGCTGGCCTGCCATCGGCGTATCTGTACCGATGACGTTAAAACCGTTCTCGGACTGCCGGAGGTACAGTTAGGGCTTTTACCGGGATCGGGCGGAACGCAGCGTCTTCCGCGGCTGGTGGGGATCAGTACCGCGCTGGATATGATCCTGACAGGTAAACAGCTTCGCGCCAGACAGGCGCTTAAAGCCGGGCTGGTTGATGACGTGGTGCCGCAAACTATTTTACTGGAAGCGGCTGTCGAGCTGGCTAAAAAAGAACGCCTGGCGCAGCGGACATTACCGGTCCGTGAACGTATCCTGGCGGGGCCGCTGGGGCGCGCGCTGTTATTTCGCCTGGTGCGTAAAAAGACGGCGCAAAAAACGCAGGGCAATTATCCGGCGACGGAGCGGATCATTGATGTGATTGAAACCGGGCTGGCGCAGGGCAGCAGTAGTGGCTATGACGCGGAAGCGCGCGCTTTCGGCGAGCTGGCGATGACGCCTCAATCGCAGGCGCTGCGCGCTATTTTCTTTGCCAGTACCGAGGTGAAAAAAGATCCCGGTAGCGATGCGCCGCCCGGCCCGCTGAACAGCGTGGGCATCTTAGGCGGCGGGTTAATGGGCGGCGGTATCGCCTGGGCTACGGTCTGTAAAGGCGGCTTGCCAGTACGAATTAAGGATATAAATACTCAGGGAATCAATCATGCTCTGAAGTACAGCTGGGACCAGCTTGAAACAAAAGTACGCCGCCGCCATATCAAAGCCAGCGAACGCGATAAACAGTTGGCGTTGATATCAGGTTCGACTGATTACCGTGGTTTCAGTCATCGTGATCTGGTCATTGAAGCGGTGTTTGAAGATCTGTCGTTAAAACAACAGATGGTGGCGGAAGTGGAGCAAAATTGCGCCGCCCACACCATTTTCGCGTCCAATACTTCTTCCCTGCCGATTGGCGATATTGCGGCGAATGCGGCCAGACCGGAACTGGTGATTGGATTGCACTTTTTTAGCCCGGTCGAAAAAATGCCGCTGGTTGAGGTTATTCCTCATGCGTCTACTTCCGCGCAGACCATCGCCACGACCGTTAAACTGGCGAAAAAACAGGGTAAAACCCCGATAGTCGTCAGCGATAAAGCCGGGTTTTATGTTAACCGAATTCTCGCGCCGTATATTAATGAGGCGATTCGGATGCTGACTGAAGGCGAACGCGTCGAACATATTGATGCTGCCCTGGTAAAATTTGGTTTTCCGGTGGGACCAATCCAACTTTTGGATGAGGTAGGAATCGACACGGGTACTAAAATTATCCCTGTGCTTGAGGCGGCGTATGGAGAACGTTTTAGCGCGCCTGCAAATGTTGTTGCTTCAATTTTGAATGACGATCGCAAAGGTAGAAAAAATGGTCGCGGTTTCTATCTTTATGGCGAAAAAGGGCGTAAAAGCAAAAAACAGGTTGACCCTGCTATTTATAAGCTTATTGGCGTGCAAGGGCAGAGTCGACTGTCTGCGCAGCAGGTGGCAGAGCGCTGTGTCATGTTAATGCTTAACGAAGCGGCGCGCTGTTTCGACGAAAAAGTGATTCGCAGCGCGCGCGATGGCGATATTGGCGCCGTGTTTGGTATCGGTTTTCCGCCGTTTCTCGGCGGCCCGTTCCGCTATATGGATGCTCTCGGGCCGGGTGAAATGGTGGCGACATTACAGCGCCTGGCCGCACTTTACGGTCCTCGTTACGCGCCTTGTGAACAATTAGTGCGCATGGCGGAGCGCAGAGAGTATTTCTGGACGAATGGGGAAACTGACCAGGGAAATTGAGGTCAAAGAGAATATGAATCCGCACTGAATGCCTCCTTGTTGGCGAAATAATAATCAAGGATTGACTATACTTACGCCATTGAGGTAAAAAACAGCGTTTCATTCGGTGAATGGATAAGGCACAATGCCGGCCACCGCATTTTTGCCACAGCCAATAGGGGCATGTGGTAAGCGTGCTGGTGAAACTGGTTAACAAAAGCGGTGCAATATGCAAGTTTTTATCATGCGTCACGGCGACGCAGCCCTCGATGCCGCCAGTGATTCGGTTCGTCCCTTGACCTCTTGTGGGTGTGACGAGTCTCGCCTGATGGCGAACTGGCTGAAAGGTCAAAAAGTGGATATCGAACGTGTTCTGGTGAGTCCGTTTCTTCGGGCCGAACAAACGTTAGATGTGGTCGGCGATTGTATGAATCTGCCGGCTCAGGTGGATGTCCTGCCGGAGCTAACGCCCTGCGGCGATGTCGGTCTGGTCAGCGCCTACCTTCAGGCGCTGGCCAATGAAGAGATCGGATCGGTGCTGGTGATCTCTCACTTACCTCTGGTCGGATACCTGGTATCTGAGCTTTGTCCTGGCGAAACGCCGCCGATGTTCACGACGTCCGCAATTGCCAACGTTACGCTTGATGAAAGCGGCAAGGGGACATTCAACTGGCAAATGAGTCCCTGCAATCTGAAAATGGCGAAAGCGATTTAATCTTTGCTGCCTGATGGCGCTTCGCTTCTCAGGCCTACGACAGCGCTGACTGTTCGTAGGCTGGATAAGGCGCTTGCGCCGCCATCCAGCAATTTCGCATCAGGGTAATTCGGGCGGTTGCCACTCTTCCACTTCAATCAACACCAGCACCGCGGCGTCGCCGCCGTACTCTTTCGGCGCCTGATGAAAGGCCATTACATGCGGATGCTGCGCCAGCCATAATGGCGTTTGCTGTTTCAGAATATGTTTACCGTGTCCATGCATGACGCAGGCGCAAAAAATATGTTCCCGGCGGCAGGCGGCAATCAGCGCCCCCAGTTCCTGCTTGGCCTGAAGCTGCGTTAAACCGTGTAAATCCAGAAACAGTTCCGGCGAATAGTCGCCGCGGCGCATTTTTTTTAGCTCGAAATGGCTGACATCTTCACGGACATACTTTACCGGCCCTTCCGTATTGAGCAGCGGCTGGAACTCATCAGAAAAATAGTGGCTGGCGTCCGCCTGTTCCTGAATTAACCTTCGGGTAGGGACTTCCGTGATTTTTTTGCGTAGTGGCCGATGGACGATAGTATCCTGTTTAATCTGTCGGGTGCCGACCATCAGCTGACGGAACAGCGCCTGGTCCTCCTCGCTGAGCGATGCTTTCTTTTTCATTCGTGGGCCTCGTCTGATCTTTTGCCTTAGTTTACCCGACCCGGAGGATATCCGAACGGTCAAAACGGATTTTTCGTATTCTCCCGCCGCGTCAATGCTGATTTATCCCTGTCTTCGTGGCAAACTAGCCGCCGAATTTAATGCGAGCATGCCCTGGAGGAATACGTGGATAAAATTTTCGTCGATGAAGCAGTGAGTGAACTGCATACTATTCAGGACATGTTGCGCTGGGCGGTAAGCCGTTTTAGCGCGGCGAATATCTGGTATGGACACGGCACCGATAACCCGTGGGATGAAGCGGTGCAACTGGTGTTGCCGTCTCTTTATCTGCCGCTGGATATTCCGGAAGATATGCGGACCGCGCGGCTGACGTCCAGCGAAAAACACCGCATTGTCGAGCGGGTGATTCGTCGCGTTAACGAGCGTATCCCGGTAGCCTATCTGACCAATAAAGCCTGGTTCTGCGGCCACGAATTTTATGTCGATGAGCGCGTGCTGGTGCCGCGTTCGCCCATTGGCGAGCTGATTAATAACCACTTTGCCGGCCTTATTAGCCAACAGCCGAAATATATTCTGGATATGTGTACCGGTAGCGGCTGTATCGCCATCGCCTGTGCTTACGCTTTCCCGGAAGCGGAGGTTGATGCGGTCGATATTTCGCCGGATGCGCTGGCTGTCGCCGAGCATAACATTGAAGAACACGGTCTTATCCATCACGTGACGCCAATCCGTTCCGATCTGTTCCGCGATCTGCCGAAAGTTCAGTACGATCTGATTGTCACTAACCCGCCCTATGTCGATGCGGAAGATATGTCCGATCTGCCGAACGAATATCGCCACGAACCTGAGTTGGGGCTGGCGTCTGGCACTGACGGCCTCAAATTGACCCGCCGTATCCTGGGGAACGCGCCGGATTATCTGTCCGATGACGGCGTTCTGATTTGTGAAGTCGGAAACAGCATGGTACATCTGATGGAGCAATACCCGGATGTGCCGTTCACCTGGCTGGAGTTTGACAACGGCGGCGATGGCGTCTTTATGTTGACCAAAGCGCAGTTGCTCGCGGCCCGTGAACATTTCAGCATTTATAAAGATTAAAACACGCAAATGACAACAACGATAACGGAGTCGTGATGGCAGGAAACACAATTGGACAACTCTTTCGCGTAACCACTTTCGGCGAATCGCACGGGCTGGCGCTTGGGTGTATCGTCGATGGCGTGCCGCCTGGCATCCCGTTGACGGAGGCCGATCTGCAGCACGATCTCGACAGACGCCGCCCCGGCACCTCGCGCTATACTACTCAGCGCCGCGAACCGGACCAGGTAAAAATTCTCTCCGGCGTGTTTGACGGCGTGACGACCGGCACCAGCATTGGCCTGCTGATTGAAAATACCGATCAGCGCTCGCAGGATTACAGCGCGATTAAGGATGTTTTTCGTCCGGGACACGCGGATTACACCTATGAGCAGAAATACGGCCTGCGCGATTACCGTGGCGGTGGACGTTCTTCCGCGCGTGAAACCGCGATGCGCGTAGCGGCAGGGGCGATCGCCAAGAAATACCTGGCGAAAAAGTTCGGTATCGAAATCCGTGGCTGCCTGACCCAGATGGGCGACATTCCGCTGGAGATTAAAGACTGGCGTCAGGTTGAACTTAATCCGTTCTTTTGCCCCGATGCGGACAAACTTGACGCGCTGGACGAACTGATGCGCGCGCTGAAAAAAGAGGGTGACTCCATCGGTGCGAAAGTGACGGTGATGGCAAGCGGCGTGCCGGCAGGTCTTGGCGAACCAGTATTTGACCGACTGGACGCGGACATCGCCCATGCGCTGATGAGCATCAATGCGGTGAAAGGCGTGGAGATCGGCGAAGGATTTAACGTGGTGGCGCTGCGCGGCAGCCAGAATCGCGATGAAATCACGGCACAGGGTTTTCAGAGCAACCACGCGGGCGGCATCCTCGGTGGTATCAGTAGCGGGCAACACATTGTGGCGCATATGGCGCTGAAACCTACGTCCAGCATTACCGTGCCGGGACGTACGATTAACCGGATGGGTGAAGAAGTGGAGATGATCACCAAAGGACGTCACGATCCGTGTGTGGGGATTCGTGCAGTGCCGATCGCAGAAGCCATGCTGGCGATCGTGCTGATGGATCACCTGCTACGTCATCGGGCACAGAATGCGGACGTAAAGTCAGAGATTCCACGCTGGTAAGAAATGAAAAAAACCGCGATTGCGTTGCTGGCATGGTTTGTCAGTAGCGCCAGCCTGGCAGCGACGCCGTGGCAGAAAATAACCCATCCTGTCCCCGGCTCCGCGCAGTCTGTTGGTAGTTTTGCCAACGGATGCATCATCGGTGCCGACACATTGCCGGTACAGTCCGACAATTATCAGGTGATGCGCACCGATCAGCGCCGTTATTTCGGCCACCCGGATCTGGTCATGTTTATCCAGCGGTTGAGTCATCAGGCGCATCAACGGGGGCTTGGAACCGTCCTGATAGGCGACATGGGGATGCCTGCCGGGGGCCGCTTTAACGGCGGACACGCCAGTCATCAGACCGGGCTTGATGTGGATATTTTCTTGCAGTTGCCGAAAACGCGCTGGAGCCAGGCGCAGCTATTGCGCCCGCAGGCGTTGGATCTGGTGTCCCGCGACGGTAAACATGTCGTGCCGTCGCGCTGGTCGTCGGATATCGCCAGTCTGATCAAATTGGCGGCACAAGACAATGACGTCACCCGTATTTTCGTCAATCCGGCTATTAAACAACAGCTTTGTCTCGATGCCGGAAGCGATCGTGACTGGCTACGTAAAGTGCGCCCCTGGTTCCAGCATCGCGCGCATATGCACGTGCGTTTACGCTGCCCTGCCGACAGCCTGGAGTGCGAAGATCAACCGTTACCCCCGCCGGGCGATGGATGCGGCGCTGAACTGCAAAGCTGGTTCGAACCGCCAAAACCTGGCACCACAAAGCCTGAGAAGAAGACACCGCCGCCGTTGCCGCCTTCCTGCCAGGCGCTACTGGATGAGCATGTACTCTGATGGACAATTTTTATGATCTGTTTATGGTCTCCCCGCTGCTGCTGGTGGTGCTGTTTTTTGTCGCCGTACTGGCGGGATTTATCGACTCTATTGCCGGGGGCGGAGGGCTGCTCACTATTCCTGCGCTGATGGCCGCCGGGATGTCGCCGGCAAACGCGCTGGCGACTAATAAATTACAGGCGTGCGGCGGCTCCCTCTCATCTTCGCTCTATTTTATTCGCCGTAAAGTGGTAAACCTGGCCGAGCAAAAGCTCAATATTCTGATGACGTTCATTGGCTCTATGAGCGGCGCTCTGCTGGTGCAGCACGTGCAGGCGGATATTTTGCGCCAGATCTTGCCCATCCTGGTGATTTTCATCGGCCTCTATTTTTTATTGATGCCGAAGCTGGGCGAGGAAGATCGCCAGCGCCGCCTGTATGGATTACCGTTCGCGTTGATAGCCGGGGGATGCGTCGGGTTTTACGATGGCTTTTTCGGGCCTGCCGCCGGGTCGTTTTACGCTCTGGCGTTTGTCACCTTATGTGGCTACAACCTGGCGAAATCCACAGCGCATGCCAAAGTGCTTAACGCTACCTCCAACGTTGGCGGCCTGCTGTTATTTATCATCGGCGGCAAAGTGATCTGGGCGACGGGCTTTGTGATGCTGGTTGGTCAGTTTTTAGGGGCGCGAATGGGGTCGCGTCTGGTGTTGAGTAAAGGCCAAAAACTTATCAGACCGATGATCGTTATTGTCTCGGCGGTGATGAGCGCCAAGTTACTTTATGATAGCCACGGACAGGAGATCCTCCACTGGTTGGGGATGAATTAATGAACAGTACGCATCATTACGAACAGTTAATTGAGATTTTTAACGGCTGCTTTGCCGAAGAGTTTAATACCCGTCTGATTAAAGGCGACGACGAGCCGATCTATCTTCCTGCTGACGCGCAGGTACCGTACCACCGCATCGTCTTTGCGCATGGGTTTTACGCTAGCGCGCTGCATGAGATTTCACACTGGTGCATCGCCGGTAAGGCGCGCCGCGAACTGGTCGACTTTGGTTACTGGTACTGCCCGGATGGACGCGACGCGCAGACCCAAAGTCAATTTGAAGACGTTGAGGTAAAGCCACAGGCTTTCGACTGGTTGTTTTGCGTGGCCGCGGGGTATCCCTTTAACGTCAGTTGCGACAATCTGGAAGGCGACATTGAGCCGGATCGCGTGGCGTTTCAGCGCCGGGTTCATGCGCAAGTAATAGCGTATCTGGAGCAGGGCATTCCTGAACGTCCGGCCCGCTTTATCAAAGCGCTACAGAATTATTATCACACGCCCGAACTTAAGGCGGAACAGTTCCCGTGGCCGGAAGCGCTCAACTAAAGCCAGCGCCACGTTTACAATGAGGAAAGAAGATGATCGCGGAGTTTGAATCACGCATTCTGGCATTAATTGACGATATGGTAGAGCACGCCAGCGACGATGAGCTTTTTGCCAGTGGATACCTGCGTGGCCACCTGACGTTAGCCATTGCCGAGCTGGAGAGCGGTGATGACCACTCTGTCGAGGCGGTCTATGCCAACGTTAGCCAAAGTCTGGAAAAAGCGATCGGCGCCGGCGAACTGTCGCCGCGCGATCAGGCGTTAGTCAAAGCGATGTGGGACAATTTGTTCGACAAGGCAAAACAATAACGCCGTGGGCCGGAAGGCGACGCTCGCCGCCTTCCGCTATTGTCCCATTACTTCACCGCTTTTCCCTTCAATAACTTTCTCACCCATAACCGATTCGGATTTAACGCTGCCAGTGTACTGGAATCCAGTGGAATAGGTTCGTTACTCATCTGCGCCGCCAGAATTTCTGCGCATAATGGCGCTGAGCACAAACCGCGCGATCCCAGCGCCCCGAGCATAAATAACCCCGGATATACAGGCGCAGGCGCCGCCGACGTTTTATTATCGGCTAGATCGGCATAGCGCGTCAGCGTAGCGTGGTAATCCGGGACATTGCCCACCATAGGCAGATGGTCGCGGGTGGCGCAACGCACGCCACAACGAGCGCTGTTGCCGCTGACGTCAACCTCTGTGGCCCAGTCCGCATTCGGAAAACAGTCAAGCAGACGCTGTCGGTTCTGACGCTGATCTTCTTTGCGCCAGACGGTGCTTTCGTCGCCCCGGCGATAGCTGGCGCCAATACAGTGCTGCCGATTATGCGGGTTCTGCGGCGTCAGATAGCCGTCGTAACATAACACCTGACGCAACGCGGAGAGGGCGGGGGTAGTGGGAATATGACTGACCTGCCCCCCGACGGCATAAACCGGCAGCGGCTGGGTCTGATCAAAACGGTTAATCTGATGGCCGTTCGCCAGGACGACGGTCTCATGGCTGGCGGTTTCACCTGACGTAAAGCGCAGTTGCCAGAGCGACTCCTGCGCAACGAGCGACGTGAGCGTATGGCGAAAGCGCGTTTGTAAACCCTGTTCGGTCGCCAGTGCGATGACTGCGCGGGTTAATTGTTCCGGGCACAGCCAGCCGCCTGCCGGATAGGTAATCCCCCCGCAGCGTGTCGTGACGCCAACCGCCTGTTCCGCCTCTTCGGCATTAAGCGCCGAGGCCAGTCCGGCGGGGAGCGCCAGGGACAGCATCTGGGCAATTTTTTGCTGGCTTTTCTCATTCCATCCGAGCTGCGTCACGCCGCACCAGTCATGATCAAAAGAGGCGGGCAGGGCGTCATACAGGCGACGCGCAAAGGTGAATGCGGTCGGGAAAAAGCGATTAATGGCGGCGTCATGTTTACTAAGGAGCGGATAAAGCGCGCCCTGTCGATTACCGGAAGCGCCCTGGGCGGGTTGGTCGTCCGCGCAATAGAGTGTAACCTGCCAGCCGCGACGCAGTAACGCCAGTGATAACAGCGCACTGGCGATGCCGCCGCCAATGATCGCCGTTTCACGTTTTTCACTTCCGCTGCGGTAAAACCAGGGAGCGGAAAGGGTTGGCATGAGGTGTTGTTCCATCACTCCGCAAAGCATCTCGCGTTTACGTCCGAAGCCTTTGCGTTTTTGCATGGTAAAACCGGCTTCCTGTAATCCCCGACGGACGAAACCTGCCGAGGTAAATGTCGCCAGCGTTGCGCCGGGCCGCGCCAGCCGCGCCATCGCGTTAAACAGGTTTGGCGTCCACATATCCGGATTTTTCGCCGGAGCAAAACCGTCGAGGAACCAGGCGTCTACTGTTTGATTTAGCGTGGCGTCCAGTTGGTCGGTCAATTCATTAATATCGCCAAACCACAAATCCAGCGTCACCCGGCCCCGATCCAGCAATAGGCGGTGGCATCCCGTGAGCGGCAGCGGCCATTGCGCCTGAAGCTGCTCTGCCCAGGGCGCGAGCTCCGGCCAGTGTTGGTGCGCCAGCGCCAGATCGTCGCGCGTTAACGGGAATTTCTCAAAGCTGATGAAATGTAACCTTTGCAGCGTCGCCTGCGGATGATCAGAACGAAAGCCGTCAAACGCCTGCCACAGCGTCAGGAAGTTGAGTCCGGTGCCAAAACCGCTTTCCGCGACTATAAATAATGGATGTGAATGTACGGGAAATCGCTCCGCAAAACGATTGCCGCCAAGAAAAACGTAGCGTGTCTCTTCGAGTCCATTGTCATTAGAAAAATAGACATCATCAAAATCTCGGGAAACAGGTGTACCCTCAGCGTTAAATTCGAGTGTGGCGGGTTGTATGGCGTATTGTTTCACGTAAGTTACTCGTCTGACGGGCGGTGTCGCGATCTTAACGATGTGTGCCTGACGGCGCAAATTTCCGTACTAAATGGCTGATCGGACTTGTTCGGCGTACAAGTGTACGCTATTGTGCCAATCGAAACTTAAAAATAGTGCGAATTACAGAGGTATTGAATGAAACGTGCAGTGATTACTGGCCTGGGCATCGTTTCCAGCATCGGTAATAACCAGCAGGAAGTCCTGGCATCTCTGCGTGAAGGACGTTCAGGGATCACTTTCTCTCAGGAGCTGAAGGACGCCGGCATGCGTAGCCAGGTATGGGGCAACGTAAAACTGGATACCACTGGCCTCATTGACCGCAAAGTCGTGCGCTTCATGAGCGACGCCTCCATCTATGCTTATCTGTCTATGGAGCAGGCAGTGGCCGACGCCGGTCTGGCGCCGGAAGTCTATCAGAATAACCCGCGTGTCGGCCTGATTGCAGGCTCCGGCGGCGGCTCCCCGAAATTTCAGGTCTTTGGCGCGGACGCCATGCGTAGCCAGCGTGGTCTGAAAGCGGTAGGACCTTATGTGGTTACGAAAGCAATGGCATCCGGCGTTTCCGCCTGCCTCGCTACGCCGTTTAAAATTTATGGCGTGAACTACTCCATTAGCTCCGCTTGTGCGACCTCCGCACACTGTATCGGCAATGCGGTTGAGCAGATCCAACTGGGCAAGCAGGACATCGTTTTTGCTGGCGGCGGCGAAGAGCTATGCTGGGAAATGGCCTGTGAGTTCGACGCGATGGGCGCACTGTCCACCAAATATAACGATACGCCTGAAAAAGCGTCCCGTACCTATGACGCGCACCGTGATGGGTTTGTCATCGCGGGCGGCGGCGGTATGGTCGTTGTTGAAGAGCTGGAACACGCTCTGGCGCGCGGTGCGCATATCTATGCGGAAATCGTCGGCTATGGCGCGACCTCTGATGGCGCCGATATGGTTGCCCCGTCAGGCGAAGGCGCGGTTCGCTGTATGCAAATGGCAATGCATGGCGTTAACACGCCGATCGATTACCTGAACTCCCACGGTACGTCCACGCCGGTAGGCGATGTGAAAGAACTGGGCGCTATTCGCGAAGTGTTTGGTAATAAGAGCCCGGCCATCTCCGCGACTAAAGCGATGACCGGTCACTCGCTGGGCGCGGCGGGCGTGCAAGAAGCTATCTACTCACTGCTGATGCTGGAGCACGGTTTTATCGCGCCGAGTATCAACATTGAAGAGATGGACGAACAGGCCGCGGGTTTGAATATTGTGACCGAAATGACCGAGCGTAAGCTGACCACCGTCATGTCTAACAGCTTCGGTTTCGGCGGTACTAACGCCACACTGGTCATGCGTAAACTGAAAGCATAACGCTTGTATATCGCCGGATGGCGGCGTAAGTACCTGATTAATCTACGAGGGAGCCTGTCGGTTCCCTTTTTTAATGCTTCTTATATGCCGGCGCGATTTTTGCTGACCAGGCTTCTGCCCGGGTAATGACGCCTGCGTCATAAATCGGTTGCTCATAGCCATTGTCTGCATCCCGAACGCGGTAAATTTTCCAGCGTCCCTCCTCCCAACGGGTATAAACTTCCAGATGGATGGGGGTTGACTCTGTACCCAACTGAACATCCACTTTTTCGCCGCCGAGGAAAGGGTGCGGCTGCCCAACCCGTAACTGTGGAATCCACTCAGGCGCATAGTCCTGCGCATACATAAAATAATCTGCCTCCACAATCTCCTGCTCATAAAGAGACTGAATCAGCGTCAGGCGATGAATAACTTCTTTAGCAACGTAATGTTGCATTAAGGCGTTCGAGTCGTCACGGGTATCCAGATCGTTCGTAAATGTCGTCATCCATGAGGTGTAGAACTGCTTCACGGTCTGCTTGCTGTCGCGATGAGGCGTAGAGCAACTGCAAAGCAAGAGAATTAGCGCAACAAGGGAGAACGTTTTCATTAATTCTTCCTGTAGATGGTATATGAGGGCCTGGCTGCCCGGTAGCCCGGGCCGGCCCACATATCGCGTTGTTTAAAATCCGAATACCACTCTGCACCATCGTATATCGCCATGTGACCGCTCGGGTTTCCGCCAGCATAAGGTTGAATAATGATGACATCACCCTCGCGCGGCGTTTCATAGGTACCAATAGTGGTAAATCCGGCGCTTCTTAACATTGGGCCATAATCTTTCGCATGATAGGTATGCCCCAGCGTGATACCGCCTGCCTGAATTGCCTTTCGGGTAAATTCCGCACACCGATCTTGAGAATGAGAGCCTGCATGCGCTTTGGCATAATTAACCGCCATCCTTTTATCCCAGCTCATAATGATTCCTGTTAATAAAATACGTAATAGCAATTACGTAATGCTTTAACAGTATTTGATTTGGGAAGCATGACAGATAGTGCTATTACTATTTTCAATATAATAAATTTAAATATTTATTAATTAGTGAGATTGATAAATCAAGACCAATTCATTCAACATTAAATATCATTCTGCGGTATCAGCATTATTTTTTATCGGCATATCGCCATAGCGCGACGGCCAGATCTCCTGCGGCGTGACGCCAAGCGCGTCCGCAATAATTCGTTCGGCTCTCGGCCATGAGCGGGTAAAGACATTGCGCAGTGAATCAGGTGATAAACCGGCCTGACGGGAAAGATCTCTGAGCGTAATACCTCTTTTTTCCAGTGCGCTTTTAATATCTGCACGATGCCAGTCTTGGCTTTTTGGTTCCATTCTGTAATCCTAAGAAGATGTGTTATCGGCGCCGATATTTTTAAGATGAAAATTAGCGTGTGAAAAAGAAAGTTACTTTCTTTTTCACCCTAAGAATAGTGCCAGAAAGAAAGCGAAATTTCGCGCAAAAGAAGAAATATTTTTATTTTATCAGGGGAAAGGAAAGAAACCGATGGCAAAGGAATGGTTCACGGTTAAGGAATGTCTTGGCTTACCGGGATTCCCGGGAAGCGAGCCTGCGGTTCGCGAACGTTTGTATAAGTACAGCGAAGGGAAAGAGGGCGTCAGGCGTAAGCGTGTTAAATCAAAGGCCGAGGAGTTCCATATCTCTGTTCTCCCTCTCTATGTTCATCGTTATCTGGACGACAGCGGAGAGGAACCGACGCCAGAGCCCATTTCCTTACAGGAGGCGGAGCCTAAAGATATCTGGGAGATGATGTTCAGGTTACTGACGCCAGAACAGCGCAAGCAGGTGACCGGACGGTTTAGGGTGAAAGGGATGAAAGCCGTCTTTCCCTTTCTGTTTGATGATACGCCGCTACGTTGATACCCTGGCTGCAATTTCAAGGTTGACAAGTTTCGCGTCTCACAGGCAGACTTCACGCTCTACATTATCCTTCTGATAATGCGTAAGCGTTTAACGTTATCCAACGCACCTTAATCCTGACGCTCAGGTAGAGGGGGCGTGGCATTTCCCCGCCTTACTCTGCATTCTGGAGTAATGCATGACAGCAGTAAGCCAAAAAACAACGACCCCGTCTGCGAATTTTTCGCTGTTTCGCATCGCCTTTGCGGTTTTTCTGACCTATATGACGGTCGGCCTGCCGTTACCGGTCATTCCGCTTTTTGTCCATCACGAACTGGGTTATAGCAACACGATGGTTGGGATCGCCGTGGGCATTCAGTTTTTGGCGACGGTATTGACGCGCGGCTATGCCGGACGGCTGGCGGATCAATATGGCGCTAAACGATCGGCGCTACAGGGGATGCTTGCCTGCGGGCTGGCGGGCGCCGCCTGGCTGCTGGCCGCGCTGTTGCCGGTTTCCGCGCCGATAAAATTCACGCTGCTTATTGTCGGGCGCTTAATTCTCGGTTTCGGTGAGAGTCAGTTACTGACTGGCTCATTAACCTGGGGGATGGGGCTGGTGGGACCGGCACGTTCCGGGAAAGTGATGTCATGGAACGGAATGGCGATTTACGGCGCGCTGGCTGCCGGTGCGCCGCTGGGATTATTGATTCATAGCCATTTCGGTTTTGCCGCTTTGGCGGGGACGACCATGGCGTTGCCGCTACTGGCGTGGGCATTCAACGGCACCGTGCGTAAAGTGCCTGCTCATGCGGGTGAGCGCCCGTCGCTGTGGAGCGTCGTCGGGCTTATCTGGAAACCGGGGCTTGGCCTGGCGTTACAGGGGGTAGGGTTTGCCGTTATCGGCACTTTTATTTCACTTTACTTCGCCAGTAACGGTTGGGCGATGGCAGGGTTTACGTTAACCGCCTTTGGCGGTGCGTTTGTACTGATGCGTGTGCTGTTCGGTTGGATGCCGGACCGCTTTGGCGGCGTTAACGTGGCGCTTGTCTCTTTACTGGTTGAGACGGCAGGACTGCTGCTCTTGTGGCTGGCGCCGACGGCCTGGATAGCGCTGGTAGGCGCGGCGCTCACCGGGGCTGGGTGCTCATTGATTTTCCCGGCGCTGGGCGTGGAGGTCGTGAAACGCGTACCTTCCCAGGTTCGCGGTACGGCGCTCGGCGGCTACGCCGCGTTTCAGGATATCTCCTACGGCGTTACCGGCCCGCTGGCGGGCGTGCTGGCCACGTCATGCGGCTATCCTTCCGTATTCCTGGCGGGAGCGATCTCCGCGGTGGTTGGTATTCTGGTGACGATTTTATCGTTCCGGCGCGGCTAAGAAACCAGCCAGAAAAGCGCCAGTACAATCAACAGCGCAATAAACAACAGGCCTGGTCGCGCTGACAGATTTTTCACGGTTTCAATCATCGGCGCGAACGGGCGGTAGATGGGTTGAATGGAGAGCGGTTCCAGCTCATCAGCCTCCCGCTCTACGCGACGCAGGAAAATATGGTTAAGTAAATCCTGCACCTGGGCGGTTGTCAGCACCGTTTGCGGCTGAATTTGATAAGTGTGCTGCGCATACTCTTTGATCGCCGTGAGCTCGTCCGGCTCCAGAGGTTGTTTTAACGCTGCCTGAAGCGTATGCAGCGTAGGCGCGTGTTGTAGCGACAGCGTTTGCCGCGCCTGTAGCCACGTCGCCAGATGGGTAAACTGCTTTGCCGGAATGAGTTCGCCGCTTTTCACGCCGGAGAGTTCCAGCATCGATTGCCAGATAAGTTTACTTGACTCGCCGGTCGCGGCCGCCAGCTTCGTCACCAACTGATTCAACGTATTATGTTCAGCAGGCAATAATGGCCGATCCGTTGCCGGACGTTGCTGCGGCTGCGGAATGGAAAGCTGCCCCTGTTGCAGGAGCGTCAGCACGTTTTTGAGTTGATCGGGCGTAAGCTGGCTAAGCGCGGTTTGGCCGTATTGCTGACGGATAAAATCGCTGACGGCCTGACGATTATTCCCGACGCCAAGCAGCTCCGTTAGCTGTGAAAGCACCTGACGATTGGCGTGATTTTGCTGCGCTACGCCCAGACGCTGGGTGAGATTCTGTTCAGCGGCGGGGAAGTGGCGCGACAGTAGCGGCGCGTCATTTTTTATCCCCAGATCGTGTTTCATTCCGGCCCATACCTCCGCGCTTTGCTGCTGGGTCAGTGAAATCAGGCGCGTTATCAGCCTTTCCAGCACCGTACGCTGTTGCATGGAAAGCGGCTGCTCGCCCGCAGCGGAAAGAGGACTCTGCCCTTCGCCTGGAGGCTGAGCGGGGGCACCGGAGATGGGATGCATAATTAATTATCCTTTAACCATAAATCTGAGCAATATATTCCTGGCGGCCAGATTATGGCACACTTGTCCGGTTAACTCTCGTTCTCAAACAGGTACGACAGTCGTGAAAATTCTCGTTGATGAAAATATGCCTTACGCCCGCGAATTATTTAGCCGCCTGGGTGAGGTAAACGCGGTGCCGGGTCGCCCGATCCCCGTTGAAGAATTAAACCATGCCGATGCGTTAATGGTGCGTTCGGTCACGAAAGTGAATGAATCGCTGCTGAGTGGTACGTCGATTAACTTCGTCGGTACTGCTACGGCAGGCACCGATCATGTAGATGAGGCATGGCTGAAGCAGGCGGGCATCGGTTTTACAGCCGCGCCCGGCTGTAATGCTATCGCGGTGGTGGAGTATGTGTTTTCAGCGCTGTTGATGCTGGCCGAACGTGACGGCTTTTCATTACGCGATCGCACAGTAGGGATTGTCGGCGTGGGTAACGTCGGAAGCCGGCTACAGACAAGGCTTGAAGCGTTGGGTATCCGCACGTTGCTGTGCGATCCGCCACGCGCCGCACGCGGGGACGAGGGGGATTTTCGTACGCTGGATGAGGTGGTGCGGGAAGCGGATGTCCTGACTTTCCATACGCCACTCTATAAAGACGGTCCGTACAAAACGCTGCATCTGGCCGATGAGGCGTTGATCCGCCGACTGAAACCCGGCGCTATTCTCATTAACGCCTGCCGCGGCCCGGTGGTGGATAACGCCGCGCTACTGGCAAGACTCAATGTCGGGCAGCCGCTCAGTGTGGTGCTTGATGTGTGGGAAGGTGAACCGGATCTTAACGTCGCGCTACTGGAAGCCGTGGATATCGGCACGTCGCATATAGCCGGCTATACGCTGGAAGGCAAAGCGCGCGGCACCACCCAGGTCTTTGAGGCGTACAGCGCATTTATCGGTCGCGAGCAGCATGTCGCGCTGGAGACATTACTGCCTGCGCCTGAGTTTGGGCGTATTACGCTTCACGGTCCGCTGGATCAACCGACGCTGAAAAAACTGGCGCATTTGGTGTATGATGTGCGCCGCGATGATGCGCCGCTGCGTAAGGTCGCCGGAATACCGGGCGAGTTCGATAAGCTGCGTAAAAACTACCTTGAGCGCCGCGAATGGTCGTCGTTGTATGTCATGTGTGATGACGCCAGCGCCGCCGCTTTATTGCAAAAGCTTGGTTTTAACGCGGTCCATCACCCGGCTCGTTAATCTCTTTTTTATCGCTCCCTGCCTGAGCGGGGAGCTTACGCTTTTCTGGAGTAAACCACCATGTCTGAAGGCTGGAATATTGCCGTTCTGGGCGCGACGGGCGCCGTAGGCGAAGCCCTGCTTGAAACACTGGCTGAACGCCAGTTCCCGGTCGGTGAAATTTATGCGTTGGCGCGTCATGAAAGCGCGGGCGAGCACCTCCGTTTTGGTGGCAAGTCGGTCATTGTTCAGGATGCGGCGGACTTTGACTGGACGCAGGCGCAGTTGGCGTTTTTCGTTGCTGGCGCAGAGGCATCGGCTGCCTGGGTAGACGACGCGACCAACGCAGGTTGCCTGGTCATAGATTCAAGCGGTCTGTTCGCGCTTGAGCCTGATGTGCCGCTGGTCGTGCCGGAAGTAAACCCGCATGTACTGGCAGATTACCGTAACCGTAACGTGATTGCGGTCGCCGATAGCCTGACCAGCCAACTGCTGGCGGCGCTCAAGCCGTTAATCGATCAGGGGGGACTGTCGCGCATCGCCGTCACCAGTATGTTATCAGCGTCCGCGCAGGGGAAAAAAGCGGTCGATGCGCTGGCCGGACAGAGTGCGAAGCTGCTTAACGGCATGCCGATTGATGAGGATGATTTCTTTGGTCGCCAGTTGGCGTTCAATATGTTGCCGCAGCTGCCGGATCGTGAAGGAAGCGTGCGCCAGGAACGTCGTATCGTCGATGAAGTGCGTAAAATTTTGCAGGATGATGGCGTGATGATCTCCGCCAGTGTCGTGCAGTCACCGGTGTTCTATGGCCATGCGCAGATGGTGAGCTTTGAAGCGCTTCGTCCGCTGGCGGCGGAAGAGGCGCGCGAGGCATTTTCCCGCGGCGAAGATATCGTACTGTCAGAAGAAACGGATTACCCGACGCAGGTGGGCGACGCTTCCGGCAATCCACAGCTTTCTATTGGCTGTGTGCATAATGATTACGGTATGCCGGAACAAATTCAGTTCTGGTCAGTGGCGGACAACGTGCGTTTCGGCGGCGCGCTGATGGCCGTTAAAATTGCGGAGAAGCTGGTGCAGGAGTATCTGTACTGATGTCCGGACAGCAATCATCGCCGGTCTATAAAATTGCGCTGGGCATTGAGTACGATGGCAGTAAGTATTATGGCTGGCAGCGTCAGAATGAAGTGCGCAGCGTGCAGGAAAAGCTGGAAAAAGCGCTCTCGCAGGTGGCGAATGAACCTATTAACGTGTTCTGCGCCGGGCGTACCGATGCCGGCGTTCACGGCACCGGGCAGGTTGTCCATTTCGAAACGACTGCATTGCGCAAAGATGCGGCGTGGACGCTGGGGGTAAATGCGAATTTGCCTGGTGACATTGCCGTGCGCTGGGTGAAAACTGTTCCGGATGATTTTCACGCGCGTTTTAGCGCTACGGCTCGCCGTTATCGCTATATCATCTACAATCATCGACTGCGTCCTGCGGTGTTAGCAAAAGGCGTGACGCATTACTATGAGCCGCTGGATGCAGCGCGGATGCATCGCGCGGCGCAGTGTCTGCTTGGCGAAAATGATTTTACCTCGTTTCGCGCGGTGCAGTGCCAGTCGCGCACGCCGTGGCGTAATGTGATGCACATTAACGTTACCCGCCACGGCCCTTATGTGGTGGTCGATATCAAAGCGAATGCCTTTGTCCATCATATGGTCAGGAATATTGTCGGCAGCCTGCTGGAAGTAGGCGCTCACAACCAGCCGGAGAGCTGGATCGCAGAGCTGTTAGCAGCGAAGGACAGAACGCTGGCGGCGGCAACGGCGAAGGCGGAAGGGCTATATTTGGTTGCGGTGGATTACCCTGACCGGTTTGACCTTCCAAAACCGCCAATGGGCCCGCTATTTCTGGCGGACTAATTCGAATCGCATACCCGAAACGTGTTGGGTAGAAAGGCAAAGGCAAATATGGACCTGATCTACTTTATTATTGATTTTATCCTGCACATCGATGTGCATCTGGCGGAACTGGTCGCGGAGTACGGCGTCTGGGTGTACGCCATTTTGTTTTTGATTTTGTTCTGTGAAACCGGCCTGGTCGTCACGCCGTTCCTGCCGGGCGACTCGCTGCTGTTTGTCGCCGGGGCGCTGGCTTCGCTGGAAACCAACGATCTCAATGTGCATATCATGGTGGCGTTAATGCTGATCGCCGCGATTGTTGGCGATGCGGTGAATTACACCATTGGTCGACTGTTCGGCGAAAAACTGTTCAGTAATCCGAATTCAAAAATTTTCCGCCGCAGCTACCTGGATAAAACCCATCAGTTTTATGAAAAACACGGCGGTAAAACGATCATTCTCGCTCGCTTTGTGCCGATCGTCAGAACCTTTGCGCCGTTTGTGGCAGGGATGGGGCACATGTCCTATCGGCATTTTGCCGCCTATAACGTCATCGGCGCGCTGCTGTGGGTGCTGCTCTTTACCTACGCTGGTTATTTCTTCGGTACGATACCGTTGATTCAGGATAACCTTAAGCTGCTGATTGTCGGGATTATCGTGGTTTCGATATTACCAGGCGTCATTGAGATTGTTCGGCATAAGCGCGCTGCGTCGCGTGCCGCAAAATAGAAAGTAACTCAGCGGTTCGACCACTTTTTTATCCAAAGTTTCGGGCTGTTATGTTTTAATGTGCAACATTCATGGTCTGTTGGGGGCAAAAATGGCATTATGCGCCCCTTATAATAAAGCTGACTAAGGTTCAGGCAGAAAGGTCACCAATGAGCTGGATTGAACGAATTAAAAGCAACATTACTCCCACCCGCAAGGCAAGCATTCCTGAAGGGGTGTGGACCAAGTGTGATAGCTGCGGTCAGGTTTTATACCGCGCTGAGCTGGAACGTAATCTTGAGGTCTGTCCTAAGTGTGACCATCATATGCGCATGTCGGCGCGCAATCGCCTGCATAGCCTGTTAGATGAAGGTACCCTTGTGGAGTTGGGTAGCGAGCTGGAGCCTAAAGACGTGCTCAAGTTCCGCGATTCCAAAAAATATAAAGACAGACTGGCGTCCGCGCAGAAAGAAACCGGCGAGAAAGACGCGCTGGTGGTCATGAAAGGGACGCTTCACGGTATGCCGATTGTCGCCGCCGCGTTTGAATTCGCGTTCATGGGCGGATCAATGGGGTCTGTCGTTGGCGCACGCTTCGTTCGCGCTGTTGAACAGGCGCTGGAAGACAACTGTCCGTTAGTGTGTTTCTCTGCTTCCGGCGGCGCGCGTATGCAAGAAGCGCTGATGTCTCTGATGCAGATGGCGAAAACCTCGGCGGCGCTGGCTAAAATGCAGGAACGTGGTCTGCCCTACATCTCGGTGTTGACCGATCCGACAATGGGCGGCGTTTCCGCCAGTTTTGCAATGCTGGGCGATCTCAACATCGCCGAGCCAAAAGCCCTCATTGGCTTCGCCGGTCCGCGTGTTATCGAACAAACCGTCCGTGAAAAGCTCCCGCCGGGATTCCAGCGCAGTGAGTTCCTGATCGAAAAAGGCGCGATCGATATGATCGTCCGCCGTCCGGAAATGCGCCTGAAGCTGGCGAGCATTCTGGCGAAGCTGATGAATCTGCCCGCGCCGAACCCGGACGCCCCGCGTGAAGGCGTGGTGGTGCCTCCGGCGCCGGATCAGGAGTCTGAGGCCTGATAACTGAAAAGGGCAGGGCCGCAGGCTCTGCCCTTTTGCTTTTCACCGTAAAGAAGCAGCGGAATCAATGAAAAACAAATCTATACCTCAAGCTGCGTCGCCCCTGGCCTCGTGGCTTTCTTATCTGGAAAACCTGCACAGCAAGAGTATCGATTTAGGCCTTGAACGCGTAAGCCAGGTGGCAGCGCGTCTGGACATCCTCAAACCTGCGCCATTCGTTTTTACCGTTGCGGGAACCAACGGCAAAGGTACGACCTGTCGAACGCTGGAGTCAGTGTTAATAGCGGCGGGATATCGTGTGGGCGTCTATAGTTCGCCTCATCTGGTACGTTACACCGAGCGCGTGCGCGTGCAGGGGAAAGAATTAGCGGAATCCGCGCATACCGCGTCCTTTGCGGAAATAGAAGCGGCGCGCGGCGATATTTCATTGACCTATTTTGAATATGGTACGTTGTCGGCATTGTGGCTGTTTAAACAGGCTAACCTTGACGTGGTGATCCTGGAGGTGGGGTTGGGCGGGCGCCTGGACGCCACGAACATTGTGGATGCCGATGTGGCGGTAATTACCAGCATCGCGCTTGACCACACTGACTGGCTGGGGCCGGATCGCGAAAGTATCGGCCGCGAGAAGGCCGGGATTTTTCGTGCGGAAAAACCCGCTATTGTCGGCGAACCGGAAATGCCGGCAACCATCGCGGATGTTGCGCAGGAGACCGACGCGCTGCTGCGGCGTCGCGGCGTTGACTGGTGTTATGAGGCGACAGCGACCCACTGGGCGTTTACCGATGGCGACGGCACGCTTGCCGGATTGCCGTTGCCGCAGGTTCCCCAGCCGAATGCCGCCACCGCTCTGGCCGCGCTGCGCGCCAGCGGGTTGAACATTGACGAACAGGCGATTCGCGACGGTATTGCACAGGCTACCTTGCCGGGACGTTTTCAAATTGTGAGTGAGTCGCCACGCGTTATCTTTGATGTCGCCCATAATCCCCACGCGGCGGAATACCTGACGGGTCGTCTGAAAACGTTGCCGAAACGCGGGCGCGTGCTTGCGGTGATTGGTATGCTGCATGATAAAGATATCGCCGGAACGTTAGCCTGGTTGAAAAGCGTGGTTGACGACTGGTATTGTGCTCCGTTAGAGGGGCCGCGCGGCGCGACGGCGGAACAACTTCTGGAACATCTGGGGAAAGGGAATGTCTATGATAGCGTCGCGCAGGCATGGCAGGCCGCCATCGACGCGGCGCAGCCAGAAGATACCGTGCTGGTGTGCGGATCATTCCACACCGTCGCACATGTTATGCAAGTGATAGACGCGGGGAGAATCGGTGGCGAGTAAGTTTCAGAATCGTTTAGTCGGCACGATTGTGTTAGTCGCGCTGGGGGTTATTGTGCTTCCCGGTCTGCTGGACGGACAGAAAAAGCATTATCAGGATGAATTTGCTGCGATTCCACTGGTACCGAAGCCTGGCGACCGTGATGAGCCGGATATGATGCCTGCCGCAACGCAGGCGCTGCCGACACAGCCGCCGGAAGGGGCGGCTGAAGAGGTGCGGGCGGGAGATGCGGCAGCGCCGTCGCTGGACCCGTCGCGCATGGCGTCTAACAATGTCGAGCTTGATCCGATACCGGTGGAGACGCCTAAACCGAAGTCGGTTGAAAAGCCGAAGCCTAAACCGCAACAGCCGGTTGTCGCCGCTTCCACGCCGACGCCCGCGCCGAAACCGGCCGCCGACGATAAACCTGCGCCGACCGGCAAAGCCTATGTCGTACAGTTGGGCGCGCTGAAAAATGCGGATAAAGTCAACGAGATAGTCGGCAAGCTTCGTTCCGCCGGGTTCCGGGTTTATACTTCCCCCTCAACGCCGGTACAGGGTAAAATAACCCGTATTCTCGTCGGGCCGGATGCATCGAAAGATAAGATGAAAGGATCGCTTGGCGAGCTCAAGCAGATTTCCGGGTTAAGCGGCGTGGTGATGGGGTATAGCCCGAACTAAGCCGCGTTTTGCCTGATGGCGTGCAGCGTTAAGGCCTACGATGATTCATCCGGTAATGCCTGAAGTTCTGTAGGCCGGATAAGGCGTTTACGCCGTCATCCGGCAGAAGGAATGAACCTGATGCCCTGCGCTTATCAGGCCGATGGCGGCTCTTCTGGTCGTGCCCGAAGAGATAAAAAGTGTGATGGCGTTGAATATTTTTTCAGCGCCATTTTTATTTACGCGCGGGAAGGAAATCCCTACGCAAACGTTTTCTTTTTCTGTTAGAATGCGCCCCGAACAGGACGACAGGGCGTAAAATCGTGGGACATCTATGGTCTGGATTGATTACGCCATTATCGCGGTGATTGCTTTTTCCTGTCTGGTTAGCCTGATCCGCGGCTTTGTTCGTGAAGCGTTATCGCTGGTGACGTGGGGTTGTGCTTTCTTTGTCGCCAGTCACTACTACACTTACCTGTCTGTCTGGTTTACGGGCTTTGAAGACGAACTGGTTCGTAATGGGATTGCTATCGCGGTACTGTTTATCGCGACGCTTATCGTCGGCGCTATCGTGAATTTTGTGATAGGTCAGCTAGTAGAAAAGACCGGCCTGTCGGGGACTGACCGGGTGTTGGGGATCTGTTTCGGCGCATTGCGAGGCGCGCTGATTGTCGCCGCCATTCTGTTCTTCCTCGATACCTTTACCGGCTTGTCGAAAAGCGAAGACTGGAGCAAATCGCAGCTCATCCCGCAGTTCAGCTTCATCATCAGATGGTTCTTTGACTATCTGCAAAGCTCGTCGAGTTTCTTGCCCAGGACGTAATAGGTTCTGAGATGTGGCTTAACGAGGAAAATGACGTATGTGCGGTATTGTCGGTATCGCCGGTGTTATGCCGGTCAACCAGTCGATTTATGACGCGTTAACAGTGCTCCAGCATCGTGGTCAGGATGCTGCCGGCATCATCACCATTGATGCGAATAACTGCTTCCGCTTGCGTAAGGCAAACGGGCTGGTGAACGATATTTTTGAAGCTCGCCACATGCAGCGTTTGCAGGGCAACATGGGGATCGGCCATGTGCGTTACCCTACCGCAGGCAGCTCCAGCGCTTCCGAAGCGCAACCTTTTTACGTCAACTCGCCGTATGGCATCACGTTGGCCCATAATGGCAATCTGACTAATGCGCACGAGCTACGTAAAAAGCTGTTTGAAGAAAAGCGCCGTCATATCAACACCACCTCCGATTCCGAAATCCTGCTCAATATTTTCGCCAGCGAGCTCGACAACTTCCGTCACTACCCGCTGGAAGCCGACAATATTTTTGCCGCGATTGCCGCGACTAACCGTCAAATCCGCGGCGCCTATGCATGCGTGGCGATGATTATCGGCCACGGCATGGTGGCTTTTCGCGATCCGCACGGCATTCGCCCGTTGGTGCTGGGTAAGCGTGACGTTGGCGATGGTCGTACGGAGTATATGGTCGCTTCTGAAAGCGTGGCGCTGGATACGCTGGGCTTTGAATTTCTGCGCGATGTCGCGCCGGGCGAAGCTATCTATATTACCGAAAAGGGGCAACTGTTCACGCGCCAGTGCGCGGATAATCCGGTCAGTAACCCCTGTCTGTTCGAGTACGTTTACTTTGCTCGTCCGGACTCCTTTATCGACAAAATCTCCGTCTACAGCGCTCGTGTGAATATGGGTACCAAACTTGGCGAAAAAATCGCTCGTGAATGGGAAGAGCTGGACATCGACGTTGTGATCCCTATCCCGGAAACCTCCTGCGATATCGCGCTGGAAATTGCCCGTATTCTCGGCAAGCCGTACCGCCAGGGATTTGTCAAAAATCGCTACGTGGGACGTACCTTTATCATGCCAGGCCAACAGCTACGCCGTAAATCCGTGCGCCGTAAGCTCAATGCTAATCGCGCGGAATTCCGCGATAAGAACGTCCTGCTGGTGGATGATTCCATCGTGCGTGGCACCACATCAGAGCAGATCATCGAAATGGCCCGGGAAGCAGGCGCGAAGAAGGTGTACCTGGCGTCTGCCGCGCCGGAAATTCGTTTCCCCAACGTTTATGGCATTGATATGCCGACGGCCAATGAGCTGATCGCGCATGGCCGCGAGGTGGATGAGATTCGTCAGATCATCGGCGCAGACGGGCTTATCTTCCAGGATCTGAACGATCTGATCGAAGCCGTACGCGCGGAAAATCCGGATATCCAGCAGTTTGAATGTTCGGTATTTAACGGGGTATATGTCACCAAAGACGTAGACCAGCAATACCTCGACTTCCTGGATTCATTACGTAATGACGACGCCAAAGCGGTGCTGTTCCAGAACGAAATGGAAAACCTGGAAATGCATAACGAAGGCTAATGGCTTTGCCAGCGGCGCGATGCCGCTGGCCATTTCAATTACGTACTACGCCGAAGCGGATACCGTATTTTTGTACTTTGTACTGTAACGTGGTGCGGGATACGTTAAGACTGCGGGCCGCGGCGGCAATGTTTCCCTGATGCGTATCCAGCGCGGTTTCTATTAAATGCCTTTCGTAGTTGGCAACCCGCACCTCCAGCGACCCCTCATACTGCGGATCGGGCAACGGGGGAAGGGGATTTCCCGTTGCGGCTTCCGCTACACCTAAATTTAACTCATCCTGCTCAAAAATGATGTGTTTAAGCAGCCCGTCTTTTTCCTGCATGATCATGCTGCGTACAATCGCATTTTCCAGCATCCTGACATTACCCGGCCAGGCGTGGTTGAGCAGGTCATTACGCGCCGTCTCGCTTAATCCGTGAATATCTTGCGGTACGTCATTACGGTATTTATCAATGAAATAATTCGCCAGTAAGGGAATATCTTCCGGGCGGGCGCGCAACGGCGGTAGCGTCAACATTCCGACGCTCAACCGATAAAAAAGATCTGCCCGCAGGCGTTCTTGTTGAATCAATTTGACGGGCGCTTCGTTCATGGCGGCAACGATCCTGACGTCAGAGTGGAGTTGTTGTTGTCCGCCGAGCCGCCAGAAGGTTTTATCCTGTAAGAATCGTAGCAACTTACTTTGCATCTCTATCGGCATGGCGTTCAGCTCATCCAGAAAGAGCGTTCCCCCGTTTGCCAGCTCCAGATAACCCTGGCTATTTTCCGCGCCGGTATAGGCGCCGCGCACGGTGCCAAAAAGCGTGCTTTCTATAAGCGTAGGCGGTAGAGCGCCGCAGTTCAGGGCGATGAACGGTTTATTCGCCCGCTTGCTGCATTGATGTATCAGGCGGGAAAATAGCTCCTTACCCGTTCCCGTCTCCCCGACAATCGTCACCGGAATATTACTGGCGGCCAGCCGTTTGGCTTTGGCGATATGACTGAGCATTTCCGGGTTTTCGGTAATAATGGCGTGGTGCTTCTCATGGTGATCGGCATACAGCAGTTGGTTCAGTTCTACCACCTGCTCCTGGAGTCGCCTGACGCCGGACATATTCCTGCCGATTTCGATAACGCCGACCATGCCGCCATCGCTTGCATAGAGCGGCGCGGTGGTGTGCTGATAGTCAACGGCCTGGCCTCGCGCATTGTAATAAATTTGATAATGACCAATGTATTCCACGCCTTTTTTTAACGATGAAAGCATCGTACTTTGGGTCTCTTTCATGCCCGGATAGACATCCAGCATATGTTTTCCCATTGCCCGTTCAATGCTGTAGCCGTCCAGATCCGCGCTTTCCTGATTGTAGTAAACGTATTCACCACGCTCATTAATAACGGCCAACGGCTGATGAATCAAATCGAAAAAGCGGGAAAACATCCTGAGCGCCGAGGCCAGTTCCTGATTGGTGGATGCCATACACGCATTCCTCACATCTATTTCTCATGTTGCCATTATAAAAGTGACGAATTTTCGTCGTTGTGATGAATAGCAAACTCAATGACGAAAATGAGAAAAAATTTATTTTTATAACCATTTGATTATTTTGATAAAAAATAGTGGCATGCCCTTTGCTTTATCCCTGTAAAGCACGCGGATTTTTACCATAAACATTAAGCAGAGGGCGTTATGACTGACTCGATTATGCAGAATTACAACCAGCTACGTGAGCAGGTAATCAACGGCGATCGCCGTTTCCAGCACAAAGACGGTCATTTGTGTTTTGAAGGGGTCGATCTGGACGCTCTGGCGCGCCAGTATCCCACGCCATTTTATGTGTTTTCTGAGCCGGAGATTATTCGTAACATTCATGAAATCCAGCAGGCATTTGCGGCGCATAAGAATACCAAAACTTTCTTTGCGTCAAAAACCTGCTCGGTCATGGGGGTGTTGAAAGCCATTCGTGACGCCGGAATTTGCGCGGAGGCAAACTCACAATATGAGGTTCGCAAGTGTCTGGAGATAGGCTTTCGCGGCGATCAGATCGTCTTCAACGGCGTGGTGAAAAAGCCTGCCGATCTGGAATATGCCATCGCTAACGATCTGTATCTTATTAATGTTGATAGCCTGTATGAGCTGGAACATATTGATGCCATCTCTCGCAAGCTGAAGAAAGTCGCCAATGTTTGCGTCCGCGTAGAGCCGAATGTTCCCTCGGCGACGCATGCGGAATTGGTTACCGCTTTCCATGCGAAGTCGGGTCTCGACCTGGAACAGGCGGAAGAAACCTGCCGCCGCATTCTGGCAATGCCTTATGTACATTTACGCGGTTTGCATATGCATGTGGGCGATCAGGTGCCGGAGTCAGAGCCTTTCGCAAAAGCGACCAAAGTGCTGGTGGATGAATCCCGTCGCCTGGAAGAAGTGCTCGGTATTAAATTTGATTTGATCAACGTGGGCGGCGGAATTCCGGTTCCCTATAAATATGACGACGAGAATGGCGACCCGTTAAAAGATAATATGTATGCCGGTATTACCGCTCAGGATTTTGCCGATGCGGTCATTCGCGAAGTGCATAAATGGCGTACCGATGTGGAAATATGTATTGAACCGGGACGTAAAGTGACCGGGTCGGCGGCGGTTTTACTGACGGAAGTCTCCTGCGAAAAACGTAAAACAAATTACGATCTTAACGGCAATGTGGAATGCCACGTTGAATGGAAATTTGTCGACGCTGGTTACAGCGTACTCTCTGACAGCCAGCATTTTGACTGGTTCTTTTATGTCTATAACGCCTCTCGCATGACGGCAGCGCACGACGCCTGGATAAAATTAGCCGGGCCGCTGTGTGATGGCGGAGATTATTTCCACATGGGAGTGAAAGGCGAAGAGTTTTTACTGCCGAAGGAGACTCATGTTGGCGATATTGTCGCGTTTCTTGACGCCGGGGCATACACCATTGAAAGTCAAACTGTTTATAACAACCGTCCGCGCACGGGCGTGGTGATGATCGATAAAAATGGTGAGACGCGTCTGATTCGTCGGGAAGACAGTTACGAAGATATGGTCAAGTACGACATTTATTAATACTGTTTTGGGCTTCAGTTTCATGCTGAAGCCCGTCGTCAGATGATAAGAAGAGGGCAGTGATGCCTGAATGCATAACAGGAGATGGCCATGAGTAACACGAATTCTGGCTTACTTGGCATCAAAGACATTGTCTTTATGAATGTCATCGCTATTCTGAGTTTGCGGCAAATCCCTAACGTGGCGCCTTACGGGGCATCGGCCATGTTGTTATGGGTGATAGCCGCATTCTGTTTGTTTTTTCCTTTAGCGATGGTATGCGGCGAGCTGTCAACCGGCTGGCCGAAAGATGGCGGGATATTTGTCTGGATTAAAGAGGCATTTGGTAAACGTATTGCATGGATTGTAGTGGTTTGTTTTCTCTTTTCCTGCGTACTGTTTTTCCCATTAATGTTGCAATTCGGCTTTACCGCGCTGGGCTATATGATCGGCGGCGGCCTGGCGGAAAATAAAGCGTTTATCGGTATTGGTTCCGCGGTGATTTTCTGGCTATTAACGCTGATGAATATCCGCGGGATGGAATGGACAAAAATTATTAATAGCATCAGCGCCTGGTGCGGCGTATTTATTCCCTCCGCCATCCTCATTTTGCTGGCGGTGGTATGGCTATGTACCGGACACCAGATGCAGACAGACTACGCTACAGCGAAAAACTGGATTCCGGATCTCGGACACTGGGATACGATCGTTTTCTTATCCAGCATGATGTTTGCGTTTGCCGGACTGGAGGTCGCCCCGATGATTGCCGGGCGTACCCGTAATCCACAGCGTGATTTTCCGCGAGCGATGGCCGTCTCCGCCGCCGTTATCGTTGGGATCTATATGGTCGGCACCTGGGCGCTAAATACGCTTTTACCCGCCGGGAAAACCGACATCGTGGCAGGCGTCATGCAGGCTATGCATGCTGCTGCGGACACGCTGCATATGCCGTGGTTAATTCCTGTTATGGCCATCTGTATGTTTTTTGGCGCTCTCGGGCAGATTAACTCCTGGCTGGTGGGGCCGATTTATATGCTCCAGGAAGCCTCGCGTGAAGATAATCTGCTGGGGGACCGAATCGGCAAATTACATCCGGTGTGGAAAACTCCCGCCTTTGCCTTGACTGTACAGGCGATTATTGTCACGGTCCTGTGTTTTTCGACTTTTATTTCGCCAAGCGTTGCGGCGGCTTACTGGATGTTAACGGCGCTAACGACCATCACCTATTTTATTCCTTATCTGGTGATGTTCCCGGCGTTCTGGCGTTTACGTAAGACTCAGCCGGATACGCCAAGAAGTTTTAAAATTCCGGGCAAGGTTTTACCGGCTATTTTACCCGCGCTGGGCTTTCTTTCTATCGCCTTTGCCGTTGCGCTGTTATTTATTCCGCCTTCTCAAATTGATATGGGCGGATATTTCCAGTACGCCGGGAAAATTATTGGCGGAGCCGTGCTGGCGGTTGTCGTCGCGGAGTACATTTACCATCGGGCGCAGAAACGTAATGCCCGTTTAAGCATGGCGGGAGGAAAATAAAATGTATATGCCAGTTCTGGAAATAAATCTACGCAAGCTGGAAGAAAACGCCCGCACGGAAAAAGCTCTGCTGGCAAGCAGCGGTATTGACGTGATGGCTGTCAATAAAGTTTTTGACGGCTGCGTGGAAACCGCGCAGGCGGTGTTCAACGGCGGAATTACCGTTATTGCTGAATCACGAACCTATAATTTGAAAAAAATACGCGAGACAGGATGTACGACCTGCCTGTTACGCAGCCCGTGTCTGAGTGAAATCGAAGATGTGGTGCGCTACGCGGATATTAGTTTAAATAGCGAGCCGGTGGTATTACGGGCATTATCGCAAGAAGCCCAACGCCAGGGGAAAACGCATCAGGTATTACTGATGGTGGATATGGGCGATTTACGCGAGGGTATCTGGTTTGGTGAATATCAACGCATTCTTGAGACCGTGACTCTGATTACTGGTCTGCCCGGTCTGGAATTATATGGACTGGGCACCAACTTTAATTGTTACGGCACCGTGTTGCCAACGGTAAAAAATGGCGAGGATTTTCTGGCGCTGGCCGCCCGGCTGGAAGCCGACAGCGGTATTCCTGTCCGGCGGCTTTCTGCGGGAAACTGCACCAGCTATCACCTGCTGGATAAAGGTATCTGGCCGCAGGGGCTGAATCATCTGCGCATCGGCGGAATGCATGAATTCGGTATTGAATATGTGGACATGAAATACCTGAATGAATTTCACCACTCCGCAAAACCGGTCGATAAAGCCTGTTCCGATATGTATATCCTGGAAGCGGAAATCATCGAACTGAACCGTAAACCGACCGTCCCGGTCGGGGAGCTGGGCGTCGATGCCTTTTTGCAAAGTAAAACCTTTGTCGATCGTGGCATACGCCGACGCGCATTGCTGGCGTTTGGTCGTCAGGATGTGCCGTCGGATAACTGTGTGCCATGCGACGACGCTATCACTATCTTAGGACAAACCAGCGATCATACGCTGGTGGATATTGAAGATTGTCGTCAGTCGCTAAAAGTAGGCGATGTGGTTCGCTTTGAGCTGGATTATACGGGCCTGTTAATGGCCTGCCAGACCAAAGGCGTCGCCTGGAGGTTTACGCGTTAACGCATAACCGCCGCGGCTATGTCGCGGCGGCATCTTTGACCTCACGAAAGACAGGGAGTAACGATGGATACCCTGCAACAATCACCGCCAGCAGAGCCTGAAGGCGGTCTGCGGCGTAACCTGAAAAAGCGGCATCTGCTGATGATGTCGTTGGGCGGCACGATTGGCACCGGCTTATTTATCGGCATTGCCGAACCGTTAAGCAGTGTCGGGCCGGCGGGAACCTTACTGGCCTATCTGTTTGCCGGAACCATTATGCTGGCGACGATGATGTGTCTTGGCGAATTATCATGCGCCTTTCCTCACTCTGGCTCATTTCAACATTACGCGCTGATGTTTATGCCGTCACCTGGCTGGAGCTATACCATTGGCTGGCTTTACTGGTTTAGCTGGGTATTTTCCCTTGCGGCCGACCTCACTGCCGCAGGGTTTATTGCTCACCAGTTTTTCCCCGCGGTTCCGGTATATATGTTCTGCCTGGCGATTCTGCTCATCCTGACGGCCATCAATCTCACCTCCGCAAAAAGTTTTGGCGAATGCGAATACTGGCTTTCGGCCATTAAGGTCTTCGCGATCGTGCTGTTTATCTGCGCGGGCGGGGTCATGATCTACTCGCTAATGGGCCATAGCGACTGGCACCCGACGTTAAAAACAGACGGAATGTGGTTTCCCCACGGTTGGGAGCAAATTGTGGTCTGTATGACGATCGTGATTTACTCCTTCCAGGGGGTGGAACTGGTAGGAAATGCGGCAGGGGAGACCGAATCGCCGCACATTATTTTACCGAAAGTGATCCTGGGGATTGGTCTCAGAATCATTTTGTTTTACGGCCTGGCGATTGCGGTGCTGGCGCTGGTCTATCCGCATGAACTGACGCCAAATGGACAAAGTCCCTTTGTATGGGTATTCTCCCACGCGGGCATTCCGGGGGCGGATACGCTGATGACGCTGGTGATCTTTTCCGCCGCGGTTTCTGCCGCCAACTCGGCCATTTACGCCAGTTCGCGTATGTTATGGTCTATGGCGGGCGATCGCTTTGCGCCAGCCTGCTTTGGTAAAACGAACGGCGGCGGCGTGCCGGTGTATGCTATTTTAATCACGGCTTTGCTGGCGCTGGTGTCGTTGCTGACCCGCTATATTCCCGCGCAGCAATTTTATTTATATCTGATCGCCAGTACCGGGCAGGTGGGTTGCCTTGCATGGATAACCATCGGATGGTGCCAGTATCGCTTCCGGCAATCGGTGCGTAATGGAACGTACGCCAGCGATTTGCTACGCTATCGATCGCCGCTTTTCCCCTGGACGGCCCGATTTGTCATTATCACCAATTTTGCCATTATGGTCGGCACCTGGTTTAGTGAGCAGGGGGTAGTGATAATGTTGGTTGAGCTGGCTTTTATGATAGGGATTCTTTTGTCATGGTATCTCTTCAAACCCACTTTGAACCGATTACGTAACACAGTGGGATGAACGGCGCTCGTAAACGGTAAGAGAACATGAAACGACTCATTGTAGGAATTAGCGGCGCCAGCGGAGCGATTTATGGCGTGCGCTTATTACAAATTTTGCGCGATGTCGATAGCGTGGAAACGCATCTGGTGATGAGCCAGGCGGCCCGGCAAACGCTGGCGCTGGAGACCCATTTTTCGCTGCGCGAGGTGCAGGCGCTGGCCGATGTGACGCACGATGCGCGCGACATTGCCGCCAGTATTTCCTCGGGCTCTTACCCGACGGCGGGAATGGTTATCTTGCCCTGTTCGATTAAAACGCTGTCGGGGATTGTCCACAGTTATACTGACGGACTGCTTACCCGCGCGGCGGATGTGATATTGAAAGAGCGGCGACCTCTGGTGTTGTGCGTGCGCGAAACACCGCTGCATATCGGGCATTTGCGTTTAATGACCCAGGCCGCTGAGATAGGCGCGGTGATTATGCCGCCAGTTCCGGCTTTTTATCATCTTCCACAGACGTTAGATGATGTTATAAATCAAACGGTTAACCGAGTTCTGGATCAGTTTGACATCCCCCTTCCGCACGATCTTTTTGTTCGCTGGCAGGGCGTATAGCGTTGTCTGTTTAGCGTGCATTATTGTCCCTGTTGCCCTGTTTCAGGGCAATTTTGTAACCGCGATCATATCCTCAACATTTAATTCGTTAAAAGCCGCCGAAACGCTGCGGTTCAACCGCCATACCTGCTATCTTCAACATCAGGACAATATTGCAACGTTTTATTAACAAATTTAACGTCAAATAGTTTTGCTGACGTGAAAATGGCATAAGACCTGCATGAAAAAGTCTGCAAACACACAACACCACGTAAAACATAAGAAAATGACGCCACTTGAGGGGTATGTATGAAGAAGACCGTTCTCGCTTTGTCTTTGCTGATAGGTCTGGGCGCGGCGGCGGCCAGCTACGCCGCGCTCCCGCAAACGGTTCGTATTGGAACGGATACCACCTACGCGCCTTTCTCATCGAAAGATGCTAAAGGCGACTTTATTGGCTTTGATATCGATCTCGGTAATGAAATGTGCAAGCGTATGCAGGTGAAATGTATCTGGGTTGCCAGCGATTTTGATGCGCTTATTCCCTCACTAAAAGCGAAAAAAATCGATGCCATTATTTCATCGCTCTCTATCACCGATAAACGTCAGCAAGAAATCGCGTTTTCCGACAAACTTTACGCGGCGGATTCACGCCTGATTGCGGCAAAAGGTTCCCCCATTCAGCCGACGCTGGAAGCACTGAAAGGCAAGCATGTCGGCGTGCTGCAAGGGTCCACGCAAGAGGCTTACGCCAATGATAACTGGCGAACTAAAGGCGTGGATGTGGTGGCTTATGCCAACCAGGATCTTATCTATTCCGATTTGACCGCGGGTCGTCTGGATGCCGCATTGCAGGATGAAGTCGCCGCCAGCGAAGGATTTCTGAAGCAGGCAGCGGGTAAAGAATATGCGTTTGCCGGCCCTTCCGTGAAGGATAAAAAATATTTTGGTGACGGGACGGGGGTTGGGCTGCGCAAAGACGATACCGAGCTAAAAGCTGCGTTTGATAAAGCGCTCGCGGAACTGCGCCAGGACGGAACTTACGACAAAATGGCCAAAAAGTACTTCGATTTTAATGTCTACGGCGATTGAGAGAAGGGATAGCGCACCGCGTTGGGGAACTATCACGGTGCAAAATAGATGCCTTGCACCATTTTGGTGCATAAGCCGTTGCGGAACAGGCGCATAAATGCATACTTAATCGATTTTTATGCAAAATAAACCGGCTGACAAGGTAGAATGCTTTGCCTTGTCGGCCTGATTAATGGCACGATAGCCGCATCGGATCTGTAAAGATCTCCTATAAAGACAGTCTGTTGAGGATAGTTATGAAAAAACTGGCGTTATCCCTTTCTCTGGTGTTGGCATTTTCCAGCGCTACCGCAGCATTTGCCGCTATTCCACAAAAGATTCGTATCGGTACCGATCCGACTTACGCGCCGTTTGAATCCAAAAATGCACAGGGTGAATTGGTCGGCTTTGATATCGATCTGGCCAAAGAACTGTGCAAACGTATCAACACACAGTGTACGTTCGTGGAAAACCCGCTGGATGCGCTGATTCCATCTTTAAAAGCGAAGAAAATTGATGCCATCATGTCCTCGCTGTCCATCACTGAAAAGCGCCAGCAGGAGATCGCGTTTACCGACAAGCTTTACGCCGCCGATTCCCGTTTGGTGGTGGCGAAGAGCTCGGATATCCAGCCGACCATCGCGTCGCTGAAAGGCAAGCGCGTCGGCGTGCTACAGGGGACAACGCAGGAGACCTTCGGCAACGAGCACTGGGCGCCGAAAGGGATTGAGATCGTCTCTTATCAGGGGCAGGACAACATTTATTCCGATTTGACGGCTGGTCGTATTGATGCGGCGTTCCAGGACGAGGTCGCCGCTAGCGAAGGTTTCCTTAAACAGCCCGTCGGAAAAGACTACAAATTCGGCGGTCCATCGGTGAAAGATGAGAAGTTGTTCGGCGTAGGAACCGGTATGGGGCTGCGCAAAGAGGATAACGAGCTGCGTGAAGCGCTGAACAACGCGTTTGCTGAAATGCGTGCTGACGGTACTTACGAAAAGCTGGCGAAAAAGTACTTTGATTTTGATGTTTATGGCGGTTAATCACCGTCGGTGCAGATAAAGCCCAGAGAATGTTGATCGTCTGCATTGCCTGATGGCGCTGTGCTTGTCAGGCCTACGGGGAGCGTCGTAGGCCTGACAAGCACAGCCGCCATCCGGCGTGATGTGAGGCAAAAATGCAAAAGAGGCTTCTTACTTCACCACACACAACAGGACAGGCTGCATGTTGTACGGGTTTTCAGGCGTAATTTTACAAGGCGCGATCGTCACGCTGGAACTGGCGCTCAGTTCCGTGGTGCTGGCCGTGCTTATCGGTCTCGTCGGCGCGGGGGCGAAGCTTTCGCAAAACCGGGTAACGGGGCTTATTTTTGAAGGGTACACCACCCTGATTCGCGGGGTGCCGGATCTGGTATTAATGCTGCTGATATTTTACGGATTGCAAATCGCGCTTAACGTGGTGACCGATTCGCTGGGTATCGACCAGATAGATATTGATCCGATGGTAGCCGGTATTATCACCCTCGGTTTTATCTACGGCGCCTATTTTACCGAAACCTTTCGCGGCGCATTTATGGCGGTGCCGAAAGGCCATATCGAAGCGGCGACGGCCTTTGGTTTTACCCACGGGAAAACCTTCCGGCGGATTATGTTCCCGGCGATGATGCGTTACGCCCTGCCGGGGATCGGCAATAACTGGCAGGTGATACTCAAAGCGACGGCGCTGGTGTCGCTGCTGGGCCTGGAAGATGTCGTCAAAGCCACGCAGCTTGCCGGTAAAAGTACCTGGGAGCCTTTCTATTTCGCCGTGGTCTGTGGACTTATCTACCTGGTATTTACCACCGTCTCCAATGGTGTGCTGCTCTTACTTGAGCGTCGCTATTCCGTGGGCGTGAAGAGGGCCGATCTGTGATTGAGATTATTCAGGAGTACTGGAAATCCCTGCTGTGGACGGATGGCTATCGTTTTACCGGTGTGGCGATTACGCTGTGGTTGTTAATTTCATCGGTGGTGATGGGCGGTCTTCTGGCGGTGATTCTGGCGGTGGGCCGCGTTTCCAGTAATAAATTCATCCGTTTTCCCATCTGGCTGTTTACGTATATTTTTCGCGGCACGCCGCTGTACGTACAGCTACTGGTGTTCTATTCGGGGATGTATACGCTGGAGATAGTTAAAGGCACTGACCTTCTTAATGCGTTTTTTCGCAGCGGACTGAACTGTACCGTACTGGCGCTGACACTGAATACCTGCGCGTACACCACGGAGATTTTCGCCGGGGCGATTCGCTCGGTGCCGCACGGTGAAATTGAAGCGGCACGGGCCTATGGCTTCTCGTCATTTAAAATGTATCGCTGCATTATTTTGCCGTCGGCATTACGTATCGCCTTGCCTGCCTATAGCAACGAAGTGATTTTAATGCTGCACTCTACGGCGCTGGCGTTTACCGCGACGGTGCCGGATTTGTTGAAAATCGCCCGCGATATTAACTCAGCGACTTACCAGCCGTTTACCGCGTTTGGCATTGCCGCCGTGTTGTATTTACTCATTTCGTATGTCCTGATAAGCCTGTTCCGCCGGGCGGAAAGACACTGGTTGCAGCACGTGTCCTCTAAATAATTCGAGTAACATGATGTCAGAAAATAAATTAAACGTTATCGATTTGCACAAACGCTACGGCGGTCATGAAGTGCTGAAAGGGGTATCGCTGCAGGCCAGCGCCGGAGATGTGATTAGCATCATCGGCTCGTCCGGCTCCGGTAAAAGCACTTTTTTGCGCTGCATTAACTTCCTCGAAAAACCGAGCGAAGGCGCGATTATCGTGAACGGTCAGAACATTAATCTGGTGCGTGACAAAGACGGACAGCTCAAAGTGGCGGATAAAAATCAGCTACGCTTGTTGCGTACCCGCCTGACGATGGTGTTTCAGCACTTTAACCTCTGGAGCCACATGACGGTGCTGGAAAATGTGATGGAAGCGCCGATTCAGGTACTGGGATTAAGCAAGCACGACGCGCGCGAGCGGGCGCTGAAATATCTGGCGAAGGTGGGGATTGATGAGCGCGCTCAGGGAAAATATCCTGTCCATCTTTCCGGCGGCCAACAGCAGCGCGTTTCTATTGCGCGCGCGCTGGCGATGGAACCTGACGTTTTACTGTTCGATGAACCTACTTCGGCGCTCGATCCTGAACTGGTCGGCGAAGTGTTGCGCATCATGCAACAACTGGCGGAAGAAGGCAAAACGATGGTGGTGGTCACGCATGAAATGGGCTTCGCCCGCCATGTCTCTTCGCACGTTATTTTTCTGCATCAGGGGAAAATTGAAGAAGAGGGCGATCCGGAGCAGGTGTTCGGCAATCCGCAAAGCCCGCGTTTACAGCAGTTCCTGAAAGGCTCGCTGAAATAAAAGAAACCCGGCGGCGCGTCGCTTACCGGGTAGGATAAGGCGCTTTGGGAACTAGCGAATCACATCCGCCAGCGCCTCTTCTAAATCATACCAGCGAAATGCGAATCCGGCGGCTTCAAGCCGTTTTGGCAGCGCCCGCTGTCCGCCCAGTACCAGCACTGACGACTCTCCCATCAATAAGCGAATTGCCGTCGCCGGAATGCGAATAATCGCCGGGCGGCGCAGCGCGCGACCCAGCGCATGAGCAAACTGCTCATTATGGACGGGATACGGCGAGACCATATTGAAGGGACCGCGAAGATCGTTATCCAGCAGCCACAGGATGCCGTTGACCATATCGTCAATGTGAATCCAGGCCAGGTATTGCCGACCATTACCCACCGGACCGCCGAGACCGAGGCGGAACGGCGGAACCATTTTCCCCAGAATCCCGCCTTGCGGCGCCAGGACGACGCCGGTACGCAGCAGACAGACGCGGGTCTGGTCGTTCTGCGCGCGACAGGCAATCTGTTCCCAGAGGGCGCAAAGTTTATGCGTAAATTCATTGTGCGGCGGTTCGTCTTCAGTGACGACAACGTCGCCCAGATCGCCGTAATAGCCCGTGGCGGAGCCGGATATCAACACCGCGGGCGGCGTTGCGCTGGCATGAATTAAATCCACCAACTTTTGCGTGATAGCCCAGCGGCTTTGGCACAACCGTTCTTTTTGTTGCGACGTCCAGCGCTTGTCGGCAATCGGTTCGCCCGCCAGATTGATGATGGCATCAATCTCATTGAGGTGCTCACGTTCCGCCAGCCCTTTCCATAATGTCACTCTGGAATCAAGAATCTGACGCGCGTTATCGGGATTGCGCGTAACGACCGTCACCTGATGCCCCAGTGTTAATAGCCGAGGAATAAGGTGACGCCCAATCAGGCCCGTACCGCCGGTAATCAGAATCTGCATATGACCTCCAGAGTAGGGAGGATTACCTCTTCCCTAATGTCAGGTTTTTAATACGAATAATGGCGTCAGGCTGTGCCATTGCAGGCTTGTTCCGTGTATCAACCTCCACATCATACATGAGAATAGTGCCGCGTTACTCTTTCGTACTGTTACAGTGCAGTTGCGCTTGTAACATAGCGCGCGCTGTCGCAGGACGCGTGCGAATGCGTTCAAACCAGTTATACACCGCCGGGTATGTATCAAGATCGATTCGCTGACGCTGATGCGCGTTAACCCACGGCCAACTGGCGATATCCGCAATACTGTAGTGGTCACCGCCCAACCATGGGGAGGCTTCCAGGCGTTTATTCAGAACGTTGTATAAGCGTTGCGTTTCAACCTGATAGCGTTCAATCGCATAGGGGATTGCCTGCGGCGCAAAGTGGTTAAAGTGATGGTTTTGGCCCAGCATTGGCCCCAACCCGCCGACCTGCCAGAACAACCATTGCAGCGTGGTATGGCGTTCACGCAGCTCCCCGCTAAGCAGTTTGCCGCTTTTTTCCGCCAGGTAGAGAAGAATTTCACCGGATTCAAAAAGACTAAGCGGTTGACCGCCGTCTGTCGGGGCGTGATCGACGATGGCAGGAATTTTATTATTGGGAGAGATAGCCAAAAAATCGGGGCGAAACTGATTGCCCTTGCTGATATCCACTTTTAGCAAACGATACGCCAGCTCCGCCTCTTCCAGAAACAGCGTTATTTTATGCCCGTTGGGCGTGGGGGCGTAGTAAAGGTCAATCATTTTGGCTCCTGCATGTGCGTAAATAGTCTGGGCTGAATTAAGTATAGAAAGCCTCCTGACGTGTGTGAGTTTTCATCAGGTGACAGCAGGCGAAAGACGCTATATTTTGGGGAGAAATCTAATACGCCCTCAAGAGGACATTATGAGTAAGCCTGTTATTGTGCTGTGGTCGGATGCGAACTTTTTCTCTCCCTACGTATTGTCCGCCTGGGTGGCGTTACAAGAAAAAGGGCTTTCCTTTACGCTGAAAACCCGCGATCTGGGCAAGGGAGAACATCTGCAACCTGGCTGGCGGGGATATGCGCTGACGCAGCGCGTACCAGTGCTTGAGACAGACGATTTTGAGCTCAGCGAGTCGTCCGCTATTGCGGAATACCTGGAGGAGCGTTTCGCGCCGCCGCAGTGGGAGCGTATCTACCCGCACGATTTACAAAAACGCGCCCGCGCGCGACAGATTCAGGCGTGGCTACGCAGCGATTTACTGCCGCTTCGCGAAGAACGGCCTACCGACGTGGTGTTTGCCGGGGCGAAAAAAGCGCCGCTAAGCGAGGCTGGAAAAGCCAGCGCGGCAAAACTGTTTGCGACGGCTGAAGCGCTATTGGGGCAGGGAACGCAAAATTTATTTGGCGAATGGTGCATTGCCGATACCGATCTGGCATTGATGATCAATCGTCTGGCGCTGCATGGCGATGACGTGCCGGCGTCGCTGGCGGCGTATGCGACGTTCCAGTGGCAACGTGCTTCCGTACAGCGTTTTATTGCGCTTTCCTCGAAGCGTTCAGGCTGAAAATCTGTTCATATTCCAGTATCATAACGCCGTTTTTCACAACGAGGAGTGAGCGATGAAACTGATGTTCGCATCGGACATTCATGGTTCTTTACCCGCCACGGAACGCGTGCTTGAGCGGTTCGCGCAAAGCGGCGCGCGTTGGCTGGTGATATTGGGCGACGTCCTTAACCACGGCCCGCGAAATGCGCTGCCTGAAGGCTATGCGCCCGCCGAGGTTGCCGAACGCCTGAATGCGGTGGCGACGCAGATTATTGCCGTGCGTGGCAACTGCGATAGCGAAGTGGATCAGATGCTACTGCATTTCCCGATAACTGCGCCGTGGCAGCAAATATTGACGCAAGAGAGGCGGCTATTTTTAACGCATGGGCATCTCTTCGGGCCGACGAATCTGCCCGCTCTGCATGCTGGCGATGTGTTGGTTTATGGTCATACGCATCTGCCGGTGGCGCAACAGCAGGAAGGGCTGTATCACTTTAATCCTGGGTCGGTGAGCATCCCGAAAGGCGGGTATGCGGCAAGCTACGGCATTCTGGATGATAATGTGTTGAGCGTAATCGCACTCAATGATCAAAGTATCATTGCGCAGGTCGCAATTAACTCGTAATTTACCTCACAAACGTAAATGCGCCGTAAGAGCGCCAGAAATAAGAAGGTTTCCTGATGGTGGAACAGCGTCGTTTGGCAAGTACGGAATGGGTGGATATTGTGAATGAAGATAATGAAGTCATTGCACAGTCCAGCCGGGAACAGATGCGTGCGCAACGCTTACGGCATCGTGCGACGTATATCGTCGTTCACGATGGTATGGGTAAAATTCTGGTGCAGCGTCGTACCGAAACAAAAGATTTTTTGCCCGGTATGTTAGATGCTACCGCAGGCGGCGTGGTCCAGGCTGATGAGCAGCTACTGGAATCTGCCCGCCGCGAAGCGGAAGAAGAGTTGGGTATTGCAGGCGTGCCGTTTGCCGAACACGGTCTGTTTTACTTTGAAGACCAACATTGTCGGGTCTGGGGCGCGCTGTTTAGCTGCGTTTCCCACGGGCCTTTTGCGCTTCAGGAAGATGAAGTCAGCGAAGTTTGTTGGCTGACCCCGGAGGAGATCACCGCGCGCTGTGATGAATTTACGCCGGACTCGCTGAAAGCGCTGGCGCTGTGGATGACCCGCAACGCCAAAAACGAAGCCGCGCTTCAGGAGAAACCGGAAGAGACGGAATAAGCATCTTAGCAGCTTTCCCGCATACATAAACTGGAGGCGATGGATTTTCGATCGCTCCAGTTTCCCTGATTTAACCTTTCCAGTAGCGCCCGCCCGGCTTCGCTGCCAATCTTACGATGCGGTACGGCCATTGTTGTTAACGGCGGCTGGCAGACCCGGCTGACATCGCTATCGCCAAACCCGACAACCGCTAAATCGTCCGGAACTTTGATACGCCGTCGTTGGCACTCGTATAACGCGCCGCAGGCCAGCTCATCCGATACGCATACCAGCGCGTCCAGCTCCGGCCACGCCAGTAAAAACTCCGGCAGTTGCGATGCGCCGGTAGAAAAATTGGGCGGCAAGGCGGCATTAATTACCCGGTTGGGCGACATATGGTGGCGCAGCATCGCTTTGTACCAGCCATGCAGATGTTGCTGAAAAATCCACTGCTCCTGATTGGCGCACAGCAGTCCGATATTCTGATAACCGCGCTGAATCAGCATTTCCGTCAGCTCATACATTGCCGCAACGTTATCAATGCCGATATTCATATCAATAGGATCGCTGCGAATCGCGCCCATCTCCATCACCGGGATAGAGGCATTTTTCAGCCACTGGCGCACGGTATCGCTATGTTCGACGCTAAGCAGAATCGCCGCGGCAATGTTGGAAGCCAGCAGCGTTTCGAGCAGCTTCTCCTCTTGCTCTACGCGATGCTGCGATTCCGCCAGCATAATCTGGTAGCCTGCGGGCTGTAAAATCTGTTGCAGCCCGGCAAACATTTCAGAACACCCCGCTTCCGCAAGGTTCGGTACGACCATCGCGATGGTGTGCGAGGAGGCAGACGCCAGCGCGCTGGCGGCGAGATTAGGCATATAGCCCAGCTCATGCACTGCCGCTTCGATTTTTTCCCGGAGTTTATCAGAGACCTGTTCCGGCGTACGTAAGGCTCGTGATACGGTCATCGTGCCTACACCGGCAAGTTGGGCTACATCGGCGATAGTCACTTTACCGGTACTACGCCGTTTACGGGGTATCGACATACAAATTCCTGCGTCATTACAACATGTTGAGATGCTTTTTTATTGTCGTTCTTTGCTTCGCATGACTGGCAGTATACGCCTTAAATCCGCTTTTTTGCTGTGATTTCACACGATGATTTTAATTTGATAGCGCTATCACAATTCTGAGTAATAGTCTCTGGTAGCGCTATCTTTGTGATAACGATCGCAGCTAATATCGAATGGCTTGAATAAAGTTTGTTCATAATTTGATACACCGTGGGGGCGAATAACATGCTGGGAACCTGGTTATCTGACGCAACCATCACGCTTCAGGAGAGCGTGGAAACGTGGCCGCAGGCGCTGGAAATTTGCGGCAAACCCCTGCTGGACGCAGGCGTTATCGCACCGGAATACATTACGGCGATTGTTCAGCAGCACCAAAAGCTTGGGCCGTATTATGTATTAGCGCCGGGGTTAGCGATGCCGCATGCGAGGCCGGAAGAGGGGGCGAAAGGGTTAGGTTTATCGTTACTGAAACTACAGCGCGGCGTTTCATTTGGCGCAGACGAGTTCGATCCGGTTGACATCATTATTATGCTGGCGGCGCCTGATAAGCACAGTCATATCGAAATGATATCGGCGCTGGCGGAATTATTTTCCAGTGATGTAGATATGGAAAAATTACATCAGGCAAAAAACCTGGAGGACATTAAAAAGATTATTGATCGTTTCTGATTTTATTACATTTCTTTTGCTGTAAATAACATTGCGCCCGTGCGTGATGCAGACCGACTCTACTTTTAAAAGGTGACAATAATGAAAATCATGGCAATTTGCGGTTCCGGCCTGGGTAGTAGTTTTATGGTAGAAATGAACATTAAAAAAGTATTAAAGAAACTCAATATTGACGCCGAGGTGGAACACTCCGATCTCTCATCGGCCACGCCCGGGGCCGCCGATCTTTTTGTAATGGCCAAAGATATCGCGGCCAGCGCCAGCGTACCGGAAAGCCAACTGGTGGTGATCAATAACATCATCGACATCAACGAACTGGAAACGCAACTGCGCGCATGGTTCGCTAAACAATAATTTTTGCTGGCGAGGTGGATATGTTTATCCTTGAAACGCTGAATTTTGTTGTTGATATTTTAAAAGTGCCATCGGTGCTTGTAGGGTTAATTGCTCTTATTGGTCTGGTGGCGCAAAAAAAAGCGTTTTCCGATGTGGTAAAAGGCACGATTAAAACTATTTTAGGTTTTATTGTGCTTGGCGGCGGCGCAACCGTACTGGTGGGTTCATTAAACCCGCTGGGTGGTATGTTTGAACACGCTTTTAATATTCAGGGCATAATTCCTAATAATGAAGCGATAGTCTCAATCGCGCTGGAGAAATATGGCGCGTCCACGGCGTTAATTATGGCATTTGGTATGGTGGCCAATATTGTCGTGGCGCGCTTTACGCGTCTTAAATATATCTTTTTGACCGGGCATCACACCTTTTACATGGCCTGTATGATTGGCGTAATCCTGACCGTGGCGGGTTTCGAGGGCGTAGGGCTGGTATTCACCGGATCGCTGATCCTGGGACTGGTGATGGCCTTCTTCCCGGCGTTGGCCCAGCGCTATATGAGGCGGATTACCGGCACCGATGACATTGCGTTTGGTCACTTTGGTACCCTGGGATATGTGCTTTCCGGCTGGATTGGCAGCCTGTGTGGTAAAGGCTCCCGCTCCACGGAAGAGATGAACCTGCCGAAAAACCTCAGTTTTTTGCGCGACAGTTCTATCTCAATTTCGCTGACCATGATGATTATCTATCTGATCATGGCAGTCAGCGCAGGGCGTGACTATGTCGAAGCGACGTTTAGCGGTGGGCAAAACTATCTGGTGTACGCCATCATCATGGCGATCACCTTCGCCGCCGGCGTGTTCATCATTCTACAAGGCGTTCGTCTGATTCTGGCGGAAATTGTTCCGGCCTTTACCGGTTTTTCAGAAAAACTGGTGCCAAACGCACGTCCGGCGTTGGACTGTCCGGTGGTGTATCCCTATGCCCCTAACGCGGTGCTGATTGGCTTCCTGTTCAGCTTCCTCGGTGGACTGGTGGGACTTTTCCTGCTCGGACAGATGAAGCTTGTGCTGATCCTGCCTGGCGTAGTGCCGCACTTCTTTACCGGCGCGACCGCAGGCGTCTTTGGCAATGCCACCGGCGGTCGTCGTGGCGCGATGATCGGCGCATTTGCTAATGGGTTATTAATCACTTTCCTGCCAGTGCTGTTACTGCCGGTTCTCGGCGCGATCGGCTTCGCCAATACCACGTTCTCGGATGCTGACTTTGGCGCAATCGGTATTTTGCTGGGCAACCTGGCGCGTTATCTGTCGCCGATGGCTATCACGGGGCTGGTGGTGGCGCTATTTGCGCTACTGGTGGCGTACAACGTGTTGGCCAAAAACAAAAAAGCGAATGCCGAAGTGCAGGAAAATAGCGGAGCGAAAGAATGAACGTAACCGAAATCACCCAACTGGCGCGCGAGATTCGCGTCGCTACGCTCAAATCCTTAACCCATCTTGGCTTTGGTCACTATGGCGGCAGCATGTCGGTAGTAGAAACTCTGGCGGTTCTGTACGGCGCGGTGATGAAAATCGATCCTGCCGACCCGGACTGGCCGGAGCGTGATTACTTCGTGCTGTCGAAAGGCCATGCGGGCCCCGCCTTGTACAGTACCCTGGCGATTAAAGGCTATTTCCCGCGCGAAGAGCTGAATACGCTTAACCAGAACGGCACCCGTCTGCCCAGCCATCCGGATCGGCTAAAAACGCGCGGCGTGGACGCCACGACCGGCTCACTGGGACAGGGTATCTCTATTGCGGGCGGTATGGCGCTGTCGCATAAACTGGCGCGGCGACCCAACCGGGTATTTTGCATTGTCGGCGATGGGGAGTTGAATGAAGGGCAGTGCTGGGAGGCGTTTCAGTTTATTGCCCACCACCGCCTGAATAATCTGACCGTTTTCATTGACTGGAACAAACAGCAGCTTGATGGCGAGCTGGAGGAGATTATCAATCCGTTCGATCTGGAAGGGAAATTCCGCGCGTTTGGTTTCGATGTCGTCACCGTCAAAGGCGATGATATCGCCGGACTACTGGCGGTCGTTCAGCCAGTGCCGCCCGCCGATGCCCAACCACGGGTAGTGATCCTTGACAGCATTAAAGGGCAGGGGGTGCCATGCCTGGAGCAGTTAACGAATTCTCACCATTTACGCCTGACGGATGATATGAAGCAGACGCTCAATGAGGCCATTCATCAACTGGAGGTCACGCATGATTAAGCTTGCGCCCGCAGGGCTTAAAGACGATATCGAAATGCGCAAAGTTTACGCCGGTTTTGTCGCCAGGCAGATTGAGGCCGGAAGCCCAATTATTGCGCTTGAGGCTGATTTAATGAGCTCGATGGCGATGGACAGCGTGGCGCGTGACTACCCGCAGCATGTCATTAACTGCGGTATTATGGAGGCGAATGTGATTGGCACGGCGGCGGGACTGGCGCTGACCGGTCGCAAACCGTTTGTGCATACCTTTACCGCTTTTGCCAGCCGTCGCTGTTTTGACCAGCTCTTTATGGCGCTGGATTATCAGCGTAACAACGTCAAAGTGATCGCCTCCGATGCCGGAGTGACGGCGTGCCATAACGGTGGCACCCATATGTCTTTTGAAGATATGGGGATTGTTCGCGGGCTGGCGCACTCCGTAGTACTGGAGGTGACGGATGCGGTGATGTTCGCGGATATTTTACGCCAGCTAATGGACCTGGACGGTTTTTACTGGCTGCGTACCATCCGTAAGCAGGCGCCGAGTATCTATGCGCCAGGCTCTACCTTTACCATTGGCAAGGGCAACGTACTGCGCGAAGGCGATGATATTACGCTTATCGCTAACGGCATTATGGTGGCTGAGGCGCTGGAGGCGGCGCGCCAACTGGAGCAGGAAGGCGTGAGCGCTGCGGTCATTGATATGTTCACCTTAAAGCCTATCGATCGCATGTTGGTGAAAAACTACGCGGAAAAAACGCGGCGTATCGTCACTTGTGAAAACCACAGCATCCATAATGGACTAGGGTCAGCGGTGGCGGAAGTACTGGTGGAAAATTGCCCGGTGCCGATGCGCCGTGTTGGCGTCAAAGAGCGTTATGGGCAGGTAGGAACGCAGGATTTCTTACAAAAAGAGTACGGACTCACCGCCGCCGCGATTGTAGAAGCAGCGAAATCAATGCTTTAATCATGGAGATATTGCCGGATGACGCTGATGCTCATCCGGCATTTTGGATCAATGATATCCCATCATCTGCGCGCCAATGACGACTACACTGGACATAATAAACAGCAGTCCCAGCAGCGACGCCCCCACTTTAAGCCAGTTGCGAAAATCGACCCGGCACACGCCCAGCGTGGCCATCAGCGAGGCCGATGTCGGATAGATAATATGGCTGAAGCCATCACCAAACTGGAAGGCCAGGACAGTCACCTGACGGTTAACGCCGACCAGATCACCGAGCGGCGCCAGCAATGGCATGGTTAACGCCGCCTGACCCGAACCGGACGTCACAAAGAAATTAAATACCGCCTGGAAGAGCAGCATAAACCAGGCGGCGATAGCATTATTAAGCCCGCTGATGCCATGCGCGATACTATTAAGCAGCGTATTAAGCACGCTGGGTTCCCCGGCTTCGCCATTGCCGACCAGCAGCAGAATGCCTTTGGCAAAACCCACCAGTAACGCGGGCGCGATCATCATTCTCGCCCCTTCGGTGAATGAGGACGCCATTACGTTGACCGTCATGCCGTTGAGGCGGAAGATAACGCCGATGAGGCCGATCACCACGCCCATGGTAAAAAACTGGCTGGCGATTTCCGGAATAAACCAGGCGTGGACAATCACGCCCCAGACGACCCAAATCATTACGCCGGTCAGGACCAGCAGTACCAGCCAGTCACCGAAGGTGAAAGGGCGCTGGACGACTTCATCCTGCTGTTCGCGGAAATAGCGATCGGATTCGTGGACGCGGGAAAGCTGCGGATTCTTTTTCACGCGTGAGGCGTAGACCAGGGTAAAAACCAGCCCAATCAGCGTGGCGACAACCCAGACCACAATACGCAGCCCGGAGCCGGAAAGTACCGGTACGCCGGCAATCCCCTGGGCGACGACCACGCAGAAGGGATTCATCCACGAACTGGCAAAGCCAATTTGGGTGGCGATATAGGTCACCAGGACAGTGGTAATGCTGTCATAGCCCAGCCTGACCATCAGCGGGGCAATGATAATCGCAAAGGCGACCGCTTCTTCGCCCATGCCAAATACGGCGCCCCCTAATGAAAAGAGGACAAATAGCACCGGAATAAACAGGACTTCGTTGCCCCGCGTGTGGCGAATCAGCGCCAGAATGCCGTTATCCACGGTGCCGGTACGCATCACGATGCCGAATGCGCCGCCAATCACCAACATAAACATAATGATGCCGACGGCAGTGCCAAATTTCGATCCGGATGTTAACCCTTCAAACGGAAAATTCATCAGCCCCGGTCTCTCATCGCCAGTGGTGAAAAATTGTACGCGATGATACTGCGCTTCCCCGGCCTCATTGGTCACAATGCGAAAAGAGTGCGGATCGACGACTTTGCGGGTTTTTGTCTGACCATCGACCTGATACTGCACTTCCTGGCTATCAAACATCCCAACGGGCACGACCCAAGTGGCGATACTGGTTAAAATGGCGACAAAAAAGATGATGACCAGCGTATCGGGCATCGCCCATTTTCTGGCTGGTTTTGATTCTGTAACGACAGACATGACGGACTATCCCTGTTGCAAAGCAAAGAGGCTAAGTATGAGAAGAAGGGAATAGTTATTCATTGATGCAGCGCAGTTAAGCAAAAAATTCCGGGTTTGCATGGTAAATAACAGAATGCCGAATGGCGATGCTAACGCGTCTTATCCGGCCTACAACGGTATCTCATCTGTAGGCCGGACAAGGCGTTCACGCCACCATCCGGCATTGGCTTTTACTGTTACTGCTGCTGTTGAGAAGCCTGGATCGCCGTCAGGGCGATGGTGTAGACGATATCGTCAACCAGCGCGCCACGGGACAGGTCGTTCACCGGCTTGCGCATACCCTGCAACATCGGCCCGATGGAGATCAGGTCGGCAGAACGCTGTACCGCTTTGTAGGTGGTATTACCGGTGTTCAGATCCGGGAAGATGAACACGGTAGCGCGACCAGCAACCGGCGAGTTCGGCGCTTTGGATTTCGCTACGTCAGCCATAACCGCGGCGTCGTACTGCAACGGACCGTCGATCATCAGGTCAGGACGTTTTTCCTGCGCCAGACGCGTCGCTTCGCGTACTTTCTCTACGTCGCTGCCCGCGCCAGAGGTGCCGGTGGAGTAGGAGAGCATCGCGACACGCGGTTCGATACCGAAGGCAATAGCGGAATCCGCAGACTGAATCGCGATTTCTGCCAGTTGTTCAGCAGTCGGGTCTGGGTTGATTGCGCAGTCGCCGTAAACGTAAACCTGTTCCGGCAGCAACATGAAGAACACAGAAGAGACCAGAGAACTGCCCGGCGCCGTTTTAATAAGCTGCAGCGGCGGACGGATGGTGTTGGCGGTGGTATGAACCGCGCCGGAAACCAGACCGTCGACTTCGTCCTGCTCCAGCATCAGCGTGCCGAGCACCACGTTGTCTTCCAGCTGCTCACGGGCAACCGGTTCGGTCATACCTTTGCTCTTACGCAGCTCAACCAGGCGGGCGACATAGCTTTCACGCACCACTTCCGGATCGACGATTTCAATGCCTGCGCCCAGCTCAACGCCCTGGGATGCCGCGACGCGGTTGATTTCATCCGGGTTGCCAAGCAGTACGCAAGTGGCGATGCCGCGTTCAGCGCAGATTGCCGCCGCTTTGACGGTACGCGGTTCGTCGCCTTCCGGCAGCACTACGCGTTTACCGGCTTTACGCGCCAGCTCAGTCAGTTGGTAGCGGAACGCTGGCGGAGAGAGACGACGGCTACGTTCGGAAGTGGCGGTCAGCGACTCGATCCAGTCAGCGTTAACGTAGTTCGCGACATATTCCTGAACTTTCTCGATGCGTTCGTGGTCATCAACCGGGACTTCCAGATTGAAGCTTTGCAGGCTCAGCGAGGTCTGCCAGGTGTTGGTGTTCACCATAAAGACCGGCAGGCCAGTGGCGAATGCGCGTTCGCACAGTTTAGAAATGCGCGCGTCCATTTCATAGCCGCCGGTCAGCAGCAGGGCGCCGATTTCTACGCCGTTCATCGCGGCCAGGCAAGCAGCGACCAGGACGTCCGGACGGTCAGCGGAGGTCACTAACAACGACCCTGCGCGGAAATGTTCCAGCATATGCGGAATACTACGCGCGCAGAACGTGACGGATTTAACGCGGCGGGTTTTGATATCGCCTTCGTTAATGATGGTTGCGTTCAGGTGACGCGCCATATCGATAGCGCGGGTCGCAATCAGGTCGAAGCTCCACGGCACCGCGCCCAGAACCGGCAGCGGGCTGGATTCCTGCAGTTTAGCAGGATCGATTTTGATCACCTGGGCTTTGGAAGAGTCGTCAAAGATCTCCGACAGATCCGGGCGAGTACGGCCTTGTTCATCAACCGGCGCATTCAGTTTGTTGACGATAACGCCGGTGATGTTGGTGTTTTTCGCGCCGCCGAAGCTGCTGCGCGTCAGTTCGATACGTTCGTTCAGCTGTTCTGGCGTGTCGGTACCCTGAGACATGACAAAAACGATTTCCGCATTCAGCGTTTTCGCGATTTCATAGTTCAGAGACTGAGCGAACTGATGTTTACGGGTCGGAACCAGACCTTCAACCAGCACCACTTCCGCGTCTTTGGTATTCGCGTGGTAGTTTGCGATGATCTCTTCCATCAGCACGTCTTTCTGGTTGCTGGAGAGCAGAGATTCAACGTGGCTCATCTTCAGCGGTTCAGCCGCGGGCAGGGTAGAGTTCGCGCGAACGATAGTGGTGGTCTGGTCAGGCGCATCGCCGCCAGCGCGAGGCTGGGCGATAGGCTTAAAGACGCTCAGACGAACGCCTTTGCGTTCCATAGCACGGATGACGCCGAGGCTGACGCTGGTCAGGCCGACGCTGGTTCCGGTAGGGATCAGCATAATAATACGGGACACGGTTTATCCTCTTTCGTTACCGCCAGGCTCAGGCGGGATACAAAACAGCACCGCCAGCTAGGCTGGCGGTGTAAAATCAGGCAGTCAGACGGCTCGCGTCTTGCGCGATGACCAGTTCTTCGTTGGTTGGGATCACCACCGCAGGGCGAGTGCCTTCTTTGTTGATGAAACCAGATTTGCCGAAGCGGGCTGCCAGGTTACGTTCGTGGTCGACTTCAAAGCCCAGCACGCCCAGTTTACCCAGAGACAGTTCACGCACCATCGCGGCGTTTTCACCGATACCGCCGGTGAACACGACTGCATCCAGACGACCGTCCATCAGAGCGGTGTAAGAACCGATGTATTTCGCCAGGCGGTGGCAGTAAACGTCCATCGCACGTTTTGCGTCTTCTTTGGTGGCGTAGTTGTCTTCAACATAACGGCAGTCGCTGGTCACTTCAGTCAGACCCAGCAGACCGGACTCTTTGGTCAGCATTTTGTTGATCTGATCCACGCTCATGCCCAGAGTGTCGTGCAGGTGGAAGATAATCGCAGGGTCGATATCGCCGGAACGGGTACCCATGACCAGGCCTTCCAGCGGGGTCAGACCCATAGAGGTATCCACGCATTTACCGTTACGGATAGCGGAAACAGAACCGCCGTTGCCCAGGTGGCAGGTGATAATGTTCAGTTCTTCTACCGGCTTGTTCAGAATTTTTGCCGCTTCCTGAGTCACATAGAAGTGGCTGGTGCCGTGTGCGCCATAGCGACGAACGCCGTGTTCTTTATACAGGCTGTACGGCAGGGCATACAGGTAAGACTCTTCTGGCATGGTCTGATGGAAGGCAGTGTCGAATACTGCAACGTTTTTATCTTTCAGCTGCGGGAAAGATTTCAGCGCTTCGGCGATACCAATCAGGTGAGCCGGGTTATGCAGCGGTGCGAAAGAGGCGGAATCTTTGATGCCCTGAATGACGGACTCATCAATGACGACGGAGCGGGTATACTTCTCGCCGCCGTGTACGATACGGTGACCAATTGCAGTTAACTGCGCAGACAGTTCTGGTTTTTGTGCCAGAATAGTGTTAACGATAAAGTTTAGCGCTTCACTGTGAGCGGCGCCTGCACCTAAAGCCGCTTCTTGTTTACTGCCGTCCATTTTCCATTTGATGCGTGCTTCTGGCAGATGGAAACATTCGGCTAAACCAGAAAGGTATTCATCACCGTTAACTGCATCAATAATTGCAAATTTCAGTGAAGAACTACCGCAGTTCAGAACCAGTACTAACTTACTCGACATGGAAGTACCTATTTATGATACGTGGCTAAAAAAACGTCAGTGAGCCATAGAGCGTAGCGCATGATAGCCCTGACATTTATGATTAACATCATGCGCAGGAGTTTTTTTGGGCATGATGGAAGAAATACCTTTGAGTCTATGCCATTTTGCGTATTTTTCAGCCAATGGCATACTATGTATAATATTGACGACTCAATGCTTTTAAACTACCGGCCTTTGACAGGCCGACACAGGATACCTGATAGTGGGTATCGAAGACAAAATGTTTTGAACGTTGTCCCTCGCAGTTGCTGTTTTGCACAAATTTTTTAAATTTTATATGTGAAGTTGAGGTAGGCCATGTCGACACCGGATAATCGCTCCGTAAATTTTTTTAGCTTATTCCGCCGGGGGCAGCACTACGCGAAGACGTGGCCGATGGAAAAGCGGCTGGCACCCGTTTTCGTCGAAAACCGCGTAATTCGTATGACGCGCTATGCCATACGATTTATGCCGCCTGTCGCGGTCTTTACGTTATGCTGGCAGATAGCGCTGGGCGGTCAGTTAGGTCCGGCCGTGGCGACCGCCCTGTTCGCCCTGAGCTTGCCCATGCAGGGATTATGGTGGTTAGGGAAACGTTCCGTGACGCCATTGCCGCCTTCAATCCTCAACTGGTTTTACGAAGTTCGCGGCAAATTGCAGGAAGCCGGACAAGCGCTGGCACCGGTAGAAGGAAAGCCGGATTACCAGGCATTAGCTGACACGCTTAAGCGCGCCTTCAAACAACTGGATAAAACTTTCCTGGATGATTTGTAATTGACCCCGGATTACGCATATAAAAGAAGGCATACCAATACCTTCTTTTTTTCATCGCCATAGCGTGATACAGGAGTTCAAAATGGAAATGACCAACGCGCAACGTCTGATTTTGTCTAACCAGTACAAAATGATGACGATGCTCGATCCCACCAACGCCGAGCGTTACCGTCGCTTACAAACAATTATTGAACGTGGCTACGGCCTGCAGATGCGCGAGCTGGATCGCGAGTTTGGCGAGCTGACGGAAGAGACCTGTCGTACCATCATCGATATTATGGAGATGTACCATGCGCTGCACGTCTCCTGGACCAACCTCAAAGATACGCAAGCCATCGACGAACGTCGCGTCACCTTCCTGGGGTTTGACGCCGCGACGGAAGCGCGCTACCTCGGCTATGTCCGTTTTATGGTGAATATAGAAGGGCGCTACACTCACTTTGACGCCGGGACGCACGGCTTTAATGCCCAGACGCCGATGTGGGAAAAATACCAGCGGATGTTGAATGTCTGGCACGCCTGTCCGCGTCAGTACCACCTGAGCGCGAATGAAATCAATCAAATCATTAATGCCTGAGGAGGTTCGCGTGCAGTGTAAAGGCTTTCTGTTTGATCTGGATGGAACGTTGGTTGACTCATTACCTGCCGTTGAACGCGCGTGGTGTAACTGGGCCGATCGCTTTAACCTTGCTCATGATGAGGTGCTGGGCTTTATTCATGGCAAACAGGCGATGACCTCGTTGCGGCATTTTATGGCGGGTAAATCGGAGGCGGAAATTGCCGCTGAGTTTACGCGCCTGGAGCAAATAGAAGCCACTGAAACTGCAGGGATCACCGCGTTGCCGGGGGCAGCCGATTTACTTAATCACCTGAATAAAGCGGGCATTCCGTGGGCTATCGTTACCTCCGGTTCAATGCCGGTCGCGCGTGCGCGCCATCAGGTCGCGGGCCTTCCCGCGCCAGAGGTGTTTGTCACCGCCGAACGAGTCAAACGCGGCAAACCGGAGCCGGATGCGTATTTGCTCGGCGCACAACTGCTTGGCCTGGCCCCTCAGGAGTGCGCCGTAGTGGAAGATGCCCCGGCTGGCGTGCTGTCCGGGCTGGCTGCGGGCTGCCATGTCATTGCGGTCAATGCGCCGGCCGACACGCCGCGTCTGGCGGATGTTGATTTTGTGTTGGATAGCCTGACGCAATTGTCGGTCGCTAAACAACCAAACGGTGATGTGGTGGTGTTAAGAAAGACCTGATCATGATATCGCCCCGCCCTGGCGGGGCATATTTATGGCAGAATCGCATTATCTTCTCATCTGACAAGGATATGTTGTGAACGGTGAATTGATTTGGGTTCTCTCTTTACTGGCGGTTGCCGTTGTGCTGTTTGCGACGGGCAAAGTACGTATGGATGCGGTGGCTTTATTCGTCATTGTTGCTTTTGTCCTTAGTGGTACCTTGACCCTTCCGGAAGCCTTTTCCGGCTTCAGCGATCCGAATGTCATTCTTATCGCCGCCTTATTTATTATTGGCGACGGTCTTGTGCGTACCGGCGTTGCTACGGTGGTCGGTACCTGGCTGGTTAAAATGGCGGGCAGCAGTGAAATCAAGATGCTGGTTTTACTGATGATCACTGTCGCCGGGCTTGGCGCTTTCATGAGTTCAACCGGCGTGGTGGCGATTTTTATCCCCGTTGTTCTTAGCGTTTCTATGCATATGCAGACCTCGCCTTCGCGCCTGATGATGCCGCTTAGCTTTGCCGGGCTTATCAGCGGAATGATGACGCTGGTGGCGACGCCGCCGAACCTGGTGGTTAACAGTGAACTGCTGCGTGAAGGCCTGCACGGGTTCAGCTTTTTTAGCGTGACGCCGCTGGGGGTAGTGGTGCTGGCGCTCGGCATTGTTTATATGCTGGTGATGCGCTTCATGCTAAAAGGCGATACGCCCGGACAACAGGCCGGTAAGCGGCGCACTTTCCGCGATCTTATCCGTGATTACCGCCTGACGGGACGCGCTCGCCGTCTGGCGATTCGCCCCGGTTCGCCGATGGTGGGACAGCGGCTGGACGACCTTAAACTGCGCGAACGTTACGGCGCCAATGTTATCGGCGTTGAACGCTGGCGGCGCTTTCGGCGGGTTATCGTCAATGTGAACGGCGTATCGGAGTTTCGTGCTCGCGACGTTCTGCTGATTGATATGTCGGCGGCGGAGGTTGACCTCAGAGAGTTTTGCGCCGAACAACTTCTGGAACCGATGGTATTGCGTGGAGAATATTTTTCCGATCAGGCGTTAGATGTCGGGATGGCGGAAATTTCGCTTATTCCGGAGTCTGAACTGATAGGCAAGTCGGTGCGGGAAATCGCCTTCCGTACACGTTACGGGCTGAATGTGGTCGGCCTGAAACGCGACGGCGTCGAGCTGGAAGGATCGCTGGCCGATGAGTCGTTATTGATGGGCGATATCATTCTGGTTGTGGGGAACTGGAAGTTAATCAGCCAGCTTGGGCAAAAAGGTCGCGACTTTGTGGTGCTGAATATGCCGGTCGAGGTCAGCGAAGCCTCTCCAGCGCACAGCCAGGCGCCGCACGCCATTTTCTGCCTGGTACTTATGGTGGCGCTGATGTTAACCGATGAAATTCCCAACCCGATCGCGGCGATTATCGCCTGCCTGCTGATGGGGAAATTTCGCTGTATTGATGCTGAAAGCGCCTATAAAGCGATCCACTGGCCGAGTATTATTTTGATTGTGGGTATGATGCCGTTTGCGCTGGCGTTGCAAAAAACCGGCGGCGTCTCTCTGGTGGTGAAAGGGTTAATGGATATCGGCGGCGGCTATGGGCCGTATATGATGCTGGGATGCCTGTTCGTGCTGTGTGCCGCCATAGGGTTGTTTATTTCTAACACGGCAACGGCGGTGCTGATGGCGCCGATTGCGCTGGCGGCGGCGAAGTCAATGGGCGTATCGCCCTATCCGTTTGCGATGGCGGTGGCGATGGCGGCATCCGCCGCCTTTATGACGCCGGTTTCATCGCCGGTCAATACGCTGGTTCTGGGGCCGGGAAACTATAGCTTTAGCGATTTTGTGAAGCTTGGCGTGCCGTTCACGCTTATTGTGATGGCGGTCTGTATTGTGATGATTCCGATGTTATTCCCGTTTTAACCATAGGCTGGAAAATGCCTGATGGCGCTACGCTTATCAGGCCTACGCTGGCGAACGTTGCGCCAGGCCGGATAAGGCACAGCCGCCATCCGGCAACTAAAGCGGTGAATCCTGGCTTATCTCGTCAAGAGAAAGATGGAAACTTGGCACGAACACCGCCATAAAATAGTCCATCTCCTGGCTGCGACGTAATTCCAGCGTTTTTTCCAGCCGCGTTTTCGCCAGCAAAAACTCATTATTCCCCGCCGATAACTCTTCCAGACATTTCAGGTAGGCGCAAAGCGCATCGGCCTGTTTCACGATTGCCTGTTCTTCTTCGCTCCAGGTATTCTCATCAATAAGCGGTGCGAAAATATCGCGTAATTCATCCGGTGCCATATCAACCAGCTTTTGCTGGGCGATTTTTTCGATCGCTTTATATTCCTGGGCTATCTGGGAATTAAAATATTTTACCGGCGTTGGCAGATCGCCGGTCAGTACTTCTGAGGCATCGTGATACATCGCCAGAAGCGCGATACGTTCAGCATTGAGCTGACCGCCAAATTTACGGTTTTTTATCGCCGCCAACGCATGGGCGACCATCGCCACCTGCAGGCTATGTTCGGAGACGTTTTCCGTACGCACGTTACGCATCAGCGGCCAGCGGTTAATCAACTTCATGCGGGAGAGATGGGCGAAAAAATGGCTCTGCTTCATAGATTACCTTATGTTTTCACTGCGGCAGACTTCATTGTGCGGGGAGGGAGATGAAGATGCAATTCAGGCTACCAAAGTAGCCTGAATTTAATATTATTGATGGTAGCCTGAGAGGAAGCGCCCAAAGCGGTTGATGGCCATCTCCAGGTCATCTTCACGTGGTAGCGTCACAATACGGAAGTGATCCGGCCACGGCCAGTTAAAGGCGGTTCCTTGCACCAGCAGCACCTTTTCCTGTAGCAGGAAGTCCAGCACCATCTTCTGGTCGTCGTGAATATTAAAACGTTTAGCGTCGATCCTGGGGAACATGTACAACGCGCCGCGCGGTTTCACGCAGGAAACGCCGGGGATATCGTTAATCAACTCCCAGGCGCGGTTACGTTGTTCATACAGACGACCGCCCGGCAGGATAAATTCGCTAATGCTTTGATAACCGCCGAGCGCGGTCTGAATGGCGTGTTGCGCCGGGACGTTGGCACACAACCGCATTGAGGCTAACATCTCCAGCCCTTCAATATAGCCCTTCGCATGTTTTTTCGGCCCGTTCAATACCATCCAGCCCTGACGGAATCCGGCGACGCGATAGGTTTTAGACAGACCGTTAAAGGTGATAGTTAGCAGGTCAGGCGCCAGTGCGGCGATAGAGTGATGTTCGGCATCGTCATAGAGAATCTTGTCATAAATTTCATCGGCGAAGATGATGAGATTATGCTCGCGCGCAATGGTGACAATTTCCATCAACAATTCTTTAGAATAGACGGCGCCAGTAGGGTTGTTTGGATTAATAATGACAATGCCGCGCGTACGTGGGGTGATTTTGGCGCGGATATCGTCAAGATCCGGGAACCAGTCGGAAGATTCATCGCAAAGATAATGTACCGCCTTGCCGCTGGAAAGCGATACTGCCGCCGTCCATAATGGATAGTCGGGCGCGGGAACCAGCATTTCATCGCCACTGTTAAGCAACGCCTGCATCGCCTGAACGATCAGTTCGGAAACGCCGTTACCGATATAGATATCTTCCACGGTCACATCGCGCATTCCACGGGCCTGATAATGCTGCATAATCGCTTTACGGGCGGAATAAAGCCCTTTCGAGTCGCAATATCCTTGCGCCGTCGGCAAATTACGAATGACATCGACCAGAATTTCGTCCGGCGCTTCGAATCCGAAGGGGGCGGGGTTGCCGATATTCAGTTTAAGAACTTTATTACCTTCTTCTTCAAGGCGTTTCGCTTCTTTCAGAACGGGACCACGAATGTCATAACAGACATTTTCGAGTTTGCTGGATTTTTCAATGGGGGACATGAATCTTGACCTTTTAGCTGTTATTGCCACTCCCTGCCGTGGAAGTCAGCACGAAACAATGTACTCCCACGACGGTGAGTTTTGAAGAGTTGGCAGAAGAAGATTTTGTTTATTTTTAACGCGCTTTCTCGTTGTTTAAAACTCTACAAAATCATTTTTATAGGTTTATTTTCTGTTTTTATTTATATATGTAGTTTTTTATTCTGCTTTATTGCTTGTGATGTGGTGTTTTATTTTGCTGAAAGTTGTCTGTTTTATGAGAGATAAGCATTCATCATTAGTGTAGCGTCGGCTATTTCGGAAATACTGAGCATTAACGGTGAAATGAGAAGGTTAGACCTTTCCGGCGCTAGGCGGTGTGAAACTATTGTTAAGTATAATTAATGAATGGTGGAAATCTTAATTAATTATTATTTAATATTTAAAAAGCATTTACTAAAGCCGTAATAATATCTTGCTGGTCCGATTAGTATAACATATCCCAGATTAAGATTATTCGTAATAATACTTATAAATATAGCGGTTTTAGGTTAAGATAATGATCCGAAACGGGGGCGTAGTCTGCGTTGTCTGCTAATTTTTATGACGCGAGTTTATACATAACCTATTGTTCAATATATTGTTTTTTGTATCATTGCATGTCAGTAAACTATTTGACGCTGTTACAAAATTTACACGTCCATCATTAGCAGAAATCTGTAGACGCCTAAAGGTATGACACATTCTCTTCGATATATCCCGATAGGTTGCATTCGGTATTATATCGGCAAGTAAGAGAAGTGTTTTGGTCGTATTTTCAATTACATTCTAACATTTACCTGGGTAACCAGGTGGTACTGCGAAGGATGCACATTACAAATGGAATTGCTTGTTTCTGAATGCACAGCATTAACCAGGTCAGCCCGATATGACCCGCCAGTAAGTGAAAAATTATGATAAATGCAAATCGTCCGATAATTAACCTCGATCTCGATCTGCTGAGAACGTTCGTGGCTGTTGCCGATCTGAACACCTTCGCCGCGGCGGCTGCTGCGGTATGTCGTACTCAGTCTGCGGTCAGTCAGCAAATGCAGCGTCTTGAGCAACTCGTGGGAAAGGAATTGTTCGCCCGCCATGGTCGTAACAAACTTTTGACCGAACACGGTATCCAGCTTCTGGGGTACGCCAGAAAAATCCTGCGTTTTAATGATGAAGCGTGTTCATCATTAATGTTTAGTAATCTTCAGGGGGTGTTAACAATCGGCGCTTCTGATGAATCAGCTGACACTATCCTGCCTTTTTTGCTTAGCCGAATTAGCTCGGTTTATCCGAAGCTCGCACTTGATGTACGGGTAAAACGCAACGCCTATATGGTGGACATGGTTAAATCGCAGGAAGTGGATTTGGTGGTGACGACTAACCAACCTCACTCGCTGGACTGTCTCAATCTGCGGACATCGCCTACCCATTGGTATTGTGCGGCTGAATATGTTTTGCAAAGGGGAGAACCTATACCATTAGTGCTGCTGGACGATCCCAGCCCATTCCGCGATATGGTGCTGGAGACGTTAAATGCAGCGGGTATTTCCTGGCGGCTGGCCTACGTGGCGTCGACATTACCGGCGGTACGTGCGGCCGTTAAAGCCGGTCTTGGCGTAACGGCTCGACCTGTCGAGATGATGAGTCCCGACCTACGCGTGTTGGGCGCCGCAGACGGATTACCGCCTTTGCCGGATACGGAATATCTATTGTGCCGCGATCCTGATAGTCAGAATGAGCTGGCGATGGTGATTTTCCATGCGATGGAAAGCTATCAAAACCCGTGGCATTATAATCAGTTTTCTGCAGAAGGCGGAGATGATTCGCTGATGGTTGAGGGCGGTTTTGAATAGATCGCAGGGAAATTGCGTTAAGCCGTAAATGTAAAAAAGAGCCGCTGGCGATGAAAAAACGCCCAGAGGCTCTTTTTTTGCGTCTATCTGTACTATCTTAATAGCACAAATTGTAAAAGACACGGTAAATCAGCCAGTAGCGATTCGCTGTTTACTGTGGGTAAATAATAACCGGAACAGCCATTTTATGAATTTGTATGTTAAAAAACTAGAGAAATTGTTGCTGTTTTACGGGGTGAATTAACAAAAGCGTGTCACAGATCAAGAAAATACTCCCATTTAGGGGGAGGCATCTTCACAAATTCCTGTCAAAATAGGTGGGTGTTATCTCTTTATCTTCACAACGGACACGATTCAACAACATAAAATCCCCGTGGTCGGGTAGGCATTTTCTCTAGGGTGGCATTTAATGTTAATGACAATGAATTGATGTAAACTAATGTGAAGGAACTTTTGTTAAAGTTGACAAAAGGTTATAGAAAGGAGTAAAAAACCACATCAATTAGCTGTTTTTACCATTTTCTACAGTAATTGTAGGGTTTTTTTTATTCCTCCCCATGAATCGATGTGGCGTCCATCTGCCGTAAAGAGCAGTGAAACTGGCGCTACTTTTGATGAGTAAGCAATGAGTATGTCAACATCCACTGAAGTCATCGCTCATCACTGGGCATTCGCTATCTTTCTTATCGTTGCCATTGGCCTGTGCTGCCTGATGCTGGTAGGCGGTTGGTTTTTAGGCGGTCGCGCACGCGCGAGGCACAAAAACATTCCGTTTGAATCAGGTATCGACTCGGTCGGCACCGCCCGCTTACGCCTGTCTGCCAAGTTTTACCTGGTAGCCATGTTCTTCGTTATCTTCGACGTTGAAGCGCTGTATCTGTTCGCATGGTCGACTTCTATCCGCGAAAGCGGCTGGGTTGGCTTTGTGGAAGCTGCAATTTTTATTTTTGTGTTACTGGCTGGTCTGGTTTATCTGGCGCGTATTGGCGCGTTGGACTGGACGCCCGCGCGTTCACGCCGCGAGCGTATGAACCCGGAAACGAACAGTATCGCTAATCGTCAACGCTAACCGCGAGGCATTAAGATGGATTATACGCTCACCCGCATAGATCCTAACGGTGAGAATGACCGTTACCCCCTGCAAAAACAGGAGATCGTAACTGACCCCCTGGAGCAGGAAGTTAACAAAAACGTGTTTATGGGCAAGCTGCATGACATGGTTAACTGGGGCCGTAAAAACTCAATTTGGCCCTACAACTTCGGCCTTTCTTGCTGCTATGTAGAGATGGTGACTTCTTTTACCGCAGTACATGACGTTGCCCGTTTCGGTGCGGAAGTGTTGCGTGCGTCGCCACGTCAGGCTGACCTGATGGTGGTGGCCGGTACCTGCTTTACCAAAATGGCCCCGGTTATTCAGCGTCTGTATGACCAAATGCTGGAGCCTAAATGGGTAATTTCTATGGGTGCCTGCGCTAACTCCGGCGGCATGTACGATATTTATTCGGTAGTGCAGGGCGTTGATAAATTTATCCCGGTGGATGTATATATCCCAGGCTGTCCGCCGCGTCCGGAAGCATATATGCAGGCGTTGATGCTGCTGCAAGAATCGATTGGCAAAGAGCGCCGTCCGCTCTCATGGGTGGTAGGCGATCAGGGCGTATATCGCGCCAATATGCAGCCAGAACGCGAACGTAAACGCGGCGAGCGTATTGCCGTCACGAACCTGCGTACCCCGGACGAGATTTAATTTGCGCCTGTCGGCAGCAGCACTTCACTTCGCTAACCACTATTTTAATAGCGCGAAGCACTGCCGACCACCACGGACCATTTGCAATGGTGAACAATATGACCGACTTAACCGCGCAAGACGCTGCATGGAGTACCCGCGATCATCTTGATGATCCGGTTATCGGCGAACTGCGCAACCGTTTTGGGCCGGATGCCTTTACCGTTCAGGCGACCCGCACCGGTGTCCCCGTTGTTTGGGTCAAGCGTGAACAATTACTGGAGGTTGGCGATTTCTTAAAGAAACTGCCGAAACCTTACGTCATGCTGTTTGACTTACACGGCATGGATGAACGCCTGCGTACGCACCGTGACGGGTTACCCGCCGCGGATTTTTCCGTTTTCTACCACCTGATTTCTATTGAGCGTAATCGCGATATCATGCTCAAGGTGGCGTTGTCTGAAAACGACCTGCGCGTGCCGACCTTCACCAAACTTTTCCCTAACGCCAACTGGTATGAGCGTGAGACCTGGGAGATGTTTGGTATTGATATCGAAGGTCACCCGCATCTGACGCGCATCATGATGCCGCAAACCTGGGAAGGCCATCCGCTGCGTAAAGATTATCCGGCGCGCGCGACCGAATTCGACCCGTTTGAGCTGACCAAAGCCAAGCAGGATCTGGAGATGGAAGCCCTGACCTTTAAGCCGGAAGACTGGGGGATGAAGCGCGGGACTGACAACGAGGACTTTATGTTCCTCAACCTCGGCCCGAACCACCCGTCTGCACACGGTGCGTTCCGTATTATCCTGCAACTTGACGGCGAAGAAATCGTCGACTGCGTGCCGGATATCGGCTATCACCATCGCGGCGCCGAAAAAATGGGCGAGCGCCAGTCCTGGCATAGCTACATTCCCTATACCGACCGTATCGAATACCTTGGCGGCTGCGTCAATGAAATGCCGTACGTGCTGGCGGTGGAAAAACTGGCAGGGATCACCGTCCCGGATCGCGTTAACGTCATCCGCGTGATGCTCTCCGAGCTGTTCCGCATTAACAGTCATCTACTGTACATCTCGACCTTTATTCAGGACGTCGGCGCGATGACGCCAGTCTTCTTTGCGTTTACCGACCGGCAGAAGATTTATGACCTGGTGGAGGCGATCACCGGTTTCCGTATGCACCCGGCCTGGTTCCGTATCGGCGGCGTCGCGCACGACTTGCCGCGCGGTTGGGATCGCCTGCTGCGAGAGTTCCTTGAGTGGATGCCGAAGCGTCTGGATTCTTACGAGAAAGCCGCGCTGCGTAACACCATTCTGAAAGGGCGTTCGCAGGGCGTTGCCGCTTACGGCGCGAAAGAGGCGCTGGAGTGGGGCACCACCGGCGCAGGGCTGCGCGCGACCGGGATCGACTTCGACGTACGTAAATGGCGTCCATACTCTGGTTATGAAAACTTTGACTTTGAAGTGCCGGTGGGCGGCGGCGTTTCCGACTGCTATACCCGCGTGATGCTGAAAGTGGAAGAGCTGCGCCAGAGTCTGCGCATTCTTCAGCAGTGCCTTGATAACATGCCGGAAGGCCCGTTCAAAGCGGATCACCCGCTGACCACGCCGCCGCCGAAAGAGCGCACGCTGCAACATATCGAAACCCTGATCACCCACTTCCTGCAGGTCTCCTGGGGCCCGGTGATGCCGGCGCAGGAGTCCTTCCAGATGGTGGAAGCGACTAAAGGGATTAACAGTTACTACCTGACCAGCGACGGCAGCACTATGAGCTACCGTACCCGCGTGCGCACGCCGAGCTTTGCGCACCTGCAGCAGATTCCCTCGGCGATCCGCGGTAGCCTGGTCTCCGACCTGATTGTCTATCTGGGTAGTATCGATTTTGTTATGTCAGATGTGGACCGCTAATTATGCACGAGAATCAACAACCACAAACCGAGGCTTTTGAGCTGAGTGCGGCAGAGCGTGAAGCGATAGAGCACGAGAAGCACCACTACGAAGACCCGCGTGCGGCGTCCATTGAAGCGCTGAAAATCGTTCAGAAGCAGCGTGGCTGGGTGCCGGACGGCGCGATCTACGCTATTGCCGATGTGCTGGGTATTCCGGCGAGCGACGTCGAAGGCGTCGCCACATTCTACAGCCAGATCTTCCGTCAGCCGGTCGGTCGCCACGTGATTCGCTACTGCGACAGCGTGGTGTGCCATATCACCGGCTATCAAGGGATTCAGGCCGCGCTGGAAAAAAATCTCAACATCAAACCGGGGCAGACGACCTTTGATGGTCGCTTTACGCTGCTGCCGACCTGCTGCCTGGGGAATTGCGATAAAGGGCCGAACATGATGATTGATGAGGATACTCACAGCCATCTGACCCCGGAAGCCATTCCTGAACTACTGGAGCGGTATAAATGAAAAACGTTATCCGTACTCCCGAAACCCATCCGCTGACCTGGCGTTTGCGCGATGACAAACAGCCGGTCTGGCTGGACGAATATCGTAGCAAAAACGGCTACGAAGGCGCGCGTAAAGCGTTGACCGGCCTGTCTCCGGATGAAATCGTCAGCCAGGTAAAAGACGCTGGTCTGAAAGGACGCGGCGGCGCGGGCTTTTCCACCGGTCTCAAGTGGAGTCTGATGCCGAAAGACGAATCCATGAACATCCGTTACCTGCTGTGTAACGCTGATGAAATGGAGCCGGGCACTTATAAAGACCGTCTGCTGATGGAACAACTGCCGCACCTGCTGGTGGAAGGGATGCTGATCTCCGCGTTCGCGCTGAAAGCGTATCGTGGTTACATCTTCCTGCGGGGCGAATATATCGAAGCGGCTGTACATCTGCGCCGTGCGATTGCTGAAGCAACCGAGGCCGGGCTGCTTGGCAAAAATATCATGGGCACCGGGTTCGACTTCGAACTGTTTGTCCACACCGGGGCAGGGCGTTACATCTGCGGTGAAGAAACTGCGCTTATCAACTCCCTCGAAGGCCGCCGCGCGAACCCGCGCTCCAAGCCGCCCTTCCCGGCGACCTCCGGCGTATGGGGCAAGCCGACCTGTGTGAACAACGTCGAAACGTTGTGCAACGTCCCGGCAATCCTCGCCAACGGCGTGGAGTGGTACCAGAACATCTCGAAAAGCAAAGATGCGGGTACCAAGCTGATGGGCTTCTCGGGCCGCGTGAAGAATCCGGGCCTCTGGGAATTACCGTTCGGCACTACCGCGCGCGAGATCCTCGAAGATTACGCGGGCGGTATGCGCGATGGCCTGAAATTCAAAGCCTGGCAACCGGGCGGGGCGGGAACCGACTTCCTGACCGAGGCGCATCTTGACCTGCCGATGGAATTCGAAAGCATCGGTAAAGCGGGGAGCCGTCTGGGGACCGCGCTGGCGATGGCGGTAGACCACGAAATCGGCATGGTATCGCTGGTGCGTAACCTGGAAGAGTTCTTTGCCCGCGAATCTTGCGGCTGGTGTACGCCATGCCGCGACGGGCTGCCGTGGAGCGTGAAAATTCTGCGCGCGCTGGAGCGCGGCGAAGGCCAGCCGGGGGATATCGAGACACTTGAGCAACTGTGTCGTTTCCTCGGACCGGGTAAAACCTTTTGCGCACATGCGCCGGGCGCGGTTGAGCCACTGCAAAGCGCAATTAAGTATTTCCGCGAAGAATTCGAAGCTGGCATCAAGCAGCCGTTCAGCAATACCCATTTAATCAATGGTATTCAGCCGAACCTGCTCAAAGAGCGCTGGTGAGTTAACGATTTTTAATTTGGAAGCATGCTAATGGCTACGATTCATGTAGACGGCAAAGAATACGAGGTCAACGGCGCGGACAACCTGCTACAGGCATGTCTGTCCCTCGGCCTTGATATTCCGTATTTTTGCTGGCACCCGGCGCTGGGAAGCGTCGGTGCTTGCCGCCAGTGTGCGGTGAAGCAATACCAAAACGCGGAAGATACGCGTGGTCGCCTGGTGATGTCCTGTATGACGCCAGCCACCGACGGTACTTTTATCTCTATTGACGACGAAGAAGCGAAACAGTTCCGTGAAAGCGTGGTGGAGTGGCTGATGACCAACCACCCGCACGACTGTCCGGTCTGTGAAGAGGGTGGTAACTGCCACCTTCAGGATATGACTGTGATGACGGGTCACAGCTTCCGCCGCTACCGTTTCACCAAACGTACCCATCGCAACCAGGATCTGGGGCCGTTCATCTCTCACGAAATGAACCGCTGCATCGCCTGCTACCGTTGCGTGCGTTACTACAAAGATTATGCCGACGGCACCGATTTGGGCGTCTATGGCGCGCACGACAACGTCTACTTCGGGCGCCCGGAAGACGGCGTGCTGGAAAGCGAATTCTCCGGTAACCTGGTAGAAATTTGCCCGACCGGCGTCTTCACCGATAAAACGCACTCCGAGCGTTACAACCGTAAATGGGACATGCAGTTTGCGCCAAGCATCTGCCAGCAGTGTTCCATCGGTTGTAACATCAGCCCGGGCGAGCGCTATGGCGAATTGCGCCGCATCGAAAACCGTTACAACGGCACCGTTAACCACTACTTTCTCTGTGACCGCGGTCGTTTCGGCTATGGCTATGTGAACCTGAAAGACCGTCCGCGTCAGCCAGTTCAGCGCCGCGGCGATGACTTTATTACTCTCAACGCCGAGCAGGCGATGCAGGGCGCGGCGGATATCCTGCGCCAGTCGAAGAAAGTGATCGGTATCGGTTCGCCACGCGCCAGCATTGAGAGTAACTTTGCGCTACGCGAGCTGGTCGGCGCTGAGAATTTCTACACCGGTATCGCCCAGGGCGAGCAGGAACGTCTGCAACTGGCGCTGAAAGTGCTGCGAGAAGGCGGAATTTACACCCCGGCGTTGCGTGAGATCGAATCTTATGACGCGGTACTGGTATTGGGTGAAGATGTCACTCAGACCGGCGCGCGCGTTGCGCTGGCGGTACGCCAGGCGGTGAAAGGTAAAGCGCGTGAAATGGCGGCGGCGCAGAAAGTGGCCGACTGGCAGATTGCGGCCATCCTTAACATTGGCCAGCGTGCAAAGCATCCGCTGTTTGTCAGCAACGTCGACAGCACCCGTCTGGACGATATCGCCGCCTGGACCTATCGCGCGCCGGTTGAAAATCAGGCGCGCCTGGGGTTTGCGATTGCCCATGCGCTGGACAATACCGCGCCTGCGGTTGACGGCATCGACAGCGATCTGCAAAACAAAATTGATGTCATTGTTCAGGCGTTGGCCGGCGCGAAAAAACCGCTGATTATCTCCGGCACTAACGCCGGTAGCAGTGAGGTGATTCAGGCGGCCGCCAACGTGGCGAAAGCGCTGAAAGGCCGTGGCGCCGACGTCGGTATAACTATGATTGCCCGTTCCGTGAACAGTATGGGCCTGGGCATGATGGGCGGCGGTTCGCTTGACGATGCGCTGACCGAGCTGGAAACCGGCAGGGCGGACGCGGTGGTGGTGCTGGAAAACGATCTCCATCGTCATGCTTCCGCCACCCGCGTGAACGCTGCGCTCTCCAAAGCGCCGCTGGTGATGGTGGTTGACCATCAGCGCACGGCGATTATGGAAAACGCTCATCTGGTGCTTTCCGCGGCGAGCTTTGCTGAAAGCGATGGTACGGTTATCAACAACGAAGGCCGCGCGCAGCGCTTCTTCCAGGTTTATGATCCGGCCTACTACGATAACAAGACGATTATGCTGGAAAGCTGGCGCTGGCTGCATTCGCTGCACAGCACCGTCGAAAACCGCGAAGTGGACTGGACGCAGCTTGACCACGTGATCGATGCGGTCATTGCCGCCATGCCGCAATTTGCCGGCATTAAAGACGCCGCGCCGGATGCGACCTTCCGCATTCGTGGGCAGAAGCTGGCGCGCGAACCGCATCGTTACAGCGGTCGTACGGCGATGCGTGCCAATATCAGCGTGCACGAACCACGTCAGCCGCAGGATAAAGACACCATGTTTGCCTTCTCCATGGAAGGGAATAACCAACCGACTGCTCCGCGATCTGAAATTCCGTTCGCCTGGGCGCCGGGCTGGAACTCCCCGCAGGCGTGGAACAAATTCCAGGATGAAGTGGGCGGCAAACTGCGTCACGGCGATCCGGGCGTGCGTTTGATTGAAGCGACTGAGGGCGGTCTGGATTATTTCACTACCGTTCCGGCAAGCTTCCAGGCGCAGGACGGTCAGTGGCGTATTGCGCCGTACTACCACCTGTTTGGCAGCGACGAATTGTCTCAGCGTTCTCCGGTCTTCCAGAGCCGTATGCCGCAGCCGTATATCAAACTTAACCCGGCGGATGCCGCGAAGTTGGGGGTTAATGCCGGGACGTGCGTTTCCTTTAGCTACGATGGCAATACGGTGACGCTGCCGGTTGAAATCTCTGAAGGGTTAGCGGCAGGGCAGGTAGGGCTGCCGATGGGTATGCCTGGCATCGCGCCGGTTCTGGCTGGCGCGCGTCTTGAGGATCTGCGGGAGGCGCAACAATGAGTTGGATTACACCGGATCTGATTGAGATCCTGCTGAGCATTCTCAAAGCGGTGGTGATTCTGCTGGTGGTCGTCACCTGCGGGGCCTTCATGAGCTTTGGCGAACGTCGTCTGCTGGGTCTGTTCCAGAACCGTTATGGACCAAACCGCGTTGGCTGGGGCGGCTCGCTCCAGTTAGTCGCGGACATGATCAAGATGTTCTTTAAAGAAGACTGGGTGCCGAAATTCTCGGATCGCGTCATCTTTACCCTGGCGCCGATGATCGCGTTTACTTCGCTGCTGCTCTCCTTCGCCATTGTGCCGGTTAGCCCCAACTGGGTGGTGGCCGATTTAAACATCGGGATTCTGTTTTTCCTGATGATGGCGGGTCTGGCGGTGTACGCGGTGCTATTCGCCGGTTGGTCGAGCAACAACAAATACTCGCTGCTGGGCGCGATGCGCGCGTCTGCCCAGACGGTGAGCTACGAAGTGTTCCTTGGTCTTTCCCTGATGGGCGTGGTGGCGCAGGCCGGTTCATTTAATATGACCGACATCGTCAATAACCAGGCACATCTGTGGAACGTGATTCCACAATTCTTTGGGTTTGTTACTTTTGCCATCGCGGGCGTAGCGGTCTGTCACCGTCACCCGTTTGACCAGCCGGAAGCCGAGCAGGAACTGGCGGACGGTTACCACATCGAATATTCCGGTATGAAATTCGGTCTGTTCTTCGTGGGGGAGTACATCGGCATCGTCACCGTTTCCGCGCTGATGGTAACGTTGTTCTTCGGTGGCTGGCATGGCCCGTTCTTACCGCCATTCGTCTGGTTCGCGCTGAAAACCGCGTTCTTTATGATGATGTTCATTTTGATTCGTGCGTCGTTACCGCGTCCGCGTTATGACCAGGTAATGTCCTTCGGCTGGAAAGTCTGCTTGCCGCTGACGCTCATCAACTTGCTGGTAACGGCGGCTGTCATTCTGTGGCAGGCGCAATAAGGGACACAAAGACCATGACCTTAAAAGAATTATTAGTAGGTTTCGGCACTCAGGTACGCAGTATCTGGATGATCGGCCTGCATGCGTTCGCGAAACGCGAAACGCAGATGTATCCGGAAGAGCCGGTCTATTTACCGCCCCGTTACCGTGGCCGTATCGTGCTCACGCGCGACCCGGACGGTGAAGAGCGCTGCGTTGCCTGTAACCTGTGTGCGGTAGCCTGTCCGGTAGGCTGTATCTCTCTGCAAAAAGCGGAGACCAAAGATGGCCGCTGGTATCCGGAATTTTTCCGCATAAACTTCTCACGCTGCATCTTCTGCGGCCTGTGCGAAGAAGCGTGCCCGACCACGGCGATCCAGTTGACCCCGGACTTCGAACTGGGCGAATACAAACGTCAGGATCTGGTGTACGAAAAAGAGGATCTGCTGATTTCCGGTCCGGGCAAATACCCGGAATATAACTTCTACCGGATGGCGGGTATGGCAATCGACGGCAAAGATAAAGGCGAAGCAGAGAACGAAGCCAAGCCTATCGACGTCAAGAGCCTGTTACCGTAAGGAGAGGGCAATGGAATTCGCTTTTTATATCTGTGGCCTGATAGCCATCCTCGCGACCCTGCGAGTGATCACCCATACCAATCCGGTACACGCGCTGTTGTATCTGGTGATATCGCTACTGGCGATTTCCGGGGTGTTCTTTTCGCTGGGCGCTTACTTTGCCGGTGCACTGGAAATTATCGTCTACGCAGGCGCCATCATGGTGCTGTTTGTTTTCGTGGTGATGATGCTCAACCTCGGCGGCAGCGAAATCGAACAGGAACGCCAGTGGTTGAAGCCGCAGGTGTGGATTGGTCCGGCGATTTTGTCGGCCATCATGCTGGCGGTCATTGTGTACGCCATTCTGGGCGTTAACGACCAGGGTATCGACGGCACGCCGATTAGCGCGAAAGCGGTAGGCATTACGCTGTTCGGGCCCTATGTTCTGGCGGTCGAACTGGCGTCTATGCTGCTGCTGGCAGGCCTGGTGGTGGCGTTCCACGTCGGTCGTGAAGAGCGTGCGGGCGAAGTGCTGAGTAATCGCGCCGATGACCGTGCGAAAAGAAAAACGGAGGAGCGCGCATGATCCCTTTAACACATGGACTGATCCTCGCTGCGATTTTATTCGTCCTGGGTTTAACCGGTCTGGTTATCCGCCGCAATCTGCTGTTTATGCTGATCGGGCTGGAAATCATGATTAACGCCTCCGCGCTGGCCTTTGTGGTCGCCGGGAGCTACTGGGGCCAGACCGATGGTCAGGTGATGTACATTCTCGCCATCAGCCTTGCGGCTGCGGAAGCGAGTATTGGACTTGCGCTGTTGCTGCAACTCCATCGCCGTCGCCAGAACCTGAACATCGATTCAGTAAGTGAGATGCGTGGATGAACATGCTTGCCTTAACCATTATTCTGCCATTGATTGGCTTTGTACTGCTGGCGTTCTCTCGCGGACGCTGGTCGGAAAATCTCTCCGCGACCATCGGCGTGGGCTCCGTTGGTCTGGCGGCGCTGGTGACGGCGTTTGTCGGGATGGATTTCTTTGCCAACGGTAAACAGACGTTCAGCCAGCCGCTGTGGACGTGGATGTCGGTCGGTAACTTCAACATCGGTTTTAACCTGGTGCTGGATGGTCTGTCGCTGACCATGCTCTCTGTGGTCACCGGTGTCGGCTTCTTGATCCATATGTTCGCCTCCTGGTACATGCGCGGGGAAGAGGGCTACTCCCGCTTCTTCGCTTATACCAACCTGTTTATCGCCAGCATGGTCGTTCTGGTGCTGTCCGATAACCTGCTGTTGATGTACCTCGGCTGGGAAGGCGTGGGCCTGTGTTCCTATCTGTTGATCGGCTTCTACTACAGCGATCCGAAGAACGGCGCGGCGGCGATGAAAGCGTTTGTCGTCACTCGTGTGGGCGACGTCTTCCTCGCCTTTGCGCTGTTCATTCTGTACAACGAACTGGGCACGCTAAACTTCCGCGAAATGGTGGAGCTGGCGCCAGCGCACTTTGCTGACGGCAACAACATGCTGATGTGGGCGACGCTGATGCTGCTGGGCGGCGCGGTCGGTAAGTCTGCGCAGCTACCGTTGCAGACCTGGCTTGCCGACGCGATGGCTGGTCCGACGCCGGTCTCCGCATTGATCCACGCCGCAACCATGGTGACTGCGGGCGTTTACCTGATCGCCCGTACTCATGGCCTGTTCCTGATGACCCCGGAAATTCTGCATCTGGTGGGCATTATCGGGGCGATTACGCTGGTAATGGCGGGTTTCGCCGCGCTGGTGCAGACCGACATCAAACGCGTGCTGGCCTATTCCACCATGAGTCAGATTGGCTACATGTTCCTGGCGCTGGGCGTGCAGGCGTGGGATGCGGCGATTTTCCATTTGATGACTCACGCCTTCTTTAAAGCGCTACTGTTCCTGGCGTCCGGCTCGGTGATTCTGGCCTGCCATCACGAACAGAACATCTTTAAGATGGGCGGTCTGCGTAAGTCCATTCCGCTGGTGTATGCCTGCTTCCTGGTGGGCGGCGCGGCGCTGTCGGCGCTGCCGCTGGTCACTGCGGGCTTCTTCAGTAAGGATGAGATCCTGGCCGGCGCCATGGCGAACGGTCATATCAATCTGATGGTGGCAGGTTTGGTCGGCGCGTTCATGACCTCCTTGTACACCTTCCGGATGATTTTCATCGTATTCCACGGTAAAGAACAAATTCATGCTCATGCAGGGAAGGGGATTACCCACCATCTGCCGCTGATTGTCCTGATGATCCTGTCCACCTTCATTGGCGCGCTGATTGTGCCGCCATTGCAGGGGGTGCTACCGCAGACAACTGAACTGGCGCATGGTCGTGTGTTGAGCCTGGAAATTACCTCTGGCGTGGTGGCGATTGCGGGCATCCTGATTGCCGCATGGCTGTGGCTGGGCAAACGCACGCTTGTGACGTCGATCGCCAACAGCGCGCCGGGCCGTCTGCTGGGTACCTGGTGGTATAACGCCTGGGGTTTTGACTGGCTGTACGACAAAGTATTCGTCAAGCCATTCCTCGGTATCGCCTGGCTGCTGAAGCGCGACCCGCTTAATGCGTTGATGAACATTCCGGCTATCCTTTCCCGTTTTGCAGGCAAAGGCCTGGTACTGAGCGAGAACGGTTATTTGCGCTGGTATGTGGCATCCATGAGCATCGGCGCGGTTGTGGTGCTGGCGCTGCTGATGGTACTGCGTTGAGTTTGTTGGCTGGATGAACGACTGCCGGATGGCGCAGTGCTTATCCGGCCTACAAACCCAAAAATAATTTTTAGAATTCGTTGAAAATCTGTTCCTGAAGTACAGGCGTCATCGGCGAAGTCAGACCGGATACCGCCAGCGCACAGCAACCGGAGCGTACTGAAGTACGTGAGGATGATTCGCGAAGCTCACCCCTACGGGGCCGTCCTTACGGACGTTCAAAACGCGATGCGTTTTGTGCGAGCACTGGCAGGATTCGGGCTGGCAAGTGAGATAGCCTGAGCAGGAGTAAATATAAGGGACATACTTAGCTATGTTATTACCCTGGTTGATACTAATCCCCTTTATCGGCGGCTTTCTGTGCTGGCAGACCGAACGCTTTGGCGTGAAGGTGCCGCGCTGGATCGCGCTGATTACTATGGGACTGACGCTGGCGCTCGGCCTGCAACTGTGGTTGCAGGGCGGCTATTCACTGACGCAATCTGCCGGTATTCCACAGTGGCAATCTGAATTTGTCCTGCCGTGGATCCCGCGTTTTGGCATCTCTATCCATCTGGCGCTTGACGGACTGTCGCTGCTAATGGTGGTGCTGACCGGCCTGCTCGGCGTTCTGGCGGTACTTTGCTCCTGGCGAGAAATCGAAAAATATCAGGGCTTTTTCCACCTGAACCTGATGTGGATTCTGGGCGGCGTTATCGGCGTGTTCCTGGCCATCGACATGTTCCTGTTCTTTTTCTTCTGGGAAATGATGCTGGTGCCGATGTACTTCCTGATCGCGCTGTGGGGCCACAAAGCCTCTGACGGTAAAACGCGTATCACGGCGGCCACCAAGTTCTTCATCTACACCCAGGCGAGTGGTCTGGTGATGCTGATTGCCATCCTGGCGCTGGTCTTTGTGCATTACAACGCGACCGGCGTCTGGACCTTCAATTACGAAGAACTCTTGAATACGCCGATGTCTCATGGCGTGGAATATCTGCTGATGTTGGGCTTCTTCATCGCTTTTGCGGTGAAAATGCCGGTGGTTCCGCTGCATGGCTGGCTGCCGGATGCGCACTCCCAGGCGCCGACCGCCGGTTCCGTCGACCTGGCCGGTATCTTGCTGAAAACTGCCGCTTACGGTCTGCTGCGTTTCTCCCTGCCGCTGTTCCCGAACGCGTCGGCGGAGTTTGCGCCCATCGCCATGTGGTTGGGCGTCATCGGCATCTTCTACGGCGCGTGGATGGCCTTTACCCAGTACGACATCAAGCGCCTGATCGCTTATACCTCCGTTTCCCACATGGGCTTCGTGCTGATCGCTATCTACACCGGCAGTCAACTAGCGTACCAGGGCGCGGTGATTCAGATGATTGCGCACGGTCTGTCCGCGGCGGGTCTGTTTATTCTGTGTGGCCAGTTGTACGAACGTCTGCATACGCGTGACATGCGTATGATGGGCGGCCTGTGGGGCAAAATGAAATGGTTGCCTGCGCTGTCAATGTTCTTTGCGGTGGCGACGCTCGGGATGCCGGGCACCGGTAATTTTGTCGGCGAATTTATGATTCTGTTCGGCAGCTACCAGGTGGTGCCGGTGATTACCGTTATCTCCACCTTTGGGCTGGTATTCGCTTCTGTATACTCGCTGGCGATGCTGCATCGCGCTTACTTTGGTAAAGCGAAGAGCCAAATTGCCAGCCAGGAACTGCCAGGGATGTCGCTGCGCGAGCTGTTTATCATTCTGTTGCTGGTGGTGCTTCTGGTACTGCTTGGCTTCTATCCGCAGCCGATTCTGGATACCTCGCATTCTGCGATGAGCAACATCCAGCAGTGGTTTGTTAATTCCGTTACTACTACAAGGCCGTAAATCGCCATGACAATAACTCCACAACACCTGATTGCGCTGCTACCGCTGCTGATCGTCGGCTTGACGGTGGTGGTTGTGATGCTCTCCATTGCGTGGCGACGCAATCACTTCCTCAATGCCACGCTGTCGGTCATTGGGCTTAACGCTGCGCTGGTTTCGCTTTGGTTTGTCGGTCAGGCCGGGGCAATGGACGTCACGCCGCTGATGCGCGTTGACGGCTTTGCGATGCTCTACACCGGGCTGGTTCTGCTGGCGAGCCTCGCTACCTGCACCTTTGCCTACCCGTGGCTTGAAGGCTATAACGATAACCAGGAAGAGTTCTACCTGCTGGTGTTAATCGCCAGCCTGGGGGGAATTCTGCTGGCAAACGCCAACCACCTGGCGGCGCTGTTCCTCGGTATTGAACTGATCTCGCTGCCGCTGTTTGGCCTGATTGGTTATGCTTTCCGCCAGAAACGCTCTCTGGAAGCCAGTATCAAATACACCATCCTCTCCGCTGCCGCCTCGTCTTTCCTGCTGTTCGGGATGGCGTTGGTCTATGCGCAGTCCGGCAACTTGTCTTTCGAAGCGCTCGGTAAGAGCCTTGGTGATGGTATGCTGCACGAGCCGTTGCTGCTGGCGGGCTTTGGCCTGATGATTGTCGGTCTGGGCTTTAAACTCTCTCTGGTGCCGTTCCACCTGTGGACGCCAGACGTTTACCAGGGCGCGCCTGCGCCGGTTTCCACCTTCCTGGCGACAGCGAGCAAAATTGCTATCTTCGGCGTGGTGATGCGTCTGTTCCTGTATGCGCCGGTAGGCGACAGCGAAGCGGTACGTGTGGTGCTGGGCATTATCGCCTTTGCCTCTATCATCTTCGGTAACCTGATGGCGCTGAGCCAGACCAACATCAAACGTCTGCTCGGTTACTCTTCTATCTCTCACCTCGGTTATCTGCTGGTGGCGCTGATTGCCCTGCAGAGCGGCGAAATGTCGATGGAAGCGGTAGGCGTTTATCTGGCCGGTTATCTGTTCAGCAGCCTCGGTGCGTTTGGCGTGGTCAGCCTGATGTCCAGCCCGTTCCGTGGCCCGGATGCCGATTCCCTGTACTCTTATCGTGGTCTGTTCTGGCATCGTCCGGTTCTTGCTGCGGTGATGACGGTGATGATGCTGTCGTTGGCAGGTATCCCGATGACGTTGGGCTTTATCGGCAAATTCTACGTGCTGGCGGTTGGCGTTCAGGCCAGCCTGTGGTGGCTGGTCGCCGCGGTGGTGGTCGGTTCCGCGATTGGTTTGTACTACTACCTGCGCGTTGCCGTGAGTCTTTACCTGCACGCGCCGCAGCAACCGGGGCGCGACGCGCCGACAAACTGGCAATACAGCGCAGGCGGTATCGTGGTGCTGATCTCCGCGTTGCTGGTGCTGGTACTGGGCGTCTGGCCGCAGCCGTTGATTAGCCTTGTGCAGTTAGCGACGCCGTTGATGTAAGCAATAAGTAAAAACGAAAAACCCGCTTCACGAAGCGGGTTTTTTATTATCTGATGTAATGCTTTGAAATGACTATGGACTGTAGGTCGGATAAGGCGCTTGCGCCGCCATCCGGCATGTAAGGCCTCAGCGACCGGAATTTAACTTTGCAACTGTCGGCTCACCAGCGGGCCGCTGATGTTTTGCGCCGCGCGTTCCATCACTTCCTGTATCACTGAAGAGAGTTCATTGATTTCAAACTTTGCGACGTAGCCGTCGGCCTTCACCTTACGTACATGATCTTCGTTGGCGCTGCCGGAAAGGGAAGAGTGAATAACGACCGGGATCTTTTTCAGCCGTTCATCGGTTTTAATTTTACGTGTTAACGTAAAGCCATCCATCTCCGGCATCTCAAGATCTGTCAGGACCAGCGCGATTTTTTCGCTAATGGGCTTACCTTCGGTTTCCGCTTCCTGCGCCAGTTGCTGGATTTTCTCCCATGCATCCTTGCCAGTCACATGCATTTGATGCGGAATTTCCATCGCATTCAGCCCTTTTTCCAGCATCGCGCGGGCGACTTTGGAGTCTTCCGCCACAATGGCTACCGCGCCTGGGGTAATAGTAAATTTATTGGTTTTCAGATTAGTAGCGCGAAGATCGTGGCTGGAGGGCACAATATCATAAAGGATCTGTTCGACATCAAGCACCAGCGCCAGATTATTGGTCTCTTTGTCTTCGTCCAGACAGGCGATGCTGGTGATATAACGTCCGTTGACGGCTTTCTCGGCGGTATGCACCTGCTTCCAGTCAAGACGCATAATATTTTCCACCGACTCGACGGCAAATGCCTGTACGCTGCGCGCATATTCGGTGATCAGCAAAATATTCAGTCCGGTTTCCGGCTTGCAGCCCGCTACCGCAGGCAAATCAATTACCGGAATCACCTGATTCCGAATATTGACCATACCCAACAGTGGCGCTTTCATGCCTGCCGGGCGCGTAAAGGCGGGCATCGGTACGATTTCGCGCAGCTTAAATACATTGATGCCGAACAGCTCTGACTTCTGTTCATGCAGCGATGTACCAAGACGGAATAACAGCAGTTCAAAACGGTTGGACAGGGTTAAATTCGCCCTGTCATCAATATCTTTCTGGAAATTGTCCATCCTAACCTCATTATGAAAGCCTGCCTTTTTTAGTGTTATCGGCAATGAGAACAAAAAATGGAGCGCTAAACCGGGAAAACAGAAAAATCGTAAGCCAGTTCCGTCGCCGGGAAAATAGCGCGGCATTCCGCCAGTAATCGCTGACAGCCTTTATCGTCATAGCGTGAGCTAATGTGGGTCATGATCAGTCGACCGACGGCGGCTTCCCGCGCCAGCGTCGCGGTTTGACGTGTGGAGCTGTGTCCGCGAGCGTTGGCTTTCTCCTCCATTGACGCATCCAGCGTGGTTTCATGTACCATCACATCCACACCCTGCGCCAACGCGAGGGCGGCCTCGCAGGGCGCGGTATCGCCGAAAATCGCCACTGATTTCCCGGCCACGGCGGGAGCAAGGTAGTCGGCGCCATTGATCTGCCTTCCATCGGCAAGCGTGACGGTTTTTCCTGCCTTCAACGCCTGAAACAGCGGGCCGGGCGTAACGCCTGCGGCTTTTAACGCCCTGGCATTCAGCGCGCCGGGCTTGTCATGTTCAACAACGCGATATCCGTAGCACTCCAGGGGATGCTCCAGCCTGAACGCGGTCACTTTACGCAGGCCGTCGTCAAGAATATCGCCTGCGCTAATTTCTTCAATTTGCAACGGAAAATCGGTCCATGAACCGCTAAGGCGCAGCGTGGTTGCAATAAACTCACGCACGCCCTGAGGTCCGTATACGGTGAGCGGATGGGGATTACCCGCCATCGACCGGCTGCATAGCAGACCCGGCAGGCCAAACAGATGATCTCCGTGAAGATGGCTGATAAAAATGCGCTCAAGCTTACCGGGATGAAACGCGGTATTAAGCATTTGATGCTGTGTTCCTTCGCCGCAATCAAAAAGCCATACTCCCGGCTGTGTTGGATGTTGCAGATGTAATAAAATTGCCGTTACATTGCGTGAGCGCGTGGGAACGCCTGCGGACGTACCTAAAAAAATGAATTCCATCTTGTCCATACACGTTTGGTTATCGTTTAACCCAAGATTACCACAACACAGGAGCGCATCATGATTCACTGGCAGGATCTTCACCATAGCGAACTTACCGTTCCTCAACTTTACGCGTTACTCAAATTGCGCTGCGCGGTCTTTGTGGTAGAACAGCGCTGTCCTTACCTGGATGTGGATGGCGATGATTTAGTCGGCGACAATCGTCATATTCTGGGCTGGCATCAGGATGAGCTGGTGGCGTATGCGAGGATTCTGAAAAGCGATAACGAATCAGACCCGGTTGTCATTGGCCGGGTGATCGTCAGCGACGCCTGGCGAGGGGCGAAACTGGGCCAGCAATTAATGACGAAAACGCTGGAGTCCTGTGGGCGGTACTGGCCGGATAAGCCGCTATATCTGGGAGCGCAGGCGCATCTGCAACCTTTTTATGCGCGGTTTGGTTTTATTCCGGTCACCGATGTTTATGACGAAGACGGCATTCCGCACCGGGGAATGGCGCGGGAGGTTCATCAGGCATAAACCGAAACCGTTGACTATAGTTAGGAGCAGGTGTTAACACAACGGAGAATGAGAATGTCATATCAATTTGGTGAATCACGCGTTGATGATGATCTGACTTTGCTCAGCGAAACGCTGGAAGAGATTTTACGTTCCTCAGGCGATCCCGCCGATCAAAAATACATTGAGCTGAAAGCCCGCGCGGAACAAGCGCTGGAAGAGGTGAAAAACCGCGTAAGCCATGCGTCGGATAGCTATTATTACCGGGCAAAGCAGGCCGTTTACAAAGCGGATGACTACGTTCATGAAAAACCCTGGCAGGGTATTGGCGTAGGCGCGGCGGTAGGGCTGGTGCTTGGATTGCTGCTGGCGCGGCGCTAAATCCCCCCAACTGAACAGAATCGCAACCCTCCCTAAATGAGGTACTGCTTTTTTAGGGCAGTACCCCGTATAATGTGGGGTTTTTAACAGGGAGGGTCCGCGTGCATTCTATTACTACAGCGCTGGAAAATCTGACGCGTCAGCTATCGCAAGAGATACCGGCGACGCCAGGCCTTTGCGTTTTCGATGCGCCTTTCCCTTTAAACGATGCCTTTGATGCATTGAGCTGGCTGGCCAGCCAGTCATCCTTTCCCCAATTTTATTGGCAACAGCGCAATGGTGACGAAGAAGCTGCCGTTCTCGGAGCAATCACCGTATTTTCATCGCTCGATCTGGCGCAACGGTTTTTACGTCAGCACTCGCAGCCTGACCTGCGTATTTGGGGGCTGAATGCGTTCGAGCCGAAAGAGGGCTACTTATTGCTGCCGAGGCTGGAGTGGCGTCGTAGCGGTGGTACGGCGACCTTACGCTTACATCTGCATAGTGACGTTTCGCTACGCGATGATGCGCGCCAGGCGAAAGCGTTTCTTGCTTCTCTGGTCGGTATTAAGCCTGTTCCGGCGTTGCGCCTTTCGCTAACGGGCGAGCAGCACTGGCCGGATAAAGACGGTTGGGTGAAGCTGATTCAGCAGGCCACCCATACCATTGCGCAAGAGGCGTTTGATAAAGTTGTGCTGGCACGGGCCACCGACTTACAATTCTCCCGTCCGGTCAATGCCGCCGCGATGATGGCGTCCAGTCGTCGTTTAAATCTCAACTGCTACCACTTTTTTATGGCCTTTTCCGCCGATACCGCCTTTCTGGGATCATCGCCGGAACGGCTCTGGCGGCGTCGTGAAACGGCGCTGCGTACCGAAGCGCTGGCCGGGACAGTGGCGAACCATCCGGATAACCATAAAGCCTGGCAGCTTGGCGAATGGTTAATGAAAGACGATAAAAACCAGCGAGAAAATATGCTGGTTGTCGAAGACATCTGCCAGCGACTGCAAAACTGCACCCACTCGCTGGATGTGCTGCCGCCGCAGGTGCTCAGGCTGCGGAAAGTACAGCATTTGCGCCGCTGTATCTGGACGGCGCTTAATCAGGCGGACGACACGCTCTGCCTGCATCAATTACAGCCTACCGCGGCGGTTGCCGGGATCCCTCGTGAACCCGCGCGTTGTTTTATAGAACAACATGAGCCGTTCGAACGTGAATGGTATGCCGGGTCGGCAGGCTATCTCTCCACGCGGCAAAGTGAGTTTTGCGTGACGTTACGTTCAGCTAAAGTGACGGCCAATGTGGTGCGATTGTATGCCGGCGCGGGAATCGTCCGGGGGTCCGATCCGGAACAGGAATGGCAGGAAATAGATAATAAAGCGGCCGGGTTACGTACCTTATTGCAGATGGATGCGTAATGAGTCACATATTCCCGACCCATATCAATAATCCATTTTTGCAGCTCTTTATACTTAGTCCCAATGATTGATACCGGACAAACTCATGTCAGTAAGTGCATTTAACCGGCGCTGGGCGGCGGTCATTCTGGAAGCCTTAACCCGTCATGGTGTCAGGCATGTTTGTATCGCCCCTGGTTCCCGTTCCACGCCGCTCACGTTGGCGGCGGCAGAGAATCCTGCTTTTATTCACCATACGCACTTTGATGAGCGTGGGCTTGGTCATCTGGCGTTAGGTCTGGCGAAAGTCAGCAAACAGCCGGTTGCCGTTATTGTCACTTCGGGTACCGCCGTGGCGAACCTCTATCCGGCGTTGATTGAAGCGGGTCTGACGGGCGAGAAGCTTATTTTACTTACCGCCGATCGTCCGCCGGAGCTGATTGACTGCGGCGCCAACCAGGCGATCCGTCAGGCGGGGATGTTTGCCTCACACCCCTCCCAAACGCTGTCGTTGCCGCGTCCCACGCAGGATATTCCGGCACGCTGGCTGGTGTCGACCATCGACAATGCGTTCGCCATGCTTCATGCGGGCGCGCTGCACATTAACTGTCCTTTTGCCGAACCGCTGTATGGCGATATGAATGATACCGGTCTGGTCTGGCAGCAGCGTCTCGGCGACTGGTGGCAGGATGAAAAACCCTGGCTGCGCGAAGCGCGTCGACGGGAAAGCGACAAACAGCGCGACTGGTTCTTCTGGCGACAAAAACGCGGCGTCGTTGTAGCCGGGCGTATGAGCGCGGAAGAAGGCAAAAAAGTGGCGCAGTGGGCGCAGACTCTGGGCTGGCCATTAATTGGCGACGTATTGTCGCAAACCGGGCAGCCGCTGCCGTGCGCCGACCTGTGGCTCGGTAACGCCAAAGCGGTGACCGAACTGCAACAGGCGCAGATTGTCGTCCAGCTTGGCAGCAGCCTTACCGGAAAACGCTTACTGCAATGGCAGGCAACCTGCGAGCCGGAAGAGTACTGGGTAATCGACAATATTGAAGGTCGTCTGGACCCGGCGCACCATCGTGGGCGCAGACTGGTGGCGAAAATCGCCGACTGGCTGGAACTGCATCCGGCGGAAAAACGTAAACCCTGGTGTGTGGAGATTCCGCGTCTGGCGGAACTGGCGTGGCAACGGGTGGTCGCGCAGCGAGACACCTTTGGCGAAGCGCAGCTGGCGCACCGTATCCGCGACTATCTGCCGGAGCAGGGGCAATTGTTCGTGGGCAATAGTCTGGTGGTACGTCTGATCGACGCGCTGTCACAGTTGCCGGCCGGCTATCCGGTATACAGCAATCGCGGGGCGAGCGGCATTGACGGCCTGCTTTCCACGGCGGCGGGCGTGCAACGCGCCAGCGCCAAATCGACGCTTGCTATCGTCGGTGATTTATCCGCGCTGTACGATCTTAACGCGCTGGCATTACTACGTCAGGTATCCGCGCCGTTTGTGTTGATTGTGGTCAATAATAACGGCGGGCAGATCTTTTCCCTGCTGCCGACGCCGCAAAGCAAACGCGAGCGTTTTTATCTGATGCCGCAAAACGTCCATTTTGACCATGCGGCCGCCATGTTTAACCTACGCTACCATCGCCCGGAAAACTGGGAAGAACTGGAGTCGGCGCTGGCTGGCGCGTGGCGAACCCCCGCGACGACGGTGATTGAGCTGGTGGTAAACGATACGGACGGCGCGCAGACGTTGCAGCAGCTTTTGGCGCAGGTAAGCCATCTATGATTTTGCACGTGCAGAACATGCCCGGACCGTCTGGGGCACCCTGGCTGGTTTTCCTGCACGGTTTTTCTGGCGATTGCCGCGAATGGCAGCCGGTTGGTGAACAGTTTCACGGCTGTTCGCGGCTCTATATTGACTTACCGGGACATGGCGAATCTGCGGCTATTCCGGTCAGCGGATTTGCTGATGTCATCAGATTACTACGCGCCACTTTAATTAGTTACAACATACTAAAATTTTGGCTGGTGGGATACTCTCTTGGCGGCCGGGTGGCGATGATGGCGGCCTGCCAGGGAATACCTGGACTGTGCGGCCTGGTGGTCGAAGGAGGTCATCCGGGGCTGCAAAATGAACAGGCGCGCGCTGAAAGACGCTTGTCCGACGGGCGCTGGGCAGAGCGTTTTCGTCGTGAACCATTGAGTGCGGTTTTTCACGACTGGTATCAGCAGCCGGTGTTCGCCTCGCTGACGGCGCAGCAAAGGCAGGCGCTGACGGCGCTGCGTAGCCAGAATAACGGCGAAACGCTGGCTGCGATGCTGGAGGCGACATCGCTTGCCGTCCAGCCGGATTTACGCGAGGCGCTCAATGCGCTGACATTTCCGTTTTATTATTTATGTGGCGAACGCGACAGCAAATTCCGCGCCCTGGCGCAGGAAGTGGCGGCGACATGCCATATCATTCGTAACGCCGGACACAACGCGCATCGGGAAAATCCCGCTGGCGTAGTAGACAGTCTGGCTCAGATTCTGCGTCTCTGACTAAAGGACACACTATGATCTATCCTGATGAAACAATGCTTTACGCACCGGTAGAATGGCACGACTGCTCGGAGGGTTACACCGACATTCGTTATGAGAAATCCACCGACGGTATTGCAAAAATTACCATTAATCGTCCGCAGGTGCGCAATGCATTTCGTCCGTTGACCGTCAAAGAGATGATTCAGGCGCTGGCGGATGCCCGTTACGACGACAACGTGGGCGTGATTATTCTGACCGGCGAAGGCGATAAAGCGTTTTGTGCGGGCGGCGACCAGAAGGTGCGCGGCGATTACGGCGGATACCAGGATGACTCCGGCGTGCATCACCTGAACGTGCTGGACTTCCAGCGCCAGATTCGCACCTGTCCAAAACCGGTTGTCGCGATGGTCGCGGGTTATTCTATCGGCGGTGGTCATGTGCTGCACATGATGTGCGACCTGACCATCGCGGCGGAAAACGCCATCTTCGGCCAGACCGGTCCGAAAGTCGGCTCCTTTGACGGCGGATGGGGCGCTTCGTATATGGCGCGTATCGTTGGTCAGAAGAAAGCGCGTGAAATCTGGTTCCTGTGCCGCCAGTACGATGCGAAACAGGCGCTGGATATGGGGCTGGTTAATACCGTCGTTCCCCTGGCGGATCTGGAAAAAGAGACCGTGCGCTGGTGCCGCGAAATGTTGCAAAACAGTCCGATGGCGCTGCGTTGCCTGAAAGCGGCGCTGAATGCCGATTGTGACGGTCAGGCCGGGCTGCAGGAGCTGGCGGGCAACGCCACCATGCTGTTCTACATGACGGAAGAAGGGCAGGAAGGCCGTAACGCCTTTAACCAGAAGCGTCAGCCTGACTTCAGCAAATTCAAACGGAACCCATAATGCGTAGCGCGCAGATATACCGCTGGCAGATCCCCATGGACGCGGGGGTGGTTTTGCGCGACAGGCGGTTAAAAACTCGCGACGGGCTGTATGTTTGTCTGCGTGATGGCGAGCGTGAGGGGTGGGGAGAAATCTCCCCGCTTCCGGGGTTCAGTCAGGAAACGTGGGAAGAGGCGCAAACTGCGCTACTGGCATGGGTGAACGACTGGCTTCAGGGGCGCGAGGTATTACCGGAGATGCCTTCGGTCGCGTTTGGCGCAAGCTGCGCGCTGGCGGAACTGACTGGCGTATTGCCGGAGGCGGCGGACTATCGCGCTGCGCCGTTATGTACTGGCGATCCTGACGATTTGGTGCTGCGGCTTGCCGATATGCCCGGCGAGAAAATCGCCAAGGTCAAAGTGGGTCTCTATGAAGCAGTACGTGACGGCATGGTGGTTAATTTGCTGCTGGAGGCGATCCCGGATCTGCATCTGCGTCTGGATGCGAATCGCGCCTGGACGCCGCTAAAAGCCCAACAGTTCGCAAAGTATGTTAATCCGGACTACCGCGCTCGTATCGCCTTTCTCGAAGAGCCGTGTAAGACGCGGGATGATTCCCGAGCTTTTGCCCGTGAAACCGGCATCGCGATTGCCTGGGATGAAAGCCTGCGTGAGCCGGATTTTGTTTTCGAGGCCCAGGCGGGCGTCAGCGCCGTGGTGATTAAACCTATGCTGACCGGATCGCTTGATAAAGTGCGTGAGCAAGTCGCTGCCGCCCATGCGTTGGGACTGACGGCGGTCATCAGCTCTTCGATCGAGTCCAGCCTCGGCCTGACGCAACTGGCGCGGATTGCCGCCTGGCTGACGCCGGGAACGCTGCCCGGACTGGATACTTTGCATCTGATGCAGGCGCAACAGATTCGCCTCTGGCCCGGTAGCGCGTTGCCTTGTCTGAAGCGTGATGAGCTGGAACGACTGTTATGACATTAACGGACTGGCCGTGGCGCCACTGGCGTCAGGTTCGCGCTCAGGCACCCGCTCTGCGCCTGAACGATGAGGTGTTAAGCTGGCGTGTGCTCTGTGAGCGTATTGATGCGCTGGCGGGCGGGTTTGCCGCGCAGGGCGTACGGGAGGGCGACGGTGTCCTGCTGCGCGCCGGGAATCAGCCGCGCACTCTGTTGGCATGGCTTGCGCTGATGCAGTGTGGCGCGCGGGTTCTGCCCGTCAACCCGCAGTTGCCCCAGACATTGCTGGAGGCGCTGGTACCGGATTTAACGCTGCGTTTTGCGCTGACGTTGGAAGGCGAAAACGCATTTTCCGGGTTAACCGCGCTGCAGATGCGGAAAAGTACCGCGGCGTATGCCGTGGCCTGGCAACCGCAGCGCCTGGTTTCCATGACGCTGACATCGGGTTCCACAGGATTGCCAAAAGCTGCCGTACATACGAGTCAGGCACATCTTGCCAGCGCGCAGGGCGTGCTTTCGCTAATGCCGTTTGGCCCCCAGGATGACTGGCTGCTATCGCTGCCGCTGTTTCACGTATCCGGGCAGGGTATTATGTGGCGTTGGCTCTTCGCCGGGGCGCGAATGACGGTACGTGATAAGCAACCGCTGGAGCAGATGCTGGCGGGGTGTACCCATGCTTCGCTGGTGCCGACGCAACTGTGGCGGCTGCTGGCGAATCAGGCGGCGGTGACGCTGAAAGCCGTTTTGCTCGGCGGTGCGGTGATTCCGGTTGAACTCACCGACCAGGCCAGCAAACAAGGGATTCGTTGCTGGTGCGGGTATGGGCTTACAGAGTTCGCTTCTACGGTATGCGCCAGGGAGGCTGATGGTTCGGATGACGTTGGCGCGCCGCTTCCCGGCAGAGAGGTCAGAATCGTCGATAATGAAGTCTGGCTGCGCGCCGCCTGCATGGCGGAAGGCTACTGGCGTGATGGCAAACTGATCCCGTTGGTTAATGACGAGGGCTGGTTTGCCACGCGCGATCGCGGCGAGCTGAACCACGGCAGGTTAACCATCGCCGGGCGGTTGGATAACCTGTTCTTTAGCGGCGGCGAAGGCATTCAGCCGGAGGAAGTCGAACGCGTTATTAACGCGCATCCGCTGGTGCAACAAGCCTTCGTCGTGCCGGTAGAGGATAAAGAGTTTGGTCACCGTCCCGTTGCGGTCGTGGAGTATGCATCGCAGGCTGGAGAAGTGAACCTCGCTGAATGGGTTCGCGATAAGCTGGCGCGTTTTCAGCAGCCGGTTCGCTGGCTGACGTTGCCGGCAGAACTGAAAAACGGAGGGATTAAAATATCTCGCCGTGCGCTCCAGCAGTGGGTGTGTGAGATCTGTAAAAATTAATGTTAGGTTAATATACAACCATTCTATCGCTATTGCCGTTTTGTTTACCCGTTGATGTGTAGCGTGTTATGAATAATCAGCGTGAAACGGGGGCGCTATGGAATGGTTGGTTAAGAAATCGCATTATGTCAAAAAGAGGGCTCGCCATGTTCTGGTGCTGTGCGATAGTGGCGGTTCGCTAAAAATGATCGCCGAGGCGAATTCCATGATATTACTGAGTCCCGGCGATATCCTGTCGCCTTTAAAAGATGCGCAGTATTGTATCAATCGGGAAAAACACCAGACTCTAAAAATCATTGATGCTCGATGTTATTCTTGCGACGAATGGCAGCGATTGACGCGCAAGCCCTCATGATCTGGCGGGCAGAAAAATCAGCATGACCCCCGCCATAATGCACAATACGCCGAGCATCGCTTTTAGGCTGAAAGCCCCTTGCAGACCGGGTAACAGCATTGAGGCTACCCAAACAAGCACATAGCTGAGACTCAGCAGCGCATAGGCTTTGCTTAGCGCGAGCGTGTGTAAGGTTTTATGCCAGCAGAAGACGGAAACCAGATACCCCGCTAAACCGGCGAATAGCGCCAGGGTCGCGGCATTAAATGCGCCCAGCCCGGCAATAAACGCCAGTGGATGCGCTATCGATGGTAGCCGCATCATGGCGAACCCCAAACTCAACTGGGCGAGGGAGGCAATCGCGACGCTTATCAGTCCCCACATTACGCCCATTATGCCGCGCTCCCCAGAATGATAATGCCGCTGATAATCAATGCGACGCCAAACCAGTGGCGGAGCGGAACCTGCTCATGCCAGATTTTCCATGCCGCCAGCGTGACCCAGACAAAATTCAGGCTTAACATTGGGTAAGCAATCCCTACCGGCAGGGTTTGTAGCACCAGCAGCCACAACACCATCGCTGCGCCCATGCATATCAGCGCCAGGCCCAGCCACAGCATCAGGTGGCGGCGGCGTCCGCCCGCCGTCAATGGCCGTGTCGCTTGCTTCTGACAGAGCTGACCGCCAACGCTGAGCAGACTGGCAAGCACCAGAACGACGCCGATCATTTAGGCCGATACTGAATTAACACCAGACGCCCCTGATAATCAATATTGTCCGCAGGGGGAATGTCAAGAGTGCTGATGTCTTCATCTTTGGCTATTGAAAGTACCAGCGTAATAATGCCCTCCTGACGATGTTGGTTGAGCCAGGCGTTAAAATCGTCGGCTTTAACGAATTTATCCTGTACATCAGGATAGCTAAGACCATACCTGAGTTCGCCCGCGTTCCCGTAGAGCATAATATCGTCTCGTTTCAGACTCCAGGCCAGCCCGGCTGCGACGCCGACGCTGTCGGCCAGAATATAGCGGCTTGATGTCAAAGGCGCCCGGGTCATTTCGACAAAAAACTGCGGCTGTTTGGACTCCATGACCCTGTCGGGAATGGAGAAGCCGAACAACAGTGCCAGCCCCAGCGGACAAAACGCGGGTAATATGTATTTTTGGCTATGACAGAGGCTATACCAGCCCACAAACGCCCAAACAGTAAAGAAGCCCCAGACGCAAAAAACTTTATACGTTTCGATATGCGTCCAGATCGGCGATTTCAGCGGTCCCCATGAGGAGACGACAAACGTTGCGACGATCCCGATTAACCCAAACACCAGGTTGATCCCGCCGTTGACACGTAGCGCGGCGACGCCTTCTTTCACGTTATGCAGGACGAAGCGCGCCATTAGTATTGCTATCGGTGCGAAACAGGAAAGAATATAGGTGGGCAGTTTCCCTTTCGCAATACTGAATAAGAGAAACGGCATGATCGTCCATCCGAGCAAATAGAATGCGCCGTTTCGCTCGCGCCAGCCCAGTTTAAGCGCGCCAGGCAGTAACCCCAGCCACGGTAAACTTCCCGCGACTAGTACCGGCAGGTAGTACCAGAAAGGGGATTTATGCTGGGCATCGCTCATAGCAAACCGCTGGATATGCTCCACCCAGAAAAAGTAATGCCAGAAATCGGCTTCGCGTCGGGCAATGGCAAGCGCCCAGGGAAGGACAACCACAAGGCAGCTCAATACCGCCAGCCAGCCGTAAAGCAAAAAGTCTTTCCAGCGTTTCTGAACAATGACCCATGGCAACACGCTCACCACGGGTACGGCCAGGGCGAGGAAGCCTTTGGTTAGCACCCCCAGTCCGCAGGTTACGCCCAGTAACAAAAACATCCCAATCTTGCCCGTTCGGGTCGTGGCCTGCATCCCCTGCCAGAAACAGCACATACCGGCCGTAAGCCAAAGCGCGATCATCGGATCGAGCACCGCATACGTCCCGATGCTGTAAACGGCAAAGAGTGATAGAAAGATAACGGCGGCGAGCAACGCGGTACGTTTATCCCGCCATAAGCGGAACGTCAGCCACGCCACCAGCGCCGCGGCCAGCAATGTCGTTAAAATAGCGCCAGCCCGCACGCCAAAATTGGTGGCGCCAAAAAGCCACTGACCCAGACTGTTTATCCAGTAACCAGCTATCGGTTTTTCAAAATAACGTAATCCCAGAAAATGCGGCACGATCCAGTCGCCAGACGCCAGCATCTCCCGACTTATTTCGGCATAGCGCGTTTCATCCGGCTGCCAGAGCAGGCGGCTGTTGACAGGAATAACATAGTAGAGCGCGATAAACGCGGCGAAAGCCAGATAATAGCGTATCGATTTCATCATGAGACGCTCACTGCCTGTTGACACCCCAGCCAACCTTCACGGCCAGGGATGTGTCCACGTACAATTTGCCCCAACGGCAGAGTCTCAGGCGATGTCGGCAGCAGTTCGCCCAGAGGACAAAAGGTGATCCCCGCGTCGCGTGCGCGAACGAGCAGATCTTCAAACAGCGGTTGATGGACAATGCCTTCGACTTCCGCATGGATGGTGTATACCGGCGTGCCTTTGTCCTGCAACATGCGGGAGATTATCCAGGTATTGAACGACTGCGCCTGAACGGTGGGGCCGATAACCTCATCCCACGTGGGTAAGGTGACGGGGATTTGCGGCGTCCCTGTCTGGCCCGGCATCAGTAGCGGACGGAATAAGGTGGTTCCACGGCAATCGCTGTTATACCGCAGGTTGAACGGCTCCTTCGCGCGAACAACGCGCCCATCCGCTCGCCAGCCGGCTGCGGCTGAGCAGGTGACAGGTTTGCCGATAATGGTTTCAAGCGCCGTCATGCCGCGTGCGATATCTTCTTCAAGCTGGCGGATACTCCAGTGGCCGCTGTGAGTCTGCCACGCATGGTGATCCCAGGCATGTAGTCCCGTCTCATGGTATGTTGCCGCTTCACGAATAATTCCGGCATTGGCGTTGCCGATATTTTTTCCCGGCCAGGCGGTACCGGCCAGCAGGATATCCCAACCGTAGAGCGAGGCGGCGTTTGAACGTAGCATTTTCCATAAAAATCGCGGCCTTATCAGACGCCAAAGATGACGACCCATATTGTCCGGCCCGACGCTGAAGAAAAAGCTGGCCTGAACGCCGTGGCGATGCAATATCGCCAGCAGCCGGGGGACGCCTTCCCGCGTTCCCCGCAAGGTATCAACGTCAATGCGTAAACCGACTTTTGTCATGATGCGCGTTCCGCGATATCTACGCTGCGCAGGAAGAAGTCCAGCGTTTCTTCAACCGTATCACGCATCGCAATAGAGGGTTCCCAATCCAGACAGCGTTTGGCATTGTTGATACTGGGTTTCCGGTGTGCAACGTCCTGATAACCCTTGCCGTAGTAACTGCCACTTTCGACGATCTGGAAACCGGCAAACGGTGGGAAATGGCAGCGCAGCGGATGTTTATCAAAACTGTCGAGCAACAGCGTTGCCAGTTCCTGAATACTGGCTTCGTTGTCAGGATTACCGATATTAATGATTTTTCCATCGCACCGATCGCCATCATTCACAATAATGCGGAATAATGCTTCGATTCCGTCGCGAATATCGGTAAAACAGCGCTTCTGCTGGCCACCGTCGATGAGTTTGATCGGCGACCCCTCCACCAGATTCAGGATCAACTGAGTAATAGCGCGTGAACTGCCGATACGCGCCGCGTTCAGGCTATCCAGCCGCGGCCCCATCCAGTTAAAGGGACGGAAAAGCGTGAAGCGCAGCCCCTCTTTTTCGCCATAAGCCCAAATCACCCGGTCGAGAAGTTGTTTGGAAACGGAGTAAATCCAGCGAGGCTTATTCACCGGCCCGACGATCAGATTCGATTTGTCCTCGTCAAAAGAGGCGTCCGTACACATGCCGTACACTTCAGAGGTAGACGGGAAAACCACGCGTTTACGGTATTTCACGCAGTAACGGATAATCCGCAGGTTCTCTTCAAAATCGAGTTCAAAAACGCGCAGTGGGTTACGGGTATATTCAATCGGGGTAGCAATCGCTACCAGCGGCAGTATTACATCGCATTTTTTGACATGATATTCAATCCATTCTGAGTGGATGCTGATATCACCCTCCACGAAATGAAAGCGTGGGTGGAGCAGGAATCGGCTAATGGCGTTGCTGCCAATATCCATACCGTAGACGTCGTAATTCTCTTCATTCAGTAACCGTTCGGTCAAATGATTGCCGATAAAACCGTTGACGCCGAGGATGAGAACGCGAATGCGACGTTTACCGCTAGCCGCTGATGGACGGTTCAAACGTGCGCCTGCCACCAGACCAAGCGTCTGTGCAAGCTGCGAGCCCTGCACGGTAATGCCGTCTCCGACCTGGCCGGTAATAATCTCCAGCGCGCCATCGGCGCAGGCGACCCGCAGCGGAGAGACTGAAATCACCGAGCCGGGAAGCGCGCCCTGAGCATCCGGACAAATTCGGGAAGACCAGATGGTAAATTTTTGCGAGCCGCTATAGCTGAACGCGCCGGGCCAGGGGGCGGCTACTGCCCGCACCAGGTTATGCACCGTGGAAACCGGTTTGTGCCAGTCGATAAGACCATCTTCCGGCCTGCGGCGACCATAATACGTAGCGTCAGACTCACGCTGGGGAACAGAAGGTATATCGCCACATTTCATGGTGGGCAGGATGCTACCAAGCAATTGGCGCGCGGCCTGGCATAGCTTATGATGCAGGGTAATCGCAACATCGTCCTGCGCAATAGCGACGCGTTGACTGGCGACAATCTCTCCGGCGTCGGCACGTTTGACCATACGATGCAGCGTTACGCCCGTTTCGCTTTCACCGTTAACCAGAACCCAGTTTAGCGGCGCGCAGCCCCGATATTCAGGCAATAGAGAACCGTGCAGATTGAACGCGCCAGTCGGGGCGAGTTGCAGAATTTCTTCGCTTAACAGGTTGCGGTAATAGAACGAAAAAATAATATCCGGCGCAAGTTCAGCGATACGGTCGATCCAGATAGGATGATTTACGTTATCCGGCGCATAAACAGGAATCCCTAATCCTGCCGCCAGCCGGGAGACGGAGCCAAAAAAGGTGTTTTCCGCAGGATTGTCGGCATGAGTGAAAATCGCGGCAATCTCATACCCGGCATCCAGTACGGCCTGCACGCCCTGACATCCCATATCGTGATAGGCAAAAATAACGGCTTTCATTGGTGACTTTCCTCAGTAAACGGCGTGCTTTCCGGATAGATAACCTGTTGAACAAAATAGCGGGGGCGGGCGCGGACATCGTTATAAATACGACCAATATATTCGCCCAGCAGCCCCATACCGATGAATTGCGCGCCGATAAAGGTAAACAGGACGGCAAAGAGCATAAATACGCCTTCCGCCGCCCACTGCGACCCCAGCGCCAGGCGAAGTACAATGAGCAACACCGACAGGCTAAACCCGCCGATGGCGATAACGCTTCCCAGCAGGCTTAACAGGCGCAGCGGCGTCGTCGTCAGGCAGGTCACCAGGTCATACATCAGGTTAATGAGACGCATAAAACTGTATTTAGAGTCGCCAAATTCACGTTCAGCGTGATGCACCGGGATCTCAGTAGCCCGACGAGCGAAAATGTTGGCCAGAATAGGAATAAAGGTGCTGCGTTCATGGCAGCGCAACATGGTATCGATAATAGGGCGGCGATAGGCGCGTAACATACAGCCGTAATCGCCCATCGCTTTGCCCGTCGTGCGCTGGATCAGCAGATTAATGATTTTTGACGCCGATTTGCGAAACAGGCTGTCCTGTCGGTTTTGGCGCACTGTGCCTACCACATCGAACCCTTCATCGGCTTTCGCCACCAGGCGCGGGATCTCTTCCGGCGGATTTTGCAGATCGGCATCCAGCGTAATGATAAGATCGCCGCTTACATGACTAAATCCCGCCATAATCGCTGCATGTTGACCGTAGTTACGGTTGAGTAAAATAGAGATGATATGGCTACCGGCCTCCTGGGACGCCTTAACCATCAGCTCAGCCGAGCTATCGCTGCTACCATCATCTATCAATAAAATCTCCCACGCTTTGCCCAGACTCTCGCAGGCGGCGGTGGTGCGTCTTATCAGTTCCGGCAGGCTTTCCTGTTCGTTATAGACAGGAATAACCACCGAGACTTTTTTTATCGGTGCGGCGTCAAACATGTTTATTGTCCTGCTATCTGATGAAGGGCGCTAATGACCCGATCAAGGTCACTCTCGGTCATGTCGGGGAAGAGCGGCAGTGAGCAGATCCGCTCGCTGTTCCACTCGGTGTCAGGCAGCGTGAGTGTTGGGAAACGCTCGCGATAGTATTTTTGCGTATGCGCGGCGCGGAAATGCAGCCCTGTGCCGATGCCTTTCGTTTTCAGCGATGCCATCAGAGCATCCCGGGTAATGCCGCAGCGGGCTTCATCGATCCGGATAATGAATAAATGCCAGGCGTGGATATGTTCCCACGGAGGAAGGCTCAGAGGCTGAAAAGGCAGGTCTGCCATTGCCTGGTGGTACTGCGCTGCGATGGCGGCGCGACGAGCGTTAAGCGCATCCAGTTTCTGTAACTGAGCAAGCGCGATAGCGGCGTTGAGGTCGGGCAGATTATATTTGTAGCCCGGCGCCAGGACTTCCGCCTGCGGTGCGCGTCCTCCGCTCTGTCGATCCCAGGCATCAACGCCAAGCCCGTGAAACTTGAGACTGCGTAGTTTATCCGCCAATTGCGGGTTATCCGTGACGACGATACCGCCTTCAGCGCAGGTAATATTTTTAATGGCGTGGAAGGAGAAAATCGCGGTTCCCCGGGCACCAATGTGGCGACCTTTGTATCTGGTTCCTGTCGCGTGCGCCGCGTCTTCAATCACCGGAATGCCATAACGCTCGCCAAGAGCGTAAATAGCGTCCAGATCGGCAGGCGCGCCGGCGTAATGGACGGGGATAATGGCTTTGGTTCGTGGCGTAATGGCGGCTTCGATATGTTCAGGCGTGACCATCAGCGTATCGCGATCAACATCGATCATGACGGGTTTCGCGCCGAGTAAAACGATCATATTTAGCGTAGAAACCCACGTCATTGACGGTGTAATGACGTCGTCGCCTTTGCCAAGGCCCAGCGCCATCAAAACGATGTGCATACCGGCGGTGGCTGAACTGACGGCAACGGCATATTGATTGCCTGTTAGCCGACAAAATTCCGCTTCCAGTTCGTGATTTTTTGGGCCGGTTGTTATCCAACCTGAGTCCAGTACGGTCTTAACGGCAGCGAGTTCTTCCGCGCCCATCGCCGGGCGGGAGAACGGCAAAAAGTCCGACATTATTTTTCCTTCAGCCATTGAAAGCCGCTTTTCAAATATTCGGGGAATAGAAAAGGGCTTATTTTTTAACGCATTTAGCTGAACCCTACTGGATGAAGATTAAATTAACATTAAGAAATTAAGGTGAAGTAAAAATATAATTTTTAATGGGGGTATGCTTTGCTTTTGCCGAAACTTTAAGGCATTTTATACGCGCCTGGAAGCTGTTTTTATGTTTCTGGCCTGCGTCTTCCGTCATGGAATTTTATTTTAATCTTATGGCTATTAAGTTAGCTGCTCTGTCTGCCTGAGAGGTTAATGTGTTGGCATTTACCCTACGCTTTATTAAAAACAAACGCTATTTCGCGATCGTGGCGGGGGCGTTGGTTATTATCGCCGGGTTGACCTCGCAACATGCCTGGAGTGGTAACGGTCTGCCGCAGATTAACGGTAAGACGCTGGCGGCGCTGGCGAAGCAGCATCCGGTAGTGGTGTTATTTCGCCATGCCGAGCGGTGCGATCGCTCCGATAACACCTGCTTGTCAGACAGTACGGGGATTACGGTTAACGGCGCGCAGGATGCCAGATCGCTGGGTAAAGCCTTTAGTGCCGATATACAAAATTACAATCTCTATTCCAGTAATACGGTGCGTACCATCCAGTCGGCAACCTGGTTTTCCGCGGGCAGGCCGCTTACAGTGGATAAAAAAATGATGGATTGCGGCAGTGGTATTTATGCTTCAATCAAGACGTTACTGAAAAAGTCGCAGAATAAAAATATAGTTATTTTTACCCATAATCATTGTTTGACATATATTGCAGAAAATAAGCGCGGCGTAAAGTTTGAACCGGACTATCTCAATGCTCTCGTCATGCATGCGGAAAACGGAAAACTTTTTTTAGATGGCGAATTTGTTCCCGGTTAGCTGGGGTGGTAAAAACGTAAAGACAGCCTGGGGGGCTGTCGTCATTATAATAACCCTTTCAATGTTAACGTGTGGCGTGTTGCTACATTCAAATCATACAGCGCAAGTTCTTCTGGCTTGACCCAGGCGTAGTCCTGAAACTCGTCGTTAATACATATATCGCGATTGGCGGAAACACAGTCGAAGATGAGATAAATCATATAAATCTCTTCCTGTCTGCCATCAGCATACGTTTTAACGCGGATATCGTCGCGGAAGGTCCACGGCGTAATATCGCTCAGAATCAGTTGCTCGCCGAGTTCCTCCCGAATTTCCCGACGCAGCGCCTCTTCAATACGTTCGCCTGGCTCGACCCCGCCGCCCGACAGCGCCCACTGACCGGGAAAGACGCCGCGGTTGTCGGCCATTTTGCACAGCAGGTAACAGCCATCATTTTGAATCAATGGGCAAACTATAGTTCGTTGACGCATAAGTCGCTTCCTTAAACAGATAAGTCATTAGCTTAACAAATCATTCTGCGAAATTCTTTGCGAAAAATGGAAGCGATAACGCAGACTGCGTTTTTTGTTAATCTTGTTGTTGCAGGCCTCGCCATGTGATGGCGCAGTGATGCGCCACGGCGAAAGTAGTATTTCGTTACAATATGTTTTTGGAATGGTTTTTTAGTACATTGATTCCTCAGCGTCTGGCAGTACAATTCTGCCGTTTTAGGGAGTTTTTCTTTATGTGCTTGCTGGAAAGGGTAAAAATGAAAAAAAGCATATTGTTAGGTTTTGCCGGAATGCTGTTCGTTTCTGCATCGGCGCAGGCCATAAGTATTAGCGGCCAGGCGGGTGAAGATTACACCAACATTGGCGTGGGTTTCGGTACGGAATCAACGGGACTGGCGCTAAGCGGCAACTGGATGCACAATGATGATGATGGCGACGCCGCGGGCGTTGGTCTGGGGCTGAACATTCCGGTTGGACCGCTGCTGGCGACTGTCGGCGGTAAAGGTATTTATACCAATCCGAAAGACAGCGATGAAGGCTATGCGGCGGCTGTCGGCGGTGGGTTACAATGGAAAATCGGCGACAGCCTCCGTCTGTTCGGCGAGTATTATTACTCACCGGATTCGCTGTCCAGCGGTATCGACAGTTATGAAGAAGCGAACGCAGGCGCGCGCTTCACCATTATGCGCCCGCTGAGCATTGAAGCCGGTTATCGTTACCTGAATCTGGCGGGTAAAGATGGCAATCGTGATAACGCGATTGCTGATGGCCCTTACATTGGCGTCAACGCCAGCTTCTGATGCTAACGGCGCGGCAATCGTCGCGCCATATTCCTCCTTTTCCCATCATTCTTCTTTCTATATCCTGTCCGGCTTTGCGTTATAGTGTTTTCATCATAAGAGCAGGAGAACACGATGCTAAATGTGGAAATGCTATCCACCGGGGATGAGGTGTTGCACGGACAAATCGTTGACACCAATGCCGCCTGGCTGGCTGATTTTTTCTTTCATCAGGGCGTTCCGTTATCACGGCGAAATACGGTGGGCGATAATCTGGACAGTCTGGTCGCTATCTTGCGTGAACGCAGTCAACATGCTGATGTTTTGATTGTTAATGGCGGGTTAGGGCCGACCAGCGATGATTTAAGCGCGCTCGCCGCGGCAACGGCAAAAGGCGAAGAATTGGTAATGCACGAAGCGTGGCTGGCCGAAATGGAACGCTACTTTCAGCAGCGTGGTCGCGTGATGGTGCCGAGCAACCGTAAACAGGCGGAACTGCCTGCCAGCGCGGAGTTTATTAATAATCCGGTCGGCACTGCCTGTGGATTTGCGCTACAGCTCAACCGCTGCCTGATGTTTTTCACCCCCGGCGTACCATCGGAATTTAAGGTTATGGTGGAGCAGGAAATCTTACCGCGGTTACGCGCACGTTTTTCGCTGCCAGAGCCGCCGCTTTGTCTGCGGTTAACGACTTTTGGACGTTCAGAAAGCGACCTGGCGCAGCGCCTCGATTCACTGTCGTTGCCGTCCGGCGTAACGATGGGGTATCGCTCATCAATGCCGATCATTGAACTGAAGTTGACCGGCCCGGCTACGCAGCGGGAGGCGATGCTGGCGTTGTGGCCAGAGGTTAAGCGGGTTGCCGGGCAGAGCCTGATTTTTGAAGGTACGGAAAACCTGCCGGCGCAAATAGCCCGCCGTCTGCAGGAAAGGCAGCTTAGCCTGACATTGAGTGAGCAATACACCGGCGGCTTACTGGCGCTACAGCTTTGCCGTGCCGGGGCACCTGTTCTTGCCAGCGAAGTTGTTCCTTCGCAGGAAGAGACGCTGGCGCAAACGGCGCACTGGACGACAGAACGGCGCAGCAATCATTATGCCGGTCTGGCGCTGGCCGTGTCGGGACTGGAAAACGAACATCTTAATTTCGCGCTGGCGACGCCGGATGGCACCTATGCCTTACGCGTGCGTTTTGGCGCTAACCGTTATAGTCTGGCAATATGTCAGGAAGTCTGTGCGATGATGGCGCTCAATATGCTGCGCCGCTGGCTTAATGGCGAGGACATTACCAGCGAGCATGGCTGGATAGACGTGGTTGAATCATTGACGGCATAACGACTTTATCGCCTGTCGGCGATAAAAACGAAATCGCAGGCCGGATAAGGCTTATCCGGCCTGTATGTCGACATTATTTATCAATGGTTGTTAGCCGCTTCCTCGACGGAAAGCCCGGTAATGGCCAAAATCGCATCGCGATCGATACCTTTTTCCTGCATCATGCGCGCGATACGCAGCGCTTCTTCTCGCGTTCCTTGTTGTCGACCTTGCTGTAGTCCTTGCTGCAATCCTTCCTGTAGCCCATTGTGGTGGCCCTCCTGCCGCAGCCTCTCTGCAATCGTCATCAATCTCTCCTTGTGATGGGGGGAACGTTTAGCAACTTCACGGATAAAATCGCTTGCCCGGGAAGTATCGCCGTATTGTACCAGGTAATTAAACAGCGTTTGCAACTGGCTGTCATTAGCGATATCGGCAATTAAAAGTGAGGTGAGTTTGTCAACCATACTCATCCAGTCACGATCGCGGATATGTTTTTGCATCAGTTCCAGCAACGCGACGCGTCGGTGTTGCATGATTTCATCGTCTGGCGTTACCGTAATATCCACCAGAGGAAAGGTTTGCGAATAAAGTTGCCGCGCGAGCTGTGGAGAGTCAAATTCATCCAGCCAGTTAAGCGAAAATGGATAAGGACTTTGTTCGCCATGATAAAAGAGTATCGGGATGACTAAAGGCAATGTTTTATTTCCGGCATCAAGATGATATTGCATTGCGGCAGTGGCATAACGCATCAGCCGGAATGCCATATGCTGTACTGCCGTGCTCTGATGCTCTATAACACAATAAATATATCCTTCACCTTTATTGGTTTTCAGCGACCACACTATATCGGAATAATAGGCGCGAAGGTCGTCTTCAATAAAGGAGGTTGACTCCAGATTAAGCGTGGTTAAATCGCAAATTGCGCGTAATGGGGCTGGAAGGTGGCTATCAAGAAAATCCCGTGCTACCTCAGGATAAGACATCATTTTTTTAAAAATCGCATCATGGGGCGTTGAAGTGGTCGATTTGGCCATGGTAATCCGTCACCTGCAGCATAAGTTAGCATGACGGTACGCACCTAAAACGCCGGTTGCATGCGCAGAATTTCTTCTTTGCGAAAAACGATGAGAAATAAATACGCCATACTGCAACAGATACAATTTTGCGGAAGGGCATACGCAAAAGAGCGGGACGCAGCTTACGCTTATCGGCGCCTGTGGTCTTTACAGGGCTGATAAGCGTAGGCCGCACCCGGGAATGCTTTAACCCAACGCTTTTGCCAGTAGCGTAATGGGATGTTCGCAGCGTTTGCTTGTAGACATCTCAATCTGCCACTTACAGGTTTCACAATCGGTGACAACAAGGTCGGCGCCGCTCTCTTCAATCTGGCGGAACAGCGGTGCGCCGATGGATTGCGATGTCGGATAGTTTTCCTTTTTAAATCCGTACGTACCGGCAATGCCGCAGCACTGTGAATCAAGTACTGTCAATTCAAGCCCCGGAATTTGACGCAACAGTTCAAGCGTGTAAAGCGTCCAGCCCATTTTTTCCATATGACACGGCGTATGGTAGACCACTTTCAGCGGCAAAGGGTTAAGCGGCAGCGTTTTCCCGGCATCCAGTTTGCGCCATAGCCAGCGGGTGGCCAGCTCGATATGTTCGCGTAGCCCGGCGTTGTCCACGTCCAGCACTTCAGGATATTCATCGCGCAACGCAAACGTACAGGTCGATGACGTGGCGATGACCGGAATACCTTTGACGGCAATCGCCTCGCGTAGCGATTCCACATTGCTGATAGCCTGTTTGCGAGCTTTATCCGTAAAACCGTTAGCGATCAGCGGCACGCCGCAGCACTTCTCTTTACTCAGTAGTTGTACGCCGGTGCCCATTGCGTTCAGCACTTTAATCAGATCTTTTCCAAGTTGCGGATGGTTGTAATTCACAAAACAGCCGTGAAAAAAGGCGACCTGATCTTTGTATGTGGCCTGTTGCGCCGCCACGCTACGATACCAGCGGCGGAAGGTGCCGAAAGAGTATTTTGGTAAGGTGCGGCGATGATCGATTTTTAGCGCATAATCAAGCAACTGGCGCACCGGCTTTAATGCGGTGGCGGTATTGACCACCGGCGCGAACGGCGTTGAAACGCTGCCCATGAGATCGGTATGGCTGAGAATAAAGTTACGCAATGACGGGCGCGTTGTATCGTATTTCGCGCGGGCGCGCTGGATGATATCGCCGATCTTCACGTCCGACGGACAGGCGACCTCACAACGTTTGCAGTTAATGCAATATTTCAGCGCCTCATCATACAGTGTACCGTCTTTCAGACGCAGACGCTCGCCATCCGGTCCGGCCTGTTTAGGACCAGGGTAGCCAGGATTAACGCGGCTGACCGGGCACGCGGTGGTGCACACCGTACATTTAATACAACTTTCAAAACGTGTGTCGCTCATTGCTGTTCTCCTGCACGCTCGGCGATATGGTGCGCGGCGTGGAGGGCGCTGACTGCGCAGACGCCGCCGCCGCATCCCTGGGCTATAGGGTCGAACCCCGCCAGCACAGAACCTATTGCATACAGATTTTCTACCGTGTTACCCGCAAGGGAGGGGCGGAAAGCGTCATCCGTCACGACGCCAAACTGCTGCCAGGGCTGTGGGTCGAAGAAATGTTGTTGATACCATTCGGCGCGGGTGGCCGTTTGTTGTACGTCGAGTCCTAAAATAGGTTCGCGGATCTCTTTACGCTCAGCAACCAGGCCGCTACTAAAGAAGCTACCGCTGGCAAGTACGGCAAAACGCGGACGCAGTGGGATATCGGCATGGTTTCGTGTCCATATTTCGCTCACGATACCGTGACGGCAGGTGACTTTCTTCACTTCATCGCCTGGCATCCAGATGCCGCCCTGACGAGCAAACTGGCGCTGGAGCTGATTGTGCAGACGTATACCGAGCACCGACGGCGGCAGCGTCGGCAACAGCGTGAGCGCGCAGGGCAGGCGTTCGTTAAGCCAGCGCCACAGCCTATCGTTCGCCAGCCCGAAACAGGCGGGCATGATGATCATGTCGCAGTTTGTCGCTATCGGTGATAGCGCGTCGTAAAGCAGTGGCCATTTTTCTTCGTTATCAAGCAGACGCGCGATATTGACCGCACGAAATTCCGTCGGGTTATCACGCAGTACGTCCAGTTCCGGAAGGTCGATTTCTGCGGTTTCGACGTTGAGATCGCGTTGGCGCAGCGACGCTGCCGCAAGGTGCGCCTGGAAATCCAGTAATCCACTAACGCCGACGACGCAAATTCGCTGTGCGGATAACGGCCAGACCGGCACTTCAGGCGAGCTAAGCCAGGTTGAACGCAATGTGCCAAGCGGTGTTACACGCTGGTGCGCCTGCTGTACGTCACCGTATAACTGCGCGCCGCTGGCGTTAAGTAGCGTTTGCGCCTGTTGCGCCAGCGTAAGGACTTTTTGCGTGCCCAAACGCGAATAAGGATGTTCAGGCGCCTGGCGGCGCAGCGCATCAAGCCCGGCGGTAATCTCGGTCACCGGTTGGCCGTCGGGCAGGGCGCTGAGCAGATCCAACGAGCCAGAGGAAAAATGCAGCGCGCTTTGTCCGCGAGTGACAATGGCGCAACGTAATCCATGCTGCTGGAGTTGCAGTCCGCATAGCAAACCGGCGAGACCGCCGCCCATAATAACCGTATCAAATTTCATCCTGGTGCTCCTTCTCCAGACCGCATAATCCCTGATAAACCCAGCGCGTGAATTCGCTTTCGCGCAGTGCGTCTCCCCAGGCGACAGGTTGTACGCCCTTCCAGCGTTCATTCAGAAACTCAGAGAGTTGCGTAATAGATTGCGCCGCGGTCGTCACATTAAAACGCTGCAGCAGCCCGGCTGCGCGGCAGGCGCACAGTTCGCCCTGGCAAGTGCCCATGCCTACGCGGGTGCGACGACGCAGATCCAGCAGGCTATTCACGGTTAAGTTTTCGACGGCATACTGCACTTCACCGGCCGTGACGGCCTCGCATTCACAGACCAGGCTACGGTGTTGGCGGCCTTCACTCAGCCATCCCGGCGTGCGATCGCCATGCCGATAAACCGCCGATCCGCGTAGCGGCGCGGGAAGCGAGATAATGCGTTTCAGCGTATGTTCCGTAGACTCTTTTGAGCCAGGCAACGGCGTATCCGCCGTGATGCAGGGGCGTGTATTGCCCAACTTGCGGCACACGGCGTCGGTGGCCCATTCCGCCATCAGGCGGTAAGTCATTAGCTTCCCGCCGGTAATGGTAATGAAGCCTTCAAGCCCGTCGCGCTCGGCGTGGTCGAACAGCACAATACCGCGGCTGACGTTACGACCGCTGGGATCGTCATCGCTGGCCACCAGCGGGCGGACGCCGGAATAAGCGCGCAGAATACGCGTCTTCGCCATGACAGGGGCCAGTTTTTCCCCTTCACGCAGCAGGATATCTACTTCATCTGCGGTAACGCGGTTGCTGTCTATCTCATTGTAATCAATATGGGTAGAGGTGGTGCCGATCAGTGAAATCGTATCGCCAGGTACCAGAATGTCGGCATCCGATGGTTTCCGGCAGCGGTTAATCACATGCTGGTTGATCCGATGGTCCATGATCAACAGCGACCCTTTTGCCGGGAACATGCGGATACTCAGGTCGGCGTATTCGGCGATCCGTTGTCCCCAGATACCTGCCGCATTGACCACCACCGGCGCATGAAGCGTCTGGGTTTCGCCAGTGAGATGGCTGCGCACATGAACACCGCAGACTGTTGCGCCTTCACGAATGAGCCCGGTTACTTCATGCGCTGTTAACACGATTGCGCCATGTTCTCTGGCATCCAGCATATTGGCGGCGGTAAGGCGGAAAGGGTCCACGGTGCCATCCGGCACTTTTACCGCGCCGATGAGCGCAGGATTAACGGAGGGCTCAATGATGCGCGCCTGCTGCGGATCGATGGCTTCAGCGCGAATGCCTGCCGCTTCACAGGCGTGAATAAAGGTGGCCTGAAACGCAAGATCATCTTCCGGTAACGTAATAAACAGACCATCCGTCGGTTCGACGCAATGGCGGGCGATCCGTTTTAAGATCTGGTTTTCACTAATGCACTCGCGCGCGGATTCCGCGTCAGTAACGGCATAACGAGCGCCGCTGTGCAGCAGCCCGTGGTTACGCCCGGTTGCGCCGGTCGCAATATCATGCCGCTCCACCAGGGTGACACGTAAACCGCGCAACGCGCAGTCGCGTGCGATCCCTGCGCCTGTTGCTCCACCGCCAATGATAATCACGTCACTTGCTTGCGAGTCACGAGTTTTCATTGTTTTTCCTCACAGTTCGTTTTTTATCATTTAGCCATACAAATCATATGGAATGTTTGATTTCGCGCATAATCGCTCATTATTCGAAAATGAAACGTGATTTCGTGCGCTTTTCTGAACATTATTCATAAATCTGTAACAATATGTGCTGTAATTCACATTCATGAGACAGATCTTTACTTAACATCGCGGCCACACTGGGAACAGCGGGGTCGTTTGAACGAACTGCGGTGTTTATCTCTAAATAAAATACGGGCCACGGAGGCTACAATATGTTGAGTATTTTTAAACCAGCGCCGCATAAAGCGCGCTTGCCAGCGGCGGAGATTGATCCGACCTATCGCCGGTTACGCTGGCAGATTTTCCTGGGGATATTCTTTGGCTATGCCGCGTATTATCTGGTGCGCAAGAACTTTGCCCTCGCGATGCCCTATCTGGTAGAGCAGGGTTTTTCGCGCGGCGATCTGGGCTTTGCGCTATCCGGGATTTCCATCGCTTATGGTTTTTCGAAATTTATAATGGGGTCGGTGTCCGATCGCTCGAATCCGCGCGTTTTCCTGCCGGCAGGGTTGATTCTGGCCGCAGCAGTCATGCTGTTTATGGGTTTTGTGCCGTGGGCGACGTCCAGCATCGCCGTGATGTTTGTGTTGTTGTTCCTTTGCGGCTGGTTCCAGGGGATGGGGTGGCCGCCGTGCGGTCGAACGATGGTTCACTGGTGGTCGCAGAAAGAGCGCGGCGGCATTGTGTCAGTCTGGAACTGCGCGCATAACGTCGGCGGCGGGATCCCACCACTGCTGTTTCTGCTGGGGATGGCGTGGTTTAACGACTGGAAAGCGGCGCTCTATATGCCAGCCTTTGGCGCGATTGTGGTGGCGTTGTTCGCTTTCGCAATGATGCGCGATACGCCGCAATCTTGCGGTCTGCCGCCTATCGAAGAGTATAAAAACGACTATCCTGACGACTACAACGAAAAAGCGGAAGAAGAGCTCACCGCGAAGCAAATCTTCATGCAGTACGTATTGCCGAACAAATTACTGTGGTATATCGCTATCGCCAACGTGTTTGTCTACCTGCTGCGCTACGGTATCCTCGACTGGTCGCCAACGTACCTGAAAGAAGTGAAGCATTTCGCTCTGGATAAATCCTCCTGGGCATATTTCCTCTATGAATATGCCGGTATTCCAGGCACCCTGCTGTGCGGCTGGATGTCAGACAAAGTATTCCGCGGCAACCGTGGCGCGACGGGCGTATTCTTTATGACCCTGGTCACTATTGCGACCATCGTTTACTGGATGAACCCGGCTGGCAACCCAACCGTTGATATGATTTGTATGATTGTTATCGGCTTCCTGATTTACGGTCCGGTGATGCTGATTGGTCTTCATGCGCTGGAACTGGCGCCGAAAAAAGCGGCGGGTACGGCGGCGGGCTTTACTGGTCTGTTTGGTTATCTGGGCGGTTCTGTCGCCGCAAGCGCCATTGTGGGTTATACCGTTGACTTCTTCGGTTGGGATGGCGGCTTTATGGTGATGATTGGCGGCAGCATTCTGGCGGTAATCCTGCTGGTGGTCGTGATGATTGGCGAAAAACGCCATCATGATGAGCTGCAGTTAAAACGCAACGGAGGCTAATAAACATGAAAACCACACTGAAAAACCTTAGCGTGGCACTGATGTTGGCAGGAATGGCAATCGGAAGCGGTGCCGTGGCGGCTGAAAAAGTCGTCATTGCCCACCGTGGCGCCAGCGGTTATCTGCCGGAGCATACGCTACCGGCGAAAGCGATGGCGTATGCGCAAGGGGCAGATTACCTGGAACAGGATTTGGTGATGACAAAGGACGACCATCTGGTCGTCCTCCATGACCACTACCTTGATCGGGTGACTGACGTCGCTGACCGTTTTCCGGACCGGGCGCGTAAAGATGGGCGTTATTACGCTATCGATTTTACCCTGGACGAAATTAAATCCCTGAAGTTTACCGAAGGGTTTGATATTGAAAACGGCAAAAAAGTACAAACTTATCCGGGGCGTTTCCCGATGGGAAAATCTGATTTCCGCATTCATACCTTTGAAGAGGAAATTGAATTCGTTCAGGGATTAAATCACTCTACCGGTAAAAATATTGGTATTTATCCGGAAATTAAAGCACCGTGGTTCCATCATCAGGAAGGGAAAGATATTGCCGCGAAAACGCTGGAAGTGCTGAAGAAGTATGGTTATACCGGCAAGCAGGATAATGTCTATTTGCAGTGTTTTGATGTCGCTGAGCTGAAACGTATTAAGAATGAACTGGAACCCAAAATGGGGATGGATCTCAATCTGGTTCAGCTTATTGCGTATACCGACTGGAATGAAACACAGCAGAAACAGCCGGATGGTCGTTGGGTGAATTACAACTACGACTGGATGTTTAAGCCGGGCGCCATGAAGCAGGTGGCGGAATATGCGGACGGTATTGGTCCGGATTACCATATGTTGGTTGCGGAAGGCTCGACGAAAGGGAACATCAAGCTGACTGGAATGGTGCAAGACGCGCATCAGAATAAGATGGTAGTTCATCCTTACACTGTGCGTGCCGATCAATTGCCAGACTATGCCACAGATGTCAATCAGTTGTACGATATCCTGTATAACAAGGCGGGGGTCGACGGGCTGTTCACCGACTTCCCGGATAAGGCGGTCATGTTCCTGCAAAAAAATGATTAAAGGTATGCCATAGTAGAAGTGAAGCGCCGGATGAGGGCATAAACGCCTCATCCGGCCTGGCGCAACGTTCGCCAGCGTAGGTCTGGTAAACGCAATGCCATCAGGCGGTGTTGTTTTATAGCAAGCCCTCATCGGTCAGTGTTTCCATACATTTTTGCAATAAAAATAGCGGACTTCCTTCTACCGGCGGTTCTTTTGCTAACAGGGAAATTTGTCGATAAAAGGTGGGTTCCAGCGCCACGGAACATAATTTTCCTGCCGTGGCTTTTAAGGTTAACTCTGGCAATAAGGCGATGCCTAATCCCTGTCGAATAAAACTCAGCGCAGTATCGGGATGGTTAAATTCATATTTAAATATCGGCTCAATACCCTTTTCTTTAAACAATGCCATAATGCTTAACTCATAACGACCTTTACTGACAATTAGTGGTTCGTCCATCAGTTCTTCGACCGTTACTGTACTGTTAGTCGACAGGGGATGATTTTCAGGCACTACTACGGTGAATTTATCCCGGTAAATGGGGACACAATACATACCGTTGACCGGAAAAGGAACGAAACCGGCATCAATACTTCCGTCCTGCAGCGAATCAATAATAGCCGTACTGTTCTCTTCATAGGGGATAATTTTTACATTTGGATGATGGCTTTCAAAATAGCGAATTACGCCAGGTAAAATACAGGCGCAGGCGCTGGGAAAACAGCCAATCCGTAGCGTACGGGCCGGGTTCTTTTTTTCTTGTTCGGCAATCTCTTTTACCGCGTTGACGTCGCGCTGGATCGCGCGTAAATGCCTGACGATGCGGCTACCGGCGGCGGTAAGCTCAATCTCTTTGCGACGATCACGAATCAATATGCCAACGCCGAGTTCCTCCTCAAGCGCGGAGATAGCCTGGCTGACGGCGGATTGCGTCATGTATAGCCGCTTGCTGGCCTCGGTAAATCCGCCGTACTCCAGCACGGCAAGCAGGGCGTGGATTTGGGTTAATGTCATTAGTAAAACCTAATTAATATAATTAAAACGATTAATTTCTCTAATAGAGTGCGCTTGTTTATACTGACATTCTATCGAATACATCACATTTTGACGCACCTGATAGGTGTTCAGTTGAGCTGAGCGTTGCCTGCGTGCGCCATCTGAACGGGTCGTTAAGAATGAAAGAAAAATTATGGACGAAGGATTTTTGGGCGATAACCCTGGTCAGCTTTATTGTCTTTTTTGTTTTTTACGTACTGCTGACGCTATTACCGATATATATTTCTGACCGCCTGCATGCTTCTGCGGATAAGGCCGGATTATTAGTGACATGTTTCCTGGCTGCGGCAATTGTTATTCGGCCGTTTGCCGGACAGTGGGTGGGAAAATATTCGAATAAAAAGATTCTGATGCTCTCTTCTCTGGCTTTTTTGGTGATTACCGCGCTGTATCCGGTTTGCCATTCCATCGAGTCGCTGCTCTTTATCCGCGTACTTCATGGGATTACGTTTGGTGTTATTACCACGGTAAAAGGAACTATTTCAGCGCGGTTGATTCCGGCCTCCCGACGTGGAGAGGGCATCAGCTTTTTCTCTTTAGCAATGGGCCTGGCGATGGTCGTAGGACCGTGGATCGGTTTGAATATGGCTCGCTGGAACGCGTTCACCGCCGCATTCTGGCTCTGTACCGCTGTAGCGGTATTAGGGATTGTGCTTTCCCTGATTGTGACGGTCCCTCCGGTAATCCATCATGCCGATGGTTCCAGGCCGAATCTGGGTTTTACCGCGATGTTTGACCGCGCCGCCTTGCCTTTTGCGCTGGTCACCTTTTTCATGACCTTCTCCTATGCGGGCGTGTCGGCTTTCCTGGCGCTGTACGCTCGTGAGCTGGATTTAATGGCGGCGGCCAGTAATTTCCTGCTGTGCTACGCTATTTTCCTGATGATATGCCGTACCTTCACCGGGAATATTTGCGATAAAAAAGGTCCGAAATATGTTGTTTACCCATGCCTGTTGGTCTTTACCATCGGCCTGCTGGCGCTGGGCTACACCAATGGCAGCATCATAATGATGATTTCCGGCGGTTTAATCGGTATCGGCTACGGTTCGGTTACGCCGGTTTTCCAGACGCAAATTATCAGCTCGGTTGAACCGCATAAAATCGGTGTAGCGAATTCACTGTTCTTTAACGCGATGGACGCCGGAATGGCGATTGGCGCCTTTATTATGGGAATGATGGTTGAGCCGGTTGGCTATCGTATGATTTATGTTGCTGGCGCGGTGCTGGTGATACTCGCTGGCGCACTGTATGCCGTGCAGATGAAAAAACGTGGCGCGATGCCTTTGGTTTCCACCAGCGAGTTGCACTGAGTTACATCTCGATTTCGATATCGCCTTTTGCCCTGCAGCAGCAGGGCAGAATTTCTCCCGGCTGGATAAACGCTAAAGGTTCCGTAATCCAGTCAACCTGACCGGCAACCAGTCGGGTACGACAGGAGCCGCAATATCCTTCGCGGCACTGATACTCTACCTCAACGTTATGCGATTCCAGCGCGGCCAGCAGAGAAGGGTGTTCATCCTGGCACAGCAGTTGTGTGCCAGTGATGCGCAGCGTGACGCGTCCCATCAGAGCTGGAAATTGCTCAGATCGTCGGTATCGACTTCCGAATCGATTTGTCCGACCAGATAAGAGCTAACTTCCACTTCCTGTGGCGCGACCTGAACGTTATCGGACACCAACCAGGTATTGATCCACGGGATTGGGTTAGAGCGGGTCTGGAACGGCAGATCCAGTCCCACCGCCTGCATACGAATGTTAGTAATATATTCAACGTATTGACACAAAATATCTTTATTCAGGCCGATCATCGAACCGTCGCGGAACAGATAGTCCGCCCACTCTTTTTCCTGCTGCGCCGCCTGTACGAACAGGTCATAACATTCCTGTTTACACTCTTCGGCGATTTCCGCCATCTCCGGATCGTCCACGCCGCTACGCAGCAGGTTCAGCATGTGTTGCGTGCCGGTCAGATGTAGAGCTTCGTCACGGGCGATCAGACGGATAATTTTGGCGTTACCTTCCATCAGTTCACGCTCGGCAAATGCGAAAGAGCAGGCGAAGCTGACGTAGAAGCGGATGGCTTCCAGCGCATTGACGCTCATCAGGCACAGGTAGAGCTTCTTCTTGAGTTCACGCAGGCTCACGGTAATGGTTTTGCCGTTCACCGTGTGCCTGCCTTCGCCCAGCAGATGCCAGTAACTGGTCATCTCGATAAGTTCGTCATAGTAGGCAGAGATACCTTCGGCGCGCTTCTGAATTTGCTCATTAGTCACGATATCGTCAAAAACAACCGCCGGATCGTTGACGATATTACGAATAATATGGGTGTAAGAGCGCGAGTGAATCGTCTCGGAAAACGCCCAGGTTTCTACCCACGTCTCCAGCTCCGGGATAGAAATGAGCGGCAGCAGGGCTACGTTCGGGCTACGTCCCTGAATGGAATCCAGCAGCGTCTGGTATTTGAGGTTGCTGATGAAGATATGTTTTTCGTGCTCCGGCAACGCCTGATAGTCGATACGGTCGCGGGAGACGTCGACTTCCTCCGGACGCCAGAAGAAAGAGAGCTGTTTTTCGATCAGTTTTTCGAAGATGTCATATTTCTGCTGGTCATAGCGTGCAACGTTGACCGGCTGGCCAAAGAACATGGGTTCTTTGAGCTGATCGTTTTTCGTCTGTGAAAAAGTGGTGTATGCCATTGAAGTGAATCCTTTATGGGATGAGCGCCGGATGGCGGCGCAAGCGCCTTATCCGGCCTACAAACCGTACAATCGTAGGCCGGGTAAGCATCGCGCTACCCGGCACTATTCATCAGATCTTACAAGCGCCGCTTTCGCAGCCATCGTCCTGAATAGAAGGCGCCAGATCGTCCTGCGCATCTTCCGCGCCGTCGCGGGTATTTTGATAGTACAGAGTTTTCACGCCAAACTTATATGCGGTGAGCAAATCTTTCAGCAGTTGCTGCATCGGCACTTTTCCTGACGGGAAACGCGACGGATCGTAGTTGGTATTGGCGGAAATCGACTGGTCGATAAACTTCTGCATAATACCGACAAGTTGCAGATAACCGTCGTTGTTCGGCATCTCCCACAATAGCTCGTAAGCGTCTTTCAGATGCTCATAATCCGGCACGACCTGACGCAAAATACCGTCTTTCGAGGCCTTGATGCTGACGTAGCCGCGCGGTGGTTCGATACCGTTGGTGGCGTTGGAGATCTGGGACGACGTTTCCGACGGCATTAGCGCCGATAGCGTGGAGTTACGCAGACCGTGGGTTTTGATCGATTCACGCAACTGTTCCCAGTCGTAGTGCAGCGGCTCGTTGACGATCGCATCCAGATCTTTTTTGTAGGTGTCGATCGGCAGAATGCCTTTTGCATAAGTGGTTTCGTTGAACCACGGGCAGGCGCCTTGCTCTTTCGCCAGTTCGTTGGACGCTTTAAGCAGATAGTACTGAATCGCTTCGAAGGTTTTATGCGTCAGATTATTGGCGCTGCCGTCGGAATAACGTTTACCGTTTTTCGCCAGCCAGTAGGCGAAGTTAATCACGCCAATGCCCAGCGTACGGCGGCCCATTGCGCCGCGTTTGGCGGCCGGAATCGGGTAATCCTGATAATCGAGTAGCGCATCCAAAGCGCGTACTGCCAGAATAGCCAGTTCTTCCAGCTCGTCCAGGGTTTTAATGGCACCCAGGTTGAATGCAGACAGCGTACACAATGCAATTTCGCCGTTTTCATCGTTGACATCGTGTAGCGGTTTAGTCGGCAGGGCAATCTCCAGACACAGGTTAGACTGGCGTACCGGGGCGACAACCGGATCGAACGGACTGTGAGTATTGCAGTGGTCAACGTTCTGGATATAGATACGGCCGGTAGAGGCGCGTTCCTGCATCATCAGCGAGAACAGTTCGACCGCTTTCACACGCTGTTTGCGGATGCTGTCGTCGTTTTCATATTTCACGTACAGGCGTTCGAACTCCTCCTGGTCGGCGAAGAATGCATCGTACAGCCCAGGCACGTCGGAGGGACTGAACAGCGTAATGTCGCCGCCTTTCAGCAGACGGGTGTACATCAGTTTGTTGATCTGTACGCCGTAATCCATGTGACGTACGCGGTTGCCTTCCACGCCGCGGTTGTTTTTCAGCACCAGCAGGCTTTCAACTTCCAGATGCCACATCGGGTAGAAGAGCGTTGCCGCACCGCCGCGCACGCCGCCCTGCGAGCAGGATTTCACCGCCGTCTGGAAGTGTTTGTAGAACGGGATGCAGCCGGTGTGGAAGGCTTCGCCGCCGCGAATCGGGCTACCCAGCGCACGGATGCGGCCCGCGTTGATACCGATACCGGCACGCTGGGAAACATATTTCACAATGGCGCTGGAGGTGGCGTTGATGGAATCCAGACTGTCGCCGCACTCGATCAGTACGCAAGAGCTAAACTGACGGGTCGGGGTACGCACGCCGGACATGATGGGCGTCGGCAGCGAGATTTTGAACGTAGAGACCGCATCATAAAAACGTTTTACATAGTCAAGACGCGTTTCACGCGGATAGTTCGAGAACAGGCAAGCGGCCACCAGGATATAAAGGAACTGAGCGCTTTCATAGATTTCGCCGGTCACGCGGTTCTGCACCAGATATTTACCTTCCAGTTGCTTAACGGCAGCATAGGAGAAGGTCATATCGCGATCGTGAACGATAAACGAATCCATCTGCTTGAACTCTTCTTCCGTGTAGTCTTCCAGCAGATGATTGTCGTATTTGCCAAGCTCAACCATTTTTACCACATGGTGGTAAAGCGCGGGCGGCTCAAACTGGCCGAAGGCTTTCTTACGCAGGTGGAAAATCGCCAGGCGCGCGGCCAGATATTGATAATCCGGCGCATCGCGAGAGATCAGATCTGCGGCGGCCTTAATAATAGTTTCATGGATATCGGAGGTCTTAATCCCATCATAAAACTGAATATGCGAGCGTAGCTCGACCTGAGAAACCGATACGTTGTTCAGTCCTTCTGCCGCCCAATCAAGAACGCGATGAATTTTGTCGAGATTGATGCGCTCAGTACGGCCGTCACGCTTTGTCACCAGCAGACTCTGATTCATGTGGTTTTCTACCTGTTTACCTGTCCGTGAAAGAAATAATATCCCCCGCTTATCCACAACGCCACATTGTGACTAACTCTGTGGATAAATACTATATATAGGGGGTGATCGATAAATGAAACGCTATATGGTGAGTATTCTAGTAGGGATTCTTTTGAGTACAAGAGTTGATTTTGGCGTTAAATTGCGGTTGCAAAAGAGTAAGAATCGCTAAATGCGCGTCTGATAAGGCCTGGAGAGGATGTCAACAATTCATAAAAAAAAATCAAAATTTGATCGAGTGCTGATTTCTTCATCGAAGAGAAAGATTGCGCCCGATGATCTGACGCAACCTTCATAAGAAAATTCTTTGACGTCACGCTTTTTTGGCGCGGGTATGCAACATGTAGTTAACGTCTACCCCGGGGCCGAGTTTAAAAGTATTGGTAATCGGGTTGTAGTGCAGCCCGGTGATATGTTGCTCCTTCAGGACGGTCTCATCTACCCAGCCTAACAGTTCAGCGGGCTTAATGAATTTCTTCACGTCGTGGGTGCCTTTTGGCACCATGCGCAGAATATACTCAGCGCCGACGACCGCCATCAGCCAGGATTTTCCGTTGCGGTTCAACGTTGAGAAAAACACCTCGCCGCCGGGTTTAACCAGTTGGGCGCAGGCGTGGACGACCGATTGCGGATCGGGAACGTGCTCCAGCATTTCCATACAGGTGACGACGTCGTACTGCTGAGCGTGTTTTGCCGCATGCTCCTCAACCGTCTCCTGCACGTACTCTACCTTGATACCGCTTTCCAGCGCATGCAGTTTGGCGACCTGCAAAGGCTCAAAGCCCATATCCAGCCCGGTAACGGTAGCGCCTTCGCGCGCCATGCTCTCCGCCAGAATACCGCCGCCGCAGCCGACATCGAGCACCTTTTTACCGAACAGGCCGCCGGAACGTTCGGCAATGTAGCCCAGACGCAGCGGGTTAATACGGTGCAGCGGCTTAAATTCGCCTTCCAGATCCCACCAGCGTGACGCGACTGCTTCAAATTTGGCAATTTCTTCATGGTCAACGTTATGGCGTTCCGGCGCTTTTTCGGCATTCATAGGGGCTTCTACTCCTTATTTAGCAAGACGAATAAGTATATCAGGCATTCCCGGCGAATAAACGGTATTGGTTTACCTCAATCAACGCGGTTGTGTTATAATTTGCGACCTTTGAATCCGGGATACAGTAGAGGGATAGCGGTTAGATGAGCGACCTTGCGAGAGAAATTACACCGGTCAACATTGAGGAAGAGCTGAAGAGCTCCTATCTGGATTATGCGATGTCGGTCATTGTTGGCCGTGCGCTGCCGGATGTCCGAGATGGCCTGAAGCCGGTACACCGTCGCGTACTTTACGCCATGAACGTATTGGGCAATGACTGGAACAAAGCCTATAAAAAATCTGCCCGTGTCGTTGGTGACGTAATCGGTAAATACCATCCCCACGGCGATTCCGCAGTGTATGACACCATCGTTCGTATGGCGCAGCCATTCTCGCTGCGTTACATGCTGGTGGATGGTCAGGGTAACTTCGGTTCTATTGACGGCGACTCCGCGGCGGCAATGCGTTATACGGAGATCCGTCTGGCGAAAATCGCCCACGAACTGATGGCCGATCTCGAAAAAGAGACGGTGGATTTCGTGGATAACTATGACGGCACGGAAAAAATTCCGGACGTCATGCCGACCAAAATTCCGAATCTGCTGGTCAACGGTTCGTCCGGTATCGCAGTAGGTATGGCGACGAATATCCCGCCGCACAACCTGACGGAAGTGATTAACGGCTGCCTGGCGTATATCGACAACGAAGACATCAGCATTGAAGGGCTGATGGAACATATTCCGGGGCCAGATTTCCCGACGGCGGCCATTATCAACGGTCGTCGCGGTATCGAAGAGGCCTACCGCACCGGTCGCGGTAAAGTGTACATCCGCGCCCGTGCGGAAGTTGAAGCTGACGCGAAAACGGGCCGTGAAACCATCATCGTGCACGAAATTCCCTATCAGGTGAACAAAGCGCGCCTGATCGAGAAAATCGCCGAGCTGGTGAAAGATAAACGCGTGGAAGGCATCAGCGCGCTGCGTGACGAATCCGACAAAGACGGGATGCGCATCGTGATTGAAGTGAAACGCGATGCGGTGGGCGAGGTGGTGCTTAACAATCTCTACTCCCAGACCCAGCTACAGGTTTCCTTCGGTATTAACATGGTGGCGCTGCATCACGGCCAGCCGAAGATCATGAACCTGAAAGATATCATTTCAGCGTTCGTGCGCCACCGCCGTGAAGTGGTGACGCGTCGTACTATTTTTGAACTGCGTAAAGCCCGTGACCGTGCGCATATCCTTGAAGCTCTGGCGATTGCGCTGGCGAACATCGACCCGATCATTGAGATGATCCGTCGTGCGCCAACGCCGGCGGAAGCGAAAGCGGCGCTGATCTCGCGTCCGTGGGATCTGGGCAACGTCGCTGCAATGCTGGAACGCGCCGGTGATGACGCGGCGCGTCCGGAATGGCTGGAGCCAGAATTTGGCGTGCGTGACGGTCAGTACTACCTGACTGAACAGCAGGCGCAGGCGATTCTGGATCTGCGTTTGCAGAAACTGACCGGCCTGGAGCATGAGAAACTGCTCGACGAATACAAAGAGTTGCTGGAGCAGATTGCTGAACTGCTGCACATTCTGGGCAGTGCCGATCGCCTGATGGAAGTGATCCGCGAAGAGATGGAGTTAATTCGCGAGCAGTTCGGCGATGAGCGCCGTACCGAAATCACCGCCAATAGCGCCGATATTAATATCGAAGATCTGATTAGCCAGGAAGATGTTGTCGTGACGCTGTCTCACCAGGGTTACGTCAAATATCAACCGCTGACGGATTACGAAGCGCAACGTCGCGGCGGGAAAGGTAAATCTGCCGCGCGTATTAAAGAAGAAGACTTTATCGATCGTTTGCTGGTGGCCAACACCCATGACACCATCCTCTGCTTCTCCAGCCGGGGCCGTCTGTACTGGATGAAGGTCTATCAGTTGCCGGAAGCCAGCCGTGGCGCGCGCGGTCGTCCGATTGTCAACCTGCTGCCGCTGGAAGCCAACGAACGTATCACCGCGATTCTGCCGGTTCGTGAGTACGAAGAAGGCGTGAACGTCTTTATGGCGACCGCCAGCGGTACCGTGAAGAAAACGGCGCTGACCGAATTCAGCCGTCCGCGTTCCGCCGGTATTATCGCGGTGAACCTCAACGACGGCGACGAACTGATTGGCGTTGACCTGACTTCTGGTTCTGACGAAGTCATGCTGTTCTCGGCCGCGGGTAAAGTGGTGCGCTTCAAAGAAGACGCCGTCCGTGCGATGGGGCGTACTGCGACCGGTGTGCGCGGTATTAAGCTGGCGGGAGACGATAAAGTGGTCTCTCTGATCATCCCACGCGGCGAAGGCGCTATTCTGACCGTAACGCAAAACGGCTACGGGAAGCGTACCGCAGCGGACGAGTACCCGACCAAGTCTCGTGCGACGCAGGGCGTTATCTCTATCAAAGTGACTGAGCGCAACGGTTCCGTTGTCGGCGCGGTACAGGTAGACGATTGCGACCAGATCATGATGATCACGGATGCCGGTACTCTGGTGCGTACCCGTGTGTCCGAGATCAGCGTAGTCGGACGTAATACCCAGGGCGTTATCCTTATCCGCACGGCGGAAGATGAAAACGTGGTGGGTCTGCAACGCGTTGCTGAACCGGTAGATGACGAAGAACTCGACGCCATCGACGGCAGCGTGGCGGAAGGGGATGAGGATATTGCCCCGGAAGCGGAAAGCGATGACGACGTTGCGGATGACGCTGACGAGTAATGTTATTGCTGTGCGAGGGCCGGATATCCGGCCCTTTTTCTTTGCCGTTGCGGGCTACGTCATTTACCGCTACCTTAGTCACACTCTATTTACATCCTGAGGCGGAGCTTCGCCCCTTTGAAATACCTTGCTTCCTTTCGAACCACGCTGAAGGTCTCACGCTACTTATTCAGAGCGTTGGCGTTACTCATTTGGCTCTTAATCGCCTTTGTTTCGGTGTTTTACATCGTCAATGCCCTGCACCAGCGGGAGTCTGAAATTCGTCAGGAGTTCAACCTTAGCTCCGATCAGGCGCAGCGTTTTATCCAGCGCACGTCGGACGTGATGAAAGAGCTCAAATATATCGCCGAGAACCGTTTAACGGCGGAAAACGGCGTCATGTCGTCGCGTGCGCGTGATGACAAAATGGTGGTGCCGGATTTTGAACCGCTATTCGCCGACTCTGACTGTGCGGCAATGGGCTCCGCCTGGCGCGGTTCGCTGGAGTCACTGGCCTGGTTTATGCGTTACTGGCGCGACAACTTTTCTGCGGCGTATGATCTTAACCGCGTTTTCCTGATTGGCAGCGATAATCTCTGCATGGCGAATTTCGGCCTGCGTGAAATGCCCGTGGAGCGCGATGATGCGTTAAAAGCGCTGCATGAGCGGATTATGAAATACCGCAACGCGCCGCAGGAAGAAAGTGGGAATAACCTTTTCTGGATAAGCCAGGGCTCGCGTCAGGGCGTGGGCTATTTTTATGCGCTGACGCCGGTGTATCTGGCCAACCGTCTGCAGGCGCTGCTGGGCGTCGAGCAGTCCATCCGCATGGAAAATTTTTTCACGCCGGGCAGTTTGCCGATGGGCGTCACCATTATTGATGAGAACGGCCATTCGCTGATTTCATTGACCGGTCCTGATGGCAATATTAAAGCGGAACCGCGCTGGATGCAGGAGCGTTCCTGGTTTGGTTATACGCCGGGTTTTCACGAACTGGTTCTTAAAAAAAGCCTGCCGCCATCCTCGCTGAGTATTGTCTATTCTGTGCCGGTAGATTTAGTCCTGGAGCGTATTCGTATTCTTATCCTGAACGCTATCCTGCTGAACGTGCTGGTGGGCGCAGGGCTGTTTACGCTTGCGCGGATGTATGAGCGGCGCATTTTTATTCCGGCGGAGAGCGATGCTCAGCGTCTGGAAGAGCATGAACAGTTCAACCGTAAAATCGTTGCCTCTGCGCCGGTGGGGATCTGTATTCTGCGCACTATTGATGGTGTCAATATTCTGAGTAACGAACTGGCGCACACCTATCTGAACATGCTCACGCATGAAGACAGACAGCGCCTGACGCAAATCATTTGCGGCCAGCAGGTCAACTTCGTTGATGTATTGACCAGTAATAATACCAATTTGCAAATTAGCTTCGTACATTCCCGCTATCGCAATGAAAACGTTGCGATTTGCGTGTTGGTAGACGTGAGCACACGCGTCAAAATGGAAGAGTCGCTGCAGGAGATGGCGCAGGCGGCGGAGCAGGCGAGCCAGTCTAAATCCATGTTCCTTGCGACCGTCAGTCATGAATTACGCACGCCGCTGTACGGTATCATCGGTAATCTCGATCTGCTCCAAACCAAAGAGCTGCCAAAAGGCGTGGATCGTCTGGTCACAGCGATGAATAACTCCTCCAGTCTGTTGTTGAAAATTATCAGCGACATTCTCGACTTCTCGAAAATCGAGTCGGAACAGCTAAAGATTGAGCCACGCGAATTTTCACCACGAGAGGTAATGAATCATATCACCGCCAATTATCTGCCGCTGGTGGTGCGTAAGCAGCTCGGCCTGTATTGTTTTATTGAGCCTGACGTGCCGGTATCGCTGAACGGCGACCCGATGCGTTTACAGCAGGTCATTTCAAACCTGTTGAGCAACGCCATTAAGTTTACCGATATTGGCTGCATCGTGCTGCATGTGCGCTGTGACGGCGATTATCTCAGCATTCGCGTGAGGGATACCGGCGTCGGTATTCCGGCGAAAGAGGTGGTTCGCCTGTTCGATCCCTTCTTCCAGGTGGGCACCGGCGTACAGCGTAACTTTCAGGGGACCGGTCTGGGGCTGGCGATTTGCGAAAAATTGATCAGCATGATGGACGGCGATATTTCCGTCGATTCAGAGCCCGGCATGGGAAGCCAGTTTACGCTGCGCATCCCGCTTTATGGCGCGCAATACCCTGTGAAAAAGGGTGTGGAAGGACTCGCCGGAACCTGCTGTTGGCTGGCGGTGCGCAATACTTCTTTGTGCCAGTTTATTGAGACCAGTCTGGCGCGTAGCGGCGTTCATACGCAGCGTTATGAAGGACAAGAACCCGCCGCGGACGATATTTTGATTGTCGATGATGCGCTGGAGCATACCTGGCAGGGGAGGGCGGCGGTCGTCTTTTGCCGCCGTCATATCGGGATTCCGTTGGAAAGAGCGCCGGGCGAGTGGGTGCATAGTGTAGCGTCGGTGCATGAGTTGCCCGCGCTGTTGGCGCGTATCTATAGTATTGAGCTGGATAGTGAAGCGCTTTCCAGCGCATTGCCGACGGCGGATAAAACCGCAGATTCAAATGACGACATGATGATTCTGGTCGTTGACGATCATCCGATCAATCGCCGTTTGCTGGCCGATCAACTGGGATCACTGGGGTATCAGTGTAAGACAGCCAATGATGGCGTGGACGCCCTGAATGTGCTGAGTAAAAATTCTATCGATATTGTTCTGAGCGATGTGAACATGCCGAACATGGACGGCTACCGCCTGACGCAGCGTATCCGTCAGCTTGGGCTGACGCTGCCGGTAGTCGGCGTGACGGCGAACGCGCTGGCGGAAGAGAAACAACGTTGCCTGGAGTCCGGTATGGATAGCTGTTTGTCGAAGCCTGTGACGCTGGATGTGTTGAAACAGACGCTGGCGGTATATGCCGAGCGGGTACGTAAAACGCGGGTATAAAAAATGCCGGATGGCGGCGTTGCCTGATCCGGCCTACAAAAGATGCATCAATTGGTAGGCCTGATAAGCACAGCGCCATCAGGCATAGTAACCTGAAAGCGATTTATTCTTTGTCTGTCGGACTCAGAGTGACGGAAGAGAGATAGTTGAGCAGCGCGATATCATTCTCTACGCCCAGTTTCATCATCGCCGATTTCTTCTGGCTGCTGATGGTCTTAATACTGCGGTTGAGCTTCTTGGCGATTTCGGTGACCAGGAAACCCTCGGCGAACAGGCGTAATACTTCGCTCTCTTTTGGCGACAGGCGTTTATCCCCGTAACCGCCAGCGCTGATTTTCTCCAGCAGACGAGAAACGCTTTCCGGGGTGAATTTTTTGCCTTTTTGCAGCGCGGCCAGCGCCTTAGGCAGATCGGTCGGCGCACCCTGTTTGAGTACAATCCCTTCAATATCGAGATCCAACACGGCGCTCAGAATCGCCGGATTGTTGTTCATGGTCAGAACGATAATAGACAGGCTCGGAAAATGACGCTTGATGTACTTGATCAAGGTGATCCCATCGCCGTATTTATCTCCCGGCATGGAGAGGTCCGTGATCAATACATGCGCATCTAATTTCGGCAAGTTATTGATCAATGCTGTGGAATCTTCAAATTCGCCGACAACATTCACCCACTCGATTTGTTCAAGTGATTTGCGAATACCGAACAGTACAATCGGGTGGTCATCGGCAATAATTACGTTCATATTGTTCATGTATTGGGCTACCTTGCTACAGCAAGCTTTTGACGTAGGCGTCAATGTCGCTGATATATTTTTCTATACCTGGAGCATCTTTCTCACGAATCAGATGTTCCAGCGTTTCACATAACTGCTTGCCGGGTACCAGATTAAGCATGGCAAACACCCCTTTCAGGCGGTGGGCCGTTTGGGCCAGCGCAGCGAAATCGCTGGTTGCCGCCTCAGTATACAACCTCTTAACATCATCCGGTACTGTGTCTACAAATAGCGCATAATAACCGCTGGCATGAAGCTCGGCATTTTCATCTCCGCCGAGCGGGGAGGCGGGAATCTCTTCCTGCGCCAGTTGCTCTTCGATAAGTTGTAGTACAGCTTCCTGCATAGCATTGCTCATATTAAAGTTGACGCGCAACTGGCCCGGGCCAATTTTCCGCACGCCTGACTCATCATCGCTTAAAAGCAAGCCGGAGGCAGTAAGATTAGACGGATTATCCGTTAAAAAGAGATCATATTCTTGACTTATCTGCCGTTCATCCGGCGTGATGCAGGTGGCGCCCCAGTTTTCTAACTGACGCAGCACAATCGCGCGGACCTCGTTGGATGTCACATCGACCATCACGCTGACGTCGTCCAGCAGGCGCTCTTCGACCTGAGTATGCTGATCGTGAGGAAGCATTTTGACATGAACGGTATAGCGCGTGCCTAGCGTTTCTCGCGCTTTAATGTTGAGATGACCGCCCAGTTTGCGTGCCAGTTGATTGCATAGCCAGAACGTGAGCGGATTCGCTTTGCCGTAACGATCGCCCTGAGTTTCATTCATATACGGGAAATGCAGATTATCAATCTCGTTTAACGTTACGCCTTCGCCCGTATCCAGAATACGGAAAGTCAGACGCTCCGTGATAGATTCATCCTGCTCAACTTCAAGCGTAATCTTACCCATAGCGGTCGTTGTAACGGCGTACTGAATCAACAATAGCAAAATCCGGCGCAGGGCATCGCGATCCCCCCAGCGCTCATCGTTACCGCTAAGGTGGTTATTAATCAGCAGTTGCAGCCCTTTACGCTTTATGGCGGGCAGCACTTCCGGCACGACTTCGTCAATAAGATCCTGAAGGGAGAACAGCGTTGCTTCGCTTTTCCATGCGTCATTTTCCAGCATATTCGCCAGTTGGATTTCATCGATCATACGTACCAAAACATCCGCTTGATCCACCAGTTTCAGGCTTTCCGGCGTGGTGGCCGCTGCGGCGTTAACCGCCAGTTGGCGTACGGGCTCTTTAAGTGTGTTGCTGATATTTTGCATAAAGGCGGCGCGCCCCTGCTGATTCTTCTCATACAGACGTTGCGCCTGTTTAAGCTTCTTATTCACCAGTACTTCCCGGTCCTGATCGCGAATAATAAAGATCTGCGTGCGGGGAGCGACCTGGCTACGAAACAGACGGATCTCATACAGTTCGTTGTTAATCGTCGCCTGAATCACGCCCTGATGCTGCTCCGCCATGCTGGTAATATTTTGCAGGTTGAGATGCGGCAATAGATGATCGGCGATTTTATTGCTGATCACGGTGCGGTTTCCTTCCTGATCGTAGACCAGCAAACCCAGCGGCAGCAGAGAAACGATCTCTTCATTAATGGCGCGTAAGACGCGAAGCTCGTTATTCGCCGCGCTGCCGGATGTTGATTCCGTCGTCCGTCCCGGCTGATGGCGAAACGTGGCGTAGCCAAATAACGCTAACGCCAGCAGCCCGATGTTCAGCAGTAAAGGCAGCAGAATATTTTGCAGCGTATCAAGCAAAAGCGTACCGAATGGCACCTGCCAGATCAGGCGCATTCCGGTAGAGTTCAGTGCTGAGGAGATCTCAATTTTTGAACCGTTAAAGCTAATACTGACGCTATCAGGCGCTTCCTTTTCACTGTTTCGTCCCGTCGCCTGGGTTGCGTCAGGCTCGATTCGAAAACTGTCCAGCGGCATTCCCGGCGGAATTAAATCATTAATGGGCAGATCAAACGCCACCACGGTCGCCAGATGTCCCGGCTGATTGAAGGTCGTGCGCAGCGTAAAATAGTGACCGTTTTGCCAGGCCAGTTTTCGTAATGAGGAGAAACTTTCGCGCTCATCCAGCGCATTCGCCTGCTGCAACATCTCTGCCCGACGGGAATCGACGATATTGCCAATAGTGGACTCTTTAAAGCCGGAAGAGAGATCTTTCAACGGTAGGGTGGAGATAAGAATCAGGCTGTTATCCTGTCCGTTGAGGTAATACATTGACCACGGTACATTTTCCGCGCCCCACAGCGTATCAAGATAGGTTGACATACGCTGCGTCATTTCCAGCGTGGCGCTGTCATGGGAGCCGAAAATCAGCGCTTCAGTTTTACGCCGCGGCTTTTCAAGATAGTACACATCCTGCTTCAGACGCGTTTCCTGAAGCCCTTCACCTGTCGATGGCGTAGTGGTCGCGGCGATGTTGTCATAAATTTGCCAGGTGACATACCGCCAGGTATCTACGCGTTTATGAATAGCGTGGGTAATATCGACAATTTGATAGCTTTTGTCTTTTAACCAGGCGTTGACGGCGCTCTGTACCATAACGCCCATCGTTACCAGCAGCACAATGATCAGCAATAAGAAGAAACGGGTAATGCTTCCCGGTAGAAGGGAGAATCGGGTAGAGACCGTTGTGTCAGACTGACTCATTTATGTTTACGACCTGTAAAAGCAACGCTGAAGGTGAAAGGGCAGTATAAAGGGTAATGAATGAATTTCCAGACTCTTACGTCATGCCGGACAACTTAACACGCGCTCTGTCGGTGTAGCGGGAAAAGCGTACAATATTCTCGGGGCGGTACAAATATAAAGATGGCTTATAATTATTTAGCACTAAATATCAAGAAATTATTTGATAATGGATAACAGCTTGAAGGGAAGATAGTAGTGAATAACCGTGATAGTTTTAGGCGGGTAGCATAGAACAGTCGATTTTGTGTAAAAAAGCGTAAAAAAAACCGAATGCGAAGCATCCGGTTGAAATAGGGGTAAACAGACATTCAGAAATGAATGACGGTAATAAATAAAGTTAATGATGATAGCGGTCACTATTTTAGTTGCGAATGAAGATTCTGTTTTATCATTCAGTGCTATGAATTTTATGAATTTAACCTGTTGATTTTAAAAGACTTGCAAATATATTTTATCTATTTGTGCTTATTTTAACTTGATTTTTGCTTTAAAAAAGTTCCGTAAAATTCATATTTTGAAACATGTATGTGGATAACTGTAACATCTTAAAAGTTTTAGTATCATATTCGTGTTGGATTATTCTGTATTTTTGCGGAGAATGGACTTGCCGACTGGTTAATGAGGGTTAACCAGTAAGCAGTGGCATAAAAAAGCAATAAAGGCATATAACAGAGGGTTAATAACATGAAAGTTAAAGTACTGTCCCTCCTGGTACCGGCTCTGCTGGTGGCGGGCGCAGCGAATGCGGCTGAAATTTATAATAAAGACGGCAACAAATTAGATCTGTTTGGCAAAGTAGATGGCCTGCACTATTTCTCTGACGACAAAGGCAGCGACGGTGATCAGACCTACATGCGTATCGGCTTCAAAGGCGAAACGCAGGTTAACGATCAGCTGACCGGCTATGGCCAGTGGGAATATCAGATTCAGGGCAACCAGACTGAAGGCAGCAACGACTCCTGGACGCGTGTGGCGTTTGCGGGTCTGAAATTCGCTGACGCAGGCTCTTTCGATTATGGTCGTAACTACGGCGTAACCTATGACGTGACCTCCTGGACCGACGTTCTGCCGGAATTCGGTGGCGACACCTACGGTGCTGACAACTTTATGCAGCAGCGCGGTAACGGCTACGCGACCTACCGTAACACCGACTTCTTCGGCCTGGTGGATGGCCTGGACTTCGCGTTGCAGTATCAGGGCAAAAACGGCAGCGTGAGCGGTGAAAATACCAGCGGTCGCAGCCTGCTGAACCAGAACGGCGACGGTTACGGCGGATCGTTGACTTATGCAATCGGCGAAGGTTTCTCTGTTGGTGGCGCTATCACCACGTCTAAACGTACTGCCGATCAGAACAACACCGCTAACGCTCGCCTGTATGGTAACGGCGATCGCGCTACGGTCTACACCGGCGGCCTGAAATACGATGCGAACAACGTCTATCTGGCGGCGCAGTATTCTCAGACCTATAACGCGACCCGTTTTGGTACCTCTAACGGCAGCAGCCCGTCTACCTCTTACGGTTTTGCCAACAAAGCGCAGAACTTTGAAGTCGTAGCTCAGTACCAGTTCGACTTTGGTCTGCGTCCGTCCGTAGCTTACCTGCAGTCTAAAGGTAAGGACATCAGCAACGGTTACGGCGCCAGCTATGGCGACCAGGACATCGTAAAATACGTTGATGTCGGCGCGACTTACTACTTCAACAAAAACATGTCCACCTATGTTGATTACAAAATCAACCTGCTGGATAAAAACGACTTTACCCGCGATGCGGGCATCAACACCGACGACATCGTAGCGCTGGGTCTGGTTTACCAGTTCTAATCAGCAAAAAGATGTTGCTAAAGGGCCTGCGGGCCCTTTTTTCATACCTTATTCCGGCGTACAAATACGACGTTTTGATATACGCTTGCGTCCATTCGAATGAGGATAATCAGCGATGAAAATGAAATTTTGCCGGGCCGTGCTTCTGGCGACCACTTTTTTATTCATGGGTTGCGACGAGGCTCCCCAAACGACGACAACGTCACCTGCCGCTCAGGTGCTGGAAGGTAAAACGATGGGCACCGTCTGGCGGGTGAGCGTGGTTGGCATCGATGCGAAACGCGCCGCAGAGTTACAGACGAAAATCCAGACTCAGCTTGATGCTGACGATCAGTTGCTCTCTACTTACAAAAAAGACTCCGCGCTGATGCGTTTTAACCATTCACGCAGTCTTGCGCCCTGGCCGGTCAATGAAGCCATGGCGGATATCGTGACCTCGGCGCTGCGTATTGGCGCGAAGACGGATGGCGCGATGGATATCACCGTGGGCCCGTTGGTCAATCTGTGGGGATTTGGGCCGGATCGGCAGCCGCTGCATATCCCAGCACAAGCGCAAATCGATGCGGCAAAAGCGAAAACAGGCCTGCAGCATTTGCAGGTTATCGACAGGGCCGGACATCAGTTTTTGCAAAAAGATCTGCCGGATCTTTATGTTGATCTCTCAACGGTCGGGGAGGGCTATGCGGCGGATCATCTGGCGCGTCTGATGGAGCAGGAGGGCATCGCGCGTTATCTGGTCTCGGTGGGCGGCGCATTAAGCAGTCGCGGGATGAATGCGCAGGGGCAGCCGTGGCGTGTCGCGATTCAGAAGCCGACCGACCGGGAAAACGCGGTACAAGCGATTGTGGATATCAACGGGCATGGTATCAGTACCTCCGGCAGCTACCGCAACTATTATGAGCTGGATGGCAAGCGCGTATCACACGTTATTGATCCGCAAACGGGACGCCCCATTGAACATAACCTGGTATCGGTCACGGTCATCGCGCCAACGGCGCTGGAAGCAGACGGCTGGGACACCGGCCTGATGGTGCTCGGTACGAAAAAGGCGAAAGAGGTCGTGCGGCGGGAAGGACTGGCGGCCTTTATGATCATGAAAGAGGGCGAAGGCTTTACAACCTGGATGTCGCCGCAGTTCAAAACGTTTCTGGTGAGCGATAAGAATTAAAACGCAAGATTGCGGGTTTTTGTGGGCGGATTTACGGACACACTGCATGTAAGCAAGCACTATGCTTAATGAAGGAGTCTATGATGAAAAAAGCGTTACTCACCGATGATGAATGCTGGCAACGGGTGCTGGCGCGCGATGCCAGCGCGGATGGGCGTTTCGTTTTTGCGGTGCGAACCACGGGCGTTTTTTGCCGTCCCTCTTGCCGCTCGAAACGGGCGTTACGCAAAAATGTTCGCTTTTTTGCCAACGCACAGCAGGCGCTGGACGCCGGTTTTCGTCCCTGTAAGCGCTGTCAGCCGGATAACGCGCGCGCGCAGCAACGGCGGTTGGATAAGATTGCCTGCGCCTGCCGTTTACTTGAGCAGGAGGCGTCGGTGACTCTGGAATCCCTGGCGCAGACGGTGGCGATGAGTCCGTTTCATCTGCACCGTCTGTTTAAAGCGAATACCGGAATGACGCCGAAAGAGTGGCAGCAGGCGTGGCGCGCCCGTCGGCTGCGTGAGGCGTTGGCGAAAGGAGAGCAGGTCACGGCGGCTATTTACCGCGCCGGCTTCCCGGATAGCAGTAGCTACTACCGTCATGCCGACCAAACGCTGGGCATGACGGCAAAACAGTTTCGCAAAGGTGGCGATAATGTCTCCGTTCGCTATGCGCTGACGGACTGGGTTTACGGACGGTGTCTGGTGGCGGAGAGCGAGCGGGGGATTTGCGCGATTCTCCCCGGTGATAGCGATGATGCGCTACTGGCTGAATTACACACCCTTTTCCCGGCGGCCCGCCACGAACCTGCCGACGCGCCTTTTCAGCAACGGGTGCGGCAGGTTGTCGCGGCTATCAACACACGCGATGTGCTGCTCTCGTTGCCGCTGGATATCCAGGGAACCGCGTTTCAACAGCAGGTCTGGCAAGCGTTACGCGCGATTCCCTGCGGTGAAACGTTGAGCTATCAACAGCTTGCCGCGACTATCGGCAAACCCACGGCAGTGCGCGCGGTCGCCAGCGCGTGCGGCGCGAATAAACTGGCGATGGTGATCCCGTGTCATCGGGTCGTGCGCCGCGATGGCGCGCTCTCCGGTTATCGCTGGGGTGTGCGTCGAAAAGCGCAGCTATTAAAGCGAGAAGCGCAAAAAGAGGAGTAGCGATGCTGGATCTATTTACTGATGAAGTGCCCTGGCAAGAGCCGCTGGCACCTGGCGCGGTGGTGTTGCGCCGTTTTGCTTTTCGCGCGGCGCAGTCGCTGTTAGACGATATCGGGTTTGTCGCCAGTCAGTCTCCGTTTCGTCAGATGGTGACGCCGGGCGGCTACACCATGTCGGTGGCGATGACCAACTGCGGCGGGTTGGGGTGGACCACCGATCATCACGGTTATTGTTATTCTGTGCGCGATCCGTTGACCGATAAACCCTGGCCTGCGCTGCCGTTATCGTTTGCCAGCGTATGTCGTCAGGCGGCGATCGCAGCGGGGTATGAGAGCTTCCAACCGGACGCCTGCCTGATCAATCGCTACGCGCCCGGCGCAAAGCTGTCTTTACATCAGGATAAAGACGAGCCGGATCTGCGCGCGCCTATCGTCTCAGTTTCGTTGGGGGTACCGGCCGTTTTTCAGTTTGGCGGCCTGCGTCGCAGCGATCCGCTCCAGCGGATCTTACTGGAGCATGGCGATATCGTAGTCTGGGGCGGCGAGTCCCGGCTGTTTTATCATGGTATCCAGCCGCTTAAAGCGGGCTTTCATCCCATGACAGGTGAATTTCGTTACAATCTCACCTTCCGTCAGGCGGCTGAAAAAGAATAAAAATAAGAATTATTATTGCTGTGCAGGTGGAGTTAGTTAAACTGCGGGCTGTTATTATCGGTCCGGGTTGTATGCATGGAACTTCTTATTCTTGTCTGGCGGCAGTACCGCTGGTCATTTATTAGCGTGATGGCGCTGAGCCTCGCCAGCGCGGCGCTGGGCATTGGCCTGATCGCGTTTATCAATCAGCGCCTGATTGAAACGGTGGATACCACAGTCATGGTGCTGCCGGAATTTCTCGGTCTGCTCCTGTTGCTAATGGTTGTCACATTAGGTTCCCAACTGGCGCTAACCACTCTGGGACACCATTTCGTTTACCGTCTGCGCAGCGAATTTATCAAGCGCATTCTGGATACGCACGTTGAACGTATTGAACAACTGGGCAGCGCCTCTTTACTGGCCGGTCTGACCAGCGATATTCGCAATATTACTATCGCCTTTGTGCGTCTGCCTGAGCTGGTGCAGGGCATTATCCTCACCGTCGGTTCGGCGGCGTATCTGGCGATGCTGTCGACAAAAATGCTGCTGGTTACGGTTATCTGGATGGCTGTCACTATCTGGGGCGGATTCGTGCTGGTGGCGCGGGTTTACCAGCATATGGCGACCCTGCGCGAGACCGAAGATAAGCTGTACAACGACTATCAGACAGTGCTGGAAGGACGCAAGGAGCTGACGCTAAACCGCGAGCGCGCAGAGCAGATTTTTCAGCAATGCTATACCCCGGACGCCAAAGAGTACCGTCATCACATTATCCGTGCCGATACTTTTCACCTGAGCGCCGTCAACTGGTCGAATATCATGATGCTGGGGGCGATAGGCCTGGTCTTCTGGATGGCGAATAGTCTCGGCTGGGCGGATACCAACGTCGCGGCGACCTATTCACTGACGTTGCTGTTCCTGCGCACGCCGCTACTGTCTGCGGTGGGGGCGTTGCCAACGCTACTGACCGCCCAGGTGGCGTTTAATAAACTGAATAAATTCGCGCTCGCCCCGTATAAGCCTGATTTTCCGCAGCCGAAAGCCTTTCCGCACTGGAAGACGCTGGAGCTGCGCAACGTGGTTTTTCACTACCAGGATAACGCGTTTTCCGTGGGGCCCATCAATCTGATGATTCACCGCGGCGAACTGCTGTTTTTAATTGGCGGCAACGGTAGCGGGAAATCGACACTGGCCATGCTATTGACCGGTTTGTATCAGCCGCAATCGGGAACGATTTTACTTGATGGTCAACCTATTGCCGCCGGGCAACCGGAAGATTATCGCAAACTGTTTTCTGCGGTGTTCACCGATGTCTGGTTATTCGACCGCCTGTTGGGGCCGCAGGGGAAACCCGCGAATCCCGCGCTGGTCGATAAGTGGCTTGAGCACCTGAAAATGACGCACAAGCTGGAACTAAACGACGGGCGCATTTTGAATCTTAACCTGTCGAAAGGGCAAAAAAAACGCATTGCGCTACTACTGGCGCTGGCGGAAGAGCGCGATATTATTTTGCTGGATGAGTGGGCCGCCGATCAGGACCCGCATTTCCGCCGGGAGTTTTATCAGGTACTGCTGACGTTAATGCAGGGAATGGGGAAAACCATTTTCGCCATCAGCCATGATGATCACTATTTTATTCACGCCGATCGTCTGCTTGAAATGCGTAACGGACAGCTAACAGAACTCACCGGCGAAGAACGTGACGCCGCCTCGCGTGATGCGGTAGCGCGTACCGCGTAATGCGACTATGACGCCGGATGAACTGCCTGATGGCGCTGCGCGTCTCCATCAGGCATTAAGTTATTTTTCTGCGGCGGGTGAGCGGGTTTCCAGAAGTGTTTTAAAAAGAACCCCGCAGCGCTACGTGAGCCGGAGCGTTCAGATGCCCGGTAAGCGTGACCGGGCAGCATAACATTATCGCGCTACGGCGTTCTGTACGTTAGCGTCCGCTTTCCAGAGGCGGTATTTCACGTCCACATTCGCCGGGGTATATACCACGATCGGCAGCTTGCTGTTGTAGCGCAGCATCCCATCTTCACCCAGCCAGGCGGTGACGAATTTTTGCTCTTTCTTACCTTCAGGGCAGGCCATCATGGTCGATACCGGAGAAGTGACGTTATCAAAGACATAATAGTCATAGCCCCAGCCTTCCAGCGTTTTTGTTTCCAGCTTGCCGCCGAGTCGATGCTGGTTACAATCCACATTCAGTGTTTGACCAATCAACAGTTCTACTTTGAGGGTAGATTCATCCTGCTGTGGGGGAAGGGTAATCACTTGCCGCTTCATTCCTTTTTCCGCCTGCGGATAGGGGGCGATTTTCTCCAGCGGCTGGGCGGTATCGCCATTGGCAGCCCAGGCAGAAGCGCTGGCGAGGGCGGCGAAGACGACGGCAGGGACAAACATCTTCATTTTATTGTTCACAGTATTTCCTTTCTGCTGTTTTCTGTATGCACGGGCGACAGACTAACACATTCATATTATCTATTAATCTGTATTTACTCATACTTTAAAGATTATTAATAAAATAGAGTCTCTTTATCCAGTGGAATATTCTGATAGTATCAATATAAGTGATATTATTAGCTGTTCGTGATTTTCGTTATATAAGTATATATATAACTCATTGAAATGAGAGAAAAAGCACGTTCACTGGCCCTTACCCAACACTCTTTTGATCCGGCAACAGCATTTACCTCTATCGGGGTATGCATCTCTTACACATTCTGAAATATCTTATTTACAAAAATAACTACTCATAAATTGTACGGTTTTTATTGTTATTCACCCCTATGGAAGCGTGTCGTTATGGAAGGGCGATATCATGGCTGATTTATCCCGTCGAAGCATGTTGACCGGCAGTTGGCGCAACGCCAGCAATGGGATTCTTCCGCCGTGGGCCAGAGAAACGACCTATTTTCTCGCACATTGTCTGCGTTGCGACGCCTGCATCCAGGCGTGTGAGACCGACATCCTGCAGCGAGGGGCGGGGGGGTATCCGAGCGTAAATTTCAAACAGGGCGAGTGCAGCTTTTGTTATGCCTGCGCGCAAGCCTGTACCGAATCTCTTTTTCTTCCGCGCCACACCAGGGCCTGGGATCTGATTTTTACGCTCACAGAAAACTGCCTCGCCAGGCAATCGGTTGAATGCCATCGTTGCCAGGACAGTTGTGAACCTATGGCCATTACTTTTCGTCCCACATTATCCGGCATTTACCAGCCGCAGCTTGACCCGCAGGCCTGTAACGGATGCGGGGCGTGTGTGGCTATCTGTCCCGTGTCAGCCATCAAAGCGGAGAACCCCCATGCACACTAACTGGCAGGTCTGTAGCCTGGTCGTGCAGGCCAAAAGTCAGAATATCGCCGCCATTGGCGGACAGTTGAAGACGTTGCCGGGTTGCGAAGTCGCGTTAAGCGATGTTGAAAGTGGGCAACTGATCGTGGTGGTGGAAGCAGATCAGAGCGAAGCGCTGATGCAAACAATTGAGTCAGTACGTAATGTTGAGGGCGTACTGGCGGTGTCGCTGGTTTATCACCAGCAGGATGAGCAAGGTGAGGAAACACCATGAAACTCAGTCGTCGTAGCTTTATGAAAGCTAACGCCGTTGCGGCCGCTGCGGCGGCTGCCGGTCTGAGCGTGCCGGGCGTCGCCCGCGCCGTTGTCGGGCAGCAGGAAGCCATCAAATGGGATAAAGCGCCGTGCCGTTTTTGCGGAACGGGTTGCGGTGTGTTGGTGGGAACGCAGCAGGGCCGTGTGGTCGCCTGCCAGGGCGATCCCGACGCGCCGGTCAACCGTGGTCTGAACTGCATTAAAGGCTACTTCCTGCCCAAGATCATGTACGGTAAAGATCGTCTGACGCAGCCGATGCTGCGCATGAAAGACGGCAACTATCACAAAGACGGCGAGTTTACGCCCGTGAGCTGGGAACACGCCTTCGATGTGATGGAAGAGAAGTTTAAAACCTCCCTGAAAGAGAAAGGACCAGAAGCGATCGGCATGTTTGGCTCTGGTCAATGGACCATCTGGGAAGGCTATGCCGCCGCGAAGCTGTTCAAGGCTGGTTTCCGCTCTAACAACATCGACCCGAATGCGCGTCACTGCATGGCCTCGGCGGTGGTGGGCTTTATGCGCACCTTTGGTATGGATGAACCGATGGGCTGCTACGACGATATTGAGCAGGCCGATGCGTTTGTGCTGTGGGGTTCCAACATGGCGGAGATGCACCCGATTTTATGGTCGCGCATCACTAACCGCCGTTTGTCCGACCCGAACGTGAAGGTCGCCGTCCTCTCCACCTTCCAGCACCGTAGCTTTGAACTGGCGGACAACGGTATTGTCTTTACCCCGCAAAGCGATCTGGTGATCCTTAACTATATCGCTAATTACATTATTCAGAACAACGCGGTAAATCAGGATTTCTTCACAAAGCATGTGAATCTGCGTAAAGGGGCGACGGATATCGGCTACGGCTTACGCCCGACGCACCCGCTGGAAAAAGCGGCGAAGAATCCGGGCTCCGACGCTTCCGAGCCGATGAGCTTCGACGAGTATAAAGCCTTCGTGGCGGAATATACTCTTGACAAGACGGCTGAAATGACCGGCGTGCCGAAAGATCAACTGGAACAGTTGGCGCAGCTCTACGCCGATCCGAATAAGAGAGTGATCTCTTACTGGACGATGGGTTTTAACCAGCATACTCGCGGCGTGTGGGCGAATAACCTCGTCTACAACCTGCATCTGCTGACCGGAAAAATCTCCCAGCCTGGCTGCGGTCCCTTCTCGCTGACCGGCCAGCCTTCCGCCTGCGGTACGGCACGTGAAGTGGGAACCTTCTCACACCGTCTGCCAGCAGACATGGTCGTGACGAACGAAAAACACCGCGATATCTGCGAAAAACACTGGCAGATCCCCGCTGGCACTATTCCGGCAAAAGTGGGTTTACACGCGGTGGCGCAGGATCGCGCGCTGAAAGACGGCAAGCTGAACGTCTACTGGGTAATGTGTAATAACAATATGCAGGCCGGGCCGAACATCAATGAAGATCGGATGCCGGGCTGGCGCGATCCGCGTAACTTTATCATTGTCTCCGATCCTTACCCGACCGTTAGCGCGCTGTCTGCGGATCTGATCCTGCCGACCGCCATGTGGGTTGAGAAAGAAGGCGCTTATGGCAACGCCGAACGTCGTACGCAGTTCTGGCGTCAGCAAATTAAAGCGCCGGGCGAAGCTAAATCCGACCTCTGGCAACTGGTACAGTTCTCCCGTCGTTTTAAAACCGAGGAGGTCTGGCCGGAGGCGTTGCTGGCCCAGAAGCCGGAGCTGCGCGGTAAAACACTGTATGACGTCCTGTTTGCCACGCCAGCGGTCAGCAAATTCCCGCTGAGCGAGCTGAAAGAGGATCAGTTAAACGACGAATCCCGAGAAGTGGGCTTCTATCTGCAAAAAGGGCTGTTTGAAGAATACGCCTGGTTTGGACGCGGCCACGGTCACGATCTGGCACCGTTCGACGATTACCATAACGCGCGCGGTCTGCGCTGGCCGGTCGTCGAAGGCAAAGAGACGCAATGGCGTTACAGCGAAGGCAACGACCCGTACGTAAACGCGGGGGAAGGGTACAAATTCTACGGTAAACCGGATGGCAAAGCGGTGATCTTCGCGCTGCCATTTGAACCCGCGGCGGAGTCGCCGGACAACGAGTACGATCTGTGGCTTTCCACCGGTCGCGTGCTCGAACACTGGCATACCGGCAGTATGACGCGCCGCGTGCCTGAATTGCATCGCGCCTTCCCGGAAGCGGTGGTCTTTATCCACCCGCTGGATGCGAAAGCGCGCGATCTGCGTCGTGGCGATAAGGTTAAAGTGTCGTCCCGCCGCGGCGAAGTGATTTCGATTGTCGAAACGCGTGGACGTAACCGTCCGCCGCAGGGACTGGTGTATATGCCGTTCTTCGATGCCGCTCAGCTAGTGAACAACCTGACGCTGGATGCGACGGACCCGCTCTCTAAAGAGACGGACTTCAAGAAGTGCGCCGTTAAACTGGCGAAGGTGTAACGCGTTATGTCCCGTACAGCGAAACCCCAAAATGGCCGCCGCCGCTTTCTGCGTGATGTTGTGCGCACTGCGGGCGGGCTGGCGGCAGTTGGCGTGGCGCTGGGCTTGCAACAGCAAACCGCGCGCGCAACGGGCGTGCGGCTGCGTCCGCCAGGCGCGCTGAATGAAAATGTCTTCGCCAGCGCCTGTGTGCGCTGCGGGCAGTGCGTTCAGGCGTGTCCATACGACACGCTAAAACTGGCGACGCTGGCCTCCGGGTTATCGGCAGGTACGCCCTATTACGTCGCTCGCGACATCCCCTGCGAAATGTGTGAAGACATTCCGTGCGCCAAAGTCTGCCCCAGCGGGGCGCTGAATAAAGATATCGCCTCCATTGATGACTCGCGCATGGGGCTGGCGGTGCTGCTGGATCAGGAAAACTGCCTCAACTTTCAGGGGCTGCGCTGCGACGTTTGTTACCGCGAATGCCCGAAAATCGATGAGGCCATCACGCTGGAGCTGGATCGCAACATGCGCACCGGCAAACATGCGCGCTTTCTGCCCACCGTACACAGCGACGCCTGTACCGGCTGTGGTAAATGCGAAAAAGTCTGCGTACTGGAGCAACCAGCGATAAAAGTGTTGCCGTTGTCATTGGCGAAAGGGGAGTTAGGACACCATTACCGCTTCGGCTGGCTGGAGGGGAAAGATGGCAAATCGTAAACGCGACGCCGGGCGAGAAGCGCAGGCGAAAAAAGGCTGGTGGCGTAGCCACCGTTGGCTGGTGTTACGTCGTATAAGCCAGTTTATGGTGCTGGGGATGTTTCTCAGCGGCCCGTGGCTGGGTTTTTGGGTTCTGCATGGCAACTACAGCAGTAGCTTGCTGTTCGATACCCTCCCGTTGACCGATCCGCTGATTACCCTGGAAAGTCTCGCCAGTGGACATCTTCCCGCTACCGTGGCGCTGACGGGGGCAGTGATTATCACTGTGCTGTATGCGCTGGCGGGAAAGCGAGTATTTTGCAGTTGGGTTTGCCCGCTAAACCCCGTTACTGATTTGGCTAACTGGATGCGCAGGAAATTTGACCTGAATCAGTCGGCGACGATTCCACGCCATATACGGTACGTCCTTCTGGTGGTGGTGTTAATCGGTTCTGCGTTGACCGGCACGCTGCTGTGGGAATGGATTAATCCCGTGTCGCTGTTAGGCCGTAGTCTGGTTATGGGATTTAGTAGCGGCGCGTTGCTGATTATTGCTTTGTTTTTATTTGATTTATTAGTCGTTGAGCACGGTTGGTGCGGTCATATTTGCCCGATGGGCGCGCTGTATGGCGTGCTGGGCAGTAAAGGCGTAGTGACCGTGACGGCCAAAAAACGTGAGAAATGTAATCGCTGTATGGATTGTTTTCATGTTTGCCCGGAACCGCATGTGCTGCGTGCGCCGGTGCTGGATGAGCAAAGCCCGGCGCAGGTAACTCACCGCGACTGCATGACCTGTGGCCGCTGCGTGGATGTCTGTTCTGAGGATGTTTTTACAATAACTATACACAAAATCATTTAGGATGCGTCGAGGCGGCAAGTGAATGCGTCCCAAGAGCGTACGAGTAGTACGTGACTGGGGTGAATGAACGCAGCCAACAAAGAGGCAGCTTGAAGGATGAAGTGTATACGCGATGGAGTTCGGGAGCGAAATAATGAAAAGCCATGACCTGATGAAAGCGCTGTGTCAATGGATGGCCACGCTTGCCCTGGTGGTAAGTGGTGCGGTTTGGGCGGCAAACGGAGTGGATCTGAGCCAGTCGCCGGAAGTATCCGGGACGCAGGAAGGGGCGATTCGTATGCCGAAAGAGCAGGAGCGTATGCCGCTAAATTACGTCAACCAGCCGCCGATGATCCCGCACAGCGTCGAGGGCTACCAGGTGACTACCAATACCAACCGCTGTCTGCAATGCCACGGCGTGGAAAGTTATCGTACGACGGGCGCGCCGCGTATTAGCCCGACGCACTTTATGGACAGCGACGGTAAAGTGTCGGGCAACGTCGCGCCGCGTCGTTATTTCTGCCTGCAGTGCCACGTACCGCAGTCTGATACCGCGCCGATTATCGACAATACCTTTACCCCCTCGCAAGGTTACGGGAAATAAGAGGTCATTATGGAAAATTCTAACCGTAAACCCGGCTGGATAAAGCGCGTCTGGCGGTGGTGGCGCAGTCCCAGCCGTCTGGCGCTGGGGACGCTGCTGTTAATCGGTTTTATCGGCGGCATCATCTTCTGGGGCGGCTTCAATACCGGGATGGAAAAGGCCAACACCGAAGAGTTTTGTATTAGCTGCCATGAAATGCGCAACACGGTGTATGAGGAATATATGGAAACCGTCCACTACAACAACCGTAGCGGCGTTCGCGCTACCTGTCCTGACTGCCATGTGCCGCATGAGTGGGGGCCGAAGATGATCCGTAAGATCAAAGCCAGTAAGGAACTGTACGCGAAGGTATTTGGACTGATAGATACACCGCAGAAATTTGAAGCTCATCGCCTGACGATGGCGCAAAATGAGTGGCGGCGTATGAAAGACAACAACTCGCAGGAATGCCGTAACTGCCACAATTTCGACTTTATGGATCTGACCGCGCAAAAAGGCGTCGCGGCGAAAATGCACGATCAGGCGGTAAAAAACGGGCAGACTTGTATCGATTGTCACAAAGGGATCGCGCACAAACTGCCGGATATGCGTGATGTTAAACCAGGTTTCTGACAGGACGTTGATGAGTGGGAATGCTTGAAGCCAGAGAACTGCACTGCGAGCGGGACGAGAGGACGCTGTTTCGCGGGCTGTCGTTCACCGTGGATGCCGGAGAGTGGGTGCAGGTCACCGGCGGCAACGGCGCGGGAAAAACCACCCTGCTGCGCCTGCTGACCGGGCTGGCGCGCCCGGACGGCGGGGAGGTGTACTGGCAGGGTAAACCCCTGCGCCACGTGCGCGACAGCTTCCATCAGAGCCTGCTGTGGCTCGGGCACCAGCCGGGGATAAAAACCCGCCTGACGGCCCGGGAGAACCTGCATTTCTTCCACCCCGGCGACGGCGCGCGCCTCCCGGAGGCGCTGGCGCAGGCCGGGCTGGCGGGATTTGAGGACGTGCCGGTCGCTCAGCTCTCGGCCGGGCAGCAGCGCCGGGTGGCGCTGGCCCGCCTGTGGCTGACCCGCGCCGCGCTGTGGGTGCTCGACGAACCGTTCACCGCCATTGACGTTAACGGCGTGGCGCGCCTCACCCGGCGGATGGCGGAGCATACGGCGCAGGGCGGGATGGTCATTCTCACCACCCACCAGCCGCTGCCGGGGGCCGCGGACACCATCCGCCGCCTTGCGCTGACCGGCGGGGGGGCAGGGCTGTGATGTGGCGTGTCTTCTGTCTTGA
>NZ_VXJV01000008.1 GCF_008692785.1 Salmonella enterica subsp. diarizonae
CCGCAGGCAACGACCCGAAGGGTGAGGAGCGGAGCGACGAATAATCCTTCCCCCACCACCATCACTTCCGTCGCGTATATTATCCCCATTAAGCACACTGCCTCATATCTCTCCGTACGGGGAAGGAAGAAGCTTCGACTAAGGTTCGATTCGAGCGCAGCGAGAAAGCGTTGCCGCAGGCAACGACCCGAAGGGTGAGGAGCGGAGCGACGAATAATCCTTCCCCCACCACCATCACTTCCGTCGCGTATGTTATCCCCGTTAAGCACACGACATCATATTTCTTCATCCCCCACCTGGATTATATTGCCTGAACTCATTGCCGATGGCGGCTACGCCTGATCGCGCCATCAAACTATAACCCTGCTTCCCTGTAGGCTGGATAAGGCGTAACCGCCATCCAGCAACCAGGCGTAAAAAAACCCTACCGAAGTAGGGTTTAGTATCCTGTTAAAGGGAATCAGTGACGTGCGCGAACAAGCTGATATTTACGGGTCAGGTACTCAACCGGCACGCTCCAGATATGTACCAGACGCGAGAACGGGAACAGCAGGAATAAGGTCATCCCCAGCACCAGATGCAGACGGAAGATAAATGCCACGCCGTCAAGATGTTCAGACGCCCCGCCGTGGAATGTCACTACGGACTGCGCCCAGCCGACCAGTTTCATCATCTCGCTACCGTCCATATGCTGCGCTGAGAATGGAATGGTTAATAGCCCCAGCGCGCACTGAATCACCAACAGCGAGAGAATCAGAATATCTGCGCCGGTAGTGGTGGCGCGAACTCGTGGGCTGAACAGACGACGCTTGAGCAGTAAAATACCGCCAACCAGCGTCAGCACGCCGCAAGCGCCGCCGGCAATCATCGCCATCTTCTGCTTCACGTCGACCGGCAGAAAAGATTCATACATCCAGTGCGGCGTTAACATTCCCAGGAAGTGACCGGCGAAAATACCCAGAATCCCAATGTGGAACAGGTTTGACGCCAGGTTCATCCCCTTGCGATCCAGCATCTGGCTGGAAGCCGCCCGCCAGGTGTACTGGCCGTAGTCGTAACGTAACCAGCTACCGATCAGGAATACCGATCCAGCAATGTACGGGTAGATGTCAAAGAAGAACATATTCAGGAAGTGCATTAGTGCTGTCCTCCGGTGGTGATATTTAGATATTGCGGTGCCACGGCACCGGCAAAACGACGCTGATGGGCGGCAATTTCAGACTCATTGCAGCCCCGATCGGCAAAGAATTTCACCTGCTCTTCTTCCCAGACCGCATCCAGCGCCTGTGGGGTATCATCACGAACTTCATCGGCAATTTTTTCGGCGACTTTGTTGCTGTCGATCGTCGTATTGGCCAGCTTTAATAACAGGTCGAACAATACCGCATACCGGCTTTCACGCTGCTGCAAGCGGGCACTGAGCAACGCCAGAATAGGCGCGATATCCTGCAGACCACCGAGCGCTTCGTTTTTTGGTAACTGCGCCAGATACTCCAGATACAATGGCAGATGGTCCGGTAACTCGCGGCTGTCGAGTTGTAAGCCGTGCTGCTCATACTGGGCCATCAGATCGACCATCGCCTGACCGCGATCGCGAGATTCACCATGTACATGCTCAAACAACAGCAATGAGGTTGCACGACCACGATCGAACAACTCGCTATAGCTTGCCTGAGCATCCAGTATCTCCTGCGCGGTTAAATCGCGCAGAAAAACGACCAACGTCCGGACATCTTCTTTATCCAGATGTTCAGATGAGGCGAGCGCATCGAACAGTTCCTGCTGATGCTGCCACAGGGCAGCATCCGGATATTCGAGTAGACGCGAAACAATGACGAGTTCAATCATGCGTGCGGCTCCGTTTTGCTGGTCACATCAACAGCGTCAATGCGGCGACTGTTGAACAGGTTGAATTTGCTGTCAGACCCGTGGCAACCGTCACCGAAGGTGAAGCCGCAACCGCTTTTTTCCGGGAACGCGTCACGCGCCAGTTCGCGGTGGCTGCTCGGCACCACGAAGCGATCTTCGTAGTTGGCAATCGCCAGGTAACGATACATCTCCTGTGCCTGGGCTTCGCTTAAACCCACCTCTTCCAGCGCACGCGTATCCACTTTACCGTCCACGGTTTCCGCACGTTTGTAGTGGCGCATCGCCAGCATCCGTTTCAGTGCCAACAGTACCGGCTGGGTATCGCCTGCGGTCAGCAGATTTGCCAGGTACTGCACCGGAATACGCAGGCTATCCACGTCCGGCAAAATGCCATTGCTGCCCAGTTCACCCGCGTCAGCCGCTGACTGAATCGGCGACAGAGGCGGCACGTACCAGACCATCGGCAGCGTGCGGTATTCCGGATGCAGAGGCAGCGCCAGTTTCCAGTCCATCGCCATTTTGTACACCGGCGACTGCTGCGCGGCGTCAATCACACTCTGCGGCACGCCGTCTTTCAGCGCCTGCTCAATCACTGCCGGATCGTTAGGGTCGAGGAACACGTCCAGTTGACGCTGGTACAGATCTTTTTCGTTTTCCGTACTGGCGGCGCTTTCAATAGCATCCGCGTCATACAGTAATACGCCGAGGTAGCGGATACGCCCCACGCAGGTTTCCGAGCAAACCGTCGGCTGACCGGCTTCGATACGCGGATAGCAGAAAATGCACTTCTCGGACTTGCCGCTCTTCCAGTTGAAGTAGATCTTCTTGTACGGGCAACCGGTGATACACATCCGCCAGCCGCGGCACTTGTCCTGGTCGATCAGTACGATGCCGTCTTCTTCACGCTTATAAATCGCACCGCTCGGGCAGGTCGCCACGCACGCCGGGTTGAGGCAGTGCTCGCACAGGCGCGGCAGATACATCATGAAGGTATTTTCGAACTGGCCGTACATCGCCTTCTGCATATTTTCGAAATTCTGATCTTTGGCGCGTTTTTCAAACTCGCCGCCCAGAATCTCTTCCCAGTTTGGCCCACTGGTAATTTTGTCCATCCGCTGGCCGGTAATCAACGAGCGTGGACGGGCGATCGGCTGATGTTTGCTTTCCGGCGCGGTATGCAGGTTCTGGTAGTCGTAATCAAACGGTTCGTAGTAGTCGTCGATGCCCGGCAAATGTGGGTTAGCGAAGATTTTACCCAGCAGCAGCGCCCGGTTGCCCATGCGCGGCTGTAGTTTGCCGTTGATTTTGCGGATCCAGCCGCCTTTCCATTTTTCCTGGTTTTCCCAGTCATTTGGAAAACCAACGCCCGGTTTACTTTCTACGTTGTTGAACCACGCATATTCCATACCTTCGCGACTGGTCCAGACGTTTTTACAGGTGACTGAACAGGTATGACAGCCGATGCACTTATCGAGATTCAGCACCATGCCGACTTGTGAACGAATTTTCATTTTACGCTCTCCTGTACCTGGTCATTGCCTTCGCCATCCAACCAGTTAATGTTCTTCATCTTACGTACCACCACAAACTCATCGCGGTTAGAACCGACGGTGCCGTAGTAGTTAAAACCGTAGGCTAACTGCGCATAGCCGCCGATCATATGGGTCGGTTTCGGCGTAATGCGCGTCACCGAGTTATGAATGCCGCCGCGCTGCTGGGTAATTTCCGACCCCGGCAGGTTTACGATACGTTCTTGCGCGTGGTACATCATGGTCATGCCCGCCGGTACGCGCTGGCTGACCACTGCGCGTGCGGTCAATGCGCCGTTGCTGTTAAACACTTCAATCCAGTCGTTATCTTCAATACCCAGATCTTTAGCGTCGGTTTCGCTCATCCAGACTATCGGGCCGCCACGCGACAAGGTCAGCATCAACAGGTTATCGCTGTAGGTCGAGTGGATACCCCATTTCTGGTGCGGCGTCAGGAAGTTGAGCGCCTTCTCCGGGTTGCCGTTGGATTTACGGCCCATCACCGCTTTCACCGAGCGGGTGTCGATCGGTGGACGATACACCAGCAAACTTTCGCCGAAGTCGCGCATCCACTGGTGATCCTGATACAACTGCTGGCGACCAGACAGCGTACGCCACGGGATCAGCTCGTGAACGTTGGTATAACCGGCGTTATAGGAAACGTGCTCGTCTTCCAGACCAGACCAGGTCGGACTGGAGATAATTTTGCGCGGCTGGGCCTGAATATCGCGGAAGCGGATTTTCTCTTCTTCTTTATTGGTTACCAGATGCGTATGGTCGCGACCAGTAAACTCGCTCAGCGCCGCCCAGGCTTTCACCGCCACCTGACCGTTGGTTTCCGGCGCTAACGTCAGGATCATCTCTGCCGCGTCAATCGCCGTGTTGAGCATCGGCTGGCCTTTCGCCGGACCATCCGCTTTGGTGTAATTGAGCTTGCGCAGCAGGTCCATTTCGCTCTGAGTGTTCCAGGCAATCCCTTTCCCGCCGTTGCCGATTTTCTCCATCAGCGGGCCGATAGAGGTAAAACGTTCGTAAGTCGCCGGGTAATCGCGCTCGACGGTCATGATGTGCGGCGCGGTTTTCCCTGGGATCAGATCGCATTCGCCTTTTTTCCAGTCTTTCACGTCCAGCGGCTGCGCCAGTTCAGCGGCAGAATCGTGCTGGATCGGCAGCGTCACGACGTCAGTCTCTTTACCCAGATGACCCACACAGACTTCAGAGAATTTCTTCGCAATACCTTTGTAAATATCCCAGTCGCTTTTCGATTCCCAGGCCGGATCTACGGCAGCAGACAGCGGATGAATAAACGGATGCATATCCGAGGTATTCATATCGTCTTTTTCATACCAGGTGGCGGTCGGCAGTACGATATCGGAATACAGGCAAGTACTGGAGAGACGGAAGTCCAGAGTCACCACCAGATCCAGTTTGCCGTCAAGGCCGTTATCAACCCACTCCACTTCTTCCGGCTTCACGCCGCCCTGTTTGCCCAGATCAAGTCCCTGAATACCATGCTCAGTACCCAGCAGGTATTTCAGCATGTACTCGTGGCCCTTACCGGAAGACCCAAGCAGATTAGAACGCCAGATAAACAGGTTGCGCGGATGGTTTTTGCCGTTTTCCGGCTGCTCGGCGGCAAAGCGAATCGAACCGTCTTTCAGTGATTTGACGGTATAATCCACCGGCGTCATGCCGGCTTTTTCCGCTTCTCGCGCAATGTACAGCGGGTTGGTGCCTAACTGCGGCGCCGACGGCAACCAACCCATACGTTCGGCGCGCACATTGAAGTCAATCAGATGACCGCTATAGCGGGATTTGTCCGCCATCGGCGACAGTAATTCCTCGGCGGTCACCGTCTCGTAGCGCCACTGGCTGGAGTGGTTATAGAAGTAAGAGGTGCTGTTCATGTGACGCGCCGGACGCTGCCAGTCAAGGGCAAACGCCAGCGGCTGCCAGCCGGTCTGAGGACGCAGTTTTTCCTGGCCGACGTAGTGCGCCCAACCGCCACCGCTCTGGCCAACGCAACCACAGAACACCAACATATTGATCAGCCCGCGATAGTTCATATCGAGGTGATACCAGTGGTTCAGACCGGCACCAACGATAATCATTGAACGCCCGTGCGTTTTGTCCGCGTTATCGGCGAATTCCCGTGCGATACGGATAATCTGCGCCCGCGGCACGCCGGTGATCTGCTCGGCCCATGCTGGCGTATACGCTTTGGTATCGTCATAACTGGCGGCACAATTTTCATCGTTCAGGCCGCGTTCCAGACCATAGTTCGCCATAGTCAGGTCATACACGGTGGTGACTAACGCTGAAGAACCATCGGCCAGTTGCAGACGTTTCGCCGGCAGTTTATGCAGCAGTACGTTATCCAGCGCCACATGATTAAAGTACTCTGAACCCTCGCCGCCGAAATACGGGAAGCCCACGTCAGCAATCTCATCCTGACTGCCCAGCAAGCTAAGCTGCAATTCTGCTTCTGCGCCAGTAGTCCCGTCGCGCTGTTCGAGATTCCATTTGCCTTTTTCGCCCCAGCGGAAGCCGATGGAACCGTTCGGCACCACCATCTCGCCATTGCTACTAATGGCGACGGTTTTCCATTCCGGGTTATTTTCCTGCCCCAGCGAATCAACGAGATCGGCAGCGCGCAGCATACGGCCTGCGGCATAATAACCATCACGTTCTTCAAGCATCACCAGCATTGGCATGTCGGTATAGCGACGGACATAATCGGTGAAATACTGGCGTGGGTTGTCCAGATGGAATTCGCGCAACATGACGTGACCCATCGCCAGCGCCATCGCCGCATCGGTCCCCTGCTTCGGCGCCAGCCACAAATCGCACAGTTTGGCGATTTCGGCATAGTCCGGCGTCACCGCGACGGTTTTGGTGCCTTTGTAACGTACTTCGGTAAAGAAGTGGGCGTCCGGTGTACGGGTTTGCGGCACGTTAGAGCCCCAGGCGATAATATAGCTGGAGTTGTACCAGTCGGCGGATTCTGGCACGTCAGTCTGCTCGCCCCAGGTTTGCGGGGAGGCTGGCGGCAGGTCGCAGTACCAGTCGTAGAAGCTCAGGCAGGTACCGCCAATCAGCGAAAGATAACGTGCGCCGGAAGCGTAGGAGACCATCGACATCGCCGGGATGGGTGAGAAGCCAGCCACCCGGTCAGGGCCGTAGGTTTTCACGGTGTACACGTTGGAAGCGGCGATCAGTTCGTTAACCTCCTGCCATGAAGAGCGGACAAAGCCACCACGACCACGCGCCTGTTTGAAACTTTTTGCTTTATCCGCATCTTCAATGATAGAGGCCCATGCCTCTACCGGATCGCGATGCAGTTTTTTCGCCTCGCGCCACATCTTCATCAGACGTTTGCGCATCAGCGGATATTTCAGTCGGTTAGCGCTGTAGAGATACCAGGAATAGCTTGCGCCGCGCGGACAGCCGCGAGGTTCATGGTTTGGCATATCAGGACGGGTACGCGGGTAATCGGTTTGCTGTGTTTCCCAGGTCACCAGACCATTTTTGACATAAATTTTCCAGCTACAAGAACCGGTGCAGTTCACCCCGTGGGTTGAGCGCACAATTTTGTCATGCTGCCAACGTTGGCGGTATCCGTCCTCCCAGTCCCGGTTTGTTTCGAGAAGCTGGCCGTGCCCATCGGCAAAGGTTTCGCCCTTCTGCTTGAAGTAGCGAAACCGGTCCAGGAATTTACTCATCGGGTTTCTCCTGTGTGGAACCTTACGGCTCTCTGATAAATCGACATTGCTTAACTAAGGGCGAAGGTAACGCGCTGAATGGGCGTGAGAATTGATAACGATCAAGGCGGACAGGGATGCAAATGGCGCGCAAACCTTCTGCATACTCCTTTTGGAGGAGGAGTTTTATTTATATATCTTACTGATTTAAATACATAAAATTAAATTTACGCACGACACGAATGTTAAATTTTCAACCAGTGGGTATTAAGGGGTATCCCCCTGGATGGACGGTAGAGATGCACATGGTCAGATACGCCGCACCGCTTTTTTTTGCGATAAGTATGTTGTAACTAAATGCGGACAAAAAAAAGCGCGGTCTAACGCCGCGCAAAGGATAATCAAATGTTACTTTTTATTTTTAGAATGACGTCCATATACCGCCCAGGTAATAACGACGCAGGCGATATAGAAAACTAGAAAGACTTTCATCGCACCGACCGGCGAACCGGTTAATGCTAAAGATGAACCAAACGCTTTCGGAATAAAAAAGCCGCCAATCGCGCCAATCGCGGAAATAAAGCCCAGCGCCGCCGCCGTATCGGTCGCCGCTTCACGCATGGCTCTTTCTTCCGAACCGCCTTCCGCTTTTACCCTATCCATCGTCAGCTTACGGAAGATAACGGAGATCATCTGGAAGGTAGAACCACTCCCCAGTCCCGCCGTCAGGAACAGCGCCAGGAACACCCCGTAGAATGCAATAAAGCTGCCGCCAACGCCGCCAGTAGGTAATGTCAGGAACAGCAGACCGCTGAAAATCGCCATCAGGACAAAGTTGATAAGCGTGACACGAGTCCCACCCAGACGGTCAGAAATTGCGCCGCCTGCCGAACGCGCCAGCGCGCCGATAAACGGACCGAAAAACGCGTAATGCAGGATCTGCACATCCGGAAATTGCGTTTTAGACAGCATAGCGAACCCCGCGGAGAAACCGATAAACGATCCGAAGGTCGCCAGATACAGCAGGCTCATGATCCACAGATGACCACGTTTGAGCACCGGCAGTTGCTCTTTTAGCGAGGCCTTAGACGTCGCCAGTTCGTTCATGCCGAACCACGCAGCCAGCGTAAAAATGGCCAGGAAAGGCACCCAAATCCAGGCCGCGTTCGCCAGATAGAGCTGAGAACCGTCCGGCTGCTCTACACCCTGGCTGCCAAAGGCGGCAAAGATAGAGAGCGAAACCACCAGCGGCGCAACCAACTGCATCACGCTCACGCCCATATTACCCAGACCGCCGTTCAGACCCAGCGCACCGCCCTGCTTTTGTTTAGGAAAGAAAAAGCTGATGTTCGCCATACTGGAGGCAAAGTTCGCGCCGGCAAAACCGCACAGCAAGGAAATAATGATGAAAGTGCTAAATGGCGTACTGGTATCCTGAACGGCAAAGCCTAACCATACGCAAGGCACAATGAGGATACCGGTACTGAACGCTGTCCAACGACGTCCGCCAAATAGCGGAACCATAAAGGAGTAAGGCACACGTAGCAGCGCGCCGGAAACAGATGGCAGCGCAGTCAGCATAAAGAGCTGATCGGTCGTAAAATTAAATCCCACTTTCGGCAGGTTCACCGCCACTGCGCTGAATAGCATCCAGACACAAAACGCCAGCAGTAAACACGGGACAGAAATCCACAGATTACGGCTGGCGACACGATGGCCGCGCTGCTGCCAGAACGCCGGATCTTCCGGACGCCATTCCGTGATAACAGCGCCAGTTGCCCTTTCCGGGGCGGATGAGTGACTCATAGACACCTCTGATTCTTGATTTGATGTCTGCCACATTAGGGTTTACTGCCGAAGGTAAGTTGATATAAATCAAAGGAAAAGTCGTCGTCACGGACGGCTAAAAATAGTTATTACCCTTAATGAGTAGGCTTTATCGGCAAAAAAGCTGTGGTTTTTCACCATACTGTGTCTATCTACTCCTTCCCGTCGTAGATACCTCTCTACGGCGGCAATTAAGGAGTAACTCGTTATAGGTATGGGTATACTCCGCTATATCGTTGAGAATAGCGGCACAGCCGATTGACGCCCCTCTTGTTTGCCAGAGTTTTTCGGCGACACTACCCCGAAGAAAGAAGGTGACATGTTTAAACGTTGTTTCTCTCCTCTTACGCTGGTCAACCAACTGGCGCTTATTGTCATGCTCTCTACCGCTATCGGCGTGGCGGGGATGGCGGTTTCCGGCTGGCTGGTTCAGGGCGTACAGGGTAGCGCTCATGCGATTAACAAAGCGGGTTCATTGCGTATGCAAAGCTATCGACTACTGGCCGCCGTCCCGCTGGATGCTAAAGATCAAAAGCTGCTGGATGAGATGGAACAGACAGCATTCAGCCCTGAACTAACCCGCGCCGCTGAGCGAGACGGGCAGCAGGAGCAGCTTAAAGCGTTGCAGGATTACTGGCATAACGAACTTTCGCCAGGGCTACAGCACGCGCAAAACGCGTACGTGGTCGCAGATGATGTCACGCGCTTTGTAGCGGGCCTGGATCGCCTGGTGACGTCCTTTGACCATACTACTGAATTGCGTATCGAACGCGTGGTGTTAGTTCACCGGGTCATGGCGATCTTTATGGCGCTATTGCTGGTATTTACGATTATCTGGCTACGTGTTCGCCTTTTGCAGCCGTGGAAACAGTTGTTATCGATGGCGCGCGCCGTCAGTCAGCGCGATTTTACCCAACGTGCCAATATCAGTGGACGCAATGAAATGGCAGCGCTGGGTTCAGCGCTTAATAATATGTCTGAAGAACTGGCCGAAAGCTATGCGGTACTGGAACAGCGCGTACAGGAAAAAACAGCCGGTCTGGAACAAAAAAATCTGATTCTCTCGTTTTTGTGGCAAGCCAACCGCCGGCTGCATTCACAGGCTCCGCTATGTGAACGTCTTTCACCGGTACTGAATGGCCTGCAAAATTTAACCCAGTTGCATGATATTGAACTGCGAGTCTATGACCTGGAAGATGAAGATAATCACCAGGAATTTACCTGTCAGTCGGACATCAGTTGCGATGATAAAGGCTGCCATCTTTGCCCACGTAGCGCCCTGCCGATGATAAATGGCGGCACAACCTTAAAATGGCGGCTCACCGACTCTCACACCCAATACGGTATTTTGCTGGCGACGCTGCCCTATGGACGCCATCTCAACCACGATCAGCAGCAACTGGTGGATACGTTGGTTGAACAGCTTACCGCGACTCTGGCACTCGACAGGCATCAGGAGCGCCAGCAGCAGTTGATTGTCATGGAAGAGCGTGCCACCATTGCCCGCGAACTGCATGATTCTATTGCCCAGTCGCTCTCATGTATGAAGATGCAGGTAAGCTGCCTTCAAATGCAGGGCGACGCGTTACCGGAAAGCAGCCGTGAGTTACTCAGCCAAATTCGCAACGAGCTGAACTGCTCCTGGGCGCAACTGCGCGAACTGTTAACCACTTTCCGGTTACAGTTGACGGAACCCGGGCTACGTCCGGCGCTGGAGGCAAGCTGCCAGGAGTTCAGCGCCCGGTTTGGCTTTACGGTAAAACTGGATTATCAGCTTCCCCCCCGTCTGGTGCCGTCACACCAGGCGATACACCTGCTGCAAATTGCCAGGGAAGCCCTCAGCAACGCCCTTAAACACTCTCATGCCGACGATGTGGTGGTGACAGTGACGCAATGTGACAAACAGGTCAAACTAAAAGTGCAGGATAATGGCTGCGGCGTCCCGGAAAACGCTGAACGCAGTAATCACTACGGCATGATCATCATGCGCGATCGGGCGCAAAGCCTGCGCGGCGATTGCCAGGTACGTCGACGTGAGACTGGCGGAACAGAGATCACTGTTACTTTTATTCCAGAAACAAACTTCACAGAAACCCAGGGAGATACCCATGAATAATCAGGAACCGGCAACCATCCTGTTAATCGACGACCATCCGATGCTACGCACGGGTGTAAAGCAGCTTGTGAGTATGGCGCCCGATATCAGCGTGGTCGGAGAAGCCAGCAACGGTGAGCAGGGTATTGACCTGGCGGAATCGCTCGATCCCGACCTTATCCTCCTTGATTTGAATATGCCGGGAATGAATGGTCTCGAAACGCTGGATAAATTACGCGAAAAAGCGCTGTCAGGGCGTATTGTCGTTTTCAGCGTATCCAACCATGAAGAAGATGTCGTCACGGCGCTAAAGCGTGGCGCAGACGGTTATCTGTTGAAAGACATGGAGCCGGAGGACTTGCTCAAAGCGTTACAACAGGCCGCCGCCGGAGAAATGGTATTAAGTGAAGCGTTAACGCCGGTACTGGCGGCCAGCCTGCGGGCCAACCGCGCCACCACCGATCGCGATGTGACGCAACTCACCCCGCGTGAGCGCGATATTCTGAAGCTCATCGCGCAGGGCTTGCCGAATAAGATGATTGCCCGGCGTCTGGATATCACCGAAAGTACGGTCAAAGTGCACGTGAAACATATGCTCAAGAAAATGAAGCTGAAGTCGCGCGTGGAAGCCGCCGTCTGGGTGCATCAGGAACGCATCTTTTAATTATTGCTCCCGGAACTGTTGCCAATGCGGATTATCGTCCGGCATCGTGATAAACGGTTCAGTCAGCGCGAGCGTGATCTCATTGGAAGAGACACGCTGACCTTTTTCATCTTCAACAACCACCGATAAACGCCAGCGATTTGCCGCGCCTTCGCGGTGATCCCAGGCCGGCATAATGATTGTCCAGCCCTCGGTACTGCCGGTGTCCGCTCCCGCCGTCAAACTTAATGCCTGTGTATCGCCCTGCCAGTTCAAATGGCGAATGCCGTGCACGCTGCGCACCTGTAATTTTAACGCCACCGTCTCGCCAGACGTAAGATCCCAGGGCGGCGTCGCCAGAAAAACCGTTAACGTTTTACGCTGTCGATACTCCATTGTCGGCAGCGAGTTACGTTGCGGCGTATCATAGCGGCTACCGCGTAATGACTGGCTTTGCGCCACTTCACTGGCGGCAAGCTGCTTTTTGAGCGACACGCCGAAGCGGTAGTTAAGCGTCAGTCCCAGGTTATTCTGGCTGACCCCGCTCTCGCCCTGTTTGTGCTGGGCGGTCACGGTAAGCAAAGGTACTGGCGTATAGTTGAGACCCAGTTTTAACGCGACAGGATTGTGATACCCCGTACCGGAGTCAAACAGATCCACGCTATCGCCAAAGTACTGCTCCAGGCTAACGCTGGTATTGATATGCTGGTAAAACGGCAGCCGCATTTGCGCGTTGATATCATACCCGCGCGCCATTCGTTGTTCTAAGGTCGCCGTATGCGTCTGCCAGTCGGCAAAAGGCTGATAATAGTTGGCGGATAAACGCAAATATTCTCCCCACGCCTCCGCGCCAAAGCCGGCGCGCTGCAGGTTTTCATCCAGCAGATTATCGTAAAAGGTGTTATAGCCAAGAAACCAGCCATCCTGCGCCCAGCGCTGCCCCACGCCAATGTTGCTTACCAGTCCGTCAGTCTGTTGCGTAAGACCAAGCTGGCTCCAGGTCAAATAACGCTGTTTATCCTGTAAAGGGATAAACCAGCTTCCGCGACTGCCATTAAAATGACCTTCGTTATCGACGTTAACATCAACGCTGGCGCTGCCCCAGGCCGACAGCCAGCTTTCAAGCTGCTGGTTAACCTGCTCGCTGACCACATCACGCACCTGTCCGAAAGCAAATTGCCGCGCCTGTTCACCGGTATCCAGAGCGTTATTTTTCATGCTGGCTTCGCCAAACGCTTTGGCCATCTCGGCAAAATGCTTTTCCCCTTCGTGGGATTCCGGCGTCATGCCTAAATCCGGCAGACGGTTTTGATCGAAAGGGTCTTGCGCCTGCGCACAGATCGTACCGCTGACAGCCAGCAAGAGAAGGGAGAGTGAGAATGAACGAAAAACAATACGGCTCAACGTGTCGGCAACTTCTACAACAAAAAATGAGAGGAATGGCATCAGAGTAAACCATAACGTGTCGAGACAGGTTTTGCAGCCTTTTCTCGTGCTTCCAGGAATATCCTTATTTCTTCCGCAGGGCGTCCCGGGATTTTATCCACGCATTTGGCGGCACTCGGTTCCCGAGGTAACATAACGCCATTGCCGACAAAATTTCTCCAGGAGGAGGGTTACCCATGCAAAATATCGTCATTATCGCTAACGGCGCCGCCTACGGCAGCGAATCATTATTTAATAGCCTGCGTCTGGCCATTGCGCTGCGCGAGCAGGAAAGCCATCTCGATTTACGTCTGTTTTTGATGTCAGATGCCGTAACCGCAGGGTTACGCGGTCAAAAACCAGCCGAAGGCTATAATATTCAGCAAATGCTGGAAATTCTGACCGCACAAAACGTGCCGGTAAAATTATGCAAAACCTGTGCGGATGGGCGTGGTATCACCCCCCTGCCGCTGATTGACGGTGTGGAAATCGGAACGCTGGTCGAGCTGGCGCAATGGACGCTGGCTGCGGACAAAGTGCTGACATTTTAAATCCGTACGCGGGAAAACCTCCCGCGTCAGGATAAACTCGCTATCCCCTGCTCTTCCTTCACGCCAGGCAACGCTTTAACGTTCGCGACCAGTGCAACGATTCTTCAATCGCGCCAAATGCCGTTTTACAATCGGCATTGACTAAAAAATCACGCGTTAACACCTTACATCTCCGCCACTGCCCGCTTTCCTGCACGACATTTTCTGACGCCTTTCGGGCGCTTTTGCTGCTTATTTTGCAACCACCTGCTGGACCATAGGCAATTCACCGCCAGGTTGCAAGCCGTCTGGTGTTAAGCACCGCGCGGGTAACGGAATTTCAGTAAGAAAATCAGGCTAACACGTGAGTAATGCAGCATTTATTTTTTCTTATGCCATTTATCATCCTCGCCTTTTTCATAATCGTTTTTAACCGCCGCCCAGGCGACTTTGTGTGCGGTTTCTTCCCGGCTGGCGTCATCACGACGATCGGCTTTATCTTTATATTGCTCCCAGGCGCTATTAAACGCTTCTTTGTAAATTTCCTGGGCATGGGCTGGGAGAACATTCCGCACATTATCGGGTAAATCACTTTTGGCTTTATACGGCATCAGCGCCTCCGTCTTCAGGGAAAACATTAAGTGTGGTAAACAATGCGTTATCACGCCAGTCGAGGGATATTTTTGCTTTTTACGGAAATTAACTTTTTGTTATTTAAATACGGTTAAAACAAGATGCTTTTTTTTAGGGTTTTGAAAGAAAAAGATAGTCTATGCCGTAAAATTACGTAAAAAACCACTGAAAAAATACAAAGTTCTGCTATTTTTACCTTCTTTACTATTTCCAAAAATATTAACACCTGCACAAGGGAGACCCTAATGACACATGCCTGTGAGGCGGTGAAAACCCGCCATAAGGAGACTTCGCTTATTTTCCCGGTTCTTGCGCTGGTAGTGCTGTTCCTTTGGGGAAGCAGCCAGTCACTACCAGTGGTTATTGGCATCAATATCCTTGCACTTATTGGTATTTTAAGCAGTGCATTTAGCGTGGTCCGCCATGCGGATGTATTAGCGCACCGACTCGGCGAACCCTTCGGATCGCTTATTTTAAGCCTGTCCGTCGTTATTCTTGAGGTAAGTTTAATTTCAGCGCTGATGGCCACCGGCGATGCTGCGCCAACGCTTATGCGCGATACGCTCTACTCTATTATTATGATTGTCACCGGCGGACTGGTCGGTTTCTCGTTGTTGTTGGGCGGGCGTAAATTCGCAACGCAATATATGAATTTATTCGGGATTAAGCAGTATCTTATCGCGCTGTTTCCGCTGGCGATTATTGTGCTGGTTTTTCCAATGGCATTGCCGCAAGCCAATTTCTCTACCGGTCAGGCATTATTGGTCGCGTTAATTTCCGCCGCGATGTACGGCGTATTTTTGTTGATTCAAACCAAAACGCACCAGAGCTTATTTATCTATGAACATGAAGATGAAGGCGATGATGGCAATCCACACCACGGTAAACCCTCAGCGCACAGTAGCAGCTGGCATACTGTCTGGTTACTCATTCATTTAATTGCGGTCATTGCCGTTACCAAAATGAATGCCAGCCCGCTGGAGGCGCTGCTGACCAGCATGAACGCCCCGGTCGCCTTTACCGGCTTCCTGGTCGCGCTGTTAATTCTCTCGCCGGAAGGACTGGGCGCGTTGAAGGCGGTACTGAATAATCAGGTTCAGCGGGCAATGAATCTGTTCTTCGGATCGGTGTTGGCGACGATTTCATTAACCGTGCCGGTCGTCACGCTTATCGCCTGGGCGACAGGTAATGATCTGGTGTTTGGTTTAGGCGCGCCGGAAATGGTAGTGATGGTGGCCTCGTTAGTGCTGTGCCATATATCGTTCTCTACCGGACGCACCAACGTGCTAAACGGCGCAGCGCATCTGGCTTTGTTTGCCGCCTATCTGATGACGATTTTTGCCTGAGATAAAAAAGCCGGATAGCGTCTTATCCGGCCTACACAAGCAAAAAACCGCAATCAGTTCTCGGTATCCAGCTCGTCGAAGCTTTTCACCAAATCATCAATCGCTTTTATCTGGGTCAGGAACTGCTCCAGTTTCGCCAGCGGCAGCGCGGAAGGACCGTCGCACTTCGCGTTAGCCGGGTCCGGATGCGATTCCAGAAACAGCCCCGCCAGACCGACAGCCATACCGGCACGCGCCAGCTCGGTCACCTGACCACGACGACCACCCGAGGCGGCGCCAAACGGATCGCGGCATTGCAGCGCATGGGTAACATCAAAAATTACCGGACTGTTGCCGGAGACTTTCTTCATCACGCCAAAACCCAGCATATCCACAACCAGGTTGTCATAACCAAAGTTCGCGCCGCGGTCGCACAGAATCACCTTATCGTTACCGCCCTCATGGAACTTATCCACGATATTGCCCATCTGACCTGGGCTTACGAACTGCGGCTTTTTCACGTTAATCACAGCGCCGGTTTTCGCCATCGCTTCCACCAGGTCGGTCTGGCGCGCCAGAAACGCCGGGAGCTGAATCACGTCAACCACATCAGCCACAGGCTGCGCCTGGCTGGCCTCATGGACGTCAGTGATCACTTTTACGCCAAATGTCTGCTTGAGTTCCTGGAAAATCTTCATCCCTTCTTCCAGACCCGGCCCACGGTAAGAGTGAATAGAGGAACGGTTGGCTTTATCAAAAGAGGCCTTGAACACGTAAGGGATACCCAGCTTCTGGGTAACGGTCACGTAGTGCTCACAAATGCGCATTGCCAGATCGCGTGACTCCAGCACGTTCATACCGCCAAACAGCACAAACGGCAGGTCATTTGCCACCTTAATGTCGCCAATGTTAACCACTTTTTGTTTCATAGGATCGCCTTACACTTATAGGTAAAATGTCGGTTAATTAATGCAGAACAATTTGCTTGTGCGCAATGGTGTTGATCTGCGCACGAATCATTTCGCTGATCGGGTCTTCCGGACACTGCTCAACGAAGTAGCTTAAATCAGTCAGCGCAACGTGTTCACACTCAAGCTGCGCGTAAATCAACCCGCGGTCACGGATTTCGTAAGGATCTTCCGGGTTAAATTGCAACAACGCTTCGCTAACGCGCAGCGCCAGCTCCATTTGCCGTTCCTCCATCAGAGAGGATTTCAGTGTATCCAGTAGCTTACGGATCACTTCAGCGTTATCGGCCTCGTCCAAATCTTCGTTAAACAACTCGGCGACCGGACTAATATTGCCTTTTAACCAGACTTCCAGAGTATGTTCATCAAGCGTTTCACCGTTGAACGGGTTAATCAGCCACATTTCCCCTTCCAGCGATTCAATACGCAAAATCAACTGCGTCGGGAAGATAACGGGCACCAACGGCAAATCAAGACGGTTTGCTATCCATAATAAAATAGCGCCCAACGATACCGCGCTACCCTGGCGGTTTTTCAGGACTTTATCGAGCCATAAAGCATCAGAAAGACGGTAGACGCCGCGGGAGTCCGTGAACCCCCACTCGCCGTAAAAAAGTGCCAGCAATTTTTCCAGTTGCTCATCCTGAGACAGGAGCTGGCTAATTTCTTCCTGCGCCAGACTGACCAGACGTTCCAGTTCGTCGTAGACAAACTGCGTAGGAAAATCCAGGCGAATCCTCTCTGATGCCAGGATCATGCCATCACACAGCGGCGCATTGTTAAATTCGAAATCAGCTAACGACCTCATGACTTACCCCAGTAACGGTATTTTTGTGGTGGCGAGTTTAATGATGATGTACAGCACCACCAGCGCCAGCGGGAAAGCGATGAAACGCGCCTGCTGGCTGCGCGCCTGACGATAATCAAGCGCAATAAAACCCAAAACGATGTAGATGATAACGCCAAACAGTTTTTCAGTCAGCCATGAGCCCGACTCCGTGAATGGCAGGATGTGCGTTTTAGCGATTAACCCGATGCCGCTAAGCAGTAACAGGGTATCTATGACGGGAGGCGCGATTCGCGTCCAGCGCGCGGCGGCCAACGCGTGACCGCAATAGCGCCACCAGTAACGGGCGACAAACAAACTGACGGAGAGCGCAACGCAGATAAGGTGAAACGTGAGCAACATCGCAATTGTCATAGCGTAAAACGTCCGCAGGTCACGCGTTCATTACCACCATAATCACGACACGTTTCCACATCCGTGTAACCAGACCGCCTGAAAACCGCTCTTACCGCTTCGCCTTGCTGCCAACCGTGTTCCAGCAGCAGGCAGCCGCCGGGCGTTAACATCTGGCGGGCGTGGTCGATAATATGCGTAAGATCCGCCATACCGTTTTCATCCGCCACCAACGCCGAGAGCGGTTCAAAGCGTACATCGCCTTCGCTAAGATGCGGGTCCTGCGCGTCAATGTAGGGTGGATTACTGACAATCATATCGAACTGCTGCCCCGATAGCGCGCTGAACCAACAACTTTGCAGTATACGCACATTCCGGATAGCCAAATGTTTCGCGTTACGTACCGCCAGCGCGACCGCATCAGGCATACGATCGACCGCAGTCACCTCGCAATCCGGTCGCTCGCTGGCCAGCGCCAGCGCAATCGCGCCGGTTCCAGTGCCTAAATCCAGAATACGACAGTTTTTTACCGGCAATCGCGCCAGCGCCTGTTCAACCAGACATTCGGTATCCGGGCGCGGGATTAGCGTGGCAGGAGAAACGAAGAACGGCAGCGACCAGAATTCGCGTAAGCCCGTCAGGTACGCAATCGGTTCGCCCTGTTTACGCCGCTGCAGCAGATCCGCGAGCTGTTGTTGCTGGACATCGGTAAGCGGCGTTTCGCCAAAGGCCATGATATACGTCCGCCCCTTGCCCGTAACGTACTCAAGCAGGATCTCGGCGTCACGCCGCGGGCTGTCGCTATCCCGGAGCTGGTTTACCGCCTCACGCAGCCAGTGCTGAAAATCCATTATTCCTGCTCGGACAACGCGGCTAACAGATCTGCCTGGTGTTCCTGAACAATCGGCTCAATCAGCATATCCAGCTTACCTTCCATCGTTTCATCAAGGCGATATAACGTCAGATTAATACGATGATCGGTCACGCGTCCCTGCGGGAAGTTATAGGTCCGGTTACGATCGCTGCGATCGCCGCTGCCGAGCAGGTTGCGGCGCGTTGACGCTTCGGCCTGCTGGCGTTTTGCCGTTTCGGCGGCGTGAATACGCGCCCCGAGCACCGAGAGCGCTTTCGCTTTGTTTTTATGCTGCGAACGCTCGTCCTGGCATTCCACGACAATCCCGGTCGGCAAGTGGGTAATACGGATAGCGGAGTCGGTGGTGTTGACGTGCTGACCGCCCGCGCCGGAAGAACGAAACGTATCAATGCGCAGATCCGCCGGGTTTATATCCGGCAGCTCGGCTTCCGGTAGCTCCGGCATCACGGCGACGGTACAGGCGGAGGTATGGATACGCCCCTGCGACTCGGTCGCCGGAACACGCTGTACGCGGTGTCCGCCAGACTCAAATTTCAGTCGGCCATACACACCGTCGCCGCTGATTTTGGCGATGATCTCTTTATAACCGCCATGCTCGCCTTCGCTCATGCTCATGATCTCCACACGCCAGCGGCGCGCTTCGGCATAACGGCTGTACATGCGGAACAGATCGCCGGCAAACAGCGCGGCTTCATCGCCGCCGGTGCCGGCGCGAACCTCAAGGAACGCGTTTCGTTCATCGTCCGGATCTTTCGGCAGCAGCAGTACCTGTAACTGTTGCTCCAGTTGTTCGCTTTTTTCTTTCGCTTCGCGCAGTTCTTCCTGCGCCATTTCTCGCATTTCAGGATCGTCGAGCATCATCTGAGCCGTCTCGATATCGTCCTGAACCTGTTGCCAGTCCGTAAAACAGCGAGAAACGTCGCTTAATTGCGCATATTCACGCGACAATGCGCGAAAGCGGTCCTGGTCGGCGATAATTCCCGCATCGCCCAGCAACGCCTGAACTTCCTCATGGCGTTCGTGCAGGGCTTCCAGTTTGGCAACGATAGAAGGCTTCATAGGCGTAAATTCACCCTGTAAAAAAGTGTGGTGTGTACTGCTACTCCAGCCCGAGGCTGTCGCGCAGAATATTCAGGCGTTCGTCATCCCCGTCACGGGCAGCCTGTTGAAGTGATTTCGTTGGCGCATGAATCAGGCGGTTGGTCAGTTTCCATGCCAGATCCTGCAAGATGGCTTGCGCATCGCCGCCCTGTTGAAGGGCTGACAGCGCTTTGGTAGTCAGTTCGTCACGAATCTGCTCCGACTGACTACGGTATTCCCGAATGGTCTCGCTGGCCCCCTGGGCACGTAGCCAGGCCATAAACTCGCTGGCTTCCTGCTCAACAATCGTTTCCGCTTCTACCGCCGCAGCCTGACGCTGCGCCAGATTATGCGAAATGATGCTCTGTAAATCATCGACGCTATAAAGATAAGCGTTCGCCAGTTTGCCGACTTCCGGCTCAACGTCGCGCGGTACGGCGATATCCACCAGCAGCATCGGCTGGTTACGACGGCTTTTTAATGCGCGCTCCACCATGCCTTTGCCGATAATCGGCAGCGGACTGGCGGTCGAGCTGATGATAATATCGGCATCCTGCAAACGGGCGTCGATATCGCTGAGCGAGATAACCTCGGCGCCTACCTCATCCGCCAGGGCTTGCGCGCGCTCGCGGGTTCGGTTGGCGATAATCATCTTTTGTACTTTATGCTCGCGCAGGTGACGCGCCACCAGTTCAATAGTTTCGCCCGCGCCAACTAACAGTACAGTGACCGTCGAGAGCGATTCAAAGATTTGGCGGGCGAGCGTACAGGCGGCAAACGCGACGGAGACGGCGCTGGCGCCGATATCAGTTTCAGTCCGCACTCGCTTGGCGACGGAAAAAGACTTCTGGAACATTCGCTCCAGCGCGCTGGCGTTAAGGTGGCCTTTTTGCGAATCCGCAAACGCTTTTTTCACCTGACCGAGGATTTGCGGTTCGCCCAGCACCAGTGAATCCAGACCGCTGGCGACGCGCATCAGGTGGCTGACGGCGTCATTGTCCTGATGCCAGTACAGACTGTTGCGCAGATCGTCTTCGTTCAGGTTATGGTAATCGCATAACCAGCGGATCAGCGCTTCTTGCAGGTTATCCTGCTCTTCCACGCTCAGATACAGCTCTGTACGGTTACAGGTTGACAGCACGACCCCGCCCTGCACCATTGGCTGCGCAAGCAGACTGTCCAGCGCCTGATCAAGCGTGTCCGGCGAAAACGTTACGCGTTCTCGCAGCGATACAGGTGCCGTTTTATGGTTAATACCGAGCGCTAAAAGGGTCATGTCTGCGGGAGTAGTACCAGCGTTGATATGGTTAGTCTGCTTGCATCATACAGGATGCGCGTGGTCAATAAAAGAGAGAGCCCCCTTTTGGAGTAATTGGCAGCGCTCGCTAATTTGATGATTTAAGACAACTTGAAAGTAGACGATGTTACCAGGCGGCGCTAGCATTAAAGGCTATAACTGTAACCGATAGCAAAAATTTGCCGAATCGCGGCGCGAACGTTTTTACAGCCTGCAGGTTCAGTTTTCAGGCCTGATAAGCGTAACGCCATCAGGTAATTATTGCACCGTATCACAAGGATTCGTCATCACTATGACCCTGCCCGATTTTCGCCTGATTCGTCTACTGCCGTTAGCAAGCCTGGTTCTCACCGCCTGTACGCTTCCTGTGCATAAAGGCCCGGGTAAGAGCCCGGATTCCCCTCAGTGGCGCCAGCATCAGCAAGAGGTGCGCCATCTGAATCAATACCAGACGCGCGGCGCCTTTGCTTACATCTCTGATGATCAGAAAGTCTATGCGCGTTTCTTCTGGCAACAGACCGGACAGGATCGTTACCGTCTGCTGCTCACCAACCCGCTGGGCAGCACCGAGCTGGAGCTTAACGCCCAGCCGGGGAACGTCCAGTTGGTGGATAACAAAGGTCAGCGCTATACAGCCGATGACGCCGAAGAGATGATCGGCAAACTCACCGGGATGCCGATTCCGTTAAACAGCCTGCGGCAGTGGATTCTCGGTCTGCCTGGCGATGCCACCGACTATAAACTGGACGATCAGTATCGCCTGAGCGAAGTGAACTACCGCCAGGACGGTAAAAACTGGAAAGTGGTGTACGGTGGCTATGACAGCAAAACGCAGCCTGCCATGCCTGCCAATATGGAGCTTTCAGACGGCAGTCAGCGCATTAAGCTGAAAATGGATAACTGGATTGTGAAATGATGACCCACTGGCCTTCTCCGGCAAAATTAAATCTGTTTTTATATATCACCGGACAGCGTGCGGACGGCTACCACACGCTGCAGACGCTGTTTCAGTTTCTGGATTATGGCGACACACTACACATCGAACCGCGTCACGATGGCGAAATCCATTTATTAACTCCGGTTAACGGCGTTGAACATGAAGACAACCTGATCGTCCGCGCCGCACGGCTGTTGATGAAAACCGCCTCGGAGAGTGGACGCCTGCCCGCCGGAAGCGGTGCGGATATCAGCATTGAGAAGCGTTTGCCGATGGGCGGCGGTCTGGGCGGCGGTTCGTCTAACGCCGCGACCGTTCTGGTGGCGCTCAATCATCTTTGGCAATGCGGGCTTTCCATTGATGAACTGGCGACGCTCGGCCTGACGATCGGCGCCGACGTCCCGGTCTTTGTTCGTGGCCACGCCGCCTTTGCCGAAGGCGTAGGCGAAATATTAACGCCGGTGAATCCACCGGAAAAATGGTATCTGGTCGCGCACCCTGGCGTCAGCATTCCGACGCCGGTTATCTTTAAAGATCCTCAATTGCCGCGTAATACGCCAAAAAGGTCAATAGATACGTTACTAAAATGTGAATTCGGCAATGATTGCGAGGTTATCGCAAGAAAACGTTTTCGCGAGGTTGATGCGGCGCTTTCCTGGCTGTTAGAATACGCGCCGTCGCGCCTGACTGGGACAGGGGCCTGTGTCTTTGCTGAATTCGATACAGAGTCTTGTGCTCGCCAGGTGCTTGAGCAAGCCCCGGAATGGCTCAATGCTTTTGTGGCGAAGGGTGTCAACCTCTCCCCATTGCATCGAGAGTTACTTTAAAGCATTCGGGTTTCAGGAAGATGGCGAAATGACGAGTCGCCAGTCATATACGCCGTATTTGACTGGTGTGAGGCATCGATGCCAGCGCACATGAAACGTGAATGAAGATGAGTAAGCCGGGCAAGCTGAGCTTCGGTGACAACGTCACCTTGTTCCAGACGTTGCATCGCGCTCTTTAATACACCGCCTGGATAGGATTTTGCCTGGCCCGCACAGTTTTCGGCAAATCTTTTCCACCAATGGACGCATGCCTGAGGTTCTTCTCGTGCCTGATATGAAGCTTTTTGCTGGTAACGCCACCCCGGAACTAGCACAACGTATTGCCAACCGCCTGTACACTTCTCTCGGCGACGCCGCCGTAGGTCGCTTTAGCGACGGCGAAGTCAGCGTACAAATCAACGAAAATGTACGCGGTGGTGATATTTTCATCATCCAGTCCACTTGTGCCCCAACCAACGACAACCTGATGGAATTGGTCGTTATGGTTGATGCCCTGCGTCGTGCTTCCGCAGGTCGTATCACCGCCGTTATCCCCTACTTTGGCTATGCACGTCAGGACCGTCGCGTACGTTCCGCCCGTGTGCCGATTACCGCAAAAGTTGTCGCTGACTTCCTGTCCAGCGTCGGCGTTGACCGCGTTCTCACCGTAGACCTGCATGCTGAACAGATCCAGGGCTTCTTTGACGTTCCGGTTGATAACGTGTTCGGTAGCCCAATCCTGCTCGAAGATATGCTGCAACTGAATCTGGATAACCCGATCGTGGTTTCCCCGGATATCGGCGGCGTGGTTCGTGCCCGCGCTATCGCTAAGCTGCTGAACGATACCGATATGGCTATCATTGATAAACGTCGTCCGCGTGCGAACGTTTCTCAGGTGATGCACATCATCGGCGACGTCGCTGGCCGTGACTGCGTGCTGGTTGACGATATGATCGATACCGGCGGTACTCTGTGCAAAGCAGCAGAAGCATTGAAAGAACGTGGCGCTAAACGCGTGTTTGCTTACGCGACGCACCCGATCTTCTCAGGCAATGCGGCAAACAACCTGCGCAACTCCGTCATTGACGAAGTCGTTGTCTGCGACACCATTCCGCTGACCGACGAAATCAAAGCGCTGCCGAACGTGCGTACCTTGACCCTGTCAGGTATGCTGGCCGAAGCGATTCGCCGTATCAGCAACGAAGAATCGATTTCCGCCATGTTCGAGCATTGATCGAACCCGGATCTAAAACCCGCTGCGGCGGGTTTTTTTGTCTGTAATACCCTTTTGTATGACTTATGCCTCCTTCACCTGCCATTTAGTTGACAGATGATGCGCTCATGGATGAAACATTATTGTGAACAAATTATTTTCCTCACATGTGATGCCTTTCCGCGCTCTCATCGATGCTTGCTGGAAAGAAAAATATACCGCCTCCCGGTTCACCCGCGATGTGATAGCCGGGATCACCGTCGGGATTATTGCTATCCCGCTGGCGATGGCGCTGGCAATTGGCAGTGGCGTTGCGCCGCAATATGGCCTCTATACCTCCGCTGTCGCCGGGATCGTGATCGCGCTAACCGGCGGCTCGCGCTTTAGCGTTTCCGGCCCTACCGCCGCGTTTGTGGTGATTTTGTATCCGGTGTCGCAACAGTTTGGTCTGGCGGGTCTACTGGTCGCCACGCTGATGTCGGGCTTCTTCCTGATCCTTTTCGGCCTGGCGAGACTGGGGCGATTGATTGAATATATCCCGGTGTCGGTCACGTTGGGTTTTACCTCAGGGATTGGTATTACCATCGGTACCATGCAGATTAAAGATTTTCTTGGTCTGCAGATGGCACATGTGCCTGAGCACTATTTGCAGAAAGTCGGCGCGCTGTTTATGGCGTTGCCCACCGTCAATATTGGCGATGCCGCCATTGGCGTGGTGACGCTGGGAACGTTGATTTTCTGGCCGCGTCTCGGCATTCGTCTGCCGGGACATCTTCCCGCGCTGCTGGCCGGTTGCGCCGTGATGGGGATCGTTAATCTGCTGGGCGGCAATGTGGCGACTATCGGTTCACAGTTCCACTACGTTCTGGCTGACGGCACCCGGGGCAACGGCATCCCGCAGCTCCTGCCGCAACTGGTGCTGCCGTGGAATCTTCCTGGCTCCGATTTCACGCTAAGCTGGGATTCACTGCGCGCGCTGTTGCCGGCGGCCTTCTCGATGGCAATGCTGGGGGCAATCGAATCATTGCTCTGCGCCGTCGTGCTGGACGGCATGACCGGCACCAAACATAAAGCGAACAGCGAACTTATCGGCCAGGGGCTGGGGAATATGGTCGCGCCGTTCTTTGGCGGCATCACCGCCACCGCCGCGATTGCCCGCTCTGCCGCCAACGTCCGCGCTGGCGCAACCTCTCCCGTCTCGGCGGTGATTCACGCCATCCTGGTCATTCTGGCGCTACTGGTCTTGGCTCCGCTACTCTCCTGGCTGCCGCTTTCCGCGATGGCGGCGCTACTGCTGATGGTGGCATGGAATATGAGTGAAGCCCATAAAGTGGTGGATCTGTTACGCCATGCGCCGAAAGATGACATCATCGTTATGCTGCTGTGCATGTCATTAACGGTACTGTTTGATATGGTCATCGCCATCAGCGTGGGGATTGTTCTTGCCTCCCTGCTATTTATGCGCCGTATTGCGCGTATGACACGACTTGCGCCGGTCAATGTCGATGTGCCTGATGATGTGCTGGTGCTGCGCGTTATCGGTCCGCTCTTTTTCGCCGCGGCGGAAGGGCTGTTTACCGAGCTTGAGTCGCGTATTAACGGTAAACGTATCGTGGTTTTGAAATGGGATGCAGTGCCAGTGCTGGATGCAGGCGGGCTGGATGCTTTTCAGCGTTTTGTGAAACGTCTGCCGGAGGGTTGCGAATTGCGTATCAGTAACCTGGAGTTCCAACCACTGCGCACAATGGCGCGCGCCGGTATCAAACCCATTCCAGGCCGTCTGACCTTCTTCCCGAACAGGACAGCGGCGTTAGCAGACTTGAGCAGTTAATGGGCAATGCCCGGTGGCGATAACGCTTACCGGGCCTGAACCGGTTAGCTATGACGACGATTGTCGTTACGGCGGCAACGTTTGTCATAGTGACGTACCCACCAGTATTTGTCGCTCACCTGCTCATGCCCCCCTACGCGAGCCCCCGCCAGCCAAAGAACCGCACCGACAAAAATGCTGAGTACAGCGCCATGTGCAAAAAATTGCGGCAAATTAAACTGCGGCAATTGGTTTAAAATAGAGTAACCAACGCCGACAACCATCACTGCCAGCCCCAACCCCATCAGCACGTTACCGAATAACGAAGCGTTTTTGCGTTTCATATGTCACCTCCGGAACTTTTGGGTTGTTTTAAGGAAATCCCCCTAAACTTTATGTGTAAAGTATAGACAACACTGCCGTTTGTAAGTGCGGGTGCGATCACAAATGTAAAGTTTCATTTAACAAAACTTTACAAATAACACACTGAACAGTTTACTTTTTTAATAATTTTCACTGGCAATTATTTAATTTACTTCAGAGTGTCGCTGTATTTTGTCAAGCGGGCAGACAGACAGTAAACTACGCGCCAGTTATGGATCTACTCAGGACAAAAAAACGTGGCAATTAAATTGATTGTTGGTCTGGCGAATCCCGGTGCGGAATATGCCGCGACGCGACACAATGCAGGCGCATGGTACGTCGATTTACTGGCGGAGCGTCTGCGTGCGCCGTTGCGTGAAGAGCCTAAATTCTTTGGCTATACCTCACGCATCATGCTGGAAGGGGAAGATGTTCGCCTGCTGGTACCCACCACGTTCATGAACCTCAGTGGTAAAGCAGTTGGCGCAATGGCCAGTTTTTACCGTATTCAGCCGGACGAAATCCTGGTCGCTCACGATGAGCTGGATCTCCCACCGGGCGTCGCGAAATTTAAACTTGGCGGCGGCCACGGCGGCCATAATGGTCTGAAAGACATCATCAGCAAGCTGGGCAATAATCCCAACTTTCATCGATTACGCGTTGGAATCGGTCATCCAGGCGATAAAAATAAAGTTGTTGGTTTCGTACTGGGTAAGCCCCCTGTTTCTGAACAAAAATTAATTGATGAGGCTATTGACGAAGCGGCACGCTGTACGGAAATGTGGTTCAAAGAAGGTCTGGCCAAAGCAACAAGCCGTTTGCATACCTTTAAGGCGCAATAACCAGTGATGTGCGGCATTTTTGCCGCACGCCGTGTATAATAGGCGAAGTTATTTCCATTTCTGCAATCTGTTTTCTATAACAGGTTGATTATTAAGATATTAAGGTGAGTTAAATCATGGGATTCAAATGCGGTATCGTCGGTCTGCCCAACGTTGGGAAATCCACCCTGTTCAACGCGCTGACAAAAGCCGGTATTGAAGCGGCAAACTTTCCGTTCTGCACCATCGAACCGAATACCGGTGTCGTACCGATGCCCGATCCGCGTCTGGACCAGTTGGCTGAGATTGTTAAACCGCAGCGTATTCTACCAACCACGATGGAGTTCGTGGATATCGCCGGTCTGGTGAAAGGCGCGTCCAAAGGCGAAGGGTTGGGTAACCAGTTCCTGACCAATATCCGTGAAACCGAAGCTATCGGTCACGTTGTTCGCTGCTTTGAGAACGACAATATCATCCACGTGGCGGGTAAAGTAAACCCGGCAGAAGATATTGATGTTATCAATACCGAACTGGCGCTGGCTGACCTCGATACCTGCGAGCGCGCTATCCATCGCGTGCAAAAGAAAGCAAAAGGCGGCGATAAAGACGCCAAAGCGGAACTGGCTGCGCTGGAGAAATGCCTGCCGCACCTGGCCGAAGCGGGGATGCTGCGTTCGCTGGACCTGACGGACGAAGATAAAGCGGCTATCCGCTATTTAAGCTTCCTGACACTGAAGCCGACGATGTATATCGCTAACGTCAATGAAGACGGTTTTGAAAATAACCCGTATCTGGACCAGGTTCGCGAAATCGCCGCGAAAGAAGGTTCGGTCGTGGTTCCGGTGTGTGCCGCCGTCGAGGCCGATATTGCTGAGCTGGATGATGAAGAGCGCGATGAGTTCATGGCAGAACTGGGACTGGAAGAGCCAGGACTGAACCGCGTTATTCGCGCAGGTTATCGTCTGCTGAACCTCCAGACCTACTTCACCGCCGGCGTGAAAGAAGTTCGCGCATGGACCATTCCGGTTGGCGCAACCGCGCCGCAGGCAGCGGGTAAAATCCATACTGACTTCGAAAAAGGCTTTATCCGCGCCCAAACTATCGCCTTTGACGACTTCATTACCTATAAAGGTGAACAAGGCGCGAAAGAAGCCGGTAAGATGCGAGCAGAGGGGAAAGATTACATCGTTAAAGATGGCGATGTGATGAACTTCCTGTTCAACGTCTAAATAAAATTTGTTGTCTCGTGAGGTTTCACTGAATCTCATAACGCTCGCAAAAACCAATTAAATCCACGCAATTGCGTGGATTTTTCATTTCATAACGTCTCAACTCATCTCGTAAAAACGTTGTCAAAAATGAGTACATTGATGAGTACAACATTCTTCCATCTTCATTTTAAGTGAGTACAATAGCGGTATAAGAAATAGACAAGGACTCGCTATGCTCACTGATATGCAATGCCGCACTGCTAAGCCGAAAGAAAAACTCTATCGACTCAATGACTTCAATGGTCTCTACCTCGAAGTGAAACCCAACGGCAAAAAGGCATGGCGCTATCGGTTTAAACTCAGCGGCAAATCCAGCATGTTCGCGTTGGGTGAGTACCCAACGGTCAAACTTGCCGAAGCTCGCGAAAAATGTGAGCAAGCGCGTAAACAAGTCGCGGATGGAGTTAGCCCGACACAGGCTCGCCAGTTAGATAAGATCCGCAAGGCCCTTCCGGCTAATAAGACACAGCACAAACAGGCACTAAATCCTCAGCAAATCGGAAAGTTACTAAGCTGTTTTGACAATAGTCGTGGCTCGTATCAGGTTAACTATTGCATGTGGCTTATGTGGTGGACATTGGCGCGTCCTGCAGAAGCCACCGAAGCAGAATGGACAGAATTCGATCTTAATAACGCCCTATGGACCATTCCGGCAGCGCGAATGAAAGCCCGCAGAGAACACGTTATTCCCCTACCCTTCAGCTGTCAAAATGCTCAGAACACTACAGGGGTTAACCGGGCATCGGCAGCACCTTTTCCCGGGCAGAGATAATCCGCTAGGGCCAATGACATCGCACTCGCTGCGCCAGCTACTTAAAAGCCTCGGATGGAGTGGCATTTATAGTCCCCATGCTACCCGAACTACAGGAAGTACGCGTTTAAACGAAATGGGCTATCGACCTGATGCTATTGAGGCCCAACTTGCACACGCTGATACCAACAATGTTCGTCGCACATACAACCATGCAACTTATCTTGATGAGCGAAAGGTTATGATGCAGGAATGGGCAGATATGTTGGACAAATGGGTAGCTGAATTCGAGTAGAACTTACTGCACTTAGTGAACCACGAGGATAGAACTCATTCTTCAGGGTCCACTTTGTGCCAAGAGCGGACTTTGCAAAATGGAGGTTATTTCAATCAAAACGTAACGTCACAACCAGCCGACGCTCTCTCGCCATTTATAATTAGTAACTTTATCATTTTCGCTTATTTTTTTAGATATAGAGCGCGGCTCTCTTCCTAGATACTCAGATATTTGTGTCGGGGACAAATCAAAATCGACAAGCATGACTCTAAGTTTTTCCATTTCCTTTAAAGTCCAAGGCTTGCCATAATTTTCATAAAGAGATACCTTATGTTCCCTGATAGTTCGCTTTCTCTGAGTTTCACTTTCCCTCTGAAAAATCTCGCTTTTAAATTGTGAACGGAACTCTTTACAGAAGTTGCCATCAGTTTTTTTGTTATATAGATTGCTAAAAATAAGCTGGGATGCCGGGTCTAAATCAGGTGTGCCAATAATGAAAACTTTGACCTTTTCCATATGGGGATATTCAATTTTACCCAATATGCTTAATTTCTTTATATTAAAAAAACCTCTCAAATCAAAAGATTTAATGAGCTTTGATTGGATTACACTTTCAATCCTACTTGCATTTGAATAACAGTACTTTGCCATTGGAAGGGCCCATACTACCAGTTGAGGAATATATTTTTCTAATGCAATGTTCTGCCAATCAGTATCAAAGGTTTGGCTTTTTGCTAGCATGTTTTTCGGCAAATCAGAATACAATGTGGTAGATGCCCATATCTTATAATCCTTCGCCAAGGCTTGATAGTATTTTGTGTGGTTATGAATTTTATAAGCTGACATGAAGCGATAAACGTCGTCGTCGTGACCCGCGTCGTAAATTGTTCGATTTCCTCTCAGATAACCGTCGTAATGTTCGGTTATCCTTCTACCTACATTACAACTTACCCCAACGTAAACCACACGGCTGAAAAGTCCTTTATGGACAATAAGATAAACTCCGCTACAGCCAGATTTCCTAGCCTCTGATAGAGAACCTAAAAATCTCCATTCCATAATTAAATCCATTATCATTACTACTTTTTTATTTATCATTATTTTCGTGAAACTTCAACACTTTTATCCAAAAGATAAGGGCAAAGACTTATATAATTATACTTATCATCGTTAGCGATTATATAGGGTAGTGGCGCTGACCTGTTGCCTGGTGATTCACACAGAATGCTGTTAGTAATGTCCGTTCCTCGCTCGTAAGGGACAACCATACTCAAATCTCCAATATTGCAGGAGATTTGAGTATGAATATGTCACCGTGGAACAAAGACCGTATCATCGGCCAAAAAAGACCACTTCAGATATCTCATATCTGGGGGATCCGAATCCGGCTTGAACTGGAAGGTAAAACACGTGATTTAGCTCTGTTCAATATGGCCCTGGACAGTAAGCTTCGAGGCTGTGATCTGGTCAAACTCAAAGTATCTGATGTTGCATATGGTATGCTCTGTTTCAAGCAGAGCAACGGTGTTGCAACAGAAAACCGGTAGCCCTGTGCAATTTGAGATAACTAAAGGGACAAGAGAAGCTGTTGCTGCATTGATAAAATTTAGCAATTTGCACAGTAAAGACTTCTTGTTTTGGTCTCGGGTCGGAACTAACCAGCACATTTCAACCCGGCAATACAGCCGAATTTTTCATGGATGGGTAGAAAATCTTGGTCTCGAAGCATCGCTTTACAGCACACATTCCATGAGAAGAACAAAACCTTACCTAATCTACAAGAAAACCAAGAATCTCCGGGTGATCCATCTTTTGTTGGGCCATAAGAAACTGGAAAGCACAGTCCGTTATCTGGGCATTGAAGTCGATGATGCGTTAGAGATCTCTGAATCGATTGAAGTCTAAGGTTGTCAGGGCTGCAACAGCAGCCCTGTGCCAGAAGCGGATATTCCTAACTTCTCGCCAAACTATTAGCCTTGTAATTACATCCAGTTGTTACCTGAATATTTCCATTTTTTGTAGAAAAGTTAATTCGTATTTATCGCTTAAGAGAGCTTAATCTGTACCTATAACTTATTGCTACTTATGCAAAAAACATAATATTATATATATTGAACTTCCGAAAATGGAAAGTCTTTTTGAGTAGGGTGCTTTCCATTGATTAAATGTTAGCCATATGAATAATTACCAAGAGTGATAAAATGAAAGAGCTTACAGAGTACGGCAGAACAACTATTGATAGAATTAATTTTCTGATTAATGCACTATCCGAAAAAGAAAAGAAAAACTATTTCAGATTAGAATCTTTCATAAAAATTTGGGCCGCCTCCACTGGTGGAAGTGCCGATATCAACGAACATACTGATTTTTTTATTCGAACAAATACGTATGCGCTTAGGCAAATAGATGCTGTGTTCTTCAAGAAATTTGGGCTGCACATTGAGAAAAACTCACATCAGCTCCAGATGAATGAAGATGAGTGGGCAAATGGAATTAAGCCTATCTCACATAATGACTAACGATTAATTCAAGCCTGATCCGCTTCACGGGTCGGCTTAAATCAGACATTAATGTCCGTTCTTCGTTTCGAACGGACGTGGCAACCTACAGCCCTGTCCGCTCCGTGCCAGAAACGGACAGTGAGCCTCGAGTGGAAAAATAACGATTAATATTGCAGCTTGTTGTCCGAGTCTTGTATTTTTATCAAATTCTAAATAAATAAGGCATCTACTAAACTCAACGCGCTGGCACTAGCGGTAAGGGCAATTCGTATTCTGGCCTCCTTATACTGAACATTAGGAGTCTGAGCTATGTGTATGGGATGGTGCAATCTGAGGTGAGCTGAAAAAGTCAATGCAGCCTCGTTGTCCAGATTTAAAAAAAAGCGTGAGAAGCCTGAATCAAGACTGAAAGCTAACAGTAGCCGACAACCTACATGGAGAAAATTTTATGGCAGTAGAAAATCGAGAAAGACTTAACGAAATCCTTCGTGAACTAAAAGACGGTATGTCCTCAAACCCAATATCAGTGCGAGAATTCATAATCTGGTTTGGCGCAGAGCGTCGAGGCTACATGGTTGCGTACAAAATTCGCAAAGCATTAGAAATGCTTAGGAGTTAAAACCGAACCTGATTTTGATAGTGTGCCGCTGGATGCAAAAATTACTATCTATGCACCTCCGGGGAATGACGCAACGCCCCATGAAGCAGGTGAATGCTTAGACGAAGCAACCGAATCAAGTAACGCCGAATTGGCTACACCTGAAACAGTATTTCAGCCGCATGATGAACTAATTTCCAGTGCAGTTTCCGAGCCAGCCTTCCGTGTTAGTCGACTCGAAGCATCGGATGTTAAGCTAGTGACCGTGAAACCTGACGCTACATTAACAGAAGCCATCACATTGATGTTGCGGCATGACTACTCTCAACTACCCGTTATGACCAGCGAGCGAGATGTTAAAGGTGTTATTAGTTGGGAAAGCATTGCTCCAATACTAGCGTTGACCAAATCCGAATCTGCGGTTGTACGTGATTATATGAAGCCACACAGGGAAATAAACGCCAGTGACTCTATTTTTTCTGCACTACCTAGAATTATTGAGTATGCTTACGTATTAGTGCGATCTTCTGATCAAAGAATTAGTGGGATTATAACTACTACCGATCTTAGTTCTCAGTTCAGACAGTTGTCAGAACCTTTTCTTTTACTATCTGAAATCGAAAATCATATTCGTAAGCTGATAGATGGAAAATTTACGAAAGATGAGCTTGTTAGCATCGTTAATCCATCTGACAGCGAACGGGTTATAGAGTCGGTCGCAGATTTAACCTTTGGGGAATATATACGACTTTTTGAAAATCCAGAATTGTGGAAAAAAACCGAACTTCAAATAGATAAGAAAATCTTTACTAAAGAGCTCGACAAGGTCAGAATAATTCGTAACGACGTGATGCACTTTGATCCAGATGGTATATCAAAGGAAAATCACGAGCTTCTTCATAATTTTGTAAGGTTTATTCATACTATACAAAGCTTATCAAGAAAATAAGAGTGACCTGCTCCCTATTGATTAACACGCAGCAATGTTAGTAATGCGACTATTTGGGTGTGAGATCAACTGTGAACTTCCGCTCCTCGCTCACAGCGGCCCCCTCGGTCCATCAGGCGCTTCCGTTTCGTGCCAGAAGCGGACATTACTGATATTACAATGTCTTAATCAATGGGGGCAGGTCAAGACAGAGCCAGTGATGGTCTGGGTTTCCTAAGTGTTTCTCGATACATAAGTCTGTTGATTTTTAATAATCCTATGAAAATTATCTTTGAACCCTAAAAATATATCGACAACATTATGATTGTGTATAACTACATCATTACTTTTGAATGCGTTATTCTTTTTATAAAAAGAAAGTATGTTTGGTGAAAGAGGATAAGACGAATACGACTCGTAATGCAGTGAGGAGTGTTTTATTGAGTTAGAAAGATCGTTTATTGTGACCAAGTAGTCACTACCATCTTTGATATAGACATCGTCATCACCAAAGAATATATCATAACACTCTTTGTTTTTATTTTTATCACGGATTAACAAACCAATGCTGTCAATTAAATTGTCACTCACTTCGTTAATCAATAGGTATGTCAGTTGGACCATTTCATCAAAAAATGACCTTATCATCGCAACAAAAAACTCAGATTCTACCTTATAATCGAAAATTTTCTCTGGAAATGTGAGTGGGTTATTCTCTGATATTGCTGAATCAAATAATCCAATGATATACAGGTATTTTTTCTGTATGCGAACATAATTGAATGATAGATGCAAAGTTTTTAGACCTGATGATATGTAATCTACAACATCATTGTATTGCGGAAAATAAGAAAATGGAAAATCTATCCTCTCGATTACCATCTCTAATGGTCTTTCGCCTGTGTACGCATAGTTAACTTCCTTAATGTTAGGTCGTGAGAATGTGTCCTGTGCCAAATCCCAGGCATTACCGTTAAATATATACACCATGCCATTGGGAGCTTTTTCTTTTGGTGGGGGGATTTCCGTTGAATTTGCAGGTAACCCGGTGCCTTTCACTTGTCGATAGGTGCTACTGGATATATAGTATTTGCTTATCCGGTGGTATTCATGAATTACTATATCTCTATCAAAATCAAAAAAAACGGCCATTTACTTATCCTAATAATTTATATCGATGTTAATACTCCCCTCCCCAAAGAAAGCGGAATAGTTTGGGAGCAATATGCCCTTCATTTTGATGGGACTCACCTAGTAAGTATTATGTCCGCTTTATCAGCTTCAAGCAAAGGTTCATCACATATGGATTCATCGTATTATCACAAACTTGCATTCTCCTCGTCTTAAAGGGCAAGGATCCTAACCCCATCTGATGAGCTTCGAAGTGCTGTCATTTCGGTTAACGCTTTAGCAGCTATGTGCTCACTATCTAAAACTTGCTTGGTAAGCGTTCGTACTTTATCCATGAGTTCATCAAGCGTAGAAACACTCACACGTTTGTCAGTGATTTTAACAAGATCACTACGAGCCTGTTCGAGATGAGTAGATACTCGCACTAATGCTTTCTCTTCTAGGGTCATTAGTGAAGTATGCTCACGAGCGAGGTATGCGGCTTGCTGATCTATTTCTTTCTTTGCTGTTACAGACTGTATTAGGGTACTAGCCCAAGGCATTCCAACGTACAATTGCAACATACGTCCCGGTAGCCCAGACATCAAAACATCACCGAGCAACGATTTATGTTCCCCGCCAAAATAGAGCGCGCCGGATAATGCTGACCATCCATGAATGACAGTACTGCCACCTACATCATTATTTTTACGTGAAGATATAGGCTGGAGATCAAAAACATTCATCATGAAACTAGACATGACTGCGGCAAAACCTTCATCACTACTAAATCGGGCAATGGTTTCGCAATCTCCATTTGGCCTCGTAGTTTTCAGTTCCCCATTCGGTTGCTTATTATTGACTGCGAATTCGATGGTATGTGGACGCATATCAAGCTGGAAAGTGAGTTGCACCCAAGAAAGCCAACTACGGACATCCTCTTGAAGTCCCTTGACTTCACCTCGCAAGCACCAAAGAATGATTTCCAATACACTTGATTTGCCAACAAGATTGGATTTATTTGTGCCACCAAAACTTGTAACAGCCCATACCCCAGTACTTAAATCCTGCCAGCTAAAACTAAATGCCCCTGTGACTTTACCAACTTTATAGCCTTTAAATCGAATACCGGTAATTGTTAATTTTGGGGTAGGCCTAATTGTTTTGTCAGAAAAGATCCCCCGCTTTTGGAGACGCTCTTCCGCTTCGGTAACTGATATTCCTACGTTCTTAGCAACTGTTTCTAGCCAACTCATTGTCATGCTGCATTTCCTTGCGATAGAACTTCCAAACGTAGGCGTACACGCTCAGTGATAGGGGCAATGATATGTTTTAGCGCAGTATCTGCGTATTCAACGTCTAATTTGTTGTCTCATGAGGTTTCGCTGAATCTCATAACGCTCGCAAAAACCAATTAAATCCACGCAATTGCGTGGATTTTTGTTATAACGCTGCACTTCACATTAAATAACCAGCCACTGACTCCCAGGGCGGACAATCTCGCCTGACTACCCCTGCTCTGCCGCTATTAAATAGGGCGCAATGCTCGCTAATTTTTCCCGGGTTTCCGTCAGTTCGCGTTCCGGCGTAGATTGCGCGATGATTCCCGCCCCCGCCTGTATCCAGCAGCGCTGGCTGTCCTGAAATACGGAACGCAGAACTAGCGCCGCGTCGAAGCGCGTATCGTCCAACAGCAGGATTGCGCCGGAATAAAGCTCTCGCGGCGTCTTCTCAATTTGCATAATCGCGTTCAGAGCAGCATTTTTAGGGATGCCTGAGGCGGTAATAGACGGAAACAGCACGGTAAACGCATCCCAGGTATCCTTGTTTTCCGCAAGCTGACCGCTCACGCCAGACCCCAGATGCTGAACGCTGCCGCGCTGGCGAACCGACATTAAATCTTCAACCACCACGCTGCCCGGCTGGCAAACGGCCTCCAGTTCGACGATAGCTTCTTTGACAGAAAGGATATGCTCAAGCACCTCTTTACTGTCGTGCAGCAGTTCTGCCTCTTTCGCCTTATTATGCTCCGGGTTTCCCATGCGATCGCGGGTGCCCGCAAGCGGTTCAGTAACCACTTTATTGCCCGTCACTGACATCACCAGTTCCGGGCTAAAGCCCAGCGCTTCGCGTCCTTCCTGACGGAACATAAACGAACGCGTAGGCGTGTTTGCCTGCCGCCCGTATAACAGCGTGGCGGGCATATCAATCCTCGATGGCAGGGGAATAGCGCGCGAGACAATCACTTTGACATACTCGCCACGGCGGAGCTCCGCAACGGCGCGTGCAACCTGTTGTTTATACGCCTCACCATTGAGAGCGGTATCCACCGCCAGTGGTGCGTTCTGCGTCGTTGTACCGGCCTCTTTCACCCACTCGCACAGACGTCGGCACCCGTCGGCGGAGTCCGCATAAACGGTGACATTTCCCTTTTCAAAAATAAGTTCTTCACGGGGAACGGTTAACGTCAGTAGCGGCCACTCCCCGGCGTTAAAGGCAATCCCCCGCGCATGCGCCGCAAAGTTGAACCCAACCTGTCCATATACCCGACGTCCTTTCACCTGAGGATGCGCCATAAAACGACGCGCGCAGTCGGCAATGGAATCCACCGCCCATTGTTGCTCCCCGGCATCATCAATAAATGTCGCCTGCGTTCCGTCGGCATTAATGTGCAACCGTGCCTGGCACCCTTTGCCTAAATACCAACAGGGTTGGCGCTCATAGACATAACACTCTTCTTCTGCGAACTGGCGTAAAACGCCAGAAATCGTCGGCAGCCATTGTTCCTCTGGTAACGCCAGGTGTAAAAATTCACTGATTTTCATCCCTTACCTCTCTGTGTTATTCCCGGATCAATCAATTGCGCTTGTCATCAGTTCTCTTGCCGAATGCAGCCGGATATAAGCGACCCACGCCGCCAGCAACGTGAATGCCCCGGCAAACAGGAAGCAGGCCGCATAGCCAAAATGTTGAGCAACAACGCCACCGATAACGCCTGCCAGAATGGCGATTGCCGCGTCAGTACATTGAAAGAGGGTGAAGTCGACACCGGCCTGCAAAGGCGATGAAAGCGACATCAGCGTGGCGTAAAGACAGACCAGCGCGCAGGCCAGCGAAATGGACTGGACAATGACCAGACACTGGAGAATCGGCAGCAACAGATGACCCGGCGCCATCATGAGCGTCATCACCACCGCCAGCAGCGCGATCCCCTGGACGCCATAAGCCGTCAACAGCGCTCTGCCGGGTGAGGTGTATTTCATCAGCAATCCACCGGCCAGCGTTCCTGCTATGCCCGCTGCAATATTGCCGCCGCTAAACAGCGCGCCCAACGCGGACATGCTTAACCCATGATCCAACAACAGCGGCGCCAGAAGAGGCAGCACAAACCGCATGCCTGAATTCAGCATCAATACCAGCAATAAGCCCAGGCGCGCCTGTTTCCTCCTTAGCGCATAACCTAACGCCGGAACATGCGGGATAGTCTCTGTTCGCGTCGGCTCCGTAATGCGCCACAGCGGGAGTGACAGCGCCATAATCAGCACCGCCATCATCAGCATGGCGACAGGCCAGCCGGATGCTGCCGACAGCATCAGGAACACCCCGCCGCCGCACATCATTCCCAGATAGCTGCCGCCGACCTGCACGCTGTTTCCCCAGCCGTAACCCGCACGGGTCAGTTGATCGACGCAAAAGCCGTCGCTGGCGATATCGATGGTGGAGGCGACCGTACCTGCCACCATAAACAGAACAAATAACGCGACGATTTGCGTATCGGGAAATCCCCGTTCTCGCCCGAACCAGCCAATCGCTGCGGCAATCGTCAGGATCGCCGCTAGCGCGACCTGACCACGCAGGATTAACATGCGGGAACGGCGTTCCGGGCTACCGGGCGGAAGCCGCCAGCGTTCGATCCACGGCGCCCAAATAAACTTCAGCGCCCAGGGCAGCATAAACAGGGTTGTCGCACCGGCAAGCGCCAGCGAACCGCCAGCAACGCGCACCAACGCGGGTAAGGACTGCATAGACAGCGCCGATACCAGGCTCTGCGTCACATAGACGCCGGCAATAGCAAAAATCACTCGCCCGGTCGTCAACGTCAGCGGTTTAACATTCGACTGAACATCACTCATGCACCCACTCTCCAGACGCGGAAACCCCTTCGTCGCGCCACGCGCGCGCGGCCATTTGCGCCTGCCACAGCGCCTGATAACGTCCATGACGGGAGAGCAATTGCGCATGAGTACCCTGCTCAACCACCTGTCCCTCCTCCATCACCAGAATGTTTCCGGCCCCGGCGATGGTGGATAAACGGTGGGCGATGATAATCACCGTCCGGTTGTGAACCAGGTTATCGATCGCTTTTTGCACTGCCAGCTCGCTTTCAATATCCAGCGCGGCGGTCGGTTCATCGAGAATGACGACCGGCGCGTTTTTCAATAACGCTCTGGCAATGGAAATCCGCTGGCGCTCGCCGCCCGATAGCTGGCCACCCATCTCCCCCAATGGCGTCAGCCAGCCTTGCGGAAGACGGGAAATAAACTCAAGGCACTGCGCCGCGCGGGCGGCCTCTTCCACCTCCTGTCGCGTCGCCTGTGGGCGCGCGATACGGATATTCGCCAGCAGCGTGTCATCAAACAGCCAGACATCCTGGAAAACAACAGAAATCAGGCTATTGAGCTGTTCCGGCGTCAGGCGGCGAATATCGACGCCGCCAATAGAAATCTGCCCTTGCTGCGGATCGGCATAGCGCATTAACAGTTTAGTGACCGTGGTTTTGCCTGCGCCGGAGGCACCCACCAGCGCGCTCATACTGGCTGCCGGGAACGTCAAAGAAACATTATTAAGCGCGTGACCGTCGCCTTCTTCGTAGCGATAGCTGACGTTGTCAAAGCGGATATCGTAACGTTCCGGCATCTCGTTTTGCGCTGCGACGGGAAGCGGTGCTATCGCCATAAACTGCTCAATCCGTTGCAGGGCGCTGGCGATCAGTTCCACAACCGAGGTGTAGCTGATAAACATCGCCATCGGTTCTGCGAAGCGCATAATCATCGCAACGGCGGCAATCAGAAAGGCGAGATTCAGAGTGCCCGTCACCACCCAGACGATCCCGGATAACACCACCACCTGTAGGCCCAACTCCACGACGCTGGCGATCAGCATCGTCGCGCCAGCGCCCTGACGGTGAGTGCGGGTCTGCAAGTTTTCCAGCGCATTGAAATGCGCCAACAGCGCCCGGCTTTTATCGGCATCGCTGCCGCAGGTGCGCAATACCATCATCCCCTGAGCAAATTCAACGATATCGCCACTCAGTCGCTGGTGCGCTTCCCCCAGCGTCTGCATTTGTCGCCGCATCGCCGGGCGGCGCCAGTAATAAAACGGCACCAGCAGAGGGAAGATCAGCAACATCACCAGCCCCAGCCGCCAGTCTATCCACAATGTCGCCAGCGACGCCGTCAGCGGCGTGATAATGGTGAGCAGCAAAATATTGGCTATCGCAATAACATAATTGAGGTTTTCATCCACGCTGCCCAGCAGCAAGGCATTCATCTCGCCCGCCCTGCCGCGCTGGAGCTTCTCCAGCGGCACGCGGCGTAATTGCTCGCCAAGTCGCAGGCGCAACTCATGGGTGGCCTGCGCCAGATGACCACGGTATTCAAAGCCCAGGCCATACCAGCGTAGCGCCAGCGTCACAATAGTGGCAACGCTGAAGGCCACAGCCCAGTTAAGGAGTTGCGGCGCGTCTCCCCGTAACAGCGCATCAATGATCGGATAAAGACAGGCAAAGGCAATCCCCTGCATGAATGCTGCCAGCAACAGCGCCAGCATACTGCGCCTCAGCATCCTGGCCTGACTGCCAACGCTGGAGATAAGCTGGCGCCAGATGACGCGCCAGGCCAGGTTATCCGCAGGATTATTGTCTTTCATTTTCCACCACCTCTTCCTGTGTTCCACCCGGCACCCAATGCTGCGCCTGCTGATAGTGTTGCCAGAGCCGTTGATACAGGCCGCCCTGCGCCAACAGTTGCGTATGGTTCCCCATTTCCCTGAGCTGTCCGTCGGAAAACAGCAATATCACATCGGCCTGAGTCACCATTGAAAGACGATGCGCGACCATGATGACCGTCCGGCCGCGCATGGCCGCCGCGAGCGCCTTGATAAGCGCCGCTTCGTTTTCCGGGTCAGCAAACGCCGTCGCCTCATCGAGCACCAGGATGGGGCGATCCTGCAAAATCGCCCGGGCAATAGTGATACGCTGCCGCTGGCCACCGGAGAGAAATACCCCGCGTTCCCCGACTCTCGTGTTGTAACCTTCTGGCAACACGCTAATAAAATCATGGGCCTGCGCCACTCTGGCCGCCGCTATTACCGCCTCCAGCGGCGTATCCGGCGCGCCCAGACGAATGTTATTGGCTATCGTGTCGGCAAAAAGGAAGTTGTCCTGAAACACAAACGAGAGTTGCTTCATCAGGGTGTCCGTCTGCATATCGCGCAGATCCACGCCGCCAATACGGATATGGCCTTTGTCTGGATCGGCGTAACGCAGCAGCAAGCGCGCCACGGTGCTTTTTCCGGCGCCGCTTGGCCCGACCAGCGCCACAATTTGCCCGGCAGGCACATGAAAGCTTACCTCCTGCAACGCGGCGCCAGTACGCGCTTGCGGATAATGAAAGCTCACCTGCTCAAAGGTAATGCTCGCCTCTTTCGGCTGCTGGTCGGACAGCGGCAGCGATAACTCCGGCATCGCGAGTACCTGATAAATACGCTGAATGCTTAAACGCGTTTGCGCGACCAGGTTATTGAGCATCATCATTGGCATCACGGCTTCGGCCATCCCGCTGCCCAACAGTAAAACGGCCACCCACGCAGTAAAATCGAGACTGCCATAGTGCAACAGGCCGTACCCCGACCAGATCAGGACAACCAGGGTCGGGAGAGGATTCAGAATCGAGAAGGAAAAACGCGCTGAAAAACCGGCTTTGCGATACCAGGTTTTGAGCACATCGACCCACTCTTCAAGGGCGCGTTGATAGCGCAAAAAACTGGTGCTGCCGCTATCAAACGTTCTCACCACGGGCATGGCCTGCACGAACTCAATAACCGCCGCACTGACCTGCTCGCGCGCCTTATGATAACGCTGAGCCATATCTTCCGAACGCTGGCGGGCAAGCACGAGAACAACCGAGCCAAACGCCAGTACCCCCAGCGTCGCGATTGCCAGCCGCCAGTCCAGCCAGAACAAGATAACGATTGTCGCCAGTGGCATGATGATCGCGCGGGCATAGAGCGGCGTGCTGTCGGCCACAAAGATATGCAGTGACTTCACGTCATCCAGCATCACTTTCGCCACTGACCCACTCCCCATTTGCTGTAACACGCCAGGCGGAAGCTGCAATGCTTTACGGGCTAACCTGCTGCGCAGAATATTCTCCAGATGAAAAGCCGCGTAATGAGAGGTGTTGAACGCCTGCAAGCGCAGAACAAAAGTTAAGACCACGCAGCCGATCACGCCGCCCAGCGGCCAGGCCGGAATAGCGTCAGGCGTCGCGCGAAGGTCGCGCAGGCTCCACGCCAGAAAAAGGAGCGCTCCCAGGCTGGTTAATGCCGCCAGCCCCGCCAGCGCCATCGCTAAAATAACCTTCCGGCGAACCGGTGTAATCACCTGCCAGAGAGGAAATCGGGACAGCGATTCAGTATTGGATGATTGAGATGACATGGGAGTGACTGAATTTCCTGATGAATTTTTACGGACGCCAAAAACGACAATTCAGGGTGGCGTTCTGAGAATTAATGTGAATAATAAGCATTATCAATAACTCTTCTACCCCATTCGGTTCTATTTATACCCTAAATAGTTCGAGTTGCAGGAAGGCGGTAAGCGAGGGAAGCCCCAGGAGCTTACAGAAGTAAGTGACTGGGGTGAGTGACAAATCTGTCTGGAGCAGATTTGAACGCCGCTTGCGGCGGCCCGTAAGGGCGGGCGAGGCCCAGAGATGGGCCGAGTAACCCGTAGCCAACGCACATGCAACTTGAAATATGACGGGTATATGCCCGCATTGGTCTAAGCCACAGGGAGATAACCAGGTCATGACGGAGTCACCGCAAACGCAATCTGAAATCTCTATTCACCAGTTGGTGGTTGGGAAACCTGCAAACGATGGCAATATTCCTGCTCAGTGTGAACTGCTGCGCTGTTCGTTGCAGGAAGGTATGGATATTTTGCTCTGGAGGGGCCATTTTGCGCGGCCTGAGACGTTGCAGCTACACGACGATCTGGGCAGGATTAACTTCTCGTGCATCCTGGAAGGCACATCACGCTTTGCAATTCAGGGACTCAGGCGCCACACCGACTGGGAGCTTGCGCGCAATCGCCATTACATTACCCATACACCAGACTGCCGCGGCAGCGCCTCCTATTGTGGCCGATTCGAGAGCATTACCCTTTCCTTCAGCCCTGAAACCCTCGCGCTGTGGGTGCCGGATATTAACGCGGTCATTAAGAATAAGATCGACTCCCAATGCTGTTGCCAGCAGCAGCGTTGTAATGCTGAAACCCACTTAACGGCTCAGACTTTGCGTCACGCGCTGATGCGCATGCACGGCGGCTTCAGCCATGAACAAAAGCCGTCGACGCTATGGTTGCAGGGGCAAAGTCTGGTCATGCTCAGTCTGGTGCTGGATGAACATCGCGAAGACGCCAGTTGCCTCTCCTGCCACTTCAACCCGATGGAACGCCAGAAACTGCTGCGGGCGAAGGATCTGCTGCTGGCTGATCTGACGCAAGCGCCGGGCGTCGCGGAGCTGGCCAGAGAGTCCGGTCTGAGCGTTCTCAAAATTAAGCGAGGCTTCCGCGTTCTGTTCAACAACAGCGTCTATGGCCTGTTTCAGGCTGAACGAATGCAGGAAGCCAGAAGACGCCTGGCCAACGGCAATACCTCCGTCATGACGGTGGCGGCCGATCTGGGCTATGCCAACGCCAGCCATTTCTCTACCGCCTTCCAGAAACAGTTTGGCGTAACCCCTTCGACCTTTAAACGCGTGATGTAACCTGGGTCGCGCCCCCATAAACGCCTCCCAGACAGAGGCCCGGATACCCCATCCGGGCCTCTGTTCTTTCCGCCTGTTACCAACCCGAAACGGGCATAAATAAACCCGTTTCGGGTAGCGTCCAATTGTTAATAATTATTATTCTCATATTAACAATGCTTTTCGGTAAGACGTGCCATCAGGAGGAAGAATGATTTCTGGCGCACCATCTCAGGATTCGCTGTTACCGGACAACCGCCACGCGGCTGATTACCAACAATTACGCGAGCGGCTTATACAGGAACTGAATTTAACGCCGCAGCAGTTACATGAAGAGAGCAATCTGATCCAGGCCGGCCTGGATTCCATAAGGTTGATGAGATGGTTACACTGGTTTCGTAAAAATGGCTACCGCCTTACCCTTCGCGAGCTGTATGCCGCCCCCACGCTGGCGGCATGGAACCAGTTAATGCTCAGCCGGTCGCCGGAGAACGCGGAAGAAGAAACGCTGCCCGACGAATCATCCTGGCCGAATATGACCGAAAGTACCCCCTTCCCATTGACGCCGGTACAGCACGCCTACCTGACGGGCCGCATGCCGGGGCAGACGCTTGGCGGCGTGGGTTGCCACCTGTATCAGGAGTTTGAAGGCCATTGTCTGACGGCGTTGCAACTGGAGCAGGCCATCACGACCTTGCTGCAACGCCACCCAATGCTGCATATCGCCTTTCGCCCCGACGGGCAGCAGGTCTGGCTACCGCAACCTTACTGGAACGGCGTCACCGTTCATGATTTACGCCATAACGACGCTGAAAGCCGTCAGGCCTATCTGGAAGTACTGCGCCAGCGCCTGAGCCACCGTCTTTTACGCGTGGAAATCGGCGAAACGTTTGATTTTCAGTTGACGCTCTTGCCGGACAATCGCCACCGCCTCCATGTCAATATTGACCTGCTGATTATGGATGCCTCCAGCTTTACGCTTTTCTTCGATGAGCTTAACGCCCTGCTGGCCGGAGAATCGCTGTCGGCTATCGACACCCGCTATGATTTCCGTTCGTATTTGCTGCACCAGCAGAAGATCAATCAACCACTGAGAGACAACGCACGCGCTTACTGGCTGGCGAAAGCATCGACGCTTCCCCCCGCACCCGTCTTGCCGCTGGCCTGCGAACCCGCCACACTGCGCGAAGTCCGTAATACCCGGCGCCGCATGATTGTCCCGGCAACACGCTGGCACGCCTTTAGCAACCGGGCCGGCGAGTATGGCGTGACGCCGACAATGGCGCTGGCGACCTGTTTTTCTGCCGTGCTGGCTCGCTGGGGCGGCCTGACGCGTCTGCTGCTTAACATCACCTTATTCGACCGCCAGCCGTTGCACCCGGCAGTTGGCGCGATGCTTGCCGATTTCACCAATATTCTTCTGCTGGATACCGCCTGCGATGGCGATACCGTCAGCAACCTGGCGCGTAAAAACCAGCTCACGTTTACGGAGGACTGGGAGCATCGTCACTGGTCCGGCGTCGAATTACTCCGTGAACTCAAACGCCAGCAGCGCTACCCCCACGGTGCCCCGGTGGTATTTACCAGCAATCTGGGACGTTCCCTCTACAGCAGCCGCGCAGAATCGCCGTTGGGCGAGCCGGAATGGGGCATCTCGCAAACGCCGCAGGTCTGGATAGATCATCTGGCGTTCGAGCATCACGGCGAGGTCTGGCTGCAATGGGACAGCAATGACGCGCTGTTCCCTCCGGCGTTAGTCGAAACGTTGTTCGACGCCTACTGCCAGTTGATTAACCAACTCTGCGATGACGAAAGCGCCTGGCAAAAGCCGTTTGCAGATATGATGCCCGCCCGCCAGCGCGCGATACGCGAACGGGTCAACGCCACCGGTGCCCCCATTCCCGAAGGCTTGCTGCATGAAGGCATTTTCCGTATCGCTCTGCAACAGCCACAGGCGCTGGCGGTAACGGACATGCGTTATCAGTGGAATTATTATGAGCTGACAGACTATGCCCGCCGTGGCGCGAGCAGGTTAATCGAGTGCGGGGTTCAGCCCGGCGATAATGTGGCTATCACGATGTCGAAAGGCGCAGGACAACTTGTTGCGGTTCTGGCCGCCCTGCTGGCCGGGGCGGTTTACGTTCCGGTTTCGCTGGACCAGCCTGCCGCACGGCGCGAGAAAATCTACGCTGACGCCAGCGTCCGGCTGGTGCTCATTTGCCAGCACGACGCCAGCGCCTGGTCAGACGATATTCCCGTCCTTGCCTGGCAGCAGGCCATTGAGGCGGAGCCGATCGCCAACCCGGTGGTACGCGCCCCCACGCAACCGGCCTACATTATCTACACCTCCGGCTCTACCGGCACGCCGAAAGGGGTGGTCATTTCTCACCGGGGAGCGCTCAACACCTGTTGCGATATCAATACCCGCTATCAGGTTGGCCCCGGTGACAGGGTGCTGGCCCTCTCCGCCCTGCATTTTGATTTATCGGTTTACGACATTTTTGGCGTACTGCGCGCGGGCGGCGCGCTGGTGATGGTGATGGAAAATCAACGGCGCGATCCTCATGCATGGTGTGAGCTGATCCAGCGCCATCAGGTCACGCTCTGGAACAGCGTCCCGGCGCTGTTCGATATGCTGCTGACCTGGTGTGAAGGTTTCGCCGACGCCACGCCGGAAAATCTGCGCGCAGTGATGCTTTCCGGCGACTGGATCGGGCTTGACCTCCCCGCCCGTTATCGGGCCTTCCGGCCACAAGGACAATTTATCGCGATGGGCGGCGCTACCGAGGCGTCTATCTGGTCTAACGCCTGCGAAATTCACGACGTCCCCGCCCACTGGCGTTCCATCCCTTACGGTTTCCCGCTAACCAACCAACGCTACCGGGTGGTGGATGAACGGGGCCGGGACTGCCCTGACTGGGTGCCGGGCGAATTATGGATTGGCGGCATCGGGGTCGCGGAAGGCTATTTCAACGATCCCCTGCGCAGCGAGCAGCAATTTTTGACGCACCCGGACGAGCGCTGGTATCGCACCGGCGATCTCGGCTGCTACTGGCCAGACGGCACAATAGAGTTCCTCGGTCGTCGCGACAAGCAGGTCAAAGTCGGAGGATATCGCATCGAGCTGGGCGAAATCGAAAGCGCACTCAGCCAGTTGGCGGGGGTGAAACAAGCAACCGTTCTGGCGATCGGCGAAAAAGAAAAAACGCTGGCGGCATACGTGGTTCCTCAGGGCGAGGCTTTTTGCGTTACCGATCATCGGGACCCGGCACTGCCGCAGGCGTGGCACACGCTTGCGGGAACGTTGCCCTGTTGTGCTATCTCGCCAGAGATCTCCGCAGAACAGGTAGCCGATTTCCTTCAGCATCGCCTGTTAAAACTGAAGCCGGGTCACACCGCTGGCGCCGATCCTCTCCCCCTGATGAACTCACTCGCTATCCAGCCGCGCTGGCAGGCCGTGGTGGAACGCTGGTTAGCATTTCTGGTGACGCAACGGCGACTGAAGCCCGCAGCTGAAGGTTATCAGGTCTGCGCTGGTGAAGAACGCAAGGATGAGCACCCGAATTTCAGCGGACATGATTTAACGTTATCGCAAATTCTTCGCGGCACCCGCGACGAACTGTCGTTACTGAACGACGCGCAGTGGTCGCCGGAAAGCCTGGCCTTCAACCATCCGGCCAGCGCCCCATATATTCAGGAACTGGCGACAATTTGCCAACAGCTTGCACAGCGCTTACAGCGCCCGGTACGCCTGCTTGAGGTGGGAACCCGCACCGGCCGCGCCGCAGAATCGCTGTTAGTACAACTCAACGCCGGACAGGTTGAGTATGTCGGGCTTGAGCAGAGCCAGGAGATGCTCCTGAGCGCCCGGCAGAGGCTCGTCCCCTGGCCTGGTGCCCGTCTGTCCCCCTGGAATGCAGACACGCTGGCGGCGCACGCTCACTCGGCGGACATTATCTGGCTTAATAACGCCCTGCATCGTCTGCTGCCGGAAGATCCCGGGCTCCTTGCGACATTACAACAGCTTGCCGTTCCCGGCGCGCTGCTCTACGTGATGGAGTTTCGCCAGTTAACGCCGTCCGCCTTGCTCAGCACGCTCCTGTTAACCGATGGACAGCCGGAGGCCCTGCTGCATAACAGTGCCGACTGGGCGGCGTTATTTAGCGCAGCCGCCTTCAACTGTCAGCATGGCGATGAGGTCGCGGGGTTACAACGCTTCCTCGTACAATGTCCCGATAGCCAGGTGCGCCGCGATCCCCGTCAACTTCAGGCCGCCCTCGCCGGACGCCTGCCGGGGTGGATGGTGCCGCAACGGATCGTCTTCCTCGACGCCTTACCGCTGACGGCTAACGGGAAGATTGACTATCAGGCGCTGAAGCGTCGTCATACTCCTGAAGCAGAAAACCAGGCCGAAGCGGATTTACCCCAGGGCGACATTGAAAAACAGGTTGCCGCCCTCTGGCAGCAACTCTTATCGACTGGCAATGTCACCAGAGAAACCGACTTCTTCCAGCAAGGCGGCGATAGCCTGCTGGCGACCCGTCTGACCGGACAACTTCATCAGGCAGGTTATGAAGCGCAATTAAGCGACCTGTTTAATCATCCCCGGCTGGCGGATTTTGCCGCCACGCTGCGTAAAATCGACGTCCCGGTCGAACAACCATTCGTCCACACCCCTGAAGATCGCTACCAGCCCTTTGCGCTTACCGACGTGCAGCAGGCTTACCTGGTGGGGCGTCAGCCGGGCTTTGCCCTGGGCGGCGTCGGCTCACATTTCTTTGTTGAATTTGAAATTGCCGATCTGGACCTCACCCGGCTGGAGACGGTCTGGAACCGATTAATCGCCCGCCACGATATGCTTCGAGCCGTCGTACGTGATGGACAGCAACAGGTGCTCGAACAGACGCCCCACTGGGTGATAACCGCACACACCCTCCATACGCCTGAAGAGGCGTTGCGGGTGCGCGAAAAACTGGCGCATCAGGTACTCAACCCCGAAGTGTGGCCGGTATTCGATCTCCAGGTCGGATACGTGGGCGGGATGCCCGCCCGCCTGTGGCTGTGTCTGGATAACCTGTTGCTTGACGGTCTGAGCATGCAGATCCTGCTGGCGGAGCTGGAGCACGGCTACCGCTACCCGCAGCAGTTGCCTCCGCCGCTGCCCGTCACCTTCAGGGATTATCTGCAACACCCCTCGCTACAGTCGCCCAATCCAGATTCTCTGGCATGGTGGCAGGCGCAGCTTGATGATATTCCTCCGGCGCCTGCGTTGCCGCTGCGCTGCTTGCCTCAGGAGGTTGAAACACCGCGCTTCACCCGCCTGAACGGCGCGCTGGACAACACGCGCTGGCATCGTCTGAAAAAACGGGCGGCTGACGCCCATCTCACCCCGTCGGCCGTACTGTTATCGGTGTGGTCAACGGTTCTCTCTGCATGGAGTGCGCAGCCTGAGTTCACGCTTAACCTTACGCTTTTCGACAGGCGGCCGCTGCACCCGCAAATCAACCAGATTCTGGGCGATTTCACCTCGCTGATGCTGCTGAGCTGGCATCCCGGCGAAAGCTGGCTGCACACCGCGCAGTCACTACAGCAGCGGCTGAGCCAGAACCTGAACCACCGCGATGTGTCAGCCATCCGCGTGATGCGTCAACTGGCGCAACGGCAAAACGTGCCAGCCACTCCGATGCCCGTCGTCTTTACCAGCGCGCTGGGCTTTGAGCAGGATAACTTCCTCGCCCGGTGTAATCTGCTCAAACCGGTCTGGGGCATCTCCCAGACGCCGCAGGTCTGGCTCGATCACCAGGTTTATGAATCCGAAGGCGAACTGCGCTTTAACTGGGATTTTGTCGCCGCGCTGTTTCCTGCCGGGCAGGTGGAGCGCCAGTTTGAACAGTATTGCGCATTGCTAAACCGAATGGCCGAGGATGAAAGCGGCTGGCAACTGCCGCTCGCCGCGCTGGTGCCTCCCGTTAAATACGCAGGGCAATGCGCAGATCGCTCACCGCGCGTATGCCCTGAGCACTCTCAGCCACACATTGCGGCGGACGAGAGCACCGTCAGCCTGATTTGCGACGCCTTCCGCGAGGTGGTTGGCGAGTCTGTCACGCCCGCAGAAAACTTCTTTGAGGCGGGCGCAACGTCACTGAATCTGGTGCAACTGCACGTTTTGTTACAACGTCACGAATTTTCCACCCTGACGTTGCTTGACCTCTTCACCCACCCTTCTCCTGCCGCCCTGGCCGATTATCTGGCCGGCGTCGCCACGGTGGAAAAAACAAAACATCCTCGCCCTGTTCGCCGTCGTCAGCGGCGGATATAGCGCGAAGCAAACTGATTTTCCCCAAAACGCCATCGCGAACGCATGGCGTTCCATTGACTTTGTGAATCTTAGGAAACGAGACCGATTATGGATAACTTGCGCTTCTCTTCTGCGCCGACAGCAGATTCCATTGATGCATCGATCGCTCAACACTACCCGGACTGCGAACCTGTCGCGGTTATCGGCTACGCCTGCCATTTTCCTGAATCGCCGGATGGCGAAACGTTCTGGCAAAACCTGCTGGAAGGTCGTGAATGCAGCCGACGCTTTACGCGCGAAGAGCTTCTGGCCGTCGGTCTGGATGCCGCCACCATTGACGATCCTCATTATGTCAATATCGGTACGGTGTTAGACAACGCCGACTGCTTCGACGCCACCCTGTTTGGCTATTCGCGACAGGAAGCGGAGTCGATGGACCCGCAGCAGCGCCTGTTTTTGCAGGCGGTCTGGCATGCGCTGGAACATGCCGGTTATGCCCCCGGCGCCGTCCCCCATAAGACCGGTGTTTTCGCCTCTTCCCGGATGAGTACCTACCCCGGTCGCGAAGCATTGAACGTGACAGAAGTCGCGCAGGTAAAGGGTCTGCAATCTCTGATGGGCAATGATAAAGACTATATTGCCACCCGCGCCGCGTACAAACTCAACCTGCACGGCCCGGCGTTATCGGTACAGACCGCCTGCTCCAGCTCGCTGGTTGCCGTGCATCTGGCCTGTGAAAGCCTGCGCGCAGGCGAATCCGATATGGCGGTTGCCGGCGGCGTGGCGCTCTCTTTCCCCCAGCAGGCAGGCTATCGCTACCAGCCCGGAATGATTTTCTCTCCTGATGGTCACTGTCGTCCCTTTGACGCCTCGGCTGAGGGCACCTGGGCCGGTAACGGTCTCGGCTGCGTGGTGTTACGTCGCCTGAGAGATGCGCTACTGTCAGGCGATCCGATTATCTCGGTGATCCTCTCCAGCGCGGTCAACAACGACGGCAACAGAAAGGTCGGCTATACCGCCCCTTCCGTCGCAGGGCAACAGGCGGTCATCGAAGAGGCGTTAATGCTGGCGGCCATCGACGACAGGCAGGTAGGTTACATTGAAACCCACGGCACCGGCACACCGTTGGGCGACGCGATTGAAATTGAAGCGTTACGCAACGTCTATGCGCCTCGCCCGCAGGATCAGCGCTGTGCGCTCGGTTCCGTGAAAAGTAATATGGGGCATCTGGATACCGCGGCGGGCATTGCCGGACTGCTAAAAACCGTTCTGGCAGTCAGCCGCGGACAAATTCCACCCTTACTGAATTTTCACACCCCCAACCCGGCGCTGAAACTTGAAGAGAGCCCCTTTACCATACCGGTGTCAGCGCAGGCGTGGCAGGACGAAATGCGTTATGCGGGCGTCTCCTCCTTTGGTATTGGCGGCACCAACTGCCATATGATCGTCGCCTCGCTGCCTGACGCGCTCAACGCGCGCCTCCCCAATACGGATGGCGGCAGAAAAAGTACCGCGTTGCTGCTCAGCGCCGCCAGCGACAGCGCGTTGCGGCGGCTGGCGACGGATTATGCCGGAGCGCTAAGGGATAATGCGGATGCCCGCTCTCTGGCCTTCACGGCCCTGTACGCGCGCCGTCTCGATCTTCCCTTCCGCCTGGCAGCGCCATTAAACCGTGAAACCGCTGCGGCGCTCAGCGCCTGGGCCGGTGAGAAATCGGGGGCGCAGGTTTACAGCGGCCACGGTGCCAGCGGCAAGCAGGTGTGGCTGTTTACCGGCCAGGGCTCGCACTGGCGCACTATGGGTCAGACAATGTACCGGCACTCAACGGCGTTTGCCGACACGCTGGATCGCTGTTTTTCCGCCTGTAGCGAAATGCTCACGCCGTCACTGCGCGAAGCGATGTTTAACCCCGATTCGGCGCAGCTGGACAATATGGCCTGGGCGCAGCCAGCGATTGTCGCGTTTGAAATCGCGATGGCGGCGCACTGGCGCGCTGAAGGACTGAAGCCAGATTTCGCCATTGGGCATTCCGTCGGTGAATTTGCCGCTGCCGTCGTCTGCGGACACTATACGATTGAACAGGTCATGCCACTGGTTTGTCGACGCGGCGCACTGATGCAGCAGTGCGCAAGCGGCGCAATGGTGGCGGTATTTGCAGACGAAGACACGCTGATGCCGCTGGCTCGTCAGTTTGAGCTGGATCTCGCCGCCAACAACGGTACGCAACATACGGTATTTTCCGGGCCGGAAGCCCGTCTCGCGATATTTTGCGCCACGCTCTCGCAGCATGACATTGACTATCGTCGCCTGAGCGTAACCGGCGCGGCGCACTCCGCTTTACTGGAACCGATACTCGATCGGTTCCAGGCCGCCTGCGCGGGGCTGCACGCAGAGCCGGGGCAAATACCGATTATTTCCACGCTCACCGCCGACGTCATTGATGAGTCAACGCTCAACCAGGCGGATTACTGGCGCCGACACATGCGTCAGCCGGTGCGTTTTATCCAGAGTATCCAGATGGCGCATCAGCTCGGCGCCCGCGTTTTTCTGGAGATGGGACCCGATGCCCAGTTGGCTGCTTCCGGGCAGCGCGAATACCGCGATAACGCATACTGGATAGCCAGCGCCCGGCGTAACAAAGAGGCGAGCGATGTCCTCAATCAGGCCCTGCTCCAGCTTTACGCTGCCGGCGTCGCCCTACCGTGGGCCGACCTACTGGCGGGCGATGGACAACGTATCGCTGCGCCATGTTATCCGTTTGATACTGAGCGTTACTGGAAAGAACACGTCTCCCCGGCCTGCGAGCCTGCCGACGCATCGCTGTCTGCCGGGCTGGAGGTGGCGAGTCGCGCCGCGACAGCGCTCGATCTCCCCCGTCTGGAAGCGCTTAAACAGTGCGCCACGCGACTGCACGCCATCTACGTCGATCAACTGGTACAACGCTGTACCGACGATGCCATTGAAAACGGTGTGGACGCCATGACCATCATGCGCCGTGGACGTCTGCTGCCCCGCTACCAGCAGCTACTCCAGCGCCTGCTGAATAACTGCGTGGTCGACGGCGATTACCGCTGCACCGACGGGCGATACGCTCGCGCCCGCCCCATTGAACATCAACAGCGGGAATCACTGCTGACGGAACTTGCCGGTTATTGTGAAGGTTTTCAGGCTATTCCCGACACCATCGCCCGTGCCGGCGATCGGTTATATGAAATGATGAGCGGCGCGGAAGAACCGGTGGCGATTATCTTCCCGCAAAGCGCCTCTGACGGCGTGGAGGTGTTGTATCAGGAATTCAGCTTTGGTCGCTATTTCAACCAAATCGCCGCTGGGGTATTACGCGGCATTGTCCAGACGCGTCAGCCCCGCCAGCCATTGCGTATTCTTGAAGTTGGCGGCGGAACCGGCGGCACCACCGCGTGGCTGCTGCCGGAACTCAGCGGCGTTCCGGCGCTGGAGTACCATTTCACCGATATCTCGGCGCTGTTCACCCGCCGCGCCCAGCAGAAATTCGCCGACTATGATTTTGTGAAGTATAGCGAGCTGGATCTCGAAAAAGAGGCGCAATCGCAGGGTTTCCAGGCACAGTCTTACGATCTCATTGTGGCGGCGAACGTGATTCACGCCACCCGCCATATTGGCCGCACGCTCGATAATCTGCGCCCCCTGCTCAAGCCGGGCGGGCGTCTGCTGATGCGCGAAATCACCCAGCCAATGCGTCTGTTTGATTTCGTTTTCGGCCCGCTGGTTCTTCCGCTACAGGATCTCGATGCCCGCGAAGGTGAGCTATTCCTCACCACCGCTCAGTGGCAGCAACAGTGCCGCCACGCCGGATTCAGCAAAGTGGCGTGGCTACCGCAGGACGACAGCCCGACCGCCGGGATGAGCGAACATATCATTCTCGCCACGCTGCCCGGTCAGGCGGTTAGTGCCGTAACGTTCACCGCACCATCAGAACCCGTGTTGGGGCAGGCGCTGACGGATAACGGTGACTATCTTGCCGACTGGTCTGATTGCGCAGGTCAGCCTGAACAGTTTAACGCCCGCTGGCAGGAGGCCTGGCGTCTGCTCTCACAGCGTCATGGCGACGCTCTGTCTGTGGAACCGCCCCTCGTCGCCGCCCCGGAGTGGCTGGGGGAGGTTCGCTTAAGCTGGCAAAACGAAGCCTTTTCCCGCGGTCAGATGCGCGTTGAAGCCCGTCATCCTGATGGTAAGTGGCTGCCGCTATCGCCCGCCGCGCCTCTTCCTTCACCGCAAACGCATTATCAATGGCGCTGGACGCCCCTCAACATCGCCAGCGTTGACCATCCGCTTACCTTCAACTTCAGCGCCGGTATGCTTGCGCGCCGCGACGAGCTGGCGCAATACGGCATCATTCACGATCCGCACGCCTCTTCGCGACTGATGATTGTTGAGGAGAGCGAGGATACGCTGGCCTTAGCGGAAAAAGTGATAGCAGCGCTCACCGCCAGCGCAGCCGGATTGATTGTGGTCACTCGCCGCGCGTGGCGAGTCGAGGAAAATGAAGCGCTCTCTGCGTCCCATCACGCGCTATGGGCCTTGCTTCGCGTCGCGGCCAACGAACAGCCGGAACGGTTGATTGCCGCCATCGATCTCGCCGAAAACACCCCGTGGGAAACGCTACATCAAGGGTTGAGCGCAGTCTCACTATCACAGCGCTGGCTTGCCGCGCGGGGTAACACCCTCTGGCTCCCTTCACTGGCGCCCAATACGGGATGCGCCGCCGAATTACCGGCAAACGTGTTTACCGGCGATAACCGCTGGCATCTGGTGACCGGAGCGTTTGGTGGATTAGGCCGCCTTGCCGTGAACTGGCTCAGAGAAAAAGGGGCGCGACGCATCGCCCTGCTGGCACCGCGCGTGGATGAGTCATGGCTACGCGATGTGGAGGGCGGGCAAACGCGCGTCTGCCGTTGTGATGTGGGCGATGCCGGGCAACTGGCCACGGTTCTTGACGATCTGGCGGCCAACGGCGGCATTGCCGGAGCGATTCATGCCGCTGGCGTATTGGCTGACGCGCCCTTGCAGGAGCTTGATGACCACCAGCTGGCCGCCGTTTTTGCGGTAAAAGCGCAGGCGGCAAACCAACTGTTGCAAACCCTGCGCAACCACGACGGACGCTATCTTATTCTCTACTCTTCCGCTGCCGCCACCCTCGGCGCGCCGGGTCAGAGCGCCCATGCGCTGGCCTGCGGCTACCTGGACGGGCTGGCCCAGCAGTTTTCCACCCTTGATGCGCCGAAAACGCTCTCTGTCGCCTGGGGCGCATGGGGAGAAAGCGGTCGGGCGGCCACGCCGGAAATGCTGGCGACGCTCGCCAACCGCGGTATGGGCGCGTTAAGCGATGCCGAAGGCTGCTGGCACCTGGAACAGGCGGTGATGCGCGGCACCCCGTGGCGACTGGCGATGCGCGTTTTTACCGACAAAATGCCCCCGTTACAACAGGCTCTGTTTAACATCAGCGCCACAGAAAAAGCCGCCACGCCTGTCATTCCTCCTGCTGATGACAACGCCTTTAACGGCAGCCTGAGCGATGAAACGGCGGTGATGGCATGGCTGAAAAAGCGGATTGCGGTTCAGCTAAGGCTGAGCGATCCGGCATCACTGCGCCCAAACCAGGATCTGTTACAACTCGGCATGGACTCGCTGCTCTTCCTTGAACTCAGTAGCGATATTCAGCACTACCTGGGCGTACGCATCAATGCGGAACGGGCGTGGCAGGATCTGTCTCCTCATGGACTCACGCAGCTTATCTGTTCTAAGCCAGAGACGACGCCTGCCGCTTCGCTGCCGGAAGTGTTGCGGCACGACGCCGACGAGCGTTATGCGCCCTTCCCATTGACGCCCATTCAGCACGCCTACTGGCTGGGGCGAACCCACCTCATTGGCTATGGCGGCGTCGCCTGTCACGTCCTGTTTGAGTGGGATAAACGCCACGATGAGTTTGATCTCGCTATACTGGAGAAAGCATGGAACCAGCTCATCGCTCGCCACGATATGTTGCGTATGGTGGTTGATGCCGACGGGCAGCAGCGAGTCCTGGCGACAACGCCTGAGTATCACATCCCACGCGACGATCTGCGCGCGCTTTCCCTGGAAGAACAGTGTATAGCGCTGGAAAAACGGCGGCATGAACTGAGCTATCGCGTTTTGCCTGCCGACCAGTGGCCTCTTTTTGAGCTGGTGGTCAGCGAAATCGACGATTGCCATTACCGCCTGCACATGAACCTCGACCTTTTGCAGTTTGATGTGCAGAGTTTTAAAGTCATGATGGACGATCTGGCGCAAGTCTGGCGCGGCGAAACACTGGCGCCGCTCGATATCACCTTCCGTGATTATGTGATGGCTGAACAGGCGCGCCGACAGACATCGGTATGGCACGATGCCTGGGATTACTGGCAGGAAAAACTGCCGCAACTGCCCTTAGCGCCAGAGCTGCCGGTGGTTGAAACACCCCCGGAAACGCCACACTTCACCACTTTCAAATCGACGATCGGCAAGAAAGAATGGCAGGCCGTGAAACAGCGCTGGCAGCAGCAAGGCGTCACACCGTCTGCCGCACTGCTCACGCTGTTTGCCGCCACCCTTGAGCGCTGGAGCCGCACCACGGCATTTACGCTGAACCTGACTTTCTTCAATCGTCAGCCGATCCATCCGCAAATCAACCAGTTGATTGGTGATTTTACCTCCGTCACGCTGGTTGATTTTAACTTCTCAACGCCGGTGACGTTGCAAGAGCAGATGCAACAGACCCAACAGCGCCTCTGGCAAAACATGGCGCACAGTGAAATGAACGGTGTTGAGGTGATCCGTGAGCTGGGCCGCCTGCGCGGGTCACAACGTCAACCGCTGATGCCGGTGGTGTTTACCAGTATGCTGGGGATGACGCTGGAAGGCATGACTATCGATCAGGCAATGAGCCATCTGTTCGGCGAACCCTGCTATGTGTTCACGCAAACGCCGCAGGTCTGGCTGGATCATCAGGTCATGGAGAGCGACGGCGAGTTGATGTTTAGCTGGTACTGCATGGACAACGTGCTGGAACCCGGCGCTGCCGAGGCAATGTTTAATGACTATTGCGCCATCCTGCAAGCCGTCATTGCCGCTCCTGAAAGCCTGAAGACTCTCGCCAGCGGCATCGCCGGGCACATTCCCCGTCGACGCTGGCCGCTGAACGCACAGACAGACTACGACCTGCGGGATATTGAGCAGGCGACGCTCGAATACCCCGGCATCCGGCAGACCAGAGCGGAAATAGCCGAACAAGGCGCGTTGACGCTGGATATCGTGATGGCCGATGATCCGTCGCCATCAGCGGCGACGCCCGATGAGCACGATCTCGCCCAACTGGCGCTGCCGTTGCCTGCGCAGGTGCAGCTTGATGAACTGGAGGCGACCTGGCGCTGGCTGGAGGCGCGTGCGCTACAGGGGATCGCGGCTACGCTAAATCGTCACAGCCTGTTTACCACGCCGGAGATCGCCCATCGCTTTAGCGCAATAGTACAGGCGCTGTCCGCGCAAGCATCTCACCAGCGTCTGCTGCGCCAGTGGCTACAGTGTCTGACGGAAAGAGAGTGGTTAATCCGCGAGGGTGAAAGCTGGCGCTGCCGCGTTCCGCTCAGCGAGATTCCTGAGCCTCAGGAAGCGTGCCCGCAAAGCCAATGGAGCCAGGCGTTGGCGCAGTATCTGGAAACCTGCATCGCCCGGCACGACGCCCTCTTCTCCGGGCAGTGTTCACCGCTGGAATTGCTGTTCAACGAGCAGCATCGCGTGACCGACGCGCTGTATCGCGACAACCCCGCCAGCGCCTGTCTGAATCGCTATATCGCGCAGATTGCCGCCTTGTGCGGCGCAGAACGGATTCTGGAGGTTGGCGCCGGAACCGCAGCCACTACCGCGCCGGTACTGAAGGCCACGCGGAACACGCGGCAGTCGTACCACTTCACGGACGTCTCCGCACAGTTCCTCAATGACGCCAGAGCCCGTTTCCATGATGAATCGCGGGTGTCTTATGCCTTATTCGACATCAACCAGCCGCTGGATTTCACCGCCCACCCGGAGGCGGGTTACGACCTGATCGTTGCCGTCAATGTGCTCCACGACGCCAGCCATGTCGTCCAGACGTTGCGCAGATTAAAACTGTTGCTGAAAGCCGGCGGACGTTTGCTGATCGTTGAAGCGACGGAGCGAAACAGCGTATTCCAACTGGCGAGCGTGGGCTTTATTGAGGGATTAAGCGGATACCGCGATTTCCGCCGCCGGGATGAGAAACCGATGCTCACCCGCTCCGCATGGCAGGAGGTTCTCGTTCAGGCCGGGTTTGCAAACGAGCTGGCGTGGCCCACGCAGGAATCGTCGCCGCTGCGCCAGCATCTGCTGCTGGCGCGTTCGCCTGGCGTAAATCGCCCGAATAAAGAAGCCGTGAGCCGCTATTTACAGCAGCGCTTTGGCATCGGTCTGCCCGTTTTACAGATCCGGCAAAGAGAAACGTTATTTACGCCGCAGCATGCCCCGTCTGATGCGCTGATTGAGCCAGCCAAACGCACGCCAGTTGCCGGGGGGAATCCGGCGCTGGAAAAACAGGTGGCTGAACTCTGGCAATCGCTGCTGTCTCGCCCCGTGGCAAGGCATCACGACTTTTTCGAACTGGGCGGCGACAGCCTGATGGCGACAAGGATGGTCGCGCAGCTAAACCGGAGAGGGATTGCCAGGGCTAACCTTCAGGATCTGTTCAGCCATTCGACGCTGAGCGACTTCTGCGCCCATCTACAGACGGCTACGTCAGGAGAGGACAACCCGGTTCCCCTTTGTCAGGGCGACGGCGAGGAAACCCTGTTTGTCTTCCACGCTTCGGACGGCGATATCAGCGCCTGGCTACCGCTCGCCAGCGCGCTGAACAGGCGCGTTTTCGGCCTGCAAGCAAAATCGCCGCTGCGCTTTGCCACGCTTGACCAGATGATCGATGAGTATGTCGGGTGCATCCGTCGCCAGCAGCCTCACGGCCCTTATGTGCTGGCGGGTTGGTCGTATGGCGCGTTTCTCGCGGCGGGTGCCGCACAGCGCCTGTACGCCAAAGGCGAGCAGGTTCGCATGGTGTTAATCGATCCCGTGTGCCGACAGGATTTCTGTTGCGACAACCGGGCGGCCCTGCTGCGCCTGTTAGCCGAAGAACAAACGCCTCTGGCGCTACCCGAACATTTCGACCAGCAGACGCCCGACAGCCAGCTTGCTGACTTTATCGGTCTCGCTAAAACGGCCGGTATGGTGTCGCAAAACCTGACGCTGCAAGCGGCAGAAACGTGGCTCGACAACATCGCGCATCTGCTGCGTTTACTGACTGAGCATACGCCGGGCGAAAGCGTTCCGGTCCCCTGTCTCATGGTGTATGCCGCCGGGAGACCCGCGCGCTGGACGCCAGCAGAAACCGAGTGGCAGGGCTGGATAAACAACGCCGACGGCTATGTGATTGAAGCCAGCCACTGGCAAATCATGATGGAAGCCCCCCACGTTCAGGCTTGTGCGCAACACATTACGCGCTGGCTTTGCGCAACCTCAACGCAACCGGAGAACACGTTATGATGTCGTCCGCCTCCCCAAAACAACGCGTACTGATTGTGGGCGCCAAATTTGGCGAAATGTACCTGAATGCCTTTATGCAGCCCCCGGAGGGGCTGGAACTGGTTGGCCTGCTGGCGCAAGGAAGCGCCCGTTCAAGAGAGCTGGCCCATGCGTTTGGCATTCCGCTGTATACCTCGCCGGAACAGATAACCAGAATGCCGGATATCGCCTGTATTGTCGTGCGTTCAACCGTCGCCGGAGGAACCGGTACGCAGCTTGCCAGACACTTTCTGGCGCGCGGCGTACACGTCATTCAGGAGCATCCCCTCCACCCGGATGACATCAGTTCCTTACAAACGCTGGCGCAGAAACAGGGTTGCTGCTATTGGGTAAACACATTTTATCCGCATACGCGCGCGGGACGCACATGGCTTCGCGATGCGCAGCAACTGCGTCACTGCCTGGCTAAAACGCTGCCAGTAGTCCACGCCACCACCAGCCGTCAGTTGCTCTACTCCACGCTGGATTTGTTGTTGCTGGCTCTGGGCGTTGATGCCGTCGCCGTGGAGTGCGACGTGGTTGGCAGCTTTAGCGATTTTCACTGTCTGAGACTCTTCTGGCCGAAGGGAGAAGCCTGCCTGCTGCTTCAGCGCTATCTCGATCCTGACGATCCAGATATGCATAGCCTTATCATGCACCGCCTGCTGCTGGGCTGGCCGGAAGGTCATCTTTCGCTGGAAGCGAGCTACGGCCCCGTCATCTGGTCATCCAGCCTGTTTGTCGCAGACCATCAGGAGAACGCTCACAGTCTCTATCGCAGACCGGAAATCCTGCGCGATCCGCCGGGTCTGACGCGCAGCGCGGCCCCCCTGAGCTGGCGTGACTGCTGCGAAACCGTCGGGCCGGAGGGTGTCAGTTGGTTGCTACACCAGTTGCGCAGCCATCTGGCGGGCGAACATCCACCAGCGGCCTGCCAAAGCGTACATCAGATCGCGTTATCACGTTTATGGCAGCAGATTCTACGTCAGACCGGCAATGCGGAGATCAGACGCCTGACGCCGCCGCACCACGACCGGTTAGCCGGTTTCTACAACGATGATGATAAGGAGGCGCTGTGACGCAATCTGCAATGTGCATCCCGCTGTGGCCCGCCCGGAACGGCAATACTGCGCATCTGGTCATGTGCCCTTTCGCTGGCGGCAGCAGTAGCGCGTTTCGCCACTGGCAAGCTGAGCAACTGGCTGATTGCGCGCTTTCTCTGGTGATCTGGCCGGGGCGCGATCGCCTTCGCCATCTGGAACCGCTCAGAAGCATTACACAACTGGCGGCACTGCTGGCGAACGAGCTGGAAGCATCCGTATCGCCTGACACGCCGCTTTTACTCGCCGGGCACAGCATGGGGGCGCAGGTGGCGTTTGAAACCTGCCGACTTCTGGAGCAACGGGGGCATGCGCCGCAAGGACTGATTATTTCCGGGTGCCATGCCCCGCATCTGCATTCTGAACGCCAGCTCAGCCATCGCGATGATGCCGACTTTATCGCTGAACTGATAGACATTGGCGGATGTTCTCCTGAACTGCGGGAAAACCAGGAATTAATGTCGCTGTTTCTTCCTCTTCTGCGCGCTGATTTTGACGCCACCGAGAGCTATCACTACGACTCGCCCGACGTCTGTCCGCCGCTGCGCACGCCTGCGCTGTTATTGTGCGGTAGCCACGATCGCGAAGCCTCCTGGCAGCAGGTCGATGCCTGGCGTCAGTGGCTGAGCCACGTTACAGGCCCGGTGGTGATTGACGGCGATCATTTCTATCCCATTCAACAAGCCCGGTCCTTTTTTACGCAGATTATCCGCCATTTTCCCCATGCATTTTCTGCAATGACCGCTTTGCAAAAACAGCCCAGCACTTCAGAAAGGTGACGCATGAATTCTTCCTTTGAATCTCTGATTGAACAGTATCCCTTACCCATTGCCGAACAGTTGCGCCACTGGGCGGCCCGTTATGCCTCGCGAATTGCCGTCGTTGATGCAAAGGGGTCGTTAACCTACAGCGCGCTTGATGCACGGGTCGACGAACTTGCCGCAGGTCTGTCATCACTGGGTTTGCGTTCGGGGGAGCATGTGATTGTGCAGCTTCCCAACGACAACGCGTTTGTTACCCTGCTGTTCGCCTTGTTAAGACTGGGCGTTATCCCCGTGCTGGCGATGCCCTCCCAACGGGCGCTGGATATCGACGCACTGGTTGAGCTGGCGCAACCCGTCGCTTACGTTATTCACGGGGAAAACCACGCAGAGCTGGCCCGACAGATGGCGCACAAACACGCCTGCTTGCGTCATGTTCTGGTCGCTGGAGAGACCGTGAGCAACGATTTTACGCCGCTCTTCTCCCTTCACGGTGAGCAGCAGGCGTGGCCGCAGCCTGATGTTTCCGCCACCGCGTTGCTGCTACTTTCTGGCGGCACAACCGGCACGCCCAAACTCATCCCTCGCCGACACGCCGACTATAGCTATAACTTCAGCGCTTCTGCTGAACTGTGCAGCATCAGTCAACAGAGCGTATATCTCGCCGTCCTCCCGGTGGCGCATAACTTTCCACTGGCCTGCCCCGGCATTCTGGGTACGCTTGCCTGCGGCGGAAAAGTGGTGCTGACCGACAGCGCCAGCTGTGATGAGGTGATGCCGTTAATCGCGCAGGAAGGCGTGACTCACGTCGCCCTGGTTCCGGCGCTGGCGCAATTATGGGTGCAGGCCAGGGAGTGGGAAGACAGCGACCTCTCGTCGCTGCGCGTCATTCAGGCAGGCGGCGCCCGGCTCGACCCGACGCTTGCTGAGCAGGTTATCGCCACCTTTGACTGTACCCTGCAACAGGTCTTCGGTATGGCGGAAGGCCTGCTCTGCTTTACCCGGCTGGACGATCCGCATACCACTATTCTCCACAGCCAGGGGCGCCCGTTGTCCCCTCTGGATGAAATCCGCATCGTTGATCAAGACGAGAACGACGTCGCGCCGGGCGAAACAGGGCAATTGTTAACGCGCGGCCCTTATACCATTTCAGGTTATTACCGCGCCCCTGCCCACAACGCGCAGGCCTTTACCGCGCAAGGGTTTTACCGCACAGGCGACAATGTCAGGCTGGATGAGGCGGGGAACCTGCACGTTGAGGGGCGCATAAAAGAGCAGATCAACCGCGCCGGAGAAAAAATAGCCGCGGCTGAAGTGGAGTCGGCACTGATGCGTTTAGCGGAAGTGCAAGATTGCGCGGTAGTCGCCGCGCCGGACACGCTGCTTGGTGAGCGGATTTGCGCGTTTATCATCGCGCAGCAGGTGCCAACTGACTATCAGCAGTTGCGTCAACAACTGACCCGTATGGGGCTCAGCACGTGGAAAATTCCTGACCAAATCGAGTTTCTGGCCCACTGGCCACTCACCGCCGTCGGCAAGATAGACAAAAAACGCCTGACGGCTCTCGCCATCGACCGTTATCGCCATTCCGCCCAATAAGCGCAAACCGACCCGAAACAGGTTGAAATAAATCCGTTTCGGGTAGCACCACTATTAGAAATAGTTATCATTTTCAATTCACCATTGTCGGTATTTTTGGCGTTTCGCCGTCTTACAGGGACTCACAACAATGAAAATGACACGGCTTTATTCTCTGGCCTTGGGGGGATTATTGCTCCCCGCCATTGCTAATGCCCAGACTTCACAGCAAGACGAAAGCACGCTGGTGGTTACCGCCAGTAAACAATCTTCCCGCTCGGCATCAGCCAACAATGTCTCGTCTACCGTTGTCAGCGCGCCGGAGTTAAGCGACGCCGGCGTTACCGCCAGCGACAAACTCCCCAAAGTCTTGCCTGGGCTCAATATTGAAAATAGCGGCAACATGCTTTTTTCGACAATCTCGCTACGCGGCGTCTCTTCGGCGCAGGACTTCTATAACCCCGCCGTCACCCTGTATGTCGATGGCGTCCCTCAGCTTTCTACCAACACCATCCAGGCGCTTACCGATGTGCAAAGCGTGGAGTTGCTGCGTGGCCCACAGGGAACGTTATATGGCAAAAGCGCTCAGGGCGGGATCATCAACATCGTCACCCGGCAGCCGGACAACACGCCGCGCGGCTATATTGAAGGCGGCGTCAGCAGCCGCGACAGTTATCGAAGTAAATTCAACCTGAGCGGCCCCATTCAGGATGGCCTGCTGTACGGCAGCGTCACCCTATTACGCCAGGTTGATGACGGCGACATGATTAACCCCGCGACGGGAAGCGATGATTTAGGCGGCACCCGCGCCAGCATAGGGAATGTGAAACTGCGTCTGGCGCCGGACGATCAGCCCTGGGAAATAGGCTTTGCCGCCTCACGCGAATGTACCCGTGCCACCCAGGACGCCTATGTGGGATGGAATGATATTAAGGGCCGTAAGCTGTCGATCAGCGATGGTTTACCAGACCCGTACATGCGGCGCTGCACTGACAGCCAGACCCTGAGTGGGAAATACACCACCGACGACTGGGTTTTCAACCTGATCAGCGCCTGGCAGCAGCAGCATTATTCGCGCACCTTCCCTTCCGGTTCGTTAATCGTCAATATGCCTCAGCGCTGGAATCAGGATGTCCAGGAGCTGCGCGCCGCAACCCTGGGCGATGCGCGTACCGTTGATATGGTGTTTGGCCTCTATCGCCAGAACACGCGCGAGCAAATGCAGGCAACTTACGACATGCCTACCATGCGTTATCTGACCAGCGCCGGCTATACCACCGCTGAAACGCTGGCCGCATACAGTGACCTGACCTGGCATTTAACCGATCGTTTTGATATCGGCGGCGGCGTGCGCTTCTCGCATGATAAATCCAGTACACAATATCACGGCAGCATGCGCGGCAATCCGTTTGGCGACCAGGGTAAGAGCAATGACAATCAGGTGCTCGGACAGCTATCCGCAGGCTATATGCTGACCGACGACTGGAGAGTGTATACCCGTGTAGCCCAGGGATATAAACCTTCCGGGTACAACATCGTGCCTACTGCGGGTCTTGATGCCAAACCGTTCGTCGCCGAGAAATCCATCAACTATGAACTTGGCACTCGCTACGAAACTGCTGACGTCACGCTGCAAGCCGCGACGTTTTATACCCACACCAAAGACATGCAGCTCTACTCTGGCCCGGTCGGGATGCAGACATTAAGCAATGCGGGTAAAGCCGACGCCACCGGCGTTGAGCTTGAAGCGAAGTGGCGGTTTGCGCCAGGCTGGTCATGGGATATCAATGGCAACATGATCCGTTCCGAATTCACCAATGACAGTGAGTTGTATCACGGCAACCGGGTGCCGTTCGTACCACGTTATGGCGCGGGAAGCAGTGTGAACGGCGTGATTGATACGCGCTATGGCGCACTGATGCCCCGACTGGCGGTTAATCTGGTCGGGCCGCATTATTTCGATGGCGACAACCAGTTGCGGCAAGGCACCTATGCCACCCTGGACAGCAGCCTGGGCTGGCAGGCGACTGAACGGATGAACATTTCCGTCTATGTCGATAACCTGTTCGACCGTCGTTACCGTACCTATGGCTACATGAACGGCAGCAGCGCCGTCGCGCAGGTGAATATGGGGCGCACCGTCGGTATCAATACGCGAATTGATTTCTTCTGATCCTTTAAATAAACAGGGATGCCGTCACGGCATCCCTGATGCGCTTATCCCGCCCAGGGCAGCTCCGCCCAGGTTATCAATTGCCACATCCCCCCCTGCCTCTTCGTCTATGTGGACTGACCCCACATCAGCAGCCAGATGAGAGTCAAGTTCTGCGATCATTGAGTTAACTCATTGTTTATTAGCGTTAAGTTACCATTCTTTTCTGTTAATATCTGATCGGTTATAAAGCCCTAAGCGCTTTGTCAAAATCGAAGGGATGATGCATGTGTCATTCCTTTTTTGACGTATATTACGGGAATGACACAGAATTTCTAACGCGCTTTGGAAAAAAAATTTATACCTAAAGCTTGCCGATGCAGAGCCCTCCCCTCCTTTACAACTCCGCCAGGGTTGCAATGTCATCGCCCCGACATTCAGGGCTTACGACCTCCGGCTCACAGGCCTGCAGCATAGACACCATCCTGCAGCGACAGTGGCACAGGCAGCGGTATAAGAGAACTCAACATTTACTGCATGTACATACGACCGTTCCAGCCATAATAAAATAACGTCTCATTCCAGAACACCTCTCGTTGTTCCGATGTCAGAGGTTTTTCGGAGCGTGACGCATTCCGTTTTTGATTACTGTTGTCAAAGATCCTGTCACCGATTACGTCACTATATTCCCTTAGACGCAACATTTGTGTTTTAGTGACTGATGTCGTTTCATCACATGAGTTAGTCGCGTCCTTGTAAAAGACATCCGTATGCTGAACGCCTCTGACAAGCATGTCACGCATATGCATCAAACACCTATTCGCTGGCCAAAAAAGAAGTTTCGTAAAAGCGGTAATATCGGCGACATCGTCTTGTGGCAGCCCGAAGGTAGTTGGAATCAGTTTCAACCGCCTTTGAAGCGCTTTTACTTCATTGTGATGTGTGGTCTAATCAATAGGTGGGTAGTCACATCCTGAAGACTGGCCGTTTTTATCAATTGATTCACAGAAATAGATGGGCGGTGGCGGCCCGGCTATTTCCTCACTATCAAACGAAAGATGGACAAAAAATAGCTTCTGCTTAAGCAGTGTGTTTATTTCATCCCAGTTCGCGCGAACTCCACCTGCACAAATGTTGTCAGGTAGCCCATCTTTACGGCACTGCTCGCTATCGGCGGGCGGTACAAAAATTCGCGACCTGAACTCCGCCAGTGCCCGGGTCCTGCTTACAGCCAGGAGTGAATCAAAAGCAGTGAGTAACGTATTAGTATCAATAACCAGCCCCAGCGGTGAGCGCATATACGGGGTATCGTCCCTATGGTTACCCTGAATACCAAAGGCATCCACTGTTAACACAATCACCTGATCGCATTGTGTTAGTATCCGGTGAGAATCTTCGATGAGCGCTCTTTTCACCGCCAGCAACCCCAGGTTATCCGAAGCACCACCGTCAATCAGATGAACATACTTTGGTATGCCGGCTTCCGTCTCATCAGTGCCTCGTTGAAAACGATTTAATACGACCGGCGACATCATGCCAGGGAAGGCTGCAGAGGCGGCGACAGCCCGGGAAATAGGCATGCTTTGATAATCAACACCGATTGAGCCAAGATTCGTCTCCGTAAAAGTAAAAAGGCTACCGAATGGACGGGGGCGAAATGCATCAGAATCATCCCGGGTGGCGATTGTTGAGTTAATGATGATTTGAGGGCGCGTGGGATTCATATCCCCCAACGTGAGCGTACGGCGTTCTCCGGGCACATTGAAGACATCTGAATCCAGAACGGCGAACAGAGCATCCGTCCGGGTTTGGTGACCAAAAATATAGCTGCCGAGAAATATTGGATTGGCTAACTTTGCAGCAGCACTCAACCTCAGGTTAGCGTCCAGGCGTTCGCGTATCAGATTATCATTCCAAACCGGACGCCACACCTCACCCTGCCCCACGTCTTCCGAGATTCCATACAGCGCCGCCGCCAGTGAACCTCCAGAAACAGAAGAGATCACATTGATATGATGAGTGAGATCCTCGCCGTCAACATGCTTAAGTTCCGATAAGACTCGCGCCCCGAAGATTGCCGAACGAGAACCACCGCCAGAGATCGTCATAAAAAATGCCGTACGCTTCCCCGACCCATCGGCGGAACAGATTGGCTGTTGTACCAAGGGTAAATCACCCGAAATACGTGCGGCAGGCTTACCGGATATTGTTGGTCCACACCCCGTAAGGAAAATTGCAGATGCAAACAAAAATGCGAATAATGAAACTGAGACTTTCATGACCTTCCCTGAGCTCAGGTACAACGCATGGTCGTACTGTCAGACTGGTAGACATTCCCCTTCCACGTAGAAGAAGCATTATTTACGCATTACGCGTACATATCGAAAAAAAAGATTGTACGATCAATTAGCTAATCAACACATCGCTATTTAATACTTTCTCACTCGCCAAATTCAGTACCACATATCCCGCCTCATCGTTTTCTGCCAGCATATTTAGCTGCATGATTAACTGAGTATTCATGCCGTCCTCCTCCTTACCATAGAGTCACGTGGACTGACGAATGACCAACTGTGTCTGCAGCAGTTCGGGGATGAGCATCTAAATATAGAGAAAAAACAGTACCACACAATCCTGGTGAACAAGAATTGACTGTTGCTGTGATAACTAGCATCAGTTAACAGCATCAACAAAAGTGAGTACAAACATGAGTATAAAAATAACATTAAAAAATATAAATATTAAATATCAATATGATAATTAAAAAATCACGGCTCAGCGTCGAATAAAATCTGCTATTTCATGAGGTTTCGTTGAATCTCACAAGAGTCGTAAAAAGCGATAAAATCCACGCAATTGCGTGAATTTTATCTTTCATAGTATCTCAGATGACATCGTAGAAATGCAGCTAAACGGAGTACGCCAGTGAATATGGCAAGCAGCGTAGTATTATTCCCGGCACGATTCATACCTTGAAGACGTCTCCAGCCCCGCCCCGCGGTATCCGTCCGCTACGATGCAAAATATGACGAGTATAAATACCACTAAAAAAAGGCCGTCATTTTAGAACTGTAACTTGTCACACCTTTGCGCAATAAATTATTTTTAGGCCGTTCAGCGCGCCCTGTAAGCCACTCTTTAAAACGTGCGGACCTTGATGGCGTGGTAAGGCCACGCGTTAATGGGGATTGCTCCTGGGTATAATCACTACGGAACGTAGCCACCACCTCTTTCGTTTCGCAAGTTCCCATCACAAACAGATTTACAGGCTCAATAGTGAAACTAAAATCCTGGAGTTCTACAGGTAATTGACGACTTTCACACGACCATAAATTAATATCGGATGCACAATACAGAGCAATATTCAGGGCACGTAATGACCAAAAACTACTGGCAGGTCCACTGTAGTTGTCCACCAATCGCTCGTCATCTGCAAATAATCCCTGCGTTGGAACACCAAAACGCATCGCCCCATTGCCAATAAAATAACGCAGTGTTGTTTCCAGAGCACGCTTCGCCTCCCCTATATGTAACGCATCTTTTGAATGACTGGCTACCGCCAGTAATGGGGCAGAAACAGCCAGGCGATAACAGGCACTGCGACCAAAAAAAGGAATGCCCTGCGGCGTCATCAAATAACGATAAGTCGTAACAAACTCCGCCATACAGGATCGAATAAATTGTGGATCATATTCAGGATTGATTTGGTCAAGCCAATATAAGGAATAGTGAAATCCCCAGGCATTGTAATAATCGTAATTACCATGCGCCCCATCCCGAAACCAACCGCCACCTACATGGAATTCTTTTATACGTTCATATTTTTCGTCGCTAACATCCCCAGAGCCATTCAAGGCACGCATTACAAATTGCACGGTTAACGGAAAAAGGTGCCAGTTATTATCAACCGTTTGTAAACCATTAACCTGATTAAACCAGCAAGTAATTTGCTGCTGTTGAGCGGAGGTTAACCGCTCCCAAACTGTTTCACGACATAGCCATAATGCCAGAGCCAAATCGGCACTTTCACAAATACGCTGATCATAATCATGAAGCTTTCCCCAGTAACCTGGATGCGTGGGATCGGTTCCCGCTAAGAACGCCTCAGTGATGATCGCCGTAATATTCAACGTTCCCCCCTTCAGATCATCCATACGCCCCTCTCCGGCAGGTTGATTTCGTAACCACACTGCCAGCGTAGGTAACACCCGACTCACGCCTTCTAAGGCATCAGTACGCGCGTTTTGCTGGCTGGGGCGTCCCGGATAATAGGCATGGGTATGTCCCCAAACAGCATAATGATCAAAAGCCTCTGCTACATAACGGACTAAATAATCACACTGATATTGCAACGAAACCTGAGAATCCTGAAACAGCTTCTGTAACCGCGTGTCGTGAATGTCATAGGGGCATTTTTTGTACCATTGCCGAATGATGTGTTGTTTAAATAACAGGCAATACATCGCTGCATCGGGATGTTCATAAGGAATTATCGGGCGGGGTTTAGCACTAATTTCCACACTCATGGTCAACATACCTGAAAAATATTATAAAGATATTAATGACAAGACTGCTTTTTAACTTAGCATTATTCGAGTCTCATGCATCACGAGATACACTCTCCAGGAATAGCTTTTCTCAACTACCTGAAAATGGGCAAATAAAAATCATCAGAGTTTAGAACTTGATGTCCTTCCCTCTGACGATTAGTCGTTTATTTTTTCGCTGATTCTTCTAATATATGGAAACGATCTTGCCCCCATGCGACAGGTTTCGGCTTATCTTTGATCCACTCATAAAAAGCAGTTTTCATTACTTTGACGCGTTCAGGAAATTGAGCAGCCAGATCCTTCGATTCCATTGGATCTTGCTTGTCATTAAATAATTTCGGAGTATTAGTTCCATCATCGTAAAAATAAAGAGTCCACTCTTGATCACGGATTGCCCATGAGGCTTTTGAAAGTTTTTCTAAATTGGGATTTTTAGGGGCTGACGGATTATTATAAGTTATCCACTTCCAGTAGCCGTACCAGAAAGGTTGATTTTCTTCACTGTAATGTTTCGCTCCCGGTCCAGCCCAGTACAGATATTGATGTGGAGAAGTCTTCGTTTTACCCGCCAGTACCGGCATAATATCTTTACCATCGACATTCATTTCATCAGGAATAGTAATCCCTGCCGCGTGTAATGCGGTAGGTAAAATGTCTAATGCGCTGATCAACGTATCGCTTTGTGTACCCGCAGGGATCTTTTTTGGCCAATATGCCACAAACGGAATATGTACCCCGCCATTATACATCTGACCTTTATAACCGCGATCCATACCATTCATTGGCATTGGAGATTCATTTACAGCACCGTTATCAGAAATGAAAAAAATGAGTGTGTTTTCCAGTTCATTTTTTTCTTTCAAGTAATTTATTATTTTGCCAATGCCTTCATCAGCAGCATTGATTGCCGCAAAATATTTATCTGCTTCCACATTACCTGTATTAAATCTCTCCATATATTTGGCTGGAGACGCTTGCTCTAACGGGATATGAGGGACGCTATATGCCAGACTGATAAAGAAAGGCTTTTGACCTGCCCGATCAATAAATTTTAGTGTTTCGTCAGTAAGATGATGCGTCAGATAACCTGGTGCAGAAATATTCTGGCTATTGCGCCAAATAGCCGGGGAATTCCATAGCGCTGCGCCAGACGCGTAATAACTATAAGAATAATCAAAACCGCGCTTTTCGGGCTCATAACCAGGTTCGCTGACAGAAATCATATTGTCATGATAATCACGGGTTTTAACGTCATCAGCAACATAATTCTTTTTGTCAATGCGTGAATTATGCCATTTACCAATGTTAGCCGTAGCATATCCATTTTCTTGAAACAGCGCTGGCAGCAATTTGATGTCCAATGGAATCCCTTTAATAGCATCATCATTACTGTAAGTACCGAAACTAGTCGGATAACGACCAGTATAAATTCCCGCACGTGATGGTCCGCACACCGGATGAGCCACAAACGCATTGGTCATTTTGACCCCGTTTTGTGCCAGTTGCGCCACATTAGGCATCGCCCGTTGTGCCGCATCAATCATTTTGTCCAAATCCCCCTGATATCGCACGGGAACCGAACGCTGACTTAATACTTTTTTATCCAAATTATTCAAAGTGAAATCTAATTGACCAGTGCCCAGATCATCCATGATGACTAACAGCACATTAGGTTTTTCATTACCTGAGACAACGGATGTCGGTGCAGCCAATACATTGGATGCTATAGTGGAACACACCATGGCAATCAGGCCAGCTAACAGGGTTTTTCTTCCTGCGGATAACTTCATTGTCATTCACTCCTTAATGGCTATTAAATTTATTCAGTAACGGCATAATGTCAGCCGCCACGCCGCCACTCTGAATAATCTTGCTCATGGCCTGCATGACTGGTGCGGTGTGATAGAAGAAATGCTTGTAAGAAGCGCACAGATAATTGTGCTTATGCTTTTCTCCCGCTTGTGGGACGATACGATGTTTCGGACATCCTCCCTGACACAGAGCTTTGACCTCGCACTGCTGACACATTTGGGTCAATTTTTCCTGTTTTGCATTCCCAAAACGCTGTTGCTGGCGTGATGTAGCCAATTTTACCAGCGATGTGTTAGCAATATTACCTAACAAATAAGCCGGATAGACATAGTGATCGCAGCTGTAAATATCGCCGTTAGTTTCAATGATCAGCGCCTGACCGCACGTAGTAGCTTGCACACAGGTTGATGCCGGATATCCCATCCAGGTGCCCAGTAAACTGTCAAACTCACGTATATAGATTGAACCAACATCTTCTTTCACCCAGGCATCAAATACCGCATTCATAAAATGCCCGTAACCATCTGCCGGAACGCTAAAAGGTGATAACACGGCATCTGCTGGTGGTGAGTAATGACCCTTTGCAGGAGTCAAACAACGGGCATCAACTTCTACGATGGGAATAAACTGTAAAAAAGTGGAACCTAATGCTTTGAGCGCCTGGTAAGTCTCCCGTCCTTTATCATAGTTTTGATCGTTCACGACTGTTAGTGTATTAAAATCCACGTTGTATTCACGTAGCAACGCAATAGATTTTTTGACACGCTCAAAGGTTGGCTGACCATTAACAGCAATACGGTATTTATCATGTATCTCTGCTATTCCGTCGACAGAGACACCAATCAGAAAACGATTTTCGGCAAAAAAGTCTGCCCATTGACGATTAATAGCAATTGCATTGGTTTGAAAACTATTGGTAACCATTTTCCCCTCAGCATATTGCTGTTGGTATGCCACAGCCTTACGATAAAAATCTAATCCAGCCAGCGTAGGTTCACCCCCTTGCCAGGCAAAATCCACCGTATCGCCGGCATGAGAACGTAAGTAATCACGGATATAGCGGCGCAACATACTGTCGCTCATTGTCTGCTCCGGGCTTTTCCGCGCATTCAGCATCGTCTCCTTTTCAAGATAAAAACAGTATTCACAATGCAGGTTGCAACGATAGCTGACAGGTTTTGCCATCATGTGAAAGTAGGCTCGTTGAGTCGGTGATATATTCATTGAAAACGAGTTCCGAAAAAATGAAACGATATCGGCTAATTTACCTAAATAAAACGACCGCTGAAATGCGCAAAATCACAAAAATGAAATAAAACGAAAGCAAAACAAAAATAAACGAAAGGTAAGCATTAAAACACGCTTCGTCGAAGAACGATAAATTAGCCAGACGAAATAGAACACACGCTAACGGTCCCTATCTGACCGCAGATAAACGGTACGATGCGGATTCCACCTGTTCGATTTCATTATTCACTACAGACCGTAAAATACGCGCAAGTTTTGTCTCTTTTGCTCTCATCACGATTCACATCAGAGACAGGCTCGTTATACCTTACTTCAAGCGCATCACTTCGGTTGCCGCTAATAAATATGCCCCGGCGCCATAGTCAATATTGTGCTCAAACTTTACATCACGTGGGTTGAACGCCGGCAATTGAACCCAACCGATCATACCATTATCGTGAATACAGCCCTGCAAAGCATCCCAGGCCTTTTCGACGACTGGCAGATAAATTTCAACTGGCAGCACACCCTGATTCACCCCCCAACACAGCCCATAACAAAACAATGCTGTCGCGCTACTTTCCGGCGCCGGAAAACGATGGGGATCAAGCAAACTGGTACGCCATAAACCATCCTCATGCTGATAACGGATCACTTTATCTGCAAGATCAATAAAGAGATTAAGATAGCGCTGACGACCCGCATAATCTTCTGGCATGCGCGCCAGTAAACGTGGGATAGCCGCTAACACCCAACCAATACCTCGGCTCCAGAATACTTTTTGACCATTTTCTTCACGCAATTCACTGCCGTTACCATCAGGAATATAACGATGATCACGATAAAACAGTCCCGTTTCAGGATCGCGCAAATGCTCCACGGCATCCCAGAAAGCCTGATCCATATAGGCCAGATAACGAGGATCATGTGTACATTTACTTAATGCAGCAAACGTTGCGGGCGCCATAAATAACGCATCGCACCACCACCAGTCTTCACGTCCGGGTTTAGGTTCGTTGACGATGGCAGAAATGGCCTTAATCGTGGGTTCCAAAGCTTCCGGGATAGCTATCACCGGCCAAACATCCAGATATGCCTGACAACAGATTAGATCGTCAGCGAAACGTAAGTTTGGCCCGGGACGGAACCCCGTGTGCAGCGTATAATTCATCACGCCATCCAGATATTCCTGATCACCTGTTGCCAGCCAGGCGGCCGCCACACAAGACCAAAATACGCCACGTTCCCAATCGGTATCTTTGATAAAACGGACTTTACCGCTCCGGCGGATCACGCTACGAGTCTGATGCGTTGCCTGATAACGGTATACGCGCTTCATCGTTTCACTCGCCTGCTGAGCGCGAGTCTGCTGTACCATGTTACTCATGGTGAATCTTCTCCCTTGTGTCACAGGCCGGGCTGTCATTAACAACCCGCATGTAACCGGTGACATAATCAATAGCAGTGGCATCCGCATCAACGCCTTGCGGCGTCAGCAGATGCAACAACACATCAGAGCCCACTTTCATTATCACTGTTATCAACAACCAGTGCGGCAGCCAGTTCAGTACGCATGTTCTGTACGCTGGTAGCGCCAATATCCATCAGAATGTCCACCAGTTCAGCTAACGATACGCCATCACGCTCAAAAGCCGCGTTAGCGATCATCGGTAAATTAACCCCAGCCAGTAGCTCAGCATTGCGACCACTCATCAGGATATTTAGCGCACGGTTACACGGCGACCCTCCGGGAATGTCGGTTAAAAACAGTACGCCATCACCACTATCAACCCGATCAGCAGCGTTGCGTAATTCTTCTTCCAGCATGTCTGTAGACAGATTTTCCACGAAATCGACGAAAACCATTTGCGGCTGTTCACCGGCTATTGCTCGTACCGCTGATTCCATACCGGAAGCAAAATGAATATGGCCAGAGACAACAATCCCAATCATTTACAACGTCCTTACCCTAATAATCCTGAATGCATATTACTTACACCATATCCGCATGCTGCGATTGCCCACAGGCGGATACGGCGACACGAATCAATTCATTACACAATGCCCAACAGATGGCCGATAACTCCCGCAGCCAGTGTCGAAAAAATGAGTACCGGGGGTTTTGCCCAAAAGCCTGTTCCCTTCACCATTTTGAACATAAAGAACACTAACGCCAGCGGGAGCAAATTCGGCATGATCTTGTCAAACAGGGCAGTTTGTAACTCCACTGTCTTGCCACCAAGATCGATTGCCGCAGTGGTCTGTAGCCTGATAAAGGTGGCGCATAACGCTCCGATAACAAAGATCCCCATGATGTTGGCGGCTTTTGCCAACTTCTCTGTGGCATCACTCATGTTCACCATCGCCGCTGTGCCCGCGCGATAGCCCATAAACATCAAACCGAAATAGACCAAAAAATGGACAATTTGATACAGTATAAAGAACACAAATGGTCCCGCGATCGACCCTTCAATCGCAATCGATGCCCCCAGAGCCAACGTCAATGGCATCAGCGTCATATGGTCTATAGCATCACCAATACCACCGGTCGGCCCCATTCCCGCAACTTTCATGACGTTAATCGTCGACGGTTTTTCTTTGTTCTCTTCCATAGCAACCGCTGTCCCCAGCAGGAAGGTGAACAGTTTTGGACTGGCATTGAAGAACTGCAAATGGTTCTTCAGTGATTTCGCCAGGTCCGCACGGTTATTACCGTGGATTTTTTGTAATGCCGGGATAATCGAATACGCAAAACCGCCCCCCTGCATGCGTTCAAAATTGAAGTTACCTTCCATAAACAGCCCGCGGATCGCACACTTCCATAGGTCCTTACGGGAAATCACTTTACGAACCTCGGTATCCTGATAAGCATCAACGTTATCTATCAGGCTGCTTGTTTTGGCTTCCGCTACGCGGCCTTTGTCTGCGGTGATATCAGATGCCATCTTCGAAATCCTCTGCTTGTTTGGTATCGTTATTGCTGTTTTTTCCACTAAAGAAGTAGTACAGAAGGGCAATGGATGCGCCCAGAATTGCCACGGCCATAATTGGCAGCTTCAGATAAGTAGTCATCACGAAACCGATAAAGAACACCCCTGCCACTTCTTTCGACCACATGATTTTCAACAACATAGCAAAACCTATTGCCGGTACCATCTTCGCCCCAATCCCCAGACCTTCTAACAAGACCGTTGGCGTGTTTTCATCAATCCAGGCAGCAGCATGCTCACCGAAATAAACCGTCACGAAGGCAATAATGAAATAGAGCATGGAACGCGTAATCAATGTTCCCACCAATAAGCGGGAGATCCCTGCCATATCAGCTTGTTCAGCACATCTATCTGCTTTCCCCATTGTGAAGGCGGTCATTGCAAAGAATCCGATAACAATCATCTGCATCAGAACAGCGATTGGCATACCGACGCCCATAGCAACTTCCGGTGACTGCCCTGTCATAACCGCAAAAGCGACAGCAGCAATCGTCCCCATGGTCACATCAGGTGGCTGTGCGCCAGCATTAGGCACCAGACCTAGCCAGGCCAACTCCAGAGTAGCACCAGCGATCAATCCCACTTCCATATCGCCCATAATCAGGCCTACAACCGGGCCGGTAATTAAAGGACGGTGAATATTCAGGGCTACGTCGTACTTGTCGATACCGCACAAGAAGGCCCAGATTGCAACTAAAGTAGCTTCAAACAGCATAATTTCTTCCTTTATTGCCGTATGTCGTGATGCGATACGTCATGAACTCATGCACTGGCGGCTAGTTCTATGACATTGACCGGAGTCTGGTCTGGTGTGTTCTGCACGGTACAAGTTACACCGCAGGCGAGAATGCGTCTGAAAGCATCGAGATCTTTTTCATCGACAGAAACCGTTTTGGCTATTTGACGTTTACCTTCATGGAAATGCATATTGCCCACATTGCAATGTTTAATTGGCACACCACCTTCAACCAGACGTGCAACATCCGTTGGGTTATTACACAGAATGAATACTTTCTGCTGTGGGGAGGCTTTATGGATCACGTCAATGGTTTTCTGAATACTGAAGAAACGTACGGCATATTCACCGCCCGCAGAAGCTTTCATTCCCGCCTGCATGAAAGCAGCATTTGGGCCTTCGGCGGCATCATCATTAGCGACCAGAATCAGATTAGCCTCTGTATGTTTTCCCCAGGTAATGCGGATTTGTCCGTGAAGTAAACGCTCATCGATACGAGTCCAGACGATATTTGGCTGAGTCATAAAAATATTCCTGTATTTTATTTTAAAACATAAAGCGTTATAGCTTGTGCCATACGGTTAGCTTTTCCGTCAGCATTTGGTTATTCAGTGTATTATTTTAAAAACTAAGCAATAAGAAACGGGAATACCATACTCAGTAAATAATGAGGGTATTCACTATGATTAATATCTACTGCCATAAATAGTTACTTGCAGTATTATTGTTTTCCGCAATCCACTTTTTTCTCCCGGTAAGTTGATTGTTGCTTAATTTATTACGTTACCCCACTAACAGGCAGATGTTTCAACTTTTTCGAGCGGAATTGTAAATATTACGTCACCTTCATCGACTATTTGTCGCCAGTGTAGCCCCAATAACACGAGGATGGGCAGAACAAACAGAATAAATTCCAATTTGTTCCCCAGCCCTGTGGCACTGAACAAGCTTTTCTAACGAAGGCATTAATTTACTCCACAATTAACATTAATAATGTCACTATGGAGTAAAGCGTTACTTCTCTTTTTCAGCGATAATGACTTCGATTCGCATATCCCGCAAGCGTTGCACATACTCTTCGGGGATATTAGAATCCGTCACCAACACATCAATATCACCAAATTCACGGATCATATGGCAACTGCGTTTCCCAAACTTCGTAGAGTCAGCAACCGCAATCACTTGCTCCGAAATATCACACATTAAGCGGTTAAGACTGGCTTCCTGCTCATTATGTGTCGTGATACCCACTCGCAAGTCAAAGCCATCAACCCCCAGAAAAACCTTGTCAAAACGCACGTTTTTCAGGCTGGCTTCAGCTTGAGAACCAGAGAAAGACATCGCACTCTTACGTAGCACACCACCGGAAATGAGGACCTCCACTCCAGGCGCTGACGCTAACTCCACAGCCACATCCAGCCCATTTGTCATGACCACCACGTTTTCTACTGATTTTAAATTGGCAGCGATTTCACGCGTGGTGGTTCCCGAATCCAGAATGACCGTATCACCATTGTTAATCAATTTTGCAGCAGCCCGCCCAATCAGGGATTTTACGTCAGAATTACGACGACTCTTTTCATTAACAGTAAGTTCAGCAATTACGCCGACGTTCGGGATAGCCGAACCGTGCGATCTGACGATATATCCGTTTTTTTCTAAAAAACTCAGGTCACTACGAATGGTGACACTTGAGACATTGAATCTTTCGGCTAAGTTTTCGACACGAGCTTTCCCCTGCCGGGTTATCACCTCAAGGATTTCCATACGCCTTTCGATTGCTGCCTTCACTTCTGTCTCCTTACGAAACCAAACAAATACCATTCGTTTGGGCTCGAATTAAGATTAATATACTTACGTTTACTTTCAAACAGAAAAAACAAAAGTTATGATCTCTTTCACAAAGTTTCGTCAGTTTGACCATATGTTTGCAAAACCTTACACGTAGGCCCCTATCATATAGCCAGCTAACATACTTTCCAATAGCACGGCTACCACGATATCTGATCAAAGATGCAACTCCGTCACAACCACAACAAAAATCAATATAAACAATAAGTTAATTGTGATATTTTTACTGATAAAGAGCAGATTTACGGTAACAAAAACACAAAAGTTCGTTACCTGGAACAAGATGATTTTTAACGAAATTCCAAATAGCACCAATGGATAATGTAGCAAAAAATGAAAATACCATTATTTACGCTGAAAAAAGAACGCAACTATTAAAGGGTAAAATCTTTGACAAAACAAAAATAGTTAATGAAAATCAATCATATAAAAAACTTACTAACAAAAAAAACTACACTCATGCTCAAAAAGAAGCCAAAAAATGCATGGTGAATCGTTGACCATTTTTGGCAAAAACTTTCACCTTGATCACAAACTCAGACTTTTTATTTTGTTTTCTTACGATTAAATAATATCGTAAGAAAATGAAAACAATAACTGAAAGACAAACGACCTATATCCATCTGGAGTAAAGAACATGTCAGTCACAAGAAGAAACTTGCTCAAAGGACTCGCAGCTTCAAGCGCATTAGGCGCAACAGCAGCAGCTGCCGGTTTAAGTGTTACACACACTACCGATACAGTTGCCACAACTAAAAAAATAACCAAGAAGCCTAATTTGTTAATCGTCTTTCCTGATGAAATGCGGGCACAGTCGCTGGGCTTTATGGGTCAGGATCAATCTATTACACCCTTTATTGATCGATTTGCGAGTCAGAGTGTCGTATTGAGGCAAGCGGTTTCGAACTACCCGCTATGTACACCTTTCCGCGGTATGTTAATGACCGGCCAATACCCATATCGCAATGGGTTACAAGGCAACTGTCATACTGGCGCAAACGGTAATTTTGGAGGGAAAGATTTTGGTATTGAGCTCAAAAAAGAAGCCATAACCTGGTCTGACATTCTTAAGAAACAAGGGTTTAGCATGGGGTACATTGGTAAATGGCACCTTGATGCGCCAGAAGCACCTTTCGTGCCAGGCTACAATAACCCAATAGAAGGACGTTACTGGAATGACTGGACACCACCAGAAAAACGCCACGGTTTCGATTTCTGGTACAGCTATGGCACTTACGACTTGCACCTCAACCCAATTTATTGGAGCAATGATACGCCTCGTGATAAGCCGTTGAAAATAAACCAATGGAGCCCAGAACATGAAGCAGATATGGCCATCAAATATCTACGCAATGAAGGGGGCAAATATCGTAATAACAACGAACCTTTTGCGCTGGTCGTTTCAATGAATCCGCCACATTCGCCGTACGATCAAGTACCACAAAAATATCTTGATCGCTTTAAAAATCAGACATCCCGCACTTTGAATAAACGCCCTAACGTAGTATGGGACAAAACGTATCAGGAAGGCTATGGACCTGAATATTTCAAAGAATATATGGCAATGATTAATGGTGTCGATGAACAATTTGGACGTATTCTGGCTGAGTTGGAGCGCCTGAAACTGGATAAAGATACGCTGGTTGTCTTCTTCTCCGATCACGGGTGTTGTATGGGTTCGAATGGTCAACCCACTAAAAATGTGCATTATGAAGAGGCCATGCGTATTCCAATGATGTTCCGCTGGCCCGGTAAACTACCCGCTTGTCAGGATGATTTGCTTTTCTCTGCCCCCGATATTTATCCGACATTACTAGGATTGATGGGCTTGGGTGAGCACATTCCAGATAACGTTGAGGGTACTGATTTCTCAAAGACTCTTATGGGACATGGTGGCGATAAACGTCCAACCTCACAATTCTATACATTTATGCCTTACGGCGGACAATCTTACGGTAGACGCGGTGTACGAACCGACCGTTATACACTGGTTATTGACCGTAAAATAGGCAAACCACTTACCTATATTTTACATGATAATAAAAATGATCCCTATCAGATGAAAAACATCGCATCAGACAATATGCCTCTGGTGAATAAACTGATTACAGAAGAGCTGATTCCATGGTTGGAACATTCAGGTGATGTTTGGCGCCCAACCGAAGTTTCAGCCAAGGCAGTAAACGCTTATATTTAATAATTAAATTTTATTTCATATATCAAAGGATAATGATGAATACGTTTATTAAATTTATCGTGGCCTCCTCATGTCTTTTTTTTGCAGAACAGGCATTAGCAAATGATTATAAAACAACAATTGAATATCGTCATGATTATCGTGATGGTGTTAAAAAACATGGTGACCGCTTTAAAGTCTACCTCGACACAGGGGAAAATATTGGCTTAGAGTTTGATGCTCGTTACAACAATAAAGATGAGAATCCGTATGACGAGATGCAATTAAATGGCTCTGAGCTATCAGCCTTCTATTACACTAACTTAAATAAGAATACCGTCGGCTTAGCAGGTCTTTCTTTGGACTATAACTCTGATGGTTTAGTTTATATTCCTTATGTTCGTCTAAACTATACCTTTGACAATGGTTTTCGTTTGCAAGGCCGTTATAAATGGAAATTATGGGATTATGGTATGGTCGGAGCCGATGGAAATAGCTATCATTCCAAAATTCAGGAGTTTGATAGTTTCATTGGTTATAAGTATGATCGCTGGGATTTTCTGTATCAGTTCGATATTTTTTGGGAAATGGATTCCAATGCGTTACCTCTTTATAACAATCGCAAATGGGATTATCAGCATAACATTAGGCTCATGTATTCTCTTGATAAGAACTGGCGCCCTTTTATTGAAATTGGAAACATTAAAGAGAATCGTTATACCAGTGAGCGACAAACACGCTATCGTGTAGGTATCAAATATACATGGTAACCGTTAAACGTTCTCAAGAATTCAGATAATAAGTACAACGCTCGGCTGTGGAGAGTGTGGGAGAAGGGTTAACTGGCGATCGGTTATCCCATTCTTCCTGCCACAACTGAGCGAGTGTCATAAAATATTGATCCTGGTCTAAAATTAGTACAGATACACAATCTTAAGTACAATCTCTTTTATATTAGTGTCTATTTTTTAATATTACATTAAAAATCAAAGAGTTAAATTTCACGCAAATCTAAAAAAGTAAGTTCTTTTCTTAATTACCAGTCGACATTCATTGTATGATTATAAAAAGGATACTGGTCCTTTAGTGGCGTCTCATAACTTGGGACAGCATCATAATCATCTTTTCCCCAAACAGAATACCTTCCCGCTTCGATACCAAAACGATGCTTGAGCCATCCAGCGACATGACTTGCGAAAGCTTCTTTTCTTCTTAATGGCCAATCAACAGAAGCCAAATTAACATCTAATAAGTACCTTCCTTCTTTATTCACCTTGATCATTCCAGTTTGCAGTAACGCCCGTACCACCTGGCATTGGTTATCATGAATCCAGACCCAGGCATTTCCAAATTCCATTGCATAACTATCATTTAAGAAATCCTTTTTCGAATACAATTCATTTACATAATTATAAATAGAATCAGCATAATTTTTCACTTTGGATTCAGATAAATTAAAAAAAGCTTCGAATTCGAATGTATTATCATTAATATAAGAAAGTAAATTATCTGGTTCTGAAATCTGAGACCATGACTGTAAATTATCAATAGCGATAATAAATCTGAAGGTGTCCCTCCCAATTACACCTCGATCAATTAAGGTTAAAATATCATGAGCTACGGTAGGGATATCTTCCGCTAATGGAACTATTATTCCCGCGCCCTTTATTTTACTTGATTTAAAATCAAAGCCTGGAGTACTTTCAATGTCTTCCGGAATACCATACTCTTCAATATGATTAAGGAAACTTTTAATATCTCCACGATATGGCCATCGCCATTCGCGTTCATGTGACCAGTCAATCTTACCTGGAACATAAGTAACATATCTATATTGTTCAATCAAAGGGAGAACAGATTCATCAAGGATACGTTCCCCGTTTCTGCCTTGCGAGCATCGAGCATTGTTATGCTGATCCAATCCATATATTACTGGTCTTGCCCCATAATTAAACATTTGCTCTTTAGGTAAAACGATTGCATATAAACCGATTTTTTCATTTCGTTCCAATCGGCGCAACCCAGTTTCTAAATAAGCTGCAATCGGCATATCTGTAAAGCATACAACCGGGGAGTCACCATATACGGTTCGTTGCCCATTTCGGTATGACCAGGACGAGAAAATTTTATGACTACGTAAAGATAATCTAAGTAAATATTTAGCATCAATGAAACGTGAATGGTGCTGATTATTAAAACCACAGTGCTCAGGCAAATAAATATGGCTACCGGTCTCTAAATCAACATCCCGAAAAAAATGAATCAAATAATCGGACAAGTCAAATCTGATGTTGTTTTTCATAGGGGTTCCTCATTCAAACATTCTATTTTTTGCATTCCTTTAAAACCAGCACCACTATTTTATATAAAAATCATCACGAAGTACGCTTCTTTTAACGATTACATCAGATCTCCCCCTCCTTTTGCATCAACTTACGTATCCCTGAAATGGCGAGGCCTGGCTGAATCCACCCGAGGTTCCTCGCTGAAAACCTCATCCCGGGATAAGCTCAACCGTCCTTCCCTGCCGCCGCCCTTTCGCCGAAAAAACGATAATGGGCATAAATATACCGCAATAAGCTATACCCATACTCTTTGCATTGTTTATCCCGGTCAATCAGATACGCTTTTTTCACATAATTTCTGGCGATATACGCCAGTGCAAAGTGAATCGGGATTGTTTTCGCGCTCGCGCGTAACACGATGATTTACCTTGCTGGCAGAACGTCGACGGACCCGCAAAAGCGCCTTATGCCCCTGGCGGAGCGTGGTGCAAAAAGGAGAAAAAATACGCGTTATGAATAACGAGGAGACCTTTTATCAAGCCATGCGTCGTAAGGGAGTGACCCGACGCAGCTTTCTCAAATTCTGTAGCCTTGCCGCCACGTCGCTGGGACTGGGCGCCGGAATGACGCCAAAGATTGCCTGGGCGCTGGAGAATAAACCACGGATTCCGGTTGTCTGGATTCATGGACTGGAATGCACCTGCTGTACCGAATCCTTTATCCGTTCCTCGCACCCGCTAGCCAAAGATGTGATCCTCTCGCTGATTTCCCTCGATTATGACGACACCCTGATGGCCGCCGCCGGAGCACAAGCCGAAGAAGTCTTTGACGATATTACCACTCGCTACGCCGGGAAATACATTCTGGCGGTGGAAGGCAATCCGCCGTTAGGAGAGCAAGGGATGTTCTGTATCAGCGGCGGCCGCCCGTTCATTGAAAAACTAAAGAAAGCCGCCGCTGGCGCCAGTGCTATTATCGCATGGGGAAACTGCGCCTCCTGGGGTTGCGTCCAGGCCGCCCGTCCCAATCCGACCCAGGCAACGCCTATCGACAAAGTGATTACCGACAAGCCGATCGTGAAAGTCCCTGGATGTCCGCCAATCCCGGATGTCATGAGCGCCATTATTACCTATATAGTGACGTTTGATCGTCTGCCGGAACTCGATCGCATGGGCCGTCCACTGATGTTCTACGGTCAGCGTATCCACGATAAATGCTACCGCCGCGCCCATTTTGACGCCGGTGAATTTGTCGAGAGCTGGGATGATGACGCCGCCCGCAAGGGATACTGTCTGTACAAGATGGGCTGTAAAGGGCCAACCACCTATAACGCCTGCTCCTCCACACGCTGGAATGGCGGCGTCTCCTTTCCTATCCAGTCCGGCCACGGATGTCTGGGATGTTCAGAAAATGGTTTCTGGGATCGCGGCTCGTTTTATAGCCGCGTGGTGGATATTCCCCAGATGGGTACCCACTCAACCGCCGATACGGTGGGTCTGACCGCGCTGGGCGTAGTCGCTGCGGGCGTTGGCGGTCACGCGGTCGCCAGCGCGCTCAACCAACGTAAACGCCACAAACAACAGTTAGCGCAAGCCGAACAACAGCCGGACAATGAGGATAAGCAGGCATGAGTAACCAGTATCAAACCCAGGGTTATACCGTTAACAACGCCGGCCGTCGTCTGATCGTGGACCCGATTACCCGCATCGAAGGACATATGCGCTGCGAAGTGAACATTGATGAGCAAAATGTCATCACCAATGCCGTTTCCTGCGGCACGATGTTCCGCGGTCTGGAGATCATTCTGCAAGGCCGTGACCCACGTGACGCCTGGGCGTTTGTTGAACGTATTTGTGGTGTATGTACCGGGGTACATGCTTTGGCGTCGGTGTACGCTATCGAAGATGCGATCGGTATCCAGGTGCCGGATAACGCCAATATTATACGTAACATCATGCTGGCTACGTTGTGGTGTCACGATCATCTGGTCCATTTTTATCAGTTAGCCGGGATGGACTGGATTGATGTTCTGAATGCGCTGAAAGCCGATCCGCGCGCCACCTCGCAGTTGGCGCAAAGCCTTTCCGCCTGGCCGATGTCATCGCCGGGCTACTTCTTTGACGTACAAAATCGGTTGAAGAAATTTGTCGACGGCGGCCAGCTTGGGATATTCCGTAACGGTTACTGGGGACATCCACAGTACAAACTGTCGCCAGAGGCTAACCTGATGGGCTTTGCCCACTATCTTGAAGCCCTCGACTTCCAGCGCGAGATCGTCAAAATCCATACCATATTTGGCGGTAAGAACCCCCACCCTAACTGGATCGTCGGCGGTATGCCATGCGCGATCAATCTCGATCAAAGCGGCGCGGTCGGGGCTATCAATATGGAGCGCCTCAACCTGGTGCAGTCGATCATCACCCGCACTGCCGACTTCATTAACAACGTGATGGTTCCGGACGCGCTGGCTATCGGCCAGTTCAATAAAGCATGGAGTCAAATTGGCACCGGACTGTCGGATAAATGCGTTCTGAGCTACGGCGCGTTTCCGGACATTGCCAACGACTTCAGCCAGCAAAGCCTGTTAATGCCGGGCGGCGCAGTGGTCAATGGCGATTTTAAAAATGTCATGCCGGTAGATTTGGCCGATCCGCAACAGATACAGGAGTTTGTGGATCACGCCTGGTACCGCTATCCGGACGATCAACTGGGTCGTCATCCTTTTGACGGCATTACCGATCCCTGGTACAACCCTGGCGATGTCAAAGGCAGCGATACGCATATCCAGCAGCTCAACGAGCAGGAACGCTACTCCTGGATTAAAGCACCGCGCTGGCGTGGCCATGCCATGGAAGTCGGCCCGCTTGCCCGAACGCTAATTGCCTATCACAAAGGGGATGCCGCCACCATAGAGTCGGTGGATCGCATGATGTCCGCCCTTAAACTGCCGCTCTCCTGTATCCAGTCTACGCTTGGCCGTATTTTATGCCGCGCGCATGAAGCGCAATGGGCCGTCAGTAAGCTGCAGTATTTTTTCGACAGGCTTATGACCAACCTGAAAAACGGCGACCTGGCCACCGCCAATACCGAGAAATGGGAACCGGCCAGTTGGCCGCAGCACTGCCGCGGCATCGGTTTTACCGAAGCGCCTCGCGGAGCGTTGGGACACTGGGCGTCAATACGCGATCAGAAGATCGAACTCTATCAGTGCGTGGTCCCCACCACCTGGAACGCCAGCCCGCGCGATCCTAAAAAACAGATCGGTGCCTATGAAGCGGCATTGATGGGAACGCAAATAGCGATTCCCGACCAACCGTTAGAAATCCTGAGGACGCTGCACAGCTTCGACCCCTGCCTCGCCTGTTCAACCCACGTGCTTGGCGACGACGGCAGCGAACTGATTGCCGTCCAGGTACGCTAAGCGTTAAGGAAAAGAACGATGACTGGAAAGCAATCTCCACGCGTCGGGGAGGCGCGTGATACTGTCGTCAGCCACTATGTGTTTGAAGCGCCGGTACGCCTGTGGCACTGGCTAACGGTGGCCTGCATGTTGGTACTGATGGTAACAGGCTACTTCATTGGCCGACCTCTGCCGTCGGTGAGTGGCGAGGCGACCTATCTGTTTTACATGGGCTATATCCGGCTGATCCACTTTGCCGCCGCGATGATCTTTACCGTGTTACTGCTGGGGCGAATTTATTGGGCCTGTGTCGGCAACCGCTATTCGCGAGAGCTGTTTATCGTCCCGGTCTGGCGTCGCAGTTGGTGGCAAGGCGCTTTCTCCGTGGTTCGCTGGTATCTATTTCTGGAGAAAAAACCGGGGAGCGACATCGGACATAACCCTGTCGCGCAGGCCGCGATGTTCGGCTATTTCCTGTTGTCGGTATTTATGATCCTCACCGGTTTCGCTCTGTTTGGCGAGCATAGCCAATACGCCATCTTTGCGCCGTTCCGCTATGTGGTTGAATTTTTCTACTGGACCGGCGGCAACTCCATCGATATTCACAGTTGGCACCGACTGGGCATGTGGCTGATTGCCGCCTTCATCGTCGGGCACGTTTACCTCGCTATCCGGGAAGACATTATGTCCGACGATACGGTGATCTCCACCATGATCAATGGCTACCGCAGCCACAAATTCCCCAAACCGCACGACAAGGAGACCTCATGAATGCGCAACGCGTAGTGGTGATGGGATTAGGAAACCTGCTGTGGGCCGATGAAGGATTCGGTATCCGGGTCGCGGAGCGTTTGTATGCCCGGTATCACTGGCCTGAAGAGGTAGACATTGTTGACGGCGGTACGCAAGGGCTAAACCTGTTGGGTTACGTTGAGCAAGCCAGCCATCTCCTGCTCCTTGACGCGATCGATTACGGCCTGGCGCCGGGCAGTCTGCGAACCTATGCCGGCGAGAAAATCCCGGCGTATCTCAGCGCCAAAAAAATGAGCCTGCATCAAAACAGTTTTTCCGAAGTCCTGGCGCTAGCCGACATCCGCGGCCATCTACCCTGTCACATTGCGCTAGTCGGCCTGCAACCGGCGCTACTGGACGACTACGGCGGTAGCCTGACCGAAATAGCTCGCGCCCAGCTACCGGCGGCGGAACAGGCCGCCCTGGAACAACTGGCCGCTTGGGGGATCGTACCGCAGGCAAACGAAGCCGCACGCTGCCTGAACTATGAATGCCTGTCGATGGAAAACTATGAAGGAGTGCACATACGTCAGTATCAGACACGTCTGGAGGGTAAGAGAAGTGGCGAATGACACCCCATTTTCTGCGCTATGGCAACGCCTGTTAACCCGGGGATGGCAACCGGTAGAGGCTTCCACGGTAGACGACTGGATCAAACAGGTTGGAGATGGCGTCATCCTGTTAAGTCGCGATCCGCGGCGTACGCCGGAAGTCAGCGATAACCCGGTGATGATCGCCGAACTCCTGCGCGAGTTCCCGCAGTTTGACTGGCAGGTGGCGGTGGCCGACCTTGAACAAAGCGAAGCTATCGGCGATCGCTTTAATGTACGTCAGTTTCCGGCGACGTTGGTTTTTACAGACGGCGAGCTACGCGGCGCGCTCAGCGGTATTCATCCCTGGGCTGAACTGCTCACTCTGATGCGTTCGATAGTTGACACTCCCGCAGCGCAGGAGGCGGCACAATGAGCAACGCCTTTTTTCATCTGCTGGGGCCGGGTACGCAGCCTGATGACGCCAGTTTCTCAATGAATCCCTTACCGCTCACCTGTCAGGTCAATGGCGACCCAAGTATGGCGGCGCTCGAGCACTGCGCTCACAGCCCGGCGGTGATGGCATTGTTGACCGATCTACGAGGTCAGCTTGCCCGGCGCATCCCGGAAGTCGGTGACGTGCTGGGATGGGAGTTATCTCCCCTGAATGCCGATGATCTCTCATTCCTCAATACGCTATTGGGCGAAGGCGAAGTCTCGGTACGCATTCAGCATCCGGACGGGAGTGAAAGCGAGATCCAGGAGACCATCTTCTGCGGCCTTTGGCGGGTACGCCATCTGTACAACCGACGTCTGCTGACGGATCGTCTGGAAGCGGGTAGCGCGCCCCTGACATTGTGGCAAGTGGCTACTGCCGATACGCTGCCTGACGACACTCTGCTGCCTCCGCCTGTCGCCGGTCTGATGAATGGACTGCCGCTGGCCCATGAATTATTGGCGCACGTACGCGATCCGGCGATGCAACCCCACAGTATCAATTTGACCCAACTGCCGCTCAGCGAGGCCGATCGTCTTTTTCTGGCGCGCTTATGCGGACACGGGAACATCCAGATTCGCATCTCCGGGTATGGCGAAAGTCAAATCAACGCCACGGCATTGCGCCATCTCTGGCATGTGCGCTGTCTGGACGCCCTTAAAGGGCTGTTGCTCGACAGCTATGAGATTTGTCCTTTGCCGGAGCTGGTACTGGCGGCCCCGGAAGATCTGGCCGATTCGCGCCAGCGCCTGGATGAAGTCTGCCGATGGCTGGAGACGCGCTAACGCTCTCAACAGGAACGTAACCGGTGTCCGGTACTGATTAGCTTTTTACTCTCTTTCTGCCTACAGGAGTTAGCATGTGGGATGTCATTGACTTATCGCGCTGGCAGTTTGCACTGACCGCGCTGTATCACTTTTTATTTGTTCCCCTTACGCTTGGGCTGATTTTTTTGCTGGCCGTCATGGAGACGATCTATGTGGTCACAGGGAAAACCGTCTACCGCGATATGACGCGTTTCTGGGGCAAGCTCTTCGGGATCAATTTTGCTCTCGGTGTGGCTACCGGCCTGACCATGGAGTTTCAGTTCGGGACTAACTGGTCGCTCTATTCCAACTATGTGGGCGATATTTTCGGCGCGCCGCTGGCGATGGAAGCGTTACTGGCCTTCTTTCTCGAATCTACTTTTGTCGGCCTGTTCTTTTTCGGCTGGCAGCGGCTGAATAAATACCAACACCTGCTGGTCACCTGGCTGGTGGCCTTCGGCTCCAATATTTCAGCATTATGGATTCTGAACGCCAATGGCTGGATGCAGCATCCTACCGGCGCTCACTTCAACATCGATACGTTACGGATGGAAATGAGCAGCTTCAGCGATCTGGTCTTTAACCCGGTGAGCCAGGTGAAATTTGTCCATACCGTTATGTCCGGTTATGTCACCGGCGCCATGTTTATTATGTCCATCAGCGCCTGGTATCTGCTACGTGGTCGCGAGCGTGAGGTGGCCTTACGCTCGTTTGCTATCGGCTCAGTATTCGGCACCCTGGCCATTCTGGGAGCCCTGCAACTGGGGGACAGTTCGGCCTACGAGGTCGCCCGGGTTCAGCCGGTGAAACTGGCGGCGATGGAAGGCGAATGGCAAACCGAACCCGCGCCCGCGCCGTTTCATCTGATTGCCTGGCCGCAGCAGGAACAGGAGCGTAATGCATTTGCCGTGAAGATCCCTGCTCTGCTGGGTATTCTGGCCACCCATTCGTTGGATACGCCGGTTCCGGGATTAAAAAACCTGATGGACGACACTCTGCCGCGCCTGAAGCGTGGCCGGGAGGCCTGGCTACTCATGCAGGAGATAGCGCAAGGCAATCGCTCACCGCAGGTACTGAATGCTTTTCACGCCGTTGAGGGCGATCTGGGGTACGGCATTCTGCTGGCGAAATATGCCCCGGATATGAACCATGTAACACCGGAGCAGTATCGTGCGGCCCAGCGTGGCGCTATTCCTCAAGTGGCGCCGGTGTTCTGGAGTTTCCGTATTATGGTCGGCTGCGGTTCGCTGCTGTTAGTGGTGATGTTGATTGCGTTGATACAGACGCTGCGAATGCGTATCGACCAGCATCGCTGGGTATTGCGTATGGCGCTCTGGAGCCTGCCGTTACCGTGGATTGCCATTGAAGCCGGTTGGTTTATGACGGAGTTTGGCCGTCAGCCCTGGGCGATTCAGGACATTCTGCCGACCTGGTACGCTCACTCCACGCTGACGCCAGGCCAGTTGGCCTTCTCAATGGGGCTTATCCTCGGACTTTACACCCTGTTTTTAATCGCGGAAGTCTATCTGATGCAGAAGTACGCGCGTCTTGGGCCGAGCGCCATGCAACGTCAACAACAAGCGCAACAACAGGGATAAAGGAGACAATCATGTTGGATTATGAAACGTTGCGGTTCATTTGGTGGCTGCTGATCGGCGTCATCCTGGTGGCATTTATGGTAACTGACGGGTTTGATATGGGTGTCGGTTGCCTGCTCCCGCTGATAGCGCGCAACGATGACGAACGCCGGGTATTGATCAATAGCGTGGGTGCCCACTGGGAAGGAAACCAGGTATGGTTGATCCTCGCGGGCGGGGCATTATTCGCCGCCTGGCCACGGGTCTATGCCGCCGCGTTTTCCGGTTTTTATGTGGCGATGATCCTGGTGCTGTGTGCCCTCTTCTTTCGCCCGCTGGCCTTTGATTATCGGGGTAAAATCGCCAATGCCCGCTGGCGTGCACTGTGGGATACCGGTCTGGTTATCGGCAGTCTGGTTCCTCCGCTAGTATTCGGCATCGCGTTCGGCAACCTGTTTTTAGGCGTGCCGTTTGCCTTCACGCCGCAGCTTCATGTTGACTATTTTGGTACCTTCTGGCAGTTACTCTCGCCCTTTGCCCTACTGTGTGGATTATTGAGTCTGTCATTGGTGGTGATGCAAGGAGGCGTCTGGTTACAGTTGAAAACGGAGGGCGTTATTCGTCAACGGGCTCTGTCGGCCACCCGCCACAGCGCACTGCTGGTCGTGCTCTGCTTCCTGCTGGCCGGGTACTGGCTGTGGGCCGGCATTGATGGCTTTGTCTTACTCGCGCAAGATGCCAACGGTCCTTCCAATCCGCTCTTAAAAGGCGTGGCGATACTCCCTGGCGCCTGGATGAATCACTTTATACGCTCGCCGCTACTGCTCATCATCCCGTTGCTCGGTATGCTACTGCCGATTCTGGCCTTCTATGCCTGCCTTCGCGGTCGGACTATTCGTGGATTTCTGTTCGCTTCCCTGACCCAGTCCTGCGTCATCTTTACCGCCGGAATAACGCTATTTCCTTTTGTGATGCCGTCGAGTGTTAGTCCTCTCTCCAGCCTGACGGTGTGGGACAGCACCTCCAGCCAGATGACGCTCGAAATCATGCTGGTGATTGTGCTGATTTTTCTGCCGATCGTACTGCTCTATACGCTGTGGAGCTATTACAAAATGTTGGGGCGTATCAACCTGGAGACCCTCCGCCGCAACGATCATGAACTTTATTAGGGAGCGGGAGCGATGTGGTATTTACTGTGGTTTGTCGGCATTCTGCTGATGTGCTCACTGTCGACGCTGGCGCTGATATGGCTTGAATCGCGTCAACAATAAAGAGGTAAACCGGGGCCAGCGTCGTCTGACTCCGGTTATTTTTATCTTTTTACGCGCCTGGCGAAGACGTTTCCCCGCCGACAGGACGACATAACATTGATACATGTCGTTATCATAACGTTTACTTTTAGAGGTGCGTCATAATTATGACAAATAGCCGCCTTTAACACATTGTGCATATTTAAGCAATTAATCGCATAGTTAGCGACATATCACCTCTTATCCCGGATAATTAACCACTTCCCACCCAAAATCATAGCGAAAATCCAACCGCCTGCCGTTTTTGATCTGAGTCAATTGTTTAAAAAAGTGTTAAATTTATCGCTACATGGTGTGATCTACTATGTACCACGGTCAATTAAAGAACATATTACTTTTATCACTAAGGTTTATCATGGATAAGTTATCTTACGCTTCAGATAGCAGCACATCTGCCTGGAATACCTACCTGCAACAAATCGAGCGTGTGGCCCCTTATCTGGGCGAGTTATCCCCCTGGGTGGATACTCTGCGCCACCCGAAACGCGCTCTGATCGTCGATATTCCGGTGCAAATGGATGATGGTACTATTCGTCATTTCGAAGGATATCGCGTGCAGCACAACCTCTCCCGAGGTCCGGGTAAAGGCGGTGTTCGCTACCATCCTGACGTTGATCTCAATGAAGTGATGGCCCTGTCAGCATGGATGACCATCAAATGTGCGGCGCTAAACCTGCCGTATGGCGGCGCCAAAGGCGGCATCCGCGTCGATCCGTTCTCGCTGTCGGAAGGTGAACTGGAGCGTTTGACCCGCCGCTATACCAGCGAGATTGGCATTATCATCGGGCCACAGAAAGATATTCCTGCGCCGGATGTCGGCACCAACGGTAAAGTGATGGCCTGGATGATGGATACGTATTCCATGAATCACGGCACTACGGTCACTGGCGTCGTCACCGGTAAACCTATCCATCTCGGTGGTTCGCTGGGCCGTGAAAAAGCGACGGGGCGCGGCGTTTTCGTCAGCGGCCTGGAAGTCGCGCGTCGGGCAAATATCGCCGTTGAAGGCGCTCGCGTTGCGGTTCAGGGTTTTGGTAACGTCGGCAGCGAAGCTGCGCGTCTGTTTGCCGGCGCTGGCGCCCGTGTCGTAGCGATTCAGGATCATACCGCGACCCTGTTTAACGCCACCGGTATTGACATGAAGGCGCTCACGGCATGGCAGATAGAACACAAACAGATAGCCGGTTTCCCGGGCGCAGAAACTATCGCCAGCGATGCATTCTGGCGTCTGGAGATGGATATCCTGATCCCGGCGGCGCTTGAAGGTCAGATAACCCGTCAGCGCGCGGAAGCCCTGACGTGTAAGCTGGTGCTGGAAGGGGCAAACGGCCCGACCTATCCGGATGCTGATGATGTTCTGGCCAGCCGTGGTATCCTTGTGGTGCCTGACGTGGTCTGTAACGCCGGCGGCGTAACCGTCAGCTACTTCGAATGGGTACAAGATATGGCCAGCTTCTTCTGGAGCGAAGAAGAGATCAACGCGCGCATGGACAAAATCATGACCGACGCGATCGTCCATGTCTGGGAGAAAGCGGCTGAGAAATCCTGCTCTCTGCGAACCGCAGCCTATATTGTCGCCTGTGAGCGCATTCTGTTGGCCCGTAAAGATCGCGGTATCTATCCGGGTTAAGGCTACAAGTCATTGCGCTAAAATCCACGTCCCGGCGTGGATTTTTTGTCTGTATACCCCATTTTCCACGCGCGCGCCGATAAATTCTGTCTGAATAAAATGTCTGTTTGTTCGCAAAATAGCGGTTCAATCACGCGTATCTGGTCATCGTAGGCTAAGGTTTTGTCATGGTAAATGCCGTTGGCTTTGGCTCACCGCTAAGGAGATAACTTGATGATACCCCCCGAGATTCGCCGTTCTGTTCTGCTGGAAAAAGCCATAAAACTGGCGCTGGCAGGGACGCTGCTGACATTTGCATCGTTTTCGGCGACGGCCGCAGACTCTTCTTCCGACACCGAAACTCCACCGCCGCCGGATATTTTGCTTGGCCCGCTCTTTAATGATGTCCAGAATGCAAAACTCTTCCCCGATCAGAAAACCTTTGCTGACGCCATACCTAATAGCGATCCGCTCATGATTCTTGCGGATTATCGTATGCAGCGGAACCTGTCCGGCTTCGATTTGCGTCATTTTGTTGATGTTAACTTCACCCTGCCGAAAGCGGGTGAAAAATATGTCCCGCCTGCCGGGCAGTCATTGCGTGAACATATTGATGGCCTGTGGCCGGTGCTGACCCGTTCAACTAAAAACGTCGAAAAGTGGGACTCGCTCTTGCCGTTGCCTGAGTCCTATGTCGTACCGGGTGGGCGATTCAGAGAAATTTACTACTGGGATAGCTACTTTACGATGCTGGGGCTGGCGGAAAGCGGGCACTGGGATAAAGTTGCGGATATGGTGGCGAACTTTGGTTACGAAATTGACGCCTGGGGGCATATTCCTAACGGCAACCGTACCTACTACCTGAGTCGTTCGCAGCCGCCTTTCTTTGCGTTTATGGTTGAGTTACTGGCGCAACATGAAGGTAACGATGCGCTGAAAGAATACCTGCCGCAGCTACAAAAAGAGTACGCCTACTGGATGGAAGGCGTTGAGACATTGCAGCCAGGGCAACAAAACCAACGCGTCGTCAAACTGGAGGACGGCAGCGTTCTCAACCGCTACTGGGACGATCGGGATACGCCCCGCCCTGAATCCTGGGTTGAAGATATCGCTACCGCCAAAAGCAACCCCAACCGCCCGGCAACCGAGATCTATCGAGACCTCCGCTCTGCCGCCGCCTCTGGCTGGGATTTCAGCTCCCGCTGGATGGATAATCCGCAGCAGCTCAGTACCATCCGAACCACCACGATTGTCCCTGTCGATCTTAACGCTCTGCTGTATAAGCTGGAGAAAACCCTCGCCCGCGCCAGCGCTGCGGCGGGCGATCAGGCCAAAGCCTCGCACTATGACGCGCTGGCCAACGCGCGGCAAAAAGCCATTGAAATGCATCTGTGGAATAACAAAGAAGGCTGGTATGCCGACTACGATCTGAAGAGTAATAAAATCCGTAACCAACTCACCGCTGCCGCACTGTTCCCGCTCTATGTAAACGCCGCCGCGAAAGAGCGCGCCGCGAAAGTGGCGGCAGCGGCCCAGGCACATCTGCTACAGCCTGGCGGTCTGGCTACCACCTCGGTGAAAAGCGGACAGCAGTGGGATGCGCCAAACGGCTGGGCGCCGTTACAATGGGTCGCCACCGAAGGATTGCAAAATTATGGGCAGGATAACGTGGCAATGGAAGTGACCTGGCGCTTTTTAACCAATGTGCAGCATACCTACGATCGCGAGAAAAAACTGGTCGAAAAATATGACGTCAGCAGTACCGGAACCGGCGGAGGCGGCGGCGAATATCCCCTTCAGGACGGCTTTGGCTGGACCAACGGCGTGACGCTGAAAATGCTCGATCTGATTTGTCCGCAGGAAAAACCGTGTGATAGCGTACCGTCTACTCGTCCGGCATCGTTAAGCGCGACGCCAACAAAAACGTCGTCCGCGGCGACGCAGTAACGCACGTTTATAGTAGGTTGACCCGGCACTGACCGGGTCAACGCTTAAACGTTCTGCAGCGGTTAGCCGCGTCGCAGGAGGCGGAAAATCACCAGCACCACGATCGCGCCTACCACGGCGACCAGGAAACTGTGCAGATCAAAGCCGCTGATACTGCCGCCAATACCAAACATCGTCGCCAGCCATCCGCCAACGACCGCCCCGACGATACCGAGAATACAGGTCAGGATAAATCCCCCGCCATCGCGCCCCGGCATAAGCAATTTGGCGATAACGCCGGCAATCAAACCAAAAACAATCCAGGCGATAATTCCCATTTGCAAACCCTCTTTCCAGTAAAAACGTTTTAAGTATAGGCAAAGTCGGACGCCGCACTTCTGAACATTGATTTATCTCGTGGGCGTAAAAATTTATTTATCGCTATTAAGTTCTTTCAACAGATGCCGATAACCCAACGATAGTCTGTGTATCAGGGGTTATTTCGTGTGAGTGGTTACAATGAGCAGTTCCTGAAAAAAAATCCATTAGCGATATTAGGCGTGCTACGGGATTTAAATAAAAATCAGGTTCCACTGCGTATTTCATGGGCGAAGGGGCAATTCATCAGTAAAATTTTGGCGGTAGACCCGGAAAAACTCATCATGGATTACGGCAGCCAGGAATATGAAAATAGCGCCGTATTACGCGCCGGGCAGGTAGCCATTATCGCAGAAACGCAGGGCGCAAAAGTCGAGTTCACGTTGCCGCAGCTCGTCGCAGGTCACTATCAGCAGCTTCCGGCCTTTATCACGCCCCTGCCGTCCTCACTGTGGTTTGTCCAGCGCCGGGAGTATTTTCGCATTGGCGCACCGCTGTATCCGCCTTACTACGGCGTCACCACGCTACCGGACACCCATACGTTACGTTTTCGCCTGTTTGATCTTTCTCTTGGCGGCATGGGCGCGCTACTGGAATCCGCCATCCCCGACGGATTAACGGAAGGCGCACGCTTTTCGCAGGTTGAACTGAACATGGGGCAATGGGGGATTTTTCACGTTGACGCCCAGCTTATCGCCATCAGCGAACGTAAGGTGATTGATGGGAAAAATGAAACGATCACCACTCCCCGCCTGAGCTTTCGTTTCCTTAACGTTAGCCCGGCGGTGGAGCGGGAGTTACAGCGGATTATTTTTTCGCTTGAGCGCGACGCCCGAGAAAGAGCGAATAAAGTACGAGAATAATCTTCACGCTAAACTACATGGCGTCCAGCGCCTGCTGAAGCTTCCAGATATAGCGCGGCGCCTGCGGCGCGGGATGATTATCAACAACATGTTCAAAAAACTCGTCCGCATCCAGATCGTTAATTTTTTCTATCGCCTTCTTCCTGTCGGATGAAAAAGTACGCAATAATGCGCCTGCACCGTTAGCATAAGAGACGACCAGCGCATATTGCATCACCTGCGGATCTTTGATGCCGGCCAGCGGCCCATTTTCCAGAATGCTCAGATACGCCGCGCCCATTGAGATGTTACGCTCAGGGTTTTTCAGCTCGCCGGTGGTCGGTTCGCCACGCCAGCCCATACGACGGTAAACGTCGCGCCCGGAGGTCGACGCCTTTAGCTGCATCAGGCCAATCGCATTGGACTTACTGACCGCATTAGGGTTGCCGCCGGATTCAATAGCGATAATCGCGGTGATTAAATGCGGATCAACCCCCCATGCCGCTCCGGCTTTTTCACTGATGGGCATCCACTGCATCGCACGCTTTACAGGCACTTCGGCATTCCACGGCGGATTCCTGTAATCCTGTTTTGAGCTACAGCCAGCCAGTATTACTACCAAAAAAGCAAACCATCTTAATTTCACGTCATCTATCCTTATAGCCGGAACTTGTCGCTGAGGCGCAATGTCCGCTGACCATCGCCCTGTCACACAGGTCTGGCGCGCTCATTAACCTCTTGTCGGCCAGGGACGAAATCACCCCGGCCAGGCACTCAGGCTGCCGCCCTCATTGCGTCATACAGAAACGCTGCACAACGAGGGACATCGCCTAATATATGCGGCATGATATACATTTGCATTCTATTGTCAGCAAGGAATTGCCATGTCTCTGTTTCATTTAATCGCCCCCTCAGGCTACTGTATTAACCAACAGGCCGCGTTACGCGGCGTTCAGCGCCTGACCGACGCAGGTCATCAGGTGGAGAATAACGAGGTGATTCGCCGCCGCTATCAGCGTTTTGCCGGTACGGACGCGGAACGGTTGGCCGACGTTAATTCGCTGGCCTCTCTGGCCACGCCGGATACGATTGTCATGCCGGTGCGCGGTGGCTATGGTGCCAGCCGCTTACTGGACCGTATTGACTGGCAAGCGATCGCCTCCCGGCAACAGCGCGCCCCCTTACTCATTTGCGGTCATAGCGATTTTACGGCGATTCAGGCTGGACTCCTGGCGCAGGCCAATGTCATCACCTTTAGCGGTCCTATGCTGGCGGCAAATTTTGGCGCCGAAACGCTGAATGCGTTCACCGAGCAACATTTCTGGCTGGCGCTACGCAAGGCGCAATTTACCGTAGAGTGGCAAGGCGACGGCCCTCAGTGCGACGTACAAGGCACCTTATGGGGCGGAAATCTGGCGATGTTGATTTCCCTTATCGGTACGCCCTGGATGCCGACTATCGATAAAGGAATTTTAGTGCTGGAAGATGTCAATGAGCATCCTTTCCGGGTCGAGCGTATGCTTTTGCAACTGGAGTACGCCGGAATTTTAAACCGTCAGAGCGCCATCATTCTCGGCAGCTTTAGCGGTGCGACGCCCAACGAGTATGACGCGGGCTATTCTCTGGAGAGCGTCTACGCGTTTTTACGTTCCCGTCTGTCCGTTCCGCTGATTACCGGTCTCGACTTCGGGCATGAACAGCGTACAGTGACGCTCCCTATCGGGGCAAACGCTACGCTTAAAAATACGCGCCAGGGTACTCAACTCACTTTATCCGGTCATCCTACGCTGCAATTGTAAAAAAACCGCCGACAGGCTAAGTAAAACGCTGTCCCGGCCGTTATTATGTTAATGTTAAATAATACGAAGTCGCGTAAGTCAGGAGATAGAAAACGTTGGATGCTGCAACAATTATTAGTCTATTTATTTTAGGTTCCATCCTTGTAACCAGCAGTATCCTGTTAAGTTCATTCTCATCGCGGCTAGGTATCCCGATTCTGGTCATCTTCCTCGCCATTGGGATGTTAGCCGGTGTGGATGGCATCGGCGGTATTCCTTTCGATAATTATCCTTTCGCTTATATGGTCAGTAACCTGGCGCTGGCGATTATTTTACTCGATGGCGGAATGCGCACTCAGGCCAGCTCTTTCCGGGTAGCGCTGGGCCCCGCGCTGTCGCTGGCGACGCTCGGCGTGCTGATCACGTCGGGGCTAACAGGTATGATGGCCGCCTGGCTGTTTCATCTGGATCTTATCGAAGGTCTGCTCATTGGCGCAATAGTCGGTTCCACTGACGCTGCGGCGGTCTTTTCTCTGCTTGGCGGTAAAGGGCTAAACGAACGTGTAGGCTCCACGCTGGAGATCGAGTCGGGTAGTAACGATCCGATGGCCGTTTTTCTGACCATTACATTAATTGAGATGATCCAGAAACATGAAACCGGTCTGGACTGGATGTTTGCCGTCCATATTATCCAGCAGTTCGGTCTCGGTATTGTTTTTGGCCTGGGCGGGGGTTATCTGTTACAACAGATGATTAATCGAATTTCCCTGCCCAGCGGCCTGTATCCGATGTTGGCGCTCAGCGGCGGTATTCTGATTTTTGCCTTGACGACCGCGCTTGAAGGCAGCGGTATTCTCGCGGTCTATCTGTGCGGATTCCTGTTAGGAAACCGCCCGATTCGCAACCGTTACGGCATTCTGCAAAACTTTGACGGACTGGCCTGGCTGGCGCAGATCGCGATGTTCCTGGTACTGGGGCTGCTGGTGACGCCTTCCGATCTATGGCCGATTGCCGTCCCTGCGCTCATTCTCTCTATCTGGATGATTTTCTTCGCCCGCCCACTGTCGGTGTTTACCGGCCTGCTGCCATTTCGCGGCTTCAATCTTCGGGAACGCATTTTCATCAGTTGGGTCGGACTGCGCGGCGCGGTGCCGATTATTCTCGCCGTTTTCCCGATGATGGCCGGGCTTGAAAACGCTCGCCTGTTCTTTAATGTCGCTTTCTTTGTGGTACTGGTGTCGCTGCTCCTGCAGGGAACATCGCTGTCATGGGCGGCGAAAAGAGCCAAAGTGGTCGTGCCTCCGGTTGGCTGGCCAGTATCGCGCGTGGGGCTTGACATCCATCCTGATAATCCGTGGGAGCAATTCATCTATCAGTTGAGCGCGGACAAATGGTGCGTCGGCGCGGCGTTGCGCGACCTGCATATGCCGAACGAAACCCGCATTGCCGCGCTATTTCGCAATAATGAACTGTTTCATCCCACTGGCAGTACTCGCCTGCGGGAAGGCGACGTACTATGCGTGATTGGCCGGGAGCGCGATCTGCCAGCGCTGGGCAAATTGTTTAGCCAGTCGCCGCCAGTTTCGTTAGATCAGCGTTTCTTTGGCGATTTTATCCTCGAAGCGAGTGCGAAATTCGCCGACGTGGCGCTTATCTACGGGCTGGAAGAAGGAACGGAATACCGGGATAAACAACAAACCCTGGGTGAAATCATACAGCAACTGCTGGGCGCCGCGCCGGTCGTCGGCGATCAGGTGGAGTTTGGCGGCATGATTTGGACGGTAGCTGAAAAAGAAGATAACGTGGTACGCAAGATTGGGGTACGCGTCGCCGAAGACGAAGCAGAATAAGGTCGCCTGAAAACGTCGACCGGCCCACCAGGTGAACCGGTCGATATCTTAGTTTGAGTAACGTTACGTTGTCACAAAAGGCACGCGCAGCGCTACGGCGCACAGTAGCTCATAGCCCAGAGTGCCTGCCGCAGCAGCGACATCATCGACCTTAATTTCTTTGCCCCATAATTCAACCGGCGTGCCGATCCCCGCCTGCGGACACGGCGTCAAATCCACCGCCAGCATATCCATTGAAACGGTGCCTACTGTTCTGGTACGGATACCGTCCACCAGCACAGGCGTCCCGGTCGGCGCATGGCGTGGATAGCCATCGGCATAACCCGCCGCGACGATGCCAATGCGTTGTTCCTGAGTCACAGAATACCCCCCGCCATAGCCTACCCTTTCACCCGCGCTCAGCGTCTGCACGCCAATAATTTCGCTACTCAACGTCATCACGGGTTTTAGTCCGGTATCGGCAATATCCCGCCACTGTCCTGACGGCGACGCGCCGTACAAAATAATGCCTGGCCTGACCCAGTCATAATGCGCCTGGGGATGCCACAGCGTCGCTGCCGAATTTGATAACGAGTATGAACACTGAAGGCCTTCCGTCGCCAGCGCAATACGCCTCATCGCCTCCCCGATACCTTCCGGATGATCGGCCTGGGCAAAATGTGACATCATTGTCATTTCACCGACATTGCGCATTGCCCGCAATTGCTGCCAGACGGTCTGCACCCGCTCAGGCTGAAAACCGAGTCGGTTCATGCCGCTGTTAACTTTGACATAGATATCCAGCGGCGCGTTAAGCCGCGCATTTTGCAGCGCTTTCAACTGCCAGTTACTGTGGATGCAGGTGGTCAGCCGATAAGTGTCATACGCCTCCAGGTCTTGCGCATGGAAAAAACCCTCCAGCATCAATATCGGCCCTTTCCACCCGCGCTCACGTAGGGTAATCGCCTCTTCAAGGTTGAGCATAGCGAAACCATCTGTGGCGCTCAACGCGCTCCAGACGCGTTCAATACCGTGGCCGTAGGCGTTGGCTTTCACTACCGACCAGACGCGCGCCTCTGGGGCCGCCCGGCGCACAATAGCCAAATTTTGTTTCATTACCTGTAAATCAAGGTTGGCCTGTATAGGGCGGGTCATTTCACTTCCTTTATCAGTTATGCGCGCTATGCAAACGTTGCGGACGGGTGGGCGTAAAATCGGAACGGTATCGCGCAACGCTCAGATCGTCGTAGGGTATCGCTGGCGTACGACCCGACAAGATATCGCTTAACAACTGGCCTGAACCGCAGGCCATCGTCCAGCCTAACGTGCCGTGTCCGGTATTAAGCCACAGATTTTTATAACGGGTGCGTCCCACTACCGGCGTGCCGTCCGGCGTCATGGGCCGCAGGCCGGTCCAGAATGTGGCCTGCTCAATATGGCCACCGCGCGGAAAGAGATCGCGCACAACCATCTCCAGCGTCTCGCGGCGCGGTTGCAGTAAGTCGGTATTAAAGCCCACGATTTCCGCCATTCCCCCCACGCGAATACGCTTATCAAAACGCGTAATGGCGATTTTGTAGGTTTCATCAAGAATCGTCGATACTGGCGCGCCGTCTGGCTCGACGATTGGGATGGTTAATGAATAGCCTTTCAGCGGATATACCGGAATATCAACAATACCTTTAAGCATCGCCGTCGAATACGATCCAAACGCCATGACATACGCATCTGCTTTAATGATCTCATCGGCGCATTTCACGCCGTAAATCTGTTCATTTTCGTACAGTAATTTTTCCACGGGAGTATTAAAGCGAAAGGTTACGCCTGCCTGCTCCGCCATGTGCGCCAGACGCTGGGTAAAGAGCTGACAGTCCCCGGTTTCATCATTCGGCAAGCGCAGTCCGCCGGTCAATTTATGCGCAACCTCAGCCAGAGCGGGCTCAACTTCCGCCAGTCGGCTGGATTCCAGGAGCTGATACGGCACCCCAGCATCTTCCAGCACCGCGATATCACGGGTGGCGTTCTCATACTGTTGCGCGGTGCGGAAGAGCTGTAGCGTTCCCCCCTGGCGGCCTTCATATTCGATACCGGTCGCGGCGCGTAGCGTTTTCAGACAGTCGCGGCTATATTCCGCCAGACGCACCATGCGGCCTTTATTTTCCATGTAATGCCGGGTATCGCAGTTACGCAGCATTTGCCACATCCACTTCAGTTGAGACGGGGTGCCATCCAGACGCACCGCCAGTGGCGCATGGCGCTGGAACATCCATTTTATCGCCTTCAGCGGTACGCCAGGTGCCGCCCACGGCGCCGCATATCCCGGTGAAATTTGTCCGGCATTCGCCGCGCTGGTTTCTTGCGCCGGGCCGGATTCGCGATCGATGACGGTGACATCATGTCCCGCCTGACTTAAATACCAGGCGCTGGTCACGCCAACTACGCCACTCCCCAGGATGACAACTCGCATAGCCACTCCGTTAATAGTAAAAGAATAATCTTCTGATTACATCTTGATAACCCAGATGAAAATATTATTCAACATATGACTTTTTTATGGTGACGTGCTTCACATATACCCTAAAGGCAAGCGATCCCACTGGTTTGGGATCTCCTGCTACGCCTCATTTCTATACAGCATAAAATGATGCCAATGCCCGCTTTTTTGCCGTTCAGAGTGGCGGAAATCGCAAAGAAAAATTTTCGCGATCAAGTCGTTTTTTAACATGGTGTTCTATGCTTGAAAGGAGGCGCTCCATACAGAGAGCGTCGCCAACAATGAGGGTGCGCGAATGGTTACGATTGATTCGATGAACAAGGACACCACACGTTTGAGCGATGGACCCGACTGGACATTTGATCTGCTGGATGTCTATCTGGCAGAGATAGACCGCGTGGCGAAACTCTACAAACTGGATACTTACCCGCACCAAATTGAAGTCATCACTTCCGAACAGATGATGGACGCGTACTCCAGCGTCGGAATGCCGATCAACTATCCGCACTGGTCGTTTGGCAAAAAGTTCATTGAGACTGAACGCCTGTATAAGCATGGTCAACAAGGACTGGCTTATGAAATTGTGATCAACTCTAATCCCTGTATTGCCTATCTGATGGAGGAGAACACCATCACCATGCAGGCGCTGGTAATGGCGCACGCCTGTTACGGACACAACTCCTTTTTTAAAAATAATTATCTATTCCGAAGCTGGACGGATGCCAGCTCTATCGTCGATTACCTGATTTTCGCCCGTAATTACATTACCCGCTGTGAAGAACGCTACGGAGTGGATGAAGTAGAAAAACTGCTCGACTCCTGCCACGCGCTGATGAATTACGGCGTCGATCGCTATAAGCGCCCGCAGAAAATCTCATTGCAGGAAGAGAAAGCGCGACAAAAAAGCCGGGAAGAGTATCTACAAAGCCAGGTGAATATGCTGTGGCGCACGCTGCCAAAACGCGAGGAAGAGAAAACTGTCGCCGAAGCACGCCGTTTTCCCTCTGAACCGCAGGAAAACCTGCTCTATTTTATGGAGAAAAACGCCCCGTTGCTGGAGCCGTGGCAACGCGAAATTCTGCGTATTGTGCGTAAAGTCAGCCAGTATTTTTATCCGCAGAAACAGACGCAGGTCATGAACGAAGGCTGGGCGACCTTCTGGCATTACACCATCCTGAATCATCTGTATGATGAAGGCAAAGTGACGGAACGCTTTATGCTGGAGTTTTTACACAGCCACACCAATGTAGTATTCCAGCCGCCCTATAATAGCCCCTGGTATAGCGGAATTAACCCCTATGCGCTCGGCTTTGCCATGTTCCAGGATATCAAGCGTATTTGTCAGTCGCCCACGGATGAAGATAAATATTGGTTTCCAGATATTGCCGGTTCCGACTGGCTGGAAACGCTGCACTTCGCCATGCGCGATTTTAAAGATGAAAGCTTTATCAGCCAGTTCCTGTCGCCAAAGGTGATGCGTGATTTCCGTTTCTTCACGGTACTTGATGATGACAGGCATAATTATCTGGAGATCTCCGCCATTCATAACGAAGAAGGTTATCGGGAGATTCGCTCAAAACTGTCGTCACAGTATAATCTGAGCAACCTGGAGCCGAATATTCAGGTCTGGAATGTCGATTTACGCGGCGACAGATCGCTGACGTTACGGTATATCCCGCATAACCGCGCGCCGCTGGATAAAGGCCGCAAAGAGGTGCTGAAACATGTGCATCGGTTATGGGGCTTTGATGTGATGCTGGAGCAACAAAATGAGGATGGCAGCGTAGAACTGCTTGAACGTTGCCCGCCGCGCATGAACACTCTGTAATTGTGATGCTGCCCGGTAGCGTTTGCGCCTACCGGGCGTCGCTGGATTATCGTCCCTGAATCGCTAAATCGCCGGGCAGATTTTTCTGCATCCGATGCCAAATCTCGCCGCTGTCATGTCCGTAACGCCGCACCGTTTCATACACCTGGTCGTGCGCGCCCTGCTCGCATAACAACGATAATTTATGATAGAAGCCCAATGCCAGACTGCGCGCTTCCGGATTGGCGAAATAGTGGCGACCAATGCGGGTGTATAACCCTTTCATGCCGTTCAGGATCAAGCCGTAGATAGGATTGCCAGAGGCGAATGCCAGACCACGAAAGATGTTATAGTCCAGATCGGCGAATGCATCGGCATGATCGGCCACTTCGTGCGCAGTGGCCAGCACTTCCTGCGCCTTATCCGGGTGTTGACGCAACGCAGTACGAATAAAGATAGTAGAAATATTGGTACGCACCGACAACAAATTGTCGATCAGTTGTGGAACACTTTCATGGTCAAGACGGGCCAGCGTTTCAAGGATATTCAACCCTGACGTTTCCCAAAAATTATTGACCTTTGTCGGTTTGCCATGCTGAATGGTCAGCCAGCCATCTCGCGCCAGCCGCTGTAATACCTCGCGTAATGTCGTGCGCGTCACGCCGATCAGTTCGGAGAGTTCTCGTTCTGCCGGTAAGATCGTGCCGGGAGGAAAGCGGTTATTCCAGATACTTTCAATAATATACTCTTCCGCGAAACCCGCCGGGCTCTGCGCCTTAATGACCATAGTGAGATTTCCATTACACAGCAAAACATAGTTACACTCATCATACCAGACGGGCGTAGCACCTGATAGCGGACGCGATGAAGAAAAAGGGGATCAAGACACCATTTCTGATATCGCCTGCCAATATCGTTAAGGACTTGCTTGCATTCGCCGCGCTCGCTACTCTCTGTGTTTAAACATAAAAACGCTATTTTATTTTTTAGGTAAGGGAAACTTTCATGGAGATCTCCTGGGGTCGCGCCATGTGGCGCAACTTTTTAGGCCAGTCGCCTGACTGGTACAAACTGGCACTACTGGTCTTTTTAATTATCAACCCATTCATTTTCTTCGCTGATTCCTTTGTTGCCGGTTGGCTGTTGGTGGCAGAGTTTATCTTCACCCTGGCGATGGCGTTAAAGTGTTACCCCCTGCTGCCCGGCGGGTTACTGGCCATTGAAGCCGTCATCATCGGCATGACCAGCGCCGCCCATGTGCGTGAAGAGGTTGCCGCCAACCTGGAAGTCTTGCTGCTGCTGATGTTTATGGTGGCGGGTATCTATTTTATGAAGCAGTTACTGCTGTTTATTTTTACCCGTCTGTTACTCAGTATCCGCTCGAAGATGGTCCTGTCGCTGGCTTTTTGCGTCGCCGCCGCGTTCTTGTCGGCTTTCCTTGATGCACTTACCGTCGTCGCGGTAGTGATCAGCGTCGCCGTCGGTTTTTACGGGATTTACCATCGTGTGGCCTCATCGCGCGGCGAAGAGAACGATATGCTGGATGACAGCCATATTGAGCAGCATTCCAAAACGGTGCTGGAACAATTCCGCGGCTTCTTGCGTAGCCTGATGATGCATGCGGGCGTGGGTACGGCGCTGGGCGGCGTCATGACCATGGTCGGGGAGCCGCAAAACTTGATCATTTCTAAAGCGGCTGGCTGGCATTTCGGCGACTTCTTTTTGCGGATGTCGCCTGTCACCGTCCCTGTACTGGTATGTGGGCTGTTAACCTGTATGCTGGTCGAGAAGATGCGCTGGTTTGGCTATGGCGAAACATTGCCGGAGAAAGTCCGCGGCGTCTTGCAGCAATTCGACGACCAAAGCCGTAAGCAGCGCACCCGCCAGGATAAAATTAAGCTAATAGTCCAGGCGATTATTGGCGTCTGGCTGGTTACCGCCCTCGCCCTCCATCTCGCGGAGGTGGGACTGATTGGTCTGTCGGTAATTATTCTGACCACCGCGTTAACGGGTGTAACCGATGAACACGCCATCGGCAAAGCGTTTACCGAGTCGCTGCCGTTCACTGCGCTGTTAACCGTTTTCTTCTCAATTGTGGCGGTTATTATCGATCAACATCTTTTCGCGCCGATTATTCAGTTCGTTTTGCAAGCCTCTGAACACGCGCAGCTAACGCTGTTCTATCTCTTTAACGGCCTGTTGTCCTCTATCTCGGATAACGTCTTTGTTGGCACCATTTATATCAACGAAGCGAAGGCGGCAATGGAAAACGGCGCCATCAGCTTAAAACAGTTTGAGCTGTTAGCCGTAGCCATCAATACCGGTACTAACCTGCCATCGGTAGCGACGCCAAATGGTCAGGCGGCATTCTTATTTCTGCTGACCTCCGCGCTGGCGCCGTTAATCCGTCTCTCCTATGGCCGTATGGTCTGGATGGCGTTACCGTACACTATCGTACTGACGCTGGTAGGGCTACTGTGCGTCGAATTCACTCTTGCGCCGGTCACCGAATGGATGACCCAGGCAGGATGGTTAGCAACGCTTTCGTAACGTTTGACCGGGCAATACACTGCCCGGTTTCGCTTTTTGCCTGATAATTATCCAATTACACATTATTTCATTTCCCGCTAGTGGCGCACGAATTGAATTGGTTTACACTGCGGTCTCTACGCATGTTGCAGGGAAATTATTATGTTGCGATTTTTAAACCAGTGCTCACGGGGTCGGGGCGCCTGGTTACTGATGGCGTTAACCGCCCTGGCGCTGGAAATGGTGGCGTTATGGTTCCAGCACGTCATGTTGCTTAAACCTTGCGTGCTATGTATTTACGAACGTTGCGCCCTGTTTGGCGTGATGGGCGCGGGTCTGGTCGGCGCAATAGCGCCGAAAACGCCGCTGCGATACGTGGCAATGGTTATCTGGATTTACAGCGCCTGGCGGGGTCTACAACTGGCGTATGAACATACGATGATTCAGTTGCACCCCTCGCCGTTCATGACCTGTGATTTTATGGCGCGCTTTCCAGACTGGTTGCCGTTGGGTAAATGGCTGCCGCAGGTGTTTGTGGCATCCGGCGATTGCGCCGAGCGCCAGTGGTCGTTTTTAACGCTGGAGATGCCGCAATGGCTGTTAGGGATCTTTGCCGCCTATCTTGTGGTGGCGATAGCCGTCGTCATAGCCCAGGCGTTTAAGCCTAAAAAACGCGATCTGTTCGGTCGTTGATACACACGCTCCTTCGGGAGCGTTTTTTTTGCCCGATGCGTTGTTTGCCAGTCATTTAAAGGTGTATGTTTAATATATCTTTTAAACGACACACCAGGGAGATGTCTTATGTCCCACTTACGCATCCCGGCAAGCTGGAAAGTTAAACGCTCCACGCCCTTTTTCACCAAAGAGAATGTTCCGGCGGCATTACTCTCTCATCACAACACAGCGGCAGGCGTTTTCGGACAACTTTGCGTGATGGAAGGCACCGTGACCTACTATGGCTTTGCGAATGAAGCCGCGACAGAACCAGAAGTGAAAGTAGTGATTAATGCCGGACAATTCGCCACCAGCCCGCCGCAATACTGGCATCGGGTAGAACTGAGCGATGATGCGCGGTTCAACATTCATTTTTGGGTGGAGGAAGACCATCAGGGCGAAGAACTGTATCAACAGAAAAAAGCCTGATATTGGTAAACCGATCACCACTGGGCAGCGTTCCGCCCAGTAGCCCGGTTGTTAATAACGCGGATTAAACGCTAGAGTAGTTTAATTTTAACGTTGTACCCTTCAAGCCCTTTCATCGTTTCTCGCGGCGCAAACTCTATTTCGGAAACCTCTTGCCCGGTTTTCTTCCGTAGTTCGGCGACCTTTTTGGTAATGAGTGCCGCGATTTCTTCTTCTGCTTTACGTGTCAACTCTTCGCTGTTCATTGATTTCCTCCTTTGAACTCGCAAACGGCTAAGCGCAAATAAGACAGTGTCGTCATGGACGCGCTACTATTTTAACGTACAAAAAATTATAGGCTATCTTTCTGAGGGTTATCAGGATGTTTCGCTTTGGATGACGCAAAAAAAACCGCCTGGTATAGGCTGCCCACTAAAGTCAGGCAACTGCATCAGGCGGTTGGTTAATAGCACAAGACGCTATCTACGAGGATCTTCAACCTCATTTTGGGTATCCGGGTCGAGAGGATCGTCTCCCTCTGGCGTATCCGGAATATTTTCACCAGGAAGCGGTTCATCTTCTGGTAATGGATCGACTAAATCAGGACGTTCAGACATAAAGCCTCCAACGAACCATAGTTATTAAAGATACCCTATATCACTACTTTTGATTTTTCTTTGGATTTTTTCCTTCGTCTTCGGGTGTCTTATCAGGCTTCCTGGGCTGATCCTTCGAAACACGCAACGGTTGGGTATTCATGGGTAACTCCTCAGGATAGGCAGCGATATACTGCTTTGAAAGTATAGGGTCGCCGCCATACGTGCGCGAGCGCAGCGGCAAGGAGTATCGGAGACGATTAAGAGGTGGTGATAACGCCAGGTGACGGAATTTGCACACAATTCCTGTTTTCAGGGGCCGCCCGGCGTAAATTAAAGAATTGTAAACAATCAGCCGTTTTGCCGAAGACTTATTCTGCCCACGACGGTTTATTTAAAATATGATCCTGCCAGTCCCGTACTTCGGATTCTTTAACCGCGATATGACGGACAGAAATTCGCTCGCCATGCATAGCGGCTTTCGATCCAGTAAGCAGCGGATGCCACGTCGGCAAGGGCTTACCTTCCGCTAACAAACGGTAGGCGCAGGTCATCGGCAACCATTCAAAGTCTGGCAAGTTTTCGCGAGTGAGTTTGATACAGTCGGGTTCAAATTCAAAACGGCGCTCATAATGACGGCACTGGCACGTTTTGATATTTAATTGCCTGCACGCCACGTTGGTGAAGTAGATTTCATCTGTATCTTCATCCATCAGCTTATGCAGGCAGCATTGACCGCAGCCATCGCACAGCGACTCCCACTCGGCATCGGTCATTTCATCCAGGGTTTTACGTTGCCAGAAAGGTGTATCGCTCATTAAAGTATCCGCCATTGCACTAAAGCTGCACCTTATAACCAGTCTGGCCTGCAGATGCAAGTTTTACCGCCGCTGAAGGCGGCAAGCAGATTTTACAGAACGCGGGTAGACAACGTTTCGCCATTAAAACGAATGTCCAGCTCATCGCCGCTTAATAATGGCCCCACGCCTGCCGGCGTGCCGGTTAGCACCACGTCCCCGGCTTTGAGCGTAAAATAGCGGCTCATATAGGCGATAAGAGGCACAATAGGATGAATCATATCCGCGGTCGACCCTTGCTGGCGAACCTCGCCATTAACGTTAAGTCCGATAACCGTATTTTGCGGATCGCCGCTGAAGGCCGCGACAGGGATGAAGCCTGAAATCGGACATGCGTTATCAAAACCTTTGGCTTTTTCCCAGGGCTGTCCGGCCTTTTTCATTTTCCCCTGAATATCGCGCAGGGTTAAATCAAGCGCCACGCCATAACCGGCTATCGCTTTACGTACATGATCTTCAGTCGCCTGGCGGAGCGTTGCGCCAATCAGCACAGCAAGTTCAACTTCATGATGAACAGCGCCCATATCCGCCGGAATCGCCAGCGGCTGGCGAATATCACACAATGCGGTTTCCGGCTTGATAAAAAGCACGGGTTCTTCCGGCGTCGCGCTGCCCATCTCCTTGATGTGATTTGCGTAATTACTGCCCACGCAGACCACTTTACTTACCGGGTAATCAAGCAAGGCGCCTTGCCAGTTACGATGTTGATACATATTTTCCCCTAAGATCATGATGGAATTCAGGCGCGGTGCCGAATACCGTTTAACGGTCAGCGGGCGACGTATTTTGTCCTACCGAAGAAAGATGTTGTTTCAGCAAATCTTCCGGCGGCGGCGGCAATTGTAAATAATAGCCCTGCTCGCTTAACGCCTGTTTTACTTTTTCGAGCTCAGCATTGACTAATTTTTTACGTCCATCAAGCGGCAGCATCATCGCTAACTGCGGCTGACCGAATCCTTTCATCAACGCTTCAGGCACCCGCGAAAAATCGTCTTTTTTTTCGACATACAAATAGGTTTGATCGCGCTTGCTACTTCTATAGATCACACAAAACATACTTTTACTCTGAATTAACGGGATGGTGACTTGCCTCAATATAATACTGACTATAACATGCCTTCTGGACTTCGGAATATCACTCCGTATCGGAGATGATAAATAGCAAATTGAGTAAGGCCAGGATGTCAAACACGCCAATCGAGCTTAAAGGCAGTAGCTTCACCTTATCAGTGGTTCATTTGCATGAAGCGGAACCAGAGGTTATTCGTCAGGCGTTAGAAGACAAAATAGCGCAGGCTCCTGCGTTTTTAAAACACGCCCCTGTCGTTATTAACGTTAGCGGTCTTGAAAGCCCGGTAAACTGGCCGGAACTGCATAAGATCGTGACCTCAACTGGCTTACGCATTATCGGCGTGAGCGGCTGTAAAGACGCCAGCCTGAAAGCAGAAATCGATCGGATGGGTCTTCCTTTACTGACCGAAGGTAAAGAGAAAACGGTTCGACCGGCGCCCGTTGAGCCGGCAACGCCCAGCGAGCCGCCGCAAAACGCTAATCCCATCACAAAAACGCGATTAATTGATGTTCCGGTTCGTTCCGGTCAGCGCATTTATGCTCCACAATGTGATCTGATTGTTACAAGTCACGTCAGCGCTGGCGCAGAGCTTATCGCTGACGGCAATATCCATGTCTATGGCATGATGAGAGGTCGCGCGCTGGCAGGGGCGAGCGGCGATCGGGAAGCGCAAATTTTTTGTACCCATCTGACGGCAGAACTGGTCTCTATCGCAGGTGTTTACTGGCTGAGTGATAAAATCCCGGCAGAATTTTATGGCAAAGCGGCGCGCCTGCGTTTAGCAGACAACGCTTTGACAGTTCAACCGTTGAATTGATCCCTTTTTAACAAGGAATTTTTATGGCACGCATTATTGTTGTTACTTCGGGTAAAGGGGGCGTTGGCAAAACCACCTCCAGCGCGGCCATCGCTACAGGTTTGGCCCAGAAGGGAAAGAAAACTGTCGTCATTGATTTTGATATCGGACTGCGTAACCTCGATCTGATTATGGGGTGCGAACGTCGTGTCGTTTACGATTTTGTAAACGTCATTCAGGGCGATGCGACACTGAATCAGGCGCTGATCAAAGATAAGCGTACTGAAAATCTCTTCATTCTTCCGGCGTCGCAGACTCGGGATAAAGACGCGCTGACGCGCGAAGGCGTCGCTAAAGTATTGGACTCACTGAGAGCGATGGACTTTGAGTTCATCGTTTGCGACTCGCCGGCGGGTATCGAAACCGGGGCGCTGATGGCGCTCTATTTTGCCGATGAAGCGATCATCACGACCAACCCGGAAGTCTCTTCTGTTCGTGACTCGGACCGTATTCTGGGTATTCTGGCATCGAAATCTCGTCGCGCAGAAAATGGCGAAGAGCCGATTAAAGAACATCTCCTGTTGACGCGCTACAATCCAGGCCGCGTAAATAAAGGCGACATGCTCAGCATGGAAGATGTACTGGAGATTCTGCGTATTAAACTCGTCGGGGTGATCCCGGAAGATCAATCCGTACTGCGCGCATCTAACCAGGGCGAACCGGTGATTCTTGACGCCACTGCGGATGCGGGTAAAGCCTATGCAGATACCGTAGATCGTCTGTTGGGAGAAGAACGTCCTTTCCGCTTCATTGAAGAAGAGAAGAAAGGTTTCCTCAAACGCCTGTTCGGAGGATAAATTATGGCATTACTGGATTTTTTTCTCTCGCGGAAAAAGAGTACCGCTAATATTGCAAAAGAGCGGTTGCAAATCATTGTCGCGGAACGTCGCCGTAGCGATGCCGAACCGCATTATTTACCGCAGTTACGCAAAGATATTCTTGAGGTCATTTGTAAATACGTACAAATCGATCCGGAAATGGTTACCGTCCAGCTTGAGCAAAAAGATGGCGATATCTCCATCCTTGAACTTAACGTAACGCTGCCGGAAGCCGAAGAGTCAAAATAAGCTCTTTTATGGGAAAATTCCTGGATTAAAAAAGGCAGAAGAATCTGCCTTTTTTATTTTTTTGCATTACTCCGGATACGGACATTTATTTCACTGGCCGTTTTCCTGACAATTACCGTCGTTAACGCGGATACTCCTGCAACAGAAGAGTTAACTTCTCCGCCATCAGTTCGGCGCGCCAGCCGGAAATCAATTCCGGTTGCCCATTTTGCGGTTTTAATTTCCAGTGCCAGTTAAGCAACTGATTAATCTGCCGACGCGATGCCAGTAGCTCGCCGCTGACGTGATGCGCCGCGCTTACCTCCGCCACCAGCACTTTGATGGCCTTAAACGCTTTGCGATAGCCCGGCATGTCCATCAGATTCAACAGCGGTTCCGGCAATGCCTCTTCCGGTAGCGCCTGCGCTTTCGCCACCAGCGATATCAACGTTTTGCCGTGAAAACGAATCTCACTGCCGGAAAGGCCCAGGCTATCCAGCTCACCGAGACTGCCCGGCATATAACGCGCGACCGCCCACAGGTTTTCCTCACGCACAACGAAGTTCACCGCCATATCGCGCTCACGTGCCTTACGCAGACGCCAGTCAGCTAAAAGTTGTAGACAGGCTAACTGGCGGGTACGCAGTTGCCAGGCATTGGTGATATCCCGCCATGCTTCTTCCGGCGCCTGAATCTCCTGACGACGCTGCTGCATCAATCGGCACTCATTAAGCGCGGCAGGCAAGCATCCTGCGGCTTCAGTTTCAATCATCAGCTTTTTAGCGATCGGTAACAGATACCAGACATCCGCCGCCGCGTATTCACACTGACGTTCGCTTAAAGGCCGGGCTAACCAGTCGGTACGAGACTCGCTTTTATCCAGCGCCACGCCCGTATACTCTTCCACCATCGACGCAAACCCCCACGACAGCGGACGCCCGCAAAACGCCGCCAGAATTTGCGTATCAATCAGAGGTGCCGGCAGTTCACCAAACGCATTAAGAAATACTTCCAGATCTTCGCTGCCCGCGTGCAGAAATTTGGTGATTCCCGTATCGCGCAGCACTGCTTTTAACGGCGACCAGTCGCTGATGCCGAGCGGATCGATCAGGGCGACATTTGTCCCATCAAATAACTGGATCAATCCTAACTGTGGGTAATAGGTACGGGTACGGACAAATTCAGTATCTAAAGCAATAGCCGGACATGCGCGGACAGCATCACACAGGCTCGCCAGCGCATCGTCCGTTTCAATCATTTGGTAATTCAAATCGTGTTCTCTTTGGTTCGCGCCAAAAAAAACGCCGGTTTAACCGGCGTCTCTCGTTAGCTGACTTAACGCTCAGGCTTTATTGTCTACTTTGCCACGGGCTTCGTCACGCAGTTCTCGTCGTAAAATTTTCCCAACGTTAGATTTTGGCAACTCCTCGCGAAACTCCACCTGTTTGGGCACTTTATATCCGGTCAGATGGCGACGGCAGAAGGTAATCAGAGCATCGTCAGTCAATGCGGGATCTTTCTTAACCACAAAAATCTTCACCGCTTCGCCGCTACTGCCGGAAGGCACGCCAACCGCTGCAACCTCCTGCACGCCAGAATGCTGCATCACCACATCTTCAATTTCGTTTGGATAAACGTTAAAACCGGAAACCAGAATCATATCTTTCTTGCGATCGACAATCCGCAGAAAGCCTTCTTCATCCATAACCGCAATATCGCCTGTATGCAGCCAGCCATCTTTAATGATTTCATCCGTCGCGTCAGGACGCTGCCAGTATCCCAACATAACCTGCGGGCCTTTCACGCAAAGCTCTCCGGCCTCACCCGGCGCGACTTCATTGTCATCGTCATCCACCAGTTTGGCTTCTGTTGACGGTACCGGCAGGCCGATACTGCCGCTATGATAATCAATATCATGCGGGTTGACGCTCACCAACGGGGCGCACTCGGTCAGCCCGTAGCCTTCCAGCAGGTATTGCCCGGTCAGTTTAACCCAACGTTCCGCAACGGCGTTTTGCACCGGCATCCCGCCGCCGGCTGACAAATGCAGCGAGGAAAAATCCAACTGCTGAAACTCTTTATTATTGAGCAAGGCGTTGAACAGCGTGTTAACGCCAGTCATCGCCGTAAATGGATATTTCGCCAGCTCCTTGACCAGGCCGGGGATATCACGCGGATTGGTAATCAGCAGGTTTTGCCCGCCCAGCTCAATAAAGAGCAGACAATTCATGGTTAAGGCAAAAATGTGATACAGCGGCAGCGCGGTCACCACCAGCTCTTTCCCCGGATGAAGCAACGGCCCATAGGTCGCTTTCACCTGCTCCAGATTCGCCAGCATATTGCGATGAGTCAGCATCGCGCCTTTCGCCACGCCCGTCGTACCGCCGGTATATTGCAGGAAAGCCAGATCTTCGGCGACAACCTCCGGTTTTACGTACTGCATACGGTAGCCATGCTGTAGCGCGCTGCGAAACGAGATTGCGTCTGGCAAGTGGTATTTCGGCACCAGACGCTTGATGTATTTCACGACAAAGTTAACAACCGTACCTTTAGCGGTAGAAAGCTGGTCGCCCATCCGCGTCAGAATAACGTGCTGTACCGACGTTTTCTCGACCACTTTTTCCAGCGTATGGGCAAAGTTAGAAACAATAACAATGGCCGCCGCGCCGCTATCGTTAAGCTGATGCTCAAGTTCGCGCGGCGTGTAAAGCGGGTTAACGTTCACCACAATCATGCCGGCGCGTAAGATACCAAATAGCGCGACGGGATACTGCAACAGGTTTGGCATCATCAGCGCAACACGGTCGCCTTTTTTGAGTCCCAGCCCTTGTTGTAAATAAGCCGCAAATGCCCGACTACGTTCTTCTAATTTGCGGAAGGTCATTACCTCCCCCATATTGACGAACGCAGGCTGATCGGCATAGCGCGTCGCCGCATGTTCAAACAGTTCAACCAGGGATTGATAACGGTCAGGGTTGATCTCCGCCGGAACATCAGCGGGATAACGGTTAAGCCAAACCTTCTTCAATGCATCACCTCTAAAATGAGTGTTCGTCGTCATCACAACCCCAGTTAATAAACAAGTCGTTAACATTATATTAACTCAGCGTACCAGTTTATTAATTACGCAACTGAAAGGTTGCGAAGCGCGTCACTATTTATTTTTATTATGTCTCTATGAATGCAGAAACAGCGGCCCAGCCGCTGTTTCTTTCATTGATAAAACAAAGAGTTACTCTGTTACTATCGTCTGAACCTCTGCGGGCCCAGGGTTATACCATCCCCAACCACCATAGCCATAAGGCCAGGCGCGTCCGCCGTAAAACCACGGATCGATCGGCTGTGGAGGTATGACGACCTGCTGAACAAGATGCCAGCGTTTATAGCCGGTAGCCTGCATCAGCATAAATTTATACGGCGTATTACCGATTTTGCCGTCAACCGTTCCGGTTATCGGGCCGACAACGGTAACTAACTGGCCACGGAAGTCCACCGGGTCCAGAAAACCATTCACATCTGCAAAAATTCTGCCGCGCGAGGCTTCGCCCAGAACAGGACGCGCGCCGCTGTCGAGCGGTACGGTAGCGATTTCAAGCCGGGTTTTTCCCTGCTGATTTTGTACCGCCACAACTTTACCGCCGAAACGCGCCTCTTGCCCGATATAGAGCTGCGGCGCATTCATGACCCGTACCAAATCCTGCTGCGGCGTCGGACTCGAACCTTTAATGGCATCCGGGATAGTCACGCAACCGCTCAGCATAAGCGCAAAAGCGCACGCCAGCGCCCCTTTTATTAACCGTTTTTGAACCGCCATGATGCGACTCCTTTTTCTCGACGTCTATTCCACCCCACAGCATAAAGTATGGGGGGTAATAGTAGTGAGAGTCATTCTTTGCCGGGAAGTTTCTTCCACGCCACTTCGTTACGCAAATAAACCGGCTCGGCATGTTCCACGACAACGGTCTCTCCTGCCGCCAGTTTTTGACTGGCGATGGGCAACATATCTTCCGCTGCCGGGAGCGACACCTCACCATCGTAAAGCGCCAGGCCACACTCCTTCGCCAGATCGGGCCATGCGGACCAACCCGTTCCTACCGTCGCCCACTCGCCGGAAAGCTGTTTCAACCGCTCGCCGACCCGTTCCGGTTTCAGCACCGCTTCCGTCTCTTCGCCCTGCCAGACGCCCTGCGCATCACGCTGGTATTCCGCCCAGTACACCTCGCCCATTCGCGCGTCAATCGCGGCGAGTACGCGGGTCGCGCCGGTTTTACGCCACGCGCCCTGCGCCATCGTGGCAAGCGTCGAAACACCGATCATTGGCAGATTTGCCCCTAACGCCAGCCCTTGCGCAATTCCAATGCCGATACGCACGCCGGTAAAGCTGCCCGGACCGCGCCCAAACGCCAGCGCATCTATCTCATTGAGCGAGGCGCCGCTGGTGGCCAGAATCTCCTGCACCATGGGCAGGATACGTTGAGTGTGTTCTCGTGGACAAAGCTCAAAGTGAGCCTTGATAGTACCGTTGTTCCACAGGGCGACAGAACAGGCCTCTGTGGCGGTATCGATAGCCAGAATTCGCATGAGGTTTCGTGCTTAGATCAATAAAATAGCGCGCATCTTACCATACTCCGTAACAAATTACTCGGCGGATGGAATCGCAAGAAAGCGAACAGCACGGGCGATATCACGCGTACGCGGCGCAGGAGGCAGGCTGGCAAGAAACGTGGCACCATAGGGCCGCATCACCAGCCGGTTATCACAAATCACTAACACCCCGCGATCGTCCGCATCGCGAATCAGCCGCCCCACCCCCTGCTTCAGCGTAATCACCGCATCGGGCAGTTGAACCTCGTCAAACGGATCGCCGCCGCGCAAACGACAGTCTTCCATTCGCGCTTTTAACAGCGGGTCGTCCGGGGAGGTAAACGGCAATTTGTCGATAATCACTAAAGATAACGTATCGCCGCGCACGTCCACCCCTTCCCAGAAGCTGCTGGTGGCGACGAGCAGCGCGTTGCCCGCGCTAACAAATTGCTGTAACAGTTGGCCTTTACTGGTTTCCCCTTGCAACAATACTGGCAGCGTCATGGTGGCGCGAAACTGCTCCGCCAGATCGCGCATCATGGCGTGCGAGGTGCATAGCATAAAACATCGCCCGTTATTGGCTTCGATAATCGGCCTTAGCATGGCCGCCAACTGTCGCGCCGCGCCGGGCTGGTTGGTTTGCGGCAGGTTACGCGGTACGCAGAGTAACGCCTGGCGCGTATAGTCGAATGGGCTGGGCAGCAGCATGGATTCTGCCTGCTCAATTCCCAGACGGGCGGTAAAATGGTGGAGATCATCATTTACCGACAACGTGGCTGAGGTAAAAATCCAGCTACCGGGCTTCTGTTCCATCACCTCTTTGAATTTGTCCGCCACGGTGAGCGGCGTCAGCGCCAGGGTGAAGTGCCGCGAGGTGCACTCATACCAGTAGCTGTATCCCGGCTGATTGATCTCTTTTAAGCGTTTCAGCCGTGAACGATATAGCGTGGCGCGTTCAAAAGCCGCATCCAGCAGCGCCGAACGGCCGAGCGACAGCTTCGCCACGTCGTAACAAAGCTCCAGCGTATCATCCAGCAGTAAAAATGCCCGTTGGATACGTGGGTCGGCTAACAGTTCACGCAAATTCCCCCGGTAGCCAGGCTCCCCCAGTTGCAGACGAAAATCCTGCGCGCTCTGGGCAAGGCGATCGGCGCATTTTTGCAACTGTTGAGTGTCTTTCAGTTCCGTCCGGTAGGCAATGGTGATGTCTTTTGCTAAATCCAGTAACTGGCGGCTGGAGAGCGATTGTCCGAAATACTGGCTGGCGATGTCAGGCAGTTGGTGGGCTTCATCGAAGATCATTACTTCAGCCTGAGGGATGAGTTCGCCAAATCCGCTCTCTTTAACCACCATATCCGCAAGAAAAAGGTGGTGGTTTACAATCACCACATCTGCGTCCATCGCCTTTTTACGCGCTTTCACCACAAAGCATTCTTTGTAGAGCGGACAATCGCTGCCAAGGCAGTTGTCGTTGGTACTGGTGACCAGCGGCCAGGCCTGGGAATCCTCCGCCACGCTGACGCAGGTGCTGATATCGCCATCCCGCGTCTGATTTGACCAGGAGCGCAGCAATATCACGTCGCTTAACGTTTGTACCGGTAAATCGCCGCCCGCTAGCGCTTGTTGTTCCAGCCGCTCCAGGCAGAGGTAGTTTGAACGTCCTTTCAACAGGGCCGTCTTACCGGTAAACGCCAACGCTTTTGCTACCGTCGGCAGATCGCGGCTGTAGAGTTGATCCTGCAACGCTTTCGACCCGGTCGAAATAATGACTTTTTTCCCGGCGCGCAACGCCGGAGCGAGGTAAGCATAGGTCTTCCCGGTTCCGGTGCCGGCTTCAACGACCAGAGGCTGCGCATTTTCAATCGCTTGTGTTACGGCAACCGCCATTTGTCGCTGTGGTTCGCGTGGTTTAAAACCGGTTATCGCTTTAGCCAGTTGGCCATCTGCTGCAAAATCGTCCGTCACACTGCCCCCTGTTAATTTGCACAGGGATTATGTCAGGGTGGAGAGGCTTACGCCAGTTACAGAGGTGACGGCGGCGCCACATTGTGGCAGTCTTGCGCCATTCAAGTGGAAAGCAAATGAGGAATAAATAATGTCTATCGTGCGTATTGATGCCGAAGATCGTTGGTCAGACGTAGTGATCCACAATAATACGCTGTGGTATACCGGCGTGCCGGAAAACCTGGACGCCGATGCTTTTGAGCAAACGGCGAATACTCTGGCGCAGATTGATGCTGTGCTGGAAAAACAGGGCTCCAGTAAGTCACGTATTCTGGATGCCACTATTTTTCTGAGCGATAAAGCGGATTTTGCCGCCATGAATAAGGCGTGGGATGCGTGGGTCGTCGCAGGTCATGCGCCGGTACGCTGTACCGTACAGGCCGGGCTGATGAACCCGAAATATAAAGTTGAGATTAAGATTGTCGCGGCGGTATAAGCCGGTTATTCGTCTTCATCCTCAAAACGCGCCACTATCCGTTCACCGGTATGGTTGGCGCGAAGTTCGCCCGCGACCTGGGCAATTGCTTCTCCGCTGCTCATACCTTGTGACATCAATTCCTGGATACGTTCTACGGCTTTTTGCTGTTGTTCATGACTGAGTGAAGGTAAACCTGCAAACATGATTAACTCCTGCTAAATTGTTAGCGCTAATTATTTCACGCTACCCGGCGGTAAGCCAGTAGTGTTGTAACGAGTCAGGAATGATGAAGACGTTATCTCCCACTGTTATTACCTTACCCTGGCGTCCGGACGCCGCTGAACACTATTTTGCGCCCGTAAACCATTTGCCCTGGGCGATGCTGCTGCATTCCGGTGATGCTATTCATCCCTATAACCGTTTTGATATTCTGGTCGCCGATCCTGTCACCATGCTGACCACGCGCGCACAGGACACCACGGTATGTACTGCGCGCACAACCACCGTCACTCTCGACGATCCGTTACACGTTTTGCAGACACAGCTAGAGGCGCTGCCTTTCCATCCTCAGCCTGACCCTGACTTACCCTTTCAGGGTGGCGCGCTGGGTCTGTTTGGTTACGATTTAGGGCGGCGTTTCGAAACTCTGCCCGATACTGCCGCACACGATATCGCTTTACCGGATATGGCAATTGGCATTTACGACTGGGCGTTGATTGTCGATCACCAAAAACAGGTGGTGTCGCTGATAAGCTATCACGATGCAGACGCCCGATATCGCTGGCTCACCAGCCAGCGCGCGCCGACCCGAACGCCCTTTACGCTTACCTCAGCCTGGCAGTCCAATATGACGCGTTGCGAGTACGGCGAAAAATTTCGTCAGGTGCGGGCCTGGTTGCACAGCGGGGACTGTTATCAGGTCAATCTTTCCCAACGTTTTCAGGCGAGCTACGAAGGTGATGAGTGGCAGGCTTTCGAACGCCTTAACCGCGCAAATCGCGCTCCGTTTAGCGCCTTTCTTCGTCTGCATGACGGCGCCATATTGAGTCTTTCTCCCGAGCGTTTTATCCAACTGGAGAACGGTCATATCCAGACGCGCCCGATCAAAGGTACGCTCCCACGGCTTAACGATCCGCAGGCGGATCATCAGCAAGCGCAGAAACTGGCCAACTCAATGAAAGATCGCGCCGAAAATTTGATGATCGTCGATTTGATGCGTAACGACATTGGCCGGGTCGCCGTGCCGGGTTCGGTGAAGGTGCCGGAACTGTTCGTCGTCGAACCATTTCCTGCCGTTCACCATCTGGTCAGCACCATTACCGCCCGTTTACCGGACTCGCTTCATGCCACCGACCTGCTGCGCGCCGCCTTCCCCGGTGGCTCCATTACCGGCGCGCCTAAAGTGCGGGCAATGGAAATTATTGACGAACTGGAGCCGCAGCGACGCAACGCCTGGTGCGGTAGCATCGGTTATCTGAGTTTCTGCGGCAACATGGATACCAGTATTACCATCCGCACCGTCACGGCGACACAGGGCCAACTCTATTGCTCAGCCGGAGGCGGTATCGTGGCCGATAGCAAGGAAGAAGCGGAATATCAGGAAACTTTTGATAAAGTTAATCGTATCCTGCACCCACTGGAGAACTAATACGTGGATACCAGCCGTCTGACGCTCGATCATTTCTTATCGCGCTTTCAGCTTTTGCGCCCGCAGATGACTCATGAAACGTTAAATCAACGTCAGGCCGCCGTACTGATCCCTGTGGTTCGTCGCCCCCAGCCGGGGCTGCTGTTGACCCAGCGGGCTATTCATTTGCGCAAACACGCCGGACAGGTCGCCTTTCCCGGCGGGGCCGTGGACAGTACTGATGCTTCGCTTATCGCCGCAGCGCTTCGCGAAGCGCAGGAGGAAGTCGCCATCCCGCCACAAGCCGTGGAAGTGATTGGCGTTTTACCACCGGTAGACAGCGTGACTGGTTTTCAGGTCACACCAGTGGTCGGCATTATTCCCCCCAACCTTCCCTGGCACGCAAGTGAAGACGAAGTGTCTGCGGTGTTTGAAATGCCGCTGGCGCAAGCGTTGCAACTGGGTCGATATCATCCGCTCGATGTTTACCGTCGCGGCACTTCGCACCGCGTATGGCTCTCCTGGTATGAGCATTATTTCGTCTGGGGCATGACCGCAAACATTCTTCGTGAGCTGGCGCTGCAAATCGGCGTGAAGCCCTGACTATATACAAAGTCATTCAAGTTGCTTCAAGGCGGCAAGCGAGCGCATCCCACTCGCAGCCTCCACAGAGGCAGCCTGAGGGATAACGTGTATATACTTAACTTTACGCGCGCAAGACACGACTTGAGATTACTGCCGCAATATTAGTAAAAACGCAGTTATTCATTAGTTTAATTCATGTGAATAGTTAAGCTGATAGCGGCGTTCCCTCTTACACTATGCGCAGTTATAACATCGTAACCGGAAGCCCCGGTTGCCCTGTCAGGAGTATTATCGTGATTAGCCTATTCGACATGTTTAAGGTAGGGATTGGTCCCTCCTCTTCCCACACTGTTGGCCCGATGAAGGCCGGTAAACAGTTCGTCGATGACCTGGTCGAAAAAGGATTATTGGATAACGTTACCCGCGTCGCTGTCGATGTCTACGGCTCGCTGTCGCTGACGGGGAAAGGTCATCATACCGATATCGCCATTATTATGGGATTGGCGGGTAATGAACCCGCTACCGTGGATATTGATAGTATCCCCGGTTTTATTCGCGACGTCGAAACGCGCGAGCGTCTGTTGCTGGCCCAGGGACGTCAGGAAGTCGATTTCCCGAAAGATGACGGAATGCGTTTTCATAATGGCAATTTGCCGCTACATGAAAACGGGATGCAGATCCACGCCTGGCATGACGACACGGTCATTTATAGCAAGACGTACTATTCCATCGGCGGCGGCTTTATCGTTGATGAAGCGCATTTCGGCCAGGAAGCGACGAATGAGGTTACTGTGCCTTATCCGTTTAAATCGGCGAAAGAAATGCTGGAGTATTGCAACAGCACCGGCCTTTCACTCTCCGGCATGGTGATGCAAAACGAACTGGCGCTGCACAGCAAGAAAGAGATTGAAGAGTATTTCGGTCACGTCTGGCAAACCATGCAGGCCTGTATTGATCGCGGTATGAATACCGAAGGCGTTCTGCCGGGGCCGCTGCGCGTACCGCGTCGTGCCTCCGCGTTGCGTCGTATGCTGGTTTCCAGCGATAAACTTTCCAGCGATCCGATGAACGTCATTGACTGGGTGAACATGTTTGCCCTGGCAGTGAACGAAGAGAACGCCGCTGGCGGCCGCGTCGTGACGGCGCCAACCAACGGCGCGTGCGGCATCGTTCCTGCGGTGCTGGCATACTACGACCATTTTATTGAGTCTGTCAGTCCGGATATTTACACCCGCTACTTCCTGGCGGCAGGCGCTATTGGCGCACTGTATAAGATGAACGCGTCTATTTCCGGCGCCGAAGTCGGCTGTCAGGGCGAAGTCGGCGTCGCCTGTTCGATGGCGGCGGCAGGCCTTGCTGAACTGTTGGGCGCCAGCCCGGAACAGGTTTGCGTTGCTGCTGAAATCGGCATGGAGCATAACCTGGGGCTAACCTGCGACCCGGTTGCCGGTCAGGTTCAGGTGCCGTGTATCGAGCGTAACGCCATTGCTTCGGTTAAAGCGATCAACGCTGCGCGTATGGCCATGCGTCGAACCAGCGCGCCGCGCGTCTCGTTGGATAAAGTCATCGAAACGATGTACGAAACCGGAAAAGACATGAACGCAAAATACCGCGAAACGTCACGCGGCGGGTTGGCCATTAAAGTCCAGTGTGATTAAACGCCGTTTCCCCTCCCTTCGCCCATCTGCTACGGATGGGCGAAATTTTTATCTCTTCCTCGTCGACTCCACGTTTCCCCACTACACTTGCTGTGTCGCGGTTGGCTTTTGTCGCCAACGCTTATTGGGCGGCCCGCATGCAAACAGCACAACGGATCATCAATCATTATCGCCGTAATCGTTTCATTGTTTGCACGATTTGTGCACTGACCACGCTCATTCTTACGCTGAGCATCCGATTTATTTCGGAGCGGAACTTAAATCATCATCGCACGGTCGCGTTCGCGAATCATGCCGTTGATGCGCTGGATAATGTTTTGCATCCCCTCCAGGTCGGACGAAACGTGCTGCTACCATTGCTTGAACTTCCGTGCGCGACCGCGCATCTGCCGTTGCGTAAGCAAGCCGCCCGCCTGCAAACCATCCGTTCTATCGGGCTGGTGAAAGAAGGAATACTCTACTGCTCAAGTATTTTTGGTGCCCGTAACGTCCCCATGCGCCAGCTTCAGCCCGATCTTCCCGCAGCCAGCGATCTACTGCTGCTTTCCACGGATCAATCATTACTCAAGGGAAGCCCGATTCTCATTCAGTGGTATCCCGCCTCCGCCGATGGCCAGGATGGCGTGATGGAAATTGTAAATATTGGCTTGCTGACAACCATGCTACTTGAGCCGCAGCAGCCGCAGATTACCAGCGCCAGCCTGACGGTCGGCAAACGGCACCTGTTATATGGTCGGGGCGTGGTCGATACTCTCCCGGAATTAAAAAAAGATGAAGAGCGTTACCAGCTCTCATCGCAGCACTTTCCTTTTACTATCAGCGTCAGCGGACCGTCGGCAGGCGAACTGGCGTTCAAGCATCTACCGACGCAGTTACCGCTGGCCGTATTGCTTAGCCTGTTGATCGGTTATATCGCCTGGCTGGCGACGGCCAGCAGAATGAGTTTTTCCTGGGAGATTAATCTGGCCCTCGCCGAACGTGAGTTTGAGCTATTTTGCCAGCCGTTGCTCAATGCCCGTACGCAGCAGTGTACCGGCGTTGAGATCCTGTTACGCTGGAACAACCCGCGCCAGGGCTGGATCTCACCGGATGTTTTTATTCCTATCGCCGAGGAACATAACCTGATAGCGCCGCTTACCCGCTATGTGATTGCGGAAACCATTCGGCAACGGCACTACTTCCCCATAAGCCACCAGTTTCATATCGGCATCAATGTTGCGGCAAGCCATTTCCGGCACGGCGTGCTTCTCAGGGATCTTAATCAGTACTGGTTTAGTGCGGAACCTGTTCAGCAACTGGTGCTGGAGCTCACGGAACGCGACGCGTTACTTGACGTTGATTACCGCCTGATGCGAGAGCTGCATCGTAAAGGCGTGAAGCTAGCCATCGATGATTTTGGCACAGGAAACAGCTCGCTCTCCTGGCTGGAAAAGCTGCGTCCGGATATTTTGAAAATCGATAAATCCTTCACCGCCGCCATCGGCACCGATGCGGTAAATTCAACCGTGACCGATATTATCATCGCGCTGGGGCAAAGACTGAATATTGAACTGGTTGCGGAAGGGGTCGAAAACCAGACGCAGGCACAACATTTGCGCCAGCATGGCGTACAAATGTTACAGGGCTATCTCTATGCGAAGCCGATGCCAATTAGCGAATTTCCACAGTGGCTGGCGGGCAGCGCGCCGCCCCCCGCCCGGCATAACGGACAGGTTATGCCCGCTATGCCGCATCTATAGACTTGATTCCTGCGTGTGACGTTATTCCTCTTCGTCACGGACAGGCTGTTCTTTAACAATCCGAACCAGATCTACACGATAGTCGTTGGCCTCGACAATGGTGATCCGCAACGGCGGAACATCAATGACATCGCCTACACGAGGAATATGGCCATTAGCGGCGATCACTAACCCCGCGACCGTCGCAATATCGCCCTCTTCGTTCACCAGATGGTCAACTTCCAGCGCCTGCTGTAGCGCATGAAGATCGGTGCCGCCCTTCACTATCCAGCCCTCGGCATCGGCAACGATTTCCGGCGTTTCATCGGCATCCGGGAACTCACCGGCAATCGCTTCCAGCACATCCAGCGGCGTAACCAGCCCCTGCACCACGCCGAACTCGTTAGTGACGATAACGAAACTGCCGCGCGCGCGACGCAGAACGCCTAACAGATTGATAGGATCAAGCGTTTCCGGCACCACTATCGCCGGAGAAGACGCGGCGATAGCCGCCACATCCGCGCCCTCTTCCAGCGCCACTAGCAACTCTTTCGCGCGAACGATACCGATAATTTCATCCAGCTCGCCCCGACATACCGGGAACAGGCTATGCGGAGAAGAGAGCAACTGCTGACGGATTTCAGCTACGCTGAGATTCGCATCCACCCAACTAATTTCGCCTCGCGGCGTCATAATGCCGCGCAGGGAACGCGACGCCAGAGTCAGTACACCGTTAATCATGTAGCGCTCTTCTTCGGCGAAGGCGCCTTCCGACACCGACATCGCGACCGGGCTATCTGTCTCATGTTGCGTACTCGCCTGGCGTTTACCGCCCATCAGACGCAGGATAGCGTCCGCAGTACGCGCGCGCAGCGGCAACGTGGACTGATGACGAATAAAGTTGCGGCGCGCAATCTGGTTAAACACCTCGATAATGATCGAGAAACCAATTGCCGCGTACAGGTAGCCTTTCGGAATATGGAAACCAAACCCTTCCGCCACCAGGCTCAAACCGATCATCAGCAGGAAGCTCAGACAGAGCACCACCACCGTCGGATGCTGGTTGACAAAACGGGTCAGCGGTTTTGACGCCAGTAGCATCACCGCCATCGCAATCACCACCGCCGCCATCATAACCGGCAGATGGTTCACCATACCTACCGCCGTAATCACGGCGTCCAGCGAGAAGACCGCGTCCAGGATGACAATCTGCGTGACCACGACCCAGAAGCTCGCATAACCTTTACCGTGTCCGGCGTCATGCTCGCGGTTTTCCAGACGCTCATGCAGCTCGGTGGTCGCTTTAAATAGCAGGAATATCCCGCCCAGTAGCATAATTAAATCGCGACCGGAGAAGGTAAAATCCCAGACGGTAAAGAGCGGCTTTGTTAAGGTCACCAGCCACGAAATTATGGACAGCAGCGCCAGACGCATAATCAGCGCCAACGACAGCCCGATAAGACGCGCTTTGTCACGCTGCTTTGGCGGCAATTTATCGGCCAGAATCGCGATAAACACCAGGTTATCGATGCCCAGGACAATTTCAAGGACGACGAGCGTGAGTAAACCCACCCAAATTGAGGGATCCATTAATAATTCCATGACAAGCTCCTGCTTAAGGAATGACTAAACGGCGCCCACAACATCTCAAAGGATGCAGGCGGTAACGCAATAAACAAAGTAAGGTTATGGCAAGATATGCCAGATTGACAGGCGCAAAACGGCCAAAAAGTGAAATGACGTCGGTGACGATCCATACAACGGGCTGCTGCCCTATACCCCATTCTAATTAAACGGAAGCTAAACATAACAGAGACAACTGGTTTTTGGCAAAGATTTACCTTCCTTTGCAAAGAGATGTAACCAGGATATTTTACACTTCGAAATTTCTCATTATCGAAAACAAAATTACGGATCTCCATCACACAAAATATTTTTTTCGATATCTAAAATAATTCACGAAAATCATGCGTTTTTCGTTGTAACCCGGATCTGAATCGATTCGATTGCGGACGGCGATGCAAAAATACATCTGTCAAGTTGATGTGTTGACAATAATAAAGGAGGTAGCAAGTGACCATTGCTATTGTGATAGGCACACATGGTTGGGCTGCAGAGCAGTTACTTAAAACAGCCGAAATGCTGTTAGGCGAACAGGAAAACGTCGGCTGGATCGATTTCGTTCCAGGCGAAAATGCCGAAACGCTGATCGAAAAGTACAACGCTCAGTTGGCTAAACTCGATACCAGTAAAGGCGTGCTATTTCTCGTCGATACATGGGGAGGCAGTCCGTTTAACGCTGCCAGCCGCATTGTCGTCGATAAAGAGCGCTATGAAGTTATTGCCGGCGTCAACATCCCGATGCTGGTCGAAACGTTTATGGCTCGTGATGACGATCCGAGCTTTGACGAGCTGGTCGCACTGGCAGTAGAAACCGGTCGCGAAGGCGTAAAAGCGCTGAAAGCGAAACCGGTAGAAAAAGCCGCGCCAGCACCAGTCGCCGCCGCGCCAAAAGCTGCCGCGCCGGCAAAACCGATGGGCCCGAATGATTATATGGTTATCGGGCTTGCCCGTATCGATGACCGCCTCATTCACGGTCAGGTCGCTACCCGCTGGACTAAAGAGACCAATGTCAGCCGTATTATTGTCGTGAGCGATGAAGTCGCAGCGGATACCGTACGTAAAACGCTGCTGACGCAGGTTGCGCCGCCGGGCGTTACAGCGCATGTGGTTGACGTTGCGAAGATGATTCGCGTCTACAATAACCCGAAATACGCCGGCGAACGCGTGATGCTTCTCTTTACCAATCCTACCGACGTCGAGCGCATCGTTGAGGGCGGCGTGAAAGTCACTTCCGTGAACATTGGCGGTATGGCCTATCGTCAAGGTAAAACGCAGGTGAACAACGCCGTTTCCGTCGATGAAAAGGATATCGAAGCTTTTAAAAAGCTCAACGAGCGCGGCATCGAGCTTGAGGTGCGTAAAGTTTCCACCGATCCGAAACTGAAAATGATGGATTTAATTGCCAAAGTGGCGAAATAACCGCCGGCATTTAATTAGCTTTCACACTTAAGATAGCAATAGGAGAAGTACAATGGAGATTACCACTCTTCAGATTGTGCTGGTGTTCATCGTCGCATGTATCGCGGGTATGGAGTCGGTACTTGATGAATTTCAGTTCCACCGTCCGCTGATCGCCTGTACCTTAATCGGCGCCGTTCTGGGGGACATGAAAACCGGTATTATCATCGGCGGTACTCTGGAAATGATCGCTCTGGGCTGGATGAACATCGGTGCCGCCGTTGCGCCTGATGCCGCACTGGCGTCCATCATCTCTACCGTTCTGGTTATCGCCGGGCACCAAAGCATTGGCGCCGGTATCGCGCTGGCGATTCCGCTGGCGGCGGCAGGCCAGGTACTGACCATTATCGTACGTACCATCACCGTGGCATTCCAGCACGCGGCGGACAAGGCGGCTGAAAACGGCAACCTGACGGCGCTCTCCTGGCTACACGTTTCCTCCCTGTTCCTGCAGGCAATGCGTATCGCTATCCCGGCGGTTATCGTTGCTATCTCCGTAGGCACCAGCGAAGTACAGGGGATGCTGAATGCGATTCCTGAAGTTGTCACAGGCGGTCTGAACATCGCCGGCGGCATGATCGTCGTGGTTGGTTATGCGATGGTTATCAACATGATGCGCGCAGGCTACCTGATGCCGTTCTTCTACCTCGGTTTCGTCACCGCGGCTTTCACAAATTTCAACCTGGTCGCACTGGGTGTCATCGGCGCAGTGATGGCTATTCTTTACATCCAACTGAGCCCGAAATACAACCGTGTAGCGGGCGCGCCTGCAGCGGCGGCTGGCAATAACGATCTCGATAACGAACTGGACTAACAGGTGAGCGAAATGGTTGATATGACTAAAACTACCACCGAGAAAAAACTCACTCCGAGCGATATTCGCGGCGTATTCCTTCGTTCTAACCTGTTCCAGGGGTCATGGAACTTCGAACGTATGCAAGCGCTGGGCTTCTGTTTCTCTATGGTGCCGGCGATTCGTCGCCTGTATCCGGAGAATAATGACGCGCGTAAACAGGCGATTAAGCGTCATCTGGAGTTCTTTAACACTCATCCTTACGTTGCGGCGCCGGTACTGGGCGTGACCCTGGCAATGGAAGAAAAGCGTGCGAACGGCGCGGAGATTGACGATGGTGCCATCAACGGTATCAAAGTCGGTCTGATGGGACCGTTGGCGGGCGTCGGCGACCCTATCTTCTGGGGTACCGTCCGTCCGGTATTCGCGGCGCTGGGTGCTGGTATCGCCATGAGCGGCAGCCTGCTTGGTCCGCTGCTGTTTTTCATCCTGTTTAACCTGGTGCGCCTGGCGACCCGTTATTATGGCGTGGCTTATGGCTACCGCAAGGGCGTCGATATCGTTAAAGATATGGGCGGCGGCTTCCTGCAAAAACTGACTGAGGGGGCGTCAATTCTCGGCCTGTTTGTCATGGGGGCGCTGGTTAACAAGTGGACGCATGTGAATATCCCGCTGGTGGTCTCCACCATTACCGGTCAGGATGGTCAGACACGTGTTACCACCGTGCAAACCATTCTCGACCAGCTGATGCCGGGTCTGGTCCCACTACTGTTGACCTTTGCCTGTATGTGGCTGCTGCGTAAGAAAGTTAACCCGCTGTGGATTATCGTGGGCTTCTTCATCATCGGCATCGCCGGCTACTCCGTCGGACTGCTGGGCCAGTAAGGCTGTTGTACACTACCGGGGCCAAACGGCCCCGTTTTTTTATTTCTCTGGAGGATAAATGACTATCACGGACCTGGTGCTGATTCTCTTTATTGCCGCATTATTGGCTTATGCTCTCTACGATCAGTTCATCATGCCCCGTCGCAATGGCCCCACTCTGCTTTCTATAGCCCTGCTTCGCCGTGGTCGCGTAGACAGCGTTATCTTTGTTGGGCTGGTCGCCATCCTTATCTATAACAACGTGACCAGTCACGGAGCGCAGATGACCACATGGTTACTAAGCGCGCTGGCATTAATGGGGTTTTATATATTCTGGATCCGCACGCCACGGATCATCTTTAAACAACGTGGTTTTTTCTTCGCCAATGTCTGGATAGAATATAACCGTATTAAAGAGATGAATTTATCGGAGGACGGCGTACTGGTGATGCATTTAGAACAACGACGTTTGCTTATCCGTGTACGCAATATCGACGATCTGGAAAAAATATATAAGCTTCTTGTTGCAACTCAATAAGTTAAGATATAGCCTCAACTATGTTTTTCGAATTTTATTTCGAATCATAATATAGCTAAGGCTATATTTTCTATTGACCAATTGTTATTTAATTTAACGTTTTATTGATGAATAAATCTAAATGAAAATCGTTTTCAATTGAAAGGCAAATAATATTTTATCGCTGTTGTTTTATATTCTAAAAATATGTTAATGTTGCGCCGTCAATTGGGGAGTAGCCGATTTCCGGACTCCGGAAATGTACGCGTCAACATACTCGTTGCAAAACGTGGCGCGTACGGACCAGCCGCCGCTGGTCAGGCGAGACCATAGGCGCATCAACTGCTGTGTATTTCGTCACAGGATGGCGACATGCATGTTTGCTGGGGGCGGTGATGTGTTTAATGGATACCCCGGTCAGGACGCTGTCATGCACTTTACTGCTACTGTTCTTCTTGCTTTCGGCATGTCGATGGATGCTTTCGCGGCATCGATTGGCAAAGGCGCCACCCTCCATAAACCCAAATTTTCAGAAGCGTTGCGTACCGGCCTTATCTTTGGCGCGGTTGAAACGCTGACCCCGTTGATCGGCTGGGGGTTGGGGATGTTGGCGAGTAAATTCGTTCTGGAATGGAACCACTGGATAGCCTTTGTTCTGCTGATCTTTCTGGGCGGACGCATGATCATCGAAGGTATCCGCGGCGGTAGTGATGAAGATGAAACACCGCTACGTCGCCACAGCTTTTGGCTATTAGTCACGACGGCTATCGCGACAAGCCTCGATGCTATGGCGGTTGGCGTCGGTCTGGCGTTTTTGCAGGTGAACATCATCGCTACCGCATTGGCTATCGGTTGCGCCACGCTTATCATGTCCACCCTCGGAATGATGATCGGTCGCTTTATCGGCCCAATGCTGGGTAAGCGTGCTGAAATTCTCGGCGGGGTCGTACTGATAGGGATTGGCGTCCAGATCCTCTGGACGCATTTTCACGGTTAACTGTCACGCTGCCAGAGATGAAGGTTGAAATCCGTCTGGCAGCTAAGCCCGGCGCTGACGGCCAGTTGTTCCCACACTTCCGGTCTGGCTCGCCAGGCGAATGGCGTCATTTGCAACAGTGCTACAGCCGCTTCGGCGTTGAGCTGCATGTGATAAGCAAGGCGGGTACTCTGCTGCAATGTGAATCCGTCGAGCTGCTCGGTATGCGGCGCATGTAAACGCACCTCATCATAAATGAGTCCTTTTAGTTCCATCAGATGATGCGGTCCCGGCGTCGCGGTAACGACCCAACCACCAGGTTTCACTACACGCGCCAATTCCTGCGCCTTACACGGGGCGTAGATTCTGATCACCGCATCCATTGACGCATTGGCAAAGGGCAGTCGATGGCTTGACGCCACACAAAACTTCACCTGCGAATAGCGCTTCGCCGCCGCTTTGATCGCCGTTTTAGCAACGTCCAGTCCAAACGTGGTGATTCCCGGCAACGCCTCTGCAAAAGCATGGGTGTAATACCCTTCGCCGCAGCCGATATCCAGAATCGCCGTGGCCGACTTATCCAGCCGCTCGCGCAACAGGTTAATCACTGCATCGCGCAACGGCTGATAATGGCCTGCATCAAGAAACGCTCTCCTCGCCTGCATCATTTCGGCGCTGTCGCCCGGATCGCGTGAACGTTTATGCTGTACCGGCAGCAGATTGATATAGCCCTCTTTCGCCACATCAAACTGATGGCGCTGTGGGCACATAAAGCTGTTATTAATCTGCGTAAGCGGCTGATGGCAAAGCGGACAGGTAAACGACATGACAACTCCGGACTGGGGGCGCTAAAGGGCGCAAGTGTAACGCGAATTGCGCCCCGGGAAAATCCTTTACGAGCCTGGAACCGCAACGTGGCTGCCATGCATCACCAGAAGGTGATCTGAATCGGCTGGCATGCCGTCTGGCTCAACATTTTCCAGCCGCAATACATCGCCCATGATCTGGCTGAATACAGGCGCAGATACCGCGCCGCCATAATAAGCCCCATTTTGCGGATTATTAATCACCACCACCAGCGCAAATCTGGGATTGCTTGCCGGGGCTACGCCTGCGGTATATGCCACATACTTATCAACGTATTTACCATCATCGCCAATTTTTTTCGCCGTCCCGGTTTTGACCGCAATACGGTAGTCTCTTACTGCGGCTTTTGTTCCGCCGCCGCCAGGCAACGCGACGCTCTCCATCATATGTTCCACCTCGTGCACCAGTTCTTCCGACATTACCCGCGTGCCAATCACGGGCGGATCAACTTTGGTGATCGATAACGGACGATAAATACCAAAGCTGCCAATCGTGGCATAAACGTGCGCCAGTTGCAGCGGCGTCACCATTAATCCATAGCCAAAGGCGAAGGTAGCGCGATCCAAATCACTCCAGTAACGGCGTTTCGGTAATAACCCGCTGCTCTCTCCGGTGAGACCAAGTCCGGTAGGCACGCCGAAACCAAAGCTTTTATAAGTATCCATTAATTTCTGTACCGGCATCGCCAGAGAAAGGTGAGAAACGCCGGTATCACTGGATTTTTGCAAAATGCCGGTTAATGTCAGTTCAGGATAGTAACCGACGTCGCGGATACGGTGTCCATCGAGAATAAAGGGATGGGTATCGATAACACTGTCCGGTTGCACGATGCCCTGCTGTAATGCAGTCATAATGACCAATGGCTTCACGGTAGAACCGGGTTCGAAGGTGTCGCTGATGGCGCGGTTACGAAAATCATCCAACTGCGCGCCTTCACGGTTGTTGGGGTTGAAATCCGGGTAGCTCGCCATCGAGAGGATTTCACCCGTTGGGATGTTAATCAATACGGCAGCGCCGGATTCCGCTTTATTCCAGGTGACGGCGTTATCCAGCGCATCTTCGGTAACCGTTTGCAGACGTTCATCAATGCTAAGCTGAAGTTCATGAGCAGGAACCGGATTCACTTCCGTAATATTCTCTATAACGTGGCCAAACTTATCTTTACGCACCAGTCGGGAGCCCGGTTTTCCCGTCAGTTGCGCGTTAAAGCTCTTTTCAATACCTTCTATTCCCTGCCCGTCGATATTGGTAAAGCCGATCAAATTGGCCGCTACATGCCCGGCGGGGTAAAAACGGCGCGACTCTTCCCGCAGGTTAATGCCCGGTAGATTCAGTTTATCTATCCATTCGGCTTGCTGAGGTGAAACCTGGCGCGCCAGGTAGATAAAACGGCCTGCCGGGTTGCTGTTTACCCGTTCAGCAAGCGTACTGAGCGACAGATGTAGCGCGCTGGCCAGCGCCTGCCAGCGCTCATTGTAGCCAACTCCGCCTTTGCTTATGATAGTTTTCGGATCGGCCCAGACAGCATTAACCGGAACGCTCACCGCTAAGGGGCGCCCTTCTCTGTCGATGATCATGCCGCGTGGAGAAGCCGTCGTCACTTCACGAAGCGAGCGCATATCTTCTTGTTTCACCAGTTTCGACGGCGTAACAATTTGCAACCATGCCACCCGCCCTAACAGCAATGCCATACTGAGCAGAATGGCAGTGCAAAGTAGTGCAAAACGTATGGGCGTAAAATTACGGGTATCGCCGTCGCTTTTCTTTTTCACCTGATCTCCAGCCGAATCATTTTTCAGGTGATTGATTTAACGGGAAACGGCAGGAAAAACCAGAAAAAACAATGCTAATAATATCGCGCCTTTGCAACAAATCGCTAACGAGAGCGCATTCAGACACATTTTGAAGGATATTGAATTAAAAAGCCCCGCTTTTAGCGAGGCTTTATATCTGAGGCTGACGCGACAAACCGCATCAAATCAGTGGGGTCGATCAGATAGCTGTTACGTTAACAGCAGCCGGACCTTTCTGGCCGTCCTGAATTTCGAACTCAACGTTCTGGCCTTCAGCCAGAGTTTTGAAGCCATTGCCCTGGATAGCGGAGAAGTGTACGAACACATCTTTGCTGCCATCAGCCGGAGTAATGAAGCCAAAACCTTTGGACTCGTTGAACCACTTAACTTGACCTTTAATCTTTGCCATTTGCAAAATTCCTTAGAGTGTTTTCTTTGCCCGCAGGCATAACATAGATAAAACTGAGACATTACTGCTTGAGGCACTAATATAAGGTTCGGCAGAGAAGCGGTATTCAACGTCAACGTGTTTACTCAGGACTTCTTTACTGAAAATGCCACACATAAACAGAACTGTACCTCGTTTAACCCAAAGCCTGTTATCACATACAACGTTAATTATGGCAAGCCATTTTTAAACGTGTCTCGATCCGTCGCACAAATTACGAGAACCTTCACAAATTGACAGCACGTTTATGCAACAAAACTGCTGAAAATATATCCTTGCAAATTGGCGGACTTCCTGACAACGTCATTGCTGAACTGCCACTTTTTTACCATAGCTCAATAAGTTCGCTTCTTCCAGTACATCAAATCACATTTAAAAGCTGTATCTTTTATATCACTTTTTATGCAGATTAATGCATAAAATATCACAATGCTAAAAAACACCTTTTAATCAAAATAATAGAAAAGAAAAGAGGTATTCGACACTGCTTCCTGTGAAATTTCTCGCCTTTACAGGATGTCTTAAAATAATGAACAAACAATGACAATCCACAAAAAGAGAGAGAAACGTTTCGCTTTTAATAGACAATGATCGATATCACAAAATTGACATATACACATTTGTTATAGATATAAAACTATGTTTCATATAAAGCCATATATTATCTAAGGCGTTGATACTGTATTGTCAGTTACAAGCGGCAACACTGACAAATCCGAAGGGGGAATGGGGCGTATGGTATCTGGCTGCTTGCGCCCCGGTAAGCGTTATCGTTCAGCAACCAGACGGATGATGTCCTCATCCTCCTTCCGCTCGCTTGCCGCTATTGCGGGTTCAGCGTCTTTTTCTGGTTCGTTTGCTTCACAAAGGCGGCGCAACAACGCGTTTTGCCGCTTCTGTTGATCCAATAACGCTTCGAGCAATTCTATCTGCTCGTTAGCGCGGGAACTTGCCCGGTTGACAAAGAACCAGATCGCCAGCCCGACCACCAGAACCACCATTGATACTATTAAAGATGCAAGAGAAAACGCACCAGAGTTTAAAACATCGTTCATTTCACCACCTCAATGTAGAGACGTCATTCTACCACTGCTACACGGGAAGGAAATCTCTGGTATAAAACGTTTACCAGGGAATAAATTTATTGATGGCGCAAATACCGCTGAAAAATTGTACATCCTGATCGCACATGATATTAAACACCTGCGCCCACAGCAACAGGCATACCACCACCACGATGCCGAGAACGACCCATCGAAATTTTTTCACTCCACTCTCCGATCTTACATCTTATGTCGCTAAATTATCATGGGTTACCTAAACCAGGAGTAACTGTAGCGGCATTATATGTTTTTAGGAATGATTCACTTGTTTCAATCAATGTACACGCTACTCTTATTCTAACTAAAAAAGAAAAGAGGTAGTAATGCGTTTGATCATTCGCGCAATTGTATTGTTTGCCCTGGTGTGGATAGGCCTGCTGCTGAGCGGCTATGGCGTACTGGTGGGAAGTAAAGTGAACGCTGCGGGGCTAGGCCTGCAGTGCCATTACCTGACTGCACGTGGCACCACCACGGCGCAATATGTCCATACCAATAGCGGCATCATTGGCTTTTCTGACTGTCCCCTTTTCAGAAAAAGCGCCACTGTCGTGGATAATGGCTAAGCGATAATAAATAATTTCACAGCGAAACTATCACGGATGATTACCCTATATTAGCTGTTGTTTATAAGCGTCGTTAAATAATGTTTTAATAACCGTTAAATAAGCCGACAGTCATTATCCTCTTTGACCATTCCATCTCACCAGATGTTATAAAAAAAGCAGCTACATTTTTCGCGGCTGCTTTTTTTAACGTCATGCTAATAACGTTGCTTAGAAGGGATAATCGTTGTAACCCATTTGTTCAGAAATTTTACGCGCGGCGGCGTGTAACATAGCCACATATTCCTGTAGGCGCTCTTCTGAAAAGCGCAGCGTCGGGAACGAAATGCTTAACCCTGCGATTACCACGCCAAAACGGTCGAATACCGGTACGCCGATACAACGTAACCCTTCTTCCTGTTCTTCATTATCTTCACCGTAGCCTTGCGCACGTACTTTATCCAACAGCGGCAGCAACGCTTCAGTACTGGTAATGGTTCGTCCGGTGCTTTGTTTATACTCTACGCCGTCGAGAATCTGCTTAACCTCATCGCGATCGCGCCAGGCCAGAAGCACTTTACCGATGGCCGTACTGTACAGCGGATTACGACGACCAATGCGTGAGTACATCCGTAGATTGTACATAGAGTCAATTTTATGGATATAGACAATACTGTCTTCATCCAACGCGCCAAGATGGATAGTTTCTTTCGTCAGACGAGACAGTTCGCGCATCTGAATGTCCGCACTGCGGATCAAATCAACATTTTGCAAGGCTCGCGCGCCCAGTTCAAACAGCTTTAACGTCAGAGAGTATTTTTCAGACTCCCCCTCCTGAGCCACGTAGCCCAGCGTTTTCATGGTTTGCAAAAAGCGATAAACGGTGCTTTTCGACATCATGACGCGCTGCGATAGCTCGGTAATCCCTATTTCACGCTCTTCACCCAGCGCCTGCAGAATGCCGAAAACCTTCAGCACAGAAGATACAGAATCAGGCTGTTTATCCAGATCTGCGTTTGCCATTTATCACCTCATTACGAGTGTTTTATAAAATTCAGAACGAGTTTTTATTATAATTTCACGCCAGGTCGCCCGCAATCCATCTTTGCTTACTTCGTTACAAATCTGCGACATAACACCTCAATATTGATGCTAAAATTATTATTCAGCTCATAATTATCATTATTACAAAATACTTATGGAAAAAACACGGGCCGACGGCCTGCCCCTCCCGCAGAGATACGGTGCTATCCTGACGATTATTATCGGTATTTCGATGGCGGTTCTGGATGGCGCAATCGCTAATGTCGCGCTGCCAACTATTGCGACTGATCTACACGCCTCCCCTGCCAGCTCTATCTGGATTGTCAATGCGTACCAAATCGCGATTGTCGTCTCACTACTTTCCCTGTCTTTTTTAGGCGACATGTTTGGTTATCGCCGGATCTATAAATGTGGTTTAGTGGTATTTCTGCTTTCATCATTGTTTTGCGCGCTTTCAGACTCGCTGCAAATGCTCACGCTGGCGCGCATTGCGCAGGGGTTTGGCGGCGCGGCGCTAATGAGTGTAAACACGGCGCTGATTCGACTTATCTACCCCCAGCGTCATCTGGGACGAGGCATGGGAATTAACTCTTTTATCGTCGCTGTCTCTTCCGCCGCTGGTCCAACAATCGCCGCGGCGATCCTGTCCATCTCATCATGGAAATGGCTGTTTCTGATTAATGTCCCATTAGGTATCATCGCCTTAATTCTGGCTATACGCTTTTTACCGGCAAACATCGCCCATGACGCTAAGCCTCGCTTTGACTTACCGAGCGCGGTAATGAATGCGCTCACATTTGGCCTGCTGATTACTGCGTTGAGCGGCTTTGCTCAGGGACAGTCGCTAGCGTTGATTGGCGCAGAGCTGCTCGTTCTGGTCGTGGTCGGGTTTTTCTTCGTGCGCCGACAGCTTTCTTTGCCCGTCCCCTTGTTACCCATTGACTTGTTACGCATTCCGCTTTTTTCACTCTCGATCGGCACGTCAATTTGTTCGTTCTGTGCGCAAATGTTGGCCATGGTCTCGCTACCTTTTTACCTGCAAACCGTGTTGGGCCGCAGCGAAGTAGAAACCGGCCTGTTGTTGACGCCCTGGCCGCTGGCCACGATGGTGATGGCGCCGCTGGCCGGTTACCTGATAGAACGTCTTCATGCTGGTTTGCTGGGGGCGCTGGGAATGGTGATAATGGCAGCCGGGTTGTTTGCTCTGGTCATGTTGCCAGACTCCCCCTCCGATGTGAATATTATCTGGCCGATGATCCTTTGCGGCGCAGGGTTTGGCCTGTTCCAGTCGCCGAATAATCACACCATTATTACTTCCGCGCCGCGTGAGCGCAGCGGTGGCGCCAGTGGGATGCTGGGCACGGCGCGACTGTTAGGCCAAAGTACTGGCGCTGCGCTGGTAGCGCTGATGTTGAACCAGTTTGGTGACAGCGGAACCCACGTGTCGCTGCTGGCGGCGGGCTTTCTGGCGACCCTTGCCGCCATCGTCAGTGGACTTCGGATCACCCAACCCCGGATCAAGGGATAAAAAAGGTTCATCGCAGGTTAGCGTGAACCAATAGAAAACGGCAGTCAGAACGTTTAGGTTTGTATTCGCCAGAACACACCCTGAACCTTCAAAACTGCCGTTACTATGAATGCTAGCCTGACTTCTCTTTCTGGAAAGGGTTCAGTGTCTCTTCCTGCACTAAAATTACTCCCGATACACGGCTCATTCGCCTCCAGCCTCTGACTTCCCTAACCCCATATTGTCGCTCCGCATATTCACGATACTTCCCTGCGACGTACCTGCTCAGTTAGAAGGTCTCGCTGGATGTACCCGTTCGCCGCTTACGCTGCTCATCCTGCGGCATTATGACCGAAAAAATCAACTGGCTGCCTGAGCGTCAGCGATACACCTCCACCCTGTCGGCGTGAATAGCTATATGGACATGAACACTGCGTTACTGGAAGCCAGTCAGCCATTAAATACAGTCGATGTGATGAAAACGGCACTGAAAGAAGTGTGGTATGCCCCGAATGAACAGGAGGCGAGCCAGCACAGGAATAGTTGAAAAGGCAGGAGCGTATTATTGCAGGGAAGAGATGTGAATATCGCCGCCCTTAATCTAAAATAAGACGGGAATTAAAATTGTGTAATTACCTGTTAGTGATATGTTTATTCCACCAACGCAGACAGGCAATTATGGACGAAAATAAACTCAAAGCGCTCGCTGCTGAACTGGCTAAAGGACTTAAACCGAAGCCGACCTTAATCAGTGGTTGAAGGAAGTGCCGCATCAGCCGTCAGAAGACATTCAGTAAGCTAAGCAGTACAGAGGGCCCGCCAGCCACCTGCGGACTTTAGCTCACTAATATTAATATTGAAAATATCAATAAAAAGGTTTGAATACATGCCGCAAATAACCGCTATCAATAGTATTGAAAGTCAAAATGTAATGCATGGCGCCCCCTCCGCGATAACAGCACTTACTACAGAACAATTATTAATAAAAATAGATAATGTAAGGTTAGAAGAAAGACCTGCAATTCCAGTCTGCTACCGGCTGGCTGTGAATGCTGGCGTTGTCGCCGGGACGATATCCAAAGAAACAGAAGATATCCTTTCATCTATTCCTGGTAATTATTCTGAAAACTATCAAAAAATTATGGGGATTACTGTAGGGAATTACTTCATGCATATCAGCAAGGATCATATTGTCGACTCTGGAATAATAAATCTCAGGAATTTAAGAAGTGGTAAAATATTTCACACAGCCTATGTGCATAAAACTATAAATGGCGAAATTATATTTCTACATAATAATAATCTGACAATAGATGCAATATTAAACAAAGGGATGCATTCTCTCCCTTTACAAAAAGGGGGACTGAATGTTCATATATTAGATGACCAGAAACTTAGAAACCTACAGGATTATCTTAACCAAAACATTGGCTTTCACTTCATTACAACACGTGATTTGGAAACTAATTTAAAAAAAGAGTATGGCTTTAACCATCCCTGTAATTTGCCATGTGAGCATTTAACACATAATTCAGAGGGAGAAAAACTTTCATCAGAACAAATGATGGATGTTGATGTACCGGGGACATCGGCACAACAAGCTAATATCCCTACTATTGTATATGAATTCTCAGCACAGAATTTGCCGGAAAAACTCAGCGATATAAAACCTGACGATGACGATGACATATATACTTCATCTTCTTCCTCTTCTTCCTCTTCTTCCTCTTCGCCTTGCCCCTCTCCCCCTCGTGTTCCTGATGCAGAAGAAATAAGAAGGAAAGAAGAGCATAATAAACGGGTTCGCTGGTATCAACAAAAACGGTTTGCAGAACTCACTAAATTACATCCGGATCTGGCTAGTCATATCGTAACAGAAATGTTACCTACAGGTATTTTGTTGACTCGTGTTAAAAACAGCCCAACTGATATATTATTTGTTGATGTACATGGTACATACATGAATATGAAGTCTGGCACAATGCTGAAACCAGAAGCTATTGCTCGAGGTTTCACTAAGACAATAACTATACCTAAGAATTTAGAACTGAATTTTTTAGCACCACACGATACTATCCTTACAGAAGGACCTGGATCGAAGGATGGTAATCATGTTGGTATAACAGAAAGAGCATTAGGCGCTACCGGTAAATCTTGCCAGATTTATTCCAGGCTGGCAGCGCCTGATGCTATGAGACCCGGTATTGTTTACTCAGAATATAATGAAAAAACGGCGGGAACAAACGAAACAGGGAAAGTTGTGAATTATCTTTTGAGTTCTACTTCCGACGATGTGGATCAGACATTGTGCCAACTCTCTATTTTAGAAAACCGTATTAGTTGTCCTGATAAAATGGATATGCTGACTATTGCACCGAAAGTAGGTATTTTTGATGAAAAATATAAAGTAACAACCCTGGAGGAACTCTTAAGAGTGATCCAGATTACTAACCCTCAATATAAAAGGATAATCCTTGGCTCATGCCGAAGAAGTTATTTTTCACGTGATGATTCCATTTATGAGTATTCTCTTCAGACATCAGACTTACCAATTGACAGGCAGATGCCTATACGTGGAGATAATAAATCAGCTTTTATTGTTGAAGATTATAATATCCTACCCAATGATGATTTAATGTCAATACGAAATTATATCGATAGGGAAATCAGGAAAAATCTTGCATGGACTCCAGATGCAGGTGATTTTATTCCCCATGTGATGATGAAGTTACCAGATTTTCAGGAGACAGGCTTGCAACTTAATATATTTACGCCATCACTGGAGTCAGGTGAGTATAATCACTGCGTTAGTTACCCAGAAAATACAGAACAGTCTATCCGGCATGAAATAAACCTTATTAATTATGGCGACCACTATGATCTTTTGACTGCAGATAACAAAATAATTGATATTCCTCCTGGTGGAAATTGTTTTTATCATGCAATTTATAACGCATTAACGGCAGAGCAGAAAATCAAGATAACAGGTACGCCGTTCATTGATTTAGCTATCCAGAACTTAAGACATCGTATTGCCGATCAGATTCTTCGAGATCCATCTTTGTGGCATTTAATCCCCGGTTTACGCTCGTTCATCCCGGCTAATGATTCTCAAATGGATGAGGCTCAGCAGAACTTACCAACTCATTATACTGGTACTATCACCCGTAATGTTGGATATGAACATGATGAGGGTATTAAATTATCGATAAATAAGGTACAGCTAAAAAAACGACCGGCACACGATCAAAAAGTTAAAACTTTAACCAAACGTCTTCCTGAAGCCAAAAAATTGACATTACATGCTGCTTATGCCGGTAAACTTATGACAGAGACAGTGCTTGCTGAAGCCGAAAGAGATGGCATGCTGCCTGCCCGTGTCGATGGAATGATAAACGCAAAAGATATTTTAAGTCATTACCGGCAGCAATCACTGCGTTTAATGAACCAGGAATCTTTTGGCGTAACCGGATATGAAATAGCAAGACAGATGGAATCCAGACTGGAGAAACTAGACAGTGAGTTGTCTTATTTAGATCATGAGGGGAAGAGAGATGAGTACAATTTATTAGCCGCTTCACTTTTTGATATCCATCCTTATGATTTAAAAAAGATGGCGCGCGAATCTTTTCCACTGATGGATCGCTATTGCGAAATGTTGGATCGGGTTGTGACGAGTGGCAATCTCACGCCGGAGACGTTGCAACAATGTCTTGATGCATTGCTCCATCGTCATTCAGATGAAAAAATGCCATCAATTGTTACTACGCTTCTCATAGATGGTCATTTCTCAACCAATCATCGTGATGATTCCTTGCATGAATGGAAACCCCGGTTGTGGAGTGTCATGGTGCATACCGCTCAGGCATTGGATCCTGTAGAGGGTATAAACAATATCAGAAAAATATTACTATCCCGATTGTGGCACGATACATCAGTCGGCAAAATAGGTTTTTCATTCAGGCAGAAAAAAGTCAATGCCTATGAGAAAATATTTTCCTCTTCAGTTCACAAAGATTCATTTTCTGCAAATCTGCCGCCTCTTGAACTTCTGCCCTCTCGTGAAGAGTTAAGAGCAAGCAAAGCTGGACTGGAATGTGTCAGGTTAAATGATAAATATGCCAGAATAGCGTTCTGTGTCTTAACGCCCGTTGAAAATATGTCCCCCCTGTCAAAGACAGTTCGGGAACTGGCGCTCATCCCTGATGCTGAAACCCGGATGTCTAAGGTGGTAGGGTACCTACTTGATGCGGAAAATAGTCAGGATAAGGAAAAATTTAACTATTATATCAGACTATTGCTGCCTCCACTGATGAAGCCAGGAGCGTTATCAGGAATGGATGATAAATCAATGGCGCTTTATGCGAGTATTCTGGATACCGTGAGTCGAAGCGCGTTACTGGAACCGAAAATGGCAGAAAAAATTGTTCATACGTTGGTTAATCCGGATGAACTATTTTCTGTGATTCGTATCGCTTTACAGCGGAATTCTGCTCCCTGGATGCACTCAATATGGAGTGCATTGTACCATGCCACGAATAAATCGGAAAATATGACACTTGATAAGATAAAAGAAATTCTTTTATCCAATACCTATAGTAATGAAATGATTGGGTCGTTAAAGTCTATTCGAGGCCTTATCCATCCATATGGTTACAATGCTTATAAAACCATCTTCAGACGCCCTGTTTCTGACCATAAGAGACAACTACCACGACATTTTTTACCCGAACGGAGCCAAATATTACGATATAGCAATTCCACCAGGCTTCGTAATGAAATTGAACAGCATAAAAACGTCGCTCCGGATGTGACAACGTCTCAATACATATCTTTAGGGGCCTTGTTTTCACGTCTTTTTGCTGATGGGGATGTCAGAAAACCTCTGGCGAGTATTGAGCATAATAATATCCGAACGCCTCAAACGTTGGCTCAAAGTTTACAAGCGAGGAAAGAAAAGGAGCAATTGGCACTGAGTCAGTTTTATACTTCTGCTACACTGGTAAAAGAAAGCGATTGGCTCCGTAATGATATTATCTCAACTCAACGTAATTTGTTACGAACAGATCTTTTGCTAAATGATTTTTGGTCTGAAGAGATGCGCCAGTATGCACCATCATTGATTGGACGTATTTTGCATTGTAATATTATCATTAGTAATAATGACGTAGTACGTAGTGTTGGTGGAAATTATCAGGATAAAGTACAGCTCATTGAAACTGCTGAAGGATATATTCCTCAGCATGCTAAAGATACTGATTATAAGCCTGCACCATTTTTTACTGCTTTACTCTCGGCATTACCCGATAAGTTACATAGCGAATTAACAGATGCACTTCGCAAAAAGACAGGAAAAACTCTGGCCCATTTGAAACCTGAAGAACAGATCGCGAAGTTGCTCTCTGATTATATTGAAATAAATCCACAAGTAATAGATAAGCTAATTGAGGAAAGATCTGGTATTGATAATCATGAATTATCATATCTGGATGTATTGATGTCCAGAATTACCGGACAAAGCGAATCAAAACATGGCGATCTTGATTTTTACGAATTTCTTTATTTATCTACACGAATTTTCCATGTGGACAATAATGATATACAAGAAAAAATACTATCTGTCATGTTAAGAAAGGATATTATCCAGAAGATGTTGAGGTTAGAAAAAAATTATGGCGTGATGACAACATATCTTGGACTACTACAAGTTGCATCTAACAAAAATAAAATAAGTAGTGACGGCATCATGACTATTTTCAACTTTCTTGCTGATAAGAATTCGTTTTTTATTAAAAGAATTATCGATAGCAAAGATGGCGAGCAGCTTTTCAGTTCTTATGTTTCTCTGTTGGATTACGCCATCGATTTCATTGCGAAAAGTAAAACCAATACTGACGAGGAATTCAAACGTGTGGTTGGGGAGATGAAATCTCAACTTCGTCAGAAATGGCTGAATATGGATGTGTTTAAAAAACTTGTCAGTAAAAAACAGCGGCGTGATTATAAAAAATTCATCTCTCTGTTGCATCATCGTGAATTAACGCCTACCTCCATGGAGTTCGATTCTGAACAGAAAAAAAGACGTCTCGACTTCAGGAAAAAAGTGCTCAGGACGTCACACCGCATAAATAAGTCTATTCATATGGAGCCTGAAAATAGACAACCACACAGTACAGAGATAACCTCTCTGGGCTTATTACGATTTGCACAAAAATACTTCCATACCAGTATTATTGAGCCTGAGCGCATCTACAGGATTGAGCAAGAAGCTATCAGCATAGTTAAATCTGCAATTATTCAACAAGTTAAAAAAGAGGTAATAACAATCATCTCTCAGCAGTACCTTGATGCAGCGAATGATATATTGAGTCGTTACCCCGGTAATTTCGAAGCCATTGACCAGGCCGACAAATTACGTAACGAAGCTAAGAATCCATCTAAAGAGATCGTTGACAAAATTGCCAGTGAACTGGCGGAACAGTTTTTTAGGGAAAGAGAGCAGGATTATATTCCCGTTCTTCGGCAGATAATTTCCAGTCATGCGAATTTGCTTCCTTTTATGCAAACGTGGGATGAGCAAGAAGAACGGATGGTCGTTCCTCGTTATGCGAGTTATATTTCATCCAGCCCAGCATTCAACCTTTTAATTCAGGATGTTATCGTCGGTGATCATGCTTCTGAACACAAAGAGCCAATGATGCCCAACAGCGAACTTTCTGTTGAGGATTGTGCGAGAGTATCCAAATTAATTGATGCGAGTAAGGATGTATCGGGTATAAATGCAGATGGTCAATATACAACGGAGGAATTGTATATTGACCAGTATCGAAATAAAACAGGCCAGACTAATGCCTGGATTAGCAAAAATAAACGTCTCCGTCTTAATCATAAATATCCGCATACAAGAGATATTAAGATATTTTCCGACGAGAATATTTTTCCTGCACAAAGTGAACGAGCACAACAATCATTCAGTAAAACGCTAAAGAATAGTACGAGAAACAGTCTGGAAGATAGTGACCGAACTAAAATTACAGGAGAAACCGGAGGAATTCGTGTTCCAACAATTGTATCGCATGCAAATTCTCTGAACACAATGTCTCTACCTAATGGCATACAAAATAATGTTAATGCTTCGGTGGATACTGGAAATGAAAGAGTTAAAGTAACGAATTCTCTTGTAGAGAACCCTCTCACTACTGAAAAACTTAAACCTGACCTTTACTATTTACAACCTGTAGAGCATGAGCGAGAGTCCAGAGTGGCTCAAGCAGTTACTACCAATGGCGCGTTAAGTTATCACGCTATTTCATCCACGTATGCCATTGACAAAAAAGATGTAAAAAAATTACAAGACAAACCTTACTCTCCAGCTCTGATTAATGATAAAAAAATGAAAGAGAATGTTCTACCGATGTCTAAACCACAATCGTTTCAATATTTTCAATATGATAAATCAATAACTGAAAATGAGATTAAGAAAAAATTTGAAGTGGAGAGGAATAAAGCCCAAACGCCTAATTTTACTTTTGATGGATATGTTGAGGGTATAAACCAGAAATCTATCAACGAAAAAGCGTTAGTTAGAGACGCGATACAAAAATTAAATGCGGAATATATTGAATGGGAACGGGAAGTTAAAAATAATAGTATGGTATCTAACGATGCAGTGGAGACCAAAGCACATTATCAATGGAATGAACCTGCTCTTGGTAAAGAAGAGGTCCACATGAATAAAATTTTGAATGACACACATCTTTTGAATAAAGTACATAATACTGTAAAATTAAAATCGGAAAGTGAAAATAACGAAACCCACTCCCGTTGGGAAAGCAAAATAATTAGCGCTAATACGCTCACATCGCTTCCTGAAGATATCCGAAGCCGATATAAAGATGGCTTTAATTCTGCTATAAAACATATTGAAGACAGTGCTAAAGCTATTGTTGAAACATCGCAGTTTGCCACTATCATAAAGCATGAGGCCGCTCTGGTTGATGCGGTTACATTTTCAGATAAAATGCAATCTAAGGACTCAACAGATACTACGGTCATAAAAGCTAATAGTGAAATTCATGATGCAGTCGATGCGAAGCGAAGTGAAATAGAAGAAGAAAGGGCTGAAAAGCATGAGAAGGCCTTAGACAAGGCCAGGGAAGAAGAGAAGAAAATAGAGGAAGAGAAGGAAAAAGCACAGAAAGAGAAGGATGCTTATAAGGCGTTAAAAAATGAGGAAGATGAGGAAAAATTGAAGCGGATGCAAAACATGAAAGAACCGACACAGGCAGAAAAACGTGCTGCAGCACTCAAGCGTTTTGAGCTTGTACCGGATTCTGTGTAAATGCCTTTTCTCAGAAGTGACCGTCCAGGCGGTCACCGAACCCGATAAAAAAAGCGCGTCTGTCGACGCGCTTTCTCTTTTCATTTGCCGCAGATTACTTCAGGTATTCCCCACTGCGCAACGCTTCGATACGCTTATCTAACGGCGGGTGGGTCATAAACAGCTCACTTAACGATTTTGATTTACCGTTAATACAAAACGCCATCATGCTGGTCGCCTCTTGCGGCTCATAGCTGGTTTTCAGGCGCTGCAACGCGGCAATCATTTTTTCGCGACCAACCAGCTTCGCCGATCCCGCATCGGCATGGAACTCGCGATAACGGGAGAACCACATGGTAATAATACTCGCCAGAATACCGAAAACCAGTTCCAGCACCATCGCAACGGCGAAATAAATTAGCGGATTGCCGTTACTCCCTTCGCCCTCATCACGGTTGCCGCCCAGAAAGCCAGCAGCAATTTGCGCGATAATACGCGAAATAAAGATAACGAAGGTGTTTACCACCCCCTGAATCAACGTCATTGTCACCATATCGCCATTGGCAATATGGCTGATTTCATGGGCAATGACGGCTTCTGCTTCGTCAGGGCTCATGTTTTGCAACAGACCGGTACTCACAGCGACCAATGAGGCGTCACGGCGTGCGCCCGTCGCAAACGCGTTAATGTCCGGCGCATGGTAGATAGCAACCTGCGGCATGGCGATACCGGCCTGGCGCGCTTGCGTTGCTACGGTGTTCATCAACCAGCGTTCTCTTTCATTGCGAGGCTGTTCAATAACTTCCCCTCCTACGGATTTTAACGCCATCCATTTGGACATCAGCAATGAAATAAAAGAACCGCCAAAACCAAACAGCAGCGCCATGATCAGCAAGCCTTGTACGCTGCTCGACTGTATCCCCGTCAGGCTCAGAACCAGCCCGAAAACGACCATCACGGCCAGGTTCGTCAGCAGGAAGAGCGCGATTCGCATCATAATTTTCTTTTAACCTCAATTTAACAAAGCGCACTATGCGATTACCCACATCGTATGGGTCTTATGACTATTTTCAAGCATCATCAGGCTGTAAGTCACGAGAAAAACACAACTTTACATTTTGTAGCATTATACTGACGACTTTCTGCGCTTGTTAAAAAAAACAGGCACAATTTCTTGTGCCTGTTTAGCGTTACTTACTGGCTGCCGCCTGCTCTGTTGGTTTTTCTTTTTCAAGATGCGCCAGGTCCAGAGCAATCTTCACCGTTTCATCAAGGTACGGGTCTGGCTCCTGGTAATCCTTCGGCAGATCGTCCAGTTTCTTCAGCAACGGTTTACCCTCGCGTTTAAACCGATCATTGATACGCGCCAGACGCATAGCGTCTTCTTCATTGTTCTCTTTCTCACGCTGCGCATAATTCAGGGAGACAATGTTACGTTTATCCTTCATGGCATTGAAACGTGCGATATCCTTCATGATGTACTGGAACTCAGGATCTTTGGCGATACGCGCGTTGTGTTCTTTCAATAATTCCGGACCAAACGGAGTTAAATCACCCGATTTCGCGTACTTAGCCGCATCAATGCTATCCCACGGTAAGGCGTTATCTTCAAATTTTTCTCCGGTTTCCGTTTCTTCATTGCCTGTCGGCATGATGATATCCGGCGTGACCCCTTTGCGCTGCGTACTGCCGCCGTTGACACGGTAAAACTTCTGAATGGTGTACTGCACCGAGCCCAACGCAGGCCATTCCGGGCGAAGCATCTGATCGTAAATTCGATTTAACGAACGATATTGCTGTACCGTCCCTTTGCCGAAGGTCGGCTCACCGACAATCAGCGCGCGACCATAGTCCTGCATCGCGGCGGCGAAGATTTCCGATGCCGAGGCGCTGAAGCGATCGACCAGCACCACCAGCGGGCCTTTATAGTAGACCACGCCGTCGGTGTCGCTATCCTCACGCACCTTGCCGTTATTGTCGCGTACCTGCACTATCGGACCGGAAGGGATAAACAGACCGGAAAGCGAAACGGCTTCCGTCAGAGCCCCGCCACCGTTTGAACGCAGATCGATAACAATGCTGTTAACGTTCTGTTTTTCCAATTTCTGAAGCTGAATTTTGACATCATCGGTCAAGCCAACATAGAAGCCAGGAATATCCAGTACGCCAACTTTCTCTTTGCCAACGGTTTTCACCGACATTTTAACCGCGCGATCTTCAAGACGAATCCGTTCACGCGTCAGCGTAACAATACGGGTTTTCGTCCCTTTCCCAGCAGGCAGAATTTCCAGACGGACCTTACTGCCTTTTGGCCCTTTGATCAGCGCCACTACATCGTCAAGACGCCAGCCGATCACGTCGACCATCGGTTTTCCGGTCTGTCCTACGCCAACGATACGATCGCCGACGCTAATCGACTTGCTCTTCGCGGCCGGGCCGCCGGCAACCAATGAGTTAATGACGGTGTAATCGTCATCCATTTGCAGCACCGCGCCGATACCTTCCAGAGACAGACTCATTTCGGTATTAAACTGCTCGGTATTGCGGGGTGAAAGATAATTCGTATGCGGGTCGATTTCACGCGCAAAAGCGGTCATCGCCAGCGAGAACACATCTTCACTGTTAGTCTGCGCCAGACGGCGAATAGCAAATTTGTAGCGACGCGTCAGGGTTTCGCGAATTTCTTTGTCGCTCTTGCCAGTGAGTTTCAGACTAAGCTCATCGAATTTCACTTTCCCATCCCACAGCGCATTTAGCTCAGCCTCATCTTTCGGCCAGGGCGCTTTACTGCGGTCCAGGTTAAACGTATCGTTTCCGGTGAAATCCATTGGCCGTTCCAGCACTTTTAGCGCGTACTGGTAACGTTCAAACCGGCGCTTTTGCGCCAGATTGTAGAGATCGTAAAAAACATCCAGCTTACCCGTGCGCAGCTCATCGCCTAACACGGTTTTCTTTTTCGCAAACTGCTCGACATCGCTCGCCAACAAAACGTTATGGCTATAGTCGAGGAGATTCAGATAGCGATCAAAAATCTTTGCCGAAAATGCCTGATCCAGATCGAACTGGCGATAGTGGGAGCGGGTAAAACGCGACGTTACGCGCTCGCTCACCGTCGCATGTTGCGTCTCTTCCTTCAATACGGGAATTTGATCGGCTCGCGTAATATCTTCCACGGCGAAGGACTGACCTGCTAATGCAAGCAGGCCAGCTAACGCGGTAAGCCTAAAAAAAGTGTTCATGCCAGGCCTGGCCTCCGTTTCAGAACACCAGGTGTTCTGCGCGTACAATCAAAGACATACCCGAATTCAGCTGTACACGGACACCATCTTTGGTGATTTCTAATACGGTGGCATCCATCGCATTATTACCCGCTTTCACCTTGAGGGACTGCCCTACGGTCAATACTGAAATATCAGAAACCGGCGTGTGCTTCTCTTCGCGAGGCGCACGCGGCGCTTTCGTCGTCGGTTTATCAGCGCGAGGCTTACGTTCAGCGCCTTCTTTACGACGCGCTACCGGGCGAGGTTTACGCTCGCGTCGCGGCGCGTCTTCTTTTTCGCCTGCCGCCGCGGCAGCTTCGCGTTTTTTCGCTTGCTGCTCTGCGCGCTGCGCCTGAACCCGGGCTTTAGCTTCTTCAAGCTGCTTACGAGCATGTTCGACATGCTGTTCTTCCAGCTCGCCGCACGGATTGCCATCAAGATCGACGCGCGTTGCGCCTGGCTTAACGCCGTACAGGTAACGCCAGCTTGAAGTATAAAGACGTAAAGCGGAACGAAGTTGCGTTTTGCTGAGGTTCATTTCGCCCCCAACTCGCTCTACCAGATCCTGAAAAATACCAATTTTCAGCGGGCGAGCTTCGCCTTCCGCACTAAAACAGTGAGGAAAACGCTCGGCCAGAAACGCGATAACTTCTTTACTGCTATTCAACTTAGGTTGATTTTCCATGAAATTTCCTGATTACAACGGACGTAGCCAACAAGCCGCAGGCATGAACAGGCGTCATTATAATGACGCCATCAGTAATTGCTACGTTATCCGTTGATTATCCTGCGACGCTCGCAAAGAATTTTTTGTAATCCGTCGTTGCAAGCACGGTTTCAAGCTGTGCGACTAGCGTACGCAGGCCATGTTCATCTTCTTCGGTAAAACGGCCAAACGCCGTGCTATCTATATCCAGCACGCCGATAATCCGTTCGCCAACCGTGACAGGCAGCACAATTTCGGCGTTGCTGGCGGCATCACAGGCAATATGACCGTCAAACGCATGAACATCATCAATACGCTGAACCTTATTCTGCGCTACCGCTGCGCCGCACACGCCGCGACCAACCGGAATCCGCACACAGGCGATTCTCCCCTGAAACGGCCCCAACACCAGCGTATCACCTTCGAGGAGATAAAATCCTGCCCAGTTCACCTCAGTAAGGCGTTCGAACAGTAGCGCGCTGGTATTCGCCAGCGTGGCCAGAAAACTGGTTTCACCTGCCATTAACGACTGAAAATCACGGTTTAACGCCGCGTATAGCTCTGTTTTGCTCATTATATAATCACTTCGTGGTCTTACTCCTCAACACAGGCTATTAAAATAAGCATTAAATGCGTTCTTGCTCAAGATTATTCCTGTCATGAGTTAAGATTACATTATTCTAACACTTTGATTCACGATACATGGCTCTGAACACCTCACACGTCACGCCAACAAAAAAGCTAACGATCTGGTCAATTAGCGAAGCGCTGCCGCGCAGCCACTATCAGCGCTGCCCTGAATGCGACATGCTGTTCAGCTTACCGGAGATGAGCGCTCATCAAAGCGCTTATTGTCCTCGTTGCCAGGCCAAAATTCGCGATGGTCGCGACTGGTCGCTGACGCGGCTGACCGCGATGGCGGTAACCATGCTGTTACTGATGCCGTTTGCCTGGAGCGAGCCGCTACTCCACATCTACCTGTTGGGCGTACGCATTGATGCCAATGTTATGCACGGCATCTGGCAAATGACGCAGCAGGGCGATCCGTTAACCGCCGCAATGGTGCTCTTTTGCGTGGTGGGTGCGCCGCTTATTCTCGTTTTTTCAATCGCTTACCTGTGGTTTGGCAGCCTCCTCGGCATGAATCTGCGCCCGGTCCTGCTGATGCTGGAAAAACTGAAAGAGTGGGTGATGCTGGATATCTATCTGGTCGGTATTGGCGTTGCTTCTATCAAAGTACAGGACTATGCCTTTCTGCAGCCGGGCATCGGGCTTTTAGCGTTCGTCTCGTTGGTGGTTCTTAGCATTCTGACTATGATTCATCTGAATGTGGAGCAACTATGGGAACGATTTTATCCGCAGCGCCCTGCCCAACGTTCGGACGAAAGATTACGCGTCTGTCTTGGCTGCCACTTTAGCGGCTATCCGGATGCTAAAGGGCGCTGTCCGCGTTGCCATATTCCGCTACGGTTACGCAGAAAGCAGAGCGTGCAAAAGTGTTGGGCGGCATTGCTGGCGTCTATTGTCTTTTTGCTGCCGGCAAATCTGCTGCCTATCTCAGTGATTTATATTAATGGCGGGCGTCAGGAAGATACTATCCTGTCGGGTATTATGTCGCTCGCCAGCAGCAATATCGCCGTCGCCGCCGTGGTTTTTATCGCCAGTATTTTGGTGCCGTTTACCAAAGTCATCGTGATGTTTACGTTACTGCTGAGTATCCATTTCAAATGCGAACAGGGGCTGCGAACACGAATTTTGTTGCTGCGTCTGGTGACATGGATAGGCCGCTGGTCGATGCTGGATCTTTTCGTTATCTCGTTAACCATGTCTCTGATTAATCGCGATCAGATTCTGGCTTTTACAATGGGACCGGCTGCGTTTTATTTCGGCGCAGCGGTAATTTTGACTATTCTTGCAGTGGAATGGCTGGATAGCCGCTTACTTTGGGATGCACATGAGCCAGGAAACGCCCGCTTCGAAGACTGAAGCGCAAATTAAAACCAAACGCCGTATTTCACCTTTCTGGCTGCTGCCGCTTATCGCGCTAATGATCGCAGGGTGGTTAGTATGGGATAGCTACCAGGATCGCGGCAATAGCGTGACTATCGATTTTATGTCGGCGGACGGTATCGTACCGGGTCGTACTCCCGTTCGTTACCAGGGAGTAGAAGTCGGCACCGTGGAAGATGTCAGCCTGAGCAAAGATCTGCGCAAAATTGAAGTTCGCGTTAGCATCAAATCAGATATGGAGGATGCGTTGCGCGAAGAGACGCAATTCTGGTTGGTGACGCCCAAAGCCTCGCTGGCGGGCGTTTCCGGCCTGGATGCGCTGGTCGGCGGGAATTACATCGGTATGATGCCAGGTAAAGGTAAGCCCAGAGATCATTTCGTCGCCCTGGATACACAGCCTAAATACCGGCTTAGCAATGGCGATCTGATGATTCATCTCCATGCGCCGGATCTTGGTTCGCTCAATAGCGGTTCACTGGTCTATTTCCGTAAAATCCCTGTCGGACGGGTGTATGACTATTCGATTAACCCTAACAAACAGGGCGTCACGATTGACGTTCTGATTGAACGACGGTTTACCGATCTGGTGAAGAAAGGCAGCCGTTTCTGGAATGTCTCCGGCGTTGACGCCGATCTGAGCCTGAGCGGCGCGAAAGTGAAACTGGAAAGCCTCGCGGCCCTGGTCAATGGCGCGATTGCGTTTGACTCGCCGGACAATTCCAAACCCGCCGCCCAGGATGACACGTTCGGCTTATATAAAGATTTAGCCCATAGCCAACGAGGGGTAATAGTTAAACTTGAGCTACCCAGCGGGGACGGACTGAAAGCGGAATCTACGCCGCTAATGTACCAGGGACTGGAGGTGGGAGAGCTTTCTAAACTGACGCTCAACCCTGGCGGTAAAGTTACCGGAGAGATGACCGTCGATCCCAGCGTTGTTCCGCTGATGCGGGAAAATACGCGTATTGAGTTACGCAATCCCAGGCTGTCGCTAAGCGACGCGAATATCAGTTCGTTGTTAACCGGAAAAACCTTCGAGCTGGTGCCGGGCGACGGCGAACCGCGCAGTGAATTTATGGTAGTGCCGGGTGAAGAAGCCTTACTGCATGAGGCGAATGCCTTAATCCTGACGCTGACGGCCCCGGAAAGCTACGGCATCGAACCGGGACAGCCGTTAATTTTACATGGCGTAAAAATTGGCCAGATCATTGAGCGCAACTTATCCAGTAAAGGGGTGTCATTCACCGTCGCGATTGAACCGCAGCACCGGGATTTGGTACAGGGCGACAGTAAATTCGTGGTCAACAGCCGGGTGGATGTCAAAGTCGGCCTTGACGGCGTAGAGTTTCTCGGTGCCAGCGCCAGCGAGTGGATTGACGGCGGGATTCGCATTTTGCCAGGTACAGGCGGGAAGATGAAATCCACCTACCCGCTCTATGCTAACCTGGAGAAAGCGCTGGAAAATAGCCTCAGTGACTTACCCACTACCACCCTGACGCTGACTGCCGAAACATTGCCGGATGTTCAGGCCGGTTCCGTCGTGCTGTATCGAAAATTTGAAGTAGGCGAAGTCATCACTGTCCGACCACGCGCCAATACCTTTGACATCGACCTGCATATTAAGCCGGAGTATCGCCACCTGTTGACCAGCAATAGTGTGTTCTGGGCGGAAGGCGGCGCGAAGGTGCAACTTAACGGTAGCGGCCTAACGGTGCAGGCCTCTCCACTCTCTCGCGCGCTGAAAGGCGCCATTAGTTTTGATAACCTGAGCGGCGCCAGCGCCAGTCGGCGCAAAGGCGATAAACGTATTCTTTATGCTTCAGAAACTTCCGCCCGCGCAGTAGGCGGACAAATTACGCTGCACGCGTTCGACGCCGGAAAACTGGCGGAGGGAATGCCAATTCGTTACCTCGGTATCGATATCGGTCAGATCCAGACGCTGGAATTGATCACCGCGCGTAATGAAGTGCAGGCAAAAGCCGTACTTTATCCGGAGTACGTACAGACATTTGCCCGCGCCGGGACGCGTTTTTCCGTTATTACGCCACAAATTTCTGCGGCGGGCGTCGAGCATCTGGATACGATTCTCCAGCCCTATATTAACGTTGAGCCAGGACGCGGCGCGGCGCGGCGCGACTTTGAGCTACAGGAAGCGACCATCACCGACTCGCGCTACCTGGATGGATTAAGCATCGTCGTGGAGGCGTCAGAAGCAGGCTCGCTTAATATCGGCACACCGGTTCTGTTCCGCGGTATCGAAGTGGGAACCGTCACCGGAATGTCCCTGGGGTCGCTCTCCGATCGCGTGATGATCACCCTGCGCATCAGTAAGCGTTACCAACATCTGGTGCGCAATAATTCCGTGTTCTGGCTCGCCTCCGGCTATAGTCTCGACTTTGGTCTGACAGGCGGCGTGGTGAAAACAGGGACATTTAATCAATTCATCCGCGGTGGTATCGCCTTCGCCACTCCGCCAGGTACGCCGCTGGCGCCGAAAGCGCAGGCCGGTAAGCACTTCCTGTTACAAGAGAGCGAACCGAAAGAGTGGCGTGAATGGGGCACCGCCCTGCCACGTTAAACACCAGGCTCCGGCGTACTCGCGCCGGAGCGTTTTATGCTACACTGCGCGCCTGTTTTTTTGCCGGCGATACACCTGTGGCTCAACACACTGTCTATTTTCCCGACGCTTTTCTGAGGCAAATGCGTGAAACAATGCCTTCCACGCTCTCTTTTGATGAGTTTATTTCGGCCTGCCAACGCCCGTTGCGCCGCAGTATACGCATCAATACACTTAAAATATCCGTGGCTGATTTCCTCGCCTTAACCGCGCCCTACGGCTGGTCGCTCACGCCAATCCCGTGGTGTGAGGAAGGATTCTGGATCGAGCGCGATGATGAAGAAGCGTTGCCGTTGGGCAGTACCGCTGAGCATTTAAGCGGCCTGTTTTACATTCAGGAGGCCAGCTCGATGCTACCGGTCGCGGCGCTGTTCGCCGGTAATAATCATCCGCAGCGGGTCATGGATATGGCGGCGGCGCCAGGCTCCAAAACCACGCAAATCGCTGCCCGCATGGGGAACCACGGCGCCATTCTGGCCAACGAATTTTCGGCCAGCCGCGTCAAAGTTCTGCACGCTAACATCAGCCGATGTGGAATCGCCAATACCGTGCTGACGCATTTCGATGGCCGCGTATTTGGCGCCGCATTGCCGGAGATGTTTGACGCTATCCTGCTGGATGCGCCCTGCTCTGGCGAAGGCGTAGTACGTAAAGATCCTGATGCGCTAAAAAACTGGTCGCCAGAAAGCAATCTGGATATCGCTGCTACACAGCGGGAACTGCTCGACAGTGCCTTTCATGCTTTACGGCCCGGCGGCACGCTGGTCTACTCCACCTGCACGTTAAATCGCCAGGAAAACGAAGCGGTCTGCCTCTGGCTGAAAGAGACCTACGCCGATGCCGTTGAATTTTTGCCGCTGGATGATCTGTTTCCTGAGGCTGACCGCGCCCTCACGCCGGAAGGCTTCTTGCACGTTTTCCCACAAATTTACGACTGCGAAGGGTTCTTTGTCGCACGTCTGCGTAAAATTTCATCCCTTCCAGCCATGCCCGCGCCGACGTATAAAGTGGGGAAGTTTCCTTTTACCCCCCTCAAAGGCCGCGAAGCATTACACGTTACCCAGGTGGCCAACGCCGTCGGACTGATCTGGGATGAAAATCTCCATCTTTGGCAGCGTGAAAAAGAGGTCTGGCTGTTCCCGGCTGCGATTGAACCCCTGATCGGAAAAGTCCGTTTTTCCCGGCTCGGCATTAAGCTGGCCGAAAGTCATAATAAAGGCTATCGCTGGCAACATGAGGCAACGATAGCCCTTGCCAGTCGGAATCATGCTCACGCGTTCGAACTTTCCCCGCAAGAGGCAGAGGAGTGGTATCGCGGACGGGATATTTATCCGCAAACACCCCCTGCCGCTGATGATATACTGGTGACGTTCCAGCATCAGCCGCTCGGTCTGGCAAAACGTATCGGCTCACGAATAAAGAACAGCTACCCGCGTGAACTGGTACGAGATGGTAAACTCTTTACCGGTAACCGCTAAAGGGCGCACAAAAAAACCGCACTTTTTGACTGGCGCTTTTGCGCACGTTGACTACGCTGAAAAATGGACGACTAAACTGGTCGTACCACAATTAGCGTATTAACGGAGAGCACGATGATGAAAACCAGTGTGCGCATTGGCGCTTTTGAAATCGACGATGCCGAGTTACATGGCGAATCGCCGGGAGAGCGAACGTTAACTATCCCCTGTAAATCCGATCCGGATTTATGTATGCAGCTTGACGCCTGGGACGCCGAAACCAGCGTTCCCGCCCTTCTTAACGGGGAACATTCCGTTTTGTTCCGTAATCATTACGATCCTAAATCTGATGCCTGGGTCATGCGTCTTGCCTGACTCAAAAAGAACCCGTCGCCAGGCGGGTTATTTATTCTTCCTTTTCTCATTTCCCCCTTGCGCTAACCTCTCCTACACTATCGTGTAAAGTAGTTAACATTGAGGATGGAATGTTCGCGCTGGTACTTTTTGTGTGTTACCTGGATGGAGGATGCGAGGATATCGTTGTGGACATCTACGATACCGAGCAGCAATGTCTTTATTCGATGGACGATCAACGTATTCGCCACGGCGGCTGTTTTCCGGTGGAGGATTTTATCGACGGCTTCTGGCGACCTGCGCAGCAATATAGCGATTTTTAACCCCGACATTGACCTCTCCAAATGCCGCTATTGCATCTGCGCTAACGTCAATTGTCCGCCAAATACTGCGCCCGTATCAATATAGTGTACGTTGCCAAAATCCATACGCCGACACAGCGGCGTATGGCCAAACCAAAAATGATCGGCGCCTCTGATCCCGCCACGTTTATTCATAAGCCGTTCGCGGCTCCAGAGAACCTGATGTAAATCGACCTTTTTTTGCCATTGATAGGTTGACGACGGATAATCAGCATGGGCGATCACATGCGTGCTATGGCGGCAGCGAACTTCCAGTATCCAGGGCAGCCACTGGCAAAGGGTAAAAAGCATTTCAGCTTGCGCAGCGTGTTCAGTCGTCAGGCGGGTAAACCAGTCGCCACCATTCATAAACCACAGCGTTGACTGCGATGAAGACCGCGCATCCAGCGCCATTTGTTCATGATTGCCGCGAACCGCCCTCATCCATGACTCACGCAGTAAGGCCAGGCAGCGCAGGCTGTCTGGCCCTCTATCAATAATATCGCCCACAGAAACTAACAAGTCTTGTTGCGGATCAAATCGACACTCACGTAACTTTTTCATTAACATTGAAAAACAGCCGTGGATATCGCCGACAACCCAGATATGCCGCCAATCCTTCCCCTCTATTCGCTGATAAATTTCTTCAGGCCGCATCATGTTTTTCCTGTCGTTCATTATCCTGGACGGATATAAAAGGATAGCGCGTATAGGTTGTTTTGCTTAGTAAATATCCTCTGTTGTAAATAGCGTATTTTAACAGTAGAGAATAAATTCATTGTTATCAGCGGAATAAAATATAACTGACTGCGCCAGGGAGCGTTATCCCCTGGCGCAGCGAGTTACTCAATATCGCCTGTTCACATTCAATATTTCTCCTCCTCAAAAACATGGCAAAAACATAAACCACATATCGACACCACAGACTTCAGCACACTCTTTAGCTGAGTGACTTGCAAGACACATCAGCGCCAATGCAGGTGTCGTTACCGTGGCTAGCATCGCCCCCAAAAACAGGAGCAGCACAATTTTTTTTAAAGGCGGCATAACCTCTCCTGACAGTTAACAGACCATTAATCCTTATCGAGACATCATCCGTGTGCGGGTATCATAGACTTAACAGCACGTGGCGTTACAAAAAAAGCTGTCTGGTTATGCAGGTATTTAGAGTAATAACAATTATTTTAAGTTTTAAGGATATCCTTTTGATTTTTATATTAAAATAAAGATGGCGACCTTTTGTTAACAGCGTCGCCATAAAAATGAGTATACAGTTTAAGAAAATCTGCTATCAATTCACATGCTTAACAGTAGCACTATGTTTGCTATCTTCAGGAGGCATTCTGAAGATACTTATTCGCAATATTTTCCACTGTTAACTGAAATTGTTGTGGCGTCTGCATCGATCGCTCATTAAACAGCGACGTAACTTCTTTCATAATGATCTTCTCAGCATATGCTTTAAAAGACACCTGCTGATTATAATTTGTAAACATATGCGGATATTTAGTGCTCGCTGAAGAGATGAGAGGAACGACAAAAGGATTCGTCCCTGCCCCAGCTGGAGTAAATACGCCATTTTTTATCTCTCCAGGTAGCCCCGCATTTTGCGCAGCCTCTCCTATCTCTTTCAGAAAGGGCGTAATACTGCCCCCTTTATTGACGAGTAATTTACAACATTGATCTTTATGATTACTGTACACCGATGATAATATGGCTTCGCATGTCTGACGAGCATAGGCCGGATCTTTACTCGCATTCCCTTTGATATCCAGACTATTGAGTTTTTGCAGCATAAAATCTTTAACAATTTTATTGGTTAATACTGAGCGTCCCTCAGAAGCGTTCCCACGATGAAAATGGGTAGTCGGTGTTTCTGTTTGCTTGTGCAAGCTAAAATGCTCTGACAGACTCGTAGATAGTCTGATAAAGCTATTTCTAACAGCGGTAATACTTTTTGCAAACGCGCTCTTCTCCGTTGTTTTTTCTTTTACTGGTTCAACGTCACTTTTATGAATTCTACAAAGCTGGGGGGATAGTGTTATGTTAGTCACGGTAGTTCTCCTTTTGAATATGTATGCATAGCTACACCTTGTTTAGGTTCCTTGCTTTCAAAAAATAACCACTTCCGACACAATCCTCTTTACATGTTGATTTTTATAAATTTTATTTACCTGGTGAATTTTGGCACTCTATCACTTAGCGTGTTTTTTCGGCAAAACGTGATCAGCTTTTATCCAATCTCATTTTTACCAGGACAAGCCTGAACAGGGAAAACGTAACCCCAATTCATCTTCTGCATCACACGAGACATTCATGAATATTATTATTCATGCTGATACCGTTACGGTTTTACCTTATACATAGACTGCCCACCGATTTTTCTGTCGGTGAATTATCCACTTTTTCAGAACCAATAAAGTTACCCCCCCATATCTTTCGGCCACAGAAAACATCATCAAAAACACACCTAACCTACTGATTTTTTAAAAAAATTATTTATTTTAATTTTCATGTCGATCGGAAGAACTACAAATTTATATGAATGGGCTAATCTAGTAGCGGTCCAAAAAACACTCAACAAGAAATAATCAGTAACAATTGAAACACTATTCCAATCATAACGTAAATTATATGATACCAGACGATTATTATTGCTTTTTGGTAACATCTTTGTACGGTTTTTTTTAAAGCAACAATACTCTAGCACAACATATAGCATTATAACTTACAATAGGTTAACAAATGGAATTACAGCTTATACTTAATAATTATTTCGAGCGCGTCAGAAGGGATGCAAATTTCAACGCATTTTTAATCGATCTGGAACACAATAATATTGCTTATTATATCTATTTTGTTGCTACCGGTAATGTTAAAATCATTACCCATACCGGTCACTTTATTTCGGTTAAGAGCAATAGAAAGCTAATTAAAGTCAGTTCAACAACGAATGCAGAATTAATAAAATTCACTTCCGCTAAACATTTTTCTGGAGGACACTCCTATGAAAAGTACTGTAATGATCTGGCAACAGCAGGCGTTTTTAAATGGATTGTTGAGTTAAACCAAAAAACTCGACAATACTGGTCGAAAGACAACAAATTATTATATATAGAAAATGTGATCACGACGCTTTAACCGACAGCGGTACTAATAGAGTCAGTCGTGACATCTGCCGTGCTGCGAATACAGGTTGTCAATTAGAAACAACGGTGAGAGTCTGGCTGCGATGGCGCCTGTTCAGTTCAGACTGCGCGGCAACTTTTGATACGTCCCCTCTACAACTGAATGGCTTACATCAGGCAAAATGATTTTCAAAGTGATTTTGAGTAAAAACTCAAAATATTTGCATGCTATTTATACCCTGTCTAATTAATACCCTCCGGGAAGTATGGCATAATTGCCGAATCTGTCAGGCTTCGGGTGCGTACCGGAGCGTAATCGAAAAGCCATCTGGAGATGTATGAGCAAGGATGAAATCAGTTATCAAATTCTTTACCGGTACTATCTGGAAAAGCTGTACAGCACCTTTACCCGGAGAGTGGATAACGTGCTGTCATTTGCTCTCGTTCTTTTCGGGGTCGGCGTCATCGTAAACGTCGGGAGTCCCTTTATACTGGGGCTAAGCATTGTGGGTATCTCCGTACTAAAAATAGTATTCCGCTTCGGCACACGATCAACACAGGCCGACTGGCAATCCCGCGCCTGGTTGAAACTTTTTAATACCCGGCACCGCTTTCCTTCAGATAAATCTTTGTTTCTTAGCATCACATCTCTTGAGCAAGACGCGAGCGAAGTGTGGTCCATGCTTATTGGTCCTGCCATAGTCATGACCCGGACCGCCCTCGGGAAAACCCCCATTGAGCCATTGACGGCGGGTGAAAAACTATGTGCATTTTTGAGTGGCGCGACGAAACCCCAGCCCCCTATTGAAGAAAATGATTGGTTCAACGGCTAAAAAACTCTCTGAGCGTTATTTGAAAGTTTACAGGCTCCCTTTCACTCATAATCAATCCGTAATTTTATACTGATAACTACAGTAATCAGTTAATATATATAAATAGGGGAGTACCGATGCACATCAATTCAGCGAAAACCTATGCCAGGGCGTTTACCGCAAATACACAACTGCATGAAGCTGCAGGAAATTATGAAAATAAACTTGCCACTAAAATCGCCAAAGGAATCGTTGGAGCACTCACTCTGGGAATTGGATATGGTATTATCCGACTAATTGAAAATTATTGCAACGTTCGTGATAAAATTAATGATTATTGCGCTAATGCCGAGAATATTCATAATGGGATTGCGGTAGCTATAGTGACGGGGAATAACGTTGCCGAGATTAAACTCCAGGACAATAGAATTTTAACATTAGAACAAATTAACCATGAGCACGTTAGTGAATCCTCTGTAAGGATATCAGATGGTGAGCATACAGAAGAAATCCCAGGAACGTTTAGCGATATCTGTATGAAGCTAGGTCAGGAGTTTAATAATGCGCCTGGTCTGTATAACATTAGCAGTCAATATCAGCCGCTGGACTTCTTTTTACAGATGCGAGCCTGCACAATTGCGCCAGTCATTAACTTTTCGCCGGTCACCGGACAATATGAAAATTTATATGAGAATAATATTCTCAATATACATAATGCACTTAGCAAGGCTATATCCATGGAAATGACAGGGGCAAAAGTAACGTTAATCGGAGGGTCGGAAATTGAATTTAGTATCTCGCAAGAATCAGGCGACGAACAAAAAAAATCACAGATAACTAATGGGTTACAAGTTATGGAAGTTGAAGGTACTTTCACCGATCTCTGTCGGGAATACGAGTTATTACTTTATACAAAAGACCAGAATATTGATTTTACAACGCTGGATGAAAGGTTAGCTGAGGTAAAAGCGAATAAAAACTCAGCCGGGGCAATCCCTGATCTGGAAGACTTTACTCTTACAGCACGCTGTATGGCTGACGCAGAAACGGCGCGTCTTGCAGAAGCCACCCAACGGTTTAATGCAGCGTATGGTGATAGCGCGCCACCTTCAAGACCCCCACTACGTTTTAAGTAATGAATAATGGAAACGTACGCTATCCATGCCTGAGATCACTCAAGCTAAAAACAAATAATGCCGAAACCTGTGGCGCACTTGAATCCCGTACAAGAATGTTCAAGTAACGCTTCAGGCAGTCTGTCCGGCTGCTGTAAGTATCCCGTATTATACGCTCAGTTCAGTTTGCAGTTTATGTAACAGCGCAATATGTTTTTGTATCCGGACAATGCCGCCGACAAGCTGCTGACTGAGTACCTCTAGTTGTGCAAGGTCGCTGGACAATTGATTAAACTCCGTTCCCTCAACCCCCTTATCAATTATTTTATTTATCATTTCATGATAGCGAGAATGTATCTCCCCAAGCGAACGGAATATCGGTAAATGTGAGTACGCTTTTTTACCTCGTCCATTATACCACAGGCCCAGATGACACTTTTCAGCGCTCATCAATTTCAGCGACGCGTTATCATCTCCGCCAAGAATAATCGCCATAAATACTCGCTCGCGCCATAAGAAATGCTTTATTGTGATAACCGACAAGTCGAGTAATTCAGCAGCATAACGCTGCTCAACCGAAAATGTATGAATCCTTTCGGCAACTGAAGAGGCAGTGGTATGAAATTCTCTCAACTGCTGCAATAACGATTTTCTTCTCACTGGGGACAGAGGAGTCCTTTCAGAGTCAGCATATTTTGTTTCTTTAGCATTCCAGTGCTCAAGACGCCTGATAACCAACCTACTCCGGTTGGCGCTGTCCTGTAGCTCTCCGGCCAATAGCCGATGAGCTGAACATAAGTGCTCCAGATTTTCACGAACGCTGCCAAGTCCATCGGTCAGGTAGCTAAGACTGGTTAACTTACTCTGCTGAAGACGGTAAATGTACTGCATTCTTTTTATAGTATCGGGCATTTCCACTACTCCACTACAGCGGTGTCATCATGGGATAATCCACATATCGCTTACTGATGAGAAACATCAGTTCGGGATTCTGCAATTTCCTCTATGAAAAAGCTCACGTTCGTACGACAGATACAGATTAGAGACAGCAGGTTATAACTTTAAAGCGAATTTATCGATCATAACGATCGATAAATTCGATTATAGCGAGCATTAACCTCACCAGACGACAAAGCATCAGACCTTATACCTGCCAATGCCATCACATTTAGGTACCCGATTATTCAGGATGGATAAAAAGAGGTCGGATAAACAAAGGGTAACGTTCCAGTCTTCTGACCTCCTGACAACTACACAATGTTAGCTGTTGTAGTTTCATACTGCGTTGAGTGCAGCGAGGAAAATAGCGGCATATCGTGACAGGCATCACAATTAAAGAAATATGTCGCTTTGCCGATTAATCTTTATCGAATTTACACCAGGACAGTTTATAAATATTCATAAACTTAACGAATTGGAGTTAATGATCTGATACTTGCCGCTACAACAGGATTTAATCCTGTTAATTGCGACTATTTGAACGCATTTTTGAAATTATCATTCATGATATTTAGTTCCCCCACAAAACAAAAGATACATTTCATCTATAATATTACAAAATATTTCATAACCACAGTGAATATCTACAGGCAAGGCATTCCCCATACTAATAATTCTTTTAAAAAGTGTTTCCCTGATGATTATTCTTAAATCACGATCATAAACATCGATCGTATCGATCTATTTTTATTATTTTAATTTAAATGAGACTTTTCTTATAACTATCCAGGCATTAGCTGAAATAGCAGCATCCTGAGATCGGTTCAGACATGTTGGTTGTCTCCTGGCATCTATTATTAATACCTGCTTCACCTGAACGCTTCTCATTAATATTTTCAGACCTGTTTTCAGCCTGTGCTCAATAATTCTCATTTGCTCAAAGGACATATTATCTATGCGTAATAAAATAATACTTGCCATGACGGCTGCCGGTATGATGTGCGCCACTTCGGCTTTTGCTGCTGGTGCTATTGCCACCACTGACGCTGGCGGAGGGACAATGACCTTCAGTGGCTCAGTCATTGATGCGCCGTGCAGCATTGTGCCGGACAGCCAGAACATCAAAGTGGACCTGGGTCAGGTCAGTATGAAATCACTATCAGCAGCAGACAAGTACTCCAGTTCGGTTCCTGTTACCATAAGTCTGACCGGATGTTCATTTGAGGCAGCCCCTGGCACGCCACCGACAGATGGCACAACAGGTAACTATTCAAAAGTGGCCGTAACATTCCCTGGTGTTATGCCCCCACCGGGCGGCGATTTGGTTAAAGGAGAAATAGCAAATACCGCAAACTCCCCTGCCGCTAATGTAGCTATTCAGCTCCTGAAAGGTGATGGCGTTAATCCTGTGGACCTGAGCAAGACGACACCTACAACAGGTGATATTACACTGGATACCTCTTCGGCAACCAATAAGCTGAATTTCTTTGCCCGTATGATAACCGTTGGCGGAGCAGCCTCCCAGGGCGCTGTCGGCGCCACAGTCACCTATAAACTGAAATATTTCTGATACGGTCCGCAGGCCGGTATTTATTTCAGACAGTAATAAACAGTTTCGCTGTTTATTTATCCGGCATACTCGGGCACCGGAACTGTTTATTTTCTTTCTTCAGTGGCGGGCTGATATTTCACGGAGCGGTTTATATCAGCAGCAACGGATTTTAATTTATTCAGGTAACACGGACAGCGACACATACCATGAAAATAACCCGGCCGGCACTGCTGATTACCCTGAATATACTGACGTTACCGGCAGGGGCGACACAGTTCAGCGCCGGTTTTCTTAAAAACAGTGACCACAGCAGCGTGGATTTATCCGCCTTCAGCCGGGATGGCTACGTTGCGCCGGGAGATTACCTGCTTGATATTTACCTGAACGACAGACTCATCCGCAGCCAGTACAGCGTCAGGGTGGTGGAGACCGGCAACGGTCGCTCACGCTTCTGCATCACCCCGGCACTGACAGACATGCTCGGGCTGAAAGAGGAGAGCCGCCGTCAGCTTGTCCCGGTCGAAGGGACGGACGGTCAGTGCCTTAACCTGAGCACAGCGGACAGCAGGGTACAGTATTCACCGGACAACCAGTCCCTGTCCGTCACCCTGCCCCAGGCGTGGATGGAATACCAGGACCCGGACTGGGTGCCCCCGGCCCGCTGGAGCGAGGGCGTCACGGCGGCCCTGCTGGACTATAACCTGATGGCCAACCGGTACATGCCGCATCAGGGTGAGACCTCCACCAGTTACAGTCTGTACGGCACCGCCGGGTTTAACCTCGGCGCCTGGCGCCTGCGCAGCGATTATCAGTACAACCGCTATGCCAGCGGAAACGGCAGCGTGCAGTCTGATTTTTACCTGCCGCAGACGTATCTGTTCCGGGCGCTGCCCTCACTGCGCTCGAAACTGACGCTGGGACAGACGTATCTCAGCTCCGCCATTTTTGACTCCTTCCGCTTTGCCGGACTCACCCTGGCCAGCGATGAGCGCATGCTGCCGTCCTCCCTGCAGGGATATGCCCCGCAAATCAGCGGCATTGCGAACAGTAACGCGCAGGTGACCGTCAGCCAGAACGGCCGCATGCTGTACCAGACCCGGGTGTCTCCCGGACCGTTCGTACTGCCGGACCTGAGCCAGAACATCAGCGGCAATCTTGACGTGACGGTGCGCGAAAGCGACGGCAGCGTCCGGGCCTGGCAGGTCAACACGGCCAGCGTGCCTTTTATGGCCCGTCAGGGGCAGGTTCGCTACAAGGTGGCCGCCGGACGTCCGCTGTACGGCGGGACGCATAACAACAGCACGGTCAGTCCCGACTTTCTGCTCGGCGAGGCCACCTGGGGAGCATTTAATAACACCTCGCTGTACGGCGGCGTGATTGCCTCCACCGGCGATTACCAGTCCGTCGCCCTGGGTGCGGCGCAGAACATGGGGCTCTACGGCGCGATATCGGTGGATGTCACCCGCTCGGATGCACAGCTCCCGCACGGGCAGATCCAGTCCGGTTACAGCTACCGGGTTAACTACACCAAAACGTTTAACAGTACCGGCAGCACGCTGGCGTTCGTCGGATACCGTTTCTCTGACCGGCATTTTCTGTCCCTGCAGGAGTATCTGGCGCGTTCCGTGTATGACGGGGAGTATCTTCAGGATGAAAAGCAGAGCTACTCCGTAAGCTGGAATCAGTATCTGTCAGCCCTGAACATGAATGCCTCGCTTTCCCTGAGCCGTCTCAGTTACTGGAATGCTGATTCAAACAATAACTGGACCCTGTCGCTCAGTAAGTCGATGAATATGGGGCCCGTACACGGCATTAACCTGTCACTGTCACTGTCCCGTAATCAGTCGGCGTACAACCGGACACAAAACCAGGTTTATTTCCAGGTCAGTGTCCCCTGGGGGGACAGTCGCCAGGTGAGTTACAGCCTGCAGAAGGATAACCAGGGCAGTATGCTGCAGACCGTGAATTACAGCGATTTCCATAACCCGGATACCTCATGGAATATCAGCGCCGGCCATAACCGGTATGACAGCAACAGCAGTGACAGCTTCAGCGGGAGTATCCAGAGCCGTCTGCCGTGGGGCCAGGCCAGCGCGGATGCCACCCTGCAGCCCGGTCAGTACCGCAGTCTGGGGCTGAACTGGTATGGCTCACTGACCGCCACGGCACATGGCGCTGCGTTCAGCCAGTCAATGGCCGGGAATGAGCCGCGGATGATGATTGATACCGGAGACGTGTCCGGAGTGCCGGTTAACGGCAACAGCGGCGTGACCAACCACTTCGGGGTGGCCGTGGTGAGCGCGGGCAGCAGCTATCGCCCGGGCGACGTCTCCGTGGATGTGTCCGCGTTGCCGGACGGCGTGGATGTGGCTGACCCGGTGATCAGCCAGGTACTGACGGAAGGGGCCGTCGGTTACAGGAAGATAGACGTCAGCCAGGGAGAACAGATATTCGGGCATATCCGGCTGGCTGACGGCACAAGTCCGCCATTCGGCGCGCAGGTCGTGTCGGAGAAAACCGGTAAAACGGCGGGGATGGCGGGTGATAACGGGCTGGTCTACCTGACGGGCATTGATGCTTCAGAGCGGAATGCTCTGGTCGTGACATGGGGCGGCAGGCCGCAGTGCCGGCTGTCCCTGCCGGAGAACGCGAATCTCAGCCGGGGAGCCCTGCTGCTTCCCTGCCGGTGACGGCCTGCGACAGGCGTGCAACACAGCAGACGTACAACATTATTCTTACGGAGAGAAAAGGTGAACAACAGACAGACAGCGATGCTCATTGCCGGCCTGGTCCTTGTCCTTGCCGGGCCCGGTACTGGCCAGGCGGCCATCAATGTTGACCGCACCCGTATCATCATGAGCAGCGATGCAAAAGCCGTCTCCGTCGGGCTGAGTAACGACAGTCCCGACGCCCCCTATCTGGCGCAGTCATGGATGGAGGACAGCCTGGGAAAAGCGACAAATATACTGATAGCGCTGCCGCCGCTGCAGCGCATCGATGCGGGAAAAAAATCCCGGGTCAGGATAATGCGGGTGGAGAATGCAGGCACCGCCCCGCTGCCGGCAGACCGGGAGAGCCTGTTTTATTTTAACGTCAGGGAAATCCCACCGGCGCCGGAGGACAAAAACAAAAATATCCTGCAGCTTGCCACCCAGAGCCAGTTGAAGCTGTTCCTGCGCCCGGCCACGCTGGCGGCGGAGGGGAACGCCTCGCCGGAGAAGATGCTGCTGGTACAGTCCGCCGGCGGGTCGCTGACGCTGAAAAATCCGACGCCGTATTACATCACGCTTGTCTGGCTGGGACAAAGTCCGAAACAGAAACTGGCGGGCTTTAAGGAAGGCACGATGGTGGCCCCGTTTTCATCGCTGCCGGTGAATGCCGTCCTGCCTGCCGGAACTGGCCAGATAATGGTGGGCAATGTGGATGACTATGGCGGGCTGCGGATGAACCGCTTCATCTGCACGTCAGGAAGATGTACTTATCAGGAGCGTATCAATGAATAAGGTGATGTACGGAGAAAACAGGAGACGTGGCGGCAGGAATATGTTATGCCGGCTGCTCCGGTCCGGACGGTGGTTTTTATGTCTGGCGCTGCTCTGTTCTGTCATGTTGCCGGGATTTGCCAGCGCGGCAGAGCCTGTTCCGGCTACAGCGCAATGTACGGACTGGAACAATAGCCAGGGAGATATACAACTAAAGCTGCCGGCCTCTGTCACTATTCAGCCCGGTATGGTCGACATTCCTCCCATCCCGTCGGTCACCGTTAAGTATAAATGTAGCGTACCGGACAGTAACAATCACACAGTGGCTATAGTCTCTCTTGCCGATGCGCATAATTTAATTGGCTCACTGAAATCACTTGGGCTGACACTGAAAATGACGATTACTGATAGCTCCGGAGGGGCCGTAGGTCATTGGACTTTTCCCGCCCCGGGGGGGGGGATATACCCTGAATATGTAGCGATCGGCGATTCTTATAAGGGTAATGACGGTACCGGTGAGAGAACGATGACCATCAATGCAACCCTGTCAAGAAATCCATCACAAAGTACCCGCCCCGGGTTTTATGCGATACCCTCGCTGTCTGCTTTCAGACTGAAACCTTATTATAATTATGGCAGTGGTCCATTACTGACTTCTCCGGCAATAAGATTACAGTATGTCCCGACATGTTTTGTGAGGTTCCAACTGGATAAAAATAACATTAACTTTGGACCGGTAATGACAACAGATGTGGACAGTTCTTTTTCCCGGAGAGATAACTTTACTGTCACTGCAGATGTAAACCCAAACTGTAACAGCGGGCAGTTCGGAAATCTCCTTGGCGGCTATACCCCCCAACTGACAGGGGCACAGACATATTATCTGGACCTCCCTTTAAAGGTCTCTTTTACACTGCAGGGTGGAGGATATATTTCAGGGAATTCCATTCTTCTGTATAAGCAAGACACACTAACAAAAAATGGCCTGAAACTGACAATAACTGACCCGGATAATCACCCGGTTAAGTTTGGTGAAATCATTTCACCTGATGCCCAGTCACTACCTGGCAATAAACTAGGTGAATTCAGTAATGGAAATTTTAATGCTAAAAAAATATATAACGTCAAACTGTCCGCCACAGGAGAACCGGCATTAACCGGAAAATACAACGCACAAGTTCTCGTTAAGGTGGAATATTACTGATTATTTCCGGTGGAGAGCATAATAATCCATCGGCTGAACACCGTCATAAAAATAATAAACATATTAATAATATTTAATGATACCTCAGGCCTTTCTTTTTTCGTTAATTATGATGACGAGGTTTTTATGTGCCCTGATAACACACACGCAAAAAAGCGGTACCTGACGCCCGGTAACGATATGCATTATCCCGGTCAGTCAAACCATGACGCCTGCTTTATTCCAGAGAGCGTCCGCCAGTATGCCAGCGAGCCCTTATATATCATCGTCGCGCACTGGTGCCAACAGCAGCAGGACTGGGTCCAACGCAACCAGATATCAGAGGCGTTTCATATTACTGCCAGACGGGCCAGTTACCTGATTGCCTATCTGCGAAGTAAAGCTTCGCGGGTAGTCTGTGTCTGCCGCCATCAGACTCTGCCTAATAAAGCGCTACGCTATGAGATTTATATTATTCGTGTTCTTAACAATCCCAATCCAGCTCGCCGTGAACGGCTCGTAACGCCACCGGTATCCCGGCGCAGGGTCGGGAATGCCGACAAGACGATGGCGAATGTGTTGTGGAACCAGCTGTGCAGTAACAGAAATGCGGGGAAAATCCTGAAAAAGGAGAAAGATGAAGATGACAGGAAATAACCGGATGCCGGTTCGGCAGATCATCGTGCATGGTGACTGCTGGCCGGTAACAACCGCCGTGGCGCATCTGGTCAGGTCAGTACTATCTACGTGTGAGTATGTAATTACGTACACGCTGCCAGTTCTGTTGCAGCAACTGCACCGGAAACCGGAAGCAACCTTAGTATTGTGTCTGCGCCCTCGTGAACATCTTTTTTTGTTTTACGCTCTGAAACAAGCGATCCTGGATCACCCGGTCCTGGTCATCAGTGATGAACTGTTTTTTAGTGACCAGTTGGTACTAAAGGTATATGGGGATATCCCGGCAATTCAGCAGCAGGAACTAACGGAGATGCTTATACGGGTTAAACAAGAAGAGCAATGGTATGGCGGAACGCGTTGTCAAGTGACGAAAAAGCTGGACGATTTTCTGTTATATCCGACCCTGGTGACAGGTTTTCTGGAAGTCCCCCAGATATTCAACAGCCCAAAGCGGCTGATGACCTACATGTCACTGCTGATGCACAGGGAAATTCTGGCATGTGGAGTGAGTCCGGCCCAGCAGCGTCTGCTTGAGGAGGTTTATCGTGGCCGGGGAAGGCTGTCAGCGCTCTGTGGACGGCTGAATGCAAGGGAAAGACAAATCTGGCAAGACAAGTATCGGTTACTGGTGAAATTAGGCATGAGAAATCGGTTACGTGAACTGTTGTACGGCACCCGGTTCTGTATGAATATGCAAAAAACAGTTTTTATGGCTCCGGCAGAAACCGTATTCCCTGACCAGCAGAATGATTTCGCACCACACTCATTCTGATGATGGCGCCAGACGGAGTATTGCTCGGCTCATGAAATGATAAATAATCCATTCACGCAACGCCTCAGGCAATCTGTTCGGCCGCGCAGAGCCGTATCCCCGGCTCCCGCAACCGAGTCGGGTTCGAGAATGGCCACTGAGATAATCTATTAATGCCCTGCTTTTTTAATTTAAAAATGTTAAATAGAATTTTATCGTGGTATAAGGAAAAAAGCCGAACAGGGATGTGTCGAGTAACGGCAAACACGCCTTCGATTTCAAAGACAAATAAAAAGAGACCAAATATGATTTCTACAATAAGTCAACATTAAAATTCCTATTTAAATTCAGACCACTACATAATAATTGAGTATTTTTAACGACTAAAATACGTTATGTTACGTTCTCATAAATTCAATTAGTTATCATTCTTTACGTTTTAATTGGGACGTATTTCTGACCGTTTTGTTTGTCATTTTCCCGCCCCAAAATCCGCACGACCAAATACATCTCCCTCCTCCTCTGGGGAACCCCCAGCACCAGATATTTCCCGATGCTAAAGTGAAGGTTAAGCCCATGTAGACGAATGGCTTGAATAGCGACGCCAGCAAAAGCGATCGTGAAAAACTAAACCGTATGCTGGAGGAAATGTTTGAAGTAACAAATAAGTAGCGGGTTTCGGATTCTCTTGTACTTTCGTATTGTACTAGTAACAGCCACGGTAACTGGCGATTGTTCAGTAGAACAAGTATCAATCTACCGCTCATGCCCCACATAGTATGAGCTGTGGTATTCAGCTTCTTCCTCCAGAGCACTATCAAACTCACATACTCATATGGACATTATCATAATGAACGATAATCCCACGTCACGTTAATCAGCACTGTCTTCTGATAATGAAAACTGAGCGTCACCAATCTACATCCAGGCCGAATAACCGGAACGGACGACACTTCTCTCTATGCAACTAAATCATCAAGATACAATTATGAAAAATTCAGCAGCATGAAGTTTAAATTTCATGCACATTATTCATATAATCGTCTGACTCTACTCACCGTAACAAAGAATTGACTTCGTTAAATAAATATAAATTCACTTCTATATCAGACATCTATTTCGGTTTTATTTACGTTTCATGATGTACTTTGAATACTACCCTATGCAATGTATGGAACATGAAGCATACATTGCCAGGATACAATCAACAGCAATACTGTGAACGGATAATATTATGGATATAATCATCATCCTGGTAAAGAATAACATCTCTAAAAACGAATATGATACTGGCGAATACTAATGAAACAATCAAGATCTACGCATTTTTATCTCATTCAATTTAAACAAACAGTCAATAATTCAGCGAATCAACAGGGGAGTAGATGATGAAAAAGAATTTTTTTCACCTTCTGATAATGCTTATCTGCAGCTATATTTCTTTTGCCTACGCGAATATCAGCGACTACAGAGTTATGACCTGGAATCTTCAGGGATCTTCAGCATCTACAGAAAGTAAATGGAATATCAATGTCAGACAGCTTTTAAGTGGTACTGCCGGTGTGGATATCCTTATGGTCCAGGAGGCCGGTGCTATTCCCACCTCAGCGGTTCGTACCGGACGACATATTCAGCCTTTTGGAGTGGGTATTCCCATTGATGAGTACACCTGGAATCTCGGAACCACCAGACGTCAGGATATAAGATATATTTACTACTCGCCTATTGATGTTGGAGCACGCCGTGTGAATCTGGCAATAGTTACCAGACGAAGAGCGGATAATGTTTATGTCTTGCGTCCGACAACTGTCGCATCTCGCCCCATCATTGGCATCGGACTGGGTAATGATGTTTTTCTGACGACGCACGCACTGGCTAGTGGAGGTCCGGATGCTGCAGCTATTGTCAGGGTTACCTATAATTTTTTTAGAACACCTCAGATGCGGCATTTATCCTGGTTGCTTGGCGGAGATTTTAATCGCGCCCCAGACAGACTTGAAAGTGACCTGATGACTGAGCATCTGGAACGACTTGTAACCATAATTGCACCTACAGAACCCACGCAAATTGGCGGTAATATTTTAGATTATGGGGTCATTGTCGATCGAGCACCTTATTCACAAAGGGTTGAAGCATTACGTAATCCTCAACTCGCTTCTGATCATTATCCTGTGGCGTTTGAAGCACAGCATTGTGGATAAGAGACTCATCCACAAAAACGATGTATTTTTCATATTATTAAGCATGATATCTATTAGCAGATAGTAAACAGCAGGAATAGTCAATTCTCCCCAGTATAGAGTTTTGCGATATGTATTCCCTGATAATACAGTACATGGGATTAATAACAGGTAAAATTATGAGTTGTTTTACTACTCCAGCAATAATGGAAATGTTAGGTCATTATAGATGGCGGGTTTACGAACCATTCCGATTTTATCTCAGTGAAGATAAAAATGATGTAATTGAAGTGCCAGTCGGTTTTATTACCGATCTAGCCACTGTTCCGCGTATTTTCTGGTCACTGTTACCACCGGATGGAGAATATGCCAAAGCAGCAATCATTCACGACTACCTGTACCACTATTCACTACGCGACAGAAAAGAATCCGATTTAATATTTCTGGATGGAATGACAGTACTCGGTGTGCCAAAATGGAAACGAACATTAATGTATCTTGCTGTAAGGATGTTTGGATGGAAATATTATGACTCTCATACTTCACACTCTGATTAACTGTCTCAGGCTGACTTTCAAAATTAACAAAGTGGATGGGTTATTAAAAAAGCATGGAAAACCTCCATGCTTTAAAATAGCAATTATGATTCTTAACGGCTTTACTGTTCCATCGACAGTGACACAAATCGTATTGATGCATCCATCGCAAATAGCCATATTGCAGATTAATGAAAACTACAGTTTAACACGTTCTTTCATCCATCCGTAAATAAATGATTCATTAGCCTGACGCTGTTCAGCCAGTTCCAGATAGCGTTGCCCCTGACTACAATTTAGCGCAAGAATAAGTATCATTTCACCTTCACTTCCCCGGATAGAGAGGAAAAATCTCAACGCCGATAGGGTACGCGAACCAATCTGACTATCCACTATCAAATCCGGATAAAATCTTTGTTGATTATTAAAGACATTCAGCCAACGCTGGAACCACTTAATCGGGATTAATGGCCCCATATTCACACCCGTATCACAAAGCTCAGCAGCGACAGAGTGAGATATCATGGCGACTTGATCGAACCGCGGACCGTACCAGTAATCAGCCTCAAGAATTTTTAACGCTTGATCACGAGTAAGATTTCGCATATCGCCCATGTAGCCATTAGCTCGCGCCCTCATCAGGGTGATCCCCCAGTTAGTTGGACCGCCTCTGTCGTCAGGATGATTAACGTAACCGCCCTCTCTATCGAGGATAGACGCAAAGACTTCATCTTTAGTCATGATAGCTCTTCTCAATATTAATAAAGTACATCACCCGATTTCCATGTTTTATAATACCAGCAGGAATAGTGTCATCATTATCATATGAACATTAATCTTTAATAATAAATCTGTTCAGAAATCAGGAACTATTAACAGCATTGAACAGACTACTGACAGTGGTCTGTTCAATTTAATTTGCAGCATACTTTAACCCTCAATTACCTGAAATGATAAATTGTATTACTGGCCTTGCATCATAAAATGGCATTTTGTACACTTCAGTTTTTTGACCTCTATGTGTCTGACACACGCTATAAATTGAAAAGCATGAACTTATTAACGAGCCAAATGCATCAATCCGTTGCTGTGTATTAGCCTGCGGCTCGGGGAGAAAAGGTATCACTCCTGGATTCGACACACTGCTTATACTTACATAATCGGTATTTATTGTACTTGTACCATCCTTTATCTGACCTGTTGAACTATCATAAACGAGCGCCACAGCCTTTTGAATATTTTCCGGCAAAATAGACAATGTGGAAACATACTCACTTTGTAATCGTATCATGCTTTTTTCATAAGCATTAAAGTGACCGCCTTGCGATTCCAGGTAGTTGACGGATGGAGTCAAACTGTAGAAATTATTGTCTGCGCGAATTTTATATCTGTACAGATTACCTTTGAATTTTGAATGAGAATAGTACGCTCTGGCTATAGCGTATGTTTTATTAATATCTGATGTCGTTACAATATAACGACTGTCACTACTTCCACCAGCACACGATCTTCCACTGATCAATTGCTGTAGGTCCCGATTATATCCAAGTAGAGAGAACCCATCACGAAAAATAACATCCGGTGGATTTGGATCTACACGATAAACAAAATCTATCGCATAGATATCAAAACTGGCTATTATTAAGGTCAGTAATATTAACTTTTTCATTGTTCCACATCCCTCTTACTCTTAGGCTTACCAGGGCCAAAGCAGTCGGTTGCTGCGCTGCATGACGATAATCCCACGAGGGCATTTGTTGAAAATGTATTTACAAAGGGTTGATTTGTCCAGACATTATGATCATAATAAATCCTTACAGATTGTTCGGTGACGTAAAAATACCTTGCTTGTTCTAGGAGTACTTTAAAAGAAGGAGCCCATACACTCTCATTTGATACTGAGCATGCAATAAGAGGAGTACTACGACTACCATCGGCTTTAACCGCTTTTATGCAAAAATAAGCGCCCCCATCGATCTGGCCAACATGGAACTCACTGATAACTTCGTGTGAAAAATAACCAATGTTTTCGTAATCTCCCGTCCACTCAGCGCTGGCGTTGAAAGAACAAATGAGGCTTAATAACGCACAAACAGAGGTGATTTTTTTCATAATACTTCCTCTTAGCTTAGCCAAAAATATTTAAAAGCAGGAATTACTATTACGAATAAACTATTATATCAGTTTAAATTCGTATATGATGGCATTCTTAATAGCCAGGAACTCACTTTACATCTTCGGCTTCACAGGTCCGAAACATTCAGATGTACTACATGAAGAAAGTCCAACAAGTGCATTGGATGATAACGCTTCTATAAAGGATTTATTGCTCCAGACATTTGGTTGAACATACACTCTTATAGAGTGCCCTGTAATATAAAAATTCCTTGCCTGTTCTAACATAATATTAAATGAAGGTATCCATTTAGAATCATGTGAAAGTGCACATGCTATAATCGGTGTCCCTTCTCCTGATTTTTTAACTGTTTTTATGCAAAAATATGCACTGTGGTTAAACTGACCGACATGAAAATCAGAGATAACTTCATCAGAATAATAGTTTATAGAACTATCTCCTGTCCATTCAGCCCACGAACTCAAAGGCCATGCTGTAATTAACAAAGCACAGACAGAAAAAATCTTTTTCATATTAACACCTCACACCTTTATAAACAGAACGAAGCTTGCATTTATTCATTGTGTATCTACCGTGCTCTATTAGAGTTAAACAAAACTATCATAACTTACTTCAACAAAGAGTCACTAGCACAGACTCCTCTCTTCTCATGTCAAGAATAACCATTCATACTATACTATCCGCACATGAAACTTTAACAGCTAATAATAAGCCAGACCTATTTCCATTATTAAAAAATATCACCACCAACACTTTTATCTTCATAATAATAATAAAACAAATTAACCTCTGGTAATGATGAGTACTTATGACAATCGTCTAACATTTTAATTATTAAGTACTCATACAAACCGAAATCTATATATTTCATTTTAGCGTTCGAAAAAAGTGCCTGTGACGGACATTATGCCGAGGCACTGAATACTGCATTCTGGCGGGATCTGGCGTGTTACCAGTTCATTTCTGTGGGGTAGGTATAAAACTAACCCATGCCAGTCGCATTTGCCGGACGACACTGACAGGGCGCACCTGACCACACCCGGCATCCATGCCGGATGTTCACCATTTACTCTCTGTCTTCTCCCTGTACTCCCGGTTACGCCATTAACAATTACGATTGGATATTGCATGGTGATTACCTTCAAAAAAGAGATCACTGTCTCACCAAAACAGCCACACCCGAGCGCACCATGCTGCGATGGCGTTCTCAGCGGTCGCTTTTGTGAATGGTCTCGGGGTTGAAATACGTGGTGAGTGCGCGATGAAGTGGATAAGAAAAAGTCACACTAAATCCGAGGCCTTTAGGTACCAGACAAGCCAGGAACTTACTCTGGATGTTGAAGTAATCTACCTTGAGCAAGTGCTATGACAATGTCATAAGATCCTTGCCTGTCTTTGTAGCAAGTTTTGTCCACCAACTCGGCTTTGCTGATTGTAGGTAAATCTAATATCAGATTAGCAACCTGGATTGCTCTCTGGTACAGCTTTCCTCCTTTTTTCTCCTCATGCCGTGCTTCTATGCCCTGTAGATAGCCGCAATCAGCCAGGGTGAGAAATGTTGCTCTCGGGCATCCCTTCTTTCTTGAAGATTCACTTTCTTTTCAGCAGGGAGAATTTGGCAAATGCACCAGTACCAACGTTGTATGCAAAGGAGTAGAACGCCGCCCTTTCGCTTTCGGGGATACTGACCTTAATCAGTGGATCAATGCGGGCTGCGACCAGTGCCAGGTCTTTATTCAGTAGCGCATCACATTCCGCATCGGTGTAGTACTTGCCTGGAACGATGTCTTTTCCCGTATGCCCGTCGCAGACTGTGAGTACGACTGCCACATCGCGATAGGGTTCGTGGCGCCTGCCTTCCAGATCGTCAAGAAGCACCGCCGCTATCACTATTGCCCCCGCGCCACCAGCCAGAAGGGCTTTTACTTTATTCTTTAGAACCTCCATCCCCCTCCCGCTCCTGAATCTTTAACCGCCGCCACTGAAAATAAAAATTCGTTAGAAATGTCAGCGTACCAAAAATAACGCCACTAAGAATTCCAATTGCCGCCCATTCATCAGGAGTAAATGAGTCGAGGACGGAATAAAGCGTTGTGGCAAAAGACACGCCGTATGACACTCCCGTGGTCATTTTGTCCATTATCATAACTTCCCCTGTCCGGGAGACTAACTATCCGGGTATCGGGTGAGTGGAAAAAGAAAAGGCTACCGAAGTAGCCTTTGATTTAAATAATGAGTGAGTATTGCAGTGCCGGGCGCTACCCGGTGAGCCTTTGGTTGACCTGCCATGACCCGCTATGGTGTCTGCTGCGACATTGGTTAACAGAAGTATATGATCAGTTTGCCCCGTGCTAACGGGATTCACCGCAACATCATTACCATAACATGATAATTTACATGGTTTACTAGTTTAGGATTTATCTGTTTAACTTAACCATAAGAATCAGGCAAGGTTAGAAAACTGCACGATCCAGTCAATTGTGCGGTTCTCCTGCTAAAAGTGATGATGTACTCCTTGTTTATTTCAAATTCAGTATTTACTGCCCGCCTCTTCCCTTGGCGGGTTTTTTCTGCCTGAAATTTGCCCTGTAACAATGAGCCACCGCCGCCGCGTGACCAGCGGGACAACAACGGGGTATATGAAGTCGAACCTCGTATCTACAGTTTAGAAGGCTGCTAATCTGTCAGGATGAGCCAGTGGCGGTTGGTTGTTGTGGTGCCGGGCGTCTCCCGGTGAGTCTTTGGCTGGTTACGCACCGTGACTCGCACGATTATCCGTATCAGCAACCATTTACGACTCCCCGAGCCATGTTTTTTAACGGGTGTGGTTTACGCGCAAAACGGGTACTTCATATCGACTTTAGCCATCATAAATCCTGCGATAAGAATCGGTATTCTAAACGATAATCACCGGATTGAATACATGACCCCGAAAGGACAATTCGATATAACTTTATTTGCATTGCAAATTAATCTTTTCCATAAGGAACACCATTAAGAATAATACCAATTTAATTAAAATAACTTGATCTCCCAATTGAAGAATGAATAATAACGAGCCCTGCCAGGGCAGGGCATAGAAATAACTAACGAGAAATAGGTAGGAACAATGAAAAACACCGCTCTGGGTAAGATCATTTTTATCGTCGGCACCGCGTTGCTGCTCGGTGGCTGTAGTGGCATGGCCATGCCACCCTATGCCACCCACGGCACATCGGTCGGCATCATCGCGCCAGCGGGAGGCTATAGCGAGTGGCACACGGATAGCCGCAACCACACCACAGGAGGCAGTCACAGCCAGTCACAGGGAAACTGCACCCAAAGTGAAGATAGCCAGCTCAGCAAAAATGGTCTCACACGGACACACCAAAGCAACTGTAACACCCGTAGCCAAACCCACAGCAGTAGCACCAGCAAAACCCGCTCCAGTAGCGTCGGTTTCAGCGTCGGAGGGCCTGTTGGTGCCAGCCTGGGGTTGATCAAGCAGATGGAGTCGATGAACCGTGCGCCTGCTAACGATATGAGTAGTAATGATATGTTCAAAAATTTCGGTTTCTAAGCGCGTAACGCTACCTGGTACCGTCATGGTGTCCAGCCCGGCGGCTATCTTGTAACGACTCGCAGACAGCGCAAATTTTGGTTCACAATAACTGCAACTGAAATCGGACGTGGACTCACGCTAAGTGAGAACGAAATCCGACATCCAGACACAAATGAGAAATTTTTTCATTTACAGTTATTGTGAGCCAGCCAAAATGGATTGCGAGTCCGTATGGCTGATTGCGAGCCCATTTGCATTTAATCCGGGCTGAAAAATGGAATTATTGCGAGTCGTTACAGCTAGTTGCTCTAACCGGAAGAAGACAGTCTGAATCTAACATCGCTAATTCTATTCCTGATACCCCAGTATACCAAAATGGCGACATTGCATTATTTGAACAAAGAGGAATTTAGCGCTAGTTTACACAAATAGAATCTCCCTGCCTGTCTGTTATCAACAATATTAGCAAACAGGAGGCAGACTCCAATGAACCAGTGCTAATTTTTTCTGGTAAGAGACATTAATCTATTTTTTTGCCATTTAAAGAGCAACTTATCTAAAAAAAATAGTTTGAATACTTTCACTATCAAAAGACCGCCCCAAATAGCCATAACCCAAACAGGCCAATCACTATGCGGCGCATATATATAATTAAGAAAATACATTATTGCACATACAATGATAGCTACTATTATACTTTTTAATAACTTAGCTTCATCTTTTACTCGTTTTTTAGCTTCTGCGATTCGACTATCTAACTCTATACTTTCCGGCAGCGGCTCAGAAGTAAGTTCAGATACACTGACATTAAACACGGAAGCTAATGCGCTAAGTGTTTCTAAACTTGGCACTTCATTATTTTCTATTCGCTGAATAGTCCTTGTGCTGAGCGATGATAACTCAGCCAGTCTTTCTTGAGACCAGGCTCTTTCCAGTCTTAGTTGTTTCACTCTGCTTTCCATAATGGCATACCCTCTGAAATAAATAATCACGGTTTGATTATTGTTGCAGTGCTGACCGTTTATGGCAACGACATCATCATGACACGAACACGACACCAGTATGACAATTTTAATATCAGTTAGTTACAGTCGGTAAGTGACATTTCTACTTTGTGGAATCGGGTGACATTTTAAACTTGCAGTAACAAGACGGGTCCCGTCCACGTTGAAACGACCATGAGATGGTTATTTTCGATGGCTATATGGTCAAAACAAACTGAATAAAAAATGCATAGAACAGAGTGAAAATTGCATAGCGTTTTTTCGTAACGAACACGCTGTTTTATTAACTTTCCTCTGAAAGTGGCAAGAAACAAGCCCCTATGATCTGGGGATCTTCGTTGAGGTCAGAAATTCAACTCATACCAGCGTAGCGCACTTTTTGCGGCCCGTACTAATACTTTTCTTTTCCCCCTCAATAAAGCCCTCTGCAGTCGCCATAAGACGCCGAATTTCACGTTCTGACAGCTCGCGAGGAATTCACCCAAAAACTCCTGGGCCACACCTCAGAGAACACCACGAAACTCTATCTCGATGAACGCGATAATAAAGCTTACGTGATGCTCTGATTTTGCTGTAAAAGAAATGTTAAACTGGATTTGGATGTGATATAACCAAAAAGGCCAGAATACAGTAATTCGGAAAAATTTCGGATTCAGCGTTGTAAGCTATTGATTTAAAAACAAAAAGAGACCGAATACGATTCCTGTATTCGGTCCAGGGAAATGGCTCTTGGGAGAGAGCCGTGCGCTAAAAGTTGGCATTAATGCAGGCTAAGTCGCCTTGCCCTTTAAGAATAGATGACGACGCCAGGTTTTCCAGTTTGTGACGAAGGTGATTGAAAAAATCTGCCGCCATGTTTGTCATCAGAGATAAAAAAACCGTAACCCTTTTCGTGAAGGTTTACGGTTTTTTATTAAAAATCAGTCAGCTATTTGGATGGATCACAAAGCTTTTCCGCACGTTCGATAAACGGCGCCAGACTCATTTTCTCACCGGGCTTCGCCGGGTTATCTATTTGAATGACGGCAATAGGCTGAGCGCGCGTTTTACCTTCCGCCACTTGCTGTTCGGCAATGTCATTCAAGGGATACTGCACCAGCGTACTGGGGTTGATCGCATAGAGCGCCTGGCCTGGCCGACAGGTCAACATGACCTCTTCCCGATTAAACGCCCACTTGTCTTTTCCTACTTCAAAACGACTTACGGTAATCACCTGCGGCGCCGCCAGCGCAACGCCTGAAGTTGCCAGCAGAAGCACCGGGAGTAGAATTTTTTTCATTCGTTATGCCAGTCCATCAGAAAGGTTCGAGGGTTGCAAACAGGCTGACGATCGCCAGGACTATGCCTCCGACTCCCCATTCAATTTGCGTCATCCTGACAAACCATATGTCAGCCCGGGGATTTTCCTGTCGCATACGTGGTACGAGAACATACCGATTCGTCAGCGCAATTGCCACCATAAGCACTACCAGCGCACATTTTAACAAAAGCAACTGTCCATAGGTGGTCTGCCAGATGGCAGTAAATCCCGTGATAAATAGCGTGTTGCTAATGCCTGTGAGCAATACGCCCGCCACAAAAAAGTGACCATAACGAGAAAAACGCATCATGGCGCTAATGGCCTGCTGACGCCAGCGTCCTTGAGCCATGCGCATACAATAAACCACTGGCAACAGCCCGCCAAACCAGGATGCAGCGCAGAGTAAATGCAGGGCATGGTTAATTTGCTGTAATGTTCCCGGTACGCCGTCGCGCATCGTCGCATGTCCAACGCCTGCCAACAGAATAAACTGAGCAACGGTCAGAATAAGAAGCCGTCGCTGCATTTTTACCGGCGCAATGACCACCATCACCAGAGTGACCAACGCGAGGATAATTTGCCATATCCAGACCGCGCCAAAACGGGTTTGCAGTACCGCGCTCCACACCGAGACGGAAAACACATCGGGCCAGCCGCCGCCCATCAGCCCGCCCTGAATCGCCAGCATAAAAGCCGCGCTGATAACACTCCAGGCGGCGGCATGTCGTTGCAGATGTAAAAATCGACACGTCATTAAACGACGAATTGATGCTGGCGCCAGCCAGGCGCCGTAAAGCGCGCAGCCGTAGACCAGCATCAAACTGGTAAAATGAATAAATCGGAGAGTTATCCAGACGAATGTCAGCATCATTTATTTCACGCTGAAGGTGTATTTCCCTTTTGTTTTATGCCCATCCACCGACACAACATGCCAGACTACCGTGTAAGTGCCGGGTTTTAGCGGCTGCTCGAGCGGGATAATTAACTGCGTTTTATCCTGTTCGTTTCGCTTTGCCGGTCGCGTTTTGATGGACTCTTGCTGAGGGCCGGTAATTGTTGCGCCGCTGAATCCGGGCTCAATCCCCTCAGAAAAGTTCAGGGTCAGCGCCTGTGGCGCAGCCGTGACGGCAGCATTCGCCGCCGGGTATTGATGCGTCAGGTGCGCATGCGCCCAGGCCGCTGGCGTCGCAAATGTCGATGCCAATAAAAGTAAAGCTAAACGTCGCGATGGTGCAGAAAAAGCCATATTCACTATTCCTTTTTGTTATGCCTACGTTACAGAGAATAACCTTCAACAATCAATGAGTCGAGGATGATCATTTCCATCTTGCCATTACCACGGACTCTTAGTACCTTCTGGCGGCAACAAAAAAGGAGACGCGTATGAAAACGAATCTGGCTCAGCTTGAACAAGCAGAAATGGATAAAGTCAATGTGGACCTGGCGGCAGCCGGGGTGGCATTTAAAGAGCGCTATAATATGCCGGTTGTAGCGGAAGCGGTTGAACGAGAACAGCCAGAGCATCTACGCGCCTGGTTTCGCGAGCGGCTGATTGCCCACCGTCTGGCTTCCGTATCCCTATCCCGGCTACCCTACGAACCCAGGGTTAAATAAAATTATATAACGTTACACTTCCTTACATGCAGTTGACTACATTATAAGGCGATTCTTAACCTATGCTTTTTAGAATGGCTGTAGAGACTATGAAAAGGAAGTCATTATGTCATCCTGGAAAATTGCCGCTGCGCAATATGCGCCCGTGAACGCCTCGCCGGCGGAGCATGTCGCCCATCATCTGGAATATATTGAGCTTGCAGCTCGTCAACAGTGCGAACTACTGGTCTTTCCGTCACTGTCGCTATTAGGATGCGACGAAAGAAATAAACCATTGCCCGCCCCGCCTGATGAGGCGCTTTTACAGCCGCTCACTCATGCGGCCAATACCCACCGTATGACTATCATTGTGGGCATGCCTGTCGAGCATAATTGCCGCTTCGTAAAAGGCATCGCCATTTTTGCCCCGTGGATAACGTCGCCGCTCGTGTTTCACAAAAGTCATGGGGCCTGTATTGCCAGGCAGCGAAGCGCTATCAACGTGGTGGATGAGCAGCCCGAAGGGGTTGATATAGACCCGTCATTTACGTTATTCACAACCAGTCAATGCCTTAACGATCCTGAGCTACATGCTTCTACAGCACGCTTACAACGTTTTTCGCATAAATATGCGTTGGCCGTACTGATGGCCAATGCCTGTGGCAGTAGCTCGCTGTGGGATGAAAGCGGGCAACTTATTGTTCGTGCCGATAGCGGTCCGTTATTACTGACAGGTCTGCGCACAACGGAGGGTTGGCAAGGCGATATCATTCCATTACGCTAAGGTCTTTCGGTGAGGAATGAATCATGTTGCGGATAATAGACACGGAAACCTGCGGGCTGCAGGGCGGGATCGTAGAGATAGCCTCTGTTGATGTCATTGATGGCAACATTGTCAATCCCATGAGTCACCTGATACGTCCCGATCGCCCTATTACGCCGCAGGCGATGGCGATACATCGCATTACCAAAGCCATGGTCGCTGATAAACCGTGGATTGAAGATGTCATACCACTTTATTACGGTAGTCAGTGGTATGTCGCCCACAATGCCAGTTTCGACAGACGCGTATTACCAGAATTGCCGGGTGAGTGGATCTGTACCATGAAGTTGTCGCGACGCCTGTGGCCGGGAATAAAATACAGCAATATGGCACTCTATAAATCACGCAAGTTAAGCGTACAAACGCCGCCGGGGCTGCATCATCACCGGGCGCTTTATGATTGCTATATCACCGCTGCCTTGCTGATTGATATTATGCGAACCACCGGCTGGACCGCGGAAGAGATGGTCAATATCACGGGCCGTCCTGCGCTGTTAACCACTTTCCCGTTCGGTAAATACCGCGGTAAGGCGGTATCTGAAGTCGCAAAACGCGACCCGGGTTATTTGCGCTGGCTTTTTAATAACCTTGATAATATGAGCCCGGAACTTCGCCTGACGCTTAAACACTATCTGGAGGATGTTCAGGCTGGCGAGCAACGCGGCAATGGGACACCATAATAGCCAACGACACTCACAAGCCGTTACGAGACGCGCGTTTACGCGCTATATAAGGTTCCCTGCGCCAGGCCGATTAAAAAGGCGAACTCCAGCGCGACGCCTTCATAGGATTTAAACCGCCCCGACTTACCACCGTGGCCGGAGTCCATATCGGTACATAACAGCAACAGATGATCGTTCGTTTTTAGCTCGCGTAATTTTGCCACCCACTTCGCCGGTTCCCAGTATTGCACCTGAGAATCGTGCAATCCGGTTGTCACCAGCAGGTGCGGATAGTCCTGCGCTTTAACATTGTCATAGGGACTATAGCTTTTCATATAGTCATAATACTCAATGTCCTGCGGGTTCCCCCACTCTTCAAACTCTCCTGTCGTTAATGGGATAGACTCATCCAGCATCGTGGTCAATACATCAACAAACGGTACCTGAGCAATAACGCCGTGGAAAAGCTCGGGACGCTCGTTGATAGCGACGCCCATTAGCATTCCGCCCGCGCTCCCGCCCATCCCGTAACACAGCGAAGGCGAACCGTAGCCCAGTTTTAATAAGGCATCGCAGGCATCAAGATAGTCATTAAAGGTATTCCGCTTTTTGAGGAACTTGCCATCCTCATACCACTGCTGCCCCAACTCGCCGCCACCGCGAACGTGTACGATAGCGTAAACAAAGCCACGATCCAGCAAGCTCAGTCGACTGCTGCTGAAGTCTGCGTCAATACTGGAACCGTAAGATCCGTAGCCGTAAACCAGAAGCGGATTTTGCCCTTTACGAAAATACTTCTGATGATAAACCAGCGATACCGGCACTTCGACGCCGTCGCGCGCGGTGATCCACAGGTGTTCGCTCCGATAACAGCCAGAATCAAACCCAGGCACTTCCGTCTGTTTAAGTACCCGTCGCTCTCCAGTATCCATATCCAGTTCAAACAAGGTATCTGGCGTCGTCATTGAAGAATAGCCGTAACGCAGCCGGGAGGTCTCAGGTTCAGGATTATAGGCAAGCCACGTCACGTAAGCCGGATCGTCAAAGGCGATGCCTATCACTTCACGGGTTTTACGGTTAATTTGCCGCAGGCTGGTTAAGCCACGTTGACGCTCTTCTACCACTAACCAGTCGGTAAACAGGGTAAACCCTTCCAGCATAATATGCTCGCGCGGAGGGATCAGCTCTTCCCAGGCGTTTTCATTGCGCACGCGGGTACGGTACAACCCAAAGTTTTTACCGTTCCGGTTAGAGCGCAGGTAAAATTTGTGCTGATAGTGATCGAGACTATATTCGTGATCTTTGCGGCGCGGTAAGAATGAAAACGGCTCGGCATCGGCCAGTTCCGCGTCAAGTAATAGCACTTCGCTGGTGGTGGCGCTGGCAAGATGAATCACCACATAATGTTGCGAAGTGGTTTTATGCAGGCTGACATAAAAGGTATCGTCTTTCTCTTCATATACCAGCTCATCTTGCGACGACGGAGTGCCAATCGTGTGCCGCCAAACCTGATAGGGCAGCAAGGTCTTCTTATGTTTACGCACATAGTAAAGGGTCAGGGAATCATTGGCCCAGACGAATTCAGGCGCAACGTTATCCAGCAGTTCCGGATACCAGTTACCGCTTTCGAGGTTACGAAAACGCAACCCATACTGACGGCGGGATAAATAATCTTCTGCCAGCGCCATGATGGTATTATCCGGCGTAATGGCAAGTCCGCCGAGCGTATAAAATTCGCTGTGTGCGGCTCGCTGGTTCGCATCAAGCAAGGTTTCCCATCCATCCCACTCTTCGCTTAACGCCGATTGTCGTTGATAGATGGCATATTCGCAGCCGGGTTCATAGACATAACGGTAGCGATAGCCGTTTTTCACATACGGGGCGGAGACTTCTTTGGGCGGGATGCGATCGATAATTTCTTTTAGAATGCGGTCCTGTAACGCCTGCTGAGAGGTCATGACCTTCCGGCCATACTCATTTTCCCGATGCAGGTAATCAAGGACTTCCGGCTGCGAGCGAGTGTCATCTCGCAGCCAGTAATAATTATCAATGCGCGTATCGCCATGTACGGTCATGGCATAGGGAATTCGATTGGCTTTTGGCAACATGTCGTTTTTTCTTTTGCGTTAATATTTGTTATATATCACGCGGCAAACACAGCGACTTAGCATAGTCATCCCGGTCACTCACCTCGGTAAGCGTCTGAGATGTCACTGCTTCGCCGCTATCCTGCAACATGAATGACGTAAACTATCCATCCTATAAGGGTGGCAAAAGACACGCATGATGCAAGCGAAACATGTTACTTAATGGCAGGTTATCAGCCAGGTAGCGCCTGTTTTTGCTGCTGCAAGTCCTGCTCGATACCGTCCCGAACATCCTGAGGAATTTTTAGCGCGTCTCCTAAAGCATTCAGGTAGCTACGTTCCATAAAGTGGTCAATATCAATGGCGGCGCAGCTCAGGAAGTAGACTTCCAGGGCTTCTTCTTCATTGCGAACGCCCTGCGCCAGACGTTGTGGATCAAGCGGCTGCTCGATAGCTTTCTCGATAAACACACGCCCTTGCTCTTCCACACCTGATTCTCGCAGTTGGTGCTCAATCGCCGCGCGTTCTTTGGCATCAATATGCCCGTCGCTTTTTGCAGCAAAAACCAGCGCCAGGATCAGTCGCTCAGTGCGAACATCCAGCGGCGTACTTTGGCTGCCGAATTGCGGCTCTCCCTGGTGCGCAGCGCGTACTTTATCTTTGTACTTATTCCACAATACGGAACCCGCCACCGCGCCACCGCCCACCAGCAAAGCGCCAGTACCATATTTGGTTAATAATTTGCGCGAAGACTTATTGGCGACCAACAGTCCCGCCAGACCGCCCAGCGCGCCGGGAACCAGCAATTTATTTAGCCCCTGTTCACCGGAAGACGAGGCGGAAGCGCCTTTTTGCCCAAGAAGTGATTGTAATTGGTTCAACCAGTTAGCCATAGTACCCCTCAAATACAGACCAATAATGGTCAAGCGTACCTGAGGGGATGTCAGGAATTGTCTGTTCCGGCAAAAGAAGCGCAAATTACGCTACTAACGAGGCTTATATTCCGCCGTACCAGCTTTGCAATCAACGATGACCTGATAATGAATGTCGGCACTTTTACCGCGAACGGTGAGTGGAACAGTCCATTTATCATTTTGACCGACAACGTCCTGCACATTAACCCACGCGACCGGGTCAGCCTGCCCGACCTTTTTTTGGTCGTCTGCCCACCGCACGATACGATTTTGCTGGTAGTCGCGCTTCACGCTTGCCGCAATCCCGGCGGCATCCAGCCCTTCGCACTGCGGAAACTTAACCGATTTACTCTCGGTGGATGCCGCAAATGCCGATACGCTGGCGGATAGCAACAGCAGGCTCAACAACGCTCCTCTTTTATTCATACTTTTCTCCTTAGCACAATGGTTCAGGAAAAGCATGGTACAAAACGCCGGGAGCGCAAGTGTGGGTTCACGCGGCTTGCTTTTTCGTTTTACTCACGGCGTGCTTTTCAACCGCCTGCGGAGAAGGCAACTTACCGGTTTTCAGGATGGTGCTTAACACCTCTTTATGTTCCGCCAGCCACAGCGACAGCGCTTCGCGCTGCCCATCTTCCAGCACGACTGGCGACTGCTCAAGCCAGGTATCAAGAAGATCGGCAGTATCGAGCATTTTGTCCCAGGCGTCGGCTTCCTTTTTACTGGTAAATGACATCTTCTCCTCACCCTCGCGAATGACTACGTATTTAACTTCAACCGCCATTTTGCAGCCCCTTAGTTAACTGTGTTTATATACAGTATATTGTGAGGCAGCAAGAAAAGCAATCTATTCGAAAAGACAGACGCAAACGTTTTCGTATATACTGCGCGCAGGTAAATCAGGGGACAGAAATATGACGCTATTAGGCACAGCGCTGCGTCCGGCAGCAACGCGGGTGATGTTATTAGGTGCAGGAGAATTGGGAAAAGAGGTGGCGATTGAATGCCAACGCCTGGGAATCGAGGTTATCGCCGTCGATCGCTATCCTGACGCTCCCGCCATGCATGTGGCTCACCGTTCACACGTCATTAATATGCTGGACGGCGAGGCGCTACGTCATGTGATTACAGTGGAAAAACCGCATTATATCGTGCCAGAAATAGAAGCGATCGCCACCGATACGCTGCGTGAGCTGGAAGACGAAGGGCTGAATGTTGTGCCCTGCGCCCGTGCTACGCAGTTAACGATGAACCGCGAAGGGATTCGTCGCCTGGCCGCAGAAGAATTAGGTCTGCCGACATCTGCGTATCGTTTTGCCGACAGTGAGGCCAGTTTTCATGATGCGGTAGCCGCAATAGGTTTTCCTTGCATCGTCAAACCGGTTATGAGCTCTTCCGGCAAAGGCCAAAGTTTTATCCGCTCAGCCGAACAGCTCGCGCAGGCATGGGAGTATGCTCAACAGGGCGGACGCGCTGGCGCGGGTCGCGTGATTGTGGAAGGCGTGGTTAAATTTGATTTTGAAATTACGTTGCTCACCGTTAGCGCCGTCGATGGCGTACATTTCTGTGCGCCGGTCGGTCATCGTCAGCAAGATGGCGACTATCGCGAATCCTGGCAGCCACAGCAGATGAGCGAACTGGCGCTGAAGCGGGCGCAAGAGATTGCCCGTCATGTGGTGCTGGCGTTAGGCGGTCATGGTCTGTTCGGCGTTGAACTTTTCGTCTGTGGCGATGAAGTTATTTTCAGCGAAGTCTCCCCTCGCCCGCACGATACCGGAATGGTGACGTTGATTTCTCAGGATCTTTCTGAGTTTGCGCTGCATGTACGCGCCTTTTTAGGGCTGCCGGTAGGCGCTATTCGCCAGTATGGCCCCGCGGCCTCAGCCGTGATTCTGCCGCAGCTTACCAGTCAGAATGTGACGTTTGATAATGTACACGCGGCGGTAGGGGCAGGAGTGCAGGTGCGGCTGTTTGGTAAGCCGGAGATCGACGGCGCCCGTCGTCTTGGCGTAGCGTTAGCGACAGGTGAAAACGTTGAAGAGGCGGTGATAAGAGCGCAAAAGGCCGTCAGCCGCGTGATAGTAAAAGGCTAATGCGCCATAGCCTGATGGCGACGCTAGCGCGTCTTATCAGGCCTACAGTTCGCAACTCATAGGCCCGATAAGCAAGCGTCATCGGGCATTTAACGGCTTACTGCTTTGCGCCTTCTAGCGCTTCACGCGCCAGTTTGGTGATGCGATCGTAATCACCCGCTTCCAGCGCGTCGGCCGGCACCAGCCAGGAGCCGCCGATGCACAACACGCTTTTCAGCGCCAGATAGTCACGATAGTTTGCCGGAGAGATGCCGCCGGTTGGGCAGAAACGTACCTGAGAGAACGGACCGGCAATCGCCTGTAACGCTTTGGTGCCGCCATTCGCTTCCGCCGGGAAGAATTTGAACTCTTTCAGACCATAGTCCATGCCCAGCATCAGTTCGGAAACGGTGCTAATACCGGGGATCAATGGAATCGTACCTTCCGTTGCGGCTTTCAACAGTGGCTCAGTCAATCCCGGGCTAATCGCAAACTGCGCGCCCGCTTCCGTCACCTCCGCCAACTGTTGCGGATTGAGAACGGTTCCGGCACCGACAATCGCTTCCGGCACTTCTTTAGCGATAGCGCGAATAGCATCCATCGCGCACGCCGTACGTAAGGTCACTTCCAGAACGCGAACGCCCCCGGCCACCAGCGCTTTAGCCATTGGCACCGCGTGCTCCAGTTTATTGACTACAATGACCGGGACAACCGGGCCGGTGGTCAGGATTGCTTCTGCACTTGTTTTCCAGTTTTTCATCGGAATTCTTCTCTCGCCTGATTACAAATGTGTCATCTTAAAAAGTGATACAGGTTGCGCCTTGCTCCGCACCCGACAGCTTCTCGCGCAGCGCGCCGAACAACTCACGTCCCGTTCCGACGCGCGACGCGCGCAGGTCCGGAATATGAGGCTGGCGAACGGCAAGTTCTGCCTCGTCGACCAGCAGAGTTAACTCACCTGTCTGTCCATTCACGCGAATGATGTCGCCATCGCGCACTTTTGCCAGTAAGCCGCCATCGTAGGCTTCCGGCGTTACGTGGATAGCTGAAGGCACTTTACCCGAAGCGCCTGAAAGTCGTCCATCTGTAACTAACGCGATTTTGAAACAGCGGTCCAATAATACACCAAGTGGCGGCATGAGTTTATGTAATTCTGGCATTCCATTCGCTTTTGGTCCCTGATGACGCACGACAACGACACAATCCCGGTCAAGCAGACCCGCGTCGAACGCAGGCAGCACATCATGCTGACTTTCAAATACCACGGCAGGCGCTTCAATGATCTGATTTTCAACCGGTACCGCAGACGTCTTCATCACTGCGCGTCCCAGATTACCGCTCAGTACCTTAGTGCCGCCGTGGGGAGAGAATGGCTTATCAAAAGAGGCAATCACATCGCTATCCAGTGACGTTTCCGCGCCTTCACGCCAGTCCAGCTCGCCGTTGTTGAGCCAGGGTTCCAGCGTATAGCGTTTCAGGCCGAAGCCTGCGACAGTGTTAACGTCTTCGTGCAGCAATCCGGCATTGAGCAACTCGCGTACCAATACCGGTACGCCGCCCGCCGCCTGGAAGTGGTTAATGTCCGCCGGGCCGTTCGGATACAGGCGCGCCATCAACGGTACCACTTCCGACAAATCCGAGAAGTCATCCCAGTTGATCAGAATTCCCGCCGCGCGCGCCATCGCAACCAGATGCATGGTGTGGTTGGTGGAGCCGCCGGTAGCCAACAGCGCGACAATGCCGTTCACCACGACTTTCTCGTCGATCATTTTACCGAGCGGCATCCACGTATTGCCATTGCCGGTAAGACGAGTTACCTGACGTGCGGCAGCGGCAGTCAATGCCTCGCGCAGCGGCGCATCCGGATGCACAAACGAAGAACCCGGCAACTGCATCCCCATAAACTCCACCACCATCTGGTTGGTGTTGGCGGTGCCGTAAAATGTACAGGTGCCCGGCGCATGGTAAGAGGCGGCTTCCGACTCCAGCAGCGCCATTCTGTCTACTTTTCCTTCCGCATATAGCTGACGAATACGGACTTTTTCTTTATTCGCCAGGCCGCTCGCCATCGGGCCTGACGGAACAAAAATCGCGGGTAAATGACCAAAAGAGAGCGCAGCCATCGCCAGCCCCGGGACGATTTTGTCGCATACGCCGAGGAATAACGCGCCGTCGAACATATTGTGAGAGAGCCCTACCGCCGCCGACATCGCTATCACTTCGCGGCTGAGTAATGACAACTCCATGCCGTCCTGCCCTTGCGTAACGCCATCGCACATTGCCGGTACGCCGCCTGCGACCTGACCTACCGCGTTCACGGAATGCAGCGCCTGGCGAATGATCTCCGGATAATGTTCATACGGTTGATGCGCAGAGAGCATGTCATTGTAGGAAGTAATGATGGCGATATTATTGCGCAACATACTTTTCAGCGAGGCTTTATCCTCTGGCTGACAGGCGGCGAAGCCATGCGCCAGGTTGCCACAGGCCAATTGAGAGCGGTGAACCGTGGCGGTTTTCGCCTGCTCAATACGGGCAAGATAGGCTTTTCGGGTCTGCTGCGAGCGTTCAACAATTCGCTGTGTTACGCGTAACAAATTAGGATTCATAGAGGCTCCTGAAATTTAGCTGTCCGACTACCGGGTTTACCATGTGTTTCATCAATGTGGAAAGACAGCGAACTACATGATGTCCGGCGATAATGGGGCAAAATCGTTTCAGGCAGTGTAATAAAAAAAGCCTCGCGGGTGAATCCACACGAGGCTTAAAAGTGCAAAAATGATTCTACAATCTGTGTTAGATCATGTTACCGGTAAAATAACACCTAAGAGTAAGTGGCAAAGTTACTCAAACTCATTCCATGAACGACCGTCACGGGTAATCATCGCCACGGACGCTACCGGTCCCCAGGTGCCCGCCTGATACGGCTTCGGCGCATCGTTGTCCATCGCCCATGCTTCGGTAATGGAATCCACCCACTTCCAGGCTTCTTCCACTTCGTCACGGCGGACAAACAGTGCCTGAATGCCACGCATCGTCTCCAGCAGCAGGCGCTCATATGCATCCGCCAGGTGCGTCTGATTGAAGGTCTCGGAGTAGCTCAGATCAAGCTTCGTGATTTGCAGGTTATGCTTATGATCCAGCCCCGGCACTTTGTTAAGCACCTGAATATCTACGCCCTCATCCGGCTGCAGGCGAATCGTCAGTTTGTTCTGCGGCAGGTCTTGCCAGGACTCTTTAAAGAGGTTCAGTTCAGGCGTCTTGAAATAAACCACGACTTCAGAGCACTTGGTTGGCAGGCGCTTACCGGTACGCAGATAGAATGGTACGCCCGCCCAACGCCAGTTATCAATGTCAACGCGGATCGCGACGAAAGTTTCGGTGTTGCTGCTTTTATTCGCCCCCTCTTCCTCCAGATAGCCCGGCACCTTTTTACCCTGCGCAAAACCAGCGGTGTATTGACCACGAACCGTTTTTTCGCGCACGTTGGAGCGATCGATACGACGCAGCGATTTCAGCACTTTCACTTTTTCATCACGAATGCTGTCGGCGCTCAGGTCAGACGGCGGTGACATGGCAATCATGCAGAGAATTTGCAGCAAGTGGTTCTGGATCATATCGCGCATCTGGCCGGCCTGGTCAAAGTATCCCCAGCGCCCTTCAATCCCCACCTCTTCCGCTACGGTAATCTCAACATGATCGATAGTGCGGTTATCCCAGTTATTAACGAATAACGAGTTGGCAAAACGCAGCGCCAGCAGGTTGAGAACCGTTTCTTTGCCCAGATAGTGGTCAATACGGTACACCTGACACTCTTCAAAGTATTCGCCCACCTGATCATTAATCTCGCGCGAGGTTGCCAGTGAAGTACCCAACGGTTTTTCCATCACGACGCGCGCCGGTTTGGCGTTGAGTTTAGCTTCCCCTAACCCTTTACAAATAGCGCCAAAGGTGCTGGGCGGCATCGCAAAATAGTTAATGGTGGTGCGGTTTTTTTGATCCAGCATATCGCCCAGGCGACTAAACGCAGGCGTATCGTTAACGTCAAGATTACAAAAATCCAGACGGCCGCTCAGCGTATCCCACAATCCTTCATCGATTTTTTCCTTCATGAAGGTTTCCAGCGCTTCACGCACGACGTGGGTATAGGCTTCTTTATCCCAGTCCGCGCGCCCTACCCCAATAATACGGGTATCCGGATGGATCTGGCCGGCTTTCTCAAGCTGATACAGGGAAGGCAGCAGTTTCCGGCGCGCCAGGTCGCCTTTCGCGCCGAAAATGACCAGGTCACATGCCTGGGCTGTTTGCGTTACCGCCATGTCATTCTCCTCAGTTAATCTCCTGGTACTTTAGCCAGGATATCGTTGTAATTTTATTACACAGCACTGTACTGCTTTTACGAGATTACGGAAACCGTAAACGCCTTTTCATGGGTGAACTGACGTTTGACTGGCAATATAATCGGCAAAACGCCTAATAAAATTGTCGTTTTTCCACACAAGCCGGAACCTAAAATCCGACATCGATCATGTAATGAAAAAAAACGACACCTTTTTTAACCATTTTGCTCCCTTCGGCAGTCGCCAGGGGTAATATCTAACAAAACGCGCTCGGTTTCGCGCATCATTGAAATCGCTAATACCCATGAGCCTTGCTAATCATGAATATGCTGGAAAAAGTCCAGTCTCAACTGGAACATTTAAGCAAATCTGAACGAAAAGTCGCCGATGTTATTCTGGCCGCCCCCGGCAGATCGATTCACTTAAGCATTGCCATGCTGGCCCAGGAAGCCAACGTTAGCGAGCCGACGGTGAACCGCTTCTGTCGCAGTATGAATACCCGCGGCTTTCCTGATTTTAAACTGCATCTGGCGCAAAGTCTGGCAAATGGCACCCCCTATGTTAATCGCAATGTGGATGAAGATGACAGCGTTGAGGCCTATACAGGAAAAATCTTCGAGTCCGCCATGGCCAGCCTCGACCATGTTCGCCAGTCGCTGGATAAATCGGCCGTCAACCGCGCGGTCGATTTACTGACCCAGGCAAAAAAAATCGCCTTTTTCGGTCTTGGTTCCTCCGCCGCGGTCGCACATGACGCCATGAACAAGTTTTTTCGCTTCAATGTACCGGTGATTTACTCCGACGATATCGTGCTGCAACGAATGAGCTGTATGAATTGTAGCGATGATGACGTCGTCGTGCTTATTTCTCATACTGGCAGAACCAAGAGCCTGGTGGAGCTGGCGCAGTTGGCGCGGGAAAACGATGCGATGGTGATCGCCCTGACTTCCGCTGGAACCCCGCTGGCGCGCGAAGCCACGCTGGCCATTACCCTCGATGTACCGGAAGATACAGACATTTATATGCCTATGGTCTCTCGACTTGCTCAGCTGACCGTGATAGATGTGCTGGCAACGGGATTTACTTTGCGCCGTGGGGCAAAATTCAGAGATAACTTGAAGCGTGTCAAGGAAGCGCTCAAGGAATCGCGTTTTGATAAAGAATTACTCACCAGGAGTGATGACCGCTAAAAGCAATAACAATGTTCTACCCTTTTCGTCATCCGGGGACGTTCATTTTATACCGTTAAGGTTTCAGAACGACCGGATCAATGTTCACGCAACACCAAGTTGTTTTAGTCAACGGAGTATTACATGTCCAGAAGGCTTCGCAGAACCAAAATCGTTACCACGTTAGGCCCGGCAACTGACCGCGATAACAACCTTGAGAAGGTTATCGCCGCGGGCGCAAACGTAGTACGTATGAACTTCTCTCACGGCTCGCCGGAAGATCATAAAATGCGTGCTGATAAAGTCCGTGAGATTGCCGCCAGACTGGGGCGTCATGTGGCTATTTTAGGCGACCTGCAAGGGCCAAAAATTCGCGTTTCCACCTTCAAAGAAGGCAAAGTGTTCCTCAACATTGGGGACAAATTTCTGTTAGACGCGAACCTGGGTAAAGGCGAAGGCGACAAAGAAAAAGTCGGCATTGATTACAAAGGATTGCCGGCAGACGTCGTTCCCGGCGATATCCTGCTGCTTGATGATGGTCGCGTGCAACTGAAAGTGCTTGAAGTCCAGGGCATGAAAGTCTTTACCGAAGTCACCGTCGGCGGCCCGCTGTCTAACAATAAAGGCATTAACAAGCTCGGCGGCGGGCTTTCTGCCGAAGCACTGACCGAAAAAGACAAAGCCGATATTCAGACCGCTGCGCTGATAGGCGTTGACTATCTGGCCGTCTCCTTCCCACGCTGCGGCGAAGATCTGAACTATGCACGTCGACTGGCACGCGACGCCGGCTGCGACGCGAAAATCGTGGCTAAGGTCGAACGCGCCGAAGCGGTATGCGATGAAAACGCCATGGACGACATCATTCTGGCATCTGACGTGGTGATGGTCGCTCGTGGCGACCTGGGCGTTGAAATCGGCGATCCGGAACTGGTCGGAATCCAGAAAGCGCTGATTCGCCGTGCGCGTCAACTGAACCGCGCAGTCATCACTGCAACCCAGATGATGGAATCGATGATCACTAACCCAATGCCAACCCGTGCAGAAGTGATGGACGTGGCGAACGCCGTACTGGATGGCACTGATGCGGTTATGTTGTCTGCCGAAACCGCAGCCGGTCAGTATCCGTCTGAAACCGTTGCCGCAATGGCGCGTGTCTGCCTGGGCGCAGAAAAAATCCCCAGCATCAATGTGTCTAAACACCGTCTCGACGTGCAGTTCGACAATGTCGAAGAAGCCATTGCCATGTCTGCGATGTATGCGGCAAACCATCTGAAAGGCGTTACCGCGATCATCACCATGACGGAATCCGGTCGTACCGCGCTGATGACTTCCCGTATCAGCTCCGGCCTGCCGATTTTCGCCATGTCACGCCATGAACGCACGCTGAACCTGACCGCGCTCTACCGCGGCGTAACGCCGGTGCATTTTGACAGCGCGGCTGATGGCGTTGTCGCGGCGCATGAAGCTGTTAATCTGCTGCGCGATAAAGGGTATCTGGTTTCCGGCGACCTGGTGATCGTGACCCAGGGCGATGTAATGAGCACCGTAGGTTCGACCAATACCACGCGTATTTTGACCGTTGAGTAAAACTCACCCAGGCCTGATAAGCGTTGCGCTATCAGGTATTACTGACGAGTCCTGGAATAGGTTGACACTTTTCAGTCTTATAACGCCCGATGAACCTCATCGGGCGTTTTGTATTGTAGCGACAGATGAAGCCGCTATGTGTTGTAAATTTCTACCGACTCCCTGACCATCCTTCTTGCCTGTTCTCTATCTTCTGGTTCCGCACTTTCTGAGTGAAGAGGACGTGAGCCAGTCGGGTTAACCGTTTATTCAGCCAGTTCAGCACAGTATGGCTGCCCGCGGTTTTGCGCCTGGCAGTATGTCATTTCGCCTTTTCCGACCTGCTCAACGACAGCCAGTTTAAAGGATAGAGAGTGATCGCGCCGTGTGCGTTTAACTTTTTGATTCATCAAACTTTCATCTGTCTATACGTTAAATGTGTCAACGTTATTCAGGGCGGGGCAACGGATATAAAAAAGCGAACCTTGTGGCTCGCTTTTTTATTCGCTGTCAGTTAATAGTTAAATCCAACGTTAATCGGTATTCAAACGCCCAACTGGTATGCCAGTCTTGTCCGTAGAAATGGATCAGTCCAGAGTAATGACCCGGTGGGATAGCCTGATTATCGCTGCGGCTCCATATAAATCCGGCCCGGTACCCGCCTGAGCTGCTACATCCCACGGCAGCGTTAAGAGGACGTTGTGAACAATCCGATTGACGATAGCCTTTGAGATTAACCGTATACTGCTGCCCACTGTTATCTACCAGCGTCACGGGCGTTGAGACTTCAGAATAATTGCCAGAAGGCGCCCAGTCCAGTTCTGTCGGGCCCGTTGTGGGCGCAGAGGTGACAAAACCTAAATCGGGATAACCTTTGATTGCCGAAGACGTATAGGTTGATGAATCCGTTGTGACGTACCATGTATCTTCAATGGTGTTGATAAACTTCACCTGGTCATTTTTTAATGACGACGTATTGATCGATGCTGTTACCGTGGCCTGACCAACATCATTACCACTTAGTTTCACTGTGGCGACGCCAGAACTGTTAGTATTGGTTGTTGACGCTGACAGCTTGTTCAGCGTGGTCTGCCAGTTAATGGCAGCATTAGGCACACTGTTATGGTTCACATCCTCAATTTGAGTGGTATAGGTAACAGTATCAGAGCCATTAGCGAGTGCGTCGGTTTTATCCACTGTCAGTGAAAGCAGCGTTGCCGTTTTCGCGTCGCCAATAAAGGTCACTTTAGCGGCTGACAGCGTTTTGCCATTACCTGGAACGGTTGCTGTCACCACCGCATCACGTGCTTTCAACGTATGGCCTGAAATGGAGGCAATACCCTGCTCGTTGGTTACGCTACTATTGGCCGTAAGCGTCAGATCCGGGTCGTCGCTGCTCCAGTTAATCGCCGTTGACGGCAGAACGTTGCCGTAACCGACCTTCACGGTGACGGACCAGGTGACCGTGTCGGTGTTGTCCGCTACGGCCTGGGTTTTATCGGCCTTAATGTTTGAGAGCGTTGCGGTGTCAACATCACCGATAACGTTCAACTGTAATTCTTTCTGAGAATCGTTGATACCCGCCCCGACAGTCGTTGTACCGGCTTTGGTATCTGTGTAAGTCACACTGGCTAAACCATTGCTGTCGGTGACGCTGCTGTCGGCTGGCTGGAATGCCCCTCCGCTGCTATCAGTCCCCCAATTTACCGTCGCGTTAGCGACGGGATTGTTATTCCCGTCGGTGACGGCGGCCTGAAGCGTGATGACGTCTTTTCCGGCGACGATATCCGTCGTTTTGCTGGCAGTGATTTGCGAGAGCTTCTCTGTCGTGCTGTCAGCGATAAAACGCATCGTCACCGAGTGTGTACTGATGCCATTGAACGTGGCGACCGCTTTGCATGAGACAATATTCTCTGAAGTAACGGATACGGTAGATTTGCCCTCGGTATTGGTGGGTACGGTGTCGGCAGAGAGCTGTGCAGAACTCGCCGGGTCAAGACTCCAGGCTACGTCGCCCTGATTGATGACGTTGCCGTATTGATCCTTCACGGTGGCCGTTAAGTTAATCGCGTCCATTCCATTGGCTATGGCATCGTAGTCATGTTCCGGAGAGGTGATCGAGACCACTTTCGCGCTCAACTGATCCGGTACGATGTTGAGCTGAATGGTTTTCTCACTGTCATTCACGCTACTCGCCGTCACAGTTGTGACCTGTGCGAGTGTGCCACTAAAGGTGACAATCGCCTGACCCTGGGCATCCGTGGCCGTGGTGGTTTCGCTGAAGTTGCCCGAAGTATTATCGGATGACCAGTTCACGTTAGCGTTCGCAATAGGGTGCCCCGACGCATCCTGTACCGTTGCGGTAAGAGTGATAGTGTCTCTTCCTGCGGCGATATCGTCCGTTTTATTTGCCGTAAGTGTTCGGATGGCGGCCGATCCGGCGTCAGCGGTAAAGTTAACGGTTTCGGCGTTTTCAGGGTTACCATTGACTTCTGCGGTCACCACGTAATTTTCTACCTCGGTAGATGTTAAGGCGACGGTCACTTTACCTGCGATGTCAGAGGTGCTGGTGGTGGCTGACAGCTTGCCCGTAGCCGGGCTGACCGACCATTCTGCAGTAACACCTGCAACAGGATTGCTGTTGGCATCGATAACGGTGCCGGTATAGGTAATGCTATCCACGCCATCGGCGATGGCGGTGGTTTTACTCACGGTGATGTTTTCTATCTGTGCGGTAGCGGTATCACCGGTAAATGTGGTTACCGGCGCATTCCACGCCGCGCCCGTAGTTGCCTGGGCGGTGACGTTTACGTCACCTGCTTTCAGCGTTGTCACAGTCACCGTAGTGGTTCCGTTCACGTCCGTTTGGGTCGTTACTGCAGACAGTTTTGCCGTGGCAGGCGTTACCTTCCAGTTAACGTCCTGTTCCTTAACTGGATTGCCTTTTGCATCCGTCACGGTGGCGGTGTAGGTAATCTGGTCTTTACCATTGGCGATAGCCGTCGATTTATCTACAGTAATGTCAGTCACTTTGGCTGTTGCGGTATCTGCGGTAAACAGAAGGTCGGGCGAATTAACCGCCCCGCCGGTTGCGGCGCTGGCTGAGACGACGACCTTACCCTGCACGGATGAGACCAGCGTTACAATGGCATCACCTTGCTGGTCGGTGCTGTTTTGCGTGGTGCTCAGCGTGCCTTGTCCTTCCACGATTTTCCATTCAATTGCGCTGTTAGCGACAGGGTGCTCATTGGCATCGATAACGTGAGCTGTCAGCGTAATCCGGTCGTTTTGGTTAGCAACCGCCTGGGTTTTGTCGGCATTCACTGACTGAACGGATGCTGTGGCGTCATCGGCGAGGAAATTAACCGTGGGCGAAGTTTGCGATTGTTCTCCCAGTGTCGCGGTCACCGTCACGTTTTCTACGGCGGTGGAAGTCAAATCTACTGTCGCTTCCCCCTGCGCGTCCGTGCTGGTGGAGGTGGCGGACAGGCTGGCCTGGGTACTGCTGGTTGCCCAGCTAATTTGTATTCCTTTTAATGGATTTTTATTGGCATCTTCAACCTTTACGTTGAACGTCACAGGATCGTGCCCGTTCGCGAGAGCTGACGTTTTGCTGACCGTTACGCTGCTCAATGTCGCGGTTTTAACGTCTGGCAGGAAGGTTAGCGTATCTGTTTTTAACGCTTCGCTGTCGCCTGTTGAGGCCGAAACGATGCCCTGTCCGGCTTTCGCTGATTTCAGCGTGACAGTGGCGATGCCATTTTCATCGGTATTACTCTGTTTATCCGCCAGGTGAGCGCTGCCGCTGGCCGAATCGATCGCCCAGTTAACGGGCTGGTTCACCAGCGGGTGCTGGCTGGCATCAGTGACCATCGCGCTGACGGTGATAGCGTCCTGATTATCGGCGAGAGCAAGGGTTTTATCGGCATCAATTTTTATGACTTTTGCGCTGCTGGCGTCGGCCGTAAACTGCAGCGTTTTACTCTGCATGGATTCGCCGTTATCCAGCGTTACACTCACCGTTGTGCTTATGATTTGACCGCTGGTGACAGAGGCGACGGCATTACCCTGGCTATCCGTTGTGCTTGATGGTGTGTTTAGCATCGCGCCAGCATTGTCGCTTTCCCAGTGCACGGTCACGCCCTGAACAGGATTATTCATCGCATCCACCACGTGCGCAGTCATTGAAATCGCATCCTGACTATTCGCCAGCGCTGTGGTTTTGGACGCATCAAGTGTGGCGAAATGCGCGGTGTCTTTCACTGCCGTAAGGTTAATGGTGGTTGTGTTGAGCTTGGTCGTCTGATTGTAGAGAGGCTGAACGATAACCGCGCCAGGCTGGGTGCCTGCGGTGAAGGTACTGACGTACACGCCCGGCGATTGCTCTTTAAACTCGCTGATTTTTTCCGCTACCGGCGAGGCCGCCGATGCCCCCTGAATCTGCGTGTTACGAATGAGCTGGGCGCTAAGGCTACTGGCGAGGCCGGTAATTTTTTGCCCGCTACCGGACGTAACAGTAACGCTCACCTGCGTGGTGCTGACGCCGTCTGCCGGCAGAGTTGTGCTGGCCGCTGTGGTTGCGGTAACAATGTCATTAGGGTTAAAGCCGCTCACGGCGACGGTCATATGGCTGACGTCAGATTTATTACCCTGGTTGTCGTATGCCGTGGCGGCGACAACATACATATTCTTCTCGGCACCATTTTGCACGTAGTGCGGCATCGTAACCGTCCACGTCCCATTTTCCTCGGTGATGTTGCCGCCGTTCTGTATCAGGCTATCATCCTGCCAGGTGATATGATCGAGAGGATATTTACTCTTCACAGTTACGTTGACAGGCAGGGTTTCATCTTCCACGCCGGTCATTTTTTCCGGCACTTTCAGCGAAATTAACTCTTTCTTGCGGTATTCCAGCACGATAGTGTTATTGCGATTAACCAAATCAAGGCGACTGCCGAGAAGTGTGCGGCGGTTTTTGACATTATCGGCGTCGAGCTGAGCATTGAGCGGCGAGCCGAGCATCCAGTTAACCGCCATCTCAATTTGAGTATCGTTATGATTGCCTTTCCCCATTTTTTGATTTAAGCCAACGGAAAACAGCGGAACCGGGGTGTAATTAACGCCTGCGGTCAAAGCATAAGGATCACGTTGACGGTCGTCGTCGCTATCGCCAAACAGAGCAACGTCATCGCCATAATACTGCTCCCAAATCAACTGAGCGCCTAGCTGCGGATATGCTGGTAAATAGCCTTCGGCTCGCACATCATAGCCGTTGGCGACACGTTCTTCGTAATCAGTATGGTCTTTCGAATCTTTCCAGCCAGAAAGACGCTGATAGGCGTTGGCGCTCAGCTTGAAATAATCCCAGCCAAGCTCGCCGCCGAAACCCAGACGCTGGTGGGTAACACTGGAGATTTGCTGATCATAAAATGCGTTAACGCCCCACATCCAGTGGTCGGCGAAATAGCGGTAGCCCACGCCTGCGTTGATAATATTACGATCGTCATCGCGTCTTCCGCCTAATTGTGTAAATAACAGGTTGTGTTTCTTGTCATCATAAAGCGGCAACAGTATATCCAGGCTAGCACTTTCCAGCGACAGATCGTTATCGAGCCCCAGATTTACCCTCGCCGTACCAAATTGCTGAAGCCAGTTTTGTACTGCATTAGTGGCGTAAGCAGATCCATTATTAATCGCAGAATTGATTAATGCATCCGTTTTGTTATCCTGATTCAACATAGCACCAGTGCTGGAAAGCACATTCGCGAGATTCTTACCTGCATCGTCTTCTTTCGCCGTGTTTGATGCCGCTGTGACCGTTGTCTGCGGCGCTGACGGGGGGGTAGTTTCCGCTCTGATCGGGAATGAAAATACAAAAGAGTTAATAAATAAAAATATTATATGAACACATATTTGTATGCAGGCCGTAAATCGAGTGGAAAAACGCATAGCCAAAGTCCTTTTAGGTTAATGACGAGGTAGAATAAAAACCACTTGAGAGTATATTAATATTTTTTCAGGAAGCAGCTTTATGATTTCTTATTTATAAATTTAGTTTTTCTAACATCATAAAATAACAAACAGTTACATTATTTAAATGATTTAAAAGAAGGAGATTTATAGCTACCCCCATAATTAATAATAGATCCGGCATTCGATATGAAGAGACAAAAAATAATATTCTTCAAGAGAGCTATTTTATTTTCTATTATTTACATTATGGGTAATTTATTGATTATCCATAATTATTATAGTAAGCCTTCCATTAACCTTCAGTTTTAGCGACGCGTTCGTTTGTATGCTGCCGCTGGCGGTATGTCATTTCGCCTTTTTCGACCTGTTCAACGACGACCGGTTTAAACAACAGTGAGTCATCGTGTTGTGTGCGTTAACTTATTGGTTCATCACGCGTATAAGCAAAATGTGCCAACGCTATTCAGGACGGGGTATACACAATATAAAGCCTCTCTTACGAGAGGCTTTATTTATTTGATGGGATAAAGATCTTTACGCTTATACGACTGGATCTCGCCCGGCTTTCGAGTTTTGAGCAATTTCAGAATCCAGGTGTACTGTTCCGGATGCGGGCCAACAAAAATTTCGACCTCTTCGTTCATTCGTCTGGCGATAGTGTGATCGTCAGCGGTGAGAAGATCGTCCATTGGCGGGCGAATCTGGATGGTCAGGCGATGCGTTTTACCATTATAAACCGGGAAAAGCGGTATCACGCGTGCGCGACACACTTTCATCAGCCGACCAATCGCAGGCAGCGTCGCTTTGTACGTTGCAAAGAAATCAACGAATTCACTATGCTCCGGGCCGTGATCCTGGTCCGGTAGGTAGTAACCCCAGTAGCCCTGGCGAACAGACTGAATGAAGGGTTTAATCCCGTCATTACGCGCATGTAAACGTCCGCCGAAACGCCGACGCACCGTGTTCCAGATATAGTCAAAAACAGGGTTACCCTGGTTATGAAACATCGCCGCCATTTTTTGCCCTTGCGAGGCCATCAGCATGGCCGGAATATCCACACCCCAGCCATGCGGCACAAGGAAAATGACTTTCTCGTCGTTACGACGCATCTCCTCAATGATTTCCAGACCTTCCCAGTCAACACGCTGTTGAATTTTTTTCGGACCGCGCATCGCCAGCTCAGCCATCATCGCCATCGCCTGCGGCGCGGTGGCGAACATTTCATCGACAATTGCTTCGCGCTCAACTTCGCTACGCTGCGGAAAGCACAATGACAGATTAATCAGCGCCCGGCGACGAGAGCTCTTTCCTATACGTCCGGCAAAACGCCCCAGCGTCGCCAGCAAAGGGTCGCGAAATGATGCCGGGGTTAATGCGATCCCCGCCATTGCCGCAGCGCCCAACCAGGCGCCCCAATACTGCGGATAGCGAAAGGATTTTTCAAATTCAGGGATATATTCTCTATTATTTTTTTGGGTTTTCATGCTGTTCCAGGGTCTGCTGACGCGAAAAGGAATTGTGAATAGTGTAGCGGCGTCTGCGCCTCACACAAAACAAAAAAGCCGGTACACATCGCGTACCGGCTCTGTCAGCACATTTGTTAATCGAAACGCAGTTGCGGCAGAACCTCTTTCACCTGCGCCAGGTATTCACGACGATCTGATCCCGTCAGACCTTCCGTACGCGGCAATTTTGCTGTTAAAGGGTTAACGGCCTGCTGGTTGATCCATACCTCATAATGCAGATGCGGCCCTGTGGAACGCCCGGTATTACCAGAAAGCGCAATACGATCGCCACGTTTCACTTTTTGCCCCGGTTTCACCAGCAGCTTACGCAGGTGCATATAGCGCGTGGTGTAGGTGCGTCCATGACGAATCGCGATGTAGTAACCGGCAGCGCCGCTACGTTTAGCAACCACTACCTCGCCATCCCCCACCGACAGCACCGGCGTCCCCTGCGGCATCGCAAAGTCAACGCCACGATGCGGCGCAACGCGTCCAGTAACCGGGTTCAGACGACGCGGATTAAAGTTGGAGGAGATGCGGAACTGTTTTGCGGTCGGGAATCGTAAAAAGCCTTTCGCCAGGCCGACACCGTTACGGTCATAGAATTTACCGTCAGCGGCGCGAATGGCGTAGTAATCTTTGCCATCGGAACGCATACGCACGCCCAACAACTGACTCTGCTCGCGCTTGCCGTCCAGCATCTCACGCGACATCAGAACCGAAAATTCATCGCCCTTTTTCAGCTTCCGAAAATCCATCTGCCACTGCATCGCTTTTATCACTGCGCTGATTTCGCTGCTGGTTAAACCTGCCTCTTTCGCGCTGGCGACAAAGCTACCACCTACCGTGCCTTTCAGCAGGCTGTTGACCCAGTCCCCCTGCTGCATTTCACTGCTCATTTTGAAACCGTTTGCAGTGCGATCGTAGGTACGCGTTTCACGGCGGGAGACTTCCCATGTCAGACGCTGTAAATCGCCATCGGCGGTCAGTGTCCATGAGAGTTGTTGACCAATTTTCAGATTTCGCAGCTCCTTATCAGAAGCGGCAAGTCGACTAATATCGGCCATATCGATGCCGTACTGATTCAGAATGCTGCTTAGCGTATCGCCTGTAGAGACGACGTATTCATGGACGCCGACTTCGCCTGAGGTTTTATCGTCCAGCTCATCCTGAGGAATAGCTTCATCTTCCTGGGCGGCCTGATCGATGGGTTCACTGGCCTCAGGTAAGAGGGAACGAATCTCGCTTTTCTCCAGTTCAATAGTTTTAACGATTGGCGCGGATTCCGGGTGGTAGACATATGGCCGCCATACGGCGACGGCCAGTGTCAGAACGGTAAGTGACCCCAACATAACGCGATGGGGTCGGGGCAGATTATTAAATGCCAGGGCGACAGAGCGGGCTATCTGTTGCACGTATTCACTTCCTCGTTAATCTCCTTTCAGGCAGCTCGCATACTGGTTGGCTAATTGGCTTAAAAACGCTGAATAGCTTGTTTTACCCAGTTTAATGTTCGTCCCGAGGGGGTCCAGTGTTCCCATTCGAACGGATGTCCCTCTCGCCACGGCTTCCACGACCGCTGGCCTGAATTGTGGCTCAGCAAAAACGCAGGTTGCTTTTTGCTCAACCAACTGTGTTCTTATTTCATGTAAACGCTGCGCGCCAGGTTGTATCTCAGGGTTCACGGTAAAGTGACCGAGTGGGGTGAGTCCGTAGTGTTTTTCGTAGTAACCGTAGGCGTCATGAAAAACGAAATACCCTTTCCCCTTGAGCGGCGCGAGCTCGTTACCGACCTGTTTATCGGTTGCGGCTAATTGTGCCTCAAAATCCTTCAGGTTGGCGTCGAGTTTGGCTCGACTTTGCGGCATAAGTTCCACTAATTTTTCATGGATTGCAACCGCTGTAGCCCGCGCTATCTCTGGGGAAAGCCAAAGATGCATGTTATATTCGCCGTGATGGTGATGTACGTCACCTTTTTCCTCATCGGCATCAGCGTGCGCATGTTCATCCTCATCATCATCCGCGCCCTTCATGAGTAATGGCTTCACATCGGCAAGTTGCGCAATGGTAACCTGCTTATTACCAGGAATATTCCTGACCGACTTCTCCATAAAGGCTTCCATTTCCGGGCCAACCCAGACGACTAAGTCCGCGCCCTGTAAGCGTTTTACGTCTGATGGACGCAATGAATAATCATGCTCGGAAGCCCCATCCGGAAGTAAGACTTGCGTATCCGTAACGCCGTCAGCAATGGCGGAAGCGATAAACCCAAGCGGTTTAAGCGAAGCGACAACGGCGGCGTCGGCAGCCTGGGTTGCACTCCCCCAAAGCGCGGCGGATAATGCTGCGAAAAGAAGCGTATTTTTCTGTAACATAATGCGACCAATCATCGTAATGAATGTGTGAAATGTGATATTATAACATCCTATCACTTCTGCAAGCCTAAAATTGACATGACAAGTTTAGTTTCACTGGAAAACGTCTCGGTCTCATTTGGTCAACGCCGCGTCCTCTCTGACGTGTCGCTTGAATTGAGCCCCGGAAAAATTTTAACGCTTCTCGGTCCTAACGGCGCGGGGAAGTCAACGCTTGTGCGCGTGGTTTTAGGACTGGTAGCTCCTGATGAAGGAGTGATCAAGCGCAACGGACAACTCCGTATCGGCTATGTCCCACAAAAGCTCTATCTCGATACCACGCTTCCGCTGACGGTAAACCGATTTTTACGTTTACGTCCCGGCACGCAAAAAACGGATATTCTCCCGGCGCTTAAACGTGTTCAGGCCGGACATCTGATTGACGCGCCCATGCAAAAACTCTCCGGCGGCGAGACACAGCGCGTACTGCTGGCCCGCGCTCTGCTTAACCGGCCGCAGTTGCTGGTACTTGATGAGCCGACGCAAGGCGTGGATGTCAACGGCCAGGTCGCGTTATACGACCTTATCGATCAGTTGCGCCGCGAACTCGATTGCGCCGTGCTAATGGTGTCGCATGATCTACATCTGGTAATGGCAAAAACAGATGAGGTGTTATGCCTGAACCATCATATTTGCTGTTCCGGCACGCCGGAAGTGGTGTCTATGCATCCGGAATTTATCTCTATGTTTGGTCCGCGCGGTGCAGAGCAACTGGGGATTTATCGCCATCATCATAATCATCGCCATGATTTACAGGGCCGTATTGTACTGCGCCGGGGAAATGGTCACTCATGATTGAATTATTACTGCCCGGCTGGCTAGCCGGGATGATGTTGGCCTGCGCCGCAGGTCCGTTGGGCTCATTCGTGGTCTGGCGTCGGATGTCCTACTTTGGCGATACACTGGCTCACGCGTCGCTTCTGGGCGTGGCGTTTGGCCTGTTGCTGGACGTTAACCCCTTTTATGCGGTAATCGCCGTTACGCTGCTGCTGGCCGCCGGTCTGGTATGGCTGGAGAAACGCCCTCACCTCGCGATTGATACCTTACTGGGCATTATGGCGCATAGCGCTCTGTCTTTAGGACTGGTCGTTGTCAGCCTGATGTCCAATGTCCGCGTTGATTTAATGGCTTATCTGTTTGGCGATTTGCTGGCCGTCACGCCGGAAGATCTTATCTCGATCGCCATTGGCGTAGTTATTGTGCTGGCTATTCTCTTCTGGCAGTGGCGCAACTTGCTGTCGATGACTATCAGCCCGGATCTTGCCTTTGTCGATGGCGTGAAGTTACAGCGCGTGAAGCTGCTATTGATGCTGGTAACGGCGTTAACCATCGGCGTAGCGATGAAGTTTGTCGGGGCACTGATCATTACATCGCTACTGATTATCCCCGCCGCAACCGCGCGTCGCTTTGCCCGTACGCCGGAGCAGATGGCGGGTGTCGCGGTGGTAACAGGAATGATCGCCGTAACGGGCGGACTGACCTTCTCCGCGTTCTATGATACGCCAGCAGGTCCGTCAGTGGTATTGTGCGCAGCCATGCTGTTTATCTTCAGCATGATGAAAAAACAGGCGAGCTAGGGGATGTTACCGGGTGGCGCAGTTCAACACCGCCATCCGGCATAATCAAGCTTAAGGCATTTCCGGCGGCGTAATACCAAAGTGGTTCCACGCACGCACTGTTGCCATTCTGCCGCGTGGCGTGCGCTGTAAAAAGCCCTGCTGAATCAAATACGGCTCCAGCACATCTTCAATGGTTTCACGCTCTTCGCCAATCGCCGCCGCAAGGTTATCCAGTCCCACCGGACCACCGAAGAATTTATCAATAACCGCCAGCAGCAGTTTGCGATCCATATAGTCAAAGCCTTCCGCATCGACGTTCAACATATCCAGCGCCTGCGCGGCAATTTCCGCAGAAATAGCCCCGTCATGCTTCACCTCGGCGAAATCACGCACACGTCTGAGCAGACGGTTGGCTATACGCGGCGTACCGCGCGCCCGACGCGCCACTTCCAGCGCGCCGTCATCGCTCATCTCAAGCCCCATGTGCCGGGCGCTGCGCCCGACAATGTGCTGCAGATCGGGCACCTGATAGAACTCCAGGCGCTGCACGATACCAAAACGGTCGCGTAGCGGCGAGGTCAGCGAACCTGCTCGCGTCGTCGCGCCAATGAGCGTAAACGGCGGCAGGTCGATTTTAATCGACCGCGCGGCTGGCCCTTCGCCAATCATGATATCCAACTGGTAATCTTCCATCGCCGGATAGAGCACCTCTTCCACCACCGGTGAAAGCCGATGAATCTCATCAATAAACAGCACATCATGCGGTTCAAGATTGGTGAGCATGGCCGCCAGATCGCCCGCTTTTTCCAGCACCGGGCCGGATGTGGTACGCAGATTAACGCCCATTTCATTGGCCACGATATTCGCCAGAGTCGTTTTACCTAACCCTGGCGGACCGAAAATCAGCAAGTGATCTAATGCGTCGCCGCGCAGTTTTGCCGCCTGAATAAAGATCTCCATCTGGGAGCGCACCTGCGGTTGACCGACATACTCCGCCAATAACTTAGGGCGAATGGCGCGATCGGCAACTTCCTCTGCGATCGTGGCGCCTGCTGAAATCAGGCGATCTGCTTCTATCATCCTTTACCTCATAACGCGGCGCGTAACGCGTCGCGAATCAGTGTTTCACTGCTTGCGTCCGGACGAGCGATTTTGCTCACCATCCGACTGGCTTCTTGCGGTTTATAACCCAGCGCCACCAGCGCAGCAACCGCTTCTTGCTCAGCATCGTCCGTTGTCGGGCTGGCTGGCGACGTCAATACCAGATCGACCGCTGGCATAAAGAGATCGCCATGTAGCCCTTTAAAGCGGTCTTTCATTTCCACAATCAATCGTTCAGCGGTTTTTTTACCGATGCCGGGTAATTTCACCAGCGCCGCAGGATCTTCACGTTCAACCGCATTGACGAATTGTTGCGCCGACATGCCGGAGAGGATCGCCAGCGCCAGCTTAGGCCCGACGCCATTTGTTTTGATTAGCTCTTTAAACAGCGTGCGCTCTTGCTTATTGTTGAATCCGTACAGCAACTGCGCATCTTCACGCACCACAAAATGGGTAAAGACAGTCGCTTCCTTTCCGGATTCCGGGAGCTCATAGAAACAGGTCATGGGCATATGCACTTCATAGCCTACGCCCCCTGTCTCCAGCAGCACGATCGGGGGTTGTTTTTCGAGAATAATGCCTCTGAGTCTGCCAATCACATGACGCTCCTGCGTAAAGGGCTGAAAAGGTAAAGCCGTATCATAAAAAAAGGCTGGATAGATATCCAGCCTCATTTGTCATTATCGCAACCTTCCCCGCGCCAGATTGAGTCGGCTCTCGCTCATTTGCATCGCGTTCTGGCTAACGTGGCAATGCGTAATCGCGATAGCCAGCGCATCTGCGGCGTCTGCCTGCGGGTTAGCGGGGAGCTTCAGCAACGTTCGCACCATATGCTGCACCTGGCTTTTCTCCGCGCTACCAATACCGACGACGGTTTGCTTCACCTGACGCGCCGCGTATTCAAACACCGGCAGTTCCTGGTTGACCGCGGCGACAATTGCTACGCCGCGCGCCTGTCCCAATTTGAGGGCTGAATCGGCATTCTTCGCCATAAACACCTGTTCGATAGCGAAATAGTCCGGCTGGAACTGTGTAATGATTTCCGTCACGCCTGCGTATATGAGCTTCAAACGAGACGGCAGATCATCGACTTTAGTGCGAATACATCCGCTGCCCAGATAGGTCAGTTGCCTGCCGATCTGACGAATAACGCCATAACCGGTGATGCGCGACCCCGGGTCAATACCGAGAATAATAGCCATCACGCATCTCCTGTTATGTTCGGATTCAACCACCTCATTCTAAGGTAGCGGCAACCTCATCAGAGATCTCACCGTTATGGTAGACTTCCTGAACATCATCACAGTCTTCCAGCATATCAATCAGACGCAGCAGTTTCGGCGCGGTTTCCGCATCCATATCCGCTTTGGTTGACGGGATCATGGACACTTCGGCGCTGTCCGCTTTCAGACCCGCCGCTTCCAGCGCGTCACGCACTTTGCCCATCTCTTCCCAGGCAGTGTAAACATCAATCGCGCCATCATCATAGGTCACAACATCTTCCGCGCCAGCTTCCAGAGCGGCTTCCATGATGGTGTCTTCATCGCCTTTCTCAAAGGAGATGACCCCTTTCTTACTGAACAGGTACGCCACTGAGCCGTCCGTACCCAGATTACCGCCGCACTTGCTGAAAGCATGACGCACTTCCGCTACGGTACGGTTACGATTGTCACTCAGACACTCAATCATAATGGCCGTGCCGCCAGGACCGTAACCTTCATAGATGATGGTTTCCATGTTCGCATCATCATCGCCGCCGACGCCGCGAGCGATGGCGCGGTTCAGAGTGTCGCGGGTCATGTTGTTGGCCAGAGCTTTATCCACGGCCGCGCGCAGACGCGGGTTGGCATCCGGATCGCCGCCGCCCAATTTAGCTGCCGTTACCAGTTCACGAATAATTTTAGTGAAGATTTTACCGCGCTTGGCATCCTGCGCAGCTTTACGATGTCTGGTGTTGGCCCATTTACTATGACCTGCCATAAATATTTCCTCAAAAAAAGCGCGCCTTTTCAGGCGACGTTAATGACAAACTCTTCAATCGCTTGCCGATTACTCCAGGACTTGGTAAGCGCCGCCGCGTCAGGCGCATCAAGCCACTGGTACGTCAGATGTTCTGTGAATATCACCTGACGCTCATGCGGTAGGGCAAGGCAGAACCAGGATTCTGTATTGTGCATGACGCCCGGCGCATAGCGATGACGTAAATGTGAAAAAATCTCAAACTCCACCGTACGTTGGCAGTCGATTAAGGTCAGTTGCTCTGCCGCAACATCAATCGTGACCTCCTCTTTGACTTCACGCACGGCGGCCTGCAACGCGGTCTCCCCTTCTTCCACACTGCCCGTCACCGACTGCCAGAAATCCGGGTCGTCGCGTCGCTGCAACATCAGCACCCGTTTCGTATCTTGCGCGAAGATAATCACCAGGACCGAAACGGGGCGCTTGTACACTTTATCCTTCACGCGGCCTCGTTGTTGGCTGTTAGGTGACGCCGCTCATTGATGAGACTCGCCCTTGTGGACCGCCGCGATATCGCGCGAATGATGTCGTGTACATTGTTCATATCAGTTATTCTCAGCTTTCTTCACAACCTGAATACCCAACTCCGTCAACGCCGCCTGGTTGGCGAAACTTGGCGCTTCGGTCATCAGACACGCGGCAGCGGTCGTTTTCGGGAAGGCGATAACATCACGAATATTGTCGGTGCCGGTCAACAGCATGGTCAGACGGTCCAGACCAAACGCCAGGCCCGCGTGCGGCGGCGTACCGTATTTTAACGCATCCAGCAGGAAGCCGAACTTCTCGCGCTGCTCCTGCTCATTGATACCGAGAATACCAAATACGGTTTGCTGCATTTCACCGTTGTGAATACGCACCGAACCGCCGCCCACTTCGTAGCCGTTAATCACCATATCGTAAGCGTTAGCGACGGCTTCTTCCGGCGCAGTTTTCAGTTCAGACGCCGTCATGTCGCGCGGGGCGGTGAACGGATGGTGCATCGCGGTCAAACCGCCTTCGCCGTCGTCTTCAAACATCGGGAAGTCAATCACCCACAGCGGCGCCCACTTGTCTTCGTCGGTCAGGCTCAGGTCTTTGCCCAGTTTCAGACGCAACGCGCCCAGCGCATCGGCAACCACTTTTTTGTTATCTGCGCCGAAGAAAACCATATCGCCGTCCTGCGCACCAGTACGTTCAAGGATAGCGTCTACGATGTCGGCGGTCAGGAACTTGGCCACCGGGCTGTTGATCCCGTCCAGACCTTTCGCGCGCTCGTTAACTTTGATATACGCCAGGCCTTTCGCGCCGTAGATCTTAACAAAGTTACCGTAATCGTCGATCTGCTTACGGCTAAGCTGTGCGCCGCCCGGCACACGCAGCGCAGCCACACGGCCTTTCGGATCGTTAGCCGGGCCCGCGAAGACCGCGAACTCTACCGATTTCAGCAGGTCAGCGACATCCACCAGCTCCATCGGGTTACGCAGGTCTGGTTTGTCAGAGCCGTAACGACGTTCCGCCTCTGCAAATGTCATGACCGGGAAATCCCCCAGATCCACGCCTTTCACTTCCAGCCACAAATGGCGCACCAACGCTTCCATCACTTCGCGCACCTGCGGCGCGGTCATGAAGGAGGTCTCGACGTCGATCTGAGTAAATTCAGGCTGGCGGTCAGCACGTAAGTCTTCATCACGGAAGCATTTGACTATCTGATAGTAACGGTCGAAACCGGACATCATCAGGAGCTGTTTAAACAGTTGCGGCGACTGCGGCAGCGCGTAGAATTTACCTTTATGAACGCGCGAAGGCACCAGATAGTCGCGCGCGCCTTCCGGCGTGGCTTTGGTCAGCATCGGCGTTTCAATATCAAGGAAACCGTGATCGTCCATAAAACGACGCACCAGGCTGGTAATTTTGGCGCGAGTTTTCAGGCGCTGCGCCATTTCCGGACGACGCAAATCCAGATAGCGGTACTTGAGACGCGCCTCTTCGGTATTAACGTGGTTAGCGTCAAGCGGCAGTGAGTCTGCGCGGTTGATGATAGTGAGAGAGGACGCCAGCACTTCAATTTCGCCGGTCGCCATATCCGCATTGACGTTTTTCGCGTCACGCGCACGCACGGTGCCCGTAACCTGAATGCAGAACTCATTACGCAGTTCAGAGGCCAGCTTTAACGCGTCCGCACGATCCGGATCGAAGAACACCTGCACAATACCTTCGCGGTCGCGCATATCGATAAAGATCAGGCTACCAAGATCACGACGACGGTTGACCCAACCACACAGAGTCACCTGCTGCCCCACGTGGGACAGACGTAGCTGTCCGCAATATTCTGTACGCATGAGATATCCCTTAACTTAGCCGCAGGCGGATTGTTGCCTGCCATGCAGGCGACGAAGTCGCAGCTTTAGCTGTATGTCACAACTGGATGAAAAAAGGCGGCTATTATACTGGAAATTCTGCCGCACGATAAGAGTCAATCCAGCATGGGAGCGATAACTTGCCCGTTTCATGCGGTATCGACGCCTGGTTCATACTGACTGTACCCGGGTTTTTCACGCGGGTATTGCGTATGCTCACAAAAATTAACAATATTTGTCGCCGCTTTCCTCTTTAATCGTGCTTAAGGTATAGCGAAATCCGCTATTTTTAGGAGAGTGATTATCATGCTGAAACTCAACGCGACCACAACCGCCCTGGTAGTTATTGATTTACAGGAAGGAATTCTTCCGTTTGCCGGCGGCCCGTACACGGCAAACGAGGTGGTCGCCCGCGCCGCGCGGCTGGCGGAAAAGTGTCGCGCCAACGGCTCGCCAGTGGTCATGGTACGCGTCGGATGGTCTGAGGATTATGCCGAGGCGTTAAAACAGCCGGTTGATGCTTCAACGCCTGCGCACGCGTTGCCGGAAAACTGGTGGACCTGGCCTACGGCATTGGGTAAAACTGACAGCGATCTGGAAGTGACTAAACGCCAGTGGGGCGCGTTTTACGGCACCGATCTGGAATTACAACTTCGCCGCCGGGGTATCGACACCATCATATTGTGCGGGATCTCAACCAATATCGGCGTCGAATCCACAGCGCGTAACGCCTGGGAGTTGGGATTTAACCTTATTATTGCCGAAGATGCCTGTAGCGCCGCCAGCAGTGAGCAGCATCAGAGCAGTATGACGCATATTTTCCCGCGTATTGGCCGGGTACGTAGCGTAGAGGATATTTTAAACGCCTTATGATCTACATTGGCTTGCCGCAATGGTCGCACCCGAAATGGGCGCGGCTCGGCATCACCAGTCTGGAAGAGTATGCCCGCCACTTTAACTGCGTGGAGGGCAACACCACGCTTTACGCGCTGCCGAAAGCGGAAATTGTTGATCGCTGGTATGCGCAAACTACGGATGATTTTCGTTTTTGTTTCAAATTTCCCGCGACCATTTCTCACCAGGCCGCTCTGCGTCATTGCGACGATCTGGTGCAGGAATTTTTTACCCGTCTGGCGCCGCTGGAAACGCGCATTGGCCAATACTGGCTTCAGTTGCCTGCCGTCTTTGGACCGCGAGATCTCCCCGCCTTATGGCAATTTCTTGATGCGCTCCCCGCCACGTTTACCTATGGCGTAGAAGTTCGTCATCCGTGTTTTTTTGACAAAGGTGAGGATGAACAGCGGTTCAATCGCGGGTTACACGAGCGCGGCGTAAACCGCGTGATCCTGGATAGTCGTCCGGTACATGCCGCCCATCCCCACAGCGAGGCCGTCCGCGACGCGCAGCGGAAAAAACCCAAAGTCCCGGTACATGCGGTCGTGACGGCCAGCCATCCGATGGTGCGTTTTATCGGTAGCGATAATATGGCGCAAAACCGTCAGTTTTTCGCCGCCTGGTTGCAGAAACTCCCGCAGTGGCGGCAGACCACCACGCCTTTTCTGTTTTTACATACTCCGGATATCGCGCAGGCGCCGGAACTGGTGAATACGCTTTGGCATGATTTACGCAGCGTCTTACCGGAAATCGGCACTGCTCCGTCCATTCCACAGCAATCTTCTCTTTTCTGAAAATGCCCCCTATCATAGGCAATGCCATCAGCCATTACTTACTCTAAATAATTCGAGTTGCAGGAAGATGGCAAGGGAGAGAATCCCCGGGAGCTTACATTCAATAAGTGACTGGAGTGAACGACAAATCTGCCGGGAGCAGATTTGAACGCGGCTTGCAGCGGCCCCGTATGGGGCGAGACCCAGAGATGAGTCAAGTATCTACAGCCAACGCACATGCAACTTGAAGTATGAAAAGTAAAGGGAGTTTGTATGGTAAGCGCGCTTTATGCCGTTTTGGGTGCGTTATTATTAATGAAGTTCTCTTTTGATGTCGTTCGCTTGCGAATGCAGTACCGTGTCGCCTATGGCGACGGCGGTTTTAGCGAGCTGCAAAGCGCTATCCGTATTCATGGTAATGCGGTGGAATATATTCCCGTCGCGCTGGTACTGCTGCTGTTTATGGAAATGAACGGCGCCGAAACGTGGATGGTGCATATCTGCGGCATCATTTTAATCGCCGGTCGGCTGATGCATTATTACGGCTTCCACCACCGCCTGTTCCGCTGGCGGCGGGCGGGGATGAGCGCGACCTGGTGTGCATTGTTGCTGATGGTGCTGGCAAACCTGTGGTATATGCCCTGGGAGTTGGTTTTCTCCCTGTATTAGCGCACAATACGCGCCTTTATTTTTCCCGGATGTATACGTTATGTCTCACCGCGACACGCTTTTTTCTGCGCCTATCGCCCGTCTCGGCGACTGGACTTTTGATGAACGAGTAGCCGAAGTTTTCCCCGACATGATTCAACGGTCGGTGCCCGGCTACTCTAACATCATCTCTATGATCGGTATGTTGGCTGAACGCTTTGTGCAGCCGAACACGCAGGTCTACGATCTGGGCTGCTCGCTGGGCGCCGCGACGCTGTCTGTTCGGCGCAATATCCGCCATGAGCATTGTCGGATTATCGCCGTCGATAACTCCCCGGCCATGATTGAACGCTGCCGCCGCCATATTGATGCGTATAAAGCGCCTACGCCGGTTGACGTAGTTGAAGGCGATATCCGCGATATCACTATTGAAAACGCCTCGCTGGTGGTGCTGAATTTTACCCTGCAATTCCTTGAACCTGCCGAACGCCAGGCATTGCTGGATAAGATTTACCAGGGGTTAAATCCCGGCGGCGCGCTGGTGCTGTCGGAAAAATTTAGCTTTGAAGACGCTAAAGTGGGCGAGCTGTTATTCAACATGCACCACGATTTTAAACGCGCGAATGGGTACAGCGAACTGGAGATCAGCCAGAAGCGCAGTATGCTGGAAAACGTGATGCTCACCGACTCGGTGGAAACGCATAAAGCGCGCCTGCGTAAGGCGGGTTTCGAACACAGCGAACTGTGGTTCCAGTGCTTTAATTTTGGGTCGCTTGTCGCGTTAAAAGCCGGAGTTGCCGCATGATCGAGTTTGGTAACTTTTATCAGCTCATTGCTAAAAATCATCTCTCCCACTGGCTGGAAACATTGCCAGCGCAGATTACCGCCTGGCAACGCGAGCAGCAGCATGGCTTGTTTAAACAGTGGTCGAACGCGGTAGAATTTTTACCGGAAATTACGCCCTGGCGGCTGGACTTACTGCACAGCGTCACGGCGGAAAGCGAAACGCCGCTCAGCGAAGGTCAGCTAAAGCGTATTGATACGTTGCTGCGTAATCTGATGCCGTGGCGTAAAGGCCCGTTCTCGCTTTATGGCGTCAATATTGATACCGAATGGCGTTCCGACTGGAAGTGGGATCGCGTACTGCCGCATTTGTCAGATTTAACCGGCCGGACGATCCTTGATGTCGGCTGCGGCAGCGGCTATCACCTGTGGCGGATGATTGGCGCAGGCGCACATCTGGCGGTCGGCATCGATCCTACGCAGCTTTTCCTCTGCCAGTTTGAGGCGGTGCGTAAACTGTTGGGTAACGATCAGCGCGCGCATCTGCTGCCGTTGGGCATTGAACAACTCCCGGCGCTGAAAGCATTTGATACCGTCTTCTCGATGGGGGTGCTTTATCACCGTCGCTCGCCGCTGGAGCATCTGTGGCAGTTAAAAGATCAGTTAGTCAACGAGGGTGAACTGGTACTGGAAACGCTGGTCGTCGACGGCGATGAAAATACCGTTCTGGTGCCCGGAGATCGCTATGCCCAGATGCGTAACGTCTATTTTATTCCTTCCGCACCGGCATTAAAAAAATGGCTGGAAAAATGTGGCTTTATTGATGTGCGTATCGCTGACGTTTGCGTCACCACCACCGAAGAGCAGCGCCGTACCGAATGGATGGTTACCGAATCGCTGGCCGATTTCCTTGACCCGAACGATCGCAGCAAGACGGTGGAAGGCTATCCCGCCCCATTACGTGCGGTATTGATTGCACGTAAACCCTAGTCATTTTTGACTGGTGGCACATTTTCTCCAAAATAGTTCGGTTTGCGACAAGGCGGCGACGCAGCAAATCCCCGGGAGCGTAGATCACTACGTGACCGGGGTGCGCGAGGACAAATTCGTCTGGAACGAATTTGAACGCTGTTCACAGCGCCCGCAAGGGCGAGGCCCAGGGATGGGCCGAGTTATTGCCAACGCAGTAGCAGACCGAAATATGCAGGAGAAGGATAAAAAAAGGCCCCTGTTGAAATTGCAGGGGCCTGGTACGAGCAAGCATCATATTGGGCGACATGATGCAACGGTAAAAATCATTTGGCCTGATGGCGAACCATGATTCCTTTCATTTCAGCGACCGCCGCCCCCTCTACCCTATAGCGGGAATACTCGTCCGCCTGAATATCGGCAGACATCGATAACCCCTGATTGCGATAGCGCATCGGCGAAGGCAGTAAGACTCCGGCGGAACTGTGTACTTCCCGTACTCCGGCATCGAGGAAATTCTGCAGGTTATTTGCACGAACCCCCGCACCAGCCATAATGATTGGAGCATCCCTCTGTGCAATAAGTTCCATAATTATTGATAAACCTTGCGCCGCATCAGATTTTTGCCCGGAGGTCAGCACTCTTGCTACGCCTGCGTCAGCCAGATTCTTTAGCGCATTGAAGGAATTAGCGCACATATCAAAGGCGCGGTGGAATGTCACCGCCAGCGGTCCGGCCGCCGCCATTATTTTTTCCATTCGCAACATATCGACATCCCCGTCAAGGGTTAACACGCCAGTAACCAGCCCGGGAAAACCCAACTCTCTGACGAGGCGAATATCTTCCAGCATGGCGGCAAATTCGCCGTCAGTGTAATAAAAATCCCCGCCGCGAGGACGAATAATCGGATGTACGGGAATCGTAATATGCTCGCGCACGCTGCGTAAGACGCCCAGCGAAGGCGTAAGCCCCCCTTCTTTCGGCGCAGCGCACAGTTCGATACGATCCGCGCCGTTTCGCTGCGCGGTGAGCGCGCATTCCATGCTGTAACAACAGATCTCAAGTAACGCCATATTCACTCCTGTCGGCAGGTTAATGGGCAGCCTGTTCACTGGCGACGATCGCTTCAATCGACCACGGATGAAATTTTACCGTGACGCGGCCATCGGTCACGGCCAGCGTAGGGTTTGGCAAACGTTCATGCTCGCCCTGCGGCGTACTGGTTTTAACCACGATCCCCGGCTGACTAAGTCCCTCATCCGACAACAACGCCAGGGCCCTCGCGTTCAAGGTCTCCGGCTCGCCGGGCAGCACGATTTCAATATGCTCCCACCCTTCGTGCGGATAGCGTTTTTCTCCCGGCCACGGTAATTCAATAACAGAAAACCGCCAGTGTTCCACACATACCGGTTCATGCAGTTTAAACAGACAAATCGGCCTGCCGTTGATGATATTTTCCGACAGTAACTCACCGCATTGTTCAAATCCGCGACGCCAACGCTCTGCCGTCGTATTCTGGTGACAGCGCAAGGAAATGTGATCGGCCTCAAGGGCGCTAATATCCAGACCAAGACGAGTGGAAAGTTCTCTGAACGCCAGAGTGAATCGCGGTAAATCTGCGGAAATATCATGCAGTTCGTCAATGTTTTGCCAGTTCGCCATATCAGGACGCTCTTCTTGCTGTGAAAACCGCTAATTTACGCTGTTGCGTCCCGTCAACCAACCTTTGATTTGATGGGGCGTTTATTGAATGCTTATGCAGATTATTGTTGCGTATATTTCAGGCGACGCGCCGCGCGCGCAATGCTGACGCCAACGGGCATTTGCAGTATACTCCCGCCCTAATTCTTAAACTGGCGCGGGCAATACAGCCCGCTTCATAAACGTAAGGTATTCCGGTGAATATTCAGGCTCTTCTCTCAGAAAAAGTTAGTCAGGCCATGATTGCTGCAGGCGCGCCTGCAGATTGCGAGCCCCAGGTTCGTCAGTCAGCCAAAGTTCAGTTCGGCGACTATCAGGCCAACGGCATGATGGCAGTTGCGAAAAAACTGGGTATGGCCCCCCGACAACTTGCAGAGCAGGTGCTGACTCATCTGGATCTCAGCGGCATCGCCAGCAAGGTTGAAATCGCCGGCCCTGGCTTTATCAATATTTTCCTCGAACCAGCTTTTCTCGCTGAACAGGTGCAACAGGCGCTGGCCTCCGATCGTCTGGGCGTTTCTCAGCCGACTCGCCAGACGATTGTCGTTGACTACTCCGCGCCCAACGTCGCGAAAGAGATGCACGTCGGTCATCTACGCTCCACGATTATCGGCGATGCGGCAGTACGCACGCTGGAGTTTCTGGGCCATCATGTTATTCGCGCTAACCACGTCGGCGACTGGGGCACCCAGTTCGGTATGCTTATCGCCTGGCTGGAAAAACAGCAGCAGGAAAACGCGGGCGACATGGCGCTGGCGGATCTCGAAGGATTTTACCGCGATGCGAAAAAGCATTATGACGAAGATGAAGCGTTTGCCGAGCGCGCGCGTAACTACGTCGTCAAATTGCAGAGCGGTGATGCCTATTTCCGTGAGATGTGGCGTAAGCTGGTTGATATCACGATGACGCAAAATCAGATCACCTATGATCGCCTCAACGTCACCCTGACGCGTGATGATGTGATGGGCGAAAGTCTGTATAACCCGATGCTGCCGGGCATCGTCGCCGATCTGAAAGCCAAAGGCCTGGCGGTTGAAAGCGAAGGCGCAACGGTGGTTTTCCTTGATGAGTTTAAAAACAAGGAAGGCGACCCAATGGGCGTCATCATTCAGAAGAAAGATGGCGGTTATCTGTATACCACTACCGATATCGCCTGCGCCAAATATCGTTACGAAACGCTGCACGCCGACCGCGTGCTCTACTACATTGACTCCCGTCAGCACCAGCACCTGATGCAAGCCTGGACCATTGTGCGCAAAGCCGGTTATGTACCGGATTCCGTTCCGCTGGAACACCACATGTTCGGCATGATGCTGGGTAAAGACGGTAAACCGTTTAAAACTCGTGCGGGCGGTACGGTGAAACTGGCGGACCTGCTGGATGAGGCGCTGGAGCGCGCGCGTCGTCTGGTGGCGGAGAAGAACCCGGATATGCCGGCTGACGAGCTGGAAAAACTGGCTAACGCAGTCGGTATTGGCGCGGTGAAATACGCCGATCTGTCAAAAAACCGCACCACTGACTATATCTTTGACTGGGATAATATGTTGGCTTTCGAAGGCAATACCGCACCTTATATGCAGTATGCCTATACGCGTGTGCTGTCTGTTTTCCGTAAAGCGGACATCGACGAGCAGGCGCTGGCGAGCGCGCCGGTTATCATCAGCGAAGATCGCGAAGCGCAACTGGCTGCCCGTCTGCTGCAGTTTGAAGAGACCCTGACGGTGGTCGCGCGTGAAGGTACGCCGCACGTCATGTGCGCGTATCTGTATGACGTCGCCGGGCTGTTCTCCGGCTTCTACGAGCACTGCCCCATTCTCAGCGCAGAGAATGACGCCATTCGCAATAGCCGTCTGAAACTGGCGCAACTGACGGCGAAGACGCTGAAACTGGGTCTGGATACGTTGGGTATCGAAACCGTAGAACGCATGTAAACGCGCCGTCGTTAACATCATCAGGCCTGGCTCCGGGTAGTGGACTCAGGCCTTTTTATTGCCACTGCGGTATATCTGTAACAAATCACAAGGAATGACACATTTCTATAGAGAGATGGAACATCTTTTACCTGTGCTGGCGCTGACCGCCCCGTATCATTAGGCGGCGGATTGTTCAGGTACAGGTAATGACTTTTAAAGACTTTGATGCGGAAGAGAAACTCTTCCTGAGACGTGTGATCGTGGCGTTTGGCGTAGTGGTTGTCTGCTTTGGTATCCTGATCTTCAATCTCTATAACTTGCAAATCCGCCAGCACCATTACTACACCACCCGTTCGAATGAGAACGATATCAAGATGCTGCCCGTCGCGCCAACGCGCGGCATCATTTACGATCGCAACGGCATCCCGCTGGTGCGTAACGTGACCTGGTATGATATCGCGGTTACGCCCTATAAAATTGCCGATATGGATGCGCTGCTAAAACAGCTCACCCCTATTGTTGATCTCTCCCCCGATGATATCGCCGACTTTCGCCATGCGCTAAAATCAAGTAGCCGCTATCGTCCGGTGGTGCTCAAAAATGCGCTAACGGATGTTGAAATTGCACGCTTTGCGGTCAATCAGTTTCATTTCAACGGCGTCACGATCAATAGCTATCAGGATCGGCAGTATCCTTACGGCGCCGAGCTGGCGCATGTTCTCGGTTACGTGTCAAAGATAAACGACAACGACCTTAAAGCGCTGAACCAAAAAGGGCTGGCGGAGAATTACGCGGCGGACCATAACATCGGTAAGCAGGGAATTGAGCGTTACTACGAAAACGATCTTCACGGTAAAACTGGCTATCAGGAGGTCGAGGTTGATAATCACGGGCGTATTGTCCGCCTGCTGAAAGACGTTCCCCCCATCGCGGGTAAGAACATTCACCTGACGCTGGATCTCCATTTACAAGAGTACATTGAAAGCTTGCTGGCCGGGCAGCGTGCTGCCGTACTGGTTGAAGATCCGCACGATGGTTCAGTGCTGGCGATGGTATCTATGCCCAGCTACGACCCGAACCCCTTTGTAAAAGGTATTAGCTATCAGGATTACGGCAAACTACTGCACGATAAAAATCTGCCGCTGATCAACCGCGTGACGCAAGGGCTTTATCCTCCGGCATCAACGGTTAAACCCTATATGGCGATGTCCGCGCTGTTAAGCGGGATTATTACGCCGCAAACCACCTTCTTTGGCGCGCCAACCTGGACGCTTCCCGGCACGCAACGACATTACCGGGACTGGAAAAAAACCGGACACGGTATGCTGGATGTCACTAAAGCGATTGAGGAATCTGCGGATACCTTTTTCTATCAGGTCGCTTATATGATGGGTATTGACCGTATCGACACGATGTTGTCTCAGTTCGGCTATGGCAAACCGACGGGCATCGACCTTAATGAAGAGTATGACGGGCTGCTTCCCAGCCGCGCATGGAAACAGCGGGTCCATAAAAAAGCCTGGTATCAGGGCGATACCATCTCTGTCGGCATCGGTCAGGGTTACTGGATTGCCACCCCCATCCAGATGGTAAAAGCGATGGTGGCGCTCATCAATAACGGTAAGGTGATTGCCCCTCACCTGTTGCTCAATGAAGAGAGCGGTAAAACGGTGGTTCCGTATCGTCCTTCTGGAACATCGTCACAGATAGCCGATCCGGCTTCGCCATACTGGGGACTGGTGCGCCAGGCGATGTATGGCATGGCGAATGCACCCAACGGAACGGGTTATAAGTTCTTTCACACCGCGCCCTACGGCATTGCGGCCAAAAGCGGCACGTCGCAGGTGTTTAGCCTGAAAGAAAATCAGACCTACAACGCGAAAATGATCCCTATTCGCCTGCGCGATCATGTCTTTTATACCGCTTTTGCGCCGTATAAAAACCCTAAGGTCGCTATTGCCTTGATTCTGGAAAACGGCGGAAGCGACGGCGTTACCGCCGCGCCCGTCATGCGAAAAATCCTTGACCACCTGTTTGATCCACAGGCTGATACCACGCAGCCGGGGCAAGCGCCATAGATCAAATAAGCCAGGCGCCATCAGACAAGGATACGGCCGGAATATCCGCATACATCAGAAATAGTTACGCAGGTATTCCGTCAAACACAGCATGGCCATCGCCTGCCCGTAAGGCATAGAGGTCAACGGTATATGACGATAAAAATCGAGATCGTGACCCATGCCAGTGCCAAATGAGGTTTGCAGCAGTTCGCCTTCCGGCGAGATATGTTTCACTATCCCCCGAATAGCTTTTTCCGCCACCAGCGCATAGTGCCGCTCGACATAGCGTTTGCGCACCGCTTTAAGAATACCGTAGGCAAAACCTGCCGTCGCCGACGCCTCAAGATAAGAGTGCGGATCGTCAAGCAGAGTATGCCACAAACCGCTTTCATCCTGATATTTCGCCAGCGCGGCGATCTGCGCATTCAGTACCTGGACCAGATAACGGCGCACGGCATTATTTTCCGGCAAATTCAGCAGTTCAAGAAAATCCGGGATCACAATGGTCAGCCAACTGTTGCCACGCGCCCAGCGAGCGTTAGCGAAGTTATGATGACCGTCATAGCTCCAGCCGTGGAACCACAACCCCGTCTCTTTATCCATCAAATTCTGCACATGTAGCAGGAACTGATAGGTTGCCTCTTCCATGTATTCCGGTCGGTTCAACAGTTTACCGATTTTCGCCAGCGGCAGCACCGTCATCATTAGCGTGTCGTCCCACATCTGCTGATGATTTTCCTCCGCCAGCGTGGTGTGCTGCATCCCGCCGTGATCGGTACGGGGCATTTCATTCATCGCCCATTCGGCCCACGTTTCCAGCCACGGTAAATACGCTGGATTACGCGTCTCTTCATAGCGATACGCCAGCGTTAAAAACGGCGCCATCGTATTAACGTTTTTCGTCGTCGCGCCTTCCGCAAAACGATCGGCAAACCAGTCATCAATGATCTTACGCATCGTCTGGTCGCCGGTCTGTTGATAATAGTGATACATTCCGTACAGACCCACGCCGTGCGTCCACTCCCATCCTGCCCAACCTTTAGTATCGATCACGCGTCCATCGTCCAGTCGCAATAAAAATTCGCCCGTCTCATCTTTAATATTGACCAGGTTATGCGTCACCTTTTGAATCAAGGCTTTTAGTTCATCTCTGGCGATAAAATGCTCAGGCTGACGCAATAACGGACTGTGTTTGACTGGATAAACCATCATTTACTTACCCTCTGTTTAATGTCGAATTCAGCGCTGCGTGCAGTTTTATCGCCGACGCAGTCGATTCGCCACAGTAAAAGCTAAGCTGGGCGGAAACCTTTTTGTTTCTGCCATTGCCAGAGCATAAATGGCAAAAACACAAAGAGTCCGGCAACCTACGTCACCAATTTATAAAACAGCGTTTCTATTTATAAAAAAAGGAGAGTCAAACATGCGAAACAGGCAGCAGCATTCCTGCTGCCTGGTGAAAAGATGGGCGGTTAGCGGTAGTTAACAATCACCTGATTGCTCCGCACTTTTAATGCGGGGATGAGTCGGCCGCCGCCGGGGACTTCCCAGACAAAGCGGAGCGGTTCGACTGCGGGAACATGAGCAAAACCGTGGGTCGTGCCACTCTGACCATCAAGTTCTACGCAACGGGACTGGGAACATAAACGTACCCGTAATCCCGCGGGTGTCGGGCCATTCAGTTCATAACGCCAGACGACCAGCGTCATCAAACCGGAAACCGGCTGACGCGCCGACAGCGGCGAAGACGATACGGAAACGCCCCGGTAATTTAAGGTTACGCCCATACCGCTATCCTGCCACGCGCCTTCGCCTGCGGCCTGAACCGTCAGGGGAAAGAGCAGCAACGCCAGCCACTTACGCATTATTTTCCTCCAATGGTCGCTGTCATGCGGATATGACGGTTATCGGAAAGCTCAAGGTTCGATAACACCACCAACTGCGGTAAACTGCGTCGCAAAAAGCGGGACAATAATGGACGTAGCGCATGGTTAACCAGCAATACTGGCGGCGCGCCAAGCATCTCCTGGCGAGAAAGCGCCTCTTGCGTCTGCGCCAGCAGGCGATCCGCCAAACCCGGTTCAAGACCGCCGCCGCCCTGCAATGCCTGAAGCAGCAAACGTTCCAGCGCGGTATCCAGGCCAATCACCTGCACTTCTTCATTACCGGGGAACCACTGTTGCGTAATAGCCCGTCCTAATGCCACGCGTACCACGGCGGTTAATTCATGCGGATCGCTTTGTAACGGCGCATGTTCCGCCAACGTTTCAAGAATGGTTCGCATATCGCGAATCGGGACTTTTTCCGCCAGTAAGTTTTGCAGGACTTTGTGTAAGGTCGTAAGGGTCACGACGCCGGGGACCAGATCTTCTGTGAGTTTAGGCATCTCCTGAGAGACACGATCCAACAGTTGCTGCGCTTCCTGGCGGCCAAACAGTTCGGCGGAGAATTGGCCAATCAAGTGGTTAAGGTGCGTCGCCACAACAGTACTGGCTTCAACTACGGTAAAGCCCTGAATTTGCGCCTGCTCTTTCAGGGCGCTTTCAATCCAGATGGCATCAAGGCCAAAAGCTGGATCGACGGTTTTCTCGCCCGGTAGTGTTCCCGCCGCCGTGCCGGGGTTAATAGCCAACCAGCGTCCCGGATAAGCGTCCCCGCTGCCGATCTCTACCCCTTTCATCAAAATACGGTAACGCGCAGGCTGTAAATCCATATTGTCGCGAATATGGACAACCGGTGGCAGAAACCCCATATCCTGCGCGAATTTCTTACGAATGCTGCGAATACGTCCGAGTAATTCTCCATCCTGTTGAAAATCCACCATCGGAATCAGGCGGTAACCGACTTCCATTCCCAGTGAATCCTCAAGCTGTACGTCATTCCAGGTGGCTTCGACCACCGAGTTATTCTCCGGCATTTTTACCGGCTGCGGCTCCTCAGGCGCTTTTTCTTCGCGCCCGCGCAGCCACCATGCCAGGCCGAGCAAGGCGGCGGTAAAGAGTAAAAATACCAGGTTAGGCATTCCAGGCACCATGCCAAGCAGCCCCAGTACCGCCGCTGCAAGCAGCATTACTCTTGGGTTACTGAACAGTTGGCCGACCATCTGCTCGCCGACATCCTGATCGGTACTGACGCGGGTTACAATGACACCCGCCGCCGTGGAGATGACCAGCGCCGGGATCTGGGCGACCAGGCCGTCGCCAATGGTCAGCAGGGTATAGCTTTCCGCCGCGCTGCTCACGCTCATTCCATGCTGCAATACGCCGACCAGCAACCCGCCGACCACGTTAATCACCATGATGAGAATACCGGCGATGGCGTCGCCACGTACAAATTTACTCGCCCCGTCCATCGAGCCGTAGAAATCGGCTTCCTGAGTGACTTCCGAACGCCGCTTTTTGGCCTCGTCTTCACCAATCAGACCGGCATTAAGATCGGCATCAATCGCCATTTGCTTACCGGGCATACCGTCCAGCACAAAGCGCGCGCCGACTTCGGCAATACGTCCGGCGCCTTTGGTGATGACCATGAAGTTGATAATGACAAGAATGATAAAGACCACAATCCCGATCGCGAAATTACCGCCGACCAGGAAATGACCGAACGCCTCCACCACCTTTCCCGCCGCCGCCGCGCCGGTATGTCCCTCCATCAAAATAATACGCGTTGAGGCCACGTTAAGCGCCAGACGCAATAGCGTGGTAAACAGCAGGATGGTCGGAAACGCGGCAAAATCCAGAGTACGCTGGGTAAACATCGCCACCAGCAGCACCATGATCGATAGCGCAATATTAAAGGTAAACAGTAAGTCGAGGATAAAAGCAGGCAGCGGCAGCACCATCATCGACAAAATCAGCAGAATGAGGATCGGCCCGGCGAGAATTTGCCATTGCGTTGATTTCAGGTTGCTGGGCAGGCGCAGCATCGCGACCAGATTAGCCATCAGTAGTCTTCTCGTTCATAAAATCCAGCGCTTCTGGCACTGGAAGATTCTCAGGTTGTGGAGGACGTTGCCCGCCCGCAAGCCGCCAGCGTTTAAGCTGCCAGACCCAGGCCAACACTTCCGCAACGGCAGCATATAGCTGTCCGGGAATTTGCTGACCGATTTCGGCGTGGCGATATAATGCCCGCGCCAGCGGCGGCGCTTCTAAAGTGGGAACCCGGTGTTCAGCGCCTATTTCGCGAATGCGCAGCGCTATCAACCCGGCCCCCTTCGCGACCACTTTCGGCGCGCTCATTTTGTTTTCGTCATACTGCAGCGCCACGGAATAGTGCGTCGGGTTGGTGACAATGACGTCCGCTTTCGGCACATCGTTCATCATGCGGCGCTGTGCGGCGGCGCGCTGCATCTGGCGAATTTTGCCCTTAACGTGCGGATCGCCTTCGCTCTCTTTAAATTCGTCGCGAATATCTTTACGTGACATGCGCAATTTTTTCAGGTGGCTAAAGATCTGGAAAAAAACGTCAAATCCCACCATCGGGATCACGCCCAGTACCACCAGTAACGCGCAGAGTCCGACCAGATCCAGTGCATTCCCCATTGCGGTAATTGGCGACTCCGCCATCAGGCGCATCATTTGCGGCCAGTTATGCCAGAGATAAAATCCGGTAACGCAGCCTACCAGCGTGGATTTCAACACCGCTTTTAGCAGCTCCGCGCCGGTCTGCGCCGAGAACATACGCTTAATTCCCGGTAGTGGGTTTAATTTAGAAAATTTGGGCTGTAGTGACTTACCGCTAAAAATCAGACCGCCAAGCATAACCGGCGAGATAAGCGCCACCAGCACCACGCCCGCGATGAGCGGTAGCAGCGCCATCATCGCCGCTTTAATCAGCAAAATTATCTGTCCCAGGATCAGGTTAGGATCGTTCACCATACGGTGATCGAAGTGCAGGCCTGCTGAGAGCATTCCCGCCAGTTGCCGCGCCAACGACTCGCCGCCGAACCAGATAATGCAAACGCCCACCAGCAATATCAGCAGTGAGGTTAGCTCTCTGGAGCGGGGGATCTGCCCTTCTTCCCGCGCTTTTTCAAGTCGGTGGGGTGTGGGGGCTTCTGTTTTGTCGTCGTCGCTCTCTTCTGCCACGCAGCAAACCCTGGATAGATTGATAAGCGAGAATGATGCCAGAACCGCTTTACGCCAATGGGCAGAGTAAGCGGTAAAAAAGGCGGGGTTTATGGCGTTAATATGGATAACCGGATACGATAAGAAGGTATCGTATCCGGCCTGGTTGACGGATTCAGACCCGATAAGCGCAGCGCCATCAGGTCAAAAAGGCTTAAAACCCAAGGCTGTCCAGTAGGTCGTCCACCTGATCCTGGCTGGCGACTACGCCAGCTTTCGAGGTATCCACCTGCGGGCCGTTGAGCAAGCTTTCGTTCTCGCGTTTTGGGCGCGCGCCCTGTTCCGGGATGTTTTCCAGCAGCACCATTAACAACTGGCGCTCAATCTCCTGAATCACGTCCATCATGCGTTTGATCACCTGACCCGTCAGGTCCTGGAAATCTTGCGCCATCATGATGTCCAGCAGTTGCGCATTCGTAAAACTGGTATGGCCCGGGACATCCTTGAGAAACTGGCGCGTATCTGTCACCAGCTCACGGGCGTCGGAAAGCTCGATCGGATTTTCAAACCACTCGTCCCAACGTTGTGTCAGCGCTTTCGCCTCTTTTTCCATCGCATCCTGATGCGGCTGCGAGGCCTCTACGCTGTTTAGCGCGCGTTCCGCCGCCTGCGCCGTCATCTGGACGACGTAATCCAGACGGTCGCGCGCATCGGGTATCGCCTCCGCCGCTTCGGCAATCGCCTGGTCCAGCCCCAGTTCGCGCAGGCTGTCGCGCAGCATTCGGGTCAGACTACCGATGCGCGCAATGATGTCTCCTGCTGAGCCTTCATCAACAGGCTTGATAGATGGTTGCATCATCATCGCATCCTCACATGCCCAGTTTCTCAAAGATTTTGTTTAGCTTCTCTTCCAGAGTCGCTGCCGTAAACGGTTTTACGACATAACCGCTGGCGCCAGCCTGCGCGGCGGCGATAATATTCTCTTTCTTGGCTTCCGCCGTTACCATCAACACGGGTAACGCCGACATGGCGCTATCGGCGCGAATGGTTTTCAGCAGCTCCAGACCATCCATGTTCGGCATGTTCCAGTCGGAGATAATGAAACCAAAGCCGCCCGCCTGGAGCTTATTCAGCGCATCGACGCCGTCTTCGGCCTCTTCCACATTGTTAAATCCAAGCTCTTTTAAAAGGTTGCGCACGATACGACGCATGGTCGAAAAGTCATCCACAACCAAAAATTTAAGCTCTTTATCCGCCATAAAATACTACTCCTGGTTCAAATACGTATCGCCTGTCCGGCACTGATTTTCGCCAGCATTTGCTGGCTTACCTGGCTAAGATCGACCACTTCGCTTACGCCACCCATATTGATGGCCTCGCGCGGCATGCCGAACACCACACAACTTGCTTCGTTTTGCGCAATGGTCCAGGCACCTGCCTGGTACATCGCTAACATTCCGGCTGCGCCATCGTTGCCCATCCCCGTAAGAATGACGCCTACGGCGTTGCGCCCCGCGTGTTTCGCCACCGAATGAAACAGCACATCCACGGAAGGCCGATGCCGGTTCACCGGCGGGCCGTCATGAATTTTGATTTGATAATTCGCCCCGCTACGCGCCAGCTCCATGTGCTTGTCGCCGGGCGCAATGTAGGCATGACCTGGCAATACGCGTTCGCCATCCTCGGCCTCCTTGACGCTGATTTGACAGAGTTTATTCAGGCGCTCGGCAAACGAGCGGGTAAAGCCAGGCGGCATATGCTGCGTAATAATCACTGCCGGACTGGAAAGCGGCAGCGGTTGCAGCACATGGCGGATAGCTTCAGTACCGCCCGTTGAAGCGCCGATAGCAATCAGTTTCTCCGAACTGAGCAGCGGACCGGCTTTTAAAGTTGCCGGGGCCGTCATCGGTTTATGCGCGGCGATGCGGGCTCGCGCGGCGGTACGCACTTTTTCAGCGATCATCTCGCTATACGCCAGCATACCTTCCCGAATACCAAGCTGCGGTTTAGTGACAAAATCGATGGCCCCCAACTCCAGCGCCCGCAGCGTCACCTCGGAACCTTTACCGGTCAGCGAGGAGACCATCACCACCGGCATCGGACGCAGACGCATCAGTTTTTCCAGAAAATCGAGGCCATCCATACGCGGCATCTCAACGTCCAGCGTCAATACGTCCGGATTAAATTTTTTGATGAGATCCCTGGCGACCAACGGGTCCGGCGCGGTCGCCACCATCTCCATATCGCTATGGCTATTAATAATTTCAGTCATGATTTGACGCATCAGCGCAGAATCATCAACCGACAATACCCTGATTTTACTCATGCTTTATCCTTACTTAGCGCATACACCGTCTGTCCGCGCAGGCTAAACTCGCGCACGAGGTTGCTAAAGTTTTCTGAGTGACCGGCAAACAACAGTCCGTCAGGTTTAAGGAGTGGAACAAAACGGCGCAGAATGTCCTGCTGTGTCGTTTTATCAAAATAGATCATGACGTTACGGCAAAATATCGCGTCAAAGGGGCCGGGTATGTTGTACTGCTTTTCCAGCAAATTAAGGGAGGAAAATTCAACATAATTGGCCAGTTCCTGACGCACGCGCACCAATCCGTCATGCGGCCCCGTACCGCGCATGAAGTAACGCTGTAACTGCTGCGGCGATAACGTTTTCAGTTCGCTGAGGCGATAAATACCGCTTCTCGCTTTTTCCAGCACTTCAGTATCAATATCGCTGGCGAACACTTTCCAGCGACCGGGAGCCATCCCCAACGCATCCGCCAGCGTAATGGCGATGCTGTAAGGTTCTTCTCCCGTCGATGCCGCCGCACTCCAGACGCGGTACTCGCCGTGGCGGCGACGCGCATGTTCCGCAAGGATCGGAAAATGATGCGCCTCCCGAAAAAAAGCGGTCAGGTTGGTGGTCAGAGCGTTGATAAAAGCCTGCCACTCAGCGCTGTTTTGGTTAGCCTCCAGCATACTGAGATAACGGCCAAAATCATCCAGTCCCAGGGTACGCAGCCGACGGACCAGGCGGTTATAAACCATATCCCGCTTATGGTCGGCCAGCACGATCCCTGCGCGCTGGTAGATTAATTGACATATCCGACGAAAATGCGCGTCGGACAGCGCGAGGCGCTGTGTCATCTGTAACAATAATGACGTTTGCCCGGAGGGCAGAGATGATGTCATAGCGCCTTCTTAATCACATTCAAAATACAACGGGCGCGCCCTGCGGCAGCGCCATGCTTCCCGTATTACACATTTTTTGCTTTTATCTATCGCGAACCAGTCGAAAAGTATCGGCAGGTTCGCAAATTAATCGATAACCGATAGCACACAGCGTATGTCGATCAGAAGGTTTCCCAGTTCGCATCATCCCCGGCGGCTAACGGCCGCGGCGTATTGCCAGACTGAACGTCCACTGACGGACGCGTCTCATGTTTATTTGCCACCAGCGGTCGCGACGCCAGGCGGAAAGCCGATACCGCCTGGGTAAGACGGCTGGCCTGCTCTTCCAGCGCGGCGGCCGCCGCCGCAGACTCCTGAACCAGAGAGGCGTTCTGTTGCGTTACGCGATCCATTTCGGAAACGGCCAAAGCGACCTGATCGATACCCCGGCTTTGCTCATCCGAGGCGGAAGCGATTTCGCCCATGATATCCGTGACGCGCGTAACGGCATTGACGATGTCAGTCATGGTTTCCCCGGCGCTTTCCACCAGCACAGAACCGGTATCGACACGCGAGACGGAATCTTCAATCAACGCTTTTATTTCTTTCGCCGCCTGGGCGCTGCGGCTGGCCAGATTACGTACCTCGCCTGCCACTACCGCAAAACCACGGCCCTGCTCGCCCGCGCGCGCCGCTTCTACCGCCGCGTTCAGCGCCAGAATGTTGGTCTGGAAAGCAATACCGTCGATAACGCTGATAATGTCAGCGATCTTTTTCGAACTGTCGGCAATTTCGTGCATGGTGTTCACCACGCCATCGACAACTTTACCGCCATGACGCGCGGTATCGGAGGCGCTTTGCGCCAGTTGCGAAGCCTGACGAGCGTTATCGGCGTTTTGCTTCACGGTAGCCGTCAGTTGTTCCATGCTGGCGGCCGTCTCTTCCAGCGCGGAGGCCTGCTGTTCGGTACGGGAAGAGAGATCGGTATTACCGGCGGCAATTTCGCTGGTGCCGGAATAAATCGCATCCGAACCTTCGCGAACCTGCGTCACGGTGTTAATCAGCGAGCGTTGCATATGATCAACCGTCCCCGCCAGTTCGCCGATTTCATTACGCCCTGAGACGGTGAGCGTTTTCGTCAGATCGCCGCTGGCAATTTCACGGATATGGGCAATCACTCGCACTAATGGGTTAAGCAGGGCATGACGAATACCGTACCAAACCACCACCAAAATCAGCACCAGCACAACCGCGAGAATCCCCAGTTGCCATTGCGCAAAACGGTAGTCATGAGCGCTTTGCTCAAATGTCTGGCGGTACAGGTTTTCGCTCACCCGGGCGTAGTTGCCCAGCGCTTCACCCAACGCGTTTTGCATTCCCTGGGTTGGCTGGGCGAAGTAGGCCTCCATATTACCGTTATCCAGGAACTGGATAAGTTCGGTTAATGCGGCCTGATAACGCTGATATTTTTCATCGACGTTGGCGCTGGCCTCCGCCATCGCAGGCAATGGAGTTATGTTTTTGAAATTGGTGTAGTGCGTCGCCGCCTGTGCGAGGGTCGTTTTTGCGTTCTGGAGTAAATCCTTTTTGGCGCTGCTCTGCTGGTTAGAGGCGTCCATCATCATGCGTGCGGCGGAGCGGCTCAGGTTAATGCGCGTTTGCAGCATTAAGTCCCATGTCGACGTGAGTTCACTTTGCTGCTGGCGTAATTCGTTAGAAATAACAAAACCCTGCTGGTTATGCTGTAATGAAGAAAACAGCAAACCACCGGAAACAAGCTGTAGCAGTGCGAAAACCCCCAGCACCATCATCAGCATTGTGACAACGCGGATACGGTTAAACATAAGGCACCTTCCTGATAACGAGTTATCAACGTTATCGGCACCTGCGGTGATAACTTTACATTTGCGAAAAGGAAAAACGTTATCCCGGAAGGCGATATTGACCATACCGGTGTCGCGGCGGCGATGCTGACGCAAAATGCAGGAGTTCTGGGCGTGGGCGATGAAGAGGCAATATTACCGCAGGTGGAAGCATAACGGTTAATATTGCCGGATGGCGCAACGCCATCCGGCAACGTCATTACGCGACGTGTGATGCTGCGATATCCAGCAGCGCCATCTCTTCGCTGTTAAGCAGTTTTTCGATATTCACCAGAATCAGCATACGCTCGCCGAGCGCGCCCAACCCCGTCAAATACTCCGTTGACAAAGTCACGGCAAATTCTGGCGCCGGACGGATTTGTTCCGCCGTTAACGACAGTACGTCAGACACGCCGTCCACCACGATCCCGACGACACGTTGCCCCAGATTCAGTACGATCACTACCGTATTGTCATCATACTCCACGTCGCCTTCGCAGAATTTCACGCGCAGATCAACAATGGGTACAATCACGCCGCGTAGGTTAGTCACCCCTTTAATAAAGGCCGGTGTATTGGCGATGCGCGTCACCTGGTCATAGCCACGGATCTCCTGCACTTTCAGGATATCGATACCGTACTCTTCATCTCCCAGTGTAAACACCAGGAATTCCTGACCTGACGGCTCGCCGGCCAGTTTGCTTACATTACTCATACCGGTCATATTATTCCCTTCTCACTCAATCAGGCGGCTGTGATCGCCATACGTTGTTCGCGGTTTAAACCCTGCAATGCGGAAACATCAACAATCAGCGCGACGCTACCATCGCCCAGGATCGTCGCGGCGGAAATACCCGGTACCTTGCGATAGTTGCTTTCCAGGTTTTTAACCACCACCTGGTGCTGGCCGATGAGCTGATCGACCAGCAGCGCGTAACGGCGTCCCGCGCTTTGCAGAATCACAACAATGCCCTGCGTGGCTTCGGTTTTCGCCCCTTCCACGTCAAATACTTTCCACAATTCGACCAGCGGCAAATACTCGCCGCGGACTTCCAGAACTCGTTCGCCGCCCGCCAGCGGATGAAGATCTTCTTCACGCGGTTGCAACGACTCCATCACCGCATTCAACGGCAGGATAAAAACTTCCCCCGCTACGCGAACCGACATGCCATCGAGGATTGCCAGCGTCAGCGGTAGCAGAATACGAATCGTGGTGCCGGAGCCCTGTTTTGACTGGATCTCAACGTGACCGCCCATCTCCTGAATGTTACGTTTCACGACATCCATGCCAACGCCGCGACCGGAGACATCCGTGACCTGTTCCGCAGTTGAGAATCCCGGCGCGAAAATCAGCATGCCCACTTCATCATCGGTCATGTTTTCGTTCACCGCCATGCCCTGCGAAATGGCCTTCGCCAGGATACGCTCACGGTTAAGTCCCGCGCCGTCATCGGTTACTTCAATACAAATATTCCCGCCCTGATGTTCTGCCGAGAGAATCAGGTTGCCGACAACATTTTTTCCGGCCTCAAGGCGTTTTTCCGGCATTTCAATCCCGTGGTCGAGACTGTTGCGCACCAGGTGCGTCAGCGGGTCGATAATGCGTTCGATCAGGCTTTTATCAAGTTCAGTGGAGCTCCCCACCAGCGTCAACTCTACCTGCTTGCCCAGTTTGCCCGCTAAATCGCGTACCAGACGCGGGAAACGGCTGAAGACGTACTCCATAGGCATCATGCGAATCGACATCACCGACTCTTGTAAGTCGCGGGCGTTACGTTGTAACTGTCCCATACTGGTAATGAGATCGCCGTGGTTTACCGGGTCCAGCTCATTAGAACGCTGGGCCAACATTGACTGGGTAATCACTAACTCGCCGACCAGGTTTATGAGCTGATCCACTTTCTCTACCGCCACGCGAATACTGGTGGACTCGCGTTCACGCGCAGGTTTTTCGCGCCCCGCATGATGTTCATGCGCCGCGCTTTTGGCGGCAGGCGCAACCACCGCCGGAGGTGCTACCGGCGCCACCTCGATGTTCTCTTGCACTTTTGCAACCGGCGCGGCGACAACTTTTTCAAAAGCGATCTGATCGGCCTCGATGACAAAACAGAGCACTGCGACAATGTCATCTTCCGCAACACTGCCATCCAGAGTCGCCGACAGTGAATCCGCCCCCTTGACGACATCCGTCAGAGTAGCCAGATTACCCAACTCTTCTTCAAGCAGATCGACCTCACTGGCTTTCAACCGCGAAAGTACAATGCGCAGTTTACTCTCGTCACAAGGTGTTTCGGTTTCGGCTACGTTCTCTTCCTGGATCGCGGCGCTTAATGCCGCGGGTTCTACGACCGCCGGCGCGGTTCCGCCTTTCGCTTCCAGTGCCAACTGGCGTAGCGCATTGCAGATATATTCGAAGCTTGCGGCATCCGGCTCTTCGGAGTTTTTATAGGCGTCGAGCTGTTCCTGCATAATATCTTTCGTTTCCAAAAACAGGTTGATAATGTCGGTATTGAGCTGCATTTCACCGCGTCGGGCTTCATCCAGCAGGTTTTCCATTAAATGCGTGGTTTCCTGCAGAATAGTGAAGCCGAATGTGCCCGCGCCGCCTTTAATAGAGTGCGCCGCGCGAAAAATGGCGTTCAGTTGTTCAGCGTCCGGGGATTCCGGCGCCAAATCCAGCAGATGCTGCTCCATATCTGCCAACAGCTCGTCAGCTTCATCAAAAAATGTCTGATAAAAATCGCTAATATCCATGCTCACGCTATCACCTCGGTTCGGCTTGTGGCGATGTGGGTACGCTTGCCGGCGGGACTGCCGCAGGCTGTTGTAATACACTTACCGGCTCATTCTGGCTTTCAGCGTTTTCATGCAAAATGGCCTGTTCCGCCTGTTTGTTTAACACCAGCAGGCTTATACGGCGATTGATGGCGTCATCAGGACCGCGATCGCTCAGCCGCATCGTGGCGGCCATGCCAACCACCCGTAATACTTTTCCGTTATCCAGCCCGCCGGCGACCAGTTCACGACGCGAGGCATTGGCGCGGTCGGCAGATAACTCCCAGTTGCTATAGCCTTTTTCGCCGTTCGCGTAGGGAAAGTCATCGGTATGGCCCGCCAGGCTAATTCGGTTAGGAATACCGTTTAACACTGGCGCAATCGCGCGCAGGATATCGCGCATATACGGCTCAACTTCGGCGCTGCCAGTTTTAAACATCGGACGGTTCTGGCTGTCGATAATCTGGATGCGTAACCCCTCCTGAACTAAATCAATCTTCAGATGCGGACGTAACGCGCGCAGCTTGGGATCGGATTCGATCAGTTGATCCAGATCGCCGCGCAGTTTGTTTAACCGACTCTGCTCCATCCGTTTTTTCAGCTCGTCGATATTCGGTTGCTTTTCCACTTCACCCTGCTGTTGGGTGTAATCATCGCCGCCGCCTGGTATCGGGCTCTCGCTATTGGCAATCCGCTTACCGCCCGTTACCGCGGTGGCCAACGGCGTACGAAAATATTCGGCAATCTGAATTAATTCTTTAGGGCTGGAGATGGAAATCAGCCACATCACCAGAAAAAAAGCCATCATCGCCGTCATAAAATCGGCGTAGGCAATCTTCCAGGAACCGTGAGCCCCGCCGCCATGCGGTTTGTGCTTGCGGCGTTTTACGACGACAATGGGATGAGCCTGATTTTTCATGCTTCCTCAGTCGTCTGCTGCTGGTTTGGGTTTCTCACCGCGCGAACATGTTCTTCCAGCTCGATAAACGACGGACGCTCACTGGAATAAAGGGTTTTACGTCCAAATTCCACGGCAATCGGCGGCGCATAGCCGTTCAGATTAGACAGCAGTGTGATTTTTACGCACTGCATCATCTTGGTGGTTTCGGCGCTCTTCTGGCGCAAAACGGTAGCTAACGGTGAAATGAATCCATAAGCCAGTAAAATACCGAGGAACGTTCCTACCATGGCATGGGCAATCAGCGCCCCCAACTCCGCTGCAGGGCGATCGGCTGAAGCCAGAGCGTGAACCACCCCCATTACCGCCGCTACGATACCAAAGGCAGGCAGTGAATCCCCCACCATCGCCAAACTGTTGGCAGGGACCTCCGCCTCGCTTTCATGGGTTTCAATCTCTTCATCCATCAACGCTTCAATTTCGAACGTATTCATGTTGCCGCTGATGATCAGACGCAGATAATCGACAATAAAATCAAGCATCACCGCATCAGCCAGAATACGCGGATAACTGGCGAAGATTTCACTCTCTTTCGGATTTTCAATGTCGCGCTCAAGGGAGAACATACCCTGCTGGCGTGATTTGGCCATCAGGCGATAGAGCAACGCCAGCAGATCCATGTACATGGTTTTCGTGTATTTCGAACGACGAAACAACAACGGGATCGCTTTCATTGTGCCCTTGATGGCCTTCCCGTTGTTGCCGACAATGAACGCCCCTATCCCCGCGCCACCAATGATGACCAGTTCAGCGGGTTGATAGAGTGCCCCAAGGTGTCCGCCGGTCATGACATAACCGCCGAAAACTGTACCGATAACCACCAGGTAACCTAATAAGATAAGCACGACATCATCCTTCCGCTGTTGACTATGACAGGATGCGCAGTCGGGCGATTAACGCGAAGGTAAGGCAAAAAAAAGCAGCGGTAATGACTTACCGCTGCTGGAGTGTTTGTCCACACCGTTTCGGTTAAACAGCCTGTTCGATCTGTTCATCCAGCAGTTGTGGAATAATATCGGCAGCATCTCGGGAAAGTTTACGTCTTTTTACTGCGCGGGATGGCGGCTGGCACAAACTACACGCAAAGCTACCCACGGGCTGATGCGCATGGGTGATAAAGTTTCCGCCGCAGCAGTTGCAGCTCGACAATTCGAGCAATCCGCTTTCAACAAAACGCACCAGAGTCCATGCGCGGGTCAGCGCCAACAACGGCCCTTCAGGCGGTTGCGGACACTGCTCAAGATAAAGCCGATAAGCTTTAATCACCGCATCCACACCGCTACATAAGCCAGTTTTAAGTAAAAATTGCCAGGCATTGCAGAACATGGAAGCGTGAATATTTTGCTCCCAGGTCATAAACCAGTCTGTCGAAAATGGCAGCATCCCTTTAGGCGGCGGACTACCGCGTAACTCTTTGTACAGCCTGATGAGGCGACCACGGCTGAGCTGTGTTTCGCTTTCCAGCATTTGCAGGCGAGCGCCAAGATTGATCAACTCCATCGCCAACTGGATATCGCGAGCTTCCTGAACAATGCTTTTTTCACTCATTATCACGCCCTTTTCTTACGCGCCGTATCGTCCGCTTCATTGAGCAGACGCGTTGAAAGCATGATACCTGTGTGAATCTGCTGTAAATCGTCGACGCGCGAATCCTGAGTCAAACGGGTGATCGTCTGATGATCGTCAAACCGGAAATGACAAACTAGCTGATTCGTCTCAGCCAGTTTGACCATCTGCGGCAGGGTCAACGCGCCCAGTGTGTTTGCCATCTCTTCGTTGATACCGAGGCGGAACATCGCAGATGCTTTGTCCTGGACGATCAAACGCTGTGCAAGGAGTAAATATGACAAATTGATGTCATAAATGTGTTTTAGCAACTCGGATGTATGCATTGTTCCCATCCAGAATAACCAACTTTATTTTTGTGCGGCGTAGCCGCACCCCGTGATGTCGCCGGGAAGGCCCGGTAAAAGAAGCAAAAAGGTCAAATGCATAGCAGTGCTCAGACATTGTGACGTATAACACAGCCTCCCGCCGGGATTCGCCTTACACGTTTACATCAATTTTTACAAATGCCTAAGATTTTTCCTAATTCGACGCAACTCTACTCGTCAGCTTCGTCACATACAACGGAGCGGGACAGCGATTTTAGAAAATATGTGATGTAGATCACATATTTTAGCGGAATACTTACGATAAAACCATCAGCATGGCTTTTATTTTGTTTATTTAATCACCTAATGTTCACTTTTTCTATTCCACACTGATGAATAGAGGGACGTCAACACCAAATTATTTTTTGTTTCTCTGTGTTAAAATAACGGCAGGGTAATAGATAACACGCTATTATTTCTATTATAGAAACGATTTTATTTTACCTTTAGTAAACAGCAGGTTAAATATTAAATGTTATTAATTAATCATACCTCAGCACAAGCCCTGTCACATTAAAAACAAGCTCAATTAATTTAACTTTTAGCTTTTATTATTCATCGGCTCAATCAAAGTATCTTGATGGTGTGTAAAAAGCATCTTATAACACTATTCTTTTCATAAGAATAATTAATGATTAATTATGATGCCCTTCACATTATTGTGGTATTACCACATTGCAGAAATGAGATAAACAGAGTAAAGCTAAAGGACAACCTCATATTCTTGCAATTAAGGAGCGAGTTATGAGCTACACCCATATTCTTGTCGCTGTTGCCGTCACCCCGGAAAGTCACCAGCTACTGGCTAAAGCCGTTTCTATCGCCCGTCCAGTTCAGGCGAAAGTAAGTCTGATTACCCTTGCTTCCGATCCTGAGCTGTATAACCAATTCGCCGCGCCTATGATGGAGGATTTACGCGCGGTTATGCATGAGGAGACTGAGAATTTTCTTAAGATGCTGGGTGAGAGAGCGGATTATCCGATTGAACAAACCTTCATCACCTATGGTGAGCTAAGCCAGCATATTTTGGATGTGTGCCGCAAACACCATGTTGATCTGGTCATTTGCGGCAACCATAACCACAGCTTCTTTTCGCGAGCGTCCTGCTCAGCAAAAAGTGTGGTTAGCGCCAGCCAGGTAGATGTATTGCTGGTGCCGTTAGCGGGTGACTAGTCGCCGCTCGCGATATATCAGGCCAGCTTAGGGAACGTCGCTACTTTATTCTGCTGTTGACGCTCCGCGCTGCGCGGCGTGACCTCCTTTAGGTCATGAATAAAACGCTCCTGCCAGCGGCTAATGTCATTTTTAACGATTACGTCAAGCATTTCCGCATGACGCGAAATACGCTCGGCAAGCGGCATCGTTAAAGCGCGATTAAGCGCCGCCGCTACGTCATCCCGATCGTAAGGATTGACGATAAGCGCTGACGTCAGTTCATTCGCCGCGCCGGCAAACTGCGACAGTACCAATACGCCAGGGTTAGCGGGGTCCTGCGCGGCGACAAACTCTTTCGCCACCAGGTTCATCCCATCACGCAGCGGGGTGACGAGCCCAACATCTGAATAACGGAATATCTTCATTAATAGCTTACGGTCGAAATGCTGATTCAGATAATAGAGCGGCGTCCAGCCCAGTTGTCCATATTTCCCATTAATACGGCCTGCTTCCGTCTCAAGCTGGTGGCGAATATCCTGATATGCCTGTACTTCGCCGCGTGATGTAGGCGCGATTTGGGTGTAACGAATTTTTCCCCGGTGCTGCGGATAGTTTTCCAGTAGCGCTTCATACGCCAGAAAGCGTTCCGGCAACCCTTTCGAATAATCCAGTCGCTCAACGGAAAAAATATTCTTCACATTTTTCAGTTCCGCTTTGAGCTGCGCCAGTTTAGGCGGCAACGGACCGGCAGCCTGTAGGGCAATCTCATCGGGTTCAATACCGATAGGATACACTTCTGTCTGGAAGTCTTTACCCCACGCGATATGCTGCTTGCCACTGCGAGTCGTAACTCGTGTCTGACTTGAAAGGCTATCCAGAAAAGCCAGGCGATCATTTTCCGTCTGGAACCCTAGCAGATCAAAGTCACACAACTGCTCCAGCAGTTCATCATGCGGTGGTAAGGCGTTAAAAATCTCCGGGGTCGGGAATGGAATATGCAGGAAAAAACCAATTCGGTTGTTCACGCCGCGTTTACGCAGTTCGCTGGCAAACGGTAATAAGTGGTAGTCATGCACCCAAATGATGTCGTCCTCTTTAACGAGAGGCAATAACTTATCCGCTAATAACGCATTAACCCGCATGTAGCCTTCCCATGCAGGACGCTGAAACTGCACCAGATCCAGACGATAGTGGAACGCAGGCCAGAGAACCGCATTGGAAAATTGACAGTAATAATCTTCGTAATCTTGTTCACTCAGGTTAAACGATGCCCAGGTAATATTACCTTTTGTCACCTTTTTTAATGGCTCATCCTCGTTACCTGTCTCGCCACTCCAGCCGAACCACAACCCGCCAGCCGCTTTTAGCGCGCCAAGCACGCCAACGGCGAGGCCGCCGGCGCCGCCTTTATTATCCGGGGGGGCAATTCGATTAGATACTACGACTAAACGACTCATAGCCATCTCTCCTGTTATTCATTACTTGTTGTTCTTGTTGTGGATAATTGATTTGCTCCAGCCAGCGCCAGACATCGGGTACGCTTTCCAGTCGCCATGCCGCCTGGGTTGCCCCGACGCCCACTTTTACGGAAATTCCGCCAGCGTGATTCACCACGCCAAAGCCAGCCTCGTCGGTCAAATCGTCTCCCACAAAAACGGGAATCCGTCCCGCAAAGGGGGCTTCCTGCATAAAGGCGGCAATCGCTTCGCCTTTGTTGGTTCCTTTAGGTTTGATTTCCACTACGCATTTACCAGGCTGCAACGCCAGTTGTGGCCAGTGCTGCGTAACGTGTTGCGCAAGCGCCAGCAGTGCCGCTTCATGTTCAGGAGCCTGACGGTAGTGCAGCGCAAACGCCATGCCCTTCGTCTCCAGCTCCGCCCCGGGCAGCGCCACTAGCATCGAACGTAATAACGCCTCTACCTCGCGGACTACCGATTCAGGAAGGCGTACGATATGGGTTTTACCATTGATATCACGGCGCTCTGCCCCGTGAACGCCAGCAAGCGGAAAGCGAAAAGGTTTCGCCAAAACATCCAGCTCGGTCATTGAACGCCCTGAAATCAATGCCAGTGCCCCTGCGTTGTGCGCCGCGAGACGGTCTAACAACTGAAGGATTTTATGCGGTACCGCTACCTGATCGGGATGAGGCTTTATCTCTGCCAATGTGCCATCAAGGTCAAAAAAATACGCATAGTTCGCAGTGAGTTCGGGGGATACGGTTAACGGTTCTGCCACCCTGGTCTCCTCCTTATCATCATATTGAGACTCACAAACGGTCTCATTAGTCATGTAAGTATAGACAGTGTGACGCTGCTCGCCATTTAGAAAGGCCATCGCCAGCCGGGGTAGCGGTTAGCGATGGCGTGGGGCTATACTGTTTAGTTGAATGTTAATTCATCAAATCGTACCCTTCGCTTTTTGCTTATAATGGTCGAAAATGACTGCTGCCAGAAGGATTAAGCCGCGAACCACATACTGCGCAAAGGGTGAAATGTTGAGCAGGTTCATCGCGTTCTCCACCGTCCCTAATATCAGTAACCCCGCCACCACATATGAGATTTTTCCGAGACCGTCTTTCAGGGATGCCCCCCCTAATACGCACACAGAAATAATGATTAACTCATAATCCAGGGAGGTCATTGGCTGACCGCTGGTCATACGCGAAGCCAGAATGATACCCGCCGACACCAGGCCAGAGAGAATAAAAATGATAATTCTGGTACGTACAACCGGTACGCCGGCCAGCCGTGCGGCCTCCTCATTGCCGCCTATCGTCAGCGTGTTACGCCCGAAAGTGTTTTGTTCAGAAAAGCTCGTCTTCAATGCCTACCGATTTACCCTCGGAGATGATATAAGCCAGACTGCGCACAATCTGCATTGTGGCGAGTGCGGCAATTTCCAGATGCGCAATCACAAAGCCACTGACCAGTCCGCACAGTACGCCCAGCAGCAGCCCGGCGCCAACACCTTAGTAAATTTGTACATGGTTAACTCCAGCTTTAGCATTCTTTTATGTAGGGTAAAATCGAGCGATTCTTGTTAGATAAATACTGATGGCTGGAATAGTTTTAGTGGGAACTTGATTCCCCACAGGAGAGCAGCACAGCGCTGAATTACAGTAATTGCGTACATAAATTCAGCGGAAAATAACATAAACCAGATCAGGTTTGTCAGACAAGTGGCAGGAAAGCCAGCATCACATCTGCCAGCTAATCCTTACGTCTCTGGGCAAATAACGATTACCAGGAATAATAGATATGTCCGGCTTGTTCGCGAACCGGCGCGTCGTCTGCCAGCAGTCTGGCGGCAAGGGTTAGCGCGAAATCAAAGACATGACCCAAACCTTTGCCGCTGATTAAATTGCCGTCTTCAACAACAGGAGCATCCACATAGACACCTTCCTGAACCGCTTTCCACAGATCGCCGGAGCAAACATAACGACGCCCCTTCAGTAATCCGTGGGCACCCAGTACCCTTGCCGCAGCGGAACAGATAGGACAAATTAATTTACCTGCTGCGTCATGACGCGCAACGAAAGCGATCGCTGCCGGATTAGCGGCCAGATTGGCACTACCCTGTGGACCACCCGGTAGAACTACCGCATCGAAAAGCGCCTGCTGGCGTTCACTCAGCGTGCTGTCCGCAACCATGGGAATATCATGGTAACTCACCACCGCCCGAGATTCAGCACACGCCAGCATTTCTACGTCGATATGCAAACGCCGCAGGATATCAATAGTAACAATGGCCTCTGCCTCTTCAAATCCTGGCGCCAGCAGCACCGCGACCTTTTTCATTGACTGCTCCTTGTTAACGTGTCACCCATCAAAACTATGCTCAACCGAATAATGTGCCCGTATGATTAATGACATTAAAAATGATCTACAGCAAAATCAGTTTTTTTATAAAAACAGGTAAATTTGCTATCAACCGTTCATGCGTGTGACAACCAGATCGGATAATGTTTATTTTATTGATACTACCACGATTCAAACGATCATTCTATGATCTGAAACAATGTTTCATAAAACAAAACAATAATTATATATCTATTGTTTTTCAATTAGTTATAATTACAAAAGCACAACAGAAAACATTACTATTGAAAAAATCGCGTCACTGAAAATGTAAAAAAAGATAAACAATTGCATTTAAGGATTTTCTTATTTTTATTGACGCGCTATTCTCGTTACCGATCGATAAACAGGAAATCAGATCGCATAAGGGACTGGCGGAACGGAGTTCTTCTGCTAAGAGTATTTATTGTGCATGGATGTAAGAGTGTGACAACGGCCTGTTGCATTTTCGTCCGTCATGCACATCAACACTTTCTGGAAATAAGGATATTGTTATGGCAGCAGTAGGAATGGTTCAAAAGCTCAACACGCAAATGAACCTTGAATTTTACGCATCAAATCTTTACCTCCATCTAAGCGAATGGTGTTCTGAACACAGTTTAACAGGCACCGCCACCTTTCTTCGTACCCAGGCGCAAGGCAACGTGACGCAAATGATGCGCATGTTTAATTTTATGAAAAGCGCTGGCGCCACCCCTATCGTCAAAGCCATTGACGTTCCGGGCGATGAGCTCTGTTCTCTGGAAGAACTGTTCCAGAAAACTCTGGAGGATTATCAGCAACGCGCCAGCACGCTGTCGCGTCTTGCGGACGAAGCGAAAGCGCTCAATGATGCCTCAACGCTTGATTTTCTCCATACCCTGGAAAAAGAGCAGCAGCAGGATGGTGTACTTTTACAAACTATTCTCGAAGAAGTTCGCAGCGCTAAACGAGCAGGGTTATGTCTGGCGCAAACCGATCAACATCTCCTTAACGTCGTGACCTATCAGCATCACTGATAACAGCTACCTGAACGACGATATTGAGACGTTATTACGCCGGATAGCAACGTGAAGCGGCTAATCCGGCCTACAGTCAGCGGTTGTTAGTGAGAGTCACCCTGGGGCGTAAATTTCAGTTCGATCAGAGCTATCGCTTTTTGGATGGCGCGCATCGTGACCGGATCAGCGGCGGCAGGATGATTAGAAAAGTCTATATTTTTCAATTGGCTGGACATTTTTTCGCGTACTTCCACTGGCGCAATCACATCGATTACGTCCAGAATCTGCTTGATAACCAACTGACAAGCGACAACGTCAGAAAGCAGTTCCTGGTCGGCATTAAGTGTATGGGGCATGATGAACTCCTTATAGTCAGGACGTCATAGTACCCATTCATAGCCAGAAACGGTAGCAACACCGTTTCTGGTCTGTATGCCAGGGATAGAACCTGTCGCTACTGGTCTTTTATCGACACATCATGCCTGGCGACAGGGCGAAACGCTTCTGACTTGTCAGGCGGGGCATTACCCCAGAATCTCACGTACAAACGCTTCTATTTCTTTATTCTGGCCGTTTTCAAACAAACATTGCTGGAAACGCGGCCCTGAAACCGCTGTTTTAACCAGCTCAGAATCGATAGCCCGTAATGTATCCAGATAATTCTCTTTGACGACCGCAGCTTTAACCTGATTCAAAATGCCCGCATTGCGAACCTGCGGCGCTTTACGTTCAGGCGGATAGCCCTCGCCTTTACGACCGGTAAACGCTTTTTCAAAGATGAAACGCACGTTCAGCTCAGCGCCCCAGCCAAAGCCTTTCGCAAATGGCAGGGACAACGCATTACCGTTGTTGATCTGCGCAAACAGAAAAGCATCTGCCGGATCGATGCAATAGCCACAAATGACACCAGGATGAATATTTAGCGACATGAGCGCGCCCTGACCGGTACCGCAGCCGGTAACGACGAAATCAACCGCTTTTGAATTAAGCAGAATACTCGCCATAATGCCTAAATGAATGTACGTCAGATGATGGTCATTTTCGTCGCACATACCGACGTTAAAAACGGGAAATCCCTTTTCATCGGCGACAGCGCTAAGTTCGTTATAAATGATGGCGTTTTTGCTGGCCTGGCTGTTTTCCATCATCAATGCGATTTTCATGGTGTTCCTCCTGAATGCAGGCGATCGCGCCTGCGTAAATCATGACGTTTCGCCTACACTACACGCTTACAAACATACTTTCAAATTTAATGAAACCAAGTTTTAAAAAATAAAAAGGCGCTCACACATTTTCTGCTCCCGCTGTAAATCTCCTGCCGTTACCTTTAATCAAGGCGAATCCGTAAGTTATTCCAGCCATTGACGGTGAAAGACACGAGGTAGCATGGTCCGATACCGAACTGTCGGAGCGATTTTATGAAGCCTCTTATTTTTACTCTTTCACTGCTAGCCCTGACGGGGTGCACCATTACTCGACAAGCGCAGGTCAGCGAAGCCAGCCCGATAAGCGGCATTGTGCGCCTGACGTATAACCAGCCGCTATTTTTTACGTCACGGACAGACGACTATGTTTCTCACGGGACCGCAACTCGCGAATGCCAGCAGATGGGCTATGCCGATGCCGTGTCGTTTGGTCAGCCGGTAGGAACCTGTAGCATTTATGCGGGCTCTTTGTGCCTGAACACCCGATTTACCCTCTCCTGGCAGTGCCGGGGCGTAGCCGTCCCGCAAATCATGCCGCTTTATTATTAAGGTTGCTGGCTTAACGCCGACACCATGTACAATGGAGGATAGTGCATGGTCGCTATTGCCAGCATGAAGGTGCTGGCTTTCCTTTATTTATATACTCGTCATACTTCAAGCGGCATGTGCGTTGGCTTTCCTCGTTTCCCCAGCCACTTAATTATGTCCCCCCTCTGGGATTCGCCGCGCCGCCTGCCTGCAACCTGAATTATTTAGAGTACACAATGGTGCTAATGCGTTTTATTCCCATTCGTATTTTTAATAATTAATTTTAATATTTTACCTTTTGCAAATAATAAAATAACAAATTATAGTGGCGCCACATCACTGTATATCTTTTGCTATTTGTGGAGCGGAACCATGCTGAAAACAGAAATGATCGACAAGCTGAATGAGCAAATGAATCTGGAGCTGTATTCCTCACTGCTCTATCAACAGATGAGCGCGTGGTGCAGCTATCACAGTTTTGAAGGCGCCGCCGCATTTCTTCGTCGCCATGCGCAAGAAGAGATGACGCATATGCAACGCCTGTTCGACTACCTTACCGATACCGGAAGTCTGCCGCGCATTAATACCGTTTCTTCGCCCTTCGCTGAGTACGCCTCACTGGATGAACTGTTCCGCGCGACCTATGAGCATGAGCAACTTATTACGCAAAAAATTAATGAACTGGCTCATGCCGCAATGACCAGCCAGGATTATCCGACATTTAATTTCTTACAGTGGTATGTGGCAGAACAGCATGAAGAAGAAAAATTATTCAAATCCATTATTGATAAATTAACGCTGGCGGGAAAAAGCGGCGAAGGGCTTTATTTCATTGATAAAGAACTCTCAACACTGGATACGCAAAATTAATCCAACACGTCCTTACACGGTGAGACGAACTCTCACCGTGGTGTATTAATGGCGGCAGATCTTACTCTCATGCGTTGAAAAACCGCCATCCACGGCAATAAACTTTCCTTTCGCCGCCAGAAACGCGACCAGTTCCGCCGCCGTCATATCTGACGCTGAACAGGTGTGAAATCGTGCCCGCTCGCCAAAGCGCGCTTTAATTGCCGCCTCCAGCGAAGTATGCGTATACTGCTCGCCAGACTCAATCATCATGTTGAGCACCTCGTGACCATGAATGGAATCCATAACCCCTCCTGAATAAAACCCGTAGCCTAATGTGTCCTTGTGCGAGCGACTTTGCGCTAGCGCAGGTTTGCGGTGGTTGTACGCGTCTCTTCCCATATTCGCTTTTATGCCCGGAACTGTAAAATTTACAGTACACACATTGTAACGGCCATTTGACGAAAATAGCGTAATGGCTTACCCTGCGCCGCGGATATCACCGTTCTTTTTTACCGGGGTAGTAGAAAGCGTGAAAAACAGAACTCTGGGCAGTATTTTTATCGTGGCAGGCACCACTATCGGCGCCGGGATGCTGGCAATGCCGCTGGCAGCGGCTGGCGTTGGTTTCAGCGTTACGCTGGGATTGTTGATTGGACTGTGGGCGCTGATGTGTTATACCGCGTTACTATTACTGGAGGTGTATCAACATGTTCCGGCGGATACCGGGCTGGGCTCGTTGGCAAAACGCTATCTTGGACGTTACGGACAGTGGCTTACGGGATTCAGCATGATGTTCTTAATGTATGCGCTCACCGCCGCCTACATTTCCGGAGCCGGTGAATTACTGGCGTCCAGTATTAACAACTGGGTCGGCGCCACGCTCTCTCCTGCCGCCGGTGTGCTGCTGTTCACCTTTGTTGCCGGTGGTGTGGTGTGTGTGGGTACCTCGCTGGTCGATCTTTTTAACCGCTTTCTGTTTAGCGCGAAGATCATTTTTCTGGTCATCATGCTTGCGTTGCTAACACCACATATTCATAAAGTAAATCTTCTTACGCTTCCTTTACAGCAGGGACTGGCATTATCTGCAATACCGGTCATTTTCACCTCCTTTGGTTTTCACGGAAGTGTACCGAGTATTGTAAGTTATATGAACGGCAACATTCACAAGCTGCGTTGGGTCTTTATGACGGGCAGCGCCATTCCGTTAGTGGCCTATATTTTTTGGCAGCTTGCCACGCTGGGAAGCATCGACTCGCCGACATTCAGAGGGCTGCTAGCCAGCCATGCCGGGTTAAATGGTCTGCTGCAGGCGCTCAGAGAAGTGGTCGCTTCCCCACATGTCGAACTGGCGGTCCACCTGTTCGCCGATCTGGCGCTGGCAACCTCTTTTCTGGGCGTAGCGCTAGGATTATTTGATTACCTGGCCGATCTATTCCAGCGTCGCAGTACGGTGTTCGGGCGTATGCAAACCGGGCTGATTACCTTTCTGCCGCCGCTGGCGTTTGCGCTTTTCTACCCACGCGGATTTGTGATGGCATTAGGCTATGCCGGCGTGGCGCTGGCAGTGTTGGCACTGCTAATCCCTGCCATGCTGGTCTGGCAATGCCGCAAACAGAATTCTCAGGCGGGATATCGTGTGGCAGGCGGCACCCCGGCGCTGGCGCTGGTGTTTATCTGCGGCATTGTCGTGATTGGCGTCCAGTTTTCGATCGCAATGGGATTCCTGCCCGATCCAGGTTAATGCCAGGAAAAGATTACCGGGCCCGGACCCCATCCAGGCTCGATAATCATCACGCTATGTCGTTTATGAGGAATTAATGCAGGCAGCACTGCTTAAATTTTTTGCCGCTCCCGCATGGACAAGGATCGTTACGCCCCACTTTCACCTCTACTTTTACCGGCATCTGTAGCGGCGTAGTCTGCGGATGCGCCATCCACCAGGCATGCAGCTCAAGCGCCGCGATACGGATAGCGTCAACGCTTTTATCGAACGCTTCCGGGCTCATTTTATCCAGCAGGTCAAAGTTTTCTTCAGTGCCGTGTAATGCAATCGCTTCCAGAGCCGGTTTTAGCGTATCTGGCAAATCTGACCAGTCGGACAGCGACACTCCACGCATATAACCAAAGCACCATTCTTCAACAATCGTTAGTTCATGGCCATCAACTTCTCGCAGGCCAAACAGCGGCTCGAACTGTTCTGGATAGTCTTCAAGCCGGGCGGCTGTGTCCGCCATGTGCTGGAACACCAGGTCCATAAATCGCGTCATTTCTTTTTCAGATGTCCAGCGCGGTACGTACGCGGGTCCACCCCATATCGCTACCAGCCACTGCTCCGGCTCAATTGGACGCGGAGAACTCAGTACCGCAGTAATCAAACCGTCCAGTTCCGCGACATCCAGAATGGCCTGATCGGTATTGTATTTCGTCAACACATCATCCAGCCATTCCAGCTCGTTCTCATTTAATGGTTCCATTTTCATAACGCTTTTCCTCAGTGATGACTTCCGCCTGTGGCTCTCTTACATTGCAGCGGATAAAAATAATTTTTGCAGGCAGTTTGGATGGCAACCATCAGGGGCCAGATTAACACGAAATGGGGAGGATTCCGGAAGTTAACGCACAAAAGGAGGATCGGGACGCAGGTTTTCCGCTAAGAAGCGCTCAAATCCACATAAAAGCCAGGCATCTGAACTCGCGTTCGCGACGGTCATTGCCCGCGCATTCTCTACCATGAGATACTCTCCACTGCATATTTCTCATAACGGCGGGGGCGTCACTGTCCTATATGAGTACAACATCCTCTTCCCTTATTGAAATCAGACATTCTTTACTCAGTGTAATAATCGCTATGCTGGCGGTGCGCAAGACGGGACAGGCATTCTAAATGTTTCTCGCTATATTATACTCATGCTAACTTATACCACCGCCGCGGACAGATAAAATCGTCCTCTTAAATAGAGCTTATTTTCAGTAAAAAAGTGTTTGATGAGTTCGTCTACCGCTTCTCTGTCAGCAGAAAAGGTTATTTCCATAAACAGAGTATCATACCCTATTTTGATATTTTTTTTCTTACAGTAAGCACGGATCTCATCCTGCACACTCAGCAACGGCAGGCTAAATGTGTATAGCGGTTGCGGTTCTTTTTTCGCCGCTTTCTCAAAAACTTTAGTGACCAGATCCCCAAGATCGCGCTCCGACCGGGTACGGTTATTAAAATGCAATAAACTACGTCTTTTTACCACCCAGCCTCCAGCCAGATACCGCTAACAATAACTCTCACTTCAATGTGTGAGGCTCATGACCACATCCAGAATCAACTCCAGATAGTATTTCAAATAAACAGACCGCACTATAGCGCATACCTTTTTCAGATACAGTTTACAGGGATACCATCTTTATATCCACTGCGCACAGTTGCCTCAATCACGTATTCCGCGATAGCACAGCCTGTCAACCTTATTCTATATAACCAAGTTTAAACAGAACCTTACCAGCCAGCGATACCAGTTCAGGATTTTCAGGATAAAAATGGAGTAGTGGGAAAAATACTGCCTCGCCGATAATGCTCCGGCTATTGGCATTGTTCGGGCGCAATCCCCAGATATTTTGATAAGTGACCGGTACCACCTGCCCGTTCATGGTTGTGTTACCGATATACAGCATAATATGCCCTGGAATATAGACCAGCGTAGTAAACGGTTTTCCGTACCTGGTGAGATAATCGATCCGCATTTGGGTGCTTTTACTGCTGAGATCGACGACTCGTCCAGCAGCCTCTACCTGCGCGGTTGAATGTCTGGGTAGGAATATGCCAAACGGCATCATCAGGCTGCGGATTTCGGCTGAACAATCATTATAAAAGTTAAAATTTCCCCAGCCGTAGGGGGTGCCGCCCATTGATTTCATTAATACGGCAATATTTTCCGGCGTCATTTTCCACGGCATAGCCGTAAACTCTTTGTCACTTAGCCAGACCCAATGGATAGACGCACGACCATTGCTGTCGCGAACTGGCGCCGCAATCAGGAAAAGACCCGCTCGTTGATTCCGGAACGGTAAAATAGTGCCCGGTCGCCCGGTGAAATAATAGACGCCTGCGGCATGGACAGAAACTGGCGAGTTGATAAATGCTCCCAGTTGCTTATGAGCGAGCGAAACCCACTGGGTTACAAATTTCTGATCCACACTGGCAATATCCTCACTATGAACCCAACCTGTTACCGCCGGTGAAACGACATATTGCCAACGTTGGTCTTTGCTCTCCGTTAGCGTATAGACCGGCGTGCCGGGGCGCAGCGAAGACATTTGTAAATTATCAAAAGGGTACCCCTCGCCCGCCCGACGGGGATCGTTAAAGAGCGGATCGTCCGTTGGTAGTGCTCTGACTAAACTCTCTCTGACCATAATGCCACGTCGGGAGGCATGATATATATCATCAATCTGCGTATCCGCATTCCCTCTTACCCCCGCTTTCCAGTGTGAGGAATACAATCTGAAATTTTCCCCCCAATAAGCACTGCCGTCGCTAAGGAACTGCTTAATACTGGCATCCCGGGCCTGCCCTGCGTTTTTTTTCAGCAACGTGGTGATATAAAAAACATTCCACGGCGAGTGTGCTTCACTGTCCATTCCGAAATAATGGGATTTCAGTGCGCTAAAGTAGCGTTGTTGGGTAGCACTATCAATAACCGGAATAGTGTAATCAGCCAAGTCCGGAGGTATCCATTTATCGACCGACTGTGAATAATCCGCTAACGGAAAGCGCGTTTTTGTTGGGTCAATATAACTCCCCGCGGGGATTTCACCTTTGGTCGTTGGTCGGTACGTCGTCTGGTGACAAGCGGTAAGGCACAGCGGCATCAATAAAACGGCCCAGGCTTTGTTTTGCATCATCATCTCCGTAACGTAGGGAAAGCACAATATAGAGACTGACCAAAATCACCATTTACGAAAACCTAAAATTGTCTGTAGTTGACCTGTTATTAAGACATTATTGCAAAACGTGATTAAAGCATGACGCCAATCACATTATCTTATGATGAATGTTAGTCTGCTATTTACCTTTAATTAAATTGTGCAAAAAACATCCATTATGTAGCGATATACTCGTTTAATTTGCATAAATACCCCACTGACCAGCCCCCGTTTTTTTCAGACAATACATACTGTAGCGTGTCGATTCTGCTATTTTTATATATCCTGCAAAATCATTTGCATCGACGTAGCCGATAAAATTACGCGCATCACACGTAGAAGATGAATACTCACCCGGAAAAACATGGGTTACAACTTCCGTATCAGGTTCATATAAAATAAAAAAGAGTAGAAAAGTGCAACCTACAATTCCAATATTAATGAAGCTAATAAAGAATTTTGCATTATCGGTATATTTCACTGGCATATCTACCCTCTTCATAAATCAGGAATAAAACATATCAGTATTTTTTATACAGATTAATGAATTTTACCGGCTGATTTACCTGACGTTTAGTATTTGCCAGCATGGTCCTGGAGGGCGGTAACACGATAACTGCTATACTGGCAGAAATGCCGCTACCAATGTTTTTTACTGTGAATAGCACTGGAAAGTTCACGCTCATGACCGGCGTGTGAATTAAAGGCACAAAAAAACCACCCGTAGGTGGTTTCACGACACTGCTTATTGCTTTGATTATTCTTGTTTTTCCCATGGTACCCGGAGCGGGACTTGAACCCGCACAGCGCGAACGCCGAGGGATTTTAAATCCCTTGTGTCTACCGATTCCACCATCCGGGCTCGGGAAAAATTGGAGGCGCGTTCCGGAGTCGAACCGGACTAGACGGATTTGCAATCCGCTACATAACCGCTTTGTTAACGCGCCAAATTTTTCATCCAGCATCCGCTTTACGCCAATGCTTTTAAACTGGAGCGGGAAACGAGACTCGAACTCGCGACCCCGACCTTGGCAAGGTCGTGCTCTACCAACTGAGCTATTCCCGCATTATCAAGCAACTTGTTAATCACTTGATTTTGTTATCGTCTGGCAATCAGTGCTGCCGTTCGATGCGTTGCATTCTACTTACCTGACGCACTGAGTCAACGATATTTTTCGTCACTCATGATCGTTTGCTGAAATTTGCGGCGAAACGATCACTGATCAAGCAAATCTCCACGTGCTGCGCTCAAATATTGCAACATGGACCACAACGTTAACACTGCTGCGACAAAGAAAAGCGCGATACCCGCATACTCCACCCAGATATTCGGACGCCACAAGAGCCACGCCAGCGCCACCATCTGCGCGGTAGTTTTGACTTTACCGATCCAGGAAACCGCTACGCTACTTCGTTTGCCCAGCTCCGCCATCCATTCACGCAGAGCAGAAATAATAATTTCGCGGGCTATCATCGTCGCCGCAGGTAACGTCACCCACCAGCTATGATAATGCTCGGTGACCAGCACCATGGCGATCGCCACCAGCACCTTGTCGGCAACGGGATCGAGGAAGGCGCCGAAACGCGTACTCTGGTTCCAGCGTCGCGCCAAAAAGCCGTCAAACCAGTCGGTAATAGCGGCAATACAGAAAATCAGCGCGCTGACCATCGGCGCCCAGGCGAACGGCAAATAAAACACCACGACAAAGAATGGAATCAGGATGACGCGAAACAGCGTGAGCAACGTAGGGATATTAAATTGCATAGTGACGGGTAACTATCTGTTGTCAGTGAAATTACCCCTATGTTGCTACAGTGGCCTCAATGTTTCAACGACCAGAAGATCTTTTCTGCCAGACCTTGCGAAATACCCGGCACTTTTGCAATTTCTTCTACGCTGGCGTTACGTAGTCCTTGCAAACCGCCCATATATTTCAGCAGCATTTGACGGCGTTTAGGCCCAACGCCTTCAATAGTTTCCAGCGTACTGGTGTTTTTTACCTTCGCCCGTTTTTTACGGTGCCCGCCGATCGCGTGATCGTGCGACTCATCGCGAATATGCTGAATGACATGCAGCGCTGGGGAGTCTGGCGGCAGGCTAAACCCCTCGCCTTCCGGTTCAAAAAAAAGCGTTTCCAGCCCGGCCTTTCTGTCCGCGCCTTTGGCAACGCCGAGCAGCAACGGGCGATGCTTATCCCAGGGAACATCCAGCTCAGCGAAAACGGCTTTCGCCTGGGCGAGTTGCCCTTTTCCGCCGTCGATCAGAATTACGTCCGGAATCTTACTTTCTTCTATGGCCTTGCCATAACGTCGACGTAGCACCTGATTCATCGCCGCGTAGTCATCACCCGGCGTGATGCCCGCGATATTATAACGACGATACTCGGCGCGTAATGGCCCGTTAGCGTCAAATACCACGCAGGATGCGACCGTTTGCTCCCCCATGGTATGGCTGATGTCAAAACATTCCATTCGCATGACCGCAGGAAGTTTTAACACCGTCGCCAGCGCGGTCAAACGCTGCGTGACGGTGGACTGCTGCGAAAGTTTAGTGGTTAAGGCCGTCGCCGCGTTGGTCCGCGCCAGCTTGAGATAACGGGCGCGATCGCCGCGCGGCTTTGTCTGGACATGAATACGCCGTCCGGCAAGTTCCGACAACGAATCGGCCAGCAGCATTTTATCGCTCAGGTTAAAATCGAGTAGTATCTCGCCCGGTAGCGTGCGCATCTGGCTACCCTGCAGGTAAAACTGGCCGACAAAGGTTTCCACCACTTCGCCCAGTTCCGTACCGCCAGGCACTTTTGGAAAATAACTGCGGCTGCCCAGCACCTTACCCTGGCGAATAAACAGCACATGCACACAGGCCATACCGGCATCAAAAGCCACGCCGATAACGTCGAGATCGTCGCCCGTATTGGAGACAAACTGTCTCTCCGTAACACGGCGTACCGCCTGAATCTGATCGCGAATACGCGCCGCCTCTTCAAATGCCAGATTCTGGCTGGCCTTTTCCATCCGGGCAATCAACTGTGTTAACACCTGGTCGTCTTTGCCGGACAAAAACAGCCGGACATACTCCACCTGTTGCGCGTACTCCTCCTCGCTGACCAGTCCTGCAACGCATGGGCCTAAACACCTGCCAATCTGGTATTGCAGGCAAGGACGCGAACGGTTGCGATACACGCTGTTTTCGCACTGGCGGATAGGGAAAATTTTCTGTAACAGCGCCAGCGTTTCCCGCACAGCATAGCCATTAGGAAACGGACCGAAGTACTCGCCTTTCGCATGTTTGGCGCCACGGTGCATCGCCAGACGTGGATGAGTATCGCCGCTCAGGAAAATAAAAGGATAGGATTTATCATCACGCAACAACACGTTGTAACGCGGTTGATACAACTTGATGTAATTATGTTCAAGTAGCAGCGCTTCCGTTTCGGTATGCGTTACCGTGACATCAATGTGTTGAATTTGCGCGACTAACGCTTCGGTTTTACGCGAAGCCAGGTTGCTGCGAAAGTAGCTGGAAAGACGCTTTTTCAGGTCTTTCGCTTTGCCGACATAAATAACCGTACCACCAGCGTCATACATACGATAGACGCCGGGTTGACTGGTAACGGTTTTCAGGAACGCCTTTGCGTCAAACATTTCACTCACTGGCTTGTTAACGTCTCCGCATTACACAGGCCATGGCGGATTGCCAGGTGAGTCAGCTCAACATCACCATGAATGTTTAATTTACTGAACATACGATAGCGATAGCTGTTCACCGTTTTAGGACTGAGATTAAGCTGTTCTGAAATCTCATTGACCTTCTGACCCTTAGTGATCATCAGCATAATCTGCAACTCGCGTTCAGACAAACTGGCGAACGGCGTTTCCGTTTTTGCAGGCTCGATCTGACTGAGCGCCATCTGTTGGGCAATATCGGAAGCGATATAGCGTTGTCCGGTATACACCGAACGAATAGCGCTCACCACCTCCTGAGGCGCGGCACCTTTACTGAGATAGCCTGCTGCGCCAGCCTGCATCACTTTGGCGGGCAACGGGTTCTCCGTATGGACGGTCAGCATGATCACTTTGATATCCGCTGTCGATCGGGCAATTTTACGCGTCGCCTCAAGGCCGCCGATACCAGGCATGTTCATATCCATCAGCACAACGTCAACGGCGTTAGTACGGCACCATTTTACCGCATCCTCTCCGCAGCACGCTTCACCGACAACTTTAATGCCCTTTATATCTTCAAGAATGCGTCGTATCCCTGCGCGCACCAGTTCGTGGTCATCAACAAGAAGAACGTTGATCAAAGGAATATCTCCAGAATAGGGATAACGCTACTGATAGTTAATCGCCCTTATATTAGCTGGTTTTATCTCAACTTTGAAACGTAAAAAAACGCCGGCTATTCGATTTTGCTCTCGTTTTTGGAAATTATGTTGTACGTCATGCGGAAACCGCCAGTGCTGTAGCCCCTTCTGGCGCAACCGCCTCAGTCAGGTATTTCATAATGGTGACAAAAATTTCACGTTCCGCTGTCTAAACACTAATTAGGAAATCAACTTTGTAACAATAATTAACGAGTGAAATACGCGTAATAAACAAAGAATGAAGAAAATATATGCATCACGCAGCAACGTTTATTTTATGGGTAAATCTTCGGCTTTTTGATCAAAAAACAACCACTGCTATTTTTAGCGTAGCTTATGGTATACTCCGCCGCCTTAACATCTGCTATCGCACATTTTCACTGAAACATAACGAGGAAAATAAATGAGTACGCCTGATTTTTCCACCGCTGAGAATAATCAAGAACTGGCTACTGAAGTCAACTGCCTGAAAGCCATGTTAACGCTGATGCTGCAGGCGATGGGCCAGGCCGATGCAGGCCGCGTGATTCTTAAAATGGAAAAACAGATCGCGCAGATGGATGATGAAGCACAAGCGGCGGTATTTTCCAGTACGGTTAAGCAAATTAAACAGGCTTACCGCCAGTAGTAAAAAACCGGCTGTTAGCGTTGCTTTCAGCCGGTTTCGCGTCTGACGTGAAGAATCGTCAACGCGTCATATCAGACCTGTCGCCGCAGCGTAGCAGGCAATCTGCGTTTTATTCGGCGCATTGAATTTCTTCTGCATGTTTTTCTGATGGAAGTTAACGGTATTTTCAGAAATCGACAGAATAATAGCGATCTCCGATGAGGTCTTCCCCTCCGCTGTCCACTTCAAAATCTCTTTCTCACGTTTACTGAAACGCATCTCCGGCGCCATCACCATGTCGTCTTCCAGTCTTGTCAGCGCCGAAAGACTCTCCCGCGCCAGCAGTTGCAACCTCAGTTCCACTTCATCGTAGGTAAAGGAGGTGCAACGCAGACTGCCACGAGAGACAGACAAAAAGCCCAGCGCCCGATTCGGCAACATCACACACTGGGTTACGCTTCTGCGTAATCCGAAACGCTGGGCTGCATCCCACATCGCCTGTGCCTCATGAAATAGCACGTCATCCCAATGTAAATGGCCCTGCCTGAAATTTTCCGGCTTTAATACCGGATCGATCGCGAAATAGTTTTCGGACTGGTAATGCGTTACCCACGCCTGAGGATAAGTGGTACGAAGCGATATTTTAGGCCGGGTAAAGGGAATGGGATGACGAACACATAGTGCATAATAATCAAATTCCAGCCGCTGTGTCTGATATTGCAATTCAGTATAAACATCTTCTGCTGTCGCCATCTCCTGAAAGCGTAACAGCATTGCGCGTCGCCAGGTGAAGAAATCATTTTCCTGCATATTTTGTGGTCACGCCTTTGATATTGATAATCATTATTATGAATGATTCAAATTAACACATAAATAGCGTTTATATGTAAGAAATATCGGACGAATCGTAGAATACTTGAGCGGCATTACAGTTTTCTGCTTGCGCCTGAGGGAGTAGCTAATATTCTGGCAGAATTAGTTCATAATTATTCATTGCGCTCGCCCGAAGCACGGTTAATTCGGGCGAGCGTTGAAAAGGCATTATTTCATTAAAAATTTCTCAAGGAACTGGCGGGTACGCGGATGTTGAGGATCAGCGAATAAGGTTTTCGCAGGCCCTTGCTCAACAATTCGCCCCTGATCCATAAATATTGCCCGGTCAGCCACGTCGCGCGCAAAGCCCATTTCGTGAGTGACAATCACCATTGTGCGCTTTTCCTGCGCCAGCTGGCGAATCGTATTGAGCACCTCGCCAACTAATTCAGGATCAAGCGCCGAAGTGGGCTCATCAAACAGAATCACTTCCGGGCGCATCGCCAGCGCGCGCGCAATCGCCACGCGCTGCTGTTGCCCGCCCGACAAACGACGCGGATAGCGGGTCTCTTTTGCGGCCAATCCGACTTTGGCTAACAGTTCCCGCGCCAGCGCCGTCGCGTCGGCTTTCGGCTCCCCCTTTACAATCACCGGACCTTCAATGATATTTTCCAGCACAGTACGATGCGGGAACAGGTTAAAACTCTGAAAGACAAAGCCGACATGCTGGCGCAACTGGCGAATCAGCCCTTTCTGCTGGCTTAATGGGCGGGCGGTATCAATGACAATGTCACCCACTTTAATGGTGCCCGCTTCCGGTTGTTCCAGCAGGTTAATGCTGCGTAATAACGTTGTCTTCCCTGAGCCGCTCGGGCCGATAATGGCGACGACTTCTCCGGGCTTCACCTCAAGGTCGATACCGTGCAGCACCGTTTGACCATGAAATTTTTTGACCAGGTTGGTGACTTGGATCGCACTCATTTTGGCTCTCTCTCCTGGCGGTTAAGCTGGTTTTCAAAATAGTTTTGCAGTGCCGATAAGACGGTCGCCATCAGCCAGTAGATTAACGACGCAGCCAGATACATGGTAAACACCTCCAGCGTTCGCGAGGTAATTAACTGCGCCTGGCGAAACAACTCCGGCACCTGAATCGTCGCGGCGAGCGATGTATCTTTCACCAGACTGATAAAACTGTTGCTCAATGGTGGAAGCGCGACGCGAGCCGCCTGCGGCAAAATAGCGCGGCGTAGCGTTTGCCACGGCGTCATGCCAATACTCGCCGCCGCTTCCCATTGTCCCTTGTCGATAGCCGAGATCGCCGCGCGCAGCGTCTCAGACGTGTAAGCCGCGGTATTGAGCGATAAACCAATCATCGCCGCCGGAATAGGGTCCAGCTCAATACCAAATTGCGGCAGGCCGTAATAGATCATAAATAGCTGGGCGATAAGCGGCGTACCGCGAAAAATCGAGATATAAAAGCGCGCCAGCCAGCGAACCGGCCATAGCGGCGACATCCGCATCAGCGCCAGCACAAATCCCAGCAGCAGGCCGAAAAACATACCGCCAATACTCAGTTGCAGGGTAAATACGGCGCCTTTAAGCAAATACGGCAGCGATTCAATAACCAGTTGGATACTTTCTTGCATTCGCGTTGATTACCTGGAGATTATACATGAGGATGGTAGGCAAACAGCGCAGGCGCCCCACCGGTGTGAATAAAGAGAATCGGCCCGTCATCGTTAAAGCGTTTCTGGCTGATGCCGTCTATCAGACCCGCCATCGCTTTGCCGGTATATACCGGGTCCAGCAGTACCCCCTCCAGACGCGCCAGCAGTTTCACCGCCTCCATCCCCGCGTCATTTGGCACGCCGTAACCTGGAGCAAAATAGTCATCCCATAAATGAATATCCGCCGTCGCCGTCAGCGCCAGCTTACCGGCAATAGCCTGCTGCAAGGCAATCACTTTTGGTTTCTGCTCGACGACAGAACGAGAAACGGTCACGCCAATCAGTTCGACATCAGGCATCAGGTGTTCCAGCCCGACGGCTAACCCGGCGTGCGTACCTGCGCTGCCGGAAGCCACCACCACCGAAGAGAGTCCGACGACCTCTTCACACTGCCGGGCGATTTCCAGGGCGCTCTCTACGTATCCCATTGCGCCCAGCGCGCTGGAGCCGCCAACGGGAATCACATAGGGCCTGAACCCTTGCGCTTCAATGCGCGTCGCCAGCGTTTGAAGTTGCGCATCCGGATCGGTCAGCGCATCGCACATCTCAATTTGCGTATTAAATAAATCCAGTAACAGGCGATTACCATTCGTCAGGTAATTTTCCGCGGTAGTACCGATAGGATTTTCCAGTAAGGCGACGCAATGCAGTCCCAATTTAGCCGCGACCGCCGCCGTCTGACGGACATGGTTCGACTGAATCGCCCCTGCGGTTACCAGCGTATCCGCCCCTTCCCGCAGCGCGTCGGCCACCAGAAACTCCAGCTTGCGCAGTTTATTACCGCCCATCGCAATGGGCGTAACGTCATCGCGCTTAATGTAAATCTCACGGCCAAGATAATCAGACAACCGCGGCAGGTATTCGAGCGGGGTAGGCGCGCCGATAAACTCCAGACGAGGGAAGCGCGTTAAGTGATGTAGTGGCATTAAGCCTCCGGTAGTGTTGTCGTGTGTTCTTTTTATTATGCACGTTGATTCAACGGAAATAAAAAAGGCGCCGATTAACGCGCCTCCGTTTGCTGACATAGTATGAGATGGGTATTGCCCGGCGGCGCTCTGCCTGCCAGGCAACGTAGAGGATTATTGGGTCACGTCAGCGCCAAACCATTTTTCGGAAAGCGCTTTTAAGGTGCCATCTTTTTGCATTTCCGCAATCGCGTTATCTACCGCCTTCAGCAAATCTTCGTTACCTTTACGTAATGCAACCCCGGACTCCTGACGCGAAAAAGCATCACCGGTGACAGCCAGCGTCCCTTTGGTTTTTTTCACCAGATCCAGCGCCGCCAGACGATCGACTAAAATCGCGTCAATACGGCCTACGCGCAGATCCTGGTATTTCGTAGGATCATCGTCGTAGGTACGGATATCCACGCCCTGAACATGTTGACGTAGCCACTCTTCATAGTTAGTACCCAGCCCGACGCCTACTTTTTTGCCCTGCAGATCGGCAGCCGTTTTGATCGTGCCTTCATTCCCTTTTTTCACCAGCGCCTGAACGCCGGAGACAGTATAAGGTGTAGAGAAATCATATTTTTTCTTGCGGACGTCTGAAATCGTGACCTGGTTTATCACCACATCAATACGTTTAGAATCCAGCGACGCCAGCATTCCGTCCCATTTGGTCGGCTTCAGCGACGCTTTAACGCCCAGATGTTTTGCTAACGCCTCGGCGAAGTCGACTTCAAAACCGGTTAATTTGCCGTTGTCGCCCTGAAAGCTAAACGGCGGGTAGGTGCCTTCCAGCCCTACCAGTAGCGTGCCGCGTTCTTTAACTTTGTTCAGCAAACCCTCATCGGCAAAGCTCTTCGCGCTCATTCCCGCAACCAGCGCCACAGCCATTACTCCCATCAGTGCCTGACGTCCCAGCAGTGCTAATTTCATAGTAACCCCGAATATTGCCGTTAATGACCATAGACTGTGTCCCGCCATGGCGCATCGTCACGTCTCATGAACCTTGGGGGGACTCAGCCTAATGTAGAAGGTTTACCGCAATTCACCAACACGACTCTGCTACATCTTATTCTTTTTTAATATATATCAGAACTGGCGGTAAAGGGGGATATCTGTCTGGGCGCAATCTGTTTATGCGCTTTATATTGCTGGTATTTACGCAGTGCGATACGGTAATTATTGGTGCTGGTTTCCGGCAACCATGGCGCCAGGCTTTCGTCGAGAAAACCGTCCCGCAGCAGATCGTGGGAAATGTTTTGCTCGCTGAGATAATTGCCAAGACGTCGCAAACGCACTACATATTCCCGCACCGTGCCATGGCTCATCTCGGTTTGTTCAAACAAATACTGTTTAAAACCGATAATATCGAAAAAATCGCTCTGTTTTTTGCAGTGTAAATCGCCGCAAAAGCGACACAGCGCCACCCACTCTTTTTGCTCTCGCTGCCAGGCAGCGTCGTCAAGCAGCATATCCAGCTGTGAAATGGCGATTTTATTAACGATCTTGCCACGACGGACCAGCGTAATGCGGTCGAGCAGTTTGTGACAATGCGCGCAATGCGTCTGGCTGTGTTTAAAGTCTTTAAGATAGCGGCTCAGGGGCCGCCTTTTAGGTTGCTGCACCGTCATGAGAACTCCTGGTAGTCTATACGTTGTGCGGCACTTTTCGGGTGCGATCATGCGCTACCTATAACTTACCCAGTTTGGTACGTAATCGTTTGATGGCCTGACTATGCAACTGGCTGACCCGCGATTCGCCGACTTCCAGTACCGCGCCAATCTCTTTCAGATTGAGCTCTTCCTGATAATACAGCGTTAACACCAGTTGCTCGCGTTCCGGCAGCGATTCAATCGCGTCCATTACCCGCTGTCGCAGGTCACCCTCCAGCAGTTGATGTAACGGGTTTTCCTGTTGATGTTCTTCAGTCACCAGTTCGATGCTATCGCCATGCTCTTCCCGCCACTCATCGTAAGAGAAAAGTTGGCTGTTATTGGTGTCGAGCAACATCTGACGATACTCTGCAACAGGAATGCCAAGACGTTCCGCCACTTCGGTTTCCGTCGCATTACGCCCCAGTTCCTGCTCCAGTTGTCCCAGCGCCTGCGCCACTTCGCGGGCATTACGCCGGACGCTACGCGGCACCCAATCGCGGCTGCGTAATTCATCCAGCATCGCCCCACGAATACGCTGCACTGCGTAAGTGGTAAATGCCGTTCCTTGCAAAGCGTCATATCGGTCGACCGCATTTAATAACCCGATGCCGCCCGCTTGTAGCAGATCGTCCAGTTCCACGCTCGCCGGCAATCGCACCTGCAGGCGCAATGCTTCGTGACGCACCAGAGGTACATAACGCTGCCACAGCGAGTGTTTATCCATTACACCTTCAGCGGTATACAGTGAATTCACGATAAACAGCCCTGCGTTAAATGAGTTATCGGCATGATTATCCGTTTCTGCAGAGGGTTCTATCGAAGGAATAAGGCTATAAAAGAAGGGTTATTTCACTTATGTAACCTGTAGCGCCTTTTTTGCGGATAAAAGAGCAGAATAAAATCAGCCAGATAGAATTAACGGGATGCACAAGAGCCCACCCCGAACAAAATTATGTCAGAAGATGAATCATCGACAGATCGTCGCCAGTACGCACCGTTTCTATATGGCGATGAAAATTCTTCGCCACCTCGCTGTTATGCTGACTGCGGGAGTGAAAACTATACACAATGTTGGTAACGTCATCCCACTCAAGCCGCCCGCGCTCATGCACGCTGGCCGCCGTTAATAGCTTAATAAACGCATATTCCGCCACGATAATATACAGCGCGCGTAACGGGTCAACATTCGGCTGATTGGGGAAATTATTTTCCCAAATTTTATAGAGAATTAAATTCCTGAAGGCCCAGCACCCCTGCTGCTCATCCGCCTGCAAACAACGTGCGAACGAGGTCTCAATATCGCCGACCTTCTGCTCCATTGAAACGCCCTCTTCCGCCGTCAACACCCGCAGAAGACACTGGATGTAGTGATCAAGGATAATACTGCCGCGATTAAGCGGGAGCGAGCGGAAATAGTTCTGCATCTGCAATACCAGCGAGGTTTTTACCTTGCTATCCGGCGCGATATTCATCAACTCCTGCGCCAGCACGCCTGTCTGCAATTGCTCAAGTAACGCGGCATACACTTGTTCCAGTTCACCCAGCGCCGCATCATCAATTTTGGCAAATTTCTGCGCATACATGACAAATTTAATTAACGCATAGAGCGCGGCTTCCGTACTGCTGTTGGCATGGTTGATCAAACTCAGGCAAAACAGATTGAGTAACTTTTGCTGCGGTGGAAATAACGGCGCAGTATTGAATGTCTGCTGAATGATTATTTTTTCGCCAAGCGCCATCGCGTCAGGGTCGTTTAAAATGCGGGACGTCACCTCCGGGCAGGCAAGGCTCAGAGAGTTACGTACCTCATTTTTATAGGTATGATGCGCCCGCGGGAAAGAGGAACAGGTATGACTTAATGCCTTTGCTCCCAACGTTTTTTGCACCCGGCACAGACGGTCCTCATCCAGATAGGGGCAATTTCCCAGCGCGGAAGGCAGTTTAATTTCCCCCCAGTGGCTGTTGTTCTTTTTCAGCAGAATAATATGGTCTTGCGCTATGGTACGAATCGTCGTGTCTTTACTGGCGAGATACTTTTTGACCGTCGTCTTATCCAGCGTGATTTTCCAGCCCTTACAACAGTGGTCGCGACAGGCCGAGCCAGAACAGGAAAAGCGGGTGACAAAGGCAGGTTCAGTGACGGTGATTTCTTTCATTACACAGGCTCCGGAATTAAAAAAGGCAGCTTTCGCTGCCTTGATTGTGTACCACGTGTCGGTGAATCAATCGCCGGATTAACGCAGTAAAGAGAGGACGTTTTGCGGAACCTGGTTAGCCTGCGCCAGAACGGAAGTCCCTGCCTGCTGCAGAATCTGCGCGCGAGACATGTTGGAGACTTCGGTCGCATAGTCGGAATCTTCGATACGGCTACGGGCAGAAGTCAGGTTGTTTACGGTGTTGCCCAGGTTGGTGATAGCGGAGTTGAAACGGTTCTGTACCGCACCCAGGTCAGAACGTAACGTGTCAACCTGTGCCAGCGCAGCATCAATTTTCTGCAGCGGGTTTTCGGTGGTTGTGGTAGCCGCTTCCGCCAGATCAGGCTGTGCTTTAAAGTTGTGACCTTCGGCTTTACTTGCAGCGTAAGTTTTACCACCAATAGAAACAACTTCGGTTTTGCCGTCTGCGCCACCCAGTTGGTTTAGTGCGGATTTAGTATTGCCGTCTTTATCGGTATATTTAGTGGTGTTAATGCTGATCGTTCCATCTTTATTTTTTGTTGCAGCATAAATATCAGCCCCAACTTTAACACCGAAACCGCCATCAATAGTCTTACCGTTTTTATCAGTATAAGACATTGTGACTAATTGACCTTTTGCAGCATCAGCAGCACTAATACCACTGTCGGTCAACTGAGCTTTAACTTCAGTACTGAGAGCTACAGGTTTTGGCTGCGTTTCGGTTACTGCCGCCGCCGTTGCTGGCATACCACCTGCCACTTTCGTGGTTGCCGGCATTGTAACAGTACCATCATCTGCAACACTAACTTCATAAACACCATTTTTAGCAGCGTCGCCAGCGGTTAAACCTTCAACTTCAATAAAATATTTATTATCAGTTGCATCGAAGAAGACTTTATTATCTTTAATGGCAGCAGTACCGCTTGTTGCACCACCAACACCCGTTTTAAGAGCTGCATCATTAAGACCAGTGGTACTTAGTGTTGCCCCACCGCCGCTTTTAACAGCCTCACTCTTCACATCATATTTTTTCTGCACATTCAGCGTATCCAGACCCAGGGTCTGAGAGTTGATCTGCTTCAGATCGATATCAATGGTTTCACCGTCATTGGCGCCAACCTGGATGGTCAGGGTGTTGTCCTGCGCCAGAACTTTCACGCCGTTGAACTGAGTCTGACCGGATACACGGTCGATTTCGTTCAGACGCTGGGTGATTTCAGCCTGGATAGAGTCGAGGTCAGACTGGGAGTTGGTGCTGTTAGCAGACTGAACCGCCAGTTCACGCACACGCTGCAGGTTGTTGTTGATTTCGTTCAGCGCGCCTTCAGTGGTCTGCGCAATAGAAATACCGTCGTTAGCGTTACGGGAAGCCTGAGTCAGGCCTTTGATGTTCGCGGTGAAACGGTTAGCAATCGCCTGACCTGCCGCATCGTCTTTCGCGCTGTTGATACGCAGACCGGAAGACAGACGCTCAATAGCGGTGCCCAGTGCGGACTGGGATTTGTTCAGGTTATTCTGGGTCAACAGCGACAGGCTGTTTGTATTAATGACTTGTGCCATGATCTTTTCCTTATCAATTACAACTTGATGTTATTGGGCTGTTGCCCACGGTTTCTCACCGTAACCCTTGTATCGGCACCTGAATTTCGAACTTTAGAAAATTTTTCACTTCCCCCGATCTTTTTCTTAGCCTGCGAAATAGCCGCTTTATGCATCATTATTCCGCGCATTATTTTTGCAAAATTAACATTAAACTTTGCCTCCAGATTGCCGATAACGCGCTTAACTACTGTTTGCAATCAAAAGGAAGAAGGCATGGCTTCAATTTCATCATTAGGTGTGGGATCAAACTTACCGTTGGACCAGTTGTTGACAGACCTGGCAAAGAACGAAAAAGGACGCTTAACGCCAATTACCAAGCAGCAGAGCGCGAATTCGGCAAAGCTTACTGCCTACGGCACACTGAAAAGCTCATTAGAAAAATTCCAGACGGCAAATACCGCGTTAAATAAAGCGGATCTGTTTAAGTCTACCGTGGCGTCCAGTACTACCGACGATCTCAAAGTCAGTACTACCGCTGGCGCTGCCGCAGGTACTTATAAGATCAGCGTAACCCAGCTTGCCGCCGCACAGTCGCTGGCGACAAAAACCACCTTCGCGACCACCAAAGAGCAGTTGGGCGATACGTCGGCCACGTCCCGGACAATTAAAATTGAACAGCCGGGACGTAAAGAGCCGCTGGAAATTAAGCTGGATAACGGCGACACCTCAATGGAGGCGATTCGCGATGCGATCAATGACGCCGACAGCGGTATTTCCGCCAGTATCGTTAAGGTCAAAGAGAACGAATTCCAGTTGGTGCTTACCGCCGATAGCGGTACCGACAATACGATGAAGATAACGGTGGAAGGCGATAAGAAACTTAACGATCTACTCGCCTATGACAGCACCACCAATACCGGCAACATGAAAGAGCTGGTGAAGGCGGAAAATGCAAAGCTGAACGTAAACGGTATCGATATTGAGCGTCAGAGCAATACCGTAACCGACGCCCCTCAGGGAATTACGCTAAACCTGACGAAGAAAGTGACCGACGCGACCGTGACGGTAACGAAAGATGATACTAAAGCGAAAGAGGCGATTAAATCCTGGGTTGATGCCTATAACTCGCTGGTGGACACCTTTAATTCATTAACTAAATATACTGCTGTCGAGCCGGGCGAAGAGGCCAGCGATAAAAATGGCGCTCTGTTAGGCGATAGTGTGGTTCGTACTATTCAGACCGGGATTCGGGCACAATTTGCCAATAGCGGTAGTCACTCTGCGTTCAAAACGATGGCGGAAATTGGCATCGCCCAGGATGGGACTTCCGGCAAACTGAAGATTGATGATGATAAGCTGTCCAAGGCACTGAAAGATAACACAGCAGCAGCACGTGAGCTGCTAGTGGGCGATGGTAAAGAAACGGGGATCACCACCAAAATTGCCACCGAAGTAAAAAGTTATCTGGCGGATGACGGCATTATTGATAATGCGCAGGACAACATTAACGCCACGCTGAAAAGCCTGACTAAACAATACCTGTCCGTTAGCAACAGCATCGATGAAACCGTTGCCCGTTACAAGGCCCAGTTTACCCAACTGGATACCATGATGAGTAAACTGAATAACACCAGTAGTTATTTGACCCAGCAATTTACAGCAATGAGCAACTCCAGATAACAGAGGTCACCATGTACACCGCGAGCGGTATCAAAGCTTATGCGCAAGTCAGCGTGGAAAGCGCCGTGATGAGCGCCAGCCCGCACCAGTTGATTGAAATGTTGTTTGATGGCGCGAATAGCGCCCTGGTGCGCGCTCGCCTGTTTTTAGAACAAGGCGATGTTGTCGCGAAAGGTGAAGCGTTAAGCAAAGCTATTAATATTATCGATAACGGTCTGAAAGCCGGTCTCGATCAGGAAAAAGGCGGTGAGATTGCGACGAATCTTTCCGAACTATACGACTATATGATTCGCCGTTTACTGCAGGCTAACTTGCGTAACGACGCTCAGGCCATCGAAGAAGTGGAAGGGTTACTCAGCAATATTGCAGAAGCCTGGAAGCAGATTTCACCGAAAGCATCTTTCCAGGAGTCTCGTTAATGACCTCAACCGTGGAGTTTATCAACCGTTGGCAGCGTATTGCGCTGCTCAGTCAATCGCTGCTTGAACTTGCGCAGCGAGGTGAATGGGATCTCTTACTGCAACAAGAGGTCTCCTATCTGCAAAGTATTGAAACGGTGATGGAAAAGCAAACTCCACCGGGCATTACGCGAAGTATTCAGGATATGGTCGCCGGGTACATCAAACAAACGCTGGATAATGAGCAGCTCCTCAAAGGGCTGCTGCAACAGCGACTGGATGAACTCAGTAGTTTGATCGGACAATCCACCCGCCAAAAATCGCTCAATAACGCTTATGGCCGTCTCTCCGGTATGTTACTCGTGCCAGACGCGCCTGGCGCCTCATAATATTTTCCCGTCTCGTATGAAAACTCCTCCATACTCCAGAGGTCGGCTAAACGACTTCTGGAGCGCGGAAGATGAAAAACCCCACGTTATTGCAGTACTTCCACTGGTATTATCCCGACGGCGGTAAACTCTGGCCTGAGCTGGCGGAACGTGCTGATGAGCTGAATGATATCGGTATCAATATGGTCTGGCTACCGCCCGCCTGTAAAGGCGCCTCCGGCGGCTATTCCGTAGGCTATGATACCTACGACCTATTTGACCTCGGCGAATTTGACCAAAAAGGCACCGTCGCGACAAAGTACGGCGATAAACGCCAGTTACTGGCAGCGATAGACGCGCTCAAAAAAAATAATATTGCGGTGTTACTCGACGTGGTTGTGAACCACAAAATGGGCGCAGACGAAAAAGAACGTATTCGCGTCCAGCGCGTGAATCAGGATGACCGCACGCAAATCGATGACAACATCATCGAATGCGAAGGCTGGACGCGCTACACCTTCCCTGCCCGCGCGGGCCAATATTCCAACTTTATTTGGGACTATCACTGTTTCAGCGGCATTGATCACATCGAAAATCCCGATGAAGACGGCATTTTTAAGATCGTCAATGACTATACCGGCGATGGCTGGAACAATCAGGTTGATGATGAGATGGGTAATTTTGACTACCTGATGGGCGAAAATATCGATTTTCGCAACCATGCGGTTACGGAAGAGATTAAATATTGGGCACGCTGGGTCATGGAACAAACCCACTGTGACGGCTTTCGCCTGGACGCGGTAAAACATATACCCGCCTGGTTTTATAAAGAATGGATTGAGCATGTACAGGCCGTCGCACCAAAACCGCTGTTTATTGTCGCAGAATACTGGTCGTATGAAGTGGATAAACTACAAACGTACATCGATCAGGTTGACGGGAAAACCATGCTGTTCGACGCGCCATTGCAGATGAAATTTCACGAGGCCTCCCGCCAGGGCGCGGATTATGACATGCGCCACATTTTCACCGGCACGCTGGTAGAAGCCGATCCTTTTCACGCGGTAACGCTGGTCGCTAACCACGATACACAACCGTTACAGGCGCTGGAAGCCCCGGTAGAACCCTGGTTCAAACCGTTAGCCTATGCGCTGATCCTGCTTCGTGAAAATGGCGTACCGTCGGTATTCTATCCCGATTTATACGGCGCCAGCTATGAGGATAGCAACGAAAATGGTGAGCCCCGTCGGGTCGAAATGCCGGTCATTAACCAACTGGATCGGCTGATCCTCGCTCGTCATCATTTTGCGCACGGCATACAAACACTCTTTTTCGATCATCCTAACTGTATTGCCTTTAGCCGCAGTGGTACTAAAGAAAACCCAGGCTGCGTGGTCGTACTTTCTAATGGCGACGACGGTGAAAAAACCCTCCTGCTCGGCGACAATTACGCTAACAAGACCTGGCGTGATTTTCTGAGAAACCGGGATGAGCATGTTGTAACTAACAAGCAAGGCGAAGCGACTTTTTTCTGCAACGGAGGCAGCGTCAGCGTGTGGGTTATTGAGGACGCGTGATGAACTTTCCCGGCGGCAGAACGCTGCCGGGAAGCAAAATTACGGCAGTGGCGTCGGCAGTGGCGTTTTTTCTAACGCGGCGGCGCACTCCGGCGTCGGACGAGCGACCCGTTGCAGCGTCATACCATCATATTCCAGGGTATTCCCGTCGCGCTCAATCTCATAAAGCTCACGCTTAACCGTAACATTGGTTAAATCATCGGAGAGCATGGTCAGCTTACCCGGCAGGGCAATAACGCGCTGCCACTGGCGACAGTCCAGCGTATCGCCGTCTTTAGTTACTACCAGGCTGGCGATAGCTTCAGGACTCACCAGCTTACGTTGCGGGCCTTTTGACTGCCAGTACCCTTCCAGACCGGCCGGCGCTGGCGTTTTCACCACATCATTATAATTTTCCACCTCAGCGCATCCGGCCAGAACCAGCAATGCGCCAACGATCGCTACTTTTTTCATCATTCATCCTGCATCAGAAGAAAGAGGAATTGTGGCATTAAAGCCCTGATGCCGCCAGCCTTTCCAGGCTCTGGCCGCAATTTGATCCAGTCGGGATTACCGCTTATTAGGTGTGGGCAAATTCTGTGATCGGTGTAGTATGCACACTTCTTGTTTCACACCTTCTGAGTTCAGAGGCTAAACACATGTCATGGCAACACTTCAGGCAAACCTGGTTAATTAAATTCTGGGCCCCGGCCCCTGCGGTGATCGCAGCCGGTATTCTCTCTACCTACTATTTTGGCATCACCGGTACTTTCTGGGCCGTGACGGGCGAATTTACCCGCTGGGGCGGGCAAATTTTACAGCTTTTTGGCGTTCATGCCGAACAGTGGGGCTACTATAAGCTGATTCATCTGGAAGGTACGCCGCTGACGCGTATCGACGGAATGATGATCCTCGGCATGTTCGGTGGCTGTTTCGCCGCCGCGCTGTGGGCCAACAACGTAAAACTGCGTATGCCGCGTAGCAGAATCCGTATCGTGCAGGCGGTGGTCGGAGGCATTATCGCTGGCTTCGGCGCGCGTCTGGCGATGGGGTGTAACCTGGCCGCCTTTTTTACCGGTATTCCGCAGTTCTCCCTACACGCGTGGTTCTTTGCGCTGGCGACCGCTATCGGCTCCTGGTTCGGCGCCCGCTTTACGCTGCTGCCGATATTTCGTGTACCGGTGAAAATGCAGAAGGTCTCCGCGGCTTCCCCGCTGACGCAGAAACCGGATCAGGCAAGACGGCGTTTCAGGCTCGGTATGCTGGTCTTTATCGGCATGATGGGCTGGGCGCTGTTAACGGCAATGCATCAGCCGAAACTGGGACTGGCGATGCTGTTCGGCGTCGGATTTGGACTACTGATCGAGCGCGCGCAAATCTGCTTTACCTCGGCCTTCCGCGATCTGTGGATCTCCGGACGCGCCCATATGGCAAAAGCGATTATTTTCGGCATGGCGGTCAGCGCCATTGGTATTTTCAGCTACGTGCAGTTGGGCGTTGCACCTAAAATTATGTGGGCAGGCCCGAATGCGGTCATTGGCGGACTGCTGTTCGGTTTTGGCATCGTGCTGGCGGGCGGCTGCGAAACCGGCTGGATGTACCGCGCCGTAGAGGGCCAGGTGCATTACTGGTGGGTGGGACTCGGCAATGTCATCGGTTCGACCATCCTGGCTTACTACTGGGATGATTTCGCGCCCGCGCTGGCGACCAGTTGGGATAAAGTGAACCTGTTGAGTACCTTCGGCCCGCTGGGTGGTCTGCTGGTCACGTATCTGTTGTTATTTGCCGCGCTGATGTTAATCATCGGTTGGGAAAAACGTTTCTTCCGCCGCGCCGGACTAACTCTCGCTAAGGAATCCACATGAAAAATATCGTCCCTGATTACCGTCTTGATATGGTTGGCGAACCCTGTCCGTACCCGGCGGTAGCGACTCTGGAAGCGATGCCGCAGCTAAAAAAAGGGGAGATTCTGGAAGTGGTGAGCGATTGTCCGCAATCTATTAATAATATTCCGCTGGATGCGCGCAATCATGGCTATACGGTGCTGGATATCCAGCAGGATGGCCCAACAATTCGTTATCTGATTCAAAAATAAGCGCATGCTCCCGCTGTACGTTACGGCGGGAGACATTTTTTACGGCGTAACAGGCAAAAATCTAAAACACATAAAATAAATCAGACAAGGTTGTCTTGTGCGCCGCTGCATAAATCTATTATTAATAGATACCGCTTTAATTTTTTCTGAGATGATGAAAAATTTATGACTATTTGACCAAAATATAAAGTAATTATTATTTTTCGCCCACACCATAAAAACTATCGGATATTGATACTTTTACTCACTGATGCCATCAGGTGAGATTTATTTATGCGCAGCAAAAGTCAAAAAAATGATAAAAGTTATTCTCATTTCTCTTATGGTAACCGTCAGCCTTGCTGCTGCCCGTTACTCACCCGTCACAGTAGTCAATGCGTATCCCAGCGTCATTGCCCGCTGTCTCGCTGATAATCTGTACCAGTATGGTTATATACTGGATCTCCATGAAACAGATTTTCCAGGCGTTAATAAAGAATTTACCGTGTATTATCGCAACGGCGCGCACATTGCCGGAACATTCTGGATCGCAAACTCAATGTCAACATCGCCAGAACGAACGGTAGGGATGTATGGCGTCAGTAAACAAGCGTACCCTATTTTTAATAAGTCCCTGCAACAATGTGCAACCCGCTTATCAATGAAATGAGCTCGCCTCGCAAAAAATAAATCCACTTTCTGACGCACTAGTTACATAAGTCACGCTCCCAGCCACTGACTTATGTAAACGCCTGGGAGCTCGCTGCCGATGTGTTGTCAGCTCTGGCTTAAACCTGCATCGACATTACTTCCTGGTACGCAGCCACCAGCTTGTTGCGCACCTGAATTCCCATTTGCATGGAGACGGACGCTTTCTGCATATCGGCCATCACATCATTAAGCGCAATGCCCGGCTCACCCAGAGTGAATTTTTCAGCCTGAACGCGCGCCTCCGTCTGCTTGTCGCTAATACGATCCAGCGCAGCATGTAGCTGACCGGCAAAACTCACCGTCGGCTGCGAGTGCGTTTCTTGCCCGCGCGCGGCCACCGCCGTCGCCTGTAACTGGCTAATAACCCCTTCAATCCCCTGTATTGCTGCCATGCTATTCCCCTGGATGATTTTTTACGCAACAGAGATTACCAGTTTGTCAATAAGATAAAGGCGTTAAATAACGATAAAAAACCTCGGTTTTTAGCGCATAGAAAAATTCGAAACCGCAAATAATGAGACCGTCAATTTTTCGAGTTTGCTGACCCGGGAGTGAGTCTTGTTCCACTTTGCAAAAAACGCCGTCCACGATCAGTCACGAGGTGCGAGATGAGTGCGACTGCATCGACTGCAACCCAACCTAAACCTCTCGAGTGGCTTAATCGCCTACGCGCGAATCCCCGAATTCCATTAATTGTGGCGGGTTCCGCTGCCGTGGCGATCGTCGTTGCGATGGTGCTGTGGGCCAAAACGCCCGATTACCGCACGCTATTTAGCAATCTTTCCGATCAGGACGGCGGCGCGATCGTCGCGCAGTTGACCCAGATGAATATCCCCTATCGCTTTGCCAATGGCAGCGGCGCGATTGAAGTGCCAGCCGACAAAGTGCACGAACTGCGTCTACGTCTGGCACAGCAGGGGTTGCCCAAAGGGGGTGCGGTAGGCTTTGAACTGCTTGATCAGGAAAAATTCGGTATCAGTCAGTTCAGCGAGCAGGTGAATTATCAGCGCGCGCTGGAAGGTGAACTGGCCCGGACGATCGAGACGCTGGGTCCGGTAAAAAGCGCCCGCGTTCACCTGGCGATGCCAAAACCGTCTCTATTTGTGCGGGAACAAAAATCCCCTTCCGCCTCCGTCACCGTCACACTGGAACCGGGCCGGGCGCTGGATGAAGGACAAATTAGCGCCGTAGTACATCTGGTTTCCAGCGCTGTCGCCGGTTTGCCGCCAGGAAACGTTACTCTGGTCGATCAATCCGGTCATCTGCTTACGCAATCCAATACCAGCGGTCGCGACCTTAATGACGCACAATTAAAATTCGCTAATGATGTGGAAAGCCGTATCCAGCGCCGTATCGAAGCCATTCTGTCGCCTATCGTCGGTAACGGTAATGTTCACGCTCAGGTAACCGCCCAGTTGGATTTCGCCAATAAAGAACAGACGGAAGAGCACTACAGCCCGAACGGCGATGCGTCGAAGGCCACCCTGCGTTCACGTCAGTTGAATATTAGCGAACAGATAGGCGCGGGCTACCCCGGCGGCGTGCCTGGCGCGCTGTCGAACCAACCAGCGCCGCCGAACGAGGCGCCGATCGCTACGCCGCCGACCAATCAGCAAAACGCGCAGAATACGCCACAAACCAGCACCAGTACGAACAGTAACAGCGCTGGTCCGCGCAATACGCAGCGTAATGAAACCAGCAACTACGAAGTGGACCGTACCATTCGTCACACCAAAATGAATGTGGGCGATATTGAGCGTCTCTCAGTGGCCGTCGTGGTGAATTACAAAACGCTGGCGGATGGCAAACCGCTGCCGCTGACTGCCGATCAGATGAAACAGATCGAGGATTTAACCCGCGAAGCAATGGGCTTTTCCGATAAACGCGGCGATACGCTAAACGTGGTGAATTCACCGTTTACCGCAGTGGATGAAACCGGCGGCGAACTGCCCTTCTGGCAACAGCAATCCTTTATCGATCAACTGCTCGCGGCAGGTCGCTGGTTACTGGTGCTGTTGGTGACCTGGATTCTGTGGCGCAAAGCGGTACGTCCGCAGCTGACGCGCCGCGTTGAAGAAACGAAAGCAGCGCAGGAACAGGCGCAGGTTCGTCAGGAAACCGAAGAAGCTGTGGAAGTACGCCTCAGCAAAGACGAGCAACTCCAGCAACGTCGGGCTAACCAGCGTCTTGGCGCCGAGGTGATGAGTCAGCGTATTCGCGAAATGTCAGACAACGATCCGCGCGTGGTGGCGCTGGTCATTCGCCAGTGGATGAGTAACGATCATGAGTAATCTTAGCGGTACCGATAAAAGCGTCATTTTGTTGATGACCATTGGCGAAGACCGGGCGGCAGAGGTGTTTAAACACCTCTCCACCCGCGAAGTACAGGCGCTAAGTACAGCGATGGCTAACGTGCGTCAGATCTCCAACAAACAACTGACGGACGTACTGTCAGAGTTTGAGCAGGAAGCGGAGCAGTTCGCCGCGCTGAATATCAATGCCAACGAATACCTACGCTCCGTACTGATAAAAGCGCTGGGCGAAGAGCGCGCCTCCAGCCTGCTGGAAGATATTCTGGAAACGCGCGATACCACCAGCGGTATCGAAACGCTCAACTTTATGGAACCGCAGAGCGCCGCCGACCTGATTCGCGACGAACACCCACAGATTATCGCCACCATTCTGGTCCACCTCAAACGCGGCCAGGCCGCCGATATTCTGGCGCTGTTTGACGAGCGTCTGCGTCATGATGTGATGCTGCGTATCGCGACGTTTGGCGGTGTACAGCCGGCGGCGCTGGCGGAGTTGACCGAAGTGCTGAATGGCCTGCTCGACGGTCAGAACCTGAAACGCAGCAAAATGGGCGGCGTAAGAACCGCGGCGGAAATTATCAACCTGATGAAAACGCAGCAGGAAGAAGCGGTTATTACCGCTGTGCGTGAATTCGACGGCGAACTGGCGCAGAAAATCATCGACGAGATGTTCCTGTTCGAAAATCTGGTGGATGTGGACGATCGCAGTATTCAGCGTCTGCTGCAGGAAGTGGATTCCGAGTCGCTACTGATCGCCCTGAAAGGTGCCGAACCGCCATTACGCGAGAAGTTCCTGCGCAATATGTCCCAGCGCGCCGCCGATATCCTGCGCGACGACCTTGCCAACCGTGGCCCGGTTCGTCTGTCTCAGGTGGAAAACGAGCAGAAAGCGATTCTGCTTATTGTGCGTCGTCTGGCGGAAACCGGCGAAATGGTGATTGGCAGCGGCGAGGATACCTATGTCTAATGAATTGCCGTGGCAAGTCTGGACCCCCGACGACCTCGCCCCGCCGCCAGAGACGTTTGTGCCGGTTGAAGCTGATAACGTTACCTTGACAGAAGATGCGCCAGAGCCCGAGCTCACTGCCGAACAACAGTTGGAGCAGGAACTGGCGCAGCTAAAAATACAGGCCCATGAACAAGGTTATAACGCCGGGCTGGCGGAGGGACGGCAAAAAGGACACGCACAGGGATATCAGGAAGGGTTAGCGCAGGGGCTGGAGCAAGGACAAGCCCAGGCGCAGACGCAGCAGGCGCCGATTCATGCCCGTATGCAGCAGTTAGTGAGCGAGTTTCAGAATACGCTTGACGCGCTCGATAGCGTCATCGCCTCACGGCTGATGCAAATGGCCCTGGAGGCCGCGCGTCAGGTCATCGGCCAAACGCCGGCAGTGGACAACTCAGCGCTGATTAAACAGATCCAACAACTATTGCAGCAAGAGCCGCTCTTTAGCGGCAAGCCGCAGTTGCGCGTGCATCCGGACGACTTACAGCGGGTGGAAGAGATGCTGGGCGCCACGCTCAGTCTTCATGGCTGGCGGTTGCGTGGCGATCCGACTCTGCATCACGGTGGGTGTAAAGTGTCTGCCGATGAGGGCGATCTGGACGCCAGTGTCGCCACTCGCTGGCAAGAGTTATGTCGCTTGGCGGCGCCGGGAGTGCTCTGATGACCACGCGTCTAACCCGCTGGCTTACCGCGCTCGACAACTTTGAAGCAAAAATAGCGTTATTGCCGGCGGTGCGTCGTTATGGACGTTTAACCCGCGCCACTGGACTGGTACTGGAAGCCACCGGTCTCCAGCTTCCGCTGGGAGCAACCTGCATTATTGAGCGCCAGGACGGCCCTGAAACCAAAGAGGTGGAATCGGAAGTGGTCGGTTTTAACGGCCAACGTCTGTTTTTAATGCCGCTGGAAGAAGTCGAAGGCATTCTGCCCGGCGCCCGCGTTTACGCCCGTAACGGGCATGGCGATGGTCTGCAAAGCGGCAAACAGTTACCGCTCGGCCCGGCCCTGCTTGGTCGGGTGCTGGATGGCGGCGGTAAACCGCTGGACGGACTGCCTGCGCCGGATACGATGGAGACTGGCGCGTTAATCACACCGCCGTTTAACCCGCTACAGCGAACGCCAATCGAACATGTGTTGGATACCGGCGTGCGCGCTATCAACGCGTTGTTAACCGTAGGGCGCGGTCAGCGTATGGGGCTATTTGCCGGTTCCGGCGTCGGTAAGTCGGTTCTGCTTGGCATGATGGCGCGCTACACGCGGGCGGACGTGATTGTCGTGGGACTTATCGGCGAACGTGGCCGCGAAGTCAAAGATTTCATCGAAAATATTCTCGGCCCCGACGGTCGCGCGCGCTCGGTGGTGATTGCCGCCCCGGCTGATGTCTCACCGCTGCTGCGAATGCAGGGCGCCGCCTATGCCACTCGCATCGCCGAAGACTTTCGCGATCGCGGACAGCATGTGTTGCTGATTATGGATTCGCTGACTCGCTATGCGATGGCGCAGCGTGAAATTGCGCTGGCGATCGGCGAACCGCCAGCCACCAAAGGTTATCCGCCCTCGGTGTTCGCAAAGCTGCCGGCGCTGGTCGAACGTGCCGGTAATGGCATCCACGGCGGCGGCTCTATCACCGCGTTTTATACCGTGTTGACCGAAGGGGATGACCAACAAGATCCCATTGCCGACTCGGCACGCGCAATTCTTGACGGGCACATTGTCTTGTCCCGCCGTCTGGCGGAGGCCGGACACTATCCGGCCATTGATATCGAGGCGTCAATCAGCCGGGCGATGACCGCGCTCATTACCGAGCAGCACTATGTGCGGGTACGGCTATTTAAACAGTTGCTTTCCAGTTTCCAGCGTAACCGCGATCTGGTCAGCGTCGGCGCCTATGCCAAAGGCAGCGATCCGATGCTCGATAAAGCCATTACCTTATGGCCGCAATTAGAAGCGTTTTTACAGCAAGGCATTTTTGAACGGGCCGACTGGGAGGACTCTCTCCAGGCGCTCGATTTAATTTTCCCGACGGTGTGATAAAGCAGGAGGGCGACGATCATGGCACAACATGGCGCTCTGGAAACACTCAAAGATCTGGCCGAAAAAGAGGTAGATAACGCGGCGCGTTTACTGGGAGAAATGCGTCGCGGCTGCCAACAGGCGGAAGAACAGCTCAAAATGCTGATCGATTATCAGAATGAGTATCGCAGTAATTTGAACACCGATATGGGCAACGGCATCGCCAGTAATCGCTGGATCAATTATCAGCAGTTTATTCAGACACTGGAAAAGGCGATAGAGCAGCATCGCCTCCAGCTTACGCAGTGGACGCAAAAAGTTGACATGGCGCTGAAGAGCTGGTGTGAAAAAAAGCAACGTCTTCAGGCCTGGCAAACCTTACAGGACCGACAAACCGCGGCAGCGCTGTTAGCTGAAAACCGCATGGATCAGAAAAAGATGGATGAATTTGCTCAGCGTGCAGCAATGAGGAAACCCGAATGATCACCCTGCCCCAACTGATCACCACCGATACCGACATGACCGCGGGTCTGACGTCAGGAAAAGCCACCGGTTCAGCCGAGGACTTTCTGGCGCTACTGGCGGGCGCGTTAGGCGCAGACGGCGTACAGGGCAAAGACGCCCGCATCACGCTGGCCGATTTACAGGCGGCAGGCGGCAAATTATCAAAAGGGTTACTGACCCAACATGGCGAACCGGGTCAGGCGGCGAAGCTTGCCGACCTGCTGGCGCAAAAAGCGAATGCGACGGATGAAACGCTTACGGATCTGATACAAGCACAACATCTACTGTCTACGCTAACGCCATCGTTGAAAACCAGCGCTCTGGCCGCATTGAGTAAAACAGCGCAGCATGATGAGAAAACGCCAGCGCTGAGCGATGAGGATCTCGCCAGTCTGAGCGCCTTATTCGCCATGCTGCCCGGACAACCTGTCGCGACGCCTGTCGCCGGAGAAACGTCGGCTGAAAATCACATCGCCTTACCGTCACTTTTACGCGGCGACATGCGATCGGTGCCGCAGGAAGAGACACATACGCTCTCTTTTAGCGAGCATGAAAAAGGGAAAACAGAGGCGTCGTTTGCGCGCATCAGCGACGATCGCGCCACGGGTCAATCACTGACGCCGCTGGTTGCTGCCGCCGCCGCGACCAGCGCGAAAGTGGATGTTGATAGCCCACCCGCGCCAGTAACGCATGGCGCGGCAATGCCGACTCTCAGCAGCGCCACGGCGCAACCGCTACCTGTTGCCTCAGCCCCGGTTCTCAGCGCGCCGTTAGGCAGCCATGAATGGCAGCAAACGTTCAGTCAGCAGGTCATGTTATTTACACGTCAGGGACAGCAAAGCGCGCAGCTTCGATTACATCCGGAAGAGTTAGGTCAGGTGCATATTTCGCTCAAGCTGGATGACAATCAGGCGCAGCTCCAGATGGTATCGCCGCACAGCCATGTCCGCGCCGCGCTGGAAGCCGCGCTGCCCATGTTGCGGACCCAGTTAGCGGAAAGCGGCATTCAGTTGGGACAAAGCAGCATCAGTAGCGAAAGCTTTGCCGGACAGCAGCAGTCTTCATCGCAGCAGCAACAGCCTGCCCGCGCCCAACATGCGGACGCGTTTGGCGCTGAAGATGACATAGCGTTAGCGGCGCCGGCCTCGCTTCAGGCCGCCGCACGCGGCAATGGCGCAGTGGATATCTTCGCCTAACGCCAGAGGTAGCATGATTATCCGCGTCTTTTCCACGCTTTGTCGTGGACAGGACACGGGATAATCAGCCAATAAGCAGTACCGAAACAGGAAGCCCGTATCAGATGACTGACTCCGCGATTAACAAAAAGAGCAAACGCTCGATTTGGATACCTTTGCTGGTGTTGATTACCCTCGCCGCCTGCGCAACCGCAGGTTATAGCTACTGGCGTATGCAGCAACAACCGACCCCGAACGCTAAAGCGGAACCGGCTCCGCCGCCTGCGCCGGTATTTTTTGCGCTGGATACGTTTACCGTCAATCTGGGCGATGCGGATCGTGTGTTGTATATCGGCGTAACCCTGCGTCTGAAAGACGAAGCGACCCGCGCGCGATTAAATGAATATCTGCCGGAAGTGCGCAGCCGTCTGCTGTTGCTGTTTTCCCGTCAGAATGCCGCCGAGCTCTCAACGGAAGCAGGCAAACAAAAACTGATTGCCGCCATTAAAGAGACGCTGGCCGCGCCGCTCGTTGCCGGACAACCAAGACAGGTCGTCACCGACGTGCTTTATACAGCTTTTATTCTGCGGTAACGATATGGGCGATAGTATTCTTTCTCAGGCTGAAATCGATGCGCTGTTGAACGGCGACAGCGACACTAAAGACGAACCCACTCCCGGTATCGCAAGCGATAGCGATATTCGCCCTTACGATCCCAATACCCAGCGTCGCGTCGTGCGTGAACGCTTGCAGGCGCTGGAGATCATTAACGAACGTTTCGCACGCCAGTTCCGGATGGGATTATTTAACCTGCTGCGCCGCAGCCCGGATATTACCGTGGGCGCTATACGTATTCAGCCGTATCACGAATTTGCGCGTAATCTGCCGGTACCGACCAACCTGAACCTTATCCACCTGAAGCCGCTACGCGGCACCGGGCTGGTGGTGTTCTCGCCGAGTCTGGTGTTTATTGCCGTCGATAACCTGTTCGGCGGCGACGGTCGTTTCCCGACCAAAGTCGAGGGCCGCGAGTTTACCCATACGGAACAGCGCGTCATCAACCGTATGCTGAAACTGGCGCTGGAAGGCTATAGCGATGCATGGAAAGCCATTAATCCGCTGGAAGTGGAGTATGTTCGTTCCGAAATGCAGGTGAAATTTACCAATATCACCACCTCGCCGAACGATATCGTCGTCAATACGCCGTTTCATGTGGAAATCGGCAATCTGACCGGTGAATTTAACATCTGTCTGCCATTTAGCATGATCGAGCCGCTGCGTGAGCTGCTGGTGAACCCGCCGCTGGAAAACTCGCGCCATGAAGATCAGAACTGGCGTGATAACCTGGTACGCCAGGTTCAGCACTCCGAACTGGAGCTGGTGGCGAATTTTGCCGACATTCCGTTGCGTCTTTCCCAGATTTTGAAGCTGAAACCCGGCGATGTACTGCCGATTGAAAAACCCGACCGCATTATTGCTCATGTGGACGGCGTGCCGGTACTCACCAGCCAATATGGCACCGTAAACGGACAGTATGCGCTACGCGTAGAACATTTGATCAACCCAATTTTGAATTCGCTGAATGAGGAACAGCCCAAATGAGTGACATGAATAATCCGTCCGATGAGAATACTGGCGCATTGGATGATCTGTGGGCTGACGCGTTAAACGAGCAAAAAGCGACCACCAATAAAAGCGCCGCCGACGCGGTTTTCCAACAACTTGGCGGCGGCGATGTCAGCGGCGCCATGCAGGATATCGACCTGATTATGGATATCCCGGTCAAACTGACCGTAGAGCTGGGCCGCACGCGAATGACCATTAAAGAACTGCTGCGCCTGACGCAGGGGTCGGTCGTCGCGCTGGACGGGCTGGCGGGCGAGCCGCTGGATATCCTGATTAACGGCTACCTGATTGCCCAGGGTGAAGTGGTCGTCGTGGCGGATAAATACGGTGTACGTATCACCGATATTATTACGCCATCCGAGCGTATGCGTCGTTTGAGTCGTTAATGATGAAGACACAGGCCACGGTTTCTCAGCCCGCCGCGTCAACCGGATCGCCGCTAATTCAAGTGAGCGGCGCATTAATTGGCATTATAGCGCTCATTCTGGCGGCGGCCTGGGTGATTAAGCGTATGGGATTCGCCCCAAAAGGAAATAGCGTGCGTGGACTCAAGGTATCAGCCAGCACCTCGCTCGGCCCGCGAGAACGCGTGGTGATTGTTGAGGTCGAAAATGCACGTCTGGTACTGGGCGTAACCGCCTCGCAGATTAACCTGCTGCACACTCTTCCTCCCGCGGAGAGCGACACGGAAGCGCCTGTGGCCCCACCGGCAGATTTCCAGAACATGATGAAGAGCTTACTCAAGCGTTCCGGGAGATCCTGATGCGCCGCTTGTTATTCCTTTCGCTGGCGGGCCTGTGGCTTTTTAGTCCCGCCACCGCTGCGCAACTGCCGGGGCTTATCAGCCAACCATTAGCGGGCGGAGGCCAAAGCTGGTCATTATCCGTCCAGACTCTGGTCTTCATCACCTCGCTGACGTTCCTGCCAGCGATTTTACTGATGATGACCAGTTTCACCCGCATCATCATTGTTTTTGGCTTGTTGCGTAACGCGCTGGGCACGCCCTCGGCGCCGCCAAATCAGGTACTACTCGGACTGGCGTTGTTTTTGACCTTTTTTATTATGTCGCCCGTCATTGACAAGATTTACGTGGACGCTTACCAGCCGTTTAGCGAGCAGAAAATTTCTATGCAGGAAGCGCTGGATAAAGGCGCGCAACCGTTACGCGCGTTCATGCTGCGCCAAACCCGCGAAGCCGATCTGGCGCTGTTTGCCCGTCTGGCCAATAGCGGCCCGTTACAGGGACCGGAAGCAGTACCGATGCGTATTCTCCTGCCCGCCTATGTCACCAGCGAATTAAAGACGGCGTTTCAGATCGGTTTTACGATTTTCATCCCTTTTTTGATTATCGACCTGGTGATCGCCAGCGTACTGATGGCGTTAGGGATGATGATGGTACCGCCAGCGACAATCGCCCTGCCGTTTAAGCTGATGCTGTTTGTACTGGTCGATGGTTGGCAATTGCTTGTGGGGTCGCTGGCCCAAAGCTTTTACAGTTAGAGGCGCAAAATGACTCCAGAATCCGTCATGATGATGGGCACCGAGGCGATGAAAGTCGCCCTCGCCCTGGCTGCGCCGCTGTTACTCGTCGCGCTGATTACCGGCCTCATTATCAGTATCTTGCAGGCCGCCACTCAGATTAATGAAATGACGCTGTCGTTTATCCCTAAAATCGTCGCCGTATTTATCGCAATTATCGTTGCCGGCCCGTGGATGCTCAACCTGCTGCTGGATTACGTACGCACTCTGTTCAGCAATTTACCTTATATCATCGGATAAACAGAACGATGATACAGGTCACAAGCGAGCAATGGCTATACTGGATGAATCTTTATTTCTGGCCTTTGCTGCGCGTGCTGGCGCTGATTTCAACCGCGCCGATTCTCAGCGAGCGCGCTATTCCCAAGCGTGTAAAGCTGGGACTGGGAGTGATGATTACCCTCGTTATCGCGCCGTCGTTACCGACAAACGATACGCCGCTTTTTTCTATTGCCGCCTTATGGCTGGCAATGCAACAAATTCTGATCGGTATTGCGCTGGGATTTACCATGCAGTTCGCCTTTGCGGCGGTTCGTACCGCGGGTGAATTTATCGGTCTGCAAATGGGGCTTTCCTTTGCCACCTTCGTCGACCCGGGCAGCCACCTTAATATGCCGGTCCTGGCGCGTATTATGGATATGCTCGCCATGCTACTGTTTCTCACCTTTAATGGTCATTTGTGGCTTATTTCGCTGCTGGTCGATACCTTCCACACCCTGCCCATCGGTAGCAACCCGGTGAACAGTAATGCGTTTATGGCGCTCGCCAGGGCCGGAGGACTCATTTTCTTAAACGGACTGATGCTGGCATTGCCGGTCATTACCCTCCTGCTTACGCTCAATCTGGCGCTGGGGCTACTAAACCGCATGGCACCACAGCTTTCTATATTCGTTATCGGTTTCCCGCTGACGCTCACCGTCGGCATTATGCTGATGGCCGCGCTAATGCCATTAATTGCACCGTTTTGCGAACATTTATTCAGCGAAATTTTCAATTTGCTTGCTGATATTGTTAGCGAGATGCCGATAAATAATAACCCATAATCTTTATCATGTTTTACTAAGGTTTATCCGAAAATAAATTTTAAAAAACATTCACCAGGATATATCTGTTGCCACTTATTTGTTTTTACTTCACTCACATAACACAATATTCACTTTACTTTAAGATGATTCCTGGCAAATTATATGCAACTTTACGGGATAGTAAGTTCGCCTGAAAAACGGCGTAAGCGTTATCTAAGGTGACTATTCGTGTTCCGTCTGATTATGGTGAGTTATTCAGGTAAGGGGAATTATCGTTACGCATTGAGTGAGGGTATGCCATGTCAACGATTATTATGGATTTATGCAGTTACACCCGGCTAGGGTTAAGCGGGTATCTGGTCAGCAGAGGGGTGAAAAAAAGGGAAATCAACGACATCGAAACCGTTGACGAACTCGCTATCGCTTGTAGCGCGCATCAGCCTTCGGTGGTGTTTATTAATGAGGACTGTTTTATTCATACGCCTTCAGACAGTCAACAAATAAAGCAAATCATTAATCAACATCCTGACACGTTATTTATTGTTTTTATGGCAATTGCTAATGTACATTTTGATGAATATTTATTAGTAAGAAAAAACTTACTGATTAGCTCAAAATCGATTAAACCTGACTCGCTGGATACTATTCTTGGCGATATTCTGAAAAAAGAGTCTGGTATTTCAGGAACCATAAATTTACCAACGTTATCGTTAAGTCGAACTGAATCCAGCATGCTGCGAATGTGGATGGAAGGTCAGGGAACCATTCAGATTTCTGACAGAATGAATATTAAAGCCAAGACAGTGTCCTCCCATAAGGGGAATATTAAACGAAAGATAAAAACGCATAATAAACAAGTGATCTATCACGTAGTACGACTGACAGATAACGTCACTAACGGCATTTTTGTTAACATGCGCTGAGACATCCGGACTGGCAATGCACCTCCAGTCCGGCTCAATTAGTCCTGCTCCGCCTTCTCGACAAAAATGCCGTCCTGATGACCTGACTCATTGAAGAACCAGATGCCGAGCGGGTAATCTTCCAGCGAAACCAGATACATTGTGCCTTCACTAAATTCTTCCACTGCCAGTACCACGCCCGGTCGGCGGGGACCGCCGTCCGTTTTAACGGTTACCCGATCATTCACCTTCATCATTTTCCTCCTGTTACTTTGTGCCAGTGTAGAACAATTTTCCGCGTCTGACAGCGCCTTGCTGACGTGTTTGCTGGTTTTCTCAACGGGCTATACTTAGGCTGTCAGGAACCAGCGAGGTAGTGAAGATGAAAACGGCAAAAGAGTACAGCGATACGGCCAAGCGCGAAGTCAGCGTCGACGTAGATGCGCTACTGGCGGCAATAAATGAAATCAGCGAAAGCGAGGTTCACCGTAGCCAGGAAGATCCTGAGCGAGTGAGCGTAGACGGACGGGAATATCATACATGGCATGAATTAGCTGAAGCATTCGAGCTGGATATTCATGATTTTAGTGTAACGGAAATAAACCGTTAAAAATGGCCGAAAAAAATCCCGGCCTACGGGTCGGGATCAAACTTGCTTATGCAAGAAGCACTTGAAAATTCGTTACACCAGGAAATCTGATGTGAGATTTACCTTATCTGCAATTTTTTTGCATGACAAGTAAATATTTTTTACATGAATGATTAAGCCTGCTAATGGTTCGGTAGCAAAAGTGTGACAACGCATGCGCTGTCTGGAAGCGACGGGATCGGTTCCAGTTAGCGTTCTACTTCTTTCGGATGTGCTTTAGGATTTTTCCTAGAAATAAGCCCGCCGTTGCAATGGAAAATGAGGAAAAAATGCTCTCAATCCATGACCCCTTGCTGATTTTTACCGATCTGGACGGCACGTTGCTGAACAGCCACACCTTTGAGTGGCAGCCCGCAGCCCCCTGGCTTACGCGCCTGCATGAAAGCGGCGTACCCGTGATCCTCTGTAGCAGTAAAACCGCGGCTGAAATGCTCCAGCTCCAGACGACGTTAAATCTACAGGGACTGCCGCTGATTGCGGAAAACGGTGCGGTGATCCAACTGGACGCTCATTGGGAAGACCATCCCAACTATCCCCGCCTGATAGCCGGTATTTCTCACAACGAAATCCGCCTCGTCCTGCATAAGTTGCGTGAAAAGGAACAGTTTAAGTTCACCACTTTTGATGACGTTGACGATCAGGTAATAAGTGAATGGACGGGCCTGAATCGGGCACAGTCTGCCCTAACCCGTCTGCATGAAGCTTCGGTGTCGCTGATCTGGCGCGATAGCGATGAACGCATGGCGCAGTTTGTCGCCCGTTTAAATGAACTGGGACTGCAATTTGTCCATGGCGCCCGTTTCTGGCATGTGCTGGACGCCTCCGCCGGTAAAGATCAGGCCGCCAACTGGCTGATTGAAGCATATCGTCGCCAGTGGCACGCGCGTCCTCTGACGTTGGGACTGGGAGACGGTCCCAATGATGCGCCCTTACTGGATGTGATGGATTATGCGGTTATCGTTAAAGGGCTAAACCGGGAGGGCGTACATTTGCGTAACGACGATCCTCAGCGCGTCTACCGTAGCCAGAATGAAGGACCGAATGGCTGGCGCGAAGGAATGGACTATTTCTTTTCCCGCTCCTGAGTCGCGTCGCTGGCGCAAATACGGTTACGTCCGGACTGTTTGGCGTAATAAAGCCGTTTGTCGGCCAGCGACTGCAACTGTTCAAAGTCATAGTCGCCGTATTCCTCCGCGCTGCTGATCCCCATTGACGCGCTGATACGAAGCGTCGTGCTTTTCGTCACCAGAATCTCTTTGTCATTAATGCGCTGGCGTATGCGTTCGGCAATCTGCAGCGCCTGCGCTTTCGTCGCGCCGGGCAGCACGATACAAAACTCTTCGCCCCCTACCCGTCCGGCGATGTCGTGCGATCGAATGGTGCTGCCAATGAGCCCAGCGGCATGGGACAACACGCGATCGCCGGCCTGATGGCCAAAGCGATCGTTAACGCTTTTAAAATAATCTAAATCCAGCTGTACCACAGAAAAAGGCTGGCGGGATTCCCGGTAACGCTTTGCCAGCCTGGACGCTTTTTCAAACAGCGCGCCACGGTTATAGAGCCGGGTCAGCGGATCGTGCCATGCCTGCCATTGCAGCGAATTTTGCAGAACAAACATGTTTTTGACCATATGTCGAATAACGCCCCAGGAGATCAACAGCATCGCCGTAAAAAGTACCCATAACAGCGTCAGCGCGATACTAATACTGCCAAAATTCCCTTGTATGCCTTCACGAAATGTATGCACGCGCAGCAGGACGCCATCAAAATGATCCAGCCGCTCCCAGCTTACATAATGCGTTCCTAAACGCAGCCCGCCGAGGGTATCTTTTTCTATTTCACGCGCCAGTAAGGCGCGTTCACGGTCATTTAACGTATTAGCGGTTTGTTGTTCCGGCGTGGAGTCTGCCAGCAAACGGAGATGGTTATCGTATAGCTGATACTCTCCTTCGATATCCTTTTCAGCCGCATCGCGCAGGAACCGCTGGAATGACGCGACGGGAATATCCATTGCCAGTACGCCATACCAGTAATTATCGTGATCCAGCGGCACACTGGCTGTCACTTTTTGCTGCTCAACAGCAATATAGGGCTGTGAGGAGGTAAACCACTGCACGCCGCGCTGTGGGTTACGCCGTTGACTTTGCTCAATAAACCAGGGCTGGGTCACGTACTGATAGTAACGTGATACGATATCGCTACCGTATGCCGTAGGGAGGGTTGAGAGATAAAACCCTGAGCGAGAAACATACATCGTCTCCAGCGTCAGCATGGCGGATGAGCGCGCCAGACGCGCCAGATACCCCAGCTCCAGCGTGGCGGTTAATTCATTTGCCAGATCGCGATTATCCCGCGAAAGGAGCGTCGTCCGGGCGACAAACTGATCGGAAACGCCATATAGCGGCAATGTCCGCCGCTTATCCAGCTCCAGTTGCCAGAAATGCCGGGCGCGTCGTTGCTCAAACTGCGTTACCGCACTTTGCAATGCGGCAAAAGCCAGCGGCGCCACCAGCGCTTCATGCATACCGTTACGTAAAAAGATCAACCTATCCATGTTGAATTGCAGTTGGCGGTCAAGGGCATTCGCGACGCTCCCCAGATGATTGCGCTGACTGGCGACATAGGCGTCTTTCAGTATCATCACTTCCCGCCAGGTAAGTAGCGTCGAGAACAGCATCACGATCAGAAAGCAAGTGTTGACGACATGGCCGGGACCAAAACGCCGCGCCAGCTTTTTAAACCAGCCTTGATTTTCTAACAGTGTCTCGTGCGGCACCCTGGTAACTCCTGGTTATTTATACAACGCCCCTTGATGGCTTACGGTAGTCAGACATCACTAAGGGATACCGCTAAATCCTGGCATAACCTGATAGCAGCATGTCGCCGCGCGACGACTCTCTTTATCCACAACAAAACGCCCGGCGTTAACCGGGCGTTTTGTCATCGGGCTTCGTCCCGCACGCGCCTTTCCTTGCCTGGCACGAGCTCATTCTCATGGAATGCCTCCCGCTTTACGCCAAAACCGTCATACCAGCGGCACTCTACCATTCCGCTGGAATAACCGGTGACGATCATCCGGGGTCCCCCCTCTTTCACCGTAACTTCCTCACTGACAGAAAAGACCATACCTGCCTCCGGTATCAGATGAAACGTTTTCACCTTAGACGACAACGGGCAATTTTGCACAATTCATTGCAGAAAATCAGTGCGAAACACCGCGAATTTTCGCTACACCTTTCACCAGCGCCACCACAATGGCGCCGATAATAAAACCGAGCACCAGATTCAGCCCCCCGGGAAGCGTATGCGCCATGAAAGTACCCTGTTGCTGCGCAAGATGTTCAATGGCATGGTGTAACGGCGCAATACCGTGTACGACAATCCCGCCGCCGACTAAAAACATCGCCAGCGTACCGACAATGGATAACGCTTTCATTAACCAGGGCGCGATAATCAGTAATCCTTTACCGATGCCCTGCGCCAGTACACTACGCTTTTCCGCCAGCCAGTATCCCATATCATCCAGTTTTACGATAATCCCCACCAGGCCATACACGCCAATGGTTACGACCAACGCAATCCCTGCCAGTACCAGTACCTGATTAAGCAGCGGCGCCTGCGCGACAATCCCCAGGGTGATAGCCACAATTTCAGCAGAAAGAATAAAATCGGTACGTACCGCCCCTTTCACTTTATCTTTTTCAAAGGCCAAAGGATCTTGCGCAGCCAGCGCCTCAAGACGTTTTTGCCGCTCCGCCGGGTCTTCTTTGTGTTTTCGCGCTTCAAAGGTATGAAGGACTTTTTCTACCCCTTCAAAGCAGAGAAACGCGCCGCCTAACATTAATAAAGGCGTAATGGCCCACGGGATAAATGCGCTTATCAGCAGCGCCAGCGGCACCAGAATAACCTTGTTGATCAATGACCCTTTCGCCACGCTCCATACGACTGGCAGCTCTCGGTTGGCGCGAACGCCGGTCACCTGCTGCGCATTGAGCGACAGATCGTCCCCCAGTACGCCCGCGGTTTTCTTCGCGGCCAATTTGCCCATTACCGAAATATCGTCCAGCAACGTGGCAATATCGTCGAGCAATGTCAGTAAGCTACTTCCTGCCAAAATGATTCCCTCGGTTTTTTCTTCTAAAACGTTAAGTATGTAGCAAAACGCGCAATGCCGAAACCAGCGGCACGGGTCAACGCCTTTTTATTCAAAAAGGACAATTATAATGCTCGCCAGCATAATAATTTTGACGTTTACTATATTCACCCTTTTTATTTCACCGTGAGAGATTATGCGTTTCCGGCAGTTGTTACCTCTTTTTGGCGCGCTTTTTGCCTTGTACATCATTTGGGGGTCTACCTATTTTGTTATCCGAATAGGCGTTGAAAGCTGGCCGCCGCTGATGATGGCAGGCGTACGTTTCCTCTCAGCGGGTATTTTGCTTATGGCGTTTTTGCTGCTGCGCGGCGAAAAACTTCCGCCGCTGCGCCAGTCCATCAATGCTGCGCTGATTGGTTTATTATTGTTGGCGGTGGGTAATGGCCTGGTTACGGTGGCGGAGCATCAAAACGTGCCATCGGGCATTGCTGCAGTTGTGGTCGCCACCGTCCCGCTATTTACGCTGTGCTTTAGTTACTTTTTCGGTATTAAAACGCGCAAATTAGAATGGGTGGGGATTGCCATTGGGCTTGCCGGGATTATTCTGCTGAACAGTGGTGGCAATTTAAGCGGCAATCCGTGGGGCGCGATGTTGATCCTGATAGGCTCGATGAGCTGGGCGTTTGGTTCCGTTTACGGCTCGCGCATCGCCCTCCCCGTAGGCATGATGGCGGGCGTGATTGAAATGCTGGCGGCGGGCGTGGTCTTGCTTTGCGCGGCGTTTCTTTCCGGCGAGAAACTCACCACGCTGCCTGGCTTATCGGGTTTTATGGCCGTCGGCTACCTGGCGCTGTTCGGTTCTGTCATCGCCATTAATGCCTATATGTACCTGATTCGCAATGTCAGCCCGGCGCTGGCGACCAGCTATGCCTATGTGAATCCGGTTGTCGCCGTGTTGCTTGGCACCGGATTGGGCGGCGAGAGGCTATCGCCCGTTGAATGGGCCGCGCTGGGCGTGATTGTGTTTGCCGTAGTGCTGGTGACGCTGGGTAAGTACCTGTTTTCCGCCAGGGCGGTGGTCACGCCGTGTAAAACGGAAAATTCACGCCAGTAGATGCATACCCTGGGTGTCGATCTGCGCGCTGGCACCGCCGCCGCAGATCCACTCTTCCAGGCGCTCCGCCAGCGCCGCGTCGCTCAATTTCGCCCGCCCGCGCAAGGCGCACTCCCAGACGATCAGTACCCGCCAGCCAAGCGCCTGTAAACGCTGAATATCGCGCTCGTCTCGCTCAACGTTCTTACCGATTTTTTCCAGCCAGAAAGCCGTTCGCGTGGCCGGTACTTTGAACAGATAACAGTGGTGATGATGCCAAAAACAGCCGTGAGTAAAAATCACACAATCATAGTCATTCACCACAAAATCCGGCTTGCCCGGTAATGTCGCGTCCTGAGTATGAAACGTAATCCCCTGCGCGGTTAACAGGTCGGCAAGACGTTTTTCAATGGCCGTATCGCGGGTCGCTATCGCGCGCATATTTTTACTGCGCGTGGCTTTATCGTGAACGTCCGCCATCTACCGCCTCTCTCTGACGCAGCGCCACCGCCTGGTGAATTTTGGCTTCCAGTAGCTTTGCTACCGCGGCAAATACCGGCACCACCACGGAATTGCCAAACTGGCGATAAGCCTGAGTATCCGAGACGGGTATCCTGAACTGGTACGTTTGCGGCGCCTCAAATCCCATTAAACGCGCGCACTCCCTCGGCGTGAGTCGGCGGGGACGATGTTGTTGATTACCGATATCGTCGAAATTCGCTTCGCCTTTCGCCATGTCCCAACCACGATCAATCAGGATTTCGGCGCCATCTTTGTAGTAACGTGCAGATAACGTGCGCGCCACACTTTCTGGATTGTCAGGATAAACCATGCCATAGCCAAAACCGTTTCCCCGCGCCTGGTGCTTTTTTGCGTAGCGATATAAATATTTCCACAGTACCGGCGTCAGGATATATTTGGCTTCGACGACGGGCTCCAGCAGCTCCGCCAGCGCCGGACGGCGCGGTGGATAACAGCGGGCGATATTGCGTAACGTAAAATCGGTTTTCAGGTTCAAATCGCGGCGGAATCCCACCAACACAATACGTTCCCGATGCTGAGGAAGAAAGTGCTGCCCGTCGATAATTTTCGGATCGTCCGGGCCATTGTCAGCGGCATCCGCCACGTCATATCCCAGTTCATTGAGCGTTTGCATAATAATGCGGAAGGTGTTGCCCTGGTCGTGACTTTTAAGGTTTTTCACGTTTTCCAGCACAAACAGCGCGGGGCGGCGGGCGTCGATAATTCTTACGACATCAAAAAATAACGTCCCCTGAGTCTCGCAGGCAAAGCCGTGGGCCCGGCCCAGCGCATTTTTCTTGGAGACGCCCGCCAGGGAAAATGGCTGGCAGGGAAAGCCTGCCAGCAGGACATCATGTTGCGGAATATGCTGGCGAATGTGTTCCGCCGCCTCCTCATCGCTGACCCCTTCCCGGTGGCTCAACGTGATATCGCGGATATCTTCATTAAAGCGATGTTGCAGCGGATCGCAAAAATAGTTCGCTTTATATGTCCGTACCGCGTGCTTATTCCATTCGCTGGTAAACACGCACTGTCCGCCTATCGCTTCAAATCCGCGGCGAATACCGCCGATGCCAGCGAAGAGATCGATAAAACGAAAGGCGTAATGCGGATGATGCGCTGGCGGCGTCGGCAACCCTGTTTTAAGACAGGCGAGTTCATTGTCGCTCAAACGATGCCATGCCGCGTTCATCATTACGCGCTTTAAGATGGCCGGGCTCCAGTGCTGTTCGCCCAGGCTGTTAAGGTGCGCCACCAGCGTTTTAACATCATAGATTTCCAGCAATTGACTCAGCATCGCCTGGATCTCGCTTCCGGCGTCGTCGGCGATGAGGTTCCGGGCGTGTGTTACTGAAATATTTTCCTGCATACATTTAACCGGCCAAAAATAATTGCCGACAGACTAACATAAAATGACGCGGTTTACGTTTCAGCGACAGGGGTTACTGATGCGTAGCAAACCTCTGGATGACCGCCTGGTCCTGCGTTTCATAGTCGCCTTTCAACTCAGCGCTCAATTTTGCCATGTACGACACCAGAAAATCCGCATTACGCTGCGCCAGGTACTTGCCCCGTTCGGTCTGCATCGTCAGCGGCAGTTTCAGCAGTTTGGTTTGAAAATGGTCGAGCGCGAATTGTTTATCGTTAAGAGGCCGTCTGTCAGCAAAGGGATCGTCGGCATCAAACAGCGCGACGCCCAGCGCGCCGGAGACCGCAAAGACCCGCGCCAGACCAATGGCGCCCAATGCCTCCAGTCTGTCTGCATCCTGCACGATTTTTGCCTCTGGCGTGGCGGGCGCAATGTTTGCGCTGAAACTATGCGCTTCGATAGCATGACAAATACCCGCCAGTTTTTCTGCCGGAAAGTCAGGAAAATCCCGCAGAAAAATACGCCGGGTTTCTGCCGCCGCCAGAATGGAAGAGCGATGCCGCTGCGGATGATTTTTCGCCAGGCTGACAATGTCATGGAAATAACATGCCGCCAGAACCACCAGCCAGTCGACAGGACCGTTTTCCCCGAGCGTTTGCGCGGTTGCCCAAACACGACGAAAATGGAAGATGTCATGGGCGGCATCCTGCTCCTGGTGGTGGTGACGTAGCCAGTCTTCAAACTGCGATTGCCAGTATCCTGAGTCCATACGCCCTCTCTTTATAGCAGACCATTTTTATTACATGCCTGAGCATGTGGTTCGCTATCCTGACATATCCGTCACCACTTTACATCCCTGCTTGCTTGCGCGTTTCTGGCTTAGTGTTGGAGGGATAAGCCAGTTTTTTGCGAGGCCGGGTGTACCAGGCAATACTCCCCAGAATAAGCCAGACGACGCCCAGCGAGAGCGCGTTAAGCCATTTTTCCGTTGCGCTGCCAGGCGCGCTGGTTGGGCCGAGAACCGGCTCGGTTTGTATGGCGGACATCAACCAGATGCAACGTGCCATCGCCCAGATGAAGTAGCCGCAAAAGGTATAAAAAACCCATAACGCTAATTTACCGCCCATGCTACGGGTGGCGTTGTCCTCCCTGGTACTCAAACTTTACTCCGCTTTTGTGATGTAAGTCATATGACATTAATTACATTATAATGTGATATCAGTCACATTTCGACCATGAAATACCTTCTCCGCCTGTTCTGGTTATTCATGCCACAAATAGTTTATTCTCAGACAATGTTGCGCCTGGCGCTGAACCTGCTGTTAAATAAGATAATGGTGATTGAATCGCATTCTGATGCAGAATAACCTATAACCAGAACAACTTATTTTTACCTATTGAGATAGTGTTTTATTTTATTGGTATTAAATGTCAAAATGATCCGGTTATTAGCCTTTTATTATTTATTTTTATTATTACCCATATTGCCGGCGCTTATGCCGGTTTTTTTTATGTCTTTTCATAATCAAAATATAAAATACATATAAAAAACAAATTATATTCGCAACAAAAATCCTCAAATAAAAATCAATAAATCATTGATAAAAATGATAATTATAATGTATATATTCATTACTATCTATATAGTTTACATTATAAAAAATCGAATAGAAATAATTTGAAATGTATTTGTTGCATGTTATTTTCTAAATTCGCGAACTTAATAGAATAGTATCAGATTGTGATTTTATTGAGGTGGCTATACATTCATATAAATTATTATCACAAGGGAATACATAATGCACAGAAAAATTTTGACACTACTTGTCCCGACGTTATTAGTGGCAGGCGCAGAAAATGCGGCTGAAGTTTATAATAAAAATGGCAACAAGCTTGATCTGTACGGCAAAGTTGATGGTCTGCAAGTATCGCTAACAAAACCCAGAACGTTGTAGTAGTCGCACAGTATCAGTTCGATTTCGATCTGTGTCCGTCTGTCGCCTGTTTGCTGTCTAAGGGCAAAGATTTTTGGCGGTCAGAAAGTCCATCGTGGCCACTGGCGTTACACTGACAAAGATCTGGTTAAATATGTTGACGCCGGTATGACTTATTACTTCAACAAAAATATGTCCACCCTGGTTGATTATAAAATCAGCCTGCTGGATGAAGATAACGACTTCTACACGAAAAGCGGTATTGTAACCGATGATATCGTAGGTGTTGGTCTGGTCTACCCGTTCTAAAACGCTTTAGGTTATTCGAGTCCGCATTTATCGCGGGCTTATTATTATAATAGTGAGAATTGAATAACGGATAACAACGCAAAGATAGGCTGACCTGGTTTCATCCGATAGATGAAAACAACCTTACGTTTTTTAGGCGCTGTATGAAAGAGAGAAGAATATCACTATAGATGCCAGCTTCCATAGATTATAATCATCCGGGTATAAAAAAAGCTCCTGTACGGAGCTAATGTGAATTATTTTCTAAAATCTAGCGGAACCTGTCCTGAGCGAATGTATAGCCCAACATTATCAAAAGTGATCATGGTTGACTTACAAAAAATACATTTCGCGCCGAACGGGTTTTGCTCAGTAACATCGAATGTCGATGTTCTGTATTGTGAACCATGACAACATGGACACCTGAAGTGAATTTTATTAGTGATATCAGTTGCCTTAAAGCGCCACAACGTTGACCGCTGATGGACCTTTTGGTCCCTGCTCTACTGAAAACTCAACTTCCTGATTTTCATTAAGAGTGCGGAAATCATTACTTTGGATTGCAGAAAAATGTACAAATACATCTTTGCTACCATCTTTAGGCGTAATGAAACCAAAGCCTTTTTCAGGGTTAAACCATTTTACTAAACCAGTGATTTTCGTCGTCATAATATTGTTACCTTTTGAATTAGCCCTTGGGCAGAATGGCCTGAAGAAAATTATCAGAGAGAAAAAAACCTAAAGGAGATCTCAAGAGGAACAAATAATGAGAAATATTACAATCACTACTTCAGATAAGTTTGTATCAAACCGCAAAACCATTAACGCACGGTTAACTGAACATAGCAAGCTTTAGTTTTGTTAAAAAAATATTAATTGCTTTTTTGGCATTATCGCGCTGATTGCCATACGTTTTTTTAGCTATGTCCGCCGCTGCAGGTGAACCTGGCGTAAATAATCTTCATCAAATATCTATTAATAGCCAGCTACGTCTCACAACGCCTACCTACCCTGGTAATAAACGCGCCACTCTCCTGATATCGTAAACCGGAGACGTGCCACCATTGCGAAGCGAAGATTTCTTCAACACTGACACGTGCTGTTTTGAGGAAATCAGAAGATGATGATGGTAAGAAAGAGATCCAGTGCGTATACCAACACTATATACCAGGATATCAGGTGTGACATACCAAGTGTGACGAGGGTCGTTGAAAGCAGTTAAGCTAAGTGTTTGAATAGTGGCGGAGAGAGGGGGATTTGAACCCCCGGTAGAGTTGCCCCTACTCCGGTTTTCGAGACCGGTCCGTTCAGCCGCTCCGGCATCTCTCCGTATATTGCAATGATGCCAGGTAATTTGGCATTTTAACAGACCCTGTTTGGGTAATTTTGTTCAAGTGACGAGTTTACGAGCAAAACGATGATTAAATGGCCCTGGAAAGCACAAGAAATAACCCAGAACGCAGACTGGCCGTGGGATGATGCGCTGGCTATACCTCTTCTGGTAAACCTCACTGCGCAAGAACAGGCCCGGCTCATTGCGCTGGCCGAACGTTTTTTGCAGCAAAAAAGGCTGGTAGCGCTACAGGGATTTGAGCTCGACTCGTTGAAAAGCGCGCGTATTGCGTTAATTTTTTGCTTACCGATCCTGGAGCTCGGTATTGAGTGGCTTGATGGTTTCCATGAAGTACTCATTTATCCCGCCCCCTTTGTTGTAGATGATGAATGGGAAGATGACATAGGTCTGGTGCATAGTCAGCGCGTCGTACAGTCGGGGCAAAGCTGGCAACAAGGGCCAATCATTTTGAACTGGCTGGATATCAAGGACTCGTTCGATGCTTCGGGTTTCAACCTCATTATCCATGAAGTCGCGCACAAACTGGATATGCGCAATGGCGATCGCGCCAGCGGTATTCCTTTCATCCCGTTGCGGGACGTGGCCGGCTGGGAACACGATCTCCACGCTGCAATGAATAATATACAGGATGAAATCGATCTTGTTGGCGAAAGCGCTGCCAGTATAGATGCCTATGCCGCCACCGACCCAGCAGAATGTTTTGCCGTGTTGTCAGAGTATTTTTTCAGTGCGCCAGAACTGTTTGCTCCACGCTTTCCGTCGTTATGGCAGCGTTTTTGTCAGTTCTATCGCCAGGACCCTTCTCAGCGCTTACGGGTACACTCAACCGAGGGCGACTACGGGAAAGCATCAGAGCATTAATTCCTCATTTTGTAGGTTAATTAACCAATTGAATTACCGCGTTAATTTTACTATTGACACGGTATAGCTGGCCCAGTATTATGCGCCTCGTTGAAACGATTCCTCTGTAGTTCAGTCGGTAGAACGGCGGACTGTTAATCCGTATGTCACTGGTTCGAGTCCAGTCAGAGGAGCCAGATTTTAGTATTAAGACGCCTCAGTGAGTCTTAATACGTTATAAAAACAAGCAGTTAGATTGACCCGGCTGTCCTGAAAAGGATTGCAGGGTTTTTTGATATCTGTAGTTTTCGGGGGGATTCATCGGGGGCCTCTCGGTTCGTTGAACGAATGGAGCCCCCCTCCCCCGCTATGGCACTCACTGATACCGCTATCCGCAAGCTCAGACCCACAGACAACCCCTTCAAACTCGGCGACAGTGCCGGACTGTACCTGCTGATCAAACCCAACGGTTCAAAACTCTGGTATATGAAGTACCGCATTGACGGGAAAGAGAAGAAGCTGGCCTTTGGTCCTTACCCGGATGTTTCCCTGCTTACGGCACGCCAGCTCCGCAATGCGGCACGCAGTAAAATGCGTGCGGGGGTCGATCCCTCCGTTGACAAAAAAATCGCGCAACAGAAAAAGAAAAACGGACAGACATTCCGCCAGATCGCCATAAACTGGCATGCCGATCACCGGCGCTGGATCTGGACGGTGAATTTACGCCGCCGGAAACACAGCATTACCCGGCCCTGCCGCTTGAGAAACTACCAGAATTATTATCCCGGACGGATAACTACTCCGGCAGGCTGCTGACACGGTATGCGCTTAAGCTGTCGCTGCTGTTCTTTGTGCGCTCCAGCGAACTGCGCTTTGCCCGCTGGAGTGAGATCGACTGGCAGCAGAAGCTCTGGATAATCCCGGTAGAACGGGAGCAGATCGAAAACGTGCGCTTCTCTCACCGTGGCACAAAGATGAAAACGCAGCACATTGTTCCATTGTCTGAGCAGGCGATGGCGATCCTGAAACAAACTGAAGCGCTCTCCGGACATCTGGCGTTTATTTTCCCCGGCGAATACGACCAGGACAAGTGCATGAGCGACAACACCATCAACAAGGCATTGCGCGTGATGGGCTACGACACCCGAAAAGAGATCTGCGGTCACGGCTTCCGGGCGATGGCGTGCAGTGCGCTGAGTGAGTCGGGACGGTGGAGCAAAGAAGCGATTGAAAAGCAAATGAGCCATCAGGAAAGGAACAGCGTCCGTGCCGCCTATATTCATAAGGCAAAATATATGGAGGAGCGGATCGCTATGATGCAGTGGTGGGCGGATTATCTTGATAAAAATACTGAGCGATATGTGTCTCCTTATCAGTTTGCGGGACACCAGAGGCAAGCGTCATAGAACGGCCCTCCCCTTTTAACCAGGAAAATTTATTGGATAGTTATACCGGCAACGCTATCCCGAAATAATAATCCATACTGAATAAATATTTCGTGAATTCCGGTTGAATGTTAACTGTGCTGTCACCGTTAATATTCTCGTATTTTTGGCCTCTTCCTTGAGGCTTTGTATTTATTGTTGAGGAGCGTTAGGATCATCACCGTAATCAACTTCACATGGAGAGCCTTTATCTAATGCAGTGAATTTATTATCCTTAAAGGAGTACATCATATATTTGCATTGCAAATTTCTGAGATCAGATTGGGGAGCGGTATTTCCATTCATCCACAATACAATACTATTAGGATAAAAGCCAGGTTCAAACTCTTCAGGTGAAGGCGTACCATTATCATGATAAGGGCGATAATGGGTATTTTCATTAAACTCTGGTAATTCAGAAACGATCTCTCCTGAAGTCTTATCAATCACCCAGCCACAGACCCAGCGATTGTCGCCACACTCTTTCGGGAGTTCACCGTTCCAGCTCAGGTAAAGGCGATAATGTCCGGCAAAGTTAACAGGCTTGGCAAGCTCCCGCTGCATTGTCTGCTTCCATTTGTTGGTATAGCTCTGCTGCTCTGCCGATAACGCAATATTCTTTGCAAATGGCCCGGTGCTCACCGCAACAGGGTAATCAGAAAACTGTGGATTATCCTTACCGGCAAAGGCTTCGCAGGTAAAAGTCAGCAATGCAAAGCCCAGTAAAATGTTATTGTGCTTCATTTTTGGAATCCTTCAATTTTTGAATCAGATCATCTGGCATAATAAGTACCTTATTTAGCTTGTCACCATTGTAATAACCGATGCCGTCAGCAGACGCGTAACGTTTTTTATGAATACGATGATGGTTTTTGTCTACAACAAATGACCTATCTGGATTTTTCTCGTATTCATGCGGATCGGGGCTGATGGGTTTTCCTTGCTTCACGCCAACTGATGCAAATTCCAACGCACAAGCATAAGCGGCATCGTCCACGCTGCCGTTACCTTCCAGATAGGCGATAATCGCTGGGCGTTTAACTTTGATTATGTATTCTTCAAAAATCCTGTCCTGTATGGCCTCATCATACGGTGCATTAACATCCAGATTAAGGTTTCTGACCGCTTCTTTTAATGGATCGGTTGTTACCTGGTAGCGCCCTGTTGCAAACATATCAAATTGCGCCTGTGCATCCATTACCTGCTGAAGTATCATCGAGGTCAGATTAGTTTTACTGTGCACCTCTGTGTGGGTCGGATGCGGGTGCGGGTATGTCCGGTTATAAATGGTGTAATCATTCCGGGATTCAGCATCGCAAATTAAATCCGCAAACGGACTGTGCGCCCAGCCGCGTTTTTTCGACGTGCTGATGGCATCCAGAAACACCAGCGGGTGCATATGCCATGGCGTTCGCGACATGTCCGGTACCTGATCCATCCAGCGAGTGGCGTTCAGAAAACGGATACCATAGCTGTACCATTCCGGCGCTTCCTTTTTGAGCAATGTGGTGAAGAAAGCCTGCCAGACGGGGTCATCTGACGTACAGTACCAGTCACCCGGATGTTTCACACACAGGTGTTGCAGGTGATCAATGTAATCCGGGTTCTGTACTGCCCGGCGGTACTCCTGGGCCGAATAGCGTGTCTCACCGCTGTCGATTTTATCCAGCAGCCGCTGGTAGTTGTGTTTCACCTGCGCATGACTGGTACGCGGGTCTTTTGAGGAAGCGTTAAACAGCATCTGAAAAATATGCCGCACCAGTCCCGCAGGCTGGTTTTTGCCGTCGAGGTGGTCAAAGCTACGCGGGCTGGCTTCAACGGTTTCAAAACCCCGCTCCGCCAGGTCATAGCGTGACAGCAGTTTCAGGTCGGATTCTGCAAGATAGCCCCGCGATGCGCCAGCCTGCCAGTAAGTCACCTGATTGTCTTCTGTGTGCTGGCTGCCATTCAGGGGAAAAATACCGTCCTGATGGGTAGTCAACTGGCTTTGATATATCGCATTTACGCTGTTCTTCATATAGAGCGGTATACCCGCCGGGTATTTGCCAAACGCGGGTTTATCCCGCTCCACATGTTCAGAATTACTCAGAAAGCGCGGCAAGTCATCAGTGGTAAAGCACTCAATATGCACCTGATAGCGCCCGTTATAACCGCCATCCTTCGGTGCCTGATAATACCCCAGATGCCCGATAGCATCCCCGGACCGTATCGGGTACGGCGTCGGGCAGACCACGGTATCAAACTGCATCGTCTCTTTTGCCGGAGGCAGCAGATTACTCCACCATACCGGGCGCTCCGGCCCGTTATGGTCCGGCAACAGATTGCCGTTATCGCACACCACCCAGAGCAGGTCCCCGGCGTTCAGGTTCATTTTATCGGTGATACCTTCCACCAGTGACACGTGCGCATACCGTCGCCCGCGAGCGGTCATCTGTGCTGCCGGGTCTGATTTATTCCAGTTCACGCGGGTACCGGGCTTCAGTGTGGTGGCGGTCCATTGCAGGGTATCGTCAACATACGCTTTCAGGTGCTGACCGTCAGCCACTTTGTACGCCGTGCTTTCTTCGGGATACGCCGACCACGGGGCCAGGTGCATATACAGCGTGTAAAACGTCAGGGTGCTGGCAGCGGTTTGTCCCGGCTGGATATGATGCCTGACCAGCACGAAGGACGAGGAATAAAACAAATCGCCCGACTCCCACGGCAGAGTAAGGTAGTCCCGGTTAATACGGTAAGCGACAACCTCACCGTCTGCCATACAGCGTATGGCCTGCTCGCCTTTCCCGGGCACAGGGTACTCCATCACCTCCTGTGGTGCTTTCCCACTCAGGGCGCACCACGGCGTGGTGGCATCGGTGATATGAATTCCGCCATGCCACATCCCGTTACTGCCAATGAGCCAGTGTCAGGTGGGCTCTCCCTGAAGATGAGCCAGAATGTCGTCAATGTTGCTGAACGCGTGCCCCCGGTTATTTTTAGGGACCGGAAAGGCCCGGATAAAGGGACGTGGTGGTGTACTGACGGCAGCACCGGTAGTACTGGCTGAGGTGTTTCCCATGAATCTCTGTTCCCTGGCACCATGATAAAAGTGCGTTTATTTTCCGCGCAATAGCCTGTATTCAGTACAATTTTTCATTTCAGGATGTTACCGGCATATCCGATACGCCGGACTGACTTACTCAGGATACTTTCGTCGCAATGCTGTACTGCCCTGCGCTATAATTTTTTGCGCTTCCGGGCAATGGCCTGTAGCACACTGGTGGAGTCTGAACTCTGGTTGCGGGATGCCGTGGAGCGGCAGATGAATCATCAGGAACGCAACAGCGTGCGGGCGGCGTATATCCATCGCGCCGAGCATCTTGACGCCCGTAAAGACATGATGCAGTGGTGGTCGGACTATCTGGACGTGAGCCGCGAGGGGTACGTTGCGTCTTACATTTATGCGCGGCGGAATAAGGCGGCCTGAGCCTGTAGCAGCATAATTCGTTAAAAATAAAAAAGCAGTTCCCAATTGATAAGGGACTGCTTTTTTGTATTAAAAGGATTTACCTTCAATTTCATAGTTACTAATCAGAAAGCGTACAAAATTATTCCACGTCGAATAATTTCAGGCGATAACTGCCAGATAATCTGCACCAACCTGTCGTCGCCAGGATATGGCAGGACTGCACCAGATACTGCGGAATAAGCATCGAACTGCGCCATCTAAGGCCCTTTTAGCCTTTGACGGGATGATCCTTAATGTGGATAGCGGTTACTCCCTGAAAGCTCAGTAATTTTCACCCAATATATTGATTTTTAAAAATTTATGGTTGGGGAATCTCTACCTTTTAGTTATGAATAAAAAACCTGGGATAATCTTTCCCACGACGATCAAACTGCCCTTCAGCGTGCCGCTGATATCGCATTCTGGCCGATGGTCTTCTCACGGGGAGAGTATCTTCACGCAGCGCCGCCCACTATGCTGTTCCCAGAATGGAAGGCGAAAATCTCGAACATAATTTGCAGCCCACGGCGGTACTAAAAGCTCTGGCCGCAGCCCGCAGATGCTCTCCCGCGCAGCTAGCCGTCGCCTGGCTGCTGTCTCGCGGGGATGATATCGTGCCGGTTGTCGGTATGAGTCGGCCAGATCGCGTGGCGGAAAACCTTCAGGCGTTTGATATCACATTGACGGATGAGGAACAGTTTACGCTGGATAGCGCCTTCTCACCTGACGCTATTATTAGCTACAGGTATCCGGCGATAGTGATGAAGTTTGCAGCACGATAAAGACTCCGCGGGATGCAGAATCGCATCCCGCTAAGACTTCATTCAGCCACTTTCCACATTAAATAAATGCGCCTTCTGCCCTTATCCAATGGCAGGCGACGGCTCATTCTGTTAGCGAAACGGTGGTTCATTAAATGTGCGTAATTTACGTGAATGCAGACGATCGCCTTCTGCGCGTAGCAAATCAATAGCACGAATACCAATTTGCAAATGTTCTGAAATAGCCCCCTCATAAAACCGGTTTGCCTGCCCGGGCAGTTTAATTTCACCGTGTAAAGGTTTATCAGAGACACAAAGCAACGTGCCGTAAGGTACGCGGAAGCGATAGCCCTGCGCTGCTATCGTCGCGCTTTCCATATCAATCGCGACAGCACGGCTGAGGTTGAACCGCAGCGCAGAAGCGGAATAGCGGAGCTCCCAGTTACGATCATCCGTGGTGACGACCGTTCCCGTGCGTAGTCGCTGTTTGACCTCTTCGCCGGGCATTCCGCTAACCACTTTGGTAGCGTCATACAGCGCCCGCTGTACTTCCGCAATGCTTGGAATAGGAATATCAGGCGGCAGAACGGCATCCAGCACGTGATCATCACGTAAGTAGGCATGGGCCAGCACATAATCACCAATCGCCTGACTTTCTCGTAACCCTCCACAGTGTCCAATCATAAGCCAGACGTCAGGCCGCAACACGGCCAAATGGTCGCAAATCGTTTTAGCATTTGAAGGGCCGACACCGATATTTACCAGCGTAATCCCCTGTCCATCTGCCGTTACCAGGTGCCAGGCGGGCATCTGATGTTTCTTCCAGGCCAGATCGGAAATAGCCTCTTCCGGCGCTTCCGTTTCCGCCGTGATCCAAATTCCACCGGCACAGGAAAGCGCGATATAGGGACTGTCAGGATCAAGAATTTGGCTACATCCCCAGCGCACAAACTCATCGACATAGCGGGTATAGTTGGTAAACAGAACGAAGGGCTGAAAGTGTTCGACCGGCGTACCGGTATAGTGTCGTAACCTGGCCAACGAGAAGTCAACGCGACGCGCGTCGAAGTGCGATAACGGATAGAACTCGCCGGGGTGGAAAAGACCGTCTGCCGTCTCATCGCCAATCTGCGCCAGTTCTGTGGTGGGAAAATGGCGCGTTAGCCCGGCGCTCATAGAACGATCCAGCGTCAGAGCTGAGCCGTCGATCACGTAAGGATACGGGATCTCATGGTGCGAGGCTTCCACCGCAATATGCGCGCCATAATCATGGTAAACGAGGTTAAGTTGCTCCAGGAGATAAGCGCGAAATAGCGCAGGCCGCGTAACGGTAGTGGTATAACAGCCGGGATGAGTAAAGCGTCCAAAAGCGCGTGTTTTAGGTGGGTTCGATGTCGCGCCATCCCAGCTTACAGACAGCGAAGGATAAACAAACAGTCCGTTAAATCTTGCATGGGGATCGGGCAGCGTACCGTTATCAATATAGTCAGCGATGGCTTCACGGAGCGCGTTAACCGACTGCTCGTACAGCGCCTCCAGGCGATCCAGCGCCTGCTCGGGCGTCAGGTTTGTGCCTTTATTTTCCATATTATTCTCCTTAGCGTTCACAGGTGAGGCACGTCATTCGATAGTATGACAGCAAAGGGGGAAACTAAAGGGATTAGCGTAAGAGCGTCGGCAGTAAATATGAGCAATTTAAAAAGAAAAGCCGGCGCATTATGCGTTGGCTTTCCTGTTTCACAAAAAGAGGACTATCTTAATAGATCACACTTCAAATTTTAGCGGATTATCACGATAGGCCGCCAGCTTCGCGCGCATCCAACGGCTGCTGTTGTTATTGACCGCGCTCACTACGCCTGTGGTTGCCCCGCCGCCAACCTGTACGTGGAATATTCCGCGTGACGGGAAATCGATGTACTTAGGCTCAGTGAAATCCCACTTGTGACGCTGGAATAGCTCGCGTGGAGTTTTGCCCATCATGCTGGCGTGAACATCAAGGAACTCAATGTTCAGCAGATCAGCATTAATTGCTTCCACTGCGCTACCAATTTCAGCGTGGCCCATCAGATAGCTGCCGCCGGTCCCCCAGAATTTCTCTTCTAACGCGCCAACCGACTCGGAAACGGTAGCCCGACGGCTGGCCGGAACCTGCCACGGCAGCACCGGCTGGCGCAAATAGCGGCTCAGCGCGGCGCAGAAATCAAAGGTACGGTCCCACTCAAACGGCGAATAGCAGTAACCGTTTTTATAGGCGCGAGCGGTGAAGTCGTCCGCTTCATAGCGGTCTGCGGCCATAAAGTCCGCGCCCTTAGCCATAATCACGGCTCCTTTGGCGTCGGTGTATTCGATATTCTCGAATACGCCGACCAGCAGCGCGTACTCGGCGGTAAGCTTGCCCGCCAGCGTCGGGTTGATGGTCATTTTCTTTTTGGTTCCATCTACGGCATCAAACACATCGTCGTAGGTGAAATCGTTATAAACCCACTGTGAACCGCCGACGCTCCACAAGTTAACCTGCCAGCCTAGCACCACGTCAGGGGCAATAACGCGCACCAACCAGTTAACGCCTTTTATATAGCCTTTCAGCGTATCGGTAATTGAGGCCGGAACGGCGATATCCACACCGTGATGCGCCAGCGCTTTCGCCAGCGGTTGACGTACCGGAATAGCATAGTCTGGAGAGAAACCGTATTTCTGGCATTCGCCCAGGTAATCCGGGTTGACGATAAAACCAGCCGGTACCGGATGTTCATCATCTTTCATGGCTTGCGCCATTTGCAGCGCCTGGATGAAATTAGCAAAGCTGAACTGATGACGTTCCGGATCGTCAATGATGTTTTCTACATCACCCAGCGACAGGTTGCAGGTGTAAGAGACCATTACCGGCAGCACGCTATCGCCGGTTTTGGCAGCAACATCGCGCGCCATCTGAATGATTTTTGTCGTCGGTTCTTTCGTCGGGTCCAGATAAGCGGAAGCGTCTCCCATACCGTCATCGCCGGAGTATTTGAACAGGGAGGAGACACGAGCTTCGGCCAGGTCGTCCACGTTGCTGGGCGACATATTGGCGCAACCGCCGAAGCTCAGGAAATCAGGAAAACCTTTGACACGCAGATTCGCCCCTTCAGCAAGGGTTACCGCTAAGGTCAGCGCGGTATTTTTCTCAACGCTCAGTGTCTGTGGAGCGACATCAATGTAGTAAACGATGCCGTTATGGATCACGGTCGCGGATTCAACCTGATAAAGGCCCGGCGCCAGTTCAACCGACGGCGTGAGACTGCCCGCTTTCATTGCCAGATCGGTGAAGAGATACTGGCGCGGAGTTGTGCTGCCATCCACAAGACGTAGAGAGAAGGTAGAAGCAACCGTTTTTTCCGCGTCGATGCTGATGGTCAGCTTCGTTGAGGCTGACTGAGATTCATCGTTCTGGTGAGTGCTGGTGAAGGCGATATCGTGGAGCTGATTATCCAGTGCGCCGCTCGCCACATCAAAGGTGTAGTGGATATTGTTCAGTTTGACATCATCGATGCGCGCCGAATAGGTTCCGGTAACCGGCAAAAGTTCCAGGCGCTGCTTTTGACCTACGCGCATAGTATGACGCTGTTTAGCAACGCCATTTTCCATATAAACTACGCTGAGATCTTCATTATACAGCGCGTGAGTGGCTGGTAAATTCACTGCCAGGTCCAGAGTAGTACTGCGCTCCGCCTGGGCAAAGGTGATATCAAGCTGAGTGCGCTGGCCTTTAGTGATGATCAGCTCCGATGCGCTTAATTGCACCGCTGCGCGAATAGTACCTTCAGCGGTACGCAGCTCCGCAGCGGTAACCGCGTACGCGCCAGCGTCAATATCGAACCAGGTGATGCCCGCTTTTGGCTGGAGCGTTTCGCTTTTTTCACCGCGAACTAAAACCAGTTCCAGAACGGTGTTTTCCAGTCCAGCCGGGAAGGCGGCGCAGGTGACCGCCAGCTCACCTGCCACGTCCGCCTCTTCGTCAGCGGCGGCGGTGAAAGCGTCGCTGAAGGTTTCCCATTTTGGCGCGGTATCGGAGGAGGCATTAACGCCCATATGAATAGTTGAAATGGCATTACCCAGGGCGGAACCATCGGCGGCGGTAATCGTCAGTTTACTATCAAAAACGCCGCTGGAAATTTCACTGGTTTCAATATGGGTTTTTAATTCACACCACGGGTTCGTCGATATGGTGATATCTCCGGCGGTAATTTTACCCGGCGCGCTAAACGTCAGGATCATTTTCTCCTGAATATCGGCGCTGGCGCCAGTGGTGGATTTAAAACCACTGATATCGACAGTGGGGTACCAGGTGTCGTTATGGAAATTAAGGGTAAAATCTAATTGCATTGTTTTCTCCATGAAATATGCATAATCAAACGTTTTTATATTAAGTGCCATCCCGGCTGAACTTCTCTGCAATGAGATTAATTCAGTGCTCAAGCATTTTTAGTTATAACCCAGTAAAAATGAAAACGCATGCCTATCGCCGATAAAATGAGAAGCGGTGATTTAATATCATAACATATATACCGCTGAGTTTAATTTTTTGATGGATATTAATATAATGGTGGAATCAAAGAGAAAACAAGTGATAATAAATTAGCCAGTGACGGGAAACATAATCTCTCTATTATTATTTACATGATATTGTCCTACATCTATTGGCGGTATGAAACACACCCAAAGAAGAGACGTTAATTGCCGAAGCATTAGAGTTGCACCTGAAAAACGTTACCGTAAACCAGCTTAAAGTAATTATAAATAAGAGAACGGTCAAACGCCATGTATCGGGCAGCAGTTTCGCATTCCCTGCATAGTTTCCGGACGCAGGATGCAATCTGTTATTGTCTGATGTAGAGATGTTTATCGGTGGGTTTGATCCTGCGGATAGCGCTATCAGTGAGTGCCATAGTGAAAGGCTATTTGTTTAATGAACCGAGAGGCCCCCGATGAATCCCCCCGAAAACTACAGATATCAAAAAACCCGGCAATCCTTTTCAGGACAACCGGGTCAATCTAACTGCTTGTTTTTATAACGCATTAAGACTCACTGAGATGTCTTAATACTAAAATCTGGCTCCTCTGACTGGACTCGAACCAGTGACATACGGATTAACAGTCCGCCGTTCTACCGACTGAACTACAGAGGAATCGCGTGGAGTCGTATGTTAGCGGCGAAAAAAATTTTGTCAAACCCCATTTAACCCCTTACAGGTTCGATTGCGGATTCTCTCATCACTTTGTTGCATTTGCAGACATTTTTTCTGCGAAAAGCTTTGCAGCCTTACGATTTCTCGCTCATTATTGAAATGTGGTTTCAACTCTCTTCTTTAAGGTCCATTTTGAACGTCTCCGCTGCCTTACGCCAGGCTGTCGTCCGTACGCCCTGGTATGCCAAACGCAAGAGTTACAAGGTGTTGTTCTGGCGTGAAATCACCCCACTTGCTATCCCCATTTTTCTGGAGAATACCTGTGTTCTGCTGATGGGCGTGCTCAGCACTTTTCTTGTCAGCTGGCTGGGCAAGGAAGCAATGGCGGGAGTGGGGCTTGCCGACAGTTTTAACATGGTGATTATGGCTTTTTTTGCCGCTATCGATCTGGGGACGACGGTTGTTGTCGCCTTTAGTCTGGGTAAACGTGACCGTCGACGCGCCAGGGCGGCCGCCAGGCAGTCGCTGGTGATCATGACGCTGTTTGCCGTATTGCTGGCGGCTCTCATACACTATTTTGGCAAACAGATTATTGATGTCGTCGCCGGAGAAGCTACTGCAGATGTAAAAGATCTGGCGTTAATCTATCTGGAATTAACGGTGCTCAGTTATCCGGCGGCCGCTATTGCTCTGATTGGCAGCGGTGCCTTGCGTGGCGCTGGAAATACGAAAATCCCCCTGCTGATTAATGGCGGCATGAATATTCTGAACATTATTATCAGCAGCATTCTTATCTACGGGATTTTCTCCTGGCAGGGGCTCGGCTTTATTGGCGCAGGGTTGGGGTTGACTATCTCGCGTTACATTGGCGCTATCGCAATTATCTGGGTTTTAATGATTGGGTTTAACCCCGCGCTACGTATCCCCCTTAAAAGTTATTTTAAACCCTTAAACTTTGCCATTATTTGGGAAGTGATGGGCATAGGGGTGCCTGCCAGCGTTGAGTCGGTTTTATTTAATAGCGGGAAATTACTTACACAGATGTTTGTTGCTGGTATGGGCACCAGCGTCATCGCCGGTAATTTTATTGCATTCTCCATTGCGGCGTTAATTAACCTTCCGGGCAATGCCTTAGGTTCGGCATCCACCATCATTACGGGGCGTCGGTTGGGAAATGGGCAGATAGCCCAGGCCGAGATCCAGCTTCGCCACGTGTTCTGGCTTTCTACCATAGGCCTCACGGCCATCGCGTGGCTTAGCGCGCCTTTCGCCGGTATTATGGCGTCATTTTATACCCACGACCCGGACGTCAAAGATGTCGTGGTGATCCTTATCTGGCTGAATGCGGCATTTATGCCTATCTGGGCCGCCTCATGGGTACTGCCTGCCGGTTTTAAAGGCGCACGCGACGCGCGTTTCGCCATGTGGGTCTCGATGCTTGGAATGTGGGGTTGCCGCGTTATCGCAGGCTATGTACTGGGAATATTACTTGGCTGGGGCGTGGTTGGTGTCTGGCTGGGGATGTTTTTCGACTGGACCGTACGCGCCGTTCTCTTTTACTGGAGAATGGTCAGCGGACGCTGGCTATGGAAATATCCACGCCCTGAACGAAAAACAAGGTGAAAAGTGCTGCTACGCCTGAATATTCAGCGAAATGAAGAATATTTCAGCAAACAGAATTTTTTATGCATTCAGGCTTTGACAACCCGCAGTCGCATCGTTACTATGCGCCTCGTTCACACGATTCCTCTGTAGTTCAGTCGGTAGAACGGCGGACTGTTAATCCGTATGTCACTGGTTCGAGTCCAGTCAGAGGAGCCAGATTTTAGTATTAAGACGTCTCAGTGAGTCTTAATGCGTTATAAAAACAAGCAGTTAGATTGACCCGGCTGTCCTGAAAAGGATTGCCGGGTTTTTTGATATCTGTAGTTTTCGGGGGGATTCATCGGGGGCCTCTCGGTTCGTTGAACGAATGGAGCCCCCCGCTATGGCACTCACTGATACCGCTATCCGCAAGCCCAGACCCACAGACCCCCCCTTCAAACTCGGCGACAGTGCCGGACTGTACCTGCTGATCAAACCCAACGGCTCAAAACTCTGGTATATGAAGTACCGCATTGACGGGAAAGAGAAGAAGCTGGCCTTTGGTCCTTACCCGGATGTTTCCCTGCTTACGGCACGCCAGTTCCGCAATGCGGCACGCAGTAAAATGCGTGCGGGGGTCGATCCCTCCGTTGACAAAAAAATCGCGCAACAGAAAAAGAAAAACGGACAGACATTCCGCCAGATCGCCATAAACTGGCATGCCGATCACCGGCGCTGGATCTGGATGGTGAATTTACGCCGCCGGAAACACAGCATTACCCGGCCCTGCCGCTTGAGAAACTACCAGAATTATTATCCCGGACGGATAACTACTCCGGCAGGCTGCTGACACGGTATGCGCTTAAGCTGTCGCTGCTGTTCTTTGTGCGCTCCAGCGAACTGCGTTTTGCCCGCTGGAGTGAGATCGACTGGCAGCAGAAGCTCTGGATAATCCCGGTAGAACGGGAGCAGATCGAAAACGTGCGCTTCTCTCATCGTGGTACAAAGATGAAAACGCAGCACATTGTTCCATTGTCTGAGCAGGCGATGGCGATCCTGAAACAAACTGAAGCGCTCTCCGGGCATCTGGCGTTTATTTTCCCCGGCGAATACGACCAGGACAAGTGCATGAGCGACAACACCATCAACAAGGCATTGCGCGTGATGGGCTACGACACCCGAAAAGAAATCTGCGATCACGGCTTCCGGGCGATGGCGTGCAGTGCGCTGAGTGAGTCGGGACGGTGGAGCAAAGAAGCGATTGAAAAGCAAATGAGCCATCAGGAAAGGAACAGCGTGCGTGCCGCCTATATTCATAAGGCAAAATATCTGGAGGAGCGGATCGCTATGATGCAGTGGTGGGCGGATTATCTTGATACAAATACTGAGCTGTATGTGTCACCTTATCAGATTGCCGGGAATCTGAAGAAAATATCGTAGCGGGAAAATTCCCACTCGCACTACCTATCCCTGATGGCTACTAAAACTACATTTTATAACATAGTGGTGAGCGAGAGGTTTAGACTTGCTTACAATATCTAAACTCCCCCGATGAAAGGAATAGTGCAAGAATAGATATGTTGAGTATGTCAGGAGGACACGATGCTGGAAAATATGAAAGCATTCAGGATGGTGGTGGAATGTCAGGGATTCCGGGCCGCCGCGATTGCCATGAAACTCTCACCGGCAATGGTAAGTCGCAGAATTGAGAAGCTGGAGTTTGAAGTCAATACACAGCTTATCAAGCGTAATTCGCGTCGCATATCCCTTACGGCCGCCGGTGAACAGTTTTATCAGCGCTGTCTGCTGATTATTGATGAGTATGAATCCTGCCTCAGGGACGTGAAAAGTCTCAGTAATGTGGTTAGCGGCAACCTCAAAGTTGGGCTCCCCCATTCCATAAGTCATCTGCATGTAATCCCGTGTCTGAAAACATTCCTTGAACGCTACCCTGACCTTAAGCTGGATATTGTCACCGGAAACCACTGCATGGAACTGTTCAGCCACGGTTTTGATCTAGCGCTACAGTGTGGCCCCCTCCCGGACAGCAACCTGTACTACTCGCTCATTGGTTACTGGCGTAAACATACCTGCCTCTCGCGCGGCTATGCGCAGCAGCACGGTATGCCGTCACATCCCGACGAGCTGCACAAGCATACCTGTCTGCTGCACTTTGATAATCACCGACGCTCCTGGAAATTTATGATTGATAACGAATGTACAGAAATTCGGCCTCATTACATCTCCAGGGTCAGCAACAGCCTTGACCTCTGTAACATGGTCCATCAAGGGCTTGGGATTTGTTACCTCCCTGATTTCACCATCAAAGCCGGTATTGAGTCAGGCGAAATTATTACCGTGCTGGAAGAATTTATGCCTCCGCCATTGCCAATGTATGTGGTGCATATCAATCCGCGCCCGTCCCCCAAAGAGCAGGCATTCATTGATTTTATTCGTCCCCTCAATCTGGCGACCGCTCTGGATCCAGCATCCTGAGCGGATTTAACCGGGTCACAGCATCAATTCGCTCTGCACTGAGTCCGCCGGTCTGGAACCAGCGTCGGCTGCCTTCCAGCCATTCGCCGATGTCCGGCTGAGCGGGTTGGCCCAGATCAGAGCTATAAACCACATTGTTCACCTGCGTCAGAACATCATACATGTCCTGCGGGGTCTGGTAGCCCAGATACAGCGTCAGCGCACACTGCTCGACATAGAGCCAGTCGTATTCTCCCAGCGCGCAGAGTTCTGCCGCCGAAAACCCCGTGATCGGATTTGCCGGTTGGTTCAACATCAACCGGACGCCGCCAACACGCTCCACGGCTTCAATCAGACGCAGCGTTTGATCTTTCGAGGTATGCCCAGAAGAAAGCACAATGTCATGATGTCGTGCGAAATGGATTAGTGCCTCAACATCAGGGTGTAACTTACCGTATTCATCGGTCACAGAGAGCGGTTGTCCGGCAAAATAGCGGGCATATTTGTTACTGAAGGTTCTTGAAAGTGTGCTCTTGTGTACGGTGGAAACCACCGTGGGCAAATGCACCAGCAACCGGGGAGAGCCCTCAAACTGATACTGGCTCAGCGCCTGGCGTACCGTATTAAGGTTCACTCCTCCCGCAGCCGCATTGAGCACCACCGAGCCAAACACAGGCAGAGATATCTCCTGCATGGCTGCCGCCAGCGCACTCACGCTCCCCAGGTGGTTCTTCAACACGACCCCGCCCTGATACCGGGCATACTGCTGCCCGGCTTCAAATGCCGAGTAGCGCCGATGGTAGCTATCCGGACGCGCGTGATAATGCACGTCCAGAAACTGCAGCCGGGATGCCCAGTACGCGAAAAATTGACGGGTCATACGTTATTTTCCCAGGGAACATCATAGCCCAGTTGCTGACGGGCAACGTCCAGCGGTGTGCCGGCATCAATGGTACTGAGGATCTGCCGCTCGGTATTTTCGACATTTTCCGCACGCCGGATCACCTCTTCCAGGTGTTCGCCGGGTATCACCAGCACACCATTGTCGTCGCCAAACACCCAGTCGCCAGGGCAGACTGTCACACCGTGGATATCAAGCGTGCACTGCACCGCTTTTACCCGCGCCCGGTTTTTCCCAGAAACCATATAGATATTGCAGGAGAACAGGGGGTAATCCATCTGGCGAATATCGGTAATATCACGGGCTGAACCATAGATGACAGACCCGGCGATCTTCTTTTGCACCGCTTTAGTGGTGAGAATATTCCCCCAGCTCGTGCAGTCCAGACGCCCGCCGTTGTCCACCACAATAACGGCTCTGGCCGGAACCTGATCAATATAGTTACCGGCATTCATGAAGCGATTTTTTTCCGGTGTACAAGCTTCATATTGAACGGTAAAAGCCGGCCCCGCGATTTTCTTTCCGCTGACCTGCGGCTTAATCCCCAACAGCCCCCCCGAAATGTACAGGCTGTCCAGCGCATCAGAGACTGCTGCCGTGTCCAGGGCCAACAGGCGCTCTTTAATCGTTTTTTGGGTTGTCATGATCGTCTCATCCATTTTGTATTGTCAGGGTTTTCAGTACGCACCAGGCCGCATACTCAGGCAGGGTTTGCGCCAGAAGGGCTTTATTAAGGGGAAAGGTCATCTGGTGTTTCTTGCCATCCTGATGGCGAACCGACATCGTCATTTGCCCCATCCATGTTTCACTCTCCAGCACGTCGACCAGAGAGGGGTTAACCGCGACGTCGATGCAAAGCACTGGCTCACCTCCCGTCTTTTTTCTGGCCACTGGCAAATAAGATGACAGCTCCACATCGGCCGTCTGCCAGCGGACGTTGCAGGTGTCCTGCAATATCTCACTCGCCTTTTTGTTACGTTTACTCACCAGATACGGACGTAATGCCCGATCCAGACTTTGCCACACCGGAAGTGGTAACGGGCTGTGCTCCGGCGTTTCTATTTGCACAATGACATAGGGACTTTTCCATAAAAAATGCACATCCCACGCCGTCGAAGAGACTAAGGCGCTCACAATTGAACCTACTTCGCTTTCGCTTATACCAATAAGCGTCCAGGAGGATGTAGTCTTTGCCGGTTCGCTATGCTCGCGGCCTGATAACAAGTCATCAAGCATGGGCAACGCTTGAGAAGGAGGGCCAGGCAGAACAACTACCAGGCTACTGGCTATGCTGGTGTAAAAACCGGGGGCAGTACCGAACGGGTTATCCAGAACGCTAGCGCCGTCTGGAAATCTGGCCTGTTGACGGTTAGACGGATCGTTTTTCACCCCAAACGCCCTGAGCTGCGCCTGAATAGTGGCCCAGACATCCTCATCATAAATCAAGGGCCTGCCGAGAGACTGTGCCACTGCCTCGCGGGTTTTATCGTCGGAGGTGGGGCCAAGTCCGCCGCAAATGACAATGAGATCGTCCTGCCCTATACGCGAGGTGATCAGGGCGCTGATCTGGGCAATATTGTCCGCGCAGGACGCCTGAAATCTCACCTGATGCTGCGCCGCCTCAAGCCGCTGGCTGATGTGCAACTGATTGCTGTTCGGGTATTGCCCGGACAACAGTTCATCACCGATGGTGATCACGCTGGCCGTTTTCCCGAGAGTCGGGTGAAGCAGCTCCCGGATGATGGCCTGCGCCATTTCCCGTGTGGATGCCGTCCCTCCCAAATCATAGGTAGCCACTTTCCCGTCCCGGACCACCCGGTCAACCGCGTGTTGAAGTTTTTCGGCTTGTGACTCAAAGCCCAGATACTCCAGCATCAGTGCAATGGTGTAAAACATGGCACACGGGTTGGCTTTCCCCTGTCCTGCCATCCCTGGCGCGCTGCCATGTACCGGCTCAAAGTAGGCAACATGGCTGCCAATATTGGCGCTTGGTGCAAGGCCTAAACCGCCCATCACCCCTGCGGCTAAGTCGGACAAAATATCCCCAAACATATTTTCTGCGACAATCACGCCGAACTCATGGGGCTTACGCACCAGCCAGAGGGCAATAGCATCGACATTATGGATATCTGCCGTGATCTCAGGAAAACGCGCAGCCACCTCATGGAATATGCTCCCCGCAAAGTGACCACTCTCGCGCATCACATTGGGTTTATCGGCAAATGTGACGCGGGTAAAGTGGTGCTTGCGGGCATACTCAAAGGCCGTCTGAAACAAGCGCTCCAGCCCATACCGGGTTTGCAGCCGAACCGTCCAGGCAGCCTCTTCCGGGCCATACTTGTTCAGATTAGGATGCTTCAGCCAGTCGGAAACCGCCGGTCTAACCCCTTTAAAATCCATCCCGGCGTACAAACCTTCGGTATTTTCCCGAATCACGCAGCAGCGAAAAGGACGTCGATCGCCTGCGACATATTTCACCGGGCGGATATTGGCGAACAACCCCAGTTTCTGGCGGAGTTGGATCACCGGCGAAACATACTCGATACCTTTCTGCTGGAGAGGCAGAGGTAAAGCCTGCTGCGCCTGCGCTTTACCTTTACTGGTTATTGCGCCAAGCAGCACCGCGTCTGCCCCGGCGATTTTTTCCCAGGTTTGATCTGGTACGGGGTTTCCCTCCCGCGTCCAGCATGCCCAGCCAATCTCGCCAAAAGTGAGCGTAATGGGAAGATCCATAGCACTGATAACAGGTAGCGCAGCCTCGCAAACCTCCTGACCAATTCCATCACCCGGTAAAACCAGCACATTTTTTTTCATAGTGTGTCGACCCATTCATTAAGTAAGGCATTCATCGCTGCGGGATTGTCATTCCATGGGCGCATACCCGCTTTCGGGATGCGCCTGTAGAGGTGTGTCGGTTGAGTGCTATGGGTTTGGTTTTCCCAGGACGCCAGCTGTGATTTATCCCCCACGATGGCAAGGTATTTCCCGTTATAGCGAGCAATGGCAGCGCGAGCGTCCATGTTCAGTAGCAAGGCAAATCCGGTCAACATCCGCTGAATGGCAGATGCTTTCGCCGCGTCAGGCAACGTGAAACGCCCCTCCTGGGCGGCTTGCCCTTCAGGGACAACGAATTGATGCAGAACGTCCACCGCATGCTCAACCTCGCCCTTCTCCAGCAGCGAGACAAGCTCGCCCAAACGCCTGTTGAGTTGTTCATCCGCAAAACCCGGTGCACTGACAGACATCACACCACTGAGGCCGTGCAGGTGCGGAGCCAACAGCTGGACTAACGTGCCCGCCATGGCGAACCCCACCAGCAGATAGGGAGACTGGAACCGGGCATTCAGTGCCTGGCAGAGTGCCTCAACCGCCCTCTCTGGCGAGGCATCCTGAATCAGGGTCAACGTATCAATAACGGTGACGTGATACCCCTTTGCCACCAGCAACATAACCAGTGGCGCGCAAAACTGACCTTCATCCCAGACGGGCATCACCGGGGCGAGGATAACGGCCTCCCTCTTTTTCATGCTGCCGTCCCGGTAATAACGTGATCAATGGCCGTAAAGGTGTTGCTGAGATTTTCGGAAAGTTTCTCCTCAATCATTTTGCGGTAGTCCACGCTCAGGTTTTTCACCCCGAGGATCATGTCCACCACGCTGCGGTGCGAAGCATTAAAACAGGCCTGAGACTGAAGCTGTTGAACCTGCCTGAAGATCACTTCCGTCTGATAAATGTCAGCGTCGCTATTGAAATTGCACAGGGCAAGCCAAGTCTCCATGGCGAGATTGCCCGCGCCTTTTCCCATTCCGGTTAATGAGCTGTCGATAAACGTTGCCCCGGCTTTGACAGCCTCAATTGCATTTGCCATCGCCAGCCCCAGGTTGTCATGCGCGTGAAAACCCACGTCCACACGCGTGGTGCATTTAAGGACGTTGACCAGCCGCGATGTCTGTTCCGGGCGTAAGCTACCATTTGAATCGGCGATACAGATAATATCGGCCCCGGCTTTTTCGCATTGTGCAGCCACATCAATAAGCGTATTGATATTAATTTGGCTGGCACGGGTAAAATTCATACTCACACGTAACCCACTCATTTTGGCAAATTCGCATAATGCCAATGCTGGTTGTGGATTATCTGTTTTAATACAGATCCTGAGCAGACTCACACCGTGCATTTTCATACGAATCACATCATCGTGATTAATATTATGCGGATGGGCAATCACCACTAATTTAGCATCCGGCACAGCATTGTGGATCTGCTGAATATATTCATCGGGTGACACCCCCGTAATACCAATATCAGGAATCGGCTTAAAAGACCCGTTCCGATAACCTATTTCAATCCACTCAACACCGCTTTCCACTAGCGCCTGAACATGTTTAATCGCGTAGTCTGTCGGAAAGTGAAAACCATTCTGATAACCACCATCCCGTAATGTGACATCGATATTATTAATCATTGATCTTACTCTCTTTGTTAGAGACAAATTGCATAAATGAAGATTGACCCAACACATAAATGAGAAAACCGAATACACACACACATGCGATGATCAGGGCGGTCATTCCTGGTGCATGGGCGGACAGTTTGCCAATTAAAAAAGTGGCGATGGCAGCACTCCCGAGTTGCAGTGCTCCCATCACACCAGATGCCGTCCCGGAGGCCTGCGGATGGGCGGCAATGGCTGATGCCGTCCCCAACGGCAGCAAAAAGCCGTTGCCAAAGGTCAGAATGGAAATAGCGATAATCGTCGTCGGCAGGGGAAATGGACTCATATACATCTGCAAGGCAAAAATAATCCCCCCCAGCACAAAAATGCGGTATCCCTGACGGATCGTATCTTCAATACCCTCGCGCCTTGAACGCCTTTTGGCCGTCAAATTTCCGGCGACATAACTGGCGGAGAGCAGAATATATGTATAACCCACATAGGCTGGGGAAAGCCCCAGTTTCGCAAGCATAAACGGCGACTCGACGATATAGGCAAAATAAGCCGCATAGGCAAAACAGGGAATGGCAGCATAAAAGAGAAAGGTTGGGTTTCGCACAACATCAACGGTATTTTTTGTTGCTGTCAGTACACTTAGTTTTTGTCTTTTTTCTACCGGCAATGTCTCACGGAGTGCCGTAAAGCAGAGAACCAGCGTGGCCAGGATAAAGAGGGTTAAAAAGATAAAACATGCCCGCCAGCCGAAATGCTGAGTCAAAATCCCGCCGATCATCGGCGCAATCGCAGGTGACATCCCCACAAAAGGAAAGATGACCAGGTAGAGCTGCGCAGATGATTTTTTATCCATCATATCGTTAATGATCGCCCGACTGATGGTAATACCAGCGCATGAGCCGATCCCCTGCAATAATCTTAAACCCAGCAATTCATTAATGTGCGTCGTATAAATCACACTGGCAGTGGAAATCAGCCATATCAGTAACCCTCCGATTAATGTTTTTTTCCTCCCAAGGCTATCACTCAATGGGCCATAGATAAGTTGCGAAAATGCCACACCAAATAAAAATAACGCAATTGCGTCCTGTATTTGCGCTTCAGTCACTTTATAAAACAATCGCATTTCACCAAGCGCGGGTAAAAATATGTCGGTGGAAATCAACCCGCCAACAGAGAGGCATATAACTAACACCATGAGAGATATCGGAATTTTTTTATTCATCATCATTTCAACAATAATTCTTGAGTAACTTAAATCTAGCGAAAAGCTATCGAAATGAATATGAAAAATAATCAAACAGACTGTTGCATATAAGTAAACAAACAATCTTCAGTTGTATCCTTACTAAGTAAATATATAAATTTTTATGATGATAGTTCCAACTCATTGATAATTATGTTTAGTCAGATATTGCCCCGTCACTTTGTCATGCAGTTTCATTGTTTAGGGCAAGTTTTCAATTAGAAGGTTATCAGGCTTGTTAAACGTTTTATAGGAGGAGTTCTGATAGCTAAGGTGACGTAAAATGTCCTGTTTATGGGCAGGCAGAATAGATTAATAAATATAGTCTGGATGGTATCGCCTTGGCGTAAACTATCATGGTCAACACTTCCATTCATAATATTTATCGTAAAAGGTACATTCATGTTGATAGCAATAGATTTAATGACCCGACCCAGGAACCTGGCCATCATAATGTAGTGTGAAACAAAGGGACCTAAAAAGGCCAAAGGTAAGGGTTCATAAGGGTAACTGACCTGCCCGAAAAGGCCTGAAAACCAAAAGGTAAAATAGTCCGGATAAACGATCGCACCACAAATTCTCTGCCCTGTGCCTGGCACCGCTTTTCTGTCGCGCCGCAATGGACTACAACACCCGCGCAGTCCCGAAGGGGCTGCCGGGTGTAGGAACCCGTCGAAACTAACAGGCAATAATGGTTTACCGTTATCGCCCTGAACTGCCGTTGATGTGCGCAGTATATATCTGTGCACGACGTTCAATGGTGGCTCAGGCAGGGCAGCCTTCGGGCTGGCCGGTGTCCTGTTAGGCCGGTTTCTCACCCCTGTTCTGGGCCATCACCATGAGCGTGAGAACTCCGATGATGGCCTGTTACCCCTGACAGGAGAACACCATCATGATGGTTATTCCGCTCTCTGAACTCAGAAAAAAGCTCGATCGCCACGGTTATATTCCCCAGTCCTGTGAAGATAACGACGAACTGATCCAGCTTCTGGATATCCGGGGCCCCACTCCGGCAGGCGTCCTGCACCACGACAACATCCTTCACTGGCTCAGCGAATCCGATCTCTGGAACGAACGTTTTCCCTCTCGCCCTCTGTCCCGCGCCGATCAATGTCCACTCCGTCTTGCCCTGGAAATCCACAGCACCCTGGCCCTTGCAGAGTCCCGCACTGTCACGGCCCTGGCCGACTGTAACCATTACCCCCCCGGAAAATTTCACCATCTGCGCCAGTTGCTGGCATCGGTACTTTACGATTTTGCCCTGCGCCTGACGACGTTCCGCTTTGACAGTGCCAACCCACAGCTTCCCGGCGGACTGTTTCCGGTTATCAACGATCTGCGTCAGCTTGCGGATGACATCTTTAGCGATCATAACCAAAAACGGCCCGTAGAGCGTGTGGAGATGGACAGGCTGGCGACAATATTCGCCCGGATACACATCCGGTTTGATGAATGGTGCGCAGACCCGATACCCAGAATGCTGATGAGCCGCTGATCAATACGCTGTGTGCGGTGAGTCGGGCGATGAAGTCACTGCTGCTGGATATCGCCCGTATCCGGGGCGGTGAATGGGTACAGTGAAAGGAGGAAATCATGAACCTGAAACCTGTTGAACCCGATGCCCGTGAACTGGTGGACCGTGCCCGTATTCTGACGGGGTGATGCTGGAAAATCCTGATGAGGCCGGGCCAAACTATGTTCTGTTGCTCATTCTGGCCGAACAACTCCATCGTCTGCACGGTATCTTCGAAGCGGCTGAATACCGCCGGATGCGGGAAGACAAGCTCTCTCTGTAATTTCACTGTGGCCTCCTGAGCTCTGAGAGACCCCTCTGAAATCACAAAAAACAATCACCTTTTCACGTCCATCGACCGGATGTAAGCTCCGGATTGCACAATGCTGTCGTTGCCAGCGCCCATGCTTCACGGCCTGAAAGAAGCGCCTGAGGAACTCAGGATGGCAGCCCCTACCGGTGAATACCTCCGCAAACACCGGCTCGCAGGTCACTGCGACAGAGGTCATACTTTACCGACAATACGTCCTTTCGCTGCGCCAGCTCACTGGTCAGCATTCAACGACATCTGAAATTTCCGGGTAAATCCCTGTCCGGCTGAGGATCAGCCTCCTTTACCCTACGGGCTACGGGCTGCATTGCCGCCAGGCTTTGCTGCCGCGTGACCGTCAATCTGCGCCAGAATCCGCGATCTTTCGCGCCCGGCCCTCAACCGGTGCGTCACTTTGCGTCGCGCAAAGTGACAAAGTGACGCACAACCACCACACCGCGCTATACCCCTGATTTCAGGAGCCCGGCGCTCATTCCCGAATCTGACACGCCTTTTTGGGGCCGCTGTCAGCAAAAAAGAGGAGAAAAAGATCGATACCGAGGGGGGCATGATGCCCCGGAGAATTCCTGCTCTGGCAGGCAGTCCATACCGAGTACTGGCTGAAACTCCCTGTACCTCAACAAGCTGCCACTCCGGCGTGAAGGTATCGTTCTGGCGCAGCCAAAAAGCATACGCTGGAGACTGTTTGTGTTTTCAAAATCATGGGGGAAAGGGTACGGGCAGGTTAGGCAGTGAAATGAAGGCGCTGGCAAAGCACTGTGGCGGCAGCCTAAAACAGTAAACGATCGCCTCTATACCGTGCAATGTTTTGATCACCCGGGCAAATTTGATAGTCGGCTAAGAGCGCAGGGTGTATGAAGAAATCTGAGTTACCCGGTAGATTCGCTCACCGGCACGCTGAGTTTATGTGGTTACTTGAGCGATTACTCCCTGACTTTAAAACCATTACCAACTTCAGAAAAATAACGGTAAAGGTATCAGGAACACCTGCTGAACCTGTATTGACCTGGATCGGCGAATGTAAATGTTTACAAATAGGGTGATCGCTATCGATGGCAGTAAGATCAAGGTGGTAAACAGCAAACAGAACGACTGGACTGATCATACTATTGTGGTTGAGTACCCACATGAATATGGCCATATAATCACGAATGAGGGATTGCCCGCTATTGCACTAACAAGTAAACCGCGCATTTTCACGCGCGATAGCCAGGAAAGCCTGTACCGCACCGCTATTCTCGATCTTTCTGCTGATCAGCATCAGATTAGCCGACAGTTCCGGAGCATCCAGCGGACGGTACACCAGCCCCGGAATAGAAATATTCAGCAGCGGCTCCGGCACCAGCGCCAGCCCTTGCCCTGCCGCCGCCAGGGTGAGAACGCTCAGGGTGCTGGAGGTACGATGCGCAGTCTGGGGCGCGCGGCCCAGTATTCGGGTGAGCGCCGTGTAAAGCGGCTCATCCGCGCTGTGGGTATCGTAAAAAATGATAGGCTCATCCGCCAGCATATCCACCGTCAGATATGGCTGTTTGGCCAGCGGATGATCGTCGGCGATAGCCACCAGACGGTTCCAAACACCGACCGTTTCAGACAACAGTCCCGGGACGTGGAGGAGACTGTGATCCGGCGTATAACCAATATCGAGCTGCCCGGAGAGGATCGCATCCGCCTGCAACAGCGGCGCCACTTCACGCGCCACCAGCTCAGCATCAGGGTAGGCTTTGCGAAACGCCCGCATATCTTTTGTCAGTTTACCGCTGAACACGGCGTTTCCGGCAAAACCGACACGGACCCGGCCGCTTTCGCCGCGTATTGAGCGCTGCACCGCCAGCCGGGCGTTTTCAGCCTGATCCATCGTACGCTGCGCCTCTACCTGCAACAGCCGCCCGGCTTCGGTCAACACGACTTTCCGGCTGGTGCGCATAAACAGCGGGCCGCCCAGTTCCTCTTCCAGCGCTTTGATTTGCATACTGAGTGCAGGCGGTACAATATTTAACCGCTCGGCGGCGCGACCAAAATGGCCCTCCTCCGCGACGGCGAGAAAATAGCGCAGGTGACGTAGTTCCATATACAACTCCCATCATTCATTTAAACTGAATAATTGGTCAGTTTCATCTACTGGATTTTATCTTTAATCGCGACCAAACTGAAGTCCCTCCTAAATTATGAGCTGACACGCTATGCATACTTATCTGGAAGATCGTCAACAAATTACCGACCTGCTTACGGGATGGATCCACCGCGATCTGGGCGAGTGGGAGCAACTCCGCAATCTGTTCCACCCGGATGGCACGATTGAGATCACCTGGTTTGAAGGTCTGGCCAGCGATTTTGTCGACGGTTCAATGCGCATGGGGGCATCGGACGCACGTACCAAACATCTGATCGGCACGCCGGTCGTCACCTTCAATGCTGACGCCACTAAGGCAATTGTCGAAACTAACGCGATGATCATCGCTGAAAACGTGAGGCTTAATATCGGCTGCACCACCCACAACCGTTTTTACGACATGGCGGAAAAACGCAACGGCGTCTGGAAACTGTTCCACCGTCAGAGTATTTACGATATGGGCGGCTTCACCTTCCCGCTCGGTATCGTCGATATCGATCAAGAAACAGTGGCGAAGTATCCGCGCGAATACGCCGCACTGGCTTATCTGCTGGATAAAAGCGGCTTCCCGGTCAACCGCGTCTTCGCAACCCGAGGCAGCGACCTTGAAAAACACATGAAGGAAGCGGGCGAGCGCTGGCTTGCAGCCTGATGCTTCAGTTGAGCGATGCCGCTAACCGATCGTTTTGCCAGTGAATAACGTCATATTTTGCTGTAATCAGGAAGATAAAGAGAAAATACCCTCGGCCACCCACGGCAACGCCGAAAAACTATTTTACCTAAGCGAAGGACGCGGATGAAAACCAGATATTTACACCAAAAACTAATGGCTCTATTACTCGCGACGTCGCTGCTGCCCGCCGTTGCGTCGGCAAGCCAGACGCTCACCTACAGCGATCATGAGCCACTGGGAGGCATGCGTACCCGTTTTATTAACGACGTATTTTTCCCGGCGATTGAAAAAGAGTCGCAGGGTCGCCTGAAGATCGACGCTCACTGGGGCGGAGAGCTTAACACCAGCTATGAGGCGTTAAGCAAAGTCAGCAAGGGCGATGTTGATATGGCAACCGTTGTGCCGGAGTACAACGCCGACCAGCTACCGCTGCATCAAATCTTCAAAAGCTTTCCTGTCGGCCCAACCGGTGCGCAACAGGTTGCATTCTTCCGTCACGTATACGCTGACGTTCCTGCCTTCCCGGCAGAGCTGAAGAAAAATAATGTGGTGAGCGTTTTTCTGGAAACTGGCTATCCACTGGCCTTTTTCAGCAGCAAAACAATGCCAGATCTGGGCAAGATTAAGGGTGGTACATGGCGCTCCGCCAGCTTCTGGCACCGGGATTTTCTGCAAAACGCTGGCGCAACGCCGGTAACCATGCCCTGGGGCGAACCTACCTATAACGCGCTGAAAACCGGCGCGATTGATGGCATGATGCTGAACGTCGACAGTGGTTACGATCTGAAAGCGTATCAGTACGCGCCCAACGTGCTGATTTCCAAAGAGCTGTGGCTGGGACATCTCTATATTCTGGCGATGAACGAAAAAACCTGGGACAAGCTATCCCCGGAAGACCAGGCAGCTATCCAGCGCGCAGCGCAAACTGCGTATCAGTCCTTAGGCTCAGAGATGGACCACAGCTTTAACACCCAGATAGACGATTTGCGTAACGTCGGTGCCTCGGTGCGTATCCTGAAACCGCAAGAAGTTGCACAATGGCAAACCACTACCCACTACCAGGCCGCGCAGGCTAAGTGGGTAAAAGAACAGGAAGCGAAAGGCGTTAACGATGCAGGAACGGTGATGAAGCAGGTTAACGCCATCATGGATAGCGCGATGCAGCAGAAGGCGCGCTAAAACGAATAAACCGCCTGCGCAGTGAAAATCGCTGAGCAGGCGGTCGAGGAAGTATTCAGAATCCCAGGAGTGAGGTCATGATAAAAAACTGTCCCGATTGCTGTTGCTCACCTTCCTTATCACTTCCAGATACGTGCTGACGGCAACCTCCCCTGAGCTCAAACAACCGCAGGCACCGGTTAACGCCATCACACCAGTTAATGTCTCTCCAGGGGATATCGCCAGCGTGGTTAAAGCGTGGGATTCACGTACTGCCAGCCTGACGAAAGCACCCGGTTTTATCAGCACCACCCTGTATCAGTCGGTCCTGCCCAGTCATCCCTGGCCGTTGATCGAAGTCGCGCAATGGCAATCGTATACTACCTGGACAAAGGCCCATGACAATGCGGATTGCAACCACCTGACCGAACGCTATCCCCCGGCAATGGCCTATGCCAATTTCACCTCCAGCCAGGCAGACCACCGAGGCGCTGCTGGACAAGGTCAAAAAAGATCCCGTATCCAGTCATCCCGACACGCCATTCGTTTTTATCAACCAGGCTAATTTTCATCTTGCTCTACAATCAGAGCAATAGCCTAAAACACGACAAATATCACATTTAAGAACAGTAACATTATTTGGGCTCTATTGAGGGCTCCACCTCAATTTTAAAAATTAAATTAATTTAAATTCAATAAGATACACAAAAGATCTTATCCAGTCAGAGGAGCCCAATTTAGAAAAGCCTGCTTTCTGGACTGACCCCATAAAGTTGGACAGTTCATGTTAAGCGGCTGGAGTGCCCCCGAGCCCGTAGACAAATCTGCCCTATAGTTTGAGCATAGGAGGAGTCTATGGGCACACCACGTTTTACCCCTGAATTTAAGGAAGAGGCTGTCCGCCAGATCACCGAGCGGGGCTA
>NZ_VXJV01000009.1 GCF_008692785.1 Salmonella enterica subsp. diarizonae
GGCAGTCCATACCGAGTACTGGCTGAAACTCCCTGTACCTCAACAAGCTGCCACTCCGGCGTGAAGGTATCGTTCTGGCGCAGCCAAAAAGCATACGCCGGAGACTGTTTGTGTTTTCAAAATCATGCGGGAAAGGGTACGGGCAGGTTAGGCAGTGAAATGAAGGCGCTGGCAGAACATTGCGGCGGTAGCCATAAAACAGTGAACGATCGCATCCATATCGTGCAATGTTTTGATCAGCATTTACGGGAACTGAACATCCAGATCCAGCGGGTGGCGCAGATCAAGGTTCGCCACATTGAAAGCTACATTCATGAAAGACTGGCGCAGGGGATCGGCAAACGCACGCTACAGAATGAAATGGCTTCGCTGCGTGCTGTACTGCAACAGGCCGGGCGTAAGCAGGTGGCAGAGCATGAGCGACTGACAAATAAATCCCTGGGGCTTTCTGGCGAATCCCGCTCTGGAACGCGGCAGGCCATCACACCGGACCATTACCGGCATGTGCTGGAAATGGCGCGCACGAAAGATCCGGGGCTGGCGGCAGCACTGGAACTGTCGCGGCTGATGGGATTGCGTTCACAGGAGGCGGTGCAAAGCGCACAATCACTGAAAACGTGGAAACAGGCTGTTGAACGTGGCGATACGCGTCTGACAGTAGTTTTTGGCACCAAAGGCAGACGACCCCGCGAGACGGTGATTCTGGATGCTGGCGCAATCAAAAATGAACGTTCCTATCGCTTTAAATGCTCCGGTAGTGATTACCCCTTTTCCATCGTCACTTAGTACCGCATAAAAATTAGCCTCACGCGTATCAGGTGTGCTTGAATCCTGGACAGAATAATAACTATTAGCATCATTTGGAATCAGTGCGATATCATTTGTTGAGTATATCTGTACACCGAAACCGCGCTGCGCATTATTGATATCAGCCAACATACTATTACTATAAGGTGATACATATTGAGACGTTAGTTTGGTGATCAGATGATTAACACCACCGCATCCAGTTAATTTTATAGTAAAAGGAATTTTTTTTCGGATCTTTATTACCAATCAGTTCACTCGTATAGTAATCCCCAAGATTAACCTGAGTACCTGATGCATTATCTGAGTTTTCAAGCGTGGCAGCATCACATGTCGGTTGTGGGATGGTGAGCGTAAAGGCGTTATTATTGATCTGGATGTCCTGCGCATCAGTCTGGGAACCAATTCGGAAATCACCAACCATATTTGCGTTAGGCGTTATTGTATGCCCCTGCCCCGGTATATAATCACGGGTCTGGAAAAGGGTCAAATCGAAATGACCTGACTTACCTTTCCAGTACTCTTTATCATGATTATCATCAACAGAAAAAACCGTTGTGTAATCCGTACTCATTGCAATGTAACCCGTTGGTGGCTCTGAATCCGAGACGAATTTTATTCCATATACAATCCCCTGCACATTCGTTGGAAATAATGCTATCTTAACACCATTAATAGTGGTACTTGTAACCGCAACCCCTGACTGTTTTGAGTTTAAGTTTTGCCCCCTGACCGGCATTACATGAAGTATTAACTGTTACAGAACCTTTGATATTATCTTTTAAAATCGTTGTATCAGAAACGGGACCAGTGATATCAACTGATTGTGACCCGAAGGTTAAGGTGTCGGTCCTTGCACCATCAAAAAAACATTCAGTTGCCGAAAGAAAACTCATACATGGTTAAAAAAGAGGGGCGCTGGGGAAATGTGACAATGAAAAGGGTTGATAACTATAAATATTATAAAGGTCATAGTGAGTGGGTCAGTTGTAAGCGTATGGCACAACACGCAATGGTTCTCGAAAAAAGGATAGCGCAATTAACTGAATCGCAAAACAATTCTTTACGTACGATTAATATTGCATGGTCTAAATTTAGTGAGAAAGATATATCAGGTCTGAATCAATTAAAAACGATGGCTTGATAGTGTATCTTCTATATATATCTTCCTCGCTGGATACAGATAAGCAGACTATTTTTACTAAAAAAGTAGTCTGCTTACTTTATATGAAAACTTAACATGTTATCCTTTGGCTCTGTCTGATGATGGTTATATTAATTGCAATTTTAAATTTATATGGCACTCATACTAATTATGGCCAAATATTTTCTATATATGCCAAGTTGCTTGTAGTCGGCAACTGAACGAAGCCTCTGGAGGTTACTCAAGTAAGTGATTAGGATGCACCCCCAAGCAACTCGAATTAATCATTAGAATGCATAATATGTTAAATGAAATTATATATTCGGACCAAGCTATTTTGTCGCCAAAAACAGTAGAACTTTATACTGAATATATGAATCAACAAGCTTTTCTTATTGATGATACTCATCACTGTATTAAGATAAGAGCAGAAATAAACGATCTGCGAAGAAATGATCTGGGATGGGATGAGACTTATAAGACGTTGTTTACTGGTGAACGCTCCATAACTCATAGAGCGGCTTATGAAGAATTAAATAACTCTATATCTGAAGATCTGATGTTAACAAAAAGTGAATTAATATTAAGTAAATATAGTAAGATAGAAACAAGTCGGAATTAATTTTTTACGAGACCATATGAATCCATTTTTACATCATTTATTTGCTGGTATTATTAGAATGATATTATTAGTATATGTCTCATTCAGGAAGGTGTACTTTTCTATTTTTTGGTTACTTAGCTTAGTGGGTGGAAGATGTATCCCATAAATCTAAGGGTGTTGGATTAATTCCAGTAGAAATCACCAAACCGCCATTAGCTCATCGGGAAGAGCGACGACCGGGATGTTGTAGTACGGGGTTCGAGTCCTCGATGGCGGTCCATTTTATCATTCCAGCAGCATATATTCCGTTATATTTATAATAGTACTCTAAGCTCAGCGGAAGAAGTCAGAACAGCTTTCAAGTATTCTAAACTACACCGCAATGGACTTACGCTGGCGAGCTATGCAAGAAACAATTCTTCTTGAAACCTTCAGCCGGGGTAAGGACGAAGTAGACTGGCGACTAAATCAACCTCGGGCCGGACATAGAGCTAAACCTCCCGAATGTTTATGTTGGATAAGGCAAAGTCATCATCTGGCATAAACGTTTGTGCTCCCCTAAAATTATCCAGCCCCTGGTCAGGTTGCCTGATAGCTGCCGGGTGGCAATCAGAAATTGAAGTGAGGTTACCGGTGTCCAGTAGTCTCGCTGTGAAAGGATATAGCCATCATTAAATAGCATGACTCCGGCTGGACTCATCCGGGGCCTGCAAAAAGGCAAAGATTTTGGGCCTTGTAGCGCACTGATTTAGGGACAGAATGATAAGGAGTGTTTTAGACACGACTGGAGTTTAAACATCGATTGACTGTTACCTGAAAATAGCAGTTAAATGATCAGTAATTTATCCGCAATCGCCATCCAACCCGCGGGTTCCTTAATTAATTGATCAACATGATGTTTACCCCATACAAACCCTGTAAGGCCTTTGCGCTCGAATAATTCAAAGAGAATTGTTCTTGCCGGGCCAGAATCGTCCTTACCCCGGCTGAAGGTTTCAAGAAGAATTGTTTCTTGCATAGCTCGCCAGTGTAAGTCCATTGCGGTGTAGCGGCATACATTAGAATACTTGAGATTTATTCCCAATTTTGCCGCTGAGCTCAAAGAGCTGCCAATAATGGATAGGGCTGTAGACAATACCGGCACAGCAGACAGCACTGCAACGCTAACTTGCCCTCCACGGACTGCCAGTTTCAAATTCTTCATGGTGATAAGAACATCAAGCCAGGACTGGATGGTAGCGCTCTCTTTATATTTTGCCGCAATGTCGCGAAATCCAGCCAAATGCTTCATTGTGGATGCACAGGCAGCTCCCCCCTGTCCGACGACTCCAAGATCAATACATGTTACCAGCGCCCCTCCAGCACCTGCGATAGCAATGGCTGATGATGCTGCCGAAACATAGCCTCGTTTTTGGAGATACTTAATTGTTTCTGGACTAGTATTGTCATCATGCTGATTCCATACGAACCATGGATTCGGTACGGGCATTACCGGATGATCATTAATTAAGCTGTAGAGTTCCTGGACTATAGTAGTGGTTACATTAAATATAGGTATGTCTGTCAGGGTATCGATCAGTGCCGTGCCACTATCCGCGATAGCCCAGAAGATCTCGCTTTTATCGACGTCTTCTTTTGCAGCATCCTCTATTTTTGCTCTAATTTCCTGGTAATATGGATATGTGTTCTTCATTTTTTATTCTCCTCTATGCTTTAATATACAACGGTATAGTTTTTTGAGTTTTTACTGGTTAGTTACAATGTGTATAATGATAAAGGAAGTATTTTTCATCAAGCAGCTTGACGGTCATAAAATAAATATCCTAAGGGTAAATTTAGATAATCGATACTATACAGATAAATGATTGTCATACAAATAACATCTATTAGTGTATAAATTACTGTATTCCTCAACTTCACCCTAAATTAGAGTCTCAAAATGCATGAGATCAGGGCTAAGTTATTTACTGTGACATTGAAAGAAAGTTAGTATCTTATCCATAATCATGGTTCCCACACTACCAAATTAGCCCGCTAAAAATCCAAAAACAGACCATTTAAAATCCACGCACACCCCTCATCACAACAAGAATAGACTTCAATAAAAAATTAGCGCATGTAATATGCACTATGTTCCTATGGCGTAATTTTAAGGATTTACAATGAAAACCTCGCATCAACCATTTTCAAGCTTTATAGGTCATCTGAACAAGTCAGTGTACGCAAAACAACCACTTACCCATTCTTTATGTTCCGGGCGCGTTAGTTTTTCCCATATAAAAGCCATCGATAAGAAAATCGCCGAATGCATCAAACATGGAATATATATTTCAGCTACTGATCAGTTACAGTTACTGCAACTGAGAGATATTATCGTGAAACAGAAGAGTCACTGCACTCAGAAAAAATTAGCGAAATTTGATGAAATATTAAAAAATCTGCCAGCAATAAAATCCGAATCATGCAAGATATGGGAGTTAATTACTGAATATCAAAACATCAACGCAAAAAGGATGGATCTAAAGAAACAACGCAATGATAGTTTCCAGCGTTTGTATTTATATTTCAATGCTATGGCTGATTATGATTATAATGTTCCGCCCGCTGTAAGAATGCTATTTAAAAGATTAATAGCAGCTAAAAATGGAATGCGAATGCTTGCAGAATTCCAACATTTCACACAAATACATAATGTTACAATACCCATTAATTGCAGCATACCTGATAACTGTTCAGGAATCAAAAATAGACAGCAGGCTCTTACCGCACCTCCATCAATTTCATTGAACTGGGCTGAAATCAGCAATAAAATTGATGAAATATTCATGTTGGATTTAGAACTGTATAATTATAAACAGAATATTGATCAGTTACAGAATAAAATAAAGGAAATTGCAGGCACTTTGGTTGTTTTAAATAATGCAGAGTACTTAGAATACCTAAAGTCAACGGCTGGATAGATCGATTTAAGTTTCATGCACCTGGCAACTTCCCCAACTTATCTCACAGGAATATCTAAAAGTGCATGAAACTGAAACTGGCCTGTTTATATAGGCTCCCTACTTGACCATATCATTATTCTTTGCAGATATTTCTAAATAGCTGCGCGGAATAGTAGATCACTTAAAGGGAACTCAGCCCGGATTGTGCGATCTGATCAATCGCCAAATATCCCAAACCACCAACCGGACTGAGCGATGCCGATCATAGCACCAATTCCTGAGGAAGAACGACGACTGATGCGCAAAGAAGCACAGCAGACCCGCGATAAAAATCATGCCAGACGACTTGTAAGTATCCCGCATAATCGTGCCATTCACATTTAGAGATCCTCCAGCATAATCAATCTGCCAACAAAGGAGCTCGCTATGCGTAAAGCCCGTTTTACTGAGCATCAGATCATCGCCGTGATTAAGTCGGTCGAAGCCGGACGAACGGTTAAAGATGTCTGTCGGGAGGTCGGTATCTCTGAAGCCACCTATTACAACTGGAAGTCTAAATATGGCGGAATGGAGGCCTCTGATATTAAAAAGATAAAAGAGCCTGAGGACGAGAACAGACGTCTCAAACAGATGTTTGCCGACCTCAGCCTGGAATGTCGGGCGCTGAAAGACGTTATCGAAAAAAAGCTTTAAAACCAGCCTCTAAGCGTGAGCTGGTCACTCATCTGATAACGACATTCGGACTCAGTATCCGTCAGGCCTGCCGGAGTCTGAACCTGAGCAGAACGGTTTACCATTACCGCCCGGATTCTACGCATGACGAACCCGTTATTGCCGCATTGCAGGCAGCGGCTGAACGATACCCGCGATACGGTTTTCCGAAGCTTTTCCAGGTTCTGCGGCGGCAGGGATACCAGTGGAATGACAAAAGGATCCACCGTATTTACTGTCTGCTGAAGCTGAATTTTCGCCGTAAGGGTAAACAACGGCTGCCGGTGCGTAATCCCTCTCCACTGGCCACACCGGAAGTGCTGAACCAGAGCTGGTCTGTCGATTTTATGAATGATGCTTTGGTCTGTGGCCGTCGTTTTCGCACGTTCAATGTTGTTGATGACTTTAACCGCGAGGCGTTGTCGATTGAAATCGATCTGAATCTGCCAGCCCCACGAGTGGTCCGGGTGCTCGACAGGATCGCGGCAAACCGCGGCTATCTGGCCATGCTTCGCATGGATAATGGACCGGAATTTATTTCGCTGGCACTGGCTGAATGGGCAGAGAAACATGCAGTAAAAGTGGAGTTTATCTGGCCGGGATCTCAAAAAATGCATGGAACTAAAACGGGTCTATTTACACAGAAGTTCAGAATCACCAACTGGCACACCTATAACAACGCTCTAATCAACCGTGGTTCCATGACTTTCTGGCTGGATGACGAGGCGATTAAGTCGTGGTATGACACATCCCCGCCTTCAGCACGCGGAAGACCTCAGCGCTATTCTGACCTTGCCATCACTACCGTTCTGGTGATTAAACGCGTATTCCGGCTGCCCCTGCGGGCCGCACAGGGCTTCATTGATTCCATTTTCACCTTGATGGGCGTTCCGCTACGCTGTCTGGATTACACCTGTGTCAGCAGGCGGGCAAAGTCGGTCAATGTCAGTTTTAAAACGGTCACCCGGGGTGAAATCACGCATCTGGTGATTGATTCCACCGGGCTGAAGCTCTTCGGTGAAGGCGAATGGAAAGTCAAAAAACATGGCAAAGAACGCCGCCGTATCTGGCGAAAGTTGCATCTGGCCGTTGACAGCAAAACACATGAAATCATCTGCGCAGACCTGTCACTTAACAACGTTACAGACTTAGAGGGTTTCCCCGGGTTAATCCGGCAGACCCACCGGAAAATCAGGTCGGTCGCTGCCGATGGCGCTTACGATACCCGGTTATGTCACGATGAACTGCGCCGTAAGAAAATCCGCACCCTCATTCCTCCCCGTAAGGGAGCGGGTTACTGGCCTGGTGAGTATGAGGACCGCAATCGCGGCGTTGCTAATCAGCGGCTGAGCGGAAGCAATGCAAGGTGGAAATGGACAACGGAATATAACCGTCGCTCTATAGCGGAAACAGCCATGTATCGGGTAAAACAGCTGTTCGGAGGTTCACTGACACTGCGTGACTACGATGGTCAGGTTGCAGAAGCTCTGGCCATGGTACGCGCGCTGAACAAAATGACGAAGGCAGGTATGCCAGAAAGCGTGCGTATTGCCTGAAAATCCAGCCAGCTACAGGGACGTTCGCACAGAATCTTATTTATTCAACAAAGCCGAAGGATGTCACAAAACCGGATGCTCTGCGCTGCATTCGCCCAGTGCTTTATGGATTGCTGCCATCTTTTCATCTTTATGCGAGTCACGGATACGCAGGGTGGCGCAGCCCTGCGCCATACAAGCCCCGCAGACGGAAACCAGCGCCACACGGTTCAGGTCCATAATCTCAGTGCGGCTCTGGATGTGTAATATCCGATCAACAAAATGTGTTTCCAGGCTATCACTGTACAAGCATTTATGCTCTGTTGATGAGATGGTGTACCAAACTTGTCAGCAGTTGTTCCTTATCCGTGACCCCATAGGGGGCATAATATTGAACTGCCCCCAGGGTGGTGAACGTAACTGCTTTTGGCGTATTGGAAATGAAAATGCCGCAGGACTCCAGCCAACCTGGGGCACGTTGCATAGTTTCTGCTGCCAGATCACTACCGTCCTGTTTGAAGATCAAATACATTTTTATCAGGCCATTCCCCAGATTCCTGAGCACTGGTGTAGTACTGATGTGTTGATTAGCCAGCAACTCCTGGCACACCGTCTGTACCCGTTCTGTCTGTTCTCGCCAGTCATGTTGTCGGCTATCCACAGTCACAGCCAGGGTAGGTAAATGCCAGTCAACCTGTTGGTATTTGTCATCAATCAACACCTGCGAGTTTTGATAGAACAGGGGCAAAGGGACATCGCCAGGAATAAATTGTAAGTGCGGCGTATTTTTATCACTGCTGGTTTCAAAGGGGTTTTGTACCAAAATATCCCCTTCTTTGCTGAACTGGGTTAAATACTCGACCATTGGGGTGAAATATTGCGTTTTATTCAAAAAGTTGTCGCCAGCACGCAGTGCTGTTTCTTTGGCAAATACATCATCGTTGTACCTTTTTAGCTCAATGATCGGGGTTTGATTGAAATACAGCACGCTATCATCTCGCGTTTTACATAATAAAAGATTATTTCTTTGTTTTTCTTGCTCTGCACGGTACGTGGTGAAATCAGGAGTGATAACTCTTTGTCCAGCAAAGTAAGGTTTGGTAGGCTCCTGCTCTATAAAAGGCTGGTCATTTAATGTGATCTTTTTGGGTTCAAACTCAGGATTATTTGGGTAGAAGCGAGTAAGGGATTCCAGTTCGCTATGTAGCCGGGTGTGGCGATCTGCTTTATTATTATCATCGATACCCAGTGTGTCCAACAAGCGCTGTCTCGGTGCCTGAAGCACTTTCTCGGCAAAATCCAGCGCTCTTTGATCGCCAAGCAGCACTATCATATAAGGTGACATGCTCCCTGTTTCATCGTACCCTCCCAGAGGGTGCGTCATTTTCTCAATGCTACTTTTACTATCACCCGGCAGGGCATCCATTTTGATAAATTCCCCGACAGGTCTGTCCTGGGTTAGATTTGCTGTACGGACTTCATTATTTTCCTGCTGGAGCGGAAAAAATTGGCCAATCATGCTTCGATAATTATGAATAATCATATTGGTTATTTACTCGTTTGTAGAGAAAGGGGCCATCATGGCCCCGGGGAAACAGGTTCAGTCTGCCAGTTGATCGTTTAACAGACGATGGGTAATAAAGTGCTGTAGTAGTGGTTGCTGTTGATCTTTCATACGGGCAAGATGAGTGCTATCGACGTTGGCCCCCAGGTTATGCAAAGTGGCGGCTGCCTGGTCCAGATCGTCTACCATGTAGTAGGTGAACAGTGAGAGTACCTGATGGGTTTCTGGGTGGGTTGCGCGTGTCGGGAACTGACTGGCATACTCTCTGGCCAATTCTGCCCGGCTTTCATATAACGCTATCAGTTTAGGGTCTGCCTTTAACGCTTTGAGAGAATGGACTCCCTTCTGGTAAAAGTCCTGAATATCATGAGTGATATCAATCAATTTATCCATGGAGAGAAGGTTGTTGGGGCTGTGACTCATTTTGACGTGTTGTAAATCTCGTTCCAGCGGTTCCCTGAATTGTTCGTTAGTGCGTTCCCGCAATTGGGTTCTGGCAGGAAATGCCTTATTTTCGGAGCAATCGGGCTTCAATTCGGCATTCTGATCGTAGTTCATTAGCATGGGAACGATAGTGAGCACGTCCTCAGTTAAATCTGCAGAGGAAAGCTCCAGTTTCGGGAGCTTATCCAGAACTTCGGGTAGGTTATCGTAAGTGCTTATCTGTTTATTGAATAATTCCTCGTCGGTGATTTGTAGCCCCTGTTCACTGAATTTTGCCACAGTTATTTTTTCTAGTGGTTTAAGTGCGTTGCCCGTCAGGCTTTGCCTTATTTGCGCGTTAAGAGTTTCTTTTTGTTCTTTTAATGCTTCGAGAAATTGTTGAGGCTCGGCATCACGGAATTCACCCAATACGAAACGTTGTAATGACGTGAGATGCAGGGCTTGTTCAAGTTCCTGTGGAGTAAGGAAAGGTTGGCACCGGTCAACACCATGGAAGGTCATCAATTCGGCATCGCGTGATTCCGTTTCGTTTTTGCCGCTTGCAGAACGGTGATGTACAATCATCTCGGTGCGAATACCTGTTTCAATCGGCGTTGTGTTGTCGGGGTTACGAATAACCACATAGCTGGCTCCCGGTATATGACTGAATTCTTTTTGCAGGTCGTCCATCGTCGGGAATTTTGTTGCCGCTTCGCTTTGCGTAAAACGGATGGTTTTTTCGGTATCATAGGGGAACGCAGCCAGGCACTGTTCGTTGTTGGCCTGCTCGGTACCTGCGGTACGTGTGGTAATCAGTTTAAACTCGGCAGCATAATTACTGTTGTCAAAGTGATACATCCACTCCCGGTATTTACCGTCGTCTTTAGTGGCTGGGTTGTTCATAAAACGAAAGTTGGAAACTGCAGGGGTATCGCCTAGCTGAAAAGCCGCTTTGAACAGTTGTAATGGCGTCAATTTGGCGTTTATACAACGTGGGTCGGTAATGTGTGATTTAATATTTTGGGTGGAAAAATCAAGTTTGGCATAATCATCTTTTTTTACGGCATGGCTTGCCATTTCTTCATCATAGAATTGTTTGAAATTGGAATAGGCTCCCTTATCGACCTCGCAGGCGGAAACACCATAGGTTCCCCACTCATTTAACAGACTACTGAACGGTTCTTTCAGATCGTCGTCAACGAGCGAGAGGAGAGCCTGGCGCAGTTGTGCCGTTTTGTCGGATTCTGATAACTGTTTGTATTGGCTCTTTTCAACCTCACCTAAATCGGTGATGGCCTTGAATCGGCCAGGCGATGAGGAACTAGAGCTATACGGGCTAAGAATAGTATTGATCATACTAGGGTTTTTCATTATCTCAATGGCATCGCAGTGTGTAACCTTATCTATAGATTTGATCCCCATTGCCTTTTTTAGTGTAGATAAATCCACCTGATTTAGTTTCATAGTATTGTTTGTAACGATCGAAAACTGGTAAACGATCCCTTTGTTTTTATCAATCACAAAACGCTCATCGCCATGGTCAGTCTTTGCCTCGACAACAGCGAGGGGATAATGGGTTTGTGTCAGATGGGTATTACTAATATTAGGCATGCATATTCCCTTGATGATTTAGTGGTGAGAGTGTTCATAATTCCGTGTCATGTTAAAAATTTTACAGCGTCATCACATTATTCAGTCTCCCTTCAAAATAAATAGCTAACTGCGACAATGTCAAAAGAACTACACCAGGTTCGTTTTTTCCTTAAGGAACATCAATGGCATAGTTAGGGCTGCGTCAACAGTGTTGTGATCGCATGCGAAATTCTCATAATATAATAATCCAGATGAGATTTTTATTTACTATGTGTCCGTCTGCTTGTTACAAGAACAGATATTTCAAAAGGAGCAATGTAGTATGCAATATCCTGCATCAATTTCAATATGTAGGTCGAGGCAATAATAGACTACGGCAGATCAATAAAATCATATTCCATTAGATCATAAATACAATAAATACAATAAATATAATAAATGCAATATGATAAATATCATGCCAAAAATAGCATTTGTGCTTAATAAATATACCAATGTATATAATGCATATCCTTGAATGTTTTCAGTGCATAGATGAGGTTAAGTCCCAGAAAACGATATGGCTATGGTGTTTCTCATAAAATTTATGTGCTTTTTCATTTAAATAAGTGATTCGAATATTATTACATTTTTGCCAGCACATGCTTACCTCCTGGGAATGGGCTGAGGGTTTCCATAAAATGCCGGACTTTTTCAGCAACTGCCTGATCTTACCCAGCGATAGTGGACACACGACAGGAGCGTCAATGCGGTGGCCGAATCGTTCTCCAGTTCGCTGAAAAAAGAGCGCATCAGGAAACGCATATATAAAACCCGGGATCTGGCCCCTGTAGTGGCACAGTAAATTTGGCCACCTGATTAAAGGTGATATTCTCACCTCAACACAAAACAGGTGACTTAATGAACAAGAAAACTAAGCGTACTTTCACCCCCGAGTTCAGGCTGGAATGTGCACAGCTGATTGTTGATAAGGGCTACTCATATAGACAAGCCAGTGAAGCGATGAATGTCGGTTCTACCACGCTTGAGAGCTGGGTACGCCAGCTCAGGCGAGAGCGCCAGGGATTACGCCCTCTGCCACACCTATTACTCCAGACCAGAAACGTATCCGCGAGCTGGAAAAGCAGGTTCGCCGCCTGGAGGAACAGAATACGATATTAAAAAAGGCTACCGCGCTCTTGATGTCCGACTCACTGAACGGTTCACGATAGTTGCCAGACTGAGTGACAGCCACACGGTTGTCAGCCTGTGTTCTGCTCTGGGAATACACCGCAGTGTAACGATAACCACAACAGCTCTATCGGATTCAGCCACGGGGAAGACACTGGCAGGAACAGCAACCGGAACTTCGTGTTTTTTTCCAACCAGCGTTCCACTTTGCGGCTTTTATGAATGACGTAGTTATCAAGTACCAGCGTAATGGTTTTCGCTCATCGGTATGTGCGCCGTAATGCTTCTAACAGGCTGATAAATAAATCAAAACTCTTACCGCTGCCACTGACATAGTGGATTTTCCCGGTACCCGAATGTAGTGCGCCTGCCAGATAATGCTTCTGGTTCTGCCCCGGCGTGGCGATACGTTTCTGTTGCCCTTTGGGCATCCAGTCCGCGCCAATTTTAGGGTTCAGGTCGATATCGACTTCATCCTGATAAAACACGGGATGTTCTGCCGGAGCCTCATTCAGCGCCTGTCCGATGGCAAGCTGTTTTTCTTCATACAGCGGGTCCCGGATTTTCAGCGTTGGCGAGGCTCTGCGCCAGACAATGCCCGCACGTTTCAGGTATCGGTGCAGAGTGGGGCTATGCAGTGTCAGGTTAAAAATCTGGTTGATGATGCGGGACAACAACTCTGTACTCCAGCGTGAGCGCAACCAGCCAAAATCCTTTGGGGAGCGCTGAACCAGCAGCGGAAGCACCTGAAGAATATCGGTAACCGGCCATTGTGGAGCACGTCCCGGCCTGAGGCTTTTTAAGCCTTCAGCGCCATGTAAAGTAAACCAGTTTATCCATCTGCCGACAGATGAGCGGGCAGCACAGAGTATTCTGGCGACATCGGTAACGGTCATTCCCTGATGCTGCATCAGCATAGCAATGAGTCGTCTGGCATGATTTTTATCGCGGGTCTGCTGTGCTTCTTTGCGCATCAGTCGTCGTTCTTCCTCAGGAATTGGTGCTATGATCGGCATCGCTCAGTCCGGTTGGTGGTTTGGGATATTTGGCGATTGATCAGATCGCACAATCCGGGCTGAGTTCCTTTTAAGTGATCTACTATTTTGCGAAGTTATTTAGTCGCTGACGACTAATGAGGTTGAACTCACTCACCAGCTTTATGCCAGCCAGCGGCCAAACTTTAAGCCCTTCGAGATGATCATTGCGTCAACATTACATACGTCACATACGTCACATACGTCTGCAGAACTAAATCGCCACGCCTTTACCAAACACATCTGCCTCCATAATGGACTCAATTATGAGCATAGTCATCCCACATAACGAGAACTATCTGTTCGATGATGATTTCGATTCTATTACCGTCAAAATGACTGTTCTAAAAGACCATATATTTATTGCTTTTCAACTCTGCAAAAGAATTAGCCTTTTCATAAACTTCCCCTTACCACTGCTGTGCCACCATAGTTTTTATTTGGTGGTCATTCTGGTGGTCTTGACAAACAGCAAATTCAAGTTTAGCCAGTTACTAACAAAAGCGATCCCAGTCAGAGAGCCAGATTTTAGTATTAAGACATCTCAGTGAGTCTTAATGCCTTATAAAAACAACCAGTTAGATTAACCCGGCTGTCATGAAAAGGATTGTCGTGTTTTTTCACATCTGTAGTTTTGGCGTCCGAGCGCTTCACGGTTCGTTAAATAAATAGCCTTTAACTATGGCACTCACTGACACTGCTATCCGCTCAGGCTATTACGACTTTAAAGCAGGTTAAATGCTTTTCTGGCGATGGCATCCAGCGCTCTGAGTAAGTCAGGATGCTGACGCGAAGAGCCCATTAAAAATGAACATGAGCCGTCAGAAAAAATCATATTATTGCAGTCTATATTTATAATTAACAGCCGGATAAATAGACATATTATTTACGCATTAATTCTACAGAAAAATTCTCCTTTTTAACTGATATAGCATTAAGATTAAAAGCCTGCAAAATCTTAGCGGTAGATTTTCCATTTGGCGTATTATTAAAAAAAGCCGACATTAACTTCTAGCCCTTTAACCAGGCAGTGTTCGCTAATGTATCCTCATTAATGACATTTTCTCTGATCAAAGTTGATGCATCTGTCCTACCCATCCCCCTGAGACTGCTGCCAGTAAATACTGATATTGTGCTATGTGACTGGCAAAATAAGGTAAAGTTCCCCCATCCATGGGTTGGTATTTAAAGTTTCGCTACTCCCGCTCCAGACAGACGTTCCCCCGTAGGGGTTGTATTCCTCCACACTAATGATGCAGCCATCCTCATCCACCTTCAGCCCACAGTTTCCCGTCAGGTTATCGTAGCTGTAACGCAGCCCATCATTATTAAGCCCCTCCGGTTTTCCACTCTCCCAGTGCAATAACCGCACGTTACCCGCTACCACTGTCTGCAGGCTTTCTCCACTGCTTTTCGTTCGCAGCTCCAGCCCCGGCAGGTATACCACCCGTTGCGTCTGTGTCCCGCTCCCTGTCCGCCGCCGACTTCCCTTCACCACTCGCTGGCTTCTCGCATCGTAACGATAGTATTCCCAATCGTCCTGCGTTCCCTCACGTTCCACTGGCGTCACCTGCAACAACTCCCCACGCGCTGTCCATGCCAGTGTCTGGCCTGGCTGAAGCTGAAGTTGCTCCCCACCCGGGCCAAACTGCATTTCCACCTCTGCTGGCGTCGCCGCCAGAGAACGCAATACGGCCCGGTTACTGCAGTCGCTGACGGTGATATATGTCGTGTAACCGTTGCTACTCCCCGGCGCGCTGTGTCGTATCCGACTCAGGTTGTTGTCGCTGTCGTCGGTATAGGTGCGTAGATAACGGGTACAGGAGATACTGTCGGCGGGGAAGAAGGAACGGTTCTGTTGGCCTATATTAACCTTTTCCCGCCCGCTGGCGCTAATCAACTGGTAGAGGCTGTCATAACCGTATTGGTTCTCCGGCTCCACTTGCTGGTTGCGCCAGAACCGGGTTTCTTCTGCGTCATTGCGAACACATTTCACGTTGCCTACCGGGTCATATTCATAACGCAGGTCCTGAAGCACTCCTGTCCCCTGCGGATGCCCTGCCGGACGTTCTGTTTTTATCCTTTTCAGCCGCTGCGTCTGTGGCTCATATTCCCGGCTTACCCCCCCATTACCGTGCTCCTCCTGCAATACCTGTCCAGCGGCGCTTCGGGTAGTCGACCTGACAATGACCTGGCATCTGCCAATACATCTATCTTTGGACAGTTCCTTTTCATTCTATTAGTGATATTAAAGCGTGAAAATGAATTACGACATCATTCGCAGCTATGACATTTCCTTGAAATAATTCATCTACTCGGCAAAACAAAATCTTTCATCTATAATGTTGATCAATTCATATCTACATCTCACTCACTTATTTTAACCACGGATGCAAAGAAAAGTTTTTGCAAAGGTTATTTTTATAATATCAGTCTTGGTGACATCCAACTTAATTATCGCAGAATCACCTGCTTACCCATCATTGGATCTACTAACATTTAATTAATCTACGCCATAATATCGGCTAATTTTATTTTTAGTCGCACGATTTTGTTCAAAAAAATCGCATTAGATATCCCTGTCATTTTTAACGATAACTTTTTAATGTTTTTTTTCATTTTTATGACGATATTATCGTCTTATCCAATAATCGAAGAGATTTACAGATCCCCCAAGGAGTGTGGTCCAACAAGCCTGTGTTTAAGAAGACTTTAAATTGCTGACAAGCCCAAAGTCATTTTGCCGGATGGCGGAATAAAATGCCTTATCCGGCCTACAACAAGCAATACAGATGCTCCAGCCCAGAACAGCCAGCAATGTGGTCGGATATTTAAAGGCCTGACATGTCCGCGCTGATGTTAACCGGCATTCCGGAACGGCGTTCCAGCACCTCATTAACCCGCGAAGTATCAACGTCATCCCCTTTGATAAACGTGCGCAGCACTGGCGTAACGGGCAATGGAACTTTTTTGTCTGATTCAAATTCAGCACGGTTGCGCGAAAGCGGTTCGTGTACCTCCAGCCAACGACTGCCATCCGGCTCTACCGAGAATTTAACAGGCCTATCGATAATCTGAACGCGGGTTCCGACAGGAACATTGTCGAATAAATATTTAATGTCGTCATTGCGTAAACGGATACAGCCCTGACTGACACGAAGGCCAATACCAAAGTTAGCATTGGTGCCATGAATGGCGTATAACCTACCGATGTATATCGCGTACAGACCCATAGGGTTATCCGGCCCCGCTGGCACCATCGCGGGCAGCGTTTTTCCCTCTTTAGCATATTCCCGACGCGTATTAGCCGTTGGCACCCAAACCGGACCATCTTGTTTGCGTTCAACCGCAGTTATCCAGTTGCGCGGCGTTTCACGGCCAGCCTGACCAATACCAATGGGCAATACGTCTACCGTATTCGTACCTTCGGGATAATAATAAAGGCGCATCTCGGCGACGTTTACCACAATACCTTCACGAACGGTGTCAGGCAGAATCAACTGCTGCGGCACTACCAGTGTGGAACCAGACTGAGGTAAAAACACATCCACGCCGGGATTAGCTTCAAACATATTACTCAGCCCCTGACCGTAGCGGGCGGCAAATGCCTCTAAGGGCTGAGTATTGTTCTGCGGTACGGCGATCGTGACAGGACGTCCTACCAGACGACTGCCTTCGGGCGGCAATGGATAGCTTATAGCCAGCGCGAAATGGCTTACCAACAAAACGAAAAGCGGAAAAAAAGGTGTGATACGACGCATTATATCCCTTCCTCTGTCGCGGCAGGCGTGCGTTAAGTATAGCTTTTTTCTCACATTGCTGATGTTGTGCTCCGGGGTTATGTTGCGTTTGCGTTTTCCTCCGACAGGACAATATTACTGGCCGCCAACTCTCCCATGTTGTGGAACATCGCGCACGCGGCCTCCACGATAGGCATCGCCAGCGCTGCGCCGCTCCCTTCACCTAACCGCATTGCCATATGTAAATAGGGCTCCATCGCCAGATGCGCGAGCGCGATGCGGGCGCCCTTTTCCGCCGAAAAGTGCGACGGGATCAGGTAAGGTCTGACCGCAGGCGCAATCTGACAGGCCGCCAGCGCTGCCGAGTAGGAAAGAAAACCGTCCAGCAATACGGGTAAACCACACCTTGCCGCGCCAAGCATCACGCCGGTCATCCCGACCAGATCAAAACCACCTACCTTCGACAATACATCAATGCCATCACGCGGATCGGGCTGATTAATCGCAATCGCCCGCCGCACGACCTCCACTTTATGATCTATACGGGAAGGCGGAAGATTCGCGCCAATCCCCACCACCTCTTTTGCATCACTTCCTGTAAAAACGCTGACCATCGCGGCGGCTGGCGTAGTGTTCGCCATTCCCAGCTCCCCCACACCAAATAAGGTCACGCCGCGTTGCGCCAGGTCGCAAGTGTAGCGGGAAACCGCCAGCAAAAGCTCCTCAGCCTGAGAGCGACTCATCGCCGGGCCAACGGCGATATTTCCGCAGCCGCGCGCGACGCGCATATTAACTACGCCAGGAATAGGTTCGGCATCAATACCGACATCAATGACATGCACCTTCGCACCGGCCTGAGCGGCAAGCACGCATACGCCGGTTGTTCCCCGCGTCATATTCGCCGCCTGAATCGCCGTCACGATTTTGGGCGAAACCGCCACGCCTTCATCCCAGACGCCATGGTCGGCGCACATCACCAGCATCGCCTTTTCGCCTACCTGCGGCGCACCGTGAAGACCCGGCATTCCTGCGAGCTGAACAGCTAAGGCTTCCAGTCTCCCCAGGCTGCCCGGCGGTTTGAGCAGGCCGTCAATATGTTGCTGCGCCCGCGTCATCGCGTCGGCATCCGGCGCGGGAATGTCACGGAGTAAAGCGTGTAGTGTCTGCATAAGATGTCTCGTCCGTAATAATCGGCTCATAACAGAGCCAGCAGAAAGATCAGTTCGCCAAGTTCGATCGCCGCGCCCAGCGTATCGCCGGTTTGCCCGCCAAGCGTACGTTTAAGCAACTGGCCGAGGATGAAAATCGCCGTGAGTGTGACCACCATTGCGGCCAGTCCCTGCATACCGGGCAGCAATACCGTGGCGACGATTACCGCCAATCCCAGCGTAACGCAGGTTTGCCGTCCGCTGACTTTACCGATAAATACGTTGCCAAGCCCCTCTTCACGGGCGTAACGATGATGGTACATCAATAAAACGGCGCTGCCGCGTCCAGCCGTACAAGCCGCTGCCAGCGCCGCCAACATTGGCGCTCCGCGTAACGCCAGTTCGCTGATGACCAGAATTTTTGCCAGTAGCACAAAAATAAGCGCCAGCCCTCCGTGGGTTCCCAGACGGCTATCGCGCATAATCTCCAGCATCCGCTCACGACGGCGCGCGGAAAAAATGCCATCGCAGGTATCGGCCAGACCATCCAGATGAAAACCGCCGGTCAGCAGCGCCAACGCCAGAATACAGAACAACGCCGCCAACGGAATACCGCACCAGGGTTGCAGGAGGATAAAAACCAGGCCGCTGAGCCCCCCCAGAATCAACCCGACAAAGGGAAACATCACAATCCCGCGCGAATACTGCTCGAAATCCAGTCCCTGCGACCAACGCGACGGCACGGGCAAGCGGCTAATAAAAGCGAGCATGGCCCAAAACAGCTTACTCATTTAATTTTGACTCCAATACCTGAGACTACCAGCCAGACCTCATCCGCCGCTGCCGCCAGTCGTTGGTTTACCCGACCGGCAATATCACGAAAATGGCGCGCCAGACGGTTTTCCGGGACGATCCCCATTCCCACCTCATTTGTAACCAGTACCACTTTCGCCGGGCAGCGCTGGCAGGCTGCAATTAAAATCCGAATTTCATCGTCAATGGCACGCTCCATCGCCGCGTAATCCCACTGTTCGGGATCGTTTTCTCCTCCCAGCGCAAACAGCAGATTCGTCACCATCGTGGTCATACACTCCAGCAAAATCGCGTCGTCAGGGGCAAGATCCGCGGTAATCAACGTATCAAGATGCCGCCAGCATTCTGCGGTCCGCCAGTGTGCCGGCCTACCATCTTTATGATGCTGAATTCTCGCCGCCATCTCGTCATCAAGAATCTGCGAGGTGGCGATATACAGTACCTGCGGCGCATCGCCAATTAAGGTTTCAGCATGGCGGCTTTTTCCGCTACGCGCCCCGCCCGTCACCAGAATCATCATACTGGCTCCTGGTGCTGTTGCATGATGGTATAAATTTTATCAATATCAATATGTTGCCGCATCGCCTCCGCCAGCAGATCAAATTGCCGCGCTTTATGCTCCGCATAACAAAAAGCCGTTTCCCGCGGCGCAAGTCCTTTTCGCGCCCGTAAGCCATTGACCACCGCACGGGTAAACGCATCGCTGTCAAACAGGCCGTGAAGGTAAGTGCCAAACGCCAGTCCGTCGGCGGTGACCGCGCCATCCGCCACAGAGCATCCATTTTTCTGTAACGTCATAGCCGTACAGCATCCTTCCTGCAGCACCGTTTCCCCCATGTGGATTTCATAACCGCGTACCGGTAGCCCCGCCGCGGCAGCCAACCAGCCGGGCAGCTCGCCTGACATTGTCGCGTTAACCTGCGTCGTGGTTTTATCCTGTGCAAAGCGAGTGATCGTATTAAGCAGCCCCAGGCCCGGCTGCGTACCCAGCCCCGACTCCACCTCATCCACAATGGTGTCGCCCAGCATCTGGTAGCCGCCGCAAATTCCCATCACCGGCACGCCCTGTCGATGTGTCTGCAATACCGCATCCGCCATCCCGCTTTCGCGCAGCCAGGCGAGGTCGCCCAGCGTGTTCTTACTACCCGGCAGGATCACCAGGTCAACGTCAGTCAACGCTTCCGGGCGGCGAATATAGCGTATGCGCACATCCGGCTGCGCCGCCAGAGCGTTAAAATCCGTAAAGTTAGAAATATGTGGCAGTTGCACAATGGCAATAGTGATATCACGGGGGGCGTTACCGCGATATTTATCGTTTTGCAGCGCGACGCCATCTTCATCTTCCAGATCCACATCCAGCCACGGCATCACTCCCAGGACCGGGACGCCGGTAAGCGATTCGATTTGTTCGATACCGGAATAGAGCAGCGCCACGTCGCCGCGGAATTTGTTGATAATGACGCCCTTTACTCTGTCACGCTCCTGTTTATGCAGCAGTGCCAGCGTGCCATAAATAGCGGCGAATACGCCGCCCCGGTCGATATCCGCCACCAGAATAACCGGACACTGGGCCATTTCCGCCATTCCCATATTGACGATATCACGATCGCGCAGATTGATTTCCGCCGGGCTTCCGGCGCCTTCCAGAACAATAACGTCATATTCCTGCGCCAGGCTGTTATAGACCGCAAGAATTTGCTCACGCAAATGCGGTTTATAGTCATGGTAACTGACCGCATCCATATTGGTCGCCACTTTCCCCATCAGCACGACCTGCGCCTGGCGATCGCTGGTCGGTTTGAGCAGCACCGGATTCATACGCACATCTGGCGTGATCCCCGCGGCTTCCGCCTGAAAAATCTGCGCCCGCCCCATCTCTTTACCATCCGGCGTAATACCAGAATTAAGCGCCATATTTTGCGATTTAAACGGTGCGGTACGCAGACCATCCTGATAAAAAATGCGGCATAAACCCGCCGCCAGCACACTTTTGCCGACGTCGGATGCCGTCCCTTGCAACATAACTGCCTGCGTCATGACGCCTCCCTGAATGCGCACTTTTGCATTCGATGAAAAAACTCCGTTTCTGTTTTACACAGCGGCAGTCCCAGTTGAGTATGAAGTTTGACCAACCAGGGCTGGGTTAGCCCCGCTTGTTCCATCGCTTCCGTACACGCGAAAACCTCGTCAGGCGTGCCATACGTCAGGACCTGGCCCTGGCGTAGCACGTATACGGCATCGCTAATTTCATAAATAAGATCGATATCATGGCTGGAGATAATGACATGATTTCCCTGCGCCACAATCCGCCTGATGATAGCGATCATCTGGGCACGCCCCGCGGGATCGAGACCGGCAGTGGGTTCATCCAGCAATAGATAGCGTGCCTGTAGCACCAGCGCTCCGGCGATAGCCACACGTTTTTTTTGCCCATGACTCAAACACTGAATGGGCTGATGACGAAAATGTTGAGCATCAACCAGCGTTAGCGCCTCGTCGACGCGGCGCGTGATTTCCGCCTCCGGCACGCCCAAATTACGTAAACTAAACGCAATGTCGCTATCGATATCAGTATAAAAAATCTGCTGTTCGGGGTCCTGAAAAACCGTCGCAACGTGCTGGCGCAGCGCCAGTAGTCCGCGTTTACTGTAATCCAGCGGTTTTCCCTGCCACAACACGGCGCCCTTTTGCGGGCGCAACAGGCCGTTCAGGTTCATAAAAAGCGTAGACTTCCCACAACCGTTCGCGCCCACCAAACCGGTAACAGGCGAGAGCGAAAAATCCAGATTTAACCCTTTAAGTACCGGCTCATCCTGATAACGGAACCACAGGTCTGAAGTGGCAAGCATAATAGTCCTTACAGGTGAAAATCACCCTGATACAGTTTGATATCCAGCGTGGTGGTCATTTGCTGATAACGCATTAACACCCGCGTAAACAGGAGTCCAGCCAGCATCGCCAGAGATCGATAGCCGTTAGGCAGACTGCAATAACCAAAACGCAGCGTTTGCGCGCGACGGATTGCCACCGCCTCATCCAGAAGAATAAAGATAAAGCGCCACATTAACAGGATTTGCTCGGTAAGCAGGCGTGGAACATGCGCGCGTTTAAGCAGACTAATTAACTGCGGAAACGGTAGATTCATCACCAGCCACAGAGTCGCGGCCAGCGCCGTCAGGCTACGCCAGAACGTTGCATTCGCCGTGACCACGCCCGCACGGGTAATCCCGATCCAGTACGGCCCGACAGATACGCCAGCCAGCAGCATTTGCGGCTCGCGGCTGATGCTGAAGATAATCGTTATCACGCCGACCAACAAAAATCCCAAAGGTATCGCCATCCATCGACACCAGCGCCAGAGGGATATCCGCAATAGCCAACAGCTCAATCCGGCAATGATCAGCAGCTCAATACCCTGCCCCACAGGCGGCAGAACAAACGCCAGTATCATCATCGCCAGCCACAGCAAAAACTTGCGCTGCGGCGCAACGTGTACCCAGCGGCTTTGATAGCTGAGTCGGTCAAGCCCGGTCATCACGGCGTTGTTTACCTTTGCAGTAACCCAGAATATAGAAAATCACCGCCGCGCCGAGAGAGCCCTGAAGGGTAAACAGCAGGCTTTCAATTTCACCGCTGGCAGGCTCATACAGCGGCTGAAACCAGGGTTTATACTGCGGCGCAATAGTCTGAATCTGGCTTTCCGCTTCGCCGTCTGAACCGCCATATTCACCGCCATGGTTAATAAAAAACGGCAGAATCACCAGCGCCACCACCATCGCTAACAACATCAACGTTTTTTTCATTTTAATGTCCTTGTACGGTAATCAATTGCCGTTTGGTTAACTGGTCATAAATCATGACGGTTAATAAACCTTCGGCAATGGCGACAGGAATCTGTGTGAGGCAGAAAATCCCCATAAACTTCACAACAGACCCTGTCGCTCCGGCATGGGGATCGGGAAACGCAACGCCAAGCTGGACTGAAGTCACAAAATAGGTTGCCAAATCCGCCAGCATCGCGCACAGAAAAACGGCGACATCGCGGCGCAGTCCGGCGCGACAGGCCATCTTCCACACCAGATAACCGACAACCGGACCAATCACCGCCATCGACATTCCGTTTGCGCCAAGCGTCGTCAGACCGCCGTGCGCCAGCAACAGCGCCTGAAACAGCAGCACAACCGCGCCGAGAATCGCCACCACCCCGGGCCCGAACAAGATAACCGCCAGACCAACGCCGGTCGGATGTGAACAACTCCCCGTTACCGACGGAATTTTGAGCGCGGACAGGACAAAAATAAACGCGCCGCACAGCGCCAACAGTACCTTCTGATGATTATCCTCCTGCACAATACGCCGTAAGCGCACCAGCCCATACCACAAGCAGGGTAAAAACAGTAACCACCAGGCCAGCGCCCACACTGGCGGTAAAAAACCCTCCATGATATGCATCGCAAACGCCTGTTGCGGGACAACCATCAGCAATAGCGCTGCAGCCAGTCCACTGAAAGACAACTGTCTAAGCTGCTGTTCAAGTTTCATTCTGCATACTCCCACTGTTTGTTGACCAGAATGGTCGAAAAATAGGGCAACGGTCGATCATCGTTGACCTCGTGGAGATGACGCCAGCACTGCTCGCCGGGCAGCGTGGCCTCGGACATCATTAAGGCGCACTCCAGCAGGCCAGCCTGCGCCAGCAACGCTTTAATACGGGCGAACCGGCCATACACTTTCATCAACACCAGGCTATCATGCTGTTGTAGCGCCTGGGCTATTTCCGCTTCCGGCGCGGTACAAGAAATAACCGCCAGCGATTGCTGCTCTATGGCGAGCGGCATTTTCGTCCGGGCGGCTATCGCGGCGAAGGAGGTGACGCCGGGGACAATCTCCAGCCACGCCGGGCAACCGATACGCTGGAGTAAAAAAATCCAGGTACTGAATAGCATCGCATCGCCAAGGGTAATAAAACCGACCTGTTTACCAGCCCCTACCTCTGCGGTAAGCGCGGCGGCAACCTCGTTCCAGACCGCTTCTTTCTCGGCGCTGTCAGTACTCATAGGGAAATGGCAACAACGTACTTCCGTCTGCTCGCCGAGATAGTCGCGCACAATCGACAGCGCCAGACTATCGCCGCCCTTACGACCAGCGGGCGCATACAGAATGTCCAGCGCGCCAAGAATCCGCGCTGCGCGAACGGTAATCAGATCGGGCGCGCCAGGCCCGGTACTTAATGCGTATAATTTACCGTTCATGCCACCTCCTCTACCGCCATGTTCAGCGCCTGACGCAAATGCGCGACAAACATCGCCCGGATAGCCGGGTTTTCTCCCAGCCCGCTCAGCCACGGCGTCGCCGGAATGCCCGCCGCGTTAAAGCGCATTTTCCATGAGTCGCCGTCGTCTGAAGCCATATCATTAATGGCGTGATCGCCCGCCACCAGCATTAGTGGCATCAAATGTACGCCGGTGACACCTTCGTCACGCAGGCTGTCGATCAGGATATCGACCTCTGGATAACTTTCTACGGCGCCGACGCGCGCCGGGAAGCGCTGCGCGGTCATCATATGATCGAGGCAGGCATAAGCTGCGAATGCATGATGGCTGGCGCCGTGGCCCATAAAAACGACTTTCTCCGTGTGTCTGAGCGATGGCATCTGTTGTCGCAACGCCTGCATTAGCTGCACATAATCGTTATGGCTGCTCAGCAGCGGCACGCCCAGAGTCAGGCGAGTAAATAACGGACGCAAGGTTTGTACTTCACGGGCAATTTTTTCATATTCGTCGCCGTTAATAATGTGCAACGACTGAATCGCCACGTCCTGATATCCCTGTGCAGCAAGCTTTTGCAAAGCCTGGAATGGCGTATCGATGTCGATACCGTCACGCTGGCGAAGCTTGCGAATGATCATTCCGGAAGTGAAGGCGCGAAACAGGTCGCGATCGGGACAGGACGCCGCCAGATCACGCTCGCACGCCACAATGTTTTTTTCACAGGTGTCGTGATAGCTGGTGCCAAAACTGACCACCAGAAGCGCTTTTTTCATTTTTACTCCTTAGCTGCGGCCAGCCAGCGCGATAAACGCTGCGCAAAGGCGGCCTGGCTTTCCAGTAATTCATCACCCGTCACGAGCGGCGTCGGGCGCGCAATAACGATGCAGGGAATGCCCGCATCCAGACAGGGCCGGACTTTTTCCTGATATCCCCCCTCCGCGCCGGACGCTTTGGTAATGACCACGTCGGCCCGGCATTGGTGGTAAAACGCGGCGTTGAAATCAGCGCTGAACGGCCCGCACAGTGCGAAAATCTCTCCAACGCCGAACCCCAGTTCGCTGCAGCGTTGAATCACCTCCGCCACGGGCAGTACGCGCGCCAGCAACGTTTTTTCCGCCAGTCCGGCACGCCAGACGGCCAAATCTTTACTGCCGGTCGTCAGTAAAACGCGCGGACCAAAACGCCTCGCTATCTCGCAGGCATCGGCAATACTGCGCGCCGTATAGAGAAGCGGATGCGTCAGATTGCTAAGCTGATCCGGACGCTGATAACGACTTAACAACACTCCCGCCGTTTCACAGGCGCGAAGGAGGTTATGGCTGACCATTTCCGCATAGGGATGCGATGCGTCTATTACCCAGCGAGTGCGGTTTTCTTTTAGCCAGGCGACCATCTGCCCGTACTCCAGACGACCGCAGCGCACCTGTCCTTTAATATCGCCAGCCAGCGCTTTTCCGGCTGGCGTCGCCACGGATAAGGTGTATGCGACTTTCGCCGCATCCAGTTGTCGGCATAACGCGCGCGCATCGCTGGTACCGCCCACCACCAGCACCTCCCCCTCTTTCACAGCGTGTAACCTCGCGGCGTGATCATCAGCCCATCCTGAACATAGGTCGTTTTATTACCGACAATGACCAGACTGGTCATATCTACCGGTTCAAAATCCATATCGCCGAGCGTAGTCAGCCATTTTTCCTCTTTCTTACGTCCAGCGGATTTCACCACACCAACCGGCGTTTGCGCACTTTTACTGGCGGCAAGCAGTTCAAACGCGCGCGCCAGATGCCCTTCGCGCCCGCGGCTACGCGGGTTGTAAAAACAGATAACAAAGTCTGCTTCTCCGGCAGCGACAATACGTTTTTCAATAACCGGCCACGGCGTGAGCAAATCACTCAGGCTGATATGGCAGAAGTCATGCATCAGCGGCGCGCCCAGTAAAGAGGCGGCGGCGATGCTGGCGGTCATGCCAGGAATGAGCCGCACCTCAACGTCCAGTTTCTGCTTGCCGACCAGTTCCAACACCAGACCCGCCATGCCGTAAATCCCCGCATCGCCGCTGCTGATTAGCGCTACGTTATGCCCGGCCTGCGCCAGTTCAATAGCCGCCTGGCAGCGTTCAATCTCCTTACACATGCCGGTCTTGATCACCTGTTTGTCGCCGGTGAATGCTTTAACCAGATGGGTATAGGTTTTGTAGCCCACGACGATTTCCGCCGCCTGAAGCGCGTCGATAGCCTCCATCGTCATCATTGCCTGCGAACCGGGGCCAATACCAATTACGCTCAACATCAGTGTGCAACTCCTAAAGTAATAGTGACGCCCTGTTCTCGCAGGGTCTCGCCTAACAATTGTCCCTGGCTTAATAACCACGCTGCCGGGCCGGATACGCTGCTAACGCCCACCGTTTTTCTGACGAAGCCAGAACCAGGAAAATGGTGTTCGAATTCGCGCAACGCTTCGGCGGTAAAGGTTTTAAAAGGCACGCGGCAGCAGGAGGCGAGCTGAATAAGCCCCGGCTCCCCTTTTTTGAGCGTGACGCTGCCAATCGCTTTTAACGCCAGCGGATCGAGTTTTTGCGCTTCAAGCTGGCGCGCCAGTAATGTCGCTAACAGGGGAAATGGCGTATCGCGGCGACAGCCAATTCCCGCCACCACGCGCTGGGGCACCAGTTTCCAGTGCAGTACGGGAAGCTCAGGGAGGTCATTACGCAAAGAGACGCAGATCAGCGCATCCAGTTCAGGCAACCACTGCAAATCATCAACAGGGATAAAACCGCGAATATCGCACTGGCCGATGTCTTCCGTCAGTTCGGCATCCCACCATAACCCCACACGTTGATGACTGACCAACATCTGGTTAACGGTTTTTACCGCCGTTCGAAGATCAGTCATGCGGGCATTAAGCTGGAAAGCTAAGGTGTCCAACGCGGACATCTCATTGATATCCGTTGCCGTGGTAATCACCGGATCGGCGCCTAACATTCCTGCCAGGTAGCGCGTCAAGGCATTGGCCCCGCCCGCATGACCGGAAAGCAGGCTAATGACATGCTGACCACGTTCATCAATGACGACCACCGCCGGATCGCTGAACTTGTCGTTCACTAACGGCGCCAGGACACGAACGGCAATGCCGGTCGCGCCGATAAAAATGAGCGCGGTATAGGTGGTAAAAGCCTGCCGCGCGGTATTAGCGAATCCGCCGTCGAAGGGAATAAATCCCTCTTCCCGCAGTTTTTCACTGGTAAAGCAGGTTAACGGCAGCATCGCGGCAAGTCTCTTTGCCAGCGCCACACCGCCGGGCGTCAAGCAAAACAACGCAATGGATTCAGGCTTTACGGTATTCATGGCTAAAGTCCGCTGCATAGAGTCTTGAGTAGTGATACTCCTTACCCAGAAAATTCCCGACCAGGATCAGCGCCGTCTTACGGATGCCAGCATCACGTACTTTGTCGCTAATATCCGCTAACGTGCCGCGAACGGTCTGGCTTTCCGGCCAGGTAGCCTTATAGATGACCGCGACAGGCGTAGTTGCCGGATAACCGCCGACAATGAGACGTTCCGCCACCCGGTGAATACGCTGAACGGAGAGATAAATCGCCATCGACGTCTGGTGACTGGCGAAAGCCTCCAGTTGTTCGCGCGCCGGTACTGGCGTACGCCCTTCCAGACGGGTAATAATGAGACTCTGCGATACCTCCGGTACGGTATATTCCACGCCCAGCTCCGCCGCAGCGCCGAGAAACGCGCTGACGCCAGGCACTACCTGCCAGTCAATACCGCGGTGGGTTAACGCTTCGCCTTGCTCACGTACGGAGCCATACAGCGAGACATCGCCCGTTTGCAAACGCACCACCGTTTTTCCCGCTTTCACGCCCGCCGCCATCAGCTCGATAATCTGCTCAAGATGCAGTTCGGCGCTGTCGTAGCGTTCTGCCTGCGCGGGGCAGTAATCCAGCAGTTCGGTATTGATCAGCGAACCAGCATAGATAACTACCTGCGCCTGTTGCAGCAGACGGTATCCTTTAAGCGTGATCAGCTCGCGATCGCCCGGCCCGGCGCCGACGAACCACACACAGCGTGGATCAAATGTCTCAGACATGGTTTTCTTCCTTCTGACAGGCGATAACAAAAACAGGATTGTTCGGTTTGAAATAGTGTCCCGCCCCCAGCGGCGTTAACGATGAGAGCTGAAGCTGTACACAGTCCATTCGGCATGCACCGATGCGCGCAAGATGCGCCAGAGCGCCATGGAGGTTTTCCTGCAAGATAAAGGTCATTACCAGACGGCCACCGGGATGCATATGGCGCATCGCCCAGTCAATCAGCGCCGTCAAATGCCCGCCGCTGCCGCCCATAAACACCGCATCGGCTTTCCTGGTTATGGTCATTGGCGCTTCGCCGGGGAGAATATCGATATTGCCACAGGCAAAGCGCTGACGATTCTCATCAAGCAACCGTAACGCGGCGGGATTGCGCTCAATAGCCGTCACCTGCAACGAAGGAAATTGCAGCGCCGCTTCAATTGAGACGCTTCCCGTTCCCGCCCCGACGTCAAGCAGGTGACTGGCGCGGTGGAGCTCAAGTTTCGACAGTGCCAGCGCCCGTACTGCCTCTTTGGTCATCGGCACGTTCTCGCCGCGCAGAAAAAGCTCATCTTTCATCAAGGATCACCACTGTACTCATTTCATAGTCGGCGTTCACCGCACTGACAGGTAGCCAGTGGATTCGCTCATTTTCCATCGCCAGATTTTCACCAATCACCATTAAGCGATGCCCTTTACCGCGCGCGACCAGTTCCCGCGCGATTTCCCGCGGGCCGCAGCGGGCGTCCGTGACCATCGCCACTTTGCGATGGCTCGCCAGTTGCTCGAAGCTGACGCAACGACCGTGACTACTGGTCAACCACATGTCATTCATATCAATTCCAGCCTGCGCGCACAGATACTGTACGGCGCTGATCCCTGGGATAATGCGAACATGCTCAATACCAAAATGGGCCACCATGCGCGTACCGATGCCATAAAACAGCGGATCGCCGGAGGCCAGCACCACGATCCGTTTATCCCGACGGGCGGCAATCCAGGACAACAACGCGCCAATATCTGCGCCCAGCGTAAATCGTTCGCCGCCAAACGTCGGAAACTGCGCCAAATGGCGTTTACCGCCTGCCAGCGCATCGGCATGGTCTATCGCTTCCAGCGTCGCAGGCGTCATCAAATGCCGTCCGGCGGGCCCCATTCCCACGACCGTTAGCATTGCAGCTCCTTAGCAATCTCATCGACGGGACGATTACTACCGAGAATATGGTTATCAAAAGAAAACAGGATGGCGTCGCAGACAGGCAGCGTTTTGGTAAAACGCAGCATCTGTATGACTCGCAAACAAATACGCCTGGCAAGATGGTTGTAGATATGCCCGAAGCCATATGCTTCAATGTGCTCCATTGCCGCTTCGGTGGTATCGCAATCGCCGACCAGAGTGAGTAACTCCAGCGGCGCGCCCAGTAGAGCTAAATGCGCGACCAGCGTTTCCATCCGCGCATCGGCAATATGGCTATGGGTATGGAAGATCCCGGCAGCGATTTTGATCAATTTTCCAGGATGACCCACCAGCACTATCTGGCGAAATCCCAGCCGTACCGCCTCTTCAATCATGTAGCCGACAAAATTGCTCATGGTGACGACCGCCTGTGTGTCGACGCCCATTTGTTCGCGAACAAACCGTTCGCCGTGATTGCCCGGCACGAGTATCACCCGCGTTAATCCTGACGCCCGTTTGATCTCCAGCTCCAGCGATAGCGAGCGTTTCCAGCTTTCTTCCGACATCGGCGTCACAATGCCGGTAGTGCCAATAATGGAAATGCCGCCAAGAATGCCAAGCCGCGAGTTATACGTTTTTTGCGCCCGCGCTTCGCCTTCCGGGGCAAAAATCTCCACATCGGCCCCACGCGCCGGGCCTATCGCTTCGCGCACCGCAGACTCAATGGTATGGCGCGGCGTACGATTGATAGCGGCGCTCCCGAGCGGCAGTCCGACCCCTTTACGCGTTACCGTACCAATACCTTCGCCGCCAGTGAGCGTAATCTCACCGCTGTCGTTGAGCGTAACGCGGGCAAAAATCAACATCCCGTGCGTGGCATCCACGTCATCGCCGCCATCTTTACGAATTGCGGCTATCGCCTGCTGGCCTTCAATGTGCGGCGACTCCACGTTCAGGCATAGCGTGACGCCCGACGGCGTGACGATGGAAACCTGATGAATTAGATGTTGACGCAATACCATCAGCGCGGCGACTTTTGCCGCCGCCGTCGCGCAGGAACCGGTGGTATATCCTTTACGTAACGCTTTACCGTGATGCCAGACCGGCGCGTCAAAAGAAAGCTCGCTCATCAAGCCTCCCGGAGGTGATAAAGCAGCGCATTGACGATAGCGGCGGCTACGTTACTGCCGCCTTTACGCCCTAACGCGGCAATCGCGGGGAAATGGCTATGGGTGAGCGCCTCTTTGGACTCCGCAGCGCCAACAAAGCCTACCGGTACACCCACCACGCCGCTCACCGTCACGTTATGCTCAAGCAAACGGAACAGGGCCGTCGGCGCATTGCCGAAAACAAAGATTTTGTTTTTCTCCTCCTCGTCGATAGCAATATCAACAGCAGCCATTGAACGGGTAATCCCCTGCGTTTTTGCGGCGCGTATCACGCGCGGATCGCTGATATAACAACGACACTCGCCGCCAAACGTCGCCAGCAATCTTTTATTAATGCCGGACAGCGCCATCGTGGTATCGGTATAAATAATGCACGGATGGCGTAGCGCATCACAAAGCTGCTCCAGCGCATCAGCAGAGAACCACAAAATGTCCAGCCAGTCGAAATCGGCGGTGGTATGGATAACCCGCTTGATAATGGCCTCATGGAGCGGACTGGCGAAACGGTAATCGGGATGCGCTTCGCGAATAATGTCGCTAATAATGGTGAAACTATTGGCCTCAATGGTTTGGGGCTGCTGGATATAATGCATACTGTCGTCCTCAGGCCACGCCAGATAACCAGCACCGTGCCGCAATAAACAGCGCCAGCGCCAGGGTTGAAGCGACCCACATCAATCGAATCGTTCGGGAAATATCGTCTACGGAAATATCGCGCTGCGCGTCGCCGAGCCAGGGTTTGTCCACACGCTCGCCAAAGTAGCTATTTGGGCCACCTAGCTGGATACCTAAGGCGCCGGCCACACAGGCTTCCGACCAGGCGCAATTTGGGCTACTGTGGTTATAACGGTCACGCCAGCCAATACGCAGCGCATGCCAACCACTCAGGCGACAAAGTTCTGCCGCAATGCCCAGCAACAGCCAGCTCAGTCGGGCGGGAAGATAGTTCGCTACGTCGTCCATACGGGCGCTAACCATACCAATCGCCCGATACTTTTCATGTTTGTAGCCCACCATTGAATCCAGGGTATTGACGGCTTTGTAGGCCATAGCCAGCGGCACGCCGCCGAGAAAGAGGAAAAAGAGCGGCGCGATAATGCCGTCAACGGTGTTCTCTGCAACCGTTTCCACCACGGCGCGATTGATCTGCTCTGGCTGAAGTTGCAACGTATCGCGCCCGACGATCCAGGAGAGTTTTATTCGGCTTTCCGCAAGGTCGTCCTCCCGTAACGGTCGTTCAACCTCCTGCGCGGCGCGGGCCAGAGAGCGTCCGGCCAGCGTGGTAAAGATCATCCAGACTTCGACGCTCCAGCCAAACCAGGGATGAATCCGCTGCGCCAGCGCCAGTACGCCCCACGCCATGCCCCAGGTCGCCCCGACAACCACAATCCACATTACGCCGCCGCCAATCCGCAGCGCTTTGTCGCTGTGACAATAGCGACGCACAATTCGCTGCACAAACGTGATTAAACGACCTATCCAGCGTACCGGATGAGGCCAGTGTTGAGGGTCGCCGATGATAAAATCCAGCACCCAGGCGATACACCAGGCAAGGATCGTCATGATACGCGCCTCGCCGCCGCCAGCCAGTGCTGCAACATTTCCGGACGCTGGGCGAAATGGACATGCAGGTAGCTGGCAAACGTGTTGCCTGTCTGCCAGCCGCCAGTCCATTCCTGTAACACGCGGTCATCGCGAACCTTACGACAGGCCATAACGGCGGGTGTTTCGGGGATAAAATCTGAGTAGTGAAATTCATGGCCGCGCACTATCTCGCCAGGCGCCGCCAATAGCGTTGGCTGCATAGCCCGCGCTTCACAGTAACCAAAGCGGGTAAGTCGCTTACCCATTTTGCTGTGGCCGGGGATAATATCCGCCATCTGATGAATTTCTCCGCCGCTATCCTCCAGAGTGCTCCCCAGATACATCAGACCGCCACACTCCGCATAAATCGCCGCGCCGCGCTGATGCGCAGCCCGCAAATGTTTTAACATCATCGTATTTGCCGCCAGATCCGCGGCGTATAATTCAGGATATCCACCGCCCAGCCAGATCATCTGACAGTCAGGCAATATGCGGTCATGCAGTGGGCTAAAACGCACAATGTTAACGCCGGCACGTTCCAGCAAATCGATGTTGTCGGGGTAATAAAAGTTAAAGGCTTCATCATCCGCCAGAGCAAGCGTCAGCCCTGCCCCCGCCGTTTTACCTGGGCGTTCAGGCCACGTTCCCGCCGGAAGCGCTGATAACAGACTCAGCGAGAGTAGCGCATCCACATCCACTGTTTGTTCCAGCGTAGCGACAAAATCATGCCATGATTGCTGATTGACGAGGGATTCTCTGGCGGTAATCAACCCCAGGTGGCGTTCAGGTAATGCGACGCCGTCGCAAGGAGGGACATACCCCAGTACCGGCAGTGAGCAATAATGTTCAATGGCATTTTTGAGGAGCTGATAGTGGGCGTCGCTAGTGACGCGATTCACAATCACGCCCGCGAGGTTGAGGGTCGGGTCGAAGTGCTGAAATCCCATAACGGTAGCCGCAAGCGACGTTGAAACAGCCTTGCCGTCCACCAGTAGTATGACCGGGCAGCCAAGCTGTTTTGCCATTGCGGCTGTACTGCAATAATTGGGGTCGACGCCATAGCCGTCATACAGCCCCATGACCCCCTCAATGACGGCGACATCCGCCCGCTGCATTTGTTCGCAAAATAAGGCGTTGAGAACAGGAGGAGGAAGCATGAAACTGTCAAGATTACGGGACACCACGCCACAGATAGCGGTATGCCAGCCGGTATCAAGGTAATCTGGCCCAACTTTAAACGGCTGTACGCGCAGCGCGCGTTTTTGCAGCAGCCTCAGCAAACCAAGCGTCACCGTGGTTTTGCCACAACCGCTTCCTGTGCCTGCAAGAATAAATGCGTGATGCCTTGCCGCCATTACCCTGATCCTGTTCAGGGTGGTAGGGGTATACAGGTACGCGCATGTTCAGTCTTTCGACTGTACGCGTCTTCGCAACCCACTTCCCACCGAAGTTGTTGGTTATCACCGACAGGCAGGTCTTCTGGCTTAGCGTCCTCCTCGCCCGTCCTTCCCAATCTTGCGATCAGTGGTCTTTACGGGGTCGTCAGCATCACAGCAGCGGGGGCTGCGGGGGATTTTCACCCCCTTCCCTACCACAAATGTGGCAAACCTGTTGGTTTACGTTATGGCTGTACGGCACACCCATAACGGCAATTAATAATGTGCTACATTTTACATTTCTGTGAGCAATAGCCTGAGCGGTTGCTCATCTGACGTTAATCTACTCATCCTTACCGGTATATTGACGATAGAACGTGTCGACAAAGCGTAATAAAACTTATCTTTCCTAACACTGTACTTCATCACAAAAATAAAAACTGGTGCAGTTTATGCCCTAAATTTTATTATTTTGTTGCGCTATGACAATTTATTGTTACACCAGATAAATTTTCTTTCTGAAATGATTAAGATACAAAACACTATCAAAAATCGGCAATAGCAAAATATTGCTACTTATATCGATGGAGGGTGAGAACTCTCATTTATCTGCTGGCGGTAAACCTGCGGTGTAACCTGATAGGTCTGGCGGAAGACTTTGCAAAAATAGCTGGTTTGCGAAAAGCCTAAATTACGTGCAATACTGGCAATACTCCAGTCACTATGGCAAAGCAATTCTCTGGCGCTAACCATCCTTTGGCGATTCACCCACGCATTAAATCCGATCCCCTGATATTTCTTGAATAGCTTACTGAAATAATAGGGGCTGAGATAGACATGTGAAGCGACATCCTCCAGACGAAGATCGTCGGACAAATGCGCATCAATATAGCGAAGCGCTTTTTTCATTTTACTGTCATGCGGGCTGGGGCCACGAGCGGTTTTGTTTGTTTCCGATTTCTGCGGATTGTCTTTGATAACCACAAAATTGAGTTGTTTTTTCAGGCAATTCTCAACGATCAGTTTAAGCAGATCGGCGGAAGCGATAACTCGTGAATAGTCCATCTCTGGCACATTCCGAAATTCATTCAACAGCTCAGGGTCAGCCTGCCAGCGATCGTCGACATTAAGAATGTCTACCAGTTCCACGTCATTACTTAATCGAACCTGTCCGCATAAAACAAAGCCAACTAAATGCCCTGCAATTACCAGCGGAATAGAAAAATCCGTTAGCCCGGCATGACAACGATAAATACAGGGTTGATCGGACTTCGATGCCTCCAGTCCCCCGCAGCGATCGCTCATACGACAACGTGTACTATGCTGGGGATGTTGCCGCATCAACTGACAAAACGGCGTGAAATTGAATAGCTCAGATATTTCATCACCATGAATATTGACAACCACAACCGCCAGACCGGTGGCTTGTGCAAAATCCTGTGCGATTTTATTAATGAGTTCTGAGTTCAGAGCGCTCGCAGAAATCATGATAAAACCCCTCAGTTAATTTATTGTTATAAACAAAACACATTATTTACATTCACTTTTTATTACCATTATCCTGGCCCTGATAAAAAGTACAATGACAATACCAAAAGTCTCCCATTGCAGGGAGACGTTTTGATCAGTTCGTGAAAGCAGATCACGAAATTATCTCACCTGTTTTTACGATACATCATTGCTGTGAATCTGGTTCGCATTTTCTTCCGGTTTACAGCGATTACAAGGTAAATTCTTACCAATAAAATAGCGATATATGGCCGCTCCGGCACAGGCGCCGATAACAGGCGCGACAATCGGCACGATAAAGTAAGGGATCTCTCGCCCACCGCTCATCGCCATGTTCCCCCACCCCGCTAACCATGTGAACAGTTTGGGGCCGAAATCACGCGCCGGATTCATTGCAAAACCGGTAAGAGGCCCGGTAGACGCGCCGATAACGGCAACCAGTATCCCAATAAGCAAAGGCGCAAGCGGCCCTTTAGGAACGCCATTGCCATCATCCGTCAATGCCATGATCATGCCCATCAGAATCGACGTAATTACCACTTCCACTAACGCCGCCTGCCATACATTTAGCGCTGCGGCCGGATAGGTACTGAAAATGCTGGCTAATTGCAAACTTTCGACGCTACCGCGCACCATATGATGCGCAGTCTCAAATTCAATAAAAAGGCTACTATAAAGCGCATACGCCAGCAGAGCGCCGCCAAAAGCGCCGGCAACCTGGGCAATAATATAAGGCAATACTTTCTGCCTGGGAAAGCAGGCAAACAGCCACAGCGCGATTGTCACCGCAGGATTAAGATGTCCGCCGGAGATCCCGGCCGTAAGGTAAACGGCCAGTGAAATCCCAAGCCCCCAAATAATGCAAATCTCCCATAATCCGAGGCTGGCGCCTGCGACTTTGAGCGCGCTCAAACAACCGATACCAAAAAACAAAAAGAGTCCGGTGCCTAAAAATTCCGCACCACATTGCGCTTTTAGAGAATCATTCATGTGACACCTTCTGAGCAAAGTTCGTGTCCTGACCAGCGCAAGTTTCGGCTGGCGGTAGAGTACAGCTAACCTCACTATAAAAAGTGCCGCCTGTAAATTGTTGGCAACCTGCGGACCTGTCTCCCGGAAAAATCGTGTTGCGATAGCAAAATTTTGCTTTCCCTATATTTTTATCAGCCCGTCATACGGGAAATATGAGCTATAAAATACGCCTGTGAGAATAATAAAATATTGCGCAAGCCAACTTATCAAGTTCGAATAAGCATCACATTTTGCGTCTTTCGCCATATCAAATAAAAATACTTCCGTCACTAACAAAAATGTAAAAATGAAATAATAAAAGCAAAATAATCATATAAATAATAATATATTAAACATTAATTATCAATGAGTTATAAAAACAAAAAGCAATTTAATCATATTGTTCCCCCATTATTTTATGATACTCAACAGCAAGTCAGCCATTCTTTTTCCTCGCATCTTCTTATAGTCATCACTATCGGGAAAACCCAGGCGAGGTCTTTATGCAACAAGAAGCGTTAGGAATGGTAGAAACCAAAGGCTTAACTGCCGCCATAGAGGCCGCAGACGCAATGGTGAAATCAGCCAATGTGATGTTGGTCGGCTACGAAAAAATTGGCTCAGGGCTGGTAACGGTTATCGTTCGCGGCGACGTCGGCGCGGTAAAAGCGGCTACCGACGCTGGCGCGGCAGCCGCGCGAAATGTAGGAGACGTAAAAGCCGTACACGTTATCCCACGCCCACATACCGATGTAGAAAAAATCTTACCAAAAGGAATTAACCCATGAGTAGCAATGAACTGGTGGAACAGATCATGGCGCAAGTGATTGCCCGTGTGGCGACGCCGGAAAAAACGGTTAGTTCTGATACCCCCCATCCCAAACGAGAGACGGCTATGGCAGAAAAAAGCTGCAGTTTAACGGAATTCGTCGGTACCGCGATTGGCGACACCATCGGTCTGGTGATCGCCAATGTAGACAGCGCCTTGTTAGAGGCGATGAAACTCGAAAAACGCTACCGCTCCATCGGTATTCTTGGCGCCCGTACTGGCGCAGGCCCCCATATTATGGCCGCGGATGAAGCGGTCAAAGCGACTAACACTGAGGTGGTCAGTATTGAGCTACCCCGCGATACCAAAGGCGGCGCGGGTCACGGATCGCTGATCATTTTAGGCGGAAACGACGTTTCCGACGTAAAACGCGGGATCGAAGTCGCACTGAAAGAGCTCGACCGTACCTTCGGCGATGTTTACGCCAATGAAGCTGGACACATCGAGCTGCAATATACCGCACGCGCCAGCTATGCGCTTGAAAAAGCCTTTGGCGCGCCAGTTGGACGCGCCTGCGGCGTAATTGTCGGCGCCCCTGCTTCCGTCGGCGTACTGATGGCTGATACCGCGTTGAAATCCGCCAACGTTGACGTCGTAGCGTATAGCTCTCCGGCACACGGCACCAGCTTTAGCAACGAAGCGATTCTGGTCATTTCCGGCGATTCCGGCGCAGTACGTCAGGCCGTGATCTCCGCTCGTGAAATTGGCAAAACCGTCCTTGCGACCCTCGGTGACGAACCGAAAAACGATCGCCCGTCCTATATCTGATATCCGTGAGGCTGATTCATGAGATCGAAAAGATTTGAAGCGCTGGCGAAACGCCCTGTAAACCAGGACGGTTTCGTTAAGGAATGGATCGAAGAAGGCTTCATTGCAATGGAAAGCCCGAACGACCCAAAACCGTCTATCAAAATCGTTAACGGCGCCGTCACGGAGTTAGACGGTAAACCGGTGAGTGATTTTGACCTGATTGACCACTTTATTGCCCGTTACGGCATCAATCTGGCGCGAGCGGAAGAAGTTATGGCGATGGACTCCGTAAAACTCGCCAATATGCTGTGTGACCCTAATGTGAAACGCAGCGACATTGTTCCACTCACTACCGCCATGACGCCGGCAAAAATTGTCGAAGTCGTCTCGCAGATGAATGTGGTTGAGATGATGATGGCGATGCAAAAAATGCGCGCTCGTCGTACACCTTCTCAGCAGGCGCACGTCACCAACGTCAAAGATAATCCGGTACAGATAGCTGCGGATGCCGCCGAAGGCGCATGGCGTGGATTTGATGAACAGGAGACAACGGTAGCAGTAGCGCGTTATGCGCCGTTCAACGCTATTGCCCTTCTTGTTGGCTCACAGGTGGGCCGCCCCGGCGTACTGACCCAGTGTTCGCTGGAAGAAGCTACCGAACTCAAACTCGGGATGCTGGGCCATACCTGCTACGCCGAAACAATTTCCGTTTACGGTACGGAACCGGTCTTTACCGATGGCGATGATACGCCGTGGTCGAAAGGCTTTTTGGCCTCTTCTTACGCCTCTCGTGGCCTGAAAATGCGCTTTACCTCCGGCTCCGGCTCAGAAGTGCAGATGGGCTATGCCGAAGGCAAATCCATGCTTTATCTGGAAGCGCGCTGCATTTACATCACCAAAGCGGCTGGCGTTCAGGGGCTGCAAAACGGATCGGTCAGCTGTATTGGCGTACCGTCCGCGGTACCGTCAGGCATCCGCGCCGTATTGGCGGAAAACTTAATCTGCTCGTCGTTAGATCTGGAATGCGCCTCCAGCAACGATCAGACCTTCACGCACTCGGATATGCGCCGTACTGCGCGCCTGCTGATGCAGTTTCTGCCGGGAACCGACTTTATTTCCTCCGGCTATTCCGCGGTACCGAACTACGACAACATGTTCGCCGGCTCTAATGAAGATGCCGAAGACTTTGACGATTACAACGTCATTCAACGCGACCTGAAAGTCGACGGCGGTCTGCGCCCGGTTCGCGAAGAAGACGTTATCGCTATCCGCAATAAAGCTGCCCGCGCGCTACAGGCCGTCTTTGCCGGTATGGGGTTGCCGCCGATCACCGATGAAGAGGTTGAGGCCGCAACTTACGCTCACGGTTCGAAAGATATGCCTGAACGCAACATCGTTGAAGATATTAAGTTCGCGCAGGACATCATCAACAAAAACCGTAACGGTCTGGAAGTGGTGAAAGCGCTTGCCAAAGGCGGCTTCCCGGATGTCGCTCAGGACATGCTCAACATTCAGAAAGCCAAGCTGACCGGAGACTACCTGCATACTTCCGCCATTATCGTCGGCAGTGGACAAGTGCTCTCGGCGGTGAACGACGTTAATGATTATGCCGGACCGGCAACAGGTTATCGCCTGCAAGGCGAACGCTGGGAAGAGATTAAAAATATCCCTGGCGCACTCGATCCCAACGAACTTGGCTAAGAGGTGAAAAATGGAAATTAATGAAAAACTGCTGCGTCAGATAATCGAAGACGTACTGTCAGAAATGCAAACCAGCGACACGCCGGTTTCGTTTCACGCCCCTTCAGCAACCGCCGCTGCACAAACCACTGCACCTGGCGGAGAATGTTTTTTGACGGAAATTGGCGAAGCGAAACAGGGAACGCAGCAGGATGAAGTCGTCATTGCCGTTGGACCAGCGTTTGGCCTGTCACAGACCGTCAATATTGTCGGATTACCGCATAAAAGCATTCTGCGTGAAGTCATTGCCGGGATTGAAGAAGAAGGTATCAAAGCGCGTGTCATTCGCTGTTTTAAATCTTCCGATGTCGCCTTTGTAGCCGTTGAAGGCAACCGACTGAGCGGGTCTGGTATTTCTATCGGCATTCAGTCAAAGGGTACAACCGTTATTCATCAGCAAGGCCTGCCGCCGCTTTCTAACCTGGAGCTGTTTCCACAGGCACCGCTTCTGACGCTGGAGACCTATCGCCAGATTGGTAAGAACGCCGCGCGCTACGCAAAACGCGAATCACCACAGCCAGTCCCAACGCTGAACGATCAAATGGCTCGTCCGAAGTACCAGGCAAAATCGGCCATTTTGCACATTAAAGAAACGAAATACGTTGTGACGGGTAAAAACCCGCAAGAACTGCGCGTGGCGCTTTAAAAAAGGATACCTCCATGAATACCGAAGCAATTGAATCTATGGTTCGGGACGTGTTAAGCCGCATGAATAGCCTGCAGGGGCAAACCTCTGTGTCGGCCGCCGCGGGAACGTCAACGCACACGGCGAAAGTCAGCGATTATCCGCTGGCAAATAAACATCCAGAATGGGTAAAAACCGCCACCAATAAAACGCTGGATGATTTCACGCTGGAAAACGTACTGAGCGACAACGTCACCGCCCAGGATATGCGAATTACGCCAGAAACACTGCGTATTCAGGCGGCTATCGCTAAAGATGCCGGACGCGATCGCCTCGCGATGAACTTCGAACGCGCGGCAGAGTTAACCGCCGTACCCGACGATCGCATTCTGGAAATCTACAACGCCCTGCGTCCCTATCGCTCCACAAAAGAAGAGCTGATGGCCATCGCGGACGATCTGGAATCACGCTATCAGGCAAAGATATGCGCTACTTTCGTTCGTGAAGCCGCCACGCTGTATGTCGAACGCAAAAAACTCAAAGGCGACGATTAAGCGCGGGAGCGGATATGCAATATATAGCTGGCATAGATATCGGTAACTCCTCAACGGAAGTCGCACTGGCAGCGTTGAGTGATTCAGGCGAGCTGATAATAAAAAGCAGCTCGCTGGCAGAAACCACCGGAATCAAAGGCACATTGCGGAATGTGTTCGGCATTCAGGAGGCGCTTGCGCTTGCCGCAAAAAACGCAGGCATCAATATCAGCGATATTTCGCTTATTCGCATCAATGAAGCTACCCCAGTTATCGGCGATGTGGCGATGGAGACCATAACGGAAACCATCATCACCGAATCAACAATGATCGGTCATAACCCCAAGACCCCCGGCGGCGTGGGTTTGGGCGTTGGCGTAACGATTACGCCGCAAGAACTGCTCACCTGCCCGGCAGATAAACCTTACATTCTGGTAGTCTCTTCCGCCTTTGACTTTGCTGACGTCGCGACCATGATCAATGCCGCTGCGCGCGCCGGTTATCAGCTAACCGGCGTTATCTTACAGCAGGATGATGGCGTGCTGGTCAGCAACCGGCTGGAAAAACCGCTGCCTATCGTGGACGAAGTTCGTTATATCGACCGAATTCCACTGGGAATGCTGGCGGCAATAGAAGTTGCCGTTCCAGGAAAAGTGATCGAAACGCTGTCCAATCCTTACGGCATTGCTACCGTCTTTAATCTTAATTCGGAAGAGACCAAAAATATTGTGCCGATGGCACGCGCGCTAATTGGCAACCGCTCGGCGGTGGTGGTGAAAACACCCTCAGGGGATGTAAAAGCCCGCGCGATCCCCGCTGGCAATATTGAGCTGCTTTCACAGGGACGCACTCAGCGCGTTGACATCGCCGCCGGTGCCGATGCCATTATGAAAGCTGTGAGCAACTGCCCTCGTCTTGATAACGTCACGGGTGAAACTGGCACCAACATCGGCGGAATGCTGGAACATGTCCGTCAAACCATGGCGGAACTGACCAATAAACCCAGCGCTGAAATCTTTATCCAGGATTTATTGGCTGTTGATACCTCCGTTCCGGTGAACGTGACGGGCGGACTGGCCGGAGAGTTTTCCCTGGAGCAGGCAGTAGGCATAGCCTCAATGGTGAAATCGGACCGTCTCCAGATGGCCATGATTGCACGTGAGATTGAGCAAAAACTCAGCATTAACGTCCAGGTCGGCGGCGCAGAAGCGGAAGCCGCTATTTTGGGCGCACTAACCACGCCCGGCACAACGCGCCCACTGGCTATTCTGGATTTAGGCGCAGGCTCAACAGATGCTTCCATCATTAATCCCAAAGGTGAAATTATCGCCACGCATCTCGCTGGTGCGGGCGATATGGTCACGATGATTATTGCGCGTGAGCTGGGACTTAACGATCGCTACCTTGCGGAAGAGATCAAAAAATACCCGTTAGCAAAAGTGGAAAGTCTTTTTCACCTTCGCCATGAGGATGGCAGCGTTCAGTTCTTCCCCGCTCCGCTTCCTCCTGAAGTATTCGCTCGTGTCTGCGTCGTCAAACCAGGTGAACTGGTGCCGCTTCCGGGAGATATAGCGCTGGAAAAAGTGCGCGCTATTCGCCGCAGCGCAAAAGAGCGCGTATTTGTCACCAACGCATTGCGGGCGCTACGCCAGGTCAGCCCAACGGGCAATATCCGCGACATTCCGTTTGTTGTCCTGGTCGGTGGTTCGGCGCTTGATTTCGAAGTACCGCAGCTCGTTACTGACGCGCTGGCGCATTATCGTCTGGTGGCCGGACGCGGCAATATTCGTGGGACAGAAGGCCCAAGAAACGCTGTCGCCACAGGGCTGATTCTCTCCTGGCATAAGGCATTTGCTCATGGAAAGTAATCACAATTTACCCGCTATCGTTATCACCACTCTGGGATGCCATATATCCGACTGGCAACACGTATTGCTGGGTATTGAGGAAGAAGGCATACCCTGGGTTGTGCAGGAACAAGAGGCTGGCGAGGTGATCTATCAGGCATGGCTTGCCGCCAGCCGCTCCCCCTTGCTCGTCGGCATCGCTTGCGATCGGGAAAAACTGATAGTGCATTACAAAAATCTTCCCCCATCAGCGCCGCTTTTTACGCTGACGTATCACCAAAACAACCGCGCTCAGCGATGCACCGGCAATAACGCTGCGCGACTGGTTAAAGGCATTCCTTTCAGGGAATGTGACTCATCATCGACAGGAGAAAAGCAGTATGAATAACGCACTAGGACTGGTTGAAACAAAGGGGCTGGTCGGCGCCATTGAAGCCGCTGATGCCATGGTGAAATCTGCCAATGTGCAACTGGTTGGCTATGAAAAAATTGGCTCCGGTCTCGTCACCGTTATGGTTCGCGGCGATGTCGGCGCGGTGAAAGCAGCCGTTGATGCGGGCAGCGTCGCGGCAAGTGCGGTAGGCGAAGTGAAATCCTGCCATGTTATTCCGCGTCCGCATAGCGACGTTGAGGCTATTTTACCTAAATCCGCCTGACTGGCAGCAAATAAGGAGCACAGCGTGAAGCAATCACTGGGATTACTTGAAGTTAGTGGTCTGGCATTAGCCATCAGTTGCGCGGATGTCATGGCGAAAGCCGCTTCCATCACGCTGGTGGGCCTCGAAAAAACTCACGGCTCAGGCTGGACGGTGATCAAAATCACCGGTGATGTGGCCTCCGTTCAGGCGGCCATCATCACCGGCGCAAGTTTTGCCGACCAACGGCATGGTCTGATTGCTCATAAAGTGATCGCCAGGCCAGGAGACGGTATTTTAGCCGTTATCCCCGAATCCGCTCCCGCCATTGCGCAGGCAACGCCGATTAAGGAACCTCAACTGCCGGAAGTACAGCAAGATTTATCGCCTCTTATTAGCTGCAATTTATGCCTGGACCCTGCCTGCAAGCGCCAAAAGGGCGAACCCCGCACGCAATGTCTGCATTCAGGAAAACGAGGCGACGCGTAATGGATAAAACGCTTCTTGAATCCACGGTTCATAAAGTGCTGGATGAGCTGCGCAATCGCCCCATTCCGCTCGGCGTTTCAAATCGGCATATCCATCTCTGCGCCGCAGATTACGCGCGACTTTTCCCCGAACAGGCCATCCGCGAAAAAAAAGCGCTACTGCAACCGGGACAATATGCGGCGGAACAGACCGTCACGCTGGCTGGCCCTAAAGGTCAGTTAAAAAAGGTTCGACTGCTGGGCCCGCTGCGAAGCATAAGCCAGGTTGAAATATCCCGGACCAACGCCAGGACATTAGGTATCACCGCGCCGCTACGTATGTCTGGTGATTTGCAAGGAACCCCGGGCATTCGTCTGATAAGCCCGTTCGCTGAACTGGAGTTAGCGTCCGGGGTCATCGTCGCTCAACGCCACATTCATATGTCCCCGCTTGATGCGCTGATCTTCCGCGTGGCGCATGGCGATACCGTTTCTGTCGCCATTGAAGGCAGCGAACGCAGGCTTATTTTCGACAATGTCGCAATTCGCGTCTCGCCGGATATGCGTCTGGAGATGCATATCGACACGGATGAAGCTAATGCCGCCAGCGCCGACGATCCTCATACTTTCGCTTCTTTGGTAGCCCGACGATGAACGAAGACAAAGTACAACGCATTGCTGAAGAGGTCGTCTTTCGTCTGCAGCGACGGGCGCAAAGCAATATTGCGCTTAGCACAGCCCAGCTCCGGGACGCCGATTCACGCACGCTGTTTTCCCGGTATGGCAATCTGCGCATTTTGCTGGCGGATCTGCCTTTGCTCAGGGGAATTGCCGAACAAAACGACAACGATATTGCCGCCATAAAGCTCCACTACGCACTTGCGCTGGGGGTCAATGTACAAATATCGCTATGCCGTTCTTTGTTGACGTCCTTACCGGTGAAAAAGCTGGCGCGTCTGCCGTTGAGCTTCTGTGATGAAAATGGTCAGTCCATCATTCTGCACTCAGGTCAGCTCCTGAGTTATGCCGATGTTGCCCGACTAAGGCGCCAGATTCTGGTACTTCGTCGCCGATGCATCGTTACCGCACTGGCCCACGAAGCGGCCAGCGTCCGAAACATTCAACTGATTAGGCAGGAGTAAATCATGCATCTGGCTCGCGTCACAGGCGCAGTGGTCTCCACGCAAAAATCCCCCTCTCTGGTCGGGAAAAAGCTCTTACTGGTACGCAGAGTCAGTGCTGACGGACACCTTCCGCAACAGCCAGCGAATGGCGACGAAGTTGCCGTTGACTCCGTAGGCGCTGGCGTTGGCGAACTGGTTCTGCTCAGTAGCGGCTCCAGCGCCAGGCATGTTTTTTCCGGTCCTAACGAAGCCATCGATCTCGCAGTTGTCGGTATTGTCGACACGCTTTCACGTTGAGGTGAACTATGACGATTTACACCCGAACTGGCGATGCAGGTACTACGGCTTTATTTAGCGGACAACGCGTCAGTAAAACGCATCCACGCGTCGAAGCGTATGGCACGCTGGATGAGCTCAATGCCGCGTTAAGCTTATGCGTGTGCGCCACACACCATCCACAGCATCGTCGCTTTCTCGAATCCGTCCAGCAGCAAATATTCTGGTTTAGCGCCGAACTGGCCAGTGAAAGTGAGCAACCTAACCCAGGCCAGCGTTATATCAGCACCGAAGAAATTGCCGTACTGGAAGCGACGATAGACGCGGCAATGTCACGCGTTGCCGTTGTACACAGTTTTATTTTACCGGGTCGCTGCGAAGCGGCGAGCCGACTGCACTTCGCACGAACGCTTACGCGTCGAGCCGAAAGACGCCTGGTGGAGTTGAGCGCGGATATCGCCGTCAGACAGGTACTCATGCGTTACATCAACCGTCTGTCCGACTGTCTGTACGCACTGGCGCGCGCAGAAGATCATGACGCTCACCAGCGCCACATTATTAACGAAGTGACCAGGCGTTATCTCGCCTCAACTTATCCCTCAGCCATTAAGGAATCTTCTATGTCCCTTTCGTTTCAGGAGCTCCATCAGCTAATTCGCTCCGCCGTGGCGCGGGCAGAAGAGCTTCATGTTCCGGTTGTTATCAGCATTGTCGATGGTAACGGCACGCCAACCGTGACCTGGCGGATGCCCGACGCGTTGCTGGTCAGCAGCGAACTGGCGCCCAAAAAAGCCTGGACCGCCGTGGCCATGAAATCCGCCACCCATGAACTCGCCTCCGCCGTCCAGCCTGGCGCTGCGCTTTATGGTCTGGACACCCATATGCAGGGGAAAATCGTCACCTTTGGTGGCGGATTTGCATTGTGGCGTAACGGCGCACTGATTGGCGGTCTGGGTATCAGCGGCGGAAGCGTTGAACAGGACATGCATATTGCACAAGCCGCCATTGCGGCGATTGACGTGAGAACATATCAATGAATACATCTGAACTTGAGATGCTGATCCGCAATATTTTAAGCGAACAGCTAACGCCGGAAAAAACGCAAACTAAAGGAAACGGTATTTTTCAGACTGTTGATGAGGCGATTCGCGCCGCGCATCAGGCTTTCTTACGCTACCAACAATGCCCGCTAAAAACGCGTAGCGCCATTATTCACGCTATTCGCGCAGAGTTGGCGCCGCATCTGGCTTCGCTGGCGGAAGAAAGCGCAGCCGAAACGGGAATGGGCAATAAAGAAGATAAGCTCCTCAAAAACAAAGCCGCGCTGGATAACACACCGGGTATTGAAGATCTCACCACAACGGCGCTCACCGGCGACGGCGGGATGGTGCTGTTTGAATATTCGCCGTTTGGCGTTATCGGCTCCGTTGCGCCCAGCACTAACCCAACAGAAACGATTATTAATAACAGTATCAGTATGCTGGCGGCGGGAAACAGCGTTTATTTTAGCCCTCATCCCGGCGCAAAATCGGTGTCGCTCAAGCTGATCGGGATGATCGAAGAGATCGCTTTTCGCTGCTGCGGCATACGTAATCTGCTCGTCACCGTGGCAGAACCTACCTTTGAAGCGACACAGCAGATGATGTCGCATCCTGATATCGCCGTGCTGGCGATTACGGGCGGCCCGGGTATTGTCGCGATGGGCATGAAAAGCGGCAAAAAAGTGATTGGCGCTGGCGCAGGGAATCCGCCCTGCATCGTCGATGAAACCGCCGATCTGGTTAAAGCGGCGGAGGATATCATTAACGGCGCTGCCTTTGATTACAATCTGCCCTGTATTGCCGAGAAAAGCCTGATTGTTGTCGAGAGCGTTGCAGAACGCCTGATTCAGCAGATGCAAGCGTTTGGCGCGCTGCTTCTCAGCCCGTCGGACACCGATAAATTACGTACCGTCTGTCTACAGGATGGTCATGCGAATAAAAAACTGGTGGGTAAGAGCCCGGCGACGCTACTGGAAGCATCAGGCATCGCAACACCGGCAAAAACGCCTCGCCTGCTCATCGCGGTGGTGAATGCCGAAGATCCGTGGGTCACGTGTGAACAACTGATGCCCATGCTGCCCATTGTGAAAGTCAGCGATTTTGATAGCGCGCTGGCGTTGGCGCTAAAAGTCGAAGCGGGCCTTCACCATACCGCGATTATGCATTCAGAAAACGTGTCACGTCTGAATCTGGCGGCGCGTACCTTACAGACCTCCATATTCGTTAAAAATGGCCCGTCATATGCGGGTATCGGCGTCGGCGGAGAAGGTTTTACCACCTTCACTATCGCCACGCCGACCGGAGAAGGTACGACGTCAGCACGCACATTCGCCCGTTCGCGGCGTTGCGTACTCACTAACGGCTTTTCTATCCGCTAACGAGGTTGTAATGAATACCTTTTCACTACAAACCAGGCTGTATAGCGGTCAGGGCAGTCTGAAGGCGCTTAAGCGTTTTACGAATAAACATATCTGGATTATCTGTGATGCTTTTCTGGCGCGATCGCCGCTGCTTGATACGCTGCGTAATGCCTTGCCAGCAAATAATCGTCTCAGCATTTTTAGCGACATTACGCCGGATCCTACTATCGGTACGGTCGTACAGGGTATTACGCAAATGCAGTCCCTGAATCCTGATGTTGTGATTGGTTTTGGCGGCGGTTCCGCGCTGGATGCTGCAAAAGCTATCGTCTGGTTCAGCCGAGAATTTGGCATCGAAATTGAAACCTGCGTGGCTATCCCTACCACCAGCGGAACGGGATCTGAAGTCACGTGCGCCTGTGTTATTAGCGATCCTGATAAAGGAATTAAATATCCATTATTTAATAACTCGCTTTATCCTGATATGGCTATTCTCGATCCGATGCTGGTAGTCAGCGTACCCGCCACTATTACGGCGAATACGGGTATGGATGTGTTGACCCACGCGCTGGAGGCCTATGTTTCGCTACGCGCCAACGACTTCACTGATGCCCTGGCGGAAAAAGCGACGCAAATCGTCTTTCAGTATCTTCCCGTAGCGGTCAATAAAGGCGACTGTCTGGCGACGCGCGGCAAAATGCACAATGCGTCAACGTTGGCCGGTATGGCGTTCAGCCAGGCCGGACTTGGTTTAAACCATGCCATCGCCCACCAGTTAGGCGGACAGTTTCATCTGCCGCACGGGCTTGCCAACGCTCTATTGCTTACCTCCGTTATCCGCTTTAATGCACACGACTCACGCGCGGCGAAGCGATACGCCAGGCTCGCCAAAGCCTGCCGTTTATGCCCGGAAAGCGCTAACGAAACGACTTGCCTCAATGCGTTAACACAGCGCGTTGAACAGCTCAAAAAGCAGTGCGCCATCCCAACGCTTGCTGAAGCGCTGAAAGATAAAAAACAAGCTTATACGCCGCGTATCCCTGCTATGGCGGAAGCGGCGCTGGCGGATATCACGCTGCAAACCAATCCGCGTACTGCCGATGCCATCGCTATTAGCGAGCTACTGGAGGCGCTGTTATGAATACTGCTTCAACCGTCAACCTCGCCGATTGTGACGCGCAAACTATCCGCGATCGCGTGCGCGCCGCTGGCGTGACGGGCGCTGGCGGCGCAGGATTTCCTACTCACGTAAAATTACAGGCGCAGGTCGACACATTTTTGGTTAACGCCGCCGAATGCGAACCTATGCTCAAAGTCGATCAGCAACTGATGGCCTTACAAGCTTCACGGCTGATTCGTGGCGTACAGTACGCCATGAGAGCAACCGGCGCGCGTGAGGGCATCATTGCGCTTAAAGAAAAATATCAGACGGCAATCAAAGCGTTGACGCCGTTACTGACGCCAGCCATCCGATTGCATATGCTGCCGGATGTCTACCCTGCCGGTGATGAAGTATTAACGATATGGCTGGCAACAGGTCGTCGCGTCCCGCCAGCCGCGCTGCCTGTCAGCGTTGGCGTGGTGGTGAACAATGTGCAGACGGTACTGAATATCGCCAGAGCAGTTGAACAGCAGTATCCGGTTACTCGCCGAACGCTAACGGTCAATGGCGCAGTCGCAAGGCCGCTGACATTAACGGTTCCGCTGGGAATGCCGTTACGCGACGTGCTGGCGCTTGCGGGTGGCGCAACGGTGGACAATCCCGGGTTTATTAATGGCGGTCCGATGATGGGAAATCTGCTCCCTTCTCTGGATGCGCCCGTCACCAGGACGACCGGCGGCCTGCTGGTCTTGCCAAAAACGCATCCTTTGATCGCGCGTCGGATGCAAGACGATCGCACAATTCTCGCGATCGCCAGGACGGTTTGCGAGCAATGTCGGTTATGTACGGAGCTCTGCCCAAGACACTTAATCGGTCATGAGCTATCGCCGCATCTGCTGGTGCGCGCCGTTAATTATCACCAGGCCGCGACGCCCCAGCTCTTACTCAGCGCACTGACCTGCTCGGAATGTAACGTTTGTGAAAGCGTCGCCTGCCCGGTGGGCATCTCCCCGGTTCGCATCAATCGGATGCTTAAGCGCGAACTCAGGGCGCAGCATCAGCGCTACGAAGGACCGCTCCACCCGGCGGATGAGATGGCGAAGTACCGTCTGATTCCCATCAAACGGCTGATCGCCAAACTGGGTTTAAACGACTGGTATCACGACGCGCCATTCAACCCTTTCGAACCGCAGCCTGACAGGGTCATATTACTGCTGCGCCAGCATATCGGCGCCAGCGCGATCCCCTGCGTACAAAAAGGCGATCGCGTAGTGAGAGGACAATGTATCGCTGACATCCCGCAAGACGCATTAGGCGCGCCCATTCACGCCAGTATTGATGGCATCGTTCACGAAATCACCGATGAGGCCATCACGGTCGTAAGAGGTTAATTATGTCTCAGGCAATAGGTATTTTAGAACTCACCAGCATCGCCAAAGGAATGGAAGCTGGCGATGCGATGCTAAAAAGCGCCAATGTGTCGCTCCTGGTGAGCAAAACAATCTGTCCGGGTAAGTTTTTATTGATGCTGGGCGGCGATGTCGGCGCAGTGCAACAGGCAATAGCCGCGGGCGTCTCTCTGGCAGGTGAGATGCTCGTCGACAGCCTGGTGCTGGCGAACATCCATGCCAGCGTCTTACCCGCCATTAGCGGGTTAAACGCCGTGGAGCAGCGTCAGGCGATTGGTATTGTTGAAACCTGGAGCGTGGCTGCCTGTATCAGCGCCGCCGATCGGGCGGTAAAAGCCTCCAGTGTGACATTGGTACGCGTCCACATGGCCTTCGGCATTGGCGGGAAGTGCTATATGGTCGTGGCGGGTGATATCTCTGATGTTAATAACGCCGTGACGGTAGCCAGCGAAAGCGCCGGGGAGAAAGGGCTATTGGTTTACCGTTCTGTGATCCCACGTCCGCATGAGGCTATGTGGCGACAGATGGTGGAGGGATAATGGAAATACACACCACGACCGAACGTATGATTCAGGAGTACGTCCCCGGTAAACAAGTGACGCTGGCGCATCTGATCGCCAATCCCGGTAAGGATTTATTTAAAAAACTGGGCCTGCCGGATGCGGTTGCCGCCATCGGCATTTTAACGATTACGCCCAGCGAAGCGTCTATCATTGCCTGCGATATCGCTACAAAATCAGGCGCCGTCGAGATCGGTTTTCTGGATCGTTTCACGGGCGCAGTGGTGCTGACCGGCGATGTTTCAGCCGTTGAGTATGCGCTTAAACAAGTCACGCGCACTCTGAGCGAAATGATGCGTTTCACCTCATGCCCCGTTACGCGGACGTAATGCCATGAAACGCATCATGCTCATTGGCCCTTCGCAGTGCGGTAAAACCTCATTAACGCAGTGCTGGCGTGGAGAAACGCTCCATTATCAAAAAACGCAGACGATTATCTGGTCCCCCGCCGCCATCGACACGCCAGGGGAATATCTGGAAAACCGCTGTCTCTACAGCGCCCTGCTGACCAGCGCCTGCGACGCGGAGGTTATCGCACTGGTACTTAACGCTGACGCCGCGTGGTCGCCTTTTTCACCGGGGTTTACCGCACCGATGAATCGCCCCACTATCGGGATCGTCACCAAATCTGATTTAGCCAGTCCACCGCAGATTTCCTGTGTCCGCACCTGGCTGGAACAGGCTGGCGCGCAACAGGTTTTTATCACCAGCTCGGTAACAAAATCCGGATTTGATGAAATGGCTGCTTTTTTGAATGCTAAGGAATCTTTATGACGCACAACATAATGGCAATTAACGCGGGCAGCTCATCGCTGAAATTTCAGTTACTGGCGATGCCGCAGGGCGACATGCGCTGCCAGGGGTTGATTGAGCGTATTGGAATGGCGGATGCGCAGGTGACAATTAAGACGCTCAGCCAAAAATGGCAGGAAACCGTCCCCGTTGCCGATCATCGCGATGCGGTAACGCTGCTGCTGGAAAAGCTGCTGGGTTATCAAATCATTAACAGTCTGCGGGACATTGACGGGGTGGGCCATCGTGTGGCGCACGGCGGTGAGTTTTTTAAAGACTCGACGCTGGTCACGGATGAAACGTTAGCGCAAATCGAACGTCTTGCTGGACTGGCTCCGCTTCACAACCCGGTAAACGCATTGGGTATTCACGTTTTTCGTCAACTGTTGCCTGATGCCCCTTCCGTAGCCGTGTTTGATACGGCATTTCACCAGACGCTGGATGAACCCGCCTATATTTACCCGCTTCCCTGGCGTTATTACGCCGAACTGGGGATTCGCCGTTATGGCTTTCATGGCACCAGCCATAAGTATGTCAGCGGCGTTCTGGCTGAAAAGCTGGGCGTACCACTCAGCGCATTACGGGTGATTTGTTGTCATCTTGGAAACGGTAGTAGCGTCTGCGCCATCAAAAACGGGCGTTCGGTCAATACGTCGATGGGCTTTACGCCGCAGTCAGGCGTGATGATGGGCACCCGTAGCGGAGATATTGATCCCTCTATTCTGCCGTGGATAGCCCTGCGCGAAAGCAAAACGCCGCAACAGTTGAATCAGTTATTAAATAATGAGTCAGGCTTGCTGGGCGTTTCTGGCGTGTCGTCTGATTACCGCGATGTCGAACAGGCAGCCAATACCGGTAACCGGCAGGCTAAACTCGCTCTCACCCTGTTTGCCGAACGCATTCGCGCCACCATTGGCAGTTATATCATGCAAATGGGTGGACTGGATGCGCTGGTATTCACTGGGGGCATTGGTGAGAACTCAGCGCGCGCCAGATCGGCGGTTTGCCATAATTTGCAATTTTTAGGCTTAGCCGTTGATGAAGAGAAAAATCAGTGTAATGCGACATTTATCCAGACGGAGAACGCCCTGGTGAAAGTCGCCGTCATCAACACCAACGAAGAGTTAATGATCGCACAAGACGTTATGCGCATTGCGCTACCGGCCACGGAAGGGCTTTGTGTATCAGCCTGAGAGCGTTATACGACGAATTGCGGCAAGTCATGGTAATAGCGCCTTTACCATGACACTATGCGCGCACCCTATTCGTACCTGAAAGGTGATAACGTGGCTGTTGCGCAATGCCCCGCCTCATGCGGGGAACTTATCCAGGGATGGATTCTGGGCAGTGAGAAACTGATCTCCTGCCCGGTTGACTGGTACAGCACCGTAGCAGTCACGGCTGCGCCGCCGTTGGTAAACGAGCGCCCATTGTCGCGGGCGATGGTGGAGCGCGTTCTGGCGCACTGGCAGTATCCTGCGCACTGGAGTAACGAGATTCGCGTCGATGTGCGTTCGTCAATTCCCATTGCCAAAGGCATGGCCAGCAGCACCGCAGATATCGCCGCTACGGCGGTGGCAACGGCGCATCATCTTGGCCATTCGCTGGATGAAGCTACCCTTGCTCGGCTTTGTGTCTCAATCGAACCTACCGATAGCACTGTTTTTCATCAGTTAACGCTGTTTGATCATAATAATGCGGCCACGCAAATCGCCTGCGAGCCACCGCCGCCTCTTGATTTGCTGATGCTGGAAAGCCCGGTCACGCTGCGCACGCAAGATTATCACCGTCTCCCTCGCCAGCAGAAATTACTAGCAAGTTCAGCAACCTTGCAGCAGGCCTGGAGTCTGGTGCAGGAAGCCTGTATAACGCAAAATCCGCTCCGACTGGGTGAGGCGGCTACGCTTAGCGCTATCGCCAGCCAGACTCTGCTACCTAAGCCGGGATTTACCGCCCTGCTGTCGCTGGTCGAAGAGTGCGATTTATACGGATTGAATGTGGCGCATAGCGGTAGCGTGGTGGGTCTGATGCTGGACCGGAAACGTCATGACATTGCGCGCCTGAAAAGTAAGCTGGCAGAGAAAAAACTTACCCGACACTGGCCAAAACAACATTTACTCAAGATGGTAACTGGCGGGGTCAAACTGCAGTGAGAGCCCGATATAAGCTCCCACTGCCGTAGCGCATTATTCGGCTTTTACATCGGCGTGTTTCATTTCGCCCATCGCTTTCAGCTTTTTGGAAATGTCGCGACGCTCTTTGGAGATTTCGGCATTTTTAATGATGTAGTCATCAACGCGATCTTCATAGTCGCTTTTCATACTGGCGATGATGCCCTGAATCGCCTCAACGCTCATACCTGGCTTGATGTAGTCGCTCAGGTTGTCCAGCAGCAGCACACGCTTCTGGTTGTCACGGATCTTCTTCTCAATGTCCTGAATTTCACGCTGCAGTTTATTTTTGCGACGGAACAGACGAACAAACTCCAGCACGTCCTGGAAAGAAGGCTTGGTTGTTTCCATTTTTACACCCCTGATAATGTGAGATTCGGATTCGTTAAGCAACTGCTAGTGGATAAACATTACGTTTATCCCCGTCATACTTCAAGCCGCCAGAGGAAACACCGTTACGTCGCCGCCTGGGGAAACCTGAACGTTCGGGGATAAAATCGTTGCCAGTAACACTCATTTTATCCTTATATTAGTATCATACTCTTAATCTTTGCTGAATCGAAGCAGCAACGAATTCATTCGCCCCATCTGCTTTTTATTTGCGCAAAGCCCGGCAGATCAAATGCGAAAGCAGTTCCAACTGTCGGGCCGTTTCCATACTTAGCCAAACATAGCCGTGGATGGGGGTTTCAGCCACCGCGTCGCCCTGCTGCTCGTTCATTAGCTGCCGCAACTCGGCAGCAATATCATTCAGTTTACCAGTGTTTGCCAGTACCGGTTGCGGGTTGCCTTCATACAACGCGTGGGCGATCGTTAACAAGGTTTGCTGCGTCATCTGCTGGGTTTCACGCAATGTGTGCGCGTTAAGCATCACAAAATGACTGGCGCGCGTCGCCCAGTGGGCATTGATTTGTAATTCCAGCATACAAACCAGATTACGGTTGATGGTCTGAATAGCCTCGAAAATAGATTTTTGTATCCGGGTTTCTTTACTGGCGGGCGTTATCAGCCCACGCATTTTGACGACATCGTTCAGCAACTGTTGCAAATGTTTATCCAACCGGGGGCGCTCCAGCAAATTCGGCGACAGCGCCGCCTGATACACCCGATTATACGCCGTGACGCAATGCGCCAGTTGGATGCGCCAGTGCAAAAAGGCGCGCTGGGGCCAGATGCCGGTAAACAACATCGCCAGTAGCGACCCCAAAATCACATCCCCGCCACGCCATAATGCCGTATCCATATCGCCAGCGGGAGCGCCGACAACAACCGCAAGCGTTATACCTATCAATAGCGCCTGATACGGTTTTTTCCCTAAGGCCAGCCACCCGCATAAAAACATCGCTACCGCACACCACACCAGCATCAGCGGTAAGGAAAAGAGTTCCAGGCGTAGCGCCACCAGCCCCAACGCAGCGCCCAGAATCGTACCGCCTATGCGCTCAAAAGCGCGAGGCACTACATTTCCCCAGAACGAGATGGGCCCCATAATCACCACTAAAGTAATAAGCGGCCATGTGCCTTCGGGAATAGAAAACAGACGAACCAACAGAAAGGTAAGAATGAACGCCAGAGCAATACGTATACCATGCACGATGCGATAATGACGGTACAACCGTATTTCAAAGGGGCTTAATGATTTATCGGCACGCACTCTTACACTCCTTACGGGAATGGCAAAAAATGCATTGTACCTGCTTTATAGCAAAAATAGCGCACAGGCGGACGGAACAAATTATCCGTCCGCTATTTTCAGGTTGAAAACAAATCGATCACTTCCGCCGTACCGGAATATACATTTCAATATCCCAGTACCCGTCTTCGGCGCCGTTATTCAGATAGGTTTCAAAACAGGGCGCAGAGGCTATCTGATAAGCGTTGTCCTGTAGCAACGCGTCAAAAAACTGATACCACGGCGTCGCAAAGTCGTCATTTTCGACACGTGCGACAGCCGTTGCGTATTCGCCGCCTTCGATTTCAGTCACGATCGCGCCTTCGCTATTGTCCGGCAGGACAAAATTTTCCGCTACGGAAACAACGGTATCGCAGCGGAGTTTTTCCGCAGGCACTTCATCCGGATTATCGTAGTAAACGGCTATCCATTCGATCGGGACGATTTGATTTCCGTCTACCCACATCATCAGTTGTTCAAAACCCTGCTTTATGGTTTGTTCCCATGGGCCGACCATATGGAAACCGGCTATCTTACGTTTTTGTTCCTGCCTGATTTCGTAATCCATGCTGCCTCCACCATTACACTGTATTTATATACAGTGTAATTTTTAACTTTCAACGCCACAAGGATAACGTGATTATTATGTGAGCAGACTCGCACTCCTCCCTTTGCAAGCAGGAGTTTGAGGCGCATGGCGTGTGACAACGGCTTACGCTTTATGCTGAAAATAGTCGCTCAGACGAGAGAACATACCGCCTTTGCCCACCGATTCCAGAGTGACCAGCGGCCACTGGGCGACCAGTTTATCTCGATCGTAGAGCTCTATTTCACCTACCTGTTGATGAGCGGCGATTGGCGCCTCCAGCTCTTTTCTATCCAGCACATATTTTGCTTTGATATGCGGAATTTCCGCTTTAGGCAGTACCATCCAGAAGTCCTGTTCCGTACCCAGCACAATCTTTTCTTTGTCTCCGTACCAGATCCGCTCGCTGCCCACTTTTTTGCCGCTGTGCAAAATCTGCACCGTTGCAAAGTTTTGCTGGCCCCACTGCAACAGTTTTCGCGCCTGTTCCTCACGGCCTTTCGAACTTTTCGCCCCCATCACGACGGCGATGAGTCGACGCTGTCCGTCCACCGCCGATGCGATAAGATTAAATCCCGCCCCCGATGTGTGTCCGGTTTTAAGCCCATCGATATGCATTGTCTTATCCCACAACAAGCCGTTGCGGTTCTGCTGCGTGATGCCGTTCCAGGTCAGGCTCTTCTCGCTGTACATGTGATAAAATTCAGGTTCGCCGTGAATAATCGCCCGGGAGAGTACGGCCAGGTCATACGCGGAACTATGTTGCCCCGGCGCATCCAGTCCGTGGACGGTTTCAAAATGGGTATCCTGTAAGTTAAGTTTTTTCACATAGCTGTTCATCATCGCCACAAACTGTGGCTGCCCGCCCGCGATATAATCCGCCAGCGCCACACAGGCATCGTTACCGGAATCCACAATTAAGCCACGGCTTAAATCACGTACCGACACGCGATCCCCTTCTTTTAAAAACATCAACGAGGAGCCGACAAAAACCGGATTATCCTTCGCCCAGGCGTCGCGCCCAACGGTGACGATATCGTCAGGACTGATACGATGACTATCGATGGCGCGATCGACGACGTAGCCCGTCATTAGCTTGGTGAGGCTGGCGGGATTGCGTTGCTGGTGTTCATTACCGGCGGTAAGAACCTGTCCCGTAGTGTAATCCATCAACACCCAGGCGCCTGCATCAATGGCTGGCGGTTGGGGAGCAAAACTTACGGTATCAGCCGCAAGCGCAGGAGAAAGGTGCATCGCAAATAAAGAAGCGGCAATAAACAAACGGCGTTTCAACAGCATGTCCTCAGGATTGTCTCTATTTGCCGTTCTTTTTACGGAAGTTCGGTTAAACAAACATGGATAAATTGCAAGAAAATGTGACACAAGGCACATTTTCTTGCTTAATTTATTTTATGAATACGGTCAGACGGCGGGCTTATCCCCACGCGGCGCGGTACGATGACGGTGATAGCCGTCAACCATACTACGGAAGATTTGTCCCGGCGTGTCGCCTAGTGTACACAGATAGAGATGTGCGCAAATAAACAGTAAGCCGATGATAGCAAGCGCCATATGCAGCACCAGCATCACTGGGCCCAGACCCGCAACCTGCGGATAGAGACACAATAGACCTGTGATGATTAATAGCGGCACCAGCGCGTACATAATCGCCAGATATGCCAGTTGTTGCAGTGGATTAAACTTATTCTGCTCTGTTGCGGCAAACGGATGCGCCTCCCCTTTCATGATGCCAAAAAGGTAAAAACGCGTCTGACGTATGCAGCGCGTCACCAGTCCGGAAAAATTTACCCGATAGTGACGCCCGTTACCTGTGGTGAGGTTGATCAGCACAAACCCAACCCAGAAGGCCAGTAAGGCAAAACCACACCAGGTATGCACCTGTACCATTAGCGCTACAGGGCCGAGAGAAAAATGACCAAATAAACCGCTTAACAGTAACAAAACGAACAGTAACGCATTTCCCCAATGCCAACGGCGAATCGCTAGCGAGTAGAGATAGTCACGATGCTCTTCGCCGCCCGCCGTTTTTGGCGCCAGCATCCGGCGCAATAACGCATGGATAATCAGCCCGACAAGCATGAGCAGCACCACGACGCCTGCGTAAATTAACCACAGCGGCCAATAATCCGGTGCATAGTGTAGTTCCGCTCCCCAGATAGTATTCATGCTTTACCCTCCTGATGGACTTCTTTACGACGGTACAGACTGACTGCGCCGCTACGCGCCTCCTGCTGGCGGTAGACCTCTTTCTGACCGACCCAGCGCTGGATCTCGCTCTCATCCAGTCTGCCGAATTTCAGCGCGTCCGTTGGGCAAACGGATACGCACGCCGGAGACTGGCCAGCCGCCAGCCGCGTATCGGCACAGAAGTTACACTTGTCGGCGACGCCGGTTTGCGGATTCAGATAGCGCACATGGAAAGGACACGCGGCAACACAGTAATCGCAGCCAATACAGCGCGATTTATCAACCTGCACGATCCCGTTTTCATCACGATATGACGCTCCGGTAGGACAAACGCTGACACACGGCGCATTGTCACAGTGCTGACAGGAGACACGGACAAATTGAAAATGGGTTAGTGCGTCGGATGCCTGTTCAGGGGCGCGAATTTGTACCTGTACGCGGCTAAATCCCTCAGGTACGTCATTAAGCACTTTGCAGGCAACGGTACACGCCTGGCAGCCGATACAACGTTTTTCATCATGCAGCATGACGTACTGATTCGTTAAATGATTCATGGTTCCCTCCTCCCTCATGCCCGGCTCAGCGTCACGCCTGCGGTATGCACTACCGTACCGGATACCGGGCTCGTCACGTGCGGCAGTAAATTGCCGCAGTGGATGCCGTGTGTCGTCGCCGCTGTTTTGGCCCCGGCTTTCGCGCCAAATCCCATATAGACGAATAGCGTGTCCGGACGGATGCCGGGCGTCACCAGCGCCTTACCTTTCTCTTTACCCGTGGCATTTTCCAGCCAGATCTCATCGCCGGTCTTAATGCCTTTTTCTTGTGCCGTTTGCGGATGGACCCAAACCGCGTTATCCCACATCAGCTCGCTGAGTAAAGGTACGTACTGCGTCGCGCCATTAGTATGAACGGCCACCTTGCCCTGAATGAAGTAAAGCTCATTCTCTTTTTTGAGCGCAAAATCACGAACGCGCGGAACGCCGTAGCCTGGGAGCAATTCCTCCAGGGTTGCGGAATAAAGTTCGATTTTACCGGAGGGAGACTTGAAGCGAAGCTGTTCGCCATAGGTGTTATCGCTGTCCGTCGCAGTAGCGCCGGGATAACGCGCCGTAAACTGGCGAACGGATTCCGGTTCGCGTAATAGCAGCGGGATGCCCCATTCGAGATACCCTGTCTGTCGCAGTTCCTTCGCTAAGGCATGGTCGCCGTTCAACTGATAGAGTTGGCGCGTCTGCATATCCTGCCAGGGATAGTACTGCCCTAATCCTAACTGCTCGCCAAGTTCTTTCCAGATTTGCCAACTCGGACGCGCCTCGCCAATCGGATCTACGACCTGTTGGCGTAGAGCGTAAGCCGGGTGCAGCCCCGACATATCCGATATCTCTTCGTCCCGTTCGAGATAAGTGCATTCCGGCAGCAGATAGTCGGCATACGCCGCGCTCTCACTCAAATAGACATCGCAGCTAACCACCAGATCCAGTTGCTCAGCGGTTTTTACCAGGTCCGGACGACAGGTGACGGTCTGGAAAGGATTATGCCGCGACATAATCCACGCCTTTATCGGGTAAGGCTTCCGGGTTAACGCCGCGTCAATAATGCTTTGCACCACGCCGCCACCAGCGGCGATATATTTAAACTGCGGTGCGACCAGGTCGATTCGTTGCGCCGTCGGTTTCGGCATATTTTTAATGTTGAGTTTCGCCAGCGTGGGCGCGACCTTTTCCCCCGCCAGTTTGTTGTAAACCGACGCGCCTTTTTTCTGATATAGCCCGCCTTCGCGCTCAATATTACCGAGCAGTACATTAAGCGTAAAAATCATACGCCGCATATCGATCTCTTCCTGCGAGAACGTCGCGCGATGACCAGGACTGACAATAGCATGAGGCGCGCAGGCGGCCAGTTCGCGTGTCACCCGGACAATGACGTCGGCAGGGACATCGGCCTGCGCAGCGGCCCATTCCGGCGTCGTCTCTTTTACCGCCTGTGCTAACTGTTCAAATCCGCTGGTATAACGCTCAACAAAAGACGCATCGTAGAGCTGTTCGTCAATCATGACGTGGCACATCGCCAGCAGAACCGCTAAATCACCGCCGGGACGAATAGCGTGCCACTCATCCGCCTTGCTGGAAAATATCGACAGACGCGGATCGAAGCTGACCATTTTGGCCCCCTTCTCCTGCGCGGTCATTAATTCATGGGTATCCGCAACTTCAATGCCTTCATACAAATTGTGACCAAACGAAACCAGATAGCGCGTGTTAGCGATATCCATCGCCAGATCGCCGCCCATCATCACTTTTGCCGCGATGGCTTTCCCGGCAGGGCATGTTGAGGCATGAGTAAAGGTATTAGGCGAACCAAAGGCAGTAGCCAGATGGAAAAGATGGCTGGAGAGCGAGCCCGATTTGGAAGAGAAAACCACGCTCTCGGGGCCATGCTGCGCTTTGATGGCATTCATTTTCGTCGCGATTTCCTGGTAAGCCTGTTGCCAGCTAATCACCTGCCATTCACCGCCGCCGCGCGGTCCGGTGCGTTTCATGGGTTTCACAATCCGTTGCGGGTCATTGACCAGGCTGACGCCGCTTCCGCCCCTGGCGCATACGCGCGTCCCCTGCTGCGGCGCAGAAGGATTACCCTGAATAAAAACGGTCTTGTTATTGACTACCTGCGCCTGAATAGGGCAACGAAAAGAACACATTTCGCACAAACTTGGCGTTAGCGTGGTTTTACCGTTAATATCGGCAATCGGATTGCGCGCCAGCGCCCCGGGCGGAAAAGCGCCCAGCGCGCAGGCAGAGCAGCCGATGCCTACCCCCTGCAAAAAAGAACGACGACTAATGCTCATATAACCTCCTGTTATTAGATATAGCTGAAGATTATATTTAATTTGTATTATGAAATTTCGGCTTTACTCACAATTTGAAACAGTTGTTAAAATGAACATATGAATACATAAAACCTTTTGTTTTATAAAGATTTTATATTTTCTGAACACGCACATTGAATGTAATTAAATAATCACAAGAATTATCAAACAACCTACTGTTAATTATAAGAATGATACAACTCCAATAACACGTAATAACATTTTAAAAAAGACGATTAATTCCAGTAATTCTCCCGTGGCGTTTTTACTGACGACATTCTTCATACACTCCCGCAATCTTCACATGCCGTGCTGATTAGCATGGCGATTTTTGGTACTCTTACTACAGCGCTAAAATTGATACCGGATATCATCACCCCATGACTGACGATAAGCAGCAACCTACCTTTTTATTTCACGATTACGAAACCTTCGGTACGCATCCGGCCCTCGACAGACCTGCGCAATTCGCTGCGCTCCGTACGGATAACGACTTCAACGTTATTGGCGAGCCGGAAGTGTTTTACTGCAAACCCGCCGATGATTATCTGCCGCAGCCCGGCGCGGTGCTGATTACCGGCATCACACCGCAGGAAGCGCGTGAGAAAGGAGAGAACGAAGCCGCTTTCGCCAGACGCATTCATGCGCTGTTTACCGTTCCTAAAACCTGCGTTGTAGGCTACAACAATGTGCGTTTTGACGATGAAGTCACACGCAATATTTTTTATCGCAACTTTTACGATCCCTACGCCTGGAGCTGGCAGCATGATAATTCACGTTGGGATCTATTGGATGTCATGCGCGCCTGTTATGCGCTGCGCCCGGAGGGAATTAACTGGCCGGAAAACGACGACGGCCTGCCCAGCTTTCGTCTGGAACATTTAACCCAGGCGAACGGTATCGAACACAGCAACGCTCACGATGCGATGGCGGATGTCTACGCCACTATTGCGATGGCGCAACGGGTGAAAACACGCCAGCCGCGGCTGTTTGATTATCTTTATAGCCACCGCAGTAAACATAAACTGGCGGCGCTGATTGACGTTCCGCAAATGAAGCCGCTGGTGCATGTCTCCGGCATGTTTGGCGCGTGGCGCGGTAATACAAGCTGGGTCGCGCCGCTGGCGTGGCATCCTGAAAACCGTAACGCGGTGATCATGGTCGATTTAGCAGGCGATATTTCCCCTCTTCTTGAGCTGGACAGCGATACCCTTCGCGAGCGGCTTTATACGGCCAAAGCCGATCTTGGCGATCACGCCGCAGTGCCGGTAAAGCTGGTGCATATCAATAAATGTCCGGTACTGGCACCGGCGAATACCTTGCGCCCGGAGGATGCCGACCGGCTGGGAATTCATCGCCAGCACTGCCTGGATAACCTGAAAGTGCTGCGTGAAAACCCGCAGGTCCGCGACAAAGTGGTGGCTATTTTCGCCGAAGCCGAACCTTTTGCCGCCTCGGATAATGTTGATGCCCAGCTCTATGATGGTTTTTTCAGCGATGCCGATCGCGCAGCCATGAAAATCGTACTCGAAACCGAACCACGTAACCTGCCCGCGCTGGATATTACCTTTGTCGATAAGCGCATTGAGAAGCTACTGTTTAATTACCGCGCGCGCAATTTTCCCGGTACGCTGGATGACGCAGAGCAGCAGCGCTGGCTGGCGCATCGCCGTCAGGTGCTGACGCCGGAGTTTTTACAACAGTATGCCAACGAATTGCAGATGCTTTCTCAGCAGTATGCGGAAGATAAAACGAAGCTGGGGTTACTGAAATCACTGTGGCAGTATGCAACTGAGATCGTGTAATTGACCAATGCCTGATGGCGCTGCGCTTATCAGGCCTACAGGGCCAGCGTTTACGCCACCATCCGGCAAACGTGGTGGATGACAGAGAAAAAACCGGAGGCAGTGCCTCCGGTTTTGCTATTGTCGATAATACGCGCGATTACGCGACGTCTTCGTACTGTGGAACCGGGTTGCGGAAGCTTTTGGTTACGCACGCCAGATAAATCAGCCCGATACCCGCCCAGATCAGGCCCAGTACCATTGAGCTCTCTTCCAGGTTAACCCACAACGCGCCAACCGTCAGCGCGCCGCACATCGGCAGGAACAGATACTGGAAGTGATCTTTCAATGATTTATTACGCTTCTCACGGATCCAGAACTGCGAAATTACGGACAGGTTAACGAAGGTAAACGCGACCAACGCGCCAAAGTTAATCAGCGCTGTCGCCATCACCAGGTCAAAATTAATCGCCAGCAGCGCGATCGCCCCGACCAGAATGATGTTCATCGCTGGCGTACGCCATTTCGGGTGAACATAACCGAAGAAGCTTTTCGGGAATACGCCGTCACGTCCCATCACGTACATCAGGCGCGCTACGCCTGCGTGCGCCGCCATACCGGAAGCCAGTACGGTGATAGTAGAGAAGATCAGCGCCCCCACCTGGAAGGTTTTACCCGCCACGTACAGCATGATTTCCGGCTGAGACGCATCCGGATCTTTAAAGCGAGAGATATCCGGGAAGTACAATTGCAGGAAATAGGTCGCAAAAATGAAGATCAGGCCGCCAATCAGTGCGGTCAGGAAAATCGCACGCGGGATCACGCGTTCAGCATCTTTGGTCTCTTCCGACAGGTTACTGATGCCGTCAAAGCCGGTAAAGGAGAAGCACAGGATCGTCGCTCCCGTAATCATCGGAATAACGTGCGCATCGCCGGACCAGAACGGACGGGTGCTCGTCAACGTACCGGCGCCTTCGCCTTCAAATACGCCATAAACCACCATGCCCAGAATGACCGCAATCAGCACCACCTGTAGCACCACAATCACGGTGTTGAAGTTAGCGACCGATTTGAGGCTGCGCAGGTTAAAGGCCGTCATAAAGGCCACCAGCGCCACGACAAACACCCATGACGGAATGGAGGGCACCAGCGCTTCAAAATAAATTTTCGCCAACAGAATGTTGATCATCGGCGCGAACAGATAATCGAGCAGAGAAGACCACCCCACCATAAAGCCAACGGTCGGGCTGATAGATTTCTGGGCATAGGTGTACGCCGAACCCGCGGAAGGGTAGCGACGTACCAGTTTCCCGTAGCTCAACGCCGTAAACAGAATCGCGATTAACGCGAATGCATACGCCGTCGGTACGTGACCGTCAGTGAGGCCTGAAACGATACCAAATGTATCGAACAGCGTCATCGGCTGCATATAGGCAAGACCCATCATTACAACCGGAACTAACGTAAGCGTTTTACGTAATTCCACGCGAGAGGTGTTTGGAGTAACGTTATGCGACATGGTCATTCTCCTTTACGGCGAATGCCGTCGCGTAAGCAAAAAATTGCCCCATTTTCTGGATTCCTCAGCGACAACAACTGTCGATTTTTAAGTAAGTATCTATCCGGTACGAAGCCCGGCCTCTTGGTATTGAATGATGTGTTTGAAGCAAAAAAATAACCGACGCGTATTAAAACGTCGGTTAGTGTCATTTTTTGCAAGCGGCGTATTCTGCCCTAAACTGAAGTGAAATGACAAGAGAATGAGAGCGCGTTCAAAAAATTATTTTTCATAAGCGATTGATTTTTAAACTGGCGATTTTGCATACACCCCAGCAATAGCATTATTTGCTAAAATCTCATCCCGCCACCAGCCGCTGGCCAGCCCGGCGGTCTGTTCATTCCAGCCAATCCACACCGGTTCATAGACAATTTGCGCCACAACTTTCTTCTCTATAAGCGCGCCGCTTTCCAAAAATCGCTGCGCCAGATAACGCGGTAAATAGCCGCATCCCAGGCCGCTAATTTGCAGCTCCAGCTTGGTTTTAAAATCAAACACTGTAATCGCTTCCTGAGCGTCGAGCAGTTCAGACCCTATTGATCGGGATGAATGGGCGCTATCGCCAACCACAATCGCACGAAAGCGTTTGATCGTCTGGCGGCTAAGTGGTTCCTCTTCATGAACCAGAGGATGATGAGGTGCGACAGCAAACACCAGTTCAAGATCGCCCAGTCTTGCAAAGCCAAAGCCGGTGTCAGGCGGCGGCGCGCGCATGGCGCCAACGATGATATCCGCCCTTCCCTGCGTCAGCGTCTCCCATGAGCCGCCGAGAACGCCATTAACAAATTTAAGGCGCGTCACGCTGTGGCGTTGATAAAAAGCCTCGATAAGCGGGGCCAGAAGAGAAAAGGGAAAGGTATCATCCACACCGATGACCAGTTCGTTCTCCCAGCCTTCATGCAGTTTAATCGCCTGCTTTTCCAGCTCGCGAACGGTATGCAGCACTTCACGGCCTTTTTCCAGTAGCATTTTACCGGTTCGCGTAAATCGCGCGCGATATCCGCTACGGTCGAGCAGTTGGATATTAAGATCGTTTTCCAGCTTATGAACGGTATAACTGAGGGCGGACGGCGTTTTAAATAATTTTGCCGACGCCGCCGCGAAGCTGCCCTCTTTTTCTAACGCATCAAGAATAATCAGAACGTCCAGCAGTGGTTTCATACTCGTCCCCTTGCGCTATATGGCGGCCACCTGCTGGACAGCGACTCATTCCATCGGCATCACCAGCGGATCGGGATATTGATATTCAAATCCAAGCTCATTACAAATCCGGCTACCGTCGATAATCTTCCCTTTGCCGTTGTCCGGCGCGTCACGAAAATGCGGCGGTTCCATTCCCAGCAAGCGCGCCATTTGCGGATAGAACACGTTGCGGGCCGGATGCGCCGGCGCACATATATTATAGATGTGCCCCCCTTTCGGCGCCTGTAGCAAGAGGGTAATGGCGCCAACCACGTCTTCAAGATGCACCAGATTGACCCCGTGTTGACCATCCGGCGCGGTTTTTCCGGCAAAGAAACGTCCAGGATGGCGTCCCGGGCCGACCAACCCCGCCAGCCGCAGAATATCCACTGACGTGCCAGGCAGATTGTGCAGCCAGTCTTCCAGTTCCTTCAGCGTACGCCCACTGGCCGTGACCGGATTACGCGGCGTAGTCTCTTTCACTACGCCTTGCGCATCGCCGTAAACAGACGTCGAACTGGTAAAAATAATACGCGGGATACGATAAGCCAGCGCGCTGTCGACCAGCTCCTGCATCGCCTGCAGATAAAACTCATCTCCCGGACCGCTACGGCGCGCGGGCAGTGTTATCACCAGCGCATCGACGTCCAACAGAGCGTCAAGATCGTCTGCTTCACAGACCAGCTCCGGCTCCAGACGCAGCGGATAGCTTTCAATTCCACTCATACGGGCCGCCTCCACCCCGTCAAGGGTGGTTTTGCTGCCGGTAACCTGCCAGCCTCTCGCTGCCAGCGACATTGCCAGCGGCATGCCTAACCAACCTAAACCGACAATTGCGACCTTTTTCATCCATTTTCTCCTGACTTTAACGCCTTATACATAAGGCTACGCCAGCCCGCCGTGACTGACAATTCATACTATAAATGCGAAATGAAAAAAGCGCTTGCTTTAAGGCGTAAAAGTGGTTTAGGTTAAAAGGTATCAAATGAATAAGCATTCATCGGAATTTTTATGACACGCGTTCAATTTAAACACCACCATCATCACCATCATCCTGACTAGTCTTTCAGGCGATGTGTGCTGGAAGACATTCAGATCTTCCAGTGGTGCATGAACGCATGAGAAAGCCCCCGGAAGATCATCTTCCGGGGGCTTTTTTTTGGCGCGCGATACAGACCGGTTCAGACAGGATAAAGAGGAACACAGAATGTTAGACAACACCCGCTTACGCATAGCTATTCAGAAATCAGGCCGTTTAAGCGATGATTCACGGGAATTGCTGGCCCGCTGCGGCATAAAAATTAATTTACACACTCAGCGTTTGATTGCGATGGCGGAAAACATGCCGATTGATATCCTGCGCGTGCGTGATGATGACATTCCGGGTCTGGTGATGGATGGCGTGGTCGATCTCGGCATTATCGGCGAAAACGTGCTGGAAGAAGAGCTACTCAACCGCCGCGCGCAGGGCGAAGATCCGCGCTATTTTACCCTGCGCCGTCTTGACTTCGGCGGCTGCCGTTTATCGCTGGCGACGCCGGTTGACGAAGCCTGGGACGGCCCGGCGGCGCTGGACGGTAAACGTATCGCTACCTCTTATCCGCACCTCCTCAAACGTTACCTCGACCAGAAAGGCGTCTCTTTTAAATCGTGTCTGTTAAATGGCTCTGTCGAAGTCGCGCCGCGCGCGGGGCTGGCCGACGCTATCTGCGATTTGGTCTCTACCGGCGCGACGCTTGAAGCTAACGGCCTGCGTGAAGTCGAAGTTATCTACCGCTCTAAAGCCTGTCTGATTCAGCGCGACGGTGAAATGGCACAGAGCAAACAACAGCTGATCGATAAATTGCTGACCCGTATTCAGGGCGTGATTCAGGCGCGCGAATCGAAATACATCATGATGCACGCGCCAAGCGAACGCCTGGAAGAGGTTATCGCCCTGCTGCCAGGCGCCGAAAGGCCAACGATTCTGCCGCTGGCGGGCGAGCAACAGCGCGTGGCGATGCATATGGTCAGCAGCGAAACTCTGTTCTGGGAAACCATGGAGAAACTGAAAGCGCTTGGCGCCAGCTCGATTCTGGTACTGCCGATCGAGAAGATGATGGAGTGATCTAAAGCCTGATGGCGCTACGCTTATCAGACCTACGTAATGCGTTGATATTTTGGGTTCTGTATACCGGATAAGGCGGAACCCTGTGATGGAGTTAAGACCATGAGCTTCAATACCCTGATTGACTGGAATAGTTGTAGCCCTGAACAGCAGCGTGCGCTGCTGACGCGTCCGGCGATTTCCGCCTCTGACAGTATTACCCGGACGGTCAGCGATATTCTGGATAATGTAAAAACGCGCGGTGACGACGCCCTGCGTGAATACAGCGCTAAATTTGATAACACCGAAGTGACAGCGCTACGCGTCACCACTGAAGAGATCGCCGCCGCCGGCGCGCGTCTGAGCGACGAATTAAAACAGGCGATGGCCGCCGCCGTCAAAAATATTGAAACGTTCCATTCCGCGCAGACGCTACCGCCAGTAGATGTGGAAACCCAGCCAGGCGTGCGTTGCCAGCAGGTTACCCGTCCCGTCGCGTCTGTTGGTCTGTATATTCCCGGCGGCTCGGCTCCGCTCTTCTCAACGGTGCTGATGCTGGCAACGCCGGCGCGCATTGCGGGATGTCAGAACGTGGTTCTGTGCTCGCCGCCGCCCATCGCTGATGAAATCCTCTATGCGGCACAGCTATGTGGCGTGCAGGAAATCTTTAACGTCGGCGGCGCGCAGGCGATTGCCGCTCTGGCCTTCGGCAGCGAATCCGTACCGAAAGTGGATAAAATTTTTGGCCCCGGCAATGCTTTTGTAACTGAAGCCAAGCGTCAGGTTAGTCAGCGTCTCGACGGCGCGGCTATTGATATGCCAGCCGGGCCGTCTGAAGTGCTGGTCATCGCCGACAGTGGCGCAACGCCGGACTTCGTCGCTTCTGACTTGCTCTCGCAGGCAGAACACGGCCCGGATTCCCAGGTGATCCTGCTGACGCCAGATGCTGACATCGCCCGCAAGGTAGCGGAGGCGGTGGAACGTCAACTGGCTGAACTGCCGCGCGCAGAGACCGCCCGTCAGGCCCTGAGCGCCAGTCGTCTGATTGTGACCAAAGATTTAGCGCAGTGCGTCGCCATCTCTAATCAGTATGGACCGGAACACTTAATCATCCAGACGCGCAATGCGCGCGATTTAGTGGATGCGATAACCAGCGCAGGCTCGGTATTTCTCGGCGACTGGTCGCCGGAATCCGCCGGTGATTACGCTTCCGGAACCAACCATGTTTTACCAACCTATGGCTATACTGCTACCTGTTCCAGTCTTGGGTTAGCGGACTTCCAGAAACGAATGACCGTGCAGGAACTGTCGAAAGCGGGCTTTTCCGCTCTGGCATCAACCATTGAAACATTGGCGGCGGCAGAACGCCTGACCGCCCATAAAAATGCCGTTACCCTGCGCGTAAACGCCCTCAAGGAGCAAGCATGAGCACTGAAAACACTCTCAGCGTCGCTGACTTAGCCCGTGAAAATGTCCGCAACCTGGTACCGTATCAGTCCGCCCGCCGTCTGGGCGGTAACGGCGATGTCTGGCTGAACGCGAATGAATTCCCGACAGCGGTGGAATTTCAGCTCACCCAACAAACGCTTAACCGCTACCCGGAATGCCAGCCAAAGGCCGTGATTGAAAACTACGCGCAATATGCTGGCGTAAAGCCGGAGCAAGTGCTGGTCAGCCGCGGCGCGGATGAAGGGATCGAACTGGTGATCCGCGCCTTCTGCGAACCGGGGAAAGACGCCATTCTCTACTGCCCGCCCACTTACGGTATGTACAGCGTCAGCGCGGAAACCATTGGCGTAGAGCGCCGGACGGTTTCCGCGCTTGAAAACTGGCAGTTGGATCTACAGGGGATTTCTGACAACCTTGACGGCGCAAAAGTGGTGTTCGTTTGTAGCCCCAATAACCCCACCGGGCAACTTATCAACCCGCAGGATCTGCGCACGCTGCTGGAGTTGACACGTGGTAAAGCGATAGTCGTCGCCGACGAAGCTTATATTGAGTTTTGCCCGCAGGCCACGCTGGCAGGCTGGCTGGTTGAATATCCTCATCTGGTTATCCTGCGCACATTGTCGAAAGCTTTTGCGCTGGCGGGTCTACGCTGCGGCTTTACGCTGGCCAATGAAGAGGTGATCAACCTGCTGTTAAAAGTAATCGCCCCTTATCCGCTTTCTACGCCAGTGGCGGATATCGCCGCCCAGGTGCTGAGTCCGCAGGGAATAAACGCAATGCGCGAGCGCGTGGCGCAGACAGTGCAGGAGCGTCAGTATCTGGTGAATGCTCTGCAACAGACCGCCTGCGTAGAACACGTCTTTGACTCAGAAACCAACTATATTCTGGCGCGGTTTACCGCCTCCAGCAGCGTATTTAAATCATTATGGGATCAGGGCATTATCTTACGCGATCAGAATAAACAACCTTCTTTAAGCGGCTGCCTGCGGATTACGGTCGGCACCCGCCAGGAAAACCAGCGCGTCATTGACGCCTTACGTGCGGAGCCAGTATGAGTCAGAAGTATCTTTTCATCGACCGGGACGGAACCTTGATTTCCGAACCGCCGAGCGATTTTCAGGTAGACCACTTTGATAAACTGGCCTTTGAGCCAGAGGTAATTCCCGTATTGCTGAAGCTGCAAAAAGCCGGTTTTAAGCTGGTGATGATCACTAACCAGGATGGACTTGGCACGCAAAGCTTCCCGCAGGCGGACTTCGACGGACCGCACAACCTGATGATGCAGATTTTCACCTCTCAGGGCATACGCTTTGATGACGTGCTTATCTGCCCTCACCTGCCCGCAGACGATTGCGACTGCCGCAAGCCTAAAGTGAAGCTGGTGGAGCGCTATCTTGCGGAACAAGCGATGGATAGCGCCAACAGCTATGTGATTGGCGATCGTGCGACCGATATCCAGCTCGCTGAGAACATGGGCATTACTGGTTTACGCTATCACCGTGAAACTCTGAACTGGACGATGATTGGCGAACAGCTAACGAAACGCGATCGTTATGCGCATGTGGTCCGCAACACCAAAGAGACACAAATTGATGTCAGCGTCTGGCTGGATCGCGAAGGCAACAGCAAGATTAATACCGGCGTCGGCTTCTTTGATCATATGCTCGATCAAATCGCCACCCACGGCGGCTTTCGCATGGAGATTACCGTTAAGGGCGATCTCTATATCGACGATCATCACACGGTAGAAGATACCGGGCTGGCGCTCGGCGAGGCGTTAAAACTGGCGCTCGGCGACAAACGTGGTATCTGCCGTTTTGGCTTTGTACTGCCGATGGATGAATGCCTGGCACGCTGCGCGCTGGATATTTCCGGTCGTCCACATCTGGAATATAAAGCTGAATTTACCTACCAGCGTGTGGGCGATTTGAGTACAGAGATGATTGAACACTTTTTCCGCTCGCTCTCTTACACGATGGGCATCACTCTGCATCTCAAGACTAAGGGTAAGAACGATCACCACCGCGTTGAAAGTTTGTTTAAAGCCTTTGGTCGTACACTACGTCAGGCTATTCGCGTGGAGGGCGATACATTGCCGTCCTCGAAAGGAGTGCTGTGATGAACGTCGTCATCCTTGACACCGGCTGCGCCAATTTAAGCTCGGTAAAATCCGCCGTGGCACGCCACGGTTACCCCCCGGTGGTCAGCCGCGAACCGGAAGTGGTGCTACGTGCTGACAAACTCTTGCTACCGGGCGTCGGCACGGCGCAAGCCGCTATGGATCAACTACGCGAACGTGAACTAATCGACTTAATTAAAGCGTGTACTCAGCCGGTACTGGGTATCTGCTTAGGGATGCAACTGCTGGGTCATCGCAGCGAAGAGACGCGCGGCGTGGATCTGCTGAACATCATCGAACAAGATGTGCCGAAAATGACCGATTTTGGCCTGCCGCTGCCGCACATGGGCTGGAATCGCGTGTATCCGCAGGCGGGCAATCGGCTGTTTCAGGGCATTGAAGATGGCACCTATTTTTACTTTGTTCACAGCTATGCGATGCCGGTCAATCCGTGGACTATCGCCCAGTGTAATTACGGCGAGCCGTTCACCGCCGCAGTACAGAAAGACAATTTCTTCGGCGTACAGTTCCACCCGGAACGTTCGGGCGCGGCGGGCGCGCAGTTGCTGAAAAACTTCCTGGAGATGTAATGATTATTCCGGCATTAGATTTAATCGACGGCGTCGTGGTGCGTCTCCATCAGGGCGACTATGCCCGGCAGCGGGATTACGGTAACAATCCCCTGCCCCGTTTGCAGGATTACGCCGCCCAGGGCGCCGGGGTGCTGCATCTGGTCGATCTCACCGGTGCTAAAGATCCGGCTAAACGACAGATATCGCTGATCAAAACGCTGGTCACGGGTGTAAATATTCCCGTACAGGTCGGCGGCGGCGTGCGTACCGAAGAAGACGTTGCGGCATTACTGAAGGCTGGCGTTGCCCGTGTGGTCGTGGGTTCAACGGCAGTAAAATCCCCTGATGTGGTGAAAGGCTGGTTTGAACGTTTCGGCGCGCAGGCGCTGGTACTGGCGCTGGACGTTCGCATAGACGAACACGGCAACAAGCAGGTAGCGGTTAGCGGCTGGCAGGAAAATTCCGGCGTCTCGCTGGAGCAACTGGTGGAAACTTATCTCCCCGTCGGCCTGAAACATGTGCTGTGTACCGATATTTCGCGCGACGGCACGCTGGCAGGCTCTAATGTTTCGCTGTACGAAGAGGTATGCGCCAGATATCCGCAGATCGCCTTTCAATCCTCCGGCGGTATTGGCGATATCGATGATATTGCCGCCCTGCGCGGCACCGGCGTACGCGGCGTGATTGTCGGACGCGCGCTGCTGGAAGGGAAATTTACCGTTAAGGAGGCCATCCAATGCTGGCAAAACGTATAATTCCGTGTCTGGACGTTCGTGATGGTCAGGTGGTAAAAGGTGTACAGTTTCGCAACCATGAGATCATTGGCGATATCGTTCCGCTGGCCAAACGCTATGCCGACGAAGGCGCGGACGAACTGGTGTTCTATGATATTACCGCCTCCAGCGATGGCCGCGTAGTGGATAAAAGCTGGGTGGCGCGTGTCGCCGAGGTGATCGACATTCCGTTTTGCGTAGCGGGCGGTATTCGGTCAATTGACGACGCCGCTAAAATTCTCTCTTTCGGAGCGGATAAGATCTCTGTCAACTCCCCGGCGTTGGCTGACCCAACGCTGATTACCCGTCTGGCTGAGCGCTTTGGCGTACAGTGCATTGTCGTTGGAATTGATACCTGGTTTGACGACGCCACGGGGAAATATCATGTTAACCAGTATACTGGCGATGAGAACCGTACCCGCGTGACGCAGTGGGAGACGCTGGACTGGGTGCAAGAGGTACAACAGCGTGGCGCAGGAGAAATTGTCCTGAATATGATGAACCAGGATGGCGTGCGTAACGGTTACGATCTGACGCAGTTGAAAAAAGTCCGTGGCGTTTGCCGCGTGCCGCTGATCGCCTCCGGCGGCGCGGGCACGATGGAACACTTTCTTGAGGCGTTCCGTGATGCCGATGTCGACGGCGCGCTTGCCGCCTCCGTTTTTCACAAGCAAATCATCAATATTGGCGAATTAAAAGCGTACCTGGCAGGCCAGGGCGTGGAGATCAGGATATGTTAACAGAGCAACAACGCCGCGACCTGGACTGGGGAAAAACCAATGGCCTGATGCCAGCCATCGTGCAACATGCGGTATCCGGCGAAGTATTAATGCTGGGTTATATGAACCCACAAGCGCTGGACAAGACCATTGAGTCCGGCCACGTCACTTTCTTCTCACGCACGAAACAGCGTTTATGGACCAAAGGCGAAACCTCGGGCCATGTGTTGAATGTCGTCAGCATTGCGCCGGATTGCGACAACGACACACTGCTGGTGTTGGCAAACCCTGTCGGGCCGACCTGCCACAAAGGTACCAGTAGCTGCTTTGGCGACGCCAGCCATCAGTGGTTATTCCTGTATCAACTGGAACAACTGCTGGCAGAGCGCAAAACCGCCGATCCAGCCAGTTCTTACACGGCGAAACTGTACGCCAGCGGTACCAAGCGTATTGCGCAAAAGGTTGGCGAAGAAGGTGTAGAAACCGCGCTGGCGGCAACCGTTAACGATAGCGTTGAGCTGACCAATGAAGCGTCTGATTTGATGTACCATCTGCTGGTGCTGTTGCAGGATCAAGATCTCAACCTCACCACCGTGATTGACAACCTCCGTAAGCGCCATCAATAAGCGTAAAAAAACCGGGCAACGCCCGGTTTTTTGCTGAAGAATATTGCGTTCCGCAGAATGGATAAGGCGCTTGTGCCGCCATCCGGCAAAGACGCCTATAAGGCTTTTGGCTTATAGCTACGTAGCGCATTGCGTCCCAGCACAATCCCGGCGCCGATCATCCCGCCCAGCAGCACAGCCAGCACGAGGGTAATGGCCTTTTTCGGGCTATCGCGACGAACCGGTAACGTCGGCTTCATCACATAACGATAGACGTGCACCGTATCGGCAGTCACTTTTAGATTTTTAATATCCAGCAGTGTCTGCTTCGTCTGGTAATAGGCCGGAGAAAAGACCAGTGGACGCGTCGCTTCGTTCTGTATCATCGATTTTAGCGCATCGCTCCCCAGCAGGAACATAGTGTCCTGGGTGACATCCTGGGTTTGTTGAATCTGCGGCTGCGTGATTTTGGCCTCATCCGCATAGCGCAACGCTTCTTCGATTTGCTTTATGCGCAGATCTTTTTGATCCTGCGCCACAACTTCCTGTGTCTCAAGGGACTCCTGCAACGTTTTGGTTTGTAGCGTAATGTTATCTTCCAGGTCAACTTCCAGTTCCTTAGCGACCTCTTCATCCACCTGTTGGATATATTCCGCCAGTCGACGCTGCGCCCCTTCAGCGGTAGTACTCACATAAGTAACCGAGAGCGGCAGCGCTTGCCCTTTTACCGACTGTTCAATGGTGAGCTTTTCCGGTTCTTTCTGATTATCCAGCGCTTCCGCCAATGCGGAAAACGCAGCGCTAAAGCGGCTAATAAAACCGGACTGGACTTCAGAAATTTTAGGCGCATTTCCACCATACAAGACATTTAACGCATTGGTATAGGTGGCAACCTGCGCGGCATCGGGTTGAGTAATAATCGCCGTAGATGTCCATTTTTCTTTGGCTATCATCAGATAGCCTACAGCCAGTAAAATGGCGATAATAACAGCTACAATAATGGTCATCTTCCCACGCCATAACTGTAGCAATAAATCAATCAAATCAATCTGTTCCGGATCGTTCCCACGCCCGGAAGACGTATTACTATCCACTGTCATAGATACCCTAACTAAAAAAGGATGAAGCTGGGAATAGTTTAGTCGTAAAGCAAATATATGCTATAGGATTAATGATAAAAACAGACATTTTTTTCCATTTATTTGGTCAATAAATCATCGGGATTCATCAAGCCCCGAAGTTTTATTAGTCGCTACCGAAAAGATCGCGGGTATACACTTTTTCAGCGACATCCGAAAGCTCTGCAGCCATCCTGTTAGAAATAATAACGTCCGCCTGTTGTTTAAAGCAGCGCAAATCACGCTCAAGGCGAGAGTTGAAAAAAGCGTCTTCTTTCATTACCGGTTCATAGATAATGACCTCTACGCCTTTCGCTTTAATGCGCTTCATAATCCCCTGAATCGATGAGGCGCGGAAGTTATCGGAGCCACTCTTCATGATCAGGCGATAAATTCCCACCACCTTAGGTTTTCGGGCGAGGATAGCGTCGGCAATAAAATCTTTACGTGTACGATTTGCTTCAACGATAGCGGAAATAATATTATTAGGCACCGACTTATAGTTAGCCAGCAACTGTTTGGTATCTTTTGGCAAACAATATCCGCCATAACCAAAAGAGGGATTATTATAATGGTTGCCAATACGCGGATCGAGGCACACCCCTTCAATAATTTGTCGGGTATTTAATCCTAACGTTTCAGCATAACTGTCTAATTCATTAAAATAAGCGACTCGCATGGCGAGGTAAGTATTGGCAAAAAGTTTAATGGCTTCCGCTTCAGTGGAGTCCGTAAACAGCGTTGGAATCTCCTGTTTAATAGCGCCTTCCTGGAGTAATGCGGCAAATTCTCTGGCGCGCTCAGACTGTTCCCCAATCACGATACGGGAGGGATAAAGGTTATCGTAAAGGGCTTTACCTTCACGTAAAAACTCCGGAGAGAAAATGATATTTTCTGTCGCAAACTTCTGACGCATTGCCGCCGTGAAGCCAACCGGCACCGTAGACTTAATAATCATCACTGCTGCGGGGTTGATGCTGATCACATCCTGAATGACCGATTCCACACTGGACGTATTAAAATAGTTGGTTTTGGGATCGTAATCCGTAGGCGTAGCAATGATGACGTAATCTGCATTCTGGTACGCATCAAACTTATCCAGCGTTGCCCTGAATCTGATGTTATCTTCCTTTAAAAATTGCTGAATTTCTTTATCAACAATCGGAGATATCCGATCATTTAACAGTTCAACACGGGAAGGAACAATGTCTAACGCCACCACATCATGATGTTGTGCAATAAGCAAACCATTAGACAAGCCAACATAACCCGTCCCGGATATCGTGATTTTCATTATTCGCTCTCAGAATTAACTTAATTATGAATCATGATGTATTTCGCATCCTGATAAGATATTAAAGTTTTAACGCCTGAGTATATAAAGTGCAACGCAGACGAAAACAATTCAGATTATCTTCATTACGATAAACACAGATTATTAAGTTAATATTAAGCAAAAGCGATAAATCAATAAATATCCTCCGGCATAGCCGGAGGTTTTTCTGATGCGCCTGTAAGGCTTTCTTACCAGCCGCGCCCTAACAGGCGCATACGATCTGACATTTGCATCAAACTTCGTTACTTACGGCCCGTAAACGGGCTGCCCGGATAAGGGATCGATAATTGCTCACCCATTTTATCCTCTTCAAGCTGGTGCTTTATGTAGTCCTGTATCTTCGCCGTGTTCTTACCCACCGTATCGACATAGTACCCTCTGCACCAGAACTCCCTGTTCCTGTATTTGAATTTTAGATCCCCAAACTGCTCGTAAAGCATCAGACTACTTTTACCCTTCAGATATCCCATGAAACTCGACACACTCATCTTCGGCGGGATCTCCAGAAGCATGTGAATATGATCTGCACAACATTCTGCTTCCAGAATTCGTACGTTTTTCCATTCACACAATTTTCTTAATATGCTGCCTACTGCCCTACGCTTCTCTCCATAGAACGCTTGTCTTCGGTATTTGGGCGCGAAAACTATGTGATATTTACAGTTCCATCGGGTGTGCGCTAAGCTCTTTTCGTCCCCCATTGGGACCCCCTTTTGATTTCTTGTTGAACTTTTGCAGTTGCCAGACCGCAAGATGTTTTAACAAATCAAAAGGGGTTTTAATAACTGGCTTAAAGCTGAAAGCTTTCCGGAACCCCCAGCCTAGCTGGGGGTTTTCCATAGACAATAAATATCCTCCGGCATAGCCGGAGGTTTTTCTGATGCGCCTGTAAGGCTTTCTTACCAGCCGCGCCCTAACAGGCGCATACGATCTGACATTTGCATCAAACTTCGTTACTTACGGCCCGTAAACGGGCTGCCCGGATAAGGGATCGATAATTGCTCACCCATTTTATCCTCTTCAAGCTGGTGCTTTATGTAGTCCTGTATCTTCGCCGTGTTCTTACCCACCGTATCGACATAGTACCCTCTGCACCAGAACTCCCTGTTCCTGTATTTGAATTTTAGATCCCCAAACTGCTCGTAAAGCATCAGACTACTTTTACCCTTCAGATATCCCATGAAACTCGACACACTCATCTTCGGCGGGATCTCCAGAAGCATGTGAATATGATCTGCACAACATTCTGCTTCCAGAATTCGTACGTTTTTCCATTCACACAATTTTCTTAATATGCTGCCTACTGCCCTACGCTTCTCTCCATAGAACGCTTGTCTTCGGTATTTGGGCGCGAAAACTATGTGATATTTACAGTTCCATCGGGTGTGCGCTAAGCTCTTTTCGTCCCCCATTGGGACCCCCTTTTGATTTCTTGTTGAACTTTTGCAGTTGCCAGACCGCAAGATGTTTTAACAAATCAAAAGGGGTTTTAATAACTGGCTTAAAGCTGAAAGCTTTCCGGAACCCCCAGCCTAGCTGGGGGTTTTCCATAGACAAAAAAGCCCGGTATTAAACCGGGCTTAAACATTTTTACAGAAATTATTCCAACCACTCGGTATGGAAAATGCCTTCTTTATCAGTACGTTTATAGGTGTGCGCACCAAAGTAGTCACGCTGCGCCTGAATTAAGTTAGCTGGCAGTACTGCGGCGCGATAGCTGTCATAGTAGGCCACTGCCGCAGAGAATGTCGGCACCGGAATGCCGTTCTGCACCGCGTAAGCCACGACATCTCGCAGCGCCTGCTGGTACTCATCAGCAATTTTCTTGAAGTAAGGCGCTAACAGCAAGTTAGCGATATCGGCGTTTTCTGCGTAAGCATCGGTGATCTTCTGCAGGAACTGAGCGCGAATGATACAGCCCGCCCGGAAAATCTTAGCAATCTCGCCGTAGTTGAGATCCCAGTGATATTCATCAGACGCGGCGCGTAGCTGTGAGAAGCCCTGCGCATAGGAGACGATCTTGCCAAGATACAGCGCGCGACGCACTTTCTCGATAAATTCCGCTTTGTCGCCTGCCGGTTGCGCTTTCGGCCCGGAGAGCACTTTAGATGCGGCAACACGTTGCGCTTTCAACGAAGAGATGTAACGCGCAAAGACAGATTCGGTAATCAGCGACAGCGGTTCGCCCAGATCCAGCGCGCTCTGGCTGGTCCATTTACCGGTCCCTTTGTTGGCGGCTTCATCAAGAATGACATCCACCAGGTAGTTTCCGTCTTCATCTTTTTTAGTGAAGATGTCTTTAGTGATGTCGATCAGATAACTGCTCAGCTCGCCGTTATTCCACTCGGTAAAAGTGTTCGCCAACTCTTCATTGCTGAGGTTCAGGCCGCCTTTCAGCAGGGAGTAAGCTTCAGCGATAAGCTGCATATCGCCATATTCAATACCATTGTGGACCATCTTGACGTAGTGACCAGCACCATCGTCGCCGATATAGGTCACGCACGGTTCGCCATCTTCCGCCACAGCAGCAATCTTCGTCAGGATCGGCGCCACCAGTTCATAGGCATCTTTCTGACCGCCAGGCATGATAGATGGCCCTTTCAGCGCGCCCTCTTCACCACCGGAAACACCGGTACCGATAAAGTTAAAACCTTCCGCAGACAGCTCACGATTGCGACGGATTGTGTCCTGGAAGAAGGTGTTACCGCCATCAATAATGATATCGCCTTTTTCCAGATACGGTTTCAGCGAATCGATAGCTGCATCAGTACCTGCGCCCGCTTTCACCATTAACAGGATACGACGAGGCGTTTCGAGGGATTCAACAAACTCTTTCACCGTGTAATAAGGCACCAGCTTTTTGCCGGGATTCTCGGCAATCACTTCTTCGGTCTTTTCACGGGAGCGGTTGAAAACGGAGACGGTATAACCACGGCTTTCGATGTTGAGCGCGAGGTTGCGCCCCATCACTGCCATACCGACGACGCCGATCTGTTGCTTGGACATTACATACTCCTGTCAGGTGTGGAAGTTACATATATTTCACCATTATGTGCTACAAATTTTACAGCGTAAAGCATATTAAATACTTGTCCATTAATAGCACATTGTGGTTCGGCGGATATTTTCCCGCTTGGTTAACTTAAAATACCACGCGTAAAATTCTTTTAACAAAAAACCTAAAGTTAGCATCTGCATAAAAAACCGCAAAAACTATAATCATACTTACCAGCGATACAATAGTAAGCTTACTTATAAAGTCAAACCAGTTGGAAACTTTAAAGAAAATTATTTGTTCTCTTGTAAAATAAAAAACAGCAAAAATAACAAATGAGAATATTAAAGGTTTCAGTACAAATGACAAGTACTTTTTTAATGCATTAAATCTACCAAACATTTTACCATATAGATATAATGGCTTTGCAATTAATGTAATTAATACATTAGATATAATCGTGCCAATAATAATACCGGGAAGACCAATATAAAAAGCCAGGAGCGCGGAAAAAAATAAATTAACCACTCCCTCAAGCAAAGGATAATATACATCCCCAAAAAAACCAGTTGCGTTTTTAAAAATATCACAAGGAATTCTAATGACACTTATAAATACATTAACAAGCATTAATATAACAATACCATTACCTAGTATGAATTTTTCGCCTATCCAGCTGGTAATAAAGTCATTAACCAAAAAATACATATTCAAAGAAATGAAGGTAGCCAATGCTATAAATACTGTGTTAAATTGCTTTGCAATACTGGTAACTTCATCATCATTTTGATTGATTAAAAAATTACCCACACTAGCTGTAATAGCATTAACAAAACTGGACATAAGCACAGTCACAACCTGGAAGACCATCATATAACTTCCATAAATCGTGACGTAGCTTAAATTAAGAAATTTTGAAACTAGCAAATAATCAGTATTTAAAACTAACACACCACCAATCTTATGAAAAAACATGTTTTTTATTTTTATTTTTAATTCATTTTTTAATGTTGTTTTTTCATCATCGCTAATAGATTGTGGAACTACCTTAAAATGGATGTCGTTATTAATAATATTTTTAAATATAAAATACTGTACTATCACGCCAATAGTTTCAACGAGCAAATAGAGTAAGAAATTATGTGTGGTGACTAATAGCAATATTTGCAGCGCAATAATTAATATTTTCCCGCCACCCTGTATTTTACGGACTACTGAATATTGCTGATTTGCAGTTAATAGAGTTGAATGCTTTGCATAAGAATAAGTTAAAGATGTATTTATTACAAAAAATGCCCAATAAATAAAAACGTGACTTACTGCATTAACAGAATCGATGAAAAAGTAAATACCAAAGCCAATTACTATACCTATCAATAAAACTAAAAACGAGATATATCTATAGATTGTAGACAGCAATAAAGTTAAGTATTTTATTTTTGCATAATCCCCCTCACTCAGCGGCTTGTATAAAAGGCTTGCCGCAGCTACCCCTATGCCAAGCTCGGCGAGATTTAAATAAGCAGTCAGTTGTGTAAATAACAACATCACACCTGTTAAATCAGCGCCCATCTTAGAGACAAATATAGTTCGAAGATAAAATCCTAGCGCAATAAGAAAAAAAGTAATAAATAAATCAACTTTAAAGTTGTTAATCGCTTTTATAGTTCGCATTTTTACTTTCCGGATGTAAACTTAAAGTAAATAAATATTCGTGGGAAGTTACAGGATTACATCAATTATTATTAGCCCCATAATAATTAATATTACCAGGAAGGTAAAATAAATAATCATATCAATGATTATTTATACTGTCCGAAAAGAACATAGCGAAAGCCTTATATCTATTAGAAATGGAAACCAACAACAATCAAACACACTTAATATTTATTGGCTTTATACTACGAATTGGTTAGAGAATATCCGAAAAGTTAGCCCTCCATAAAGAAGGGCTGCTTTTTATGAATTGAGTAGCTGAAGAATTTCTTTCGTTCGCGCTTCCATCAGCGGAATATCGCCGCGTGATTCCACATTCAGGCGCACCACCGGTTCGGTGTTCGACGAGCGCAGGTTGAAACGCCAGTCCGGGAATGACATGCTGAGACCGTCCGTGCGATCCACCGCCTGCGCCTCTTCCGCAAAGTGCGCTTCCACCCGCGCAATGGCTGCCGCCGGCTCCGCCAGCCTGCTGTTGATTTCCCCGCTCGCCGGGAACGCCGCCATCCGGTCGCAGACCAGTTCACCCAGCGACTGTCTCTTCAGGCACACCAGCTCCGCTACCAGCAGCCACGGGATCATCCCGCTGTCGCAGTAGGCAAAATCACGAAAATAGTGATGCGCGCTCATTTCCCCGCCATAAATGGCATCCTCCGTACGCATCCGCTCCTTGATAAAGGCGTGCCCGGTTTTTGACATCACCGGCGTCCCGCCCGCCGCCGCCACCACTGCCTCCGTGTTCCAGGTCAGGCGCGGGTCGTGGATAATCTTCGCCCCCGGGTGTTTTTCCAGAAACGCTTCCGCCAGCAGCCCGACGATGTAGTACCCCTCGATAAACTGCCCTTTCTCATCGAACAGGAAGCAGCGGTCGAAGTCGCCGTCAAAGGCGATGCCCATGTCCGCCCCGTGTTCAATAACGGCCTTGCGGGTGTCGTCGCGACACTCCGGCAGCAACGGGTTGGGAATGCCGTTCGGGAAGGTGCCGTCCGGGGTGTTGTGGATTTTGATGAACTCCACCGGCGCGCCCAGCGCCTTCAGACGCGCTTCGATGGCGTCAATGACCGGCCCCGCCGCCCCATTGCCGGAATTCACCACCAGCTTCAGCGGGGTGAGATTGTTAACACTGATATAGCCGAGCAGGTGGTCGATGTAGGCGTCGCGCAGGCTGATTTGTCTGTAGCTGCCGCGCGCGGCCTCGTTCACCGGCGGGAAATTGCCCGCTTCTGCCAGACGCTGAACGTCGCGCAGACCGGTGTCGCCGCTTATCGGGCGGGCGCCCTCGCGCACCAGCTTCATACCGTTGTAGTCCATCGGGTTATGGCTGGCGGTCACCTCAATACCGCCGTCCACGCCGAGGTGGAAGGTGGCGAAGTAAATCTCTTCGGTGCCGGACATACCGATATCCAGCACGTCGACGCCCGCGTCCTGTAACCCTTTTGCCAGCGCCAGCTTCAGCGCCTCGCTGGTCAGGCGCACGTCGCCGCCCAGCACGATGGTTTTCGGTTTTAAATATTCGCCGTAGGCGCGGCCAATCCGCCACGCGATATCTTCATTGAGCTCTTCGCCCAGCCTGCCGCGAATGTCGTAGGCCTTAAAACAAGTTAAATTATTCATTATTACGTTATTCCTTAATTACGACCATACTTATCTGAAAAACGAACAATATCATCCTCCCCTAAATATGCGCCGGATCTTACTTCAATAAGTTCAAGTGCAATTTTCCCTGGGTTTTCAAGGCAGTGCTTAACACCGACAGGAATATATACGGATTCATTTTCAGTTAAAATTTTCACTTCACCTTTTATGGTTATTTTTGCGGTACCTGCAACGATAATCCAGTGTTCCGCGCGATGATAATGTTGCTGCTCTGAAATTCCTTCTCCGGGTTTTACAGTGATTCTCTTTACCTGATAACGCTCACCGAAATCGATTGAATCGTATTTACCCCATGGTCTATAAACTTCCCGATGAGTTATATGCTCATGACGATTTTCTAATTTAATTTTCTCAACAATTTTCTTAACATCTTGAACACAGTTTGTGTTTGCAACTAAAACGGCATCTTTCGTTTGCACGACTATAAGATCTTTGACACCAACAGCGGTTACCAAACCCGTTTCTGCATGGAGATAGCAATTATCTGCATTGTGGCTTAATACATCGCCTTTAGTCACATTACCATTACTATCTTTATCACTTATCTCCCAAAGAGAAGACCACGAACCGACATCACTCCAACCCGCATTTAAAGGTACGACAACCGCGTCATTCGTCTTTTCCATCACTGCATAATCAATTGATTCATCCGGGCAAGCGCAAAATGAATCTTCATCCACTCGAATGAAATCGAGATCCGTAACAGCAGATTCCATCGCTAATGAGCAAGCTTTATAAATATCAGGGCGAAATTTTTTTAACTCTTCAATATATCGATCTGCCCTAAATAAAAACATACCGCTGTTCCAGTAATACTCACCAGAATCAAGATAACTCTGAGCCGTTTCTAGATTGGGTTTTTCGACAAATTCAGCCACCCTAAACGCCAAAGAACAATCATTTTCTGCAGAGAAAAGAGCTTGCCCACGCCGTATATAACCATAACCTGTCTCTGGCATGGTAGGTACAATACCAAACGTAACTAATTTTCCTGCTTCGGCATATTTTCTAGCGTCTTGTATAGTCTTACAAAACGTTTCTTCGTCCTTAATTATATGGTCAGCAGCCAATACTAACAGTAAAGCGTTTTTCTTAAGGCATTTTAAAGCTGCCAAGGCTACTGCAGGGGCCGTGTTACGTCCAACAGGTTCTAAAATTATATCGCCAGATGATTTAGATAATTCTTTAAGCTGTTCTGCAACAATAAACCTGTGCTGCTCATTACAAATAACAATAGGATCTGAAGCATTCAAATTATTAATTCGCGTAATTGTGGTCTGAAGCATACTTTGAGAGCCATCTAAACATAAAAACTGTTTAGGATATAACGTTCGAGAAAGTGGCCATAACCGACTTCCATTTCCCCCAGCCATAATTATTGGTGTAATCATTTTCCTGTTAACCTCTCAATATTTTTCACCAAAACTGATAAACGCGTTGACCAATTAAATTTCTCCGCAACAAAATTTCGCGCATTCTTAGCAATCATTTGATATACAGAATTTTCACTCAAAGTTTCTAACGACTTCAAGTACTCATCACTATTATCAGCAATTAATATCTCTTCACCAATATTTGCTTCTATACCCTCATAACCCATTCGGGATGTGATAGTTGGAAGTCCAAGAGCCATATATTCTAATATTTTATTTTGTACACCTGCACCAAACCGAACTGGGCAAATTCCGATATGTCCTATTTTAGCCGCATCAGCCATATTTGTAACGCTGCCACTCACCACAACATTTTCAAAACCTTGTAAATATAGTTTATCACTTTTGTTTATTTTACCTAAAATGTGGAAAATATATTGCTTACCGTTATTATTTTTATTTATTGATGGTAGAATATTTTTTACGAACCATTTCACTCCGTCAAAATTTTGGAATGAACACAAGTTCCCAATAAAAATAAGATTAATTATATTGGTATTTTCAATGACTCTCTTTGTAAAAGGATAATCCTCAAGATCAACTCCATTATTACAAACCAAAATGTTATCATTCCTATTCCCAAAAAGGAATTTTTTGTCAACCTCTGATATTAACGATATGAGTGAATAGCGGCCATAAACTTCTTTTTCATATTTTAATAATCGCTCTTGTTCGATAGAGTAAATGATGCTTTTTAAAGAATTTTTCGGAGCTTCTTTTTTTATACGCGAATAATTTAAGGAAATTGCATCAGTCATTTCAAGAATATGCAAGCCAGGCTTATTTAAAGTGTAATCACCAACACGAATGAGATGAGAAAGAGTCAAATCATAATTCCCAATTATCTCATTAAGTTTATTTTCAAATTCAGTATTTTTATAATAAGCTATCTGAAGTGGTTTTCTACCAGGTAATGCTTTTAATACATTAAAATAACTTTTTATTTTAGGATGATAGATCCGGAAAATTTTATCAAAGACGTGATCATTTTTTACTATAAAATTTAAGTCTTCGATACTATCGCATAGACTTAGCAAATCTAATGTGTAGTATTTAGACAATTCCTTACAAATGCGATATATCCTTAACCTATCCCCTCCTACCACTGGATACGGAAATCGTGGGGTGAGGATGAGTATTTTACTTTTTTCCATATAAAAACTCGAGTTGGGATTTAAAAATTTCATGTTCTATCAATTGTCCATGGATATCTTTATACTTGCTAGCTAACACAGCTTTATATTGGATGTGAAAGTCATTTTGATTAGTATAAAGATATACATTTTCATCTTTTTGTTCCATAAAGGCTGATATTTGTGTACATAAAATCTTTTTATGGGACAACTTAGCCTCTGCTACAGCTCTTCCATAACCCTCATATTTCGAATGTGCCCAAATAAAGGTAGAGTTACAATAAAGACTTACAACATCATCAAGATCCAGGAAAGGAATAACTTCAATTTCACTTTGGACTCTATGGTCATCAATTATTTTTTTTACCCTCTCTATGGCATTTCCACAGCCTAATATTTTAAGCGGCAATCGTTCATCCTTGCTAATAGATGAATATAATTTCAAAGCACCATCGAGATCTTTATTATCACCCACCCCTGTTACCAATAATATATATCCAAGATCAAGAATCGTATTTTTTTTCGCAATTTCCTCGAAACGAAAAAATGTGTTTGGGAAATAATAGCCTTTACAATTTTTAAAGAGTTCAATGCTATCTATAACACGCTTAGTTGTTTTTGATATATATATATAATCGGCTTTTAATTGTGATGCTTTGAGCATACAATATGACACATATTTCGCGGATAAAGAATGGTTCTTTTTTCTTAAGCTTATTAGATCATGAATAATAACCACTGATTTACCCAAGTACGCGTCTATAATTGATGTACTATTATATGGATAGATATTAAATTTTGACTTTAATATAAGTCCAATAAGCGGAGTAAGTATTTGTTCATAGAATATGAATAAAAAATTATGTATAAAAGCAGGTAAAGGGTATAGGACTTTTGGACAAGTTAATTCACAGACTTGCATAGAGTCCTTTTTCATTTGAAGAACTAACTCTTCAGTATAAATCGGTATTCCTCTTTTTAAAACACCACTAAAATAATTATTTATTACTATCATTGTTTATTAGTCCTATATACAGTTGAGCGATCGACTGCCAATTTCTTTTTTCAGAGTACTCATAGGCACTATCATTAATTTTGGCAAAGCTATCTGTATTATTTATATAATATAAAACCTTACTCAAAAGATCATTTTTATCGTTCCCTAATACGGCAATATTTTCAAATTCAGACGAAAACTGCCCCCTTAGGGAAAATACTAATACTCGATTAATCATCGCAGCAAGGGCAGTACCTCTCCGTTCTGAGATGCCATCGGGATATGGTAATATAGCCATGTCAGTTTCAGCTAGCAGATTTGATATTTCGGCTGCTGATTTATTTAAAAGTAACTCGCACTTTTGTTCTGTACACTGTTCTATAATTAAATTGGCATAACTATTGTCAGCACTAGGAACATAACCAATCAAGGCAGAGCGGAATTTAATATTTTTCTTATTTAAGTTCTTTAATAATCCAGATAAATTCTTCTATTCCCTTTCCTTTGGAAATTATACCAAAATGAACAAGATCAAATTTTTTTTCTTTCTTTTGGCAAGAAGGTATGTTAGATGCGATAGGAATTAGTCTTGTTTTTGCAGAATTAAATAATGTTTTTTCACCTATATTCTTCTCATACTGAGTTGTAAAGATTATATAATCAGCAAGCTTAAAAATTTTTAGGAAATATTGAGCTCTCTTTGATAAACTACTAAATTCGTGTAGCGTTATCGATGTTTTTAAGCCAACTAACTTAGCTAAGATAAATGCAACATGAGGTTTAAAAGCCGCAATTTTGTTTGTCGAAAATCCAATCGATGGATATTGAATATTAATAAGTTTGATAATTTTTCTATTAGAAACTATTTTATAGATTAATTCGAATAAGGATAGTTTGACAACGTTAACTGTATAATTCTTTTTAATTTCTTGGTTTAGATTATAAACATAATCACCTACTCCACATTTATCATCTGGATACGAACCCGTATATATTAATAACATTAGTAAATACCTTGACGCTGAATTTCTGAAAATACCGATATGTAAGGATAGAAAAGTTCAGGATAAGACCCTAGTATAGAGTAAACTTGATAGCCAAAATAAAAAATCACTATAAAAATCAGAGCAGGAATCCGTGTAAAAATTCCTACACGCACTAATACTGCAGGAATCAACAATATTTCGACTATAGTAAAATATATACTAATTACTGAGAACATGGCTGAGATCGGAGATAAAAATAAATATATGATAGTTCCAAATAAATATGTTTTTACCAAAAATAAATTTGCCTTATTATTTTTTATATCAAAAGATAATGTGTAAATAAAAATAGCAGAAATTACCACCCTTTTTAAAATTCCAGATATACTTATGGAACCATATTCTTGTGCATTTTGAGTATAAACAGTGAGTTTATAGCGAACAATTTCGACAGGAATTAGACTAATAACGGAAGAAATTATATCTGATAAATAATGTGACAAAGGCAATGATAGAATGGCACCAAGCACAAGTAATATTTTATATAAGTTTAAAGATAACTTATTGATTAAAAAAACAGATAAGGTAACTAAAGACGAGATATGAAATGTCGACGCACATAGAATAAGAATAAGCGATTGCACCTTTTTATTACTTTTATATTGGATTAAAGCGAAAAAAGATAACCCAATTGCAATAATTCTTCTTTCGGCCCCAAAAAAAGACCCCAGATAATAATAACTATAAAAAACACAAACAGACAGAATAGTTAATGATATATTTTTTTGTGTTTTCAGGCATCCCCAGAATATTAACGCGATAGGAATAATTGATGTAGTGAATAGAAACAATGTATAATTATCTGTCAAATATCTTATTAATTTGACGTATAATACATACCCGATTTCAAAGTCATGTCGATTCCCTGGACTCATGAAATCATCGTAATAGGGGAGCCAATCAGTACCAGTCTGCCAACGTAAAGAACAAAACGAGACAAGAAATAAAAAACTTAGCATCAAGGCGTAAATTTTTATATTTTTATTCTTAACAAATGAAAAGAACGGAAAAATTACAATAAAAATATAATATATCATGCTAAGTCTCTCAAATAAAAAATTATTCTTATTGTTTTCTAAAAATAATCTTTATAAATACGATATTATAATTATTCAGGACACGCTACCGCCCCTGGCTCATCAGCTACCAGTGCACTGCGTACATATCGACTTGTTACAGACCTCGCCCGGCAGGGCAAAGCTCACTAAAACTTAAACGCTAATTGTCTTATTAATTGCATCCGGAAACAAGGATTAATCTTATAAAATCAGCATTAAAATGCTCCAGATAACCCCTTGTTACTTAAGCCCTTTATACAAAACTAAAACGGCAGTCAACACTCGTTTCAGCCAACTTGCCGCTTCGAATGTTCACTGCCGTTATTATGTTTATCACCAACCATTTATCACGGTTGTTAATACTTATTCATGCAAAAGCTGCTCTATGCTCTTACGGAACTTCGCTCCTTCTTTCAGGTTGCGCAGCCCGTACTTCACAAATGCCTGCATGTAGCCCATTTTTTTACCGCAGTCATAGCTGTCACCCGTCATTAGCATCGCGTCAACCGACTGTTTTTTCGCCAGTTCTGCAATGGCATCGGTGAGCTGGATACGGCCCCAGGCGCCCGGTTCGGTTCTTTCCAGTTCCGCCCAGATGTCGGCTGAAAGCACATAACGGCCTACCGCCATCAAATCGGAATCCAGCGTCTGCGGCTGATCCGGTTTTTCGATAAACTCCACAATCCGGCTGACTTTGCCTTCATTATCCAGAGGTTCTTTCGTCTGGATAACGGAATACTCCGATAAATCACCTTTCATGCGCTTCGCCAGCACCTGGCTGCGACCCGTTTCATTGAAACGCGCCACCATCGCCGCAAGGTTATAGCGCAGCGGATCGGCGGTAGCATCATCGATAATAATATCCGGGAGTACCACAATGAAAGGGTTATCGCCCACGACCGGACGCGCGCACAGAATAGAGTGCCCCAGCCCTAACGGCTGCGCCTGGCGAACGTTCATAATCGTCACGCCCGGTGGGCAGATAGATTGCACTTCCGCCAAAAGCTGGCGCTTAACGCGCTGCTCAAGAAGTGATTCAAGTTCATAAGAGGTGTCGAAGTGGTTCTCAACGGCGTTTTTAGACGCGTGAGTCACCAGCACGATTTCTTTGATCCCTGCAGCCACAATCTCATCGACAATGTACTGAATCATTGGCTTGTCGACGATCGGTAGCATCTCTTTTGGGATTGCCTTGGTGGCAGGCAACATATGCATACCCAAACCCGCTACCGGTATAACTGCTTTCAAATTCATCATTGTTTCTTCCACCTGTAAAATGGTTGCTGAATTATAGCTCTTTAGCTTGTTTTCGCCAGCATGAATTACTCTGCTGCCAGGGATAATGATGGCACGCTCTACATTACGTCTTAGTCGGCACCATGACATTAAGTATGAACAACTTTTTCCCAGGAATTTTCGTAAAAATAGCGGTACTTACCCTCCCCGCTTCGGCAGCGAAAAATTCACTGCTTCGACATTCACGGTTTGGTGATTAATCCTGTCGATATCCACGGAACTCTGCCCGTTTTCATTGATGGCATGAACATTAGCGAGGGAAAGCAGCGTGTCCTGGCGGGCCATAAATTGACCACGGACATCTTTACGCAAATCGAAATGCATTTTTAACGCCGGGCCAATCGCTGAAGTTTGCATCACGTTGATATTACGCAGAAAGAGGTGCTGCGGTTGATTATGCAGTTCCAGCGTAGCACGCGTCATCCGTACATTGGTGATGGCGACAAAAGAGGGGGTGTTGCCGGAGGAAATTTGAATGCCGCGTAATTTATAAGCAACCTGGCGATTATCCAACCGAATAGCGTTTAATTTAAAGTTTTGCGGAATTGACAGGTATTTTCCTTTAACGACGCCATAGCCGATGAGCATCCCAGCACTATTCGTCATATCAATATTATCAATGACGAAATTATCACAGCCATAAATGGCGATCGTTGCGTTATCAATACCCGCATTTTTACTGAAATCGGGCGTGATGTTTTTGGCTTTGACATTGCGAATGACGAAATGTTTGCCATTTTCTACGTGCACCAGCTGTCGGCAATCAGATCCGGTAATATTGGCCACCACAAAGTTTTTTACTGCCTGATCTTCAGGATAACTGTTGTCATAGGTGCTACCCGCCAGCCCGATGCCGATCCCCCAGTTGATTTTGCCATTGGTACAATCAATGCGTTCGATGACATGATCGGAAATCAGGATGTCGCGGTCGTGAATCGCGACATTCCACTCAATGGCGTCCCCCTGCAAATCGCTAAAGCGGCTATGCGTAATCCGCGCGCCGTCCATTTGGTTATGAAATCCCTGGCGGAGAATGGCGTAGTTGGCGTGGGTAACGGTGATGTCATCGATAATGAGATTACGCATCACCTGCGGTTCCTTACCGCCGATGAAAATTTGCGCGACGGGGCCAAAGCCGCTCATCGTCACGCCTTTAATCACACAGTCCGACCCGCGAACATCCAGCGTCACATTGTGCAGACTGCCGCCCTGCTCCCCCACCACCTGACACCCGTCCTGCAAAATAAACCGTCCCCGGCCATTCCCACGCACCGCGCCCTGTACCCGCAGCGTTTTTCCCGCCGGAATCGTTATCGCCGCATTGATATTTTCACACACCCATCCTGGCGGTACGACCACGGTCTGTCCGTCGGCGAAGGACTGTTTGAACGAGGCGATACCGTCATCCGCCGGATAATCCTTAATATCGACGGTCTCGCGAGGTTCACGCGCCTGTACCGGCAAGGCGCGCAGAAAAGGAAGAACAGCAAGCGCAGAACCTGCCGTCAGGAGAGTACGTCGGGAGAATTTAGTCGCGGGCATACCACCTCGTTTATATCGTTTGTAGCAGGCAGGCTAACTGGCGATTAATCACCTGCTGGTTAAAATCTTGCGCCACTTTTTCACGGGCGCGCGTGATCACCGACTCCAGCGTGTCGTGGTCAATCCGGCTGAACTCAGCGAGTCGGGCCGCCAGCGCCTGCGCATCGTTTTCCGGCACCAGCCAGCCGGATTTGCCGGCCTCCACCAGTTCCGGAATACCGCTATGCACGGTAGATACCACGGGAATCCCTACCGCCATCGCCTCCATCAGCGCTACCGGAATACCTTCCATATCGCCATCCGTACCGGTAATCGACGGCAGCAAAAAAACATCGGCGTCATCCAGCATCGCCTTCACTTCATGGCTCGGTTTAAACCCCGGCATCTCAATGACATCCTCTAGCTGATACTGCTCGATGAGCGTGCGCAGCCGACGTTCCCACGGGCCAATCCCCAGAATGCGGTAGCGAAACGCCACGCCCTGTGCTTTCAGTTGCCGACAGGCTTCAATCGCCACATGCAGGCCTTTTTTCTCGGTCAGGCGCGCGACGGAAATCATCTCCAGCGGCATCCCTGGCGCTTTCACCGAACGATGGGAAAAACGCGTCATGTCGACGCCCATGCGCGAAACAGCAATCTTTTCCGGCGGACAGCCCATACTTTTCAGGCGACCGGCCCACAGTTCGCTGATGGGCAGCATCAGATCGCCACGACGAAACAACTGCTGATACTCCGGCGTGTAATGACTGAGCACTTCGCGGCTGGAAATATCAATCCCGTGGAAAATAGTCGCAATTTTGCCGCGAAGCACGCCCAGTTCGCGTAGTTTGGCCGCCGTCACGCCCGCCGGGCCAAAGTGCGCGATGAACACATCCGCTCCAAAAGGCTGGCTCACCTGCGCGCAAATCGCGGAAAGGATCAAATTGCGTGATTCATCGCCATAGCGGGTAAAATTGAGCGCTTTCCAGGTCGCCGCCCGATGCAGCCCCGGCAGCGTTTTACATGCCCGGTAGCGCAGTTTCGCCAGCCGTCCCTGGGGCTCATCCTGTAACCAGCGGGTTTTCGCCGCCAGGCCATACTTCTCCCAGGCGGCGTGAGTATGTTGGGTATCGCCTTTTTGTAACGCGACAATCTCCACCTCATGGCCCATATCAATAAACGCAGTAATCTGATTCAGCACAAAGGTTTCCGATGAGAGTGGAAATTTCAGCAGAAAAAAGCTGACTTTCATTGCGCCTCCCGAATTCTGTCGAGAACAGATTTGATCATCGTGAACCCTTTCGCCCGCTCCTCGGTGACGGCGTTAGCCACTTTTGCCTTTAGCGCAGGCAATTGATTGAGCGTATCGGCCACCACGCTTTGTAATGAACCGTTCAGCAAGTGACGGATATCAATAGCCAATTCCGCCAGGCCTAGCTGCTGCATAATCCCGGCGGATTTATGTTCATAATTAATGGCGATGGCGGGTGTGCCAAAATTCATGGAGATAATGGCGGAATGCAGGCGCGTCCCGATGGTCAGTACGCAGGAGGCGAGGATCTTTCCGATTTCCACGTCATTGAGTTCGTCCATCGCGATATGGAAATGCTCTGAGTCGTTTACATACTTCGCCATCCGTAACGCAACCATCCGGTCATCGCGGTTATAGCGATCGATACTGGTGCAGGTTGACAGCGCCAGTACCTGATAACCGTCCGCAATCAGGCGATTCACGACCTGGGCAAATGCCTGCTCATAGGCCTGCTGAGTGGTGCCCAGACGTCTATCAAACGGCTCCAGATCGCGCAACGTAATTGCGACGGTTTTGCGGCGCGCGGTGACGTCCAGCCAGTGCTGCACAGCATAACTGGCGACAAACTCGTCGTGACGGCGTTCGACTAACCAGGCGGTATCCACCCCCTGCTCCACTTTCCGGGTATCGATCTGCGCGGCGGTCATCATATCGCGGCTGACGGTTTCACGCAGGATCAGCGCACTGGTGCGGCCAAAAACATAATTGGCGAGCTGGTTAAAGTCAGGATTCTGGAAAGGGCCGACGCTATGTCCCACCATATAAATTGGTTTGTTCGCCATAAACGCGCACAGCGGATATTCAAAGTGAGTCAAACCGTATAAGTCGACATAGTTTGAACCGCCCACCTGAATGACGGCGTCATACTGCGCAATAAATTGCGCGAATTCGGCAAATTCCGGCGCGATAGCAAAATTACGCAGCGATCCTTCCTGGGCGACTTTAGACAATAAAATTTTATGCTGAAAACGACGGCGTAATACTTTTTTCACCCGACCGTTAAGCCCTGCCGCCGCCTGCTGTTTCTGGCTTAACTGATACAGCGGGTCGGCAATAATCGGGCGCCCCTGCAACCAGGCGGAACTCACCGGGAAACGGCTCATCACATCCATCTCCGCCTCCGGCGCCTGTTGACGGATGGCATCAAGCAAACCGCGCATAATGGCGCTATCACCACGGTTGCCGCATGTGTGGTTGCCTAAAATTAATAATTTCATAAATAGCCTCTTATATCCCCGTCATCCGACACGTAATAACTTTTTCATTTTTGCACTGCCAACAAGCTGATTTTTAATTTCCATCACCAGCGCATTGCGTGAAAAAATAATCATCAAAATAAAACTCAAAATACCGACCATAACCTGTAGTGCGAATACCCCTGACAACGGTAAATAGCCGTCGGCCAGCTTTCCTGCGCCGTAGCTGGTAATAAATGTTGGCAATGAGAGATAAAACGGTAGCCACAGGCTGAGAATATACTGACGATAGCTGGAGCCGAGTACCGGCTTAATCATCACGAAATAGCTCAGAATGGTGTTGATGATTTGCACCACCAGGAACCCCAGCGTCACGCCAATCGCCCCCGCCAGATGGCCGCCAATGAGAATTGCCGGGATAAACAGAAACGTTTTAAAGACGTTGAACTTAAAGCTGATATCCACGCGCGCTTTCGCCATCAGCAGCGAACCAATCGGGTTGCCGACCGAGCGCAACAGCCCCACCACGCACAGCAATTGCAGGATCGGGATAATGCTGTTCCACTTCTCGCCAAACACTAACGGCACAAAATTGTTCGCCACTACCATCAGGCCCAACAGCGCGGGAAAATTGATAATTCCCACCACGGAAAGCAACTTATAGAAGTTGACGCGCAGCTTCTCGGTATCGTCCTGGATTTTGGCGAATGCCGGAAATAGCACGCGGGTAATGATCGGGTTAAGCTTCATCGGCGGCACAACCGCCACGTTGTACGCGAGGTTATATCCCCCGGCAACGCCTGCGCCGAGAATTCGTGCCAGCACCAGCGTCGATAAATTCGTGTTGATGTAATTGACGATACTGTCCGCCGTCAGCCACGCGCCAAAACGCAGGTTCGTGGACACCGATACCAGCGAAAAATGCAGCCCCGGACGGTAAATCTTGCGGCCAAAGTAACCGAACAGCAGCGTTCGCACCGCGCTGTTCACCAGATAGCCGAGAATCGCGGTTAACGCTAGCGGCCAGTAATGGGCGCTAATCACCGTAAAGGTGAATCCCGCCAGCACGGAGGTCGTTTCGATCATGCCGATCTTATTGAACTCCAGCTCTTTTTGCATCAGCGCGCGGAACTGCTGCCCGTGGGGGATCACGATAAACGCCAGCGACAACGTTTTGATTAACGGCGCAAGATCCGGGTTATGCAAAACATGGGCAATCGCATCACTCAGCCAAAAAACCACCGCAAATACCACAATCCCAAGCCCAACGTTTAGCCAGTAGAGCGTGGTCAGCTCCAGATGCCCAATCGTTTTACGCTGGATAATCGAGTTCGCGATACCAAAGTCCGAGATCGTGTCGGCCAGCGCGATAATCACCAGCGAGACGGTCAACAGGCCAAACTGGTGGTTATCAATGATCCGCGCCAGCACCGTCATCTGAATCAACCCCAGACCGATAATCACTATCGTGGCGATAGCCGACCATTTCGCGCCGCTGATCGTTTTTTGTCGTAAGTTCATTCTTTTCTCCAGAACCTGTTCACAAGGCGTCATTGGCGCAGCCAGATTGCGCACTGCCCAGGTGCAATATGGCAAGTAAAATAGCCTGGTGGGTCAGGTTCTTAATACGCTGCTTTATTCACAAACCCTTTGAAAATAGTCAGAAACACGATTTTGATATCTAACCAGATACTCCATTCGCGGATGTATTCCAGGTCGAATTCCACGCGTTTTTCCATTTTCTCCAGCGTATCGGTCTCACCGCGCCAGCCATTAATTTGCGCCCAGCCGGTGATGCCCGGCTTCATCTTGTGACGCAACATGTAACCTTCAATCAACTGACGATACTGTTCGTTATGCGCCACCGCGTGAGGGCGTGGACCGACGATGGACATCCCGCCAGTTAATACGTTGATAAACTGCGGCAATTCATCCAGCGAGGTACGACGCAAAAAGTTACCTACCCGGGTGACGCGCGGATCGTTTTGCGTCGCCTGGGTAACGACCTTATCGTTCTCCATCACCTTCATTGAGCGGAACTTCCAGACCTTGATCGGCTTGCCGTCCATCCCGTAGCGCGTCTGACGGAAAATCACCGGTCCGGGCGAGCTCAGTTTGACCGCCAGCGCAATGCAGCACAGTACCGGTGAAATGAGCAGCAGAATCAGCGACGCCAGCACGATATCCTCTGCCCGTTTAAGCAGACGGTTAATCCCTGACAGCGGCGTGTCATACAGCGGAACGACCGGAACGCCGCTCATCTCCTCCACGCGCGAGTGAAGAATAGTAAAGGTGAACACATCGGGAATAAGGATCACCGAGCAGGTGGTGTCGGCCAGCTCGCGCACCAGTTTTTTCACCATGGCGCCGTCGCTCATCGACATAGCGATATAAACATTGTGAATCTGCGAACCTTTCGCATCGTCAATTAACTGCTCGAAGTTTCCAGCCCAATCAGCAGAGACGCCACCCGGTTTGGGATCGTGATAGACGCCCACCACCTCAAAGCCCAGCCACGGCTCATTACGGAAGCTATCCAGCAGCGCCTGACCCGCAGGCAAATCTCCGGCGACGGCGACCCGGCGAGTGTTATAACCACGATTGCGTAGCCAACCCGCGCCGAAACGGATAAATGAACGGCATAACACTAAGCCCAGACTGGACAGCGCATACCAGGCCAGCCAGGTGACGAGGCGGTTGTCGAAGTCGTTATTAAACGCCAGCAGACCGGCGCTGAAGATCAGGCTCAGCGTCCAGTTTTGCAGTAACAGCGTTAACTCTGTCGATATTTTGACGCCGCGCCAGGAGCGATAAAAATCGGTCATCCCGCCCAGCATTTGAAAAACAACCAGCGTAATCAGCGCCACCAACAGGTGCATGTACAGGAATGGCAGTCCACTGACTTCACAGATGAACCACAGCCCGCCAAACATAATGGTGATATCTGAAAAGCGTTGCACCATAGAGATTAACGATGCATTGGTTTTGGCTCGTTCACGCTTTTTTAGATTTGTCATCGTTGTTCCTGTGATTGGCCCCTTACCCGCAGGCAGTAAGGGGAGATCTGACGTTACTGATTCAGCAGCGCCAGCAGAGTCCGTGTTCGCGCTTCCATCAGCGGTATATCGCCGCGTGACTCCACATTCAGGCGCACCACCGGTTCGGTGTTCGACGAGCGCAGGTTGAAACGCCAGTCGGCAAACGACATACTGATGCCGTCAGTACGATCCACCGCCTGCGCCTCATCCGCAAAATGCCGCTCCACCCGGGCAATTGCCGCCGCCGGCTCCGCCAGCCTGCTGTTGATTTCCCCGCTCGCCGGGAACGCCGCCATCCGGTCCGCCACCAGCCCGCCCAGCGACTGTCCTTTCAGGCACACCAGCTCCGCCACCAGCAGCCACGGGATCATCCCGCTGTCGCAGTAAGCAAAATCGCGGAAATAGTGATGCGCGCTCATCTCCCCGCCGTACACCGCATCCTCAAGACGCATCCGCTCCTTGATAAAGGCGTGCCCGGTTTTTGACATCACCGGCGTCCCGCCCGCCGCCGTCACCACCGCCTCGGTATTCCAGGTCAGGCGCGGGTCGTGGATAATCTTCGCCCCCGGGTGTTTTTCCAGAAACGCTTCCGCCAGCAGGCCGACGATGTAGTACCCCTCGATGAACTGCCCTTTCTCATCAAACAGGAAGCAGCGGTCGAAGTCGCCGTCAAAGGCAATGCCCATGTCCGCCCCGTGTTCAATAACGGCGTTGCGGGTGTCATCGCGACACTCCGGCAGCAACGGGTTGGGAATGCCGTTCGGGAAGGTACCGTCCGGGGTGTTGTGGATTTTGATGAACTCCACCGGCGCGCCCAGCGCCTTCAGGCGGGCTTCGATGGCGTCGATGACCGGCCCCGCCGCGCCGTTACCGGAATTCACCACCAGCTTCAGCGGGGTGAGATTTTTAACACTGATGTAGCCGAGCAGGTGGTCGATGTAGGCGTCGCGCAGGGTGATTTGTCTGTAGCTGCCGCGCGCGGCGTCGTTGACCGGCGGGAAGTCGTTAGCTTCCGCCAGGCGCTGAACATCGCGCAGACCGGTGTCACCGCTTATCGGGCGCGCGCCCTCGCGCACCAGCTTCATGCCGTTGTAGTCCATCGGGTTATGGCTGGCGGTCACTTCAATACCGCCGTCCACGCCAAGGTGGAACGTTGCGAAGTAAATTTCTTCGGTCCCGGACATCCCGATATCCAGCACGTCGACGCCCGCATCCTGTAACCCTTTCGCCAGCGCCAGCTTCAGGGACTTACTGGTCAGCCGCACGTCGCCGCCCAGCACGATGGTTTGCGGTTTTAAATATTCGCCGTAGGCGCGGCCAATCCGCCACGCGATATCTTCATTGAGCTCTTCGCCCAGCCTGCCGCGAATGTCGTAGGCCTTGAAACAGGTTAATTTTGTCATGTTCTTACCCTTCTTCAGGCAACAGTTAGCCCTGGCCGTAAATGGCCAAAATCGTTATTGTTGTTCATTGCCGGACGGCGCGTTGCGCTTACCGGGCATAATTTAAGGCGTCAGACCCGCCCGTAACGGTCCTCGAACCGCACCACGTCGTCCTCTTCGAGATACGAACCAGAACGCACTTCAATTAAATCGAGCGGTATTTTTCCCGGATTTTCCAGGCAGTGGGTCGCCCCCAGCGGAATATAGATGGACTCGTTTTCACCGAGCAGCTTAACCTCGCCGTTGATGGTGACTCTGGCGGTCCCCGCCACCACCACCCAGTGCTCGGCGCGGTGATGGTGCATCTGCACCGACAGTCCTTCCCCCGGCTTGACGGTAATACGCTTCACCTGATAGCGCTCGCCCGCGTCGATGGAGTCGTATTTGCCCCACGGACGGTAAACCTCGCGGTGCATGTGGTGCTCATGGCGTCCGTCGGCCTTGATCTTCTCCACCACCTTTTTTACGTCCTGCACCGCGTGGCGATCGGCAATCAGCACCGCGTCTTTGGTCTGCACCACCACCAGATCCTTCACGCCGACGGTGGTCACCAGGCCGGATTCGGCGTAAACGTAGCTGTTTTCCGTTTTATGGCTGATGACGTCGCCGTGATGGACGTTTCCCTCCGGGGTGTGGGCGCTGATTTCCCATAGCGAGGACCACGAGCCGACATCGCTCCAGCCCGCGTCCATCGGCATCACCACCGCGTCCGCCGTCCGCTCCATCACGGCATAGTCAATGGACTCTTGCGGACAGGCGAGGAAGGCCTCTTCATCCACGCGAATGAAGTCAAGATCCGGATCGACGCCGCGCATCGCCTGTTCACAGGCGGCCAGAATATCGGGGCGGAACTTTTTCAGCTCTTCCAGATAGCGTCCGGCGCGGAACAGAAACATGCCGCTGTTCCAGTAGTAATCGCCGCTGGCGACGTAGGCCTGGGCGGTTTCCAGCCCCGGCTTCTCAACGAACTGCGCCACCTCAAAAGCCACCGCATCCGTCGCGCCCGGCACGACATCGCCGCGCCGGATATAGCCATAGCCGGTTTCCGGCAGATCCGGCACGATACCGAAGGTTACCAGTTTGCCCGCGTCGGCATAGGGCATGGCGCTGCGCACCGCGTCGCGGAAGGCCCCTTCATTGGCGATCGCATGATCCGCCGCCAGTACCAGCATCAGCGGATCGCAGTCCGTATGCTGGCGCGTCGCCGCCAGCGCCGCCAGCGCAATCGCCGGCGCGGTATTGCGCCCGGCGGGCTCAAGAATAATGTTCTCCGTCAGCTTATTGAGCTGGCGGAGCTGTTCGGCGACGATAAAACGGTGCTGTTCGTTGCAGATAACCACCGGGCTTTCGCACTCCACGCCGTTCAGACGGCAAATGGTGGTTTGCAGCATGGTGAGATCGCCTTTCAGGCACAGAAACTGTTTTGGGTAAAGCACGCGAGAGAGCGGCCACAACCGGCTACCGGAGCCTCCGGCCATCACAACCGGGTAAAGTTTTGTCTGACGCATTATCATCCCCGAATATCTGCAATAAATTGGCTTAGCACATTCTCTTTATTGAGCGTGCGTTCGGCGTATTCACGTGCCGTCGTGTTGTTTTTCGGCATGGCGAGCACCTGGCTAATCCCGTCGACCAGCGCGTCGGCCGATTCCGGTTCCACGCAAACGGCGATGCCCGGATAGCGCGCGCAAAGTTGTCCTAATTCGGTGTGCGGCTCAGCGGTAATCACCGCGTTGCCGCCGACCGCCAGAATGTTCGTCAGCTTGGAGGGCAGTACCGCGTCCGCCGCGCCGCGCTTTTGCACCACCAGATGACAATCGCCCATTTTCAGCAACGCGGGCAAGGCGTCGTAAGGCTGAAGCGGGAGGAATTTAATATTTGCCAGGCCGCGTTCGCGGGCCATGTTCTCCAGCCGCGCCTTGCCGCCCCCCTGGCCGACAATCGCAAAAATCAGTGGTCGATCGCGTAATCGCTCTGCGGCGTCAATCACCTTTTCCAGTCCTTGCTTTTCGCCGATATTGCCGGAATAGAGCACGATTTTGTTGCCCTCTGGCAAACCAAGCTGCTGACGCAAAGCCGTCACGTCAGCGTCATTAACGTCCTGAAAGCGCGCCACTTCCGACCAGTTCGGGAAAAAGAGGATTTTTTCCGCCGCGACGCCCTTCTCCCGCGCTTTATTCATCATGGAGCGAGAGATGGTCGAGACGTTATCAACGTTACGCAGCGCGCTGCGTTCAAAGGCCGCCGCTAACCGCGCTACGCTGCCGCGCTTGCCTTTTCCCGCCATCCCTAAGCCGAGCATGGCGTCCACTTCGTAATCCTGAATATGCAGTACGGTACGCGCGCCGGAGAGTTTCGCCAGCAGGCGCATTCCCGGCGTACAAAAGAGCGTCGGTACAACGCCGATAATCCGATCCGGCTTCCAGCGACGCTGCGCCATCAGCGGGAAAAAACTGCTCAATGCAAAGCTCCCCAGATGAAGCAACCGTTTTAAGGTGGAGGGCTGTTTCGGCACATACAACGGGCAGCGCCAGACGGTAGCCTCGCCCTCTTCCCGGCAATAGCGCCAGGCGGAATAGCGCTCGCCAACCTTCCACTGCGGGTAGTACGGCGGCGCAGTGATTACCCGCACTTCATGGCCTTCCCGCGCCATCCACGCCACCATTTCGCCGGTATATTTGCCGATACCGGTCAGTTCCGGCGAATAGTTAATGCCATAGACCAGGATCTTCACAGGCCCACCGCCGGCGCGTCAGGAAGGAAGTAGGCCCGACTGTTATCATGAACATTGTCGCCTGCCAGAAGCTGTTCCGGCGTCAGCCAGCGGTAACCGCCATGCTGGTCGTCAGGCAGGTGTAAATCGCTCTCCGCCATGCGCAGACGAAAGCCGAGCACGATGTAGTGAGTTGAAAAATCCTCTCCGGAAAAGTTGTCGTCATAGAAGTGTTGCCACACGCCATAAAACGTCCCTGCCGCCAGCGGCAGACGCACGCCCAGTTCCGCCTGCGTCAGGCGTTCGAAGGCAGCCTCCAGCGTTTCGTCTTTGCACACCCGCCCCCCCGGCACAAACCAGTAGCCCTGCGCCGGACGGTTGAGACGCTGGCCCAGCAGGATTTCCCCCTGCCCGTTTTCCACGATGAAATCGAGGGAGATGAGGGGCGTGGTCCGCACCACAGCGGCGAAATCTTCCTTGCGTAAAAACATTGTCACCCCCGGAACCGCTGCTGATTCTCAAGAAACCACTGGTAAGTGCCGGCAAGCCCTGCCTCCAGTGAAATTTCGTGATACCAGCCAAGCTGGTGCAGGCGCGTGACGTCGAGCAATTTACGCGGCGTGCCGTCCGGCTTCGCGGCGTCGAACACCACCCGGCCCTGGTAACCCACCACCTTCGCGATGGTCTGCGCCAGCTCGCGGATAGTGCAGTCCACACCGGTGCCGACGTTAATGTGCGACAGCATCGGGTCGGTGTTCTCCTGCCACACTTCGCGCGCCAGCTCCATCACGTGAATGCTGGCCGCCGCCATATCGTCAACGTGCAGAAATTCGCGCATCGGCGTTCCGCTGCCCCACACCACCACCTCCGGCGCGTGGCTCTGCGCGGCCTCATGAAAGCGACGCAGCAGCGCCGGGATCACATGTGAATTGTCCGGATGGAAATTGTCATGCGGGCCGTACAGGTTAGTCGGCATCACCGAACGGTAGTCGCGACCGTACTGCCGGTTGTAGGACTCGCACAGTTTAATCCCGGCGATCTTGGCGATGGCGTACGGCTCGTTGGTCGGCTCCAGCGTCCCCTGCAGCAGCTCGCTTTCCGCCATCGGCTGCCTCGCCAGTTTCGGATAGATACAGGACGAACCGAGAAACAGCAGTTTGTTCACGTTGTGCAGGTGCGCGGCGTGAATAATGTTGCTCTCTATCATCATGTTTTCATAAATAAAATCCGCCGGATACGTGTTGTTGGCGATAATGCCGCCCACTTTCGCCGCCGCCAGATAAACCTGGTCGATATCCGCCCCGGCAAAGAACGCCTGTACCGCGCGCCCGTCGAGCAGATCCAGCTCATCGCGGGTGCGCAACACCAGCTCCACGTCGCCGCGCTGCGCAAGCTGCCGTACAATGGCGGAGCCCACCATCCCGCGATGGCCAGCCACAAAAATTCGTTGCTTGTTCATTCTCAGGACTCCAGCGCGATGGCCACCTCGTAACCGTGAGATTTCAGCAGTGAGTGTTTTTTCGCGGCCTCCAGATCGTTCGCCACCATCTCGGAGACCATCTCCGACAGGGTGATTTCCGGTTTCCAGCCCAGTTTCTCATGCGCTTTGGACGGGTCGCCCAGCAGGGTTTCCACTTCCGCCGGACGGAAATAGCGCGGATCAACGGCCACAATCACATCGCCCGGTTTCACGCCCGGCGCATCGTGTCCGGACACGGATACCACGATCCCTTTCTCATCAATGCCTTCGCCTTCAAAGCGCAGTTTTATCCCCAGTTGCGCTGCCGCCAGCTCCACAAACTGGCGTACGGAATACTGCACGCCGGTGGCAATCACGAAATCTTCCGGCTGCTCCTGCTGTAACATCATCCACTGCATCCGCACGTAATCTTTCGCATGGCCCCAGTCGCGCAGCGAGTCCATGTTGCCGAGATACAGACAGGACTCCAGTCCCTGGGCGATATTGGCGATGGCGCGGGTGATCTTACGGGTGACGAAGGTTTCGCCGCGACGCGGAGATTCGTGGTTAAACAGAATGCCGTTACAGGCGTAAATACCGTAGGATTCACGGTAGTTGACAGTGATCCAGTAGGCGTACAGTTTCGCCACCGCATAGGGGGAACGCGGGTAGAACGGCGTGGTCTCTTTCTGCGGGATCTCCTGCACCAGACCGTACAGTTCAGAGGTGGAAGCCTGGTAGAAACGCGTTTTCTTTTCAAGACCGAGGAAGCGGATCGCCTCCAGCAGGCGCAGCGTGCCCATCGCATCCACATCGGCGGTATATTCCGGCGACTCAAACGACACCGCCACGTGGCTCATCGCGCCCAGGTTGTAGACCTCATCCGGCTGTACTTCCTGTAAAATGCGGGTCAGGTTGGAGGCGTCGGTCAGGTCGCCATAATGCAGATGAAATTTCGGGTTGCTGCTGTGCGGGTCCTGATAAATATGGTCCACGCGCTCGGTATTAAACGATGACGCGCGGCGCTTGATACCATGCACCTCATAGCCTTTTTCCAGCAGAAATTCTGCCAGGTAAGACCCATCCTGTCCGGTTACGCCAGTAATGAGTGCGACTTTTGACATTTTCATTTCCTCAAATAGTCCCGTTAGGGAGTAACTTTCTGAACGCGCTGGCGCGTTACCACTGCGGGATTGCCCCGACAAATCGCATTTGCCGGTAATGATTTAAATACGCTGCTACGCGCGCCGACGACGGTGCCATGACCTATCGTCACGCCGGGCGCGACAAAAACATCGGTCGCCAGCCAACATTTTTCGCCAATAACAATCGGCGCGGCGTTAATATCGAAATGGGCGCTGGTATAATCATGGCTACCGGTACACAAATAACCTTTTTGTGAAATGACCGCATGCGCGCCAATATTAATTTCACCCAACGTATATAACACAGCGTCGTCGCCTACCCAGGCATAATCGCCGACGGTTAATTTCCACGGATAGGTAATTTTTACTGACGGTCGAATAACCACTTTTTTTCCGATTTTGGCGCCAAACAGACGCAGTAAAAAGGCTCGCCAGCAATAGAATATTTGCGGCGACCCTGCGAATAATGTCGCCTGTACCACCCACCATAATTGTACTTTTAGCGCATTAGCGCCGCGGAACTCCTTCGGCACCGTAAAGCCGCTAAGATCCTGCATAATAACTCCTGGTGATTAGACTTTGTTATACCGCGCTTTTGTTTTACCCGTCGTTTTCAGACGTAATAAATAGGATAATTGCGCCCAAAAGCCTGGCACACGTAATATTTTTCGCTGTACGTTTTTTGCATCCTGACATAATTCCAGATTATTCGAGGTTGACACGCCGCCCATCGAAAATTCAGACACCAGTCCGTTAATTCGCCGGAAAGGATAACCTGTTTTATAGAGACGGGCCGCCAGCGCATAATCTGAAGAGACATTATATTGCAGATCATAGGGATGCTTTTTTAACCCTGCCGTCGGGAAAAATATCGCCTGATGGCTGGCTGGCAAACTATGGTAGATATAACACCCGGGTTTAGCCTTCCGGCGTATTTTATGTCCGCCGCCAAAATCCAGCAGCGCGTCGCCAATATACATCGCCTCGCCCGTTTGCCGCACCAGTTGGCGGACAAACAGCGCAACATCATCATGAAACGTATCACCGGAATTAAGAAACAGGGTATAGCGCCCCTGCGCCAGCGCTATGCCTTTGTTCATGGCATCATAAATACCGCGATCTTTTTCACTGACAAAACGCAGGTTAAACTCATCGTGACGTTTTTGCAGAAATTCGCGCGTGCCGTCCTCCGAACCGCCATCCACTACGATCCATTCAAATGACAGACCCGGATCGCGCGCCAGATTGCGCAGCGAGCGCCAGGTTTTTACCACCCCTTCGTAATTGCGAAAGGCGACGGTAACGACGCTTAAAAACATACAACCACCCCGTTATGAAATTTTTAACGCCTTGCGCAAAATGAACGGACAGACGATTAAAAAAGCATATTCCGGGCTAAATATTGAACCGGTAAAAAACAGCGACACCGGCATAAAAAGATAGAGCTGCACCCGAAAATTGCGATTATCGCCAAACGCATTTAGCGCCATTTTTAAAACTTTCCCCATATACCACAGCGTCATCAGCACTGCGAACCAGGAAAAATAAATAATCAGCAGATACAATCCATTGTCTATGGTTTTCCCGACATCCGCACCGTTAAAGATTCCGAATGATGCAACATATTCATAAAGTGAGCCAAATCTGACTACACCATCAATATGGGTCAAGGAATATCCGACCATGACTAATGGTCCCACAATACGATAATAAGAAGATGAGCCTTCCGTCCCTAAATCACCAAGTCGTGTCGCAATATAAGGAAATGCAATAATTACTCCAACCAAAAACAGGGTTAATGAGACCAGCGCCAGTGGAAGTTTTTTCTTTATCGCATCCTTATTCAAATATTGGAACGCCCACTCCAGAAGGTAAAACAGGATAAAAGTCATGACCCCTGAAAATGATCCTGATAATATTATTCCTGCCAGAATCATAGCATCGCTTTTCGGTGTTTTGATACCAAACTGTTTGATGCTCAGCCAAATTGAGATTAGTGCCAAAGCAAAAAATGCCGGTTCAAAATAAAGCGCAGTAGTACGCTTACCGCCAAATTTTATGAAGTTCAGTACATAGCTATTACTGTAAATAAGATATTTCGAAATTCCTTCCATAATACTGCTGCCGCCGGTGAGGATAATTTGCGCCATCTCAACCGCGGCGAGCGTTACTACGACACCCACTACCAGATAAAAAAAACGCAAAACCTTTCGGTGGTTATGCGCGGAAATGGTTTTGAAGCGAATACTCCAGACCATCCCGATAATGATCACAATATAGACAAACAGCATTGTGGACGTGACATATTTACCGGCATTCAGCGACTGGCCGAACAGGAAGTTAAATGCCGTAAGCCCCGCGCCGATGCCTAAGGCGATCATCAATTTTTTTACGCTGATGCGTTCCACAAATAACAGCAGCAACAGCGGTAAAAAAGTGACGATGGTAATGGGAAAGCTTTCCCCCAGTTGGGCGATTTTGACGTTGACCAGTAAGTAGATTAGCGGCAGCAGCAGGTAGCTACAGATTCTGATAGAACGAGACATACTCCTCCAGCATCTGTTGACCGCTGTACGCGGCACGGCTACGCACGCGAAAGGCGTCCAGCGTTGCGCCAAATACCGCCTGAGCAATCTCCGGCTTACGCCGCTGCGCCAGGCGTAGTACATCTGTAGCGGCAAAGGTTTGACCGCCGGATTTCGCCAGCACCTCCTGCGCCGCCTCGCTGTGGGTAGCGATCACCGGTACGCCGATCGAGAGTGCTTCACACAAGATCAGCGGATAGTTATCGACCCGCGAGCTAAAGACCAGCGCATCCATCTCATTGAGCGCACTCATTAATTTACGCTTATCGGTTTCAAAACCGTGATTAACGACGTTCTTCCCGGTAAAAGGCGAAAATTTACCGAAGGTGTGCAGTTCAATTTTTTCGCCCAGCGCCATCATGTCATGTACCAGACGCTGGTCGGTTTTACCGTCGTAACGTAAGTCATGTGCCACAATGGCGATCCGCGGTTTGTCCGCGATCTGCGGCGCAGGCGAGAGTTCCGCGAGAATCGCCTCGGTCGCCAGATCGATACCGTTGTTAATAATCCGGCAGCGCCCCGCGCCATAAACGCTGTTAAAGGCCTCGGCCACGTGCTGGCTCGGCGAAATAAACCGGCAGTCCAGCCGCAGCATGTCACGAAAGCGCTGACGTTTTCCGTCAACAAGCTGGTGCGCCCGATCCACCTTGACCGGCGGATAATTGCTTAGGGTCGGGCATTTTTGGCAGCCGCTTTTCCAGCCCTCGCAACCGTCGGTGAAGGCGCAACGCCCGGTGACGCTCCAGTGATCGTGCAGCGTCCAGACCAGCGTGACGTCCGGTTTTTGCATTTTGACTTTTTCGCAAAACGTCACGATGTCCGCCAGGTTTAGCCAGTAACTGTGGAGAACATGAAAATGCAGCACCAGCGGGCCGGATGTCTGGATAACCGTGCGGTAAAGATTATCGAGATTGCCAAACAAGTCGCGATTCACGAAACGAAACAACGCAATATTAGCGATTGCCGTGCCGCGCGGCGTCTGTTTTATCACCTGCGGATAGCGGTGGTGACTGACGCTTTTTTTTCCGCCTTTGCCATAACCATAGACAAAATGCGACGTCAGTCCTTTTTGCAACGCCCGCAGATGAAGATCCAACGCCACTCCCGCTGCGCCGCCTTCCGCCAGCCGTACATTAAATTGCAGAATATTCATGTATTGACCTTCACCCGTGCTTTTTCTCCCACCACCAGCGCATGGTCCGGAATACTGTCAAGCACCACGCTGCCAGCGCCAATCGTGACGTGATTACCGATAGTAATATCGCCAAGCAGGATGACATTCGCCCCCAGCTCGACGCTGTGGCCAATTACCGGACAAGCCAGGCTGTCCGCGCCGCGATTGCCGATGGTGACGCCGTGGCGAATGGTAAAATCGTCGCCTGCGACGACATGTTTGTTGATCACTACCGCGTAACCATGATGGATAGTGAACCGCCGACCAATGGTCGCCGCGGCCTGGATTTCATACCCGAACAGGCACTCCGTGATCACGCGATACAGCACCAGCACCGGCGCGGCCCACAGATTATTCAGCACATTCTTTTTGCGCCAGACGGAACAAAAATGAGCGATACGGTAGGCCAGCACCATGCAACAGGGTCGTAAGCTCCAGCTATTCGCGCGTAAGTCTTCCAGCATCGTTATCGCCCCCGCAGCCCGGCCGCCAGACGTTTGCTATTACGCACGGAGAGCAACGTCAGCAACGTGCGCCAGGTCATTCGCTTATTGCGAATTTGATACAGCGTAAAAAGCTGGTATTTTTTGCTGGCGCGATCGAATTTATCTTTGTGCTTACGATAAAAATGGAAATAGCCGGAGAATTTTTTCGGCGAAGAGGTAATCTGCATCTCGCCGTGGTTGATATGTAAAATTTGCGTCGCCTCTTCGACTTTCCACGGTTCGCCATACTCCACCACCATGCGCAGAAAAATGTCGTAATCCTGCGCCGCCTTGAGTTCGGTATCGAACAAACACGCTTTGAAACGCCAGGCCCAGGTAAAAACCTGATTACCAATAATATTGCGCTTGTAGAACAAGCGGCGTGAATAAGGGGATTTCGGATACAGCGGCAGACTGGCAGGCTGAGAGTAGACCTCGCCCTCGCACACATAGTCGTTGGCATACAAAAAGGCGTGCGTAGTCAACTGATGCTTATGGGCCAGAAACACGCTCAGACGGTTTGGCGTCCATTCATCGTCATCATCAATACCGGTAATGTAGTGGCCTTGCGCCTGCATAATGGCCTGGTTGCGTACCGCGCAGGCGCCGGTATTCCTGGCGTTATGGGTATAACGGACGCGCGAGTCGTTCAGCTCCTCAACAAATTGTTGTAGCTGCTGATAAGACGAGGAGCAATCATCCACGATGATCATCTCCCAGTGGCGGTAGTCCTGACGTAGTACTGATTTAATCGCCCGGATAGCCAACTGCTGCCTGTTCCAGGTTGGCATATAAATTGAGATCAGCGGATTGTCTGTTGTCATGCTTGTTCCCCAGATAGTTTTGCCGCATGGCGCTGTGCTTATCCGGCCTACAGTCGCAGGCCGCGCCATCCGGCACGCCTTATTTTTTATTTGGAATCTGACTGGTATTCATACTCGTAATAGCCATAATCCTGGTAGCCCGTCGCCCGGCGGAAAATGGAGTTGAGGATCACGCCTTTGACCTGAATGCCATTCTGTTCAAAACGGCTCAGACTGGTTTCCACCTCTTTTAAGGTGTTGACGGCATAACGCGCCACCATCAGCGTCGTCCCGACGTGACGACCCACAATCGCGGCGTCCGTCACAGCCAGAATCGGCGGCGTGTCGATTAATACCAGGTCGTAGTGGCTGCTTGCCCAGGCGATCAGCTCGCCGAAGCGCTCGCTCATCAGCAATTCCGATGGATTAGGCGGTACCTGGCCGCGCGGAATAAGATCAAAATTAGCGATCGCCGTGGGTTTCGCGCAGGAGGCTATCTCGCCTTTGCCCGCCAGAATGTCAGATAAGCCGTCCACGTTATTGGTGCCGAGCAGTTCATGGGTGTAGCCCTTGCGCATATCGCAGTCGATCAGTAATACCCGTTTATGCGTCTGGCTGATGACGGCCGCCAGGTTGGCGCAAACAAAGGTTTTACCGATAGAGGGGCTGACGCCTGTGAGCATGAGTACATTATTTTGCGCCTGCATCATGGCGAAATGCAGGCTGGTGCGCAGGCTGCGAATCGCCTCAATCGCCAGATCGGTCGGATTGCCCACCGCCAGCAGTTGGCTCTGCTTGTAACGCTTAATCCCTTTAATGGTTTTGACGCTATCGCGCGCTTTTTGCCATTCCGACAGCGGAATACTGGCATAGACGCTGATCCCATGCTCCTCCAGCGCCTGCGGGCTTTCGATACCACGATTAAACAGCGAGCGCAGCAGCACGCCGACAATCGATAACATTAATCCCAGAATAATGCTGCCGAGAATAATCAACGCCTTTTTCGGCTTCAGCACACCCGGCTGGGTAATCGCCGGGTCAACGATGCGCACGTCGCCAACGGTGCTGGCTTCGGTGATTTTCAGCTCCTGCTGTTTATTAAGCAGTTGCATATAGACCTGCTGGCCAGACTCCACATCGCGGGTCAAACGCACAATCTCCTGCTGGGTTTTCGGCATCGCCGTCACCCGCCCGTTCAGTTTGGCTTTTTCATCTTCCAGCGCTTTACGTTTTTCCAGCAGGGTGCGGTAAGCCGGATGCGCTTTGGTAAAGAGCTTGGAAATTTCCGCCTCTTTAAACGTCAACTCATTCAACTGGGCGTCGATATTAACCATCGAATCGAGCACCGCCTTCGCTTCCAGCGGCAAATCCACCGAGTCTTTATCCTGGCGGAAAGCGTTTAGCTTGTTTTCCGCCACATCCAGACGGCTGCGGACTTCCGGCAACTGTTTTGCCAGAAACGCCAGGCTCTTCCCCGCCTCTTCAGATTTCCGCGCAATATCCTGTTGCAGATAGTTACGGGTAATACTGTTGAGAATTTCACGAATTTGGTCGCGATCCTCTCCCGTGAACGTCAAACTCAGAACCCCGGTGTCTTTGCCGGTTTCCGTCACGGTGAGGTTATTTTGCAGATTATTAATCATGCCGAGCGTTGAGAATTTACTCACCGTAAATTCCGTATCAGGTCGGGCGTCAATCGCCTCTACCCGCATCGTCACACCGTCTTTATTGAGAGTCTGGCCCACAACGCTCTGCGCGCTAAATCCGCCGTCGCTGACCAACTGATAACGTTTGTCGCCCAGCACCTTAAGGGTGAAAATCTGTCCGCTCATCGTCTCTGGCCGGGTGAATGTTGTGACTTTCACCATTTCATTCTGACGCCCCATCAGCCGTTCCCACCCGGCGCCGAACAGCGGAAAGGTGTTCTTGGCTACGGCAATATCCAGATCCAGATCGTCAACCGTCTTTCCCAACACCAGACGCGATCGGATTAACTGAATTTCCGCATCGGAAGCCGGCGGCTTATTCGCTAATGCGCTGTTGATATCCTGTACCAACGAATTACCGGTGTTTTGTTCAATCTGCACCAGCGCATCGGCGCTATAAATAGGCGTGGCGAAGAGCGTATAAGTCATCGCACACAGCGCAAATATGGCCGTCGTTCCCAATACCCACCAACGCGCTTCAACCACCGTTCCGACCAGACGCCCGATATCGATTTCATCGCTACCCGTTGCCGCCGCAGATTGTTTTACTTTTTCTGTCATGGTTTTCCCTGCTCTGCATTCAGTACCTGCGCCCACTGGCGGGCAGACCTTTCCAGTAATGTGTACACCGCCTCAAACGCATCGCGGCTTTTGCGATACGGGTCCGGTATTTCACGCTCGCTGTCCCAGTGACCAAACAGCATTACCTTGCCGCGCATTTCCGGCGCAATGTCGCACAGGGCGGCGATGTGACGTTTCTCCATCGTCAGAATCAGGTCATATTCCCGGCACAGACGCGCGGAAATTTGCCTTGCGCAGTGTTTTTCCAAAGACAGATCGTGGGCGCTCGCCACGCTCGCCGCCGCAGGATCGGCTCCTTTGCCGACCAGCGCGCCTAACCCGGCGGATGCAACCGTCAGCGAGGGATGAAAGCGCTTTAGCAAACGTTCAGCCGTCGGGGAACGGCAAACGTTCCCCACACAGACCACTAAAATTTTGTTAAACATAACGATTACCAGGAATGAATGTCGCTGGCCGTATCCGTCATATAACGGACACCGCTAATGGTCGGCAGCAACTGATTGATCAGACGGTTCCAGCGAGCAACCGGCGCGGTCGTGACGTACACCACATCGTAAGGCTGAAGTCGGAATTCCGTCGCCATCACCAATGAAGTGGCGTCAGACATATCAAGCTGGTAGATATTGGCGATCTTGCCGCCACGCCCACCCTCGCCTTTCAACGGACGAATCACAAAGATGCCGCTGGCGTTGGAGGTGGTCAGATCGATGCCTTCCGCATTGCCTAATGCTTCGGTGAGCGTCATGCCGCTGAAGTCCATTTTGAGGGTGCTCTGTTTTTTCACTTCGCCCATCACAAAGACTTTCAGATCGTCATTGCGCGGCACATACAGAATGTCGCCAGGGTAGAGCAAGCGGTTCTGGCTAAGATCGCCATTTTGCATCAGCGCCTGTAGCGAAATGCGTTGTTCTTTGCCGTTGTGCGTCAACACGACGTTGCGCCAGTCCGCCATATCGGTCAGGCCGCCCGCAGCGTTAATCGCATCCAGGACGGTTAGCGGTACGTTAGTAATGGCCTGCTGGCCGGATTTGTTCACCTGGCCGGAGATATACGCTTTTTGCGAACGGAAAGCGGCAATATTGACATCCACCTGCGGGTCCGCGATGTACTTCGCTAAACGCCCGGTAATATCGCTGCGAATCTCTGACAAAGTTTTACCGACGACGCTAACCTTGCCGATGTAGGGATAAAACATGGTGCCGTCCGGCTGTACCCAGTTGCCGGTATCGCTTGAGCTACGGTACTGGCCTGCTGGCGTGGTCAATTCAGGGTGATCCCAGACGGTGACATTCAGCACATCGCCAGGCCCAACGCGATACTGATAACTGGCGATCTCCTGGTCCAGCGACATATTCGGTTGCGCGACATTGGGCCGCGGGCGTAATTGCTCAACCAGCCGTGGCGTCAGCGGATACACATTGACCATCCGGTCGAGATCAAAATCAGCGTCTTGCTGTTTGATCACATCTTTCCCCATCGTAGACATATTGCTGCCCGGAAGTACTGTGCAGCCACTTATCAAGCTGAGTGACGCCAATAATGGCATCAATTTCATTTTGGATTTCATCATTGATTATTTATCACTTTGGCAGAGTAATTATCCTGTGCAATTTAAATAGCGGCTTCGTCCGTGCACATTTACCTTGCAGTTAATGGAAGCGAAAATTAACTGGCATCATTCTGAAAAAAAATCAATTCATCCGCAGGCTATTGACAGAATAACAAAGGCTTATATTCAGGCTTTCAGGCACGCTACCGCCCCTGGCTTCTTAGCTACCAATGCACTGATTATTTTAAATTTTTGCACTTCCCTCCGATTTCATCCTCATTCAGATAAAAATCTTCAGCGAAATAAAGGTTACGTATTAATAGTTTTCTTGATGTCGTGACAGGATATTTAAGAGCGCTACCTTAATCCTGCAAGAATTGTTGCAGCTAACCTAATGACAGGCAAGGTAACAAACCGCCATTCTATATTTTTAAGATTAATATTAAATGAATTAACAGATAATTTTAGGATTTTATTGATGTTGACAATATTTATTTACCTCACCCTACCTACGATATTTCCTAAATATATTTTTAATATTATTTAGTTTCTGACAGAAACATTACGGCTATTTTAAAGTTATTTTATAGCCCCATAACAAAGAGAAATTGCTCTGCGGCATTGCATTTTCCCGCCGTATTATCCATGATCGAATTGTGACAATTGTCATATTACAGAAGGTATTGCTCTTACTATGGAATGGATTGCCGATCCGTCAATCTGGGCCGGACTAGTAACGTTAATCGTTATCGAACTTGTTCTCGGCATTGATAACCTGGTCTTTATTGCCATCCTCGCTGAAAAACTACCGCCGGGGCAGCGCGACCGCGCGCGCATTACCGGCCTGATACTGGCGATGATCATGCGCCTGCTGCTGCTGGCGTCAATCTCGTGGCTGGTCACCTTGACTAAGCCGTTCTTTAGCGTACAGGCGTTAAGCTTCAGCGCCCGCGATCTGATTATGCTGTTCGGCGGCTTCTTCCTGCTCTTTAAAGCCACCATGGAGCTCAACGAGCGGCTGGAAGGGAAAGATAGTGCTAACCCTACCCAGCGTAAGGGGGCGAAATTCTGGGCGGTGGTCGCGCAAATCGTGGTGCTGGACGCTATCTTTTCTCTCGACTCCGTGATTACCGCCGTGGGGATGGTCGATCACCTGGCAGTCATGATGGCGGCAGTGATAATCGCCATTAGCCTGATGCTGCTCGCCAGCAAGTCACTGACCCGGTTTGTGAACAACCATCCGACCATTGTGATTTTGTGTCTTAGCTTCCTGCTGATGATCGGCTTTAGTCTGGTGGCGGAAGGGTTTGGCTTCCATATTCCGAAAGGGTATCTGTACGCCGCTATCGGCTTCTCGGTGATGATCGAGGCGCTCAACCAATTGGCTATTTTTAACCGCCGCCGTTTTCTTTCCGCTAACCATACGCTGCGCCAGCGCACAGCGGAAGCCGTGATGCGTCTGATTAGCGGTAAAAAAGAGGATGCCGAACTGGATGCGGAAACCGCCGCGATGCTGGCAGACCATGACGACAGCCAGATTTTTAATCCGCAGGAGCGCAGGATGATTGAGCGGGTGCTGAATCTCAACCAGCGCACCGTGAGTAGCATCATGACATCACGTCACGATATCGAGCATATCGATCTCAACGCGCCGGAAGCGGAAATCCGCGCTCTGCTGGAAAAGAACCAGCATACGCGTCTGGTCGTGACCGGTGAAAATGACCAGGAAGATTTACTCGGCGTCGTCCACGTCATCGATCTGTTGCAACAATCGCTGCGCGGCGAACCGCTCAACCTGCGGGCTCTGATTCGCCAACCGCTGGTTTTCCCGGAAGTATTGCCTCTGCTGCCTGCGCTGGAGCAGTTCCGTAACGCCAGAACCCATTTTGCCTTTGTCGTAGATGAGTTTGGCTCGGTTGAAGGCATTGTGACATTAAGCGATGTCATGGAGACTATCGCCGGTAATTTGCCGAATGAAGCCGAGGAAATTGACGCCCGCCACGATATTCAGAAGAACCCGGATGGTTCCTGGACGGCAAACGGCCATATGCCGCTGGAGGATTTGGTGCAGTACGTGCCGCTACCGCTGGATGAAAAACGGGAATATCATACGATTGCCGGTTTATTAATGGAATATTTGCAGCGCATACCGAAAACCGGTGAAGAGGTTCAGGTGGGCAATTATTTGCTGAAAACATTGCAGGTAGAAAGCCATCGTGTGCAGAAAGTGCAGTTAATTCCGCTGCATAACGATGAGCCAGAATACGAGGTGTAACGCCTGTTCACCTGTCCCGGCCTACTTGCCAGGTAGGCCGGAAGCGCGTTAGCGTCGACATCCGGCACTCCCCTTTGGCCAAAAACTACAGCTTATCCAGCAGCTTCTTCACATCTTTACCGTTGCGGGTATCTTTATTGCGATCCGCCCAGTCGCTGAGCCGACGCTTCGCTTCATCCTGCAAATGCTTACGTAATAACTGATCAACTTGCAGGGTGTAGTTCAGTTCCTGCCACTTGCCATAGACGCGCAACGGCACCGGCGTCTCTTTCAGGAAGGTGATCAGGTTGCTATCGCCGTTCCAGCCGCCCAGCACACGCAGATTAAATTGCGTATCGCAGCTCTGCTTAACCAGGTCCAGAGTTCCACTGCCGGTTAACGCCAGCATAGAAGATTGCCCGGACATATCGTCGAGCCTCAGCGTGCCCTTGTTGAGCATCAGATTGGTCGTGAAGCGGTCCAGTCGGGTCGCGTTGTCCATATTTTCCTGCGACTGCTGCGCGTCGCCGCCGCTTCGCTCTACGGCCTGCTGCACCAGTTGCTGGAAATTCATTCCTTCGAGTCGCGTATTGCTCATATCAACATGCGCTTTTCCCTTCCAGTTGTGGCGAAATGCCTCCGCGTCAATATCTGCCCCGGAGAAATCGCCAACCAGCGACATTTTACCGGTCAGGCTAATCGGATAATTAAAGGCTTTCAGGATAGTTCCAATCTCAACATGGTTGAGGCGAGGATGGAATATGATGCGCGGACTGGCGGTGCGGGCATCCAGCGTGCCGGGCAGCGACATCTGTCCGTCGGCCAGCTTCCCCTGTAACTCGGTGATATCCAGCAATCCGGCCTGATTAGACATCTTCGTCGAAACCTGGGTAAAGTCCATTCCCCGCCAGCGAACTGAATCCGCCTGCAAAGAAATCACCGCCGTAAAGCTTTGCAACCCCTGATAAGGCGGCGCATCAACACGCGATGCGATAACTGGCCTGGTCAGGGGGAGCGTATTTTGCCCCTGCGACGTCGCGCCGTTCGTCTGTGCCACGGTGTTATGATGCGGCAACAGGTTATCCAGATTAAGTCTGCCGGACTGGAGGTCAATTTGCCATTCCGGCCGCTCCGCCAGTGTCACCTGAACGTGCCCGGTCAGAGAACTGTCATTCGCCGTTAAATTTAAGTGATTAAATGAAAGGCGTTTTTGCGCCTCCTGCCACTGCGCCTGAAATTGTCCTTGCCCCTCAATCCCCTGCGCCGGTAGATCCGCGCCCTGCAATTGCCAGCGCAGTTGTTCAATACCGGCGGTTAAATTATGCGGATAATCGGAAGCATCCACCGTTCCGCTGAACGATAACGCAAGATCCCGCTGATCGCGATTCACGCGTCCCGAAAAATCAAACGTGCCGCGATGTTCGGCATCTTGTTCCATATTCAGATGAATATCGCGCACCGTGACCTGTTCATCATTTTCATGCTGAAAAACCAGCACGCTGTCGGCAACACGCAGGCTACGAATATCAAACGACCAGCCGCGATCTTCCGCTACGTCCGGCAATGTATTGTCTTTCGGCGCGACTGGCGCATCATCACTGCGTACCGCTTCCGTTTGCGGCGTCAGTTGTATCACCCCGCCTTTCAGCATAACCTGCTTAACATGAAGCTGATGGCTCAATAGCGGCCATAAAGCGACGTCCAGGCGCATATTGTCAGCCCGCACCAGCGGTTCGCTGGCACCTTGCGCCGTCAGCGTCATTCGCCCGGAAAGGATGCTGAGCTGCGGCCATACGTGCCAGCGCAACGGCCCGTCCAGTTGCAACTGATACCCACTACGCGCGGCAACCTGCTGCACCATGTAGGCGCGGAAATCATTCGGATTGACCAACAATACCAACGCAGAAAACCCGGCCACCAGCACGACCAGGAGAATCATCAGCGTCGTCAGAAATCGTCTCATGCTACCCTCAATGGACCGGCAGTATTGCGCCGAATGGCTCAGTCTTTATCAATCCGGCTGGCAACGGCGCCCTGCTGATCGCGATATTTGGCATCCTGACGGCGGTTATAAGGCCGCGCCGCCGGGCCGGACAGCGGCTCAAAGCTCAACGCGCCGATGAGCATACCCGGACGCAATGCCAGCGGCAGTTTCCCGGAGTTGTAAAACTCAAGCACAATGCAGCCCGACCAGCCTGGATCGATACGGTGCGCCGTCACATGCACCATCAGCCCCAGACGCGCCAGCGAGGAACGACCATCCAGCCAGCCCACTAAATCCGGCGGCAGGGTAACAGACTCATAGGTTACGGCCAGCGCCAATTCGCCCGGATGCAGATAAAATGCCTCGCCGTCCGGCAAAACGATTTCATCGCTCATCACGCGATCCAGCGCCGCGCTCACTTCATCTTTCGGCCCGCTCAGATCGATAAACGCCGCCGTATGACCACGGAAGGTTCGAAATTTATTGCCAAGACGTACATCGACCGTCGCGCCGTTAATGCGCTCTACGGGAGGTCGCGGGGTGATAGACAAACGGCCTTCATCCAGCCAGGCTTCAATATCTCGGTCGCATAAACGCATGGCACTTTCTCCTTTCGCGCATCAAGCCCTTAAATCAAGCACATCAAGGGCTAACCAGGTTATCACTGAACGGTACACAATTCGCCAGATTTATTCAAAGAACTGGCTGATTTTCGCTTTCAGAATATCAATAGCGATGCGGTTTTTACCGCCGCGCGGCACGATAATATCCGCATATTGTTTGGAAGGCTCAATAAATTGCAGGAACATCGGACGCACCGTTTTCTGATATTGTGCCATCACCGAATCCATTGAGCGACCACGCTCGTTCACATCGCGTTTGATACGGCGCATCAAACAGATATCCAGCGGCGTATCGACAAAAATAGAGAAGTTCATCTCTTCACGCAAACGCGCGTCGGTCAGTAACAGAATACCTTCAAGAATAATCACTTTCTTCGGTTCTACGCGAACCGTTTCCTGCATACGGGTATGCTCAACATAACTGTATACCGGTAATTCAATCGCCGAACCGCGCTTGAGCGCCTGGAGATGCTGAAATAGCAGGCTGTGATCCATCGCATTCGGATGGTCATAGTTGGTTTTTACGCGTTCTTCCATCGACAGATGGCTTTGATCTTTGTAATAACTGTCTTCGGGAATAACGCCAATATGTTCGTCACCCACTTGTTCACGCAATTCGCGGTAAAGGGTACTGGCAATAAGACTTTTGCCGGAAGCCGATGCGCCAGCGATACCGATAATGACGCACTGATGAGACTGATCAGTCATAAATTTAGCGACCTGATTAACCTGGATGTAAGGAAGGGGGGCGCCGAAACGCCAAACGCGGCAATTATAGGGATTTCAGCGGCGCGATACCAGTCCGGCGCTATACCACGGTTAATTTGTTGGCGGTGCATTCGACGTTGCGACGTAAAAGCGTTCAGTTTTAACGCGGACAGCGGATTTATCGACCCGTCTGGAGGAGTAATACGCCGGGAACCACAATTTATATCCAGCCAGCGTATAAATCATTACGCGTTTATACTAGCATAATCACAGAGTAAACTGACGCGTCCGGTATTCCGCGACGTTACCAGCGATTCGGATAGAGTGGTAATGAGTAAACCATCCCAACATGTTTTCGTTACCGTCCCCCACCCGCTGCTGCGTCTGGTCAGTTTAGGCCTGGTCGCGTTTGTCTTTACGCTCTTTTCGCTCGCGTTATCGCGTTTCGGCGCCCAACTCGCGCCGCTGTGGTTCCCCACCTCCATTATGATGGTAGCGTTTTACCGCCATGCGGGCCGTCTGTGGCCAGGGATCGCCGTCGCCTGCTCGCTCGGCAGCATCGGCGCCTCACTGACTTTATTTCCTGCCGCCTCGCTTAACTTTAGCTGGACGGCAATAAATATTATCGAGGCAGCCACTGGCGCGATACTGCTGCGAAAACTGCTCCCCCGGTATAACCCCTTACAAAATTTGAATGACTGGTTCCGTCTGGCTATCGGCAGCGCCGTGATTCCGCCGCTACTCGGCGGCCTGTTATTTTGGCTGATAGCGCCGGAAGCGGTCGCCTCGAAAGCGTTTCTGATTTGGGTATTATCGGAAGCCATCGGCGCGCTGGCGCTGGTGCCGTTAGGTTTACTGTTTAAACCACACTATCTGTTGCGTCATCGCGACCCGCATCTGTTGCTGGAAACGCTATTGACGCTGGTCATTACGCTGGCGCTAAGCTGGCTCGCTATGCGCTATATCCCGTGGCCGTTTACGTGCGTTATCGTCCTGCTGATGTGGAGTGCGGTGCGCCTGCCGCGAATGGAGGCGTTTTTAATTTTTTTAGCTACCGTTATCGTGGTCTCGCTCATGCTGGCCAATGATCCCACGCTGCTCGCCACGCAGAAAACCGACGTGATGGTCAATATGCCGTGGCTGCCTTTTTTAATGATCCTGCTGCCCGCTAATATGATGACGATGGTGATGTACGCGTTTCGCACGGAGCGCAAACATATCACCGAGAGCGAATCCCGCTTTCGCAACGCGATGGAGTATTCCGCCATTGGCATGGCGCTGGTCGGTACGGAGGGCCAGTGGCTACAGGTCAATAAATCCCTGAGCCATTTTCTTGGCTATAGCCAGGATGAATTACGCGCGATGACATTTCAGCAACTGACCTGGCCGGAAGACTTGAATAACGACCTTGAACAGCTAAACATGCTGGTGCGCGGCGACATCAACAGCTATTCCATGGAAAAACGTTACTACACCCGCAACGGCGATGTCGTCTGGGCGCTGCTGGCCGTCTCGCTGGTTCGTAATAAAGACAATCAACCTCTCTATTTTATTGCTCAGATTGAAGATATTAACGATCTCAAGCAAAGCGAGCAGGAAAACCAGCGGTTGATGGAGCGCATTACGCAAGCGAACGAAGCGCTGTTTCAGGAAAAAGAACGGTTGCACATTACTCTTGACTCTATCGGAGAAGCGGTGGTGTGTATCGATGTCGCTATGAATATCACCTTTATGAACCCGATCGCCGAAAAGATGAGCGGCTGGCGGCAAGAGGATGCTTTAGGCGCGCCATTATTAACGGTTCTGCGCATTACGTCAGGTGATAAAGGGCCGCTGCTGGAGGATATTTATCGCGCCGACAGGTCACGATCGGACATGGAACAGGAGGTAGTGCTCCATTGTCATAACGGCGGCAGCTACGATATTCATTACAATATCACGCCGCTCAGCACGCTTGACGGCGATAAGATTGGTTCGGTTCTGGTTATCCAGGATGTCACCGAATCACGAAAAATGTTACGCCAGCTCAGCTACAGCGCAACCCATGACGCCCTCACCCATCTCGCCAACCGCGCCAGTTTTGAAAAACGGCTTCAACAACGCCTGCAAACAATACAGGAATCGCCTCAACATCATGCGTTGGTGTTTATCGATCTGGACCGTTTTAAAGCGGTTAACGACAGCGCGGGTCATGCCGCCGGCGACGCCTTGTTGCGCGAGCTCGCGTCGCTGATGCTCAGTATGCTTCGCTCCGGCGATCTCTTAGCCCGTCTGGGCGGTGACGAGTTTGGGCTGTTTCTGCCGGATAGTAATAGTGACAGCGCGCGCTTTATCGCGACGCGGCTTATCAACGCCATTAATGAGTATCATTTTATGTGGGAAGGACGCCTGCATCGGATCGGCGCCAGCGCCGGGATCACAATGATAAATGAACATAACTGCCAGCTTACAGAGGTCATGTCTCAGGCAGATATTGCCTGCTACGCCGCGAAAAATAGCGGCCGCGGCCGTCTGACCGTGTACGAACCGCAGCACGCATTATCCCCCTCAACGGGAAAGATGCCGCTGGAAGAACAGTGGCATATGATTAAAAATAACCACCTGCTGATGCTTGCCAGAAACGTCGCACCGCCGCGTACGCCGGAGGCCACCAGCTTTTGGCTGGTCTCACTCAGGCTGTGGACCAGCGAAGGGGATGTTCTGGAAGAACGTGCATTCCGGGCAGGATTAGTCGACTCCGCGCTGCATCATGCGCTCGACCGACGGGTATTCCATGAGTTTTTCCATCATGCGGCGACCGCCGTCGCCAGCAAAGGATTAAGCGTCGCGCTGCCGCTGTCCGCCGCGGGATTATGCAGCGCTACCCTTATTGATGAACTGCTGGAACAACTGGAACATAGCCCGCTGCCGCCACAGTTGTTACACCTGATTATTCCGGCTGACATTATCGTTAAGCAGGCACAGACCGCCATTGCGACTCTGCAAAAACTGCGGTTACGCGGCTGCCAGGTTATTCTCAGCCATGTCGGGCGCGATTTACATCTGTTTAATTTACTGCCCCCGGATATCGCCGATTATTTACTGCTGGATAGCGACCTTATCGCCAACGTTCATGAGAGTTTAATGGATGAAATGCTGGCCTCGATTATTCAGGGACACGCCCAGCGTCTGGACATCAAAACGCTCGCCGGACCGGTACAAAACCCACAGGTGCTGGATACGCTCTCCCGTATTGGCGTGGATCTGATTTATGGCGACACCATCGCCGAAGCGCAACCGCTGGATTTGTTACTGAATACCAGCTATTTCGCTATCCATTGACGGTTGCCAGCCGTGGGTATACCAGATATGCAGTAGCGCGTAGGAACGCCACGGTTTCCAGCGCTCCGCGTAGCGGCGGATTTGCGCGGGTGTCATCCCGACGAAGCGCTGCTTAATTAAGTAATCATCGGGCAAAAAGATATCTTTTGCCTGCCAGCCGCGCAGGGCGAAATAGTTCGCCGTCCAGCGGCCAATTCCCGGAAACGTTTGTAAATTTTTAACACTCTGCTCAATGTCCGGCGGCGCGGTGAGCGCCAGTTTTCCCGCAAGCGTCGCCTGCGCCAGATGAATCAGCGCTTCGGCGCGCCGGAGCGGCATCCCCAGAGCTTTCAGCGCCAGCGGATCGGCCAACGCCAGCGTTACCGGACCGGGAAAACAGACATAATCGGGCGCATCCGGCAACGCCTCGCCATAGCGGCGCGCCACTTTCGCCGTCAACCTTGCCGCCATCGCGACGCTCACCAGTTGCCCCAGTATCGCCCGCACGCCTTGTTCAAACGTATCAACTGATCCCGGTAAACGCAGCCCCGGTCTGGCCTCGCCCAGCGCCCCCAGCACGGCGGCAACCTGTGCGGGCTGGCAGTCAAGATCAAACAGACGCGAAACCTTCGCCAGACACGCCGGCGCGACGGGAAGTAATCCGGCGCTCACGCTAACCCGCACAGTGTGGGTGGACAGATTGGGCCTCACGCTGACCAGCCCGCGATGCTCGCCCACAACCAGGCTGCGCGCATAAAAGCCCTCGCCTACCGTTTCCACGCCGTCCACCGCACGCGCGGCAAGAAAACCCAATATCCACGACCAGTCGTAAGGCGGCTGCCAGCTCAGGATAAACATGCTTTTCTCCTTTATTTGACCTTTCAGCATAAACGCTAATCGCACCTAACGCCTTGCTTTCATATTCCAGTTGTCGCCGCGACGACATTTCGCTAAAGTCACGCCCCTTCTTCACTGGCATGGGGATTTTAAGGTGTTTATAGGATTTGATTACGGTACGGCAAATTGCTCGGTCGCTATTATGCGCGACGGACGTCCACAGTTGCTGACAATGGAAAATAACAGCACATTGCTGCCGTCTATGCTGTGCGCGCCGACGCGCGAAGCGGTGAGCGAGTGGCTGTACCGCCATCATGATGTGCCGACAACGGACGAAGAAACCCAGGCGCTGCTACGCCGCGCGATACGCTACAACCGCGAGGAAGATATTGAAGTTCGCGCGCAAAGCGTACAGTTTGGTCTGGCGTCGCTGGCGCACTATATTGACGATCCCCAGGAGGTTTGGTTCGTCAAATCGCCGAAATCCTTTTTAGGCGCCAGCGGCCTGAAGCCGCAGCAGGTTGCGCTGTTTGAAGATTTGGTCTGCGCCATGATGGTACATATTCGTAATACGGCGCACAGCCAATTACCGGAGGCTATCACTCAGGCGGTGATTGGTCGCCCGATCAACTTTCAGGGACTGGGCGGCGACGACGCGAACCGCCAGGCGCAGGGTATTCTGGAGCGGGCGGCAAAACGCGCCGGTTTTCAGGAGGTGGTATTCCAGTACGAACCGGTCGCGGCGGGCCTGGACTACGAGGCTACTCTGCGGGAAGAGACACGTGTGCTGGTCGTAGATATTGGCGGCGGCACCACCGACTGTTCCATGCTGCTGATGGGGCCGCAGTGGCGTCAGCGCGCCGATCGTGAAAACAGCCTGTTGGGACACAGCGGTTGCCGCGTAGGCGGAAACGATCTGGATATCGCGCTGGCCTTTAAAAATCTGATGCCTTTGCTGGGCATGGGCGGCGAAACCGAAAAAGGCATCGCCCTGCCGGTGCTGCCGTGGTGGAACGCCGTCGCGATTAACGACGTCCCGGCGCAAAGCGATTTTTACAGTAGCGCGAATGGTCGTCTGTTGAATGATTTGGTTCGCAACGCGCGTGAAGCAGACAAGGTCGCGTTGCTGCTCAAGGTCTGGCGTCATCGGCTTAGCTACCGCCTGGTACGCTGCGCGGAAGAGAGCAAAATCGCCCTTTCCGGCCAGGCGGATGTTACGGCGCGGCTGCCATTTATCAGCGACGACCTGGCGGTCGCTATCAGCCAGCAAGGACTGGAAGCGGCGCTGGATCAACCGCTGGCGCGTATTCTGGAACAGGTGCAACTGGCGCTGGACAGCGCGCAGGAAAAACCGGATGTCATCTATCTGACCGGCGGCAGCGCCCGTTCACCATTGATTAAAAAAGCGCTTTCCGAACAGCTACCGGGCATACCCGTCGCTGGCGGCGATGATTTCGGCTCCGTCACCGCAGGACTGGCGCGCTGGGCGGAGGTTGTTTTCCGCTAAGCGCCTCGCAAGCTCAGCGCTGATGGATTGACATTATTCTTGATGTGGCTTAACGTCAGGAGTGAGGGTAAGGGAGGATTTCTCCTCCCCCTGGTGTCTTAGTAAGCTGGGAGGCTAATCACTAAGAGTATCACCAGTATGATGACTAACTTCATCATAACCCTTTCCTTATTTTGGCCCCTTCCTCGGGAGGGGCTTTCCCGTTTCAGCGTCCTGCTGAAATCGGTGACTTACTTCCATTGCCGTACCGCCACTTTACCGCACTCCGACGCGTTAACGATTTTCACCGATGAGAGTTGCGTAGCGCCTCGCAAAGCGGGTCGCCATTCAGAATAATCCCGACCGTGTTCCATAATTCCTCCATTTTTCTCCCTTCCCTGCTGACTACAATAGAGGGAGCAACATTCCGCAAAACGTTTCAGGATGAGAAACTTATCACGATGAAAGGCAGTAACACTTTCCGCTGGGCAATAGCGATTGGAGTAGTTGTGGCCGCCGCCGCATTCTGGTTCTGGCATAGCCGTAGCGAAAGCCCGACCGCCGCGCCGGGCATCGCCGCGCAAGCGCCGCATACCGCCGCCGCAGGTCGCCGCGGTATGCGCGACGGCCCTCTGCCGCCGGTACAGGCCGCGACCGCGACCACGCAGGCCGTACCGCGCTATCTGAGCGGGCTGGGTACCGTGACCGCCGCGAATACCGTTACGGTGCGTAGCCGCGTGGACGGTCAACTCATCGCCCTGCACTTTCAGGAAGGTCAGCAGGTCAACGCAGGCGATCTGCTGGCGCAAATCGATCCCAGCCAATTTAAGGTCGCCCTGGCGCAGGCGCAGGGACAGTTGGCGAAAGATAACGCTACGCTGGCAAATGCGCGTCGGGATCTGGCGCGCTATCAGCAACTGGCAAAAACCAATCTGGTTTCCCGCCAGGAACTGGATGCGCAACAGGCGCTGGTCAACGAAACCCAGGGGACAATTAAAGCGGATGAAGCCAATGTCGCCAGCGCACAGTTACAGCTCGACTGGAGTCGTATCACTGCCCCGGTCTCGGGGCGCGTGGGTCTGAAACAGGTGGATGTCGGCAACCAGATTTCCAGCAGCGATACCGCGGGTATTGTCGTCATTACGCAAACGCACCCGATTGATCTCATTTTTACTCTGCCGGAAAGCGATATCGCGACCGTGGTTCAGGCGCAAAAAGCGGGGAAAACTCTGACCGTAGAAGCCTGGGATCGGACTAACTCGCACAAATTGAGCGAAGGCGTATTGCTCAGTCTGGACAACCAGATTGATCCCACGACGGGAACGATCAAAATTAAAGCGCGCTTTACGAATCAGGACGATACGCTGTTCCCTAATCAATTTGTGAACGCCCGGATGCTGGTCGATACCGAACAAAATGCCGTTGTGGTGCCTGCCGCGGCGGTGCAGATGGGCAATGAGGGCCACTTTGTGTGGGTGCTGAACAACGAAAATAACGTCAGCAAGAAGCGGGTAAAAGTCGGTACTCAGGATAACCGAAACGTGGTAATCAGCGCAGGATTGTCGGCAGGCGATCGCGTCGTTACCGATGGTATTGATCGGCTGACGGAAGGTGCAAAAGTCGAGGTTGTTGAGCCGCAAACCACCATGGCGGATGAAAAATCACCTTCCCGCCATGAGGGGCAAAAAGGAGCGCGCGCCTGATGCAGGTATTACCTCCGGGCAGTACGGGCGGCCCGTCGCGCCTGTTTATTCTGCGCCCCGTCGCCACCACGCTGCTGATGGCGGCGATTTTACTCGCCGGGATTATCGGCTATCGCTTCCTGCCCGTCGCCGCTTTGCCGGAGGTCGACTACCCCACTATTCAGGTTGTTACGCTCTACCCTGGTGCCAGTCCGGATGTGATGACCTCCGCCGTTACCGCGCCGCTTGAGCGCCAGTTCGGCCAGATGTCAGGACTTAAGCAGATGTCGTCGCAAAGCTCCGGCGGTGCATCGGTGGTGACGCTACAGTTTCAGTTGACGCTGCCGCTGGACGTTGCCGAGCAGGAAGTACAGGCGGCGATTAACGCAGCCACCAATTTATTGCCTTCCGACCTGCCGAATCCGCCGATTTACAGCAAAGTCAATCCGGCGGACCCGCCGATTATGACGCTTGCCGTCACCTCAAACGCGATGCCGATGACACAGGTAGAGGACATGGTAGAAACCCGCGTGGCGCAGAAGATCTCGCGGGTCTCCGGTGTCGGGCTGGTGACGCTTGCCGGCGGGCAGCGCCCTGCGGTACGCGTAAAACTGAATGCTCAGGCTATCGCCGCGCTCGGTCTGACCAGCGAAACTATCCGTACCGCAATTACCGGTGCCAACGTCAACTCGGCGAAAGGCAGTCTGGATGGCCCCGAACGGGCGGTGACGCTTTCTGCTAACGATCAGATGCAGTCTGCCGACGAATACCGCAGGCTTATCATCGCGTATCAAAACGGCGCGCCGGTACGACTGGGCGACGTCGCTACCGTCGAACAGGGGGCGGAAAATAGCTGGCTCGGCGCATGGGCGAATCAAGCGCCAGCTATCGTGATGAATGTTCAACGCCAGCCCGGCGCCAATATCATTGCGACAGCGGACAGCATTCGCCAGATGCTGCCCCAGCTTACCGAAAGCCTGCCAAAATCGGTGAAGGTCACGGTCCTGTCCGATCGCACCACCAATATTCGCGCTTCCGTGCGCGATACCCAGTTTGAACTGATGCTGGCGATCGCGTTGGTCGTCATGATTATCTATCTGTTTTTACGCAATATTCCTGCCACAATTATTCCCGGCGTCGCCGTACCGCTGTCGCTTATCGGCACCTTTGCGGTGATGGTATTTTTGGATTTTTCCATTAATAACCTGACGCTGATGGCGCTCACTATCGCCACGGGTTTCGTGGTGGATGATGCGATCGTGGTGATCGAAAACATCTCACGCTACATCGAAAAAGGAGAAAAACCGCTGGCGGCGGCGCTCAAAGGCGCGGGTGAAATCGGCTTTACCATTATTTCCCTCACCTTTTCACTGATTGCGGTACTGATCCCGTTGCTCTTTATGGGCGATATTGTTGGTCGACTGTTCCGCGAATTTGCAGTGACGTTGGCGGTAGCGATTTTGATCTCCGCCGTCGTCTCTTTGACGCTAACGCCCATGATGTGCGCGCGTATGCTCAGCCAGCAATCTCTGCGTAAACAAAATCGCTTTTCCCGCGCCTGCGAGCGGGTGTTTGAACGCGTGATCGCCAGCTACGGACGCGGATTAGCGAAAGTGCTCAACCATCCATGGCTCACATTGAGCGTGGCATTCGCTACGCTCCTGCTCAGCGTTATGCTGTGGATAGTCATCCCGAAAGGGTTCTTTCCGGTACAGGATAACGGCATTATCCAGGGGACTCTGCAGGCGCCGCAATCGTCATCGTATGCCAGTATGGCGCAACGTCAGCGCCAGGTGGCCGAGCGGATATTACAGGACCCGGCGGTGCAAAGCCTGACTACTTTTGTTGGCGTAGACGGCGCTAATCCCACGCTGAATAGCGCGCGCCTGCAAATTAACCTCAAGCCGCTGGATGCGCGTGATGACCGCGTACAACAGGTAATTTCCCGGCTGCAAACCGCCGTGGCGACGATTCCCGGCGTGGCGCTGTATCTCCAGCCGACGCAGGATTTAACCATCGACACGCAGGTCAGCCGCACCCAGTATCAGTTTACCCTGCAGGCCACTACGCTCGATGCGCTCAGCTACTGGGTGCCAAAACTGCTGAACGCGTTACAGTCGTCGCCACAGCTCTCTGAGGTAAGCAGTGACTGGCAAGATCGGGGATTAGCGGCCTGGGTGAATGTCGACCGCGACAGCGCCAGCCGTCTGGGTATCAGCATGGCGGATGTGGATAACGCGCTCTACAACGCGTTCGGACAACGCCTGATTTCAACGATTTATACCCAGGCGAACCAGTACCGCGTCGTGCTGGAACATAATACCGCCAGCACGCCGGGACTGGCGGCGCTGGAGACGATTCGCCTGACGAGTCGCGACGGCGGCACCGTACCGCTCAGCGCGATTGCCAGCATTGAGCAGCGCTTCGCCCCGCTCTCCCTCAATCATTTAGATCAGTTCCCGGTCACGACATTTTCGTTTAACGTGCCGGAGGGCTATTCGCTCGGAGATGCGGTGCAGGCGATTCTCGATACGGAAAAAACGCTCGCCCTGCCAGCGGATATTACAACGCAGTTTCAGGGCAGTACGCTCGCCTTCCAGGCGGCGCTGGGCAGCACCGTCTGGCTTATTGTCGCCGCCGTGGTGGCGATGTATATCGTGCTCGGCGTGCTGTATGAGAGTTTTATCCATCCGATCACGATTCTCTCAACGCTGCCTACGGCGGGCGTCGGCGCGCTGCTGGCGCTGATAATCGCTGGTAGCGAGCTCGATATTATCGCCATTATCGGCATTATTTTGCTGATCGGCATCGTGAAGAAAAACGCCATCATGATGATTGACTTCGCCCTCGCCGCCGAACGCGAACAGGGGATGAGTCCGCGCGACGCTATCTTCCAGGCTTGTCTGCTGCGTTTTCGACCGATTCTGATGACCACGCTGGCGGCGCTGCTCGGGGCATTGCCATTAATGTTGAGTACCGGCGTTGGCGCGGAATTACGTCGCCCGTTGGGGATCGCGATGGTGGGCGGCTTACTGGTCAGTCAAGTATTAACTCTGTTTACCACACCGGTGATTTATCTCCTGTTTGACCGCCTGTCGCTGTACGTGAAAAGCCGCTTTCCGCGCCATAAAGAGGAGGCGTAGATGCGCTTTTTCGCCCTTTTCATCTACCGCCCGGTCGCCACCATTTTGATTGCCGCCGCCATTACGCTGTGCGGTATTCTGGGCTTTCGACTGCTGCCGGTCGCCCCGCTGCCGCAGGTCGATTTCCCGGTGATTATGGTTAGCGCCTCGCTGCCGGGTGCCTCGCCGGAAACCATGGCTTCGTCGGTGGCGACACCGTTGGAACGTTCTTTGGGACGCATTGCTGGTGTCAATGAAATGACCTCCAGCAGCTCGCTCGGCAGTACGCGTATTATTCTCGAATTTAATTTTGACCGTGATATTAACGGCGCGGCGCGCGACGTGCAGGCCGCCATCAACGCCGCGCAAAGCGTGTTGCCAGGCGGAATGCCCAGCCGCCCGACTTATCGCAAGGCCAACCCGTCCGACGCGCCGATTATGATTTTAACGCTCACCTCGGATAGCTGGTCACAGGGCGAACTGTATGATTTCGCCTCTACCCAACTGGCGCAAACCATCGCGCAAATTGACGGCGTCGGCGATGTTGACGTCGGCGGCAGCTCCCTGCCTGCGGTACGCGTAAGCTTAAACCCGCAGGCGCTCTTTAACCAGGGCGTCTCGCTGGATGAGGTCCGCGAAGCGATCAACAGCGCCAACGTACGCCGACCGCAAGGCGCAATTGAAGATAGCGTCCACCGCTGGCAAATACAGACCAACGACGAACTGAAAACCGCCGCCGAATACCAGCCGCTGATTATTCACTATAACAACGGCGCGGCGGTACGCCTGGGCGATGTCGCCAGCGTCACCGACTCGGTACAGGATGTCCGTAACGCCGGGATGACGAACGCTAAGCCCGCTATTTTATTGATGATTCGCAAGCTGCCGGAGGCCAACATTATTCAGACGGTAGACGGCATCCGGGCAAAACTGCCGGAACTGCGGGCAATGATCCCCGCCGCTATCGATTTACAAATCGCCCAGGATCGTTCGCCGACGATTCGCGCGTCGCTGCAAGAGGTAGAAGAGACGCTGGCTATCTCTGTCGCGCTGGTGATCCTGGTGGTGTTTTTATTCCTGCGTTCCGGGCGCGCCACGCTAATCCCCGCCGTCGCCGTTCCCGTTTCGCTCATCGGCACCTTCGCCGCCATGTATCTGTGCGGCTTCAGCCTCAACAATCTGTCGCTGATGGCGCTGACTATCGCGACCGGATTTGTCGTTGATGATGCCATTGTGGTGCTGGAAAATATCGCCCGCCATCTGGAGGCGGGAATGAAACCTTTGCAGGCGGCATTACAGGGTACGCGGGAAGTCGGGTTTACGGTTATCTCCATGAGTCTGTCGCTGGTGGCGGTATTTCTGCCGCTGCTGTTAATGGGTGGCCTGCCGGGGCGGTTATTACGGGAATTCGCCGTCACCCTCTCGGTGGCGATTGGCATTTCTCTGGTGGTCTCGCTCACGCTGACGCCGATGATGTGCGGCTGGATGCTTAAATCAAGCAAACCGCGCACCCAGCCGCGTAAACGGGGCGTTGGCCGTCTGCTGGTCGCCTTGCAACAAGGTTACGGCACCTCGTTAAAATGGGTGCTCAACCATACGCGTCTGGTCGGCGGGGTTTTTCTTGGCACCATTGCGCTGAACATCTGGCTTTATATCGCCATTCCTAAAACATTCTTTCCGGAGCAGGACACCGGCGTGCTGATGGGCGGTATTCAGGCTGACCAGAGCATCTCTTTCCAGGCCATGCGCGGCAAGCTGCAGGATTTTATGAAAATTATTCGCGACGATCCGGCGGTGAATAATGTCACCGGTTTTACCGGCGGATCGCGGGTGAATAGCGGCATGATGTTTATTACGCTGAAGCCGCGCGGCGAACGTAAAGAGACGGCGCAGCAAATCATTGACCGACTGCGGGCCAAACTGGCAAAAGAACCCGGCGCCAGGCTGTTTCTGATGGCGGTACAGGATATTCGCGTCGGCGGGCGTCAGGCTAACGCCAGTTATCAATATACGTTGCTGTCTGACTCCCTGACGGCGCTGCGCGAATGGGAGCCGAAAATACGCAAAGCGCTCTCGGCCCTGTCGCAACTGGCGGACGTTAACTCCGACCAGCAGGATAACGGCGCGGAGATGAACCTTATCTACGACCGCGACACCATGTCACGGCTGGGCATTGATGTTCAGGCCGCAAACAGTCTGTTAAATAATGCTTTCGGCCAGCGGCAAATTTCCACCATTTATCAGCCGATGAACCAGTATAAAGTGGTGATGGAAGTCGATCCGCGCTATAGCCAGGATATCAGCGCGCTGGATAAAATGTTTGTTATCAACCGTGACGGAAAAGCGATCCCCCTCTCTTATTTCGCCCAATGGCGGCCCGCCAATGCGCCGCTGTCGGTGAACCATCAGGGGCTTTCCGCGGCGTCCACGATTGCCTTTAACCTGCCGACCGGCACATCGTTATCGCAGGCGACGGAAGCCATTAATCGCACCATGACGCAGCTTGGCGTTCCCCCGACAGTACGCGGCAGTTTTTCCGGAACGGCGCAAGTCTTCCAGCAGACCATGAATTCACAGCTTATTTTGATAGTGGCGGCGATCGCTACCGTCTACATTGTGCTGGGGATACTGTACGAAAGCTACGTCCATCCGCTGACCATTCTCTCTACTCTGCCATCGGCGGGCGTTGGGGCGCTTCTGGCGCTGGAACTCTTCAATGCCCCTTTCAGCCTAATCGCCCTGATAGGGATCATGCTATTAATTGGCATTGTGAAGAAAAATGCCATTATGATGGTCGATTTTGCGCTTGAAGCGCAACGACGCGGCGGCCTGACGCCAGAACAAGCCATTTTCCAGGCCTGCTTGTTACGCTTCCGTCCAATAATGATGACCACGCTGGCGGCGCTGTTCGGCGCACTGCCATTGGTGTTATCTGGCGGAGACGGTTCGGAATTACGGCAGCCGCTGGGGATAACCATTGTCGGCGGTTTGGTCATGAGTCAGCTCCTGACGCTCTATACCACGCCGGTGGTGTACCTCTTTTTCGATCGTCTGCGGCTGCGTTTTTCGCGTAAAAATAGCAAACCGGTAGTAGAGATATGACAGAACTTCCTGACAACACCCGCTGGCAACTCTGGATTGTGGCATTCGGCTTTTTTATGCAGTCGCTGGATACCACCATCGTCAACACTGCGCTGCCCTCCATGGCGAAAAGCCTGGGGGAAAGCCCGCTGCATATGCACATGGTAGTGGTGTCATATGTTCTCACCGTCGCCGTGATGCTCCCCGCCAGCGGCTGGCTGGCAGATAAAATCGGCGTGCGTAATATTTTCTTTGCCGCTATCGTGCTGTTCACTCTGGGTTCGCTGTTTTGCGCCCTCTCCGGCACGCTTAATCAACTGGTATTAGCGCGGGTTTTACAAGGCGTAGGCGGCGCGATGATGGTGCCGGTGGGACGCCTGACGGTCATGAAAATCGTGCCGCGTGCGCAATATATGGCGGCGATGACCTTCGTCACCCTGCCAGGCCAGGTAGGGCCGTTACTCGGCCCCGCGCTGGGCGGGGTGCTGGTGGAATATGCTTCATGGCACTGGATCTTTCTGATCAATATCCCGGTAGGAATTGTCGGCGCTATCGCGACCTTTATGCTGATGCCGAACTACACCATAGAAACCCGGCGCTTTGACCTGCCGGGGTTCCTGCTGCTAGCCATCGGCATGGCGGTACTGACGCTGGCGCTGGACGGTAGTAAAAACATGGGGATCACGTCCTGGACATTAGCCGGACTTGCTGCGGGCGGCGCGGCAGCAATTCTGCTCTATCTCCTTCATGCTAAAAAAAACTCAGGCGCGTTATTCAGCCTGCGATTGTTCCGTACGCCCACGTTTTCACTGGGGTTGCTGGGCAGTTTTGCCGGGCGTATCGGCAGCGGTATGCTGCCGTTTATTACGCCGGTCTTTTTGCAGATTGGTCTCGGTTTTTCACCGTTTCATGCCGGCTTGATGATGATCCCCATGGTGCTGGGCAGCATGGGAATGAAGCGGATTGTGGTGCAGATAGTTAACCGTTTTGGCTATCGTCGGGTTCTGGTGGCGACCACGCTCGGACTGGCATTGGTTAGCCTGCTGTTTATGTCGGTCGCGCTGCTCGGCTGGTATTATCTCCTGCCGCTGGTACTGCTTTTGCAGGGAATGGTGAACTCGGCGCGTTTTTCTTCCATGAATACCCTAACGCTAAAAGACCTTCCCGATACGCTGGCCAGCAGCGGCAATAGCTTATTATCGATGATTATGCAGCTCTCGATGAGTATCGGCGTCACTATTGCCGGAATGCTGCTGGGTATGTTTGGTCAACAGCATATTGGTATAGACAGTAGCGCCACACATCACGTCTTTATGTACACCTGGCTATGTATGGCGGTTATTATCGCGCTACCGGCGATAATTTTTTCCCGCGTACCGAACGATACACAGCAAAACATGGTCATTTCACGGCGTAAAAGGAGCCTGTAATGAAAGTCTGGCGGCCCGGAATCACCGGCAAGCTGTTTCTGGCGATTTTCGCCACCTGCATCGTGCTGCTGATCAGTATGCATTGGGCCGTACGCGTCAGTTTTGAACGCGGATTTATTGACTATATCAAACACGGTAACGAGCAGCGGCTACAAATGCTGGGCGATGCGCTGGGCGACCAGTACCAGCAACACGGCAACTGGCGTTTTTTACGCAACAACGATCGCTTCGTTTTCCAGATTCTGCGTTCATTTGAGCATGACAACGACCGGGATAAACCCGGCCCCGGTATGCCGCCGCACGGTTGGCGCACCCAGTTCTGGGTCGTCGATCAAAATGGCCGTGTGCTGGTCGGCCCACGCGGTCCGGTGCCGCATGACGGTACTCGCCGGCCCATTCTGGTCAATGGCGCCGAAGTCGGCGCGGTTATCGCCTCTCCTGTCGAGCGGCTGACGCGCAATACGGATATTAATTTTGATAAGCAGCAGCGGCGCGCCAGTTGGATGATCGTGGCGTTATCAACGTTGCTGGCCGCGCTGGCGACGTTTTTGCTGGCGCGCGGCCTGCTCGCTCCGGTCAAACGGTTGGTCGAGGGTACGCACAGACTGGCGGCGGGAGATTTTACCACTCGCGTGACCCCAACCAGCGCCGATGAGCTGGGAAAACTGGCGCAGGACTTTAACCAGCTTGCCAGCACGCTGGAAAAAAACCAACAGATGCGCCGCGACTTTATGGCGGATATTTCCCACGAACTGCGCACGCCGCTGGCGGTATTGCGTGGCGAACTGGAAGCCATTCAGGATGGTGTTCGCCAGTTCACGCCGGAATCCGTTACCTCGCTACAGGCGGAAGTCGGTACGCTTACCAAACTGGTTGACGATCTGCATCAGCTTTCGTTGTCTGACGAGGGAGCGCTGGCTTACCAAAAAACTACCGTCGATCTTGTTCCCCTGTTGGAAGTCGCTGGCGGCGCGTTCAGAGAGCGTTTTACCAGCCGAGGGCTAACGCTACATTACGCATTGCCAGATAGCATGACCATCTTCGGCGACCCGGATCGCCTGATGCAACTGTTTAATAATCTGCTGGAAAACAGTCTGCGCTACACCGACAGCGGCGGCGGCCTGCATATTTCGGCCGAACAACGCGACAAATCATTATTCCTGACCTTTGCCGATTCTGCACCGGGCGTCAGCGATGAACAGTTACAAAAACTTTTTGAACGTTTTTACCGCACAGAAGTTTCCCGTAACCGCGCCAGCGGCGGTTCTGGACTGGGGCTGGCGATATGCGTCAATATTGTACACGCGCATAACGGTCATCTTCACGCCGCTCATTCGCCTTTTGGCGGGGTTAGCATTACAGTAGAGTTACCGCTGGATGGCGATTTACAGAGAGAAGTATGACTGAGTTACCCATTGATGAAAACACGCCGCGCATTTTGATTGTTGAAGATGAACCCAAGCTGGGACAGTTGCTTATCGACTACTTACGCGCGGCGAGTTACGCCCCCACGCTCATCAATCACGGCGACAAGGTACTGCCGTATGTGCGTCAAACGCCGCCGGATCTGATCCTGCTGGATCTGATGCTGCCGGGTACCGATGGTCTGACGTTATGCCGGGAGATTCGCCGTTTTTCCGACATCCCCATTGTGATGGTCACGGCCAAAATCGAAGAGATCGATCGGCTGCTTGGGCTGGAAATCGGCGCCGATGATTATATCTGTAAGCCTTATAGCCCGCGCGAAGTCGTGGCCCGCGTAAAAACGATTTTGCGCCGCTGTAAACCGCAGCGCGAACTCCAGCAGCAGGATGCCGAAAGCCCGTTAATGATTGATGAAAGCCGCTTTCAGGCCTCCTGGTGTGGTAAAGCGCTGGATTTAACCCCCGCTGAATTCCGTCTGCTAAAAACCTTATCGCTTGAACCGGGTAAAGTTTTTTCCCGCGAGCAGTTGTTAAATCACCTCTACGACGACTACCGTGTGGTGACCGATCGCACTATCGACAGTCACATTAAAAACCTGCGCCGCAAACTGGAATCGCTGGATGCCGAACAGTCATTTATACGTGCGGTCTACGGGGTGGGATATCGCTGGGAAGCAGACGCGTGCAGGATTATCTGATGGCGTTTCGCTTATCACGCCCACCATCCGGCGTTATCCTTTACCTCCCCGCGCCACAGCGCTACAATGCCCGCCCTTAAAGTGAGGACTCTCCTCCAGCCGCCTCATCAGGTGAGGCGGATCTGACCTGTCATCAGAACGAGAAAATGATGTTTAAACCAGAACTCCTTTCGCCGGCGGGAACGCTGAAAAACATGCGTTACGCTTTCGCTTACGGCGCCGATGCCGTCTATGCGGGCCAACCGCGCTACTCTTTACGCGTGCGTAATAACGAATTCAATCACGAAAATTTGCAGCTTGGCATCAACGAAGCCCACGCGCTCGGAAAAAAATTCTACGTGGTGGTGAACATCGCCCCGCATAACGCCAAGCTCAAAACCTTTATCCGTGACCTGAAACCCGTCGTCGAGATGGGCCCGGATGCGCTGATCATGTCCGATCCCGGGTTGATTATGCTGGTACGCGAGCACTTCCCGGCAATGCCGATTCATCTGTCGGTACAGGCTAACGCCGTAAACTGGGCGACGGTAAAATTCTGGCAGCAGATGGGGCTGACCCGTGTGATTCTCTCCCGCGAGCTGTCGCTGGAAGAGATTGAGGAAATTCGCCAACAGGTGCCGGATATGGAAATAGAAATTTTCGTCCACGGCGCGCTATGCATGGCCTACTCCGGCCGCTGCCTGCTTTCCGGCTACATCAACAAACGCGATCCGAACCAGGGCACCTGCACCAATGCCTGCCGTTGGGAATATAACGTGCAGGAAGGAAAAGAAGACGTTGTCGGCAACATCGTGCATAAGCACGAACCGATTCCGGTACAGAACGTTGAGCCGACGCTCGGTATCGGCGCGCCGACGGATAAAGTGTTTATGATAGAAGAAGCCCAAAGACCGGGCGAATACATGACCGCGTTCGAAGACGAGCATGGCACCTATATCATGAACTCAAAAGATTTGCGCGCTGTCGCCCACGTGGAGCGCCTGACGAAAATGGGCGTCCACTCGCTGAAAATCGAAGGCCGCACCAAATCCTTTTATTACTGCGCCCGTACCGCGCAGGTCTACCGTAAGGCCATCGACGATGCCGCCGCAGGTAAACCCTTCGACCCCACGCTGCTGGAAACGCTGGAAGGTCTGGCCCATCGCGGCTATACCGAAGGTTTCCTGCGTCGCCATACGCACGACGATTACCAGAACTACGAGTACGGGTACTCCGTTTCCGAACGCCAGCAATTTGTCGGCGAGTTCACCGGCGAGCGTAAAGGCCAACTGGCGGCCGTGGCGGTGAAGAATAAATTCTCCGTCGGCGATAGTCTGGAGCTGATGACGCCACAGGGAAATATCAATTTCACCCTGGAACAGATGGAGAATGCCAAAGGCGACGCTATGCCGGTGGCGCCTGGCGACGGCTATACCGTCTGGATGCCTGTCCCGCAGGATGTCAGGGTGGATTACGCACTATTGATGCGTAATTTCTCAGGCGAATCAACGCGTAACCCCCATGCTAAGTAGTTAATTGCGGTTATTTTTTCATGGCGGGAAGATTCTTAGAAATTGATCACATACCGCTTCGCTCAATACGGGTATTATTCAACGCGCTGAAAAACATAACCCATAAATGCTAGCTGTACCAGGAACCACCTCCTTGGCCTGCGTAATCTCCCTTACGCAGGCTTATTTTTTGCGTGTAATCCATAAAAAAAGCGGCACTTCCCACCACATCTAAATATTGACCACATTAACAAAAGCGCAAATGGGCACTTAGTTTAGCGTGACCTCCCTATTCATTGCCGACCCGCAAGTCATAACCCTCCCCGTATCCGGTCAGACTCAGGGCATAACATTCTGACGGCGACCAGGAAATGACATAGCATCAGGGCAAGAAGTGTGAAAATCATTCTGGAACAGGATATAATTTATTTCTTATTTTTACATTTAAAATCAATGAATTAAATCAATAACTGCTTTATGAGAAATTACACAAAAAGTTTACAACCTATTAAATTAAGGTTAAAAACTGATGATCGAAGAGTACAAGATTATGGCACGTTTTAATGCCGCTTTTGCAAGGATTAAAATAATGTTTTCCAGAATTAGAGGTTTGATTTCATGTCAAAGTAATACCCAAACCATCGCACCTACGATCAGCCCACCTTCATCAGGCCATGTAAGTTTTGCTGGGGTTGATTATCCTCTATTACCACTAGATCATCAAACACCGCTAGTTTTTCAGTGGCTTGAACGCAATCCAGATAGATTTGGTAAAAATGAAATTCCCATTATCAATACGCAGAAAAACCCTTACCTTAATAATATTATCAATGCTGCTATAATAGAAAAAGAAAGAATTATCGGTATTTTCGTTGATGGCGATTTTAGCAATGGACAAAAAAAAGCATTAGCTAAATTGGAAAAGGATTATAGAAACATAAAAGTTATTTATAACTCTGACCTTAATTATAGTATGTATGATAAAAAGTTAACGACCATTTATTTAGAAAACATCAGCAAACTGGAAGCTCAGTCAGCAAGTGAACGAGATGAAGTCTTGCTTAACGGAATAAAAAAAAGCCTGGAAGATGTCTTGAAAAACAATCCAGAGGAAACGCTTATTTCATCGCATAATAAATACAGTGGTCACTTATGGTTTGACTTCTACAGAAATCTTTTCATGCTAAAAGGAAGCAATGCATTTCTGGAAGCTGGCAAACCTGGTTGTCATCATCTGCAACCTGGAGGCGGGTGCATATATCTTGATGCAGACATGTTACTTACTGATAAACTGGGCATTTTGTATTTACCTGATGGTATTGCTATTCATGTAAGCCGTAAAGATAATCATGTTAGCCTTGAAAATGGAATTATTGCTGTTAACCGCAGCGAACATCCAGCATTAATAAAAGGGCTCGAAATTATGCACAGCAAACCTTATGGTGATCCCTATAATGATTGGCTCAGTAAAGGGTTGAGACATTATTTTAACGGCTCTCTTACACAAGATTATCACGCATTTTGTGATTTTATTGAATTTAAACATGATAATATCATTATGAACACAAGCTGTTTAACTGCCAGCTCATGGAGGAAATCGTTATAGCCCAGCTTTACTCATCATTCCCATCGTCACGTATAGTCAGTATCCAGAATTATTCCTTTATCCTGTAAAATGTGATACAAATTTTCCATTGACTTAATGACCACCTCAATTTCACACTCAAGTTTATCTACAGTACTTTCATTGAGTGAAAGATTGAGAGCCAGTAATAATGATTGTGAGTTATTCTCATAACACAAATGTGGTCCATTATTCTCTGCGAACCACAAATTAGCATTGAGAAACTCAAAAGCAAGATTATTATTATCCGGAAGCCTTCCGCAAAAACCGTATATCATTATATACTCGCTATTAGTACTTGACAGTAAGATACGGTAACAGTTATCTATAAGAAATGAGCATAACCTGTTTTCGTCAAAGACAATTGAATCTACATTTAATTTTAGTGAAAATTTTCTTAATAAGTGATCGGCTCTTGAATACATAACAACCTCATACTCTAAAAATTTCCATATAAGTCATAAGGCTCTGACCTGAGCACTTAAAACCATCGAATCATCTCCTGAATTCATCCTTTCTCTATGACTTGCTGTGTTTACACATTTATGGCCCGGCCGGTCGGGTTCTAACGGCATTTTCGCTAAGGTATAGTCCGGAGCATATTCCCATTAGACCAATACACCCCATGCCAAACGATGCGCCTAAAACCGTCAGGGCGGTAGTATATGTAGCACCGCTACTGACACTGGCGACAGCCCCTGAGCATACCCCACTGAAAATACCTGTAAACAATGCCGAGGTTCCCAGGCACATTAAACATCTGGGTTTATTGCCGTACGCGTGAAATTCAACGATTTCAGCTACTGGTTTTTCTTCATTACGCCGTTCAGAAGGAGGGAACAATGGCGTTTGCGCATTCACCGCTGGATTAACATTCATATAATTCCCCTTTCATTCTCTCTCTAAGTAGAAAACACTACATGTCAGTATGATTTCACTTATTGTATTTGTCAGAAAAGTGAAGCTCACAGCCCCTTTTTGGGTAAAAGTACGACAATAAGATACCTCTCTAAGCCATCATCTATATACGCTTTGTTTTATGGATAGCATAGTGAGCGTCTAATAGTGTGTCCTGGTTCTGCCAAAGCAGTCTAAGTAATATTTCGATTTTATGCTATTAAAAAGTATTTTTGGTAATAAATATCAGGTTATTATCTGATATTGTGGTGTTTGAATATTAATACTGATAACGGACGTATGGTCGTCTTGTTAATCCTCCGTTTCGTTATCAAAGGCGCTATATCGGAAAGCGTCTGACTGCCCCTTGTGGTTTTCTTGCACTACCACAAGCGATACTCAATGCGCATAACGGCATCTCTCTTGTCGCCATTTGCCTTAAACCATGCTTCGCTTACCGCTGCGTATACCAGGCAGAAAAACGGTAAAGCAATAAGTGCGCAACATTTCAATTTTCATCCTGTTCTGACCTCGCTTTCTCATTTCTGCTATACACTTTCTGGAGGTTGTTGTTCAACATATTAAGGCATAACGGATGGCTAACTTTCCCGCCAGCTTACTGATCCTCAATGGCAAAAGCGCTGATAATCAGCCGCTACGTGAGGCCATTACTCTACTTCGCGACGAAGGCATACAGATTCACGTTCGGGTAACCTGGGAAAAAGGCGACGCGCAGCGTTACGTTGATGAAGCCCGTAGGCTGGGCGTTGAAACGGTAATTGCTGGCGGCGGCGACGGCACCATTAATGAAGTATCTACCGCGCTCATCCAGATCCGCGACGGCGTAGTCCCCGCACTGGGCCTTTTGCCGCTCGGCACCGCCAACGATTTTGCCACCAGCGCCGGTATTCCTGAAGCGCTGGACAAAGCGCTGAAACTGGCGATTGCCGGAAACGCGATGGAAATTGATATGGCCCGGGTCAATGATAAAACCTGTTTTATCAATATGGCGACGGGCGGTTTTGGCACCCGCATCACCACCGAAACGCCAGAAAAACTCAAGACCGCGTTGGGCGGCGTCTCCTATCTTATCCACGGTCTGATGAGAATGGATACGCTGAAACCTGACCGCTGCGAAATACGTGGCGAAAACTTTCACTGGCAGGGAGATGCGCTGGTGATCGGCATCGGCAACGGTCGTCAGGCCGGCGGCGGGCAGCAATTATGTCCCACCGCGCTGATTAACGACGGGCTGTTACAGCTACGGATTTTTACCGGCGAAGAGCTGCTGCCGACGCTATTTTCCACACTCACGCAGTCAGATGACAATCCGAATATTATTGACGGTACCTCGGCGTGGTTTGATATTCATGCGCCGCATGAAATCACGTTTAATCTGGATGGCGAACCACTCAGCGGACAAGAATTTCATATTGAGGTCCTGCCAGGCGCATTACGCTGTCGGCTACCGCCGGACTGCCCGTTGCTGCGTTAATAATACCTACCGCTGGCCGGATGCGCTAACATCCGGCTTTTCTTCGTTGGACTCAGGCGATGGTGACTTTGCTATCCAGATAGACATCCTGTACGGCGTTAATCAACTTCACGCCATCAGCTATCGATTTCTTAAAGGCTTTACGTCCCAGAATTAACCCCATCCCCCCGGCTCGTTTGTTGATCACAGCGGTACGAACCGCGTCGCCGAGATCAGTGTCGCCGCCGTCCGCACCGCCGGAGTTGATAAGCCCGGCGCGTCCCATATAGCAGTTCGCCAACTGATAACGTACCAAATCAATCGGGTTATCGCTGGTCAGTTTGCTGTACACGCGGTCATCGGTATAGCCGAAGTTTACCGCTTTATAACCGCCGTTATTCTCGGCCATTTTCTGTTTCACAATATCCGCGCCAATCGTGGCGGCCAGATGGTTGGCCTGACCCGTCAGGTCAGCGGATACATGGTAATCAACGCCGTCTTTTTTAAAGGAAGAATTACGCAGGTAAGCCCACAATACGGTCACCATGCCCAACTCATGCGCACGCTCAAAAGCAGCGGAGATCTCTTCAATCTGGCGACGAGACTGTTCCGAACCGAAATAGATCGTCGCGCCTACCGCCACGGCGCCCATATTGAACGCCTGCTCAACGCTGGCGTACAGGGTCTGATCATACTCCGTCGGATAGCTCAATGTTTCGTTGTGATTCAATTTGACCAAAAACGGAATACGGTGCGCATAGCGCCGTGAAACCGAGGCCAGTACGCCGTAGGTAGAGGCCACGCAGTTACAGCCGGCCTCAATAGCCAATTCAACAATGTTTTTTGGGTCAAAGTAGCGCGGGTTGGCCGCAAAAGAGGCACCGGCTGAGTGTTCCACCCCCTGATCGACGGGCAGTATCGAAAGGTATCCTGTTCCCGCCAGGCGTCCAGTATTATAGAGCGTCTGCATATTACGCAGAACGGCAGGTGGACGATTATTGTCAATCATCACCCGGTCAACGTAATCCTTGCCGGGAAGATAAAGCTGATCGGAAGGAATGGTCATACAACGATGCTGTAAAAGGCTGTCGGCGTCTTTGCCAAGCAACTGCGCAATATCAGTCATAGCTATGCTCCCGTAAGTTCCGATAGGGTATCGGAAGGTGAATAGTCCTGCCCCGCAGATTGCGGGTCGCAATAAGCCTGGTACTGACCGATCATTTTTGCCAACTTTAGCGCATTTTTTCGGCGCTATCTGCTGGCTCGATTCACGTACGAAAAAGTGTTAGATCGGTCAAAATTAATGCTCAATGGTATTTAAAAGGTATTATTAGATGGTATTGTCGTGGCGTACCTTACCTGTCATGAAGGATTCAAAAATGAAAACGACTTTTAAACTGTCATTCATGATGTTCGTGGAGTGGTTTATCTGGGGTGCCTGGTTCGTCCCCCTGTGGCTATGGCTAAATAAAAGCGGGTTTTCCGCCGGTGAAATAGGCTGGTCTTATGCCTGTACCGCCATTGCGGCGATCCTGTCGCCGATTCTGGTCGGCTCCGTTACCGATCGTTTTTTCTCGGCGCAAAAAGTGCTGGCGGTACTGATGTTCGCGGGCGCCGTACTGATGTACTTCGCGGCGCAGCAAACCACCTTTGCCGGATTCTTTCCGCTGCTGCTGGCCTATTCATTAACCTATATGCCGACCATCGCGCTGACAAACAGCATTGCCTTCGCTAACGTACCGGACGTTGAACGCGATTTTCCACGCATTCGCGTTATGGGTACCATTGGGTGGATAGCCTCCGGCCTCGCCTGTGGATTCCTGCCGCAAATGTTAGGCTATAACGATATTTCCCCCACCAACATTCCACTGCTAATCACCGCCGCAAGTTCAGCGTTGCTGGGCGTATTTGCGTTCTGTCTGCCAGACACGCCGCCAAAAAGCACCGGCAAGATGGATATTAAAGTGATGCTGGGGCTGGATGCGCTGGTCCTGCTACGCGATAAAAACTTTCTCGTTTTCTTCATCTGCTCCTTCCTGTTTGCGATGCCGCTGGCCTTCTACTACATCTTCGCTAACGGCTATCTGACGGAGGTGGGAATGAAAAACGCCACCGGCTGGATGACGCTCGGCCAGTTCTCTGAAATCTTCTTTATGCTGGCGCTGCCCTTTTTCACCAAGCGCTTTGGTATTAAAAAGGTATTATTGCTTGGTCTTGTTACCGCCGCGATCCGCTACGGCTTTTTTGTCTATGGCGGCGCGGAGACATATTTCACTTACGTCCTGCTGTTCCTCGGTATTTTGCTGCACGGCGTAAGTTACGATTTCTACTATGTCACCGCCTACATTTATGTCGATAAAAAAACGCCGGTTCATATGCGTACCGCTGCGCAAGGGCTTATCACCCTCTGCTGTCAGGGATTCGGCAGCCTGCTGGGTTATCGTCTCGGCGGTGTGATGATGGAAAAAATGTTTGCTTATCCGCAACCGGTTAACGGTCTGACATTCAACTGGGCGGGCATGTGGACGTTTGGCGCAGTAATGATTGCCATCATCGCGCTACTGTTTATGATTTTCTTTCGCGAATCGGACAAAGAGATCACTGCTATTGACACTCGCGATATTGCGTTGACACAAGGGGAAGTAAAATGAAAGCAGAACGTATTCTCGGTGCTCTTTACGGGCAAGCGTTAGGGGATGCGATGGGAATGCCCTCCGAGCTGTGGCCGAGAACGCGCGTCAAAGCGCATTTCGGCTGGATTGACCACTTTCTGCCCGGCCCAGAAGAGAATAATGCCGCCTGCTATTTTAACCGCGCGGAGTTTACGGACGATACCGCAATGGCGCTCTGCCTGGCCGACGCGCTGCTCGAATGCGAAGGCAACATTGATCCCGAGATTATTGGGCGTAACATCCTCGCCTGGGCGGAACGCTTTGATGCGTTCAATAAAAATGTACTCGGCCCGACGTCAAAAATTGCGCTGAACGCGATTCGCGACGGCAAACCCATCGCGGCGCTGGAAAACAACGGCGTGACTAACGGCGCGGCCATGCGCGTTTCGCCGTTGGGCTGCCTGTTGCCGCCAACCAACCTGACAGCCTTTATAGCAGAAGTGGCGTTAGCCTCCAGCCCGACGCATAAATCCGATCTGGCGGTGGCTGGTGCCGTGGTCATCGCCTGGGCCGTCTCGCGAGCGGTTAACGGCGACACGTGGCAAAGTATTGCCGACTCGCTCCCCGCCGTCGCCCATCAGGCGCAGACAGCGCGTATTACCACGTTTAGCGCCTCGCTATCGGCACGTCTGGAACTGGCGCTAAAAATTGTCCGCCGCGCCGACGGCGTCGAATCAGCCAGCGAACAGCTATATCAGATCATCGGCGCGGGAACCAGCACCATTGAATCGGTTCCCTGCGCTATCGCCATGGTGGAGTTGGCGAATACCGATCCTAACCGCTGTGCCGTGCTATGCGCTAACCTCGGCGGCGACACCGACACTATCGGCGCGATGGCGACGGCCATTTGCGGCGCGTTACACGGGGTAAGTGCCATTAACCCCCAGTTAAAGCAAACGCTGGACGAGGTTAATAAGCTGGATTTTGCGCGCTATGCCGTTGCGCTGGCGAGTTATCGTCAACGGCGGGAGGCATTATGAACGGCGCACGGTTGCTGACATTATTACCTACCCTGCACACCCGGCGTCCGCTCACCGTTATCGGCGCGGCAGTGATCGATATCATTGCCGACGCCTGGACATTGCCGCGTCGCGGAGGCGATATTGAACTGCAACAACAGAGCGTCAATGTCGGCGGCTGTGCGCTGAATATTGCCGTGGCGTTGAAACGACTGGGGATTGACGCCAGCAATGCGCTGCCACTGGGCCAGGGCGTGTGGGCGGAGAGGATTCGCCGCCGTCTGGCAAAAGAGGGATTATCCAGCGTGATTGACGCGGTTGAAGGGGATAACGGCTGGTGTCTGGCGTTAGTCGAACCGGATGGCGAACGCACGTTTATGTCTTTTAGCGGCGTGGAAAATCAGTGGAATGCGGACTGGCTGTCGCAGCTCAGGACACCGCGGGGCAGTCTTGTCTACCTGTCCGGCTATCAACTGGCCTCGTCCTGTGGCGAACAACTGATCCAGTGGCTGGAAACCGTCGACGATGTAACGCCTTTTATCGATTTTGGCCCACGAATCGGTGATATTACAGACGATACAATGGCGCGCATTATGGCCTGCCGGCCCATCGTCTCCCTCAATCGCCAGGAGGCAATCATCGCCGCGGAACGCGTCGGGTTCGCGACCGGTACACGCCCTTTCGGCGAGGCATGGGTAAAACGCTTTTCCGCGCCGCTGGTAGTGCGCCACGATAAAGACGGAGCGTGGTATTTTAGCGCGCAATCTTCCGGCTTTGTGCCAGCGTTTCCGGCTACCGTGGTGGATACCATCGGCGCGGGCGACAGCCATGCTGGCGGCGTACTGGCAGGACTGGCGTCAGGCTGGTCGCTCGCGGATGCCGTACTGCTGGGAAATGCGGTGGCAAGCTGGGTGGTCAGGCATCGCGGCGGCGACTGCGCGCCCACGCGCGAGGCGCTACTCCTCGCACACAAAAACGTATAGGTCGCTACGACAATAACTGATGCTGTATTCAATAGGCCGCTGCTGCTGATCGAACGCCACCTGCTTAATCACCAGCACCGGCACTTTACCATCCATTTGAATATGCGACTGAAACTCATCATCCGGCATCCGGGCGCTGACGCGAGATCGGGTACGCTGAGGGTAAATGTGCTGGCGACGAAAATAGTCATACAGAGAAATGCCAATCGCGTCGACATCATGAATCAGATGCGCGGGCACCCAGGACTCTTCAATCGATACCGCGTCCTCATCAACATAACGAATACGTTTGAGTAAAAAGACGTCGCTGCCTGTGGGGATCGCCAGATGCTGAGCGACCTCATCCGGACAACTTACCACGCGTTTGTTAACCCATAGCGTATCCGGTTTTTTACCGCACAAGACAACCTGCTGAGAAAATCCCCGCGCCTCTTTCAGGGAATACTCAAAGATATTATTGATTTGCGTACCGTAGCCGCGGGCGCGCGTGACGACCCCCTCTTCTTCCAGCGCCTGCATCGCTTTCCGTACCGTGATACGCGAAACGCCGGTAAGCTGGCTGAGATCGCGTTCGCCAGGCAAAATATTACCGTGCTCAAGAATACCGCTGCGAACGGCATCCTTTACCGTCTGGGCGAATTTCATGTATAGCGGCGTATTATCCGCCGCTGAAATTCGTTCATTCAGTTGCGCGATGAGCCGGGTATGTGCTTGTTCCATTTATCTTTTCCTGACGACGGGTCTGTAGGCAGTATACTACCACCACGCGTGGAAATGATGTACCGGACCAATGCCCTTCCCCACTTCCAGCGTATCCGCCTGAGCCAGCGCCGCCGAAAGCCATGCCTTCGCCTCGTTTACCGTCTCTCCCCAACTGCAATGCCGGGGCCGTAACGCCGCCAGCGCCGCCGACAGCGTACAGCCCGTCCCATGCGTATTTTTGGTACTCACACGCGGCGCGCTAAAACGCTGCTCGCCCTCACGGGTAAAGAGCCAGTCCGGGCTTTGCGCATCCTCTAAATGCCCGCCTTTCATCAATACCGCCTCACACCCCATCGCCAGTAATGCCCGCCCCTGCGCCAGCATCTCCTGTTCCGTACGCGCATGGGGTGCATTCAGCAACGCTGCGGCTTCCGGCAAATTAGGCGTAATCAGCGATACCTGCGGCAACAGCCGGACGCGTAATGTTTCTACCGCGGAGGGCGAGAGCAGCGGATCGCCGCTTTTCGCCAGCATCACCGTATCCAGCACCACATTACGTACATGATGGCGCTGTAGTCGTTCCGCCACGACCTCGACAATATCGGTTTCCGCCAGCATCCCGATTTTCGTGGTATCAATGCGCACATCGCTGAACACGGAATCTAGTTGAGCGGCGACAAAGTCCGGATCTATCCGGTACACGGACTGTACGCCACAGGTATTTTGCGCCACCAGCGCGGTAATGACCGAACAGCCATATGCGCCCAGCGCGGAAAAGGTCTTGAGATCCGCCTGGATACCGGCCCCGCCGCTGGGATCGGTGCCAGCAATCGTCAGCGCGTTAATTCTCTTCATTGGCGCGCCTCCACATCCAGATGATATAGCGCATCAAGAAAAGCCGGGATGAAGCTGCCCGGTCCCTCGCTACGCACTGCCGCGGCCTGGCCTGCCAGTTTCATCCAGCAGCAGGCCGACGCGACATTGTCCAGCGCGGCGCCCGGTAACGCGCAACTGGCGGCAACGACCGCCGACAACGCACAGCCGGTGCCTACAATGCGAGTCATTAACGGATCGCCGCCGGGAATGCTCAGCGTGCGCTGACCGTTAGTGACGTAATCTACCTCTCCGGTGACCACAACGATGCAGTCTATCTGACGCGCCAGCGCCTGCGCCGCAGGCAGTGCGGCCAACGCCGCTTCAGTGGTATCTACGCCGCGTCCGCCCAGCGCCATGCCGGCTAACGCCAGGATTTCCGAGGCATTGCCGCGTATTGCCGCCGGGCGCAGGGACAAGAGCTCCAGGCAAAATCGCCGACGGAATTCCAGCGCGCCCACCGCGACAGGGTCGAGCGTCCACGGCGTTTTGGCATCATAAGCGCTTTCTACCGCAGCACGCATCGCGTCAGCACGTGAGGCGGTTAATGTTCCGACATTAACCAGCAAGGCGTTGGCGATGGCGGCAAACGGTCTGGCCTCGGCAGGATCAATCACCATAGCGGGTGACGCGCCCAGCGCCAGCAGCGTATTGGCGGTAAACGTTTGTACGACGTCATTCGTCATACAGTGCGTAAGCGGGGAGAGCGCGCGAAAGTGTTTTAACGTATGTGCCGCAAGCGTACGGCAGTGCAGGTCAGGCTGCATGGTTCAGCTCCTGCCCGCGTGAAGAAGGGACACGAGCAGTGTCAGACTTCCCTACGCTGGCATTATCCAGATCAGGTGGTACGGGTATTTCTCAGCCTTCATAAAGAAGGGCACCCCGAGTCGTGAAGCCCCGCCGTGTTAAGCGGGGTTTCGCTATTAAGCATACTGTCTGCGCCAGGCAATGTAAATTTACAGCCAGTGGCGGATGATAATTTCAGTGTTATCAGATAGTTCTCAAAACCTATTCGGTTCTGGCAAACTTGCTGCCGGATATGTTGCTGCACGACGCTTTCGTTTACACTTTTTACGAAAAGGGGCGTGAGATAACAAAATAGCGCTTGTCAGATGCGCCACCAGCAGAAATGATACACACGACGTTAACTGACCCGCATATGTGGAGGGTAAAAGTATGAAAAGTAAGTTGCTGCCTTGCGCGCTGTTGCTTGCAACCAGTTTTGCATGGGCCGCCCCCGCGACAACGGGCATTGATCAATATGAGTTAAAGAGTTTTATTGCCGACTTCACACACTTCAAGCCCGGTGATACCGTTCCGCAGATGTACCGCACCGATGAGTACAATATTAAACAGTGGAAATTACGTAATCTGCCCGCGCCGGATGCCGGTACCCACTGGACCTATATGGGCGGCGCGTATGTGCTGATTAACGATGCCGATGGAAAAATCATCAAAGCCTATGACGGCGAGATTTTTTATCATCGGTAAAAAAAGCACGTACTTTCTTGACGAAAGTACGTGAAACAGGGGAAATCATCATTACGCTAATTAGTCATAGGATACGGCAAATATAACTTTGCTTTGGACTTCGCCAGGCTGTAGTGCTTCCCCTGTTATACGCACGTATCTCGCGGTAATGGGGAAAGTATACTGATCATTGATTGTCGCCATTTTCGTTAACCTGCTCATCAGAGCATCACCCCGTTTTAACGGCGTGGCGGCGGTGCCGTTATAAATCTGGAAACCAACGCCTTGGGCGCCATTGGTTATCGTGTTTTTCAGTATCGTTCCGTTGTCGTTCCAGTTGCCGCGCGCCACGTTAAAACTCACCGGGTTGGTGGTAACATTATAAACCCCGTCGCAATTGAGTACCAGATTTGTCGATCCCGTTTTACTGTTATTGCCGGACAAAATCTCATTTAACGTCGTATCCGGCATTTTTATTTCATATGTAGGCTGTGAAAAACGACAGGTGGTGGGCTTGTGTTTGACGGTAAACGTCAAATATTGGGAGTAGGCATTATCATTGCTAAACAACCGCAGGGCAGAACACACTATCCACGCCAAAATATTTGAGTTACATGAATTATTAGATAAAAAATTAACCGCAGGCTTAGATAAGCTGAACGAATTACCGTATACTTTCTCGCCATTATCTGAACTATATGACATTGCGGCTACGTACGATGCTTTAAGGGTCATTTGTTTATTATTCAGAGTATCATCTACCGAATAATTTTTAACTGAGGCAATTCTATCACTGCCTGTATTAACAGGAAAATCTGAACTTTCAAGTGTCAGTTTGATAAAAATTGACTGACTACTGGCACTATCTTTTATTTCAACGATATAGTCTTGTAAACTTGTCGCATAGTACATTTTATCGCCTGTCGTATTGCAGTCAAATGATCCTTGTAAATTGGGATTAAAATTTACCGTTGTTGATCCCGTTGTTAAATCCAATGTAATAGGTTGCGTTGCGCTCGTAGTTCCTTTCGGCGTACATTTTGCTTGTCCCAACAGCGGGATTAATAGTAAAAACAAAAACCCATATTTTTTCATAAACGCATCCCTTATCGGCAAATATAGACTTTATTCTCATTAATCACCTTCTCAAAGGTGATGGTACAGAACTGCCTCTGCTGTTTATTCACCGCGACACGTACCGACGCGGGAATATCATTGGTGCGAATAAATAACCGACTACCCTGACCTACGAGGCCGACGTTATTACCCGCGTTATCTTCTACCTCATAGCCGAACGATAAAGGAGAACCATCCGGACGCCGGGCGAGGAAGTACCAGGGTTTACGTCGATCGGTCTCAAATTCCGCCAGTACCACCGCGCCACGATAAGGCACTGCACCCTTGCGGTTGCCCAATAACGCAACATCGCTATCACTGTTGGAAAGATCCAGCATCAGCATATTTTCGCGATACGGCGTTAAGCTGTCATAAATAGCGTAGCCTTTGCTGTCCGTGGTTAAGTACCGATGGCCCTGCACCGCTGCGCCCTGCAGTCCCGGCGCGTTAACAATGGCAAAAGTATCCGACAACCGGGGAACCAGCGCCACGCCGTTGGACCACGCCACGATACCGCCCTGAATATTGCCGCTGGCCTGCTGGTATTTATTCGACTGGCTGTAACTGCCGCCCACCGTCGCTATCGGCGCACGCCAGACCAGACTGCCGCCCGCTGTTGTCTCACTACCCTGTCGCTGGTGGCTCAGATTAGCGCCATAGCTAAACTGATCGCGGTTCCCCGCCACGCCGCTTAAACTGGTGTTATTCGATTGATAACCGTCATCATCGAACGTTGTTGAGTTAGAAACGAACAGATCGCGCCGCGGGGTAGAAATACCGTCGCCCCATGAGAACGGAATCGAGATATACAGGTTAAAACGCTTATCCTCATGGTGATCCTCATCATATGTCTGGCTAACGGATAAGGTATAGCTAATACGTTGCCAGGAGTTTGAATAACTTAATTGATAATCTTTACCGGTTCCGCTGCGTCCCCAATAATCGCGCCACAGGCCGCTGACCGCCAGAAATCCCCAGTTGGCAGGTAATGCCTGATTGATATTAAGTGAAAAACTGTTCTTCCGACCAAAATCGTTCTGATAATAGTCGGCAATGTCATACACATCATTTTCATCGCGCTGGTAATTATTTTTATTATTCGCCCATACGTGATCGTTAAAGGTTCGATAATCCCGTGACGAATAACGCCAGGCTGCCAAAGCAAACTGCGTTCCGGTCTGCGCAACATATTTATTCCACTCTACCTGAAAACTCTGCCCATCAAAAACATCACCATTATCCTGTTCGCTATGCGAGCGCGTGGCGTCTACCGATACCGCGCCAATCAGCGTATTCCAGCCAGTACCGAGTACAAATGCAGAGTAATTATCCGACAACATTGTCCCGCCATATATCGTCAGCAAATTATTCAGACCGTACTGGTAGCTACCTTGTATAAAATCAGACTGATTACTCGCGCCTTCGATATGACTACGTCCCGCAGCAAAATCATATTTCGACACGCCCGCTTGCAACATATTCGGTACCGATGAATAAGGTACCAGATAATGTGATACTGAACCGTCAGCTTCTTTTACACTAACATCCAAATCCGCGCCGCCGCCAGCAAGCTGCAAATCATCAATAGCGAATGGACCGGGAGGGACCTCTTTCTGATAAATAATAAAACCATTTTGTTCAATAGATACCAGCGCGTTGCTCTGAGCAATCCCACGCACTACCGGCGTAAAGCTCTGTTTCGAGTTTGGTAGCATTTGCATATCGCGCCAGATACGCACGCCGCGAAAACGCACGGCGTCAAAGATGTCCGACCCGGTATACATATCTCCGGCGCGCAGCGTGCCGAGAATCTGCGGAATGCCGCGTTCCAAATACAGGGTGTTACTTTTCCACTGGCCGCTACCCTCGTTGCTTTTTGTATAGTTGGCATTGGAATGCAGTTGCCAACTCAGCAGGTTTAATCCGCTATTCAGGCTCACATAGCTGCTTTTATCATCGCCGCCATGTTTATAATTACTGTAATACTGGCTGGCATAATAAGAGGTATAAAAAGCGTTAATCCCACGATCCCAGGTTTCAGGCGGCATATAACCTGGCTCATATTCATTCACATATGCCTGCGGTACGCGTAAATTCAGCATAAACTGCCCGATATCATAGTCAATGCTGCCGCCCTGTACCGCCGCACGCAGCGGTACGCAATCCACATTTTTATCTGCTTTAATATTGTCGGTACGAATACCAATTTGCTGTAACTGCGCCCAGGTTAAGCATGTCGCGTCCGGATCGGCTTTAATATTGATTTCGTAATGACCGCGCCACTGATTATTCAGATAAACATCCATTTCATACATGCCGGGCATGGGCTTATCGCCATCAATCTGATAACGGGAAATCTTTTCGCCATTTAATCCACCAATCATAAAGTGGGTATCAAACGTTTCTTCTTCCGCCCATACGGATGAAGTTACCAGCACTGACAATATGGCCAGCGTAATGGAGTTTATCTTTGACATAATCAGTCCTTGAGCTATTTTCCAGTTTTTATTTTTTCACTCAAATAGTTACCATGATCATCAATAAGGGTGACTTTATAATAATTAACAACAGTGGCGGTAGTAACCGTTTTATCCGACCAGGGTGCCAGTAATAGTGTTTCTTTATTAATTTTTGAATTACCTGTTACGTCAGGAATAGTTATCCAGTTGGCTGAATTGTTTTTGATAGTAATACTACCGCTGGTATACCTGATATGCAGATACGAAAAACTATTTTTACCTACACCAGTGATACCTTGTGGGCGATAAATAAATTTAATGCGATTCTGCATAGCGAATTTAATGATGTTCTGACTTTCAGACTCCGCTGGGTTAGGCGGAATATCCAGGACGTTAAGAAAAAACAGGCTTTCACGATCTTTCGGCAGGCTATTCGCCAACTGTTTAATTTTCAACTGTTGACCGGACCCACCACCAACCCTCGCAACCGGCGGCGTTATGACGAAAGGCACCTGAATTTTTTCCGGCGGTAGGCTGGTGTCGCCGTCATCTATCCACGACTGCACCAGCGAACTGCGGCTGCCTTCATTCATTAATTGTACAGTAATCTCTTTTTTCTGCGCCGGATAAATAATACGAGTGCCATAAATATAGATACCTCCCCACGCGGGCATGACCGAACCGGCCAGCAATAATGCGACTAGTTTTTTCATTATAATTATCCTTGTTATCGAAAAAAATTGGCGGCCGTAGCCGCCGATAAGCGAGAGATTAATCAGTAACAACGGTCATGGTCAGCGAGGAGGCGACATCGCCAGCGGTAACAGTGGTGCCTTGTTTTGCATAACGCGCGCTAAAATTCAACGTATATTTATTATCTGCTGTCTTTGTTAACTCAATGCCATCATCAGGATTAACCCGCTGAGTAAAGCCCTCACCATAGTAGACTACAAAACCAGCGCCGTTAGCCGATGCCGTATTACGGGTAATAAAGTTACGCGTACTATCAAATTGTGAGCTGGAAAAAGTAATACGTGGTGCTTTATCCCCGGTACATTCAACCGTCAGCGGCGCGGTGGTTTTATTTGAATATCCTTCATAAACATCACCAGCATTTAGTCCATTTAAGCGATCAACACCAATCTGGTTCATACCAATAGTGGCGGTAGTCTCCCCGGTAAATTTACAGGTAGTTCCCACAACCTTACCGGTAATAATTAATTCACCCTGGTCAGAATCAGCAGCGAAAACCCCAGCGCTCATAAATATAGCAGACAATACAGAAGCAGCAATAAGTAAACGTTTCATAATCTCTTCCTTAATGAAGTAATTTCTATTTGTTAAGAGTTATTAACCCTTGCGAAGAAAATTCTCATAGATGGGAAGTTACCGCAATGTAAACGCGATGTTTTATTGATTTAAAGCAATTTACAGATTGTAATATAATCGCAACAAATAATTATTGCTTATCATTATTTTGTAAACTTATTAATTTCCGAAATTTACTGCTCTTAAATATAAATAATATAAATAAAAAAACCCACATCATTGATATTAATGATGTGGGCAAGCAGTATTAATATAGATTAGTCGTAACGACTAACAATAATCTGGCGGTCGTTATCACCGGGCACTGTGTATAGCTGCGTCGTCACACCTCTCACCGGTGTGGCGGCGGGTGGTTGCAGTGTTGAAACGTGGATGGTGTTGCCGCAACGCTGCTGCAACTGCGCGTTAACCACTTCCGTGCTGCACGTCGGCGCGGTCACTTTTCCACTGATGGTTAATGCTGCGGTATCGGAAGCAAAAACAGGGACGCTTATTCCATAAGCCGAGACTATAATTCCCATCAGCAAATATTTTTTCATAGTGAGTAATTGTTCCTCTGATGAACGTCAAACAATATGCAGGCCGTCCTGATAAGCAGTATGGACGTATCGGCACCTTAAAACCAATTGAAAAAATAAATCAGTAGGATAGATATGATCAATTCAAATAATGTTTTTGTCGATTATTTCAGATAAACGCCTGCCTGTTTTAGCAGGAATTAACAATACGAGCGCTATTATTTATTTAATGCATTCACCGCATCAATATATATTAATGCAGTGAATGTCATATTCTCTTTGGAATACGTTAGAGTGCTTACACCGCGCGGAAGGCGATTTCACCCGGAATCACTTCCCCCTGCCAGTAAAGCTGCGCCGCGACGCGATCGGCCAGTTCGCGATAGAGCGCGGTAAACTCGCTCTCCGGACGGCTAACCACCGTCGGCGTACCGCGATCGAGATCTTCGCGCAGACTGATATGCAGCGGCATCTGTCCCAGAAGCTGAGTGTGGTATTTCTCCGCCAACTTCTGCGCGCCGCCCGTGCCGAAGATCGGTTCGTGATGGCCGCAGTTGCTACAAATATGCATACTCATATTTTCCACAATGCCGAGCACCGGCACTTCCACCTTCTCGAACATCACGATACCTTTTTTGGCGTCGATCAGCGCGATATCCTGTGGCGTAGTGACCACGACCGCGCCGGTAACAGGAATGTTCTGCGCCAGCGTTAACTGAATATCCCCGGTTCCCGGCGGCATATCCAGTACCAGATAATCCAGATCCGGCCACAGCGTCTCCTGCAACATCTGCATCAGCGCCTTACTGGCCATTGGGCCGCGCCATACCATCGCGTTATCGTCAGTCACCAGATAGCCGATCGAGTTGGTCGCCAGGCCGTGAGACATAATCGGTGCCATATGCGTACCGTCTGGCGATGTCGGGCGCTGATCTTCTGCGCCAAGCATGGTTGGGATCGACGGACCGTAAATATCGGCATCAAGAATCCCGACCTTTGCGCCTTCAACCGCTAACGCCAGCGCCAGGTTTACCGCCGTAGACGATTTACCCACCCCGCCTTTACCGGAACTCACGGCAATGATGTTTTTCACGCCATTAATGCCAGGCTGATTTTTGACGCGTTTCAGCGTCGCAATGTTATACGACAATTTCCAGTCGATCGCTTTTGCGCCTGTAATACGTAACAGATCGGCGCTGCATTGCTCTTTTAATACCTCAAACGCGCTGTTCCAGACGAACGGCATGACCAGCTCAACGTGCAGCGTATCGTCCATCCAGGCGACGTGGTGCAACGCCTTAAGCGTGGTGAGGTTATGCTTCAGGGTTGGGTGCTGAAAATTCGCCAGCGTCCCGGCGACCATCGCTCGCAGAGTATCTGGTGATTTGGCCTGGGATTGTTCGTTCATCCCGACTCCTTTTGTAGTTCTGAAAAGTACGATTGTAACTTTGTAGTTTACTCCAGCGGTAACAATTATTCATTTACGGATAAATGCCCTTATCGCTTGGCGCAGTAATTACCATTTTGGTACTATCAAAGCCCTTTTTTACAACAGAAGAAGTAATACCTACTATGACTCAAGTCGCGAAGAAAATTCTGGTAACGTGCGCGCTGCCGTACGCCAACGGCTCTATCCACCTCGGCCATATGCTGGAGCACATCCAAGCTGATGTCTGGGTCCGTTACCAGCGAATGCGCGGCCACGAGGTTAACTTCATCTGTGCCGATGACGCTCACGGCACGCCGATCATGCTGAAAGCGCAGCAGCTTGGTATTACGCCGGAGCAAATGATCGGTGAAATGCGCCAGGAGCACCAGACCGATTTTGCCGGTTTTAATATCAGCTATGACAACTATCACTCAACGCACAGCGATGAGAACCGCGAGCTGTCCGAGCTGATTTATGGTCGCCTGAAAGAGAACGGTTTTATTAAGAACCGTACCATCTCTCAACTCTACGATCCGGAAAAAGGCATGTTCCTGCCGGACCGCTTTGTGAAAGGCACCTGCCCGAAATGTAAATCTGCGGACCAGTACGGCGATAACTGCGAAGTGTGCGGCGCAACTTACAGCCCGACTGAACTTATCGAGCCGAAATCGGTGGTGTCCGGCGCAACGCCGGTAATGCGTGACTCCGAGCACTTTTTCTTTGACCTGCCGTCATTCAGCGAAATGCTACAGGCGTGGACCCGCAGCGGCGCGCTACAGGAGCAGGTGGCGAATAAAATGCAGGAGTGGTTTGAGTCCGGCCTGCAGCAGTGGGACATTTCCCGCGACGCGCCGTATTTTGGTTTCGAAATCCCGAACGCGCCGGGCAAATATTTCTACGTCTGGCTGGACGCGCCGATTGGCTACATGGGCTCCTTCAAAAATCTGTGCGATAAGCGCGGCGACATGAACAGCTTTGAAGAGTACTGGAAAAAAGACTCCAGTGCCGAGCTATACCACTTCATCGGCAAAGACATCGTCTATTTCCACAGCCTGTTCTGGCCTGCCATGCTGGAAGGCAGCAACTTCCGTAAGCCGACCAACCTGTTCGTTCACGGCTACGTCACGGTGAACGGCGCGAAGATGTCCAAATCGCGTGGCACCTTTATTAAGGCCAGCACCTGGCTGAAACACTTTGACGCCGACAGCCTGCGCTATTACTACACCGCGAAGCTCTCGTCGCGCATTGATGATATCGATCTGAACCTGGAAGACTTTGTCCAGCGCGTCAATGCCGATATCGTCAATAAAGTAGTCAACCTGGCCTCGCGTAACGCCGGTTTTATCAATAAGCGTTTCGACGGCGTGCTGGCGGCTGAACTGGCCGATCCGCAATTGTATAAAACCTTTACTGACGCCGCTGCGGTGATTGGCGAAGCATGGGAAAGCCGTGAATTCGGCAAAGCTATCCGTGAGATTATGGCGCTGGCCGACGTCGCTAACCGTTATGTTGACGAGCAAGCGCCGTGGGTGGTTGCTAAACAGGAAGGCCGCGACGCTGACCTGCAGGCCATTTGTTCCATGGGCATCAACCTGTTCCGCGTGCTGATGACGTATCTGAAACCAGTGCTGCCGACGCTTTCTGAACGCGTTGAGGCTTTCCTCAACTGCGAACTGAGCTGGGAGGGTATTCAACAGCCGTTGCTGGGCCATAAAATCAACGCCTTCAAGGCGCTGTATAACCGCATCGACATGAAGCAGGTCGAAGCGCTGGTCGACGCCTCAAAAGAAGAAGTGAAAGCGGCGGTAGCGCCGGTGACCGGCCCGCTGGCAGACTCCCCGATTCAGGAAACCATCACCTTTGACGATTTTGCGAAAGTCGATCTGCGCGTGGCGCTGATTGAAAACGCCGAGTTTGTGGAAGGCTCCGACAAATTGCTGCGTCTGACGCTGGATCTGGGTGGCGAGAAGCGTAACGTCTTCTCCGGCATTCGTTCCGCCTACCCGGACCCGCAGGCGCTGATCGGTCGCCAGACGGTAATGGTCGCCAACCTCGCGCCGCGCAAAATGCGCTTTGGCGTCTCCGAGGGAATGGTGATGGCGGCAGGCCCTGGCGGGAAAGACATCTTCCTGTTAAGCCCTGATGACGGCGCAAAGCCTGGCCAGCAGGTGAAATAAGCAACAAGCCGGGGCATGCCCCGGCTTTTTTATCAGCTTAGTCCGGCCTGGCATCCACTATCGCCCCACCCGCCGCGTTTTAACTTTTTCCTTCATAAGCAATAGCGCTAAGACTCCCTATCCGGACTGCTAAATTGCGCAGGAAAACGTCTCTGTGGATATGGAAAAAGTGAACTTTAAGGCGTTACAGGGAATTTCAGGGACGATGGCGTCCGGCGATGCCAGTAAGGGTATCGGCATGAAACCGCCCCAGACGCTGCTGGAAGCCGCTGGTTTTAAAGAAGCGAAATAACCGACAGGCGTGCTGACAACGTACATCGTGTCGGCATTGTATTGCCTGATAGCGCTGCGCTGATCAGGCCTACATTCAGAAACAGCATTTGTAGGCCGGATAAAACACCGACATCGCATCACTTCAGACAGAAAAGACAATCCAACTCAGGCTTTCGCCGCGTGTTCACGGGCCGCCAGACCACGCAGGAAATAACGCAGAAACTGATCGCCGCATTCGCGGAAGTTCTTATGGTCCGGCGCGCGCATCATAGCGGTGATCTCTGGCATCGAGACGCGGAACAACTGACCGGTAAGTATCGCCAGGATATCATCCGTTTTTAGCGAAAAGGCAATACGCAGCTTTTTCAGCACCATATTGTTGTTGATACGGCGTTCCGGCGTCAACGCAGGCGCCGCCTCATCTTTGCCGCGTTTTTCATAAATGAGGCCATTGAGAAATGAGGACAACACGATATCCGGGCAACGCTGAAAACCCTCTTCCTCTTCTTTGCGCAACCAGACCGTAATCTGCTCCGGTGTAGCATCAACGTTACCCAGCGCCAGGATACGCGCCAGATCGGTATTATTAGCTTTTAAAATGTAGCGTACGCTACGCAGAATATCGTTACTCAGCATGAGGCCTTCGGTCGTTTCTATGGCAAAACGATATTCTAACAGTCTTTTACAGGCCAATCGCCTCTTTTAAACTTTTTAGATAGCGACGGCTTACCGGAACCGTCAGGCCGTTGCGTAAAATCAGCTCTGCCTGCCCATTATCCTCCAGCCGAATTTCCTGCAAATGGGCCATATTTACCAGAAACTGACGATGACAACGCAGTAGCGGCGTCCGGCTTTCCAGCGTGCGCAGCGTCAGCTCGGTAAACCCCTCTTTCCCTTCACTGCTGGTAACATAAACGCCGCTCATACGGCTACTGACAAAGGCAACATCATCCATTTGCAATAAATAGATCCGACTGTGTCCGGTACAGGGAATGAATTTAAGCGCCTGCTGGTTTTCCGGCAACAACGAAACATCCTGTTTACTGCGTTCCTGACGCAGACGATGTAGCGTTTTCTCCAGCCGTTTCTCTTCTATCGGCTTGAGCAGATAATCAAAAGCGTGTTCTTCAAAGGCTTTGATGGCGTATTCATCAAATGCGGTCAAAAAAACAATATACGGGCGATGTTCCGGATCAAGCATGCCGACCATCTCCAGTCCACTGATACGCGGCATCTGAATATCCAGAAACAGCACATCAGGTCGCAACTTATGTACCGCGCCAATCGCTTCTACCGCGTTCGCACACTCCCCCACAATCTCAATGTCATCCTGCCCCTGAAGCAGAATCCGCAGATTTTCCCGCGCTAACGGCTCATCATCCACAATCAGCACTTTAATCATGCGTCCTCCTCCAGTGGAAGTCGTAATGTAATTCGGGTAAGGCAGTCCGGCTCGCAGGCCACGCTAATGCCATAATCATCGCCAAAGTGTTCGCGCAGACGTTTATCCACCAGACTCATCCCCAGCCCGCAACTGCTGGCGGAAGGCTGATACAGCCCCGCATTATCTTCAATATCTAACATCAAATGCTGCCCTTCGCGCCGGGCGCGAATAGCAACATTGCCAGTATCAAGCAGTTGCGACGTGCCATGTTTAATAGCGTTCTCAACAATCGGCTGTAACGTAAACGCAGGCAATTTCTGACGTGAAAGCGTCGGTGGCACATCAAGCTGAACCTGCAAACGCGACTGAAAACGCGCTTTTTCAATTTGCAGATAAGCGTTCACGTGTTCAATTTCATCAGCCAGCGTGACGATTTCCGACGGGCGTTTTAAATTTTTGCGAAAAAAGGTCGAAAGGTACTGCACCAGTTGGCTGGCCTGTTCGCTGTCGCGGCGAATCACCGCTTTAATGGTATTCAGCGCGTTAAACAGAAAATGCGGATTCACCTGCGCGTGCAACAGCTTGATCTCTGACTGCGTCAGCAGCGCCTTCTGCCGTTCATACTGCCCGGCCAGGATCTGCGCGGATAAAAGCTGCGCAATACCCTCCCCCAGAGTGCGGTTAATTGAGCTGAACAGTCGGTTTTTCGCTTCGTACAATTTAATGGTGCCCATTACTCGCTGATTTTCGCCACGCAGCGGGATCACCAGCGTCGAACCGAGTTTACACTGCGGGTGTAGCGAACAGCGATACGGCACTTCGTTGCCATCAGCATAAACCACCTCTCCGGTTTCAATCGCTTTCAGCGTATAACCTGATGAAATGGGTTTTCCCGGTAGATGGTGATCGTCGCCAATACCAGTAAAAGCCAGCAGTTTTTCGCGATCGGTGATGGCGACGGCGCCGATATCCAGCTCCTGATATAACACCTGCGCCACCTTCATACTGTTCACTTCGTTAAATCCCTGACGCAGAATCCCCTCTGTTGACGCGGCGACCTTCAGCGCGGTAGCAGAAAATGCCGAGGTATATTTTTCAAACATGGCGCGCTTATCGAGCAAAATACGCATGAACAGCGCGGCGCCGACGGTATTCGTCACCATCATCGGCGCGGCAATATTACTGACCAGATGCAGGGCATCGTCAAACGGCCGGGCTATCAGTAAAATGATCAGCATCTGCACCAGTTCGGCAACACACGTAATCGCTCCCGCCGTCAGCGGGCTAAACACTTTGTCCGGGCGTCCGCGACGTATGAGAACGCTGTGTACCAATCCGCCCAGCAGCCCTTCGACGATGGTGGAAATCATACAGCTCAGCGCCGTCATACCGCCCATAGAATACCGATGTAACCCACCGGTCAGACCGACCAGCCCACCGACGATCGGCCCGCCCAGCAGGCCGCCCATCACCGCGCCAATCGCGCGGGTATTGGCAATCGAATCTTCGATATGCAGCCCAAAATAAGTGCCCATAATGCAGAAGATAGAAAACGTGACGTAACACAGAAGTTTGTGCGGCAGACGAACCGTGACCTGCATAAGCGGGATAAACAGGCGCGTTTTGCTCATTAGCCACGCAATGACCAAAAACACGCACATCTGCTGAAGCAGCAGCAACACCAGATTAAACTCGTACATACCCGCAAACCACACTTCAATTAAAAGCGCGTAACATACATTGAGTACGATTAACTTTCTTTGAACTGTTGCATAAAAATATGAATTCGTGAGTACGATCACTTAAACGCCCCGCCGCGACCTGCTACCTGCCGTTTTAGTGCATAAAAAACAGGCAAAACTTCCTGGTTCGTAAAAGAGCGTCTAAAGTTAAACCGGGACCGCGCGAGCAAGGGTGAAACGATGGCGCTTTACACAATTGGTGAAGTGGCTTTGCTTTGTGATATCAATCCTGTCACGTTGCGCGCGTGGCAGAGACGTTATGGACTTTTAAAACCACAGCGAACGGATGGCGGTCACCGCCTGTTTAACGATGCCGATATCGACAGAATCCGCGAAATCAAGCGCTGGATAGATAACGGCGTTCAGGTCAGCAAAGTCAAAGTGCTGCTCAGTAGCGACAGTAGCGAACAACCTAACGGCTGGCGCGAACAGCAGGAGATCCTGCTGCACTACCTGCAAAGCAGTAATCTGCACAGTTTACGGTTATGGGTCAAAGAACGCGGTCAGGATTATCCAGCCCAGACATTGACCACTAACCTGTTCGTCCCGCTGCGGCGACGATTACAGTGCCAACAACCCGCCCTTCAGGCGCTGCTCGGCATTCTTGACGGTATCCTGATCAATTATATTGCGCTCTGCCTGGCATCTGCGCGTAAGAAACAGGGAAAAGATGCGCTGGTGATCGGCTGGAATATCCATGATACCACCCGCCTGTGGCTGGAAGGTTGGGTCGCCAGCCAACAGGGATGGCGTATCGACGTGCTGGCGCACTCGCTTAGCCAGCTCCGCCCGGAACTGTTTGACGGCAAGACGCTACTGGTATGGTGCGGAGAAAACCAGACGCTGGCGCAACAGCAGCAACTCTCGGCATGGCGCGCCCAGGGGCGCGACATTCATCCCCTTGGCGCTTAAACAGCAGCTAACAAATTCGCTTTAATGTATACTCCTTTTATTAACATAAGGAGTACATAATGCGCGTAGCGAAAATCGGGGTGATCGCACTTTTCCTGCTGATGGCTATCGGCGGTATCGGCGGCGTGATGCTGGCAGGTTACAGCTTTATTTTGCGTGCCGGGTAAGCGCGCGCGTCAGCCTTTCAAACAGGCGATCGATAATGATCGCCGCCAGCGCCACCAGCACCGCCCCCTGGATAACATAGGCCGTATTAAATCCGCTAAGCCCGATAATGATCGGCGTGCCTAACGTACTGGCCCCCACCGTTGAAGCGATGGTCGCCGTACCAATATTGATAATCACCGAGGTGCGGATGCCCGCCAGAATCACCGGCGTGGCCAGCGGCAGCTCAACCTGATACAACTGTTGGCGACGGCTCATTCCCATACCGCTGGCAACACTCATCACGCTGGCAGGCACCGCGCCCAGTCCCGCCAGGGTCGCCTGCAGGATGGGCAACACCCCGTACAGGATCAAGGCGATAATTGCCGGTTGCTGACCAAAACCCATGACGGGTACCGCGATCGCCAGCACCGCGACCGGCGGAAAGGTCTGGCCGACGGCGGCGATAGTCTCCACCAGGGGACGAAACTCTTTCCCACTTTCTCGCGTGACCGCAATCCCTGCGCCGACACCCGCCACGATGGCAAACAGACTTGAGATGCCCACCAACCAGAAATGGGCGAGCGCGAGGGCGGCAAAACTCTCCTGTTGGTAGACCGGGCGCGGCAAATCGGGAAACAGCGCGCCGAAGAGCGGCTGGCTATAAGGCAATCCAAACAGCAGAAGCAAGAACAGAACAATAAGCCAGAGAAGCGGATCACACAGGCGTTTCACGGGGGGACGTCTCCGAAAGCAGATCGCGGAAATGGAGCGTACCGCAGGGCTCGCCCTGCTGATTCACCACCGGCAGGACGTCGCACCGACGGGCGACAAACATCGATAGCGCATCGCGTAGCGTCATCTCTTCCACCAGCCCGTCGCCGCTGAGCTGTTCATGCCGGCGTACATAATCGCCTACGCTACGTAACGAAAGCAGTCTTACGCCCAGCTCGCTGCGGCCAAAAAACGCCTGCACGAAATCATTTTCCGGCGAGGTCAGCATAGAAAGCGGCGATCCCTGTTGGATAACGTTGCCGCCGTCCATCAGCACCAGATGGTCGGCGAGGCGTAACGCCTCGTCGATATCGTGCGTCACCAGTACGATGGTGCGTCCCAGCAGTCGATGGATACGAGTCATTTCCTGCTGTAATGCGCCGCGCGTCACCGGATCAAGCGCGCCGAAAGGTTCGTCCATCAGCAACACCTGCGGATCGGCAGCCAACGCGCGCGCGACGCCGACCCGCTGCTGTTGCCCGCCGGAAAGCTGATGCGGATAGCGATCGCGCAGCGCACTTTCCAGACCTAATAATGCCATCAGTTCGTCAATACGATCGTTAATCCGCGCACACGACCACTTTTGTAGTTGCGGCACGGTGGCAATATTTTGCGCCACCGTCCAGTGGGGAAAAAGGCCGATAGACTGAATGGCATAGCCCATGCGACGGCGCAGTTCAAGCACCGGCAGGCTGCGGATCTCTTCTCCGGCAAAACGGATCGTTCCGCTATCATGCTCTACCAGTCGGTTAATCATCTTCAGCGTGGTCGATTTCCCCGAACCGGAGGTACCAATCAACACCGAAAAGCTGCCTTCGCTAAAGTGCAAATTGAGGTCGCTGACTGCCTGTTGATCGCCGAAGGTTTTACTGACATGGTTAAATTCAATCATCGGTTGCTCCCTTCAGAAACGCGATCCCTAAATCAAACAGCGCGTCGATCACTACCGCCAGCGCAATCACCGGAATGACGCCCAACAAGACTAAATCAATGGCGCTGCTCAATAGCCCCTGAAACACCAGCGCGCCGAAGCCTCCCGCGCCAATCAGCGCGGCGACGACGGCCATTCCCACTGTCTGTACCATTACTACCCGCAGGCTACGTAAAAAGACCGGCAGCGCCAGCGGCAGTTGCACATGCCTGAAGCGCTGACCGCTGCTCATCCCCATCGCTCTTGCGCTCTCCAGCGCATCGCGCGACACCTGGTTGAGCCCGGCGACCACACCGCGCACCAGCGGCAATAACGCATAGAGCACCAGCGCTATCAGCGCAGGCGTCATGCCGGTTCCCGCGACGCCGAATGTGGCAAGCCACGGAAACTGTTTCACCAGTCCGGCCAACGGCGCAATCAGCAGGCCAAACAGCGCAACGGAAGGAATGGTCTGGATCACATTCAGTACGGTAAACACCGGCCCCTGGCGCGAGGCGGAAAAATAACACCAGACGCCCAACGGCAGCCCGATCGCCAGCGCCGGCAGCACCGTGCCCGCCAGTAACATCAAATGTTGCACCAGCGCGGCATCGAAAACATCCTGGCGATTGGTATACTCTTTCAGAAGCGAGAGGTTGTCGAACGTGCCTGAAAACAGCAGCGCCAGCGGTACAATGACAATTTGCGCGTGCAGCAACCAGCGCCACAGCGGCCCAACGGTAATACGGCGGATCGCATCGCTACAGGCCAGCAGCGTCAGACCAAGGCCGAGCCACAATCCGCTTCCCAGACTGGTGCGCGCCAGCGGACTGCCCTCCTGCGCCAACTGCGTCGCCGCCCTGCCGACGCCCCACAGCATGACAATGAAGAGCGTCTGCGCCACCATCAGCGTCAGTACGCTGCCGCGTTTACCGGGTACAAAGCACAGCGTAAACAGCGCGCATCCCGCGCCAGTCAGCATCCAGATGGTCGCCGGCCAGATCTCCCATAACTGGCGCCCCTCGCCGCTCACCAGACGATTCGGGGCGTAATTAATGAAAGGCAGCGCGACAGCAAGCAGGGTCAGAACAACCAACAGCAACAGCACACGATTAACCGTGATTTTGGCAACGTCACTCACAGATTACTTCACCCACCCTTTTTGTCGGAGGTAATCTGCGGCGACTTTTTTCGCATCCAGTCCTTCTACGGCGATTTTGGCGTTCAACTGTTGCAGCGTTTTCTCATCAAGGCTGGCGAAAACGGGTTGCAGCCAGTCGGCTATCTGCGGATAGGCCTGCAATACCGATTCACGCACTACCGGCGCGGGCGCATAGATAGGCTGGACGCCTTTCGGGTCGCTCAGGGTTTGCAGACCCAGCGCGGCGACCGGGCCGTCGGTACCATACGCCATCGCGGCGTTAACGCCGGATGTTTGTTGCGCGGCGGCTTTGATCGTTACCGCCGTATCGCCGCCCGCCAGCGACAATAGCTGGTTCTGATTCAAGGTAAAATCATAGGCTTTTTCAAATGCCGGTAGCGCATCCGCCCGTTCGATAAATTCCGCAGACGCCGCCAGTTTAAAAGTGCCGCCCTCTTTCAGATAACGGCTGAGATCGGCAAGCGAGGAGAGTTTATTTTTTTCAGCGATGTCCTGGCGTACCGCTATGGTCCAGGTGTTGTTTGCCGGCGCAGGCGTCAACCAGACCAGCTTATTCTGCTCCGCATCCTGTTTTTTGACTTTCTCAAAGCCTTGCTTTGCATTCTTCCATGCCGGATCGTTTTCATCTTTAAAAAAGAACGCCCCGTTACCGGTGTATTCCGGATAGATATCCAGCTCTCCGGCGGTAATTGCGCCACGAACGACTGGCGTCGTCCCGAGCTGAATTTTATTGACCGTTTTAACGCCGTGGCCTTCCAGTACCTGCAAAATCATGTTGCCGAGCAGCGCGCCTTCGGTATCAATCTTTGACCCGACCGTCACGGGCGATGCCGCCTGTAGAGGTAAACTCACCGTCGCCAGCAACGCCAGCGAACTTACCCATAGCTTTGTGATCGTCATGATGCTTTCCTCATCCTTTTACGGCCTTTTTCAGAGACTTGAGAAAAAAGCATAGCTGAAAAGTCTGCGTTTAACCTGGGATTTTCCGGCAGGTTAAGTGACGTGGCTGGCAATAAAAGGGTGGCCAGGAAAAGACATTGCCAAACAGGACGCTGATATCGCGCCCTGTTGACGGCAGGCTTACAGTCGTTCGAACGTTCCCTGTTTAACGCGAGCGGAATCCACACCGATAAAGACGTTGAACTTGCCGGGTTCCGCGTCATATTTCATCTGCTGATTCCAGAACTTCAACGCGTCGATATCAATCGGGAAACTCACGGTTTTACTTTCGCCCGGCTTGAGGGTGATTTTTTCAAAGCCTTTTAACTGTTTCACCGGGCGGCTCATCGACGCCGTGACATCCTGTAAATACATCTGGATGACCGTTGCCCCTTCGCGTTTACCGGTATTCGTGACCTCTACGCTGGCCGTGACGTTGCCATCGCGTTTCATTGTCGGCGCGGAGAGCGTAACGTCAGACACCGTAAATGTGGTGTAGCTCAGACCGTAACCAAACGGATAGAGCGGGCCATTCGCTTCGTCAAAATACCGTGAGGTATATTTGTTTGGCTTTTCAGGATCATACGGGCGTCCCGTATTGAGATGGCTGTAATAGACCGGAATTTGTCCCACCGAACGCGGGAAGGACATCGGCAGTTTGCCTGACGGGTTGTAATCGCCAAACAGCACATCGGCAATGGCGTTGCCGCCTTCCGTCCCGGCAAACCAGGTCTCCAGAATCGCATCGGCCTGTTGATCTTCTTTTACCAGCGCCAGCGGTCTGCCGTTCATTAATACCAGTACCAGCGGCTTACCGGTGGCTTTCAGAGCGGTGATTAAGTCGCGCTGACTCTGTGGAATGGTGATATCGGTACGGCTGGAGGCTTCATGCGCCATCCCCTGCGACTCGCCTACTACCGCGACCACTACATCGGCCTGTTTCGCCGCCTGCACCGCCTCATCAATCATCGCCTGCGGTGAGCGCGGATCGATTTTCACCGCCTCTTCATACAGGTTTAAGAAATCGACGATGCCTTTATCATTAGTGATATTAGCCCCTTTGGCATAGAGGATCTTCGCCCCATCGCCGACGGCATTCTGAATACCCGCCAGCACCGTCACCGACTGATCCGCGACGCCAGCAGCAGACCAGCTTCCCATTACATCACGTTGGCTGTCGGCCAGCGGCCCAACAACGGCAATGGTGCCCGATTTTTTCAGCGGCAGCGTTTCCAGCCGGTTTTTCAGCAGCACCACACTTTCCCGCGCCACCTCCCGCGCCTCTTTACGATGCAGGCGGCTTTCGGCATTGGTGTCCGCTGGGTCGCTCTCTTTCGGCCCCAGATGACTGTACGGGTCGTTAAACAATCCCATGTCATATTTTACGTTGAGCACATGGCGCGTCGCGTCGTCCAGTTCCGCCATCGTCACTTTGCCCGACTTAATCAGTCCCGGCAGATATTTGCTGTAATACTCATCCGCCATGCTCATATCCACCCCTGACTTCAGCGCCACGCGCACTGCGTCTTCCGGGTCGGCCGCCGTACCGTGTTTAATCAGTTCCTTAATAGCGCCGTGGTCGGAAACGGTAATTCCCTTAAAGCCCCACTCATTGCGCAGGACATCTTTCAATAGCCAGGAATCTGACGTCGCAGGCGTGCCGTTCAGCGAGTTCAGCGCCACCATCACCGCGCCGCTCCCCGCATCCAGCCCCGCTTTGTACGGCGGCATGTAGTCATTAAACAGACGCTGGGAACTCATATCCACGGTGTTGTATTCTTTACCGCCTTCAACGGCGCCATAGGCGGCAAAATGTTTCACGCTGGTCATCACCGAGTAGCGGTCCGCCGGGCTTTTGCCCTGCATCGCTTTCACCATGGTTTCGCCCATGATGGAGGTTAACCAGGTGTCTTCACCAAAGCCTTCGGAGGCGCGCCCCCAACGCGGATCGCGGGAGACATCCACCATCGGCGCCCAGGTCATATTCAGGCCGTCGTCCGCCGCTTCATACGCCGATAAGCGTCCTACGGTTCTTACCGCATCCAGATTAAAAGAAGAAGCCAGACCGAGGCTTATCGGAAAGACGGTTCGCTGACCGTGTACCACGTCATAGGCAAAAAAGAGAGGGATTTTCAGGCGGCTCAACGCCATCACCTGATCCTGCATTTGACGGATATCCTGACGGGTGACGGTATTGAAAATCGCCCCGACCTGCCCCTCTTTGATCATCTCGCGAATCGCTTCTTTCGGGTTATCAGGGCCGACGCTAATCAGACGTAACTGACCAATTTTTTCATCGACAGTCATTTTCTTGAGTAAATCGGTGACGAACGCGTCGCGCGCTTCGGGCGTCAGCGGGTGATTGCCAAACAGGTTTTCCGCCAATGCTGGCTGCATCGCCAGACTCACAGCAACACCTACTGAACATAACCATTTCATGTTGAGTCTCTCTTTATCTTTATCCCGACGAGGCGGTAAAAACAGAATAAAAACCGCAGTTTGCCATAAGCCTAAACGCGAGAGGAGAAGAAAGCGAAGGTTATTCTCTTAATTTTCGCACAGCCGGATACGCAACCACCGGCAAATGGTATCAAGGCGGCAAATGAATGCCGCCAACACAGAGACAATTTGAATGAGAAAGCGTATTGTCATACAAAGCGCTATGCTTAACGCTGATATTTTGTCCCACCACAAGGAGTGGAGAATGTCTTCTATGACAATGACTGATAATAAAACGTTCCTGAATGAGCTGGCCCGCCTGGTCGGCCATTCTCACCTGCTGACAGACCCCGCAAAAACCGCCCGCTATCGCAAGGGATTCCGTTCCGGTCAGGGCAATGCGCTGGCCGTTGTTTTCCCTGGTTCATTACTGGAACTGTGGCGTGTGCTCAACGCCTGCGTTAACGCTGACAAAATTATTCTAATGCAGGCCGCCAACACGGGTCTGACGGAAGGCTCCACGCCGAACGGCAACGACTACGATCGCGATATTGTGATTATCAGCACTCAGCGGCTGGATAAGCTGCACTTACTGGATAGCGGCCAACAGGTTCTGGCCTGGCCCGGTACGACGCTCTATTCGCTGGAAAAAGCGCTTAAACCGCTGGGCCGCGAACCGCACTCGGTGATTGGTTCGTCGTGTATCGGCGCGTCGGTCATCGGCGGCATCTGTAATAACTCCGGCGGCTCGCTGGTGCAGCGCGGCCCAGCCTATACCGAGATGTCGCTCTTTGCCCGTATTGACGAGCAAGGCAAACTGCAACTGGTCAATCATCTGGGTATCGATCTTGGGCATACGCCGGAGCAGATCCTGAGCAAGCTGGATGACGAACGGATTAAAGATGAGGATGTGCGCCACGATGGTCGTCATGCGCACGATCACGACTACGTGACGCGGGTACGAGATATCAACGCCGATACGCCCGCCCGCTATAACGCCGACCCGGACCGTTTGTTTGAATCTTCCGGCTGCGCCGGAAAACTGGCGGTTTTTGCCGTTCGCCTTGATACCTTTGCAGCGGAAAAAAATCAGCAGGTTTTTTATATCGGCACCAATCAGCCCGCGGTACTGACTGAAATTCGTCGGCATATTCTGGCGAACTTCAACAATCTGCCGGTAGCGGGAGAATATATGCATCGCGATATCTACGATATTGCGGAGCAGTACGGTAAAGATACCTTTCTGATGATCGATAAACTCGGCACCGACAAGATGCCGTTCTTTTTCACGCTAAAAGGCCGAACCGATGCGATGCTGGAAAAAGTAAAATTTTTCCGTCCGCATTTCACCGACCGCGCGATGCAGAAATTCGGCCATCTGTTTCCCAGCCATCTGCCGCCGCGGATGAAAAAATGGCGCGATAAATATGAGCATCATCTGCTGTTAAAAATGGCGGGAGACGGCGTCGCAGAAGCGCAACGCTGGCTGAATGAATTTTTTAAATCCGCGGAGGGCGATTTCTTCGCCTGTACGCCGGAAGAAGGCAACAAAGCCTTCCTGCACCGCTTCGCCGCGGCTGGCGCGGCGATTCGTTATCAGGCCGTACACGCCGATGAAGTGGAAGATATCCTGGCGCTGGATATCGCCTTGCGCCGCAACGATACCGACTGGTTCGAGCATCTGCCGCCGGAAATCGACAGCCAACTGGTACATAAACTCTATTACGGCCACTTTATGTGCCACGTTTTTCATCAGGACTATATCGTGAAGAAAGGCGTCGACGTCCATGCACTGAAAGCGCAAATGCTGAAGCTGCTGCAAGCGCGCGGGGCGCAATACCCGGCGGAGCACAACGTTGGACATCTGTATAAAGCGCCGGAAACGCTGACGCGTTTTTATCGGCAAAATGACCCGACCAACAGTATGAACCCCGGTATCGGCAAAACGAGTAAGCGGAAATTCTGGCAGGAAAATACGCCCGACGAGACGCATTAATACTGAGCGGTTTACCGTGAATGCCCGGCGTCTGCCGGGCCTACGGCGACTTAATCGTTCTGTGCGGTTTGCGCCCCGGCATTGGCGCTGGCTGCTGCCATTTGCGCGGCTTTTTGCTTTTTATAGCTCAGCGCGGCAGCCGGAACGGGCATGACTTTACCGGTTTCAATCCATGTACGCAGGCGACTGGCGTCCGCAAAGTGGGTATATTTGCCGAACGCATCCATGACCACCAGCGCAACCGGTTTGTTATTGATCACGGTACGCATCACCAGGCAATGCCCCGCCGCATTGGTAAAGCCAGTTTTCGTTAACTGGATATTCCAGTTATCACGGTAGACCAAATGGTTGGTATTGCGAAACGGCAGCGTATACGCCGGATGCGAGAATGTCGCCATGTCTTCGCGCGTGGTGCTTAGCTGGCCAATCAGCGGGTATTGCTTCGTGGCAATCAGCAGTTTTGTTAAATCCCGCGCGGTCGAGACGTTATGAATCGACAACCCCGTCGGCTCAACGAAGCGGGTATGCGTCATGCCCAACGCTTTCGCCTTCGCATTCATCGCTTTAATAAACGCGTTATAACCGCCAGGATAATAGTGCGCCAGGCTTGCCGCCGCACGGTTTTCGGATGACATCAACGCCAGCAGCAACATATTTTTGCGGCTAATTTCGCTGTTCAGGCGCACGCGGGAGTAAACCCCTTTCATCTCCGGCGTCTGGCTGATATCGACCTTCAGTATTTCATCCAACGGCAATCGCGCGTCGAGCACGACCATCGCCGTCATTAATTTGGTTATTGAGGCAATCGGACGCACCAGATCCGGGTGGTTCGAATAGATCACTTTATTGGTGTTGAGATCAACAATCATTGCGCTACCGGAGGCAATCTCAGGTTGAGACGCCGCGGTTGTCGCTGCCGTTTTCGCCACGGCCTGCGGGGCAAAAGGAACGGCCAACATCAGAGCAAGGCTCAGGAATGAAGCTCGGAATTTCAGCATGATGAGATTTCTGATAATGATTCACGCGCGTCGTAACGCACACCGCCTGAGCTGAGATTTTACTCAAGCTAGCAGTGGCATCATAGCGGCACGCCAGCGTTGCCGCTACAGAAGAATCGTCAGCAAATGCTGCATTGCTGGCTTTTACGCCAGCCCTTTTTCGCATCAGAACAGGCGGTAGCCGTATCCCCACAGGATCACGGTGATCGCCAGTAGCACCTCCAGGACCAGTACGCCGATAGCGAGCGTCGAACTGGAGAAGCTTAATCCTTCCTCCTTATTAATGTTGAGGAAGGTCGGGATACCCAGATACAGCAAATAGCCGGTGTAAAAGAGCGCTACGGCGCCGACCAGAGCGCATAGCCATACCAGCGGATAGAGCGCTACCAGCCCGCTTAAAAAAAGCGGCGTCGCGACATAGCCGGCAAAAACCATACAGCGCGCAAGCGATGGCCGTTGCGGATAGTTTCGCGCCATCCACCAGATGACGCGTCCCATCACCGCGACGCCCGCCAGCATCACGCCGTAGAACAAGACCGCCAGCGCAAGACCGGTAAACAGCGAGAGTTGTAACACATTACCGTCGCCAAAATTCCAGCCGATTTGCGTCGTGCCGATAAAGGCGCAGACGACGGGAATCGCCGCCATCAGCAAAACATGGTGCGTATAGTGATGCGAAACGGTTTCGTTTTCGCTTTTGATCACCTTCATTTCCCGATCGGGATGTGAAAAAAGTCCCCATACATGGTTCATACTGCCCCCTTCTGATGACTCAGATGTCAGTATGTTCAAGTATAATTCAGTTTCTGGTTATTTTATGAACAATAAAGAAATAGTCTCCGGCAAAACGTCGGCTTTGCCGCGCACACCTCTTGCCAGGGTGTATGCTTAATGCCGGAGGTGGTTTACGCATGGATATCAACACGCTTATTACGCATTATGGCTATGCGGCGCTGGTTATCGGCAGTATGGCCGAAGGTGAAACCGTTACCCTGTTGGGAGGCGTCGCGGCGCATCAGGGGCTGCTCAAGTTTCCGCTGGTGGTGGTGGCTGTCGCGCTGGGAGGGATGATGGGCGATCAGCTACTTTACCTGTTGGGACGATGCTATGGCGGGAAGATCCTGCGTCGTTTCCCCCGTTATCATACTAAGATTGGTCACGCGCAGAAAATGATCCAACGCCATCCGTATCTGTTTGTGATCGGCACGCGTTTTATGTATGGATTTCGGGTGGTTGGCCCGCTGCTGATTGGCGCCAGCCGCCTGCCGCCTAAAATTTTTCTGCCGCTGAATATTGTAGGCGCGCTGGTCTGGGCGCTGCTGTTTACCACGCTGGGATATCTTGGCGGCGAGGTGATCGCGCCATGGCTGCACGACCTCGATCAGCATCTCAGACACGGGGTCTGGCTGATTCTGGCCGTCGTACTGGTAGTGGGCGTGCGCTGGTGGCTGAAAAGACGCGGCAAAGCAGAGGCCCGTTAAACCGATGGTATCCGGATGGCATAACGCCGCCATCCGGCCCCCGGCGTTTATTTTGCGTTGAATTGCGGATTCGCCAGCATAAACCCGCCGTCGACAATCAGCGACTGACCGGTGGTATAGCTTGCGCCTTCCGAACACAGCCAGGCGACGAGGCTGGCTATTTCATGCGTAGAGCCCGGTCGGGCGATAGGGATCGAAGGTTCCGATCCCGGCTCGATGTCGCTGTCATCCATATCGTTCATCGGCGTGGCGATAGCGCCTGGCGCGACGGCGTTGACCAAAATATGATGCTCAATCAGTTCCAGCGCCATGGATTTAGTCAATCCGCCCAGCGCATGTTTCGCCGCGGTATAGGCGCTGGCTTCCGGAAGCGGCGTATGCTCATGGACGGAGGTGATGTTGATAATGCGCCCTCCCTCTCCTTGTTTAATCATATGCCGGGCGGCGATCTGCGCACAGAGAAACGCGCCGTCGACATCCACGGTAAAAATTTGCCGCCACTGCGTAAACGGCATATCAATAAACGCGGATTTGGTCATCGCCCCGGCATTATTGACCAGCACATCAACGCGCCCCAGACGCTGGATAAGATGCTCAATGGCCTGCGCGCCCTCGGGCAACTGGCTCAGGTCAAGATGAATGGTCTCTGCCCGCACGCCAAATTGCGCCGCTTTTTTCGCCGTCTCCTGCGCGCCGCGTTGATCGGAATGCCAGGTGATACCAATATCAAAACCGTTTTGCGCTAATAACAACGCACACGTTTTGCCAATTCCCGAATCTGATGCCGTTACAATTGCAACTTTGGTCATATTCCTCTCCGGATGAATCATACACAGCCTAAGTATAGGAACCCTGTCTGAATCATCCGGAAAAATCAGGAATGATAACCGCCGCCCAGCGCGCTGGTAAGCTGAATGGAAGCGTCCAGCCACTGGCCCTGCAACAACAAGCCGTTACACTGCTCGCGCAGTGCCGGGATTTTGGCCTCGCTCACGCGGGAACCCGCGATAACGCCGGCATTAAAGCGCGCTTGCGCCAGACCGACCACACGCTGCGCATCATGCTCAATCTGCTGCTGATGCTGATTTTTCTGCGCCAGCGTTTCCACCTGACTGGCGGTGCGCGCCACATCATTAACCGCATCTACCACCGCTTTGTTGTAGTTGGCGATAGAAAGGTTACTTTGCGCTTTGGCCATATCGAGGTTGGCATTCAGCCTGCCGCTGTCGAAAATCGGCAGCGTCAGCCCGCCGGTAATGCCATATTGCTGTGCGGAATGGCGGAACAGATCGCTCAGATGTAACGCATCCTGTTGTAAAAAAGCCATCAGATTGATATCGGGATAAAACGCTGCCTTCGCCGCGTTAATGCTGCTTAACGAGGATTCAATATACCAGTGCGCGGCCTGCAAATCCGCTCGACGCGCCAGCAGCGAATAGCCCAACTGCGACGGTAGCTGGCTTTCAACGGCGGGGAGACTCACCTGACGCAGTTTTAGGGCCGCCGATTGCGTATTGGTTAACGCGCTGAGCCGCGCCTCAATGACCTTCATTTTACCGTTGACGTCATTCAACTGCTGCTGGGTTTTACTGGCGTCGATATCGGTTTCAACCCCCTCGACGGAGGAGGTAATCCCGTGTTGATACAATTCCCGGTTTACCGCCACCACGTTTTGCTGCTCATGCTCGATTTGCGTCAGCACATTTTTCAACGCCGCCTGCGTTTGCCACTCCCAGTAGAGTCGCGCCACACCGCTTGCCAGCAGTTGCCGGGTCTGTTCCTGCTCCGCTTCGCGCGCTTTGACCGCCCCGATCCGCGCGGTAACTTCAGCGCGGTTTTTCCCCCATAAATCCAGATCCCAGCCCGCCGTCAGACCGAATGTGCCGTTGGTATACCACGGCCCGGTCGTTCCCGCGGCGGGATCGGTAATCGCGAATGGCCCCATCAGCCCTTCCGCGGACATTCGCTGGCGCTCAATGTCGGCAGAAAAGTCGAGCTGCGGACCGTCCTGCGCCTCAACCGCTTTCGCCTGCGCTTCCGCCAGTTGAATACGCTGTTCAGCCACCTGCATATCTGGCGAATGCTGTATGGCATTATCAATCAGCGCGTCAAGCTGCGCGTCGTGATACGCCTTCCACCACTGGCTATCCGGCCAACCGTTTTTCAACGCCGCCGGCAGGCTGGAATCAACATGAGAAGAGGGCGTCTGCTGGGTCAGCGACTGACGGGTATCATGCATGGGCGCGCAGCCCGCCAGCAAAATAAAAAGCGGCAAGCTCGCTGTCGCGGCAAGGAAAGGATTACGATTCATGGAGGTGTTCTGATAAAAAAAGGTACGCAGAGAGTACGTCTTACGGCGATCTATTTTTTAGTTACGCGTGGCAATACATCATCAGACAATAAAAGATATATTTCGAAATTTATATGATTAGCAAATAATTTCATCTGATACATTTTTTGATATGATATTTCAATGCAAAGTCCCACTAACCCGTTAATAAATGAACGATTTTACTGCAATACGCGCCAGCAGCCTTCATGAGTTAAACGTCGCCGCGCCCAACGAGGCAGCAGATGGCTTAATACTTTCCTATACTTTGTTTGTATTTACCAATAAAGGGACAAACAATGAAAATTCTTCTATGGGCAATCTTAATTATTTTTCTGATTGGGCTGTTGGTGGTAACGGGCGTATTTAAGATGATTTTCTGATGCCTGCGCCGGGGAGCGATAATGTCTGCCCGGCACACTTTCTGGACGCTGTAAAGATTAGATTTTAATAGCCTGAATCGCCCGCGCAATCTCGGACGAACGGTTTAACGCCCGAATCGACTGAAAGAGTTCCGTCGCCTCGATATATTCCTTACGTAGATATCCCAGCCACTGTTTAATACGCGCGACATGATACAGACCGGTATCGCCCTGCTTTTCCAGTCGGGTATATTTTTGTAATAACGCAACCACTTCCGGCCACGGCATACGCGGTTCGTTATACTTCACCACCCGGCTCAGGTTAGGAATATTTAACGCCCCGCGGCCAATCATCACCGCATCACAGCCGCTGGTCGCCATACATGCCTGCGCGCTCTGCCAGTCCCAAATTTCGCCATTAGCGATAACCGGAATAGTCAGACGCTGGCGTATTTCGCCGATCGCCTGCCAGTCGATATGCTCGGCGCGGTAGCCCTGCGCTTTGGTACGGCCATGCACCACCAGTTCACTGGCGCCGGCCTGCTGCACCGCATCGGCGATTTCAAATTTTCTATCGCCGCTATCCCAACCGAGGCGCACCTTTACCGTCACCGGCAGATGCGACGGCACCGCGGCCCGCATCGCTTTCGCGCCCTGATAGATGAGCTCGGGATCTTTGAGCAATGTCGCGCCGCCGCCGCTGCCGTTCACCACTTTTGACGGACAGCCGCAGTTCAGGTCCACGCCATACGATCCCAACGCCGCCGCCCGCGCGGCGTTTTCCGCCAGCCACTGCGGATGCTGGCCCAGAAGCTGAATACGCACCGGCGTGCCGGAGGGCGTGCGGCTGGCGTGAAGCAACTCCGGGCAGATGCGATGAAACACTTTTACCGGCAGAAGCTGATCCACCACGCGCACAAATTCGGTGATGCACAGATCGTAATCATTCACTTCGGTCAGCAGCTCGCGCACTAACGCGTCGAGCACGCCTTCCATCGGCGCCAGTAAAACCCGCATATCGGTATCCACAGCAAAAAAAGAGGCGCTATCATAACGCCTCTCTGCGATGAGCAAAACTTTTTGCCGGATGGCGGCGCAAACGCCACGCTACGTCACGTAAAAGTGCTCAGCGCGGCTCAAGACAGTTATCTTCTTTCCAGCCGTACAGCCATTCGATACCGCGATAAAACGCCTCCTGCGATTTCCCTTTCCACAACAGATTACGCACCTGACGCTGCACCCCGGCGGCGTGATAGAGACGCCCCATCTCTCGGGTAGACCAGACGATACGCGCCGTGCGGGGAATACGCACCGACTCATACAGCGCAAATGCCTGCTGCGCGTCGCCATCGCAGCGTTCCAGCGCTTTGCCCAGCGTGACGGCGTCTTCCAGCGCCATACAGGCGCCCTGGGCCATATATTGCGCCACCGGATGCGCGGCGTCGCCCACCAGGGTAATACGCTCGGTTCCCCATTTCGCGACCGGCTCACGATCGGCGGTCGACCAGCGGCGCCAGGAGGTCGGCTTATCCAGCATCTGACGCGGGCGGGGATGAATACCGGCAAAATAAGAGAGCACCTCTTCTTTACTGCCGTCTTTCACGCCCCACTCTTCTTGCTGGCGGCTGTGGAATGTCACCACCAGATTGTACTGTTGACCTCCGCGCAGCGGATAATGGACCAGGTGACAATGCGGGCCTGCCCACAGCACTGGCGCGTTAATACGTAAATCTTCCGGCATATCGTTGCAATCAATCACCGCCCGATAGACTACATGCCCCGTTACGCGCGGCGCGTCGCCGAGTAAACTTTGCCGCACTACCGATTTAACACCGTCGCAGCCCACGAGAATATCCGCCGTCCAGCTATTGCCCTGCTCATCAAACACCGTAACATCATCCGGCGTCTGGCGGATATCGACAATATGGGTCGAGGTACGATACTCCACACCAGGGTGCGTCAGCGCCGCTTCCCATACCGTTGCATGAATATCTACCCGGTGAATTACCGCATACGGCCCGCCAAAATGGTCGCGGAACGCCTGTCCGGTTTCAATGCGTACCACTTCTTCGGCATTCACGGCATCCATCATAGTAATGTGATCGGTAAACACCGCACGCTGGCGGGCAACATCGCCCACACCGAGACTATCCAGTGCCGAAAAAGCGTTCGGCCCAAGCTGAATACCCGCGCCAATCTCGCCAATTTCGTGCGCTTTTTCCAGCAGCATGACTTTTATTCCCTGGCGCGCCAGCGACAGCGCGGTCGCCGCGCCACCGATTCCGCCACCTACAATAATTGCGCTTGTCACGTTAGTCATGATCATTCTCCTTTTCAGGCCGGGATTTTATCTTGTTGATTTTCCGGTGCGGCGGCAATAAACGCCGGTAGCTGCACGCAGGCGTCATAAACGGCTTTGCAGCGCGAATAGCCTGACAAATCACAGCCCATCCTGAGCGCATTCGCCCACTGAGGAATCAGGCAGCAGTCCGCAAGACCTGGCGCGTCGCCCACGCAGAATGTTCCGGGCTGACTTTTACGCAATAGCTGCTCCACCGCGCTTAACCCTTGCTGTATCCAGTGGGCATACCAGCGTTTTTTCTGCTCTTCGCTAACCTTCAGCTCATCGGTCAGATAGCGCAACACGCGCAAGTTATTAATCGGATGAATATCGCAGGCGATGGTGTAGACAATTTCCAGCGCGTGGCTGCGCGCCGGATCGCTCGTCGGCAGCAGCGGCGTTTGCGGAAAATGTCGGTCCAGCCAGTCGACGATGGCCAGCGATTGCCCCAACGATTCGCCGTCATCAGTGACCAGCGTCGGCACCAGGCCTACCGGGTTCATCCGTCGGTAGGCCAGCGCATTCTGCTGACCGATACGAATATTGACGCCCACCGTCTGGTAATCGATCCCCTTTAACGCCAGCGCAATACGTACGCGATAAGACGCCGAACTATTAAAGAAACTGTACAGCTTCATCGTTCACCTCAGACAATTTTCACAGCAATGGGCGTCAGACCTTCCACGTTCCCGGTGATGACATCCCCTTTCACCACCGCGCCCACCCCCTCTGGCGTACCGGTGAAAATCAAATCGCCTGGCTGCAATTCAAAGAAGCCGGATAAATAGCTGATGGTTTCATTCACCGACCAAATCAGATGGCGAATATCGCTGCGCTGATGGTCCTCGCCGTTAACCTGTAGCCAAATAGGGGCATTATCCACATTATGCGTTTCAGCGGCTTTGTGTAATGGCGCAACAGGCGCGGAGAGATCGAACGCTTTACCAATTTCCCACGGGCGTCCCATCTGGCGCATTTCCATCTGACGATCGCGACGCGTCATATCCAGACCGGTGGCGTATCCCCAGACATATTCATGGGCTTTTTCCAGCGGAATATCACCCCCCTTTTTACCAATCGCCACCACCAGCTCAATTTCATAATGGTAGTTATCGGTCTGCGCCGGATACGGCAGTTCCAGGGTGTTTCCCGCCGCAACCGGGACGACAGCGTCCGCCGGTTTACAAAAGAAGAACGGCGGTTCGCGATCGGGATCAAAGCCCATTTCGCGGGCATGGGCGGCATAGTTGCGACCCACGCAGTAAACGCGACGTACCGGAAACTGCTCATCACTGCCCGCTACCAGTACAGTCACCGGTGCCTGCGGCTGGAATACATATTTGGTCATGTTCTCTCTCCCTAATTAATAACGTGCTTCACGGAACAGCCCCAGGGCTTCCTGAACCGGCTTGTCCGAAAAGCTGAATAACACCGTGTCTTCGCTGCTGCGAAACGACACCTCATGCCAGGTTGGCGCCACAAAAATGTCTTTTGCGGAAAAATGCAAGGTTTCGTTGCCGATAGTGACTTGCCCTGCCCCTTCAACGACGTGGTAGATAGTGCTGTCGGTGCTCCGCGCCACACGCGAGGCAAAGCCTTTTGGCAACAGTTGCAGGAACGCGCCCATCGACGGCATCGGATAACCGCCGGTAACGGGATTAACGTAACGTAGCTTGTAACCTTCCCACTCATCAGGATCGCCCATACGGATCAGATCGTGCAGCGCCTCGCGACTGCGGTCGTAGCGGTAGTTGAAAATCGGCGACGAGTTCCCGCGCTGGTGGCGCAGCGGCAGCATATTCGCCGCATAGCGCGGCAGATAATCGCCCTCTTTTCGCGTTACCGGCTGCTGATCTTCGGGATAGTCTTCCGCAAAACCACAGCCCAGGAGGTTGACTAACGGCAGATCCAGACCATCCAGCCATACCACCGGATCTGACCCCGGATTACCATGATCGTGCCAGCGCCACTGCGGCGTCAGGATAAAATCGCCGGTATGCATTGGCGTGCGCTCGCCGTCCACCGCGGTAAATGCGCCTTTACCTTCGACGATAAAACGCAGCGCCGACTGGTTATGGCGATGACTCGGCGCGACTTCGCCGGGCAGGATCAGCTGTAAACCAGCGTATAAGGTTGCCGTGATCGACGACTGCCCGCGCAATGCCGGATTTTCCAGCACCAGCACCCGGCGGATCGCCTCTTTCGCGCCAATGACATTACCGCTCTCCATCAGTAGCGGACGAATTTCCTGATAATTCCAGTAGGCCGGCGCGCAGTTGGCGTTTGGCGTCTGCGGCACCAGATGATGTAACGATTCCCACAGCGGCGTCAGATTCTGCCCGGAAATATGCTGGTAATACTGCTGGCGGCTATCTTTTACGTTCTGATTCATTTCAGACATGGAGATTCTCCTTATTCGTTTACGACGCTGGCACGCGGCAGGTCGTCAGATACAGAAATCGAAAGGCGGACAACCACCGTCAGCAGGGTAAGCATTACCGCGCTGATAGCCGCCGGAATAGCAATGACAAAAAACAACGTATCGAAAGAAAAATTGAGGGCCATCATCATGCCGCCGGAGAGCGAACCGACAATGGCCCCGCAGCGTCCAATCGCGTTCGACCAGCTCACGCCCGTCGCCCGACTTTGGGTGGGGTATAGCGTTGCCGTCAGAGCATTAAGCCCCACCTGGGAACCGCTAATACCGATGCCGGTACCAAAAATCGCCAGCGCCATTAGCCAAAGGCCGTTTTCGCTCAGACCTATCATGACAATACAGACCGCGCCCAGCGCATAGCTCACCGCCAGTACCCGGAACGGGTTAAGCCGGTCCATCAACACGCCGAGTAACAGCGCGCCAAGCGTGCCGCCAACCTGGAACGCGGCAGTCACCCACGACGCCTGTTGCAGATCAATACCGCGATGGTTAAGCAGCGTCGGCATCCAACTGGAAAGCAGATAGATAATGAGCAGGCTCATAAAGAACACCACCCATAACATCAGGGTAATGACAAGCTGCCGCCCGGCAAAAAGCTGGCGAATACTGCCTTTGGCGACGGCCGCTGTCTCATGCAGAAAGAATTGCGTATCGTGATAGCGCTCGCCGGTAATGGCGCTGACCGTCCGGGCGACGACCGCCTGCGGTAGTTGACGGCGTACCTGCCAGCGGGGAGATTCCGGCAGCGCGAACAGCAGGCTGAAAAACAGCATTAAAGGCAAGATGCCGCCTAACGCCAGAATTCCATGCCAGCCAATCAGCGGCACCAGTTGCGCGCTCACAATCCCGCCCATCGCCGACCCCAGCGTAAAACCGCAGAACATCAGCGTGACCAGCGCTCCGCGTCGGCGAGCGGGCAGGTATTCCGACGTCATGGTGATGGTGTTCGGCATCGCCCCGCCCAGTCCCAGACCGGTTAAGAAGCGCAACAGCACCAGGGTTTCTATATCCGGCGAGAAAGCGGAAAGCAGGCTCAATGCGCCGAATAGCGCCACGCAAAGCTCAATCACCCGTTTGCGGCCAAAGCGATCCGCCAGCGGCCCGCATAGCAGCGCGCCGGCCGTAAGCCCCAGTAGTCCTGCGCCAAACAGCGGCGCAAGTTCGCTGGCGCTTAACTGCCAGTGGGTACGAATATCCGGGGCGATGAAGCCAATCGCGGCGGTGTCGAAACCGTCGAGCATGACCACCAGAAAACAGCAGATGATAACGCGCCACTGCATTTTGCCGACGGGGGCGGCATCAATAAGGGCTTGTAGATCACGTCGTTGAGTCATAGTTAATGCCTCAGTGCAGGGAGGTAGATGTTGTTTTTATGTTTGCTATGTTACGAGTTTGTAGAGTGAGTGATAAAATGTACAATGGCTTTTCAGGCAGAGACATAACCTGGAGGTTATCGCGAATGGCGAACTGGGCGCAGAAATTGAAATTACATCACCTGCAAACGCTGGTTGCGCTGGGCGAACAGGGCAACCTGACGCATGTCGCCCGGATGATGAATATCTCCCAGCCAGCGCTATCCAAGTGGTTATCTCAACTCGAAGATGAGATAGGCATCACACTTTTTGAGCGCCACAGTAAAGGGATACGTCCCTCCGAAGGCGGTAAATTACTGCTCCAGCACGCCCAACGCCTAATTAACGATCTGGAGCGTTCACAGTATGAAATCGCCCGTTTCAAGCAGGGCGGCCTGGTTGGCAGTCTGAAGATCGGCTGTTCACCCGTAGCGACTGACTGCGTATCACAGGCGATTCTTAACCTGCTTAACGAGATGCCGACCCTGCATCTGAATATTGAAGAGAAAGTAATGACGCCGCTGCTGCACGATCTGCTTGTCGGCCAGGTGGATGTGGTGGTAGGCCGTGTAGGCGGACGCGCCCTGCAACTGCCGCTTAATTATCAGGTACTTTATACCGAGCCGGTCTGCTTTGTGGCGCGTCCGCACCATCCGCTGGTCGCGCGAGCACAGATCGCCTGGAGCGATCTGGCGCACTGGCGGTGGATAGTCTGGCCAACCGGCACCCCTATTCGCATCAGTATTGATAACGCCCTCGTCGATAACGGCGTAATGCTCCCGGAAAACACCATTGAATCGGCGTCAATGAACGTCAGCACCAATTTGCTGCAAAGCAGCGATATGATCTCTATTCTTTCTTTACGGCTGGCGCAACGCTATGCCAGCCAGGGGCAACTGGCGATTTTAAACTTGCCAAAAATTGAGCAAAAAGGCAGCGTAGGGATGTTCTGGCGTAAGAATGAGACGCCCTCTTTGGCCCTGAGTCGCTTTTTATATTTTTTAGCCCAGGTTTAACGCCGCCGACCAGGAGTATTGCCCAATGTTCCTGCTGTCTATACCCACTATGCTAAGAATTCATGATGTGATCGGTAGCACGTTTTAACGTTTAATTGTATGATGAATCTATCTCATCAAGGGCTTTAAACATGAGTAAGTCACTGAATATTATCTGGCAATATATACGCGCTTTTGTATTGATTTATGCCTGTCTGTACGCAGGCATTTTCCTTGCATCGCTGCTTCCTATCACTATTCCCGGCAGCATTATCGGGATGTTAATTCTGTTTGTTTTGCTGGCGCTGCAAATTCTGCCGGCAAAATGGGTTAACCCCGGCTGTTATGTGCTAATTCGTTATATGGCGCTGCTGTTTGTGCCGATTGGCGTCGGGGTCATGCAATATTTTGATTTACTGCGCGCGCAATTCGGCCCGGTGGTGGTCTCTTGCGCTATCAGTACGCTGGTCGTTTTTGTGGTCGTGAGCTGGAGTTCACACCTGATACACGGTGAACGTAAAGTGGTTGGGCAGAAAGGATCGAAAAAATGATGGCATATATCTGGTGGTCGTTACCGCTGACGCTGGCGGTATTTTTCGCCGCTCGCAGACTGGCGGCGCATTTTAAAATGCCGTTGCTGAACCCGTTGCTGGTGGCAATGGTAGTCATTATTCCTTTTCTGTTGCTGACCGGTATTCCCTACGATCACTACTTCAAAGGCAGCGAAGTACTTAACGATCTGCTGCAACCGGCGGTGGTAGCGCTGGCCTATCCCCTTTATGAACAGTTGCACCAGATTCGCGCGCGCTGGAAATCCATTATTAGTATCTGTTTTCTCGGTAGCATGGTAGCGATGATTACCGGGACATCCGTCGCGTTGCTGATGGGTGCAACGCCTGAAATCGCGGCATCGGTGCTACCTAAATCCGTTACTACACCTATCGCGATGGCGGTGGGTGGCAGCATCGGCGGCATCCCCGCGATCAGCGCGGTATGCGTGATTTTTGTCGGTATTCTGGGCGCGGTGTTTGGTCACACGCTGTTAAACGCGATGCACATCCGTACTAAAGCCGCGCGCGGGCTGGCGATGGGTACCGCCTCGCATGCGCTTGGTACCGCGCGCTGCGCCGAGCTGGATTACCAGGAAGGCGCGTTTAGCTCCCTGGCGCTGGTAATCTGCGGCATTATTACCTCGCTGGCAGCACCGTTTTTGTTTCCGCTCATTCTGGCGGTAATGCGCTAACGACGGGACAAAAGACTGGGTTAAAATTTGCGATGCGTCGCGCATTTTTCATTTAAGTTTCACAAGTTGCATAAGCAATGAGATTTAGATCACATATTCAGACATAACAGGCCCGTAAACTACGGTTCCATTACATTGTTATGAGGCAACGCCATGCATCCACGTTTTCAAACTGCTTTTGCCCAGCTTGCGGATAATTTGCAATCAGCGCTGGCCCCTATCCTGGCGGACCACCATTTTCCCGCCATGCTGACCGCAGAGCAGGTCTCGACGCTTAAAAATGCGACGGGGCTGGACGAAGACGCGCTGGCTTTCGCACTGTTACCTTTGGCGGCGGCCTGCGCCCGTACCGATTTGTCCCATTTTAACGTCGGCGCGATTGCGCGCGGCGTCAGCGGCAACTGGTATTTCGGCGCGAATATGGAGTTCCTGGGTGCCACCATGCAACAAACTGTGCATGCTGAACAAAGCGCGATTAGCCACGCCTGGCTACGCGGCGAAAAAGGGCTCGCCGCCGTCACCGTTAACTACACGCCTTGCGGCCACTGTCGCCAGTTTATGAACGAGCTAAACAGCGGTCTGGATCTGCGCATTCATCTGCCGGGCCGCGCGCCGCATACGCTACGCGATTATCTGCCTGACGCTTTCGGGCCAAAAGATCTGGAGATCAAAACGCTGCTGATGGACGAGCAGGATCATGGCTTTGCGTTAACGGGCGATACGCTAACGCAAGCGGCGATTACGGCAGCCAATAAGAGCCATATGCCTTATAGCCACTCACCGAGCGGCGTGGCGCTGGAATGTAAAGATGGCCGTATTTTCACCGGCAGCTATGCGGAAAACGCTGCCTTTAACCCTACGCTTCCCCCGCTGCAAGGCGCGCTAAACCTGCTGAGTCTCAATGGCTACGACTATGCAGATATTCAGCGTGCGATTCTGGCGGAAAAAGGCGACGCGGCATTAATTCAATGGGATGCCACCGCCGCAACGCTGAAAGCATTAGGTTGCCATAAAATTGACCGCGTGCTTCTCGGCTAAGTTAACGTGCCGGATAGCGGCGCGCTGGCGTCTTATCCGGCCTGACTCTTCCCTCCTCCTACCACCAGACCCAGGGAAAATCATGCTGAAAATCTCCGCAATCAGACGGCGGTTTCTTGCGCTACGTCTTCGGGTACAGTAGCCTGATTGCACTTTCATCCTGGTATCGAGTTTCCTGCATGTTAAAGCGCGTGTTTTACAGCCTGTTGGTCCTGGTAGGCTTGCTGCTGTTGACGGTGCTTGGCCTCGATCGGTGGATGAGCTGGAAAACAGCGCCCTATATCTACGACGAATTGCAGGATCTCCCCTACCGCCAGGTTGGCGTGGTGCTGGGGACGGCCAAATACTATCGTAAGGGTGTGATCAATCAGTACTATCGTTACCGTATTCAGGGCGCGTTAAACGCTTACAACAGCGGCAAAGTCAATTATCTGCTGCTCAGCGGCGACAACGCCCTGCAAAGCTACAACGAACCGATGACCATGCGTAAAGACCTTATCGCGGCGGGCGTCGATCCTGCGGACATCGTGCTTGATTACGCTGGCTTCCGTACGCTTGATTCCATTGTGCGTACCCGCAAGGTTTTTGATACTAACGACTTTATTATCATCACTCAGCGCTTCCACTGCGAACGTGCTTTGTTTATTGCGCTGCATATGGGCATTCAGGCGCAGTGTTACGCGGTACCTTCACCCAAAAATATGCTGACAGTACGCCTGCGCGAATTTGGCGCCCGCTTTAGTGCGCTGGCGGATCTCTATATTTTTAAACGCGAACCACGTTTTTTAGGCCCGCTGGTTCCTATCCCCACGCAGCATCAGGTGCCGGACGACGCCCAGGGGTATCCGGCAGTTACACCGGAACAATTGCTTGAACTGGAAAAGAAAAAAGGGAAATGATCATGGATGTACAGACGATATTTGTCGCATTAGCCTGTCTGCTACTCCCGCTTTTTTGCTTCCGTGAGGCCTAGAAAGGCTGGCGAACCGGCGCGGTAGATAAAATTGTCAAAAATACGCAAGAACCGGTTTATGTCTATCGCCATGCCGATCCCGTACAATATTGGTCTTATCTTTTTCTTTATACCGGATGCGGTTTTTTATTTACTGGAATGGTTATTTATCTTCTTTTTTATCGTTAAGTTATTTATTATACATTAGTATTGAGAATAGTTATTATTATGATATAAGGAACAAATGCTGTTTTGCATTCTGGTTTCATTTTTTTGTGAATTCTTTCACAGAATCCCCTTCTTTCAATGCTTAGGCTGGCGGTAGATTTTGGATCATAAAAACGCGTTATTTGCGTTTCGCCTTAATTTATTCAAGCATTAAGGAAGATTATATGCCGCAACAAAATTATCTGGATGAACTCACGCCTGGTTTTACGCCATTACTGGCAATAAAAGAGGCTTCACGTTGTTTATTATGTCACGACGCGCCCTGTAGTCAGGATTGCCCGGCGCAAACCGATCCGGGGAAATTTATTCGTTCTATTTACTTTCGCAATTTTAAAGGCGCAGCGGAAACTATCCGGGAAAATAACGCGCTTGGCGCCGTCTGTGCCAGAGTCTGTCCGACGGAAAAATTATGCCAGCGCGGATGTACGCGTTCCGGGATAGATAAACCTATTGATATTGCGCGCCTGCAACGTTTTATTACCGATTTTGAACAGCAGACCGCCATGCAGATTTATCAGCCCGGGAGTAAAACACGCGGAAAAGTCGCGATTATTGGCGCGGGTCCGGCAGGTTTGCAGGCGAGCGTGACGCTCACGCATTTAGGCTATGACGTCACCATTTACGAAAAACAGCCGCAGCCCGGCGGATGGCTGCGTCACGGCATCCCGGCATTTCGTCTGCCGCAAAGCGTTCTCGATCAGGAAATTGCCCGCATTGTAGAGATGGGCGTCAATATTAAGTGCAATTGTGACGTGGGCGGGTCGCTATCGCTTGCGCAACTCAAAGCCGAATATCGCGCCGTGCTGATGACCGTCGGGATGTCCTGCGGTTCTGATTTACCGTTATTTGAACAGGCCAGTCATGTAGAGATTGCCGTTGATTTTTTACAGCGCGCCCGTCAGGCCGACGGCAATATTAGCGTTCCGCGTAGCGCATTAATTATTGGCGGCGGCGACGTAGCGATGGATGTCGCCAGTACGTTAAAAATTCTCGGCTGTCCTTCCGTCACCTGCGTGGCGCGGGAAGCATTAGCCGAATTCCCCGCCAGCGAAAAAGAATTTACCAGCACGCAGGCATTAGGCGTATCGATTATTGATAGCTTTACGCCTGTCGCCGTCAGCGGAAATAAAGTGACCTTCCACCATGTACGCCATTCAGGAGAACTGACGCTGGAAGCGGAACGTATTATTCTGGCCGTGGGGCAGCACGCGCGACTGGATACCTTTGCGGAGATAAAAGCGCAGCATAATATTATCGACACTCACGATTATCAAACCGCCGACCCGGCGCTCTTTGCCGCTGGCGATATTATTAAGGGCGATAAGACCGTCGTTTATGCGGTAAAAACCGGAAAAGAAGCCGCTCAGGCTATTCATCATTATTTAGAGGAGGCCTGCTCATGTTAACAAAAGATTTGTCTGTTACCTTTTGCGGCGTTAAGTTTCCCAATCCGTTTTGTCTCTCTTCTTCTCCGGTAGGCAACTGTTATGAGATGTGCGCCAAAGCCTATGATACCGGCTGGGGCGGGATCGTTTTTAAAACCATTGGTTTTTTTATTGCTAACGAAGTCTCTCCACGTTTTGATCACCTGACCAAAGAAGATACCGGTTTTATTGGTTTCAAAAACATGGAACAAATCGCTGAGCATCCGCTGGAAGAGAATCTGGCCGCCATTCGACGGCTAAAACAGGATTACCCGGATAAGGTGCTGATTGCTTCCATCATGGGGGAAAATGAGCAGCAGTGGCAGGAACTGGCGCGTCTGGTTGAAGAAGCCGGCGCGGATATGATTGAGTGTAACTTCTCTTGTCCGCAGATGACCTCGCACGCCATGGGAAGCGATGTAGGACAAAGTCCCGAACTGGTTGAAAAATACTGCCGCGCCGTAAAACGCGGTTCATCTTTGCCAATGCTGGCGAAAATGACGCCGAATATTGGCGATATGTGCGAAGTCGCGCTGGCCGCCAAACGCGGCGGAGCCGACGGTATCGCCATCATCAACACCGTGAAATCCATTACTAACATTGACCTGAACCGCAAAATCGGGATGCCGGTGGTTAACGGTAAATCCAGCATCTCCGGTTATTCAGGGAAAGCGGTGAAACCCATTGCGCTGCGTTTTATCCAGCAGTTGCGGATGCACCCTGAACTGCGCGATTTCCCGATTAGCGGTATCGGCGGCATTGAGACCTGGGAGGACGCTGCCGAATTTCTGCTGCTGGGCGCGGCGACCCTACAGGTAACGACAGGCATTATGCAATACGGTTACCGCATTGTAGAAGATATGGCGAGCGGCCTCAGCCATTATCTGGCCGATCAGGGGTTTGCCTCATTACAGGAGATGATCGGGCTGGCGAATAGCAATATTATCCCGGCGGAAGACCTGGATCGCAGCTATATCGTCTATCCGCAGATTAATCAGGAGAAATGCGTCGGCTGCGGACGTTGCTATATCTCTTGCTATGACGGCGGTCATCAGGCGATGGAGTGGGATGAACACAGCCGCACGCCGCATTGTAATACGGAAAAATGCGTCGGTTGTCTGCTGTGCGGTCATGTCTGCCCGGTCGCCTGTATTGATTTAGGCGAGGTCAAATTTAAAAAAGGCGAAAAAGAACACGCGTTAACGCTGTAGCTCGCGGTATGAAGCCCGGCGCGCAGTCTCGCTGCGCCGGGTTATCTGATAAGCAAGGCAATACGTCTGGATAACTACTTCTTACGCGCGTATTTCAGCGAGTCCAGCGCCACGGCGAAAATGATAATGCCGCCTTTGATAATGTACTGCCAGTACGGGTTTACCCCGATATAGGTCAGGCCGTAGTTGATGACGGTAAAGATAATGACGCCGGTCACCACGCCGAAGACCGTACCCACTCCGCCGCTAAACGATACGCCCCCGACAACGCACGCGGCAATCGCATCCAGTTCATACATAAAGCCGAGGTTGTTGGTGGCAGAACCAATACGCCCTGCTTCCAGTAAGCCGCCGAAGGCATAAAACACGCCGGAGAGCGCATAAATCATCAGCAGGTTCAGCGCCACGTTTACTCCAGAAACTTTCGCCGCCTCCGGGTTGCCGCCAATAGCAAAAATGTTTTTACCAAAGCGGGTCTTATTCCACAGCACCCAGACAAACGCTACCGCAATCAGGGCGTAAAAGGTGATGTATGAGAGCCGGAAACTGCCCATCGCCACAAAGCCCTGCGCAAAGGTGGAAAAGCCGCTGTCAAAGCCGGAAATGGGCGAAGCGCCGACAAAGTCATAGTAAAGGGAGTTGATCCCATAAACGATAATCATCGTGCCAAGCGTGGTAATAAACGGCGTCACGTTCAGGTAAGCAATGATGATGCCGTTCACCAGGCCAATCACCGCGCCAATCGCGCAGACAATCAGGATGACCAGCGCAATCGGCATGGTCGCCATTTCCGGAAACACTTTATTGGCGTTTTCCATTGATTGCAGTAATGTTGCCGCCACGACCGCCGCCAGCCCTACCTGACGCCCCGCCGACAGGTCTGTCCCCTGGGTAACGATGAGTCCCGCCACGCCCAGCGCGATAATAATACGTACCGAAGATTGCGTCAGAATATTACTTAAATTCAGCAAACTTAAAAAAGTCGGGTCCTGGAAAATAATAATCGCCAGCAACACTAAAAGAACGACGTAAATTCCGCCCTCTTTCAGCCAGGTCAAAAAGCTTTTCTTGTTTAACGCACTCATAAGGAGCCCCTGATCTTAAAGGTGCAAAGAAGCAAGACGCAAAATTTCGTTTTGCGTTGTTGTTTTAGTATCGACAATGCCGGCAACGAGACCGTTACTCATCACCAGGATACGATCGGTAATCCCTAACAGCTCCGGCATTTCAGAAGAGATAATGATGATCCCCTTGCCTTTTTTCGCCAGTTCCGCAATAAGCTGATAAATTTCAAATTTTGCGCCGACATCAATGCCACGGGTCGGTTCGTCCAGCATTAATATTTCCGGCTGCGTTAATAGCCAACGACCAATGATCACCTTTTGCTGATTGCCGCCGGAAAGCGAACCAATTTGCGTGCGATGCCCCGGCGTTTTTACCCGCATGGAGTCAATGACCCATTGGGTGTCGCTTTTCATACGGGAATTATCCAGTAACCCCACTTTATTTTTATAATTACGGATATTCGAAATTAATGAGTTAAATCCGATATCCAGATAGGCGTAAATTCCGGTGGAACGACGCTCTTCCGTCACCAGCGCAAAACCGTGGTTAATCGCTTCGTTCGCAGTGTGATTATTAATTTTCTTGCCATGTAAAGTGATTGTCCCGGACGACTTCTCACGAATACCAAACAGCGTTTCGACGATATCGGTACGCTTTGCCCCAACCAGACCGGCAATGCCCAGAATTTCGCCCTTGTGCAAATCAAAGGAGACATCGCGAATGGAAGGCTGGCGCAGCGAGGTCAGGTGACGGACCTCCAGAATCACGTCGCCCGGCTTATTTTCTTTATCCGGAAAGCGCTGGTTCAGGGAACGCCCGACCATCATCGCAATGATCTTATCCATATCCAGCCCTTCCAGCGGCTGGGTGGCAATCCACTGACCGTCGCGCAAAATAGTAATTTCATCGCACAATTGAAAAATTTCTTCCATTTTATGCGAGATATAAACAATACCGCAGCCGCGTTCTTTCAGCTTGCGAATAATGGTGAACAGATGATTGACCTCTTTCTCAGTTAACGATGAGGTCGGTTCATCCATAATAACGATCTTAGCGTTATAGGAAAACGCCTTCGCAATTTCGATCATCTGCATTTGCGAAACGGATAACGTTCCCACGCGCGCGCGCGGGTCAATATCGATATCCAGCTCATCAAATATCGCTTTGGTATCCTGGTACATTTTATCCTGGTCGACAAACATACCTTTGGTAGGATAACGCCCCAGCCACATGTTATCCATGACCGAACGTTGTAATACCAGGTTTAACTCCTGGTGTACCATCGAAATCCCATTCTCCAGCGCTTCTTTCGCCGAATGGAAGTCCACTTCTTTTCCCTGAAATACAATGCTGCCGGAATCTTTTTGGTAAATACCGAAAAGACATTTTAATAATGTTGATTTACCTGCGCCGTTTTCGCCCATTAATGCATGAATAGAGTGCGGACGAACGTTTAAGTTGACATTATCAAGCGCTTTCACGCCGGGAAATGATTTGTTAATGCCACGCATTTCCAACAAATATTCACCCGACGGCGGAGAAATCGTGCTGCCCATAATGATACCCTGTCGGCCTTTTTAATTATGACTATCCGCGCCGGATGGCAAAAGAAATACTTTATCCGGTCTACGGCGCGTCACCCTTCCACAGTTTCAGGGCGCAACGAAATTGCGCCCACAGACGGGAAACTTATTTCTGGGTAAATTCGCTCAGATTGTCTTTGTCCACGCCAACATAAGGCACGCGCACAATTTTGTTCTCAATCTTCCAGTTGGTGCCGTCAGCCGCGCTCTTGCCTTCTGCGAGGTTTTTCGCCAGATCGAATGTCGCTTTCGCCTGATTGTTGGCGTCATTCAGTACCGTACCGGCCATCGCGCCCGATTTCACCAGCGCCAGAGCTTCCGGTAACGCATCGACGCCAAAGACCGGAATCGACGATTTATTATGCGCTTTCAGCGCCTCTACCGCGCCCATCGCCATCGCATCGTTATTAGCGATAACCACTTCAATCTTGTTAGCGTTCGGGCCAGACAGCCAGGCATCCATCTTATCTTTTGCCTGCGCGGTATCCCACATGGCGGTGTCTAACGCCAGTTGCTCGGTCTGAATACCTTTATCATTTAACTCTTTCACCACATACGTCGTACGGGCTTCCGCATCCGGATGCCCCGGCTCGCCTTTCAGCAGGACATACTGAATTTTACCGTCTTTATTCAGATCCCAACCCTGATTAGCCTGCCAGTGTTTGGCAATCAAGTCGCCCTGAATCACACCGGATTCTTTAGAGTCAGTCCCGACATAATACGCCTTGTCATAGCTGTCCAGCGCTTTGCGGGAAGGCTCTTTGTTAAAGAACACCACCGGCACATTTTGCCCGCGCGCTTTTTCAATCACCGTACCAGCGGCAGCCGGGTCTACCAGGTTAATCGCCAGCGCTTTAACCCCTTTCGCCAACAAAACGTCAATTTGATCATTCTGTTTGGACTGATCGTTTTGCGAGTCATTCATCAGTAACTGAACATCCGGCGCGGATTTGCCATCTTTTTCAATAGCCTTACGCACGACGGACATAAAGTTATCGTCATATTTATAAATCGTCACGCCAATACGAGTATCAGCCGCGTGCGCGTGCGCACCGAATAACAGACTTGCCATCACGGCAGAAAGGGTCAATACCTTCTTATTCATGGTAGCTCCGGTTTTATTATGTAGGGTATAGCGTAAAAAAATGCCCGGCTGCTCAGCATGTTAACGTCGTGTTACTGAACGCCGAAGCGTATTTATTCAACTCTTTATTTTGTGGCCGGTAGTCGCGGGATAGGGTGATAACGGTTTTTATAAGCGAAATACCCCTGCAAAACTGATTACCAACTGTTACATATCAGTTACAGTGCGACAAACGTTGTCATCATAGCTATCGCAATGTTAATAAACTGTGAATTTACTCACAGATTGAAAACGGTTACATGCGGTGCGTAATCAGTTAGTGATCAGCACCGCATTCTGTCGCAACGCCACCGAATGGCGCCGCACCAGCGTCGGCATGAAGCAATGCGTCGCCGTAATATCCAGCGTGCCTGCGGCGCCCTGTAACGCCAGTTCGGTCGCGATTTTCGCCATAGAAGCAATAGGATAGCGCACGGTAGTCAACTGAGGATCGGTATAACGAGCGATAGGGATATCATCGAAACCGATGATAGACAGATGCAAGGGAATGGCGATGCCATTATCTTTTAACGCCGTCAGCGCGCCCGCGGCCATGTTATCGTTATAAGCAAATACCGCCGTCAGTTGCAGATTGCGTCCCAACAACTCAACCATTGCCGACTCGCCGCCCTGCATATCCGGGGTGCCGATGCCAATCCAGCTCTCCGACGCAGAAATCCCCTGTTCTTGCAGCGCGTTTAACCACCCTTCTCTGCGCATCGCGTCATCTTCAATACGGTGGCTGGAGGCAAGGTAGCCGATGCGCTGATGTCCATTATTCAGCAACATGCGGGTCGCCATTCTGGCGCCGCTCACATTGTCAAGACAGACACAACGATGCGCATAACCCGGCACGATACGGTTAATCAGCACCATGCCGGGGATCTGATCCATAAAGTCGCCCAGCTCGCGATCGGTTAAGGCTTTTGAGTGAACAATCAATGCGTTACAACGCTGGCGGATCAAGACTTCAATAGCATGTCGCTCTTTTTCCGCCTCATGATAACTGTTGCCAATGAGAACATATTTCTGGTGCTGCTGCGCGACCAGATCCACGGCTTTCACCAGAGCGCCGAAAAAGGCATCGGAAACATCCATGACCACGACGCCGATGGTGTCGCTCACCTGCGTGGCCAGCGCTTGCGCATTCGCATTTGGCCGATATCCCAATAGCGTGACAGCCTGCATGACGGCGTCACGGGTGTCGGGACTGACCAACGCGCTGTTATTCAGTACGCGAGAAACGGTCGCTACAGACACGCCAGCCTGGCGCGCTACATCACGAATGGTGATCATATTCACTGCCCTGTTTGAGTTCAAAAATACTCACAAATGCCCCGTTAGCAGGCGGCTATTTTGTCAGCACCCTGCACAGGACTGCGTGAGAAACATCACAGGGATGGAAACGGTTACAACCATTTTGTTAATGAATGTGATCCAGATCGTTATCTGGATGATCCTGACGCGCGCAACGTGAGTTGGCGCCATAACCACTCGACCGGTCCCTGTCGCCAGAAACGTAGCCAGATGACGGAAAAGAGAAGGTTTATTGCCCATACCGGAACGACAAAGAACAAGAGTTCCAGCCGATTGAATTTCATAAATAAGCCAAACTGATAAAACAGCGTGGTACAGATGATCGTCTGCAGCAGATAATTGGTCAGCGCCATTCGCCCCACGCAGGCAATGGCAAGCGTCAGTCTGCATCGGCTAAGCTGCGGCCAGAAGCCAAACATCAGCGCGGCATAGCCCAGCGTTTGCAACGGCGCGCTCAGTTCGCGCGGCGCCTGCAATAAGAAGGCGCACCAGCGGTACGCCCAATCCAGCCGCCATTGTAAAATGACCGCAGGAAGGTTGATCATTAGCCCTAACGCCACCAGCAGCCCCCCGGTACGGCGATAGTGCCGCAGACTGTACTGACCTTTCAGCCAGCCGCTACGCATTAGCGCGGCGCCCAGCAGCATCATACCCGCCAGTTGCCAGCCATACTGCGCGCCGAGCGCCAGTAAATTATTCGACAACATCTCCGCCCGGTTGCTGATAGCCTCCATGCCGCCGTTCAGCTTCCAGTATTTTTCATACAATATTGCGGAAGCATCCGGCGTCCAGGCGCGACTGGTTTCGCTATTCGATACTACGCCCAGCAGCAGCAGCACGCCAATCCCGACCAGATAAAGGAGTACGCCGGTATTAAACAGGCTTTTTACCGAAGGCGCGTCACGTACCAGCCGCCAGCAGATTAACCCGACCAGACCGTAGGCCAGCAGAATATCGCCGTCCCAAAAGAATAACGCATGGATAAAACCTAACAGTACCAATAGCGTTAAGCGCGACTGAATCCACTGTGTACCACGCGGAAGCAGCATTTGTAACCCCGCGCCAAACAACAACGCGAATAGCGTAAGAAACTTAGCCTGCGCCACAATATCGAGAATCGCCCAGGACCAGGCGTCTTCGGCAATAATCGAGCCGTACCAGGCAGGGTTAAGATAAGCCGCCTTTGGCAATCCAAAGGCGCTGATGTTAAGAAGCAGGATACCGAGGATGGCGACGCCACGTACAAAATCCAGCGTGACATTACGCTCCATCGTCTCCGCCTTAATCAGTGATGATGGCGAACGGCGCGCAGGAACTCCTGGCGCGTATTCTGGCTGGACTTAAATAATCCGCCCAGCGAAGTCGTCGTTGTGGCGCTGGTTGCGTCACGAATACCGCGCGCTTTCACGCAGTAATGCACCGCATCAATCGATACCGCTACATTATTGGTGCCGAGCAAGGTTTGCAGCGCCGTCAGAATTTGCTGGGTTAAACGTTCCTGAACCTGCGGACGTTGGGCGAAGAATTGCACGATACGGTTAATTTTAGACAGGCCGATCACAGAATCTTTGGGGATATACGCGACGGTCGCTTTGCCGTCAATGGTTACAAAGTGATGTTCACAGGTGCTGGTCAGCGTGATATCGCGGACGGTGACCATTTCATCTACCTTCATTTTATTTTCAATGAGGGTAATTTTCGGGAAATTGGCATAGTCGAGACCGGCGAAAATCTCATCAACGTACATCTTAGCGATACGATGCGGCGTTTCCATCAGACTGTCATCGCTCAAATCGAGATTTAGCAACAGCATAATCTCAGTCATATGCCCTGCAATAAGGCTTTTTCGCGTTTCATTATCTAATTCATCCATAGGCGGGCGCAACGGCGTTTCCAGCCCCCGGGCAACTAGCGCTTCATGAACCAGGGCCGCTTCTTTACTGAGTGATGGCATTAATCGTGTTCTCCTGCAGGTGTGGCGCCTTTGCCCTGCGTGGGGCAAAGTTTGTCAATATTGTGACAACGTGATTATTGTGCGTGAGGTAGCGCACATAATCCAGTATTCACGCCCATAATTGTTGAAATTGTCGCTGCCTTTCATGACATCTTTTCCGGCGCGAGAATGATGGCAGGGCAAAGGGCATATTTGTTAACGCAACGTTATTTAAATGATGAAGCATGTTTATGTATTACGGAAGTGAAAGTTACTCACAACGCGGTGAATAATCTGTATTATGAAGAATCTGCATACCTTATCAGGTTCACTATAAAAGGAGCCCCGCATGGAAATGCTCGAAGAGCACCGATGTTTTGGCGGCTGGCAGCAGCGCTGGCGTCATCATGCCGCCACGCTAAACTGCGCCATGACATTCAGCATTTTTCTTCCGCCGACTCAGGATAATGAACCGCCTCCGGTGCTGTACTGGTTGTCCGGGTTAACCTGCAATGATGAGAATTTCGCCACCAAAGCAGGCGCGCAGCGTATCGCAGCAGAACTGGGCATCGTATTGGTGATGCCGGATACCAGTCCACGCGGCGAACAGATCGCCAACGATAGCGGATACGATTTAGGCCACGGCGCCGGGTTTTATCTCAATGCCACGCAGCCGCCCTGGGCCAGCCATTATCGCATGTATGATTACCTGCGCGATGAGCTTCCGGCGCTTATCCAGACCCAGTTTAACGTCAGCGACCGTTGCGCCATCAGCGGGCACTCGATGGGCGGTCATGGCGCGTTGATCATGGCGCTGAAAAATCCGGGCAAATACTCCAGCGTCTCTGCATTTGCGCCTATCGTCAACCCCAGCCGCGTGCCGTGGGGAATCAAAGCGTTTACCGCCTATCTCGGCGAAGATGAATCAGCCTGGATTCAGTGGGATAGCTGTGAATTAATGCTGACCAGCCAGCCGCAGGACGCCATTCCTGTGCTCATCGATCAGGGCGACAGCGATCAATTCCTTGCCGACCAGCTTCAGCCCGCCGTGCTGGCGGAAGCCGCGCGACAAACCGCCTGGCCGATGACGCTACGAATTCAGCCCGGCTACGATCATAGCTATTATTTTATTGCGTCCTTTATCGAAGACCATCTGCGCTTTCATGCCCGGTATTTGCGAGGCGAGCGTGAGGCGTCACCAACATAATGAATTTTCCAGCGCCGCGCTGTAATTCACCTCCTCCGACTGCGGCGCGGAAGATTTATTATTTAAATCCGCGGCCTGCTGGCGTACCTGAAGGCGGCCGCTGCCCTCTCCGCCTTCATAACTTTCGTGAAAATTACGCAGCTCGGATTCAAACAGCACCGCATCAAGATTATGCAACTTATCCAGAGCCCGCAGGAGAGAAATTAACGTATCAAGATTCAGCCCTCCCCCTTTCTCGATACGCTTGATGGTAGCGATGCCAACTTGCGCGCAATCGGCAAGCTGCTGCTGGGTCATCGAAAGAGACAGACGCGTCTCCTTTAAGCGGGCGCACAACGACAGGATAATCTCATCGTTATTCATCGTATTGTATTTCACTCTGTTACCCTCTCTTGCGCGGCTGAATTTTCCCCAGCGAACCATGATACGTTTCACGGTATTTAGCGCTCATGTCTTTACCGGTCTCGTACATCGCAGCAATGATCTCATCGAGCGAAATACAGGGTTCGCTTACGCGGCTCATCGCCATCGTCGCCGCGTTTATCGCTTTCACGGCAGAGATGGCATTTCTCTCTATGCAGGGAATTTGTACCTGCCCACCCAGCGGATCGCAGGTCAATCCCAGATGATGTTCCATGGCAATTTCAGCGGCACTCAGCGTTTGCTCCACGGATGCGCCCATCAGTTCAGCCAGGCCCGCCGCCGCCATTGAGCACGCCACGCCGATTTCCCCCTGACAGCCGACTTCAGATCCCAGAATAGAGGCGTTTTGTTTAAACAACATCGCGATAGCGGCGGCGGTCAGGAAAAAACGGGTCAGCGCACCGAGATCCAGCGGCGTGACAAATTTATCATACCAGCAGAGCGCCGCCGGAATGATGCCGCATGCGCCATTAGTTGGCGCGGTAACAATCTGTCCGCCGCTGGCATTTTCTTCGCTTACCGCAATCGCGAAGGCATTGACCCAGTTCAGAGCGGTTAAAAAATCACTGGCGGAACGGTTGGCCTGTAACGTTTTATGTAACGCGCAGGCGCGCCGCGGCACCTGATATGGGCCGGGTAACACCCCCTCAGTATGTAACCCGCGATAAACCGCCTGCTGCATCACGTCCCATATCTGCGCCAGATAATTTTGCAACGTCTGTGGCGAGTGGCGGCACAGCTCATTTTTCATCATCAGCGCCGCCACAGACAGGCCATTACGCCGACATAGCGCCAGCAACTGGGCGGCATGACTAAATTCAAAGGGCGACACTGTACGCAAAGGAAGCGATGGCGTCAGCGGCTCGCCATGTTTGCGAACCTGCCCGGCGCCTATCGAAAACCAGGTCTCTTCATACACCGTGAAATAATCATCCCTGGCGCGAAACGTCATAGCATAAGGATGCCCTGGGTGCGCCTGATGATTGGCGATAATCTTTACTTTTATCGTAGTTTCGCCCGCGTCGGAGAGCGGGAGTTCGATTTTATTTTCATTTTCCGCACGCTTAATCACCGACATATGCGAACGGAGATCGACATTCTCCGGCTGATAGCCCAACAGCCCAAGATAAAGGGCGGTATCCACATTGTGACACTTGCGGCTTAGCGATAAAGCGCCATACAGCTCGATTTCAATTTCCCGAATTAGCGGCAACGTCTCTTGTTCTCTGAGCAATGAAATAAAGAGCCAGGCGGCGCGCATCGGCCCTACGGTACGTGAGCTGGATGGACCTATTACTATTTTGAATATATCAAGGCAACTCTCCATCGTTATATCAATCCTTTCAGTCTCATTCGCGTTCAGTAATAAATACCATCCTCGCACAGTTGACATATCAAAAATGATACCTTTTGTGTCTGAAGTTTACCGGGTATCAAAAACAATGCTTTTTTAGCGTTTTCCTGGCAGTGATATCTGTGATAGCACAAGATTCCACGTCCAAAAAGAGTCATTATAATACCCGTAAATTAAGGGAGTTATCGTATGAGTGTTATTTATTTTATTACCACACAGGATATCGATACGTTTCAGAAAAAATTACAGGAAACGTTATTTAATGCCGTTACCATGCCGTTCCCACTATTATTTGATAAACGTTATGCCGCGCTTATCGATACCGACTATCTAAAATTCACGCTGCCAGCGGAATGTCTTACACCTGAATTTTATCGCTATTTACGCGAGCTCTCATTACAGTGGCAGTTTGATTTTTTTATTAAGCCGCAGCCACTGCCTGTTAACGGTATTATCGCGTTTGATATGGACTCCACGTTTATTGCGGAAGAAGGCGTGGATGAGATTGCCCGCGCGCTTGGCATATCGACGCAAATCGCCGCCATTACCCAACAGGCAATGGAGGGCAAACTTGATTTTAACGCCAGTTTTACCCGACGTATCGGAATGTTGAAAGGCACGCCGAAAGCGGTGCTGAACGCCGTATGCGATCGCATGACCCTTTCGCCAGGCCTGTTAACTATTCTGCCAGTCATCAAAGCCAAAGGATTTAAAACCGCGATTATCTCCGGCGGGCTGGATATTTTCACCCAGCGTCTAAAAACGCGATATCAACTGGATTATGCCTTTTCGAATACGGTTGAAATACGCGATAACGTTCTGACAGATAACATTACTTTACCGATTATGAACGCCGCAAACAAAAAAAAGACGCTGGCTGATCTGGCTGACCAGTTAAATATTGCCACGGAGAATATTGTTGCCTGTGGCGATGGTGCCAACGATCTGCCGATGTTACAGCATGCAGGCACCGGTATTGCCTGGAAAGCAAAACCGGTTGTACGGGAAAAAATCCATCATCAGATTAATCATCACGGTTTCGAATTGCTTCTTTTTTTTATTGAAGATGAATTATAACGCGACTCGCCTCGCCGGAAGGGAATTTTAAAATGAGTATAAAAACATGTATTTTCAGCCAGCCCGATAAGCCGATCGTAAAAGAGAAAAAAGAGATAGACCAGACCTATAAAAAATTTCGTCTTGAGATTATCGCCTCGGTCTTTATCTCTTATGCCGTCTTTTATCTCACCCGTAAAAACTTCTCCGCCGCAATGCCGGCCATGCTGACGGAAACATCGCTGACCGCAGAAGACTTCGCCATTATGTCTTCTATCTTCTACATTCTTTATGGCGCGATGAAGTTTGTCGGCGGGATGCTGGTCGATAAAATTAACCCGAAAGCCATGACCGGCCCGGTGCTGATTGGCGTGGGGATTGTGAATATTCTGTTCGGCTTTTCCGATAGCGTGGCGGCATTCTACGTGCTGTACAGTCTCAACGCGATATTACAGGGCACCAGCTTTCCGCCGATGGCGAAAATTATGGCCTCGTGGTTTTCGAAAAACGAACGGGGACGCTGGTGGGCTATCGTTGAAGCGGCGCACAATATCGGCGGCAGCCTCGCGCCGCTACTGACCAGTTTTGCTATCGCTTTTAGCGGTAGCTGGAAAATGGGGTTTTATGTTCCCGGCGCCATTTCGCTGCTGATGGGGATAGTGGCGCTATTTACTATTAAAGACCGTCCCGGTACGTTAGGTTTGCCCAACGTGGGGCAGTGGCGTAACGACACGACGGAACTGGCCCAGGTCAAGGCCAGCCCGGTCAACCTGAGCTTCTGGCAAATTTTTGTGAAATATATCCTGACCAATCCACTGGTATGGATCATTATTATCGGCGATATGTCGGTTTATATTGCGCGCACAATCCTTAACGACTGGCCGCAGATTTACTATTCGCAGGTTCACGGCTGGAGTCTGATAAAAGCGAACTCGATTATTTCCTGGTTTGAGGCGGGCGGACTGGCGGGCGGGTTGCTGGCAGGCTACTTGTCTGACTTTATGTTCAAAAGTAACCGCTGGATGACCGGATTAATCTTCGCGTTAGCGCTGTGCATATGCATCGTGCTGGTGCCGCTGGTTCAGGACACCTCTTACACCCTCACCGCGATTCTGTTCACCATCATGGGCTTCGCCTTATACGGACCGCATATGCTTTTTGCCGTCGGCTGTCTGGATGTGACCCATAAGGATGCGGCGGGATCGATTACCGGTTTTCGGGGATTGTTCAGCTATGTCGGCGCGGCAATGGCCGGTGTGCCAGTAATTATGGTGAAAAATAGCTGGGCGTGGTCGGGCGTTTATATTTATGCGTTGATCGCCATTCTGCTAACGACTCTGTCGCTGGCGCTACTCTCCAGGCTGCATCGTTTGTAACATTCTGGCGACAGCGGCAAAACGCGGCTGTCGCCAGTCTCTGTCAGAACCGGTAATCCACCGCCATAAAGTAACGACGTCCGTCTTCGGTATAACCGTAGTCGTCGCGTTTGAGATCTTTATCGCCCACGTTCAGAACGCCCGCACGCAGTTTAACGTTTTTCGTCGCCTGCCATGCCGCGCCGGTATCCCAGACCACATACCCGCCAGGCGTCTTCGCCGTTGCGCTGTCGGCCCGCTTACGCCCGGTATAATTCCCCGATACGTAGAACGACCAGTCTTCAAGCTGCGTCAGTTTCCAGTCCAGCGTACCGTTCGCGGTGTGGAACGGCAGATCGGAAAGCGGCTTGTTCCCGCCATTGCTAATGTCGCGTCCGTCGTTATAGGTGTAATTCAACGACAGTTTCCACGCCTCGTTAAACGGAACTTTCAGCTCGGTTTCCACGCCCTGAATACGCGCTTTATTCACGTTGTAATAACGGAAGACCGGAACGCGCTGTCCCCGACTGTTGGTTTCGAAACCGACAAAGTTGGAATAGCCGGGCGCGGCGTTAACATTAGGGGTACGGCTAATGCTGATGCGATCGTCCACATCGTTACGGAACGTAGTAATGCTCGCTTCTACGCCATCCAGTATGCCCTCTTCGCCACGGTAATAGAGGCCAAGCTCCCAGCTTTCACTGGTTTCAGGTTTCAGATCCGGGCTACCGACAATGCGACATCCGCCACGGCAGGAATTGGTTGCCCAGTCCGGGCTTAATTGCAATAGCGACGGCGCCTTAAAGGCCGTGGCCCATCCACCTTTCACCGTCAGGGTATCCGTTGCGTTATAGACCAGATAAGCACGTGGGCTCCAGTGATCGCCATAGGTTTCATGGTCATCCATACGGATGCCCGTGGTCAGCGCCAGCGGTTCGAAGATCCGCCACTCATCTTCAAGGAACAGAGCGTACTGGCTGGCGGAGGTTTTAGTACTGGAACCACCGGTCAGGTTCACCGCATCGCTCAGTTTATCGTGACGCCATTCGCCGCCGAAGGTGACGAACTGGTTGACAGGCGCTAACGGCAGAACGTATTTCCCGTCAATAGAATTGCTTTCTGACGTGATGGGGCTACTGTTACCGGGGTTTTTGTTCTCCACTTTTTCGCCGTAGAACTTGAGCTCGCTATTGCCGAGATCCCAACGTCCGTTATGGCTCAACGCGTAGTTTTGCCGCTCCAGACGGTTTTTATCCAGCGAGTCGGAGTCCCGGTCCTGGCGGTCAAAACCGTAGCCTGCGGTAACGTCATGATTTTCGTTCGGCGTCCAGGCAAACTCGACGTTTCCATCCCGGCTGGTAAATCCTTCAATGCGCGGCGTTTCACCCGTAGCGGTGGTGGCGGAACGCTGCTGCTCGTCTTTGCCGCGTTTCGCCAGGCTGCCATAGGCTTTCATCCCCAGCACGCCGTCGATCAGCGGGCCGCTGGTAAAGAACTGACCGTTATAAGTGTCGCCACGGTCGCGATGTTCCTGAAGAGTGGAATCAACCGTGACGCTGCCGTGCCATTTCTGACCAATTTTTTTGGTGATAATGTTGACCACGCCACCCAGCGCATCGGAGCCATACAGCGAGGACATGGGCCCACGCACCACCTCAATGCGTTCGATAGCGTCAACCGGTATCCAGTTCAGATCAAAATCATTATGGCGGAAGACCGCGTTACGGGAGTTGACGCGCTTACCGTCGATCAGGATCAGCGTATAGCTGCTATCCAGACCACGAATACTCACGCCTTTACGGTTATCCCCTTCGCTGGTGAGCTGCACGCCCGGTACCTCTTTCAGGACATCTTTCAGGTTTTGCACGGGCCTGCGCTGTAAATCTTGCTGGGTAATGACGCTGATACTTGCCGGTGCGTCTTTCAGATTTTGTTCGATGGCGGACGCGGTAACGACCATGGTTTCACCATCATCTGTTGCTGCGGCAACCGGCCAGGCCAACGTTACTGCGGACACACAAATCCCTACCCGAACGAAAGGGTTCAACCTAAACATTCCATTTCTCCATGAGATAAATACGACAAAAAAATCGGTTATCGCTCACAACGCATTACGTTTCGCCTGCGATAACGGTTATCACGGCGAACTCTTTTTATGCAGGCGAGTCGGGCTGATTAGCGATGGCCGCCCCCGAATCTCTATCCTTCTGATTTTGAGCGTAACGATAAAGCAAACGATAATAATTATCAATTTAATTGTTAATAATTATGTCGCCAGAAGCCAATTGTGGAGAAAAAAACAAAAAACCCTCTCGAATGAGAGGGTTAGAAGGGGCAGTTCAGGCGGTCAGTACCGGATGTCGGCATAAAACCTTATCCAGCCTACGGCGAGAATAGTGCGTTACTTTTTAACGCGTTCCGGGAAGTGCATTTCGCTATAGCGCACAAAATGCGTGCCTTTTATCAGCTTGTAGCCGAACCAGATAATCAGGAACAGAGGAATACCGATATAGGTCGCCGCGACGCCGCCCCAGTCGATGGTATCTTTCAGAAACGCTTCATAGTTCTGCCCTAACGTAATAATCAGGCACAGTACGAAGGCGAAGATCGGCCCCAGCGGGAAGAACCCGGAACGGTATGGCAAATCATTCACATCATACCCTTGCATCACGTAACCGCGACGGAAGCGATAATGGCTAATGGCGATCCCCAGCCAGGCGATGAAGCCCGTCATACCGGAGGTGTTCAACAGCCACAGATAGACCGTCTGGTTGCCGAACATTGAGGTCAAAAAGCAAAGACCGGCAATCACGGTGGTGGCATAAAGCGCATTGCGCGGTACGCCGCCGCGGGACAATTTAGCAAAAATACGCGGAGCCTTACCGTCACAGGCCAGGGTGTAGAGCATACGGGTAGAGGCATACATCCCGGAGTTGCCCGCAGACAGTACCGCCGTCAGGATAACCGCATTCATTATCGCCGCCGCAGACAACAAGCCCGCATGCTGGAACACTAAGGTAAACGGACTGACGCTAATGTCTTTGACGTCGTTCCGCAGCAGGTTCGGATCGGTATAAGGAATGATCAGGCTGATAATCAAAATCGCGAAGACATAAAACAGCAGGATACGCCAGAAGACCTGACGCACCGCGCGCGGAATATTCTTCTCCGGATTTTCGGATTCCCCGGCGGCAATACCAATAAGCTCGGTTCCCTGGAAAGAGAAGCCCACGATCATCGCAACGCCAATCATTGCCGCAAAACCGCCAGCGAAAGGCGCATCGCCCGTCGTCCAGTTGCTCCAGCCGACCGGCTCGACACCTTTAAAAATGCCGATAATCATCGCTACGCCAACGATGATGAAGATAATAACGGTCGCCACTTTAATTAACGAGAACCAGTACTCCGCCTCGCCAAAACCGCGCACGGAAATGTAGTTCAGCAAGAAAATGACGCAGAGGAATAGCGCGCTCCAGATCCAGCCCGGCGTATCAGGGAACCACCAGCCCATCACCAGCTGTGCGGCGACCAGATCAACAGCGATAGTCACTGCCCAGTTGTACCAGTAGTTCCAACCCAGCGCGAAACCAAAGCCTTCTTCCACATAGTTCTGACCATACGTCGCAAACGAGCCAGATACTGGCATATAGGCCGCCAGCTCACCAAGACTGGTCATCAGGAAATAGACCATCAAACCAATCAGAATATAAGAAAACAGCGCGCCGCCTGGCCCCGCCTGAGAAATTGTCGCACCAGATGCAACGAAAAGACCTGTCCCGATGGAGCCGCCAATGGCAATCATCGTCAGGTGACGCGCCTTTAATTCGCGACGTAGCGCGGGCGCTTCTGTGGTTTTAGTTTTGGAACCCATGTGAAAATGCTATCCATCCAAAAAATGAGGCGCGATTGTAACAGACGAAATGCTATCCTTCCGGCACAAATGCGCGGTTATAAGAGACCTTCATGACCGGCCACGGATTATAAGTAAAGCAGAGAATAACGTATACGTAAGCGGATACTAAAAATGGCGATGCCGCCCGGGTAGCCCTCCTCTTCACCCTTATTCACAGTAACTCAAAAAACGCTGCAACGCGTTAGAAAGATGTTTCTGCCGATGATGAACACGCCACAACGTGCGCACCAGGCGCGGTAACGGCACCGCGACTTCGCTCAGGGTTCCCGCCTGGAGTTGTTCAGCAATCACCCGGCGCGATAAACAGCTTATCCCCAGTCCATGACGCACCGCATGTTTGATCGCTTCTGAATTCCCCAACTCCATCGCCATATGAAAACGCGGCAAATGCGACAACAGCAAATAATCGACAATTTCCCGCGTACCGGAACCGCGCTCGCGTAAAATCCATGGGGATGCCGCAAGCTGTTCCAGCGTCACCGGCCCCTGCGTCAGCGGCGAGGACGGCGCGGCAAAGACCACCAGCTCATCTTCCAGCCATGGCTCAGAGATAATCTCTGTACTGTGACACGGTCCTTCAATCAGGCCGATATCGACCCGAAAATCCAGCACCGCGTTAATCACGTCCTGGCTGTTTCCCACGCTGAGTTCCAGCGGCAAGGCCGGATAATGCTGGCGATAGCGGGCAATCATGGCGGGTAAAATGTAATTGCCGATGGTGCTACTGGCATAAACCCGTATCGCGCCGTTATCTTCACGAAATAGCTGCTCAATTTCTACCGCTTGCTCCAGCAACGCCAGCGCGCGCGGATATAACAAGCGCCCATGTTCGTTGACCACCAGCCGTTTACCCACCCGGTCAAACAACTGTACGCCGAGCTGACCTTCCAGATCGGTGAGCGCGGCGCTAACGGCGGACTGCGATAATGACAGCATGACCGACGCCTGGGTTGTTGAACCGCTTTTCAGTACTTCAGCAAACACTTCAAGTTGTCGTAGCGTAATATGCATAGTCGTATCCCACCGATAGCGTTTCACTTACCACTTATAAAGATTAATTATAAATATATAATCAATTTTATTTTTAAACCAGATCACCGTAACCTTATTGTCCATATACAGGAGAAGGTTATGACAGAAATCACCTTGCAGAAGCATCGTCGTACAGTGTGGCATTTTATACCGGGGCTCGCTCTGAGCGCTGTCATTACAGGAGTCGCCCTGTGGGGCGGCGCTATCCCTGCCGTCGCAGGCGCCGGGTTCAGCGCCCTGACCCTGGCAATCCTGCTGGGTATGGTTATCGGGAATACCGTCTATCCACAAATATGGAAACAATGCGACGGCGGCGTGCTGTTTGCAAAACAACATTTGCTGCGTTTAGGAATTATCCTTTACGGTTTTCGACTTACCTTTTCACAAATCGCCGACGTGGGCATTAGCGGTATTGTGATTGACGTATTAACGCTTTCCAGCACGTTCATGCTGGCCTGCTTCTTAGGCCAAAAAGTCTTTGGTCTGGACAGGCACACCAGTTGGCTGATTGGCGCCGGTAGCAGTATCTGCGGCGCAGCGGCGGTACTGGCGACAGAGCCGGTGGTAAAAGCGGAAGCCAGTAAGGTTACTGTAGCCGTAGCGACTGTCGTTATCTTCGGCACAATCGCCATTTTCCTTTACCCGGCGATGTATCCGCTGCTGGCACACTGGTTCAGCCCGGAAACTTACGGCATCTATATCGGCTCAACCATGCATGAAGTCGCGCAAGTGGTCGCAGCGGGTCACGCTGTTAGCCCGGATGCGGAAAATGCGGCGGTTATCGCTAAGATGCTGCGTGTTATGATGCTGGCGCCGTTCCTGATCATTCTGGCGGCGCGCGTTAAACAGCTTTCACCGGCGGCCGGCGCGGAAAAAAGCAAAATTACTATTCCGTGGTTTGCTATTTTCTTCATCGTAGTGGCGATCTTCAACCCTTTCCACCTGCTGCCGAAAGCCGTGGTGGATATGCTGGTGACGCTGGACACGATACTGTTGGCGATGGCAATGGCGGCATTGGGTCTGACCACTCACGTTAGCGCCTTGAAAAAAGCAGGGGCGAAACCGCTGCTGATGGCGCTGGCATTATTCGCCTGGCTGATTATTGGCGGCGGAGCTATTAACGTCCTAATCCATAGCCTTATCGCATAAACTATTACGTTTCACGCCTGTTAACCCGTTATCATAGCGTTCGCAATGAACCGTATAGCGGGTTTAACAGGAGTCTTTTATGAAATACATCGGAGCGCACGTCAGCGCTGCTGGCGGTCTGGCTAACGCCCCTGCCCGCGCGGCTGAAATTGGCGCAACGGCCTTTGCGCTTTTCACGAAAAACCAGCGTCAGTGGCGTGCCGCCCCCCTTATTCCCCAAGTCATTGATGACTTTAAAATCGCCTGTGAAAAGTATCATTTCTCAGCGGCGCAAATTCTTCCCCACGATAGTTACCTGATTAATCTGGGCCATCCGGTCAGTGAAGCGCTGGAAAAATCGCGCGATGCTTTCCTCGATGAAATGCAGCGCTGTGAACAACTCGGCTTAACCCTGCTTAATTTTCATCCCGGTAGCCATCTGATGCAGATTGCACAGGAGGATTGCCTGGCGCGGATCGCTGAATCTATCAATATCGCCCTCGCGCAGACCGAGGGCGTCACGGCGGTCATCGAAAATACAGCCGGTCAGGGCAGTAATCTGGGATTTGAGTTTGAACAGATAGCCGCCATCATCGACGGCGTAGAAGATAAGTCGCGCGTCGGCGTCTGTATCGATACCTGTCATGCCTTTGCCGCCGGATACGATCTGCGTACGCCAGAGGCGTGCGAAAAAACGTTTGCCGAATTCGGGCAAATTGTCGGATTTCAGTATTTGCGCGGGATGCACCTTAACGACGCCAAAAGCGCCTTCGGTAGCCGCGTTGACCGCCATCACAGTCTGGGTGAAGGCAATATCGGCCACGATGCGTTTCGTTGGATTATGCAGGATGCACGTTTTGACGGTATTCCGCTGATACTGGAGACCATCAATCCTGATATCTGGGCGGAAGAGATTGCGTGGTTAAAAGCCCAGCAAATTGCCGAAGCGATGGTCTGACGCTCCATGTTCTTCAGGCAATAAAAAAGGCAGAGCGCGCTCTGCCTTTTTTAGCGTGTATCTCTTATGCCGCTTTTGCCGCGACTTCCGTCTCCGGACGTTTTATGACGGCATAAGCCAGCCCTGCCACCAGCGTACCGGCTACAATCGCCAGCAGGTATCCCAATACCGGCGTAATTGCGCCTGGGATAAGCAGAACAAACAGACCGCCATGCGGCGCCATCAATTTTGCGCCTACCGCCATAGAAATAGCCCCGGTCAACGCGCCGCCAACGATACAGCACGGTAGTACACGCATCGGATCGCGTGCGGCAAACGGAATAGCGCCTTCAGTGATAAAGCACAGCCCCAGTACCAACGCCGCTTTACCGCCCTCCTGCTGCGCTTTGTCGAACTTACGACGCGCCACCATCGTCGCCAGACCCAGCGCTAACGGCGGTACCATACCTGCGGCCATGATCGCCGCCATCGGCGCGTAAGTTTGCGTACTCAGCAGACCAACGCCAAACGCATACGCCGCTTTGTTCACCGGGCCGCCCATGTCGGTACACATCATCCCGCCGAGAATCGCGCCCAACAGCACCGCGTTTGCGGTCCCCATGGTTTGCAGCCAGTGGGTCAGCCCTTCCAGAATCCCGGCAACCGGTTTACCGATCAGGTAAATCATCGCCAGCCCCACCACCAGACTGGAAATTAACGGAATGATCAGGATCGGCTTCAGCGCTTCCATACTTTGCGGAAGTTTCAGTTTGGTACTGATAAGCTTCGCCATATACCCGGCAAGGAAGCCGGCAATGATCCCGCCGATAAAACCGGAACCGGTACTAACCGCCAGCATACCGCCAATCAGACCCGGCGTAAGGCCTGGACGATCCGCGATGGAGAAAGCGATATAACCCGCCAGTACCGGCACCATCAGCGCAAATGCCGAACCGCCGCCAATCTGCATCAGCGCCGCCGCCAGCGTGCCCGGCTCCTTAAAGGCTTCAATACCAAAGGCAAAGGAAAGCGCGATACACAGCCCCCCGGCAACCACCATAGGCAGCATGTAAGAAACGCCCGTCAACAGATGCCGATACGCGCCAGCGCTCTCTTTCTTCCCTTCGGTCGCCGCTTGCGATGCCTTACCCGCCGGTTGATACGGCGTCGCTTCCGCTACGGCTTTATCCAGCTCCTGCGCCGTCTTTTTCAGCGCCAGGCCGGTCGATGTGCGGTACATCGGGAGACCGGCAAACTTCGCCAGATCCACTTCGATATCCGCCGCCACAATCACTAAATCCGCTTCCGCCACCTCTTCCGGGGTGATGGCATTGCCGGCCCCCACGGAGCCGCGTGTCTCGACTTTTACCCACCAGCCGCGTTTTTTCGCTTCTGTTTCAATGGCTTCAGCCGCCATAAAAGTATGGGCGACGCCGGTCGGGCAGGCCGTTACCGCTACCACGCGTTTCGGACCGCCGCTCGCCGCAGGAGCAGCCGCAGCCGCAGCAGGGGCGTTGTAAGGGGTCGCATGGCTTTTGGCTTCACTCAGAAACAATTCCGGATGCGCGACGGCGCGACCAATATCCCCCAGCCAAACCTTTTTGCCGTTCAGAGCATTGTCGTTCGGCAGAGATTCGCCCAGCACGATCGCCAGCTCAGCATCATTCGGATTGTCGATAATTTCCAGATTTGCTTTATGCGCCGCCGCTCCAAGCAGGGTTTTCGCCATGTAAGCGCGAGCCTGGCCGAGATTAGCGTCAATTATCAGCAGCGTTTTCATTATGCCTCTCCTGCTGTCAGTTAAACGGTTGTAAGTCGACGCGCGCCATCATTGCGGCCAACTGAGGACGATCGGTAATACCTACATTGCTCTGGCTGACCGCCAGCGCGGCAACCGCCGTCGCCAGACGCAGCGTATGTTCGCTGGACTCGCGCATCAGCAGGCCGTAAATCAATCCGCCAACCATGGAATCGCCCGCGCCGACGGTACTTACCACGTCAACCGCCGGTGGTTTAGCGATCCATTCTCCCGAGGCGTTAACCCACAGCGCCCCTTCCGCTCCCAGCGAAATCACCACATGGGCGATCCCCTGTTCGCGTAACGCGTGCGCCGCATCAATCACATCTTTCATTTCCGGGAGCTTACGACCCGCCCAAATTTCCAGTTCGCGGCGATTCGGTTTCACCAGCCACGGCGCAGCTTTAAGACCAGCGACTAAGGCTTCACGGCTACTATCAAAGATAATGCATGGACACTGGCTGCGCAGACGCGTCATCCAGTCGGTGAACGCTTCCGGACTCACGCCAGCCGGTAAGCTACCGCTGACGCAGACCATATCGAACTGACCCAGCCAGCTCAGGGAGTCGTTAACAAAGCGTTCCCAGTCTGCAGGGGTCACGTCAAAGCCGGAAAAGTTGAAGTCGGTCACTTCGCCATCTTTTTCCGTCAGCTTCACGTTGATGCGGGTCCGTCCCTGAACCACCTGAAAGCGGTTAGCGATACCCAGTTCGCTGAACAATTGCTGAAAACCGTCCTGGTTATCTTTACCGAGGAAACCACCGACGGTGACGTCGATGCCTAAGTCTTTCAGCACCCTGGCAACGTTGATGCCTTTGCCCGCCGCGTGCAGGCCCGTGGTTTTCACCAGGTTCACTTCGCCGCGTTCAATTTCAGGACAAAACCCGACCAGATCATAAGCCGGATTAAGGGTGATGGTGGCGACACGTCTGCTCATTATGCACCCTCCCCGAGACCGGCGGCGATCGCATCGCCAATCGCTTTCAGCGCCTGTTCAGCATCTTCACCCTGCGCGGTAAAGCGCAGACGATGGCCTTTCTTCACGCCTAACGCCACCACTTTCATCAGACTACGTCCGTTTGCCGGCTTGCCGGTTCCATCAAGGTTTGTCACGGTAATTTCACTGTTAAATTGTTTAATCGTATTCACCAGCATGGTGCCCGGACGGGCATGGAGGCCATGCTCATTACGCACTACAAATTCCGCGCTCAGTACATCGTCAGTCAGCGCATCATCACTGGTCAGCAACGCCAGCAGCGTCGCGGCGTCCGCGTTCAGCAGACGATCGGCTTTATTGTCCAGCAACAGGTCGCCGAGGCGTTTTAACACGGCAATCGGCTGCTCGTCGTTCATCGCGACAGTGACTAATAAGGCCGCTTTTTCACCCTCTACGTCAAACGCCTGTGTCGCACGGCTTACTGCAACAGCGCTGCGCAAATTGCCTTCCGCGCTATCGTTCAGCCAGATGCCTTGTCCCAGATTCATCGGACTATCGTTAATCGTTTTTGCGACGAACGCGGCATCAACCGCTCCCGCCTCTTTCAAACGCGCCGCATTTAGCGCCTGCAATGTGACCAGCGAGCTGGCGATGACATCCAGCATCATCGTCTCGTTATCAAGTTTTAATTGTTCACTTTGCTTCTCGCCCATCAGCAATGCGCGCAGCTCTTCCGCCGTTGTCGCGGATTTCAACTGTTCAGCCACGGAGTCATCGCTCAACACATGCGTCAACTGACGCAGCAGGCCGAGGTGTTCGTCCGAACTGGCGGCAATACCAATCGCCACGTAGGCGACCTGACCTTCTCCCCAGGTAACGCCCTGCGGGAATTGAAAAACCTGCACGCCGGTTTTCAGCACCTGATCGCGCGTATCTGTTGTGCCATGGGGAATCGCAATACCATTGCCAAGAAAGGTCGAGGTTTGCTGTTCGCGCGCCAGCATACCGTCAACGTAGCCGCTCGCCACATTCCCCGCCTGCGCTAACGCGGCGGCGATTTGCCGAATAGCCTCTTCTTTATTTCCGGCCTGCTCGCCCGGATGAATGTCCTGAACCGATAACTGGAACATGTGTCTCCTCTCCTGCTGAATTGAAACGATTCAGCCAATATGAGAAAAAAGGCGCCAATCTGGCTTATCAAAAAAACAAGATAGCGCTGAAACGTTTCAATAAGTCTGGATCTTTCTGCTTCAGCACGCAAGAAAAGTTGCCGGGTTTATGGTGATTTTTTGAGGTATAGCACATTTTTTCCCCAATAAACGCTCAAGAGCTGACGCAAAAAAGGCTTCAGCTTTTTTCTTTCAGCTACCGTCAGCACGTACTGGTAACAAATTGAAATGCTATTTTGATTTTTCGTGTCGATTTTGATTCAGACACCTGTTTATTTTCTGACGGGCAGCGTAAACTCCGCCTCTCTTCACATCACTGATAAAGAAACATGCACAACAGTCCCGCCGCCGCTGCGCCTAAATCGTTCGACCTGACGTCTACCGCCTTTTTGATCGTGGCTTTTCTCACCGGTATTGCCGGTGCGTTACAGACGCCGACGCTCAGTATTTTTCTGACGGATGAGGTTCACGCCCGCCCCGGTATGGTGGGATTCTTTTTTACCGGCAGCGCGGTTATCGGCATTATCGTGAGCCAGTTTCTGGCGGGTCGCTCAGATAAAAAAGGCGATCGCAAAAAACTGATCGTTTTCTGTTGCGTGCTGGGCATGTTGGCCTGCGTGCTGTTTGCCTGGAACCGTAACTACTTTATTTTGCTGTTCATCGGGGTCTTTCTCAGTAGCTTCGGCTCTACCGCCAACCCGCAGATGTTTGCGCTGGCCCGTGAACATGCCGATCGTACCGGTCGTGAAGCGGTGATGTTCAGCTCAATCCTCCGCGCCCAGGTCTCATTGGCCTGGGTCATTGGGCCACCGCTGGCCTATGCGCTGGCGATGGGTTTTAGCTTTACGGTGATGTATTTGAGCGCGGCGGTAGCTTTTATCGTCTGCGGCGTCATGGTGTGGCTGTTTTTACCGTCAATGCGCAAAGATGCGCCGCTGGCAACCGACGTGCTGGAAGCGCCGCGTCGTAATCGCCGCGATACGCTGTTGCTGTTTGTCATCTGTACGCTAATGTGGGGGACTAACAGCCTGTATATCATTAATATGCCGCTGTTTATCATCAATGAGCTGCATCTTCCGGAAAAACTTGCAGGCGTGATGATGGGTACCGCAGCCGGGCTGGAGATTCCCACAATGCTGATTGCAGGTTACTTCGCCAAACGGTTGGGGAAACGCCTGTTAATGCGCATCGCTGTTGTCGCCGGATTGTGCTTTTATGCGGGTATGTTGCTGGCGCACGCGCCGGCGACGTTGCTCGGCTTGCAGTTGTTGAACGCGATTTACATTGGCATTCTCGGCGGAATTGGGATGCTCTATTTTCAGGATCTGATGCCGGGTCAGGCGGGTTCTGCTACCACTCTGTATACCAATACCATACGCGTCGGCTGGATCATTGCCGGTTCGCTGGCAGGAATAGCGGCAGAAATCTGGAATTACCATGCGGTCTTCTGGTTTGCGTTAGTGATGATTGTCGCCACAATGTTCTGCCTGGCGCGTATTAAAGATGTTTAACTCGCAAGCCTAATACTTTTGCTATTCGACGCATTTCAGCGCAGGGTTTATCTCTGCGCGATGTTCCCTACGCTGTCCTTCACTGTCTTTTTCTCAACACGATATTCTGTTAGCGCCCTTTTACATAAAAGAGTAGCTATTGAAAAAATGAAGCCCATCAGCCCGCAAAGGGCCAACACCAGGCGCATCTTATATTGTGGCGTAATAGCAACATCTATCACTTCAATGTTGGCATTATTTTTAACTGCCTCCGACAGCAATGATAGTTTTGCATATGTTTCCGTTTGTAACATATTTTTATGCAAACTATAGCGTTTAATATCACCATCATCGATATACCATGCCGCCATTTTATCAACGCTATTTCTCAGTGTGGAAATAATATTATTGATGCTTTCCTCTCTCCCCTGCGCCTTAAAAAGGATAAGTTGATTTTTCGCCTCGAAGCTTATTTTGTTTTTATACTCCGCAGGCAAAAAGCGGCTAAACCGATTAAGAATAACCGTTACTTTACATTGAATATCATTGATATAGCCGCATAACGCATAGGTAGCAGGCGTATCCAGATTGGGTTTAATTTTAATACTCACAACCCTGGTATCGTGTTGCAAGTTCACAAAAACATAACCAATGGCAACAAAAATAAGGGTAGTCATTACAATACTTAACCATTTTCTTATAAGAAAAAAAGAAACATCGACTAAATCAATTTCACTATTTTCACCCTGCATTTCACATCCCTTTTAAAACGCTAATTGTCAGCCAGGACACTAAAATAACAAAAAGCAACACCAGAGTAAAAATAAACGCCCTGGCTGCGAACGTATATTTCTTCATAAGATAAAACCTGTCCATAAGAATGTGAGTATTTTAAAAGAAAATAACAATACATTCACACTGGTTATATCGATCGGTGAAACCACCAATGATAGGTATAAACTATCGAATTTACAATATTGATCGTTGTGAATAATTAAAATCGATCGAAACCCCTTGCTTTAATAGCCAAAGGCTATCATATAAATAAAATTGATCGTTTTTGCTTTGTGTGGCAGCTTATTCAGTACACGTTCAGGCGCCGACGACCATGAGCGGCAGTATTTACCGCTTCAGAAGCCACGAAATAAGGGAAGCATGTATTACGCCATTTAACGGTAAAAGGAGGTAATTTGATGTTCAGCTTTTGCAGACTATTTCAGGATATAACGCAAACCCCTACGCGTTTACCAAAAGCGGTTTATCTCATGGTAAGGTTTGCTGTTCGAGTTCCAGCAAATAAATCATTGCCTCTTCCCGGGTCGTTAAACACATATCTCTTGCCGGTTGTAGGCCTGAACACACTTTTGGGCGTAAAGGTGAGCCAAAGATAAGGCACAAGTTATCTTCCGAAAGCTGCACGCATCGAGTATTCATCGGCTTGCCATTCGGCATTCCGGGTATCGGCGACGAAATTGAAGGCGCAATACAGCAAGCGCCACAACCGCTACGACAATCCATGCTCGATCCCTCTATTTATAACCAAATGAAAGATAACAGAATTTGCCCAAAGCAAAATCCAGACTTAAAATGTGGACGTCATCATGAGCAGGTCTGCTCTCAGACATTCCGGAAACAGAAGGGACAACACAGCGCATCCACCATCCGGGCGACATGCCATCGCGTATTCTCGTTGAACGCGGAGCTGAAGCGGGCGAACAGTATCACCTTTTTTGCCCCAGCAAAAGTGACAATTCCACTTGCCTGAACGGCCCGGCGCGAGTAGTTTGACGCGATATTTTAGATAATCTCTACAACAGGATCTCCTTGATGCCAAGAGCGAACGAAATCAAAAAGGGTATGGTACTGAACTACAACGGCAAGTTGCTGATTGTGAAAGATATCGATATTCAGTCGCCTACCGCCCGTGGCGCCGCCACACTGTATAAAATGCGTTTTTCCGATGTCCGCACCGGTCTGAAAGTGGAAGAACGTTTCAAAGGCGACGATATCGTTGATACCGTCACCCTGAGCCGTCGCGGCGTTGACTTTTCTTATGTCGATGGCAACGAATATGTGTTCATGGATAAAGAAGACTATACGCCGTATACCTTCACCAAAGATCAGATTGAAGAAGAGTTGCTGTTTATGCCTGAAGGCGGAATGCCGGATATGCAGGTTCTGACCTGGGACGGCCAACTGCTGGCGCTGGAGCTTCCGCAGACCGTGGATCTGGAAATCGTCGAAACCGCGCCGGGTATTAAAGGGGCGTCAGCCAGCGCACGTAACAAACCCGCTACCCTGAGCACCGGTCTGGTGATTCAGGTTCCCGAATACCTGAGCGCAGGTGAGAAAATCCGTATTCATATCGAAGAGCGCCGTTATATGGGACGCGCGGATTAAGTTTCGCGTTTTTCGGCTGCGCCCCAGGGCGCAGCCTGCCCCTTTTCTTTAGTGGTTTCGACAGTCAACGTCATCCATTAACAGTGATTGCAGATACTGCGCATCCTCGCGCATAAAATGCACCATCATCACTACGGCGAGAACATAAAATCCCCTGGCGTCCCGTTGCTGGCAGCTCGCCATAAAAAGCGGCGCCCAACACAGAATATGGTGTTGCAAAAAATAGTATTGCGTCGCCACTGGCGCTTCCCTGCTGACCTGTTCCGCCATTAACGCCAACTGAATCGCAATATGATCGGAGGCTTCATTTTCTCGTGGCGCCAGTTCTTGTTCCACCAGTAGCGCATTCATCTGCCGCCGCTCTTGCGCTGGCGTAGTATGAGGATAATGTCCGGCATACGGCGAGACGCCCACTGGCGGCGCCAACAAAAACAGCGAGGTGAAGTCTGCCGCCAGTTCTTGCGCCCGCGCTGCGCGCTGCAAAACGCGCGTCAGGCTACGTTCAAATCCTTTGATGTCGGAAGCCAGGCCAGGAATGGCGGAGAGCGAAGCAATCCAGACTCGGCTCTCCTGACTGCCAAGCGCGGCCAACTGCGCCTCACTCAGCTCCTGAAACAGCAGTTGCGAAAACCACTGATATATCGCCGCGCGCCGTGAGGTAAGAGGACTATGCCGCATTTTCGCCCTCCTCTTTTACCGTATCCGGACCGCCGAATCCCGTCACGTCAGGCGCCTGCGGCTGATAGCGTTCCACCTCCACCAAAACCGTGTGGGCAGATGGCCCCTGCGCCAGTTGCGACGTGGCGACGTCCGCGCTCAGAACATTGGGATCGCCGTAAGTACACAGCGTTCCCGCCTTGCCGCCTTTCTGCGGAGAATACCAGGCACCCTCGTGAATACGAATGACGCCGGGGACATAATCGGCGCTAATCACCACGCCCGCCAGCACCTGGCCGCGGTCATTAAAAACGCGCGCGATATCGCCGGCTTTCAGCCCGCGCGCCCGGGCATCCTGCTCACACATATAAAGCGGCTCCCGCCCTGCGACGGCGTACGTTTTGCGAAACGCGTCGCTGGAACAAAGTTGAGAATGAAGCCGTTTATCCGGATGGCAGGATTGCAGATGTAGCGGATATTTTGTTTTCGCTTTGCTGTGGCTGCGTTCGAACGGCTCCATCCAGACGGGATGCCCGGGACAATCCGCATAGCCAAATCCGGCTATCGTCTTACTGAAAATTTCGATTAATCCCGAAGGCGTTCCGAGCGGGTTCAGGTCAGGCTGCTCGCGAAACTCGCTATGGCGCACCCACGGCTGCCCCGCCGGATATTCAATGTAGCCTTCGCCCTGCCAGAAGCTGTCGAAATCCGGCAGAGTAACGCCCAGCGCCGCCCCGGTTTTCACCCCTTCATCATAAATAGCATTAATCCACTGCATTTCATCGCGATTTTCGCGGTACGCCGCCTCGCGATCGAAGCGTTTGCACAACCCGGCGAAAATATCAAAATCATGCCGCGCCTCGAATTGCGGTTTGACCACCTGATGCAACGCCATCAGACCTTTATTCGAATGCGTGCCGAACTGTTCAATATCATTACGTTCAAAGCGCGTAGTGACAGGCAATACGATGTCGGCGAAACGGCAGGAGGCGGTCCACTGATGGTCCAGCACCACCACCGTTTCCAGCTTCTCCCAGGCCTCAATCATACGGTTGCGATCCTGCTGCGCATGAAACGGATTCGCCGCGCTATAAATCGCCATTTTGATATCCGGGTAGGTTAATGTCTCTCCGTTAAAGGCGATTTTTTTACCCGGCGCCAGCAGACAATCGACAATTCGCGAAGTGGGAATATGTTCTGACGCGCCGCGAAAATCCGGCTTATATTTTGCCGCTGGCGGATTAGCAATACTGCCAAGCCCGGACAGCACCGGCCCCGCGGAAGTCACGGTCCCGCCGCCGTTATAGTGCCAGCCAAATCCAACGCCGCCGCCGGGCAGACCGATTTGTCCGACCATACTGGCAAGCACCACCAGCATCCACGGATACTGTTCGCCGTGATGCATCCGCTGTACGCACCAGCCGCCCATAAACTGCGTACGCCCACTGACCAATATGCGGGCGAAATCCCGGATGTTTTCCGCGCTCAGGCCGCAAATTTCCGCCGCCCACTGCGCATCTTTCGGTTGCTTATCCGTCGTTCCCAATAAATAAGGCAGGAACTGCTCAAAACCGACGGTGTAATCATTAATAAAATTCACATCGTAACGTTTCTCGACATACAGGGTGTGCGCTACCCCCAGCATCAGGGCGACATCCGTTTGCGGACGCAGCGGTAACTGTTCACAATTAAGATAGTTTTGCGTCTTGCTTCGCACCGGATCGACGCTAATCACGCGTATTTTTCCTTGCGCCACCGCCTCTTTTATCTGCGCCCAGTAGCCGAACGCATCGTGATCGGGCACCAGAAATTCGATCTGCAAATTTTTGATCGGATCACAGCCCCACAGCACAATAGTCTGGCTATGTTCAATCACCAGCGGCAGCGAGGTTTGTTGCTCATAAACTTCCAGTGAGCCAATGACATGCGGCAGAATCACCTGCGCTGCGGCCGCAGAATAGTCGCCAACAGTGGTCACATAGCTCCCATGTAGCCCCAGCCCTCTATCCATCGCTCCGCCAGCCTTATGATATTTCCCCACCATTTGCCAGTCGGCAAGGCCGGTAAACACGCCGGAAGATCCGTAGGTTTTTTGTACCCGCTCCAGCTCCTCATAAAAAAGATCTAACGCCCGATCCCAACTTACACGCACAAAACGATTATCGCCCCGCTGGCGACGATCGGATTTTTCACGCTGACGCAGCCAGTCAAGCCGGACCATCGGATAGCGAACGCGTGAAGGGTTATACACCACCTCGCGAACGGCGTTGAGCATATCGCAGGGATATTTATCCTGTTTGAATGGCCGGGTCGCAACCCACTCGCCATTCATCACTTTTGCTTCAAAAGCACCAAAATGCGAGCCGGACTGAATCCAGTGTTCAGGATTTTCACCGGCAGCCCACGCTTTTTTGATCAGCGGGGACGGCGCAAGCGCGCTGGCGGCGCCCACCGCCAGCATAGCGGTCAGAAAACGTCGACGCGACGCGTTAATCTCTTGGCTATCCATAACTTCTCCTCATTTTTTCTCGGATGTGGTCACATCGCTGGCATGGGTCTGGAGGTATTTCAGCAACGTGCGCTCTTCCACCGGGTTAAGCCGGTAATAGGTGGACATAGCTTTCAATCCGGCTATCCAGCCGTTGGCGGTATAACGGGTCGGCGGCGGCGTGCTATGGCAGGCGCTACAGGTGGATTGCAGCATTTGATCGGCATACTGCCAAAGCGGATCGACGTTATTGATAAATCCCGTTGCGGGACTCCAGGCGGTGACGCTCACCTGCTGCCACTGCTGATGAGATTCAGGATCGATCTGCGTTTGCAGCACTTTGACGTTGTCCATCAGCGTGGCATCCAGTACGGCGGAAAACACGCGCTTGCCCCTGAATTGGGTGATCACTCGCCCGCGGCCTTTACTTTCCCGCCAGCCGGTCACTTCCACCAGAAAGTCACCTTTCTCTCTTTTCAGTACTTTCACCGGCGTGGCCGGGAAAAGCAGAGCTTTCCCGACTGGCGCTCCGGGCGCGGCGGTAAGCGCGTTTTCACTTAGCGTGTACAGCGTGTCGGTATCCGCCTGGGCTTCACCCTGGCGTAGCAATTGTTGATAACGCTCGCGAAAACCGCTGCTCATATCCGGTTTGTGGTGCGCTATTCCTTTGTGACAATCGATACAATTGCTGTTTTTCGCCGCGGCAGCGGACATTTGCGCCGCGGCGTTAGCGGATTGCTTCGCGTGATCCATTGCCTCATAGCGATGACAGGATTTGCAGGTCGCCGAATTGTTGGCGCTCATCCGTTGCCATTCGCGCTGCGCCAGCTCCGCGCGTTTCCCGGCAAATTTTTCAGGCGTATCGATCGAAGGGGAGATAAAGGTGTGGTAAAGATCGTTTAACGCTTCGGTTTTACGCACCAGTGTCGGCACAATGCCGGGGGGAATATGGCAATCTTTGCACTCAGCACGCACGCCAGAGGCGTTACGAAAATGCGTACTGCTGCGATATTCCTCGCCGACGGTGCGCATTGCATGGCACGATAAACAAAACTCCGTCGTACTGGTGTAATGCACCCCCTGCCAGGTTCCCGCAATAACAAGCACCATCGCCGCCGCGCCGCCAAATCCCCACCATAGCGCGCTCTTTTTTATCCACGACATATCTGCCTCCATTATTTTAATACCGGCACGCTAAGCGATATTAAAAAACGAAAATAGAGACACCCGTGGTGAATGATAGGAACACGCTTCACACTATGAGGCGCATCAAAATAACCGGCTTGCGTAATTCGTAATATACCGTTAGCGCAATAATGAGGAATCTCTTATGCTGTCATTATCTCTGAACAGGGAAAGCACCACGCCGCTGCAATTACAAATATTTCAATATTATTTTCAGGCCATTCAGCACGGCGATTTACTTTGCGGCGATAAGCTTCCCTCCATTCGCGAACTGGCGCTGCGGTTAAATGTGGCGAAAATAACGGTGGTGATGGCTTATGAAAAATTAACGGCGGCAGGGTATATCAAAAGCCGACGAGGAATTGGCTATGAAGTTATCTTTACCGCCCCGTTACGCAGCATCCAGCCTGCTATGCTTTCTGTGACGGGCTCCCCTCCGCCTACCCCAGGGCCGCCAGGCGTAGCCAGCGACGTGTATAGCGAGCAAGGGCGGGAGATCTATTGCCGTATAGGCATTCCCGATCCTAACGCGTTTCCCTGGTCAAGCTGGCGCAAGTGGAATAATGTGCCGGCACTGCAAAAAGAACAATTAATGACCAGATATCATTCACCAAGTGGATTATTTTCACTCCGTGAACAAGTGGTTCGCTATCTTAATTTGTCCAGAGGTATTAATACCTCGCCGGACAATATCATTATTACCAATGGTATTCAGGAAGGACTCTCCCTTCTCAGCCAAATATTTATTCTACACCAGGCGCAGCAGCGGCAAGAAAAATGTCATATTGTGACGGAATCCCCTTGTTATTCCGGCGCCTGGCATCTTTTTAATTATTACGGCGCCGCCGTTACGCCTGTCGCAGTCGATCGACAAGGCATTTGTACCGATAAATTACCTGAATGTAACACCCAACTTTGTTACGTCACGCCAGCGCATCAGTATCCGCTGGGCTATACGCTTTCGTTGGCGCGGCGAGAGGCCTTGTTAAGCTGGGCGCTGCGCGTCGGCACTTATATTATTGAAGACGATTATGATGCGGTCTTCACATACAGCGATAATCCCTTGCCTGCGCTGAAAGCGATGGATTATCACGATCGGGTCATTTATACCGGCACCTTTTCTAAAACGCTGGGGCCAGGGGTGCGTCTTGGCTACCTCATCTGCCCGGACGCGCTGCTTCCCGCCCTGCAAAATATGAAAGCGCTGAGCAATAATGGCAGTCAGTGGCTGCTACAACAGTTTTTAGCGGAGCTGATGCAAAACCAGGTTTTTTATACTCACATCAGTAAACTGGCCTGCCAGTATGCCGCCCGCCAGGCGCTATTACGTACGGGCCTGACAACGCTTTTTAGCGAAGGGGAAATTGGCGGCGCATCCGCAGGGCTGCATCTGTCGTTGCGCATCCCGTGGCCCGCGGCGGTCGTCGCGCAGCTACGCCAGCGCTGTCTGCGCGCTGGTATTTGCTTCGATACGTTGATGGAGATAGAAAACGGCTCCGAAATCGCCTGGCGAAAAGAGAATCACGAAACAGTGATGCTTTTTGGCTTTGGCGGTCTGCCAATACAGCAAATCCGCAGGGTACTGGCTGTCCTGCAACAGGAAAGAGAAGCGTTAAAAAGTTAACATTTTCTGCTCTTAAGAGGGGAGAAGTACGACTTTGTCAACTCGCCTCTTCTCTTTTTCACATTTCTTCGCCAGGATTATTGAAAGTTGTTATGTTGTATCAATACTCTGGAGCTAACGTGACCAAAACCAATCTTATTACTGGATTTCTCGGTAGCGGAAAAACAACCTCTATCCTTCATTTATTAGCCCATAAAGATCCGGCTGAAAAGTGGGCCGTCCTGGTCAATGAATTTGGCGAAGTGGGTATTGACGGCGCGCTACTTGCCGACAGCGGCGCACTGCTAAAAGAGATCCCCGGCGGCTGCATGTGCTGCGTCAACGGGTTGCCTATGCAGGTGGGGCTCAACACGCTGCTGCGCCAGGGCAACCCTGACCGGTTGCTGATTGAACCGACCGGTCTGGGACACCCAAAACAGATTCTGGATTTATTGACTGCGCCGGTTTATGAGCCGTGGATTGATTTACGCGCCACGCTCTGCATCCTGGACCCTCGCCTGCTACTGGACCAACAGAGCGTCGCCAATGAAAATTTCCGCGATCAGCTCGCCTCAGCCGATATTATCATCGCCAATAAAACCGACCGAGCCACGGCGCAGAGCGATGCCGCCCTGCAACAGTGGTGGCAACAGTACGGCGGCGATCGTCAACTGATTCATGCCGAACATGGACAGATAGACGGTAAGCTTCTGGATTTACCGCGACAAAATCTGGCGAAACTGCCGGCCAGCGCCGCGCATTCTCACACTCATGCCAGTAAAAAAGGACTCGCCGCGCTAAATCTACCCGCACAGCAGCGCTGGCGACGCAGCCTCAATAGCGGACAGGGTCATCAGGCCTGCGGCTGGATTTTCGATGCCGATACCGTGTTTGACACCATTGGCCTACTCGAATGGGCGCGTCTGGCGCCGGTGGGCCGGGTGAAAGGCGTTATGCGCATACAAGAGGGGCTGGTACGCATCAATCGCCAGGGCGATGACCTGCACATCGAAACACAGAGCGTTGCGCCGCCGGACAGCCGGGTTGAACTTATCTCAAACACAGAAACCGACTGGAATACGTTACAGACGGCCTTGTTGAAGCTTCGTTTAGCGACGCACGCGTAAGGTTGCCACCGTTTAAAACTATGGCGAAATGACGATGAAAACCCGCTATCCCTTGATAATTCTACTTAATGTCGCCGGTCTGGCGCTGTTTTTGTCATGGTATCTTCCCGTCAATCACGGTTTCTGGTTCCCCATTGATTCTGGCATATTCCACTTCTTTAACCAGAAACTGGTGGAAAGCCACGCGTTCCTCTGGTGGGTCGCCATTACCAATAATCGAGCGTTTGACGGCTGTTCGCTGCTGGCGATGGGGGGGCTGATGCTCAGTTTCTGGCTGAAAGAAAGCGCGTCGGGTCGGCGGCGCATTGTGATAATCGGGTTGGTCATGCTGTTAACAGCGGTGCTGCTTAACCAGCTCGGTCAGGCGTTGATCCCCGTCAAGCGTGCCAGCCCAACGCTCTCTTTTGAGCATATTTATCGCGTCAGCGAGTTGCTGCACATCCCGACAAAAGACGCGTCAAAAGATAGTTTCCCGGGCGATCACGGTATGATGCTGCTGATATTTTCCGCCTTTATGCTGCGTTATTTCGGCAAAATAGCGGGGATTATCGCCCTTATTATATTTGTGGTTTTCGCGTTTCCGCGCGTTATGATTGGCGCTCACTGGTTCACCGATATTGCGGTCGGTTCGCTCACGGTTATTTTGATTGGCCTCCCCTGGTGGCTGATGACCCCGCTCAGCGACCGGGCGATAGCGCTTTTTGAGAACTATCTTCCGGGCGGAAATAAACAAATTTTAAACAAATAGCCCGTGTAATTAACATTACCTTCAGCGATACTTTTGCATCGTTGAAGGTAATTTATGATGATCCCTCCCGCCCATCATCTTTTGGTCATATTATTCCTCTGCAAAATGAACAGGCTGCCCACTTTTTAAACGATTTGCGCTTAATTTGACCAGTACTGATGGCTCACTTTTCGTATCATAAATTCTTATAAAAAATCACGCGAAATCGCTCGCAATGACAACAACGATCGGGTAATCTCAAATCCGTTTTGCCTCGCCAGATAATTATTCTCATTGCGAATAAATTTGTGCGTTCCGCCACAGATTTGTGCTCAAAGAATTGTCTCAAGCTGTGCAGGTAATTAGTCTCATCACGTTTGGCATTTTTATAACGATATTTATCGTTAAGGACTTCAAGGGAAAACAAACAACATGGTCAAATCTCAACCGATTTTGAGATATATCTTGCGCGGGATTCCCGCGATTGCAGTTGCGGTTCTGCTTTCTGCTTGTAGCACGACCACCAATACCGCAAAGAATATGCATTCTGAGACGCATGCTGTGGGCAATAGCGATAGCTCTTCACTGCAAGCCTCTCAGGATGAATTTGAAAGCATGGTGCGTAACCTCGACGTTAAGTCGCGGATTATGGATCAGTATGCTGACTGGAAAGGCGTGCGTTATCGCCTGGGCGGCAGCACTAAGAAAGGCGTCGACTGTTCCAGCTTTGTACAACGCACCTTCCGGGAACAGTTTGGTTTAGAGCTTCCGCGCTCAACCTATGAACAGCAGGAAATGGGCAAAGCAGTGTCACGCAACAACCTGCGTACGGGCGATCTGGTTCTGTTCCGCGCCGGCTCCACTGGTCGTCATGTCGGTATTTATATCGGCAATAACCAGTTTGTCCATGCGTCTACCAGTAGCGGCGTCATTATCTCCAGTATGAACGAACCGTACTGGAAAAAACGTTACAACGAAGCGCGTCGAGTTCTGAGCCGCAGTTAATCTTCGTCAGGCAGCACTTCCCTTGGCTTACCTGATGAGACGATATCAAAAGCACTGCTTCGGCAGTGCTTTTGTTTATTATCCCTTCTGAATCCGTTTTGCAGAATAGCGTATTCGGCCTGGCAGACTACACCGCCAGGCGACGATATACCGGATGGCGACGCGTGGCGTCTTATCCGGTCTACAACACACGAACATAGGCCTGATAAGCATAGCGCCATCAGGCATTCAGGTCGTATCACCCAGCTACTACTGTGGCAATACGCTTTCCTGCGCATCACAGAAAAGCATGACTATACGGGGTAATCCAGGCTATAGTCTTATAAATCAACCAGTTTAACCGGCATCCGCCCTTTCAGGTCACACCAGGAATTATGCTTACACGCGACTCCTCTTCCGGTCGGAAAATCCTGCTTACCTGTATCATTACGGGGATGGCGGCAGCATTACTTATTGGTAGCCTGCAATTTTTCCTGTCGTGGCATAAACGGGATGTTAAATACAATACGCTCCTTTCTGATGTACAACATTATCTTGTCAGCTATTTCGCCGACCTGAAAGCCACCACCGATATTCTTCAGCCGTTGACGATCAACACCTGTCAGCAGGTTGGCGCAGAACTCACCTCAAGAGCCGCTTTTAGCCTCAATGTGCGCGCCTTCTTATTGATTAAAGATAAAAAAGTCTTCTGTTCTTCCGCCACTGGCGTCATGAATATGCCGCTTCAGCAACTGGTACCGGAGATAGATATCCGTAAAAACGTTGATATGGCGATTCTGCCCGGCACGCCAATGATGCCCAACAAACCGGCAATGGTGATTTGGTATCGAAATCCATTATTAAATGACAGCGGCGTATTCACATCGCTGAATATTAACCTGACGCCCTACTTACTCTATACCACGCGCCAGGACGATTTTAACGGCATCGCTCTGATTGTCGGCAATACCGTGCTGTCGACCTTTTCTTCGCGTCTGCTGACCGTCGCGGAGCTGCCAGGCACGCCATCACGACAGGCAACCATCAGCGGCCTGCCGCTTAAAATACAGCTTTATGCCGATAGCTGGACCTACAATGATTTGTGGTATGCGTTGATGCTGGGCTGTATTAGCGGCATCGTGGCGGGGTTTATCTGTTACTTTATCTATGCCCTCCGGACGCGACCAGGCAAAGAGATTTTAACGGCAATCAAACACGAGCAGTTTTATGTGGTTTATCAGCCCGTCGTCGATACTCGTACGCTGAGCGTCACCGGGCTTGAAGTCTTACTACGCTGGCGTCACCCTACGGCAGGAGAGATTCCGCCGGATGCCTTTATCCACTATGCCGAAGCGCAGCAACTTATCGTACGGTTAACGCAGCATCTGTTCGAGCTGATCGCCCGCGACGCTCCCACGCTACAGAAGGTGATGCCCGTCGGCGCCAAATTTGGCATTAACATCGCGCCGGAACATCTGCACAGCGACAGTTTTAAAGAGGATATGCACCGGCTCAGGGACGCCCTGCCCGCGCGCCATTTTCATATTGTGCTGGAAATCACTGAACGCGATATGCTTCAGCAGCATGAAGCGGCCAAGCTGTTCGAATGGCTGCATTCCGCCGGGTTTGAAATCGCCGTGGATGATTTCGGTACAGGCCATAGCGCCCTGATCTATCTGGAGCGATTTACGTTAGATTATCTGAAAATTGATCGCGGCTTTATCCAGGCGATCGGCACGGAAACCGTCACGTCGCCGGTTCTGGATACCGTGCTGACGCTCTCCAGGCGCCTGAATATGCTGACGGTGGCCGAGGGCGTTGAAACGCCGGAGCAGGCCCGTTGGCTACGCGATCATGGTGTTAATTATTTGCAGGGGTACTGGATTAGCCGTCCTTTACCCCTTAAAGATTTCGTGCTGTGGATGTCGGCGCCTTCTGTGCCTGAATGGTAGTCCCCTTATGGTTTTAACGGATTCACATCAGACGCGACGTCACTTATTATTCAGCGAGACGCCTGTTGGCTTGCAACAGACGATACGATAAGGAAACCGCCTTCAGATGATTGCGCGCGTAATGCTTCTGCTTGTCGCCCTGGTTAGCGCTGGTGCCCAGGCCCAAGCCCAGGCGATCAAAGAAAGCTACGCTTTTGCCGTACTCGGCGAACCTAAGTATGCTTTTAACTTTGATCACTTTGATTATGTGAATCCTGCTGCGCCGAAAGGCGGTCAAATGACGCTTTCCGCTATTGGCACGTTCGATAATTTCAACCGCTACTCGCTGCGCGGCAATCCCGGCGTACGTACCGAAGCCCTTTACGATACGCTTTTTACCACCTCGGATGATGAACCCGGAAGCTATTATCCACTGATTGCCGACCATGCCCGCTATGCCGCCGACTATTCCTGGGTGGAAATTACGATTAATCCCCGCGCCCGTTTTCACGATGGTACGCCCATTACCGCCCGCGATGTGGCCTTTACTTTTCATAAGTTTATGACCGAAGGTGTACCGCAGTTTCGTCTGGTCTATAAAGGCACTACCGTGAAGGCGATTGCGCCTTTAACCGTGCGAATTGAGCTGGCGAAGCCTGGTAAAGAAGACATGCTTAGCCTGTTTTCATTACCGATCATGCCCGAAAAATTCTGGAAAAATCACAAACTCAGCGCTCCGCTTTCAACGCCTCCCTTAGCCAGCGGGCCATACCGGATTACTCAGTGGAAAATGGGCCAGTACATTGTCTATTCACGCGTCAAAAACTACTGGGCGGCTAATCTGCCGGTCAATCGTGGACGTTTTAACCTCGACACTATCCGCTACGATTACTACCTTGATGACAATGTCGCTTTCGAAGCGTTTAAAGCGGGCGCATTTGATCTACGGCTGGAAAACGATGCTAAAAACTGGGCGACGCGCTATATCGGTAAAAATTTCGATAATCATTACATCATTAAAGAAGAGCAGAAAAACGAGTCGGCGCAGGACACTCGCTGGCTGGCCTTTAACATTCAGCGCCCGGTATTTAAAGACCGACGGGTACGTGAAGCCGTCACCCTGGCCTTCGATTTTGAGTGGATGAATAAAGCGCTGTTCTATAATGCCTGGAGCCGAACCAACAGTTACTTCCAGAATACCGAATACGCCGCCAGAAATTACCCTGACGCCGACGAACTGGTATTACTCGCGCCGATGAAAAAAGATCTTCCTCCTGAAGTCTTCACTCAGATCTATCAGCCGCCGGTCTCTAACGGCGACGGCTACGATCGCGAAAATCTTCTTAAAGCTGACGCCTTGTTGACGCAGGCCGGATGGGTGATCAACGGACAGCAACGGGTCAATAGCGTCACCGGTAAGCCTCTGACGTTTGAACTTCTCCTTCCTGCCAGCAGTAATAGCCAGTGGGTTCTGCCCTTCCAGCATAATCTTCAGCGTCTGGGCATTACGATGACTATCCGTCAGGTTGATAATTCTCAACTCACCAATCGGATGCGTAGCCGCGACTATGACATGATGCCGAGGCTATGGCGGGCGATGCCCTGGCCCAGTTCCGATCTACAAATCTCATGGGCGTCGGAATACATTAACTCCAGTTATAACGCTCCCGGCGTACAAAGCCCGGTGGTTGATAAACTGATCGCGCAAATTATCGCAGCGCAGGGTGATAAAGCGAAACTGGTGCCGCTGGGACGGGCGCTGGATCGCGTGCTGACCTGGAACTATTACATGCTGCCGATGTGGTATATGGCGCAAGACAGGCTCGCCTGGTGGGATAAATTCTCCCATCCGGCGATTCGCCCGGTATATACCATCGGGTTAGATACCTGGTGGTATGATGTCAACAAAGCCGCCAAACTACCGGCAGCCAGGAGGTAGTAAGAATCAATGGGCGCCTATCTTATCCGCCGTCTGTTACTGGTGATCCCCACGCTATGGGCCATTATTACCATTAACTTTTTTATCGTGCAGATCGCTCCCGGCGGCCCTGTCGATCAGGCAATTGCCGCGATTGAGTTTGGTCAGGGCGGCGCGTTGCCCGGCGCCAGCGGCGAAGGCGTTCGCGCCAGTCATGCGCAAACCGGCGTCGGCAATATCAGCGACAGCCATTACCGCGGTGGCCGGGGGCTCGATCCGGAGGTGATCGCGGAGATCACCCATCGCTACGGCTTCGACAAACCGCTGCATGAGCGTTATTTCAAGATGCTACGGGACTATCTCTCTTTTGACTTCGGCGACAGTCTGTTTCGCAGCGCATCCGTACTAACGCTGATCAAAGATAGTCTTCCCGTCTCCATTACCCTGGGATTATGGAGCACGCTGATTATTTATCTGGTGTCTATCCCGCTGGGGATTCGCAAAGCCGTCCATAACGGCAGCCGCTTTGATGTGTGGAGCAGCGCGTTTATCATTATCGGTTATGCGATCCCTGCCTTTCTGTTCGCTATTTTATTAATCGTCTTTTTTGCCGGCGGCAGCTACTACGATATCTTTCCGCTGCGTGGCCTGGTCTCCGCCAACTTTGACACGTTACCGTGGTACCAGAAAATCACCGATTATTTGTGGCATATTACGCTACCGGTGTTGGCGACCGTCATTGGCGGTTTTGCCGCCCTGACGATGCTGACGAAAAATTCGTTTCTCGACGAGGTACGTAAACAGTATGTCGTTACCGCTCGTGCTAAAGGCGTTAGTGAAAAAAACATTCTCTGGAAACACGTATTTCGTAACGCCATGCTGTTGGTCATCGCCGGTTTTCCCGCCACCTTTATCAGTATGTTTTTTACCGGATCGCTGCTGATTGAAGTCATGTTCTCGCTCAACGGCCTGGGACTGCTGGGTTACGAAGCCACCGTTTCGCGCGACTATCCGGTGATGTTCGGTACGCTTTATATCTTTACCCTGATTGGCTTATTACTGAATATCCTGAGCGATATCAGCTATACGCTGGTCGATCCACGCATTGATTTTGAGGGACGATAATGCCGCGATTAAGCCCGGTCAATCAGGCGCGCTGGGCGCGTTTCCGCCATAATCGCCGGGGCTACTGGTCGCTATGGATTTTTTTGGTCGTATTCAGCCTGAGCTTATGCGCGGAACTGATTGCTAACGATAAACCATTGCTGGTGCGCTATGAAGGCCAGTGGTATTTTCCGCTGGTGAAAAATTACAGCGAGCGCGATTTCGGCGGCCCGCTGGCGACAACAGCGGATTATCAAGACCCCTGGCTACAACGGCAGCTTGAGAATAGGGGCTGGGTGTTGTGGGCGCCCGTACGTTTTGGCGCCAATACCATTAACTTTGCCACTACACAACCTTTCCCCTCCCCGCCTTCGGCGAAAAACTGGCTGGGCACCGATGCGAATGGCGGCGACGTTTTCGCCCGCATCCTGTACGGCACCCGCATTTCTATTTTATTCGGCCTGATGTTAACGATTTGCTCCAGCGTCATGGGCGTACTGGCGGGCGCGTTACAGGGCTATTATGGCGGCAAAGTCGATTTATGGGGACAACGTCTCATTGAAGTCTGGTCGGGGATGCCGACCCTGTTTCTGATCATTTTACTTTCCAGCGTGGTGCAGCCTAACTTCTGGTGGCTGCTGGCTATAACCGTGCTGTTTGGCTGGATGAGTCTGGTGGGCGTCGTGCGCGCCGAGTTTTTACGGACCCGCAATTTTGACTATATCCGCGCCGCGCAGGCGCTTGGCGTCAGCGATCGTGACATTATCCTGCGTCATATGTTGCCTAATGCGATGGTCGCTACCCTGACATTTTTACCGTTCATTTTATGTAGTTCCATCACTACGCTGACGTCGCTGGATTTTCTGGGATTCGGTCTGCCGCTTGGCTCTCCTTCTCTCGGCGAACTTCTCTTACAGGGGAAAAACAACTTACAGGCACCCTGGCTGGGGATCGCCGCCTTTCTGTCTGTCGCCATTCTGTTATCGCTGCTGATTTTTATTGGCGAAGCGGTACGCGACGCCTTTGATCCTGCCAGGGCGGTATAAGATGACATCTCCATTGCTTGCAATTGAAAATTTATCGGTAGGTTTCCGTCAGCAACAGAACGTGCGTCCTGTCGTTAACGCCATCTCGTTACAGGTGAACGCCGGGGAAACGCTAGCGCTGGTCGGCGAGTCCGGGTCAGGAAAAAGCGTGACGGCGCTTTCCATTCTGCGTCTTTTGCCTACCCCTCCCGTCGTCTACCTCTCCGGCGATATTCGTTTTCACGGCGAATCATTGCTTCATGCCAGCGAGCAGACGCTACGCGGCGTGCGCGGCAATAGAATCGCCATGATTTTTCAGGAACCGATGGTTTCACTTAACCCGCTGCATACGCTGGAAAAACAGCTCTATGAAGTACTGTCGCTCCATCGGGGAATGCGTCGGGAGGCGGCAAGGGCTGAGATTATCAATTGTCTCGATCGGGTCGGCATCCGCCAGGCGACTCAGCGTCTGCGCGATTATCCTCATCAGCTTTCCGGCGGCGAGCGCCAGCGCGTCATGATCGCCATGGCGCTGTTAACACGGCCGGAATTACTTATCGCCGATGAGCCGACCACCGCCCTCGACGTCTCCGTACAGGCGCAGATTTTACACCTGCTGCGGGAACTCCAGCGCGAGCTCAATATGGGATTGCTGTTTATCACCCATAATCTCAGCATTGTAAAAAAACTGGCGGATTCGGTGGCGGTAATGCAATACGGCAATTGCGTAGAGTACCAACGCGCCGACACGCTGTTATCCGCGCCGACTCATCCGTACACGCAAAAACTACTCAACAGCGAACCCGCAGGCGATCCGGTCCCTCTCCCCGCCGGGCAGGCGCCATTGCTGGAAGTGGACAGGCTGCGTGTCGCCTTCCCGATCCGCAAAGGCATTCTGAAGCGCGTCGTGGATCATAATGTGGTGGTTAACAATATCAGTTTCACCCTGCATCCAGGCGAAACGCTGGGTCTGGTCGGCGAGTCAGGGTCGGGGAAAAGTACCACCGGTCTGGCGCTGTTACGGCTTATCCACTCCGAAGGCCGCATCGTATTTGACGGTCAATCGCTGGATACGTTAAACCGCCGCCAGCTTTTACCTGTTCGCCACCGTATCCAGGTCGTATTTCAGGACCCGAATTCATCGCTAAACCCGCGTTTAAACGTCTTGCAAATTATCGAAGAAGGCTTGCGCGTCCACCAGCCCACGCTTTCAGGCGCGCAGCGCGAACAGCAGGTGGAAGCGGTCATGATGGAAGTCGGCCTGGACCCGGAAACGCGGCATCGTTATCCCGCTGAGTTTTCCGGCGGCCAGCGTCAACGTATCGCCGTCGCCAGGGCGCTGATTTTAAAACCGTCGCTTATCATTCTGGATGAACCGACCTCATCGCTGGATAAAACCGTTCAGGCGCAGATTCTTGCTCTCCTGAAATCGCTACAGCAAAAGCATCGTCTGGCCTATATCTTCATTAGCCACGATCTGCAGGTAGTCCGCGCGCTGTGTCATCAGGTTATCGTGCTGCGGCAGGGGGAAGTCGTTGAACAGGGGCAATGCGAGCGCGTGTTTACCGCACCGCAACAGGCGTATACGCGTCAGCTACTCGCGTTAAGCTGACGCTTAAAAAGGATTATGGTTAGAAAAAGGTTCCGCTATCGCCACGCCGAAATTTTTCAACCGGCAGGTGGCGGCGAACTCATCCTGACGATTAACGAACAGGCATGGTTCCCCTTCGCACTCCAGCACGGAGCAAGGGACTTCAATATCGCTTAGCGCCTGGCTGAGCTTATGCATCACCGACCACGCGCTATCGCCTGCCGGACTCAACAGTTTAAGCGCCACCAGACTATTCTCGGTGCTCTGCCCGTTTTGCGGAATCGGTTCAACCTTTGACCCCGCGAAACCCGCCGACCAGCGATAGTTTTGCGGCAGGCGATGAACAATTGAGAGCTGTAATGTATTCACTTTCTTTCCCCGGAAGCACAATTACTTCACAATTTATTTACATCAATATTAACACATCATTGACAATCCGTCCTTAAACAGATTGCTAACGCCCGTATCTCCGTCAGTGGCTCTACAGCAAGCGGGTGTTAAAATATTTTTACCGGCGCGGAGATAACGGCGGGCTATATGTACCCGTTTCTGCGATCTAACTCAACCTTTTTAACTACAATGATGTGACTTTTTACATAAATGGATTTTACATAAAATAAACATAAAGAAGGGAAATGATGAATTGGTAATTGATATACATCAACTACGGAAGCCGTTTGGCTTTGCCATCGTGTAGCTGATAGCGTCCCTCAACGCTTCCTGCGCGTTCTTCGCCAGTCATTTGAGGGACACACCACGCCGGTCACCGTTTTTTGGGACGGCTGGCGTAGAGATAAAACAGAATGGAACAGGCGGCGCAAAGCGCAATCGACCAGATCATCGGCCACGCGCTGGTAAAGGTAGCCAGTGACAGCAACGCGCCGACGATGGCGCCAATACCAAAACGGAAGGTGCCCGCCAACGAAGATGCCGTTCCGGCCATATGCGGAAACTCATCCAAAATGACCGCCATCGCATTGGACGAAACCATCGACACACAGCCGACAAACGCCGCAACGCCGACCACCAGCGCCCAGAATCCAATGCCCATCAGCGCGCTGAAAACCATCCACGCCGCCATCGCAAACTGAATCCATAGCCCGGCCCGAAACATGTTTAACGCCCCTACTCGTCTGACAAAACGGCTGTTGATAATCGTCATCACAAACAGGAATACGATGTTCAATGCGAAGTAGTAGCCGAAATCCTGCGGCGGAACATGATTAATTTCGATATAGACAAATGGCCCTGCGCTCAAAAAAGAGAACATACCGGCAAAACTAAACCCGCTCGCCAGCATATAACTCAGTACGCGTTTGTGGCGAAACAATGCAGCAAAGTTACCTATTGTGGTACGAATATGAAAAGGCTGACGCCGCTCAACGGGAAGCGTCTCTTTAATCAGAGCAAAGATCATGACTGACGCCAGAATCGCCGCGATGGCCAGTATCCAGAAGATATAGTGCCAGCTTAACCATACCAACACCCAGCCGCCGACAATGGGCGCCATTAACGGCGCTATCGTAGTGACCAGCATGACAAACGACATCATGCGCGAAAACTCTTCCTTTGGATAAATGTCCCGCATCAGCGCATTGATGACGACGCTTGCCGCCGCTGCCGCCAAACCGTGAAAGAAACGCATCACGATCAGCTGATCGATAGTCTGCGCCAACGCACAGGCGACCGCCGCAGCGGCAAATACCAGCGTCCCGCCCAGGATAACCGGCTTACGCCCGAGGCTATCCGCCATCGGACCATAGATAAGCTGACCCAGCGCAAACCCCAAAATATAGGTGCTGAGCGTCATCTGCGCGCTACCGGCAGGCACGCCGAATTGTGCAGAAATCACCGGCAGCGCTGGAAGATACATATCGATCGACAGCGGCATTAACATGGCCAAAAGGCCAAGGATAAAGACAATGGCAAAGGAAGAGTGCTGCCGGGTAGTCACATCGAACTCCTGAATTTAACGAGATAGTTAGCCGACGCTGGCGATTTCTTCTTCAGTCAACGGGCGATACTCGCCGGGAGCCAGATTCTCATCCAGCGTAATGGCGCCAATCCGTTCGCGGTGCAGTTCCACAACGTGATTGCCTACCGCGGCAAACATCCGCTTCACCTGATGATAACGGCCTTCGCTGATGGTCAGACGGACCTGCACAGGCGTTACCACCTCCAGCGTAGCGGGTTTAGTAAGATCTTTTTCATTATGCAACTGCACGCCTTTCGCAAATTGCGCCGCCGTATCGTCTGCCACCGGAGTCTCCAGGGTCACCAGATAGGTTTTTTCACAATGATGGCGCGGCGACGTAATGCGGTGCGACCACTGACCGTCATCTGTCATTAACACCAGACCGGTAGTATCGATATCCAGACGTCCTGCGGCATGCAGCTTATACGCCACCGGCTCATCCAGGAAATACAGCACCGTTGGATGATCGGGATCGTCGGTTGAACAAACGTATCCCTGCGGCTTGTTAAGCATAAAATAGCGTGGCCCGTGTTGCTGCGCTAAGGGATTACCGTCATACGCAACCGCATGTTCCGGGAGCAGTTTGAAGGCCGCATTTTTAATGATGTCGCCATCGACGGTAACGCGGTTACCACGAATTTCACGCCCGGCAATAGCGCGGCTGACGCCAAGCTGCTGAGCGATAAATTTATCAAGTCGCATGTATGTGATTTAGCCTGTAAGAATACGGAAATCGGGCATTCTACCCGAAAAAAGGAAATTGCTATCCGCTCAGTATAGCGGGCTAACTATATCCCTCAAGGGAAATGATTCATGGCATACTATTCCCGGAACCGTTTAATGTAGTGAGACCATGATTTTTACACTCCGCCCCTACCAGCAAGAAGCCGTAGACGCCACGCTCAGCCACTTTCGCCGCCACCGTACCCCTGCCGTGATTGTTCTGCCGACCGGCGCAGGTAAAAGCCTGGTGATCGCCGAACTGGCTCGCGTCGCCCGCGGACGGGTACTGGTGTTGGCGCATGTGAAGGAGCTGGTCGCGCAGAACCACGCCAAATATTGCGCTCTGGGGCTGGAAGCGGATATTTTCGCCGCCGGCCTCAAACGTAAAGAAAGTCAAGGTAAGGTCGTGTTCGGCAGCGTACAGTCGGTGGCGCGTAATCTTGACGCCTTCCAGGAGGAGTTTTCGCTGTTGATTGTCGATGAATGCCACCGCATCGGCGACGCTGAAGATAGTCAGTATCAGCAAATCCTCACTCACCTGAGTAAAGTTAATCCTCACTTACGTCTGCTTGGGCTAACCGCCACGCCTTTCCGCCTCGGAAAAGGCTGGATTTATCAATTTCATTATCACGGTATGGTGCGCGGCAACGAGAACGCTCTGTTTCGCGACTGTATTTATGAACTGCCGCTGCGCTATATGATTAAACACGGCTATCTGACGCCGCCGGAGCGTCTTGATATGCCGGTCGTACAATATGATTTCAGCCGCCTGCAGGCCCAAAGCAATGGGCTGTTCAGCGAAGCCGACCTGAACCGCGAGCTGAAAAAGCAGCAACGGATTACGCCGCACATCATCAGCCAGATTATGGAATTTGCGCAGACGCGCAAAGGCGTGATGATTTTCGCCGCCACGGTCGAACATGCGAAAGAGATTGTCGGCCTGCTTGCGGCGGACGACGCGGCGTTGATTACCGGCGATACGCCAGGGCCCGAGCGCGACGCGCTGATTGATGATTTCAAGGCGCAGCGTTTTCGCTATCTGGTTAACGTCTCGGTGCTGACCACCGGCTTTGACGCCCCGCACGTTGATCTCATCGCGATTCTGCGCCCCACCGAGTCAGTTAGTCTTTACCAACAAATTGTCGGGCGTGGTCTGCGCCTTGCGCCGGGAAAGACCGATTGCCTGATTCTTGATTACGCTGGTAACCCGCACGACCTGTATGCTCCGGAGGTCGGCAGCCCGAAAGGAAAAAGCGATAACGTCCCTGTCCAGGTATTTTGCCCGGCCTGCGGCTTTGCCAACACCTTCTGGGGGAAAACCACTACCGACGGTACGCTGATTGAACACTTTGGCCGTCGCTGCCAGGGCTGGTTTGACGATGACGACGGCCATCGCGAGCAGTGCGATTTTCGCTTCCGCTTTAAAAACTGCCCACAGTGTAATGCCGAAAACGATATTGCCGCCCGACGCTGCCGGGAATGTGACGCCATTCTGGTCGATCCGGACGATATGTTAAAAGCGGCGCTCAGGCTCAAGGATGCGTTAGTCCTGCGCTGTAGCGGAATGACAATGCAGCATGGGCAGGATGAGAAAGGCGAATGGCTGAAAATCACTTACTATGACGAGGACGGCGCGGATGTCAGTGAGCGCTTCCGCTTACACACGCCCGCCCAGCGTACCGCTTTCGAACAGCTATTTATTCGCCCGCATACCCGCACGCCCGGCGTTCCTTTACGCTGGATCACGGCGGCGGATATTGTCGCACAGCAGGCGCTGTTGCGGCATCCCGATTTTGTGGTCGCGCGGATGAAAGGCCAGTACTGGCAGGTGCGTGAAAAAGTGTTCGACTATGAAGGCCGCTTCCGCCGGGCGCACGAATTACGTGGTTAATCGCACTTTTCATTGATGTAACGGCGATTTGAGTATAGAATCTCGCCCGCTTTTGCATACGCAAAGCAGATCACTTACCTGTTGCTGGGTCGCCTGTAGCAGGAATTATTAAAGAGAGATTTAAATGTTTACTATCAACGCAGAAGTACGTAAAGAGCAGGGTAAGGGTGCGAGCCGCCGCCTGCGCGCCGCTAACAAGTTCCCGGCAATCATCTACGGCGGTTCTGAAGCCCCGATTGCTATCGAACTGGACCACGACCAGGTGATGAACATGCAAGCTAAAGCTGAATTCTACAGCGAAGTTCTGACCCTCGTTGTTGACGGTAAAGAAGTAAAAGTTAAAGCTCAGGCTGTACAGCGTCACGCTTACAAACCAAAGCTGCAGCACATCGACTTCGTTCGCGCGTAATTGTCGACACGTTGCAAGAACCCCGCTCCGGCGGGGTTTTTTTATGGCGTTTTTGGTTTTTGTAGGCCGGATAGACGCCGCCATCCGGCATTGCCTGATGGCGCTACACTTAGGTTACTTTCCGCCCGACGTGCGCCGCTGCAACTGATCGCGCAAATTCGGCGGCGTCCCTTTGATAGTCAGCGTATCGGTTGCCGGGTCCCAGAAAATCCGCTCGCCCAGTAGCATCGCATCAAAGTTAATGGTTAACCCGCCGCCGCTGCCGGCATATTTCGTTAGCTGGCGCAGCGTACTCCGATCCGCCGGAAAACTCTCTTCCAGCTCATAGCCTTTTTCGGCGGTAAATTCGCTGAAACTTACCTCACTGACGCCGGAAAGCTCCTTCGACAGCGATTCCAGCTCAATCTCTTCCCCGGCTTGTAACTGTTCGTTACAGTAGCTGTAAACCTGTTGACGCACGTTCTGACGTTCTGCTTTATCCAACTGCGCTTCTGCGGTGAAATCATCTACCGCCTGCAACAGGCCTCGATTCTGCGCTTTGGCATTCAGCCCTTCACTGGCGCCGAGGAAATCCATAAAAAAGTCAGCGACCTTGCGCCCTACCCGACCTTTGAGAAACGTCAGATAGCGGGTCGATTGCGGATTAGTTTCCCACTCGGTAAGATCGATACGCGCCACGATATCCGCATGGTTGATATCAAGATAATGCGTCGGGTTAATATCCAGATTTTCATTTACCCGCATGCTGCTCAGGTTGTTCAGTACCGTAACCAGCAGATACTCCACCGCCAGGTAACGATAATGGCAGAACAGCACAATGCCGCCGTCCGCAAAGGGATACTTCGCCAGTTCGTCCCGCAGGCGTCCGGTCGCCGCCCGGCTAAAGGCAAGAAAATCTTCTTCCCCCTGACGTTGCAACCGCAGCGCTTGCGCCAGTTCACTCTCTTCGCTAAACAGGCCATACGCCTTATTCTTGGCGCTATAGACCCGATGCAGTTCAGCCACCATCTCGACAACGGTGGTTGTCGGCTCCAGCAATGAATCGCGCAAGACCAGCTCAAGATTTTGCTCATCACGCTTGATAAGCTGGTGCAGGGCAATCTGGTTGATATCCAGACTCATGATAAACTCTCCTTTAAGACCGGGCGGTATTCAACCACCGCCTGCCGGAAGACGCAAGCCGATCGCCCTGTCATTTCAGGCGTTATCCGTAACGCGAATGATTTAGGGGATAAAAATGCAGAAAAAAAACTGTTGCTACGGTAATATGTTGCCCTTTCATGAACAAACAGATTTTGATTTATGCCACAACTCTCCCGCTATAGTGATGAACATGTTGAACAATTACTGAGCGAACTGCTCAGCGTACTGGAAAAACATAAGGCGCCGACCGATCTTTCCCTGATGGTGCTGGGAAACATGGTCACCAACCTTATCAATACCAGCGTTGCGCCAGCTCAACGCCAGGCGATTGCGAACTCTTTTGCCCGCGCATTGCAGTCTTCGATTAGCGAAGACAAAGCGCACTAAAAAGCCGACTCCGGAGAAACAAGCGACAGGTATGGTAACTCATCGTCAGCGCTACCGTGAAAAAGTCTCCCAGATGGTTAGCTGGGGGCACTGGTTCGCTCTGTTCAATATACTGTTGGCTACGCTGCTCGGCAGCCGTTACCTGTTTGTCGCCGACTGGCCGACAACGCTTGCAGGTCGTATATACTCTTACCTGAGCATTGTCGGGCACTTTAGCTTTCTGGTGTTCGCCGCCTATTTACTTATTCTTTTTCCGCTCACGTTTATCGTGATGTCCCAGCGGCTGATGCGGTTTTTATCGGCTATTCTGGCGACGGCGGGTATGACGTTATTGCTTATCGACAGCGAGGTCTTTACCCGTTTTCACCTGCATCTTAATCCCATTGTCTGGGAGCTGGTCATCAATCCTGACCAGAACGAAATGGCGCGCGACTGGCAGCTTATGTTTATTAGCGTGCCGGTTATCTTATTGATTGAGATGTTATTTGCGACATGGAGTTGGCAAAAGCTGCGCAGCCTCACGCGCCGCCGCCATTTCGCAAGGCCGCTTGCGGCATTCTTTTTCGTCTCCTTTATCGCATCGCACCTTATCTACATCTGGGCAGACGCTAATTTTTATCGGCCGATTACCATGCAGCGGGCAAACCTGCCGCTCTCTTATCCGATGACGGCGCGACGTTTTCTTGAAAAACACGGTCTGCTGGATGCGCAGGAGTATCAGCGCCGTCTGGTAGAGCAAGGCAATCCGGAAGCGGTCTCCGTACAGTACCCGCTCAGCGATTTGCACTATCGCGACATGGGCACCGGTCAGAATGTGCTGCTCATTACTGTAGACGGCCTGAACTATTCTCGCTTTGAGAAACAGATGCCGGAGCTGGCTAAATTCGCTGAACAAAACATCGACTTCACCCGTCACATGAGTTCAGGGAATACCACTGACAACGGTATTTTCGGCCTATTTTATGGTGTATCGCCGGGCTACATGGATGGCGTGTTATCCACCAGAACGCCTGCGGCGCTCATTACCGCGTTGAATCAGCAAGGCTACCAACTGGGACTGTTTTCCTCGGATGGCTTCACCAGCCCGCTTTACCGGCAGGCATTACTGTCCGATTTTTCGATGCCGGCAGCGCAGACGCAGTCTGATGCGCAGACGGCCAGCCAGTGGATAGACTGGCTTGGGCGCTATGCACAGGAAGATAACCGCTGGTTCTCATGGGTATCATTTAACGGTACTAACATTGATGACAGCAATCAGAAGAATTTTGTTAAACGCTACGCCAGCGCCGCCAGCGACGTGGATGCGCAAATCAATCGGGTTCTGAACGCACTGCGTGAGGCCGGTAAACTCGACAATACCGTCGTGATCATTACCGCTGGTCGCGGCATACCGCTAACGCAGGAAGAAAACCGCTTCGCCTGGTCGCGAGGACATCTGCAAGTGCCGCTGGTGATCCACTGGCCGGGGACGCCTGCGCAGCATATTAATGTGCTTACCGACCATACCGATGTGATGACTACGTTGATGCAACGCCTGTTACACGTCAGTACGCCAGCGAACGAATATTCACAGGGCCAGGACATCTTTACCGTTCCACGTCGCCATAACTGGGTAACGGCGGCAGACGGTAGTACACTGGCAATTACGACGCCGCAAATGACCCTGGTGCTCAATAATAACGGTAATTATCAGACATATGACTTACACGGCGAAAAGATCAAAGATCAGAAGCCGCAACTCAGTCTGCTGCTGCAAGTGCTGACAGATGAGAAACGTTTTATCGCTAACTGATTAATTATAAATCAGTTAGCACCGCCTCCCCTTGCATTCGCGATGGAAAGCGGTAGTATTAGCACCCACAAGTCGGCACGTAGCGCAGCCTGGTAGCGCACCGTCATGGGGTGTCGGGGGTCGGAGGTTCAAATCCTCTCGTGCCGACCAAAATCCCTTAGAAAAACCAACCACTTAAGGTTGGTTTTTTTATGTCTGTTTTTTGTACGGGGAAGATTTCGGGAGCTATCGGGGAAAAACCCCCGAGGCCATTCATCTATTACAGGACATCAATTCAGCAGATTACATCACCTGACTCCCGTCAAACTCCCCTGATCTTGCATCGCTAATGACACACTGATCATGCCAAATACCGACGGAGCACGACGATACCCGTCTTCATCCGCTGGTAGCCGCTCTTTTTTTGACTCCAAATTGCCTGGTGAAGTCGCGGATAGCTTCTGTACTGCTTAATACGTAACCGGCTGATAAATTCCTATGCCACGCTGTAACCCGGGCTGTCGTAAATGTGAAAAATCAGGGAGCAGATTTAATTAAACCTGTTACTTAGCCTGAAGCAGGTCTTCTCCGATCATGATGGTTGCCGGCATCCACGTTACAAACTGCCCCGAAAAATATTCCTGACCTGCCCCCTATTGACGATACCCTGCGCCCACCAGACCCGGTGACATCCCCGGTTCATAGATCACCGGGGGCAGTAATCATGCCGGATCTGGCGGACTAATACCCCATTATAAGGGGTTAGAATAAGGCAATGCGGGTAACAGGGTTACCTACGGGTAAAGGACAGTGTCGCGGCAGTCATCGTTTCGTCGCAACGGGAAATATCGCTGTAAGCCGATTTCTGCTTTGTTAACAACAGCCATTCTCCGGCAGGCAGTTGATTTACGGTGATAATCCCTGTTGCATCACTTTTTAATATCATTTGCGAGGCATGCTCATGATGTTCAACTGTGTTTCTGTGAGAACGGTGATCGTGGTGATGCTGAGAAACATACTCCGCAGAGTTGATCTCCACTTCCGCATTCTCCAGGGGGACGTTTTTATACATTATCCTGAATTTTGCAGGATGCTCGCTGGCTTTCAGCGGATTCGTCACAGGAATGATCTCCAGCTCCTGGCCTGTCGGTTGGGCTATGACAGCCATATCAGCCGGACCTCCGGTGCCTGTGATGGTCCGGGCATATTTTGTGGCAAATTCACAGTAGGTCACATCCGGCCGCTGCTTTTTATCGGCAGCCCTCCAGCCTGCTGAGGTACGGGACCAGAACGTCGGTTTCATACTGGCGGTAATAATATAGCTTTCTGGTACCGGGATATTTTCAGCCCGATAGATATAGGCCTCCCGTGTGGGCTGCAGTGTGATGATCTGTTTTCCATCCGTCAGTCGGGGAAGGGAGAAGTAATGTTTTCTGCCAGGCAGCGTTCCCCTGTCTGGAAAATGGTGACCGTAACCAATCACTGCCACAACCTCCCTCTGTTCAGAATGAGACGTCACCCAGACATCGTGCGCCCGCACGCTGAAAGCCATAAGGGAGAGAAGAAACGTGGCTGAAACGGGTAGTGTTTTCATTTGATGTTATTCCTTTTACCATTGGTAACTCAGAAAGAAATTCAGTGAACGCCCGGGAGACGGTAGCCCCTGTACGCTATAAGCCTGCTGATTAAAAGCGTTATCCAGCACCAGAGACGCTGTCATCCCCGCTTTAGTGTCAGGAAGATGATAATCAAGCGAGAATGCATGCAGGGCATATCCGGGCTGTGTTTCTGCATCTGCTTTTACGTGACGGGCGGGAGCAACAAAGGTACTGCGCCATCCCGCCGCGAGTCCCTGACCGGGAAGGGGGAGTGCCAGAGTGCTGACAACCGTGTCCGGGTTCAGCGTTCCCAGCCACTCCCGGCTGGCATCATCCATCCCTTCCGTTCGGTTATATGACAAATCCCAGTTAAACCACCGGGTGGCGTAAGCCGCCTGAACGTCCCAGCCCCAGATTCTGGCGCGCGGAACGTTATAGGAGTAGGTTCGTTTTCCCGGCATATCGACTCGTGTGGCAATGTAATTTCTGGCATGCGTACTGAAATAGCTGCCTTTCAGCCGAAACTCATCATCTTCCGCAAACAATGAAACAAAACGCAGTCCGGCCCCTATTTCCTGAGAAGTATTGGTCTCCGGTTTCAGATCGGGATTTGGAACCCAGTAATTAGGCCGGCCGCGGGCATAAAAATGCAGGCCATCCCGGTACATTTCCTCCATTGTCGGTGCCCTGAATGCGGAAGAAACGGACCCATATATGGTGAGCCATTCAGTTGGACTGAGGGTCAGTGCCGTTCTGGGCGATAATTCCCCGGCCGTCAGTTCCCCGTACTGGGGATTGATACTCTGGTAATGATCGTAACGGATACCCGTCACCAGTGAGACAGGAAAATTCCGCAGAGTGATTTCATCCTGCAACAGGCCGGAATAAAAATTAATTTTGCCCTCCGGATAACGCGTTTCGGCTCCGGAAGGCGTGTGGCGCTGCTGGTAATACTCGACTCCCCAGGAGAAATGATGGGCTGTTGTCTGTGTCTGAATCTCACTACGGTTAAGGACCTTCATGCCGTAGGTTACGCTCTGGCGGTTCTGACTTTCCCGGCCATCAGGCCTGGCCTTAATCCGGACGTCTGAGGTATACAGACGGGTTTCCAGATCCAGCCAGCTCTGATCGGCAGGATGCAGGTTATAGCTCAACTGCGCATCGCGTTGTGTGATATGCCGTAAATACGCCGCCGGATTGCCGTTGCCCGCGCGACTCAGTGTGGGGTTACCGGGTTCTTCTGATGTATTATCATAGAGTCGGATACTGCCGCCTAAAGACTGAGCATGATCGAACTGATAGAGGCCCTTTGCGAGCAGAGCCCCAGGCTTCTCGTCATCAGGGGCGGTTCCGCCGTCACTTTGTCGAATATTTCCCCGCTGGCGTTTAATTACGGACAGGAGCCCGTCAAAGTTGTCGGTACGACCGAAGGCGGAAATACCGCCTCCCAGACTGCGATCGCCCGTTGCTCCGGAGGAAAAAATGCGCCAGCCCGCATGCCGGCCATTTTCCAGTAAATCTGCGGCACTGACGGTCTGGTAGCTGATGACCCCACCAAGGCCTCCGCTGCCATAGAGACTGGACATTGGTCCCCTGACGACTTCCGCTTTTTTGATTAATGCCGGCTCCAGGAAAGTGGCGCTGCTTTTATCCATCCCACTGTCCTGTCTGACACCGTCCACCATAACAAGCACACCGCTTTTGTCATAACCCCGCAGGTTAAATGTTTGTCCGTTGGTTCTGCCGACCCCCACGGGGGTGATACCGGCAATGCCCCGAAGAAAATCGCCGGCGGTAAAGGCTGTCCGGGTATAAGCCGCATGATTATCAATCACGTTGACGACAGAAGGTACCTCAAAAGCTGAGATTTCGGTCCCGGTTGCGGTAATGGTCATAGTGTCCTCTGCGGGAGAGGACGCATGGCTGAAGGCGGGCATACAAAGCACAAAAATGGGATAACAGTGAATGGTTGGTAATTTCATCATGGTGTAAGAATTGTAAAAAAAGAAATGTTATAACATAACATTTTACAAAAAAACACCATTTGGATATGAAGTTAACGGTTTCCCCCGTGCCACCTCCCCAGGCTGTTATCCGTAATATATTATCGTATATTACGTAATGACCTGTTTCTGACCCCCGGCTGAATCTGGGCAGCCGATGAGTATCATCCACCTTCGCTGTTTTCAGGTACAGGCTACAGTGGACCTGCGGAGGAAATGCATTCAGAACAGCATTAAATCCGGTAAATTTAATATATTTAATCTGAGTATCACCACCGGTATGTCATAGTTAAATTGTTTATCCTGCCCTGCAGTCGCATTTCCTGTATTTTTTGTATAGATCAGAATATTTCCCATAATGGTATAAGCGTACCGCAGTGTGATTTTGGTTGTCCTATATGTCGAGCCTGTCCTCACTGCCGATAGGTATAGATCGACAGCCACCGTCTATGGGAATTAACTGAACTGTCGGACGCAACTGTAACCACTTTATTATGAACTCAAATTATGGCTTTTATAAATTTTCTGTATCGCATCAATAGCCCTACATCATAAATAGTGGTCAACCGCTTGTTCGATTCTTTAATAAATTGATGGAATAATTAATCATCATTTAATTACCGTACTAACCTTTTGAAGAGAATTACCTCAAAAGACGGTTCTGTGCTATTCGTCACATAAACAGCAATAACGGTAATAATATGTTTGACCAGACATCTACTTAATCTCAGAATACTGTACATATATCCACTACTGGATATATGTACACATCAATTAATTAAGGAAGGAAAGAGTATGACTGTAGAAAAATCCGTGGTTTTTAAAGCTGAAGGTGAACATTTTACTGATCAGAAAGGCAACACTATTGTCGGTAGCGGCTCTGGGGGAACAACCAAATATTTTCGAATTCCAGCAATGTGTACAACCTCAAAAGGTACCATTGTTGTATTTGCTGATGCGCGCCATAACACTGCCAGCGATCAGTCCTTTATTGACACAGCAGTGGCCCGTAGCATAGATGGTGGGAAAACATGGAGTAAAAAAATTGCGATTTATAATGACCGTGTCAACAGTAAACTTTCCCGCGTCATGGATCCCACGTGCATCGTGGCGAATATTCAGGGAAGCGAAACAATCTTCGTCATGGTCGGCAAATGGAATAATAATGATAAAACATGGGGCGCATACAGAGATAAAGCTCCAGATACTGACTGGGATTTGGTTTTATATAAATCAACTGATGATGGCGTTACCTTTTCAAAGGTGGAAACGAACATCCATGATATAGTAACTAAAAATGGAACGATATCTGCAATGCTTGGCGGTGTTGGATCTGGTATTCAGCTAAATGACGGTAAACTGGTTTTCCCGGTACAAATGGTTCGTACTAAAAATATCACCACAGTTCTAAATACATCATTCATATACTCCACTGATGGCATAACATGGTCATTGCCATCAGGATACTGTGAGGGTTTTGGTTCAGAAAATAACATCATAGAATTTAATGCTTCTTTGGTTAATAACATCAGAAACTCTGGCCTCCGCCGTTCTTTTGAAACAAAAGATTTTGGAAAAACATGGGCTGAATTTCCTCCGATGGACAAGAAGGTTGACAACAGGAATCATGGAGTACAAGGTTCAACAATTACTATTCCATCAGGCAATAAACTTGTCGCGGCTCACTCATCCGCGCAGAACAAGAATAATGACTATACCAGAAGTGATATCTCTCTCTACGTTCACAATTTATACTCCGGGGAAGTAAAGTTAATTGATGATTTTTATCCGAGAGTCGGTAATGCCAGTGGGGCGGGTTACTCTTGTCTTTCATATCGTAAAAATACAGATAAAGAAACACTGTATGTTGTCTATGAAGCCAATGGAAGTATTGAGTTCCAGGACCTCAGCCGTCATTTACCCGTAATAAAATCATACAATTAAACATCAAAAAATAGCCATTGCTGCTATATATTATATATAGCAGCAGTTTCTGCTACATAGCTATATTTTTATCGCTGAGCTGGTTTTTCCGGCAAGTCAGCATTTGAGGCATCAACCCGATTTACCACCCTATATTTTTCCATTCGTCGAGCTGCGCTTTCTCATCATCTGTTGCAATTCCAGGATCAACGGCATCCGGTAATGGTGCGGCTTTCAGCCATTTAAAAACGGCGCCATGGGATGTCGGAGGTTCTAATTCTCTCGTGCCGACCAATCAATCATCTGAGCCAGTCTACAGTCATGCAGACTGGTACAGAACCCCCTTAAAAAGTTGTGCTCTTGCATCCACGGTTTAAATGTCTGTGCTGTGACCGATCGGTCAGCCGCCCCAAAATTAGTCAGCCGAAATCTTGCTTTTCTCTAATTAATTCAATTAATTATTGGGATAACTGTAATGCAAAAGCCACGAGCACTCACCACTATCGGGATAAAAAGTACCCGCTGAATCATTAAAGTAATGGATTATGCCCTTACCCGCTCTGCAAACGCAAAACGCTGCGTGAATGACTACTGGATCTATTGATTGGTCAGCTTTATGAACATGGTTGCAGTGAGCTCAAATCCCGCCTCAACCCCTTCGTTAATTATCTGCCGGGCACTCTGTCCTCAAATGCTTTACTGGTAATCCGCAGAATAAACCAGGAAGACATCCTTGCCCTCCAGCGGTGAAGAAGAGCTCCCACCTTAACGATAAACTGCTCGCCCCCCTCTACAAGTTGCTCAACAGCTAAGCAGAGGGTTCACCCGTATCAGCGAAAGCAGCTTCATTGAGCTTCAGCGTGTTGCAGCCTGGATGGAAGCTGATGCTGCAGCAATATGTGAAGCTATTAATAGCAGGCGTGACGGTGTAGTCGGAGTATGCGAATCGTCTCAAAATGCTGAAACGGCAGATGCACGCGTGGGCCCGATTCGAGCCAATGAGACGACGGGTGATGAGTTCTCTGGCGTGAAGGGCGCTATTCCTATTGAATATAATGCATTTATTTCTTCTGTATAAAAATAAATCAGCCAGAAAACGCCTCAATATTCATAATAATTATCTATTAAAACAATGCAATCGATAGTCACTCACTATTATTTATTAAAGCAACGTCAATACTTATCGCTTTTTGCACTAAAAACGGCAAAAAAAAATTTTTTCGATAAAAATTTCAAATTAGAATTTCCTGTAAATAAAGACTAGAATTATTACTAATTGTTGCCGAGTAAATAGATATGGGTATTTTCATTTCAAAAAAGTTAAAATATTTTATAATGGCTATGGAAAAGCGTTCTTTTGCCAGTGCTTCTGAAGCATTGTGTATCACACGCTCACCACTAAGCAAAGCAATCACTGAAATTGAAGAGCATCTAGACGGCAAATTATTTATCAGAAAACATAATGATTTAATACCCACACCTCTGGCAATAGAATATTATAAAAAATGCAAACCGATATACGAAGATTTATTAAAGCTGGAGCAAAACAAAACGGTAAAATCATATAAGATAATTTTCGATAGTTATTTTCCTTTGAGTTTTGTAAATTTCTTACGCGATTTTATTGAGGCACCAGGTATTGAATTCCGCGTTGAACACACAATTATTACACCTGAGAACCTATTCTCTCTTAAAAATGAAAACAAAATATTTATAACTTTCAATGACATAATTGACATTCCGGATGAAAATAAATCCTTATTGACAACCGGAGGCTTGCTCATGCTATCACCATTTATCCCATCAAATAATAACGTATTCGTATGCAAAGATATTTATATTAATTTCCTGAAAAATATATTTTCAAAAATTTTAGGAGATTTTTTACGTGACATTAACTTTGTTGAACACACTTACGATCTTTCCTCTTTGATCTACAAAGTAAAAAATGGTGACGGCCATGCATTGCTCACCAACAAATTAGCACAGTACTATAACCTCAATGGAATAAAAAAAACGCCAATAAAAGAATATAACAGTCGCTTAGTCATTTATCATGATGCGTCTGTTCTGGATAGCAGACCTTTGTTAAAATTGAAACAAATACTTAATGATTTTATTTAGTAAAAAACCGCCTTTTTAGAAGGCGGTTTTAGTACCAATACGCAAGTACTAACTCAAAAAGTCAAATCGAAATTTTTGCTAACTCTATTAGGGTTAATCTAAAAACCCTCCCCTATTTTCACTTCCTGATATCCATAGCATCGATCTTCACGTCTTTAGACGGGCATCTTCTCTATAAGATCGCGTTAGTTCACTTTTCTTATCTGATGACAAAACTGCACTTATTGAGTCATTTATTGAAAAAAAAACCACCCAAAATATTTATAATACTTATTGTAGTGTGATTAAGAAAAACATAATTCATTGTCTCTATCAAAAGTAGAGACATATCAACTATACAAGTAATGCCATTACATATACTGCGTAAAAGGCATTATCTGTAACAATAAAGGATAGTGAAATGAGTATGACAGCCACTTTATCTCTCAAAAAGTTAGAGGAGCATTTTGGAATACAGGATCAGTTATCCAACCGCGGATATTATTCTATATTTGATATCCTGAAGCTATCAAAAAGTGAATTTACTCGCCAGTATCAAGGCCTTTTTGGTGCTAAAGCCAGTAAAATCTACGATACCGCTTCCGGTTACGCAACGCAGATTATGCTGTTGTTTCGCAAAAATAACCTTGCTCAGGCGGTGCAGACGTCGGTGTATTCCACTCAGTTGCAGGATAACGATTCTGTAGTGCCCACAAAGGGCGGCCCGACGTGGCAAACCCTATTTACTGATGACTGGCGTGAATATTGTCAGAATAGCGCACCGGAAGCCAATGACTCTCCGGTTTCTTATCTCTCCTGGCTGTATAATCAGGCCACGAATTTTGAATCACAGATGGGGGTCGATAATATTATCCCGCTGGCTGTCCGCCGCCCTGACTTAGCAGAGCTTATGCTGGATAATGACGCGATTAATCAGGTTGTGCCCTCTTTGCAACTGGTTAATAAGGTACTTGAGCAGTCCGTCACTCCATACGTTAATAACATCGCCCCGAATACCAGCGTTAGCGAAACGCTAGCTGCCACCCGTTATTCAACGCTTCTACCTTATCATTACCCACATCAGCAGACGTTGCTTTCCCTGAAAGCCAGTGACGAATCTCTACAGAATACAATTAAAAAAACCGATACCGCCTGGCCTTATTTTGTGAAGCAGAACCTGCGTGCAGGGAAAGCGGAAACAGCATGGCAACTGGGCAGTGATCTGGCGCCTGAGCAGCAGAACATTCTTATTGAAAATTTTGCTGATTCTACAACCGAATTAACTAATTTCTACTATCAAAGTCTTGGGTTAAATTCCAGTAATTTTGAACCTTTCGTAAATAGTGATGTTTTATGCCAGCAACTCGGCATTACCAAAGAGGAGATGGAAAACTTAATCGCCTCAACCTGCAACGAGTCTAAAGTCTCTATTTCAGATAATTACCAACCTGCTTATCAGACATCCGGATCTGATTTATATGGCGCCAGTTACATTAATAACTATCTTAACGACCCTGTATTGTTGCAGGACAGAAGTATGGTAAAAGATGAAGGCACTAATCCGACGCCGATGTATATCAGCTCACAAGGAGTTAGTTTTGTAGCTGGCAAGTTTGGTTCAGCGTTAAAAATTGATGCGACAAAAAATGCTGAAGTCTATTTCAAATCAAATATTGCTACTGATGGTTCCCAACTTATTCCTTTTACATTATCGTTCTGGTGTAATATCCCAGCGAATATAAAGTCAAACAGTCTGGTGGTGACCAATAAAACAGATCATTATGTTTCAACTGCAAAAGGAATTACCGTTAAGGCATCTCCTGGCGAGAATGGTAATTGTAGTCTGGAATTAAGCGCGTCAGATGGCGAAAACGACCCGCTGGCCGTGTCACGTGTACTCCCTGCTGATACCTGGATTTTCGTGTGTATTGAATACTCACTCAACACGAATCTTTACTTGATAACTAATGTTAATGGTTCTGGTTCTACACACTACGACACCATACAAATAGACTCCCCAGAAAGCATCGCATTAGAAGAAGAGTATTGGGGATTTAATGGAAATTATGGCAACAAATACTATAAAGATCATAGTAGTTGCCGTTCAGTCCTTTTATATGACGATATTGCCGTTTGGAATAAGAGTCTAAGCGATAGCGAGATAAATACTTATCTTTCAAAAGGTACCACAGCGCTAGCGTTAAATGATCCAATTCAGTATTATTCCTGTGATGCTGCTGACGTTTCTATCACAAAAGAAACATCGCCAAAAATAGAAGTTTCCCAATCGCAAAATGAATATTATCCAGAACTACTATCCGATAGATATGGTGAATATTATAAACTCTGCGCAACGAAAAGTAACTACATCCGCCTGAATGATACTATTTGTAATCAGTTCGATGGTAATCAGGATTTTTCATTCGGTTTTTGGTTCAAATACTCCGAACTTCCAACAAACAGAACCCCGGTAGCCATGAATATATATCCAGAAAATGGTGAACATGGTTTTTCCATTGAACTTTATTCAAGCGGCGGTCTTCACGTCATTGCACAAAATGATCACAACTACAAAAACCTTGATACCGCTGCATTAACTACAGACACATGGTATTACGTTGCTCTCGTATGGTGCACATCGACTATGGTTGCCACCCTATATTTGGTGGAGGAGGGTTCAAGTGATATCAACGTTTATGAAACCAATGCGGTTAACGCGGGTTCATTTACTAAAAACGGTGAATTCTGCTGGACACTTAACGAAAGTGGAAATGTTAACCGAACATGGTACACCACAAACAATGATTCTTCAGTAGCACTCTGTTTTTCTGAGCCTGCATTCTGGTCTGGCCTCATCAACCAAAATGATGTCGCGCTTATTGCCTCATTACAGAGTTCATTGGATGACAAAGATTCGGGACTCAGTTTATATCCAGCGTGTTATTTCGACTTCAATACTTGCCCGACACTCATGCATCTGAGCGATGTACGTATGCAGCGCATCAATCGCATGGTCCGTTTACAACGCTGGCTTGGCCTCTCCTTTGAAGAGGTAGATTTATTAATCAACGCCTGTATTCGCGGTCAGGGTAGCCAGAATAGCGATAACTCCCTTAACGCACAAACGCTGCGCATGTTGGGCGTTTACCGCCACTGGCAGCAAGCGTATCAGGTCACCGCTTTCCAGTTTGCCGCTATCCTGTATCAAATTACGCCTTATGCGATCTCTCCTGCTGTTCCTTTTCTGGACCAGGTATTTAATACTGCTTCCGCTTTTGATGAACCGTTCAAAATTACCGATCGGGCGTTTAACTATACCGCGCTGACTGGTGAGGATGGTCAGATTGTCAAGCAGATTTGCACGGGTCTTAGCATCACCCGCACTCAGTTTCTGGTACTGGCGAAACAGGTCAGCGATGCACAAAACTGCGGCGCGAATACCCTAATCTGCTCGTTAGATGTTATCACTGCGCTCTACCGTCTGGTGATGACGCCTCGCTGGCTGGGTCTTAGCTTTGAGGATGGCGTAGCATTATTAATGCTGGTAGAAGAAGGCAAAGCGCTGGCACGTCTTGCAAATATTCCGGTGTATACGGCAGTAGAGAATAGCGCCAGCGATCTGCTGGATACCCTGATGGCGTTGTCTGACGCCGCGCAGTGGCTTGCTGATAATAACCTGACGGCGACCTGGGCGCTTGCCATGTTACATGACGGTGGAAAGATTCTTCCGGCTACAACGGCTGAACTGAATTTTGTGACCGATATTAATCAGCAACTCTCAGCCTCCCTCGTGACTGAGACCAGTTTTGATGGTATTGCATCCCCTCAGCTCAGCCCACTTACTTTTTCAAGTTATTCAGTTGTAACCGACAGCCCGACGGGTAACGGTTTCCAACTGGATTCAACACAAAATCAGTATGCGCAAATAAATGGAGATATTAACCAGGCCGTTGACGGGCTGGAAAATTACACGATTGGCGTCTGGATAAATATCCCTCAAAAACTCAGAGATATAACACCTTTATTAGTAAATGCCACTATAAAAGACACAGACCACCTGACAACGGATATTGGTATTTATCTGTTAGCCAAATCGTCTAATAATATCACACCAGGCATACATGACCTTAATCAGGACGGAAACAGTGGAGATATTTCATTTACGCCAGGCACATGGTTTTATCTCGCTGCGGTTATGAATACTGAAAATAAAAAATTCACCGTTTATATTGTTGACCGCGACACTCAGCAGTTAAGGAGTAAACAACTCAATATATCGTCAGTAACAAGTGTGACGTCAGGAAATAGATGGGCACTGAACCAGGATGGCGCCCTGCAATATTATAACATCTATCCAAACCGTGCCGGCACAATTCAGTATGACAATCTCACCGTGTGGAATGAATCACTCACAGAGGACGATATTAAAGAAATTAGTGCTTCTTCTGAGGTTGCAGGGGGTAAAAACGATTATATCGCGACAACAACCCTGGCAGGTAATTTTACCTGGACAAAATGTTTTGACGATTTGCTTGATGCTAATGGCCTTATTTACCCGGTAACGCCAGCATCAGGTGAAAGCGTCAACTCGCAGATTGAAAAACAGGTCCGGGCGGATATTCAACGCTGGCACTTGCCGCAAACTCCGCTGACACATGAACAGATTGCAGAGTCTGCTGCAACGATTATCGCGTCAGCGAAGCAAAGCCAGGATGGTATTGCCGATAGTGCGCTGGCAAAAGCGTTTAATATTGATCACTCATATCCGCCATACCTGCTCGCCTGGGCCGCATCCTCTGAATACGATCTGCTCAGCCAGAGCCTGGCGTTAAATGGTATCACGACGCCAGATACAGTCCCGGATGAGTATCAACAATATCTGTATCAGATTGCCCGCCGCGCAGGGTTATGTAATACCTTTAACCTGACGCCAGCCATGCTTTCGACGTTGCTGGCCCACCCAGCCTGGTTCGGCGTAGCCGATACTACAATTGATTTTAACTTGTTGTATCTGTTCAGCCGCTATAGCGACTGGATGAAACTGGCCGATAAAGAGGACGCCATGCTGGCTTACCTGCGCAGGGTAAACGGCACGCCATCGCCTACCCCAGAACAGGCCGCCTCTTGTCTGGCGTTGCTAACCGACTGGGAAAGCGATGAAGTCTTACAGGCCGCCGCGCACGCCGACCCAGCCACAGGGATCGCCACAACACTAGCGCACATTGACGTTGTGATGCGCCTGAAAACGTTGTGTACCCATACCGGTACATCCGTTGAAACCATGCTGAATACCGGCGACCTGACCACCACCTCCACTTATCAGGAGTGGCAATCTGTCGGAGAGTCATTAGTCGCCGCGCAAAGTAATCACTAATTATCCAACCCTTTTTGCGGAGCCATCCGCAAAAAGATTTATTAATACCGTCACGGGCGGCGGGACTTTCGTCGCCCTAAAAAAGGAATTATTATGTCAACAACCATTAGCAGTGAATTAAATCAGGGCTACCGTAGTGCCTTACTCGCGTATTATATTGGGCAATATGCACCTAATAGCGGTGACACCACTTTAAGCAATATGATTAAAACATCAGACGATGTTTATGAATATTTGCTAATTGACCCACTGGTCACCAATGATGTGGAGACCTCTCGTGTAGCACAAGCGATGTCCAGTATTCAGCAATATATCAATAGTATTGCGTTGAATATGGAACCGGGCTACAACACGCAAAACCTGGACACTAATCAACTTAAACGCTGGAATAAAGGCGCCGATCAGTATGCAATCTGGGGTGGTTATGTTGAACTCGACAGCTACCCGGAAAATTATATTGACCCCACACTGCGCCAGGATCAGACCTCCTGCTTTAACGATCTGATTACTGAACTGAATCAGAAAACGGTCAGCAATGATACCGCTCAACAGGCGGTAATGGGGTATTTAAATCAGTTCGAACAGGTCGCCAACCTGACGATTGTCAGCGGTTATACCGATAATAGCGATCAGACCAAAGGAACCTATTATCTGCTGGGTAAAACCGCTTCTTCACCAGTGCAATACTACTGGCGTTCGTTTGATATGTCTCTCAACGTTGATAACGTTGTAGCATCAAACGCCTGGTCTGAATGGTATCCAGTCAATACCTCCATAAATGATAATCTGATCCAGGGAACGCCGCGCCTGGCTTATTTTAATAATCGTTTATATCTGTTCTGGTTTGAGCGTGCAGAAGGTAATGGCCCGAACGAGAGCGACACTATTACGGATTATTCATCGCAGTGTGATTTTAGCCGCAACTGGTCATCGCCTTATCTCATGTCAACTATTGATAATGATACGGCCAATCATACGAGCAGTGATGACAAATACTGTGACAAATTATTTACCACAAAATATCTTTGTACCGCTTGCGGATACAATGCAAATGACAACAGCCTGCTGGTTTCATTGTATTGCGGCGATGGAGTGACAGCCTATACTGATTCAGGATACAATGATTTCTCATTGACTGTTGATTATTGGTTTAATTTGAAAAAAATTAAAACCGCTATCGAGGGAGATGCTTCTAGCGCACCTGCAAAGTTTCTTTTTAATTATATTGAAAATGATACCATCAAGAATAATCAAAATAAAATTCAATCCTTATTCTTGCTGGATAAGCATTATGTATCTGATGTCAATAGCAACTCTTCACAGTACCACAACGATTTGCAAAAGTTCGGTAATCCCCCGGTACTAACAGAATCCTGTATCCAGTTAACTACAAATGAAACAAATGCTCTTAGCATGACCTGTCTCATTCCTAAAAGTTTTAACACGGCATCTCTGGGGCAAATGTACCGTCAGTCGTTTACCGGTTATTTCGATGGTGCGGATACAAATACAGGGACGCTTAACCTTGATTGCACTATGAATGGCGATACTGTTGTTACTAACATTAACTTTACTAATACGACTGTAACTGCCACTTTTGCCGCGCTTCAATTGGATATCTGGGTAAGTTATTTCTCACAGAACTACACATTAGAAAATGGTGAGGCCAACTGTTCACATGAATGCTTATATTATAAAAATGTCAAATTATCTAACAATGCAAAATCTGATGCCGTATTTATTAACTCAGTTGGCACATGGGTTATTGACCTTGAAGATTGCGTCTTCAAAAATAATAATCCTGTGACACCAAGCTGGAATTTCGAAGTTTATGAAAATAATACGGCCAATTGTTGGCAAGCTTCTGGCTTACAACCATTACTAACAGATACAGCAAACTCTTTTGCAATCGATAATAATCCGTGGGCCGTAGCATTTTCTGACTTTACCGCTGATGAACTGGCAAAAGATACTATTTCCCGCTATATTTCATTTGGTTATGTCAATAATAATGGTGGCGCAACGGCTCGTGCGGAATATGTTATCACGCTCAAAAAAGACACCAGTATTCCAGAAACACCCACAATTACTTCACGACAAGATAATGAGCTGGGTACGGTTGTTTATCTGTCTTTTGCTGGTAAATTTTCCGATGGGATCAGCATTTCTCCTGTCCGCCTGAACACCTTGTTTGCCAAAGAGTTAATCAATAAAGCCAACGTTAGCATTGACGATCTGCTTGCCTGGGACACCCAGCTAACCCTGGAACCCGCAATGGTCAGCGGCGCTAGCCCAACGCCAATGGATTTTTATGGCGCGAATGGCCTCTATTTCTGGGAACTGTTCTTCTATATGCCGTGGCTGGTCGCCAGCCGCCTGAGCCAGGAAGGCAACTACGCCGACGCGCAAAAGTGGTTTAACTATATTTTCGACCCTTCCGCCTGCGGCCGCGTAAGTTCAAATGCCGATTACCCGGAACCGGATTACTGGAGCGTGCGCTCGCTGGTTGAAACTAACTCACAGGAGAGTCTTGCGGCGTTAGTCCTGAACCCAGATGACCCGGATATTATCGCCAAAGCCGATCCTGCGCATTATCAGAAAGCGATCGCCATGGCGTATCTGGCAAATTTGATTGCCGCTGGCGACGCTGATTACCGTCTTTTAACCAACGATGGACTTGCCCAGGCCAAACTGCGCTATATGCAGGTCAAAACGCTGCTTGGTCCTCGCCCGGATATCTCGACGCTACAGCAATGGCAGCCCGATACGCTGAAAAATATCGCCAGCCAGCGCAATACCGACCTCACTGCGCTGGAAGATAGCGCAGGCATTACGCTACATGCTTTCTCCGGCAGCAGCACGGTCGCGCAGGATGTCACCATTAACGACGCGTTTTCGCTGCCGTTAAACGCACAGTTGCTGAACTATTGGGACGTTATCGACTCACGGCTTTACAACCTGCGTCACAACCTCTCTATTACCGGCCAGCCGATTAACATTCCGCTGTACGCCACGCCGGTGAACCCGGCATTGCAGGTACAGATGAATGCCACCGGAGGTTCGTTGTCAGGTCAGGCTTCTACGCTCAGTATGACCATCCCGCCTTACCGTTTCGCCTCCATGCTGCAACACGCCCGCGGCGCGGTCGGCACATTAAGCCAGATGGGACAAACCCTGCTCAGCTACTACGAGCGTAAGGAATCCACCGGATTACAGGAGTTGCAACAGCAACAGGCGCTGGATCTCTCCTCCTTTACCATCAGTCTGCAAAAACAGGCTATTGACGCGCTGAAAGCCGATCAAAAAGCGCTGAAGGCCAGCAAAGATATCGCCCAACAGCGCTACGACTACTATTACGACCTGTACACCACCGGTATCTCCGCCAGCGAGCAGGAAGTAATGAATATGCAATCTTCCGCCAGCGCATTATTCTCTTCCGCAGAGCCCTTCCTGACGACCGGCGCGGCGTTAAATATGGCGCCGAACATCTTCGGCGTGGCCACCGGCGGGGCCGTCTGGGGTGCCGCGCTCACCGCCAGCGGCATGGTATTGCAGTTCAGCGCTAACAGCGTTCAGGCCACGGCGCAGCGTATCCAGGTATCCGAAGAGTATCGTCGCCGCAGCGAAGAATGGAAACAGCAATACCAGCAGGCGGATGCTGAGATGACCAGCATTGACAGGCAACTGGATGCGCTTGCGGTACGTCAGCAGGCGGCCCAGACCTCGCTGCAGCAGGCGCAGACCGAACAGGCAAATCTGCAGTCCACGATGCAGTACATCTCCAGCCGATTCACGCAATCGTCGCTATATAGCTGGCTTATCGGCCAACTGGCGGCGCTTTACTACCAGGCATACGACGCGGTGTTGTCGCTGTGCCTGAGCGCCGAAGCGTGCTGGCAGTATGAGATGGGTGATTTAACCAGCCGTTTCATTCAAACCAACGCCTGGAACGACAGTTACCACGGCCTGCTGGCGGGCGAAACGCTGGAGCTAAACCTGCAGCAGATGGAGTCTGCCTGGCTGTCACGTAACCAACGCCGGCTGGAACTCACCAAAACCGTGTCGCTGAAAACCCTGCTTGGCGATTCTGACTTCGCCAATCTGATCGCGGCCGGAACGGTAAACTTTAGCCTTGATGAGAAGCTGTTTGACAACGATTATCCCGGCCACTACCTGCGCCAGATTAAGTTTGTCACGCTCTCCCTGCCGACGTTGCTTGGCCCATGGCAGGATGTTCGCGCCACGCTCACGCAAACCAGCAGCAGCACGCTTCTGAAAGCGGATATTGATGGTGTGAATTATCTCAACGACGCCACCTCCGGCAATGCTGCGAACGTGGTCACAAACCTACGCGCCAGTCAGCAGATTGCCGTCTCTTCCGGCATGAACGACAGCGGACTGTTCGAACTCAGTTTTGGCGACGAACGCTACCTGCCATTTGAAGGTACCGGCGCAGTATCCAGTTGGCAGTTGAGTTTCCCTCGACCGAAAAGCAGTGAGCAGAAGGCCATTCTCGATAACCTGAGCGACGTCATTGTGCAGGTGCATTACACCGCCGTCTCTGGTGACAGTGACTTCGCGAGCACCGTTGAAAAAACTCTGTAATTTCCCTTGAAAAGTCACCGGCCAGACCTGGCCGGTGACTGGAGCAAAAAAATGTTAAACGAAAATGCATCTTCATCCACGGCCTCACTTATGGTAACCCCCCCTTCCTTACCAAAAGGAGGCGGCACCTTAAGCGGTATGGGAGAGGCGCTCGGTCAGGCAGGTCCTGACGGCATGGCGTCAATGACATTACCTCTTCCCGTAAGCGCGGGTCGCGGTTTTACACCTTCATTGTCACTGACTTACAGCAGCTCTGCGGGAAATAGTATTTTTGGTATTGGCTGGGCGTGCGCTACGCTGCGCATTAGTCGACGAACCAGTCATGGCGTACCGCAGTATAACGACAACGACGAATTTCTTGGCCCTGATGGCGAAGTGCTGGTCAAAACCATTAGTACAAGTAAGACCCCTAACCCCACCACCTGCCAACAATATGGCAGTACGAAACTATCTCAAACCTGGACGGTTACCCGTTATCAGCCACGTACAGAAGGCGCGTTTCATCGTCTGGAGCGCTGGCAAGGTAAGGCCCCAGAGGATGATTTTTGGTTACTGCATGAAAGCGCGGGTAATGTGCATATGCTGGGTAAAACCGCATCAGCTCGTATCAGCGACCCGCATAATACCGCACATATTGCTGAGTGGCTGGTAGAAGAGTCGGTCAATCCCGTAGGGGATCATATTTATTATTGCTGGCAAGCGGAAAATGACAGCAATATCAACCAGGTAGACAAAAATAATCAGCGAGATTGCTCCACACAACGCTATCTCGCCAACGTACAATATGGCTGTCAAACGCCCGCTGCTGATTTGTATCTCTGGAAAAGTGATAAACCTGACGCAAAATGGCTGTTCACGCTTATCTTCGACTATGGCGAACGGTCACTCGATCCCGGCTCGGCCCCTGCTTTCTCAACGACGACAAGTTGGCCTGCTCGTCAGGACGCGTTTTCCCGCTACGAGTATGGGTTTGAGATTCGTACACATCGTCTATGTCATCAGGTATTAATGTTTCATCATTTCCCTGATGAACTAAAACAAGATAATGCCCTGGTTTCACGCTTATTACTGGAATATAACGAAACGCCGGTGCTCAGCCAACTGACATCGGCACAAACGCTTGCCTATGACGCTGACAGCTCGGTACTCTCATGCCCGCCATTAGAGCTTTGTTATTCACAACCTGATATATCTGATACCCAGTGGCAAGAGATGTCATCGCTTGCCGGCCTGGATTCCCCGCCTTATCAGTTGGTGGACCTCTATGGTGAAGGCGTACCGGGCATACTGTGGCTTAATGGCAAAGACTGGCGTTATCGCGCGCCTTGCCGGGGCAAAACGGGTACAGACGAGGTTGTCTATGCCGACTGGGTTAACCTGCCGCAAATCCCGGCCTTGCAAAACACAGCCGCCCGCCTGATAGATATCGACGGCAACGGCCAGCTCGACTGGGTAGTCGCAACACCAGGCATGGCAGGTTTCTTTACTCAACAATCAGATAAAAGCTGGAGCCGTTTTACCCCGTTCAGCGCCCTACCTGAAGAGTTTTTTCATCCACAAGCTCAGTTTACAGAGTTAATGGGGTCCGGACTTATCGATCTGGCGATGATCGGGCCAAAAAGTGTGCGTCTGTATGCTAATGAGGGCAGCGCGTTCAGCGCAGGACTGAATATTAATCAGGATGAAAATATTGAACTGCCAGGCCCTGGGCGGGATGCCCGCGAATTGGTGCTTTTTACCGATATTCTGGGGTCAGGGCAATCACACTTATGCCGCATCCGTTATAACAGCGTTACCTGCTGGCCTAATCTCGGCGGCGGTCGTTTCGGCTCGCCTGTCCAGTTGTCCCTGCCATCGCCGTTAGACAGTGAAGAACAGTTTAATCCTGAAAATTTGTTGTTGGCTGATACCGATGGTTCCGGCGCGCCTGATTTAATCTATGTGCAGCATAACCAGGTGACGGTTTGGTTGAATCAGGGCGGTAATGGTTTCGTTTGCGGGTCCAGTATTGCTTTTCCTGACGGCGTCGTTTATGACCGTCTTTGCCAGCTTACTGTGGCGGATATTCAGGGTAATGGCATGGCTGAACTGGTTCTTACTGTTCCCTGGCCAACCCCTGCGCACTGGCATTTTGCTTTTTGTGCACAAAAACCCTGGCTCCTGGCGGGCACGAATAACAATATTGGCGCCAACACCACGCTCTTTTATCGCAGTTCAGCGCAAGAATGGCTGGATGAAAAACAGCAAAACCCACAGGCGACGCCGGTATTACCTTTCGCTATGCATCTGCTGGTTAAAACAACCACAGAGGATGAAGTTACCGGCAACCAGCTTAGCCAGAGCATCCGTTATCGTAAGGGGGTTTATGATGGCAAAGAGCGTGAATTCCGTGGTTTTGGTTATGTCGAAACTGAAGATACCAATGATGATGCGCTCCCGGTTGGCGACGATACCCCTGTCGCCGCAACGCTCCTGACAAAGTCCTGGTTTCATTGTGGCCGTGAAGAGGATGAAAACACACTATTTGGCACGCCCTGGCGCGGTGATACAGAAGAGATCGCGCTTAATGCCACGCTTCTGACAACCTGGCAGTCAGGAGAGGATCAGGTGTTGAACAACGCCGATGAAGCCACGCGCTGGTGGATGTTCCGTGCATTAAATGGAACAGAGCTGCGCAGCGAAACCTATGGACTGGATAACAGTAGCGTCGCCACTTCTCCTTATACCACCACACAACAGCGAATGCAGGTTCGTCTGGTTCAGGATGGCGCGATGCCCGTTGTATTGCCCGTCGCACTGGAGCAAATAACGCATCATTATGAACGTCTGGTTGGCGACCCACAGGTTTCACAACAGGTGACGCTTCAGGCTGACGACTATGGTTGCGTTACCCGGCAAGTTAGCGTTGCGTACCCCCGTCGCGCTTATCATGCCCTTCAACCCTACCCGGCCAACTTGCCTGATGATGCCTGGGAAAATACCTATGATGACCAACAGCAAAAACTGCGGCTGGTAGAGAGCCTGGCATCTTTTATTCACCTGGAAAATTCACAAACCTGGCGATTGGGGCTTCCCTCTCAACAACGGGTAAATCAACTGCAATTCGATTCTGTTCCCGCTGGCGGTATCAGTTACGAAACGCTTCGGGCAGATAACGGCCTGTTAAGTGCCGGACAAACTCGCTATCTGGCCCAACAAAACGAAATTATCTACACGTCGACGCCCCCTGATTTGCCGGCGCTGGTGCACTATCAACGCACGGCGGTATTGGATGAAACAGCGCTTAAAGCCTATGACGGGATAACTATCCCTGCTGAATACAGTTTCGATAAGCTAGGTTATGTTAAGACACCGGCACTCTTTTCCTTTACAACCGAAGCCGACCTTTGGGCAGTTGAGCACAGCTTTACGCTCTATAACGATGCCAGCCAGTTCTCAACGGTTGCAAGCCAGCAATCTACCGGACTCGTCGGGGCTATAACCTGTCAGTATGACTCGTATTATCTGGTGCCAATTAGCCAACAAGATGTGCTGGGTAACACCGTCAAAATGGAATACGACTATCGTTTCCTGAGCCCATGGCGCATCACTGATATCAATAATAATTATCAGGAGTGTCAACTGGATGCGCTCGGCCGTCTGCTGGCAACCAGTGTATATGGAACAGAAAACGGTGGTCAGGCGGTAGGGTTTGCAAAAATCGCAGACTATCCTGTCTCGTCTTCGCTTACCGTTGAGCAAGCCATTGCGATGGCGACAACGGCGGGGTATCTCCAGCAACTGGCCGCCATCAACGTCACTGATATGTTCAGTTGGATGGGGTGCGTTTCCGCTGACCAGGCAAACAGTGTCACTGCTGATGGCTGGTCGACTCTGCTGCAGAACCGCTTTATTACCTTTACCGGGCATATTCGTTCATCAGGTCATCTTTGGGCGCGTAAAAATCCACAACATCCTCTGGCAAATTTACTGGCTGAGGCAACCCGTAATCCCATCCACAGTGTGACCCTGACCGCAGATAACTATCCTGCAACGCTTGATCCAGATGACTCAACGACCCCCTTGCAACAAACCCGTATTTCGCTGAGCTACAGCGATGGTTTTGGCCGGGCATTGCAGCAATGTGTCCTTTTTCCGGATGGGAAAGCCTGGCACAGAGAAAGCGATGGAGAAATCAGTACAACAGAGATCGATGCCAGCCCTCGCTGGGCCGTTTCCGGACGCACTGAGTATGACAATAAAGGCCAGCCGGTTCGCAACTATCAACCCTTTTTCCTTGATGACTGGCACTACGTTGTCGATACCGCTATGCGTACGAATGGCTATAGCGACACGCATTATTACGATGCAACGGGCCGCAATATTCGCACGGTTACGGCTAAAGGCTATCTGCGCCGCAATACCTACTATGCCTGGTTTACGGTCGCAGAAGATGAAAACGACACGGTGGGCCTGGAGAATATTCCCGTATGACTTTAGCAATCGCCACGCCGGTGATTGCCGTCTGCGATAACCTCGGTATCACCATTCGTACTCTTAACTGGAACCGCGAGGATAAAGACAGTCCGCGCCGGCTTCTGGTTAACCACACCCGGCTGGATACGGCCAGCCGGGCCACCGTACAGCGCGATCCTCGCCGTTTCGCCGCCTGGCAACAGGACGATACGGCGTTGCCGAACCTGTACTGTATGGCATCGTTGACAGGTCAGACGCTGAAACGCGCCAGTACTGACAGCGGCTGGCAGGTAACGCGCTTTGATGCCGCCAGCCGCCCTGTGTGGTCCATTGATGGTCGGGACGCCGTACACGCTCAGGTTTACGATACGCTGGGCCGCCCGCAGAGCGGTAGCGAACAGCTAAAAGGCGAGGCATTGCGGGTAAGCTGGCGTCACGCCTACACGGATACCTGTTCTGCAGATGCTAACGCGCAGAAAAACAACCTGCGCGGATTATGCGTACAGCGCTGGGATGATAGCGGTCTGCAAACTGTCGAATCGATGGCGCTGAGCGGAGCAATTCTCTGCCAGACGCAGCAGTTCCTCTTATCTGCGCAAGCGCAGCCTGACTGGCCGGAGGATGATGCCGACAGACAGGCGCTACTGGAGGATAAGATTTATGTTTCGACAATATCTGCCGATGCGCGCGGTATTAGCCTGAACCAGACCGATGCAATGGGGAATCAGCAGAGCTGGCGTTATGACGTCAGTTCCCATGTAAAAAGCCAGTATGCGACACTTTCAGAGGGTAAAAAACAGACACTGCTTGAGGACATTATGTGGAATGCCGCAAGCCAGGTTCTGGAGGAAACCACGGGTAACGGCGTGACCACAACCTACCGCTATGAGCCCGAAACACAGCGTCTCTCGGCGATGAGCGCACTACGCGCCGACAGCGCTCTGCTTCAGGATCTGGTCTACGGCTACGACAATACTGGTAATTTAATTTCAATTACTGATAACACCATTGCGACCCGCTACTTTCAGAATCAGCAAACCGACGGATTAAGGGAGTTCACTTATGACGCACTCTACCAATTGCTGGAGGCAACCGGGCGCGAGAATGCCGGTAATACCGCCGTCCCGTATGCTGCTCTCCCCGCTTCTATCCCAATAGACAGCAATCAAACCATCGGTTATACCCGCTCCTTTCGCTATGATGACAGCGGTAATCTGCTCTCCCTCTCTCACCAGGGCGCCGCAAGCTTTACCCGTACAATGGTGATAAGTGATATGTCCAACCGCAGCAGGTTGCAAAACGACACCGGAACGCTGACGCCGGATGACGTTGATGCTGCGTTCGACCCTGATGGCAACCTCCTCAATCTGCAGGTGTCTGCCACTGCCTCTGACCCACTCATCTGGGACGCCAGTAACCATCTACAAACGGTCAACCTACTTGATCGTAACGGCGACATCCAGCAGAGCGATCGGGAGATTTACCAGTACAGCGCCGGGATACGCATGCGCAAACAGACACGCCGCCTGACAAAAGCCGAAGATAATCGGTGGACTGTTGATGAGGTGCGTTACCTGCCCGGTCTGGAACTGCGACGTCACTGGCAGGAGACGGTCAGCGGCGACACCATTACGCCGCAGGCGGTTACTGAAGAACTGCATGTGATAACCACCCAGGCGGGGCGCGCCGGTATCCGACTGCTGCACTGGAAAACAGGTAAACCTGACAGCATTGATAATGACCAGGCACGCTGGCAGTTGAGCGACAATATTTATGCGCTGGAGCTGGATGCGCAGGGGCAAACTATCAGCCGCGAAGAGTACTACCCCTTCGGCGGTACTGCGGTGTGGGCGACACGCAGTGAGGTGGAGACCGATTATAACGTGATTCGTTATTCTGGCAAAGAGCGTGACGGTACCGGATTGTATTACTACGGCTACCGCTATTACGCTCCCTGGCTGTGCCGTTGGACGGCAGCCGATCCGGGCCAGGAAATTGACGGGCTGAATCTGTACCGCATGGTGAGAAATAATCCGATCACGTTGACGGACGTTGACGGATTAATGCCTAAATTAGCGTTGACGAAGGAGGAAATCGCAGAATTTGAGCATTTATATGAAAGCGCGCTGAAAAGTGGAAAATATGAAAAAAATTCCCCTGCTATGAAACGCTTCGTTCTCACCAACCATTCACGCGCCAGTACATATTCCTTAAAAAGCGAAACCATTATAAATGTTCTTTTTCACATCATGTATGAACAGTCAAAATATGTCCTTCCGCCTGCATCCTCACAGAAAGCCATGAGTGCAAGTAAAGAAGCAAAAGCTAAAGCAGCTCAGGCGGCTGCCGACAATGGGAAAAAAGCAATACTCTATGTTTGGGCTGCACAATCCCCCTTGATACAAAACGCCTCTCCCACAGAGAAATTGAACGCAGACAAAATTGTTAGACATATAAGAAAACTAAACAGAGATCCAAATGCAACCAGAGATCGGTATGACATTTTCGAGCAAAACGCACATAAAGGTGTGGCGAACGGCATATATGAACTTGATGGTAAGACTGGCGCAGAACTTGCCGACCTTCTTGATGACTATATTAAGAATCACGCCACATTAATAAAGAAAAAACTCTATCGGGGAACAACGGCATTGCCATCCGTTAGGCCTGGTCAATTCACCGCGACATCGGAAAATCGGGATATTGCTGGATTGTTCGGGCCACATATCGAAACCTTTAGTGGCGGATATGCAGTACGGGTACCCAATATTTATTGCAACAGAGATGAAAAAGAATATTTATTCAGTCGGATCGCCCCGCCCAAACTGGCTCACTCTACCAATCCTCGCCAGAGAGCATTAGATCCTGGCGCTGGGTGTAGTAAAGCCGCCTGAGTCTTCATGTCTTGTCTCATTCCCATTACGGGAATGAGACTTTTTAAATAATGTTCGGCATTAACCACAATGCGTTACATTCTGTATTTCCCACTGAAGTGATTATCAATTCAATATTTTTAACTTTTACTCGCCTGATATTCATCATTCTCCATCTATACCATACAGCGTGCTGTTATTGCACCAGTTACCTCCTTATTTAGCATCATTTCCAATGTTTATCTGGCTACGCTGACAGGATGCGTAACTAACAAGCGTAATACTACTGAGGAGTGAAAATAATGTGCACTGTAACAGTTGCTGCAGGCACTCCGGTTATCAGCGTTAATGATAATCGGGGATTTACTGTACGTATACTAAACTGGAACCGTGAAAAAGCGTCCGTTCCACGGCGTCTTTTGGTTGACCACAGCTACCATGCTGATGAGAGCCCGGTGGAAGAAAAACGTGATCCCAGGCTATTTTCAGCATGGCTAAATGACCGGAGTGTGGTGGCAAATTTGCGCAATATGTCATCTCTTGCCGGGCAGGTAATCAAAAGGGAGAGTACCGACAGCGGATGGTTGGTCACGCTTTTTGATGCCGCGGCTCGCCTGGTGTGGTTCACTGATGGTCGGGGCACCACGCAAGAGCAAACCTACGATGAACTGGGCCGACCGGTACAGACAAAGGAGCAGCAAAAAGGCGGGGAAAAACGCGTCAGCCGAATAACTGAATATGGCGATAAAGGTCTGGAGGGCGATAATCTGAAAGGGCTACCTGTACGGCAGTATGATGACAGCGGCCTGCAAATCATCGATTCTGTCGCGTTGAGCGGAGCAACCTTACAAATATCGCAGCAATTCCTGGCGTCAGGTGACATCGCGCCAAACTGGCCCGCAGACGACACTAGCAGAAAACGTCTTCTGGATTCGGAAATCTATGTGACTTCACTACAAGCAGATGCTTCCGCAAATACGCTAAACAGAACCGACGCCATGGGGCACCAACAAAGCTGGCGCTATGATGTCAGCGGAAAAGTAACAAGTCAGGCCATAAAACTGGCTGGTGAAACTAAACAGACGTTACTTGAACATATCAGTTGGAGTGCTGCGAGTCAGGTTTTAGAAGAGAAAACAAGCAACGGCGTAACCACGGCATACGGCTATGAGCCTGAAACACAATGGCTATCGACACTGGCAGCACAGCGCGCTGATAACACAGTACTTCAGTCACTGGTATATGGTTACGACAATACAGGAAATGTCACCTCGATTACGGATAACCTGGTAGCAACACGCTACTACCAAAATCAGGTCACGGACGGGCAGAAAGAATTCAGCTATGACGCCCTCTACCAGTTGCTGGAAGCCACGGGGCGGGAAAACGCCGGGAACAAAATAATACCCTACAGCAGTTTACCTGCCGCACTGACGCCTATCCCCACGGACAACAGTCAGTATGTAAACTACACCCGCACCTGGATCTGGGATGACAGCGGCAACTTGCAGTCACTGGCTCACACAGGGGCCGGAAACTATACGCGAACGATGGTAACAGAGACGACATCAAACCGTAGTGTACAAATGAACGACGGTGGAGCGCAGGATTCAGATGAGGTAAGCCAGTGGTTCGATAACAATGGCAACCTGAAGCAGTTACAGATTTCGGCCTCTTCATCCAGTAATAACATGCTCTGGGACGGCAGCAATAACCTGCAGACGGTAGTGCTACTGTGCCGCGACGCCACGGATATGACGCAGAATGATCGGGAAATTTACCAGTATAGCGGCAGCAGGCGCGTGCGTAAGCAGACCCGCACCCTGACGAATGCCAGCCAGCAGCTTTGGAGCGTAGATGAAGTACGCTACCTGCCGGGTCTTGAGCTACGGCAAAGCTGGCAGGAGTCAGTAGAGGATAACAACGTTATTTCAGTAAACACATCGCAAGAACTTCATGCCGTAACCGGTCAAATAGGCCGTGCCGGCATACGGATATTGCACTGGGAATCAGGTAAACCGGATGGCATTGATAACAATCAGCTACGCTGGAGCCTTTGCGACAATATCGGCTCAGCATCGCTGGAACTGGATGCTGATGGCCAGCAAATTAGCCGGGAAGAGTACTATCCTTTCGGCGGTACCGCGGTGTGGGCGGCACGCAGCGAACTGGAAGCCAGCTATAAAGTGATTCGCTACTCCGGTAAAGAACGTGACGGCACCGGATTGTATTACTACGGCTACCGCTATTACGCCCCCTGGCTATGTCGCTGGACAGCCGCCGACCCGGGGCGGGAGATCGACGGCCTGAATTTATACCGGATGGTGAGAAATAATCCACTGACACTTGCGGATGCCGAAGGCCTCGCTCCGACAGCATCAGGTAGCGCTGAGACGCCCAAACTTTCTGCTAAGCAATTTAAGGAAGTCAACGGAGTCTATAAAAAAATGGCAACGGGTAAACTCTGGCAGAGGAAACCCAATGGTCCGGCAGTAAGTATACCTGGCTCAACTTATGAGGTACGTGCCATCAGCGCCAGGAACATCGAAAATCTGAAAAAAAGGTTGGGGAAAGCAAGCCAGGAACAACTGGATTTTTTTCAAAGGTTTAAGCAGCTTGAATTCCAGATGGTGCATCACACCAATGCCTGGATAACCAATCCTGAAACATTAGAAACGACTTTTTTAAGCCGCGATGAGTTAATAAAAAGAAAGATGGTGTTTGATAAAACCCATACCACCAAAGCTGATGTTGTTCAACTTGCTAATACCGGGTTCGCTTTCTTTGCCCTTTCGGTTAAAGGGATTAAACTGCAAAAGAACAGTAGTCGCTTTGGCAGCAACGCGCATGTGACATCGATAGACAAGGCGAAACAGAAAAGTCCCTATATGGCTGAAGCGCATATGATTCTTAACGATACATTAAAATTCCAGGAGAGAAAAGTATCAGATAGATTAGTTACCCTACTGGGTGGGGATGATATAGCGCGTAAAGATGCGATAGCGTTTAGTAAGCAGGTTGTCGCAGAAAATGCCGTAGATACGCTTTTTCATATTGATGATCTTCATATGGGCCTTTCGTTATCTATTCTCTGGAGTATTAAAACAGCGCCCATTTCGGAAAGATCCAGGAAAATTTTATTGGGTGTTAAGGGCGAAGCACAGTTTGAACAATTAATTACTACCTTATTCAGGCCCCAGATACTGGTTCCTGTGGAATTGACGGTTTAATATTACAGTATACCTACTGTATTAATTGTCTATATAAAAACATACGGCCAATTTTGAACATTTCAGGTTGGCCGCTCATGACATCATACAAAAAATAAGGAACACGTTCACTATCACCCAATAAATAGTGGATAAATCGCTAAACGAGATCGGCTGTAAAATGGAGTGATTCAGAATGCAACGCTTTCGCCTGATTATGCTGGGCCGTCTTTATCGTCGTGATCACCGCCGCGCTGATTACCTGAATTTGCGCGTTTCCCTAAGTATCAGAAGAGGATTGAGCTACAGATAATTTGCCCACGCATTATCTGCCGTCCAGTCAATTACCGCCTCCCGCGATGCTTTACCATATTGATCGACGACATATGTCGTTAAGGTAATCGGAGCATTACCGCTTGCGATAGCGCTCGTGGCTGACGCATCCAGCCTGGTGAGAAGCGATGCCGTCCAGTGTATAGTTATTGACGCCGCTGCGCTGCCAGGCTGGCAGCGCTATCACAAATTGCTCGGGGCTACTGGTCGTGATTTTAACGCCGTGGTTGAAGAAGGTACCACCGTGCCATTCAATATGATCCAGGCCATATTTGGTTTTCACTTTTGCCATTATTGCCTGTTTTGTCTGCTTGCCCTTTGCCAGTGCAAGAGGTAATGAAAGTGAAATCAGATCCTGTTTACGGCGCTCAGGGGCAATATTAGTTATATATGATTACTCTTGTCCGCTTGTAAATCAACTATCCGTTTTCCTAAAAAAACGAGTACACGAATAGAAAGCGTAGAGGCAACAACAGCCCCAACGGACGAAGGGATTATTAACATCACAGAGAAGTGTTTATCAATTAAATGCGTTAATGCTAACGCAACCAAATCAGCGCATATAATACCTATAATTACTGATACAACAAAAAGGATAATGCGGACAGATAGTATATACTCCGACGCCGACACTACAAATACTGTACTTCCAGCAATTGCCCCAAGAATAATCCATACTGTATCTTGCCCAAGTAACTGGAACATTCATTCCTCCTTACCTTCTTAAGTTAATATCCTTATGAGCTTACATAAATTATAAAAACCGTATTATCCTGAAAGGATCTATTGGTTAATAACAAAATTATATACCGGTGCCCATTGTCCTGTTTCGATTACTGTAGCATGTCTTTCAGCCCGTTCCGGTGTCTGTTTTGCCCAAATACTCCTTCTCATTTCATCTGCTGCGTTATTCCAATCCTGCCCAGTTATCGCCACGAGCATATTATTAAAACCAGCAAGACCATTCACCCCCATCTGATATGCCATTGATATCAGGATATCTGCACGTACTGAATTGCTGTATAACAAAGCCCGATTGATCTTCTCATTCCGTTGCATACTCCTGTAAACCCTATCAATATTTTCCTGAAGCCAGGCCTCGATGACATTATCTGTTAAACAAAATGTATAGTTTTTCAGACTAGCGCCTTGTGGACCAAGCTTAAATCCAACGCCAACAGTAGGATAACCGAGACTATCAATATAAGGTTTATGACTAACTCCCTCTTCCATTTTTAGCAATGAGAAAATTTCGCTATTTTTATACATTTATCTAACCTTACATTATTTTAGATAACCTTTTTATAGTTTACTGTGTCGCTATTATTTTATAGCGATAGACATTAAACCGATTGAATCGATTATACCAGGATATAAAATTACACAATCCACTGTTTATAGTCGTGATTGTTTTTTAATTCAATCTCGCGATAACAAGTTTAATAAAATATTAAATTTGTTTTTATAAAAATATTTCCCAAGCTATTACATTGTGTAACATCATTTAAAAATACTTATCAAGTATAAATTATTCGGTGCCATTACCTTTTACTACTCTCCGTGAATGCAATAATGATAGCTTGTTAAATATAGTGTTTTTATCATTTTTTACGCAAATCTGCTCAAATCTAAAAACAATGATTAGGTAGTGAATTCCGCCTGTACCTACTGCAATCAATTGCATGAAAATAACTAATCATTTGAAATTAATAATATTTAAAAATAATGCCGTATGATTTAACTTAACAGAAGTCCTTTTGCCGGATGGCGGCGCAAGCGCCTGCTCCTCGGACAAGCAGGTATTCATGTCATTTATCCCTTTACAGGTTTTACTACTAACCCATGCACTAATTAGGGTAAAATTTACGCTCTTGGCAATGTGGTGAATCTGGACGATTTCCGCGCTGAAAACAATAATCATTCTAATAAAACTCAGGAGATACAGCATGCCTGAAGTAACACCTTTTCAGGTGCTTATTGTGGACGACCATCCACTTATGCGGCGAGGTATTCGTCAATTACTGGAACTGGACCCGGCTTTTCATGTCGTTGCCGAAGCGGGCGATGGGGCAAGCGCGATCGATCTGGCGAATCGCATTGAGCCCGATCTGATCCTACTGGATCTGAATATGAAAGGTCTGAGCGGGTTAGATACCCTGAACGCGCTACGCCGGGATGGCGTGACGGCGCAAATTATTATTCTTACCGTCTCGGATTCCGCCAGCGATATCTACGCGCTGATCGACGCCGGCGCCGACGGCTATCTACTCAAAGATAGCGATCCGGAGGTACTGCTGGAGGCCATTCGCAAAGGCGCTAACGGCGGTAAAGTCTTTAGCGATCGGGTTAGCGAATATCTGCGTGAGCGCGAACGGTTTGGCGTGCAGGAAGATCCCTTTAGTATTCTGACCGAACGAGAGTTAGATGTCCTGCATGAGCTGGCGCAGGGGCTTTCTAACAAACAGATTGCGTCAGTGCTGAATATTTCTGAGCAGACGGTTAAGGTGCACATTCGTAATCTGCTTCGCAAGCTTAACGTGCGCTCGCGCGTCGCGGCGACCATTCTGTTTTTACAAACGCGCGGAATGCAGTAACAAAGTATGCCCGATGGCCTGGCACCACCGGGCCGTCAGGGCATTATTTCTCCTGCGCCAGCGCCTGGCGGATACTGCGCTCAATCACCGCCCGCCGGGCGTCGCCGGCCGGCAGTAACTTCAGCATCATCTCCCAGGCCGCCACCGCCTCGCCAGAACGCCCCTGCTCA
>NZ_VXJV01000010.1 GCF_008692785.1 Salmonella enterica subsp. diarizonae
TCGATTACATTGAAGTGTTCTACAACCGTACCCGACGCCACAGCCACCTCGGTGGCGTCAGCCCAGAGGCCTTCGAAAAGGCCTCACCGTGAGGACAGAAACTGTCTACCGGAGCGTGGTCACTCCACATAGGCTTTCTAAAATCATGATCACCAATGAACACAAGTTCACATTCACCGCTGATTTCTCTGATAGCTTTGAGGAGTTCTAAAGCCTGACGACTTAACGGCACGAGGTGTGGGGTCTTCATTTTTGAGCCTCGATGAGAATGTTTGACCCCTGGCAATGGCTCACGTTCCCCAGGGATAGTCCACATGGCATTGTCGAAATCTATCTCTGACCAACGAGCAAACCTGAGTTCACTTGAACGAATGAAAATGAGCAATGTGAGTTTCACGGCTAACTTCGTGAGTTTTCTACCCTTGAAACTATTAATTCGTTCTGGACAGCATATCTCATTACTGCCGTTGTTCTTTGCTGTAATCGGGAAGCAACTTCCAATCGCCCGGAAGCTTCAACAGCCTTGATAGGGGCAAGAAGATCTCTGGTATTAAGTTCGGATATTTTTCTTTTACCAATGGCAGTAAAGAGACCATCTTCCATGCTTTTTAGAACTCTCTCGCTGTGGGAATCTGATCATTTTCTTTTACAAGCCTTATGCCAGTCCCTGGCAACAGATTCAAAAGTAAGAGCTTCGCTCTGCTCGATCTTGTCGGTTTTTTTCTTCTCAGAAGGGTCGATACCATCAGATACCAACTTTTTGGCTTCATCTCGCTTCCTGCGGGCCTCACCAAGAGAGACCATTGGATAAACACCCAATGCTAAAACTTTCTGTTTGCCGTCGAAACGGTACTGTAATCGCCAGTACTTCGAGCCGTTAGGATTGATCAGCAGGTGCATACCCTGCCCATCTGTGAGTTTGAAGGGTTTGTCGGAGGGCTTGGTAGTCCTAACTTTGATATCGGTGAGAGCCATCAGTTGATACCTCCAGTGTTGGTACCAAAATCAATCGAACCGGGAATACCATCAGTTATACCATCATCAGTTGGTATATGTTCAAGGAATTGAGTAGACATGTACAGACTAAGAAAAGCCAGAAACCTGCTTAACTTACTGTTTTTATGGACTAAAGTAGACGTTAGTAGACTTGAAAAAAGCTTTTTATGGTGCCGAAGGCCGGACTCGAACCGGCACGTATTTCTACGGTTGATTTTGAATCAACTGCGTCTACCGATTTCGCCACTTCGGCACTGAAGAGGTATGCGGAAAACGTTGTGGATTATACCTGTCATACGCCGCCATGCAAGCACGAGCATACACCTGTCTCGCTAAGTGCTGAAAATTTCAGCATCGTTGGGTATTAAATAGAATAATCAGGCTACTTCCCATCTTCTCCAGCAGATTAACGCCGGGCGGCCCTCGCCTCCATACTCTACACTTTTCAGTTCAACACCACATTAAGGGAAACACAATGACGATAATAAAAAGCTATGCCGCAAAAGAGGCGGGCGGCGAGCTCGAACTCTATGAATATGACGCCGGAGAACTCCAACCGGAAGATGTCGAGGTACGTGTCGACTATTGCGGGATCTGCCATTCCGATCTGTCGATGATCGACAATGAATGGGGGTTCTCTCAATACCCTCTGGTTGCCGGACATGAGGTCATCGGTCAGGTGGCCGCACTCGGCAGCGCGGCACAGGACAAGGGGCTAAAAGTCGGCCAGCGCGTTGGAATCGGCTGGACGGCACACAGCTGCGGACACTGCGATGCCTGTATCAGCGGTAATCAAATTAACTGCCTGGAAGGCGCAGTGCCCACTATCCTCAATCGTGGCGGTTTTGCCGAGAAGCTTCGCGCAGGCTGGCAGTGGGTAATTCCTCTTCCGGAGAATATGGATATGGCGTCCGCAGGCCCGCTGTTATGTGGCGGCATTACGGTCTTTAAACCGCTATTGATGCACCATATTACTGCTACCAGCCGCGTTGGCGTCATCGGTATTGGCGGGCTTGGGCATATCGCAATCAAGCTGCTGCACGCGATGGGCTGCGAAGTCACCGCGTTCAGCTCAAATCCATCGAAAGAACAGGAAGTGCTGGCGATGGGGGCCAATAACGTGGTGAACAGCCGCGATCCGGAAGCATTAAAAGCACTGGCGGGCCAGTTCGATCTCATCATTAACACGGTCAACGTCGATCTCGACTGGCAGCCCTACTTCGAAGCGCTGACTTATGGCGGCAACTTCCATACCGTTGGGGCCGTATTGAAGCCGCTGCCCGTACCGGCGTTTACATTGATTGCCGGCGATCGCAGTATCTCAGGTTCGGCAACCGGAACACCATATGAACTTCGCAAGCTGATGAAATTCGCCGGACGCAGCAAAGTCGCGCCCACCACGGAACTGTTCGCGATGTCACAAATCAACGAGGCTATCCAGCACGTTCGCGATGGCAAAGCCCGCTATCGGGTAGTGCTAAAAGCTGACTTCTGACCGCCTGGCTCAGCGCTTTGACAATCATCAGGAAGCGCTGACTGCCTGACGAAAAGCCTGTACAGCCTGTCGGCACTGCTCCGTCACGTGCTCGATGTCATGATTAACATCGATACGCGCAATATCATGTTCATCGACACACGGCCGCTCCAGCGCGTCAAACTGACTTTGCAGCAGGTCTGGCGGCATAAAATGCCCGGCACGACGCTGCATTCGCTGCAGAATGGTGGCGTAATCGCCGTCCAGCCACAGGAAATGTACGTTAGGGCTACTCTTACGTAAAATATCGCGGTACTGTTTTTTTAATGACGAGCAGACAATAAATCCTGTCTCATTTTTTTTATAAAGACTGTATGAAGCGTCATTTAATCGTTCCAGCCAGGGTAAGCGGTCTTCATCAGTTAACGGTATTCCCTGAGACATTTTGTCAATGTTTTTCGCCGGATGGAGATCATCGCCGTCAATAAATTTCGCAGAAAATAATGTTGCAATTTTGCTGCCTATTAAAGACTTACCACTACCCGAAACGCCCATTAAAATATAGCTTTCCCCGGCCATTTAGATACCTCTGAGTCATATTCCACAACATGATATTACGCCTCTACGTTCGACAATTTCACATTTTTTAATTTGCATAGAAAAGAACTCTAAGGCACATCACGTTATGCGTAACATTGTAGTGTAACAATTTTCCAGCGTGATATGAGTCACAAATAGTGACAAATAAAACCGCTTAAATGCGTTCAGGGTAACTACCTGACCAGTGAGGAATTTATGGAAGTAAAAACTCAATCCTGCGTTGTTGCGGGTAAGCGTGCTGTTGCCGTTACGGAACAAAATATTGAATGGAATAATAAAGGAACACTCGTACAAATTACCCGTGGTGGAATTTGTGGGTCTGACTTACATTATTATCAGGAAGGAAAAGTCGGCAATTTTACAGTAAAAGCGCCAATGATTTTAGGTCATGAAGTGATTGGCAAAATCGTTTATAGCGACTCAGATTTATTACGTGAAGGGCAACCGGTAGCGATTAATCCATCGAAGCCTTGCGGTCATTGCAAATACTGTCTGCAACACGAAGAAAACCACTGTACTGAAATGCGCTTCTTTGGCAGCGCCATGTATTTTCCGCATGTTGATGGCGGTTTTACCCGATTTAAAGCTGTCGATACCGCTCAGTGTATTCCCTGGCCGGAACAGGCGGACGAAAAAGCCATGGCCTTTGCCGAACCGCTGGCAGTTGCCATTCATGCGGCTCATGAGGCGGGCGATTTGCAGGGCAAACGCGTCTTTATCTCCGGCGTTGGCCCTATCGGCTGCCTGATTGTTAGCGCAGTAAAAACGCTGGGCGCGGCGGAAGTGGTATGTGCCGATATCAGCGCCCGCTCTCTCTCGCTGGCCCGGCTGATGGGCGCGGATACGCTGGTGAATCCACAGCATGATTCTCTCGATGGCTGGAAAGCAGAAAAAGGGTATTTCGATATCAGTTTTGAAGTCTCCGGGCATCCTTCCTCAATCTCAACGTGTCTGGAAGTCACACGGGCAAAAGGCGTGATGGTGCAGGTTGGCATGGGAGGCGCAGTACCCAACTTCCCGATGATGATGTTAATAAGCAAAGAGATCTCCCTGAAAGGCTCTTTCCGCTTTACTAGCGAATTTAATACTGCGGTTTCCTGGCTTGCCAACCGCGTTATCGATCCGCTGCCGTTACTGAGCGCGGAATATCCATTTACCGACCTGGAACCGGCGCTGATCTTTGCCGGAGACAAAACACAGGCGGCAAAAGTTCAGCTCGTTTTCTGAGAAAGTAAAATAAGGGACACTATCATGAACGATCTTTTTTCACTGGCAGGTAAAAATATCCTTATCACCGGAGCCGCTCAGGGAATTGGTTATTTGCTGGCGACCGGTCTTGGTCGCTATGGCGCGCGCATTATTGTTAACGATATTACCCCAGAACGCGCCGAAACAGCCGTGACGAAACTTCAGCAGGAAGGGATAAAAGCTATCGCCGCCCCCTTTAATGTCACCCATAAACAGGATATTGAAGCTGCGGTTGAACATATCGAAAAAGATATTGGCGTCATTGACGTCCTGATAAATAACGCCGGTATCCAGCGCCGTCATCCGTTTACCGAGTTTCCCGAGCAGGAGTGGAATGACGTCATCGCCGTAAATCAGACCGCGGTTTTTCTCGTCTCTCAGGCCGTTACTCGCCGTATGGTGGCGCGGCAGGCAGGCAAAGTGATCAACATCTGTTCGATGCAAAGCGAGCTGGGCCGCGACACTATTACGCCATACGCCGCATCGAAGGGGGCCGTGAAGATGCTGACCCGCGGCATGTGCGTGGAGCTGGCGCGTCATAATATCCAGGTCAACGGTATTGCGCCGGGATACTTCAAAACGGAGATGACCAAAGCGCTGGTTGAAGATGAAGCCTTCACCTCCTGGCTATGCAAACGTACGCCTGCCGCACGCTGGGGCGATCCCCAGGAGCTTATTGGCGCAGCGGTGTTTCTCTCCTCTAAAGCCTCCGACTTTGTTAACGGACATCTGCTGTTTGTCGATGGCGGTATGCTGGTTGCCGTCTGACCAGGGAAATACGACGCAGCGCGTAAGCGCTGCTATTTTGGCGCTGATAAGAGAGACGAATATGCCATTAATAATTATTGCGGCAGGCGTTGCGCTGCTGTTGGTCTTAATGATTGGCTTTAAAGTTAACGGCTTTATCGCCCTTGTTCTGGTTGCCGCCGTTGTGGGATTTGCCGAAGGGATGGGCGCACAAGATGTCCTGCACTCCATACAAAACGGAATTGGCAGTACTCTGGGCGGACTAGCCATGATCCTCGGTTTCGGCGCGATGCTGGGAAGATTAATTTCCGATACTGGCGCCGCGCAGCGCATTGCGACGACGCTCATTAATACGTTCGGCAAAAAACGCGTGCAATGGGCGCTGGTGATAACCGGGCTTATCGTCGGCCTGGCAATGTTTTTTGAAGTCGGATTCGTACTGCTGTTGCCGCTCGTTTTTACGATTGTGGCCTCATCGGGACTGCCATTGCTGTATGTCGGGGTTCCAATGGTCGCCGCCTTATCCGTTACGCACTGCTTCCTGCCGCCGCATCCCGGCCCTACCGCCATTGCGACAATTTTTGAGGCAAATCTCGGTACGACCCTGCTGTATGGGTTAATCATTACCATACCGACCGTGATTGTTGCCGGCCCGCTGTTTTCAAAATTGCTGGCGCGCTTTGAGAAAGCGCCGCCTGAAGGATTATTTAATCCTCATCTATTCAGTGAAGAAGAGATGCCGTCATTCTGGAACAGTATTTTTGCCGCCGTGATCCCGGTCATTCTGATGGCCATCGCAGCGGTATGTGAAATCACGCTGCCAAAAACGAATGCCGTTCGGGTTTTCTTCGAATTTATCGGTAATCCGGCAGTGGCGTTGTTTATTGCCATTATCATCGCCATTTTTACGCTGGGCCGACGCAATGGGCGTACGGTTGAGCAGGTGATGGATATCGTCGGCGAGTCCATTGGCGCTATCGCGATGATTGTTTTTATCATCGCAGGCGGCGGTGCGTTTAAACAAGTGCTGGTGGATAGCGGCGTGGGCCAATATATCTCGCAATTAATGACCGGCACATCGCTATCTCCTTTATTAATGTGCTGGACGGTAGCCGCCGTGCTTCGTATTGCGTTAGGTTCCGCAACCGTGGCCGCGATAACCACAGCGGGCGTCGTATTGCCGATTATTAACGTAACCCACGCCGATCCGGCGTTAATGGTACTGGCGACAGGCGCGGGAAGCGTTATTGCATCACATGTTAACGATCCCGGTTTTTGGCTGTTTAAAGGGTATTTTAATCTTAGCGTCGGGGAAACCCTACGCACCTGGACCGTCATGGAAACATTGATCTCTGTCATGGGGCTGCTGGGCGTACTGGCGCTGAATGCGGTTCTGCATTAATTCATCATCCGCAGTCCAATTAACCATGGGGGCGACTTTCCCGCCCCCGGTACTGGAGAAACCATGAGGAATCACAGAATTTCTTTGCAGGATATCGCTACGCTTGCAGGCGTGACAAAAATGACGGTGAGCCGTTACATCCGCTCGCCGAAAAAAGTCGCCAGGGAAACCGGCGAGCGTATTGCGCAGATCATGGAGGAAATTAACTACATACCCAATCGCGCGCCAGCTATGTTGTTAAACGCGCAAAGTTACACTCTCGGCGTGCTGATCCCCTCTTTCCAGAACCAGTTGTTTGCCGACATTCTTGCCGGGATTGAATCCGTGACGTCGGGTCATAACTACCAAACTCTTATTGCGAATTACAATTACGATCGCGATTCGGAAGAAGAGTCCGTTATCAATTTACTGTCTTACAATATCGACGGCATTATTCTTTCAGAAAAATATCATACGCTCAGAACCGTCAAATTCCTGCGCTCAGCTACCCTTCCGATTGTAGAACTCATGGATATCCAGGGCGATCGGTTAGATATGGAAGTGGGGTTTGATAACCGTCAGGCCGCCTTTGATATGGTCAGCACCATGCTGGATAAACGCCAGCGGCGGAAAATCCTCTATCTGGGTTCAAAAGACGATATCCGTGATGAGCAGCGTTATCATGGCTACTGCGATGCGATGACGCACCGGGGGCTGGCGCCGTTGCGCATCAATCCCCGCGCTATCTCCTCTATCCATCTGGGGATACAGCTAATGCGTGATGCGCTTACTGCACACCCGGACGTAGATGGCGTCTTTTGTACTAACGACGATATCGCAATGGGCGCTCTACTGTGGTGCCGCGAGCGTCAACTGGCCGTACCGGAGCAGATCTCCATCGCCGGATTCCACGGTCTGGAGATGGGCAGGCAAATGATACCGAGCTTCGCCAGTGTAATTACCCCTCGTTTTGAGATCGGGCGCAGGGCTGCGCAGATGTTGCTTAACAAAATTAAAAATAACGATCTCAACCATAATACGATTGATTTGGGTTATCAGATTTATCACGGCAACACATTATAAATTTTTTGCCCTACCGCGCTCATTCTCTTTCCCGCAGATTGCCTATACTCCAGGCAGAAAACGTGGAGAACATCTCAATGAGCGCACCTCTGTTAATTGCCCGCACGCCGGAAACGGAACTGTTTTTACTGCCGGAGATGGCTAATCGTCATGGGCTAATCACCGGCGCTACCGGCACCGGAAAAACCGTCACGCTCCAGAAAGTGGCAGAATCACTGTCAGGCATCGGCGTACCGGTGTTTATGGCAGATGTAAAAGGCGACTTAACCGGCGTGGCGCAAGAAGGGCTGGCGTCGGAGAAACTGCTCGCGCGGCTGAAAAATATCGGCGTGTCTGACTGGCAGCCACACGCCAGCCCGGTCACGTCATGGGATATCTTTGGCGAGAAAGGGCATCCGCTGCGAGCGACGGTCTCCGATCTCGGGCCGTTGCTGCTTGCCCGATTGTTAAACCTGAACGAGGTACAATCCGGCGTACTGAATATCATTTTCCGCATCGCCGATGACCAGGGGTTATTACTGCTGGATTTCAAAGATCTACGGGCAATTACCCAGTATATCGGCGATAACGCCAAATCTTTCCAGAATCAGTATGGCAATATTAGCAGCGCTTCGGTCGGGGCAATCCAGCGCGGATTGCTTACGCTGGAGCAACAGGGCGCAGCGCACTTCTTCGGCGAGCCGATGCTGGATATCTACGACTGGATGCGCACCGATGCCAGCGGCAAAGGGATCATTAATATCCTCAGCGCGGAAAAACTCTACCAGATGCCGAAACTGTACGCCGCCAGCCTGCTGTGGATGCTCTCCGAACTTTACGAACAGTTACCGGAAGCCGGCGACCTGGAGAAACCGAAGCTGGTGTTTTTCTTCGACGAGGCACACCTGCTATTCAATGATGCTCCGCAGGTGCTGCTGGATAAAATCGAACAAGTTATCCGTCTGATCCGCTCGAAAGGCGTCGGCGTCTGGTTCGTCTCCCAAAACCCATCGGACATTCCAGACAACGTGCTCGGCCAGTTGGGCAATCGCGTCCAGCACGCTTTACGCGCCTTCACGCCGAAGGATCAGAAGGCGGTGAAAACCGCGGCGCAGACCATGCGCGCCAATCCGGCGTTTGATACGGAAAAAGCGATTCAGGAACTGGGCACCGGCGAGGCGCTGATCTCATTTTTAGATGCCAAAGGCAGCCCGTCGGTGGTAGAACGGGCGATGGTTATCGCTCCCTGTTCACGTATGGGGCCAGTGACGGATGATGAGCGCAACGGGCTTATCAATCACTCTGCGCTGTACGGCAAGTATGAAGACGACGTTGACCGTGAGTCGGCATATGAAATGTTGCAAAAAGGCATTCAGGCCACTACCGAAAAACAGAATACCCCTCCGACAAAAGGTACGACACCCGCTGTAGACGGCAGTGTTCCTGGTGGGCTAAAGGAGATCCTGTTTGGCAGTACCGGACCGCGCGGCGGCAAGCGCGATGGCGTGATACAAAGTGTAGCCAAAAGCGCGGCGCGTCAGGTTACTCATCAAATCATTCGAGGAATGTTAGGCAGTCTGCTGGGTGGCAGAAGACGCTAACGGCAATGTGCCGGATGGCGGCGTAAACGCCTTATCCGGCCTACAAAGCTGTACTATGTAGGCCGGATAAGCGCAGCGCCCCCGGTACTATGCCGGATGCTATGACTTACGCAGCATTAGCCAGAGGCTAATCAGGAAGAACGAGGCGCTCGGCAACAGAGCGCCGACAATCGGCGGAATGCCATATACCAGCGTCAGCGGGCCAAAAATCTGGTCGAGGACGTAGAATACGAAGCCGAAGCTAATCCCCGTCACCACACGCACGCCCATCGGTACGCTGCGTAGCGGCCCGAAAATAAATGACAGCGCCATCAGCATCATCACCGCCACGGAGAGCGGCTGGAAGATTTTACTCCACATATTGAGCTGATAACGCCCGGCGTCCTGTCCGCTCGACTTCAGATATTTAACATAGTTATGCAGACCGCTGATGGAAAGCGCATCCGGGTCCAGCGCCACCACGCCTAACTTATCCGGCGTCAAGTTCGTTTTCCAGGTGCCGCTCACCGTCTGCGAACCGGTGATCTGTTTCGGGTTTTGCAGATCGGACTCATCCACCTGCGACAAACGCCAGACCTTATGCTCCGGGTCAAATTTTGCCGAAGCGGCGTAACGCACCGACTGCAAACGACGCTGATCGTTGAAAGCGTAAATACTAATGCCGGCCAGCTCCTCGTCGCCCTTCACCCGTTCAATGTAGACAAAGTTATTCCCATCTTTCGCCCACAGACCTTGCTGGGTGGAAAGCAGCGAACCGCCATACATCGCCTGCGCACGGTAGTTACGCGCCATCTGCTCGCCCTGCGGGGCGACCCATTCGCCGATCGCCATGGTTAACAACACCAGGGGGATAGCCGTTTTCATCACCGACAGCGCCACCTGCATACGGGTGAAACCCGATGCCTGCATCACCACCAGTTCGCTACGCTGCGCCAGCATCCCCAGTCCCAGCAGCGCGCCAAGCAGCGCCGCCATAGGAAAGAAGATCTGGATATCCTTAGGTACGCTGAGCAAGGTGTACATACCCGCGCCCAGCGCGTCGTAGTTACCCTGCCCCGCTTTTTTCAGCTGATCGACAAACTTGATGATCCCGGAGAGCGACACCAGCATGAACAACGTCATCATGATGGTAGTAAAAATGGTTTTACCGATATAGCGGTCAAGTACACCAAATGGCTGCATTATACCGCCCCCCTTTACGCAGAAAGCGGGCACGCAGGCGGCGGACCGGCACCGTATCCCACAGGTTCAAACCAATCGCCAACGCCAGATAGATTAGGTTGACCACCCACATCCAGATAACCGGGTCCAGTTTACCTTTACCGCCATTCGATTTAATGGACGTCTGGATCAGGAAGAACAACAGATAAAGCAGCATGGCCGGCAGCATAGACAAGACCCGCCCCTGACGTGGATTCACCACGCTGAGCGGCACGACCATCAGCGCCATCATAAATACGGTAAAGACTAACGTGATACGCCAGTGCAGTTCGGCGCGAGCGCGATCGTTGTCGGTATTCCACAGCGTGCGCATGTCCATCTGGTCGGTATCGTTCGGGTCCAGCGCCACAGCCTGATGGCCAATAATCGCCTGATAGTTCTGAAAGTCGGTGATGCGAAAATCGCGTAGCAACGCCGTCCCTTCAAAGCGCGTCCCTTTGTTTAAGGTGACAACCTGGGAACCATCCCGCAACTGAGTCAAATGTCCGGAGTCGGCCACCACCACAGAAGGACGAGCATTGCCCTTAGGCCGAATTTGCGCAAGGAAAACATCGTGGAAGTCGCTGCCATCAACGCTTTCAATAAACAGCACCGAACTGCCGTTGGTCGCCTGCTGGAATTGTCCCTGCGCCAGCGCCGCCATACCGGGGTTCGCTTTCGCCTCCGCCAGCACTTCATCCTGGTGTTTCGACGACCAGGGGCCAGCCCACATTACGTTAACCGCCGCAAGGATACCGGTAAATAACGCCAGTACCATGGCGGCCTTTACCAGGACGGCTTTGCTCAAGCCGCAGGCGTGCATGACCGTAATTTCACTTTCGGTATACAGTTTGCCCAGCGTCATCAGAAGCCCCAGGAACAGGCTTAATGGCAGGATGAGCTGCGCCATTTCCGGTACGCCCAGCCCCAGAAGCGAGAGCACCAGATTTGCGGGAATATCGCCATCAACCGCCGCGCCGAGAATCCTCACTAACTTTTGACAAAAGAAGATCAAAAGCAAGATGAAGAGTATCGCCAGCTGGCTTTTGAGCGTCTCCCGCACCAGATATCTTATGATTATCACTTTAAATACGCCCGTAAAAACCCGTTTTTTTGCTGGAATTTAGCTTGTTTCATGGCTTAAACGTCATTTATTCTCTTGAGTCGTCGAAATCATCGCTAAGATCATTATACTCAGCGGATTCACCTCTCAGAACTTGTTCTGACGTGCCAATGCCGTAATAACGTTAAGATTAACACGAAGTCACCGCAACAGCGGACATGAGTTACGAAAGCTTTCAATTTCTATACTCTATGGATTTCGAGTTGCAGGCAGGCGGCAAGACTGTGAAGCCCCGGAGCTTACATCAGGTAAGTGACAGGGGTGAGCAGGCGCAGCCAACGCATCTGCAACTTGAAAGACGACGAGTATAGCTGTAGCCACCACTGTTGTCTTTAAGATTCAGGAGCATAGTGCATGGAGTTCAGTGTAAAAAGCGGTAGCCCGGAGAAACAGCGGAGTGCCTGCATTGTCGTGGGCGTCTTTGAACCGCGTCGCCTTTCTCCGATTGCAGAACAGCTCGACAAAATTAGCGACGGATACATCAGCGCATTGCTGCGTCGCGGCGAACTGGAAGGAAAACCGGGGCAGACTCTGTTGCTGCACCATGTTCCTAACGTTCTTTCCGAGCGAATCCTCCTCATTGGTTGCGGCAAAGAGCGCGAGCTTGATGAACGTCAGTATAAGCAGGTTATTCAGAAAACGATAAATACTCTGAATGATACCGGCTCGATGGAAGCCGTCTGCTTCCTGACCGAACTGCACGTTAAAGGCCGCAACAACTACTGGAAAGTGCGTCAGGCCGTCGAAACGGCCAAAGAGACGCTTTATAGCTTTGATCAACTCAAGACCAATAAAAGCGAGCCGCGCCGCCCGCTACGTAAAATGGTCTTTAATGTGCCAACCCGCCGTGAGCTCACCAGCGGCGAACGCGCCATCCAGCACGGTCTGGCCATCGCCGCCGGGATTAAGGCCGCGAAAGATCTCGGCAACATGCCGCCCAATATCTGTAACGCTGCCTACCTGGCGTCACAGGCGCGCCAGTTGGCCGACAGCTACAGCCAAAATGTCATTACTCGCGTGATCGGCGAACAGCAGATGCGCGAACTGGGAATGAACGCTTATCTGGCGGTCGGCCACGGTTCGCAGAACGAATCGCTGATGTCGGTTATTGAGTACAAGGGCAATCCATCCGAAGACGCGCGCCCGATCGTGCTGGTGGGTAAGGGCCTGACCTTCGACTCCGGCGGCATCTCTATCAAGCCATCTGAAGGGATGGACGAGATGAAGTACGACATGTGCGGCGCGGCGGCGGTGTACGGCGTGATGCGTATGGTCGCCGAACTTCAGCTACCGATCAACGTTATCGGCGTACTGGCGGGCTGTGAAAACATGCCTGGCGGACGCGCGTATCGTCCGGGCGACGTACTGACCACCATGTCCGGTCAGACGGTTGAAGTGCTGAATACCGATGCCGAAGGCCGTCTGGTTTTGTGCGATGTGCTGACCTACGTTGAACGCTTCGAGCCGGAAGCCGTTATTGACGTCGCGACGCTAACCGGTGCCTGCGTGATTGCGCTGGGCCATCACATTACCGGTCTGATGTCGAACCATAACCCGCTGGCGCATGAACTGATCGGCGCGTCCGAGCAGGCGGGCGACCGCGCGTGGCGTCTGCCACTGGGCGATGAGTACCAGGAACAACTGGAGTCCAACTTTGCGGATATGGCGAACATTGGCGGGCGTCCTGGCGGTGCCATCACCGCGGGCTGCTTCCTGTCTCGCTTTACCCGTAAATACAACTGGGCGCACCTGGATATCGCCGGCACCGCCTGGCGCTCCGGCAAAGCGAAAGGCGCGACCGGTCGTCCGGTAGCGCTGCTGTCGCAGTTCCTGCTCAATCGCGCAGGTTTTAACGGCGAAGAGTAAGGTTGAAATTACCCCGCAGGCCGGATAAGCGCAGCGCTATCCAGCCTACGGGGCGCATCATGGCAATGCATTTAAATCCACCACAAGAAGCCCCATATATGAAAAATGCGACGTTCTATCTTCTGGACAATGACACCGCCGCCGACGGTTTAAGCGCCGTTGAACAACTGGTGTGTGAAATTGCCGCAGAACGTTGGCGCGCCGGCAAGCGCGTGCTGATCGCCTGCGAAGACGAAAAGCAGGCCATTCGGCTGGATGAAGCTCTGTGGGCGAGACCGGCGGAAAGCTTTGTCCCGCACAATCTGGCAGGCGAAGGGCCACGCGGCGGCGCGCCAGTCGAAATCGCCTGGCCGCAAAAACGCAACAGCAGCCCGCGCGATATTTTAATCAGCCTGCGTACAAGCTTTGCAGATTTTGCCACCGCTTTCACAGAAGTGGTAGACTTCGTCCCTTACGAAGAAACTTTGAAACAACTGGCTCGCGAACGCTACAAAGCCTACCGCGTGGCTGGTTTTAACCTGAATACGGCAACCTGGAAATAATGGAAAAGACATATAATCCCCAAGATATCGAACAGCCGCTTTACGAGCACTGGGAAAAGCAGGGCTATTTCAAACCGAATGGCGATGAAAGCCAGGAGAGTTTCTGCATCATGATCCCGCCGCCGAACGTCACCGGCAGTTTGCATATGGGACATGCTTTCCAGCAAACCATCATGGATACGATGATCCGTTACCAGCGTATGCAGGGCAAAAACACCCTGTGGCAGGTCGGCACCGACCACGCCGGGATCGCGACCCAGATGGTGGTTGAACGCAAGATTGCCGCTGAAGAAGGTAAAACCCGTCACGATTACGGCCGCGATGCGTTTATCGACAAAATCTGGCAGTGGAAAGCGGAATCTGGCGGCACCATTACCCGCCAGATGCGCCGTCTCGGCAACTCAGTTGACTGGGAACGCGAGCGCTTCACCATGGACGAAGGCCTTTCCAATGCCGTGAAAGAAGTCTTTGTCCGCCTGTATAAAGAAGATCTGATCTACCGCGGCAAACGCCTGGTGAACTGGGACCCGAAACTGCGCACCGCCATCTCTGACCTTGAAGTGGAAAACCGCGAGTCGAAAGGCTCAATGTGGCACATCCGCTATCCACTGGCCGACGGTGCGAAAACCGCCGACGGTAAAGATTATCTGGTGGTCGCCACGACGCGTCCGGAAACCCTGCTGGGCGATACCGGCGTGGCAGTAAACCCGGAAGATCCGCGTTATAAAGACCTGATTGGCAAATTTGTGGTCCTGCCGCTGGTGAATCGCCGCATTCCGATTGTCGGCGATGAACACGCCGACATGGAAAAAGGCACCGGCTGCGTGAAGATCACCCCGGCGCACGACTTTAACGACTATGAAGTCGGTCGTCGTCACGCCCTGCCGATGATCAACATCCTGACCTTTGACGGCGACATTCGCGAAAGCGCGGAAGTGTTCGATACCAAAGGTGAAGAGTCCGATGTTTATTCCAGCGAGATTCCGGCTGAGTTCCAGAAACTGGAACGCTTTGCCGCGCGTAAAGCGATCGTCGCTGCCGTTGATGCGCTGGGTTTGCTGGAAGAGATCAAACCACACGACCTGACCGTCCCTTATGGCGACCGCGGCGGCGTGGTCATTGAACCAATGCTGACCGACCAGTGGTACGTCCGTGCCGACGTGCTGGCTAAACCGGCGGTTGAAGCGGTTGAGAACGGCGACATTCAGTTCGTGCCGAAGCAGTACGAAAATATGTACTTCTCCTGGATGCGTGATATTCAGGACTGGTGTATCTCCCGTCAGCTATGGTGGGGCCACCGTATCCCGGCATGGTACGACGACGCGGGTAACGTCTACGTGGGCCGCAATGAAGATGAAGTACGCCAGGAAAATAACCTCGGCGCAGACGTTCAGCTCCGCCAGGACGATGACGTTCTCGACACCTGGTTCTCCTCCGCTCTGTGGACCTTCTCAACGCTGGGCTGGCCGGAAAACACCGACGCCCTGCGTCAGTTCCACCCGACCAGCGTGATGGTCTCCGGCTTCGACATCATCTTCTTCTGGATTGCCCGCATGATCATGATGACCATGCACTTCATCAAAGATGAAAACGGCAAACCGCAGGTACCGTTCCATACCGTCTACATGACCGGTCTGATTCGTGATGACGAAGGCCAGAAGATGTCCAAGTCCAAGGGCAACGTGATTGACCCGCTGGATATGGTGGACGGCATCTCCCTGCCGGAGCTGCTGGAAAAACGCACCGGCAATATGATGCAGCCGCAGATGGCGGAGAAAATCCGCAAGCGTACCGAAAAACAGTTCCCGAACGGCATCGAGCCGCATGGCACCGACGCCCTGCGCTTCACCCTGGCGGCGCTGGCCTCGACCGGTCGCGATATCAACTGGGATATGAAACGCCTGGAAGGTTACCGCAACTTCTGTAACAAGCTGTGGAACGCCAGCCGTTTCGTACTGATGAATACTGAAGGAAATGATTGCGGCTTCAACGGCGGCGAGATGACTCTGTCGCTGGCGGACCGCTGGATTCTGGCGGAATTCAACCAGACCATCAAGGCCTATCGCGACGCGCTGGACAGCTTCCGCTTCGATATCGCGGCGGGGATTCTGTATGAATTTACCTGGAACCAGTTCTGCGACTGGTATCTGGAACTGACCAAGCCGGTGATGAACGGCGGAACGGAAGCGGAACTGCGCGGCACGCGCCATACGCTGGTGACGGTACTGGAAGGTCTGCTGCGCCTGGCACACCCGATCATTCCGTTTATCACCGAAACCATCTGGCAGCGCGTGAAAGTGATTTGCGGTATCACTGCTGACACCATCATGCTACAGCCGTTCCCGCAGTACAATGCGTCTCAGGTGGATGAAGTGGCGCTCGCCGATACCGAATGGCTGAAGCAGGCAATCATCGCCGTACGTAATATCCGCGCGGAAATGAACATCGCGCCGGGCAAGCCGCTGGAACTGTTGCTGCGCGGCTGTAGTGAAGAAGCCGTTCGTCGCGTCAATGACAACCGCAACTTCCTGCAAACTTTGGCGCGTCTGGAAAGCATCACCGTGCTGCCAGGCGATGATAAAGGTCCGGTTTCTGTGACCAAGATTATCGACGGCGCCGAACTGCTGATCCCGATGGCGGGCCTCATCAATAAAGACGATGAGCTGGCGCGTCTGGCGAAAGAAGTGGCGAAAATCGAAGGTGAGATTGCCCGTATTGAAGGCAAACTTTCCAACGAAGGTTTCGTCGCCCGCGCGCCGGAAGCGGTAATCGCTAAAGAGCGTGAAAAGCTGGAAGGTTACGCCGAAGCGAAAGCGAAGCTGATTGAGCAGCAGGCGGTCATCGCCGCGCTGTAAAGCTGTTTGCCGGATGGCGCTACGCTTATCCGGCCTACTGGCATCGCAGACGATAAAAGCCTCTGACGCATCTGCTCAGAGGCTTTTTATTGAATTATCATCGCTTGCGCTTCCCCTTACCGCAGTGGTATTAACTGCATATGTCTCACTTTTATGTCATGAGTTCGCTATGAGTGCCATTACCTCCGTCGCGGCGACGCTGCGTCGAATTTCTGCCGATGATAACGCCGCAATTGCCCGCGTCATCCGTCAGGTTTCTGCGGAATACGGACTTACCGCCGATAAAGGTTATACCGTCGCCGACCCTAATCTGGATGAACTGCATCAGGTTTATAGTCAACCGGGCGCAGCCTATTGGGTGATAGAGCAAAACGGTAGCATAGTGGGTGGTGGTGGCGTGGCGCCATTATCCTGTAGCGAACCGGATATTTGTGAACTGCAAAAAATGTACTTTTTGCCGGTAATTCGTGGTCAGGGACTGGCGAAAAAGCTGGCGCTGATGGCGCTGGATCATGCTCGTGAACAGGGTTTTAAACGCTGCTATCTGGAAACGACGGCTTTTTTACGCGAGGCGATTGCGCTGTACGAACGTTTAGGGTTTGAACATATTAGCGAACCGCTCGGCTGCACCGGACATGTCGATTGCGAAGTGCGGATGTTAAAAGTACTGTAATTTCGCATCAGCAATGCATACATGGAATCTTACTACCTGCAATCCAAATATTGGACGGATTGCAGGTTATTTCTTTATCCGTTCCTTCAGACTTCATCACGTTAAGGCTGAATAACGGCAGATACTTTATTTAACGATAAATATAAAAAATAGCTATCATGTCTGCCTGGCGCAAAATGATGACTACTTCCACTTTCATCAATTTAAGATATTGTTCTCCTGGTCCGTGCGCCGTTTACCCGGCGACAGGCACGCCGCTATGAAAACGAAACTCGCGGTCTGGCGACAAGATAAGGTCGGCTTCCACGTCGCCAAAATAGCGCACGCGCGCAGAAATGTCCTCGTCGGAAATCTGCTGCGCCAGCGCCAGGTAATCCTGATAATGGCGCGCTTCGGATCGCAGGAGCGAGAGATAAAATGTCTGCAAATCATCATCCAGCCAGGGCGCCAGAGCGGCAAAACGTTCGCAGGAGCGGGCTTCGATATACGCCCCGCAAATCAGCTTATCAATTAAGGTGAGTGGTTCGTGCGTGCGTACCGTTTTCAACATTCCTTTCGCGTAGCGGCTGGCGGTGATTTTCACATAAGGAATGTTTCTGGCCTGCATGACCTCGCGTACCTGCCAAAAATGGTGCAACTCCTCTTTAATCAATAACACCATACGGTCGACAAGCTGACGTCCCCAGGGGTCATCAGTTTTCGGCATGACACTTTTGCTAATCTGTCGATGCAAGGCAACAAAATCCGGCTCCGATCCCTGACGAAACGCGAACGCCTCGTAAGGTTGCAACCAGGCGAGCAGCGCGTCGGTGCCCGATTTATCGGCGACATATTTACGCACTAACAGCAACGCGGTTTGCGCGGCCTTTAGTTCGCAGATCAAGTGATCGGTAAGCAGAAGAGGAAGATTTTGCGGATCGCGGGCCTGAACAATCCACGCCTGTGGCGTCGGGCAATGCAGGAAATTAAGCACCGGAGAGAGTATTTGCGGGTAATTCATACGTAACCTGTTGAAAAAAATACGACAGCAAATGCTGCCGTACCGTCATACTATTCAGCTTTAGTGACGCACGCCGTCGTCATCTTCATCGACATAATCGTCGTCATCCCCCTCTTCGCCGTTAGGGTCTTCGAAATAGGTTCCCCAACCGTCGTATTCAACATCATATTTTTCCGCCAGGTTCATCAGTTGCTCAACCTGAGCGTCGATGAGTTCGGCGTTCAACGCGCATTCGCTGAGGATATCGCAGCAAATGACCGTGTCACCCTCTTCCACTTCCAACTCTTCCGGCTCCGTCACTTCATAACCGAGTTTAAAGGCTTCTACCGCTGCTTTTTCCAACGTTTCGAAATCGTCGGCGGAAAGGTGATGCTCGATAGTGTACAGCGCGTCCGGATCGCTGCCGTCCTCGAGTAACTCTTCAATAATTAAACGCGTTTCTTCACGCTGTTCTTCCAGTAATTCCGGGTTTGCCATAGCTCATTCCTCGTAGATGTCCTGCCGATACTCTTATTGTCACACACCGCCGACGTTGCCTCCACCTTATCGAGAAAAGTTTTATCAAACAGGGTTGCAAATGAATAATCATCCATATAAAGTGAATTTTAATTCAACAAGAGGCCCAGGCCATGTGAGGGAAGTATGTCTACGTTTTACCAAAAACCTTTTTTAAAGTTACTTGATTTCACCGCCAGCGAACTCACTGCTCTGTTGCAGCTTGCCGCCAAACTGAAAGCCGATAAGAAAAACGGTAAAGAAGAACAAAAGTTGGTGGGTAAAAATATTGCGCTCATCTTCGAAAAAGACTCGACCCGTACACGATGCTCTTTCGAAGTTGCCGCATACGATCAGGGCGCGCGCGTAACATACCTGGGTTCCAGCGGTAGCCAGATCGGCCATAAAGAATCCATCAAAGATACCGCCCGCGTCCTGGGCCGGATGTTTGACGGTATCCAGTATCGAGGATATGGTCAGGAGATCGTCGAAACGCTGGCTGAATATTCCGGTGTGCCGGTATGGAACGGTTTAACCGATGAGTTTCACCCAACGCAATTATTGGCGGATCTGCTCACCATGCAGGAACATCTGCCGGGTAAAGCCTTTAACGAGATGACGTTGGTTTATGCCGGAGATGCGCGCAATAACATGGGCAACTCCATGCTGGAAGCCACTGCGTTAACAGGGTTGGATCTCCGTCTGGTCGCGCCAAAAGCCTGTTGGCCGCAAGCCGCGTTAGTGGCGGAATGCAGTGCCATGGCGAAAAAGAACGGCGGCGCCATCACCCTGACTGAAGATATCGCCTCGGGCGTAAAAGGCGCGGATTTTATCTATACCGATGTTTGGGTCTCTATGGGCGAACCCAAAGAGAAATGGGCGGAGCGTATTGCCCTGCTGCGTGACTATCAGGTCAACAGCCAGATGATGGCGTTAACCGGCAATCCGCAGGTTAAGTTCCTGCATTGTCTGCCTGCGTTCCACGATGACGAAACCACGCTCGGCAAAAAAATGGCCGAAGAGTATGGTTTACATGGCGGGATGGAAGTGACCGACGAGGTTTTTGAGTCTGCGGCCAGCATTGTCTTTGATGAGGCGGAAAACCGAATGCATACCATCAAAGCGGTGATGGTAGCGACGCTGTCTAAATAAGGACGTTATGATGCCGGATGGCGGTTGTCCCACAAAATCGCAACGTGCAGGCGCCGCCATCCGGCACAAAAAATTACGCCATCAGCATTTTCACAACCGCTTTACGTACCTGTGCTGGCTCTCCCACCGCGCACAGTGGCTTATGCACTTCGCCGGGATAAAACACCACGAAGTCGCCTTCGTTCAGGACGACGGTTTTCTCCCCGACGCTCGCCGGTAAAAATGCGATGTCTTTATCCGCCAGCCAGTCCGTGTGCGGCGTTCCCGCAGGCCGGGTACTGAATGCCATCCCTTCCTGACCTTGTAGCACAATCTGAATATCAAGATAACGGGCGTGATACTCTGCGCTACGCGATTCACCTGGCTCCGTCATATTTTCAGAAATCATATAAAACAGCCTGTCGCCGTCAATCTCATACTTACCTGACGCGGTCGTTGCCGCGACATGCGCTTTGATATGCTCAATCGCCTGACGTAGCGCCGTCGGCAGCCAGGCCTCCAGATATTCAATATTGCCAACAATCATCGCACCCCCTTAGTTAAAACAGTGTTTTAGTTTTCTATTTATACGAGAAAAATGGCTGCCATACTACCCTTACTCTCATCGATTTTGCGCCAGCGCATGTTTATCGCCAGTGGTGTTTATATTTTGTTAATAGTACGCCAGTCTTTATGCAGCCTCTATGCATAAACCCCAGCGACGCCAAATTGCCACTACCAGCAACCATTTGATATTAAAGGTGTTAACATAAAAACGTTTTAGCGATCACAATTCGCGCTCCCTGCATAAACTACTTCCATATCCATAGTTATTTTTAAATTATCTAAGTATCCCCGATAATAAAATCACCCTCACGCATAGTTATGCAATCGTTGTAAATAATTAGTTTATTTTCAATAAGTTATGATTTAAATACCATTCAACATAATAAACAAATAATTAACAATGAAAAATAACAAACCGTATAGCTGCGTAGTAATTCATTTAATACTTTATTGTTTTTTGAATTTCTCTGAGCCGGTTCATATATTAAACAAGAAAAATAGCACTCCTTAATTGATGTGAATCCCATCACATTAACGCCCCTAATAAAATTCAATGATTGCTCCCGAAATTAACTGAAACGCCGCGACTGCAAGCACACTAAATATTTGCAGCCACTCCTTCTTTATTCTTGAAATTATGTAAAAGGTATAACGATGGAAAAGCATTTTGTCGGTTCTGAAATCGGTCAATTACGCAGCGTAATGTTGCATCGTCCCAATCTAAGCCTAAAAAGACTTACCCCTTCAAATTGTCAGGAATTGCTTTTTGACGATGTATTATCCGTAGAGCGCGCTGGCGAAGAGCATGACATTTTTGCCAACACGCTGCGCCAGCAAGGGATAGAAGTGTTGCTGTTAACCGACCTGCTCACCCAAACGCTGGATGTGGCTGACGCCAAAACCTGGCTGCTGGATACGCAAATTTCCGATTATCGCCTTGGGCCCACCTTTGCCGCAGATATTCGCGCCTGGCTGGCAGATATGCCGCACCGTGAACTGGCTCGCCATTTAAGCGGCGGTTTAACTTACGGCGAAATCCCCGCCTCCATAAAAAATATGGTGGTCGATACTCACGATATTAATGACTTTATTATGAAGCCATTACCGAATCACCTATTTACCCGTGACACGTCCTGCTGGATATATAACGGCGTCTCAATTAACCCCATGGCAAAGCCTGCACGTCAACGTGAAACAAATAATTTACGTGCTATTTATCGCTGGCATCCACAATTCGCGGACGGTGATTTCATTAAATATTTCGGCGACGAAAACATTAATTACGACCACGCCACTTTAGAGGGCGGCGATGTGCTGGTGATTGGCCGCGGCGCGGTTCTGATCGGTATGTCTGAACGAACTACGCCGCAGGGCATTGAGTTCCTGGCGCAGGCATTGTTTAAACATCGTCAGGCGGAACGCGTCATTGCCGTTGAGCTGCCAAAACATCGCTCCTGCATGCACCTTGACACCGTCATGACCCACATTGATATCGACACCTTCTCCGTCTATCCGGAAGTCGTTCGCCCGAACGTTCAGTGCTGGACGCTGACGCCAGACGGACACGGCGATCTGAAACGAACCCAGGAGAGCACGCTGGTTCACGCTCTTGAAAAAGCGCTTGGCATCGATCAGGTGCGCTTAATCACCACTGGCGGCGATGCATTTGAAGCTGAGCGCGAACAGTGGAATGACGCCAATAACGTACTCACCCTGCGTCCCGGCGTGGTCGTGGGCTATGAGCGCAACATCTGGACCAACGAAAAATACGACAAAGCCGGCATTACTGTCCTTCCCATTCCCGGCGATGAACTGGGCCGCGGGCGCGGGGGCGCACGCTGCATGAGCTGCCCACTGGAACGCGATGGTATTTAAAGGAGACGTTATGGCAAACAAACGCACATTGGTCGTCGCGCTGGGCGGCAATGCGCTGCTCAAACGCGGCGAGCCATTGGAGGCTGATATTCAGCGTAAAAATATCGATCTGGCGGCCAGAACCATCGCCCAGCTTACTCAGCAATGGCGAGTGGTGTTAGTGCACGGCAACGGCCCACAAGTGGGACTGCTGGCGCTACAAAATAGCGCCTACGCCAGCGTTACGCCCTACCCGCTCGATATCCTCGGCGCGGAAAGCCAGGGAATGATTGGCTACATGCTGCAACAGGCGCTGAAAAATCAACTGCCGGAGCGTGAAATCAGCGTCCTGCTCACCCAGGTCGAAGTCGATGCCAACGACCCGGCATTCCTGAATCCAACCAAATATATCGGACCAATTTACGACGAAGCGCAGGCCCGCGCGTTACAGGCAGAAAAGGGCTGGGTATTCAAAGCCGACGGTAACGCCTTCCGCCGCGTTGTGCCTTCCCCGCAGCCGAAACGCATTGTGGAAAACGATGCTATCCGCGCGCTGATTAGCCGCGATCACCTGGTTATCTGTAACGGCGGCGGCGGCGTGCCGGTTGTGGAAAAAGCCGATGGCTACCACGGTATCGAGGCGGTGATAGACAAAGATCTGTCCGCCGCCCTGCTTGCCAGCCAAATTCACGCCGACGCGCTGCTCATTCTGACCGATGCCGACGCGGTGTATCTCGACTGGGGCAAGCCCACCCAACACCCGCTGGCGCAGGTTACGCCGGAGCGGCTTCGTGAAATGCAGTTCGACGCCGGTTCGATGGGCCCGAAAGTGACCGCCTGCGCCGAGTTTGTCAGCCATTGCCGCGGCATTGCCGGAATCGGCTCGCTGGCGGATGGGCAAGCCATTCTCGCGGGTGAGAAAGGAACCCTGATTCGATGCGAAACCGTTGACGCTAACGCATAAGGCTTTTTGCCGGATGGCGCTTCGCCTTATCCGGCCTACAGAACGCGCATAACCGTAGACCTGATAAGCGCAGCGCCATCAGGAAATTCATTTTAACAAGGATATTGTAATGGCTATTACACTGAAAAATCGTAACTTTTTGAAGCTACTTGACTACACCCCGGAGGAAATCCAGCACCTTATCGACCTGGCGATTGCGCTGAAATCGGCGAAAAAAAACGGACATGAGCAAAAAACACTGCTCGGCAAAAATATCGCGCTTATTTTTGAAAAAACCTCTACCCGCACCCGCTGCGCGTTTGAAGTCGCCGCTTTCGACCAGGGCGCGCAGGTGACTTATCTCGGCCCAAGCGGCTCACAGATTGGCCATAAAGAGTCCATGAAAGATACCGCTCGCGTCCTGGGACGGATGTATGACGGCATCGAATATCGCGGTTTTGGTCAACACATTGTGGAAGAGCTGGGGGAATACGCTGGCGTTCCCGTCTGGAACGGCCTGACCGATGAATTTCACCCCACACAGATCCTGGCCGATCTGATGACCATGCTGGAACATGCGCCGGGCAAAACGCTGCCGGAACTGAGCTTCGCCTACCTGGGCGACGCGCGCAACAACATGGGTAACTCGCTGATGGTAGGCGCGGCGAAAATGGGCATGGATATCCGCCTGATAGCGCCAAAGTCCTTTTGGCCAGATGCCGCGCTGGTCGCGCAGTGCCGGGAAATCGCCAGCGTTACCGGCGCTCGTATCACCTTAACGGAGAGCGTTGAAGACGGCGTTCACGGTGTGGATTTCCTCTATACCGACGTCTGGGTCTCGATGGGAGAACCCAAAGAAGCCTGGGCGGAGCGCGTCAGTCTGATGACGCCGTATCAGGTCAACCAGCAGGTGGTGGACGCTACCGGCAACCCTGACGTGAAGTTTATGCACTGCCTGCCCGCCTTCCATAACGAGCACACCAAAGTGGGACGCGAAATCGAAATGGCTTACGGCCTGAAAGGGCTGGAGGTCACGGAAGAGGTGTTCGAGTCCGCAGGCTCGGTAGTCTTCGATGAAGCGGAAAACCGGATGCATACCATCAAAGCGGTCATGGTGGCGACGCTCGGCGACTAATCCCACAGGATATGCGCCCTCGCGGCGCATATCCGTGATATCAGGAGAGAACATCATGGGTAAATTTAAATTTCCCACCGCTTATACCATCCTGTTTATTCTTATTGCCCTGGTCGCGGTGATGACCTGGATTGTGCCAGCGGGAAAATATCAAATGGCGATGAACGCCACGCTGGGAAAAGAGGTGCCGGTGGCAGGAACGTATGCGCCCGTTGACGCGCATCCGCAAGGGATTACCGCCGTTTTACTGGCGCCAATTGACGGCCTCTATAACCACGAAACCTACACCGCCGGCGCCATTGACGTTGCGCTGTTCGTCTTGATTATCGGCGGTTTTCTGGGCGTGGTAAATAAAACGGGGGCGATTGATGCCGGTATCGAGCGGGTAACGGTCAGGCTCAACGGCAAAGAGGAGTGGATGATCCCCATTCTGATGGCTTTGTTCGCCGCAGGCGGCACTATCTATGGCATGGCGGAGGAGTCGCTGCCCTTCTACACGCTGCTGGTACCGGTCATGATGGCGGCCCGCTTCGATCCGTTGGTGGCGGCGGCAACCGTGCTGCTCGGCGCGGGGATAGGCACGCTCGGTTCGACCATTAACCCTTTCGCCACGGTGATTGCCGCCAACGCCGCTGGCATCCCGTTTACCCAGGGAATGCTGATGCGTGTTCTGTTGCTTATCGTGGGCTACGTGATTTGCGTAGTCTGGGTAATGCGCTATGCGCGCAAAGTACGCGCTCATCCTGAGCTTTCCATCGTAGCGGATAAAATGGAGGAGAACCGCGCCCATTTTCTCGGCAATCGCTCCAATACTCTGTTGGAGTTTACGGCTACCCGTAAATGGGTACTGCTGATCTTCGCCGCCTCTTTCGCGGTGATGATTTACGGCGTGGCGGTACTCGGTTGGTGGATGGCGGAAATTTCCGGCGTCTTTCTGGCGGCGGCGATTATCGTTGGCGTGATAACGCGGATGGGTGAGGAAGCGTTCACCAGCACCTTTATCGACGGCGCGCGGGATTTGCTCGGCGTAGCGCTAATTATCGGTATCGCGCGCGGCATTGTAGTGGTCATGGACAACGGTATGATTACCCACACCATTTTGCACAGCGCGGAAAATCTGGTTTCCGGTCTCTCTACAATCATTTTCATTAACGTAACCTACTGGCTGGAAGTACTGCTCTCCTTCCTGGTGCCCTCCTCTTCCGGTCTTGCCGTATTGACGATGCCCATTATGGCGCCGTTAGCGGATTTTGCCCACGTACAGCGAGATTTGGTCGTAACAGCCTACCAGTCGGCTTCCGGGATTGTGAACCTGATTACCCCCACCTCCGCCGTGGTGATGGGTGGACTGGCGATCGCGCGTGTTCCCTATGTCCGCTATCTGAAATGGGTCGCGCCGCTGTTGCTGATCCTGACATTGCTGAATATGGCGGTGCTGAGCATCGGAGCGATGATGTAACGGTGCCGGATGGCGACGACAGGGCTGGCTGATAAGCGCTGCGCCATCAGGCACACCGTCTCCTTTTTTGATCGGCTTCTCATTTTCCTGCAAAACCGCCCGATTGATCCGTAATCAATGTGACAAATGTGATGAATTTCGCCAGTCCGTTGATATCAATAATAAAGATAAGGTGCATTTATGAAGGAATACGATGATTACTCCGCCAAAGAACAGCAGCAACTGGCGGTTTGTCAGCGCCTGATTAGCGAAAAAAGTTATCTGTCCCAGGAGGAGATTCGCCACGATTTACAAAATGAGGGTTTTGAAGGTATCAGTCAGTCTACGGTTTCGCGCCTGCTCAAGCTGCTTGGCGCAATAAAAATCAGAAATACGAAGGGACAAAAGATTTATTCCGTAAATCCCCAGCAGCGTCCCTCGCCGGATGCCGGACGTTCAATAGCCGAAATGGTGGTCAGCATTGAACATAATAGCGAATTTATCCTTATCCACACGGCGGCAGGCTATGGCCGCGCCGTCGCAAGGATTCTAGATTACCACGCATTGCCGGAAATTCTCGGCGTCGTTGCCGGTAGCAGTATTGTCTGGGTCGCGCCGCGGGTCGTTAAGCGCACGGCGCTGGTACATAAACAAATTAATTATTTACTTAAAATGAATTTAAATTCATAAGAACCGTTCGCGATGAGTAAATCATGCATTAATCGCTTGATCCCAAAACAGAGCTGAGTATAATCGCGGACAATTTGCCGGGAGGAAGCATGGTTCAGTGTGTACGACATTCTGTCTTACCGCGTCTGAAAAAAGACGCAGGCCTGCCGTTTTTCTTTCCGTTGAAAACCAATACCAAGCCCCTCAATTGAGGGGCTTTTTTTTGTCCAGGCGTCAGGAGATAAACATGGCTAACCCGCTATATCAAAAACATATCATTTCCATAAACGACCTCAGCCGCGACGATCTTAATCTGGTACTGGCGACGGCAGCGAAATTAAAAGCCAACCCGCAGCCGGAACTATTGAAACATAAAGTGATCGCCAGCTGCTTTTTCGAAGCCTCCACGCGTACCCGCCTGTCGTTTGAAACCTCAATGCATCGCCTGGGCGCCAGCGTAGTGGGCTTCTCCGACAGCGCCAACACGTCACTGGGGAAAAAAGGAGAAACGTTAGCCGACACGATCTCAGTGATTAGCACTTACGTAGACGCGATTGTGATGCGCCATCCGCAAGAAGGCGCGGCACGTCTGGCGACTGAGTTTTCCGGTCAGGTACCGGTGCTCAATGCGGGCGACGGTTCGAACCAGCACCCCACGCAGACCCTGTTGGATCTGTTTACCATCCAGGAAACGCAGGGCCGTCTGGATAACCTGCATATCGCAATGGTCGGCGATCTGAAATATGGTCGTACCGTGCATTCGCTAACCCAGGCGCTGGCGAAATTTAGCGGCAACCGTTTTTATTTTATCGCGCCGGACGCTCTGGCGATGCCGCAGTACATTCTGGATATGCTTGATGAAAAAGGGATGGCCTGGAGCCTGCATGGTTCTATTGAAGACGTCATGGCCGAAGTCGACATCCTCTATATGACTCGCGTACAGAAAGAGCGTCTCGACCCGTCGGAGTACGCCAATGTGAAGGCGCAGTTTGTTCTACGCGCCTGCGACCTGAACGGCGCGCGTGAAAATATGAAAGTGCTGCACCCGCTGCCGCGGATTGATGAAATCACCACGGATGTGGATAAAACGCCACACGCCTGGTACTTCCAGCAGGCGGGCAACGGTATTTTCGCTCGCCAGGCGTTACTGGCGTTGGTACTGAATAGCGAACTGAGTCTGTAAGGGAGAAAAGAGATGACACACGATAATAAACTGCAGGTTGAAGCTATTAAATGCGGCACCGTGATTGACCATATCCCTGCGCAGGTAGGTTTTAAGCTGCTGAGTCTGTTTAAACTGACCGAGACCGATCAGCGGATTACTATCGGCCTGAATCTACCGTCTGGCGAGATGGGGCGTAAGGACTTAATCAAAATAGAAAACACCTTCCTCACCGATGAGCAGGTTAACCAACTTGCTCTGTACGCGCCGCAGGCCACCGTTAACCGTATCGACAACTACGACGTAGTCGGGAAATCACGCCCCAACCTGCCGGAGCGTATTAATAATGTGCTGGTTTGCCCGAACAGCAACTGCATCAGCCACGCAGAACCGGTGTCCTCCAGCTTTGCAGTGAAAAAACGCGCCAATGACATCGCCCTCAAATGCAAATACTGTGAAAAAGAGTTTTCGCATAATGTGGTGCTGGCCAACTAATTGGGGTTGGTTAACAATTTCGGGCTCCCTATAATGGCGGGACATCAGGCTGCATCCCTTAATCACATGATGCAGCCTTACTTACCGCTGTAATTCAGGAGAAATCATGAGCAAAACTATTGCGACGGAAAATGCACCCGCAGCTATCGGTCCATACGTTCAGGGCGTAGATCTGGGCAGCATGATCATCACTTCCGGTCAGATCCCGGTTGATCCGAAAACAGGTAGCGTACCGGAAGACGTGTCCGCACAGGCGCGTCAGTCGCTTGACAACGTTAAAGCTATCGTGGAAGCCGCCGGTCTGAAAGTAGGCGACATTGTGAAAACGACCGTATTCGTAAAAGACCTGAACGACTTTGCGACCGTCAACGCCACCTACGAAGCTTTCTTCACCGAGCACAACGCCACCTTCCCGGCGCGTTCCTGCGTGGAAGTCGCGCGTCTGCCGAAAGATGTAAAAATTGAGATCGAAGCGATCGCTGTTCGTCGCTAACGCTCGTTTATAGATAGAGGCCGGATGGCGCTATCGCTTATTCGGCCTGGTATGCCATCCAGGCCGATAATACTGTGACGCTTACTGCCAGCCATAACGTCGGCTGTAAAACCCTTTCACCAACTGGGTTAACGTCATATAGCCAGCCAGAATGGCAATCAGCCACGGGAAATAGCTTAACGGCAGCGCCTGCAATTGCAGGTAAGACGCCAGCGGCGAAAACGGCAATGAGATCCCCACGACCATCACCAACAACGTCATCGCCATCAGCGGCCAGGCGGCGCGACTTTGAATAAACGGCAGACGACGGGTACGGATCATATGCACAATCAGCGTTTGCGACAGTAATCCCACCACAAACCAGCCGGACTGGAACAAAGTTTGCGCTTCTGGCGTATTCGCATGAAATACCCACCACATCAGACAAAATGTCAGAATGTCGAAAATCGAGCTGATCGGACCGAAAAAGACCATAAAGCGCCCCAAATCCGCCGGATTCCAGCGCTGCGGCTTTTGAATTTGTTCTTCATCGACATTATCAAACGGAATCGCCACCTGGGATACATCGTACAGCAGGTTTTGAATCAGCAAGTGCAGCGGCAGCATCGGCAGGAACGGCAAAAAGGCGCTCGCCACCAGCACGCTAAACACGTTACCGAAGTTTGAGCTGGCGGTCATCTTGATATATTTCAACATATTAGAAAAAGTACGACGACCTTCAATGACGCCTTCTTCCAGCACCATCAGGCTCTTTTCCAGCAGGATAATATCGGCCGCTTCACGGGCGATGTCCACCGCGCCATCTACCGAGATACCAATATCCGCCGCCCGCAAAGCCGGGGCATCGTTAATCCCGTCGCCCATAAAACCGACCACATGCCCCTCACGTTTGAGCAGAGTAACGATGCGCTCTTTATGCATCGGCGTCAGACGCGCAAACAACGTCGTACGCGCGGCCAGCGCCGCCAGCGCGTCGTCGTTTAACCCTTCAATATCGCTGCCGATGACGACATCGCCTGCATCCAGCCCGACTTCATGACAGACTTTCGCCGCCACCAGCTCGCTGTCGCCGGTGAGAATTTTCACCGTAATCCCGCTCGCTTTCAGCGCTTTCAGCGCCGGCGCAGTGGTCTCTTTTGGCGGATCGAGAAAAGCGATATACCCTTCCAGAATCAGGTCAGACTCATCGATACGCTGGTAATCGCCCTCACGCGCAGGCAGGTATTTGGTTGCGACGGCGACCACGCGTAGCCCCTGACGGTTCAGCGTGTCGGTAACGCGTTTCACTCGGCGCAGCATATTGTCGTCCAACGGCACAATATCGCCGTTGTGACGCACCTGGGTACACACGTTCAGGATCTCCTGTAACGCGCCTTTACAGACCAGTTGATGCACGTGAGAGTCTTCGGCGACCACCACCGACATCCGGCGACGCTCAAAATCAAAAGGGATCTCATCGATTTTCTGCCAGCGTCCGGAGAGCTGACGCGCGGCGGTTTCGTCTACTCCCTCCAGGACCGCCGTATCCAGTAAATTTTTTAGACCGGTCTGATAATGGCTGTTCAGCCAGGCGCAATGCAGTACATGCTCACTGGGCTTACCGGAAATATCCGTATGATTCTCCAGCACAATTTTGTCCTGCGTCAGAGTGCCGGTTTTATCGGTGCACAGAATATCCATCGCGCCGAAGTTCTGAATCGCGTCAAGGTGCTTCACGATAACTTTCTGTTTCGATAGCTTCACCGCCCCGCGCGCCAGGGTGGAGGTGACGATCATCGGCAACATTTCCGGGGTTAGCCCTACCGCGACCGAGAGCGCAAATAGCGCCGCTTCCCACCAATCACCTTTCGTGTAACCATTAATAATCAGCACTACCGGCGCCATGACCAGCATAAAGCGGATCAGCAACATACTGACGCGGCTAATCCCTTTCTGGAAAGCGTTCTGCTCGTTATCTTGTTCCGAAACGCGACCCGCCAATTGACCAAACCAGGTGTCGGCGCCAGTCGCCATCACCATGGCCTGCGCCGTTCCGCTCACCACGTTCGTTCCCATAAAGCACAGCGTGTCGCGCTCAAGCGGATTATTTTGCCGGGGCTCGCGGGTCGTGGCGACTTTCTCGACCGGCAGAGACTCGCCGGTCAGCGACGCCTGGGCGACAAACAAATCGCGCGCCTGGATAATCCGTAAATCCGCCGGGATCATATCTCCCGCCGCCAGCTTAATAATATCGCCGGGCACCAGTTGATCGATGGGTAATTCCAGCCAGCCGTTTTCGCCATTTTCATTAATAACCCGCAGTACGGTAGCGGTATTGCTGACCATCGCTTTTAGCGCATCCGCCGCTTTCGTCGAGCGCGCTTCCTGCACAAAATTCAGCAGCGTTGAGATACAGACCATCAGGGCGATAACGCCTGCGGCAAACAGATCCTCCGTGGCATAAGAAATGCCGCCAAGAATCGTGAGTAAGATGTTGAAAGGATTGCGATAGCATACCCACAGATGCACCCACCACGGCGAGGGTTTCTGTGCGGGAAGGCGGTTTTCACCATACTTTTCACGCGCGCGCGTCACCTCGGCGGCGTTTAATCCCTCCGGGTGCGTATCAAAGACGCGCCAGAGAGTCTCCTGCTCCATTACCGCGACTTTCAGACAGCGCTCGCTCAGCGAAGGCGGGATAGTCGCGTTTACGACGGTTTGCGCACCAGGCAGCGGATCGCGGTGAACCAGACGATAAGGCAAATGACGATTAAGCCGGGCAAAAAGCTGGCGGGTAATGGTTTTTAGCATAGGTAATCCCTCCGCGCCGAAGTCAGGCGCAGAAAATTCTTCAGGCACGGCAAAGCCTTGCCCGATGAGCAATTTTTAAATAAAAACAGGGACGTTATCGTGTCACTGTCTTACAAACCGGTAAGACAGCAGAGGCAGGCTTACCGGAAAAGGAAAATTCTCCATCGCGGGAGAGGGGTGGGTTCAGGGTCCATGTCGCCTCCGGTAAGTGAATGATCTGCGTCGCGGATTATACGCATAAATCCATAAGTTTTGTGGCAATTATGGCGGTATCATACCGTTACGTAATTAAACCAACTATAAACCAGACTTTGCCCATTGTCCTTCGCTTGAGTAAAGTTACTCTTTTTATCACCACCAACGTCACGCTACGGGAAAACAGGATGCAACATCGGCTCACTATCAAAGACATCGCCCGCCTGAGCGGCGTAGGGAAATCAACCGTTTCCCGCGTGCTTAACAATGAAAGCGGCGTAAGCGAACGTACCCGCGAGCGTGTCGAAGCGGTGATGAATCAGCACGGTTTCTCCCCGTCCCGCTCCGCCCGTGCGATGCGGGGGCAAAGCGATAAAGTGGTCGCTATTATCGTCACTCGCCTCGATTCGTTGTCTGAAAACCTTGCAGTTCAGACCATGCTGCCTGCGTTTTATGAGCAGGGCTACGACCCTATTATGATGGAAAGTCAGTTCTCATCAACGCTGGTAGCGGAACATCTGGGAATGCTCAGACGACGCAATATCGATGGCGTGGTGCTGTTTGGCTTTACCAGCATCACAGAAGAGCTGATCGCCCCCTGGAAAGCCTCGCTGGTGCTGCTGGCAAGAGATGCGAAAGGTTTTGCCTCCGTCTGTTACGACGACGAGGGCGCGATTCATATCCTCATGCAGCGGCTGTATGAGCAGGGACACCGCAACATTAGCTTTCTGGGCGTTCCCCATAGCGACGTTACGACCGGCAAACGTCGGCATGACGCATACCTGGCGTTTTGCAAAAAACATAAACTTCATCCCGTCGCCGCCCTGCCCGGTCTTGCCATGAAACAGGGCTATGACAATACGGCAAGCGTCATCATGCCGGATACCACCGCGTTAGTCTGTGCCACCGATACACTGGCGCTGGGCGCCAGTAAGTATTTACAGGAGCAACGTATTGAGACGCTGCAACTGGCAAGCGTCGGGAACACGCCGCTGATGAAATTCCTGCACCCGGAGATCGTCACCGTCGATCCTGGCTATGCTGAAGCCGGACGACAGGCGGCTTCGCAGTTGATCGAACAGATCAATGGTCGCTGCGAACCGCGCCGGATCGTCATTCCTTCTACCCTCGCCTGAATGGCTGATTAAACCGAATACCATGAGTAATTTGTGATCGTCGCCGTATTTCGGGAACGTTCCCATTCTTAAACAAACGTTGAAGAGATACTCTTGCGCCAACCAATAACATACCTCCTCTGTCATGAGGCTTTACGATGAGCAAAGTAAAACAAGCCGATATCGACCGGCTGATTGAACGGGTCGGCGGGCGCGATAATATCGCCACGGTGAGCCACTGCATTACTCGCCTGCGCTTTGTGCTCCACCAGCCAACAAACGCCAGGCCAAAAGAGATCGAACAACTGCCGATGGTTAAAGGCTGTTTCACCAACGCCGGGCAGTTTCAGGTGGTGATCGGCACCGACGTTGGCGATTACTACAAAGCACTGCTGGACACTACCGGCAAAGCGCATGCCGATAAAGAGCAGGCAAAAAAAGCCGCTCGCCAGAACATGAAGTGGCATGAACAGTTAATTTCCCACTTCGCGGAGATCTTCTTTCCGCTACTACCGGCGTTGATCAGCGGCGGTTTGATCTTAGGCTTTCGTAACGTGATCGGCGATGTGCCGATGAGCAACGGCCAAACGCTGGCGCAGATGTATCCGACGCTAAAAACGCTTTATGATTTTTTATGGTTGATCGGCGAAGCGATCTTCTTCTATCTGCCGGTGGGGATCTGCTGGTCGGCGGTGAAAAAAATGGGCGGTACGCCGATTCTCGGTATCGTCCTCGGCGTGACGCTGGTGTCGCCGCAGTTGATGAATGCGTATCTGCTGGGCCAGCAAACGCCGGACGTCTGGAACTTCGGCTTGTTTAGCATTGAGAAAGTGGGCTACCAGGCGCAGGTTATCCCGGCGCTACTGGCAGGGCTGGCGCTTGGGTTTATTGAAACACGGTTGAAGCGCATCGTGCCGAATTATCTCTACCTGGTCGTCGTCCCGGTCTGTTCGTTGATACTGGCCGTCTTTCTCGCCCATACCTTTATCGGTCCCTTTGGCCGTATGATCGGCGACGGCGTGGCCTTTGCGGTACGTTATCTGATGACCGGCAGTTTCGCCCCGATAGGCGCGGCGCTGTTCGGCTTCCTGTATGCCCCGTTGGTCATTACCGGCGTCCACCAGACAACGCTCGCTATCGATATGCAGATGGTCCAGAGCATGGGCGGTACGCCAGTCTGGCCGCTGATTGCGCTGTCGAATATCGCGCAGGCCTCCGCCGTGGTGGGCATCATCATCTCCAGCCGTAAACACAATGAACGCGAGATCTCCGTTCCTGCCGCCATTTCCGCTTATCTTGGCGTAACCGAACCGGCGATGTACGGTATCAACCTGAAGTATCGTTTTCCGATGCTGTGCGCGATGATAGGCTCTGGTCTGGCGGGACTGCTCTGCGGCCTGAACGGCGTCATCGCTAACGGTATCGGCGTGGGCGGCCTGCCGGGCATCCTGTCTATACCGCCGCGCTACTGGCAGGTGTACGGCATGGCGATGGTTATCGCGATCGTTATCCCGATGATTCTGACCACCTTTATCTATCAGCGTAAGCATCGTCAGGGCACATTACAAATTGTCTAATTCTTCTTCGGGGCGCAGTTGCGCCCCAACGCACTTGCAGGAAACTACAATGACTATTCCCCTCTGGTGGCAAAACGGCGTTATTTATCAGATCTACCCGAAAAGTTTTCAGGACACGACCGGCAGCGGCACCGGCGATTTACGCGGCGTCACGCAGCGCCTTGACTATCTACAGCGACTCGGCGTGGATGCCATCTGGCTCACGCCGTTTTATATCTCACCGCAGGTGGATAACGGTTATGACGTCGCAAATTATACGGCTATCGACCCGACCTACGGCACTCTGGATGATTTTGACGAGCTGGTCGCGCAGGCGAAAGCACGCGGTATTCGCATCATCCTGGATATGGTGTTTAACCATACTTCTACCCAGCATGCCTGGTTTCGCGACGCGCTGAACAAAGAGAGCCCATACCGTCAGTTTTACATCTGGCGCGATGGTACACCAGATGTCTGCCCGAATAACTGGCAATCCAAATTTGGTGGTAGCGCCTGGCGCTGGCATAGCCAGAGCGAACAGTATTATTTACACCTTTTCGCGCCTGAGCAGGCCGACCTGAACTGGGAAAACCCCGCCGTGCGCGCCGAGCTGAAAAAGGTCTGTGAATTCTGGGCCGATCGCGGCGTGGATGGCCTGCGTCTGGACGTAGTGAATCTGATCGCCAAAGATCAAGATTTTCCTGACGATCCGGCGGGCGACGGACGCCGTTTTTATACCGACGGACCGCGCGCGCATGCGTTTTTACGCGAAATGAACCGTGACGTTTTTACGCCGCGTAATCTGATGACGGTAGGCGAAATGTCCTCTACCACCCTGGAAAACTGCCAGCAATATGCCGCGCTTAGCGGCAACGAACTCTCGATGACCTTCAATTTTCATCATCTGAAGGTGGATTACCCCAATGGCGAAAAGTGGACGCTGGCAAAACCTGATTATGTGGCGCTGAAAGCGTTGTTCCGCCACTGGCAACAGGGGATGCATAACGTCGCCTGGAACGCGTTATTCTGGTGTAATCACGATCAGCCGCGCATCGTTTCCCGCTTTGGTGACGAGGGTGAATACCGGATTCCGGCCGCGAAAATGCTGGCGATGGCGCTGCACGGTATGCAAGGGACGCCTTATATCTATCAGGGCGAAGAAATCGGCATGACCAACCCGCGCTTTACCCGTATCACCGATTATCGCGACGTGGAAAGCCATAACATGTTTGCCGCGCTACGCGCCGCCGGGCGCGACCCCGACGAACTGCTGGCTATCCTGGCCAGTAAATCCCGCGACAACAGCCGCACGCCGATGCAGTGGGACAACGCTAAAAACGCCGGTTTCACCCAGGGCGAGCCGTGGATAAACCTGTGTGATAACTATGCGGAGGTTAATGTCGCGGCGGCATTGAGCGATGAAAACTCGGTGTTCTACACCTATCAAAAACTGATCTCGCTGCGTAAAACACAGCCTGTACTGATCTGGGGCGATTATCAGGATCTCCTCCCGGATAGCCCATCGGTATGGTGTTATCGCCGCCAATGGCAAGGGCAAACTCTGCTGGTCATTGCCAATCTGAGCGATCAGTGTCAGGAGTGGCATCCGCCGCATATCAAAGGACAGTGGCAGGCGCTACTGCACAATTATGGCGAGGTCGCCAGCCAGCCAGCCACGATGACGCTCCGCCCATTTGAAGCCATCTGGTGGTTACAACGCTAGCACGACGTCCCTATACGGATAAACGCCGCAGTCCTATTGACACGGACTGCGACATTGCTCCAACTTACCTTACTGTTTTTGTTGAATAATTAATCAGATTTTTCTTGCTATCCTTTACAAACGCTACAGTGCCCGCCATCTGTACGCTCTGATTTTTACCTTGTTCTACGTCAATAAAATTGCAAACATCCTTGATGCAAATCACTACATATAGACTTTAAAATGCACGCCGACCCAATATATTGTATTAATTGACTACAATTGCTACAACACCCGTTCACCCGATACAAGGTGAATTGTGGATAACCTGGGCCAGGATTGCGGGAAGTCATTGGAAAAGAGATGAATAAACCTGGTATGGCTTCCCCGGCCTCTGTGGATAACCTGTTCTTATAAATATGGAGTGATCATGACACCGCATGTGATGAAACGAGATGGCTGTAAAGTGCCATTCAAATCAGAGCGCATTAAAGAAGCCATTCTACGTGCAGCTAAAGCAGCGGGAGTCGATGACGCAGATTACTGTGCCACCGTCGCAGAAGTCGTTAGCAGCCAAATGAACGCGCGCAGTCAGGTCGATATTAACGAGATCCAGACTGCGGTTGAAAACCAACTGATGTCCGGCCCGTACAAACAGCTTGCCCGCGCCTACATCGAATACCGTCACGATCGCGACATCCAGCGTGAAAAGCGTGGTCGTCTGAACCAGGAGATTCGCGGCCTGGTCGAGCAAACTAACTCTGCGTTGCTCAATGAAAACGCCAACAAAGACAGTAAAGTCATTCCAACTCAGCGTGATTTGCTGGCCGGGATTGTCGCCAAACACTATGCCCGCCAGCACCTGCTGCCGCGTGACGTAGTGCAAGCGCATGAGCGCGGCGATATCCACTATCACGATCTCGACTATTCGCCGTTCTTCCCGATGTTCAACTGTATGTTGATCGACCTGAAAGGCATGTTGACCCAGGGCTTTAAGATGGGTAACGCCGAGATCGAACCGCCAAAATCTATCTCCACCGCCACTGCCGTTACCGCGCAGATTATCGCTCAGGTTGCCAGCCATATTTATGGCGGCACCACGATTAACCGGATTGATGAAGTACTGGCGCCGTTTGTTACCGCCAGCTTCAATAAACATCGTCAAACCGCCGCGGAGTGGCAGATTCCGGATGCCGAAGGGTATGCGCGCTCCCGTACCGAAAAAGAGTGCTACGACGCCTTCCAGTCGCTGGAGTACGAAGTTAACACGCTGCACACCGCTAACGGCCAGACGCCTTTCGTGACCTTTGGTTTTGGCCTCGGCACCAGTTGGGAGTCGCGTCTGATCCAGGCGTCTATTTTGCGTAACCGTATCGCCGGTCTGGGTAAAAATCGCAAAACCGCCGTGTTCCCGAAACTGGTCTTCGCCATCCGCGACGGTCTGAACTACAAGTTTGGCGATCCGAACTACGACATTAAACAACTGGCGCTGGAGTGCGCGAGCAAGCGCATGTATCCGGACATCCTCAACTACGATCAGGTGGTCAAAGTCACCGGTTCGTTCAAAACGCCAATGGGCTGCCGCAGCTTCCTCGGCGTGTGGGAAAACGAAAACGGCGAGCAGATCCACGACGGGCGTAACAACCTGGGCGTGATTAGCCTTAACCTGCCGCGCATCGCGCTGGAAGCAAAAGGCGACGAAACCGCATTCTGGAAACTGCTGGATGAGCGTCTGGCGCTGGCGCGTAAGGCACTAATGACCCGTATCGCCCGCCTTGAAGGCGTGAAAGCCCGCGTCGCGCCTATCCTGTATATGGAAGGCGCCTGCGGCGTGCGGCTGAAAGCGGACGACGACGTCGCCGAGATTTTCAAAAACGGTCGCGCTTCAATCTCTCTGGGCTACATTGGTATCCACGAAACCATTAACGCGCTGTTCGGCGGCGAACACCTGTACGACAGCGAGCAGCTTCGCGCTAAAGGCATCGCGATTGTGGAGCGTCTGCGCCAGGCCGTGGATCAGTGGAAAGAAGAGACCGGCTATGGCTTCAGCCTGTACAGCACGCCAAGCGAAAACCTCTGTGACCGCTTCTGTCGTCTGGATACCGCCGAGTTCGGCGTGGTGCCGGGCGTAACCGATAAAGGTTACTACACCAACAGCTTCCACCTCGACGTGGAGAAAAAGGTCAATCCGTACGACAAAATCGATTTCGAAGCACCGTATCCGCCGCTGGCGAACGGCGGTTTCATTTGCTACGGCGAATACCCGAACATTCAGCATAACCTGAAAGCGCTGGAAGATGTCTGGGATTACAGCTATCAGCACGTACCGTATTACGGCACCAACACGCCGATCGATGAATGCTACGAGTGCGGCTTTACCGGCGAGTTCGAATGTACCAGTAAAGGTTTCACCTGCCCGAAATGCGGCAACCACGACGCGTCTCGCGTCTCAGTCACCCGCCGCGTGTGCGGTTATTTAGGCAGCCCGGACGCGCGTCCGTTTAACGCCGGTAAGCAGGAAGAAGTGAAGCGCCGCGTTAAGCATTTAGGCAACGGGCAGATAGGTTAATTTCGACAGTATTATTGCCTGGCGATGCGACGCTTTTCGGGCCATTTTTTCCGCAACGCAATTCACGTCATAGCAAGGCAGCAAATGAGTGGGTCCCGGGGAGCTTACATGAGTAAGTGACTCGGGCGCATGAATGCAGCTAACGCAGCTATGGCGCGAATTGATAAGCGGATGAGAAGCAAAAATGAGATTTCACCAATATTACCCCGTCGATATCGTTAACGGCCCCGGCACTCGCTGCACCCTGTTTGTGTCAGGATGCGTGCATGAATGCCCAGGCTGCTATAACAAAAGCACCTGGCGGCTTAATTCCGGTCAGCCGTTCACCAAAGAGATGGAAGATCGGATCATTCACGATCTGAACGATACACGGATTAAACGCCAGGGGATCTCGCTTTCCGGCGGCGATCCGCTCCATCCGCAAAACGTGCCGGATATCCTGACGCTGGTACAACGTATTCGCGCCGAGTGTCCCGGGAAGGATATCTGGGTATGGACTGGCTACAAGCTTGATGAACTCAACGCCGCGCAGATGCAGGTGGTAAATATTATCAACGTGCTGGTGGACGGTAAATTTGTCCAGGATCTGAAAGACCCTGCGCTTATCTGGCGCGGCAGCAGCAACCAGGTGGTGCATCACCTTCGTTAGTCCAGCGTTCTAAAGCCGTTTGTCTGCCTGGCGATAAACGGCCGATTTCTCTCTCTTGCCGATAGCAATCACCACCACCAATACCACGTCGTCCTGCACCTGATACACTAAACGATAGCCTGAGGTCTTCAGCTTGATTTTGTAGCAATCTGGCAGTTCACGCAGCCGCGCAGACTCAACCCGCGGATTTGACAACACGTCGACAAGTTTCTTGCGGAACTGTTTTTTTACCGTTTCACCCAGCTTTTGCCACTCTTTTAGCGCGCGTGGATCAAACTCCAGCTCATAGGTCATCCAGACTAACTCTGATTCCTTTCTGTGGGTTAGCCAGTCGTTCCCGGACTGTCTGTAGCAATGCGTCTTCGCTGTCGCTAATCGTAACGGTTTTAACAGGCATACGCCCGTTTTCCGCCACATATTGAAACAACAGCCGGACAGCTTCTGTGGGGGTAATATTGAGTTTTTCCAGCACGGCATAAGCCTCGTTTTTGAGTTTGTCATCCAAACGGACGTTAAGTGTGGCCATTATGTCTCCAGAGCATAATATTATTGTAATGCATTATAGCATTACATATGCATTACATTCGATTCTGGAAAACGCCTCTCAAAAGCGGCTCACGCACTCCATCGCCACTGTTTTAAATTGCGTAAAATTCTGACATGCGCAGAGGCGCGTCATGGCGCGTTCGCGTAGAAACGTGACGAAAATATCGTAGATAGCCATCGCCTCTTCATATTCGCTTTTGCTAATGGCGAGTAAAAAAATAACGTGCGCCGTTTCGTCACCCCAGACAATTCCTTGCGGCGCGAGCACCGTATAAACCACCGTTTTCTTCGCCAACAGCCCCAGCGCGTGCGGCAAGGCAATCCCGTCGCCTAATAACGTACTGACAATAGCTTCACGTTCAATAACCGAATCGAGAAACGCCGCATCAACAAAGCCTTCCTCGTGTAACTGATCGCACAACGTTTTAAACAGCGTCTGTTGATCTATTTCCCCTTCCACGATGCGAAAATGCGAGGCATCGAAATATTTATCCAGCATCCACGGGCGGGTTCTGTCCACCAGCACCAGCTTACCGATCTGTTCCAATTGATAGTCGGTGGGAAAAGGCGCGATCATAATGACCGGTTTATCTTTTTCGCCGATCCGCGCCGTGGAAATCACAAAATCCTCCACAATACTTTCCCGCGCCTCATAGTCGCGTAGCGTCAGAGTGCGGGCAATCTCAATCTGCGGGTATTTCCGCGCCAGTACCGCTTCAATCATCCGCACCATCGCATTACCGGCGTCGCACACCAGCAGTACCTGCGGCTGCCGCTGGTAGCCAATGTTGTAACTACGTTCCAGCCCAACGCCAATATGCAGCACCAGAAAACCGATTTCGTTTTCGCTAATGGTATACGGCGTGTATTTTCCCCAACTCGATATCGCCGCCAGCGTCATATCCCACGCCATCGGATAGTGCTGCTTAATATTTTCCAGTAGTGGGTTGGGGATCATGATCTGGTAGCGCACGCGGGTAATCATCGTTTTGATGTGGGTCAGCAAGTCCGCATGAAGCTGTTTATCATTCAACAGGTTATAGTTGTACTGGGTATTAATAAAATTGAGGATATAGTGCACCAGCGCCTCTTCATCATCGGCATTAATGGCGCTGGGGGCAATCTCCTGTACCTGGCGGGCGGCAATATGCACCTTCAGCCAGCTTACTTCCGGCTCCGACAGCGGCTTGTCGGCCAGTTGTTGTAGTAGCTCCGCAATCTCATGCGCCGCATAGCGCACCTTTTCATCCACCTCCTCCGCCACGCATTCCGATAACGGATAACCCTCGCCAATACGCCGTACCGCCACCGCGCAGTATAAACACAGAAACAGCTCGCCCTCATCGGTCAGGCGAATTTGAAAATGAGAGAAAATATCCGGCAAAAGAGACCGCAGCCGTTGAGACACATCGGTGTTCAGCGTGGTATCAACGATTAACGGATGAGACGGCTCCTGCTGCGCCAGCGTCCATAAAAGATCGGTCAGGCAGGCGCGAATCGCCATCTCTCCGCCAAACAGTTTCATACCATGACGCGGACGCGTTTCCAGCGTCAGATGATAACGCAGCAAATACTCGCGCACGTCCGCCATGTCGTTCTGCAGCGTCGCACGGCTGACGAACCATTCATCTGCTAAATCCTCCAGCTTCAGCGAGAAGGCGGAGGTTAAAAAACGCGCCAGCAAATAGTGTATCCGCTCCTGGCTGGTGCGCGGACCGCGCGCCAGCGCGGGAGATTGCTGCGTTTGCAGGGATTGATAACGTGCCGGATCATCAATTTTGAGCTGATACCCGTTGCCGCGGCTGAGAGTAAATTGCGCGCCATGCGGCGTCAGCAACATGTTCAGCGCGGCGATATCCGCCCGAACGGTACGCGTGGAGACCGACAACCGCTGCGCCAGCTCGTCCTGCGGCAGCGTCTCGTTTTGCAGCATCGCAAATAGCTGCGCTAAACGTTGGTTGGGGAATCGCACGTCTCTCTCCTCATGATTAGCCGACACGCGACCGGACGATAGCGAGTAACTGACGCACATCGTCCGCACGGGTGTTGCCGCTCACCTTATCAATAATCGAACTATAAATGTGAGGAATGATTTTGCTTACACCGGCATCAAGGGCGATGTGCAGAATCTCGGCAATGTTTTCCAGATCGATACCGCCCGTCGGTTCCAGCCAGAAATCATGGCGGGCACAGGCGTCAGCCACCGCTTTATACTCGTCGCGACAGGTGAGACCTCCCATCGGAAAGTATTTAACGGAGCTGCCGCCCATGTCTTTGAGCAGCGCAATCGCCGTTTCTATGGGTACGATGCCGTCCGGCGCGCGACGGCTTAGTGGGCCGGTAGAGATCTTCACCAGCCCCGGCGTACCGGTCGGCGAGATCAGTCCGTTCACCACCGTCTCGTTTTGCCCAAGCAGCGCCCGGCTGGTCCCTACGCCGGTAAACACCTGGTTGACATGCTGCGGCTGTACCTGACGGGAGATTTCGCTCACCATCGCCGACTGGTGCGGATCGCCCGCCCCCAGTCCTATGGAGAGCGCATTATCGATAAGCCCCGCATATTCACGCATATCCGCGACTGCGCTTTCCACATCCGAATAGTTTTTGGAGAGCACGCCAACCAGCACATGACCTTCCGCCGCCGCGTAGATTTCCCGGGCGTTATCTTTCGAACCGGCCAGTACGTTCAGGCAAACGCGATCGCGGTAAAAGTTAGGGGTCAGTTTCATGCTTTTTTCTCCTGATTAATCACCTCGCCAATACGACGCGCCACAATTGCTAACTGCGCGCGATCGACGCTGCGGACATCCGCTTCAATAATCCCTTCGTTGGCTTTGTATCCGCGAAAGTAAATCGCATAGTCGCCCTGTTTGAGCGCCTCCACCAGGTCGCCAGTGGCGATGCCGGTAACGGCTTCATCAAACGTCATTTCCGCACGCGCGATATCGCGTCCGGCGCTGTCCCACACCACGCGGGCGCTGACGCCGTTAAACGTGTTCAACGTGTCGATAAAGGGCGCCATTTTTTCTACCATCTCCGCGCCGCTCTCTTTTTGCGCCCGCAGGTACAATTCAATGGCGCAGGTCAGGCCAACAATTCCCTCTTTGCCGACCTTCATCGCCCGGCCAATGCCCGCTGACTGACGTTTTACCCACTCAACATACTGCGTTTTACCAATCACCAGCCCGCTGGTCGGCCCTTCAATCGCTTTCGCGCCGCTGTAAATCACCAAACTCGCCCCAGAACGGTAGTAGCACTGCAAATCTTCTTCCGCCGCGGCATCCACAATGAGCGGCAGATGGTATTTACGCGCCACAACGACCGCCTGTTCCACACTAAGCATACTTTTCTGTACGCAGTGGTGAGATTTGATATAGAGAATAGCCGCCGTGCGCGGCGTGATGGCCGCCGCCAACTGCGCGGCGGAACATTCGTTGGCGTAACCAGCTTCCACCAGTTTGCCGCCGCCCAGCGCCACCATCGTTCCCACCGGCGCGCCAAAGTTGACGTTGTGGCCCTTTGGTAGGACGATTTCGTTATTTTCAATCGGTGTAACGTGCAGGTTTTCCAGCAGCCAGTCGCTGTCCTGAACCAGTACCGCGGCAACCGACTGGGCAATGCCCGCACTGGCGCAGGAGACTACCGTTGCCCCTTCCACCTCCAGCAATTTCGCAATGTACTCGCCGGTTTTATTCACCAGATCTTTCATCTCGAAATACTGACTCATTCCGGCCATCGCCGCCTCTATCACTTCCGGGCGCGGCGTGGAGACGCCAAGCGCCGTCATACGTCCGGAGGCGTTAATCACCTGTTTTAATCGATACTTCTCAAAAATCGAAGGCATATTCCGCGCTCCCTTGTTCAGTCATATAGCCCTTGCCTGCGCGTATCGCGGCAAGCGGCGTCAGCAATTCCTCAGCCTGTAAGCTGTCGTTTTCCGTGTCTACCAGCACGGTGGGCTGGCGTTTAAGCGTAAAGAGGGTCAGGTCGGCATCCAGGCCGGGCTGAAGACGACCTTTGGTTTTCAGATTCAGGCTATCGGCGGCATTGGCCGTCACGCACGCAATGACCTGCGGCAGCGACATGCCGATGGCAAGGAATTTCGACATCACATTAGCCAGCGAATGTACCGGGCCGTTGATGCGGTTACGGCAGTAGATATCGGAACTGATGGTATGCGGTAAAATCCCCAGGCTAATGGCGCGTTTTGCCACCGCAAAGCTCAGGCCGGCGGTGCCATGTCCGACATCCAGACGCACACCGCGCGCCAGCGCCCGTGTCACCGAGGCACGCAGCTCGCCGTCAGGCCGAAGAATACGGTTCGGCTTACCGTTGTAACAGTGGGTAATGATATCGCCCGCCGTCAGACGCTCCGCTATTTCGTCCAGATCCGGCGGGTTATTGCCAATATGTACCATCAGCGGCAGGTTGCCGTTTTCTTGCTGCATGGCTTTAGCGCGTTCCAGCGGCGTGATGCCGTTAACGCCGACCACGCTGCTGCTCATCCGCGCCTTGAGGCCGACGATAAAATCCGGGTGGCGTTTTACCGCCAGCGTTACCGCTCCGGCATCAATGTTGTTCATGTCCGCCAGTTCATTCTGAGCTATCAGCCCGACGCGGGAAATATTCAATAGCGCATAAACGTCGGTGGTCGCCTGACGGGTCAGGGCATAGAAATCATCAATGTCGTCTGCGCCGGTGCTGCCTGCATCAATCACCGTCGTCACCCCCGTCGCGATGCCGATACTATCCGGCTCATCGAAATAAATCGGCGATTTTGGGTAACAGTGGACGTGCGAATCAATCCAACCTGCGCTGACAAAACAGTTGCCGCGTAGATCGAGGGTTTTTACCGCCGGCGCGGAAATGTCGCCCAGCGCGGCAATTTTGCCGTTTTGTAGGGCGATATCGCAGACCGTATCGTCGACCAGCCGCGCACGGCGCAGGAGTAAATCAAACATAACGTTCTCCTGAAGAGGCGGGCGCCGGAGCGCCCGTAGGGATTAAAGGGCCACCGGGAACAGCCAACCTAAAATCATCGCGCCTAAAATCGCGCCGCCGGTAATCGGTTTCTGCCAGATATAAAACAGCAGCGCGCCCACCAGCGAACCCAGGCCAATCGGAATAGACGCCGTCATGGCGCTGAGGATAATCAGCGGTCCCAGAAAACGGCCTGAAGCGTTACCGGCCCCCATCATGACGTCCGCCCCGTACGTGGAGTCGCTCTGATTGATGGTGAACTTACGCGCCAGAATAATGATGTAGCCAATCGCCAGGCCAATCACCAGACCGGTTATCAGCGAGGCGATAAAGTTCGCCACCGGGAAGACAAAGCCAGCCCCCAGCAGTAACGCCGGAACCCCTAAGCCCACGCCGGTCTGAATTGCCCCGCCGATATCCAGAATCCCGACCAGCGAACCTTCGATAATGCGGGCAAATAAAAAGCTGGCGCCGAAAGCGGCGACCGCACCATAGACGCCGGTATCCATCCCCGCTTTCAGCATCGCCACAAAAGCGACTTCGTTAAATGCGCCGATACCGTACAGATAGTACATATGCGTCCCGGCGAAAACGCCGGATGAGAGCAGGCCAACAAAGATCGGGAACGACCAGTCGGCATACCAAAAACCTTTATTCTCTTCCATTGTGGCCTCCGTTATTTGCCGCTGAGCGAGTTGTGGATCAGTTCAAGCCAGTTCGGGACCGTCATGTTGAAAGACTCGATCATTTTCATGTCGAAGCCGCGGAAGAAGCCGCTCAATACAAACAGCAACACGATGGCAACCATCATCACTCTGGTGACATGGTTCCAGCCGCTCTCTTCTACGCCTTTACCGATCAATATACCCAGCACCAGCCCCGGTACGGCGTTCCCCATGATGAGCTGCGCCGCGCCGCCGAAAACGGTGGCCCAGAAGCCCGATTTTTTACCAGCGTCGATCGCTGCTAACCAGAAGATCACAGGCATGACGATGTTGACCAGCAGGTTTGCCGCTGGCACCAGCACCTTAACCGCCGTTACCTGTAGCGCTTCTGGTACGGATGAGGCGGTCAGGTTAAGGAACGTCACGACAATCATGCCGATGACGGCGCAGGCAATCGCCATTTTTTTCGGGTCGTGCAGCGTCTCGCCGACGTTACGGTTTTTGATCATTAGCGCCGCCGCGCCCCAGTTCGGGATGATGCGGTGATCGACATCCTGGGTGAACGATCCGGCCGCTACGGACGACGCCCAGGCGTTAAAGAAGAAACCTAACCCAAAGGAGAAGTGAGATGCCGGGTCGCCTTCACAAGAGTTGAGTTCGCCCAGCGTACGGAACGCGCCCATCCCCTGCGTGGTTGGCGCGTGAAACATGCGTGCAGCCCCAGCGCCCACTCCTACGCCGACCAACGCGCCGATAATGAGCGATTTAATTAGTATTATCAGGAACATAACTATGCCTTTTTAACAAAAATCAGCGTTTCGCGACGAAATCCACCCTGTCGAGATTGATGGCGGTCACGTTGACGGTCACATCCAGCTCCACGCTGTAGGTGCGTCGTTCCCGGCGCAAAAAGAAAAACAGAAAGGCCTCTTTACGCACCGACTCATGCGCCTGAACAATCCGCACATCCTGTGGCTCAATACGCAGTAAGATATACGGCGACTTTCTCATCACCGTCGATTGAACATGGTTCAGCGCATCGGCAAAGGCGCGTGCTTTAGCATCACCCTTGCCTTTTACTCTCACCGTGGTGGTGAATTGCTCTTTCATCATCAGGCGCCGTATTTCTTTTGCCACGCCTGCACCAGGCGCTCGCCGAGCTCTTCTTTATCCATAAAGCCAAAACCCAACACGTTGCAGCCCTCATTGATAGCGGTGACGCCTTCATCCACTGACCGCATTCCATATTTGGCTTTGTAGCCATGCTTGTTTTGCGCGGTGATAGCGCCCGCGCCGCCGCTGCCGCAAAATGAAATGCCGAAGGTGGCGTTTTCCGCTTTCATCACATCGCCAAGCTTCATGTCTGCCGCGACGCCCGGTACGACGACCGCACGACCGCCCGCTTTTTCCACGCCCACCGCCACTTTCTGGCCTTTACCCAGGCGATCGCCAATCACGACGGTAATCTGTTCCATTTTTTGCTCCTTAGAGGTTGTCTTTCGCGACTTCAAAATGTACCGATAATAGCCAGGCTTCTTCATCAGGAAGGTTGCCAAACGCCGCTACGATTTCGCGGGCGAGCGCCATTGATTCGGCTGAGATTTCATCAAACAAGCTGGCATCGACTTCCGGTAAAGGCTCGCCGGTAATTGACCGGTGCGCCATCGCGCGAACGTGCGAGGTCAGCATTTGCGTCTGTACCGCATTGGGGACAATGTGATGCCGCCCCAGCAGGCCATCCACCTGTGTTAACACCTGTTCAGCCAGTTCGTTAATTCGCTCCCCGGCGTTGTGTTTTACTGCTCCGTTATCCACGCGTCTCACCCCGTTAATAGCAATGAGATAAAACTAGCGACAAGGGTTAAAAGTTTGTAGCGAGTCATTTTCCACCTCGAAGTGGAAAGGTGAGTGGGGAGGGTGATCTGCTGCACAGAAAAGGCGGCCTTGATGAGTTAGCGCCGGGAAAGTGTGAGGCGTATCGTGGCGTAAAGAGAAAATGGCGCGGCAGAAATCAACAACGGCGTGGTCGTATAAAGTGAGAAAGTGTGATGAGTATTACATTTTTCCGGATGGCGACCTACGGATAAAGCAAAGCCGCCATCCCACAAAAATTAACGATACTTCTTGTGATATGTATTGCGGGTGTTTTTTAGCGCTTCCGCCGCGGCTTTCGCTTCTTTGACGTTACCTTCGTTCGCCAGCTTCAGCGCGCCATCAATTTGGCCGACCAGAATGTCAAAACCGTGACGAAAATCCTTCATTTCCGGGCTATCCGGCGCTTTATCCTCCAGCTTCGGCGGAGTAGCTTTTTGAGCATCCAGCGCGGCCGCGCGCATTTTGGTTAACGCCGCTTTCAGTTCAGGGGCGTTATCCGTTTTCTCAACGACTTTCAGGTTATCATTGAGAATATCCATATTATCTTCAAGATCGGCAGCAAAAGCAGCCGAACCGAACACCAGCGATGACACAGCAAGAGCAGCTAACAGGCTTTTACGCATTGTTCACTTCCTTTTTATTATTAACGATAAGCTGAATACCCTAAATAATTCGAGTTGCAGGCAGCCGGTAAGCACGTGCCCCCGGTCACTTACATAAGTAAGTGGCCGGGGTAAACGGACGCAGCCAGCACACCCGCAGCTTGAAGTATGACGGGTATTATTGTCCGGCGATTTTCATCTCCGGTAACAGTACCGAACCACACTGTATATTACTACGCGTTTCAATATCGTCGCCGACGGTGACAATATTTCGCCACATCTCTTTTAAGTTGCCGGCAATGGTGATTTCACTCACCGGGTACTGGATTTCACCATTTTCAACCCAGAATCCGGCAGCGCCACGGGAGTAGTCGCCGGTAATACCGCTGACACCCTGGCCCATCAGTTCTGTCACCACCAGGCCGGTGCCCATCTCTTTAAGCAACTGCTCAAAGTTCAACCCCTGCCCGGCGATACGCCAGTTATGGATGCCGCCCGCATGACCAGTACTTTTCAGCCCCAGTTTGCGGGCAGAATAGTTGGTCAGTAACCATTGAGTCAGCACGCCATCCTTCACAATGTCACGGCGCTCCGTGCGCACGCCTTCGCCGTCGAACGGTGAAGACGCCAGCCCTTTTAGCAGATGCGGGTGTTCTTCGATGGTTAACCATTCCGGCAGAATTTGTTTGCCCAGCGAGTCAAGCAGAAAAGTGGATTTACGGTATACCGCGCCGCCGGCAATCGCCCCGACCAGGTGGCCAAATAACCCTGTCGCCACTTCATTGGCGAAAATCACCGGCGCTTTCATGGTGGAAAGCTTGCGCGGCGACAGACGGGATAACGTACGGCGCGCGCACTCGGCCCCGACCCATTCCGGCGCTTGCAGATCCGCCATCGCCCGACCAATGGTATAAGCGTAATCACGCTCCATATCGCCATTTTCTTCAGCAATGACACAGCTTGAGAGCGAATGGCGCGTGGAGCAATATCCTTGCAACATACCGTGGCTGTTGCCGAACACTTTAATGCCGTAATGGCTGTTAAAGCTACCGCCTTCGGTATTGGTAATGCGTTTATCCACCTTTAGAGAAGCCTGCTCCGCACGCGCGGCTAGTTCAATGGCTTCGTCTGGCGTAACCTCTGCCGGGTGGAACAAGTCCAGATCCGGCGCGTCAAACGCCAGCAGCTCTCTGTCCGCCACGCCTGCGCACGGGTCCGGCGACGTGTAACGAGCGATATCCAGCGCGGCCTGCACGGTGCGGGCAATCGCCTGCGGGCTTAAATCCGTCGAGGAAGCGCTGCCTTTGCGGTTCTGGTGATAAACGGTGATCCCCAGCGCGCCGTCGCTATTAAATTCGACATTCTCTACTTCACCATAACGGGTACTGACGCTAATGCCGGTGGTCTTGCTGACGGCCACTTCCGCCCCATCCGATTTGCCTGAGGCTAACTCCAGCGCTGTCGAAACTGCTTCTTCCAGAATCTTACGCTGCGCTTCAACTTGTGAGATTACTTTCATTGCAAATGCCATAATGTAGAGAGAGTTTCTCTGAAGTCTAACAGAGAACCGTTTTTCAGTGCGCATCTTAACTGGTAACATTAGCCTCTTTTTTTAAGGAGCCTGACATGACAAAGCAGCCCGAAGACTGGCTCGACGACGTTCCCGGTGATGACATCGAAGACGAAGACGATGAAATTATCTGGGTCAGTAAAAGTGAAATTAAACGCGATGCCGAGGAATTAAAACGCCTGGGCGCGGAACTGGTGGATCTGGGGAAAAACGCGCTGGATAAGATCCCGCTGGACGCCGATCTGCGCGACGCCATTGAACTGGCCCAGCGTATCAAAATGGAAGGACGTCGCCGCCAGTTGCAGCTTATCGGAAAGATGCTGCGCCAGCGCGACGTTGAACCTATTCGCCAGGCGCTGGACAAGCTAAAGAATCGCCATAATCAGCAGGTGGTGCTGTTTCACAAGCTTGAGCATCTGCGCGATCGTCTGATCGTCGAAGGCGATGACGCAGTAGCCGAAGTACTGATCCTGTGGCCTAACGCCGATCGTCAACAGCTTCGTTCATTGATCCGCAATGCGAAGAAAGAGAAAGAAGGCAACAAACCGCCGAAATCAGCGCGTCAGATCTTCCAGTATCTGCGTGAGCTGTCTGAGAACGAAGAGTAAAATGATACGCAAGGGCAACCTTGCGTATCCACTCAATAAAATATAAAACTCCTCGCCTTTTTTATCCCGGTCAGAATCGAAAATACGTTGATGCAGAATGTACTTCCCTGACTCCTGCCGTGGGCGCTTGATAGCCTTTTACCGGTCCAGTTATTTATAAATACGCATTGCTGGCTTTCTGACGCTAAGGCACACGACACAAATCTTCTTATCCATCGACACTCCCGTGAATGAAAAAGCCGCCATGACGGCGGCCAGGTTTCTTCTGGAAAAGAATATAATACCGGGCGCGCAGGCTTGTACCGTCCATGGAAAATTTGAAAAGAGTTCCATCAGCGCCGGGTATGCAGGCATCATGCCTGAAGTCATTTGCATGAGCCAAGATAAAACGTAAATAACTGGCACAAATTAGCCCGTATATGCGGGCTAATTTACAGGTCAAACAGCAGAAATGTAAAAAAGCGGTACACTGTACTGATTAAGGGAATAGCTCTGCGTGCAGATAATCACCTGTAATTTTTCCATTCTTTAAATAAATTACTCTGTCAAAAAATTGTAATAAATGTTTGCGATGCGTTGTCATGACGAGTGTTTTTCCTTTAAGGATAGTATCTATTTTACTGAAAAATTCGCTTTCACTTTTCTCGTCAAGAGAAGAAGTCGGCTCATCCCAAACAAAGATATTTGCTGAACCGCTGATACTTCTTGCCAGAAGCAATTTCTGTAATTGCCCCGATGAAAAACCCTCTTCCATATAGCTAACATGCCGTTTCATACCGCCAGGGTCATTAAGAATAAAATCACACCCAAGTAACTTTAAGGCATCTACAACCTTAGGCGGATTGGTGCTGTTCTTAAGCAAAAAATTGTATTCAAGGGTACCAGATAAAAAACCATCTTTAGGGTAAATACAGCTAATTTCTTTAAAGAAAAAATCAGAGGATAAATGATTCGAGCTAACACCATCATAAATTACTGCGCCCGAATGAGGCAATTTCATTCCACTAATGAGTGAAAGCAGAGTTGACTTACCGGCTCCACATTCCCCCACAATTGCAATTTTTTGTCCAATGGGTATTTCGAGATCGATTTCTCTTAAAACATCAGGTCCAACATCATCGTATTTCCAGGAAAGATTTTTAACCAGAATAGAATTTTTGGGTTTAATATAGGTTAACAAATTTGGAGAAGTACTTGTTGGTGAATCAAATAGCGCCCCCATGTCATGAGTAACTCTTCTTGCTGTTAGTACAGACATAAACAGTGAGGAAAATGAATTCATTATAGAAGACATACGCCCAACAATAATAACTGAAGAAATAATAGCGCCGGTTGTAATGCGTCCCTGCACGACCAAAAACCACGAGCACATCATTATCAACAGTTGATTTAAACCAGACATCGATGCCATAATATACTGATAGGTAGACATCATCCTTTTAATCTTCAATGAGGTAATTGAATTATCTTCTGACATAACTACCCAGTCAGTCAATAACCTTTCACTATTTATATTTTTGACCGAATCAAGAGAAAATAAAACTTCAGAAAACCACGAGTCTCGCGACTGATTTTTATTTTGCTGTTCTTTTCCTAGTTTATCCATGGATATGTTATGGTACCAGGAATATATTACCCCAACTATAGTCATCACTACCGGTACCAGCCCCACAAATCCGAGATTCATACAAATAATAGTAACATAGATTATGAATACAGGTAATTCAGCAACTTTTTGAATAAGCCCATAGAAAATAATAGACTTAACTCTCTGAAACTCGACCCAGAGGAAATAGAGCGTCGACACCATGTATGAATGGCTGTTCGTACGGATAACATTTTCCATAAAACTAATATCAAGAGTGACATCATCAGCTCGAGAAAGCAATGACTGACTAATATCACGCGAAGTCCGTAAAAACAATTCAAGTAGTATCATAATCACTACAATACCACATATCGAGAACAGCGAAGAAACAGACTCACTAGGTATTAACTTATCATAAAACACACTACTAAAAACAGGAATGGTTAGCGCAGTCAATGCTAACAGAAAAGAGGCCAAAAAATATCTACAGTAATAACTTTTGTTCTCAGAGATAAGTCTAAAAAGCATACGCTTTACTGATATTTTTTCTTTAAGGGTTTCATTCTGGGTAACATGAAATATTGTTTTACCATTATAAAAAGAATCATCAATGATGACATCCTGAAACTTTTTATCTAATCCAAGTACCGTGACCGCATTTTTCATCACTCTAACGACAACTAACCAACGGCCTTCACCAGCATGAATAATGAGGGGCATATTCTTTGCACTTATGTCATGAATACATCCCGCTAACACAGGCTTAGCCGTGATACCATAAGGTAACAATACACCATTAATCTTTACTTCTGAATCAGCAATTTCATCAACTTCTGGGGGGGAAGGCTCCGCCCTCCCCCAAAAACATGACAGTACAGTTATCAATTCGCCTGTTCGAATACATAAATCACTAACAATATTAAGCATTATTAACTCTATAAGAATAGATTAAATATGATGATTGGTATGAATACTATGATGATGTTCATCAGCATTATGCATATGTTCGTTATACGCGTGAGTAATAAAATGCCTTATAATATTAACCTGGTGATTACCAGATAATCCCCTATGTTCCCCTTCATGGTTCTTAGCAAAAGCGTCATTAAGCCCAGTGATTTTTTCGGATACGGAAGAATGATGCTCCATTTTATGCATAAATTGTGCAAACGCATCGATACTTGTATGCTCCAAAGGCGTATGTTCTGATCGGGTAACGCTAGCTGGAACTGAGTGTGGGTGAGACTCAGAGGCATGATGAAATATATCAGCCAACTTATGCTTATCGAAGCCTCCCGAATGTTCAACATGATGATCGACCATATGGGGTATCAAATCAGACACATGAGATAAGTCCTGATGAGAAGCACTTTTAGCCTGAGGAATATCGACCACAACAAACTCATTCATATACGAGGTGCTTCCGTCGGCATAATGGATTGCCAGATTAACCTCATAAACTCCATTCTCGTGAACGACATTACCAGGAATAGACCAGGAACCATCATCATCATGGACTAAAGCATATGTTTTTCCTTGCCATATAATATCAACAGAGCTAGCACTGTTGGGGATATCGGAAAAAACAACCGTATGGGTATCAGCATTAGTAATCAGCAAATGATTAATATTGTCTATAGAATCTGTGGGCCAGGTATTGGCGTCTGTTGAACCATTAACTGCAACTGCTGGGCTTTGGTTCCCAAAGCTATCTACAGAGTACACAGAATAATCTGTGCCTGAAGTATATTTTGCGGAAAGAGTCCATGAACCATCATCAGAAACCGTTGCTTGTGCAATGATATTTCCTGCACTATCAGTCAGATAAATAGTACTATCAGGCTCCCCCATACCAGAAAGAACAACAATACCTTGTTCATCAATATAAGAGGAATACTCAATATCAGGTGTTTGCGGTGGCGTGGTATCTATAACAATGTCATGCGTATACTCCATTGTATTACCCGCAACATCCGTTTCTTCAATAGTAACGCTCCATGTTCCATCACTGACAGGTGATGATTCAGTACTCCACTGTCCATTGCTGTCAACAATACAAGACGCAACGATAACGCCACCTATCATTATAGAGACGGTTGCTCCAGCTTCTCCCGTCCCGCTAAAGTCTAACGATTCGGAATTTGATTTCCATACGACAGGAGAGTCTTCAGCACCAGAAGTATTGGCTATTGGATTATCAAGTTGTAATGTCAGACCATCAACTTGATTATCAACACGAATGGTGTAATCAACTTCTGAAGTGTTACCACCAACGTCTTCCGAAATAATTTGTACTGAGGCGTTCTCTTGTGGGGGAAATTTTCCAGAATCAATATCTGCCTGCCAGTTACCCGAATTATCGGCCAATACGGAGGCAACTTGTACCCCATCAATATAAATAGTGATTTTGCTATCGGCCTCCCCCTCACCGTTTAAAGAAATTGTCGCAGGATTATCTGTAATATATATCACATCGGTATTTGCAGTAACCTGTACTCCTTCAACAGAGGTCACCAGAAGCGTTGCATCATAGTGTGTATCGATTGTAAAATTTGTAACATCTGAAATACTGGTATTCCCTGCAACATCAGTGACTGAATATTGTAAGGTATGCACACCATCATCTAATGTTTGAGTATATTGCCAATTTTGCGATGATTGCGTTAAAACAATCGTATCGACCGGCTTACCATCCAGATAGATAATAACTGTCTCACCGACTTCGCCTGAAATTTTAAAACCGGGGTTATTATTGCCTGTGATATTATCGTTATTATAAAGCCCATCATCTGAAACCAGTGTTGGCGTATTAATTTGGGCAACCGTATCAATAGTCAGTGAAATTGTATCCGATGTGGCTCTATTTCCAGCAGCATCGTTAGCAACAACATAAATACTATGCGCCCCATCGCTTAAGGAATTAGAAAATTCATATGTCCAATTTCCTTGTGAATCAACCGTTGTCGTCGCATAGCTTTTACCATCCACATAAACGGTAATTGTGTCTCCTACTTCACCCTCGCCAGAGAAAGTAGGTTTAGAGACATTTGTAATCATGTCTGTTGGATCTGCCGAATCTTGCGATGCGGGAAATACAATAGTGGGAGTATCAATATGTGTATCAAGTGTTAAAGAGGCTGTTTTTGTCTCAGTGTTACCGGCGATGTCGGTGATAACAACGGAAACAGAATATACGCCATCAGGACCTAATGACAGATTAGTAGACCAGTTCCCGTTTGAATCAACGGCCAATTCATCAACATGTCTACCATCTACATAAACATCAATTGTAGACCCTGCCTCACCCTTTCCAGACAATGCGGGTGTAGTGTCATTCGTCAGAGAGCTCATACTAATAGAGAATTGACTGATATGAGTATCGACTGTGACAGAAATAGCCTCAGAGGTTGCCGTATTTCCTGCCACATCTGTTGTTACCAGCTGTACGGAGTATTCCCCATCAGGAAGAGATTTAAGCTCATAAGTAATAACCCCATCATCGCCAACCGATATGGTGTCAACTTTGACACCATTGACTATGATATCAACTGATGATCCAACTTCACCATTTGCTGTAATCACCGGAGACGAATTATTCGTAATAAGATCGGTTAATGCTCCACTATTTGTTTCATCAGTAATAGTCAAATTAGTAACAAATGTTGAAGTATCACAGTCAATATTTATTACAGTTTCCGAAATATTACCCGCTGCATCTTGTGATGTAATAGTGAAAATATTACTACCTTCTGGCAATGAATTTAATGTAACTTCCCAATGCCCTTCATTATCTGCAGTTGTAGTACTGACAGGTATTCCATTGCTATCATAAATAGTTATTATACTACCGGACTCAGCATTACCTGTCACGGAGACATTTTTATGCATTGTAATGCCATCAATACTGCTGCTTCCCGTATCATCTGATGAAAGTAAATTTGCCGTGACGGGTGAAATCGTTGTATCAATTCTGATATCAACGGGTACTGATGTTGCTGAATTACCAGCAATATCGGTCACAGTAACTGAAATCACATAAACGCCATCAGGAAGTTGCTGACCAACATTAAAAGACCAGGTTCCATCATCATTTTCTGATGCTGTTGAAGCGGATATCAACTCCCCATTATCATTGGTAATAGTGGCCTTAACCGATGCAGCATCAGGATCTATATTAGATATAGTTAACACGGGAGAGTTAATATTTGTCACACCATCGACATTACTTATTCCTGTATCATTATTTAGCGCAAGACTAATCTCAGGAACTGATACATGAGTGTCAATAGTAATATTGATACCTGATTTTTCCTGAGCACCGGATGGATATATTGTCGTTGCCTGAACGGAGTAGCTTCCATCAGGAAGATTTCTATCAATTATATATGAAAAATTACCTGAAGCGTCCGTTGTTGTTTCACCAACCACTACCCCATTAATTGAAATATAGACAATGCTGTCCGCTTGCGATTTTCCTGCAACCATAGGACAGATATCATTGGTAACATTATCACGTGCAACGCCACTATCACTACTGTCAACCAACTCCAACGTGATAGAAGGCAAATTACCGCCGCTCGGTGTCTCAGGAGGAGCACTGACTGAGCTTGAGGGGTCTGATAAAACCATAAATTCGCGCTGCTCGACGTTGTCCATCTGCTCATCATACTCAAAATCAAAATCCTTCAAATGAACATCAGATTGTGGATTAGAAAAATCTTGCTGCCTGGCATCTTGCTGTAATATCTGATGCATTTCCTGAAGAAGGGAATGCTCAGAGTGTTGCTCCTGTTTGACATGTTCAGCAAGATGTTTGAGCTCCTCTTTTGTTTTCGCAAGTTCTTTTTCAAGTTCTTCTTTATCGATATTTTGAGTATGTTGATTATTGATGACATCCTGACTTAAATGCGTAAGATTGACATTCTGCAGATCAACTTTATCAAGAAGTGTTTTCCCCGCAACTGCAGTATCCGAAAACGTAACGACAATACCCGATCCATTTAGCGATGAATAAAGCGCACCATTTATAATATGGATCTCATTTGATTCAAATTTAACAATAAGATCTGACCCATTTATGGAAATTTTTGCATCAGAAAGCGAACCATACTTAGTCAAATCAACATTTGAATTATTGCTTACGTAATAATTTTCCATAATAAAACTCCTTATCGATGGTCAGAAGGTAACGGCTCTGAGAGCGCCCCTTTAAATGTTTTAGCAATAGGTGACATAAGATAATCAAGAATCGTATGCTTACCAGTTATAATATTTGCATCAACGATCATTCCCGGTTTAATATTTGATAAAGCACTGTCGGAAACATAAAACTCAACCATAACTTTATAATATTCTTTCAACCCGGCATTATCCTTAGATTCAATAATATCAGGGCTAATACTTTCAATTATTGCCGGATATGGTTGACGCCTGGAGTTTACAATTGACTCGATTGAAATTGTTGTTTTTTCACCAACAAAAATTTGATCGCGGTACTTCGGATTAATTTTCACCTCAGCCCTGATATGCTTATCAACAGGTTTAATCTCGAATAACATTTCTGTCGGTGAAATAACCCCACCAATAGTCATCGCATTTTTATTTACATTATATATAACGCCTTCAACAGGGGAGTGAACAATATTCTCAGAACGTTGTAAACCGATAATTTTTAGCTCAGCATTCAAGATTGACAAATCATTTTCACTATCTTGTAGTTTTTTTTGAATTGAGTGTAAATAGTCTTGCCTGATGGTCGAGATCTCGTTACCTTTAAGATCAATAAAGTTATTTTTACTAACAATTTGATTATTTATTTCTGAAATCTCAGATTGAAGACGAACAGCACTTTGTTTTTTAACTAATAAATTACTTAGTGGACTTATACCTTTTTTCACCAATGGTTCAATGATGTTTATTTCTTTAGCGCTCAGGTTATATTCTTCTTTTTTATTTTTTACTTCTTCCTCAAGACCATGAATTTCACTTTCAGCACCTTTACTTTCACTTTGCTTTGACTGTATTTGATCATTGATAGTCTTCGAATTACTAATTATTTCAGGATCGTCAACATTTGCATAATTAAAATAATCAATTACATTTAAATTATTTGAAATAAAATATGAAAGATCATTGATCTTTTTCTGAAGTTGCTTCGCTTTAACTTTCTTTTGTTCGAAATCCTTATCTATATCGTGGTTAATTATCTTTGCCAGTTCTTGTCCTTTATGAACATAATCGCCTTCATGGCAGTATAAATCCGCAATTACACCCCCCTTACTCAGTGAAACTACCTGAGAGTTTGAACGGTTAACAACATTACCTTCCCCGTGAACAACCGCATTAATTTCAGCCGAGGAAGAAATGCCCAACAAAATAAGCAGAAAGACAATAAGCCACTGCATTATACGAACTGAGTGTATGGAGTCTACATCAACGGTATACATTTTCATTTTCATTAATAGTTTTTATTAGCATATCGCCTAATAACATTTGGTCCAAATTGGCTGTGTATACCTGATATTGGCTTTCAATAATTTCTGAGCATGCGCGAAAGAGTTCACTACGGCTAGTGACCAGATCAAGTAAAGATTTTTGACCAATTTTAAACTCCTGCTCATAAAGAGATGTCAAATCTCGGGCATTGCGGCATGATTGATTTGCCAATTTTAAAGATTCAATACCAGAGCGATACTGCGCGGCATTAGATTTTATTTTCAGCGTAACTTCTTTAAGTAAATCATCCCGGTCTGCGAGAGTCTTATTCAACATATCGCGTCTTTTGTTAGCATCAGAAACATCCTTAAACCCATTAAAAATATTCCAGCCAACTTTTACTCCAACTCGAAATTCATCTTTATAGTCATCAATATCAGAATCATTTGATGGTGTGTTGTCTGTATAGCCAGCCTGGAAGTCCACTGTTGGAAAGAATTTATCTTTTGATGCTATATACTCTGCTTTTGCAGCATCAATTTTTTTATCTGCACTAAGAACTTTAGAATTCTGCTTCAATATAAGTGATAAAAATGCTTCACCATCCATATTAAACCTGTATTTACTAATTGCCGATGGTACACTAGTCAGATTATTTCTGGATATCCGATCATTAGTATATATATTTAGCGTATTAAGTTCATCATCAAGCTTTTCGTTAACATTTATCTTTTGGACATTTAATGAATCAATTGAAGCCTGTATTTTTTTTAGATCTGACTCGGTCGACTCGCCAGATTTCACAAGATATTCAAAATCATGCAAGCGGTCATGATAGTAGCTCAATTCATTTTGGATAATATCCAGTAGTTCTTTTTGTTTATTCACGGTTAAGAAACTTTTCGTCACTTTCCCTGCAATTTCACTCTCACGATCCAGATATATATAATTTGCAGAATTCCATTCATTATTACTCTCATCAATTAACTGATCTCTTACACCAAAATCAAGTATGCGATAATTTAGCATGATCTGATTTTTTACATTGTCTTCAGTGGTGCGCGTAGAGCCTTTCTCATATGCACGAGCAACCTCTGATGTCATATCTAATGTCGGATATAATGATGACTTTGCGATATTAATATCTTCTCTTTTTGCTTCAGAACCCCATTTTGCTGAGGCCACAGAACTTGATGAAGTAATCCCATCCTTAATCAAAGTTGATAGCGCATAGATATTTTGCCCTGAAGAAAACGATGGCATTGAGAAAAGCGATGCAAAAGCAAATAATGCATAATTAACTTTAGATGTTGACATTATTTAGTAACCTTACTTGTTAAAGCTTTATGCATTTCTACTAATTTTTCAAACAAAGGATAAAATGTTGAATGACTTGACTCCATTTCTTTTAAGAGAATATCTGCATACATTTTATTTTCAGTTGCATTTTCTTTTAGCATGTCAAGGTGTTCAAGATGGTTTTTTTCCTGTTGCCCACTAATACTGTCTATTTCTGCCGCTATCGATAAATTTCCTTTGAGGATATCATTGCATTTATTGCTATATTCCTGGTGATTTTTCATCTGCAAACAAATACCTTCGCTAATCATTTTTTTTGCAGAATCAATACCAGACTTAAGGATAACCTGTTCCTGACTCAAAATTACCAAAACATCATTAATACTTGAAAGGCAAGAGTTGATACGGGACATATTCATATCAATCCCAGACAATACCTCAGCAGTAATATTATATTGTTTATCAGTTGTGTTATTTAGATTAATTACCTGTTCAAGAATACTATTAATACCCTTTGCAATAATTCTGCCTGTATTAACTCTGTTATTATTTAAATCTATTTGCTCATCATTTCTCTTAAGGTATTCAATTGACATCTCTCTTAAACAATAAAAAAGTGAATTGTAGGCGCTCCGACATATAATTGTCTGTACGCCTAAGAGGATGGCACTAACTACGCCATAAATAGAAGCCACAAAAGCAATATTCATCCCACGAAGTGGGGCAGAAAGGGATTTCATGATATTAACGATAACATCTAATATCTCGCTACTGTTTCCGCCCCCACCTCCAAGGCCTGATTTGTCTAATAAGACAACAACAGATGCAACCGTTACAGACAAACCAAAAAACGTGCCAAGCAGCCCCATCATGGTTGATGTATTCATACAAGTGTGAATCAATGACAACCTTTGCGTTTTTGTCTTAAAGGCGCTTTCATTGGCACTTGATATCAATGAACCTGCATTGGGGTATTCAGCGGAATAAAAAACCTTATTAAGATTAGAGATCAATCGACAGTTTTTATCTCCATCCCCACTACTTAAAATAAATCTGGCACGTCCAACTTCAACTATCGAGTAGAAACTAACAAAAGCACCAATGCTATAAATAGTAAGAATTGCAGTATTGAATATAGCACTCGCTCTGTATGTTGAGAATATATATCCTCTTAGATAAGGAGAAAATAAAAACATAGCGGGAATTAATGCAACCACCAAAGATAAAATTGGAATTATAAGTATGCTGAATTTATTCTTTATTGAAATCATTTTGTTCCCTTGTAGATTATTATTTGTCCATTACTGCTATTTGAGCCTGATGCCACTTCAATTGAAAGCTTCAATTCATGTTTATTAATTTCAAGAGATTTTGCCAGCAAGACAGCTCTCTCATAGGCAATTTTAATTTCATCAGATACAGGCAAGTTATTGCCGTTTGTCGCCACAATGCTGACATGATCTTCACTACCAATCCAGTCAACTATCTGCTTTAGTTCATTTTCTGATATCTGCCACTTATTGGGATCATAACTAATAATGACTTTATCTTTACTAAAAATTAAAGATGAGTGATTAGTTGCATCCTTAATAAAAACACCATCCTTTGAGACGTTATATTCTTTTTTATTTTCAACGCTTACAGTTTCAGACTGGCTGTTTTGCTGCACTTCAGCTTTAAACTGAGCATAAACTTTTTGTGAACTCTCATACATTACGACCATACTATTCAATATGAATAGAAGCGTCAGAAAAATAAAGATACTTAATACTGTCGAAAATGCATCAACAAATGTTGGCCATGGGTTGCTTTCTTCCATAAAAATGACCTTGCGTTAGAGTAAAATTAATAGCACTATCATCCATTGTGGGACTTATATGTTCAAGGAATGCAGAAGCTTGAAGTATCATTTTCAGAATAAATTAATATAAGAATGGGATGTTTAGAAGGGGTGCATTCACTAGGATTATGAATGGTGACGATTTTAAAATATATTAAGAGATCAACTTAAAAGGTATATTAAATAATATTACGCACTATAAAGATCACTTTATAGTGCGTTAATATAATATTGTTACAACAATGCCTTATTCGCCAGGCCATCCAACAATTTCTGATGGATGCCACCGAAACCTCCATTGCTCATCACCAGAATATGATCGCCAGGCTGTGCAGTTTTCACTACCATATCCGCCAGAGTATCGACATCGCCATTCCAGTGAGCAGGCTGTACGCAGGCGTCCGCCACTTCCGAAACCTGCCACGGAATATGCGGCGGCTGAAGCAGGAAAACTTCATCCGCACGCCCTAACGACGGCGCCAGGTCATCCTTGCATAACCCCATCTTCATGGTGTTAGAACGCGGCTCAAGCACCGCAATGATACGCGCCGTACCTCCGACTTTACCGCGTAAGGCCGCCAGCGTTGCCAGAATCGCCGTCGGGTGATGGGCGAAATCGTCATAGACCGTTACGCCGTAAGCTTCCCCGCGCAGTTCCAGGCGGCGGCGGGCGTTAATAAATGACCCCAGCGCGCTGGCCGCTTCAGCGGGCGCGACGCCCACGTGGCGCGCGGCGGCAATCGCCATCAGCCCATTATGCATATTGTGCTCGCCCACCAGTCCCCATTTCACATCGCCGACTTTTTCGCCGTCCAGCCACACTTCCCACTCGGAAGCATCGGTAGTCAGCTTCTTCGCCTGCCAGTGCCCCTGCTCGCCCACCAGCTCCTGCTCGCTCCAGCAGCCCAGCGCCATGGTTTGTTTTATATTGATATCGTTTTCGGGCCAAATGATCCGTCCCTGCCCTGGCACAATGCGCACCAGATGATGGAACTGCTTCTGGATCGCTTTCAGATCGTCGAAAATGTCGGCATGATCAAACTCAAGATTATTGAGGATCAACGTACGCGGGCAGTAATGCACAAATTTAGAACGTTTATCAAAGAACGCGCAGTCGTACTCATCCGCTTCGATAACAAAGAACGGACTTTCGCCCAGCCGCGCGGAAACCTCAAAGTTGCCCGGTACGCCGCCGATAACGAATCCCGGCTTGTACCCGCACGATTCCAGTATCCAGGTCGCCATGCCTGCGGTCGTGGTTTTACCGTGAGTACCGGCGACCGCCAGTACCCAGCGATCGCGCAACACAAAATCGTGCAGCCACTGTGGACCAGACATAAAGGGAATGTTTTTTTCCAGTACCGCTTCCACGCACGGATTCCCGCGCGTCATCGCATTGCCGATAATCACCAGATCCGGCTGAGGATCGAGCTGGCTGGCGTCATAACCCTGAATCAGATCAATCCTTTGCTTCTCAAGTAAAGTACTCATCGGCGGATACACATTGGCGTCCGACCCCGTTACTTCATGACCAAGCGAGCGAGCGAGCATCGCCAGTCCACCCATGAAAGTGCCACAAATTCCCAAAATATGAATGCGCATACGTCACTATCCTTTTTTTATCTGCGAGACATTTTACGCACATGTCTGGCAAGTGAGAAACGCATTTCAGGTAAATCTGTACTTTGCTGGCGCGATTCACCTGAGCGCATCATCTGAAATGTTTGTTAAGATTGTTACGGTCGCTTTACTCCAATCAATTGCAGGGAAAGTGTTATGAAAACGTTAGGTGAATTTATTGTCGAAAAGCAGCACGAGTTCTCTCAGGCTACCGGTGAGCTCACTGCTTTGCTGTCGGCAATAAAATTGGGCGCCAAGATCATCCACCGCGATATCAACAAGGCCGGTCTGGTCGATATCCTGGGTGCCAGCGGTGCTGAGAACGTACAGGGCGAGGTTCAGCAGAAACTCGATCTGTTCGCGAACGAGAAACTGAAAGCTGCACTAAAAGCGCGCGATATTGTAGCGGGCATCGCATCGGAAGAAGAGGACGAAATCGTCGTCTTTGAAGGCTGCGAACACGCGAAATATGTAGTGCTGATGGACCCTCTGGATGGCTCTTCTAACATCGACGTTAACGTCTCTGTCGGTACGATTTTCTCAATTTATCGTCGCGTGACGCCCGTTGGCACGCCGGTCACCGAAGAAGATTTCCTGCAACCCGGCAACAAGCAGGTCGCTGCGGGATATGTCGTGTATGGCTCTTCCACCATGCTGGTTTACACCACTGGCTGCGGCGTACACGCTTTCACCTACGATCCGTCGCTGGGCGTGTTCTGTCTGTGCCAGGAACGTATGCGTTTTCCGGAAAAGGGTAAAACCTACTCTATTAACGAAGGCAACTACATTAAGTTCCCGAATGGCGTGAAGAAGTACATCAAATTCTGCCAGGAAGAGGATAGTTCAACAAGCCGCCCTTATACCTCGCGTTACATTGGCTCTCTGGTGGCCGATTTTCACCGCAACCTGCTAAAAGGCGGCATCTATCTCTACCCGAGCACCGCCAGCCACCCGCAGGGAAAACTGCGTCTACTGTATGAGTGCAACCCGATGGCGTTCCTCGCGGAACAGGCCGGCGGCAAAGCGAGCGATGGTAAAGAGCGTATTCTGGATATCATCCCGGAAAGCCTGCACCAGCGCCGCTCATTCTTCGTCGGTAATCGCCATATGGTTGAAGATGTGGAACGCTTTATCCGGGTATTCCCGGACGCGTAATCCGTTCGGGCAAAGGCCCGCATGTAGGCCGGAGAAAAAGCGTGGCGTTGCCGATTGCCGGATGGCGGCTTCGCCTTATCCGGCCTACAATTTGCGGTTACGCCGTTTGCAGTTTAAACGTGGCAACAGCCTCCACTAATACGTGCGATTGTTCCTCCAGAGAGCGCGTTGCGGCGGATGATTGTTGTACCAACGCTGCGTTCTGCTGCGCCGTTTCATCCATCTGGCTGACGGCAATATTGACCTGCTCAATACCCCGGCTCTGCTCGCGGGACGCATTAGCGATTTCGCGCATCAATTTAGTCATGCGTAAAACTTCGGTCGCAATTTCATCCATGGTTTCGCCAGCCTGCTGCGCCAGCTCGCTTCCTTCGCCCACCTGTGTTTGCGAATCACTAATCAACGTGCGAATCTCTTTTGCCGCCTCGGCGCTACGGCTGGCTAAATGACGAACCTCTCCGGCAACTACGGCAAAGCCGCGCCCTTGTTCACCTGCGCGCGCCGCTTCTACTGACGCATTCAGCGCCAGGATGTTAGTCTGAAAAGCAATGCCGTCAATCACACTGAGAATATCGGCGATGCGATTAGAACTCCCTGATATATCGCGCATTTTTTCGATAACGTAGCACACCATTTCGCTGCCGCGATCGGCGGTATCAGACACGGTTTTCGCCAGTTGATGTGCTTGTTCCGCGTTTTCCGCATTCTGCTTCACCGTTGCCGTCAATTCTTCCATGCTGGCAGCAGTCTGTTCGAGCGATGTCGCGGTCGACTCGGTTCGCGTAGCAAGATGAACATTACCTGCCGTTAATTCCCGGCTACCGATGTCAATCTGTGAACTGGCATCACGCACGCGCCTCACGGAATTGCTCAGCGCGGCGCGCATATCCGCCATCGCGGTATTAAGGCGGTTAAACTCGACGCAGGCAGGTTGATAGTCAACAGGCGTTAAATCGCCGGTCGCCAACCGCTCTAGCTGTTCCACTACGTTATCCAACGGATACAGCAACTTATTACGCAGCATCAGCCACATCACCCATAACAGGCCCAGCGCAACCAACGTTGCGGCGCTCATCACGCCATAGTATGCCCAGGAGGTGATAACACGCGCTGAAGCATAGAGTCCCATACTCCCCGTTAGCAATAAAAGCAGCGTCAGGGAAGACAATAACGCCAGCAAGCTGGCTCGAATAGAAAGGATTTTTGGCATTGTTATATTCCAGTTGTAGAGTTGAATTTGGCTTAACAAAACCTATCGACTACAACCGAAAAAAGTTTAGCTATTGTCGGCTATACGCCTCACCGGCGAACTCTGGCGATGCTCCCACAGTACCGTTAGTCCTCGCTGTAGCGCGATAAAAATAAATAACAGAACGCCGATAGCGATTTTTGTCCACCAGGAACTTAGCGTACCATCAAAGATAATATAGGTCTGAATCAGCCCCTGGATAGCGACGCCAAATAACGTCCCCAGTACCGTACCTACCCCGCCGCTCAGCAGCGTACCGCCGATCACCACCGACGCAATGGCGTCCAGTTCCACCCCGACGCCCGCCTGGGTATAAATGGAAAATACGATCCCGGCAGCGTCGCTAAACCGGTCGACAACATATAAATACGAATCATGACGCTTCGCATGGAGATTCCCATCAAATTCGCCGAGAACGATCGAGTAGAAAAACCGGGATCTCCGCATCCTTAGCCTCTTTGAGTACCGGCTCCCAGCCAGTCGCCACTATCGGTGCAATGAAGATCGCATCTACGCCCTGGGCCACAAAAGAACGTACTGCTTTGATCTGATTTTCCTGCTTTTGCTGACCGTCGGCGATCTTCAGCGTAATGCCGCGTTTTTCAGCCTCGCTTTTCGCCACATTCGTTTCCGCAGTGCGCCAGCCGGATTCCGATCCAACTTGCGAAAATCCTATGGTTAAGGGAGCGGCGAACGCCATAGACGGCATGGCTGCCGAAACTGTTGTCACTAAAAGTAAGCGCTTCCATATAAGGGCATCCTCGTAGGGGAATTGTATTGGCGAAAAAACCATCGCGGGAAAAACCATAGACAATCACCCATGTAACAAATTGCGCTACATCACACCTCAAAAAAGCAAATGCAATGTTAATTAAATGTTTATATTTATTCCCATTTTCCTATTAAAAAAGCGGCTAAACTTATGGACTTTCTTGTCATAAAAATGACAAGCAACGCACGCGTGAAGAGAAGTGAAAACAAAAACAAGCGAAGACTTTCGGCGTGAGTTGGCTATAATACTCGCCACTTGTTTGTCATAAATTCAAAGGAAACAGACATGAGCTTACTCAACGTCCCGGCGGGTAAAGAACTGCCGGAAGATATCTACGTCGTTATTGAGATCCCGGCTAACGCAGATCCGATCAAATACGAAGTTGACAAAGAGAGCGGCGCGCTGTTCGTTGACCGCTTCATGTCCACCGCGATGTTCTATCCGTGCAACTACGGCTACATCAACCATACCCTGTCTCTGGACGGCGACCCGGTAGACGTTCTGGTCCCGACGCCGTACCCGCTGCAGCCAGGCGCCGTCATCCGTTGCCGTCCGGTTGGCGTACTGAAAATGACCGACGAATCCGGTGAAGATGCGAAACTGGTTGCCGTACCACACACCAAACTGAGCAAAGAGTACGATCACATTAAAGATGTGAACGACCTGCCGGAACTGCTGAAAGCGCAGATCACTCACTTCTTCGAGCACTATAAAGATCTCGAAAAAGGCAAATGGGTGAAAGTGGACGGATGGGACAACGCCGAAGCGGCTAAAGCGGAAATCGTTGCCTCCTTCGAGCGCGCAGCGAAGAAATAAGTCTTTGGTTGCGGAAAAACCCTGAGCGCCAGTTATCGGCGCGTCAGGGTTTTTTTATACCTGCCGGATAGCGTAGGCCTGATAAGCGTTAGCGCCATCAGCCTGGATGTAAAAAAACAACGCCACCCGAGGGTGGCGTGTTCAGTTCAGGGCTGGTTTCTGTCTAACCAGTCACCGCTTTCAATCAGAGTTAATCCATCCACAGGACGTTGGTATACATACATCCATGCGCTGCCGTACGGTGTCAGGATTAACTGGCGTGCGTATTCACCGCCCCTGGTGCGCAAAGCATCAAGTTCGGCCAGCGTGGCGTTATCAATTCGATAAACTTCGCCGTGTACCGATCCGTTTCCCGGAACAGCGCCTGGATAGTGGCCCAGACTATACAACTGGTAGTTATCGATACGGTAATCGCCAAGCAATTGGGCATTGGTCATCCAGTGACTGTTGCCTTGTTTCTGTCGTAAACTGCCATAGACAAATATTCGCATTGCTAAAACTCAAACTGATAGAGCAAATCAAGTGCCTGATCTACGCCAGACACTGCTTCCAGATATAGCTTAGGCATCAGGCGATAACGTAACGTGAGCGTCGCCAGAGAGTCAAATATCCCTACACCATACTTCACCTGTAGACCCGGCAGTACATAGCCGCTGACCACGACCTGAGACGAATCGCCCACCCCTTGCGTGTCCAGCGCCAAATTACTTACGCCAAATGTCTCTCCGATTTTACCCACAACCTGACCACTTTGCGCAACCCCCAGGCCAATAAGCATGGAGGTCATTGCCGCGCTATCGCTCTGATTGCTGTCCAACCCCTGCCCACGCAGCAGATAAGAAAGCGCTTCAGCCTGCGGCATCGCTGGATCGGAGAAGATTTCCGCCTTGGGTTCATCAGCAGTGCCTGTGACGCGCACGCCCGCAATGACATCGTCTTCGGTGGCGTCAGGGTTACGGATCGCTTCGATATTAAGCAGCGGCTGATCCGGCGGGCCGGAGAACAGCAGCTCGCCTTTACGGACAAGCAGGTCCTGGCCGTAGGCGCGGAATCGGCCGTCAGGAATATTGATTTGACCATTCAGCCCCAGCCCCTGCTTATCCTGCGCAACTTTCAAATCGCCGGTCAAACGCGCTTTAAGCCCGAAGGCGTCGATGCGCACGTTGTTGCCGACGTGTACCGTCAGATTACTGTTGATGGGAATAGACGCTGTCTGCGGCGTTTCTGGTTGCAGGTTATTGTTGAGCATGACCACATCGCTGGAGACGCCGACCGCGCTCTCCGGTAGGTCATGCACCACAATTCGCGCCCACGGAACGTCCACACGACCATCCAACGTGAACAGTGAGGGCGTCGCGTCAAAGACCACATCCGGCGAGACATCCAGGCGCACCATCGGCGGAACGGTAATCCGCACCCGACTGCCTTTCGCCGTCACCCGCGCGCGCCAGTTGTCAATCTGACTCCAGTCGGCGTTGCCGTTCAGGTTAATTTGCCCTTGTTGCGTTCGCACGATACCGGCGAGCGTCGAACGCGTACCGCTAAAGTTCATGGTGAACTGGCTCGGCTGCATCTCAAACGGCATAAAATTACCGTCAATATCCAGCGCGCTAAGCTGCAACTGACCAAACAACTGCGGGCTTTGCACATCACCGCCCAGGCGTAGTCTGGCGTTTAACATTCCCGCCGCTTTTTCGCCACGCGAAAAGATAGGGTTGACCATCGCCAGATTGATATTGCGCATGTTGACGTTACCGCCGAGATTGCGCCGCCCCTGAGGATCGGTTACCTGCACCTGGCCATCGAATTGACCATTGTTCGTCAGGCGAATCAGCCATCCCAGCTCGGCGCGATTATTGTGCAGATCGGCGTTGAGGTTCAGCGTCTCAAACGCGACCGGTAACGGCGCGTCATTGACGGTCTGCGTAACCTTCACGTTACGACCGGAAAGCGTGACCTTCCCCTGCGGCAATCCCTCTTTGGTGGTGTCCCACGACACGTCCGCTTTCCCGCTAAAGATCCCGCTGGCCTGAGTGGTATCAGGCATAAATGGCTTCAGCATCGCCAGATCAAAGCGGTTGAGATTGACCACCGCTCGTCCTGCGGCGCCCGCATCAATGGTTTGCGGTATGCACAGCTCGGCGTTCGGGTTCAGCCAACAATGTGGCCCGATACTGATTTTCTGTTCTTTATTGCGGTAGTCCAGCGCAATCGCGCGGGTCAACGACCATGGCCCCACTGGCGTCTGGAAGCGGGTGTCGCTTAACGTCCCTTTCCAGCGCGCCGCATCGCGATCGAAACTGCCACTCAGAGAGAGTTGGCCGGATACCGGCTCTCCCTGAACGCGGAGCTGTAGCTGATGCTGCTTCTCGCTGCCTTTGGCGTCAAGCGTCACCAGATTGATGTTAACATCGGGCTGCGAAATCCGCTCTACGCGAACGTTGAGATGGCCCGCTATCTGATCGGTGGATTTAATATCGCCCTCGATGCGCGCCTGGGCGATAGACAACGCCTGCCAACGCAGACCGCGGGCGGTGATATCCGCCAGCAACTGCGGCGCTTCTACCGTACCGCGGACTTTAACGATACCTTTTGCGGTGCCGCCCAGCCCTGGCAGCGCATTATCCAGCCCTGGCGCATCGATGGTGGCATCAAGATTCAGCTCCTTAACGCCAAGCTCGCCTTTTACATCGGCGCTGTTTGGGCCCAGCGCAAGGTGCAGCCCCGGGATCGTCCACTGCATGTAGCTGTTGCCCTTTAGCGTCCCGTTGACGTTAACGTTGTTCTGCTTCACATTGCCGGTCAGCTTGAGCTCCGGAACATCCATCTGCCAGGTACCGCCGTAGAGACTGCCTTTGGTTTTCATTACGCCGTTAAGCTTCGCGGGCCAGTCCGGGATCTCTTTGGCGGTATTGATGCCATTCAGCGTCAGTTCACCACGCCAGCTAATCGCCTGCTGCCAGTCTACCAGCGCTTTCAGTTCAGTTTTGCCTTCCAGAGCGGCGACGGTAAGTTTATCAAGATTAATCTGCCGCTCATTCCCTTTGGCATCCAGCGTGATGGTCGCAGGCGGAATATCTTGTCCTTTCACGGCGGTTCGCATCGACAACGTATAGTCGGTCATCTTACCGCTCAGTTTGAGCTTCAGATCGTCAGCCTGAAATTGGGTATCGCCCGTGAACGGCCAGGCAATACGTTGGCTGACGACTTCAAGATTGAGCGGTAAACCGGCCTCCGCCAGCCGCGTCTGGGCGCGAAGCGCGACATCCATCGGCCCGGAAAGGTTCACCCCAACCTCCAGTTGTTCGCGTAGCGCGCCGCCGACCTTAAGTTTTATCTTTTCACCCTTTAGCGGATCGATATTCAGCGTACTGTTGAGCGTAATATCGACCGGCCAGTTATTGGCGAGCTGCGCCGTACCGGAGGCTTTCACCGTGCCCTGGTTGGCGTCGATATCCAGAGTATCCAGCTTCATATTACCGTCGATACTGCTGACTTTAAGCAGCATCGTGCGCACCGTGAGATCGGTATCGCCGGTAACGCGTAGCTGCTCGCCGCGAAATGACTCGATATTCAGATTGAGCGGCAGGTGAACATCGGTCATCTCCGGCATTACCGGTTTTGCAAACAGATCTTTTAGCGTTTCGCCAAGCGGCTTTTCATCTGGTTGAGGTTTCTCGATTTTAGGTTCAACCACCTCTTCCTGCGCCACGTCGGCGACCTTCGGCAGCGCAATCAGCAACCCCTGAAGCCGCGTCGGTTTCAGGGTCAGGTTTTTCTCCTGCCATGTCAGCCCGGAGGTAAAATCCAGCACCGAAACGGTAGTGCCATCAATCTTGATATTGATGTTATTCAGCGCCACGCGCGACAGCGTGATGGGCCAGGGCATGGAGAGGTTCAGCGGTCCGCTTTCTTCCTCTTCTTGCGCCGGTGCGGAAGGCGGCATTTTTTTGCTGTCGATAGCGACATTAATGTCTTTTAGCGCCAGATCATTGACGCACAGGCTACTGTGCCACAGGCAACCAAGCCCGACGGCCAGATGAATTTCGCCCGCATGTACCGCGACGCCCGGCTGCTCATAGCGGATATTTTTCAATGATAAATCCCGCCAGCCACCGGTGGCCTGCCCAATTTCCAGCCCCGGCACCCAGCGGTTCGCCGCACTGAACACCAGATGCAGCCCCGTCGTCGTCCCGACCAGAAACGCGACGCTCGCCAGTAACAGCACAATGAAAATCAACACCCCGAGGCTTATTTTCTTCCATAAACTCATAATTCAGGCCCCAGACCGATATAAAACTGTAAACCGTGTTCGTCTTTGTCACCGACCGGTATGGCAAAATCGAGTTTGACAGGCCCAACCGGCGACGCCCAGCGCACGCCGACCCCGGTCCCGGTTTTGAAATCGCTACGGCGAATATCACTCACCGCCTCGCCGCTATCGACAAATACCGCCCCCCACCATTTGCCGGTGACGTTATACTGGTACTCCAGCGATCCGGTTGCCAGTTTTGAGGCACCTTTAAGATTGCCGTCGCTGTCTTTAGGCGAAATAGATTTGTATTTATAGCCGCGAATACTGCGATCGCCCCCGGCGAAGAAACGCAAATCCGGCGGAACTTTGTCGAAGTCACCGGTTTCTATCCAGCCCAAATTGGCGCGCATCACAAAACGGTGGCGATCGTACAAAGTCCGAATCCAGACGTTTTGCGCCTGTAGCACGGAGAAATCCACGTCGGAACCCCAGGCCGTATTCGAATAGTCTACCGAGTAGCGCTGCGAATCGCCCCAGGTTGGCATCAGCCCCCCTCGCGAGCGGGTTCGGCTGATCATCACACCCGGGTAGAACAGCATGGTGGTATTGGTGACGTTCCCCTGGGTAAAGTGGTCGAAACTCCAGCGCAGGTTAATCGCCCGCTGCCAGCCGCTGGAAAGGTCCCAGTAACGCGAAACGGCAAGCGTGGTCGAATCCTGCTCCGTATCATTCAAATCGGTACGTTTAAAACCGCCTTGTACCAGATAGTATTGCTCCAGCGGATTTTTCAGCAGCGGCATTTTATAACTAAAATCCAGCACCTGTTCCGGCGCAGAAATACTGGTGCTGGTGGTCAGACTATGACCGTAAGAGTTCATCCACGGCTTTTTCCACGACGCTTTCACGCGCGGCCCGACGTCGGTGGAGTACCCCACCCCGGTTTCAATCGTGTTTTCGGTTCGCGGCGATACCACGCCTTTTAACGGCAGAATTTTTGTTTTACGGGATTTCTCAAATTCCGGCGCCACGACGACAGAATTAAACCATCCGGTAGCGGAAAGTCGGCGGTTTAGTTCCGCCAAATCTTTCGACTCGTACTCATCGCCCTCTTTAAACGGCAACAGATTTTGTAAATATTCATCACGAATCTGCGAACCTTCGAAGGTGACATGTCCGAAGCGATAGCGCTCACCGCTATCATAATCAATATCCCAAAACGCCTGATGACGGCCCAGAGCAATTCCCAACTGGCTTTTAACGAATTCGCTGTCGAAATAGCCTTTACGTAGCGACACGCTGGTTAACGACTTTTTAAAATTGTCATAGTCTCCCTGGTTCAGCACCGTACCGATTGCCGGACGCGTTTTCAGTAAGGCCAGATAATCTTTGTCCGTACGCGCGCCGCCGCGTAAAATGACTTCTGTACCGCCAATCAGCACCGGCTGGCCGGGCGTAACTTTGGCGATTAATACCTGCCGTCCTTTCGCAGGCGGCGGAAGCAAGTCGAAATTGATAGTGGGTTCGTAATAGCCTAACGCTTTAAGCCCTTCGCGAATCGCATCATCAACTCGAGCGCGAAAGCGCCGATCCGGCGTCACCTCGTCGCTTTGAATCGTAGAGAGCTGTGCGCGAACGTTTTTTTCCAGTTCTCCGGATAGCCCTTCGACTTTCAGACGAACATTTGCGGCTACCGCAGAACTGCTCAGGCACAGTAAGCTAACCCAACATAACTGACGGATATGTGGCACATTTTCTCCTGAATATCCCCTATTCCCACCCCTGGAAAAAATCACACTACCGCTCCGCGGCTTAACATAAAATCAACAATCGCGATTGAAAAGCAGACGACAGCCCAAATATTTCTTATGGTTAAATCCAGATACATTAATGTTGTTATTGTGTGCAAAGATGCGTCTCGTTACAACCTTAACGCCAATTAACGCTTTCGGGAGAATGGTTCATGAGTTTATTTGATAAAAAACATCTTGTTACTCAAGCAGATGCGTTACCAGGACGCAATACCCCGATGCCGATCGCCACTCTGCATGCGGTAAATGAACACTCTATGACCAATGTTCCTGCCGGGATGGAGATCGCCTACTTCGCTATGGGCTGTTTCTGGGGCGTAGAACGTTTATTCTGGCAATTGCCCGGCGTATATAGCACCGCGGCAGGGTATGCGGGCGGTTACACGCCTAATCCAACCTACCGGGAAGTCTGCTCCGGACAGACCGGTCATGCCGAAGCGGTACGGGTAGTGTACGATCCTGCCGTTATCAGTTATGAGCAACTTTTACAGGTCTTCTGGGAAAATCACGATCCGGCGCAGGGGATGCAACAAGGCAACGATCACGGTACGCAATACCGTTCTGCGATTTATCCCTTAACACCGGAACAGAGTACCGCCGCTCACGCCAGTCGCGAGCGCTTCCAGTCGGCAATGGCCACCGCCGGAGACGATCGCCCAATTACCACGGAAATCGCCCATGCGACGCCGTTTTACTACGCCGAAGATGAACACCAACAGTATCTGCACAAAAATCCGTACGGTTACTGCGGGATTGGCGGGCTCGGCGTTTGCCTGCCGCCTGACGCGTGACGGCGCTGGCGTAGGGGGCGCTTGTCGGCGTTGAAAATGAACCCTCTGGCGACTTTACAGTAGCTTACGCTATACTAGCCCTGAACTTACCGGCTCACTGCTACGAGCCGGTTTTCATTAAACGTTACCACACGGATTTATAAACTTCCCTTCCGAGGATCTGGCGTTTCGCCGGATAAGATATGTTAAACAGTATATTCATTATATTCTGCCTGATCGCTGTAAGTGCGTTCTTCTCCATCTCCGAGATCTCGCTTGCCGCATCACGTAAGATTAAACTCAAGTTATTGGCTGATGAAGGCAGTATCAACGCACAACGCGTATTGAAAATGCAGGAAAATCCCGGCATGTTTTTCACCGTTGTGCAAATTGGCCTGAACGCCGTCGCTATTCTTGGCGGTATCGTCGGCGATGCGGCATTTTCGCCCGCCTTTTCCGCCCTTTTCTCGCACTATATGTCGCCAGAACTCTCCGAGCAGCTGAGCTTTATTCTCTCTTTCTCGCTGGTGACGGGGCTGTTTATCCTGTTCGCGGATTTAACCCCGAAACGCATCGGTATGATTGCGCCAGAAGCTGTGGCTTTGCGTATCATCAACCCGATGCGCTTCTGCCTGTTCGTTTTTCGCCCGCTGGTGTGGCTGTTTAACGGCATGGCAAACAACATCTTCCGCCTGTTCAAAATTCCAATGGTGCGGAAAGACGACATCACTTCTGATGATATTTACGCGGTGGTGGAAGCCGGCGCGCTGGCGGGCGTTTTGCGCAAGCAAGAGCACGAACTGATTGAAAACGTGTTTGAACTTGAATCCCGCACCGTACCGTCTTCTATGACGTCGCGCGAAAGTATCATCTGGTTTGATCTGCACGAAGACGAACAAAGCCTGAAGAAAAAGGTCGCCGAACATCCGCACTCAAAATTTTTAGTATGTAATGAAGATATCGACCACATCATCGGCTATGTAGACTCCAAAGATCTGCTGAATCGCGTGCTGGCGAACCAAAGTATGGCGCTGAATAGCGGCGTGCAAATTCGCAATACCTTGATTGTGCCGGATACGCTGACCCTTTCCGAGGCGCTGGAAAGTTTCAAAACGGCAGGCGAAGATTTCGCGGTCATTATGAATGAATACGCGCTGGTCGTCGGTATTATCACGCTGAACGATGTGATGACTACGCTGATGGGCGATCTGGTCGGCCAGGGACTGGAAGAACAAATTGTGGCGCGCGATGAGAATTCCTGGCTGGTTGACGGCGGCACGCCGATTGACGACGTCATGCGCGTGCTGGATATCGATGAGTTTCCGCAATCCGGCAACTATGAAACCATCGGCGGCTTTATGATGTTTATGCTGCGTAAGATCCCGAAACGTACCGATTCGGTGAAGCTGGCTGGCTACAAATTTGAAGTGGTGGATATCGACAACTACCGCATCGATCAGTTGCTGGTCACGCGTCTCGACAGTAAAACCAACGTTCCGGCACCGAAATTGCCAGATGCGAAAGGCAAAGAAGACGGCGCGGCCTGAAATCCGTTTACCAGAAACATTAACGGCTCCTGATCCAGGAGCCGTTTTTTTACTTTTTTAACCTACTGCATAGCACTTTTGGTTACGCCATCTCAGTTTGCAGACGCATAACCTGACGGTTAACTTCAGACATCACAGAAAAATGCTGCTTGTCTCTCACTTTTGGGATAAGAATCTTACCCTTATCGAACTCAAAAGCGCCAACATCCTTGATATATAACCGTCCACGGAACAGGATCTTCACGTACTTCGCCACCTGTAGCGGGTTGTAGCGTTGGAAAATTTTCATTGTTGTCTCCTGCTGAGTATTACGCCCTTGCGGTGCCACAATCGGCCCAACAGTTTTAAGGCGCAAATTTTAATGCCATATGACTATAGACCATATCTACGTCGTTTCCAGTGTGCATAAGTATATTTACCTTTTGATTACAGTTATTCAGAATTATCTAAACATCAGCTCATTTTTGTCAGTATATGCCTTCATTTTTCACAGGAAGTGTGCGCCCACCCGCAAACTGGCATCCCCTTTGCGGGAAAAAGCATCAATCGCACATATGATTAACTGTCGGCCCAAAGTGGTCGGATCACCTGCAAAAAATAAAGAAGGAATGACCATGACCCTACGTAAAATTCTGGCAATGTCGTGCCTGCTACTCCCTATAATGGCTTCCGCGCATAACCTTGAAGTTAACCAACGGGTGCCGCCGGTAGGCATTGCCGATCGTGGCGAACTGATGTTGAATAAAGATGAGTTTAGCTATAAAAACTGGAATAGCGCGCAACTGGCGGGAAAAGTGCGCGTCCTGCTACATATTGCCGGACGAACGTCAGCGAAGGAGAAAAACGCCACGCTGATTGAAGCGATTAAAGCCGCCAGGCTTCCGCACGACAGATACCAGACGACCACAATTGTGAATACCGATGATGCGATCCCAGGCTCCGGTATGTTCGTGCGTAGCAGTATAGAAAGTAATAAAAAGCTCTATCCGTGGTCGCAATTTATTGTCGACAGCAATGGCGTGGCGCGCAACGCCTGGCAATTAAAAGAAGAGGGGTCCGCCGTCATCGTGCTTGACAAAGACGGGCGGGTTCAATGGGTGAAAGATGGCGCGTTAACCCAACAAGAGGTACAACAGGTGGTCGACCTGCTGCATAAGCTCCTCAATAAATAGTCACCCGGAAGCCGGGGTTAAGGAACGATTCACGAGGGGTATAGTCCAGCGTTTTTCCCTGCCAGTCGTGAACGTGCGCCCCGGCTGCAACGGCAATAGCATGGCCTGCGGCAGTGTCCCAGACGCTGGTCGGCCCAAATCTGGGGTAAAGCTGCGCCTGGCCTTCCGCCACCAGACAGAATTTCAGCGAGGAACCAATAGAGGTTGTCTGATGTTCGCCAAGCTGTTGGAGATATTCGGTGAGTTCATCATCCGTATGCGAACGGCTAATCACTACCAGCGGCGGGCGGGCATCCCGGACCTGAATCTGCTTACGCACCCCGCACTCCTCTTTCCAGGCCTTACCCTCCGCCGCGTAGTACATCACTTTCAGCACCGGCGCATAGACAACGCCCAACACCGGCTTGCCCTGCTCAATCAGCGCAATATTGACCGTAAATTCTCCATTACGCTTGATGAATTCTTTGGTGCCGTCGAGCGGATCGACCAGCCAGTAACGCTGCCAGTGCTGGCGCACTTCCCAGGCGGGCGGATCTTCTTCTGAAAGCACAGGAATATCCGGCGTGAGCGTACGTAACCCTTCGAGAATCACGGTATGTGCGGCGATATCCGCCGCAGTGACTGGAGAATCGTCCTGCTTACGGGCGTACTCCATCGGTTTGGCTCCATCATAAACCTGCATAATGGCATCGCCCGCGTTCCGTGCAAGCTGGCATACTTGTTCTAACATTCTCCACCTCTTTATGGCAGGGGCGTTAACTCGTTGTTTTACTTATACCCGATCGTTAAGGGTTCCGCCAACTGTGATACCGTCTGCGGTTTTGATAATACCTTTCATGGCATGATTCACCATTCTGTGAACAATCGCAAAAAATCGGCCGGATGGGACGGTCTCGCCTTCTCCTGGCGACGGTCAGAGCGATTATCGGGTTTCACTGTTTGTCATCGCTATTTTTCACTATCCGGCTTTTGTATTGCGTTCTTAAAAGGTGCCTCTGATGATTAAGTTTAGTGCAACGCTTCTGGCTACGCTGATCGCCGCCAGCGTGAATGCGGCCACCGTCGATCTCCGTATCATGGAAACTACTGATTTACATAGCAACATGATGGATTTCGATTATTACAAGGATACCGCAACCGAAAAATTCGGATTGGTACGTACCGCAAGTTTGATTAATGCCGCCCGAAATGAAGTCAAAAACAGTGTGCTGGTGGATAACGGCGACCTGATTCAGGGGAGCCCACTGGGCGATTATATGGCGGCAAAAGGACTCAAAGAAGGCGATATTCACCCGGTCTATAAAGCGCTCAATACTCTGGATTACGCGGTTGGAAACCTCGGCAACCATGAGTTTAATTATGGTCTGGACTATCTGCATAACGCGCTGGCCGGCGCGAAATTCCCTTACGTTAACGCCAATATTATCGACGTTAAAACCCAAAAGCCGCTCTTTACGCCTTATCTGATTAAAGAGACGAACGTTATTGATAAAGACGGCAACCCGCAAACCGTGAAAATCGGCTATATCGGCTTTGTGCCGCCGCAAATCATGATCTGGGATAAAGCGAATCTGAGCGGAAAAGTCACCGTAAATGACATCACGGAAACCGCCAGGAAATATGTGCCCGAAATGCGCGAGAAAGGTGCTGATATAGTGGTAGTAATTGCTCACTCTGGCCTTTCTGCCGATCCGTACCACAGCATGGCGGAAAACTCGGTTTATTACCTCAGTGAAGTTCCCGGCGTCGACGCTATTATGTTTGGCCACGCCCACGCCGTCTTCCCCGGTAAAGATTTTGCCGACATCAAAGGCGCGGATATCGCCAAAGGTACGCTTAACGGCATTCCTGCGGTGATGCCTGGCATGTGGGGCGACCATCTGGGAGTGGTCGATTTGGTGCTCAATAACGACAGCGGCAAATGGCAGGTTACGCAGGCGAAAGCGGAAGCGCGGCCCATTTACGACGCCGCCGCTAAAAAGTCGCTGGCGGCGGAAGACAGTAAGCTGGTCGGTATTCTGAAAGCCGACCACGATGCCACCCGCGAGTTTGTCAGCAAGCCCATTGGTAAATCCGCCGATAACATGTACAGCTATCTTGCTCTGGTGCAGGACGATCCTACCGTACAGGTGGTGAATAACGCGCAAAAAGCGTATGTGGAACACTTTATTCAGGGCGATCCGGATCTGGCGAAACTGCCGGTGCTTTCCGCCGCCGCGCCGTTTAAAGTCGGGGGGCGTAAGAACGATCCCGCCAGCTTTGTCGAAGTGGAAAAAGGCCAGTTGACCTTCCGTAACGCCGCCGATCTTTATCTCTATCCGAATACGCTGGTGGTGGTGAAAGCCAGCGGCAAGGAGGTAAAAGAGTGGCTGGAATGTTCTGCCGGACAGTTTAATCAGATTGATATTCACAGCAACAAACCGCAATCATTGATCAATTGGGATGGCTTTCGCACCTATAATTTCGATGTCATTGACGGCGTGAATTATCAAATCGATGTGTCACAGCCCGCCCGCTATGATGGCGAATGCCAGATGGTGAATCCGCAGGCGGAGCGTATTAAAAACCTGACCTTTAACGGTAAGCCTGTCGACCCGAGCGCTACGTTCCTGGTCGCCACGAATAACTATCGCGCTTACGGCGGCAAGTTTGCCGGCACTGGCGACAGCCATATCGCCTTTGCGTCTCCGGATGAAAATCGCGCCGTGCTGGCGGCATGGATTGGCGCAGAGTCAAAACGCGCAGGCGAAATCCATCCGGCGGCGGATAATAACTGGCGTCTGGCACCAATCCACAGCGATACGACGCTGGATATCCGCTTTGAAACATCGCCAGGCGATAAAGCCGCTGCCTTCATTAAAGAGAAAGGGCAGTATCCGATGAATAAGGTTGCTGTCGATGATATCGGTTTTGCCATTTATCAGGTGGATTTGAGCAAGTAACGTTAGTACCGTATGGCGCCGCGTTTATTCGGCCTGACTGGCAGGCCGAATAAAGCGCTAGCCGCCATCTGATATACGCTCCCGCTGCGCCAATACCTGCGACAAATTCAGTTCTATCCAGTCTGCCAGCGCGGCGACTTTATCGCTCACCTGCTCGCCAAGCGGCGTCAGGCTGTACTCCACATGCGGCGGAACAACGGGATATGACACCCGGTTGAGAAATCCGTCCTGTTCAAGCGCCTGTAACGACTGCGCCAGCATCTTTTCACTCACGCCTCCCATCTTGCGGCGCAGGTCGCTAAAACGGTGTGTACCGTCGCGTAACGCCACCAGGATCAGCACGCCCCAGCGACTGGTGACATGTTTTAACACCTCGCGGGACGGGCACTGTTCAGCAAAGAGATTGCCTTCACGCAACTGCCGGGAAAGAGAATGAGCATGCATTAATACTTACCTTTTTGTACGTACTTACTAAAAGTAAGTTTAGGTGGTAGCGTAATAAAACACAAGACCAATACTGAGGAGTTCACCATGATTGCTATCACCGGCGCAACGGGCCAACTGGGCCAACACGTTATTGAAAACCTGCTAAAAACGACGCCCGCCAGTCACCTCGTCGCGATTGTCCGTAACCCGAAAAAAGCCGCCCCGCTCAGTCAGCGCGGGATCGCCGTTCGCCTGGCGGATTACGCTAACGAAGCTGCACTGACCACCGCCTTACAGGGCGTTGATAAACTGCTGCTCATTTCATCCAGCGAAGTAGGACAACGCACCGCGCAGCATCGCAACGTCATTCAGGCCGCCATTACCGCGAAGGTGAAATTCATCGCCTATACCAGCCTGCTACATGCGGATAAATCGCCACTGGCGCTCGCTGATGAACATATTGAAACTGAAAAGATGCTGGCTGAGTCAGGTATTCCTCACACGCTATTACGTAACGGCTGGTATACGGAAAACTATCTGGCGAGCGTCCCTGCCGCGCTGAAGCATGGCGTCTTTATTGGCGCGGCGGGAGAAGGGAAAATCGCCTCCGCAATGCGCGCTGACTATGCCGCCGCCGCCGCGCGCGTCATCAGTGAAGAGGGTCACGCCGGGAATGTTTACGAGCTGGCAGGTGATGACGCCTGGACATTAAGCCAGTTGGTGGATGAACTTACTCATCAGAGCGGAAAAAAAAATCGTCTACCAGAACCTGAGCGAAGTCGATTTTGCCGCCGCGCTGAAAGGCGCAGGCCTGCCTGACGGACTGGCGGATATGTTGGCTAATTCTGACGTTGGCGCAGCGAAAGGCGGCCTGTTTGATGACAGCCATACGTTGCGTAAACTCATTGGTCGCCCGACGACGATGCTCACAGAAAGCCTTCGCTCCGTATTGTAAGTGTTAAAATTTAGTTAATTTATGTAGCATCCTCATAGACCTTCTCTGATAATGACGGAACGGTTTATGAGGAGAATCTGATGATTAGCGGCGTACTGTACGCCCTGCTGGCAGGGCTAATGTGGGGATTGATTTTCGTCGGCCCGTTAATCGTGCCGGATTACCCGGCCCTCTTACAGTCAATGGGACGCTATCTGGCGCTGGGGCTGATTGCCCTGCCGGTTGCCTGGTTAGGCCGCACGCGGTTACGCCAGTTGACGCGCAAAGACTGGTCCACCGCCCTGTCACTGACTCTGATGGGCAACCTGATCTATTACACCTGCCTCGCCAGCGCCATTCAGCGAACCGGCGCGCCAGTTTCGACGATGATCATCGGGACGCTACCGGTCGTCATTCCGGTTTTCGCTAACGTTCTCTATAGCCAACGGGACGGCAGATTATCCTGGCTGCGCTTAGCGCCCGCGCTGGCGCTTATCGGTTTTGGCCTGCTGTGCGTCAATATTGCTGAACTTAGTCAAGGATTATCCGATGTTAGCGGCTGGCGCTATGGTTCAGGTATTGTGCTGGCGCTGATTTCTGTAGCGTGCTGGGCATGGTATGCGCTGCGCAACGCTCGCTGGCTACGGGAAAATCCCGACAAACATCCCATGATGTGGGCAACGGCGCAGGCGCTGGTCACGCTGCCAGTCTCGTTAATCGGCTATGCGGCGGTTTGTCTGTGGCTGAGTATCCAGAAACCGACGTTTGCCCTGCCCTTTGGCCCACATCCCGCGCTGTTTATCGGTCTGATGATCGCCATCGCGGTGCTATGTTCCTGGGTGGGCGCGCTGTGCTGGAATATCGCCAGCCAAAAATTGCCAACCGTTATTTTAGGGCCGCTGATTGTTTTTGAGACGCTGGCGGGACTGCTCTATACCTTCATTCTACGCCAGGAAATTCCGCCATTCCTGACGTTAAGCGGCATTGCGCTCCTGGTGGCTGGCGTGGTCATCGCCGTGAGAGCGAAACCAGAAAAAGCGACCGTCGTTCCGGTCACGGAACGCTAGTCTCATGCTGGATTAAATTATACGCACCCCGAAAGAGTTATAGCCACGCCTTAAAGATGCATTTAAAATACAACTTATGTTATTGCAAATGAGGTAACGGCTATGGCTTATCGCGATCAACCTTTAGGCGAACTGGCGCTTTCTATTCCCCGCGCATCGGCGCTGTTTCGCCAGTACGATATGGATTACTGCTGCGGCGGAAAACAGACGCTGGCGCGCGCCGCCGCGCGTCACGACGTCGATATTAACATCATTGAAGCGCAACTCGCGCAGTTGGCTGAACAGCCCATCGAAAAAGACTGGCGCGCCGTTCCGCTGGCGGACATTATTGACCATATCGTTGTGCGTTATCATGACCGACATCGCGAACAACTGCCGGAGCTTATCCTGCAGGCAACCAAAGTGGAACGCGTTCACGCGGATAAGCCAAACGTCCCACGCGGTCTGACAAAATATCTCACCGCGCTGCATGAAGAGCTTTCCAGCCATATGATGAAAGAAGAACAGATCCTGTTCCCGATGATACAACAGGGTATGGGTCGCCAGGCAACGGGCCCGATAAGCGTAATGGAAAGCGAGCATGACGAGGCGGGAGAGCTGGTGGACGTCATCAAACATGTCACCCAAAATGTGACGCCGCCGCCGGAAGCCTGCACCACCTGGAAAGCGATGTATAACGGTATTAATGAGATGATTGATGATTTGATGGAGCACATCAGTCTGGAGAATAACGTGCTGTTCCCACGCGCGCTGGCCGGGGAATAATCGCCAGCGCCACCGGGCATTTTACCGGATGGCGGCAGTGAACTACGCCTTATCCGGCCTACAAATCAACGCTACGCTGTAAGCCCGGTAAGCGCCAGCGCCACCGGGCAAAACAATTAACGCATTCCCGCCATCCGTTTCTTACCTATCAACAGCCAGCCCAGACCCAACGCAATAAACCACAGCGGCGTCACGATCAGCGCCTGACGCGTATCGTCTTCCAGCGTCAGCAATACCAGCACGAACGCAAAGAACGCCATGCAGACCCAGCACATCAGCTTACCGAGCGGCATCTTATAGATGGATTTTTCATGCAGGTGAGGACGCTGTTTGCGGTACACCAGGTATGAACACAGAATGATGGTCCAGACAAACATAAACAGAATGGCCGAAACCGTAGTGATCATGGTGAATGCGCCAATCACGCTCGGGTTGACCATCAGCATAACCACGCCGCCCAGCAGGCAGATACACGAGAAGGTTAGTCCTTTCGCCGGTACTGCGCGTTTTGACAGTTTAGCGAATGCTTTTGGCGCCACGCCTTCTTGCGCCAGACCAAACAGCATACGACTGGTCGAGAAGACGCCGCTGTTGGCGGAAGACGCCGCCGAGGTCAACACGACAAAGTTGATCACGCTCGCGGCAGCAGGCAGGCCCACCAGCACAAACAGCTCAACAAACGGGCTCTTATCCGGCACCACGGAACTCCACGGCGTCACCGACATAATAACAATCAGCGCAAAGACGTAGAACATAATGATACGGATCGGTATCGAGTTAATCGCGCGCGGCAGCGATTTTTCCGGATCTTTGGTTTCTGCGGCGGTGGTGCCGACCAGTTCAATCCCTACGAAGGCGAACACCGCAATCTGGAAACCGGCAAAGAACCCGCTAATACCTTTCGGGAACCAGCCGCCGTCATTCCACAGATGCGCGAAAGACGCTTCAACGCCGGTTGGCGATTTAAAGTGCATCGCAATCATGACCAGCCCGACCACAATCAACGCCACGATGGCGACGATTTTGACCATAGCAAACCAAAATTCCATTTCACCAAACATTTTAACGGTGGCGAGGTTGAGGCTTAGCAGCAGGATCACTATCACCAGCGAGGCCACCCAATCGGAAAGGCCAGGGAACCAGAACTGCGCGTAGGCGGTAATCGCCACTACGTCAGCCATACCGGTCACTACCCAGCAAAACCAGTACGTCCAGCCGGTGAAATATCCCGCCCAGGGACCAAGCAGGTCGGAAGCAAAATCACTAAATGATTTGTATTCCAGATTCGAGAGCAGCAACTCCCCCATGGCGCGCATCACGAAGAAAAGCATAAAACCGATGATCATATACACAAAAATGATCGACGGTCCGGCGAGACTGATCGTTTTACCCGATCCCATAAACAGACCGGTACCAATAGCGCCGCCGATGGCGATAAGCTGTATATGACGGTTTGTAAGATTGCGCCGTAGCGACTGTTCAGCCGGAGCCTGTTCGTCGGCTGCGACTTTTACCTGATCTACCATGTTTTTTCTTCCTGTACCTGTCTGTGTTGTGCGGGCTCTACGGCCTTTGGTCTATGATACGACGATCCTGTTATCAGGACTCATCGATATTAGGTAAGAATCGGCGGGATGAATACTAAGATTTAAATATAATGTTAATTTTATGTTTAAAGTGAGTGTTATATCACTTTGATAATGCGAATTATCTCACAAAAATACACGTAGCGATTCCATTTGCAAAATAAAATATCGACATCTACTGAATTCAAGGATTGCCGGATGGCGGCTTCGCCTTATCCGGCAAATCCACGGCGCTTACAGGATTTCCAGCAACTCTACCTCAAACACCAGGGTACTGAATGGCGGAATAGATGCCCCGGCCCCACGCTCACCATAGGCTAGCTCCTGTGGTATAGTCAGCTCCCATTTGGAACCTACTGGCATCAGAGTCAGCGCTTCAATCCAGCCGGCGATCACGCCATTTACCGGAAATTCAGCCGGTTCGCCGCGTGCGACGGAGCTGTCAAATACGGTGCCATCAATAAGCTTACCAGTATAATGCACTCGTACGCGGTCGGTACGCGCTGGAATCGCACCTTCGCCTTGCGTCAGAACGCGGAACTGCAAACCGGATTCAGTACTGTTCACACCGTCTTTTTCGCGGTTTTCTTCCAGATATTTCACGCCCTCGGCCGCCATCGCTTTAAAACGCTCACGACGCACCGCGTCCGCACGTTCATGAATTTCACGCAGCGCACGATGCACCACATCAACAGGAACCGCCGGCTGTTTACCTTCCAGCGCATCAGCAATGCCTGCAACCAGCGCTTCAGGCAACAGTCCTTCAAGACCGGATTCGCTGAGCTGCTGCCCTACCTGCAAACCAATGCCGTAGCTCGCTTGCGCTTCGATAGTGTCAAAATTCGGGGTGGCCATTATTTTTCCTTCATCGGATATCAAAAAAAGTAGCGGGCAGCATAACAGCCACGCTTCTTCTGGTAAAACTTTGTCTCAGGGAGGATGACAAATCGCAGGGAAAAAGAAACAATAGATTATCCGTATTGACGTCACGAAAGCGGATAGCACTACCAGTATCATAGCGTTAGCCATCTATACTCTATGATTAAGGAACGAGATGCGGAGCAGGAGGTAAACCATGCCCGGGCGCTTTGAACTAAAACCAACCCTGGCGAAAATCTGGCACGCGCCGGATAATTTTCGCCTCATGGAGCCACTGCCGCCGATGCATCGTCGTGGCATTATCATTGCCGCTATCGTGCTGGTGATTGGTTTCCTGCTGCCCGCCAGCGAGACCAGCGACGCGCCTGTGGTCACGCGGGAAGCGCAATTGGATCTGCAATCGCCCTCCCGGGCGCCTGACGAAGCGCAGATTCAGGCGCAACTGGTCGCACCGCAAAACGATCCGGATCAGGTGGCGCCCGTTGCGCCTGAACCTATCCAGGAAGGCCAACCGGAAGAACCAGGCCAAGCGCAAACTCAGCCTTTCCAGCAGGATAGCGGCATCGGTCAACAGTGGCGCTCGTACCGGGTGGAACCGGGTAAAACTCTGGCGCAACTGTTCCGCGATCACGGATTGCCCCCGACAGACGTTTATGCAATGGCGCAGGTAGAAGGCGCTGGCAAGCCGCTGAGTAATCTCAAAAATGGTCAAATGATTAAAATTCGCCAGAATACCAGCGGCGTGGTGACAGGTTTAACGATAGATGGCGATAATGGTCAGCAGGTGCTGTTTACGCGTCAGCCTGACGGCAGTTTTATTCGCGCACAGTAACGCCGGCTGCGCCTTACCCCACCTACACCGCATTCGTTCAGGTGAAGCATTACCGCTTCACCTGATTTACCCACCAGATCCCTGAACATACCAGCACCAGCGCAACCATGTATTTCCACTCCAGAATATTCTCGCCGAGAAAAACAGCCGAGAGTACCGCGCCGGAAACCGGGATCAGAAAGTTAAACGGCGCAATCATCCCCACGCGATTATATTTGAGTAAAATGCTCCATAGCGCAAAAGCGACCGACGAGAGCAGCGTCAGGTAGCCCAAAATCGCCACCGACGAGAAGCCATGTATCGTCAGCGTACCGCCAAAAACGTAACCGCCAATGACCAGTACCAGACCGCCAATCCCCAATTGATAGCCAGTCATGACCATCGGATCGACCGTCTGCGAGAGACGTTTACCATACAACGTGGCCGCAGAAAGAATAAACGCCGCCAGTACTACGGAGCCCTCTCCCGGCAGATTAAAGCTGAAATCCAGGCCGCTACTGACGTTCACCGCCATGACGCCCGCAAAGCCCAGAATACAGCCGAGCGTTTTGTTGTAGCTCAGTCGGTCGTTCTGATAAATAAAGTGCGCCAGCAATACGCTGAAGAATGTGCCCGTGGCGTTCATGATTGAGCCTTTCACGCCAGTGGTGAACGCGAGGCCGATATAGAAAAAGAGATATTGCAGCGACGTCTGGGTCAGCCCCAGTAACGTCAACTGACCAAACTGGCGCGGGCGAAACCGACCAATCGGTTTACGCTGAAGCAGCGCGAACAGTAGCAGCAACCCACCCGCAAACAAAAAACGATAACCAGCAAAAACAATTTTAGAAGGGATATCGTCGGTGGCTATCTGAAAGAGGTCATAACCGCTTTTGATGGCCGGATAGGCGCTGCCCCACAGCAGGCAACAAAATGCGGCACACAAATAAACGACGTTTTTGCGGGCAAACGGAGAGGCCTGGCGTTGGGTATCCATTCTGTCACCAAGAAATTAAAATAATGTTTTATTTTTTGATTATCGCGAAAAGAGGGGGAGATAGCCAGTCGAAAAACGATAGGGTAAAAAAAGCAAAACGCCGGCGCTGGGCCGACGTTTCGTTGCTAGCAAAAACGAGAATGACTGATTACTCAGCAACCACGTTGATGATAACTTTTGCGAATACTTCGCTGTGAACCTGGAAGTTCACTTCGTGTTCGCCAGTGGTACGCAGAACGCCGTTCGGCAGACGAACTTCGCTCTTAGCCACGTCAACGCCAGCTGCAGTCACAGCGTCAGCGATGTCGCGAGTACCGATGGAACCGAACAGTTTACCTTCGTCGCCTGCTTTAGACGCGATAGTAACGGTTTCCAGGGCGTTGATTTTCTCTGCGCGTGCATTTGCAGCAGCCAGAACGTCAGCCAGTTTAGCTTCCAGTTCAGCGCGACGTGCTTCGAAGTATTCAACGTTTTTCTTGGTAGCCGGAACAGCTTTACCCTGTGGTACCAGGAAGTTACGAGCATAGCCCGCTTTAACGTTAACCTGATCACCCAGGCTACCCAGGTTTGCTACTTTATCAAGCAGAATAACTTGCATTACCTTATCCTCTCAAAGTCGTATTAATGGACCGTGACCGATTACTGATGGCGATCAGTGTACGGCAGCAGAGACAGGTAGCGAGCGCGTTTGATAGCGCGAGCCAGCTGACGCTGGTATTTTGCACGGGTACCGGTGATACGGCTTGGGACAATCTTACCGCTTTCGGTGATGTAGTTTTTCAGCGTAGCGATATCTTTATAGTCGATCTCTTGAACGCCTTCCGCGGTGAAACGGCAGAACTTGCGACGACGGAAATAACGTGCCATATGGCTAGTCTCCAGAATCTATCAATTCAATCTGCTCGGCATGCAGAACCATTTTGCTCAGACCGTTCTTTGCCTTGTGGCAAGAGATAAACCCCTGAACGGTTATGCGGCTGCCGACCGTTATACTGTGAGTAATGGCCTGGTTTTCGTGTCCGCTAACAATAACGGGCATTTGGCACCACGCCTGCCGGTGAAAGCCGGCTTCCTCTTGCACAGAACGATGCTCAAGCACGAACTGGCAGTGCGGAATTCCTGATGGACTGACCTTTCGAAGGGGCATCCTGCACACGGTGCCGGACAACGCCAGACGGTTGGTCATCAGAAATTACTCTTCAGAATCCCCAGCTTCAGCATCATCTGCGGTTTCGTTTGCGAAATCATCGCGACGCTCACGGCGCTCGTCTTTCGCTTTAACCATCGGAGATGCTTCGGTAACAGCGTGCTTAGTACGCATAACCATGCTGCGGATAACGGCATCGTTGAAGCGGAAGGTAGTTTCCAGCTCATCGATCACTTCCTGCGGCGCTTCAACGTTCATCAGAACGTAGTGCGCTTTGTGCAGTTTGTTGATCGGGTAAGCCAGTTGACGGCGACCCCAGTCTTCCAGACGGTGGATCTTGCCTTCTGCGCCAGTGATGGCGGCAGAGTAACGCTCGATCATGCCCGGAACCTGTTCGCTCTGGTCAGGATGGACCATAAAAACGATTTCGTAATGACGCATCGAATTGCTCCTTACGGATTATTCAGCCTCCTGTCTGGGTCAGCCGCGGCCCATGGAGGCAAGGAACGTGTTAAAGGTCGGCTGAAAAATGACGCGTTATAATACTGGCGCCAGCGGGTAAACTCAAGGTGATTGTACGATTATTTATCGTGCGACCCTCAATACATATCCAGCAGCATTTTGACGCTGATACAGATAGAGACAATCACAATCATCGGCCTGATGACTTTCTTACCGCGCGCCAGCACTACCGTAGCGCCTAACCTCGCGCCAAGCGACTGCCCGACGAACATCACCAGCCCCAGCGACCAGATCATTTTGCCGCCGAAGATGAAGAACACAATGGAAGCGATATTCGACGCAAGATTAATGAAGTTTGAATGAATTTGCGCTTTATCAATGCTATATCCCCACAGCAGGATGTAGCACAGCGTATAAAAAGAACCGGCTCCCGCGCCGAGAAAACCGTCATAGAACCCCACGCCTGCGCCGCAAATAAGTGAAAAAAGGAATAGCGAGACCGGCGGCTTCTTTTTGGGCTCGGTAAGGTTAGGAGCGAAAATAAAATAGACCGCAACGGTAATAATCAGGACCGGCAATAACTTTTTTAACAGCGCCGGCTCGATAAACTGAATCAGCGTCGTGCCCAGCGCCGACCCCATAAACGCGGCCAGAAAGACATATTTATGCTGCTGTACCTTGATGTGTCCCCGCCGCAAGAAATAAATTCCGGAGGTTAGCGAGCTGCCCAGCGACTGTATTTTGTTGGTCGCCAGCGCATTGGCGGGCGGAAGACCTGAAAGGAGTAACGCGCCAATAGAAAGAAACCCGCCGCCGCCAGACACCACATTAATAAAACCAGCCAGCAACGCCACCATAAACATGATCGCAAAGTAGCTGAAATTCATGAAAGAAGTATCCATCATTTTCTGCCTTATTATCATAAAGTTATCTTTATGCTGCGCCTCACTATAAACAGGCTGCTCCGACAGGAAAATTGACGATTCGGTAAGAGATCTTGCTTTGCGCACAGGTATTTTTAGCGTGACGGCGGAGGTCACCGGGCTGGTAATCAGGCGAAAAACGACCATGCGATAATTTTTTGAACAACAGCATCAGAAAAGGTCGCCATCTCTGCGGCGGGTTATGGTTAAAATTAAACCAGAAGCGATTAACTGACGGGGAGATATCGCCAACCAGACCGCGCTGCTGAGGAGGTACACCATGCGAGCCCGGATAATGCTAGTTCTGGCGGCGCTTTTGCTTAGCGTAACGGCAACGGCAACGGCAACGGCAGCCATCAAAATAAACCATCACCAGGCCAGGAATATGGATGATGTACGCAGCCTGGGCGTCATTTATATCAACCATAACGTCGCCACGGAAAGTGAAGCCAATTTGGCGCTGAATGAAGAAGCGGAGGCTCAGGGCGCGGCGTATTATTACATCATACTTATCCGGGAACCGGGCAGTAACGGCAATATTCACGCCAGCGCGGATATTTATCGCTAGCATCAGGAAAACCAACAAAAAAGCCATAGTTTGATTTGCCCCCTGAACAGGGGGCTTTTTTCTCTGAAAGATGGCTCCGGAATTAGACCTGTGACATCCCGATAATATTCACATTACGGAGCACACATTTCACTTTTGCCCGTAATACGCATCCGGGCCATGCTTACGCATGAAGTGCTTATTCATCAGATAATCGTCAATGGGGTTGAGGCCAGGGTTAATACCGCGGGCAATCCACGCCATTCGCGCAACTTCCTCCATGACTACTGCGTTATGTACCGCATCATGCGCATCTTTCCCCCAGGCGAACGGTCCGTGTTGATACACCACAATACCTGGCGAGTGCAGCGGTTCCACGTCACCCAGCGTTTCGATAATCACCTTGCCGGTGTTTAGCTCATATTCGCCCTGCACTTCCTCTTCGCTTAACGCCCGGGTACAAGGAATATCGCCAAAGAAGTAGTCAGCATGGGTCGTGCCCAGCGCTGGAATCGCCTTCCCTGCCTGCGCCCATGCCGTGGCATGGGTTGAATGGGTATGAACGACGCCGCCAAGCGATGGATAACGTTGATACAACGCCAGATGGGTAGCGGTATCGGAAGAAGGACGATAACGCCCCTCCACCACTTTGCCATCCATATTCACCACCACAATGTCATCTACTTTCATGGTTTCATAGGCGACACCGCTTGGCTTAATCGCCACCAGCCCGCGTTCGCGATCAATAGCGCTGACGTTGCCCCAGGTAAACGTCACCAGTCCGTAACGGGGCAAATCCATGTTAGCGTCAAATACCTGCTGCTTGAGTTTTTGCATTAAGCTGCCTCCACCAGGCCGGCGCTGGCCATGCGCGCTTTCACCCAGTCGCGCGCTTTCGCGACTTCAAGCGCCGGATCGTCTGCCGTTTCGCTCCACATCTCAATCAGGTATGGCCCGCAATACCCACTCTGCCTGAGCGTTGCAAAACAGCGTTCGAAATCGACAACGCCTTCGCCAAACGGCACATTCTTGAACACGCCGGGTTTAGTATCTTTGACGTGTACCGCGACGATATGGCCTATTCCGGCCTGCAGTTCCATCTGTACATCGTTATCCCATGCCGACAAATTGCCGATATCCGGATAAAGCTGGAACCAGGGGTTATTCAGATAATGAGCGTAACCCAATGCTTTACTGATGGAATTCATCAGCGGGTAATCCATGATCTCCATCGCCAGCGTGACCTGGGCGCGGCTGGCCATATCAACGCTCTCTTTTAATCCATCGCGGAAGCGACGGCGCGTTTCGTCATTGGCCTGCTGATAGTAAACGTCGTACCCCGCCAGTTGAATGACGCGAATCCCGACGTCCTGCGCAAACTGAATTGCTTTACGCATAATCTCCAGCCCCTGCGCCCGCACCGCGTCATCTTCGCTACCGAGCGGAAAACGACGATGCGCGCTCAGGCACATGGACGGTACGCGCACGCCGGTTTCAGCAACCGCATTTACCAGCGCCAGACGCTGCTCGCGACTCCAGTCGAGCCGCGCCAGCCGGGCGTCGGTCTCATCCACCGACATTTCGACGAAGTCAAAACCCAGCGTTTTCGCCAACCGCAGGCGCGCCAGCCAGCACTCCCCGGCAGGGAGCGCTTTTTCATAGATGCCGAGCGGAATTTGTTTCGACAGCATAGCCCCTCCTTAGCCCCACAACTGGGCAATGGAGCGTTTGAACTGACGTGCGGCTTCTACCGGCGATTCGGCATCGCGAATGCTACGGCCTGCGATAAAGACATGGATCGGAATGCCTTTGAACAGCGGCAGGTCTTCCAGCGCCAGGCCGCCGGTCACGGTCACTTTAAAGCCCATATCGGACAGACGTTTGATGGCGGTGATATCCGCCTCGCCCCACGCTACGCCCGCGGCCTGCGCATCGCGGCTACGGTGATAAACTACCTGCCCAATACCCGCATCGCGCCACTGCTGCGCCTGTTCCCAGGTCCAGTAGCCGGTCAGTTCTATCTGCACGTCGCCGTTGAACTCTTTCGCCACATCCAGCGCGCCTTTCGCGGTATTGATATCGGCGCAGCAAATAACTGTCACCCAGTCCGCGTTGGCTTCGAAACACATACGGGAGAGAATTTTACCGGCATCGGCAATTTTAGCGTCCGCCAGCACTATTTTGTGTGGATAGAGCGCTTTCAGGTCGCGAACGGCACGTACGCCTTCGCCAACGCATAGAATGGTACCCACTTCGATAATGTCGACCTCTTCGGCAATCAGGCGGGTAGTTTCATAGGCGCTATCCATGGTCTGGTTGTCCAGCGCGACCTGCAACATCGGTAATGACATTTTGTTTCTCCCTTAAACAGCCGCCGCAGTGGCGTTATCGATTAAATCCAGCACATCCTGCTCGGTGCGGCAGGCGCGTAAACGGTCAAAATTGGCTTCATCTTCAAACAGATTGACGATCTGCATGATGCCCACTTCCTGATGGGTATTAGCGTCTACTGCCGCCATGGTGATCAAAATATCGACCGGGTCGTTATCTTCGTGGTTAAACGCCAGCGGCTTTTTCAGCGTCACCAGAGCAAAACCCGTGTTCTTGACCCCTTCTTCCGGGCGGCCATGCGGCATCGCCAGGCCGGGGGCAATCACAAAATAGGGGCCAAACTGCTCAACACCATCGAGAATGGCCTGGTAATAGCGCGGCTCCACCACGTCGGCAGCCACCAGCAAATCGACGCCGATCTTGACAGCTTCTTGCCAGGTGTCGGCTTCCGCCTGTAAACAAATGGAATGGTTTTGCGCCAGCGAATCACGTAATTTCATGTTGCGTCCTTACTTCTTCACGTCCTGTGGAAAATGCGCGTTGATCACTTCCAGTAGTTTCGGACCAAAGTCTGCGGGCGATAGCATGTTGCGCACGCCAACCACATATTTGTTGCCCGTCACGCTGATTTCACCTGCAATATGTGTGGAAGCGATGATGATGTCCGCACCGTTCAGCTCACTTTTGTACTCTCCCACCGCGCAGCTGTTTACCGTGTGGTCGATATTGGATTGGGTTAGAAACTGATCTACTTTCATTTTCATGATCATAGAACTGCCTTGTCCGTTGCCACATACAGCCAGAATACGTACGGTCATAATCCAAACTCCTTATTGAGCAGAAATATCTGCCAGTTGTTTTTCTGCATCTTCTTCAGCACGCAGCGCGCGTCCTGCGAAGATCATATAAACCAGTGCAATAACAATGATGACAGCCATAAAGAGGATGCCGAGGGAGAAGAACCCCTGCATCATCGGCGGCGCCAGAATCGACCAATCCGCCATCCCCATCCAGGCGCTCATACCGGTGAGTTTTACTGCCCAGACGCAGCCAAAAATTTCAATCATGCCCATCACCAGACAAATCTTGAGCGCCGCGCGCCAGCCGCCAAAGTGGTTGGCAAAGACGCCGATGGTAGCGTTAGAGAAGAACATCGGAATGAAGCCGGGAATGATCAGAATGGAAGAGCCGCAACCTACCAGGATACCAACGGCTATCAGTTGTCCGATGGTGCCCCACATAAAGCCCCAGACCACGGCGTTAGGCGCGAAGCTGTAAATAGCGGCGCAGTCAATCGCCAGTACCGCGCCCGGAATCAGACGCTGGGAGATACCATTAAAGGCCTCAGAGAGCTCGGCAACGAACATACGCACGCCCTGAGTAATGATGAAAATCGCCACAGCGAACGAGAAGCCGGTTTGCAGGATATAGACCGTCCAGTGGGTTTTACCCGCCATCGCCTGTACGGTGTCGATACCAAAAGAGAGCAGGATCGCGCCAAAGAAAATGGTCATCACAATCGCCGTAGAGACGATGTTGTCGTGGAAGATATTCAGCCAGCCCGGCAGCTTGAGATCTTCAACGCTCTCCTCTTTTTTGCCCAGGTATGGCGCAACTTTGTAGGCAATCCAGGAAGCAAATTGCTGCTGGTGACCAATAGAAAAACCGCAGCCATCGGTCACTTCCTGGGTGGGCTTATACATCATGTTGGAGGTGATGCCCCAGTACAGGGAAACCAGTATCGCCGTGCAGATAATGGTGGTCCACATGGAATAGCCGAAGATATAGAAAGAGACCGCAATCAGCCCCGCCTGCTGAAACATGATGTGCCCGGTCAACATGATGGTGCGAATACCGGTAATGCGTCGCAACAAGACGTAACAAATGTTCAGCGCAAGCGCGAGTAACACCGCGTAGCCTACCCAACTATACGCATCGCCCATTCGGTCGATCGTTGCCATCATCGAAGCATAGGTATCGGAAATCGCGCCGTTGATACCGTAGACCTCGGACATCTTCGCCACCACAGGCTTAAAGGTGCTGGTCAGAATACCGGACCCGGCCTGTAGCAGCATGAAGCCAATGATGGTTTTGATCGTTCCTTTGATGATGACGCTGACGCTTTTGCGCAGCAGGATATAGCCCAGGCAGGTCACAATACCCAGTAATAGCGGGGCATTGGTCATTACCTGATTAAAGAAAACGGTAAAGATGTTGTAGAGAATCTCCATAACGATCTCCGGTAGACAAGGTTGCTGAGTCGCAGGCGCTCAGGATAGTGTCCCTTCACTGTAATTTTCAAAAGTAATCACAACAAGATTGAATTTGATTAAATGTGACGTAGCGCGCAAATAATTAGCACACTTAATACATGGTTTACTTACAGATAACCTATTTTTTAATTAAAATAAGTAAAATCATAAACATGAATATATCTACATGACGCTATATCGGATTAATTTTTTCATCTATCAGCGTTATCCTCTCCCAAAAAGCCAAAAAATAGCCCATTGCCTTCTTGAGAAAATAGTGTCAGGATTAATCAAAACAAATCACACTTTGAGAAATTTTGAACAAACATGAAGGTAAATGCGATGAGTAAAGTACAAAGCATCACGCGTGAATCATGGATTCTGAGCACGTTTCCGGAGTGGGGAAGCTGGCTGAATGAAGAGATTGAGCAAGAGCAGGTCGCGCCGGGCACGTTCGCCATGTGGTGGCTGGGCTGTACCGGCATCTGGCTAAAATCTGAAGGCGGCACTAACGTATGCGTCGATTTCTGGTGCGGTACTGGTAAACAAAGCCACGGTAATCCGCTGATGAAAACCGGCCATCAGATGCAGCGTATGGCTGGCGTCAAAAAATTACAGCCTAATCTGCGCACCACGCCGTTTGTTCTCGATCCTTTCGCTATCCGTCAGATTGACGCCGTACTGGCGACCCATGACCATAACGATCACATTGATGTCAATGTGGCGGCTGCCGTAATGCAGAATTGCGCCGATGATGTTCCGTTTATCGGCCCACAGACCTGCGTGGATTTATGGGTCGGATGGGGTGTCCCGAAAGAACGCTGCATCGTGGTAAAACCGGGCGATAGAGTGAAAGTGAAAGATATTGAAATTCATGCGCTTGATGCTTTTGACCGCACCGCATTAATCACGCTGCCCGCCGATCAGAAAGCCGCTGGCGTACTGCCGGACGGCATGGATGTACGCGCGGTTAACTATCTGTTTAAAACGCCGGGCGGCAATCTCTATCACAGCGGCGATTCTCACTATTCCAACTATTACGCGAAACACGGCAACGAGCATCAAATTGATGTCGCGCTCGGTTCCTATGGCGAAAACCCACGCGGTATTACGGATAAAATGACCAGTGCGGATATTCTACGCATGGCGGAATCGCTGAATACCAAAGTGGTGATCCCGTTCCACCACGATATCTGGTCGAACTTCCAGGCCGATCCGCAGGAGATCCGCGTGCTATGGGAAATGAAAAAAGATCGCCTGAAGTATGGTTTTAAACCGTTTATCTGGCAGGTTGGCGGCAAGTTTACCTGGCCGCTGGATAAAGACAATTTCGAATACCACTATCCACGTGGTTTTGACGATTGCTTTACGATTGAGCCAGATCTACCGTTCAAATCCTTCCTCTGAGCCGACATCATGCCGGGATTACCCGGCATTTTTTCCCATTTACTTTAGTATTTCCAGGCTATTTCAAATATCATCTTTTCAAATCAATTTATATCGGAATAGCTCATGACTGAAGCACAAAGACATCAAATACTGCTGGATATGCTGGCACAGTTTGGCTTTGTTACCGTCGAAAACGTGATCGAGCGTCTGGGGATCTCCCCGGCGACAGCGCGCCGTGACATTAACAAGCTCGACGAAAGCGGTAAACTTAAAAAAGTACGCAACGGCGCGGAAGCTATCACCCAACAGCGGCCCCGCTGGACGCCAATGAATCTGCACCAGGCGCAAAACCATGATGAAAAAGTACGCATCGCGAAAGCGGCGTCACAACTGGTGAATCCGGGTGAAAGCGTAGTGATTAACTGCGGCTCTACCGCCTTCCTGCTGGGGCGCGAAATGTGCGGGAAGCCGGTACAGATCATTACTAACTATCTGCCGCTGGCGAATTATTTGATCGATCAAGAGCATGAAAGCGTGATTATCATGGGCGGTCAGTACAACAAAAGCCAGTCGATTACCCTGAGCCCGCAGGGAAGTGAAAACAGTCTCTATGCTGGCCACTGGATGTTTACCAGCGGAAAGGGCTTAACCGCAGATGGCCTGTACAAAACCGATATGCTGACCGCCATGGCGGAACAAAAAATGCTCAGCGTCGTCGGGAAACTGGTCGCTCTGGTCGATAGCAGTAAAATTGGGGAGCGCGCGGGGATGTTATTCAGCCGCGCCGATCAAATCGATATGCTGATTACCGGCAAAAATGCCAATCCGGAGGTTTTGCAACAGCTTGAAGCCCAGGGCGTAAGCATACTGCGCGTTTAAAGATGCTGTCGGAAAAACGCTACCGTCGCCGACAACGCTTCTGGCGTAATGCGATGCCGCACGCCTGCGGCCCACAAACAGGTCACATGCTTATCCAGCTTCGCTCCGGCGAGTGCCTGCTGGAGCCGGAAGGTTTCAATAGCAGGCACCACGTCATCCTCCTGACCATGCCACAACAGAAGCGGCCTGTCGGCCAGTCGTTCCAGTTGGTGTGTGACTTCCCATTCCTGCAGCGGCGCAATGATATTGTCAAATTCCGCCTGTTGTGCCGGGTTCTGCGGGGACAACGGCGGGAAAAGCGTCCGGGCGAGCTCGGTAAAATAGCCCGACCCCATTAAACTGGCCCCGCATTTTACCTCACGGTGACGCGTCATAATGCCCAGCGCCGTCATACCGCCCATGGATGCGCCGCCTATCGCCAGACGCTCGTCAAGCAGCCAGTTTTCCGCCAGAATCGCCGCACGTAACGTCGTAAATTCCTGCATGTTTTGTTGCAGAATTTGCCAGAATCGCTGTATCCGTCCCTGTGAGTCGCCGCCGAAGCGAGCGCCATGTTCCGGCGCATCCGGCATGACCACCCGGAATCCGGCCTGCGCCAGGGCAACGGCAAAATAACTATAAACCAGGCTGGAGGAGGTGAAACCATGATAGAACACCACACAGGGAAGCGGCGCGTCGCGTTTCCCTTCCGGGAAGGCATGCAGTACGGCGCGCCCGTCTAATTGTCGTGTTTCAATCGCTATCATTATTCTCTCCTTTTTATCCGGTATGCCACGGAGAAATACTTAACGCAAGTTTATGGATAGCGCAATGATTCATAATGTTGAGAACTGGGTTACGCTTTCGCAACATTTTCATTCGAAAATCGCGTGACAGGTAACACTTCGGGAACATTCCCCCTAAAGGGAAATCAATAAGGCATTACACTATGGTTATCAGGAAACGAGATAGAGTTATGCGTCGGTTTGCTTCATTAATAGCAGCACTGTTATTAAGCGCGTGTAGCGTGCTGCAAGGTACGCCGCAACCTGCGCCGCCTGTCGCCGATCACCCGCAGGAAATCCGTCGCGATCAAACGCAAGGACTACAGCGGATGGGGACCGTAAGCGCGCTGGTTCGGGGTTCCCCGGATGATGCAATAGATGAAATCAGAGCGAAAGCCGCCGCTGCGAAAGCCGATTATTACGTTATCTTAATGGTTGATGAAACGGTTGTAACCGGACAGTGGTATTCACAAGCCATTTTGTATCGTCAATAACAGTAGATTGATTTTTAGTCAGTTTTACATTGCTTTGCGCCCCTATGCGTTTACCTGTGCACAATAAACAAACAGGTTTACCGTGATGGAGCGTCCTGTTAAATGCGGGGTATGTAATAAGGAGCTGACGATGAAACAAGAACTTGCCTTATCCTCACTGCTGCTTTCTGCCGGACTGGTGAGTACGACGGCACAGTCTGCCGAATTCGCCAGTGCTGACTGCGTAACGGGTCTGAATGAAATCGGCCTGATATCGGTCAGTAATGTTGCAGGAAACCCACAGGATGTAGAGCGGATTATCGCCCTGAAAGCCGATGAACAGGGCGCATCCTGGTACAGGATTATTCAAATGTATGAAGAACAACAGCCGGATAACTGGCGCGTACAGGCGATACTCTACGCCTGATTCCGCGTGGCTCGCGACGGATAGCGACGCCAGCATCTTATCTGGCCTACACATTGACGCCCCCGAAGGCCCGGTAAGCGACAGCGCCACCGGGCAATTTTTCGGAGGGCGGCTACGTCTTATCCGGCCTGAAGGATGGGCATGTACTGCAGGCCAGACACCAGGTATCATCAGGCACACCGTGTCCCATCCGGACCAAGTCGAAACCAGAAAAACGCTACCGCAATCCCCCCGTCGCCCTTAACAATAAATCATTTTGTACCTGTGCAGACAGCGGCATTTCGCCACGTGTATCCAGCATCATCTGACACCACGCCTGCGCCAGTGGCGGCGATGCATGACGAAGCATTTCCGCTCCGCATCCCAGCAAGAAAAGCGGCTGCGTAATCTCTCTGCCCATTGCTTCGTCCGGTTTGCGTAAACGTTGCTGTAGCTGACGTACCGCGCGGTCGTAATGGCGATCCTGACCTTTGACTTCTGCAAAAACTTCACCCAATACGTCATAGACACCGTGTTGTTTTGTCAGCACCCGAAGTACATCCAGACACATGATATTGCCGGAACCTTCCCAGATACTGTTCACCGGCATTTCACGGTACAGGCGCGGGAGTTCGCTCTCTTCGCAATACCCCATCCCGCCGAGAACCTCCATCGCCTCAGCCACAAAAGGGATTCCCTGCTTACAGATGGCGAATTTCGCCGCTGGCGTAAATAATCGCGCCCATAATGCCTCTTTCGCCTCGCGACGTTGCTCCCAGGCGCGCGCCAGCCGAAATAAAAGTGCCGTCTGCCCCTCCAGGCATAGCGCCATACGACTTAAGGTTTGTCGCATCAACGGTTGCTCGATCAGCGGCTTACCAAAAGCCTGACGCTGATGAGCATGGTAAATCGCGACTGAAAACGCGCGCCGCATTAAGCCATGACTCCCAAGCGCACAGTCAAAACGCGTCATACCGCCCATCTTTAAGATATGCCGAATCCCTTCGCCCTCTTCTCCCAGCAGCCAGCCGACGGCATCATGAAACTCAACTTCGGCGCTGGCATTCGATCGATTACCGAGTTTATCTTTCAGGCGTTCAAGACGAACAGAGTTCCGTTGCCCGTCAGGCAGGAAACGCGGCACAAAGAAACAGGATAGACCTCCTTTTGCCTGCGCCAGCACCAGGTGTGCATCGCTTTGCGGCACAGAGAAAAACCATTTATGCCCCACCAACCGATATGAACCATCCGCCAGCCGATCCGCGCGGGTCGTATTACTGAGCACGTCAGATCCGCCCTGCTTTTCCGTCATCCCCATACCGATGAGTAGACCCCGTTTTTGCCCGCCCGGTAATAAATGCGAATCGTAGCGATCGCTGCGCAGCGGTGCCAGCCAGTCATGGAAAGTGGCGGGAAGCATTTGCAATAGCAACGGTGTCGCGGCAAAGGTCATCGTGACAGGACAGAGTGTTCCCGCTTCTACCTGAGCATGTAATACAAAACGCGCGGCTCGGGCGACAAAGCTCCCCGCCCTGGCATCCTCCTCCCAGGCCAGATTATGTACCCGATTAGCGCAAAGTCCCTGCATCAACAGATGCCAGGCGGGATGAAAGCGAACGTCATCCAGACGTTGTCCCTGTGGATCGTAACGCAGCAACTCAGGAGGATACGCGTTCGCCAGACGACCCAGTTCCAGTGATTCCGCCGTTCCCAGTTGTTGACCAATGCTGGCGAGAAGGTCGCTGTCCCATCCCGCGCCTTCCCGGGAAACCGCTTCACACAGCGCGCCATCAGACAGGAATAAGTTACTGTTATTGAGCGGAGCAGGTTGATTAAAAACGGTATGTGTTTGCCAGGACATGGTGTCTCCCTCCTTCAATGGCGGTGAAGTCAAGTATGGTCATGACCGCGCCATTGACGCCGGAGGAAGATCACAAAAGTATGATTAATCGGCAATATAATGTGGAACGAAACGGGAAGTATCTTTGGTAATCAGCGTATTATCCTCGCGAATCCCCATCCCGGAGGCTTCATCGTCAATGATCCAACTGCCAATCAGCGTATCGCTATCGCCAACGCGCGGCAAAGGCTGAAACGCCTGGTAAATCATCGGCTCATCGGCGTAGCCACTGTCGGCATAATCGATAACATTTTTCCGGTCATCGAAAATCGTGGCATTACCGCCTTCCCGCGAATAAATCGGCTTCCGTACACTGCTTTCGCCAGGCGCTGCGAGCGATTTTTCGCCCTCAAACCAGGCCGGCAGCAGATTCGGATGGTCAGGGAAGAAGCGCCACAATAGCGGCAGCATCAGGCATTTTGGCGTGTAGCGATTTCGTTTCCGCTCAAAAGGATTAACCGGTTCGGCTTTCCGTCTTATTGCCGAATAGCCTACGCCGGATGTGCTTCTGGATTTTCGTTTTCTTGCCATGATCTTCCGTTACCATGTCATACAGGCAGAGTTAAAAATACCGCCAGCCAGCGCCGTTCTTGCCAGTTGAGGGTTATCGGTCCCATTTCCGCTGGCGCAATGGCTGAACGCCAGTATCGTTCCTCGTTAATACCGAAATTTTCCTCGTACACAAAGAGTTTGATGTCATCAATGTCGTCAACATCCGTGCCGCCAGTCGTGTTAATTTGCAGAAACTCATCGCCAGAGGTGTAGTAGCGAAAAATCTGACTGCCGCCTGTATTATTCCTGTAAGTAGTCTTGTGTTATTTCAACGACATCCAACGCATTTTCTATAAGCGTGGTGATCTCCAGCGTCACGTCGTCAAGCGAAGAATTTAACGACAACGCGCCAAAAGTGACATAATATTCTTCCTATTTCACCCGAGTAATACCGACCGAAGACAGTGGTAAAACCTTCTGATTTCTAAGTAAGAAAACGTTAAACTCCGCGGTATCTCTAATAGTATTTGCCGGACATATATAAGTCTCGATAATTATTTGTTGCGAGGTAAATAAAACTGTCAGTGGTAAATCGCCATAATCATTCATTTTTATTATTAATGAAGATTTATTATATTCTATATCTAAATCGGCGATGTTGTTTAACGCATCCGCCAGCGTCCGTGGAGTCCATACCATATTCCTATCTCTTTATAACTAAAAGAAACTACAGGGTATGTTTTGCTTTTTATATTACCAGCCAAAGATTAAAAAAAACCATCCGATTATGGATGGTTTTTTCTGAAAAAATAATATCAGCATCAGGTTCGCTGGCGAACGGCTTCAAACAGACAAATCCCGGTCGCAACAGAGACATTCAGCGACGACACGCTACCGGCCATGGGAATGCTGATCAGCTCATCGCAGTGCTCACGGGTCAGACGACGCATACCTTCACCTTCTGCGCCCATGACCAGCGCCATGCGGCCAGGCATTTTGCTCTGATACAGCGTATGGTCAGCCTCGCCCGCCGTCCCGACAATCCAGATATTTTCTTCCTGCAACATGCGCATCGTGCGCGCCAGGTTGGTGACGCGGATCAACGGCACGCTTTCCGCTGCGCCGCAGGCGACTTTCTTCGCCGTCGCGTTGAGTTGCGCGGAGCGGTCTTTCGGCACGATTACCGCATGTACGCCTGCGGCATCGGCGCTGCGCAGACAGGCGCCAAGATTATGCGGATCGGTGACGCCATCAAGGATCAACAAAAAGGGGCGATCGTGTAATGCGATCAGATCCGGTAGATCGTTTTCCTGATATTGCCGGCCTGGTTTCACACGGGCGATAATGCCCTGGTGTACCGCGCCTTCGCTTTTCTCATCCAGAAACTGGCGGTTTGCCAGCTGAATAACAACGCCCTGCGCTTCTAAAGCATGGATCAACGGCAACAGGCGTTTGTCTTCACGCCCTTTTAGGATAAAGACATCCTGAAAACGTTCAGGAGCACGCTCCAACAGGGCCTGCACCGCGTGGATGCCGTAAATCATTTCACTCATTGATGGTTCTCATTCATGACGTTTGCCGGGGGCGCTACGCTTACCCGGCTTATAAGGGGAAATTTACTCCGCGGATTGCTTTTTCGCGGCGCGTTTTGCTTTGGTAGCCGCGGCGATTTTGAGCGTTTTTGCCGACGGCTTTTTCGCTTTTTTATCGCCTTTTTTCTCCGCTTTCGGCTTTGCCTTACCTTTTTTCTCGCCGCGGAAGGCGCTATCAGGCTCGAAGTTAACTTTTTTACCTACCTGACGACGCTTACCGGCGTTTTTACTTTCGCCTTTTTTCGCTTTTTCACGCGCCGTTTTGCCGACGTTACGCGGCGCGCGCTCGCTGGAGATGAGGCTAAAGTCGATTTTACGCTCGTCCATATTCACCGCTTCGACGCGTACCTCGACCCGGTCGCCCAGGCGATACGTCTGTCCGCCAGACTCGCCAATCAGACGTTGCCCTACCTGATCGAAGCGATAGTAATCGTTATCCAGTGAGGAAACGTGTACCAGCCCATCGATAAACAGTTCGTCAAGGCGCACAAAGAAGCCGAAACCGGTGACGCTGGCAATCACGCCCTTAAAGACGTTGCCTACCTGATCCAGCATAAAGTCACATTTCAGCCAGTCGGAGACATCACGCGTCGCTTCATCAGCGCGGCGTTCCGCCATCGAACAGTGCTGACCGAGCTGCAACATCTCTTCCATCGAGTAGTGATAGCCACCCGTTTCTGTGGTGTTGCCCTTGTTCCCTTGCTCTTTCGCCAGCAGGTACTTAATGGCGCGGTGCAAAGAAAGATCCGGATAGCGGCGAATCGGCGAGGTAAAGTGCGCATAAGACTGCAATGCCAGGCCAAAGTGCCCGCGGTTTTCCGGATCGTAAATCGCCTGCTTCATTGAACGCAGCAGCATAGTTTGCAGCATTTCGGCGTCCGGCCTGTCGGCAATGGATTCAAGCAGTTCGGCATAATCGCGCGGTTCCGGTTTATTTCCGCCCGGAAGCTCCAGTCCCAGCTCCGCCAGTACAGAGCGGAATGAGGTAATCGCTTCGGTAGTGGGCTTATCATGAATACGGAATAGCGCCGGCTCTTTAGCTTTTTCGACAAAGCGCGCCGCCGAGATATTCGCCATGATCATGCACTCTTCGATAAGCTTATGCGCGTCATTACGCTGGGTCTGTTCGATACGCTCAATGCGACGCTCGGCGTTAAAGATAAACTTCGCCTCTTCGCTCTCAAATGAGATCCCCCCGCGCTCCTCACGCGCTTTATCCAGCACGTTGTAGAGGTTGTGCAGCTCTTCAATATGCTTCACCAACGGCGCATATTGTTCACGCAGATCCTGGTCGCCCTGCAACATATGCCAGACTTTGGTATAGGTCAGACGCGCATGGGAGCTCATCACCGCTTCATAGAATTTGTAGCCGGTCAGCCGCCCCTTCGCCGAGATGGTCATTTCACAGACCATACACAGCCTGTCAACCTGCGGGTTCAGCGAGCACAGGCCGTTGGAGAGCACCTCCGGCAGCATTGGGACAACCTGTGATGGGAAGTAAACCGACGTGCCGCGATTGCGCGCCTCGCGATCCAGCGGCGTTGGCGGCCGTACATAATAGCTCACGTCAGCAATCGCGACCCACAAACGCCAGCCACCGCCGCGTTTTTTCTCACAGTAAACCGCGTCGTCGAAGTCACGGGCATCTTCGCCATCAATAGTGACCAGCGGTAAATCGCGCAGATCGACACGGCCTGCTTTCGCCTCTTCCGGCACCTCTTCTTTCAGCCCGGCGACCTGCTGCTCTACCGCCTGCGGCCAGATGTAGGGAATTTCATGGGTACGCAGCGCCATATCAACCGCCATACCAGTGCCCATATTGTCGCCCAGCACTTCGACGATTTTCCCTACCGCTTTGGTACGCCGGGTTGGACGTTGGGTCAGTTCAACCACGACCACGAACCCCATCCGCGCGCCCATGACGTCTTCTGGCGGGATAAGAATGTCGAAGCTCAGACGGCTGTCGTCAGGCACCACAAAACCCACGCCCGCATCAGTAAAATAACGCCCGACTATCTGGCTGGTTTTCGGTACCAGAACACGGACGATACGCGCTTCGCGGCGACCTTTACGATCGGCGCCAAGCGGCTGCGCCAGCACCTGATCGCCATGAATACAGGTTTTCATCTGCTCGCTGGAAAGATACAGATCATCTTTGCGGCCTTCGACACGTAAGAAACCGTAACCGTCACGATGACCGATCACGGTGCCTTTCACCAGGTCGAGGCGTTCCGGCAGCGCATAGCACTGGCGACGGGTAAAGACCAGTTGTCCGTCGCGCTCCATCGCGCGCAGGCGGCGACGCAAGGCTTCAAGCTGCTCTTCGCCTTCAATATTCAGTTCTACGGCCAGTTCTTCGCGACTGGCCGGTTTTTCACGTTTCGTTAAATGTTCGAGGATAAATTCCCGGCTCGGGATAGGATTCGCGTATTTTTCTGCTTCGCGTTCCTGGAAAGGATCATGTGACATTGAGGTTCCTCCATTGTCATCTCTAATGAAGTTTACTTCACTCCACCAGTAATAATTTATAAAGCGGTTGATTCTCTTCAACCAAATCGGCAAGCGTGTAGTTATCCAGCTCCTTGAGAAAACTCTGCACGGCCTTAGAAAGCGCCTGTTTCAGACGACAGGCAGGGGTGATGTGGCAAAATTCGCTGCTACAGTTGACCAGTGATAAGGGTTCCAGCTCACGCACCACATCGCCAATACAAATAGTATTAGCCGGTTTACCCAGGCGGATACCGCCATTTTTTCCCCGAACGGCGGTGACAAAGCCCGCCCGGCTAAGCTGATTGATAATTTTGACCATATGATTACGGGACACGCCGTAGACTTCTGTCACCTCAGAAATGCTGGTCATTCGTCCATCTGGTAACGACGCCATATAGATTAGCGCACGTAAGCCGTAATCGGTGAAACTCGTTAACTGCACATCAACCTCTGGGAAAAACGGATAGGGATGCCTCTATGATTCAGGATATCAATGTTGCGCCAACACACCCAACACAGACACCAGCTCAATAAAGAGCATTATCGTTGATGATAAACCAGCCAGCGCTCAGGCCGCTAATTTATTTAAACGCAAGAGCAAAAAAGCGCGAATCTCAAGGCGAGCCGACTGATTTATCCCATAAACACGCAAGCTTTAAACACTCGGCGCCTTTGTATAAACATTCGTCGTAAATATGATAATCCACATGTTCAGCAACGCTGACCGAGCCAGGGTTATTTTTGGCAATCAGACAGACCGTTTTTGCTGGCGAGAATGTCTGCACAAACCACTGATGCGCGGCAACAGCCGCTTCCTTTGCAATTCCCCGCCCCTGCGCCGGGCGTGAAATAACCCAGGAAGCCTCAGCGCAACGCGCAAAGTTATCATCAAGGCCGCGATGAAAGTTAGCCAGCCCCGTTTCCCCAAGGAAAGCGCCGTCAGATTTCTGGAAAATGGCAAAGATGCCGTAACCGAATGCCGCCCAATGACCCACATTCCTTAATAGGCGATTCCATCCCTCTTCTGGTGTGAATCCAGGCGCATTATCCAGACGAAATATCTCAGGATCGGCATACATAGGATACCATATTGCAAAATCAGCGATGGTTTGTGGGCGTAGAATTAATCTCTCAGTGGTAATGGTCAACATGCTTTCCCTCTCTGGCGCCTTGATGCCAACGTTTATCCTACCACGTAACCGGACATAGCTATACCCAACGAACTTCGCGTTGCTGGCGTCTAAAAACAGGGAAATGTCGCGGGCTTACGCGCGGCGCTAACGGCGGGAAGGATAACATAGGGCGTGGATAACCACGCCCTCAGGAAGATTACGCGTCGAATGGGTCGCGCAGAATCATCGTTTCAGTACGATCCGGGCCGGTTGAAATAATATCAATCGGTACGCCGGTCAGTTCTTCGATACGCTTGATATAGTTCAGCGCCGCCTGCGGCAGGCCGCTACGATCTTTCACGCCGAAGGTGGATTCAGACCAGCCCGGCATGGTTTCGTAAATCGGCTCGATGCCTTTCCAGTCGTCCGCCGCCAGCGGAGTAGTGGTCACTTCGCGACCGTCCGGCATACGATAAGCCACGCAGAGTTTCACCTCTTTCAGGCTATCCAGAACGTCCAGTTTGGTCAGGCAGAAGCCAGACAGGGAGTTCAACTGTACCGCACGACGAACGGCAACGGTGTCCAGCCAGCCGGTACGACGACGACGACCGGTAGTGGCGCCGTATTCGTTACCCTGCTTGCAGAGGAACTCGCCGGTTTCATCAAACAGCTCAGTCGGGAACGGACCTGCACCTACACGAGTGGAGTAAGCTTTGAGGATACCCAGAACGTAATCAACATAACGCGGGCCCAGGCCGGAACCGGTCGCCACGCCACCTGCAGTGGTGTTAGAAGAAGTTACGTACGGATAAGTACCGTGGTCGATATCCAGCAGGGTACCCTGCGCACCTTCAAACATGACGAAATCGCCACGCTGACGCGCCTGGTCGAGCAGGTCCGAAACGTCAACAACCATAGAAGTCAGGATGTCGGCAACAGCCATCGTATCATCCAGAACTTTCTGGTAATCAACCGCTTCAACTTTGTAGTAGTTAACCAACTGGAAGTTGTGATATTCCATCACTTCTTTCAGTTTTTCAGCGAAGGTTTCTTTGTCGAAAAGGTCACCAACACGCAGACCGCGACGTGCCACTTTATCTTCATAAGCAGGCCCGATTCCACGACCGGTGGTGCCGATCGCTTTCGCGCCACGCGCTTTCTCACGCGCGTTATCCAGCGCAACGTGATAATCAAGGATCAGCGGACAGGCTTCAGACAGCAGCAGACGCTCACGAACGGGGATGCCACGGTCTTCCAGTTCTTTCATCTCTTTCATCAGCGCGCTCGGAGACAGCACGACGCCGTTACCGATGATGCTGGTAACATTCTCACGAAGAATACCTGATGGAATAAGATGGAGGACGGTTTTTTCACCGTTGATTACGAGAGTATGGCCTGCGTTGTGACCGCCCTGATAGCGTACAACATATTTAGCCCGTTCAGTCAGAAGATCGACGATCTTTCCTTTACCTTCGTCACCCCATTGGGTGCCCAGTACGACGACGTTGTTACCCATTTTTCAAAATCACCGTTTGCTTAAAAATGGATTCTACCATCGCTTTTTCAGATATACAGCACTTTTTGCACTCAATCTTCGGCAAATCCGACCACTTTTTGCTCAGCCAATCGTTTTCCTCAACATGTAGTAGACTACAACTCCCGCAACCACAAGTCCGCCGCCAAAACGACGTAAAACATTTTCCGGCAGTTGCGCCAGTGCCGAAACCATTTTTTTCCATGCGCCGGGATATAGCATCGGTCCCAGCCCTTCGAGGACTAATACCAGAGCAAGCGCCAGCCAGATTGTTGAATTCATTTATCGCCCTTATAAAAGAAAACCACCGGCATCCTTTGGATGCGGTGGTTTTGCTGGTCTAAAACCGCTGACGCTATTTTAGCGTGTCGTCGAACTCGGTGTCTTCATGTAGCGGAAGAAATCGCTGTCCGGGCTCAGCACCATGACGTCCTGATTACCTTCGAAGCTATTCTCGTAAGCGCGCAGACTACGAATGAACGCGTAGAAGTCAGGGTCCTGGCTGAATGCGTCGGCAAACAGCTTCGCGGCTTCGGCATCGCCTTCACCACGCATGATACGCCCCTGACGCTCAGCTTCCGCCAGAGTTTTCGTCACTTCGTAGTCAGCCGCCGCACGCAGTTTTTCCGCTTCTTCCTGACCTTGTGAACGGTGACGACGCGCTACCGCTTCACGCTCGGCGCGCATACGGTTGTAAATCGCCTCAGAAACCTCGGTCGGCAGGTTGATCTGCTTAATACGCACATCGACCACTTCGATACCCAATGCCGCCATACTGTTCGGATTGATGACTGGTACCTTACCTTTGGTTTCCGCCGTGACGCGTTCCGCCGCTTCGGCAATGGCGTCATCCGCCGCCGGGGTCGCCACTTCATCGTCAGTACCGGCTGAACCGGAGTTCAGCGCGTCGCGCACTTCCAGAGTCAGACGACCACGAGAATCGGTCACGATGTCTTTTACGTCCAGGCGACCAATCTCAGAACGCAAGCGGTCCGAGAATTTACGTTTTAACAGCACTTCGGCTTGCGAAATATCGCCACCGCCGGTCGCCAGATAATAACGGCTAAAGTCGCTGATACGCCATTTGATGTAGGAGTCGACAATCAGGTCTTTCTTCTCTTTGGTAACAAAGCGATCGGCCTGGTTATCCATCGTCTGGATACGCGCATCAAGCATTTTCACTGATTCAATAAACGGGATCTTAAAGTGCAGACCCGGCGCGTAAACCAGCGGTTTGTTCTCATCGTCACGCAGAACTTTACCAAAACGCAGCGTAATGCCGCGCTCGCCCTCTTTGACCACAAAGACGGACATGTAGAGCACTACCAGCACGATGATGATAATCGCAATAACTGACTTACGCATCGTTATTCCCCCTGACGCTGGTAGTCGTTACGCTGCGCATTCGCGCGGCGTTGGTCCATAATATCGCCCTGATTTGAGGACGACGTGTTGCTTGCTCCGCTGGCGTTAGACTTTGTGGACGGCGGCAGGCGCAGCAGGTTGCTGGCGCTATTGTCGCTCTTTGCCGCCGGCGCATTCCCGCCTTTTAGCATCTGATCTAACGGCAGCACCATTAAATTACCGCTCTTGTCGTTAACCAGTACTTTACGGGTATGGCTCAGCACTTTTTCCATCGTTTCAATATACAGACGCTCGCGCGTAATCTGTGGCGCGGCTTTATATTCCGGCAAAATCTTCGCAAACCGGGCAACTTCACCCTGCGCTTCCAGGATAGTCTGGGTTTTATACGCGCGTGCTTCTTCAAGAATACGCTGCGCCTGACCGTTGGCGCGCGGCTGAACTTCGTTGGTATACGCTTCCGCTTCACGAATGTACTGCTGCTCGTTTTCACGTGCGGCAATCGCGTCGTCAAAGGCGGCTTTCACCTCTTCCGGCGGCCGCGCAGCCTGGAAGTTCACGTCCAGCAGGGTAATCCCCATGTTGTACGGCTTGATGGTTTCTTCCAGTTCGCGTTGGGTATCGCTACGAATAACGGTACGACCTTCGGTCAGGATGCGATCCATCGTGTATTTACCAATGACGCCGCGCAGCGCGCTGTCGGTGGCCTGACGCAGGCTATCGTCCGGGTTGGTCACGCTAAACAGATATTTCTGCGGATCGGTGACGCGGTATTGCACGTTCATTTCAACACGCACGACGTTTTCATCAGACGTCAGCATCACGCCTGACGCCGCCAGTTCGCGCACCGCTTCGACGTTCACCGGCGTGACGTCGTCAATAAATGTCGGCTTCCAGTTCAGACCTGGCTCTACCAGATGGCTGAATTTACCAAAACGCGTCACAACGCCGCGCTCGGCTTCTTTAATGGTATAGAAGCCGCTGGCTGCCCAGATAATGACTATTGCCGCCGCGGCAATGGCGACGATACGACCGCCCAGTTGCGGACGCGGGCCTTGCGATGAGCTACTGCCGCCGGAACCGGTGCCTTTACCGCCCCCAAAACCACCGAGTTTTTTACTCAGCTTACGGAAGATATCATCCAGATCGGGAGGTCCCTGATCGCGGCCACCTTTGTTTCCATTTCCCCCAGAGTTGCTGCCAGGTTTGCTGCTTCCCCACGGGTCGCGGTCCTGTCCGTTATTACCGGGCTGATTCCACGCCATGTTTGTGCTCCATATTTGTTATGCGGTGATCCCCGTTGTCTTTCGACTCCAGAGGATAAGGCGAAATTACTCCATGCTTCAGACGAGCCGCCGTTACAGGCGTCATCTCTCAGGCCGCTCCTTGAGTGGCTGCTACTTTCACCCCAGTCACTTTACAGTTGTAAACTCCTGAGATTCTCTCAGCTACCGCTTCAATGCGACCTGAATGACTCCGCTCTAGATCACGTATTCGATCAACGCCGGTTCTTGTTTACAGAGGCGACGCCAGTCGACAATCGGCATTCGTACCTGCAGACTGACGCTACCGTCTTCCTCCATCCACTCTTTTTCTATTGCCTGAAGCTGATAAAACCGGCTTCTCAGACGCCCTTCCTGCGGCGGCAAACGCAGCGTGTGCTGCGCCACCTCGCCGGAAAGACGCTCCGTCAAAGCCTGAAAAAGCTGTGGTATTCCCACGCCGGTTTGCGCTGAAAGCCAAACACGGATGGGTTTATTCTCTTCATCTCTGTCGATACGCGGTTCAAAGTCGTCCAGCATATCGATTTTGTTCATCACCATTAAGGTGGGGATTTCGTGAGCGTCAATCTCTTCAAGAACGGTATTTACCGCCTCGATGTTTTCCTGCACACGAACATCCGCCGCATCGACCACATGCAGCAGCAGCGTCGCCTGACGCGTCTCCTGCAGGGTAGCTTTAAAGGCAGCCACCAGATCGTGCGGTAAATGGCGGATAAAACCTACCGTATCCGCCAGCACGGTTTCACCGACATCCGCCACATCAATACGACGTAACGTGGGGTCCAGCGTCGCGAATAGCTGATCTGCCGCGTAGACCCGCGCTTCAGTGATCTGATTAAAAAGGGTGGATTTTCCGGCGTTGGTATAGCCCACCAGCGATACCGTCGGAACGTCGGCCTTGATACGCGACTGTCGCCCCTGCTCACGTTGCTTCTCAACTTTCTCCAGGCGCGACTGAATCTGCACAATGCGATTACGCAGTAAACGACGGTCGGTTTCGAGCTGGGTTTCACCCGGACCGCGCAAACCAATCCCGCCTTTCTGACGTTCAAGGTGGGTCCAGCCACGCACCAGACGCGTAGCCAGATGGCGCAACTGCGCCAGCTCAACCTGCAGCTTACCTTCATGGGTTCGCGCACGTTGGGCAAAAATATCTAAGATAAGACCGGTGCGATCGATAACCCGGCACTCGCACAAACGTTCCAGGTTTCGCTCCTGGGCTGGACTCAATGCATGATCAAACAATACGACCGCTGCGCCAGTCGCTTTCACGGCTTCCGCAATTTCAACTGCCTTACCTTCACCTACAAAGTACTTCGGGTGCGGTGCTTTACGGCTACCGGTAATCACCTGCATTGCTTCGACACCGGCGGAAGAGACCAGAGATTCAAACTCCTGGAGGTCTTCCATATCTTTGTCTTGCGAAAAATAGATGTGTACCAGTACCGCCTGCTCACCGGCATCATAACGGTCAAACAAGCGTAAACCCTCTTAATAACCAGCGGGGGCGATTATCCGACGCCCCCGACATGGATAAACAGCGCGTGAACTTATTCAGTCTCTTCGCTGTCCTGTTGCGCAGTAGAACCCTGCGCGTTGCTACCGTGATGGTAGTTATTGCTGGTGCCGCCACCGGCATTGTTGCTGTGATGGGAAACCGGGCGAGACGGGACAACAGTAGAAATCGCGTGCTTATAAACCATCTGGCTGACCGTGTTTTTCAACAGGATCACGAACTGATCAAAGGACTCGATTTGACCTTGCAGCTTAATACCATTCACCAAATAAATAGAAACTGGAACACGTTCCCGACGCAATGCGTTCAGGAACGGATCTTGTAAAGATTGCCCCTTAGCCATTCTCTTTTCCTTATATGCTTATTTGTACTTTGAACCTTTCGATTCTGAAAAATTGCGCACGATACGTCTCAATTGTACACATTCAGTCTGCGATAGCACCAACAACCTGTAATACTTCTTTTCGCGCTCGATCGGGATTTTCACTGTCAAGCCAGCGCACCCCTTCCCAACCGCGCAACCAGGTCATCTGGCGCTTCGCCAACTGTCTCGTGGCGCAAACACCTCTATAAACCATTTCATCATATGAAATTTCGCCCTCAATGTATGACCACATCTGGCGGTATCCCACACAACGGATGGAAGGCAAGTCCGTATGCAAATCTCCTCGGGCAAAAAGCGCCCGGACTTCTGCTTCAAAACCTGAAGCCAACATCTGATGAAAACGCTGCTCAATGCGCTGATGGAGCAGTTCACGGCTCGCCGGGGCGATAGCGAACTGATGCACCTGATACGGTAGCGCGTCTCCTGACGTTTGCGTTAGCTCCGTTAAAGTTTTACCCGAAATGAAAAAAACTTCCAGTGCCCGGGAAAGTCTTTGCGGATCATTTGGATGAATTCGCGCGGCGGCAACCGGATCTATCTCCTGAAGTTGCTGGTGCAACGCTTCCCATCCAAGCTCCGCAGCTTGCTGCTCTATCCGGGATCTGACTTCCGGATCTGCTGAAGGCAACGGCGATAACCCTTCAAGCAATGCCTTAAAATACAGCATGGTACCGCCTACTAACAGCGGGATACGCCCCGCGGAGGTGATCTCCGCCATTTGCGCTAACGCATCACGGCGAAAATCCGCCGCCGAATACGCCTGCGACGGGTCGCGTATATCCAGCAGTCGATGCGGCGCCGCTTTCAGCTCATCGGCATTCGGCTTGGCCGTACCAATATCCATTCCCCGATAAATGAGGGCGGAATCAACGCTTATCAACTCTACTGGCAAAACTTTACGCAGTTCTATCGCCAGTGCCGTTTTGCCGGAGGCCGTCGGCCCCATCAAAAATATCGCCTTAGGCAGGCTCGCCTTACTTACATCATTCATGCTTCAGGGCGTTCATCGCCGAATGTAAATCAACAGGTTGTAACAGACCACCCGGCGGCGCTTTTACCAGTTGCGGACATAGCCGCTCAACATCCGCCAGCAGCGATATGGCCTGCGCCATCGACCACTGCGGATGTTCGCTCTGCACATTACGTGCTATCCACTGTGCAATATTGACCGTTGCAAATGTAGTTTGTTGCGCCAGGTAGCCTATCAGTTCAGGAATCAAGATTTGTAAATTTTGTTGTCGTAAGGGTAAAGGCACTGCACGAATGGTCACATGCTGCGCATCTGACTGAAATTCAATGCCCAATTCCCCCAGCAAAGGTTGGGCTTTTTGCAGCGCGGCTTTTTCATCGGCGCTCACTTTTAAACGCAGCGGAATCAGCAGCGGCTGCGCGCAAACCGGATTTTGACCCGGCGTAAGCTGCGCCTGACGCAGCCAACGCTCCGCAACCGACAGCGACAAGAGCTGGATATTCCCCACATGTTCCAGTAACGCGCAGTCACCGCCGACTATCGTCAGTACGCGGCCAAAACTCTGGCTATGTCCGTCAAGCGCAGGCGCAACCGGTTCCGGCGTTGGGCTCGTCGCAGGCGTCTGTAAAAGCGCGCGATAAACCTCGCCCTGCTGCTTCTGATAGCCCGGCTGCGCGTGAGGCCAGCCGCCAACGGACTGACGCCCGCCGCTACCGCCCGATGCGCCGCCAGAATAACGCGGTGTAGCCGGCTCGCGCGCCGCAGCCGACACGGCGGGTTCAGCAAAATGGTTACGTCCGGCGGCGATACGGTTTTCCGGGACATGCCGCGGCGCTGGCGCAATGTCCTCCAGCGGCAGCGTCGTTTCCGTCTGCTGTTGCAGAACGCTCAGCATCCCTTGATAGATGAAGTCGTGCACCAGTCGGGATTGATGAAAGCGCACTTCGTGCTTGGCGGGATGAACATTGACATCCACCTGATGCGGGTCAATCTCCAGATACAGCACAAACGCAGGCTGTTGGTCCGCGCCCAATTTGTCTTCACAGGCCTGGCGAATAGCATGGTTGATCAAACGATCGCGCATCATGCGGCCATTCACATAGCAGTACTGGATCTCCGTTAACGCCGTGGTGCTATGATTCGGATCGGCGACCCAGCCGCGCAGAGTCAGATCGCCATGCTGCCACTCGATCGCCAATGCCTGTTCGAGAAACGGCGTGCCGCAGATGGCGCCTAACCGGCGCTCTTTTTGCCCATCCTTTGTAACAGCGCGATACTGCCGTACCAATTTGCCGTTGTGCGACAGGTTAAGAGTGACGTCAAAACGGACCAATGCAATACGACGGATGATCTCATCGATATGATTAAATTCCGTTTTTTCGGTACGCATGAATTTGCGCCGGGCGGGCGTATTATAAAAGAGATCCAGAACTTCCAGGGTGGTGCCGACCGGGTGCGCGGCGGGTTTTACCGTCACGTCCATGTCGCGCCCTTCCGCATACGCCTGCCAGGCTTCCGCCTGCTCCGCCGTGCGCGACGTTAGCGTCAGACGCGAGACCGAACTGATACTCGCCAACGCTTCGCCGCGAAATCCCAGACTCATAATCGCTTCCAGATCGTCAAGCGAGGCGATTTTACTGGTGGCATGTCGGGCCAGCGCCAGCGCCAGCTCCTCTTTTTTAATGCCGCAGCCATTGTCACGAATACGAATAAGCTTCGCGCCGCCACGCTCGATGTCGATATCAACGCGGGTGGCACCGGCATCCAGACTATTCTCTACCAGCTCTTTAACAACCGACGCAGGGCGTTCCACCACTTCGCCAGCGGCGATTTGGTTCGCAAGCTGCGGCGGCAGAACCTGAATCGGCATGAAATCTCCTTAATTCGCGGCGGTTATGCCGCCAGGCTGGTTGATACTGGCCGTCTGGCCTGGGCCGCCCTGCGGCGCAGACTGGATCGGATGCGCTGCAAAGTACTTACGCAACCCTTTGTATATAGCGTCAGCAATCTGCTGCTGATAGCGATCGCTCGCCAGCAATCGCTCTTCGCCGTGATTACTGATAAAGCCTGTCTCCACCAAAATGGACGGGATATCCGGCGAACGCAGCACGCCGAGGCTCGCGTGTTCCGGGCGACGTTTATGCAGTGACCCCACGCCGTCCAGTTGGCTTAGCACGTTCGTCGCTACATCATACCCTACCCGCTGCGAATGACCGAATTGCAAATCCAGTACCGCCTGGCTCAGGTAAGGGTCTGACTGACTGTTCGCCAGCACATCGCCAGCGCCGCCTAACAGTTCGGACTGCTTCTCATGCTGCTCAAGCCAGTTTGCCATTTCGCTGTTCGCGCGACGATTGGACAATACCCAAACGGAGGCGCCAGTGGCGTCGCGATTTGGCGCGGCATCCGCATGAATAGAGACAAGGAAGTTGGCGTTTTGCTTACGCGCCACGTCAGACCGCCCCATCACCGAAATAAAATAGTCGCCGTCACGCGTCAGCACGCCTTTAAACATCGGATCGTTATTCAGTAATGTGCGTAACTTACGCGCGATGGCGATGGTGACATTTTTCTCACGCGTACCACCCGGGCCTATCGCGCCGGGGTCCTGGCCTCCATGTCCGGCATCAATAGCAATCACCACTTTATCGCCAGCGCCTGCCGGCGCGCGCGCCGTAGGTCGCGTAACGGTCTTGCTGCTGGTTACGCCGGTTAGGCGATCATCAGGAGATTTAAACGGATTACGGGCAGGCTCCGTCGGGCGGGGCGCACTTTCAACCCGTTTCGCAACGACAGGTGGTGGTGGCGGGACATCGGCATTAATGGTGAAAATGACCGTATAGTTGCCGCCGTTTTGCCGCTTCACAGCCTCGGTTTTGCCATTTTCTGTTAGATCGACAAGCAACCGTAAAGATTGCGCATCTTTCGGCGTCCCGGCACGGATCGTTTTCACCAGATTGTTACCGCTAAACTGAAGCGGCAGCCCCTGAATCACGCCGGTCTGCCTGATATCCAACGCCACGGTACGTTTACCGTCCTGTGCGTAAGCATATTCCGGCTCGCCGATAAAACTGAGTGTAATGCGCGCCTGCTGCTCGCCGTTGGAAACCTGAATATCAGAGAGACTGGCGGCGCCCGCCTGCGCGCACAGCAGGATTAAGGCTGCTATTACGGCATTTTTGATGCGATAAATCATCCCGCCACCTTTATAGCTAATCGGCTAAACGCGCCAGTAACGAATGACCCGCTGAGGATACCGCGCTTACGCGCGCCTCACGCCCCTGCGTCTGATAATCAATATGGATTTCGACGTCCGGGTCGGGGAGAACGCCTTTACCTTGTTGCGGCCACTCCACCAGGCAAATGGCGTCGTTGGCGAAATAATCGCGAATGCCCATAAACTCCAGCTCCTCCGGGTCCGCAAGACGGTATAAGTCGAAGTGATATACCATCATGTTATCAAGCGCATAAGGTTCTACCAGTGTATAGGTGGGACTTTTTACATTACCGTTATGGCCTAACGCCTGTAAAAACCCCCGGCTAAACGTCGTTTTACCGGCACCTAAATCGCCATACAGATAAATAACGGTCGCGCCATCGCAGGCGTTGGCTACGCGTTGCCCCAGGTCTAGCGTCGCCTGTTCGTCAGGTAGCGGAATTACTCGATTCATCATGGTTTACGTCAATCACATCAGGGTTAACAATACGCCGCAGCGTAGTAAAAAGATCGGTCGCCAACATGCCGCGAGCGCCATAACGCGCTGCCAGTAAGTCCGCCGCCGCGCCGTGAGCCACACATCCCACACATGCCGCATCATACGGGGTAAACTTCTGTCCAAGCAATGCGCCGATGATGCCAGACAGGACATCGCCCATCCCGCCGCTCGCCATCCCCGCATTACCAGCGTCAACGATAGCCAAAGGGTGGTGTGCAGAGGCGATAATCGTTCCTGCGCCTTTTAACACAACCACGCCTCCGTAACGTTTTACCAGACGCTGTGCTGAAAGTAAGCGATCACTTTCAATTTCTGCCACAGAACATCCTAACAGGCGGGCAGCCTCTCCCGGATGCGGCGTAATCACGCGATTGTGACGTTTATCAGGATTGATTGCCAGTAGGTTCAACGCATCCGCATCCCACAGCATAGGTTTACGGACGTTTTCTACTTTCTGTAAGGATTTTTTTCCCCATTCCTGCTGCCCAAGCCCCGGGCCGATAACCACAACGTCAGCCCAGGTCAAGCTCTCTTCCAGCGACTGAGGCGTCAGTTCATGTACCATCAGTTCCGGGCGGGCCGTCAGCAACGGCGCGATGTTTTCACCGCGGGTCAGTACCCTGACCAACCCCGCTCCCGCACGCAGCGCCGCCTCGCCAGCCATCCGAATCGCGCCCGCAGTTCCCAGGTCACCGCCGATAATGGCCAGGCGACCATGATCGCCCTTATGGGAGGTCGGTCGACGCGGCGTTAGCCATTGCCCCAACTGCGTCGCATCAAAACGCCGGAGCGGCGGCGTCTGGCTCGCCAGCCAGCCTTCCAGTCCCAACGCGTCATAATGCAGTATGCCGGTAACATCACGCGCTTTGCCGGTCAGCAGCCCAGGTTTCAGCGCGATAAACGTGACCGTATGCGCGGCACTTATCACCGCGCCGGGCGTGGTGCCCGTTTGCGCCAGCAGACCTGACGGGATATCGACGGCGACAACCGGCGCAGGATGGGCGTTCGCCTGTTCAATCAGACTGGCTACCGGGGCGCGCGGCGCCTGGGCTATGCCAGTGCCAAGCAGCGCGTCGATAATCAGATCTGTCACTTCCGGCCAGATAATATCGGCAGCATGAATAATTCCCCCGGCATTCAGCCAGGCATCGCGCGCCTGTGCTGCTTCTTCAGGCAACGGTTTGTCGCTCTCCTGCGCCAGCAACGTCACGCTAATGCCCGCCGCTTGCGCCAGTCGCGCCACGACGTAACCATCGCCGCCGTTGTTACCATGACCACACAGCACCAGCCAGTGTCGGGCGTCAGGGTACATGTCACGAGCTATCCGAAACGCTGCGTCGCCAGCGCGCAGCATCAATTCATAGAGTGTGAGCCCGAAGGCATCCGCCGCATCGCGTTCCAGCCGTTTGATGTCATCGGCGGGCCAAATGGAGTGTGGTATACTTACAGGGTTTTTCTTCATGTTATGGTCCATCATGTCAAAGCCCCTCGATCTCAATCAGTTAGCGCAAAATATTAAGCAGTGGGGGCTGGAGCTGGGCTTTCAGCAGGTCGGTATTACCGACACCGATCTGCGCGCATCCGAACCTGTGCTGCAGGCGTGGCTGGACAAACAATACCACGGCGAGATGGCATGGATGGCGCGCCACGGTATGATGCGCGCCCGGCCTCATGAACTCTTACCTGGAACGCTACGTGTCATCAGCGTGCGCATGAACTATCTGCCCGCCAACGCCGCGTTTGCCAGTACGTTGAAGAATCCCACGCTGGGCTACGTTAGCCGATATGCGCTGGGGCGTGATTATCACAAGCTATTACGCAACCGCCTTAAAAAACTGGGCGAGCAGATCCAGCAGCACTGCGGTTCGCTGAATTTTAGACCGTTTGTCGACTCTGCGCCTATTCTTGAACGCCCATTAGCGGAAAAAGCCGGACTTGGCTGGACGGGTAAGCACTCACTTATTCTTAATCGGGAGGCGGGGTCATTCTTTTTCCTGGGGGAATTGCTGATTGATTTACCGCTGCCGGTCGACCAACCGATTGAGGAAGGTTGCGGCAAATGCGTCGCCTGTATGACCATTTGCCCGACCGGGGCGATTGTCGAACCCTATACGGTGGACGCGCGGCGCTGTATTTCTTATCTCACCATTGAGCTGGAAGGCGCTATTCCAGAAGCATTTCGCCCACTAATAGGCAACCGTATTTACGGCTGCGATGACTGCCAGCTTATCTGTCCGTGGAATCGTTATTCTCAGTTGACCGACGAAGCAGATTTTAGCCCACGCAAGGCGCTGCATGCTCCGGAGTTGCTTGAGTTGTTTAGCTGGAGCGAAGCGCAATTTCTGAAAGTCACTGAAGGTTCTGCGATTCGGCGCATTGGTCATTTACGCTGGCTGCGCAATGTTGCCGTCGCGCTGGGGAATGCGCCGTGGAGTAATGCCGTCATTGCGGCGCTGGAAAGCCGCAAGGGTGAGCATCCACTCCTTGATGAGCATATCGAATGGGCGGTTGCGCAACAAATTGAAAAGCGGAACGCCTGCATCATTGAAGTGCAGCTACCGAAAAAACAACGTCTGGTCAGGGTGATTGAGAAAGGGCTGGTGCGCGATGCCTGAATTATTCACAGGCTGTGTATAAAAATAAAAACACATTGCGATTCAAGAGGGAGAAAAGGAACAGTCCATAACGCTAACATTTTGAAATCTTATTTTTTGCATAAATTTCAATGCGTTGTATAAATTCCACTGGTTAGGTATGATTTTTGGCATTCCAGGAGTAATGGACCATCCTGTGGATAAGTCTGTTTACAAGGATCTGACGAAAGCGGAACAAAACGTTCCCCAACGCGATTTTCGTTGTGGATAATTTTACTGTAGATAAGAATTGGAGCGGGAAACGAGACTCGAACTCGCGACCCCGACCTTGGCAAGGTCGTGCTCTACCAACTGAGCTATTCCCGCTTGGGTGCGTTTGTGCTTAACAAGCACTATCAAATTTGGAGCGGGAAACGAGACTCGAACTCGCGACCCCGACCTTGGCAAGGTCGTGCTCTACCAACTGAGCTATTCCCGCATAATCTTCGTCTTTCGAACCGCTACTGCGTTGGCTGCCTTCACTCGCCTCAGCCACTTACTTCAGTAAGCTTCTGAGGACTCATTCAGTTGCCGCCTTGTCGCAATTCGAAATCCTGCGATTGGTGGTCTGTACTTAACAAGTACTTTCAAATTTTGGAGCGGGAAACGAGACTCGAACTCGCGACCCCGACCTTGGCAAGGTCGTGCTCTACCAACTGAGCTATTCCCGCAAATTTGTTGCTGTCGTAATTCGCATTTCTGCGTCGTTACGGGAGGCGCATTATACGAGAAATCCATTTAGCTGCAAGCCCCTGAGCGCATTTTTTCGCGTTTTTTGTTTGAGTGCTGATTAAATCACCAAACAAGATAAAAAACGAGCAAAGCGTGCGTCATTCGACAAAAAACTTTTCACGCCACGCCTAAAGGCACAGAATCAGAATAGCACCCTGCGCCAAAAAAAGAATAGCAAGGTGTATGCGCCTCATCATTTACGCGGTATCGCAGCAGCAAAAAACGATCAGGAACATAGATAGCGATGTGACTGGCGTATCTTAAGCCAGCCGCCAGAAAACCGCTTAAAGAACGAAGCGCATCGGAACCACCACAACATCCAATCGATATCAAGGATCAAGATGAAAAAAAAGCTTATTGTCATGCTGTTAGCCAGCCTCTCCGTTCACGCTGCTTCCGTTTCCGCCAGAACATTACATTTTGGCACCTCCGCAACCTATGCGCCCTATGAGTTTGTCGATGCCGATAATAAAATTGTTGGTTTCGATATTGATGTCGCCAACGCAGTCTGCAAAGAGATGCAAGCGGAGTGTTCATTCACTAACCAGAGCTTTGATAGCCTGATCCCCGGTCTACGCTTCAAGAAATTTGATGCGGTGATCGCTGGTATGGACATGACGCCCAAACGTGAACAGCAGGTCTCCTTTAGCCAACCCTATTACGAAGGTTTGTCGGCGGTAGTCGTCACGCGTAAAGGGGCTTATCACACTTTTGCCGATCTGAAAGGCAAAAAAGTCGGACTGGAAAACGGTACAACGCATCAGCGCTATTTGCAGGATAAACAACAAGCAATCACGCCAGTCGCCTATGACAGCTATCTGAACGCCTTTACCGATCTGAAAAATAACCGCCTTGAGGGCGTGTTTGGCGATGTCGCCGCGATTGGCAAATGGCTAAAAAACAATCCAGATTACGCCATCATGGATGAACGCGCCAGCGATCCTGACTACTACGGAAAAGGGTTAGGCATTGCGGTACGCAAAGGCAATGACCCGCTATTGCAAGAGATTAATGCCGCACTCGACAAGGTGAAAGCGTCGCCGGAATATGCGCAGATGCAAGAGAAATGGTTTACGCAGTAATTCAGCGGCGGGAGAGCTGCCGGATAAAACGCTCTGGCGTCGTCATCCGGCATGTCGCGCCTCATAGCTTAATGAAATGCTCGCGGTAGTAAGCCAGTTCCGCTACCGACTCGCGAATATCATCCATCGCCTGGTGCGTGCCCTGCTTGGTAAAGCCAGCCAGAATCTCCGGCTTCCAGCGGCGCGCCAGTTCCTTGAGTGTACTGACATCCAGATAGCGATAGTGGAAGTAAGCCTCCAGTTCCGGCATATATTTAAACAGGAAACGACGATCCTGACCAATGCTATTACCGCAAATCGGCGACTTACCCGCAGGCACCCACGTTTTCAAGAATTCAATCGTCGCCAGTTCAGCGTCTCGTTCGCCCATCGTACTTGCCTTAACGCGATCCACCAGGCCGCTGCCGGTATGGGTGCGCACGTTCCAGTCATCCATTAACGCCAGTTGCGCATCGGGTTGATGTACCGCAATCGTCGGCCCTTCCGCCAGAATATTCAGACTGGCATCCGTCACCAGCGTGGCTATCTCAATAATGCGATCGCGCTCGGGGTCCAGACCTGTCATCTCCAGATCGATCCAAATCAGGTTGTTTTCATCGGCACTCATGCTATTTTCCACCCTTCAGAGGTCACATTCACTGTGACTATATTCATCTACAATTGCGTGTATCATAGATGTTTTGCCCACTATGGGCGACCAGGAGCCAGTACGATTGAGCAAAAATAAACTCTCCAAAGGCCAGCAGCGCCGTGTGAACGCCAATCACCAGCGTCGTTTAAAAACGTCCGCGGAGAAAGCCGACTACGATGACAACCTGTTTGGCGAGCCTGCAGAAGGTATCGTCATTAGCCGTTTTGGTATGCATGCCGATGTGGAATCTGCTGACGGCGAGGTTCACCGTTGCAATATCCGCCGCACCATTCGCTCGCTGGTGACAGGCGATCGTGTCGTCTGGCGTCCGGGCAAAGCCGCCTCAGAGGGCGTCAACGTAAAAGGCATCGTTGAAGCGGTGCATGAGCGCACCTCGGTATTGACGCGCCCGGACTTCTACGACGGCGTGAAGCCTATTGCCGCCAACATTAACCAAATCGTTATCGTCTCCGCGATTTTGCCGGAGCTGTCGCTGAATATCATCGATCGCTATCTGGTCGGCTGTGAAACCCTACAGGTTGAGCCGCTTATCGTACTGAACAAAATTGATCTGCTGGATGACGAAGGCATGGACTTCGTTAATGAGCAGATGGATATTTACCGCAATATCGGCTATCGCGTGCTGATGGTCTCCAGCCATACGCAGGATGGCCTGAAACCGCTGGAAGAGGCGTTAACCGGTCGCATCAGTATTTTTGCCGGACAGTCCGGCGTCGGAAAATCCAGTCTGCTAAACGCCCTGCTCGGCTTACAGGACGAGATTCTGACGAACGATGTGTCGAATGTCTCCGGTCTGGGTCAACATACCACTACCGCTGCTCGTCTGTATCATTTCCCGCATGGCGGCGATGTCATTGACTCCCCTGGCGTGCGCGAGTTCGGCTTATGGCATCTGGAGCCGGAACAAATCACGCAGGGCTTTGTCGAATTTCATGACTATTTGGGACATTGCAAATACCGGGACTGCAAGCATGACGCCGATCCAGGCTGCGCCATTCGCGAGGCGGTAGAGAACGGCGCTATAGCGGAAACCCGTTTCGAAAATTATCACCGAATTCTTGAAAGTATGGCGCAGGTAAAAACGCGTAAAAACTTTTCTGATACGGACGACTGACAGATACGCTAGGCGTCGTTAGAATCGTCCCCTTTTTTCAGGATGCCGGTATAAATGCCGGTTCAGGAACAACAATGGCCTGGAGGCTACCTTGTTAAACTCATTTAAACTTTCGCTACAATACATACTGCCGAAACTATGGCTCACTCGCCTGGCGGGCTGGGGCGCAAGCAAACGAGCAGGATGGCTGACGAAACTGGTTATCGATCTCTTTGTAAAGTATTACAAAGTCGATATGACAGAGGCGCAAAAACCGGATACCGCCAGCTATCGTACGTTCAATGATTTTTTCGTGCGCCCGCTGCGTGATGATGTGCGCCCGCTCAATACCGATCCTAACATCCTGGTTATGCCTGCCGACGGCGTGATTAGCCAGTTGGGCCGTATCGAAGAAGATAAAATTTTGCAGGCCAAAGGCCATAATTACAGCCTTGAGGCGTTGCTGGCGGGTAACTACCTGATGGCGAATAAGTTCCGCAACGGCACGTTCGTGACCACTTACCTCTCCCCTCGCGACTACCATCGCGTGCATATGCCATGCAACGGCATCCTGCGCGAAATGATCTACGTACCGGGCGATCTGTTCTCCGTTAACCATCTGACCGCGCAAAACGTCCCCAACCTGTTTGCCCGCAACGAGCGCGTTATCTGTCTGTTTGATACCGAGTTCGGCCCTATGGCGCAGATTCTGGTCGGCGCGACTATTGTCGGCAGTATCGAAACCGTCTGGGCGGGGACCATTACGCCGCCGCGCGAAGGCATCATCAAGCGCTGGACCTGGCCAGAAGGCGAACATGAAGGGTCTGTCGCCTTGTTGAAAGGCCAGGAGATGGGGCGCTTTAAACTGGGTTCCACGGTCATCAACTTATTTGCGCCGGGGAAAGTGGATCTGATCGAGTCGCTGGCAAGCCTGTCCGTCACCAAAATTGGCCAACCGCTGGCAACCTCGACCGAAACATTCGTCGCACCGGAGGTAGAACCTGCTCCACTGCCGGAAGAAGAAATTAAAGCCGAACACGACGCCAGCCCGCTGGTTGACGATAAAAAAGACGAAACCTAATCAAGAGAGAACGCTGACGTGCGCCTGATTATCGCTTTTCTGATGGCCTGGTGCCTCAGCACGGGGGCGTTCGCCGCAACGGCCCCCGACGCCAAACAAATCACGCAGGAACTGGAGCAGGCAAAAGCGGCGAAGCCTGCTCAGCCGGAAGTTGTTGAGGCGCTCCAGACTGCGTTAAACGCGCTTGAAGAGCGAAAAGGCTCGCTTGAGCGCGCGAAACAATATCAACACGTTATTGATAATTTCCCTAAGCTGTCCGCCACCTTGCGCGCCCAGTTGAATAATCTGCGCGATGAACCTCGCAGCGTACCGCCAGAGATGTCCACCGAGGCGTTAAATCAGGAGATCTTGCAGGTTAGCAGCCAGCTACTGGATAAAACCCGCGAGGCGCAGCAGGAGCAGGAGCGCGCCAGGGAGATCGCCGACTCGCTCAGCCAGCTTCCCCAACAGCAAAACGACGCCCGCCGCCAGCTTAATGAGATTGAGCGACGGCTCGGCGCCGCGGGCGGAAGTGCCTCGCTTAGCCAGGCGCAAAGTCTCAGTATGCAGGCGGAATCCGCTAAACTAAAGGCGTTAGTCGACGAACTGGAGCTGGCGCAACTGTCCGCCAACAACCGTCAGGAACTGGCTCGTCTGCGTTCCGAACTGGCGGAAAAACAGAGTCAGCAATTGGATGCGTATCTTCAGGCGCTGCGCAATCAGCTTAACAGCCTGCGTCAACGTGAAGCGGAACGCGCGCTGGAAAGCACTGAGCTGCTGGCGGAAAACAGCGCCGGTCTGCCGGAAGGCATCGTCGAACAATTTAAAATCAACCGCGAACTGTCACAAGCACTCAATCAACAAGCGCAGCGGATGGATCTGGTCGCCTCGCAGCAGCGACAGGCCACCAGCCAAACGTTACAGGTGCGTCAGGCGCTCAATACGCTGCGGGAGCAGTCGCAATGGCTTGGCGTGTCCAACATGCTTGGCGAAGCGCTGCGCGCGCAGGTCGCCCGTCTGCCGGAAATGCCTAAGCCGCAGCAGCTTGATACGGAAATGGCGCAGCTACGCGTTCACCGTATGCGCTATGAAGAGTTACTCAATAAGCAGCCGCAGCTACGGCAAATACGTCAGGCCGATGGACAGCCGCTGACCGCCGAGCAAAACCGGATCCTTGACGCCCAGCTTCGTACTCAGCGTGAGCTGCTCAACTCCTTGTTACAGGGCGGCGACACGCTGATCCTGGAGCTGACCAAACTGAAAGTCTCCAATAGTCAACTGGAGGATGCGCTTAAAGAGGTTAACGAAGCGACCCACCGTTATCTGTTCTGGACCGCTGACGTTAGCCCACTATCGCTCTCCTGGCCTGTTGATTTGGTTCAGGATTTACGTCGGCTTATCTCATTAGATACGTTTAATCAGTTAGGTAAAGCCAGCATCATGATGCTGACCAGCAAAGAGACGCTACTGCCGTTATTCGGCGCGCTGGTGCTGGTCGGATTTAGCCTCTATTCGCGCCAACACTTCAACCGGTTCCTTGAGCGCTCAGCCTCGCGCGTCGGGAAAGTTACCCAGGATCACTTCTCGCTGACGCTGCGAACGGTGTTCTGGTCGATTCTGGTCGCCTCGCCGCTGCCCGTCTTATGGGCGACGCTTGGTTATGGCCTACAGGAAGCCTGGCCGTATCCGCTGGCCGTCGCTATCGGCGATGGCGTGACGGCGACAGTACCGCTGTTGTGGGTAGTCATGATTTGCGCTGCTTTTGCCCGCCCTAACGGCCTGTTTGTGGCGCATTTCGGCTGGCCGCGAAATCGGGTAGCGAAAGCGATGCGCTACTACCTGATGAGCATTGGGCTGATCGTGCCGCTCATTATGGCGGTGATCATGTTTGATAATCTTAACGATCGGGAGTTTTCCGGCTCGTTGGGCCGCCTTTGCTTCATCCTGATATGCGGCGCGCTGGCGCTGGTGACGCTGAGTCTGAAAAAAGCGGGAATCCCGCTCTATCTCGATAAAGAAGGCAACAGCGACAACATGGTCAACAGCCTGCTGTGGAATATGTTGATGGGCGCGCCACTTATCGCGATTCTGGCGGCGGCGGTGGGCTATCTGGCCACGGCGCAGGCGCTACTGGCGAGACTGGAAACCTCGGTCGCCATCTGGTTCCTGCTGCTGGTCATTTATCACGTAATTCGCCGCTGGATGCTGATCCAACGACGCCGACTGGCTTTTGACCGCGCCAAACATCGTCGGGCGGAAATGTTGGCGCAGCGCGCGCGCGGCGAAGAAGAACCGGCGCACTCCTCCAGCCTTGAAGGCGCGGTCGACATCGATGAAAGTGAAATCGATCTTGACACTATTAGCGCTCAATCGCTACGTCTGGTCCGCTCGATTCTGATGCTTATCGCCCTGCTATCGGTGATCGTACTGTGGTCGGAAATCCACTCGGCGTTCGGCTTCCTGGAGAATATTTCGCTGTGGGATGTCACCTCTACGGTGCAGGGTGTGGAGAGCCTGGAGCCGATTACCCTGGGGGCGGTGCTCATTGCGATTCTGGTGTTTATCATCACCACGCAGTTGGTGCGTAATCTGCCTGCGCTGCTGGAGCTGGCGTTATTACAGCATCTCGATTTAACGCCGGGCACCGGTTACGCCATCACTACCATCACCAAATATCTGTTAATGCTGATTGGCGGACTGGTCGGCTTCTCGATGATCGGAATTGAGTGGTCGAAGCTACAGTGGCTGGTTGCCGCACTCGGCGTTGGGCTCGGTTTTGGCCTGCAGGAAATTTTCGCTAACTTTATCTCCGGTCTGATTATTTTGTTTGAAAAGCCGATTCGTATCGGCGATACGGTGACCATTCGCGATCTCACCGGTAGCGTGACCAAAATCAATACCCGCGCCACCACCATCAGCGACTGGGATCGTAAAGAGATTATCGTGCCGAACAAAGCCTTTATCACTGAACAGTTTATTAACTGGTCGCTGTCTGACTCCGTTACGCGCGTGGTGTTAACCATCCCGGCGCCAGCGGATGCCAATAGCGAAGAGGTTACGCAAATTCTACTGACGGCGGCGCAGCGCTGTTCTTTGGTGCTTGATAACCCACCACCTGAAATCTTTCTGGTGGATCTCCAGCAGGGTATTCAGATTTTCGAACTGCGTATCTATGCCGCGGAAATGGGGCACCGTATGCCATTACGCCATGAGATCCATCAGTTGATTCTGGCGGGCTTCCATAAGCACGGTATCGATATGCCATTCCCACCGTTCCAGATGCGTCTGGAAAGCCTGAACGGGAAGCAGACGGGAAGAACGTTAACGTCAGCCGGTAAAACCAGCCGCCCGGCAGGCAGTTTGTAATCCGGGTTCGTGTCGTGTAGGCCTGATAAGCGCAGCGCTATCAGGCCTACACGCAAAGCGCTTACTCCGCCGCCCACTCCGGATCAGCGCTCATACGGCGGCTGTAATTCTGATAAATCGCCATCGCTAACAACGAGAAGAAGATCGGGCCGCCGGTCATCCACAGAGCGCTATTCCAGTCCCCGGCCTCAATCACTGGTTGGATGATGGTAAAAACGTTGGCAAACGTCACCACCAGCACCACAACAACTGTCGCGACCAGGGTAGAGGCTTTGGTTTTAAAGAGAACAAATGGCCGCTCCAGATCCTGACGCGCTTTAAAGAAGGGAAATGCCAGCGCAAGGAACAGGTATGGCAACGTCATTGAGACATTCGCCATCAGCGTGAGTTTGTTATAAAACGCCGACGCGGTATCGCCGCCAAAAGAGACCAGCAAAATAAACAGACTCACCAGCACACACTGTAGCCACATAGCGGTCGCCGGCATACCGTTAGCGTTCAGTTTCGTCATCGGCGCGGGCCACAACGCTTTTGGCGTCCCCTGAATAATGGCTTTCAGCGGTGAATAGCTCAACGTAAAAAACGCGCCGGTATAAGCCAGAAACATAGAAAGACCAGTGATACGTGCAAACCAGACGCCCACCGTCAACGCCGCTTCTGGAGAAAGGTTTAACGCGTTGCCTAATGTCGTGCCTAAACTCGACATCAGAATATAGGTGATATTCCCTAAGTTAACGGCGCTATTACTTAATATCTGTTGCCAGTTAGTGCTGACGCCCCATAAAAAAATTGCCAAAGAATAACCAATTGAAATCACAATTGCCGCGAAGACGATACCTTTCGCAAAATTCTTTTCCGGTTTCTCGGTTTTATCCACCAGCCCGCCGACGGCTTCAATGCCACCGTAAGCAAAAATAGCAAATACAACAAATGACAACATTGCCAGGCCAGAGTGATAACCCGGATTCGGTGACGAGGTAAAATTAATTTCTTGTGCAAAATGCCCACCATTTAACAACAAAATAGCGACACTCACTAACAATAAAACTAAATTAAGACACATTACGGCAATACCTCCGACCGCCGTAATTCGCGCAATTTTATTAATCCCTCTGGCGGCGACACACGTCACCAGAATCATCCAGCCAACGGCCAACAATCCGACAACCTGGGTAGCTTCAAGCCCGGCGATCCCCCAGTGCTGCGTCATATCGGCGCCAAAAACAAAAGTAGAAAACGGTACCCAGACTTTTGCCGCCGTACTTACCATCCAGATGACATACGATGAAAACCACATAAACGTGCCGATAAACGCATAACGCGGCCCCACGCTATTATTCATCCAGGAATAGATTCCACCCTCTTCTTTTCGATAAGCGGAACCCATTTCAGCCATCATTAAGGCGAATGGAATAAAAAACAGTAAGGCAGAAAATATATACCACGGGATTGCGCTATATCCCATTAAATAAAACGCCGAAGGGCTATTCGCAAAACCAAAAACAGAAGTAAAAATCATCAGGATAAGCCCAATAAGGCTCATCTTTTTTATTGTGTGAGTCATTCAACCATCCCTTACGCTCGAGCGCGTTTGCCAGACGCCGCTCACCGATTGACGCCGCCTTCTTTTTACAAAGGTCAGCGATAAAAAATCAACACAGGATTGATACCTAAATGGCATCAAATATCCAGCCTTATGTTGTGGCAAGTAGAGGATAATTGAAAAAATATGCTACAAAATGGCGCTTATTGCGCCATTTTATCTCGCAAAAGAGTAAATTTCAGATTTACGCCCGATCGACCGTAAAAGCAATCACGTCCGCCAGGCTTTCCGCCCCCAGCGCCAGCATCACCAGACGATCAACGCCCAGCGCCACACCGGAACAATCCGGTAAACCTGCGGCCAGCGCATCCAGCAGATTTTGGTCAATCGGCTGCTGCGGCAGGCCGCGCGCAGCGCGCTTACGATTATCCTGTTCAAAGCGCTGTTGTTGTTCACGTGCGTCCGTCAGCTCGTGGAAACCATTCGCCAGCTCAATACCTTTGTAGTACACCTCAAAGCGCTCGGCGACGCGATGATCCTCGGTACTGATTTGCGCCAGCGATGCCTGACTTGCCGGAAAATGATAAATAAAGGTCGGCTTTTCTTTACCTATATGCGGCTCGACCCCCATCGTGAACAGCAGTTGCAGCAAGGTGTCCCGGTCTTCTTCCGTATCGGCAATATTGCTTAAATCAAGCTTTGCCGCCACCTCACGCATCTGCATTTTGTCCGCTGATAATGGGTCAATCTCCAGGTGGCGCTGAAACGCCTGTTGATAGGAGAGGCTTTCCGCAGGCTGACAATCCAACACTTGCTGAAGCAAATCATCCACTTCATTCATCAGGCGGTACATATCGTAATGCGGTCGATACCACTCCAGCATAGTGAATTCCGGATTATGATGTCGTCCCATCTCTTCGTTGCGGAAGCTGCGGCATAGCTGAAAAACCGGACCACATCCTGCCGCCAGCAGGCGTTTCATATGGTATTCCGGACTGGTCATTAAATAGAGGTTCATCCCCTGGGAATGGCCAGGTCCGACGAAACGCGTTTCGAACGGGAACAGATGGATGTCCGTGACCGTCGCCTGACTCATGCAAGGCGTCTCAACCTCAAGCACTCCACGATCGGCAAAGAAACGACGGATTTCCGCCATAATCGCCGCGCGTTTTAATAAATTGGGGATGGACGCGCTCGGCTGCCAGGTTGCCGTTTCGCTCATGATTCTTTCTCCAGTTTAAGACAAGGTCACGAAGTCTACTCGCAACGCGCGGGCGAAACAAATTTTGCGCGGGCGTATCGGGCGCCTTCTGGAGGGTAAAAAAAGTGATTTCAGATGGTTTAGTAATTAAATTAATCAAAATCAATGATAATTCATCCCCCTGATACGCTAAAAAAATCGAACACGTCAAATTTCCCTGACATCCCTGAGACTATACTGTTGTACCCATAAAGGAGCAGTGGAAACGCATTCATACTCCGCAGAACCCAGAGGCTTTATCTGGCTGCGCGAGGGTGAAATTACAATAATCTGGAGGAATGTCGTGCAAACCTTTCAAGCCGATCTTGCCATTATAGGCGCCGGTGGCGCGGGATTACGTGCTGCAATTGCTGCCGCACAGGCGAATCCCAACGCTAAAATCGCACTGATCTCAAAAGTGTACCCGATGCGCAGCCACACTGTCGCTGCCGAAGGGGGTTCAGCCGCTGTCGCCCAGGATCATGACAGCTTTGACTATCATTTTCACGATACGGTAGCAGGCGGAGACTGGCTGTGTGAGCAGGATGTCGTGGATTACTTTGTCCACCATTGTCCCACTGAAATGACGCAGCTCGAGCAATGGGGCTGCCCGTGGAGCCGCCGTCCGGACGGTAGCGTTAACGTGCGTCGCTTCGGTGGTATGAAAATCGAGCGTACCTGGTTCGCCGCAGATAAAACCGGCTTCCATATGCTGCATACCCTGTTCCAGACTTCCCTGCAATTCCCACAAATCCAGCGCTTTGACGAACATTTTGTGCTGGACATTCTGGTTGATGACAACCATGCGCGCGGCCTGGTGGCGATGAACATGATGGAAGGCACGCTGGTGCAAATCCGCGCCAACGCCGTGGTAATGGCGACAGGCGGCGCAGGCCGCGTATACCGCTATAACACCAACGGCGGCATCGTCACCGGCGACGGGATGGGCATGGCGCTGAGCCACGGCGTTCCGCTGCGTGATATGGAATTCGTTCAGTATCACCCGACCGGCCTGCCAGGTTCCGGTATCCTGATGACCGAAGGTTGCCGTGGCGAAGGCGGTATTCTGGTCAACAAAAATGGCTACCGTTACCTGCAAGACTACGGCATGGGCCCTGAAACGCCGCTGGGCGAGCCGAAAAACAAATATATGGAACTGGGGCCGCGCGACAAAGTATCCCAGGCTTTCTGGCACGAATGGCGTAAAGGCAACACTATCTCCACGCCGCGCGGCGATGTGGTTCACCTCGACCTGCGTCATCTCGGCGAGAAGAAACTGCATGAACGTCTGCCGTTCATTTGCGAACTGGCGAAAGCCTATGTCGGCGTTGATCCGGTTAAAGAACCGATTCCAGTACGTCCGACCGCGCACTACACCATGGGCGGCATTGAAACCGACCAGAACTGTGAAAGCCGTGTCAAAGGACTGTTTGCCGTTGGCGAATGTTCCTCTGTCGGTCTGCATGGCGCGAACCGCCTCGGTTCCAACTCACTGGCGGAACTGGTGGTATTTGGTCGTCTGGCTGGCGAACAAGCGATGGAGCGCGCTGCTACGGCAGGCGCCGCAAATAGCGCCGCGCTCGACGCCCAGGTTGCCGACATTGAACAACGTCTGAAAAATCTGGTGAACCAGGAAGGCAACGAAAACTGGTCGAAGATCCGCGATGAGATGGGTCTGTCTATGGAAGAAGGTTGCGGTATCTACCGTACCCCGGAACTGATGCAGAAAACCGTTGATAAACTGGCCGAACTTCAGGAACGCTTCAAGCGCGTACGTATCTCCGATACCTCCAGTGTGTTCAACACTGACCTGCTATATACCATCGAACTGGGTCATGGTCTGAACGTGGCGGAATGTATGGCGCACTCTGCTCTGGCGCGTAAAGAGTCCCGCGGCGCGCATCAGCGTCTGGATGAAGGCTGTACCGAGCGCGACGATGTGAACTTCCTCAAGCACACCCTCGCCTTCCGCGATGCTGATGGCACGACCCGCCTGGAATACAGTGACGTGAAAATCACCACCCTGCCGCCAGCCAAACGTGTTTACGGCGGTGAAGCGGAAGCAGCCGATAAGAAGGAGAAGGCGAATGGCTGAGATGAAAAACCTGAAAGTTGAGGTGGTGCGCTATAACCCGGAAACCGATACCGCGCCACACAGTGCTTTCTATGAAGTTCCTTATGATGAGACAACGTCGCTACTGGATGCGTTGGGCTACATCAAAGATAACCTGTCGCCAGACCTGAGCTACCGCTGGTCCTGTCGTATGGCTATCTGCGGCTCTTGCGGCATGATGGTCAACAACGTCCCTAAACTGGCGTGTAAAACTTTCCTGCGCGATTACACCAACGGTATGAAGGTGGAAGCGCTGGCAAACTTCCCGATTGAGCGCGACCTGGTTGTCGATATGACGCACTTTATTGAAAGTCTGGAAGCGATCAAACCGTACATTATTGGCAACTCTCGCACGCCGGATCAGGGGCCGAACGTCCAGACCCCGGCGCAAATGGCGAAGTATCACCAGTTCTCCGGTTGCATCAACTGTGGTCTGTGCTACGCCGCGTGCCCGCAGTTCGGTCTGAACCCTGAGTTTATCGGACCGGCTGCGATTACGCTGGCGCATCGCTATAACGAAGACAGCCGCGACCACGGTAAGAAGGAGCGTATGGCGCAGTTGAACAGTCCGAACGGCGTATGGACCTGTACTTTCGTGGGCTACTGCTCCGAAGTCTGTCCAAAACATGTCGATCCGGCTGCGGCCATTCAGCAGGGTAAAGTGGAAAGCTCGAAAGACTTTCTTATCGCCACCCTGAAACCACGCTAAGGAGTGCAACATGACGACTAAACGCAAACCCTATGTGCGGCCGATGACGTCCACCTGGTGGAAGAAACTGCCGTTTTATCGCTTTTATATGCTGCGCGAAGGCACAGCGGTGCCGGCAGTCTGGTTCAGTATTGAACTGATTTTCGGTCTGTTTGCACTCAAACACGGCGCGGAATCCTGGATGGGATTCGTCGGCTTTTTACAAAATCCGGTGGTAGTGATCTTAAACCTGATCACCCTGGCTGCCGCGCTGCTGCATACCAAAACCTGGTTTGAGCTGGCGCCGAAGGCTGCCAATATCATTGTAAAAGACGAAAAAATGGGGCCAGAGCCAATCATCAAAGGGCTTTGGGTGGTCACTGCGGTAGTCACCGTAGTCATTCTGTATGTTGCCCTGTTCTGGTAAGGAGTCCCGGATGATTAATCCAAACCCAAAACGTTCTGATGAACCCGTATTCTGGGGACTGTTTGGCGCAGGCGGTATGTGGGGCGCGATCATCGCGCCGGTGATCGTGCTACTGGTTGGCATCATGCTGCCGCTGGGGCTGTTTCCGGGCGATGCCCTAAGTTTTGAGCGCGTACTAACGTTCGCCCAAAGCTTTATTGGTCGCGTTTTTCTGTTCCTGATGATCGTACTGCCACTATGGTGTGGCTTACACCGTATGCACCATGCGATGCATGACCTGAAAATTCATGTGCCCGCGGGCAAATGGGTCTTCTACGGCCTGGCGGCAATCCTGACCGTTGTGACGGCGATTGGCGTTATCACTCTCTAAGTCGCAACGATGCCCTCTTATCTACCCGGTAAGAGGGCGTTTTTTCTTTTCCTGCCCCTCATTTTCCCGCCAGGTTCTACACTTAGAAAAAACACTGGAAGGAAAAACTCTATGCGCTTGCTGCCCGTCGTTGCTGCAGTTACCGCGGCATTTTTGGTTGTCGCCTGTAGTTCGCCTACGCCGCCTAAAGGCGTTACCGTGGTAAATAACTTTGATGCCAAACGTTACCTCGGCACCTGGTATGAAATCGCACGCCTCGATCATCGATTTGAGCGTGGACTGGAGCAAGTTACTGCCACCTATAGTCTGCGTAACGATGGCGGGCTTAATGTCATCAATAAAGGCTATAACCCGGATCGGGGAATGTGGCAAAAAACAGAAGGCAAAGCGTATTTTACCGGTAGTCCAAACCACGCCGCGCTCAAGGTCTCTTTTTTCGGCCCGTTCTACGGCGGCTATAACGTGATTGCGCTTGACAGGGAATACCGTCATGCGCTGGTGTGCGGCCCGGATCGCGATTATTTGTGGATACTCTCTCGCACGCCAACGCTCTCTGAGGAAATAAAACAGCAAATGCTGGCCGTCGCGACCCGGGAGGGGTTTGACGTCAATAAATTAATTTGGGTAAAACAATCAGGTTCGTAGCGATGTCAGCGACGAATTAATGCGTGCTGAGTTTTAGCCCAATTATACCCGCGACGATCAAGCCAAGACTGAGCAAACGCGCCGGTGAGGCAGACTCGCCCAGCAGAAGGATACCGGTGATTGCCGCCCCGACGGCGCCGATGCCGGTCCAGATAGCGTACGCCGTTCCAACAGGTAGCGTTTTCATTGCCCAGGAAAGTAACGCCATACTGATAATCATGGCAATAATAGTGATAATACTGGGGGTCAGACGAGAAAAACCGTGGGTATACTTCAGGCCGACAGCCCATACCACTTCAAGTAAACCAGCGATTAATAAAATGATCCAGGACATATCAGGCTCCAGAGAATTAATGGGGCCGTCCCCGCTGAGAATAGCGTTTACAGGTCGTCCTGTAACGTATACGGATTAAAAGCTATTCTTGCCTGAGAGAAAATGAATTTCAACCTTTTTATTTTTTTCCGTCTAAAGGCGGGAATTGACCCTTTTAAGCCGCGTAATTTTCGCATTTAGCGCCAACAGGAGTTCTCTATGATGGAGCGCTTTCTGGGATCAGAAAATGCTTTATCTACTTCCAGGTGCAAAAAAACTATGTTGAAAATTTTAGTGATAGACCGATGCCATTTTACCCGTACGGGAATGGAGGCCTGGCTTAATCACACTGATGTGCTCAGTTCTTCGCTGCTGGTATCCGGGATGAATAACCTTATACTGGCGAAAGAACATATTCTGCAATGGAAGCCTCATCTGGTTATCGCTGATTTATATGGTTTTCTCAACGATGCCTTGCCCGCGCAGCCTATCAATGCATTTTTCGCCGCCTGTGGGATGACGCCGTTGGTATTATTACAGTCAGGGGATGTGCCGTACAGGTCACACTATGCCAGCCATGCGGTGTTATCTAAACACACGTCTTTACATGAGCTTGCACAACGAATTAAAGGCGCACTATGTACTCATCCACTGCAGGAAGCGCCGGAAAGCGCCACGCCATTGCTCTCTCCGCAGGAGGAAAAGGTGCTCGCGATGTGGACAGAAGGCACCAGCAATAAAGAAATTGCGTATGCGCTTGGCATTCACGGGAAAACGGTTTACACCTATAAACGTAATATCCGTATGAAACTTCATATGGATAATCGGTATTCTCCCTTTCTAACGCTTCCGGAGAGAATAGATTAACGGTACGACGCCATGCCGTACCGTTGATGATTACTGCTGAGCTCTGGTTGCAGCGCCAGAGATCGCACTACCACCGTCCGAGATGTCCTCACCCACGCCACGCGTGGTATTACAAGCGGTTAATACAGTGGAAAGTACCAAAACAGAAAAGATCGCTGCAATTGTCTTTTTAACCATAATGTCTTCCTTTTCTAGCCAATGTTGTTTGTGTATAGCAACTTAATAATAGACAACATCCCAGAAAATGACGGACGTTCGACTAATTTTAGGAAGACGAGAAGTGATTAACTGGCTGCGCGGGAGAGGGTGTGACCGAGATGCTGAATATCTTCGCAAAAACCACGAGCGGTATTACATGCCGTTAATAATGTGCCGATGAGGAGAACCAGCGCGACAAGGCTGATAAGGCGTTTCATCATTGATGCTCGAAAAATACGATGGCGCAGCACACGCTACGCCATACTTCCCGGTAACGTAAATTATTTTACGCGAGATACGTATTCGCCGGAACGGGTATCGACTTTGATCACTTCACCAATCTGCACGAACAGCGGAACTTTAACCACTGCGCCAGTAGACAGAGTAGCTGGTTTACCGCCCGTACCTGCGGTATCGCCCTTCAGACCTGGGTCGGTATCAACGATTTCCAGTTCAACAAAGTTTGGCGGGGTGACAGAGATTGGCTGACCGTTCCACAGGGTCACGATGCATTCCGCCTGATCCAGCAGCCATTTTGCGTTGTCGCCGATAGCTTTGGCATCTGCAGAGAGCTGTTCGAAGGTTTCGTTGTTCATGAAATGCCAGAACTCACCGTCGTTATACAGGTAAGTCAGGTTCATATCGACCACATCCGCGCCTTCAGCGGAATCGGTCGATTTGAAGGTTTTCTCTACACGCGTGCCGGTCAGCAGGCGACGCAGCTTAACGCGGGCAAACGCCTGGCCTTTACCCGGTTTCACGAATTCACTGGATTCAACCGCATAAGGTTCGCCATCCAACATGATTTTAAGACCGGAACGAAAATCGTTGCTATAGTAAGTCGCCATAAGGCCCTCTGAAATTGTTAACTGGTAGCTAAGCCACAAAATGGCGCATATTGTAACCCTAAATACCCCATTGCGAGAAGATTGGTTAGCGCAACTTGCCGATGTTGTGACCAATCCCGATGAACTGCTGCATCTTTTACAGATTGAAGCTGATGAAAAACTCCGGGCAGGACAGGACGCCAGGCATTTGTTTGCCCTCCGCGTGCCGCGCGCTTTTATTGCGCGCATGGAGAAAGGCAACCCTGACGATCCTCTTTTACGTCAGGTACTGACGTCCCGGGACGAATTTATTGTCGCCCCCGGTTTCTCCACCGACCCGCTGGAAGAGCAACACAGCGTGGTGCCAGGATTATTGCATAAATACCAAAACCGAGCGCTATTGCTGGTAAAAGGCGGATGCGCGGTAAATTGCCGCTACTGTTTCCGTCGTCACTTCCCGTATGCGGAGAATCAAGGCAATAAACGCAACTGGAAAGTCGCGCTGGAGTATATTGCCGCGCACCCGGAACTGGATGAGATCATCTTTTCCGGCGGCGATCCGCTGATGGCGAAAGATCATGAGCTGGACTGGCTGCTCACGCAACTGGAAGCCATTAAGCACGTCAAGCGGTTACGCATCCATAGCCGGTTGCCTATCGTCATCCCGGCACGTATTACTGACGAACTGGTCGCCCGCTTTGACCAGTCGCGTCTGCAACTTTTGCTGGTGAACCATATCAACCACGCCAATGAAGTGGACGAGGCGTTCTGCCTGGCGATGAAGAAACTGCGCCGCGTGGGCGTAACGCTTCTCAACCAGAGCGTCCTGCTGCGTGGCGTGAATGATAATGCGCAAGCGCTGGCGAATCTGAGCAACGCGCTATTCGACGCCGGAGTGATGCCCTATTACCTGCATGTGCTGGATAAAGTGCAGGGTGCCGCGCATTTTATGGTCACCGATGACGAAGCCCGGCAAATCATGCGCGAACTGCTCACGCTGGTATCCGGCTATATGGTGCCAAGACTGGCGCGTGAAATTGGCGGCGAACCGAGCAAAACGCCGCTTGATTTACAGCTTCGTCAACAATAATACTCGCGGGCGAATCAGGGACGGCGAAAAATATTACCGCGCAATATCACGAGGAGATTCGCCCTGCGATTCTCCTCACCATCTGGCGACGATAAAATAACGTTCGTTATCCCTCCTATTTCTGACACTCTCTTTTCAATAAAATCCGTTTTAGGACTCGCTTAGCATGTACTGCATTTTCAAATTATACTGGCTTTCCTTTTTATAGAGCAGCATAAACAATTCATATATTAAATACATTACTATTAAACATTTAATTATTTTATATTTATGGAGAATTGACATAGCCTTAACGATTAAAGAACTAAATACCGGCGTTATTCGTCACAATAATACGTTTATCGCGCTGGCGCTTAAGGTGAAGTCCCTGAGAAATAAAGAAATAGTGCTTTTCTTTCCTGTGCTCGCGCTGCGAGACCTGCTGATCGGCCTTGAACACCAGCTTTATTTACAACACTCGCTTCCGGAACAAGAGCAGGAAAAACGCCAGAAAGCCAAAAGCATCCATGTGCGTAAAATGCATGAGAATATTCCGGCAATACTCCGTGAAGAGCTGGAAAACGCCGATATTAATTAGCGCATTGAGTCCTTAGCGCTCAGCGATAATACAGAAGAGGCATTAATCTTTACGTTAAATCTGCACAATGGTAGCCACCTGGATTTACAGGTTGGAGAGTGGCAGGTTGAAGTCCTGGTGATAGCTATTATTCACGCTATTAACAATGCCGGAATGCGTGAGCTCGCATTGCGTATTTCTTCAATGCTGGACTTTTTACCATTATACGATGCTGATTGTCTGGAAAACGGTAATCTGCAATTCGATACCTATAACCAGCCCGACTGGAAACATAATCTGTATAACCATTATCTGGCGCTCGTTTATCGTTACACGGATGAAGCAGGAAAATCTTATGATTGCGGCACCATCATTAAAACCCGCAGTCAGTCAGGCTCTAAAGAAGCCGAAGCGATATCACGCCGTTTGCTGAATTACAGCCCGCGTCTTAAAAAGCAGGAGGGAAGACCATGTAAGGTTTTTGTCAGAACGCCAGGAACCGGTAAAGCAACGCGTCTGACGCAAGATCAATGCCTGCGCGCGTTGCATAATCTACGCATGGGGTCATCGCAGGAAAAACACTAACCATATCGCCCCCTGAATCTTGCAGAGGGCGTTACGATTCAGACATATCAGTTCGGACATTTATAAACCTGGCCGTTCATCTCGCTGGCCGTCGGGACAAAGCTGGACAACATGCCCTGCGACGGGCTACTTACGCCATACAGAACGTTCCCGCCCATCGCGGCCGCCTGGTTACGCAGATCGTTCGCTGCGCCGCGCATTGACCCCCCCTCTTCGCCGTGCTGGCCTGAAAACCAGTTACTCTGTTTACCGGTTGCCGTACCAATAAGCTGGCATTCCGCGCCTGGCTTATCTTCGACAAAGCGCACATTCTGGCCGGCCGCGGTGAGTTCGTTGCTGGAGCTACAACCCGCCATCAGCAGCGCGGCGCCAACGATCCCTGCTAAATATTTCACGTGCATGTTATTCCCCATAATCAATGAGCTGGACGTTTTGTCCGTATCTGAATCTTATACTAAAAAGATGACCAAAAGAAAAACCCCCGGTCATTTCTGCCCGGAGGTTTCTCAATTCTGGGAGATAAGCACCCAAATCATTCTGGTTGCAGGAAGGCGGCCAGTTTGTTAATCCCCAGGAGCTTACTCAAGTAAGTGACTGGGGTTAGCAAACGCAGCCAACGCATCTGCAGCCTGAAGGATGCAGGGTGTAGGCAATTACATCATGCCGCCCATACCACCCATACCACCCATACCGCCAGCAGCACCTAAATCAGGCGCATCGCTTTTCGGCAGGTCGGTCACCATGCACTCGGTGGTGATCATCAGACCAGCCACAGAAGCCGCGTACTGCAGCGCAGAACGGGTGACTTTGGTTGGGTCCAGGATACCCATATCAATCATGTTGCCGTATTCTTCGGTCGCTGCGTTGTAACCGTAGTTACCGTCGCCACCTTTAACGGTGTTAGCCACAACAGACGGCTCTTCGCCGCAGTTCAGCACGATCTGACGCAGCGGAGCTTCCATTGCGCGCAGCGCAACTTTGATACCCACATTCTGGTCTTCGTTCTGACCACGCAGCTCGCTCAGTTTGGACGCCACGCGAATCAGCGCAACACCACCACCAGCAACCACGCCTTCTTCTACCGCCGCACGGGTCGCGTGCAGGGCATCTTCAACGCGGGCTTTCTTCTCTTTCATTTCAACTTCGGTCGCAGCGCCAACTTTGATAACCGCAACGCCGCCTGCCAGTTTCGCTACGCGCTCCTGCAGTTTTTCACGATCGTAGTCGGAGGTCGCTTCTTCAATCTGCTGACGAATCTGAGCGACACGGCCCTGGATGGCCGCTTCTTCACCCACGCCATCAATGATGGTGGTGGTGTCTTTGTTGATCACAACGCGTTTCGCCTGGCCCAGATCTTCCAGAGTTGCTTTTTCCAGCTCCATACCGATCTCTTCAGAGATTACGGTACCGCCGGTCAGGGTAGCGATATCCTGCAGCATCGCCTTACGACGATCGCCGAAGCCAGGCGCTTTAACCGCAGCCACTTTCACGATACCACGCATGGTGTTCACGACCAGGGTAGCCAGAGCTTCGCCTTCAACATCTTCTGCGATAATCAGCAGCGGTTTACCAGCCTTCGCAACGGCTTCCAGAACCGGCAGCATTTCACGAATGTTGGAGATTTTCTTATCAGCCAGCAGGATGAACGGGCTTTCCAGCTCTACTGCGCCAGTTTCCGGCTTGTTGATGAAGTAAGGGGACAGGTAGCCGCGGTCAAACTGCATACCTTCAACCACATCCAGTTCGTCCTGCAGACCGGTACCGTCTTCAACGGTGATGACACCTTCTTTACCGACTTTATCCATCGCTTCCGCGATCAGTTTACCTACGGTCTCGTCGGAGTTAGCGGAGATAGTACCTACCTGAGCAATCGCTTTAGAGTCGGAGCACGGTACGGACAGCGCCTTCAGCTCTTCAACCGCAGCAGCAACCGCTTTGTCGATACCACGTTTCAGATCCATCGGGTTCATGCCCGCAGCAACGGCTTTCAGGCCTTCGGTAATGATGGACTGCGCCAGTACGGTCGCGGTGGTGGTGCCGTCACCTGCAGCGTCGTTCGCTTTAGAGGCAACTTCTTTCACCATCTGCGCGCCCATGTTTTCAAACTTGTCTTCCAGTTCGATTTCACGCGCTACGGAAACACCATCTTTAGTGATAGTCGGTGCACCGAAAGATTTATCCAGAACCACGTTACGGCCTTTCGGACCGAGGGTTACTTTCACTGCATCTGCCAGTACGTTTACGCCGCGCAGCATTTTCACACGAGCGTCGTTACCGAATTTTACGTCTTTAGCTGCCATTTTCTCTTTCCCTTAAATTCGTATGTTCAGTGTCGTTCGCGGATTACGCTTCAACAATTGCCAGAATGTCGCTTTCAGACATGATCAACACTTCTTCATTGTCGATCTTCTCAGATTTCACACCGTAGCCATCGTTAAAAATAACGATGTCGCCGACTTTCACATCCAGCGGCTGTACAGTACCGTTGTCCAGGATGCGACCCTTACCGACAGCGATGATTTCGCCACGAGTTGATTTACCCGCTGCGGAACCGGTCAATACGATGCCGCCAGCAGATTTGGACTCAACTTCTTTACGTTTGACGATCACACGATCATGTAACGGACGAATACTCATTGATAGCTCTCCTTTGAGAAAGTCTTTATCAGTTATGGGTTACGCCGGCCCGTAAACGGTTTCCCGGCTGGTGACCAGAGAGATGGGGATGGGATTTTGCCCCTTCAAGGGGGGAGATGAAAAAAAATTCTTCTAAGCCAAAAAAGCTGTAAAAACGCTACTTATCTCACGTTTACCCGAGGTTTAGAACATCCTGCTAAAAGAAAATGCGTGTGTGATACGCTTAAAAATGTCTGTCGTCGCCTGACGTTACAATGCCGCCGGATAATTAGCTTATGAATGAACTAAAAAAAGAGCTTGGGCTGGTTCAGGGCGTTATCTTGTTAACCACGTCATTATTAGGGACTGGCGTTTTTGCGCTTCCGGAACTGGCTGCGCGGGCCGCAGGCAACATCAGCCTGTGGGCATGGCCGCTGCTCATTATTTTGATTTTCCCTATTGCCATTGTCTTTGCCGTGCTGGGGCGTCATTTTCCACACGCTGGCGGCATAGCGCATTTTGTCGGAATGGCATTTGGCCCGCACCTACAACGGGTGATCAGTTGGTTATTTTTATCGGTAATTCCTGTCAGCTTTCCCGCAGCCCTGCATATTGCGGTGGGCTTCGGTCAGGCGCTGTTTGGCTGGCGGAACGAGCAGCTCTTATTCGGGGAACTGGGAACTATAGTCTTACTATGGTTTATGGGCTCTCGCGGCGCCAGCTCCAGCGCCAACCTGCAAGCCATTATCGCTGGATTAATTATCGCGCTTATTGCCGCCATTCTGTGGAAAGGCGCGATTAAACCTGCGGATATCACTTTTCCAGCCGCGAAAGAAATCACATTTTCCCGGCTGTGTACCGCCCTGGCGATCATATTCTGGGGATTTGTGGGAATTGAGGCTTTTACGCATTTGTCGTCTGAATTTAAAAATCCTGAACGTGATTTTCCGCGCGCATTGATCATTGGCCTGATGCTGGCCGGCTCCATTTATTGGGCCAGTACCGCCGTGGTACTGCATTTTGGCGTCTATAGCGACAAGATAGCGGCGACAGCATCGCTACCGCTTATTATTGTTCATCTCTTCGGTCTGCAGGCGTTGTGGGTAGCCTGCATTATTGGTTATCTCACCTGCTTTGCCAGCCTGAATGTGTATGCTCAGAGTTTCGCGCGCCTGATATGGACGCAAATGCAATATAAGCCCGACCACTATCTGGCTCAACTCTCTCCCGGACGCATCCCCTTGCACGCGTTAAACGCCATTCTGGCCTGTTGTTGCGTGAGTTCCCTGGTCGTCTACGCCCTGAGAATTAATCTCAATGCGCTGATCGTCTATGCTAACGGTATTTTTATTATGCTCTATCTGCTTTGTATGCTGGCGGGCTGTCGGCTGTTGAAAGGGCGCGGTCATGCACTGGCGGTGACGGGTTGTCTACTGTGTCTATTATTGCTGGTAATGGTGGGTTGGAAAAGCTTATACGCCACTATTATGCTGGTAATGTTATGGCGGTTTTTACCGAAGCGGAAACGCATGACGTGAGAGGCAACCATTGGCCGGATAGCGACGCTCACGCAACTTATCCGACCTGCATCTCCACCTTTAATCCCGACGATCATCCTTATGTTCAATACGATCGCGATCGTCGTCTTTACGCTGATACTCGCCGTCAAATGTTTCGCCACCACCAGTACCTGCGCTAAACCCGCCGCCCGGCATCCGGGAAAAACGTAAATGTGGCAACAACTTCAGCGTCAAATGTTTTTGCACTGGCGGTAACAAAAGGAGAAGGCCGAGAAAATCGGTGAAAAAACCCGGCAACAGGAGCAGTAAGCCAGCGATGATCAGCGATACGCTCTTAATCATTTCTGCCGCAGGGCTCTCACCGGCCGCCATTTTTTGTTGCATCAGCAAAAAGTTTTTAAAACCCTGGTTACGTACCAGCGACATACCGATAACCGACGTAAAAATCACCAGGATTAGCGTCATCAGGACGCCAAGCACATGGGCGACCTGGATAAAGATAGAAATCTCAATATAAACATAGAGAAAGACAGCTAAAAAGGGTATCCAGCGCAAAGGACTCTCCTGTAAGTCATAGCCGTCTGCGACGACCATTTAAATGGGTTTGCGATTCGCATTGATCCGATATGGTGGTGCTTAGCAAAATTTCAAGCAGTTTGTACACTTATTTTAAGTAGTAATCCTAAAGCGGTGACCTATTTCACAAAATAATAAATAAGGGGTAAATTCCCACACTTTAAGTGATCCAGATTACGGTAGGAATTCTGGACCAGCATATGATCTCGTTTATCAGGCCGATGGAGGGGATAATCGTCGGTCAGAAAACATTCGAAATCACATATATCCTGTGTGTTTTAAAGTAAAAATCATTGGCAGCTTGAAAAAGAAGGTTCACATGTCAAACAACATTCGTATCGAAGAAGATCTGTTGGGTACCAGGGAAGTTCCAGCTGAAGCCTACTATGGTGTTCACACTCTGAGAGCGATTGAAAACTTCTACATTAGCAATAACAAAATCAGCGACATCCCTGAATTTGTGCGTGGCATGGTTATGGTAAAAAAAGCGGCGGCGCTGGCCAACAAAGAGCTGCAAACCATTCCTAAGAGTGTGGCGAATGCCATCATTGCCGCATGTGATGAAGTCCTTAATAACGGTAAGTGCATGGATCAGTTCCCGGTAGATGTCTACCAGGGCGGCGCGGGCACTTCCGTCAACATGAATACCAACGAAGTGCTGGCCAATATCGGGCTGGAACTGATGGGTCATCAGAAAGGTGAATATCAGTACCTGAACCCGAACGACCACGTGAATAAATGTCAATCGACTAACGACGCCTATCCGACAGGCTTCCGTGTAGCGGTTTACGCCTCTATCATCAAACTAATTGATGCCATCAACCAGTTACGTGAAGGCTTCGAACGTAAAGCAGTTGAATTCCAGGACATCCTGAAAATGGGTCGTACCCAGTTGCAGGACGCCGTACCGATGACGCTTGGTCAAGAATTCCGTGCTTTCAGCATCCTGCTGAAAGAAGAAGTGAAAAGCATCGAACGTACTGCTGAACTGCTGCTGGAAGTGAACCTTGGCGCTACGGCAATCGGTACCGGTCTGAACACGCCGAAAGAATACTCTCCGCTGGCGGTGAAAAAACTGGCTGAAGTAACTGGTTTTGCTTGTGTTCCGGCTGAAGACCTGATTGAAGCGACGTCTGACTGTGGCGCATATGTCATGGTTCATAGCGCGCTGAAACGCCTGGCGGTGAAGATGTCCAAAATCTGTAACGACCTGCGCTTGCTCTCTTCTGGCCCTCGTGCCGGCTTGAACGAGATCAACTTGCCGGAACTGCAGGCGGGCTCTTCCATCATGCCAGCAAAAGTGAACCCGGTTGTACCGGAAGTCGTAAACCAGGTATGCTTTAAAGTCATCGGTAACGACACCACCGTTACGATGGCGGCGGAAGCCGGTCAGCTACAGTTGAACGTTATGGAACCGGTTATCGGTCAGGCGATGTTCGAATCCATTCACATTCTGAGCAACGCGTGCTACAACCTGCTGGAAAAATGCGTTAACGGCATTACCGCGAATAAAGAAGTGTGCGAAGGGTACGTTTATAACTCCATCGGTATCGTCACTTACCTCAACCCGTTCATCGGCCACCACAACGGCGACATCGTCGGTAAAATCTGTGCCGAAACCGGTAAGAGCGTACGTGAAGTTGTGCTGGAGCGCGGCCTGTTGACGGAAGCCGAGCTGGACGATATTTTCTCCGTACAGAACTTGATGCACCCGGCTTATAAAGCTAAACGTTATACTGATGAAAGCGAACAGTAATCGTACAGGGTAGTACCAAAGAGGCACGTCAAGATGACGTGCCTTTTTTCTTGCAATAAGTTACCAAATAACAACAATTTAATATCAACTTGTTAAACAACAAGGAAGGCTAATATGATAGTTGTCGAACTTATCATTGTTTTGCTGGCAATCTTTTTGGGCGCCAGACTTGGGGGCATCGGTATTGGATTCGCAGGTGGGCTGGGTGTTCTGGTACTTGCCGCCATCGGCGTGAAGCCAGGGACAATTCCATTCGATGTCATTTCCATCATCATGGCGGTTATCGCCGCGATCTCTGCCATGCAGGTCGCGGGCGGTCTGGATTATTTGGTAAACCAGACAGAAAAACTGCTGCGTAAGAACCCGAAATACATCACCATCCTCGCACCGATTGTGACCTATTTCCTGACTATTTTTGCCGGTACCGGGAACATTTCCCTGGCAACGCTACCGGTTATTGCTGAAGTCGCGAAGGAGCAGGGAATCAAACCTTGCCGGCCACTCTCTACCGCCGTGGTATCCGCGCAGATCGCGATTACCGCCTCGCCGATTTCTGCGGCCGTGGTGTATATGTCTTCTGTCATGGAAGGTCATGGCATCAGCTACATCCACCTGTTGTCCGTGGTTATCCCATCTACGCTGCTGGCGGTGCTGGTGATGTCCTTCCTGGTCACTATGCTGTTCAACTCCAAACTTTCGGACGACCCGATTTACCGCAAGCGTCTGGAAGAAGGACTGATTGAACTGCGTGGTGAAAAGCAGATTGAAATCAAACCGATGGCAAAAAACTCCGTCTGGCTGTTCCTGCTGGGCGTTATCTGCGTGGTTGTTTATGCGATTGTCAACAGTCCGAGCCTCGGCCTGGTTGAGAAACCGCTGATGAACACCACCAACGCTATTCTGATCATCATGCTGAGCGTCGCAACGCTGACCACCATCCTGTGTAAAGTGGAAACTGACGCCATCCTCAACTCCAGTACCTTTAAAGCAGGGATGAGCGCCTGTATCTGTATTCTGGGCGTGGCGTGGCTGGGTGATACCTTCGTATCCGCTAACATCGACTGGATCAAAGATACTGCGGGTAGCGTCATTCAGGGTCATCCGTGGCTGCTGGCCGTCATCTTCTTCTTTGCTTCCGCGCTGCTCTACTCTCAGGCGGCAACGGCGAAAGCTCTGATGCCGATGGCGCTGGCGCTGAACGTCTCTCCGTTGACGGCAGTCGCTTCCTTCGCTGCCGTTTCCGGCCTGTTCATTCTGCCGACCTACCCGACTCTGGTTGCGGCGGTACAGATGGATGACACCGGTACAACCCGTATCGGTAAATTCGTCTTTAACCACCCGTTCTTCATCCCAGGCACCCTGGGCGTCGTTCTGGCTGTCTGCTTCGGCTTCCTGCTGGGCAGCGTTATGCTGTAAGTGTTTTACCCGCGGGGCGTATCACGCCCCGCATTCTCCCGCCCTTTGACTAACATCCTGCCCTCGTCCATTGTATAGTGACCATTCACTTGCGGATCTTTTTGTTCTTTCGAGGTGTTTATGCTTGATGTTAAGAGTCAGGATATTTCCATCCCCGAGGCCGTTGTGGTGCTTTGCACCGCCCCGGATGAAGCTACCGCCCAGGATCTGGCCGCCAAAGTGCTGGCGGAAAAACTGGCCGCCTGCGCCACCCTCCTCCCCGGAGCGACATCGCTGTACTACTGGGAAGGCAAACTGGAGCAGGAGTATGAAGTTCAAATGATCTTGAAAACCACCGTTTCACATCAGCAAGCGCTTATCGACTGCCTGAAGTCTCATCACCCGTATCAAACGCCCGAACTTCTGGTTTTACCTGTTACTCACGGAGATACTGATTACCTCTCATGGCTCAACGCATCTTTACGCTGATCCTGCTGCTGTGCAGCACATCCGCCTTCGCCGGATTATTCGACGCGCCGGGTCGCTCACAGTTCGTCCCTGCCGACCGGGCTTTTGTTTTTGATTTTCAGCAAAATCAACACGACCTTACCCTCTCCTGGCAGGTAAAAGAGGGTTACTACCTTTACCGTAAACAAATCAGCATTACGCCGACGAAAGCGGATATCGCCGCAGTCCAGCTCCCGGCAGGCGTCTGGCATGAAGATGAGTTTTACGGGAAAAGCGAAATCTACCGTAAGCGGCTAAACGTTCCGGTAACAGTTAACCAGGCGGCGGCTGGCGCGACATTAACGGTAACATACCAGGGGTGCGCCGATGCGGGATTCTGTTATCCGCCGGAAACGAAAACGGTGCCGCTAAGTGAAGTCGCCGCGGCAATAGACGCCACGCCGACGCCTGCTGTCACCCAGACGGGTGAGACGTCAAAACCCGCCGCCCAGCTACCTTTCTCCGCGATCTGGGCACTTCTGATCGGCATCGGCATCGCCTTTACGCCCTGCGTTTTACCCATGTATCCGCTGATTTCCGGTATTGTACTGGGCGGAAGGCAACGTTTGTCGACGGGTCGCACACTGCTGCTGGCCTTTATCTATGTACAAGGGATGGCGCTGACCTATACCGCACTGGGTCTGGTCGTCGCCGCGGCGGGATTACAGTTTCAGGCGGCGCTGCAGCACCCTTATGTGTTAATCGGCCTTGCCATCGTGTTCACCCTGCTTGCGTTGTCGATGTTTGGCCTGTTCACACTACAGCTCCCCTCCTCACTGCAAACCCGGCTAACATTAATGAGTAATCGTCAGCAAGGCGGCTCGCCCGGCGGCGTCTTTGTTATGGGGGCGATTGCCGGATTAATTTGTTCTCCCTGCACCACAGCGCCGTTAAGCGCGATTCTGCTCTATATCGCTCAGAGCGGAAATATGTGGCTGGGCGGCGGCACGCTGTATCTGTATGCATTAGGCATGGGTCTGCCGCTAATTCTGGTCACCGTATTTGGCAACCGCCTGCTGCCGAAAAGCGGCCCGTGGATGGCGCATGTCAAAACCGCTTTTGGTTTCGTAATCCTCGCGTTACCGGTATTTTTACTGGAGCGGATTATTGGCGAGGCTTGGGGTTTACGGCTGTGGTCGCTGCTGGGCGTCGCTTTCTTTGGCTGGGCGTTTATCACCAGCCTTCAGGCCAGACGTGCATGGATGCGTATCGTACAGATTATCCTGCTGGCAGCAGCGCTCATTAGCGTGCGGCCGCTACAGGATTGGGCATTCGGATCGCCGTCCGCGCAGACTCAGGCGCACCTCAATTTCACGGCTATTTCTACCGTGGACGAGCTCAATCAGGCGCTGGCACAGGCCAAAGGCAAACCCGTTATGCTGGATTTCTACGCCGACTGGTGCGTGGCCTGTAAAGAGTTTGAAAAGTATACCTTCAGCGATCCGCGGGTCCAACAGGCGCTCGACAACACGGTGCTCTTGCAGGCTAACGTCACCGCTAACAATGCGCAGGATGTCGCGCTGTTAAAGCATCTGCAAGTCCTCGGGCTACCCACCATTCTGTTCTTTGATGCTCAAGGTCAGGAACAGCCGCAAGCGCGAGTCACCGGCTTTATGGACGCCGCAACCTTTAGCGCGCATTTGCACGATCGCCAACCGTGAGCGACACTTGCAAAAGCAAAGACGGAGGAGAATACCGTGCAACGTGAAGATATTCTGGGAGAAGCCCTGAAATTACTGGAGACGCAAGGGATAGCCAATACTACGCTGGAAATGGTGGCTGAGCGCGTAAATCAACCACTCGACACATTACAGCGTTTCTGGCCAGATAAAGAAGCCATTTTGTATGACGCGCTACGTTATCTTAGTCAGCAGGTAGATATCTGGCGACGCCAGCTTCTTCTTGATGAGACCCTTTCTGCTGAACAAAAGCTGCTGGCACGCTACAGCGCGCTCTCGGAATGTGTCAGTAATAACCGTTATCCTGGTTGCCTGTTCATTGCCGCCTGCACGTTTTATCCCGATCCAGCCCATCCTATTCATCAACTGGCCGATCAACAAAAACGCGCGGCACATGATTTTACCCATGAGCTACTGACCACGCTGGAAATTGACGATCCAGCGATGGTCGCAAGGCAGATGGAGCTGGTGCTGGAAGGTTGTCTCAGTCGAATGCTGGTCAACCGCAGTCAGGCTGATGTAGATACCGCTCAGCGGTTGGCGGAAGATATTCTGCGTTTTGCACAGTGCCGCCAGGGTGGCGCGCTAACCTGACGGAGTACTGATTTTACGCATTTTGCCTGAAAAGCAGACAATCAACGCGCTTTTACCACTTTTTTCGTGTAAAGCCGTTGACGACCGCGCCCCTTTACGGTTTAATGCGCCCCGTTGCCCGGATAGCTCAGTCGGTAGAGCAGGGGATTGAAAATCCCCGTGTCCTTGGTTCGATTCCGAGTCCGGGCACCACTATTCTAAAGAACCCGCTCAAAAGGCGGGTTTTTGCTTTTCTGCATCCAGACTCTTCATCGAACGAATTCGATCATTCGCAAAATTTCACTTATCCACTTCTTCCCCAATAAACGCTTACTCAGCCTATCAAAGCGCGTTCAGCACTTCCACCTTTACCGTTTTTATCGCCTGTTTCATCTGTTTAAGCTGCTCACGCAGGGCCTGCACTTCATCGCCATCGGGGATGCGGGTTGCTGATGCAGAGCTGAACTGTCTACCACTGGCAGAGTCAGCGTGACGATCGGGCGATAACACTGCGCATCAGGGAAATTGCGGAAGCACGAATACGCTACGGCTGTCCGCGCATTCACGTCCTGCTGCAACGAGAAGGCTGGCTAATTAACTATAAGAAAACACACCGGATTTATTATCCGGAAGGCCTGAATTTGCGCAGAAAACGTCCCCGCAGGCATATCAGTGTGGCACACCGTCAGCAGCGTCCGACCCCGACGTACATCGATCAGTGCTGGAGTATGGATTTCGTGTCGGATAGTCTGTTTAAGGGATGGCTTTCCGGGCACTGACTGTAGTGGATAATTTTAGTCGGGAATGCCTGGCGATCCATGCCGGAAAATCATTGAAGGGTGAGGATGTAGTCCGCGTAAGGGAAGCGCTGCGGATGCTGGATAAGCGTCTGCCGGTACGTATTCAGACAGATAACGGCAGCGAGTTATCCCGAAAAGTCTGGATAAATGGGCATATGAGCACGGTGTCACGATGGACTTCTCCCGCCCCGGAAAACCGACAGATAACCCGTTTATTGAATCGTTTAAGGGAAGCCTGCGGGATGAATGTCTGAATATTCACTGGTTCCTGTCGCTGGAAGATGCGCAGGATAAACTCTAGAAGTGGCGCAGGGAATATAATCATGAGAGGACGCATTCATCATTAAATGACATGACTCCGGCAGAATTCATCCGAAGTCTCAAGAAAAATAAAGATCTCTGATTTAGTACTATACTGATTTTGGGCCAGGGTCACTAATTTATGGTGTAGTTGTAGAGGCTAGAGTATTTAGTGCTATTGTATAATACATCCTTAAATAACCACATGGCTCATATGGCTATTTTTATTATTGGGTTGACTTCATCTGAATAGCTATAGAAAAAATTCTGAATTCTGTTACCTCTCTTTTATACAAAAATATTTGATTACCCAGTGGAGGGATGTTTTGGTATGTGTCATACAACCATGAGATAAAATTAACACTCCCTAAACCAACAACAGAATTAGCAATGAAGAGATTTATAGATGTATAAAGAGCATTCTTAATAATATCCTTGTAACAACCCAGGAATATACCAGACCACAATCCAAAGAGTTAACATACCTGTAAAATAGATAAATTCTTTAAAGCTGAATAGATTATTTTTCACTCTAATGGTTCTCATTGTATGGATGCAACGAAAAAAATTTCATTTTTATCTTTTGTCACCTTCCCGGAAATGATTGCTGGCCTATACTATCAGTATAAAGAAGACTGGCATACAAAAAAACACCTTCCACTATAGCCTGGTATATTGACGTGATACTTTAATTCTGACTTCGCCCCCAGTCAGCGCGTAAAATGATACAAACTTATTATCTGGTAAGCAATCTGCTTTGATATTCGGCCGGCACCTGTAACCCAACACAGAATATAAATAATCATACTCACCAGACTGCCAGTTGAGGGATGTCATCAACCCTACTGATGCTTCTGCCTCATAACAGCACTTCAGATCTATATTCCTGTTATCCTTAAAATTTTCTGCCTGACTACTGACAGGGAATGAGTATCAGCCTGAGCATCAGTAATAACAATGTCCACAGATGTCGATAATAACAGAGAAGATAAAAGGATTTTTTTCATCATAAAACTCCCTGAGCACACTTATTTTAATTACCCAGATGCACCGTAAAGCCCTGTCCTTCAGAGCGGGGAGGATGACAATTTCTGAGTAAAGAAGGAGTACTTCTAATACATTTAACTCTGATTTGACGTCAGGACATCGTTGTCCTGCTAAACCGATAAAATAAATTTGGCTCACTGACTATCCACAAAGTACCTCTGTCATCGGAGGCAATGCCTTCCGCCTGCGGTATATCCCGGTGAAGCCCATAGTGGCCTCTGAGAAGTGGCATTAACCTCCTGTTACCTGCCAGATTTGACACCAGAACCAGTGCAGACTCATGAGAAAGGATATACAAACACTGCCTGTTATGGTCATAATGCAGACCAGATATATCCTTTATAAACCACGGTAACGACGTCTCCCAGGTTATGGCGTCGCTGATCATCATCCCGTTTTTGCTGTGTCCGGCACGGTAAATCCGAAGAGGCTTTTTTTCCTGGGCAATAATAAGTTCATCCCTGCCCGAACTACTGGCAAGACCCTCAAAACCGGTATTATCACGCCCCCTGTTTATATCCAGAGTCATGGTGTATACCGCCAGTGGTAATTCTGTAGTAGTCCGATCAATACAATGGGTGGAGAGTGTCCGCTCTCTCTCCCTGGCCAGAATATAGCGATTCTGACCGAGATATTCGATGGCCTCAAAATCATGGTCTCGATCCGATAGTATTACTCGTAGTACATTCCCTTCAGTATCCAACTCGATTACTGATGACGGATGATCTGTCACAGCAAATAATGTACCACTATCCGGGTTCCACGTAAGACCGGATAATCCTCCTTTTACTCCTGGAATTTCTTTTTCTGCTGTAAGGTTCCATCCCGTTTCTTTCAGGTAATACGTCTCCGGGAAATACAAGATAACTACTCCAGCCATTATCAGAAGAGCTGTTGTCAGTAACACCGATTTATAGTAAAAAACACGCTTCAGGCCCATGGTGCAAAATCGCCAACTCATCAAATCGCTTACAATCCAGAATACTACCGGGGAGATAAAAACTCAGCAACCACAAGAGAAAATATCTCCCTTCCGTATGATGTCCTCAGTTTTTATTTCAGTATCCATACCCCTGGACGTCCTCTCCCGATATTAACCCTTTCCACTATCCCTGCGTCCTGCAGCAGGGTTAAATGCGCACGTATCTGGTATATCGTCAGTCCAATTGCGTCTGCTATTTCCCTGCTACGGAAAAATACCTGGCCATCCTCATTAATACTGTTCCTCATAAATTCAATGATTTTCTCAGGAACAGTCATCTCCCGTATATCATTCTGCCGGAGCTGTTCATCAGCCAGCTCAGAAATCATACCGCACTCCCATCCCTCCTTCACAGTCAGTTCTGAAGTATCCACCAAAGCTGCTGTTCAGTTTCACCTGCACATGTAATTTCTCCGTTATCTTTCCATCAATACCTATCGTTGCAGTATAACGATCTGCCCTCTCGGCCGAATAGTGCCTGGCTTTCCAGGCATCACTCAACACCATACCTGGCATCTCATCCAGCGTAAAATTACGGTACAATCCGGTTGTTACCATGATTCCCCCAAAATCCTTTTCCGCAAGAATGCCGGTCTTCAGCCATACAGCACGCCCAGATTGAATCTCTGCTGACCGATATTCCCCCTTCAGGCGATTAGCCCCCACCTGGACACCGTTAAGTGAGGCAGATGGCGTGACGCTCATATCCAGACTCTTTATATTCCCGCGCCAGCCCACCCGAGCACCTGCTGTGAAAATATTCGTATCCGCTTTGCCTGATAAGTCAGTCAGCTCCCCCTGAATAGAAAACTGTTCAGACAAACGTTTATATCCTACACCACCGTCAGCAAACAAACCTTCCTCTGATGATATCCCAAAAAATATATTACCACCCCACAGGTTATAGTCATCCCGATAACCATCAGTGCTACTGTGTCCCTTATATAACCCGATACTGGCCCCCCCCCAGAACTTCATATCTTCCGCAGTTATGAAACCGATATCCAGTCCGCTCTGGCTCACTGTAAAGTCCCCATATCCACCATGGCTGTAACCAGCCATAACCAGTGGGCCGCTTTCAGTTTTGGCATTATCCGCAACCTGCTGCCAGTGGTCCACATTACTACTGATAATATATTCCCGGGCAGTAAATAAACTCCGGGCTTTTTTAAGGAGTGAGGTGTTATCCTCTCCTTTAAAGACAGGTTCTCCTGGACCAGGAGTATCCGGCACAGTCACATTACCGTTATTACCGTTATTTTCTCCAATACCCGGAGGAGTATTGCTTTTCAACTGCCATAACACCTTTCCATCCTTTTCCTGCACCTGTGTATCAGGTGTATACACTGTAAAACCCCTGTTCAGACTGGCAAAAGAAAAATAACTATGTGATGTACCTGCAGGTGCTGAGGCCAGTGTCAAATCATTCTTTAGTAGTACAGACTGATCAAACAGAGTGGTCAAATCCAATATGTTATGCCCACCTGTCGCCTTCTGCAGAATATCAACCCGGTCACCTGTACTATCCGCGATGCTGACACCAAGACTGATATGGAGGCTATTAGCATCCATGGTATTCACAGTCAAATTCTTCGGTGACCAGTCCGGCGTGACGAGGGACAGATTACCTCCCTGGCTGCGAAAAGTATCAAGGGTTGAACTTTTGTCCATATTCCATCTTCCGCTTCGGGATAACTGTACCTGAGTCCCCGAATAACCAGTGATGTCACCATTAACAACAGAGTTAATAATATTCAGCTGAGTATTCCCGGTCAACGTAGCGCTGCCGTTAAAGATACTCCTGTCCCCCTCCCATACCGCATCAGATTTTCCCTCCTCCAGAACAAAAGCAGTACCATCACCGTCTTTTTTATCAATAAACACACGATTGTCACCCAATGTAACAACGGAGTTATCGGCCTCAATAATGGTGTTCAGAGTGGCATTGCGACTAAGCCCAAAATCCGTATTCTTCAGTTCCAGCTTATCAAAAGTGAAGACCCTGCATTCCCAGTCGTCCTGGCCAAATGAAGTAGGTTGTGTCAGGACAGACGTATCGCCAATAGCAGTCAGTTTATTTGCCAAGGCATAATCATTATACGCATGAACGACAGGATGCCCCTGCAAAGTCAGACGACCATTCTCCTGAGTAAAGGTACCGGAAACATCTGCAGAACCATCCAAGACCAGAGCCCCGGTAATTCCCTGCGGTACAGCATTTGACACATTCAGGTTGCCTTTCAGCTGACCATGATACAGATACCCCTTTTCATTCTCTCTGTCTGCAACCAGTTTTTGTGCCTCAGTACGGTTATTACCGACATATTCCCAGACATCATTACTACTCTGATTTGTAGGAAAATAACCATAGCGGTCTTTTTTCAGGATAAAATAATCTGTGGTTTTTGTATAAGGATTGCTGTATTCATAAAGCTCTCCGGCAGTTCCTGTGCGAGTGTCAGCCCAGTTATTTATAACCACGCTCTCCCGAGACAGGGTGTAATCCAGTGTAATCGTTGCTTGTGTGCCGGCATTATTCGCCAGCACGGCACCATAATCCGCAGCTTTCAGCTGGTGAAAGGTCAAACTGTTACCATTCACATCCAGTGTGCCTCCACGATATCCCCAAGAGACATTATCCGGATTCACCTGTCGGTCATCAGCCAGCACCACTGTGGGTCGTCCACTGGCAATATTAACACTGTTAAAGGCCTGTACCTGACCACTTTTGTCTGCTTGCTGATTCAGAACTACAGTGCCATCCCCAACTTTCAGACCACCTTCATTAACTCCGCTACCGTTCACATGCAAGGTACCTTCACCAATTTTGTGAAGGTTATCTTCTTTCACCCCATTAACCTGCCAGATGACCGATGCCCCCTTATCAACAATAATGCCAGCACCAGTCCAGATATTCCCCGTTGAGGAAAAGACTGTATAGTCATCCTTGAAGGTCAGTGAGCCAGCACCCTGAGAAACATCATTCCTAATGTCAATCTGGCCTCCATTCCCGGAAAAGACCACGTTCTTACCGGCATTAAGATCATCCCCCTTCTGCCCATGCATTTTATACGAGGTACTGGCCTGCGCCAAAGAACCAGTACCGCTGCTCTGGTCAAACGACCAGAGCAGCGGTTCGCTGAGTGAAGAGTTAAACGTGACAGAAACATCGTTGTCCTCAGTTAAAGTGCGTTCAATAAAATCCAGCGGGATAACGGCCCACCTACTATTTGTCCCATTTTCACCGGTCCAGGTCGAAAGAACCCCCACTATTACCCATTTTTCCTGCCATGAATCATATGCAAACAAGGGAGAGCCACTATCCCCGGGAGCCCCATAACTAGACAGAGGACCATTAATCGGATCAAACACATTCCCAGGCCAGCTCGAAATAATATAATCGGATGACGATGGTGCACCAACAGTTCCACCTGTCAGATAGCTATAAGCCTCTGATCTCCAAGTTACATTGCCGTTTTTATCTTTGATATATTGCATGCCACTCCCAAGACGATAAAACGAGGTGTAGCGCTCAGTATTAGCATAAGCATTTTTTTTCTGGCCTTCCGCCGTGACAGCGGCTGGCACAACCTCGGTGACCAGTTTATCAAGTCTTGGAACATGAAAATCCTGAGATGCATGATCATTTCGATCTACAATATTATACTCATTTTCACCATCGCCAAATCTGACATTCTGATATCCGCTGTTATGTTTCACACTAACTATATATTGTGGGTTAATTAGTGTTGCCACCCCCGGATGAGCACGTACACCAACAGAACTAAAATCCGGCATGGGAGCCTTATTCAGTATTCCAACCAGCTCATCCTTTTTATTGTAAATAGAGATGTTTGTAGTTCCAGGTTTAAATATCCCTTTGTTTCCCGCAAAATCACGGAATATCTGATAATCAATTTCTGAACTGACAATGGACGCACCTGACAGACCGGAGAAAAACAGTAACGATAGTAACACCAAAGCTTTCAGCTGTTTTTTTCCAATTATCCTGCGGGTACATTTTGTGGAAAATTCAGATACTGCAATAACCCCACCGGCAATTGCACTGTATTTAAGCGCATATATTTTATTCATCTTTATCCTTAACTCCCGACCACCAGACAGACCAGGCTCTCCGTAAGATTGTTAGTCTCAATATTCAGAGTGGCGTCCCCGATTGACAGTGGTACTCACGGCGCAGGGAATTAAAAATCCAGTCGCTTTCCCCCGGGGATATCAGGCTGACGGGACACTCTGCATACCTCATATACCAAGCCACTCATACACAACACGTGCAGACTGTCCACCCCCACATATTCAACAAGGCGGGCCCGGTGGTAATACTCTCTTCGGTTTGCTGGCTTCAACGATGTATTACTGCTCACTGCCATATGCAGTGACATTAGCGTACGCTGTCGGCGGCAAGTCAGCACCTCCATCTCTGCCGGACATAAACCACCGTCGAGGGACTGACGAAGTACGGTTTCCAACCGGGATAATCTGTCTCGTCCGTTGTAAATCCGGGCAACTCCCTTCAGAAGTCGCAATGCCTGCAATTGGGGAGGAACCAGCACAATCATTGGCACATGCACACCTGCGTACAGTTCTCTGATATTCTGAAGATGTTTTCCCCAGCCAGCCAGCGGCTCAGCACTCAGAGCGATCACAATAAGATCATACTGTCCGCTGCCCGGTATTCCCTGGTACATGACCTCACACCCTATATCTGTAAGAAGATGGTGTAATCCGGTCAGTTCGTACTTACAGTTCCCGGTCAGTAGTACACGTTTTCGGTTATGTAACATGCTGTTCATGTTGTACTTTCTTTACCACACCTCAAACGCCTGACCAACAACCCCTACCAGCACCAAGATAATGCTTACCAAAATTAACAAGTAAAAAATAACATGCAGATATTTTCACTCCGGATACTCTCTTATGTAGTCAGAAATACATTACCACAGGCGTAAGGTTACCCTGCCAGCGTTTGACCGGCTCTTCAGCTCCCGGGAATCTCACCCGAATATCTTCCAGCGCGGTGACCCAAGCGCCAGCAATATTATGCTTAGTCTTATTTTCTGGCTGAATACTGTCAGGCATCGCCGTAAAAGCATCTGGTCGTGCCGTAAGACCTGAATACACCGGCTCCCAGTCATATCCGGTCACCTGCCATAACTGATTTTTTATTTGTTGCTCCATGTCAGGAGTGACATCACCACTGACTACACTCCATCCGCTGTCTGCAGTAGTGCTATCCTGCCAGGCCAGTACATGCCGGACGGAAAAAGTAATTTCACCATACCTAACCTGCCCTTTCGCCAGCTCACCTCTGGCTTCCAGGCGGGGAGCAACCGGATCAGTTTGCAACAAACTCACCGATGGCTGAAGCCCGGGACGGACCGTTGTCAGTGTCGTTGTATGGCCACCAAGAATATAGTAAAGCTGCCCGGGACTACTCTCACTCATCATGCCCTGCTTGCCGAGACGAAGTCCGGCCTGGATACAGCCACTGTTACTCATCTGCAGTATTTGTGGATGCCATTGCCAGGTCACACCGCGAACATACAGAGTCCCGCTGAGGTTTGCTGTTCCCATAGCGCCTCCTTCCTGCCAGTGTCCGGACGTAAAGTCCTGCATCCGAGCATTTGTTGTCGGCATCAGAAGAGATAACAGAGCTACTACGGAACAAATATAATTTGCTGTTTTCACTATCCCACCCCCTCTTACTGGTACTCAATACTTACTGGCAAGGATACCCGCCAACGTGACGATGTTTTGTCAGCCAAACGGAGCTCACCGCTGCCAGGAACCACCTGCGCACCATAAACCCCCTCTATCTGATGTAAGGCTGCGTCACTGAAGCTGCTCAAGCCGATAGTTTCGTTGATGCCAATATCCTGTAACCAAAGTGGCCCTTCGCTACCAAACATAGCCTGCAGTTTCCCTGGAGTTTGTTCAGCCGACATCACTGCGGCCTGCTCAGGCAGACCATTTCCCTTCAGGTTCTCATAGAGTCCGGCATACATTGCCCGTCCATTCACTGTATGTCGCATTACCGCCACAGCCTGCATTCTGAAGCTGAAACTGCCAATACGTGAGTTATCCTCTCCTGTCACCGGAAGAGTTACTTCCGCCATCCCCGGCAAAACCCACTCCAGTTTGAAACCGTCTGCTGTTTTTCCGTAGTTCACCCGGGGAGAGAGGCCTTCACGTCCTGACGGGGTGGCCTGTGTGGTTTTCCCTAATAACACCGCCATCTCTGGTAGAGATACCGGTGTCACCTGCCCTTTGCCAGAATGCCCCTGTACCTGCCTCACATCCAGGCTTTCATTTCCTTCACCAATTTTCCATACCCAAGGGTTTCGCGTACTGGTAACCGGTCCCCCCAGTATCAACTCACCACTAAAATCTTCCCCCGGCGTATTCCAGGCCAGCACACAAGATGGCAACAAACTGGCTGCCAGTAACAGAAATGTTATTTTCTTCATATGCTCTGTCTATCTCCCGGTTCAGAAATCACTGGACGGTCACCGTCACATTCAGTCCCGCCTGCCACCGTGAAGGCGTTCCTTCAGACGGCAATTGCAGTTCAAAATCTGATACTACAGAAGCGTAAGCCGCAGCAATGTTCATAACCCGTCCGTCAGCCAAAACTCCCTGACTGATAACCTGCCTGTTATCATTTGCACTCATCCCATCGCCAAAGCCTTTATTCATCAGCAGCAGTGAGGAAAGACGGTTCTTAAGTCCCTGCGGCAGAGTTTCTGAATATACCTTGGTTACACTCTGTCCACTGACCAGGGACATCCCTGCCGGCAAGGATGTCCCTTCCATTTGCGTACCAACACTGACAGCCATCCCTTGGTTGAACGTGAAGAAAAGTCGCCCGGCCACATTACCGTTTTCCGGATCACGTACTGGGACAGAGGCGCGAAAATGTTGTGCGGCAGTGCTCTCTCCGTCTTTCACGGAAAAAGGCTGGCCTGCACTGCTGAATGTAATAAAAGGAGTGAACCCGGGACCGCCTCGTTCGGCCACCTCATAAAGATGTCCTTCAAGAAAGGGCAAGGCTCCTTTATTGCGTAAATCAAAGATAAGTTGCCCGCTCTCTGTTCGGGCATCAGCGATATCCACTGACCATGATTGTTCATAAGAACTAACCTGCCAGGTCCATTTTGGAGACTCGTCGGTGACAAAGCCGTAAAACTGAATTTCGCCACCATCAAGAATTTCGGCCCTGGGTATGGCAGAATAAAACAGGGTCACCATAGTCAGGGTGAAAATAATAGATTTATAATGACAGATGAGTTTCATAGTTATTCACATTATTTTATTTAAGAAAAAAACAACCCTCAGCAATATAATCACATATAAAACCTACCATAATAAAACAGAAAATCACATAAAAACTAACACTGGAATGATATAACCGATGCCAGCCGTATAACCAACATCGGTTTTAATAATTAAGTAGAATCAGAAGTCAAATAATCTATTATGCTCGAGCATCTGCGATATTACCGATAAGAAACAGTAATTGGCATAGATGCTTTCCATGTAATGGGAGCGTTACTACTTACTGGAGATTCAAGAGTAATACGAATATCCTCTTGTTGCGCAATGCCAGATGCATAAAATGCGCTATAGCTGGCCCCCCCATCATTAAATACGGTGGATTTAAATCTCTCAAAGGTTTCTGGTTGACCCTGAGTGGTAAAATTCCTGTTAACTTCACCATCAAAATATTTAGTAATATTGTTTGCCCCACCAATATTCTGCCGTAGAGGTAGGCCACCATGGAAAGCATATCCCCATTTTTCAGCTGACAATGAATAAACACCATCTGCATTATTATCGGAACCTTTTATAGATAGACCGCCACCAACCTGCATGGATGTTTGGAGAGTGCCAATTTTTTGGGAGTCTGAATTTAATACCGGTAGAGTGAGCACAACCTTACCCCATTCACCAGATCTTAAATCAACGCTATCACCATAATCAATTTGTGGAATAATTCCACTTTGAGGCCTAAATGCTTCATTAGTTCGAGTGCGAATACCCAGCAGTGAAATATTCTCCTTAGCAGGAATAGTAACTGAATCCACTCCTTGCTGAATATTAATATCCAAACCACTAACCGCACTACCGATCTTTACTTCCCATGGATTTCCTTCTACTTCTGGAGTCAGTGTACCACCAAAGTCAACAGTCCCACCATTACCATTTGCAGTCCATGCTATAGCTGAGCCGGATACTGCTGCCGATGCTGCCACAACCAGTGCAATCAATGTTTTTTTCATAAAATAAATTCCTTTCAGTTTTATAAAACAACAATGTATTTTTTAAATTTGGCAATCCCTTTTTCCGGTCTTACCGCAAAACCATCCCTTACCCCTGATTAATATGCTTGCATTTACATGTTCATCTTTTAAGTACGGAATGGCTTTACGTTACTTCCGTATAAAGGAAGAAATCCCTTCACCTCAATAGCACTTTTATTTCATTCTGTTCCTTTTTATTTTTTAACTGGTTTTAATCCCTTCCACTTCCACCGGCACCTGCAAGTTGCCCCTGTAGTTTGCCGGTACTTCCAGCTCTACCGGCGCATCACTTCTCAGTTCCACCAGTCTGGTCGCTGCCGGTACACTGATAACCACGTCCTCCCCCCGCTGACTGGCAGTAATAACCACTTTTTTCCCGTCCACCATCAGACCGGCTTTCAGGGTGAGTCGCGCGTCCCGCCCGTCCGCCAGGAGCTGCTTCACCGTGATGTTGGTCAGGCCTCCTGATGCCGGGCGGCTTTCCGCATGCCGGATAACCAGTTCTTCCGGTAGCGAGTCGTTATTCTCTGCCCGGAATAGTACTGGCTCTGCTGGCGTACGAGTCACCTTCACCACGCTGTTGCCTACCACCCTGCCATTCACCACTCCTAGGTACTGGGTTTTCTCGTTGTAATCTGCTGCCAGCACCGGCAGGGATGTGACGAGAGCCACAGCCATCAGTGTTTTTTTCATCATGCTTTCCCTTTATGCCACTATGACCAGTTATTCCTTTGTACCGGCTTCTGTGCTTGCTTTTTTCTCAGACACGCTTTTTATTTCCGCCTCTCCCGGCTTCTTCTGGTTAATGGCCCAAGTCTGTAGTTCGCCGTAATCGTTCAGGGAACTCACCTTCACCACATTTTCCTTGACCTGCACCTCATCCCCGGGCATGAACATCAGCAGCTTCTGGGCTGTGTCATTGTCCACCGAAATATTTTTGCCATTCGCGTCCAGCAGGCTGCCAATGGCGTAGATGTACGGCGTGGTATTAACCAGCACAGTTCTGCCATCCGGACGGCTCTGCAGACTAATACCTTCCTCAGCCCCCTTACGATTTTTAATTAGCCCTTCCGGGCGGTAGAACAACTTCAGCTTCGTGCGCAGGGCAATCGCAATCCCGCTACCCTCCAGTGCTGGTGGGATATCCTGCAGGTTCAGCCAGTACACAGACTCCCTGTCCTTCGGCAGATGGTCTGATGCCATGATGATTCGCAGCGTCTGCTGGCCCTGCGGTTTCACCTTAAAGAAGGACGGAGTCACCACGAAGGTCGGGCGGGTATCTTTCTCCACAATATTGTCCACCCAAGCCTGCCCACCAAAGGTGCGCTCCTTATCGTTATTGGTCACCGTGATGGTCAGCGCATCCTTGTCCCCGCGAAATATATAACGGGTCTGGTCCGCCGCCAGAGAGGCCAGCGCACTCTGGCTGACTACCATCAGGGCCAAGGTCATACCAAGACCTTTTGTCACTTTTTTGGTGAAAAACTTCGTTACTGCACTACGCTTATTCACACGTAATCTCCTGTAGTTTCTCAGTCTCCTGCAGTTTTTTCGCAGGTATCCGGCACTGCCCCAGGGTGATATCACCCGGCACATCTACCGCGTTAATCATCAGCACGCCATTGTTAGCCACAAAGCCCAGCGGGGTGTTTTTACTGTCCCGAGCCCAAGTTCCGCCCGGAACAAACTCACCATTACGCTGCTTCACCTGTAGCAGGTAACGGCGTACATTCAGCGCATCAAACGGCATCCACACAACCGCTTTATCAGTCGGCACCACCTTCTGACTAGTCGTACTCAGCTCGGTGTTAAGTGGCAGGGTACCCGCATCAATGGTCACCGTGTTCCAGTCGTAACTGCTCAGGGGTACTACCAGATTGCCATCATGGTTGGTTTCTCCGTTTCCTGATGTCACCCGTACGCCCGGCGTGTCCTTCACGCTCACCACCGCCACTGTGTCACTGCTGGTCCGGCTGAACATGACATCCCGTACTGCCGGCACCGCCAGTACTGAACCACTGGCAGATACAGAACCACTGGTTCCTGAGCCGGATGAATGGTTCAGAGTGCCACTCAGATACGCCCGATCACCGCTGTATGACGTGTTCAGATAACTGCTGGCACCACCGCTGCTGTCACGACCACCACCAACCCCATAACTGAAACGGTCATTCAGTGAGCCTGATACCCCGGTACTGAATCCGGTTCCGCCTCCCTTACTGGTTGTTACGGATGTACTATTACTGTACCTGTGGTCAAACAGGGTGAAGGGTACCGACACTGATGCAGAAGCCGACCAGTTGTTCTCCCCCTGTGAGTTTCTTGAGCCGGACACCCCCAGATTCAGGCTTACGCCCTTTATCTGTGTACTCATCGTGCCAGTAAGCCCTTTCTCTTTCCCATTGTCATCACGGTAGTAATAACTGGCGATAACATTCCCCGGATAATAGCTCCGTTGCCAGCCCGATACCGACAGGCTGAATAATCCCCCCACCGGCTGGCTGATACCAGCATTCCACTCATCCTTTATCCGACGTCCGTGATTTGACTGCACCCACAACTCCATCGGGTCAAAGGAGGACAGGTTTTCGTATTCCTCATTCTGCCGTGACCAGCTCACGCGCAGTCCTGTGTTCGTTATATCCAGTTGCTTACTCCAGGCCAGCTTTACCTTGCTGCCACTATGGCTGCCGTCCCTGTATTTTGCTGTGGCATACGCACCATCAACTGACACTGCCCCCAGATATCCCAACCCGGCTACTATGCCAACACTGCCCCCCTGCCAGTCCGGGTTAAACACTCCGCCCCCCCGTAGAGACAGTCCGTCCAGGCCATAGCCATAAGAGGCAGCAAACACGCCACCTTTAATATTACTGTCATCGTCCGGCATCCCCGCTGCTACACTGAACTCATGCTCTCCCGGACTCAGCTGCCCGGCTATAACCGACAGCGGGAAGTTCTGCGCATACTCCCGACCGTCCTCTCCGGTAACTTTCATCGTCACATCACCACTGGTGTACAACGATACATCTGTGATGGAGAATGGCCCGGCCGGCACCATCTCTGAATACAGCAGTCGTCCATTCTGTGTCAGGGTTACCCTCGACGGTCCGTTTGCAATCCCGCTGAACACAGGCGTATATCCCAGGTTCCCCGGCTTCATACTGTTGTTGCGTGACAGGGACACCCCGTAAGTCCCGGTACTGCCAAGCAGGCTGTCACCTGTCGATGTCCTCCCAACCGCCAAGTCTGCGCTCATTGCCCCGATGGCTCGAGTGGCCGTAAACATATTTATCGTGGCAGTGTTATCGCCGTTGTCACTGTTGCTGGCTGTGGCCGACGAACTCACCACCCAGCGACCAATATTGGCTTTCAGGTCTGCTGAGCCAAAGGCTGACGTGTTATTTTTTCCGGTATTGGCGTTCACGTTATAGTTCACACGAAATGCACTAGTGCCGTAGTCCCATTCCACGTTCTCAGGTATTTTCACCAGACCTTTCTGGGGAATAGCCAGCGCCAAGGTCTGAGTGGAAACATCAAAGTCCACGTTTACGGACGGTGCTTTGGTCAACACATAACACTGCCGAGTGGTGTCATAGCCATCCCGAAAGTAGTCCAGGCTGATATAGACTCCGGCTTTTGTCAGCCATGCTTCCGGCAGACACAATTCCTCGCTGTCCTGTGGTGTCACATCAAGTATCTGCTTTCCTGTGTCCTTACCGTTCAGGATCAGATCAACCAGATAACGCCCCGGCGCATAACTACCGTTCAGGACAGCCCAGATTTCAGGGTTCATATCGCCCCCCCCCCTGAATAAATGACATGTCCAGTTTTTCCCCGGCACTTGCGGTACCACCGCCCAGTGCAACCGCTATCGCAAGTGCCAGGACCGTCCGGTAATATAGAGGGGACTGTGATGACGCCTGCTTCCGATTCATTCTGTTGTTCCTCATTCTCTTACTGATAGGTCACCACGAAAGTCAGAGCCCCGCTATATTCCCCGGCCTTCACGTCTGCCGGGATGACTGGCTGTGCACGGAAACGGAATTGCCCCCTGGCCGCGAAATCCACAGGATAGTTAACCGTATGAGTAGCCTGTGTCAGACGTCCATGGGTGTCTGCCTGCGCATCCACCGCCCGAACATCAATACGTATCCCGTCTCCGGCCCCGTGGGTTACCACGCCAGCGGCATCAAGTTGTCCAGGGTTACCAAAGTCTAGGGTGGCGATCTGTCCTGCCAGAAAAGCAGAGCAACCCTGAACCGTGGCACCAGACTCATACAGCCGAACGGTGAAATCACGTGGTGGCACAGATACAGCAGATGACTTGCGGTACGTACCGAAAATGAGCCGGCTGCTGCTGGTGCCTTCAGCATCCACCACCACATGACAGGCAGAGGCCACTACATCAGCGCTGAATATGGTTTTCTGAACCGAGGCATGAGAGAATTCGCTCCCCACCAATAGCAGGAGAATGAATACTGAAAATCTATTCATATAAAATCCGTCAAAGTGAATATTAATTCAGATAGTCAGACAGCATTCCTGTAATAAGGCGCCAGTTTCCAGGCCATCTGATTAATGCGGTGCAGACGACCAAGACTGGTACTGAAATAACCATTATTAACACCATAACGCTCACAGACAGCCTTCCTGGAATAACCAGAAACCAGATAATCTTTCAGCGCATGGATATTACGTTCACTATGGATAGAAGATATTTCAATCAGCAACCAGAATTGTTCTTCAGGTACCTCCCCAGGCATCAATACCCCTTCCCTCTTTTTGGAAAAAAGCACCTTATCCTCCGGATGACAAAGAATATTCCCCATTTGCATACAAAACGACCCTCAATTCAGTTGCCTGTGATAACAGAGTGCATAAAGGAAATAATCAACAACTTAATGTTTTTATAAATTATATCCAAGAATTTTGTACTGTGAAGAGTTGATTGAGCGATCTTTTATATCGACATATGGTCAAATACCAAAACAAAACATCAAAAAAGAAAATAAAAACAGATAAAAGCCCCAAAAAACAAACAAAAAATAGAACAAAAGATCGCCAATAAACAAAAAATCAAAATTATATGAAAAACAGAGAAATTAAACAAAAATAGATTCACGTCAATATTTGAAAATAAAAACAAAACAAACAAAATCAATAAACAAAACCAAACAAACCAAACAAACAAAACAAACAAAACCAATAAAAAACCAAAGAGACAAAAATAAAACATCCAAAAGAAAACGGATTCGTATAGTTTGAAACATAATTTCCAAGTGTGATAATTTAATAAAGACAAGCTCAGTTAAATGGTTATTGTATTATTTTACATAGAATTAAGCAGATTAGGATATCTGATGATATTTTTCTGAGATTCAGTGTCACTGACGCAATAAAATTCGAAAATTATGTCCACTCAATCTGCAACGAAACCTTCTTTGTGTAGATAATATAGTCACTTCCAGTTTCATTGTTCTCATTCTGGAGAGCTGGCGCATGGTTAAAAACGAAACGATGGCTCCCAATAAAGTGTCTCATCGTTATAAACCTGATAACGATATGGTCGCAGCTGAAATTTAAAGTCTTGGCGTCGCTTTATACCGCTAACTTTACAAAAAAAGTAAGATTGAAAACCATAAACTATGTTCCCGCCAAGAAGATCGGGATCTTACGACACACTGGATAATTGTACATTTTTAAATAACTTTTATTAAGCTGGCATAACGACTATCCATTTGTCGTTATCTTTTATAAAGGGTAAAGACGCAGTGACCTTCTGAGAGTCCGCAGTAGATACCTTGTTCTCTGTCTCATCATTACAATTATACTTACTCTGGGTACCGGATGGTCACATGATATCTTATGTGTAAAGATGAATTTGATTTGATTTTTATTGATTCAAGTAATTATGCTCCGGAGTGTCTGGTAGATTTTTATATTTGCCTATTTGTCTCTTCAAAAGAGGATTTGAGTACACTATTGATTTCAGCTTCAGTTGGAGTGCCCCCGAGCCCGTAGACAAATCAGCCCTATAGTTTGAGCATAGGAGGAGTCTATGGGCACACCACGTTTTACACCTGAATTTAAGGGAGAGGCTGTCCGCCAGATCACCGAGCGGGGCTATTCTATTGCTGAAGTATCTGAACGGCTCGGCGTGTCGGCGCACAGCCTATATAAATGGCTCCATGCTGTTAAGCCTGACAACAGTGGACAGCAGGCACAGGATTTACTGGATGCCAGAACAGAAATTCTCAGGCTGAAAGCACAGCTTAAACGCACTGAGGAAGAGCGGGATATTCTGAAAAAGGCCGCG
>NZ_VXJV01000011.1 GCF_008692785.1 Salmonella enterica subsp. diarizonae
TGAATTAAACTTCGTAATGAATTACGTGTTCACTCAGAGACTTGGTATTCATTTTTCGTCCGGGGACGTTAAGAATCCGTATCTTCGAGTGCCCACACAGATTGTCTGATAAATTGTTAAAGAGCAGTGCCGCTGCGCTTTTCTCAGCGGCGCGGGGTGTGCATATTACGCTTTCCCGCTTCAGAGTCAAGCGTTTATTTTCGCTTTTCTCCGTGAGGCTCTGGTCTGAACCCCGCTGACCCGGCGGCCTGTGTGCCGTTGTTCCGTGTCAGTGGTGGCGCATTATAGGGAGTTATTTCCGCCTGACAAGAGGAAATTTAAAATAATTTTCCAAGTGCCTGGTATTTACCCAAAACGCCATTAAACCGCCAGTTTTTCGAGCGTTTCAAAGCCATAACGCTGTAAAACGGGCAATAATTGTTCAGCTTCTGGCGTCATTGCCATGCAATAAGCAATATTGGCATCGGTCGATTTTGCATACGGCGCTTCATGCTCCAACAGCCAGGCTGTACGACGCGCTATCGCCGCGCCGGAATCCACTAACCGCGTCCCTTCGGGCAGGACTTGCAAAAGCTCGTCTCGTAATAGAGGGAAATGCGTACACCCCAGAACGACCGTGTCAGGCGGTTCCGGCATTCGCAGCCATGGACGTAATATACGGCGTAGCTCTTCCAGCGATACCGAGTTGCCATGTAATTTAGCTTCCGCCAGTTCCACCAGTTCTGCCGACCCCAACATAGCTATCTGACATTCATTGGCGAAGCGCGCAATCAGCTCGTGAGTATAAGGACGCTTGACCGTCGCTCGCGTCGCCAGTAGCCCGACGACGCCATTTGCGGTAAGCCGCGCCGCTGGTTTAATCGCAGGTACAACGCCCACCACCGGGAAGGCAAACTTTTCACGTAATGCGGGAAGTGAAACCGTACTGGCGGTATTGCAGGCTATCACCGCCAGTGAAAGGGGATAGCACTGCTGTACCGCAGTAACAATCTCGACAACGCGCTCGACGATAAACGTTTCGCTCTTTTCCCCATAGGGGAATGCCACGTTATCGAAAGCATATATATAGTGGAGATCCGGCAGGAGCCGCCGAATCTCATCATAGACCGACAATCCACCGACGCCAGAATCAAATACCAGCACGGTGGGACGTGGTTCAGAAGGTGTAGCTGCCAGACAAGGTGTATTCTCGTCCTGCAGTTTGGTAGCCATAAACTGTCTCGTAATCTTTGTCGAACAGGTTGGCTATTTTACCACGAACTGTCAGATGTGAGGTGAGCGGATATGAAACTCCAATATCCCACAAGCTCAAGCCGCCCATTTTTACATCTCTATTATTGTCGAAGTCTTTATCGTAACGTTCGCCGAGGTACTGATACATCACATTCCAGCCGAGTTCAAAAATCTGTCCGGTCAGCTCATACTTTACCTGCTGCTTAGCACGGCGATAGAGAACCTTATTGGTTTCATCATCACGCGGATCGACGTATTGCAGCGTCAGGTGGTGATCTACCGGGCCGGTGGTGATATTTCCGGTCCACTCCAGACCTTTAATGGTGGCCGACTTCAGATTAACGTATTGATTATCTGTATAATCGATCAGGTTTTGAACCTTATAATGATATGCAGAAAGGCGCCAATCCAGCGGTCCGGTCAGCCCATCAATGCCGGCCTCCCACTGCCTGGATTCTTCCGGCTTTAGGTTTGGGTTAGCGGCAATACCAGGCCCATAAGATGATGCAAAACGCGTCGCGCCATATTGCTGCCCAAGGGACGGTGCCAGGAACCCCGTACCATAGGAGAGAGTTGCCCGATAACCATCAACAAACTCCCAGCCCGCTGCGGTCTGCCATGTCCCATGCCAGCCGAACTGCTCATCATGATCTTCACGGCCAGAAGCTTCCAACGTGACACTATCGATTTGTTGCTGTCCGGTCAGGTAGAGCCCGGTGGTATCACGTTTGTAAGTATCGGCCTTCGTTGTACTGCTGGAGGTCAGCTTTTCCTGTTTCCAGTCAGCCCCGCCGCTAACCGCTCCGTGCCCAACTTCAACACTATTACCCCACTGAATATAACGCTGCTCCATGTTATCCAGCGAGGCATCCCCCGCATACCGACCAAGATCGTGACTGTAGTTGTAATCTTTAATATGTTGATAATTGGCGATCAGCTGAGAAGAATAGATGCCAGAACTGTATTGCAGGCCAGCATCCCAAGATTGGGTGTAATTCTGGGCCTCATCATTGCCGCCAACATGACCATATGAACCCTGATCGTAATCGCTATTCGCCGTATAGCCATAACCGCGAAAGAAACCGGAGACGTTATCGTTAAACTTATGCTGTACGCCTCCCCAGAACAGCTTATTGCGGTAGCCGTCCCGGTCACTGTCCCCGTTATAGGGAGAGTCAGGCTGAATGTTAAAACCCCTGGTCGTCTCATACGCCCCGGCAGCAGTTACAATCGTATCGCCAAACCGTTTATTCATAATCCCATCATAGGTCTGGTAACCATCCGATCCCATACCGGCGTTGATCTGTGATTTCTCGTCATTGCTCATCGTAATGATATTGACGACGCCGCCAATCGCGCCAGAACCGTACACCGCTGAACGCGGTCCGCGAATGTATTCAATGCGCTGCACTAACGACACCGGAAGCTGACCAATATCAATCGCGTTACTAATGCCCGCCCGCGCCATCGGCACACCATCAATCAGTACCAGGACATGCCGCGATTCGGTGCCGCGAACATACAGCGAGGAACTCTTCCCCATTCCGCCGCTCTGTGAAATATCCACACCAGGAAGACGGCGCATTACGTCATTAAGATCTTTTGACTGCCAGCGCTGAATATCCTCGCGGGTGACGACATCAGTTGGCGCCAAAACAGAGTTTACAGGCTGCTGAAAACGGTTGGCGGTGACAACCAGGGTATCCGGGCTAGTGTCCTGCGCCCAAGCGGAAAAGGCCGTGACGGAGAACGCCGTCAGCAGCGTAGCTTTTTTAATCATTGTAAAGCATCCACAATATAAGAAGGATGCCGCAGGCTTCATCGATAGTACGCGATGATGAAAACCAGATGCGACGTTAGCCGGCAGGTCTTCGGGCTTGGAGGGTTATCCGTTGGCTGGATAGCAGAAATGATGACTTCCCACCGGAGGCAGTGTCTGCTTACGCTCTCATCTCACCTTTCCTTACCGCTGCGCGTCAGCTCCAGATTTTCACTGGATTCCCTATTAACTCACAGGACCGGCCCACGGATGCTACCGTCTGTCACAACACCCTGTCCAGACCGCGCATCACAAATCAGAAATCATCAATAGCTGGACATCCACTGAGCAATCCCTACAATCCCCGCGTACTTTTATTATTCAGGATGCGATATGACCCCCGAACATCTTCCGACAGAACAGTATGAGGCGCAGCTAGCCGAAAAAGTGGCGCGCTTGCAGAGTATGATGGCGCCGTTTTCTGGCCTGGTTCCGGAAGTATTTCGCTCGCCGGTCAGTCACTATCGTATGCGTGCGGAATTTCGCCTGTGGCATGACGGCGATGACCTGTACCACATTATGTTTGATCAGCAGACCAAAAGCCGGATTCGCGTTGACAGCTTCCCGGCGGCCAGCCAACTGATTAATACCTTAATGAAGGCGATGATTGCCGGCGTGCGCGATAATCATGCACTGCGGCATAAGCTGTTCCAGATCGATTATCTCACCACCTTGAGCAACCAGGCGGTAGTGTCGTTGCTGTACCATAAGAAGCTGGACGAAGAGTGGCATGAAGCCGCCACTGCGTTACGCGATGCTTTACGCGCGCAAGGTCTGAACGTACACCTGATTGGCCGGGCCACTAAAACCAAAGTCGAATTGGATCAGGATTATATTGATGAGCGTCTGCCTGTGGCAGGTAAAGAAATGATCTACCGTCAGGTCGAAAACAGCTTTACGCAGCCAAACGCCGCCATGAATATTCAGATGTTAGAGTGGGCGCTGGAGGTGACGAAAGACTCAAAAGGCGATCTGCTTGAGTTGTATTGCGGCAACGGTAATTTTTCTTTAGCGCTGGCGCGCAATTTTAACCGCGTGCTGGCAACCGAAATCGCCAAACCGTCCGTCGCTGCCGCACAGTATAATATTGCCGCTAATCATATTGATAATGTTCAGATTATTCGCATGGCGGCGGAAGAGTTTACCCAAGCGATGCACGGCGTCCGTGAGTTTAATCGCTTACAGGGGATCGATCTGAAGCGCTATCAGTGCGAAACCATTTTTGTCGATCCGCCGCGCAGCGGTCTGGACAGCGAAACTGAAAAAATGGTGCAGGCTTATCCACGTATTCTGTACATTTCCTGCAATCCGGAAACGTTGTGCAAAAACCTGGAAACATTAAGCCAGACGCACACGGTGTCTCGCCTGGCGCTGTTCGATCAGTTCCCGTATACGCATCATATGGAATGCGGGGTGTTATTGACCGCAAGGTAAAATATACGTCGGATAGCCGATTATACCGCTATCTGGCGTTCTGCCGGGGCGCTTCGCTTGCCCGGCCTACATATATGTACAGTTGTAGGCCGGATCAGGCGCTTGCGCCGCCATCTGGCATTCGCACACTACTCCGCGATGTCCTGCTTCCGATTGCGCATCTTAAAGCCAATCCAGAATACCAGAATCACCGACAGCACCGCCGGAAAGAAATTAGAGCCCATATCCGGATATTCTGCACGCACGACGGTGCTATACAGTAAAACGCCAAGAATGAAACAGGCGGCGGCCAACCCCGGCAAACCTACCGGCATAGTACGATTTTGGTAGCGCTGATGCAGGCAATATACCGTCAGCACCAGCGAGATAATCGGGAATACGGAGAACGGCACAATAGCGCTAAACAGCGCCGCGAATGTGCCGTTAATCGATAAGCCAGCGATGAGCGCCAGCAACAGCGTACCTTTATCTTGACCTGACTGTTTCATTACTCGTCCTTCACGTTATTCGGAATGATGTGCTATTTTCTCTTGCTCACGGCGATACCAGTAATACGCCCCTTTCGCAATCATGCGCAGTTGCAATACCAGCCGCTCTTCTAATTGCCGACGCTGTTCAGCGCCGATGTCCAACGCCTCTGCGCCCGCGCTAAAGACAATCGTCACCATCGCTTCAGCCTGGGCTTCAGTAAACGCGCGCGGCATATGGTTTTCGAGTTCCAGATAGTCGGCAAGTTCCGCAATAAAGTGCTGAATCTCCCGCGCGACGGCGGCACGAAACGCCGCTGAAGTGCCGGAACGCTCGCGCAATAACAGACGGAAGGCGTTGGGGTTGTTGCCGATAAACTCCATAAATGTGGAGACCGACGTGCGAATGACGCTGCCGCCTTTCGCGATGCGCTGTCGCGCCTGACGCATCAACTGACGCAACATCAGACCGCTTTCATCCACCATCGTCAGACCGAGTTCATCAACATCGCGAAAATGGCGGTAAAACGACGTTGGCGCAATGCCCGCTTCACGCGCCACTTCACGCAAACTCAGGCTGGCGAAACTCCGCTCAGCGCTCAGTTGGCTGAATGCGGCTTCCACCAGCGAACGCCGGGTTTTTTCTTTTTGTTGCGCTCTAACACCCATCACAATGTCTGAATCCTTCCATATGCCTTATTCGGCACTATACCAGAGAATAAAAGTAACGGGTTCACACTGGATTGTGAATGATTGTTTACAGACAGTTTGTGCTCCGGCTTCGCAAAAAAGCACAACGATAATTGGGTTAAAGCCGGGCAAATGTTATCATCGTGTTTATTTTATGTATAAAAACAGGTGAGTAATACCATGCCACATTCCTGGGATTATGATGCAGTCGTCATAGGGTCAGGCCCCGGCGGTGAAGGCGCTGCAATGGGTCTGGTTAAGCAAGGAGCACGCGTCGCGGTAATTGAGCGTTATCATAACGTTGGCGGCGGATGTACCCACTGGGGCACCATCCCATCCAAAGCCCTTCGCCACGCCGTCAGCCGCATTATTGAGTTTAATCAAAACCCGCTCTATAGCGACCACTCCCGTCTCCTTCGTTCTTCTTTCGCCGATATCCTTAATCATGCCGATAACGTGATTAATCAGCAAACGCGTATGCGGCAGGGGTTTTATGAGCGTAACCACTGTGAAATCTTGCAGGGCAACGCCCATTTTATTGACGAACATACCCTGGCGCTGGAATGCCATGACGGCACGGTTGAAACCCTGACGGCAGAAAAATTTGTTATTGCTTGTGGTTCGCGTCCTTACCATCCCCATGACGTGGATTTCTCGCATCCGCGGATTTATGACAGCGATTCGATCCTGAGCCTGCATCACGAACCGCGCCACGTTATTATTTATGGCGCCGGCGTTATCGGCTGCGAATATGCGTCCATCTTCCGCGGTATGGATGTGAAAGTGGATCTGATCAACACTCGCGATCGCCTGCTGGCCTTTCTCGATCAGGAGATGTCCGACTCTCTCTCTTACCATTTCTGGAATAGTGGTGTGGTGATTCGCCACAATGAAGAGTATGAGAAAATCGAAGGCTGCGATGATGGCGTCATCATGCACCTGAAATCCGGCAAAAAACTGAAGGCTGACTGTCTGCTCTATGCCAATGGCCGTACCGGTAACACCGATTCGCTGGCGCTGGAGAATATTGGTCTGGAAACAGACAGCCGTGGACAGCTCAAGGTCAACAGCATGTACCAGACCGCCCTGCCGCACGTCTATGCGGTGGGCGACGTGATTGGCTATCCCAGTCTGGCTTCCGCAGCCTACGATCAGGGGCGTATTGCAGCGCAGGCGCTGGTGAAAGGCGAAGCGACCGCGCATCTTATCGAAGATATCCCCACCGGGATTTATACCATTCCGGAAATCAGTTCTGTCGGCAAAACCGAGCAGCAGTTAACGGCAATGAAAGTGCCTTATGAAGTGGGCCGCGCGCAGTTTAAGCATCTGGCGCGAGCGCAAATCGTTGGCATGAACGTCGGCACGCTAAAAATTCTCTTCCACCGTGAAACCAAAGAAATTCTGGGGATTCACTGCTTTGGCGAACGCGCCGCCGAAATTATTCATATCGGCCAGGCGATCATGGAGCAGAAAGGTGGCGGTAACACCATCGAGTACTTCGTTAACACCACCTTTAACTACCCAACCATGGCGGAAGCTTATCGGGTTGCGGCGCTAAACGGCTTAAACCGCTTGTTTTAACGCCTTGTCGAAATGGCCATCCATTGCGCCACGGATGGCCTCTGCCAGTTGCTCATAACGGCTACGCAGCGGCGATCCCGGGCGATAAACCAGCCCCACGGTACGACGCGGCTCCGGCTTAATGCATGGCAGATAGACCACGCCGTCGCGCTTACGCTCCTGCGGCACTGCCAGCGCAGGAAGTAGCGTAATACCACTGCCCGCCGCCACCATGTTGCGCAGCGTTTCCAGACTGGTCGCCCGGAAATGGGTATCTTCATCCGCTCCCGCTTCGAAACAGAACCCCATCGCCTGATCGCGCAGACAGTGGCCATCTTCCAGCATCAGCAATTTTTCGCCCGCCAGATCGGACATCGGCACGCGATCGCGATTCGCCCACGGATGATCCTCATAAATAGCCAGCATCATGGGCTCATCAAACAGCGGCACTTCGATAAATGCCTCACTCTCTTTCACCAGTGCCAGAATAGCGCAGTCAAGCTTGCCGCTATCGAGTTGCGCTAACAGCTGATGGGTTTGCGCCTCATGCAGATACATTTCCAGCTTCGGGAAAGTCTGGTGCAACATCGGAATAATAAGCGGCAGCAAATAGGGGCCAACCGTTGGGATTAAACCAATATGTAACGGGCCGGACATCGCCTCACCTTGTTGGCTTGCCATCTCCTTGAGCACCTTGACCTCACGCAGCACGGTGCGCGCCTGATCCACCAGCAGTAAGCCCGCCTGGGTAAACAGCACCTTACGACTCGTACGCTCCAGCAGCATAACGCCCAGCTCATCTTCCAGCTTGCGAATTTGCCCGCTAAGGGTTGGCTGGCTGACGTGACAGGAGTCCGCCGCTCGCCGGAAATGGCGATGTTCGGCTAACGCCACCAGATATTCAAGATCACGAATATTCATTATTCATCCTCCGTCGCCACGATAGTTCATGGCGATAGGTAGCATAGCAACGAACGATTATCCCTATCAACCTTTCTGATTAATAATACATCACAGAAACGGAGCGGTTTCTCGTTTAACCCTTGAAGACACCGCCCGTTCAGAGGGTATCTCTCGAACCCGAAATAACTAAAGCCAACGTGAACTTTTGCGGACCTCTGGTCCGCTTTTTTTTGCGTAAAAAAACCCGGCGTCGCTTACACTCGGCCGGGCTATATTGCCTGATGGCGCTATGCTATCAGGCCTACAACGCGAGGCGCGCCTTCGCATCGTCGATGGCCTGCGCCACCTGTTGCGGAGAAACACCGCCTTTTGCCGCCCGTTTATCCAGACACGACTGTAAAGACAATATCGGATACACATCGTCGCCAATCACGCGGCTGAATTTCTGTAAATCAGCCAGCGGCAACGCTTCCAGCGGCTTACCCTGGCGAATGGCTTCTACCACCGCTTCGCCGACAATATGGTGCGCTTCGCGAAACGGCACGCCTTTCGCGACCAGGTAATCCGCCAGCTCCGTGGCGTTGGCATACCCCTGTTGCGCCGCGTCCTGGCAACGTGGGCGTTTCACCTGAATACCGTCCAGCACCAACGCCGCCATATGCAGGCAGTCAAGCCAGGTATCGAGCGCATCGAACAGCCCTTCTTTGTCTTCCTGCATATCTTTGTTATAAGCCAGCGGCAGACCTTTTAAGGTCATCATCATGCCGGTTAGCGCCCCTTGTACGCGACCGCACTTACCGCGAATCAGCTCCAGCGCGTCCGGGTTTTTCTTCTGCGGCATTAACGATGAACCGGAAGTAACGCGGTCAGAAAGCTCCACAAAGCCCGCTTCACCAGAATTAAAGAAAATCAGATCTTCCGCGAAGCGTGACAGATGCACCATACCAATAGCCGCATCAGAAAGCAGTTCCAGTACGTGGTCACGATCCGACACGCTGTCCAGACTGTTGCGGGTCGCAAACGTGAAGCCCAGCCAGCCTGCCAATTGTTCACGGTCGATTTCATAGGCTGTTCCCGCCAGCGCGCCGCAACCTAACGGACTCACGTCCAGACGTTTGAGTGTATCCTGCAGGCGGCTTTCATCTCGCACCAGCATTTCGACATACGCGAGACACCAGTGGGCGAAAGTCACTGGCTGCGCGCGTTGCAGATGGGTATATCCCGGCATTACCGCGTCCTGGTTCTCCTGCGCGGTTTCCACCAGCGCGCTCTGTAGCTGGCGGTTGGCGGTGAGCAGCTCCATCACCGTCTCTTTGCACCACAGTTTCAGGTCCGTCGCCACCTGATCGTTACGGCTGCGTCCGGTGTGCAGCTTTTTACCCAACTGACCCACTTTGTCGATGAGCTTACCTTCCACCCAGCTATGGATATCTTCCGCATCGCTTTGCAGGATTTGCTGCGGATTCGCGCGAACCTCTTCCAGCAGCACGTTCAGCGCCTCTTCCAACTGTCGTTGCTCATCGGCAGTCAGTACGCCCACCGTGACTAATGCTTTGGACCAGGCCACAGAACCGACAATATCCTGCTCCGCCAGACGGTAATCGAAGCGCAACGAATCATTGAATTGTTTAAACCGCTGGTCTGCCGCCTGTGTAAAGCGCCCACCCCAAAGTGCCATAATATACTTCCTTAAATTCTTCGAATTTCACTGCCGGATAGCGCTACGATTATCCGGCGCACAAAAATAGTTAAGCCAGAATACGCGTGCCAATCGGCGTACCATTAAACAGCGCTGGCAATTGTTCCGCATGACGCCAGGAAGCGATATCCACCGGGCGACCCAGCGCCCTCGCAGCATCGAGAGCCGCATTCACTTTCACAATCATACCGTCGGTAATAATGCCCTGGTCGATAAGCTGCTCTGCTTTGGACGCCGTCATTTCAGCGATACGCTGGCCTTTGCCGTCCAGAATACCGCTCACGTCAGAAAGCAGGATCAGATCGGCCCCCAGCGTCGCCGCCAGCGCGGTTGCCGCCTGATCGGCGTTGACGTTCATCAGTTGGCCGTCGTCTGTTACGCCAATGGAGCTGACTACCGGCAGAAAGCCGTTTTCCAGCAATGTGTTAATCAGCTTCGGCGACCCCGGCTGCGCCAGCCCGACGTGGCCTAACGCTTCATCGAGTTGAGTCACTTTTACGCTGTTGCCATCGCCCAGAAACAGACCAACAGAGGCGATATGGTGTTTCTTCGCCCAGGCCAGCAGGGTTTTGTTAGCGGTTCCCGCCAGCGCCCCGGTAATGATGCCAATCTGATCGGCAGGCGTCACGCGCAGGCCGTCTTTCTTTTTCACTGGCAAATTAAGCCCTTTCATCAGCTCATCCACCACACAACCACCACCGTGAACAACCACCAGCGCACGCTGATGGGACTCACGATAGTTGACCAGCGCGGTAAAAAGACGTTCCAGAGCCTCTTCGCTATCCAGTAATACGCCACCCAGCTTGATAATTAATGGATTCATCATTTCACCCTTAAATAAGAGACTGCGTTTCAGCGAAGCCGAAACGAATATTAGCGCATTGCACCGCCTGCGCCGCTGCGCCTTTCAACAGGTTATCTTCGGTTGCCACCACAATCAGATGTTCGCCCTGGACGGCAAAACCAATATCACAGAACGGCAACCCGACGACGTTCTTTAACGCCGGAACGCCTTTGTCATACAGGCGCACCAGCGGTTTGTCGCCATAGGCTTTTTGCAACACGTCGGCGACCTGCACATGGGTTACGCCCGCTTTCAGGCGGCAGGTAATGGTTTCCAGAATCCCGCGAGGAAAATTCCCCAGATGCGGGGTGAAGATGACCTCCGCGCCCAGATGGGCGGCGATTTCCGGCTGATGACGATGCGTAAACACGCCATACGGTTGCAGACTCACTTCACAGAAACTGTTCGACATTGCCGCCTTGCGCCCCGCGCCGCTCACCCCGCTGGTGGCATTAATTACTGGCCACTGCGTCAGCTCCAGAAGCCCACCGTCAATCAGCGGTTTTAGCGACAACTGCGCCGCGGTTGGATAACAACCAGGAACCGCAATCAGATTCGCCGCGTTCAGTTTATCGGCATTCCACTCCGCCAGACCGTACACCGCCTGTTCCAGCAGTTCAGGATACTGATGAGTAAATCTGTAATACTTTTCATAGAAGGCGCGATCATTTACCCGAAACGCGCCGGAAAGATCGAATACGACGCATCCGGCCTGTAAAAACTGCGGCGCCAGATCGTGGCTCACTTCATGCGCTGTCGCCAGGAACACCACATCAACATCTGCGCTAAAGTCACGCACATCCGACATCGGTTGCAATGGCAGATCAACAATCCCTTTTAACTGCGGATGTAAATCAGAAATTAACTTTCCTGCATCATTGCTTTGCGCTGAGACGGTCAAAGCGGTTATGGTCATATGTGGGTGGCGATTTACGTAGCTTACAAGCTCTGCGCCCGCATAACCGCTAGCGCCTACAATCAGCGTATTCAACATCGGGTTCCTTTATGCTCAACGTTAGTGTATTTTTATTCACAATTAATGCATGAATATTGATACTATCATGACCTGAGGTGTGTCAACAATGAAAAACGTTTTACCGCCATTTATCGAGATTTACCGCGCTCTGATTGCCACACCATCGATAAGCGCAACCGAAGAATCCCTGGATCAAAGTAATGCGTCTTTAATCACTTTGCTTGCAGGCTGGTTCAGCGAACTTGGTTTCAACGTAGAGGTTCAACCGGTTCCGGGAACGCGAAACAAATTTAATATGCTCGCCAGCACCGGACATGGCGCGGGCGGTTTGCTGCTGGCCGGTCATACCGATACGGTTCCCTTTGATGACGGACGCTGGACGCGCGACCCGTTCACGCTGACCGAGCACGACAACAAGCTCTATGGCCTGGGCACTGCGGATATGAAAGGCTTCTTCGCTTTTATTCTGGACGCGCTACGTGACGTTGACGTAACACAACTGAAAAAGCCGCTCTACATTTTGGCGACCGCCGATGAAGAGACCAGCATGGCCGGGGCGCGTTATTTTTCCGAAACCACGGCATTACGTCCGGACTGCGCAATCATTGGCGAACCGACATCTTTGCAACCGGTACGCGCACACAAAGGGCATATCTCTAATGTCGTTCGCGTCCTGGGCCAGTCCGGTCACTCCAGCGATCCGGCGCGTGGGGTTAACGCCATTGAACTGATGCACGATGCGGTTGGCCGTATCATGCAACTGCGTGACGCGCTGAAAGCGCGATATCACTACGAGGCGTTTACCGTTCCATATCCAACGCTGAACCTGGGCCATATCCACGGCGGCGATGCCTCAAACCGCATCTGCGCCTGCTGTGAACTACATATGGATATTCGTCCACTGCCGGGCATGACGTTAAACGACCTCAATGGATTGCTTAACGACGCGCTGGCCCCCGTAAGCGAACGCTGGCCGGGCCGCCTGACGGTGGCAGAATTACATCCGCCGATTCCGGGCTACGAGTGTCCACCGGACCACCAACTGGTTGAAGTAGTAGAAAAACTGTTGGGTACGAAAACCGACGTGGTGAACTACTGTACTGAAGCACCGTTTATTCAGACATTATGTCCAACGCTGGTGCTCGGTCCTGGCTCAATTAATCAGGCCCATCAGCCGGATGAATATCTCGAAACGCGTTTTATTAAGCCCACCCGGGAATTAATTACCCAGGTAGTACACCATTTTTGCTGGCATTAATGCATATTGCTCGGTAGCGCTATGTTTATCGGGCCAGAATCCACCTGTTGCCGGATTAGTGTAGTGTCATCCGGCAACAGGTCATTACCATGTTTTTTACATTTCCATAAGCAATGCTTATTTGATTCGGTATGAATTAAATAACGTAAATTATCGCCATTTTTTCGTTTGCTGAACCGATTTCGCAGTAATTGACGCCACGGGTTTTACGTGGCTTTATAAAGATGAGAAGTGATGTGAAAAAGCTTGGTCCGAAAGATTTCGCGTTGCGGCAAGACGGCAAACGAGCACATCCCAGGGAGCTTACATAAGTAAGTGACCTGGGTGGGAGAGCGCAGCCAACGCCGCCGCAGCGTGAAAGATGCAGGACAATTACAACAGAGATGGGGTGTCTGGGATCATATGAACGAACAATATTCCGCGTTGCGTAGTAATGTCAGTATGCTCGGCAAGGTGCTGGGAGAAACCATCAAGGATGCGCTGGGAGAGCACATTCTTGATCGCGTAGAAACAATCCGTAAGCTATCCAAATCTTCACGCGCCGGCAATGAAGCTAATCGCCAGGAGCTGCTCACCACGCTACAAAATTTGTCTAACGACGAGCTGCTGCCAGTTGCGCGCGCGTTTAGTCAGTTCCTGAACCTGGCCAATACTGCCGAGCAATACCACAGCATTTCGCCAAAAGGCGAAGCTGCCAGCAACCCGGAAGTGATTGCCCGCACTCTGCGTAAACTGAAAAACCAACCGGACCTCAACGACGCAACCATCAAAAAAGCGGTAGAGACGCTGTCTCTGGAGTTGGTGCTGACCGCCCACCCGACAGAAATTACCCGCCGTACGCTTATTCACAAGATGGGTGAAATCAACAACTGTCTAAAACAGCTTGATAATACCGATATCGCCGACTACGAACGCCACCAGGTGATGCGTCGCCTGCGCCAGTTGATTGCCCAATCCTGGCATACGGATGAAATCCGCAAGCAGCGTCCAAGCCCGGTGGATGAAGCCAAATGGGGCTTCGCCGTGGTAGAAAACAGCCTGTGGCAGGGCGTACCTAACTATCTGCGTGAACTGAACGAACAACTGGAAGAAAATCTTGGCTACAAATTGCCGGTGGATTTTGTGCCGGTACGTTTTACCTCCTGGATGGGCGGCGACCGTGACGGCAACCCGAACGTGACGGCGGATATCACCCGCCACGTACTCTTGTTAAGCCGCTGGAAAGCCACCGATCTGTTCCTGAAAGACATTCATGTTCTGGTATCAGAACTGTCGATGGTCGACGCCACGCCGGAGCTGCTGGCGTTAGTGGGCGAAGAAGGCGCGTCTGAACCGTATCGCTATCTGATGAAAAAATTGCGCGCCCGTCTGATGGCGACCCAGTCCTGGCTGGAAGCGCGTCTGAAAGGTGAGAAACTGCCCAAACCGGCTGGTCTGCTGACGCAAAACGAGCAGCTCTGGGAGCCACTTTACGCCTGCTATCAGTCGCTACAGGCCTGCGGCATGGGCATTATCGCCAACGGCGAGTTGCTCGATACGCTCCGCCGCGTGAAGTGTTTCGGCGTACCGCTGGTGCGTATTGATATTCGCCAGGAGAGCACCCGCCATACCGAAGCACTGGGCGAAATTACCCGCTACCTTGGTATTGGTGACTACGAAAGCTGGTCGGAAGCCGACAAGCAGGCCTTCCTGATCCGCGAGCTGAACTCCAAACGTCCGCTGCTGCCGCGTAACTGGGAGCCGAGCAACGATACCCGCGAAGTGCTTGAAACCTGCAAGGTCATTGCCGAAGCGCCGAAAGGGTCGATCGCCGCCTACGTGATTTCAATGGCGAAAACGCCGTCTGACGTGCTGGCTGTGCATCTACTGCTGAAAGAGGCAGGTATCGGCTTTGCCATGCCGGTCGCGCCGCTGTTTGAAACTCTTGACGACCTGAACAATGCCGACGACGTGATGACTCAGTTGTTGAATATCGACTGGTATCGCGGGCTGATTCAGGGTAAGCAGATGGTAATGATCGGCTACTCCGACTCGGCAAAAGACGCCGGAGTCATGGCCGCGTCATGGGCGCAGTATCAGGCGCAGGACGCACTGATCAAAACCTGTGAAAAAGCCGGTATCGAGCTAACCCTCTTCCACGGTCGCGGCGGCTCTATTGGCCGTGGCGGCGCGCCAGCCCACGCGGCGCTGCTTTCGCAACCACCGGGCAGCCTGAAAGGCGGTCTGCGCGTGACCGAGCAGGGTGAGATGATCCGCTTCAAATACGGCCTGCCGGAAGTCACCGTCAGCAGCCTGTCGCTCTACACCAGCGCAATTCTGGAAGCAAACCTGCTGCCGCCGCCGGAACCGAAAGACGGCTGGCGTCATATTATGGATGAGCTTTCTGTGATCTCTTGCGAAACGTACCGTGGCTACGTGCGCGAAAATAAAGACTTTGTGCCGTACTTCCGCTCCGCGACGCCGGAACAAGAGCTGGGCAAATTGCCGCTCGGCTCACGTCCAGCGAAACGTCGTCCAACCGGCGGCGTCGAATCGCTGCGCGCGATTCCGTGGATCTTCGCCTGGACGCAAAACCGCCTGATGCTACCAGCCTGGCTGGGCGCGGGTACTGCGCTGCAAAAAGTGGTGGAGGATGGTAAACAAAGTGAACTGGAAGCCATGTGTCGCGACTGGCCGTTCTTCTCCACGCGTCTTGGAATGCTGGAGATGGTGTTCTCGAAAGCCGACCTGTGGCTGGCCGACTATTACGATCAGCGCCTGGTGGCGAAAACGCTATGGCCGCTGGGCAAAGAGCTACGAGACCTGCTGGAAGAGGACATTAAAGTGGTGCTGGCGATTGCCAACGACTCGCACCTGATGGCCGACTTACCGTGGATTGCGGAGTCCATTCAGTTAAGAAATGTTTATACCGATCCTTTAAACGTGTTGCAGGCGGAGTTGCTGCATCGTTCCCGTCTGACTGAAGAGCAGGGAAAATCGCCCGATCCTCGCGTTGAACAGGCGTTGATGGTCACGATTGCGGGCGTCGCCGCTGGTATGCGCAACACCGGCTAACGCGAAAAGAAAGCCGCCCTCATGCGATTAAGCAGGGGGCGGCATGAAATACTGCTGTCATAATCGTCGTTTTTTCAATATATTCCTGTCTGCATTTTATGCATCTATAAATCTTTCTTAGCAAAACGCGCGGCATAAAGCAGGTTTGCTTCAGATTCTTTTAAGGTTCAGGCGCTACGTTTGGCGCTACGATTAAAGACAGGCTCTCATTATGCAATCCACATTACTCCAGACTAAACCCGCGTTTAGCTGGAAAGCCCTGGGTTGGGCACTCCTTTACTTTTGGTTCTTTTCCACCCTCCTGCAGGCCATTATTTATCTCACCGGATACAGCGGGACAAACGGCCTGCGGGATTCGCTACTGTACAGCTCACTGTGGCTGATCCCCGTCTTTCTGTTTCCAGGCCGCATCCGACTCATTGCCGCCGTCATTGGCGTCGTACTCTGGGCCGCCTCGCTGGCGGCGCTGAGCTATTACGTGATCTACGGGCAGGAGTTCTCACAAAGCGTGCTGTTTGTGATGTTTGAAACCAATGCCAATGAAGCCAGCGAATATTTAAGCCAATATTTCAGTCTGAAAATTGTTCTTGTCGCGCTGGCTTATACGGTGGCGGCGATTTTGCTGTGGACACGTCTGCGCCCGGTTTATATTCCATCGCCCTGGCGTTATCTGGTGTCGTTTGCCCTGCTGTACGGGCTGATCCTGCATCCCATCGCGATGAATACCTTTATCAAGCATAAGTCGATGGAGAAAACGCTGGATAGCCTGGCGTCACGAATGGAACCCGCCGCGCCGTGGCAGTTTATCTCTGGCTACTACCAGTATCATCGCCAGCTCACCTCGCTGAATAATCTGCTGAATGAAAACGACGCCCTGCCGCCGCTGGCTAACTTCAAAGACCACTCCGGCGATGCGCCACGCACGCTGGTACTGGTGATTGGCGAATCGACCCAGCGTGGCCGTATGAGCCTGTACGGTTATCCGCGCGAAACCACGCCGGAACTGGACGCGCTGCATAAAACCGATCCCGGGCTGACCGTGTTTAATAATGTGGTGACTTCGCGACCTTACACCATTGAGATTCTGCAACAGGCGCTAACGTTCGCGGACGAAAAGAACCCGGACTGGTATCTGACGAAGCCATCGCTGATGAATATGATGAAACAGGCCGGGTATAAAACCTTCTGGATCACTAACCAGCAGACGATGACGGCGCGTAATACCATGCTGACCGTGTTCTCTAAGCAGACTGATAAGCAGTTCTATATGAACCAGCAGCGCACTCAAAGCGCACGCGAATATGACAGCAACGTGCTGGCGCCGTTTAAAGCGGTGTTAGCCGACCCGGCGCCCAAAAAATTCATTATTGTGCATCTGCTGGGAACGCACATTAAGTACAAGTTCCGCTATCCGGAAAACCAGGGCAAGTTTGATGGTAAAACCGACCATGTTCCGCCGGGATTAAGCAATGACGAACTGGAATCGTATAACGATTACGACAACGCGAATCTGTATAACGACTATGTTGTCGCCAGCCTGATTAAGGACTATAAAGCGACCGATCCGAACGGTTTCCTGCTCTACTTCTCCGATCACGGTGAAGAAGTGTATGACACGCCGCCGCATAAAACGCAGGGACGGAACGAAGATTCGCCAACCCGTCATATGTATACGGTGCCGTTTCTGCTGTGGACCTCAGAGAAATGGCAGGCGGCGCATCCGCGCGACTTCTCGCAGGATGTCGATCGTAAGTACAGTAGCTCCGAGCTTATCCATACCTGGTCTGACTTAGCGGGCCTGACCTATGATGGCTACGACCCGACGCGTTCCATCACCAGCCCGCAATTCAAAGCAACCACGCGCTGGATTGGCAACCCGTATAAGAAAAATGCGCTGATTGATTATGATACGTTGCCGTATGGCGATCAGCCTGGGAATCAGTAACCGGTATATTGCCCGATAGCGCTAACGCTTATCGGGCCTGGCGTTATTCTCTCCCGTAGGCCGGATAAGGCGCAGTTCAGCGCCACCATCCGGCAATAATCGCTTGAGGGCATCGGTTTTCGACGTTACTGTTTCCCCTGTTTGCTATCGGCAAGGGATTATCATGTATCACGACGTCAGCCACCTTCTTTCCCGCCTCATCAACGGCCCGCAGCCGCTGCGTCAGATTTATTTTTCCAGCGCCAGCGGCCCAGCACCGGAACTGGCACATCAGGTTGATTTTCCGCGGCTGGAGATTGTGCTCGAGGGCGAGCTTACTGACATAAGCATTACCGCCCCGCTCATTCCTTGCGATGTTCTCTACGTTCCGGCTGGCGGCTGGAACATCCCGCAATGGCAAACGCCCGTCACCACCCTGAGCATCCTGTTTGGCAAACAGCAGTTAGGTTTCAGCGTGGTCCACTGGGACGGTCAGCAGCATCAAAACCTCACGAAACAGCACGTTGCGCGCCGCGGCCCGCGTATCGGCTCTTTCCTGTTACAGACGCTTAATGAGATGCAGATGCAGCCGCAAGAGCAGCAAACGGCCAGATTGATTGTCGCCAGCCTGCTAAGCCATTGCCGCGATCTGCTCGGCAGCCAAATCCAGACCGCCTCCCGCAGCCGCGCGCTTTTTGAAGCTATTAGGGAGTATATTGATGAGCGCTACGCCGCACCGTTGACGCGCGAATCGGTAGCGCAGGCGTTTTATATCTCGCCAAATTACCTCTCGCACTTGTTTCAGAAAACGGGAACCATCGGCTTTAACGAATACCTGAACCATACGCGGCTGGAACACGCCAAAACGTTGCTGAAGGGTTATGACCTGAAAGTTAAAGAGGTGGCGCACCGCTGCGGCTTTGTCGACAGTAACTATTTCTGCCGCCTGTTTCGCAAAAATACGGAACGCTCGCCATCGGAGTATCGCCGCCAGTATCACAGCCAGCTAACGGAGAAATAATCCACACTACAATAAAGAAAATGCAGTAGATAAAAGGCGCATTTACTGGATTATTGTAATATAAATGCAAAAAACTCACTCCCCCACAGGGCATACAACAGCACGTTACACGTTAATCATCGCCAACTTGTGAAGTTAATCACACTTTACCAAGCACATCACATTTGTCCAGTTTTTGGCAGATTTGTCACATAGCGCATCCCGGCAACGCTCCTTTATCCTGTCGATAACGAAAGCTCACGAAAGGAAAGACTATGGAACTCTATCTGGATACCGCTAACGTGGCGGAAGTTGAACGTCTGGCGCGCATTTTCCCGATTGCCGGCGTCACCACCAATCCGAGCATTGTGGCTGCCAGCAAAGAATCTGTCTGGGATGTGCTGCCCAGGCTGCAAAACGCCATCGGCGAAGAAGGCACTTTATTTGCGCAGACCATGAGCCGCGACGCGAAAGGTATGGTGGAAGAAGCCAAACGACTGAATAACGCCATCCCCGGTATTGTGGTTAAAATTCCAGTGACCGCCGAAGGTCTCGCGGCTATTAAACTGCTGAAAAAAGAAGGCATCGTGACGCTGGGCACCGCCGTCTACAGCGCATCCCAGGGCCTGCTGGCGGCGCTGGCGGGCGCAAAATATGTCGCTCCCTACGTCAACCGCGTTGATGCTCAGGGCGGTGATGGCATTCGTATGGTTCAGGAGCTGCAAACGCTACTGGAACGTCACGCGCCCGACAGTATGGTGTTGGCGGCCAGCTTTAAAACGCCGCGGCAGGCGCTGGATTGCTTACTGGCAGGTTGCCAGGCGATTACCCTTCCTTTAGATGTAGCGCAACAAATGCTCAATACGCCTGCGGTAGAGTCAGCAATAGAGAAGTTTGAGCAAGACTGGAAAAACGCTTTTGGTAATCTGAACCTGTAGGGGAGAAATGTATGGATCGCATTATTCAGTCACCAGGCAAGTATATTCAGGGTGCAAACGTCATCGCGCGTCTTGGCGATTATTTAAAACCGATGGCGAACAACTGGCTGGTTGTGGGCGATAAATTCGTGCTGGGATTTGCCGAAGAGACGCTACGCAAGAGCCTGACTGATGCAGATTTATCAGTAGAAATCGTCCCGTTTGGCGGCGAATGTTCGCAAAACGAGATCGACAGGCTGCGCGCCGTCGCCGAGAAAATCCAGTGCGGCGCCGTACTGGGCATCGGCGGCGGTAAAACGCTGGATACCGCCAAAGCGCTGGCGCACTTTATGAACGTCCCGGTCGCTATCGCGCCGACCATCGCCTCTACCGACGCGCCGTGCAGCGCGCTCTCGGTTATTTATACTGATGCCGGTGAGTTTGACCGCTATCTGATGCTGCCGCATAACCCGAATATGGTCATTGTCGATACCCAAATAGTAGCGGGCGCACCGGCGCGTCTGCTGGCAGCCGGTATCGGCGATGCGCTGGCAACCTGGTTTGAAGCGCGCGCCTGCTCACGCAGCGGCGCCACCACGATGGCGGGCGGCAAGTGTACACAGGCCGCGCTGGCACTGGCGGAGCTATGTTATAACACGCTGATCGAAGAAGGCGAAAAAGCAATGCTGGCCGCCGAACAGCATGTCGTCACGCCAGCGCTGGAACGCGTCATCGAAGCTAACACCTACCTGAGCGGGGTCGGTTTTGAAAGCGGCGGTCTGGCCGCAGCGCACGCGATTCATAACGGTTTAACGGCGATTCCGGATGCGCACCACTATTATCACGGTGAGAAGGTCGCTTTCGGTACGCTAACGCAACTGGTGCTGGAAAACGCGCCGGTCGAAGAGATCGAAACCGTTGCTGCACTGTGCCATTCCGTTGGTCTGCCGATGACGCTGGCGCAACTGGATATTAAACAGGATATCCCGGCGAAAATGCGCACCGTCGCGGAAGCTTCCTGCGCAGAAGGTGAAACTATTCATAACATGCCTGGCGGCGCAACGCCGGATGAAGTGTACGCCGCGCTACTGGTCGCCGACCAGTACGGTCAACGCTTCTTGCAGGAATGGGAATAAGGTCGGCTTGTAATGAAAAATCCCCGTAATCGCGGGGATTTTTTTGCCCGGAGGGCATCTGGAGCGGTAGGCCGGATAAGCGTTGGCATCATCCGGCATGAGATTTACAACAAATCGAAACGGTCCAGGTTCATCACTTTCACCCATGCCGCGACGAAGTCCTTCACAAACTTCTCGTGCGCATCGCTACACGCGTAAACTTCTGCCAGCGCGCGCAGTACGGAGTTGGAACCAAACACCAGATCAGCGCGGGTTGCCGTGTATTTTACCTCGCCAGTCAGACGATCGCGGCCTTCGAACAGCTCATTAGAGTCGTCGGTGGGTTTCCACTCGTAACGCATATCCAGCAGATTAGCGAAGAAGTCAGTGCTGAGCACGCCCGGTCTGTCGGTAAAGACACCGTTCTGGCTGCCGTCAAAGTTGGTTCCCAGAACACGCATCCCGCCAACCAGCACCGTCATTTCCGGCGCGGTCAACGTTAACTGCTGCGCTTTATCAATCAGCAGCGACTCGGTCGTCGATACATCCAGACGCGCACGATAGTTACGGAATCCATCGGCAATCGGTTCAAGCAGCGAGAACATCTCGATGTCGGTCTGATCCTGACGCGCATCCACCCGACCCGGCGCAAAAGGTACGCTGATGCTGACACCCGCAGCAGCGGCCGCCTGCTCGATACCGACCACGCCCGCCAGCACAATAATATCGGCCAGAGAGGCTTTATTAGTCGTTTTCTGGAGCTCTTCTAATATCGGCAAAACGCGAGCCGCAACGGCGTTTACATCCCAGTCGCGCTGAGGCGCTAATGCCAGACGCGCGCCGTTAGCGCCGCCACGCTTATCGCCGCCACGGAAAGTAGACGCGGATGCCCAGGCAACCGAAACCATCTCGCTAATAGAGAGCCCGGATGCAGCGATCGCCGCTTTCAGATTAATAATGTCTTCCTGCGTTGGCTGGTAGAGCGGTTGCGGCAACGGGTCCTGCCAGATCAGATCTTCTTTCGGCACTTCCGGTCCGATGTAACGCGCTTTTGGCCCCATATCTCTGTGCGTCAGTTTGAACCAGGCGCGAGCAAAGGCTTCATTAAAGGCCTGCGGATCGTTAAGGAAACGGCGAGAGATCTTCTCGAACTCGGGATCAAAACGCAGCGTCAGGTCGGTGACCAGCATGGTTGGCTTACGTTTTTTCGACGGATCGAACGGGTCCGGGATGATGTCCGGCGCGTCTACCGCTTCAAACTGGATAGCGCCAGCCGGACTACGGGTTTGTACCCACTCATATTTGAACAGGTTCTCGAAGAAATAGTTGCTCCACTGGGTCGGCGTCTGCGTCCAGACCACTTCCAGCCCGGAGGTAATAGCATCCGCGCCAACGCCGCTACCATAGCTGCTGGCCCAACCTAAGCCCTGCGCTTCAATCGGCGCGGCTTCCGGATCGGCCCCTACATGGGATGCTGCTGCCGCGCCGTGGGTTTTACCGAGGGTATGCCCGCCGGCGATCAACGCCACGGTTTCTTCGTCGTTCATCCCCATATTGCCAAAGGTGGCGCGAATAGCGGCGGCGGCAGAAAGCGGTTCGCCGCTGTGATCCGGCCCTTCCGGGTTAACGTAGATAAGGCCCATCTCGGTCGCGCCCAGCGGCGCTTTCGCCAGCGCTTCAGGATGTCGGTGCGTCAACCAGGCTTTTTCATCGCCCCAGTTCACATCCAGATCCGGTTCCCAGACATCTTCACGCCCGGCGCCGAAACCGAAGGTACGGAAACCGGAGTTTTCCAGCGCCACGTTACCCGCCAGAATAAACAGGTCGGCCCAGGAAATTTTCTGGCCATATTTCTGCTTAATCGGCCATAGCAAACGACGCGCTTTATCCAGGCTGACGTTATCCGGCCAGGAGTTGAGCGGCGCAAAACGCTGTTGACCACGACCCGCGCCGCCACGACCATCAATAGAACGGTAGGTGCCAGCCCCGTGCCAGGCCATACGGATAAACAAACCGACATAGCTACCCCAGTCGGCAGGCCACCACGGTTGTGAATCGGTCAGCAGCGCCTTAAGATCCCCTTTCAGGGTGGAGTAGTCTAACTTGCTAAACTCTTTGCGGTAGTCAAAGTCTTCACCCAGCGGGTTAGAACGGTTGGAATGTTGGTTCAAAAGATCCACGCGAAGTTGATTCGGCCACCAGTCGCGGCTGGCTGTCCCTGCTCCTGCGCTTCGGTCATGCCCACCCTGATGGAAAGGACATTTTCCAGTAGATAACGTGTTATGGGTATCGTCGGTCGTGCTCATATCTCAGCTCCCTTTTAAAGTGTTACCGTTACGATATACACCAATTAAGTGAAGAGATAGTTGAATTAATCCACAGATTCGATAGCTAATACCTTTTATATTTTTAGTTACAGAGGTGTAGATCAATATGAGTTGTAATAAAGCCCTCAGCAGAGGGCTGGAGGTTATAAACCAGGCCTTACGCCCAGCGTGTGGCAAATGGCATAACTCATTTCCGCACGATTCAACGTGTAGAAGTGGAAATCCTTCACTCCTTCGCGGCTTAAAATTTTCACCATATCCATCGCAATATTAGCGCCCACCAGCTTGCGGGTTTCCGCGTCATCATCCAGCCCCTCAAACATCTGTGACATCCATGACGGAATGCGGACGTTGGTCATATCGGCAAATTTTTTCGCCTGTTTAAAGTTAGACACCGGTAAAATGCCTGGAATAATTTCTACATCGATACCGGCAGAAACGCAGCGGTCGCGAAAACGTAGGTAGCTTTCCACATCGAAGAAAAACTGCGTAATGGCGCGGTTAGCGCCAGCATCCACTTTACGCTTCAGATTAAGCAGATCGGCCTGCGCGCTTTTCGCTTCTGGATGCACCTCCGGATAGGCCGCCACGGAAATATCGAAATCGGCCACCTCTTTGAGCAAGCCGACCAGATCGGCGGCGTATATATCCGGCTTACCGCTACCCGGCGGCAAATCACCGCGCAAAGCGACAATGTGGCGGATACCGTTATTCCAGTAGTCGCGGGCGATGGTACGCAGTTCATCGCCCGTGGCGTCAATGCAGGTAAGATGCGGCGCGGCCTCAAGACCAGTACGCTCTTTAATGCCTTTAATAACGCTATGAGTGCGGTCGCGCTCGCCGGAGTTGGCGCCATACGTTACCGAAACAAACTTCGGTTTCAGGCTGCTCAGGCGATCGATAGAGTTCCACAGGGTTTGCTCCATTTCACTGGTGCGCGGCGGGAAAAACTCAAACGAAACGTTAATCTGACCCTGTACTTCCGCCAGACTCTGATTCAGGGCTTCCCGCTGGTTGGCGTGAAAAAAGCTCATACCTTACCTCATCAATCGCGTGTTATTATTTGTGATGTTGTAAACATCTATCCGTTTAGACGTCCAGATGTAAAAATGACGGAAAAGCGGGAGGACGTCAACCGAAAAATCATGCCAAAGAATGAGGAATATTCAGCAAAGATGAATATTCCTCATGTCACGCCGCGACACTGAGCGCGCCACGGCAGGGGAAATTACTTCTTCACATCCGCAACGCGCATCCCTTTGAGCTGCTCATCCGTGATGGTGTTTCCCGCGTTAAAATAAGCCACCACCGCATTCGACACATAGTAGCCGCCGGAGGTATTCCGCGCCTGACCTTCCGTGAACGCCGCAAAACCGTCGCCGCCGTCGGCAAGGAAGCTGTTGGTGGCGATATGATAAACCGCCGCATCATCAATCGGCTTGCCATTGAGCGTAAAGGCTACCACGCGCTGACCGATGGGTTTGCTGCTGTCATACTTCATCTCCAGACCTTTAGACACCGGCAAAACACCGTTGCTTAATCCGGCGCCATGTTCCATCAGGCTGCGCAATTGTTTACCGGTTAAATCCATCATGACCCGTTCATTAGGGAACGGGAAGGTACGCCAGCGTCCCGCCTCGCTGTGGTTCGTTGAGGAAGAGATAAACGATGACGATTGCCGCGCAGAGTGGCAACTGTTAGGCAAAATCTGGCAGGGAGGGTGCAAAATCAGTGGCAACTCTGGGGGCACGGCAATAACCGCAAAATGGTCTGTTCGTTAACCGGTTCCCACTTAGCACAAGGCGTCGCCGTTAATCTGACAGCCAGTCGCCGCTTTATTACCTGGCTATGGCAACAGCCTGAATTCCAGCAAAGTGCCCACTATTCCGCCGGACGCGTCACGCAAATCCTTAAGACATTGGCGCTGGAATACAATTCACGCTTAGGGTAACAGCCGGATAGTGACGCTCACGCGCTCATCCAGCCTACGGATCTGGCTTAACGTAGGCTAGATCAGGCGAAGCGGCCATCCGGCAGGCATATTACAAGAGCTGCGCCAGGCGGTTGATATCGGACTGAATCGCCCCGGCGGTGACATCGCGACCCGCGCCCGGCCCACGGATCACCAGCGGGTTATCGCGATACCAGCGGCTTTCAATAGCAAAGACATTATCGCACGGCAGTAGCGCCGCCAGCGGATGCTCCGGACGAACCGCTTCGACGCCGACGCGCGCTTTGCCATTAGCGTCGAAACGCGCCACATAGCGCAGCACCAACCCCAGTTCGCGGGCAGCCTCCAGACGTTGCACCATCTGCTCATTTAGCGCATCGCCATTCTCAAAGAAATGATCGATAGACCCTCCTTCACAATGCGCAGGCACCAACGATTCTACGCGTACCTGATCCGGCTCAATGTCGTATCCCGCCTCGCGCGCCAGAATCACCAGCTTACGCATGACATCTTTTCCGGAAAGATCGACGCGCGGATCGGGTTCGGTCAGCCCCTGCTGCCAGGCCTGATCCACCAGATCGGTAAACGGCACCGTACCGTCAAATTGCAGGAACAGCCAGGATAACGTCCCGGAGAAGATCCCACTGATCGAGAGAATCGTATCGCCGCTGTCGATCAGATCTCGCACCGTGTGATTGATCGGCAATCCTGCGCCCACAGTGGCGTTATACAGCCAGTGACGCCCGGTTTTTTCAAATGCGTCATGAATCTGGCGATACTTATCGCTGGCGCTTGCGCCTGCCAGTTTATTAGCGCTAATCACATGAAAACCGTGGCTGGCGAAATCAAGATACTGATCGGCTAACTGCTCACTGGCGGTCACGTCCAATACCACCAGATCGTCGTAGGGATGAGCGCGCATCCACAGGAATAGCGACTCTTCATCCTGCTCAACGGCTTCATCATCAAAGAACGCCAGCGCGCGACTGGCATCCAGCCCGTCATAGCTGAGCAGGCTGCGGCGGCTATCCACCACGCCCGCCAGCACAAATTCAAAACCAGTACGCGCGGAAAGCGTACTTTGCTCACGGGCAAACAGTTCCAGCCAACGGGAGCCGATATTCCCCTTGCCGAACAACATCAGCCCGATGCGTTTTTCGGCGCGGAACAGCGACTGGTGCAACCCCTGGATCACGCTTTCAGTCGGACCGGTACGCAGCACCGCCACCAGACTGATGCCCTCCTCCGACTGCCAGGTAAATTCCACTGGCTGACCTTTGAGCTGCTGCCAGAAGCGATGGCAGTGTAGCGGATTACGAGTGACGCCCGCGCCGACCATCGCCACCAGCGCCAGCCCCTGTCGCAGGCGCAATTCGCCCGGCAGCCCGACATCGTCGAGGAGCTTCAGTACGCTATCCGCTACCTCGGCGGTATAGCAGAACTGCAATAGCTGGCGATCGCGATGCACGCCCACCGCCAGCGGACGCGCCTGCGCCCGTTTTAAAATTTGGTCGAGCTCTTTGTGCGCCAGCCTGAAATCCTGGCTGGCGGGTACCTGGAACTCAATCAGACAGATATCATCGTGACTGGTCACGATACGCGCGCCCGTCCCGGAAGCCAGCACCCGTTCAATTCGGGTAGACCCTTGATCCGGCGTGTAGCTACAGCGCAACTGCAAATCGATATCGCTGCCGGACACCGGCTGTAGCGTACGGGCGTGCAAAACAGGCGCCGCCAGACGCGCCAGCTCGCTGGCTTCGTCCAGACGCAACAACGGCAGCAGGCAGGCATCTTTGACTTTGCGCGGGTCGGCGCTATAAACGCCCGCCACATCGCTCCAGATGGTCACGCGGGAAACACCCGCCAGCGCGCCGATTTGCGTGGCGGAATAGTCGGAACCGTTACGGCCCAGCAGGACCGTTTCGCCGTCATGATTGCGGCTGATAAAGCCGGTCACGACCAGACGTTTGCCAGGATGCTGCGCCAGTAGCTGTTGCAATAAAGGATAAGATAACCCTTCATCAACCTGCGGCTGTGCGGCGCGTTCGGCGCGTAAAAATGCGCGCGCGTCCAGCCAGGCGGCATCCAGCCCCTGCTGATTCAGGACAGCGGACATCAATCTCGCCGACCAAATTTCGCCGTGTCCGACGATCTCAGCATAGACGGCATCCGTTACGCCGCCGTCGAGCAAGGCGGCAAGACGTTCCAGATCGCTGATAAAAGCGCTGGTTAAGTCATCTGCCGCGTCGGCGGGAAGCAGCCCGCTAATCAGATCGCACTGGTAGCGGCGTAACGTCTGTAATACCTGATGCGCAGAAAGGCGATCGGTCTGGCTTAACTTGAGCCAGCTAATCAACTGGTTGGTGGTACTGCCTGCGGCGGACACTACCATCATATCGTCAGGCTGCGAATACTCCGCCATAATGCCTGCGACACGCAGGTAACACTTCACATCCGCCAGACTACTGCCGCCAAATTTATGCAGTTGACGACCTTTCGCCCCTGCCTGCGCAATCACACTCATGTTTACCCCTTGTTTGCAGCCCGGAAGCCATTTTCCAGGTCGGCAATTAAATCTTCGCCATCTTCAATACCGGTGGAGATACGCAGTAGCGTTTCGGAGATCCCGGCGGCGGCACGCGCCTGTGGCGACATACCGGCGTGCGTCATGGTGGCGGCGTGAGAGATCAAACTTTCCACTCCCCCTAAAGATTCCGCCAGCGTAAACAGCGACAGCCCGCCCAGAAAACGACGTAGCGTCTCCTCATCTCCATCCAGTTCAAAACTCAACATTGCGCCAAAGCCTTTTTGCTGACGCGCGGCAATCTCATGTCCCTGATTATCCGGCAGCGACGGATGATACAGCTTCTTCACCAGCGGCTGGGTTTGCAGGTAATCCACAATCGCTTGCGCATTACGCTGCGCCACCTCCATACGCGGCGACAGCGTACGCAGGCCGCGCAGCAGCAGATAGCTATCAAACGCCCCGCCAGTGACGCCAATATTATTCGCCCACCACGCCAGTTCAGTGACCATTTCTGGATCTTTAGCGATCACCACGCCGGCCACGACATCCGAATGTCCGTTGAGATATTTCGTGCATGAATGCAACACCAGATCGGCGCCCAACGCCAGCGGATTTTGCAGCGCCGGGCTTAAAAACGTGTTATCAACGACGCTCACTGCGCCCGCCTCGCGCGCCAGCCGACAGATTTTCGCAATATCTACCACGCGTAACAATGGATTACTTGGACTTTCTACCAGTACCAGCTTCGGTTTTTCTTCCAGCGCGGTCTGTAAGGCGTGCTCATCGCTCTGATCGACAAACCGCACACGATAGCAACCGCGCGTCGCCAGACTGTCAAACAGACGATAACTGCCGCCGTAGCAATCATGCGGCGCGACCAGCAGATCGCCCGGCTTGAGGAAAACGGTCGTGACCAGATGAATTGCCGACATGCCGGTATTGGTCAATACCGCGCCCGCGCCGCCTTCCAGTTCCGCCAGCGCGCGCTGAACAACATCACGCGTAGGATTACCGCGGCGGGAATAATCATGCGCGCGCGGCTCATTGAAACCGGTAAAGTTATAGGTACTGGAGAGATGGATTGGCGGCACAACGCAGCCGTATTGTTCGTCGTCGTTTAATCCGCTACGCACTGCGATAGTAGCCTGTTTACGCGTCATATGAAGATATTCCTGGCTGAGTCGGTGAAAGTCAGGCCACAGATTAACCACTGCCACAATAGACGTCAATACATCTGGACATCTAAACTTCTTTGCGTATAGATTGAGCAAACTGCAAATAGCCGTTAAAATTATATGCATTAGCGCACATCTGCGACCGCTAACTTCGTGTCAGGGCCGCGCCACTACGGTAAACTACGCGCGATTATGGTCCGGGCTCAGGTTCAGACCTCAATATTAATGACGAAGAGGATTAAGTATCTCATGGCTGAATGGAGCGGCGAATATATCAGCCCATACGCTGAGCACGGCAAGAAGAGTGAGCAAGTCAAGAAAATTACGGTTTCCATTCCTCTGAAGGTGTTAAAAATCCTCACCGATGAACGTACGCGTCGTCAGGTGAACAACCTGCGCCACGCCACCAACAGCGAGCTGTTGTGTGAAGCATTTCTGCACGCCTTTACCGGGCAACCCTTACCGGATGATGCCGATCTGCGAAAAGAGCGCAGCGATGAAATCCCGGAAGCGGCAAAGGAAATCATGCGTGAGATGGGGATTGACCCGGAAACGTGGGAGTATTGATCCCGAAAAGAGCGGCGCAGAATTCCTGGCCGCTGTTTTCATGGTAACGAAAACCCTCTACTCTACAGTTGCTCTACCTTACCCCCACAGATAAGAAGAGGCGAGATTGCTTCCGCCTCTTCTCGATCCGTTCATGAACTCATGGCGTTACTGACTAATGCCATTGAATTTATTTAGTGTTTTTTCCATTTTGAGCGTTTCTTTACGGTTCAGTGGATAGAAAAAAATCAGAATAACCGCCGCCAAAAACAGGCATGAAGCCGGTAAGAGATTCGCCATCGTATAAATATTTTCCTGCACGGCGCTGGTTTGAACAGAGCCGCCCGCTGACGAGGATTGATAACCAATAATGGCCAGCATAAAACCGCCAATAGCTCCTGCGCACGCTTGGCCAACCTTGCGAGCGAAGAAGTTCACACCATAAACAGTGCCATCCTCTCGATCGCCAGTAACATACTGGTGATAATCACACACATCGGTCATAAACGCCCAAATCATCAGGTTAAATAACCCCGCCCCCAGCGTCGCCAGGAACAGGAAAACTAAATAGACTTTCGCGTCGGTAATGTGGATGAAAAACATTATCAGATACATCGCTACCGCAAAGAGCAGCGCGCCGACGCTGGCCTCCTTTTTGCCAAAGCGCTTCGTGAGCCAGGATGCCGATGGCGCCAGCAAAACCAGGGAGCCAAAAGTAAACAACAGCGCGACAGACATGGCCCCTTTATTGTGGAAATAGTCATTAAACAGGTAAGTCATGTTGGTACCGGACAATCCCTGATTAATCACGATCAGCAGATCCACAACCACTAAAACAATCAGCGCCTTATTACGCGCCAATCCCTTCAGCAGCATCGACACGGGCATGCTCTCTTTTCTCTCCACACGCACGCGTTCCGTCGTGAGTTGGCAGGTCAACGATAAGAAGATGAAACCCAGTACAGCGCAACCAATGGCGATCCAGAAGAAATGCTGCCCGGAAATCACCTGGCTTCCGTCCACCAGGGTGGTATACATCAGGATCGGAATAAAAAAGCCAGTTGCCCCGCCGCCGATTGCTGACCCAACGCTGCGGTAAGTTGAGAGTGACACACGATCTTCGGGGTTCGAGCTTATCGCTGCAGACATCGCGCCATAAGGAATACTTATGGTCGATAACAGTGAACCATAAATAAAATAGGAGCAGCAGATGTAGATAATTTTCGCCGTATACGAAAAATCCTGCACAAACGGCAGGAACAGGACGACCGCGATGATGCAGAACGGATACTTCATGCGGCGCACCCAGGGGTTAAAACGCCCATGGGCCGTCAGCCTGGAGGTATCACATAAACGCCCGACCCCAACATCGACAAACGCATCAAAGAATTTAGTCACAAAATAGAGCGAGCCGACAATAGCGCCGGAAATGCCAAGTACGTTAGTGTAATAAATCATTAAAAAACTATTTACTAACCCAAGAATAAAACAGGTTCCCAGGTCACCACACAAATAACCAAATTTATCTCTGAGCCCGAAAGGCCTGATGGTAATACTCTTATTGTTTCCGGTGATAGCACCATCACTAGACATGATGTCAACTCCTTAGATACGTTACTCACGCAAATTATGTATATATCCTGACGCTCAACGTAATAAGCCGATACGAAGGGTATTAATCAGAAGTTATATCCAAGACCAACACGGTAACGGGTCTGACGATCGTCTGTCGTTGTGGTGTTATAACCCGAGGAAACGTTACCCAACTCAATAAATGGGAGCCAGGAACCTATGTTATAAGCAACGCGAAAGTTATATTCGTAATCTTCTTTTTTGTTGTTATACAAATCTTCGCTATCGGCAATCTTATAAATCCCGTTGAGTTCAAACATCCAGTTATTGATGTTATAACCAAGCCATGTTTCAGGACGGTAGACCATGCGGTCATCTTTACCATCGCTGTTTCTGCGCATGTACTCCAGGCGATAGCGGAACGCGGTCCACCAACTGTCATTGATGTTATACTGCACGCGGATATAAGGCTTATAAATCGCGATGTTATCGCCCGTTTCAATAGCAATACCAGGTTGCCAGATAAGATCCTGCCAGGTAAACTGATAGCTTGCGGTATACTCGTTGCCGTTGCTTTCCATATTGTTCCACGCATCGTTAGATTGCGCGTCATCGGAGCGAGAAATGGCTTCGACTGCTACCCCAAAACCTGTAGCAAAACGGTGAGACATATAAACACGATCATAGTTACGTCCATCATCATAATATTCATGACGGTAATCAACATAACCCGCGTGCGTGGCCGCAGAGAGTAATGGAATAATTAATAATACGAATTTTAATTTCATGATCGTCCCTCTTCATACACAATTAAGTAATTAACCCGATCTTTACTCCGTTATGGAAAAAGAAAATCGGGCCTATGAATAATTTTAAATTTCCTAAAAAGTGTATTGAAGCAAGGGAAACAAAACCTTTTTGATTTTGCCAACAAAAGAAACAAATGGCAAAAAAATGAAGATAAAAAGGATGGAGATCACTAATAGAAACAATTTATCGAAAAAATAAAAACAGCGTTTTATTTATTAATAAAGGAAATTCATTCAATGACTAAATGTATATTCCAATTCTGGTTCACTCATACAAAAAAAGCGCCTTGCGGCGCTTTTTTCTGGCGATAACTTATTTGCTGCCAGGGATGCTGAAGCGTTTGTTGAAACGCTCAACACGACCACCGGTATCAACAACACGCTGCTTACCAGTGAAGAACGGGTGGCATTTGCCGCACACGTCCAGGTTCAGGTCGTGACCCACGGTAGAGTGGGTTTTGATAACATTACCGCAAGAACAGGTTGCAGTAATTTCTACGTAATTCGGGTGAATACCTTTTTTCATGGGGAACCTCAGTGTAAGGCCGCGTCGCTCTTCCAGCCCTAACGCCAGACACCACGCGAAGTTAATAGTAAAGGGTTTGATGCTCATAACACGCACCAAAGGCGGCGAATCATACAGAATTTGACCACCGTATGCAAACTGATCCGCGCTCCCTTATCGTAATGTGTATACTACCCGACGAAATTTCAAGTCAGGAAGATGCTATGTCCGTCGCGCGCGTTGCCTTGCCCGTTCCGCTTCCCCGAACCTTTGATTACCTGCTGCCGGAAGGCGGGGTCGCCAAAGCCGGGTGCCGCGTGCGCGTGCCATTAGGTAAGCAGCAAGAGCGTGTGGGCATTGTCGTCTCGGTTAGCGACCACAGCGAATTGCCGCTCGATGAATTAAAATCGGTCATTGAAATCCTGGATAACGAGCCGGTCTTTTCTACCTCCGTCTGGCGCTTACTCCTCTGGGCGGCGGATTACTACCACCATCCCCTCGGCGATGTTCTGTTTCACGCTCTGCCGGTTTTACTGCGTCAGGGAAAACCAGCCAGCAACGCGCCCCTATGGTATTGGTTCGCCACCGAAGAGGGGCAAGCCGTCGACATCAACAACCTGAAACGCTCCGCCAAACAACAACAGGCGATGGCGGCGCTGCGGCAAGGAAAGATCTGGCGCTATCAGGTCGCTGAGCTCGATTTTACCGACGCCACGCTGCAAACGCTGCGACGTAAGGGGCTTTGTGAGCTTGCCAGTGAAACGCCCGCGTTTACCGACTGGCGAGAATGTTATGCCGTCGCAGGGGAGCGGCTGCGGCTGAATACCGAACAGGCGACGGCAGTCGGCGCGATTCACAGCGCGTCGGACGGTTTCTCCGCCTGGTTACTGGCAGGCGTGACCGGTTCCGGCAAGACCGAAGTGTATCTGAGCGTGCTGGAAAACGTCCTCGCCCAGGGCAAACAGGCGCTGGTGATGGTGCCGGAAATCGGCCTGACGCCGCAAACGATCGCCCGTTTTCGCGAACGTTTCAACGCGCCGGTGGAAGTGCTGCATTCCGGGCTAAACGACAGCGAGCGTCTTTCGGCATGGCTGAAAGCGAAAAACGGCGAAGCGGCGATTGTCATCGGCACGCGTTCCTCCCTCTTTACGCCGTTTAAGCATCTTGGCGTGATTATTATTGATGAAGAGCACGACAGTTCTTATAAACAGCAGGAAGGGTGGCGCTACCATGCCCGCGATTTGGCGGTGTATCGCGCCCATAGCGAGCAGATCCCGATTATTCTCGGCTCCGCCACGCCAGCACTGGAAACGCTATGCAATGTACGGCAGAAAAAATACCGGATGCTGCGTCTGACGCGGCGCGCAGGCAACGCCCGCCCAGCCCTGCAGCATGTGCTGGATTTAAAAGGCCAGCGTCTCCAGGCGGGACTGGCGCCCGCCCTTATCGCCCGTATGCGCCAACATCTCCAGGCCGACAATCAGGTGATTTTATTTCTTAACCGCCGGGGATTCGCGCCCGCGCTGCTTTGCCACGACTGCGGCTGGATTGCGGAGTGCCCGCGTTGCGATCACTACTACACGCTACACCAGGCGCAGCATCATTTACGCTGTCACCACTGCGACAGTCAGCGTCCGGTACCGCGCCAGTGCCCCTCCTGCGGCTCCACACATATGCTACCGGTTGGGTTAGGGACGGAACAGCTTGAGCAAGTGTTGGCCCCCTTCTTCCCCGGCGTGCCGATTTCACGAATCGACCGTGATACCACCAGTCGTAAAGGCGCGCTGGAGCAGCATCTGGCGGAAGTTCACCGTGGCGGAGCGCGCATCCTGATAGGCACGCAAATGCTGGCGAAAGGCCATCACTTCCCCGACGTCACGCTGGTAGCCCTGCTGGATGTCGATGGCGCGCTCTTCTCCGCCGATTTTCGTTCAGCGGAACGCTTCGCTCAACTCTACACTCAGGTTTCCGGCCGCGCCGGACGCGCGGGTAAACAGGGCGAAGTGGTGCTACAAACGCACCATCCTGAGCATCCCCTGCTGCAAACGTTACTGCATAAAGGCTATGATGCGTTTGCGGAACAGGCGCTGGCGGAACGGCAAACGCTCCAGCTTCCGCCGTGGACCAGCCACGTCATTATTCGCGCAGAGGATCACAACAATCAGCAGGCGCCAGTCTTTCTCCAGCAGTTGCGTAATTTGATTCAGGCCAGCCCGCTATTAGACGATAAGCTGTGGATCTTAGGTCCGGTGCCGGCCCTCGCGCCAAAACGCGGCGGCCGCTATCGCTGGCAAATTTTGCTTCAGCATCCTTCACGGATTCGCCTGCAACACATCATCAGCGGCACGCTGGCGTTGATCAATACGCTCCCTGAAGCGCGAAAAGTTAAATGGGTTCTTGACGTCGATCCGATTGAAGGATAGTCCTCACGATGCGAGGCGGATCGTAAAATTAAACATCCATCACACTTTTTATGAAAATTCTGTAACCGCTTCCACGCACTATCTGATAAAAATGTTTTCGATGAGTGTTAGCAGGGATAGATCTGCGCCAGCAGTTCCCAGGCGAGGAGAAAGAGTGAAATCGAACAAGCAGGTTACTGCCGCTACGATGAAGGATGTTGCGTTGAAGGCGAAAGTCTCTACGGCAACCGTATCCCGTGCGTTAATGAACCCCGATAAAGTCTCCCAGTCGACCCGTAGCCGGGTTGAACAGGCCGCGCTTGAAGTGGGTTATTTCCCGCAGTCGATGGGGCGAAATGTAAAACGCAATGAATCTCGTACGGTTTTGGTAATTGTCCCGGATATTTGCGATCCCTTCTTCAGTGAAATTATCCGCGGTATCGAAGTTACCGCGGCAGAACAGGGATATCTGGTGCTGATTGGCGATTGCGCGCATCAAAACCAGAAAGAAAAAACCTTTCTTAATCTCATCATCACCAAACAGATCGACGGCATGGTACTTCTCAGCTCCCGACTGCCCTTTGACGCCAGCGTTGAGGAACAGCGCAATTTGCCTCCGATGGTGATGTCGAATGAGTTTGCGCCGGAGCTTGAACTGCCGACGGTACATATCGATAACCTGACCGCCGCGTTTAATGCCATGAACTACCTGCTGGATTTGGGCCACAAGCGTATTGGTTGTATTGCGGGGCCGGAAGATATGCCGCTCTGTCACTATCGCTTACAAGGTTACGTACAGGCATTAAGACGCAGTGGCATTGTGGTCGATCCGCATTACATCGCCCGTGGCGACTTTACCTACGAAGCCGGGGCAAACGCATTAAAGCAGTTGCTTGAGCAACCGTTACCGCCTACCGCCGTCTTTTGTCATAGCGACGTAATGGCGCTGGGCGCGCTCTCCTGGGCCAAGCGCCAGGGTCTGAAAGTGCCTGACGATCTGTCGATTATCGGCTTTGACAATATCGCACTGGCCGAGTTTTGCGACCCTCCGTTAACAACCGTGGCACAGCCGCGTTTTGACATTGGTCGCGAGGCGATGCTGTTGTTGCTCGATCAGATGCAGGGGCAAAATGTGAGCAGCGGCTCGCGTTTAATGGATTGCGAGCTGATTATTCGCGGTTCTACGCGCGCTTTACCCTAAAGTAAATAGCTTTAAGACTCACCTGTCTGGTCAAAGGCCCGCCGCTTCAGTAACATGACGGGCTGACGAACGAATAAATACAGCGAAACGATAGTGGCACAACGAGATTATGTACGTCGCGGCCAACCGGCTCCTTCGCGGCGCAAAAAGAGCACCTCACGGAACTCACGGAAAAAGCAAAGCAACATGCCTGCGGTCTCGCCGGCAATGGTCGCGATTGCGGCAGCCGTCCTTGTGACCTTTATCGGCGGCTTGTACTTCATTACGCACCATAAGAAAGAAGAGTCCGAAACGCTACAAAACCAGAAAGTCACCGGCAATGGGCTTCCACCAAAACCGGAGGAACGCTGGCGTTACATCAAAGAGCTGGAAAGTCGCCAACCGGGCGTGCGTACGCCAACGGAACCGTCCGCCGGCGGCGAAGTCATGAATCCGAATCAGCTCACCAGCGAGCAGCGTCAACTCCTGGCGCAAATGCAGGCGGATATGCGTCAACAGCCGACGCAACTTAATGAAGTGCCGTGGAACGAGCAGACGCCAGAACAGCGTCAGCAAACGCTACAGCGTCAGGCGCAGCAGCAGCAGCAGCAGCAGCAGCAGCAGTGGACTCAAACGCAGCCGGTTCAGCAACCACGAACGCAGCCGCGGATAAACGAGCAGCCGCAAACGCGTACGGTACAGTCCGCCCCGGCGCAACCCGCGCGCCAGAGCCAGCCGCCGAAGCAGACGGCCTCGCAGCAACCTTATCAGGATTTGCTGCAAACGCCGGCGCATACCAGTGCGGCAGCGCCGAAAGCCGCGCCAATTACGCGTGCGCCTGAAGCGCCGAAAGCGACAGCAGAGAAAAAAGATGAACGTCGCTGGATGGTGCAATGTGGATCATTCAAAGGCGCTGAGCAGGCAGAAAGCGTACGCGCTCAGCTAGCGTTTGAAGGCTTTGACTCCAAAATAACCACCAATAACGGCTGGAATCGCGTCGTTATCGGGCCGGTTAAAGGTAAAGAAAATGCCGACAGCACCATTAACCGTCTGAAGATGGCGGGTCATACAAACTGCATTCGACTCGCCACCGGGGGTTGAAACCCTCAAAATCTCCCCCATCTATACTTGCATTACGCCCCGTACGCCGTACGGGGCTAGAATTCTGCATTAGTAACCAAGGGGTCTGCTCGTGACAACAATAGTAAGCGTACGCCGTAACGGCCACGTGGTAATCGCCGGTGATGGTCAGGCCACACTGGGTAACACCGTAATGAAAGGCAACGTGAAGAAAGTCCGCCGTCTTTACAACGACAAGGTCATTGCGGGCTTTGCGGGCGGTACTGCGGATGCATTCACGCTGTTCGAGCTGTTTGAACGTAAACTGGAAATGCATCAGGGGCATCTGGTCAAAGCCGCCGTTGAACTGGCGAAAGACTGGCGTACCGACCGTATGCTACGCAAGCTTGAAGCGTTGCTGGCCGTCGCGGATGAAACCGCCTCGCTCATCATCACGGGTAACGGCGATGTCGTGCAACCTGAAAACGATTTAATTGCTATCGGCTCCGGCGGTCCTTATGCCCAGGCTGCCGCTCGCGCTCTGTTGGAAAACACCGAGCTCGGCGCGCGCGAAATTGCTGAAAAGGCGTTGGATATTGCAGGCGATATCTGCATTTACACCAACCATTTCCACACCATTGAAGAATTGACCTCCAAAGCGTAAGGACCTCTCATGTCTGAAATGACCCCACGCGAAATTGTCAGCGAACTGAACAAACACATTATCGGCCAGGATAACGCTAAGCGTTCCGTGGCGATTGCATTGCGTAACCGCTGGCGTCGTATGCAGCTTGATGAAGAGCTGCGCCACGAAGTGACTCCGAAAAATATTCTGATGATTGGCCCGACCGGCGTCGGTAAAACCGAAATCGCCCGTCGTCTGGCAAAACTCGCCAACGCGCCGTTCATTAAAGTCGAAGCCACCAAATTCACCGAAGTGGGCTATGTTGGTAAAGAAGTGGACTCTATCATCCGCGATCTGACCGATGCCGCTGTGAAAATGGTTCGCGTACAGGCTATCGAAAAAAACCGCTATCGTGCGGAAGAGTTGGCGGAAGAACGTATTCTCGACGTGCTGATCCCGCCGGCAAAAAATAACTGGGGCCAGGCCGAACAGCAGCAGGAGCCTTCTGCCGCCCGTCAAACGTTCCGCAAAAAACTGCGTGAAGGCCAGCTCGACGATAAAGAGATCGAGATTAATCTCGCCGCCGCGCCAATGGGCGTAGAGATTATGGCGCCTCCGGGCATGGAAGAGATGACCAGCCAGTTGCAGTCTATGTTCCAGAACCTGGGCGGTCAGAAACAGAAACCGCGTAAGCTGAAAATTAAAGACGCGATGAAACTGTTGGTTGAAGAAGAGGCTGCTAAGCTGGTCAACCCGGAAGAGCTGAAACAGGACGCTATCGACGCGGTTGAACAGCACGGCATCGTGTTTATCGATGAAATTGACAAAATTTGTAAGCGTGGCGAAACCTCCGGCCCGGATGTTTCACGTGAAGGCGTACAGCGCGATTTACTGCCGCTGGTAGAAGGCTGCACGGTTTCGACCAAACATGGGATGGTCAAAACGGATCATATTCTGTTTATCGCCTCTGGCGCGTTCCAGGTGGCGAAGCCGTCTGATCTGATCCCGGAGCTGCAGGGCCGTCTGCCTATTCGCGTTGAACTTCAGGCGCTGACCACCAGCGATTTCGAACGCATTTTGACCGAGCCAAACGCGTCCGTCACCGTGCAGTACAAAGCGCTGATGGCAACTGAAGGCGTCAATATTGAGTTCACCGATTCCGGTATTAAACGTATTGCCGAAGCGGCCTGGCAGGTTAACGAAACCACCGAAAACATCGGTGCGCGTCGTCTACACACCGTACTGGAACGTCTGATGGAAGAAATTTCCTATAACGCCAGCGATCTACACGGCCAGGACATCACAATTGATGCGGAATATGTGAGCAAACATCTGGATGCGCTGGTCGCAGATGAAGATCTAAGCCGTTTTATCTTATAATCGCGTCCAATGCATTTTCATCACTGTTGATGGGGCTGAAAAGCCCCATTTTTATTGGCGCTAAATATGACTGAACAACAACAAATTAGCCGCACCCAGGCCTGGCTGGAAAGCTTACGACCCAAAACCTTACCCCTCGCCTTCGCGGCGATTATCGTCGGTACGGCCTTAGCATGGTGGCAAGGCTATTTCGATCCTCTGGTTGCACTGCTGGCCCTTATCACCGCCGGGCTGCTGCAAATTTTATCCAACCTCGCCAACGATTACGGCGACGCTGTCAAAGGCAGTGATAAACCGGATCGCATCGGGCCGCTGCGGGGGATGCAAAAAGGCATCATCACCCGGCAGGAGATGAAGCGGGCGTTAATCATTACCGTCGTGCTAATCTGTATCTCCGGACTGGCGCTGGTGGCGGTCGCGTGCCATACGTTAACCGATTTTGTCGGCTTCCTGATTTTGGGCGGGCTGTCGATTATCGCAGCCATCACCTACACCGTGGGTAATCGGCCCTACGGTTATATCGGGCTGGGCGATATCTCTGTCCTGGTATTCTTTGGCTGGCTAAGTGTCATGGGGAGCTGGTATCTCCAGGCGCATACGCTGATTCCGGCGCTGATTCTCCCTGCCACCGCCTGCGGTTTACTGGCGACGGCGGTACTGAATATTAATAACCTGCGCGATATTAATAGCGACAGAGAGAATGGCAAAAACACCCTTGTGGTACGTCTGGGCGATGTCAACGCGCGTCGTTATCACGCCTGCCTGTTGCTGGGCGCGCTGCTCTGTCTGGCGCTGTTTAATCTGCTCTCGTTACACAGTCCGTGGGGATGGTTGTTTATTCTGGCTGCGCCGTTACTCATCAAACAGGCGTGCTATGTGATGCGCGAAAGGGAGCCTGCGGCAATGCGCCCGATGCTTGAACGTACCGTTAAAGGCGCGCTGTTAACCAACCTGTTATTTGTGATTGGGATACTCTTAAGTCAGTGGACCGTTTAACTGACAAATATCAATTAACAATTGATGATTTTGCCAACAGTGTACTTAGCGCGATATACTAAAAATTGTCGCAGCAACTAAACGTTAAGCCTATGAAATACGATACTTCCGAGCTTTGTGACATCTATCAGGAAGATGTCAACGTCGTGGAACCGCTGTTCTCTAACTTTGGAGGGCGGTCGTCGTTTGGCGGACAAATCATCACGGTAAAATGTTTCGAGGACAACGGGTTGCTGTACGATCTGCTCGAACAAAATGGCCGTGGTCGGGTTCTGCTGGTCGATGGCGGCGGTTCTGTCCGTCGTGCATTGGTCGATGCGGAGCTGGCGCGTCTGGCTACGCAAAATGAATGGGAAGGGCTGGTTATCTATGGCGCGGTGCGTCAGGTGGACGATCTGGAAGAGCTGGATATCGGCATTCAGGCGATCGCCGCAATCCCGGTTGGCGCCGCAGGTGAAGGCATTGGGGAAAGCGATGTGCGCGTCAATTTCGGCGGCGTGACGTTCTTCTCCGGCGATCATCTCTATGCCGACAACACCGGTATTATCCTTTCCGAAGACCCGCTTGATATCGAGTGATCAAAAAAAGGCGCCGCAAGGCGCCTTTTTTATGCGTTGTCGCTGATTGCCGGATGGCAGCTTACACGCAGGGACGATTACGCGAACGATTTCGTGTTGTAGCAAGGCGGCAAGCGAAGATATCCCCAGGAGCGTAGTGAACTACGTGACTGGGGTAACTGAGCGCAGCCAACGCAGCTACGGCACGAAAGATAAAGCGTAATCAGACTTCTTCCATACGACCAAGCAGGGCCTGCAGACGCTCCTGCCAGCCGCTCTGCTGTTCCTTCAGAGAGTTGTTCTCACGCTCCAGCTCTTCACGCTGATGCTGTGCAGACTGTACTTCCTGCGCCAGGCTGTTGTTCTTTTCTTTCAGCTCTTCAATTTCCATCTGTAACAGGGTGATGGTGTCAATCGCCTGCTGTACTTTTGCTTCCAGTTTCTCAAACACTTCTAAAGACATGATCTTACCTCTCCTGAATTGCAAGGCGACGCTTCACGTAAACGCGCACAATATATAGTGCCGATTGTATGAAGCCCCGCTCTCGCTGTCCAGCGACATACCGCGTAGATTGCGGTTTGCAACAATTTTCATCCATCTCCTGGTAACATTCATCCAATAACTCAAAAGTGTTAACATGTTGGTTAATAAAATGATTCAATTCACACTCTTCTACTGTCTCAAAACGCGCTTCATGGCGCGATAACGCTCATTTTATTGACGCAGTACACACATTTCGATTTCGATATTTCTCGTTTTTGCTCGTTAACGATAAATTAACAGTGTGCCTACAGGGCATCGTGGATGTCCATGACCTCCTCGCATACCAATAAACATTACATACTCTTCAGGATCCGATTATGAGTCAAACATCAACCTTAAAAGGCCAGTGCATTGCTGAATTCCTCGGTACCGGGTTGTTGATTTTTTTCGGTGTGGGTTGTGTCGCTGCGCTTAAAGTTGCCGGAGCCACTTTTGGGCAGTGGGAAATCAGCGTCATCTGGGGTCTGGGAGTAGCGATGGCTATCTACCTGACGGCAGGTGTTTCTGGCGCACACCTGAACCCGGCAGTGACCATCGCACTCTGGCTATTTGCCTGTTTCGACAAACGTAAAGTTGTTCCTTTTATTATTTCTCAAGTTGCCGGCGCCTTTTGCGCAGCGGCGTTAGTTTACGGGCTTTATTACAATCTTTTTGTGGACTTCGAACAAACCCACCATATCGTCCGTGGCAGCGTTGAAAGTCTTGATCTCGCAGGCATTTTCTCAACTTACCCGAATCCTCATATCAATTTTGTGCAGGCCTTCGCGGTTGAAATGGTGATTACCGCTATTCTGATGGGGCTGATTCTGGCGCTGACCGACGACGGCAACGGCGTACCTCGCGGTCCGCTTGCACCACTGCTCATTGGTTTACTGATCGCCGTTATCGGTGCCTCTATGGGGCCGTTGACCGGCTTTGCGATGAATCCGGCGCGTGACTTTGGCCCCAAAATGTTCGCCGGGCTTGCCGGTTGGGGCGAAATTGCGTTTACCGGCGGTAGAGACATTCCTTACTTCCTGGTGCCGCTGTTTGGCCCCATCGTCGGCGCCATTCTGGGCGCATTTGCTTATCGCAAATTTATTGGCCGTCATTTGCCGTGCGATACCTGCGTCGTGGAAGAGAAGGACTCCACCGCTACCACACAACAAAATGCTTCGCTGTAATCTGATTACGGGACAAAATTATGACTGAAAAAAAATATATCGTTGCGCTCGACCAGGGCACCACCAGCTCCCGCGCGGTCGTTATGGATCATGACGCGAATATCGTCAGCGTATCACAGCGCGAATTTGAGCAAATTTATCCTAAGCCAGGCTGGGTGGAACACGACCCGATGGAAATTTGGGCGTCCCAAAGCTCAACGCTGGTAGAAGTGCTGGCCAAGGCCGATATCAGTTCCGATCAGATTGCCGCTATCGGTATCACCAACCAACGTGAAACCGCGATCGTCTGGGAACGTGAAACCGGCAAACCAATATACAACGCTATTGTCTGGCAGTGCCGTCGTACCGCCGACATTTGCGAACAGCTTAAACGAGACGGCCTGGAAGATTACATCCGCGACAATACCGGTCTGGTCGTCGACCCGTACTTCTCTGGCACTAAAGTGAAATGGATCCTTGACCATGTGGAAGGTTCGCGTGAACGCGCGAAGCGTGGCGAGCTGCTGTTCGGTACGGTGGATACCTGGCTTATCTGGAAGATGACGCAGGGCCGCGTCCACGTTACGGATTACACCAACGCCTCACGAACCATGCTGTTCAACATTCATGATCTGGACTGGGACGATAAGATGCTGGACGTGCTGGATATCCCACGCGCGATGCTGCCCCAGGTACGTAAGTCCTCCGAAGTTTACGGCCAAACCAATATTGGCGGTAAAGGCGGTACGCGTATTCCTATCGCCGGTATCGCCGGGGATCAGCAGGCGGCGCTATTCGGCCAACTGTGCGTAAAGGAAGGGATGGCGAAGAATACCTACGGCACCGGCTGCTTTATGCTGATGAACACCGGCGAGAAAGCGGTAAAATCGGAAAACGGCCTGCTGACCACCATCGCCTGCGGCCCAAGCGGCGAAGTTAACTATGCGCTGGAAGGCGCGGTGTTTATGGCGGGAGCGTCCATTCAATGGCTGCGTGATGAAATGAAGCTCATCAGCGACGCGTTCGACTCCGAATATTTCGCCACGAAAGTGAAAGATACCAACGGTGTCTACGTGGTTCCGGCCTTCACCGGTCTGGGCGCGCCGTACTGGGACCCGTATGCCCGCGGCGCCATTTTTGGCCTGACCCGCGGCGTGAACTCCAATCACATTATCCGCGCGACGCTCGAATCCATCGCTTACCAGACCCGCGACGTACTGGAAGCGATGCAGGCGGATTCCGGCATTCGCCTGCACGCTCTGCGTGTGGACGGCGGCGCGGTGGCCAACAACTTCCTGATGCAGTTCCAGTCAGATATTCTCGGCACCCGCGTGGAACGCCCGGAAGTGCGTGAAGTGACGGCGCTGGGCGCGGCCTATCTGGCCGGTCTGGCGGTCGGCTACTGGCAGAATCTGGATGAGCTGCAGGAAAAAGCGGTTATTGAGCGTGAATTCCGCCCCGGCATTGAAACTACCGAGCGTAACTACCGTTATAGCGGCTGGAAGAAAGCGGTTCAACGCGCGATGGCGTGGGAAGATCACGACAAGTAAGGTCGCCATCCGGCAAAATCTTTGTGCGGGGGCAACTCCGCACACACATCAATTATTCCCTCCCTCCCCTGTGCTACACTGCGCGCCATTCCTTTCTGCTACGAGTTTGTTATGAGACGAGAACTTGCCATCGAATTTTCCCGTGTAACCGAAGCGGCGGCGCTGGCTGGCTACAAATGGCTGGGACGCGGCGATAAAAATATCGCGGACGGCGCGGCGGTCAACGCCATGCGTATCATGCTCAACCAGGTCAACATTGACGGCACCATCGTGATTGGCGAAGGCGAAATCGACGAGGCCCCGATGCTCTATATCGGCGAGAAAGTCGGTACAGGCCACGGCGATGCGGTAGATATCGCCGTCGATCCGATTGAGGGCACGCGCATGACGGCGATGGGCCAGGCGAACGCGCTGGCGGTACTGGCGGTCGGCGATAAAGGCTGTTTCCTGAATGCGCCCGATATGTATATGGAAAAACTGATTGTCGGTCCGGGCGCCAAAGGGGCAATCGATCTCAATCTGCCGCTGGCGGATAACCTGCGCAACATCGCGGATGCGCTGGGTAAACCGCTTGGCGATCTGACCGTGACCATTCTGGCAAAACCGCGTCATGACGAGGTCATCGCAGAGATGGCCAAACTGGGCGTGCGCGTATTTGCCATTCCTGACGGCGACGTCGCGGCCTCAATTCTGACCTGTATGCCGGATAGCGAAGTCGACGTGCTGTACGGGATTGGCGGCGCGCCAGAGGGCGTGGTATCCGCAGCGGTGATCCGCGCGCTGGACGGCGACATGCAGGGACGTCTGCTGGCACGCCATGACGTGAAAGGCGACAGCGAAGAAAATCGCCGCATTGGCGAACAGGAACTGGCGCGCTGCAAAGCAATGGGGATTGAAGCGGACAAGGCGTTATGCCTGGGCGACATGGCGCGTAGCGATAACGTTATTTTCTCCGCGACTGGCATCACGAAAGGCGATCTGCTGGAAGGAATTAGCCGGAAAGGCAATATCGCCACGACGGAAACGCTGCTGATCCGCGGCAAATCACGCACTATCCGCCGCATTCAGTCAATCCACTACCTTGATCGTAAAGATCCGGATGTGCAGGCGCATATCCTCTAGCGCATTTGTTAGTTAGAGCCTTCCAGCCTCGCGGGGCTGGAAATCTTTCTCCTGACGAACGAAGATAAGGTTAGCGATTCAGAACAGGAGAAAACCATGGCCGATTGGGTAACAGGTAAAGTCACTAAGGTGCAAAACTGGACTGACGCACTGTTCAGCCTGACCGTTCACGCCCCCATTAATCCTTTCACTGCAGGCCAATTTACCAAACTCGGACTGGAGATCGATGGCGAGCGCGTTCAGCGCGCGTATTCCTATGTGAATGCGCCTGACAATCCGAATTTAGAGTTTTATCTGGTTACAGTTCCGCAAGGAAAGCTCAGCCCGCGGCTGGCGGCGCTAAAACCTGGCGATGAGGTGCAAGTGGTCAGCGACGCGTCGGGTTTCTTTGTACTGGATGAAGTGCCTGACTGCGAGACGCTATGGATGCTGGCGACTGGAACCGCTATCGGTCCGTATTTGTCTATTCTGCAATATGGCCAGGATGTAGCGCGCTTTAAAAATATGGTCTTAGTTCATGCCGTACGCTTCGCCGCCGATTTAAGCTATCTGCCGCTAATGCTGGAACTGCAACAGCGTTATGAAGGCAAGCTGCGTATCCAAACGGTGGTCAGCCGGGAGAGCGTGCCAGGCTCGCTTACCGGACGTGTGCCTGCGCTCATTGAAAACGGCGAGCTGGAAAAAGCCGTGGGATTGCCGATGGATAAAGAGACCAGCCACGTCATGCTGTGCGGTAACCCGCAGATGGTGCGCGATACGCAGCAACTGCTGAAAGAGACCCGACAGATGACTAAACATCTGCGCCGCCGACCGGGACATATGACGGCTGAACATTACTGGTGATGTTTTGCCGGATGGTTTGTGCGCCTTATCCGGCCCACAAATCATCACCAATCCATAGGCCCGGTAAGCGTCAGCGCCACCGGGCAAATTACGGTTTACCGCCCGTTTACGGTTCTGCTTTAAACTTCACGTCCTGTGTCGCTTTCCCAAACTTATTTTCCCCCTGAACACCGACAAACGCGCCCAGATCGATAAGCATCATCACCAGGATCAACGTCGGAATAAATCGCCCGACGACCCACTGCCACATCCCCGGCAGCATCATCCAGTTTCCGGCCAGCAGCATCCACGCCAGAATCATCAGCAACGCCCACGCGCCGGAGCGCCCCCGGTCATGCAGACGTTTGACCATGACGGCAGCGGTCGGCCACAGCAGGCACACCAGGCAAAATGCCGCCGTTTGAATATCAAGCAGATTTTTCCCCGCCAGCGAAAATAGCGCCAGCATCCCGGCAAACCAGAGGCCGATCCAAATCCAGAAATCACGGCGCCCAATACGCCCTTTAAATGAGAATAACCATTGCTGTATGGTCATGTAAGTTCCTTATATTTTGCCTTCCGCTACAGTTTACCCTTTTGACAAGCCTGACAGTTATCGTTTTAATCGTGAGCAGTCCTAACGAAAGGTAAGATTGATGAAGCCAGGATGTACTCTGTTTTTACTGTTGTTTTCTGCTCTCACCACCAGCATAACGGCGCGCGCGCAGCTCTCTTCATTGACCACGACAGCGCCCTATCTGCTGGCGGGCTCGCCGACCTTTGATCTCTCTATTAGCCAGTTTCGTGAGAACTTTAACCGCCAGAATCCCGATCTGCCGCTCAATGAATTTCGTGCCATTGAGAATAGCCGCGATAAAGCGAATCTGACCCGCGCCGCCAGTAAGATTAACGAAAATCTGTATGCCTCCACGGCGCTGGAGCGCGGTACGCTCAAAGTGAAAAGTATGCAGATTACCTGGCTGCCAATTCAGGGGCCGGAACAGAAAGCGGCGAAAGCGAAAGCGCTGGAATATATGGCCGCCATTATTCGCACTGTCGCCCCGTTGCTGACAAAAGAGCAAAGCCAGAAAAAACTGCAAAAGATGCTTATCGCCGGTAAAGGTAAACACTATTACGCTGAGACCGAAGGCGCGGTACGTTATGTTGTCGCAGATAACGGCGAAAAGGGGCTGACCTTCGCGGTTGAACCGATTAAGCTGACGTTATCTGAAAATCTGGAAGGGGCGAATTGATGACAAAAAGCAAAGCCTTTCCGGGGATGAATCTCTATACTGTTTCACAGACCATGCTGCTCTGACGAGCGGCCATCTTCCTTAATTCGCTGACTAAGCGTGGAGAAATGAAATGCGACATCCTTTAGTGATGGGTAACTGGAAACTGAACGGCAGCCGCCACATGGTAAACGAACTGGTGGCTAACCTGCGTAAAGAACTGGCGGGCGTAGCAGGCTGCGACGTGGCAATCGCTCCGCCGGAAATGTATATCGATCTGGCGAAACGCGCTGCTGCCGGCAGCCACATCATGCTGGGCGCGCAGAACGTTGATCTGAACCTGTCTGGCGCATTCACCGGTGAAACTTCGGCTGAAATGCTGAAGGATATCGGCGCGCAATACATCATTATCGGTCACTCCGAGCGTCGTACTTATCACAAAGAATCTGACGAGCTGATCGCCAAAAAATTCGCCGTGCTGAAAGAACAAGGTCTGACGCCGGTACTGTGTATCGGTGAAACCGAAGCGGAAAACGAAGCGGGCAAAACAGAAGAAGTGTGCGCACGCCAGATCGACGCGGTACTGAAAACGCAGGGCGCGGCGGCCTTTGAAGGCGTGGTTATCGCTTACGAACCCGTATGGGCGATCGGCACCGGTAAATCTGCGACCCCGGCTCAGGCGCAGGCGGTACACAAATTCATCCGCGACCACATTGCCAAAGCTGACGCTAAAATCGCTGAGCAGGTCATTATCCAGTACGGCGGTTCCGTCAACGCGTCCAACGCAGCCGAACTGTTCGCGCAGCCGGACATCGACGGCGCACTGGTAGGCGGCGCTTCTCTGAAAGCTGACGCCTTCGCCGTGATCGTGAAAGCAGCCGAAGCCGCTAAACAGGCTTAAGTTGTTGCGACGGGAGGAACTCACCTCCCGTTATTATCGTGTCACCAATATCCCAACCAGTGCCACCAGAAGGCACCGGTCACGCCCCAGATAGTCAGGTTGACTACACTCATCACCAGCCCCGTTTTCCACCACTCCGCCAACGTAACATAGCCAGAGCCAAAGATAATGGGCGCGGTGCCCGTGCCATAGTGCGTCAGCGACATCATCAACGAGGAAGAGAAACCAAGCATCAGCCCAAGCAGCGCCGGCGGCGCGCCGAGACCCAATCCCGCGGCGAAGAACGCAGCAAACATCGCGGTAATATGCGCCGTGGTACTGGCGAAAAAGTAATGCGAATAAACGTAAAGCAGGATCAGCAGTAGCGTTGCTATGCTCCAGTGCACGCCGAGATGGTTGATGGCGCTACCGACGCTGGTCGCCAGCCAACCGACCAACCCCAGCTTGCTGAGAAAATCAGCCATCATCACCAGCGCGGCGAACCAGACAATAGTATCCCACGCCCCACGACATTTCAGAATGTCGTCCCAGCTTAATACTCCCGTCAGTAACAGAATTGATAAGCCAATTAATGCGGCGCTGGTAGGATTGACGGTCCAGCCGCTCCCCATGAGCATGGCAGGAACGCCAGCCCACAGGCAAAGCAGCAAAATAAAAACCGCGAGGGTGATTTTCTCTGCCAGCGAGAGAGGGCCAAGCGCAGTTAGCTTTTGTCGGGCGAACTGCGGCGCATCCGGCGTACGCGTAACGGCAGGCGGGTAGAGCCACCAGATCACAATGGGCATCACAACCAGCGATACCACCGCAGGAAGGAGCGCGGCGATAGCCCACATTCCCCAGGTCATATTCAGTACCCCGTCCGTCCCTTTGGTCAAGAAACTGACAATTAACGGGTTAGGCGCGGTTGCAGTGATAAACATCGCCGAACTGATCGGATTAATATTGTAATTCACCAGCGCGAGGTAACGGCCCGTCGCGCCATTCTCACGGTTTCCAGGCTCGGAACCAAGACTTTCCGCAATCGCCCGCATCACCGGGTGAATAATGCCGCCGCCACGCGCGGTATTACTTGGCGTCACCGGCGCAATCAGGGTTTCTGCCAGCGTTAATGCCCAGGCGATCCCCAACGTTCTTTTACCAAACAGAGCAATAAACCCATAGCCTATACGCGCGCCCAGTCCCGTTTTCAACAAACTTTGCGACAGCATGATGGATAAGCCAATCAGCCAGATAAGTTGATTAGAAAAACCGCTCAGCGCATCGTTCAGCGCCGCTGAAGGTTTACCGGGATGGGTGACGCCGGTCATTGCCACCAGCATAATCGCCACAATCGCAATAGCGCCAATAGGCATGGCTTTCGCGATAATCGCCGCGATAGTACCGATAAACAACGCCAGCAGTTGCCATGCCTGTGGAGTCACATTCGCAGGACAAGGGATAACAAACCAGATGGTCAGAGTAATCACGATCGAAATGATGGCAGGCCAACAGCGAATGGGGGTCAATCTGTCCATGAATCAATCCTTGAGTTTCCAGCGCACACATCTGCGCACCGGTATTAACCGGCATCGATGCAAATAAAACAATTCACCCTCTCACAAAACAAAAAATTAACAGTCCGTTAAAACTATAATTTACCCAGAACTCGAAACCAGGCATAATCCAGTGGTAGCAGTACCAGATACGTCACCGCCGCCAGCGCCAGACACAGTAACATTCCCGCCCTTGCCGGCACCTTTCCTAACGCCATCGCAACAACAATCGGCGACGCCTGATACGGTAATAGCGGCGTGGAATAACCCAGCACCTGAATCATAATGACCGATAACAGTGGAAAACCGGTAGCATCTGCAAAACTTTCCGCCAAAGTCGTATAGAGCGCCGGTACGCCGTTAGCGGTCATAATAAAATTCAGTACCGTCGTGATACCCGTGAGCGCAAGGAAACTGGTAAACGGTTTTTGCGTATCTAATGGCATAACGCGCAGTAATGTTTCCCCCACCGCATTACCAATACCGGTTTGCGTTACGGTGAGCGCCAGCCCCAGAATCCCGGCGACATAAATACAGGCGCGAATATTAATACCACTGGCAAACTCATCCCCGCTGATAAAACCTACTCGCGGCAACATCGTCACTACCGCTGCCGCCAGACCGGTCCAGGCTGGGCCAATGCCGTGCCAGCTTTCCGTTACCCACATCGTCAACACCACCGCCAACATCCACGCCAGCCGCTTTTCATTGCGGCTCATTGGCGCAGGCGGCGCTGCCTCGTGCTGCGCATGGGGCGCACCGGGAAATAGCCAGCAAATCAGGGCGATTAATACGATGCCTTTTAACCATCCCAGCACCGGCGTATGCAGCAGTAAATACGGCACATAGTTCAGGTGGATGCCATAAGAGCCTTCTGCCGCGCCGCTCATCACCAGGTTGGGCACGTTCGCAGGCAAAATGGTGGCGGAAAGCTGGAAGGTGCCAAACCCGACGGCCAGTGCCAATCCATACCAGGCGCGGGTGCCATCCGCTATTCCGGCGCGTTTCGCCATCGCCGCGACAATCGGCATTAGCAGCGCAATACGTCCCATATTTGAGGGCATCACAAACGCCAGAGCATAGCTAAGCAACACCACACTGCTAACCATCAGAAACCAGGAGTCCGTTAATTTAGCCGATAATGCGCGCGCCGCTCTGTCCGCCAACCCGGTTTTACGAATCGCGATTCCCAGTACGAATCCGCTGAATACCAGCCAGAAAGCTGAAGAGGCAAAACCGCCGAAGATCGTATCCGGCGGCGCAATTTTCGCCGCCATCGCTATGGTAAAAAAGAGCAGTGCGGTAATAAATTCCGGCAGCAACGAAGTAGCCCAAAGCAGGATAGTAATGCCGACAACCAGCGAAGGAAGAAACAGAGGGTGCGAAAGCCAGAGCGACATGCCTGTCTCCTGTTGTTTTTTTCAACAAGAATACGGGGACAGGCACGTAGAGTAAACGCCAGAATCGCCAGAGTTACTTCAGAATCTCACACTGATGATCCTGAATTTCCTCAGCAGAAGCGCGATTGAGGGTCAATAAATTACGCTGCGTCGCCAGCAGAACAAAAGAACCATCGCTTTGGCGCACCACCGCCAGCCCATAGCGTCCCATATGATTGCGTGCTTCCGGTACCTCTTCCGCCAGCATCATAAACGGGCTACGCTGCGCCAGCTCGCTCTCGGTTACCCGGCGCGCCAGGTATTCATGCCCCATCAGGTCGCCCGGCAGCGGAAGCCAGTGAGTACTGATACGCGTGAGATCATTATCCAGTTGTTCCCGAACGTCAGGACGGATGCAAGAAATATGGATATGTAAATGGTCCTGTGAACGACCAAGCCGCGAATTAATCGTCAGCGAAACCGCGCTATCCGGAATATCATGCCCGTATTTTTTGCTCATATAGCCGCGAGCCTGCCAGGCCAGCCAGAAAAAGTTGGGCGTAGCGGGCTCCAGCAGCAGCGGGCTTTCCGTACCATTGATACGGTAGGTGGGCATCAATAAATATTGCAGCGGGCCGTGACGATCTTTAAAGACGACATAGCCAGCGCGAGGTTTGACTTCCGCGCAGGGCGCTGGATTTTGATGCTGTAACTGATCGGGCAGGCACTGTTCAAGAACGATTTCCCGTAATGCATCAGGATTGCCGGAAAATTTCCAGTAACCGACGCCCGCCGCGGCGACAATCACTATCACCGCCAGTAAAAAGTAGCCTGTTTTTTTCATGTTATGCGTTCCCTGTGTCTCATAGACGGAGAAGAGTAACGCAAAATTATGGCAAAGAAAAAACCCGGCAACATAATACGTTACCGGGTTTATAAACGGTTTAGCGTTTGCTGATTTGGTCGAACGTACCGCCATTAGAGAAGTGATCTTTTTGCGCCTTTGCCCAGCCGCCAAACACCTCGTCAATGGTGAACAGCTTCAGCTTCGGAAACGCATCGTCGTATTTTTTCGCCACGTCAGCATCGCGCGGACGATAATAATTTTTTGCCGCAATTGTCTGGCCTTCCGGCGAATAGAGGTACTTGAGATATGCTTCCGCCACCGCATTCGTCCCTTTCTTCTCAACGACTTTATCGACCACGGACACGGTCGGCTCCGCCAGAATGGATTCGCCAGGCGTGATAATCTCGAACTGGTCTTTGCCCAGCTCGTGCGTCGCCAGCAACGCTTCGTTTTCCCAGGCGATTAATACATCGCCGATCCCGCGTTCCACAAAGGTATTGGTTGAGCCGCGTGCGCCGGAGTCTAACACCTCGACGTTCTTATATAGCGCTTTGACAAAATCCTGCGCTTTGACCTGGTCATTATTGTTATGATGCAGGGCATAACCCCATGCCGCCAGATAGTTCCAGCGAGCGCCGCCGGAGCTCTTCGGGTTTGGCGTAATCACCGACACTCCGGGTTTAATCAGATCGTTCCAGTCATGAATTTGTTTTGGATTGCCCTTGCGCACCAGGAAGACAATGGTGGACGTATACGGCGCAGAATTGTCCGGCAGGCGTTTGATCCAGGCCTTATCAATGCGCCCACGCTCGGCAATGGCATCAACATCCCAGGCCAGCGCCAGCGTAACGACATCCGCATCAATACCGTTAATCACCGACGTAGCCTGTTTGCCTGAGCCGCCGTGCGACTGACGGATAATCACATTATCGCCGGTCTCCTGTTTCCAGTGCGCGCTAAACGCTTTGTTGTACTGTTCGTACAGTTCGCGCGTTGGATCGTAAGACACGTTAAGTAGCTGAATATCCTTTGCCAGAACGCTGGTTGACGCCAGCAATAATGTGAATCCCACGCCCCACTTTTTCATCGCCCGACTCGCTTATGTTGTGTTGTGATGAGCAAAGCGTGCCAGAAAGCGATCCAAACATTAAAGAATAAAAAAAGATTGGCTATAACAGAGGGGAATATGTAACAGAGGGATTTTTGGCGGCTTGCGACTTATCCGACCTACACGTAACTTGTAGGCCGGATAAGCACAGCGCCTTCAGGCAATTTACGTCGCCAAAACTTAGTACAGTTTTTTCGCGCACTCCATCCAGTCGCTTTTGAACGGACGCTTCATGTTTTCAATCGCATCGATGATGTCATGATGAACAAGCTGCTCGTTCTGGATACCGACACAACGGCCACCGTGGCCTTCCAGAAGCAGGTCAATAGCATAAGCGCCCATGCGGGAAGCCAGAATGCGATCGTAAGGTACGGGAGAACCGCCGCGCTGGATGTGGCCCAGCACCGTCGCACGCGTTTCACGACCCGTTTCTTTTTCAATAAAGTGCGCCAGTTCGTCAACATCGCACATATGTTCGGTGATAGCGACGATAGCGTGTTTTTTACCTTTCGCGATACCGGCTTTGATTTCCGCCACCAGATCCTCGCGATTAAATTCAACTTCCGGCACCACGATAAACTCACAGCCGCCGGCAATAGCCGCCGCCAACGTCAGGTCGCCGCAATAACGCCCCATCACTTCAACAATAGAGATACGCTGGTGAGAAGAGGAGGTGTCACGCAGACGGTCAATCGCTTCCACCACGGTGCCAAGAGCAGTGAAATAGCCGATAGTGTAGTCGGTGCCTTTGATATCGTTATCGATAGTGCCTGGCAGACCGATGCACGGGAAGCCCATTTCAGTCAGACGTTTTGCACCCAGATAAGAACCATCGCCGCCAATAACCACCAGCGCATCGATGCCACGTTTTTTCAGGTTTTCGATCGCGACAGCGCGAATATTTTCGTCACGGAATTCCGGGAAACGGGCGGAGCCGAGGAAAGTACCGCCACGGTTGATCATGTCAGATACGCTGTAACGGTCAAGCTGAACCATACGATCTTCATACAGGCCCAGATAGCCGTCATAAATGCCCATGACTTCCAGCCCTTCCGTCAACGCTGAGCGCACAACACCGCGGATTGCCGCGTTCATGCCCGGCGCATCACCGCCGCTTGTCAACACACCGATTTTCTTAATCATGACTACCTCTGAACTTTGGAATGCAAAATGAAATCTATTGCCGGAAGCCGATTTCGCACTTCGAAACGATCCAACGAATATACAGATAGTATAACAATCCCTTCCTGCTGAATTGATTCAGGTCAGGCCAAATGGCGGTAATTTATACACAAAATGCTGGCCTGGCTCACTTTTTAACAATCAATTATACAAGCTCGAACTTCTTGCCTTCCCTGGGGACGACTGAACAGGGATCCTGATGAATAATGACATCTGAACCCGGAAAACGCTGCAAAATCGCCTGCTCTACCTGTTCAGCCACTAAATGCGCCTGAACGAGCGGCAGATTATCTTCCATTTCCAAATGAATCTGAATAAAGCGGGTCGGCCCTGACTGCCGCGTGCGGAGATCGTGCGCGCCGCTGACGCCCGGCCATGACGTCACGATATCAATAATTTCCTGTCGTTCCGCATCGGGCAGCGCGCGATCCAATAATGACTGCACCGCCTCATACCCCATACGTAACGCGCTATACAAAATATAGATGCCAATACCTAACGCAAACAGGGCATCCGCACGATGCCAGCCGTACCAGGATAACCCAAGCGCGATAAGAATCGCTCCGTTCATCATAACATCAGACTGATAATGAAGCATATCCGCTCGTACCGCCTGACTTTGGGTCTTGCGTACCACCCAGCGCTGAAACGTGACCAGTATAATAGTGCATATCAGAGCGATAACGGTAACGCCAATCCCCACGCCGGGGTCGTTCATTGGCGTCGGCTTAATCAGGTTCTGGATACTGGTCAAAAATAGAAACAGCGCCGAACCGGAAATAAACATACTTTGCGCCAGCGCCGCCAGCGACTCCGCTTTACCATGACCAAACGTGTGTTCATCATCTGCTGGTTGCAGCGAATAACGCACGACCAATAAGTTCGTCAATGACGCGGCAATATCCACCAACGAATCCACCAACGCCGCCAGAATACTCACCGAGCCCGTATACCACCACGCAAAAATTTTGATCAAAAGTAACGCTGATGCCATCGCCGTTGCCGCGATAGCCGCCCGGCTGACCAGCCGTCCATAGGTTTGATTCATAAATACTCCCGCTATCTTCTGCCGGTAGTATAACGGATGGTTTAAAACAGTAAGCTAATAACAGAATGACAAATTGGGGATAAAAAAAACCCCCACATCATGTGGGGGAAGACAGGGATGGTGTCTATGGCAAGGAAAACAGGGTTGTTACTGGGAACGTGAGTTGCTACTACTCAATAATTTCAACGATGAACTTTTTTGCCATTGCGCCACGTCGCGCAGTTGCTCCATTCGTTGCTGATGCTTTTCATTCAAAACCGCTTGCTGCTCCGGCGTTAACAGGCGATACATCTGGTTACGCACGCGGGCCATTTCGACCTGGCGGGCAACCTGCTCTTGCGCCATTTTTTCTGCCTGAGCGCGCACAGCGCTTTCATCAAATTTTTCTGCGGTGACAAGCCGATGCATTGTCTCCATTTCGCTAACATTAACAGGAGGCTGTTCGTGCCTTGCCCGCTGCATAAGATCTCGCATCTGTTGACGCTGATGTTCGGTTAAACTTATGCCGTCAAACATATGATTTTGCGTGCTACGCTGCGTGGCCCCGTCACCGGGGTGCCAGTTATCGCTTGTAACAACTTCAGCTGCGTGGCTTAAGAAACTGAATGCCAGCGTTGAGGCCATAACAGCAGCGGTAACTTTGCGCATCGCTTGCTCCCAAAATCTTTTCTGTCGCGATTCAACGAGAGACAGTTTACGATTCGGGCTGCAAACATGCGTCAGGGGGTGTAAAACAACGTAAAGTCATGGATTAGCGACGCCTGATGACGTAATTTCTGCCTCGGAGGTATGTAAACAATGAATAAAATCCTGTTAGTTGATGATGACCGAGAGCTGACTTCCCTGTTAAAAGAGCTCCTCGAAATGGAAGGTTTTAATGTTCTGGTGGCCCACGACGGCGAGCAGGCGCTTGAGCTTTTGGATGACAGCATCGATTTACTTTTGCTTGACGTCATGATGCCGAAGAAAAACGGTATCGATACGTTGAAGGCGCTTCGCCAGACACACCAGACGCCTGTCATTATGCTGACCGCGCGCGGCAGCGAGCTGGATCGCGTTCTCGGCCTTGAGCTGGGCGCGGACGACTATTTACCTAAGCCGTTTAACGACCGCGAACTGGTAGCGCGCATCAGGGCTATTTTGCGCCGCTCCCACTGGAGCGAACAGCAGCAGAGCAGCGACAATGGCTCGCCGACGCTGGAAGTCGATGCGCTAAGCCTTAATCCTGGCCGTCAGGAAGCCAGTTTCGATGGCCAAACGCTGGAACTGACCGGTACGGAATTCACCCTGCTCTATTTGCTGGCGCAACACCTCGGCCAGGTGGTTTCCCGTGAACATTTAAGTCAGGAAGTGCTGGGTAAGCGCCTGACACCGTTCGATCGTGCCATTGATATGCATATTTCTAACCTGCGCCGCAAACTGCCGGAACGCAAAGACGGTCATCCGTGGTTTAAAACATTGCGTGGTCGCGGCTATCTGATGGTTTCCGCTTCATGATAGGAAGTTTAACCGCGCGCATCTTCGCCATCTTCTGGTTGACGCTGGCGCTGGTGCTAATGCTGGTACTGATGTTGCCCAAGCTCGATTCACGCCAGATGACCGAGCTGATGGACAGCGAACAGCGCCAGGGATTGATGATAGAGCAACATGTAGAAGCTGAACTTGCGAACGATCCGCCCAACGACCTGATGTGGTGGCGTCGCCTGTTCCGCGCGATCGACAAGTGGGCACCGCCTGGACAGCGGTTATTACTGGTGACCTCTGAAGGACGCGTGATCGGCGCTGAACGCAGCGAAATGCAGATCATTCGTAACTTCATTGGTCAGGCGGATAACGCCGATCATCCGCAGAAGAAAAAATATGGCCGCGTAGAGATGGTCGGGCCATTCTCCGTGCGCGATGGAGAAGACAATTACCAGCTTTACCTGATTCGACCGGCCAGCAGTTCACAATCCGATTTTATTAATCTGCTGTTTGACCGCCCGCTCCTGTTGCTGATTGTCACGATGCTGGTCAGTTCGCCGCTCTTGCTATGGCTGGCGTGGAGTCTGGCAAAACCGGCGCGTAAGTTGAAAAACGCGGCTGATGAAGTGGCGCAAGGCAACCTGCGTCAGCACCCGGAGCTGGAGGCGGGTCCGCAGGAGTTCCTCGCCGCTGGCGCCAGTTTTAACCAGATGGTGACGGCGCTGGAACGGATGATGACCTCGCAGCAGCGTTTGCTGTCAGACATCTCCCACGAGCTGCGAACGCCCCTTACGCGCCTGCAACTGGGTACCGCGCTGCTGCGTCGTCGTAGCGGCGAAAGCAAAGAGCTGGAGCGTATTGAGACCGAAGCGCAACGTCTGGACAGCATGATCAACGACCTGCTGGTGATGTCGCGTAACCAACAGAAAAACGCGCTGGTCAGTGAAACGATGAAAGCTAATCAGCTATGGGGTGAAGTGCTGGATAACGCTGCCTTTGAAGCCGAACAGATGGGCAAGTCGTTAACGGTAAATTATCCGCCGGGGCCGTGGCCGCTCTATGGCAACCCGAACGCGCTGGAAAGCGCGCTGGAAAATATTGTCCGTAATGCGCTGCGCTATTCACACACGAAGATTGAAGTCGGCTTCTCGGTGGATAAAGACGGTATTACGATCACGGTCGATGACGACGGACCGGGCGTCAGCCCTGAAGACAGAGAGCAGATCTTCCGTCCCTTCTATCGCACCGATGAGGCGCGCGACCGTGAATCCGGCGGTACCGGCCTGGGTCTGGCGATTGTCGAAACCGCCATTCAACAGCATCGCGGCTGGGTGAAAGCGGATGACAGCCCGCTGGGGGGATTGCGGTTAGTTATCTGGCTGCCGCTATATAAACGTTCGTAATTAACGCTGTGGCGCCGGATGGCGGCGTAAGCGCCTTATCCGGCCTACGGAACTCGTAGGCCCGGTAAGCGCAACGCCACCGGGCATCACATCAGCCCTGCAAACGTCGTGACTGATTTTCAATCTTGCCGCTCAGGCGACGCTTTTGCATGGTTCGGGTCCAGCTTTTCGATAATCCCGCCGCCGACAGCAACCGGTGATACTGCTCATCGTCAAACGGCATATGCCAGGCAATGGCGATCGCCTCCTGCACGCTGACATCGCTCACGCGGGAAACCAGCGCCAGCGGCGCATCTGTCGCTACCTTGCCTGGCGCTATCACGCTGTAGAGCCAGCCGGTTTTACCCACGTTTTGTATCTGGCTTGCCATGTCGCTAATCGCAAAATGGTAATTGAGCTTAAAGCACGGCGAACGCGGCTGCGTTACCTGAATGAGCGCCTCTCCCCAGCGAAAAATGTCGCCGATATAAACATTTTGCTCGGTCAGACCGTCGGTGGAAAGGTTCTCGCCAAACGCCGGGGCGACAAACCGTTCCGCCAGTTCCGGAAACTCCTGCGCCCAGTAACGATAATGCTCGCGCGGATAGTGGCACAGCGCGCGGTCGGGACCGCCGTGAATTTTTTTCTCCGCCTGCTCATCACCTTCCAGACCCAGCTCCGTCAGCATGAGTTCGCCATCGACCTGCACTTTCGCGATAGCGCTGGGGCGGCTTCCCGCGTAATCCTGAATTTTGCCTGTGAATACCTCAACCGGATAATGCATCGCGACTCCTTATGCAGATACAAAAAAAGCGAGTCATCAGACTCGCTTCTCACGGGCTTCAATGCAACTTTATTTTTTCGCAGCGAAGCGGGCAGCCGCTTCATCCCAGTTCACTACGTTCCAGAACTCTTTGATATAGTCCGGACGACGGTTCTGGAATTTCAGATAGTAAGCGTGTTCCCAGACGTCCAGACCCAGGATCGGGAAACCGGATGCGCCGGAAATGGCTTCGCCCATCAGCGGAGAGTCCTGGTTAGCGGTAGAAACAACAGCCAGTTTATCGCCTTTCAGCACCAGCCACGCCCAGCCGGAACCAAAACGGCTGGCGGCCGCTTTTTCAAACTCTTCTTTGAATTTCTCAACAGATCTGAAATCACGCTCGATCGCCGCTTTCAGATCGCCCTGCAGAGTGGTGCCTTTTTTCAGCCCCTTCCAGAACAGGCTGTGGTTAGCGTGACCGCCCGCGTTGTTGCGCAGTACGGTTTTTTTGTCCGCGGGTAGTTGATCCAGTTTGGTGATCAGCTCTTCAGCAGACAAGTTAGCGAATTCCGGCAGACTTTCCAGCGCCGCATTGGCGTTATTCACATAAGTCTGGTGGTGTTTGGTGTGGTGAATCTCCATCGTCTGCTTATCGAAATGCGGTTCCAGTGCATCATAAGCGTACGGCAGGGATGGCAGTGTATAACTCATATTCCTCTCCAGTATTGTCGAGCGGCCGGGTGTTAACGCCGCGTAAGCAGTTGGTTCATTATAGTTAATTAAATGATATTGAAAATGATTATCAATGCCGTACTTTTCGTAAGGATATAATTTTTCATAACATTGCCTAAGATGTGAGCCAAATCACCCACTTATCCTGATGATTGCCAGGAAGATCGGAACGACGGCAACTGGCGAAAGGTTAATCATCTGCGCACTTTTTACACTCGTCTCATCGCAGCAGTAACAAGACGATAAAAACGACGAGGATTAAGTGATGAGTAACGCGATTACGATGGGTATTTTCTGGCATTTGATAGGTGCGACCAGTGCAGCCTGCTTCTATGCCCCGTTCAAGCAAGTGAAACAGTGGTCATGGGAAACCATGTGGTCAGTGGGCGGCATTGTCTCCTGGCTTATTCTGCCGTGGACAATTAGCGCCCTCTTACTGCCCGATTTCTGGGCCTATTATGGACAGTTTAACCTCTCCACCCTTTTACCGGTTTTTCTGTTCGGCGCCATGTGGGGCATCGGCAATATTAATTACGGTCTGACCATGCGTTATCTCGGGATGTCGATGGGTATCGGCATCGCTATCGGCATTACGCTTATCGTCGGCACGCTGATGACGCCTGTCATCAACGGTAACGTCGAGGTGTTAATCCATACCGAAGGGGGACGCATGACGCTACTTGGCGTTTTTGTCGCGCTGATCGGCGTCGGAATTGTGACGCGCGCCGGACAGTTAAAAGAACGCAAAATGGGCATTAAAGCAGAGGAGTTCAATCTGAAGAAAGGGCTTCTGCTGGCAGTAATGTGCGGTATTTTCTCGGCGGGGATGTCCTTTGCCATGAACGCGGCTAAACCGATGCATGAGGCCGCTGCCGCGCTTGGCGTTGACCCGCTCTATGCTGCGCTGCCGAGTTACGTAGTGATTATGGGCGGCGGCGCGCTGGTTAACCTCGGTTTCTGTTTTATCCGCCTGGCAAAAGTACAAAATCTGTCGATAAAAGCCGACTTCTCGCTGGCAAGGCCGTTGATTATCAGCAATATTCTGCTGTCCGCGCTTGGCGGTCTGATGTGGTATTTACAGTTCTTTTTCTATGCCTGGGGTCACGCGCGCATTCCGGCGCAATATGACTACATGAGCTGGATGCTGCACATGAGCTTCTATGTGCTGTGCGGGGGGCTGGTCGGTCTGGTGCTAAAAGAGTGGAAAAATGCTGGTCGCCGTCCCGTTGGCGTCTTAAGCCTCGGCTGCGTGGTAATTATTATCGCGGCGAATATTGTCGGTTTAGGCATGGCCAGCTAATCGCTTTGATTACTGAGATGACGCCACTGGCTCGGCGTCATCCCGGTTTCCCGCGTGAACACCACTGAAAAATAGTTACTATCTTCAAAACCGCACTGCATCGAAATCTCGCTAACCATCAGCGGGCTATGCTGAAGCAGATACTGCGCGTGGCAGATACGGATCTGGCGTAAGTATTGGTTAATCGTCATCCCGGTTTGGGCGCGAAACTGCTGCCGCAGCACCCGTTCGCTACATTGTTCCTGCTGGCAAAACGCATCCAACGCAAAGGGACGCTCAAGGCTATTAGCCAAAGCGGTAATTAATTTATCCAACAGGGTTTCTCTGGAGGTTGCCGGAAGATCGTCGGTCGCGTAGCGATGCCGTTTTAACGTCATCACCAGTTGACCAAACAGCAATTCCGCCATCTCATTCGCCAGCGGATCGCGTCCATTATTCTCATGTTCAAGCTGGTTAATGACCTGCCGCGCCTGATTCATTCCCATACTGCCCAGCCGCCAGTGAGGATGCCACTGCGCTCCCTGAAAGCCGGGAATCATCGCCTGCCAGTTTACATTGAGTTTCAAACGCTCCGGGCAGTAAATGATATTTTGCAGCACCAGATCGTTAACGGAGGTATAGGAGTGTTTGTCTTCAGCACGAATGTAAAACAGATCGCCGCGGGTAATTCTATATGGACGGTCATTAAGAACGTGTAGGCCGTTGCCCCGCCAGACCATCACCAGTTCACAAAACTCATGCGTATGTTCCGCAAAAACATCCTGTGGATAGCGATCGGCAACCGTAACGGCCTGCTGCTCATCAGTAAAAAAATCTTTTTTCAAAAGGATTAACTGATTTGCCACCGCAGCACCTCACGTTGAATGCTTGCCGGTTGGCGCTACGCTTATCCTGTCTACCGCTCGCCGCCGTAGGCCAGGTAAGGCGCAGCCGCCATCCGGCATTAAAGGGTATAATTATCAGCACATTGGCGACGAAAAACGTTGATAGCGTTTGCGTTACTGGAGTATCGCATCGCGTCCCTGACGGATATCCCGCGGCGACCAGTTAAATTCGCGGCGAAACAGAGTCGAAAAGTGGTTACTGTCGCCAAAACCGCAGCTATACGCGATTTCTGTCACGCTATGATCGCTATGGCGCAATAAATGCCGGGCTTTGATCAAACGCAGGCGATTAAGGTAACGTTGCGGCGTCAGCCCGGTATGCTGCTTAAGCTGACGATGCAGCGTACGTAGCGACAGCGAAAACTGTTCAGCTACCGCCTCCCAGCAGACCTCCTCCGCAAAATGGTCTTCCAGCCATGCCATCAGTTGGTTAAGTTTGGCGTCGTTATCGGTCGCGCCTTCCATCAGGCTACTGCGGCGTAACAATACCAGTAGTTGCATAAACAAAATTTCGCGATTCGCCACGGCAGGCGCATCCATGCCGTCTCCGGCGCGCTCCATCAATCCGACCAACTGGCGCACCTGCTGCAACGCGCTCTGATTCACCCGCCAGTGAGAAGGATAGTAACCATCCTGCTCCTGCGGCAGCAATTGCTCCAGCCCCGCCAGGAACTGAAAGGCTTGCGGCGAACGCCACAGTACGTTCGTCAGGCATAAGTTGTCGGTATGTTCATATAAATGCCGGTCGTGATCGCGAACAAAACACACGGTACCGCCGCTAATGGTATACGGCAGCCCGTTGAATACATGGATGCCCGTACCGTGTTCCACAATCACAATTTCATGGAAATCATGATGATGTTCAGGGAAAGCGGCTTGCGGCAGACGAGGTTCAATCGCCACGGGAGCTTTACCTGATGGAAAAAAATCCACGCTATGCAGTACCGTCATGATGTATCCCTTCCTGATGAATGAAACTGACTGAAGCCGTTCGCCCAAAAGGCGCGCCAGCCTCGCCTCCAGGCGTTTTCGCCGAATTTCTCCGGCCTGGTGATAGTAATTAAGGGTTATCGGTCTCACCTTAAATTTTTGACGCTAAAGCGCGCAAACATGGTCTTTTTTTCAAGAAAAGGCGGGAAAAAGCGGGAAATGCGGACGACATCACACCGGCCTATTAGTAGAAACTGTGAACGCTATCACGTTCATCTTTGCCTTGTTGCCAGCGGCTCATTTTCCTGTCAGTAACGAGAAGGTAGGCCTTTGAGGGCTTTTTTAGACTGTGTGCAATGACTCTAAGAAGGACCTCATTATGACTTTTCGCCATTGTGTCGCGGTTGATCTCGGCGCATCCAGCGGGCGCGTGATGCTGGCGCGTTATGACCGCAAACACCGTACCCTGACGCTACGTGAAATCCACCGTTTTGTGAACTGCCTACAAAAAACAGACGGGTTTGACACCTGGGACATCGACAGTCTGGAAAAGGATATCCGTCTTGGTCTGAAGAAAGTCTGCGATGAAGGCATTCTTATCGACAGCATCGGCATCGACACCTGGGGCGTCGATTATGTCCTGCTGGATAAACAAGGTCAGCGTGTCGGCCTGCCGGTCTCCTACCGCGATAACCGTACCATGGGCATCATGTCGCAAGCGCTGGTCCAGATCGGCAAAAGCGAAATCTATCGCCGCAGCGGGATTCAGTTTCTGCCGTTTAACACCGTCTATCAGCTACGCGCGCTGACGAAGCAACAGCCTGAGTTAACGGCGCAGGTCGCTCATGCGCTGCTGATGCCCGATTATTTCAGCTACCGCCTGACCGGTGAAATGAACTGGGAATACACCAACGCCACGACCACCCAGTTGGTCAATATCAATACCGATGACTGGGACGATACCCTACTGGCGTGGACCGGCGCGAAAAAAAGCTGGTTCGGTCGCCCCTCGCACCCGGGCAATATTATCGGCGACTGGATTTGCCCGCAGGGCAACCGTATTCCGGTGATAGCCGTCGCCAGTCACGATACCGCCAGCGCCGTTATTGCCTCTCCGCTGGCAAATAAACATAGCGCTTACCTGTCTTCAGGCACCTGGTCGTTGATGGGTTTTGAAAGCAAAATGCCTTACACCACAGATGACGCGCTGGCCGCCAATATCACCAACGAAGGCGGCGCGGAAGGGCGTTATCGGGTACTGAAAAACATTATGGGTTTGTGGCTGCTCCAGCGCGTGCTGAAAGAACGGCGCATTACCGATCTACCTGCGCTTATCGCCCAAACAGAAGCGCTGCCGGCCTGCCGTTTCCTGATTAACCCGAATGACGATCGCTTTATCAATCCTGACGATATGCGCACCGAAATTCAGGCTGCCTGTCGCGAGACCGGCCAGCCCGTTCCCCTCAGCGATGCCGAACTGGCGCGCTGCATTTTCGACAGTCTGGCGCTGTTGTATGCCGACATTCTGCACGAACTGGCAAATCTGCGCGGCGAAGCATTTACCCAACTGCATATTGTCGGCGGCGGATGCCAGAACGCTCTACTCAACCAGTTGTGCGCCGATGCGTGTGGTATTCGCGTGATGGCTGGGCCGATTGAAGCCTCCACCCTTGGCAGTATTGGTATTCAGCTTATGACCCTCGACGAATTAAACAACGTCGATGACTTCCGTCAGGTCGTCAGCGCCAACTACGACCTGACAACCTATATCCCTAATCCTGATAGTGAAATTGCCCGCCACGTTGCGCAGTTTCAACCCAAACGACAGACAAAGGAGCTTTGCGCATGACCACTCAACTGGAACAAGCCTGGGAACTGGCAAAACAACGTTTCGCCGCAGTAGGTATTGATGTCGAGGCGGCGCTGCGCCAGCTCGATCGCCTGCCGGTTTCCATGCACTGCTGGCAGGGCGACGATGTTGCCGGATTCGAGAACCCGGAAGGTTCGCTGACGGGCGGAATTCAGGCGACCGGCAACTATCCGGGCAAAGCGCGTAACGCCACCGAACTGCGCGCCGATCTGGAACAGGCGCTGCGTCTGATCCCGGGGCCAAAACGGCTAAACCTGCACGCCATTTACCTTGAGTCGGATACGCCGGTTGCCCGCGATCGGATCAAACCCGAGCATTTTAAAAACTGGGTAGCGTGGGCAAAAGCCAATAAGCTCGGCCTGGACTTTAACCCGTCCTGCTTTTCGCATCCGCTGAGCGCCGACGGTTTCACCCTGTCGCACGCTAATGACAACATCCGCCAGTTCTGGATCGATCACTGCAAAGCCAGCCGCCGCGTCTCGGCATACTTTGGTGAGCAGCTCGGTACGCCGTCGGTGATGAACATCTGGATTCCGGACGGCATGAAAGACATTACCGTCGACCGTTTAGCCCCGCGTCAGCGCCTGCTGGAAGCGCTGGATGAGGTCATTAGCGAGAAATTCGACCCGGCGCACCACATCGATGCCGTTGAGAGCAAACTGTTTGGCATCGGCGCGGAAAGCTACACCGTCGGCTCCAGTGAGTTCTACATGGGCTACGCCACCAGCCGTCAGACCGCGCTGTGCCTGGATGCGGGACACTTCCATCCCACTGAAGTGATTTCCGACAAAATTTCCGCCGCCATGCTCTACGTGCCACGGCTGCTGCTGCACGTCAGCCGCCCGGTACGCTGGGATAGCGACCACGTAGTGCTGCTGGACGATGAAACCCAGGCAATTGCCAGCGAGATCGTCCGTCATAACCTGTTCGACCGCGTGCATATCGGTCTGGATTTCTTCGACGCCTCTATCAACCGCATCGCCGCGTGGGTTATCGGTACCCGCAACATGAAAAAAGCGCTGCTGCGCGCTCTGCTGGAACCCACAGTTCAACTGCGTCAGCTTGAGGCCAGCGGCGATTACACCGCGCGTCTGGCGCTGCTGGAAGAGCAAAAATCTCTGCCGTGGCAAGCCGTCTGGGAAATGTATTGCCAGCGTCACGACACGCCGGCAGGCAGCCAGTGGCTGGAAAGCGTGCGGGCGTATGAGAAAGACATTCTGAGTAAACGTCGCTAAACATCACAAATTGTAGGCGGATAAGGCGCTTATCCGGCCTACATGACATCCGAGAGGTTTCGGATAATCAACAGGAACACGAACATGCAAAATATTACCGATTCCTGGTTTGTCCAGGGCATGATTAAAGCCACGTCTGATGCGTGGCTAAAAGGGTGGGACGAACGTAATGGCGGTAACCTGACGCTACGTGTGGATGAAGCCGATATCGCGCCTTTTGCGGCTAATTTCCACGAAAAACCACGCTATATCGCGCTAAATCAACCAATGCCGCTGCTGGCGAATACACCGTTTGTCGTTACCGGCTCCGGCAAATTTTTTCGCAACGTTCAGCTCGATCCGGCAGCCAATTTAGGCGTGGTTAAAATTGACAGCGACGGCGCAGGCTACCACATTCTGTGGGGCTTAACCCATGACGCCGTACCCACCTCTGAACTCCCGGCGCATTTCCTCTCCCACTGTGAACGCATCAAAGCCACCCACGGCAAAGACCGCGTCATTATGCATTGCCATGCGACTAACCTGATCGCCCTCACCTACGTGCTGGAAAACAACACTGCGCTGATTACCCGCAAACTGTGGGAAGGCAGCACCGAATGCCTGGTGGTATTCCCGGACGGTGTCGGCATTCTGCCGTGGATGGTGCCAGGCACCGATGAAATCGGCCAGGCCACCGCGCAAGAAATGCAGAAACATTCGCTGGTACTGTGGCCGTTCCACGGCGTGTTCGGAAGCGGACCTACGCTGGATGAAACCTTCGGTTTGATCGATACCGCAGAGAAATCCGCTGAGGTATTAGTCAAAATCTATTCGATGGGCGGTATGAAACAGACGATCGCGCGTGACGAGCTGGCGGCGCTCGCTAAACGCTTTGGCGTGACCCCGCTGGCCAGCGCCATAGCGCTGTATTGATATCCCAGAGCCGGATGGCGGCTGTTGCCTTATCCGGTCTACATTCCAGCGTAGCGCCATCGGGCGACAACGCAATAGGGATCTATTTTCAAGGAGAATGTTTATGAGCTTTATGTTGGCATTGCCGAAAATCAGCCTGCACGGTGCAGGGGCCATTGGCGATATGGTCAATCTGGTCGCCAATAAGCAATGGGGCAAAGCGCTGATCGTCACCGACGGTCAACTGGTCAAACTTGGCCTGTTAGACAGCCTGTTTAGCGCGCTGGATGCGCATAACATGCCTTACCATCTGTTCGATGACGTCTTCCCGAATCCAACGGAAGCGTTGGTGCAAAAAGGGTTTGCGGCCTGGCAGGACGCGAACTGCGACTACATTATCGCCTTCGGCGGCGGCAGCCCAATCGATACTGCAAAAGCAGTGAAAATACTTACCGCCAACCCTGGTCCTTCCATCGCCTACTCCGGCGTCGGCAAAGTGAAAAACGCTGGCGTACCGCTGGTAGCGATTAATACCACGGCAGGCACCGCGGCGGAAATGACCAGCAATGCGGTTATCATCGACTCCGGGCGTCAGGTAAAAGAAGTCATTATCGATCCGAACATCATCCCGGATATCGCGGTGGATGACGCCAGCGTCATGCTGGAGATCCCCGCTTCTGTGACCGCCGCGACCGGGATGGATGCGCTCACCCACGCGGTGGAAGCCTATGTTTCTGTCGGCGCGCATCCGCTTACCGACGCCAATGCGCTGGAAGCGATTCGCCTGATTAGCCAGTGGCTGCCGAAAGCGGTTGATGACGGTCATAATCTCGGCGCGCGCGAGCAGATGGCATTCGGCCAGTACCTGGCGGGTATGGCGTTCAACAGCGCCGGTTTGGGGCTGGTTCACGCGCTGGCGCACCAGCCGGGCGCAACCCACAACCTGCCGCACGGCGTCTGCAACGCTATCCTGCTGCCAATTGTCGAGAACTTTAACCGTCCGAACGCCATCGCGCGTTTTGCCCGCCTCGCACAGGCGATGGGCGTGGATACGCGTGGTATGTCTGACGAAGCCGCAAGCCAGGAAGCGATTAACGCTATCCGCACGCTGAGCAAACGCGTCGGCATTCCAGAAGGTTTCAACAAGCTGGGCGTCACCAAAGAAGATATCGAAGGCTGGCTGGATAAAGCCCTCGCCGACCCGTGCGCGCCGTGTAACCCGCGCGCCGCCAGCCGCGATGAAGTTCGCGAGCTGTACCTGGAGGCGTTATGATTCGCAAAGCCTTTGTGATGCAGGTAAATGCCGACGCGCACGAGGAGTATCAGCGTCGTCATAACCCAATCTGGCCGGAGCTGGAAGCCGTATTAAAATCTCACGGCGCGCATCACTACGCGATTTATCTCGATCAGGAGCGCAATCTGCTGTTCGCTACCGTTGAGATTGAATCCGAAGCGCGCTGGAACGCCGTCGCCAGTACCGATGTTTGCCAGCGCTGGTGGCGACATATGCGCGATGTGATGCCCGCGAATCCGGATAACAGCCCGGTCAGCACAGAGCTGAAAGAGGTGTTCTATCTGGCGTAAACCTTTGCCCGGTGACGGTGGCGCTGACCGGGCCTGGCATTCTCAATTCTGTTCCGCCACCAGGATAGCCTGGGTATCCGGTTCCAGCGCTTTAAAGATATGCGCCTGGTCGCCGGGATAACAAATGTAATCCCCCTCCGCCAGCTCTTCCGGTGCTTCGGTTAAACCGACGAGGGCTTTTCCCTGCGTAACAATAATATGTTCCACCGACCCTGGCGGATGCGGGTGAGAGATCCGGTCGGCCCCCGGCTGCGTCAACAGCAGATAGATATCACGCCGGGCGCCGGGCGGACACGCCGCCAGTAATATCGCCTGATAATGCGCCTGTTCCGCCACCACTTTGGTGCCTTCCCCGCGGCGAATCACCTGCGTTTTTTGTACCTGCGGCTCCAGCAGCCTGGCAAAGGGAATATCGAGCGCGACGCACAGCGACCATAGCGTCTCCAGGCTGGGGTTGCCGTTCCCCGCTTCCAGTTGTGAAAGCGTAGATTTAGCAATGCCTGCGCGCCGCGCAATCTCCGCCAGCGACAGCCCGGTTCGCTGGCGCTCGCGCACCAGGCTTCTGGCGATAACGCTAATAGGTTGTGTCATAAAGCATCCAATGTTCACTATAACGAACGAAACGTTCGTCTTGTAAAGCGAATCTGTTCCGTTCATTATAATGAAAATTCGTTCGATATGACTAAAGAAGATGAAACACTATTTTTCCTGTCTCAAGGGAGACACGATAAAAGCGATATTTTTAGTGTGCCTGGCCGTGGGCGTCGTCGGCATGTCCTATGGCTCGCTGGCGATGGCCTACGGTTTCCCGATGTGGGTGCCGTTTGTACTCTCTATTTTTGTGCTGGCAGGCGCGTCCGAATTTATGTTTATCGGCATTGTCGCCAGCGGCGGCAATCCGCTGGCGGCGGCGGCGGCAGGATTGTTGGTGAATGCCCGCCATGTGCCGTTTGGCGTAACGGTGCGCGATTTGGTTGGCACCCGCGCCGCCAGCTTTTTCGGCTGCCATATCATGAATGATGAGAGCGTGGTGTTCGGCCTGTCGCAAAAAACGCCGGAACAGCGTAAAGCGGCTTACTGGCTGTGCGGGTTAGGCGTCGCCATTTTATGGCCGACAGGGACACTACTCGGCACACTGGTCGGCAAATTGCTGCCCGCGCCGGAGACCATTGGTCTGGATGCCGTATTCCCGGCGATCTTACTGGCGCTGGTGATCCCGGCGTTTAAAAATCGCACCACATTGATTCGTGGTTGTAGCGGTGCCGCGCTGTCGCTTGCCGCCGTTCCCTTTGTGGCTGCCGGATTGCCGGTGTTGCTTTCGCTGCTTGGCCTACTGGCGAGGAAAAAATAATGGGCAATATGACGCTATTTATCATCGGTATTGCTCTTTTATCCGCGGGAACCTATTCGATGCGCCTCGGCGGCGCGAAACTTGGCAGCCGTCTGGCGCTGTCTGAGCGTTCACAGGCACTACTCTCGGATGCGGCAACGGTGCTGTTATTCTCTGTCGCGCTGGCCACAACCTTTTACGAAGGCGAACATTTTGCCGGAATGGCGCGCGTATTGGGCGTCGCCTTCGCCGTATTTTTAGCCTGGCGTAAAATGCCGCTGATTGTGGTGATTATCGCCGCCGCGGTAGTGACGGCACTGCTGCGGCTGGCAGGATTACATTGAACCCATCGTAACCCTGACATGGAAAAATTCATCAGGGTTATACAATGCCGTATAGTGTGTGACACTCCGCAAAATTGAGAAGTAACTCAACGGCATATTGTCACTCCCTCCCGACATATTACCGCTCATCTCTTGACCGTCTCCTCGTTAAAATCAGATTAAACAGATTTTAATGGAGCCCCATCATGACCGCCCTTACAACGAACTGCATCGATCTCAATATTCAGGGCAACAGCGCTTATTCCATTCTCAAACAACTGGCAGAGATGGCGTTCCAGAACGGCTATACCACCGATTGCCATCAGTTCCTGCAAACTCTGCTACTGCGGGAAAAGTTGCATTCCACGGGGTTCGGCTCAGGCATCGCCGTACCGCATGGTAAAAGCGCCTGCGTGAAGCATCCCTTTGTTTTGTTTGCGCGCAAATCTAAAAACGTGGACTGGAAGGCCAGCGACGGCGAGGGCGTGAACTGCTGGATCTGCCTCGGCGTGCCGCAGGCCGGCGAAGACGATCAGGTCAAAATTATCGGCACCCTGTGCCGCAAAATCATCCACCAGGATTTTATCAACCAGTTAAAGCAAGGGAATACCGACCAGGTACTTTCTTTGTTAAATCAAACTCTAACCTCATAAGGAAGCGACAATGGAGTCATCCTTACGTTTAGTGGCGATCACCAACTGCCCGGCGGGAATCGCCCACACCTATATGGTGGCGGAGGCGCTGGAGCAAAAAGCGCGTTCGCTCGGCCATACCATTAAAGTGGAGACCCAGGGTTCAAGCGGCGTTGAAAACCACCTCACCCAGGAGGAGATCGCCGCCGCCGATTATGTGATTCTGGCAATCGGGCGTGGCTTAAGCGCTGAAGACCGCTCGCGCTTCGCCGGGAAAAAGGTCTATGAGATTGCGATTTCCCAGGCGTTAAAAAATATCGAGCAGATTTTTAACGAGTTACCGACACATTCGCAGCTTTTCGCCGTCGATAACGGCGTCAAGTTGGGTAAGCAGGATGTGCAGCAGGGTAGCGTGATGAGCCATCTGATGGCGGGCGTTTCCGCCGCGCTGCCGTTCGTGATTGGCGGCGGGATACTAATCGCTATCGCCAATATGCTGGTGCAGTTCGGTTTACCGTACACCGATATGTCGAAAGGCGAACCGTCGTTTACCTGGGTGGTCGAATCCATCGGCTACCTGGGCTTCACCTTTATGATCCCGATTATGGGGGCCTATATCGCGTGGTCCATCGCCGATAAACCGGCGTTCGCTCCGGCGTTTCTGGTCTGCTATCTGGCCAACGATAAAGGGCTGCTGGGCACCCAGTCCGGCGCGGGTTTTCTCGGCGCAGTGGTGCTGGGGCTGGCGATCGGCTACTTTGTACTGTGGTTTCGCAAAGTCCGTCTCGGTAAAGCGCTTCAGCCGCTGCTCGGCTCGATGCTTATCCCGTTCGTCACGCTACTGCTGTTCGGCGTGCTGACGTATTACGTCATCGGCCCGGTGATGTCCGACGTGATGGGCGGTCTGCTGCACTTCCTGAACACCATTCCACCGACGATGAAAATGGGCGCGGCCTTCCTCGTTGGCGCGATGCTGGCGTTTGATATGGGCGGGCCAATCAACAAAACCGCCTGGTTCTTCTGCTTCTCGCTACTGGAAAAACATATCTACGACTGGTACGCCATTGTCGGCGTGGTGGCGCTGATGCCGCCCGTCGCGGCGGGTATCGCTACGTATCTTGCGCCGAAGCTGTTTACCCAGCAGGAGAAAGCCGCCGCCAGCAGCGCAATTGTGGTAGGCGCTACCGTCGCCACCGAACCCGCGATCCCTTATGCGCTGGCCGCACCGCTGCCGATGATTACCGCCAATACTCTCTCCGGCGGCATTGCCGGCATGCTGGTTATCGCCTTCGGAATCAAACGCCTGGCGCCAGGTTTAGGTATCTTTGACCCGCTGATTGGTCTGATGTCACCGGTAGGGGCATTTTATCTGGTGCTGGCGATTGGTCTGGCGCTGAACATTTCGTTAATTATCCTTTTGAAAGGATTGTGGCTCAGGCGTAAAGCCGCGCAGCAGGAGCTTGCCCATGAACATTGATTTACTTCAGCAGCTATGCGAAGCCAGCGCCGTCAGCGGCGATGAACAGGAAGTTCGCTCGATTTTGATCAATACGCTGGACCCCTGCGTGGATGAAATCACCTTTGACGGCCTCGGCAGCTTTGTCGCCCGCAAAGGCAACCGCGGGCCGAAAGTGGCGATTGTCGGCCATATGGATGAAGTCGGCTTTATGGTGACACATATCGACGATAGCGGTTTTTTGCGCTTCACCACGATAGGCGGCTGGTGGAATCAGTCGATGCTCAATCATCGTGTCACGATTCGCACCCACAAAGGATTGAAAATTCCCGGTATTATCGGCTCCGTTGCGCCGCACGCTTTAACGGAAAAGCAGAAACAACAGCCGCTCTCGTTTGATGAGATGTTTATTGATATTGGCGCGAGCAGCCGTGAAGAGGTGGAAAAACGCGGCATCGCCATCGGCGATTTTATCAGCCCGGAGGCGAATTTCGCCTGTTGGGGCGAGGACAGGATTGTCGGCAAAGCGCTGGATAACCGCGTCGGCTGCGCCCTGATGGCGGAGCTTTTACAGGCGGTAGATAACCCTGAAATTACGCTTTACGGCGTCGGCTGCGTGGAAGAAGAGGTTGGGCTGCGCGGAGCGCAAACCTCGGCGGAGCATATCAAGCCCGACGTGGTGATCGTGATGGATACGGCGGTTGCAGGCGACGTGCCCGGCATCGATAGCATCAAATATCCGCTGAAGCTGGGCGCCGGACCGGGGCTAATGCTGTTTGATAAACGCTATTTCCCCAATCAACGGCTGGTCGCCGCGTTAAAAGAGCGCGCGCAAAGCAGCCAGGCGCCTCTGCAGTTCTGCACCATGAAAACCGGGGCGACAGACGGCGGACGCTACAACGTGATGGGCGGCGGTCGTCCGGTGGCGGCGCTGTGCCTGCCGACCCGCTATCTGCACGCCAACAGCGGCATGATTTCGGCGACGGATTACGACGCGCTGTTCACTCTGGTCCGCGAACTACTGGCCTCGCTGACGGCGGATAAGGTCAGTGCCTTCAGCGATTTTCGTCAGGTGAGATAATGTTAAACGAACGCCAGTTAACCCTTGTCGAGCTCCTTGAACAGCAGCGATGGTCGTTGAGCGAACTGGCGCGACACACTGGCGTTTCGAGCCGCACCATTCTGCGCGATATTGATTACCTGAACTTCACGCTCAGCGATAAAGCGCGTATTCAGCCTGGCGGTAATGCGGGTTATCAACTGGACATTGTGGACAGACGTCGCTTTTTCCAGTTGCTGCAACGGCATGATAATGACGATCGGTTGCTGGCATTCCTGTTATTGCAGGCCTTTTCCACCCGCGCCCAGCTCGCGTCGGCGCTCAATTTACCGGAGACGTGGGTGACGGACAGATTGCCGCGCCTGAAACAGCGTTATGAACGCGCATTCTGCATGGCCAGCCGTCCGGGCGTTGGGCATTTCATCGATGAACCGGAGGAAAAGCGCATTATTCTGCTGGCGAATCTGCTGAAAAAAGATCCGCTGCTGATTCCCTTACCGGGCATTACGCGAACAGTTATTGAACAGTTGCAGCAGGCATGTGAAGAGGTGGATGATTTTCCCCTCGTGCCTGGCGAGTATCTCGCCAGCCTGACGCTGGCGGTTTACGCCCTGCGCAATCAGCTCACTACCGCATGGCCGGAATGTCGGCATACGTCACTGAAAAAGGCGGTGGCGCAGGGAGGGATCGACATGGGCGAGAACGCGTTCGGAACGCTTATCGGCCTTCTGGAAACACAGCAACAGCAGGCAATGACCCTCTCCGCTGACGCCGTATGTTCTCTACTGCAACGCGTCCCCGGTGCCGCCTCGTTGAACATTATTGATACCCAACTCATTGATAACATTACCGGTCATCTGCTCAGATGCGTATCCGCGCCCATATGGTTACCGGAGCATCGTCAGAGCAGTATGAATAACCTGAAGTCCGCGTGGCCCGCCGCGTTCGACATGAGCCTGTGCTTTATCGCCCAGTTGCGTGAGCAGGTAGAGATTCCGCTGTTCGATAGCGATCTGATCGGCCTCTATTTTGCCTGCGCCCTGGAGCGACATCAGAATGAGCGGCGTCCTATCGTTTTGTTATCCGATCAAAATGCGATTGCTACCATTAATCAGCAGGCCATTGAACGGGATGTGCTGAATTGTCGGGTCATGATTGCGCGAACGCCCGGCGAGGTGAAGGCGATAAGTCAGGAGATTGTTCCGGTCCTTATCATCAATAACAGCCACTATTTGCTCGATGAGGGGCAAAAGAATGTACTGTCGTTCAGGAATATCATTACCGCCTCCGCTACCGAGCAGATCAAAAACTTTCTTGCCACGGCCTTTATTCGCCAACAGCCTGAACGCTTCTTTTCTAAGGCAGGAAGTTTTCATTACCCGAATATCCCAGGGGAAGACTGGAATACCATCACCAGGCAAATTTGTGACCGGTTAGTGAGCCAGGCCCACATCACCGAGGATGACGCGCTGCGAATCTGCGCCAGGGAAAACGAAGGCGAGAACCTGATTATCAATCACCTCGCCATCCCCCACTGCTGGAGCGAACGGGAATCACGTTTCCGCGGATTTTTTATCACCCTGGCGCACCCTGTGCAAGTTAATAATGAGCCCGTTGACCGCGTGCTGCTCGCCTGCGCTGCCGCTGCTGCGCGTCACGAGCTGAAAATCTTCAGTTATCTGGCGAGCGTTATATGCCGCCATCCGGCCGACACGGTTCGCAGATTAGACGGCTATGAAGCATTTATTGCGCTGTTAAATCAGTGAGAGCAACAAAACGCCTCAAGAGCGCTCTTTCGACGGTATAGCGATTGTTATTTCAGCAGTTCAGCGGTCATATGTACGCGGTTGCCGGTATATGCCTGGGTAATTTTATAAGCGCTTGCGCCTGCTTGTTCAGCCTGAGCGGCAATCTTCGCTTCGGTGTTTTCCAGCGTCGTACCGGTTGCGGTCACAGACTGGGCAGCAAATGCGCCGAAAGAGGTAGCAAGAGCGATAACTGCGACAAAATTTTTGATTGTTTTCATGATGTAAATCCTTCCGGTTTGTTGTTTGGTTAAGGTGCGGTGCCTTGATAAGATAAATAATAGGCTGATACCTAAACAACTAAAAGCGGAAGGGTTTGCCATTCTATTTCAAATTAATTGAATATAAATTATGCATCGATCAATCGTTGCGGATGGGTATAAACCGTCGCCCGGCCCGGCTTACAGAACCCCACCAGAGTAAGATTACACCGTTCAGCGACGTCAACCGCGAGCGTTGTCGCGGCCGACACGGCAAACAGGATCTCCACGCCGCACATCGCCGACTTCTGTACCATTTCATAACTGGCGCGACTGGAAACCAGCACCGCGCCCTGGTGCCAGCATTCACCTTCAACGGCGCGACGGCCTAAAAGTTTATCAAGCGCGACATGACGCCCGACATCCTCATGACCGCCAGCCAGATCGCCAAATGACGTCACCCATGCAGCAGCATGAGTACAACCGGTCAGCTTACCCGTCGGTTGAAAATCATTCAGATGCTTTAACGCGCGATCAAGGTTAGCGAGATTGAAGGTTTGGGTAAACGGTAGCGGCTGCACTGGCTTACCGATGTCATTGAGCTGTTCAACGCCACACACGCCGCAGCCAGTGCGACCCGCCAGCGCGCGGCGGCGTTCTTTCAGCCCCATAAAGCGGCGGCTGGAAAGTTCTATCTGCACTTCGAGTCCGTTACAGGACGGCACAATGTCCATGCCAAAAACGTCACGCGGGCTGTCAATGATCCCTTCCGACAGAGAAAACCCCATTGCAAAATGCGTCAGATCTTTCGGAGAAGCCATCATAACGACATGCGAAATGCCGTTATACACCAGCGCAACAGGCACTTCCTCGGCAACATCATCAAGTTGGGGGTGCTGCAAATCCTCGCGTTTCCAGAGAGTCAACTGGCGTGAGGTTGTGAAATTAGTCACATTTAGGACTTCTTCAGACAGTATATTGTTCACTTTCTTTTAACCATATAAGAACACACACACCAACATTATGGTATTCTGTCACAACTCCTCCCGGATGGAGGAAAATTTACCCAATTCTGAACTTTTGCGGGCCCGCCCGCAAAGAAAAATAACAACCACTCCCTGAGCGTTTCGGATAGAGAAATGTGAAAGAGAAGTGACAATGTCGAAACAAGGAGCAAACCATGCAGGTCAGCAGAAGGCAGTTCTTTAAGATCTGCGCTGGCGGTATGGCAGGCACCACGGCAGCGGCACTGGGCTTCGCGCCCGGCGTAGCGCTAGCGGAAACACGGCAATATAAACTGCTGCGCACCCGCGAAACCCGTAACACCTGCACCTACTGTTCCGTTGGCTGCGGGCTGTTGATGTACAGCCTCGGCGACGGTGCGAAAAACGCCAAAGCATCTATTTTCCATATCGAAGGGGACCCGGATCATCCGGTAAACCGTGGCGCGCTGTGCCCGAAAGGGGCCGGTCTGGTGGATTTCATCCACTCTGAAAGTCGCCTGAAATTCCCGGAATACCGCGCGCCTGGTTCAGATAAGTGGCAACAGATCAGCTGGGAAGAAGCGTTTGACCGCATCGCTAAACTGATGAAGGAAGATCGCGACGCCAACTACCAGGCGCAGAACGCCGAAGGCGTTACCGTTAACCGCTGGCTCACTACCGGGATGCTGTGCGCTTCCGCATCCAGTAACGAGACGGGTTATTTAACGCAAAAATTCTCCCGCGCGCTGGGTATGCTCGCGGTCGACAACCAGGCGCGTGTCTGACACGGACCAACGGTAGCAAGTCTTGCTCCAACATTTGGTCGCGGTGCGATGACCAACCACTGGGTCGACATCAAGAACGCCAACCTCGTCGTGGTGATGGGCGGTAACGCTGCGGAAGCTCACCCGGTCGGGTTCCGCTGGGCGATGGAAGCTAAAATTCACAACGGCGCGAAGCTGATTGTGGTCGATCCGCGCTTCACGCGTACCGCGTCGGTGGCCGATTTCTATGCGCCAATACGCTCGGGTACTGACATTGCCTTCTTGTCAGGCGTGATGCTGTATCTGCTGACCAACGAAAAATACAATCGTGAATACACCGAGGCCTATACCAATGCCAGCCTGATCGTGCGTGAAGATTTTGGCTTCGATGATGGTCTGTTCACCGGCTATGACGCAGACAAGCGGCAGTACGATAAAACCAGTTGGCACTATGAGCTGGACGAAAACGGCTTTGCCAAACGCGATACGACACTGCAACACCCGCGCTGTGTCTGGAATCTGTTGAAACAGCATGTCTCTCGTTACACGCCGGATGTGGTAGAAAATATCTGCGGTACGCCGAAAGCGGACTTCCTGAAAGTGTGCGAGTACATTGCAGAAACCAGCGCAAAAGATAAAACCGCGTCGTTCCTGTACGCGCTGGGCTGGACGCAGCACTCCATCGGCGCGCAGAATATCCGCACCATGGCGATGATCCAGCTTCTGCTCGGCAACATGGGGATGGCAGGCGGCGGCGTTAACGCCCTGCGCGGTCACTCCAACATTCAGGGGCTGACCGACTTAGGACTGCTGTCGCAAAGTCTGCCGGGCTACCTGACGCTGCCGAGCGAAAAACAGACCGATTTGCAAACCTATCTGGCTGCCAATACGCCGAAACCATTGCTGAAGGATCAGGTCAACTACTGGGGCAACTACCCGAAATTCTTCGTCTCGATGATGAAGGCCTTCTTTGGTGATAAAGCGACAGCGGAAAATAGCTGGGGCTTCGACTGGCTGCCGAAGTGGGACAAAGGGTATGATGTGCTGCAGTACTTCGAGATGATGAAACAGGGCAAGGTCAACGGTTATATCTGCCAGGGCTTTAACCCGGTGGCCTCATTCCCGAACAAAAACAAAGTGGTCGCGTCGCTTTCCAAACTGAAGTACCTGGTGACTATCGATCCGCTCAACACCGAAACGTCCACCTTCTGGCAAAACCACGGTGAGTCGAACGACGTTGATCCCGCGAAAATCCAGACCGAAGTGTTCCGTCTGCCTTCCACCTGCTTTGCCGAGGAAAATGGTTCCATCGTTAACTCCGGTCGCTGGTTACAGTGGCACTGGAAGGGCGCGGACGCCCCGGGGATTGCCATGACCGACGGCGAAATCCTCGCCGGTATCTTCTTACGCCTGCGTAAGATGTACTCTGAACAGGGCGGCGCCAACCCGGAACAGGTGCTGAATATGACCTGGAACTACACCAAACCATACGAACCCGCCTCTGAAGAAGTGGCGATGGAGAGTAACGGTAAAGCATTAGCCGATCTTATCGACCCGGCAACCGGCGCGGTGGTGGTGAAGAAAGGCCAACAGCTCAGTTCGTTCGCGCAACTGCGCGATGACGGTACGACTTCCAGCGGCTGCTGGATTTTCGCCGGTAGCTGGACGCCGGAAGGCAACATGATGGCGCGTCGTGATAATGCCGACCCGTCTGGTCTCGGCAACACGCTGGGCTGGGCATGGGCATGGCCGCTTAACCGCCGCATCCTCTATAACCGCGCCTCCGCAGATCCACAGGGCAATCCGTGGGACCCGAAACGTCAGCTCCTGAAATGGGAAGGCGGAAAATGGGCCGGATGGGATATTCCGGACTACAGCGCCGCCGCGCCGGGCAGCGACGTCGGGCCATTTATCATGCAACCAGAAGGGATGGGCCGCCTGTTTGCCATCGATAAGATGGCGGAAGGGCCGTTCCCGGAACACTACGAACCGTTTGAAACGCCGCTGGGCACTAACCCGCTGCACCCGAACGTTATCTCTAACCCTGCCGCCCGTATCTTTAAAGACGATGCCGACGCGCTGGGTAAAGCGGATAAATTCCCGTATGTCGGAACCACTTACCGTCTGACCGAGCACTTCCACTACTGGACCAAGCACGCGTTGCTTAATGCTATCGCCCAGCCGGAACAGTTTGTGGAAATTGGCGAGAAGCTGGCGAATAAGCTCGGCATCGCGCATGGCGATACCGTGAAGGTCTCCTCGAACCGCGGCTATATCAAAGCCAAAGCAGTAGTGACCAAGCGTATTCGCACGCTGAAAGCGGACGGCAAGGATATCGATACCATCGGTATTCCTATTCACTGGGGCTATGAAGGCGTGGCGAAAAAAGGCTTTATCGCCAATACGTTAACGCCTTTCGTCGGCGATGCGAACACGCAGACGCCGGAGTTTAAATCCTTCCTTGTGAATGTGGAAAAGGTGTAACGGAGACGACCTATGGCTTATCAATCGCAAGACATCATTCGTCGTTCCGCCACTAACGGTTTCACCCCCGCGCCCCAGGCGCGGGACCATCAGGAAGAGGTGGCGAAACTCATCGACGTCACCACCTGTATCGGCTGTAAAGCGTGTCAGGTGGCGTGCTCAGAGTGGAACGATATCCGTGATGAAGTGGGCAATAACGTCGGGGTCTACGATAACCCGGCGGACTTAACCGCTAAATCCTGGACGGTGATGCGCTTCTCGGAAGTGGAACAGAACGACAAACTGGAATGGCTGATCCGTAAGGATGGCTGTATGCACTGCGCCGATCCCGGCTGCCTGAAGGCATGTCCGGCGGAAGGGGCTATCATCCAGTATGCCAACGGCATTGTCGACTTCCAGTCCGAGCAGTGTATCGGCTGCGGCTACTGTATCGCTGGCTGCCCATTCAACGTGCCGCGCCTTAACCCGGAAGATAACCGCGTCTATAAATGTACGCTGTGCGTTGACCGCGTGGTGGTCGGCCAGGAACCGGCCTGCGTGAAGACCTGTCCAACTGGCGCCATTCATTTTGGCTCGAAAGAGGACATGAAAACGCTGGCGGGCGAGCGGGTGGCGGAACTAAAAACCCGGGGTTATGACAACGCGGGTCTGTACGATCCGGCGGGTGTAGGCGGTACGCATGTCATGTACGTGCTACACCATGCCGACAAGCCGAATCTGTATCACGGTCTGCCGGAGAATCCGGAAATCAGCGAAACCGTCAAGTTCTGGAAAGGCGTCTGGAAACCGCTCGCCGCGTTCGGTTTTGCCGCGACCTTTGCCGCCAGCGTCTTCCACTATGTCGGCGTCGGTCCGAACCGTGCGGAAGAGGAAGATGATAACCTGCATGAAGAGAAAGACGAGGTGCGCAAATGAAACGACGTGACACCATCGTGCGCTATACGGCGCCGGAACGCATCAACCACTGGATCGTCGCCTTCTGCTTCGTGCTGGCGGCGGTGAGCGGGCTGGGCTTTTTATTCCCATCCTTCAACTGGCTGATGCATATCATGGGCACCCCACAACTGGCGCGAATTCTGCACCCGTTTGTAGGCGTTGTTATGTTTGCCTCGTTTATCATCATGTTTTTCCGCTACTGGCACCACAATCTAATCAATCGGGATGATATCTTTTGGGCGAAGAATATTCGTAAGATCGTCGTCAACGAGGAAGTGGGTGACACCGGGCGTTATAACTTCGGTCAGAAATGCGTATTCTGGGCGGCGATTATCTTCCTGGTGCTGCTGCTGGTGAGCGGGGTGATTATCTGGCGTCCGTATTTTGCGCCTGCTTTCTCAATCCCGGTGATCCGATTCGCGTTAATGTTGCATTCTTTTGCCGCAGTAGCGTTAATTGTGGTTATCATGGTGCATATCTACGCCGCCCTTTGGGTGAAAGGCACCATTACCGCGATGGTGGAAGGCTGGGTAACCCGGTCGTGGGCGAAGAAACATCACCCACGCTGGTACCGAGAAGTCCGCAAGACAACGGAAAAAGAAACTGAATGAGTATTCGCATAATCCCGCAAGATGAGCTGGGTTCGAGCGAGAAACGTACGGCGGATATGATTCCGCCGTTATTGTTCCCCCGACTCAAAAACGTCTACAACCGCCGCGCCGAACGTCTGCGCGAGCTGGCTGAAAATAATCCGCTGGGCGATTATCTGCGTTTTGCCGCGCTTATCGCGCACGCGCAGGAAGTGGTGCTGTACGACCATCCGCTGGAAATGGATCTAACCGCACGCATTAAAGAAGCGAACGAACAGGGCAAGCCGCCGCTGGATATCCATGTGCTGCCGCGTGACAAGCACTGGCAAAAACTGCTGAATTCGTTGATTGCCGAGCTAAAACCCGAGATGAGCGGCCCCGCGCTGGCGGTGATCGAGAATCTGGAGAAAGCATCAGAGCAGGAGCTGGAGCAGATGGCGAACGCGCTGTTTGCCTCGGATTTTGCCTCCGTCAGCAGCGATAAAGCCCCGTTTATCTGGGCCGCGCTCTCCCTTTACTGGGCGCAAATGGCCAGCCTGATCCCAGGCAAAGCCCGCGCGGAATATGGCGAAGCGCGCCAGTATTGCCCGGTGTGCGGTTCGATGCCGGTCTCCAGCATGGTGCAGATCGGTACCACGCAGGGGCTGCGTTATCTGCACTGTAACCTGTGCGAAACCGAGTGGCATGTAGTACGCGTAAAATGCAGTAACTGCGAACAGAGCCGCGACTTACACTACTGGTCGCTGGAAAATGAGCAGGCCGCGGTGAAGGCCGAAAGCTGTGGCGATTGCGGGACTTACCTGAAGATTCTGTATCAGGAAAAAGACCCGAAAGTCGAAGCCGTTGCCGACGATCTCGCCTCGCTGGTGCTGGACGCGCGCATGGAACAGGAGGGCTTCGCCCGCAGTTCCATCAACCCGTTCCTGTTCCCTGGCGAAGGGGAATAAGTTTTTTACTCAGACCGGGCGAAGTTTGCCGTCCGGTCTACAAGTGATACGGCGTGATCACTCCTGGAATGCCGGCAAAGTCTTTTGTATTACGCGTCACAAGCTCACAACGATGGACTTGTGCAGTGGCCAGAATGATCGCATCCGGGAGTTTCATGCCATACTCCTGCCTGACAATAACGCTTCGTTCCGCGATTTCTTGTGTCACACCAATAACATTAAACGCACTTAATGCAATTCGCGTGCGGTTTTCCTGATGATATTTCTTAGCGCCCACCATCACTTCCATCCATGTGATAAGGCTAATCGCATTCTGTGGCGGATACGCTTCCAGCGCATGTTTCGCTTCAATACGACCGCTAAACAGGTCGATGAGGATATTGGTATCAAAAAGCGCAGACCCTTTGACCATTACCATTCCTCACGAAGTTTACGTTGGTATTCAACGCCATCTTCCTCACAGCCTTGCCAGAGCCCCAATGCTTTCGAAATTGTGGTCTCAGCCCGATCCTGTCTTTCCAGATACTGCTCAACAGCCTCCCGCAAGAGTTCTGCACGAGGTAGGTTGCGTTGCACCTTGAGATCGTCAAGCCGTTTAATCACATCGTCTGATAAATCGAGTAAAATTCTGCCCATATCCATCCCAGCCATCATACTCACATATACCTCCAGTATATCATTCGCGCTTATTTTTCAAACAACATACACCTGAGACTGACGAGAAAATAGTTATTACGCGAACGATTTTTATTTTTGCGAGCCGCTTTCCAGAATCGTACGCAGCCCAATTTTCCCATTTTCATTCGTACCAAATCGGGTTATAAAACTGTATATCCATACAGATAAAGGCAATGAAAAATGGCACTGGAAAGCGGGATTGCGCAGTTAGTGGAGGAATTTATCGCGGCGGGACGCCCCTCTTCTCGCGAACAGAATATTGATGACCGGAGGGCGGGCTACATCGCCAGCACGACACTGGCAGGAGAAACTGAAACCCGCGTCCAGGTTGAAGATATTGAACTCAATGCCATGACGTTTCGCGTGGTTTCGCCGCTCAATGCCACAGGGAAATTACCCTGCATCATTTATTATCATGGTGGTTGCTTTGTCAGCGGCGGTTTTGCCACTCACGATAACCAGTTAAGGCAGTTAGCTTTTTACAGCCGTTGTCGCGTGATTGCGGCGCAGTACCGACTTGCACCAGAGCACACCTTCCCGGCCGCACATAACGATGCCGAAACCGGAGCCAATACTATCTGGAAATATGCCCAGAAACTGGGGATAGATCGCGAGAACATTACGCTTGCCGGTGACAGCGCGGGTGGGCATCTGGCGCTGGTCACTGCGCTACGCCTGAAAGCCGCCCGTCAATGGCAACCTGCACAGCTGATTCTGATCTACCCCATGCTGGACGCAACCGCCAGGTTTGCGAGCTACACCTGTAATGGGCTGGATTACATTATCACGCGTGACACGCTGCTTTCAGGCTACGAGATGTATATGCCGCGAACCGATCCACTGCATCCTGAAGCCAGTCCGCTCTGGCGTGAGGACTTCGCCGGTCTGCCATCCACGCACATCATTACTGCCGAATTCGACCCACTGCGCGATGAGGGCGAGGCCCTGTATCAACGGTTCCAGGAACAGGATGTGGAATGTACTTGCCAGCGCTCTCGGTGTCATTCATGGCTTTTTCCAGCTCGGAGGCGTGAGCCAGGCGGCACGAAGCGCCATGCGAGATATGGCCTGGCGTGTTGTAAGCCATCAACAGGCAAAATGACCTAAAATTCAATTTTGTTTTCAACTTGAAAACTTTATGACGTTGCGCTAAATTATTTTCAGGTTGAAAACTTTGTAATGGAACTACATTGTGCATGTTATCAGCCGAAAACCGTTCAATGAAGCGATGCTCATGTATCCAAACCATGAGCTTGCCCTCACTGAGTTGCTGAATGTTCTTGAGAAAAAAACATTCACTCAGCCTGAAGAGATGAAGCGGTATATTCCTTCACTGGATAATTTTAAGTACAGAGATAAATGGTGGGTGATTGATGTTTCTGGTAATAGCCTGAGACTCATTTCCTACATAGATTTCAGGTTACATAAGATATTTGTGAAACATATCGTTTCCCATGCCGAATATGACAAACTGACCGCATATTATCGGGGTAATAAAGAATGAGAACTCATCGTCAGATGGATGCAACCAGCGCAAAAAAGATCGTTGATACCTTCAGCGATGCGGTAAAAACCGTCCCACTGATGGGGGAAGACCGAAATGACAATGAGTATCGCAGGGCACTAGCGCTAGTGGAGTTTCTGGTCGACCACGACGATCTTGAAAACCCACTATTTGAATTGCTCTGTGCCCGAATCAGTGAATACGAAAAACATGCGCCGGAATTCAAAGCACTCAACCAACACCTGGAGAAAACGCCCCCTGGCGTTTCAGTATTGCGAACGCTCATGGATCAATACGGTCTCAAAGCAGCAGATCTTGCCAACGAACTTGGTTCTAAATCGAACGTCAGCAACATCTTAAATGGCCGCAGAGCACTAACGGTTAATCATATTAAAGCGCTTACACAACGCTTTAAACTACCAGCGGATGCCTTCATCGAGTAGTTGGATATGTCCAGCTACTCTTCCTCATTCCCGCCCTCTTCATACGGGCCGAATGGTTTCGCAGGTAGCACGATATAAATACCTTCGAAAATTGCCCCGGTGGTATCGCCACCCAAGAGTTCAACCTGCAACTGGACACGCGCTTTTTTACCCCGCGCCAGCCTGTCCAAATCACCGCTTAACGACCCCAAATCAGCCACTGCGTTTGGCTTTCCGCTAATCGGTTTGCTGTAGCGAATATGGGCGTCGGCAAGAATAATCGTCCCACCCAGGTGGCGTTCACGGAGCATCAGCCAGATAAGCCCCCATCCGGTCAGCGTCGCCAGGGAGAACAGGCTGCCGGCAAACACCGTGTGATGCGGATTTTGATTACCGGTTTCCGGCATCGTGGTAATAAATTTTTGCCCGGTGTACTGCTGAATGCGCACCCCCATCTTTTCACTCAATGGAATGTGCTCATACCAGGCCTGCTGAAGCTGCCCGCACCAGTCGCCGCGATGCAGGATATCATCCAGCGAGGCTACCGGTTTAATCATCAGAAAATGGCGGATTGGCGTGGTTGTGGGCGTAGTAATCTCCCCCTGATTGACAAATCCGAGTTTGGCAAAGAACTCAACCGCATCTTCGCGCGCGCTGCAGGTGACGCGCTTAACGCCTTCCTGACGGGCGACAGACTCCAGAGTCATCGCCATTAATGTCCCCAGCCCTTTATCCTGTACCGAGGGATGTACAGCCATAAAACGGATAGAGGCCTCGTTATCTGCATTGATGTACAGGCGGCCCACTGCCACTAAATTTCCTTCTTCGTCCACCACCATTTGATGGTGCGCCAACGCATCCCAGCCATCCCGTTCCGACCCTTTCGGCTGGTGCAGCGGTTTACGCAGCATCTCCCAGCGAAACTGGTAGTAACGTTCTAATTCTTCTTCTGTTTGCGGAACCCGAAGGTGATACATAGCAGTACTCTCTCTTGTTATCCGCGGCCACGCCGGAAGTTGGCTCATACCTGAATCCAGAATGTCACGGGACCGTCATTAACCAGCTCAACCTGCATATCGGCAGCGAAGCGTCCGGTTTGCGTGTGTATTGCCTGCTGGCGGCAACGTTCGACAAAATATGCATAAAGCGCCTGCGCGCGCTCCGGCGCAGCGCCGCCGGAAAAGCTCGGTCGCATACCACGCTCGGTATCGGCCGCCAGCGTAAACTGCGACACCACCAGCACGCTGCCGCCAGCCTGTTGTACGTTCAGATTCATCTTGCCGTCGGCATCGCTGAAGATACGGTATCCCAGCACGCGCTCGCACAGACGATTCGCTTTTTGTTCGTCATCTTCTTTTTCGACACCCAATAACACCAAAAGTCCTGGGCCAATTTCACCCGTCACCTCGTCCTCCACGGTGACGCTGGCACGGGTTACGCGTTGAATTAATGCAATCATGGTTGGTCAGCTTCTTCTTGTTCTGCGGCTTGTTTGAGTTTTCGGTATTCCCCGAGAGTGACAGTTATTTCTGCGCCAAGCAAGACTATACACCAGGTCCAGTATACCCAGACAAACAGGATTGGGATCACCGCCAGTACGCCATAAATAAGCTGATATGACGGGAACATGGTGATATAAAGCGCGAAACCTTTCTTTCCGGCCTCGAACAGTAAAGCCGCGACAAACGCGCCGACAAGGGCGTCACGGTTCGGTACACGAGTCGTTGGGACAATACTGTAAAGTAACCAGAATGAGAGCCACGAAAGCAGCAACGGAAGGATGCGCAATACATTGTCGATGACCGTATTCAGCTCGCTGGCCCAGCGTAAAGAAAGCAGATAGGAGCTGATCGCCAGGCTGGCGCCAGCGAGTAGCGGGCCGAGCGTAAGGATCATCCAGTATACCGCAAAAGAGTACACTTTTGGTCGTGTGCGTTTGCTGCGCCAGATAGTATTTAAGGCGCTATCAATGGCATACATCAACAGCAATGCCGTCACAATCAGTCCACAGGCGCCCACCGCCGTCATTTTGTTGGAGTTAGCGACAAACTGCTCAATATAGCGCTGAATCACATCCCCGGTGGCTGGCATAAAGTTAGCGAAGATAAAATGGCGTAACTGAATGCTGACATCAGAAAACATCGGAAACGCAGCGAAAAGAGCAAAAACGACGGCAATAAGCGGTACTAAGGAGAGTAATGAGACATAGGCGAGATTTCCCGCCAGAGTCGTCATATTATCCTCATCGATACGCTGCCATAATAGCTTGAGCCAGGCCCGAACAGGGCGTGTATGGCATCCAGCTTTTTGGTGAACGGTTTTTAGCATAACAGCTTCGCGAAATAGTCAGGGATAGTAGTTTTATCCTTCACCAGGATGCTGGTGATCCCCAACTGGTTGGCCCCTTCTATATTATCGGCGTTGTCGTCGAAAAAGACCGCATCAGCGGCGGAAAATCCCTCCTTCTGCAGGACGTGCTGATAAATACGCGCTTCGGGCTTACGCATTCCCAAATCCTGCGATAAATAGATATGGTCGGCGGCAGCGCGAACCTCCGGATATTCCTCCGGCCAGAAGTGGGTATGCAGTCGGTTAGTATTGGATAACACCACCACTCGATGCCCCTGCTCGCGCAGTTTATGCATGATAGCAATCACTTCGGGCCGTAATCCGACAAATACCGCCTGCCAGCCGTGCGAGAACTGTTCATAACTGAGCGATAATGCCATTTCATGGCAGAAAGCTTCAGCAAACGCTTCGTCAGTTATCTCACCGCGTTCATGTTGGTGAAAAGTCTCGCCCATCGTAAATTTTTGCTTCAGCGAAGCCAGCGGTACTCGACTCAGGTCGCTCCACACACCTAATACGCGGTTAAAGTCGATATCGACAATCACATTACCTAAATCAAAGATATAGAGCATGGCATTCTCCTTGCTAACCGGGGATGAATAACTGTAGCGGGAAAGGAGAAGTTTGACTATGTATCCCTTTATAAATCAATTAACAAAAAGACAATAGAAACGCAGACGATGTTCAATATCGCCTGCATCACAGCGCCGTTTTATTGGCCGGATAAAGCGCTGACGCGACCATCCGGCGCAAGGGCGCTTGTCACGCTGAAACGGCGTCGTCCAGCGAAGGACTCACCTGAACCACTTCGATTTGCTGGGATTGAAGTAAATTCTGTAATGCCGGACCGGGATACTCATCCGTAAACAGAGCGGTAATCTGTGACACATTGCCGATCTCAACCGCCGCAGAAGCATGGTATTTCGTATGATCGGCGGCAAGCAGGATGTGTCGCGAGTGGGCCATCATCGTTTTCACTACGCTGGCTTCGTTAACATCAAACTCCAGCAACGCGCCATCGCTCTCTATCGCGCCTACGCTGGTGACGAGATAGTCCGCCCGGAACCCCGCGACAAACGCCGTCGCGGATGGCCCGATAATGCCGCTATTATGCGGTCGCAGAGTGCCGCCAGGCACCATCACTTCAAAGCGAGGGTTATTATAAAGAATGTGCGCGACGCGCAGGCTATTGGTGATAATGCGCAGATGATTATGGTTGAGCAGCGCGCGCGCCACCTGCTCAACCGTCGTTCCAATCGTGATAAATATCGTGGAGCCATCCGGAATATAGTCAGCCACGGCTTCCGCAATGGCTTTTTTCTCTTGCGTCCAGGAGACCTCTCGCTGCTCAAAGGCGGTATTGACCACACTGGACGCTCTGCCAGCGCCACCGTGATGACGCGTAATCAGCCCCTGCTCGCTTAATTTACGAATATCGCGGCGAACCGTCTGGGTAGAGACCTCCAACAAACTGGCTAACTCATCGATATTCATATAGCCGCGCTCATCAATGAGCATTAACAGTCGATCGTGTCGCGGATTACCGGTCAGTTCGGTAAGACTCATGAGCATTCCTCTAAAAGCTTCCTACTGCCCATATTATACAAAAAGTGACAGGAAAGATCGGGTTTGCTCACAATCAGGGATACCCGCCCGGCCACCCGGGCGCGTACACTTCAGCGCAGCAACGCCGCTGGCGAATCTGACAGCCTCTTCGATGGCGTATCCGCTTGCCAGGCCAAATGCCAGTGCACCATGAAAAACATCGCCCGCGCCGGTAGTATCCACCACCTCCACGGTAAAACCCGGTTGGTGGCGTACCGTCGTTTTTTCCAACCAGTTGCAGCCTTCACTGCCTCGCGTGACATAGACATGTCCATTTGTGAGCGTTTGTGATTTTTTTAGCGCATCCATGGTTTCACTCATCCCCGTCAAACGTGCCAGTCCCGGCTCGGAGAAGGCGGCGTGGTCACTTAACGCCACCAGCTCGCTAATATCCTGCGGCGTAATATCGCCATCCAGAACGGTCATGACGCCAGCCTGACGCGCCAGCGTAAAGGCCTGCTTCGCGCCGTCATGCCAGCGCACATCCGCCAACACCACATCCCACTGCGAAAAATCGATGTCGTTAAGCCAGTCGGCGTCAGGTAATAAATCCGGGCTGGGATAATTAACGATGATCCGCTCTCCTTTGGCGTCCACCATAATCGCTGACTGCGACGACATCGCCTGCGTATAGCGGCGGGTATAGCGGGTATTAACCCCCAGGGACTCCAGCTCCGCCAGCAGACTGTTTCCGGTGTCGTCATCGCCCACACGGCCAATAAAGTCCACCTGCGCGCCCAATTTCGCCGCAGCCACGGCAGCGGTCGCCGCAGGCCCGCCGCCCACTTCCGTATAGCGCTTCGCCACATATTTACCCCCTTCTGTCGGTAATCCTTCCACGTAATAGATGCGATCCATCACGGTAATACCTACACAAGCAATACGAATCATGGTCATTCCTCAGGCATTTGAGATAGGCCCATTTTAATTTCACGAAATGTTTAAAAAGTGACGGCTGTCAATTTTTTGACCATAAATTACAAATACGATCAAAAACAGACAGAAAAAATGCTCACACATGACAAAAAATGACACCATCGTGTTCAGGAGAACGATATGGCAGTTATAGCATTTATCGGGTTGGGGCAGATGGGCTCCCCTATGGCGAGTAACCTGCTAAAGCAGGGCCATCAACTCAGCGTCTTCGATGTTAATCCCGACGCCGTACAGCGTCTGGTAGACAAAGGCGCGCAACCTGCAAGCAGCCCGGCTCAGGCAACCATCGGCGCTGAATTTGTTATCACCATGCTCCCGAACGGCGAGCTGGTTCGTTCCGTTTTATTTGGCGAGCAAGGCGTTTGCGAAACCCTTTCCCGTGAAGCGCTGGTCATTGATATGTCCACTATTCATCCGCTGCAAACCGACAAGCTGATTGCCGACATGCAGAGCAAAGGGTTCAGCATGATGGACGTGCCGGTAGGCCGGACATCCGACAACGCGATTACCGGCACATTGTTGCTGCTGGCAGGCGGTACGGCGCAGCAAGTAGAACACGCTACTCCTGTGCTGATGGCGATGGGTAATGAGCTGGTCAACACCGGCGGCCCGGGAATGGGTATTCGCGTAAAACTGATCAACAACTACATGAGTATTGCGCTAAATGCGCTCTCCGCCGAAGCCGCCGTGCTATGTGAAGCGCTGGGGCTTTCCTTCGACGTGGCTTTAAAAGTGATGAACGGCACTGCAGCAGGCAAAGGGCATTTCACCACCACCTGGCCGAATAAAGTGATGAAAGGGGATCTGTCTCCCGCCTTCATGATCGATCTGGCGCACAAAGATCTTGGCATCGCGTTGGATGTCGCCAATCAACTGCACGTACCGATGCCGCTCGGCGCCGCCTCCCGTGAAGTTTATAACCTGGCGCGGGCCGCAGGCCGCGGTCAGGAAGACTGGAGCGCCATCCTGGAACAGGTGCGCATCAGCGCCGGGCTGACCGCCAACGTAAAAAAGTAACGACTGTATAAAGGAAAATTGAATGAACAACTACACCATCAAAGACATTACGCGAGCGTCCGGCGGGTTTGCCATGCTGGCTGTCGATCAGCGTGAGGCAATGCGTTTAATGTTTGCTGCTGCTGGTGCGAAAACACCCGTTGTCGATAGCGTGCTGACGGATTTCAAAGTGAATGCGGCGAAAATTCTCTCCCCGTATGCCTCTGCCGTTCTGCTGGATCAGCAGTTCTGTTATCGCCAGGCCGTAGAACAAAATGCGGTCGCTAAAAGCTGCGCCATGATCGTCGCGGCGGATGATTTCATCCCGGGCAACGGTATTCCCGTTGATAACGTGGTCGTTGATAAAAAAATTAATGCGCAGGCGGTAAAACAGGATGGCGCAAAAGCCTTAAAACTGTTGGTGCTGTGGCGCAGCGACGAAGACGCGCAGCAGCGTCTGGATATGATTAAAGAATTCAATGAATTATGCCACTCCAATGGTTTGCTGAGCATTATCGAACCGGTTGTACGCCCGCCGCGCTGCGGCGACAAGTTCGATCGCGAGCAGGCGATTATCGATGCGGCCAAAGAGTTGGGCGACAGCGGTGCCGACCTTTACAAAGTTGAAATGCCGCTCTACGGCAAAGGCGCGCGCTCCGATCTTCTTACCGCCTCACAGCGCCTGAATGGGCATATCAATATGCCGTGGGTCATCCTCTCTTCCGGTGTGGACGAAAAACTGTTCCCTCGCGCAGTCAGGGTCGCGATGGAAGCTGGCGCATCCGGGTTCCTGGCGGGACGCGCGGTCTGGTCATCGGTGATTGGTTTACCGGATACCGAGCTGATGTTACGTGATGTTTCCACCCCTAAATTGCAACGCCTGGGCGAGATCGTCGATGAAATGATGGCGAAACGCCGTTAATACGAGGATGAAAGAATGAAATGGTTTAACACGTTGAGCCACAACCGCTGGCTGGAGCAGGAAACCGACCGCATCTTTAATTTCGGTAAAAATGCCGCGGTGCCGACAGGCTTCGGCTGGCTGGGAAATAAAGGACAAATCAAAGAAGAGATGGGCACCCATCTTTGGATCACGGCACGTATGCTGCACGTTTATTCCGTGGCGGCGTCCATGGGCCGACCGGGCGCTTATGATCTGGTCGATCACGGTATCAAAGCCATGAACGGGGCGCTGCGCGATAAAAAATACGGCGGCTGGTATGCCTGCGTTAACGATCAGGGAGTGGTGGATGCCTCTAAACAGGGTTATCAACACTTCTTCGCCCTGCTGGGCGCGGCCAGCGCCGTCACTACCGGCCATCCTGAAGCCAGAAAATTGCTGGATTACACCATTGAAGTTATTGAGAAATACTTCTGGAGCGAAGAAGAGCAGATGTGCCTGGAGTCCTGGGATGAAGCCTTCAGCAAAACCGAAGACTACCGTGGCGGCAACGCCAATATGCACGCCGTCGAAGCGTTCCTGATTGTTTATGACGTCACCCATGACCGTAAATGGCTCGACCGCACGATCAGAGTCGCCTCCGTCATCATTCACGATGTCGCCAGAAAAGGTGATTATCGTGTTAATGAACACTTCGATTCGCAGTGGAACCCAATCCGCGATTACAACAAAGAAAATCCGGCACATCGCTTCCGCGCTTATGGCGGTACGCCAGGTCACTGGATTGAGTGGGGCCGCTTATTGCTTCATATCCATGCTGCGCTGGAAGCCAAATGCGAACAACCCCCAGCCTGGTTACTGGAGGACGCTAAAGGTTTGTTCCATGCCACTATCCGTGACGCCTGGGCGCCGGACGGCGCTGACGGCATCGTTTACACCGTTGGCTGGGACGGTAAGCCGATCGTACGGGAGCGTGTACGCTGGCCAATTGTGGAAGCAATGGGCACGGCATATGCGCTCTACACGGTGACGGGCGACCGTCAGTACGAAACCTGGTATCAGAAATGGTGGGACTACTGCATTAATTACCTGATGGACTATGAAAATGGTTCCTGGTGGCAAGAGCTGGACGCCGATAACAAAGTGACCACCAAAGTGTGGGACGGCAAGCAAGATATTTATCACTTGCTGCACTGTCTGGTCATTCCTCGTCTGCCACTCGCGCCGGGCCTGGCTCCAGCAGTCGCGGCGGGCTTGCTGGATATCAACGCCAAATAAAGTGACATAAAAATACGGCATATCAACAAGCTATTGTTAGATATGCCGTTGTTTTATAGGGGTAGCTCTATGCATAGTGGTGGAAAAACGATTTTACTCACAGCGGGTGATTACCGTGCACAAATCGTTACCGTCGGCGCGGGCCTGGCTGGGTTAACGTATCAGGATCGTCATTTAGTCATTCCGCATGACCCAGCGGAAATGCCGATGGCTCACCTGGGAAAAGTACTTATTCCCTGGCCTAACCGTATCGCGAACGGCTGTTATCAGTATGGCGGGCATGAATATCAGTTGCCAATCAATGAACACGCTTCTAACGCTTCTATTCACGGTTTCCTGGCGTGGCGTAACTGGCAGGTTAGCGAATTGACGACGACAAAAGTCACGCTGACGGCGTTTCTACCGCCGAGTTATGGCTATCCGTTTTCGTTAATATCGCAGGTGATTTACTCGCTGAACAACGAAAGCGGACTCTCCGTAGAAATCATCAGTAAAAACATCGGGGACAAATCCGCGCCGTATGGCGTCGGCATCCATCCTTATTTGACCTGTAACTTAGCGCCTGTTGATGGCTATATGCTGCAGCTTCCCGCTAAACAAGTTTTTGCTATTGATGAGCATTCTAATCCAACCCATTTACATGCTGTTGACGAACTGGATTTGAATTATTTAAACCAGAGATTCCTCGGCGGTAAGCAGATTGACCATACATTCAAAACTGACAGGACCGAATGGGAAATGCACATTACTGACCCGCAACAAGCCCTGTCAGTAAGTTCACGCTCCAATCAACCGTGGCTACAGATTTATAGCGGCGAAAAATTATATCGTAGAGGTTTAGCCGTTGAACCCATGAGCTGTCCGCCAAATGCGTTTAACTCAGGAATAGATTTAATTCAGCTCTCCCCGGAACAACAGCATCATCTGTTTTTTAATATTCGAGGGGAATATATATAGCAAAAAAAACAACCCGAACTTAATGAACATATTTAATTCCTATCAATAATCAGGACCAGATTTCGAAGGTTCGATTACCCAAGAAGGAACAACTATGGATTTTTTTAATTTATTCACACCAGACGGTGTGATGTTAGATGCAGGCGTTGTGTATATCGTTATTGCTTTAATGTTTCTTTATACCTTTGTGGGGATATGTGCTGGTTTTGGTGGCGGGCTAACAACCATGCCGCTCATTACTCTGATGTTACCGGTAAAAATGGCAACCCCATTATCCGTTATTGTCGGTACGGCAACGGCCATTTATGCAACCTGGTTGTCACGTAAGGAAACCGACTGGCGGTCTGCCGCCGTGCTTATCTTCTTTTCATTTTTAGGTATTCCGCTAGGGTTATATGCCCTCTCCTATTTACCTGATCATATGATGAAAATAGGTCTGGGCGGATTCTTAATCCTCTACTCGTTTTACAGTATGTTTATTCCTCGTCTACCCGTCTACGACCGCCGTTGGATCGCCGCGCCTTTAGGCGCTGTCGCCGGAGCACTGGGGGCAGCTTTTTCCACCAACGGACCACCGGTGGTCATGTATGGCATGTTACGCAATTTAGGCCCGGCAGCTTTTCGCGGTACGCTGAACGCCTTTTTTACGGCAAATAACATTGCGGTAGTTGGCGGCCTGGCATCTAGTGGAATATTAACGATATCCACCTTTAAGCTGGTCATTTTCTGTATTCCGACAATGGTTCTGGGATCGCTGGTTGGGCAATATGTTCATAAGCGTATATCAGTTAAGGTATTCCGCGTTCTTGTATTTTTACTATTGATTGCCTCAGGTGCAATGCTTATTAAAGGCGCAATGGGTATTTCTACCCTTACCGCAATCCTGCCGCCGTTTGCTCTTTTGGCTGTATTACAACTGTTATTTGGTAAAAAAATAGCTGAAATTCGTAAGGCGGACGAAGGCAAATAAAAAGCGTTTACTTTTGTGCTCTGACGAAAATCAGCGCTCGTTACGACACCATCATAGTACTCGAATTCCACTATTTCATGGAGACTAAAATATTATGAGTACATTACACCAGAATCTATTAAATATACAAATAAATAAATCCATTAATGGCTTTACGCTCTACTATCACCAGCATTTACTCCTCCGCCATACGACCGAAAACCCCTGTCTGTGGATTGGCGCGGGCGTTGCCGACATTGACATGTTTCGCGGCAACTTCAGCATCAAAGACAAACTTAACGAGAAGATTGCATTAACAGAGGCCACGGTCAGCGAGCTACCCGACGGCTGGCTGGTACAATTCAGCCGTGGCGCAACAATTAGCGCCACTCTTCGCATCTCCGCCGATGAGGCAGGACGCCTGAAGCTGGATCTGCAAAACGACGACCTGCACCACAACCGTATCTGGTTACGTCTCGCAGCTAATCCAGACGACCATATCTATGGCTGCGGCGAACAGTTCTCTTATTTCGATTTGCGCGGCAAGCCGTTCCCGCTGTGGACCAGCGAACAGGGCGTTGGCCGTAACAAAACCAGCTATGTCACCTGGCAGGCCGACTGTAAAGAGAACGCCGGCGGCGACTATTACTGGACCTTCTTCCCGCAACCGACCTTTGTCAGCACGCAAAAATATTACTGCCACGTCGATAATAGCTGTTATATGAATTTCGACTTCAGCGCGCCGGAGTATCACGAACTGGCGCTGTGGGAAGGTAAAACTACGCTGCGTTTTGAGTGCGCCGACACCTACATCGATCTGCTGGAAAAACTGACGGCGCTGTTAGGTCGCCAGCCGGAGCTGCCTGACTGGGTTTACGACGGCGTCACGCTCGGCATCCAGGGCGGCACGGAAGTTTGTCAGCAAAAACTGGATACCATGCGCAACGCGGGCGTAAAAGTGAATGGTATTTGGGCTCAGGACTGGTCCGGCATTCGCATGACCTCTTTCGGCAAACGCGTGATGTGGAACTGGAAGTGGAATAGTGACAGCTATCCGCAACTGGATAGCCGTATCAAACAGTGGAAAGAAGAAGGCGTACAGTTCCTCTCTTATATCAACCCGTACGTCGCCAGCGATAAGGACCTCTGCGCCGAAGCCGCTAAACACGGTTATCTGGCGAAAGACGCCGCGGGCGGCGACTATCTGGTCGAATTTGGCGAATTCTATGGCGGCGTGGTCGATCTGACCAATCCTGAAGCTTACGACTGGTTCAAAGACGTCATCAAAAAGAACATGATCGCGCTCGGCTGCAGCGGCTGGATGGCGGATTTCGGCGAATATCTGCCGACCGACACGTATCTGCACAACGGCGTCAGCGCCGAGATCATGCATAACGCCTGGCCTGCGCTGTGGGCGAAATGTAACTATGAAGCGTTACAGGAGACCGGCAAACTCGGCGAGATCCTGTTCTTTATGCGCGCCGGTTATACCGGTAGCCAGAAGTATTCCACCATGATGTGGGCAGGCGACCAGAACGTTGACTGGAGCCTTGATGATGGTCTGGCCTCCGTGGTCCCGGCGGCGCTATCGCTGGCGATGACCGGCCACGGCCTGCATCACAGTGATATCGGCGGCTACACCACGTTATTCGACATGAAACGCAGCAAAGAGTTGCTACTGCGCTGGTGCGATTTCAGCGCCTTCACGCCGATGATGCGCACCCACGAAGGCAACCGCCCCGGCGATAACTGGCAGTTCGACGGCGACGCGGAAACCATTGCCCACTTTGCCCGCATGACTACCATCTTTACCACGCTGAAACCGTATCTCAAGCTGGCGGTGGCGCAGAACGCGGCTACCGGTCTGCCGGTCATGCGTCCGCTATTCCTGCACTACGAGAACGATACCACAACCTACACCCTGAAATATCAATATCTGCTCGGTCAGGATCTGCTGGTCGCGCCGGTTCACGAACAGGGGCGCCGCGACTGGACGCTGTACCTGCCGGAAGATCTCTGGGTGAATATCTGGACCGGCGAAGCCCACCACGGCGGTGAAATTACCGTGGATGCGCCCATTGGCAAGCCGCCGGTCTTCTATCGCGCGAAGAGCGAGTGGGCTTCACTTTTTGCTTCTTTACGGAATATCTAATACGGCTCGCCCGCAGGGAAAACTGCGGGCAGATGGAGAAGAATAATGAGTCAAACATCATCGAATCCGGCAACCCTACGCTTGCCGTTTAAAGAAAAACTTGCCTATGGCCTGGGAGATTTAGGTTCCAATATCCTGTTAGATATCGGGACCCTTTATTTACTCAAATTTTATACCGATGTGCTGGGTTTACCCGGGACTTACGGTGGGATCATTTTCCTGATCGCCAAATTTTTTACCGCATTTACCGATATGGGTACCGGCATTATGCTCGACTCGCGGCGTAAAATTGCTCCGAAGGGCAAATTCCGTCCGTTCGTGCTTTACGCGGCATTTCCGGTAACGCTACTGGCAATTGCTAACTTTGTCGGCACACCGTTTGAGGTGACGGGAAAAACCGTCGTCGCAACGATACTGTTTATGTTCTACGGGCTGGTTTTCAGCATGATGAACTGCTCGTATGGCGCGATGGTGCCCGCGATTACCAAGAACCCGGATGAACGCGCCTCGCTTGCCGCCTGGCGTCAGGGCGGCGCCACTCTCGGCCTGCTGCTGTGTACCGTTGGCTTTGTGCCGGTCATGAACCTGATCGAAGGCAATGCCCAGCTCAGCTATATTTTCGCCGCCACGATATTTTCATTGTTTGGCCTGCTATTTATGTGGCTGTGCTACACCGGCGTTAAAGAGCGCTACGTCGAAGTAAAACCTGTCGATAACGCGCAAAAGCCCGGATTATTACAGTCGTTCCGCGCTATCGCCGGTAACCGTCCGCTGTTTATTCTGTGTATCGCCAACCTTTGTACTCTCGGCGCCTTCAACGTCAAACTGGCGATTCAGGTTTATTACACCCAGTACGTTCTTAACGACCCGATCCTTCTCTCCTGGATGGGCTTCTTTAGCATGGGCTGTATTTTTATCGGCGTCTTTTTGATGCCCGGCGTAGTAAGGCGTTTTGGCAAGAAGAAAGCCTATATCGGTGGGTTGTTAATATGGGTGGCGGGCGATCTGCTCAACTACTTCTTTGGCGGCGGCTCGGTCAGTTTTGTCGCCTTCTCCTGCCTGGCGTTCTTCGGCTCCGCCTTCGTCAACAGCCTGAACTGGGCGCTGGTTTCCGACACAGTGGAATACGGTGAATGGCGTACCGGCGTCCGCTCGGAAGGAACGGTTTACACCGGCTTTACCTTCTTCCGTAAGGTCTCCCAGGCGCTGGCAGGGTTCTTCCCCGGCTGGATGCTGACGCAAATCGGTTATATCCCGAATGTGGTGCAATCGGCGGGAACCGTCGAAGGCCTACGCCAGTTGATCTTTATTTATCCGTGCGTGCTGGCGGTCATCACCATTATTGCGATGGGCTGTTTCTACAACCTCAACGAGAAGATGTACGTGCGAATTGTGGAAGAGATTGAGGCCCGGAAACATACGGTCTAACAACAATAAAATATAACGCCTTGCGGGGCGTTTTGAGAGGCGATTATGTCTAATCATGATCCACTAACGCTAAAGTTGAGCCTGCGGGAAAAATGCGCCTATGGCGTGGGCGATTTCGGTTCGAATCTGATGCTGTGTATCGGTACGCTGTATCTACTGAAGTTTTATACCGATGCACTCGGGATGCCTGCATATTACGGCGGAATTATCTTTCTGGTAGCGAAATTCTTCACCGCTTTTACCGATATGCTCACCGGCGTATTGCTGGATTCACGCCGTAATATTGGCGCAAAGGGAAAGTTTCGCCCTTTTATTCTGTATGCGTCATTTCCGGTGGCTCTGGTTGCTACTGCGCAATTCTTTGCCACTCACTTTACTTTACCCGTTAAAACAGCATTCGCGACGTTGCTGTTTATGTTGTTCGGTCTGTTCTACAGCCTGATGAACTGCTCATACGGCGCGATGGTCCCCGCTATTACCAAAAATCCGCATGAGCGCGCCCAGCTCGCCGCATAGCGACAAGGCGGCGCTACCATTGGCCTTCTTCTTTGTACCGTAGGTTTTATGCCCATTCAGGCGCTGTTTACCCGTTCCCCTTCGCTGGGTTATCTGGTTGCAGCAGTCATCTTTTCGGTCTGCGGGCTGTTCAGCATGTGGTGGTGCTTTAGCGGGGTGAAAGAACGGTATATCGAAACCGTGCCTGACACGCATAAACCTAGCATATTGAAATCCTTCTGTGCGATTTTTCGTAATCCGCCGCTGCTGGTGCTCTGCGTCGCCAATTTGTGCACGCTGGCCGCCTTTAATATCAAACTGGCCATTCAGGTTTATTACACTCAGTACGTGCTGAACGATATTCATTTGTTGTCATGGATGGGTTTTTTCAGCATGGGCTGTATCCTGATTGGCGTCTTATTAGTCCCTGCTGCGGTAAAACGCTTCGGGAAAAAACAGGTTTATCTTGGTGGTCTGATACTGTGGGCCGTTGGCGATATCCTGAATTTTATCTGGGGTGGTACGTCATTCCTGTTTGTTATTTTCTCTTGTGTCGCGTTTTTCGGTACTGCTTTCGTCAACAGCCTGAACTGGGCGCTGGTTCCGGATACGGTTGACTACGGCGAATGGAAAACAGGTATTCGCGCTGAAGGCTCGGTTTATACGGGTTATACCTTTTTCCGCAAAATTTCCGCTGCGCTTGCTGGCTTTTTGCCAGGTATTATGCTGACGCAAATCGGTTATATCCCCAACATAGCTCAAGGTGACACCACGTTGCTTGGTTTACGTCAGCTCATTTTTTTATGGCCTTGCGGTCTTGCCATTATCGCAGCACTAACGATGGGCTTTTTTTATAAGCTCAATGAACAACGTTTCGCTTTTATTATCGAGGAAATTGCCCAACGAAAGAAAACAGGTAATCAGACTGTCGCGACTAATAATAAACAAAGCATTTCTACTGTAAATAATTAAACGACGCTTGCCGCTTTATCCATCCCGATGGATGGCGGCTTCCCTACATTGGAGAAATGGATTTATTATGAAATCTCTGAATACTCTAGTGATATTAACCTCTGTAGTATCTACCTCTGTTTTTGCTGGCGCTTATGTAGAAAACCGTGAGGCTTATAACCTGGCGTCTGACCAAATGGAGTTTATGCTGCGCGTCGGCTATAACTCCGATATGGGGGCTGGGATTATGTTGACCAATACCTATACCCTACAGCGTGATGATGAATTAAAACACGGTTATAATGAGATTGAGGGCTGGTATCCGTTATTTAAACCTACAGATAAATTAACCATTCAGCCTGGGGGATTAATAAACGACAAAAGCATTGGTTCCGGCGGCGCGGTCTATCTGGATGTTAACTATAAATTCACCCCGTGGTTTAATCTTACGGTACGTAACCGATATAATCACAATAGTTATAGCTCAACCGATTTGAATGGCGAACTGGATAATAATGACAGCTATGAAATCGGTAACTACTGGAATTTTATCATTACCGATAAATTTTCTTATACCTTTGAACCACACTATTTTTATAACGTTAATGATTTTAATAGTAGTAATGGTACGAAGCATCATTGGGAAATCACTAATACTTTCAGATACCGGATTAGCCAGAACTGGCTGCCGTACTTAGAGTTACGCTGGTTGGATCGCAATGTGGAACCCTATCATCGCGAACAAAACCAGATTCGCATTGGGGCCAAATATTTCTTCTAAACGAATGTATTAAAAAGCCGCTGAATTTCAGCGGCTTTTTTGGTGCCGGATGGCGACTTACGAGAAACTCGTATTACTCTTCTTTCGGACCACGGTTCGCACGGCGGCGATCGTTTTCCGTCAGGTGACGTTTACGGATACGGATAGAGGTTGGGGTTACTTCTACCAGTTCGTCGTCATCAATGAACTCCAGCGCTTGCTCAAGGCTCATTTTAATTGGCGGAACCAGAATAACCGCTTCATCCGTACCGGACGCACGCATGTTGGTCAGTTTCTTACCGGTCAGGCAGTTTACCGTCAGGTCGTTGGAGCGACTGTGAATACCGATAATCTGGCCTTCGTAAACTTCCGCGCCGTGACCCAGGAACAGCTTACCGCGATCCTGCAAACCGAACAGCGCAAACGCAACCGCTTTACCCTGACCGTTGGAGATCAGTACGCCGTTCTGACGCTGACCCACTTCACCCGGACGAATATCGTCGTAATGGCTGAAGGTGGAGTACAGCAGACCAGTACCGGAAGTCATGGTCATGAATTCTGAACGGAAACCAATCAGCCCGCGGCTTGGGATCACGTAGTCAAGACGTACGCGACCTTTACCGTCTGGATTCATGTTTTTCAGGTCGCCTTTACGCTCGCCCAGCGCCTGCATGACAGAACCCTGATGCTGCTCTTCGACGTCCAGCGTCACGTTTTCGTAAGGCTCTTGTTTACGACCGTCGATTTCACGGAAGATAACTTTCGGACGGGAAACCGCCAGTTCGAAACCTTCACGACGCATATTTTCAATCAGCACGGACAGGTGCAGTTCGCCACGACCGGATACACGGAACGCATCCGCATCTTCGGTTTCTTCAACGCGCAACGCCACGTTATGCACCAGCTCTTTGTTCAGGCGGTCAAGAATCTGACGAGAAGTCACAAACTTACCTTCTTTACCGCAGAACGGCGAGGTGTTAACGCAGAAGAACATAGACACGGTCGGCTCATCAACGGACAGCGCCGGCAGCGCTTCAACGTTCTGCGGGTCACAGATGGTGTCGGAAATGTTCAGCTCGCCCAGACCGGTGATCGCAATGATATCGCCCGCTTCGGCGATATCACTGTCGATACGCTCCAGACCCAGATGCGTCAATACCTTACCCACTTTCGCGTTACGGGTTTTCCCTTCACTATCGATGATAGTGACCTGCTGGTTCGGCTTCACTTTGCCGCGTTTGATGCGGCCAATGCCGATAACGCCAACGTAGTTGTTGTAGTCAAGCTGGGAGATCTGCATCTGCAACGGACCATCGAGGTCAACGTCCGGTGCCGGAACATGATCAACGATCGCCTGATACAGCGGGGTCATGTCTTCCGCCATATCTTCGTGGTCCAGACCCGCGATACCATTCAACGCTGACGCGTAGATGATCGGGAAGTCCAGTTGCTCGTCGGTCGCATCAAGGTTAACAAACAGGTCGAATACCTGGTCGACAACCCAGTCAGGACGCGCGCCAGGGCGGTCAACTTTGTTGATAACCACAATCGGTTTCAGGCCATGAGCAAAGGCTTTTTTGGTCACGAAGCGCGTTTGCGGCATCGGGCCGTCAAATGCGTCAACCACCAGCAGCACAGAGTCAACCATGGACATGACGCGCTCTACTTCACCACCGAAGTCAGCGTGCCCGGGAGTATCAACGATGTTGATACGGTAATCATTCCATTTAATAGCGGTGTTTTTAGCGAGGATAGTAATACCACGCTCTTTCTCCAAATCGTTGGAGTCCATCACTCGCTCTTGAGTTTCGGCACGCGCGTCGAACGTACCGGATTGCTGGAGCAGCTTATCAACCAGGGTAGTTTTACCATGGTCAACGTGCGCGATGATGGCGATGTTACGCAAATTTTCGATCACAACTTTGCCTCAGGCATTAGAAATAGCGCGTTATTGTACACGGATTAATCGCACTACAAAACAGGATCACAAACATCCTCCGCAAACAAGTATTGCAGAGTCTCTTTGTGATCGCTTTCACGGAGCGTTAAAAGGGTGGCTTGCGTTCTATTGCACCAATGTGGTGCTTAATGTTCACATTAAAGCACTATTTTGGTGCAACATAGTCACCGTGGTGCAGCCCTTTTGCACGATGGTGCGCATGATAACGCCTTTTGGGGGCAATGTGAAAGTTGGCACAGATTTCGCTTTATATTTTTACGGCGACACGGCCAGCAGAATTGAAGATCTCGTTACCACGACGACCGACCATGACCAATCCGGGAGAGTACAAGTATGTCCGCTGAACACGTTTTGACGATGCTGAACGAACACGAAGTGAAGTTTGTCGATCTGCGCTTCACCGATACCAAAGGCAAAGAACAGCACGTCACGATTCCTGCTCATCAGGTAAATGCCGAATTCTTTGAAGAAGGCAAAATGTTTGACGGCTCCTCTATCGGCGGCTGGAAAGGCATTAACGAATCCGATATGGTGCTAATGCCGGATGCGTCCACTGCGGTTATCGACCCGTTCTTCGCCGACTCCACCCTGATTATCCGTTGCGATATCCTGGAACCTGGCACTCTACAAGGTTATGACCGTGACCCGCGTTCCATCGCGAAACGCGCGGAAGACTACCTGCGCGCGACCGGTATCGCCGATACCGTTCTGTTTGGGCCGGAACCTGAATTTTTCCTGTTTGACGATATCCGCTTCGGTACGTCCATTTCCGGTTCTCACGTAGCCATCGACGACATCGAAGGTGCCTGGAACTCCTCCACCCAATACGAAGGTGGCAACAAAGGCCACCGTCCGGCAGTCAAGGGGGGTTACTTCCCGGTACCGCCAGTCGACTCCGCACAGGATATCCGATCTGAAATGTGTCTGGTCATGGAGCAAATGGGCCTGGTCGTCGAAGCGCACCACCACGAAGTAGCGACCGCGGGCCAGAACGAAGTGGCAACCCGCTTTAATACCATGACCAAAAAAGCCGACGAAATTCAGATTTACAAATATGTCGTGCATAACGTGGCTCACCGCTTCGGTAAGACAGCAACCTTTATGCCAAAACCAATGTTCGGCGATAACGGTTCCGGTATGCACTGCCACATGTCGCTGGCGAAGAACGGCACCAACCTGTTCTCTGGCGACAAATATGCCGGCCTGTCTGAACAAGCGCTGTACTACATCGGCGGCATCATCAAACACGCCAAAGCCATCAACGCCCTGGCGAACCCAACCACCAACTCCTATAAGCGTCTGGTCCCGGGTTATGAAGCGCCAGTGATGCTGGCCTACTCCGCCCGTAACCGTTCCGCCTCCATCCGTATTCCGGTGGTGGCATCTCCGAAAGCGCGCCGTATCGAAGTTCGCTTCCCGGACCCGGCGGCTAACCCGTATCTGTGCTTTGCCGCCCTGCTGATGGCCGGTCTGGACGGGATTAAGAATAAGATTCATCCGGGCGAAGCCATGGACAAAAACCTGTATGACCTGCCGCCGGAAGAAGCGAAAGAGATCCCACAGGTGGCGGGTTCTCTGGAAGAAGCGCTGAACGCGCTGGATCTGGACCGCGAGTTCCTGAAAGCAGGCGGCGTGTTCACTGATGAAGCGATCGATGCGTATATTGCGCTGCGTCGCGAAGAAGATGACCGCGTGCGTATGACCCCGCACCCGGTAGAGTTTGAGCTGTACTACAGCGTTTAAGTTGCCGTGGAAACGTTTAGCCTGTTGCTGACAGGTTTGAGGTTGATGGCAAACATTGAGATGTCCGATGGTGCAAGCTTTCGGGCCTACCGGGTAACCACCTTGTAGGCCCAATAAGGTGAAACCGCTATCCGGCACGACGTTTGTCAGCAATCTGTAGCCCATCTCACGATGGGCTTTTTTCTCCACCAACAGTCTGATCTCACGCGCTTTTTAGTGGTAAAAAGCTATAATGCACTAAAATGGTGCAACCTTTTCCAGGAGACTGCTGAATGGCAACCGGCATGCAGCCCGATGCTGGGCAGATCCTCAATTCGTTAATCACCAGCGTGCTGGTGGTCGACGACGCGCTGGCAATCCATTACGCCAACCCTGCCGCGCAGCAGTTGCTCGCGCAAAGCTCACGTAAACTGTTTGGGACGCCGTTACCTGAACTGTTGAGCTATTTTTCGTTAAACATTGACCTGATGCGCGAAAGTTTAGCGGCAGGACAAGGCTTTACCGATAACGAAGTGACGCTGGTGATTGATAGTCGCTCGCATATTCTCTCTTTGACCGCCCAACGTCTGCCCGACGATTTTATTCTGCTCGAAATGGCGCCGATGGATAACCAGCGCCGTCTGAGTCAGGAACAGTTGCAGCACGCACAGCAAATCGCCGCCCGCGATCTGGTGCGCGGTCTGGCGCACGAAATCAAAAATCCGCTCGGCGGCCTGCGCGGCGCGGCGCAGTTACTCAGCAAGGCGCTGCCCGACCCGGCGCTAACGGAATATACCAGGGTCATCATTGAACAGGCTGACAGGCTACGCAACCTTGTCGATCGTTTGCTGGGGCCGCAGCACCCGGGAATGCACATTACCGAGAGCATACATAAAGTCGCAGAGCGCGTGGTCGCGCTGGTGTCGATGGAGCTACCGGATAATGTCCGGCTTATCCGCGATTACGACCCCAGCCTGCCGGAACTGCCGCACGATCCGGAGCAAATTGAGCAAGTGCTACTAAATATTGTCCGCAACGCCTTGCAGGCGCTGGGGCCGGAAGGCGGCGAAATTACGCTGCGTACGCGTACCGCCTTCCAGTTAACACTGCACGGCGAACGCTATCGCCTGGCGGCGCGTATAGACGTTGAAGACAATGGGCCGGGCATTCCTCCCCATTTACAGGATACGCTGTTCTACCCGATGGTCAGCGGCCGCGAAGGCGGCACCGGGCTTGGGTTATCTATCGCCCGTAATCTTATCGATCAACACGCCGGCAAAATTGAATTTACCAGTTGGCCGGGGCATACCGAGTTTTCGGTTTACCTGCCGATTCGGAAATAGAGGTGTTTATGCAACGAGGAATAGTCTGGGTCGTCGATGATGATAGTTCCATCCGTTGGGTGCTTGAACGTGCTCTCGCCGGGGCAGGGTTGACCTGTACCACCTTTGAGAATGGCAATGAAGTGCTGGCTGCGCTGGCCAGTAAAACGCCGGACGTCCTGCTGTCGGATATCCGAATGCCGGGAATGGACGGGCTGGCGCTGTTAAAACAGATTAAACAACGTCATCCGATGCTTCCGGTCATCATTATGACCGCGCATTCCGATTTGGATGCCGCCGTGAGCGCCTATCAGCAGGGGGCGTTTGATTATCTGCCTAAACCGTTTGATATTGATGAAGCCGTCGCTCTGGTCGAGCGCGCGATTAGCCACTATCAGGAGCAGCAGCAGCCGCGTAATATTGAGGTTAACGGCCCGACGACGGACATGATAGGTGAAGCACCCGCCATGCAGGATGTGTTTCGCATTATTGGTCGGCTGTCGCGTTCTTCGATTAGCGTGCTGATTAACGGCGAATCAGGGACCGGTAAAGAACTGGTCGCCCATGCGCTACATCGCCATAGCCCACGCGCCAAAGCGCCGTTTATCGCGCTCAATATGGCGGCCATCCCGAAGGATTTGATCGAATCCGAACTGTTTGGTCATGAGAAAGGCGCTTTTACCGGGGCGAATACCATCCGGCAGGGCCGTTTCGAGCAGGCTGACGGCGGTACTCTCTTTCTGGACGAAATTGGCGATATGCCGCTGGATGTCCAGACTCGTCTGTTACGCGTGCTGGCTGACGGACAGTTCTACCGCGTGGGCGGGTACGCGCCAGTAAAAGTGGATGTGCGCATTATCGCCGCCACCCACCAGAACCTCGAACTACGCGTTCAGGAAGGGAAATTCCGCGAAGACCTGTTCCACCGCCTGAACGTGATTCGTATCCATCTCCCGCCGTTGCGCGAGCGTCGTGAGGATATTCCGCGCCTGGCGCGCCATTTTTTGCAGGTCGCCGCCCGTGAGTTAGGCGTAGAAGCCAAATTATTACATCCGGAAACCGAAACGGCGTTAACGCGCCTGGCATGGCCTGGTAACGTGCGTCAGTTAGAAAATACCTGCCGCTGGCTCACCGTCATGGCCGCCGGGCAGGAGGTATTGATCCAGGATTTACCGGGTGAACTGTTTGAAGCTTCGGCGCCGGATAGCCCGTCCCACCTGCCACCGGATAGTTGGGCCACATTACTGGCGCAATGGGCGGACCGCGCCTTGCGATCCGGTCATCAAAATCTGCTTTCTGAAGCGCAGCCAGAACTGGAAAGAACGTTACTGACCACGGCGTTACGCCATACGCAGGGCCATAAACAGGAAGCCGCCAGGTTGCTCGGTTGGGGGCGAAACACCCTAACGCGGAAGCTGAAAGAACTGGGAATGGAGTAATTATGTAAAGATTAATAATTGAGCGCAAAACGCTGCTATTTTGCACTTTACTGTTCCAATGAGTTCAGTATGATCATGCCCGGCAAACGGGGGGATTCATTATGTTAGAATCTATTATTAATCTGGTATCGAGTGGGGCGGTCGACAGCCACACGCCACAAACTGCGGTAGCCGCCGTATTGTGTGCCGCGTTGGTGGGACTGTTCAGCTAACGGGTTCGCCGGGTAGCGGTTACGCCTTACCCGGCCTACTTGCCCCGTAAGGCAGCACGGCTATATGACGCGCGAGAACTGTTGCATCCGCGCTTTCTGGCGCAGATAAGCATCAAAGCACATGCAAATATTGCGAATCAGCAGGCGACCTTTCGCCGTCACCTGAATCCCCTTCTCGCTGATATCCACCAGCCCGTCTTTCGCCAGCGGTGACAGTAATTGCAAATCTTCGGCAAAATACTCAGCGAAATGCAAACCCCACTGCTGTTCGACGGCGTTAAAATCCAGGCGGAAGTTACAAATCAGCGCCTTGATAACATCGCGACGAATGCAATCATCACGGGTCAGCGTAATACCACGCCATAGCGCATTGCCCCGCTCATCCACTTGCTGGTAATAACGCTTCAGCTCTTTCTGGTTCTGCATGTAGCCATCGCCAATCATGCTGATGGCAGAAACGCCCATTCCCAGCAGATCGGTATCGCCCTGGGTGGTATACCCCTGAAAATTACGGTGCAGCATACCTTCGCGCTGCGCGACGGCCAGCTCGTCGTCCGGACGGGCAAAATGGTCCATCCCGATAAACTGATAACCGGCCTGAGTAAGCGATACGATCGTCTCCTGCAAAATATCCAGTTTCTGCTGCGCGCTGGGTAAATCGGCATCTTTAATTTTACGCTGGGCGGCAAAAAGCGTTGGCAGATGCGCATAGTTAAAGACGCTCAAACGATCAGGGTTCAGTTCCGTCACACGCTTCAGCGTGAAAGCGAAGCTTTCCGGCGTCTGTTTCGGTAGACCGTAGATCAAATCGATATTCGTCGAGGTAAAGCCGATATCGCGGGCGTGATTAAGCAGCGCAAAGATGAACTCTTCATCCTGTTCGCGGTTAACCAGGCGCTGCACCTCTTTATTAAAATCCTGTACGCCCATACTCAGGCGGTTAAAACCTTCCGCGCGTAAATGATCGAGCACATCCAGTTCAATTTCACGGGGATCGACTTCGATCGAGATTTCCGCGTCGGTATTAAAGTGGAAATTTTCACGCAACAGCGTCATTAAGCGACTGATTTGCGCTTTATTCAGGTAAGTTGGCGTACCGCCGCCCCAGTGAAGCTGGCTAACCTGACGGCCTGCAAACAGCGGCGCGCGATGGCGGATTTCCTGCTCAAGCGCGTCAAGATACTGGTCAGCTTTATGCTGTTGGCGGGTGACAATCTTGTTGCAGCCGCAGAAATAACACAACTTGTGGCAAAACGGGATATGCACGTACAGCGAGAGCGGACGTTCAGGATAGCGCGCCACAGCCTGCGAGAATGCTGCGTCCTTGAAGTCTTCAGAGAACTCCAGCGCGGTTGGGTACGAGGTATACCGTGGCCCGGAATAGTTATATTTCTGGATCAGGGCCAGATCCCAGTCTATTTGCTGTTCAGACATGCTTACTCCTTCCGATGGCGTCTCTGGCGGGTACGGCGTACCGACTTCACGCCATGACGGGCGGCAAGCCGGTTGCGCAACCATTTCTGTCGCCGCGACAATCGCTGTAGTTTAACGAATAACCACACCAGATAACATATAACCGGAAGGGTTATAAGCAGGACGGGCAAACCCACGGTGTAAACCCGTTAATTGCCGCCTCTTAGCAGGCGCATCATATCTTCCTGCTTCTCGTCCTCTTCTTCGTCTTCCTCGTCATCGTAAGACAGACCAAGCTTCTGCATCAGTTCATCAATACGATCCAGTTTGGCATCTACCCAGGCTTGATCTTCAGTCCCCAGGGTTTCGCCCGCTTCCAGACGTTCTAACAGCGCATCCAGGCGCTCATCCGTTTCCAGTAAATCCAACTCCGCCTGCGGTGAAAGCATAGGTTTCTCACTTTTTGGTTTATGCTGTTGGGTCACTTTTTCAGTCACGCCCAATGGAACAGGTGTTTTACTGCCAAGACGTGGATCTTTCTGTTGATTCTGATTGCCGCCGCCCGAAGCGGAATTGCCGCCCGCCGCGCGACTTCCCGGAGCATGACCGCGATGTTTTTTCAGGCGTTTACGGTCGCGCGCCTCCTGGTTTAACTCTTCACGCGTTTTACGACGCTGTTTGCCAAAGGCTTTACTGCGCGGTGCAGAGGTTGGTTTTTTCATGATGTCAGATCTTTAAGCCGTTTTATTCAGTATAGAATTGAGGCGGAATCTAGCAGAAAGCAAGCAAAGAAAAAAGGCGACAGAGTAATCTGCCGCCTTTTTTCTTGACCCACGCCCCTTAACGGGTTCCACCATCCCTGTTGGCTATCAACACGCCCTGTTTTTCCCTTAGCCTGGAACATTCCATGTTGTTTCCATTTCCTTTTACTAACGTCTCCGGACGTTTGTCTTCCTGACAATCCTGAGTCTTCGCCTCCTGGCGCTCCTGACCCTCATCCTGAGTCGTTGATCCTGTTAGCGTCCTCGCTATGCGCGTTACTTTACTCTTTTGGGGTAAACTCACAAGATACCAACGCGGCAATTTCCTCTTTTTCAGACAATTACCCCTCTATAAATTTATGATTTAACTGTATTAACTGGTTTTTAACATTACAACGACTCTGTCATATCGCATAGGGACAATGGGCAATATCTCACGAAGTGTATGGCTTTTGCTTACAGCGTCGGCACGCCGAAAAATCCGCCTTTTGCTGGCGTTCAGGTATAATCGCGACAAAGCTTTGACTGACGGAGACGACCGCTTTGACTAACCTGAATTATCAACAGACGCATTTTGTGATGAGTGCGCCTGATATTCGCCATTTACCTTCCGATTCCGGAATTGAAGTGGCTTTTGCTGGCCGTTCCAATGCAGGTAAATCCAGCGCCCTGAACACCCTGACCAACCAAAAGAGCCTGGCGCGCACCTCTAAAACGCCAGGCCGCACCCAACTGATTAACCTGTTTGAAGTGGTAGATGGCAAACGACTGGTCGACCTGCCAGGCTATGGCTACGCGGAAGTCCCGGAAGAGATGAAGCGCAAATGGCAACGCGCGCTGGGGGAATATCTGGAGAAACGTCAAAGCCTACAAGGCTTAGTCGTTTTAATGGATATCCGCCATCCGTTGAAAGACCTCGACCAACAGATGATCCAGTGGGCTGTAGAGAGCAATATCCAGGTTCTGATACTGTTGACCAAGGCGGACAAACTGGCCAGCGGCGCGCGCAAGGCGCAGTTGAATATGGTACGTGAAGCCGTGCTGGCTTTTAATGGCGATGTGCAGGTAGAAGCGTTTTCCTCGTTGAAAAAGCAGGGAGTAGATAAGTTACGTCAGAAGCTGGATAGCTGGTTTAGCGAGTTAGCGCCGGTAGAAGAGGCGCAGGACGCCGAATAAACGGGTAGGACGGATAAGCGCCATCAGGCCATAAATGCCGGATGGCGACCAAACGCGTCTTATCCGGCTCATAACCTTTTCTTCCGTCCAATAAAAAACGCCCCAGTCATAAACTGACTGGGGCGGCTAAAATATTCAGCCAAATCCGATTACGTGAAGTAAAAGGTCTGAAAGATAGAACATCTTACCTCTGTACCCTACGTGAATAACTTTACTCTTTTTTGAGCAACACAGAAAGACTTTTTCGTAATTTTTTTTCATTCTTTACATAGGGAATTCTAATATCTATCACAAAACCCCCTCACTTATGTTGCTTAATTACGAAAAAAGCGCGTTATCCTCTAAACGCTTAGTGCGCTTGATCCCAATTTTCTCCGCTGCCGACCTCCACCAGCAACGGCACATCAATACGCGTACAGTTTTCCATCAACTGATGGATACGTTTTGATACCGCATCTAAATCGTCTTTATGCACTTCGAACACCAGTTCATCGTGTACCTGCATAATCATCCGCACGCGCGGCTGCTCGGCCTGTAGCCAGGCATCAACGGCAATCATTGCACGCTTGATGATATCGGCTGCCGTTCCCTGCATGGGGGCATTGATCGCCGCACGCTCTGCCCCCGCACGCCGCGCCGCGTTGCTGGATTTAATATCCGGCAGGTAAAGGCGGCGTCCCTCCAACGTTTCCACGTAGCCTTGTTCTTTTGCCTGAGCGCGGGTGCGCTCCATATATTCCAGCACGCCAGGGTAGCGTTCGAAGTAGAGATCCATATACTTCTGCGCCTCTTTACGCGGGATATTAAGCTGGCGAGAAAGACCAAAGGCGCTCATACCGTAAATCAGGCCAAAGTTAATGGCTTTCGCACTTCGGCGCTGTTCCCCGGTCACGCTATCCAGCGGCAGGCCAAATACTTCCGCCGCCGTTGCGCGGTGGATATCTTTCCCTTCGGCGAACGCCGTGAGCAGTCCTTTATCACGGGAAAGATGCGCCATAATACGCAACTCAATCTGTGAATAGTCCGCAGACACGATGAGATAATCCTCAGGCGCAATAAATGCCTGACGAATGCGGCGGCCTTCGTCGTTGCGCACCGGAATATTTTGCAGGTTCGGATCGGTCGACGATAAACGTCCCGTCGCCGTTACCGCCTGATGATAGGACGTATGGACGCGCCCGGTTTTCGGGTTAATCATCAGCGGCAGCTTATCGGTATAGGTAGATTTTAGCTTCGCCAGACCACGATACTCCAGAATCACTTTCGGCAGTGGATAGTCCAGCGCCAGCTCTTCCAGCACCTCTTCCGATGTTGACGGCGCACCGCCAGGCGTTTTCTTCAGCGGCTTAATACCCTGCTTTTCAAACAGGATGGTCTGTAACTGCTTCGTTGAGGACAGGTTGAACGCCTCGCCCGCTATGTCATGCGCTTTCTTTTCCAGTTCCGCCAGACGTAGCGTAATTTCTTCCGAATGTTTGTGCAAAACAGCAGGATCGATTTTTACGCCGTTGCGCTCAACGCGCGACAGTACCGGCACCAACGGCATTTCGATGTTTTCGAAAACATTCAGTGGGCCTTTGTGCTGCTGGAGCTCAGGCCACATTTTGAGATGCAACTGTAGCGTGACATCCGCATCTTCTGCCGCATAGCGTCCCGCTTCCTCCAGCGCGATCTGATTAAAGGTGAGCTGGTTTTTGCCTTTCCCGGCAATTTCTTCAAAGGTGATCGTTTTGTGCTTCAGCCAACGATCGGACAAGCTGTCCATATCATGGCGTCCGGCGACGCTGTTCAGAATGTAAGACTCAAGCATGGTATCAAAGGCGATACCGCGCAGCTCAATGCCATAGTTCTGCAAGACACCACGATCGTACTTGAGGTTTTGCCCCACTTTGCGCGCTTTTTCATCTTCCAGCAACGGCTTCAGCAGTTCCAGCGCACGCTGGCGGGAGATTTGATCCGGAGCGTCCAGATAATCATGCGCGACAGGCACATACGCGGCAACGCCAGGCTCGATAGCAAACGAGAGGCCCACCAGGTTGGCGGCGATATTATCCAGGCTGTCGGTCTCCGTGTCGAAAGCGAAAACTGGCGCTTTTTTCAGCTTTTCAATCCAGCTTTCCAGCGTGGCTTCGTCCAGAATAGTGACATAATTTTCATAAGAGAGCGCCGCTGTCGGCTCGCTGGGCGATTCATCAATAACGACCGTTTCCTGCGGTTTCGCCACCGGTTTCGCGCCCTTTGCCTGTAGCCACTTGCCTGACTCGACGTCCGCCGTCCAGCGCTTAAACTCATATTTTTTAAACAGGCCCAGCAGTTCATCCGCAATCGGCTGCTGAACTTCAAGCTGTTCGCAGGTCAACTCCAGCTCAACATCCGTTTTAATGGTGGCTAGTTTATAAGACAGGTACGCTACGTCTTTATTCTGCGCTAACTTACCGGCCATCGTTTTGGCACCGCGGAAAGTGAGACCGGCAATTTTTTCCGGCTCGGCGTACAGCGTATCCAGGCCGCCCAATCCCTGAAGCAAGGCTTGTGCCGTCTTCTCGCCCACGCCAGGTACGCCCGGAATATTATCCGAGGAGTCCCCCATCAGCGCCAGAAAGTCGATAATCAGTTCAGGCGGCACACCATACTTATTAACGACTTCATCCGGGCCGAGAATGGTGTTGGTCATGGTGTTGATCAGCGTAATATTCGGCGTCACCAACTGTGCCATATCTTTATCGCCAGTGCTGATTAATACTGGACGCCCCACCTTCTCCGCTTCTCGCGCCAGTGTACCGATAACGTCATCTGCTTCTACGCCAGAGACCGCCAGCAGGGGTAGCCCCATTGCTTTAACCATGGCATGTAACGGCTCTATTTGCGCACGCAGATCATCTGGCATAGGAGGACGATGCGATTTGTAATGTTCAAAGAGCTCATCACGGAAGGTTTTTCCTTTGGCGTCAAACACCACCGCAGCATGCGTCGGCTGATACTGCATGATCAGGCTGCGCAACATGTTGAGGACACCATACATTGCGCCCGTAGGTTCTCCCGCACTGTTGGTTAACGGCGGAAACGCATGATAGGCGCGATAGAGATAGGATGAGCCATCTACGAGAATAAGTGGGTTTTCTGGGATCTGAACCATAATGTCCGTGCCTGTTTAACAGATTATGGTTAAAGGATGCCACATACAGGAGGAAAACTTGAGTTTTTCGCCGTATTTGCAGAAAAGTTTTGTGGATCTTCAGGATCGCTCGCAAAACAATCTGTGGATAACTTTGTGTATAAATTCTTGCCATTGCTTTAAAATCAGCGCGATAGTCTTCACATCTTAATAATTACCTATTATTTTCAATTAGTTGTTAACATCACACTTTTCTTATTATCTGATTCATGCCGTTATCATAATGTGGATAGTTGTTACGAGTGTTTCTATTTCACTCCGCGCCATCATTAGCATCGTTTTCTGATAGAATCAGCCTCTTGCGCCGTTTTCGCGCACCGTTTATGGCTAACTTTTGAATAATTCATTATGACGAGAATACTCGCGGCGATCACGCTCCTATTGAGTATCGTATTGACCATCCTGGTCACCATAGTTTGCTCAGTACCGATCATCGTTGCCGGAATGGTAAAGCTCCTTTTGCCTGTTCCCGGCGTCTGGCGTAAGGTCTCCATTTTCTGCAATTTCATGATGTATTGCTGGTGTGCTGGTCTTGCAGCGCTGCTACGCCTTAATCCGCATTTGCAATGGGATGTAGAAGGGTTAGAAGGACTGAGCAAGAAAAATTGGTATTTACTGATTTGTAATCATCGTAGCTGGGCCGATATCGTTGTGCTTTGCGTTCTGTTCCGCAAGCATATCCCAATGAATAAGTACTTTCTTAAACAGCAATTGGCCTGGGTGCCTTTCATCGGACTGGCGTGCTGGGCATTAGATATGCCGTTTATGAAGCGCTATTCCCGTAGCTACCTGCTCCGCCATCCTAATCGACGCGGCAAAGATGTTGAAACGACTCGTCGCTCTTGCGAAAAGTTTCGCCGGTATCCCACCACTATCGTTAACTTTGTTGAAGGCTCGCGATTTACGCATGAGAAACGCCAGCAAACGCATTCACCCTATCAACATCTGTTGCCACCAAAAGCAGCCGGTATTGCAATGGCGATTAACGTCTTAGGCGCACAGTTCGATAAGCTGCTTAATATTACGTTGTGTTACCCAAACAACGATCGCCACCCCTTCTACGATATGCTAAGCGGTAGGCTGACGCGTATTGTTGTTCGGGTGCAACTGGAACCCATAAATGAAGGACTGCACGGCGATTACGTGAACGACAAAATATTCAAACGCCGTTTTCAACGTTGGCTTAATACGCTGTGGGATAAGAAAGATATACAGATAGAAGGGATTAAAACGTCTTATAAAAACGCCGGTCAGTGACCGGCGTTCTTTTTATTTTTTATCAACCAAATATTTCACAGTATCAGCATACTGCTGAACAAAAACATCCATACTGCTGGTATCCATGCCTTGTGGGTTAATCTGGTATTTGCCATTTACGAACATCGCCGGAACGCCCTGCAATTGCAGGTCAGACGCGGCTTTCTCCTGTTGCGCAACCAGTGATTTCACCACGAAGCTGTTCCATGCCGCATCGTAATCTTCGCCTTTGACGCCCGCATCAACGAACACTTTACGGATATCCGCGGCAGATTGTACTGTCTGGGTTTTCTGTACGGCTTCAAACAGCGGGACCGTGACTTTATCTTCTACACCCAACGCCATCGCCACCGCCCATGCCTGGGTGAGATCCTTGCCCAACGGCCCCAGGAACTCAACGTGGTACTTGGTCATTTTGGTGCCTTCCGGAAGCTTTTTCTTCACGTTGTCAGACACATGAAGCACTTCTTCAAACTGATAACAATGTGGGCAGTAGAAGGAGAAGAACTCCAGCACCTGGGGTTCGCCAGCGACCGGTTTATCCAGCGTGATATACTGTTTACCGTCGCTGATCTGTGCTGCCGAGGCGCTAAAAGCTAAAACCATACCAGCCAGCGCCAGCCAAATCTTTTTCATGATCAACTCTCTCCGATTAATACATTGGCGTTAATTGTAAAGGGGGTTCGTGCAAAATTTTTGTCTGCTCAATAAAAGTCGTTGTCTGTCGCTGCCAGTAATCTTCCCCTGTTAACCAGGGAAAGTTTTTCGGAAACGCAGGATCGCCCCAACGACGAATCAACCAGGCAAGATAATAAACTAAACGCATAGCGCGTAAAGGTTCAATGAGACCGATTTCAGACGTATCGAACTCACTAACTTCTTCATAAGCTTCAATAATGGTTTCAAGCTGCATTCGCTGTTCGGCTTTGTCGCCATTCAGCAGCATCCATAAATCCTGTATCGCCGGGCCGTTACGGGCATCATCTAAATCGACAAACAGCGGTCCATCACGCCATAGAATGTTGCCGGCATGACAATCGCCGTGCAATCGCAGCGTGGTGAAATCAGTGCGCCAGCATTCGGTAACTGCAGACAGTAGAGTATCAGTGGCTTTCAGGAAAGCCGCTTTTTGCCCGGAGGGAATCAGTGCGGCATCTTCGAATACCTGGCGAGGTTCAAAAAGATACTCTGCAAGCCCAATGTCAGGCCGGAAAGTGAAAGCTCGTTTTCGCCCCGTCTGATGCAATCGGCCAAGATAACGCCCTACCGCCTCCATCTGATCGATATTGTCCGCTTCAAACTGACGACCGCCTACGCTGGGGAAAATGGCATAATGATAGCCCTGATGCGCTAACAGCGTCTGGCCATTAAAAGCGAGCGGAGCAGCAACCGGAACCTCATCCTTCACCAGTTCAAGCGCGAACTGGTGTTCTTCCCGAATTTGATCAACAGACCAGCGTTCAGGACGATAAAACTTAACGACAAAACGTCGCCGATCTTCATCCTGAAACTGATAGACGCGGTTTTCATAACTGTTTAGCGGAGTCAGCCCGGAATCCACCCTGATCCCCTGTTCAAACAGCGCATCCATGATGGTTTCCGGGTGTAGCGTCTGGAAAGTAAAAGCGTTGTCGTTCATCCCATCATCCGGAAAATACTACGAATGATTCAGGATATCATTTCGTGGCGATTTCGGTGGCGCCGCTTACAAGGTTTTACTCTTTAATAACGCCGCGGGCGCGTAAAAGCGCCGTTTTAAAGTCTTCTTCATAGTCTTTTTGAATCCCCGGTATGGCGGCGTCTTTGGCGGAATCGCGCATTTTCAGATGGTAAATCAGGATATCATCAGTTAAATCTTCCAGATTGCCGTCAAAACCTGACTCTTTCGCCAGTTTCTGCAAAAATTGCGTCAGGTTAAGATCGGGCTCTTTCTGCCAGGCTGGCTGGAGGAGTTCAATGACTTCATTCAGACGTTTACATTTCATAGCTGTGCTCCTTATTCTTGATACAGACACGGTAGCAGGGTCAATCCCACAATAAAAGAGGCGATATCGGTGAATCAGGATGAAGTGATAACCGGCGTGGTGCTGGCAGGCGGTAAAGCCCGACGGATGGGAGGTGCGGATAAAGGTCTGCTTGAACTGGACGGTAAACCGCTCTGGCGGCACGTTGCCGACGCGCTCGCGCCACAACTTGCTACGGTCGTCGTAAGCGCTAATCGCCATCTGGATATCTACCGGGCCAGCGGCCTGAAAGTCATTCCGGATTCAATCGCTGACTTTCCCGGTCCGCTGGCGGGTATGCTTTCCGTTTTTCAGCAGGTAGCAGGCGACTGGTTTCTATTTTGCCCCTGTGACAATCCCTATATCCCCCACAACATAGTCGATCGTTTAGCAGCGCAGCGTCATAGCGCACCCGTGGTTTGGGTTCGTGATGGAGAACGCGATCATCCAACGATCGCGTTGATTAATCGTTCCGTTCAGCCCCAGTTGACAGCTTATTTGCAAGCAGGCGAGCGGCGGGTAATGATTTTTATGCACCAGGCAGGCGGACACGCCGTTGATTTCAGTGATTGTAAGGAGGCATTTGTGAACGTCAACACGCCGGAGGAACTCGCGAAATGGCAAAAGAGACCATAATACCGCTACTCGCAATTGCCGCGTGGAGCGGAACGGGAAAAACAACACTGCTGAAAAAACTGATCCCAGCACTTTGTGCGCGCGGGATTCGGCCAGGGCTGATTAAGCATACCCATCATGATATGGATGTCGATAAGCCGGGTAAAGATAGCTACGAGCTGCGTAAAGCCGGGGCGGCACAGACGCTGGTTGCCAGTCAGCAGCGCTGGGCGTTAATGACTGAAACGCCGGAGCAAGAAGAGTTAGATCTGGCATGGCTGGTGAGTCGGATGGATGCATCAAAGCTGGATCTGGTGCTGGTAGAAGGCTTTAAGCATGAGTCCGTGGCCAAGATCGTTCTGTTCCGTAACGACGCTGGGCACGATGTGAATGAGTTGGCTATCGATGAGCATACGATCGCCGTAGCCAGCGATATTGCGCTGGATATTGGCGTTCCGGTACTCGATTTGAACGATGTTGATGGAATTGTGGCGTTTATCGTAGCGACGTTAGGGTTAACTGCCGCCGCGGAGTGGGCGTAAACGCCTGCTCCGGGCTCTGTGTGCTGTTCTGTAGCCGGGACACACCGACTATTCACCGCATTTTTTGCAGCAGACGCAAAAAAGCCCATCCGTCAGGATGGGCTTCTTCACTATTCGATGCCTGGCAGTTTATGGCGGGCGCCCTGCCCGCCACCCTCCGGGCCGTTGCTGCGCAACGTTCAAATCCGCTCCCGGCG
>NZ_VXJV01000012.1 GCF_008692785.1 Salmonella enterica subsp. diarizonae
GACACGGGATGACCTCGATCCTGATAAGGCGCGTACCGTGTCACTGGAGGGGAATTCACTGATGCTGAAAACGTCTGATGATAAATAAAGAAAATCATGAAATACGGATGGAAGTTATATGACCAGGGCATAATGAATGTGTGGCTCGTGATTTGAGAATACCACGTTTTCCGCCGTGCGCTGGAAGATACCTGGAAAAGTCAGGAGGGGGAGGATTCCGCGTCGTCATTCAATTTGGTTCAGTACACAACGAGAGCGTTGCTCCCGGATATATTGCTGGTTAAAGGAGTGGATTATTATATGGGATGGAAAGGCACCATTCGTTCATTACAGGCGACTTCCCGGCGAATTGAACGTGATGCAGAAAAGCGCAGACGCGAACTGCAAAAGCAGCAAAAAGCGTATGCCCGGATGGCCGAACTGGAACAGGCTGAATATGAAGTTGACGTCTGGAATAATTATATTGATGTATTGCAGTCGGTGCATAAAGGATGCGGAGATCCTGTTGACTGGCTGTCAATAGCCCGGGCTGATGCCCCTGTGCAGCCTGTTTTTTTCGGTAGCAAAGAAGCGCAGGCCAGACAGGCTGTGCAAAACTACCGCCCCGGTTTTTTGTCCCGATTGCTGAAGATCGACAGGAAGAAAAAACAGAAACTGAATGAAGCCGTTGACGTCGCGAAAAAGGACGACCAGGATAACTTTGATTCACTCTATCAGCAGTGGCAGCAGGATTCTGCAGATCATGAACAGCAGACCGGAATTGCCACTGGCATTCTGGATGGCGAGCCTCGGGCCAGAATAAATGCTATTGAGTTTTTCGCTCCGTTTGATGAACTCAGTGAATTGGGGTCATCGATCCACTTCTGTATTGATGAGATATCCGGGGTGTTGCTGGTGACGTTGCATGTTCATGGTGGACATGTCATCCCCACTGAAATTAAATCATTACTGAAAAGCGGGAAACTGTCTGTAAAGAAAATGCCGGTCGGTAAACGGAATGAATTACTTCAGGATTATATCTGTAGTTGTGTTTTGCGGGTGGCCCGCGAGTTACTTAACCTGCTCCCTGATGACATGGTGATTGTAACTGCTGTGGATGAATTGCTGAATACTGCAACGGGCTATCCGGAAGAGTTACCTATTCTTAGTGTGGCTGTAACCAGGCAGGTACTGGATCGTCTGAATATGGATGCCATTGATCCTTCTGATTCAATGAATAATTTTGTTCATAATATGAACTTTAAAAAAACGACAGGATTCCGTGCCGTGCCGGAACTGAATCCCGGGCAATTCGTGAGCCGATCGTGAATGGTTTCTTTGCCCCTGAACGGGGCAAAGAACGACCGGACTTTGGGGGGCATGTTACGAGGCCTCCTTAAGGTTGCCTGCATACTGGTAAGGTGACACATACAGATCCATGCTTGCATCCAGATAATCCGCCCACCACTGCATCATAGCGATCCGCTCCTCCAGATATTTTGCCTTATGAATATAGGCGGCACGGACGCTGTTTCTTTCCTGGTGACTCATTTGCTTTTCAATCGCTTCTTTGCTCCACCGTCCCGACTCACTCAGCGCACTGCACGCCATCGCCCGGAAGCCGTGACCGCAGATCTCTTTTCGGGTGTCGTAGCCCATCACGCGCAATGCTTTGTTGATGGTGTTGTCGCTCATGCACTTGTCCTGGTCGTATTCGCCGGGGAAAATAAACGCCAGATGCCCGGAGAGCGCTTCAGTTTGTTTCAGGATCGCCATCGCCTGCTCAGACAATGGAACAATGTGCTGCGTTTTCATCTTTGTACCACGATGAGAGAAGCGCACGTTTTCGATCTGCTCCCGTTCTACCGGGATTATCCAGAGCTTCTGCTGCCAGTCGATCTCACTCCAGCGGGCAAAGCGCAGTTCGCTGGAGCGCACAAAGAACAGCAGCGACAGCTTAAGCGCATACCGTGTCAGCAGCCTGCCGGAGTAGTTATCCGTCCGGGATAATAATTCTGGTAGTTTCTCAAGCGGCAGGGCCGGGTAATGCTGTGTTTCCGGCGGCGTAAATTCACCGTCCAGATCCAGAGCGGGGTTTGATTTGATTAGCTGCTTTTTCACCGCATAACGCATGATCCCGGTGACGTAATTTTTCAGCCGCGCGGTGATCTCCAGAAAGCCTTTGTTCTCCACTTTGCGCAGGGTAAACAGCAGATCCTCTGTGACGATTTGATCGATGTATTTGTCCCCGATATCCGGGAATACATACATTTCCAGCCTGCGCCGGATGTTCGTCGCATAGTGTTCAGACCAGCGCCGGTGATCGGCATGCCAGTTCATGGCGATCTGGCGGAATGTCTGCCCGTTTTTCTTTTTCTGTCGTTGGGCTGGATAATCGCCCTCTGGAACGCTGGTTTTTACGTCCTCTGGTTTCCCTTTTATGAAGATAAAAATGGCCTGAACACCGGGCATATTCCGCCCGGGCAAGCCATCCTGCTCCCGGATATTCCGGGCTTGCTTTACCCCGAACATCCGTTATTTTCAGCCATCTTTCGCCATCATGCAGCAGACAGAATTGAACCGTTCCCCTTATGCGGCCAATAAAGTCCCACCCCAGTGATTTTATGTGCCGAAACCATGCACTCTGAAACCCCGCATCTGTAATAAGTATGACTTTTGCTTTGGGATTTACGCACCGGTGAAGATCATCGAGAAATTCTTTTTGTATCAGCGAATTATTTTGCTTTGCTGAAGGTACAAGCCGACTAAGCAGAGGGATTGAACGCCCATCACAGATAAGACTGGCACGAAGGATGTGATATTCCTGGACGGGTAACCGCTCCAGTCGACAGCGATAACACACCAGGAAAACTGGCGAGTAAGGAGTGATGTAATATTACGGAATATCAACGGGATATCCTCATGCAAAGAGGTATTACCTGACAGGCGGTCAACGCGTTTTATCCTGTTTTTGACTTGTGCTGAACCAGGAAGGTAGCGACCGATGCTTGTCAGAGTAAGTGATACACCACGGGTCAAAGCCACGGTAGCATCAAGAAGAGCATTCTGACGATATTGATGAAACGGGCTCAGAGCGCCACGGAAAAATTTCTGGCATAATGTTCGGGCAGGCATAGAGGTGATCTCATTGAATTTGTTAGCGCAATCAGTAGATCACAAAACTCTATGCCTGTCTTTTTTTCTGGGGATTCCTCAGCCTGTAGGGTGGCTTTAGGTGAAAAAAAAGCCCGTACTTTCGTACGAGCTCTTTCTTTAAGATGGCGGTGAGGGGGGGATTGACTCGCTGCGCTCGCCCTGCGGGCAGTCTCCTCGCAGGCTCGTCGTCTGTCCAACTGGCTGCGCCAGTTGTCGAACCCCGGTCGGGTGTTCTCATCCCCCCGGTAAGGTGACTTAATGAGAAAAAAAGCCCGTACTTTCGTACGAGCTCTTTCTTTAAGATGGCGGTGAGGGGGGGATTGACTCGCTGCGCTCGCCCTGCGGGCAGTCTCCTCGCAGGCTCGTCGTCTGTCCAACTGGCTGCGCCAGTTGTCGAACCCCGGTCGGGTGTTCTCATCCCCCCGGTAAGGTGACTTAATGAGAAAAAAAGCCCGTACTTTCGTACGAGCTCTTTCTTTAAGATGGCGGTGAGGGGGGGATTCGAACCCCCGATACGTTGCCGTATACACACTTTCCAGGCGTGCTCCTTCAGCCACTCGGACACCTCACCAAATTGTCGCTCCAGCATTACTGGAACGGGCGCTAATGTAGGGAAATATCCTTTCTACGTCAATCAACTTTTTTTAAAAAAAACGCGTTTATACAAACTTCCACCAATCTGTGGCTTTAATAAGCGAAAACTGCTTTTTTTGCCCGCGCCGGGAAATTTGCTATGCTGCACATCCCGTTGAAAACGCTGACAGCAGGCGCAATCACATTCCGCACAATACTGCTCAGGAGATAACATGGAGATAATTTTTTATCACCCGACATTTAACGCCGCCTGGTGGGTGAATGCGCTGGAGAAGGTCTTCCCTCATGCGCGCGTTCGTGAATGGAAGGCCGGTGATAACAACCCCGCAGACTATGCGCTTGTATGGCAGCCCCCGGTTGAAATGCTGGCCGGAAGACGGTTAAAAGCCGTCTTTGCGCTGGGCGCGGGGGTGGATTCAATTCTGAGTAAATTAAATGCGCATCCGGAAATGCTGGATGCCTCCATTCCTCTATTCCGCCTGGAAGATACCGGTATGGTCCTGCAAATGCAGGAATATGCCGTCAGCCAGGTATTACACTGGTTCCGTCGTTTCGATGATTATCAGTCGCTGAAAAATCAGGCGATATGGAAACCGTTGCCGGAATATACCCGCGAGGAATTTAGCGTCGGTATCATGGGCGCAGGGGTACTGGGCTCAAAAGTGGCAGAAAGTCTACAGGTGTGGGGGTTCCCGTTACGTTGCTGGAGTCGTAGCCGCAAATCCTGGCCTGGCGTGGAAAGTTATGCTGGGCGTGAAGAACTGCGCGCTTTCCTGAACCAGACTCGGGTGCTGATTAACCTGCTGCCGAATACGGCCCAAACGGTGGGAATTATCAATAGCGAATTGTTGGATCAATTGCCGGATGGCGCTTACGTGCTGAATCTCGCGCGCGGTATTCATGTTCAGGAGACGGATTTGCTTGCCGCGCTTGATAGCGGCAAGCTAAAAGGCGCGATGTTGGATGTCTTTAGCCAGGAACCGTTACCGCAGGAAAGCCCATTATGGCACCATCCGCGAGTCGCCATGACGCCGCATATTGCGGCAGTAACCCGTCCGGCAGAAGCCATCGATTATATTGCCCGCACCATTACCCAGCTGGCGAAGGGGGAGTTGGTGACGGGGCAAGTGGACCGTGCGAGAGGATACTGACATCAACCCGGCGTGGGCCGGGTTTCGCTAAAAAACGCTGGCGATACCTGCTATCCTTGTCGGAAATGACTACAGGAGAGAGCAATGTATCCCGTTGATCTGCACATGCATACCGTCGCCAGCACTCATGCCTACAGTACGCTGAGCGATTATATCGCGGAAGCCAAACGCAAAGGCATTAAACTTTTTGCGATTACCGATCATGGTCCGGACATGGAAGATGCGCCGCATCACTGGCATTTTATTAACATGCGCATCTGGCCGCGTCTGGTTGACGGCGTGGGGATACTGCGTGGTATTGAGGCGAATATCAAGAATATTAACGGTGAAATTGATTGTTCCGGAAAGATGTTCGACTCGCTGGATCTGATTATCGCAGGCTTTCATGAGCCCGTTTTTGCGCCGCATGATAAAGAAACCAATACCCAGGCAATGATCGCAACCATCGCCAACGGCAAGGTGCATATTATTAGCCACCCCGGAAATCCAAAGTATCCCGTGGATGTTAATGCCATCGCGCAGGCGGCGGCGAAACACCATGTAGCGCTGGAAATCAACAACTCTTCTTTTCTGCATTCGCGTAAAGGAAGCGAAGATAATTGCCGCGCGGTCGCTGCCGCCGTACGCGATGCGGGAGGCTGGGTAGCGTTAGGCTCTGATTCCCATACGGCCTTTACGCTTGGCGATTTCACCGAGTGCCGGAAAATTCTGGATGCGGTGAACTTCCCGGAAGATCGAATCCTGAACGTCTCGCCGCAGCGCTTACTGGCCTTTCTCGAATCACGCGGTATGGCGCCTGTACCGGAATTTGCCGAACTTTAATCGTTATTTACGGGAAGATATCAATGAATGAGTTTTCAATCCTGTGCCGTGTGCTGGGATCGTTGTATTACCGCCAACCGCAAGATCCTTTACTGGTTCCGCTGTTTACGTTAATCCGTGAAGGTAAGCTGGCGGCAAACTGGCCGCTGGAGCAGGATGACATGCTGGCGCGTTTACAGAAAAGCTGTGATATCACGCAGATTTCCACCGATTACAACGCGTTATTTGTCGGGGAAGAGTGCGCGGTACCGCCATACCGCAGCGCGTGGATCGAAGGCGCGGAAGAGTCTGAGGTGCGCGCTTTTTTAACGTCGCGAGGGATGCCGCTGGGCGATACGCCTGCCGATCACATTGGCACTTTATTGCTCGCTGCCTCCTGGCTGGAAGATCAGTCTGCCGAAGATGAAAGTGAAGCGCTGGAAACCTTATTTGCCGATTATTTGCTTCCCTGGTGCAATACCTTCCTTGGTAAAGTTGAAGCTCATGCCGTTACGCCATTCTGGCGCACCCTGGCGCCACTAACGCGTGATGCGATAGGGGCCATGTGGGATGAACTTCAGGAAGAAGATGAAGAATAATGTGATGTTAATCACTTTAAACTGTAACTCGTTTTATTAAATTGCATAAAATGTGTGCGCGATCTCATTAATTGGGCGCTTTTCTGCTATGATGCGCACCATGAACATACTTCTTTCTATTGCTATCACGACGGGCATCCTTTCTGGAATATGGGGATGGGTGGCCGTCTCCCTGGGGTTGCTAAGCTGGGCCGGTTTTTTAGGTTGCACGGCTTATTTCGCCTGTCCGCAGGGCGGCTTTAAGGGATTGTTGATTTCCGCCTGTACGCTGTTAAGCGGTATGGTGTGGGCGCTGGTCATTATTCACGGCAGCGCGCTGGCGCCGCATCTGGAAATTGTCAGTTACGTGTTGACGGGGATCGTGGCATTCCTGATGTGTATTCAGGCAAAGCAGCTATTGCTTTCTTTTGTACCGGGAACATTTATCGGCGCCTGTGCGACATTTGCAGGACAGGGTGACTAGCGGTTGGTGTTACCGTCGCTGGCGCTGGGGCTAATCTTTGGCTATGCCATGAAAAATAGTGGGCTATGGCTGGCATCACGTCGCGAGCAACATTCAGCGCATACGGCGGTCACAAAATAAAAAAGCGTGGGGTTCTTCCCCACGCTTTTTCGTATTCATCAGGATTCTGGTGGCACTGACAGCTCACGGTATTTTACCAGAATATCATTTTGCCTGTCCGCTTTATTCTGCAAATCCCACAGTCCGCGATCGATACCATCGTTAATGAGGAAGATAACGCCGGTTTCAATGGCTGACATTAGACACAGCATCACCGGTTCGTTCGAGGTGTAGCCGATTTCGCCTTCCAGTAAGCGCTGGTAATCAATAAAGCGGAACACGCCCGCCTGTACTTCATAGGAAAGGATGGTTTTACTGGTATTCACCGAAGAAAGGATTTCGCCCGTGCTGACGTTAACCACGCGCAGATTGACAGCAATCTGATCCAACTGATATTGCGTATCAGCGCCAATACCGAAATATCTTGCGCCGGCCCCGCCGGATTTGACGTTGCTTTCATAACCAATAATAGAACCCTCCACCATAATATTTGCCGCCGTCAGCGACTGAAGCGGGATACGGTTATTCATCGCCACGGTACCGTTTTCCTGGGCTGCGCGAATGATTTTTCGTTCATTCAAAAGATTCTGTAAGCCCTGTCGTTCCAGTGGGATAAACCAGCGCGAATCTTTCAGCGCGGTAACCAACATAGCCGTTGCGCTCTGCGGCACAGCCGTGGAAAAGTTACTTGCCGGGTAAGGTTTAAATTGGCCCGTTTCATCCTGAATGTTATATACCGAAACAAAGATCTTACCGGTGGGTACAGGCAAGTGCGTCAAATCTTTGTAACTTTGTGCGCGGGGCATTAATGTCGGTTTCGCAGCTTGTTTAGGCGGGGCAGTTAAGCATCCACTCAACAATAAAACGGCAACCAAAATAAGTAAGCGCGGCATGATTTATATCCTTTAGTGACTGTAGCTTAAAAATCGGTTGACTGAGTTTGTAAACCTGACACTTCGATAGTCGAGGTTCTTCCCGTTTTTCTGTCCGTGACGTTGAGCTGGAGCTGTCCGTCGCGATTAGCGATATCGATAATAAAATCGTTGGTCACCATACGTCCTGGTTTCCCGGTATTAATATTGGTCAACAAGCCGCCCAGAATTTGTGATTGAATAGCCTGCGTAAAGTTATCCAACGCTGAGGGGGTTTCGATACCAAAATCGTCATCATAATTGGGGTCTTTATATGAATTTTGCGCCTGGGCGCTATTCAATAAAAAGGAGCCGTTATTGGGATTACCGCCAAAGTTAGGATTACGGAACTGGAACGTCATATTTCCGGCCCAGGTTAATGGCGAAAAAAGCATGAGCAGCACTACTGCATGTTTAATACGCATGACAGCCTCCGGATAAAAATCATGTTTTAGAATTCATCACGCGCTAAATCACTCGTACTTAATAGCGTTTGATCTATTTGTCGGCGATTTAATGCTTCCTCTGTTTGCGCTAATGCGAAGACTACGGTTTTCTCGAAGTCTCTTTTCATTGGAAATAAAAAGGTCTGGAAAATAACGCTCTGATTTACCGTTATGGTGATCCAGCTTCCCCAACGCGCACTGGGTCTTTCATTAATGGTCAGATTACCGGTGTACTCGCTTTCCCATTTGTCGCTGAATGCACGATAGAAATCATGTCCTATCGAAGAGACGGTATGGTCGGTTAATAATCCGGGAACCTCGACCTCAACTTCATTGGCATACAGGTTTCCGGTAGCGAACAGTAACTCTGCTGCTACCATCCAGCTCAGATAGCGTTTCATGGCCTTACCGCCTGAGATTATCGTTTGCCCATGAAACTGCCTGGGTACGATTCTTGACAGCTATCTTTTTGAAAAGATTATAAAGATGTGTCTTAACCGTATTCTCGCTGATAAATAGCGACCTGGCGATTTCATTATTAGATGCGCCAATACGTAACTTATTGAGGATCTCTTTTTCACGATGGGTCAGTAATGCTGACTCGGTACTGTTGTAGCGGTAATTCCCTGAGTGTGTAATCAGGTAACTGGCTAATTTTTGTGAAAAATAGCACTCGCCTCGCAGAATTCCCTGTAATCCGCTGACCACGTGTTCCTGGTCTTCGGCGGCGTAAAACACGCCGTTAATATGAGGCCAGTTTTCAATTTCACGGTAGGGGTAATCGTCAGGGGTATTTAACAATAATGTTTTTATATTATTGTTTTTCCGACTTAAATTATCCTGCCAATAGTGGATAAGCTTCTTATCCGCTTCCATCATATCTATTAAAACAATACAACCAGCAGAAATATCTTCCAGAGAACGTTGAATATTATGCAGTTTTCCGGCTAAGGCCAGCGATTGTTTTAAATGTTGCAATAATGCCGTAGCTTGCAGGGATGGCTTTGTGATCAACAATAGTGTATGACCATGACTACTATGGACTTCATTAAACATGATGAAACTCCACTTTTTTAATCGCACATCTGACAGTTGCCCCCATAAAATAAAGGCACCAGAAGTACTGACAGATGTTGCACTGCTGTGGGTTGAAATAGCCCATCGTCCAGAAAGAGAAAAATATTTGAGAAAATACTTTTAACTGTTTTCAATCTAGCCATTACAAATCTTAAAGCAAGTGTTAAACTTGTAACAGAATGTAAAAATATATATTAAAATATTGTTTTTGGGTTTTTTTGAAGTTTAGATTTGATAGTAAAGTTGTACATTTTGCTGTTATTGCATAGATTTGAAAAATCATACAAATTATATTAATATATTGATTTAAAATGATTTTTATTATTATTCATCACGTCTTGATTTTATTTTTTCTTAAAATTCGAGATGCTGCATTAACCTGGACAACACAAAGGCAAAAAAAACGAAGTGTGTCACGTCTTGTACGAATTGCCCTCCCGGGGAAGCATAATAGCACCTTCAGGGCGGCGTAACATATAACAACACTTCATGTTTTTGTTTCGCGATACACTATCTTCTGCGGCCAAAAATTAATTATAAATAATCATGTAATTATCATCTTATTAGCACTTTGGTATGAGCTTAAATAAAAAAATACCACTCGTGGGTGAGTTATTAAAAATGTTTCCACGGACATACTCTTCATCGTAACGACGCGCTAACAAGAAATGCATGTCGTTAACAATCTGTAAGGCTATAGATAAATTTTGCTATGTACGACCAGGTCCAGGGTGACAGCATGAAAAACAAATTGTTATTTATGATGTTGACAATACTGGGTGCGCCTGGGATTGCAACCGCGACTAATTATGATCTGGCTCGCTCAGAATATAATTTTGCGGTAAATGAATTAAGTAAGTCTTCATTTAATCAGGCAGCCATTATTGGTCAAGTCGGCACGGATAATAGTGCCAGGGTACGCCAGGAAGGTTCAAAACTATTGTCCGTTATTTCACAAGAAGGAGGGAATAACCGGGCGAGAGTCGACCAGGCAGGGAATTATAACTTTGCATATATTGAACAGACAGGCAATGCCAACGATGCCAGTATATCGCAAAGCGCTTACGGTAATAGTGCGGCCATTATCCAGAAAGGTTCTGGAAATAAAGCCAATATTACTCAACACGGTACGCAGAAAACAGCAGTTGTAGTACAGAAACAGTCGCATATGGCTATTCGCGTCACCCAACGCTAATACCGTTACGACTTTTAAAATCAATCCGATGGGGGTTTTACCATGAAACTTTTAAAAGTGGCAGCATTCGCAGCAATCGTAGTTTCTGGCAGTGCTCTGGCAGGCGTCGTTCCACAATGGGGCGGCGGCGGTAATCATAACGGCGGCGGCAATAGTTCCGGCCCGGATTCAACGTTGAGCATCTATCAGTACGGTTCTGCTAACGCTGCGCTTGCTCTGCAAAGCGATGCCCGTAAATCTGAAACGACCATTACCCAGAGCGGTTATGGTAACGGTGCCGATGTGGGCCAGGGGGCAGATAATAGTACCATTGAACTGACTCAGAATGGTTTCAGAAACAATGCCACCATCGATCAGTGGAACGCTAAAAACTCCGATATTACTGTTGGTCAATACGGCGGTAATAACGCTGCGCTGGTTAATCAGACCGCATCTGATTCCAGCGTAATGGTGCGTCAGGTTGGTTTTGGCAACAACGCTACGGCTAACCAGTATTAATTTAGCGTCAGAGCTAATAAAAAACAGGGCGTAAGCCCTGTTTTTTTTTCGGGAGGAAATTATGCATACCTTATTGCTTCTTGCCGCACTTTCAAATCAGATTACTTTTACCACGACCCAGCAAGGTGATATTTACACGGTAATCCCCCTGGTAACATTAAACGAACCCTGCGTCTGTCAGGTGCAAATTCTCTCTGTGCGTGACGGGGCTGGGGGACAAAGCCATACACAGCAAAAACAGACGCTATCTTTACCTGCTAATCAACCGATTGAGTTGTCTCGACTTAGTGTAAATATCTCTTCAGAGGACTCGGTTAAAATTATTGTTACTGTTTCAGACGGACAATCGCTGCATTTATCACAACAATGGCCGCCTTCTGCACAGTAGTTTTTTGATGGTAGCGGAAATAGATGGGCTGGCCTGGGTATAAAAAGACGATAAAAGCGTTTCATCGTCTCGGCATGGCGCTAAAGAGTAACGCCGAACCCTCGAGGATGACTAATCATTGAGGAGTTAACATGTCCGTAATAAAGAAAAATATCCCGGGTGTAAGCCTGTGCATTTGCGCTTTTTTTACTCATTCTGCGATGGGGCAACAAACGGTACAGGGGGGCGTTATCCATTTTCACGGCGCTATTGTTGAGCCATCGTGCGATGTTTATACTCACGCCGAAAATATTGATTTAACCTGCCTACGCGAAGGTAAAAAGCAAGTACACAGGATTGACCTTCGGCAGGCGCCTGCATTGCCGCGGGATATTCAGTCTATTGCGACGGTGCGGCTTCATTACCTCAATGCGCAAAAAAGTCTGGCGGTTATGAATATTGAATACCGTTAACGGCTGCGTCATAGGTATAAAAAGAGCGACTCTGTTGAAAGCCCTGCTGTACACTTTGCAGATAAGGTGAGACAAAGGGGGGACTATGACATCACGTCTTCAGGTCATACAGGGTGATATCACTCAACTTAGTGTCGATGCGATTGTCAACGCCGCTAACCCGTCATTAATGGGAGGCGGCGGCGTAGACGGCGCTATTCATCGCGCGGCGGGACCTGCATTGCTGGACGCCTGTAAACAAATCCGCCAGCAACAGGGCGAATGTCCGACAGGACATGCGGTTATCACGCCTGCCGGCAAGCTTTCTGCAAAGGCAGTTATTCATACGGTGGGGCCCGTCTGGCGAGGCGGCGAACACCAGGAGGCTGAGTTACTCGAAGAGGCATACCGGAATTGTTTGCTGCTTGCCGAGGCGAATCGCTATCGTTCTATCGCTTTTCCGGCAATTAGCACTGGCGTTTATGGCTATCCTCGCGCCCAGGCTGCTGAAATCGCCGTCAGGACGGTTTCAGATTTTATTACCCGTTACGCTCTGCCTGAACAGGTATACTTTGTCTGTTATGATGAAGAAACTGCCCGGCTTTACGCAAGATTACTTACTCAGCAAGGCGACGACCCTGCCTGATAAAACACGCCTGGAGCGTGCCGTTGAACCGCTATGTGCGCGCCATCCTGGAAAGTGCGGCATTCTCGCTCTGGATAACAGTCTGGATGCGTTTGCCGCCCGCTACCGCCTGACCGAAATGGCGGCGCGGACGCTGGATGTGCAGTACTATATTTGGGAAGACGATATGTCCGGGCGGCTGCTCTTTTCGGTACTGTTGTCGGCGGCGAAACGCGGCGTTCATGTTCGTCTGTTGCTGGATGATAACAATACGCCCGGTCTTGATGATACGTTACGGTTGCTGGATAGCCATCCCAACATCGAAGTTCGTCTGTTTAATCCTTTCTCTTTTCGTACACTACGCGCGCTGGGATATTTGACGGATTTTGCGCGGCTTAATCGGCGAATGCACAATAAAAGTTACACTGCCGACGGCGTAGTGACGCTGGTCGGCGGGCGCAACATCGGCGATGCCTATTTCGGCGCTGGCGAGGAGCCGCTATTTTCCGATCTGGACGTGATGGCAATTGGCCCCGTGGTCAACGATGTCGCCAATGATTTTGAACGTTACTGGCGTTGTAGTTCAGTATCGACATTACAGCAAGTGCTATCCCTTTCTGAGCAGGAACTGACGCAGCGTATCGAACTTCCCGAGTCCTGGTATAATGATGAAATCACCCGCCGCTATCTGCATAAGCTGGAAACCAGTCAGTTTATGGCGGATTTGGATCGTGGAACGTTGCCGCTGATTTGGGCAAAAACCCGGTTGCTGAGCGACGACCCTTCTAAAGGCGAGGGGAAAGCGCAGCGCCATTCACTTCTTCCACAGCGATTATTTGACGTGATGGGCTCGCCGACGGAGCGTATCGACATTATTTCCGCTTACTTTGTCCCTACGCGCGCAGGCGTAGCGCAGTTGCTTAATCTGGTCAGGAAAGGCGTGAAGATCGCCATCTTGACTAACTCCCTGGCGGCAAACGATGTGGCGGTTGTTCACGCGGGGTACGCGCGCTGGCGAAAGAAGTTACTGCGCTATGGCGTGGAGCTCTACGAACTGAAACCGACCCGCGAGCATGAAACCGTCGTACATGATCGCGGACTCACCGGGAACTCAGGGTCCAGCTTACATGCTAAAACGTTCAGCATTGATGGTAGTAAGGTGTTTATCGGGTCGCTTAATTTTGATCCCCGTTCAACGCTTTTAAATACCGAAATGGGTTTTGTAATTGAAAGTGAAACGCTGGCGACGCTCATCCATAAGCGTTTTACGCAGAGCCAACGTGATGCGGCCTGGCAACTCCGGCTGGATCGCTGGGGAAGAATTAACTGGATCGATCGTCAGCAAGAAGAGGAAAAGGTGTTAAAGAAAGAACCCGCTACACGTTTCTGGCAGCGGGTTTTGGTACGGTTGGCGGCAATTTTACCTGTTGAATGGCTGCTTTGAGCCGGCGCGCGGAAAACTACCCGATCGTAGCGTGGCTTTCTCGTCTTACAGGCGGTTTACCTGAAAAGAGAAATTTCAGAAGCGGGATGCGTAAATGAATTTCGTACAGAATTAACGCAATACCAATGACAAATATCAGCCCGCACAAGAACCCTATCAGGTTGGAAGAGATATGCGGCGTAATATACGCGCCAAAGAAAAGCGTTAAGGGATGATGCACCAGATAGATAAACAGTGAAGCGTTCACGAAATAGGTTACACGCGCGGACTGGAAGTTTAACAAGCGATGTCCCAGTGAAAATACCACGTTCACCATCCACAGCCCCATTACCATCGTAATCACGGATTCGGTTTCGTACATCCAGGCGTCGCCGCTCCCATAACGTTGATTCAGTAAATAAGCGATAAAAGCAGTAGCAGCGCCTAAAGTGCATCCGCGTGATGGCGTGGTGAAGCGCGCTTTCAGCTCGGGGTGAATGAAGGCCAACGCGCCGAGAATAAAGAAGGGCACATAAAATAGCGTTTGCATCACAATAAAATTGAACATGCCGTCACTGAGGATAGCCGGATACACGATGAAAATAGTGCGCCTGATGGCGGCGTAACCCACTCCCAGCAGGAAAAAAATAAGCGAAAGTTTGGCCAGTGAAATGGCGGCGGGACGAGGCTTGCTTGTTTTCTGCCTTTTTTGGAACCAGGTAAAAATTCCGATACTGACTGTCGTTAATATCACCAGTACCAGTAAAAACCACAGATGTGAAATGAGCTCCCACGCTAGCGTATTATATTTTTCATAAGCAGAGAGCATATGCCAGTTCTCTGTTTTTCCTTTGACAAATTGCAACATGATAAATTGCGGCAAGGTAAGCAAAGGGATCGCGGTAAGCATGGGAATACCCACACGCTCTACCCGTACTTTCCACCAACGTTTTAACGGGTAACGTAAAAATAGCATGTACGAAAAATAACCGGAAATAACAAAAAACACCTGCATACGAAAAGAGTGGATAAAATCGTTAAACAGGGTTAGCCACCAGGATGGCGAGGCGCTATTGACATGCCAACTGTGAGTGGAATAGATCAACGAGATATGAAAGGGAATCCCTAACAACATCAACCATGCGCGGATAGAGTCAAGAAAATATTCACGCGGCGCGGGTACAGAGCTCATATAAGGTCACGTATTCTCAGATTGTTCACCTTATCCATAAGGCGAATTATGGTTACATTCGGTGGCAACCCTACACCAACTCCGACAACCTGTCTCCAGGATAAGCACGCAAAGTGAAAACAGGCGCGAGAGGTGCTTAATCCATGAGCCAGCGTGCTGAACAAAGCCTGGATTCAGTTGTCGTAATGCCTGATTATCCATTAAAATGGATCGGATCGATATAAGCACACAAAGGGGGAAGTGCTTACTTATTATGAAACATAAACGACAAATGATGAAAATGCGTTGGTTGGGCGCAGCTGTTATGTTAACGCTCTACGCATCATCAAGCTGGGCGTTCAGTATTGATGACGTAGCAAAACAAGCTCAAACTTTAGCCGGGAAAGGCTATGAGGCGCCTAAAAGCAACTTGCCCTCCGTTTTCCGCGACATGAAATATGCGGATTATCAGCAGATCCAGTTTAACAGCGACAAAGCCTACTGGAACAACTTAAAGACCCCATTTAAGCTCGAATTTTACCATCAGGGGATGTACTTCGATACGCCGGTCAAGATCAACGAAGTGACGGCGACGACGGTCAAAAGAATCAAATACAGCCCGGATTACTTCAATTTCGGCAATGTCCAGCACGATAAAGATACGGTAAAAGATTTAGGCTTCGCCGGGTTCAAAGTCTTGTACCCCATCAACAGTAAAGATAAGAACGACGAAATCGTCAGTATGCTTGGCGCCAGTTATTTCCGTGTTATTGGCGCAGGTCAGGTGTACGGCCTATCTGCACGCGGCCTGGCGATTGATACCGCCTTGCCGTCTGGTGAAGAATTTCCCCGCTTTCGCGAGTTCTGGATTGAGCGTCCAAAACCAACCGATAAGCGTTTGACCGTCTATGCATTACTGGATTCTCCGCGTGCGACCGGCGCCTACCGTTTTGTGATCATTCCTGGCCGCGATACCGTGGTGGACGTGCAGTCAAAAGTCTATCTGCGTGACAAAGTGGGCAAGCTGGGTGTTGCGCCATTAACCAGTATGTTCCTGTTTGGGCCGAACCAGCCGTCGCCGACGACCAACTATCGTCCGGAACTGCATGACTCGAACGGCTTATCCATTCATGCGGGTAATGGCGAGTGGATTTGGCGTCCGCTAAACAATCCAAAACACCTTGCCGTGAGCAGCTATGCGATGGAGAACCCTCAGGGATTCGGCCTGTTGCAGCGTGGCCGCGAGTTCTCGCGCTTTGAAGATTTAGACGATCGCTACGATCTGCGTCCAAGCGCCTGGATTACCCCGAAAGGCGACTGGGGCAAAGGTAAGGTTGAGCTGGTTGAAATTCCGACCAATGATGAAACCAACGATAACATCGTCGCTTACTGGACTCCGGATCAACTGCCGGAACCGGGTAAAGAGATGAACTTCAAATACACTCTGACCTTCAGCCGTGATGAAGATAAACTTCATGCGCCGGATAATGCCTGGGTGCTGCAAACACGCCGCTCAACGGGTGACGTTAAACAGTCGAATCTGATTCGCCAGCCCGACGGCACTATTGCCTTCGTGGTGGATTTTGTTGGTGCCGACATGAAAAAACTGCCGCCGGATACGCCTGTCGCTGCGCAAACCAGCATTGGCGATAACGGCGAAATCGTTGACAGTAATGTACGCTATAACCCGGTCACCAAAGGCTGGCGTTTAATGCTGCGCGTGAAAGTCAAAGACGCGAAGAAAACCACGGAAATGCGTGCCGCATTGGTGAATGCCGATCAGACGCTAAGTGAAACCTGGAGCTACCAGTTACCTGCCAATGAATAAAACAACTGAGTATATTGACGCACTGCTGCTTTCCGAACGTGAGAAAGCGGCATTGCCGAAAACTGACATCCGCGCCGTGCATCAGGCGCTGGATGCCGAGCATCGGACTTACTCGCGAGAAGACGATTCACCGCAGGGTTCCGTAAAAGCCCGCCTTGAACACGCCTGGCCGGATTCATTGGCGCAGGGGCAGCTAATTAAAGATGATGAAGGGCGCGATCAGTTGCAGGCCATGCCAAAAGCGACGCGCTCTTCGATGTTTCCCGATCCCTGGCGAACCAACCCGGTTGGTCGTTTCTGGGATCGCCTGCGTGGGCGGGATGTAACGCCGCGCTATGTTTCTCGTCTGACAAAAGAAGAGCAGGCGAGCGAGCAAAAATGGCGTACCGTCGGCACCATACGCCGCTATATTCTGTTAATTCTGACTCTGGCGCAAACGGTCGTCGCGACCTGGTATATGAAGACCATTCTGCCTTATCAGGGATGGGCGCTAATCAATCCTATGGATATGGTGGGGCAGGATATTTGGGTCTCTTTTATGCAGCTCCTGCCCTACGTGCTGCAAACCGGTATCCTGATTCTGTTTGCCGTGCTGTTCTGCTGGGTGTCAGCCGGATTCTGGACGGCGCTGATGGGCTTTCTGCAACTGCTTATCGGGCGCGATAAGTACAGCATCTCCGCGTCTACGGTAGGCGATGAGCCCCTCAATCCGGAACACCGGACGGCGCTGATCATGCCTATCTGCAATGAAGACGTTAGCCGCGTTTTCGCCGGTCTGCGCGCGACCTGGGAGTCCGTTAAAGCCACGGGCAACGCCGCACATTTTGACGTCTATATTCTCAGCGACAGTTATAACCCGGATATCTGCGTGGCGGAGCAAAAGGCCTGGATGGAGCTTATCGCGGAAGTGCAGGGCGAAGGGCAAATTTTTTATCGCCGCCGCCGCCGCCGCATGAAACGTAAGAGCGGCAATATTGACGATTTTTGCCGCCGCTGGGGCAATCAGTACAGCTATATGGTGGTGCTGGATGCGGACTCGGTGATGAGCGGCGAGTGTCTGAGCGGTCTGGTGCGCCTGATGGAAGCGAATCCAAACGCCGGGATTATCCAGTCCTCGCCGAAAGCGTCGGGGATGGACACTCTGTATGCTCGCTGTCAGCAGTTCGCGACCCGTGTCTATGGGCCGCTGTTTACCGCCGGGCTGCACTTCTGGCAGTTGGGGGAGTCGCACTACTGGGGGCACAATGCTATTATCCGCGTGAAGCCGTTTATTGAGCACTGCGCTTTGGCGCCGCTGCCGGGAGAAGGTTCGTTCGCCGGATCGATTCTTTCCCACGACTTTGTGGAGGCGGCGCTGATGCGTCGGGCAGGGTGGGGCGTCTGGATCGCTTACGATCTGCCCGGCTCCTATGAAGAGCTGCCGCCAAACCTGCTGGATGAGCTTAAACGCGACCGCCGCTGGTGTCACGGCAACCTGATGAACTTTCGTTTGTTCCTGGTGAAAGGAATGCACCCGGTGCATCGCGCCGTGTTCCTGACGGGGGTGATGTCATATCTGTCTGCGCCGTTGTGGTTTATGTTCCTCGCGCTTTCTACCGCTCTGCAAGTCGTTCATGCGTTAACGGAGCCGCAATATTTCCTTCAGCCGCGCCAGCTTTTTCCGGTCTGGCCGCAGTGGCGTCCAGAACTGGCAATCGCGCTGTTTGCGTCCACGATGGTGCTGCTGTTCCTGCCGAAGCTGCTCAGTATTATGCTGATCTGGTGTAAAGGCACCAAAGAGTATGGTGGTTTCTGGCGCGTTACGCTGTCGCTGTTGCTGGAAGTGCTGTTCTCCGTGTTGCTGGCGCCGGTGCGTATGCTGTTTCATACAGTATTTGTGGTCAGCGCGTTTCTCGGCTGGGAAGTGGTCTGGAACTCACCGCAACGCGACGATGATTCTACGCCGTGGGGAGAGGCCTTTATGCGCCACGGCTCTCAACTGCTGCTGGGGCTAGTCTGGGCTGTGGGTATGGCGTGGCTGGATTTACGCTTTCTGTTCTGGCTGGCGCCGATTGTCTTTTCGCTGATTCTGTCGCCATTTGTTTCGGTGATCTCTAGTCGTTCAACGGTAGGATTGCGTACCAAACGCTGGAAGCTGTTCCTGATCCCGGAAGAGTATTCGCCGCCTCAGGTGTTGGTCGATACCGATAAATATCTGGAGATGAATCGCCGCCGTATTCTGGACGATGGCTTTATGCATGCGGTATTTAACCCGTCGCTTAATGCGCTGGCGACCGCGATGGCCACCGCGCGTCACCGCGCCAGTAAGGTGCTGGAAATAGCCCGCGATCGTCATGTGGAGCAGGCGCTAAACGAAACGCCGGAGAAACTGAACCGCGATCGGCGTCTGGTTTTGCTCAGCGATCCGGTGACGATGGCGCGTTTACACTATCGGGTCTGGAATGCGCCGGAGAGATACTCTTCCTGGGTAAACCATTATCAGTCTCTCGTCCTGAATCCGCAGGCGTTGCAGGGACGAACATCGTCAGCGGGATAAGGTTTTCAGGTCTGATGGCGCAACGCTTATCAGGCCTGGGATAATGTGAAAAATACCGGCGTGATGCCGGTATTTTTATACTGAAATGAGGTATCAGGTGCGTATATTCGCGGTGAGCATAATGGTGATTGCGCTGAGCGGCTGCGGCAGCATTATCAGCAGAACGATCCCCGGACAGGGACACGGCAACCAGTATTATCCAGGCGTGCAGTGGGATATGCGTGATTCCGCATGGCGCTATATCACTATCGTCGATCTGCCTTTTTCACTGATCTTCGATACACTGCTACTGCCGCTCGATATCCACCACGGGCCTTATGAGTAATTAACGCTCATCCCATTCGTCCGCCGCGGTATGGCCTTCCTCAGTATCAAGCGGGGGTTCAAGCTGAAATTCCCCTTCATCCCATTCATGCAATGTATTCTCTTCCTGCCATTCCTGACGGATTTCTATCTCATCATAATCACCGTCAAACACGCTTTGCGCGGCTTCACCACTCAGCATAGGCAGACATTCTCCATCTTCACCTTCATCGGCGAAAAATTCGACCTGCCACATGATGTCCCCATCCTGCAGTACATATTTCTGAACGTTGAACTGCTGCACATTCGCTTCATCTTGTTCGAGGCCTGGATGGTCAGCCAGAAATTCTTCCCGGGCTGCATCGATAGCTTCTTCCAGCGTGGCATACATGGTCATCAGTATCTCCCTTTGATTTGATGAGGTATTTAGGGAAAGAATAGCTGATTCTGCGATATTGCAAGTATGAAAGCGCAAAAATCATTCTGTTGCCAGTCTGCGCCGTTGTAAGCTATTCCATGAATAGATAGCATTGAACAACACGACGCCTGCCGTGACGCAGAATACGGCGCGGAAGCCATAGCTCGCGGAAATTGCGGCGCCCATTAAAGGGCCGGTGACGTTGCCGATATCGCGGAAAGATTGGTTGTAACTGAATATGCGCCCGGCTATTTGGTTGGTAGAGTTGTAAACCAGCAGGGTTTGTACGGCTGGCAGTAACGCGCCATCTGCCGCGCCAAGCAGAAACCGCAATAGCGCGAGCTGCCACGGCGTTTGCACAAAAGACATTGGAATCAGCAGCAGTACGGAAATAATCAGTGCGACGATAAGGATTTTTTCCGGGCCAATTCTGTCGCCGAGCTTACCGAGGCGAGGAGCGCTAAGTAGTGCCGCTACGCCGGGAACGGAAGCTATCATCCCGCTAATGAACGCAATATTACTGACATTTCCCGCGAGTTCACGCACATAGAGCGTCAGGATGGGCGCTATAGAGCCGGTCGCCACCTGAATAATCAACGTGGTAACAAACAGGCTTAACACCAGGCGGGGATTTTTTAGCGAGGCGACCACTTCCCGAACGTGAAGCATCTCTTTTTTGCTCACCGGCTGGAAATTCTCGCGAATAAAAAAGAAGGTGAGCAGAAAACAGATAAACAAAACGCTGGCGGTAATAAAAAAGACCGGGCGAAGGCCGTAATGGTCGGCGAGCAGACCACCCGCAAGTGGGCCAAGCAGAGCGCCGCTGACGCCGCCAGTAGAGAGCGTCCCTAACGCCCAGCCGCTTTTGTGGCGCGGCACTTGAGTGGCGATCAGCGCATTGGCGTTGGGAATAAATCCGCCCAGCAGGCCTAATAACGCGCGGAGGATCAGAAACTGCCAGATATTTTGCGCCATGCCCATTAACAGCATCACAATGGCCATGCCGAGAGCGGAACGCAACAGCATGATCTTACGCCCTTTACGATCCGCCAGACCGCCCCAAAAAGGGGACGCGATAGCTGAAAAGAGGAACGTAATACTAAAGACCAGCCCGGACCACATGTTCAGCGCGCTATGGCCTGTTACGCCGAGTTGCTCAACGTAGAGAGGAAGAAAAGGCATGACCAGACTGAATGCCGCGCCGGTTAAAAAACAGCCCAGCCAGGTAACGGTTAGATTGCGTTTCCAGTTTATGGGGACATCAGAGGGTGACATAGCGTTCCACAGTATGATGCGCGGTTTGCGCTATCATCAATTTAATTATGAGCGTACTAATTATGCGCCGACCTTACCAGCCTCGCAATGTGGGGAGCTTTTAAAGCTAAAAGAGGGGAAAGATTGCAGCCTGACGGCTGCAATCCTGTCAATAGCGTGACGGTACGCCTTCAGGGCGGGTTTTAAAGCGGCGATGCAGCCACATATACTGCTCTGGCGCCATCATAATGCACTGCTCAACAATCTTATTCATCCACGCGGCAGTTGCTTCTGCGCTTTCCAGCGGAGGCGAATATTCCACAGGAAGAACGATCAGTTCGTAGCCTTTCCCATCAGGTTTACGGCGAGGCACGAAGGGGATAATACAGGCTTTAGACATGCGCGCGAGCATCCAGGTACCGGAGGTCGTGGCGGCCTGATCGACGGCGAATAACGGCACAAATACGCTGGCGCGTGGGCCATAATCGTGATCCGGCGCATACCAGATTAATTCACCGCTTTTCAATGCCTTAACCATGCCTTTCAGATCTTTGCGATCCAACATCGATTTATTGGAGCGTAAGCGCCCCCAGGTCTGCAACCAGTCGAGCAACGGATTATCATTTGGCCGATAAACCCCGATACCCGGATTATGCATACCAAACATGCGGGCGCCAAACTCAAGGGTAAGGAAATGTATTCCTACCAGAATGAACCCGAGCCCCTGCGCCTTAACTTCACGGATATACTCCAGACCACTCGCTTCCATCCAGCGGGTCACTCGCCGATCGGGCCAGAACCAGGCCATGCCGGTTTCCATCACGCCCATGCCGACGGATTCAAAGTTTTTGACCACCATGGTGTGGCGTTCCTGCGCGCTCATTTCCGGAAAGCATAATTCAAGGTTGCGATAGGCGATTTTCGCGCGGCGCTTCATTACGCGTCGAGCCAGGTGACCCAATGTGCAACCCAATTTATAGATGACCGGGTAGGGGAGTTGCACGACCAACCAAAGCGCGCCTATACCCAACCAGGTTAACCAATAACGTGGGTGCAGTAAAGCCACGGAGAACTTAGGCAACTTCGTCATTTCTATCCTGTCTTTCAACGAACAATTCCCCGTATTCTCGCATCTTTTTGCGTTGAGCAAAAATATGGAGCAGGGGAGTGGCGATTAAATCGACAATTGTTGTTAATTGTTTAGTGTGGAGCAAGAAATGTAGCGCAAAATGTGTGGATGTAAATTGGCGAGGCTTGCTTTATCATGCCTGCCCACTTTATTTTTTGCTGATTGCAGGATACGTACACCATGCCAGTGTTACACAACCGCATTTCTAATGACGAGCTGAAAGCCAAAATGCTGGCGGAAAGCGAGCCACGTACGACAATTTCTTTTTATAAATATTTTACTATCGCCTCACCGCAACAGACGCGGGACGCGTTGTATCAGGTGTTTACGGCGTTGGGCGTTTTTGGCCGTGTTTACCTGGCGCATGAAGGCATCAATGCGCAAATCAGCGTGCCGCAAAGTAAGGTAGAGACGTTTCGTCAACAGCTTTATGCGTTCGATCCCGCGCTGGACGGGCTGCGTTTAAATATCGCGCTGGAGGATGACGGAAAGTCATTTTGGGTGCTGCGTATGAAAGTCCGCGACCGTATCGTCGCTGACGGTATTGACGATCCGAGTTTTGACGCCAGTAATGTCGGCGATTATCTGAAGGCGGCAGATGTTAATGCGATGCTGGACGATCCTGACGCGGTCTTTATTGATATGCGCAACCACTATGAATATGAAGTCGGCCATTTCGAAAATGCTCTGGAAATCCCGGCGGATACGTTTCGCGAACAGTTGCCAAAAGCGGTTGAAATGCTGCGGGAACATGCTGATAAAAAGATAGTGATGTACTGTACCGGCGGTATTCGTTGTGAGAAAGCCAGCGCCTGGATGAAACACAACGGTTTTAATAAAGTCTGGCATATTGAGGGCGGCATCATTGAGTACGCCCGTCGCGCGCGCGAGCAGGGGCTTCCCGTTCGCTTTATCGGCAAAAACTTTGTGTTTGATGAGCGAATGGGCGAACGAATCTCGGATGAGGTTATCGCGCATTGCCATCAGTGCGGCGCGCCCTGCGATAGCCATACCAACTGCAAAAACGACGGTTGCCATCTGCTGTTTATCCAGTGTCCGCAGTGCGCCAGTAAATTTAACGGCTGCTGTAGCGAACAATGCTGTGAAGAGTTGACCTTGCCGGAGGAGGAACAGCGCCGACGTCGCGCGGGTCGCGAGAACGGCAACAAAATTTTTAATAAATCGCGTGGTCGGCTTAATAGCAAACTGAGCATTCCCGATCCGGCAGAGTAATATTTTGCCGGATAGCGGCGTAAAGGCCGCAATCCGGCATTTCGCCAGGCGTTACTTCTGCTGAACGCCTTCTACTGAGATGATAAGCTCCACCTCTTGCGACGCCGGGCCGAGATCGGTAGTCATATTGAAATCCTTCAGCTTAATTTTTCCTTCGGCCTCAAAGCCCGCGCGCTTACCGCCCCACGGATCGTCGCCCTGGCCCATCAGTTTCGCTTCCAGCGTCACCGGTTTTGTCACGCCATTGAGCGTCAGATTGCCGGTAATATCCAGTTCATCCCCCTCTTTTTTCACACTGGTAGAGGTGAAGGTTGCCTGCGGGAATTTCGCAACATTAAGAAATTCCGCACTGCGCAGGTGTTTGTCTCGTTCGGCATGGTTAGTGTCGACGCTATTGGTGTTAATAGTCACGTTCACTTTGTCTGCCGACGGATTTTTTTCATCAAAAGTGAACGTGCCGTCGAAATCTTTAAAGGTGCCGTATAGCCAACTGTAGCCCAGATGCTGGATACGGAAATTTACGAACGCATGTTGGCCTTCTTTATCAATTTTATACTCCGCCGCCACGGCGGAACCGGTCGTGAATAACAAGGATGCGAGGGTGAATCCCAGCAGGTTTTTTTTCATTTTTGAGCTCCATAGTCAGATGACGACATTCCTGTCATACGTTTCAGAGTGTCGTCTTTATCGATGAAATGGTGTTTTAGCGCCATTACCCCATGCGAGAGCGAGATAATGACCAGCGACCACGCAAACCACAGATGCAGCGTTCCGGCGATGTCAGCCTGCGCTCCCGCGTCCGTAAGCGTTGCCGGAATCTCAAACCAGCCAAAGACGCTAATCGGTTTACCGTCGGCGGTGGAAATCAGGTAGCCGCTAATGACGATCGCAAAGAGCAGGAGATACAGGAGGAGATGACCAGCAGCGGCACCAGCGCGCGTTAAACGGGAATAGCTGGCCAACGCAACGGGCGGTGGAGAATAAAGCCGCCAGATAATACGCACGATCAGCGCCATCATCAGTAACATGCCAATACTTTTATGTAATTCCGGCGCCTGGTGATACCAGCCGTCGTAATAACTGAGCGTGACCATCCATAAACCTAACGCAAACATGCCATAGACCACCAGGGCGGTCAGCCAGTGGAGCGCGGCGGAAACCATGCCATAGCGCTGTGGAGTATTTTTAAATTGCATAAACACACCAATGAATATTTCACGAGAGAACGAAAATGGCGTGGAAAAGCGCTGAATGCAACTGATAAATAAGAATCTGAATGATATTTATTTTTATTTCAATAATTTTGATGTTGTTTGCGATTCAGCTTCAGAAGTTTCGAGATATTTCACCCCGATAACCGCACTACGGGAGGAACTGGCATCATTGTTGTGCTTCAACGTCATGAAATAAAAAGTGAGGAACTTTCATGAAATGTCAGTTAACGTCAATGATAAGAAATCAGAAGAAAAAGAGATAAACGATATCCATCACCGCCAGCAGCGACCAAAGAATAACGTAAAGCATGAAATGCTCGCGAATGTTATTCATCAGAAAATGAAATAGACGACGCATAGCTTACCTTAATAAACGGCCCCTTTATGAGGCCGACAAATTATTGGCTAAAACGGGAAAGCCGGAACGGCGTCAGATCAAAGGAGGGCGTTTTTTCCAACGCAAAATCCGCGGCGATTTCTCCTAACACCGGGGCGAATTTAAAACCATGTCCGCTGAGTCCAGTGATGACAAGCGTATTCTCATGGCCAGGCAGCGTATCGATAATAAAATCCTCGTCCGGCGAATTATCATAGGTACATGCCGCCCCATATAAACAACCGCCGATCCCCGGCAGTACGTTACGCAGGAAAGGAAATGCTTCTGCGCCATCGCTGGCAACGGCGGCAAAGGGCTTGCGCTCTTCCTGAGTCTGTATTAGCTGTCCGCCATTGTGTTTGCCGATTTTTAACTCATCATTCTCCGCCGGGAAACCGTAATATTGATCGCCGTTGGGCATTTCGCCGGTAAAGGCCGGAAAGCAGTTTTTAGCACTGTAACGTCCATCGGCCTGAAACCAGGCAAAGACTTTGCGTACGGGCTGAACGGGCAGTTCCGGCACCAGCGCTTTTACCCAGGTGCCCGCGCTAATCAGCGCTTTACTGGCGTGGTAGCGGCCTTCACTCGTCTCTATCGTCACACCGTTATCATCATGGTGAATATGGCTTACCGGGCAGTTGAATAGCTGTGCGCAGCCTGCCTCTCGGGCCAGACGAAGCCATGTGGTAATGGCTAATTCGCCGCGCAGGAAACCGGAGTCAGCTTCAAACAGCCCGATATAATTATCGGGTACGCGAATTTCCGGCCAGCGCGTCATTAGGGCCGTCGCGTCCAGGCGCTCGACGTTCAATTGCCACTGTTGCGCGCTTCGCGCGACGTTGGCTAAGAAAGCGGAATCGGCCGGGCCGAGGTTAACGACGCCGGAGCGGACGAAAACAGACTCTTCATTGTGCGCGGAGAGTTCATCCCAAAGCGCCTGGGCGCGAAGCACCAGTGGGACATATTTTTCGCCTTCACCATAAGCGTGGCGGATAAGACGGGTATCGCCGTGATGGCTGCCCTGTTGATGAGGCGGCATATACGCATCGGTCATCAGGACCTTTAGCCCGGCGCGGGTGGCGTAATAACCAGCGGCGGCGCCAACCGAACCGCTGCCGATAATAATAAGGTCGTATTTCATCAGCTTCTCTCTGCTATCGCGATGATTTCAGGGTAAATAACTGCGCTGAGATATACAAGCCGGAAATAAGTGAGGCACCTTACGGTGCCTGAGAGAGGGGAGCGCGTCACGCTAATGGCGACGATACTCATTTTCCTGGTAATCGCCTGATTCTATTTTGGCGATGCCGGCTTCTAATATCGAAATAAATTGCCTGGCTACATCTGTCGTTAACCAGAGCGTTTGACCAACTTCAGTCCCTTCCGGTTCCGGACGATTTGGGGTCTGGTAGTGTAAACGCAGCATCAGCGCATCATAGCTATCGACGGTGCTGATATCCCATCCAACAAGCGGATGGGTCTGAATGACTTCATTATTCTTTTCCATCATGCCCCCCTGGTACGTGTTATAAGACAACGGTTCTCGAGGTTCAATGCGTGTTTTTCTTCTGAAGCAACTTCAGTATACCAATTAATAAGGCTATTCACTGTGTTTTTAAAGAGACGGGAGGATAAATTTCTCTTTTTAAGAATTATATGAACAATAAAGCGACAGTTTATTCATATTTTTTTAGGATGTTGTGCAATTATTTTGAGGGTCAGGCGAAATATTCATCAGTTGCGCAAATAAAAAAGCCGGGGCGACCCGGCAAAACTTACATCACTGCATATCATTTTTTATTCATTGATGAACCAGTCATCAGCGCTCTCCCAGGTCTCCTGGAGAATCTCGCTAATGCGTTCTTTATCCTCTTTTGATGCGCCAATAACGGACAGGTTGTTAGCGGTAGCGTAACGCACGGTGACGTTACCCAAATTTTCAGGAAAATGATGGCTAATACGGCGGGAGAGTTCGCCCGCCAGCGCATCAATCGCACCGGCAGGCAGAGGTGACATTTTGGCTATAGTGACTTCAATACGCATAATGACCCCCTGTTGAATATACTGGATATATATACAGTTAAATGCAATATATAGCAACAGGTAAGCGCATTTTTTATTTTTTTACTGACCAGCGTACTGTTTCACCCGCCAGAAAAGGCACCAGCGTATCATCAGCCAGCGCGATATTTACCGGTATCTGTTGTTCATCGCGTACCAGTTCCACCCAGCCCTCATTCACCGGCAGACCATAGAATTGCGGGCCATTCAGTGAACAGAAGGCCTCAAAGTGCGCCAGCGCGTTCATTTCCTCAAACACGGCGGCATAACTGCCAAGGGCGGAGGGGGCGTTGAAACAACCGGCGCATCCGCAACTGGTCTCTTTACGATGACGCGAATGCGGTGCTGAATCCGTCCCCAGGAAGGCGCGCGTAAAACCACTGGCGACCAGTTCGCGTAACGCCTGCTGGTGAATATTGCGTTTCAGAATCGGTAGACAGTACAAGTGAGGACGAATGCCGCCGACCAGCATATGATTACGGTTAAACATTAAATGTTGGGGCGTAATGGTCGCCGCCAGGTAGTCGTTGCCGTCACGTATATACTGCGCGGCATCTTTGGTCGTGATATGTTCAAAGACCACTTTAAGCGCGGTCAGACGCTGGCGTAGCGGTTCCATTACGGTGTCGATAAAACGCGCTTCGCGATCGAAGATATCAACATCCGCATGGGTCACCTCACCGTGGACCAGCAATGGCATTCCAAGTTTTTCCATCCGCTCCAGTACCGGCATGATAGCGTCGATTGACGTTACGCCATGACTGGAGTTAGTGGTGGCATTGGCCGGGTAAAGCTTAGCCGCAGTAAACACGCCTTCATGGAAACCACGCTCCAGTTCATCGGCATCGAGCGAATCCGTTAAATAGCAGGTCATTAACGGCGTGAAATCATGCCCGGCGGGCACCGCATCGAGAATACGCTGGCGGTAGGCGATCGCCGCATCAACAGTCGTAACGGGGGACGCCAGGTTTGGCATCACGATAGCGCGGCCATAAATTTCGCTGGTATAGGGTACGACCGTTTTTAACATGTCGCCATCGCGAAGGTGAATGTGCCAGTCGTCCGGGCGGCGGATCTTTAAAACCTGGGATGGTGCAGTCATTAATAAGCTCCGGCTGAGGAATAGTCTTTTTGCCGGAAACAAAGGATAAGCGGAAACGTTTTCGTTTGCACGTAAAAAAAAGGGCGCGAGCGCGCCCTCCGATATCAATTGGTGAAAGGAATAACGATTTCACCAGGTTTAACTTCAATACCTTTCGCGAATTTCTTCGCTAACGCTTCGCCTTTACTACTGTCCTCACGCAACACGTAAGCGGGCTGCTGGTTAAAGTAGTTACGTAAAGACTGATTTAAATAGGGCAGGAGCGTTTGTAGCACAGATTGCATCTTCTCCGGCGTCACGGTGGCGTCTACTACTTCCATCTCCTGAAGATAGATGGCGCCTTTTTCTTTATTAAAGACCGGCAGAGCTTTTAGCTTGAGCTTCATCGTCGCTTTTTGACTGCCGAAGAGGGAATTCATATCCAGCCTGGCATCGCCAGTGAGGGTGACTTTATTAGGCTCTTCCCGACCAATCTGGCTGGCAAGATTAGTCAGTACGATATGCGCGTCGGCAATGCCGGGCAGACCAATATCTTTTGAGAAATTATTCCGTTTTTCAAGCGCTTGATTAATTTCTTGTTCACTAATGGTGTATTGCGTAAGTTGATTACAACCCACTAACAGGCCGCTAACTACGAGCGCAGCGGCAAAAAAAAACTTTTTCATGGCGTTCCTCAACATGTTGCCTGTGCCCTAATCCTGACATAAAGCAGCATGTCGCGCCAGCGGACATGACGCCAGTAGAAAAAGCTGAAAAAGGCGGCAAGAGAGGGGTGCCGCCTGGCGGGCGTTAGATAGCCATTGAGGAGAGTAAATTAATTTGCGTCTGCTTCGCCATATTATCGCGATAGTCCGCGACTTTCGTCGGCCAGTGGATACCGGCGACCAGCGTCAGATTACGCAGAAGCGGAAACAGATGAATATCATCTTCTGATAATTCGCCGTTAACGGCGTTAGGCTGTACGATAAGTTTATCCAGCGAGCGTAAATCATCGCCGATCTTTTTAATCAGTCCGGCAGAGTGGGCTAGATGGTTGTCAAAACTGCCGGATGAGGCTTCTTTTTTGCGGATAAAATACTGGCGCGCCGCAGGGGTAGAAAATTCATCGAAAGCGGATTTTGCAAATCGCGGTAGCAGTAACTGATTAACGTAACCGTTAACTTTGCGCAACCACTCTTCAATGGCAGGATTGCGCTTCCCGGTCAACAGCGGTTTACCGTCGGAGTTGTCGATATAATGTACAATATCCATACTTTCAGGAAGATAGCGACTATCATCTTTTTGCAGGATGGGCACCATCTTTTGACCAATCATCCGGGTGGGCGTCGCCTCGTCGTCATTTTGTAACACGTTAAGTTCAACGGGGATGTTCTTCAGGCCGAAAATCATGCGGGCTTTAGCGCAGAAAGGGCAATGATCGTAAATATAAAGCTTCACGTTTCTCCTCCATTTGACTGTCGGTTCCTGACCAGTATGGAGGAGATAACGGCAGGTATCAAATCAGGCGCCGGGTTCCAGCATACGGCGCGGCGTGCGCTTATGACTAAATTGCCAGCCTAAAGCTAAAAAGGTGATAAAGCCGATAATACCGAGCATCATCCACGGTAGTTCAGGCTGCGCAAGCGCTTTACCCACATCAAACAACCAGCCGCCGCCGATATAACCAATCGCGCCGCCAATGGCTAATCCCAGACGACTAAAGCCCATATAGCTTCCCCGCGCCCGTGCGTCTGCTAGCGACGCGCTGAGCGTTTCGCGCGCCGGTTCGGCGATAACCGAGCCGATGTAGAAAACGCAAATAAGCGTAAAAAGCTGCTGTAAATTGCCTACCATCCCGATGGGGATCATGCTCAGCGACATGACGAACAAACCGGCCATCAGCCGATGCTCCAGCCGAAAACGCTTTTCGCTCCAGCGAGCAATCGGGTAGAGCAACGTCAGCGAGAGACACGCCTCGATAGCGTACATCCATTTCACGGCAGCAGGCGAACCGGCGATATCGTTTACCATAATCGGCAGCATTAACATGACTTGTACCGCCAGCATGTAATAGCTCGCCAGCGTCAGCACGTAGGTGACAAACCGTTTATCGCTCATGACGCGGCGCATTCCTTCTCGCACCGGCGTCCTGACCGTTGATAGCTTCCAGGCCGGAAGCAACCATGCGTTGAAAATGGCGCATAATATGAACAAAATAGCGCCCGTCGCGCAGACCAGGCGAAAATCGTATTGTAGCAACCAGCTTCCCAGCAGCGCGCCAATCACCGCGCCCGCGCTGTCCTGCATCATCAACAGAGAGAAGAAGCGGCCCCGTTGCTCCGGGCGGATTAATTTGACCACCAACGCTGAGCGCGGCGGGTCGAAAAGCGTACCACCGAGACCGGAAAGAATGCAGGAAAACCATAAGAGCCAGGGCTCATGCGCGATGCCCATGGTGGCAAAGCCTGCGGCGCGCATCAGCATACCGGTGACAATCATCGGTTTCGCGCCAAAGCGATCGGCAATGGCGCCGCCAAAAATGCCCAGTCCTTGTTGAATAAACTGGCGCAGGCCGAGCGCGATCCCTACCATCACCGCAGCCCACCCCATTTGATCGACAAAGCGAATGGAGATGAGCGGGAAGACAACGAAAAAACCCAGCACTACTAACATGTTATCGATGAGAAGAAAATATTTACCCAGGTTCCTCGCCTGCGAGACGCGCGACATTTCCCCTCCCGGGAAACAAAAGATGAGCGTCTACTATTCTGCGGCTGCGTTTCGTTTTTTCCTACCATTAGCGGGACAATATTTTTTTATCAAAAGTCCTTTTTAATCGAGAGTTTTCATCAAAATGTGGCAGCAATTCAAAAAATGACGATTTGCGCTTTTCACAGAGCCTGGTTGCGCAGGTATAGTAAGGTTACTGGCGTGCTGAAGACGTTACAGGAAGGAGTAGGTATAGAATGTTTGGCTATCGCAGTAACGTGCCAAAAGTGCGCTTAACCACCGACCGTCTGGTGGTGCGTTTAGTGCATGAGCGTGATGCCTGGCGTCTGGCCGATTATTACGCGGAAAATCGTCATTTTTTAAAACCGTGGGAGCCGGTCCGAGATGAAAGTCATTGTTATCCTTCAGGGTGGCAGGCGCGTCTGGGAATGATCGGTGAATTTCACAAACAGGGCTCCGCCTTCTATTTCGCGCTGCTTGATCCGGAAGAAAAAGAAATTATCGGCGTGGCGAATTTTTCCAATGTGGTGCGCGGTTCTTTTCATGCCTGCTATCTGGGCTATTCCATTGCGCAGAAGTGGCAGGGGCAGGGGCTGATGTTTGAAGCCTTAACCGCTGCGATTCGCTATATGCAGCGCACTCAGCATATCCACCGTATCATGGCGAACTATATGCCGCACAACAAACGTAGCGGCGCGCTGCTTGCGCGGCTTGGTTTTGAGAAAGAAGGTTATGCGAAAGATTACCTGTTGATTGATGGACAATGGCGCGATCATGTACTGACGGCATTAACGACGCCGGAATGGACGCCAGGACGTTGAGCGGCTTACCGGGCGAGTGAAAGCGAAAGGGAGAAAACGATGAAATATGAATTAACCGCCACTGAAGCGCGAGTGATTGGCTGTCTGCTGGAAAAGCAGGTAACAACGCCGGAACAGTATCCGCTCTCCGTTAACGGCGTGGTGACGGCCTGCAACCAGAAAACTAACCGTGAACCGGTGATGAACCTGACGGAACAGGCGGTACAGGAACAGCTCGATAACCTGGTAAAACGCCATTTCTTACGTACGGTCAGCGGGTTTGGCAATCGCGTCACAAAATATGAACAGCGTTTCTGTAATTCCGAGTTTGGCGACCTGAAACTTAGCGCGGCGGAAGTGGCGCTTGTCACCACGCTGCTGCTGCGCGGTGCGCAAACGCCCGGCGAGTTGCGCAGCCGGGCGTCGCGGATGCATGAATTCAGCGACATGGCGGAAGTTGAATCCACGCTGGAGCGGCTTGCCAGCCGTGAGGATGGCCCGTATGTCGTCCGTCTGGCGCGTGAACCGGGTAAGCGTGAAAGCCGCTATATGCACCTTTTTTGCGGCGACGTCGATGAACTGTCTCTCCAGACGCCTGCGCCGGAAAGCACGTCGGGCGATCTTCAGTCGCGCGTCGAAGCGCTGGAAAGCGAAGTGGCGGAGTTAAAGCAGCGGCTGGATTCTTTGTTAGCTCACCTGGGAGAGTAATGTGAGAACATTACGGATTGGCATTGTCGGGTTAGGCGGTATTGCGCAGAAAGCCTGGCTGCCGGTATTAACCCACACCGCCGGATGGACGCTACAGGGCGCCTGGTCTCCTTCGCGGGATAAAGCCTTACGTATCTGCGAAAGCTGGCGCATACCGTATGTGGATTCGCTGGCGAATTTAGCGTCCGGCTGCGATGCGGTCTTCGTCCACTCCAGTACCGCAAGCCACTATGCTGTGGTCAGCGAACTTCTCAACGCTGGCGTCCATGTTTGCGTGGATAAACCGCTGGCGGAAAATCTACGTGATGCCGAGCGGCTGGTGGCGCTGGCGGCGCAAAAAAAATTGACGCTGATGGTTGGCTTTAATCGCCGTTTCGCGCCGCTGTATCGCGAATTGAAAACGCGCCTCGGCACTGCGGCGTCACTGCGTATGGATAAACATCGTACCGATAGCGTCGGGCCGCACGACTTACGTTTTACTTTGCTCGATGACTATTTGCACGTCGTGGATACCGCGCTGTGGCTGGCGGGCGGCGAGGCGCGCCTGGCCAGCGGCACGTTGCTCACCAGCGAGTCCGGCGAAATGCGCTATGCGGAACATCATTTTTCCGCCGACAAACTACAAATTACCACCAGTATGCACCGGCGCGCTGGAAGTCAGCGTGAATCGGTCCAGGCCGTCACCGACGGCGGGCTGTATGAGGTGACGGATATGCGTGAATGGCGCGAAGAGCGCGGGCAGGGTATTCTCATCAAACCCATTCCGGGCTGGCAAACGACGCTTGAACAGCGTGGTTTTGTCGGATGCGCACGGCATTTCATTGATTGCGTGCAAAATCAGACGGTTCCGGAAACGGCTGGGGATCAGGCGATTCTGGCCCAGCGCGTCGTGGAGGCGCTGTGGCGGGACGCCATCAGCGAATAATCCTCTGTAACATCTGGCGGTAGTAATTCATCGTAATCCAGGTACTATACCCTAAATAATTCGAGTTGCAGGAAAGCCAACGCACATGCACCTCGAAGTATGACGGGTATATATGCCCACTCTACATAATACCTCTTTTCACAGTGAATAATGGCAAACCGTGGGGAGTCTGTAGGCCTGATAAGACATTTTAACGTCGCCGTCAGGCGCGGTGATACAGCCGGATACGGCAGAAATGCGTTATCCGGTCGATGGATCAGCCATACAGGAGTTTTACGCCAGGGTCTGGAATACAAAAGAAATGAATTTATTGAAATCGCTGGCTGCCGTCAGCTCGATGACTATGTTTTCACGCGTTTTGGGTTTTGCCCGTGATGCGATTGTCGCCAGAATTTTTGGCGCAGGAATGGCGACCGACGCCTTTTTTGTGGCGTTTAAACTTCCCAATCTACTACGCCGAATCTTTGCCGAAGGCGCTTTTTCTCAGGCTTTTGTGCCGATCCTGGCGGAATATAAGAGCAAGCAGGGTGAAGAGGCGACGCGGATCTTTGTCGCTTACGTTTCCGGCCTGTTGACGCTGGCGTTAGCCGTCGTGACGGTGGCCGGTATGCTGGCCGCCCCGTGGGTCATTATGGTAACCGCGCCGGGTTTTGCCGATACTGCTGATAAATTCGCGCTGACGACGCAACTGCTGCGGATTACGTTTCCCTATATTCTGCTGATCTCGCTGGCTTCGCTGGTTGGCGCCATTCTCAACACCTGGAATCGCTTCTCTATTCCCGCTTTTGCGCCGACATTTCTTAATATCAGCATGATCGGTTTTGCGTTATTCGCCGCGCCATACTTTAATCCGCCGGTGCTGGCGTTAGCCTGGGCAGTCACCGTCGGCGGCGTGCTACAACTGGTGTATCAACTTCCGTATTTGAGAAAGATCGGTATGCTGGTGTTGCCGCGCATTAACTTTCGCGATACCGGGGCGATGCGGGTGGTCAAACAGATGGGACCAGCGATTTTGGGCGTTTCTGTCAGTCAGATCTCCCTTATCATCAATACGATTTTCGCCTCGTTTCTGGCCTCCGGCTCGGTCTCATGGATGTACTACGCCGATCGGTTGATGGAGTTCCCGTCCGGCGTGTTGGGCGTGGCGTTGGGGACCATCCTGTTGCCGTCATTGTCGAAAAGCTTTGCCAGCGGCAATCATGATGAGTACTGTCGCCTGATGGACTGGGGGCTGCGTCTGTGCTTTTTACTGGCGTTGCCGAGCGCGGTAGCGTTAGGCATTCTGGCGAAGCCGCTGACGGTCTCGCTATTTCAGTACGGTAAATTCACCGCCTTTGATGCGGCGATGACGCAGCGGGCGTTAATCGCCTATTCGGTGGGACTGATTGGCTTGATCGTCGTAAAAGTGCTGGCTCCGGGCTTCTATTCTCGCCAGGATATTAAAACGCCGGTGAAAATCGCCATAGTGACGTTAATTATGACCCAGTTAATGAACCTGGCGTTTATTGGACCGCTGAAACACGCCGGGCTATCGCTCTCTATTGGGCTGGCGGCATGTCTCAATGCGTCTCTGTTATATTGGCAACTGCGCAAACAGAATATCTTTACGCCACAACCGGGTTGGATGTGGTTTCTGACGCGTCTGATCATTTCCGTACTGGTGATGGCCGCCGTGCTGTTCGGCGTGTTGCATATTATGCCAGAGTGGTCGCAAGGGTCTATGTTATGGCGTTTGCTGCGTTTGATGGCGGTAGTGATCGCGGGTATTGCGGCCTATTTCGCTGCGCTTGCCGTGCTGGGCTTTAAAGTGAAAGAGTTTGTACGCCGGACAGCGTAAATTTAGTGCCTGATAGCGCTGCGCTAATCAGGCCTACAAAGCATTCAGGCCGGAAAGGCGCAACGTCGCCATCCGGCAATGATTAGATAGAAATTTTTTTACCGCCGCGGTGAGAGACGGAAGTCTGGCCGTTAGCCCCGTATAGGGTAGGCTCCTGGTGCGGTTTCAGTACCTCCAGCGCCTGTTGATTACGCTCTATTTGCCCTTCCAGCAGCCAGCCGTTGTGCTGGTTGAGGTCGCGCAGATGCTGCGTTTTTTCGGTAATCGCCTGCCAGCGCTCCGCAATGTCATCGTTTGCGCTACGCTGCGCATTCTGCTCCAGACGGCGCTGTTGTTCCAGATAATCCAGCGTCGCCAGCAACGAGCTTTTTTCTTCTGTAATACGCTGTAGCTGGCTGCCGTTAATCTGGCCTACGGAAAGCTGTTGTTGTTCTGCATCCATCACCGTCTTCAGGTCATTCAGGACGGCGGTCATCTGGTCAAGTATTTCTGACAAACGAGTCATACGCTTATTTACTCTGTAAGTAGCTCTGTGCCTCGCGAATGAGCGAGTCTGCTATTTTTCCCGTATCCATTTTTAACTCGCCGTTACGGATAGCCGTTTTTAATGCTTCGACGCGTTCCATATTAATATCGCTGGTGCCTGGCTGCATGAGCTTCGCTTGCGCGTCGCTTAACTTTACGCTGGCGCTCGTCGCGGTAGACGTTTTTTCCTGACGCGTTTTTTGTACCGGCGTGTCGCTGGTATCTCGCGTCTGGACAGTGCTAACGGGTTTCAAAGGTGAGGTACGGTCAATGCTCATTTATTTATCCTCATCGAGGGTTACGTTGTAGCGGCCAGCTACCATCATGGTTGAATATCTCATCGGCAGCCGCGACAAAATCTTTATACAATTATAGGTTAATAAGAATATTCCCATCAGAATCGACGGTTCCACTCACGATTTGACCCGATGTCATGCGCACGCGCGCATTCTGCGCGACGGCGGCATTATTCATTGCCTGACCTTCCGCATTGACGCTAAAACCCTCGCCATTGGCGATGACCTGTACTCGTTGACCCGCTTTGACGCGCCAGGCCTGACGTATCATCGTAAGCTGCACTGGCTGCCCGGGAGCGAGATCACGCAAACTGACGGCATCCTGAATCTGATGGATATCCAGTACCGTCCGCGGCGGTAACTGATCCAGCCTGCCACGTTTTAACGTGACGTTGGTCGACGTCAATTTTCCGCCGCGCGCGACGGGCGCGGCAACGGCGACATAATTGCCGGTCGCCTGCACACTCACCTGCAAATAACGTTTTTCATTGGCGCAGCGCGCCACCACGTTGACGTTACCCCATAGCTTCGCGTTGCCTGTCATGCTGAAGGTTGGCTGTTCACAGCTCGGCGGCAGAGTAGGCGGTGAACGGAGCGTTACAACGACCTCATCGCTGAAGCCAGCCAGACGCTGGGAAAACCACGTTGTCAACTGGGCGTTGATGTCCTGCGCCATTGCCAGGGGGCTGAATAGCAAAGCCGCCACGGCGAATCCTCGTTTTACCGTTTGCATAGTTACTTCCCCCTGGTTGATGTAATGACAGGATTCTACCCGTGTGAAGCAAGCATCAACGCAATAAATAGCGACGCATTTTGCGTTTATTCCGGCGATAACGCGCGCGTGAAGAGATTTAAGCTGTCGGCTGAATTTTGTCATTTGCGGAGGAGATATGCTCGACAGGCTCGATGCCGCCTTACGATTTCAGCAGGAAGCGCTAAATCTGCGCGCGCAACGTCAGGAAATATTAGCGGCGAATATCGCCAATGCCGATACGCCGGGGTACCAGGCGCGCGATATTGATTTTGCCAGTGAGTTAAAAAAAGTGATGGTGCGCGGACGGGAAGAAACCGGCGGCGTCTCGTTGACGTTGACTTCCTCTCACCATATTCCCGCCCAGGCGGTCTCTTCTCCCGCAGTGGATCTGCTTTACCGCGTCCCCGATCAACCTTCTCTGGATGGCAACACCGTGGATATGGACAGGGAACGTACGCAGTTTGCGGATAACAGTCTCAAATATCAGATGGGGCTTACCGTTCTGGGTAGCCAACTCAAAGGCATGATGAATGTGCTACAGGGAGGAAACTAATTCGTGGCGCTGTTAAACATTTTTGATATCGCCGGATCGGCGCTTACCGCACAGTCCAAGCGGTTGAACGTTGCGGCCAGTAACCTGGCGAATGCGGATAGCGTCACCGGACCAGACGGTCAGCCTTATCGCGCCAAACAGGTGGTTTTTCAGGTGGACGCCTCGCCGGGTCAGGCCACTGGCGGGGTAAAGGTCGCCAGCGTGATTGAAAGCCAGGCACCGGAAAAGCTGGTCTATGAGCCAGGCAACCCGCTGGCGGACGCTAACGGTTACGTCAAAATGCCCAACGTCGATGTGGTCGGCGAAATGGTCAATACGATGTCAGCCTCGCGCAGCTATCAGGCAAACGTCGAAGTCCTGAATACCGTAAAAAGCATGATGCTTAAAACGCTGACATTAGGCCAGTAAAGGAGGCGCGTATGTCTATTGCCGTAAATATGAATGATCCGACCAACACGGGCGTCAAAACGACGACCGGCAGCGGTTCGATGACTGGAAGCAATGCTGCCGATCTGCAAAGCAGTTTCTTGACCTTGCTGGTCGCGCAATTGAAGAATCAGGACCCGACTAACCCCTTACAAAATAATGAGTTAACTACACAGTTGGCGCAAATCAGTACCGTGAGCGGCATTGAAAAACTGAATACGACGCTGGGGGCTATTTCCGGGCAAATCGACAATAGTCAGTCGCTACAGGCGACCACGCTGATTGGACATGGCGTTATGGTGCCTGGCACCACAATTCTGGCGGGTAAAGGCGCGGAAGAAGGGGCCGTTACGTCCACAACGCCGTTTGGCGTGGAATTGCAACAACCCGCGGACAAAGTGACGGCAACCATTACCGATAAAGATGGTCGGGTGGTACGTACGCTGGAGATCGGCGAGCTGAAAGCCGGGGTACATACCTTTACCTGGGATGGTAAGCAAACGGACGGAACAGCGGTACCGAATGGTTCTTACAACATTGCGATTACCGCCAGTAATGGCGGGACACAACTGGTAGCGCAACCGCTGCAATTCGCTCTGGTGCAGGGCGTGACGAAGGGCAGCAACGGCAACCTGTTGGATCTCGGTACCTACGGCACCACCACACTCGACGAAGTTCGGCAAATAATCTAAGCCCTTACACTTATCAGGAGTCAGTCATGTCTTTTTCTCAAGCGGTTAGCGGCCTGAACGCCGCGGCCACCAACCTTGATGTTATCGGTAATAACATCGCCAACTCCGCCACCTATGGCTTTAAATCCGGTACGGCATCGTTTGCCGATATGTTCGCTGGTTCAAAAGTGGGGCTGGGCGTAAAAGTAGCGGGGATTACCCAGGATTTTACCGACGGTACGACAACGAACACCGGTCGCGGGCTGGACGTCGCGATTAGCCAGAACGGTTTTTTCCGCCTGGTGGACAGCAATGGTTCCGTTTTCTATAGCCGCAACGGCCAGTTCAAACTGGACGAGAACCGTAATCTGGTCAATATGCAGGGGATGCAGTTGACCGGCTATCCGGCCACCGGTACGCCGCCGACTATTCAGCAGGGGGCGAATCCCGCGCCGATCACCATTCCGAACACGCTGATGGCGGCGAAATCGACAACGACTGCATCAATGCAGATCAACCTGAACTCGACGGATCCTGCGCCGACGAAAGCCTTTAATCCTGCGGATGCCGATTCGTATAACAAGAAAGGGACCGTTACTGTTTACGACAGCCAGGGTAACGCTCATGACATGAACGTCTATTTCGTTAAAAGCTCTACTAAAAATAATGAATGGGCTGTGTACACCCATGACAGCAGCGATCCGACAGCCGCCGTGCCAACGGCGGCTTCTACAACGCTGGTGTTTAATGAAAACGGGATCCTGCAATCCGGCGGTACGGTTAACATCACTACCGGTACGATTAATGGCGCGACGGCGGCCACATTCTCCCTCAGCTTCCTTAACTCCATGCAGCAGAACACCGGGGCTAACAACATCGTCGCCACTAATCAGAACGGCTATAAGCCTGGCGATCTGGTGAGCTACCAGATTAACAACGACGGCACCGTGGTAGGGAACTACTCCAACGAGCAGGAACAGGTGCTGGGGCAGATTGTGCTGGCTAACTTCGCCAACAACGAAGGTCTGGCATCCCAGGGCGATAACGTCTGGGCGGCGACGCAGGCTTCCGGGGTAGCGCTGTTGGGAACCGCCGGTTCCGGCAACTTCGGTAAGCTGACGAATGGCGCGCTGGAAGCCTCTAACGTGGATTTGAGTAAAGAGCTGGTGAATATGATCGTCGCGCAGCGTAACTACCAGTCGAATGCGCAGACCATTAAAACCCAGGACCAGATCCTCAATACTCTGGTTAACCTGCGCTAAGCGCCTGACGGGATAGCTTAATGGATCACGCAATTTATACCGCCATGGGGGCGGCCAGTCAGACGCTTAACCAGCAGGCGGTAACGGCCAGCAACCTGGCTAACGCCTCAACGCCGGGTTTTCGCGCGCAGCTCAATGCGCTACGCGCGGTGCCCGTTGATGGCCTCTCTTTAGCGACGCGCACATTGGTTACGGCGTCGACACCGGGGGCGGATATGACCCCAGGCCAGTTGGACTACACCTCTCGCCCGCTGGATGTCGCACTACAGCAGGACGGCTGGCTGGTAGTGCAAGCGGCGGACGGTGCTGAAGGATATACCCGTAACGGGAATATCCAGGTGGGCCCGACTGGACAGTTAACCATTCAGGGACATCCGGTTATCGGAGAAGGCGGCCCGATTACCGTTCCTGAAGGGTCGGAAATCACCATTGCGGCAGACGGCACGATCTCTGCGCTCAACCCCGGCGACCCGCCGAACACGGTGGCGCCCGTTGGGCGACTGAAGCTGGTCAAAGCGGAGGGCAATGAGGTACAGCGGAGCGATGATGGTTTATTCCGCCTTACCGCCGACGCACAGGCCGAACGCGGGGCGGTACTGGCCGCCGATCCATCTATTCGCATTATGTCGGGCGTACTGGAGGGCAGTAACGTTAAGCCAGTTGAAGCCATGACCGACATGATCGCCAACGCACGTCGTTTTGAAATGCAGATGAAGGTTATCACCAGCGTTGATGAAAACGAAGGGCGAGCTAACCAACTGCTGTCGATGAGTTAATACAGGACATTTTATGATCAGTTCATTATGGATCGCCAAAACCGGCCTGGACGCGCAGCAAACCAATATGGATGTGATTGCCAATAACCTGGCAAACGTCAGTACCAATGGTTTTAAGCGTCAGCGCGCGGTATTTGAAGATCTGTTGTACCAGACCATCCGCCAGCCGGGCGCGCAGTCGTCCGAGCAGACGACGCTGCCTTCCGGGCTGCAAATCGGTACCGGCGTGCGTCCGGTCGCCACGGAGCGTCTGCACAGCCAGGGTAACCTGTCGCAGACCAACAACAGTAAAGATGTGGCGATTAAAGGGCAGGGCTTTTTCCAGGTCATGCTGCCGGACGGTACGTCAGCCTATACTCGCGATGGTTCCTTCCAGGTGGACCAGAACGGCCAACTGGTGACGGCGGGCGGTTTTCAGGTGCAGCCGGCAATTACCATTCCGGCCAACGCGTTAAGCATCACGATTGGCCGCGACGGCGTGGTAAGCGTGACCCAGCAGGGGCAGGCCGCGCCGGTTCAGGTCGGGCAGCTTAATCTGACTACCTTTATGAACGACACCGGGCTGGAAAGCATCGGCGAGAATCTCTATATCGAAACGCAATCGTCCGGCGCGCCGAACGAAAGTACGCCGGGGCTCAACGGCGCGGGGCTGTTGTATCAAGGGTATGTCGAAACGTCGAACGTTAACGTGGCGGAAGAGCTGGTGAACATGATTCAGGTTCAACGCGCCTATGAAATTAACAGTAAAGCAGTATCGACGACCGATCAGATGCTGCAGAAACTGACGCAACTCTAAGGGGTCGCCGGTGGGGTGAAGACGCCACCGGCTCCCTGATTTTGAAGATGAAGGTAATGCAAAAATACGCGCTTCACGCTTACCCATTAATGGCCCTGGTGGTCGCGACGCTGACAGGATGCGCCTGGATACCCTCCAGGCCGCTCGTGCAGGGGGCGACCACGGCGCAGCCGATTCCGGGCCCGGTGCCAGTGGCGAATGGCTCTATATTTCAGTCTGCGCAGCCGATTAATTATGGCTATCAGCCGCTTTTTGAAGATCGTCGACCGCGTAATATCGGCGATACGCTCACGATTGTGTTACAGGAAAACGTCAGCGCCAGTAAAAGTTCGTCGGCAAATGCCAGCCGCGACGGCAAAACCAGCTTTGGTTTTGATACGGTACCGCGTTATCTGCAGGGATTATTCGGTAATTCCCGCGCAGATATGGAGGCCTCAGGCGGCAACTCTTTTAACGGTAAAGGCGGCGCGAATGCCAGCAATACCTTTAGCGGCACGCTGACCGTGACCGTCGATCAGGTTCTTGTTAATGGCAATTTACACGTCGTGGGTGAAAAACAGATCGCGATTAATCAGGGAACGGAATTCATCCGCTTCTCCGGCGTGGTAAATCCACGCACCATCAGCGGCAGCAACTCCGTACCCTCGACACAGGTAGCGGATGCGCGGATTGAATATGTCGGTAACGGCTATATTAACGAAGCGCAAAATATGGGCTGGCTGCAACGTTTCTTCCTTAATTTGTCGCCGATGTAAGCGAGGTGTATGTGTTTAAAGCTCTTGCAGGAATCGTTCTGGCACTGGTTACCACTCTGGCGCACGCCGAGCGTATCCGGGATCTGACCAGTGTCCAGGGCGTGCGGGAAAACTCGCTGATTGGCTACGGGCTGGTGGTCGGGCTGGACGGTACGGGCGACCAGACGACTCAGACGCCATTTACCACCCAGACGCTCAATAACATGTTGTCACAACTGGGGATTACGGTCCCTACCGGCACCAACATGCAGTTAAAAAACGTGGCGGCGGTGATGGTGACGGCGTCGTATCCGCCTTTTGCGCGACAGGGACAAACGATTGATGTCGTTGTTTCCTCAATGGGGAACGCTAAAAGTCTGCGCGGCGGGACATTATTAATGACGCCATTAAAAGGAGTGGACAGCCAGGTGTATGCCCTGGCGCAGGGGAATATTCTGGTCGGCGGCGCGGGCGCTTCCGCAGGCGGCAGTAGCGTGCAGGTTAACCAGCTTAACGGCGGGCGCATCACTAACGGCGCGATTATCGAACGCGAGCTGCCGAGTCAGTTCGGCGCTGGCAACACCATTAATCTGCAATTGAACGACGAAGATTTTACGATGGCGCAGCAAATTACCGACGCTATCAATCGCGCCCGCGGTTACGGCAGCGCCACTGCGCTTGATGCGCGAACGGTACAGGTACGCGTACCCAGCGGCAATAGCTCGCAGGTGCGTTTTCTGGCGGACATTCAAAATATGGAAGTTAACGTGACGCCGCAGGATGCAAAAGTCGTGATCAACTCGCGTACTGGTTCGGTGGTCATGAATCGGGAAGTCACGCTGGATAGCTGCGCCGTGGCGCAGGGCAATTTGTCAGTGACGGTCAACCGCCAGCTCAACGTTAACCAGCCTAATACGCCATTTGGCGGCGGCCAGACCGTGGTGACGCCACAGACTCAAATAGATTTGCGCCAGAGCGGCGGATCGTTACAAAGCATTCGTTCCAGCGCCAATTTGAACAACGTAGTGCGCGCGCTAAATGCGCTTGGCGCGACGCCGATAGATCTGATGTCGATTTTGCAGTCCATGCAGAGCGCGGGCTGTCTACGCGCCAAATTGGAAATTATCTAATGATTGGTGACGGTAAATTGTTGGCCAGCGCGGCCTGGGATGCGCAATCTCTGAACGAACTCAAAGCGAAAGCGGGCCAGGACCCGGCGGCGAATATCCGTCCGGTGGCCCGTCAGGTGGAAGGGATGTTTGTTCAGATGATGCTGAAAAGTATGCGCGAGGCTTTACCCAAAGATGGCTTATTCAGCAGCGATCAGACGCGTCTGTATACCAGCATGTATGACCAGCAGATCGCCCAGCAGATGACCGCCGGCAAGGGACTGGGGCTGGCGGATATGATGGTTAAACAGATGACCAGCGGGCAAACGATGCCTGCGGATGACGCCCCGCAAGTACCGCTTAAATTCTCACTGGAAACGGTAAACAGCTATCAAAATCAGGCACTGACCCAACTGGTGCGCAAGGCGATGCCGAAAACGCCGGACAGCAGCGACGAACCGCTCTCCGGTGACAGTAAAGACTTTCTGGCCCGGCTTTCGCTCCCGGCGCGGCTGGCCAGCGAACAAAGCGGGGTGCCGCATCATCTGATTCTGGCGCAGGCGGCGCTGGAGTCCGGCTGGGGGCAGCGGCAAATCCTGCGGGAGGACGGCGAACCCAGTTATAACGTGTTTGGCGTGAAAGCTACCGCCAGTTGGAAAGGACCGGTGACGGAAATCACCACCACCGAATACGAAAACGGCGAAGCGAAAAAAGTGAAAGCGAAATTCCGCGTTTATAGCTCGTATCTGGAGGCGTTATCGGATTATGTCGCGCTGTTAACACGTAATCCACGCTACGCCGCTGTGACCACCGCCGCCACGGCGGAGCAGGGTGCCGTGGCCTTGCAAAACGCCGGATACGCTACCGACCCGAATTACGCGCGTAAATTAACCAGCATGATTCAGCAGTTAAAAGCGATGAGCGAAAAGGTCAGCAAAACCTACAGCGCGAATATCGATAATCTCTTTTAAATTGCTCAAGTCCACACAGTAGCTGCCGATAACAACGAGTATTGAAGGATTAAAAGGAACCATCATGTCCAGCTTGATTAATCACGCCATGAGCGGGCTTAACGCCGCGCAGGCCGCGTTAAGTACGGTCAGTAATAACATCAACAATTATAACGTTGCGGGTTATACCCGGCAGACAACTATTCTGGCGCAGGCAAACAGTACGTTAGGGTCTGGCGGCTGGATAGGTAATGGCGTTTACGTTTCCGGCGTACAGCGTGAATATGATGCGTTTATCACCAATCAGCTACGCGGCGCGCAAAACCAGAGTAGTGGATTGAGCACGCGCTATGCACAAATGTCGAAAATCGACAACTTGCTGGCCGATAAATCCAGCTCACTGTCTGGCTCGTTGCAGAGCTTTTTTACCAGTCTGCAAACGTTAGTCAGTAACGCGGAAGATCCTGCGGCGCGTCAGGCGTTGATTGGTAAAGCGGAAGGGCTGGTAAACCAGTTCAAAACCACCGATCAGTATCTGCGCGATCAGGATAAACAGGTCAATATCGCGATTAGTTCCAGTGTGGCGCAAATCAATAATTATGCTAAGCAGATAGCTAACCTGAACGATCAAATCTCCCGTTTGACGGGCGTAGGCGCGGGCGCATCGCCGAACGACCTGCTCGATCAGCGTGACCAGTTAGTCAGCGAGCTTAACAAGATTGTTGGCGTCGAGGTGAGCGTACAGGACGGCGGCACCTATAACCTGACGATGGCCAATGGCTATACGCTGGTGCAGGGTTCGACGGCGCGTCAGTTGGCGGCAGTACCCTCCAGCGCCGACCCGACACGAACGACTGTCGCTTATGTCGATGAGGCCGCAGGTAACATCGAAATTCCAGAAAAGTTGCTGAATACCGGCTCGCTCGGCGGGCTACTGACGTTCCGCTCTCAGGATCTGGATCAGACTCGTAATACACTGGGCCAGTTGGCGCTGGCGTTTGCCGATGCATTCAACGCCCAGCATACCAAAGGTTATGACGCTGACGGCAATAAAGGGAAAGACTTCTTTGGCATTGGCTCGCCGGTGGTGTATAGCAACAGTAATAATGCGGATAAAACGGTATCGTTAACCGCTGAGGTGGTCGACAGCACGAAGGTTCAGGCGACGGATTATCAGATTGTTTTTGACGGTACAGACTGGAAGGTTACTCGCCTGGCGGATAACACCACCTTCACGGCGACAAAAGATGTTGACGGAAAACTGGAGATTGACGGTCTGAAAGTGACGGTGGGCACCGGCGCGCAGAAGAACGACAGTTTCCTTCTGAAGCCGGTCAGTAATGCTATCGTCGACATGAAAGTTAAAGTGACGAATGAAGCCGAGATTGCGATGGCTGCCGAGTCAAAACTCGATCCTGATGTGGATACCGGCGATAGCGATAACCGCAATGGCCAGGCGTTGTTGGACTTACAAAACAGCAAGGTAGTGGGCGGCAACAAAACCTTTAACGATGCCTACGCCACGCTGGTCAGCGATGTGGGTAACAAAACGTCAACGCTGAAAACCAGCAGCACCACGCAGGCGAATGTGGTTAAACAGCTTTATAAGCAGCAACAGTCGGTTTCCGGCGTTAATCTAGACGAAGAGTATGGCAATTTGCAGCGTTATCAGCAGTATTATCTGGCGAATGCGCAAGTATTGCAGACCGCGAACGCGCTGTTTGATGCGTTACTGAACATTCGCTAAGGGAGAAGGATGACATGCGTATCAGTACCCAGATGATGTATGAGCAAAATATGAGCGGCATCACTAACTCTCAGTCCGAATGGATGAAGTTGGGCGAGCAGATGTCTAGCGGTAAGCGCGTTATCAATCCATCTGACGATCCGATCGCCGCGTCGCAGGCGGTGGTGCTCTCCCAGGCGCAGGCACAGAATAGCCAGTACGCCCTGGCGCGTACTTTTGCCACCCAAAAAGTTTCGCTGGAAGAAAGCGTACTCAGTCAGGTGACGACGGCGATTCAAACCGCACAGGAAAAAATTGTCTATGCCGGAAACGGCACGTTAAGCGACGATGACCGCGCTTCGCTGGCGACGGATTTACAGGGTATCCGCGATCAGTTGATGAACCTGGCAAACAGTACTGACGGTAATGGTCGCTATATCTTCGCCGGGTATAAAACGGAAGCGGCGCCTTTCGATCAGGCGACGGGGAATTACCATGGCGGTGAGAAAAGTGTTACCCAGCAGGTGGATTCCGCACGCACGATGGTGATTGGCCATACGGGAGCGCAAATTTTTAATAGCCTTACCAGCAATGCAGTGCCGGAACCTGATGGCACGGACTCTGAAAAGAATTTGTTTGTCATGCTTGATACGGCGATTGCAGCGCTCAAAACGCCGGTGAAAGGCAATGATGTGGAAAAAGAAAAGGCTGCCGCCGCCATTGATAAAACGAATCGCGGCTTAAAAAACTCGCTTAATAATGTCCTGACCGTTCGTGCGGAACTGGGGACGCAACTGAGCGAACTCAGTACGCTGGATGCCCTGGGAAGTGACCGTGCGCTGGGGCAGAAGCTGCAGATGAGCAATCTGGTGGATGTGGACTGGAACTCGGTCATCTCCTCCTACGTGATGCAACAGGCGGCATTACAGGCCTCCTATAAAACGTTTACCGATATGCAGGGAATGTCGCTTTTCCAGTTGAACCGGTAACATCTCTTTTTGAAACATATCACGAAACTGGATATGTTTTGTCTGCCCGCGCCATCCACCCCGGCGCGGGCATTTTTTTAGTCGTTATACTGTCGCGCCCGTAGCGACGCCATCCGTACGGTTTATTATCCAGTCCGATTTCGTAAGCGCCTTGAGTGACTAAAAGACGCCATGGGGGGATGTGTTGCCCTGATGCACTGCCCTGCAAGGGGCATAAAAAAGCCGACCTGGTGGTCGGCTTTGTATCAGCGGTTACCTCATTCTACCGGCTGTGGACGTGTCGCCGGAGCGCTGGCGTGACGCGTGGCGCTGTGTCCGCCTGCGGCGCCTTTACCTTCAAAGTGGAAGGAAGGGCGATGCCAGTCGCTATGGTGCGGGGCTTCCGGCACATATTCCGGCGCTGGCGCACGCGTCATTGGCGCACTGGCGTGGTTATGATCGTCAACGCAGACAACATCCTGCGTCTTTTCCTCTACCTGGGCCGGTGCGATAACGGTTTCTTCTGCCGTGTGCTCCACAACAGCCGCTTCCGCTTTTGTCTCTTCTTCTGGCTCGACAACGACAACCTCAGCCACGTTTTCAGCAACCGTAATGGACGTGTCGGCGGTTTCTGCTGCTGGTTCGGCGTCAGCAATAACCTCTTGCGCCACCGGCGTATCGCTTTCGGCAATCAGTTGCGGCTGCTCATCAACCGACGCGGCAATCACTTCCGGATGCGTTGTCTCGATGTCGACGGCTTCTGGTGCCTGTGGTTCGGCGACGATCTGCGGCTTAACGGCAACATTTTCTACTGCCTGTACCGACGTTTCTGGTTCGAACGCCACGGTCGCAGCGATAACCTGCTGTTCAGGGACGACAGCTTGTGGCAGCGCCAGTTCCACTTCACGCTGCTCTTCAACCTGCGTTTCCTGAGGACGAACAATCGGGTAGCGGACCCAGACTTTACCGGATGCCATTTCCGGCGACGCGCAGGCGACGGTTAACGGCATCGGCGATTGTGTCGGATAGCGTTCGTCACGATAGCGACGACGACGCTGACCGCTTACGCGCAGGTGGCGCGGAGAACGGCGGGAGCGACGCGGCATGCCAGTATTATCGCGAGGTTCTACACTATCGTCCTGCTCCGTTGCGATATCGGCAACGACCGGTAAATCGACTTTCGCCAGTTCGGTACGCGGCGCTGAAACGGGCTGTTCAACGTTTTCAACCGGGCGCGGTTCGTCGACGACGACTGGCGTGTCAACCGTTTCAACCGCCGCACTGTTGGTAAAGCGGACTTTCTGATTAAGCTGACGCTGCTTACGGCGTGGCTGAACCTGCTGAACGCGCTCTTCCTGTTCGGTCTCCTGGACAGGCTGCTCTTCGCGGTTAAGCGCTTTTACTTCCTGCTGCGCCTGGCGCTTGTCATCATTGCGGCGGCGGTTGCGTTCGCGACGCGGCGTCTGTTGCTGCTCATCGCCGGTTTTCGCTTTTTCCGCCGTTTCCTGCTGGCGGGTATCGCGCGCTTCTGCATTTTGCTGCTGTGCCTGGCGACGGTTACGACGATTATCGTCGCGGCTCTCGCTGCCATCACGCTCGGCACGGTTATCACGGGTGTCACGGCGTTCGTTGCGATCGCGACGGTTGTTCTGCCGAGGCTTGCGACGATCCTGCTGACGTTCCGGTTTTTCTTCCGCTTTCGGCGCGGCTTTTTCGACGGTTTTCGTCTCTTCATCACCGCTGAACAGTTGTTTCAGTGCGTTAAGGAAACGGCTAAACAGACCCGGCTGTGCAGGCTGCGCGGCGGTAACATTGTCCTTTTTCGCCGTGGCGACGCTAACCGCCGGTTCGGCAGGCGTCGGCGCCGGAGGCACATCTGGCATAGCGAACGTCGCCAGCGCAGGCTGTTCCGGGCGTTTACGCTCGGCGTACTCTTCTTCAGAAGGCAGCGCCATCGCTTCTTCGTGCAGTTTCGGCAGCATGTAGCTCAGGGTCGGCGTTTCTTCCCCTTTGCGTACGCGCAGCACGGAATAGTGCGGCGTTTCCATCTGATCGTTCGGGACGATGACACAGCGGACGCCATCCTGACGCGTCTCAATAGCGTTAACTGCCGTCCGCTTTTCGTTAAGCAGATAAGAGGCGATCGGCACCGGAACAATGGCATGGACTTCCTGCGTATTCTCTTTCAGCGCTTCTTCTTCAATCAGGCGCAGAATAGACAGCGACAGAGATTCGTTATCGCGCACGGTGCCGGTACCACTACAGCGCGGACACACGTGATGGCTGGATTCGCCCAGCGACGGACTCAGGCGCTGACGAGACATCTCCAGCAGGCCGAAGCGGGAAATATGACTAATCTGAATACGCGCCCGGTCCTGACGCACCGCTTCACGCAGGCGGTTTTCTACCGCGCGCTGGTGACGTACCGGCGTCATATCGATAAAGTCGATAACGATCAGGCCGCCCAGGTCGCGCAGACGCAGTTGGCGGGCAATCTCGTCGGCCGCTTCGAGGTTGGTGTTGAACGCGGTTTCTTCGATATCGCCGCCGCGAGTTGCGCGAGCGGAGTTGATATCGATGGCGGTTAACGCTTCGGTGCTGTCAATGACGATGGAGCCGCCGGACGGCAGGCGCACTTCACGCTGGAATGCCGATTCGATCTGCGATTCAATCTGGTAATGGCTGAACAACGGGATTTCACCGGTGTACAGCTTAATTTTGCTGGTAAAATCCGGGCGGCCCAACGCGGCGATATGCTGACGCGCCATTTCCATCACTTTTGGGTTGTCGATCAGGATTTCACCGATATCCTGACGCAGATAATCGCGAAACGCGCGTACGATGACGTTGCTTTCCTGATGGATCAGGAACGGCGCAGGACGACTTTCAGCGGCTTTTTGAATGGCTTCCCAGTGTTTCAGGCGGAAGCTTAAATCCCACTGCAACGCTTCTGCGGATTTACCCACGCCCGCGGTACGCACAATAAGCCCCATTCCTTCAGGGAGCTCCAGGCTGGCCAGCGCTTCTTTTAACTCGGTACGATCGTCACCTTCAATGCGGCGGGAAATACCACCCGCGCGCGGGTTATTCGGCATCAAAACCAGGTAGCTGCCCGCCAGACTGATAAAGGTGGTTAACGCCGCGCCTTTGTTGCCGCGTTCTTCTTTATCGATTTGAACAATGACTTCCTGGCCTTCACGTAACACATCTTTGATGTTCGGGCGACCATGAGCGCTGTAGTTAGCGGGGAAATATTCGCGGGCAATTTCTTTTAACGGGAGGAAACCGTGACGTTCTGCGCCGTAATCAACAAAAGCCGCTTCCAGGCTCGGTTCAATACGGGTAATTTTGCCTTTATAGATGTTTGCTTTTTTCTGCTCGTGTCCGGGGCTTTCTATATCCAGATCGTACAGACGCTGCCCATCTACAAGGGCGACGCGCAACTCTTCCTGCTGAGTCGCGTTGATTAACATTCTTTTCATCGTAACTTACTCATTATTCTTACGTTGACGACTAAGCTGCGGGCATGGTGACGCCTTACCGGGCATGAACCGATGGCCTCGTGACTATTTCGCGTCGCCAACCTCACGGTTATCGTCAGCTCAAAGAGGCGCAGAGTGTCGGTTGCCTGTATTTCATACGGAAACACAGCGCAATTATCAGGGAAGCAGCCTGGGCATTACTCTCCAGAGAAGATCCTATCTACCGGTAAGGACTGCAACCCGCAGCCCGCTAACTGTCTGAAAAATCAATACGTCTTACGCCATTGCTGCGTTGATGATCGGTCAGACAAAATGGGTTATTCCGCTAAACTTTTTGTTTTAACAAGTTTCGGTGCGGAAACCGCATCATTATTCCACTGCTAACCTTGTTATAGCAAGATGACTTTTACCATTTATCACCCGCTTACTCACAGTTTTTTCACCAGCGCGAGCCGATCGCTTTAATAACCAGCAAAACCGCAGTGAAAAATGTTCATCCGCTGGCGTAGACGTTAATATAAGCATAGAAAAATGTGTGGCGCGAATCTCGCAGGCTATTTAGAATCGCCCCCCATGAAAACAGAAACGCCATCCGTAAAAATTGTTGCCATCGCCGCTGACGAAGCGGGGCAACGCATTGACAACTTTTTGCGCACCCAACTGAAAGGGGTACCAAAAAGTATGATTTATCGCATCTTGCGTAAAGGCGAGGTGCGGGTGAACAAAAAACGCATCAAACCGGAATACAAGCTGGAAGCGGGCGATGAAGTCCGCATTCCGCCGGTTCGCGTTGCTGAACGCGAAGAAGAGGCCGTGTCGCCGCATTTACAAAAAGTGGCGGCGTTGGCTGACGTCATTTTGTATGAAGACGACCATATTCTGGTGCTGAATAAGCCTTCCGGCACCGCCGTACACGGCGGGAGCGGGTTAAGTTTCGGCGTCATCGAAGGGTTACGGGCGTTGCGTCCGGAAGCGCGATTCCTGGAACTGGTGCATCGTCTCGACCGCGATACCTCCGGCGTGCTGTTGGTGGCGAAAAAACGCTCCGCGCTGCGTTCGCTGCATGAGCAACTGCGCGAGAAGGGAATGCAAAAAGATTATCTGGCGCTGGTGCGCGGTCAGTGGCAATCGCACGTCAAAAGCGTGCAGGCGCCGTTATTAAAGAACATTCTGCAAAGCGGTGAGCGCATTGTTCGCGTGAGCCAGGAAGGCAAACCGTCAGAAACCCGCTTTAAGGTGGAAGAGCGCTATGCGTTCGCCACGCTGGTGCGCTGTAGCCCGGTAACGGGCCGTACGCATCAGATTCGCGTGCATACCCAATATGCCGGTCATCCTATTGCGTTCGACGATCGCTACGGCGATCGGGAATTTGATAAGCAACTGGCGGGTACGGGATTATCGCGTCTATTTCTTCATGCCGCCGCGCTGAAATTCACCCATCCGGGGACAGGCGACGTATTGCGCATTGAAGCGCCAATGGATGACCAGCTTAAACGGTGTTTACAGGTATTACGTAAGCCTGCCTGACGCGTTTGTAGACCGGATAAGCTGCTTACAGCGTTATCCGGTAAGAAAGTGCCTGATGGTGACGCTTGCGTGTCTTTATCAGGCCTACAGTGCTACAAACTTCTCCGACTATGCGTTAAGCGGGTTCATCTCTTCCCGTCTGAGCATCTGGCACAGGGCAATAAGCGGCAATCCGATCAGCGTATTCGGATCGCGGCCCTCTAAACGTTCAAATAATGCAATGCCTAAACCTTCGCTTTTAAAACTTCCCGCGCAGTGCAGCGGATGCTCTTTGCGGACATAGTCGTCTATTTCCACTTCGCTTAAATGGCGAAAATGAACGTCAAAAGGCTCCACTTCGGTTTGTAAGTGTCCGGAGGCGGAGTTATACAATGCCAGTCCGGTATAAAACGTCACAATATTTCCGCTGGCTTTGGCTAATTGCTGACGCGCTTTTTCTTCCGTCAGCGGTTTGCCGGTAATTTCACCGTCCAGAACGCAAATTTGATCGGAGCCAATAATCAAATGATTCGGGAAACGCGCGGCGAGCGATTGCGCTTTAGCCTGTGCCAGACGTAACACCAACTGACGCGGCGCTTCGCCCGGCATAGGGGTTTCATCAACGTCCGGCGCGGCGCATTCGAAAGGAATAGTCAGTTTTTCCAGCAGCGCGCGACGCCAGGGAGAGGTAGACGCAAGGATGAGGCGGGGCATATTTTTTCCCTCAGATATAGCGTAATGATGAGAGCCATCTTAAACTATGCTCTTCGGTCTTCAAGCCGGTCATACTGACTCGTCTTGAGCGAAAATAAGTCTATAACCCGCAATGTGTGCGAATTATTGGCAAAAGGCAACCGCAGGCTGCCTTTTTCTTTGACTATATGACGTTACGAAGTTAATATGCGCGCCCTATGCAAAAGGTAAAATTACCCCTGACTCTTGATCCGGTTCGTACCGCTCAAAAACGCCTTGATTACCAGGGTATCTATACCCCCGATCAGGTTGAGCGCGTCGTCGAATCCGTAGTCAGTGTGGACAGTGATGTGGAATGCTCCATGTCGTTCGCTATCGATAACCAGCGTCTCGCCGTTTTAACCGGCGATGCGGTAGTTACGGTGTCGCTCGAATGCCAGCGTTGCGGGAAACCGTTTACCCATCAGGTTCACACAACGTATTGTTTTAGCCCTGTTCGTTCCGACGAGCAGGCTGAAGCACTGCCGGAAGCGTATGAGCCGATTGAGGTAAACGAATTCGGCGAAATCGATCTGCTTGCAATGGTTGAAGATGAAATCATCCTCGCCTTGCCAGTAGTTCCGGTGCATGATTCTGAACACTGTGAAGTGTCCGAGGCGGACATGGTCTTTGGCGAACTGCCTGATGAAGCGCAAAAGCCAAACCCATTTGCCGTATTAGCCAGCTTAAAGCGTAAGTAATAGGTCTTCCCCGCGGACGCAGGGATAAACCGTAATTGAGGAGTAAGGTCCATGGCCGTACAACAGAATAAACCAACCCGTTCCAAACGTGGCATGCGTCGTTCCCATGACGCTCTGACCGCAGTCACCAGCCTGTCTGTAGACAAAACTTCTGGTGAAAAACACCTGCGTCACCACATCACTGCCGACGGTTACTACCGCGGCCGTAAGGTCATCGCTAAGTAATCGCGCGATACTCAATGCCTTTTGCATCACAGGTGCGCCTGTGGTGTAAAAGCCGAAGAGTACAAGCGTGATAAAGCTTAGTGAGGATTTCTCCGCGTAAGCGGAGAAACACCGAACCAGGCAGCGACGATACCTTGACACGTCTAACCCTGGCGTTAGATGTCATGGGGGGCGATTTTGGCCCTTCCGTGACGGTGCCTGCAGCATTGCAGGCACTGAACGCTAATTCGCAGCTCACTCTTCTTTTAGTCGGGAATCCCGATATTATCACGCCATTACTTGCCAAAGCTGACTTTGAACAACGTTCGCGTCTGCAGATTATCCCTGCACAGTCAGTTATTGCCAGTGATGCCCGGCCTTCGCAGGCGATCCGCGCCAGTCGCGGGACATCCATGCGTGTGGCCCTGGAGCTTGTGAAAGAAGGCCGAGCCGAAGCTTGCGTTAGCGCCGGTAATACCGGGGCGCTGATGGGGCTGGCGAAATTATTGCTCAAGCCTCTTGAGGGGATTGAGCGTCCGGCGTTGGTGACGGTATTACCGCATCAGCAAAAGGGCAAAACGGTAGTGCTTGATTTGGGTGCCAACGTCGATTGCGACAGTACCATGCTGGTGCAGTTTGCCGTGATGGGCGCCGTTTTGGCGGAAGAGGTCGTCGGGATCAAAAATCCCCGCGTGGCGCTACTCAATATCGGGGAAGAAGAAACCAAAGGCCTCGACAGTATTCGCGAAGCCTCTTTAATGCTAAAAACAGTCCCAACCATCAACTACATCGGCTACCTTGAGGCGAATGAATTACTGACGGGAAAAACCGATGTACTGGTGTGTGACGGCTTTACAGGCAATGTCACACTTAAAACGATGGAAGGTGTTGTCAGAATGTTCCTTTCACTGCTGAAATCACAGGGCGAGGGGAAAAAACGGTCGTGGTGGCTGCTGTTATTAAAACGTTGGTTACAAAAAAGCCTGACGAGGCGATTCAGTCACCTCAACCCCGACCAGTATAATGGCGCCTGTCTGTTAGGATTGCGTGGCACGGTGATAAAAAGTCATGGTGCAGCCAATCAGCGAGCATTTGCAGTCGCGATTGAACAGGCAGTGCAGGCGGTGCAGCGACAAGTTCCTCAGCGAATTGCCGCTCGCCTGGAATCTGTATACCCAGCCGGATTTGAACCGCTGGACGATGGCAAAGGCGTAAACCTGCGGGCGCACAGATAATAACGCTGTGTTCCCGGCGCCGCCAGCGTGCCAGACGTTTACAGGTAACGGTATATAACCGAAAAGTGACTGAGCGTACATGTATACGAAGATTATTGGTACTGGCAGCTATCTGCCCGAACAAGTGCGGACTAACGCCGATCTGGAAAAAATGGTTGAGACCTCTGACGAGTGGATTGTCACTCGTACAGGTATTCGTGAACGCCATATCGCCGCGCCAAATGAAACTGTCGCGACGATGGGCTTTACCGCTGCGAATCGCGCGCTTGAGATGGCGGGGATCGATAAAGACCAAATTGGCTTGATTGTGGTGGCTACTACATCAGCAACGCATGCATTTCCAAGCGCGGCATGTCAGATTCAAAGTATGCTCGGTATTAAAGGTTGCCCGGCGTTTGATGTCGCGGCAGCGTGCGCAGGTTTCACCTACGCGTTAAGCATTGCCGACCAGTACGTTAAATCCGGCGCGGTTAAACACGCGCTGGTGGTCGGTTCCGATGTATTAGCCCGCACCTGCGATCCTGGCGATCGTGGTACGATCATTATTTTCGGCGATGGCGCAGGCGCGGCCGTACTGAGCGCTTCTGAAGAACCGGGTATCATCTCCACCCATCTTCATGCCGATGGCCGTTACGGTGAATTACTGACCCTGCCGAATGCCGATCGCGTAAATCCGAATAACCCGATTTACCTGACGATGGCGGGCAATGAAGTCTTTAAAGTGGCTGTCACTGAGCTGGCGCATATTGTCGATGAGACGCTGGCGGCCAATAACCTGGATCGTTCAGAACTCGATTGGCTGGTGCCGCATCAGGCTAACCTGCGTATCATTAGCGCGACAGCGAAAAAACTCGGCATGTCGATGGACAATGTTGTCGTCACGCTGGACAGACACGGTAATACCTCCGCGGCTTCTGTCCCGTGCGCACTGGATGAAGCCGTGCGTGACGGGCGAATTAAAGCTGGCCAACTGGTATTGCTTGAAGCCTTCGGGGGGGGATTCACCTGGGGCTCCGCGCTGATTCGTTTTTAGTATAAGGATTTAAACATGACACAATTTGCATTTGTGTTCCCCGGTCAGGGTTCTCAGAGCGTAGGGATGTTGGCCGAAATGGCAGCAAATTACCCTATCGTAGAAGAAACGTTTGCTGAAGCTTCTGCGGCTCTGGGATATGATCTGTGGGCGCTCACCCAGCAAGGTCCGGCGGAAGAACTGAATAAAACCTGGCAGACGCAACCAGCGTTATTGACCGCTTCCGTCGCGCTTTGGCGCGTTTGGCAGCAGCAGGGCGGTAAAATGCCTGCGTTAATGGCAGGGCACAGCCTGGGCGAATATTCCGCGCTGGTTTGTGCTGGCGTCATCAATTTTGCTGATGCCGTTCGGCTGGTGGAAATGCGTGGTAAATTCATGCAGGAAGCGGTTCCGGAAGGCACCGGCGGCATGTCTGCGATCATCGGTCTGGATGATGCTTCTATTGCTAAAGCCTGTGAAGAAGCTGCCGAAGGCCAGGTTGTTTCTCCGGTTAACTTTAACTCGCCGGGGCAGGTGGTTATCGCCGGGCATAAAGAGGCGGTAGAACGTGCGGGCATAGCTTGTAAAGCCGCTGGCGCGAAACGCGCGCTGCCGCTGCCGGTGAGCGTGCCGTCGCACTGTGCTCTGATGAAACCAGCGGCAGAGAAACTGGCGGTTGAATTAGCCAAAATTACCTTTAGCGCGCCAACGGTGTCGGTAGTGAACAACGTTGACGTGAAATGTGAAACCGATGCTGCCGCTATCCGCGATGCGCTGGTTCGCCAGTTGTACAATCCGGTACAGTGGACGAAGAGCGTGGAATTTATCGCGGCGCAGGGCGTTGAACATCTTTATGAAGTGGGTCCAGGTAAAGTCCTCACTGGTCTGACGAAACGTATTGTCGACACCCTGACAGCGTCGGCGCTGAACGAGCCGGCGGCGCTGTCTGCGGCACTTACGCAATAAAAGAGGAAAACCATGAGCTTTGAAGGAAAGATTGCGCTGGTGACTGGTGCAAGTCGTGGCATAGGCCGCGCAATTGCAGAGACTCTCGTTGCCCGCGGCGCGAAAGTTATCGGGACTGCAACCAGTGAAAATGGTGCGAAGAACATTAGCGACTATTTAGGTGCCAACGGGAAAGGTTTGATGTTGAATGTGACCGATCCTGCATCTATTGAATCTGTTCTGGAAAATATTCGCGCAGAATTTGGTGAAGTGGATATCCTGGTTAATAATGCCGGTATCACTCGTGATAATCTGTTGATGCGAATGAAAGATGATGAGTGGAACGATATTATCGAAACCAATTTATCATCCGTTTTCCGTCTGTCAAAAGCGGTAATGCGCGCTATGATGAAAAAGCGTTGTGGTCGCATTATCACTATTGGTTCTGTGGTTGGTACCATGGGAAATGCAGGTCAGGCAAACTACGCTGCGGCGAAAGCGGGTCTGATCGGTTTCAGTAAATCACTGGCGCGCGAAGTTGCGTCCCGTGGTATTACTGTCAATGTTGTGGCTCCGGGTTTTATTGAAACGGACATGACGCGTGCGCTGTCTGACGATCAGCGTGCGGGTATCCTGGCGCAGGTGCCTGCGGGTCGCCTCGGCGGCGCTCAGGAAATCGCCAGTGCGGTTGCATTTTTAGCCTCTGATGAAGCGAGTTACATCACTGGTGAAACTCTGCACGTCAACGGCGGAATGTATATGGTTTAATCACGGGATACACAAAATTATTCTGGTTGAATCAAGGCGGCAAGACCGAGAAGCCCGGGAGCATAGATTACTATGTGACCGGAGTAAGAGGACGCAGCCAACGATGAGTCAGCCTGAAAAAAGACGTGTAGAAAAATATTTGCGTTATTAGGGTGAATGGCCGCAAAATAACGTAAAATCGTGGTAAGACCTGCCGGGATTTAGTTGCAAATTTTTCAACATTTTATACACTACGAAAACCATCGCGAAAGCGAGTTTTGATAGGAAATTTAAGAGTATGAGCACTATCGAAGAACGCGTTAAGAAAATTATCGGCGAACAGCTGGGCGTTAAGCAGGAAGAAGTTACCAACAATGCTTCTTTCGTTGAAGACCTGGGCGCAGATTCTCTTGACACCGTTGAGCTGGTAATGGCTCTGGAAGAAGAGTTTGATACTGAGATTCCGGACGAAGAAGCTGAGAAAATCACCACCGTTCAGGCTGCCATTGATTACATCAACGGCCACCAGGCGTAAGTGAACATCTCCAGGCGGTCGTTCGACCGCCTGAGTTTTATCTTTTTGTCCCACTAGAATCATTTTCCCTCCCTGGAGGACAACCGTGTCTAAGCGTCGTGTAGTTGTGACCGGACTGGGCATGTTGTCTCCTGTCGGCAATACCGTAGAGTCTACCTGGAAAGCTCTCCTTGCCGGTCAGAGTGGCATCAGCCTGATCGACCATTTCGATACTAGCGCCTATGCAACGAAATTTGCTGGCTTAGTAAAGGATTTTAACTGTGATGACATTATCTCGCGTAAAGAACAGCGCAAGATGGATGCCTTCATTCAATATGGAATTGTCGCTGGCGTTCAGGCCATGCAGGATTCTGGCCTTGAAGTGACGGAAGAGAACGCAAGCCGTATTGGCGCCGCTATCGGCTCCGGCATCGGTGGTCTCGGTCTGATTGAAGAAAACCACAGTTCGCTGGTAAAAGGCGGACCGCGTAAGATCAGCCCGTTCTTCGTCCCGTCGACGATTGTTAACATGGTAGCAGGCCATCTGACTATCATGTATGGCCTGCGTGGGCCAAGCATCTCTATTGCAACTGCCTGTACTTCAGGCGTGCATAACATTGGTCATGCCGCGCGTATCATCGCCTATGGCGATGCGGACGCGATGGTGGCGGGTGGCGCTGAAAAAGCCAGTACGCCGCTGGGTGTAGGCGGTTTTGGCGCGGCGCGCGCACTTTCTACCCGCAACGATAATCCACAGGCGGCCAGCCGCCCGTGGGATAAAGAGCGCGATGGTTTTGTACTGGGCGACGGTGCCGGTATGTTGGTGCTTGAAGAGTACGAACATGCAAAAGCGCGTGGTGCGAAAATCTATGCCGAAATCGTCGGCTTTGGTATGAGCAGCGATGCTTACCATATGACGTCGCCGCCGGAAGATGGCGCAGGCGCTGCGCTGGCGATGGTTAACGCGTTACGTGATGCTGCTATTGAGCCTGCTCAGATTGGCTACGTCAACGCGCACGGCACGTCGACGCCAGCGGGCGATAAAGCCGAGGCGCAGGCGGTTAAGTCGGTCTTTGGCGATGCCGCAAGCCGAGTGATGGTGAGTTCGACCAAATCGATGACCGGCCATCTGTTGGGCGCCGCAGGCGCAGTAGAGTCTATTTTCTCTGTTCTGGCGCTGCGCGATCGGGCCATTCCGCCGACCATTAACCTGGATAACCCGGATGAAGGTTGCGATTTGGACTTCGTGCCGCACGAAGCGCGACAGGTAAGAAAACTGGAGTACGCTCTGTGTAACTCCTTTGGCTTTGGCGGTACTAACGGTTCCTTGATCTTTAAAAAGATCTAAGTAATGCCAGAGGCAGACATTACTGAAAAGGTCCGCTTAGCGGGCCTTTTTTATTAGGCAAGTCACCCCTTGTTCTGTGTTATTCATCCTGCCACACTAGCAGGCTACGGATAAGGAGCCACTATGTTTTTAATTAATGGCCATGAGCAGGATAAGCTTGCTGTAAGCGACCGGGCGACGCAGTTCGGCGACGGCAGCTTTACGACCGCACGTATTGTTGACGGCAACATTTGTCATCTGGAAGCGCATCTCCAACGTTTGCAGGTTGCCTGTGAAAAATTACGAATCTCTTTTAGCCATTGGGCGACCCTGCGGCAAGAAATGACGATGTTGGCCGTAGGGCATGATTCAGGCGTGTTGAAAGTGATCATTAGTCGTGGTAGCGGTGGCAGGGGATACAGCGCCATGAATTGTCAGGCAGCTACCCGGATCCTCTCCGTTTCTGCTTATCCCGCTTATTATTCTCAGTGGCGCAAGCAAGGCATTGCTCTTACGCTTAGCCCTGTCCCTCTTGGGCGTAACCCCTATCTTGCCGGATTAAAACATCTGAACCGCCTGGAACAGGTGTTGATTCGCTCTCATCTTGAGCGGACGGACGCCGATGAGGCGCTGGTTCTTGACAGCGAGGGATGGGTTACGGAATGCTGTGCGGCTAATTTGTTCTGGCGTACAGGCGACATTGTTTCTACGCCGCGTCTGGATCAGGCAGGGGTGAACGGTATTATGCGGCAATTTTGTTTGCGCAAACTGACGCAGTCCCCTTTCCAGATCCTCGAAGTACAGGCGAGAGAGGAGGCGGTCAGGCAGGCGGATGAGGTCATCATCTGCAACGCGCTAATGCCGATTATTCCCATACGCGCCTATGACGGCGCGTCGTATTCTTCGCGAACACTGTTTCAATTTTTAGCCCCATTTTGTGAGCATCCGAATTAGTTATGAAAAAATTGTCAGGCGTTTTCCTTCTGCTGTTGGTTGTGCTGGGTATTGCCGCAGGCGTGGGGATGTGGAAGGTTCGCCATCTGGCGAACAGCACGTTACTTATTAAAGACGAGACTATCTTTACGCTCAAGGCGGGAACGGGACGGCTGGCGCTTGGCGACCAGCTTTATGATGAAAAAATCATTAATCGCCCTCGGGTATTGCAGTGGCTGCTGCGTGTTGAGCCTGAGTTATCGCACTTTAAAGCGGGAACCTACCGTTTTACGCCGGGTATGACCGTACGGGAGATGCTTGAGCTGCTGGAGAGCGGAAAAGAGGCGCAATTCCCGTTGCGGTTTGTGGAAGGGATGCGTCTTAGCGACTACCTCAAACAGTTACGAGAAGCGCCGTATATCCGCCATACGTTGCCGGATGATGATTACGCCACTGTCGCTCAGGCATTAAAGCTTGCGCACCCGGAATGGGTGGAGGGATGGTTCTGGCCCGATACCTGGATGTACACCGCCAACACCAGCGATGTCGCTATTCTCAAGCGAGCGCACCAAAAGATGGTGAAGGCTGTCGATACTGTCTGGAAAGGCCGGGCCGAGGGGCTGCCTTATAAAGATCAGAACCAACTGGTGACAATGGCCTCAATTATTGAAAAAGAGACGGCTGTCCCGGGAGAACGCGATCAGGTGGCATCGGTTTTTATTAATCGTCTGAGAATCGGTATGCGCCTTCAGACCGATCCCACCGTGATTTACGGGATGGGGGCGAGTTATAATGGTAAATTGTCGCGTGCGGATCTGGAAAAGCCGACGACTTATAACACGTATACCATAACCGGGCTGCCGCCAGGACCGATTGCATCGCCCAGCGAAGCGTCATTGCAAGCGGCGGCGCATCCGGCGAAAACGCCGTATCTCTATTTTGTCGCCGACGGTAAAGGCGGCCACACGTTTAACACCAATCTTGCCAGCCATAATCGGTCAGTGCAGGAGTACCTGAAAGTGCTTAAGGAAAAAAATGGGCAGTAATTATATCGTCATCGAGGGCCTGGAAGGCGCCGGAAAAACCACTGCGCGCGACGTGGTGGTGGAGACCCTTGAGCAACTGGGTATTCGCAATATGATTTTTACCCGCGAACCGGGCGGTACGCAGCTTGCCGAAAAACTAAGAAGTCTGGTGCTGGATATCCGATCGGTAGGTGACGAAGTGATTACCGATAAAGCGGAAGTGCTGATGTTTTACGCTGCTCGCGTACAGCTCGTCGAAACGGTAATCAAACCCGCGCTGGCGCAAGGCGTATGGGTGATCGGCGATCGCCACGATCTTTCGACCCAGGCGTATCAGGGAGGAGGGCGCGGCATCGATCAAACCATGCTGGCGACGCTACGCGATGCCGTGCTGGGCGATTTTCGTCCTGACCTGACGCTGTATCTGGATGTCACGCCGGAAGTCGGGCTAAAACGCGCCAGAGCGCGCGGCGATTTGGATCGCATTGAGCAGGAATCTTTTGATTTTTTTAACCGGACCCGCGCGCGCTATCTGGAACTGGCGGCGCAAGACTCGCGTATCCGCACGATTGACGCGACCCAGCCGCTGGATGCCGTCATGCGCGACATTCGCGCCACGGTGACGAAGTGGGTGCAGGAGCAAGCGGCATGAAATGGTATCCATGGTTACGGCCCGCCTATGAAAAACTGGTAGAAAGTTACCAGGCGGGGCGTGGGCACCATGCGCTACTGATTCAAGCCTTAGCTGGCATGGGAGACGAGGCGCTGAGCTATGCGCTGAGCCGTTATCTGTTATGCCAGCAGCCTGAGGGCCACAAAAGCTGTGGGCATTGCCGTGGCTGTCAGCTTATGCAGGCTGGCACGCATCCGGACTATTACACGCTGACGCCGGATAAAGGAAAAAGCAGCCTCGGCGTAGATGCGGTACGCGAGGTTAGCGAGAAATTGTACGAGCACTCCCGTCTGGGCGGCGCGAAGGTGGTGTGGATTGCGGATGCGGCGTTATTAACCGACGCCGCCGCCAATGCGTTGCTAAAAACGCTGGAAGAGCCGCCGGAGCAAACCTGGTTTTTCCTTGCCAGCCCGGAGCCGGCTCGTCTGTTGGCGACATTACGTAGCCGCTGTCGGCTGCATCATCTGGCGCCGCCGTCCGAATCTTATGCGATGTCATGGTTGTCACGAGAAGTGACATCGTCACAAGAAGCATTACTCGCGGCGTTGCGCCTGAGCGCGGGGTCGCCCGGCGCCGCGCTGGCGCTGTTGCAGTCTGAACGCTGGGCGCAGCGTGAGGCGCTGTGTCAGGCGTTAATGGACAGTTTGCATACGGGCGACTGGTATGCGTTATTAACGGCGCTCAATCATGAGCAAGCCCCGGCGCGCCTGCACTGGCTGGCTACGCTGCTGGTAGACGCGCTTAAACGTCAGCACGGCGCGTCGTATCTGGCCAATGTTGATACGGACGCGGTTGTTGCCGCGCTGGCGGGGCTGCTATCCCCGGCGCGTATTCAGGCAATCCTGAACGATGTTTGCCATTGTCGTGAACAATTACTTCATGTGACCGGATTAAACCGCGAACTGGTATTAACCGATCTCATTCTCCGCATCGAGCATTACCTGCAACCAGGCGCCCTGTTGCCTGTTCCTCATCTTTGAGAGAGACATCATGTTTTTAGTCGACTCACACTGCCATCTTGATGGCCTGGATTATCAATCTTTGCATAAGGACGTGGACGATGTGCTGGCGAAAGCCGCCGTGCGCGATGTGAAGTTCTGTTTAGCGGTGGCGACGACGCTGCCGGGGTATCGCCATATGCGCGAGCTGGTGGGCAAGCGCGATAACGTGGTTTTTTCCTGCGGCGTGCATCCGTTAAATCAGGATGAAGCGTATGACGTAGAAGCGCTGCGCCTCCTTGCCGCAGAAGACGATGTGGTGGCGATGGGTGAGACCGGGCTTGATTACTTTTACACGCCTGAGACCAAAGTACGCCAGCAGGCGTCTTTTATTCATCATATCCAGATTGGTCGTGAATTGAAAAAACCGGTGATTGTGCATACTCGCGACGCGCGTGCCGATACGCTGGCTATCCTGCGCGAAGAAAAGGTGACGGATTGCGGCGGCGTACTACACTGTTTTACAGAAGACAGAGAAACGGCCGGCAAATTGCTGGATCTGGGATTTTATATCTCTTTTTCCGGCATCGTAACGTTCCGTAATGCCGAACAACTGCGTGATGCGGCGCGTTATGTGCCGCTGGATCGTTTATTAGTAGAGACCGATTCTCCTTATCTGGCTCCGGTGCCGCATCGCGGTAAAGAGAACCAGCCTGCGATGGTACGCGACGTCGCAGAATATATGGCGGTATTGAAAGGGGTTGCCGTTGAAGAACTGGCGCAGATCACCACCGATAACTTTGCTCGCTTGTTCCATATCGACGCGTCTCGCCTGTCATCTATCCGTTAAACGAGTTTTTTTAAAGCTCGTAATTAATAAGTAATACGCGTAAAGTTCACCGCCACAAAATGGGCGGTGAACGAGCTTATAGAAACATTCAGAAACCTATTTTGTCAGAATGTGATACTTTTTAGGCTATCTGGCGCTGAAACGTGATAGCCGTCAAACAAAATCAGACGTATTTATTTTACTCTGTGTAATAAATAAAAGGGCACTTAGATGTCCTGTCCACGGCGGGGTTCTCCCCCCTCGCCAATGCGTGAGAACGTAGAAAAGCACAAATACTCAGGAGCACTCTCAATTATGTTTAAGAATGCATTTGCTAACCTGCAAAAGGTCGGTAAATCGCTGATGCTGCCGGTATCCGTACTCCCTATCGCAGGTATCCTGCTGGGTGTCGGTTCCGCTAACTTCAGCTGGCTGCCAGCCGTTGTATCGCACGTTATGGCGGAAGCGGGCGGATCTGTTTTTGCCAATATGCCGCTGATTTTTGCTATCGGCGTGGCATTAGGCTTCACCAACAACGACGGCGTTTCGGCTCTGGCTGCGGTAGTGGCGTATGGCATCATGGTGAAAACCATGGCTGTGGTTGCGCCGCTGGTTCTGCATTTACCTGCTGAAGAGATCGCCGCAAAACACCTTGCTGATACGGGTGTGCTTGGCGGTATTATCTCCGGTGCGATCGCAGCGTATATGTTTAACCGCTTCTACCGTATCAAACTGCCTGAGTATCTGGGCTTCTTTGCGGGTAAGCGCTTCGTGCCGATCATTTCGGGTCTGGCCGCTATTTTTACCGGTGTAGTGCTGTCTTTCGTATGGCCGCCAATCGGTACAGCTATCCAGGCGTTCTCGCAGTGGGCGGCTTACCAGAATCCGGTTGTGGCGTTTGGTATTTACGGTTTCATCGAGCGCTGTCTGGTGCCGTTTGGTCTGCACCATATCTGGAACGTTCCTTTCCAGATGCAGATCGGTGAGTACACTAACGCAGCGGGTCAGGTATTCCACGGCGACATTCCGCGCTATATGGCGGGTGACCCGACGGCGGGTATGCTATCCGGCGGTTTCCTGTTCAAAATGTACGGTCTGCCGGCGGCGGCCATTGCCATCTGGCACTCTGCTAAACCGGAAAACCGCGCGAAAGTGGGCGGTATCATGATTTCCGCCGCGCTGACCTCGTTTTTGACCGGTATCACCGAGCCTATCGAGTTCTCCTTCATGTTCGTGGCGCCGATCCTGTACATTATTCACGCGATTCTGGCAGGTCTGGCATTCCCGATCTGTATTCTGCTGGGGATGCGTGACGGTACCTCATTCTCCCATGGTCTGATCGACTTTATCGTGCTGTCCGGCAACAGCAGCAAATTGTGGCTGTTCCCGATTGTTGGTGCCGGTTATGCGATTGTGTACTACACCGTTTTCCGCGTGCTGATTAAAGCGTTGGATCTGAAAACGCCGGGTCGTGAAGACTCCACTGATGATGCAAAAGCGGGCGCGACCAGCGAAATGGCACCAGCTCTGGTGGCGGCGTTTGGCGGTAAAGAGAACATTACCAACCTGGATGCCTGTATCACGCGTCTGCGCGTGAGCGTGGCCGATGTAGCGAAAGTGGATCAGGCTGGCCTGAAGAAACTGGGCGCGGCGGGCGTTGTGGTCGCAGGTTCCGGCGTTCAGGCTATTTTCGGTACGAAATCCGATAACCTGAAAACGGAAATGGATGAGTACATCCGTAACAGCTAAGCAGTAATGATGTTGGGGAGAACTAAGGCAGCCATTCGGCTGCCTTTTTTAATGGCGTTTTACATTGCCTGATGGCGCTGCGTTTATCAGGCCTACAGGGGGAGACCGGATAAGGCATTTATGTCGCCATCCGGCAGTCTGTCAGAACTGATAATTGGCGGTGAGGCTCACGTTACGCGGCGCGCCGTAAACAATGGAACCATCAATATTGGTGTCGTAGGTTTTATCGAACAGGTTGTTAATGTTTCCCTGTACGGAGAAATTTTTCGTCACCTGATAGCGGGTAAACAGATCGACCAGCGCATAGCTGCCCTGTTCGGCGCGGAAAGTGCCATACGGCGTAGTGGTTTCTTTGTAAACCCGATTCTGCCAGTTCACGCCGCCGCCGACGGTCAGTTCCGGCATCACCGGCAGACGATAGCGGGTGAATAACTTCACGCTGGTGCGCGGCAAATTAGGGTTCACGGCGTTACCTTCGTTGTCCTCGGCTATATAACGGGTGGCCCCAAAAGTCATCTGCCAGTTATCGGTGATTGCGCCGTTCACTTCAAATTCGACGCCTTTGCTCACCGTTCCGTCAGTAGGTTTCCAGGCGAACTCCCCGTTACTGCCAGGAATGGGAATAGTGGTCGCCTGAGCGACATTATCCTGCTCAATGCGGAACACAGACAACGTAGTGGTGAGACGACTGTTCATCCAGTCGGATTTCAGTCCCGCTTCATAGTTGTTACCGGTAATCGGAGCCAGATATTGGCCCGCTTTGTCGCGTTTATTCTGCGGCTGAAAGATAGAGGTATAACTGGCATAAGCGGACCAGTTGTCGTTGATATCATAAATCAGCCCGGCATACGGCGTGGTATGGTTTTTCTCCATGCTGTAGGTCAGAGTATCAACACGCCAGTTGGTATAGCGAGCGCCAAGAATCAGATGCAGCGGGTCGGTCAGTGAAATGCGCGTGGCGGCATACAGCGATTTCATATGCGTGGTATCGTCCTGCGCCAGATTTTGTGGCGCCCAGTTGGTTTGCGGGAAATTACCATTAAAGGCGCTGAAGTTGCCAATGTCGTCCGGGAAGACGTTCGCCCAGGCGCTGAAATAGCGGTTATTTTGCTTACTATAACTCCCGCCAAACATCATGTTGTGCTGACGGTCAAACAGCTCATAAGCGCCATCGGCAAAGAGATCTATGGCATCTACTTTGCGCTTGCCGCTGTTCCAGCCAGTACCGCCGACCACGGGGTAGCTTGCGCCGTAAGGACTCGCCAGAGCGCCTGTCTCTTTATCCACTAAGGCATCAATATACATCATCTTACTGTCGAACTTGACCTCGGTATGGGTCGCATTCAGGGTCGCCTGCCAGCTTTCGGCAAAACGCTGCTTAAGCGTGACGAAGAATTTATTAATCTCTTTGTTATTATAAGCCCAGTCCGGGGCGGTACTGCGCGCGCGGTCATAGCTGTTTTTGCTGCCATCGGTGTTCCAGCGCGGCAGACCGCCCCAGGTTGGACTGTTGACATCAATTTTTTGATATTCATAACCGGCTGAAAGGCCAGTGGTTGCCCCCAGATCGGCATCGACAATTCCGGAAAAGAACGTTTTCTCACTGTTATAGCGGTCCAGCCAGGAATCATTATTCTGATAACCCGCCACGATGCGCCCACGGACGTTGCCGTCTGGGGTGAGCGGACTTTGCAAATCCATGACGTAACGCTGCTTATTCCAGCTACCGTATTCTGTTGAGATGTTACCTTTGAATTCCCGACTGGTGGCATGTTTACGGATCATATTGATCGAAGCGGAGGGATTACCGGTTCCGGTCATCAGCCCATTCGCTCCGCGAACCACCTCCACGCGCTCATACAGCGCGGTATCCGTTAGCGCATCGCCAAGATTCCAGCGGGACTCAAAATACGTTGGAATACCGTCAACCATATAGTTATCAATTTCAAACCCGCGGGAGTAATAGCTGATGCGATCGGAGTCGGCCTGGCTTCCGCTGATCCCCAGCGTATTGGTCATTACCTCGCCCAGGGTCTGCAACTGCTGGTCTTCCATACGTTGCTGGCTGACAATACTGACCGACTGTGGAATATCGCGTTGTGTCATCGGCATTTTGGTGCCCGCTGCGGTCGTTTTCACGCTGTAATCCTGTTCTTCGCGGTTTACGGCGTCAATGGTCGTCGCGCCCTCGACAATAACAGTATCCTCAGCCGCGAAGGCGGCAGGCATAAACGCCATCGCAATACCCATGGCTAACAACGATGGTGCGGCGGTAGACTGAATGTGTTTATCCCGGCGGTATTGAGTGAAAGACATCTGAAAATCCTTGCTTGTTATTGGAGTAAGTTCAGGACGTAAAACGTTGAACCTTTTCATTCTTTGTCAATTAATGCGCATAAAAATGCAAATGAGAAATATACGCATTTGTATTAAGTGTGTAAAACGGTATAAACCGTGAAACTGAAAATATTTTTTAAGCGTACGAAGGCGTCATGGCAGGGGGATATGGCGGCAAGTCCGGCATGTAGGCATTTTTCGCTTAATAAATCGTGGGTTAAAGTTGAAAGAGCGTCGGTAACTCGCTCATACTCTATACTCGCAGTATGGCTCGGCGTAGCATGTGCGCCGCAAGGGCTATTATGAAAAAGGAAAACGTCGTGGCAGAAGAAACTATATTCAGCAAAATTATTCGTCGTGAAATCCCTTCGGATATCGTTTATCAGGACGATCTGGTCACCGCATTTCGCGATATTTCACCGCAGGCGCCTACGCATATTCTGATTATTCCTAATATCCTGATCCCAACCGTCAATGACGCGACGGCGGAACATGAACAGGCGTTAGGTCGGATGATCACCGTGGCGGCGAAAATCGCCGAACAGGAAGGCATTGCCGAAGATGGGTATCGTTTAATCATGAATACCAACCGTCATGGGGGCCAGGAGGTCTATCATATCCATATGCATCTGCTGGGCGGTCGCCCGCTTGGTCCGATGCTAGCGCATAAAGGCTTGTAAGTATGATCAAAGGATGCATCGCGGTTTCTCTGGGCTTGCTGCTGCTTACCGGCTGCCGGTCACACCCTGAAATTCCGGTAAGCGACGCGCAGTCGCTGGTGATGGAGTCCACGGTTCTGGCGGCGGGCGTCACCGCCGAGCAGCCTGAACTGACGGCGTCTGATATCCACCCATCAGCCTCTTCACGCGTCTATAACGAAAGGCAAGAGCCCATTACCGTTCATTATCGGTTCTACTGGTATGACGCACGGGGGCTGGAGATGCATCCGCTGGAGGCGCCGCGTAGCGTAACCATACCCGCGCGTTCGTCGGTAACGCTATTTGGCAGCGCCAATTATCTGGGGGCGCACAAGGTCAGGCTTTATCTTTATTTGTGAGGAGTGAACTTTGATGACAAAAATGCATCGCTACGCCGCAATCGCAGCGCTGGCGATATTTCTCTCCGGGTGTATGGCGCAACGCGAGCCTGCGCCAGTTGAAGAGGTCAAACCAGCGCCAGAACAACCTGCACAGCCGCCGCAGCCTCCTGTTGTGCCGTCTGTACCGACGATTCCCCAGCAACCGGGGCCGATCGAACATGAAGATCAAACGGGCCAGCCAGCGCCTAAGGTGCGCCACTATGACTGGAACGGCGCGATGCAACCGCTGGTCAGCAAAATGTTGCAGGCTGATGGCGTGACGGCCGGAAGCGTATTGCTTGTCGACAGCGTGAATAACCGAACGAATGGGTCGTTAAATGCGAACGAGGCAACCGAAACATTACGTCATGCGCTGGCTAACAATGGTAAATTTACGCTGGTCTCCGTACAGCAACTCTCGATGGCAAAACAGCAGTTAGGGTTGTCTCCGCAGGATAGTCTGGGAACACGCAGTAAAGCGATCGGTATCGCGCGCAATGTCGGGGCGCAATATGTGCTCTACTCCAGCGCATCCGGTAATGTTAACGCGCCTGCATTACAGATGCAGTTAATGCTGGTGCAAACTGGCGAGATAATCTGGTCAGGTAAAGGTGCGGTCCAACAACAATAATTCCTTAACGCGCGACGAGATCCTGTCGCGCTATTTTCCACAGTATCGTCCCGTCGCCGCCGTATCGCAGGGGCTAAGCGGCGGGAGCTGTATTATTGCCCACGATACGCATCGTATCGTCTTGCGCCGTCATCACGATCCTGACGCTCCACAAGCCCATTTTTTACGTCATTACCGCGCCTTATCCCGGTTGCCGGTCAGTCTTGCGCCGCGAGCGCTTTTTTATACGTCAGGCTGGATGGCGGTAGAATATCTGCATGGCGCGGTAAATTCCGCTCTGCCGGATGCCGACGAGCTGGCGGCCTTACTGTATCATTTGCATCAACAGCCGCGTTTTGGCTGGCGTATCGCGCTATCGCCACTGCTGGCGCAGTACTGGGTGTGTTGCGATCCGGCGAGGCGTACACCGTTTTGGTTGCGGCGGCTCAAACAGTTGCAAAAAAACGGTGAACCCCGCCCGCTGCGGCTTGCGCCTGTGCATATGGATGTCCATGGCGACAATATAGTATTAACGCCCGCCGGACTGAGACTGATTGACTGGGAGTATGCCGGCGACGGCGATATTGCGCTGGAGCTGGCGGCGGTATGGGTTGAGGATGAACGGCAGCACCGACAACTGGCAAACGCTTATGCCGCGCGCGCGCGAATCGACGCGCGGCAGCTATGGCGGCAGATACGGTTATGGCAACCCTGGGTTATTATGCTGAAAGCAGGATGGTTCGAATACCGCTGGCGGCAAACCGGCGAGCAACAATTTATCAGGCTGGCCGATGAAACCTGGCGCCAGCTACGTATGAAAGGATGAGGAGAGCAGTGTGGGCCCAGTAATGTTGGATGTCGAAGGATTTGAGCTGGATGCGGAAGAGCGTGAGATACTGGCGCATCCGCGGGTTGGTGGGCTTATTCTGTTCACGCGTAATTACCATGACCCGGAACAGTTGCGCGAATTAGTGCGCCAGATTCGGGCGGCATCGCGTAACCATCTGGTGGTGGCCGTCGATCAGGAAGGCGGTCGCGTACAGCGTTTCCGCGAAGAATTTACCCGCCTGCCTGCGGCGCAATCTTTTTTTGCGCTACATGGGCTGGAAGAGGGGGGACGACTGGCGCAGGAGGCGGGGTGGTTGATGGCCAGCGAAATGATCGCGATGGATATTGATATCAGTTTTGCGCCAGTGCTGGACGTCGGGCATATCAGCGCGGCGATTGGCGAGCGCTCCTATCATGCCGATCCCGCAAAAGCGTTGGCAATGGCGACGCGCTTTATTGACGGCATGCATGATGCCGGGATGAAAACGACCGGTAAACATTTCCCCGGTCACGGCGCGGTCACGGCGGACTCCCACAAAGAGACGCCGTGCGATCCACGTTCTGAAACGGATATTCGCGGCAAAGATATGTCGGTGTTCCGCACGCTGATTAGCGAGAATAAGCTGGATGCGATTATGCCTGCCCACGTGATCTACCGCGCTGTCGATCCGCGTCCGGCAAGCGGTTCGCCGCACTGGCTGAAAACGGTGCTGCGTCAGGAGTTGGGCTTTGACGGCGTCATTTTCTCCGACGATCTGTCTATGGAGGGCGCGGCGATTATGGGCAGCTATGCTGAGCGCGCTCAGGCGTCGCTGGATGCGGGTTGCGATATGATTCTGGTCTGCAATAATCGTAAAGGCGCAGTCAGCGTGCTGGATAATCTGTCGCCGATCAAAGCAGAACGTGTTACACGTTTGTATCATAAAGGTTCATTTTCACGCCGGGAGCTCATGGACTCAGCGCGCTGGAAAACAGCCAGCGCCCAGCTCAACCAGTTACATGAACGCTGGCAGGAAGAAAAAGCAGGTCATTAACTCGAGTTTTCGTGAGGGTGCCAGATGATTATTTATTTACACGGTTTTGATTCAAATAGTCCGGGCAACCATGAGAAAGTGTTGCAATTACAGTTTATCGACCCGGATGTCCGGCTGGTAAGCTACAGTACGCGGCATCCTAAGCACGATATGCAGCATCTGCTGAAAGAAGTGGACAAAATGTTGCAGTTGAATGTGGACGATCGCCCTTTAATCTGTGGCGTGGGGCTGGGCGGTTACTGGGCGGAGCGGATTGGCTTTTTGTGCGATATCCGTCAGGTGGTCTTTAACCCGAACCTTTTCCCCTATGAAAACATGGAGGGGAAAATCGATCGCCCGGAAGAATATGCGGACATCGCCACAAAGTGCGTGACTAACTTTCGCGAAAAAAATCGCGATCGTTGTCTGGTGATCCTCTCGCGCCATGACGAAGCGCTGGACAGCCAACGATCATCGCAAGCGCTTCACCAGTATTATGAAATTGTGTGGGATGAGGAACAGACTCACAAATTTAAAAATATTTCGCCGCATTTGCAACGTATCAAAGCGTTTAAAACGCTGGGGTAACGCCATCCGGCATTATCGATAACGGGATAACCAGCCTTATGGCTGGTTTTTTTATGCTCAATTCTCGCAGGTTGTCTATCTTTTCAGCATGAAAACTTGATGCACATCAATTTTGGTATGACCAATGCACCGTTCATGCTATTCTCATATCAGAAGCCAATGTCCAATAACGTAACTTGTTGTTAATTAAAGGTTAAGGCAATAACTTTTAATTAACAATTGGTTAATAAATTTAAGGGGGTCACGTTGACTACACCATTAAAAAGGATCGTGATTGTCGGTGGCGGCGCTGGCGGGCTGGAAATGGCGACGCAGTTAGGCCATAAACTGGGGCGCAAGAAAAAAGCGAAAATCACGCTGGTAGACAGAAATCACAGCCACCTGTGGAAACCACTGCTGCACGAAGTGGCGACTGGCTCTCTGGACGAAGGCGTGGATGCGCTGAGCTATCTGGCTCATGCGCGTAATCATGGTTTCCAGTTCCAACTGGGGTCGGTGATGGATATTGATCGGCAAGCAAAAACCATCACCATTGCCGAGTTGCGTGATGAAAAGGGCGAACTGCTGGTGCCGGAGCGCAAAATCGCGTATGACACGCTGGTGATGGCGCTGGGCAGTACCTCTAATGATTTCAACACGCCGGGCGTGAAAGAGCACTGTATCTTCCTCGATAACCCGCATCAGGCGCGCCGTTTTCACCAGGAGATGCTGAACCTGTTCCTCAAATATTCGGCTAATCTGGGAGCGAACGGTAAGGTCAATATCGCCATCGTTGGCGGCGGTGCGACGGGGGTTGAGCTGTCGGCTGAACTGCATAATGCGGTAAAACAGCTACATAGCTATGGTTATAAGGGACTGACCAACGACGCGCTGAACGTGACGTTGGTTGAGGCTGGCGAGCGTATTCTGCCTGCGTTGCCGCCGCGTATCTCCAGCGCTGCGCATAATGAACTGACCAAACTGGGCGTTCGCGTGCTGACTCAAACTATGGTCACCAGCGCCGACGAAGGCGGTCTGCATACTAAAGAAGGCGAGTATATTCAGGCCGATCTGATGGTGTGGGCGGCGGGTATCAAAGCGCCAGATTTTATGAAAGAGATTGGCGGTCTGGAAACTAACCGCATTAACCAACTGGTGGTGGAACCGACGCTGCAAACCACGCGCGATCCTGATATTTATGCGATTGGCGACTGTGCTTCCTGCGCACGTCCGGAGGGAGGCTTTGTACCGCCTCGCGCTCAGGCGGCGCATCAGATGGCTACCTGCGCGATGAATAACATTCTGGCGCAGATGAATGGCAAGCCGCTGAAATCCTATCAGTATAAAGATCATGGATCGTTGGTCTCGCTGTCCAACTTCTCTACCGTTGGTAGTCTGATGGGGAACCTGACCCGCGGTTCAATGATGATTGAAGGACGTATCGCCCGCTTCGTGTATATCTCGTTATACCGTATGCACCAGATAGCATTGCATGGATACTTTAAAACCGGCCTGATGATGCTGGTGGGAAGTATTAACCGCGTCATTCGTCCGCGCCTGAAACTGCACTAATTTCTCTGCGGCTCACCGGTTGTTCGCACCGGTGAGCGCTTCTCCGTATCTTTCTTCGGAGTTGTCCGAATCCTTCAGATTTACCGTCTCATCCCACACTTTTCATCCTCATTCCGATTGGCTTTGTTCGCATACTGGTTGCAAAATTGTTACCAATAGCAACGAAGGAGGAACTCCCGTGAATAAATCAATGTTGGCGGGTATAGGGATTGGCGTAGCGGCTGCGCTGGGCGTGGCGGCAGTAGCCAGTCTCAACGTATTTGATCGTGGTCCGCAATATGCGCAGGTGATATCGGCTAAACCGATTAAAGAGACGGTAAAAACGCCGCGTCAGGAGTGCCGTAATGTCACCGTCACGCATCGCAGACCGGTCCAGGACGAAAACCGTATCGCCGGCTCAGTGCTTGGCGCAGTAGCAGGCGGCGTGATTGGACATCAATTTGGCGGCGGTCGTGGTAAAGATGTGGCGACGGTCGTCGGGGCGCTGGGCGGCGGTTATGCTGGCAACCAAATCCAGGGATCAATGCAGGAAAGTGATACTTACACTACCACGCAGCAACGCTGTAAGACGGTGTATGACAAATCTGAAAAGATGCTTGGCTACGACGTGACGTACAAAATTGGCGATCAGCAGGGCAAAATCCGCATGGATAAAGACCCCGGAACGCAAATTCCCCTCGACGGCAATGGCCAACTGGTTCTGAATAACAAAGCATAAAAAAGCTGTACTCTGCAAGTTAGCCCCTCATTCGCTCAGGCTGAGGGGCTTTTTTTATCCGAAACTGCGTCGTTCAGGGTTTGAGCAATTCAGGCCAGATGCGCAGAGTCGTGCGCGTGATTTGCATCAGTTGTTCGAAGGTGGCTCCTTCACGGGCGCTAATCGACATTCCCTGTAAAATACAGTTTATATATTCTGCGAGCGCCTGCGGGTTACAGTGCGCCGGAATTTCACCGCGCTCCTGGCGCTGACGCAGAAACTGAATGAGCGTCTGCTCTTGCATGGCGTGGCGTGATTTTACTGTACGGGCGATATTGTGCGAGGAGGCGGCCAGGGTGGCGGACGTATTAATCATAAAGCAGCCAGCCGGCGTGTCTGTGCTGGTAAAACAGGCAGCAATTTCTGTGAAATAATCTTCCAGCGCGCATTCCACGCTTTTCTCTTCGCAAAAGAGCTGGGCTTCGTGCTTTGAGGCAAAGCGAGTGATGTAGCGATCCAGGACAGCGCGAAATAATCCTTCTTTGTTAGTGAATTCCGCATAGAGAGTAGGCGCTTTCGCCCCGGTAGCCTCTACGAGATCGGCAAGCGAAGTTGCTTCATAGCCGTGTTGCCAGAAGAGGGTCATGGCCTTATCAAGCGCGGCTTCCCTGTCGAACACTTTTGGTCGGCCACGGCTTTTCTTCGCGCAACTCGTGGTATCCGTTGTCATGATGCCGTTGTACCTGTTTAAAGGGGGGATCTCTATTATAAAAACAAACGACTTCTGGCTCCAGCGTGTTCATTAGAAAAATAAATCAATTCTATTCACATGAAAAATAACATCTTTATAAATTATATAACGATCATTATAAAAAGAAATTGACGCGTGATGCAGATCACATCTATGATTAATTTATCGATCGTTAAGTTAATGCTTGCGACACTCATTCATCTGCTAAAGGTCATAACTATGAAAAACGTAAAAACCCTCATCGCTGCTGTGGTACTTGGTTCGCTCTCATTCGCCAGTTTCGCCGCCGTTGAAGTCCAGGCAACACCAGACGGTCAACAGAAGTTTGGTACCATTTCTGCGAATGGCGGCACAAATCTGGGATCGCTGGAAGATCAGCTGGCGCAGAAAGCGGAGGAGATGGGCGCGAAGTCTTTTCGTATTACCTCTGTCACCGGTCCGAATACCCTTCACGGTACGGCGGTAATCTACAAGTAAGCATTAACCCTCATTAATGTCACTGCGATTGCCACAATAAAAAGAAAAAGCCTCGCGATGTATCGCGAGGCTTTTTTGTCGGTCGGATAAGGCGGTTATGCCGCTATCCGGCGTAAACCAGCCTGATGGTGCTTTACTTATCCGGCCTATAAATACCGTAACGCTTACAGCGACTGCGGTTTTGTCTCCGGGTGACGGGTTACATCCACCGGCATTCCGGAACGCACTTCCATAACATGTTCCATCACCGCGGCGTCGGTCTGCGGCGCGTCCTTAAACGTCTGTATAGGGCCATTCAGCACAATCGGCAGCACCTGCGGATCGTCGCCTATATTTTTAGACAGCGGCTGATGAACCTCCACCAGTCGCACGCCGCCTGGCTCCACCGAGGCTTTAATCGGCGTATTGATAATATTCACTTTGGTTCCCGGCGTGACCTGACGGAACAACGTCTCTATATCACCGTCGCGCAGGCGGATACAGCCGGAACTGACGCGCATACCAATGCCAAAATCGGCATTAGTGCCATGTAACAGATAGACGCCGCCGTAGGCCGCTAAACGAATCGCGTGATGCCCCATCGGGTTATCGGGACCGGCAGGCACCACGGCGGGGAGATCGATGCCTTGCGCTTTATAGCGGGCGCGAATATTGGCGGTCGGCGTCCAGGTTGGATTGGCGCGTTTATCCGAAATGGTTGTCACCATCGTTGGCGTCAGGGTATCGCCGCCCAGTTGACCAATCCCGATAGGGTAGACCGTGACCGTATTTTTCCCCGGTTGATAATAATAAAGCCGTAATTCCGCGAGGTTAATGACGATACCTTCACGTGGCGCGTCCGGTAGCAGCGTTTGCAGCGGAATCGTCAGCACGCTGCCTGCGCGTGGCACGTAAGGATCAATGCCGGGGTTGGCCTGTAACAGGGCTAAAAAGCCCACGTTATATTTTTTGGCGATCGCCTCCAGCGAGCCGCCGTCGTCTTCGACGACATGGAATTTATTTTCCCCTACCAGTCGACTGCCGGGAGGCGGAAGAGGCCACGTATTCGCCTGCGCGGGAAGAGCAAGCATGATGGTCGCGGTAAGCGCAAGCAACGCCCACCAGCGAGAGAGTCGCGTATTTTCGAACATTATAATAAGCCCATGATTATTATGTGGTTATTTTTATAAAAGAGGAAATAAGAATTATGGCGGCTGGCTGTGTCTGGAACTGCAGGGAAGTGCAAAGAATTTGTAAAGATTAGGCCGGACGCAGGGTAATGACGCCCGGCCTGACGCTTATGCAATAGCGTTTTCTTCCAGTTGCTGCATAAACTGGCGTACCCAGTCTATACGCGTTTTACGTTCGCTTAAATCCTGAATAAACTTGAGGCGGGTCGGGCCATCCAGACGGAAATGCTGCGGCTGTTTTTGCAACAACCCGATAAGCCAGGCGGGGTCAACGTGGTTTTTCTCGGCGAACTCAATCGTTCCGCCTTTCTCGTTACCCTCCAGTTTTCGGATGCCGAGCTTTTGCGCCTGTTGGCGCAGGCGAGCGATATCCAGCAGATTACGCGCCGGATCGGGCAGCAGGCCGAAGCGATCGATCAATTCCACTTTGATCTCTTCCAGCTCGTTTTCGTTCTTAGCGCTGGCAATGCGTTTATAGAATGACAGCCGGGTATTAACATCCGGAATAAAATCATCCGGCAGTAACGACGGCATTCGCAGCTCGACTTCCGTTTGCTGGCTGGTGAGATCTTCCAGCGACGGTTCGCGGCCTGCTTTCAGCGCATCGACGGCGTTTTCCAGCAGTTCCATGTAGAGTGAGAAGCCAATGGTTTCCATTGAGCCGCTTTGCTCTTCGCCAAGCAGTTCGCCCGCGCCGCGGATCTCCAGATCGTGGGTCGCCAGCGCAAACCCGGCGCCTAAATCCTCCAGCGACGCAATCGCCTCCAGCCGTTTTTGCGCATCGGTGGTCATTGCTTTAGGGTGCGGCGTCAGCAGCCAGGCGTAGGCCTGGTGGTGCGAGCGCCCTACGCGGCCGCGTAACTGGTGCAACTGCGCGAGGCCGAAATGATCCGCGCGTTCAATGATGATCGTGTTAGCGGTGGGGATGTCGATTCCCGTTTCGATAATCGTAGTACACACCAGCACGTTAAAACGTTGATGGTGGAAATCGTTCATGACCCGTTCCAGTTCACGTTCGCGCATCTGCCCGTGGCCAATGGCGATTCGCGCTTCCGGCACCAGTTCCGCCAGCCGCTCTGCGGCTTTCTGAATATTTTCGACATCATTGTACAAATAGTAAACCTGACCGCCGCGCAGAACTTCACGCAGAATCGCTTCCCTTACCACCAGGCTATCGTATTCGCGGACAAAGGTTTTTACCGCCAGACGGCGTGCAGGGGGGGTGGCGATAATAGAAAGATCGCGCATACCGCTCATCGCCATATTCAGCGTCCGCGGGATCGGCGTAGCCGTGAGCGTCAGAATATCGACATCGGCGCGCATCGCCTTAATTCGCTCTTTGTGGCGCACGCCGAAACGGTGCTCTTCATCGACAATCAGCAGGCCGAGGTCGCGCAGCTTCACATCGCTCTGTAGCAGTTTATGAGTACCGATCAGAATATCGATCTTACCCTCGGCGGCTTCCGCCAGGATTTGCGTCTGCTCTTTGGCGCTGCGAAAGCGGGACAGCATCTCAATACGTACCGGCCAGTTGGCGAAACGGTCGCGGAAGTTGTCATAGTGTTGCTGCGCCAGTAGCGTAGTCGGCACCAGTACCGCCACCTGTTTGTGGTTTTCCACCGCCAGGAACGCGGCGCGCATCGCCACTTCGGTTTTGCCGAAGCCGACGTCGCCGCACACCAGCCTGTCCATCGCCAGCGGTTGGCACATATCGCTCAATACGGCGTTAATCGCCTGTGCCTGATCGGGCGTCGTTTCAAACGGGAAGCTGTCGCAGAATAACTGGTACTGCTCACGATCATGCTTAAAGGCAAAACCCTCTTTTGCCGCCCGTTGCGCATAAATATCCAACAGTTCCGCCGCCACATCGCGCACTTTTTCCGCCGCTTTTTGCCGGGCGCGCGACCAGGCGTCGCCGCCCAGTTTATGCAGCGGCGCACTTTCTTCCGCGCCGCCGGCATAGCGGCTAATCAGGTGTAATGAGGAGACCGGTACGTACAGTTTGGCGTCATTGGCGTAAGTGAGCATCAGATATTCGCCCTTGATGCCGCCAGCCTCCAGAGTGGTCATGCCGGCATAACGCCCGACGCCGTGCTCCAGATGCACTACCGGTTGGCCGACGTGAAGCTCCGCCAGGTTACGAATCAACGTATCCGGGTTGATCGTGCGGCGGGAATCCTGGCGGCGACGCGCGACCCGTTCACCCAAGAGATCGCTTTCACAAATCAACGCCAGATTGCGTTGGGTGTCGATAAAGCCATGTTCCGCGGCGCCAATCATCAGATAGCGTCCCGCATCCTGCGCCTCGTCCAGGTGTAAAATCCGCTTCGGCGCGATTTTTATGCGAGCAAGGAGCTCCCCCAGCGCTTCGCGACGTCCTTCGCTTTCCACCGAGAAAATCACCGGGCCGTTGAAAGATTCGAGGAATTTACGTAGCGCGTCCAGCGGCGATTTTTGCTGCGCCTGGATAGCCAAATCTGGTAATTTCTGGAAACCGAGATTGGTATTGGCGGCTTTTTCCGGCAGATGGTCGGTCTTAAGCTGGAGGCGAGGCCAGCGTTTAAGCTCGGAAAAGAGCTCATCCACTCGTAGCCAAAGGGCTTCCGGCGGCAAAAGCGGGCGCATAGGATCGACGCCGCGATTTTCAAAACGCGCCAGCGTATCGGCCTGAAAGCGTTCGGCGCTGGTTTCCAGCGAGCCGGTATTCACCACCAGAGTGTTGGCGGGGAAGTAGCTAAATAATGGCGGCAGCGGTTCGCTGAAAAAGAGCGGTTGCCAGTATTCGATCCCGGCGGGCAGGGTGCCTTTGCTGACCTGCTGATAGATGTGCTCGGCGTCGCGTTTTACCTCAAAGGTATCGCGCCACTGGCTACGGAAAAGCTCAATAGCGGTTTTGTCGGTAGGAAATTCGTGCGCGGGCAGCAAATTAATGGCCTCGACTTCCTCCAGCGTACGCTGGGTATCCGCGTCAAACAGACGCAGGCTGTCGATTTCATCATCAAAAAAGTCGAGGCGATAAGGCTGTTCGCTGCCCATCGGGAAGAGATCCAACAGCGCGCCGCGCGTCGCGTATTCGCCATGCTCCATAACCTGATCGACATGCCGATAACCGGCGCTGTCGAGCTGCGCGCGCAGAGCGTCGCGGGACAGCCGCTGGCCTTTTTTCATCACCAGCGCATGACCATGCAGATAGCTATGTGGGCAAACACGCTGCATCAGGGTGTTTACCGGTACAATCAAGACGCCACGCTGCATCGATGGCAACTGGTAGAGCGTGGACAGACGAGAAGAGATAATTTCCTGATGCGGGGAGAAACTGTCATACGGTAGCGTTTCCCAGTCCGCCAGGTTCATGACCATCTGATCGGTAAACTGGCGGATTTCATCATGCAGTCGCAGAGCATTTTGCATGTCAGGCGCTATGAGTACCACCGGGCCAGCATGTCGTTCGACTATCTCCGCCACCAGCGTGGCGCAGGCGGCGCCGGTAAGCTCGCCCAACTGGCGCTGATCGCCCGCTTTTGTCGGCAGCGTGTAACGTTGTTTTTCAGGCATAACGGTTGTCAGTATCTCTTTTTGTTTTACGCCGCACTCTACGCGTCATCCTTCAGGCTGCTTCATGGTTGGCTGCGCGCCGGAACAGCATGAAGGGCTCAGGTATTCAGGGGCATATGACTGATAAGCAATGTTCTTTATTATCCGCGATCGTTGCCTATTAGCAAATTGAATCCGCCGGATAACACGCCGGACAGGTGAAGTATGAACGCATAAGTGACTTGATTTATCGGCATTTTTCAGAATAACGCTGACGAACTCTTACGGTTCAGACATTTACGCATTCCGCTTTCGCTTATATACTCGGGACTTTGCTAACAGCAACCAGACGGATTACATGTATCAACCTGTCGCTCTATTCATCGGCCTGCGTTACATGCGCGGGCGTGCAGCAGATCGCTTCGGTCGCTTCGTTTCCTGGCTTTCCACTATCGGCATTACCCTGGGGGTGATGGCGCTGGTCACGGTATTGTCGGTGATGAACGGTTTTGAGCGCGAACTGCAAAATAACATTCTTGGTCTGATGCCTCAGGCCATCCTCTCTGCTGAACATGGCTCTCTTAACCCGAATCAGATACCGGAAAAAGCCGTGAATCTGCAAGGCGTTAACCGTATTGCGCCGCTGACAACGGGCGATGTTGTACTGCAAAGCGCACGTAGTGTTGCGGTTGGCGTGATGTTGGGTATCGATCCGGCGCAAAAAGATCCGTTAACGCCGTATTTGGTCAATGTGAAGCAAAGCGAACTACAGCCGGGTAAGTATAATGTCATCCTCGGCGAGCAGCTCGCCGGACAGTTAGGGGTCAACCGCGGCGATCAGATTAGGCTAATGGTGCCATCTGCCAGTCAGTTTACGCCAATGGGACGCCTGCCCAGCCAGCGTCTGTTTACGGTGATTGGCACGTTTGCCGCCAATAGCGAGGTCGATGGTTATGAAATGCTGGTCAATATTCAGGACGCGTCGCGTTTAATGCGCTACCCGGCAGGCAATATTACCGGCTGGCGTCTATGGCTGGATGAACCGCTGAAAGTCGATACCCTTAGTCAGCAGACGCTGCCGCAAGGCACGAAGTGGCAGGACTGGCGCGAACGCAAAGGCGAGTTGTTCCAGGCTGTGCGCATGGAAAAGAACATGATGGGATTGCTGCTGAGTCTGATTGTAGCGGTCGCGGCTTTTAACATTATTACTTCGTTGGGCCTGATGGTCATGGAGAAGCAGGGCGAAGTGGCGATTTTACAAACTCAAGGGCTGACGCCCCGACAAATTATGATGGTCTTTATGGTGCAGGGCGCCAGCGCCGGTATTATCGGCGCGCTGTTGGGCGCCGCGCTGGGCGCATTGCTTGCCAGCCAACTGAATAACCTGATGCCAGTCATCGGCGCGTTTCTGGACGGCGCCGCGTTGCCCGTGGCGATAGAGCCGTTACAGGTGATCGTTATCGCGCTGGTGGCAATGGCCATCGCGCTGCTTTCTACGCTTTATCCTTCCTGGCGCGCTGCCGCCACTCAACCCGCTGAGGCTTTACGTTATGAATAAGATCCTGTTGCAATGCGACAACCTGTGCAAACGCTATCAGGAAGGCACCGTACAAACAGACGTGTTGCACGATGTCAGCTTCAGTATCGGCGAAGGTGAAATGATGGCGATCGTCGGCAGTTCCGGTTCGGGTAAAAGTACGTTGCTGCATCTGTTAGGCGGGCTGGATACGCCCACCTCCGGCGATGTGATTTTTAGCGGCCAGCCGATGAGCAAACTCTCTTCTGCGGCAAAAGCGGAATTACGTAACCAGAAACTGGGGTTTATCTATCAGTTTCATCATCTCCTGCCGGATTTTACGGCGCTGGAAAACGTGGCGATGCCATTATTGATTGGCAAAAAGAAACCGGCGGAGATTGACGCGCGGGCGCGAGAAATGCTGCACGCTGTAGGGCTGGAGCATCGCGCAACCCATCGACCTTCGGAACTTTCCGGCGGTGAGCGCCAGCGTGTCGCGATAGCGCGCGCATTGGTGAATAACCCGCGTCTGGTGCTGGCGGATGAGCCGACCGGTAATCTGGATGCGCGTAATGCCGACAGTATTTTTGAGCTTCTGGGCGAGTTAAATCGTCTGCAGGGAACCGCATTTCTGGTGGTGACTCACGACTTGCAACTGGCGAAACGTATGAGCCGCCAGCTTGAGATGCGCGATGGTCGCCTGACGGCGGAACTGAGCCTGATGGGGGCTGAGTAATGGCGTCGCCTTTATCATTGTTAATTGGGTTGCGTTTTAGCCGTGGACGGCGGCGCGGCGGTATGGTTTCGCTCATTTCCGTCATTTCTACCATCGGTATCGCGCTGGGCGTAGCGGTATTGATTGTCGGTTTAAGCGCGATGAACGGTTTCGAACGCGAGCTGAATAATCGTATTCTGGCGGTGGTGCCGCACGGGGAGATTGAAGCCGTCAATCAGCCGTGGACCAACTGGCGTGAAGCTCTGGCAAAAGTGCAGAAGGTGCCGGGCATTGCCGCCGCCGCGCCGTATATCAACTTTACCGGCCTGGTAGAGAGCGGGGCGAATTTGCGCGCCATTCAGGTTAAAGGCGTCGACCCTAAGCAAGAGCTACAGCTTAGCGCGCTACCGTCATTTGTGCAAAATCACGCCTGGGATCATTTCAAAGCGGGCGAGCAGCAGGTCATTATTGGCAAAGGTGTCGCCGATGCGCTGAAAGTGAAACAGGGCGACTGGGTGTCCATCATGATCCCCAATGCGAATGCCGACCATAAGCTGCTCCAGCCCAAACGCGTGCGTTTGCATGTCACCGGGATTCTGCAACTGAGCGGCCAGCTCGATCACAGCTTCGCCATGATCCCGCTTGAGGATGCGCAGCAGTATCTGGATATGGGGTCCAGCGTTTCCGGTATCGCGCTTAAGGTCCATGACGTGTTTAACGCCAATAAACTCGTGCGTGACGCGGGTGAGGTGACTAACAGCTATGTCTACATTAAGAGCTGGATCGGCACTTACGGCTATATGTATCGTGATATCCAGATGATTCGCGCCATTATGTATCTGGCGATGATTCTGGTGATCGGCGTGGCCTGTTTTAATATCGTTTCCACCTTAGTGATGGCGGTAAAAGACAAAAGCGGCGACATTGCGGTATTAAGAACACTGGGGGCGAAAGATGGTTTAATTCGTGCCATTTTCGTTTGGTACGGACTACTGGCGGGCTTGTTAGGCAGCTTGATTGGCGTGGCGATCGGCGTTGTCGTTTCGCTTCAGCTTACTGCCATTATTAATGGGATTGAAAAGGCGATCGGGCATCAGTTTTTGTCCGGCGATATCTATTTTATCGACTTCCTGCCATCCGAATTGCATTGGCTGGACGTTGTTTACGTACTGGTCACGGCGTTGTTGTTAAGCTTACTGGCGAGCTGGTATCCGGCGCGGCGGGCGAGCAACATTGACCCTGCGCGAGTATTGAGCGGCCAGTAATCGCGGGATATAAAAACAAGGAGCGGTGATGTATTACGGGTTTGATATTGGCGGGACAAAGATTGCGTTAGGCGTATTTGATTCGACGCGGCGGCTGCTGTGGGAAAAACGGGTTCCCACGCCCCATACCGGCTATAGCGCCTTTTTAGACGCCGTGTGCGAACTGGTCGCGGAAGCCGACCAGCGATTTAGCGTAAAAGGGTCGGTAGGGATTGGCATACCCGGTATGCCGGAAACCGAAGACGGCACGCTGTACGCCGCGAATGTTCCGGCGGCCAGCGGTAAGCCACTGCGCGCCGATCTCAGCGCCCGTCTGGATCGCGATGTGCGTCTGGACAATGACGCTAACTGTTTTGCCTTATCCGAAGCCTGGGATGATGAATTCACGCAATACCCTTTGGTTATGGGCCTTATCCTCGGCACTGGCGTCGGCGGCGGTCTGGTGCTAAATGGGAAGCCGATTACCGGTCAGAGCTATATCACCGGCGAGTTTGGTCATATGCGTTTGCCGGTGGACGCGCTAACGTTGATGGGATTTGATTTTCCTCTCCGCCGCTGCGGATGCGGTCAGATGGGTTGCATTGAGAATTATCTGTCCGGGCGTGGCTTTGCGTGGCTATATCAGCATTATTATCATCAATCGCTACAGGCACCGGAGATTATCGCCTTGTGGGAGCAGGGCGATGAACAGGCGCACGCGCATGTTGAGCGCTATCTGGATTTACTGGCGGTTTGTCTGGGGAATATACTGACGATTGTCGATCCCTGCCTGTTGGTGATCGGAGGCGGACTATCGAACTTTACGGCAATAACAACGCAACTGGCGGAAAGACTGCCGCGCCATCTCCTCCCTGTTGCCCGCGTTCCGCGTATTGAGCGTGCGCGGCATGGGGATGCCGGTGGGATGCGTGGCGCTGCTTTTTTACATCTTACCGACTAATTAAAAAAGAGGTTGTTATGCAGTCGCGTCGGTTTCATCGATTAAGCCGCTTTCGTAAAAATAAACGTCTGTTGCGTGAACGTCTGCGTCAGCGGATCTTTTTCAGAGACAGAGTGGTGCCGGAAATGATGGAAAACCCAAGAGTATTAGTCCTTACAGGTGCAGGAATTTCTGCAGAGTCTGGTATTCGTACGTTTCGCGCGGCGGATGGTCTTTGGGAAGAGCATCGGGTTGAAGATGTGGCGACGCCGGAAGGATTCGCCCGCAATCCGGCGCTGGTGCAGACGTTTTATAATGCCCGCCGTCAGCAGCTTCAACAGTCGGAAATTCAACCTAATGCGGCGCATCTGGCGTTAGCGAGGCTTGAAGAGACGCTTGGCGATCGCTTCTTGCTGGTGACGCAAAATATCGACAATTTGCATGAGCGCGCGGGTAATCGCAACATCATTCATATGCATGGCGAGCTGTTGAAGGTGCGCTGTTCGCAGAGTGGCCAGATTCTGGAATGGAACGGTGATGTGATGCCGGAAGATAAATGTCACTGCTGCCAGTTCCCGGCGCCGCTACGCCCGCACGTGGTGTGGTTTGGCGAGATGCCGCTCGGCATGGATGAAATATATATGGCGCTGTCGATGGCGGATATTTTTATCGCCATCGGTACATCCGGTCATGTCTATCCGGCTGCGGGTTTTGTGCATGAAGCAAAACTGCACGGCGCGCATACGGTGGAACTGAATCTTGAGCCAAGTCAGGTCGGTAGCGAGTTTGAAGAGAAGCACTACGGCCCGGCAAGCCAGGTCGTGCCGGAATTTGTTGATAAGCTCTTGAAAGGTCTGTAGTTCTATTTGCCGGATGGCGCTGCGCTTATCCGGCCTACATTCATGTTACGTTCATCTGTAGGCCAGATAGGCGCTTTGGCTGAATTAGCGTCCGGCTTTTAGCTTCTGATAATACTCTTCATAAATTGCGCTGGCGTCGCCGACATCGTTTTGCCACTCGCCTTTGCTGATGGTTTGCGCATCCGGATAGAGCGACTTATCATTGGCGACCTCCGGGCTTAACAGCTTACGCGCCGCCAGGTTTGGGGTAGGGTAGCCGATGGTTTCCGCCACCTCTTTCGCAACGTCAGGACGCAGCAGGAAGTTGATTAGCTTCAGCGCGCCCTCTTTATTTTTCGCGTTCGCCGGAATAGCCAGGCTATCCATCCAGAAAATGCCGCCTTCCTTCGGCCAGACGACCTCCAGCGGCGTGCCAGCCTGACGAGCAACGAAGGCCGAGCCGTTCCACACCATCCCCAGGTTGACTTCCCCTTCCATATACGGATTCGCCGGATTATCGGAGTTGAAGGCCGCTACGTTTGGCATCAGTTTTTTTAACTCTTCATATGCTGCTTTGATCTCTTTCGGATCGGTGGTGTTACCGGAATACCCCAGCTTGCGCAGCGCCATCTGGAATACTTCTCGCGCATCGTCGGTTAAAAGTAGGCTATTTTTATATTCCGGTTTCCATAAGTCAGCCCAGCTGGTAATGGTTTTTGGATCGATAGCATCGCTGTTCACGCCAATCGCCGTTGCGCCCCAGATATACGGAACAGAATAATCGTTATTGGGGTCAAACGGTTTGTTGAGCATTTCCGGATCGAGGTTGTGGAAATTGGTTAATTTCGACTTATCGATCTTCTGGATCATGCCTTCTTTGCGCATTTTGTCGACATAGTATGTAGAAGGAACAACCAGGTCATACGCGCCATCTTTATAGGTTTTGAGTTTGGCATACATGGTTTCATTCGATTCGTAGGTTGAATAAATAACCTTAATGCCTGTCTCCTTCGTGAACTGTTCCAGCAGTCCAGGCGGTACATACTCAGTCCAGTTATAGAAATAGAGTGTGTTGTTGTCATCGGCATGAGCGGCACTCATACCCAGCGCCAGGGCGCCCGCCGCGAGCAGGTGGCGTGACCATTTTTTCATTTAACGTCCCCTGAATTACGGGCCTTACCGGCCCTTGGTTTTATCACGAGCAATAAGCTGGCTGGCAATGACCATTACCAGAGACAGCACCAATAACACGGTCGCCAGCGCGTTCACTTCTGGTGAAACGCCGACTTTTACCATGGAATAAATCTTTAAGGGTAAAATTTCATAGCCCGGCCCGGTGACAAACGACGAGACCACCACATCGTCCATCGACAACGTAAAGCTCAGCAACCAGCCCGCCGCCACCGCTGGCATCGCCAGCGGCAGAATGATTTTACGTAAAATCGTTACCTCACTGGCCCCCAGGTCTTTTGCGGCCTCCAGCATTCTGACATCAAAGCCTTTCAGGCGCGAATAGACCGTGACGACCACAAACGGCAGGCAAAAGGTGATATGCGAGAATAGCAACGACCAAAAGCCCAGTTGAATGCCGAGTAACATAAACAGCACCAGCAAGGAGATCGCCATCACGATATCCGGCGACATCATCACCACAAACAGCATCCCGCTGACGAATGGCTTCCCGCGAAAGCGGTAGCGATAAAGCGCCACCGCTGTCAGCGAGCCGATTAGCGTGGCGAAGGTTGCTGAGAAAATCGCCATCGTCAGCGAATGTTGAGCGGCCTGCAACAGACTGTCGTTATTGACCAGCAGTTCGTACCATTTAGTGGTAAAGCCCTGCCAGTTAATGCCGAACCGCGAACTGTTGAAGGAGTTCACAATCAGAATAATGATGGGAATATACAGATACGCGTAGATGGCAGTCATGAAACCGCCACGCAGCAGTCGACCGATCATTCAAGTTCCACCTTCTTATTCAACAAGCGGGAAGCCCGCCAGTAAATCAGCAGCATCAGTCCCATCACGATGGTCAGCGTAATGCTGGTGGCCGCACCAAACGGCCAGTCGCGGATATTCAGGAACTGCACCTTAATCACGTTGCCAATCAGCAGGTTTTTCGCGCCACCCATCAAATCGGAGACGTAAAACAGTCCCATTGCCGGCAGCATCACCAGCAGGCAACCGGCGACAATGCCCGGCATGGTCAATGGAATAATGATGCGGATGAACGTTTGTATTTTACTGGCACCGAGATCGCGTGCGGCCTCCAGTAGCGGTTTATCGAGCTTCTCAATGCTGGAGTAGAGCGGCATGACCATAAACGGCAGTAAAATGTAAACCAGGCCGATAATAACTGCGCTCGGGGTGAACATGATGCGAATCGGCGTATCAATCACACCCAGCCACAACAGGAATTCATTGAGATAGCCTTTAGTGCTCAGAAAAATTTTCAGCCCATAGATGCGGATCAGCGAGTTGGTCCAGAAAGGAACGATCAGCAAAAACAGCAATAACGGGCGTATCTTTTCCGGTAGCTTCGCCAGAAACCAGGCAAAAGGATAGCCCAGCACCAGGCAGGAGAGGGTGGCGATCAGCGCCATATTCAGAGAGTGCAGAAGCACTTCAAAATAGAGCGGATCGAGCAGGCGCGCATAGTTATCCAGCGTAAAGACCATCTTGACGAACCTGGCGTCGTCACGGGTCAGAAAGCTGGTGCCAATGATCATCAGGTTGGGCAGAAAGACAAACAACACAAGCCAACCGACGATAGTGACAATCACTACATTCTGGAATTTACTTGTGTTCTTCATCAGCCAGTACGACCTCCCAGCTTTCTACCCAATTAATGGCCATTTTTTGGTCAAGTGAATGGTCGAAGTCAGGATCGTCTTCGTTGAAGAATTCGCTGACCATCACCATTTTGCCATTTTCCAGTTCAACCACCGACTCCAGCGTCATACCTTTGTAATTGCGCTCGCGTACGTAGCCGATAAGCCCTTCGATGTGGTTATCATCGTTGATCTCATCGACGCGTAGATCTTCGGGTCGCAGCAGGACATTCAGCTTTTGACCTGGTTCGACAGCGAAATTGACGTAAATATTGCACTCCCGACCTTCGACATTGGCGCGGACGCGCTGCTCATCAAGCCGTTCAATGACGGTAGCGTCAAAGCGGTTAATTTCACCGATGAAACCAGCGACAAACAGATTTTTAGGCTCTTCATAGATTTCACGCGGCGTGCCGTCTTGCTCAATAACGCCATTACGCATTACCACGATACGATCGGACATGGTTAGCGCTTCTTCCTGATCGTGAGTGACAAAAACAAACGTGATACCGAGTTTACGCTGTAATGCTTTAAGCTCGTTTTGCATTTGTTTGCGCAATTTATAGTCCAGCGCGGAGAGCGACTCATCCAGTAATAACAGACGAGGCTTATTCACTACCGCGCGGGCGATAGCCACACGCTGCTGCTGTCCGCCGGAAAGCTGGTGCGGCTTACGTTGTGCAAATTCTTCAAGCTGCACCATACGCAGCGCGTCGGTTACGCGAGGCGCTATCTCGGCAGCGGGTGTTTTTTGCATTCGTAAGCCAAACGCGACATTTTCAAACACCGTCATATGCGGAAATAAAGCGTAGCTTTGAAATACGGTATTCACATAACGATTTTCGGCGGGAACGTGGGTAATATCCTGGTTATCCAACATAATATGCCCGGCATCAACGGTTTCCAGACCGGCAATCAGGCGAAGAACGGTTGTTTTACCACAGCCGGAAGGGCCAAGCAGCGTGAGGAATTCGCCGTTGTTAATGGTCAGATCCAGTTGCGAAATGACCTCTTTGCCATCGAAACTTTTGCTAATTCCCGACAAAAGCACCAGCGGTGAAAGCGAACGCGGTTGTTTATTCAATTTCTTACTCTGTCCCATGTAGACGCAACGGATGGCTGACCGCTGCGGGGTTTGTGGTTAACCACCTTAATCACTCTTAATGAGGGCGGTCATTCTACGGCAAACCACTGTAATCGCCAATCCTTGTTGCGAATTACTGACTTAGCTTTATAGTCAGAAAGCGTGTCAAAGTGAAATATTCTTGTTTGCAGGGATAAAAGTGACCTGACGCAATATTTGTCTTTTCTTGCTTATGAATAATGTTGTCACGAAAAGTGAGGGTGACTGCATGGATAAACTACTTGAGCGTTTTTTACACTACGTATCGCTGGATACCCAATCAAAGTCGGGTGTTCGGCAGGTTCCCAGCACTGAGGGACAGTGGAAGTTACTACGTTTGCTCAAACAGCAGCTCGAAGAGATGGGGCTGGTTAACATTACATTAAGCGAAAAAGGGACGTTGATGGCGACGCTCCCGGCCAATGTTGAGGGTGATATTCCCGCCATTGGTTTTATCTCCCATGTGGATACCTCTCCGGATTTCAGCGGTAAAAACGTTAACCCGCAGATTGTCGAGAATTACCGCGGCGGCGATATTGCATTAGGGATTGGCGATGAGGTGTTGTCACCCGTGATGTTCCCGGTACTGCATCAATTGCTGGGACAGACGCTGATTACTACCGATGGTAAGACATTGCTGGGTGCGGACGATAAAGCCGGTGTTGCGGAGATCATGACCGCGCTGGCGGTGCTGAAAGGGAATAATATTCCCCACGGCGAAATTAAAGTGGCGTTTACGCCTGACGAAGAGGTAGGGAAAGGCGCGAAGCACTTTGACGTTGAGGCCTTTGGCGCGCAGTGGGCCTATACGGTCGACGGTGGTGGCGTGGGAGAGCTGGAGTTTGAAAACTTCAATGCCGCCTCGGTGAATATCAAAATTGTCGGCAATAACGTGCATCCCGGTACGGCGAAAGGCGTAATGGTCAATGCGCTGTCGCTGGCGGCGAGGATTCACGCGGAAGTGCCGACGGATGAAGCGCCTGAAACCACCGAAGGCTACGAAGGGTTTTATCATCTGGCCAGCATGAAGGGCACCGTTGACCGGGCCGACATGCATTACATTATTCGCGATTTCGACCGTAAGCAATTTGAAGCGCGCAAACGCAAAATGATGGAGATTGCCAAAAAAGTCGGTAAGGGGCTGCATCCGGACTGCTACATCGAACTGGTGATTGAAGACAGTTATTACAATATGCGCGACAAAGTGGTTGAGTATCCGCATATTCTCGATATCGCCCAGCAGGCCATGCGCGACTGTCATATTACGCCGGAGATGAAACCGATTCGCGGCGGTACCGATGGGGCGCAGCTTTCGTTTATGGGCCTGCCGTGCCCTAATCTCTTTACTGGCGGATATAACTATCATGGTAAACATGAGTTTGTGACGCTGGAAGGGATGGAAAAAGCGGTACAGGTGATTGTACGCATTGCGGAGCTGACGGCGAAGCAGCCGTAATGTTGCGGCCGGATGATTGAGTGCCGGATGGCGCAAAGTCAGATGACGCCGCTAACGCGTCTTATCAGGCCTACAGGATCGCTGACCCTGTAGGCCTGATAAGCGAAGCGCCATCCGGCGCTACAGTTAATTTATCCTTCGAAGAACCAGTATCCGCTGTTCACCAGCGCCGCCAGCATCGCGAGAAAAGACGGGTCTTCCAGCGCAGCGCCGAAGTTGTCGGCGGACAGTACCATATGGCTGGCGAGCGCCTCCAGAGCGGGGCGGTGCGGGGAGTCTATTTTTTCGCCATTCGCATAGACATCATCGCCGATACGCAATACGCGAAGCCCGCCGAGACGTACCAATGCCTCGCCTTGCTTTAAGGCATCGTAAATTTCATCAGGCTGATACGGCGGCTCCGGCGGCGCGATATCCAGTTCATGGCGTGACTGGGAGATAAACTCGCCAAGCCACTGCTGGAAATGCGCGGGTTGATTGATCAAATCGAGCATCATATTGCGCAGTTTATCCATCTCCTGCGGCAGGATATCCGCCGGATGTTCGCGAGACGGCATATTCGGGTCGCTGTAGTATGTGTTGCCCAGCTCCCGTTGCAGGACGTAATCGGCAAAACCGCTGATCAACTCACGGCTATTGGGCGCGCGAAAACCGACCGAATAGTTCATGGCGTTTTCCAGGGCATAACCTTCATGCGGGAATCCAGGCGGAATATACAGAATGTCGCCCGGTTCCAGTTCTTCGTCAATAATGGCGTCGAACGGATCGACCTGCAGTAGGTCGGGATGCGGGCAGTGCTGACGCATTTGCAGCTTTTCGCCCACGCGCCAGCGACGGCGACCGGTTCCCTGGATAATAAACACATCATACTGATCCAGGTGCGGGCCTACGCCGCCGCCGGGAACGGAAAAGGAGATCATCAGATCGTCGATACGCCAGTCCGGCAGCGCGCGGAACGGGCGCATCAACGCGGCGGTTGGTTCGTGCCAGTGGTTTACCGCCTGCACCAGCAGCGACCAGTTGCTCTCACCCAGATGATCGTAGCTTTCGAAAGGGCCGTGGTTGACCTGCCATTTGCCATCCTGATGGCTAACGAGACGACTGTCGATTTCGCTTTCCATCGCCAGCCCCGCCAGCTCATCCGGCGAGAGCGGATCGATAAAGTTGGTAAACCCACGTTTTAAGACCACCGGACGTTTTTGCCAGTGGCGTTCAAGAAAGTCGGGCCAGTTAAGAGTCAATTGGTATTCCATGTTAAGTATCCGCAGGCTGGTATCTGACACCGATTATAACGGATGCTTAACGAGATGCGTGGAAGAACGCACAGAAATGTTTATTCCTCTTTCTGTGTGGGATGCTGTCGGCCAAAAACGACCTCCATGCGGGCACCGCCGAGCAGACTGTCGCTGGCGATGATCTGCCCGGCGTATTGTTCCGTAATCTCGCGAGCGACAGCCAGCCCCACGCCTTGTCCTGGTCGTAGGGTATCGGCGCGCTGACCGCGATCAAACACCAGGGAACGTTTACTGTGGGGAATGCCTGGGCCGTCATCTTCGACGAAAATATGCAAATGATCGTCGGTCTGGCGAGCCGAAATCTCGACAAACTCCAGACAATATTTACAAGCGTTGTCCAGGACGTTGCCCATCACTTCGACAAAATCGTTTTGCTCGCCGACAAAACTGATCTCCGGTGAAATATCCATACTGATATTCACGCCTTTACGCTGATAAACTTTATTTAGCGCGGAGATCAGGTTATCTAACAGCGGCGCGACGGGATGTAGTTCGCGGCTTAACAAAACACCGCTACCGCGCATACTGGCGCGATGCAAATAATAGCCAATCTGCTGAGAAATCCGGCTGATCTGTTCCAGCATCACCGGTTCGGCTTTGCTGACGCTCATCTTCTCGTTGCGTAAAGAGCGTAACGTACTCTGCAAAACCGCGAGCGGCGTTTTTAAACTATGCGTCAGGTCGGTCAGGGTCGTGCGGTATTTGTTGTAACGTTCACGCTCACTTTTTAGCAGTTGATTAAGGTTACGCACCAGGCTGGTCAGCTCACGCGTCGTCTCCGGATTGAGCATTTCGCGGTGATGATCTTCAAGCTCACGAACTTCCCGCGCCAGCGCCTCGATAGGGCGTAAGCTCCACCAGGCGGCGATCCACAGTAAAGGAATGACTAATAATAAATTGGCGGCCAGCACATACACGAACCAGCTCCACACCATATATGAGCGTTTTAGCTCTATCGGAATGGTATCGACCACCACAATCGTTAACTGCGGCATCCGCGCCGTAGCAGGATAAATATTCACCGCTACTGAGTGGGTCATTTCCGCATCATTGTCATCTGCACGTACTTCTTTTAGTTTTTCCTGCGCGGAATGGTCTTCGCTCAACAGCGTGCTGGTGGCGTCTACGTTAGTTTCAATTTCATGGAAGCCGTTCGTTTTTAACCATTCCGGTTGAATACTTTTAATCAGCCAGGGAATGTTGCGCTGCGTCCATAATAATTTGCCCGTTTCATCGTAAATCAGCGTCATGGTTGGGCTTTGCATGTCCAGATGTTCAGGCAGCTCAACGCTGATTTTATTATTTTCCCATTTAGCGAGGGTATAAAACAGATTGCTTTCGCCGCGCAGCAGACGAAATGTGGTTTTATCAAAACTCACACTATAGCCGACCAGCGCAACCATGCCATACGCCAGAGAAAGCACCAGCACGACGCCGGCTGTCGCCAGCAAAAAACGAACCCGTAGCGACAGCGGCAGAAAATGGCGAGCAAATTTATTCATTAGCGCAATTCAAAAAGATATCCTTGTCCGCGTACGGTGGTAATGACATCGTGCGGATACTGGGCCTGTATTTTTTTTCGCAGACGCCCCATCAGGACATCAATGGTATGGCTTTCCCGCAGTTCCGCATCCGGATACAGTTGAAGCATCAGCGAATCTTTGCTGACCACTTTACCGTTGTTACGGATAAGCGTTTCCATAATGGTGTATTCGAACGCCGTGAGTTTGATGACCTCTTCATTGACGGATAATTCCCGACGTGAGAGATCCACCTGGAAAGGCGGGATGTTGATCACCTGGGAGGCCAGGCCGCTATTACGCCGCATTAACGCTTGCATACGCGCCATTACCTCTTCGATGTGGAACGGCTTCGTCACGTAATCATCGGCCCCGGAGCTGAGAACCTCAACTTTATCCTGCCAGCCTTCGCGCGCGGTTAACACCAGCACTGGCAGTGAAACATCACTGCTGCGCCAGCGGCGTATTAAGGAAAGACCGTCTTCATCCGGCAGACCTAAATCGACAATAGCGATATCCGGAAGGTGCTCATTAAGGTAGTAATCTGCTTCCCTGGCATCTTCTGCGGCATCGACCTGGTGACCTGAATCCTGGAGCTGAACCTTCAGGTGGTGGCGTAATAATGCATTATCCTCTACAACCAGTACGCGCATCATCTCTTCTCCCTTGTGTTAACAATAAGAACAGTCTAGCGTTGATTATGGTGCTTTGGGGATAAACAGTTAATAAACCAGACAAATAGTCACCCTCTTTCTGAAGAAAAGAGGGTGAGGCACGCATTATTTAAGTTCGTCGACCAGAGTCACGGCGCGACCGATATAATTTGCCGGCGTCATGGCTTTAAGGCGCGTTTTTTCAGCTTCCGGCAGGGCCAGACTATCAATAAACTGTTTCATTCCTTCGGCATCGACACGCTTGCCTCGGGTCAATTCTTTCAGTTTTTCATAGGGTTTTTCAATACCATAGCGGCGCATGACGGTCTGGATCGGTTCGGCTAATACTTCCCAGTTGTGATCCAGTTCGTCAAGCAGACGATCGCGGTTCACTTCCAGCTTGCTGACGCCCTTCAGGGTGGACTGATAAGCGATAAGCGCATAGCCGATGCCGACGCCCAGGTTACGCAGGACGGTTGAGTCGGTCAGATCGCGCTGCCAACGGGAAACCGGCAGTTTGTTTGCCAGATGGTGTAACACCGCATTAGACAGACCCAGGTTGCCTTCTGAGTTTTCAAAGTCAATGGGGTTAACCTTATGCGGCATGGTGGAAGAACCGATCTCCCCGGCGATGGTTTTCTGTTTGAAATGGTTTAACGCAATATAGCCCCAGACATCGCGATCGAAGTCGATCAGAATGGTGTTAAAGCGCGCGATACAGTCAAACAGTTCCGCAATATAATCATGCGGTTCAATCTGGGTGGTATAGGGGTTCCACTGGATGCCCAGCGAGGTGACGAATTCTTCGCTGAACTGATGCCAGTCAACTTCCGGATAGGCGGCGATATGCGCGTTATAGTTACCTACGGCGCCGTTAATTTTACCGAGGATCTCCACCTGGTTTAGCTGGCGAAACTGACGCTCCATACGATATGCCACGTTCGCCATCTCTTTACCCAGGGTGGAAGGCGTTGCTGGCTGGCCGTGGGTGCGGGAGAGCAGAGGAATGTCGCGATACTGCGTGGCGAGATCTTTCACCGCGTTAATCACCTGACGCCAGTAGGGCAGGATCACTTCATCGCGCGCGGTTTTGAGCATTAACGCGTGTGACAGGTTGTTAATGTCCTCAGAGGTGCAGGCAAAGTGGATAAACTCGGAAACGGCATGTAGCGCCGGGATCGCGGCGACTTTTTCTTTCAGAAAATACTCAACCGCTTTCACATCGTGATTAGTGGTGCGCTCAATGGTTTTAATGCGCGCGGCATCTTCTTCATTGAAGTTTGCAACGAGAGTATCCAGGTAACCGTTTGCGTCGGCAGCAAAAGCAGGAACTTCCTTGATCGCTGCGTGCGCGGCTAATTTCTGCAGCCAACGTACTTCGACTTGTACACGGAATTTCAGCAAACCGTATTCGCTAAAAATCCCGCGCAGCGCGCTGACTTTATCGCCGTAGCGTCCATCGACAGGGGAAACGGCGGTCAGTGAGGATAATTCCATAGATCATAACTCCGGGGTTAAATGAGCAAGAATTTGTTTTGCCTGAGTCGTCAGGCGATGACGAGAAAACATAAGCTGTAGGCGACCACCGCCTACCTGATGCCAGAGCACGGCTGCGCGGATACCTGCCAGTAGCGAGGCGCGGACTTTGGCCTGAACCTGCGGGCTTTGCAGTACGGCCGGGGAGCCCGTCACCTGAATGCGCGGGCCCAACGGGCTAATCACATCCACGTAGATACCCGCCATGGCGCTCATTAGCGTGTCTGACTGTAAATCAAAATGGTCAAGCTGGCGCTGAAGGCCGTTAATGCGATCGCCTAACGTATTCAACGCGCCTTTGGCGGATGACAGCTTGCGCTCCAGCACCATCAGGCTAAGTGTATAACGAGTCAGTTCGGCGTTAAGTCCTTGTCGGTTGCTGGCATTCAGCACGCCGAGCAGCGTTTCCAGACCAAGACGCAGGTTAGCTTCACTGCCGCCGAACACGCCCAGAGTAGAGCTGGGATTCATATCAATGACACTGTTGAGTGAAACGTGCAACGCGTCGGCATCACAGTGCCCCTGGTGCGCCAGTTGTTGTACCAGGCGTGCCGACTGGCAAATGCCAGACAGCGCGAGGGTGATGTCATAATAATTCTTTGCCACAATCACTGCTTCCTTGTATCAAATAAAATACACTTCATCTTTTAAGCCGCTTTGAGGCGACTTGAATGATGTTGTGTATTGAATAATCAGACCGTCAGCGGCAGTCGCTGCTCGATAATACCGCCGCCCAGGCAGACTTCGCCGCTGTAAAAGACAGCGGACTGGCCCGGCGTAACGGCGGCAACCGGCTCGTCAAAGATGACCTCAATACGATCGTCATCCAGCGCGTTAATCGTGCACGGAATATCGGTCTGGCGGTAGCGGGTTTTTACCGTACAGCGCAGGGTGCCGGTGAACGGTTCACGATCAACCCAATGTAGTTGCTGGGCGATGAGGCCTACTGACATCAGGCGAGGGTGTTCATGCCCCTGGGCGACAATCAACACATTGTTTTCAACGTCTTTATCCACCACATACCAGGGGTCTTCGCTACCGTCTTTGGTGCCGCCAATTCCCAGCCCTTTACGCTGACCGAGCGTATGATACATCAGACCCTGATGCTCGCCGATTTCATCGCCGTCAACGGTAATGATTTTCCCCGGCTGCGCGGGCAGGTAGCGTCCTAAAAAGTCGCGGAATTTGCGCTCGCCGATAAAGCAGATGCCGGTAGAATCTTTTTTCTTTGCGGTGATTAGCCCCAGATCTTCGGCGATTTTACGCACCTGCGGTTTTTCCAGCTCGCCAACCGGGAACAGACTTTGCGCAATCTGCTCATGGCCAAGCGTATAGAGGAAGTAGCTCTGATCTTTGTTGCCGTCGAGTCCGCGCAGCAGGCGGCTTTTGCCGTTTACATCCGCGCGACGGACGTAGTGGCCGGTGGCGATATAGTCGGCGCCTAAATCTTCTGCGGCGAATTCAAGGAAGGCTTTAAATTTGATCTCTTTATTACACAGAATATCCGGGTTCGGCGTACGGCCTGCTTTGTATTCTTCAAGGAACAGTTCAAAGACATTATCCCAATATTCTGCGGCAAAATTGACGGTATGCAGTTCAATGCCGAGCTTGTCGCAGACGGCCTGCGCGTCAGCCAGATCGGCTGCTGCGGTACAGTATTCCTCACCGTCGTCCTCTTCCCAGTTCTTCATGAACAGGCCTTCTACCTGATAACCCTGTTGTTGCAACAGCCAGGCGGAAACGGAGGAATCGACACCGCCGGACATGCCGACGATCACTTTTTTTGGGCTTTCTGACATTGGAATACTCGCGACATTGAACTTCAAGGCGGCGTATTCTACCACGCAGCCCTTTACTTGACACCCTCTGTAAATGGCCAGTTAAATTCGCCCACCATGGATAAGGGGTAACGTTGTCCCGTTTGATAACTGCGAATGCTTTCAGCCACCAGCGGAGATCGTAAATTAGGCGCGTTCAGAATTTCGTCGGCACTCACCCAGCGGCAGCAATCGATATCATTGTCATGGGGTTCGGTCGCGCAAATATGATCAAGCTTGATAGCAAATAAAAAGCGCAGGAACGGGGTCTTATCCGGCGCAATCCACTGGTGCATACGGATAAAACACTGTGGTTGCGCCGTAATGCCTGTCTCTTCCCACAGTTCACGCGCGGCGGCCTGCGCCAGCGTTTCATCTGCTTCCAGATGTCCGGCAGGTTGATTCCATAACGATTTACCGTTGATGGTTTCTTCCACCACCAAAAATTTATCTTCGGCATGTACTATGCAGGCGACGGTCACGTGCGGTTTAAACATGTTTTTTCCTTATTCTGTCGCATCCCGCCATTCACCGTTGGCAAGATTATCCAGCGTATAGTTTCCCATCGCATAACGTATCAGGCGCAAAGTTGGATGACCAACATGCGCTGTCATACGCCTTACCTGGCGGTTACGACCTTCATATAAAGTGACTTTTAACCAGGCGGTAGGGATATTTTTGCGTTCGCGAATCGGCGGGGTGCGTGGCCACAGCCAGTCCGGTTCCGCGACAATCTCAATACCGGCGGGCAGGGTAGGGCCATCGTTGAGCGTGACGCCAGTACGAAGCGCCTGCAGCGCTTCGTGATCCGGGATGCCTTCTACCTGAACATAGTAAATCTTGCCGGTACGTTTGCCCGGTTGCGTAAGACGCGCCTGTAGCGCGCCGTCATTAGTCAGCACCAAAAGTCCTTCGCTGTCGCGGTCCAGGCGGCCTGCGGCATAAACGCCTTGCACAGGAATAAAATCTTTTAACGTGCGGCGGCCTGCTTCATCCGTAAATTGTGGCAACACATCGTAAGGTTTATTGAACAAAACCACGCGTTTTGGCTGGTTTTCTTTCCGTGGTTTAGATGCCTGTCGTGAGCTGAATCGCTTAACGTAGTGATTTCTAAAAGAAGTTTTTTGCATGGTATTTTCAGAACTTATTAATTGCCGCATTATAGCGCAATAACGAGTATCTTTCATGGCGGCAAACAATAGGGTAGTATTGACATGCTCATTACAAAACATTAACAAAAAATTGCTCTAACGCAGTCGTGCAGCAGGACGCCATTGCACATGCAGCGCGATGACAGACGAGCAAACCAGAAGCGCTCGAAGGAGAGGTGAATGGAAAGCAAAGTAGTTGTTCCGGCGGAAGGTAAAAAGATCACCCTGCAAAACGGCAAACTCAACGTTCCTGAGAATCCGATTATCCCGTTTATTGAAGGCGATGGTATCGGTGTTGATGTCACTCCAGCCATGCTTAAAGTGGTCGATGCCGCCGTCGAGAAAGCCTATAAAGGCGAGCGTAAAATTTCCTGGATGGAAATTTACACCGGAGAAAAATCCACACAGGTTTATGGCCAGGATGTCTGGCTTCCCGCTGAAACTCTTGATTTAATTCGTGATTACCGTGTAGCGATTAAAGGTCCGTTGACCACGCCAGTTGGCGGCGGCATTCGCTCTCTCAATGTGGCGCTGCGTCAGGAGCTTGACCTGTACGTTTGTCTGCGTCCCGTTCGTTACTATCAGGGCACACCAAGCCCGGTGAAACATCCGGAACTGACTGATATGGTCATCTTCCGTGAAAACTCTGAAGATATTTACGCCGGAATTGAATGGAAAGCTGACTCTGCAGACGCCGAGAAAGTAATCAAGTTCCTGCGCGAAGAGATGGGCGTGAAGAAAATTCGCTTCCCGGAACACTGCGGTATCGGTATCAAACCGTGTTCTGAAGAAGGCACCAAACGTCTGGTTCGCGCGGCGATTGAATACGCGATTACCAACGATCGCGATTCCGTCACGCTGGTGCATAAGGGCAATATCATGAAGTTCACCGAAGGCGCGTTTAAAGACTGGGGCTACCAGTTGGCGCGCGACGAGTTTGGCGGTGAGCTTATCGACGGCGGTCCGTGGCTGAAAATTAAGAATCCGAATACGGGTAAAGAGATCGTAGTTAAAGATGTTATCGCCGATGCGTTCCTGCAACAAATCCTGTTGCGTCCGGCGGAATACGACGTTATCGCCTGTATGAACCTGAACGGTGACTATATTTCCGATGCTCTGGCGGCTCAGGTTGGCGGTATCGGTATTGCACCGGGGGCGAACATCGGTGATGAGTGTGCGCTGTTTGAAGCGACTCACGGGACTGCGCCGAAATATGCGGGCCAGGATAAAGTCAACCCAGGCTCCATTATTCTGTCTGCGGAGATGATGCTGCGTCACATGCAGTGGTTCGAAGCGGCGGATCTAATCGTTAAAGGTATGGAAGGCGCGATTGCCGCGAAGACCGTGACCTATGACTTTGAACGCCTGATGGAAGGCGCTAAGCTGCTGAAATGTAGTGAGTTTGGCGACGCGATTATCGCGAATATGTAATATCGATAATTGTTAAAAACAAAAACGGGGACTTAACGTTCCCGTTTTTGTTGCTTCGGAAAATCTTCCTTCAACTTCTCACTATTTAGACTTCCAGTTGTACCAGGTGGCTTCAGAGATACAGGTCTTGTGGCAGACCATCCTTAGCAGTCCGTCCGGCTTCAACCGACTTAAGCACAGCGATAATTTACTGCTCAGTAAAACGAGCTTTACGCATAGCGTTCTCCTTCGTTGGCAGATTGATTATGCCGGATAGTTACAATCCACCCAAGTTACGGAGAACACAATAATCTATGTAGTCAAAACACTGATGTCATGATAATAACTAACTGGATTTTAAGATGTTTCCTCATAGAGGTTTTTCAATAAAAAATTAAGCTCATCAGATCAGTAACTTTTTAAATTATTTCTTACTTGATTATGATGAGGATGATTAGTGAAAAGAAAATATCTTACGCAAGAAGAGATCGAAAAACTGCTGTCAGCGACTGACAGAATGCCCTTCCCGGAAAGAAACCGCTGCTTAATCCTGATGGCGTTTATTCATGGCTTCCGGGCCAGTGAGTTGCTGGGGCTGCGCTTAT
>NZ_VXJV01000013.1 GCF_008692785.1 Salmonella enterica subsp. diarizonae
TATATAAAACCCGGGACATAGCCCGGGCGGATATCTTCGATTACATTGAAGTGTTCTACAACCGTACCCGACGCCACAGCCACCTCGGTGGCGTCAGCCCAGAGGCCTTCGAAAAGGCCTCACCGTGAGGACAGAAACTGTCTACCGGAGCGTGGTCACTCCAGTAAAAGCATAAACCTAACGGATACGCACAGTAAAAAAACCTAATAGCGCGCTACACGATTGTTCACGAAGCCAGCCATTCAACACAATCCTTCCCATCCCCGCAAACTCCCGGATATCTCTACGCCCTCTGCCCATCGCAATATATCTTTACCGCTTTGTATGCCCTTTCCCAATCGAGATCGTTAATATTTACAACTCAGAGAAAACTTATCTCAAATTAACACCAGATCCCGTACCTCATGCTAACCGTTCCCATGAAATTAAAGAGATCACCTCTAAAAATCAAGTGTGATTATTACTTAATTCAAATTTTAAAGAGATGACTTTATAATAATATGAGCCAATTCTTGTAAATTTTCATCTTTTTTTTATACGCGACATAATTTTTTAACGATATTATAATATATAACAATAGAATATAAAATACCATTTTCAATAGAAAATGAAAAGATCAAAGCCTGAAACTTTAAGATAGCCAACACACATAATTATATTCATCAGTTCTCTTTTATATTTGTTAGCATAAATTTTAATTTACACACATTTAATAAAAGGTAGTTATCATGCTAAAAGAGTTTAATTCCTCACCTATCCCGGTGGGGAACATTGAATATTTACAATCAGCACAAAATTGGCAGCGGAAGTCCTTATCTCTTCAGGGGTTAAATTTACTGCAGTCCGTGCTCATCAAGCTCACCACAGGTAAAATTTCAATTACGTCATCGTCCGGAGAGTATATTACAACAACAGGACCAATGTTAATATTTTTGGCTAAAGAGCAAACTATTCATATCACCCTGGAAGAGACCAATGAAAAGTTAAATTATAATTTAATTGAATTAGATTCAGCATCAATCAAAAATGCTTATAACTTTTTTCTGTATGAACATGCAGAGTTTTCGGCCCCCCCGACAAAACCGACAACAAAGCATTTATTAGCGCCAATAGAAACAGGAGTGGCAAGAGTATTCAACCTCTTACACTCTTCAAATAAAAACCAGAAGTTGCCACAAGATAAAAGAGAATATTTAATAAGATTTCTACTTTCAGAGTTCATCTATGAACCTGAAGCATTTTATCTCTTTAGAGAACTATCGCAAAATTCAGTAGCCGAAAATATTTATAATATTATTATAAGTGACATAAGTCGAAAATGGACACTCAAGGATATTTCTGATTCACTTTATATGAGTTGCTCCACATTAAAAAGGAAACTAAAACAAGAGAACACCTCATTCAGCGAGGTTTACCTTAATGCGCGAATGAATAAAGCGGCAAAGCTTCTACGCAATAGTGAGTATAATGTTACTCGTGTGGCGTATATGTGTGGCTATGATAGTGCTTCTTATTTTACATGTGTTTTTAAAAAACATTTTAAAACAACGCCATCAGAATTCCTATCTTTTTTGTCTTCCTCTCAATATCAATTTGTCAACTGAGATATATAGCAATGCAGTATAAGAATAAGTTAAAGCATATTAACATAAAAAATGGCATCCTCTTACTCGCTGAAAAGTTTAATTTAACGTTGAGCGAAAAAAAGGTTATTTATTATATCGCAGCAGGGTTATCGGTAAAAAGCTGTTCAAACTTATTAGATCGAAACATCAAGACCATTTCAACCCAAAAAAGATCAGCTTATAGAAAAATGGCTATCACTACTGATGTGGAACTAATTCATTTAATGTTAACTGAGTTTTCTATTTCATTAGAGATAACTTGATTTGATCATAAAATTCAGAAATACCATGATTAAAATAGACTAACAGTAAAGTACTGGTCACATAGTAACGTTCTATTGGAGGTGCAGTCATGTCAGTAATCTTACAGTTTCAGATATTATGATTTCACTACAATAGTTATTTATAATATAGGTTTTTTCGTGACGTCAATAGATTCATTGAGCCAGAAAATGATCAAATAGTTTTATAAGCGGTAATATTCATATCACCGCTTTACATTTACATATTGTATATAATCTGGCTTAAATCGCCACTACCAAAAACACTACCGTTTTAATCCCATACATACTAACCTAAACCTTTTCATCCATTCAGTTTCATTTTCGGAATACTTATCGTTGTATTACAACTTACAGTTCTTAAATGTTCATGTGAGAGTTCAATCTTTCGAGTAAATAACCTTTGTAGTGATATATCATGGGTCGCAAAAATGACAATACTATCTGAGTAAAGATATTTTATTCTTTCCAGAAAATCTAAAGCGTCAGCGGTTGAAAGATAAGATGTCGATTCATCCAAGAACACCATCTCCGGTTTTTTAAATAATGCGAGACATAATAAAATTTTTTGTTTTTCCCCATTGGAAAGGTTTAGCTCATCAACAAATTTTTCGTCTACGTTTTCTTTCGAAAGAATAAGATTTCTACAGCATAAAGTTAATATCTCTATGATATCACTATCATCAACAACACCATATATCATGAAATTTTCACGAAGCGAGCCCTTTATAAAAGAGCTGTTTGTAGAGTGATAAGCGATACAGCTCTGTATATACTCTTCAGAAATGTGTGTTATATCAACATTATTTAGCTTAACTGACCCTGTATAGCAATTAATAGAGTTTGACAGTGCTTTAATTAAAGATGATTTACCCGCTCCTGATGCACCAACAATGCCAATAAAATCTCCAGGAACAGCCGTAAATGAGAGCGGTTCGATCAGTTTTCGTTCGGCAAACGAAATAGATAATTTTTCAACTGATAGTTGTTGAATCCGTGATATATATATACCGCTATGCGATACAAATGTATCTTTATCTTTTAATAGCTCGCTTAAACTATTCATGATGTGAAACGAATGTAATCGTGATAAATATAACTTATTAACGCCCCCAACTAAAGCCCCTGAGAGCCGAGAGTTGATAATCATAATGGCAATAATAGAGGCTGTCGTCAAACTACCATTGACGACAGCAAAATAGGATGAAATAAACATCACAATCATAGAAACAAAAGAGTTAGCCTTTATCATTTCAGCCCAATGATGATTTTCAATATTCATTTCCATTTTGGTATATTCGTCACGATTAGTTTTATCCATCAATAGCTTTTCAAAAAAGGTGCTGCGTAGAAACTTCAACTCTTTTCTTTTTTCTTCTAATGATATTAATGTAGACATTTTTTCATAACTGACGCTATTTGTTTGCAACGTTTTTTTATATGCAGAAAAACGGATATGAACACAAAGAAAAGCTAACGCTATATAATAGATAAACAAGGGGAAAGCATACCCCCCCATCATTACAAAAAGACATATAATAAACAAAAATGTTAATGAGAAATCTACTGAGATTAAAGGATAAGATTCCCAAAATGATGCTACAGAAGATTCAATAGTACGTATCTTTACTGCCGCATTTCTGCAGTTTGAAATTTTTAAAGCATATAAAAAAAAAGCATTGCATTTTATATTGTTACTTTTAATCTGAGAAGACGCTTTGTCATAAATAATGCTTTTTAAAATAAGCTCAAAGATAACAAAAATTATAAATATTCCGGTAACAAAGAAAACAGAATGATAAGAATCACTGTAAATCAAACGAGTATTAAACAAGTTTGAATAAAGTGGCGTCATCAAGGCAAAGAAAATCAAACCAAGAGCAAAATAACTCGCCCCAGGTGTCATCTTTTTGATAGCATCGAAAACATCCACATCATTTATATTTTTTAATTCTTTTGACAAGTAAAATATTCGTTTACTAAGTAAGTCGTCCTGTGTGACGATATCTGTAGATGTTAAATTAATTAGCTTATTTTTTTCTTTTTGTATAATTAAAAAATAAGATTCAGTCCACTCTACTATAAATGTTTTTGGTAGATGAGTATAATCGTAAGAATTATCAGTGGTTATTTTATAGTCAAAGAAGTGATTATTTACATAATCATTAAAGTTCTGTAATACATCACACATATCTTTGCTTTTATTTTTAAAAACAAAATCAATGTCTTCAACAAGACAATATTTCCTAATAATTTCAAAAAAGTTACTATTCATTTTTTCACTTCTTCTACAATGCAATTATTTTTTTTAGTTTCATAGATCGGTTGTTCTACAATAATTTCTTTATCTCCTAAGGCTGATTTGGCAACGATATAATTATAAGTGGTGTATTTTTTGGCCACCTCAAGACTTAAATTATTACCATATGTACAATATAGTCTGACTGCAGCATCAGATGAACGTAACGGCAAGAGATCCTTGACTGACAAAGAAAATCCTTTACCCATGACAACGTCAGTCTGATCTTTATTATCAGCTTCATAGGTTAGATTTGCCGAATCAAGCTTATTGTCTTTCGTTATAGCTACAGATAGCAAATTAGCTAATAATACAGACAGTAATAATATCATTACTGCCACAGCGGAAGATAATGCAGAAACAAATCCAAGCATAGTTTACGTTACCATACATTAAATACAATATTATCGCCGACTAACGCTGTAATGTAATTTAACAGAGTCACTTTCTTACTTAGCGCATATACATTAACCTGGACACCCTCTAACTCAGGAGGGACTATAATTTTATCATCTGGCTTTATTTCAACTTTGTAATAACGTTCAGCACCATTTTTTTCATCATCTGAGAACGAATCAGCACTTATCCTCGTAATTTCACCTGAGAGTGTTTTTTTATAGCCAGGTGAATTCACAGTAATTTTTGCCGTTGTGCCCATAAAGATAAAAGGCCTGTATTTTGCTAAAATACGAGCATCAATGACTTTACTTTCATTACTTTTCTTTATTGTCATTACTGGCTGTGAGTTTTCAACATAAGAACCCTTCTCAAAGCTACGTTCAATACTTAATATTATGCCATTCGTCGGTGATAAAACACTATTAGCCTTAATTTTATTTCTTAGTAGTTCCAATTGTCCCCGATTTTCAAGACGTTCTCTACGTAACTGTTCCAGTTGTTCAGCATTGTTATTGAGTTGCTCAAGGACGCTACTACGAAACCTATTGTTTGCCAGCTTAATGTCATTTTGTAATGAGAGTAAACTGATCTCCCCTGTAGTTATTTGAGATATAATTTGACTTATTTCAGTTTTATTATTTATTATCTCTATTTCTGGCGCACGGGCCGATTTAAGTAAATTTCCTTTCCTTTTCAAAAGAAGCAATCGATCGTGAAGATCGTTTTTTTCTTCAATCATCTTCTCCTCTCTGAGCTTTAAATTCTTTTCTTCATTTCTTAAAGAAAAATACTCATTCAAAAGCTTATAAGCACTAAGTTCCTGACTGAAGAAATCTTTATTTTCCGTACTAAACTCACTTTCCTCGGATATTTCTCCAGCCAGGAGTATTTTAAGCAATCGCTGATCCTCTTCCAGGCTAACGATCCGTCTGTCTGCAAATAATACTAACTCATTAAGTGTTTTTTCCTGGTGAAAGACATCAAGGTTCGTATACGAAAAAAGTATATCTCCGATATTAACCTTTGAGCCAGTTCTTAAATCAAATTTATTAATAAATCCTGAATCAGGACTGACTATTACTAGTTTATCTGAAGCACCGGTTATCACGCCAGTACCAGGAGAGACAATATCAATTTTCGCCACACAAATATAAACAATCAAAACAGCAACGGTCATAAAGACCGCTAACATCTTTCGCGATAGTAGGTTATTGTTCATATCACAAACTTAACAGTTCGCCAGATACCTGTAGCAAAGATATCTTGTTGATAGCATCACTAATTTTCATTTCAACCATTTTCCGCTCTAATGCAAAATAGTCGTATTGCGTGTTTAACATTTCATAATAAGATGATTGTGAGATATTATATTCTCTTTTCTGATTAGCTAAAATCACTTCTGTAGTTCTGCTTTGCTCTTCTAATCCTTTAAGTTCCTTTTGATTAGAATTTATCGTCAGTTGTAATGATTTCATTTTTGCCAACAATTCTTTATATTTAAAATCCATCCTTGTCTTTAATACCTGGTATGATTTTATACCGGTTTGACTAGCAATCTTTTTATCATAATCAAATAGGTTTACCGAAACCTGAATGCCCCCCCATGAATCTTTATCAATCCTTTGACTATTATTATATCTTTCCTCTGCGACCAGACTAACCTGAACTAATGAATCTTGCTGCCAGGCGTTAAATTTTGCAGCATTAGCCTGTTCGTTCAATAATTTATAATCAATATTATTATAAATTTCTTTCTCATTAATATTATAGCCGTTAATTTTATTAATTATACTATCGGGTAAGTTAACACCCCGCTCAGGAAAAGCAATGCCGGTAGCTAATTCTATATTAGACTTAAGTAGTTCAATCTCTTTATTAATACTCTCTGACTCAGTCTTTATTTTCTGGATCAAAAGGCGAGCCTGCTCAACATCGCTTGCTTTAGCGATACCAGATAGATATCGCCCCTCAATTTGACGGTATAAATCAATGGCTGTCTGTTCTAATTTAGTCGCCTTTACCTCAAGATTATTATAATATTTTATACCAATTAAATTCTCTACCAGTGACTTATACAAGCTTTCTTTTTCCTTCAGAAGCGACAGTTCAGCACTATGAATTCGACTATTCTTCTCTTTAAAACGGTCAACAATAGTTGTACTAAAAATCAAAGAGCTAGCAGTTATTTTTGAATCAGTTATGTCACCGCGAGAGGCATCTGATTTATACTTGCTTTCTGCGGAAACTTTAGGCATAAAATAGAGGTCAGTTTGTTTCGCACGTAACAATTCTGATTCAAGCTCCAGGGCCTTAGCCTTGATCATATCTGATTCTTTATACATCTCATTAATAAAATCTGCATAGTGTAAAGTGTCCTGACCAGCCAAAGCTAATGGGCTAAAAAACAGGCACCCCATGATGATAAAATTAGTTTTCATTAGTCAGCACCTCTACAATCTGCTTCATTTTTTTCTTAAACTTATACTGTTCATGGAAATAACTTTCCTGCCTGTCAATAATGACTTTAAGCTGTTCAGTCTTCTTATTTTCCATTTCCTCGTTAAACTCAGAGTTTTTCTTCATTAATGCCAGCAATGCGTTAACACCAACATTTAAATCCATTAAATGCTCATTACCAGCAATAATTTTTTCACTCGCTACCATATTGCTTTGATTAACATCCATTAGCGATGCATTAATACTAACAAGCGCATTATCACTTACCTCAGCAAATGCTTTTGTTACTTTTTCAATATTTTTCACAGTGGTATTTATTTGCAATAAATTCTCAGCCATAGTATTGCTGTTTACCACTAATAACTCTGAAAGGTCTGTATTCTCTGGAATATAAACTAGTTTATTTGCGATATTAGTATTAATTTCTTCCAGTAGCGTTATTCTGTTGAGTAAAGCGTGGAGCTCATTTTCTGAAGGTACTTTCTCTGGGTTTTTTCCAGTATTATTCTCCGTCTCGTAATAAAATTCCCAAAAATTTAGGCTTACCAAAAGTAATACTGATACCGTAACACCTAATATAGATGTCAGGAACGCAAATGACATTGCTGTCAGTGCCGATGAAATGGATGAAATCATTGCCCCCATTTTTGCTGCAAGATCGCCTTCTCCCCCCAGAGAACCGGAAATGGCCGAAACCATGTCGGTTAATCCCATAAAGGTACCAATCAGGCCTAAGGAGACGGCCACTGAAGCCGCGAGTTTAGTTTGCGTTGCCAGTAAAGCGTAGTATTTCCTTGCCTTTAATCGGAATACCCAATGCGTTAAAAAAAGGAGCAGCGGTAATATAAATAATACTCCACATGCATACGTAATTTGCGGTGCCAGAAAAGCGGCCTGATTGACCATATTTTTAATGGCAGGAAATAATAAGTAGCATACCGCTGTTAATATATAAAAAACCAGACCCAGAAAATACATTTATTTAATTACTCCAGTAAATACAAGATAGACTTTTTTCACATGCAGACGAATCCCCTTCTTTGAACTCCACTTCTATATCAGAAGGTAATTTTAAGTCTGTATAAATCTTCAATAAATTAAACGTGTTTTTTGCTTTATGGTTTTCTACAGATTTAGATACTGCGCCATAGAGCGTGATTTTCTTTTTCCCAGAGTCAACTAAGTGCTTGCGGGTTTGATAAAGATCAGACGATGAAAGTGAAACAGCGCCACTATAGTAAATGGTATTTTTACTAAGATTAGTAAATGAGTCTCTGAACTTTAATGCTCCACCATCAGATGTCACAATTGAATCAGTGCTTGAGAGTATGAATACTGTAGAAACAAGTATCAGAATACAAAGCGCTCCGCTTAGCCCATCAACCATTGGCGCCAGTTCTTCATCACTATTATTTTCTTCTGCACTCATAGCTTTTTCTTGGTATTGTTGGACATGATTTAATTATAATTAATAAGTACTATTCAGACATATAAGCATAGGCCTGACATATTATAACTTTAGACCATTGGCATATTGCTTGATTTATTTCGAACTGGCAGGAATGTAAAATTAAACTTCGCTAAAAACAAGTTAGCACACTATTAAAATTATTATTTTTTCAGCTACCCGTTCAACTATCATTAGGAAATAGGCAGTATGACAATGAAAGAAAACACCTCCTCAACAGATAATACCAACCTTAAGCCAGAAACTATTTCTGATATAAAATCATACAAAGTAAGTGGTTTTGACTTGATAGTTACGACCTCTAATGGTAATACCACAACTTTAAAAGATGGCTTAACCAACCTGGTTTTGGGAAATGTTGAGTTACGTGATACCACGGGAAAAACAATTAATCAGGATCATATTATCTCTTCTATAAAAACTTATCAGCTTGGGTTAGATACAGTCTACCTGGCTGACAAGTTAGTAAGCGATGAATCCACACCAGAAACTACAAAGGATGAGTCAGAACAACAGGTAAAAGATACTTTTGCTGATATAAATAAAGCTCTGGAAGAATCTTTACAGCAAAAAATCAAAGAGTATGAGGAACTCCTCAAACAGCAGACTACAGATTTAAAAGAAAATATACAGCTCGAAAAAAACGAACAATTATCACAAAAGAAAGAAATTATTGACAAAAAAGCAAAGCAAGAACTTTCTAAAAATTTAAAACCTGCCGAAGAAGAGGTCGTGAATAACGCTCCCACACCACCCGCTACACCGCCAGTCCCACCGGCGTCATCAAGTTCTTCATCAAGCGAGCAGGCAGAAAAGGCCCTGGAGCCATTACCTACGCCAGAGGTTCCTCTTTTTATTACCGGTCAACTGGATGCGAAGGCCGATTCCGGCAAAACAGGAGACGGTATTACCAATATTACTACACCAACCTTTACCGGCAATGCTACGCCAGGCGCGACGGCAAGCCTTATAATAGACAAGACGCACTACCCGTTAACTGTTGATAAAGATGGTAAATGGACCTTACAACTCTCTTCTCCTCTACCAGATGGGCAGTATGAGATAAACTTTACTATCACCGATAGCGGCGGCAAAACGGTGAAATCTACTACCACCGTCGTAATCGATAGTGAAGTTTCCGGGCTCACTGCCTCACTTGCCCCTGCGTCAGACTCCGGCATTGTCGGTGATTCGATAACCAATAATCCCAAACCTGTGCTTCAGGGCACTTCCGAACCGGGTTCCATCATTAATGTTATTATTGGCGGCATGACGTTAACCACCGTTACCAATGCAGACGGTCAGTGGTATTTATCTCCAGGTACGAATTTGCCAGATGGGGTATATCATTATCAGGTTACTGCTACCGATGAGGCAGGAAATACCGCAACGGTGAATAACACCGTAACTATCGATACGACCGCGCCTGATGCTACATTTGCGCTATCCGCCGCCACGGATTCCGGACAGCAGGGCGATTTTCTGACGAATATTCCCCAGCCAGTATTGACAGGAAAAACGGAACCCGGTGCCCATGTTATTTTGACCCTCGATGGCAACGTTTATGAAGTCATTGCCGATCGACAAGGGCAGTGGAAACTTGAAATCACTCCGGCGCTCAACGACGGTAGCTATGAATTTACCGTTGAAACGACCGATATTGCCGGGAATAGCGCTACGCAAACCGGTAAAGTGACAATTGATACCCAGCCTCCGACAATAACGGCAACATTATCGACAGAATCAGATACAGGTAGCAGCAACACTGACGGCGTTACCAATAACCCACATCCCCTATTAACCGGAAATACCAAGCCTTTAGCGATCATTACCGTTACGCTGGCCGGTAAATCGTTCTCTGTCCAGGCTGATGAAAATGGGCTATGGACCTGGAAAGTGCCAGAAGACCTGGTATTAGATGATGGCGAGCATGTTTATACGCTTTCGGTAACGGATGCCGCAGGTAATAGTGCTTCCTCGCCATTAGAAGGTAAATTTACGCTTGATACCACCCCTCCGTCTGCCCCCACGGTGTACCTTGACGCCGATAGCAATTCCGGCGATTCCGGCGACAACATCACCAATATTACTACCCCAACTCTGAGCGGAAAATCAGAGCCTCATACGGAAGTGTTCGTCACTATTGATGACCATATTTATTCTCTTCAGGCTGATGAAAATGGCGACTGGCAGCTCACTTTGGATACGCCGCTGGCAGATGGCCGCTATGACGTTACCGTGGCCGCAAAAGATAATGCGGGAAATATGAGCGAAACCACGGGGAATATGACGCTGGTTATTGATACCAGTATCCCGGAAATCACCGTAAGCCTGCGTGAAAGCGATGATAGCGGCGTGAGTAACAGTGACGGTATCACACACATTAATCAGCCAACCTTCCACGGTACAGCAACGCCAAATACCTCCGTGGTGTTGACCATCAATAATGTGGAATACCGTGTCGCTGCCGATACAGACGGTAACTGGTCTTTAACGCTCCCGGATGTGCTTGCGGATGAGACATATGAATATACGGTAAAAGTTGAAAATGCGGTGGGCACCAGCGCGACGGCATCAGGCAGCATTACCGTGGACACAACCCCTCCTTCATCTGAAGCAAGTTTAGACGAAGCATCGGATAGCGGACGGAATACTCAGGACAATATCACGAATGTTATCCGCCCCATTCTTACCGGTACGACGGAGCCCGAAGCTGACATAGAAATTATGTTTAACGGCGTGAGCCATACATTGAAAGCTGGGGCTGATGGTACCTGGCACTATGCAATACCGGACGACCTTCCTGATGCAACATACACTTATACGGTCACCACTACTGATAAAGCGGGCAACACCTCAAGCAGCGAACATCTGTTTTCTGTTGATACCGTTTCCCAACTCAGCGGCGGGCTTGATCTTTCCAGCGTAATGGAAGGTACGGCGGGGAATAATACTACCCAGCTTGTCCGCCCGATGCTCAGCGGCATGGCGGAACCTGGCAGCCTTGTCACCGTCGCCATCAAAGGCATGACCTATACGGCTTCCGTAGATGACACCGGAAGGTGGAAACTGACCTTGCCCAAAGATGCGGAGCCCGGCCTGAATGAATATACCGTAACCTCAGAAGATCTCGCCGGAAACACGGCAACAATTACAGGTAATTTTAATTATGTCCCATCAGGCGTAGTACCGCCTAAAGTTACAGCGCAGCTGGATGCTGATAGCGACAGCGGCATCAAGGGCGATAATATTACAAATGACAATACGCCGAAAATTGTCGGACAGGCCACGCCGGATACGGTGATCGTCCTGACCATCGCCGGGCAAAGTTATACCACAACGGCGGCGGCTGACGGCTCCTGGTCCATTGATGTAACCCACGCACTGAACGAAGGGTTTAGCGAATATACGGTGACTGCAACGGATACCGGTACCGGGTTATCCGCCATCACCACGAATAATATTTTTATTGATACCCTTAACCCCCTATCGACAGTGGGATTAACGAGCGATTCAGATACCGGCATCAAAGGGGATATGATCACTAAAACGACCCGGCCCGTTTTTACCGGCAAAACCGAACCAGGCGCTACGATCACCCTGCATATAGATGGTCAGATACGACACACCACGGCAGACCATAAAGGGGACTGGACACTGCAAGGTCCAACCTGGGGTTTGCCGCCTAATTATAAGGCCGGTTATACAATTATCGTCACGGATAAAGCCGGAAATAAAACCACCACTAAAGGGAGTGTTACTACTGATAATACAGCGCCATCGTTAACGAGCTCTGAATTACACAGCAGCAGCGATACGGGCGACAAAGACAGATACTGGACTAATGACCTTACCCCCACTCTCACAGGTAGAGCCGAAGCAGGCTCAAAAGTGACCATTCGCATTAATGATAAAACCTATAACGTCACAGATATCGCCAGCAATGGAACATGGAAATTCACCCTTCCTGCGGGCCTGGTTCAGGATAATGGCAATTATCACACCATTCGTTTTTCTGTCACAGCGACCGATGCGGCCGGTAATACCACCACTACGTCTGACGCCATCTATATTTGTAAGCGTAAACTGACCATCACTAGCGGGCTCTCTGACGAGACGGATAGCGATACCAAAGGCGATAACCTGACATCAGTAACCAAACCGACGCTGGAAGGCACCATCGCCGGAGGCCAGCCTAGCGACAACTTGCGCGGCACCATTACCATCGGCGGTAAAACCTATCCGTTAACGATTACCGCCGGGGGAACAAAGTGGTCGTTTACGGTGCCTGGCAGCGCGCCGCTGAGTTCAGGAACACATGATTATACGCTGACTTTCAAGGATAAATTTGGTACAGAAACCACCCACTCCGCCTCGGTGACAATCAGTACTCTGATCGGATTTCTTTCCCCCGAAGATGATACTGGCGTAGTCGGCGATAACCAGACACAAAATGCCTCACCATCATTAAGCGGCAAAGCGAGTATCGGTTCCACATTACGTATTGAGTTTAATGCGCAGGAATATACTATTCCGGTTAATGCCGATGGCACCTGGACGTTTACATTACCGGGAGGGCCATTCGTTGAAGGGGAATATCACTACAAACTGACAGAGATTGTCGGACACTCGGTCACCTCATTTAACGGTTCCTTCACCATAGACCATACGCCGCCGGAAATTACCGGGGGACTTCGTCCTGGCGATGCGACACCGAATGATCCTTCAGCCTCCCGGTGGGCTACGCCGACGTTTAATGGAAAAGCAGAACCTAATCGGGAAGTTATTGTAGAGATCAACGGAAAACGTTACTCAACCATGTCAGACGGTAATGGTAACTGGCAAATCTGGTTACAGGATGCAAATCTTCTTCCCAATACACGTTATGATTACACCATAACGTCTACCGATGCTGCGGGGAATAGCGGCGTATTTCATGGCACAATTAGCAATGTCGTCGCCGCGCCTAATGCACAATTTGGCGGTCATGAAGATTATCTCATTGGCACTGCTGGCTCAACTAACAGTATTTTCTATACGGACACCTCGCCGGTTATCGTCGGACGCGGTAATCCAGGCGATACGATTACCATCAGAAAAAACTCAGGCGGGTCAGGCCCTTTAACCACCGTCGTTGACGCGGATGGCAACTGGAAAATCCAGTTGCCTGCGTCAGAATTCCCGGCAGATACGCCCCAGGGCGGATACTTCACCTGGAGTCTTACCGTAACCAATAGTTATGGTTTGGAAACCACTTACACCGTTAGAATCACCCGCGACTCCGTTCCTCCGACGTTGACCGGCGGGCTGGACAACGCCAGCGATACCGGCATCGAGGGCGATAACATTACTCACAACTCCACGCCTACGTTTAGCGGAAGCACGGAAGCCGGTCTGAAAGTCACGATTACGCTTAATGGGCAAAACTACACCGTAACCGCCAATAACGCCGGTAAATGGAGCTTTACCGTGCCGGAAACGTTGCGGGACGGTAATTATGACTACAGCATATCGACTGTCGATAAGGCGGGTAATCTTTCCCCTACGATTACCGGAACGCTTACCGTCGATAACTCCAGCGTAGCGCTAACAGGCGGACTGGATACTACTGCCGATCCGAATATCGCCAATGGCTGGAGTAATCATAACGATCAAACGTTAAAAGGCACGACCACACCAGGCGCAACGGTGATAGTGACAATCAACGGCATGACTTATACCCCCATCGTTACCGCTGATGGCAACTGGACTCTGGCGCTCCCCGGCTTATCAAACAATAGTTACAGCTACACCGTGACAGCGACTAACACCGCAGGAAAATCATCGACCATTAGCGGGCAGTTCGTCATTGATAACACGCCACCAACCACAACGGTAGGACTCAGCGCTGCTACGGACAGTGGGGTATTAGGCGATTTTATCACTAACAATGAAACGCCGGTTTTTACAGGCAAAACAAAACCTGGTGCCACGATAACGCTCACGATTGGCGGGCAAACGCATACGGTGGTAGCGGACAACCAGGGGAACTGGGAAGTCACTGTCAACACGCCATTAAATAGTGGTACGCATAACTATACTGTTTCCATTACTGACCTTGCGCAAAACGTCAGCACGCCTCTCAACGGCGAGTTGAATATTCAGAGTGGAAATATGGCGGGCTTAGTGACTGGCGGCCTGGATATTGATAGCAATACTGGCGATACCGGAGATACCATCACCAGTAATACAAAACCTAACTTTTCTGGTACGGCGCCCACTGGCGTCACGGTTATCGTCACGATTGGCGGTAAAACCTATAAAACCGTTGCCGATCAGCATGGTAACTGGAAACTCGCCATTACCAGTCCATTACGCGATGGCGATCATGATTACTCTATCTCGCTCGAAGATGTGGCAGGTAATCAATCCCCTCCGATAATGGGGAAGATCACAATCGACAGTGTATCTCACCTCCAGATAAATGGACTGAGTGACGATACGGACTCCGGCGCCAAAGCGGACAATGTCACTAACAATACCACGCCCACACTCATGGGAACCGCTGAGGCCAATGCCACGATTACGCTCACGATTGACGGTAATCGGTATACCACCACAGCTAACGTAGACGGAACATGGACGATACCGTTGACTCATGCCTTAACGGATGGGGATTATCATTACACGGTCACTGCCACTGATAGCGCAGGCAATACGACATCCTCTACGGCGACCATCACGATTGACACCACTGCTCCCGATTATTTAACCGGCGGGCTGGATATCGCCAGCGAAACCGGGGCGCTCGGCAGTCATCTCACGAATCAGACTACGCCAACTTTTAGCGGAGCCACAGAAAGCGGCGCGACCGTCACGTTAATGATTAACGGTAAAACGTATACCGCTATTGCAGGCGATAATGGTAAATGGAACATAACCCTGCCGGAGGCCGGTAAATTAGCAGATGGTAGCTACCCATACACGATTACAGTGACGGATGCCAGCGGTAACGTAAGCGGCGTACAAGTGAACGGTAATGTTACCGTTCAAAATACGCCGCCCTCAGCAAATGCTGGATTACACGCCGGAAGCGATAGCGGGGTTACGGGCGATCAGATAACCAACAACACCCAGCCCACGCTGTCGGGCAAAACCGCGCCCGGCGCGTCTATTGTCGTTATTTTTGCAGGCACTACTTATCCTGTGGCAGTCGATGCGTCTGGAAACTGGGCATTCCGTCTCCCTGGTACACTAACGGATGGCGGCTACTCTTATCAGGTTTTGGCAACGGATAATGCCGGAAACGAAACACGCTATGACGGCGATTTTACTGTTGATACTTCCCCTCCGGACGCTCCTGTAGCCGCTCTGGCGGAAAGTGCGGACAGTGGCGTCACAGGCGATGGTATTACGCATATAAAGAATCCGACCTTTACAGGAACAGCGGAAGCGAACGCTACCGTGATCTTGACGATCAACGGGAAAGACTATACGGCCAAAGCCGGGAGCGACGGTGCCTGGACAATAACATTACCTGTGGGTCATTCGCTGCCAGACGGAACGTATCAGTACACTGTTTTAGCTCAGGATACCGCCGGGAACATATCAGCGCCCACCGCCGGATCGGTGGCGATTAATACCACTGCGCCAACTATCCCTGGCGGAGGTCTCGACGCCACTACCGGCACAGATAATATCACCAACGTAACGACACCGACATTTAGTGGTAAGGCTGACCCCAACAGCATCGTTATTCTACGTATCAATGGTAAAGCGTATGAGATCCAGGTAGGGAATGATGGCGCCTGGAAATTCACGTTGCCGGCAGACGATATCCTCACCGATGGGACTTACGCCTATACCTTACAGAGCAAAAACGCTATCGGAAATACATCCGCAGAACAATCAGGTTCGGTCATTATTGATACTATGCCGCCAACAGCTCCCACTGCCGGGCTTGCGCCCGGTTATGACACGGGAGTGGCGGGCGATAATATCACGCGCATTACAACCCCCAAATTCACTGGAAAAGCGGAACCAGGAACGACTATCACGCTTTCTATTAACGGCAAAATATATGAATGCCCTACGGCGACCGACGGTACATGGGCCTTTACTTTACCTTCGGCCGATGCGCTGGCAACCGGTAACTATGCCTATACAGTGTTAGCCACAGACGCCGCCGGAAATGTTTCCGCAACCACTAACGGTAATATCACAATCGATCTCGCCCTTCCTGCCATTCCAAATGGTGGGCTTGCTACCGAGTCTGATACGGGTACGCCCGGTGATAATATTACCAGTACGGATCTCCCCACCTTCAGTGGTACGGCAGAACCTAATATCACCGTTATTTTGACCCTCAACGGTAAACGTTACGACGTACCGGTCAATAATGATGGCACGTGGCGTTTTACCTTACCTGCCGGAGATGAACTGAATGACGGCTCTTATAACTTCACGCTACAAGGCCAGAACACGGCAGGTACGACATCTGATGCCTTTACGGGATCAATAACTATCGATACAACGCCGCCCGATGCGGCTGTCGGGGAACTGACTGCCGATACGGATACGGGTATCACTGGCGATAATATCACCAGTGTGAGCACCCCGACCTTTACCGGTACGACAGATCCAGGCGCAACCATTATTTTCACTATCAATAGCAAAACGTATGAGTTCCAGGCCGATAGCAGCGGTGTATGGCGCTTCACGTTGCCGACGGAAAATGCGCTGCCTGACGATACGTACATTTATACGGTACAGGCCAAAGACGCCGCCGGAAATGCGTCTACGCCGACCAACGGTTCGCTCACCGTTGATTCTACCTCACCCGCGCCTACCGCTGGCACGCTTACCGAAGATTCAGATACCGGCAACAAAGGAGATAATGTCACCCGTGATAAAACGCCGACATTCACTGGCACAACGGAACCCGGAGCGACCGTTATTCTGACGCTCAATAAGAAAACACATACCTTCCAGGCGGGGAATGACGGTAGATGGCACTTTACCTTACCGGCTGCTAATGCGTTAGATGATGGTATTTATCAATATACCGTACAGGCTAAAGACATAGCAGGAAACACCTCTTCGTTGTCTGCCGGTTGGCTAACAATCGACACTACGCCGCCAGTGCTTTCCCTGGAAGATAACAGTGATACCGGGACGGCAGGTGATAATATCACCAGCATCAATACGCCAACCTTTACCGGTACTTCAGAAGCCAATGCGACGATCACACTGAACATCGACAGTAAGGTGTTCACCACAACCGCTGACAGCGCCGGGAAGTGGACAATTACCCTTGACCAGTCCCTCAATGACGGCGCTTATGAATATACCCTTACCGCTAAAGATGCTGCCGGGAACGAAAATACGCTGAACGAGCGGCTGACCATCGATACGCAACCGCCCGCCGAACCCACACTGGGATCGACGGCTGACGGTGTTGATAGTACCGTCACCCTCCAGGGAACGGTGGAAGCCAATCAGGATATTCAGGTGAAGGTCACGGTTAACGGTACGGAATATCCCGCTAGCGTCGATAATGATTCTGGTGACTGGCATGTTTCTGTTCCGCAATCCGTTATTCTGTCGGGGGAGAATCAGTACACCATAACGGCCACCGATCCCGCCGGTAATAGTACTGTTGCCAGTGGAACATTTACGGGTACATCACCAACGGAAAATCCAGTTAACAAGAGTTCCGGCGCAGATGAAATGATTTCGCTTAGTGAGGCGACTTTGCATTCGGTAAGCGTTGAGGAAGAATATTATGCCTTATAACTAAACAACACCATGACGAGGCCTCTTCGGAGGCCTCCTGATAAAAACAGAATAATAATATTTATTGTCTGTTAATTATTACAGAAGACAGTTAGTTTATTAAAAGAATAAAAAAAGCGGCAGACTACGCTGCCGCAAATATGAGGAGGACAATTACCGTTACGCTACACCACAAAGTAATCCGTTACTGAGGTAAGTAAAACATAACTTCCCCAAACAATGAATCAACGAATCAAGTAATCTGCAAATCATGGCATTAATAGCCTTGTACTGTTTTAGCATGATGTGACAGTAAAAATACATTTTGGTCATTCTGTATATCACGGGAAAACTTATAAAACAGATTTGGTTCGCTCACAATATACAAATTATTTTCATCATCCATGGCAATCCCTTCTGGCTGAGGGATATCGTCTCTAAGCCCTGACCACTCCGCCGTCAGGAATAGTCGATCGCGCACCCGCCACTCGGAACTGATCTCCAGAATCATTTTTGACTCGTCCGACAATACCAGCAGCGAATCCGTTGGGGCATAATATTCCAGCCCGGAGACATCGCTAATGCTCGCGGTGACGGTAGAAGGCAACACACTGGTGATACCATTTTTGCTCATCTCTACTTCTTTGATCACAATGGGTTTTCTTTCTTTAGCGGCATACAATCTCTCATTTTTCGCATCCCATGCCGTACCTTCCAGCCCTTTATTTTTTGTTTTGTTATAGCCTTCAAGCTTAACCATGGAGATTATCTGCATAGTGCCGCGCTGAATATCAACCTGCGTTTTATATACCGCGCCCTCTTTCTCACTGCCTATCTGGAACTGGTTGCCCCCACTCCACGCAATAGACTCAGGGTCGTAGATTCCCTGGAGCGGCATCCGCCCCACTAATTGCCCTTCTGTCGTTAGCCAGACCAGTTCAGGGGGATTATTAATAACGGCGAAAAGCATCCTGTCTTCGGCGGAGTAGGTCAGACCTGAAAGGTTACTCTTAATTCCTGCGACTGGTTTTTCCTGAATAACCGCTTTATAGCCACTGAGTGTCAGCGCCGAAGGTTTATCGCCATATTTCAGAATTAGCTGATAAACATAGCGAATATCGTCCCTGACCATAAATAAAATCACGCCAAAGAGTACAACCACAATACAGCGTTTTAGTAATCTCATAAAAAATCCATAGCAGATCACGTCACGACTGATGCCGTAACGCATTTCTTAAAAATAAAGCCGTGCCCGATAGAATCGATATCCGGTTATGGCGATTGCCACCAGCATAGACAAAATGGAATGGTCAGCGTTATCACAAAAAGACCTGTTTTAATCACTAATGTATCTTTTTTGTAAATTGACATAATCAAGAGGAAGGTAGTTCCGGCTAATTATTTAAATATTAAGTCTGTAAATTAACGCCGCTATGCAGGGCGAATGACAAAAAGTGATAATTAATGATATGCAACACCGCGATCGGATCTGCTATTGCTGCTCTTACTTCTATTCAACCGGACAGCAAAAAATGAAACTCAACCTTATTACCGCCGGCCTGACAACGCTTGTTGCCGCTGGCGCACTCCCGGCTCATGCCGGCCCTCAGGCGCACGTCGTGTGCGGCTATCACCACACACTAGGCGATGACGCGATTATGATGTTTGGTAAAGCGAATCAGGCGATGTGGCATGATTTTTTTGGCAACACCCACACCGACGCGGTCTCTACCTACCAGACGTTGCGCGCGCAACCAGATACCACCTGCGATAATAAAGCCGACAGCTCCGCTTACTGGGCGCCGTCCATGAAATTACCCAATGGCGAAATCGTAAAACCGGCCTACCAAAAGACCTATTATCAATCCACAAATGTAGCGCAATATCCGCTCCATCCGTTCCCGGCTGGGCTGGAACTACTGGCAGGCGATCATCACGGAACCGGCCCCAGTTCAGCCATTACCTTCTTATGCTCCAATGGTAAAGGTTACACCAAAACAACAGGCGAAATATGCGGTCTGCGTAAAGCGGGCGATGCCGTCCAGTTTAATATCGGGATCGCTTTCCCCAACTGTTGGGATGGCGTCAACCTGAAGCCGACCCATAGTCACAATAATGCGACCTATGCTGACCACGGGAAATGTTCCGCAGAATATCCGGTCAAAATCCCGACAGTTAATATGAACATCGCCTGGGTACTCCCGCAGATCTCCTCGCTGGATACGTCCAAGGTGGAATTGTCGATGGACCCGGTAATGCATGGCGAAACCCGGGAAGAGCGCTGGGGAAGTCTTTATACCGCCCATGCCGATTTTATGAATGGCTGGACGGAAGATGGCGCGCAGTTTATGACGGATCTGTGTATGAATCAGGGGCTGGATTGCGGCACTACGGTTCCTTACGCCTACAGTAAAGCGGAAGAAAATACCTGGGTAAGCAGCGAAGACGACAAGCCTCATGCCAACGTCGATACCTTGTATGTACAGGATGACTGGACAAATGGCGGACGCACGCAGCATCCGGAAACGCTCACGCTGGTGAAATTTAAGATCCCGCCCCTACCTGCCAATATGGACGCTTCGCTATTCAAATACCGTATTCGCCTTTTTGGCGGCAAAACGGAAACGAACGGCGCCGATCAGATCTTCTTTTACCCAACCAACAACGACTGGCACGCCAGTACCGTGTCATGGAACAATAAACCGGCGATCAACTACCGTTCCGATGCCGTGTTATATCTAAACTACTCGCATGAATACCGCATGGTTGATGTCGATAAAGCGGTGCGCAAAGCGCTGGCAGAAGGGAAAACGGAAGTATCCTGGTATATCGGCGGCGACCGTCAGGGAAATCACTACGATTTCACGCCAGCGAACTCAAAACAGAGCCTGGTGCTGATGCTGACCGGTTTTAAAAAGACGCCGGAACTGTAATGTCAGACTGTGCCCGCTGGCGCGACAGCGGGCACGATGGCGATATAAGCATTACAGTGCGTCATCAAAACCTGATAGATATCTCAGAAAAACAATCGGTTAGTCGCAGGCTGTAGCCCCTGTTTCTGTTGAACGTCCTGCAGATAGCATGTCGTCACGACGGCAAGTCGGGCATAGAACGCACTAATGGTATTACATTGCAGCAGGTCCAGATAGCGGAATCCCCAGGGCGAGACGGTCATCTCTCCCTGGCCTTCAAACAACACGGAAAATTGCCATGTAAGAGCATCATCATCCGGTAGCGACCATGACGCGCACAGCGGCTCACTATGTCCGAGTTCGCGCCAGGGGTAAGAATTATTTTATGCAATTTTGATGAAAATAAATTACCTATCACGGTATACAGCGATATTAATTAACGACATGACGTTTGCCAGTCGAGACGAGCAGGTAGAGTGCCCTGCAAGGCAAGACAAGACAAGACAAGACAAGACAAGACAAGCTTTTCAACATTGGTGCAACCGTGCAACGTCGCCTACTACCTTTGAATTAGACGCTTCATCAGGGATAATAACCTTACAATTCATCAGTTCAGGTCCGCTATGAAACACTCCCTGCCATGCCGGGCGTTACGCAAACGCCCCATGAAACTCGGCACGACCGTCATTCTGATGGTCAGCGCCGTTTTGTTCTCGGTGCTCGTTGTGGTCCATCTGATCTATTTCTCGCAAATCAGCAGCATGACGCGCGACGCGCTGGCAGATAAAGCGCTGGCGGTGGCCCGCTCGCTGGCGGACTCTCCGACAATTCGCGAGGGGCTGAAAAAACCGCCTGCGGAAAGCGGCATTCAGACGCTCGCCGAAGCGGTGAGCCAGCATAACGGCTTTTTGTTTATTGTGGTGACGAATATGCAGGGCATCCGTTATTCGCACCCAGAAGCGCAGCGAATCGGTCAACCGTTCAAAGGCGATGATATTCTGCTCGCGCTGCAGGGAAAGGAAAACGTCGCCATTAATCGCGGCTTTCTCGCCAAAGCGCTGCGCGTTTTTACGCCGGTTTATGATGAACGCCACCGGCAGATCGGCGTTGTAGCGATTGGCCTGGAACTCCGTCACGTTACGCAACAGATCAACAATAGCCGCGGCAGTATTATCTGGTCCATTCTGTTCGGCGCTCTGGTGGGGTTATTAGGCACGTATGCGCTGGTCAAGGTGCTAAAACGAATCTTGTTTGGCCTCGAACCGTATGAAATTTCCACTCTTTTTGAACAGCGTCAGGCTATGCTACAGTCGATCAAAGAAGGCGTTATCGCCGTCGATGATAGCGGCGAAGTCACGTTGATTAACCATGCGGCGCAGGCGCTGCTCGATTATCGAAAAACGCAGGATGACGCCAGATTATCCACCCTGAGCCATGCCTGGTCGCAGGTGGTAGACATTAGCGAAGTGTTGCGTGACGGTACGCCGCGCCGCGATGAAGAGATCATCGTCAAAGGCCGTCTGCTGCTTGTGAATACCGTTCCGGTGCGCAGCAACGGCGAAATTATCGGCGCGATATCCACCTTCAGGGATAAAACAGAAGTTCGCCAACTGATGCAACGGTTGGACGGGATGGTGAACTACGCGGATGCGCTCCGTGAACGATCCCACGAATTCATGAACAAATTACATGTGATTCTGGGATTATTGCACCTGAAGAGTTATAAGCAGCTTGAAGCGTATATTATCAAGACGGCCAATAACTATCAGGAAGAGATCGGTTTGCTGCTGGGTAAAATAAAATCGCCGATTATCGCTGGATTTTTGTTCAGTAAGATTAATCGCACCTCTGATTTCGGGCACAGCTTGGTGATAAGCAGTGACAGCCAATTACCGGATAATAACAATGAAGATCAGGTCACGGTGCTGATTACGGCGCTGGGTAATTTGATTGAAAACGCGCTGGAAGCGTTGGGCCAGGAGTCCGGCGGCGAAATTAGCATCTCGTTACACTACCGTCATGGCTGGCTGCATTGCGAAGTGAGCGATGATGGCCCCGGTATCGAACCTGAGCGCATCGACGCGATTTTTGAAAAAGGCGTCTCGTCAAAAGGCGCCGAACGCGGCGTCGGTTTAGCGCTGGTTAAACAGCAGGTTGAAGCGCTTGGCGGCGTAATTTCCGTGGAATCTGAACCTGGGATCTTCACACAATTTTTTGTACAGTTACCCTGGGATGGGGAGAGGACCAGCCTATGATCAATGTATTAATTGTCGATGACGATGCGATGGTCGCGGAGCTAAATCGCCGCTACGTCGCGCAAATCTCCGGTTTTCATTGCTGTGGAACCGCTTCGACGCTGGAAAAAGCGAAAGAGTTTATCTTCAACAGTGAAAATCACATTGACCTGATCCTGCTGGATATCTACATGCAGCAGGAAAATGGACTGGATCTGCTGCCTGTCCTGCACAGCGCAGGCTGCAAAAGCGACGTTATTGTCATTTCTTCTGCCGCTGACGCCGCCACCATTAAAGATTCGCTTCACTACGGCGTAGTGGATTATCTGATCAAGCCTTTTCAGGCCACGCGCTTTGAAGAAGCGCTAACTGGCTGGCTACGTAAGAAAACGGCAATGGAAAAACGCCAGTATTACGAACAGTCTGAGCTTGATCTGCTCATTCACGGCAATTCATCCAGCGAGCAGGAGCCTCGCCGGCTGCCAAAAGGGCTGACGCAGCAAACGCTACGCACCTTATGCCAGTGGATTGATGCGCATCAGGAGCAGGAGTTTTCTACCGACGAGCTGGCCAACGAAGTGAATATCTCTCGCGTCTCCTGCCGTAAATATCTTATCTGGCTGGTGAATTGCCATATCTTGTTTACCAGCATTCATTACGGCGTGACCGGCAGACCGGTTTACCGCTACCGCGTTCAGCCGGAACATTACTCTTTACTTAAACAATATTGTCAGTAAGGATACAGCATAAATCTGACGCGAAGCGTTATATATTGGTAACAATTATTATAACAATATAAATAAAAACGCTATCACATTAATAACAAATCAGGAAAATTGTGTCAGATCAAATATACCCAACGTAGGCCAGTTAACGTTATTTTCTATAATTACAGCGCCATGCGCTGTTTTTAATTTCAAAACGCTAACAAAAGTTAATTAAGTATTATCCCCTGCCGAGAGTGTGTATTTTTATTAAAAAAGGGATTGGTCCGGAATTTTCCTGACACTTAAATAAAATTACGTTTGTAGCAATGGAGCTCGTGCTACGCCTATGGACAATACGTATATTTGTGAGCAGAAACTCGTCTCCAGACGCCATACGAATAATTTAGAAAAATGGCGTGATAATGATCACACAAGTCACATTCTGTATGATTTATACGCTGACGAGACGCGAAAACTAAATAAAATATACCTGTTTTTCAAACAGATATATTTTAACCTCCTGCTCTCATTCGTTTCACCTGCCCATCGCCAGAGGGTGATTCCCTCTGAACATCACCATCGTAAGAAAATAATTACTTAAAGCAACTCTGTAAAACGCTTAACCGTTAATCGTCGCCACTGGCGCATTGAATATTCGCCACTTCCTGATGTTCATTCATACAAATCAGAAGATGGCTGTGATCCATTTATCAAAATTGACTGGGTTTATCGCGAGGGTAAATAAAAATGTTATTTAGTATACAGCTTCTCATAATATTAATATGTCTGTTTTATGGCGCCCGAAAGGGAGGGATCGCGCTCGGGTTGCTGGGCGGTATCGGTCTGGTCATTCTGGTGTTTGTTTTCCATCTCCAGCCAGGTAAACCGCCCGTTGACGTAATGCTGGTAATTATCGCGGTAGTCGCCGCGTCGGCAACATTACAAGCGTCAGGCGGTCTGGATGTGATGTTGCAGATTGCCGAAAAGCTGCTGCGCCGCAACCCCAAATATGTCTCTATTGTGGCGCCGTTCGTCACCTGTACCCTGACGATTCTGTGTGGTACAGGCCACGTGGTCTACACCATTTTGCCGATTATCTACGACGTAGCGATCAAGAATAATATCCGTCCGGAACGTCCAATGGCGGCCAGTTCTATCGGCGCGCAAATGGGCATCATCGCCAGTCCGGTTTCCGTCGCTGTTGTTTCTCTGGTGGCAATGCTGGGCAACGTAACTTTTGATGGCAGGCATCTGGAATTCCTCGATCTGTTGTCTATCACCATCCCCTCTACCCTGCTCGGCATCCTGGCGATAGGCATTTTTAGCTGGTTCCGCGGTAAAGATCTGGATAAAGACGAAGCGTTTCAGAAATTTATTTCCGTACCGGAAAACCGTCAGTACGTGTACGGCGATACCGCGACGCTGCTGGATAAAAAACTGCCGAAAAGCAACTGGCTGGCGATGTGGATCTTCCTGGCGGCTATCGCCGTGGTCGCTATCCTGGGGGCAGACTCCGACTTACGCCCTACCTTCGGCGGCAAACCGTTGTCGATGGTGCTGGTCATTCAGATGTTCATGCTGCTGACCGGGGCGCTCATTATCATCCTGACCAAAACCAATCCTGCGTCTATCTCAAAAAATGAAGTCTTTCGTTCCGGTATGATTGCGATTGTCGCGGTATACGGGATCGCCTGGATGGCGGAAACCATGTTCGGCGCGCACATGTCGGAAATTCAGGGCGTGCTGGGTGAAATGGTCAAAGAGTATCCGTGGGCCTACGCCATCGTTCTGCTGTTGGTCTCCAAGTTTGTTAACTCCCAGGCGGCAGCGCTGGCGGCGATTGTTCCCGTCGCGCTGGCTATCGGCGTCGATCCGGCGTATATCGTGGCCTCTGCGCCGGCATGTTATGGCTACTACATCCTGCCGACCTACCCAAGCGATCTGGCGGCGATTCAGTTTGACCGTTCCGGCACGACCCATATTGGCCGCTTCGTCATTAACCACAGCTTCATTCTGCCGGGTTTGATTGGCGTAAGCGTCTCCTGCGTCTTTGGCTGGATCTTTGCCGCAATGTACGGATTCCTGTAATGGCAGCGCGCGCCGCCCGGTTATGCGCGGCGCGCGACTTAGAGTCTGGCCCATTAGGCTCTTAATACATTTTCTTACTATTAGGCTGGAAGCACATGTCGAAAAAAGAGTTTATCTATCAGGCGCCTTTCCCGATGGGAGAGGACAAAACAGAGTATTATCTGCTCACCTCCGATTATGTCAGCGTCAGTGAATTCAACGGAGAATCTATCCTCAACGTTGAGCCGCAGGCGTTAACGTTGTTGGCTCAGCAAGCCTTCCACGACGCATCTTTCATGCTCCGCCCTGAACACCAGCAGCAAGTCGCCGCCATTCTCCACGACCCCGAAGCCAGCGAAAACGACAAATACGTGGCGCTGCAATTCCTGAGAAACTCCGAGATCGCCGCCAAAGGCGTTCTGCCAACCTGCCAGGATACCGGCACGGCGATTATCATGGGTAAAAAAGGCCAACGTGTCTGGACGGGCGGCGGCGATGAAGCCGCACTCTCCAAAGGCGTATTCAATACCTATATCGAAGATAACCTGCGCTACTCGCAGAACGCGCCGCTGGATATGTACAAAGAGGTTAATACCGGCAGCAACCTGCCAGCGCAAATCGATCTCTATGCCGTCGACGGCGACGAGTACAAGTTCCTCTGCGTGGCGAAAGGCGGCGGTTCAGCAAACAAAACGTATCTCTATCAGGAGACTAAAGCGCTGCTCACCCCTGGTAAGCTGAAAAACTTCCTCGTTGAGAAAATGCGCACGCTGGGCACCGCGGCCTGCCCGCCATACCATATCGCATTTGTCATTGGCGGCACCTCGGCGGAAAGCACGCTGAAAACCGTAAAACTCGCCAGCACTCACTATTACGACGCGCTGCCGACGGAAGGTAACGAGCACGGCCAGGCATTCCGCGATCTCCACCTGGAACAGGAACTGCTGGAAGAAGCGCAAAAACTTGGCCTCGGCGCCCAGTTCGGCGGGAAATATTTCGCCCACGATATTCGCGTGATTCGCCTGCCGCGTCACGGCGCCTCCTGTCCGGTGGGGATGGGCGTCTCCTGCTCGGCAGACCGTAACATTAAAGCGAAAATTAACCGCGAAGGCATCTGGATCGAAAAACTGGAACACAATCCGGGCCAGTATATTCCGCCAGCGCTGCGTCAGGCGGGCGAAGGCGACGCGGTGAAAGTCGATCTCAACCGCCCGATGAAAGAGATCCTCGCCCAGCTATCACAGTATCCGGTCTCGACTCGCCTGTCGCTGACGGGCACCATTATCGTGGGTCGCGATATCGCCCACGCGAAGCTAAAAGAGCGTATCGAATCCGGCGAAGGTCTGCCGCAGTACATTAAAGACCATCCCATCTATTACGCAGGTCCGGCAAAAACCCCGGCAGGTTATCCATCTGGCTCATTAGGCCCCACCACCGCAGGCCGAATGGACTCTTATGTCGATCTGCTGCAATCCCACGGCGGCAGTATGATCATGCTGGCGAAAGGCAACCGTAGCCAGCAGGTCACGGATGCCTGTAAAAAACACGGCGGTTTTTATTTGGGCAGTATCGGCGGCCCGGCGGCGGTACTGGCGCAGCAGAGCATTAAGCATCTGGAGTGCGTCGAGTATCCGGAACTCGGCATGGAAGCTATCTGGAAAATTGAAGTAGAAGATTTCCCGGCCTTTATCCTGGTGGATGACAAAGGCAACGATTTCTTCCAGCAGATTGTCAGCAAACAGTGCGCTAACTGCGCGAAATAACCTGGCAGGCCCGGCATTCTCCCGGGCCGCGTTATCGGTTAATTGCCGGATGGCGCTACGCTTATCCGGCCTGGACGAGAGACCATGCTCACGCTTTTACATCGCTGGTCGCTACCACAGAAATCACCGGGCTATCCGGCTGTTCGACGAATGGCGGTGTTTTCCGGTATTTATCCAGCAGGTGGATCTGAATCTTGCGCAGCATATCGCCGTTCAAACGGTAGTAGCGGAAGTAGAGAACTAACGTCATCATGAAAAACAGTACCGGCAGGACAATCATAATAAACTGCATCCCCTGCAGGGTTTGCGCAGACTGCGCCACATTCGGCGTGTAGCCAATCAGCCCCAGCACCAGAGCGATAAAGAACGCCGCAAACGCCGAGCCGCCCTTCACGACCATCGTCTGTACGGAATAGGCGATACTCTCGCAGCGAATATTGAGCTTAAATTCCCCATAATCGACCGTATCCGCCACCATGATCACCTGAAGCACCCAAAAGAGCGCGGTCCCGATATTAAGGAAAATACCCGCCGCCACGATTAAAGCGGCATTATGGACGTCCGCCAACGCCATCGCAAAGAGCCCTGCGCAACTCAGAACGGGCATCACGGAGGCACCCGCCCACAATATCCGCCGCGATAACATTTTCACCAGCCGGGGGAAGAGAATCAACGTCAGCAGATTCGCCGCGCCGGCGTAAGAAAGGTAATAGGGAAAAAGATCGGCATCGCCAATCACATAGGTGAAGTAGTAGATCGCAAAGCCGTTGATAATATTGGAGGCAATGTTATATGCCAGCGCCATTCCCAACAGGCAAGAGAGCTGATCGTTTTTGTATATCAATCCAACGATTGTTTTTAACGTCAGATGTGGGCGACCAGCCGTTACGCCGTTGTCGGAGGAGTACACCTCATGTACGTTGCGTAATGTCACGATAGTCGAGGCTATAAAGAACGCAATCAGTACCAGCGTGAACATCTGAAAGCCGAATCCGCGATCCGCTCCACCAACGTAATTCACAAACGGCAGTGTTACACCGGCAGTGACGAAGCCAGCCAGACTGGCGAAGAAACGCGGGAACGGCACCAGTTGTTCGCGTTCTCGCTTATCAAGCGTAATGGTCGGCACCAGCGACCAAAATGGGATATCCATAATGGTATACGTCATGCCCCACAGGATGTAGGTCACGCAGACAAATACAACCTGCGCGGTTCCCTCAAAAAGATGGGCGCTGAACAGCAGAAAAAGCACCAGCGAATTGGTTAAGGTGCCGATCAATATCCACGGCTTAAATTTCCCCCACCGCGAACGCGTGGCGTTGACAATCCAGCCCATGATGGGATCGTTTATCGCATCCCAGATTCGCGCGACCAGAAAGAGGGTGCCGACGAGGCCGACCGAGAGTCCCACCACATCGGTGTAGTAATACATCAGGTACATATACACGATGCCGATGGCGAAATCCTTACCAAACGCACCGAACCCGTAACTCAGCTTTGTTGTCAGAGAGATGCTCATAGGGTACCGGGTCGCTGTTACCAGCGCCCGCCTTCTGTTAGTAGAGGTTAAACGCCGGATCTGCCGTCCAGCGCGGCTGGAGATTAACGACGTAACCAGGCCGGAAGCCAGTCGCCATGCGCGGCGATCAGATCGTCAACCAACGCATAGATTTCTTCGATACCCAGCACCGCCGCGGTATGAGGGTCCATCATCGCCGCGTGATACACACGATCGCGGTTTTCCGTGAGGATGGCTTCGGTCAACAGCGTTTGCACGTTGATGTTGGTCTGCATCATCGCCGCCAGATGAGAAGGGATCGTCCCCACCTTCGTCGGCTGGATGCCGTTGGCATCCACCAGACAAGCCACTTCCACGCAGCTTCCCTGCGGCAGGTTATCAATCAGCCCCTCATTACGCACATTGCCGTAAATCACGCTCGGCTCGCCGGTCCACAGTGCGTTCATAATGGTGCTGGCGTACTCGCGGGACGGTTTGATATCGATACGCTCGGCGGTTTTATACTCCTCCAGCTCTTTATGCCAGTTCGCCAGTTGTTCTACGCAGCGTTTCGGATATTCATCCAGCGGCACCTTGTAGCGCGCAATCAGATCCTCGCGTCCCGGTTTAATAAACCACGGTGTGTACTCGGCAAAATGCTCTGATGACTCGGTGACGAAGTAACCCAGCTTTTTGAACATCTCGTAGCGCACAATGTTCTGGCAGCGTTCATTGCCGTGAATATTGGGCTTCGGTGCCTGTCCGGCGTCATAGGCCGCCTGCAATTCAGGATAGAGATTGACATAAGTCCCGTCAGCCGTTTTGCGTTCCAGTTCCAGGTAAAACGCCATGTGATTAATGCCGGCGCAACGGTAGCGCAGCGAGGCGGGATCGATATTCAGATCGCGCGCCAGTTCTTCCGCCGTTCCCTGTACAGAATGGCACAGGCCGACCTGTTTGATATGCGGATAGCGGGCATACATCGCCCAGGTATTCATCGCCATCGGGTTGACGTAATTGAGCATGGTGGCCTTCGGACAGACTTCCGTCATGTCTTCGCAAATCCGCCACAGATGCGGGATGGTCCGCAATGCGCGCATAATGCCGCCCGGCCCCAGCGTATCGGCGATCGTCTGTTCCAGGCCATGACGTTTACAGACCTCAAAATCGGTCACGGTGCAGGGTTCATAGCCGCCAATCTGAAAGGCGACCACCACGAAATCCGCATCCTGTAGCGCCGCTTTCTGTTTGGTATGGCAGGTAATTCGGCCAGAAGCGCCCGCTGAGTCCATCAGTTTTCGTACAACAATGTGCGACTCTTCAAGCCGGGTTTCGTCAATATCCATCAGGGCGATATGCGCTGACTTTAGCGCCTCGCGATGAAACACATCGCCGAGGATATTTTTGACGAAAATCGTAGAACCTGCGCCGATAAAGGTAATTTTGGGTGCCGCCATCATGACTCTCCAGAACAGTAGTGAACACCTTCATGGTGGCACGCGTTCCCGGTGAAAACCTCCGTCTTCCCCAATGAGCATTCCCGAAAACTCAGATCGTATGCTGACGCGCGGAAGATCTGAGTTTTTGGGACAAAATAGCGTAAAAAGCAGAGTATTCGGCCTGATAGTCAGACTACGCTCTACAATACCGACGGATTCTGTGTCCGGATTCCCGGTTTCCTCCCTGCTAAACGCGCATAATTCTGATAATTCAGGAAATGGAGTGACGATGAGTACGCAGCCAATAACCTTTCTCCCGCCCGACCCGCACATGTGCAACGGTGATGAAAAGCAAACCCGTAGCCCGTTGTCGCTCTATTCTGAATATCAACGGCTGGACGTTGAACTGAGGCCGCCGCACAGGATGGCCAGCAGTCACTGGCATGGGCAAGTGGAAGTGAATGTTCCGTTTGACGGCGATGTGGAGTATTTAATCAACAATGAAGTCGTGCAGATAAAGCAGGGACATATCACCCTGTTTTGGGCCTGTACGCCGCACCAGCTTACCCGCCCCGGTAATTGCCGACAGATGGCGATTTTCAGTTTGCCGATGCACCTGTTTCTCTCCTGGCCGCTGGCTCGCGATCTTATCAACCACGTCACGCACGGGATGGTGGTAAAATCGCTGGCGACCCAGCAACTTAGTACCTTTGAAGTATTGCGCTGGCAACAGGAAACAAGCAGCCCGAATGAGCAAATTCGTCAGTTGGCGATCGATGAGATCGGCCTGATGCTTAAACGCTTTAGCCTTTCCGGCTGGCAACCCATTTTGCTCAATAAAACATCACGCACCCACAAGAATAGCGTCTCACGCCATGCGCAGTTTTACGTAAGCCAGATGCTGGGATTTATTGCCGATAACTACGATCAGGCGCTAACCATTAACGACGTCGCGGAGCATGTCAAACTCAATGCTAATTACGCGATGGGAATATTCCAGCGGGTCATGCAACTGACGATGAAGCAGTACATCACGGCGATGCGCATCAATCACGTACGCGCCTTATTGAGCGATACTGACAAAACGATCCTCGATGTCGCTCTGACTGCCGGATTCCGATCCAGCAGCCGTTTTTACAGTACTTTCAGCAAATTTGTCGGCATGTCGCCGCAACAATACCGCAAGCTAAGCCAGCAACGGCGCCAGACGATGCCCGGCTGAAACCGGATACCACTATCAGCCAAAAAAATAATTCACCTGTCGATAAACCGTGGGTGAAATGGCACGCTATAAATAATTAACTAATTGTTTATTAAAAAATAATATCAATAACAGGCTATTGTTTAACCACTTTACACCCCCTATTTGACGGGGTAATACTTGCCCACGTCACATTCATACGGCGGGTCGGCAAGGCGTAAATTGCACGGCCTCCACAACCGGGTAAAAGATGATGAAAGTATTAATTGTTGAAAGTGAGTTTCTGCATCAGGACACCTGGGTTGGCAACGCGGTTGAGCGTCTGGCGGATGCCTTGAGCCAACAAAATATTACCGTCATTAAATCGACATCCTTCGATGACGGTTATGCCATCTTGTCCGCGAACGAAGCCATTGACTGTCTGATGTTCAGCTATCAAATGGAACAACCGGATGAGCACCTGAGTGTCAGGCAATTGATCGGTAAGCTTCACGAGCGTCAGCAAAACGTACCCGTTTTCCTGTTAGGCGACAGGGAAAAAGCGACGGCATCGCTGGACCGCGACCTGCTGGAGCTTGTCGATGAGTTCGCCTGGATTCTGGAAGACACCGCTGACTTTATCGCCGGACGCGCCGTTGCCGCCATGACCCGGTATCGCCAGCAACTGTTACCGCCGCTGTTTAACGCGTTGATGAAATACAGCGACATTCATGAATACTCATGGGCGGCGCCTGGACACCAGGGCGGCGTCGGCTTCACTAAAACGCCTGCCGGTCGCTTTTATCACGATTATTATGGCGAAAACCTGTTCCGCAGCGACATGGGGATTGAGCGTACCACGCTTGGTTCACTACTCGACCATACCGGCGCGTTTGGCGAAAGCGAGAAAAACGCCGCCCGCGTATTCGGCGCCGACCGCTCCTGGTCCGTGGTTGTCGGGACCTCCGGCTCTAACCGCACTATTATGCAGGCCTGTATGACGGATAATGATGTCGTCGTACTGGATCGTAACTGCCATAAATCCATCGAACAGGGGCTGATCCTCACCGGGGCCAAACCGGTATATATGGTGCCAAGCCGTAACCGTTACGGCATTATCGGGCCAATCTACCCGCAGGAAATGCAGCCTGAAACCTTGCAGAAAAAAATCAGCGCCAGCCCGCTGACCAAAACCAAAGCCGGACAGAAACCTTCTTACAGCGTGGTGACCAACTGTACCTATGACGGCGTATGCTATAACGCCAAAGAGGCGCAGGATCTGCTGGCAAAAACCAGCGATCGCATTCACTTCGACGAAGCATGGTACGGCTATGCGCGCTTCAACCCGATTTATTGCGATCACTACGCGATGCGCGGCGAGCCAGGCGACCATAACGGTCCGACCGTTTTTGCCACCCACTCTACTCACAAACTGCTGAACGCGCTTTCACAAGCCTCCTACATCCACGTTCGTGAAGGCCGCGGCGCGGTGAATTTCTCCCGCTTCAACCAGGCGTATATGATGCATGCCACCACCTCTCCGTTATATGCCATCTGCGCATCCAACGATGTGGCGGTATCGATGATGGACGGCAACAGCGGCCTGTCGCTCACTCAGGAGGTGATTGACGAAGCGGTCGATTTCCGTCAGGCGATGGCGCGTCTTTATAAAGAGTTTACTGACGAAGGCGACTGGTTCTTTAAACCGTGGAATAAAGATGTCGTCACCGATCCACAAACCGGTAAAACGTATGACTTCGCTGACGCGCCGGCAAAACTATTGGCTACCGACCAGAACTGTTGGGTCATGCGCCCCGGGGAAACCTGGCACGGCTTTAAAGACCTGCCGGATAACTGGAGTATGCTGGACCCGATCAAAGTCAGTATCCTGGCGCCGGGTATGGGCGACGATGGCAAACTGGAAGCATCCGGTGTACCTGCTGCGCTGGTCACGGCATGGCTTGGCCGCCACGGTATCGTGCCGACCCGCACCACCGACTTCCAGATTATGTTCCTGTTCTCCATGGGGGTCACTCGCGGGAAATGGGGGACGTTGATCAACACACTGTGTTCCTTCAAACACCATTACGACGCGAATACGCCGCTGGCGCAGGTGATGCCGGAACTGGTGCAGGATTATCCTGACACTTACGCGAACATGGGTATTCATGATCTGGGCGATAAAATGTTTGCCTGGCTACGTGAAAATAACCCAGGCGCCCGTCTCAACGCCGCTTATTCCACCCTGCCGGCCGCGGAAATCACCCCGCGCGACGCCTACAACGCGATCGTGAACGACAATATTGAAATGGTGGCGATTGAAAATCTGCCGGGTCGCATTGCGGCGAACTCCGTTATTCCTTACCCGCCAGGAATCCCGATGCTCCTCTCCGGCGAAAACTTTGGCGATGAAAACAGTCCGCAGGTGGGTTACTTACGCTCGCTGCAATCCTGGGATCATCACTTCCCTGGCTTTGAGCATGAAACCGAAGGCACGGAAATTATTGATGGCGTATATCACGTTATGTGCGTGAAAGCCTAATCACAGAGAGTCTTTTTTTGAGGATGGCATGTATTCCCTGAGTATTGCTGCAAAACAATAATACTGTCATACCTTTTTTGCGCGGGCCCCATCCCGCGCTTTTTTTATACAAAAATTACAGGTTGCCACTCGCGTACAAATTTTTGTACACCCTAATTCATCGTACAAATATTGTAATATTATTCAGGAAAGTTATTTTAATGCAGTTTCAATTCATCACACAATTGACTCAACCCCCGTTATCTCTCCCGTTTGGCGAGATCCGGTCTTTTATGTTCATATTCCAGGAGTTCGGGTATGAGGATTTGCAGCAACGAGCCTTGCATAGTGGTATTAACCGAAAAAGACACATGGTTACGAGTAAATGGTAAGGAGCCAATCAGTTTAAAAGCGAATCATATGGCCATTCTGGCTTGTGAAAATAACGTTATCGATATTTCATCATTAAATAGCGTGCTAGTAATACAAGTGAGTCGCAATAATATTAAAGACTATTTACAATTCCTGAATAAAGATCTCTCACACCTACCCATCTGGCAACGCAACGCAGATCCCTTATTGACCGCCACCTGTCTGACGCCAGATATTTTCAGGGTCGCCGTCCGCTACAGCGCGATGGAAACACAGGATGAAATTGCTATTGAACGTACTCGTTCTCTCCTTTTCACCGTTTTATCCCGCTTTCTTGACCACAAAAAATTCATCTCTTTGTTAATGCATATGCTGCGTAGCCGCATCAGCGACAGCGTTTATCACATCATCCAGAGCGATATTCATAAAGACTGGAATCTGAGCGCCGTCGCCAGTTGCCTATGTCTGAGCCCAAGTTTGTTAAAGAAAAAACTCAAAAATGAGAATACCAGTTATAGCCAAATAATCACCACCTGCCGAATGCGTTATGCCGTAAACCAATTATTAATGGATGGAAAGAATATCTCGCAAGTCTCACAGCTTTGTGGGTATAACAGCACGTCGTACTTTATTTCCGTGTTTAAAGAGTTTTATGGTATGACCCCCCTGCATTATGTTAGCCAACATCGGGAACGATCAGCCGCCTAATTTTTACACACTCAACGATAAGACACGATAATATCAGCATTGGCGATAACCTGTCTCCGATATAATTCAGCAGCATTCTAAGGGGGTATGATACGACGTAATTTATCGTAACGAAGTCACCTTTTCAGGAGTCCAAATTATGTCTTCGGATGCTGATGCTCACAAAGTGGGCCTAATCCCCGTCACCTTAATGGTCTCGGGGAATATTATGGGTTCAGGGGTATTCTTACTCCCTGCCAACCTGGCGGCCACTGGCGGGATTGCAATCTACGGATGGCTGGTCACTATCATCGGCGCCCTGGCGCTGTCGATGGTTTATGCCAAAATGTCGTCCTTAGATCCCAGTCCCGGCGGTTCCTATGCCTACGCACGCCGCTGCTTCGGGCCGTTTTTAGGCTATCAAACGAACGTGCTGTACTGGCTGGCATGCTGGATCGGTAATATCGCGATGGTTGTTATCGGCGTCGGCTATCTGAGCTATTTCTTCCCGATTCTGAAAGATCCGCTGGTATTAACGCTTACCTGCGTCGCGGTGCTGTGGATTTTTGTTCTGCTGAACATCGTCGGGCCGAAAATGATTACCCGCGTACAGGCCGTCGCCACCATACTGGCGCTGGTGCCTATCGTAGGGATTGCGGTCTTCGGCTGGTTCTGGTTTAAAGGCGAAACCTATATGGCGGCCTGGAACGTGAGCGGCATGAATACCTTCGGCGCGATTCAAAGCACGTTGAACGTCACGCTATGGTCATTCATCGGGGTAGAAAGCGCCTCCGTTGCGGCCGGGGTGGTGAAAAATCCGAAACGCAACGTGCCTATCGCCACCATCGGCGGGGTACTGATCGCCGCCGTCTGCTACGTGCTTTCCACAACGGCGATTATGGGGATGATCCCCAACGCGGCGCTGCGTGTATCGGCATCGCCTTTTGGTGACGCGGCGCGTATGGCGCTGGGCGATACCGCAGGGGCTATCGTTTCCTTCTGTGCGGCAGCGGGCTGCCTGGGCTCTCTCGGCGGCTGGACGCTGCTTGCCGGTCAAACCGCAAAAGCGGCGGCGGACGATGGTCTCTTCCCACCGATCTTCGCCCGGGTGAATAAAGCCGGTACGCCAGTGGCTGGATTGCTTATCGTCGGCGTGCTGATGACTATCTTCCAATTCAGCAGCATGTCGCCGAACGCCGCGAAAGAGTTTGGTCTGGTCTCCTCCGTGTCGGTTATCTTCACCCTGGTGCCTTATCTTTACACCTGTGCCGCGCTGTTGCTGTTGGGCCACGGTCACTTTGGTAAAGCACGCCCGCTGTATCTACTGATTACCTTCGTCGCGTTTGTGTATTGCATCTGGGCGGTCATCGGTTCCGGTGCCAAAGAGGTGATGTGGTCGTTCGTCACGTTGATGGTGATCACCGCACTGTATGCGTTGAACTACAATCGCATTCACAAAAACCCGTATCCTCTGGATGCGCCGGTTAAACAGGATTAACCACGTCGTTAATGTTATCGTAACAGGCCGGATAGCGCAGGTTATCCGGTCGCCACTAACATTAAGTTCTTAAGGTTCACTTAATTTTACTTTGTCACGATTAGCGTCACTGAATCGATGGACGCATCAACATGTTAAAACGCTTTCTTAAAAGACCTGTTCTTGGGCAAATCGCCTGGCTTCTGCTTTTTTCCTTTTATATTGCCGTCTGCCTGAACATTGCGTTCTATAAGCAGGTACTACAAGACCTACCGTTAAACTCGCTGCGCAATGTGCTGGTGTTTATTTCCATGCCGGTCGTCGCGTTCAGCGTGGTCAATAGTGTGCTGACGCTGGCCTCATTTATTTGGCTAAACCGGCTGCTGGCCTGCATTTTTATTCTGGTCGGTGCTGCCGCGCAGTATTTTATTTTGACTTACGGCATCATCATCGATCGCTCCATGATCGCCAATATGGTGGATACCACGCCTGCGGAAACCTTTGCGCTGATGACGCCGCAAATGGTGCTGACGCTGGGATTAAGCGGCATTCTGGCAGCCATGGTTGCCTGCTGGATTAAAATTCGCCCCGCGATGCCGCGCTTACGTAGCGGGCTTTACCGCCTGGCCAGCGTCCTGATCTCTATTTTATTAGTTATTCTGGTCGCCGCCTTTTTCTATAAAGATTACGCCTCGCTATTTCGAAATAATAAACAGTTGATCAAAGCGTTAAGCCCATCGAACAGTATTGTCGCCAGTTGGTCATGGTATTCGCATCAACGGCTGGCGAATTTGCCGCTGGTACGCATTGGCGAGGATGCCCATCGCAATCCATTAATGCTGAAAGGCGATCGCAGAAACCTGACGATCCTCATCGTTGGCGAAACCTCACGCGGCGATGATTTCTCTCTTGGCGGCTATCCGCGCGACACCAATCCGCGGCTGGCAAAAGACGATGTGATCTACTTTCCGCATACCACCTCTTGCGGTACGGCGACCGCGATCTCCGTTCCCTGCATGTTCTCTGATATGCCGCGCAAACATTATGACGAAGAGTTGGCGCATCACCAGGAAGGGCTACTGGATATTATCCAGCGCGCGGGGATTAACGTACTGTGGAATGATAATGACGGCGGCTGTAAAGGCGCATGCGATCGCGTTCCGCATCAAAATGTCACCGAGCTAAACCTGCCCGGCCAGTGTATCGACGGCGAGTGCTACGATGAGGTGCTATTTCACGGGCTGGAAGACTATATCGACCATTTGAAAGGCGATGGCGTTATTGTACTGCATACCATCGGCAGCCACGGCCCGACGTATTACAACCGTTATCCACCGCAGTTTAAAAAATTTACCCCAACCTGTGACACTAACGAAATTCAGAACTGTTCCCAACAGCAGTTGGTCAACACCTATGATAATACCGTGCTGTACGTGGACTATATTGTGGATAAAGCCATTAACTTGCTGAAATCCAAACAGGATAAATTTACTACCAGTCTGGTCTATCTTTCCGATCACGGCGAATCATTGGGCGAAAATGGCGTCTATTTACACGGTCTGCCGTATTCCATTGCGCCGGACACGCAAAAACATGTCCCGATGCTTATTTGGCTTTCCAAAGATTATCAACAACGTTATCAGGTAGATCAATCTTGTCTACAAAAACGGGCGAGCACGCTGGATTATTCACAGGACAATCTTTTCTCAACCATGCTGGGATTAACCGGCGTACAAACGAAGTATTACCAGGCCGCAGATGATATTCTGCAACCGTGCAGGAGATTAAGCGAATGAAGATTCTGATTGTTGAAGACGACACGCTATTATTACAGGGGTTAATACTCGCCGCGCAAACCGAAGGCTATGCGTGTGATGGCGTTTCGACAGCACGTGCCGCCGAGCATAGTCTGGAGTCAGGTCATTACAGTCTGATGGTGCTGGATTTAGGGCTGCCCGATGAAGATGGCCTGCATTTCCTGACGCGAGTGCGGCAGAAAAAATATACCCTGCCGGTACTCATTCTGACCGCCCGCGATACGCTCAACGACCGTATTACCGGGCTGGATGTCGGCGCAGATGATTATCTGGTTAAACCCTTCGCCCTGGAGGAGTTGCACGCCCGTATCCGCGCCCTGCTGCGCCGCCATAATAATCAGGGTGAAAGTGAACTGACGGTTGGCAATCTGACGCTCAATATGGGTCGACATCAGGCGTGGAGGGACGGACAGGAACTGACCCTGACGCCTAAGGAGTACGCGCTGCTCTCACGGTTGATGCTCAAGGCAGGCAGTCCGGTGCACCGGGAAATTCTTTATAACGATATCTACAACTGGGATAACGAACCCTCGACCAACACTCTGGAAGTGCATATACATAATTTACGCGACAAAGTCGGCAAGTCGCGCATTCGCACGGTTCGCGGGTTTGGCTACATGCTGGTTGCCACTGAGGAAAGCTAAGTGAGCCTGATGCGTTTTCGGCAAAGAGCGATGACCCTTCGCCAGCGTTTAATGCTGACAATCGGTCTTATTCTGCTGGTGTTCCAGTTAATCAGTACCTTCTGGCTATGGCATGAAAGCACCGAGCAAATCCAACTGTTCGAGCAGGCGCTGCGGGATAATCGCAACAACGATCGCCATATCATGCACGAAATTCGCGAGGCGGTCGCCAGCCTGATCGTCCCCGGCGTATTTATGGTTAGCCTGACGTTGCTGATTTGCTACCAGGCGGTACGGCGTATTACCCGTCCGCTCGCCGAACTGCAAAAAGAGCTGGAAGCGCGGACGGCGGATAATCTGGCGCCGATCGCCATTCACAGCTCCACGCTTGAGATTGAGTCCGTCGTCTCGGCGATCAATCAACTGGTTACGCGTTTGACCACCACGCTCGACAATGAACGCCTTTTTACCGCCGATGTGGCCCATGAGCTACGCACGCCGCTGTCGGGGGTGCGTTTGCATCTGGAATTATTGTCAAAAACCCACAATATTGATGTCGCGCCGCTTATCGCCCGTCTTGACCAGATGATGGATAGCGTCTCCCAGCTTCTGCAACTGGCGCGCGTGGGCCAGTCATTCTCTTCCGGGAATTATCAGGAAGTAAAACTGCTGGAAGATGTGATCCTCCCCTCCTACGATGAGCTGAACACCATGCTGGAAACGCGCCAACAAACTCTGTTGCTGCCGGAAAGCGCGGCGGACGTGGTGGTGCGCGGTGACGCGACGTTACTGCGTATGTTGCTGCGAAATCTGGTGGAAAACGCGCATCGCTATAGCCCTGAAAGAACCCATATCACTCTCCACATTAGCGCCGCCCCCGACGCCATTATGGCGGTCGAAGACGAGGGGCCGGGTATTGATGAAAGCAAATGCGGGAAGCTAAGCGAAGCGTTCGTGCGAATGGACAGCCGTTATGGCGGAATTGGACTGGGGCTGAGTATCGTCAGCCGCATCACCCAACTGCATCAGGGACAGTTTTTCCTGCAAAACCGTACGGACAGAACAGGCACCCGTGCCTGGGTGCTGTTGAAAAAGGTATAAACAGGCGTTTAATACGTAGTGACCCACACATAGATAAAACTGCTGACAATCAGCACACTACACAGGGTCGTCAAACTTTTATAAATATAGCTTTTCATGACGCTCTCCTCCAAAGGTATGGAGGAGAGTGTGCCAGCGAGAGATTAAGCGAACCTTAAGCGCGACATTTATTCATCGATGCGCGGATGTTGCTGTACCAGACGCGAACGTTTAACCTGCAACTCCGCAATTTCCTGATCGATGTCGTCGATTTTCTGCTCAATATTATCGTAATGCTCGCCCAGAATTTCCTTCGCTTCCTGGATGTCCGACGCCGCTGGCGTTGCGCCTTTTAGCGGGCGATTGGCCGTCTCTTTCATGGAAATACCGGTAATCAAGCCTATCACCGCGATGACCATCAAATAATACGCCGGCATCATCAGATCCTGCGAACTTTCCACCAGCCAGGCCGCCAGCGTCGGCGTCAGACCGGCAATCAATACAGAGATGTTAAAGGCCGCCGCCAGCGCGCTGTAGCGAATATGCGTCGGAAACATCGCCGGCAACGTCGAGGCCATCACCCCGGTAAAGCAGTTCAAAATCACCGCCAGCATCAACAAACCGGCAAAAATCAGGCCAATAACGTTACTGTTAATCAAAATAAAGGCCGGAATTGCCAGCGCAAACAGCGCAATGCTGCCCATAATCACAAACGGACGACGACCGAAACGGTCGCTCAACAGCCCCATCACCGGTTGCACAAACAGCATCCCGATCATAATAGCGATGATAATCAACACGCCGTGATCTTCAGAATAGTGCAGGTTATGCGACAGATAGCTCGGCATGTAGGTGAGCAGCATGTAGTAGGTCACGTTGGTGGCAATCACCAGACCGATACACGACAACAGGCTACGCCAGTGTTTGGTGGCGATCTCTTTAAAAGAGACTTTCGGCCCATCCTGCAGCCCTTCGCGGTCGCCCTGCTCCAGTTTCTCCACGTGCTGCTGGAACGCTGGCGTCTCTTCCAGCGCATGGCGTAAGTAGAGACCGATAATCCCCAACGGCAGGGCGATAAAGAACGGAATACGCCAGCCCCACTCCAGGAAATTCTCCTCACCGACAATCGTCGAGATTAAGACCACCACGCCCGCGCCCAGCACGAACCCTGCAATGGAACCAAAATCCAGCCAGCTTCCCATAAACCCGCGTTTACGGTCCGGCGAATATTCAGCGACAAAGATCGATGCGCCGGTATATTCCCCGCCAACCGAGAAGCCCTGCGCCATTTTACACAGCAACAATAATATTGGCGCCCAGATACCGATCGTCGCGTAAGAAGGAATTAACCCGATACAGAAGGTACTGATCGACATAATCACAATCGTGATCGCCAGGATCTTCTGGCGCCCGTATTTATCGCCGAGCATACCAAAGAATAACCCGCCGAGCGGTCGAATCAGGAAGGGAACGGAAAACGTGGCCAGCGCGGCAATCATCTGGACGCTGGGATCGGCGCCGGGGAAAAAGACTTTACCCAACGCATAGGCAACAAATCCATAAACACCAAAATCAAACCACTCCATCGCGTTGCCCAGCGAGGCGGCGGTAATCGCTTTGCGAAGTTTACCGTCATCAATGATGGTCACATCGCCCAGTGTAATCGGTTTTATTTTTTTCCTTTTCAGCATAGCTGTCCTCATAGGCTAAGCCCTGTAGCGCTATATACGGCGGGCACCGGCATACCGCGCCAGCGTCGCCGTCGAGCGGAGGGAGAGCGCGAACGCTATCCCTCATACAAGCGTAGCAGGTTTACTTACACTGTCCGGTTACGGACTGTACAACCGAACCTGTTGACGCCTGAATGGGCAGTTAATGACCTCTTTACCCTAACAGTGTTTAAATATGTGATCAACTTCACACATATATGTCAATCTGGTCAAAAGGTGTAAACAAGGACGCCCTCATGCGCTGTGGTGACAGGAAAAAAGCGGTTATTCGGCTGTAAACCATTGCTGACTGGCGTTGCGCAGCCGCTTTTATAAAAGCGGCAATAGTCCCGACAACGCTAAGGATTTTGTGTATAATTGCGGCCTTTTTCGGCGATCTGCCATTTTTGGGCGCGTTTGCCCCCGCTGACTTTTTGAGGAAACCAACATGTCATTACCCCACTGCCCGCAATGTAACTCCGAATATACCTACGAAGATAACGGCATGTTCATCTGCCCGGAATGCGCCCACGAATGGAACGATGCGGAGCCTGCTCAGGAGAGCGATGAACTGATTGTCAAAGACGCTAACGGCAACCTGCTGGCGGACGGCGATAGCGTCACCATCGTGAAAGATCTGAAAGTAAAAGGCAGCTCTTCCATGCTGAAAATCGGTACCAAAGTGAAGAACATTCGTCTGGTTGAAGGCGACCATAACATCGACTGCAAAATCGATGGTTTTGGCCCGATGAAACTGAAATCCGAGTTCGTGAAAAAGAACTGATTTACCGTGTCATTGCCCGGTAACGCCTCGCTTACCGGGCATGAGCCGCCCTTCCACCGACAATATTGTACAAATTTCGAACTATACTTAACGAGCGTCTCTTACCTGAGGTAACCATCATGCCGTTAAGTCCCTATCTCTCTTTTGCCGGCAACTGTGCCGACGCCATCGCGTATTACCAACAAACGTTAGGCGCAAAACTGCTCCATAAACTCAGCTTCGGTGAAATGCCCCCATCGGCGGCGGATAACGAAGAGGGCTGCCCGTCAGGAATGCACTTTCCCGATACCGCTATCGCCCACGCCAACATGCGCATTGCGGGCAGCGACATCATGATGAGCGATGCCATCGCGTCGGGAACGGCGCATTATTCCGGCTTTACGCTGGTGCTTGATACCCTCGATGTGGAAGAAGGGAAACGCTGGTTTGATAACCTTGCCGCACAAGGGCAAATCGAAATAGACTGGCAGGAGACCTTCTGGGCGCATGGTTTCGGCAAGGCCAGCGATCGGTTCGGTGTACCGTGGATGATTAACGTTGTTAAACAGCAGCCTGCCACCTAACTCCCCGGGAGGCGCAGCCTCCCGCAGTGTCATCAAATCCCCCTTAATTCTTCATCTTGAAGTAACCAGTCATTAACTAAAACGTCACATAAATCCGCCACGATGGGGCCACTTTTCCAGGGAGGCCGCAGTATGCAAACGATTATTCGTGTCGAGAAACTCTCCAAAACGTTCCAGCAAAATCGGGCGCTTAATGCGGTTGATCTGCATATCGCCGCCGGTGAAATGGTCGCGCTGCTTGGGCCGTCCGGCTCCGGCAAATCCACTCTTTTACGTCATTTGAGCGGGCTTATCACCGGCGATAAAACGCCGGGTAGCCATATTGAGCTACTGGGCCGTACCGTTCAGCGCGAGGGCCGACTGGCGCGCGACATTCGTAAGAGCCGCGCCCATACCGGCTGTATCTTTCAGCAATTCAACCTGGTCAACCGCCTGACGGTACTGGAAAACGTGCTGATTGGCGCGCTCGGTAGTACGCCGCTCTGGCGTACCTGTTTTCGCTGGTTCAGCCGGCAACAGAAACAGCGAGCATTTCAGGCGCTGACCCGCGTCGGTATGACGCACTTTGCGTATCAGCGCGTCTCTACGCTCTCCGGTGGTCAACAGCAGCGCGTCGCCATCGCCCGTGCCTTAATGCAACAGGCGCAAGTCATTCTCGCCGATGAACCCATCGCTTCGCTGGACCCGGAGTCGGCGCGCATCGTGATGGACACGCTGCGCGATATCAACCAGACAGATGGCATCACTGTGGTCGTCACGCTACATCAGGTGGACTACGCCCTGCGCTACTGCGAACGGATTGTCGCGCTGCGGCAGGGAAACGTCTTTTACGACGGTGGCAGCCAGCACTTTGATAACGATCGATTTGACCATCTTTACCGCAGCATTAATCGCGTCGAACAGAACGCGCAGGCTGCTTAACGTCCCCTTAGTGAGGAATGGAAATGCGCTATAAAACCGTTGCCGCGCTGGCCTTCACCAGCATATTGCTAAGTTCTGCCCACGCCGCAGAGCAGGAAAAGGCGCTGAATTTTGGCATTATCTCGACTGAATCACAGCAAAATCTGAAGCCACAGTGGGACCCGTTCCTGAAGGATATGGAAAAGACGCTGGGTGTGAAAGTGAATGCCTTCTTCGCCCCGGACTACGCGGGCATTATTCAGGGGATGCGCTTTAACAAAGTCGATATCGCCTGGTATGGCAATCTTTCCGCGATGGAAGCGGTGGATCGCGCCAACGGCCAGGTTTTCGCTCAGACCGTTGCGGCGGACGGATCGCCTGGCTACTGGAGCGTGTTGATCGTCAACAAAGACAGTCCGATCAACAATCTCAACGATCTGATCGCCAAACGTAAAGTTCTTACCTTCGGTAACGGCGATCCTAACTCCACCTCAGGCTTCCTTGTTCCCGGCTATTACGTCTTCGCCAAAAACAGGATTTCTACCAGCGACTTCAAACGTACCGTTAATGCCGGACACGAAACCAACGCGCTGGCGGTCGCCAACAAGCAGGTGGATGTCGCCACCAACAACACCGAAAACCTCGATAAGTTAAAAACCTCCGCGCCGGACAAGCTGAAAGCGTTGAAGGTGATCTGGAAGTCGCCGTTGATCCCTGGCGATCCTATCGTCTGGCGTAAAAATCTCCCCGACGCCACCAAAGATAAGGTGTACGACTTCTTTATGAACTACGGCAAAACGCCGGAAGAAAAAACCGTGCTTGAGCGTCTGGGCTGGGCGCCGTTCCGCCCCTCCAGCGACCTGCAACTGGTACCGATTCGCCAGCTAACGCTGTTTAAAGAAATGCAGAGCATAAAGGACAACAAAGGGCTGAGCGAGAAAGAGAAAGTCAGCAAAACCTCGGCGCTGAAAGCGCAACTTGACGATCTCGACCGCCTGACCGCCGCCCTCGGCGCGATGACCAGCGTAAATAAAGTGGTTCAGTAATGCGTAGGCCGGGTAAGCGCAGCGCCTTACCCGGCCTACCGGTAAACAATCCTTCTTACGGAGCCAAATATGCACACCATCACCGTCGCCCCGCCAAAGCGTAGCTGGTTCTCGCTGCTAAGCTGGGCCATCCTGCTTGCCGTGCTGGTCGTGTCGTGGAAGGGCGCCGAAATGGCCCCATTCACGCTAATCGAGGATTCCGGCAATATGGCGACCTTCGCCGCCGACTTCTTCCCGCCGGACTTCAGCCAGTGGCAGGACTATCTCGGCGAGATGGCCGTGACTCTGCAAATCGCCGTCTGGGGCACTGCCCTGGCCGTCATTCTGTCGATTCCTTTTGGCCTGATGAGCGCCGATAACATCGTACCGTGGTGGATTTATCAGCCGGTACGCCGCTTGATGGACGCCTGTCGCGCCATTAATGAAATGGTCTTCGCCATGCTGTTTGTCGTCGCCGTCGGTCTCGGCCCGTTCGCGGGGGTGATGGCGCTGTTTATCCACACCACCGGCGTGCTCTCCAAGCTGCTTTCCGAAGCAGTCGAAGCCATTGAGCCCGGCCCGGTTGAAGGTATTCGCGCTACCGGCGCTAATAAGCTCGAAGAAATTCTTTTTGGCGTACTGCCGCAGGTAATGCCGCTACTGATCTCCTACTCGTTATACCGTTTTGAATCTAACGTCCGCTCCGCGACGGTGGTTGGAATGGTCGGCGCAGGCGGCATCGGCGTCACCCTGTGGGAAGCGATTCGCGGCTTTCAATTCCAGCAAACCTGCGCCCTGATGGTGTTAATCATCGTCACCGTCAGCCTGCTGGACTTTCTCTCTCAGCGTTTACGTAAACATTTTATCTGATTAACGAGGCACTGCTTGCCATGCACTTCGATACCCCCACCCGCCAGCGCTGGATGCGCGCGCTGGCTTACAGCAATGCCGATGCGCTGAACGCCCGTATGCAGGCGTTAAAACTGACCCCAACCTATGAACTGATTCGCGCCCCGGAAACCGGACTGATGCAGATTCAGGCGCGAATGGGCGGCACCGGCAGCCGCTTCTTTGCTGGCGACACCACTCTGACGCGGGCAGTCGTGCGCCTGAAAAGCGGCACGCTGGGCTACAGCTATCTGCTGGGTCGCAACAAACCGCACGCCGAACAGTGTGCCGTCATCGACGCCCTGCTTCAGGAGCCGTCTCATTTTCAGACGCTGATGGAAACCTTAATTGCCCCGCTGGAGGCGGAGCGTGAGGCGCAAATTCGCGCTCGTGCTGCCGAAGTCAACGCCAGCCGGGTCGACTTCTTCACGCTGGTACGCGGGGATAACGCATGACACCATCTACGGCACTACAGACCGCCTTTAACCTGCCCGTCCAGGACGCGCAACAGAGCTTTCGCCGCCTGCTGAAAGCGATGAGCGAACCGGGCGTGATTGTTGGCTTGCATCAACTGAACCATGGCTGGCAGCCGCTAAATCTTGCCACGACCAGCGTCTTGCTGACGCTGGTTGACGGCGACACCCCGGTCTGGCTATCGCCTGCCGTTAATAACGATATCGCCCGCCAGAACCTGCGCTTCCACACCAACGCGCTGCTGGTTGAACAACCGCAGCAGGCCACCTTCGCCGTCGCCGACGCGCGCATCAGCGGCGAGCAGCTTAACGCGCTTTCCGCCGGTTCCGCCGTCGCGCCGGAAACCAGCGCCACGCTGATTGTCCAGCTTTCCGCTCTGAGCGGTGGCCGGATGTTGCGCCTGACCGGCGCGGGGATCGCCGAAGAGCGGATGATTGCCCCGCAGTTGCCGGACTGCCTGCTTCACGAACTGACCGAGCGTCCGCATCCCTTCCCGCTGGGAGTCGATTTACTCCTTACCTGCGGCGAACGGCTGCTGGCCATCCCGCGAACCACCCATGTGGAGGTGTGCTGATGTACGTCGCTGTCAAAGGGGGCGAAAAAGCGATAGCCAACGCCCACGCGTTACAGGAGAACCGCCGCCGGGGCGACAGCGCCATCGCCGAACTCAGCGTGGCGCAAATCGAGCAGCAGATGGGCCTCGCCGTAGATCGCGTGATGACCGAAGGCGGCATTGCTGACCGCGAGCTGGCGGCGCTGGCGCTGAAACAGGCCAGCGGCGATAACGTTGAGGCTATTTTTCTGCTGCGCGCTTATCGCACCACTCTGGCGAAGCTGGCGGTGAGCGAGCCGATGAATACCGCAAACATGCGCCTGGAACGCCGCATCTCCGCGGTCTACAAAGATATTCCTGGCGGGCAGTTATTAGGCCCAACGTATGATTACACCCATCGTCTGTTAGATTTTACGTTGCTGGCGAAGGGTGAAACGCCGCCGCTACGCACCGCCGATAACGCATCAGAAGCCGCTCCGCATGTCTTTTCACTGCTGGCGAATCAGAACCTGGCGAAGCGCGAAGAAGATAACGGCGCAGAGCCGGATGATATCACCCGCACGCCGCCGGTTTACCCCTGTTCCCGCGCCTCGCGTCTGCAACAGCTCATGCGCGGCGACGAAGGTTACCTACTGGCGCTGGCCTACTCCACCCAGCGCGGCTACGGGCGCAACCACCCGTTCGCGGCGGAGATCCGCAGCGGTTATGTGGCGCTGGAAACGGTAGCAGAAGAGCTGGGATTTGCAGTAAACGTCGGCGAACTGCTGATGACAGAATGCGAAATGGTGAACGGCTTTGTCGCGCCGGAAAACGACACGCCGCATTTTACCCGCGGCTACGGACTGGTCTTCGGCATGAGCGAACGTAAAGCAATGGCAATGGCGCTGATGGACAGAGCCCTACAGGCGCCCGACTACGATGAAGCGGTCACAGGCCCGGCGCAGGACGAAGAGTTCGTACTGGCGCATGCGGATAACGTCGAGGCGGCGGGTTTTGTTTCGCATCTCAAGCTCCCCCATTACGTCGATTTCCAGGCCGAGCTGGAACTGCTCAAACGCCTGCAACAGGAGGCCGTCCGTGACCACTAATCTCTCTGGCTACAACTTTGCCTATCTGGACGAGCAGACTAAACGCATGATCCGCCGCGCGATTTTAAAAGCGGTGGCGATTCCTGGCTATCAGGTGCCGTTTGGCGGTCGCGAAATGCCGATGCCTTACGGCTGGGGTACTGGGGGTATTCAGCTAACCGCCAGTGTGATTGGCGAAGCGGACGTGCTGAAAGTGATCGACCAGGGGGCGGACGACACCACCAACGCGGTGTCTATCCGCAACTTCTTCAAGCGCGTCACGGGCGTAGCTACGACGGAGCGCACCGAAGACGCGACGCTGATCCAGACCCGTCATCGAATCCCGGAAACACCGCTGGTGGAAGATCAGATCCTTATCTATCAGGTACCAATCCCGGAACCGTTGCGCTTTATCGAACCCCGTGAAACGGAGACCCGCACCATGCACGCGCTGGAAGAGTACGGCGTGATGCAGGTGAAGTTGTATGAAGATATCGCCCGCTTCGGCCATATCGCCACTACCTACGCCTATCCGGTGAAGGTGAACGGGCGCTACGTCATGGACCCATCGCCCATCCCGAAATTCGATAACCCTAAGATGGACAGGATGCCCGCGCTGCAACTGTTCGGCGCGGGACGGGAAAAACGCATCTATGCCGTACCGCCGTATACACGGGTGGAAAGTCTCGATTTCGACGACCATCCGTTCCGCGTACAGAGCTGGGACGAACCCTGCGCTATCTGCGGCTCGACGCACAGCTATCTCGACGAAGTGGTGCTGGATGATAGCGGCAAACGGATGTTTGTCTGCTCCGACACCGATTACTGCCGCCAACAGAGCGAGGCTCTCAACCCATGACGCAACCGCTGCTTTCGGTCAATAACCTGACGCATCTCTACGCGCCGGGCAAAGGCTTCAACAATGTCTCTTTTGATCTGTGGCCTGGCGAAGTGTTGGGTATCGTCGGGGAGTCCGGCTCCGGCAAAACCACTCTGCTGAAATCGATCTCTTCACGTCTGATACCGCAGTCCGGTGAGGTTCAGTATCAGAACCGTTCGCTGTATGGCATGAGTGAAGCCGATCGCCGCCGTCTGTTGCGTACCGAATGGGGCGTGGTGCATCAGCATCCGCTGGACGGTCTGCGCCGTCAGGTTTCAGCGGGCGGCAATATCGGCGAGCGTCTGATGGCGACAGGTGCGCGTCACTACGGAGAAATCCGCGCTACCGCCCGGCGCTGGCTGGAGGAGGTTGAAATTCCCGCCTCGCGCATCGACGACCTACCCACCACCTTTTCCGGCGGGATGCAGCAACGTTTGCAGATTGCCCGTAACCTGGTCACCCACCCCAGACTGGTATTTATGGACGAGCCCACCGGCGGGCTGGACGTCTCCGTACAGGCGCGTCTGCTCGATCTGCTGCGCGGTCTGGTGGTGGAGCTGGATCTGGCGGTGGTAATTGTCACCCATGATTTAGGGGTCGCCCGCCTGCTGGCGGATCGTCTGCTGGTGATGAAACAGGGACAAGTGGTGGAAAGTGGGTTAACCGACCGGGTACTCGACGATCCGCATCACCCGTATACCCAGTTGCTCGTGTCGTCGGTATTGCAAAATTAAGAGGCCAACATGATTCACGTTGAAAACGTCAGTAAAACCTTCGTGCTCCACCAGCAAAACGGCGTGCGTCTGCCGGTACTGAAAAACGCCACTCTGGCAGTGAAAAGCGGCGAATGCGTGGTGCTCCACGGTCACTCCGGCAGCGGTAAATCGACGCTACTGCGCTCGCTGTACGCCAATTATCTGCCCGATGAGGGGCATATCCGGATTCGTCACGGCAATGAGTGGGTAGATCTGGTGCAGGCGCCGACGCGTAAGGTGCTGGAAGTCCGTCGCTCGACCATCGGCTGGGTAAGCCAGTTTTTACGCGTCATTCCGCGCATCTCCGCGCTGGATGTCGTCATGCAGCCGCTGCTGGAACTGGGCGTCCCGCGTGACGTTTGCGCCGCCAAAGCCGCCCGGCTGCTCACCCGTCTGAATGTGCCGGAACCGCTATGGCATCTAGCCCCTTCCACCTTTTCCGGCGGCGAACAGCAGCGCGTGAACATCGCGCGCGGATTTATCGTCGATTATCCGATTTTGTTGCTGGATGAACCTACCGCCTCGCTGGACGCCAACAACAGTGCCGCTGTGGTCACGCTGATTACCGAAGCCAAAGCGCGCGGCGCGGCCATCGTCGGTATTTTTCATGACCAGGCCGTGCGCGACCGCGTGGCGGATCGTTTGCATGCGATGGGAATCACCTCATGATTATCAATAATGTAAAACTGGTACTGGAAGATGATGTGGTACAGGGTTCGCTGGAAATGCAGGACGGAGTTATCCGTGCCTTCGCTGAAAGCCGTAGCCGCCTTCCTGCAGCGCTGGATGGCGAAGGCGGCTGGCTGCTGCCGGGGTTAATAGAGCTGCATACCGATAACCTCGACAAATTCTTCACCCCGCGTCCTAAGGTCGACTGGCCTGCTCATTCGGCGATGAGCAGCCATGATGCGCTGATGGTCGCCAGCGGCATTACTACCGTGCTGGACGCTGTCGCCATTGGTGATGTGCGCGACGGCGGCGACCGTCTGGAAAACCTGGAGAAGATGATCAATGCCGTGGAAGAGACGCAAAAACGCGGACTCAACCGCGCCGAACATCGTTTACATCTGCGCTGCGAGCTACCGCATCACACCACCCTGCCGCTGTTTGAAAAGCTAGCCGATCGCGACGCCGTCACCCTGGTGTCGCTGATGGATCACTCGCCAGGTCAGCGCCAGTACGTCAGTCTTGAGAAATATCGCGAGTATTACCAGGGAAAATATCATCTGACCGACGACGAAATGGATCGTTTTGAAGCGGAACAGATCGCGCTGGCCGAACGATGGTCCACCCCGAATCGTCAGTCCATCGCCGCGATGTGTCAGGCACGTCATATCGCCCTGGCAAGCCACGATGACGCCACTTACGCACATGTGCATGAATCGCATCTGATGGGCAGCGTAATCGCCGAATTTCCTACCACCTTTGAAGCCGCAAAAGCCTCACGTCAGCATGGGATGAATGTACTGATGGGCGCGCCGAATATCGTGCGCGGCGGTTCGCACTCCGGCAACGTGGCAGCCCATAAGCTGGCTGAACTGGGGCTGCTGGATATTCTCTCTTCCGACTATTACCCCGCCAGCCTGCTGGATGCGGCGTTTCGCGTCACGGATGACGCCAGTAACACGTTTACCCTGCCGCAGGCCATTTGTCTGGTAACACGCAATCCCGCGCGGGCGCTCAAGCTGGATGATCGCGGCGTCGTCGCGCAAGGGAAACGCGCCGATCTGGTGCTGGCGCACCGTAAAGGCGATCACGTCCATATCGATCATGTCTGGCGTCAGGGGAAAAGGGTGTTTTAACGATGGGAAAACTGATCTGGTTAATGGGGCCATCCGGCTCCGGTAAAGACAGTTTGCTGGCGGAACTTCGTCAGCAGGAACATGAACAGTTGCTTATCGCTCACCGCTACATTACTCGGGCGGCCAATGCGGGTAATGAAAACCATATCGCGTTGAGTGAAAAAGAGTTTTTCATTCGTGCGGGACAAAACCTGCTGGCGCTGAGCTGGTATGCTAACGGTTTTTATTACGGTCTCGGTATTGAAATCGATCTCTGGCTGCACGCCGGTTTTGACGTGGTGGTCAACGGTTCACGCGCACATCTGCCGCAGGCGCAGGCGCGCTACGGCGTTTCTCTATTACCGGTTTGCTTGACGGTTTCACCCGATATTTTACGCCAGCGACTGCAGATGCGCGGGCGAGAAAATGACGCCGAAATCGCCGCCCGTCTGGAGCGAGCGGCGCATTATCCGCCGTTTAACTGTCCTACCGTTAATAATGACGGAAGTTTGCTACAGTCTGTCGAAAGACTGCTCATTTTGATGGGACGTAAGGAGGAACATTATGCCAGTCTGTGAATTACGTCGCGCAACGGCAGAGGATATCGATTCCGTTTACGCGCTTATCTGTGAGCTGAAGCAAGATGAAATTAATTATCAAGCCCTTAGAGAAGGATTCGCCGCTAACTTGCAGGACCCCCATTTTCGATATCATTTAGCGCTTTACAATGGAGAGGTGGTTGGCATGATCGGCCTGCATATACAGTTTCACCTTCATCATGCGAACTGGATCGGCGAAATTCAGGAGCTGGTGGTGATGCCGCAGGCGCGTGGGTTGAAGGTGGGGAGCACACTGTTGGCCTGGGCGGAAGAGGAAGCGCGTCGGGCGGGCGCGGAGATGACGGAGCTTTCCACCAGCATTAAGCGCCACGACGCTCATCGATTCTATCTACGCGAAGGTTATGCGCAGAGCCACTTCCGCTTCACCAAAATGCTGTGAGGCATTGATGAGTTTTATCATTACGCTGACAGGCACCGGCGGCGCGCAGGGCGTACCGGCATACGGCTGCGACTGCCCTGCCTGCCGTCGGGCGCAAATGCAGCCCCGGTTTCGCCGTCGCCCCTGTAGCGGCGTGGTCAAATTCAACGATGCCGTCACCTTGATCGATGCGGGTCTCCACGATCTGACAGATCGCTGGCCCGCCGGCTCGTTCCGGCAGTTTTTGCTCACCCATTATCATATGGATCATGTGCAGGGATTGTTTCCGTTACGCTGGGGTGTCGGGGCATCGATCCCGGTTTATGGCCCGCCGGATGAGCAGGGGTGCGACGATCTGTTTAAGCACCCTGGCATCCTTGATTTCAGCTACACCGTTGAGCCTTTTGTAACGTTTGATTTACAGGGATTGCAGGTAACGCCACTACCGCTCAACCACTCAAAACTGACCTTTGGCTACCTGCTGGAATCGGCACACCGTCGCGTAGCATGGTTATCTGATACCGCTGGCTTACCCGATAACACCCTAAAATTTCTCCTCAACAACGCCCTACAGGTAGTCGTGATCGACTGTAGCCATGAACCACTCCCCGCGCCGCCGCGTAACCACAACGACTTAAACAGAGTTATTGCTATTAAGGAGGTGATTCGTTGCCCGCGGGTCATTGTTACTCATATCAGCCATCAATTTGATACGTGGATGATGGCGAACATGCTGCCTGATGGTATTGAAGCTGGCTATGACGGGATGGAAATCGTTCTGGAGTAAGCCCGCTTGTCGGGCTCGGGTATACCTTATTTCGCCACAATCTGAAAAACAGATTTCTTGCTTTCACGCTTTAATCTTAAAAAATAAATACGCGCTGTGCTGGTGTTAATCCGCCAAAACACATTGAATATAAAAATAATAAATTCGGTTTTATGATAGCAGGGACCACCAGACCGAATTCCCTTCGAATAAATAAATTCACTACACAAATGTTAAATGGAGACTTATATGAATAACGAGAAGTTATTCCGTTTAAGCAGGATGTTTATTGCTGTTATCTGCGCATCTGGTCTTTTTATTCATACCGCTTTCGCGGCTGAATCTGCGAAAGATGCTACCGCCTATACCCAACAGGTTAATCAATAATACACGAAGAACCTGCCGTTCAGCGATCGGCAGGACTTTGCCGATGTGCAGCGCGGGTTTATCGCTCCCCTGCTGGGGCAGGGTATTCTAAAAACCGCCAGCGGGAAACCATTCTATCGTGCCGAAGACTACAAATTTGATATCAACGCGCCAGCGCCCTGTTCTATCCCAGCTTTGATATCAAAGCCTTCTTTGGTCTTGATTCTATCCATCTGGATAATTTGTTTAAAAACACCAGTAAACAAATCAACTTCATTCCGGGCTTACGCCTGCCGCTTTTCGACGGAGGACGCCTGAATGCCAACCTGGCAAGCACCAGGGCCACCAGCAATATATTGATGGAACGGTATAACCAGTCCGTACTCAACGCCGTGCGTAATGTGGCGATCAACGGCACCCATCTGCAAACGCTTAATGATCAGCGCGCCATACAGGCACAGCGGGTAGACGCCACGCGTTATACCCAGGCCTCCGCCGAGGCGGCGTTAAAACAGGGGCCGGGAAGTCGATTACAGGCCACCGAAGCCAGACTTCCCGTGTTGAGCGAACAAGTTTCGCTGCTGATGTTGGATACCCTACGCATTATTCAGAGTATCCAGCTTATCAAATCACCGGGCGGCGGCTATCAGGCCGCAAAAACCGAGCAGGACTGATAAATGTCATGCGGCATTTTCTTTCGACACGTCAAAACTGACGATAGCCTGTTTTTCGTCAGGGTCTTGAGCAAAATTCGCCCGTAATATCAGGGGAAGTCCACACTAAAAAAGTGGCATAAAACATGCATACTGAGGGCGACAGCGCGTATGCGCGATTTGATTAACTGGAGCGAAACCGATGAAAAAAGTCGTCACGGTTTGCCCGTATTGCGCATCAGGTTGCAAAATCAACCTGGTGGTCGATAACGGCAAAATCGTCCGGGCTGAGGCGGCGCAGGGGAAAACCAACCAGGGTACCCTGTGTCTGAAGGGCTACTACGGCTGGGATTTTATTAATGATACCCAGATCCTGACCCCGCGCCTGAAAACCCCAATGATCCGTCGCCAGCGTGGCGGCAAACTGGAATCTGTTTCCTGGGATGAAGCACTCAATTACGTCGCTGAACGTTTGAGCGCCATCAAAGCGAAGTACGGTCCGGATGCAATCCAGACGACCGGCTCCTCTCGCGGTACCGGAAATGAAACCAACTATGTAATGCAAAAATTCGCGCGCGCCGTTATTGGTACCAATAACGTTGACTGCTGCGCTCGCGTCTGACACGGCCCATCGGTTGCAGGTCTGCACCAATCGGTCGGTAACGGCGCAATGAGTAATGCGATTAACGAAATTGATAACACCGATTTAGTGTTCGTCTTCGGGTATAACCCGGCGGATTCCCACCCTATCGTGGCGAATCACGTGATTAACGCTAAACGCAACGGGGCGAAAATTATCGTCTGCGATCCGCGAAAAATTGAAACCGCGCGCATCGCTGACATGCATATCGCGTTGAAAAACGGCTCGAATATCGCGCTGCTCAACGCCATGGGTCATGTCATTATTGAAGAAAACCTGTACGACAAAGCGTTTGTCGCCAGCCGTACCGAAGGTTTTGAAGAGTACCGTAAGATTGTCGAAGGCTATACGCCGGAGTCCGTCGAAGAGATTACTGGCGTGAGCGCACAGGAAATTCGTCAGGCGGCGCGGATGTATGCCAGCGCGAAAAGCGCGGCGATCTTGTGGGGTATGGGCGTCACCCAGTTCTATCAGGGTGTGGAAACCGTGCGTTCACTGACCAGCCTCGCGATGCTGACCGGCAACCTCGGCAAACCAAGCGCGGGCGTTAACCCGGTTCGCGGCCAGAACAACGTTCAGGGCGCGTGCGATATGGGCGCGTTGCCGGATACGTATCCGGGCTACCAGTACGTTAAGTTCCCGGAAAATCGTGAGAAATTCGCTAAAGCCTGGGGCGTAGAAAGTCTGCCTGCGCATACCGGCTATCGCATCAGCGAGCTGCCGCACCGTGCGGCGCATGGCGAAGTACGCGCGGCGTACATTATGGGTGAAGATCCGCTGCAAACCGATGCGGAGCTCTCTGCGGTACGTAAAGCGTTTGAAGATCTGGAACTGGTCATCGTGCAGGACATCTTCATGACCAAAACCGCGTCGGCGGCGGATGTGATTTTACCGTCTACCTCGTGGGGCGAGCATGAAGGCGTCTTCTCGGCGGCTGACCGTGGTTTCCAGCGCTTCTTTAAAGCCGTTGAGCCTAAGTGGGATCTGAAAACCGACTGGCAGATTATCAGTGAGATCGCCACCCGGATGGGCTATCCGATGCACTACAACAACACCCAGGAGATCTGGGATGAGTTGCGTCATCTGTGCCCGGATTTCTACGGGGCCACTTACGAGAAAATGGGTGAACTGGGCTATATCCAGTGGCCATGCCGTGACACCTCGGATGCCGATCAGGGAACCTCGTACCTCTTTAAAGAGAAGTTCGATACCCCCAACGGTCTGGCGCAGTTCTTCACCTGCGACTGGGTAGCACCTATCGATAAACTCACCGAAGAGTACCCGATGGTACTGTCGACGGTGCGCGAAGTCGGCCACTACTCCTGCCGTTCGATGACCGGTAACTGTGCAGCGCTGGCCGCGCTGGCGGACGAACCGGGCTATGCGCAAATCAATACCGCCGACGCCGCGCGTCTGGGCATTGAAGATGAAGCGCTGGTGTGGGTTCATTCGCGCAAAGGCAAAATCATCACCCGCGCGCAGGTCAGCGATCGCCCGAACAAAGGGGCGATTTACATGACCTACCAGTGGTGGATTGGCGCCTGTAACGAGCTGGTGACTGAAAACCTAAGCCCGATTACGAAAACGCCGGAGTACAAATACTGCGCCGTACGCGTTGAGCCGATCGCCGATCAGCGAGCCGCCGAGCAGTATGTGATTGATGAGTACAACAAGCTGAAAACCCGCCTGCGCGAAAGCGCAATGGGGTGATGAGAATTGCCTGATGGCGCTACGCCTTATCAGGCTTACAGGCGAACATCTCACTGTAGGTCGGATAGGTGGCATCTTTAACATTGAAAACAGCCTCGTTCTGGACTGACCCCATAAAGTTGGACAGTCCATTCCAAGAGGCTGTTTTTTTATCCATACGATCTCTTTATACTGTCTTTTCCGTACCCTAAATAAAATTCAAAATGAAACCACTTCTTGCATTGATGTTGTTTATGACATTCTTTGCCCATGCCGCAGATCCTGAGCCAGGTAGCCAGTATTTGCAGGCAGCAGAGGCAGGTGACAGACGCGCACAATATTTTCTGGCCGACAGTTGGTTGAGCTATGGCGATTTGAACAAAGCCGAATACTGGGCGCAAAAAGCCGCCGACAATGGCGATGCTGACGCCTGCGCATTACTGGCGCAAATCAAAATCACTAATCCGGTAAGCCTGGATTATCCCGACGCGAAAAAGCTGGCTGAAAAGGCGGTAAATGCGGGCAGTAAAACGGGGGAAATTACGCTGGCGCGGATCCTGGTCAACACTCAGGCAGGACGCCCGGACTACCCAAAAGCCATCTCGCTGCTGCAAAACGCCTCTGAAGATCTGGATAACGACTCCGCGGTGGATGCGCAAATGTTGCTTGGCCTGATTTACGCCAACGGCGTGGGCATTGCCGCCGATGATGAAAAAGCCGCCTGGTATTTCAAACGCAGTTCCGCCATTTCCCGTACCGGCTATTCAGAATACTGGGCGGGAATGATGTTTTTAAACGGTGAACCGGGCTTTATTGAAAAGAACAAGCAGAAGGCGCTGCACTGGTTGAATCAAAGCTGTCTGGAAGGGTTTGATACCGGTTGCGAAGAGTTCGAAACGCTAACGAATGGTTGATGTTTACTGCCGGATGGCGGACTGCCATCCGACGCTCTACCACCCATTACTGGGCGGTCTTATCAAATTTCCCCAGCACATCGCGCTCGTAGGCCAGCGCTTTTTTGCGGTCAAACTTGTGTTCCCACTTGGCAATCACCAGCACCGCCAGCGCATTGCCCACCACATTTAGCGCAGTACGCGCCATGTCGAGGATACGGTCAACACCGGCGATAAACGCCAGCCCTTCCAGCGGAATGCCCACGCTGCCCAGCGTCGCCAGTAACACCACGAAGGAAACGCCCGGCACGCCGGCAATCCCTTTCGACGTCACCATCAGCGTCAGCACCAGTACAATTTCCTGCCACAGCGACAGGTCGATACCATATAGCTGCGCGATAAAAATGGCGGCGATACTCTGATATAAAGTGGAACCGTCGAGGTTAAACGAGTAACCGGTCGGCACCACGAAGCTGGTGATAGAGGCTGGCGCGCCGTAAGCCTCCATCTTCTCGATAATGCGCGGCAGCACGCTCTCAGAGCTGGCGGTCGAGTACGCCAGAATCAATTCATCTTTCAGAATGCGAATCAGAATCCAGATACTTAACCCGCACAGGCGCGCCACGATGCCCAGCACCACCAGAGCAAAGAAAATAATGGCAAAGTGTACCAGCAGCACCAGTTTCGCCAGCGGCCACAGCGACGCGAAACCAAAATTCGCCACCGTGACGGCGATCAGCGCAAAAACGCCCACTGGCGCATAGCGCATCACCATATGAGTGACTTTAAACATGGTCTCAGAAATGGAACGAAATACCGTCACCAGCGGTTCGCGGTGTGTTGCCGGCAGGGACGATAACCCCAGCCCAAACAGGACCGAGAAAAAGATAATCGGCAGCATATCCCCTTTGGCCATCGATGCGATGATATTGGTCGGCACCAGCGACAGTATCGTCCCCATCAGCCCATGCGCATGACTTTGTACTTCCGCCGTGGTGTTCTGGTATTTCGAAATATCGACGGTCGCCAGTTGCGACATATCAATGCCTGAGCCTGGCTGAAAGACATTCGCCAGCGTAATGCCGAGGATAATCGCCACCGTGGTGATCAGTTCAAAATAGAGAATGGTTTTTGCGCCGATACGGCCTAGCTGTTTCGCATCGCCAACGCCGGCGATGCCGACAATCAAAGTCGAGATCACGATCGGCACGACGATCATTTTAATCAGATGGATAAAGATATCGCCGGCAGGCGACAACAGATTGGCAATCAGCCATTCACGGCTGTCACTGTGATAATGCAGATAGCTGCCCAGCAGAATGCCCAGCACCATAGCCAGCAAAATTTGCCAGGCCAGGCTGACTTTCAAGTTTTTCATAACAACAGACTTCCTCGATGAAGCGTTGCTCTCCGTCAAAAGCATGAGAGCAATACATACTGAAAGGGTATGATTTGTGTTGCGTTGGTTTGTAGAGTTTTTTAACGCGCATAATCAGTATCATTTGCATAGCGTCTTGCGCAACCCTTTCATAACAGGGCTTTTGGCTGCTTTTATGCATAATAACGCGAGTTTATGGCGTTAATGATGAATAACTATTTGTTATGGAAAGTTTTTTATTTCGACAAAAACGAATAATACACTGAGGTAATTAATTTTTATCCGTGATTCATTCGCCGTTTTTTTAAACAGCGCGCACGGCGCAAATCACAAAAAAGAAAAAATTATTTCTGCCGATTTTGTAACAATTTTGCCAAATTAATGGCCTCTACCAGTTGCGCGCGGTTCACTCGCGGCGAGTTTGCATCCAGTAAGGTTTGCCACAGCGACACGGCTCGCGCATAATCCGCCTGCATAAACGCATCCGCCGCCAGCAGCATCTGCGCGGTCACTTCTGTCGCATCCAGCGCTAACGCTTTGTTAATCATTTCACGAGTCGCAGGCGTCATATGTTGCCCGGACTGGTAATACAGCACCGTTGCCAGCGCGGCGAAAAGCTGCGCGTTATCTCCTCGCAGACGCAACGCCTGACGATATGCCAACAGCGCATTGTCATACGCATTGCGATAGAGATAATACTCGCCCAGCCGCGCCCATTGCTCGCTATCCTGCGGATTGGCGCGGATTTTTTCTTGCAGCATGGAAAGCTGCGCCTCTGGCGTTTGCGGGTTTGTAAAGTCACGTAGCGGATCGGCCAGACGCTGTTGCTCGCTACGCACAGCCTGCCATTTCGGCGTCAACATATAGCCGCCGATACAGGCAGCCACCATCAACACCGCCGCAGCCGCCAGACGCTTTACGGGTAGCGGGCGTAATGTCGTCGTGACGTTCGCTGGCAAACTCATGTTTCCTCCTTCTCTGTACGCTGACAAATGCCGGCTCGCCAGAGAATAATACCCACCAGCAACAACAGTAGACACGGCAGCGCCCATAGCAGAAGCGTTTGCGCGGTCAGCGGCGGATCGTAGCGAACAAAATCGCCGTAACGCCGGGTCATCCAGGCGGTAATTTCCGCTTCATCTTTACCTTCCGCCACCATGGTATAGACCTGATGGCGCATACTGACCGCGACCGACGCATTGGATTCCAGTAAATTTTGATTCTGACACTGCGGGCAGCGTAGCTGGCTGGCAACGCGCAGGGCTTTTTCCTGCTGTTGCGTGTTTTCGAAGCGCCAGGTGTCCACCACCTGAGCATGGGCAGTGAAAGCGAAGAAAAACAAGACACAGATGAAAAGTAAACGCGTTTTGCCGGATAAGGCATCCGCGACGCCATCCGGCAACGCTGTGATTAACTTACACATCACGTCTCCTCCCTCGCCAGCCGCTCAGCAATGCCCCGACGATCATCATCAGCCCGCCGCCCCAGACCCAACGGACGCCAGTCTGCACATAAAAACGCATAGCATACCGCTCCTCTCCCGTTTTCTCGCCCATCACCGCATACCAGTCATGTAGCAGGTTCCAGTGAATCCCCGGCTCCATCATTTGCTGGCGCCGCGCGACATAAAAGCGCCGTTCCGGCACAAGGCGGCCAATCACCTGGTCATCTTTCGAAAGGGTAATCAGCGCTTTCTCGGTGGTGTAATTTCCGTGAGCAGTCAGATCCAGACGCTCGAAACGAAAGGTATAGCCCGCCAGTACCACCTGCTGACCGGGGCTGAGGTTAAGGCTGATCTCATGTCGACTGACGCTGGAAACCATAATCCCGGCGGCGAAGATAAATACGCCCGTATGCGCCAGCAACGCCGGAAGCTGACGATGCAGAGAACGTGTCCGGCGGCTTACCGTCGCAAGCACGATAACCACCAGCATCAGCAGGCCAAACGGCAGCGTGACGCGATTAAAATAGGGCGTGCCCACCGAAAGCCTTCCCCAGCCCATCAAACCATAAATCATGGGGTAGAGCGTCCCGACCAGTACGATCAACAAGACGGCGCTAAAGAGCAGCAGCGTCGCCAGAATGAACGTTTCGCGCGATCCGCCGCCCAAACGTGTCGCCGGATACTGCTCCCGCGCCCGCCAGCCGTACAGACCAAGCGATGCCAGACTTAACGCGGCAAAAAGGGTAAACAGCGGCACCGCGCGCACGTTATCTAACGCAAAAGCATGGACGGAAATCAGAATGCCGGAACGCACAATCAGCGTTCCCAGCAGCGAGAGGATCAACGTCAGTATCGCCAGCAGCAACGACCAGTGACGGAAGCTCCCGCGCTGGCGGCTGACATACAGGCTGTGCAGCAACGCGCTGGCGGCAAGCCACGGCAGCAAAGAGGCATTTTCCACCGGGTCCCAGAACCACCAGCCGCCCCAGCCCAGTTCGCAATACGCCCACCACGATCCGAGAATGATACCCAGCGTCAGAGCGCACCAGCCGGGTAACGCCCAACGCCAGCAAACCCAGGCGGTTGCCGCGTTAAAGCCGCCACACAGTAGCGAGGCCAGTGCTACGCTCGCCGCGGTCATCAGTCCGCCATAACCCAGATAGAGCAGCGGCGGATGTAAGATCAGCCCCAGATGTTGCAGCATGGGATTAAGGTCTCGCCCTTCAATGGCGGGAGGAAAAATACGCAGAAACGGATCGGACCACAGCATGATAAACAGCAGCAACGAGGCCATAATGAGGGACAAGATGCTCAGGGTCAGTGGAAAAAGCGCGTCAAATTCATGCCGGGTGCGCCAGGCGAATAGCGCCGTCCACCCCGAAAGAAGCAGCGCCCACAGCAGGAGCGAGCCTTCATGGCCGCCCCATACCGCCGCCAGTTTAAGTCCCCATGACAACTGACTATGGCTATGCTGCGCAACATAAACGACCGAAAAGTCGCTGGTCAGAAAACAGCTAACCAGAATCGCAAACGCCAGTAGCAGCAGCGTGAATGCCGTCCACGCGCCGCAGGTCGTCAGGCGCATGACGCCACACCAATGCTGACCAATCCCATACCACGTCGCCAGCGGGGTCAACACGTTGACCCCAAGACTCAACAACAGCGCCAGAAATCCGGCTTCAGGAAGGAAGATGTCCAGATTATGCAACCGTTAGCTGTCCCGCATAAAGAATGAAAAAGCGCAGCAGCAGCACGCCGGTCAAACTGGCACCGCAAACGGCCAACACGCCGTGAAACGTTACGCTACGGTTTGCCCACGGTTTCAGCAGCATCGGGATAATCAATCCCAGTCCTACGACGCCAAGCCAGAACCACCAGCTCCAGAATCCGCCGCCCAACGCGGCTGCCAGCGCCCGCATTTTGCCGTCATCACCCAGCGCCAGCCCAATAAAAAAGGCCGCCAACAGGAAGATTTCCAGCCACACCACCGGGGTTTCCATGCGGTGTACAAAGCGCGCCTCGGTGCTGTGCGGATTGCTGTTATGGCGTAACGCCATCGCGATCAGCGCTACCGCCGCGCCGGAGGATATGCCGGAGAACAGAAACAACGCCGGCAGGATCGGGTTATTGAGGAACGGATAGGATTTCAGCGCCGACAGCAGAAAGCCGGTATACGCGCCGAGCAGTACCGCCAGTACCAGCATCACGGTCTCAAGGGCGCGATGGAGCGGCGTCAGCAGGGTTAACACGCTTTGCACCAGGCCCAGCCGCGGTAGCCAGCGCTGTTGGAGGGCAATAACCTCTTTTTCAAAGATTTTCGCCAACCACAGTATCAGTACCACCATATAGAGCTGGAACAGCATCACTCCCATCGACATCACCGAGGTAAAGCTGTAGTGAAACATCAGTTTCCAGAAGGTCCACGGGCGCGTCAGGTGGAAGACCAGAATCAGCAGGCCAAGAATAATCGCCCCGGGTCCGACGACCAGTGTAGTGCGCAATAAGGTACTGTCTGCCCCGCCGGCTTGTGGATGGAAGCGGCGCAGTAGAATAGCCAGCGTGACCAGCCCGGCGGAAATACCAATCAAAAACAAATAGATGGCAATGGGCCAGTCCCAGACCAGCGAGTCAAAATGAAATGCAGACGCGTTTGTCATTGGCTCACCTCCCCATAGTTAAAGGGAACGCGATAAACCTTCGGTTTCGTCCCCAGCGCCAGCTTGTAGCGATAAGTCGGTTTCTCGCGCAGCAGACGGGAGATCTCACTATCAGGATCGTCCAGATTGCCGAAGGTCAGGGCTTTAGTTGGACAGGATTCGACGCAGGCAGGCAACCGGCCCTCTTTTAGCCGGGTTTTCCGGCAAAAATCGCACTTATCCGCCGTCTTACTGACCGGATGGATAAAGCGCACGCGGTAGGGACACGCGGCGATACAATACTGGCAGCCGACGCAAAGGTCCGGGTTCACATCGACAATACCGCTGGCGGCATCGCGGAATGATGCGCCGGTCGGGCAGACGTCAACGCAGGGCGCATGGTCGCAGTGCTGGCATGAGTGACGAAAGAAACGGTACTTCACCTCCGGAAACGTTCCCAGCGGCTCGCTGCGGATAATGGTCAGTCGCGATACGCCCTCCGGTACTTGATTCACTTCCCGACAGGCATCCATACAGGCGGTACAGCCGATGCATAGCGATTCGTCATGCACCATGCCATAACGCACGCCGTTAATATTCAACGTGTTCGCTACAACGCGTCCTGCCATCCCGCTGACCGCCGCCAGCGCGCCGACGCGGGTAATAAATTGACGTCGGGTGCAACTCATGGCTGCTCCTTAAGCAACGGAACGGACGCCGGATTAAAGTGCGGATTAGTACGCTGATCGCTGTGGCAATCCACGCATATTTTGATCCGCCCTTTCTCACTTAGCGTCTGCATCGTATCTTGCTGCGGATGCAGGGAGTGGCAACTGGCGCAGGCCACTTTAGTGACATGAACATCGTGCGGCCAGAACGCTTTTTGCAGTTGTTCAGGCAGATGGCAGGACATACAGACGCTGTTCTGTTGCTCCACCGTATACATCGGGTCGTTAAAACGCATTACATCTTTCACCCCTTCACGGTGGTGAAGCGACGGCTGACCGTGGCAGTTGGTACAGGTTACCGGCAATTTGTTGTTCGGGTTGATAACGCCCGTATGTTTACCGTGCATACCTTCGGTCTCCGGTTTGTGACAGTCCAGACAGGCAGCATCCGGATTACGCTGCTGGGTGACCGTCCAGCGTTGTTCAGGTTGCTGGGCGGTGGCGGGGGCGGCAGTTATCCCATTCAGGCTCCAGAACAGGCCTGACGCCAGCACCCCGGCAGTTAATAACGAACGTAATACGCTCATATTCACTCCATTACGTTATCCGCCCCTTGCGAGGCGGAAAGGGGTTATTGGCTTAACAGACCGTTTTTACGCGCCTGATCTTCCCACTGCGGTACAACCGTTTTCAGGAAGTCCTGCTTCTCGGCGTTGATTTGTTGCATATTCAAACCAATCGCTTTCTGCGCCTTCTCTTTCGTCGAAATATCCGGCAGCGGGATTTCATGGGTAATGCCTTTGGTTGCCAGCAGTCGCGCCAGTTTAGTGCGGGCATCCGCGGCTTTATCCATCGCGCTGCCTAACATCCGTAGACCTTCTTCCGGAGCATGCATATGAATACCGTGTGACGCAATCGCCAGATCCCAACGCCACTGCGCGTGGCGAATATCGTTCAGAATCGGTTTCATTTCCGCGTCTGTCGCCCCCGCATCCCATGCGGCTTTCGCTTCGAAGTGGGCATGAACCAGCTGATCTTCTACTTTGATTTTCAGATCGTGAATCGCCTGCTTGCGTTCGGCCACCACGTTTTGCAGCGTAGCTTTATCCTGGGTATGGCAGTTGGCGCAGGTTTGGGCGAAATTGTCGAACGGGTTGCCGATTTTATGGTCGGTGTAGAGCTTGCCTTCGGCGTTCTGTACTTTCGGCATGTGGCAGTCGATACAGGTCACGTTATTCTTACCGTGAATGCCCGCGCTCCAGGTTTCATATTCCGGGTGCTGCGCTTTGAGCATTGGCGTTTTCGACAACGAGTTTGTCCAGTCGGAGAAAGCGATGGCGTCGTAATATTTCTCCATATTTTCGACCTTCATGCCTTCGTCCCACGGGAATTTAACGGCTTTATTTTTACCCTCAAAGTAGTACTCAACATGGCACTGTCCACAGACCATCGATTGCTGATCAAACCGTCCCGCTTTATCAAACGGTTTGCCGATAGCCTCCATCGCCCGTTCGGCATAGGGACGTGACAACGTTAACGCGGGTTTCCCCTGGGCGAAATCGTCCGAAGCGGTGTTATGGCAGTCGGCACAGCCCAAATCGTTGACAATTTCCGGGCCACCGCGCGCCCATTTGCCATGAAAGTAGCCGTCTTCGCCCTCTTGCTGGATAAGGCGCGCGACATCAGGGCTTTTACAGCTCCAGCAGGCCATTGGCAGCGGGCCGTCTTCCGCCGTTTTTGGCGCGCCGGTACGCAGCGTTTCGCGCACGTCAGTTACCGCATACGCGTGGCCGCGTGGTTTGTTGTAATCACGGGAGAAGGGATATCCCGCCCACAAGATCACCAGACGAGGGTCTTCCGCCAGCGCATCTTCACGGGCAGACTGTTCTGACGTCGCTTTCCATGACTGATATTGGTCGGGGTGTTGAGGCGCGAACGTTTCATTTTTCGCTTCAACAGTAACGGTTTTTGCAGATACAGGCGTTTGCTCAGCGTAAACAGAGGTAATGAAGAAAAAAGGAAATATAAGGCTGAAGAAACGGCGTGCGCGTAGTGTTTTCCTTGCCATAGAGGTCTCATCCAGATTGCGCCATTATCTTTAATGGCGATTTTTTATCGTTTTCCATAACAGCAACCGCACAAATACTGTTATTACATTGCTCCCCTCTATGTGTAACAAATAACCACACTTAAAATGTTGTCTTTAATCAATTGTAAGTGTATGTAAAATACCACTTTAGAGTTAGTAGCCTGGACAAAACTCCCTCTCTTTTGTGATTTCCGGACACGGATCACTTTTTAAAAAAAATTTCATATAACGTCATGTTATCCCGAAAATTTATCTAATTTTGCGGGACACAATCAAAAAAAACATTGCTGCTTATTTGCACAGTTCCCTTTTTGCGTGATCTGTCGCCCAAATACTAAACAAAACTTATTAAGACCCTACATTTAACGTTTATGCGACATATCATTAACATCTTACAAGGAGAACAACAGCATGAGCCAAACACATAAACACGCCATTCCCGCCAATGTTGCGGATCGTTGCCTGATAAATCCAGAGCAGTATGAGACTAAATATAAACAGTCTATTAACGACCCCAATACGTTTTGGGGCGAACAGGGAAAAATTCTCGACTGGATCACCCCGTACCAAAAAGTGAAAAACACCTCCTTTGCGCCAGGCAATGTGTCGATTAAATGGTACGAGGACGGCACGCTGAATCTGGCGGCGAACTGTCTTGACCGCCATTTGCAGGAAAATGGCGATCGCACCGCCATTATCTGGGAAGGCGATGACGCGTCGCAGAGTAAACATATCTCTTATCGCGAACTGCATCGCGATGTCTGCCGTTTCGCGAATACGCTGCTGGATCTGGGCATTAAAAAAGGCGATGTGGTGGCGATTTATATGCCGATGGTGCCGGAAGCGGCGGTGGCAATGTTGGCCTGCGCCCGCATCGGCGCGGTGCATTCGGTGATCTTCGGGGGGTTCTCGCCAGAAGCCGTCGCCGGACGCATTATCGACTCCAGCTCGCGACTGGTGATCACCGCTGACGAAGGTGTACGCGCCGGACGCAGTATCCCGCTGAAAAAGAATGTCGATGACGCGCTGAAAAACCCGAATGTCACTAGCGTTGAGCATGTGATCGTCCTGAAGCGCACCGGCGGCAACATTGACTGGCAAGAAGACCGCGACCTGTGGTGGCGCGATCTGATTGAAAAAGCCAGCCCTGAACACCAGCCTGAAGCGATGAATGCCGAAGATCCGCTGTTTATCCTTTATACCTCCGGCTCCACCGGCAAGCCGAAAGGCGTGCTGCACACCACCGGCGGCTATCTGGTCTACGCCGCGACCACCTTTAAGTATGTCTTTGATTATCACCCTGGCGATATTTACTGGTGTACCGCCGATGTGGGTTGGGTGACGGGGCACAGCTATCTGTTGTATGGTCCTCTGGCCTGCGGCGCGACCACCTTAATGTTTGAAGGCGTGCCGAATTGGCCGACGCCCGCTCGCATGTGCCAGGTGGTCGACAAACACCAGGTCAACATTCTCTATACCGCTCCGACGGCAATCCGCGCGCTGATGGCGGAAGGCGATAAAGCCATTGAAGGCACCGACCGTTCTTCACTACGCATTCTGGGTTCCGTCGGCGAGCCGATCAACCCCGAAGCGTGGGAATGGTACTGGAAGAAGATCGGCAAGGAAAAATGCCCGGTCGTCGACACCTGGTGGCAGACTGAAACAGGCGGTTTTATGATCACGCCGCTACCAGGCGCTACCGAATTGAAAGCCGGTTCCGCCACCCGTCCTTTCTTTGGCGTACAGCCTGCGCTGGTGGATAACGAAGGCCATCCGCAAGAAGGCGCGACGGAAGGCAATCTGGTCATCACCGATTCCTGGCCGGGCCAGGCGCGCACTCTGTTCGGCGATCATGAACGTTTTGAGCAAACCTATTTCTCTACCTTTAAGAATATGTATTTCAGCGGCGACGGCGCGCGTCGCGATGAAGACGGCTATTACTGGATCACCGGTCGCGTGGATGACGTGTTAAACGTCTCCGGCCACCGTCTGGGTACGGCGGAAATCGAGTCGGCGCTGGTGGCGCATCCGAAGATCGCCGAAGCGGCGGTGGTGGGTATTCCACACACTATCAAAGGTCAGGCAATTTACGCTTATGTGACGCTCAACCACGGCGAGGAGCCGTCGCCAGAACTGTACGCGGAGGTGCGCAACTGGGTACGTAAAGAGATTGGCCCGCTGGCGACGCCGGACGTGCTGCACTGGACCGACTCACTGCCAAAAACCCGTTCCGGCAAAATTATGCGCCGTATTTTGCGCAAAATCGCGGCGGGCGATACCAGCAATCTGGGCGATACCTCGACTCTCGCCGATCCTGGCGTGGTAGAGAAACTGCTCGAAGAGAAGCAGGCCATCGCGATGCCGTCATAACCATAAATGCCGGATGGCAACGCGAAAGCGTTTTATCCGGCCTACGACCCTACCCCTGCCCTCTCTCAAACCGGGAGAGGGAAATATAAAAAAACCTCCCCAAAGGATTTCGCGTTGCAGGAAGGCGGCAAGCGAGCACATCCCCAACAGCATAGTTCACTATGTGACTGGGGTGCGCGAGTGCGGCCAACGCGCCTGCGGCGTGAAAGACGAAGGGGATACCTCTGGAGACTCTGTGATGAATGATCCAATTTATCAGCGGATAGAAGACTGTGCGCGTTTCAGGGAATTAGTTGAAAAACGGCAACGGTTTGCCACGATTCTGTCGGTTATCATGCTGGCGGTTTATATCAGCTTTATTTTACTGATCGCCTTCGCGCCTGGCTGGCTGGGCACGCCTCTACATGCGGGAACCAGCGTCACCCGGGGGATTCCCATTGGGGTCGGGGTGATTGTGATTTCTTTTGTTTTGACCGGAATTTATATCTGGCGAGCGAACGGCGAATTCGATCGTCTTAATAACGCCGTACTGCATGAGGTGAAAGCATTATGAAAAGAGTTCTGACGGCGCTCGCCGCCGCACTCCCCTTCGCCGCTCATGCGGCGGATGCCATCAGCGGCGCGGTTGAACGCCAGCCCACCAACTGGCAGGCGATTATCATGTTTTTGATTTTCGTCGTGTTTACGCTCGGTATTACGTACTGGGCCTCTAAACGTGTACGTTCCCGTAGCGACTACTACACCGCAGGCGGCAATATCACCGGGTTCCAGAACGGTCTGGCGATTGCCGGCGACTATATGTCCGCCGCGTCATTTCTCGGCATTTCCGCGCTGGTGTTTACCTCAGGTTATGACGGGCTGATCTATTCGCTGGGCTTCCTTGTCGGCTGGCCAATCATCCTGTTTTTGATTGCCGAGCGCCTGCGTAATCTGGGACGTTATACTTTTGCGGATGTTGCCTCTTACCGCCTGAAACAGGGGCCAATCCGTATTCTTTCAGCCTGTGGCTCCCTGGTGGTGGTAGCACTTTATCTCATCGCCCAAATGGTCGGCGCCGGTAAACTGATTGAACTGCTGTTCGGCCTCAACTATCACATCGCCGTGGTGCTGGTCGGCGTGCTGATGATGATGTACGTGCTGTTCGGCGGGATGCTGGCGACAACGTGGGTGCAAATTATCAAAGCCGTCCTGCTGCTGTTTGGCGCCAGTTTTATGGCCTTTATGGTGATGAAACACGTCGGCTTTAGCTTCAATAATCTGTTTACCGAAGCCATGGCGGTACACCCGAAAGGCGCGGCGATTATGAGTCCCGGAGGGTTGGTGCAAGACCCGATTTCGGCGCTGTCGTTGGGCCTGGGGCTGATGTTCGGCACCGCCGGATTGCCGCATATTCTGATGCGTTTCTTTACGGTCAGCGATGCCCGCGAAGCGCGCAAGAGCGTGTTCTACGCCACTGGATTTATGGGCTATTTCTACATTCTGACCTTTATTATCGGCTTCGGCGCTATCATGCTGGTGGGGGCGAATCCAGCCTATAAAGATGCTGCGGGAGCGCTCATCGGCGGTAACAACATGGCGGCGGTGCATCTGGCGAATGCGGTAGGCGGCAACCTGTTCCTTGGTTTTATCTCTGCCGTGGCCTTCGCCACTATCCTGGCGGTTGTCGCCGGTCTCACGCTGGCAGGCGCGTCGGCGGTATCACATGATTTGTACGCCAACGTGTTCCGCAAAGGCGCAACCGAACGTGAAGAGCTAAAGGTGTCGAAAATCACCGTACTGGTGCTGGGCGTGATCGCCATTATCCTCGGCGTCCTGTTTGAAAATCAGAACATCGCCTTTATGGTGGGCCTGGCGTTTGCTATCGCCGCGAGCTGCAACTTCCCCATCATTCTGCTTTCCATGTACTGGTCAAAACTGACCACGCGCGGCGCTATGCTGGGCGGCTGGCTAGGTTTACTGACAGCGGTGGTGCTGATGATTCTTGGACCTACCATTTGGGTGCAGATCCTCGGCCACGAAAAAGCGATCTTCCCGTATGAGTATCCGGCGCTGTTCTCTATCAGCATGGCGTTCCTCGGGATCTGGTTTTTCTCGGCCACCGATAACTCGGCAGAAGGCAACCGTGAACGTGAGCAGTTCCGCGCTCAGTTTATTCGCTCCCAAACGGGATTCGGCGTAGAACAAGGGCGGGCGCATTAATCTTACCGTTTCCTCCGGCCCTGTGGGTCGGAGGAAAATCAGAACATCACCATCGCCACCAGCGGGGCTGCCAGCACCATCACCACGCCGGACAGCATCATTACCAGACTGGCGACAACGCCCTCCTGCTGACCAAGTTCATAGGAGCGCGCCGTGCCCGCCCCATGTGACGCCGCACCGAAACCGGCCCCTTTTGCCATGCCTTCCCGGATAGAGAGACGCAAAAATAGCGCGTCGCCGACCGCCATGCCAAACACGCCAGTGACGACCACGAACAACGCCACCAGATCCGGCTGCCCGCCCAGGGGTTCTGCCGCCGCCAGCGCAAACGGCGTGGTAACGGAACGTACCGCCAGACTACGCTGGATCTCATCCGACAATGTGAACAGACGCGCCAGCCAAACGGAACTGGTGACCGCCACCACCGTCGCCGTCACTACGCCAGCGGTGAGCGACATCCAGTGACGTTTGATAATCGCGAGGTTATCGTACACCGGCACCGCAAAGGCAATGGTCGCCGGACCGAGTAGCCACAATAGCCAGTGCGATTCGCCAATGTAGTTTTGCCAGGAGATATGACCGAACACCAGCATTAATACCAGCAGTGCCGGCGTCAACACTAATGGCATCAACGGCAGTTTGCGAAAACGGCGATACAGACGCTTATTGGCGAAGTAAATCCCCAGCGTAATAACCAGGCACAGTACGCTTAACTGAAAGTTATTCACGGTTTAGCCTGCTCATCTCATAGCGATATACTTTATCCACCACCCACGCCGTCGCGCCGAGTACCATTAAGGTACTGATCGCTATCACCGAGAAGATGCGCCAGCCGTCCACCAGCAATAGATGGGCATAGTTCACTACCGCCACGACGGCGGGGACAAAAAATAGCAGCATCTCCGCCAGCAGCCAGCGCGCGCCTGCGCGTACCCAGCTAAGCGGAATAATCCGGCAAACGATCAGCGCCAGCATAAGCACCATGCCGACCAGATTCGCGGGTAACGGCAGGCGCAGCCAGGAGACAAGATATTGGGAAAAAATGAATAAACCTGCATATAGCAGTACCTGAACCGGTACCTGGAGTCGTTGCACAACGGCAGGCGTAACGCGGCTTATCGCCACAGCCATGAGGGAATGTCCTGAAAAATAATACGGAGCGCCAGTATAGAGAACCTCCGTCACGGGCAGAAATGAATTAAAATCATTGCAGACATAGTCGGAAGGAATAATCATGGATATCAGAACGCTGCGTTATTTTGTCGAGGTGGTGCGCCAACAAAGTTTCACCCGCGCAGCGGAGAAGTTATTTGTCACCCAGCCCACCATTAGCAAGATGCTGAAAAATCTTGAAGATGAGCTTAACTGTACGCTACTGATCCGCGACGGACGTAAGTTATTGCTGACCGATACCGGGCGCGTGGTGTTTGAACGCGGTCTGGCGATCCTCGCTGAGTTTCGCCAGTTAGAGGCTGAGTTGAGCGATATTAACCATCTCAATAAAGGCTTGCTGCGGCTGGGTATTCCCCCGATGGTCGGCATGTTGATGGCCGGGCCAATCAGTTTGTTTCGACAACGCTACCCTGGCGTTGAACTAAAAATTTCGGAGTTTGGCGGCCTGACGGTGCAGCAGGCAGTAATGAATGGCGAGCTGGATGTCGCGATGACCGCGCTTCCGGTGGAAGAAGCAAGCGGACTGACGACGTTATCGCTGTTCAGTCATCCGCTGTGCGTGCTGGTCCCCCGTTCCGGTCAGTGGATAACCTGCGACTCCATCGCGCCTGAAGCTCTGGCGGAGCATCCACTTCTTATCTACAACGAAGATTTTGCTCTGAGCCGCCAGTTGATGACCTTATTTAGCCAGCATGACGTAAAACCACGGATTGCAGTCCGCAGCGGGCAATGGGATTTTCTCGCCGCCATGGTGCAAGCGGGCGTCGGCATCGCCATTTTGCCGGAACCGATTTGTCAGCGCCTGGATAAGGCCACGCTGCGCTGGCTGCCGCTGGAAAGCGATCTCCGCTGGCAGTTGGGCATGATTTGGCGCGAGGGCGTGTATCTGTCGCACAGCGCTCGGGCATGGTTAACCTGTTGCGAAGGGTTTTGGTTAAAATCATAGTCGTGCTCCCAGGCCCGGTAAGCATCGCGCCACCGGGCCACAAGGACTATTGATTTTCTATCAGCAGCGCTTCCATCAAATCCAGGTCATGCAGCAGCTTTTGCAATGTTTCATTGCTGATCTCTCGCGTGGCGCGCAGATGATACAACTCGGCACGTTCGGAACGCAGCGCGGCAAGACGGAAACGCCGCTCCAGGTTTTCTTCCTGTATGGAGCTTTCGACATCGTTTCGTCCATCGGCACGGCGACGTAAGTTACCAATGACACGAGAGCTTACTTCAGTAAGCAACTGATTATCGATGTTTTCTTCGGTATCCGCCGCCAGACGCTCTTCCATTTTCTGAATGGCGATAATCGCCACTTCCGCCGTCGCCGCACGGGCGATACGCTCCTCTTTCAACTGTTGCGCATGATCGGCGACTTCCAGATGTTGCAGCAGCAGCGGCAGCATGATCACGCCGACAAATAGCGAGAACAGAATGACGCCAGCCGCCAGGAATACCAGTTCATAACGCGCCGGAAATCCGCTGCCATTCGGTAAAAGTAACGGTATAGAGAGCACACCAGCCAATGTGATCGCCCCACGAACGCCAGCGAAGGAAGCAATCAGAATTTCACGTGACGTCCAGTTGGCGAACTCCATCGGTTTCTTCTTCAAAAAGCGCAGGCTGAACTTTTTCATGGCCCACAGCCAGCCGAAGCGAACCAGCATTAATGCCGCATAAATCAGCACGATATCGGTAAAGAGCATCCAGGTTTCGACATTCGGGTCAGCTTCCGCCGCCGCCAGCGAAGACTCCAGAATACCCGGCAATTGCAGTCCCAACAGCAGAAAGACCATACCGTTAAAGACAAATTCCAGCATCGCCCAGGTACTGTTAGCACGCAAACGCATTGCCAGCGGCGCACGGCGCATTACGCCAGATCGGGTGATGGTCATCCCGGCGGCAACGGCGGCCAGAATGCCTGAGACGCCAATATGTTCGGCAATCAGGTAAGACGCGAAGGGCAGCAGAAATAGCAGGACGATTTGCGTCGCGGGCTCATCGCCGCCCCAGCGGCTCAAAAAACGCAGCGATCGGCCATACAGCCAACTGACCACAAAACCCGCCAGAATACCGCCGATAGCAACCTTAAAAAACTCCAGCGTCGCGCCGCCGACGGTAAACACCATCGTCCCCATCGCGACCGCGACGGCGAATTTCAGCGATACCAGACCGGAGGCGTCGTTCATTAACGCCTCGCCCTGCAGAATGCCCATGATTTTTTTCGGGATACGCCCCTCGCCCACAATTCCGGAGAGCGCTACCGCATCGGTCGGCGACAACACGGCGGCCAGCGCAAAAGCGGGGATCAGCGGAATGCCGGGCACCAGCCAATAAATCAGGAAGCCGATCCCAACGACCGTCACCAGAACCAGCGCCAGCGCCAGCCCGAAAATCTCCCGCCCATGTTCAAGAAATTCACGGGTCGGCGTTTTCCAGCCATCCGCAAACAGCAGCGGTGGAATAAACAGCACCAGGAAGAGCTCCGGGTCGAACTCCACATGCAAACCAAACGTCGGCCACGCCAACAGCGCGCCAACGGCGATCTGCATAAGGGGTAAAGGAAGCTGGAAGGGTAATACACGCGTAAATACCCCCGACAGCGAGACCACAAGGGTCATGATGAGTATTGTGAAGAAAATTTCCATGCGTTCCCTGTTTGCGATGTTTTTTATGATGGAGAGAGGCATCATGCCTCGGTTTCACCTTCTTCAGATTAACGCAAAAGGTAACGTGATGTGTCCTGAAAATGAAAACGGGCGGCCAACGCCACCCGTTTTTCAGAACGAAGGTAGAACTAGATAGCCCAGCCGCCGGCATAAAAAGCGACCAACGCGACCGCAATGACGACAGTCCCGATATTCAGTTTACGCCATTCGCCGGAAACCACACGCCCGACGACCAGCGTGGCAAAGCCGATCATAATCCCGGTGACAATGTTACAGGTCAGTACAATAAATACGGCTGTCACCAGCCCAGCCATCGCATCGACGAAATCAGCAAAATCGATTTTCGCCACGTTGCTCAGCATCAGCAGACCGACATACATGAGCGCCGGGGCGGTTGCATAGACGGGAACGAGATAAGAGAGCGGCGAAAGAAACAGGATCAGTAAAAACAGCACGCCCACGGTAATCGCCGTCAGGCCCGTTTTGCCGCCCGCCGCCGTACCGGCCGCAGACTCGATATACACCGCGGCTGGCGCCGCCCCGACCAGGCCGGAGAAAACGCTACTCAGGGAGTCGGTGGTTAGCGCTTTACCGCCATCGATAATTTGTCCGTCTTTGTCCAGCAGATTAGCCTGCCCTGCGACCGCACGGATCGTCCCGGTCGCATCAAATACCGCCGTCATCACCAGCGCCAGTACGCTTGGCAGGACGACAGGGTTTAACGCGCCCATAATATCCAGGCTGCCGATCAGCGAGTTGCCGTTTTCATCGCTCAACGAAGGCATAGCGAAAATGCCGGAAAAATGGACGCCAGGATCGAAGAGCAAACCCACAATAGAAATGCCAATAATGGTCAACAGAATGCCGCCGGGGACTTTCAGCTTTTCCAGACCGAGAATAACAGCCAGCCCCACCAGCGACATGATCACCGGGAAGGTGTCGAAATCACCCAGCGCGACCGGCAGGCCATCCAGCGGGTTTTTAATGACCAGGCCGACGCCGTTGGCGGCAATCAGCAACAAAAACAGGCCAATACCGATACCTGTTCCGTGAGCCACGCCCTGTGGCAAGTTACGCAAAATCCAGCTACGAATGCCGGTAGCGGAGATAATGGTAAACAGTACGCCCATCAGGAATACAGCGCCAAGCGCGACCGGGACGCTAATATGTTGCCCCAATACCAGGCTAAACGCGGTAAACGCCGTCAACGAGATAGCGCAACCGATAGCCAGCGGCAGATTCGCCCATAGTCCCATAACAATAGAGCCGACGCCTGCGACCAGGCAGGTCGCCACAAAGACGGCGGCAGGCGGGAACCCGGCTTTACCCAGCATCCCTGGCACCACGATGACGGAGTAAACCATCGCGAGGAACGTGGTTAAGCCAGCAACGACTTCCTGGCGAACGGTGCTCCCGCGTTGTGAAATTTTAAACCAGGCGTCGAGTGAACCGCCGGTACGCGCTGAAGGCGTAGACATAGAAAACATCCCCTGAGAATTTATTATTCGTCGGTATACGTGGGAGGTAATCCACTAACAGAGCAACGTTATCTCCTTGTGCTACATTTACGACAATCGGGGTGCCGCAAAAAAGCAAACGTTTAGCTCCACGTATACAAAACGGGTGGCAAAAAAGGCAAACGATTATCCAGCGATCATAAACGCTTTTTCAACTGAACTTTGCCGCTTTTTATGCTTTTCTGCTTAGTATGCTCAATAAATCGCCACACTATGCGCAATCGTTATCGTCACTGCGCAATCCAGCAACAATTTTTCGCATCGCTGTTAGCAAATACGTTGCGCAATCTGCTCACAAAAACGTCATTATCCACCAGGGATGGTAAACGGACCGCCCTGCTGAATCGCTCGCTGCCAGGCAGGACGCCTTTCTACCCGCGCTTTCCATGCGCGGGTATGGTCGAGATGAGCGATCCCGCCCCGGGCAAGCAGCGCAAATAGCGGGAAGCTCATCTGGATATCCGCCATACTCAACTGCTCCCCGGCAAACCAGGGGTGATTTGCCAGATGCCCGTCAATAAAGCGCGCATGGGTTTCCAGTTGCGGATTGAGGTACGCTTTTTGCGCACCCTGACCGATGACGCCGCCCAACGTTCGCAGGCCCAATGGCACCGGCGGTTTACCCAGCGAGGTAAAGAGCAGTCTCATCAATAGCAAGGGCATGAGTGAACCTTCAGCGTAATGTAGCCAGAATCGATAGTGTTGTTTCCCCTGCGCATCCGCAGGTTTAAAGCGCCCGATACTGTCGTAAGTTTCCTGCAAATATTCCAGGATGGCGCCCGATTCCGCAATAACCATACCGTGATCTTCGATAACCGGAGACTTGCCCAGCGGATGCACTTTTTTCAATGCCGGCGGCGCCAGCATTGTCTTTTCACGTTGGTAACGCACAATCTGGTAAGGCAACGCCAGTTCTTCCAGCGCCCAGAGGATGCGCTGCGAACGAGACTGATTTAAATGGTGCACCGTTAGCATGACTGTCTCCTGTAAGGTATGCCAACTAACTATAGAAAATGATGGCAGTTGCCGTAAAAATTTCGGCTAAAAAATCAACATTTCGCTGGCGAACAGGGAGCCGTCGCTTACACTTACAGTATCAACACAAACCGGAACCTCCACCACGTGCTCAATATGAGGGGTGTTGACGTCGGGGGAAACCCTCCTGTAATCAGCGGGATAGAGTGAAAGACAAAGACCGGAAACAAACTAAAGCGCCCTTAGCGGCGCTTTAGTTTTAGGTGAATTCTGCCCGATGGCCGGATGCGTGTTAATCATCTTCAAGCAGGCGGGCGCCCGTCCCGTGTTCGCCAAGCCTGTCGCCTGGATTTCTCAGCGGACAGTCGCTACGCGATAAACAGCCGCAGCCGATACAACCGTCCAGCTCATCGCGCAACGCCACCAGCGTATGGATACGTCGGTCTAACTCTTCACGCCACTGCGAGGAGAGCTGCTTCCACTCTTTTGCACTCAACGTATGTCCTTCCGGCAAGATACCGAACGCGTCACCGATAGTTGCCAGCGGAATACCTATACGCTGGGCGATCTTGATAATCGCAACATAACGCAACACGTCACGCTTGTATCGCCGCTGGTTGCCGCTATTACGGATACTGGTAATTAGCCCTTTGCTTTCATAGAAGTGCAGGGCGGACACTGCAACACCACTACGTTTCGCGACTTCCCCCGGCGTAAGTAAGGCTTTTAAACGGGGAGATTTTTTTTCCATAAATCGCTTTACCTCAAGTTAACTTGAGGAATTATACTCGCCCGCAGACAAAACGACGAATCGAATACTGTTTAAGAGGCAGCAATATGTCGCATCAGCAGATAATTCAGACCCTTATCGAATGGATTGATGAACATATCGACCAACCGCTAAACATTGAGGTGGTGGCAAAAAAATCGGGTTACTCCAAGTGGTATTTGCAGCGGATGTTCCGTACGGTAACGCATCAAACCTTAGGCGAGTATATTCGCCAGCGCCGTCTCCTGTTAGCAGCCGTAGAACTACGGACGACTGAGCGCCCGATTTTTGATATCGCGATGGACCTGGGCTATGTATCGCAACAAACCTTCTCGCGTGTATTCCGCCGCGAGTTCGATCGCACTCCCAGCGATTACCGTCACCGCCTGTAGGACGCCTGCCCGCGTATCGTCAGAGGCGCGGGCGGTTGTTGTAGCCAGACGATGAATTCCTGCGGCGGTAACGCTTTCGCAAAGTGCCATCCCTGACAATACTGAACGCCGCGTTTTAGCAACCAGCTAACCTGTTCAGCCGTTTCAACCCCTTCAGCAATGATTTTTAGCCGCAAACTTTGTGCCATTTCAATAATATGTTCCACAATCAAATGGCTGGCGCTATTAGTGGTTAGCGTGTCGACAAAAGATTTATCAATTTTTAAAAGGTCGACATTTAATGAGTACAGGTTATGCAAGTTCGAATAGCCAGTACCAAAGTCATCAATTGCCACCTCGTATCCCGCCTGGCGAAACGCCTGAATAATCGGCGTCATTTTAGGCACATCAATAAATCCGCGCTCGGTCACTTCAACCTTTATCTGTTGCGCAAGCACTGAATGCTGACGCGTTTTTTCATGAATCATCACAATTAGCCGGGAAGAGAGAAAATCGGCGGCAGAGAGATTGATAGAGACATAAAGATGCGGGTGCGCAGCCAGAAAACAACCTAAATCATTAAATACCTCTTCGACGACATAATCGGTGATCTGCTCAATCATCCCCTCTTTTTCCGCCAGTGGAATAAATTCGCCAGGGCTCATCACCGGACCGTTATATCCCGGCCAACGCAATAGCGCTTCGGCGCCTACACACAACCCGTTTCGGATATCAATGATCGGCTGATAATGAAGGCAAAGCTGATGCCTGGTCATGGCCCGTTGCAGCAATCGGCGCGGTGAGTGATATGCCTGTCGGGATCGTGACCACATGAATAAGATAATAATGCTACAGATGATCCCTAACGGTAGCGTTAATGTAAGCTGATGAAAGAGGTTCTGGTAAAAACGCTCCTTTGAGGTTGAAACAATTGCGGCAACCGGTCGTTTTGCTGATTTAACCAGAGTATAAAAACGTTCACCCTGTTGGAACACAGGTTCACTTCGTCGCACCAAAGGTAATAGCTGAGCGGCCTGCGCCAGTTCACTCAGGGAGAAAAAGGTATTGGTCACCGTATCATACATTCCCCAAGCCAACGCCGGATCGTCTGACATCACCTCGCTATAAGATAATGGATTGATAACCACAACATAGTTTCCCCGCTGCATATACGTCATTTTATAACCGTTAAAAAAAGGCGTATCACGATAGTAATAAATAGCGATGTCAGGCTTTCGCTCATAGTCAGCGCGGGGAATAAAATAAGGGTTTGTTGGCGTCATAACCGTAGAGCATAGAAAACGCTGGCCTTCAGCATAAATCAACTCATTAATGTACAAACGACCGCGGATAATATTCAGCATTCGCTGTTGATGGGCTGGTGTACAGGCTTGTCCCTGATATTGTTCAGCAGCATCGCGGGCTAAATCCGCTTGCAGGATAACCAGCTCCGTTTTATCTAATACCCACTGTGCAAATGAATGTAATTGATTTCTGGTTTCAGAGACTGCCCGGCTATGAGCAAACCATAACGCCAGCAATACAGGAAGTAACACCACAATGATCGTTTCGAGAAATTTCAACACCTTGCGTCGCGTGCTTTGACTCATTTTCAGCCTATTTCCCTGCATTATTTATGACTATTATTGGCAAAACAAGATGTGATCCAAACGGAGGTTTACGGTGCATGAATCTATCAATATTAGCAACAGACTTTTGCCGGTCAACATTTACTATTAATGGATATGCGCAATCTTTATCGCATAACAGGCAGGAAGCCCAATATTTTTGATAATATCAGAATGATGCTCAGGTAAACGGCCGGCTATAAATTTTTATCCATTTCTTTTGATAAATAACTTGATATTTTTATCAGGTCTACATTTCACGGAAAAAATAAAAGAGTAATAATACATCTTTTACTTTCGGACGGTTTCTCTATGGACGTTCATAAACCACACAAAAAAGATGGTTATAAAACGCACAAAAAATACATTGTCGATCTGGTGGACAATCAACATTATGTGATACAGTTCACAAAAATAATGAAACAGAAATAATGTTTCATTCGATGTTGATGTGACGTCCGTTGATAGCCAGAATGTCCCACGCTTCCCGGGAGCAACGCCGCGCTGTCCTGGACAAAGGTCTATTCAGAGGAAATGTTTCATGACTGCCATAACCACTGGTGTCGTTCTTCTCCGTTGGCAACTGTTGAGCGCAGTGCTCATGTTTTTAGCCAGCACGCTCAATATTCGTTTCCGTAGATCAGATTATATTGGTCTGGCGGTGATCAGTAGCGGTCTGGGCGTAGTATCCGCCTGCTGGTTTGCCACAGGTTTACTCGGTATCACCATGATGGATCTCGCCGCAATTTGGCATAACATTGAAGCCGTTATGCTCGAAACGATGAGCCATACCCCACCAGAATGGCCAATGGTGCTGACCTGAGGCGCTATCGCTTCCCGGTGAAGTCGGCCCGGGAGGGTTTTCAACGCCTCCCTTTGCTTTCGATGATGCACTCCTTGGAAGCATCATCGAAAGCGATCTATCCTAAATCCCCACGCTTTATTTATATCAAAATCTTATGTTTCGCTTTGACTGTAACGTAATAATAATGATAAGGAACACTATAAAATATCAATAATAGACCTATATTATATGTTATTGTGCCAACCCCCTTTTTTTTACTTTTAGTTCACAGCAGTTGTCCTATATTATAACACCATGTGTTTTTATGGTGAGCCTCAAACAGTCTGTTCATTCGGCATTTTTGACAATATTACAGGAGTGATCTAAACCGTTATTTTTACCATCCCGGTTTTGAGACTCCAAATATTTTCCCTAACGAATCCAGAGAAGATCCCGGATAATAATTATAGAATCGAAAACTACTCGTTGTGCCGTACACGTACATATTTTAAAAATCAATTGACTATTGTTTTTTAATTGACAGGGCGTACTGCAATATTAAAGAGGATAAAAAATAGTAAGTACCTAATATTAACTCAATTAAAGATGGCGCTGGGCTAATAGTGTTGGCGAAATAGAGGCAAAAAACTTAAAATGAAAGTCAAAGCGAATAAAAATATCCATTCTGCTACCAGCAGTCATACTCTCAAGGTGGGTCTGACCGCGAATTCTACTGGATACACAAGATCCAATAAAATAGTTGTTGTTGGCCCCAGTGAAGCGGAAGTAACCGGTATAATAGCATTATTACAACACGATGGCTTTCAGGTATGTCAGGGAAAAGGGGTTAAGTTGGATGCTGACGATTTACTTATCGTCACTTTGAGCACCGTTCCGCTACTAGGTTGGTGGAGACATCTGGAATACCTTCATATGTTAAAACGTAAAGGGAAATATCAGATGCTGGCTATTATTCCAACTGCTTTGAAAGAAATCATGTTACGTCAGAGTATCTGCCCAATAATTGAGGGAGGAGGAACGCTGGCCCAACTACATAATGCTTTACTCGCAGCAGCAGAAACATGGAAAAAAGGAATCCTCCCAAGAATAAACCGAGGCAAAAGCACTCCAGACCGCAAGTTAACGGCAGGGCAAGCCCGTGCAATATATAAACTTCTTGAAGGGAAATATATTGATAGTAAAACTCAATATAGCCAACGCTATCTAGCCCTTGAACGTCTTGGCTTTTCTGGAACAGCGCAATTTTCATTATTTACAGCAGGAATTGGTAACGTAATTCAACGTCAAAATTTTATTTTTTAAAATATATCACGGTCAGTGCGATATAAATTTACCACATAATGGCAAATATAAAGTGTTATTATTGTTATCACCCATTACAATATATCAACCATACAGAATGATATGATTTTTCCTTTATATGGATCAGATAAAAACATTGGGTTAGTAATTGTATTTTTATGACTAAAATATACATACCAGCCCATCTGGTAATAATAGTTTAATAGGCTTATCCTTGTAAGGCATTATAAACAATATAATTGTATACGCTTATGAAGATTAATATTTTGATAATATATAAAACTCTATAAATGTTCTCTATTACGTGGTAAGCATAGATACTCCATGCGCTCAGGCCAGATTCATTAAAGAACACAATATCAATTCAAAAATTAGATTTTTGTCTGACTATGCAGAACAGCGTTTTATGAGTAACACCAGACTTCGTATTATTGAGATCAATATATCCGCTCGGGCGGTAATAGAATACGATGAAAATAATAATATTTATATCAGTTTATAAATATACACTTAATTGTAGAATTAGTGTAAATCAGACTTATCCCTCATTAAGAAAAAATAGTGGTGTTTATGCTGCTTGTTACCCACTAAATTTTCCATAGGTTATCTGGTTTGCACACCCCAGCTATTTCTCATATTTCAAAGGATATCTGACGACTTAATATATTAGGCTGAACGGTAATTAATTCTCACTTATACAATTATACTCCCACTCGATACACACCTGCATGTAAATAATATAATTGTAAATCTCATGGACTTACAATGAAAGATATGTCATAGATGGAAAGTTATATTCGCTCAGCTAAAAATATAGTCGATGATGCCACTAGTGGTATTGAATAGCACCTCAAAATAATATTTTCGCAGATTTTTTAGATGTCTATATTTTATATTTTTATGTCTTTCTCTCTCTTTTCACGTTAAAAATAAGCGGTGTAAAATGCAATTTGTTATTTTAATGTGTAATATTTTAAAATAATCTAACCTGCAAAATCAGATTGTGTCAATATTAAATTCAGTAAATGATAAAATAATATAATTAGCACACTTATTAAAAACGTACACCATCACAATAAAAGCACTGAGATTTATAATTTATATAATTCTTCATTATTTCCTATATCATCCACAATATTTATTGTTGACACTCCGCTAAATGAATGTAAGAAGAGAATAAGATGTCTAAACAAAATGAGCATTTTGTAAAACAAGTTTCAACAGGTATTTTTGACAATAAGATGACAAACCTTGAAATATCGTTGCCTTTTTGTTTTTTCTTATACACTAAGGATAGACCTTTTTATATGTCTTTCAGTGGTGACATATTAAAAATCAATAAAGGACAGGCAATTTTTATAAAAAAGTCTGTTCCTTTCTCTGTATTGTTAAATTGGGGAAAAATGGAAAATGGACTTGTTCGCAATGATATTGTGTCGTTAAAAATACCTCAACAAGCAATAATAGAGTATAATCGACACTATATTTATAAAGATCAAAATGAACCAAGGGCTTGGGCATCCAATGATTATATCATAATCAACTTTTCACATGAGCAAACTAAGGATTACACATTAATTAATGCATTAATAGAAAGTTTCCCCGTCACAGCAACTGGTGAAATATTATATGATCATGTCGATGAAGCAAAGTACATGCTAATATTATCTTTAATCAAGCAAAAAAATGCGGCATTAGAAGATATGATTTTATCTTACTCTTCCTTAACAACTTCGGAGAAAGTAGCCAGCTTAATAATGAGCGATTATAGCAAAAATTGGAAAAGTAAAGACCTGGCAATGCAAATGAACATGAGTGTATCTACTTTTAAGAAAAAAATGTATAAGGATACCGGTTCTGTTAGTTCTTACATAACAAAAATAAAAATGATTGAAGCATTACGTCAGTTAAGACGTACTAATCGTCCAATAAATGCTATAGCTATTTCCCTTGGCTATACATCATCTTCTTACTTTACCAGCGTATTTAAAAAGCACTTCAAGATTTTTCCTTCGGAGATCAGGAAGAATGATGGTCATCCGACAGAAGGTAGTACTGAAAATTATCCTTGAACGAGTGGCTATATCTATAAACTTAATCATACGCTGATATTGTATTGAGCCTGATATATCAAATATCTTTTTGGAACGTTACATCATGCTAGCTTTTTTACCTAACGCTGGCTAATTCGGATCATTATCTCGACTTGTTATAACTGGATAATAACAATCGAATTATTCAAAACAGGCCATATCAATAGAATTGATATGGCCTGTTTTATAAAAACAATTGTTCTATAGCCAACAATGGAATATTTATTTAACCCATTAGTTTTTCAGGAGTACAATCCCGAATAACTTTCCCCCCTTTCATCACCAATACTCTATCAAAGTATTTTATAAGATAACGTCGATGAGTAATCATAATGAGTGTTTTCCCTTGAATAAACTCATCCAGGTTATCAAAAATTTGTTTTTCTGTATTCTCATCCAAATTTGATGTTGGCTCATCCCACAAGAACACACTAGCATCACTACTTAAACTACGTGCTAACAATAATTGCTGTTGCTGGCCAGACGAAAGGTTTTTCGCCATAAAGTTCACAGGAAATTTTAACCCCATAGGATGCTGTAAAATAAAACCACAATTCGCTATATGAAGAGCTTTTAATACCCGGCCTCTGTCATTTTGTGGTTTTAATGCAAAATTACTTTCAACAGTCCCAGTAAACAAAACATCATGGGTTGTAACGACACTTAAGTGTTGTGAGAAAAAGTTCTGGGAGAGATGTCCTAGATTATACCCATCGTACAAAATGGCACCATCTGTAGGTGAAAGGTAGCCAGATAACAGCCCCAATAATGAACTTTTCCCTGCGCCACAATCACCTATAATTGCAACTCGTTGTCCGGAAGGAATGTCTATAGATAAACGGTTAATAATAACTGAAGATTGCGCATCATATTGGTAGCTAACACCACGAATAGAAATCTCACCCTCACACTTTGAAATTGACTGCAACGCTGGTGTCTTTTCTTCCTGATCTTCATCAAAGAAAGAAAGCAAGTCCTTACCCGTTTTTTCTGCTGACAATATAGAGATTAATGTAGATGAAAAGTTGGAGGTGATCCCCGAGATACGTCCAGAAACGATAACTGAAGATACAATTGCACCAGTGGTAATATCACCTTTAATTACCATAAAAAAAGCTATTATCATTATTGTTACTTGAGTAATAGATGACATACTTCCTAATATTGATTGATAGATAAGATTTAGCTTTCTTATCTTAAGATTAAGATATGACTGTTCGTTTGATGTATTAACCCAATCAAATAGTAAGCCCTGATTGTTTAATGTATGGATCATTTTAATTGATAAAAACACTTCCGATATGAAAACATTTCTGTTCTTTTGGCCTTCTTTTTGTTTATTCATCAACTCATTGGTATAATGATGGTTAACAATGGACAAAATAATAGAGATTATAAAAACAATAATGGGAACAACCACTACCCATCCTAAATTCACATAAATAACAGCGATAAATATCAAAAAAATTGGTATATCGGCTATACGTTGAAAAACAGAATTCAATAAAATAGGTTTAACCTTCTGAAACTCATTCCACAGAACAAATGCTGATGACATTGATTTACCGTTTTTCTTTTTACCATAAAGCACCGCCTCGAGAAACGAGATATCAATATCGACGTCATCTTGTCTGGCCGTTATAGATTGGTAAATATCTTTTGACGTACGTAGAATAAACTCAAAAACGATAAATACAGCTACAATAATAGCGACACCAAATAAAGACGAAACAGAAGCACTTGGAATAAGCTTGTCATAAAACAAATTACTAAAAACTGGAATTGTCAGCGCAAAAATTGCCATAAACAAAGATGAAAAAAAGTATTTTGTATAAAAAACCTTGTTCATTGATAAAGAGTTTTTAATAATATTATTCACTCTTATACTATCAACAACTTTATTTAAGGGAAGTATACTAAACGCCGATAGCTTTTTTAGATACTCATCAGGTATCTCTACATAACACAGTTCCCCTCGGGCATTTACTAATTTAATTTTTTGCCCACCGCTGATACATACCATCCATTTCATTTCAGGGGTCAGTAGTAAAATGGGCATAGGTTCATTTAATAGATCTTCGCCACTACTAAATAATATATCCTGTAAAGAAAGTCCTAATGACAAGAAAAAATTCTTCATTTGTATTGAGTCATCGGTATTATTTCTATCATATTTTTTAAATCGAATATTTATATCTTCCTCTTTAATGTCTATTTTTATATTGAATTTTTTTGAAACTATAGACAATGCATTTTCTGCACTTAAATAATATGGTTCTAGCTTTGTATCCATAAATAGATCATTCCCCTCACCTGACGGTGAGGGGCCTCATTATGTTATGCGTGTTCTTCTTGATTATCTACAGGGAGACTTACTTCACTAATAGTGAATATCTCAACAGCACCATTATTATGGTGTGTTACAGCACTTTCTGGGGCTGAGACGTTAACTTCATCCTCGGTGTTGCCTCTTTCACTCATGGAATTAACTATATCTGCCGAAGAATGATCAACTGAGAATGTTTTTTCCTTAATCAGATAATCAGCATCTTTATCGATGAATTTCACATCTATAGTATACTCACCATCATTCAAAGGTACTGGCACCTCAAATATTGCCTTCTGATTATTAATCGGCAAATCAATCTCTTCTCCTTCGAACATAACACTAACATTCACAATATTATCAGGTACTGATATTGCAAAAGATGGTGTCTGACTAATAGAACGTTCAGTTACATCACCAGACTCGGTATTTAATAATACGATGTTATAGGCATCCTCCTGCGCAGCCACTTCTCCAACCGCAGACATCATTGAAAACATAGCTGGGCTATGATTTTTTTCACTTTCAATGCTGACCCTTTCAGATTCCGGTTGAGCTACATCGGTTGCCATGGCGAACTCACTAACATCACCAGCCTCAACAGGCGCTGTCGCTGTTATAGTAGAATCAACCGTCACCGTCAGCGATGATGAATGCTGCGTGTTCCCCGCACCGTCCACCACCGTCACACTCAGCGTGTAGTTACCATCACTCCAGGCTGCTGACGGACTGAAGCTCCAGCCATCATCCCCCTTCGTGACCGGATAGGTGTCGGTGGTTCCGTTATGCGCCACGCTGACGGTCACTCCGGTCACATCCGCGTCAATATGCTGCAGAGTGAACTTCGGCTGGGTGTGATTTGTCACATTATCGCTGTCTGACGTGCCGGTGTCCTCGCCTGCCGCCAGCGCGATCTCCGGCACCTTCAGCGTACTGTCAACCGTCACCGTCAGCGATGATGACTGCTGCGTGTTCCCCGCACCGTCCACCACCGTCACACTCAGCGTGTAGCTACCATCACTCCAGGCTGCTGACGGACTGAAGCTCCAGCCATCATCCCCCTTCGTGACCGGATAGATGTCGGTGGTTCCGTTATGCGCCACGCTGACGGTCACTCCGGTCACATCCGCGTCAATATGCTGCAGAGTGAACTTCGGCTGGGTGTGATTTGTCACGTTATCGCTGCCTGACGTGCCGGTGTCCTCGCCTGCCGCCAGCGCGATCTCCGGCACCTTCAGCGTACTGTCAACCGTCACCGTCAGCGATGATGACTGCTGCGTGTTCCCCGCACCGTCCACCACCGTCACACTCAG
>NZ_VXJV01000014.1 GCF_008692785.1 Salmonella enterica subsp. diarizonae
TTTTCTCCGTGAGGCTCTGGTCTGAACCCCGCTGACCCGGCGGCCTGTGTGCCGTTGTTCCGTGTCAGTGGTGGCGCATTATAGGGAGTTATTTCCGCCTGACAAGAGGAAATTTAAAATAATTTTCTGAGTGCGCACTTTTTATGCTTTACGCTTATTTTGCCGACGATTTGTTAGTTAAATGGGCTATTTCACGGGCAAAGTTCGCAACCTGATCCCAGTCGGTGTACACCACTTCTTTACTGGTATCCGTTTCGCCGCCCGACATCTTCATAATAAGCTTGATCATCAGACGGTCATACCAGCGATAGCGGGGATAGCGAAGCGCGCCGGCAATGACAGCGCAATGATCAGGTCGCCACGGAGAACTCATCAAAAACTTACGCGCGTAGCTGTTAGTCTGCGGCGTCCGTTTTTCCGCTTTACGCGCCACCAGGTTAACGGAATAAAAGGCGCTCGGCATTCCGTTCAACCGCGGAGCGTATTTCTTAACGAACTCCTGGAAGGCGCTGTGGTAATGACCATAACGAATGGACGCGCCAATCACTACGCGATCATAGCTATCCCAGTCTGGCTCTTCTGCGCGATGGAGATTAACGACATCGGCCCAGATCCCCATCTCTTTGAGTTCAGAAGCCAGATAAGAGGCAATTTCGCGCGTTTGTCCGTCCCGGGTAGAGAAAAGAATCAATGTTTTCACGTGTTACTCCATTATTCACGCCAGAAAGTCGGGGTAAAAAGTACCAGCAAAGTGAATACTTCCAGACGACCAAATAGCATGTTGGCGATGAGTATCCATTTCGCAACCGGATTCATACTGGCGAAGTTATCAGCAACAACCCCCAGCCCCGGTCCCAGGTTATTAAGCGTAGCCACTACCGAGGCGAAAGCCGAGAAATCATCTACGCCTGTAGCGATAATGGCCAGCATACTGACAATAAATACCAGCGCGTAGGCAGAGAAGAATCCCCAGACGGCTTCCAGAATACGTTCTGGCAGCGCCCGGTTCCCCAACTTAATACTGTAAACGGCATTCGGATGCACCAGACGTTTGAGTTCGCGGTTCCCCTGTTTAAACAACAGCAGAATGCGGATAACCTTTAACCCCCCGCCCGTTGACCCGGCGCAACCGCCAATAAACGCAGAACATAGCAGCAAGACTGGCAAAAACAGCGGCCAACGCGCAATGCTGTCCGTGGTAAACCCTGCCGTTGTCGCCATCGACACAACCTGGAAGAACGCCTGATTTAGCGTTGTCAGCGCCGAGTCGTAGATATTATGGAACCACAGTACCAGCGTGCAGATCACCACCAACGTCAACTGTACGCCGATGAACATGCGGAATTCCGGATCGCGCCAGTATACTTTCAGGCTACGCCCACTTAATAAAGAGAAATGCAAACCATAGTTACAACCGGAGATCAGTAGGAAAATAGCGATGATGGTATTAATAGTGGGACTATCAAAATAGCCTACGCTGGCGTCATGCGTTGAGAAGCCGCCGATAGCGATAGTGGCGAAGCTGTGTCCGATAGCGTCAAACGCGGGCATCCCCGCAAACCATAGCGCCAGTGCGCAGGCTGCCGTTAGCAAGACATAGATAAGCCACAGCGTTTTCGCCGTCTCCGCAATACGCGGGCGCATTTTGTTATCTTTCAGCGGCCCCGGCATTTCCGCCCGATAGAGTTGCATCCCCCCGACGCCGAGGATAGGGAGAATCGCCACCGCCAGCACAATGATCCCCATGCCGCCAAACCATTGCAGCATCTGACGATAAAAAAGAATGGCGTGCGGTAATGAATCCAGCCCCACCAGCGTAGTGGCACCCGTGGTGGTTAACCCAGAGAACGATTCAAAAAAAGCATCGGTAATGGTGAGGTTAGGGCTTTCCGAGAAAATAAACGGCAGCGCACCCACGCTGCCCAGCACGGTCCAGAACAGCACCACGATAAGAAATCCTTCGCGGGATTTCAGCTCGCCCTTTTCCCTGCGGTTCGGCCACCACAGCATGGAACCGATCGCCAGCGCGACAAAAAAGGTCTGCGTGAACGCCCTTCCTGCGCCATCACGATATATTAGCGCTACCAGTCCCGGGAGAATCATTGTCCCCGAAAATAAGATAACCAGTAGTCCAACGATTCGGGTAATGGCGCGAAAATGCATCTCTGCCGCTTCCTTTATTCTTAACAATGAGGTGGGGATTATTCTTCAATCGCTAACAATTGCAATGAACCACGGCTAAAATCCGCCAGTTTTGTGGAAAATGCATTCACATGAGTAAAAGGAAGCGCCACCCTGAGCCAAACAGACGCCTGGTAATCGCTGGAAACGATCTTCCCGGCAAACTGTCCTAATAATGCTTCGATTCCGGCCAACTGACCGTACTCACACTGCAAAGTATATTCGGTTAATGGCGTCTTGCGCTGTGTGGCAAGCTGACGTAATGCTTGATTCACGCCGCCGCCATAGGCTTTTACCAGCCCGCCCGTACCCAGCAGAATACCACCATAGTAGCGCACGACGACGGCGGTAATCTCTCCGACGCCGCTGCCCATCAATTGCGCAAGCATCGGCTTGCCTGCCGTTCCCGCCGGTTCACCGTCGTCTGAAAAGCCCAGTTGCTGTGAGTCGTCCGGCGCCCCCGCCACCCACGCCACGCAATGGTGACGCGCATCAGGATGCTCAGCTCTGACTGACTCAACAAACGCTTTCGCCGCGTCTACGCCATCGGTATGCGCCAATAGCGTAATAAAGCGGCTTTTTTTGATCTCTTCAACAACGGTGACCGACGCTGCAGGGATTAACCAACTGTCCATTACGCCAGTTTTAAATCCCGCGTCATGTTTTCCACGCCGTTTTCGTGGATGATCACGTTATCTTCAATGCGAATACCGCCGAAAGGCTTGAGCGCTTCAATTTTCTGCCAGTTGAAGTGCTTGCTGAACGGCCCTTCGCGCCACGGCGCTAACAGCGATTCGATGAAGTAAATCCCCGGCTCAATGGTCAACACCATTCGCGGCTGTAACACACGCGTGCAGCGCAGATACGGGTATTTGGACGGCGCAGCGAGATGCGTACCGGAATCATCCTGCATAAACCCGGCCACATCGTGTACCTGCAGACCCAACGGATGACCAATACCGTGCGGCATAAACGGCCCGGTGAGATCATTTTCCACCATCGCCTCTTCACTCATGTCGGTAATGATTTGATGTTTACGCAGCAGCGTCGCGATGCGCTGATGGAACTGAATATGATAATCCACATAGCTGACGCCCGCCTTCATGGTAGCGATCAGCGCCAACTGTTCGTCGTTAACATCTTTCACCAGGTGGGCGTAGTCGTTATCGCTTTTCGCTGACCAGGTCCGCGTCAGATCCGCCGCGTAGCCGTTGTATTCCGCGCCCGCATCCAGCAGGAAGCTGCGCATTTCAGACGGCGCCTGATGATCCAGTTTAGTGTAATGCAGCACGGCGGCATGTTCGTTCAGCGCCACAATATTGCTGTACGGAACATCGGTATCACGATGACCCGTGGCGGTCAGGTACGCCAGGTTGATGTCAAACTCGCTCATGCCGGAACGGAAGGCTTCTTCTGCCGCGCGATGGCCGCTCACCGCCATTTTCTGCGCTTCACGCATACAGGCCAGCTCATAATCCGTTTTATAGGCGCGGTAGTAATGCAGATAGTCGATAACACCTTTCGGGTTGATGTTGTTGGCGGCGATATCCAATTGTAGCGCGCGCTCAGGAACCGGGCCGATATAGCCGATATTGCCACGCGCGGCAGGCAGTTGGCTGCCGATGCCATCCGCTTTCGGCAAGGCGACGACCTCGACTTCTTCCGTCCAGAAGGACGTTGGCAGCGGTTCAACGTTATGCCAGTAATCGACGGGCAGATAAAACCACAGTTTGGGTTTGTTGACGCCATCAACCAGCAACCAGCAATTTGGAACCTGAGTTACCGGCACCCACGCTTTAAACTGTGGATTCACCTTAAACGGATAAGGGTGATCGTCGAGAAAGACGTTGAATAGCTCGCCGGAGTGAATAAGTAACGCATCCAGCCTAAAGCGCGCCAGAACATCACGCGTCCGTTCTTGTAAGGTAACGATATGATTTTTATAGAGCGCGGCCAGTGATTCCATTTTTTACCCTTCTGTTTTTTTGACCTCAAGTCCCCGCATCTTAGCACATCGCTCCATGAGAGCGTGATCTCTGCCGAGCGTGATCACATCGGCATTTCTTTAATCATTCATTTGCATTTTATTAACACAAAATACACACTTTGCCTCATCTGGTACGACCAGATCACCTTGTGGATTCAGGAGACTGACATGCTTTACAAAGGCGACACCCTGTACCTCGACTGGCTGGAAGATGGCATCGCCGAACTGGTGTTCGATGCTCCAGGCTCGGTCAATAAACTCGACACCGCAACCGTCGCCAGCCTCGGCCAGGCGCTTGAGGTGCTGGAAAAGCAACACGATTTAAAAGGGCTGCTGCTGCGCTCTAATAAAGCGGCCTTTATTGTCGGCGCGGACATCACCGAATTTCTTTCACTGTTCCTCGTACCCGAAGAGCAGTTAAGCCAATGGCTGCATTTCGCTAACAGCGTCTTTAACCGTCTGGAAGATTTACCCGTACCGACCCTTGCCGCCGTAAACGGCTATGCGCTGGGTGGCGGGTGCGAATGCGTGCTGGCGACCGATTACCGTCTGGCGACACCAGACCTCCGTATCGGTCTGCCGGAAACCAAACTGGGCATCATGCCGGGCTTCGGCGGCTCCGTTCGTTTGCCGCGTATGCTGGGCGCGGACAGCGCGCTGGAGATTATCGCGGCGGGTAAAGATGTCGGTGCTGAGCACGCGCTGAAAATCGGCCTTGTGGATGGCGTGGTCAAACAAGAGAAACTAATTGAAGGCGCGATAGCGGTGTTGCGCCAGGCCATTGCCGGCGACCTTGACTGGAAAGCCAAGCGCCAGCCGAAGCTGGAGCCGTTGAAACTCAGTAAGATTGAAGCGGCGATGAGCTTTACCATCGCCAAAGGCATGGTCGCACAAACGGCAGGTAAACATTATCCGGCGCCGATGACCGCAGTGAAAACCATTGAAGCCGCTGCGCGTTTTGGTCGTGAAGAAGCGCTGAATCTGGAAAATAAAAGCTTTGTTCCACTGGCGCATACCAATGAGGCTCGCGCGCTGGTCGGTATCTTCCTCAACGATCAGTATGTAAAAGGTAAAGCCAAAAAGCTGACCAAAGATATTGAGACGCTGAAACAGGCAGCCGTACTGGGCGCGGGCATTATGGGCGGCGGTATCGCTTACCAGTCGGCCTGGAAAGGCGTACCGGTCATCATGAAAGATATCAACGATAAATCGTTGAGGCTGGGCATGACCGAAGCGAGCAAGCTGCTGAACAAACAACTGGAGCGCGGCAAGATCGACGGTCTGAAGCTGGCGGGCGTCATTTCGACCATCCACCCGACTCTCGATTATACCGGTTTCGATCGCGTAGATGTTGTTGTCGAAGCGGTGGTCGAAAATCCGAAAGTGAAAAAAGCGGTACTGGCGGAAACGGAAGAGAAAGTGCACCCAGAAACCGTGCTGGCCTCGAATACCTCCACCATTCCGATCGGTGAACTGGCAAACGTCCTGAAACGTCCAGAAAACTTTTGCGGAATGCACTTCTTTAACCCGGTACACCGGATGCCGCTGGTTGAAATTATTCGCGGTGAGAAGAGTTCAGACGAAACCATTGCCAAAGTCGTCGCCTGGGCAAACAAAATGGGCAAGACGCCGATTGTGGTCAACGACTGCCCCGGCTTCTTTGTTAACCGCGTGCTATTCCCCTATTTCGCCGGTTTCAGTCAACTACTGCGTGACGGCGCGGATTTCCGCAACGTCGATAAAGTGATGGAAAAACAGTTCGGCTGGCCGATGGGCCCAGCCTATCTGCTGGATGTTGTCGGTATTGATACCGCGCATCACGCACAGACGGTAATGGCGGCAGGCTTCCCGCAACGGATGCATAAAGAGTATCGCGATGCGATCGACGCGCTGTTTGACGCCAGCCGTTTTGGGCAAAAAAACGGTCTGGGCTTCTGGCGCTATAAAGAAGACAGCAAGGGTAAGCCGAAGAAAGAAGAAGATGCCGCTGTGGATGACCTGCTGGCAAGCGTCAGCCAGCCGAAACGCGATTTCAGCGACGACGAGATTATCGCCCGCATGATGATCCCGATGATTAACGAAGTGGTTCGCTGTCTGGAAGAAGGCATTATCGCAAGCCCGGCGGAAGCCGATATGGCGCTGGTCTACGGCCTGGGCTTCCCTCCGTTCCACGGCGGCGCGTTCCGCTGGCTGGATACACAGGGCAGCGCGAAATATCTTGATATGGCGCAGCAGTATCAACACCTCGGCCCGCTGTATGAGGTGCCGGAAGGGCTGCGTAATAAAGCGCGCCATAACGAACCGTATTATCCCCCGGTTGAACCAGCCCGTCCGGTTGGTTCTCTGAAAACGGCTTAAGGAGTCACAATGGAACAGGTTGTCATTGTCGATGCTATTCGCACCCCGATGGGCCGTTCGAAAAGCGGCGCGTTTCGCAACGTGCGGGCAGAAGATCTCTCCGCCCACTTAATGCGTAGCCTGCTGGCGCGTAATCCGGCGCTGGAAGCGGCGACTCTCGATGATATTTACTGGGGCTGCGTACAACAAACGCTGGAACAAGGCTTCAACATTGCCCGTAACGCCGCGCTGCTGGCAGAAATTCCCCATTCGGTACCGGCGGTCACCGTCAACCGTCTGTGTGGCTCCTCGATGCAGGCGTTACACGATGCAGCGCGAATGATCATGACCGGCGACGCACAGGTTTGTCTGGTAGGCGGCGTGGAGCATATGGGGCATGTGCCAATGAGCCATGGCGTCGATTTTCATCCGGGTCTGAGCCGCAACGTCGCCAAAGCGGCAGGGATGATGGGGCTGACGGCGGAAATGCTCTCCCGCCTGCATGGTATCAGCCGGGAAATGCAGGACCAGTTCGCCGCGCGTTCTCACGCCCGCGCCTGGGCCGCCACCCAATCTGGCGCATTCAAAACGGAGATTATCCCGACTGGCGGTCATGATGCCGATGGCGTACTGAAGCAGTTTAATTACGATGAAGTGATCCGCCCGGAAACCACGGTCGAAGCGCTATCAACGCTGCGTCCGGCATTTGACCCTGTCAGTGGTACGGTTACGGCGGGCACCTCATCCGCGCTTTCCGATGGCGCAGCCGCCATGCTGGTAATGAGCGAAAGTCGCGCCCGTGAGTTGGGCCTGAAACCTCGCGCCCGTATTCGCTCAATGGCAGTGGTAGGTTGTGATCCGTCAATTATGGGTTACGGGCCGGTGCCGGCGTCAAAACGGGCGTTGAAAAAAGCAGGACTATCGGCCAGCGATATCGATGTATTTGAGATGAACGAAGCATTTGCCGCGCAGATCCTGCCATGCATTAAAGATCTGGGACTAATGGAGCAGATAGACGAGAAGATCAACCTCAACGGCGGCGCGATCGCGCTTGGTCATCCGCTCGGCTGCTCCGGAGCACGTATCAGCACTACGCTTATCAACCTGATGGAGCGTAAAGACGCGCAGTTTGGTCTGGCGACGATGTGTATTGGCCTGGGTCAGGGCATCGCCACGGTGTTTGAGCGGGTTTAATTATTTCAGCCCGGGCACCCGATAAAACATGCCGGATGACGACGCTGGCGCGTCTTATCCGGCCTACAACGTATCGTTTCCACGAGAAAATTTAGTTGCCGTTCTTCCCGCCTGTCAGGGGCGGGTTTTTTGCTTTTAAATGAATGCGAATGCATCACCAAACAGACGATCTTCCCGCGCGTTACGCTCGTTACAGAACAGATCGCGGGCGATTTTCGCCATCTCAAAACGTCCGGCAATATAAATATCGTGCCCCGCCAGCGTACCGTGATCCTGCAATACTGCTGTAAGTACCGTTCCTGTACGTCCACGCCAGCCCTCTTCCGGCTGCTCGACAACAGGTTCAATACGCAAATTCGGATGGTTAACAGAGAGCGCTTCCAGCTCAGAGAGATCATAGAGGTGCTTTTCTTCGCGACCGCCCCAGTAAATGGTAACATCGCGGGCCGGGTTGCGCGCCAACGCCGTCAACAGGATGGAGCGCACATAAGAAAAGCCCGTACCGCCCGCGATCAGAATCAACGGACGATCTTCATCGTCACGTAGCCAGGCGTCGCCATGCGGAATATCGACGACGATTTCCCGGTCTTTCAGAATCCGATCCATGACCGCCATCGCATACAAATTGAGCTCGGAAGCGCCAATGTGTAATTCAATAAACCCTTTCTCGTCCGGCGTTGAGGCCATCGAAAACGGGCGTTTATCACGCTCGTCCATTACGACCATCAAATACTGACCAGCGCGGAATGAAAACGCCGCGTCCGGCACTAAACGAACCCGATATACGGTATCGGTGATAGCTTCTACCGAGGTCACTTTACAGCTTAAGGTTGTCATGCGCTCCCTCTGTCGGGTGTCGGGTCAATACCGACATTTTTCAAGCCGCGTCGCCGCTGCCTGAAATGTCGGTGTCCGCTTTCAGTTATTTAAAGATAGCCAGCTCATCCCAAATCGCATCAATACGCGCGGTAACTTCAGGATCTTTAACAATAGGACGACCCCACTCGCGTTGGGTTTCGCCCGGCCATTTGTTTGTGGCATCCAGCCCCATTTTTGAACCCAGCCCGGAGACCGGCGAGGCAAAATCCAGGTAATCAATCGGCGTATTTTCAACCAGCACCGTATCCCGCGCAGGGTCCATACGGGTGGTAATCGCCCAAATCACATCATTCCAGTCGCGTGCGTTAACGTCATCATCGCAAACGATAACAAATTTCGTATACATAAACTGGCGCAAAAACGACCAAACTCCCATCATGACGCGTTTCGCATGACCAGCGTACTGCTTTTTCATCGTCACTACCGCCAGGCGATAGGAACACCCTTCCGGCGGCAGATAAAAGTCGACGATTTCCGGAAATTGTTTTTGCAGAATAGGCACGAAAACTTCATTGAGCGCCACCCCTAATACCGCTGGCTCATCGGGCGGACGTCCGGTATAGGTGGAGTGATAGATGGCATCCTCACGTTGCGTAATATGCGTAACGGTAAAGACCGGGAAGTTATCCACTTCATTATAATAGCCCGTATGATCGCCATAGGGTCCCTCCGGCGCCATCTCTCCCGGCTCAATGTAACCTTCAAGAATAATCTCGGCGCTGGCAGGCACTTCCAGATCGTTAGAAAGGCATTTAACCACTTCAGTTTTCGTGCCGCGCAGCAAGCCCGCAAAGGCATATTCCGACAGAGTATCGGGAACGGGAGTCACGGCGCCAAGAATTGTCGCCGGATCGGCGCCTAATGCGACGGAGACCGGGAAACGTTCGCCCGGACGCGCGGCTAACCACTCCTGAAAATCCAACGCGCCGCCGCGATGGGACAGCCAGCGCATAATCAGCTTATTTTTACCTATCAACTGCTGACGATAAATGCCCAGGTTTTGCCGTTCTTTGTGCGGGCCGCGCGTTACCGTCAGTCCCCAGGTAATCAGCGGCGCGGCGTCGTCCGGCCAACAGGTCATGATAGGGAGGCGCGTTAAATCGACATCATCGCCAGAAGCGATTTTCTGCTGACAAGGCGCGCCGCGTAACCGTTTCGTTGGCATGTTCAGCACTTGCTTAAACTGCGGCAGCTTGTCAAACAGATCGCGAAAACCTTTCGGCGGCTCAGGTTCTTTCAGAAACGCTAATAATTTACCCACTTCCCGTAATGCGGAAACATCATCCTGCCCCATGCCCATCGCCACGCGCTTTGGCGTGCCAAAAAGGTTGCACAGCACCGGCATTGAGTAACCTTTAGGATTTTCAAACAGCAACGCAGGCCCACCGGCACGCAGCGTGCGGTCAGCGATTTCCGTGATTTCCAGATGAGGATCCACAGGTATTGTGATGCGTTTTAGTTCCCCCTGCAGCTCAAGTAGCGTCAGGAAGTCGCGTAAATCGTGATATTTCATGGCGTCCATAGTAGCCTCTTGGTAAGCGCATCATTATACGGCGTTCATCATCGGGATGCTGTAGTTTTGTTAAATTAGCGTGAACTCTGGCAACCAACGCAAACCCAGATGCGGCTTGAAGGATGAAGTGTATAATTAACTTCGCGCATGGCTTTTGCTATGCTTGCGCCCCGAACAAGCGGATAAGAGTCATTATGCAATCCTGGTATTTACTGTACTGCAAACGCGGGCAACTTCAGCGTGCCCAGGAACACCTCGAAAGACAGGCGGTAAGCTGCCTGACGCCGATGATCACCCTGGAAAAAATGGTGCGCGGAAAACGTACCTCCGTCAGCGAGCCGCTCTTTCCTAATTATCTGTTCGTTGAATTCGATCCGGAAGTGATACATACCACTACGATCAACGCCACGCGCGGCGTCAGCCATTTTGTGCGCTTTGGCGCGCATCCTGCGATCGTGCCCTCCAGCGTTATTCATCAGCTTTCTATCTACAAGCCCGAAGGGGTTGTCGATCCTGAAACCCCCTATCCCGGCGATAGCGTCATCATCACGGAAGGCGCATTTGAAGGGCTGAAAGCGATTTTTACCGAACCGGATGGCGAAACGCGTTCGATGTTACTGCTTAATTTACTCAATAAAGAAGTGAAGCAGAGCGTAAAAAACACCGGTTTTCGCAAGATTTAGCGATCGTTCAGAATACGACCTCAAATAAGGTTCTGGCGTTGGCATCTGTCATCGCCGCTAACCATTGCGGATCTTCACCACGCCATAGCGCGATGCGCTCCAGGATGTGAGGCAGATAAGCGGGCTCGTTGCGTCGTGACATCGGTTTCGGCGTAAGATCGCGAGGCAACAGATACGGCGCGTCGGTTTCTATCAGTAGCTTTTCCGCTGGAATAAACGGTAATAGTTCACGTAGCTCAAGCCCGCGTCGCTCGTCGCAAACCCACCCGGTAATACCGATATAGATTCCTCTGTCCACACAGGCCTGCATTTGCTGGCGTGAACCGGTAAAGCAGTGCAGTATTGCGCCGGGAAGACTATCCAGCCAGGGATCAAGCAATGCCAGAAATCGCTCATGCGCGTCCCGGCAGTGCATAAAGATTGGCATCTGTAATTCGGCGGCAATTTGTAGCTGCGCCTGAAAGGCACGCTCCTGCTCCTGCGGCGTGGAAAAATTGCGATTGAAATCCAGCCCACACTCACCGATAGCGACGACTTCCGGCTGGTTCGCCAGCGCAATAATGGTGTCTTCAGACGCGGATGACCACTGGCTGCTGTCATGGGGATGGACGCCTGCCGTCGACCAACAATGAGGGTAGCACCGCGCCAATTTTAACGCCTGCTGACTTTCATGGATGTTCGTTCCGGTCAGTAGCATACCTTTTACTCCCGCCGCAAACGCACGGGCGACCACATCATCACGATCTTTTGCAAACTGGCTGCTGGTTAAATTAACGCCAATATCAAACATGCTTGCCCCCATATGACAACCGCCCTGGCGGGCGGTTGTACTTAGTCTTCAGTATGCGCGGCCTTTTCGGTCTCGGCCTCGTTATCTTCGTCGCGCGTCCGTCGCTTACCGACATAAAAGCGTGAGCAGAAAACGCCAATTTCAAACAGGCAGTACATCGGTATCGCCAGCAACGTTTGCGAGAAAACATCCGGCGGCGTAAGCAGCATTCCCACAATGAATGCCCCGACCAGGATATAAGGTCGTTTTTTACGCAAATCTTCCGGCGTGGTGATGCCCATCCAGCATAGCAACACTATCGCCACCGGCACTTCAAAGGCTACGCCAAAGGCCATAAATAGCGCCATGACAAAGCTAAGATAGCTGGCGATATCCGTCGAAACCTGTACCCCTTCCGGCGCCGTATGCGTCAGGAAACCAAAGGCCAAAGGGAATACGACAAAATAGGCGAAGGCCATACCAATGTAGAAAAGCAGCGAGCTGGATACCAGCAACGGTACGACCAGGCGGCGCTCATGCTTATACAGCGCCGGGGCGATAAAGGCCCAAACCTGGTACAAAATGACAGGCGCGGATAAGATCAAAGACACCATGAAGGTGAGTTTGATAGGCGTAAAAAACGGCGACGCCACATCCGTCGCAATCATTGTCGCCCCTTGCGGCATCTGTTTAATCAGCGGTGCGGCGACTAAATGATAAATATCATTGGCGAAATAAACTAACGCCAGAAAAATCAGAAGTACTGCGACGATGCAGTTTAGCAGGCGCTTACGCAACTCAATCAGATGCGTGATAAGCGGTTGAGTATCTTCTACAGCCATGTTTACGGTTTATCACTCGACGAGGGGGATGATTCGACAACAGGCGCAGCGGATTTCTTCTCGGCGTCTATCGTGGCTACGGAGGCGGTTTCCGTCGACTCAGGCACGTTAGCTTTAACGGGCTCCGGCTTTTGTTCCGGCGCGCTCACCTGTGTTTCAGCGGCGGCAGGGGTGACACCCTCATGCTGCGTTTCGTTCCCTTTTACCACCGGATTATGGATGGTATGCGCTTCATCGCTCGCTTGTTCGGGATCGTTAGCGCTGTAGGTGCGTTTCATCGACTCTGCGGCCTGACGCAGTTCATCCATAGATGCTTTCAGTTCGGGAGTCAGATTTTCCAGGCTCGCCTTTTCGACTTTTTTCAGACTGTCCTGGAACTCCTGAAGTTTCAGTTCCTGAGTCAGTTCATTCTGAACCGTTGTCGCAAGGGACCGCAACGCGCGAATCCAGCCCGCTACCGTTTTTACCGCTACTGGCAATCGTTGCGGCCCCAACACAATGAGGCCGATAACGAACACTAACAGCAGTTCGCTAAAACCGATATCAAACACGGATTATACCTGCTCTTTATCTTGGCTTTTAGCGTCTTCCTTTTTCGCTTCGCCTTGCTTATCCGCGATAGATTTAGCGGTAAAATCAGCGTCCTGACTGGTTTTATCCTGTTTGGCATCATCATCGCTCATGGCCTTTTTAAAGCCTTTGATAGACGCGCCAAGATCGGAACCGATGGAACCGAGTTTTTTGGTGCCGAACAGCAGTACGACGATGACGGCAACAATCAACAACTGCCAAATACTGATACCACCCATACATGTTCCTCTGTGATAGATGATGAATTATTAGGGCCGCATTATACACATTATCCTTCGCGCTGCCTCTTTGTTAGCCGCTTTCGCCCGCCCTATTCACATACTTTTACATACGACCGGGACGACATTGACTTGCGGCCTGAGAACTGCCTCGAGTGATAATATGTACCTGCGTGACACAACCGGCGTTGAGCGATAAAAAATCTCAACGAGTTTTACGCCAGCCAACCAGCCAGACAACTACGCCGCCGACCATGAGCCAGCCAGGCATCAATCCCCATTCAGGACGGTTGACGAGTAAAAATGACCCGCTCAGTAACAGCGTTGCGCCAATTCCCAATAAATAACGAGACTGACTTTGACGCACATGGTTTACCTGTAACTCGCGCGCAATCTTATCAACACTGTGCTGTAAATATTTGCCCTGGCGCAAACTGTCGTACACCAGTTCAGGTATTTCTGGCATTTTTTCGACCCAGAACGGCGCTTTTTCTTTAAGAGCCCGCGTGAGAGCCGGAATACCCACCTGATCTTTGATCCATGACTCAAGAAACGGCTTCGCCGTTTTCCACAAATCAAGCTGAGGATAAAGTTGCCGCCCAACCCCTTCAACATACAATAATGTTTTCTGCAACAACACCAGTTGCGGCTGGACTTCCATATTAAATCGACGTGCTGTATTGAAAAGGTTTAACAACACATGACCAAACGAGATTTCCGCGAGCGGCTTTTCAAAGATAGGTTCACAGACAGTGCGGATGGCAAACTCAAAATCTTCAACGTTGGTATCTGGTGGAACCCAGCCTGAATCGACATGCAGCTCCGCCACCTTTCGGTAATCGCGATTAAAGAACGCGATAAAGTTTTCTGCCAGATAGCGCTTATCTTCTTTGTTTAGCGACCCGACGATACCGCAATCAATGCCAATATATTGCGGATTTTCAGGGTGTTCATAGCTGACAAAAATATTTCCCGGATGCATGTCCGCATGGAAAAAGCTATCGCGGAAAACCTGGGTGAAGAAAACTTTGACCCCGCGTTCCGCAAGCAGTTTCATGTTGGTGCCGTTCTTTTCCAGCGCCGCCACATCCGAAACCGGAATGCCGTATATCCGCTCCATCACCATCATGTTCTGGCTACAGTAATCGGAGTACACCTCCGGGATATACAGCATGGGACTATTTTCAAAATTGCGCCGTAGCTGAATCGCGTTGGCCGATTCCCGCAACAGATTCAGCTCATCGATCAGCGTTTTCTCATACTCACGCACCACTTCCGTCGGGCGCAGACGACGCCCATCCGGCAACAGGCGTGGCACCCAACGGGCAAGGCGATAAATCAATTTCAGGTCTGCCTGAATTACCGGCAAAATATCCGGGCGAATGACTTTAATGACTACGTCTTTACCGTTTGATTTCAATCGCGCGGTATGTACCTGGGCGATTGACGCCGACGCTAAAGGCTGGATATCAAAGTCGTCAAACCAGGCTTCGACAGGTAATCCCCCCATCGCTTCTTCAATCTGGGCTTTCGCCAGCCGACCATCGAATGGCGCGACTTTATCCTGGAGCAACGCGAGCTGATCGGCGATTTGCGGCGGGAACAGGTCACGGCGCGTGGAGAGCATCTGACCAAATTTGATCCAGACCGGCCCCAGCTCTTGCAACGCCAGTCTTAATCGTTCACCCAGCAATTTATCTTTATGCCGGTTTGGCATCCAGAACAGCGAATAGCGCCATAACCGGAGTGGCAGTGTAAGACGCATTCGGGGAATGAGTTCATCAAGGCCGTAGCTTAAAAAGGTGCGGATGATGAAATATAGGCGCCGTACTTCACCTGGCGTCATTTGGCCTCCAGTTTTTCCAGCCGTGTGGTCAGAGCCTCTACGGCGCGCTCAACAGCCGCGGTTTCTTCTGCAAACCATGCGACTTCCAGCGGGCCAGGCGCCATACGCCACTCTTCAGTGATCGCTTCAGCGGCATAACGCTGCTGGCGCTGAAACCCGTGGCGCAGGAATTTAGCCCCGCCACGCAGGACCTTACCGATACTTTCCGCCGCAATATCGCCAGTGTATGGCGCCAACAGCTCCGCAGGATCGAATTCGGCGAGATCGGCGAGCGCCACAAAATTTTGCACGACCTGAATATCGCCCTGCACTTCCAGTTCGCCGCTGCGAATCAGCGCGGCCAACTGCTGACGATCGCGTAGTTTTGGCAAAACGCCAGCTTGTGTGATTACCGTACAGTCCGCTTCGCCTTCCCATGCCCCCAGCACATCAACCTGGCGTTCGCTGAATACCAGGACTAATGGCGTCGAAAATCCCTTGAGCTCCACACGCAGTACTTTTCCCTGTAAGCGCGTTCTGGCTGATTTCAGCGCTGGCGAACGATACAGAAACGTATTGAGGAGACCTTCAATTCCTGCGGTCACTAAGGGTTTAAAAGGCATTCCACCCTCCTAGAATTTATAACCACGGTGCAATGCCACAACGCCCGCCGTCAGATTGTAATAATCCACGCTCTCAAATCCGGCATCCTGCATCATGGCTTTTAAGGTATCCTGATCGGGATGCATACGGATGGATTCCGCGAGATACCGATAGCTATCCGCATCGTTCGCGACCATCGAGCCAATACGCGGTAAAATATGGAAAGAATAGGCGTCATACGCTTTACTCAGCGGCTCAATGATAGGCTTAGAAAATTCAAGCACCAGTAAACGTCCGCCGGGTTTCAACACACGGAACATTGACCGCAGAGCTTTTTCTTTTTCCGTTACATTGCGCAAACCAAACGAAATGGTAATGCAATCAAACGTATTGTCAGGGAAAGGCAGTGCTTCGGCATTCGCCTGCACATACTCTACGTTGCCGATCACGCCGATATTACGCAGCTTCTCACGCCCCATTTTGAGCATAGAATCATTAATATCCGCCAGGATAACTTTGCCAGTTTCCCCGACCATACGTGAAAATTTCGCGGTAAGATCGCCCGTACCGCCCGCTAAATCGAGAACGGTTTGTCCACGACGCACGCCACTGCAATCAATGGTGAAGCGCTTCCACAAACGATGAATGCCAAATGACATTAAGTCATTCATCACATCGTACTTTGACGCCACAGAATGAAAAACGTGGGCCACCATGTCAGCTTTCTGCTCTTTAGCGACGGTCTGAAAGCCAAAGTGCGTCGTTTCTTGTGAATCTTCCACCATCTCAGTGCCTGCTTATCGATAAAAATGTTCAAGAAGTGTAACAGATTGGGCCAATTTGCCCTACTCTGCGCCAGGACTAAACTACTCCGTATGGGTTAACTTAACTGCTGCTTCACCCGTTCATCATTGGGATAATGTTCGTCTTGTCGCCCTTCAGGAATCGATCGTAAACGATATTCTTCATCTTGCGTAACGGCCTGTTCCGCTAAATCCGGATTAATCTCGCGTTTGATTTCCACGCCTAACCCCCGGAAGGCCTCCGCCTGCGCCAAAACGTTGCCACGCCCCGACGCGAGTTTTTTCATCGCCTGGCGGTAGTTATCCTGCGCTTTATCCAGACTCTGGCCGATCGCTGACATATCATCAACGAACAGCCGCATTTTATCGTAGAGCTTACTGGCTCTGTCCGCGATGTGCTGCGCATTGCGGCTCTGGTGTTCATAGCGCCACAGGTTGGCGATTGTCCGTAATGCCACCAGTAGCGTCGTGGGACTTACCAGCATAATGTTATTTTTCAGCGCCTCGGTTATCAGTTCGGGCTGTTTATCTAACGCCAGCAGGAAAGCGGGTTCTACGGGGATAAACATCAGAACATAGTCCAGCGAGCGGAGCCCGGGAAGCTGCTGATAGTCTTTACGCCCCAGTAAGCGAATGTGATTGCGCACCGAGGCGATGTGCTCCTGTAAAGCAGCCTCGCGCGTATAGTCATCTTCAGCATTAAAGTAACGCTCATAGGCGACTAACGTCATTTTAGCGTCGATGACGACATCTTTGCCCTGCGGCAAGCGGACGATGACATCCGGCTGCATCCGCGAGCGCGCATCGTTCTCAATACTGACCTGGGTTTCGTATTCGTAGCCTTCACGCAGTCCGGATGCCTCCAGTACCCGCGTCAGCACAACTTCGCCCCAGTTTCCCTGCGCCTTATTGTCCCCTTTCAGGGCGCGCGTCAGGTTGATTGCTTCCTGCGCCATCTGCGCATTAAGCTGCTGCAAGTTACGAATTTCGTGCGCCAGCGTATGCCGCTCCTGCGCTTCTTTGCCAAAACTCTCCTGAACCTGACGGCGAAAACCGTCCAGTTGCTCACGCAGCGGCGTCAGCAGGCTATTCAGGCTTTGTCGGTTTTGTTCGTCTACACGACGATTACTGTGTTCAAAGATACGGTTCGCCAGATTTTCAAACTGTTCGCTTAAACGCTGTTCGCTGTTGATCATCTGACGGATTTTGTCTTCCGCGTGTTGCTGAGTCGCTTCCAGACGGGTCGTGACTTCACGTAGATCGGCTTCCAGAGAGGTATTAATACTGTGCAGGCTACGCAGTTCGTTATTAAGTAACTCGCATTCGCTACGCCAGTGCGCTTCTTGCGCTAATTGCTGCCGGGCTGCGCTCAGTTCGATATCCAGCTCCCGCCGTTCTTCGATAAGCTCGGCGCGGATTTGATCGGCGTGCGCTTTCGTCGCCAGCCAGCCAATAACCGCCCCAGCCGCCAGCGCCACGACGGCACTTATCATAAGAGTAATATCCACAACGCCTCCCCCTGGAACCACACAGTCCTGCACAAAATAGAATTGTGCTGTATAAACGTCCAGTTTAAAAGGAATTTCCTGCGAGGCGCCACGCAAAAAGAAAAGGCCGAACACGTCGGCCTTTGCAAAAGAGAGGGGAATTACAGCAGACGACGGGCCGCTTCCACGACGATTTTCACCGCGTGGCTTTCAGTTTGTTTCATCGTTTCCGCATTCGGAATCTCTTGTTGGGTACGGTTGACGATAACCCCCGCCACCATACCTGCGCGTAAACCCTGGCTTGCACACATGGTTAACAGCGTAGCGGATTCCATTTCGTAGTTCATCACGCCCATCGCCTGCCACTCTTCCATAGAACCTTTGAAGTGACGAACAACGCGACCAGAATAGGTGTCGTAACGTTCCTGACCCGGATAGAAAGTGTCGGAAGAGGCAGTTACGCCAACGTGAGTCGTGGCGCCAATCGATTTCGCAGCTTCAACCAGCGCAGTGGTGCAGGAAAAGTCGGCAACGGCCGGGAATTCCATCGGCGCAAAATGCAGGCTCGCCCCATCCAGACGAACGGATGCGGTCGTTACCAAAACGTCGCCGACATTGATGTGCGGCTGAATCGCCCCCGTGGTGCCGATACGCAAGAAAGTACGAATACCCAGTTGCGCCAGTTCTTCCACGGCAATAGAGGTAGACGGGCCGCCGATACCGGTAGAGCAAACGATAACTGCTTTGCCATCCAGCTCAGCGCGCCAGGAGGTGAATTCGCGGTGAGATGCCAGCTTAACCGGCTTATCCATCAGCGCGGCGATCTTTTCCACACGCTCTGGATCGCCAGGGACGATGGCGAGCTGGGCCCCTTGTAAATCGTTTTTGGTGAGGCCGAGATGAAAAACATCAGACTTGGACATATAAAACTCCTCTGTGAATCGGGTTTGTCAGAAGAAGCAAAAAGACACTTTACCTAAGGCATAAAGATATTTTCGTGACAGCCATCACTATGGCGTAAAACAATTGCACTCGCTTACCATTAAAAAGTGATGTGCATCACAATAAATAATCAATATCGCCAGGCGTTGCACAAAAGATAGCCGCTTTAAGGCAATGTGGTTTGTTACACACTGTCTATAGTTAAGATTGCGCTATTTTTTTAAGGGTACGGAGAATACCATGACAACGACACATCCATCCGGCTTTGCACCTGCAGCCTCCCCGCTTGCCCCTACGATGATTCATACGCCTGATGAGGCCATTAGCGCGGGGATAACGTCCATTCCTTCTCAGGGCGACGATATGCCAGCCTATTACGCCAGACCAAAAACGAGCGACGGCGCGCTGCCTGTGGTCATTGTGGTGCAGGAAATTTTTGGCGTACATGAACACATTCGCGATATTTGCCGACGACTGGCGCTGGAAGGCTATCTCGCTATCGCGCCGGAACTCTATTTCCGCGAAGGCGACCCCAATGATTTCGCCGATATACCCACATTATTGAGCGGGCTGGTGGCTAAAGTACCGGATTCGCAAGTCCTTGCCGACCTGGATCACGTCGCCAGTTGGGCTTCGCGCAACGGTGGGGATGCGCATCGGCTGATGATCACCGGTTTTTGTTGGGGAGGCCGGATAACCTGGCTGTACGCCGCGCACAATCCACAGTTAAAAGCGGCGGTAGCGTGGTACGGCAAGCTAGTGGGCGACACGTCGCTCAACTCGCCGAAGCATCCCGTTGACATTGCCACCGATCTTAACGCGCCGGTACTGGGTTTATACGGCGGGCAGGATACCAGTATTCCACAGGAGAGCGTGGAAACCATGCGTCAGGCGCTACGCGCCGCTAACGCGAAGGCGGAAATCGTGGTCTATCCCGATGCAGGGCACGCATTTAATGCCGACTATCGTCCGGGCTACCACGAAGCCTCAGCAAAAGACGGCTGGCAAAGAATGCTGGAATGGTTCGCGCAGTACGGTGGGAAAAAAGGCTAACAACAGCGCATTACGATGTTTGTTGGGTCTACGATACCGGAGTCGGTGTAGGCTCAACAACGCGTCATAACCACGTTAGCTATGCTTTACCGCAGCATTTTTTATATTTTTTGCCGCTGCCGCAGGGACAGAGGTCGTTGCGGCTGACGACGCTCCCATTTTTACGCGCGTCCTGCGCCAGCCAGCGCATGAGCGACGCCATCGGATAGACCGCCACAATACTTTCCAATGACGCTATCCACCTGGTGATCATTCATACGTCGGATCTTTTTATTATCATGATCGCCAAGTAGCCAGATCAGAAAATAAAAAAAGAAATGAGAAGAACGGTAAACAGTGACAACAGTTGGTCAGGTAAAGCGCAGGCGCTACCCGTCAAAGGGTAGCGCCGCCTTGATGCCGGATAAACGCAGCGGCCAGGCTGGATTATTTCGCCTGACGCAGATTGTGTGCCGCTTTGACCATGTTCGCTAACGCCGCGCGGGTTTCCGGCCAACCGCGAGTTTTCAGACCGCAGTCCGGATTCACCCACAGGCGTTGTGCCGGAATACGCTGTGCCGCTTTCTTCAGCAAGGCTTCGATCCACTCGACGCTCGGCACGTTCGGCGAATGAATATCATACACGCCCGGCCCGATTTCGTTCGGATAATCGAACGCTTCAAACGACTCCAGCAACTCCATATCGGAACGCGAGGTTTCGATGGTGATCACGTCCGCATCCAGCGCCGCAATGGAGTCCATGATGTCATTAAACTCGCAGTAGCACATATGGGTGTGAATCTGGGTGTCGTCTTTCGCTACCGCCGCGTTGATGCGAAAGGCTTCTACGCCCCATTCCAGATAGGCGTCCCAGTCGCTGCGACGCAATGGTAAACCTTCGCGTAGCGCCGGCTCGTCGATCTGAATAATCCCGATCCCCGCAGCCTCCAGATCCGCTACTTCATCACGCAGCGCCAGCGCAATCTGTTTCGCAATCGTTTCGCGGGTCACGTCTTCGCGGGGAAACGACCAGCAAAGAATAGTCACCGGGCCGGTCAGCATCCCTTTTACCGGCTTGTCGGTCAGCGACTGGGCATATTTTGCCCACTCCACGGTAATCGGCGCCGGACGACTGATATCGCCGATTACCACCGGCGGCTTCACGCAGCGGGAACCATAGCTTTGCACCCAACCATTCTGGGTAAAGACGAAGCCGTCCAGGTGCTCGCCAAAATATTCCACCATGTCGTTACGCTCGGCTTCGCCGTGTACCAGCACGTCCAGCCCTAAACGTTCCTGCTCAATGATCGCCTGCTTGATATGTTCAGCGATGCCGGTGCGGTAGTTATTCGCGTCGAGGTTGCCCTTTTTGAAGTCCAGGCGCAGACCGCGAATCTCCGTGGTTTGCGGGAACGAACCGATAGTCGTCGTCGGCCAGGCGGGAAGCTTAAAACGGGCGCGTTGCGCTTCAGCACGCACCTCATAAGGATTCTCACGCTGGCTATCCTGCGCGGTGATCGCCGCCAGGCGTTTTTCTACCCCGGCATTATGGACGCGGGTTGAGTGGCGACGAGCCTGAATCGGCGCGCTCCACTCGGTAATCGCCGATGTGTCACCGCTGTTCAGCGCATCACGCAGCAACGCCAGTTCACCGCATTTTTGCAGCGCAAAGGCAAACCAGCTTTTTACTTCCGCATCCAGACGCGTTTCGACGCTGAGATCGATCGGACTGTGCAGCAAAGAGCAGGAGGATGCTACCCACAGCGCGCGTTTGCCCACAATGTCGTTAATCTGCGCGTGTTTCTCGGTCAAATCGGCGCGCCAGACATTACGCCCGTTAATCAAACCCGCAGAGAGCAGCCAGTCGGCCGGCAGACGTTGATGCAGTTCCGATACATCATCTTTGCCATGAATGAGGTCAACATGTAGCCCCTGTACCGGCAGCGCGATAATAGTATTAAGGTTTGGCGTCACGCCTTCAAAATAGGTTGTCAGCAACAGCTTCACCTGGCCGGCGAGCGCGTCGTAAGCCAGTTTGAAGGCATCCAGCCACGCCTGCGGCAGTTCCAGTACCAGCGCTGGTTCGTCAATTTGTACCCACTCGATACCACGCTTTGCCAGCTCAGCCAGCACTTGCTGATACACCGGCAAAATGTCTTTCAGCAACGTCAGGCGGTCAAACGGCTCGCCTTTCACTTTGCCCAGCCATAGATACGTGACAGGCCCCAGCAATACGGGTTTGATCTTATGACCCAGCGCCAGCGCTTCATCCACTTCCTCCAGCAATTGTGTCCAGGTGAGTCTGAACTGCTGGCCTTTGCTGAATTCCGGCACCATGTAGTGATAGTTAGTATTAAACCATTTGGTCATTTCCGCTGCCGCCGCCGGTTCGCCAGTCGGCGCGCGACCGCGGCCAATGCGGAATAGAGTGTCAATGTCCACGGAACCGTCGTTGTTCTGATGACGAGCCGGCACATTGCCTAACAGCAGGCTGGTGGTCAGAACATGGTCGTACCAGGCAAAGTCGCCTACCGGCAGCAGATCAATACCCGCTTGTTTCTGCTGCTCCCAGTGACGCGCGCGCAGTTCGCGCCCAACCGCCAGCAGTTCTTCACGGGTAGCGTTCCCCGCCCAGTAGCTCTCTTGCGCTTTTTTCAGCTCGCGACGCAGGCCAACGCGAGGAAAACCGAGGGTGTGAGTCAATATTGTCATTTTACTTCCTCTCTTATTTTATTGAATCTGAAAGTAAAACTCTAAATAGTTCGGCTTGCAGGAAGGCGGCGACACAGCGCATCCCCAGGAGCTTACTGAAGTAAGTGACTGGGGTAAGCAAGGAAGCCAACGCATCTGCAAGTCGAAATATGACGAGTTTTGGACGTCTGGATGTTTACACATCCATAATGTAAAGGTACTGTATATTCCTCAAGCGCAATTTGTTCATGGCGAAGTGAAGGACTTTCATGATCGAGATTAAACACCTGAAAACACTCCAGGCATTGCGGAATAGTGGATCGCTGGCTGCCGCGGCGGCGGTGCTACACCAGACCCAATCCGCTCTGTCTCACCAGTTCAGCGATCTGGAACAACGCCTTGGCTTCCGCCTGTTCGTGCGTAAAAGCCAGCCGCTGCGCTTTACGCCGCAGGGGGAGATTCTGCTGCAACTGGCAAACCAGGTGCTGCCGCAAATCAGCCGTGCGCTACAGGCATGCAACGAACCGCAGCAAACTCGTCTGCGCATCGCTATTGAATGTCATAGCTGTATTCAGTGGTTGACCCCGGCGCTGGAAAACTTCCGTGCAAACTGGCCGCAGGTAGAAATGGATTTCAAATCCGGCGTCACTTTTGATCCACAACCAGCCTTGCAACAAGGCGAGCTGGATTTGGTGATGACGTCGGATATTTTGCCGCGCAGCGGGCTGCACTATTCGCCGATGTTCGATTTTGAAGTCCGACTGGTGCTGGCACCCGACCATCCGCTGGCCAGCAAAACGCAGATTACGCCGGAAGATTTAGCCAGCGAAACGCTGTTAATTTACCCGGTGCAGCGCAGCCGACTGGATGTCTGGCGACATTTCCTGCAACCGGCGGGTATCAGTCCGCCGCTGAAAAGCGTGGATAATACGCTATTGCTGATTCAGATGGTGGCAGCCAGGATGGGGATTGCCGCCCTGCCGCACTGGGTGGTGGAAAGTGTTGAGCGCCAGGGTTTGGTGGTGACCAAAACCCTGGGCGATGGTCTGTGGAGCCGTCTGTATGCCGCCGTGCGCGACGGCGACCAGCGCCAGGCGGTGACCGAGGCGTTTATTCGCTCGACGCGGAATCACGCCTGCGATCATCTGCCGTTTGTGCGGAGCGCGGAGCGACCCATTTTCGATGCACCCACAGCGAAGCCAGGATCACAGCCGCGCCTGTAATAAAACTTGGCCAGTGGGGCTGCTGATGCCAAATTGCGAGATTAACCAGCAGTCCTGCGGGAACATGCATATTATTCATAATACCCAGCGTCCCGGCGTCCACCTGGGTAGCGCCATAGTTCCACATAAAGTAGCCAATGCCGGACGCCACCACGCCGAGAAACACCAGAATGCTCCATTGCAGCGTGGTTTCCGGCAACTGTTGCGCGTTCCCCAACAGCGACCATGCCACCGCCGCCACCAAAAACGCCCCCAGATAGAACCACGCAAAGGCGTTGTGCTGCGGCATGGGGCGGGTCTCCATCAGACGTTTATACCCCACCATTCCGATAGCGAAACTGATATTAGAAAGCTGCACCAGGAGCAAACCTACCCAAAAATGGTCGGTCACACGATCGTAGCGAATAATCCCGGCACCAATCACCGCCAGCAACGCGCTAAATGCATAGCCCCAGCGTAAACGACGCTGACTCATCACATCGTAAATCAGCGTGATATAGAGCGGCGTCAGAACGGTAAACAGCAGCAGTTCGGATACGGTCAGGTAGAGGTAGGCATGGAAGCTCAACATATACATGATGCCAAGCTGCATCGCCCCCACCAGCATATACAGGCTGATGGTTTTTAGGTTGTGCCCGCGAGTACGCAAAAACGGCAGAAAAACGAGCGCCGCCAGCCCAACGCGTATGAGCACCGCGAAATAGCTATCGACATGCCCGGCAAGATACTCGCCAAATAGACTAAAGGAGAAAGCCCACAGGATAGTGGTAATGATAAGTAGCGCCACAATGGATGTCTCTTAAAACAGGGAACACCCATTGTAGCGGAGAGCGAAGTTGACAACTGGTCAACTAACAAACAATCACGTCAGCGTAAGAAGAGTTCGCGTAGGTAATGCGGCACGGCGTTATCAGCGTTGATGCCGATCACCTCAAGTTCGGGATACAGGTCTTTCAGACGCTGGTGCGCATTGCCCATGATGCAGCCTTTACCCGCCATTGTGAGCATTTCAGCGTCGTTCATCCCGTCGCCAAAAGCGATACACTCTTTCAGGCTGTACCCCATCGCATGAGCGACCGCTTCCAGCGCATGACCTTTCGACACTCCGCCCGCCATCACTTCCAGACAGGTCAGCGTGGAGAAGCTCACGTTTACCCGATCCCCCCAGCGCGCGTTAATCGCCTGCTCCAGCGGCAACAACTTTTCATGGGTATCGCTGGTGAAAAACACTTTGCTGACGCCCTCCGGCTCCAGCAGCGCAGGCTCAAACAGCGAGTAGTTAAATACCGCCTCTTTGAAAAAACGCATTTCATCCGGGCGATGACGGTTCATAAACCATTCGTCGTCGCGATAAACGTTGGTGACGATGTCCGGGTTCGCATTCACCACCCCGAACAGGTCGCTGGCAATGTCGCGATCCAGATTATGCGTAAAAACCAAATTCCCGTCGGTATCGTGCACTCGCGCACCGTTGGAGGTGATCATGTAAGACTTGATTTCAAGATTATCGCGGATTTGCCCTACATCGACATGATGACGACCAGTGGCAAAGACAAAATGGATACCGCGTGCGGTCAACAGCTTCAGAGTCTCTTTGGCATAAGGGGACAACGTATGGTCGGGGGAGAGCAGCGTGCCATCTAAATCAGACGCAACAACCTGATACATAATAAAATTTAACCTCTAAGCAAAGCGATTTCCGCTGGATAAATTAGGCTTGTTGAAAAATCCAACAATGGCGTTAAGCGCGACTGAGCGCATGGCGTCCTTTTCAAAAAGGATCTCATGGTACGCGCCTTTGATAACCAGCGGTTTTCCCCCTTCACAAGGGTGCCCCGCCGCAGCGCGAATTTCACAAAAACGATCGTGGGTGCGGTTATCCACTACCCGCTCTTCTTCCGCCTGAATCAGTAGCGTAGGCGTCGCGTCATCGCTCGCCCCCGCCAGTACCTGCTCACCCGCCAGAATGCCTTCGCGCACCCAATGCCAGGTGGGGCCGCCGACGCGCAGTTGCGGCTCGTCGGCATAAAATCGTAAGTTGCGCTGATAACGCTGGCGGCTGTGGGTCAGCGCATTCATCCCAAACGGTAACGCCCGCCACTGACCGGTACCAATGGCGTAATCTTCACGGATGCGCTGGTGCCCTTCGGCCCAGTCGAGAATATGGCGCACCATGAAGGAAGGCAAGCGTATCACAATACCAAACATCGGCGCGGTGAGCGCAATAGCGTCGCACCGCACACGATGGCGTTGCAGGAACAAGGTGGCTATCGCGCCCCCCATTGAGTGCGCAAGAATATAACGCTTACGCCACGGCCCCGGCTCAATTTCCTGTTGCCAGAACGCCGCTAAGTCCTCAACATAATCGTTAAAATGATCAACATGACCCCGATGCGGGTCCGATAACATTCGCCCGGAGCGCCCTTGCCCACGGTGGTCGATGATGAAGATATCAAAACCGAGATGAAAGAGATCGTACGCCAGTTCAGCGTATTTTACGTAACTCTCAATGCGGCCAGGACAAATGATGATCGTCCGATCGTTGGAATCGGTCCGAAAACGGACAAAACGTACCGGAATGTTGCCCACGCCGATAAACTCCGCCTCTTCCCGCTGACGCCAGAAATCAGTCAACGGCCCCATAGCAAAAGCAGCGAACGCATTTTCTCTTGTTTCCCAGTCCTTTTGCTGCTGAAACATCGGGTATCCGGCCTCATTTACCAGGTAAAATCGTTTTTTGCGTCGTGTCTGACACAACACAGCGGCAGTAGCGTATTGTGGCACAAAAACAGACAACCAGGGAGTTTCACATGACCTTTGAATGGTGGTTCGCCTATCTGCTGACCTCAACTCTGTTGAGTCTTTCTCCGGGTTCTGGTGCCATCAATACCATGACGACGTCTATCAACCATGGATATCGTGGCACAGCGGCTTCTATCGCCGGACTCCAGACCGGGCTGGGTATACATATCGTACTGGTGGGCGTCGGACTGGGTACGCTCTTTTCGCGCTCGCTCATCGCTTTTGAAATCCTGAAATGGGCTGGCGCGGCTTATCTTATCTGGCTGGGTATCCAGCAGTGGCGCGCCGCAGGCGCTATCGATCTGCATACCCTCGCCCAGACGCAATCGCGGGGCCGATTGTTCAAACGCGCGATATTTGTCAATCTAACCAATCCCAAAAGCATTGTCTTTCTTGCCGCCCTGTTTCCGCAATTCATCATGCCGCAGCAACCGCAACTGGCGCAGTACCTCATTCTCGGCGTCACCACGATTGTGGTTGATATGATTGTGATGACCGGTTACGCCACGCTGGCGCAACGCATTGCCGCCTGGATTAAAGGACCAAAACAGATGAAGGCGCTGAATAAAGCGTTTGGTTCGTTATTTATGCTGGTAGGCGCGCTCCTGGCGTCGGCAAGACATGCATGATAGTAGTGCCGGATGACGTTTATCCGGCCCGGAGGTAAATTAACGCGAAATAATCAGGTGAATGCCAAAGCCCGCAAACAGAGCGCCGGCAAAGCCATCAATCCATTTCGCCAGACGCTGATAGCCGCGGCGCATTTTCGGCAGCGCGAACAGGCTGGCGACCACAGTAAACCAGGCCAGCGTTTCCAGGGTGATTAACGCGAAAATACCCCAGCGCGCCGCAGCGCCGACGTTATCGCCGACGAACAGTGAAAAAACGGAACCAAAATAGATAATCGCTTTCGGATTTGACAGATTGGTCAACAGCCCTTTGAGAAAGCTGCGCCCGCTCTGCGCCAGTTCAACGTGCGGAGAAGGCACCGCCGCATCTTGTTTTTTCAACGCGCCGCGCAGCATCTGATAGCCCATCCAGCACAGGTACAGGCCGCCGCCTACCATAATGATCGTATGCAACCAGGCCATTTTTTCGATGATAAGATGCAGGCCAAGCAGCGCCACGCCCGCCCATACCATCACGCCGCAGGTAATGCCCAGTACGCCCATCATCGCTTCTTTACGCGAACGGCTGACGGCAGTTTGAGACACGAAGAAAAAGTCGGGGCCGGGGCTCATTAGCGCAACGATGTGCACCATTGCCACGGTGAAAAATAGCATCATCATAAAAATGACTCGCGGGAAAATAGTTCAGTGAGTCACCATCCTGGCACTTTTTTGCCGGGCTGACTACTCTTCGTCATCACCATCGACATGCGCGCGGATGAGCGCCATGAATTCTTTCCCGAAGCGCTCCAGTTTTCGCATCCCAACCCCGTTAACGCTCAACATCTCGCTGGCGGAAACCGGCATCTGTTCCGCCATCTCTATCAGCGTGGCGTCGTTAAAGACCACATACGGCGGGATATTCTCTTCATCAGCGATAGCTTTACGCAGCTTGCGCAACTTAGCGAACAATTTGCGATCGTAATTACCGCCGAATGATTTCTGCATCACGCGGGGTTTGAGGGCGACAATGCGCGGCACCGCAAGCTTGAGCGGAACGTCTCCACGGAGTACCGGACGCGCGGCATCCGTCAACTGTAATGCGGAATGCTGCGCAATATTTTGCATTACCAGCCCCAGATGAATGAGCTGGCGAATCACGCTCACCCAGTGCTCATGGCTCTTTTCTCGTCCCATGCCATAAACCTTGAGTTTGTCATGACCGAAATCGCGGATGCGTTGGTTATTCGCGCCGCGGATCACCTCGACGACGTAGCCCATGCCAAAACGCTGGTTAACCCGACCAATGGTAGAAAGCGCAATCTGGGCATCGTTTAAGCCATCATATTGTTTGGGCGGATCGAGACAGATATCGCAGTTACCGCACGGTTCTTGTCGGCCTTCGCCAAAGTAATTAAGCAATACCAGGCGACGGCAGGTTTGCGCTTCGGCAAAAGCGCCCATCGCATTCAGTTTATGCCGTTCAATATCCTGAAGCTGTCCGGCTGGTTTCTCTTCCAGACAACGACGCAGCCAGGCCATATCAGCCGGATCGTAAAATAACATGGCTTCCGCAGGCAGTCCGTCGCGCCCGGCGCGGCCCGTTTCCTGATAGTAGGATTCAATATTGCGCGGGATATCGAAATGCACGACGAAACGTACGTTAGGTTTGTTTATGCCCATTCCAAAAGCGACGGTCGCCACCACGATTTGCAGATCGTCGCGCTGAAATTTTTCCTGCACATCGGCGCGAATAGCGTTTTCCAGCCCCGCATGATAGGCCGCCGCGCTAATGCCGCGGCTTTGCAAGCGCGCGGCAGTATCTTCCACTTTCGCCCGGCTGTTACAGTAGATGATACCCGATTTGCCGCGTTGCTCCTGAACATAGCGCATTAGCTGATCGAGCGGCTTAAACTTCTCCATCAGCATGTAGCGAATATTTGGTCGGTCAAAGCTACTGATCTGGATTAACGGATCGTTAAGCCCAAGCAAACGAATAATATCCAGACGCGTGGTGTCGTCGGCGGTGGCGGTCAACGCCATAAACGGCAAAGCGGGAAAACGCTGGCGAAGCTGACCGAGAGCCGCATATTCCGGACGGAAATCATGTCCCCATTGCGAGATACAGTGCGCTTCATCCACCGCTAGCAATACCGGATTCCAGTGCGCCAGATGATCAAGAAAGTTGTCCAGCATCAGGCGTTCCGGCGCAATATACAGCAGACGAATCTGTCCAGTACGGCACCCCGCCATCACCTCAAGCTGCTGCTCGCGGCTTTGAGTGGAGTTCAGACACGCCGCCGCCACACCGTTCGCCAGTAGCTGATCGACCTGGTCTTTCATCAACGAGATCAACGGCGAAACGACAACGGTCAACCCGTCCAGTAACAACGCGGGGATTTGATAGCACAAAGATTTGCCGCCGCCGGTGGGCATGACGACCAGACAGTCGCGACCGGAGAGCACAGTATCAATAATCGCTTCCTGGCCCGGGCGAAACTGTTGGTAGCCAAAGGTTTCCTGCAAAACCTGTTTAGCCCCTGATTCCAGATTCAACACTTCCGCCTGCGCCACATTAACCCCGTTCACCATAAATCAAAACAGGCGCTATTTTCAGCGCCTGCGAGAGAAACTGCAATGTTTAAAATACAATCCGATCAGAAGATATCGTTGAGCATCACGCCGACGCCGACACGTGTCTGATTAAAATTATAGTCGATCAGTGATTCGCCATAGCCGCTGTACACCTGGGTATAAAGTCGGACATGTTTGGTGACCGGATAGCTTAATCCAAGCTCCGCGCCGCCATATCCTGTATTCCAGTTGTACTGGCCTTTGGCGCTTAATACCGCCTCGCCCAGGTGATAACCGATTTTAAGCTGGTAATAACCCATATATTTGGTAATGTCCGGATTATCGTCGGTACTGCCAATCACGTACCACGGTTTGACCTCTACCAGCCAGTTGCCGTTTTCGGCCATCAGACGGGTATACAGACGGTTCCAACTGCGCGAGGTGGGGTCCGAACGTCCGTTAGAGTCATGGTTGTAGCCCATCTCTACGTCGCGCAGCGTCCAGCCGGCAAAGCGATAATCCGTAGCAAAACCAAGAAAAAGCTGCGGTTCGTAGTTGGTTTCACGAAACGGCGAAGACTCTTTACTGTTGGAAAGCTGCCACCAGGATTTCTGCGTATAGGAAGCGCCCAGTACCGAGTTCGGCCCCAGTATTCCGCGCCACAGCGGAAACGCCAGACTCAACTGAAATTTCACTTCATCTTTACGTGCGTTTTCAGACCAGTTGTAGGTACGAATGGCCTCTTTGTTCAGATCGCTGGTGTTCGTGTAGATCAAGTAGTTCGTGTCATAAGGGTAAAGCGTAAAAGGGTTATCATGCTCCTGTAGCATGTTAGCGATGATACTTCCCCGCACTGCAGGCGCATCATGAACCTCTTTTATCGTAGCTTCTTGTGCATATACCGCTAGTGGCAGTAGCGTGGTTGGCAACAACCAACTCAGAATCGCCCGCATTCTTGGTGTTCTCCTGACGAAATATTTTCAGCTTGAATCATTCTCTGCCAACCATTTTTACATATTTACACACATAGCCGTTAGTTATCCCTTCTTAAAGTAGAAAACAACAATTAAGAAGCATAATATCAACATTTAATTAACTAATGGAGTGTCAGGAACCTATGTCCGCTGTACTTACCGCTGAACAAGCTCTGAAATTAGTGGGTGAAATGTTTGTCTACCACATGCCGTTTAATCGGGCGTTAGGACTGGAGCTGGAACGCTATGAAAAAGCGTTCGCCCAACTGGCCTTTAACAACCAGCCGATGATGGTCGGCAACTGGGCGCAAAGCATTTTACACGGCGGTGTGATCGCCTCTGCGCTGGATGTCGCCGCTGGACTGGTATGCGTCGGCAGCACGCTAACTCGTCACGAAACAATCAGCGAAGATGAATTACGCCAGCGCCTGTCGCGGATGGGAACGATTGACCTGCGCGTCGATTACCTGCGTCCGGGCAGAGGCAACCGCTTTACGGCCACCAGTAGCCTGCTGCGCGCAGGGAATAAAGTGGCCGTCGCCCGCGTGGAATTACACAATGAAGATCAGCTGTACATCGCCAGCGCCACCGCCACTTATATGGTGGGATAAAAGCAGGTAAACTGTTGTTACACTTCAGATACGAGTTTTCCGGATGGATGCAAAACAAACACGGCAGGGCGTATTACTCGCTCTTGCCGCCTATTTTATTTGGGGGATCGCCCCCGCGTATTTCAAGCTGATCTATTATGTTCCCGCAGATGAGATCCTGACGCACCGCGTGATTTGGTCATTTTTCTTTATGGTGGCGCTGCTTAGCGTCAGCCGCCAGTGGCGACAGGTTAAGAACCTACTGAAAACGCCAAAGAAGATTTTCCTGCTGGCCTTATCCGCCGTACTGGTCGGCGGTAACTGGCTATTATTCATTTGGGCGGTAAATAATCACCATATGCTGGAGGCCAGCCTGGGTTATTTTATTAATCCGCTGGTTAACATCTTGCTGGGGATGATTTTTCTCGGTGAACGGTTCCGACGTATGCAGTGGCTGGCGGTGATTCTGGCGGTGTGCGGCGTACTGGTGCAGCTTTGGACATTTGGCTCGCTGCCGATTATCGCGCTGGGGCTGGCGTTTAGCTTTGCGTTTTACGGCCTGGTTCGTAAGAAGATCGCCGTTGAAGCGCAGACCGGTATGCTGGTTGAGACGCTATGGCTGTTGCCGGTCGCAGCGGTTTATCTGTTTGGCATCGCCGATAGCGCCACCAGCCATATGGAACAGAATCCCCTGTCATTGAACCTGCTGTTGATTGCCGCCGGTGTCGTCACCACCATTCCGCTGCTGTGCTTCACCGGCGCGGCAACACGTCTGCGCCTCTCTACGCTAGGCTTCTTCCAGTACATTGGCCCAACGCTGATGTTCCTGCTGGCAGTCACCTTTTATGATGAACATCCGGGCGCGGATAAGATGGTGACGTTCGGGTTTATCTGGGTAGCGCTGGCGATTTTCGTGATGGATGCGCTGTATACCCAGCGCAGAACGCGTAAAGGATTGTGATTGCGGTTTACTTATCAGGCCTACAAATTCCGTAGGCCTGATAAGTCGTAGCGCCTGCTTTTTAACCCCACTTGAAGTAACAATCCTGATTTAATAGTTCATAAAGATGTGTGAAGCGAAGCCACTTTTCTGCCATCCCTTTCTTGTAACATTCATCCGCAGCAAGAGATAAGTTACTGATTATTAATGAGATAAATGGAAATTACTCATATATTCAATTCATCAATGTATCTCCCTTATACCCTCTTTGAACCCGTCACACGCTTCAACGATAATTCTGCCGGTGACATACAATGTGGCGACATGGGAGAAGAAGAGCTTCTGGCGCTCGGCCTGAATGACATATCAGAAAAAGTCGATCCTTATCGCCTTATATATTATGATTTTCCCCGACCTTACATGGTAGATGGCGTGTTTAGCTTAACAAACCTCGGCAGAGAAATATCTCACGATGAATGTGTCGATATTCTATTCACAGAAATGAAAGAACTGGAAAAAATGTTTTCATTCTATGGTGAATATCAAACACTAATAGATGAACTCATCAGACATTTCAGATATGGAAATGGCAGCGCATTTTATAGCCAGCAACTAAATTCCGCCTTTCATAAAAGAGTAAAGAAGAATATAAAAGACAGCCCTCTTTTTATAATTAAAGACTACATTCAGAGGGAATTTAAAAAAACATAAGACAAATATATTTACCCGTAATATTGCATGGAATCAAAACAAACTTGCTTAGTTCACATCTCGCTAAATTTAATAATCTGGAGGACAGAATCAATGGACTGGGGATCTGCGTTCACAATATTGCTGCGCAAAAGATAACCCTCACGAATCTTCAGAAGTACGCCATGGGCTGGAGCACTACGCTACATTTCGCTGCGCAGGATCATTTTGGGCTGGATGTTGCCGATATCAAGAATAAATTTTATCGCAAATTTCGTTTTTTCCGCATATGGTTCTTTTTACAGCGGCACAAAGATTTTGCCTTTAAACCTTTTTTCACAAATTTTAATACAGTCACCAGAATCGGTGCTTACTGATGAATAATAAATGTAAAAAAATAGCGCTGTGTTTATTCTTGCTGGCCGGGACCTATAATCTGTGGACCCTGCGGCCGGTTAAAATTCTGTATACCTATTCATATTTTGGCTCGACAGTTTTTCTGGTTGTGGATCATCTGCCGTGGACTGACAGAGATAAAATCAGGTGGTACCTGACGTACAGGGAAGAATTTAAGAGGAAATACCCTTTACTGGATCAGGACTGGTTTCGCTATTATGTAATAAATATTGGCAACGGCTTTACTAATGCTAAAAATTATCACGATGGGCCGTATGAAGATTTATATTGCTTTCCGACCATTAAGGATGATGCTGATTGTATTGTGAAAGACTATTTATTCATCGTTGATGAGTATTCCGATAGTAATACTACTTTTGGTGTAACCGTTATTGATGGCGAGCATGAGTACCAGTTAACGCCCGAGAAACAAATAGAGAGAGTTTTCTATCCGTAAAGCATAGCGGGAGCTGTGCTGAACCACCGCTATGACTCTGCGTTCCGCTGAAACTGTAGGCCGGATAAGGCGTAACCGCCATCCGGCACCAGAATTACAGCCAGTTCTTCCGCTTAAAGTAGAGATACGGCGCCAGCCCGGCAAGGATCATAAAGATAATCGCGCCAGGGTAGCCGAAGCTCCATTTCAGTTCCGGCATAAACTCGAAGTTCATCCCATAGCTGGAAGCGACCAGCGTCGGCGGCAGGAACACCACGGAAACCACCGAGAAGATTTTGATGATGCGGTTCTGCTCGATGTTGATGAACCCCATCGCCGCCTGCATCAGGAAGTTCACCTTCTGGAACAGCGATTCATTGTGCGGCAGCAGAGATTCGATATCGCGTAGAATCTCGCGTGCCTGCTCCAACTGTCCGCCCGGTAAGCGCGCCTTGCGCACCAGGAAGTTCAGCGCGCGCTGGGTATCCATCAGACACAGGCGTACCTTCCAGCCGATATCTTCCAGCTCCGCCAGCGTGGAGAGCGCTTCGTCGTATTCATCGCCCTGATGCCCTTCCATAATGACGCGGCTCAGTTTTTCCAGATCGCTGTAGATGTTTTCGATTTCATCCGCCAGTTGTTCAATTTTGGTTTCGAACAGATCGAGCAATAATTCATAAGCATTACCGTCGACCATCGCCTGACTGCGGGCGCGCATACGATACAAACGGAAGGCGGGCAGCTCGCGTTCACGCAGCGTAAACAGACGGCCATCGCGAATAGTGAATGCCACCGTAGAGTTACCGGCATGATCTTCCGCATCTTCGAAGAAGAAGAAAGAGTGGATATGCAGTCCGTCTTCGTCTTCAAAGAAGCGCGCGGATGCTTCGATATCTTCCAGTTCAGGACGCGTTGCCAGACTCTGGCCCAGCTCAGATTGTACGCGCAACCGCTCGTCGTCGTCCGGTTCGACCAAATCGATCCATACGGCATCAATCAGGGTTTGTGACTCCTCGACTTCCAGCCGGGTCAGTCGGTTTTTTTCCAGTTGAAATGCGCTCAGCATGACCGGGACTCCCAATGCGTAAAAATATCGGACAGCTCAGATGGGCACACAGAAACAAATTGGGTTTCAGACCATTAAACAGCCTGACTCAACGCGACGGGAAAAATGAAAGGTCGCTGACAACCGCTAAGGCTATCAGCAAAAAGGGATAGCCTTAGGAGTTGATCCTGGATGACAGGATAATGAGCCAGTATCTACTGGGTGTGTCCAAGGCGAATGTCCTCTTAGCGTAATCGTGGGCGCATGTTACGCCAGCAAAAATTTGCCGTCAACACGCAACGAAACGCGAAAAAGCAATAATTTCCCCTTATGCAGAAAGGTTAGCAGAGAGAGGCTATTTATCTATGATTTCAGAATATTAACATCACTATATCGCTGGATGGCGGCTTCGCCTTATCCGAACTCAAATCAACATGTTAACCACCGCGTAGGCCAGATAAGACGCGTCATCCGGCAATATGTGATTCGGTCAAACCGTTTCCAGTTTCGCATACGCGGCAACCAACCATTTGATCCCTTGCCCCTGAAAAGCCACCTGCAACCGGCTATGCTCGCCGCTGCCCTCCAGGTTGACAATAGTACCCTCGCCGAACTTCGCATGGCGCACACGTTGGCCGAGTTTATAGCCTGTGTCGTTTTCCGCCAGCGGCGTTCCCATTCGTTGATGGCTCACCGGACGACTGACGGTGGCGCGCAGACGAACCTCCTCCACGCACTCCTCCGGCAACTCGCCGATAAAACGCGACGGGCGATGGTAGACCTCTTTACCGTACAGACGACGCGTTTCGGCATAGGTTAACGTTAGTTTCTGCATGGCACGGGTCACACCGACGTAGGCCAGACGACGCTCCTCTTCCAGACGCCCGCCCTCATCCAGCGACATCTGGCTGGGGAACATCCCTTCTTCCATCCCGACGATAAATACCTGCGGAAACTCCAGCCCTTTTGCCGAGTGCAGCGTCATGAGCTGTACCGCATCCTGCCAGGTATCCGCCTGCCCCTCGCCCGCCTCCAGCGCCGCGTGAGAGAGGAAGGCCTGAAGCGGCATCAAATCTTCATCTTCGTCGTTGTAGCTGAACTGCCGCGTCGCCGTTACCAGTTCCTCTAAGTTTTCGATGCGCGTCTGGCCTTTCTCGCCTTTTTCTTGCTCATACATTGTGCGCAGGCCGGAGTCTTTGATCACCCGGTCGGTCTGCACATGCAGCGGCATGTCGGCGGTCTCCTGCGCCAGGGCGTCGATCAGCTCCATAAAGCGTTGTAGCGCGCTGGCCGCACGCCCGGCCAATGCCTTCTCCTGCAACAACTCACGACACGCCTGCCACAATGTTAGCTGGCGGTCGCGCGAGGTCTGGCGCACCACGTCCAGCGTGCGGTCGCCGATACCGCGCGTCGGGGTATTCACCACGCGTTCAAACGCAGCATCATCGTTGCGATTGGCAATCAAACGCAGATAAGAGAGCGCATCTTTGATCTCCTGACGTTCGAAGAATCGCATACCGCCGTAAATCCGGTACGGCATACTGGCCTGTAATAAAGCTTCTTCCAGCACGCGCGACTGGGCGTTACTGCGATAGAGGATGGCACATTGTGCAAGCGCGCCGCCGTTGTCCTGCCAGGTTTTGATGCGGTTAACCACAAAACGCGCTTCATCCAGTTCGTTGAAAGCGCAGTACAGCGATATTGGTTCGCCGTCAACGCCGTCAGTCCACAGTTTTTTACCCAAACGCCCATTGTTATTCTCAATCAGAGCGTTCGCCGCACTAAGGATGTTGCTGGTCGAGCGGTAGTTCTGCTCCAGACGAATGGTCTGCGCGCCGGGAAAATCATTGAGGAAGCGCTGGATATTCTCTACCTGCGCCCCGCGCCAGCCGTAGATCGACTGGTCATCGTCGCCGACAATCATCACTTTGCCGGTATCACCCGCCAGCAGACGAACCCAGGCGTACTGAATGTTGTTGGTATCCTGAAATTCGTCCACCAGAATGTTAGTAAACCGCTCGCGGTAGTGCTGCAGGATGTGCGGCTTGTTCAACCATAGTTCATGAGCGCGCAGCAGTAGCTCGGCGAAATCCACCAGACCAGCGCGATCGCACGCTTCCTGATAGGCCTGATACACCTTCTGCCAGGTTTGCTCCACCGGGTTACCATAGCTTTGGATATGGTGCGGGCGCAGCCCTTCGTCTTTCTGGCTATTGATGTACCACATCGCCTGACGCGGCGGCCACTGCTTCTCATCAAGATTCATCGCCTTAATCAGGCGTTTAAGCAAACGCATCTGATCTTCGCTGTCGAGAATCTGGAAATCCTGCGGCAGATTAGCGTCCATATGATGCGCGCGCAGCAGGCGGTGCGCCAGACCGTGGAACGTCCCCACCCACATTCCGCCCTGGCTTGTACCCATCAACTGGCCAATACGATGGCGCATTTCCGCCGCCGCTTTGTTGGTAAAGGTCACCGCCATGATGGAGTATGGCGAGTTGTTTTCTACGCTCAGTAACCAGGCGATACGGTGCACCAGCACGCGGGTTTTCCCGCTTCCCGCGCCCGCCAGCACCAGCATGTTGCTACGTGGCGCGGCCACCGCTTCGCGCTGTTTATCATTAAGGCTGTCGAGCAGGTAAGAAACGTCCATTGGCACCGCCGCGTAAAAACATGAAAACTAAAAACGCCCGGCGGCGCTTCGCTTACCGGGCCTACTTATCGTAGGGCGGATAAGCATAGCGCCATCCGCCAGAATGACTGGGAATTTATACAGAACTACTGGTGATTATATCAGCGAGGTGAGAGATGCCAACCGCGAAATTTCAATATGCGGCAGTAAACGGCTGTCCAGTGTCCGCATCAGGTCGGCATTTTCCGGCTTAATCCAGCAAGCCTGCATCCCACAGCGAATAGCGCCAGCCACATCGGTAGTCAGATCGTCGCCGACATGTAGGATCTCGCCGATCGGCACATGCAGTTTTTCCGCCGCCAGGAAATACATGTCGCTAAACGGCTTGGAACGCCCATCCGGACCAGCGCGCAGTACAAACTTAAAGTAATCACCGAGGCCAAACAGTTCCGGCTGGGCGTTGCCGTTAGTGATCGCCACCAGCGGCCATTTTTTCGCAAGCCGCTGTAACGTCTCATGGGTAGCCTGCGGAACCTCAATCTGGCTACGCCATTTGGCAAAATGCATCATCGCCGCATTCGCGCCGGCAATGGCCTCCTGCGCCGATAGTCCCGCATCCCGCATGGCCTGCTCTATCGCGCGATGGCGCCAGCGGGTAACGTCATGATAAATTTCCGGCTCCACTTCACGCACCGCCTGCCGTATCCGCTGTAAATCGACGTTTTGAAACGAACGTAGCAACGGGTGATAATTTTGCATAAAAGCGAGCGCTTCCTGCTCAGTACGCAAAATCACCGGACGGTTATCATAAAGGGTATCATCCAGGTCAAAGGTGAGCGCGGCAATACGCCCCAAAGGCCGGTAAAAACGCATTATTTCCCCCGTTTAGCGCGCGGATGCGCCGCGTCGTACACCGAAGCAAGGTGTTGAAAATCAAGATGAGTATAAATTTGGGTGGTGGAAAGGTTGGCATGACCCAGCAGCTCTTGCACGCCGCGCAGATCGCCGCTCGATTCCAGCATATGGGTCGCGAACGAATGGCGCAGCTTATGCGGATGCACGTGGCTGTTTAGCCCCTGCTTTATGCCCCATTCGGCGAACCGTTTTTGGACATTGCGCGCGGAGATACGCTTGCCAAGTTTCGACAGGAATAACGCCTCTTCATCGCTGGCGAACAGACCGCGCAGATCCAACCAGTGCTCAATCCACGTCACCGCGTTACGGCCAATCGGCAGGCGCCGCTCTTTGCTGCCTTTGCCCATTACCCACACTTCGCCGGTATCGAGATCGAGGTGTTTTATATCCAGGCCAACCAGTTCGGATAAACGCAGCCCCGCGCCGTACATCACCTCCAGCATCGCCCGGTCGCGTACTGCGAGCGGATCGTTGAGATCGATGTCCAGCAGGCGGTTAACGTCGTCGACATCAATATTTTTCGGCAGATGACGCGGCGCTTTCGGTGCGGAGACGCCCTTCGCCGGGTTAGCTTTCAATTCGCCCTGACTGACTAACCAGTCAAAAAAGCTCCGCAATGCCGAGAGACGTAGCGCCAGACTGGCAGGACCAAGCCCTTTGCGCCGACTGCGAACCGCAAAACTGCGCACTATCGCAGCGTCACATTGCTGCCAGCTTTTCAGCCCGGTTTCTCCGGCTAAAGCGATAATGGCATCAAGCTGACGCTGGTAGTTCAGCAGGGTAATGGGGCTAAGCTGGCGCTCCACGCCTAAATAGCGCAGGAACCGCGAGACATCCTGAGAAAGCGCGACATCCGTCATACGCGTTCAATCCAGCGCTCCAGCAGTTCCGGCAGCATCAGCGCGATCTCCTGCAAAAGCTGCGTCCCCTGTTCTGGCTGATAGTGATGAACGTCGCGGCTACTGAAAAGCACGACGCCGAGATCGGCGTCACGGCCCAACATGGACATCGCAACCGAACCAATCGCTTTCGCCTCTGGCAAAACTACCAGCAGTTCCGGGCCGTTTAGCGGACCAAGATAATGTTGCGACTGTCCCAGTCGCTGAATACGCAGCGGCTCGAAAGCCTGACGGTTTAACGCCAGATGCGTATAGCGCGACGGCGCGCCAAGTCGCCAACGATCCGGGAACAGACGCAGCGTCGCGCCGGCAAGCCCCAGATCGCGCGCCCAGCGGTGCAATCGCATCAGCATCTCATCCAGACTATCCGCGGCGACCAGACGGCTTTGCAGATGCAGCAGTCGATAAAACAGACTTTCATTGGCATGAGCCTGTTCCATCAGCAGCGTCATATTTTCTTCAAGCGCATTGATGTGATTACGCGCGCGGGCCATATGCCACTCAACGAGCGAAACCGTTCCCCGCACGGGATGGGGAACACGCATCGCTTCCACGGCATGGGCATTACGGATAAAAAACTCAGGGTGGTGGCGCAAGTAATCGACGACCGCTCGATCGTCCAGTTCCATGAGCGTTTCCTGTAGTTCTTCCTCTGGTTGCTTCATAAATGGATAAATCCGTCGTAGACATGTGCCGCCGGGCCAGTCATGTATAACGGATGACCCGGACCTTTCCAGGCGATATCCAGCCGACCGCCCGGTAATTCCACGCGTACCTCTTCAGCCAGCAGTCCCTGCTGAATCCCCACGGCAACGGCAGCACACGCGCCGCTGCCGCACGCGCGGGTCTCCCCTGCGCCGCGTTCATAGACTCGCAGCCGGATATACTCGCGTCTTACAACCTGCATAAAACCGATATTGGCGCGTTCAGGAAAACGCTCATGGCTTTCCAGAACCGGTCCCAGCGTTTCAACGGCCGCCGTATCGACGTTATCAACCTGAATGACACAGTGCGGATTGCCCATTGAAACTACGCCGCACAGTATGGTCTGTTCCGCCGCTCGCATAATATACGTCTTTTCCGCTTTGTTGGCGCGAAAAGGCACCTGCGTGGGTTCAAAGTTTGGCTCCCCCATATTCACCCGCACCAGTTCATCTTCCGTGACGCTCAGTACCATCCGGCCCTTCGCGGTACTGACCCGAATATCGCGTTTATTGGTTAGCCCTTTCAGGCGAACAAATCGCGCGAAACAGCGCGCGCCATTGCCGCACTGCGAGACTTCACTGCCGTCGGCGTTGAAGATGCGGTAATGAAAGTCCAGCTCAGGATCATAGGGCGGCTCAACCACCAGCAGCTGATCGAACCCTACGCCCAGGTGTCTGTCGGATAGCCGACGAATCAGCTCCGGCGAAAAAAAGACATTCTGCGTTACCGCGTCGACGACCATAAAATCGTTGCCAAGGCCATGCATTTTAGAGAATTGCATCATTCACTCCGTTCACGCGGGGACAGAAAACTATCCTCAGTAATTGACCTGGGACGGGCCATCTCCCGTTGCGCGATCGTTCTTATCGGGCATCGTGGACTGCGTTTGTGAATCGACTTTTTTCGTCGGCGGCGGCACACTTTTATCGGCTGGCGGGAAATAAAGCGGCCCTTTCAAACCGCAGCCCGTCAGGCTGAACAGAGTCAGAAGTACAGCGAGTGTCTTAAACACGTTTTTCATTATGGATTGCCTGTAAGTTCATGCTTTCTGTTTTCTATCATCGCAGGAGAAGGCGTAAAAGCAAGAGTTTGGCGGTAAACTGCAACGCCTTTTGTTCCAGGTTATACTGCCGCCATCACGAAAAAACGGGAAACGACAATGAATGACAGTGAATTTCATCGCCTGGCTGACGCTCTGTGGCTAACCATTGAAGAACGCCTCGATGACTGGGACGGCGACAGCGATATCGACTGCGAAATCAACGGCGGCGTGCTGACCCTCAGCTTTGAAAACGGCAGTAAGATCATTATCAACCGTCAGGAGCCGCTGCATCAGGTATGGCTGGCGACCAAACAGGGCGGCTATCATTTCGATCTGAAAGGCGACGAGTGGATTTGCGATCGCAGCGGCGAAACCTTCTGGGATCTGCTGGAGCAGGCGGCGACACAGCAGGCGGGCGAGGCGGTGAGCTTCCGCTAAGTGCTTTATTGCCCGGTGGCGCTGCACTTACCGGGCCTACCGGAGCCGAACGTAAGCCGGATAAGACGCGTCAGCGTCGCCATCCGGCCCGCTAACTATAAAAAATACTGCTGCAATAGCGGTGCGTCATGATCCTGGTTTGCCGGCGGCACGGTGTTGATAGGCTGCGTACGGAATGGGATCACCTGCGCGCGGCCATCGGTTTTCACTATCTGGTAGAACTGCGGCAGGTTAAAGTTGATAAAGCTGGAGCCATACGTGAAACGATCATGCGATGACGAATAGAAGCGACTGACGTCGCGCACCAGTTCTTCCTTACTACCTTCGCAGTGGTGATACACTTCCGCCCGGTTACTTTCGTCCAGGATATAAATATTAAAGCCTTTCTCATCGCCCGTTTCTTCAAAGAAGAACTGGATAATCCCTTCGCTGGCGAAGCCATCCACCACTGACGGCAATTTCACATGGTTGGTTTCCACCTGTACCGACAGCCCGTGCAGCTTGTTATGCGAAATAGCGCCGTAGAATTCGATAGCATTCTCCAGCTTCTGCACCGAGACATTCAGGCGTTCGAAGAATAGTCCCCACGTCTGCCCGGAAACCCGCAGCGCCTTGAAGCGACCGGTCTCCTGACGGGTGCTGGAAAGGCGTAGCTCAATACATTCGGAGACCAGTTGCTGCACGCGGGTGCGAATCAGGCCGCGAAGATGCTGACTGTAGCAGAACACCTCCACGCTATCCGGCGGCGCGGCATCCTGGTGCATTTTCCCCAGAATCGTTTTCAGCGCTTCGATCATCGCCTGCTCGCCGTTAAAGTGCAGAGTACGCACTTCGTTCCACGAGTTGCGATACAACAAGTCGATGCTGCCTACCAGACAGTTTTGCTCTTCGCCAAAGCTGAAAACGTCCAGCTTACGGAAGTCAAAATGCACCACTTTATTGCGGAACGCCGCCGTCGGGTCATATTCGAGGTTAACGATAATCGCCAGATGACGAATTTCACAGGGGCTGTAGAGCGCTTTCGGCGTCGGGGCAGGCAAGCGCAACGGGAAATGGTGCGAAACATCGGCGACCATCTCCTGCAGCTTAGGCAGGTCGACAATACCGTTGCCCTTAATAAACAGATGCGTTCGAGACGTCAGCAGGCCATTGAACCACGCCCACGCGACCAGCTTATTAAGATAACGGTTATATTCCAGCGGCTGATGGCTGATAATGGAATCCATGTTCGGCGCGCGGTTGTAGAGATACCAGCCTGAACGGTTGGCGCGCCCCGGCGGCACATGAATAAAGGTTAAATTCGGCTCGGACAGATCCGGTGATATCTGCGGGTTCACCAGCGTGACTTTACCCGGCAACGCTTCAAAAGCGGCGTACAGCTTACGCGTCAGTACGCCGATATCCTGCGGGCTGGCGCTCACGCTGAGGTTGTTGCGCCGCGCAAAGCGAATCAGATTGCGGTAGCTCTGCATCATTGCGTCGAGCAATTCGTTGTGGGCTTCGCGCACCTGATCGATTTTCCAGTTTGCGCGATTATCGAGCATGGTCAGACGCGCGTCGTCCCATCCCCACTCGCTGACTAACTGGCTTAATACTTCCCGACGCCAGCCTACGCAGGCGCGCTCACGGCTTAATTTCTCGCACACTTTCAGGTAGAAGCAGCGGCGGACTAAATCCAGCCGCGTCGGATCTTCAATTGCCGTCAGGTATTCAGTGACCCGTTCCAGCATCATGCAGTAGGGATCGAGTCCAAACGATACGATTTCACCGTCATGCAGACGTTGTTTAATGTCTTTCGCCAGCAGTCGTGGGTTGGGATATTCCCATGAGTAGGCTTCCAGCAGCAGCGTTTTCAGCACCGCTTTGTACGGCGAGTCAATGCTCTTGTATAGCTGCCACAGGCTGGCGCCAAAGTACTCTTCGGCAGAGAGCGAACTTAAGCCCCCCAGATCCAGCCACTCGTTTGGCGTTAATACGCCCTGCGCGTAGAGCGTCATGACATAGTCGTCGTAATGCTCTTCTTCGTCGCACGGCACCATACTCCACAAAATACGCTTCCCAGCCAGGCGCACAGCGGTACGATAAAACTCATCAAGCAACAGGATGTGCTGCGTAGAACCGCAGTCTTCCCCGCCCAGACTGCCGCTTTCGTTATGGCGGAAACGGTTTTCATCGATCAGGAAGAAGCTCACCTCAACGCCAAGCGAGGCGGCCCAGCTTTCCAGCAGGCTACACTTACGTTGCAACAACTGACGCTCTTCGCCGTCGAGCCAGGCCTGATGGCACACCCAGATATCCAGGTCGGACGAGCAACTCTGCCCGACCGAAGAGGTGCTGCCCATAGTATAAACGCCGGTAATCGGCAGCTCGCCCTTTGGCGGGTCCTGCGGCGACATACCGCGGTACAACTCAAGTTCGTTCAGATAGTGGCGTTGGGTTTCATCAGGCGTGTAGAAGCAAATACCGCTGGGAACGTTACCATCAAGGTAACCCGGCATCAGTGGATGGTGATAGTGCAATAATGTCGGCAGAAGACTGTAAACCTGCTGAAAAGCGGGCCCCATGGCAGCAAGCGCGCGATCCACGCGCAGTTGATTTATGGCATCCAGTCTCTGTTTCAGAGTCTCAATATAGAGGTACAAGACGTATCGCCTGATGTTGCTACCCGTCATGGTTCAGGTCAGTACTTCGCCGTCGCCATTCGGGATAAACCGTATGTCAAAAATAACCGTTACCCTTTCTCGTCTGCATATTTTTATCTAATACCGACGAAAAAATGGTCTAAAACGTGATCAATTTAACACCTTGCTCATTGACCGTAAAGAAAGATGCACTACATACAAGTGTAGCACCGTTCGCTGCGTGTAAATTCTTAAATACGGGCTGGCGGTTTCTCGTCATTATTCACTGCCATTGACGACACAGCGCCTTATCCTCTCACTCACGGTGACCGGAAAACTAACATCCTCTCTATAAGGATGTTAGGATGGTCAATGATTGATAATGACGGTAACAAGCATGTTAGACAATGTTTTAAGAATTGCCACACGCCAAAGTCCCCTTGCGCTTTGGCAGGCACATTATGTCAAAGACGCATTGATGGCAACCCATCCGGGACTGACGGTAGAACTGGTGCCGATGGTCACACGCGGCGACGTGATCCTCGATACTCCCCTGGCGAAAGTGGGCGGTAAGGGACTGTTTGTTAAAGAGCTTGAAATCGCGCTGCTGGAAAAACGCGCCGATATCGCCGTGCACTCCATGAAAGACGTTCCGGTGGCCTTCCCGGACGGTCTCGGCCTGGTGACGATTTGCGAGCGCGAAGATCCACGCGATGCTTTTGTCTCGAATCAATATCACAGTCTGGACGATCTGCCTGCGGGTAGTATCGTCGGGACGTCCAGTTTGCGTCGTCAGTGTCAACTGGCGGAGCGCCGTCCGGACCTCATTATTCGTTCATTGCGCGGTAACGTCGGCACACGCCTCGGCAAGCTGGACAACGGCGACTATGACGCCATTATCCTGGCCGTGGCCGGTTTGAAACGCTTAGGTCTGGAGTCGCGCATTCGCACAGCCTTGCCGCCCGAAATTTCGCTGCCTGCCGTAGGCCAGGGCGCCGTCGGGATTGAGTGTCGTCTTGACGACGAGAGAACACAGGCGCTGCTCGCACCGTTGAATCACTCGCAAACCGCGCTGCGCGTAACGGCGGAACGCGCCATGAACACCCGCCTGGAAGGCGGTTGTCAGGTACCGATTGGCAGCTATGCGGAAATCATCAACGGCGAAATTTGGCTACGTGCGCTGGTTGGCGCGCCGGACGGTTCGGTGATGGTCCGCGGCGAACGTCGTGGTTCACCCGAGCAGGCGGAGCAAATGGGCATCTCGCTTGCGGAGGAACTGCTGGAAAACGGCGCACGCGCGATTCTGACGGAAGTTTATAACGGCGAGGCGCCCGCATGAGTATTCTGGTCACCCGCCCCTCTCCCGCAGGGGAAGCGTTAGTGAGCCGTCTGCGCGCACTGGGGCAGGTGGCCTGGAGTTTTCCGCTGATTGAATTTGTCGCCGGTCGGGAGCTGCCCACCCTGGCCGACCGTCTGGCGACGCTGACGGAAAACGATCTGGTTTTTGCCCTTTCACAGCACGCCGTCGCCTTTGCCCACGCCCAGATCCAGCGGGATGGTCGAAACTGGCCTGCGTCGCCGCGCTATTTCGCGATTGGCCGCACCACGGCGCTCGCCCTTCATACCGTTAGCGGATTCGATATTCGTTATCCATTGGGTCGGGAAATCAGCGAAGTCTTGCTACAATTACCTGAATTACAAAATATTGCGGGCAAACGCGCGCTGATTTTGCGTGGCAATGGCGGTCGCGAACTGCTGGGCGAAACCCTGACAGCTCGCGGAGCCGAAGTCAATTTTTGTGAATGTTATCAACGAAGTGCGAAACATTACGATGGCGCGGAAGAAGCGATGCGCTGGCATGCTCGCGGCATAACAACGCTTGTTGTCACCAGCGGCGAGATGTTGCAACAGCTCTGGTCGCTGATTCCCCAGTGGTATCGTGAGCACTGGTTACTACGCTGTCGGCTGTTGGTCGTCAGTGAGCGTCTGGCGCACCTCGCCCGGGAACTGGGCTGGCAAGATATTAAGGTCGCTGATAACGCCGACAACGATGCGCTGTTGCGCGCATTACAATAACTCTCATAATGGGATGCCATAATGACGGAACAAGAAAAATCCTCCGCCGTGGTTGATGAGACCAGGGAGACCGTGGAAACCACGCCACAGCCAGTCAATACCGAGAAAAAAAGTAAGAACGGCGCCGCGCTGGTATTAAGCGCGGTGGCGATCGCGATTGCCCTGGCGGCAGGTATTGGGCTTTATGGCTGGGGAAAACAGCAGGCAACCGCGCAAACGGAAACCAGCGATGCGCTGGCGAATCAGCTGACCGCCTTGCAAAAGGCGCAGGAGAGCCAAAAATCAGAGCTGGAAGGGATTATCAAAAAACAAGCGGCGCAGTTAGATGACGCGAATCGCCAACAGGCGGCGCTGGCGAAACAACTTGATGAAGTACAACAAAAAGTCGCCACCATTTCCGGCAGCGACGCCAAAACCTGGCTGTTGGCGCAGGCTGATTTTCTGGTGAAACTCGCCGGACGCAAGCTGTGGAGCGATCAGGACGTCACTACCGCCGCTGCGCTACTCAAAAGCGCTGACGCCAGTCTGGCAGACATGAATGACCCCAGCCTGATTACCGCACGACGTGCGATTACTGACGATATCGCCAGCTTGTCATCCGTTGCGCAGATCGACTACGACGGCATTATTCTCAAACTCAATCAGCTTTCTAACCAAATCGATAACCTGCGTCTGGCGGATAACGATAGCGATGACTCGCCGATGGATTCAGATAGCAGCGAGCTGTCCAGTTCGCTAAGCGAATGGCGCGTTAACCTGCAAAAAAGCTGGCAGAACTTTATGGACAGCTTTATTACCATTCGCCGCCGCGATGATACCGCCGTACCGCTGCTGGCGCCGAACCAGGACGTCTATTTACGCGAAAATATTCGCTCCCGCCTGTTAGTCGCCGCACAGGCCGTCCCACGCCATCAGGAAGAAACATACCGCCAGGCGCTGGATAACGTTTCGACCTGGGTTCGCGCTTATTACGATACTGACGACGCCGCGACAAAAGCCTTCCTGGAGGAAGTCGATAAATTAAGCCAGCAAAATATCACGATGGATCTGCCGGAAACCCTGGAAAGCCAGGCGATTCTTGAAAAACTGATGCAAACCCGCGTGCGTAATCTGCTGGCGCAACCGACAGCCTCTACGGAAGCGCCCGCCACGCAGACAGACGCTCCGGCAACCGCGCCGCAAGGAGAATAATGATGCTAAAAGTATTATTGCTCTTTGTGTTGTTGCTCGCGGGTATCGTGGTCGGCCCGATGATAGCCGGTCACCAGGGCTATGTGTTAATCCAGACCGATAACTACAACATTGAAACCAGCGTAACCGGACTGGCGATCATTCTCATCGTCACTATGGTGGTGCTATTCGCCATTGAGTGGTTGCTACGCCGTCTGTTTCGTACCGGCGCGCACACCCGCGGTTGGTTTGCCGGACGTAAACGCCGTCGCGCCCGCAAACAGACCGAACAGGCGCTGCTGAAGCTGGCGGAGGGCGACTATCAGCAGGTTGAAAAGCTGATGTCAAAAAATGCCGATCATGCTGAACAGCCGGTGGTGAATTATCTGCTGGCGGCAGAAGCGGCGCAGCAGCGCGGCGATGAAGCGCGCGCCAATCAGCACCTTGAACGTGCGGCAGAGCTGGCGGGGAACGACACCATCCCGGTCGAGATCACGCGCGTGCGCTTACAGCTAGCGCGCAATGAAAATCATGCGGCGCGTCACGGCGTGGACAAACTGCTGGAGGTCACGCCGCGTCACCCGGAAGTCCTGCGTCTGGCGGAGCAGGCCTATATTCGCACCGGCGCATGGAGTTCTTTACTGGATATCATCCCATCCATGGCAAAAGCGCACGTCGGCGATGAAGCGCATCGCGCCATGCTCGAACAACAGGCGTGGATAGGACTGATGGATCAGGCGCGCGCCGAGCAAGGCAGCGAGGGATTACGCACCTGGTGGAAAAACCAAAGCCGTAAAACCCGCCATCAAGTGGCGCTTCAGGTCGCGATGGCCGAGCATCTGATCGAATGTGACGATCATGATATGGCGCAGCAGATTATCATCGACGGTCTGAAACGCCAGTATGACGATCGGCTGGTGCTGCCAATTCCTCGCCTCAGAACCAATAATCCGGAACAACTGGAGAAAGTACTGCGCCAGCAAATCAAGACGGTAGGCGATCGCCCGCTGTTATGGAGCACGCTCGGCCAGTCGCTGATGAAACACGGTGAATGGCAGGAGGCAACCCTGGCTTTCCGCGCCGCGCTGAAACAACGCCCGGACGCGTATGATTATGCCTGGCTTGCCGATGCGCTCGATCGACTGCATCAACCGGAAGAAGCCGCCACCATGCGGCGCGACGGCCTGATGCTGACGCTACAGAACAATTCCCCGCAGTAATCGTCTGCTGCCCGGTGGCGTTTTTGCTTACCGGGCCCGCACTGCCTCCCGGCAAAAATCTCTTTTAGCCATAAATAAAAAAACGCCTGCCGGTTAGGGGCAGGCGTCAAAACAGGTCTGTATGACAACATAAAGGGGTGCTTCACTCAACGTTGTGTCCAGGGTGTTTGATGAGGCATAAGCGACATCTGTCAGTGGACGATAAGCACCGTAAACGGCTCTGCATCATTCCTGAGTTTATGAGGCCAAAAGGCGAGCATAAGAGATGGAATGAGCATCTACCCGTATATTATTGCACATAACGTGCCATCTTTGCACCGCTAAAAAACAGGCGCTGGTGTTAAAAAAACGTAGAGAATTCACGCGATTGTCATCTTCCCGCCGCTGGCGAGGCTTTAGCATGTCGCCCGATGGAGACAGAACAGGATGCTTTTTATAAAGTGATTATTAATCAATAGATTATTCGTCACCGAACAGCGACAAATGAAGACAAGGATATCGCCAATAAATCACAATGATAACTCGTGCGGGATAAAAGGTTGAAAAGGAACAGAAAACAAAAAACCCCGCCGAAGCGGGGTTCAAAATTGGTCGGCGAGAGAGGATTCGAACCTCCGACCCACTGGTCCCAAACCAGTTGCGCTACCAAGCTGCGCTACTCGCCGATATACTGCTTTTTTGAATTTTTAGTTCAATTCATTGAGTCGTGGTGCGAGGGGGGGGACTTGAACCCCCACGTCCGTAAGGACACTAACACCTGAAGCTAGCGCGTCTACCAATTCCGCCACCTTCGCGTTTCACAACTCTATATTAATGGGGTGGCTAATGGGATTCGAACCCACGACAACTGGAATCACAATCCAGGGCTCTACCAACTGAGCTATAGCCACCACTGAAACTTTTTACGCGGTATTAAACCACCGCAGCTCAAGCACCTAAATAAATGGTACGCCCGACAGGATTCGAACCTGAGACCTCTGCCTCCGGAGGGCAGCGCTCTATCCAGCTGAGCTACGGGCGCTTAGCGCCGTTGCGGGGGTGGATAATACGGACTTCACACCCCGCTGTCCAGTGCCTTTTTAAATAAAATGCGCGTTTGGTTATGCTTTGCGCATTTTGGCGCTTATTCCCCCACCTTGTGGGCGGTTCCGTGACGATTCAGGCCGAAAACTTTATAGATCAGCGTCACGGCCAGCAGGAAGATGACGCCGACAAACAGCGACATGCGCGTATCTTCATTAAAGTACATGCCGATTAAAACGCAAACCAGAAACGCCATCGTCAAATAGTTCGCCCACGGGAACATAATGGAACGAAAAGGATGATCCGCAATCGCTTCTTTATGCGCCCGACGAAAGCGCAGTTGGCTAATCAGAATGACAAACCACGGCACCATCCCCGGCAGTACGCTGGCGCTATAAACGTACACAAAGACGCGCTGCGGATTGGGGATGATGTAGTTCAGGCAGGAACCTACCAGCAAAATCAAAATAGAGAGCGCCACGCCCGCGACCGGTACGCCGTGGCGGGAGACTTTCGCGACTGCCGCCGGCAGTTGACGGTTTTTCGCCAGCGCGTAAAGCATACGCCCACAGCTATACATTCCGCTGTTACAGCCGGAGAGCGCCGCCGTCAGCACGACAAAGTTGATAATGCCTGCCGCAGCGGTGATGCCAATTTTCGCGAAGGTGAGCACAAAGGGGCTGCCGTTGCTGCCAATCTCATTCCACGGGAAAATAGTGACGATAACGAAAATCGCACCCACATAAAAAATCAGGATACGCCATAGCACCTTACCCACCGCGCTACGCAACGTCACCTGCGGATTCTTCGCTTCACCGGCGGTAATTCCGATCAGCTCAACCCCCTGATAAGAGGCCACCACGATACATAATGCGGTCAGAAAGCCTTTCCAGCCGCCGGCAAAAAAGCCGCCATGCTCAGTCAGATTACCAAAGCCAATCGCCTGGCCGCCGTTACCAAAACCGAAGAAAATCACCCCCAGGCCGATGATGATCATCACAATAATAGTGGTGACTTTGATCATCGCAAACCAGAACTCGATTTCACCATACAGGCGCACCGCAGCCAGATTCGCCAACGCGACCAGTCCTACAGCAATCAGCGCCGGTATCCACTGCGCCATCTCCGGAAACCAGAACTGGACGTAGACCCCAATGGCGGTAATTTCCGAGATCCCGACCGCCATCCACATAAACCAGTATGACCAGGCGGTAAGATAGCCAAAAAAGGGACTCATATACCGGTGGGCGTACACGGCAAAGGAGCCGGTAACAGGTTCCAGAAAGAGCATCTCCCCCATTGAACGCATGATGAAAAAGACGAACAATCCGGCGATGATATACGCCAGCAGCACTGACGGGCCCGCCCATTTCAGCGTACTGGCAGCGCCCATAAAGAGTCCGACGCCGATGGTGCCCCCGAGGGCAATCAATTCAATATGACGAGCTTCCAGCCCACGCTGTAGCTCCGGTTTTTTCTCTGCCATAAATCCTCATGTCGTGTTTGCAACGGTTCCGGTAGTACCGGTTATTGTTATGGGTACATCGATTGTTGCGAATATTTTCTTAAATTTGGACAAATGGCAAATGAAGCATTAAAAAAATGCACTTATTGTGTAAGAAAGCATCGATTATGTTATGAATAAGCAGCGCCATAAGCACAATCCGCTGCTCAAGTCATCAGAAGGGGGAATTAGAGATCGCCAGTATAGTGCCAGCGAAGGTAGCGCAGCAGACGCATCTGGCGGGTAATACGACTCGGTTGGGAAAGCAGACGATACAACCACTCCAGCCCCAGGTTCTGCCATATTTTCGGGGCGCGTTTGACGTGACCGGTAAACACATCATAGGTGCCGCCCACGCCCATATATAGCGCATGGGGATGCACTTCCCGACAATCGCGCATTAGCAATTCCTGTTTTGGCGATCCCATCGCGACGGTGACAATTTTCGCGCCGCTGGCATGGATTCGCCCAAATAGCGCCTGACGCTGCTCCGGCGTAAAGTAACCATCCTGGCTACCCACAATATTGACGTTCCACTGCGTCCGCAGTTTTGCTTCCGTCTGCGCCAGCACCTCAGGCTTGCCGCCGACAAGAAATACCGGCGTGCCTTCTTTACCCGCGCGCGCCATTAACGCTTCCCAAAGGTCGGCGCCAGCCACGCGAGAGACCTGCGCCTGCGGAAATTTTTTACGTATTGAACGCACCACGCTGATGCCATCGGCATATTTAAATTCCGCCGCTGCTATCAACGCGCGTACTTCCGGATTATCTTCCGCCGTCAGCAGCTTTTCGGCGTTGATCGCCACCAACGTGCCTTGCTTCAGTTGACCATCGGCAAACAGATAATTCAGCGCATGTGACATGTCGCGCCAGCCAATCAGAGGTAAGCCACGCAGCGAGTAAAGGGGCGCAGCGGCATTATTGGTCATAGTTTTCCTTCCACCTGTGCCTGAGGGAGCGAAGTTGTACGTTTATGAATTAGTCCGGCGCTATCAAATAGCCAGAACAGAAGCTTAGCGACCAGCAGGCTGGTGCCAAAAACCACCAGGAAGAAAACCACGCGCGAGACAAACGAATCCAGCCCTTCTCGCGCCAGCACAATCATATTAAAGATGGCGCCAAAGCAGAAACTGTGCAGAATCGCCGCCTTATAACGATTGGTCTCCCGGTTACCCAGTTCATACAGCCAGTCGAACCATTTGATAATCAGCCCGACGACGATCGCGCCGAGCGGAATAAACAGCGCCCCGCCCATGACCACCAGCGAACCGATAAGCGTTGGCGATATCGCCAGGCCGGAATGGTTATTCAGGACTTCCCAGGTAAAGTAATTCGCAGAATTCAGCACGATACTGGGTCGTCCCGGCCATAGCCAGGTGGGAATAAAGACGTAGAAATCACGCACGATAGGGGCCAGCCCCTGAAAATCAATATTATGGTAATTTTGCAATAGCAGCGCCAGATTCTCCCACGGCGAAAAGGTATCGCGCGTCAGATAAAGAAACGTATAGAACGCTTCATCGCCGCTCACATTTAATCCGTAGCGTTTGAGCGCCAGCCAGAACATACCGACAATCCCCAGTATGCCCGCCGCCGCCAGCATCCACAGGCTGATCCAGCCCCGAATAATGCCGATAAACAGGAAGATAGCAAACGCAATAATGATGTTGGCGCGCGTACCGCCGACAATCATATAGGTCAACAGACCAAACGCGACGGTACTCACCAGAAAGAACAGCCACGCTTTGCTGTCCTGGCGCAGGAAATAGACCACCAGCATTGCCGGAATGAAGAAATAGAAGAACCGTTTTAACGCCACACCGGAAACTTCGCTGGAAAAGATCTGGCTGTAGGAGTGCAGCCGGAACAGCAAAAAACCGTTATGCATAAAGAAAATCCCGACGCTCACCAGCGCGATGCCCATCAGGATCACCCAGGTAAGGTGGGTTTCCACCCGATTCATGGTAAATAGCGGCTTGCGTGGTACATCCACAACGCGTTTGCGTAAACGCGTTTTATAGGTCACGTAATACACGCCGTAGAAACAGGCGGCGGATAATAAAGCCTGCAATAAGATTTCCGGCGGCGCGACGCCAACGTCGAAACGGAACACCAGCACGCTGGTTAACGGAAAACCAAAAAAGAAGGTCAATAAAAACAGCAACGAAAAGAAAACGTTAAAATTAAAACGCACGCGGCGGAATTCAAACCAGGTCAGCGTGGCGATAAACAGCGTAGAAAGCAGCCAGACCACCAGCAGCCCGCTGAATTGCATCAAACTCATTCGGCTTCTCCTGCGGCGACTCTCAACGCATTATGCCACGGTTGCAGGTAATTGGGGCTAAAGAAGGTGATGCCGCTTTTATCTACCGATGCGAGCTGACGCTGCGCCTCGCGCACCACCTGCTCATTCAAATCATCGGTGGTAAACAGAACGGGCAGATGCTGTTCCGCCATATCCTGCCAGAAAGGGTTGTCACGATTCAGTACGCACGGGATATCGGCCTGAATTAGCAGACACAACGTCCCAATCCCCTGTTGGCGGGCAAAAATAAAATAACCGAGGTCGCACTGACGAAGCAGCGCAAGATAGGCATCAAATTCCATTTTTTCACTAAGAATTTGCAAATTTTCATCGCTAAATAGCGTCAGACCTGCCTGACGAACCTCATCAATATAGGCCTGGTTATTGACCGGATAGCCCATCGGCACCACCACGTTTACCGTATCGCCAAACTGCTGATACACCGCCCGTAACGCCGCAATATGCTCGTTACTGCGATCGCCGGAGTTACCTACCAAAATAGTCAATTTCCCCGCACGTTGGCGCTCTTTTGCCATAGAATTCAGGGAAGGGTCCATGCGCGTCGGGAAATAGAGTAACTCGCCGCGTACGCCCGGGTGCTGGCGCGCAAAATAGCTGAGATCGCCGCGCGTCGCGAATACGCCCCCTACTCGCCCCTGCGCGATACGACGAAGCGGGTAGAAAAGGCGGAATTTCAGCCCGCTGGACACTTCGTAGAGATCCGCGCCCCAGATATGCCAGTAAAACTGGGCGGGCTTAATACCGCCGCTTAACAGCGCCAGCCACAGGCTGGTGTTGAATTGACCGTGAAAGAAGAAGCGCTGTCGACGATTTGCTTTCGCTTTGGCGATGACCGCCTGAGCCAGCGCTTTCTTACTACCATAAAAGCGAAGCGAGAGCGCCGGACAGCTTTCCGTGAAGCCGTTATCCTCGCCGGCAACCATAAATTCGCGCGCGTGCTCGCTTGTGGCAGCCAGCGTATCATTGAAAAACCGCAGCACGGTGTGGTTATGGTGAGGGATATCCGATCCCAGGACGTGAATCAGTACAGTCATGCTCGCCTACGCCAGAGTAAAAATATGCCGCAACAAAGTGAAAAATAGACAATATAGGTGGCCATATAAGCCTGTGCCGCACCCAGTGCGCCGTGAGCGGGAATCAGCCAGTGAGCGAACGCCGTTAACAGAATGAACTGGCTAATTTCGGCCAGAATGTAAAATCGCAACGACGCTTTGGCAATCACCAGATAACCGAAAACATAGGCGCCGACTTTCAGCACGTCACCCACTAACTGCCAGGCGAACAGATCGCGCATCGCGGTGAATTTAGCGGAAAAAAGCAGCCAGATAGCAAAATCGCGCAGTAGCCAGACGGTAAAACTCGCGGCCGCGACCGCCGGTAAAACAAATTTCAGCGCTTTTACCACCTCACGCGTAATGTCCTGTTTTTCCGTCAGGCGTGAAAGCGTGGGTAACAGGTAAACACTAAAAGAGGCGGTGATAAATTGCAGATAGGCGTCAGAAATGCTGCTTACGCCCTGCCAGATCCCGACATCGCTCCAGCTATAGTGCGCGGCCAGTTGGTTTCGCATCATCACATAGGCGACCGGCATCGTAACGGAGGTAATCAGCGCCATCAGGGTAAATTTACTGAGCTGCCCTGCCAGACCGTTGTCCCAGGAGGGCCTGAGATAGTGTAGCGGGACGGTGCCGCGCTTAATCAATATCATACCGGCAGGCACTACCACCAGCGCCGGCACCAGCGCCAGGCCAAGCAACGCGCCTTCATAGCCGCCAACACGGTAGCAGAGATACCAGGCGGCGACGCCCAAAAAGCTGCCGACAATTAACGATAAGGCATTACCCGACGCGTCACGAAAGCCCTTCATCAGCGCCAGCAGCAGGTTCGCCCAGGCGATCCCCATTTGTACCAGCGCAACCAGACGCACCAGCCCTTGATAGTCCGTGTGACCGAACAGTCCCTGGCTAATCGGCGCCGCCGCCAGCAGGAAGACCAGCGCCAGTAGCGTAGAGAAACCCAATACCATCGCGGAGGAGGTTCCCACCACGGTACGTAACTGCGCCGGGTCATCATGATGTTGTGCGACGAGTTTGGTCACGCCGTTAAATATCCCGGCACCCGCCAATACGCCCAGCACGGTGATCATCTGGCGGAAGTTACCCGCTTGTCCGACGCCCGCCGGGCCAAAAGAGACGGCCAGCAGTTTCACCACCAGCAGTCCGGCGCCAATTTTTACCAGCGTACTGACCGCCGTCCACAGGGAGGCTTTAGCAAGCGACATATCAGGAGAAATAATTTAGCAAGGTGGCAATCACCGTCCGTTGATCGACGGGCGCAAGATTATAAAACAGCGGCAGACGCAGCAAACGTTCGCTCTCTTTTGTGGTGTAGACATCGTCCCCGATAAACTCGCCGAATTTATCGCCCGCCGGACAATCATGCAGCGGAATGTAATGGAATACCGCCATGATTTCCGCCTCTTTCAGGAAATTAATTAGCGCGCTGCGATCGGCGATATCCCGCAGTTTGATGTAAAACATGTGGGCATTATGCCCGCAGTTTTCCGGAATAGAAGGCAGCTCGATACGCCCGGCGCGCGCCAGCGGGGTTAACGCATCGTAGTAAGTCCGCCACAGCGACAGACGCTGTTGATTGATACGATCGGCGGCCTCCAGTTGCGCCCACAGGTAGGCAGCCTGCAGATCGGACATCAAATAACTGGAGCCGATATCCCGCCAGGTGTATTTATCCACCTGACCACGGAAGAACTGACTGCGGTTGGTGCCTTTTTCGCGGATGATCTCCGCGCGTTCAATCAGCGCCCGATCGTTAATCAACGTCGCACCGCCTTCGCCACCAGCGGTGTAATTTTTGGTTTCATGGAAACTAAAACAGCCGATATGACCGATCGTCCCTAACGCGCGGCCTTTGTACGTGGACATCACGCCCTGGGCGGCGTCCTCGACAACGAACAGATTATACTTATCCGCCAGCGCCATGATGACGTCCATTTCACAAGCGACGCCAGCGTAGTGTACCGGCACGATAGCGCGGGTCTTATCGGTGATCGCCGCCTCAATCAGCGTTTCGTCAATATTCATCGTATCCGGACGAATATCGACAAACACAATTTTCGCGCCGCGCAGGACAAAAGCGTTAGCGGTGGAGACAAACGTAAAGCTCGGCATGATCACTTCATCGCCGGGCTGAATATCCAACAACAGGGCCGCCATCTCCAGCGACGCGGTACAGGAAGGCGTCAGCAACACCTTCGCGCTGCCGAAATGTTGCTCCAGCCACTGCTGGCAACGACGCGTAAAGCCGCCGTCACCGCACAGTTTGCCGCTGCTCATTGCAGACTGCATGTATTCGAGTTCGGTTCCCACCACCGGCGGCGCATTAAAAGGAATCATGTTGTCACCTGTATAACCAGTACGCAGTGCTTTCGATGTTGGCACCGCTTTGTATGTAACGTTTAAGCGCGGCGGTGTTGCCCAACTGGGTCGCCACCCGCAATGTTGCTTTGCCGCGACGCAGCGCCCAACAGATCGCCGCCTGCATAAGTTCCGCTCCCGCGCCGCGTCCGGCCAACAGACCGATGCGCGCGTCGGTATCATTCAATTCCCGCAGCGAGACGTAACCGCGGATAGCGCCTGTTTCCGTGCGAAGCACCAGGCATTGGTGATCAAACGTGCCGCGTACCGCATTCTCAATCCACTGGGCGTAAAAACGGGCGCTGGCGTCGGGCGCATACCACGGCGCGCGAAAACGACTCTGCGTAAACGCCTCTCCGGCCAACTGACGCAAAGCAGGGATGTCCGTAAGGCGTGCAATTTCCGCGCCATGCTGGTAGGCATGCCCTTTTACCGGCAACGCAAAATCCACCTCGCCTTCAACCAAAGAGAATCCCAGCGATTGCAACGCCGACAGCCAGGCGATGTTTTCAGCCGGTACTTTTACCTGCACGCGTTGCCACGCCTGCAGCGCTTCTGGCGTTAATTCGGGCGCTGAGGCATCGATACGCACAATGCCGCTATTCACGCCAAAGAACGTATTTTCCCAGAGTAACGGTTCAATACTGGCGCGGACGGGCACGGAGCAACTCCAGTAAATATTGGCCATAGCCGGTTTTTTCAAGCTGACTGGCGGCGCGTTTCAAACCATCATCATCCAGCCAGCCGTTGCGCCAGGCAATTTCCTCCAGACAGGCAATTTTGAAGCCCTGGCGCTTTTCCACCGTCTGCACAAAAGTGCTCGCCTCAATCAGGCTGTCGTGGGTGCCAGTATCCAGCCAGGCGAAGCCGCGGCCCAGCAGTTCAACGGTCAGCTTACCTTCCTCCAGATACATCTGGTTGATAGAAGTGATCTCCAGCTCACCACGCCCGGACGGTTTCACGCGCTTCGCATACTCGACGACCTTGCTGTCATAGAAATAGAGGCCGGTGACCGCCCAGTTAGATTTAGGCTGTTTCGGCTTTTCTTCCAGCGAGAGCGCGCGAAAATCATCGTCAAACTCCACGACGCCAAAGCGTTCCGGGTCCATGACCTGATAGCCAAATACCGTGGCGCCTTCGGTACGCGCCGCGACCTGACGGAGTTTGGGACTAAAGCCCTGACCAAAAAAGATATTATCGCCTAATACCAGGCAGGAAGGTTCACCGTTGAGGAACGCTTCGCCAATGATAAAGGCCTGTGCCAACCCATCCGGACTGGGCTGCTCGGCATAGTGTAAATCGATACCGAACGCTGCGCCGTCGCCCAACAAACGCTGAAAGTCGCGTTTATCTTCCGGCGTGGTGATGATCAGGATCTCACGAATGCCCGCCAGCATTAGCACCGATAACGGATAATAAATCATCGGCTTGTCGTAGACGGGCAGAAGCTGCTTTGATACGCCGCGCGTAATGGGATGCAACCGGGTACCGGAACCTCCCGCCAGAATGATGCCTTTCATTCGTTTCTCCTCCAGGAGTAAGAGCCTGCCGTTTAGCGTTTCAGACCTAAGCGTTCGCCCTGATAACTGCCATCCTGCACGGGTTTCCACCAGGCCTCATTGGCGAGATACCACTGAACGGTTTTTCGCATCCCGCTTTCGAAGGTTTCCTGCGGCGTCCAGCCCAGCTCGCGGGCGATTTTCGACGCGTCGATGGCATAACGTAAGTCATGACCGGGCCGATCGTCGACAAAGGTAATCAAATCGTGATAATTCGCCACGCCCTGCGGTTTTTGCGGGGCCAACTCCTCCAGCAGAGCGCAAATCGTCCTGACTACATCCAGATTTTTGCGTTCGTTATGACCGCCGATATTATACGTTTCGCCCACCGCGCCGTTCGTCGCCACGTGATACAACGCGCGGGCGTGATCCTCCACATACAGCCAGTCGCGAATTTGCTGACCGTTGCCATAGACCGGCAATGGTTTACCCGCCAGCGCGTTCAGAATCATCAGCGGAATCAGTTTTTCCGGGAAATGGTAGGGCCCGTAGTTATTAGAGCAGTTGGTGACAAGCGTAGGCAGACCGTAGGTACGTAACCAGGCGCGTACCAGATGGTCGCTGCTGGCTTTGGAGGCGGAGTAAGGGCTGCTTGGCGCATATGGCGTGGTTTCGGTGAAGAAATCGTCTGCGGTATGCAGGTCGCCATACACTTCATCGGTGGAGATATGATGGAAGCGGAACGCCGCTTTAGCGTCCGCGTCAAGCGCGGACCAGTAAGCGCGAGCGGCCTCCAGCAAGGTGTAAGTACCAACGATATTCGTTTCAATAAACGCCGCCGGGCCGTCGATGGAACGGTCTACATGGCTTTCCGCCGCCAGGTGCATCACGCTATTGGGCTGATAATGCTGGAAAATTCGCTCCAGTGATGCCCGATCGCAGATATCCACCTTCTCAAAGGCGAAACGGTCGCTTTGCGCCACCGACGCCAGAGACATCAGGTTGCCCGCATAGGTGAGTTTATCCACCACCACCACCGCGTCTGCCGTTTCATGGATGATATGCCGCACCACCGCAGATCCGATAAAGCCTGCGCCGCCAGTCACCAGAATGCGTTTCATCAGCGCCAGACTCCTTTGGTATCGACCACATAACGCTGATGAACCGCATCGCCGCGAATCGCTTTAAATTCGTCGTGATCGACCAGCATCACCAGCACATCGGCGGCGGCCAGCGCCGCGTCCAGTTTCGCCAGCGTGCAAACTCCATCTAATTTTTTCGGCAACTGACGAATATTCGGCTCGACGACCAGGGTTTCGCCGCTGTGCCAGCGGGCGATACTTTGCGCGATCCCCATCGCCGGGCTTTCGCGCAGATCGTCGATATTCGGCTTAAAGGCCAGCCCAAAACAGGCGATTTTCACTTCGCTGGCGCGTTTATCGGTGGCCGCCAGGCAATCTGCGACCGCGGCTTTTACCTGGTCGACCACCCAGTGCGGTTTGCCGTCGTTCACTTCACGCGCGGTGCGAATCAGTCTCGCCTGCTGCGGATTTTGCGCCACAATAAACCACGGATCGACTGCAATGCAGTGCCCGCCAACGCCGGGGCCCGGCTGCAAAATATTGACGCGCGGATGGCGGTTCGCCAGGCGGATCAATTCCCAGACGTTAATCCCCTGATCGGCGCAAATCAGCGACAATTCATTCGCAAAGGCGATATTCACATCACGGAAGCTATTTTCTGTCAGCTTGCACATCTCTGCGGTGCGCGAGTTGGTGACAACGCATTCGCCCTCAAGGAAAATTTTGTACAGCGCGCTGGCGCGAGCCGAACATACTGGCGTCATACCGCCAATCACGCGGTCATTTTTAATGAGTTCCACCATCACCTGACCCGGCAGCACACGCTCCGGACAATAGGCGATATTAACGTCGGCCTGCTCGCCCGCCTGCTGGGGAAAGGTCAGATCCGGACGCATCCCGGCCAGCCAGCCAGCCATTTGCTCCGTTGCGCCAACCGGCGATGTCGATTCCAGAATCACCAGCGCCCCTTTTTTTAATACGGGCGCAATGGATTTCGCCGCGGCTTCCACATAAGCCATGTCAGGGTCGTGATCGCCTTTGAATGGCGTCGGCACTGCAATCAGGTATGCATCGGCCTCGACAGGCGTCGTCGTTGCACGCAGAAAGCCACCTTTCACCGCCATCTTCACTACATTGCCCAACGCCGGCTCCACGATGTGAATTTCACCGCGATTTATGGTGTCTACCGCATGTTGGTTGATATCCACGCCGATAACCTGCTTCTGACGGGAAGCAAAAGCGGCCGCAGTGGGTAATCCGATATACCCCAGCCCAATAACAGAAATGGTCGTAAAACTCATAACGATACCCGATAACTTTTTAACGCCTGTAAAATGCGCGCGCATGACTGCCCGTCGCCATAAGGATTATGGGCGCGGCTCATGGTTTGATATTCATTTTCGTCGTGCAGCAGACGCATGACTTCCGCCACAATGCGCCGGGAGTCCGTGCCGACCAGCCTTACCGTACCGGCGGTAATCGCTTCCGGACGCTCTGTGGTTTCACGCATGACCAATACCGGTTTACCCAGTGACGGCGCTTCTTCCTGAATACCGCCGGAATCCGTCAGAATGAGCCAGGCGTGATTCATCAGCCAGACAAAAGGTAAGTAGTCCTGCGGCTCAATCAGTACTACGTTTTCAACATGCCCGAGGATACGGTTGACAGGTTCGCTGACGTTGGGATTGAGATGCACCGGATAGACAATTTGCACATCCTGGTTCGCTGCGGCGATTTCCGCCAGCGCATGGCAGATATGCTCAAAGCCCTGACCAAAGCTTTCACGTCGATGACCGGTCACCAGAATCATCTTCTTATTCACGTCGAGGAAAGGATACTGCTCGGCCAGTTCAGCCTGTAATGTATCGCTCGCCAGAACGCGATCGCGTACCCAGATCAGCGCATCGATAACGGTATTGCCGGTGACAAAAATGCGCCCATCCGGAATATTCTCCCGCAACAGATTCTGCCGCGAGTTTTCGGTCGGCGCAAAGTGGTACATCGCCAGATGTCCGGTCAGCGTGCGGTTTGCCTCTTCCGGCCACGGGGAATAGAGATCGCCGGTTCGCAACCCAGCTTCTACGTGCCCCACCGGAATACGTTGATAGAAAGCCGCCAGGCTGGTAGCAATCGTAGTGGTGGTATCGCCATGAACCAGCACCACATCAGGTTTAAAATCTGCCAGGATCGGCTTTAATCCCTCCAGAATTCGGCAGGTAATTTCCGTCAACCCCTGTCCCGGCTGCATAATATTGAGATCGTAATCAGGCACAATAGAAAAAAGAGTTAATACCTGATCAAGCATCTCCCGATGCTGCGCAGTAACGCATACTTTGGCCTCGAAATGAGGATCTTTTTCCAGCGCATGGACCAGAGGCGCCATCTTAATGGCCTCCGGTCGTGTACCAAATACAGTCAGTACTTTCACATCGATTCTCTTCGAATAGACAGCAGGGGCCCAGCCCCCTACTGCAGAGGTGTTGCTAAATCGTGCGGCGACGGGTTAAGGCAACGCCCGCACCGATTAGCGCCCCAACGATACCCCACATGATCATCAGGAAGGCTCGGCGTGGGCTATCACGTTTTACCGGTTCTTCCGGCGTACGCAAATAACGATAGGTCTGAAAACGAGGGTCCAGGGTCGGCCCCACATTAAGCGTATTCAACATTGCCCGATTTTGAAAGTAGTCCAAATCGAACGCAGGGCCAACCGCTTGCAGGTTTTCAAGACGCGCCTGTAACATAGGGCGACCGAGTAAAAAAAGCTCTGAGTCCGGTAATTCATCCGCCGGGACATCCGTCGCGCTACGAGAAATATTATGTTGTTCCGCAATTTTGAGCGCCTGCTCAATACTGTTTACACGACGTGAATAGATCGCTTTCGCAACCTCTTCCTGCCGTTTGACCTGCGCTTTCATCTGCACGGTACGCGCAGCCCAGGCGCCTTTTAATTCATCATTCAGATGGCTCGCCGCCCGCTGACTGGCGAACGCGACATACTGACGCAGCAGATTATTGGCGTCCGGCGCGGTTTCAGCAATCAGCTTCACGTTGTCGTTGATAGCGCGTGTAAAATCACCTGGCGTAAACTGAATGTTATTGATCAGTTCATCAAGCATCGCCGCATCAGCTTTGCTATTCCCGACCATTCGCTGCTTATAATAATCCGTCTGTAACCAGAAATCGCGACGCGTATCCCAGGAGGCAAGCTGCATGATGAACTCTTTATACGCTTCGTCCATCACCGAGGGCTTATCGGAAGAGGCGGGATCGGTCTTAATATCCAGATTGCGCAGAAACTGTTGCTGGGAGTAATAACCGCCCAACATATTTACGGTTGGGCGATCGGTGATCGCCGTCGCGCTCCACTCCTGACGAGCAAAAAAGGTATAGGCTAACGCGATAAGGGCAAATAGCAGGCCAATGCCGATAATCCAGAATTTGCCGGCCCATAAAGTACGAAACAACCCGCGAATATCCAGTTCATTTTCAGCGCTCACCGCGCGTGCCCCCGGTAATGGTTGTGTCATCGTATCCTCATTTACTTAGTTAAGTTTGGCCGGTTCTCACGGTGCCTGCGCAGGCGGCGTTTCACACGCTTAATAAATCTCGCCACCTTCCAGGCCCGCTTAATACAGTAGCCATAGAGGAAGAATGCTAGCAAAAAGAGCACCAACATAACCCACTCAGGAACAAAATGAGAATATTCTGCCGTTACGCCTACTCCCGCCAGAATGGCGGCAGCAAGCGTAATCAGTACAAACGCCTGACGAGAGGTAAATCCGGCGCGCATGATAAGGTGGTGAATGTGTTGACGATCGGGTGAGAAGGGACTCATTCCTTTACGCAGACGGCGATACATAATCGCCACCATATCCATCAGCGGGATAGCGATAATCCATAGCGCGGTAACCGGACTAATAGGGTGAGTTTTCCCCTGCGTCGTTTCCAGTAAGATCCAAATAACGGTAAAACCAATCAGAGTACTACCGGCATCACCCATAAAGACTTTATAACGCCGCCCCAAAATACCAAGATTAAGCATAATGTAAGGCAGAATTGCGGCGATCATGGCGAAGCACCATATTGCCAGGCTGGTTTGGCCATCAAACCATAAAATCAGCCCCATCGCCGCAAATGAGACGCTGGATAGCCCGCCCAGCAGGCCGTCAATACCGTCAACCATATTGAAGGCGTTGATCGCCGCCCATACGGCAAACAGAGTAAGGAAATAACCGAAGGGACCGAGTACCATCTCCCAGGAGCCAAAGATATAACCGAGGCTGCTAAGATAGAGTTTACCGAATACCATCATAATGATACCGATCGCAGCCTGTATGGTCGCACGGATCTTTACGCTGATATCAAAACGGTCGTCCAGCGCACCGATAAGAACCAGTACGCCCGCACAGGAAAGATAAAGCGACGCATGAGGAATATAGTGATCAACGATTCCGAATGTGAAGCAAATCCCTGCGTAAACCGAAATCCCTCCAACCAACGGTATCAGCCCCTGGTGGCGTTTACGGAAGTTGGGTTTATCCACTAAACCGATTTTTTTTGCGACCTTACGCGCAAAAAACAGGAACAGTGTCGTGAATAAAAAAATACTGATGAGATCAGTACTCACGGTCAGTAAATTCACAATGCGTGCTCTCAGATAAAATTAATACCAGAAGTATAACCATGAAGACCTTTATTCAGAAGGGAAACCCTGCTCTGAATCAGGCAGAATTGTTTAAATATCAACCACACGATACCGATAACGAATGGATCGCGAAGCCCCGACCCGGTTTATCATCGTTTTGTAAATGTGTCGTTAAGATTACAGATATAAAACAAAAACGCCACGTAAAAACGTGGCGTTTTCAGGTAAAGACCAGATTATGAGCGCTTCATCATCTCGAAAAAGTCGTCATTAGTTTTGGTCATCGCCAGTTTGTTAATGAGGAATTCCATCGCGTCAATTTCACCCATCGGATGGATGATTTTACGCAGTATCCACATTTTCTGCAGCTCTTCCTGGGTGGTAAGCAGCTCTTCTTTACGCGTACCGGAACGGTTGTAGTCGATAGCCGGGAAGACACGTTTTTCAGCGATCTTACGCGAGAGATGCAGCTCCATGTTACCAGTGCCTTTAAACTCTTCGTAGATAACTTCGTCCATCTTGGAACCGGTATCGATCAGCGCCGTCGCGATGATAGTCAGGCTACCGCCCTCTTCCACGTTACGCGCCGCACCGAAGAAACGCTTCGGACGATGCAGGGCGTTAGCGTCCACACCACCGGTCAGTACTTTACCGGAAGCTGGCACCACGGTGTTGTAGGCACGCGCCAGACGGGTGATGGAGTCGAGCAGGATGATAACGTCTTTTTTGTGTTCAACCAGACGTTTCGCCTTCTCGATAACCATTTCGGCAACCTGAACGTGGCGGGATGCCGGTTCGTCAAAGGTAGAAGCAACGACTTCGCCTTTCACCAGACGCTGCATCTCGGTCACTTCTTCCGGACGTTCGTCGATCAACAACACCATCAGCACGCAGTCTGGATGGTTATACGCAATGCTCTGCGCGATGTTCTGCAGCAGCATGGTTTTACCCGCCTTCGGCGGCGCGACAATCAGACCACGCTGGCCGCGGCCAATCGGCGAAGCCAGATCCAGAACGCGCGCCGTTAAGTCTTCGGTAGAACCGTTACCACGTTCCATACGCAGACGAGAGTTTGCGTGCAGCGGGGTTAAGTTCTCAAAGAGGATTTTGTTACGGGCGTTTTCCGGTTTATCGTAGTTAACTTCGTTAACTTTCAACAGCGCAAAATAGCGTTCCCCTTCTTTCGGCGGGCGAATCTTACCAGAAATGGTATCACCAGTGCGGAGGTTGAAACGGCGGATTTGGCTGGGGGAAACGTAGATATCATCAGGACCGGCGAGGTAGGAGCTGTCTGCAGAACGGAGGAAACCAAATCCATCCTGCAGTATCTCCAGCACACCGTCGCCAAAGATATCTTCGCCACTCTTTGCGTGCTGCTTCAGGATGGCAAAAATAATGTCCTGCTTGCGCATACGGGCCAGGTTTTCCAGCCCCATACTTTCGCCGAGAGTGATCAGCTCAGAAACCGGCGTATTCTTTAATTCGGTAAGATTCATAATGGTGTGAGTTCTTAAACTTGGGGTAAATCTCGAACTTAATGTTGTGAATGGTATGGCAGGGTCATCCATGCCTGTTTACGGCTATCAACTCATGTCTGTTCGCTGTCTGGTCACAGGAAAGTACGCAGAACTGAAACGACAAGACGGAATGAGCGAAGAGCCAGGAATCTTTCCACTTCTCGTGCGAGAAAAAACGGGAAGTGACGGATAAAACCAGATTCAAACTTAATAAGGTATGTTTAATTCGAAGTCAATACTAACTTAGCACGACTCAGACCGGGCGTCCAGAGATCCTGACAATTTAAGAATAACGAAAGGACAACGGACGCCACGAAACTGCCTGATACCTTAATCATTCGTCGAATGACAGACCCCTGACCATACAGCGCCTTTATCATTCGACGTATAAACGGTATTACGCCAGATTGGCGTCGAGAAACTCTTTCAACTGACCTTTAGACAATGCGCCTACTTTGGTTGCCGCCACTTCGCCGTTTTTAAACAGCAGCAGAGTCGGAATACCGCGGATGCCATATTTAGGCGCAGTACCTGGATTCTGGTCAATGTTCAGTTTGGCAACAGTCAATTTGCCCTGATATTCGTCAGCGATTTCATCCAGAATCGGAGCGATCATTTTACACGGTCCGCACCACTCTGCCCAGAAATCAACGAGGATAGCCCCGTCCGCTTTGAGTACATCCGTGTCAAAACTGTCGTCAGTCAGGTGAATAATTTTATCGCTCATATATAACTCCACAGGAATAAGCCTGGCGTGTTGGTGTAGCATTAACCAACGAGGTGCTGATGTTAACTTCGCCAACAAAGGTTGACTTTATTTCACCGGATACGCTTTCGTAAAGCAATAGTAAGCTGATATTCTACCACACTATGAGCAAAACACATTTAACAGAACAGAAGTTTTCCGACTTCGCCCTGCACCCACAGGTGGTTGAAGCCCTTGAAAAAAAAGGGTTTTATAATTGTACGCCCATTCAGGCACTGGCCCTTCCGCTAACGCTGGCGGGTCGTGACGTTGCAGGGCAGGCGCAAACCGGTACCGGGAAAACGATGGCGTTTCTGACGTCAACGTTTCATTATTTACTTTCTCATCCCGCGATCGACGATCGCAAGGTGAACCAGCCGCGCGCGCTGATCATGGCACCGACGCGTGAATTAGCCGTACAAATTCACGCCGACGCGGAACCGTTGGCGCAAGCGACAGGCTTAAAATTAGGCCTGGCTTACGGCGGCGATGGTTACGACAAACAGCTTAAAGTGCTGGAAAGCGGCGTTGATATTCTTATCGGTACGACGGGCCGACTGATCGACTACGCCAAACAAAATCACATTAACCTCGGCGCCATTCAGGTCGTCGTACTCGATGAAGCCGATCGCATGTACGATTTGGGCTTTATTAAAGATATCCGCTGGCTGTTCCGTCGTATGCCGCCGGCTGCGCAGCGTCTGAATATGTTGTTCTCCGCCACCCTGTCTTACCGGGTTCGCGAACTGGCGTTTGAACAGATGAACAACGCCGAATATGTTGAAGTTGAACCGGAGCAAAAGACCGGCCACCGCATTAAAGAAGAGCTTTTCTACCCCTCTAATGAAGAGAAAATGCGTTTACTGCAAACGCTGATCGAAGAAGAGTGGCCAGATCGCGCCATTATTTTCGCCAACACCAAGCATCGTTGCGAAGATATCTGGGGACATCTGGCGGCAGACGGCCATCGTGTTGGTCTGTTGACCGGCGACGTCGCGCAGAAAAAGCGCCTGCGGATTCTGGATGAGTTCACCCGCGGCGATCTGGATATTCTTGTGGCGACCGATGTTGCGGCGCGCGGGCTGCATATTCCCGCCGTAACGCACGTCTTTAACTACGATCTGCCGGACGATTGTGAAGACTATGTTCACCGTATCGGTCGTACCGGTCGCGCAGGCGCCAGCGGACATTCCATCAGTCTGGCTTGCGAAGAATATGCGCTGAATTTGCCCGCCATTGAGAGCTATATCGGCCACTCGATTCCGGTCAGCAAATACAATCCGGAAGCGCTCATGAACGATCTGCCCAAGCCGTTGCGCCTGACGCGTTCGCGCCCTGGCAATGGTCCGCGCCGCGCTGGCGCTCCGCGTAATCGTCGTCGTTCAGGTTAAGAAAAGTTATGCCATACACAAAATCATTTAGCCTGTATCAAGGCGGCAAGAAAACGAATCCCGATAAGCTTACTTTAGTAAGTGATTTGGGGGAGAGTACGCAGCCAACACGGATACAGGTTGAAGGATGAAGTGTATGAATTCTACCTCGTTGTATGCAGCCATTGATCTCGGTTCCAATAGTTTTCATATGCTGGTCGTACGTGAGGTGGCGGGAAGCATCCAGACGCTGACCCGAATAAAACGCAAGGTGCGTCTGGCCGCTGGTCTGAACAGCGACAACCGACTTTCAGCCGAAGCGATGGAACGCGGCTGGCAATGCCTGCGCCTGTTTGCTGAACGTTTGCAGGATATTCCACAGCCGCAAATCCGCGTGGTTGCCACCGCAACATTGCGTCTCGCCGTCAATGCGGGTGAATTTATCGCAAAAGCGCAGATCATCCTCGGTTGTCCGGTGCAGGTTATCAGCGGCGAAGAAGAGGCGCGGCTGATTTATCAAGGTGTCGCTCATACCACTGGCGGCGCAGATCAGCGGCTGGTGGTGGATATCGGCGGCGCCAGTACTGAACTGGTTACCGGCACTGGCGCACAAACCACGTCGCTGTTTAGCCTGTCGATGGGCTGCGTAACGTGGCTTGAACGCTATTTTAGCGATCGTAATCTGGCGCAAGAAAACTTTGATGATGCGGAGAAGGCCGCGCGCGATGTGCTGCGTCCGGTCGCCGATGAACTGCGTTTTCATGGCTGGAAAGTCTGCGTGGGTGCCTCCGGCACCGTACAGGCATTGCAGGAAATCATGATGGCGCAGGGGATGGACGAGCGCATTACGCTCGCCAAACTGCAGCAGCTAAAACAACGCGCGATACAGTGCGGGCGTCTGGAAGAGCTGGAAATCGAAGGCCTGACGCTGGAACGCGCGCTGGTTTTCCCAAGCGGGCTGGCTATTCTGATCGCGATATTTACCGAGTTGAACATCCAGTGCATGACGCTGGCAGGCGGCGCGTTACGCGAAGGGCTGGTGTATGGGATGCTGCACCTGGCGGTGGATCAGGATATCCGCAGCCGCACGCTGCGAAACATTCAGCGTCGGTTTATCGTCGATACCGATCAGGCGAATCGCGTAGCGAAGCTGGCGGATAACTTCCTCAAACAGGTAGAAAATGAATGGCATATTGAGCCTATCAGTCGTGAACTGTTGCTTAGCGCCTGCCAGTTGCATGAGATCGGTCTGAGCGTTGATTTTAAACAGGCACCCTATCATGCCGCCTATTTAGTACGCCATTTGGATCTGCCTGGCTATACGCCCGCGCAGAAAAAGTTGCTCGCTACCCTCTTACTGAATCAGACCAATCCGGTCGATCTCTCTTCGCTTCATCAGCAAAACGCGGTACCACCCCGTGTTGCGGAACAGCTATGCCGTTTGCTGCGACTGGCGATTCTCTTTGCCGGTCGCCGTCGTGACGATCTGGTACCAGAAATTACGCTACAGGCGCTAAATGAAAATCTGACGTTAGCCTTGCCTGACGGCTGGCTGGCGCATCACCCGCTGGGTAAAGAGTTGATTGATCAGGAAAGCCAGTGGCAAAGCTATGTACACTGGCCGCTGGATGTTCGCTAAACGTAGTCTGATTTCCGGATGGCGCTTCGCTTATCCAGCCTACGGTTTCGCTCGCTTTGCCGCCATCATGGCTTTTAGATTAGCCAGGTGACTTTGCCCTTTTTGCATTCGTTCTTCGGCGCTCACCACTTTGCGCTCCAGTTCCCAGATTAAATCATCCTGCGGCAGTTCCAGCAGGAAGCGACTGGGTTCCGGGCGTACCAGTTCCCCATACTGACGGCGCTCTTTACATAATGTAAAGGTGAGCTCTTTCTGCGCGCGGGTGATCCCGACATAGGCCAGCCGACGCTCTTCCTCAATATTATCTTCGTCAATGCTGCTTTGATGCGGCAAAAATCCTTCTTCCATTCCCACCATATACACATACGGGAATTCCAGCCCCTTCGAAGCATGAAGCGTCATCAACTGTACCTGATCCAGCTCTTCTTCGCTCTCGCCTCGTTCCATCATATCGCGCAGCGTAAAGCGTGTAACCACCTGGGTCAGCGTCATCGGCTCATCAAGTTCGTTGCCTTCCAGCATTTCGGTCATCCAGCTAAAGAGCTGGTTAACGTTTTTCATACGCATTTCCGCCGCTTTGGGACTCGGCGAGGTTTCGTACAACCAGGATTCATAATCAATACCGTGGATGAGATCGCGCACGGCGGCGATAGGCTCGCGTTCGGCCAGACGCTGGATTTCCCCCAGCCAGTGGGTAAAACGCGTCAATGAATCGTAACCACGCCCGGTCAGCTTCTGGCTAAGCCCCATATCAAAGCTGGCGGTAAACAGGCTTTTATTACGCGTCATTGCCCATTCACCCAGCTTTTGCAGAGTGGCCGAACCGATTTCGCGTTTTGGCGTATTCACGATGCGCAGGAAAGCGCTGTCATCATCCGGGTTGGTCAACACCCGCAGGTAGGCCAGCAGGTCTTTAATCTCAGGACGGGAGAAGAACGATGTGCCGCCGGAAATTTTGTACGGAATACGGTTCTGCATGAGGAATTTTTCAAATACCCGCGACTGATGGTTCCCGCGATACAGAATGGCGTAATCCTTGTACTGGGTCTTGTTCACAAAGTGATGGGCAATCAGTTCGCCGGTAACGCGCTCAGCTTCATGCTCTTCATTGTTTGCGCTTAACACTTTGAGTTCCGCGCCGTAACCGAGTTCGGAAAAGAGGCGTTTTTCAAAGACGTGCGGATTATTGGCGATAAGAATATTCGCCGCTTTCAGAATGCGGCCCGAAGAGCGATAGTTTTGTTCCAGCTTGATCACCTGCAACGCCGGGAAATCCTGGCTCAGTAACACCAGGTTTTGTGGGCGCGCCCCACGCCAGGAGTAGATAGACTGATCGTCATCGCCCACCACGGTAAAGCGCGCACGTTGCCCGACCAGCAGCTTAACCAGCTCATACTGGCTGGTATTAGTATCCTGATATTCATCCACCAACAGATAACGAATTTTATTCTGCCAGCGCTCGCGTACCTCGTCATTGCGTTGCAGCAGCAGCGTCGGCAGCAGAATCAAATCATCAAAATCGAGAACGTTACATGCCTTCATATGGGCGTCATAAAGCCCGTAGCAGTGGGCAAAAATACGATCGCGTTCACCTTTTGCCTCCGCCGCTGCCTGCGCAGGCGTTTTGAGATCGTTTTTCCAGTTGGAGATCGTGGAAATCAGCTGTTGTAACAGAACTTTGTCGTCTTCGATCAGGCCTTCGGTCAGCTCTTTGAGCAAGGCGACCTGGTCGGTATCGTCAAACAATGAAAAGTTCGATTTCATCCTCAGCGCAGCGTACTCGCGCTTAATAATATCCAGCCCAAGCGTATGAAAGGTGGAGATCATCAAACCGCGCGCTTCCTTACGACCGAGCGTCTGCCCGACGCGTTCTTTCATTTCGCGCGCCGCTTTATTGGTAAACGTCACCGCCGCAATATGCCGGGCCTGATAGCCGCATCCGCGGATCAGGTGAGCGATTTTATTGGTAATTACGCGAGTTTTACCAGAACCCGCCCCAGCCAGCACCAGGCAGGGTCCGGTGACGAATTCGACAGCGTGTTGTTGGCCGGGATTTAAACGCATGGGAATAGTGCTCAATCTTCGAACGGGGGAGGGATTGTAGCAGAAAGCGAGGCTCAGAGAAGACCAGGCTGCCTTTTCTGGCAGCCTGGAAAAGGTCAATCAGCAGGCTCTGGCGGCAAGCGGCGTATAGCCATTACGCTGCGCACTCTTGATCCAACTGTAAGAACCCATTAGCGCGATCGCCGTCAGCAGAACATACTCAAGCGACATCGCATAAACGCCTTGTACCGCATAGATCACAACACTAATCACATCAATAATCACCCACAGCAGCCAGTTTTCCACGTACTTGCGGGTCATCAGCACCATCGCCGCAATCGACAACACCAGCATGGTGGAATCCCAGAACGGGAACGCGTCCGGCTGGAGTTCAGGCATCGCCACCTGAATACCTACCGTTTGCAGCAGGGCGAGCATAACGCGGGTCAACATAGCAAAGACCGGATCGATAAACCACGTCATCAGCAGAATGGCGATAATACATATGCCCCCCAACCTCCATGTTTGTTGACGAGAGAGCCAGCGTACTTTCAGAGCGGCTTCCTGGGCGTCATTCTGCCGGCTCCATGCGTACCAGCCGTAAATATTCGCCGCAAAGAAAAACACCTGAAGTAGCAAGCTGGCATATAGTTGAATCTGAAAAAAGATGGCGGCAAACAGAGTGACGTTAATCAAGCCAAACAGGTAATTAATGATTTTTTCCCGGCTGGCGCACCAGATGCACAATAAGCCAAAGACGGTGCCGATAGCCTCAATCCACGACAGCGCATACCCACCCTCGCCGAGAGGAATGTTGACCATTACATTGTTAATGCTGAAAAAGTCCATCATTGCTCCCCTTGCAAACTATCGAAATAAATGGCCTGAAGCGCCAGAGAAATCTGGCGTTCTTCACCTTGCTGGCACAAGGTTTCCTGCTGAACATAATGGTTAATACTGCTCTCCAGACAGCCATTATGCGCGACGACCACGTTTAGCAACGACGCTGTACGCAGCCCACGTAACGCCCCCACGACCATCAGCGCGGCGGTTTCCATATCCGCGCCGAGAACCCCCCTGGCCGACCATTCGGCATCCAGTTCAGCTTCGCGATCGGTATAAAAGCTGTCATGGCTGCGTACCAGTCCACAAACGGCAGAGATGTTCATCTGTTTCGCCTGCTGTATCAGCGTGGCGGTAAGATACGGGTCCGCACAGGCCGGATAACTGGCGGGCGCATAGGTTTTGCTGGCGCCGTCGTCAGCCACCGCGCCGTGGGCGATGATCACATCGCCCAACGCCAGCGAGTCCTGCAACGCGCCGCAACTACCGATACGGATTAGCGTGTTGACACCAACCTGGCGTAACTCCTCGATGGCGATAGCGGTTGATGGTCCGCCGATTCCCGTGGAAAGCACGACTATTTCAACGCCCCGATACCAGCCGCACGCCGCGCGAAATTCCCGGTTTTGCCCCAGAATTTTAGCCTTATCAAGAAAACGGGCGATTCTATCCACCCGCCCGGGATCGCCGGGCAAAAGCGCATATTTCGCGCAGGTCATGCTTGTGTTAAGCCGAATATGGGGTTGCATCTCCCGTCTCCTTATTGTTCTGAGAGGTTCAGATTTCCGCCTCCTGTTTGAGTTTTTCAGGAGCCAGTAAAATGATCCGCTCACCGTCGGTATCGATAATGTTCAGCGATTTCAGATCGTGCAGTATCCGGTTGATACTGCGCGTCGTCGCCGCAAATTCCTGACCAAGATTCTGCTTATCAAGCAAAATAATGGTTGATTCATATTGTTGATAACGCAGCCATAATGCCTGGCATACGCGCTGATGCAGCGAGTACAAATTGTCGCTACTGGCCTTTTTCGACAACTGGTAATACTGTTGACTGAAAAACCGCAGCATTCGCTGGTTAAAATGGTTATCCAGCGTTAGCCAGCGGCAAAAATGCGCTTGCGGCAGGCTGAGTAGCTGTACATTGCCGACGGCTACGACAGAACAGATGTAATGCCGCGACTCAAATATCTCCAGCTCGCCCAGCATGTCGCCTTTGCCATAACGCGCCTGCCGGTAACGGCGTCCATCTTCAGCTTCGTAAAAAACATCCACCTCGCCGGCCACGATGAGCGAAAATTGCTGGCATATTTCCCCCTGGCGGCAGATAAGCGCACCGCGGGAAATGTCGTCAAATCGCCAGCACTGCATGATTTCCAGCGGACAATATTTGAGTAATTCATAGAGCACAGGGTCGCGTACGACCTGGCGTAGCCCTAAAAGCCAGTCGTCTGGAAATTCTGCGTTTTTCATTATGTTCATGGTATCTCGCCCCTTGTCAGAAAGGACAGGACCGCCGTCCCGCACATCCGCAATACGCCCGCTAAAAATGCCGCTTATCTCCCGGTTCATTAAATCAGGCGGGACATCTGTCCTGTAATGGCGAAGAGTATATGTCTGACAGCCTAAGGAGTGATAAAGTGACGGCCAATCTTTGCGACGTGAGAACACAATAATGGCAAAAACGGCAGCAGCACTGCATATCCTTGTAAAAGAAGAGAAACTGGCTTTAGATCTTCTGGAGCAAATTAAAAACGGCGGCGATTTTGAGAAGCTGGCGAAGAAGCATTCTATCTGCCCATCCGGTAAAAAAGGCGGTCATTTAGGCGAATTTCGTCAGGGCCAGATGGTTCCGGCATTCGATAAAGTGGTCTTTTCCTGCCCGGTACTGGAGCCAACCGGCCCACTGCACACCCAGTTCGGCTATCACATCATTAAGGTGCTGTACCGAAATTAAAAAACCGGTGTCTAATTGCACCGGTTTTTTATCTCAAAGCCTTCCCCTAAGGATTTCAACTTGCAGGAAGGCGGCAAGTGAGTACAGCCCCAGGAGCATAGATAACTATGTGACTGGGGTGTACGAACGTAGCCAACGCATCTGTAAGTTGAAAGACGACGGGGTATTATCCGGCGACGGCAATACGCTTCATATCCGTCATATAACCGCGCAGTTTCTGGCCCACCTTCTCGATAGCATGACTGCGAATCGCGTTGTTCACGTCGCGAAGCTGTGCGTTGTCTACCGCGCCTTCCGGGATAGCGTTACCCAGATCGCCCGGTTGCAATTCCGCCATAAACGGTTTCAACAGCGGTACGCAAGCGTAAGAGAACAGGTAGTTACCGTATTCTGCGGTATCGGAGATCACGACGTTCATTTCATACAGGCGCTTACGGGCGATAGTATTCGCGATCAGCGGCAGCTCGTGCAGGGATTCGTAGTAAGCAGACTCTTCGATAATGCCGGAATCGACCATGGTTTCGAACGCCAGCTCAACGCCCGCTTTCACCATCGCGATCATCAGTACGCCTTTGTCGAAGTATTCCTGCTCGCCGATTTTACCTTCAAACTGCGGTGCGGTTTCGAACGCGGTTTTGCCGGTCTCTTCACGCCAGGTCAGCAGTTTCTTATCATCGTTAGCCCAGTCTGCCATCATACCGGAAGAGAATTCACCGGAGATGATGTCGTCCATATGTTTCTGGAACAGCGGCGCCATGATCTCTTTCAATTGCTCGGACAGCGCGTAAGCGCGCAGTTTCGCCGGGTTAGACAAACGGTCCATCATCAGGGTGATACCGCCCTGCTTCAGCGCTTCGGTGATGGTTTCCCAGCCGAACTGAATCAGTTTTTCCGCATACGCCGGGTCAGTGCCTTCTGCCACCAGCTTGTCGAAGCACAGCAGAGAACCAGCCTGCAACATACCGCACAGAATGGTCTGCTCGCCCATCAGGTCGGATTTCACTTCCGCGACAAAGGAAGATTCCAGCACGCCCGCGCGGTGACCGCCAGTTGCAGCGGCCCAGGCTTTGGCAATCGCCATGCCTTCGCCTTTCGGATCGTTTTCCGGGTGAACGGCGATTAGCGTCGGTACGCCGAAGCCACGCTTGTATTCTTCACGTACTTCGGTACCCGGGCACTTCGGCGCCACCATCACCACGGTAATGTCTTTACGGATCTGCTCGCCCACTTCCACGATGTTAAACCCGTGGGAGTAGCCCAGCGCAGCGCCGTCTTTCATCAGCGGCTGTACGGAGCGTACCACGTCAGAGTGCTGCTTGTCCGGCGTCAGGTTAACCACCAGGTCCGCCTGCGGGATCAGCTCTTCATAGGTTCCCACTTTAAAGCCGTTTTCGGTCGCTTTGCGCCAGGAAGCACGCTTTTCAGCAATGGCTTCTTTACGCAGGGCGTAGGCGATATCCAGGCCGGAGTCGCGCATGTTCAGGCCCTGGTTCAGACCCTGCGCGCCGCAGCCGACGATAACCACTTTTTTACCCTGAAGGTAACTTGCGCCATCGGCGAATTCATCGCGACTCATAAAGCGGCATTTACCCAGTTGCGCCAACTGCTGGCGCAAGTTCAGTGTATTAAAGTAGTTAGCCATGGTGATACCTCATGATGTTGTGTTGTGGTGCTTATTATTCGGTTCGCTTTTGCGAGATTGAACCCACTATATGACAGGAAATTTATTGCGGAAATTGATATATTCACAACGTTATGTTGCGGTTTATGCAACATCAAAAAACGGAGGTCTGTCTGTGGATTTACGCGATCTAAAAACGTTCCTGCATCTGGCGGAAAGCCGCCACTTTGGTCGCAGCGCGCGGGCAATGCACGTCAGCCCCTCCACGCTTTCCCGCCAGATACAGCGCCTGGAAGAAGATCTCGGGCAACCGCTGTTTGTGCGCGATAACCGCACCGTGACGCTCACTGACGCCGGGGAGGAACTGCGAGTGTTTGCCCAGCAAACGTTATTACAGTATCAGCAGCTACGCCATACGCTCGACCAACAGGGACCATCGCTCTCCGGTGAATTGCATATCTTTTGTTCAGTGACCGCCGCCTACAGCCACCTGCCGCCGATCCTCGACCGTTTCCGCGCCGAGCATCCCTCCGTCGAAATTAAGCTCACCACCGGCGACGCCGCCGATGCGATGGAGAAGGTGGTGACGGGAGAAGCGGACCTGGCAATCGCCGGCAAACCAGAAACGCTGCCGGGCGCGGTGGCGTTTTCGATGCTGGAGAATCTAGCTGTTGTGCTGATCGCCCCGGCGCTGCCCTGCCCGGTACGTAGCCAGGTCGCGGTAGAAAAACCGGACTGGGCGACGGTGCCGTTTATCATGGCCGATCAGGGGCCGGTACGTCGCCGCATTGAACTGTGGTTCCGTCGGCATAAAATCAGTAATCCATCGATTTACGCCACGGTGGGCGGTCATGAGGCGATGGTATCAATGGTCGCATTGGGCTGCGGTGTGGCTTTAATTCCGGAGGTTGTACTGGAAAACAGTCCGGAGCCGGTACGTAATCGTGTGATGATTTTAGAACGTAGCGATGAGAAAACGCCGTTTGAACTGGGCGTGTGCGCACAAAAAAAGCGGCTGCATGAGCCGCTTATTGATGCGTTCTGGAACTTACTGCCTGGCCACTAATGCGAGATGGCGGCGCTTCGCTTAGCCCGCGAGGAAGAACCGGAACGCCGGGTTATTGCTCTCATCATGACATTCATAACCCAGTTCATAGAGCCGGGTTTCGAAATCCGGCTCATGATCGCCCAACTCGAACGCCGCCAGCACGCGGCCATAATCGGTACCGTGGCTACGGTAATGAAATAGCGAAATATTCCAGTGCGTGCCAAGCGTATGCAGGAATTTAAGCAACGCGCCGGGCGACTCCGGAAATTCGAAGCTATACAAACGCTCCTGTAACGGCTTGGAGGGACGGCCACCGACCATATAGCGCACATGCAGCTTCGCCATTTCATCGTCGGAGAGATCCACTACGCTATAACCGCCGTCGCACAGTTGGGTGATAATCTCTTTTCGCTCCTCCAGACCCTGACTGACGCGTACGCCGACAAAAATACAGGCATTTTTCGCGTCGGCAAAACGGTAGTTAAATTCTGTGACCATACGCCCGCCAAGCAACTGGCAGAATTTGAGGAAGCTACCCTTTTCTTCCGGAATGGTCACTGCCAGTAACGCTTCGCGCTGTTCCCCTAGCTCGCAGCGTTCAGACACATAGCGCAAGCCGTGGAAGTTGACGTTGGCGCCGGAAAGGACGTGCGCCAGGCGTTCGCCGCGAATATTGTGCTGGGCGATATATTTTTTCATCCCCGCCAGCGCCAGCGCGCCGGACGGCTCCGCCACTGCACGCACATCTTCAAACAGATCTTTCATCGCCGCGCAGATAGCGTCGCTATCCACGGTGACAATATCATCAAGGTATTCCTGACACAGCCGGAACGTTTCGTCGCCGATGCGTTTTACCGCCACGCCTTCAGCAAACAACCCAACGCGCGGGAGATCCACTGGATGACCTGCTTCCAACGCCGCTTTCAGGCAGGCGGAATCTTCCGCTTCGACGGCAATAACTTTGATTTGCGGCATCAATTGTTTGATCAGTACCGCTACGCCCGCCGCCAGGCCGCCGCCGCCAACCGGCACAAAGACACGATCGAGATGCGAATCCTGCTGAAGCAGCTCCAGCGCCAGCGTGCCCTGCCCGGCGATCACCATTGGGTGATCAAACGGCGGCACCCAGGTAAAACCCTGCTGCTGCGCCAGTTCAATAGCTTTCGCTTTCGCTTCATCAAAATTAGCGCCGTGCAACAGCACTTCGCCGCCAAAACCGCGTACCGCATCGACTTTAATATCTGCCGTTGCTTTTGGCATGACGATCAGAGATTTAACGCCAAGCCGCGCGGAGGAAAACGCCACGCCCTGTGCATGGTTCCCCGCCGAAGCGGTAATCACGCCGTGGGCTTTTTGTTCTTCGGTCAATCCGGCCATCATCGCGTAAGCGCCGCGCAACTTAAAGCTATGTACCGGCTGCCGGTCTTCGCGTTTGACGAGAATAACGTTGTCCAGACGTGACGAGAGCTTTTCCATTTTTTGCAGCGGCGTCACCTGCGCCGCTTCGTATACTGGCGCGCGTAGCACTGCGCGCAGATACTCCGCCCCTTCCGGTGCGGCTGACAGAGGTTGAGATTCCGCCATCATCAACCTCCCAGTTTCGATTTATCGCGCACCGCGCCTTTATCGGCGCTGGTCGCCAGGCTGGCGTAGGCACGCAGGGCAAACGAAACCTGACGCTGACGATCTTTCGGCGTCCAGGCTTTATCACCGCGAGCCTCCTGCGCCTCGCGGCGTGCGGCGATTTCAGCCTCGCTCAACTGCAACTGAATACTGCGGTTCGGGATATCAATCGCAATGGTGTCGCCATCTTCAATCAGCGCAATAGTGCCGCCGCTGGCCGCTTCCGGCGAGACGTGGCCGATGGAAAGACCCGAAGTACCGCCGGAGAAACGCCCATCGGTGATGAGCGCGCAGGCTTTGCCCAGCCCCATCGACTTCAGGAAGCTGGTCGGATAGAGCATTTCCTGCATTCCCGGCCCGCCTTTCGGCCCTTCGTAGCGGATCACGACCACATCGCCTTCCACTACTTTGCCGCCGAGAATCGCCTCTACCGCGTCGTCCTGGCTTTCATACACTTTTGCCGGGCCGGTGAAGGAGAGAATGCTGTCATCGACGCCTGCGGTTTTCACAATGCAGCCGTTTTCGGCGAAGTTGCCATACAGCACCGCCAGACCACCGTCTTTGCTATAGGCATACTCCAGCGAGCGGATGCAACCCTCTGCGCGGTCGTCATCCAGCGAATCCCAGCGACAATCCTGCGAAAACGCTTTAGTCGTGCGAATGCCCGCAGGCCCGGCGCGGAACATCTGTTTCACGGCTTCATCTTCCGTCACCATAACGTCATACCGCTCAAGCGTTTGCGGCAGCGTCAGGCCTAATACGTTTTTCACATCACGGTTCAACAGACCCGCACGATCCAGCTCGCCCAGAATGCCTAAGACGCCCCCCGCGCGGTGGACATCTTCCATATGATACTTCTGCGTGCTCGGCGCCACTTTGCACAACTGCGGGACTTTGCGGGAAAGCTTATCGATATCGCTCATTGTAAAGTCGATTTCTGCTTCCTGCGCCGCCGCCAGCAGATGCAGAACGGTATTGGTCGAACCGCCCATCGCAATATCCAGCGTCATAGCGTTTTCGAACGCCGCCTTGTTGGCAATGTTTCGCGGCAGTGCGCTTTCATCATCCTGCTCGTAATAGCGTTTAGTCAGTTCAACAATCCGCTTACCAGCATTGAGGAACAACTGCTTCCGGTCAGTGTGAGTCGCCAGCAACGAACCGTTGCCCGGCTGCGACAGGCCCAGCGCTTCGGTCAGGCAATTCATGGAGTTAGCGGTAAACATGCCAGAGCAGGAGCCGCAGGTTGGGCACGCGGAGCGTTCCACCTGGTTACTTTGATCGTCAGAGACCTTCGGATCCGCCCCTTGAATCATGGCATCAACCAGATCCAGCTTGATAATTTTATCTGAAAGCTTGGTTTTCCCGGCTTCCATCGGTCCGCCGGAGACAAAGATCACCGGAATGTTCAGGCGCAGCGAAGCCATCAACATGCCTGGGGTGATTTTGTCACAGTTGGAGATACACACCATCGCGTCGGCGCAGTGAGCGTTCACCATGTACTCAACGGAGTCGGCGATCAGCTCGCGCGATGGCAGTGAATAAAGCATCCCCCCATGACCCATCGCGATGCCGTCATCCACGGCAATAGTGTTGAACTCTTTCGCCACACCGCCGGAAGCTTCAATCTGTTCGGCGACCAGCTTACCGAGATCGCGCAGATGAACGTGACCCGGCACAAACTGAGTGAATGAGTTCACCACGGCGATAATCGGTTTGCCAAAATCACTGTCGGTCATTCCGGTGGCGCGCCACAGCGCGCGGGCACCCGCCATATTACGGCCATGGGTGGTGGTGGCGGAACGGTATTTAGGCATGCTTTATTTACTCCCCATCTTTTCCCTTCATACTTCACGCCACAGGCGCGTTGGCTGCCTCACTCACCCCAGTCACTTACTACAGTAAGCTCCTGGGGATTCGCTGCGTTGCCGCCTTCCTGTGACGCAAATTATTTTGGGAAAATATTAATTTTATTTATTATGAATTTACCTGATCCAACCAGCCCCATTTATCCTCGGTTTCTCCAGTGAAGAGACCAAAGAAGGCTTGTTGAATACACTTGGTAACAGGACCGCAGCGGCCTTCGCCTACCTGGATACCATCAACGCTGCGTACCGGAGTAATCTCTGCCGCTGTTCCGGACATAAACACTTCGTCGGCCAGATACAGCGATTCACGGGACAGCACCTGTTCGCGCACTTCAATACCCAGCTCTTTCGCCAGTTTGATGATCGCGTCGCGAGTAATGCCTGGCAACGCGGAAGAGGTAAACGGCGGAGTAAACAGCACGCCATCTTTTACCTCAAACAGGTTTTCGCCTGCGCCTTCGGAGATATAGCCGTTTACATCCAGAGCAATGCCTTCCTGATAGCCGTGGCGGCGCGCTTCGCTACCCACCAGCAGTGAGGAAAGGTAGTTCCCGCCCGCTTTGGCGGCGGTCGGAATGGTGTTCGGTGCAGCGCGATTCCAGGAAGAAACCATCGCATCGATCCCCTGATCCAGCGCTTCGGCGCCCAGGTATGCCCCCCACGGGAACGCGGCAATGATGACGTCAGTGGTGTATCCCGGGGGCGGATTAACGCCCATACCGACATCGCCCACAAATACCAACGGACGGATATAGGCGCTGGTCAGATTATTTTTACGAATCACGGCGCGGCAGGCTTCCATCAGTTCATCAATACTCTGGGAAACCGGAAAACGGTAAATTTTTGCTGAGTCGCGCAGGCGCTGCATATGTTCACGATGACGGAACACCACCGGGCCTTTGTGAGAGTCATAGCACCGAATCCCTTCAAATACCGACGTACCGTAGTGCAACGCATGAGACATTACGTGAACCTTCGCGTCTTCCCAGCGCACCATCTCGCCATTGAACCAAATGTAATCAGCTTTTTTCGTCGTCATTTTTCTTCCTTTTGCGCTCAGGCGCGGATTTGTTGTGATGTGGCAGCGCTCTGGCAGATCGCGACATGCGCAACATCTACCAGTTTACTTAACTGACTAAACAGTAAGTCGACCGACCGGGGACTGGCAACGGTCAATTCAATATTTATATTCTGCGCATCGGTCGCGGCTTCCATATTCATGGAGCACACCTGAAAACCACGATGGCGCACCACGCGTAAAACACGTTCTAAGGTTTCTGGATTAAAGCGTGCCGATACATTGACCTGATGTTGCATCATGATAATTTCTCCAGCATTTCAGAGTTACTGGCGCCAGGCGGCACCAACGGCCAGACATTTTCAAGTTCGTCGATTGAGACGTGAAGCAGGTACGGACCTTCGCTTGCCAACATCGTGTCAAGTGCCGCTTCAACCTGGTCTTTACGAGTAATGTGCTGGCCTTGAATGCCGAAGGCGCTGGCCAGCATGAGGAAATCGGGGTTATCGGTGAGGGTGGTTTCGCTATATCGTTCCTGGAAAAACAGTTGCTGCCATTGTCGAACCATCCCTAACCGCTGGTTGTCGAGTAAGACTATCTTCAACGGTAACTGCTTGCGTTTTACGGTGCCCAACTCCTGAACATTCATCATGAAGGAGCCGTCACCGGAGATACAGATAACGGTATCATTCGGTCGCGCTACCTGTGCGCCAACGGCAGCAGGCAGACCAAAGCCCATCGTCCCCAGACCGCTGGAGGTAATGAAATTCTCCGGGCGGGTGTAAGTCATATGCTGGGCTGACCACATCTGATGCTGTCCCACATCCGTCGTCACCACACTGTCTGCGGGTTTGCGTTCCGACAATTGCTTCAACAACAACGGCGCATAGATAGCCTCTCCAGGATGGTCATAGCGCCAGGCGTGCTCGGAACGCATTGCAGCGTTATGCTGCCGCCACTCATCGATAGATAACGGTTGCTGTAACGCAGGTAACAGCGTATTCAGATCGCCCTGTAACGCTACGTGCGCCTGGCGTAATTTGTTCAATTCGGCCTGATCAATATCTAAATGGATCACACTGGCGTTCGGCGCAAACGTATTCAGCTTACCGGTCACCCGGTCATCAAAACGCGCCCCGACGGCAATCAGCAGATCGCACTGCTGCACCGCGTAATTTGCGGCTTTGGCACCGTGCATTCCCAGCATTCCCAGATAGTACGGATAATCAGCTTCAACAGCGCCCAGCCCTTTCAGCGTACAGGTAACCGGCATTTGCGTTACCGCGATAAATTTACGCAGCGCCGGAACCGCCTGCGCCATACCAACACCGCCGCCGACGTACAGCATCGGCTTCTGCGCCTGCGCCAGCATGTTACGCGCCTTCTCAACCGCGGTATGGGGGAATATCGCTTCGTTAGCAACGGTAGTGAACCAGGGCTCCAGCGCTCCGCTGGCTAACTGGATATCTTTAGGGATATCCACCAGAACGGGTCCGGGACGGCCAGCATTGGCGACTTCAAAAGCCTCTGCCATGATACGAGGCAGCTCTGCCAGCGACTGCACCAGAAAGCTGTGCTTGGTACATGCCAGCGACAGCCCTAACACATCCACCTCCTGGAACGCATCGGTGCCGATGAACGGAGCGGAAACCTGACCCGTGATCGCGACGACGGGTACCGAATCTAACAACGCATCCGCCAGGCCAGTGATCAGGTTAGTGGCGCCAGGGCCGGAGGTGGCGATACAAACACCGGTTTTACCGGTAGAACGGGCATAACCGATCGCAGCCATCACCGCGCCCTGCTCATGACGGCACAACAGATGCTCCACACCACCGTCATACAACGCATCGTAAACCGGCATAATTGCGCCGCCAGGATAACCAAATACGGTTTTCACCCCCTGAGCTCGCAAAGCATGTACCACCCACTGTGCCCCGTTCATAGTTACATCCCCGTCATAATTCTGGAGAAACAGAATTTTATGCTGTTATTCACGATCTGCTCCTCGCTTAAGTTTTTCAGGCCAAAAAAAACCCCCGGACCTTTCGGTGCGGGGGTCTTAGTTCGTTAAGGCTTGATTTCTAAGCCTTTCCTCGTCCAAGTGCAGCCCCGCACGGTGGGATAATAATCACCACCACGCTAATCACGACCAGGCTAATCACTTGTAGAAGGGCTGTCATTTTTGTATATTCTTGCATCTTGTTCGAAGGAATACCTAAAGAGTTACCATAGGTTTCGCCAATAGCACAAGATATTTTTTTAACCACGTTTCAGATAGTGCAGGTGTATACCTAAAAGCTCTTTGTTTTTTATAAGAAAAATTAGCAACTGAAAAATTTTCACGTTTTCTTCCCTCTTTTGGTGCGCTTTCCCTCCTGTTTTCCTCCTTTTCGCTTCTGCGAGTGTTCTTCCAGATTTATGTTTATTACCTGAAAATGACGCCAAAATTCAGGAATCCACCACTAAAAAACAAAAAATCAGTAATTCAATGTTCTCTTCTATTCCGCATAATCCACGCAACAGGAGGGATTATGTCACTGTCGATTGTTCATACCCGCGCCGCACTTGGCGTCAATGCGCCGCCTATCACTATAGAGGTGCATATCAGTAATGGGTTACCGGGATTAACTATGGTAGGCCTACCGGAAACCACGGTAAAAGAGGCGCGTGATCGGGTACGCAGTGCGATCATTAATAGCGGATATGAATTTCCGGCTAAAAAGATAACCATTAACCTTGCTCCAGCCGATCTACCGAAAGAAGGCGGAAGGTATGACCTGCCTATTGCTGTTGCGCTTCTGGCCGCGTCTGAGCAGCTTACAGCGTTGAATCTTGAGGCATATGAGCTGGTAGGTGAGTTAGCGCTTACAGGCGCATTACGCGGCGTTCCTGGCGCAATATCAAGCGCAACTGAAGCCATCAGGGCTGGCAGAAATATTATCGTCGCAACAGAGAACGCGGCGGAGGTTGGGCTTATCAGCAAAGAAGGTTGTTTTATCGCCGATCATCTACAAACCGTCTGCGCCTTTCTGGAAGGGAAACACGCCCTGGAAAGACCCTTAGCCCAGGATATGGCATCGCCTACCACAACTGCCGATCTTAGCGATGTAATCGGTCAGGAGCAGGGTAAACGCGGCCTGGAGATTACAGCGGCAGGTGGACATAACCTGTTATTGATCGGCCCGCCGGGTACGGGTAAAACCATGCTGGCCAGTCGACTGAGCGGGATTCTTCCACCATTAAGCAATGAAGAGGCGTTGGAAAGCGCCGCGATCCTCAGTCTGGTTAATGCCGATACGGTACAAAAACAATGGCAGCAACGTCCCTTTCGCTCACCTCATCATAGCGCCTCACTTACTGCTATGGTCGGCGGCGGCGCAATACCCGCACCGGGAGAGATATCGTTGGCGCACAACGGAATTTTGTTTCTTGATGAATTGCCTGAATTTGAGCGACGCACACTGGATGCACTACGTGAACCTATAGAATCCGGCCAAATTCATTTATCTCGCACCAGAGCGAAAATAACGTACCCTGCCAGATTCCAGTTAATCGCCGCAATGAATCCCAGCCCGACCGGACATTATCAGGGAAACCATAATCGCTGCACGCCAGAACAGACACTACGTTACCTTAATAGGTTGTCAGGCCCGTTTCTTGATCGTTTCGACCTTTCGCTTGAGATACCGCTTCCTCCGCCCGGGATTCTTAGCCAACACGCCTCAAAGGGTGAGAACAGCGCTACGGTAAAAAAGCGGGTCATCGCCGCCCAGGAGCGGCAGTACCAACGCCAGAAGAAGTTAAACGCGCATCTGGAAGGTCGCGAGATCCAAAAATACTGTGTTTTGCATCACGATGACGCCCGCTGGCTTGAGGGCACGCTGGTGCATCTTGGATTATCCATTCGCGCCTGGCAGCGCTTGCTAAAGGTGGCCAGAACCATTGCCGACATAGAACAGGCAGACAGTATCTCGCGTCAGCATTTGCAGGAGGCGGTAAGCTATCGGGCGATAGACAGGTTGTTAATTCATTTGCAAAAGCTATTGGCGTAAAAAAAGGGCATTACGCCCTTTTTATTAATCATCAGCTTCGGTGTAGTCTTCTGCGCCTTCAACTTGCGGCTTGCCGCCAGACAAAGTGTGAAAGCGTTTTGGGCGCTTGATACGCGTCATATACTTAGACCAGACGCGTTCTGCATCCGTTACCGGCTCGCGTTCACCGCGACATACCGCTACAAACAGCTTCTCTTCTTCAGTTACTGGCTCACGCTTACCAAGATCCAGATCATTAAAGGCATGACCATGACGCTCAAGCAATTGTGCCTCTTTAATCGTGAAATCCCCATGACGAGAGAATCCACGTGGATAATGTTTATTGTCAAAATATCGATTAGTCGTCGTAAAGCTTTCCGCCATCCTGCACGCTCCTAATTCTTTGTCTGAGCTATTTATGGCGCGGAGTATTAGTTACGCTTGACAGAGTGTAAAACAAAACATTTAAATCATAACGACAAATAATTTTGTGGAGAGCACAGTGGATACGGAATTGTTAAAAACTTTCCTGGAAGTTAGCCGGACGCGACATTTCGGGCGGGCCGCAGAAGCACTTTACCTGACGCAATCCGCGGTGAGCTTCCGTATCAGGCAACTGGAGAATCAACTGGGCGTAAACCTCTTTACGCGGCACAGAAACAATATCCGTTTAACCGCGGCTGGCGAAAAGCTTTTACCGTATGCGGAAACGCTGATGAATACGTGGCAGGCGGCACGTAAAGAGGTGGCGAATACCTCGCGTCATAACGAGTTTTCCATCGGCGCCAGCGCGTCTTTATGGGAGTGTATGCTTAACGACTGGCTGGGCCGACTGTACCAACTACAGGAGCCGCAAAGCGGCCTGCAATTCGAAGCCAGAATCGCTCAACGGCAATCGCTTGTGAAGCAACTTCATGAACGCCAGCTTGATCTCCTCATTACTACCGAAGCGCCCAAAATGGATGAATTCAGCAGTCAACTGTTAGGGCACTTCACTCTGGCGCTATATTGCAGCAGCCCTGCCCGTATGAAATCAGAACTCAATTATCTGCGGCTGGAGTGGGGACCAGACTTCCAACAGCATGAAACAGGATTGATCGCAGCAGATGAAGTGCCGGTATTAACAACCAGCTCAGCCGAACTCGCCCGACAGCAGCTTAGCGCATTAAATGGCTGTAGCTGGCTTCCTGTAAACTGGGCAAACGAAAAGGGCGGATTACATACCGTTGCCGATAGCGCAACGCTTTCAAGGCCGCTATACGCCATTTGGCTGCAAAACAGCGATAAATATTCGCTTATCCGCGATCTGTTAAAAACTGATGTGCTGGATGAAAAATGAAAATGATGAAGAGAAAAAGAAGGGAGTTTACGATTACCTGACCAGGTAATTTTAGGCAAAAAAAAATCCTTAGCATCTGCTAAGGATTATTTCTGGCAGGGGCGGAGAGACTCGAACTCCCAACACCCGGTTTTGGAGACCGGTGCTCTACCAATTGAACTACGCCCCTAATTAGGGTGGCGGAACGGACGGGACTCGAACCCGCGACCCCCTGCGTGACAGGCAGGTATTCTAACCAACTGAACTACCGCTCCACCGAATTCTTTTACTTTACTACCACCGGCTGTCACCCCGGATTACTGC
>NZ_VXJV01000015.1 GCF_008692785.1 Salmonella enterica subsp. diarizonae
CGTCACCGTCAGCGATGATGACTGCTGCGTGTTCCCCGCACCGTCCACCACCGTCACACTCAGCGTGTAGCTACCATCACTCCAGGCTGCTGACGGACTGAAGCTCCAGCCATCATCCCCCTTCGTGGCCGGATAGGTGTCGGTGGTTCCGTTATGCGCCACGCTGACGGTCACTCCGGTCACATCCGCGTCAATATGCTGCAGAGTGAACTTCGGCTGGGTGTGATTTGTCACGTTATCGCTGCCTGACGCGCCGGTGTCCTCGCCTGCCGCCAGCGCGATCTCCGGCACCTTCAGCGTAGTGTCGATCGTGACAGTAATCGGTAACGAGTTTTTCTGATTACCCGCCGCGTCATTCGCAGTTACCGATATCGTATAGGTGCCATCAGCTAAAGCGGTATCTGGCGTAAAGAACCAGACGCCATCCGCTCTTTTTTCAGCATTATATGCCATCCCGTTAATATCTATTTGAACGTTAACGATATCACTTTCTAAATTTCCGATAATAAAGGTAGGTTGTTTATCATGCGTAATATTGTCATCTTTAGATCCACTGTTCGAATCTACCGCTAACGAAATAGTGGGTATCTCTTTTATTAAATCGACTGAGACAACATCACTGGTGTTACCAATTCGATCTGTACTCGATATAGTAAATTTCCCTTCTGATGGATAGGGAATAGCCATACTCCAGTTCCCGTTATCAGGAACGGTTAATGTATATATATTACCCTCGCTATCAGTTATCGTTAATTTTGATTTTGCTTCGCCCGTCCCTTTCATAATGACGAGATCATCGACAATGTCCGAATATGTTATAGCAGGTGCTACCGGTGCAGCGCGATCGATGAATATTTCACGGATCTCTTCCTTCCTGTTTCCAGCGTTGTCCTCAATACTCAAAGTGATATCGTATTTTCCTTCCGGAAGCTGATCGGTCGATAATGCCCATTGGCCATTAGCCGCAACGACTGTCGTTGCCAATGTGACACCTGCCAGCACTAGTGATACTGTCGCGCCAGCCTCCCCCAGACCTCTCATAGTGATAAGGGTATTATTACTCCACCAGTCATTTTGCGACGATGATTTATTGTCATCAAGTTCACTGGTAAAGTCCTCAATCATCGTATCCACCCAGATAGAATAACTTTTCTCGTTTACATTACCGCCACGGTCTGTAGATTTTATTTTTATCTCCAGAAGACCTTGAGAGAGATAAACAGAGTTGACTGGCATCTGCCACTCTCCTGTCTGACTAACCCAAACCTGGCCTACGTTTAGCCCATTGATAGTTAAATCCATTAAACTATCAGGCTCCGCACTTCCGCGAAAAATTATATTATGAGTAGTATCTGTTATATATATTTTACCATCACTGCCGGTCATCTCCGCTAGTGTATGTCCATCAATGGCCTCTATCACCACTGGAGTTTTATTCGATGTATCTATTGAAAAATCTAGTGTTTTAGATGTTGCAGTGTTACCTGCCTTATCGGTAATGACATAATAAATACTATGAGAACCGTCACCCAATGGAGCCACAGGTTGATAAACCTGGTTTCTGTCTGTCACAGTGACCGTATCGACTAGCTTACCATCAATGTAAATTTGGACACTCTGGTTAAACTCACCGTTGATACTAAACTGAGGTCTGGTTTGACTTGTTACGCCGTCGTTAATATACATACCATTATCAGATCCTGCTGTCAGCGTAGGAGGTTCAATGTATGTACTGGTATCTATCGTAACAATTAAGCGAGGTGATTCCGCCCTGTTACCAGCGGTATCTTCCGCAACAACACGAATGGAGTATTCACCATCTTTCAGAGAATTATCAAATTGATATGACCATCTTCCATCATCTTGAACGAGGATATTTGCCACAATTTTTTCATCAACATAAAAATGGATTGTAGCACCCGCTTCCGCAGTACCAACAAAGGATGGCGTATTATGATTAGTAATCAGATCGTCAACCAAACCTGAGTTACTCGAATCTTCAAGGGTTATTGTTGGAAATTCGGTTGATGAATCGACATCGACACTGAAATTTTTACTCGCCTGGGTGTTGCCAGCAATGTCAGTAATGCTGAAATGAATCTTAAACGTACCATCATCTTGCAGCAATATCGGAGCACGCCAGGAACCATCAGCCTCAACCATGACCACATTGACCAGCTTATTATCGACAAAGATGCTTACCTGAGCGCCTGCCTCACCTTGCCCAGCGACTGACAATGCCCGACTATTTGATATAGTCGGTAATGAACCTTCATCAATAGTAAACACAGCAATTTCAGAATCGATCGTCACTGTCGCAACAGCAGATTCAGTTCGGTTGCCGGCTATATCGGTAGCAACAAATTGCACATGATAGTTACCATCGGCGCTATTCGCTGGCATGGTATAACTAACATTACCTGCAGAATTAGCTTCTACCGTAGCTTGCAATACATCATTAATATAAACCTGTACTGTTGCTCCAGGTTCGGTCATTGCGACTAGCTCTGGCGATTTATCGTTGGTAATGAGATCATATTTATCACCACTATTACTATCTCGGCTTAAAGAAATAGCACTGATTTTGATCTGAGTGTCATATTCTACTAAAAGTTCTGTTTGTTGACTATTGCCCGCTTTATCTACTGACTCAACAACAAAGATATTATTACCGTTACTCAGATCTAACTCTGCACTCCAATGCCCATCATTTCCTACTTCAAAAGTAGTAACCACGACTCCTCCCTGAGTTTTAATAGTTAAGGTACTTCCTGCCTCCGCAGTACCATCTATATTTACATGTGATTTATTGGTGATCCAGTCTCCCAGTTTACCCGAATCATCAACTTCTCGCAGTGTAACTGTCAACGGAGCAATTACCGTATCTAACGTTATTTCTTGAGGACCAAACTCTTTAACATTTCCTGCAATGTCTTCAACTTTGAACGTTAATACGTAATTACCATCATTCCCTAAAGTAGGTAATATAACGCCCCAATGCCCGCCTGTAGTAGTATAAGCAGCAGCCTTTTCAACCCCATTAACAAAAACCGTAATTTTACTGTTTGGTTCGCTTGTGCCACTAATCTCCGGCGTTACAGTATTAATATATTTGTCTTCATGTATCCCAGATATATGCCATTCAAGGTCAGCGACCTGAGTATCAATAACGAGGCTAACGGCTGCTGAGCGAATTTCTTCATTGACGCGTGGATTTAATATACCAACTTCCACAACGTACGTCCCGTCAGGCTGTTCCTGCATCTGGAAGGCATATCGACCTGCGGTATCCGATGTTGCCTCGCCAACTTTCTTACCGTCGATATAAATGCTGACAATAGTATTGGGTAATGTGCTCCCAATAAGAGTCGGCGTTTTATCGTTAGTAATAAAATCCCCCAATGCCCCGCTATCACTATCATCACTTAGCTTAATCGTAGGAGGGGTTACATCAATAACAGGTATTACGACTGGAAAGTCGACTTGTGACGATTCATTACCCGCTTTATCTTTGGCAACGATACTAATGACATAAGAACCTGGTGTTAATATTGATGGGGGAGTCCAACTCCATTCGCCATTCGAATTCGCATTGGCTGAGCCGATAACTTTGCCATCCCACTGGATCATAATAGTTGAAAATGCTTCTGCGATACCCTTGAACTCAGGTCGCAGGCTGGTAGCTTCATGCATATCATCAATTGATGAATCCGTAAGCTGAATTGTTGGATCGGGCGTTACCGTATCGATAGTAAATCTATCTTGCGCCTCCGCCGTATTTCCTGCAACGTCTGTTGAGACAACTTTAATTGTGTAGATACCATCTGCCAGGGCATCTGGCGTCATACTCCAGTTACCATCAACACCAACCGTGACCAGTTTTTTCAGCACCTCATGACCTGATGTATCATCGATAATGGTAATAACAAGCTTTGCATCCGGTTCCGCAGTACCGCCGAATTTAGGACTTTTTCTGTTAGTGAGATTATCACTATTAGAACTTCCCGTATCTGATGTGGGATCCATTCGAACACTAACACTTGTTGCCGTATCAATGGTAAATGGTAGTTTCGTCTCGGATATATTACCTGCAAGATCTCTGAAGACGACAACCGCTTCGTAGACACCATCTTTTAGCGCCACAGGAACCTGGAATGTCCCGGTGTTACTGCCATCCAGAGTAATAGGATAAGAGACACCGTTAATTTTTATCGTAACAGTGTCAATATCGGTAGGAATATCACTAATAATGAAACGTGGTTTAGTGACATTGGTAATATTATCTACAGCGCTTTCACCGGAGTCATCGGCATCCAACAAATCGACATCAGGCACAGGTACAGTCGTATCTATAGTGAACGATATCTCCTGGTTAATAGTATTGCCAGCAATATCTTCAGCAGTGACCTCTAGTTTATAATGTCCATCAAGTAATGGTATTTCGGGAGTGTATATCCACTTATTACCCATCCCTTTGTTGAGAGTCGTGACGTTCCCATTTAACGTCACCGTTACAACCTGTAGCGATTCTCTGGCTGAGATTTCAAAACGCGGCGATGTAATATTGGTTATACGGTCTGCCGCGTCATTCCCTGTATCATCCAGCATGGTAATGTTAAGGCCATCAACATGTGTATCCACCGTAAATGCAAGACTGGAATTAGCCGTATTTCCTGCCCGATCCGTTGCCTGCACATGGAGTACATAATGACCTTCTAATAGAGCGCTACCCGCCGTAAAGTCCCACTGTCCGGCTGCATTCTTACTTGCCGGGCTCCAGTTAACACCGTCGAAAGAAACCAATACTTTGGTCACATCATCAGGTGTTACAATATTAAACGATGGACGAGCAACATTAGTGATTCTATCGCTATCATTAACACCACTATCGGTTGTTAATGAAACCCTGTCAATTTGTACCTGGGTATCTATTTCAACCTGCAGTTCAGCTGATGTTTTTGTATTACCCGCAATATCTGTCACTGTAACAGTAAGCGTATGATGACCATCTGTCAGCGGCTTATCTGGTGTAAATGTTAATTTAGCGCCATTATTTTCGATGATATAATCCCGACCATCAAGATGAATAACGATATGTGACACATCATTATCCACATTGCCAATAATAAATGTCGGCTTATTAATATTAGTAATATTGTCATTACTGTCATCGCCAGTATCCTGCGTAGGGTCAAGCACAATATTTGGCTCACGCAGCGTGGTATCAACCGTAAAATTAAGCGTTTGTTGTGCAACGTTACCGGCAACATCGACAACTTCCACTAATAGTGAATGTTGACCATCAGGTAATGCAGTTCCTACATTAAATTCCCAGTGTCCTTCAACACTCTGCGCTAAATCAATCCAATTACCCGTATTATCGATTTTAACGCGTACCTGTACAGTATCATTGGCAGCCACAATTTCAAACTGCGGCTTGTTTACGTTGGTTATATTATCTGAAGAGCTATCACCGCTATCTGTTAATAGCGTTACGCTATTAATTTCGGCTCTCGTATCTACCATTATAGATAACGGTTGAGATGTCGCTATATTCCCTGCTTTATCCTCAATAGTAACGCTCACATTATAAGAACCATCAGGAATCGCATTATCCGGTCTGAACTCCCATGTCCCCCCCACTTTAGTAGCGTTATAAGTATTGGTACCAATAGTTACCATTACCTTAATAACATCGGCATCAACATTGCCAATAACAAAAGTGGGCCGTGAAATATTCGTAATATGGTCGGAAGTATTCGCTCCAGTATCCTGTCCGGCCCCCAAAGCAATTGTCGGAATCTGTAAGTGAGTATCGATATTAAAGACTAAATCTTTGCTCGCAACGTTACCTGCTGTATCTGTAGCCTCGATACGAAGCGTATGTTGCCCATCAGTCAGATTATTTGTGCTTGCAAAAATCCACTGTCCATCCGCATTTCGCCGTATCGGAATCCAGGTTGTGCCGCCATCAAGAGTAGCGCGCATCTGGGCAACATCCGCAGGAACCTCAACTCTGAATGATGGTTTAGCGTTATTCGTTAATTGATCACCGAGAACGCCAGTGTCATTAAGCAACACGATATTGTTGATAGTGGTCGTAGTATCAATACGGACATCTAATTGCGCAGATTCTTTTACATTCCCCGCCCGATCTTCTACAACAACAGCTAATTGATATAAGCCATCCGCCCAACTCACAGAAGGACTGAAACTCCATTTACCATTGTTAAATACCGCCGCTTCCTCATGAGAGCTACCGTTATGAGTAACCCTGACCATAACGTGCAAGGCATCAGAATCAATATGGCTCAAGTCAAATACCGGATGATCGTGGTTAGTAAGCTGATCGCCAACCACGCCGCTGTCTTCGCCATTAGCCAACGCAATTACCGGGGTACTCAACGTACTATCTATCGTTACCGTTAAAGGAGCGGATGTCGTTTTGTTACCCGCCGTATCAGTTACCGTCACGGTCAATTTATAACTACCATCGTTTAATGCCGCGTCAGGTCGATAACGCCATCCATCAGCCGATTCGGTTAAAATAATGTTTTTAAATGTACCGTTATGCTCAATCTGTAATTCAACTCTTTGGACATCATTATCGATATGACCCAAAACAAAAACCGGCTGAGTTAAACTGGTCAGATTATCATTCTTACTTTGCCCGGTATCCTGATCTGGCGCTAATTCAATGGTTGGCGTTGACAGCGTGGTGTCGATGGTGAAGCCCAGCGTCCGCGTCGCCGTATTGCCCGCAATATCGGTCGCCTCCACCGTCAGCACGTGCGCGCCTTCGGTCACATCGGACGACCAGGCATAACTCCAGACGCCTGCCGATGCCTTCGTCGCATCCATCCACGTCTTACCCCCGTCCAGGCTCACCCGCACCCTGTTCACATCCTCCGGCACCGTCACCCGGAACTCCGGTCGCACATCGTTGGTCAGGTTATCTGCCGGCTCGCCGCTGTCATTCACCAGCTCAATACGGTCAATCGCCGTCTGTGTGTCCACCTTCACGTCCAGAGGCGCTGAATGACGGATATTGCCCGCTTCATCCTCCACCGTCACCTTCAGCGTGTAGCTCCCGTCCGTCCATGCCGCCGCCGGCGTGAAGATCCATCCGCCCGCGCCCTGTAACACGTCAAACGTCTCGGTCCTTCCTCCGTGCTCCACGCTCACTGTCACTCTCACCACATCGGCATCGATATCCTGCAGCGTGAACGACGGCTGCGCGCGGCTGGTCAGACCGTCTCCCGGCACGCCCGTGTCATCCGCGCTGTTCAGCGTGATGACCGGCTCCGACAGCCTCGTGTCAATCCTGAAGTCCAGGGTCTTCGTCGCCGTGTTGCCCGCCGCATCGGTCACCTCCACCGTCAGCACGTGCTTACCCTCGCCCACGTCTGACGGCCAGCTGTAGTTCCATTCCCCTTTCGTTGCTCCCGCCGTCGCGTTCACCCAGTCGCCGCTGCCGTCCAGGCTCAGGCGTACCACGGTCACATCCTCCGGCACCGTCACCCGGAACTGCGGGCGCATCTCGTTGGTCAGGTTGTCATCCGGGACGCCGTTGTCATTGACCAGCTCAATACGATTAATTGACGTATGTGTGTCCACCTTCACGTCCAGCGGCGTGGAATAACGGATATTTCCCGCATTGTCCTCCACTTTCACCGTCAGCGTGTAGCTCCCGTCCGTCCACGCGCTGTCCGGCGTAAAGTGCCACCGGCCACCGGTCTGGGTCAGCTCCACCTCCCGGCTGCTGCCGTCATGCGCGATCTGTACCGTCACCCGGTTCGCATCAGGATCGATATTTTCGATGGTAAAGCCCGGCGACCTGACGCTGGTGACGTTATCTCCCCTGTTGCCGCTGTCATCCGCGCTGTCCAGCGTGATGACCGGCACCGACAGGGTGGTGTCAATGGTAAACTCCAGCGTCCGCGTCGCCGTGTTGCCCGCCGCATCCGTCGCCTCCACCGTCAGCGTGTGTTTACCCTCGCCCACGTCGCCCGGCCAGTTGTATTCCCAGACCCCGGCGGCATTCTTCGTCGCGTTCACCCAGTTCGTATCGCCGTCCAGACTCAGACGAACCGTATTCACATCCCCCGGTGTCGTCACCCGGAACTCCGGGCGCATGGCGTTGGTCAGGTTATCGCCGGAAATTCCGTGGTCGTTCACCAGCTCGATGCCATCAATGGCCGTCTGCGTGTCCACCGTTACCGTCAGCGGCGCAGACTGGCGAATGTTCCCCGCCTCGTCTTCCACTTTTACCGTCAGCGTGTACTGACCGTCCGCCCAGTCGCCCGCCGGGGTGAAACTCCAGCGTCCGTTCGCACCCTGCGTCGCCTTCAGCACCTCCCTGGTGCTGCCATACTGAACTTCCACCGTGACATGACGCGCATCGTTATCAATGTTGTCCAGTAAGAACGTCGGCCTGTTCACCCGGGTCAGTTCATCCCCCCTGACGCCGCTGTCATCCGCGCTGTCCAGCGCAATGAGCGGTACTGACAGCGTGGTGTCGACGGTGAAGCTCATCGTCTCTTTTACCGTGTTGCCCGCCACATCGGTGGCCTCCACCGTCAGCGTGTGCGCCCCTTCGGTCACATCCGTCAGCCAGCTGTAGTCCCAGACGCCGGCGGAAGTTCTCTTCGCATCCACCCACGTCTTGCCACCGTCGATGCTCAGGCGTACCGCGTTCACATCATCCGGCACCGTCACCCGGAAGTGCGGGCGCACCGCATTGGTCAGGTTGTCGTCCGGAATGCCGGTGTCGTTAACCAGCGCAATACTGTTAATGGCTGTCTGCGTGTCCACCGTCACCGTCAGCGGGGCGGAATGGCTGACGTTCCCGGCTTTATCTTCCACCGTCACCGTCAGCGTGTAGCCGCCGTCACCCCACGGCGCTGTCGGCGTAAAGCTCCATCCGCTTGCGCCCTTAATCGCGTCAAATGTGCTTGTCACCCCTCCATGTTCCACGCTCACCATCACGGAGACAGCATCTACATCAATATGTTGTAGAATAAACTTAGGTTGGGTACGGTGGGTCAGCTCATCACCCTGAGTGCCGGTATCATCCTTACTATCTAACTCAATAGTCGGTATCGATAAGGTGGTATCGATAGTAAATTCCAGCATCTGCGTGATGGTGTTGCCCGCCTTGTCGGTCGCCTCCACCTGCAGCGTATATTTCCCATCCTTCACGTCATCTGGCCAGGTATAATCCCAGGTCCCTGCCGCGCCCTGCATTGCCTTAACCCATGTCGCGCCACCGTCGATGCTCAGGCGTACCGAATTCACATCTTCCGGCACCGTTACACGGAACTGCGGGTGGATGTCATTGGTCATATTATCGCCAACGACGCCGCTGTCATTAACCAGTTCGATCTTATTGATCGTGATGTCGGTATCGACTGTGACCGACAGTGGCGCAGAGTAGCGAATATTACCCGCCTCATCTTCCACTTTCACTGTCAGTGTATAGCGACCATCACCCCAGACGTTGTCCGGCGTGAAATGCCAGCGGCCATCCGTGCCTCGGGTTGCCGTCAATACCTCCTTGATGCTGCCATGCTGGATTTCTACCGTGACGAAGCGCGCATCTGAGTCAATATTGCCCAGTAAAAATGTCGGTTTATTAACGTTGGTCAGATCATCGCCTTTGGTTCCGCTGTCATCCGCGTTGTCCAGCGTGATGGTCGGGACCAACAGGGTGGTGTCAACGGTAAAGTCCAGCGTCCGTGTCGCCGTGTTGCCCGCCACGTCGGTGACTTTCACCGTCAGCGTGTGTACGCCGTCAGTGATGTCTGTTGTCCAGTTGTAATCCCAGACACCTGCCGACGTTTTATTCGCATCCACCCACGTCTTGCCGCCGTCAATGCTCAGACGTACCGCGTTCACATCTTCCGGCACCTCTATCCGGAACTCCGGACGCAGAGCGTTGGTCAGGTTGTCATCCGGCACGCCGGTATCATTGACCAGTACAATGTTGTTAATCTCCGTCTGCGTGTCGATGGTCACTGCCAGTGGCGCTGAGTGGCGGATATTCCCCGCGTCGTCTTCCACCGTCACTGTCAGCGTGTAGCGGCCATCCGTCCACGCACTGTCCGGCGTGAACGTCCATCCTCCTCCGTTTTTGGTCAGCGCCACCTCTTCACTTTTGCCATCATGCGTAACCGTCACCACCACCCGGCTCGCATCCGTATCAATGCCGTTGATAGTAAAACCAGGCGTTTTTTCGTTGGTGATATTGTCGCCAGCCACACCACTGTCATTCGCGGTATCCAGCGTGATGGTCGGTACCGACAGGGTCGTGTCAACGGTAAAGTTCAGCGTCCGCGTCGCCGTGTTCCCTGCGATATCGGTCGCTTCCACCGTCAGCGTGTGTACACCCTCAGTGATGTCTGTTGTCCAGCTATAATCCCAGACACCTGCCGACGTTTTCTTCGCATCCACCCACGTCTTGCCGCCGTCAATACTCAGGCGTACCGCATTCACATCTTCCGGCACCGTCACCCGGAACTCCGGACGCAGAGCGTTGGTCAGATTGTCATCCGGCATACCGGTATCATTGACCAGTACAAGGTTGTTAATCTCCGTCTGCGTGTCGATGGTCACTGCCAGTGGCGCGGACTGGCTGACGTTCCCGGCTCTGTCCTCAACTTTCACCGTCAGCGTGTAATTGCCATCCACCCAGTTACTGGCCGGCGTAAAGTGCCACTGCCCCCCGATCTGGGTCAGTTCCACCTCCTGGTTCGTGCCATTATGCGTAACCTGTACTGCCACCCGGATCGCATCCGCATCAATGCCGTTGATAGTAAAACCAGGTGTTTTTTCGTTGGTGATATTGTCGCCAGCCACACCACTGTCATTCGCGGTATCCAGCGTGATGGTCGGTACTGACAGGGTGGCGTCAACAATAAATTCAAGTGTCTGCGTCGCCTTATTGCCAGCAGCGTCGATCGCTTCCACCATCAGGGTATATTTACCGTCACCCACATCCGTGGGCCAGTTGTAATTCCAGATCCCTTTTACTGCACTCTGAGTAGCGTTACCCCATGTCGTGCCGCCATCGATGCTCAGGCGTACAACGTTGACATCTTCCGGCACTGTCACCCGGAAATGCGGATGAACATTGTTAGTCATCTTGTCACCGACAATACCGCTGTCATTGACCAGCACAATACTGCTAATAACAGTCTGTGTATCCACCGTTACCGTCAGCGGCGAGGATTGGCTCATATTTCCTGCCTTATCCTCAACTTTTACCGTCAGGGTGTAGTTGCCATCCGTCCAGTCACTGTCTGGTGTAAAGTGCCACCGACCGCTAACCTGGGTCAGCGCCAACTCCTTACTCTTACCGTTGTGTGTAACCACCACCATTACCTGACTCGCATCCGCGTCGATGCCGTTAATCGTAAAACCAGGCGTTTTTTCGTTGGTGATATTGTCGCCAGCCACACCACTGTCATCCACAGCATCCAGCGTGATGGTCGGCGTCGATAGTGTGGTGTCGATGATAAATTCAAGCATCTGCGTCGCTTTGTTTCCCGCGATATCGGTAGCTTCCACCGTCAGCGTATGCTTTCCTTCGGTTACATCGTCTGGCCAGATGTATTCCCAGTCCCCAGAGGCACTCTGAGTTGCATTGCCCCAGGTTTTACCGTCATTCAGGCTCAGACGGACAACATTAACATCCCCCGGCACCGTCACACGAAAATGCGGGCGAACCTCATTAGTCAGATTATCGCCAATAAAACTGCTATCATTGACCAAAACGATGCTGTCAATAGTGACGTGTGTATCCACATTCACCGTCAGCGGCGCTGAGTGGCTAACGTTTCCGGCCTTATCTGTCACCGTCACACTCAACGTATAAGCGCCATCCGTCCAGTCACTGGCCGGTGTAAAACGCCATCCGCCAGCTCCGTTGGTCGCTGCAAATGTGGTTGTCGTCCCACCATGATTCACACTTACCATTACTGAAGCAGCATCCGGGTCGACATCTTTCAGGATAAATGTCGGCTGAGAGCGATTAGTCAGGTTATCACCCTGTACGCCAGTATCATCCGGGCCATCCAGTTCAATGGTTGGCGTTGACAGCGTGGTGTCGATGGTGAAATCCAGCGTCCGCGTCGCCGTATTGCCCGCAATATCGGTCGCCTCCACCGTCAGCACGTGCGCGCCTTCGGTCACATCGGACGACCAGGTATAACTCCAGACGCCTGCCGATGCCTTCGTCGCATCCATCCACGTCTTACCCCCGTCCAGGCTCACCCGCACCCTGTTCACATCCTCCGGCACCGTCACCCGGAACTCCGGTCGCACATCGTTGGTCAGGTTATCTGCCGGCTCACCGCTGTCATTCACCAGCTCAATACGGTCAATCGCCGTCTGTGTGTCCACCTTCACGTCCAGAGGCGCTGAATGACGGATATTGCCCGCTTCGTCCTCCACCGTCACCTTCAGCGTGTAGCTCCCGTCCGTCCATGCCGCCGCCGGCGTGAAGATCCATCCGCCCGCGCCCTGTAACACGTCAAACGTCTCGGTCCTTCCTCCGTGCTCCACGCTCACTGTCACTCTCACCACATCGGCATCGATATCCTGCAGCGTGAACGACGGCTGCGCGCGGCTGGTCAGACCGTCTCCCGGCACGCCCGTGTCATCCGCGCTGTTCAGCGTGATGACCGGCTCCGACAGCCTCGTGTCAATCCTGAAGTCCAGGGTCTTCGTCGCCGTGTTGCCCGCCGCATCGGTCACCTCCACCGTCAGCACGTGCTTACCCTCGCCCACGTCTGACGGCCAGCTGTAGTTCCATTCCCCTTTCGTTGCTCCCGCCGTCGCGTTCACCCAGTCGCCGCTGCCGTCCAGGCTCAGGCGTACCACGGTCACATCCTCCGGCACCGTCACCCGGAACTGCGGGCGCATCTCGTTGGTCAGGTTGTCATCCGGGACGCCGTTGTCATTGACCAGCTCAATATGATTAATTGACGTATGTGTGTCCACCTTCACGTCCAGCGGCGTGGAATAACGGATATTTCCCGCATTGTCCTCCACTTTCACCGTCAGCGTGTAGCTCCCGTCCGTCCACGCGCTGTCCGGCGTAAAGTGCCACCGGCCACCGGTCTGGGTCAGCTCCACCTCCCGGCTGCTGCCGTCATGCGCGATCTGTACCGTCACCCGGTTCGCATCAGGATCGATATTTTCGATGGTAAAGCCCGGCGACCTGACGCTGGTGACGTTATCTCCCCTGTTGCCGCTGTCATCCGCACTGTCCAGCGTGATGACCGGCACCGACAGGGTGGTGTCAATGGTAAACTCCAGCGTCCGCGTCGCCGTGTTGCCCGCCGCATCCGTCGCCTCCACCGTCAGCGTGTGTTTACCCTCGCCCACGTCGCCCGGCCAGTTGTATTCCCAGACCCCGGCGGCATTCTTCGTCGCGTTCACCCAGTTCGTATCGCCGTCCAGACTCAGACGAACCGTATTCACATCCCCCGGTGTCGTCACCCGGAACTCCGGGCGCAGGGCGTTGGTCAGGTTATCGCCGGAAATTCCGTGGTCGTTCACCAGCTCGATGCCATCAATGGCCGTCTGCGTGTCCACCGTTACCGTCAGCGGCGCAGACTGGCGAATGTTCCCCGCCTCGTCTTCCACTTTTACCGTCAGCGTGTACTGACCGTCCGCCCAGTCGCCCGCCGGGGTGAAACTCCAGCGTCCGTTCGCACCCTGCGTCGCCTTCAGCACCTCCCTGGTGCTGCCATGCTGAACTTCCACCGTGACATGACGCGCATCGTTATCAATGTTGTCCAGTAAGAACGTCGGCCTGTTCACCCGGGTCAGTTCATCCCCCCTGACGCCGCTGTCATCCGCGCTGTCCAGCGCAATGAGCGGTACTGACAGCGTGGTGTCGACGGTGAAGCCCATCGTCTCTTTTACCGTGTTGCCCGCCACATCGGTGGCCTCCACCGTCAGCGTGTGCACCCCTTCGGTCACATCCGTCAGCCAGCTGTAGTCCCAGACGCCGGCAGAGGTTCTCTTCGCATCCACCCACGTCTTGCCGCCGTCGATACTCAGGCGTACCGCGTTCACATCATCCGGCACCGTCACCCGGAAGTGCGGGCGCACCGCATTGGTCAGGTTGTCGTCCGGAATGCCGGTGTCGTTAACCAGCGCAATACTGTTAATGGCTGTCTGCGTGTCCACCGTCACCGTCAGCGGGGCGGAATGGCTGACGTTCCCGGCTTTATCTTCCACCGTCACCGTCAGCGTGTAGCTGCCGTCACCCCACGGCGCTGTCGGCGTAAAGCTCCACTGCCCCCCGCTTTTGGTCAGCGCTACCTCTTCACTCTTGCCATCATGCGTTACTTGCACCACCACCCGGCTCGCATCGACATCAATATTACCGAGGATAAAGCCTGGCTTTTTCGCGTTGGTGAGATTATCGCCAGTAATACCACTGTCATCCTTATGGTCCAGTGCAATGGTCGGCGTTGTCAGCGTGGTATCAATGGTAAATTCCAGCATCCGCGTGATGGTGTTGCCTGCCTTGTCGGTCGCCTCCACCTGCAGGGTGTATTTCCCATCCTTCACGTCATCTGGCCAGGTATAATCCCAGATCCCTGCCGCGCCCTGCGTTGCCTTAACCCATGTCGCGCCACCGTCGATGCTCAGGCGTACCGAATTCACATCTTCCGGCACCGTTACACGGAACTGCGGGTGGATGTCATTGGTCATATTATCGCCAACGACGCCGCTGTCATTAATCAGCTCAACCTTACCAATTGAGATATGTGTATCCACTGTTACCGTCAGAGGGGTGGACTGACTTACGTTCCCGGCTTTATCCGTCACCGTCACACTCAGAGTGTAACTGCCGTCCGTCCAGTCGCGATCCGGCGTAAAACGCCACCCCCCAGCTTCCTGACTCGCATCAAATACACTTGTCGTACCATCATGCGTCACGCTTACCACAACGCTAGCGACGTCGGCATCAATATGTTGCAGGATAAAATTCGGCTGGGGACGGTTGGTCAGGTTATCACCCCGTTCACCGGTATCATCCGCGTTGTCCAGCGTGATGGTCGGGACCAACAGGGTGGTGTCAACGGTAAAGTCCAGCGTCCGCGTCGCCGTGTTCCCTGCGATATCGGTCGCTTCCACCGTCAGCGTGTATGTCCCTTCCGGCACATCAGTCAACCAACTGTAGTCCCAGACACCTGCCGCGCTCTTCGACGCATGCATCCACGTCTTGCCGCCGTCAATGCTCAGGCGTACCGCGTTCACATCTTCCGGCACCTCCACCCGGAAGTGCGGGCGCATTTCATTAGTCAGATTGTCGCCAGCAACACCGGAGTCATTCACCAGTTCAATACTATTAATGCCGGTCCGTGTGTCCACGGTTACCGCCAGTGGCGCTGAGTGGCGGATATTCCCCGCGTCGTCTTCCACCGTCACCGTCAGCGTGTAGCGGCCATCCGTCCACGCACTGTCCGGCGTGAACGTCCATCCTCCTCCGTTTTTGGTCAGCGCCACCTCTTCACTTTTGCCATCATGCGTAACCGTCACCACCACCCGGCTCGCATCCGTATCAATGCCGTTGATAGTAAAACCAGGCGTTTTTTCGTTGGTGATATTGTCGCCAGCCACACCACTGTCATTCGCGGTATCCAGCGTGATGGTCGGTACCGACAGGGTGGTGTCAACGGTAAAGTCCAGCGTCCGCGTCGCCGTGTTCCCTGCGATATCGGTCGCTTCCACCGTCAGCGTGTGTACGCCCTCAGTGATGTCTGTTGTCCAGCTATAATCCCAGACACCTGCCGACGTTTTCTTCGCATCCACCCACGTCTTGCCGCCGTCAATACTCAGGCGTACCGCATTCACATCTTCCGGCACCGTCACCCGGAACTCCGGACGCAGAGCGTTGGTCAGATTGTCATCCGGCATACCGGTATCATTGACCAGTACAATGTTGTTAATCTCCGTCTGCGTGTCGATGGTCACTGCCAGTGGCGCGGACTGGCTGACGTTCCCGGCTCTGTCCTCAACTTTCACCGTCAGCGTGTAATTGCCATCCACCCAGTTACTGGCCGGCGTAAAGTGCCACTGCCCCCCGATCTGGGTCAGTTCCACCTCCTGGTTCGTGCCATTATGCGTAACCTGTACTGCCACCCGGATCGCATCCGCATCAATGCCGTTGATAGTAAAACCAGGTGTTTTTTCGTTGGTGATATTGTCGCCAGCCACACCACTGTCATTCGCGGTATCCAGCGTGATGGTCGGTACCGACAGGGTGGTGTCAATGGTAAAACCGAGCGCCTGTGTCGCCTTGTTCCCAGCTATGTCGATAGCTTCCACGACAAGGGTATGTTTCCCCTCAGGTACCGCGTCCGGCCAGGTGTAATCCCAGATACCGGTAGAAGACGGTGTGGCGTTAATCCATGTCGTGCCGCCATCGATGCTCAGGCGTACAACGTTGACATCTTCCGGCACCGTCACACGGAAATGAGGATGTACCTCATTGGTTATATTATCGCTGGTGATACCGCTGTCATTGACCAGCACAATGCCGTCAATCGTGACCTGTGTATCCACTTTCACCGACAACGGTGCTGACTGGCGAGTATTCCCCGCCTCGTCGGTCACTTTTACCGTCAGGGTGTAATTGCCATCAGCCCACGCGCTGGTTGGTGTGAATACCCAGTTGCCGCTGGTCTGGGTCAGCTCCACCTCTTCACTCTTGCCATTGTGCGTGACCTGTACCACCACCCGGCTCGCATCGGCATCAATATTGCCGAGGGTAAAACCAGGCGTTTTTTCGTTGGTGATATTATCGCCAGCCACACCGCTGTCATTCGCGGTATCCAGCGTGATGGTTGGTACTGACAGTGTGGTGTCAACAGTAAAATCCAGCGTCCGTGTCGCCGTGTTTCCTGCAATATCGGTGGCTTCTACGATCAGCGTGTGTTTACCTTCGGGAACTTTCCCCAGCCATGTATAATCCCAACTCCCTTTTATTAAGCCTGGTGTGGCGTTAACCCACGTTTTACCGCCGTCGATACTCAGGCGTACCCTATCCACATCATCTGGTACCGTCACACGGAACTGCGGATGAATGTCGTTAGTCAGATTGTCGCCGACCATACCGGTGTCATTAATCAATTCGATATTGTCGATCGCAATTTGCGTATCCACTTTCACTGTTAACGGTGTGGACTGACGGATATTTCCCGCCTCATCTTCCACCGTCACTTGTAGCGTATAGCTGCCATCTGCCCAGTCGTGGTCTGGCGTAAATACCCAATTACCACCACTCTGCGTCAGCGCCACTACCTCGTTCTTGCCATTATGCGTGATTTGTAGCGCCACCCGAATCACATCGCCGTCAATATTGCTGAGGGTAAAGCCCGGCGTTTTGCTGTTAGTAATATTATCCCCGGTAACACCACTATCATCGGCGCTATCCAGAGCGATGGTCGGCACAGTCAACAAAGTGTCGATAGTAAAGTCGAGTGTCTGCGTTAACTTATTACCAGCAATATCGGTCGCTTCTACCGTCAGGATATGTGACCCTTCAGTTACATTCGTCGGCCAACTGTAATCCCAAATGCCTGCCGTATTTTTCGTCGCACTCCCCCATGTCTTGCCCCCGTCAATACTCAGACGTACCATATTTACGTCATTTGGCACTTCAACACGGAAGTGTGGACGCATATCGTTAGTTATATTGTCGTCAGCAATACCAGTGTCATTGATCAGTTCGATGCTATTAATCGCGATTTGCGTATCCACTTTCACTGTTAATGGTGTGGACTGGCGAATATTTCCCGCCTCATCTTCCACCGTCACTTGCAGTGTATAGCTGCCATCATCCCACGTGCTGGCAGGTGTAAATACCCAGTTACCGCCATCTTGAGTCAGTACAATCTGTTCATTCACGCCATTATGTGTCACCTGTACAACTACCCGGTGTGCATCAGAATCAATACCACTAATAATAAAGTCAGGCTTATTAATATTGGTAATATTATCATCCGCCACGCCAGTATCATCTTTTGCAATCAAAGAAATAACCGGAATGGAAAGTGTCGTATCTATAGTAAAATCAAATGTAGGACCAGTAACTTTATTGCCAGCGATATCTTCAGCTTTAACATATACCTGATGCAGGCCATCAATCAGATCTGAAGTAAAAGTATATGTCCATGTTCCATTAGATTGTTGGGTAGCAATACCTATCTGTGTATTAGAGATAGCATCCCATACCTGAACATTTCTAACATCTGAATCAATATTTCTAAGAATAAGAGTTGGTTTAGGTATATTCGTTAAATTATCATCTAAAATTCCGGACTCAGAATCAGGGCTTAGTGAAACTACCGGTATAGATATGGTAGTATCCACACTAAATAAAAAGGCGTCAGAATGTGCAATATTTCCAGCAATATCCTCTACTGTGGCGGTTATTTTATGATCACCATCAGCCAGACTTTGATCTGGTTTCAGAGTATAATCCCATACACCGTCTTTATTCGTCCTGACTTCAGCCACCAAAGCATTATCTATATATAATTTTACGATTGAATAAGGTGCAGCAGTCCCTGTCAGGGCAGGTCGTTTTTCATTAATGATATGATCTGTATTATCCAACCCTGTGTCATCGACTAACTCAATGGTTGGCTTTTGTGTATGCGTAAGGATTTGGAAGTTATAAATTGATGATGATGCTTTATTGCCAGCAATATCTTCCGCTTTTACCATCACTTCATGCATGCCATCAGGCAATATATTTGAAAATTGGAAGTTCCATACACCATCATCGCCAGCAATGGCCTCACCGCTTAAGATACCATCAACATAGATTGAGACTTTAGCATTAGGCTCTGCACTTCCGGTAAATAAAGGCGTATTAACTCTTGTAATCAGGTCTCCTTTAACCCCAGAGTCAGCACTATCATGCAACATAACAGCAGGGATTGGTGTAAAACTATCAATGGTAAGTTGATAATCAGCCGATGCAGTATTACCTAATGGGTCTACTGCCTCAACCGTCACTGTATAAACATCGTCAGACAAATTACGGGAAATATCAAAAGTCCAGTTCCCGTGTTCATCTGCTGTTGTCACTCCAATAGCTTTGCCATCAATAATAATATTTACGGTAGCAAATTTACCAGCAGTCCCGAGTAAAGTCAGAGCGTTATGCTTATTGGTAATCCAGTCCCCTTTCTCGCCAGAGTCATCAACCGCGTCAAGTTCGGCTTTTGGGATTACAACTTCAGTCTGGATAGTAAAAGAGTATTTAATTGCCGAGGATTTATTACCAGCTATGTCCTGAGAAACAATCTCAATGTCATATACCCCTTGCGGGAGTTTTTCATTAAATTGATAAATCCATGAGCCATTTGAGTCGACGTCAATGCTGGCATAAAATTTACCTTCTCGCAGAATTGATATTGTAGATTTAGGCTCTGCCGTACCGACCAATGCAGGTGTATCATCCCCTGATAAAATAATGCCGTTTGGTAATGTTACAAAATCATCCAGGGAAACTGTCGGGGCTGTCGGCGCTACTGTATCAATAACATAACTAAAATAAAAATCTTTCTGGTTACCCGCCACATCCTCAACAGTGAAAACCAGGTTGTTAACCCCTTCAGCGGAATCCGAAGTAAAAGCAAATTGCCACTCACCTTCAGCATTGGCTTTAAGAACAACTAATTCACCAGTTTCAGAGTTTTTAACATTTATCGTGGTATTTGGTTCACTTTTCCCGATAAAAGTAGGGCGGCTATTATTAGTGACATTATCGCCAACGATACCACTATCATCGGCAGGATCAAGCTCTGCACTAAAATAACTGATACGAGTATCAATGGTAAATGTAAGATCTGATGTTTCAGAGGTATGTCCGGCGATATCTGTAGCTGTCGCTGTTAAATGGTATTCGCCATCTTTCAGGGGCTCAGTAAGCGTATAACTCCACGAACCATCTTTAGCAGCAACAACATCCCCCAGGTGCTTAATTCCAATATAGATGGAAACCGTTGCCCCAGGCTCAGCCACACCTATAAATGTAGGTAATGTACTGTTAGTTATATTGTCATCTTTAACACCAGAATCACTATTAATATCCAGCTCAATTGTCGGCTTTTCCGGAGGAATGGTATCTATTGTAATTACATTTGAAATTTCACTTTGGTTGCCAGCCTTATCTACTGCAACAACCTTAATATTATTATCTCCTTCAATTAATTCTTTACCTTTAAATCCATAACTCCACTTACCATTTTTATCAACATCTACGCTAGTAATAAGTTTATCGTTAACGTAAATATTAACCTTTGCATTTTCTTCTGCGGTACCAATAATTGATGGTGTCAACGTAGCGGTTAAGCCTTGATGACCAGGAATACTGCTTTCTGGCGAAAGTTCAAAACTTGGTTTATCAATAACGGAGTCTATAGTAATGGCAAGCTTAGTGCTACCCATTGCGTTACTAGTTGTGGCTTCCGCTTCCAGATTGTATGTTCCATCGGCCAATTTCTCAGGAGCAGTAAAGGTAAAATTACCTAACTTATCGGCAACAACCTGACCGACAGAAATTCCGTTTATTTTAATAACCACTGTTGCATTTGGTGATGTGCTACCAATAAACTGTGGTTTAGTAAAATTAGTTATACTATCATCTTTGCTTCCACTATTGCTTTCTGCTGCAAGCTTAAAGGATATTTTTAGTTTCTCTTTAACAGGTTCAGCTTCAAATTGATTATCATAATTCTTACTACTATTACTTCTTCCACTGCCTGTATTTTTATTAAGAGGTTGAGGTGTTATTTTTTCGGCTTCATCCTGCTTAATATTTTGAGCTGCTTTGCTTAAAGTGTTTTGCTGTATGGCATTATCTTGTTGAGCCAAATTGTCTTTTGCTACATTATCTGACAAAAAATTCTGCAGCATTTCTTCTATTTGTTTTGAAGAATTTTGGATTTCGAAAGCTTCACTGATCGCTTTTTCTGCTGCTTCTTTAGCCTTTTCTGCTTCTTCCTTTGCTTTATCGGCCTCTTTTTTTGCGCCTTCAGCATCATCTAATTGCTTTTGTAGTTCTTCATCTTTCCTGGCATTTCTATTTTTACCGTTACCTTTCTTCTCCACCAGACCTGCATCAACTAAAGAACTATCAATTCGCTCAAGCTGAATATCTTTTAAATCCACACTCCCGATAACTTTGGAACCAGGGATACTCTTATCTTTAAACTTAATGATAAGATTGTTGCCTTTAATGCTTGAGTAAAGAGCTCCGTTGACAATGATGACTGAACCATGCGACGTGGTAATATTCATGTCCGGCCCAGCCAAAGAAACCTTAGCTCCTTTGGCATCTCCCAAAGAGGAAAGGTCAATCACAGAATTCTGATCAGCAAAAACTTTTTTTATATTCATGTTTTTCATAAACGTATCTTTATCTCTAAGAAAGATTTAATCTTTTAGTATTAACAGGTTCTGAAAAAGCTTTATCCACGCCTTTCATCAGTGGAGACAGGAGGTACTCCATAATGCTATGCTTTCCGGTAATTATACTGGCATCAACTGTCATGCCTGGTTTTAACCACCGCAAATCATCTTCATTTACGTCGAATGAAATAATTACCTTATAATATCGTTGAATAGTTCCTCCGGTGTTTTCTTCATAGGAGTCAGGGCTAATATTATCGATTGTCGCACTATATGACTTCATTTTTGGCTGGATAATTGATTGAACATCCAGTTTGACAGCTTCGTCTAAATATATTTGATCTCTGTACTTAGGTGGTATTTTTACGTCAGCCAACATAGTCTTCACCTTCGGTTTAATTTCAAAGAGTAAGTCAGCTGCCTGGATAACACCACCATGTGTAGTGGCACTTTTATTTATTTTATAAATAACCCCATCAACAGGTGAGTAAATATCCTCTTCATCTAATTGTTTTTCTATTACGTTTAGGGTTGAGTTAACGACTTCAAGCTCTTGCTGATTTTTAGATATGAGCTTAGATAATGAAAGCCTTAATTCATTATTCAGTGCCTTAATGTCATTACCAACCAACTCAATATCATCTTTTTTTAAAGTTATACTGCTCTCAATATCATTAATTTCAGATTTAACTTTAATATACACCTGTTTCTTATTTAGAAAATTAGTATACGGACTAATACCTTTTTTCACCAAAGGAGAGAGAATATTTATTTCTTCTGCGAGCAAAGCTAATTCTTTTTCTTTGGAATTTAATTTCTCCTGTAATCCATCAATCTCCGAATCAAGAGAATTTTTTTTTAATTCTTTAGTTCTTATCTGGCTATGAACCAGTTCAATATTAGCTTTTACCTCTTTGTTACTTAAAGAACTCACACCATCAAGTGAAATTAATCCATCTTCATTTCGTTTATCAAGAATGAATGATATTTCGTTTACATCTTTATCCAGATACCCCTTTTGAGTTTTATAACGTTGATATTCCTTTTGTAAATCAAGGTTAACTATCTTTGCAAGTAGCTCTCCTTTTTTTACAGTGTCTCCCTCTGTTACATAAATATCTTGTATCGTTCCACCTTTAGACAAAGATATTAGTTGAGCATTATCTTTGGTTGTAATAACACCCTGACCATGCACTACAGAATTTATCTTTACAAAATAGGTAAGAATGACAATCATAATTGTTAGCGTTATGATTATCATCATAAGACGATCACTCTGCTTCCTGTTCATTTTGTTATATTCAACTCACTAGCTGAATTTCCTTTCAGGTAATCAATTAAATGAAAAACTAAAGATAGTTGCTGTAGTTTCAGCATATATAAACTATATTTACTATCTACCATGCTTACATATGCCTGAAATGCTTCATTACGGCTAGAAATTAAATCAAGCAAACTTTTTTGTCCTAGCTGAAATTCTTGCTCATATAACCCAGTAAGTTGCAAAGCATTTTTATGAGAACGTTCAGCTACTAAATATGTTTCTTTTGCTGCACTGTACTTTGAAAGTTGGGAATCGATGTTATAACGCGTTTTCAGCAAAAAATCGTCAATTTGTAATTTTGCCTGAGAATAACTGGCTACCATTTTACTTTCTTGTGCTGAGTTTCTGAAGCCATTAAAAATATTTAAACTAACATTAACCCCTGTCTTAAATTCATTTTCGTAATCGCTTTTTTTGGCGCTGCCACTTGGATTATTCTGTACATAGCTAGACACTAAATCGACAGTTGGGAAATAGGAAGAGTTAGCAGCATTAATATCTTCTGAGGCCGCCTTGCGCGCGCTGACAAGCATTTTATAGTCATCATTGTACTTCATAACCATATTCATAAGCTTTTCAGGGCTATCCACAAAAATATATTTTTTAAATAAATCGAAATGTTCATCACTTTGGATTTGATCTGGCGATAACTGCATGCCAGTCATATTTTTCATCTTATACATTTCATCATCCAGCATTGATTGATACATAATACTTCTGGTATTCAATGCATCGATCGAAACCTGTACTTTTCTCAAGTCAGATTGCATAGCAACACCAGATGATACCAATAGCGAAAAGGTACCCAACATGTTTTTATAAAATTCTTTCTCTTTATTTATACCATCAATCATTTCACGATATTTACTGATATTATAATAAGTTGTTATAACCTCTTGAGCTACTGTGTTTTTTGTTTTTTCATAATCAATATCACTACTGTTTTTTTCATATTCAGATTTTCTGATATTTGCTCCTCTTACACCAAAATCAGTAATCCGATACGATAGTGAAATTTTATTTTCAATATTTCGTTCATCACCGGAAGACTCTTTTCTGTTATTATTAATACCAGACGATAGATCCAATGTAGGATAAAGCGAAGCCCTCGTAGCTTCTAAATCACTTTTTTTCTTTTCAGTTTCGTAATAGGAAATAGCAACAGATGGCTGATGTTTTAATGCAGCATCCACCAACTTACTTAATGGCAGTATTGCAAATTCACTAGCATGAGCACCTTGCATAATAAAAGCTGCCGTTAATAAAAAATGTTTAATCTTCATTTTTTACCTCATCATGTAATAAGCTCTGCTTTAATAATTTCTGATGCATCAACGTTATTTTTTCCATTAATGGGATATATGTTTCACGATAACTAACTATTTCAGCACCTATCATTTTTGTTCTATCAATAATTTTTTCATCTGCAGCAGATAAGTTGGATAACGCTGAATGAATATTATTACTATCCTCATCTATGGCAGCTTTCATCTCTGTGACAAGGTGAGTAACCTTTACGTTTTCGATAGCAATACTATCTATGGTTTTTCTTTGGGAAACAGATTCCTGATGACATCTATCAAGTGATGCAATTACTGTATCGTTCTTTTTATCTATAGAGTCTTGTGTATGGTTTAATTGAGCTAACATCACGTTATTTTCAGAAATTAAGGCATTACCTTTCGATAAATGTTCTGCCACATTATCCATGTTGTCAGAAATTTGGATGTAATGCTTATTACTAATATTTATATAATTATCAACCTGTTTAGAAAGCTGTTCTAATATCACAGTATTATCAGATAATTTATTCTGTAAGCTGGATAGGCCATCAGAAAAAACCGTCAGTTTTTTTTCTTCTGCTTGGGTGCGTGAAAGTTCAATGGATTTATAGTTGTCGAAAAACTCTCTAAATAGTTCCTTAAATTCGAAAAGTGTCTCTGATTCTATCCGTAAGCTTCGTTGTCGATTACTACTTGCCCGACTTCTTTTTACTTTTAATCTCTTAATTTCAGCAGAAATAAGAGCATAAGAACTACGAACAAAAACACTTTGGGATGTTAGAAGAATAGCACACACAACCCCATAGATAGATGAAACAAAAGCAGTATTCATTCCTTTCAATGGTTCAGAAAGCGATGCCACCATCGTAACAATCATATGTAAAGTATTACTGGAACTTTCTCCACCAACTCCTGATGGGGTGCTCAATAGATTGCCTATTGATCCAATAGTAATAGACAAGCCTGCAAATGTTCCTAATAAACCAATTAGAGTAGAGACATTACTACAACTCATAATAAATGATAATCGTTGATTACGAGCTGTCGACACACTATCATCTAACTCTATTAATAAATTGGAATCACACTTCATGAAATCATCAGCAAAAATGACCTGATTAAGACTGGAAAGTGTAGAGCTTTTTTTATTGGCATTATTGGTAGTTAAAATTTCTCTTGCATCGCAATTTTTAAATACGGTAAATAATGTGCATACAGATCCCATAATATAGATAGCGATAATAACACTGTTATAGATCGCAGATACCATGAAATTATCAAAAACGTAACCCCTAATCCCATCAAAAGACAAAGCAATAAAAGGAATTATTGCGATAAGGAAACAGGTAAAGAAATAGCGATACTTATTTATAGATTTCACTCTGACACCTTTTTATCGACAGTTGTAATAATGGCTTTGCCACCTACTCCTGAAGTTCCTGAATTAACACTCATATCAATATCTACCTCAGGGCAGATTATCTTAATTTCTTTCATTAAAATAATCCCTCGTTCGTAGCCCAAACGCAAAGAGTCCGAATAAGAAATATCCGACTGAGGAACAATCATTTCTATTAATAATTTATTATTTCCATGCTCTTTTAACCAAGCGGTTAATTTTTTTATATCCTCCTCTGAAAAGCTTCTTAACCTACCGTAATAGGTAATAATAAATTCCTTTTCTGTCGCGGTCATATCAACCCGTTGCCCATTAGCGATATCATAGATACCCTTTTCTTTCCCCGTTTTTTCAGTAGTGCCACTAAAGTTCCTTTCATCAATGGCTTTCGTTTTATCTATTTCATCTACTTTAGTAGATTCGTTTATAACTTCTTTTTCATCCTTAATTTCTTTAGCATTAGGATTGATATTTTCTGCATTACTTGTTTTATATACCTTAATTGAGTTATCGTACATAATAAGCATGTTGTTAAGTGCAAATACCAACATGAGAAATATGAATATACATAGCACTGTTGAAAATGTATCAACAAAACTAGGCCACGGATTACCTTCGTCTTCCATGTCAACTCCTGATATTACACAGCGGGTAAAAAGATATTTTAGGATATAGAGAAATAAAAGAGATTGAGACTTTGGGGGGATGGAACGCTACCGCCCTTGGCTTTCAGCTACCAATGTACTTTTAGACGTTATGATTTTCTGGCATTATTTGTCTTTATAAATATGGACATGATAATACCGTGTATGTATCAAAATTAAGGTGCGTTATTTTTTAACTAAATAACTTCACTTTTTCTTTGCTTATGCTGTTTTAGTTAAATAGTTTTCATCGAAAATTACCCTACCCACTCGACAAAAAATAGCTATTCCAGAATATAGATTTAAATTCTGTAAATAATATTATTAGCTAAATATTTAATATGGGAACGGTTTGCAAATCGCACCCCCATCAATATAAATCATATCGTATAGAAATAGGATCTCCTTATGTAAAATTAATGTTTCATTATTAAAGCATAAGAAAATAGGGACTTCAATATACGTAAAATTGCCAGTGCAAATCAGACCAGTGAGAGTAATAATTATTAACAATAAAAGAAAAGGCCAAAAACGGTCTTTTATTTATATAAAAATAGCCACAAACCACGATTTATGCTCCTTAACGTGGAGCATAACCATAAATAGGTATGCGATAATAGAAAGTCATTTACCCAAAAAGGATATTTATGTATCTATAACTTGTACGGTAAAAAAAATCTCACATATTAAAAACGTCTATTTTTTGCGAAAAAGTATTCATAAATTACATAATAATAACGTCGCTACACGAAACTATTCTGATTGTATTAAGATGATAAGAGCGCAAATCTATAGAAGGGGCATAAGTACTAAGTCTGAGGGGGTGCCAAATCTTCCAGGAAAAATTAGATCATTATGCAATGATGGCGGGTCATCGAGAGTGTTATGAAGGGGCGAGTAACTCACTTCCGGTACAGAAGTGTAACGGTATGCTCTGCCATCTCTCCATCCGAATATCATTCCTATATTTTCACCTCCTCCCTGTCATCTCATTTACTGACAAAACTACCTTATCCAGGAAAGAACTCAGTAAAGCATCAGTACGCCTTGTACTTAATATATTATCGCGTACAAAGGTAGCCGTAGTATCCATCTCTTACGGAGCACGAAAAATGGAGTAAAGCCAGCCGGTAATATTTTAATTGAATAATAAATCTGATTTTATCTTAATAATTTCAGATAGATAGATAAGTATGAATAATACTCAGTGATAATTTTTTACACCGGGAAAGAGAAGCAAAATGCGTCTTTTGAATTTATCGTTTGGAAACGTCAAACAGGAATTGACGATGGTACCTGTTCGATACATGAGAGGAGGGCTAGCACTCTTCGGATAGTGGTCGACGCACAGAAAAATCCATCTACAACTATCCTTTTTCTGACCAGTTGCCTTCCCGCCCAGAGATTCAAACCTAATTCTGAGCGAGAGGCAACCTGAGATTCTTTCAAAACATGAAAATAATGCTTTGATTTAAAAAGATAATCAGAATGGAATGTCGTCGTCAAAATCCATTGGCGGTTCGTTAGACGGCGCTGGCGCGGATTGCTGTGGACGCGACTGCGCGCCGCCGCTGAACTGGTTGCCGCCCTGCGGCTGCTGAGGTTGTTGCGGCTGGCCCCAACCGCTCTGCTGCTGACCGCCTGCCGGTGCGCCGCCGCCCTGGCGACCACCCAGCATCTGCATCACGCCGCCGATCTGCGGAACGTTAATTTCAGTCGTATAGCGTTCCTGACCACTCTGATCGGTCCATTTACGGGTACGCAGTTGACCTTCGATATACACCTGAGAACCTTTACGCAGATATTCGCCGGCCACTTCCGCCAGTTTGCCGAACATCACCACCCGGTGCCATTCCGTTTGCTCTTTCATTTCGCCGGTCTGCTTATCGCGCCAGGATTCAGAAGTAGCCAGCGTTAAGTTGGCGACAGCGCCGCCACTCGGCATATAGCGTACTTCCGGGTCCTGGCCCAGATTACCAACGAGAATCACCTTGTTTACGCCTCTGCTGGCCATGATTGAGTCTCCTGAATACGTTTCATAAATAGTGTAAACGCGTGAGTGTACCATTTCCACGTAGCATTTTAATAGCTGCGATGCAGGTTCCAGTTCACTCGCGCGAACCTCATATTGTTACATACTTTAGCTGAAGATGCATTCCAATACTGTATATTCAAACAGGTTAAATTGTGTCATAATTAGCCGTTTCTGCCGTTTGTCCTTCAAACAAACCAGGCATCCGAGTCTCTACCGGGAAAGGTGAATGGATAAGATCGAAGTTCGGGGCGCCCGCACCCATAATCTCAAAAATATTAACCTCGTCATCCCGCGCGACAAACTGATTGTCGTGACCGGGCTTTCGGGTTCAGGCAAATCCTCACTGGCTTTCGACACTCTGTATGCCGAAGGGCAGCGTCGTTACGTTGAATCGCTCTCCGCTTACGCGCGGCAGTTTTTGTCGCTTATGGAAAAACCGGATGTCGACCATATTGAGGGGCTGTCGCCTGCGATCTCAATTGAACAGAAATCGACATCTCACAACCCGCGCTCTACGGTGGGTACCATTACCGAGATCCACGACTACCTGCGCCTGCTGTTTGCCCGCGTGGGCGAGCCGCGTTGTCCGGATCATGACGTGCCGCTGGCGGCGCAAACCGTTAGCCAGATGGTCGATAACGTGCTGTCACAGCCGGAAGGCAAACGTCTGATGCTGCTGGCGCCGATTATTAAAGAGCGTAAAGGCGAACACACCAAAACGCTGGAAAATCTGGCAAGCCAGGGTTACATTCGCGCCCGTATTGACGGCGAAGTGTGCGATCTCTCCGATCCGCCGAAGCTGGAGCTGCAAAAGAAACACACCATTGAGGTGGTGATCGATCGCTTCAAAGTTCGTAACGATCTTTCCCAACGTTTGGCGGAGTCATTCGAAACGGCGCTGGAATTATCCGGCGGCACGGCGGTTGTTGCCGATATGGACGATGAGAAAGCGGAGGAGCTTCTGTTCTCCGCCAATTTTGCCTGTCCGATTTGCGGCTACAGTATGCGCGAACTGGAGCCGCGTCTGTTCTCGTTCAACAACCCGGCAGGCGCCTGCCCGACCTGTGACGGCCTCGGCGTTCAGCAATATTTCGATCCAGACCGCGTGATCCAGAATCCCGACCTGTCGCTGGCAGGCGGCGCGATTCGTGGTTGGGATCGTCGCAATTTTTACTACTTTCAGATGCTCAAGTCGCTGGCGGAGCACTATAAGTTCGATGTGGATGCGCCGTGGGCAAGCCTCAGCGCCAACGTACACAAAGTCGTGCTGTACGGTTCTGGCAAAGAGAACATCGAATTTAAATATATGAACGATCGCGGCGATACCTCCGTGCGCCGCCATCCATTCGAAGGCGTGCTGCATAATATGGAGCGCCGTTATAAAGAGACGGAATCCAGCGCGGTGCGCGAAGAGCTGGCGAAATTCATCAGTAATCGCCCCTGCGCCAGCTGTGAAGGAACGCGACTGAATCGCGAAGCGCGCCATGTATTTGTGGAAAATACGCCGCTGCCCGCTATTTCCGATATGAGCATCGGCCATGCGATGGATTTTTTCACTAATCTCAAGCTTTCCGGGCAACGGGCAAAAATCGCCGAAAAAGTGCTAAAAGAGATCGGCGATCGCCTCAAGTTTCTGGTAAACGTTGGTCTGAACTATCTCACGCTCTCCCGCTCGGCAGAGACGCTTTCCGGCGGCGAAGCCCAGCGTATTCGTCTGGCGAGCCAGATAGGCGCCGGGTTAGTCGGCGTGATGTATGTGCTGGATGAACCGTCCATCGGTCTGCACCAGCGCGATAATGAGCGGCTGCTGGGTACGCTGATTCATCTGCGCAATCTCGGCAATACCGTGATTGTGGTGGAACACGATGAAGACGCTATCCGCGCCGCCGACCATGTGATTGATATTGGCCCCGGCGCAGGCGTTCACGGCGGCGAGGTGGTGGCGGAAGGCCCGCTGGAAGCCATTATGGCGGTACCGGAATCGCTGACCGGCCAGTACATGAGCGGTAAACGCAAAATTGAAGTGCCGAAACAACGCGTGCCGGCAAATCCAGAAAAAGTGCTCAAACTCACCGGCGCGCGCGGCAACAACCTGAAAGATGTGACCCTTACGCTACCGGTAGGGCTGTTTACCTGTATCACTGGCGTCTCGGGTTCCGGTAAATCGACGCTGATTAACGACACACTGTTCCCCATCGCCCAGCGTCAGCTAAACGGGGCGACGATCGCGGAACCGGCACCGTATCGGGATATTCAGGGACTGGAGCATTTCGATAAAGTGATCGATATCGACCAGAGCCCGATCGGGCGCACCCCGCGTTCCAACCCGGCGACCTACACGGGCGTATTTACCCCGGTTCGCGAGCTGTTTGCTGGTGTGCCGGAGTCTCGCTCACGCGGCTATACCCCAGGACGATTCAGCTTCAACGTGCGCGGCGGTCGTTGCGAGGCGTGCCAGGGCGATGGCGTCATTAAAGTCGAAATGCACTTTCTGCCGGATATTTACGTGCCGTGCGACCAGTGCAAAGGCAAGCGCTATAACCGGGAAACGCTGGAGATTAAGTACAAAGGCAAGACCATCCATGAAGTGCTGGATATGACCATTGAAGAAGCGCGTGAGTTCTTTGATGCGGTTCCGGCGCTGGCGCGTAAGCTGCAAACACTAATGGACGTTGGCCTGACCTATATCCGTCTCGGCCAGTCGGCGACGACGCTTTCCGGCGGCGAGGCCCAGCGCGTGAAGCTGGCGCGCGAACTGTCGAAGCGCGGCACCGGGCAGACGCTGTATATTCTCGACGAGCCGACCACCGGCCTGCACTTTGCCGACATTCAGCAGTTGCTTGACGTTCTGCATCAGTTGCGCGATCAGGGCAACACCATCGTGGTGATCGAACACAACCTGGACGTCATTAAAACGGCTGACTGGATTGTCGACCTCGGCCCGGAAGGCGGCAGCGGCGGCGGCGAAATTCTCGTCTCCGGTACGCCGGAAACCGTGGCGGAGTGTGAGGCGTCGCATACCGCCCGCTTCCTTAAACCTATGCTCAAATAACCTCCACGCCGCTTTCCGAATAACCGGAAAGCGGCATCATTTGCCCCATTTCATCTCATTTTCCCTCATTGAGCATTTGTGATTTGCACGCCGCGTCGCTCAGGCATGTAATAGCGCAAACGGTCTGTTATGGAAACACCATGAAGTTACGCTACGCAATCACACTATTGCTGTGCCTTTTTTTATCCGCCTGTACGCTGCCTGACCGCTTTAGCGCCGTGGCTTTTCACCAATTGACGCTATTACAGGCGCACTCAACCCGCTTCCTGCAGGACGCGGCGCGAATATCGTGGCAAAAAGAGATACTACTCAAGGATGACCGCGATATCCGCCAGACATTTTTTCAGGCTGAGCGGGTCGCCCGTCAACGTGGGGATAAACGCCGGCTCGATAATCTGACTCTGCTGAAAAATCACTATTTGCGTCTCTATGCGCGGGTTATGCAACGTAAGCAACCACTTACTGACATTCAGGCAGAAAGATACCAACAGCAAAATAATCAGGTCTGGAAATTAGCCATACAGGGTGAGTGTCTGCGTTGGGGCGCTCGCTGCACTGAGGGAGATGAAAATGACGTCTATTAACGAAATGCGTAACCTGCTTACCGCCGACCGGGCCGAACATCCTATAGCATCCTCGGCGATTGCCGAATTTATCCAGACGTACAAGCAGGCAAGAGAAGACAGTGACGACGGTATCCGCGAGTCCGCCGCGTTTATCGCCCGCGCGCTTCAGGAACACGCTCGCGGCTGGCTGGACGACGACGATATTATCATTCTGCTGGAAGGACAGCGAGATCTCGCCCGGCTACGCGCTAATAATGCGCAAATCGCCCTCGGCAGCCGTATCCGCTCAACGGTCATCCGCCTCATTGATATCGCCCTGACGTCGTTAGTCGGCGCACTATAATCAGGACTGCGGCAGTTGTTTGCGTTTATCTTCCGACAACGCATTTACCGCCTGCTGATAAGAGGCATCGACCAGATAATAGAGTTGTGAATCCGGCAACGACCCGTCCAGATAGACCGTGCTCCAGTGCGCTTTATTAAGGTGCCGACTCGGTCGTACATCGCTGTGCTGCTGGCGTAACAACTCTGCCAGTTCCGGGCTGGTTTTAAGAGAGGCTGCCGGGCGCCCTTCAACTTCTTTCACCATCGCGAAAAGTACATCTTCCACTTTAATTTGCGTGGCTTTCCAGTCGCTGTGGACGCTCTGCTCTGCGCCAGGTTTTGCCATGCAGTATTGCAGTAATTCCGAAATGGTCATTATCATTCCCCTTGTAGTGTCGCGATGATTTTACGTGAACCGCCGTGAATACGGTGCTCTCCCAACCAGATACCTTGCCACGTTCCTAACTGTAAACGGCCCTGACGCACAGGCAGCAGCAACGATACGCCCAACACTGAGGACTTAATATGCGAAGGCATATCATCCGCCCCTTCGTAATCATGTTCATACGCAGCATTATCGGGAACGGTTTTCAGGAAATGGCGCTCCATATCAGCGCGCACGGTGGGATCGCAGTTTTCGTTTAATGTCAGCGAGGCCGAGGTGTGTAGCAACAACAGATGCAGCAAACCCGTTTCGACAGGCGGTAAGCCAGACAATTTATCGACAATTTCATCTGTTATCAGATGAAACCCGCGCGGCTTCTCGCTCAGTGTAATGGTGCGCTGATACCACATAGGCTGCTCCTTACTAAAAACAAACGTCTCCTGAATAGTGTGCAGCAAGTCCGGAAAAGGTAAAAGCTAGCGGGGCAAGTTTGTGCAAAAATCATGCAAAAAAGGAGAGCCTGTCGCTCTCCTGATTTTTAGTACTCCGAGTTGACAATGACTTCCTCGCCAAACGCTCCTGCCTGCGGCAGCGGTTTGTAGGTGGAGTTAGCAGCGCGCAGGATGCGAATACCGCGGATACCACAATCACGAGCCGCGGTAATATCGTTATCCGAATCGCCGTAGAAGATACGCATATTTTTCTCCTGTAGCCACTGGACTTTCGTATTTTGTCCCGGTTTATCGCCGGCGAAAATCACCGGATTCATATTCGCCGCCGGAATATGGAAGTTATCCGCCAGCGTTTTCGACACGGTTTCCGTTTTCGTCTGACTACGACCAGTGACAAAGTAAATACTGTCACCACGTCGAACATGCATATCAATGAGCTGCCGGGCCACTTCTTTTGGAATACTGAACTCATCCCAGCCGTTGTTCATTTTTTCCCAGAAGGCCGGATTTTTCAGATAATCTTCGCTGTCCGGGGAGTAAGTTTTCTTTCCACGCCAGAACCCGGGGCTGGAAAATAACACGGTATCGTCAATATCAAAGCCGACCGCCATCGGCGGGCGCCCGGTGAGACTGTTTTCAATCTGGGCAACAGAGACCCAATGAACGGGGACTTGTTCCGCGAGTTTTATAACGTTAGTGCCCGGATTGAGCGTCGAAGGAGAGGAAACCAATGCATTCGCGGAACTGTTTAGCGTAAATAATAAACAGACGGCACTCAGTGCCAGGGTCATCTTTTTCATATTTTTCCCTTAAAATTCAAAAAATTATAATTATTAAGCTGAGTCTTTGCTCAAAAAACTATCTGACCATAACGCCAGTAACGGTCGAAAGGAAGAATTATCTGCGGTTTTGTTAGGAAAAAAGAGAATGATCACAACAGCCATTGCCAGGCCGGAGAACGCTGTTAACGCCGTCCGGCCTGAAAATTACATGACAGCGGCAAACGCCTTCGCCACGCGTTGTACATTTGAAGAATTAAGCCCGGCGACGCACATGCGACCGCTGGCTATCAGGTAAACGCCAAACTCATCGCGCAACCGATCGACCTGCTCCGCGCTTAACCCGGTATAGCTGAACATACCGCGCTGCTGTAACAAGTAATCGAAATTGCGGTCAGGCATCTCCGCCTTCAGTACATTCACCAGCATCTGGCGCATTGACACAATGCGGGTACGCATCGCTTCGACTTCCGCCAGCCAACACGCTTTTAACGCCTCATCACCCAGGACCGTAGCGACCACCTGTGCGCCGAAATTCGGCGGACTGGAGTAAATTCGGCGCACAGTTGCTTTTAGCTGCCCCAGAACCCGCGCTGCGATTTCGGCATCTTCACACACCACGGACAGGCCACCAACGCGCTCGCCGTACAGCGAGAAAATCTTCGAAAAAGAGTTACTGACTAACGCAGGCAACCCGGCGCTGGCAATAGCGCGGATAGCGTAAGCATCCTCGTCCATGCCCAGGCCAAACCCCTGATAGGCAATATCAAGGAACGGAATCAGATCGCGCGCTTTCAATATCTCAATCACCGCATCCCATTGCGAAGGCGTTAAATCCGCCCCGGTCGGATTGTGACAACAGGGGTGCAGCAGCACGATACTGCGCGCTGGTAACGTATTCAGCGTGGCCAGCAAATCGTTAAAACGGATGCCGTTAGTCGCGTCGTCATACCAGGGGTAAGTACTTACTTCGAAGCCGGCCCCGGCAAATATCGCAATGTGGTTTTCCCAGGTGGGGTCGCTCACCCATACGCCAGCGTCAGGGAAATAACGTTTCAGGAAATCCGCGCCTACTTTCAGCGCGCCGGAACCGCCTAATGTCTGGATAGTGGCCACACGCTGTTGCTGAAGAACCGGGTGATCGGCGCCAAAGAGCAAAGGCGCGATAGTATGGCGATAAGTATTGAGTCCTTCCATCGGCAGGTACAGCGAGGCGCCATGCGGCTGCGCGTTAAGCCGGGCTTCAGCTTCGGCCACCGCCTTTAGCTGCGGGATAATCCCGCCTTCGTTATAATATAGGCCAATGCTCAGATTCACTTTGTCGTGACGGGAGTCGTCTTTAAAACGCTCCATCAGTGAAAGAATCGGATCGCCGGCATAGGCGTCAACTTTTTGAAACACGCGATGGTTCTCCAGGTTTACAGAGGGCAGGAAATAACACAATAAACCGGAAGGGCGAGAAGATCGAGAGGATGTTGCGGTGGATGCGAATATTGCCGGATGGTGGCGTGAACGTCTTAGCCGACCGACAGCCAATGCGCGATACAGGCCGGATAAACGCGAGCGCCATCCGGCACGCCGCGCATTTAATCAATATACTTCATGGCCACCCTTGAGGTCAGGCGCGTGATAAGTTCGTAAGCACTTACTTTTGTCATTTCAGCGATACGTTCAACCGGCAGACCTTCCCCCCATAAAACCACCGGATCGCCTGCTTTATCCTGCGCGTTTGGCCCCAAATCCACGCAAATCATATCCATCGCCACCCGTCCGACAATCGGGACTTCACGGCCGTTGACCAACACAGGCGTACCGGAAGGCGCCGCACGTGGGTAGCCATCGCCATAGCCCATCGCCACCACGCCCAGGCGCGTATCGCGCTCACTCACCCATGTCCCGCCGTAGCCCACCGGTTCGCCCGCTTTGTGGTCACGCGCCGCGATCAAACTGGAGGTTAAGGACATCACCGGCTGAAAACCAAAATCCGGCCCCCAGGGTTTGTGCTCCAGCGGCGATACGCCATACAAAATGATTCCCGGACGCGCCCAGTCAAAGTGAGACTGCGGCCACAGCAGAATACCGCCAGACGCGGCAATAGAGCGCTGACCGGGTTTGTCCTGACAGAAGGCGTTAAAAATGTCGAGCTGATGTTCGGTAGCGCCGCATTCCGGCTCATCTGCACGGGCAAAATGGCTGACGATATTCACCGGCTGGCGTACATTTTTACAATGCGTCAGACGCTGGTAGAACGCCTCCGCCTCTTCAGGACGCACACCGAGACGATGCATACCGGTATCCAGTTTCATCCAGACCGTCACTGGCTCCGCCAGCTCCACCGCCTCCAGAGCGGCAAGCTGCTCCTGATTATGGACGGCGGTATGCAGATGTTGCGCGGAAATGGTCGGCAGATCGGCGGCGTCGAAAAAACCCTCCAGCAGCAGGATAGGCTGCGTGATCCCGCCCGCTCGCAGACGTAGAGCCTCTTCAAGACGCGCCACGCCAAAAGCGTCAGCATCAGGGAGCGTTCGCGCGGTCTCCAGAAGACCGTGTCCATAAGCGTTCGCTTTCACCACCGCAACCAGCTTACTGGCAGGCGCCAGTTCACGCAGACGTTGCAGGTTGTGTCGCAGAGCGCGGCGGTTAATGACGACTGTTGCCGCTTGCATTTGAATTCCTTGTTAAAAGAATGACGGAGAGTTACTCATCATCGTATTGCGGTCCCGCATAGTTATCGAAGCGCGACCACTGACCGTTGAATGTCAGACGAACCGTACCGATAGGACCGTTACGTTGCTTACCAATAATAATTTCAGCAATGCCTTTTAAATCGCTGTTCTCGTGATAAACCTCATCACGGTAGATAAACATAATTAAGTCGGCATCCTGTTCAATAGAGCCGGATTCACGCAGGTCGGAGTTCACCGGACGTTTATCCGCGCGTTGTTCCAGAGAGCGGTTAAGCTGCGATAGCGCCACGACCGGCACCTGAAGTTCCTTCGCCAGCGCTTTCAACGAGCGAGAAATTTCGGCGATTTCCAGAGTACGGTTATCAGAAAGCGACGGCACGCGCATCAATTGCAGGTAGTCGATCATAATCAGACTTAACCCGCCATGTTCGCGGAAGATACGCCGCGCGCGCGAACGGACTTCTGTCGGCGTAAGACCCGAGGAGTCGTCAATATACATATTGCGTTTCTCCAGCAGAATGCCCATCGTGCCGGAGATTCGCGCCCAGTCTTCATCATCGAGTTGACCGGTACGAATACGTGTCTGATCGACGCGGGACAGCGAGGCCAGCATACGCATCATGATCTGTTCGCCGGGCATCTCCAGACTAAAGATCAGTACCGGTTTATCCTGCAACATCGCCGCATTTTCGCAAAGGTTCATCGCAAATGTGGTTTTACCCATTGAGGGACGCGCCGCGACGATGATCAAATCCGAACGCTGTAACCCTGCCGTCTTTTTATTGAGATCCTGATAGCCGGTATCCACGCCTGTAACGCCATCGTGCGGTTGCTGGAACAACTGCTCAATACGCGCCACGGTAGCGTCGAGAATTTGGTCGATGCTTTTCGGACCTTCGTCTTTGTTGGCGCGGTTTTCCGCGATCTGGAAAACGCGCGACTCCGCCAGATCCAGCAGTTCGTCGCTATTGCGCCCCTGTGGATCGTAACCGGCATCCGCAATTTCATGCGCCACCGCGATCATATCGCGGACCACGGCACGTTCGCGCACAATATCCGCATAAGCGCTGATATTCGCCGCGCTTGGCGTGTTTTTAGACAACTCCGCCAGATAGGCGAAGCCGCCGACGCTGTCCAGTTGGCCCTGCCGCTCCAGCGATTCCGCGAGCGTGATCAGGTCGATAGGACTGCCGCTTTCCTGCAAGCGCCCCATCTCCGTAAAGATATGGCGATGCGGACGGGTGTAAAAATCTTCCGCCACCACGCGCTCGGCCACATCGTCCCAGCGCTCGTTATCCAGCATTAAACCGCCCAACACCGACTGTTCCGCTTCAATCGAGTGCGGCGGCACTTTTATCCCGGCAACCTGCGGATCGCGGTCGCGGGCATCAGTCTGTGGTTTGTTGAAGGGTTTATTTCCTGCCATAGTGAATGGAGTTACCGAGATAGTGATTGGGTCGAAAGATTACCACATTTCTTTTGGAGGAAGCATGGCAACGCGTATTGAATTTCACAAGCATGGTGGTCCGGAAGTGCTTCAAGCCGTGGAGTTTACGCCAACGGAACCGGCGGAACACGAAATCCAGGTTGAGAACAAAGCTATTGGTATCAACTTCATCGACACCTATATCCGTAGCGGACTCTATCCGCCCCCGTCGTTGCCTGCGGGACTGGGAACCGAAGCCGCAGGAGTGGTCAGTAAAGTCGGCAACGGCGTGGAGCACATTCGCGTCGGCGATCGCGTCGTCTACGCGCAGTCAACGCTCGGCGCTTACAGTTCCGTCCATAACGTCCCCGCTGATAAAGCCGCGATTTTACCTGACGCAATTTCCTTCGAACAGGCGGCAGCCTCTTTTCTCAAGGGATTGACCGTTTTTTACCTGTTGCGCAAAACTTATGAAGTGAAACCCGACGAACCTTTCCTGTTTCATGCCGCTGCGGGCGGCGTCGGTCTGATCGCCTGCCAATGGGCAAAAGCGCTGGGCGCGAAGCTTATCGGTACCGTCGGTAGCGCGCAAAAAGCGCAGCGGGCGCTGGACGCTGGCGCCTGGCAGGTGATTAATTACCGTGAGGAGAGCATTGTAGAACGGGTAAAAGAGATCACCGGCGGCAAAAAAGTTCGCGTGGTCTATGACTCCGTGGGGAAAGATACCTGGGAAGCCTCGCTGGACTGCCTGCAACGTCGGGGACTGATGGTCAGTTTCGGCAATGCGTCCGGCCCCGTCACCGGCGTGAACTTAGGTATTCTGAATCAGAAAGGTTCCCTGTATGCCACACGTCCTTCACTACAGGGGTATATTACGACGCGTGAAGAACTGACCGAAGCCAGCAATGAATTGTTCTCATTGATTGCCAGCGGCGTGATTAAAGTCGATGTGGCTGAAAATCAACGTTATGCGTTAAAAGATGCCCGTCGCGCGCATGAAGTGCTGGAAAGTCGAGCCACACAGGGCTCAAGCCTGCTGATTCCGTAATAGCTCTGCAAAGAAATTGGGCTTCCACCTAGGAAGCCCTTTCTTTTTTTGCTCGGCCGTATGTAGGGTACAGCGCGATGAATTCGTTACCTGCGTAATCATGACAGATTTAATAATCGATTCCTATTTGCTTGTGAGGGCAAAGTTTCAGGTTGTGACGAACCGCTCAATACCTTAGTAAAACCGACGGTTATTGCGCTGATACTGTGGGATTTTTGGCCTTTTTACTGCTTTGATCACCCACACCACAGCTACCGCCAGCAGTAGCCACGGTAACAACTTGATCATCAAGGCGAACATCCCGCCCAGGAACATAACGGCAGTCGCCACGACCAGCGCGGCCAGAATGCCCAGCAAGGAGACGCCAGTCACCATTAGCATCAGAAAAAAGCCAAGCACAAAAAGTAGTTCCAGCATAGTCGCTCCCCATAAAGATGGAATTGCCCGGCGGCACGGCGCTTACCGGGTCTACTCAGGAAAATTAAAGCAAAAACCATGCCAATATTTATATTATTGATATATAAAGAAAACTCTCTGCAAATGGGTACAGATCGTGGTGAGATTGACTAATTTTTGGCGAACTTTTAACGCTTGTCTGCCACCAGTTTTAGCGCCTGTTCCAATACACCAACATCCGCGCCAGCTTTATGGGCGTTTTCGCTCAGGTAGCGACGCCATTGCCGCGCGCCTGGAATGCCCTGGAACAACCCCAGAATATGGCGAGTGATATGCCCCAGATACGTTCCCTGGCTCAATTCACGCTCAATATAGGGATATATAGCGCGAACCACCGCAACCGGGTCGGCATCAGTGGTATCGGCGCCAAAAATCTCCCGATCCACCGCGGTCAGTATACCCGGATTCTGGTAAGCTTCGCGGCCAACCATTACGCCATCCATATGGCGCAGGTGCTCCTTCGCCTCTTCCAGCGATTTGATGCCGCCGTTGATGGACATGGTCAAATGCGGAAAATCCCGCTTTAGCTGATATACACGCGGGTAATCCAGCGGCGGGATCTCACGATTTTCTTTCGGGCTTAAGCCAGAAAGCCAGGCTTTGCGCGCATGGATAATAAACATCTCGCATTCGCCCTGACCAGAAACCGTATCGATGAAATCACACAGAAAAGCATAACTGTCCTGATCGTCAATACCAATGCGGGTTTTCACCGTCACCGGAATCGAGACGACATCACGCATGGCTTTAACACAGTCTGCGACCAGTTGCGCATTGCCCATCAAACAGGCGCCAAACATACCATTTTGCACGCGATCGGAGGGGCACCCCACGTTGAGGTTAATTTCATCGTAGCCACGCGCTTCCGCCAGCTTTGCACAATGCGCAAGCTGAGCCGGATCGCTTCCACCAAGCTGTAAGGCGACCGGATGCTCTTCTTCGCTGTAAGCCAGATAGTCACCCTTACCGTGAATAATCGCGCCTGTGGTCACCATTTCGGTGTAGAGCAGCGTCTGGCGAGACAGTAAACGCAGGAAATAGCGGCAATGTCTGTCCGTCCAGTCGAGCATAGGAGCCACACTAAACCTGCCACTCCAGTGATTGTCAGTATTTTCAGATAGTGCGCTGGTTTGGCTGGTTTTTAGCATTTCAAGATTACCGTGCATTTTTTGACATTTACGTTTATTTCTCGTATCCGGTTTCTGCCCAAACGGTCATACGCATGGGAAACGGAAAGAGTGAGATACTGGAATGGCATACTATAACATAGAGAAACGACTGAAATCCGATGATGAGCCATGCTACCCCAGCACAGCGTTGCTCAAGGAGAAAAGCGTCATCATAACTGCTCACGATTTACCGCAAAAATATGCTGTTCAGCCCGGAGAATAACAGGCGTTTCGGGGTGAAAAAATCGTCACAGATATCCTTTCGGGTTAACTAACTGGAACCTACGGCTTTCCCGTTCTGCATCGAAATATCTCGAAGCCTCGTCACGTACCCTCTACCCCTTCCATTGGTATCACGAAGATTCCAGTAATATTTTGTTTAGAACTCAATGATTACCTTTATCGCTTTTTCATTAGCTGCATGTTTAAAAACATCATAGGCTTTCTCAATAGCGTTAAATTTAAAATGATGCGTTACCAGTTTTTCTGTCTGGAGCCTTCCTGAACAACAATTACTCATCAGTAAACCTATCGTATTGGTATTGACTAAACCCGTTGTGATCGTCATGTTTTTACTCCACAGTTTTTCTATAGAAAATTTAACAGGTTTTCCGTGAACACCAACATTAGCTAAATTGCCGCCTTCCTTAATAATACTTTGGCAAATATTCCAGGTTGGCTCAATACCTACAGCTTCAATGGCGCAGTCAACGCCACGCTGTTGGGTCAATGCCATAATATTATTAATAGCATCCTCCTTCTCTGGATTTATCGTATAATGAGCCCCCATTTCTTTAGCCATTGTTAAACGGTTATCATCTATATCTATCATTATTATATTAGAAGGAGAGTAAAGTTGTGAGGTTAACAGACAACTCATCCCTACAGGGCCAGCCCCAACTATAGCTACCGTATCGCCTGGTTTTATCTCTCCATTTAAAACGCCGATTTCATGCCCTGTTGGTAAGGCATCAGATAACAAAACACCGGTATCTTCATTAAGGTTTTCGGGCAATAAATATAATGAGTTATCTGCATAAGGGACACGGACATACTCCGCCTGCGTTCCATCAATCATATAACCCATGATCCACCCCCCTTCATTTTGACAGTGAGAATAAAGTTGTTTCTGGCAATTTTCACAAGAACCACACCGACTGATACAGGAAATAATAACTTTGTCTCCTTTTTTAAATTTTGTTACAGATGATCCGATCTCTTCTATAACACCCACACCCTCATGCCCCAGAATTCGACCATCAAACGTGCCGAACTTGTTCAGTGCGATCTCCTGAATCTCAGGGTTTTTTCCTTTAAGTATTCCAAGATCTGTCCCACAGATTGTGGTCTTAACCATCCGGATAATAACATCACCCGAATTAAGGAGCTGCGGCTTTTGACGCTCTTCAAAACGAATATCATGCTCGCCATAATAGACCATCGCTTTCATGGAAATACTCCTTTTGGTTGTTGCAAAATTGTACTGTAATGGTTAATTTATAAGACTTTTGTGGAAGCCCCCTAACTTTGAAAAAAATCTGTCGAAACTTATTCTATTTTTATAATCTGTTGATACTATGGGGAGTGTGGTTAGCGGGCATTTTTAAACGACAAGACAATCATTCAAGTAATGATAGCGTATAACTCATTAAATTATAAAGAATCCACTTCACCAGATAGCGCAACCTGAATGACAAAGAGATAATATTAACTATTCATTTGCTCATACTATGCAAGATGTGTTTCTTATTTTATAAGATAGAATTGTGCTGCATATTCGTCATGTTGAAGACAATAGTCCTTAATAGATACAGTAGCCACACGGCGAATAAAGATTATGCGGTGAAAAAAGCTCTGCTATGGCATAACGCTAAACCGGAGGCATTACACCTCCGGTGAAAACGCCTCAGAATGTCATCGTAAGCTGCACGCCCGCCCCCCAGGTTTCATCTTCGCCGTACAGCCCCATTAAATCGAGATGTACGCGGTTAAAGGGCGCAAAGCCAAGACCGCCAGTAACCACATTGCTATCATTATTTTTCACATCCGCACGATACCCTGCGCGCACTGCCAGCCATGATAACGGACGGACTTCAGCGCCAACGCCAACGTACTGTGAATTGTCTTCGCTCTTAAAGCCTTTCGTTTCCGTCAGATCGCCATCGGCGCTTACGGTCAGCAAATCGTTATGCCATGCGACGCCCGCAGTGACCAGGGGGCGGATTTGGTATGTATCTTTATAGTTGGTAGTTTCTCCCGTCATACCATTGGTAATATAAATATCTTTCGTATCGATATCGCGAGATACCAGATTTTGCCCGCTCAGCCCCAACGTCCAGTTTTCACCGACATCGGCAGCAAGCCCCGCATCAACGTTAAAGCCAGTATCGTCATTACGATAACGGCTGCTATTCCAGTCGCTACTGTCGTAGTTATAAATTGACATGGTGTAGTTATAGAGCCAGGTTTTTTGCAGTTTTGGCGTAACGCCAATGGAAACAGGCACGTCGCCCACCGCAAACTGCTTCGCCAGCGCAATACCGTAGTCAGACACAATCGCTACCCGCCCCGACGCGGTAGAGTTTAAATGCTTTGTAATTTCATCAGACCCCAGCAGGGCAGCGCGTCCTGCTTCACGAAGCGCGATACTTTCATCATGCTGGATATCGCGCAGGTACTGAATATCGTTCTGATCAATGGACGAACTCACGCGCCCATGCGCATAACCTTTGGCGATAAACGCCACGGAAAGCGTTTGTCCTGGAATACTTACCGCCAACCCGGCGCCGGCATTGGCACGGGCGGTTTTTCCGTTGAGATATTCCAGCTCATCGGCCAAATCGCGCGCGGCCCCCTGAAATTGATTCAGCACGCCGCGCGGATTGAGCAGAATTTGCCCCAGCGTAAGATTATCGACGACCTCATCGTAGTAATCCACTTTATCGCTGATATCATCAATTTCATCCTGGAGATTGTCTTTATCGGTAATCTGGACGCCGATTGCAGGAAGGACAACAGTGATATTGTCTTCCGGTTTGGCTTTTGCCAGTAATGCCGGGTTTAACAGTACTCCGCTGCCATAATTCGCGGACGCTACGCCCGTCCCGCCCATTGCGTCATTACGCGCTTCTGTCCAGGTATTGGCGGCGCTCGCCTGCTTTGCCATACAAAGCGAGACCGCGATAGCAATTAGTGAAAGTTTGACGTCTTTGTTCACAGTTAGCCCATTTTATTATCAGGTGAAGTAATCTCTCCGCCACGTCTTGCAGGGCAGAGGCGAACTATTGCTGTGAAATAGTGATATTAAAGCCTGTTGTTATAATATCGGCCCTCATTATGTATAGATGAGAATACTGATCCGGAAAAGCTTAGCAGGCGATATATTGTTGCGGGGTAATTTCAGAGTTTTAAGCAGCTCGTGGTAAAGTAGCAGATTAGACTTTCATGCCATTCGAGGTGCTACATGGAAAAGACCACAACGCAAGAGTTACTGGCGCAAGCTGAAAAACTCTGTGCGCAGCGCAACGTGCGCCTGACGCCTCAGCGCCTCGAAGTGCTGCGCCTGATGAGCCAACAGCAGGGCGCGATCAGCGCATACGATCTGCTCGATTTGCTGCGCGAAACGGAACCACAGGCCAAACCGCCCACCATCTACCGCGCGTTGGATTTTTTGCTTGAACAGGGGTTTGTCCATAAAGTGGAATCCACCAATAGTTACGTGGTTTGCCACCTGTTCGATCAGCCAACGCACAGCTCGGCCATGTTTATCTGCGATCGTTGCGGCGTGGTGAAGGAAGAGTGTGCAGAGGGCGTGGAAGACATCATGCATACGCTGGCGGCTAAAATGGGATTTGCGCTACGACATAACGTTATCGAGGCGCACGGCCTGTGCCCCGAGTGCGTAGAAGTGGAAGCGTGCCGCCATCCGGGTGAGTGCAGTCACGACCACTCGGTGCTGGTGAAGAAAAAACCGCGCTAGCCAAAACGGGAAACGGGCGACAATAGAGAGGGTGCCGCCCGCATTCATAAGCAAACAGTGGGAAGCACATCCATGTACTCCTGGTAGGGGAAAACGTATTACCAGCGATAGTTGTTACGGGTTTCCCAGTCAACAACCTCTTTTTCCGCCTGATCTTTCTGGTAACCGTAACGCTCCTGGATTTTACCTACCAGCTGATCGCGTTTACCTTCGATAACGGTCATATCGTCATCGGTCAGTTTGCCCCATTGTTCTTTCATTTTACCTTTAAACTGTTTCCAGTTACCGCCGGCTTCGTCTTTATTCATCATCTTGTCCTCATCATTCGGTTAGGAATAGCAAGTGTTATTCGCCCAAATGCACTGCAATTTCTGCTGGACGTGATAGTAATTGTAGGCAGGAATTCGGACTTCGGTTTTATATTCAGAATTTTTAACCGTCACGATCTGGCAAACCATGTACCCTCGCGCCAGTGACGACGCCAGATAAGGGCCAACGACAGACCGCGAAGCGCCAGAAACACGGTTAATGCCAGCCATAAACCATGATTTCCTAATACCGGCAGGGCGAAGAGCGTTAGCGCAAATCCTCCCGCAGCGACCGCCATGCTATTGCGCATTTCGGCGGCGCGCGTCGCGCCAATAAACATGCCGTCAAGCAGATAGCACCATACGCCCACCAGCGGTAATACCACCTGCCAGAGAAGATACCGATCCGCCAGTAGCTGTATTTGCGGCAATGAGGTCAGTAACGCGACAATATGTTCGCCTGCCAGGGCATAGACTGTGGAAAACAACAAGGCCACAATTCCTGACTGGCGACACGCCGCTCGCCAGACATCCAGTAGCTTGCTACCGTCACGCGCGCCGTAAGCCTGACCGGAGTGCGCTTCTACCGCATAAGCAAAGCCGTCCAGCGCATAGGCCGTAAAGGTGAGTAATGTCATCAGTACTGCATTTACTGCGATAATATCGCTGCCCAGCCGCGCGCCTGACACCGTGATTGCGCCAAAACAAAGCTGAAGGAGCAATGAGCGCAGCATGATATCGCGATTGAGCGCCAAAAGACGGCGCACGTTGCCGCGCCAGGCCTGTTTTAGCATATCCAGCGACACGCCGCGGAGATGGAGAACTTTACGCACCATCATGAAGCCGATCAGTAACGTGGCATATTCTGCGATGACCGTCGCCAGGGCGGCGCCCTGCACGCTCATATGAAGCCCCATCACCAGCCACAGGTCGAGCGTGATGTTGAGGATATTGCCCACGACCAACAAGATAACGGGTGCCCGCGCATACTGGACGCCTAACAGCCAACCGAGCAGCACCAGATTCGCCAGTGACGCGGGAGCGCTTAGCCAACGAATTTCAAGGAATTGTCTCGCCTGTACCAGGACAGCGTCGTTCCCGCCGACAATATGTAAAGCCAGCTCGATAAGCGGCGTGCGAAATAGCACAATCATCACGCCAGCGCCCAGCGCCAGTAACAACGGCTGAATGAGCGCCCGGGCTAACGCCAGTGGATTTTTGGCGCCAAATGCCTGCGCCGTTAGCCCGGTAGTACTCATACGTAGAAATAGCAGCAGCATGAAAAGAAAGCTGGTGGCAGTCGCGCCCACCGCCACACCGCCCAGGTAAACCGGGCTGTCCAGATGACCAATCACCGCCGTATCGACCAGTCCCAGTAAGGGAACGGTGATGTTAGAGAAAATCATCGGCAACGCAAGACGCCAGAGAGCTTTATCAGAAGAGGTAAAAAACGGCATGGAGAAAAGCCTGACAAGGAGTTAAACGAAACGTGCGCATTGCCGGATGGCAGCGTAACACCTTATCCGGCCTACAAATTAATCATTTCAGCAACTGCATTCCCGTAGGCCTGATAAGCACAGCGCCATCAGGCTACAAGATTGCCGGATGGCGGCGTACAAGGAGATTAAGAGATTACAACCATTCCCCGTTGCGAATAACACCTACCGCCAGCCCTTCAATCGTAAAGCTTTGCTCGCGCAGATCCACCACTATCGGTGTAAACTCGCTGTTTTCCGGCAGCAGCTCCACTTTATTGCCCTGCTTTTTCAGGCGTTTTACTGTCACTTCATCGTCAATGCGAGCGACAACCACCTGGCCATTGCGCACGTCCTGCGTTTTATGTACCGCCAGCAAATCCCCATCCATAATACCGATGTCTTTCATCGACATACCGCTCACGCGCAGCAGGAAATCGGCGCTGGGTTTGAATAAAGAAGGATCGACCTGATAATGGCCTTCAATATGCTGCTGCGCCAGAAGCGGCTCGCCCGCCGCGACACGCCCGACAAGCGGTAATCCGTCCTCTTCTTCCTGTAACAGACGGATGCCTCGCGATGCGCCGGAAACGATTTCAAGCACCCCTTTGCGCGCCAGCGCTTTAAGGTGTTCTTCCGCAGCGTTTGGGGAACGGAACCCCAAACGCTGCGCGATTTCCGCACGCGTCGGTGGCATACCTGTCTGGCTGATGTGATCCCGAATGAGATCAAACACCTCTTGTTGCCTGGCCGTTAACGCTTTCATTCCGCCCCCTGGGTGTATATACAGTCATGCTGTGAGTATATACAGTTAAAGGTGATTTTGGAACCACAAACGGCGCAAAAAACAAGAGATTTATAAAATTTGGAACCTTTATCGAAAATGTGACCATAACAGGATGCCCCAGGTCATCAGGGCAACGAAAATAGACAGCAGTACCGCAGCCGATCCCATATCTTTCGCGCGGCCGGAAAGCTCATGGTATTCAGAACCAATGCGATCAACGACCGCTTCAATAGCGCTGTTGAGGATTTCAACAATCATGATAAGTAAAACGGAACCTATCAATAACACACGGGTAATCGCATCCACATCCAGCCAGCAGGCGATGACGACGCCCAGCAATACCGCGAGGCTTTCCTGGCGAAACGCAGCTTCGTGAGTCCATGCGGCGCGAAATCCTTTCCAGGAATACCCTGCCGCTTTGATAATTCTGGTAAATCCAGTGGTATTATTGGCCATCAAAAGAACCTTTTTACATTATTAACGTCAATGACATTATACGGTTGCCCCGCACGATTTGGACTACCGTAACGCAGCGCGAAGTATGACGGGATACAACAGAAATTCGCTAAACTTTCTGATATCCTTGCAGCGCATTTGCATTATTAACCAGAGGCTTTACATCGTTTATGTCCGGCTGGCCACGAATTTACTACAAATTACTGAATTTACCATTAAGCATACTGGTAAAAAGCAAGTCTATTCCGGCGGAACCCGCTCAGGAATTGGGACTCGATACTTCTCGTCCCATTATGTATGTCTTGCCATACAACTCAAAAGCGGACTTACTGACGCTGCGCGCTCAATGTCTGGCGCACGATCTCCCGGATCCGCTGGAGCCGCTGGAGATCGACGGCGCGCTGTTGCCGCGCTATGTATTTATTCACGGCGGCCCGCGCGTCTTTACGTATTACACGCCAAAAGAAGAGTCGGTGAAACTTTTTCACGATTATCTCGATCTGCATCGTAGTAATCCGGCTTTGGACGTGCAGATGGTGCCCGTTTCCGTGATGTTTGGCCGCGCGCCGGGTCGTGAAAAGGGAGAAGAGAACCCGCCTCTACGTATGCTGAACGGCGTACAGAAATTTTTTGCCATCTCCTGGCTGGGTCGCGATAGCTTTGTCCGATTCTCGCCGTCCGTCTCATTACGTCGCATGGCTGATGAACACGGCACCGATAAAATCATCGCACAGAAACTGGCGCGCGTGGCGCGTATGCACTTTGCTCGCCAGCGCCTGGCGGCTGTTGGCCCACGCCTGCCCGCCCGTCAGGATCTATTTAACAAACTGCTGGCCTCGAAAGCTATCGCCCGCGCGGTAGAAGACGAAGCGCGCAGTAAGAAAATCTCTCATGAAAAAGCGCAGCAAAACGCCATTGCGCTGATGGAAGAGATCGCGGCGAACTTCTCTTACGAGATGATTCGTTTGACCGACAGGATTTTGGGGTTTACCTGGAACCGGCTTTACCAGGGGATTAACGTGCATAACGCCGAGCGCGTACGCCAACTGGCGCACGACGGGCATGAAATCGTCTATGTGCCCTGTCACCGCAGCCATATGGACTATTTGCTCCTTTCTTATGTGCTGTACCATCAGGGACTGGTTCCGCCGCATATTGCCGCCGGTATCAACCTTAACTTCTGGCCCGCTGGCCCGATTTTCCGCCGTCTGGGCGCGTTCTTTATTCGTCGCACCTTTAAGGGGAATAAACTCTATTCCACCGTCTTTCGCGAATATCTGGGCGAGCTGTTCAGCCGCGGCTACTCCGTAGAATATTTTGTCGAAGGAGGACGTTCGCGTACCGGACGTTTGTTAGATCCGAAAACCGGCACACTGTCGATGACTATCCAGGCGATGCTGCGCGGCGGTACCCGTCCAATTACGTTAGTGCCTATTTACATCGGCTATGAGCACGTCATGGAAGTGGGAACCTATGCTAAAGAACTGCGCGGCGCGACAAAAGAGAAAGAGAGTCTGCCGCAGATGCTGCGCGGTCTGAGCAAGCTGCGCAATCTGGGTCAGGGCTACGTTAACTTTGGCGAACCGATGCCGCTTATGACGTACCTGAATCAGCATGTGCCGGAGTGGCGCGAATCTATCGACCCTATAGAGGCAATACGCCCGGCCTGGCTGACGCCGACGGTAAATAGTATCGCCGCCGATCTGATGGTGCGTATTAACAACGCTGGCGCGGCAAACGCGATGAACCTGTGTTGTACCGCGCTGTTGGCGTCGCGTCAGCGCTCGCTCACCCGCGAGCAGCTTACCGAGCAGCTCGATTGTTATCTCGATCTGATGCGCAATGTCCCTTATTCTACGGACTCAACCGTTCCTGCCGCCAGCGCTGACGAGCTCATCGCTCACGCGCTGCAGATGAATAAGTTTGAGGTCGAGAAAGACACCATTGGCGATATCATCATCCTGCCGCGCGAGCAGGCAGTGTTGATGACCTACTATCGCAACAACATCGCGCATATGTTGATTATGCCTTCGCTGATGGCGGCGATTATCACCCAGCATCGCCGCATTTCGCGTGATGCGTTGCAGCAGCATGTTGAAGCGCTCTATCCGATGTTAAAAGCGGAGCTGTTCCTGCGCTGGGAGCGCGAGGAGTTAGCTGCGGTGATTGACGCACTGGCCAGTGAAATGCAGCGTCAGGGGCTGATTACCGTGCAGGACGACGAACTGCATATCAACCCGGCGCATTCCCGTACGCTGCAACTGCTGGCGGCGGGCGCGCGCGAAACGCTACAGCGTTATGCCATTACGTTCTGGCTGTTGAGCGCCAATCCGTCCATCAACCGCAGTACGCTGGAGAAAGAAAGCCGTACCGTGGCGCAACGTCTGTCTGTCCTGCACGGTATTAACGCGCCGGAGTTTTTCGACAAGGCGGTGTTCAGTTCATTAGTGCTAACGCTACGGGATGAGGGCTATATCAGTGATACCGGCGATGCCGAACCAGCAGAAACGATGAAGATATATCAGATGCTTGCCGATCTGATTACCTCTGATGTCCGTCTGACGATTGAAAGCGCGACGCAGGGCGAGTAAGCCAGCGCCTGAAATGCCCGATGACGCAAGCTTATCGGGCGACTGATATGACGTATTGAAAATTTTGGGTTTGCAGGCCGGGTAAGGCGTAGCCGCCGCCCGGCATGACATCAGAAGTGCCAGTAACTCATCGCCAGCCCTAAAAATAGCACCAGGCCAACGTAGTTATTGTTCATAAAGGCTTTAAAGCAGGCTTCGCGCTCACGGTTCGCAATCAGTTTTTGCTGGTATACAAACAGCGCGCCCGCCACCAGTACAGACCAGTAATATCCCCATCCCAGACCATTCAACCAGCCGATCAGCGCCATTAACGCCATTACGCCAAGCTGCAGAATTCCGATAATCAATTTGTCATAACGACCAAACAGAATCGCGGTCGATTTAATGCCTATCTTGATATCGTCATCTCTGTCGACCATCGCATATTGCGTATCGTAAGCCACCGCCCAGAGAATATTGGCGAGGAACATCAGCCAGCAGCTCAACGGCAGGGATTCGCTCACCGCGGCGAACGCCATGGGAATTGACCAGCCGAAAGCGGCTCCCAGCACTACCTGCGGCAGGTGGGTGTAGCGTTTCATAAAGGGATAAACCCAGGCCAACGCCAGCGCCGCCACGGAAAGCAGAATCGTCATGGCGTTCAGCGTCAGCACCAGCAGAAACGCCAGCAACACCAGTACCACAAACAGGTTGCGCGCTTCTTTCTCTGTCACGGCGCCGCTGGGTAAAGGCCGGTTTACAGTACGTTTTACATGTCCGTCAAATTTACGATCGGCATAATCATTCACCACGCAGCCTGCCGCGCGCATTAACCACACGCCGGCGACAAAAACCGCCAAAATCCACAGCTGAGGCATACCCGGCGTCGCCACCCATAACGCCCAAAGCGTCGGCCAGAGCAGCAGCAACGCGCCAATAGGCTTATCTGTACGCATCAAGCGGTGAAACGCCAGCAGCTTACTCTGCGTCAGGCTCCACTCCATCTTTATCTTCCTCTCAGTACAGCGGCGATGCAGGTAAAAAAAGCTCGGTAAGCAACAGCGGTTTTCCGCTCAACCGCAGGCGAGAGCGGCGCCCCCACAGCGTTGCATCGCGTCCAATTTCAATAAAATCGCGGGTCAGTGTCGATGATGTAAATAGATAACGTCCAAGCGGGGTTTTACCCAGATGTTGTAAGACCTGTTCAGGTCCGCACAGCGTGGATTCCGGTACGACGGTACGTCCGGCAAGCCAGGGCTCGCCGTCAGCGCAAAGAAGTATCTCACGTAGCCAGTAGCGGGATTCGGATGGCAGTAAACCTGACGCTTCCTCGACCTCACTTTGGCCGACAAACGCTTCCCGAATCAGCGTCACGCTTACTCGCTTTCCCTGCTGCTCAAAACGTTTGGTCATAGAATCTTCCAGCAATAGCCAGTCCAGCAAATGGGGCTCAAGCGCAGGAATCGCATCAAAATAGCGCAGCGCACGCAGTTGCGTTAACGCAGGGTGTGACATGCCTTACTCTCCGATTCATAACCTAAAGTCATTGTATCTCAGAAAAGGCATTACGGGGGGCGTAATCACAATTAAGTGATCTGTTGCGCAACAAAAAAATAACAATTCGCATAAAATGATAAAAAAAGGTGCGCCAGGAGACGCACCAGTTGCTGCAAAATCAGCACTGTGGGGAAACGATTACCCCTTGCCTTTTACACTGCTGATAAAGGTGGAACGGGCAGATGTCGATCCCAGACGTTCGGCCTCATCAAGCAGTTTCAGCGCTTTATCGACATCGCCTTTCGCTACGGCATCCTTAATCGCTTTATTAAAATAGCTTTCCGTATCGTTCAACATCGGTTCGCTTTTCTTCGGCGCGACTGGCGCTGGCGCAGCGACCGGCGCGGCGGTATTGCCTACCGTTACCGGCCCGGTACCGGACGAGCCAAACAACGGCCCGACCAATACGCTGGAGCTGCTGTTGGTTTTCACCTTCAGTTTCACTACGCCGTCAGTGGTATGGCGCGCAACCGGATCGGGAATATCCGGGATAGAGTTGCCGACGCCTTTGGCATAGGCTTTTGCCGGATCGAGCAGCGTGGTGGTTTGCTGAAGATCTTTTTCGGTCGTAAACACCAGAACATAGAGTTTCTGCTGCCCGAGCGCGGGGGTCAGGCGCATCACGCCTTCCAGCCGGTCTGCGCTCATGACACCCGGCTGCTGATAAGTAAAGTAACTGCTGGGGAAGAACGCCGAAGGCGTCATATTTTGGTCAAGAATCAACACGTTTGGTGCAAAAACGCTGGCTTGCTTATTGACCTCGCTGGTCAGAGTTAATGTCAGCTCGCCGATATTCGCCGGAACGCTATAAGCGGCGACCGGGCCGGTAATGCCGGCAACGTCAAGGCGCTGGCCGCCAGTCGCCAGTTGGGTAGACTGCGTTTTTGACTGGTCTACAGGCGTCCAGGTTAATTGCTGTAGCGCAGCAGCAGGAATAGCGGGCGCGGCGCTGGTATTTTGCGGTACATAGTTCACTTCCGCCAGGCTGATACCCGGTACGCTGGCGAACAGCCCTGCGGTTAAACAGAGGGCGACGAGACTTTTCTTCATTTTCATTATTATCACCTCAATAAGGCGGGTTCAGCGGTAGCCAGGCAATAGCGCGCCAACCCAAACATATCGCCGAATGGCGGCTGGCGCCTTATCCGGCTTACAGGCATCATCAGACCTGATGTTTCAGAGGGGCTTACGCCCCTCGTTACGTCAGATGACCGTCGTATTACCACCAGATTTCCATCTGGGCGCCGAAGGTCCACTCATCGCTATCGCCACGGCTGTTGGTGGAAATGCCGGAGTTAGTCGCTGCGGCATAACGGGAAATGTTATCGCCGTCTTTGATGTAGCCCCACTTCTCATCCCATTTCGCGTAGGTGGCGAAAATACGGATAGCCGGACGCGACCAGATGCTATCGCCCGCCTGCCACTGTTGCGCCAGAGTGATTTTATATTGATTGTTACGATCGCCGGTCTGCTGAGATTTCACGTTGTCGTAGCCAACTTCCAGCAGGGTACTCATGATTGGCGTCCACTTGTACATTGGACGTACGCCCACGGTCCACCACTCGGTACCCAGGTTATTATCCCAATCAATATTCTGGTACATACCGACGTACATCAGATCCCATTTGTCACCAAGCGAGATGGCGCCATGATCCAAAATACGCCACATATCGCCATTATTATTGATGACCTTATTGGCGTAATTAATTTTGGTTCCATCAGGTAATACTTCGGTGAAAGATGAAGAACCGTCAGAACCGCGCGCCTGGCCTTTACCCTGCGTGGTCATGGCATCGGTGGCATATTGCACGACAAACTTGTTATAGCCTTTCAACATGCTTTGCGTATGTTCGGCGGTGAACATCCAGCCGTCTTTCGATGCCCCATCCGCCAGCTTATAACCATCGGTCGTATTGGCGCGACCGTAATCAACGCCCAGCTCCAGTACGCCGTCCGGGTTCGTTTGCAGACCAGCCAGACGTACGTCAAATACGTCGTTAGCGGTATCTTTCACTTCATCATAAATATTCTGGCTGCTGAAGGTATAAGAACCACCCGCTTCAGTAGACCGGGTCGCCGCCAGTGAAAGCTTACCGAAGCCCAGATCGATATTTTCGATACCCGCGCCAGGACCCGAAATATCCCAGTAGTAGAAGTCGATCATGTGTACGTCATGACGCTGATAGAAGCGCTTACCGGCCCAGATAGTGGAACCCGGCAGCCATTCAATCAGGTTTTTACCCTGCACGTTCGCTTCGCGGAAGGCGGGATCGGTGCTTTCCCAGTCATTCTGCTGGTTAACCGAATAGGCGACGTTGGTGTCGAAATAGAAGCTCTTATCGCCCTCTTTCCACACTTCCTGACCCAGTTTCAGTTCCGCATAGGTTTCACATTCGTTACCGAGACGGTATTTACTTTGAGCGCCCGTTGCCTGAAAACATTGTTGTTCGCCGCCGCTTCCCGTCCAGCCGATACCGGAACGGGCGTAACCGTGGAAATCGACAGCCATTGCCTGAGCGGACATGACGCCCGCGGCGACAGCAACCGCCAGAGGAAGTTTGCGCAGAGTAATCATCATTCTATCTCCTGAGATCATTGCTTTTCTTTAAACGCGTCCCCCTTCGGTCTGCCTCTTTGTTGGCTGCGTTCCTTCACCCCGGTCACATACTATGTGTACGTTCCCGGGGATTCATTCACTTGCCGCCTCGATGCAGACTCGAATGACTTTGCGTTTCGTTTTTTATGGAGGCCTTAAACACCCGGCTCTTGATGCAGACGACGACATGCGCTGCCATCTTCACGGAACAGATGACAGCGCTCTGGCGGCAGGCCGATAGCGAATGTGGCGCCCTCTTCTACCAACACCACGTCATTCTGGCGATAAACCAGGTTTTGACGGATGGCGGGGATCTGGATATGAATTTGTGTTTCGTGCCCCAACTGCTCGACCACCTGGACTTCGCCTTCCAGGGTGACATCGGCGATATCGCTCGGCAGCAGGTGTTCCGGCCGAATGCCTAAAGACATATTGGCCCCGACCTGCACGCCGCGACTTTCGACCGGCAGCCAGATTTGCTGGCGATTCGGCAGTTCAACCTGGACTTGTTCAATCGCGGTGGCGGTCACTTTCACCGGCAGGAAGTTCATCTTCGGCGAACCGATAAAGCCCGCAACAAAGCGATCCGCCGGATAGTGGTATAACTCCAACGGCTTACCGACCTGCGCGACGCGACCGGCGTCCAGCACCACGATTTTGTCTGCCAGCGTCATCGCCTCGACCTGATCGTGGGTGACATAAATCATCGTGCGGCCCAGACGTTTATGCAGGCGAGAAATTTCAATGCGCATCTGCACGCGCAGCGCGGCGTCCAGGTTAGAGAGCGGTTCATCCAGCAAAAACACGCGCGGCTCCGCCACCAGCGTGCGGCCAATCGCCACGCGCTGACGCTGACCGCCGGAAAGCGCTTTTGGCTTACGTTCCAGCAGATGCGCCAGTTGCAACACTTCCGCCACCTGGTTGACGCGTTGATTCATCACCTCTTTTTTGGCGCCCGCCAGCTTGAGGCCGAAAGACATGTTTTCTGCAACGGAGAGATGGGGATAGAGCGCATAAGACTGGAACACCATGCCCACACCGCGCTCGGCAGGCGGAATATCATTCATACGGGTTTCCCCGATAAACAGATCTCCGCGAGTAATGGTTTCAAGGCCAGCGATCATACGCAGTAAGGTCGATTTACCACAGCCTGACGGTCCCACAAACACCACGAATTCCCCGTCATGGATATCGAGGTTAATATCTTTCGATACCACCACGTCACCCCAGGCTTTCGTTACATTTCGTAGCTGTACGCTCGCCATGCCCTTCTCCCTTCGTTACAACCTGTCATTGACAGCAACATTCATGATGGCCTGACTATGCGCGATCCCTGGCTGGGATAAATCCTCCACCCCCCGGCTTTTTTATGGGGGAGGAGGCGGGAGGATGAGGACACAGCGCCTGAGACCACGGACGTGGACAGAAAAGGAATTTCGTGATGCCGCCCGCAAAAATCGGCGTGTTTTTATGTGCGCCAGCACGCATTACTCACATTTATGTAACACAGATCACATAAAGCAGGGGTGGGGCGTAGGGGCGGGGAGGATGGAAAGAGGTTGTCGTATAAAGAAACTAGAGACCGTTAAACCACCTCTGTGTAAATCACCAAAAAGGATGGGAGATATGAAGATTAAAACTGGCGTAGGCATCCTCGCATTATCCGCACTCACAACGATGATGATTTCCGCCCCGGCTCTCGCCAAAATTGAAGAAGGTAAACTGGTTATCTGGATAAACGGCGACAAAGGCTATAACGGCCTGGCCGACGTAGGTAAGAAATTCGAGCAAGATACCGGCATTAAAGTGACCGTTGAGCACCCGGATAAGCTGGAAGAAAAGTTCCCGCAGGTGGCAGCGACCGGCGACGGCCCGGATATCATCTTCTGGGCGCACGATCGCTTTGGCGGCTATGCGCAATCGGGTCTGCTGGCGGAGATTACCCCGGATAAAGCGTTCCAGGACAAACTCTATCCGTTCACCTGGGATGCGGTACGTTACAACGGTAAGCTGATTGCCTACCCCATCGCCGTTGAAGCCCTCTCCCTGATTTACAACAAAGACCTCGTCCCGAACCCGCCGAAAACCTGGGAAGAGATCCCGGCGCTGGATAAGAAACTAAAAGCGAAAGGGAAATCGGCGATAATGTTTAATCTGCAAGAACCGTATTTCACCTGGCCTTTGATCGCCGCTGACGGCGGTTACGCATTCAAATTTGAAAACGGCAAGTATGACGTGAAAGACGTTGGCGTCGACAACGCCGGCGCGAAAGCGGGTCTGACTTTCCTGATCGATATGATCAAGAACAAAAATATGAGCGCCGATACCGATTACTCCATCGCTGAAGCGGCCTTCAATAAAGGCGAAACGGCAATGACCATCAACGGCCCGTGGGCATGGTCAAACATCGACAAGAGCAAAGTAAACTACGGCGTCACCCTGCTGCCGACCTTCAAAGGTAAACCCTCGAAACCGTTCGTGGGCGTGCTGAGCGCCGGGATTAACGCTGCCAGCCCGAATAAAGAACTGGCGAAAGAGTTCCTCGAAAACTACCTGCTGACCGATCAGGGTCTGGAGGCGGTGAACAAAGATAAACCGCTGGGCGCCGTGGCGCTGAAATCTTTCCAGGAGCAGTTAGCGAAAGACCCGCGTATCGCCGCCACCATGGATAACGCCCAGAAAGGCGAGATCATGCCGAATATTCCGCAGATGTCCGCCTTCTGGTATGCGGTACGTACGGCTGTGATCAACGCCGCCAGCGGCCGTCAAACCGTGGATGCCGCGCTGAAAGACGCACAAGGTCGTATCACCAAGTAATACGGTTTCCCTTATTTTTTAGGGAATCAGGTTTATTGAATACGTTGTTACGCGAAATCATTCGCGCTACATCGAGGCGGCAAGGAGGCAAATCCCCAGGAGCTTACATAAGTAAGTGACTGGGGTGAGCTTCCGCAGCCAACAAAGAGGTAGTGCGAAGGATAAAGCGTAAAGAGGAAGATCCCCATGGATGTCATTAAAAAGAAACACTGGTGGCAAAGCGACCCGCTTAAATGGTCAGTAATTGGTCTGCTGGGCCTGCTGGTGGGTTACCTTGTAGTTTTAATGTACGTACAAGGGGAGTATCTGTTCGCCATCATGACGCTGATTTTAAGCTCTGCTGGCCTGTATATTTTCGCAAATCGTAAAACCTACGCCTGGCGCTACGTTTACCCTGGCCTCGCCGGAATGGGGCTGTTTGTGCTATTCCCGCTGGTTTGCACCATCGCCATCGCCTTTACTAACTACAGCAGCACCAACCAACTCACCTTTGAACGCGCCCAGCAAGTGCTGATGGACCGTTCTTATCAGGCGGGAAAAACCTATAACTTTGGTCTTTACCCGGCCGGCGACGAGTGGCAACTGGCCCTCACCGACGGGGAAACGGGCAAAAATTACCTGTCTGATGCGTTTTCCTTCGGCGACGAACAAAAACTACAGCTAAAAGAGACCGATGCCCTGCCGGGCGGCGAACGCGCTAATCTACGAATAATCACCCAGAACCGTCTGGCGCTGAACCAGATAACCGCCGTCCTGCCGGATGAAAGTAAAGTGATTATGAGTTCGCTACGTCAGTTTTCCGGTACCCGTCCGCTTTACACACTGGCTGATGACGGCCTGCTTACCAATAACCAGAGCGGCGTAAAATACCGGCCAAATAACAATAGCGGTTATTATCAGTCGATCAACGCCGACGGAAGCTGGGGTGATGAAAAACTCAGTCCCGGTTATACCGTTACTATCGGCGCGAAAAACTTTACGCGCGTCTTTACCGACGAAGGGATCCAGAAGCCTTTTTTCGCTATCTTCGTCTGGACCGTGGTCTTTTCGGTCCTCACTGTGGCGTTAACCGTGGCGGTTGGGATGGTATTGGCCTGCCTCGTACAGTGGGAGGCGCTGAAAGGTAAAGCTATCTACCGCGTCCTACTGATTCTGCCCTACGCCGTACCGTCGTTTATCTCAATTCTGATTTTCAAAGGGTTATTCAACCAAAGCTTTGGCGAAATCAATATGATGCTGAGCGCGCTGTTCGGCATTAAACCTGCCTGGTTCAGCGACCCCAACACCGCGCGAGCAATGGTGATTATCGTGAATACCTGGCTGGGCTATCCATACATGATGATTCTGTGCATGGGGTTGCTAAAGGCGATTCCGGACGACCTGTACGAAGCCTCCGCAATGGACGGCGCCGGTCCGTTTCAGAATTTCTTTAAAATCACCTTACCGCTGCTGATTAAGCCGCTGACGCCGCTGATGATCGCCAGCTTCGCCTTTAACTTTAATAACTTTGTGCTGATTCAGCTATTGACCAACGGCGGGCCAGACCGTCTCGGCACCACTACGCCAGCCGGTTATACCGATCTGCTCGTCAGCTACACCTACCGTATCGCCTTTGAAGGCGGCGGCGGTCAGGACTTCGGACTGGCGGCGGCAATTGCCACGCTGATCTTCCTGTTGGTAGGCGCGTTGGCAATAGTGAACCTGAAAGCCACGCGTATGAAGTTTGATTAAGGGAGATAATAACAATGGCTATGGTCCAACCCAAATCTCAAAAATTACGTCTCTTCATCACGCACCTGGGACTGCTGATTTTTATCGCGGCGATCATGTTCCCGCTGCTGATGGTCATTGCTATCTCGCTACGTGAAGGGAACTTCGCCACCGGGAGCCTGATCCCGGATAAAATCTCCTGGGAACACTGGCGGCTGGCGCTGGGTTTCAGCGTGGAACATGCGGATGGCCGGGTAACGCCGCCTCCCTTCCCGGTATTGTTGTGGCTGTGGAACTCGGTGAAAATCGCCGGTATTACCGCCATCGGCATCGTGGCGCTCTCCACCACCTGCGCCTACGCTTTCGCACGAATGCGTTTTCCAGGTAAAGCAACACTGCTTAAAGGGATGCTGATTTTCCAGATGTTTCCAGCGGTATTGTCTCTGGTGGCGCTGTATGCGTTATTTGACCGACTGGGACAATACATTCCATTTATCGGTCTGAATACGCATGGCGGCGTGATCTTCGCCTATCTTGGCGGCATCGCGCTGCATGTCTGGACGATTAAAGGCTACTTCGAAACTATCGATAGCTCGCTGGAAGAGGCCGCAGCACTGGATGGCGCAACCCCGTGGCAGGCATTCCGTCTGGTGCTACTGCCGCTTTCCGTACCGATTCTGGCGGTGGTGTTTATTCTGTCGTTCATCGCGGCGATTACCGAAGTCCCGGTCGCCTCGTTGTTACTACGCGATGTGGACAGCTATACGCTGGCCGTTGGTATGCAGCAATATCTTAACCCGCAAAACTACCTGTGGGGCGACTTTGCCGCTGCCGCCGTACTTTCCGCTATTCCTATCACCCTGGTGTTCCTGTTGGCGCAGCGCTGGCTGGTCAACGGCCTGACGGCAGGGGGTGTAAAAGGCTAATCTTTGTTATACCTGCCCGGCAACGGGCAATGCCACTGCCCTCAACTTATGTTATCCCCACTAATGGTCGTATTTTAGCGCTCTTCGGAGCGCTTTTTTTATACGTTATGGATAGCGGCTGATTTTATGTTATTTGATAATGCCGTTATGATTATTTTCTTTTGTGCTTCTTATCACGGAAAATATACCATCCAATTCTTTTTCGACACATTAAACAGAATTAAGATCACAGAAAAGATATAACGTAATGGTAATGTAAAAAATGATAATTGTCTTCCCTGCCCGTTAAAACCACCATCATCCACACTGACAAAATGGCTGCATCATCTAAGGCAGGTCTGGATGAATACCCAATATAATTCCCGCTATATTTTTTCGATTACCTTAGTCGCAACATTAGGAGGGTTATTATTCGGCTATGATACCGCTGTTATTTCCGGTACCGTCGAGTCATTAAACACTGTTTTTGTCGCGCCGCAGCAGTTAAGCGAATCCGCCGCCAACTCACTGCTAGGCTTTTGCGTTGCCAGCGCGCTGATTGGCTGTATCATCGGCGGCGCGATTGGCGGCTACTGTAGTAACCGTTTTGGTCGTCGAGATTCTTTAAAAATCGCCGCCCTGTTATTTTTTATTTCCGGCGTAGGTTCCGCCTGGCCGGAGTTAGGATTTACCACCATTAACCCTGATAACGCCGTACCAGTTTATTTGGCTGGATACGTCCCCGAATTTGTCATTTATCGCATTATAGGCGGGATTGGCGTCGGCTTAGCTTCAATGCTATCACCCATGTATATTGCCGAACTGGCCCCTGCCCATATTCGTGGAAAACTGGTCTCATTTAACCAGTTCGCCATTATTTTTGGACAACTGCTGGTTTACTGTGTGAACTATTTTATTGCCAAATCCGGCGACGCCATCTGGCTGAATTCGAACGGCTGGCGATATATGTTTGCCTCAGAATGTATTCCGGCGCTGCTCTTTTTACTGTTGCTGTATACCGTACCGGAAAGCCCGCGTTGGTTGATGGCGCGCGGCAGAAATGAACAAGCAGAAGGCATCTTGCGCAAAATTATGGGGGCTTCACTGGCAAGCCAGGCGATGCAGGAAATCACTCATTCGCTGGAGAATGGTCGCAAAACAGGCGGACGCCTGCTGATGTTTGGCGCAGGCGTGATTGCGATTGGCGTCATGCTGTCCGTCTTCCAGCAATTTGTTGGCATCAACGTGGTGCTGTATTACGCACCGGAGGTCTTTAAAACTCTGGGCGCCAGTACCGATGTCGCGCTGTTACAGACGATTATTGTCGGCGTCATTAACCTGAACTTTACCGTTCTGGCCATCATGACGGTAGATAAATTTGGCCGCAAGCCGCTGCAAATTATCGGCGCGTTGGGTATGGCTTTAGGGATGTTTAGTCTCGGCACCGCCTTTTACACTCAGGCACCGGGCATCGTGGCGCTATTATCAATGCTGTTCTACGTCGCCGCATTCGCGATGTCCTGGGGACCGGTCTGCTGGGTATTGCTGGCGGAAATCTTCCCCAACGCCATTCGCGGCAAAGCGCTCGCCATTGCTGTCGCCGCGCAGTGGTTGGCGAACTACTTTGTCTCCTGGACCTTCCCAATGATGGATAAAAACTCATGGCTGGTCGCCCATTTCCACAACGGTTTCTCCTACTGGATCTACGGTGTGATGGGCGTTCTGGCGGCGCTATTCATGTGGAAGTTTGTACCGGAAACCAAAGGCAAAACGCTGGAAGAACTTGAGGAGTTATGGACGCCAGCAGAAGAGAAAACGCCGAAAACCGCCATACAATAAGCTGATTTATCGCCACGCCGTACGTCCGTTACGGTGTGGCGACGCCTATTCTCGCCGTAGTCGGTTCGAATTACATAACCACAACGTGATAACCAACAGTAGGATCGCCGCCGAATAGAGTAATACATCCATCGGCGTTTTATGATCGACAATGATCAGGCGCACAATTGCCGTGATCCCAATATACACGAAATAGCGCAAAGGAAAGTGAAAGCCAGACTTAAAGTACTTCACAATCAGCGCAATAAATTCGAAATAAAGAAAGTAGATCACCAGTCCTTCCACCAGTTCATATTTACTGGCTTGCTCAGGCACGAATAATGCGTCCGCCAGATGCACCGTCTCTTTACCGAGAAAAACGACCAGGATCAGGCCAAGGGTAAGCAGCCCCAAATTTAGTACGTTTTGTAAAATCGTGGCGATGAGCTCAAGATGTGAGCGAGATAATGACATCATAACAGCCCCTCTTTCTCTGTGGCGAGGTTTCTGTATAACGCACAAATGTGACGAACATCTATATTTTTTATTTATGTTTATATTTTGTTCAATAAGATGATTTGCCGGATAGCGCCGTGAACGCCTTATCCGGCTTGAGTATTAACGGAAATTTACGCTCCTGTCGCTGGTCATATCATACAGGCCAAACTTACGGCCAAGCTGTTGACCACCATCACGCGTCAGCGGTGTCCAGCCAATTGCCGCACGACTTCGGGTTGGGCCGGACGAGAAGAGATCCAGCGGCACGGAAACATATACGCCTTTGGTAAAATCCCCTTCCCCATATTCATCCGGCGACGCGTCGGTAATCGTCGCGTAACCGCCGACAACGACGCCGCTATCGAAGCGTTTGGCGATTTCCAGCGTACCGCCTTTATCGCCCGCCAGATACTGACCAACGCTGGCTTTCACCAGCACATCCTGGGCGAACGACGGCGTCCAGTATGCGGTCAAATGTCCGGTCTTCACGCTGTAATCGGTAAACTTCATCATATCCTGCGCGCTACGCCAGTCACGCTGTTTCACATAGTTGGCATCCAGACCAAACGCCCAATTGCTGTCCACCGGGCGATACAGTACTTCCGCCCCGGCACCGCCAAACATAGTCTCCAGATAACCGCCGTAGACCTGCCCATAGAAACCATTGCCAAAATACTGGAAGTAGTTGGCCTGTAGGTTATTCACATAGACATCATTCTGCACATACTCACGGACATGCGTACGCACCCGCGGCAGATGCGAATCCTTCGGCGGATTGGTGTAGTTAAATTTGTCGTAGTTGTTGGCGATATTGGCAAACACGCTGCCCGTGGTGAGCAGATGATCCGTGACCCACAGATCCGCAGTTCCCATTACGCCCAACTGATACATATAGAAGTTTTCCGGGCCGCCTACCGACTGGTTCAGCACGGGATCGAGATGAAAATCAACGCGCGACTTGTCGATATACCAACCCTGTTCAGTACTCTCTGGCACGATCGACTCCACGCGTTTTTGCGCCAGCGAGGTTTCATGTCCCAGCGGTTCACCTTCCAGATGGCGTTTCAGGCTGGCGACATCGGTTTCAGTGGTGACCTGCGGCAGATTAAGGCGGTTTTCCGTCACGCGGATCGTGCGAATCCCCTCCGGCAGATCGTTCATGACGATCCGGTTAGCGCGCACGATCCCTTCACGGGAGTCGCGGTACTTCACCTGTTCACCGGTAACGTACAGCGTATCGCCTTTGACCTGAATTTTCGGGTCCGCCAGACCGGCATTATATTTCAATAACGTTAATTGATTAGCCACTACCGAATGTTGCAGGATGGCATCCTGCGGCTGTGGTCGGTATTGCGGGCGTGAATTGTCATGATACGCGGGACGTAAATCGTTGAAATTGGTGCGCAACGTGACGCCAAACATGAAGGTGTTGCCGCGCTCGTAGCTGAGGTTAACGTCGGCCCAATCGGTGACGCGGTAAATGGCGCCGACGTTAAACTTGCTCTTCTGCGCCAGTTTACCCGCAAAATCCTGCTGATAGTTATTGCCTTCATACTCCAGCTTCAGGCGTAGCGGTTGCCACGGGGTCTGGTATTCCACGCCGCCAAACAGCGAAGCCGGGCCGTGAAACATATCGCTACCGTCGACAGAACCTGCCTCTTTGTAGCTGTTATCACGCGAACAGAATTTGTCACTATACGAACAGAAAGGATTAGACACATTGCCGCTGGTGCCAAGATAGCCCCAGCCGAGACCTAATGAAAAATCAAACGGCCCCCAGGCCTTACTCGCGACAATATATTCCGCATCAAACAGCCCTGTCCCGCCGATATCGCGTGCGCCAACCGCCACCTGCGGCATCCAGTAACTCTCTTCCCACAACCGCAGTTTCACATCAAACGCTTTATCTTTGTATGTCTGGTCGCCGGAGAATGATTCCACGCTGCTGTACTTTTTCGTACGAACATCGGTATAGCGCAACGTGGTTTCCAGCCATGGGAAAAGCTGAACCGAAGCCGAGTAGTAGCGGTACTGATCGTTATCGCGATAGTTCAGGCTCATCTCCCCTTCACGCGCCATACGCGCTGTCGGCGTTTGCAGCAGGCCCACGCCGCCAAAGTCAGATTGTGAAGGGCCAACAGGGGCTGGATATGTTTCGGCATGGCAGGCCGCGCTAATACCCAGCGCCAGCACGCTGAGCAGATGTGTTTTTTTCATTATTCCGGTATCCGCTGCGTCAGGGTATGAAGAATGTTGGCATTCATCACCTCCGGTGTGCCGCGCCAAAGGGAATCAGCAAAACCGACAAAAATGATGCTGCCGGGCATCGGCTCGATATGACGCTTATTCCAGTAAGCCACCGGCGCTTTTTGGCTGCGTCCATCAGGGTAAACCACCCAGGCATAGCTACGATCCGCGCCGCTGAGTAAGCGTTGATCCTCGAGATAACTGGCGACGTCCCGCCCAGGGACGAACGGCTGGCTGCCCGGCTGGCTAATCAAGCCAAAGAGCGTCACCTGCGTGGGTTGCGGTCCGACCCAGAGCGTGTAGTTACCTTGCAGCGGCGGGTTACCACGTTCGCTCACGCGAACCACGTCAGGATCAAGATTCACTAATTGTCTGCCCGTTACCTTCACCGCCTGAATCTGCTGACGCAACGTGTTTATCGCAGCCGCAGCATCGCCGTCCTCCTCAGCGCTGAGCGCCGTCAGTCGCCCGAGGAGTTCCTGTTGCTGCTGACGCGCCGTCACGGTCGCCTGTTCTTCGCCTATCACCGCCGCAGGCCACCAGCTCGTTGCCAGGCGCGGCTGTCCGACTAAATCAAGCAGACGCTCAGCGTCTGTCAGCGTTTTAGGCTCACTATTACCTTTGGTAAAAACCGTAACAGTGCCGCTGGCAAAGGCGGATGACGCGACAAAGGCCAGCACCAGCGCGCTTATCGTCCTTTTCATCATGATTTTGCCGCCTTAATCAGCGTGGTTTTCACCGGAAAGTAATTCGCGCCCAGATACTGTTCCGCCTGGCGAATTTGGCCTTCGCTATCAACCCAGTAGCGATTACGCCAGCGCGTTTGAGCGGTCGTCACTTCTTCATCCAACACCCGCACGGCGGTTTCCTCACTGCCGACGCTAACACTATCAGTCCCTTGCCATGTAAAAACGGAACGGGCGGTGGCGTAACGCACCTGGCGATGTTCGGTCCAGCCCAGGGTGCGAGTCCAGGTCGCGCCATCGATAATCTGTCCTGGTTTCGCCAACGGGTCAGCCGCCAGATTATTCACATAGATCAGGTTGTCGCCGCCGAGCAGAGTTTTGACCAGACGGCCATGCTGCGTCACGATCGTCGCGCCATCCTGTGTCACCCATTTCTGCTGCCCGTTTTCCGAGAAAGCGAGCACCACAAACAGTTGAGGACCGCCGTTAAGCTGCATGTACTGGCTGGCATAAGGCATGTTTTGAATATCGTCATCCGTTAACTGTACGCCTGGCGTACCGAACAAACTGTCCCACAGTGAATTGCCCAGGCCTTTAGTGGTGGCCGAACACGCCTGTAATAGCAGGCAAATCAGGATAAGTGCGGGTCGCTTCACGACGCTTCTCCAGAGGGGCAAAATAACCACACCGGAGTGTGGTTATGGTTAAACGTACCGATACTACTGGGTACTGGTGGTCGTGGTGGTCGTGGTCCCGGTATTGGAACCATCACCACCGCCGGTTGCCGCTAACGCGACGCCCACCGCCGAACTTACGGTGCTAACGCTGGTGGCGGAAGAACTTCCCGCCGATACCGACGTCGCTGCCGACCCTGCCGCTTCACCCACCTGAACGGGGGCCGCCGAGACAGATGTCACCGTAAGCGCGGTTATGGCAAAAATGCCATACAGTACTTTTTTCATCATAATTTCCCTTCATTGAATGAATGGAGATTTACCCAAAAGAATTTCGGGCGCTACCGAGTATACACAACCAAAGCAGGCGGATTATGTCCGGGAGAAATAAAGTCGATGTTTTAGGATAATTAAACTTTAAAGAAACAATACACACCTTATTTAATTAACAAACAAATAAAATCAATCAGTTAAAATTATATAAAAAGAAGGCGACATCCGTATAATCTGAAAATAACGCAGAGTGATTTTCTGGTTATTGGTTATTTTAGGATTAAGCTCAATATAAAATTATAGGGGAAAAGACGGACAAGCGGAATTATCTTATAAAAAAAGCCGATGTGAATATCGGCTTTTTTATTATCTTATTCTCTTTTTACCGGATGGCGGCGAAGCGCCATCAGGCACGCCAGGCTTTATAACGGTTAATCAGACCGTTGGTAGAGCTATCATGGGACGAAATAGCTTTATCATCGCCCAGCTCCGGCAGAATACGGTTAGCCAACTGTTTACCCAACTCAACGCCCCACTGGTCGAAAGTAAAGATGTTCAGGATGGCGCCCTGAGTAAAGATTTTATGCTCATACAGCGCAATCAGCGCGCCCAGGCTGAACGGCGTAATTTCGCGCAGCAGGATAGAGTTGGTCGGGCGGTTGCCTTCAAACACTTTGAATGGCACAACGTGTTCAAGCTGCGCCGGATCTTTACCCTGATCGCGATATTCCTGCTCAACCACCTCGCGGGATTTACCAAACGCCAGCGCTTCGGTTTGCGCAAAGAAGTTAGACAGCAGCTTCTGATGATGATCGGATAGCGGGTTATGGGTGATAGCCGGGGCGATAAAATCACACGGCACCATTTTAGTACCCTGGTGAATCAGTTGATAAAACGCGTGCTGACCGTTGGTGCCTGGTTCGCCCCAGATAATTGGGCCTGTCTGGTAATCCACGGCGTTGCCGTTACGGTCCACGTATTTACCGTTGGATTCCATGTTGCCCTGCTGGAAGTAGGCGGCGAAACGGTGCATGTACTGGTCGTACGGCAGAATGGCTTCGGTTTCCGCGCCGAAGAAATTGTTGTACCAGATGCCAATCAACGCCAACAGAACGGGCAGGTTTTTCTCCGCCGGAGTGGTGGAGAAATGCTTGTCCATTGCATGCGCGCCGGAAAGCAGCTCGACAAAGTTGTCGAAACCGACGGACAGAATAATGGACAGACCGATGGCAGACCACAGCGAGTAACGACCGCCGACCCAGTCCCAGAACTCGAACATATTGGCCGTGTCGATACCAAATTCGCCGACCGCTTTGGCGTTGGTGGAGAGCGCAGCAAAGTGTTTCGCCACGTGTTTTTCATCGCCTGCGGTTTTCAGGAACCAGTCGCGCGCGCTGTGGGCGTTGGTCATGGTTTCCTGCGTGGTGAAGGTTTTCGACGCCACCAGGAACAGAGTCGTTTCCGGGTTCACTTTTTTCAGCACTTCAGCGATGTGGGTACCATCAACGTTAGAGACGAAGTGCATATTCAGGTGATTTTTATACGGACGCAGCGCTTCGGTCACCATGAACGGGCCGAGGTCGGAACCGCCGATACCAATGTTCACCACGTCGGTGATGGCCTTACCAGTGTAGCCTTTCCACTGACCGGAGATAATCGCTTCCGAGAAGGTTTTCATCTTCTCAAGCACGGCGTTCACTTCCGGCATCACATCTTTGCCGTCCACGATGATCGGCGTATTGCTACGGTTACGCAGCGCCACGTGCAGCACGGCGCGGTCTTCGGTGCGGTTGATCTTCTCGCCGGAGAACATAGATTTAATCGCGCCAGCCAGATCGGTCTCTTTCGCCAGATCCTGTAATTTTGCCAGCGTCTCTTCGGTGATGCGGTTTTTGGAGAAATCCACCAGCATCAGATCGTCAAAAGTCGCGGAAAACTTAGCGAAACGGTCGCTATCTTTCGCGAAAAGCTCAGCGATCATAACGTCTTTCATTTCGTCGTAGTGTTTCTGGAGCGCCTGCCAGGCAGAAGTCTGCGTTGGATTGATATTTTTCATTAGCAATACTCTTCTGATTTGAGAATTGTGACTGGAGTCGATTGTAACGCCAGTCACAGAAAAGTGTGATTGTTTTAGTGCCGTTGCCCCAGGCACTGTCGAATGAGGATAAAAAGTATATACCCTAAATAATTCGAGGTGCAGAAAGGCGGCAAGTGAGTGAGTCTCCGGGCGCACAGATAAGCCAACATACCTACAGACGGGTATCGTGGTTATAAGCGCTGTTACTGAGCCTAAACTCAGCATAAAAAATCCGCATAATCCCAACGTTGACAGTCCAGGCCACAACTTTTATTTATAAATACGTTACTTGCATTTGCGCCTGCACCGGTTTCTGTTCTGCCCTTGTGCCATGGTCGCGTTTTTCATTTCCTGACACGAGGTTGATATGACAGAGATCGTTGTTTCCAAATTTGGCGGTACCAGCGTCGCCGATTTTGCCGCCATGAACCGTAGCGCGGATATCGTACTTGCCGACGCCAATGTTCGTTTAGTCGTGCTTTCCGCTTCTGCCGGCATCACTAACCTGCTGGTAGCGCTGGCCGAAGGGATGGAGCCCGGCGAACGTTTCGCCACGCTCGACGCCATCCGTAAAATCCAGTTCGATATCCTTGAGCGTCTGCGTCATCCAAATGTCATTCGCGAAGAGATTGAACGCCTACTGGAAAATATCACTATTCTGGCGGAGGCGGCATCGCTGGCGACATCGGCGGCCCTGACCGATGAACTGGTCAGCCACGGCGAGCTGATGTCTACCCTGCTATTTGTTGAGATCCTGCGTGAACGCGATGTGCAGGCCCACTGGTTCGACGTGCGCAAAGTGATGCGTACCAGCGCTCGCTTTGGCCGTGCGGAACCGGACGTCACAGCGCTTGCGGAACTGGCCGCGCAGCAGTTGCTCCCGCGCCTGAGCGAAACGTTGGTCATTACTCAGGGCTTTATCGGCAGTGAAAGCAAAGGCCGCACCACGACGTTAGGACGCGGCGGCAGCGACTATACGGCAGCATTGCTGGCTGAAGCGCTCCATGCCGCGCGGGTTGATATCTGGACAGATGTGCCCGGTATTTACACCACCGACCCGCGCGTAGTGCCTGTCGCGCAGCGAATTGATGAAATCGACTTTGAAGAAGCGGCGGAGATGGCAACCTTCGGCGCAAAAGTGCTGCATCCAGCCACCTTGCTCCCGGCCGTGCGCAGCGATATCCCGGTCTTCGTTGGCTCCAGTAAAGATCCGCAAGCGGGCGGTACGCTGGTGTGCAATAAAACCCAAAACCCGCCGCTGTTCCGTGCGCTGGCGCTGCGCCGCAATCAAACGCTATTGACTCTGCACAGCCTGAATATGCTGCATTCGCGAGGTTTCCTGGCCGAAGTGTTCGGCATTCTGGCGCGGCATAATATTTCGGTGGATCTGATTACCACTTCGGAGGTGAGCATCGCGCTAACGCTGGATACTACCGGCTCCACCTCCACGGGCGATACGTTACTGACACAATCCTTATTGATGGAGCTTTCCGCACTGTGTCGGGTAGAAGTCGAAGAAGGACTGGCGCTGGTCGCGCTGATTGGCAACAACCTGTCAAAAGCTTGCGGCGTTGGTAAAGAGGTGTTCGGCGTCCTGGAACCGTTCAACATTCGCATGATTTGTTACGGCGCCTCCAGCCACAATCTGTGCTTCCTCGTGCCGGGAGACGATGCCGAGCAGGTGGTACAGAAGCTACATCATAACTTATTTGAATAATCGCCCTGACACGACAGCGGGTGAGCGCTATCAGACAATACGCTGCCGGATGGCGATGTAAGCGCCTTATCCGGCCTGTCATGTGCCCATAGTGGATCATGAGCATAACTTATTTGAATAATCTTCCTTCACGCGATAAACCATAACATTGCGTATTACACACTATCCACCTTTACCCCCCTGTTGGTCCGTGGGTCGCGACACTATTGATGTTGTTATGTTCGGTATGAGCGTCCATCTTAACGTTGACGGCTTTAAACGCGTGCTCTCCCGCCCAGCCCCGGTCGCCGCAGGGATATTCCTGCACTATCTGGTGATGTTGCTCGCGGCATGGCTGCTGGCATTGCTGTTCAGGATGCCTGATTGTTGAAAAATCGGGCGAAACGGCAAAGGAAAATTAAAATATTGCCGGGTGGCGCAAGCTTACCCGGCCTACACGCTATCCGCCCGTTCCGTATTGCCGTAGACTAAATGCATCGGCTAACTGAGGGCACCCGTATGGCACTCCCCCGCATTACCCAAAAAGAGATGACCGAGCGCGAACAACGCGAACTGAAAACGTTGCTGGACCGCGCCCGTATTGCGCACGGTCGTCCGCTGACCAATTCTGAGACCAACAGCGTAAAAAAGGAGTACATCGATAAGCTGATGGCGCTGCGTGAGGCTGAAGCGAAAAAAGCCCGCCAGTTGAAGAAAAAGCAGGCGTATAAACCCGATACGGAAGCGTCATTCTCCTGGTCGGCAAATACGCCGACGCGCGGCAGACGTTAACGTCCTTTCTTCTTTCTTCCCGGCGAGGTAAAGCGTTTACCGCTCGATGCCGGGCGCGCTTTATCATTGCTTTTTTCGATCGCAACGACCGGACGCTTAATGCCCGCAGTTTTCGGCTTCGCTTTGGTTTTTGTTTTGGCTTCGGAAGAAGAACGCTCAATCAATTTAAACAGATCGATCAGCTCATCGTCCGTCAGATCGCGCCACTCGCCCAGCGGAATCCCGCTCAGGCTGACGTTCATAATGCGCGTACGCTCCAGCTTCTTCACTTCATAACCAAAGTGTTCACACATACGACGGATCTGACGATTTAGCCCCTGCACCAGGATGATGCGAAAGACAAACGGCGCCTCTTTTTTCACCTTACATTTTTTGGTGACAGTACCAATAATCGGTACACCCGCGCCCATACCACGAATAAACTCGTCGGTAACGGGTTTATCCACCGTCACCAGATACTCTTTTTCATGATCGTTACCGGCACGCAGAATCTTATTGACCAGATCGCCGTGGTTAGTCAGAAATATCAGCCCCTGCGAATCCTTATCCAGACGGCCAATCGGGAAGATACGTTTGCTGTGGTTCACAAAATCGACGATGTTGTCGCGCTCGCCGTCTTCAGTGGTACTGACAATGCCAACCGGTTTATTCAGCGCAATCAGCACTAAATCATCCGCTTCTCGCGGCTCAATCAACCGACCATTTACTTTAACAACATCCCCAGCGACCACCTGATCGCCAATAGCGGCGCGTTTGCCGTTGATAAAAACGTTGCCCTGTTCGATAAAGCGGTCCGCCTCGCGACGTGAACAGATGCCGCTTTCACTGATATATTTATTAAGTCGGGTAGATGTGTCGGTCAGCATATTTACTCTCTGAGAAATTTTTTCTACATAAACATTGGTAATGTGACTTACCACATCAAATCGTCGGGAACTTTAAAATCGGCATACGGATCATCTTCGTCCTGCTCTTCCTGACTCAGCGCACTGTTTACGACAATACTGTCCGCATCTCGTTGTGCAATTTTATCGGCGACGCTCGCGGGAATAATCGCATATTCACATTCCCCGCTATTCTCGATAACCAGACGCGCAATCGCGAGACGACCATTAATCAGTTGCGTCTGGGTGAGCTTATCCACGTCTATTTTTTTGATGACGTTATTATCTGTGAAGTTAAAACCAATATCGCCTTTAGATACATTGATTCTATTCATTTCAATGAGTTGCTTAACCTGAGCTTTAAACTCTTTCGCTAAAACCGCTTGTTTTTGCTGATCACTGAGTTGTTTATCACGCTCAAGTTGCGCCTTTTTATTTTCTTCCACCGCCTCTCTGGCCTCACGAGCCTGAACGCGTGATTTTTTAGCCGTGCGTTGGACTTTGGCCATTTTTTTACTGGTCACTAATCCCGCTTGTAACAGTTGCTCTTGTAAGGTCAGTTTTGCCATTTTCGTCTCTAAACTCGTTAAATAATTTTGCGGATTATACCTGTAATTTTTCAGGCTATACCAGATGACAGATCTGGCCTGGTTTCACTTTTAGCGTCCCTGCGCTTCGCATGCTTTGCCCGTAACACGCGCAACATCATGAGCCATGTCAGTAAGGCAATAAATGGATAATGGTAGCATTATTGCGTTTTGACATTTCCTGATGATGTGGAGAAGTAATGGAACTGCTTTTATTAAGTAACTCGACGCTGCCGGGTAAAGCCTGGCTGGAACACGCTCTGCCGCTGATAGCGAATCAGTTGAACGGTCGACGCTCAGCCGTGTTTATTCCGTTTGCCGGGGTCACGCAAACATGGGATGAGTACACGGATAAAACCGCAGAGGTGCTTGCGCCATTAGGCATAAACGTCACAGGGATTCATCGTGTCGCCGATCCGCTTGCGGCGATTGAGAAAGCGGAAATCATTATTGTCGGCGGCGGAAATACCTTCCAGCTACTGAAAGAATCGCGTGAACGCGGGCTGCTGGCGCCGGTGGCGGACAGGGTAAAACGCGGTGCGCTGTATATCGGCTGGAGCGCGGGCGCCAATTTTGCCTGCCCGACTATCCGCACGACTAACGATATGCCGATCGTCGATCCAAACGGTTTCGACGCGCTGGATCTGTTCCCGCTGCAAATTAATCCTCACTTCACTAACGCCTTGCCGGAAGGCCATAAGGGCGAGACCCGCGAGCAGCGTATTCGTGAACTGCTGGTGGTCGCGCCGGAACTGACAGTGATTGGTTTGCCGGAAGGTAACTGGATTCAGGTGAGCAACGGCCAGGCGGTTCTCGGCGGCCCGAATACCACCTGGGTGTTTAAAGCGGGCGAAGAGGCAGTGGCGCTGGAGGCGGGTCATCGCTTTTAATCCCTGGCCACATTGAATGCCGGATGGCGGGCCTACACGCATGTTCTCCGTAGACCAGAAGACGTTTACGCCGCCATCCGGCATTTCACTTAATAATCGCCCCGTTCCTCGTCCTGATCCGGCTGTTCCAGTACGCTATAGGCGACCGAACAGAACAGTGAGTTAAGACGCTTCATATCGCCCAGAAGCCCTAAATGGAGCGAGCTGGTTTCAATGCTTTGCACGTTCTGCTGGTGCAGGCGGTCGACATGCGCATGTGAGTATCGGCGATTAAGTATACGGAAGCGATGTTTACTGCGGCGCAACCGACGGGCGCTGGTGACATCGCCGGAGAAAAAGACCGACATCGCCAGTTGCAGATTACTGAGCAGTTGATCGTAAAGCGCATCCAGTTCTTTCAATCCTTCTTCTGAAAATGCCCGACGCGCCGCCAGCGACTTGTCGGCAATCTCACTGCCCATTCGCTCGATAATATCCGACGCCTGTTCGAGGTTCAGGGCCATCTCGATAATCTCCGCCCACCGGCGGGACTCCTCCGCCGCCAGCTCGTCTTTCGGCATTCGCGCCAGATAAAGCTTAATCGCGGTGTAGAGCACGTTAACGTCATCCGCCAGCTTGCGCAGCGCTTTCTCTTCACGCGGCTCGCCGTGCATGACCTTTTTTAGCCCTTCCATCATCTGTTCCATCGCATCGCCAATGCGCAACACCTCACGGGCAGCATTAGCCAGCGCCAACGTTGGCGTATCCAGCGCGCTGACATCCAGATGTTTCGGCTTCAGATGGGTATCCAGTTCAGGCTCATCACGAATAATCCGTTTACAAAAACGCGCCATCAGCTCGGCAAATGGAACCATCGCCAGGCAGCGCACCAGGTTATAGAAAACGTGGAAATAGATCACCAGCTCTGATTTCGGTAGCGGCAGCTCATCCATCAGATTCGCTAGCGGATGGACAAACGGTAGGATGACCAGGCTGCCGATCAATTTGAACAATAGGCTGCCGAGCGCCACGCGACGCGCGGCAGCATTGGCGGCGCTGTTATTAAGCATCGCCAGCAGCCCCGATCCCAGGTTGGCACCGATAACCAGACACAACGCGACCGGGAACGATATAATCCCCGCTGCCGTCAGGGTTGCCGTCAGCAACACCGCCGCCAGGCTGGAATAACTGATAATGGCGAACATCGCGCCAATCAGCGCATCCAGCATAATGTCGCCCGTCAGCGACGCGAAAATTACCTGCACGCCATTAGCTTGAGTGATCGGCGTCACCGCCTGCACAATCAGCTCCAGCGCCAGTAGAATCAGGCCAAGCCCGATACCGACGCGACCAAGCTGTCCGGCGCGGGACTGCTTACGTCCCAAAAAGAAGATCACGCCAATAAAAATTAGTAGCGGCGATAGCCACGACAAATCAAAGGTGAGAATACGCGCCATTAGCGCAGTACCCACATCGGCGCCCAACACAATCACCAGCGCTGGCGTCAGGGCGACAAGATCCTGGGCGACAAACGACGTTACCAATAAGGTGGTGGCGTTACTGCTTTGTACCAGCGCGGTAACACCGATACCCGCACAAAAGGCGAGCGGTTTCTTTTCCACACTGCGGCTGAGAACAGTGCGCAGACGCGCGCCAAACACGCGCATTACGCCAGTACGAACGATATGTGTTCCCCACACCAACAGCGCAACGGCAGAAAGTAGATGGAGCAAAGTTAACACGGCGTCAGGTTCTCCTTATCGTTATACGTTTTCCTGAAGCTCACTTGCGATAAATTGCCTGATGGCGCACAGCGTTAAGGCCTACTTGCATTGCCCGTCACCGGGCTTACTATGCGCAATACCATAAGCTGGATAAGGCGTTTACGCCGCCATCCGGCAAATTCAGCGTAGAGCCTTCCTTCAGTATAAGGGTTTAATTGTAAGAAAGAGACAGGACGCTCAACGAACGTCCTGTGAGTTGTAAGGAAAAGTGACGATTTTATGAATCAGTCCGCATCGTAGCCCAGGTTCGGCGCTAGCCACCGCTCAACGTCCTCAACGCTCATTCCTTTACGGAAAGCATAATCTGTCACCTGATCGCGTTGGATCTGCGCCACTGCGAAGTATTTGCTCTCAGGATGGCTGAAGTACCAGCCGGAGACCGACGCGCCAGGCCACATGGCGAAAGATTCGGTGAGCTTCATCCCGGTGTGTTTTTCGACATCCAGTAGCTGCCAGATAGTGCCTTTTTCGGTATGTTCCGGGCAGGCAGGATAACCCGGCGCCGGGCGAATCCCCTGGTAGTTTTCGCGGATCAGCTCTTCATTACTGAGGCTCTCTCCTGGTGCATAACCCCAGTAAACCTTACGCACGCGCTCATGTAGATACTCGGCAAACGCTTCCGCCAGACGGTCGGCAATCGCTTTCACCATGATCTTGTTATAGTCGTCGTGTTGCGCCTCGTAAGCATCAGCCAGGGCGTCTTCTTCAAGACCGCCAGTGACTGCAAACGCGCCGATGTAGTCTGCTTTTCCACTCAGTTTCGGCGCGACAAAATCCGCCAGACAGTAGTTGGCAAAACCCACTTTCTCGGTCTGCTGGCGCAGGTGGTGGCTGACCGTCAGCACATGAGTACGGGTTTCGTCGCGATAAATTTCGATGTCATCGCCGACGCGGTTCGCCGGAAACAGCCCAACCACGCCACGCGGATTCAACAGTTTCTCCGCGCTCAGTTTATCCAGCATGTCATTGGCGTCTTTAAACAGCCGTTTGGCCTCCTCGCCCACCACCTCATCTTCCAGAATGCGCGGGTATTTGCCTGCCAGCGACCAGGTCATAAAGAACGGCGTCCAGTCAATGTAGTTGCGCAGGGTTTCGATGCTTGCTTCCACCTCCTGCACGCCCAGACGGTGAGCTACCGGCGGGGTGTAGCGTTCCCAATCGAATGCCAGATCGTTATCGCGCGCCGCTTCCAGCGTGACCGGCGGCGTGCGCGGTTTTTTGCGGGCGTGCTGAATACGCACCGTTTCATACTCTTTGCGGGTACGGGCGACAAAATCATCGCGCTGGGTGTCGGAGAGTAGCGCCGCCACCACGCCCACGGTACGCGAAGCATTCTGCACGTAAACCGTCGGACCGCTGTAGTTCTGCTCGATTTTTACCGCCGTATGCGCTTTCGAAGTGGTCGCGCCGCCGATCAGTAGTGGAATCGTGAAGCCCTGACGCTCCATCTCTTTCGCCACGTTAACCATCTCGTCCAGCGACGGGGTAATCAGCCCGGAGAGGCCGATCAGGTCCGCGTTCACTTCACGGGCGGTTTTAAGGATTTTATCCGCTGGCACCATCACGCCAAGATCGATAATTTCGTAGTTGTTGCATTGCAGCACCACGCCGACGATATTTTTACCAATGTCGTGAACATCGCCCTTCACGGTGGCAATCACCATCTTGCCGTTGCTGGAACCTTTCTCTTTGCTGGCTTCGATAAACGGCTCCAGGTAAGCCACCGCTTGTTTCATCACGCGGGCGGATTTCACCACCTGCGGCAGGAACATTTTCCCTTCGCCAAACAGGTCGCCGACCACATTCATGCCGTCCATCAGCGGCCCTTCTATCACCTCAATCGGGCGTGCGGCCTGCTGGCGGGCTTCTTCGGTATCCTGCTCGATAAACTCGGTAATGCCTTTCACCAGCGAATATTCGAGGCGTTTTTTGACATCCCAGGAGCGCCATTCCGCTTGCTGGGAATTGGCGGCCTCGTCGGTTTTACTACCGCGATATTTCTCCGCCAGATCCAGCAAACGCTCGGTGCCGTCATCGCGACGGTTAAGAATGACATCTTCAACTGCATCGCGCAGTTCGGCAGGCAGGTCGTCATAAATCGCCAGTTGCCCGGCGTTGACGATGCCCATATCCATGCCATTACGGATGGCGTAGTAGAGGAATACAGCGTGAATCGCCTCGCGCACCGGATCGTTGCCGCGGAATGAGAACGAAACGTTAGAGACACCGCCGGAGATCAGCGCGTGCGGCAGTTCACGTTTAATATCTTCACAAGCGCCGATAAAGTCCTGCGCGTAGTTGTTGTGCTCGTCGATACCGGTCGCTACGGCGAAGATGTTTGGATCGAAAATAATGTCTTCCGGCGGGAAACCGACCTCTTTGGTCAGAATATTGTAGGCACGGCGGCAAATTTCGATTTTACGCTCGCGGGTGTCGGCCTGTCCCTGTTCGTCAAAGGCCATGACCACCACTGCCGCGCCGTAGCGACGCAGCAGCTTCGCGTGATGGATAAAAGTTTCCACCCCCTCTTTCATCGAGATGGAATTAACGATGCCTTTACCCTGGATGCACTTCAGCCCTTTTTCGATAACCTCCCATTTGGAGGAGTCGATCATGATTGGCACACGGGCAATGTCCGGCTCACCGGCAATCAGACTGAGGAAACGTACCATCGCCGCTTCGGCATCAAGCATCCCCTCATCCATGTTGATATCAATAATCTGCGCGCCGCTTTCTACCTGCTGACGGGCAACATCCAGCGCTTCACTGTATTTCTCTTCTTTGATCAGGCGTTTAAATTTCGCCGAACCGGTGACGTTGGTACGTTCGCCGACGTTGACGAACAGGCTGTCATCGCCAATATTTAGCGGCTCCAGGCCAGAGAGACGGCAGGCGACCGGGATTTCCGGCAGCTTACGCGGCGGCAAGTGTTCTACTGCGCGGCTCATCGCCGCAATATGTTCCGGCGTGGTACCGCAGCAGCCGCCAACGATATTCAGGAAGCCCGCTTGCGCCCATTCGCGAATGTGCTTCGCCATCGTATCGGCGTCCAGATCGTATTCGCCAAAGGCGTTTGGCAGGCCAGCGTTCGGGTGCGCGGTAACGTAGCATTCGGCAATGCGCGACAGCTCCTGGACGTACTGGCGCAGTTCATCCGGCCCCAGAGCGCAGTTAAGGCCAAAGGTGAGCGCCTCGGCATGGCGCAGCGAGTTATAGAACGCTTCGGTAGTCTGGCCGGAAAGCGTGCGCCCGGAAGCGTCGGTGATGGTGCCGGAAATCATGATCGGCAAGTCTACGCCCAACGCCTCAAACTCCTCTTTCACCGCGAAGACCGCCGCTTTCGCATTCAGGGTGTCAAAAACGGTCTCAATCAGAATCAGGTCTGCGCCACCTTCCACCAGCGCTTTGGTGGATTCACGGTAGGCCGCCACCAGTTGATCGAAGGTGATATTACGAAACGCCGGGTCGTTGACGTCCGGTGAAATGGAGGCCGTGCGGTTAGTTGGACCAAGCACGCCCGCAACAAAGCGCGGTTTTTCTGGTGTTCGCGCGGACCATTCATCGGCGCAGGCGCGCGCCAGTTTGGCCGCCGCATAGTTAATTTCCGCCGACAGGGATTCCATCCGGTAATCCGCCATCGCAATGGTTGTCGAGTTAAAGGTGTTGGTTTCGATGATATCCGCGCCAGCCTCAAAGTAGGCGTTGTGGATAGCGGCGATCACCTCCGGCTTGCTGAGTACCAGCAGGTCGTTGTTGCCTTTCAGGTCGCAGGACCAGTCAGCAAAGCGCTCCCCGCGGAAATCTTCTTCATGTAGACGATAACTCTGGATCATAGTGCCCATACCGCCGTCCAGCACCAGAATACGTTCATTTAACTGCGCACGCAGTTGTTCAACTTTGCTGCTCACACTCGCTCCCGACAACACTCCACGTAACGAGTCATACTGGCACAAAGCATGCTGGCGGAAAAGAGAACAACGGGCAACATGAGACATGTTCAGCTTGCTGACGCTATTGGTTCTGTTTTGCCGGATGGCGGCGCAAGCACCTTATTCGGCCTACGATCCCTGGTAGGCCTGATAAACGAAGCGCCATCAGGCAGCTTGTTGTCGGTCACTCATCCGATCAGTTCAGGAACTCTTGCATTATAATTAAATAAAACGAAAATGATTTCCACGATACAGAAAAAGGAGTCTGCCATGGTTGCCCCTGTTCCCGCGAAACGCGGGAGAAAACCTACCGCTACCACTGCACCCGTAACCGGGCAGGTTCAGTCTTTAACCCGCGGTCTTAAGCTGCTGGAGTGGATTGCGGAGTCCAACGGTAGCGTCGCGCTGACCGAACTGGCGCAGCAGGCGGGTTTACCTAATTCCACCACTCACCGTCTACTCACCACCATGCAACAGCAGGGGTTTGTCCGCCAGGTCGGTGAGCTGGGCCACTGGGCCGTAGGCGCACACGCGTTTATCGTCGGCAGCAGCTTTTTGCAGAGCCGTAATCTGCTGGCGATTGTCCATCCGATTTTGCGCAAGCTGATGGAGGACTCCGGCGAAACGGTAAACCTTGCCGTACTCGACCAGAGCGACCATCAGGCCATTATTATCGACCAGGTGCAGTGCACGCAATTGATGCGCATGTCCGCTCCTATTGGCGGTAAACTGCCGATGCATGCGTCCGGGGCGGGCAAGGCGTTTTTATCGCAACTCAGTGAGGAGCAGGTTACAAGTCTGCTGCACCGCAAGGGGTTGCACGCTTATACCCATGCGACGCTGGTGTCGCCGATCCATCTGAAAGATGACCTCGCCCAGACACGCAAGCGCGGCTACTCCTTTGACGATGAAGAACATGCGCTCGGTCTGCGCTGCGTGGCCTCGTGTATTTATGACGAGCACCGCGAACCGTTTGCGGCCCTCTCTATTTCCGGCCCCTGCTCACGCATTACCGACGATCGCGTCACCGAACTTGGCGCCATGGTGATTAAAGCGGCAAAAGAAGTGACGCTGGCGTATGGTGGAGTTCGCTGAAATGAGCAGCCTGAAATTATACTGGCAGGAGAAGTACCCACAGGCCTTCTGTTGGTCTTTCGGTGATTCGCCGACGCTGGCCGACGAGCTGGCGGCGCTGGTGGTCGCCGGTAAAAAGCGTGGCACCTGTAGCTCGCTGGTTAGCTATCAGAAAGAGCAGCCCCCTGTCACGCCCGGGGCATATCACATTGTGCTCAACGGCACAGGCGACGCCGTGTGCGTCATACGCACGCTGACGCTCAGGCTGATCCGTTTTAACGAGATGAGCGCCGATCTCGCCGCACTGGAAGGCGAAGGCGATCTTAGCCTGGCGTACTGGCAAACGGCACACCGGGCCTTTTTTGAGCGCGAGGGTAATTGGTCCCCGGAGATGGAACTGGTTTACGAAGAGTTTGCCGTACTCGAGATCGCGCCGTAGCGTACGCCAAAGCGCTGGCGACGACGATAGGCATACACATCTTCTATATGCCCTTCTTTAATACGCGTCTGTAGCGCGCGCCAGTAATCGGCGCGAAACAGGTCGGCATGCATCTCTTCAAACAATGGCCCGATACGCGGATCGGCGCATAGCCAGTGACGAAACTCCTCCGGGAAAACGTCACCCGGCGAGACGCTATACCAGGGTTCGCTGGCCAGTTCGTCTTCCGGATAACGCGCTGGCGGAATATCGCGGAAATTCACTTCCGTCATGTAGCAAATTTCATCGTAGTCGTAGAACACCACGCGACCATGACGGGTAACGCCAAAGTTTTTAAACAACATATCGCCGGGGAAAATATTAGCGGCGGCAAGCTGGCGAATCGCATTACCATATTCTTCTATCGCATCGCGCAACTGCTGGCCTTCTACCTGTTCCAGCCAGATATTGAGCGGCACCATGCGACGTTCAATATAGAGATGGCGAATGACGATCTGTTCCCCAAGATCGGTAATCTTCTCTGGCGCTTCTTGCCGTAACAGCGCCATCAGCGCCGGATCGATTTGCCGTTTATCCAGCACGAAATTCTCAAACTCCTGGGTATCCGCCATACGACCGACGCGATCATGCTCTTTTACCAGTTGATAACAGGCACGCACATGGGCGGCAGACATCTCTTTCTGCGGGGCGAATTTGTCTTTAATGATTTTAAATACCCGGTCGAAACCTGGCAGAGTAAACACCAACATCACCATGCCGCGGATGCCAGGCGCCTCAATGAATTTCTCATCGCTTTCAGCCAGATAACACAAATATTCGCGGTAGCTTTCGGTTTTCGCATGTTTCTGGCAGCCAATCGCCATATACAGCTCGGCGGTGGTTTTGCCCGGCAGGATTTCACGCAACCACTCAACCAGCGCGGCAGGCAGCGGCGCATACACCATAAAATAAGAGCGGGCAAAACCAAACACAATGCTCGCTTCTGCCGTAGTGGTCAGGCAGGTATCGACAAACAGTTCGCCCTCATCAGTGCGATGAATCGGCAATAAAAACGGCAGCATACCGTCAGGTGTGGTTAATTTACCTACCAGCCAGGCCGCTTTATTACGGTAAAACAACTCGTTCGCCACCTGGACATGGCAGCGAGGTAGCGCGTCCTCGCCCAATGTTTCAGTCAGGTGCGCGATGATATAGCGGATATCCCGGCTTTTATTCTGCCAGGGCAGACGCAGCGGTAAATCACTGAGTATCCGCATCAACAGCGACTCCCAACCGTGATCGGGAAAGAAGTCTTTGGCCAGCGGACGCGGGATAGTACGGAAGCGGCGCTCCGGTTGTGAACTGAAAATAAACAACCGCTCGGGTGTTAACGAGCGGTGGTCAAATAACCGGCAATAAACGGAGTTGAAAAAGCTCTCCGCAATCTCGAAGCGCGGGTAATCCGGCAACAGCCGGGTGTAATGCTCTTTAACGCGTAAAAGGAAATCCGCGTCGGTACTTTTGCCATCGGTAATACAACGCAGTTGCTCCACCACCAGACCCACATGATGATCATAGAGATGGATACGGCTTTTCATCGCCTGTTGGACGGCCTGCCAGTCGGCCTGTTCAAAACGCTGCTGCGCGCCGGAAGTCACTTCCAGAAATCGACCATACTGCGCGTCAAAGCCTTGCAGGATGGTTTGAGCAATCAGTAATTCCAGGCAACGCGGCATTTTTTCCCCCATCCGGCACCACGTCATGCCGGATGGCGCGTTTGCTTATCCGGCCTACGATATCTGTAGGCCCGGTAAGCGCTGCGCCACCGGGCATCAATCAAAACTGCGATTCTTCCGTCGATCCTGTTAACGCGGTAACGGATGACGCGCCGCCCTGGATAATGGTGGTGACTTTGTCGAAGTAACCTGTACCCACTTCCTGCTGGTGGGAAACAAAGGTGTAGCCGTCTTTCGCCGCGGCGAACTCGGGTTGTTGAACCTTCTCAACATAGTGTTTCATACCCTCGCCCTGAGCGTATGCATGCGCCAGGTCGAACATGTTGAACCACATGCTGTGGATGCCCGCCAGGGTAATAAACTGGTATTTGTAACCCATGTCCGACAACTGCTGCTGGAAGCTGGCAATGGTCTTGTCGTCCAGATTTTTCTGCCAGTTGAAGGACGGCGAACAGTTATAGGCCAGCAGTTTTCCCGGATACTTCGCGTGGATAGCATCGGCAAAACGACGCGCCAGTTCGAGATCCGGCGTAGAGGTCTCGCACCACACCAGATCGGCATACGGGGCATACGCCAGACCGCGGCTGATCGCCTGCTCAATGCCCGCATGGGTGCGGTAGAAACCTTCGCTGGTGCGTTCACCGGTAATAAAACCGCTGTCATAGGGATCGCAGTCGGAGGTGATCAGATCTGCCGCATCCGCATCGGTACGCGCAATCACCAGCGTCGGGACGCCCATCACATCAGCGGCCAGACGCGCAGCAACCAGTTTCTGAATCGCCTCCTGCGTGGGGACCAGCACCTTGCCGCCCATATGCCCGCACTTTTTCACCGACGCCAACTGATCTTCGAAGTGTACCGCCGCTGCACCGGCTTCAATCATCGATTTCATCAGTTCGAAGGCATTCAGAACGCCGCCAAAACCGGCTTCCGCATCAGCAACGATCGGCAGGAAGTAATCCACATAGCGCGGATCGTTGGGTTCAATACCGGATGCCCACTGGATCTGATCCGCACGACGGAAAGTGTTGTTGATCCGATCCACCACCGCCGGAACAGAGTTTGCCGGATACAACGATTGATCCGGGTACATGCTGGATGCAAGGTTGGCATCCGCCGCGACCTGCCAGCCGGAGAGATAGACCGCCTCAATACCGGCTTTCGCCTGTTGCAACGCCTGACCGCCGGTCAGCGCGCCAAGACTGTTGATATAGCCTTTTTTCGCTTCTCCGTGCAACAGCCGCCACATTTTCGCGGCGCCGAGCTGTGCCAGCGTGCATTCAGGGTTAACCGATCCGCGTAATTTCACCACCTCCTCCGCACTGTACGGGCGGGTGATGCCTTCCCAGCGCGGTTGTGTCCACTCTTTCTGTAATTCTTCGATTTGTTGAGTACGGGTTTTCATGTGCAGATGCTCCATATTGTTATGTGGTGAATTAAGCCAGTAAGCGATAGCCCGGCAGGGTGAGGAAGTCGATTAAGTCATCTGAGGTGGTGATTTGCTCCATCAGACGTGCGGCATCGTCGAAACGCCCGCTGCTGTAGCGGTGCTCGCCCAGTTCGTCCTGGATTACCCGCATCTCTTCCGCCAACATTTCGCGGAAAAGCGCTTTCGTTACGGGTTTTCCATTGCTCAGTGTTTTCTCATGGTGAATCCACTGCCAGATAGAGGTTCGTGAGATTTCCGCCGTCGCGGCATCCTCCATCAGACCGTAAATCGGTACACAGCCATTGCCGGAGATCCACGCTTCAATGTACTGCACTGCCACGCGAATATTGGCGCGCATTCCCGCTTCTGTACGTTCGCCTTCACACGGCTCCAGTAACTGCTCAGCGGTAATCGGCGCATCTTCATCACGAGTAATGAACAACTGATTTTTGTGCTCGCCCAGTACCTCGTTAAAGACTGCCATTGCGGTATCCGCCAACCCGGGATGCGCAATCCACGTGCCGTCGTGGCCGTTGTTAGCTTCCAGCGCTTTATCCGCTTTCACTTTGGCAAGGACCTGATTGTTGCGTTCAACATCTTTACTCGGGATAAACGCCGCCATACCGCCCATCGCGAACGCGCCGCGCTTGTGACAGGTTTTGATCAGCAGGCGCGAGTAGGCACTCAGAAACGGTTTGTCCATCGTTACCACCTGCCTGTCCGGCAGGACGCGATCCGGGTGATTTTTCAACGTCTTGATATAGCTGAAAATATAATCCCAGCGACCACAGTTGAGGCCGACGATATGATCACGCAGCGCATGAAGAATCTCATCCATCTGGAAAACAGCAGGCAGGGTTTCAATCAACAGGGTCGCTTTGATCGTACCGCGCGGCAGGTTGAAGCGGTCTTCGGCGTAGCTGAAGACTTCGCTCCACCAGGCAGCCTCCTGCCAGGCTTGCGTTTTCGGCAGGTAAAAATACGGGCCGCTACCTTTAGCGAGCAGCGCTTTGTAGTTGTGGAAAAAATACAGAGCAAAATCAAACAGGCTCCCGGGAATTGCTTCACCCCGCCAGGTAACATGCTTTTCTGGCAGATGCAGACCGCGTACACGACAAATCAATACGGCCGGATCGGGCTTGAGCTGATAGATTTTTCCGGCTTCGTTGGTATAGCTAATGGTGCCGTTCACCGCATCACGCAGGTTGATTTGACCATCAATAACTTTATTCCAGTCCGGCGCCAGCGAGTCTTCAAAATCCGCCATAAACACTTTCACATTTGCGTTCAGGGCATTAATTACCATTTTACGTTCAACCGGCCCGGTAATTTCCACCCGGCGATCCTGTAAATCCTCAGGAATACCACGAATCTGCCAATTACTTTTTCTAATGGAAGTGGTTTCCGAAATAAAATCAGGCAACTTACCGTTATCAATATCCTGCTGTTGCTGGATACGTGCAGCCAGGAGTTTATTGCGTTTTGGCGTAAAACGTGTGACTAATTCCGTCAAAAACTCGACTGCCTCAGCGGTCAGGACTTGCTTTTCCAGCTCGCCTTGCGGCCTGGTAAAAGTTAATTCATCAGTTGTGGTTGCCTGTGGATTCATCATGCTGCTCCTCGTCGTTGATCCAGATACATCCCCAATGCGAACGAAGGATCATTGTGCGCTTTTCGTTCAACACAACTAAGACTACTCAATTAAAATTCAAAATCAAAAACAATTTCCATTTTTAATGGAAATTAAATTTAACCTATTGATAAAAAAGGATATAAAGTTTAATCAGAAGGTGAAGGTGATTTCACAAATGAAAAAAACACCCAAAGGTGCCTGATTCATTATGCTGAAACGCTTTAGGATCGTCAGGAGCAGAAGATTAATCCAGGGTTGGATTCATGTGACGCAGATCATATGGCGTAATCTGGTAGACATAATAGTTGAGCCAGTTAGTAAAGAGTAAATTACCGTGGCTGCGCCAGGTTGCGCGCGGTATGTTTTGCGGATCGTTTTTCGGGAAATAGTTGTACGGAATATCCGGATTTAACCCAGCCTCAACGTCACGAAAATATTCACTCGCTAACGTATGAGCGTCATATTCAGGATGGCCGGTGACAAACGCAATACGTTTATCTTTGCTGGCAAACAGGTACGCATCCCCCTCTTCTGTTTCGGCCAGAATGTCAAGATCCGTATAATCTCGTATCAGCGCCGCCGGGAAATCGGCATAACGTGAGTGTGGCGCAAGAAACGAATCATCAAAACCACGCGTCAACAGAGCATGAGGATGAAGGATGTGATGTTCATAGACGCCGGAAAGTTTATCTGTACGGGTCTGCTTAGGGATACCATAAAGAATATTGAGCGCGGCCTGAACGGCCCAACAGACAAATAGCGTCGAAGTGACGTGATCTTTCGCCCATTCCAGCACCTGCCTAATCTGCGGCCAATAAGCCACGTCATTAAACTCCACCAGACCCAGCGGCGCTCCGGTCACGATAAGCCCATCAAAGTTCTGATCGCAGATATCCTCGAAGTTACAGTAAAAGTTGTTCAGATGCTCGGCTGGCGTGTTTCTCGACTCGCGAGCATCTATCCGCAGCAGTTGAATATCGACCTGCAATGGCGAGTTCGACAGCAGGCGCAGAAACTGGTTTTCCGCTTCAATCTTCTTCGGCATCAGGTTAAGGATAAGTACCTTTAGCGGGCGAATTTCCTGTCCTGATGCGCGAGAAGTCGTCATGACGAAGACATTTTCCTCACGTAAAAAATTGACGGCGGGCAGCTCGTCCAGCACACGAATCGGCATAACCTGATAACCTCACGACACACGTTTAAACGTTTAGACATCCAGATAGCTGAAGATACGCAGAAATCAGGCGAATGTCGAGTCTGCAAGTTCAAGGTGAGAAAGTTTCACGACAGCATTTGCATTAGAATAGAAGTAAGCAAAAAAGGAGTGAAGATGATTATTAACATTCGCCGTTCAAGGCATGGGGAAGGGGAAAAATTGATTGCGATCTGGCGTCGCTCAGTCGATGCCACGCACGATTTTCTGTCAGACGCTTATCGGACCGAACTGGAAGAACTGGTGAGCGATTTTCTGCCAGAAGCGCCACTATGGGTTGCCGTGACCGATCAGGACGAGCCGGTAGGATTTATGCTGCTTACCGGTGAACATATGGATGCGCTGTTTATCGATCCGGACGTGCGTGGTCAGGGTATCGGTAAGAGGTTGGTTGAACATGCGTTAACCCTGGCGCCAGGGTTGACAACCAATGTTAACGAGCAGAATACACAAGCTGTTGGATTTTATAAGAAAATGGGATTTAAGGTGACGGGACGTTCGGAGATGGACGATCTTGGGAAACCGTATCCATTGTTGAATCTGGCATATGGCTAATGGAATCGCAGGCCGGATAAGGCGGAGCCGCCATCCGGCAGTGCATACCCGGCCACAGACGCAAAAAAGCCCATCCGTCAGGATGGGCTTCTTCACTATTCGATGCCTGGCAGTTTATGGCGGGCGTCCTGCCCGCCACCCTCCGGGCCGTTGCTGCGCAACGTTCAAATCCGCTCCCGGCGGATTTGTCCTCCTCAGGAGAGCGCTCACCGACAGACTACAGATAAAACAGAAGGCCCTGTCTTGCGACAGGGCCCTTCGTTTTATTTGATGCCTGGCAGTTCCCTACTCTCGCATGGGGAGACCCCACACTACCATCGGCGCTACGGCGTTTCACTTCTGAGTTCGGCATGGGGTCAGGTGGGACCACCGCGCTACGGCCGCCAGGCAAA
>NZ_VXJV01000016.1 GCF_008692785.1 Salmonella enterica subsp. diarizonae
GTATTCATTTTTCGTCCGGGGACGTTAAGAATCCGTATCTTCGAGTGCCCACACAGATTGTCTGATAAATTGTTAAAGAGCAGTGCCGCTGCGCTTTTCTCAGCGGCGCGGGGTGTGCATATTACGCCTTCCCGCTTCAGAGTCAAGCGTTTATTTTCGCTTTTCTCCGTGAGGTTCTGGTCTGAACCCCGCTGACCCGGCGGCCTGTGTGCCGTTGTTCCGTGTCAGTGGTGGCGCATTATAGGGAGTTATTTCTGCCTGACAAGAGGAAATTTAAAATAATTTTCTGAGTGTTTCTTTTTTCACCAACAGCAAGCTTAACGTGCCATAAAATAAGCAAATTGCCGTTATTGCAACCGCAATCACACTTCCTGGTGGCATACTAATAACCAAACGAAAGAGAAAGGAAGAACATTCATGCCTTTAAGCGCACAACAATTAGCCGCACAGAAAAATCTATCCTATGTTCTGGCTGAAAAGCTGGCGCAGCGGATATTAAAGGGTGACTACGCCCCTGGTACGATTCTTCCCGGCGAAATAGAACTGGGCGAGCAATACGGCGTAAGTCGAACGGCAGTTCGCGAAGCGGTGAAAACGTTGACGGCTAAAGGTATGGTGCTACCCCGTCCGCGCATTGGAACGCGGGTGATGCCGCAGGGAAACTGGAACTTTCTGGATCAAGAGTTGCTAACCTGGTGGATGACGGAAGAAAACTTCCATCAGGTAGTGGACCATTTCCTGGTAATGCGAATCAGTCTGGAACCGCAAGCCTGCCGACTGGCGGCGATTATCGGCACACCTGAGCAGAAAGCGCGGCTGAATACCTTAATGGAAGAGATGGTTGCGCTGAAAAAGTATTTTAAGCGTGAACGCTGGATTGAAGTAGATATGACGTGGCACGGGCATATCTACGAAATGAGCGCCAATCCCTTTTTGATCTCTTTTGCTACGCTATTTCATTCGGTTTACCGCACTTACTTTACCTCAATCACCTATAACGAGGTGGTAAAGCTGGATTTGCACCAGGCCATTGTTGATGCCATCGCTGATGGCGACGGCGAACGCGCTTTCCAGGCCTGTCAGGCGTTGTTAATAGCGCCCAATGAGAGACCAGATAATTAACAGGATATTGAATGACCAGCAAAAAAGCGCGCAGTATGGCTGGCCTGCCGTGGATCGCGGCGATGGCCTTCTTTATGCAGGCGCTAGACGCCACCATTTTGAATACCGCTTTACCGGCTATTGCGCATAGCCTTAACCGTTCACCACTCGCCATGCAGTCCGCTATTATCAGTTATACCCTGACAGTAGCTATGTTAATTCCGGTAAGCGGCTGGCTGGCTGACCGCTTCGGTACGCGTCGCGTCTTTATGGTTGCCGTAAGTCTGTTTACGTTAGGCTCGCTGGCCTGCGCGCTCTCCAGTTCACTATCTGAATTGGTTATTTTTCGCGTCGTACAAGGCGTCGGCGGAGCGATGATGATGCCAGTGGCGCGACTGGCGTTATTGCGAGCCTATCCGCGTAGTGAGCTGCTGCCCGTTCTTAACTTTGTCACTATGCCGGGGCTGGTAGGTCCGATTCTGGGGCCGGTATTAGGCGGCGTGCTGGTGACCTGGGCAAGCTGGCACTGGATCTTCCTGATTAATATTCCCATTGGCGTTATAGGCATTCTGTATGCTCGCAAATATATGCCCAACTTCACCACGCCGCGTCGCAAGTTTGACATGACCGGCTTCTTTCTCTTTGGGTTAAGTCTGGTATTGTTTTCCAGCGGAATGGAACTGTTTGGCGAGAAAATTGTGGCGACATGGATCGCATCCGCCATTATTTTTTGCAGTATCGTTCTGCTATTGGCCTATATCCGCCACGCCCGCCGTCATCCGACACCGTTAATATCACTATCGCTGTTTAAGACACGCACATTTTCCGTCGGTATTGCCGGCAACCTCGCTACGCGTCTGGGCACAGGCTGCGTACCTTTTTTGATGCCGTTAATGCTACAGGTTGGTTTTGGCTACCCGGCACTGATTGCCGGCTGCATGATGGCGCCAACAGCCTTGGGTTCTATTATCGCGAAATCGACCGTAACGCAGGTTTTACGACGTTTGGGATACAGGAAGACGCTGGTCGGCATTACGGTATTTATCGGCCTGATGATTGCCCAGTTTTCATTTCAATCTCCCGCCATGTCGATCTGGATGCTAGTACTGCCGCTATTCATTCTTGGAATGGCGATGTCCACTCAATTTACGGCAATGAATACGATTACTCTTGCGGATCTGACGGACGATAATGCCAGCAGCGGCAACAGCGTGCTGGCCGTCACGCAGCAATTGTCTATCAGCTTAGGCGTGGCGATCAGCGCGGCGGTGTTACGTATCTATGAAGGTTTTGCGGGCACCAGTACCGTAGAACAGTTCCACTATACCTTTATCACAATGGGAGCGATCACTATCGTGTCCGCGCTGATGTTCATGCTGCTAAGAGCCAAAGACGGCAACAATCTGATTAAAGAACGGCATAAATCTAAACCGACCCACGCACCGTCAAAACCGGAGTAAGCTGAAGTCGCTGTTGTTGCAAGGCGGGCTGCGCCATCCGATGAATCAACACATCAATAGCCAGCTCGCCCAATTCATCTTTCGGCTGATGGATAGTCGTCAGCGGCGGCGTCATATAGCGCGCCAGCTCAATATCATCATATCCAATTACTGCCATATCCTGCGGGATACGAAGCCCCGCCTGATATAGCGCCTGATAGGCGCCGACAGCCATCGCATCGTTTCCAGTAAAAACCGCTTGTGGTCGCTGTTGATGGGCAAGTAACGCTTGCATGGCGTCAAAGCCGCCGCCAAATTCAAAATCGCCAGTGATCTCATAGCCTTGCGGAATAGCCAGCCCTGCTCGTTTCATCGCCGCCCGATACCCTTCCAGCCGCAAACGCGCAGGCGTTTTGTCCAGCGGGCCGGTAATACAGGCAATTCGGGTAAATCCTTTATCGATAAGGTGTTGCGTCGCAAGATCGCCGCCTAACAACGAATTATCCTGAATAAGATCGCTATCGCCCTCACCATCAAACGGCGACCAGTCCATCATGACGGTAGGAATAGACGGATAACGTTCCATTATTTCACGAGAAGGCTGATGCGTTTCGGTACAAAGCAGCAGTAAACCGTCTACCCGTTTTTGCATCAGCGTCTCCAGGTTGCGGTTCATCCGTTGCTCGTCGCCTTCGGTATTGCACAGCACCAGACTATAGCCGCGCTCAAAACAGCTTCGCTCAACGCCGCGCACCAGTTCGGAATAAAAAGGGTTGGTACTGGCGGTAATCAGCATTCCAATCGTGCGGGTCTGGTTTAATTTGAGGCTTCGCGCCAGCGCGGAAGGCGCATAGTTAAGCGATTTAATCGCCGCTTCAACTTTTTCGGTAATCGTCTCACTCACAAAGCGATCTTTGTTAATAACGTGAGAGACTGTCGATGTAGAGACTCCCGCCAGGCGGGCAACATCTTTCATAGTAGCCAAGCGTTACCCCTGCTGATGTAAAAACGCTTCTATCTCTTCGCGCCACGGAACGGAAGGTTGCGCGCCTTTACGCGTGACGGCAATCGCCGCGGCGGCATGAGCAAAGCGAATCGCTTCCGGCAGCGGCGTCTCCTCCAGTATTGCGGTGATAAAGGCGCCGTTAAACGTATCTCCGGCGGCAATGGTATCGACAGCCTCAACGCTAAATCCAGGAACGCGGCGGCCCTCGCCGTTTACGCTGGCCCAGACGCCACGACTTCCTAAGGTAATTAATACGGTTCGAATGCCTTTATCATGCAAAACCTGCGCAGCTTTCGCGGCATCGTCGTCATTATCCACACGCACGCCCGTCAGCTTTTCAGCTTCCGTTTCATTTGGCGTGATGATATCCACCAGCGCCAGCAGTTCATCCGGTAACTCACGGGCAGGCGCCGGGTTAAGCGCAACAGTAGTATGATGTTGATGGGCGATTTTCGCCGCCGCCAGTACGCTTTCCAGCGGCGATTCCAGTTGCATCAGTAACGCATCCGCCTGCGCGATACGTTCACGTTGCGCATCAACCAACGCCGGCGATAACGCGGCATTCGCCCCGGCATGAATACCGATGACGTTCTCGCCTTCGCCATTAACGAAAATCAGCGCCACCCCGGTAGACTCGCCTTTAATGACGCTAACTGGCTCAATATCAATACGATCGCGGACTAATTGTTTACGAATACTGTCGCCAATATCGTCATCGCCCGTGCAGGCGATAAACGCAATATTTGCCCCGCTACGTCCCGCAGCAACCGCCTGATTCGCGCCTTTCCCGCCAAACGCGACCTGATAATGGCTACCGGTTACCGTTTCACCCGGGGTAGGGAAGGACTCAAGATTAAGGATATGATCGGCATTAATACTGCCAAGGACGATGAGATTACCTGCGGTTTTCATATTCGGGGTTCCAAGTCAAAGTGCGCCACCGGTTAGGGTGGCGCGTGCCCTGCTTTTCTTTTTTACGTTCACCTCAGCGGAGGCTCGCGTATTTATGTCGCCATCAGGCCATAGTTGACCCGTGTCGTTTATTACTGCTTGATGACCAGTTTCAGGTCAACCGGATATTTGGCCTGAACTTTTTCGCCTTTCAGCACCTTATCCGCCACTTCAACGCCTTTGGCGCCGATTTGATCCGGTAACTGAGCGATAGTCGCTGCCAGTTTGCCATCTTTTACAGCCTTTTCGCCATCCGGCGTACCGTCAAATCCAACCACCATCACATCTGCTTTACCGGCAGTTTGCAGTGCGCGCAATGCGCCCAGCGCCATTTCGTCGTTCTGGGCGAAGACAGCCTGAACATCCGGATGCGCGGTCAGCAGGTTCTGCATGACGTTCAGACCTTTAGTACGGTCGAAATCGGCTGGCTGGCTGGCCAGGACATTAAATTTGTGTGCGGCTACCGCTTGCTGGAAACCTTCGCCACGCTCACGCGCTGCGGATGTTCCGGCAATGCCTTGCAACTCAATCACTTTTGCGCCTTCACCAGCTTTTTTAGCGATATAGTCGCCAGCGATCTTGCCGCCCAGCACGTTATCAGACGCGATATGGCTGACGACATCGCCTTTGGTTGCCTGGCGGTCAAGCGTGATAACCGGAATCTTCGCCTGATTCGCCATCTTCACCGCGTTACCCACCGCATCGGAGTCAGTCGGGTTGATCAGCAGGATTTTGGTCCCGCGGACGGTTAAATCCTGCACGTTCGCCAGCTCTTTGGCAGGATTGTTCTGGGAGTCCAGCACCACCAGGTTATAACCCAGTTTATCTGCCTCTTTTTGCGCCCCGTCTTTTAACGAAACGAAGAAGGGATTATTGAGGGTAGAGATCACCAGCGCAATGGTGTCTTTCGCCATTGCATTCGCGCTCACGGTGGCGCTCAGCGCAACAGCAGATACCAGGGTAGCCAGTTTTTTCATGTTCATATTTAAGATGTCCTGTAGTCGTTGTTACTGCTTTTTGTTGTCTACCAGCACCGCCAGCAAAATCACCACCGCTTTGACGATCATCTGGTAATAGGAGGAAACACCTAACAAATTCAAACCATTATTAAGGAAACCGAGAATCAATGCGCCGATCAATGTCCCAACAATGCGTCCTTTACCGCCTGCAAGGCTGGTGCCGCCCAGCACCACGGCGGCAATAGCATCCAGCTCATAGCCGGTACCCGCCGTCGGCTGCGCGGAAGAGAGGCGCGCCACTTCAATGATGCCCGCCAGCGACGCTGTCAGGCCGCAAAGTGAATAGACGATAATTTTCACTTTGCTCACGCTAATGCCAGACAGCCGCGTCGCCGCTTCGTTACCGCCCAGCGCGTAGATATAGCGTCCCAGACGGGTGTGATGCAGCATATACCAGGCGGCGATAAAGACGATAGCCATGATCCAGACCGGCGTAGGAACGCCCAGCGGACGGCCGATACCGAACCAGCCAAACAGATCGGCGTTATCGGTAAAGCCGGTGTTGACCGGACTACCATTGGTGTAAACCATTGTCACGCCGCGCAGTAGCAGCATCATCACCAGCGTAGCGATAAATGCCTGTACGCGGCCTTTCGCGACGATAACGCCAGTGACGGCACCAATCGCAGCGCCCAGCGCCAGCGCGGCGGCAACCGCCACCAGCGCATTCACTTCAACGCCGACGATTGAAGCGGCAACTGCGCCGGTGAGCGCCAGCAGGGAACCGACGGACAGATCGATCCCTGATGTCAGAATCACCAACGTCATCCCCACCGCCATAATGGCGTTAACGGAGGTCTGTTGAAGAATGTTGAACAGATTATTAACGGTAAAAAAGTTGGGGCTCAACGTCGAAACAATCGCAATCAGCACCAACAGGGCAATGAGCGATTTCTGCTCCATCAACCATGCTTTAGTGAAATAACGGCGACCAGAAACAGCCTGAGTTGTCATCTTTTTTACTCCTGATTCACGCGATTAAGCTTGCCCACTGCGGCAGCCATTAACACTTCCTGGGTGGCCTGCTCGCGAGTAAATTCACCGCTGAGATGCCCTTCATGCATGACAATGATACGATCGCTCATGCCTAATACTTCTGGCATCTCAGATGAGACCAGAATGATGCTCAGGCCGTCGGCCTTAAACTGGTTGATAAGCTGGTAAATCTCTTTCTTCGCGCCGACGTCCACGCCGCGGGTCGGCTCGTCGAGAATGAGTACTTTCGGGCGCGTCATCAACCCGCGGGCAATCGCCACCTTTTGCTGATTACCGCCGGAAAGCAGGCCTATCGCCTGTTCCATTGACGGCGTTTTGACGTTGAACAGACGGATAAAATCCCCCACCGCCTGCTGCTCGTCTTTGTGCTTCAGGCTTCCGCCAGCGCGGCTGAAATAACCCAGCGCAGTCAGCGACATATTCTCTTTAACTGACATGCCCAGTACCAGCCCATCGCGCTTACGGTCTTCAGAGATATAAACGATGCCATTGGCCAGCCCGTCCTGCGGAGAATGCGTCACCACTTCGTGTCCATCGAGCGTCACGTAACCGCTGGTACGCGGCATCGCGCCGTACAATACTTTCATCAACTCGGTGCGCCCGGCTCCCATCAGGCCGGAAATACCAAGAATCTCGCCTTTTCGCAGCACAAAGGAGACATCATTCACGCCCGGCCCGCAAAGATTATCAACCTTCAGGCGAATCTCACCCGGCGCGTTATCCAGATGCGGGTACTGATCTTCCAGCTTACGTCCCACCATCATTTCGATAAGAGAATCTTCGGTCAACGTGGCCACTTCACGCTCGGCGATAAACTGCCCATCACGGAAGACCGTCACGTCATCGCAAATTTCGAAAATCTCTTTCATACGGTGAGATATATAGACAATACCGCGCCCCTGCGATTTTAATTCGCGGATCACGCGGAACAGAGATTCGGTTTCAGTGTCGGTCAGCGCATCGGTCGGTTCATCCATAATGATGACTTTGGATTCGAAGCTCAGCACTTTGGCGATTTCCACCATTTGCTGATCGCCGATAGAGAGTTCGCCCACCAGCTTATCGCTCTTAAAGCGCAGATTGAGTTTGGCTAAGAGTTGGTCGGCTTCGGCATACATCTTTTTCCAGTCGATTTTGCCAAAGCGATTTACAAACTCACGGCCCAGGAAGATGTTTTCCGCAATGGTCAACTGCGGGATCAGATTCAGTTCCTGATGAATAATGCCGATCCCGGCTTCCTGAGACGATTTAGGCCCATTAAAGGTGGTCTCTTTACCCAGCCATAACAACGATCCCGCATCTCGCGTATAGATGCCGGTTAATACTTTCATCATGGTGGATTTTCCGGCGCCATTTTCCCCCACCAGCGCCATAACGCGGCCAGGATAAACATTTAACGCGGCGCCAGAGAGAGCCTTCACGCCGGGGAACGCTTTATCGATCCCCTTGAGTTGCAGTAATGCGTCCATAGCGGCCTCAGAAAGTGACGCCAGCGCAAAGAATAACGTTCGCATACGGGGAACATTCCCCGCTGCGAATCACCGCCTGACTGTCTGCAGTCAATTTTTTGAATTGTTCGTGTGTCGTATAACTAATTTTTATGGTGTTTCCCTGGTGTTGTTGCAGTTGCTCAAGGTGAGTGAGCAACGTTTCGTGGAGCTGCGGATTCTGTTGTTTGATTTCCGTTGCAAGAATCGCCGCCTCAACCTGCATTTCCTGTGTCACGACATTCACCACCTGCATAAAAGAAGGTACGCCCTGGGTGAGTGCCATATCGATACGCGCGGCGCTATTCGGGATGGGTAAACCCGCATCACAGACCACCAGAGTATCAGTATGCCCCAGACGGGAAATGACCGACGAGATTTCAGAGTTGAGTACGGTGCCTTTCTTCATTTTTCTGCTCCACTAGCGAAACGTTTCGCTGGCCGCAGTGTAAACCCAGAAGTGTTCATTAAACCATCATGACGTAACAGAATTGTGATCGCCGTCGAAACGTTTCGCTACCGGGTATGACGTGAAGATAATCACCCAATGGCGATTATCTTGCGAGAGCCTACGGATTGGCCAGGCCGGGTAAGCCAACGCGGCCCCCGGCATGTTGATAAGGGATTAAATCTCGACCTGCGTTCCTAACTCAATCACGCGGTTAGGCGGGATCTCGAACTGATCCGGCGCACGCAGGGCGTTGCGTTGCAACAATAAATACAGTTTACCGCGCAAACGCAAATACCACGGGCGTTTGCCGACAATCAACGACTCGTGCGACATAAAGAATGACGTTTCCATCATCCGGCAGCTAAGTCCTTCCAGACCGCAGCGGTGGAACACCTCTTCTACGTTTGGCGTTTCGCGCCAGCCGTAGCTCGCCACCACGCGCCAGAATGTCGGAGACAACTGCTCAATCTGCACCCGGCGAACGTTATGCACATAAGGCGCATCTTCCGTACGCAACGTCAGTAAGATTACGCGCTCATGCAACACTTTGTTGTGCTTCAGGTTATGCAGTAAAGCAAAAGGGATCACATTGAGCGCGCGCGACATGTATACGGCAGTACCCGGCACCCGAACCGGCGGTGACTTCTCCAGTGAAGCAATCATCGCTTCCAGCGAATTACCGTGTTCATGCATACGACGCAACAGACGGAAACGCTCGCTCTTCCAGGTGGTCATGATTGTGAACATGATCAGGCCCAGGCTCAGCGGTAGCCAACCACCGGACAACAATTTGTCGAGGTTAGCCGAGAACAGCGGGATATCCACGCACAGGAACGCCACGAGGATCAGCGCGACAAAGTATTTGTTCCAGTGCCAGTTCTTACGCGCCACGGTCGTAGAAAGAATAGACGTCAGCACCATCGTACCAGTCACGGCGATACCATAGGCCGCCGCCAGGTTGCTGGAGTGCTCAAAGCTAACAATAACAACCACGACCGCAAAATAAAGCAACCAGTTAACGAAAGGGATATAGATCTGACCGGACTCCATCTCGGAGGTATGAATAATACGCATCGGCGACAAATAGCCAAGACGCACGGCCTGACGCGTCAGCGAAAAGACGCCGGAAATTACCGCCTGGGAGGCGATAACCGTCGCCAGCGCGGCCAGAATCAGCAGAGGAATTAACGCCCAGTCCGGCGCCAGCAGAAAAAAGGGGTTTTTAATCGCTTCCGGATGCTTTAATAGCAATGCGCCCTGACCAAAGTAGTTCAGCACTAACGACGGCAATACCACGGTAAACCACGCCAGGCGAATCGGGAACTTACCGAAGTGTCCCATATCGGCGTACAACGCCTCTACGCCGGTAATCGACAGCACCACCGCGCCCAATGCAATAAACGATACGGTTTTATATTCAAGGAAAAAACGTACCGCCCAGACAGGATTCAGCGCATGTAACACTTCGGGATTGGCAATAATACTGCGCAGGCCAAGTACCGCCAGGATTAAAAACCAGGTCAGCATGATCGGCGCGAAGAGTTTCCCTACCATTCCCGTACCGTGCTTCTGAATCATAAACAACAGAGTCAGCACAATAATGGAGAGCGGGACAATCCAGGTATCCAGCTGCGGCGCGACAATCTCCAGGCCTTCAATAGCCGACATCACCGAAATCGCCGGCGTAATCACCACTTCGCCATAGAAAAAGCTGCCGCCTATCAGTCCCATGATAACTAACATGGATGTGGTGCGCGCCGAGGTATTACGTCCGGCAAGCGACATCAGCGTCAAAATCCCGCCTTCACCCGCGTTATCGGCGCGCATCACGAAGGTGAGATATTTGATGGAAACCACAAAGATGAGTAGCCAGAAGATCAGCGACAGAAAACCAAACACGGCATCTCGTTCAACGCCAAAACCAAACTGACCGGACAAACATTCACGAAGCGTATAAAGCGGGCTGGTACCAATATCACCGTAGACAACCCCAATAGCTGCGAGGGTAATCGCAGGCAACGATTGCTTATTATCAGTGCTCATAGACTCATCTTTCGTTTATACACGTCACCCTCCACGCTACCTCCTTGTCGGCTGCATTCGCTTATCCCAGTCACACGTTTAATGTCAGTGCCAGGGGATTCACTCCTTTGCCGCCTTGATGTAGTTTGAATGAATGAGTGTATAGATATGAAATGTGTGCTTAGTCCCTTGGCCCACAAAAAAGCGCACAGTATGCACGATTAATCATAAAATCGTACCCCTAAATGAAGCCAGATTAACCTGGCTCAAAGAAAAATAAACAGCGCATCAGACGATTACAGCCCCGGTGGTGAAACGTCTATACTCGCAATTAGCATGATCCATTTGACGAAAGGACGCCTCTTTATTATGGCTCACCCACATTTATTAGCGGAAAGAATTTCCCGTCTGAGCAGCGCCCTTGAGAAGGGGCTGTATGAACGTAGTCACGCCATACGCCTTTGTCTACTGGCAGCGCTAAGCGGTGAGAGCGTCTTTTTGTTGGGCCCGCCCGGTATCGCCAAGAGTCTGATTGCCCGCCGTCTGAAGTTTGCTTTCCAGCGCGCCCGCGCTTTTGAATATCTGATGACTCGCTTTTCCACGCCGGAAGAGGTTTTTGGCCCGCTCTCTATTCAGGCGCTGAAAGATGAAGGTCGCTATGAACGCTTAACGACCGGCTATCTTCCCGAAGCCGAAATCGTTTTTCTTGATGAAATCTGGAAAGCAGGGCCCGCTATCCTTAACACATTGCTGACCGCCATTAACGAACGCCATTTCCGCAACGGCGCGTTTGAGGAAAAAATCCCGATGCGGCTGCTGGTGGCGGCCTCTAACGAACTGCCCGAAGCGGACAGCAGCCTGGAAGCGTTGTACGACCGAATGTTGATTCGCCTGTGGCTGGATAAAGTTCAGGATAAAGCCAATTTCCGCTCTATGCTGGTTAGTCAGCAGGATGAGAGCGATAACCCGGTTCCCGCCTCGTTACAGGTTAGCGATGAAGAATATCAACAGTGGCAAAAAGATATCGGCGCGATTTCACTCCCTGATCCGGTCTTTGAGCTGATATTTACTCTGCGCCAACAGTTGGATAAATTGCCAAATGCGCCTTATGTCTCCGACCGTCGCTGGAAGAAAGCCATCCGCCTGTTACAGGCCAGCGCCTTCTTTAGCGGACGCGACGCGGTTGCGCCGATTGACCTTATCCTGCTAAAAGATTGCTTGTGGTATGACGCGCAGAGTCTGAATCTCATGCAACAGCAACTGGAAATATTGATGACCGGACACGCCTGGCAGCAGCAGGCCATGTTGACTCGCCTCGGCGGTATCGTCCAGCGCCGCCTCCAGTTGCAACAACAACAAAGCGATAAAACCGCATTCACCGTCATTAAACAAGGTGGTATGTTCAGTCGTCGCCCATATTACACTTTACCGCCGGAGGCCAGCGCTTCAACTCTGACGTTACTGCTACAAAAACCGTTAAAACTGCATGATATGGAAGTGATCCATATTACATTTGACCGCAGCGCGTTGGAAATGTGGCTGACCAAAGGCGGCGAGATCCGCGGCAAACTGAACGGAATCGGCTTTGCCCAAACGCTGAATATGGAAGTCGATAACACCCAACATCTGGTGGTGCGCGACATCAGTCTACAAGGTACCCGTCTGGCGTTGCCAGGAGCGGCTGAAGACAGTATGCCTGCGGAGATCAAACAGCACCTGGAAGCGTTAGAAAACGACTGGCGCCAGCAGCATACCCGCTTCAGCGAGCAGCAACATTGCTTGTTTATTCACAGAGACTGGTTAGGGCGCATTGAAGCCAGCCTGCAAGATGTAGGAGAACAGATCCGCCAGGCGCAACAATGCTGACGCTGGATACGCTAAACGTCATGCTGGCCGTCAGCGAAGAGGGAATGGTCGAAGAGATGATCCTCGCGTTACTGGCCTCTCCGCAACTGGTCATTTTCTTTGAAAAGTTTCCGCGTTTAAAAAACGCCGTGACCGCCGATCTCCCGCGCTGGCGGGAGGCGCTACGCAGTCGGCTAAAAGACGCACGCGTTCCGCCGGAACTCACGGAAGAGGTTATGTGTTATCAGCAAAGCCAGCTTCTCTCTACACCACAGTTCATCGTGCGACTGCCGCAAATACTGGCGTTGCTTCATCGTCTACATTCACCATATGCCGCACAAGCGAAGCAGTTGACGGAGAGCAACAGTACCTTTACCCCTGCGCTACACACGCTTTTTTTGCAACGCTGGCGGTTAAGTCTGATCGTGCAGACCACCACGTTAAACCAGCAACTACTGGAAGAAGAGCGCGAGCAGTTGCTGAGTGACGTTCAGGAACGGATGACGCTGAGCGGGCAACTGGAACCGACGCTGGCGGAAAATGATAATGCCGCAGGCCGCCTGTGGGATATGAGCGCGGGCCAGCTTAAACGCGGTGATTATCAACTGATCGTAAAATACGGCGAATTTCTCGCCGCCCAGCCGGAACTAAAGCAACTGGCGGAACAACTGGGACGTTCGCGGGAAGCCAAATCGGTACCGAAAAAAGACGCGCCGATGGAAAGCTTTCGTACACTGGTACGCGAGCCCGCTACGGTGCCGGAGCAGGTTGACGGTATTCAGCAAGGCGATGATATCCTGCGCCTGTTGCCGCCAGAGCTGGCGACGCTCGGCATCACCGAGCTGGAATATGAATTCTACCGCCGGTTGGTGGAAAAACAGCTCCTCACCTATCGCCTGCATGGCGAAGCATGGCGTGAGAAAGTGACCGAACGGCCGGTAGTACACCAGGATGTCGACGAGCAGCCGCGCGGGCCGTTTATTGTCTGCGTCGATACTTCAGGCTCGATGGGAGGATTTAACGAGCAGTGCGCAAAAGCGTTCTGCCTGGCGTTGATGCGCGTTGCGCTGGCGGATAACCGCCGCTGTTTTATTATGCTGTTTTCCACTGACGTTGTGCGTTATGAACTCTCCGGCCCGGAAGGTATCGAGCAGGCCATCCGCTTTTTAAGCCAACGTTTTCGCGGCGGCACGGATATCGCTAGCTGTTTTCGCGTCATTATTGAACGGATGCAGGGACGGGAATGGTTTGATGCCGATGCGGTGGTCATTTCAGATTTTATCGCCCAACGCTTGCCGGATGACGTGGTGAGCAAAGTGGGAGAGTTGCAGCGCCGTCACCAGCACCGATTCCACGCGGTGGCGATGTCGGCACACGGCAAACCCGGCATCATGCGCATTTTTGATCATATCTGGCGCTTTGACACCGGGATGCGAAGCCGCCTGTTGCGACGCTGGCGGCGCTAACGGCTTATAAAATGGCAGGAATGCTTTCGCGAACCTGCGCGGGCCATACGCCGCACTGCACCTGACCAATATGCGGTAATTGCAGCAACAACATCGTCAGACGCGACTGTCCAATCCCACCGCCGATGGTCTGCGGCATTTCGCCGCGCAGCAGCGCCTGATGCCACTCCAGTTGCAGGCGATCTTCATCACCGGTTAACGCCAACTGGCGCATCAGCGTATCGGCATCTACGCGAATACCCATAGAGGAAAGCTCAAACGCATCTTCCAGCACCGGGTTCCACACCAGGATATCGCCGTTCAGACCAGCGTGACCCAGCTCAGATGCAGAGCTCCAGTCGTCATAGTCCGGCGCGCGAACATCATGACGTTGACCATCGCTAAGCGTGCCGCCGATCCCAACTAAAAATAGCGCGCCTAACGCTTTCGCGATCGCACGTTCACGACCTTTGGCATCGAGATCAGGATAGCGTGACAACAGATCCTGACTGTGAACAAAGTGGATCTGATCCGGCAGGAACGGCGCCAGACCAAACTGTTTATGCACTTCCATTTCCGTCGCCTTAATTCCCGCCCATATAGCCTCTACAGTGCTTTTCAGGGTGGAAAATTGGCGCTCGCCGTCGCCCATGACACGCTCCCAGTCCCACTGATCCACATAGACCGAATGAAGCGGAGAGAGTCGGTCTTCATCGGGGCGAAGGGCTTTCATGTGCGTGTAAAGCCCTTCGCCCGCGCTGAAGTCATGTTGCCCCAGGGTTTGACGTTTCCACTTCGCCAGTGAATGCACCACTTCGAACTGGGCGTCAGGCAATGCTTTCACTTTTACCTGCACCGCTTTTTCACAGCCGGACAAATTATCCTGCGTGCCATCCCCTACGCGGCTCAGGATCGGCGCCTGGACCTCAATCAGACCCAGACGCTCCTCCAACTGGCGAGAGAAATGTGATTTCACGAAGCTAATTTGACGTTGTTTGGCAATGTAAGCGGTTTTCATTTTTTTACTCCTGCGTCCTGTTGCCTATGATTAAGCAACAAAACGAGGCCACTATTCAATAATCAACAAACAAAAAGCCAACTTCAATTTTGATTCGTTAAAAATAACAGCTAAAATAAAGAGAATCATTAATCTTCATAAGAAAAAGCGATGGAAAATTATCAGATCGACAATCTGGACCGCGGCATCCTTGACGCCTTAATGGAAAATGCCCGTACCGCCTACGCCGAACTTGCCAAACAATTTGGCGTTAGCCCTGGAACCATTCATGTTCGCGTAGAGAAAATGAAGCAGGCCGGGATTATTACCGGCGCACGTATTGACGTCAGCCCTAAACAATTGGGCTACGATGTGGGCTGCTTTATTGGCATCATTCTAAAAAGCGCCAAAGACTATCCCTCCGCGCTGGCCCGGCTGAAAAGCCTGGATGAGGTGACGGAAGCGTATTACACCACCGGTCACTACAGCATCTTTATAAAAGTGATGTGTAAATCAATCGACGCACTCCAGCACGTACTTATCAACAAGATTCAAACAATTGATGAAATTCAGTCCACTGAGACACTGATCGTCTTGCAGAACCCGATCATGCGCACTATAAGGCCATGATCGGCTTTTTTAATCCCACATTTTTCCACAGGTAGATCCCAACTCGTTCACAGAGTACAATGCGGCCTCTTTACCTGAGCGAGCGATCAATGGCAGACATTACTCTTATCAGCGGCAGCACCCTGGGCGGCGCCGAATACGTCGCGGAACATCTGGCGGAAAAGCTGGAAGCTGCCGGTTTTTCAACCGAAACGGTACACGGTCCGCTATTAGAGGATCTGTCAGCTTCCGGGATCTGGCTGATAGTCAGTTCAACGCATGGCGCCGGAGACATTCCGGACAACCTGACCCCCTTCTATGAAGACCTTCAAACGCAAAAACCCGATCTTTCCGCGGTACGTTTTGGCGCAATTGGTATTGGCAGCCGAGAATATGACACGTTTTGCGGCGCGATTGAGAAAATAGAAACGGAACTGAAAGGCGCTGGCGCAAAACAGGTTGGAGAAACACTGAAGATCAACATCCTTGAACACGAAATTCCGGAAGATCCAGCGGAGATTTGGCTCGGATCCTGGATTAATTTACTCAAATAAGTGTAAAGATCGTGCGATCAACTGTGGATAACTCTGGTGGAAAGCTTGGATCAACCGGTAGTTATCCAAAGAATAACCATTGTTCACTTTTTGAGTTGTGTATAACTGCCTGTTTTGATCCCAGCTTATACGGGCCACGATCACCGATCATTCACAGCTAGTGATCCTTTCCAACGCATTGATCTTTATTACAGGTTCCGGGTTATCCACAGCCTGATGCGATCCTAATAAGAGATCACAATAGAACAGATCTCTAAATAAAAAGATCTTCTTTTTAATAGCCAGGATCCCGGGGCTTTCTCCATCAGCTAAAGTTGAGTAGAATCCACCGCCCGGGCTTCAATCCATTTTCACACCGCGTTATGCGAGGCAATTACCATGTTTTATCAGGATCCTTTTGACGTCATTATCATTGGCGGGGGTCATGCAGGCACTGAGGCCGCAATGGCCGCAGCGCGTATGGGTCAACAGACTCTGCTTTTGACACACAATATCGACACGCTGGGACAAATGAGCTGCAACCCGGCGATTGGCGGTATTGGGAAGGGACATCTGGTAAAAGAAGTGGATGCGCTCGGCGGTCTGATGGCGAAAGCGATCGATCGGGCAGGTATCCAGTTTAGGATACTAAACGCCAGCAAAGGCCCGGCCGTTCGCGCCACCCGCGCCCAGGCGGATCGAGTCTTGTATCGTCAGGCGATACGCACCGCGCTGGAGAACCAGCCGAACCTGATGATCTTCCAGCAAGCCGTTGAAGATCTGATTGTCGAGAATGATCGTGTCGTCGGCGCAGTGACCCAAATGGGCCTCAAATTCCGCGCCAAAGCCGTTGTACTGACGGTGGGCACGTTCCTGGATGGAAAAATCCATATTGGGCTGGATAACTACAGCGGCGGCCGTGCCGGCGATCCGCCGTCTATCCCGCTGTCTCACCGTCTGCGTGAGCTCCCGCTACGCGTTAGCCGCCTGAAGACCGGTACGCCGCCGCGTATTGATGCGCGCACTATCGATTTCAGCGTGTTGGCTCAACAGCATGGCGATAACCCGATGCCGGTTTTCTCGTTTATGGGGAATACTTCTCAGCATCCGCAACAGGTGCCGTGTTACATCACGCATACCAATGAGAAAACCCATGACGTGATCCGTAATAATCTCGATCGTAGCCCAATGTATGCCGGGGTGATCGAAGGGATCGGCCCGCGCTACTGTCCGTCGATCGAAGACAAAGTGATGCGTTTTGCCGATCGTAACCAGCATCAGATCTTCCTTGAGCCGGAAGGACTGACCTCTAACGAGATTTACCCTAACGGTATCTCCACCAGCCTGCCGTTTGACGTGCAGATGCAGATTGTCCGTTCCATGCAGGGCATGGAGAACGCGAAGATCGTTCGCCCTGGTTACGCGATTGAGTATGATTTCTTCGACCCGCGCGATCTGAAACCGACACTGGAAAGTAAATTTATTCACGGCCTGTTCTTTGCTGGTCAAATCAACGGTACTACCGGCTATGAAGAGGCTGCGGCGCAGGGCTTGCTCGCTGGTCTGAATGCCGCGCGTCTTTCCGCCGACAAAGAGGGCTGGGCGCCTGCGCGTTCTCAGGCTTATCTCGGCGTGCTGGTGGACGATCTGTGTACGCTGGGCACCAAAGAGCCGTATCGCATGTTTACCTCCCGCGCCGAATATCGCCTGATGCTGCGTGAGGACAACGCCGATCTGCGTCTGACCGAAATGGGCCGCGAGCTGGGTCTGGTGGATGATGAACGCTGGGCGCGATTCAACGAGAAGCTGGAAAATATCGAACGCGAACGTCAGCGGCTGAAATCGACATGGGTAACGCCGTCTGCGGAATCCGCTGATGAAGTGAATGCGCATTTGACCACGCCTCTCTCCCGTGAGGCCAGCGGCGAAGATCTGTTGCGTCGTCCGGAAATGACCTACGCGCAGCTCACTTCACTTGCTGCATTCGCGCCTGCGCTTGAAGATGAGCAAGCCGCTGAACAGGTGGAAATCCAGGTCAAATACGAAGGCTATATCGCTCGCCAGCAGGATGAGATTGAAAAACAACTACGTAACGAGAATACGTTGTTGCCTGCCACGCTGGATTATCGTCAGGTTTCCGGTCTGTCGAACGAAGTTATCGCCAAGCTGAACGATCATAAACCGGCGTCTATCGGCCAGGCATCGCGTATCTCCGGCGTCACGCCAGCGGCAATCTCCATTCTGCTGGTATGGCTGAAAAAACAAGGTATGCTGCGTCGCAGCGCTTAATAACCTTTTTGACGGGGCTCTGCGCTTTCCCGTCCTAAAATTGGTAGGCCGGATAAGGCAACGCCGCCGTCCGGCAAAGAAAACTACAGGTATCTACTGTGCTTAACAAACTTTCTCGCCTGCTGGATGAGGCTGGCATTTCGCTTACCGATCACCAGAAAACGCAGCTGGTCGCCTACGTTGATATGCTGCATAAATGGAATAAAGCCTATAATCTGACGTCCGTTCGCGATCCGGCTGAAATGGTTGTTCGCCACATCCTCGACAGCATTGTTGTTGCGCCATATCTCCAGGGACAGCGTTTTATCGATGTAGGAACGGGACCGGGACTGCCGGGCATTCCGCTGGCTATTGTTCTCCCTGACGCGCATTTCACCTTACTCGACAGCCTGGGCAAGCGGGTGCGTTTTCTGCGTCAGGTTCAGCATGAACTTAAACTGGAAAACATCACGCCGGTTCAAAGCCGCGTTGAAGCCTATCCCTCCGAGCCGCCGTTTGATGGCGTTATCAGCCGCGCTTTCGCATCGTTGAATGATATGGTGAGCTGGTGTCATCATCTGCCAGGAGAGAAAGGGCGTTTTTATGCCTTAAAAGGGCAATTGCCAGAGGATGAGATTGCCTCGCTACCTGATGATTTTAGCGTCGAATCTGTTGAAAAATTACGCGTTCCGCAACTGGAAGGGGAGCGGCACCTGGTGATTATTAAGTCAAACAAAGTTTAATTTTTATCAAAAAAAATAGAAAAAAAACGACGCAGCTTGTGTTAAAAATCGACAGGCGTAACGCATTTCAGCGTTGTTACATTTAACCCTGAATTTACGGTTTCTTTTCAACATTACAACGCTGCTGCTTTTGTTAAAATAGAGAGTAATCAACTTTGTAAATATAAGCCTGCTAAAAATCGAATCAAAAAACCACTTTTGCTTGTTAAATTTTTATTATAAATGTCAATGGGGCGTTTTAAGGGTGTAAGCCGGTATTTTTAAAACAGTGCCTGGTTTTACGCTTAAATATCAAAAAGATGAAAAGGCATGAATTGACACGTAAATGAATTGCGTAAGCGTGAATATGTTTAATATGTGATCTGGTGCACGCTTTATCGCCAGTGTTTTCGCGCTATTTGCAGTTTTGTACGATCGTTCACACTTTGGCTAAAAGTTAAAAATGCGGGCCAGAGAAAAATATTTAAACATTTATTCACCTTTTGGCTACTTATTGTTTGAAATCACGGGGGCGCACCGTATAATTTGACCGCTTTTTGATGCTTGACTCTAAGTCTTAAAGAACGTTTTATACGACACGCGGCCTACCTCGAAGGGAGCAGGAGTAAAAACGTGATGTCTGTGTCGCTCGAGAGTCGAAACGTTGCTCGTAAGCTTCTGTTCATTCAGTTTCTGGCGGTAATAGCAAGTGGCTTGCTGTTTTGCCTCAAAGACCCCTTCTGGGGCATCTCCGCATTGTGCGGGGGATTGGCAGTGGCACTGCCTAATATGTTGTTTATGATATTTGCCTGGCGTCACCAGGCGCATACACCTGCTAAGGGCCGCGTGTCCTGGACTTTCGCCTTCGGTGAAGCCTTTAAGGTGTTAGCGATGCTGGTTTTACTGGTGGTGGCGTTGGCGGTTTTAAAGGCGGTGTTTTTGCCGCTGATCGTTACGTGGGTTTTGGTGCTGGTGGTTCAGATACTGGCGCCGGCTGTAATTAACAACAAAGGGTAAAAGGCATCATGGCTTCAGAAAATATGACGCCGCAGGATTACATAGGACACCACCTGAATAACCTTCAGCTGGACCTGCGTACATTCTCGCTGGTGGATCCGCAGAACCCCCCAGCCACCTTCTGGACGCTCAATATTGACTCCATGTTCTTCTCGGTGGTGCTGGGTCTGTTGTTCCTGGTGATGTTCCGTAGCGTTGCTAAAAAAGCGACCAGCGGCGTGCCAGGCAAGTTTCAGACCGCGATTGAGCTGATAGTCGGCTTTGTGCATGGCAGCGTCAAAGACATGTACCATGGCAAAAGCAAGCTGATTGCGCCGCTGGCCCTGACGATTTTCGTTTGGGTATTCCTGATGAACCTGATGGACTTACTGCCTATCGACCTGCTGCCGTATATCGCTGAGCATTGGCTGGGTCTGCCGGCAACGCGCGTGGTGCCGTCTGCTGACGTTAACATCACCCTGTCGATGGCGCTGGGCGTATTCATCCTTATTCTGTACTACAGCATCAAAATGAAAGGCATCGGCGGCTTCGCAAAAGAGTTGACGCTGCAGCCGTTCAATCACTGGGCGTTCATTCCTGTCAACTTAATCCTTGAAGGGGTAAGTCTGCTGTCCAAACCGGTTTCTCTCGGTCTGCGACTGTTCGGCAACATGTATGCCGGTGAGCTGATTTTCATTCTGATTGCTGGTCTGTTGCCGTGGTGGTCACAGTGGATTCTGAATGTGCCGTGGGCCATTTTCCACATCCTGATTATTACGCTGCAAGCCTTCATTTTCATGGTTCTGACGATTGTCTATCTGTCGATGGCGTCCGAAGAGCATTAATTTACCAACACTACTACGTTTTAACTGAAACAAACTGGAGACTGTCATGGAAAACCTGAATATGGATCTGCTGTACATGGCTGCCGCTGTGATGATGGGTCTGGCGGCAATCGGTGCTGCGATCGGTATCGGCATCCTCGGGGGTAAATTCCTGGAAGGCGCAGCGCGTCAACCTGATCTGATTCCTCTGCTGCGTACTCAGTTCTTTATCGTTATGGGTCTGGTGGATGCTATCCCGATGATCGCTGTAGGTCTGGGTCTGTACGTGATGTTCGCTGTCGCGTAGTAAGCGTTGCTTGAATTAAGAGCAATATCAGAAGGTTAACTAGATAGAGGCATTGTGCTGTGAATCTTAACGCAACAATCCTCGGCCAGGCCATCGCGTTTATTCTCTTTGTCTGGTTTTGCATGAAGTACGTATGGCCGCCGTTAATGGCTGCCATCGAGAAACGTCAGAAAGAAATTGCTGACGGTCTTGCTTCTGCTGAACGAGCACATAAGGATCTTGACCTTGCAAAGGCCAGCGCGACCGACCAGCTGAAAAAAGCGAAAGCGGAAGCTCAGGTAATCATCGAGCAGGCAAACAAACGCCGCGCTCAGATCCTGGACGAAGCCAAAACTGAAGCAGAGCAGGAACGTACTAAAATCGTGGCGCAGGCGCAGGCTGAAATTGAAGCCGAGCGTAAACGCGCCCGTGAAGAGCTGCGTAAGCAAGTTGCTATCCTGGCTGTTGCTGGCGCCGAGAAGATCATCGAACGTTCCGTGGATGAAGCTGCTAACAGCGACATCGTGGATAAACTTGTCGCTGAACTGTAAGGAGGGAGGGGCTGATGTCTGAATTTGTTACGGTAGCTCGCCCCTACGCCAAAGCAGCTTTTGACTTTGCCGTTGAACACCAAAGTGTAGAGCGCTGGCAGGATATGCTGGCGTTTGCCGCCGAGGTAACCAAGAACGAACAAATGGCAGAGCTTCTCTCTGGCGCGCTGGCGCCGGAAACGCTCGCTGAGTCGTTTATCGCAGTCTGCGGTGAGCAGTTAGACGAAAATGGTCAGAACCTGATTCGGGTGATGGCTGAAAATAATCGTCTGAACGCGCTCCCGGATGTTCTGGAGCAGTTTATTCACCTGCGTGCCGCCAGTGAAGCTACCTCCGAGGTAGAAGTTACGTCGGCAACCGCATTGAGTGAAGAGCAGCTTTCGAAAATCAGCGCCGCGATGGAAAAACGTCTGTCACGCAAAGTGAAGCTGAATTGCAAAATCGATAAGTCTGTAATGGCAGGCGTTATCATCCGGGCGGGTGATATGGTCATTGATGGCAGCGTACGCGGCCGTCTTGAGCGCCTTGCAGACGTCTTGCAGTCTTAAGGGGACTGGAGCATGCAACTGAATTCCACCGAAATCAGCGAACTGATCAAGCAGCGCATTGCTCAGTTCAATGTTGTGAGTGAAGCTCACAACGAAGGTACTATTGTTTCTGTAAGTGACGGGGTTATCCGCATTCACGGCCTCGCCGATTGTATGCAGGGTGAAATGATCTCCCTGCCGGGGAACCGTTACGCTATCGCACTGAACCTGGAGCGCGACTCTGTGGGTGCGGTAGTCATGGGTCCGTACGCTGACCTTGCCGAAGGCATGAAAGTTAAATGTACGGGTCGTATCCTGGAAGTTCCTGTTGGCCGCGGCCTGCTGGGACGTGTGGTAAACACCCTGGGTGCGCCAATCGACGGTAAAGGTCCGGTTGATAATGACGGCTTCTCTGCCGTTGAAGCTATCGCGCCGGGCGTTATCGATCGCCAGTCTGTCGATCAGCCGGTGCAGACCGGTTATAAAGCCGTTGACTCCATGATTCCAATCGGTCGTGGTCAGCGTGAACTGATCATCGGTGACCGTCAGACCGGTAAAACCGCGCTGGCTATCGACGCCATCATCAACCAGCGCGACTCCGGCATCAAATGTATCTATGTCGCTATCGGCCAGAAAGCGTCCACCATCTCTAACGTGGTGCGTAAACTGGAAGAACACGGCGCGCTGGCTAATACCATTGTTGTGGTGGCGACTGCGTCCGAATCCGCTGCACTGCAATATCTGGCACCGTATGCCGGTTGCGCAATGGGTGAATACTTCCGTGACCGTGGCGAAGATGCGCTGATCATTTACGATGACCTGTCTAAACAGGCTGTTGCTTATCGTCAGATTTCCCTGCTGCTCCGTCGTCCGCCTGGACGTGAAGCATTCCCGGGAGACGTATTCTACCTCCACTCTCGTCTGCTGGAGCGTGCTGCGCGTGTTAACGCCGACTACGTCGAAGCCTTCACCAAAGGTGAAGTAAAAGGGAAAACCGGCTCACTGACCGCGTTGCCGATTATCGAAACGCAGGCAGGTGACGTTTCCGCGTTCGTTCCGACCAACGTAATTTCGATTACCGATGGTCAGATCTTCCTGGAATCTAACCTGTTTAACGCCGGTATTCGTCCAGCGGTTAACCCGGGTATCTCCGTATCCCGTGTAGGTGGCGCAGCCCAGACCAAGATCATGAAAAAACTGTCCGGTGGTATTCGTACCGCGCTGGCGCAGTATCGTGAACTGGCGGCGTTCTCTCAGTTTGCATCCGACCTTGACGATGCCACCCGTAAACAGCTTGACCACGGTCAGAAAGTGACCGAACTGCTGAAACAGAAACAGTATGCGCCGATGTCCGTCGCGCAGCAGTCTCTGGTTCTGTTCGCAGCAGAACGTGGTTATCTGGCGGATGTCGAACTGGCGAAAATCGGTAGCTTCGAAGCCGCATTGCTGGCTTACGTCGACCGTGATCACGCTCCGCTGATGCAAGAGATCAACCAGTCCGGTGGCTATAACGATGAAATCGAAGGCAAGCTGAAAGGCATCCTCGATTCCTTCAAAGCAACCCAGTCCTGGTAACGTCTGGCGGCTTGCCTTAGGGCAGGCCGCAAGGCATTGAGGAGAAGCTCATGGCCGGCGCAAAAGAGATACGTAGTAAGATCGCAAGCGTCCAGAACACGCAAAAGATCACTAAAGCGATGGAGATGGTCGCCGCTTCCAAAATGCGTAAATCGCAGGATCGCATGGCGGCCAGCCGTCCTTATGCAGAGACCATGCGCAAAGTGATTGGTCACCTTGCGAACGGTAATCTGGAATATAAGCACCCCTACCTGGAAGAGCGCGACGTTAAACGCGTGGGCTATCTGGTAGTGTCGACCGACCGTGGTTTGTGCGGCGGCTTGAACATTAACCTGTTCAAAAAGCTGCTGGCGGATATGAAGGCATGGTCCGATAAAGGCGTTCAGTGCGAACTCGCAATGATCGGCTCTAAGGGCGTGTCATTTTTTAATTCCGTAGGCGGCAACGTTGTCGCTCAGGTGACAGGTATGGGGGATAACCCTTCTCTGTCCGAACTGATCGGTCCGGTTAAAGTGATGTTGCAGGCCTACGACGAAGGCCGTCTGGACAAGCTTTACATTGTCAGCAACAAATTTATTAACACCATGTCTCAGGTGCCGACGATCACTCAACTGCTGCCGCTGCCGGCGTCAGAAGATGATGATCTGAAGCGTAAAGCCTGGGATTACCTGTATGAGCCAGATCCGAAAGCGCTGCTGGATACTCTCCTGCGTCGTTATGTGGAATCTCAGGTTTATCAGGGCGTGGTAGAAAACCTGGCCAGCGAGCAGGCCGCACGAATGGTGGCGATGAAAGCCGCAACCGATAATGGCGGCAGCCTGATTAAAGAGCTGCAGTTGGTATACAACAAAGCTCGTCAGGCCAGCATTACTCAGGAACTCACCGAGATCGTCTCGGGGGCCGCCGCGGTTTAACCAGGTTATTTCGTAGAGGATTTAAGATGGCTACTGGAAAGATTGTCCAGGTAATCGGCGCCGTGGTCGACGTCGAGTTCCCTCAGGATGCCGTACCACGCGTGTACGATGCTCTTGAGGTGCAGAATGGTAATGAGAAGCTGGTGCTGGAAGTTCAGCAGCAGCTTGGCGGCGGTATCGTGCGTACCATCGCGATGGGGTCTTCTGACGGTCTGCGTCGCGGTCTTGATGTAAAAGATCTCGAACACCCGATCGAAGTCCCGGTAGGTAAAGCAACGCTGGGTCGTATCATGAACGTCCTGGGTGAACCGGTCGATATGAAAGGCGAGATCGGCGAAGAAGAGCGTTGGGCGATTCACCGCGCGGCGCCGTCCTACGAAGAGTTGTCAAACTCTCAGGAACTGCTGGAAACCGGTATCAAAGTTATCGACCTGATGTGTCCGTTCGCGAAGGGCGGTAAAGTCGGTCTGTTCGGTGGCGCGGGTGTAGGTAAAACCGTAAACATGATGGAGCTTATCCGTAACATCGCGATCGAGCACTCCGGTTACTCTGTGTTTGCGGGCGTAGGTGAACGTACTCGTGAGGGTAACGACTTCTACCACGAAATGACCGACTCTAACGTTATCGATAAAGTATCCCTGGTGTATGGCCAGATGAACGAGCCACCGGGAAACCGTCTGCGCGTTGCATTGACCGGCCTGACCATGGCGGAAAAATTCCGTGATGAAGGTCGTGACGTTCTGCTGTTCGTCGACAACATCTACCGTTATACCCTCGCCGGTACGGAAGTATCCGCACTGCTGGGTCGTATGCCTTCCGCGGTAGGTTATCAGCCGACTCTGGCTGAAGAAATGGGCGTTCTGCAGGAACGTATCACCTCCACCAAAACCGGTTCTATCACCTCCGTACAGGCGGTATACGTACCAGCGGATGACTTGACTGACCCATCTCCAGCCACCACCTTTGCTCACTTAGATGCAACCGTGGTACTGAGCCGTCAGATCGCATCCCTGGGTATCTACCCGGCCGTTGACCCGCTGGATTCCACCAGCCGTCAGTTGGACCCGCTGGTAGTAGGCCAGGAACACTACGACACCGCGCGTGGCGTTCAGTCCATCCTGCAGCGTTATCAGGAACTGAAAGACATCATCGCCATCCTGGGTATGGATGAACTGTCTGAAGAAGATAAACTGGTGGTAGCGCGTGCTCGTAAGATTCAGCGCTTCCTGTCCCAGCCGTTCTTCGTGGCGGAAGTATTTACCGGTTCTCCGGGCAAATACGTCTCCCTGAAAGACACCATCCGTGGCTTTAAAGGCATCATGGAAGGCGAATACGATCACCTGCCGGAGCAGGCGTTCTACATGGTCGGTTCCATCGACGAAGCCGTGGAAAAAGCCAAAAAACTTTAACGCCTTAATCGGAGGGTGATATGGCAATGACTTACCACCTGGATGTCGTCAGCGCGGAGCAACAAATGTTCTCCGGTCTGGTCGAGAAAATCCAGGTTACGGGTAGCGAAGGCGAACTGGGAATTTACCCGGGTCACGCGCCGCTGCTCACCGCCATTAAGCCTGGTATGATTCGCATCGTTAAGCAGCACGGTCATGAAGAGTTTATCTATCTGTCCGGCGGCATTCTGGAAGTGCAGCCTGGCACCGTGACCGTTCTGGCGGATACTGCGATTCGCGGTCAGGATCTCGACGAAGCGCGAGCCCTGGAAGCGAAGCGTAAAGCCGAAGAGCACATTAAGAGCTCGCACGGTGACGTGGATTACGCTCAGGCGTCTGCGGAACTGGCCAAAGCGATCGCTAAACTACGCGTTATCGAGTTGACCAAAAAAGCGATGTAACACCGGCTTGAAAGCATAAAACCAGTCTGATCTCAGGCTGGTTTTTTTTTACCTGTGATTTATGACCTATGCCGAATCTTACTTCATGGCTCAAAAAAATAGCAAAAACATCACCCTAACGCTTTAATCAAGGCATAGCGCGACTTTTCACAAGACAAACACCGCGTCAATGGTCGAAAATGTCGCCATCGCCGTCGGAGGAACCCCGCGATCGAGCGTTTTATCCTCCTTCCATTTTACGATGAAAAAAATGTAGTATTTTCAAAGTGAAACAGTATAAATTCGTTCTCAAATTACAGTCAGGACGCGTATGTTAAATAGTGCTATGAGCGTAGTGATCCTTGCCGCAGGTAAAGGCACGCGCATGTATTCCGATATTCCTAAAGTGCTGCACACACTTGCGGGTAAAGCAATGGTGCAGCATGTCATTGATGCTGCTAATGAATTAGGCGCCTCACAGGTACATCTGGTCTACGGCCATGGTGGCGACCTGCTTAAACAGACGCTGAAAAACGATAACCTGAACTGGGTGCTTCAGGCGGAACAGTTGGGAACAGGTCACGCAATGCAGCAGGCCGCGCCCTTCTTTAGCGACGATGAAGATATTTTAATGCTTTACGGCGACGTGCCGCTGATTTCGGTTGAAACCTTACAGCGCCTGCGCGATGCCAAACCGCAGGGCGGTATTGGGTTATTAACCGTGAAGCTGGACGATCCGAGCGGCTATGGTCGTATTACGCGTGAAAACGGTAAAGTGACTGGCATCGTTGAACATAAAGACGCCACTGATGAACAGCGTCAGATCCAGGAAATTAACACCGGTATTCTGATTGCCAACGGCGCGGACATGAAACGCTGGTTGTCTAAGCTGACTAACAATAATGCGCAGGGTGAATATTACATCACTGATATCATTGCGCTGGCTTATCAGGAAGGACGGGAAATCGCCGCGGTACATCCGGCCCGCATCAGTGAAACGGACGGTGTGAATAACCGTCTGCAGCTTTCTCGTCTGGAACGTATTTACCAGGCCGAGCAGGCAGAGAAACTGCTGCTGGCAGGAGTGATGCTGCGTGACCCGGCACGTTTTGATCTGCGCGGTAATCTGGTTCACGGACGTGATGTGGAAATTGATACTAATGTTATCATCGAAGGTAACGTGACGCTCGGTCATCGGGTGAAGATTGGCGCGGGCTGCATTATCAAAAACAGCGTGATTGGCGATGACTGTGAAATCAGCCCCTATAGCGTGGTGGAAGATGCGCGCTTAGATCCGGCCTGTACCATCGGCCCGTTTGCCCGCCTGCGTCCCGGCGCGGAGCTGTTAGCGGGCGCTCACGTCGGCAATTTCGTTGAGATGAAAAAAGCGCGCCTCGGTAAGGGTTCTAAAGCCGGCCATCTGACCTACCTGGGCGATGCGGATATCGGCGACAACGTGAATATCGGCGCGGGGACCATCACCTGTAATTATGATGGCGCGAACAAATTCAAAACGGTTATTGGCGACGATGTGTTTGTTGGCTCCGATACCCAACTGGTGGCGCCGGTTACTGTCGGTAAAGGGGCCACCATCGCCGCAGGGACTACCGTCACCCGTAACGTAGCCGACAATGAACTGGTATTAAGCCGCGTGCCGCAGGTTCATAAGCAAGGCTGGCACCGTCCGGTGAAGAAAAAGTAAATCACGATCATGGCGGGAGCGCTTCGCTTGCCCGCCCGACATTCAACCTGTTTTTGTAGGCCGGATAAGCGTCAGCGCCATCCGGCAGACCGGAGATGAGAGGATAAAATAATCCTCCGCTCAATGAGCAGTACTTATAAAAATAACCCCACTCTCTACAAGGCTCGGGGCGCCCGCCACGACGGGCATACAGGTTAGCGACAACGCATGGCGAAATGCCATAATCAGGAAATTAAACTATGTGTGGAATTGTTGGCGCTATCGCGCAGCGTGATGTAGCTGAAATCCTTCTCGAAGGTTTACGTCGTCTGGAATACCGTGGTTACGACTCGGCCGGCCTGGCCGTGGTGGATGCGCAAGGGCACATGACCCGTCTACGTCGTCTCGGTAAGGTACAAATGCTGTCTCAGGCCGCGGAAGAACATCCGTTGCACGGCGGGACGGGGATTGCTCACACGCGTTGGGCAACGCACGGTGAACCTTCAGAAGCAAACGCGCATCCGCATGTTTCTGAACACATCGTGGTGGTGCATAACGGCATCATCGAAAACCATGAACCGCTGCGTGAAGCGTTAAAAGCGCGCGGTTACACCTTTGCTTCCGAGACCGACACGGAAGTAATTGCTCACTTAGTGCACTGGGAGCTGAAACAAGGCGGTACTCTGCGAGACGCGGTTCTACGTGCGATCCCACAACTGCGTGGCGCATATGGCACGGTGATCATGGATACCCGCCATCCGGATACGTTGCTGGCTGCCCGTTCGGGTAGCCCGCTGGTTATCGGTCTGGGCATGGGCGAAAACTTTATCGCTTCCGATCAGTTGGCCCTACTGCCGGTGACCCGCCGCTTTATCTTCCTGGAAGAGGGCGATATCGCAGAAGTGACCCGTCGCTCGGTCGCTATTTTCGATAAAACCGGTGCGGAAGTGAAACGTCAGGATATTGAATCTAATCTGCAGTATGACGCCGGTGATAAAGGCATTTACCGCCACTATATGCAGAAAGAGATCTACGAACAGCCGAACGCGATTAAAAATACGCTGACCGGGCGTATCAGCCACGGTGAGGTGGATTTAAGCGAGCTGGGGCCGAAAGCCAACGAATTGTTGTCTCAGGTTGAACATATCCAGATTATCGCCTGCGGTACGTCGTACAACTCCGGGATGGTCTCTCGCTACTGGTTTGAAGCGCTGGCCGGAATTCCGTGTGACGTGGAAATTGCCTCGGAATTTCGCTATCGCAAATCTGCGGTGCGCCGTAACAGCCTGATGATCACGCTCTCCCAGTCTGGCGAAACGGCAGACACCCTAGCGGGCCTGCGTTTATCCAAAGAATTGGGCTACCTCGGATCGCTCGCCATTTGTAACGTACCGGGCTCTTCTCTGGTGCGTGAATCCGATCTGGCGATGATGACTAACGCCGGGACGGAAATCGGCGTTGCTTCTACGAAGGCGTTCACCACCCAACTGACCGTTTTGCTAATGCTGGTGGCGAAACTGGCGCGTCTGAAAGGCCTGGATGCGTCCATTGAGCATGACATCGTTCATGGCCTACAGGCGCTGCCGAGCCGTATTGAGCAGATGCTCTCGCAGGACAAACGCATCGAAGCGCTTGCAGAAGATTTCTCCGACAAGCATCACGCGCTGTTCCTCGGTCGTGGCGATCAATATCCGATTGCGCTTGAAGGCGCGCTGAAGCTGAAAGAAATCTCTTACATTCATGCTGAAGCTTACGCGGCAGGCGAGCTGAAACACGGCCCGCTGGCGCTGATTGACGCCGATATGCCGGTTATTGTGGTGGCGCCGAACAACGAACTGCTGGAGAAACTGAAATCCAACATCGAAGAAGTTCGCGCTCGCGGCGGTCAGCTTTATGTCTTCGCCGATCAGGATGCGGGTTTCGTCAGCAGCGACAACATGCACATCATTGAGATGCCGCATGTGGAAGAGGTCATTGCGCCCATCTTCTACACTGTTCCGCTGCAACTGCTGGCGTATCACGTGGCGCTGATTAAAGGCACCGATGTTGACCAGCCGCGTAACCTGGCGAAATCAGTAACGGTGGAATAACCCCCTCCATGCCCCGCAGCAGCGGGGCATTTCTCTTATTATTTTATGATGACAAACTGTCATCTTTCCTGCCTGTTCTCCGTGTCATAAAAAGAAAATTTTTTTGCAATATGACGATAGTGATAATAAATAACATATTGTTTTTTAATATGTTTATAAAATCGTGATGTCGATATTGTTGATTGTCATAAAACTGTCATATTACGTACATTTAACTGTCACCTGTTTGTCCTATTTTGCTCATCGTAGCAACTCAAACAATGATTTACCGAAACCGTGCAGGAGACATTATGAAAGTTATGCGTACCACTGTCGCAACTGTTGTCGCCGCGACCTTATCGATGAGCGCGTTCTCTGCCTTTGCAGCAGCAAGCCTGACAGGTGCCGGTGCAACGTTTCCTGCGCCGGTATATGCCAAATGGGCGGATACCTACCAGAAAGAAACCGGTAACAAAGTCAATTACCAGGGAATAGGCTCTTCCGGCGGCGTGAAACAAATTACCGCAAATACCGTTGATTTTGGCGCGTCCGATGCGCCGCTGTCTGATGAAAAACTGAATCAGGAAGGCCTGTTCCAGTTTCCGACCGTCATTGGCGGCGTGGTGCTGGCGGTGAATATTCCAGGGCTCAAATCCGGCGAACTGGTGCTGGACGGTAAAACGCTGGGCGACATCTACCTCGGTAAAATCAAAAAGTGGGATGATGAAGCCATCACCAAACTGAACCCGGGCGTGAAGCTGCCCTCACAGAATATCGCCGTGGTGCGTCGCGCTGACGGTTCCGGCACTTCCTTCGTTTTCACCAGTTACCTGGCGAAAGTCAACGACGAGTGGAAATCGAAAGTGGGCGCGGGTTCTACCGTGAACTGGCCAACCGGCCTGGGGGGTAAAGGTAACGACGGCATCGCAGCGTTTGTACAGCGTCTGCCAGGCGCTATCGGCTACGTTGAGTATGCGTATGCCAAGCAGAACAATCTGGCCTACACCAAACTGATTTCTGCTGATGGCAAACCGGTAAGCCCGACGGAAGAGAGCTTCTCTAATGCGGCGAAAGGCGCAGACTGGAGCAAAACCTTCGCACAGGATCTGACCAACCAGAAAGGTGACGATGTGTGGCCAATCACCTCCACCACGTTTATCCTGGTCCACAAAGTGCAGAAGAAACCTGAGCAGGGTTCTGAAGTGTTGAAGTTCTTCGACTGGGCATACAAAAATGGCGCTAAGCAGGCGAATGATCTGGATTACGCCAGCCTGCCGGATAACGTCGTTGAGCAGATTCGTACCGCCTGGAAGACAAGCATAAAAGACAGCAGCGGTAAGGCATTGTATTAATTTAGTATTCTGACGAAAATGGCGGGTGACGCTTACGTTTACCCGTCCTACGGTTCTGACTGTAGGCCGGATAAGCGCAGCGCCATCCGGCAACTTCGTAAACGCGTTTAACTTAAAGAGTGATTTATGGCTGCAACCAAGCCTGCTTTTAACCCGCCGGGTAAAAAAGGCGACATGATTTTCAGCGCGCTGGTAAAACTGGCTGCGCTGATTGTGCTATTGATGTTGGGCGGTATTATCGTCTCATTGATCATCTCCTCCTGGCCAAGTATTCAGAAATTTGGTTTCTCATTCCTTTGGACTAAGGAGTGGGACGCGCCAAACGATATCTACGGCGCGCTGGTGCCCATTTACGGCACGCTGGTGACCTCCTTTATCGCATTGCTGATTGCCGTTCCGGTCAGTTTCGGCATTGCCCTGTTTTTAACCGAGCTGGCGCCAGGCTGGCTGAAGCGTCCGCTGGGCATTGCCATTGAACTGCTGGCGGCTATCCCCAGTATTGTGTACGGCATGTGGGGGCTGTTTATCTTCGCGCCGCTGTTTGCGACGTACTTCCAGGAGCCGGTCGGCAATATTCTTTCCAACATTCCTTTTGTCGGCGCGTTGTTCTCCGGTCCGGCGTTTGGTATCGGCATTCTGGCGGCAGGCGTCATCCTCGCCATCATGATAATCCCCTATATTGCGGCGGTTATGCGCGACGTCTTCGAGCAAACGCCGGTAATGATGAAAGAGTCAGCCTATGGTATCGGCTGTACTACCTGGGAAGTTATCTGGCGCATCGTGCTGCCGTTCACCAAAAATGGCGTCATTGGCGGCATTATGCTGGGACTGGGACGTGCGCTGGGTGAGACGATGGCGGTCACTTTTATCATCGGCAACACTTATCAGCTCGACAGCGCGTCACTGTATATGCCGGGCAACAGCATCACTTCCGCCCTGGCCAACGAATTCGCCGAAGCGGAATCGGGCCTGCACGTGGCAGCGTTGATGGAACTGGGGCTGATCCTGTTTGTGATCACCTTTATCGTTCTGGCGGCGTCTAAGTTCATGATTATGCGTCTTGCGAAGAACGAGGGAGCACGTTAATGGCTACGCTTGATATGCAGAACACCGCGCAGCTCGCGGAATCCCGTCGCAAGATGCAGGCGCGTCGCCGCATGAAGAACCGTATCGCATTAACGCTCTCAATGGCGACGATGGCATTTGGCCTGTTCTGGCTGATCTGGATTTTGATGTCTACCATCACGCGCGGCATTGATGGTATGTCGCTGGCGCTGTTTACCGAAATGACGCCGCCGCCGAACACGGCGGGCGGCGGGCTGGCGAACGCCCTGGCGGGGAGTGGATTGTTGATTCTCTGGGCTACCGTATTGGGTACGCCGCTGGGGATTATGGCCGGGATCTATCTGGCGGAATATGGCCGCAAATCCTGGCTGGCGGAAATCATTCGCTTTATTAACGACATTCTGCTTTCCGCGCCGTCAATTGTTGTGGGGCTGTTTGTTTACACCATCGTGGTGGCGCAGATGCAGCACTTCTCCGGTTGGGCGGGTGTGATTGCGCTGGCGCTGTTGCAGGTGCCGATCGTTATCCGTACTACCGAGAACATGTTGAAGCTGGTACCGGACAGCCTGCGTGAAGCAGCCTATGCGTTGGGAACGCCGAAATGGAAAATGATCTCTGCCATTACGCTGAAAGCGTCCATATCCGGGATTATTACCGGTGTGCTGCTGGCGGTTGCCCGTATTGCCGGGGAAACTGCGCCATTGTTGTTTACCGCGCTCTCCAACCAGTTCTGGAGCACCGACATGATGCAGCCGATCGCCAACCTGCCGGTAACCATCTTTAAATTCGCGATGAGCCCGTTTGCTGAATGGCAACAATTGGCCTGGGCGGGCGTGCTGATTATTACCCTGTGCGTGCTGCTACTAAATATTCTGGCGCGTGTTGTTTTCGCGAAGAAAAAACACGGTTAAAGACATTGCCGGATGGCGGCATAAACGCCTTATCCGGCCTACGGGTTGCATACATTTGTAGGCCTTAAAGCTACGCGCTATCAGGCATGATGAGGAAAAGAGTGAAATGAGTATGGTTGAAACTGCCCCGAGTAAGATTCAGGTTCGTGATTTGAACTTCTACTACGGCAAATTCCATGCCCTGAAGAACATTAATCTGGATATCGCGAAGAATCAGGTAACGGCATTTATCGGGCCATCCGGCTGCGGTAAATCGACGCTGCTGCGCACCTTCAATAAAATGTATTCGCTTTATCCGGAGCAGCGCGCCGAAGGTGAAATTCTGCTGGATGGCGACAATATTCTCACCAACACCCAGGATATCGCGCTGCTTCGCGCGAAAGTGGGGATGGTATTCCAGAAGCCGACGCCGTTCCCGATGTCCATCTATGACAACATCGCCTTTGGCGTGCGTCTGTTTGAGAAGCTGTCTCGCGCCGATATGGACGAGCGCGTGCAGTGGGCGTTGACCAAAGCCGCATTATGGAACGAAACCAAAGATAAATTGCACCAGAGCGGGTACTCTCTCTCCGGTGGTCAGCAGCAGCGTCTGTGCATTGCGCGCGGTATCGCCATTCGTCCGGAAGTGTTGCTGCTGGATGAGCCATGTTCAGCTCTGGACCCTATCTCCACCGGGCGTATTGAAGAGCTGATCACCGAGCTAAAACAGGATTACACCGTGGTGATCGTGACCCACAACATGCAGCAAGCGGCACGTTGTTCCGATCATACGGCGTTTATGTACCTGGGCGAGTTGATTGAGTTCAGCAATACGGACGATCTGTTCACCAAGCCCGCGAAGAAACAAACAGAAGACTATATCACCGGTCGTTACGGTTAATTCAGGAGTGCGTAATGGACAGTCTGAACCTTAATAAACATATTTCCGGCCAGTTCAACGCTGAACTGGAAAGCATCCGCACTCAGGTAATGACCATGGGCGGCATGGTGGAACAGCAGCTTTCTGACGCTATCACCGCCATGCACAACCAGGACAGCGAGCTGGCGAAACGCGTGGTAGAAGGCGACCATCAGGTCAATATGATGGAAGTTGCCATCGACGAAGCCTGCGTGCGTATTATCGCCAAGCGCCAGCCGACGGCGAGCGATCTGCGTCTGGTAATGGCGATTATCAAAACTATCGCCGAACTGGAGCGTATTGGCGACGTGGCGGATAAAATCTGCCGTACCGCGCTGGAAAAATTCTCCCAACAGCATCAGCCGCTGTTGGTGAGTCTGGAATCGCTGGGCCGCCATACCGTACAGATGCTACACGACGTACTGGACGCATTCGCGCGGATGGATCTTGACGAAGCGGTGCGCATCTATCGTGAAGATAAGAAGGTTGACCAGGAGTATGAAGGAATCGTGCGTCAGCTCATGACCTACATGATGGAAGATTCGCGCACGATTCCCAGCGTGCTGACCGCGTTGTTCTGCGCCCGTTCTATCGAGCGTATTGGCGACCGCTGCCAGAATATTTGCGAATATATCTTCTACTTCGTGAAGGGACAGGATTTCCGTCACGTCGGCGGCGACGAACTGGATAAGCTGCTGGCGGGTAAAGATCCAAAAGAATAAGGTTTGTGGTGGGGGGGGGGCAACGATCCAAAAGCGCCACAAAACGTAGGCCCGGTAAGCTTGCGCCACCGGGTAATTCGCCGGATGAAGCTAACGCTTATCCGGCCTACGAGCCATCCGGCTTTGTTTTTTCAGCGCGTAATCTCCCACCCGCGCGCTTTCCACAATCCCGGCAACTGCGCCAAATCGGTAAACGTCGTCACGTTAGGGTGATCGATCGGCTTGTTATGCGGATCGGCGCAGAAATAAAACACTTCCATTCCTGCCGCGATTCCTGACTGTGCGCCTGCGCTGGAATCATCCACCAGAATACACTTCTCAACATTGACCTTCATGGCGTTCGCCGCATGGAGCATTAGCGCCGGATCGGGCTTCCAGCGTTGAATATCGTAACCGCTAAACAGCAAATCGGGAAAATGATGCAACATGCCCAGTTTACCCAGCGAATGCTGCATCTTACTGACTGGCCCGTTAGATACCACGCACATGGGCGTCTTAATACTCTCCAGCAGGATATTCGCGCCCGCAATGGCTTCCAGATCTGCATCGAACAGACGAGCAACCTCGGCGCGATACACGGGTTCCAGCTCCGCCTTTGCCAGCGCAACGCCATGCTCTTTACTGATGGTATCGATAATTTCGTAGAGCTTTACGCCTTTAAAGCGTCTGAATACTTCCGCGAGCTCAAGCGTAATACCGAACTGCCGGAACATAGCGACATAGGCGCGCGAACAAATCACTTCACTGTCGACCAGCGTGCCGTCGCAGTCAAAAAACACCGCTTCGATTTGGGACATGTCATTTCCATTTTAATAAGTTTAACGTTTACGTAATGTTGAATTGAGAGACGCAATCGTTGCCGTACTAACAAATTGAGTGAAAAAAATTACCACACAACTGCGCCAGGTGTCGTATTTTGGTATAGGATAACGGCGAATTTTCCCTCCTTTCTCCGGAAATTGATAATGAGTCAACAACACACCACCCAGGCTTCTGGTCAGGGTATGCTGGAACGCGTGTTTAAACTACGCGAACATGGCACGACGGCACGAACCGAAGTGATCGCCGGTTTTACCACTTTCCTGACGATGGTTTATATCGTTTTTGTTAACCCGCAAATTCTGGGCGTAGCTGGCATGGACACCAGCGCCGTCTTTGTGACCACCTGTCTGATTGCGGCCTTTGGCAGTATTCTGATGGGCCTGTTCGCTAACCTGCCGGTGGCGCTCGCGCCAGCGATGGGGTTGAACGCTTTCTTCGCCTTTGTCGTTGTCCAGGCGATGGGACTGCCGTGGCAAGTTGGGATGGGCGCGATTTTCTGGGGCGCAATCGGACTGCTGCTGCTGACCATTTTCCGCGTGCGTTACTGGATGATCGCCAACATTCCTGTCAGCCTGCGCGTGGGTATCACTAGTGGTATCGGTCTGTTCATCGGTATGATGGGCCTGAAAAACGCCGGCGTGATCGTCGCCAATCCGGAAACTCTGGTCAGCATCGGCAACCTGACTTCCCACAGCGTATTGTTGGGCATTCTGGGCTTCTTTATCATCGCTATTCTGGCGTCCCGCAACATTCATGCGGCAGTGCTGGTCTCTATTATAGTCACCACGCTGCTGGGCTGGATGTTGGGAGATGTGCATTACAACGGCATCGTTTCCGCGCCGCCAAGCGTCTCTACGGTAATTGGTCATGTCGATCTGGCCGGCTCGCTGAATCTGGGGCTGGCAGGCGTCATCTTCTCTTTTATGCTGGTGAACCTGTTTGACTCTTCCGGTACGCTGATTGGCGTGACGGATAAAGCCGGTCTGGCGGATGAGAAAGGTAAATTTCCGCGCATGAAGCAGGCGCTGTTTGTCGATAGCGTCTCTTCTGTCACCGGGGCGTTTATCGGTACTTCCTCTGTTACCGCGTATATTGAATCCTCTTCTGGCGTCTCTGTGGGCGGACGTACCGGCCTCACTGCCGTGGTAGTCGGTTTGCTATTCTTGCTGGTCATTTTCCTGTCGCCGCTGGCGGGGATGGTGCCAGGTTATGCCGCGGCCGGCGCGCTGATTTACGTGGGCGTGTTAATGACATCCAGCCTGGCGCGTGTGAAGTGGCAGGATTTAACGGAGTCCGTTCCGGCCTTTATTACCGCCGTGATGATGCCGTTTAGCTTCTCCATTACCGAAGGTATCGCGCTGGGATTTATCTCGTACTGCGTGATGAAAATTGGTACCGGCCGCCTGCGCGATCTCAGCCCATGCGTGGTGATTGTCGCGCTGTTATTCGTGTTGAAGATTGTCTTTATCGACGCGCATTAATCCATGTATTGCCGGATAGCGGTATGAATACCTTATCCGGCCTGGCGTAAGCCCGGTAAGCGTCGCTGCCGGGCATTGCGGATTACGCTTTTACGCGCTGGATATAGTCGCCAAACGCGGTCAGTTGGCCCGTTAAATGGTCCAGTGTGCTTTGGTCGATTACTTCTCTGGCTTGCGGGTCGACTTTATTCTGAATCACGCCGCCCATAAATTCCGGTTTATTCATCACCATCGCGTCGAGGAACACCAGAATCTGGCGCAGATGATACTGACAGCGCGCGCCGCCAATCGCCCCCATTGAACTGGTCTGGATAAGGACCGGCTTACCCGCCAGCGGCTGTTCAGGCAGACGGGATAGCCAGTCGATGGCATTCTTCAGGCCGCCTGGAACTGAATAGTTATATTCCGGCGTCACAATGATGACGCCGTCGGCGTTGCGAATCTGCTCTGCCAGTGCCTCTACGCTGGCCGGAAATCCTTCTTCTTGCTGGATATCGGCGTCATACAGCGGAATATCTCCGATCGAAGGCAGCGGCGATACCGTCATTCCTGCCGGCGCGACTTTAGGCAGCGTACGCGCCACCATTCCGTTAAAGGAACCTTTGCGCAAACTTCCCAGCAATGTAACCACATTCAGTGTTTCAGACATACGTGCCCCTTTTTTCATTACGAACGATTAAGCGTATACGATTTGACGGCGGGGAGTTGGGCGAATCGCATCAGGCGACCGGGTGGCTCATTGGCGCGCGTCTGGATATCGGGCAGGCTTTTCCAACCCAGTTTTCCATCGAACTCCCACACCTTCAACTTTTCTATCGCTGGCGTAACGGCCACGGACCACACCAGCACATCTTCCGCATCACACACGGCTTCAAGCTGCGTGACATGCGCGCACTTGAGGCGTCCGGCAACGGGTAAAAGTTGCAGCTCCCGCGAATCGCCATTCATGACATCGCCGGTGAGTTTTAACACGCTCTGACGCAATGTAATAAGTTGCGCTCGTGCTTCGTTGGGATCGTTTTGATTGGCTACCCATAAATTTTCATTACGGGAGAAAGGGTGGCGTTCGAGCGAATGCGGGCTGTGAAAGCCGCGTGAGGTGCGCTGCAACTCCATATCCAGCCCACACTCTCCTTCGGTGGTCAACGCCACGCCAACCATATTTCCGGCATAGGAGATAGAAAAGCCTGGCAGATTTTTATCACGAAACGCGGGTTTACCTTTCGCCTGAATAATGATTTCCGGTAGCTCGCCAATCCCGTACAGCATAAACATCAGTTCGGCGAGAAGGCCTCTGGAGGCGAGAAAACGCGTTCGTCGGTGAGCAGGTAGGTTTCTGGCTTCAATATGACAAGGCGAAGAGAGACGAATTGAAACCAACTGTCCCTCCGTAAGTATCCCTCTGGCAAAGTGAGTCGCCATTTTTCGCTCCGTGATTAATGGGCCGTGATAATGACGAGAGTAACATTAACGTAAATTATGGATAGGTTTTACGCGCTAAAAATTCAATTTCAGAAGGTTCTTTAATCAGACGGTTACATTTCTGATAAGAGGAAGGTTAATTTATCAACATAGGTGGTTAGATAAGGCGACGGCAGAGCGCGTTGATAGCCTGTCGTAGCCAAACAATCTTAGGATTATGACTGTTACGTTTGTGCCATAACAGGGTAAACGGTACCATGAGTTTTTCCCGCCGTTGCGCATCAAAAGGCAGGGGGCGCGCCACTAACGGTAGCTGGTGGAGTTGATTGTAGTGCTGACAATAGCGCGGCGCGGTTGCTATCAGGGTGTGATCCGGCTGGGCGGCCATAAAGAGCGACTGCTCGAACCCCGGCAGGCTCAACGCGATATGGCGTTTGCGCCCCATTTCTTGCAGGACATCATCCAGCGCCCAGGTATCGCTTTGCTCCCAGCAAATACTGATATGCGGGTAGCGCAGAAAAGTGTCCAGATCCCACGCTTCGCGCAACGCCGGATGATCCTCCCGCAGCCAGACCCACGGCAAATCGCTAAACAGCACCTCAAAATCGATCGCGAGCGGCAACAGACTGAGCAATTCTCGCGAGCGGGGATGGCTTTCGCGTCCGGTAAATCCGATATCGACTTCCCCACGCGTAATCGCCTCCAGCGAGTCATAATCCCAGTTGCGAACCTTAATAGTAGCCTGTGGATAGCGTTGATAAATCTGCTGCGACAGCGAATTAAACATAATCATCATCAGCGGCGACTCTGCCGCCAACTCAAATTTTAAACCGCGCGGCGTTTGATGATGCGGCTTATCAAGCAGTTGATTACCCATCTGCATCCAGTCCGCCAGACTTTGCTCCATACTGACCATCAGCGGTGTCGGCGTCAGACCCAGCGGCGTATTGACGAACAGCGGATCGTCAAACCATGCCCGGAGTTTCGCCAACGATTTACTGACCGCAGAGGGCGTTACGTTCATCCGTTTTGCGGTTTTAGTGACGCTGCGCTCCTGCATCAGTAACTGTAGACATAACAGCAGATTAAGATCGAGACTGGTAAGGGATTTCTTCATGCTCGGATACGGACCTATTAGGTGCGACGGAGAGTATCAGCAGAATACTCACTATGCTACAGCCAATCAGAATCCCGATCAGCATATTCAGCGCGCTGATACCGACTATTGCCGCCAGCCAAATCCACAGTGATGAACCGCAAACCTGCGCGATACCCAACGTGGAACTGGCCATACCGGCGCGCAGCGAAAACGGCCCCAGCGCCTGGCTTATCGCGACGCCAAAACCGACCGAGAATCCGGCGCAGATAAGCGTCAGGCCAAAGAGCGTGACGGTATTGGTATGAGCAAGGCTTAACGTCACGCCAGCCGTCAAAAACAGCCCCTGTGAGACGAGCATTAAGGTTCGCGGCTTAAATAACCCTAGCGCAAAAGGGGTAGAAAAAGAGACAACCATGCTGACGCCTGCCGTGAGCGCCATTGTAACGGCATAGTCGCCACGGCTAAATCCCATCACCTCCATCAGCAGCACCGGAGAGGCATTGACGAAGGTCAGGATCACTGACACGCTAAGGGAAGTGATCGCCAGTCGACTCAGAAAAAAACGGTTAATCAGCGACTCGGCGGCGTGCGACGATCGTGATAAATCGCGTGGAGCCAGCCTTGCCGGGCGCGTCTCGCGTAGGATAAACAGTGATAACAGGCCCACAATAATGCCCATCGCGGACATCGTATAGAACAGACTTTGCCAGGGGAAACGAAGCATAATCAAATGCCCCATCACCGGGGCGAGTACCGGCACAATGCAGGTAATCCCATTCAATAACGACAGCACTTTCGCCCGGCGACGCTCGTCGAGCGTGTCGCGCAGAATGGCGAACGCCACCACGTAGCAGCCGCCTGCTCCCACCCCCTGAAGAAAACGCCCACTCAGAAACAGCGAACCTTCCGACGCCCGTGAACAAAGCAGTGAGGCCATCATAAAGACGATCGCGCCGACGATAGCGACCGGCTTGCGACCTGACTGGTCGGCTATCTTCCCGGCAAACAGCATAGCCGTCGCCATTCCGGCCAGGTAAACGGAGAAGGCGATATGCAACTGCGCCTCGCTAGCGTTCAGATCGGCGGCTATACGCGGTAAACCGACCAGATACATATCAATACCGGCAGGATAGAGTAAAACCAGGGCAAAACTACACAGTAGAAAACGTTTCATAGCGGCCTCACGAAAAGTGTGGCGCTAAGGATACGGGGCGGCGTTGCGCGAGACGAGTTGCCATTTGGACAACAGCAATTTCCTGTGAGGCAATGAGATATCACCCCGGCAGTTACGTAGGCCGGATAAGGCGTCAGCCGCCATCCGGCACGATCAATGTTATTTACCAATACAAAAGCTGGAGAAAATTCGTCCCAGCAGATCGTCGGAGGTAAACTCGCCAGTAATCTCGCTTAAGCTTTGCTGCGCCAGGCGTAACTCTTCCGCCAGCAGTTCTCCCGCCCATGCGCCTAATAGCTGCGCTTTGCCCTGTTCAAGATGTTCAGCGGCTTCCGCCAGCGCCTGTAGGTGACGGCGGCGGGCCAGAAAGCCGCCTTCCATATTGGTATCAAACCCCATACTCTGCTTGAGATGATTGCGTAACACGTCGACGCCTTCGCCAGTACGTGCCGAGAGGCGAACAAGTGTGTAAGTATTTACTTCGCTAATACCCAGCGTCTCGCCGGTGATATCCGCCTTGTTACGGACCACAGTAATCGGTAGATTTTTGGGCAGACGGGCGATAAAGTCCGGCCAGATGTCGGCAGGGTCAACGGCGTCCGTCGTGGTGCCATCCACCATAAACAGCACGCGATCGGCCTGTTCAATCTCCTGCCAGGCGCGTTCGATACCGATACGCTCTACTTCGTCGCTGGCATCGCGTAGACCGGCGGTATCGATGATATGCAGTGGCATTCCATCGATATGGATATGCTCGCGCAGCACGTCACGCGTGGTACCTGCGATATCGGTAACAATCGCCGCTTCACGGCCCGCCAGCGCATTTAGCAGGCTTGATTTTCCGGCATTCGGGCGTCCGGCAATCACCACCTTCATCCCTTCGCGCAGCAGGCTGCCCTGGCGCGCTTCGGCGCGCACGGCGTCAAGATCGGCGATGACGCCATTGAGCTGCGTTTCGATTTTGCCGTCAGAAAGAAAGTCGATCTCCTCATCCGGAAAATCGATAGCCGCTTCGACGTAGATTCGCAGGTGAGTAAGTGCTTCCACAAGGTGGTTAACGCGGGCGGAAAATGCTCCCTGTAACGAGTTCAGCGCCGAACGCGCCGCCTGTTCGGAACTGGCATCGATCAGGTCGGCAATGGCTTCCGCCTGGGCTAAATCGAGCTTATCGTTAAGGAACGCTCTCTCTGAGAACTCGCCTGGTCGGGCAATTCGCACGCCTGGAATCGTCAGAATGCGTTTTAACAGCAGATCGAGGATCACCGGACCGCCATGCCCTTGCAGCTCCAGCACATCTTCGCCGGTAAAGGAGTTCGGGCCGGGGAACCACAGCGCGATGCCCTGATCCAGCGTGGCGCCGTCGGCATCTTTGAATGGCAGGTAATCGGCATAGCGTGGTTTGGGCAGTTTGCCCAGTACCGCCTGAGCGACCTCTTTAGCATTCAAACCGGAAATACGCAGGATACCGACGCCACCGCGTCCCGGTGGGGTAGCCTGGGCGACAATAGTGTCGTTATGGCTCATGATATGTCTCGTAAAATACGAATAAAAAGGCGGTCGTCAGCCGTTCCTTTTTTACCAGACTATGTCTGTTTCCGGGAACCGACAGGCCTACAAATAAGGTAAAAAGCTTATCACCATCAGGCGGAATAGCAAATATAATAATATTTGTTTTTTTATGAACTCACAGGACGGACATATGGGGATTTCTGTTGGTCATTCATATTTTACTGCTACTATCAGCAGCGAAACAATAAATAAAATGTTCTCTTCCGATGAGCTCCCACATATGACTATATGGGAGTGCATAAAAGATTTTTTCTTTGATACAGGGCAAAGAGAAGCTTTAAATTGTTTACATAAATTATGTAACCCCACACCAGATTTAAAGGATACAGACATTACATCTTGTTTCTTTAGGTTAAAAGAGCTAGCTTCACCAGGATATCAGGAAAGATTTATTCATGATTTTGCTGAAGAGTCTTCTACGGGGAGTTTGTATCTTAAAGATAACTATGGGGATGTTTTTCTGTATATAGAAATGAGTGAAGGATTGTGTAATTATACCATACTTGGGAAAACATTTATTTTTAACACCAGCCAAATGCCGCATTCTCAACAGGAATGCGAAACAAGCACACCAAATTTATCCATAATCTTTCAAGAAAGTGAATCTCAATCAAGCTCTGATAGTATATTATGGTTAAAAGATGGTTGTTATTTAGCATCGTATGGAATAGGTGAATTTAACTTAGATTTCAATGAGTTTTACCAGAGCGTGTTGAACTTCATTACCTCAGTACAAAAAGGTGATAATTTCAGGTTGTGGCAAAATGAAGAAAAAGAAACCTATATCTCGGCAATGGTGAATAAAGCAATAGATATTCATTCTGGCGAGAAACAGGTGAAATTATCAAAACAAGTAAAAGAGGGGGTTTTTGAACATGTAAAAAATAACTTAGGTGTGTGTGACCTACGGTTAAATAGTTCCTGTGCACAAAGTTCAATAAAGCATTGTGTGTTAACATTGTTAAATAAAGATAAAGTCTGGGGCAGTTTTATTAATCAAACATCTACTGACGGCGAGGTCAAAAAAACAATAACCACCGATATGGTTAGCATCGTTTCGAATCAAATTTTCGGAAAGATGTTTGGGGACGAAATGAAATTGCCTGAGAAATGGAGTAGCATAGTGTGTTCTTTAGTAAGGGATTCAATAAAATTGATGAGCGAGCCATCTGATTTTATCATGCAATAGATGTATGCGGGTTTTAACACCGTGCTCTAACAACAAGGCATTAAGTCTTTTTAATAGCCAGGAATCAACCGAGCAATTAACTATACTTATTTTGGCTCATTTAAATTTCGCGTATGGGTGAAAATATTAGCGCGTCAGAATAATATTTGTTCTGCCAGGCTGAAATGAAGAAGATGGCCATATTACGAGTGGTAAAAAAACCGCAACGCTACGCATTGCGGTTTTTTTCAGGGCTTGACTGACCATCCGTTAGATTAGCCGGACGTCGGCATAAACGCCTTATCCGGCCTTACGGTCAGGAGTTTTTCTTCTCGCGGCTATGCAGGCCACGTTTTTCCAGACCACGGTAAATTAGCTGCTGCTGAATGATGGTTACCAGGTTGCTGACGATATAGTAGAGCACCAGACCTGACGGGAACCACAGGAAGAACACCGTAAAGATGACCGGCATAAAGGTCATGATCTTCTGCTGCATCGGGTCGGTCACGGTGGTCGGCGACATCTTCTGAATGAAGAACATCGTTACGCCCATCAGGATCGGCAGAATGTAGTACGGGTCCTGTGCAGACAGGTCATGAATCCACAGTGCGAACGGCGCATGACGCAATTCAATGGAACCCATCAGCATGTAGTACAACGCCAGGAAGATAGGCATCTGGATGATCAGCGGGAAGCAGCCGCCCAGCGGGTTAACCTTCTCCGCTTTGTACAGGGCCATCATCTCCTGGCTTTGGCGCTGTTTATCATCGCCAAGACGTTCGCGCATCGCCTGAATTTTTGGCTGCAGCATACGCATCTTCGCCATTGACGTGTACTGCGCTTTGGTCAGTGGATACATGATACCGCGAACGATAAAAGTAATGATAATAATGGAGAAGCCCCAGTTACCCACGAAGCTGTGGATCCACTTCAGCAACTTGAACAGTGGCTGAGAGATGAACCACAACCAGCCGTAGTCCACGGTCAAATCCAGGTGCGGTGCAACAGCCGCCATTTTATCCTGAATTTCCGGGCCGACCCACAGGGTGCTGGTCATCGCGCCAGTCTGACCTGGCTGTACCAGTACCGGCTGCGCTTTATAGCCGATAGCGACAATACCGTTGCCCAGATTGGCGGTGTAGAAATTGTTGGTGCCGTCGTTACGCGGAATCCATGCGGTAGCGAAATACTGCTGCAACATTGCCACCCAACCGCCTTTGGAGCTGACGTTGAGGTTTTCGTTATCGGCAATGGTGTCGAATTTGTATTTCTCATACTTCTCATCTGGCGTGGAGTACGCTGCGCCGCGGAAGGTATGCAGCGCAAAGTTGCTGCTGCCGGTGTCGCGATGAGGCGGTAGGTTGACGGATTGTTTTAACTGACCAAAGGTGGAGACTTCCAGCGGTTTTTCGCCGGTGTTCTGCACGCTATAGTTCACATTAACCGCATAATCGCCACGCTTAAAGACAAACGTTTTGGTAAACGTGTTGCCTGCGGCGTCAGTATAAGTCATCGGAACCTGCAGTTCGTTCTGACCGTCGGCCAGTACAAACGCATCTTTCTCGACGTTATACAGCGGACGCGGGCCGTTAGCCGGGTTATCCGGGCCGTCGCGCCCTGTCAGGCCGCTTTGCGCCTGATAGATAAACTGCGGGGTGGTTTCCAGCAGTTGGAACGGTTCGCTGGAACCCAGTTCTTTCGGGTAAGCCGGGAGCAAGGCCTGCTCGACATCACCACCACGGGTGTTGATAGTCAAATCAAGCACATCGGTTTTCACCGTAATCAGTTTCCCCTGGCCACTGGCTGGTACGCCCTGGTCGGCGGCGCTACCCGCTGCGGTGGTCGTTGTCTGCGTGGTCTGTTGAGTCTGAGGTTGCGGATTTTTATCCTGCTCCCAGGCTTGCCAGATCATGAAAGACACGAACAGCAAAGCGATGACTAAAAGATTGCGTTGCGAATCCATCGTTAGTGTTCTCTGGTATCAAATGGTCCGGGCGGGACGGGATCGTCACCACCAGGGTGTAAAGGGTGGCATTTTAATACGCGTTTCACCGTCAACCAACTGCCTTTTATCACTCCAAACCTGCGCAATGCCTCAATTCCGTAGCTTGAGCACGTTGGCGTGAAACGACAATGCGGCCCAAGCAGCGGACTGATCAGGCGTTGATAGACCCGAATAAGGGCTATCAGGACCCGCGAGCCAGGCGACAGTGGCGGCGCCATAATTTTTCCAACGCTTCCGAGAGAGCACGGTTATCGAGGTCGGCAACCCCTTTTTTCGCCACCACCACGAAATCCATTGCAGGAAGTTCATGCTGGCGCAGACGGAAGCTTTCACGCGTCAGACGTTTAATCCGGTTGCGTTCATGCGCGCGTCGAACGTTTTTCTTGGCGACGGTAAGACCGATGCGGGGATGCCCCAGCGAATTCAGGCGGCCGAGGATGGTGATTTGCGGCGTGCCAGCCCGTTGAGGTTGCTGGAAGACGAATGTGAAATGAGCGGGAGTTAACAAACGTAACTCCCTGGGAAATGCGAGCTTAACCACTCAGGGGTTAGCTTTATTACTTGGAAACGGTCAGACGAGCGCGGCCTTTAGCACGACGACGTGCCAGAACCTGACGACCATTTTTAGTAGCCATACGAGCACGGAAGCCGTGAGAACGGTTGCGCTTCAGTACAGACGGTTGAAAAGTGCGTTTCATGGCGATTTCTACCTAAACTTGAATAAATTCACTGACTTTTGCGTATGCCCGAACAAACTTTGAACGACTTACGCCACAGTGTGGGTGATTAAAGAGGCCGGATTGTAATAATTGTACACTCCGGAGTCAATTCTCTTTCCTTATTTTCCCGCGATTTTCCACGCCTTTTTGTGCGGAAAATAAGCAACGTTGACGCCAGATGACGGGCATTACGCGACGGAGGGAGAATTATACGGGCTGCCAGGTAAAGCGCAAGGATCGCCCTGGATCTTTATGCGATCTTTTAGGTGTCTGGTCACTTTTACATATTAATTTTTTCAATATGCGCGCGAAAGCGTACAGGAGTTCCCCAGGATCGATTACACTTATCCATTCTTGGAAAGTCCTGTGGATAAATCGGGAAGAATCTGTGAGAAACAGAAGATCTCTTGCTCAGTTTAGGCTATGATCCGCGGTCCTGATCGTTTCAAACGATCCTGGTCAGGCATGAACACGAAATCTTTCAGGGCGCGTGAAGTCGCGATCGTTTGAAAGATCCCGTGAAAACCGCAGACAGCGGTTCGTGCGTCACCCTTCATGCAGGGTCTTATCGACGTGCGCCAACAATCATTAATGTATCAGCCTTTGTCATTTATCGACTTTTGTTCGAGTGGAGTCCGCCGTGTCACTTTCGCTTTGGCAGCAGTGTCTTGCCCGATTGCAGGATGAGTTACCAGCCACAGAATTCAGCATGTGGATACGCCCGTTGCAGGCGGAACTGAGCGATAACACGCTGGCTTTGTATGCGCCAAACCGTTTTGTGCTCGATTGGGTAAGAGATAAGTATCTCAACAATATCAATGGATTACTCAACACATTCTGCGGCGCGGATGCCCCACAACTGCGTTTTGAGGTGGGAACAAAGCCCGTTACGCAAACGCTAAAAACGCCTGTGCATAACGTTGTCGCGCCTGCGCAGACAACAATGGCGCAGCCGCAGCGCATAGCGCCTGCGGCCCGTTCGGGCTGGGATAACGTGCCAGCGCCCGCGGAGCCGACCTACCGATCCAACGTTAACGTTAAACATACGTTTGATAACTTCGTCGAAGGTAAATCCAACCAACTGGCGCGCGCGGCGGCACGTCAGGTGGCGGATAATCCTGGCGGCGCTTATAACCCGTTATTCCTCTATGGCGGCACCGGTCTGGGTAAAACTCACCTGCTGCACGCGGTGGGTAACGGCATTATGGCGCGCAAACCCAACGCGAAAGTCGTGTATATGCACTCCGAGCGCTTTGTGCAGGACATGGTAAAAGCCCTGCAAAACAACGCCATCGAAGAGTTTAAACGCTATTACCGCTCCGTTGACGCATTGCTGATCGACGATATTCAATTCTTCGCCAATAAAGAACGATCGCAGGAAGAGTTTTTCCACACGTTTAACGCTCTGCTGGAAGGCAATCAGCAGATCATTTTGACGTCGGATCGCTATCCGAAGGAGATCAACGGCGTCGAGGATCGTCTCAAGTCCCGCTTTGGTTGGGGGCTGACAGTGGCGATCGAACCGCCAGAACTGGAAACCCGCGTGGCGATCCTGATGAAAAAAGCGGACGAAAATGATATTCGTCTGCCGGGCGAGGTGGCGTTCTTTATCGCCAAACGTCTACGCTCTAACGTGCGTGAACTGGAAGGGGCGCTGAACCGGGTGATCGCCAATGCCAACTTTACCGGCCGGGCGATTACCATCGACTTTGTGCGCGAAGCGTTGCGCGATTTGCTGGCGTTACAGGAAAAACTGGTCACCATCGACAATATTCAGAAGACGGTGGCGGAGTATTACAAAATCAAAATTGCAGATCTGCTTTCTAAGCGCCGATCTCGCTCGGTAGCACGTCCGCGCCAGATGGCTATGGCGCTGGCAAAAGAGCTCACCAACCACAGTCTGCCGGAAATCGGCGATGCGTTTGGCGGGCGCGACCACACTACCGTACTTCATGCCTGTCGCAAAATTGAGCAACTGCGTGAAGAAAGCCACGATATCAAAGAAGATTTTTCGAATTTAATCAGAACATTGTCGTCGTGATCCTATGAAATTTACCGTTGAACGTGAACATTTATTAAAACCGCTTCAGCAGGTCAGCGGCCCGCTGGGCGGTCGTCCTACACTGCCGATTCTCGGTAACCTGCTCCTCCAGGTAGCGGACGGTACGCTTTCTCTGACCGGCACCGATCTTGAAATGGAGATGGTCGCGCGCGTTACGCTTTCTCAGTCGCATGAGCCAGGCGCCACTACCGTGCCGGCGCGGAAATTCTTTGATATCTGCCGTGGCCTGCCGGAGGGCGCGGAGATTGCCGTTCAGTTGGAAGGCGATCGGATGCTGGTGCGTTCTGGCCGTAGCCGCTTCTCGCTATCTACACTGCCTGCCGCCGACTTCCCGAATCTTGACGACTGGCAAAGCGAAGTTGAATTTACGCTGCCGCAGGCCACGATGAAGCGCCTGATTGAAGCGACCCAGTTTTCCATGGCCCATCAGGATGTGCGCTACTATTTAAACGGTATGCTGTTTGAAACGGAAGGTAGCGAATTGCGCACTGTCGCGACTGACGGCCACCGTCTGGCGGTGTGCTCAATGCCGCTGGAAGCGTCTTTACCCAGCCACTCGGTGATTGTGCCGCGTAAAGGCGTGATTGAACTGATGCGTATGCTCGACGGCGGCGAAAACCCGCTGCGCGTGCAGATCGGCAGTAATAATATCCGCGCGCACGTTGGTGATTTTATCTTTACCTCGAAGCTGGTAGATGGTCGCTTCCCGGATTACCGTCGCGTTCTGCCGAAGAATCCGGATAAACATCTGGAAGCGGGCTGCGATATTCTCAAGCAGGCGTTTGCCCGCGCGGCGATCCTCTCTAACGAGAAATTCCGCGGCGTGCGTCTGTATGTCAGTGAGAATCAGCTCAAAATCACCGCCAATAACCCGGAACAGGAAGAGGCAGAAGAGATTCTGGATGTGAGCTACGGCGGGACGGAGATGGAAATCGGTTTTAACGTCAGTTACGTGCTGGACGTGCTCAATGCGCTGAAGTGCGAAACCGTGCGCATTATGCTGACGGATTCCGTATCCAGCGTACAGATTGAAGATGCGGCGTCACAGTCGGCTGCCTATGTTGTTATGCCAATGCGCTTGTAAAGAATATCGGGCTATCTTACTTGTTATTCTGGCTCCGGGCAGTGCTCGCACAAAATACGAAGTATTTTGGACGTCTTATGGACGGCCCGAAGGGCGAGCGCAGCGAGCAATCCTCACGTACTCCAGTACGCTCCGGTTGCTGTGCGCTGGCCGTAACCAGACTAACTGCGCCGATAACGCCCTGGTTATGAGTTGATATGTCGCTATCCAGACTGCTAATCAAAGATTTCCGCAACATAGAAAATGCGGATCTCGCTTTATCCCCCGGCTTTAACTTCCTGGTTGGCGCGAACGGCAGCGGCAAAACCAGCGTGCTGGAAGCGATTTATACGCTTGGCCACGGTCGGGCGTTTCGCAGTTTGCAGCCTGGCCGCGTGATTCGTCATGAGCAGGAAGCGTTTGTTCTTCACGGGCGCTTGCAGGGCGAGGAGCGTGAGACATCGATTGGGTTAACCAAAGATAAGCAGGGCGACAGCAAAGTCCGTATTGACGGTACTGACGGTCACAAGGTCGCTGAGCTGGCGCATTTAATGCCGATGCAGTTGATTACGCCGGAGGGGTTTACTTTACTCAATGGCGGCCCCAAATACAGAAGAGCGTTCCTTGACTGGGGATGCTTTCACAACGAAGCCGGATTCTTCACCGCCTGGAGCAACCTGAAACGATTGCTGAAGCAGCGTAATGCCGCACTGCGCCAGGTAAGCCGTTATGAGCAACTACGCCCGTGGGATAAAGAGTTGATCCCGCTGGCGGAACAAATTAGCTCCTGGCGGGCGGAGTACAGTAGCGCTATTGCACAGGACATGGCGGATACCTGTCAGCAGTTTTTACCTGAATTTTCCTTGACGTTCTCTTTCCAGCGCGGCTGGGAGAAAGAGACAGACTATGCGGACGTGCTGGAGCGAAGCTTTGAACGCGACCGTATGTTGACCTACACCGCGCACGGGCCGCATAAAGCGGACTTTCGCATTCGCGCTGACGGCGCGCCGGTGGAAGATACCCTGTCGCGCGGGCAGCTAAAGTTGTTGATGTGCGCCTTACGTTTGGCGCAGGGCGAGTTCCTTACCCGCGAAAGCGGACGGCGCTGCCTGTACCTGATAGATGATTTTGCCTCTGAACTTGACGATGCGCGTCGCGGGCTGCTGGCCAGCCGCTTAAAAGCGACGCAATCGCAAGTCTTTGTCAGCGCAATCAGCGCTGAACACGTTCTGGACATGTCGGACAAAAATTCGAAGATGTTCAGCGTAGAAAAAGGTAAAATAACGGATTAACCCAAGATTAAATGAGCGAGAAACGTTGATGTCGAATTCTTATGACTCCTCCAGTATCAAAGTCCTGAAAGGGCTGGATGCGGTGCGTAAGCGCCCGGGTATGTATATCGGCGACACGGATGACGGCACCGGTCTGCACCACATGGTATTCGAGGTGGTAGATAACGCTATCGACGAAGCGCTCGCAGGTCACTGTAAAGATATCGTCGTGACTATTCACGCCGATAACTCCGTATCTGTAACGGATGATGGCCGTGGCATTCCGACCGGGATTCACCCGGAAGAAGGTGTCTCAGCGGCGGAAGTGATCATGACCGTTCTGCACGCGGGCGGTAAATTTGACGATAACTCCTATAAAGTCTCCGGCGGTCTGCACGGCGTGGGTGTCTCGGTAGTCAACGCCCTGTCGCAAAAACTGGAACTGGTTATCCAGCGAGATGGCAAAACTCACCGTCAGATCTACGAGCACGGCGTGCCGCAGGCACCGCTGGCCGTCACTGGCGATACCGATAAAACCGGTACGATGGTCCGTTTCTGGCCGAGCCACGAAACGTTCACCAATGTCACTGAGTTTGAATATGAGATTCTGGCGAAACGCCTGCGTGAACTGTCATTCCTGAACTCTGGCGTCTCCATCCGCCTGCGCGACAAGCGCGACGGCAAAGAAGATCATTTCCACTACGAAGGCGGCATCAAGGCGTTTGTTGAATATCTGAACAAGAATAAAACGCCGATCCACCCGAATATCTTCTACTTCTCCACCGAAAAAGACGGTATCGGCGTCGAAGTGGCGCTACAGTGGAACGACGGTTTTCAGGAAAACATCTACTGCTTTACCAACAACATTCCGCAGCGCGATGGCGGTACCCACCTGGCAGGCTTCCGTGCGGCGATGACCCGTACCCTGAACGCCTACATGGACAAAGAAGGCTACAGCAAAAAAGCCAAAGTTAGCGCCACCGGCGACGATGCTCGTGAAGGCCTGATTGCGGTCGTTTCCGTGAAGGTGCCGGACCCGAAATTCTCCTCGCAGACCAAAGACAAGCTGGTCTCTTCCGAGGTGAAATCGGCAGTGGAACAGCAGATGAACGAACTGCTGAGTGAATACCTGCTGGAAAACCCGTCCGACGCCAAAATCGTGGTTGGCAAAATTATCGACGCCGCCCGTGCGCGTGAAGCGGCGCGTCGCGCCCGTGAAATGACCCGTCGTAAAGGCGCGCTGGACTTAGCCGGTCTGCCGGGCAAGCTGGCGGATTGTCAGGAACGCGATCCGGCGCTGTCTGAACTGTACCTGGTGGAAGGGGACTCCGCGGGCGGCTCTGCGAAGCAGGGGCGTAACCGCAAGAACCAGGCGATTCTGCCGCTGAAAGGTAAAATCCTCAACGTCGAGAAAGCGCGCTTCGACAAGATGCTCTCTTCCCAGGAAGTGGCGACGCTGATTACCGCGTTGGGTTGCGGTATCGGTCGCGACGAGTACAACCCGGACAAGTTGCGTTATCACAGCATCATCATCATGACCGATGCGGACGTCGACGGCTCGCACATCCGTACGCTGCTGTTGACCTTCTTCTATCGTCAGATGCCGGAAATCGTCGAGCGCGGCCATGTCTACATTGCCCAGCCGCCGCTGTACAAAGTGAAGAAAGGCAAGCAGGAACAGTACATTAAAGACGATGAAGCGATGGATCAGTATCAGATTTCCATCGCGCTTGACGGTGCGACTCTGCACGCGAACGCCAGCGCGCCGGCGCTGTCCGGCGAAGCGTTAGAAAAACTGGTGTCTGAATATAACGCCACGCAGAAAATGATTGGGCGTATGGAGCGCCGCTTCCCGAAAGCACTGCTCAAAGAGCTGGTGTATCAGCCAACTCTGACCGAAGCCGATCTTTCTGATGAGCAGACCGTAACGCGTTGGGTGAATGCGCTGATTACCGAGCTGAATGAGAAAGAGCAGCACGGTAGCCAGTGGAAGTTCGATGTTCATACTAATACGGAACAGAATCTGTTCGAGCCGATCGTTCGCGTGCGTACGCACGGCGTGGATACCGATTATCCGTTGGATCACGAGTTTGTGACTGGCGCGGAGTATCGTCGTATCTGCACGCTGGGCGAGAAGTTGCGCGGTCTGATTGAAGAGGACGCGTTTATCGAACGCGGCGAGCGTCGTCAGCCGGTAACCAGCTTCGAGCAGGCGCTGGAGTGGCTGGTGAAAGAATCACGTCGCGGTCTGGCTATCCAGCGTTATAAAGGTCTGGGTGAAATGAACCCGGATCAGTTGTGGGAAACCACAATGGACCCGGAAAGCCGCCGTATGCTGCGCGTGACCGTCAAAGATGCGATTGCTGCCGACCAGTTGTTCACCACGCTGATGGGCGACGCCGTTGAACCGCGTCGTGCCTTTATCGAAGAGAACGCCCTGAAAGCGGCGAATATCGATATTTAATATTCCCGCGTAATCTCTCCCTTATATAAGGGAGAGATTTAGTCTGTAGGTTGAGGGGAGCGGAGCGAATCCCAACATTTAACAGCGCCTGGAAGGTTTGTCAGCAGTCTGAGATTTAGTAGCGCATTGGGGGTAGTGAGTGCAATACAATGACATATCCAATATAAAGAATTATAGCCACTACAAGTAACGTTATAATTAATATTTTTAATAATTTGTTCATCATATATCCTTGATGTATTTTCCATTGTTTAGCATTAAAGATACTTTGTTGGTTGGATAGAGTATTTACTCCGCCATCCGACAAGATAAGGCTGACATAGAATGCCTGAATACATTCAGGCATTCTTTATTATTAGTAGCGCATCGCCGGTAAAGAATTCATGATAATAATATAGCCAATTGCCTGGAAGGGCGCAGTGACAACATCGCCAATAATAGAGAATGGCATTAATAAAACCTTAGCCGAGAAATGCTTCTTATCACGTGTGAAATTTATTTCATGGGAAGATTTCAGTAATACTTCATTTTCATTATCGGCATCTTTGGGTTGGATTTTTCCTGCTAACGTAAAATAAAAAGGACTGCCAGGGTCGTTTTCATGTACATAAAATGCCTCTCTGACTTTTGATTTTTCTTCTTCCGTCAAAGACTTATAACTGTAGCTAATATCTGAAGGGCGGACGCAATGAAACTCATTTTGTTTGTTCCCTTTTTTACTATCGGTAGAACAGTAAAGCTGTTTGGAAAATTCGATAATTCTTTTATCGATATGAGGATTATTCAGTAAAGTGACGAAATTTCTGGTTGTTGTGTTGATATTATCATCTTTTATATCAAGTTGATAATTATTGTCTTCACCAACAAATGTCCACGTTTTCTCTCCGCTTGTGGTCGTTGATGGTTTGATACTTTTTATTTCATCTGTTTTCCAGACTTCTGTCGTGGGTGCGCTTTCCGTTTTTATAGTATCGAGTAAAGATGACGTCATACAGCCGCTTAAAAAATAACTCATGGCAATGACTGATATTATTTTAATTATTTTCATGAATGTATTCCTTACATGTCATATTCGTTATTATTACCACGCCGCTAATTTTATTGCTATTTTTTCTATCTGCGCTTTCTTACCGGTGTGCCGTTTAATCGAAAGCTGTGTTATTTTTATTTTTTTCAGAGAGCACTAACGGTAATTGTCATCAAATTATTCATTCCTCAAATGGTTTAACGGGACACTCAGTCTCTTTTTCTTCTATAGACGGTGAGTTTCCCAATAACCTCCTTTATTTTTCTGTATGTTATTGCCTGATAAATCGGTCAATGCACAATAGAAGCAACCATTGTAAAGACCGTTAAACTCCTCATCAGGTCGCACAAAAGAGGAATCCTTTTTCCAGAGTTTATCCCCCTTTATCCCTGACTCTTTTACTGTTTTTTGAGCGGAATCGCGTTAGCATGAGTCAGGACTCATTTAATGCGGGGATTTCATGGCTATTAAACTTATTGCTATCGACATGGATGGCACCCTTCTGCTGCCCGATCACACCATTTCTCCGGCGGTTAAAAACGCGATTGCCGCTGCGCGTGAAAAAGGGGTAAGCGTGGTGCTGACCACAGGCCGTCCTTATGCGGGTGTGCACAGTTACCTGAAAGAACTTCACATGGAACAGCCCGGCGATTATTGCATTACCTATAACGGGGCGCTGGTGCAGAAAGCAGGTGACGGCAGTACGGTTGCGCAAACGGCGCTCAGCTATGATGACTACCGTTACCTGGAAAAACTGTCCCGTGAGGTGGGTTCTCACTTCCACGCATTAGACCGAAATACGCTTTATACCGCTAACCGCGATATCAGCTACTACACGGTGCATGAGTCGTATGTGGCGACCATTCCGCTGGTATTTTGTGAAGCGGAGAAGATGGACCCGAACACCCAGTTCCTGAAAGTTATGATGATCGATGAGCCTGCCGTTCTCGACCGGGCGATTGCGCGTATACCGGCAGAGGTGAAGGAAAAGTATACCGTGCTGAAAAGTGCGCCGTACTTCCTTGAAATCCTCGATAAACGGGTTAATAAAGGCACCGGCGTAAAATCACTGGCCGAGGCGCTGAGTATTAAGCCAGAGGAGGTGATGGCGATTGGCGATCAGGAAAACGACATTGCGATGATCGAATACGCCGGTATGGGCGTGGCAATGGACAACGCCATTCCGTCAGTCAAAGAGGTGGCTAACTTTGTGACTAAATCGAACCTTGAAGATGGTGTTGCCTGGGCGATTGAAAAATTTGTGCTGAACCCCGATCACTCATCCGGCCATTTTCCCGCCCGATAAGGCATAGTCGCCATCGGGCAAATACGCGCTTAACGACCCGCACTTGCTGCGGGTTTTTTTATATCTTTCGTTTACGTCTTATAACGTCTCCATAACCAATTGTCTTTTTTGTGATCTAAATTGTAGTACAACATAATTGTGTTGTACTACATTAATGGCATGATAACGACGGTTGATATCACGCTAGTACTACAAAATTGCGGCGTAATTCAGCTATCGCGGTAAAGTAAGAGAGTTCACATCGAGCACAAGGACTCTCTATGACTCTCAATAAAACCGATCGCATCGTTATCACGCTGGGCAAACAGATTGTCAGCGGTAAATACGTACCCGGTTCGGCGCTGCCAGCGGAAGCGGATCTGTGCGAGGAGTTTGAAACGTCGCGCAACATCATTCGCGAAGTGTTTCGTTCGCTTATGGCGAAGCGGCTAATTGAAATGAAGCGCTATCGCGGCGCGTTTATCGCACCGCGTAACCAGTGGAATTATCTCGATACCGACGTGCTGCAATGGGTGCTGGAAAACGACTACGACCCGAGGCTTATCAGCGCGATGAGCGAAATACGAAACCTGGTGGAGCCAGCAATAGCACGCTGGGCGGCGGAACGGGCAACATCAAGCGATCTGGCTGAAATTGAGTCGGCGCTAAACGACATGATTGCCAACAACCAGGACCGGGAAGCGTTTAACGAGGCGGATATTCGCTATCACGAGGCAGTGTTGCAGTCGGTGCATAACCCGGTGCTGCAACAGTTAAATGTAGCGATCAGCTCGCTACAGCGAGCGGTATTTGAACGGACCTGGATGGGCGATGCGGCCAACATGCCGAAAACGCTCCAGGAACATAAGGCGCTATTCGATGCGATACGGCATCAGGATGGCGATGCGGCAGAGCAGGCGGCATTAACCATGATCGCCAGCTCGACACGAAGGTTAAAGGAAATCACATGACAGCTCGCTACATCGCAATTGACTGGGGATCGACCAATCTGCGCGCCTGGCTTTACCAGGGCGACAAATGCCTGGAGAGCAGGCAATCAGAAGCAGGCGTTACACGCCTGAACGGTAAATCTCCTGACGCGGTGTTAGCAGAAGTCACAACACACTGGCGCGACAGCGCCACCCCCGTGGTAATGGCGGGCATGATCGGCAGTAACGTAGGCTGGCAAAATGCGCCTTATCTGCCGGTTCCCGCCCTGTTCTCCGCTATTGGCGAACAGTTAACCGCCGTTGGCGACAACATCTGGATCATTCCCGGATTGTGTGTCTCACGCGAGGATAACCACAACGTGATGCGCGGCGAAGAGACGCAACTGCTTGGCGCCCGCGAACTTTCTCCTTCTTCTGTCTATGTCATGCCCGGCACGCATTGCAAATGGGTACAGACTGATACGCAACAAATTCATGATTTTCGTACTGTGATGACAGGCGAACTCCATCACTTGTTGCTGCGTCACTCGCTGGTCGGGGCTGGTTTGCCGGAACAGGAAGCTTCTGGCGACGTCTATGCGGCGGGGCTGGAGCGCGGTCTTAATTCTCCTGCCGTCCTGCCTTCTCTTTTTGAGGTTCGCGCCTCGCACGTGTTGGGACATCTTGCGCGTGAGCAGGTCAGCGACTTCCTCTCCGGCCTGTTGATTGGCGCGGAAGTCGCCAGCATGAGCGAATCCTTCGCGGCGCAACAGGCTATCACTCTCGTCGCTGGACCCGCGCTGATCTCACGTTACCAACAGGCGTTTCGTGCTATTGGGCGTGATGTTTCAATCGTAGATGGCGATATGGCATTTCAGGCTGGAATAAGGAGCATCGCTCATGCAGTGGCAAACTAATCTCCCTCTCATTGCAATCTTACGCGGTATAACGCCCGATGATGTCCTGGCGCACGTTGGCGCGGTGGTGGATGCGGGATTTAACGCTATAGAAATTCCGCTTAACTCCCCACAGTGGGAAAAAAGCATTTCTTCCGTGGTGAAGGCGTATGGCGGCAGGGCGCTTATTGGCGCTGGTACCGTACTGAAACCGGAACAGGTAGACCAGCTTGCCGGGATGGGCTGCAAGCTGGTCGTCACGCCAAATATCCAACCGGAGGTGATCCGCCGGGCAGTGAGCTATGGCATGACCGTGTGTCCGGGCTGCGCCACGGCAACAGAAGCCTTTGCTGCGCTGGATGCTGGCGCACAGGCGTTAAAAATTTTCCCGTCGTCGGCGTTTGGTCCGGGCTACATCAGCGCGCTGAAAGCGGTACTTCCGCCGGATGTTCCGCTATTTGCCGTCGGCGGCGTGACGCCGGAAAACCTGGCGCAATGGATTAAAGCAGGCTGTGTGGGCGCGGGATTGGGTAGCGATCTCTATCGCGCCGGGCAATCCGTTGAACGCACCGCGCAGCAGGCTGCGGCATTTGTTAATGCGTATCGAGAGGCAGTGAAATGAAAATAACTCACATCACCACGTACCGTTTACCTCCACGTTGGATGTTCCTGAAAATCGAAACGGATGACGGCGTGGTTGGCTGGGGAGAGCCGGTCATTGAAGGTCGGGCACGTACTGTAGAGGCGGCAGTACATGAGTTTGCCGACTATCTGATAGGGAAAGATCCGGCGCGTATCAACGACCTGTGGCAGGTGATGTACCGGTCCGGTTTTTATCGCGGCGGCCCGATTATGATGAGCGCCATCGCCGGTATTGACCAGGCATTGTGGGATATCAAAGGCAAGGTGTTAAATGCGCCGGTCTGGCAACTCATGGGCGGCCTGGTGCGCGACAAAATCAAGGCCTATAGCTGGGTGGGCGGCGATCGTCCGGCAGACGTCATTGACGGTATTGAAAAATTGCGCGGTATTGGTTTTGACACCTTCAAGCTGAACGGCTGTGAAGAGATGGGCGTGATTGATAATTCCCGTGCGGTGGATGCGGCGGTCAACACCGTGGCGCAAATCCGCGAAGCTTTCGGCAGTGAAATTGAGTTTGGGCTCGACTTCCACGGTCGCGTTAGCGCGCCGATGGCGAAGGTGCTGATTAAAGAACTGGAACCCTATCGCCCACTGTTTATTGAAGAGCCGGTGCTGGCGGAACAGGCGGAATATTATCCGCGCCTGGCGGCGCAAACGCATATTCCGATTGCCGCAGGCGAGCGTATGTTCTCGCGTTTTGAATTTAAACGCGTGCTGGACGCGGGCGGGTTGGCGATTCTGCAGCCGGATTTATCCCACGCGGGCGGCATGACCGAATGCTATAAAATCGCCGGAATGGCAGAAGCATACGACGTGGCGCTGGCGCCGCATTGCCCGCTGGGGCCAATCGCCCTGGCTGCCTGCCTGCATATCGATTTTATTTCGCGCAACGCGGTATTCCAGGAGCAGAGCATGGGCATTCACTATAACAAGGGCGCGGAGCTGCTCGACTTTGTGAAAAACAAAGAGGACTTCAGCATGGACGGCGGCTTCTTTAAACCCTTAACCAAACCGGGTCTTGGCGTAGACATTGACGAGGCCAGGGTGATTGAACTTAGCAAAAGCGCGCCGGACTGGCGTAATCCGTTGTGGCGGCATGCTGACGGATCGGTAGCCGAGTGGTGATCGCCACGCTGTAGGCTCGACAAACGTCGCCCTCCGGGCAACCCAATTTAAATATAAAAACACACCCTCTGTAATTTACAGGGCATGGTGAGCGGCTTCGCTATGCCCAGAATCTGGAGACAGATGACGATGGATATTTCAGTTACAGCAGCACAGCCGGGGCGTCGCCGCTATCTGACGCTGGTGATGATCTTTATTACCGTGGTGATTTGCTACGTTGATCGCGCCAACCTTGCCGTGGCTTCCATGCATATTCAAAAAGAATTCGGCATTACCAAAGCGGAAATGGGCTATGTCTTCTCCGCTTTTGCCTGGCTCTATACGTTATGCCAGATCCCCGGCGGCTGGTTTCTCGACCGTATTGGGTCCCGGCTGACCTATTTTATCGCTATCTTCGGCTGGTCAGTCGCGACGCTATTGCAGGGGTTTGCGACGGGACTATTGTCGCTTATTGGCCTGCGCGCTATTACCGGGATTTTCGAGGCGCCGGCATTTCCGGCAAATAACCGGATGGTCACTAGCTGGTTTCCGGAGCATGAACGCGCATCCGCAGTCGGGTTCTACACCTCCGGACAGTTCGTCGGACTGGCGTTCCTTACGCCGTTGCTGATCTGGATTCAGGAGCTGCTGAGCTGGCACTGGGTCTTTATCGTCACTGGCGGTATCGGGATTATCTGGTCATTGGTCTGGTTTAAGGTTTATCAACCGCCGCGTTTGACGAAAAGCCTTAGCCAGGCGGAGCTGGAGTATATTCGCGATGGCGGCGGTCTGGTAGATGGCGATGCGCCAGCGAAAAAAGAGGCCCGCCAGCCGCTGACGAAAGCCGACTGGAAACTGGTGTTCCACCGTAAGCTGGTGGGCGTCTACCTCGGCCAGTTCGCCGTAAACTCTACGCTATGGTTCTTTCTGACCTGGTTTCCTAATTATCTGACCCAGGAAAAAGGCATTACCGCGCTAAAAGCGGGCTTTATGACGACCGTACCGTTTCTGGCTGCCTTTTTTGGCGTACTGCTCTCCGGCTGGCTGGCGGATAAACTGGTGAAAAAAGGCTTTTCGCTGGGCGTGGCGCGCAAAACGCCGATTATTTGCGGTTTGCTCATCTCCACGTGCATTATGGGCGCTAACTACACCAACGATCCGTTGTGGATTATGGCACTGATGGCGATAGCTTTCTTCGGCAACGGATTTGCATCCATTACCTGGTCGTTAATCTCTTCGCTTGCGCCGATGCGGTTGATTGGCCTTACCGGCGGTATGTTTAACTTCATCGGCGGGTTGGGCGGGATTAGCGTACCGTTGGTGATTGGTTATTTGGCGCAAAGTTACGGTTTTGCTCCGGCGCTGGTCTATATCTCCGTCGTGGCCCTGCTGGGCGCGCTGTCTTACATCCTGTTAGTAGGCGATGTGAAACGCGTCGGATAAGTTGGCCGTGGCGAGCCGGAAGTTATCATGGCGAATGATGTCCGGCTATCCATGCGTCGAGCGCCGTCACTCCCTGCGTCACGATAGTTTTAATATCTATCTCGCTAAGCGGCTGCATTTCCAGCTCCCGACAGGCATCGGTCGCCTGAGTCATCCCCAGGCTGGCGCAGCCGCTTTTTAATTTATGCGCCAGCCGCTTAATGTTAACGTCGTCATTCATGGCGCGCGCCGCCTCGATCTCCTCGACTAAAGGCAGCGCGCTGTCTTTGAATAACGTGACCCATTGTCGGAGTTTTTCCGGGCCGACAGACGCCATATCGCCGGCAAGCTGATGTTCATTCAGCATCGCCCGCGCGTTGTGAGATTTGCCCTGTAAATAATGCGCTATCATGCGGTAAAGCTCCTCGCGGGGAATGGGTTTCTGAATAATCCCGCAGAAAAGACCGGCGGTACGCTGACGGAGATTATCGTCTATCACATGCGCGCTAAAACCAATGCGTTTCATGGCGGGATACTGACTCATCAACTGCTGCGCCAGGGTTAAGCCGTCATAATCCGGTAAATCAAAATCCACCAGCGCCACATCAAAGGACTCGCCTTTGGCTAAACAGCGTAGCGCGTCATTCGCGCTTTCAGCAAGTGAGACCTTTACCCCTTTGCTTGTGAGCATTTCAGCGGTAATACGCTGCGTCAGCATATTATCTTCAATCAGCAACAAGCGTAGTCCGTTAAGATTTATCAGTTCCCTGAGCGCATTTTTGCTTGCGGGTTTGGGGTGGCGAACCGGCAGTTGTAAACGAAAACAACTGCCAACATGAAGCGTACTGGTGACGGTTAGCGTCCCACCCATCGCCTCTGCCAGGCTGGCGCTGATAGCCAGCCCCAGCCCCGTCCCGCCCCGGCGTCCTGTCGCCTGCACAAACGGTTTGAAAATAGCCGTCAGCTTCGCTTCAGGGATACCGCATCCGGTATCTTCAACCTCAATAAACCAGCTCTGATCGTCGCAAAACGTGCGCAGCACTATGTTGCCGCGATCGGTAAATTTCGCCGCATTACTTAAAAGATTAATCACAATTTGGCGTATCCGGCGCGGATCGCCTTGTAGCGTTGAGGGGAGTTGGTCGCTAAAGTCGGCGATGAGCGCCACCTGAACGCGGCTGTGCATTAAATGCAGCGCGCTATTCAATAATTGTCGCGGTTCAAACGGCTCCTCGCTAATGGAAACGTTGGTTCCACCTACTTCAATCGCTGAGTAATCAAGAATATCGTTAAGAATCGCCAGTAGCGATTCGCCTGAATCATTAATGGCCTGTAAATCGTCGCGGTAGTTTGCCATGAGCGGTTTATCGGCCAGCAATTGTACCGTACCGAGAATGCCGTAAAGCGGCGTGCGAATTTCATGGCTCATGGCGGCAAGAAACGTTGATTTCGCCTCGTTGGCTTTTTCCGCTTCGGCGCGCGCCTGTCGGTGTTCCAGCACCAGCGCATGAAGCTCCGCCGTTTGCGATCGCACCTGCTCCGCCAAATCTTCACGATGGCGGTTCAATTTGCGCACGTTGGCGCGAAACGCTTCCATCAGACGGCTGATGGTATCAAGTTCGCTGACGCCAGCCGCCTCCGGGAACGGCGAGTCAATATCGCCCTCCAGTAGCCGTTGTAAGGCCTGCGTTTGTTGCGCCAGCGGGCGGGATACGGAACGGTAAACCACTCGCCAAAGAATAAAACTTAATGAGCACAGCGCCAGGATACCCAGGATCACTAACCCTATTTGCCCACGCTGACTGGCGTGTTTAAGGCGTGCTAAACCAGTCTCGTTACGTTTCTCAATGGCGTTCACTAACAGCGACACTTCCGTACTGAAGCGGGTAAACTGAAAGAGGTTATTTGCCATGAGCGTTTGAAGCTGTTCGCGGATGGCGTTTTCCTTACGGAATAGGGTAACCAGCGTGGTGTACTGGTTTATTTTCTCCAGCGCGTCGGCGATTTGGGCGCGAACGGTCGGATCTTCTATACGTTGCTGGCGGCGGGATAAAATTCTAACCAACTGATTAAGCTTTTCATCGGTTTCATCGGCATCGTTCAGCCCTTGCGCGTCTTTTAAGGTCACAATGAGCTGCTTAAACCGCAGGGCGTTGACCCGGAGCTCATTCATCTGATTCACATACTCAAGGTCGATATCAATCAGCCGGTCAAGCGCGCGTTCAGCCTGGTCCCCTTTATCGCTTTCGATAAGATCGTAAATACCGGCCTGGGTGGCGCCTGCAGATGTCGCTGCATTATTGGCCTGTCCGTGAGCCTGGGCGGCAATGATTTCCGCTGCCTCCGCAATCTGGCGGCTTAACTGCTGTTGCTGTGCGCGCAGCGTGAGAATTTCACCGACCAGCGTACCCTGCTGCCCAAGCGTTTGTGCGATCTCTTTTTCTTGCCGGGCAATGGCCGAGGTAGTAAACCCCTGCTCGCTTAATGCCTGCAATATGTGGTTAATTTTGAGGCTTTGCGCTTTCAGCATCTTCCCCTGGGCCAGCCAAACGCTCTCGCTGTCGGCATTGGTCAGATTTTGCGCGGAAAAGAGCTCATAAGCGCTGGCTTCGCTTAACTGCCGGGCCATATTCATCGTGGGGATCAGCGCTTGCGTATTGGTTTGCTCCACCTGACTAATGACGCGCAGGCTTATCCAGCCGATCACGGTGCTGAGTAGGGTGAGCGCCGCCATCAGGGCGAAGGCCAGCCATAATCTGCGGGTCAGTGAGGGCGTTGACATTTATGCGCCGCGGATGAAATGGGTTGAGTTGCCGCCGGAAAAACCATTAGGATAAAACCTTGTCGGTTGTGGGGCTATCATGCGCGCGCTTATTTCGTTCTTTTTTTTGATAATCATCGTCTCGAATGTAGAAACGGCGTTAGCCGGAACCGGGCTGCTACACTGGACGCGCGCCGATCGGGCGATTCCCTGGCGGCAAACGTCAGTCAATGCGATTAAACCCTGGAAACTGTGCGCATTATACCCCAGCCTGAAAGATTCTTACTGGTTGTCCGTCAACTACGGGATGCAAAAAGCGGCCAAATTGTATGGCGTTGATTTAAAAGTGCTGGAAGCGAATGGCTATCGGCAACTGGCGACGCAACAACAGCAAATGATGCAGTGCCGGGAATGGGGCGCCGACGCTATTCTGCTTGGCAGCAGTACCGATCGTTTCCCGGGGCTGGAGCAGTATGCCGGTAATGTGCCGGTTATTGAACTGGTGAACATGATTCACGATGCCAGCGTCGCAACCCGCGTTGGTCTGCCGTGGTTTCAGATGGGCTATCTGCCGGGACGTTTCCTGGCGCAGTGGAGCAAAGGAAAAACGCTTAACGTTTTGCTCTTCCCGGGGCCGGATGAAGCCGGTGGTAGTCAGGAGATGGTGGCGGGTTTTCGTCAGGCGATTAAAGACAGCGCCATCAACATTGTGGATATCGCCTGGGGCGATAACGACATTGAAGTGCAGCGAAACTTACTCCAGGAAATGCTGGAGCGCCATCCGGATGCTAATGTGGTAGCCGGGTCGGCGATAGCGGCGGAGGCGGCGATGGGCGAAGGGCGGAATTTGACGACCCCGCTCACGATCGTCTCATTTTATCTGACACATCAGGTTTATCGCGGTTTAAAACGCGGCCATATCCTGATGGCGCTCAGCGATCAGATGGCCTGGCAGGGAGAATTAGCGATAGCGCAGTCGATTAAGGTCTTACAGGGGCAACCGGTGCCTGAAAATATCAGCCCACCAGTGCTTATTTTGACGCATAAAAACGCCGATAGCGTGCGCGTTCGTCGTTCGCTATCGCCGCCGGGATTTCGGCCCGTCTATCTGTATCAATACACCTCCGAGGCTAAAAAGTAGCCTTCGCCATGCTGTGTGACCAGCAGTTCCGGCGTAATTTTATGGCGTAAGCGGCGAACCAGTACATCAATCGTGCGGAGATCCGGGGTCTCTACGCGGCGGGCGGAAAGCATTCGCAGCAGGCGTTCGCGATGCAGCACTTTGCCTGGGTTGGTCACAAAGGCCAGCAGTAGCTCGTACTCTGCGCGCGTAAGCTTAATGGCTTCACCGTTGTGCTCCAGCGTGTGATTCATCACGTTCAGGCAGTAACCGGAAAACATGTAGCAGTTTTCATTGGCGTTTTGCGGCGTGGGGTGGGCCAGATCGATGCGCCACAAAAGATTTTTCACCCGCACTACCAGCTCGCGCAGTTCCAGCGGCTTGGTGACGTAGTCGTCCGCGCCCATCTCCAGCCCGACGATGCGGTCGATTTGGTCGCAACGCCCCGTCACCAGAATAATGCCCACCGTGGAGCGTTCGCGTAGCGCCCTGGTCAGCATCAACCCGTTTTCATCGGGGAGATTGATATCCAGCAAGATCAGCGAAACGTGCTCATGCTCCATGATGTCGCGCAGGCCCGCGCCGCTGTCGGCCACAGAAACACGATACCCCTCCTGCTCAAAATAGGCCTGTAATCTGGCCTGAGTAACAGGTTCATCCTCAACAATAACAATGTGATGTGACATCCTGCGCGCGATCTCTTTCTGTTCATATCTGTTCATATATTGCCGTATCCCGTTCATCCTGACCAGTGACGCTGTTCATATTTGCGGAATAAGATCTGTGCATTAAACCATATAATTACAGGGGCTATTATGCGAAAACTCTGGAGAGCGCTACTCAGGCCAAGCGCCCGTTGGTCGATACTGGCGCTGGTCATTGTCGGGATTGTGATCGGCGTTGCGCTGATCGTGTTACCTCACGTCGGTATCAAACTGACCAGTACGACAGAGTTTTGCGTTAGCTGCCATAGTATGCAGCCGGTGTATCAGGAATATAAACAGTCCGTACATTTCCAGAACGCTTCCGGCGTACGCGCGGAATGCCACGACTGCCATATTCCCCCCGATATTCCAGGCATGGTGAAACGTAAGCTGGAAGCCAGCAACGATCTTTACCAGACATTTATCGCCCACTCGATTGATACCCCGGAAAAATTTGAAGCCAAACGCGCCGAGCTTGCCGAGCGTGAATGGGCGCGCATGAAAGAGAATAACTCCGCGACCTGTCGCTCCTGCCATAACTACGATGCGATGGATCACGCGAAACAGAACCCGGAAGCGGCGCGGCAAATGAAAATCGCCGCTAAAGAAAATCAATCCTGCATCGACTGTCATAAAGGAATTGCCCACCAGCTACCGGATATGAGCAGCGGTTTCCGCAAACAGTTTGAAGAACTGCGCGCCAGCGCCAGTACACATAATGACGGCGATACGCTCTATTCGCTGGATATCAAGCCGATTTATGCCGCTAAAGGCGATAAAGAACCGGCAGGATCGCTGTTACCTGCTTCTGAAGTGAAAGTCCTTAAACGGGACGGTGACTGGCTGCAAGTGCAAATCGAAGGCTGGACGGAGACGGACGGTCGCCAGCGCGTGCTGACGCAGTTGCCCGGTAAACGTATTTTTGTCGCCTCGATTCGCGGCGATGTGCAACAGCATGTGAAAACGCTGGAAGAGACCACCGTCGCGGCGACCAATACTCAGTGGAGCAAATTACAGGCAACCGCGTGGATGCAAAAAGGCGACATGGTAAATGACATTAAACCGATTTGGGCCTACGCCGACTCCCTCTATAACGGCACCTGTAATCAGTGTCACGGCGCGCCGGACAAAGCGCACTTCGACGCTAATGGCTGGATCGGCACGCTCAACGGCATGATCGGTTTCACCAGTCTGGATAAGCGTGAAGAACGTACCTTGTTGAAATATCTCCAGATGAATGCGTCTGATACCACCAACACGCCGCACAGCGATAAGGGAGAACACAATGAAAAATAAGGACACGTTACACGTCTCTCGTCGACGTTTTCTGGCGCAGCTCGGCGGTTTGACGGTGGCAGGAATGCTGGGGCCGTCACTGCTGACGCCCCGTAGCGCCCGCGCGGCTGATGCCGTTGCGCCAGGCGCCGCGACGAAAGAGGGTATCCTTACCGGTTCTCACTGGGGGGCGATTCGCGCCACGGTGGTTGACGGTCGATTTGTGGCGGCAAAACCGTTTGAACAGGATAAATACCCGTCCAAAATGATCGCCGGTCTGCCCGATCACGTCCACAACGCGGCGCGTATTCGCTATCCGATGGTGCGCGTCGACTGGATGCGCAAAGGCCATCAAAGCGACACCTCGCAGCGCGGCGATAATCGTTTTGTGCGCGTCTCCTGGGATGAAGCGCTGGATCTGTTCTATCAGGAACTGGAGCGGGTGCAAACCACCTACGGGCCGAGCGCGTTACTGACGGCGAGCGGCTGGCAATCTACCGGCATGTTCCATAACGCCTCCGGGATGCTGGCGCGCGCGATTGCGCTGCATGGCAATAGTGTCAGCACGGGGGGGGACTATTCGACCGGCGCGGCGCAGGTGATTCTGCCGCGCGTGGTGGGTTCAATGGAAGTGTACGAACAGCAAACTTCATGGCCTCTTGTTTTACAGAACAGTAAAACGATTGTGCTATGGGGGTCTGATATGGTGAAAAACCAGCAGGCAAACTGGTGGTGCCCGGATCACGATGTCTATCAGTACTATGAACAATTAAAAGAGAAGGTTGCCAGCGGCGCTATCTCGGTCATCAGCATCGACCCGGTCGTTACCTCCACACACGATTATCTGGGGCGCGATAAGGTCAAACATATCGCCATTAACCCTCAGACGGATGTTCCGTTACAACTGGCGCTGGCGCATACCCTGTACAGCGAGAAACTGTACGATAAAAATTTCCTCGATAATTACTGCGTCGGTTTTGACCAGTTCCTCCCCTATTTGCTGGGCGAGAAAGATGGACAGCCCAAAGATGCCGCCTGGGCGGAAAAACTGTGCGGTATTGACGCCGACACCATCCGCGCGTTGGCGCGGCAGATGGCGGGCGACAGAACGCAAATCATCGCTGGCTGGTGCGTACAACGTATGCAGCATGGCGAACAGTGGTCATGGATGGTCGTCGTGCTGGCGGCAATGCTGGGACAGATTGGTTTGCCGGGCGGCGGCTTTGGTTTTGGCTGGCACTACAACGGCGCCGGGACGCCTGGCCGTAAGGGGATCATTTTAAGCGGCTTCTCCGGTTCGACGACCGTTCCGCCAGTACACGACAGCACGGATTACAAAGGCTACAGCAGCACCATTCCTATTGCGCGTTTTATGGATGCCATCCTTGACCCCGGGAAGGTCATTAACTGGAACGGGAAATCGGTTAAATTACCGCCGCTGAAGATGTGCGTGTTCGCCGGGACCAATCCGTTCCACCGACACCAACAAATTAATCGTATTATTGAGGGGTGGCGCAAGCTGGAAACGGTCATCGCTATTGATAACCAGTGGACATCGACCTGCCGCTTTGCGGATATCGTTTTGCCGGCTACCACCCAATTTGAGCGTAACGACCTCGATCAGTTCGGCAACCATTCTAACCGCGGCATTATCGCCATGAAACAGGTGGTGTCGCCGCAGTTTGAAGCGCGTAACGACTTTGATATTTTCCGCGATCTCTGCCGACGCTTTAACCGTGAAGCGGCATTCACGGAAGGTCTTGATGAAATGGGCTGGCTGAAACGCATCTGGCAGGAAGGGAGCCAGCAGGGAAAAGGTCGCGGTATCCACTTACCGACTTTCGAGGTGTTCTGGAATCAGCAGGAGTACATCGAGTTTGATCATCCGCAGATGTTTGTGCGCCATCAGGCTTTCCGTGAAGATCCGGACCTGGAGCCGTTGGGCACGCCAAGCGGTTTGATCGAGATTTACTCCAAAACGATCGCCGACATGCAATACGACGATTGTCAGGGCCATCCTATGTGGTTCGAAAAAATCGAACGCTCGCATGGCGGGCCGGGATCGCAGCGCTGGCCGCTGCACTTACAATCCGTCCACCCTGATTTCCGTCTGCATTCCCAACTGTGTGAGTCGGAAACGCTGCGTCAGCAATATGCCGTTGGCGGCAAGGAACCTGTCTTTATTAATCCACAGGATGCCAGCGCGCGCGGGATCCGCAACGGTGATATTGTGCGGGTATTCAATGCACGCGGGCAGGTACTGGCGGGGGCGGTAGTTTCCGATCGCTATGCGCCGGGCGTGGCGCGAATTCATGAAGGTGCCTGGTACGATCCTGATAAAGGCGGCGACATCAACGCGTTGTGTAAGTACGGCAACCCTAACGTATTAACGCTGGATATCGGTACATCGCAGCTCGCACAGGCGACCAGCGCGCATACGACGCTGGTGGAAATTGAGAAATATACCGGCCATATTGATAATGTCACGGCGTTTAACGGTCCGGTTGAGATGGTCGCGCAGTGTGAATATGTACCCGCATCGCAGGGGAATCCGCATGATTAAGCAGCCAGCGCTTGCTCAGGAACAGTATGCCTGCGTATATGCATGGCTGGCGTTACTCTTTTTCCGGGAAGTAGATGATGAAGGGTTCATGCAATTACAGTCCGCGGAGATCGCGGACTGGCTGGCGCTATTAAAGCGCCAGCCAGCGCTGGCGGCGTCGGTGGCGTTACTCGAACAAAAAATTGCCGCGCTTAGCCTGCGTCAGGATGCGCAGTTGGAGCTGGCGGCAGATTTTTGCGGATTATTCCTGATGACGGATAAAAAATCGGCGTTGCCCTACGCCTCGCAATACCCGCAGCAGGAATCCGGCATGATTAAACATTTATTGCTCGAAGCCGGGATGGAGGTCAACGACGGTTTTAAAGAGCCAGCCGATCACCTGGCAATTTATCTGGAATTACTCAGCCATTTACATTTTTCATTGGGTGAATCGTTCCAACAACGGAGAATGAATAAATTACTCCAGAAAACATTGTCGTCATTACTGGAATGGCTTCCGGAATTTACAAATAATTGCGTTAAGCATGATCCCTATGGTTTTTATGCTGCGTTAAGTCAATTATTGTTGGCTATCGTTCGTTTTGATGACGAAAAAGAGGATTTATCCATTGTTGTTGCTGAATAAACCAAGTGATGGGCATCGCAAAATGAATGTTACGATAGCCGGGGGTTATCATATCTATAGGTTTAGCCAATTGTAATTATTGATACCAATCAATATCCACGATGGGTTTGTATTTAGTATTGACGGGCCTCATGAGTAAAAAAATAAAATTTAATTAATCATGCCGCAATACCCCATAAGGATAGTGATATGAAAAAAATTACCCTCTATGCGACAACGGTTATCACCGTTGGGCTGTTATGTTATTTAGGTTTGTCCGGGTATGTATGGTATTACGACAAACAGCGCAGTAAAAAAAGCGATGTGCAGGCCTCGGTTGTGGGAGAAAATAACAAAATACTGGGTTATTTCAGGGAGAAAGGATGTGATTATTGTCATACGCCTTCTGCTGAATTACCTTTTTATTCCTCTTTTCCGGTGGCAAAGCAGCTAATGGATTACGATATCCAGCTCGGCTACAAATCGTTTAACCTCGAGGCGGTACGGGCCGCCCTGATTGCGGATACGCCGGTGCCGCAAAGCGAACTGAATAAAATTGAATGGGTTATGCAACATCAGACTATGCCGCCAACCCGCTATGTCGCGCTGCACTGGGCGGGGGGCGTCAGCGATAAAGAGCGTACTGATATCCTGAACTGGATAGCCGATCAACGTAAGCGTAACTATGCCAGCGCCGACACCGACGCCGCGCACCGGAATGAACCCGTTCAGCCTATTCCGCGCAATATTCCCGTTGATGCGAAAAAAGTCGACTTAGGTTTCCGCCTTTATCATGATGAACGTTTATCCGGCGACAGCACAATATCCTGTGCGCATTGTCACGCGTTAAATGCGGGGGGTGTCGATGGCAGAAAAACCTCAATTGGTGTTGGCGGTGCGGTAGGGCCAATAAATGCGCCGACGGTATTCAATTCCGTATTTAATATCGAACAATTTTGGGATGGTCGTGCTGCAACCCTTCAGGCACAAGCAGGCGGACCGCCGTTAAATCCTATCGAAATGGCATCTAAATCCTGGGATGAAATTATTAGCAAGCTTGATAAAGATCCTGTCCTGAAAAAAGATTTTCAGGCGGTTTATCCGCAAGGATTTACCGGGGAAAATATTACTGATGCGATTGCCGAATTTGAAAAAACGTTGATAACACCGGATTCCGCCTTTGATAAATGGCTACGTGGAGATGAAAATGCGCTGACCGCGCAACAGAAACACGGTTATCAATTATTTAAAGAGAATAAATGTGCAACCTGTCACGGCGGTATCATTTTAGGCGGACGCTCTTTTGAACCGTTGGGATTAAAGCGAGACTTTAATTTTGGCGAAATTACCGCAGCGGATATTGGTCGTATGAACGTCACCAAAGAGGTTCGCGATAAATTACGGCAAAAAGTTCCGGGTTTACGCAATGTCGCGTTAACGGCGCCTTATTTCCATCGGGGCGACGTACCGACGCTGGATGGCGCGGTAAAACTGATGCTGCGTTACCAGGTTGGTACCGATCTGCCACAAAACGATATTGACGATATCGTCGCTTTCCTGGAAAGCCTGACCGGTGTTTATACGCCATATCAACCTGAATATGCGCAATGACAATGATGCTTGAAGCCAGAGAACTGCACTGCGAGCGGGACGAGAGGACGCTGTTTCGCGGGCTGTCGTTCACCGTGGACGCCGGGGAGTGGGTGCAGGTCACCGGCGGCAACGGCGCGGGAAAAACCACCCTGCTGCGCCTGCTGACCGGGCTGGCGCGCCCGGACGGCGGGGAGGTGTACTGGCAGGGCGAACCCCTGCGCCGCGTGCGCGACAGCTTCCATCAGAGCCTGCTGTGGCTCGGGCACCAGCCGGGGATAAAAACCCGCCTGACGGCCCGGGAGAACCTGCATTTCTTCCACCCCGGCGACGGCGCGCGCCTCCCGGAGGCG
>NZ_VXJV01000017.1 GCF_008692785.1 Salmonella enterica subsp. diarizonae
GCGTCGGGAAACATTACCGATGAAACTCCGTCCGTTGCAGTACAGTATTTTACCGAATACTGAACAGCAATTTAGGGTATTGACCAATCTTATTAATGGTGCTGATGAAATTATCCATGCAGGCGATCCCGATGAAGAAGGACAATTACTGGTTGAAGAGATTCTGGATTACTGTGGTAATAAGGCTCCAGTGAAGCGAGTATTGATTAACGATCTGAACCCGGAGGCCGCACATCGGGCTATGCGTAATCTTCAGGATAACCAGGCGTTTTACGGCTTGTACCAGAGAGCACTGGCGCGTAATGCAGCAGATTATTTGTATGGTCTGAACATGACAAGAGCATATACCATTGCGGCTATGGAAAAAGGGCATACCGAGACAATTTCCGTGGGAAGGGTACAGACGCCGGTACTGGGGCTGGTTGTCAGGCGCTTTGAGGAGAACAGGGACCATAAGGCATCATTCTACTGGGTTGTTGAAGGTGAATTGTCCGGTGAAAAAGGTGTTTGTCCGGTGGTGTTGAGTGTACCTGATGATGCACCTGTGGATGAAAAGAAACGGATTATTAACGAACAATATGCAACTGATATTGTTAAACGTTGTCAGGGGAAGACGGCGACAGTAACGCTTGCAATAACGGAACCGAAAAGCAAGCAGCCACCCTTACCGTTTGCCTTGCTGGATCTTCAGGTGAAAATGAACCGCCAGTATGATTTCGATTCAGAAAAGACACTGGCAATAACGCAACGTTTGCGGGAAGAATATAGGGCAATTACCTATAACCGCTCAGACTGCCGTTACTTGTCGTCAGAACAGTTCTTACAGGCTCCAGCTACTCTAATCATGCTACGCCAGCGGCTCCCGGAGCTGGAGAAGTATTTGGATCTGGCCGACAGTAGCCGTAAAAGTCGCGCATTTAATGATAAAAAAATCAGCGCACATACTGCGATTATCCCCACGCCGTTACCTGTTAATCTCGATAAAATGACAACTGATGAGAAAAAGGTGTACGACGTAATTGTTGCACAATATCTGGCTCAGTTTATGCCGGAAAAAACTTTTGAATCATCTGTTGCAGAGTTTGATGTTGATGGTCTGGTGTTCCGCCAGAGAGCTATTCATCAACTTGAACCCGGATGGAGTGCATTACTTTCCGAGCGGGAAGATGGGGGTTCACAGGATAGTCAGGCTGTTTTCAATGTGATTTCTGCATTGTGTCCAGGCGAACAGATGGTATTTAATAAAGTGATCTCTCGTCGTGAAGCTACGTCACCGCCCTCATTGTACACAGAAGCATCATTACTCGAAGATTTACAGCGAGTGGCGAAATACGTTGATGATCCCCGGATTCGCCAGCTTCTGGTGGATAGAGACGAAGGAAAAGAAGGCGAACATGGGGGAATTGGTACGCCAGCCACCCGAAGTAAGATTCTGGCGCTTTTGCAGCAGCGTGGCCTCATGGTTCTTCAGAATAAAAAGTTTGTTCCTACAGAACTTGGGATTTCTTTTATCCATGCCTTGCCGCCTGTTATGACTACACCAGATATGACGGCGCTATGGCACGAGCAACAGCGTATGATTGAGGCTGGAGAGTTGACCGTTGATGAGTTCCTTAATGAGCTGGAGCAATTTATTTCCTACCAGGTGGAACATGTTGATGTATCCGGACTGAAGGTAACTGTTTATCCATGCTCCTGTGGTGGACGCTATATTCGTCGACAGAACGACAAAGGCGTATTTTGGGGATGCAATAATTATCCTGATTGTCGTAATGCAGTTCCGGATAAAGGCGGTGTACCTGATTTCAGTGTTCGGGAGTTTGAAGCTAAGGTCAAATGCCCGATGTGTGGCAGTAAAATGAAGGTTTCTCCAAAAGCTTACAGTTGCACAAATATTCCAAAGTGTGAGTTCCGTTTGTGGGGGACTCAGTTTAACAAAGAGCTTACTATGACTCAGGTAGTGGATCTGCTGACAAAAGGGAAAACAAGAGAGATTAAGGGACTTAAAAAGAAGGATGGTAGTAAGTTCGATGCAGTGTTGACTCTTAATCAGGATGGTTCGATTACACCGACTTTTCTGAAGAAAAAAAAGCGATCTGCTTTTTGAAAAGCAGTTATATCAAGATTGCCACGGAGGGCGGTCCTGAATCTTTTGCCAGTCAGATTGGCACATCTGGTGCGCCGTAAAACCCTGTCCTTCAGGGAGGAGTATTTTTTTTCAGATTTTTTGTTGCGACCGGGGACGTGTTCGCAGATGGCCAGCATCAGATAAGTGATGCCGGCAATTTTTATATTGTCTATTTTTCAGTAGGTTAAATGTATTTTTGGTCGATTATTAATATTCATTTTTTTTGATTGATTATTACTACATACAAGGTTAGGAACAATGAAAGAGAATAACTACTTGCCTTTTGTGTATATGTGTGTATAATGGTTTGCAGGTTAGGGAGGACATATGAAATCTGCTGACCTGTTGAAAGAACTGATAGCCGCAGGATGTGAGCTTCGACGGCATAACGGAGGGAGTCACCAGATATGGTGGTCTCCCATAACAGGAAAAACCTTTCCTGTTCCGCATCCGAAAAAGGACTTGCCCCTCGGTACTGTCAGATCAATCAAAAAAATGGCGGGGATTTAATCCCCGCCGACTTGGAGGTAAGGTATGTTTTTCTCTGTTGGGATTGAGTCCCCAAAAAATGCCAGCACTGCATTTGGTATTATTGTTCCTGCTTTTGACCAGTTTAATTATGGTTGCGTCTCCGCAGCGGACGAACAGGCTGACATTCCGGTAATGGCTCGTGAAGCTATTCTAAGCATCGTTGAAGAAATGATTATCAGCGGTGCTCACTCTGTTGAAGATATTACGGATGCCGGTTTTATGTTCTATGCCGCCAACCCTGAATATGCGCATTGTGATACCTGGTTCATGATTGACGTTGACCTTTCTGAATTCGAAGGAAAACAGCAACGAGTCAATATCACTCTTCCTGATGTGTTGATTAAACGGATTGATGGTTTTATCCAGGGGAAACGCCCTGTATATAAGGACAGAAGTCATTTTCTTGCACAGGCTGCCAGACGTGAGCTGTCAAGTAAATAGAGAAGAGTCACAGTTCTCCCGCTTGTATGATTAATAATCACTGGGTACGGAACGTGAATCCGTACCCATCTCTTTAATGCGCGTAGCGCATGGAAGCGACAAACACTGCTTCAAATAAACATATCTGGTTCATGTCGCTGATGACGCGGCGTAGCCGCCCGTGATCCGAATAATAAGAAGTACCCCCCTCCCCGCCCTGCCAAGCGGGTTTTTTGGCGTGGCGAGCAGTGCGCAGCCATGCCTGCGGGATGTCAGATCAATAAAGGTTTGATGGTCGAAGACAAGCAATATTTTCAGGAAATTTAAAGGAGAGGAATTGTGGATGACTGGCGTTCAAAGCCCAGAACCGGGCGCGCAAAAATAACAGAACATTCAAATGAAATAAGAATACTTCTTGCTGAAGGAAAAACAAACAGGCAGATATATAATCTTTTGACCAACAAAGGATTAGATATTAGTGAATCTCAATTTAATCGTCATATTAAAAAAATATTTCGCCCTCATGATAAAAAAAGTAAAAGTCAATTATTTAATTCCGAGGTTAATGAGAAGAAATGTAATAGTGCTATTAATTCAGATATCTCTTTGCCCTATGAATGGAATAATATCGGAGTTTTTTCTGAAAAGTTAACCATTGATTTAGAAAATAACGGTTATACACCTGGCATCGTGAGAGAATGGGGGTTGCCGGAGTCTCAAATCCGGCAGAGGTTAATTATTGAAAATGCACGTCAGAAAGGAAAATGAAAATGAATATTAAAATTGCTGTGGTAAATAATTCAGGAAACATGGGGAAGTCAACAATCTGTGATTCTTTGTTATTACCTCGTCTTGAAGGAGCAAAAGTTGTTAAAGTTGAAACTATAAATACTGATGGTACAAATGATGTGAAGATCAGTGCAAAAGAATTCCTTGAAATAACTAAAAAAATTGGTGCGAAAGGTAGCGTTATTGTTGATGTTGGTTCATCGAATGTTGAGATATTTTTTGAAAAAATAAGGGAGTTTCATGGTACGCAAGAGGACTTTGATTATTTTATTGTGCCTGTTACTCCTGAAAACAAGGGGCAAATGGATACTTTATTGACTATTGGTGCATTACTGGATCTTAATGTAGAACCTGAAAGAATAAGGGTGATATTTAATAAAGTTGATCCGGGGCGAGCTTTTGATAAACAATTCTCAGGGATTCTTGAAAACCAGTTATTTTGTTCTTTAAAGATTAAACGCTATCCAATAATCAGAAATACAGAGTTGTTCTTTCATCTTAATGAAATGAACAAAACGCTAAAGGAGGTTTTGGATGATGATCGTGATTTCCGGAAGTTGATGCGAGAATGTGAAGATGATGATGAACTGGAGATATTATCAACAGAACGTGCTATTAAACGGCTGGCTACTGGAGTAAATGAAGATTTAAATATGGCCTTTAATTTGTTAGATATTGTTTGAGGTTAATATGTCAGATAATATTGATGAAATAACATCTGAATTTATACAGAAGTTTGAGAGTGAACTTAACAAAAAGGTTGAGGGCGTACTGGAAAATAAAGTAAGAGGGATGTTGGTTGATTTTAGAGACTTGCAAAAAAGAATTGAGGATTTTCCCGGTTTATTTGCTTCTAAAATTGATGATGTAAATGATGCTATACGTGCGACACCTGGTACTCTTGAGGAGTCATTACAAAAGGTTTTTGTCTCCGTAGAGGAAATGGAGAAAACAACCGAGCGTCTTCTTGATGACTATAAAGTTACTATGCGGGCCAACTCCATTAATGAACTTGAGTTAATTAAGCTGAAAATAGCAGGACAAATTCATGAATCTATCCAGAATGCGCTTGATAAGCCTTTGGAAGACGCAAAGGAAAAAACGAAAGAGATAAATACCATTTTAAAAAATGGGCTTAGATCTGAAATGAGTAATCGCGTTGCATTAGGACTTGGAGGGTTAATTGGCATAGCATTGTTATCAATTTCAGGGTGTCTTGCGTTTGGAATTATGTACTTACAGCAACAGGATAAAGCAGAGCAATATTATAACGCATTCCGTGATCAGAAGGCAGTTATCGAACGTATGCCGGAGGTGGTACAACGTCAGTTCCGGGAGGAAACAAAGAAATACTTTAACCTTGATTGACGGTATCTCTCTTCTGGAGTTCCCGGATTGCCATTAATACGTATTAGTGCGCTGGAGTGCGTATTAGTGCGTATGTTTTTGATTCGTAGTACGTATTAATGCGTATTAATGCGTTTATGCGAATTATACCGGAAAATAGTGCGTATCAATGCGCATTAATGCGTGTGGATAACACTATGTCTCATAGACAGAGGCACGTGACCGATGTTTACAGAATGCCGGAAGCATTCTGTAAAATCGACGTGCCAAAGGGGATACCCCTTTGAAACCCCCGCAGGGGCGATTTACCTGGCGGTGGCGAAAGGGATTTTTACCAGAGGTGGCATATGTCAGAAAACATTAAAAAAGACAGGGTTGTCTCATTCCGTTTATCAGAAAGCGAATTTGCTCCTTTTGAAAAAAAGCTCGCTGCTTCAGAAATGAAAAAATCTGAATTCTTTCGCGAAATTTTTTTAAATGCTAATGTTAATCTTACAGTAAAAGGAGCACCATCAAAAGAATTAAAAGACCTTATTTATATTTTTAGTAAATCAAGTAACAATCTTAATCAGATTGCATATAAATTGAATTTAGCTCATCAAATGGGAAGGGTTTCTGAATCGTTGTACATAAATATTCTTAATCGCCTTGTGAATATTGAGGAGCTAATGTTAGCAGGAGTTAATAATGCTGATTAGGGTTTCTGGATATAATGATGGTGCAAAAGAATACCTTGAGGAGGGAGTTAAAAAAGAGAGAGAGTTTACCCGCGACGAGCTGGATGAACGTGTCATGCTTTGGGGAAATCTTGATTTAACCCAGAAAATTTACCAGCAAATTCCGGATAATGGTCAGGAACGGTATGTATCAATAACAATGTCTTTCTTTGAAGAGCATATTCCTGTTGAGACTATGAAGGATATTGTTCAAGAGTATCGTCAGTTTTTAATGTATGCTTACCGTGATGATGAATATAATTTTTATGCTGAAGCTCATCTCCCAAAGATAAAGCAAGTTCAGGATAAGAAAACTGGAGAAATGATAGACAGGAAGCCTCATATTCATATGATAATACCAGAGGTTAATCTTTTGTCTGGAAATGTCATAAATCCACGAGGTAATTATACAGCAAATGAAAAATATTTTGAGGCATTCCAGGAATACATAAACCAGAAATACAATCTTGTTTCTCCACGAGAGCGGGTACGTGTTGATCCTACAAACGCTGCCGATGTTCTGTCACGTTATAAGGGAGACGACTTCAATAATAAGAATAGAGAGTTTAAACAGCAACTGGTAAGAGATATTATTGATAAAAACATTACAACCCGTAATGGCTTCTATGATTATGTTGCATCTTTTGGTGAAACCAGAATACGCAATAAGGGAGGTGAGAACGAGTATATTGCTGTGAAACTTCCGGAAGATAAAAAGTTTACCAATCTGAAGGAAAGTATTTTTTGCGATGATTTTATTGTACATCGGGAGCTAAAAAAACCACCACTCGACAAAAATGTTATTTATCAACGGTTACAGGAATGGCCGCAGCGCTCATACGAACTTAAATATGTCAGCAAAGCCAGTGAAGGTTTCCGCCATAAGTACAGAGACTCATCTCCGAGTGAAAAATTAATTCTACTGGAACAGCGAAAAAAAGAATTCTATCAGACTTACGGGGGAAAAAATGGCCTATACCCTACCCAACGGGAAAGTAATAACCAGCGAAGTATTACTGAAACTGAAAGCAGAAGAACTTCCTGGGTTGCCTATAGCTTGCAAAGTATGCCCGGCAGCGACATGGCAACTGACGGGAAATCTGGATTCACCTGGCCTCCGTTGCTTTTGCCGGGTGATGCATCTTTTCAGTTGGGACAGCCGGAATCCACCGGAGGAGATTCTGGATTGCGACATGATTTACGAACCGGAAGAAGAGGACGACGAGACGATTCACGACCAGGAGGACAAACTCCCTCCGTTCCTGGCATCCCGCCGCTCTCTTCTTACTCAGGATGGTCAGGAAGTAAATACCGATCAGGACTTCGAGGGATTATGGCCGGAGGCTTAAACCTGCCTCCTTATGCTGGAAATCCCCGTCGAAAATCCACCACCAAAGATGTGGAACAGCGTAGTCAGTTATTGCTACGGCGCAGTACCAGTGATGGAAACTGGTATTTCAGTCCAGCACGGAAACAATGGCCGCACAGGGAAAAGAATGCCTCATATGTAGCAGCCTGGTTTCTCCGTCAGAGCGAACAGAATCAAATTCTGCCAGCTCAAAAAAGAGCTATTCGCAGCGTCGATAGCCAGTTTTTTACGGCCAGACGACTCATTTTTCAGGATGAACGTCTTACACGATCGGAGAAAACACAATTGCTGTCTGTATTAACTTTTGAGCGCCTCAAGGCTCATCGTGGTATTACCAGGCCGGAAGAACCGGCATTAGAGGAGATCAGAGATATGGGAAGTGAAGATATTCGTAAGTTGATTAAAGAAAAGAGCCGTACATCAAGAAACAGCATTGCCGATGATGACGAAAAAGATAAATCTGTTCCTCCTGCCGGGCATCGTTTCTCCCGGATAGTCCATAAACTGAAAAATCAAATTGAGGGCGACGACATTCACCAGGAACGTCAGAAAAAACTGACGGCAGCGGATCTTTATACCCGCAGGTCAAAACTCACCAAAAATGTACACTATAAAGACAAAAAGACGGACAGGACGTTATTTGTTGACACAGGAACAGCGATTGCTGTTCGCAGGGAAGGCATGTCATCAGCGGCGCTAACAGTCGCTCTGGAGTTAGCAAAAGAACGTTTTGGTAGCACGTTAAATATTAAGGGAACAGCGGAATTTAAGCAGCAGGTTATTGATGTTGTTGCGAAGAATGGTCTGGATATTCATTTCACCAGTAAGGAGATGAACCGACAACTGGAAGAGAGAAAAGCGGAGCTGGCCACAGAACGAGACGGGCAGGCCATAGAACAACCAGGTGTTGTTCCGGAAAAGGCACCAATGTCTCAGGATACTTCTCCCGTTGCGTCCACCACAAAACAATCGGATGAAGCAAATGCCAGTGATACGAATACGGACAGCGAGTCCTCTGAAGTTAATGTGCCGGTAGATTTACCATTCTGGCGAACTGTGGTTCATCTTGAAGGGAAACTAATTGATCACGGAAGGGCCCCACTTGAGCATCAAAAAGGCAACGTAGAGAGCTATTTTGTTACGGTCAGGGATAAAGACGGAAATGAGAGAACACACTGGAGTTCTGACCTTCAGGATGTAATGAAAGGTCGCCGCCGGGGGCAAAATATTTCTCTTGAACAGAAAGAATCTCGTCCTGTAGAGGTGAACGTCCGTGATGAACACGGTAATTCTGCAATCCGGGAGGCCGTGCGCCGTGAATGGAGCTTCTCGCGGCTTCCAAATGATGTCGTTACGAAAGAGAGCGATAGCCCGGTTCAGGGTAGTAAGGAGCAGGCTACAGATATTAAAACTATTCAGGAGGGCGCAGTGGCCGGATCTCAGGACACAGAACTGGAAGACATGGCGGACCTGAATATGATTCAGTCCGGAAATGCCGTTGATATGATCCTGTCGAATCCGACGCTCCGTAATATGGCAATGACAGCCGGGCAAAAAGCGCGAGAGTTTAATGCACCGGCGGACGAAAAAAATACCGTTAATGCGCAAATTAATGCTGAAATTGTTGAACGATTTAAGGGAGTAGATCAGGAGCGCGAACCACTTGAATTGATTCTTTCGGATACAGAACTGCGTGGTATGGCGCTTTCGATGGAGCAGAAAATGCGTGAGCAAGCTGCACCGCTGGACAAGCTGGATGCTGTGGTAGCGGAGATTAATGGTGAAGTTGCTGCAAGGGTTGCCCGATTAGTCAGTGTTCCCATTCCTTCTTCTACGGTGGCCGCAACTGTTCAGACGAAAGATATCCATGCAAAGAACCAGGAGAAGGAAGGCAAGCCGAGCGTAGCCAAGAGGGATAAGGTTCATGAAGGTGTACTTGTGGACAGTGGTGCGGCTCCCTACAAGTTTAAACCAGATATGAATAAGCCCGAAGAAGAGCGTAATGACAGTTTCTATGTGAAGCTGAAGATGGAGGATGGTAAGACGCGCACGCTGTGGGGGGTCGGACTGGAAAATGTTGTACGTGACTTTCAGAATGGGGAGCGTGTGAAATTGAAGGATAAGGGCGTTGAACCCGTAACATGGAAAGAGACTTTGAAGGATGGGCGTGTGGTCGAGAAATCCGGCGATCGTCGGATCTGGGAAGGCACATCATTAACCCGCGAAGCAGAAATAATGAAAGGTTTCCGTGTATCGAATATGGAACATGATAACGACGGTCCGGACATAGCGTGACTGCTGTTGTCACCAAACCTGGCATTTCTGGTCAGGCATTACGCCGGAACCAGAAATACAAGTCTCCACAATGCCAGCTCTGCGGGGCTGGCCCACTCAGTATTCAGATAGTTTTTTCGCCATGCTCATGCTAACTGCGTGAGTAGAAACACGAATGTCTGTAATACGGGCTGCCAATTTACGGAATTTGTAGTAGTCTCTGCTAAATGATCCTTTTTAGATCCTTGAGGAGGCAGAGATGTCTGATGCCGTAAACCCAGCTACTTCCTCAAAAAAAACGAAACGGCCGTATCGTAAAGGTAATCCGATTCCTTCAAAAGAACGGCAGCAGGCTTATTTGAGCAGAAAAAGTGAGACACATAAAGCTCTCAGTGCTGTTATCCGTATTCCATTGAAAAAGAAGCTGGAACAGTTTGCAGCAGAGGAAGGGATTACCCAGGCGGAGATGATTGAAAGGCTGATTGAGTCTGAAATTATCCGGCGCTCCGAGAATTTGTGAAATTTGACAATTTTGTCAATATTTACAATTTCTTGATCCTTTTCGGACGGAGTGATAGATTACGGATCGTTTGTTACCGTGAATTTTTGGTTGGTCGCGCCATAAGGCGGCTGGGAACTGGTTCTGATGAGGTGTCTACCCGGAGCCAGAAAAGGAAAAACCCCGATAATCTCTCTATGTTTGGCGACGAAGAAGATTACCGGGGCCCCATAAAACTGCATAACCATCAATAAGGCTATGCAGGGAGTATAGTTTTATGCCCGGAAAAGTTCAATACTTGTTTCTGCGCTCATTACTCCTTCCGTGCATTGTAAGTGCAGGAAGAAGTGACTGATGTTACACATTACCTACAGGTCAAAAATCCTAACCCTCAGTTCATCGAACCTGCGGACAAGGAGACTCTTTCCTTCTGCCGGAAGATGATGGAAAAAGCTCAGGGGTTCTCTGAACGCTTTGAGTTTCTTGTCCACGTTGCGTTTTCGCGTTCGATTGGAAAGCGTCGGCGTAAACCGCCTGTTTTACGTTGTCGGGCGATTGACGCCCTGATGCAGGGCATGTGTTTTCACTATGACCCCCTGGCGGGTAATTTCGGACGTGTTCAGTGTTCGACAACCACCCTTGCGATAGAGTGTGGACTGGCAACAGAATCCAGAAAGGATAAGCTGTCCATCACACGGGCAACCCGCGCCCTGCGTTCCCTTGCCAGTGATTTTGGACTCATTACCTATGATACAGAGTTTGATCCGGAAATAGGGTGCAACATACCGTCCAATATCCAGTTTACCCCGGCGCTGTTTGAGACTCTTGGTATCTCGATGGCGTCACTGGAGGCTATCCGGAAGAATCGTGCGGAATGGCAGAATAAACAGCGAGAGAAGGAAGGTCTGTCACGTCTGTCTCTCGAAGAGCTGGCGCTAAATGCATTTAATTATGTTCGAAACAAATTCCGGGAATATCATCGGGAACTACGTTTGCACGGGCTTAAACGCGCCAGGGCGAAACGTGATGCAGAACGCAGCCGTAATGAAATCAGGGTACTGGTGAAGCGCGAACTCACCAAAGAAATCTCGATGGGACGTTTTCCGGCCAATATGGAGCTTGTTAATCGCGAGGTTGAGCGGCGGACGTCCGAGCGAACAATCATGTCCAGGGGTAATTACTCTCGTCTTTCCCCTGCCCCCGCCTGATAACTCTTCATGTATCCGGTTAACGCCGGAGGTTTCCGCACGTCCATAGAAAATATTTGTACAAAATTACACCATTCAGCGCCGGTAGTTGCCTGACGTCCAGCATTTATAACCTGTAAATTTTACTGTCAACGGTCAAAAAATATATGTGAGTGGTCGTTTTGTGTACCAGGAACTGTTATCAACATATAACTGCAAGGGATTTACACTAATAAGTAGCAGTCGAGGACATCAATAAGTGCTGTTCGATAATGTTTCAAACCGCCACATTTCTTTTAAACCCCTGTTCTGTACTCTCATTTAAACTTCTAAAGTAAAAACCCATTAAATAAATAACCTATTCACCGCCTGCCCTGTGGACAGGCTAAAGAGGCCCGCTCTTGCAGCGGACTAACGTCCGCGCCGATCCGGAAACACCAGATAGCACCTCCCACCGCCAAAGCCGGCGGGCCCCGACAAAACAAAGTAGTTACAACACTCAAAGAATCCAGTACATGAAACCTCGTCAAACTCAACCATCCAGCTCCCACCCACCACTAAAAAGCGCCGCCGCCCCGGCCAAAGGCCGGGATGGAGTCGCTTTTAATGATGGATGATGTAACTAAACTTCTGAGTGGCTTTTAGTCCCCTTTGGCTTTGCAGGGCGATGGCCCCACTCCGTGATGCCATCACCCCGCCAGAAGGGTGTTTTCTGTGCAGTTGTCAACCACTGAATCGGAACCCCAAAGGGGCCCCCACGATTCAGCAGTTGACAATTTTAACTACCGTGACGTCATACGATCCTTTTGATCCATCCCCTGAACGTAACAGAAGCCACTCAGAACCGTTTTAAGCAGCTCACCCTGGCAAAGTACCAGCAAAGCAGAAAAAATCGCTCAGAACGCAATACAGGGGGTGTAAGCGACAAGCAGCCAAAACCGGCATAAAACCTCATACAGGGGGGTTGTACAGGAATAGTTCTGTCATTAACCCTTCCGGTTAAGTCCCTTCGTTAGGACTTAATTATCTTTCGGCGTAACTCCCCTTTCCTGGGAAAAGGAAAATAAATTCTTGCAATACCTTCATTTGCAGGTATAATAAAAACATCGAAAGAGGAATAGTTTCTCTTTCTTCCAAAGCCCAAATTGGGCAGGAGCATAAGATGAGTAAAGAAATTGCTGTAGAAATTCTCAATCAGTTAGGCGGAAACAAGTTTATCGCAATGACCGGAGCTAAAAACTTCGTTTGGTTAGAGAAGGGCGGATTAATTTTTAAACTACCTTCTAATTTTTCCAGAAATGGTATTAATCTTGTCAGAATTAAACTCGAACCATCAGATACCTATAATATAGAATTTTTAAAATCAAGAGGTGCATCACTTAAAAGTATTGCATCATTTGAAATGATTTATTGCGATCAGCTTCAGGAAATTTTTATCGAAACGACCGGACTTTATACTCATCTGTGATAAATTATGGAGACGCCCCGAAAGGGGCGGTAGATAAATGAGTATTATCCAAAGAAAACGTGACCGGAAAAAGGATGGCACCCGGTTTTATCACTTTAAAAATGGAAATATCTTTTGTCGTCTTGATGCAACGCTGAACCGATATGATTGGGAGCAGCTACAGGTTTTATTCAATTTTATCTATAACCAGGGGAAAACAGCGGGAAGTGAAGAACGCGCAGCAGAAATACGTATTGCGCTTGGATTTGAGGATACAAAATAAATGAATAATCAACGTCGCAAATGGATATCAGAAATTAGTAATAAGCTGACAGCATTGAAGGATGAATTATCAAATGCTCTCGATGAGGAACAGGAATATTTTGATAATATGCCTGTTAGTTTCCAAAGTGGTTCTAATGGTGAAATTTCACAAATGGCAATCAGCTCAATTGATAATGCTTTATGTCAGATAGAGGATGCTATAGACTCTCTCAGTGAGATTGATTAAGTGATTGAAAAATAGTGCTATTAATAATAGCGCCTTATGACGCTATTGTCTTTCTTTATTCAGGATACGGTTTTTATGAATGAAAATATTTTAAAAGTGAATAAAGGTAATTATTCATATACTATAACATTCGTTAAAAGTAATGTTAGCGCGATGTTACATGTTGTCAAATACGTAAAAACAAGAGGAAAACATACTTCAGGAAAAACAAAGCGAGAACTTGTTTTTGATAAGATTTTAAGTATGGAGCAGGCCTTAGTTTTAGATGAAGGATTTTTGAGAGAGCGTATTCAAAAATTTTTAAATGGGAGTGATAATGAAGAATAAACCAACGCCGGAACAGGTAAAATTTGCGAGAATTGCCGCTGGTCTGACTTTGAAAGAGGCTGCGGATACTTTTGGATATCAATTAAATTCCTGGCAGATGAAAGAAAGTGCTGGTAAAGCAAGTCGATCATTATCAGTTGGAGAATACGAATTACTTTTACTTCTGGCAGACTTACATCCTGATTATAAAATAATAAAAAAATAAGTTGCTATACCTTCATTTGCAGGTATAATAAAAACATCGAAAGGGGAATGGTTCTTCTTTCATCCAAAGCCCAAATTGGGCGGGAGCTTTTAAATGAACGTATTAAAATTTAAAAACGGTACTGTTTCTGTTGGTGATATATTTGTTTCGTCTTGGGGATATGAGCAAACCAATGTGAATTTTTATCAGGTTATTTCTCTCCACGGTAAAATCACTGTTACTGTTCGTCAGATCCGCACCAATATTCAGCATACAAAATCAATGATGACAGGATATAAGATACCACGATTAAATGATTTTTGTGGAGAACCATTAAAACGCCGTGTCCGTGAATTTTCCTGTGAACCTGCGATCTGCATTGAGGCGTTTGAAACAGCATACAAAACACAGCCGGAAGAAGAGTTCGAATTTACATCTTATTACTGATTAATCACATCGGGGAAGAAATTCCCCTTCTTAATTTCTCTTTTTCATTCATACCCCCAAAAAGGGTCTGTTTGGAGATCGGAAATTAATGTACGTTTAGCGCATTATTTAATTAAGCTCCCGGAGGCGTCAGGCAGGAACAACCACCCCTGGTTAATCGGTTCCTGAGCCTTCCGGGCTGCGTCATTGTAACACTGGCAAATGACGGAACGGAGGCGGCTGCGGGGGAAAATCTTCTTCAGTGAGACTGAATGAATCCGCTTCCGGTCGCGTCGCCAGTCGTAGATGGCCAGCGTCCCGCAGCGGCTGGCGCCAATGATGCAAAACCAGTAAAAACAGCTACTTAAAAAATTCAGCCGGAAATAAATCCCCGTCAGAAAAACTGAAAGAAAAGGGGCAGGGCGCGGTATTCGGTAAACTAGGTGTTTTACCGAATGCCTGCCGGAAGCGTGAAAACCGTCACGTTGGGGTTCCGCGCCCATTTCCTCCATAAGTTCCACCTTCGTAGGTAACCTATTGATATGTCAATAAGATATCTTCAGGTTCTGTTGTTTAGCTCATAATCTCATATGTTGTGATATCTGAGACTATATTTATTGGTCTGAAACAGGGTATCTAATATCGTTTTTTGGCTGTTTTGATACCAGTTAGTCTCAAAAACGACTTTTGGCACCTATCTGGACGCGTTTTTCGCTGATCCAACCATAGAACTTCACAACAGATCTCTGGTTTGATGGCGAAAGTCAAAAATTGGAAATAAATTCCATTTAATTCATGTAGATAAGTCTCATACATGAGACTTTTGGGGCAAATGGGCGCGGAACCCCACGTTGTCACGTAATTAATTAGTTTATTTGTTTGTTTGTTTGTTTGTTGTGTATAATGAATGCACAATCACCAGAACAGGAACAGGCTTATGCGTCCGGCAACTTTTGAACCACAGCAGATCATCGAGGCTGGTCTGGCATTACAGGCCGAAGGGCGGAACATTACCGGCTTTGCGCTGCGTAACCGGATTGGCGGCGGTAATCCGGGGCGGCTTAAGCAGGTGTGGGACGAATATCTTTCATCACAGACAGAAGTCACCGCCGAGCCGGTGGCCGAGCTGCCCGTTGAAGTGGCCGAAGAAGTTAAGGCCGTATCGTCAGCACTGGCCGAACGTATCAGCCAGTTAGCCACCGAGTTAAATGATAAAGCCGTCAGAGCCGCCGAACGGCGGGTAGCCGAAGTGACCCGCGCGGCGGGTGAGCAGACGGCACAGGCCGAGCGCGAGCTGGCCGACGCCGCACAGACCGTTGACGATCTGGAAGAAACACTGGATACCCTGCGGGATGAACACAGCACCACACTGGCGGCGCTGGACGACAGCCGGGGGAAAGAGCAGGCTCAGGCCGTCGAACTGGCTCAACTGCGGGAACGTCTGGCCGCGACAGAGAAACAGCTTGGTGAATCAGAGAAGGCCGGAAAAGAGGCCGCAGAGCAGCACCGGCAGCAACAGGCAGACCTGCAAAAGCGGCTCGATACCGCCGAGAATAAACTGGCCGAAGCCACTACGCGCCATGCGGCAGAGTTGCAGGGCGTCAGGGAGCAGTACGCCGGGGAGGTTAAGGAGCTTAAGGCTCAACATGCCCGGACTGAAAGCGACCTGCAAAAGCGGCTCGATGCCGCCGAGAACAAACTGGCCGAGACCGCTACGCGCCATGCGGCAGAGTTGCAGGGTGCCAGAGAGCAGCACACTGGCGAAATTAAGGAGCTTAAGGCGCAACATGCCCGGAACGAAAGTGACCTGCAAAAGCGGTTAGATACTGAATTAAAAACCCGCCAGACCGCACTGGATAAAGCGCTGAAAGAAGCAACGGATGCGCGGGAAGCAAAGGCGGCCATGACCGGTGAACTCAAGGCGCTGAAAGCGCATAACGAACAACTGGCGGCGCTCTTGGCCGGAAAACAGAACCGGCAACGGCAAAAGTGAAAAAGGGCGCACGGAATCCGGCGTAAGGGATCAGCGCCAGCATAATAATTACAATAGTGTTTATAAACACAAATGTTTATATGAATAAAATTCAATATGATATCTAAAGAAGGTGGAACTTTTGGAAGAAATGGGCGCGGAACCCCAGATACCGACGTGATGCAGGTTTGCACTGGTCGGCTACGCTGGCCGAAATTGAACGGGTAAAACGGCTGTATCAGGCTGGAATCAGGGCATCCAGAGAGGAAAAGGGCTAATCACCCTCATCATTAATGCTAATGTATGCGTACACTAGCATTAATGATTGACCGCTTAACGGCGTTTACTGTTCCGTTGCTCCCCAAAATCCGAATCTGGGAACAGGCAGATACAGGCACAAAAAAACCCGACTGGTGAGATCGGGTTTTCATGTTTTGCCCCAGATGGAGGCGGGAACGACCAAAACAATTGACTATAAAATATTACGTCATGGATGGCGTAAATGCAAACAACCTGAAATGGGGTATACTGCGCGGGTCAATCTGTTGGCGTACTCTCTCCAGTTCTCCGCTAATGCGGCATGAATGGATTAAAGTCCTGGTTGAAAAACAGGTGGTGCTGTTTCAATGCCCTGGCTGGAGTGGGAAAGACCAAAACAATTGACGTTCAGGTAGCCACTGTGACAGGCAATGTAAGGGCAATCAGCGGCGTTCCTGCTCTGTATGGAGCAAACGGATGATTAACGTGTTAATCGTCGTTCTGCGGGCGGTTGTTGCAGTGTCTAACTGTAACGACTCGCAATCGAAAACAGTCGGACTCGCAATCAGCGCAAATTTTGGCTCACAATAATTGCAACTGAAATCGGGCGCGGACTCACAATAACTGCAAATGGACTCGCATTTATCGCCGCTGGCTCGCAATCAAAATTTCTGGACTCACGCTAAGTGAAAACGAAATTTGCGCCAGTACACACGCCATCCGTCTAATTCGGGTCTACCCAAAACATACAGGGCAATAAGACAGTAACGCCGCCTCATAAGGGTTTGAACCAGATTTACGAGACAAACAGCACTCAACATCTAGAGCCAAATGAGACGTTTTTCTCATTTGCAGTTATTGTGAGCCAGCCAAAATGGATTGCGAGTCCGTCTGGCTGATTGCGAGCCGATTATCACTTAATGTGAGCCGGAGGCGTTTTTCATTTGCATTTAATCTGGGCCGAAAAACGAGATTATTGCGAGTCGGTGAGGTTTCGATTGCGAGCCGCTACATCTAACGCTGTAATAGCTATCCTGGAACTGATCCGCCGGTTTGTCGATTGATGAATGCGGAAACGTAGCTAAAGGCGGGGAGACCACTCCCCGCCTTTTAAGGCAAAAATAGTTCATGATTATGCTTGCCGGTTTCCGTTGACAGAGAATGGTGACGCTCAGTTATTGCAAGGCTGTTATAATTATATGGATGCCTTTAAGCGGGTAATGGACTGTGCCTCAAAGGTCCAGATGGATTACATCTGCCAGCAATATCCCGGATATTATCGCTTTGCGAAATGGATGGAACGGCTGGCACAGGGGATTGCTGATGCCGTTATTGAGGTTCCGAAAGATCATTAAGAAATCGCAGGCTGGAAATTTCCGGGATTCCGGCGCAGCCCTGTTGTGGTTAAAAAATGTACTTAGCGTACGTTTTCGCACGATTGGGCTTCAGACCCCTTTAACAACCCCCACACTCACACTCCTTTTTTTGGTGTTTTACCGAAAACGCCAAAGTGTTAATCCCACCAACAACGGTTATATGTTGTGTATTTACACTGTAAATGCAAATATTGGAATACAGTGTATTTACGTGGTAAATACACTGTATTGTTGACTAAGGGGTATTTTGCCTGGTATCAGAAACCTATGGACCGGCATTCGTGGGCTACCAGTGTACTTAACAGTCCTGTTAACCCGTCAGCAAAATGCGGTTTTTGTTCCAGCAGTGCTTCATAATCATCAATTGAGGAATACATTACATCCCTTATCGTGGGAAGTCTTACCGGTTTCTGCGGAGCACTGGCGACGGTTCCCGGTGTGTTGTATGATACTTGTGACATTTTTTCGATCTCCCTCTAGTGGATCGATGTGTTAAATGCGGTGAGGTGGCCGCCTCACCGCATCCCTTCAGTGTAAATTCGTTGTATTTACACTGTGAATACCGTGTAGTTACATTTTGTTTGATTGCAGTAACCAGTGATACTTGGTGTTATCATCCATACTGTTCCAGGCTGTCAGGGCTGCTTTCAGTATATCTGTATTCCCCTGTCCCATACGCTGAGCATCAGCTTCCATTACATCAATAAAAACCTGATTCAGACGATAGGTTCGGGATATCGCCCTGCCCTTTGAAGGGCGCTTGTCTCCTTCAGCAATGAACCGGGCCACCTCATGAGCACTGGGCTTTTCGTCCTGTGGCTGCATGACAGATGGTCTCTTTAGTTTTAATGACATAAATCACCACTAAGTTAGTGTACATACAATGCAAATACATTAACGTAAATACATGGTATTTACAATATGTATTTACAATGTATTCCTACAGTATTCCTATTTCTGCTGCGTACAGCTCAATCTGACCTTTCGCTTCACCCAGCTTACTTCCCCTGGCGACATCATGCACTCCTGCGCCTTCATTACATGCGCTTTCGAAAATATCGAGTGACGCAATGCGGGTTTTTAATGGCTGAATCCAGACCGGATCTGAACGTAAAAATTTGTCCAGATCTATTGCATCACGGACTTTTGTTGCCTTGTTGTTTTCAATACGCGTGAAAAGAACCCAGGGCTGTAATGAAGGATTGACTCGCTGTGCTTTGCGGACTTTTTCTGTGACGTCTGTAAGCGTATCGCGTTCAAAAGCTGATGAGGGTTTAACCAGCGTGACCAGCACATCGGCCACTGTCAGTGCGCTTCGGAACTCCTGACTGTCGTGACCGGCACAGTCAACTAATACCGTTTCATGCAGTGCTGTGAGTCGCTTAATTTCCTTACTGATGTCGCCATAGGCTTCGTAGACAGGAACCGGAGGCAGACCATTTTCCTGGCGGCGTCTGTTCCAGTTGAGTATATCCGGGTTTTTGTCCGTTTTCAGGATGGCTACTGATTTGCTTTTATTTACCAGTGCCGATGCTGTGTTAGTCACCGTCGTTGTTTTTCCCACACCACCTTTATCAGAGGCATATATTACTGACTTACCCATAGTGCTCTCCATGTTCGGCAATACGATGTATGTACAATGTAAATACGATTATGTATTTACATTGCATTTACGATGTATTGTAGGGATTGTATTTTCATTGTCAATACATTGTATTTACTTTTTCGTATTTACAGTGTAAATACATTATATTTACTTACCGTCAAGCAGTTTTCTGGCAACGTCTGAATCGATGGTAAATGTCAGTGAATGAGTGGTCAGCACATCGAGCGCGAAAACCCTCGTATAAGTCTCCGTGCTGCGGGCGTAGCGATGTCCGAGCAATGACTGGAGTACCTTCTCCGGTACGCCGGACATTAAAAGGTGCATTGCAAAACTGTGTCTGAAAGTATGAGGTGTGACAGGGATCGGAAATGTTACGCCGTCACTCGCTGCCCGGTTCAGCGCGTGATCCAGCCAGTTAACTGCTGTCTGACGGGAACTGATATTCCAGACAGGCTGATGCCTGATGCGCTTTTTCCAGGTTGCGAGGTACTCCCGCATTCTCCGGACATAGGCGGCATCGAGCAGCGGTACAATCCGGGTGACGGGTTCCGGTGGTTTACGGTAGCGTGGATCGGGATGTGGTGGCTCCGGTTTTGTGGGCGGGCGTCCGCGCCCACGGCGGGCTTCACGATCGCGTTGTTTCAGTGTTTTCACCACGGCCAGCGGCTGTGGTGAATGGCGGGAGGGCTCCAGCTCAAAATCAACCGGCCTCATGGCGCGGGCCTCACCTGGACGGGCTCCTGTGTTCCAGAGTGTGTCGAAATACATTCGCTGATGCTGATCGTCAAAGTAAGACAGCAGAACGGCCACTTCCGGGGCCAGCAGGTATTTTGGCATACTGGCTCCGAGCTGTGAGGCGTAATCACGCATTGTGCGGGCTTTTTCCAGGGAAAAGTAACTTCTTTCTGGCTCATTACCGGTGATGCTACGTGAAATCTGGAACATTTCGCGGGGCAAAGTGCTCAATTATTTAATCTCCGCACATTTAAAACAGGTTGCCGGACGTGCCTCTGGCTGTTTACCGGCGCACTTAACCAGGAATGGCTCCGGGCCGTATATGTACAGGCATAATTATGACGTAAAGCGCGGCGAAGTCCGATCACATTAATTCCGATCTGCGCAACTGACACAATGGACATTTTTTCCGAATATGCTGTTTCGTCCAGGTCTGCGGCGCATTTTTTCCGGGAAACAGGGGAGGGGAGGAGGCAACGACAGCGGCACGGACACAAGATGTGGTGTGCCGGTCAGATGCGATCGATACCATATGTTGATTATCCACAGAAGCCGGGGATAAGTGCGGGATAACTGGACAGAATTACTGGGATGTCCAGGTGGCGCTAGAATTAAACAAGAGGCATAAAAAAGGCCACTTAGCGGCCTCATTCTGGATAAACAGATTCTTTTCTGGCGTTGATGCCCTCAAGACGCACGCGCTCTTTATCCGGCAGATGCACACCTATCAGGCGAAGAACGAGACCGCGCCAGCCCTGGCTGACCTGATGGTTATAGCGGTACAGGTCTGCATTTTCATTTTTCAGCTTTGACCACTCGTTACTAAGCGTTATGGCGTCAAGTTCGGTAATGTGTTTGATCTCACCGTTGATACGTACTGTGTTAATTCCGGTTCCTGTCATCATCGTTACCCCATATATAGTTGATTACAGCCATTCTACAAGGAAATTCTTCAGGTAATTGAGCAGCCTCATGGTATGCGCTGTTCATCGCTGGGAAGAATTAAAAAGGAGGCGTAAATCAAACGGCCTGTTGGTCTAGCTAAATAAACCTGCAATCAATCTTTTCTAACCCACAGTGTAAGTATTGCGGCTGCCATAGCGGTTAAAATGAAAGCAAAGCCTGAGCCAAAAGCATTCATCACTACACCATGTTCAGAATAACCGCAGACTTGAGGTGTTTCACTTGCTACCCTGCAAATGACATTGGGATCAAGCCCCCACTTAACAAAGGAAAATAAGGCAATAATCGAGATAATCGCTTTATAGATTTTTGCTTTTTTAAACATATCATTACCTCATTCGTTTGCTGGCAAGATTATAAACGTCACTACGTTCACGTTTACCTACAGCTACAACAGCGATAATTAATTGAGCGTCAATCACCTGATAAACCAGTCGGAAGCCAGACGCACGAAGTTTAATTTTATAACAATCCTTTATATCTCGCAGTTTTGCTGATGGAATATGTGGGTTTTCACAGCACTTCTTTAGTTTTTTAGCAAACTGCTGTTGAATGGCCTTATCCAGCTTCAGCCACTCTTTCAACGCATCATCCCTGAATTTGACTGTGTAAGTCATAAGTAGCTATCCAGATCTATATCGTGCAGTTGCTGGTTGCTGCGTTCGGCTACCAGCTTAACCAGTTCCTGATCGTCTAGGGCATCAAGCATCTTTTCGTACAGATCTGCGGGTACACAATAAAAGGCAGGTTGGTTGCGGTTCAGAATAGCAACCGGGTATCCATCACCGGCGCTGACTGTAGCCATCGGATTTTTCTTTAGCTCGCTTACGCTGGCGCTTGTGTCGGTAAGAATGATGTTAGGCATAAAATACTCTCAAGACTGTTTAACAAGTCTTGAATATACTCTTTATATGACCTGTTAACAAGTCTGTTGTGGCTTATAAACAGTAAAAAAGGCTATCCATGAAGTAATAATACCAGGCGACATAAGCATCACAAATAAAACACCGTCATAATTATTTATATTCAGAAGTTGAATAACCGAATTATCAGGATTGTTACCGCATAACTTTCGTTGGCAGCATTCCTGTATGGCTCGTTCTTAGTTCGGTATCTGGTGTTGTCTCAGTTTGAACAAGCAATGTTGGAAACCTTTATGACAAAAAATTGCAATAAAAAAACATACGGCTGCAAGAAGAAATGCTGTTCCTGACCTAGCCGGACTGCTACCTTCGTATGAATACATCCATACAGATGCGAAAAGCCTTGCAACAGCGTTAATAATCAGAATGATTTCAGAAAAAACAAAGAAGCAAAGTCCCATAGCTGCAAGGATAGTTGTATTATTTATAGCGTAACTCTTTGGTACGATAATTTCTTTTGCGAATTTTGGCATCGTTTCACCTCTTTTATAATTCCATTAATCAACGACTAATAAATTCATATTACACATCATCATCAATGTGAGCGATAACAGGGATAATTTCCTGTGAAACTCTTCCTGTTATAATCAAAAAACGTCTCCATACCCCATAAGGAACCGGACGTTCACCATTTCTGAAGGATCTTATACGGCGGTCAGTATTTCCTGTTAATCCGAGTAATATCCCTAACTTTTTGTCAGACTTGTATTCCGGGAATGAAGTTTTAAAGTGTTCAAACCAGGCATTAACTACCTCAGTTGCCGGAGGTGTCCATCCCTCATTTTCTGTTTTCAGGTGAGCCAGATCGAACTGACGGTAATTAAAGCCAGTCGGTCCGGGAATGTGCTTAGCCTGAAGATTGTTTTTCAGTTGTGCGCAAGCCTGGCGTACAGCCTCTTTGCGCACGATATCTTTTTGTGTTTTCAGGTCCGGAATATCTATTTTTATCATTCATTTTTCCTCTACTGATGTTGTGCTGGTTAAGGTGGGGACTACCCCCACCTTCGTTATCAGCGTGGATTCAGCACGATAGATCTTACGTCTGAAACCCTGATGTTGACCAGCTCCAGTGTACCAGTGGCTAACGGTTCCCAGACACCTTGTGAGTGAAGCCATTCAAAACACACGAAAAGGTAGTCAGGTAACAGCAGGTCTGTTCTTTCAACCTTTATCCCTATGTGTTCTGGATTGTACTGGCGGGTTGGTTTGCCACAGGTTTTTAAAGAGCCCCGGCGAGTAATCCAGAAATCTGCTTCCTGAAAATTCGTCCGGATGGTCGCGACATCTGACAGCTTCATTCGTTTCCTTATCGGCGGCTTGGCCTTCCCGGAACGAGTGACCTTCTGTTGCCACCGTGATAACAATAATAGGCGCATTGCGCCTATTTGTCAAGTGTGTTTAGCGCCTAAAATTAATAAGTTACATGTTTTGTCTGGTCGGAATTATTTTATAAAGCTGGTTGCGTAACAAAGGAGTTATCTTATTGATTTTTATAGATGTGCTTAAAAAAGAGTTTTTGTCTGCAAACCGATCTTCGGACGATCGATTCGTTTATGTTTTGTTGTTTTTATAGATCGAAGATCTGATTAATTTATGTTAAACAGAATAATATTCTAGTTTAGTTGTTATGATTGGATGTAAGATCTGGTTTTTGTGTGTTTACAAGTTTAATCTTTTGATCAAAGATGTTTGTGTAATTAAAGATTTTGTCGACACCGTACAGCCGATTCCTCTGGCTGTATAAAAATCGGACCGAGGTCATCCGAGTCGAAGGAGCGCACGAAGGGAAAACCTATATGAAATGGTATGTTCTTCAGTTTACCGCTACACGGTTTCAGACAGTTTTTAAGCATCTTGAAAATATGGGCGTGCAATTTTATTGCCCTATGGATGTATCCAAACATTACCGGCGTCCTGATAATCAGATCGGTTTCAGAAAAAGACCTGTACCTTTATTCCCCGGTTATTTGTTTGTGAATGTTGATTTTGGTTCTATCCATTCCACTAAAATTACGGCGCTGCCGTGGACTCAACGGTTTATCTCATTTGGTGGGGAACCCGTTCCGATCAGTGAAGAAGATTTAACAAATGTGCTTGTTTTTGAGAAAGGGCGTGGCAAGTCACCATCGTCAGAACAGGCACCTGAAGATATTGTTAAATCTATTCCTCATGAACTGGCGGTTGTGCTCCTGGAAGATAATCCAGAAAAACGAAGCATGTTGCTTCTACGTTATCTGGATGAGCGATTCCGTTCGTCAGTGGAAAAAACCGAGAGTCTTAGCGCTTAGGTCGTTGTGTTGATATCATCCGGTTCTGGCTTATGTCTGAACCGGAGATTTTTTGTATGAGTGAAGATAAAGATGGGGTGCCGCAGTGGTATCTAATCAAGCATGAAAGAGGGGAAAGCAATAAAGAGCTTCTTATGCAGTGGCTGTCGCTCAGGGAGATAGAGTGCTGGGCACCAGTGATGATCCGCAAAACTCCTCGTGCAGATAATATCGTTGGATTCCGTAGACGAAGTGTACCTGTATTTCCTGGGTATATTTTTGTTTATGTAACAATGAATAAAGATGTTCAAAAATATATAATGTCGAGTTCTGCTTTCCATCATATTATTTCTGCCGGAAAAGCTTTATTGCCAGTTAAGGCTGATGTGGTTGAACGGCTGAAAAGAATTTTCCCTGAAACTGGAATTAAAGAAGATGTTAATAAAAAAGATAAAGAAACTCTGGTTTATCTGAATAATGAAAAGAACAATGTCATGCGTGAAGCATGGCTGATGAAACAAATACTTTCTTAATTTTTAAGTTTAAACGCCTTCATTTTTCATAAATAATGAGGGCTCTTTTTATCATAAATAATATTCTATATATGTGTGTAATATGTTCACAAAAAGCCCTAAACAAAAACGTAGAGACGCATTAAGTAAATTGATTAATAGAGGTTACAGATATGTTCTGTTAAATGAAGATAAAGTATTTATGGCTTTCTGGTATGAACGAGAAGCTATCCCTTATAAACGTCGAGGAATGGTTCTAAGGAGTATTACGGAATTAATTAACGAAATTTAGCCTTTCGCTAATGTCAAATTAATACATGGGTGTGCCTGTTTACACAGGTACTTTTTATTACTCCTGAAGGAGGAGATAATGACAACGTCAACATTAAAGAAAATGGTTTCGGGAAGGAAGAGTAATTCATCACGTCGAGGTAGGGTATTATATATTCCAGAAGATAAATATAAAGAGCATGATGATTTAGTATGGGAAGTGTGTCAGAAGGTAGGGACTGTTGTCGCTCGTTCTGCCGTTTTACATGGCGTTATTGATATTGTTCTTCATACTCCAGAATTGAAAGAGCAGGTTATCAATGAAATCGTTAAACGGGAAAAATCATTCTGACCGAGAAATAATTGTCATTAGTCAGGGAGGAAATCAATATGTCGGTTATGACTACCGGTTCGTTTCTTGCGCTGGCGATACAGTGTGCGCCGAACGTACATCCGGATACGTCTTTGGATGTCGTAAGAGTTGAATCAGGGATGAATCCTTATGCTATTGCTGAAATAATTCCCAGGTCAGAACGTAAACCCGGACAACGTGGATTTATTAGCTACTTACCAAAGAGTAAACAGGAGGCACTGAAGATAGTCAGTGAGATAGAAAAAAGAAAACATCGTTATTCTGTAGGGTTAATGCAAATAACTAGTACAAATTTTAAAAAACTCAATGTGACAGCAGATGATTTATTTTCTCCATGTGAAAATCTGAAGGCATATGAAAAAATAATCACAGATTGCTGGTTACGGGGAGGAACACTAAAAAGAGCCCTCAGTTGTTATTATTCCGGAAATTTTTCAACAGGGCAGGAGTCTGAACCTGAACTGGATAATACCAGCTATGTGCAACGTATTGGCTATGCACCTCCAGACAAAAAATATGTTGTTCCTGGTACTAAAGATGATCAGCATCAGGGGAACTCTCTTCCTGTACAGACTTACGAAAGACAACCTCCTTCGTTTGAAAGTTGGGATGTGCTGCGGGAATACCCGCTTCCCCCGTCAGGAACGCTTCCGCCAACTCCACAATCTGAAAAAATAAAGGATGATGTAAATGAACAAGCTGATGGCTCTGTTTAAAAATAAAAAAATCACAGCTACACAGTACCTTACTGCCTACTATGCTCTGATTCTTATTTTTACTCCTGCTTATGCAAATGCAGCCTGGTATGACCCAATTTTAAATACTCTAAATGATTTGAAAACATTCATTATCATTGCCGGAGGTACAATTGCGGTTGCCTCTCTTGCATATATGGGGATTGCCTGGGTTGCTTCTCGTATATCAGGAAATATGGAAACAACAGCTATGGATTATTTTAAACATGCGATGGTTCTTGCTGTAGTCGGTGGGGCCGTATCTCTGGCTACCTGGGCTTATAGTTTATTTGGAGGGTCTGTCAGTTGATGGAGCAGGAAAGCGAAATCCTCAAATTTGAAACCTATAAAGCGATGAGTCGGGTTCCCAATTTTGCCGGAGTTCCTGTTTTTGCTTTGTTGTTTCTTTCCATTGGAGGAGTGATTGGTACATTCCTTTCTGTGTATTTCTGGGGATGGTGGGGACTTCTTGTCGCATTACCTTTTGTTCTGATTATTCTCGGATTACGAATTATATGTGAACGTGATGATAAGGCGTTCCGGCGTCTTCGTTTCATTCTTCGTCGTCGAAAAATGAACCGTAAATATGGTCGACATCTTCTTATTACCCCCCGAAATCCTCGCTGGAGAGAAAGATATGCAAGACGAGTTATCAAGAAACGTATTCTCGCCGGAGAGTAATGCAAAGGTTCCCTGGTTGGGACATCACGTACATCCTGAAATCTGTACTCTTGGTTCGTCTCATTTACTGGCGTTGGTTCGTTTTACGGGCGTTCCGCATGATACGCGTGATCAGGCAACCCTGAATAATGAATTCAGTCATCAGGCTCGTTGTTTCAGGGCAATGGGGAAGAAAGAAGGCAGTAATCTGAAACTACAGACTTATATATTCAAAAAGCGTATTCACCTTGATCATAAATACCAGGTGGAATCATTAGTTCTTCAGGAACTGGTTGACACCTATGTTAAACCATTCCGGAACGGTACTTTCCGTCAGGTCGGCTATGCGATGGCGTTGATCCTCAAGTATCGTGATCTTGACCAGGGCATTGCGAACATGATGGATTTGCTGTCACTTTGTCGTGAAATGATGAGTGATTTTGGGCCTACCGTCATGAGCATGGAAGAACGTAATGGCAGACTCTATTCCCAAATTGGGCGATTCTACTCATTTATTTTTAACGGTGTTGATGTTGACGTACCTGTCACCGATACCCCTCTCGGTGACGCCATTATCGAAAGCGAAACAGCTTTTGGTGCATATGACTATGTTGAAAACCGTCCTTACAGCGGCCAACGGCGTTTTGCATCCACATATGATTTACGCGATTACCCGGAAGAATCATATCCCGGAATGTGGGATGAGGCGCTTGAAGAGCCTTATGATTTCTGTCTGGTGCAGAGTTTCCTCTTTGAGGACAGAAACCGTATTAAACGTCGTCTCAGGGTTCAGATGGCCGATCTGGCATCCACGGAAGGCCAGTCCAGCGATACTGAAGATTTGGCCGATAGCGTACAGGAAGTGACACAAGGGAAAAGAATATTTGGTGAATACAATGCCAGTCTTATCGTTTTTGGCGATACGCCTGAAAAAGCGGTTGAGCATGGTGCCAAAATGCAGTCCCTGATGATGTCAAAAGATACTGGTTTTGTACGTTCAACGAGTACCAATTATGTTTCCTGGCTGACGCTCTTTCCGGGATATGGTGATGTTATTTACTCGATGCCGAAATCCACGGATAACCTGGCGTGCGGTTTTTCTCTGCACGCCACACCATCCGGCAAAGCTACCGGAAATCCTCCTGGTGATGGCTCGGCGCTGATGCCAATGATGACCGAGAACGGAGGCCTGTTCTTCCTGAACTCTCATGTCAGTCCGTTGGGGCAGTTCAACACGGGTCAGCCGCTCCCCGGCCATAAAACCACGATTGCCATGACCGGTGCAGGGAAAACCACTGTTGAAGCGATGGAACTGCTGTTTTTCAGTCGCTGGAATCCCATGATTTTCACTATTGATTACAACAACTCACTGGAACACATATTAGTAGCGCTTAAAACTCAATACTTTAACGTCAGGGTCGGGGCTTTTACCGGAATACAGCCTTTTCAGTGGCCGGATTCTGAGGAGTTACGTATCTTTCTGTTTTCCACTGTGGTTCAGTGTGCGGGCGGTGCAGACAGCCATGAAGAAACTGTAATACAGAAGGCTATCAGCAGTGTGATGAACCATCACAATGTAGAGGCCCGGTGTTTTTCACTGCTTCTTCACGCTATACCCGATACAGGTCCGACAGGGTTACGCGCGAGACTGACTAAATGGTGCCGGGATGTGCAGGGGGCTCGGGGTCATTACGCCTGGGTACTGGATTCGCCTCGTAACATGTTTGATCCCGGAAAAAGTCGCAGGCTGGGGTTTGATTGTTCTCAGTTACTGACTAAGGAATTTGCTAATCAAAATCCGGCTGTGGTTGAAGTTCTGCTGAACTCTTTCTTCTACATGAAGCGCTGGATGCAGAAAGCAGAACCGGGATCATTGATGATTAACACGGTTGCTGAATTCTGGGCCGCTCTTATGTTTGAGAGTACGTCGGAGGCCATTATGGAAATCCTTCATGCGGGGCGTACTCGTGGTGAGATGTTAATGATGGATACACAGGTTCCGGAATATGTTCTCGAACACCCGAAAGGTCCCTCTGTTCTTCAGCAGACTATCACGCAGGAATGGATGGCAAATGAAAAGGCGAGAGAAAAGTATGACAGTTATCGTCAGTTTGGCGTATCGAGGGCTGAATTTGAGAAAATAATTGAATTTGGCATTCATAGTCGCAAGGTGCTGGTTAAGCAGGCTGGAGGTGCTGTTGTAGTTAAAATGGATCTTGGTGGAAAAATGAAATACTGGTTACCGCTGCTTTCGTCAAGTGCGAAAAATATCCCTGTGGCCCGGAAAATACGTGAATCGCTGGGGAGTGATGATCCTGATGTATGGGTGAAACCGTACCTGGATGAAATGTTTGCTATGGATGTGCGCTCGGAGATTCGTAAGGACCATCCTGAACTCGATGTAGACGACCCCGCAGTATGGCACTCACTTTTTGAGGCGAGAAAAAGGGAATTGGGCTTGTCAGCCTGACATTAAGGAGCATGGATTGTGCCATGCTCCTTCTTTTCAACCAGTACCAGCACATGCAGAACTTAGATATGTTTAAAAAATCGAAAAATATGTACATATTCGCTTGATGTGTCGATCTGACGTACATATAATCGATATATGTCGATAAAATTGGATTTTTTAAACATGTTATGGCAACCAGAACGACCCTTTAACCAGCTTCCGCTTTTACCTCCTGAACTCTCTCAAATAGAGACGCGAGCAGTGCTAAAAGCCTGCATTGAGGCCAGATCAGCTCTTGCTGAACTGAAAACAGCCGGGCAGTTGCTTCCAGATCAGGGATTACTGGTTAACATTCTTCCAATGCTGGAAGCGAAAGACTCTTCTCGTATTGAGAATATTGTGACAACCAGCGATCAGCTGTTCCAGTATGCGGACCGTGCAGAACTGGCTGACCCGGCAACTAAAGAAGCGTTGCGTTACCGTACAGCGATGTATGAAGGGGTAAAACATATCGAGAAATATCCATTATGTACTTCTACAGCTACTGTTATCTGTACCACGCTACGCGGTGTTGATACTGATGTGCGTAAAACTCCCGGAACGGTACTACGAGATCAACATATGAATGTGGTTTATACGCCTCCTGAAGGCGAAGAGGTTATCCGTGGCTTGCTGACTAACTGGGAAACTTTTATTCATGCTCAGGATGATATAGACCCACTTGTGAAAATGGCAGTTGCACATTACCAGTTTGAGTGTATCCACCCATTCCCGGACGGCAATGGGCGTACCGGGCGCATTTTGAATATTCTCTATCTGATCCAGAGTGAATTGCTGTCATTACCAATACTTTATCTTTCACGCTTTATTCTGGAACGACGTGCTGACTATTACGCGTTATTGCGTGACGTTACAGTGAGGCAGGCATGGGAAGAGTGGGTATTATTTATGTTGGAGGGTGTCGCATCAACAGCAACCTGGACGACTCAAAAGATCGCGCAGGTAAGAGCATTGATGAACAGTACGGCTGACTATGTGCGTAAAGAGCTACCAAAAATATATTCCTGGGAATTGATTCAGGTGCTTTTTATGCAGCCTTACTGTCGTATTGAAAATGTTGTGGGAGCCGGGCTGGCACGCCGCCAGACTGCATCTGTTTATCTGAAACAGCTTGTCAGTGTTGGTGTTCTTGAAGAGATGGTTTCTGGCCGGGAAAAACTCTATATCAATACCCGGTTGCTGAATGAACTGAACGCATAACTGGCCCTATATGACCGGGCTGCAATTAACAGGAGTACATAGGTGATTAACCATAAATATGATGGAGATCCTGTAAATGAAATACGAGTCCTGATGCGGAATCTGTACATAATTTCGAAAATAGTTTTATTTTGGGAACAACCTTTCTGGAATTTTATTTATCGGAAAATTTTAAAGCACAAATTCTCTTATCGGGATATAGCCTTTCGTTATGAAAGGCGAACAGAGAGAAGAATACGGCAGGAGTTCTATAGATATTTTTATGCGTAATCGGTATTCCTGCACCAGGATAACAGGAGATTTTCAATGAACAGTAAAAAACATCTTGCAGCCAGTATTGCACTGGTTATGTCTGTCTCTTTGTGTCAGCCCGTATTTTCTGCTGGCGTACCAACAGTCAGCGTGGCTGAACTGGCTCAGTTGGTACAGAACGCTCAACAACAGGCACAGCAGGCGCTGGCGCAGTTGGAAAAGGCGAAAGAAGCTATTCAGCAGGCGAAAAGCCAGTATGAGCACTACAAGTCTATTATGGAGGGGAATGACAAATTAGGCTCATTCCTGAACGATCCGTATGTTAATCAGCTCCTTCCCGCCCGTGACTGGCAGGATATTTATAATCAGACTCAGGATTTGACGGACTTACGTAAGCGGTATGGTGTAAGTGGTTATGAACCTGAAGTGCAGAAGGTTTTTGATAAGTTGCTCCGGCAGGCTGGCGTTCTGGAGGAACAATATAAGGCTACAAATATACGTAAGAAAAACGCTGAAACCTTGCGAAACAAACTGAATGAGGTCCAGACCCCGGCAGAACGTGAGCAACTGGCACTTCGTTATCAGCAGGAACAATTGGAACTGGCGAACCAACAGACGCAGCTTCAGAACACGCGTTACTTGATGGAGCAGCAGGAGAAGCTGGAACAGAAGAAAAAAGAACAGAATTTTGTGGACTATATGTTAGGTAAAAGTAAGGTTCGTCCAGAGTAACGCAATGGTAGAATAATTTTAATTTTCGTGGCACAGTTATCAGTGTGCAACCTAATGCCTGATTATATATGGGATTGATATATGAAAAGAATATTGTTTTTTTTTATGGTTATTACTGCTGTTTTTATATCTGGATGTAAGGATAAAGGAACTGGGTTTATTGGAACTTGGAATGAGGTTACTAAAGAACAATACCCGTCAACTGTTGTTGTTAATTACGATGATGGTGTATATCATGTAGATGTAAAATATCTTGATAAGAAACTTGAAGATAAAAAAAGAGCACAGGCTTTTGAGGATTATATGTTGGGGAAAACGAAAGAGTCCCCTTCAAATTTAATGGATCTTAGTGACTGTTATAGTGTGAGAGCTCTTGAGGCTAAGGCATTAAATGATACGACCTTACAAGGAGATGGCTTCACTATGAGAATAGAAAATGGAAATCTTAAATACAATGGTAAGACTTTTGTGAAAAAATAGGATGAATTATGGCTATTGAGGTTGCACAACCCGTATTTAATGCCATAAACACCGCCACACAATCCCAGATGGCAAGCATGAATACAGTAATGTCGGTTATTGGAATTGTTATTGGCGGTTTCTGGATTGTTTATATCCAGATGAAATCTCTATATTGGTATTTTGACGGGCTTACGGTTATTTTCAAAGATATATTATTTACAATATTAAAAGCTAGTATAATACTTTATATGGCATTGTCTGTTTCATGGTACAATAGTACAGTTATTCCGGTTGTTACAGACTTTCCTGTTTGGTTAGGTAATACTATTTCTGGAACCACTCATAACTCAGGCAACTTAGTGGATGGTTTGATTAATGCTTATTATGATGGGTTTATTGCTCTAGTTAATTCCATTAAGTTTAGTATATGGGATGCTGCTGGTAATACAATATTTATTGCAGTGTGTTCCGTTTTATTCTATGTTCTTGGTGGTCTCCCATTTCTTGGTGTTGCGATTGGTACTCTCATTACTCTAAAAGCAGCTACGGCGATTATATTAATCTTGGGGCCTATATTTATTGGATTTCTTTTATTTCCTCAGACAAGCCAATATTTCTGGGGCTGGGTTGGAACTATTGGTGGTTTTATGTTGACGCAGGTGCTTTTTGCTGTAGTGCTAGGGCTCGAAATATCATATATAAATAATTTTATAATAAAGGACGGAGTTATAAATACAGATTTAATTGGTTGTTTATGTATTCTTTTGTACTTTGGGGCATTTACCATGCTTGCTACAGAATTACCTGGCTATGCTGCTTCAATCATGAGTGGCGCTCCTAGTGGAGGTGTCGGTGGCGTGGGCGGCCTTATCGGTAAAACGACTGGTGTAGGTGCCGCAAGAAATATGAGCCGTACATTAGGTAGAACTTTGGTTAACAGGTTTAATAAAAATCGCTTAGGGCCGGGGTGAGTAAAAAAATTTTAATATCTTAAATTTTTACTAAGTATTTGAATCCTGCATTTTTCTTCGATTTCTTTTATTTAACCTGGTAAATAAATCATGAATATATCCATCGCTTTGTGCGTGGCGTTTTATGCTGCGCTTTTGCCATTCCCGGAGGAGTAGATGTTATTTGGTAAAGGAAAGAAAAAAATAGATGAAGAACACCAGTTACATTATGGTGATGGGAAACTGGAAAAAAAGAATAGCGAAGTAATACAGGACATCCGGGCTTATACAATGGCCGCTCGTTGGTTCGAAAAACGTGTGGCTGAAGACTACCGAAAAAAAGCCAGGAACAGCCGTAGGCTGTCTATATTTTTCGGCATTCTGGCTTTTGCATCTGTTATTGCTGTTATGGGGCTTACACCATTAAAAACAGTGGAGACAACTATTATCCGTGTTGACCGGAATAGTGGTTATATGGATGTGATTCGGCCAGGATGGAAAAAAGAAGATACGAAAGAGGTTGCGGATGACAAACATTATATTTCGATGTATATACTGGCGCGTGAAAGATATAACTGGGCCAGTCAGAAAGCAAATTTTGCTATTGTCCAGCAACTTTCTTATCCAGATGTTTTTAATGAGTACAAAAATTTCCAACTTTCCAGTAAAGGATATGTAGCTACGTTAGGCTCATCCCGTCAAGTGGATGTATCGATTGACTCAATTGTGCCTTTACCTGTCAGCCATGAAAAGAAATTGGGTGAACGCGACGATATAAAAACGTATCAGGTACGTTTTTCACAATCGCTACTTGATGCAGAAGGCAAACCAGTTTCCGATATTGGTCAGCAGTTGAAGCTTGATGCCGATGGTAAACCTATTGCAGAACCAAAGCGTGTTTACTGGACGGCGATAATTTCTTTTGACTACAGAAATGCACCGTTAACCGAAGGGGCCGGATGGGTTAATCCGAAGGGATTCGGTGTACTTGCATATAGCAAAACACAGGAAATCCGGGAGGGGCGATGACCACTTTTCGCAAGGGATTTTTGGCATTAAGCCTTATGGCCACCTTGTTACCGAACGCCAGCGCTGAAATCGCAGGAAAGGGATCTGCGCATGATGGGAGAATCCAGACAGCTACTTACAGCCCGGATAACGTTTTTCGTATCTACGCAATGAAAGATCGCGTGACGATGATACGTCTGGAGGACGGCGAAACTATTGATAGCGATGATGGAGCTATGAATGTTGGTAAGCCTGGAGATCCAAAAAATCGTGAATGGATTTTGGGCGCTAACAAGAGAGGGAGTGTGATCATGATTAAGCCCAGCCGCTATGCGGAGGAGCCAGAAACAAACATGATCATCAATACTAATCGTCGCACTTATTTAATAGAACTGAAGTTGGCTAAATCGCTGGCCTCCATGACATACATGCTGCGTTTCGATTACCCCAAACCTGCACCTGTGGGAGAAACACCATTCAAAGGACGTGATCTTAACGTTAACCCTTGCGATGGGAAAATTAACACTCAGTACCAGCGACGCGGTGATATAGCGATTTCGCCATATCAGGTATGGGATAACGGTACTTTTACCTGTTTCCGGTTTCCGACGAACGCCCCGCGTCCGGTTATTTATGAAGTGTTACCAGACGGCACTGAAAGCATGGTCAACATGAGAACAGTAAATGATATTACGGTTGTTCATGGAGTCAGCCAGGAATTTCGTCTTCGCCTGAATAAGTTGGTAATGGCTGTTCGTTCTAAGGTGCCAAATACCGGCTGGTATAACTATAACGGCACCACCACGGGTGAGATTCGGGAGGTGAAAAAGTGAATCAGGATGAACAATTATCACCAGACCAGAAGAAGGATAGTTCTCCTGTAACATCGTCAGAGTCCCGGAGCGGGAATAAGAATGTAGGTCAGGGGGCTTTTTCTTTAAAACCGGCGAGTCGAAAGAAGCCGATTGACTGGAAAATTGTTGGCGTAATTGCCGGAGGGATCATTATTACGCTTCTGATCATCATCTCGTTTGCGGCAGCGGTGATCAAAAGCAATGCGAGACCGGAACCTGAAATTGATGAGTCAAAAGTCAATGCTGAAGCAGTTACGCAGGTCAACCGGACGCCTGAAGATGTGATGGGCGCATTTATGGAGAAGAACCGGCACTCGATCAGTGATTCTTCTGCGGGAAAGAAAACAGATGACAATCAGAAGGATACTCCCCAAGCGAAAGATACCACAGAAACGGCCATCAAAACTAAGCCAGCAGAAGATGCAGAATATTATGATAAAACTCCGCCAGTACGGGAGGAGGAAGATATGTTTTCTCCTGTCACGCGCTTTGACTCGGCAGGTATAAGTCAGGGGGTTGGAGGTAGTTCGTCAGGCCGTTCTTCTTCTGATACTGAAGAACGTCTCCGTGCATTTGCTAATGCAGATCCAGACGAACTGGTGAAACAAGCGCTCGCAAATCAGGGAGGAGTCGACGACAACGGTTTGTCTGGAGGCTCCAGTGGGCGTGGTTCTGTGCGGGCGTTATTAGGCAGTTCAGGCGAATACGCAATGACAAGGGCTCGTCGCTCCCCTGAGCGTAAGTTTCTACTGAAGCGTCAGACCAGGTTCCAGTGTGTCCTGTACAATCGCGTCAAAACGGATTATCAGGGATTTGTCAGTTGTTATCTGTTACGACCGTTGTACTCATCTGATGGTAGTGTAATCCTGGCTGAAGCTGGGGCTGAATTGACGGGGGAGCAGACGGTAGAAGTGAAGGCTGGTCAGAGTAGTGTTTTCACTTCCTGGAGTGAACTTGAAACCGCGCCGGATGGGATTCGTGCTTCATTGAATGGACTGGGAACAGATCCTATGGGTAGTAGTGGCACTGAAGCGTATGTAGATAATCATTACGGGAAAAAATTTGGCGGTGCGGTGATGCTTTCCTTTATTCAGGATGCGTTAGGTTCTGTTTCAAATCTGACAAAAAGGAATTCTGGGAATGGATACACGGTAGAAAACTCAGAACAGAATGCGGAAGATATGGCAAGTAAAGCGCTTGAAAATAGCATAAATATCCCGCCAACGGGATATGTATTACCAGGAACAGTTATTACCGTGATAGTGGCTCAGGATATTGATTTCTCCAGCGTCTATAAAACCAGAACCTCTCGTTAAACTGATGGGAATAAGTACCCTGACGTTTCGGGTACTTTCTGTTTTTAATATTGTTGTTCTTATATTGAATTATCTGGTTGTGAATTAAATTTGGCGCTGTTTTATTATATTGTTGTCAGAGGTTTTTATGAAACTAATGGATGTCGTCAGCAATTTTATTGAGCGTATTCCTCGCCGTCTTATTTGGGCGCTGGGAATGTTTTCGGTCGCATTAATAATAACTTTTTTTAAACCAGATACCCCGGCTCCTGTGAGTGAGCAGAAAACAGAATGCAGAGATATTTCTCGCCATCAAGGGGAATTACCCGAATCTTGTATTGAAAACCTGAAGGAGAAGTGAAGCTGTGAGTGATTTTGCATATGGCGACGTTTCTGGTTCGCTTCGCGAAGACGAACTGACATTGGGTTATCTGGAACAATCGGGGGTAACAGAAAGGCTAAAGCGGAAAGGAGTTACAGAAGTGGCTATTAATCGTCCCTTTGAGATCTGGATTGAAACCTCAGCGGATGGATGGTTGCGTGAAGAAGCCCCCTGGTTGACGTTGGATATGTGTGAACACCTGGCTTCTACACTGGCGGTATACAACCACAGAGAGTTATCCCCTCAGTCACCGATTAAAACGGTGGAGTTACCAGAAGGTGAGCGTGGTCAGTTGGTTATTCCCCCTGCATGTGAACGTGGAACCGTTTCTATGACATTCCGTAAGCCATCGTTGCAACGATTCACTTTGGATGACTATGTATCCAGTGGTCGTTTCGGAAAGGCGAATCGAACTGTGAATAGGCAGAAGGAATTATTCGACTGGCAAAAAGAAATGAAACGGCTGATTTCTGCACGTGAATTCATTGAGTTTTTCCGGCTGGCTGTACAGCACAAACTTAATATTATCATTTTCGGTGGCACTGGCTCAGGTAAAACGACCTTTGCTAAAGCTGTGGTGGATGTTTACCCCAGAAATAAAAGATTACTGACGATTGAAGAGCTGAATGAGATGAAGCTTCCTTATCACCTAAACCATGTACATCTTCTTTACGGAGATTACGTCACTCCGAAAGATCTGGTGTCGTGCTGTATGCGTATGAAAGGTGATCATATTTTGCTGGCAGAACTTACCGGGGATGAAGCGTGGGATTTTATGGAGCTACTGAATACGGGGCATCCGGGCACGATTACAACAGCACACGCTAACGGCAGTCTTCATGGTTATGCTCGTATTGCTGGGCTCATTAAGCAATCTGCTGTCGGGGCCGGGCTCGACTTCAGCTATATCGACAGGCGGGTACGCACTTCTTTTGATGTAGTGATGTACATGGAGCATACCGAGATCCTCGATGTCACCTATGAACCTGAAGTTCAGTTGGCGCTCTTGAATGGCGCCAGTATCGAAAGCGCACTCTCATGCGTTCGTTGAGGCCAATATGGAAAAACTAAAGCTGTTAGTCGTCATTCTCGTTCTGTGCTGTGTATTTTTTATTATCGGCCTGTACGCAGGAGGCTGGATGTGGCTTACGTTGTCTGGCGTACATGACAGATCGCTGTCACTATTTACCCTGATAAATCAGGGAGGGATAACATCACTGACTGACCGTTCCAGAATGTTGTTGCCCTGGGCGTGGGTCGTCACCGTACTTGTTACGTTTTTCCCGGCTGGAGTATCGCTTTTTGCTCTTACTGTTGGGCGTGACGGCAATCGAAAAGATTTACATGGTAATGCTCGTTTTGCCAACCGGCGCGAGTTACGCCGTATGTGGTACACCGGGCCTGAACAGGAAGATAAAGACAGTTCGAACAATTGGGAGATGGAAAATGGTCGTCTTATTCAGAAGAAAATAACCAGCTATCCATCTGTTATTTTTGGAAAAGATCCGTACAGTAATAATTTCCTAGCATCTTATGGACAGACTTACCTGATACTTGCTGCGCCTCCGGCAAGCGGTAAAGGTGTCAGCATAGTTGTACCTAATCTGCTTACGTATCCGCATTCGGTTGTTGTCAACGACACCAAATTCGAAAACTTTTATTTGACGGCGGGATTTCGTAAAGCCTGCGGTCAGAAGGTATTTCGTTTTTCTCCGGAACGACTGGAAACGCACCACTGGAACCCATTGAAGGTGATTAACAAAGACCCTTTATTCCGTCTCGGTGATACGCGGACCCTTACATCCTCGTTATATGTACCGGACAACATGAAGAACGCCAGTTGGTTTTCGAAAGCTGGGGATGTGGTAACGGCCATTATTTTGTATCTCATAGAGACGCCGTCTTTGCCGTTAAGCTTGCCCCAGGTATATGAGATTGCAGCACAGGGAACCCGTCTTGGCGAATGGGCTCAGCGAGTGGTTGATGAGCGGCACGGCAGACCCGATGAATTATCTTCTGAAACTGTACGTGAGCTGGGGGTGATCATATCTGAATCGAAAGGCAAAGAGTTTTCCACGCTCATGTCCTTTGTCACTGGCCGCTTGAGTGTATACGGTGAAAAATTGGTAGCGCTGGCATTAACGGAAAGCGAAAACGAAGAAGAGAATATAGATTTCAGCAGATTACGTGTTGAACCAACCAGTATCTATTTTTGCGTAACCGAAGGTGCGCTAAAGAAATTTGGTCCTCTGATGAATCTATTCTTTTCTCAGGCTATCCGTGAAAACAGTAAAGTTCTTCCGGAACAGGGGGGGAACTGCGAGGATGGATCGCTACGGCTGAAATATCAGGTACTATTCCTGGAAGATGAGTTCGCGGTTATGGGACGTATTGAAGTAATGGAAACTGCACCGGCACTGACGCGAGGCGCAGGCTTACGTTATATCATCATCTTCCAGAACGAAAGTCAGATTTGCTCAGATAATTGTTACGGTCCTGAAGGTGGTAAAGCAGTAATGGAACCATTTCATATTAAAGTTGCATTTGCACCTGGTGATATAGATACGGCAAAAAAATACAGTGAACGGCTGGGAAATACGACGATTAAAGTTGCCTCAACCAACACGAACGTATCTGAAGGACAGCGACGTTCTCGTGGACGAGGTTTTTCATTACAGGCAAGACCACTGATGCTCCCACAGGAAATTAATGAATTACCGTATAAGGAAGAACTGGTTTTTATTCAGCCTACAAAAAATAACCCGACAATGAATATGAGAGTAGAAAAGATTTTTTGGTATAAGGAACCAATATTTAAAGAAAGGGTGGATGAAAAAAAATACCCACTACCTGATATTCCTGAAGGTGATACTTCAAAAATTGAAGGGCTTGTTGTTCCAGTCAGACCCCCGGTAAAGAAAAATGTATCCATATCATCACCTGAAGGTGATGACCTTAACGCGGAACAGAAACGCCGTATTATGGCTCCTGGTGTGGAATCAGAACAAGATGTTTATGAGGATGAATAAAAAAGTATTTGTTGTGAATTTCATCTGCATTCATCTGCAATCTGTTTATCCCGCTCTTATAATGTATGCTTGGTTTATTATGAATTGGGGAGTGAAAATGAAATTTTATTTTGTTGCTGTGGTGATGTTTTTCTTTGTTGTGAATTCGGCATATGCAGAAAAAAATAAAGTTGATCCAAATGACCCTTGCGATGTTTATTTTTGTATGGCAGGTATGGTTTATGGTAATAAATCTGAATGTCAACCAGCTATAAAGAAATTCTTTAGTATACAATCATTCAAAAAACATCACCGTTTTAATCCCTCGAAAACTTTTAGAGAGCGAAGTAAATTTCTGGGGCAGTGTTCGACCGCCGATCCCGCTCATGTCAGTAAAATTATGAGTAAATTTGGCAGGATGAAGGGCTAGGAAAAACTGATAAAATAAAAGGCACGGAAATGTACAGAAAAAGACTGATACTTGCCGGGGTTCTTGCAAATATCCTTACAGGATGTAGTTCTCCGCCAAAATTAACGGAACCTGAAGGACAGTGGGTCGATTTTGACACGTCAGGGGCGATTGTCGGTACAGTTGCAACGTCTTCTCCGGCTTGCCTTAATTGCTGGCAGGAAATACAGGCACCGATACCAAAAGAGAGTGCTGTAGCAAAACGGATATCCGTAACATCCACTTTGCTCTCATCACCATCTCCGGCCATAACCACTGCGCCAGTAGTTAAAATAAAAGAGCATACAGAAAGTAAACCGGATATGAAGAGTTTTGTCAGCAAGGACGGTGAGAAAGTACCACTGTATAAAGCATTACGTGAAATAATTCCTGCTGAATGGAAGGTAAATTTGTCACCTCCGGTTGTTGAAAAATTTACTCATAATGTCTCATGGAAGGGAAATGACCAATGGCCGTATGTATTAAGAAAGATGCTTACAGCCTACGGATTAAAGGCCGAGATAAACGACAAGAAAGCTGAAATTGTCATTCTGTATGCACAGAAAGCAAGCGTTCCGGTCAAATCTGTAACGCTATCGGCTAAACCACTGATAACACGACTACCGGAAACCAGGGTTCTGAAACCCCCTGTAGTGCCGGTTGTAACACAAGGTATCTTGCCTCCGGTTAAGAAAAATGTACCGATAATTAAACCTGCTCCTGTGTCGGTGCTAAAAGTCTGGACTTTGGATAAAGGGACAACACTACAGAAAGGATTTAATTCCTGGGTCGAAAAAGAAACTTGTCCGACCGCGAAGAAAAAATGGACGGTTAAATGGGATACCGATACTGATTATCCGATTGACGAACCTCTGACATTCCGTGTCAGAAACTTCGAAGAAGCGACTGATCAGCTCTTCAATCTTTATCGGAAGGCGCAGGTTCCATTGTATGCAGATGGCTACAGGAATCAGTGTCTGATTATAATTAATGAGGGAAAATAAAATGGATTTAAACTTTTTGTGAATTTCTTAAATAAATAACATCGTCATTAATAATTAAATCCATTAGAGACTAATCATCAGTCGAATAACTTAATTTCAGGTTATCATATTTATGAACAAAAAAATTATAGCGTCAGCTATTGCTGTTGGTGCGTTATTGCTTTTGTCGCTTCCAGGATGCACTATTCAACGAATGAATGAAGTGAAAAAGAGTGCTGAAGATACTGGGGTCAAAGCATCTTCATTAATTCAACAAATGGGGGATAACCACCCTGTAGTCCGGTTTACAAATAGCCAGTACATAAATACGTCTCCTTTGCCAAAGCCTAAGTATGATGCGCCGCGACAGGTGGTGAATTGCAATATTCAATATTTAACCGTCAAACCCCAGGATATATTTGAATTAAGTCAGGATCTCAGTGAACAGTGCCATATTCGCTTTCGCGTATCTCCCGATGCTTCTGCATATCTGGGTTCTGTTGGTACTGGCGGTGGTGTGACACAGCGTCTGACTGATGTTCCATCTCCGGTAATTAACAGTGGCGAAATGAAGCCGCTGGCGATGTTTGGTGCTCAGGCAAATAATAATGCGGCTCCGGCTACAGTTGCTACCAGGAAGATTACGGATATCAGGTACTCTGGCTCTCTGGGGCGTTTCCTCGATCTCGTTACTGGAAGGCTTGGTATTTCATGGAAGTATGAGAACGGGGAGGTGATTTTTTACTACCTGGAAACGAAGCGCTTTGATATTCAGCCAGCAGATGCTTCCTACAAACTAACAGGGACAGTCACCAGTGGGTTATCGAGCTCTACTGGCACGGACAGCAGTAACTCTGGTGGTGGCTCAGATTCTGGTGTGTCCGGGTCCGGTGGATCAACAATGTCCTCAACCGTTGGTATGGGGAACGACCTCTATAAGGATTTAAAAACCACCGTCGAGAGCATGTTAACTCCGGGTGTTGGCCGCCTGAGTCTTAACTCGACGACGGGAACGATGATGGTGACGGATGTACCGGAAGTCGTTCGTCAGGTTGGCGAGTATATAGAAGATGAAAACAGTACGCTCAGTAAGCAGGTAATTCTCAAGGTTGTGACATATACCGTTAACACGGATACCAGCGATCTTGTTGGAATCGACTGGAATCTTGTCTGGAAATCCCTTAGCGGCAAATACGGTATTAAGCTGGCGAATAGCAGCCGTACCGGTTCAGATGATGCAATTACCGGTGGGTTTAGTGTCCTTGATACGGCTGAAGGGGCTGCAAAACAGTTTGCCGGGACGTCATTCCTGCTGGATGCACTTTCACAGCAGGTTCGGGTAGCAGATGTCAAAACTAACACGGTTATGACAACAAATATGGCTGCGGCACCTGTGCTGGTAGGCCAGCAGACTACATATCTGAAAAGTTCTGAATCGACACCTTACGTTTCAGGAAATTCAACCGTTACGACTCAGACCCTCACGCCGGGCAGTGTAACGACAGGTACAAACATCACGATCTTCCCGAAAATCCTCAAGAACTCTGATCGCCTGATGTTAAATATGTTCATGGATATATCTTCACTCAAGAATATGCGTGTTATTACCTCAGATACGCAGAAACTTGAGGCTCCTAACGTTGATACTCGCTCATTACAGCAACGTATATGGCTGAAACCGGGTCAGACGATTGTGATGTCCGGATTTGAGCAAAATACGGATAATTCGACCCGTAAGGGCGTCGGTGAGCCGGAAAATATTGCGTTTGGCGGTTCATTATCCGGAGCTAAAACCAAGCAAACCTTTGTTATTACGGTGACGCCTTATGTTCGCTAAAAAGAAGTTTCGACTCAGAACGGAAAAAGTGAAGTCTACGGAAAATAGTGATGCTGACGCCGCAATCCGAATCCTGAAGATTCACGGTTATCGTTTTGTGGTTGGGCTCAAATGGGAGCTGATCAAGGCCCAGCGCAACATTATGAAGGAAGTTCGCCGGATAGGACGGATTCGCAATCTCGACGTTGTTGCGCTCAGGCAGGCAGAGGCAATACAGGCTGGATTTGCACCAAAAACCCGTCAGAAACTTAGGGGAACTTACTCATTGATTGTCGCTCTGTCCTCACTGATGGATGGTGCCTGCATTGCAGTGATCCCGCTCGGTAAAAATTCTCACGGGAAGGCTGAATTCACGTTGCTGGGACGTACAGCAAAAGGAACTATCCACCCTGGTTCTGACCGTATCCTTAGTCACGACGAAATAGGTCAGGCTGTTGTTGACCTGCGTCAGGATATGGCCGGAAACCGTCAGGACGTCATTCCGGTATATGGTGATCCTGATATCGGTAGTTGGGTGACAGATGTTCTGGATCTGGACGCCATACTTACGCCTGGCAATATCCGCAAAGATTTTCGATTGCGGCCGCTGCGCTGGGGAATGACCCGAACACAGCTACTTTGGTTTGTCAGTGCGCTCTTCGTTTTACTTCTGGTGTTGATTTTTTACCTCAAATGGCTCAATGAGCAGGAACAGCAGCGGGCCATTGCCATACAAGTGAAGATACAGCAACAGGAAGAGGTTAATCGTAAAGCGAGATACAAGGCCGCGCTCGATAAACTGCGCCATCCGTGGATAAACACATCATCCGTACAGGATTTTCTTACCGGATGTGAAGTAGCGCTTAAACGGCTACGCCTGTCCATTGAGGGCTGGGAGCTTTCTGGAATGAAGTGTGACCAGAGCGGGATGAGTGCGAGCTACAACCGACCTAATAACTCCGTTGCTACTGCTGAAAAGTTTGTGGAGGCTGTGCGAAAAATTTACGGCATAGAGCCGGAGGTCAACTTCAAAAGCACATCGGTATCTGTATTCACTCTCCCGCACACGTTGCCGCCCAACGGCGATGATCCGATGAACAATATGGGGGAGCAACTGGTAAAGGTTATCTCACTGTTCCAGAGCGTGAATATTCAGGCGTCATTCAGTGCAGTGCCTGTTAATGACGTGAAGAAAAACGAGCAGGGAGAAGATATGCCATTACAGGACTGGCAGGAATATACCTTCAGCGTGGATACAGCCGTTCCGCCACAACTGGTATTCAGGAACGACGAATTCACCGGGGTACGCATCAATAACATTATTTATGAAATTGGTCAGGCGGGGGAGCTGGCCTACAAAATTACGGGGACGGTCTATGGCGAATACAAACGCAAATAAATATTTGGGGGCAGGCTTAGGCTTGTTGTTACTTTCCTTTTGTTTTATGGCCGGGGCAGAAGATTTGACCGGAACCGCCTGGGATCTGGATACCCTGCAAAAACAGCGGGTTCTCTATGAAGCTCAGGCGGCGGTCAAAAAAGCACAGGCAGAGGCTGAAGGTGTGGGGGGAAGTATCACGCTCTCATCGTCGACCGGCGAGGCCGGTTCGGGTATGCGAAATACCGTGCCTGCCACACCAGACATAACGCCGCAACTGGTGAAAATCAACGGGCGAAACGCGGTGATCAGTATGCCTGGCGGTAAAACCGTAACGGTTAACTCCGGACAGATGCTGCCTGGCGGACGCTGGCAAATAGTAAGTGTCAGCCTCAATGGGGTGAAGGTGCGCAATATCTCCACCCGACGTGAAGAGATACTGAACTGACAGGAATAACATTAATGAGCGAAAACAGTCAGAATGAAAGACCTGGCAGTGTTGAAAGCCGGTTTTCTGAACGTACCCACAGTTGCATTAACCTCCGTCAGTTATTGAAGGAGGAAAGCATTGTCGCTGATATCCAGGATAGTGTCCTGTTGTTGAAAAACACGGAAGACAGCACCTGCCAGTTTCTGGTGCTGGATAAACTGAATCAAACGCCTCTTTATCTGGAGTTAATTGCAAAGCTTCGGCAGAGCGGGCATCGTCCTGAAGTTATTTGGGTCAACAACGAAGAAATGGCTCAGGTAGCATGGAAGTTTGATGCCGGACAAGAAGATGAGCAGCCTGAAGACGAGGCCAGTCTGCAAGGCAAAGTAAAAGATCTTCTCGCCCGTGCTGTCGCTGTCGGCGCGTCAGATATGCACTTATATGTCAGCGACCACTATTTCCGTGTCTGGTTTCGTGTTGATGGTATACGCCGTCCGTTCCATGAATTTGATGATTCAGCGAGTAACGGCAGGCGTCTGATTCAGTCGATGTTTAATACCATGTGTGCAGGTCAGAGTACCAACACATTGAGCTATACACAGTCTGCTGATGCCCGTTTCCGCGAAGAGTTCGTAACAGAATTTGGCCTCAGTACCGCGCGAGTAGCCACTCGTCCTGGTGGCGATAACCGGATTCTGGTAGTGGTGCGCCTTATCAGCAAACGCAAGGAGTCGCTTGCGCTTGATTCGTTAGGTATGACGCCACAACAGATAGCGTCAGTCCGGCGTGCGGCAAGAAAGATCACCGGCATTATTGTCGCTAACGGACCTACCGGGCATGGTAAGTCCACGCTGTTACAGTGTCTTGCCGAAATGACTCTCAGAGACGACCCCGGTATACACCTTATTACCGTGGAAGATCCCGTAGAATCTCCGATTTTTGGAGCTATTCAAACTCCTTTAATGGAGGAGTGGCCTGAAGCGATTCGAAATCTACTGCGTCTTGACCCGGATACCATTTATTACGGAGAGGCGCGTGATGCCGAGTCTGTTTATGGTGTGATTGAAGCCGCGCAGACCGGGCATGAAGTGTTGACTACAACACATACGACCTGGCCCATTGATGTGCTTCAGCGCTGGAAACGCTTTGGTGTTGATGAGAGCTATCTGACAGACCCCACGCTGATCACCTGTCTTGTGGGAATTCGACTGACGCCGTTGTTGTGCCCGGAGTGCAAACAGCCGTATTCCGGGCATCGTGCCAGTATTGATCCGGAGATCGAGGAAATTATTACCAGGTACACCCGACCGGAAGGGCTATTCAGCCGCAATCCGGCAGGGTGCCCGGCGTGCAAATTTACGGGGTTTCGTGGACGTACAGGTGTTTTTGAGGTCATTGAGACGGATCGAAAATTCATGTCGTTGTACCAACACGAAGGGAAGTTTGCTGCCTGGCAATACTGGAAACAAAAAGGGAATACCTCCCTGGCGGAAAATCTTATCAGGCTGATTAATGATGGCCGCGTTGATCCTGTAATGGGCCATAGCAAAGTCTGTAATCTGGACAGAGATGAGACATTTAATGAACCGAATTAAACGCTGGATTTATCAGAAAACGTTTAATGCCTCAGATCGCATGGAAATATATGATAATTTTCGTCAATATTTGCTTGATGGTTTGAGCGCACAAATAACCTTTGAAAAACTTATCGATAATTACACGCGACGAGGTAAAAAAACGGGCGACCCAATAGGCGAAATTCTGACGGAATGTAGCCAGAATCTTAAAGCAGGATTTTCCCTTGCCGAATCCTTTAAAGAGTGGATACCTGATCAGGAACTCAGTATTATTGAGTCCTGTGATAAAGCCGGGAAACTGACTGATGGATTTAAAAATGCCATGATTATTGCAGAAGGCACAGATAAAATTTCCGGTTCTGTCTGGTCAACGTTATTAAATTTTGGCTATATCCAGTCTTTAGCTATCGGTCTGGTTGCTATTTTCTGTATAACACTAGTACCAACGATAAAACAAAGTGTCCCGCTGGAAAAATGGAATACGTTACAGACTGGTGTCTGGTATTTCTATGTAGCGATTACCGATTACTGGTATCTGATGCTGGCTGTCGTTGCCACATTAGCTGTTACTGTTTATAGATCGCTGTCCGTCTGGACTGGGAATCTTCGTTTCTGGTTTGACCGGTTTCCACCCTGGTCGGTGTACAGGCGGTTACAGGGAGCCTCGTTTATTCTCAACGTGAATGCCATGTTATCTGCTGGTATTCCGATAGAAACTGCTATCCGTGGACTGGTGGAATCCAGTACCTCTCCGTGGCTACTGGAGCGGCTGGAAGCCATATTGAGGAACATTGAGGCAGGGGAAAAAAACCTGGGGGCGGCTATGGATGCCACCGGCTACGAGTTTCCTGGGGAGGATGCCATCATCAAGATGCAGAGCCTCTTTGAAACCGCAAATCAGGAGAATTCCCTGCATCGTTTTGCTGATAAATGGCTGGACAGGACGGTGAAGACGGTTGAGAAATCAGGAACAGTTATTCAGGTGATGGGGTATTTTGGAATAGCTATTGCGATTCTGTTACTTATTCTGGTGATGTCCGATCTTATTCAGCAGGCATTCTTTATGTGATGAATTTACTAATCACAATAACACTTCTTCGATAAATAATCTGGAGTAAATTGAAAATGAAATTAAAGAAAGTTAAACATGGTCTGATAAACATTACAGACCAAAGTGTTAATATGGGTATTATTTTTATTGTCCTGGGGATTGTGGCTGCTGTTGGCTATACAGTCTACAGTAAGTTCTGGGCTGTAAATGAAACGAATGTCATCAGTAATATTATTAATGAGGTTCGAAATATGGGAGAAGGTAATGGTGGCTATGGGACAGCCAATTATAACCAGGCCATTATCAACTCAGAAGCTATTTCAAGTAAGGTAAAATATTCCGGTACGACGATTTACAATCATTCTGGTGGCACGATTACCGTCGTTGGTGCAAATACCGGATTTACAGTGACCAGTACGGGGCTTTCCAAAAAGGATTGTATTAATATGGCTTCGCAACTCGGCACGGCAGATATGGCTTCAACAAAAATTAATTCAACATCTATCAATGGCGTGGTATCGACAATTGCGGCAACCGCAGCCTGTTCTTCTGACAGTAACACGGTAGCGTTCACTACGAGGGGCTGACAGGAGGAACGCCGGGTACACTGTTGTGCCCGGCAAACAGGAGCGTGCCACATGAACCGATTAAACGAATTGAGTTTTATTGACCTGTATCTCGGAGAAGAATTTGCTGAAATAAAGGGAATGAAAGGCGCAAGTGCATATCTGACCGATTTGCCGGATATCTACCAGAGCGATGCCTTTGAACTCAGGAACGCGTGCAACGAAATTCATTTCAGCACGCATAAAACGGAATTTTCCTTACGCTATGACGGGCGCATTTACCGTGTGACGGTCGTTTGCAATGACTGGTCGGGAGCCAGTTTTGTGATCCGCCAGACGCCGGAACGTATCCTGCCCTTTACCGATGTGCCACTCAGTACACCATTACGTAGTTCCATCACCCGTCCTGGCGCAACCGGATTGTGCCTGATTGCTGGCGAATTGGGGTCGGGGAAGACGACTACTGCTGCCTCAGTGTTACGTCAGCGTATTGAGATAACAGGGAGTCTGGGGGTATCCATTGAAGATCCTATAGAAACACTGCTGCATGGCCGACACGGTAACGGGCGGTGTCTTCAGCTTGAAGTCGGCCAGAATGAATCGTATTCAACGGCGACGAAAAAAGCCCTGCGTATGGGCGCGTCATGCCTGCTGTTAGGGGAAATACGTGACGGGCAAACGGCACATGAGGTACTGAAAGCGTCGTTGACAATGTTTGTCGTGTCTACGATCCACGGTTCATCTGTCTATGAGGCCATTGAACGTTACGTGATGTTTTGCGAGGAAATCAACCACAACGCGAAACAGAATGTAGCCAATACGCTGTACATCATCGCTCATCAGACAATGACCTCAGTACGACGTGGTGATAAGGCTACTGGCCGCAATATCAGCATCAACGCTTTTAATCTGGTGAACTGTACGCAGAACGCAGCTATCAAATCCAAAATCATGCAGGGCAATTATCGGGCCTTGCAGGATGAATTCAACGGTATCGAATACACCCTGTAATATGGAATCAAGAAAATGGCTATATTAATAAATCCCCCGAAGCGCGGCATGATCAATATCACCGACGCTGCTATCGGAATTGGTGTCTTGTTTCTTATTATGGGGGTTATTGTGATCCCCATGAATAACTGGTTATCGAATCAGGCAAAAGCGATTGTGGCTTCAACCCAGGCAAAACGGGTACAAAAGGCGGTACAGCTCTACATCAAGGATAATCACTCAATGATAGCCAGCACGGCCACAGCCAGCACGCCGTACATATTTGGCGTTTCCCGGTTAATCAGCGCCGGATATCTGCCTACAGGATTCTCCACGACTAACGGTTTTGGTGCTACATATCAGACGCGAGTATTTGAGCCGACAGCAGATAAATTACAGTCCATGACCTACCTGGCAGGTGGTGCCAGGCTGTCAAAAAGCCTGGCCCGAAAGGTTGCGATCGGAATTGGCGCAGAAGGGGGAATCATTGACGGCAACACAGCGAAAGGAGCGCTGGGTAGCTGGAGTGTGGCGCTGTCTTCGTTTGGTGGTTATAACCCCGGTGATGGTAGCGTCGTGATTGCGGGTTTTTACGATCACGGTATCAGTATTAATGATTACTTATATCGTAAATCCGTTCCCGGACATCCGGAATTAAATACGATGAGCACGTCCCTGAACATGGGAAATAACAATATAACCAACGCAGCCACTACAACGACAACCACGCTGAATGCAACTGATGTTAATTCTACTAATGTCACCGCAACAAACAATGTAACAGGTACGAATGTTAATGCCAGGACGACGCGCACCGAAGGGGAGACATACACAGGGGGATGGTTCCGCACAACCGGAGATACGGGATGGTATAGCGAGAAACACGGTGGCGGCATTTATATGACGGATAATTCCTGGGTCAGGGTATACAACGACAAGAATTTCTCAACCGGAGGGCAGATCAAAGGGGGGACAGTAAGAGCTGATGGACGACTGTATGCAGGAGAGGCATTACAGCTTGAAAAAGTGTACACCGCTGGTTCTGGTTGCTCACCAAACGGGCTTATAGGGCGGGATGCTTCTGGTAGTATACTTTCCTGCCAGTCAGGAATATGGAAATCGTCGGAATTTTCTTTCCGGGTTGCCGGAACGTTCCAGGTCTGGCCGGGGCAAACAGTAAATCTGGGGCGGTTTAAATTGTGTATCAACACGTACCGTATTGACGGACGAGAAATGGCTCTGACAGAACTTATTCCTACCGATGGTCCTGACTCAAACGGTAACATGAACTGGCGTGCGTACAACGGCACCCAATATTCTGCATATTATATGGGAATTCATTGTTTTATTTAACTGGTGTGCCTGAAATCAGACCTTGTATTACTCATGCGGCAGGTTCTGATATTTATTTTCATAGGGAAATAAAAATGAAATCCTTTATTGTTATTTCGCTGCTTTTTTTATGGCTGGCTTTTTATGGAAACCTCCGGGATGATAATGACAGTTATGCGGCTTCATTGAGGGAGGGCAAAGCCCTCCTGTTTCTGAATTACGTTAATGTATTTGACTCTTATTATGAATTAAATCCTGATTATAATGGAGATGTGACTCATAACGTCACAGCTCCGTCATGGCTTCCGGCTAATGTGGATATTAAAATGTTTATTGAAAATAAAAGGGGATATGTGTTTATGCCCGCGTATCCAGGTGTTTACAATAATATTCTGAAGAGAACGGAAGGAAGCGTTCTTGTTGGTGTTTCGGATAGTTCATCTCTTGTGACAGAAGCCGGAAGGATTAACAAACCCTCCTTCATTCCTTCCGGTTACATTGTTTATATGAGGTAAGTATGACATGGTACTTACTTTTACTCACAGTGATTTTATTTTCCTGTGCTTTCGCAGTTAAGCTTCCGGCCCTTTACTCAAGAGAGAAAAAAAGAGCAATTATTCAGTGCGAAGATTTGAAAAATGAAATGGATAACATTGGAGTGTATCCGCTGGCCGCAGTTTGTATGTTATTAATACCCGTTTCAATATTTTACTTTTCACAAGATATATTGTTATCTTTATATCTTTTTTTTCTTGCAATCGTTTCCTATACTGATTTAAGCGCCAGATGGATTCCTGATTCAGGAATATGTTTTTTGGTTGCTTTGTCAGTTTATTCGTTGAAGGATAAAGATACCGTATCTCAACTGTTGTCTGCTGCATTTTTTATATTGCCAGCTCTTATACTTCATCTTTATGGCTATCTGGTGAAGAAAGAAATATGGATAGCGTCCGGCGATTTTTATGTTATACCGACAATTGGTATTATGGTCCTTCCGGAGTATGCAGCCACTCTAATGTTTGTTGCACTGGTTATCAGTCTTGCTGTTACCAGATGGACTCCCAAAATACCTTTTGTCACAGTCCTGTTTTTTGTTTTTTCAGGCTATCAGGTTCTGATATTAAGCGGGGCATTATGAATAGATTCTTTCTTATAACTATACTTATTATGTTTTCTCCGTTTGGTTTCTCTCAGGTAGAAAAAAACACCAATGGTTTTTACAACTGTTTCAGAATGGCTGGCACCCGTTACTCAATTGATCATCGTTTACTGATTGCTATCGCAGAAGTGGAAAGTGGTATGAGCCCTAAAGCGATCGGTCTGAATAAGCGAGGTGGTAAGGTTGTTAGTGAGGATGTAGGCTTAATGCAAATCAACTCATCCTGGTTCCCAACTCTTAATAGCATGGGTATTACACGAAACGATTTACTTGAAAACCCATGCCAGAACATTTATGTCGGCGCATGGATACTTGCTAAGAACATTTCAACCAACGGTGTTAACTGGGAATCAGTTGGTGCGTATAATGCTGGATTTAAAGGGGCTAATGCACCTTTTCGCATGAAATACGCTAAAAAGGTTTATGCTAAATATATTTCTTTAACAGGGGAGGAGTAATATGACTTATTTTTTTAACAGAAAATCTGATTATATTAAGAGTTTGTCTGGTGAAGAAATAAATTCACTTCAAAAAGATTTTGAAGAAGCATGTTTCTGTATGCCTGGTTTTAATTCTGATAAAAATGAATTGGGGGATTATAAGGATGGAGGTACACAGGCGGCATGGGAAGGTTATATGTTTTCAGAAGAATGGAATAAACATGGCAGATATCAAAAGACTTCCTTACCTGAATGTCCTGAACCCTTAGATGGATGGTGTGATTGTGGTAAGTGTAAGGCTATGCGACTGCATAAGACAAAAAATATTTATGTCTGCCTCGTTTGCCATAAACAAACCGAACCGTTTCTTCCTGTTGACTTTAATTCAAATGACTGGCTTCCTTAAACAGGTGGAAGTAGCCTTAGGTGAAAATGCTTTTTATCATCCTAATACCGAAGACTTGCAAGTTCTCCGTGAAGTCAATTAAACATTCAATCACATACAAGCAAATTAATGAAAAAGATAAGTCTGTTATAGATTTGGGCCATATGTTAATGAATAAAGAAAAGGCTGTGCGAGAATTGGAAAATTTGCTTTCTAAAGTTGAGAATCAGGCAAGGATTCTTGATGAATTAGAAACGGCTCAATGGCATTATATGGATTTGGTCGGTATAACATTAAGTGGGCTTTTCGATAAAAGCGAACTGAAAAAAGAACGGAAAGAACATTCTCACCTTATTAAAGTTAGTGATGAATTACCTGTTTTTGAAGATAATGAATGCGCTGCGTTTATGTCTGAACAACATAACCTTCCTTTAAATATATGTGCTGCATATGTTTACAGTCATAAATGGTGAGTGCGTATCTGTCCGTATCGATGGTAAAGGGTAGTAATTATGCATCTACAAAGGGGAGAAATTATTCTCACTTGTTCATCAGAATTGATCTAAGAATTAAAGTCTATTCCACTATTCAGTATAACAATTTTAAAAGAGGATATATATATGGCTAGTAAAGGTGTCAATAAGGTTATTCTTATCGGAAATCTCGGTGCAGATCCAGAATTAAGATATATGCCGAATAATGTTGCAGTCGCAAACTTTACTCTTGCGACCTCAGAATCCTGGAAAGATAAACAAAGTGGAGAAGATAAGGAGAAGACTGAATGGCACAGAATTGTTATTTATAATAAATTGGCTGAAATTGCCGGAGAATATCTGCGTAAGGGGATGCAGGTTTATATCGAAGGAAAGCTACAAACCCGAAAATGGCAGGATCAACAAGGGCAAGAGCATTATACAACTGAAATTGTTGTGGACCAGAAAGGGGTGATGCAAATGCTTGGCGGCAGTCGGCAAAATGGCAATACAAAAGCAGGAGGAAATAGTGGAGGATGGGGGAAAACACCACCGGCAAATGGGAATGGAACTCCGCAGTCGTCCGTTCCGGCCTCCGCTGGGGAGCCACCGATGGATTTTGAAGACGATATTCCCTTTATTGGACACGGATACGGGGTTTGTCGTAAGGCTATTTACGCTATTTCCTGATGGGCGGGGCATTGTTGCCTCTCTTATTTTATTAACTATATAATCACATAGTCGGGATGAATAAATGAAAATACTTTGGATAGCGGAAAAACCGGAGTTGGGGCGGCTTATTGCTCAGGTTCTGGGAAATGGTCAAACTCATGATGGATATATCGTTTGTGGATCACATATTGTTTCCTGGTGTATTGGTCATTTAGTTAAATTAACTCCTCCAGGAGAACTTAATCCAGATTACATAAAGTGGCGTCGGGAAACATTACCGATGAAACTCCGTCCGTTGCAGTACAGTATTTTACCGAATACTGAACAGCAATTTAGGGTATTGACCAATCTTATTAATGGTGCTGATGAAATTATCCATGCAGGCGAT
>NZ_VXJV01000018.1 GCF_008692785.1 Salmonella enterica subsp. diarizonae
AGGGCCAATTTGCACACGGTTTATGCACCGCTCAGGCTATTTTCGAGAAGTTTAGCTACCTCATATGTCAATAGCCGGTGAATAACTAAGCCTTTGCATCAGCTTCACCTTGTTTCTCATCAGCAGCCCTTACGCAAAAAATTGCATCCCCCTGAACCCAGGAGGAACTGACAAGACCACTCTCAGCCAGTTCTGCACACGCATCTTTGGCCTGTTGTTTCCATTTCCAGCCCTGTTCCGTATCGGAGCCGCACATCATTTTGAAGGTTTCGAGTTTGAGCGGAAACGGCTCTTTATGTGAAGCCATATAATCGAATAAACGGCGGGTTATTGGGGACAGCTTCCGGTATTTTATCCAGATGAATTTTGTATAGTGATCACCTGCAAACAGATAAACCATTTGTGGTGAAAGTTCTACTTCACAAACGGCTTTCTTGGTGCCTCGCTCCACAACGTCAAACTCTTTGATTAAAGACAGCGATTTCAATCGGCCTAATCGTTCGGATGTAACAGCCATCGATGTCGCCTGCAGCCTGGAAAGGCATTCCTCAGCTTTCTTGTAATAGCGACCATTAACAGCCCAGCCTAAGTCCTTACACAACTGGTAAAACGAAAAGTAAATTTTCTCACCTAAAGGATAGTTTTTGGCGTACTCAAGTATTTGTTGCCATACCAGCTCATCATCTTCTGCGCGTAACTCAATACCGGTGTAGTTGATACTGACGTCTTTATTAACGTGATAAATAGCTTTGTTATCACAGGCTTCACGTTTTTTTCTCTTATTCCTTACAGTGAACAAAGCAGACCGCGCGTAATCATTCGGCATAGCCCGCATGTCATCATCCCAGGGAGCGAGATCAAAGAGCGAAAGCTGTGCCTGGCGTAATTCTTCATCTGATTTGTGTATAAGATCATCGCGATGAGTTTTCATCAGCGCTTCTTTAACAGAATCGATGGCGCTTTTGGCGGTGCGCTTCATAGCATCTCCCTTGGATGATTGTCGCCGTAAATTATGCCTGTAATCAAAAGGCCCATAGCGGGCCTTTCATTCTATCCCATGTTGCATCAGCAATCAGTTCTCATTACCTGCAGCAGCCGCAGCGTTTGCCGGGGGTTTGGTATTCAAATACTGAATGTTCTCTGCGATATAATCGATACCATAAACTTTCTGACCGTTTGATTCATATTGAGTATTACGCATTGTACCTTCAACAAAAACCTGTGATCCTTTCCCAAGGAACTTAGCAGCGTTTTCTGCAGCTTTGGCCCATACTTTGATACGGAAATAGTCGGTATATTCCTTGATTTCACCGCTCTCTTGTTCTTTATAGCTTCCATTTACGGCTATATCGAAAATCGCGATCGGTATGCTTTTTGCTGTATACCGTAACTCTGTGTCTTTTGTTAAATTTCCTATAAACTGAAAGCGATTTAAATTTTTCATATTAAAATCTCTATCTCTGTAGCCAAGAAGTTTTTAGTTTAGCTATACAATTTATTCTGGTCAACATTTTAGCCGCTAAAATTTGCATTGAGGCGAAAGCGTATCGTGTACAACCTAATTTTTTTTACTAATATCCTCAGATTGCTTGAAGAGCGAGACATGACAAAGCAGGAGCTTTCCCATAAAGCCGGAGTTTCCATCTCTTTTCTGTCTGACCTCACCAATGGCAAAGCCAACCCTTCTTTAAGAGTCATGGAGTCCATTGCCAACGCTCTTGATGTAGCCCTTCCTGTACTTCTTGAAACCACCGACCTTGACGAACATAGCCTGATGCTGATGGCTGACGGTAAGCCTGTAAAAAGCTTACCTCCTGGTTATGTAAGAGTGTCGGTAATCCTTTCTGAACAGCAAGCTTTTCAGGTACGCCAGTGGAGTGAGAAAACCCGCCAGAAGCTGGGACAGGAAGCCAAAACTATGCTGGATATGATGCAAGAAAAGAAAAAAAGTTAACGCCAGAAAAAGGAAATTCTGCAGGGACGCAGATTTTAGCAGCTAAAATCCCCTTATCCCCCTCCCATTATTCCTGTATCTGTGACCCTGATAATAATTTCGCTTTAATGTTGTATTAGCTCTTGCTTGCGATTTTATTTCGGTATATCGTTTGCCTTAATTCCTATTGTGACAACAGTGTAAAGAAAAGAGGATTTGATGGACGCTGTAGCTGTAGATTCCGTCGATTTAAGGGCGATAGAAAAACTCAGGAGAGATATGGGGTCGAGTCTGATGGAAGCGCTGGAAGATCCTGAGACGCTGGAAATCATGCTAAACCCGGATGGTAAGCTGTGGCGTGAAAAATTCGGAAAACCTATGTTTTGCATGGGTAAAGTCCCTGTACAACGTTCAAAAACAATCATTCAAACTATCGCTGGCTTTCACAAAAAGATTATCGATCACAATTCACCATATCTTGAATGTGAACTCCCCATAGATGGTTCCCGTTTTGCAGGGCAATTGCCACCGCTGGTTGCTGGACCCACCTTCGATATTCGTAAAAAAGCTTCTCGCATATTCCTTCTTGATGAATATGTAGACAAAGGCGTGATGACCATAGCACAAGCAGAATTTATTTGTCGCGCGATTGCCGCGCATAAAAATATTCTTGTCATTGGTGGTACTGGCTCAGGGAAAACAACGCTGCTAAACGCCATCATTGCAGAGATTGTTCGTCAGTTTCCAAACGAGCGGATCTGCATTATCGAAGATACAGGCGAACTGCAATGTGCCGCACAAAATTTTATTCAGTACCACACCACAGTTAACGTCACGATGACTGACATTCTTCGTCTGAGCCTGCGTATGCGCCCCGACCGTATTTTCGTCGGTGAAACACGCGGCCCGGAAGCTCTCGATATGCTTGACGCCTGGAATACCGGGCATGAGGGAGGTGCTGCGTCACTACATGCAAATAACACTCTTTCTGCTCTCACGCGACTGCGTTCACTTATTTCACGTAATCCTTTTGCCCCACGAGAAATTGAGCCGGTCATTGGCGAAGCGGTCGACGTGATAGTCCAGATTTCTAAAACTTCTGAGGGTCGCCGGATTAAAGAAATCCGCGAGATTCAGCTCTATGAGAACAGGGAATACGTTTCCCAACTCATTGACGCTTAACCATGGAGGACATCTCTACCACACACAGCAACGATATTCAGATCGTCGAGTTGGCTATAAAGCTCAACCTTATTCAAATCGTTCCAGTACAACCTTAGTAAGGGGTTATTTAATGAAAACAGGTCTTTCTCAATTCAACCTCAGCAAACACGCCTTTATTGTTTTTTTGGGTGCCATGCTGTTTTTCATCGCAGCTGAACCTGCTCTGGCGTCAAACACGACCGGCGGTGGCCTGCCGTTCGATGACTGGATGACTAACATTCGTACTTCTATTACAGGACCATTTGCATATACCGCTTCCATTGTCGGTCTGGTCGGCGCGGGCGCGATGCTGATTTTCGGCGGTGATATGAACGGGTTCCTTCGCACCCTGATTTTCATCGTTCTTGTTCTCAGCTTTCTGGTTGCCGCTCAAAACACATTGTCAGCAATAACAGGGCAGGGGGCGGAGCTGACGGCAATGCTGACCAGCGCTAAAACGGGGGGAGTGGCATAACCATGACATTACGCACGATCCCCATTCGTAGGGCGGCCTCAAGAACGAACCTATTCATGGGCGGGGACCGTGAATTGGTTATGTTTTCAATCCTGCTGGCAGCGGTTCTGATCTTTACGTCACAAGACTGGATCGCTGCCGGTGTAGGCATCGTGATTTGGGGAGGTGCTCTTCACCTGTTAAGAAAAATGGCTAAATCAGATCCGTTATTACGTCAAGTCTATCTGCGTAGCCTCAAATACAACCAGCCGTATTATGCGCCCCGCGCTACGCCGTTTCGCAAAAATACAGGAACCCAAGGCAAACGATATGAAAGGGTAAAAAAATGAATACCGTAATTCCTGTCTTAGTTGCGCTGATAGGGCTGATCCTGCTTGGCATGATGCTGGCATACTATCAGCGTATGGTGAAAGATTATCACCTTAAAAAACACCGCGCTAAAGACGAATCCTTAGCTGACCTTCTTAACTATGCCGCTGTTGTTGATGATGGCGTAATCGTATGTAAGAACGGTTCTTTCATGGCGTCATTTTTTTTTAAAGGCGCGGACAACGCGAGTGCGACAGATCAGGAAAGAGAGCTTGTCTCATTTCGAATAAATAAAGCGATTGGCAGACTCGGCAACGGATGGATGATGCACATTGATGTGATGCGTCATCCGGCTCCGTCATACAGTGACCGTAACGCTTCACACTTTCCTGATCGTATTTCCGCTGCCGTGGATGAAGAACGCCGTCGCCTGTTTGAAAAGCTGGGTCAGCTGTACGAAGGATGCTTTATCGTTACATTCACCTGGTTCCCGCCTTCGCTGGCCGAAAGCAAATTTACGGAACTGATGTTTGATGATGAACGTGAAGCCTCTACAGACAAAGCCACTACGCTGAGTCTGATCGAAAAATTTAAGTATGAAGTCAACATTATTCAGGCAAACCTTTCCCAGGCGGTTTCGATTGAGCGACTGAACGGCGTTAAAGTCGAGCAGGAAGATGGCTCAGTTGCAACGATGGATCAGCAACTGGAGTACCTGCAGTATTGCATTACCGGGCTTCAACATCCTTTACGTCTGCCAAACAACCCGATTTACCTGGACAGCCTTATTGGTGGTCAGGAGTTTATTCCTGGCATTACTCCACGTATTGGGAAAAACTTTATACAGGTTGTGGCTATCGAAGGCTACCCTACAGAATGTTATCCGGGCATTCTTACTAAACTGGCCGAACAACCGTGTGAATACCGCTGGTCAACGCGTTTTATTTTCCTCGATTCACACGAAGCAGTTTCCAGACTTACAGCATATCGCAGGAAGTGGAAGCAGAAAGTACGCGGCTTTATGTCTCAGTTGTTCAATACCAACAACGGATACGTTGATGAAGACGCATTATCCATGGTCCAGGACGCTTCTTCTGCTATTGCTGAAACGAACTCCGGCCTGATCAGCCAGGGTTATATAACCAGCGTCATTGTCCTGATGAATGAGGACCGCCAGAAGGTCGAAGATGCTGCAGAGTTTATGCGCATGGCTGTTAACAATGCAGGCTTCGTCGCGCGAATTGAAACCGTGAACACGGTGGATGCCTACTTTGGTTCCCTTCCGGGGCATGGTGTTGAAAACGTGCGGCGTCCGCTGGTTAACACCCTCAACCTTGCCGATCTGATGCCAACCAGCACTATCTGGCCTGGAGAAAATAAAGCCCCAAGCCCGATGTTCGAAGCAGGAGCCCCGCCCCTGACTCACTGTGTCACTGCCGGCAACACTCCATTCAGACTTAATCTACATGTCAGGGATCTCGGCCACGCTTTCATATTCGGGCCAACCCGTGCCGGTAAATCTACCCATCTGGCGTTAACCGCTATGCAGTGGCGTCGTTACGCTAATTCGCGGATTTTCACTTTCGACAAAGGCCTGTCGATGTTTGCAACCTGCAAGGCCGTAGGCGGGAAGCATTTCACTATTGCCGGTGATGATAACCAGTTGGCGTTTGCACCTCTATCACGACTGGATACTCCTACACGCCGTACCTGGGCGATGGAATGGATTGAAGCTATTCTGGTACTGAACGGCATTAAGGTTGATGCTCCTATACGAAACGCCATCGCTGACGCCATAAAGAGTATGGCTGAAACTCATTCCAAAACCCTGTCTGAATTTACAGTCACGATTCAAAATAATGTAGTTCGCGATGCGCTCAAACAATACACCATTGACGGCAACATGGGTCATCTGCTCGATGCCGAAGAAGATGGTCTTGATATTTCTGACTTCATGACGTTCGAGATTGAACACCTCATGAACATGGATCAGAAATACGTGCTGCCGGTACTGCTCTATCTCTTCCGGCGAATTGAAGAATCTCTGGATGGTAGTCCTACACTTATCATCCTCGATGAGGCCTGGCTCATGCTGGGGCATCCAGAATTCAGGGGCAAAATCCGCGACTGGCTAAAATCCATGGCTAAGAAAAACTGCTCTGTTCTTATGGCAACTCAGCAGATTAGTGATGCGGTCAATTCTGGCATTCTCGATGTCATTATTGAGTCAACTGCCTGCCGAATCTTCCTGCCAAACAGCAGCGCCCTGCAGGAAGAAGCCATGCCTCTGTATATCAATATGGGGCTTAATCGCCGTCAGATTGAAATCATCGCGTCTGCAGTACCAAAACGCGATTACTACTACGTATCGGAAGAAGGCCGCCGCCTGTATCAGCTCGCGCTGGGACCGCTCGCCCTGGCATTTGCGGGAGCTACTGATCCCGATTCAATCGCTGCTGTTAAACAACTGTCCGAAACATACGGTGATGGCTGGGTAGATGAATGGCTACGCACTAAGGGTCTGGACTTACATGATTATGAGTATGAGGTCGCTGCATGAAACTTTTTAACAGTAAAAAAACCCCTCAGCCTGACAGCCCTAATCCTTATCTCAATGCGCGTCGTTCGTGGAATATCCACATGGGTCATGTGCAACAGTTCGGGACGCTGGGGATATTCTTTGGTGTAGCAGGCTTATTAATTGGTCTTGCCGCTGTAGGCGGTATTACTTACATCGGAAGTCAGCCTAAATTTATACCGATGGTATATCAACAGGATAAAGCTGGTAACACCATCAGCCTGACACGAGCCGACAAACTCCCACCTGCAAAAATCGATGATTTCCGTACAGCGGCATGGAACTTCATTTCAAACATCAGAACTGTAACACCTGACAGTGAACTGCAGCGTAAAGCAGTGCTGCAGACATATGCTTATCTGTCCCCGGATGATCCGGCCACAATTAAAACGAATGAATACCTGAACGGTAATAAAGCGCGTAATCCGTTTAACCGAGCAAAAACTGAAATGGTCAGCACCGAACTCCTTTCGGCAATCCAGCAATCCCCTGATACATGGCAGATTGACTGGACGGAAACCACACGAAACCGTGATGGGACAATGAAAAATAACCCTGTGAAAATGCGTGCGCTGGTCACCGTTTATCAGAACACTGATCTAAACGCAAAAATAAAGGGAAACAACGATGTAATGAACCCACATCGTATTTTCATTAAAGATTATAACTGGTCAAAACAACTGTAAATCCGGGGCCGAAACATGAAGAAATCAATTATCTCAGCGTTAATTTTAAGTTTAAGTTTACCGCTTCTGGCTAATGCGACCCCAGGTAGTGATCCGCTGGCCGATCAGTATTTCTCCAAGAATGAACCTACACTCACACCGCAGGAGCGTGCCGCCATCAGCATCGGTCAGAAATGGCAGACCGGCAGTGATACCAGCAAGCCTTTCGCTGGCCCTGATGGTGCGATTAATTACGTCTATACCACCGGACAAACACAGATTGTCTGTGCTGTTCTGCAGGTCTGTGACATTGCACTGCAGCCTGGTGAGCTTGTTAATAATATCAACCAGGGCGATCCCCGCTTTACGGTCGAACCGTCAATCACTGGTTCCGGCGCTACACAACGTCTGCATTTAATTATCAAGCCGCTTGATGTGGGGCTGGATACTTCGCTGGTCGTAACCACAGATCGCCGTACATATCACTTCCGACTGAAATCAAGCCGGACACGTTTTATGCCTTATGTGTCGTTTACCTACCCGGAAGATGCCCAGGCGAAATGGGATTTTATTCGAACGCGTGAAGCCAAGCAGTTGCGCGACAACACGATTCCTCAGACAGGGGAATATCTTGGAAATCTGGACTTTAACTACAAAATCAGCGGTTCTGCCAGCTGGAAACCTGTTCGCGTATATAACGATGGAGTCAAAACCATCATCCAGTTCCCTAAAACGATTTCTTCTGGCGAGACACCGATTCTACTCGTTGTTCGTAAAGATGGCGGTCTGTTCTCTAAAGATGAAACACAGCAAGTCAACATGCGCACACAGGGAGACAGGACGATTGTCGATGGCCTCTTTGATAAAGCCTATCTGATCATCGGCGTTGGTTCGGGCCAGGAAAAAGTAACTATCACGCGGGGTTAATCATGCGAGTTTCTCAATTATCTGCAGCTTTCATGTTAACGGTCAGTCTGGTTTTAACAGGGTGTACTTCAACGAGTTATGGCAATTTCTCGAACGCATCAATGTTCGCAAGTACCAGCATGGCCGACAGCACAGTAACGCATCTGGCTTCACTCTATCCGGCAGGCAGCACAACATTTTCCATAAAACAACCGGCTACTGATCCATTTGGATCTGCTCTCGTCCAGCGTTTACGCTCACGTGGATTTGCGGTTAAGGAATACACAAAAAACCAGAAACCACAAAGTGTTATCACATCGGAACCAGGGATCTCTTTAGGGTATGTCGTTAACACCGTCGTTCCTAATCTGTTTCAGGTCACAACTTACGTTGGTAACGTGACTTTGAGTCGTGGTTTTGTCGTAGCTACAGACGGTAAAGCATATCCAGCTGGCCCATGGACTCGCGAGGAATAAAAAGGATGACAGACCAAGATAAGATGTCTCCCGACGCCTCTCCAGGCGTCGCCAGTAAAACAGGTGTACGCCGCGTAAATAAAAGACCTATGTATATTGCAATAAGCCTCGTGGCTGTATTCTGTCTGTTAGTGGCATACATTGCTAATAAACGAGCCAACCAGGGTACATCTGATACAGCCGAGGCTGCGGCACACCACGGAAGTAACCGGGACACCTCAGCGATGGCTATGGATGTATTAGGCAGCAGTAGTAATGGCCTGATCGATGCTCCTGCAACGGCAACGGCAACACCACCATCCCCTTCGCCACATAATGATAAAACCAAGCCATCTACAGACTATGCTTCTGTTCCCGTCGCGCCAGTAGTTGATCCAGATCAGCCACCTGTTCCGCAACGTCAGGAAACGTCACAAAAAAATGATCCAGAAGCCGATCAAATCCGTCGCAATAAAATGCGCGATTTTGTTGAGGCTGTTAAAGCCAGAACAGAAGTTAGCCTACCGAATCAGTTGGGGCGTTCAACCAGCACAACGGGGAATAGTACACCGCAAACCCGCGATGAAATGCTGCAGGAAATCGCTAACGTTCGTCGCCAGATAGATCAGAACAACACTGGCGATGCCACCACAAATTATGAAGCGCAGGTTCAAAGAATCCGGGCTTCCATGAACGGGGGCGATGATAGCGGGAGCGATACTGGTATGCAACTGGCGTCAGTGGGCGGTGTAGCAGTTTCACGTAATGACATAAATCAGTTCGGCAAGAAAGGACAGGGCGACAGGTGGTTACTGAATGAAAAAGTGTCAGCTCCACATAGCCCATATGAACTCCGCGCTGGTTGGGTCATTCCGGGCGTCATGATTAGCGGCATTAACTCTGACCTTCCGGGACAGATTGTTGGTCAGGTATCTCAGGATGTCTATGACACGGCAACGGGAAAATATCTTCTTATCCCTCACGGTACTCGCTTGATTGGTACTTATTCAAGTGATGTCGCTTATGGTCAGGAAGGTGTGATGATCGCCTGGCAACGTCTGGTATTCCCGGACGGGAAAGCTCTTGATTTAGGCTCAATGCCGGGCGCGGATATGGCTGGTTATTCTGGTTTCCGCGATCAGGTTAACAACCATTACTTCCGTATCTTTGGTAATGCACTGTTGTTATCTGGTATCACCGCGACAATTGCCTACTCTCAGGATCGCGACCAAAACAATAACAACTCAAATCAGGCTCCAAATATGAGCAGCGAAATGTCTGCCGCGTTGGGTCAGGTATTCGGTCAGGCAATCGCCCAGATAGTTCAGAAAAACCTGAATATCGCGCCTACGCTCGAAATTCGCCCTGGTTATCGATTCAATATTATGGTTACTAAAGATCTGGCATTCACTAAGCCTTATCAGTCATTTGATTACTAAGAGGACAAAACGATGAACACCCGTTTCGTTTTAGCCACTAAAAAAGCATTACTGGCTTCATTCATGGCGTCAATCATGATATTACCGGCGAAAGCCGGTATCCCTGTTATTGATGGAACTAACGTAATACAGACCACAATCAGTGCGCTGAACAATGTTCAGGCCGTTGCTAAACAAATCCAGCAATACCAGACACAACTCCAGCAATATGAAAACATGCTGCGGAATACCGTTGCGCCTGCTGCGTATATCTGGGACAAGGCTAATTCAACTATCAACAAATTGCTGCAAGCACAGGACACGCTGAATTACTACAAAAATCAGGCCGGGAGTCTGGATTCATATCTTAAACGTTATCAGGATATCAACTATTACCGTTCGTCTCCGTGCTTCAACAGCAACATTGAATGTACAACTGCGGAACTAAAAGCGCTGCACAACGCGGAAAAAGACAATTCAGAAGCGCGTAAAAAAGCTAATGATGCTGTTTTTAAAGCTATCGACCAACAACAGGAAACCCTGCAAACCGACGCCGATAATCTCAGGGATTTGCAAAGTCAGGCATCCGGTGCGAAAGGTCAGATGGAAGCCATTCAAGCCGCTAACCAATTTGCAAGCGCACAGGCAAACCAGCTATTGCAAATCCGCTCTCTCCTGGTAGCCCAGCAAAACGCTGCAACAACACTGGCGCAGGCTCAAGCCGATAAGGAAGCACAACAAGCGGCAGCATCAGAAGCTTTTCGAGCTGGTTCATACTCCCACGGCACAAATAAATCTTGGTAAGGAAATATAAATGAAAAATTTGAAAATTATTTCATCTATCGCTTTAATAATTATCTCTTTAATCCTTACTGGATGCGATCAAAAGCCTACAGCACAGCAAATTAACTGCAGTAAAGATGTAAAAGACATGTCCAAAGCTGAAGTAGAAAAATGCGGCAAGGGTGGTCATTTTTCTTCTGGTGAAAATAAAAAGTGGTGATGTGATGAAATTGAGCAAAGGATTCATTACACTAGTTTTACTCTTATTTATAGCCAGTTTCGCTGCAAATGCAGCAACTGGAACTAGTTTAGATGGTCACGGTTTATTAGATGATATATTAGGTCGATATAGTGCAGTGGCCTCAACGTGGAAGACTGTAATCACTCAGTATGCATCTTATCTCTTTTGGAGTTTAGTATTAATAAGTATGGTTTGGATGTTTGCTCAAATGGCCTTACAAGGAGATGGTAGTATATCCTCTGTACTTGCTGAAATGGTGCGCTTCTTTGTTACGGTTGGTTTTTTTTACTGGTTGCTTATAAATGGTCCTGCCATATCTATAGCAATTCAAGATAGCTTGAGACAACTTGCAGCTAACGCATCTGGGTTTGATAAAGGACTCTCTCCCTCAGATGTGGTAGACATTGGTTTTTACATAGCTGAAAGGATTGCTGATCAATCATCAGTATGGACTCCAGCAGATTCAACAGTTGGCTTAATCATGGCTTCAGTTATTTTGTGTGTATTAGCCTTAGTTGGCGTAAATATGCTTTTACTGTTAATTACTAGCTGGATACTAAGCTATGCAGGGATCATCATGCTTGGATTAGGTGGGGCAAGATGGACTTCTGATATGGCAATCAATTATTTTAAGACCGTATTAAATGTTGCACTTCAACTTTTTACAATGGTTTTGATAGTAGGAATTGGTAAGTCTTTTATTGATTCATATTATGAAGCAATGGGTAATGACGCTATTCAAATAAAAGATTTGTTCGTAATGTTAGTTAGTTCGATCATTCTTTTAGTATTAGTCAATAAAGTTCCTCAGATAATAGGCAATATTGCAGGTGGCGCATCAACTGGCGGTATCGGTGGTTTCGGTGCAGGTGCATTGATCGGTGCAGCTGCAGCAGCAGGTGCAGCAGCAGCAACAGCTGGCGCAGCTGCTGCTGCAGGAATGGCGAATGCTGCAGGTGGCGCATCGGCATTGAAAGCGGCGTTTGAATCAGCCCAAGCGGCCATGGCCGAAGAATCCGGTTCTCGTGGTAGCGGTAGTTCTGGCGGCGGATTTGGTGGCGGTGAAGATACCGGTTCTGTAGATACTTCTGGAGGACAGCCATCAGGCGGTTCCGGCGGCTCATCCGCAGGGGTCAGTTCCGGTAGTTCCAGCGGAGGAAGTCAGGGATTTGCAGCCTCTTTCTCACGGGCCGGACGTATGGCATCGCACATGACAAGCAGCCTGGCTGAGGGCATGGCGGCACGTAATGCTGCCAAACACGACTCAAAAATCAGTGCAGCTAAAGATATCATCGCACAGACCAGAGGTGGTCAGTTAGCCTCTCAAATCCGACAACAAACAGCTTCACGCCAGTCTGGTTCGTTAGTCTCAGATGAGACAACCATGCAGGGTGCTTTCGCCAGCAACAACAATGTTGATACTGGTACTACTGGTACTCAATTTGACGGTGACAGCCTCGGTGGAGGAAATCAAACCGAAAGTCAAAATAAAACTGATACCGGCTCAGTAGAGCAGGGGACACCGCAAGAAAATTCTAAGAGCGGTGATGAATTTGAGCAATTCAAAAACAAAACTAGTTTCTGAGGAGATCTAAAATGAAAAAATACGTTTCACTTTTATTAGTAATATTTTCCACCCTCTTCTTTACAACTACGGTAAAAGCGGCTGATCCATGCAAATCCGTATTATGCCTGTACGGAAAAGCCGTAGGACAAGGTGGAGGAGGTGAATGTAGTGGTGCGGAAAGAGATTTTTTCAATATTTTAAAAAAGAAAAAGGGTTCAATTAAATGGAATAAAACTTTTAATGCCAGAAAAAATTTTCTGAATCAATGTCCTGCCGCCGATCCTGCTACCATTTCTAAAATAATGAGTAAATTCGGGAGAATAAGAGGGTAGAGAGTACGGGAGCCAGACTATGCCTTATTCAGATATGCCACCAGTCCATGTTGAACGAGTGGTTTGCTCAATCACAGCAGCAATAAAATATCAGGTTCCGGCTAACATTATGTTAGCCATTGCTGAAAAAGAGGGAGGGAGCACAGGACTGGAGAATAAAAATCGTAACTCAAATGGCTCATATGATGTGGGCCGTATGCAGTTCAATACGCTCTATTTAAAGGACCTTAAAAAATACGGTATCACCGCTGAGGATGTGGCACAACCAGGCTGTTATTCATATGATTTAGCTGCGTGGCGTATACGTGGTCATATCAAAAATGATCGCGGAGACATATGGACCAAAGCGGCAAATTATCACTCCCGGACACCGTACTATAACGAGATATACCGACGTGATTTAATACGTAAAGCAGCAAAATGGCAAACCTGGATCGAAGCACGATTCAATACATTTGATGTAACCAAAATAACTAACACACCTCAACAGCCGCAATTAGCGGCTGCAAGGGTTACGCCAGAAGAAAAAGCAAAAAGCATTACGCAGGTTGCCAATCTTGCTCAGACCAGAGCAGACGCAACAAAACCGCCAAAAAATGACGGAGCAGCGGCAACCCCCTCTACACCGGATCAGCTTGTCGGATTTGCAGCTTCCGTCAAACGAATACCGGTTAAAAATGTGGCTAAGACTGACTACCAACAGTCCGCCCAGCAATTACCGCTTCACTATAACAAAGCCGCAGCTGACGCACTGGCGGCTGTTTACGGTAACATTAAACTGCGTTGATTTTAGCGGCTAAAATTATGGCTTTTAAAAATGTAGAACTTATTAAATGGCTCGCTCTTATCTTAATGACTGGCGACCATATTAATAAGTATTTGTTAAATGACACCATGCCAGTTCTTTATGATTCTGGACGTGTGGCAATGCCTCTTTTTTGCTTTGTTCTGGCGTACAACCTGGCAAGGCCAGATTCATTCATTAATGGGGTATACACAAAAGTTTCTCAGCGCCTGATGATATTTGGCCTTATAGCGACGCCAGCGTATATATTATTAGGCGGCGTAATTGATGGTTGGTGGCCTCTCAACATTCTTTTTACACTGCAGGCTGTAACAATTATTTGTTATTATATTGAATCAGGCGAACGCAAACATCAGTTTTTTTCGTTGATGATTTTTTTCGGTTATGGCGCTGTCGTCGAATTCTGGTGGCCTGCTGTCGCTATGGGGATTTGTATCTGGCTCTATTATAAGAAGGGAAGGGGAGAGTTTTTTCTCCTGGCGTTAACCAACTGCGCATTACTCACATTTATCAACCATAATTTTTATGCTCTGCTGGCAGTGCCGGTAATTGTTCTCGCCGGGAATATCCGTATGAAACTCCCCCGGTTAAAATGGTTTTTTTATGCCTTCTATCCCGCACACCTTTATCTGTTCCTGGCCTTACAGCGTTACCTGACTACAAAGGGCTATCTGTTTTTCACCTGAGAACGCCCGGACAGCTGGAGATTAACAAATCCCCCCCTGGAAACACCGGCATTAGTGATGCTGATAGCAGATACAAAAAAGCCCGACAGGAGATCGGGCTTTTTGTTTTGGCACTCTGGCCTAAATGGAGCATCCTACATTAGACGTTAAAATCTTACGTCTAATGAGCCACAAATGGAAATCGACGTTCAAGAGTATATAATACGTCCGTTTATTAATTTTGTACCTGAATCAACGCTTCAAGAATACGCTGTTTAACAATGTCGGGGCTATTTCCATGAGTTGTTATAATCACTTTCCTTCCCTGAATAAATGCTGATAAAGCAACCTTTAGTTCACCTGTGTTACGAACTTCATCATGGTAATATAAATCCGCTATAAAATTAGTTTCCTCAAGCATATGTTTGAGAGACTCCGCAAATGTACTTTTTCCAGAACATGTTTGCCCCCACACACAAGCCATTACCCCACCGGGAACCTTGAAATCATGCAGATAATCATCGGCATCAGGAGAAAGGTATTCACGCAGACCAAAATTTTGCGCTAAATGCAGCACCCTGTATGTAGGATTGAAAGTTGCCAACGCATCAAGTAAATCAGGCGGTAATGTTCTGAGACCATGTTTGAGCGCAAGGCGCAATATATCAGCCTCCTTCACTGGTTTGTTTGCTCTGCGCGTTACCTCTACGGCCATTTCTTCGATAATGGCCCATGAGTCATCATCAATGTGTTTTGTTGGCATAAATCACCTTTTTCTAAGAAATTAGATTTGGTTTTCTAACTTATTAGATTTTGTGTGTTTAATCAACAAATTTTAAAACTTCGGTAGAATCGCCAGTTTATTTGACAGAATGTGTCTCATTGAGCGCAATCCTGCTCTGATTAACACTCTTCATGGTATTCACGTTTAATTCTCTCCGGGTCTAGCAAGCGATTTTACTCCCCTTCGGCAAAACGCCCAGTTTGCCGAATCTGTCCCAGTGAGACGGTTGTCTTGCCTGCCTGTTTTATTAATGCTAATGTATGCATACATTAGCATTAAGTCAGGATTTCGAATGCAGCAGGATATAGCCGATTCGCTCCGGGAATCACTTGCGTATTTTCACCAGTATTGCCGCTATCCCGTCGAACGGCTGATTGCGGATTACCAGAAAGAAATCATAAACTACCGGGATGATACGTGGGAAGCACCACAACGCGCCGCCCGGTTAAGTGCTGCGGTTAAGAATTTCAAAACCTCGCAGATGATTGAGTTTATTTTCAGTCTGGCGAACGATACCGGTATCGACTTAACGCCACTGGTTGTTAAACGCCTGTGCGCCAGCCTTTTCCAGCGAAAAGGAAGCCAGGCAATCATTGTTGATATATTCGGTAAAAAACAGCGTGTTCATCGTAGTGCTGACAGCAATACAGACAGAATTAATGATATTGCCAGACGGTATCGCCTTTCGGCTACAAATTACTGGTCTAAAACATTATCAGATATCGCAAAAGCAAAAATTGGCTATCAGAAAGAAATCCGTGCGTTGAAAAAGAAAAAAAAGAAAGCAATACAGAACAATTAATGCTATTCCGATAAAGAATAACGTCATTTATACCCTGTCGTGACTGATATCAATATTTTGTCAGTCTCCTGTTGAGATGTCATGTCGAACAGGCTATTCTGAATATGACCACAAAGAGCCGCATAACCTTATACTTGAGCGGATCGGTTTTCTCCGGTTATGGGTGTATACCCGGAGAGGGCTTAAAACGGAATGGTAGGCGTGGAGCCTTGTCACTGGACGTAAACACTCACCCCGTCAAACTAAACCCCCCGAATGCCCCGGCTTTTGCCGGGGTTTTTCGTATCTGCCCCTTTCTGATCAGCTCGGATTCGGGTTTACCGTCGTTCTGCCGAACCGCCGTACTTATCGGCCCCGTTTCTGTGGATAACGCTGTATGTTGTACCGATCGCATCTGACGGACATACTATATGTTGTGCCGGGCGGGACGGCGTTCCGTTCAATCACAGGGGTGTGTTTGTGTCTGCCCCGTTCCGGCCATTCGGTAAAACTCCGTTAAGGGGGGGGTTAATCGTCCGCGATTTACGTCCAGCGGGGTTTTTACCCGCGCCCGGTTTTCCGGTTTACCTCTTCTTTTTTGTGTTTAGCCCATACCGTTTTTACCAGGCTGATGCTACATTCACACAGCTTCGCTGTTTCTGCGATACTCGTCTTTCCTGAACGATACTCAATGATGCGTTTATGGAGCCGTAGATCTGCAGTTCGCCCCTGATACCGGCCTTGACGTTTAGCCAACTCAATGCCCTCTTTCTGGCGTTTGCGACGGTTTTCATAATCATCCCTTGCCAGCTGCAGGGCAACTTTGAGTAACATATCCTGAACAGATTCCAGAACGACCTTAGCAACACCGGATTGAGCGTTAGCCAGTTCGGTAAGATCCACGATACCGGGAATGGCGAGTTTCGCGCCCCGCTCTTTTATCGAGTTTATTAACGCCAGCGCACTATCCAACGGTAGACGACTAATACGATCTATATGTTCTGCAATGACTACTTCGTCTGGTTGCAGGTCATTAATCATTCGTTGCAGTTCCGGGCGGTCAGCTCGTGCACCAGACGCCTTTTCTTTATAAACCCCGGCTACATAGAAGCCATTTTTCCTAGCACCTTTAATTATCTCATTTTGCCGGGTTAAATCCTGTTCGTCGGTACTAACTCTCAAGTACACGCGTGCTATTTTCATTTTTAACCTTTGTACAAAATGTTGTCATTACACGTTTTCTCTCATATTCAACCTCTATGTATATGTAATTATTATTTTTCCTCATTAAAGAGATCATCATACCTCTTATCTTTATTAAACTCAGTTAAAACCTCTGTTAGCCTTACTAAGGCGTCATACGCTTCTATATTAATTCCTAGCTGTCGTGATTCTTCTTCCTTCACATTTGCGATAAGGGTCGCCATTGTCGCTCCCGGAGGCAAAGCAGAAATTACATTTTTAAGCATTTCCCTTTTGGTGAAATCAACAGGACCATCGATCATGTTTATAAGTATATTCACAAGATAATCAATGCCATCTGGTTGATAACGAACATCTAAAGGATTTAAGGTATTGCTCTTGTCAGAATTAATTTTCATTTAGGTTTCCCCCTATTAATAAACAACCCCGCCGCGAGCAGCGGGGTATTTTAAAGCAAAGTGATTTGATGGTTTGAGTGCAAAGTTTTGTACTCTTTTCCTTGATTTTTTACATACCTGCCAATCATATTTTCATCACCATGCTTACCTACAGTGCTTGCGAAGTATCCATCAGTCCAGAATTCACCTCCCCACAATATCTTTTTCACTTCTGGACACCTTTTGAAGATTTCACGCGCCGTGATACTTTTTATCAGTGTAACTATTTTCGTGACGCTGTATGTAGGGACTTACTGAATAAGAAAATGGACATGATTACGATCGGTGCCAATTTCTAAAAATCTTATCTGGTAATTTCTTTCAAGTCCGGTACATACATCCTTTAAAACTGCTTCGACTTTTGAGTCAAAAACAGACCGCCGATATTTAGCTGGTAAAACAATATGATAAAGTAAAACTGTAACGTTGTGACTTTTATGAAGATATATACTTTTCACAATAACTAAACGTCTTCAAACAAGTATGAATACCTTCTTGAAATCTGCACTCTGGATATACCAGTTATTCTTGCCACCTCTGCTTTACTTACTTTTTTACCTATTCGCTTCAATGTGGCGATGGTTTCAGTAATCTTATTTTCACTCTCCGATGTGCGTAATTCGTGAACTCTGTAAGCAGCTGCCTGCCGCTTTGTCAGATTTTCATCTGTCGCTATTCGAATAACCGGTTCACAGGTGGGTAATGGTGAAATCCAGAGACATTCTGTACGCTTCGTTCTCGTTTTACTTGAACGGGCTGAAACCTCAATTTCCACCCGTTTCCATCCGGCCTGTTCAAGCGGACTGTAAACGTTATGCGCATAACCTGAAAGCACACACATCCCCTTGAGTTGTAGCATAACGTCAACCATCCGGGCATGATCGGCCAGAGTCATTTCATGTTCATAACCTCCGCTGACCCTTGTTTCTGGTACGTAAGGCGGATCGAGATAGAAGAGCGTCCCTGTACGATCATAACGGGACAGCACATCTTCCCAGGGTAAATTTTCAATCTGAGTTCGCCTGATGCGGTGAGTAACATCAATGAGCCTGTCCACTCCTGCGTGAAATTTACGGACGCTGGCGCTGTATCCAGCTGCCGGAGCATCTATGCAGTATGACCATTGTTTCCCGAAACCTCCGTGAGACTGTCTCTGAATAACTATCATGAGTCTGGCCAGTTCGATTTCATCTCGTTCTTCCTCAACAGAGGAACGTGCCAGCTGAAATTCTTCGCGACTGTAGGGCGTTAACTGTAACCGTCGCACAAGTTCTCGGGTCTTATCCTTGTCGGAAAGAACGCGAAATAACGATGCCATTTTTTTGTTCAGATCGTTATAGACTTCAACTTTTGACGGCCGCTTACCGAGTAATACAGCTCCAGAACCTCCAAAAACATCTACAAATGTCTGATGTTTAGGGAAATGAGCCACAATTTTTTTTACCAGTTGCGATTTGGAACCAAACCACGTTACTGGAGGCGAAACTACATCATGCTGCTGTAAGTTAGACATAATCTTGAACACAACCATATGATACACATTTACTGAAAATGTAGCATATGGTTGTTAGAGCAGGCAAACTTTATCGCCGCAAGCGGCGGGGAATTAGACCCAAAGTGATTAAGGCTTCACGGCCACCATTATCCTCTGGCATCGAATAGACTAGTACCACCAGGCTGCAAAGCGCAGATTGCCCTCGTACAGAACAGGTCCATGAGGAATACCAACAATGTATCTGGCTTTAGGTTTTCTATTTTCCACAAATCTTCTCCCCTTGCCGCGCAACTAGTTAACTAAGGTATACCCTAAAAACCCACTCGTTAAGTGTGTTGCTTTTTTACTGCAAACACAGTTTAAACTAGCTAGGACAATCTAATCAACTTAAAAAAGCCATTGATGTGATAAAAATAAAATGACAGCACTTTCAAATGTGATAGCATCATTCATTATTGAATCATTCAATGGGAGTGAAATGATGGAGTTAACACAGATTTCATTGAGAACGTCGCGAGAACAAGTCGAACGCATCAAAACCTATGCAAAAGCAAGTAACCTATCAGTTAACACTTTTCTGGTTAACCTGATAGAAAACTCACTAAACAATATTGCTAATGACGGATCACTGAGTGAACTTACACGACTTGTAGCTGAACCGGTCAAAACGCTTTCAAGGCTTCATCACAAAATTAGCGATCCTTGGAATACAAATGAACCTGCTGATCTGACTCCTGCTGAAATAGCTTTTTTGACAGATGCGGCCAAGAAGCAACTGGATAGCAAACATTTGGCTGGGCCTGATTACTTTGCAATCTGTGATCGAATTGATAATACCCTAATAGAAAGCAGTATTGACTATTATCAGGATCTGTTCGGCTTTGCACATCGCTTCTATATTCGTGATGAAGAATCCAGAAGGACGTTTGCAACTGAACACGCGCCGGTAGGTATCCAATCCGTCGATTATTGTTTTACGGTCGGGAACAAGACCTTTACGATTATTGTCCGTGGCAATGACAGTAATTCGTTCGATACACCGGAGGATAACCGCCCTCCTGTTCTGGCGCTTACCTGTGAAACTGCGCAATTTGATACCCGTCATGATTGGGATACTTTCATTGCATTAGTGAGGCTCATGAATGCAGTACATAATGGCGAAGAATCTAAATGCCACGCCGGTACACATACCCGCCTTGCCCGCCGAATGGATAGCGAAAAACCTTGGTCACTTTTCTTAGGTAGACTGCAGTTGTTGCTCAAAGAACATGAGCTGCAGGATATGGCTGCAGAGTTTAATAATCTTGTTAATGGTGATGCAGCCAACGTTATTAAACAAATGCGTTTACTTTACGGTGAGGGCTGATCATGACTGAGGAAAAATTTCAATTTATCAAAAATGCAATATTGACATCACTCAAGCGCTTAATATTTGTAGCCGTTGTCTATCTTTGTATTTCAAATTTTTCATATCCTGTAACCGAACTAGGAAGCCAGATTTTTTCTGGCGTTACTACAGCGTGTATTCTTGGTTTATTATTTGCTTTAATACATACCTACATGTACTCGCAGGCAAGCCTATTTCCTGTTACCGTTTGGGGAATAACTACAGTTATAATCATCGGTTTTATAGCAGGAAAATTTCTTGATCCTGCCATCGAAAACCCTATTGCAGCACTGGTCGTTATCATTTCCATTTTTGCTTTCTGGATAGTATACAGACTATCGTTACAAGGCTCACAACACACTTCATCGTCGATGGTAGTAGCATCAGGAACAGCTGTGTTTCGCGAGCAAGAACCTCTTGCTCGTAAGCCCACTGAACAAGATCGTAATACTATAGCTGCTCACGAAGCAGGACATGCAATGATTTATGCAGCATTGGGCAATATCCCCGATGATTTCCATGTCAGGATTAAAAAAGAGACAGACATCACTAATTCTTTAGGTTATGTTTCCGGTCTTCGGGACGAACACACTCTTAATTATAAAACTGAGACTGAGTGGTTTATGCTTGTTTTACTGGCAGGGAAAATGGGTGAAATAAACGCCAATAAAAACGAATCATTAGGTGCAATAAATGACATGAGTCAATGGCTAGATTTAGCCACTCAGTATCTTTCAAATCAGTATAAAGGGGTTTTCTATACATCTCCCTCTACTGATATTGAACTGACCAGCAATAAAGAAGAAATTCAGAAGCTAAAGTGCGAACAAAGCATTATGCTCGATGAATTTTTCACATTAAATGTTGATGTGCATAAAGAACTGACTGCGGAACTCCTTGATAAAGGTCTTTTAAAACGCGAGCAATTGCTTCCCTTCTTATTGAAAGTTAAATTCCCTGAAAATTTCCCATTATTGCCACATCTTGTAAGAGGTAATTCATGAAAATATTAGCTCTTATTTTTTATATTCTTCCTGTAGCTTCTTTTGCTTCAAGCGAAAATGTAGATCACGTTTTTATAAAGGCATTTCAGGCTGCAGTGGCTTCATCATTATGTACAGATGTAGCGAATATAACTAAAGATACCCAGCCTGAAAAAGAGCTTGAGCCTCTTATGAAAATGTGCGCAGAGAAGAGTGAACAGAGTCGTGCCATTCTTAATGCTTATACCAATGCTGAACACACTTAAACAGTGAGTAGAGCAGTGACATTAGTGGCTACGATTTTAGCCGCTAAAAGATTATTTTCAGGTTCCTGCTGGCGTCATCATCATCACTGCAATCATCCCTACTGCCACCGTTTGTGTTCATAAAGGCGTTCAACTGTCTCTATCGTTCTGCAGCGCCGAAACATATACAAAAACTCGGACCTTTTATCTGAATGACTCACTTAGTTAGTCCTTTTGCCTTGGCCTGTTCAGCTGCATCGGTAATATTTTTAATCATTTCGCTCATTACATCGGCGCTGAATAACGGGCCTGCTGGAGTCATTACGGCGGCATGATACAGCTTTAGCTGTGTACCCTTGCTGTATTGTTCACTCGCACTAATGTTGAAAACAGAATAAGAAACCTTTTCTGCCGTTGTACCACAAATTCTTTTATTCACATCAATAATACGACTGTCTTTATTTTCAGAAAGAGTCTGCATTAGCACGCCAGAGTAAATACATTTACTGTCCTGTGAGATTAAATTTATTTCTTTTGGCGTAACGTCATTTTTCTCAATCGGAGTATCAAGCGTTACCATTACAGGTATCTCGTCAGAGCTTCTTTTATTCCCGTTGTCACCGCCTTCACAACCCGCGCAGGGAATACCGGTAGCATAAGTCAAAGGGGAGAAAATCAATAATAATGCAGCAATATAGACCTTTTTCATTTTCAATCCTTAATAAATTCGCCATCGTTATTCAACACACATATATCAATCGATCCCTCCGGCTTCATTATGACACAAATATCCTTATCCAAGTGTACCGTAAAACCTTGACCTTCAGGGCGGAGAGCCAGAGCATCCTGGGTATACTGGCCCGCAGGCAGGGCCAGTGTAAAAACGTCTTACATCGCATGTCGAATGGTCCGTTTTTTCTCTTTTTCCTGAACGAGCTTTTTATCTTCGGTCTGAACCAGAGACCGTTGCTGTTTTTTATTCAACTGGTCAGCAATGACGGCTTTTAATTGCATAGCTACACCTTCCCGACCAAGAGAACTATTTACGGCCAGATCGTTGAAGTCGGTGTAACGATCCGCTCGGCGAAGGATATCAAGCTGCTTTTCCGATAGCTGTGCTGCCTGCAGCACCTCCACTTCAGTATCTGGGAGTGGTTTATCGCCGCTGGCATGAGCCTCCAGTTTACGCAGGGCTGACTGATGTGCCAGATACGCTGCCGGTTTAATCTGACTGAGTTCGTCTTTACCCGGCACTTCACCTTTAGCAAAAACAGGGAATACCGCCACACCGCCGACAGCTTTCGCTGTTTCCAGCGCTTTTTCTCGGCCAACGTTTACACTGGCCTTATCCTTCACCTTCATTTTGCATGACTGAGAAATATCATCATCACCGGCAATGATGATTGGCTTATCGGGATAGGCTTCTTTAAGTGCTTTAGCGACAGGTTCCAGATTACCTGAATCGAAGGCAGCGACCGTTGGCATATTAGTAGCCTCTGTGATGCTTCCTGCCGTTGCGTAACCCTCGGTCACAATCAACACAGGCGCTTCCTTAAGCGCGTCCAGTCCGCCGACAACATGGAAGCATCCCTCTTTACGGGCGTTCCTGGCAAAACGTTTCGTACCGTCCTCGTTGATATACTGCATTGTCCACTGCTTTCCCTGCACATCATAAGCAGGAATAAAGGTTTTCTGACCGTCCTTATCTGTAAACACGCCTTTATGCACCTGCAGCCCTTTTTTCTCCAGGTAAGCCGTCTGCTGCTGAGGCTCATTGAGTTTGGCGAGCTGCTTCTCCACACGCTTTGCAGAAGACTCATGGTCCTTTTGCTGCTGTGCCGCTTTTTCGGCCTGTTTTTCCGCAGCCTGCGCCCGCAGAAGCGCTTTTTCTTCGTCGGACTGCACATACCCCTTGGAAGACCAGCGTAACTCTTCTTTGGTACGATTGTTCTGCATAAAGCCTGCAGGATGACCGTCAGTGTGGATGATATAAAAACCGGACTTTTCCCCTTTCTTGTCACCCTCTACCGTAATTCGATGCTTTTTACCGTCCATAATTGGATGTTTCTGGCCCCGGTCAGTATCGGCATCGAGGATACACCCAATATCTTTCAGCGCGGTTTCTACTTCCTCCTGCAGTGTCATGGCAGGTGACTGCTCGATCACAATATTTTCAGGTTTCCACTTCGCCAGTTTTTCCATATCTGCCCCGGCTTCGGCGTACCAGGTTTTTTTCTCTTTGTCCCATTTCGCGCCAGCTGCTTTGGCTTCTGCACGGTCTTTGTAAGGGACGGCAAGATCCTGACGTTCGCCCGCATCCAGCGTTACTTCCTTCGCGAACACGACCTGTGATTTTTCTTCTACAACTACAGCTGGTTCACGGCTCCATCTTGCAAATTTATCCAGCGATACGCCTTTTGGTACAAACCAGGTCTGTTCGGTTCGATCCCATTTAGCCCCAAGCTCTTTAGCATCATTTCGCTCTTTATAGGGAACATTGATTGGGGTATTTTCCTGTGCAACCTTCAGGCTAAATTCCGGGAGAATACGCCTGCCTTCTTCAGTAAGGAAAACAGCCTCATTTCCGTCTGGCTCCGGCCCCAGCGCATCAAGAGCACTCTTCATTTCATCCGGGTTATCAGCGCGTTCCATCAGGCTTTCAACACGGTCCTGATACCATGCAGGTGCCTCGCCTGGAGGAATCACGTTAAACTCATTACCTACAATATCCAGAATACCTTGATTTTGTACTGAAATTTCAGTATCGAGGGTTCTACGGAAATTACTATTTTCGTCATCCAGATCAACCCGGCTGTTCTCTAATAGACGGTTATCATAAATATAACGGTTTTCACCTTCACTCATAATAGCCAGGGCTTTAATAGCGCTGTTAGTCTGCGTGATGATATTGACATTTTCATCCTGACTGGGATTTTCTACAACGCTATACTTCGGTTCAGGAAGTAAAGTTAATGCAAAATCAAGCTCACGATATGCGTTCTTAATCTTGTCCTGAGCCTCAGTCCAGTTCTGACTGAATGAAGACTGAAATTCACTATTACGCTTCCAGAAATCACTCTCCTGACTACTATTCAACGCATCAAAAAGGACATTACGTGACAGTGTAAGCTGGCGACGGTTCATGTTAGGAACATGCTTAGAAAGCCCGCTATCGAGGTTAGAAAGAATGAATTTCTCAGCGCGATACTGCCGCTGTTGCTCCTGTGTGATAGTCGTTTCAGATTTTGTGCTCATATCAGCCCCTGTAGCTGCTTTTGAGTTAGGCCACCAGTTTTTAGGAAACTTAACATCCTGCAGCAATTCACGGGGATCGCTGCCGACATTTTCTATCTGACTATGCACTTTTTTAGCCGCTAAATTCAGATTGTTATCCATACTGGCAAAAGCAGTTTTAAGAGCATTACTTTGCCAATCACTATCAGACGTAAACCCCGTTCCGGGTACACGCTCATCACCAATATAAGTCAACGCCTTTCCACGACCAACAACATCGCTGTGAACCGGCAGCGTATTACCATCACTATCTTCATAGTTGATACGAATGACCTGATCGCCTAATTCGCTTTGGCCCCAACTGTAGTACACAACGTAATCGGCTTCCTGTGCCGTATGTTCAAACGTATTGAAAGTATCACGGTACAGTTGAGCCGTTTCTTTATCCACAATTGCCGGGTTAGTGAGTCGGTTAATTTCGCTCATAACTTCAGAATGTTCACGGTTACGTTGTTCCTGTTCAAGCGTCACCGGCTTTTCCTGAATCCTCTGTTGTTCCAGACCAAGCACATAGCCCTGAATTTTCTCGGCGTCAGCCGCAGCACGGAAAATTTCCAGCGGATCATCCTGCAGGGCTTTAATCCAGGATTTAACATAGGCAACGTGTTGAGAAGGATCATGACCAATTCCCAGCTCATCGCCCATGATCATACTGGCAATTTCTGCACGTAGTTCCTCTTTGGCGTAACCTTCACTGCCAAAGGGATGAGCCAGGTCACGATCAAGGCGCGATGCGTGACCGGTCCAGTGGCCCAGCTCATGAAGTGCAGTGGCATAGTAACGGTCGGCACCGGGAAAGGAGGCCTGCTGCGGCAAGTGAATACTGTCTGTAGACATGCGATAAAAAGCGCGGTCTACCTGGTCATGAGAGATTTTCGCGCCAGAGGCTTCAAGAATGGATTCGGCACGTTCAATGCTGTTCCAGCTCTTATCCTGGCGAACGGCCATCGGTGGAAGACCGTCAATCTGCTCGGCATTGAACACAACGGCGTTAAATACCTTCGGACGCTCCAACTGGACGATTTCTTTTACCGGGTTATCATCTTTATCGAGCACTACTCTACCATCATCGTTGCGTTTGATACGTTCCTCAGTGAATTTCCAGTATTGGACCAGAGTACCTTTTTCGCCTTTCCTTACCTGCGCATCTGCAGCTGTCGCCTGCTTATAGGTCATCCAGCGCTGATCGCTGTAACCCTGTGACATAAGGTGAATGGCGTTAATACCCTTATAGCGTTTACCGGTGGTAGGGTTCATGGGAAGAGCCGCACCAGGAGCGCCGGGGTTCCATGGCTTCTGCCATGGCGCCGTACCCTCTTTGAGCTGGGCTATCAGGTTTTCAGCCACAATCTCATGAAATGGTTTTTTCGCTTTAGCTTCAGCCATGGTCGTTACTCCGCATCAAAAGCACTTTCGTATGCGTCACGCGCATTCAGTGCATCATCTTCGAACGCCCCCACAAGATCAGCTTCATCCGGGGAAAACTCGGCTACATATCCCGGTGTCATCAGATCGCGATATTTTTCCTGTATTGCATCGTTCATATCCGGGCGAGTTACTTCGTTAGTGTCAGTCATATACTGCCTCCATGATTAAGCACGTTTTACGGGGTTATAGTTCGGACTACCTTTAATATCCGGGTAAGACTCTTTACAGGTTGGATAGCCGCTGCAGGACCAGAAATAACCATTCTTTTTGGACAGGCGACGAATCAAACCTTTACCACATACCTTGCATTTGTACTTATCAGAAATCTGGACACCGCCAGCAACTTTAATTGCACCAGAATTAATTACCTTAATCTGATCGCGTACAAATTTTTCCTGATGTTTAACAAATGAATTAACGTCACGTTTGCCCTGTTCGATCTCAAGCAACATGCGTTCATTAATGGCCGTCATAACAGGGCTTTTTACCAGTTCAGGAAGAATGGCAATCAACCCTCTTCCCAGTCGGGTGCTGATAATGTCTTTCCCCTTATTCTCAATAAAACCCCGCTTTTTAAGTTCACTTACAATGGTAGCGCGAGTGGCTTCCGTACCGATTCCATCCCCCTCACGTAATAATTTTTTCTGCGCCGGATCATCGACAAATTTATGAATATTCACCATTGCGGTGTTCAACGTACCGTCATTGAAGCGACGTGGTGCTTTTGTTTTTGCATCCATACGTTTAGCCTGAACACACAACACACTGTCGCCGTTTTTCATAACGGGCAATTTCTGTTCTGCTTCTTTTTCATTATCGTCATCATCATCTTCATCTGCAGTGGTATAAACATCTTTCCAGCCATTTTTCGTAACAACTTTGCCACCTGCTATAAAGGTCTCACCTTTAATATCCAGTACAATCGTAGTCGCCTTAAATTCGTGAACCGGATAGAACTGTGCGATATAAGCCCTGACAATCAGATCATAAATATTGCGTTCTACAGGTGATAACCTGTTCACATCACCTTTATGCTGAGTGGGAATAATGCCGTGGTGCGCGGTAACTTTGGAATCATTAAATGTCTTTGACTTTATTTTTGTGTCAGCATTATCAATCAGCCCAGAAATGTCGGGATAGGTTTGACGCAGGGATTTAAATACTTCCGGCGCATCGGCATGTTGTGATTCCGGCAAATAAGAGCAATCAGATCGCGGATAACTGGTCAATTTATGCGTTTCATACAATGACTGACAGGTTGCCATTACTTGTTCGGCACTGTAACCGTAACTGCTGGAAGCCTGTGCGATCAGATCTGAAAAGGAGTATGACTTTGGTTGATTCTGTTTCTTCGGTTCCTGTTTGTATTCAACAACACTACCTTCGCTGTTGGTTAACTGGTTAACCAGCCTATCAGCTTCTTTGGTATCAACCAGGCGACCTTCTGAATCAAGACCAGCCTGATCTTCATGGGCTTTCCAGGCAGCAACAAAAGCACTGTCACCGTATTTAATAACGGCACGAATATTGTGATACGGAACAGGTTTAAAGTTTTCAATTTCAAGGTCGCGGGCAACAACAAGCGCCAGTGTCGGTGTCTGTACACGCCCGACCGTCAGCAGTACACGCGAACCACCACGCGCCGCTTTCAGTGTAAAGCCGCGTGAAAGGTTCATACCAACCAGCCAGTCAGCCCTACCACGCGCAAGAGCCGCCCGGCCAAAGTTAACATATTTGTCGTTACTCTCCAGTGCTTTCAGCGCCCTTGTGACACTAACGGTATCATTCGCATTACACCAGTAACGCAACACTGGCTTAGTACATCCCACGTCATCAAGAATTTCATCTACCAGTAACTGCCCCTCCCTGTCCGGGTCGCCAGCGTTAACGATAGTGTCGGCCCGTTCAATCAAATGCCGGATAGTTTTCAGCTGTTTCCCGGCATCTTCACGAGGATTAATGATCCATTTTTCCGGGATAATTGGCAGATCATCTTCGCGCCATATTTTTTTACCGTTTTCATTGCGCGGCACTTCATCTGGTGTATAAGCATCCGGTTCAGCCTGCTCGTACATATGACCAAAGCACCATGTTACATAGTCACTGCCACACTCAATGTAACCGTCTTTTTTATTTGTTGTGCCCAATACTGCAGCAATAGCTTTTGCAACATTGGGTTTTTCTGCAATAAAGACTCTCATTTTTACCTCATTGGAATCTATTATTTCACCATAATTTAATTAACAGGTTCAGTCGGAAAAGGTCGGGGGTAGTTACTAGATGGAAAAGGATTTTTTACCCCTGAAACATCAGCCAGTTCATTTAAGAACTTATCCTGGCTTTCAATCCATCCATGAATCCAGAAACACTTATCCATAAGTTCTGGAGCCTCTTTATAAAGTAAAGCCAGCAACTCACGGTTTTCATCAATTCGTTTGTGAATACCACGACAACTTTGAGAAATCACATGCTCCAATGCCTCTAATTTCTCCCGCTCTGCATTCTTATTAAATAAACTCATAACAAACTCCCCTATTATTCTTTACCAGGTAAAGACAGGTAAAATTGTGGAAATAATTTGCTTTCTTGTGACTGTACCAAAATATCGCCCATCAAAAGATGAAGGGCTGCGGTCTGTCATTAACAACAGTTCAGATTTACTCAGCGTATACACTTCACGAATAGCGGGCAGGTCACGCCCGCCTGGATCGACACTAAACGGCTTGCTGTACGGTAATAACTGTCCGTTGACGTAAACGCCGTCATCACGAAAAGCCACTTCATCACCTTTAGCCGCTAAAATCCGCTTCATCATTTCGCCATACCCTCCAGGGCAAAAGCCGCTGCCGATGTAACCGCGCTTTTGTGCCAGGGAAAAAATAACCTTTTCAGGCGGGCAGAAAATAACATAGTCGCCCTTTTCTGGCGCTTTCTGACTAATTTTGTACAAGCCAACAGGGATACTTTTCGTGGTATTGATACGCAACCCGGAGGCATAACCAAGACCACACACAACAGCACCAATAAGTGAGGCTGAAATGACGCCGATGGCAGCATACCGGGTTAATTTTCTCATATTGCAATTGCCTCATTACTGTCGCCATCATTCGCAGCAGCTGCGGCGCGAATACGATCGGTAGTTTTCGGCTCAGGTACAGAAGCGCGAAGCGAGAAAATCTCATCCTGGAAAAATAGCGGTTGTTTTCCATAGATGGCCGGGAAACCTGCCACATAGATCACCATATCGCCACGCTCGGTGATTAAACCTTCCGCATTCTTCTTAGGCCCAGGCATACGCAGACATTCGTCCACGGTCAGTAGTGGGCGCTGAACTTCCTGCATGGTTTTTGATACCCCGCCCAGCACCGCGCTGGCACGTTTCCCGCTGGTCGTGATTTGCTCTTTGATAACCGTTGTCTGACCGGTCAACTTAGAAAGGTGTTCTGCGGTTTCAGTACGGTTAGGTGGATATGCGTTCTGCACATGGCAGTTCGAGGTTATTGTTTCATCCGGTCCATAACCTGTTTCACGGCTACGTAGCTGATTAAGATCCTGACAGATGAGGTAGAACTTGATACCGTATCCGGCAAGGAAGGCCAGCGACTCCTGAATGATTTCGAGTTTACCCAGACTCGGGAACTCATCGATCATACCCAGCAGGCGATGCTTGTAGCTTTTTTTTGTCTGTACCCGTCGGGTTCCCTGAACAGAGAAACCAAATGCCTGTTTAAAGCGCTGCCAAAGCGTAAGGTTATTATCGACACGCTCAAACTCCAGTTTATCGGCCAGCAAGCGAACAATCATGTTCAGCATGATTCGAACCAGCGGGCGCAGACGGGCTTTGTCATTTGGCTGAGTGACAATGTAAAGCGAAACCGGATCGTCATGGTTCATCAGGTCTTTAATTTTGAAATGTGACTCACTGACGTTACGAGCCACAACCGGATCACGGAAAAGGGCAAGGTAAGATTTCGCGGTAGACAGTACAGAACCGGCTTCCTCTTCCGGTCGGTCCATCATGTCGCGACCAGCAGCACCCACGACTGGATGATTCTCGCCATTTACGTGGCCGTATTGCGTCATTTCCATCCACAGTTCCCCTGCCCCTCTTTCCGGGTCAGCCATGATGGAATCTACATACGGTAGTGTCGCTGGCGTACCTTCATTCTTGTGTTTGTAAAGCACATGGAGGATCACACCAACCAGCAATGCCTGAGACGTTTTCTGCCAGTGGTCATTCAGACCTTTACCGTCCGGGTCAACAATCAGCGTGGCAAGGTTCTGAACGTCACCCACTTCGTTTTCTGTACCCACCCGAATTTCATCGAGAGGATTCCATGCGACAGAACCATTAGCCGCTGCAGGCTCGAATTTAAGACAGATATTTTTGGCATATTCTTTTCGCCATCCCGCCGTCATCGCCCACAGTTCGCCTTTCAGGTCAGTCACCACCGTTGAATGTTTCCATGAAAGCAATGTGGGAACAACCAGACCAACACCTTTACCGGAACGGGTCGGGGCATAGGTAAGTACGTGCTCCGGGCCATTATGACGCAGATACTGCAACTGACCGTTTTTGTCTTCCCAGGCACCAACATACACCCCTTCATTATTACCCAGCAGGCCAGCCGCTTTAATATCCTGCTCGTCAGCCCATCGAGCAGAACCGTGAAGATATTCATTCGCTTTGGATGAGTTAGCTCTCATCATGCTTGTCAGAGCGGTCAGAACCAGACCACCGGCTGCAACCATAGTCCCCACACTGCCCGCCGCAAAAAACGCATCTGGTAAACGCTCATGCCATGCTGAATACCATTTGAAATAGGACCACGGCGCGTAAATGTGGTTGAAATTTGGTCCCAGCAGTTCCTGATAATTAAAGCTGTAAGCAAAATACTGTGTTGCAGCCTGGATGCCAGCTGCCAGTGAAGTAATCGCCATTGCAGGAACCAACTTCCCTTTCGCCGTTTTCTTTTTATTGCGAACCTGTGGCCCTACGGCATTATTAGGTTTTCTCATGGGCTTCCTCTTTTATATTCCTGTCATCAGGGGTGACGTCTGTCACTACGACTGAACCAGGTCATGAACGAGTGGGATCAGCGGCCCCCATGCCTTTAGGGGAATGAAACTTCACCGACTTCTTCCTTTCGTTGTCCTTACAGAACCGGAAGGGGTCAGCGTGACTGACTCCCCGACGTTAAGATTACGTAGTCTCCGGGCTGTGTAATCGCTGACGGGTATAACAACAATTTCATCATCCCGTTTAAGCAGTGCTAACATTTCAAGCCCACTTTTACGTTGGCCTGCATATTCAAACAGACCTTTATCTGTCGAATTATACACCCTGTGCTTCGGTATATCGAACCCTTTAAAGCGTTTTTCCTCACGTTCACTGATATATTTTTCAGCGCTACTCAGCGATTTCTTAACCTCAGCAGGCGTTGTTATTCCTCCTGCCCCAACCATATCCCGTCGCAGTTGATGAGAATGTTCGGCTGTTTTGTGCTCCAGCTGGTCAGAAACATTACCCTGCAGTAACACTTTACTTCCTCCGGCGATGCGAACCATACCGAGTTCGGACATTGCTCGCAGACGGTTTTTTGCTGTGGGCGGCGGCTGGCGTCCAGGTCGCGCAACGTTGGGCTGACTATGTCCTCGTTCGCCATTTGATTCGGCTGCTTGACATCTCCCTGCACGGGTGATGTCATCAGTCCTTCCTGGCTGGCCTCCTGCTGCAGTAACGCCATCGCCTGTGCCAGTTCGTCCTCGGCGCTGGCTGTTGCCATATCCGGTTCCGGCATCAGCGGAGGGACTTCTTCCTGAGAATCCTGGCTCATCTGCACCAGCAGCATTTCCAGCGCTGCTTCGTTCTCGTCCGGGGTCGCTTCGTTCTGTCCCGGTATTTCTTTGTCGTCTTTGCTCATTGTCTTTTTCCTCATTCATGCGGATGAAGTTTTCAATCCGATCTCTGGTTGCGTAAGGACCAACAAACCAGGATTTCTTTTCACTATCCCACATTGCCCCGGCTTTACGTGCCTTGCCTCTTTGCTCAAAGGGAATGTGGATGTATTCGCGTTCGCGAGCCGCTTTTTTAGTCAGAATTTGTCTCAGCTTTTCCAGTTCAGGATCGACAAATGACACGCTCAGCTCACGCGAAGCGGCTACAGCTACAATGCGTTTTTTAAATTCAAAACTGCCGTTAACAGTGAGTTTGTCTCCGTAACGGTGTTTAGCCATCAGCAGTGCTGCATGAAGACCGTCATCACCGGCATCGCGGGATACATCCAGACGTTTACCACCGTCACGGATAGCACTCTCTCCCACTCGGTAAATAATCGTCCCTTCCTTCGTGACACTATCCGGTTTCAGGCCGGGGATACGACCATCTTTTTTCACCTTATCGCCATGCAGGATGTTGGCCTCTTTACGGGCCTGCTGTGCATTCCGCTGGCGTAAAGTTTTCAGCGCTTCATCATCACCACCTGCGGCTTTAAACTGCAGCCAGTCAGCCCAGGTACGGCGTTTATGAATGTCATAGGCTGCCTGTCGGTCTTTTTTATAAATGGCATTTGCCCGTTTAAGTTTTTCCCCAAGAGCCTTACTTGCCAGACCATACAAATAGCGTTTATTCACGGCAGGACCTTTCAGTAACTTGATGGCTGATCGTTTCAATCGCCCTGTTCTTTTTGCGTTTTCAATCAGGCGATCACGTTTAACTTTTGCCAGACGCAGTGCTTCGTTACGTGCAGCTGTAAGCCGTTGCTGTTCGCCCTGGTAGCGCCCGTATAGTGCTGAGGTACTAGCTCCCTGAGAACCCAGCGGTTTACCTTCGTAGCGTTTACCACTATTAATCTGCATGACGGGAACATCCCCAAGGTTAACCTGTCGGTTTTCAAGCATTGGAGGGGGGCATTCTCCGGGTCGCTTAACGTGTATAGCTGGACCGAATCGCTGTTTAATAGCTTCCGGGGAAGGTCTGGAGGGTTTTGTATCGGGTATGGAAGGTTCAAACGAGCCTAATTTCTTCTCAAGCGCAGTGCGGGAAAGTGAGCGATCTACAGAGCTGGCCTTTACAGCCAGGCCATCGGGACCAGTGATAACGAATCCATTCCCTTTCTGGCGTAATTCAAGCCCATTCTGGCGCATTGCCTGATGTAACTCCTGCCAGTTAGCCACACTCTTTAGTTGACCTACGCACTCCCTCTTTATCCAGCCAAGTAAACTTTCCCTGCCAGAGTGCCTTTCCATATCAGCAGCATTATTTTCAGAGCGTGTTCGTGTCGCCTGGTGATTGTCCTGCTCAAGTCCAAACTCTTTTTCAAGCGCCAGGCACACTGATGATCTCGTTTTGTAATCGTTGTAGGGAGTATGAATGTTATGCGTTTCGGGATGGATTTTATTTATAGCTATATGAATATGAACATTGTCGGTATCGTAATGAACAGCACTTACGCGCTGATGATCTGCATATCCCATAGCCGCACAAATGCGCTCTTCTGCAGCGTCCAGAACCTCCTGTGACGGATTTTCTCCAGGACGGAAGGAAACAACCAGATGATAAGTCTTATCGCCCTCAGCGCGCGTATTGAGCCGCTGTGTTGCCTCAATATCATAACGAGCCGCATCAAGAATATTTTCCTGATGACAGTTCGTAACCTTGATAACGCCCACGCGCTCCTGTTTGTTTTGCGGGTCTTGCAGGTACTTGGCAAGTTCCACAAAACTACTTTTTTTAACGTTGCGCATTGGGATGTGACGCGAAATCAAGATACCCCCTGGATTTTAGCCGCTAAAATCTACTTGCTCAGTATCCTGTCCATAATGTCGCGCAGAGCGTTCTGCGTAGAGTCGATTTTTCCCAACAGAGTCTTAATCAGTGAGGGGGAAAAATTTTTGGTGCGCTCGTCATTGGACAACCACAATTTGAGCAAACCGCCAAGCCTTCCCTGATCACCATTGACGCGACTTAACTCTCTTACCTGCTCAATATCAACCATTGATTCAACTTCGTAACCCATGCCGACTTTACGCAAAAATGCTGCGGTACTCAGACCGGCTGCGTCTGCATTGCGCTTAATGATCGCTTCCTCTTCAGGAAGAACTGGCACACGAATGTGCTTGCCATGCTTACGTGTATTTTTCACTTGATCCGTCATTTGACCTCACTCGCGGCGGTAGCCGCGTAGCCTCGCAGAGCAGGACTCCCCTTGAGAATCGAAGATGCGAATAAGGGGAAAGTAAAGTTTGATAACCTGTTTACAGGTTAGCTAACTTTACATGTCCTGCCCGGCTTTCGCCGATGTTTACGCCAAGGAAAGTCTACACAAAGGAAACTGGAATGTCGTGTTTTTTTGTGTAAAAATGTGGATATAACGAAAAAACAACGTTACTATGCCGTATACACCGGAAAACCAACGTTTTCCGGGCGATTTACAACTGTTATCCTGCTTAAATACACACAGAAATACACAGAAATACCTTATAAATACATACGCAGGTTATCGGATGGGAAAAGATTATTTAGATGACCTACAGGAGTGGGTTAAGCAGAAAAAGGGACTAAATGGCAGAAGCCCGAATAGTGCCAGAGTGGTTTTTCTGGCTCTCCGTGATGATGTGAAATCAGCCATTGATGCCGGTTATTCAATGGTCACTATTTGGGAACACATGTACGAGACCGGACGGGTCACTACAACATACGAAACTTTTCGTCGCCACGTTAAACGCTATATACATGAAAGACAACCTACAGGTCACATTGCCGAAAGCATACCAGCACAGGCTGCAACAAAATCACAGAAAAAAACTACCGGCAGTCAACTACCAGTTTTCCGTTTTAATCCCGGAAAAAAGGGGAGGAATAATTAATGCCTATAGCAGATAAAAATAAACAACATACCGAAGCAAAAATGGTATCAGTACGTCACTTCGTTCACAGCGCTCAGCAGGGTAAAGGTGGTTGCGGTAAATCTGTCAGCACTGCCTTGTTGGGTATGTATAAAATTAGTAAAGGGGAAAGGCCACTCTGTATCGATACCGATCCGCTTAATCCGACTTTTTCGAATTATCAGAAACTGAACGTCCGCCAACTGGATATTATGGAAGGAGACGAGATTAATCAGCGCAAGCTGGATACCCTTATCCAGTGGATTGACGAATCCGGCGATACGGACATTATTATTGATAACGGAGCACCGTCTTTCATTCCGTTATCAAGCTATCTGATTAGCCAGCAAATCCCGTCCCTGCTTTACGAAATGGGTAAACAGCTAGTTATCCATATATCAATTGTCGGAGGTCAGGCACATGATTACACTGTGGAGGGGTTCAAGGCCATGGTGGAACAATACCCGTCAGAAACCCGCTTTGTTATCTGGCTTAATCCCTATTGGGGTCCAGTGGAATCCGATAAGGGTGTGCCATTCGAAAAATCAGAAGCCTATCTGACACATAAAGATAAGGTTGATGCCTTAATCCGATTGCCGACGCTCAAGAAAGAATTACACGGTCAGGATTTTGCTGACATGCTGGAGAATTACAAAACCTTTGATGAGGCGATTGAAGATAAATCATTGTCAATCATGGTTCGGCAGCGCCTGAAACAGGTTCGCTCCCTGATTTTCGAACAGCTTGATCTGGCAACGGTGATCTGATGGATGATAAGACGGAAGAACTCATTGCGCTCATTGCTAAAAAGCATGGTATAGCACTGGATGAAACCGATCCGATTATGGTCGTTCCTACCCTGCTTCGTTATTTGCTGGATGAAAGCCAGGAGAAACAGAGTGAAATTCTGGATGAATTTAAATCCGAGCTACAAAGCGCCCTGATGCAGTGGGATTTCAGCGCGAAGGATAAGGCTGACCGCATCCTCAACGCCACGCTAAAGGCTAATACGGAGGTTATGGAGCGGGTTTTGACGTCTGCTGCCACAGAAACCGCTGTTATAATCAGAAAAGAAGTTCAGGACGAGATCAGAAAATCGCGGTCGCACGTAGAAGGGGCGAGGAAACTCGCCATGATGAATATGGCGGCGGCGGTGATCACCTTAATGGCTGCTGCCGTCGCTTTCATTGCAACATTTTACAAGTGACTATTAGCCGCTAAGTTTTAGCGGCTAAAAAGTCCAAAGAGTGTGGTTAAATGCAAAACATGTCACTGATGGATCAAACACTGCGTAAAATGAGAAAATATGGTAGTCAATCCGTCCAGGTAACACAGTCTTTGGAAGCGTTTGGCCGCTGTAAACCCCGTCCTGCTTTCCAGGACTGGATCTATCGCTTGAAGAAAGGCGAACGCTTGCCGCGAGGCCATTACTTTGCAGGCAAAAAACCAGGTCGCCCATTACAGATCATTGACGAGTTTTTTCATTCCCTGTGAAATCCGCTTTTTCACGCCATTAGGCAAAACGCGCATAGCACCTTCATGCTTAATGCTAATGTACGCGTATATTAGCATTAAGCAATATACCGATCAAATGAACTGACCGGATATATAAGGGAGCCAGACAGTCTATTTAGTACTTTTTGTTCTCACCGCTGCAGGTTCATTTTTTCCGGCAAGCAAAGCTGTCAACTGGTCGTTCAGCGTTTTCAGCGCCCTGAGTTCACCTGTCATGACCGCCTTTGCTTCCCGCGCATCCGTTGCTTCTTTCAGCGCTGTTTGACGGGCTTTCAGTTCAGAATCCAGCCGTTTTTGCAGGTCGCTTTCGCTCCGGGTATGTTGCGCCTTAATCTCTTTAATTTCGCCTGTGTGCTGCTCTCTGGCACTCTGCAACTCTGCTGCATGGCGTGTAGTGGCTTCTGCCAGTTTATTCTCGACCGCATCGAGCCGCTTTTGCAGATCGCTTTCACTCCGGGCATGTTGCCCCTTAAGTTCCTTAATTTCCCCTGCGTGCAGCTCCCTGACGCACTGCAATTCTGTCGAATGGCGCGTAGTAGCCTCGACCAGTTTATTCTCGGCCGCATCAAGCCGTTTTTGCAGGTCTGCCTGTTGCTGCCGGTGTTGTTCAGCGGCCTCTTTTCCGGCCTTCTCTGATTCACCAAGCTGTTTCTCTGTCGCGGTCAGACGTTCCCGCAGTTGAGCCAGTTCGACGGCCTGAGCCTGCTCTTTCCCCCGACTGTCGTCCAGCGCCGCCAGTGTGGTGCTGTGTTCGTCCCGCAGGGTATCCAGTGTTTCTTCCAGATCGTCAACGGTCTGTGCGGCGTCGGCCAGCTCGCGCTCGGCCTGTGCGGTCTGTTCACCCGCCGCGCGGGTCACTTCGGCTACCCGCCGTTCGGCGGCTCTGACAGCCTTATCATTTAACTCGGTAGCTAACTGGCTGATACGTTCGGCCAGTGCTGACGATACGGCCTTAACTTCTTCGGCCACTTCAACGGGCAACTCGGCCACAGGCTCGGCGGTGACTTCTGTCTGTGATGAAACATATTCATCCCACACCTGCTTAAGCCGCCCCGGATTACCCCCGCCAACCCGGTTACGCAACGCAAAGCCGGTAATGTTCCGCCCATCAGCCTGAAGTGCCAGACCAGCCTCAATAATCTGTTGTGGTTCAAATGTAACAGGTCTCATGATATCGCCCCCAAATATGAACTGTACATTCATTATACACAAAACAAATAAAAAAACAAAACTAACTAACTAACTAACTAACTAACTAACTAACTAACTAACTAACTAACTAACTAACTAACTAACTATATGCGTGACGTTGTAACCACAACAATTTTAGCGGCTAAAATTTCACGGTTATTTGTTTAGCTAAAAAAAGACATTGCAATACATGAATTGATGATGTATATTTTTTTGACGGTCTGGTGAGGTTTAGGCAACCTCCCTGTAAGGCGGGAAAGCGGAATGCAGCCATATGTAGTCAGATCGTGAAGTTTGTTGTAGCGTGCCTTATCGCCAACCGGCCTGAACCCCGTTTATCGGGGTTCCGCTGTTTTTAGGGGGCAGGAATTGTTGCTGAAAAAAAATCCCCGCATGGCGGGGATTCTGTAGCTGATCAAGTTATTGTTCTTGTAAGGCTCAGACCATTACTCCTACCCAACGATGGTGCCTGTTCTTTTTGTAGCTTTTCTTTCTGCTCTTTCGCCTGTCGCCGCATCAGATTTTCATGCGCACGGTGTGCGGCCCGCATTTCATCCCAGCCTTCGGCCAGGTCTGGTTTTTCATACCGTACTTTTGCCGTCGCCAGTTCATGTATGCGTGGGCCATGCAATCCCATACCGCCATGGATTTCTTTGACCGCTTCGAGCCTGTTCTGCAGACGACTCAGTAATGACTGCTGCTGCTGTACCTGCGACTGCCATTTCGTTTTCTGTCCGGGTAGAGCCAGAAATCCAGGCTGGCGACTCATCATTTGCTGCAGGATCGCTTCCTGTTTGCCTATCAGCGACTCCAGGCGGTTTTCAAGGTTTTCTGCCTGTGTCTCTTTTTCCGCTACTGCCGCTTCTACCGCATCCTTATATTCCTGCCCGATGTTACCGGCGTCAGTTTGCGAATCCTGCAAATGGGATGGGTCATTGATCAGCTGCTGCTCGTCATGCAGCTGCTGTACCTGCTCCTGGATATTTACGGCTTCCGACTCTGCGAGAAGGTCAGGTTTAATATCAGACTGCTGACGAGGGGGGGAAGTATCCCGGACCGCGCCGGGATTTTTAAATGTGGTAGTTGGTTTCATCCGGGACTCCTACGCTATTCGCTATCTGGAGAACTTCCGGCCCTGCTTCTCTGTGGCTGCTGCTACCTGAGCTTTACCGGAAGTCTGGTCATACGAAATACTCTTTTCCGTACCTATTTCTGGCAGTTTATCGAAATATTGGCGGTCGTGCTTGAAAATCTGCTTACCGACCTGCTGATATACTGATTGTTTATCTGCGTGTAAAATCGGACCATTATAAGAATTAGTTTTATCCGGCTCCCTGGACAGATAAAGCGGGTAGATGCCTGGCTTTATACTGCCTGCTTTATCAACGTTGTCATTTTTCCATTTGCCTGCATCTCCACTTTGCAGCACGCGCTGGCCGTTCATGACAAGAACACGTTGTTTGCTCATGTCGGTGTTACTCCTGGTGTTATCGTCAATCGTTTGTGTCGGTGGGACAGGACTGACTGCTTTTTTTATAATGTCAGTCAGCATGGATGAATCTGCGTTGATAACGGCCACATCACGCGCAAGATACAGTTTTAGTCTTGCATCATCATCTGTTGCCACCATAGACCAGTTCAGGTTCATACCGGCGTTTAAGGCCAGGTCTGACATAAACTGTCTCAGTGTCCGGCTGTTCCCCTCTCTGAATGGATGCAAAGCATCAAACTCGCTGTAATAATGTCCGAGACGCTCTGCCATTTTTTCGGGGGCCATTCTGTGAAAGAATTGCTCTTTCTCCAACATTTGAAAAAGTTTACTTAACTCTGGTTCAATGTAGGCTGAATCAGCATATACCACCTGATTCCCCAACCGCTCTTTGACCATCATCCCGGTATTTTCCCGGAATTCTCCGGCCCAGGGATAAATGCCAGTAAAAATGCGTTTGTGAGTTTCCTTGAGGCGCTGTTCATCGAAGGGCCCAAGGATGGGACTTTCTTCCAGTTGTGACAAATTAAGCGCTACTGTGTCTCGCTCAAATGCTTCAAGCTGTTTTTTATCCCTGATATCAGCCGTATTGATAAGAACATCAGTACCCGGATAAAAATAAGGGTCTTTATTATCACTCATACCTGGTTTTGTTTTGCACGTTGAGCGTGATATTCGTATATCTCTGCTCTGCCCTGCTCGTAAGTAATATCACCGGCAATGATACGTTGTTTGATACCTTCATAGAGAGAAGTTCCGCTAGGGTCCATTCCTTCAAGCCGCAGACTTGCCTCAGCTTTTTCGAATCCTCCTGCCCTGACTGAACTTTTAGACATGGTTCCTCCGGTAACAATTTGTTTAGCTATATATTATAATATTTTAGCGGCTAAAATCATGCAATACTGCAAAATTATCAAAAAAATCCCGCCATCGCGGGATTTTTAGCAAGTAGTGATAATCATTATCCTTCCATAAGGCAAATAATTTTCACATTTTCGAGATTTAATTCTTCTTCCACCCCCGTTGAATCAAATTTAATCCAGGCCAATCCCTCTTCGCTTGGACGTTTAGTGAGGATCAAACGCCCCTGCTCCCCCATGTACTCCACGATGACAATTGCCTTTTTAAATTTATCAGGGTCCGTTTCCTTTTCTGGCGTCTTACGGACCTTATCTGTTACATCGTTATTATCATGACCATCAGTTTCTTCCTCATCAGCATCTGCATCTGCACGACCGTTAAAAGCGTCAATGGTGTCAGGATCGCGCTTACTGGATTCTTTTTCATCAAGAAACTCACGGAAAACCTTAACCGCACTACGGGTAATATCTTCACCTTCATTTTCTTCAAGTAGCTTTTGAACTTCTTCCTGATCTTGCTTATACGCCGTAACCAGTTCATTAACTACTGTAACATCACGGATTAGACCACTATTAAAAGCATCCGCAATACAATCAGGTAGATCCAGTAACGCGGCGTGCTGAGTAACAAACGCTGGCGACTTGCCAAGCGTTTTAGCTATCTGAGATTTCGATACACCTGCCGCCAGTTTACGGCCAATGTGTACGGCGATTTCACGCGCGGTCAGATCATTACGCTGGATATTTTCAATAACCTGATCATCGTCAGAATAATCATTATCAATAAATGCCGGGATCTGCTTTTTACCTGCAGCTTTACTTCCACGCCAGCGGCGCTCACCATGATTTATAACATAGCGTCCTGGTTTGTCTGGATTCTCACGCACAGATATCGGCATTTTCACACCACGCGCTTTAATGGTTCCGGCCAGTTCGTTAATGGATTCATCTGAGAATCCTGGATTATCCTGCTGGCGCGGCTGATTTGGGTCTGGATCGATTGCATCTACATTCAGCATCAGTGGTTTCCCATCAGCTCCTGCAGACGCATCAAGAAAGTCTGAGAGATCACCAACGGTATCAAGGCCAAGGCCGGAAGAATTTTTTTTAGTCATTATGCAATCTCCATCTTAGTAAAAACATGATCGGCCAGTGCTCTCATTTCCTGGCTGGCTTTACGTGCTGCTGTCTTCTTTATTTTCCAGACAGGGACATGTGAAGCCAGTGCATCAGCAATGCTGCTTCGCAACCCGACAGACACAGGAACCATTAACGTAGGGTAGGCCGTCTGCAGCTCCTGCAGGTGGTTTACATGGCGAGGATTGCGGCCATCTACCTTACTTGGAACCATACCAATAAATTCCAGCTTGCTGTTCATTTTGCGTTTCACCTGGGTGAAGGTGGTAAGCATCTTTTTAATACCCTGAATTGAGTACACCTCAAGCTCAATAGGGCATACCACAAAATCAGCGCTCGCCAGCGCAACGATAAGCGCATTGTTAACCGTAGGCGCTGTATCAATCAGGCAGACGTCAAAGCCACTGTCGGCCAACTGCTGCAGGTTATGGCGGAACTGCTTCACCATTGCCGGCAGATTTAGTTTTTCTACGTTTGCCAGTTGAATATCCGACTCAATGAGAGAAATACCGCTCTCAGGCATTTGGGTAAAGCGAGTTGGCTCGATCTCGCCCCACATTTCATTCGCTTTAATGCCGGACGAGAACTGTTTCAGAGTAAAAGAGGCGTTGCCCTGGGTATCCATATCGATTACAGCAACCCGCTTGCCTCGTTCTGAAAAATCAAATGCCAGATGAACCAGGGTGGAAGTCTTGCCAACTCCCCCTTTTTGATTTGCTGTAACCAATACTTTCATAGCCATCGCTATTCTTCCTGTTTACGTTTTGCCTCGTCAGCCCACTTTTTAACAATGAAAGCCTGCCGTTCCGGTAACACGACTTCAACACGTACAAAACCGTCAGGTACTTCTTGTTTATAGGCATCCCACACTCGGTTAACCGCCTGCGAAACAGCCCCGCGAGAAATATCCAGTGTTTCAACAAAATACTTCTGCGGCTTCCCGTCAACCAGTACACCGTAAGCTATATCAAGCGTTTGCTTGCCAACATTCAGGCTTCGGGTAACTCTTGCAAAAACCTCTTCTGTCAGGCGTTTTTTTTCACTTTTTTCATCGCCACTTTTGGCTATTTGCGGGTCATTACTATTAAACGTCATCATAAATTCACTTCCAGATTCAACGTCTTTGACTCAATGACACCACAAACATAGTTTAGCTAAACTATGTTTATTGGTCAATCATTTTAGCCGCTAAAATTCATTTTTTCGTGGATATAACGAAAATAAGGGTGACCATTTTTTTCTGTGAAACACTCTCGATGAAAATCACATTAAAAATTTCAAAAGTGCTTTCCTGATGCTCCTATAATCTCATTGTTTAGCTAAATTAAATTTAGCTAAACAATAATATCAGTGCAAGAACTTTAAAGTGGGGTTGTAGGGTTCGACGCTCAACGGAGCGAAAACTCACGTTAGGCGTGAAAGGTTGTCTGAAAAATCGATTTATGGACAGCTGTGTCCGTTAAATGCCATTTAGCGATTAAAAACACTCTGTTTTGAGCGCGTTTTTCACTGTCCACAATGTTTTGATTTATCGGACAAAAAGTCCTTAACGTGTGAAACCGTTCCGTTGAGCGTCAACCCCCTAATGGGAGCGAAGCTACAAAATGCGACATCTGACTCTGATTAAGTTGCCCCCCTGGAAATGTAAATTATCCCCCACTAAATTCCTTATGTAACACTACGGCCAGTGCCGATGGATTTTCCCAGGACATTGAGTGTCCAGCTTCTGGTAGGTGTAACGGCTCGCAATCGAAACTTCACCGACTCGCAATAATCCCGTTTTTCGGCTCGGATTAAGTGCAAATGAAAAATGCTTCCGGCTCACATTAAGTGATAATCGGCTCGCAATCAGCCAGACGGACTCGCAATCCATTTTGACTGACTCACAATAACTGCAAATGAGAAAAATGTCTCATTTGGCTCTAGAGGTCGAATGTTGGTTGTCTCGTAAATCTGGTTCAAATCCTTATGAGGCGGCGTTACTGTCTCATCGGCCTGTCTGTTTTGGGTAGACCCGAATTAGACATGTGGCGCGTGTACTGGCGCAAATTTCGTTTTCACTTAGCGTGAGCCCAGAAATTTTGATTGCGAGCCAGCGGCGATAAATGCGAGTCCATTTGCAGTTATTGTGAGTCCGTGCCCGATTTCAGTTGCAGTTAATGTGAGCCAAAATTTGCGCTGATTGCGAGTCCGACTGTTTTCGATTGCGAGCCGTTACAGGTAGGGGTCAGTTTGGATATAGAAAATTATTGTACGGTAAGCCTGTTTTTTGAACAGGCTTACCTGTAGCAATAGGGTGTACTCCCGCGCTATACGCCGTTTCCCGGAGATTTTATCTAATCGGATAACCTAAATGCGATACTGAATACGCGATAATTTAAAAGCGATAGCCACTGCCACTAAATCAATACCTTACGCGTTGGAATGGTTAAATAATGCGCTAAAGGTACATTAATTTCCGATCTCCAAACTCACCCCTAATTGTTGTATTGCAGGTTAAAAAGGTGAAAGGTTAGAATGTTTACAGTTGACTAATTCATTTTTAGCCAACGGAGTGTTTATTAACTAATATGGGATTAATCAATATGTTAGATGGCGATGATTTATCAAGACAGTTAGCTTTTGATGCTGGCTGTATAGTTGCTTATGATGTTAAAGATGGTATGGAGATTTCGTCTTTTGGTCATGAATGTGATGATAGCTACGATTTAATTCATGACGATGAAGTTTTTAAGTTTGTTAGTCGTTCTTTGTTTGAACGTTATTCTTCTTATGAAAATGAAGATGATGAGCCTCTTTATCGTCCTTTAAGGGAAACTCTTTCTGAAGATGAGCTATCGTCTGCATTTAATGAATTTATGATGAATCTTGTTTTTTTCAGATTAAATAAAAACATTCCGGTTGATAATCTTGAGGTTATACGTTCTATTCTTCGTGAAAACTGTTATTTCCCGCCTGAATATGTATTTATTAAGGGTCAGATAGTCGATGACTTTTAATATTGAAAAAGGCCTGGCTAAATGCCGGGCTTAAAAACACACTGTTTTGAGCGCGTTTTTCACTTTCCACAATGTTATGATTTATCGGACAAACGAAAAACCTCATCAATCAAGGCCTACAAGGTTTAAATCTTCTTGTTCCTGGATAACCTTAAGGTTCATTCTGATGCTGTTATTTAAATCTACGCAATTGGCGTGAGTGAGTTTAACTTCCTTTATGATGTCGCCTGCTGCACGCGTTTGCCCGTGTATCTCCTGTAGAATAGCGCACGCCGTCAATATACCTTTTTCATAATTTGTTAACTTTTTCATATATTTATCGCTCCCATTACCGCCATTTTTAAATCGGCTTTAATAATCAAAAATTGCTTAACGTGAGTTTTCGCTCCTTTGAGCGTCGCCCCCCCCTTAACGGCGTAATTTCTTTTTTTTTGTTCGGGCTTGTTCAATTTCCTGACTTGCCACTTTCTTGAACCAGGCTGGCAGATCAGATGAAAGTCGTTTTGTCTTTTCTCTATCTGTAGAAAGCAACAATCGCCGTCTGTTGTAGCTGTTATCAAATACCCACACCCGGTCAGCGACAGCCATTGCTTTAGGTAAATTGGCAACAGAACGCTCATATCGCCTGAAAATATCCTGAATCGGCACATTGTGACCACCAAGACTTACACGTTGGTTAACACGCGCTACCGACATACCCACATCTTTTATCCCCACATAGATTAGGTTAATTTTGTAGCCTGCAGCTGCCGCCTGCTGCATCATTTTAACTTCCCCCATTCCTGTGAGAGTCGTCTCTACAGCGAAAGTGCGACTGTTTTTGAGGTTTTCTGTTCTCAGCAAGAGCGCCTGCTCTCCTGCCTTTCGATTACTTATACCCTGCTCACGAGCAATATCATCAGGATTTATAACCTCTATTTTCCCCATCATATGACGCTTAACTAAGGTAGATTTACCAGCTCCATTAGGTCCGGCAATAACCCACAACTGAGGACGCATCAGGCTTTAACCTCAACTACTTTTTCGGTGCCAGTCATAAAGCTAACCAGCTCCTTGCGACCATCGGGATATTCTTTAATAACACACCCTTCTGGCGTATTTCGTTCAGCGTAATAAATGGGTACGCCACTCAGGAGATTAGCGCGGGCCTCTTCACCTGCATCATATTCAAGTTGTCTATCAAAAACGGTAAAGAACCGAGCCTCGTCAGATGCAGTCATTTCGGCCAGATGAGATAAATCCATATTCATGATTATGCCCCTGTAATATATTCTCTTGGTAATTTTCATTCATTATACCATCGCAAAACCACGGCATTCTACGGCGCTTTAGGTTTCCAGGTAGCTATGATGTAAGTCAGTACAGCCAGAATAAGAAAACTAAGCACGAACGGCCACGCTGCAGAAAATGCGCCTTGATCCCATTTAAAGAGCATTTTGAAAAACTGCACAATAACATTCGCAATCAGAAGGAATCGAACAGGAATCCAGAGGATAACCAATACCATGTACACCGCCGCAATAATACCATGAACAATATTACGCAGCGTGTTATCTGAGGCTTGACCCACTGTATTTTTGACTGGCTGCACCTGCTTCTGTTTATGACTCTCATTCCGGGGAAATTTAACTACGTTGGTCATACTGGCCTCCTGCTGGATGGATACACTGAAACCGGTTGGTTATTGTCCTTGATGAGGATAGCGCTAATGTTGGTCTTGAGTGAGCTAAAGCCAAAAACGCTATGTTTGAGCATGGTAAGACTGTAGCCGCTGCGCCTGCAGTGGGTATGGATAAGTGTATTTTTCATCGGAGTTCTCCGGTAGCTGACCTGAGATGTTTACCCGGCCGTCACAAATATTATAGGACATTTTGTCCTGTTCTGCAATTTTAGCGGCTAAATTTCTTTTCACACCTTCCAGATTTTACCCAGTCCTGCATATTCAACCAGGATGGCCCATGCTGAAAAAGGAATGGGTGTATCGCCACCAATCCAGCGCCTGACAGTTCGACTGTCTTTCAGGCCAGTCAGTGTGGCTACTTTACTTCCTGTTAACGCTGCTATCTGCATTAAAGTACGAATTTCTTCTGGCGTCGGACAAACCCATCCCGCACCAAAGGGTAAAAAACATTCTGACCTGATTGAGACAGGGTAGGGTTTAGTTTGCATTCACGATTCACCTGTTTTGTTGTCTTCCAGTAATTTCAGTTGATCAACATTATAAAAAGTACGAACACAAGCAGGGTCAAAATCAACTACCTGTGTTCCGCGACGGTTGATTCGATAACGGATAGGCTTATCTTCATGCGCCTCCACGCATCCTGAATCGTATATCGTAACGATTTTTACAATAGTGCCAATATTTTTAGCAAACACCGGATGATGTACACTCACTATTTCACAGCGAGCACCAACGTAAAATTCCTTATAGCGCTGAACCGTAATCATCCGATCCTTGTATTCTTTCGGTCGTTCCTTTGCCAGCTGCTTACGCCGTTCGCTTTCGGCCCGCATAGCCTCTCTTTCAGCCTCCCGTTCTCGCTGTATAATAGCTGTAATACGTTCCTGGGCTGCTACAGACCATTTCCGGGCGATAAATGCTTTAGAGGCGGGTAATAACGCCTCTACCCGAACAAAGCCGTCAGGGAGCGTTAGAGGCGTTCTGTCAGGAGGCGGCGAAATTGATTTTAACCAATCAGGCAAAGGCTCAGATGCCAGCCTGTCACGGGAATCAGCAGCGATAAAAGCAGGTTTCTTTCTGGCGTCAATCAGGCTTTGAAATACACGGGATACGTGTGCATCAACGGTTTCTCCAGGTCTGACATCTGAAAGCTGTACGAAATGCGAACGATACCCTGTTTCGGATATAAAGGGTGCGCCTAAATCAACGGCATGAAATGAGGTGGAAAGATAACCCATCATACATCCGGCTTCGACCTTTACCTTTGCTCGCATACCACTGAAACTTTCAATGATAAAATCACCGTGCTGGCCCCACATAGGAACGCTACCGTCATCAGCACGGCAATATTCACTGATAACATGAGCCGCTTCATGTTCACCGGCATTACACCCAAAGAAGGTTTTACCGTTCATTTTCCAGATACAGGCTTCAAACCGGTACACAGCATCATGACGCTGTTGCGGATCTCCGGTCATACAGGCTTTATTCAAATCAATTAGCGCTGAGTACGCCGCGTCCAGAATGCGATGGTCGTCCGGCAGCTGCTGCGCAATGGCTTCCATTTGCTGATCGCGAGAGTCATCGCCAGGATAATGTTTTGACATATTAAACCCCTGAAAAATCCCCTGCAGAGCAGGGGATAAAGACTCACTTAATCGATGGCCGCACGGAACTGCGCATATTCTTGATGCCCGCTGGCGTAATCAAATAACTGATGATAATAAGCACAGCATCTTTCTGAAAATGGCAGATTAGAATTAGCAAGCTGGGCCAGCACAAAACTGGTTGCCACCATACCTGCAGCTTCTGCGCTTAACAAACCGTCAAAGTAATTACCCTGAACAGAAATACGGTAATGCTCACGGCTGTTTGGGTCCATAAAATAACCACCATTTGAAAGCTCATAAAAATCCCACTCACCACCATCGTAATGGGCTTCAATTTTATCCAGCGCATTACTTAAATATTGGCTTTTATTTTCAGGACTTAATTTACGCATCCAGTTATAAGTGTGGTTTTCCACTAAATGCCAGTATTGGCCGAAAAATTTCGGCATAAACATCAGGCGTTCTTCATAATCTGTAAGTTTACGAGCAGTAACGATAACTTCATCATTCATCGGAATTCTCCGGTAGTTGACCTGAGTGACTTACCCGGCCTTCACAAACATTATAGGACATTTTGTCCTATAATGTGAAGTGTTTTATTCTATTTTCCCACAAATTCAGAATACAGCATCCAGCCAAAGACAATGATACATGCAATATCAAAAAATAGAGAGCAGTATAAATAAACACCTTCTGCTTTAATAATTTTTGTGAAGTGTGAATTAAACAAATCAGCACTTATATTCTCTTTGAGATCTTTATTCATTTTCTTGGCGTCAATCATTGCGTGAATAGACTTTATTAAATTGTGACAACTTGCAAGTAATGAAAAAGTAAACACAAACAGATATAAATCCTTTTTGGTTCCCACCTCAAGCAGATAGTAAATAAATGATGCAATGATCAAAACAAAGAAAACGGCAGATACTATTGACTGGATAATGCAACGTTTTCTATCCCATTTTATAAAACTTAAAAATGGTTCCTTCTTCCAGACTTCTTCTTCATTGTCACCATTTCCAGGTAGATCATACTTACCATCTAAAACTTTCTTTAAAAACTGACTACGCTTGATTAAATTCATCATTACCGCAAAAGTTATATACGACAAACCAGCAACAACCATTGCAAAATAAAATTGCGGGAATGTAGAAAATACCGTTTCAAAATGCGCATTATCATTCATATAAGTTCCTTCTTATTTTCCAAAACTACCCAACACTTCGCACCATCATACTCGTTACCGCCTTCGGTAATAAAAATATGCTCACTGGAATCAACAGCGATTGCTACAGGTCTTTCATGTTGAGGATCACGCAGGCAGTTTTTCCAGCCGTAAACCGCATCATTCCAGATAAGCACAATGCCGCTATCAGCATGTTCCGGGTTCTGTAATCGCCAGCTCCGGGCTATTTCTACGTAATTGATCATCAACCTGCCTCCGCGAGCAGATCCTGAATAGGGCGGAAATGGTTATTCGCTATAATATTTCGGCTCTCCCAACGGTCATGAGCGGCCTGCAGGTTAATCCAGAAATCTTCATCAGTCTGGAACAATACGGCCAGCTGTGAGGCTTCTGCTACGCTGATACGGCGGCTATTATTGATTATCTGGCCGATAACTTTCCGGGACACCCCCATTACCAGCGCCAGCTCAGCCTGGGTGATGTTCAGCGGCTTTAAAAACTCTTCTGACAGCATTTCGCCTACAGTGGTTGGTTCTGCGGTGATCGTATCCATATTCCCCCCCTAGCGGTACTTATGTGGATCGAGATAAATGTCGTAAGCATGGCCATCGCGCCAGCGAAAGATTAGACGCCACTGAATGCTCACCCGAATGCTTGACCATCCAGCGAGATTACCCTGCAAGCGTTCATAATTGTTACCGGGCGGCGAGAACAATGACTTTTCACTGCTGGCAGCGGCCAGAAGAGACAGCTTACGGCGAAGCGGCTTTTCAATGATGGCCGGTATCTGTGCGCTCCGTGTCCCATGCACGTAGAACGTTGCAAGCTCACCGTTCTGGCCGTCCTTAAAGCTACCAATCATTCCAGCGCTCCATCATATTATTGAGTGTTCATTATATCATCAAATACGACCAATGCAACCAAAATGGAACATGAAGATACCGATTTGGCACATTTGGGAATGATCCAATCGCGCATAACGATCCTAAGACGATCGCTTTAAAGCCCTTCTTTCTGGCGTAAACCCTTGCTGTCTTATAGCGGCTCAGAATTTCGATGTGTGCCTGGTATTTTTAGCGAGTATCTATAACCGGCAAAGGTACTTTGCCGAGAGCGAAGCGGCCTAAGCTCGCGAAGCGAGTGAGTCATTTTGGGGTGAAGACCGCTTGCGGTCGAGGGGCTTGCCCCTGGGGGGATGGGAGGCCGCTTGCGGCCGGGTGGGATTGAGAAGGGGGGTTTCCCCCCTTCGGGGGCGTTTATGGTTAAAAAAAGGGTTATATAAAGGGTTAAAAAAAGAGGTTATAGGTTAAAAGAGGGGTTAGAGGGTCAAAAAATAGGTTTTATGGTATTGATTTTAAAGATTTTTTTTTAAGTCGGTCTACCTCAAATGTCAATAATTCCTACCTCAAATGTCAATGATCCCTACCTCAAATATCAAAAAAACCTACTTCAAATGTCAATAGTTTCTACCTCAAATGTCATGATTTTCTACCTCAAGTGTCAATAGAAAATTGAGATAATCACAGACTTATCCACAGATATTGTGAATAAAACTAACAGTTTATTTAGCTAAACACCGAATGGTTTAAAAAATGTTCATCTAAACTGCTAATTTTCAGGATCATCGGAAGTGATCTACTTCAAGTGTCAATACGCCCTACCTCAAGTGTCAACACAGGGCCAATTTGCACACGGTTTATGCACCGCTCAGGCTATTTTCGAGAAGTTTAGCTACCTCATATGTCAATAGCCGGTGAATAACTAAGCCTTTGCATCAGCTTCACCTTGTTTCTCATCAGCAGC
>NZ_VXJV01000019.1 GCF_008692785.1 Salmonella enterica subsp. diarizonae
GGGTGGCGGGCAGGGCGCCCGCCATAAACTGCCAGGCATCGAATAGTGAAGAAGCCCATCCTGACGGATGGGCTTTTTTGCGTCTGTGGCCGGGTATGCACTGCCGGATGGCGGCTCCGCCTTATCCAGCCTACAGGGACGTACAGATCCACCCTCGATATAACCGCAAGCCTTCCCAACACAGATACGGTAAACTATTGCCGATTGAGTATCAGGAAAGCAGCCATGACCCATTCCCTAAAACCCTGGAATACCTTCGGCATTGATCATTGTGCAAAGCACATCGTATGCGCTGAAAACGAACAACAACTACTGAGCGCCTGGCAGCAGGCAACTCGTGAGGGACTGCCGGTTATGATCCTGGGTGAAGGAAGCAACGTCCTGTTTCTGGAAAATTACGCCGGCACCGTGATCCTTAACCGCCTGAAAGGTATTGAGGTAAAGGAAACGGCAGAGGCGTGGCATCTGTATGTTGGCGCCGGAGAGAACTGGCATCAACTCGTTCGCTACGCGCTGGACAACAACATGCCCGGCCTGGAGAATCTGGCGCTCATCCCTGGCTGCGTTGGTTCCTCGCCTATACAGAATATTGGCGCGTATGGTGTAGAACTACAGCGCGTCTGCGACTACGTTGACTGCGTTGAACTGGAAACGGGAAAACGTCTGCGTTTGTCCGCGGCGGAATGCCGTTTCGGCTATCGTGACAGTATCTTCAAACATGAATATCAGGATAGCGTTGCGATCGTCGCGGTGGGTCTGCGTCTGTCAAAACAATGGCAGCCGGTGTTGACCTATGGCGATCTTACTTGTCTGGACCCGAAAACGGTCACCGCGCAACAGGTGTTTGATGCTGTATGCCATATGCGCACCACAAAATTGCCGGACCCTAAAGTGAATGGCAATGCGGGCAGCTTTTTTAAAAATCCCGTTGTCGCAGCCGATATCGCCATGGAACTGTTGGAACGATTTCCCAACGCGCCGCATTACCCTCAGGCAGACGGCTCAGTGAAGCTGGCGGCAGGCTGGCTGATTGACCAATGCCAGTTGAAAGGCGTCACCATTGGCGGCGCTGCGGTGCATCGCCAACAGGCGCTGGTACTGATTAATGCTAATGATGCGACAAGTAAAGACGTGGTGGCGCTGGCGCATCATGTCCGGCAAAAAGTGGGGGAAAAATTTAATGTCTGGCTGGAGCCTGAGGTTCGCTTTATTGGTCAGTCCGGAGAGGTGAACGCTGTGGAGAGCATTGCATGAAAGATACTACCGTTCCCCTGACGCTGATCTCGCTACTTGCCGACGGAGAGTTTCACTCAGGCGAGCAGTTGGGTGAATGGCTGGGAATGAGCCGCGCGGCAATTAATAAACATATCCAGACATTACGCGACTGGGGGGTAGATGTATTTACCGTTCCCGGGAAAGGATATAGCTTACCGGAACCCATCCAGTTACTGGATGCTGACCGTATTCATAGCCAACTGGATAGCGGAAACGTGGCGGTATTGCCTGTTATCGATTCAACGAATCAGTATTTACTTGATCGAATTAGCGAGCTGCGCTCAGGCGATGCCTGTGTAGCAGAATACCAACAGGCGGGGCGTGGTCGTCGTGGGCGTAAATGGTTCTCACCGTTTGGCGCGAATCTATATCTCTCAATGTATTGGCGTCTGGAGCAGGGACCTGCAGCGGCAATAGGCCTGAGTCTGGTCATTGGAATTGTGATGGCGGAAGTGCTGCGTGAACTGGGCGCTGACAAAGTTCGCGTGAAGTGGCCTAACGACCTCTACCTGCTGGATCGCAAATTGGCTGGTATTTTGGTCGAGTTAACCGGTAAAACGGGCGATGCCGCACAAATAGTGATTGGCGCTGGTATTAACATGGCAATGCGTCATGTAGAAGAGGACGTGATAAATCAGGGATGGATCACGTTGCAGGAGGCCGGAATTACGCTCGATCGCAATATGCTGGCTGCAAAGCTGATTTATAAGCTACGCGCTGCGCTTGAACTTTTTGAGCAAGAAGGTCTTTCGCCTTATCTTTCGCGCTGGAAAAAACTGGATAATTTTATTGATCGTCCGGTAAAACTGATTATTGGCGACAAAGAAATATTTGGTATTTCTCGCGGCATTGATACTCAGGGCGCATTATTGCTTGAACAGGATGGCGTGATTAAACCCTGGATGGGGGGAGAAATATCTCTGCGGAGCGCCGAATAGTAAAAAGGGGAGTCGTTGCTCCCCTTTCTTCTATTATTTTCGTAATCTTACCTGTTCTACCGCATGGTTGGCGCTCTTGGTCATAATAAGGCTGGCACGTTCTCGCGTGGGTAAGATATTTTGTTTTAAATTCAACCAGTTAATTTCTTTCCAAAGCGAAGCAGCTATATTAACTGCTTCTTCTTTAGATAATTTTGCATAATTGTGGAAATAAGAGTCAGGATCGGTAAATGCCCCTTCACGGAATTTCAGGAAGCGATTGATATACCATGTCTGAAGAAGTTCTTCTGGCGCATCAACGTAAATAGAGAAATCAACGAAATCAGAGACAAATACATGGTGCGGATCGTGAGGATAATCCATACCGCTTTGTAAAACATTTAAACCTTCAAGAATCAATATATCAGGCTGAGCGACGGTTTTATCCCCTTCAGGAATAACATCGTAAATCAAATGAGAATAGACTGGCGCCGTCACGTTCGGTACGCCCGACTTGAGGTCAGAAACGAATTTCACCAGTCGGTGCATATCATACGATTCGGGAAACCCCTTTTTCTTCATTAACCCGCGTTCTTTCAACACCTGGTTTGGGTGGAGGAAGCCGTCTGTAGTAATCAATTCAACACGGCGGTGTTCCGGCCAGCGGCTCAGCAACGCTTGCAGAACGCGCGCTGTCGTGCTTTTACCCACTGCGACGCTGCCCGCGATACTGATGATATAAGGGATTCGTTGGCCGTTAGTGCCCAGAAACTGTTCCAGGACAGCCTGACGACGCAGATTTGAACTGATATAAAAATTTAGCAAACGGGAGAGGGGTAAATATATTTCTGCAACTTCTTCCAGCGATAAATCTTCATTAATGCCTTTTAACTGCGCGATCTCATCCTCGGTCAGAGTCATCGGCACAGAATCGCGAAGCGCAGCCCACTGGCTGCGATCAAACTGTAGGTAAGGCGTCATTAACGATTGCTCTTTTATACTCATAAGCATGTTTCTGGCTGCTATTGCTACATCAGTTTAGCGATGAACGAGAGCCATCCCTGACATGCAACGGCACGTCACATTTAAGTTAATTTGGACAATGGGCAGGAGGGTAACACCAGATGGGGAGGAATAATAAGAAAAAATCTCGCTGTGAAAGCTATCGCTGAGAAGCAATGTGACGAATATACCAGATACAGAAGATTGCTTTTTATCGACGGCGCGTTGAAATACCGTGTCGTATCCTGGTTAGACGGTCAGTAAAATGCCGAAAATTTATGCTCTCTTGTTTGAAATTAGAGCATTTTTGTCTCTTATAGCGCAAAATGTGAGCGATAGAACATTTTATGCAATTTTTTAGTTGCATGAGCACGCAGGTCTCCATAGAATGCGCGCTACTTGATGCCGACTTAGCTCAGTAGGTAGAGCAACTGACTTGTAATCAGTAGGTCACCAGTTCGATTCCGGTAGTCGGCACCATCAAGTCCGGTGGGGTTCCCGAGCGGCCAAAGGGAGCAGACTGTAAATCTGCCGTCACAGACTTCGAAGGTTCGAATCCTTCCCCCACCACCATTTTCGGCCACGCGATGGCGTAGCCCGAGACGATAAGTTCGCTTACCGGCTCGAATAAAGAGAGTTTCTCTCGATATTCAGTGCAGAATGAAAATCAGGTAGCCGAGTTCCAGGATGCGGGCATCGTATAATGGCTATTACCTCAGCCTTCCAAGCTGATGATGCGGGTTCGATTCCCGCTGCCCGCTCCAAGATGTGCTGATATAGCTCAGTTGGTAGAGCGCACCCTTGGTAAGGGTGAGGTCGGCAGTTCGAATCTGCCTATCAGCACCACTTCTTTTCTCCTTCCTGTTTTTCTCTTCTGTTTATTAGCATTCAACAAGTCGGGCGTGTTGCCTGGTTGATGTGGTGATATCACCGATTTATCCGTGTCTTAGAGGGACAATCGATGTCTAAAGAAAAGTTTGAACGTACAAAACCGCACGTTAACGTCGGTACTATCGGCCACGTTGACCATGGTAAAACAACGCTGACCGCTGCCATCACTACCGTACTGGCTAAAACCTACGGCGGTGCCGCTCGCGCATTCGACCAGATCGATAACGCGCCGGAAGAAAAAGCGCGTGGTATCACCATCAACACTTCTCACGTTGAATACGATACCCCGACCCGCCACTACGCACACGTAGACTGCCCGGGCCACGCCGACTATGTTAAAAACATGATCACCGGTGCTGCGCAGATGGACGGCGCGATCCTGGTTGTTGCTGCGACTGACGGCCCGATGCCGCAGACCCGTGAGCACATCCTGCTGGGTCGTCAGGTAGGCGTTCCGTACATCATCGTGTTCCTGAACAAATGCGACATGGTTGATGACGAAGAGCTGCTGGAACTGGTAGAAATGGAAGTTCGTGAACTTCTGTCTCAGTACGACTTCCCGGGCGACGACACGCCAATCGTTCGTGGTTCTGCTCTGAAAGCGCTGGAAGGCGACGCAGAGTGGGAAGCGAAAATCATCGAACTGGCTGGCTTCCTGGATTCTTACATCCCGGAACCAGAGCGTGCGATTGACAAGCCGTTCCTGCTGCCGATCGAAGACGTATTCTCCATCTCCGGTCGTGGTACCGTTGTTACCGGTCGTGTAGAGCGCGGTATCATCAAAGTGGGCGAAGAAGTTGAAATCGTTGGTATCAAAGAGACTCAGAAGTCTACCTGTACTGGCGTTGAAATGTTCCGCAAACTGCTGGACGAAGGCCGTGCAGGTGAGAACGTAGGTGTTCTGCTGCGTGGTATCAAACGTGAAGAAATCGAACGTGGTCAGGTACTGGCTAAGCCGGGCACCATCAAGCCGCACACCAAGTTCGAATCTGAAGTGTATATTCTGTCCAAAGATGAAGGCGGCCGTCATACTCCGTTCTTCAAAGGCTACCGTCCGCAGTTCTACTTCCGTACCACTGACGTGACTGGCACCATCGAACTGCCGGAAGGCGTGGAGATGGTAATGCCGGGCGACAACATCAAAATGGTTGTTACCCTGATCCACCCGATCGCGATGGACGACGGTCTGCGTTTCGCAATCCGTGAAGGCGGCCGTACCGTTGGCGCGGGCGTTGTTGCTAAAGTTCTCGGCTAATCGCTGATAACATTTGACGCAATGCGCAATAAAAGGGCATCATTTGATGCCCTTTTTGCACGCTTTTACACCAGAACCTGGCTCATCAGTGATTTTATTTGTCATAATCATTGCTGAGACAGGCTCTGTAGAGGGCGTATAATCCGAAAGGCGAATAAGCGTTTCGATTTGGATTGCCTCGCGATTGCGGGGTGAAAATGTTTGTAGAATACTTCTGACAGGTTGGTTTATGAGTGCGAATACCGAAGCTCAAGGGAGCGGGCGCGGCCTGGAAGCGATGAAGTGGATAGTTGTTGCCATATTGCTGATCGTCGCAATCGTCGGCAACTACCTCTATCGCGACATGATGCTGCCGCTGCGTGCGCTGGCCGTAGTAATTCTGATTGCTGCAGCGGGTGGTGTCGCGCTGTTGACGACAAAAGGTAAAGCAACCGTTGCTTTTGCCCGTGAAGCGAGAACCGAAGTCCGTAAGGTCATTTGGCCGACTCGCCAGGAAACGCTACACACCACGCTGATCGTCGCTGCGGTTACCGCAGTTATGTCACTGATCCTGTGGGGACTGGATGGTATTCTGGTTCGCCTGGTATCCTTTATCACTGGCCTGAGGTTCTGAGATGTCTGAAGCACCTAAAAAGCGCTGGTACGTCGTTCAGGCGTTTTCCGGTTTTGAAGGCCGCGTAGCCACATCGCTGCGCGAGCATATCAAATTACACAACATGGAAGAGCTGTTTGGCGAAGTCATGGTCCCGACTGAAGAAGTCGTTGAGATACGTGGCGGCCAGCGTCGCAAAAGCGAACGCAAATTCTTCCCGGGGTACGTTCTGGTCCAGATGGTCATGAACGACGCAAGCTGGCACCTGGTGCGCAGCGTGCCGCGTGTGATGGGCTTTATCGGCGGTACGTCTGACCGTCCGGCGCCGATCAGCGACAAAGAAGTCGATGCGATCATGAACCGCCTGCAGCAGGTTGGCGATAAGCCGCGGCCGAAAACTCTGTTTGAACCGGGTGAAATGGTTCGTGTTAACGACGGTCCGTTCGCAGACTTTAACGGCGTTGTCGAAGAAGTTGATTATGAGAAGTCTCGCCTGAAAGTGTCTGTTTCTATCTTCGGTCGTGCGACCCCGGTAGAGCTGGACTTCAGCCAGGTTGAGAAAGCGTAAGGCTGCGATCAAAAAAGCAGCGATCTAATCGTTGCATAGGGCGCGAAATTGACATACAATTTCGCGCCTTTTGTTTTTATGGGCCTTATGCCCATAAAGCGATATTTATCACGGGGAGCTTCTCTGAAGCGATACTACCCAATTCGAGGAATTTAGAATGGCTAAGAAAGTACAAGCCTACGTCAAGCTGCAGGTTGCAGCTGGTATGGCGAACCCGAGTCCGCCGGTTGGTCCAGCACTGGGTCAGCAGGGTGTGAACATCATGGAATTCTGCAAAGCGTTCAACGCAAAAACGGATTCCATCGAAAAAGGTCTGCCGATTCCGGTTGTTATTACCGTTTACGCTGACCGTTCTTTCACCTTCGTTACCAAAACGCCTCCGGCAGCTGTTCTGCTGAAAAAAGCGGCTGGTATCAAGTCTGGTTCCGGCAAGCCGAACAAAGACAAAGTAGGTAAAATTTCCCGCGCTCAGCTGCAGGAAATCGCGCAGACCAAAGCTGCCGACATGACCGGTGCCGACATTGAAGCGATGACTCGCTCCATCGAAGGTACTGCACGTTCCATGGGCCTGGTAGTGGAGGACTAAGAAATGGCTAAACTGACCAAGCGTATGCGCGTGATCCGTGAGAAAGTTGATGCGACCAAACAGTACGACATCAACGAAGCTATTGCCCTGCTGAAAGAGCTGGCCACTGCTAAATTCAACGAAAGCGTTGACGTTGCCGTTAACCTCGGCATCGACGCTCGTAAATCTGACCAGAACGTTCGTGGCGCGACTGTACTGCCGCACGGTACTGGCCGTTCTGTTCGCGTTGCCGTATTTACCCAGGGTCCGAACGCTGAAGCAGCTAAAGCTGCTGGCGCTGAGCTGGTAGGTATGGAAGATCTGGCTGACCAGATCAAGAAAGGCGAAATGAACTTTGACGTTGTTATTGCTTCTCCGGATGCAATGCGCGTTGTTGGCCAGCTGGGCCAGGTTCTGGGTCCGCGCGGCCTGATGCCAAACCCGAAAGTCGGTACTGTTACCCCTAACGTTGCTGAAGCGGTTAAGAACGCTAAAGCAGGTCAGGTTCGTTACCGTAACGACAAAAACGGCATCATCCACACCACCATCGGTAAAGTGGACTTTGACGCTGACAAACTGAAAGAAAACCTGGAAGCTCTGCTGGTTGCGCTGAAAAAAGCAAAACCGAGCCAGGCGAAAGGTGTGTACATCAAGAAAGTTAGCATCTCCACCACCATGGGTGCTGGCGTTGCCGTTGATCAGGCTGGTCTGAGCGCATCTGCGAACTAAGATTAGTCTTTACGTGGGCGGTGATTTTGTCTACAATCTTACCCCCACGATTCTGTTGAAATATAACAGAGCACTATGCGAGTCATTTGAATTGCAGCAAGGCAGCAAGTGAGTGAATCGCCAGGAGCATAGTTAACTATGTGACTGGTGTGAACGAGCGCAGCTAACACAGCTACGGTTCAAAGGACGAAGTCATAGAAAGAATTTGTTCGTTGGAGCCTGGCCTATCCAGGCCTCCGTCGAAGACCGCAGGCGTCTCGCAAGAGGCTTAATCCCCTGCGTAGACGGTGACAGAACGCTAAGATTATTTTTTGATACTCTGGCTTGTTTCTGCTCACCGTATTAAGACGCTCTTCTCGTTGAGATGAGTGAAGTGAGTTCCGGAACATGAGTTCCGGCAAACATCCAGGAGCAAAGCTAATGGCTTTAAATCTTCAAGACAAACAAGCGATTGTTGCTGAAGTCAGCGAAGTAGCCAAAGGCGCGCTGTCTGCAGTAGTTGCGGATTCCCGTGGCGTAACTGTAGATAAAATGACTGAACTGCGTAAAGCAGGTCGTGAAGCTGGCGTATACATGCGTGTTGTTCGTAACACCCTGCTGCGCCGCGTCGTTGAAGGTACTCAGTTCGAGTGCCTGAAAGACACGTTTGTTGGTCCGACCCTGATTGCATACTCTATGGAACACCCGGGCGCTGCTGCTCGTCTGTTCAAAGAGTTCGCGAAAGCGAATGCAAAATTTGAGGTCAAAGCTGCAGCCTTTGAAGGTGAGCTGATCCCGGCGTCTCAGATCGACCGCCTGGCAACTCTGCCGACCTACGAAGAAGCAATTGCACGCCTGATGGCAACCATGAAAGAAGCTTCGGCTGGCAAACTGGTTCGCACACTGGCTGCTGTACGCGATGCAAAAGAAGCTGCGTAATCGTAGTTGTCTTTATCAAGCATTTGCTTACGTATAAACTTATTCTGATATTCAGGAACAATTTAAATGTCTATCACTAAAGATCAAATCATTGAAGCAGTTGCAGCTATGTCCGTAATGGACGTTGTAGAACTGATCTCTGCAATGGAAGAAAAATTCGGTGTTTCCGCTGCTGCTGCTGTCGCTGTAGCTGCTGGTCCGGTTGAAGCTGCTGAAGAAAAAACTGAATTCGACGTAATTCTGAAAGCTGCTGGCGCTAACAAAGTTGCTGTTATCAAAGCAGTACGTGGCGCAACTGGTCTGGGCCTGAAAGAAGCTAAAGACCTGGTAGAATCTGCTCCGGCCGCTCTGAAAGAAGGCGTGAGCAAAGATGACGCTGAAGCACTGAAAAAATCTCTGGAAGAAGCTGGCGCTGAAGTTGAAGTTAAATAAGCCAACCCTTCCGGTTGCAGCCTGAGAAATCAGGCTATGGCTGGTGACTTTTTAGTCACCAGCCTTTTTGCGCTGTAAGGCGCCAGTAGCGTTTCACACTGTTTGACTACTGCTGTGCCTTTCAATGCTTGTTTCTATCGACGACTTAATATACTGCGACAGAGCGTGTGTTCTGTGTAAATCGCAATGAAATGGTTTAAGCGTGATAGCAACAGGCATTGCGGAAAGTATCCATTTTCCGGTCAACAAAATAGTGTTGCACAAACTGTCCCCCGCAGGACAGATGGGTCGACTTGTCAGCGAGCTGAGGAACCCTATGGTTTACTCCTATACCGAGAAAAAACGTATTCGTAAGGATTTTGGTAAACGTCCACAAGTTCTGGATGTACCTTATCTCCTTTCTATCCAGCTTGACTCGTTTCAGAAGTTTATCGAGCAAGATCCTGAAGGGCAGTACGGCCTGGAAGCAGCTTTCCGTTCCGTGTTCCCGATTCAGAGCTACAGCGGTAATTCCGAGCTGCAGTACGTCAGCTACCGCCTTGGCGAACCGGTGTTTGACGTTCAGGAATGTCAGATCCGTGGTGTGACCTATTCCGCACCGCTGCGCGTAAAACTGCGTCTGGTGATCTACGAGCGCGAAGCGCCGGAAGGCACCGTTAAAGACATTAAAGAACAAGAAGTCTACATGGGCGAAATTCCGCTCATGACCGACAACGGTACCTTTGTTATCAACGGTACTGAGCGTGTTATCGTTTCTCAGTTGCACCGTAGTCCGGGCGTCTTCTTTGACTCCGACAAAGGTAAAACCCACTCTTCGGGTAAAGTGCTGTATAACGCGCGCATCATTCCTTACCGTGGTTCCTGGCTGGACTTCGAATTCGATCCGAAGGACAACCTGTTCGTGCGTATCGACCGTCGTCGCAAACTGCCTGCGACTATCATTCTGCGCGCGCTGAACTATACCACTGAGCAGATTCTGGATCTGTTCTTTGAAAAAGTGGTCTTTGAGATCCGCGACAACAAGCTGCAGATGGAACTGGTGCCGGAACGCCTGCGCGGCGAAACCGCTTCCTTTGACATTGAAGCTAACGGCAAAGTGTACGTTGAGAAAGGCCGCCGTATTACTGCGCGCCATATCCGTCAGTTGGAAAAAGACGATATCAAGCATATCGAAGTTCCGGTTGAGTACATTGCGGGCAAAGTCGTCTCTAAAGACTACGTTGACGAATCTACCGGCGAGTTGATCTGCGCGGCGAACATGGAGCTGAGCCTGGATCTGCTGGCTAAGCTGAGCCAGTCTGGTCACAAGCGTATCGAAACGCTGTTTACCAACGATCTGGACCACGGCCCGTACATTTCTGAAACGGTACGCGTCGACCCAACCAACGATCGCCTGAGCGCGCTGGTAGAAATCTACCGTATGATGCGTCCTGGCGAGCCGCCGACACGCGAAGCGGCTGAAAGCCTGTTCGAGAACCTGTTCTTCTCCGAAGACCGCTATGACCTGTCTGCGGTGGGTCGTATGAAGTTCAACCGTTCTCTGCTGCGCGAAGAAATCGAAGGTTCCGGTATCCTGAGCAAAGACGACATCATTGATGTGATGAAGAAGCTCATCGATATCCGTAACGGCAAAGGCGAAGTAGATGATATCGACCACCTCGGCAACCGTCGTATCCGCTCCGTAGGCGAAATGGCGGAAAACCAGTTCCGCGTTGGCCTGGTGCGTGTAGAGCGTGCGGTGAAAGAGCGTCTGTCTCTGGGCGATCTGGATACCCTGATGCCTCAGGATATGATCAACGCCAAGCCGATTTCCGCAGCAGTGAAAGAGTTCTTTGGTTCCAGCCAGCTGTCTCAGTTTATGGACCAGAACAACCCGCTGTCTGAGATTACGCACAAACGTCGTATCTCCGCACTCGGCCCAGGCGGTCTGACCCGCGAACGCGCAGGCTTTGAAGTTCGAGACGTACACCCGACGCACTACGGTCGCGTATGTCCTATCGAAACGCCTGAAGGTCCGAACATCGGCCTGATCAACTCCCTGTCCGTGTACGCACAGACTAACGAATATGGCTTCCTTGAGACGCCGTACCGTCGTGTGGTTGATGGCGTGGTCACTGACGAAATTCATTACCTGTCTGCTATCGAAGAAGGCAATTACGTTATCGCTCAGGCGAACTCCAACCTGGATGACGAAGGCCACTTTGTAGAAGACCTGGTAACGTGCCGTAGCAAAGGCGAATCCAGCTTGTTCAGCCGTGATCAGGTTGACTACATGGACGTTTCCACCCAGCAGGTGGTCTCCGTCGGTGCGTCCCTGATTCCATTCCTGGAACACGATGACGCCAACCGTGCATTGATGGGTGCGAACATGCAACGTCAGGCGGTTCCGACGCTGCGCGCTGATAAGCCGCTGGTAGGCACCGGTATGGAACGTGCTGTCGCCGTCGACTCCGGTGTTACTGCAGTGGCTAAACGTGGCGGTACTGTTCAGTACGTGGATGCTTCCCGTATCGTTATCAAAGTTAACGAAGACGAGATGTACCCGGGCGAAGCGGGTATCGACATCTATAACCTGACCAAATACACCCGTTCTAACCAGAACACCTGTATCAACCAGATGCCATGTGTGTCTCTGGGCGAGCCGGTTGAACGCGGCGACGTGCTGGCAGACGGTCCGTCCACCGACCTCGGTGAACTGGCGCTCGGTCAGAACATGCGCGTGGCGTTCATGCCGTGGAACGGCTACAACTTCGAAGACTCCATCCTCGTTTCCGAGCGTGTTGTTCAGGAAGACCGTTTCACCACCATCCACATTCAGGAACTGGCGTGTGTGTCCCGTGACACCAAGCTGGGGCCGGAAGAGATCACTGCTGATATCCCGAACGTAGGTGAAGCTGCGCTCTCCAAACTGGATGAATCCGGTATCGTTTACATCGGCGCGGAAGTGACCGGCGGCGACATTCTGGTCGGTAAGGTGACGCCGAAAGGTGAAACCCAGCTGACGCCGGAAGAGAAACTGCTGCGTGCTATCTTCGGTGAGAAAGCGTCTGACGTTAAAGACTCTTCTCTGCGCGTACCTAACGGTGTCTCCGGTACGGTTATCGACGTTCAGGTCTTTACTCGCGATGGCGTAGAAAAAGACAAACGTGCTCTGGAAATCGAAGAGATGCAGCTCAAGCAGGCGAAAAAAGACCTGTCTGAAGAACTGCAAATCCTCGAGGCGGGCCTGTTTAGCCGTATCCGTGCGGTGCTGGTTGCTGGCGGCGTTGAAGCTGAGAAGCTCGACAAACTGCCGCGCGATCGCTGGCTGGAACTCGGTCTGACCGACGAAGAGAAACAAAATCAGCTGGAACAACTGGCTGAGCAATATGACGAACTGAAACACGAGTTCGAGAAAAAACTCGAAGCGAAACGCCGTAAAATCACCCAGGGCGACGATCTGGCGCCGGGCGTGCTGAAGATCGTGAAGGTCTATCTGGCTGTTAAACGCCGTATCCAGCCGGGTGATAAGATGGCAGGTCGTCACGGTAACAAGGGTGTTATCTCTAAGATCAACCCGATCGAAGACATGCCTTACGATGAAAACGGCACGCCGGTAGACATCGTACTGAACCCGCTGGGCGTACCGTCTCGTATGAACATCGGTCAGATTCTGGAAACCCACCTGGGTATGGCTGCGAAAGGTATTGGCGACAAGATTAACGCCATGCTGAAACAGCAGCAGGAAGTCGCGAAACTGCGCGAGTTCATCCAGCGTGCCTACGATCTGGGCGCTGACGTTCGTCAGAAAGTCGACCTGAGCACCTTCAGCGATGATGAAGTGCTGCGTCTGGCAGAAAACCTGCGCAAAGGTATGCCGATTGCCACACCAGTGTTCGACGGTGCGAAAGAAGCGGAAATCAAAGAGCTGCTGAAACTGGGCGACCTGCCGACCTCCGGTCAGATCACCCTGTTCGATGGTCGTACGGGTGAACAGTTCGAGCGTCCGGTAACCGTCGGTTACATGTACATGCTGAAACTGAACCACCTGGTTGATGACAAGATGCATGCGCGTTCTACCGGTTCTTACAGCCTGGTTACTCAGCAGCCGCTGGGTGGTAAGGCGCAGTTCGGTGGTCAGCGCTTCGGGGAGATGGAAGTGTGGGCGCTGGAAGCTTACGGCGCCGCCTACACCCTGCAAGAAATGCTCACCGTTAAGTCTGATGACGTCAACGGTCGTACCAAGATGTATAAGAACATCGTGGACGGCAACCATCAGATGGAACCGGGTATGCCGGAATCCTTCAACGTTCTGTTGAAAGAGATCCGCTCGCTGGGCATCAACATCGAACTGGAAGACGAGTAATTCTCGCTCAAACAGGTCACTGGTGTCGGGGTAAAACCCGACACCAGATTGTGCTAACTCCGACGGGAGCAAATCCGTGAAAGATTTATTAAAGTTTCTGAAAGCGCAGACTAAAACCGAAGAGTTTGATGCGATCAAAATTGCTCTGGCTTCGCCAGACATGATCCGTTCATGGTCTTTCGGTGAAGTTAAAAAGCCGGAAACCATCAACTACCGTACGTTCAAACCTGAGCGTGACGGCCTTTTCTGCGCCCGTATCTTTGGGCCGGTAAAAGACTACGAGTGCCTGTGCGGTAAGTACAAGCGCCTGAAACACCGCGGTGTGATCTGTGAGAAGTGCGGCGTTGAAGTGACCCAGACCAAAGTACGCCGTGAGCGTATGGGCCACATCGAGCTGGCGTCTCCGACTGCGCATATCTGGTTCCTGAAATCTCTGCCGTCCCGTATCGGCCTGCTGCTCGATATGCCGCTGCGCGATATCGAACGCGTGCTGTACTTCGAATCCTATGTGGTTATCGAAGGCGGTATGACCAACCTGGAACGCCAGCAGATCCTGACTGAAGAACAGTATCTGGACGCGCTGGAAGAGTTCGGTGACGAATTCGATGCCAAGATGGGTGCGGAAGCTATCCAGGCCCTGCTGAAGAGCATGGATCTGGAGCAAGAGTGCGAAACTCTGCGCGAAGAGCTGAACGAAACCAACTCCGAGACCAAACGTAAGAAGCTGACCAAGCGTATCAAACTGCTGGAAGCCTTCGTACAGTCTGGCAACAAGCCGGAGTGGATGATCCTGACCGTTCTGCCGGTACTGCCACCAGATCTGCGTCCGCTGGTTCCGCTGGACGGCGGTCGTTTCGCAACGTCGGATCTGAACGATCTGTATCGTCGCGTGATTAACCGTAACAACCGTCTGAAGCGTCTGCTGGATCTGGCTGCGCCGGACATCATCGTACGCAACGAAAAACGTATGCTACAGGAAGCGGTAGACGCCCTGCTGGATAACGGTCGTCGTGGTCGTGCGATCACCGGTTCCAACAAACGTCCTCTGAAATCTTTGGCCGACATGATCAAAGGTAAACAGGGTCGTTTCCGTCAGAACCTGCTCGGTAAGCGTGTTGACTACTCCGGTCGTTCTGTTATCACCGTAGGGCCATACCTGCGTCTGCATCAGTGCGGTCTGCCGAAGAAAATGGCGCTGGAGCTGTTCAAACCGTTCATCTACGGCAAGCTGGAACTGCGTGGCCTCGCCACCACCATCAAAGCCGCGAAGAAAATGGTTGAGCGCGAAGAAGCTGTCGTCTGGGATATCCTGGACGAAGTGATCCGCGAGCACCCGGTACTGCTGAACCGTGCGCCGACATTGCACCGTCTGGGTATCCAGGCGTTTGAACCAGTCCTGATCGAAGGTAAAGCTATCCAGCTACACCCGCTGGTGTGTGCGGCATACAACGCCGACTTCGATGGTGACCAGATGGCTGTTCACGTACCGCTGACGCTGGAAGCCCAGCTCGAAGCGCGTGCGCTGATGATGTCGACCAACAACATCCTGTCCCCGGCGAACGGCGAACCTATCATCGTTCCGTCTCAGGACGTGGTATTGGGTCTGTACTATATGACCCGTGACTGTGTTAACGCCAAAGGCGAAGGCATGGTGCTGACGGGCCCGAAAGAAGCTGAGCGTATTTATCGCGCTGGCCTGGCCTCTCTGCATGCGCGCGTTAAAGTGCGTATCACCGAATACGAAAAAGATGAAAACGGCGAATTCGTCGCGACCACCAGCCTGAAAGACACGACCGTTGGCCGTGCGATTCTGTGGATGATCGTACCGAAAGGTCTGCCTTTCTCCATCGTCAACCAGGCGCTGGGTAAGAAAGCGATCTCCAAAATGCTGAACACCTGTTACCGTATTCTGGGCCTGAAACCGACCGTTATTTTTGCGGACCAGACGATGTACACCGGCTTTGCTTATGCAGCGCGTTCAGGTGCGTCCGTTGGTATTGATGACATGGTCATCCCGGAGAAAAAACACGAGATCATCTCTGAGGCGGAAGCCGAAGTTGCCGAGATCCAGGAACAGTTCCAGTCCGGTCTGGTGACCGCTGGCGAACGCTATAACAAAGTTATCGATATCTGGGCTGCGGCGAACGATCGTGTATCCAAAGCGATGATGGATAACCTGCAAACTGAAACCGTGATTAACCGTGACGGCCAGGAAGAGCAGCAGGTTTCCTTCAACAGCATCTACATGATGGCCGACTCCGGTGCGCGTGGTTCTGCGGCACAGATTCGTCAGCTTGCGGGTATGCGTGGTCTGATGGCGAAGCCAGATGGCTCGATCATCGAAACGCCGATCACCGCGAACTTCCGTGAAGGTCTGAACGTACTCCAGTACTTCATCTCCACGCACGGTGCGCGTAAAGGTCTGGCGGATACCGCACTGAAAACCGCGAACTCCGGTTATCTGACCCGTCGTCTGGTTGACGTCGCGCAGGATCTGGTGGTGACCGAAGATGACTGTGGTACGCACGAAGGTATCCTGATGACCCCGGTTATCGAGGGTGGTGATGTTAAAGAGCCGCTGCGCGATCGCGTATTGGGTCGTGTGACTGCGGAAGATGTGCTGAAGCCGGGCACGGCGGACATTCTGGTTCCACGTAACACGCTGCTGCACGAACAGTGGTGTGACCTGCTGGAAGCGAACTCCGTTGACGCCGTTAAAGTGCGTTCCGTTGTATCCTGCGATACCGACTTTGGTGTATGTGCGCACTGCTACGGTCGTGACCTGGCGCGTGGCCACATCATCAACAAAGGTGAAGCTATCGGCGTTATCGCGGCACAGTCCATCGGTGAACCGGGTACACAGCTGACGATGCGTACTTTCCACATCGGTGGTGCGGCATCTCGTGCGGCTGCTGAATCCAGCATCCAGGTGAAAAACAAAGGTAGCATCAAGCTCAGCAACGTGAAGTCGGTGGTGAACTCCAGCGGTAAACTGGTTATCACTTCCCGTAATACCGAACTGAAGCTGATCGACGAATTCGGTCGTACCAAAGAGAGCTATAAAGTGCCTTATGGCGCTGTCATGGCGAAAGGTGATGGCGAGCAGGTTGCCGGCGGCGAAACCGTTGCAAACTGGGACCCGCACACCATGCCGGTTATCACCGAAGTAAGTGGTTTCATCCGCTTCACTGACATGATCGACGGCCAGACCATTACGCGTCAGACCGATGAACTGACCGGTTTGTCTTCGCTGGTGGTTCTGGATTCGGCTGAACGTACTACCGGTGGTAAAGATCTACGTCCGGCGCTGAAAATCGTTGATGCTCAGGGTAACGACGTTCTGATCCCGGGTACCGATATGCCTGCGCAGTACTTCTTACCGGGTAAAGCGATTGTACAACTGGAAGATGGCGTACAGATCAGTTCTGGTGACACCCTGGCGCGTATTCCGCAGGAATCCGGCGGTACCAAGGATATCACCGGTGGTCTGCCGCGCGTTGCGGATCTGTTCGAAGCGCGTCGTCCGAAAGAGCCGGCCATTCTGGCGGAAATCGCAGGTATCGTTTCCTTCGGTAAAGAAACCAAAGGCAAACGTCGTCTGGTGATTACGCCGGTTGATGGTAGTGACCCGTACGAAGAGATGATTCCGAAATGGCGTCAGCTCAACGTGTTTGAAGGGGAACGTGTAGAACGTGGTGATGTGATTTCCGATGGCCCGGAAGCGCCGCACGACATTCTGCGTCTGCGTGGCGTTCATGCTGTGACGCGTTACATTGTTAACGAAGTCCAGGATGTATACCGTCTGCAGGGCGTTAAGATTAACGATAAACACATCGAAGTTATCGTTCGTCAGATGCTGCGTAAAGCTACCATCGAAAGCGCAGGCAGCTCCGACTTCCTGGAAGGCGAGCAGGTTGAATATTCCCGCGTCAAGATCGCTAACCGCGAGCTGGAAGCGAACGGCAAAGTGGGGGCTACCTTCTCCCGCGATTTGCTGGGTATCACCAAAGCGTCTCTGGCAACCGAATCGTTCATCTCTGCCGCATCGTTCCAGGAGACCACGCGTGTCCTGACCGAAGCAGCCGTTGCGGGTAAACGCGATGAACTGCGCGGCCTGAAAGAGAACGTTATCGTGGGTCGTCTGATCCCGGCCGGTACCGGTTATGCGTACCACCAGGATCGTATGCGCCGTCGCGCCGCGGGCGAGCAGCCGGCAACACCGCAGGTCACTGCGGAAGATGCATCTGCAAGCCTGGCAGAGCTGCTGAATGCAGGACTGGGCGGTTCTGACAACGAGTAATCGTTAAGTGCCCGGTGGCGCAAGCTTACCGGGCCTGGAGGAACCGTAGGTCGGGTAAGCGTAGCGACTCCCGACAGTAAAACCCGCTTCGGCGGGTTTTTTTACGCCTGATGAATACGTTTGTCATTTGTAAACCGCTATCCGGCAGCTAAGGCCTGTGCCGCTGGCAAGCTTGTAAGGGCAGGGCGAAAATGAGGAAGAAGCCTTTCGCCCTGGTCAGCTTCCGTTGCTGACCATGACACCATAAAAAAACGGGAGACTGGTAACAATCTCCCGTTTTGGCTTTTACGTCGCGTCACGAAAAAAAATAACGTGATTACAGGTTCCTGCAAGTTGCCTGCGAGCCACGTCCCAAAAAGCTCTCCCAGTCTTTCCACACGGGCTGTAACCCTTGCGCCGTTAGCGCGTCGGCAACGGCCTCGGGTCGGCGATCGTCATGCGGCGCAAATTGCTCAAGTTCAGGATGGTTATCCGCATATCCCCCCGGCTGCGTTTTCGAAAAGGCGCTGACGTTATTGATCGCCAGTGGTATGACATGGTCGCGGAACCTCGGAGACTCGCGGGTGGAGAGTGATAATTCAATTTCCGGCGCCAGTAGCCGGAAAGCGCAAATCGTTTGCACCAGTTGCTTTTCATCCATCAAAGACGCGGGTTCCACACCGCCAGTACACGGGCGCAGACGCGGGAAGGAAACAGAATAGCGACTCTGCCAGTAGTGTTTCTGCATCCACAGCACATGTTCAGCTAGCATATAGCAATCCACCCGCCAGTTGTCCGACAGACCAATTAGCGCGCCAAGACCGATTTTGTCGATACCTGCCCGGCCTAACCGATCCGGCGTTTCCAGCCGCCAGAAAAAGTCCTGTTTCTTTCCCTTCAGATGATGCTGTGCATAGATTGCCTCATGATAAGTCTCCTGATAAACCATCACGCCATCGATCCCCAGCGTTTTGAGCTCCGCGTAGTTTTCTTGCGACAAGGGCTGAACTTCCATCTGTAACGATGAAAACTGGCGGCGAATAGCCGGTAAATGACGGCGAAAATAGTCCATTCCTACTTTGGCCTGATGTTCCCCGGTCACCAGTAGAAGGTGCTCAAAGCCCAGTTTACGGATAGCGTCGCACTCCCTTTGAATATCTGGCTCATCCAGCGTTTTACGCTTAATGCGATTGCTCATCGAAAAACCGCAGTAGGTACAGTCATTGGCGCACAGGTTCGAGAGATAGAGCGGAACATAAAAGCTGACGGTATTGCCGAAACGCTGGCGGGTAAGCTTTTGCGCGCGCTGCGCCAGCGGCTCCAGGTAATCAGCGGCGGCGGGGGAGAGTAACGCCATCATATCCTCGCGGTTGAGGTGTGAAGCATTCAACGCCCGCGCCACATCGGCGGCAGTTTTGCTGTTGATGCGTAGCCGGATATCGTCCCATTCCAGTTGTCGCCAGCGATCGGTGAACGATTTCATACCGACGCCTCCAGGAAGCCGGTGAGCGGGCTGGTGGCGCTGGCATAGATGCTGCGATTACCCGGTACAGCCAGGCGAGCCAGTACGCCTGCTTCTACCGCCAGACGGAAAGCATTGGCCATCATTACCGGGTCATCCGCCACGGCAATCGCCGTGTTGACCAGCACCGCATCTGCGCCTATTTCCAGCGCCTGCGTGGCATGGCTGGGTACGCCGATACCCGCGTCCACGACCACCGGGACAGTAGCCTGCTGGATAATAATCTCCAGCATCGCGCGGGTTTCCAGCCCCTGATTGGAGCCAATCGGCGCGCCAAGCGGCATCACTGCCGCGCAGCCAACTTCTTCCAGCCGTTTACACAATACCGGGTCTGCGCCGCAGTAGGGCAACACCACGAACCCCTGTTTTACCAGCTCCCCGGCGGCTTTCAGCGTTTCAATCGGGTCTGGCAACAGCCAGCGGGCATCGGGATGAATCTCCAGCTTTAGCCAGTGCGTCCCCAGCGCTTCGCGCGCCAGTTGGGCAGCGAAGATCGCCTCTTCGGCGGTTTTCGCCCCTGAAGTATTGGGTAACAGCGTCACACCAGCCTCGAGAAGCGGCGCCAGGATGGCATCATTTGGCTTACGTAAATCGACGCGCTTCATTGCCAGCGTCACCAGTTGGCTGCCGGAGGCGCGGATGGCGTCGACCATTAGCTGTGCAGAAGCAAATTTCCCGGTGCCGGTGAACAGATGCGAATCAAACGTTTTATCGGCAATACGTAACATCTCAACCTCCTGCTATAACGTGAAAAAGCAGGATCTGGTCGCCTTCCTGCACGATATGTTGCCGCCACCGCTCGCGTGGCAGAATCTGTTGATTTAGCGCCAGCGCTGCGCCCGGTTTAAGCTGATTGAGTTGCGTGAGCAGCTCACTGACGGTTTGTCCCTCTGCGCACTGCATCGGTTCATCATTGAACTGAATCTGCATGTTGCCCTCCACAGACCGGGCAGTCGCTGGCGCGATGCAGCGCCAGGCTGCGCCACTGGCTGGTTTTACCGTCAAACAGGCGCAGCTCGCCGCTCGGCGTTTCCATCCCACTGAGGAATTTGATTGCCTCCAGCGCCTGCAAGGCACCCATGACGCCAACGACGGGACCGACGATACCTGCGGTACGGCAGTTGCGCTCTGGCTCCACATCGTCTGACCACAGGCAACGGTAACAGCCTTGCTCCCACGGTGGCGTCAGTATCATCAACTGGCCGCCAAAGCCGACGGCGCTGGCGGTAATTAATGGTGTATTCAGTGCCACGCAGGCGACGTTGATCTCCTGACGGGTCGCCATGTTGTCGGTACAGTCGAGCACGACGTCGGCACGCGCTACCGCGTTCTTAAGCACATCGCCAGTCAGACGCTGTTTCAATACGATCAGCTCGCTGCCGGGGTTGAGCCGCGCCAGCCGTAGCTTCGCCGCCTGCGCCTTCGGGTGGGCGATATCGTCGGTGGTGAACAGAATTTGCCGCTGGAGATTGCTCAAGTGAACATCGTCATCGTCCGCCAGCGTCAGCGTACCAACGCCTGCGCCCGCCAGATAGAGTGCCGCAGGCGAACCCAATCCGCCTAAGCCGACAATCAATACATGACTATTGAGCAACTTTTGCTGGCCTTCAATCGCAATATCGCCGAGCAGGATCTGGCGGCTATAGCGCATAAAATCATGGTCATTCATCGCCGACTCCTGCGATTGCAAGTAACTGTTGCGTAGCGGCGCGCCAGTCGGCGGCCTGGGTGATGGCGCTGACCACGGCAATACTGCCGACGCCGGTCGCCAGCACCGCAGGGGCGCGTTCCACACTGATACCGCCAATCGCCACGGTGGGGTAATCCGCCAGACGTTCAATATGCCGCGCCAACTGTTTCAGTCCCTGCGGGGCGGAAGGCATCTGCTTGGTTTGCGTCGGGAAGACGTGGCCGAGGGCGATGTAGGAAGGACGAGCGGCGAGCGCTATGTCGATTTCCATATCATCATGCGTTGAGACGCCCAGGCGTAAACCGGCGGCCCGAATGGCGCTCAGGTCGGTGATCTCCAGGTCTTCCTGACCCAGATGCACGCCCCAGGCGTTGTGCTTAATCGCCAGACGCCAGTAATCGTTGATAAACAGACGGGCATTGTAACGACGCCCAAGCGCAATGGCCGCGACCACATCCGCTTCGACGTCGTCATCGCGCTTGTCTTTGATGCGAAGCTGGATGGTGCGTACGCCCGCCGCCAGCAGGCGCTCAACCCACGTTACACTATCGACCACCGGATAGAGACCTAAGCGGAAAGGGACGGGGGGAAAGTTAGGCTGGTACATTACGCTTCCTCCCGCTTCAGATAGATTTCGCCGCCTTTAGCGCGGAAGCTCTCCGACATATCGGCCATTCCCACTTCGATAGTTTGCGCGGCGGCATAGTCGCGCACTTCCTGGCTGATTTTCATTGAGCAGAATTTTGGCCCGCACATCGAGCAGAAGTGCGCCACTTTGCCGGATTCTTGCGGCAGGGTTTCGTCGTGCCAGGCGCGGGCGGTGAACGGGTCGAGCGCCAGGTTAAACTGATCTTCCCAGCGGAATTCAAAACGCGCTTTCGACATCGCGTTATCGCGGATCTGCGCGCCTGGGTGGCCTTTCGCCAGGTCAGCGGCGTGGGCGGCAATCTTATAGGCGATCAGCCCCTGCTTAACGTCTTCTTTGTTCGGCAGACCGAGGTGCTCTTTCGGTGTGACGTAGCACAACATCGCGCAGCCAAACCAGCCGATCATCGCCGCGCCAATGCCGGAGGTGAAGTGGTCATAACCCGGCGCGATATCGGTGGTCAGCGGCCCTAAGGTATAAAACGGCGCTTCATGGCAGTGCTCCAGCTCTTCGGTCATATTGCGGCGGATCATCTGCATCGGAACATGTCCCGGGCCTTCAATCATTACCTGTACGTCGTATTCCCAGGCGATTTTGGTCAGCTCGCCCAGCGTATGCAGTTCGGCAAACTGCGCGTCGTCATTGGCGTCCTGAATGGAACCCGGTCGCAGCCCGTCGCCCAGCGAGAGTGAGACGTCATAGGCGGCGCAGATTTCACAAATCTCGCGGAAGTGCTCATACAAGAAGTTCTCTCTGTGATGAGAAAGACACCACTTCGCCATGATCGAGCCGCCGCGCGAGACAATGCCGGTCAGGCGTCTGGCGGTCATCGGCACGTAGCGCAGCAGTACACCGGCGTGAATAGTGAAATAGTCTACCCCTTGTTCCGCCTGTTCCAGCAGAGTATCGCGGAAGGCTTCCCAGGTAAGATCCTCGGCGATCCCGTTGACCTTCTCCAGCGCCTGGTAGATCGGCACGGTGCCGATTGGCACCGGGCTATTACGCAGGAGCCACTCACGGGTTTCGTGTATATAGCGCCCGGTGGAGAGATCCATCACCGTATCCGCCCCCCAGCGTGTCGACCACACCAGTTTTTCGACCTCTTCTTCGATGGAGGAGGTCACCGCCGAGTTGCCGATATTGGCGTTGACCTTCACCAGGAAGTTGCGGCCAATAATCATCGGTTCCGATTCCGGATGATTGATGTTAGCGGGGATGATGGCGCGTCCGGCGGCGACTTCATCGCGCACAAACTCCGGGGTGATGTTTTCCGGCAGGCGCGCGCCGAAGCTTTCTCCGGGATGCTGGTGGCGCAGCACTTCACTGCGGATACGCTCCCGGCCCATGTTTTCACGGATGGCGATAAACGCCATTTCCGGCGTCACGATCCCGTTACGGGCATAATGAAGTTGCGTCACGCGGTGTCCGGCTTTGGCGCGTTTTGGCGTTAACAGACCGGTAAAGCGCAATGCGTCAAGCCCTTCATCCGTCAGACGTTCGCGGGTATAGGCAGAACTGCGGTCAGAAAGCGTTTCTACATCAGCCCGCGCTTCAATCCACGGCTGGCGTAGCTTTGCCAGACCCTGCTGGATGTTGATGGCGATATCCGGATCACCGTACGGGCCGGAGGTGTCATACACTGGAATCGCTTCATTTTCTTCATACTGCGGGTGGTCTTTCGTTCCGCTAATCAATGTCGGGCTAAGCTGAATTTCGCGCATCGGTACGCGAATATCATGCTGCGAACCGGTAACGTAGATGCGTTTCGAGTTGGGAAACGCGGTGCCTTCCAGCGTATCGATAAAATGCTGGGCTTTAGCGCGCTGCTCGCGGCGGGTTAATTTTGTTGTAGACATAGCTCATTCCAAAAAATTAAGGACGTGGCTTGTCAGACGACGGATGGAGTAATGGATGTGCGCCGCCCGTAAAGGCAGCAGCATAAAGCAGAATTACTCTTGTTCCCTTCGCAGGTATTAACCTGATCAGGTTCCGCGGATCCCGAATTAACGGTCTCAGCCAAAAATGGCACTCCGACAAGATGGCATCCCCTCATAAGAGGGGGAAGTTTGTAACCTACCTGTTAACGGCGTAAAACTCAAGCGGGACGTTTTACTCTGGCGCCGTCGTGCATTGCGTCAAATACCAGCATAATCAGCTTGTCTTCCAGCACAAAGCGGGCTTCCAGCGCCTCGCCGATATCTGACAGAGCCTGTTGAAATTCGAGACAATTATCGTGATCGATGGCAGTTTCCAGGCTGGAATCGTAATAATCCATAATGCGCTGCGTATTATCTTCCAGCAGCGGCCAGATTTTTGCCGCATGTAAAAGCTGACCGTTTCCTTCCAATTTATGGAGAATACGTTCATAAATACTGAAATGCCCGGCGGAAAGGTAATCGACCAGGCTCTGACAAAAATCATCCAGCGCTTTTTCATTCAGCCGCATGTACGATTCTTTGCCAGGCTTAATGCCAACCAGATTGTAGTAAGCCACGAGCAGGTGCTTACGTACATGTAGCCAGCGATCGACCAGTTTGTTGCTTCCGCCAACGCGCTCCGTCAGGTTTTCCAGCTGGTTTAGCATGATTGTCTCCGCAAGTTAGATAAAGGCTGTGCGCCATAAATGTAAAAATATTGTTAACAACATGCCAGTGAAGCAAAGGTAGTGCAAGAGCTATGGATCGTATAATTGAAAAATTAGAGAGTGGCTGGTGGATCGTCAGCCATGAACAAAAATTATGGTTGCCGTATGGGGAATTACCACACGGGCTGGCGGCAAATTTCGATCTTGTGGGGCAGCGCGCACTCCGGATAGGTGAATGGCAAGGCGAGCCCGTCTGGCTGGTGTTACAGCATCGGCGTCATGATATGGGATCGGTACGCCAGGTTATCGATCAGGATGCAGGGCTGTTCCAACTGGCGGGACGCGGCGTACAGTTGGCGGAGTTTTATCGCTCGCATAAATTTTGCGGCTATTGCGGGCACCCTATGCACCCCAGTAAAACCGAATGGGCGATGCTGTGCAGCCATTGCCGCGAGCGTTACTACCCGCAAATCGCCCCCTGCATTATTGTTGCCATTCGCCGTGAGGATTCTATTCTGCTTGCCCGGCATGTTCGCCACCGTAACGGCGTGCATACGGTACTGGCCGGGTTTGTTGAAGTAGGCGAAACCTTAGAACAGGCGGTAGCGCGCGAGGTGATGGAGGAGAGCGGGATTAAGGTGAAAAATCTGCGCTATGTGACTTCCCAGCCGTGGCCTTTTCCGCAGTCGCTGATGACCGCTTTCATGGCGGAGTATGACAGCGGCGAGATTGTCATCGACCCGAAAGAGCTGTTGGAAGCAAATTGGTACCGTTATGACGATCTTCCTCTACTGCCGCCGCCGGGCACCGTCGCACGCCGTTTAATCGAAGATACGGTGGCAATGTGTCGGGCTGAATACGACTGACATGTTACACTGGGCGCATCAACGCTAAAGGAATGTAAAAATGACCGAACTCAAAAACGATCGTTATCTACGTGCGCTGCTGCGCCAGCCCGTTGATGTTACGCCAGTGTGGATGATGCGCCAGGCAGGCCGTTATCTACCGGAGTATAAAGCCACTCGCGCGCAGGCGGGCGATTTTATGTCGCTGTGCAAAAATGCCGAACTGGCCTGCGAGGTCACTTTACAGCCGCTGCGCCGTTATCCGCTTGATGCGGCGATCCTTTTCTCGGATATCCTGACGATTCCGGACGCAATGGGACTGGGGCTCTATTTTGAAGCCGGGGAAGGCCCGCGCTTTACGGCTCCTGTCACCTGTAAAACCGATGTCGATAAGCTGCCCATTCCCGATCCGGAGGATGAACTGGGCTACGTGATGAATGCGGTACGCACGATTCGCCGCGAACTAAAAGGCGAGGTTCCGCTGATCGGCTTTTCCGGCAGTCCGTGGACGCTGGCGACCTATATGGTGGAAGGCGGCAGCAGCAAAGCCTTCACGGTGATTAAAAAGATGATGTACGCTGACCCGCAGGCGTTGCATCTGCTGCTGGATAAGTTGGCGAAAAGCGTCACGCTGTACCTCAACGCGCAAATCAAAGCTGGCGCGCAGTCGGTGATGATTTTCGATACCTGGGGCGGCGTGCTAACCGGCCACGATTACCAGCAATTCTCCCTGTACTACATGCATAAAATCGTGGATGGCCTGCTGCGTGAAAACGACGGGCGTCGGGTACCGGTGACGCTGTTCACCAAAGGCGGCGGTCAATGGCTGGAAGCGATGGCGGAAACCGGCTGCGACGCGCTGGGCCTTGACTGGACGACCGATATTGCCGATGCGCGTCGCCGTGTGGGTCATAAGGTCGCTCTGCAAGGCAATATGGACCCCTCAATGCTTTATGCGCCGCCAGCCCGTATCGAAGACGAAGTCGCGACTATACTTTCTGGTTTCGGTCAGGGAGAAGGGCACGTCTTTAACCTCGGACATGGCATCCATCAGGATGTGCCGCCAGAACATGCTGGCGCATTTGTGGAGGCGGTGCACCGACTTTCTGCGCAGTATCACAACTAAGGAGTTAGTATGGATCTCGCGTCGCTACGCGCTCAACAGATAGAACTTGCTTCATCGGTTTGCCGCGAGGATCGGTTGGACAAAGATCCGCCGGCGTTTATCGGCGGGGCGGACGTCGGTTTTGAGCAGGGCGGCGAGGTGACGCGGGCGGCGATGGTATTGCTGAAATACCCGTCGCTTGAGCTGGTGGAGTACAAGGTGGCGCGTATCGCCACCACCATGCCGTATATCCCCGGCTTTCTCTCTTTTCGTGAATATCCTGCGCTGCTGGCAGCGTGGGAACAACTCTCGCAAAAGCCCGATTTGCTGTTTGTAGATGGTCACGGTATTTCGCATCCGCGTCGGCTTGGCGTCGCCAGCCATTTTGGACTGTTGGTGGACGTGCCAACTATCGGCGTGGCGAAAAAACGGCTATGCGGTAAATTTGAACCGCTTTCCGCTGAACCTGGCGCGCTTAGCGCCTTAATGGATAAAGGCGAGCAACTGGCATGGGTATGGCGCAGCAAGGCGCGCTGTAATCCGCTGTTTATCGCGACAGGGCACCGGGTCAGTACTGACAGCGCGCTGGCGTGGGTACAACGCTGTATGAAAGGGTATCGCCTGCCGGAGCCGACGCGTTGGGCGGATGCCGTCGCTTCCGGGCGTCCGGCGTTTGTTCGTTGGCAAGAAATTCAGCGCTGATTCAGGTAAACTGCCGCTAATTTCCGATTCGAGATTCCATCATGTTACAAAACCCGATTCATTTGCGTCTGGAGCGGCTGGAAAGCTGGCAGCACGTTACTTTTATGGCCTGCTTGTGCGAGCGCATGTACCCGAACTACGCCATGTTTTGCAAGCAGACGGAATTCGGCGACGGACAGATCTACCGTCGCATTCTGGATCTGATCTGGGAAACCCTGACGGTGAAAGATGCGAAGGTCAATTTCGACAGCCAACTGGAGAAGTTTGAGGAGGCAATTCCGGCGGCTGACGACTATGATCTGTACGGCGTTTACCCGGCGATTGATGCCTGCGTCGCATTAAGCGAATTAATGCATTCTCGTCTTAGCGGCGAAACGCTGGAACACGCTATTGAGGTTAGTAAGACTTCCATTACTACGGTAGCGATGTTGGAAATGACTCAGGCTGGTCGGGAAATGACCGATGAGGAGCTCAAAACGAACCCTGCCGTTGAACAGGAATGGGATATTCAGTGGGAAATATTCCGACTTTTAGCCGACTGCGAAGAACGCGATATTGAACTGATAAAAGGGCTCAGGGCAGACCTGCGCGAGGCTGGCGAGAGCAATATCGGTATAAATTTTCAGCAATGACACCAGAAAACGTGATTTAACGCCTGATTTGTCGTGCCATAAGGCTTCCCTTCTGCCCCCCGTCTGGTCTACATTTGGGAGGCGAAAAAAAGTGGCTATCGGTGCGTGTATGCAGGAGAGTGCTTTTCTGGCATTTCCGTCGCACTCGATGCTTAGCAAGCGATAAACACATTGTAAGGATAACTTATGAACAAGACTCAACTGATTGATGTAATTGCAGACAAAGCAGAACTGTCTAAAACCCCAGGCTAAAGCTGCTCTGGAATCCACTCTGGCTGCTATTACTGAGTCTCTGAAAGAAGGCGATGCTGTACAACTGGTTGGTTTCGGTACCTTCAAAGTGAACCACCGTGCTGAGCGCACTGGCCGCAACCCGCAGACCGGTAAAGAAATCAAAATCGCCGCCGCTAACGTACCGGCATTTGTTTCTGGTAAAGCACTGAAAGACGCAGTTAAGTAAGACGCGTAGCTGTGAACAGTTTTATCGAAGGGGCTCGTCAGCCCCTTTTGTCTGTCTGGCGTCGTGCGCTTCTGTTTTCGGGCGCGCTGTTGCTGACTGCCTGCAGTCATAACGCTTCACCGCCTCCGTTTACTGCCAGCGGCTTTGCCGGCGATCAGGGTGCGGTACGTATCTGGCGTAAAGATACGAACGATGAAGTCCATCTGCTTTCTGTTTTTAGCCCGTGGCATAGCGGCAGCACGAGGACCAGCGAATATCGCTGGCAGGGTGATACGCTTTCGCTTATTGAACTCAATATTTACAGCAAACCGCCAGAACACATTCGCGCGCGTTTCGACGCTCGTGGCGAACTCAGTTTTATGCAGCGTGAAGTCGGGGGGCAGAAGCAGCAGCTTTCCAACGATCAGATTGCCCTGTATCGCTATCGCGCCGAACAAATCCGTCAGACCAGCGACGCATTGCGTCTGGGGCGCGTCATACTACGCCAGGGACGGTGGCACGCCGACCATACGGTAACCACTTGTGAAGGTGAAACGCTGAAACCGGATCTGGATTCCTGGGCAATAAGCCACATTGAGCGCCGCCAGAACCACTCATCGGTAGAGGTGAGCGTAGCATGGCTGGAGGCGCCGGAAGGATCGCAACTTTTGTTGGTGGCGAATTCAGATTTCTGTCACTGGCAGCCGCAAGCGAAAACCTTTTGATGGAATGCCGGATGGCGAAGCCGCCATTCGGCAAAAATGCTTTACCAGTTTCCCATACCCATGTGGCCGCCGCCGCGATGATAACCGCCGCCATAGCCGCCGCAACCGCCATAGCCCATTCCTGCGCCGCGTGGTATGCCAGCCTGCGCCATCGCGACATCCCGTTTCACGCGTTGCTCATCTAACTTCTGGCCTAATGATTCCATCTCTTTGGCAACCGCATTAATTTTCGCAGTATCCGGCGAACTGGCGGTCAGCAGCGCGTTGTATTCATAACGTTTGGATATCAGTTGCTGGCGCAGCGCGCTGGTCTGCGTATAGTAATCATCATAAATTTTCTGCGCCGTCGCCTGCTGTTCCGTTGTTAACGGGCTACCTCCCTGTTGCAACATACCGTCATTGTTGCCCCAGTGATGCCCGGCGAAGGCGGCGCCGGAGCTCAGGGCCAAAAGCGAGAGGGCGATTAGCGCGATAGCTGATTTATTGTTCCGTTTCATTTTGCGTTCTCCAGTTGCTCATCTTATCCTTTCTCTTGCATCTTCCGTGCCAGGTCACTATTCCTTGTCGGACAGCGAGTTAACCCGCTTCAGGCGGCAAAAAGCGAGTAAAAATGACTCGCATGGCCTGCCTGGCGAGTCATTTTTACCCGCTTATCCGGAAGGGTGTGCGACAACGCGCGGTTATGCGGAGCGAAGAATGGCATGATCTCTGCTTAAAGTAAGGAAAATAAAAACGAGCCGGGGAAGCCTGTGAGTTTTATGCGATTACATAAAGATGCCGCTGCAACGTGGTTGAGTCGGCTGCTACCTGTGGCGATCTTCATTCTGGTGGGGCTATTTTCCATTATGGTCATTCGCGACTATGGCCGTGAGAGCGCAGCCGCCAGGCAGACGCTGCTGGAAAAGGGAAATGTACTCATTCGCGCTCTGGAATCCGGCACGCGAGTTGGTATGGGAATGCGGATGCATCACGCGCAGCAGCAGACATTGCTGGAAGAGATGGCGGGTCAGCCAGGCGTGTTGTGGTTCGCCGTAACGGATGCGCAGGGGGTAATCATCACTCATAGCAACCCAGGCATGGTGGGCAAATCGCTCTATTCCACATCTGAAATGCATCAGCTAAACCCCGGGCCGCAGGAGCGCTGGCGGCGCGTCGACGTTGCTGATAGCGGCGAGACGGTGCCTGCGCTGGAAATTTACCGCCAGTTCCAGCCGCTTTTCGGTATGAGAGGTCACGGTATGGCGCGTTGCGCCAATGACGATGAACCTGCGAAACAAACTATTTTTATTGCCTTTGACGCCAGCGAGCTGGCCGCGACCCAGGCAAGGGAGTGGCGTAATACGCTGATTGTGTTGTCTGCTTTAGCGGCGGTGCTGTTGGCAACGTTACTGGCCTTTTTTTGGCATCAGCGTTATCAACGCTCGCACAGAGAACTGCTTGATGCAATGAAGCGTAAAGAAAAGCTGGTGGCGATGGGGCATCTGGCGGCGGGCGTCGCGCACGAAATTCGTAACCCGCTCTCGTCCATCAAAGGACTGGCGAAATACTTTGCCGAGCGCACGCCTGCCGGCGGCGAGTCGCATGAACTGGCGCAGGTGATGGCCAAAGAGGCCGACCGTTTGAACCGGGTGGTAAGCGAATTGCTCGAACTGGTAAAGCCCGCGCATCTGACGCTCCAGGCGGTTAACCTCAATGATATTATTACCCACTCCCTGAATCTGGTCAGTCAGGATGCCCAAAGCAGAGAGATTCAGTTGAGATTCACGGCGAATGAGACGCTTATGCGTATTCAGGCTGACCCGGACAGGCTGACTCAGGTGCTGTTGAATTTGTACCTGAACGCTATTCATGCGATTGGCTGCCAGGGAACGATTACCGTAGAGGCGAAAGAAAGTGGGACCGACCGCGTTATCATTACTGTTACCGATAGCGGGAAAGGGATCGCCCCGGATCAGCTGGAGGCGATTTTTACGCCTTATTTTACGACGAAAGCTGACGGAACAGGCCTGGGGCTGGCGGTGGTGCAAAATATCATCGAACAGCATGGCGGTGCGATTAAGGTGAAAAGTATTGAGGGTAAAGGCGCGGTCTTTACTATCTGGTTGCCAGTGATAGCGAGACAACAGGATTAACAAGGATGATACGCGGAAAAATCGATATTCTGGTTGTGGATGATGATGTCAGCCACTGCACGATTTTACAGGCGCTGCTTCGGGGCTGGGGCTATAAGGTCGCTCTGGCCTACAGTGGGCATGATGCGTTGGCTCAGGTGCGTGAGAAAGTCTTTGATCTGGTACTGTGCGATGTTCGTATGGCGGAGATGGACGGTATCGCCACGCTGAAAGAGATTAAAGCGCTCAACCCCGCCATTCCGATTTTGATTATGACGGCATTCTCCAGCGTAGAAACGGCGGTAGAGGCGTTGAAAGCTGGAGCGCTCGACTACTTAATTAAACCGCTGGATTTTGACCATCTGCAGGAGACGCTGGAAAACGCGCTGGCGCATACGCGGGATGCCACCGCCGAGTCACCTTCTGTGCCTGCCGCGCAGTTTGGCATGATTGGGGAAAGTCCGGCGATGCAACATTTACTGAATGAAATCGCGATGGTCGCGCCATCAGACGCCACGGTATTGATTCACGGAGACTCCGGTACCGGCAAGGAGCTGGTGGCGCGGGCGCTACACGCCTGTAGCGCCCGGAGTGATAAACCGCTGGTCACGCTCAACTGCGCGGCGCTTAATGAATCGCTGCTGGAGTCCGAGCTGTTCGGACACGAAAAAGGCGCGTTTACCGGCGCGGATAAACGTCGGGAGGGACGCTTTGTCGAAGCTGACGGTGGGACATTGTTTCTTGATGAAATCGGCGATATCTCGCCGTTAATGCAGGTACGTTTGCTGCGTGCGATTCAGGAGCGTGAAGTGCAACGCGTGGGAAGCAACCAGACGATCTCTGTGGATGTTCGGTTGATTGCCGCCACCCATCGCGACCTGGCGGAAGAGGTGAACGCCGGTCGCTTTCGCCAGGATCTCTATTATCGCCTGAATGTGGTGACGATTGAAATGCCTTCTTTGCGCCAGCGTCGGGAGGATATTCCGTTACTGGCGGACCATTTTCTGCGGTGTTTTGCCAGACGTAACCGTAAAGCGGTAAAAGGTTTCACGCCACAGGCGATGGATCTGTTAATTCACTACGACTGGCCGGGTAATATACGCGAGCTGGAAAACGCTATCGAACGGGCGGTGGTGTTGCTGACGGGAGAATACATTTCTGAACGCGAACTTCCTCTCGCTATTGCAGCGACGCCGATAAAAACGGAAAACAGCGCCGAGATCCAACCGTTGGTCGATGTGGAAAAAGAGGTCATTCTGGCGGCGCTCGAAAAAACGGGTGGCAACAAAACGGAAGCCGCCCGTCAGTTAGGGATCACGCGTAAGACGCTGCTGGCGAAATTATCGCGTTAGTTCTGCTCGCGTTCGATGGCGCGCCAGCCGATATCGTTACGATAGAAGCAATCGTCCCAGTGGATATCGGTCATTAAGGCGTAAGCGCGTTTCTGCGCGTCGGCCACGGTCTCACCCAGCGCGGTGGCGCACAATACGCGACCGCCGCTGGTTAGCACACGATCGTCATCGGTGAGTTTAGTGCCGGCATGGAATACTTTGCCGTCCGCAACCTCTTCCAGTGGCAGGCCGTGGATAACATCGCCGGTGCGATAGTCGCCAGGATAACCGCCGGCCGCCATCACCACACCCAGCGAGGCGCGGTCGTCCCACTCGGAAGTTTTCTCATCCAGCTTACCGTCGCAGGCGGCGAGGCAAAGATCCACCAGATCCGATTTCATGCGCAGCATGATCGGCTGCGTTTCCGGATCGCCAAAGCGACAGTTGAACTCGATTACTTTTGGGTTGCCTTGCTTGTCGATCATCAGGCCTGCATACAGAAAACCGGTGTAGGTGTTCCCTTCCGCCGCCATGCCTTTCACGGTAGGCCAGATGATCCGTTCCATGGTGCGCTGGTGGACTTCATTAGTGACCACGGGAGCAGGAGAGTAAGCGCCCATACCGCCGGTGTTAGGACCGGTGTCTTTATCTCCCACACGTTTGTGATCCTGACTGGTCGCCATCGGCAGCACGTGCTCGCCATCGACCATCACGATAAAGCTCGCTTCTTCGCCGTCGAGGAACTCTTCAATCACGATGCGGTGGCCCGCATCGCCAAAGGCATTGCCGGCCAGCATATCCTGCACCGCGGCTTCCGCTTCTTCGAGCGTCATCGCTACGATCACACCCTTACCGGCAGCCAGGCCGTCAGCTTTGATCACAATTGGCGCGCCTTTCTCACGCAGATACGCCAGCGCTGGTTCCACTTCGGTAAAGTTCTGGTACTCCGCCGTCGGGATGTTATGACGGGCGAGGAAATCTTTGGTGAAGGCCTTAGAACCTTCCAGTTGCGCTGCGCCTTCGGTCGGGCCGAAGATTTTCAGGCCCGCAGCACGAAAAGCGTCAACCACACCGATTACCAGCGGCGCTTCCGGGCCGACGATAGTCAGGTCAATCTTCTCGTTTTGGGCAAAACTTAGCAGTGCCGGGATATCGGTCACGCTGATAGCGACGTTTTGCAGCGTGGGTTCCAGCGCAGTACCGGCGTTACCCGGAGCGACGAACACGGTTTTTACTTTTGGCGACTGTGCCGCTTTCCACGCCAGCGCGTGCTCGCGCCCGCCGTTGCCAATCACTAATACTTTCATGTTTCGCTCCATTAATGGCGGAAGTGGCGCATGTCGGTGAAGATCATCGCAATACCGTGTTCATCGGCAGCGGCAATCACTTCATCATCACGGATAGAGCCGCCAGGCTGGATCACGCAGCTCACACCCACGGCTGCAGCGGCATCAATACCGTCGCGGAACGGGAAGAAGGCGTCAGAGGCCATGGCGGAACCTTTCACTTCCAGCCCTTCGTCACTGGCTTTAATCCCGGCGATTTTCGCGGAGTAGACGCGGCTCATCTGACCGGCGCCGATGCCGATAGTCATGTTCTCTTTGGCGTAGACGATGGCGTTGGATTTGACGAACTTCGCCACCTTCCAGCAGAACAGCGCATCGCGCAGCTCCTGTTCGGTTGGCTGGCGTTTAGTGACAACGCGCAGGTCTTTTTCGCTCACCATGCCCAGGTCACGATCCTGCACCAACAGGCCGCCGTTCACGCGTTTGAAATCGAGACCTGGCACGCGTACCGCCCACTGGCCGCAAACCAGCACGCGTACGTTCTGTTTGGCGGCGGTGATTTTCAGCGCTTCTTCGCTGGCGGATGGGGCGATGATCACTTCGACAAACTGGCGAGAGATGATCGCCTGCGCGGTTTCAGCATCCAGTTCGCGGTTGAAGGCGATGATGCCGCCGAATGCGGAAGTCGGATCGGTTTTGTACGCGCGGTCATAAGCGTCGAGAATAGAAGTGCTGACCGCCACGCCGCATGGGTTGGCGTGTTTAACAATGACGCAGGCCGGTTCGCTGAACGCTTTCACGCACTCCAGCGCTGCGTCGGTATCGGCAATGTTGTTATAAGAGAGGGCTTTGCCCTGAACCTGCTGAGCGGTAGCGACAGAGGCTTCTTTTACCTCTTCTTCTATATAGAAGGCCGCCTGCTGGTGGCTGTTCTCGCCGTAGCGCATATCCTGCTTCTTAATGAAGTTCAGGTTCAGGGTGCGCGGGAAGCGACCAGCGGCTTCTTTGCTTTCACCGTGGTAGGCCGGAACCATGCTGCCAAAGTAGTTGGCAATCATGCTGTCGTAGGCGGCGGTGTGCTCAAAAGCTTTGATGGCGAGATCGAAGCGGGTTGCAAGCAGAAGGGAACCGTCGTTGGCGTCCATCTCTTTAATAATAGCGTCGTAGTCGCTGCTCTTCACCACGATAGCCACGTCTTTATGGTTCTTGGCAGCAGAGCGCACCATGGTCGGGCCGCCGATATCAATGTTCTCTACCGCATCTTCCAGCGAGCACCCTTCACGGGCCACGGTCTCGGCGAACGGATACAGATTAACGACAACCATATCGATAGGGGCGATGTGATGCTGTTCCATGATCGCATCGTCCTGGCCGCGACGACCGAGGATGCCGCCGTGGACTTTTGGATGCAGGGTCTTCACGCGTCCATCCATCATTTCCGGGAAACCGGTGTAATCGGAAACTTCGGTCACTGGCAGACCCTTTTCTGCTAACAGGCGAGCGGTGCCCCCTGTTGACAGCAGCTCCACACCGCGTGCGGAAAGTGCCTGGGCGAATTCGATGATACCGGCCTTGTCAGAAACACTGAGCAAAGCGCGGCGGACTGGACGACGTTGTTGCATGGTAAATCCCCTGGATTTGACGATTACAGAGAGCGTTAGCTGAATTTTTCGTGAAAAACTCAGCTAACGCCCCTTACGGGGCATCCTCATTTTGCGGCGATATTGTAACGAAAACGTTTGCGCAACGCTCGCGAATTTTTCTTTTTAAATTCTGGCCCCGCTTTTATCCCTGAAAGATCGTTTGCAGAGTGAGAAGATCCAAGAAATGAACGCGCATTTTGTGGATAAGTCTGTGCGTAAATGGGTATAACCAGGGGTTTTGCTGGGGAATGCAGCAAACAGTCATTTTTCTGCAATTTTTCTATTGCGGTCAGCAGAGAACTCCCTATAATGCGCCTCCATCGACACGGCGGATGTGAATCACTTCACACAAACAACCGGTCGGTTGAAGAGAAAAATCCTGACATTCAGGGTTGACTCTGAAAGAGGAAAGCGTAATATACGCCA
>NZ_VXJV01000020.1 GCF_008692785.1 Salmonella enterica subsp. diarizonae
GCACGCGCACCGGGGTCTGCTGTGTGCCGCAGAGTTGTTCCAGCAACACGCTCTGCAGGGTTTTACGCGGCAGACACCCATTGGTGCCGGTAAGGCTCAGCGCCAGAGGGTCATCCGGCTGCAGGCGCTCCCGTTCAAACGCTTCGCCACCGAGGATTAACCACGTTTCCGTACGCCCGGAGGGGCCACGCTGCACGCGGGTATGAAAGTAGCGGGCCGGTCGCTCATGCCGGTACATCCCGCCCTGCTGTTCAAAGAGACGAAACGATGTGTAACGCAGCGCATCCTCTTCAAACGAGGCCGCCACGGATTCAACCGCAAAGATTTCGGTATGCGGGTCATCATCGCGCAGCGGCTGCAGGCGATAGTCGGTCTGTTCTGCATTAATCGCCAGCGGACGCGCATCGAGGCGAAACAGGTTCACCACCGGCACGCAGTGCAGGCGCAGGTTCTCTTCGCTGACCGTGAAATCGTGCGGCCAGTGCTGCGTGAAACGTAACTCCAGCTCAAACCAGGGCAGCGTTTCAGGCCAGGCAACCTGCTCCAGCCCTTCCAGCGAGACGAACATAAACTTCTCGCGGAAGGTAAAGTATTCCAGCAGATGCTGATAGCTGCTGTACCCGCTCTTTTCCACCTCCCACAGATGCGCATCATCATCAAAGGCGCTGGCGCGAAAGCGCAGCGGTAAGGGCTGGCGGTCCATATTGCCCGGCAAACGAAGGTAAACCTGGGCCACCCGGCGGGTCAGAAACAGATGCAGCAGTGAGGCCAGCGGCGCATCGCCGTTCAGGTATACCGGCAGCGCGGAGAGGTCGAGCCGCCGCCAGTCCGCCGTGTTACCGCAGGAAAAACGCAAACGCAGGGCGCTGGCACCCTCCGGCTCCGCAAAGACACTCGCCGTCTCAAGGGCGAGCGGCTGCAGGGTCAGCGGTCGCGTGGTGCGGTAACGACAGCGAATCCGGTTGTCGCCCACCGGCGCGGAAATCACTTCGGTGTGCTGATGCACCGTGTCGCTGTGCTTGAGTCCGTCCGGCTCAGGGGCAATTTCCACCACGCACATCGACGGCAGCGGGCGCAGATAGTGCGGCCACAGCAGGCTGATAACACCTTCGGTCAGTTCGGGGTAGTCATCATCGAGTTTCTGCCGAACACGCCCCATCAGGAAGGCAAAGCCCTGGAACAGGCGGGTCACAGACTCATCCATCGCACCGTTCATCGTCAGTCCCATCTGCCGGGCCTCTTCCGGATGCAGCTCAGCAAACTCCCGCGCCGCATCACGCAGGTAGCGCATTTCGGTGTCGAAGTAGCGGAGGGTCAGGTCGTCCATTAACTGTCTCCGTCTGGTATCTTTGCTTTTTCAGTACAGAACTTGATGATCATCCCGACGATACAGACCAGGAGAACGAAGGGACAAAAAGAGAGCAGACAATCAAGAATCCCGCCCCAAAAACCTCTGTAAAACGTACGGGTATCAGTAAAAAAGAGGACGCCGCTAAGTACCAGGAAAATAGCACCGGCAGCACGGGGACACATCAGGGCCGATGCCAGCATCATCAGGATAACAGGCAGCATCAGTAGCGCCTGCACGCCAGTTACGACCATATCTTTAAAGCTGGTGAAATGGTGAGAAAAGTGCATTGAGAAACCCTGCAGGATAAGTACTTAATAAGTCACAGATAGCGCATTCGTTGCCGAAGCCGCTCAGCGTTAAATCGTTCATTACAGTCCGTCTCCGCCACCGTTATCTGACGGCACATCAGGGACGCTATCCGTATCAAGGAACACCTGCTGCGGCAGTCTGAACCCTTTCAGCTTCAGCAGCGCCAGCGGGCCTTCACCTGCATCTGTACGCATCATAATGTTCAGCGGACTGCCGTCTTTCACCTTCCAGCTCAGAATAAAGGTGCTGTTGTCGGTGGCCTGAACCTGCGCCCTGTCCAGCAGGCGGATAAAGCCCCAGCTTCCGGGGTAGTCGGCGTAAATACGCTCTCCGGCGCTGACGCTGGTCCAGGTTAACGTGGTATGCGGTTTCCACTGGCTGTCCGGCCAGACGAACGGCTGCCAGTTCTCCACCTGGTTGTGGTAGTCCAGCTTTTGCTGGTCGAGATAGAGGTCGGTCTGCATCACGTCACGGGCCGGTTTGCCCATCAGCGCAAAATGTACGCTGGCGTCACCGCCGGTAAACGCCACATCCGCCAGTTCGCTGAGCTGGTTCAGGGCATTCAGGAAGTCCGGGTTAAAGTGCAGCCCCTGTGCGGCAATCGCATCCGGCACCCAGTGACGACCTTCCCTGCGCAGCACGCCGCCCAGGCTGGTTTTCACAAACTGCGTGATGCGCCCGGTGTCGTTACGCAGGTATTGCGACAACAGCGGCAGCGATGCTTCGCTCTGTTTATCCGGCGAAAACGGCCAGCGGTCATTGAAGTCCTGCTGCCAGTCGTTGACGATGGCCTGCTGCCACTGATTATTAATGCTCTCTGCAGTGGGCGACAGCACCTGCTGCCAGGCCTGCTCCATCGGTTGCACGAACACCGCCTGACCAAAGCCACTCCATTCCTGACCGAGACTGGCAGCCACCAGACTACCGTAGTCACGGGTATCGGTGATATCCACCGATTTCCCCTGGAACACCGTCTGCGCCAGCGCCTGCATCATCGCCTGCGGGTCGGCGGCACCGGTGACCTGCTGGAGCTTAAGACGCACGCGGGTAACGCGGGTGAGGAAGGTCTGCAGACTCAGGCTGTTATCACCACTGCCCTTCGTGTCCATCAGCCCCAGCACAGGACCAAAGGCTGCATCGAGAGGACCGTGCGCTCCGGCTTTCTGGTCGATGGCTTTCGCGTCATCGGTACTGAGCAGATTTTTCGCTGATTTCACCAGCGAGTCGGTCAGAGCTTCCTGCTGTTGTCCGGCACGCCCCTGGGTGTTGAGCGTGTTCATCAGCGCCACCAGCGGCGACTGGCGAACATCCGCCATCAGGGTGAGCTGGTCAATGGCATCGGAGAGCGTGGCGGCTTTCTGCCAGCGGATGCTGTTGAGGAAATCCAGCCAGGCGCTGGCATAATCAGTGAAGTAGCGTTCCGTCAGCCGGGCTTTCAGCGCTTCCGGAGAAATATCCTGCATCACCGGGTGCCGGTTATCGCTCAGCACCCAGTCAATCTCGTCCCGGCGTTCGCTGACCACTTTATCAATCGCCGGTTGAACCGCATCATCCCACGCCTGGCGGGTGAACATCCCCGGCACCACGTCATCGGTGGTGAACAATCGCGAGGCATCCGTGTCGCCGGTCATATCGGTGAGACGCATATCGGCGTAGTTACGGGAGACCTGCACCAGCATTTTCTGGTAGAGCGCCGATTCAGCATTACGCTGACCAATCAGGCGCAACAGGGCGCTGCGGGTGGTGGCGACCAGTTGCGGGTCTGAGGCAATTTTCCAGGCCGGGTGTGACGGCAGATTCTGCGCCAGAAAGGCCAGTTGTCGGGGCCCCTCGTACTGCCAGACACCGGGTGCCACGCCATCACGGCGTGGCCAGAGGGCCATCACCGTTGAGGTGAAGAAATTCGCGTCCATCTTCTCCGGACGGTTTAACATCAGCCAGGCTTTCAGCCAGTTATACGCATCCCGGCTCAGTTTTGCCCGCGGGTCGCTGTCAGCAGGTAGCGCATTCCAGGCGGTCAGCGCGTCACGCAACCTGGCGGCGGAGGCATCACGCAACAGCGGCAACGCGCTGCGGGCATACTCCGGCCACAGGCGGGCCAGCAGGTCATCATTCTGGCTCTGGCCAAAGCGGCTGTACCACGGCACGCCGTGCTGACTCCGGTACTGCAGGCGCGCCATCTCCCGCTGCAACTCACCCAGTGCAGCCAGTCGTTTATCCGCGTTCTGGTGTTCATCACGGGCTGTTACTGCCAGTTGCTGTGCGTCGGTAATCTCCTGACGGTTGGTGTTCCAGGAAAAGAGTACGCCCGCGCAGGTCAGACCGAGGGCCACCAGCACCGCCTGATACAGCGTGCGCTCCCACGCCATTCCGGCACGCTGGATTCTGAGCGAGGGCAAATCGTTCAGAATGGCGTTCCAGCTGTTATCCGGCAGCCAGCGCTGTCTGTCGGTTCCGTCCTTCGGGTAAACCGCCGGGCTGAACATCACCCCGCGCAGCGGCACGGCATAAGGGCCGGTGAGCAGCGAAACCGCCAGCGCATGAAAGCGCTCCGCCATCCCGTTACGCAACTGCCAGCCCAGACGCAACAGGAAATCATGCGTATGGCTGCCCAGCCCCTGCTGAACGCCAGGCTCTATCAACGTGTCCGGTAGCGATTTCAGGGTCTCCACCAGCTCCGGCGGCGTGGTGTGCGGGGCCAGCAGGCAACCCACCGGCTGAGTCTCGCGGCCCTCCTGCGACCACGCGCTCTTCTGCACTTCCCACAGATACAGCGGCACACGCCAGCCCAGTTTTTTATAGCGTTCGTTAAGCTGGCGAACAATCAGGTCGCCCTGCATCGCCTGACGCAGTTCGCCGTCATAGACCAGCACTATCGCGCTGACCGCACAGCGTTTAAGTTTACGCAGCACCGCGATACGGGCGCTGTCAGCCCCCGGGAGCAGACTACCGCCCCATACGGCGACAACGTTGTTGGCTTCCAGCCATCCGGCTTCCGTCAGGCCCGGTACAGCAAGGTCTGTCTGGTTCGGTGAACCGCAAATCACCACAAACCGCATCTTTCTGCGCCAGGTCAGCCCGTAGTGATGCTTAAGGTAGTCACACATCTCCGTGATATACGCCGGTGTGGAGACTTTTTCCCGCGCTGTTTTAGCCTGCCTGTCATCGTCTGATTTGGGCTCCCGCTGCTGATACAACCGGTAGCCAGCCATTACGGCCGTCAACAACGCCTGAACACCCAGCCAGACCAGGCCCATCTGTGCAGGAGAGAGTCCGTAATGTTTACCCAGCAGCCATACCACTCCGGCTGACAGCACTCCCGACACCAGCGTAAACAGGGTTGCCCCCGATGGTCGCCAGACCTGTCCCTTAAGCGACATTATCACCTCCACTGCTGACACTCATCAAAAACGCCTCGCTTCCCTTAGCCAGTGCCAGCACCTGCGTTTCACGGGTATGCTCTGCCATCTGTATTGCCTGCGTGACCGCAAACCATGTTTCACCGTCTTTCATCTCGCCCAGCCAGTGAGGCAGATACTGCTGAACCGGTGATGCGGGTGGAATGACCGTCGCTTCCCCCTGCTCGGCTACAGCCTTATGCTGCTGGCTCAGGGCGACCATCAGACGACTGATATGTGGCTGAGTGACCGCATCAGACCACACGCCTTTCATCGTATTGCTGACACACTGATATTGCAGAAACTGCCGGAGATCACCGTCAGGTAAGGTATTATCGGTGGGGAACACACGGTGCAGCGTGGCACAGGGCCGCAGCCCGGTACGGATATCCGGATGAGATAACAACCAGGCCACCGCCCCCTGAGTGCCTTCACTGCCAGGCGTCCAGTTATGACGGATAATGAGCCAGCCCGTACGCACCGCATCTTTCTGTTGCCAGAGTGTCATCTGGCGGCTGAAAGGCTCAGGCTTCATTTCCGAAAGCTGGATCGCCGACAGTGGCAGTGACAGCGCCGCCCACACCGACCGGAAACACTGCCAGTCGTCCTCAGACGCGCTTTCCGGCAGGCAGACCGTCAGCGACTGATTGCGGATGAAAATCTGTAACGCCACGCGCAGCGGAGCCAGCAATTCGGTAAACAAATACGTGGACCCCGGACATTCAGGCAGACGTAGCGGAGCCAACGTACTTACCGGCTCACCACTGTCCTGCGGTGTCCGCACCTGTTCAGGGAAAAGAGTACTGACGCCTGACACCACCATGCCTTCTTGAGCCCACCTCTGCCACTGCGCTTCCAGCATGGCGTTGTACTGCGTGGTGCCATCAGCGTGCTCCAGGAGTACGCCGTAACGGTACATCCACCAGCCCGCAATCCCGGCAAACAGCAGTATCAGCACCACCACACCGGCAAAGGCGTAAACCAGCGCCCGCGAGTCATGCAGCCAGAAATAAATACCGCATCCGGTCATCACTACGGCTGAACAACTTAACATCAGCGACCGCCACCAGCCTGACCACGACGGCGCGGCAGGCCAGTGAACCGCATCCGGCGCGGGGATTTTCCATGCCATCAGATTCAGCTCCCCAGAATACCGCCGGTGGCGCTGGCGATCACCGTGCAGCCGCACTGGCACTGCGCACCATCAAAAGCAGCCTGTTCACTGTCTGACTGCCATTCCGGCGACGTACCCACAATACGGTTAACGCCATGCCCTTCAATCGGGCAGGACACCAGGTCGTTGAGTAATACAGCTTTAATACCGTCAATAATCATGGTGGAAGAGGCGGAGATCACTTCCCCGCCGCTGCTGAGTTTGTCGTGCAGACGAATAATGCCCTTGCTCATAGAAAATTCCTATCAATAGTAAAAAAAACCATCCAGGTATGAAGTACGAGAGGGCATTTCACGGCCATCTGAAGTCAATAAATCAGGGGGCAGCACTTTAATTTGCTCTTTGGTGATTTTTTCCAAATCAACCCGCTTTGGCTCATTAAAACCAAGTACAGTAAAAATGGCCTCGGCCAGAAGCGTCGTCGGTTTAGGCCTTTTTCGTTGCTTGCGTACACCACGGAAACAGGCATATGCCGTGATGGAATAGGAAATTACGACGAGCTTCAAAAAATCCTCAAGAGAAAGTGACTTAGAGGCAAAAAAACAAAAAGGAGCAAAACAGTAAAAAAGCCGCCAATCAAAAAAATTCCTGATCGATACTCATAAAAAACATCGATTTCTCGCCCATGGCGACAATATGGCGTCATAGTGATAGTTCTAAGTTCGGGGAGAGCTATTGCGTATACGACATAGTGTTCTTCTCTACCCATCACAGCCATTTCCACGAAATCACCAACCTTTACATTGGTTTTCCCCAGCCAGCCACTGAATGAAACGCCATTGATCTTCCCACGTACAAAATCACTTGCATCACTCATTCGAACCTGACTTTGGCCTGTTACCGCTGCTCCTGCAGTATTGCCTGTCATCGCCACTAACAATCCCCCTACCTGGTTGCGAGATTCCTGATGAGCAAAGGCTTCTGGGTCATATTCACGATCAGTAAAATAACCGATGACTTTCTGCACGCTAAACTCTTCCAACATTCCACTGACTTTGAACAAAGGCTGGCGAGGTGGTAGCTCTGGCGGTGGTGGTTCTGTTGCCAGGATTGCGTCCAACTGAGTTATCTCAGCAGACGCTTGCTCGTTCTCCCGTTCAAGCTTTAGAGGATCACATTCGTCAGGATGCTCAACCGCCCATTTGTTGTTAACTTCAATGATTGTTTCGCAATGGCTTTTCTTTCGCCTGATTTCATCAAACGCAATAAACTCTCCCGAAAATTTCCTGTCCTTTGTCATAACACAGCCCCCAGTGCTTTTTGATATTCTTCCTGCTGGTTGTCATACTCCTTGTCACGAGGATTTTTGGGGCCCAGTTGCCAGGTGCTCTTCAGTTTGTCATTTCCCTTAGCCAGTGCCAGCACCTGCGTTTCACGGGTATGTTCTGCCATCTGTATTGCCTGCGTGACCGCAAACCATGTTTCACCGTCTTTCATCTCGCCCAGCCAGTGAGGCAGATACTGCTGAACCGGTGATGCGGGTGGAATGACCGTCGCTTCCCCCTGCTCGGCTACAGCCTTATGCTGCTGGCTCAGGGCGACCATCAGACGACTGATATGTGGCTGAGTGACCGCATCAGACCACACGCCTTTCATCGTATTGCTGACACACTGATATTGCAGAAACTGCCGGAGATCACCGTCAGGTAAGGTATTATCGGTGGGGAACACACGGTGCAGCGTGGCACAGGGCCGCAGCCCGGTACGGATATCCGGATGAGATAACAACCAGGCCACCGCCCCCTGAGTGCCTTCACTGCCAGGCGTCCAGTTATGACGGATAATGAGCCAGCCCGTACGCACCGCATCTTTCTGTTGCCAGAGTGTCATCTGGCGGCTGAAAGGCTCAGGCTTCATTTCCGAAAGCTGGATCGCCGACACTGGCAGTGACAGCGCCGCCCACACCGACCGGAAACATTGCCAGTCGTCCTCAGACGCGCTTTCCGGCAGGCAGACCGTCAGCGACTGATTGCGGATGAAAATCTGTAACGCCACGCGCAGCGGAGCCAGCAATTCGGTAAACAAATACGTGGACCCCGGACATTCAGGCAGACGTAGCGGAGCCAACGTACTTACCGGCTCACCACTGTCCTGCGGTGTCCGCACCTGTTCAGGGAAAAGAGTACTGACGCCTGACACCACCATGCCTTCTTGAGCCCACCTCTGCCACTGCGCTTCCAGCATGGCGTTGTACTGCGTGGTGCCATCAGCGTGCTCCAGGAGTACGCCGTAACGGTACATCCACCAGCCCGCAATCCCGGCAAACAGCAGTATCAGCACCACCACACCGGCAAAGGCGTAAACCAGCGCCCGCGAGTCATGCAGCCAGAAATAAATACCGCATCCGGCCATCACCACGGCTGAACAACTTAACATCAGCGCCCGCCACCAGCCTGACCACGACGGCGCGGCAGGCCAGTGAACCGCATCCGGCGCGGGGATTTTCCATGCCATCAGATTCAGCTCCCCAGAATACCGCCGGTGGCGCTGGCGATCACCGTGCAGCCACACTGGCACAGCGCACCATCAAAGGCGGCCTGTTCACTGTCTGACTGCCATTCCGGCGACGTACCCACAATACGGTTAACGCCATGCCCTTCAATCGGGCAGGACACCAGATCGTTGAGTAATGCGGCTTTGATACCGTCGATAATCATGGTGGAAGAGGCGGAGATCACTTCCCCGCCGCTGCTGAGTTTGTCATGCAGGCGAACAATGCCCTTGCTCATCAGAAATCCTTTTCAGTAGTAATAGAAGTAGTCTCGCCAGGCATTACGATCCGGCATTGGCCTGGAACCTTTTAGCGGAGGTTCGCTTTTTAACCTTTTTTTTGTTTTTTCCGGCAAATTAACCCATTGAGGATCAGAAAACCCCAGTGCGGAAAAAATAGATTCAGACAACAAAATAACGGGACCGGGGTTCTTTCTGATACTGCGCATGGCGAAAAAATAGGCCATCGCTAACATGAAAGCGAAAACACCAGCACAAAAGGCTATACCTTCCCAGTCAACGCCACGAATACGAAGATATGTTAAAATAACCAGAAAAATGCTTCCTATCCCCATGACCGCATATTTGCCGAAACTGATTTCAGCTTCCCTTCCAGCCCCACAACGAGGTGTCATAGAAATAGTCTGAATTTCAGGAATCATTAATGCGTAAGTTACATAGTGATCCCCTTGCCCCATCACAGCCATTTCAACGAAGTCACCGGGTTGAGCATTTGTTTTTCCCAGCCATCCATGAAAAGGAATACCGTTGATCTTTCCTCGAACAAAATCACAGGCATCATCCTTCCGAATCTTGCTTTGTCCCGTGACGGCAGAACCTGCAGCATTTCCCGTTACCGCAAGTAAAAGACTTCCCACCTGCTCACTTGCCACCTGTCTGGCAAATCCTTCAGGGTCATATTCGCGCTCGGTGAAATAGCCGATCACTTTCTGTACGTTGAACTCTTCCAACACACCACTGACTTTAAACAGAAGCTGGCGAGGTGGTAGCTCTGGCGGTGGCGGCTCAGTTGCCAGGATTGCCTCCAGTTGAGGAATTTTATCCTGTTGAGCTTTTATTACTTGCTCGAAACTGGCTCGAAGAGTCGGATCTTCATTAATAGCATCCTGTCTTATACGTATTTCAATTTTTGCATTAGACAGTTCTCTTTTAATTTCATCAAACGCAATAAACTCTCCCGAAAATTTCCTGTCCTTTGTCATAACACAGCCCCCAGTGCTTTTTGATATTCTTCCTGCTGGTTGTCATACTCCTTGTCACGAGGATTTTTGGGGCCCAGTTGCCAGGTACTCTTCAGTTTGTCATCAGGCTCCAGCCCGAATACGCCCTCCCGACACCATTTCTGTAAATCGTTGCCAAAGTAATAAGTGATGAGTTGTTCTATTAGGAACATTCCAATCATGACTTCCCAACTGGCAAAAAAACTAACTATTCGGGCAACAGTATTTTTTGCCAGAAATGTTCCCATTGCCTCAAGAAACGCGCCCTTCAGTGACAAATTCTCCAGTACTTCTAACAAACCACCAAATGACTTAAGTGCCAAACCAGTATCCACAGCCACTTTTCCACCATTCAGTCCAACAAAAATCCACCGACAATGATCAGACGAAAATTCCGACACCAATGCCTCAGTATCCAGAGCCAGATTAATCACCGCAGCCGACATCCCAGCACTTGTCCCCACAAACTTCACGCTTGTGGTTCCGGCCCCATTCTGAATACCGTGTTTAACCGCCGGTTCAATAATCTCTGTGGTTGTGCTAAGAGTCCCAAGGAACGCGGACGCGATCTGCGCATGGCTTTTTGAATCCCCTTTGCTCTCCTGCAGCTGATTTTTGAATTCCAGCCCGTTGAAGAACAGCGCCAGCAATTTGATTCGGGCCCCTTTCAGGGCGCTTTCGCCTTCAGCAATTTTACTGAATTCATCGAAACGCGTTTTATATCTGTTCAGTGTTGCCCGCCGTTCAGTCGCTCCCGAATACTTCATATCCTCCAGGAGCTGACTTCTGAACGTATCACCGTCCTGTAACTGCCCGAGTGACAGTTGCACCGCATTATCAAATGACACACCGGATACCACCTGGAACAGTGTTTTCGTCAGCAACCCGTTTAACCCGTCCAGAAACTTACCGGCGCGGCTGATGTTAAAGAAGCGATCGCCAAATGTGCTCAGGCGACGGTCACAGTACAGCATCATCCGCGAGAACGATGAAGACGGCGTGGCGGGTCGCTCCAGTGCTTCATTGGCACCGGCATATGCTTCATTCAGCTTGCCTGCCAGCGGGGCCACCGCCGCCAGGAAGGATGCTTCGTCCGCTTTCTCTGTTTTGCCGTGGCTCTTTGCCAGGCTTTCCAGATAGGCGGTCATATCGGCTATCACATCGGGGTTATTGAGCAGCAGCGAGCGCCAGACCAGGTTACTTTCGGATTTCGCGGAATACTGGTTTATCAGACTGTCCAGCCACTGTGCGCCGGTATCGGTCAGGTTCAGCGAGGCCAGCGCATAATCCACAATTTCTCGATAGCTCAGGTTGTCCTCCACACTCGTGGAGTAAAAATCCTGGCTACAGGTAATAAACGGCGCAGACTTAAGCCAGTCGATACGCAAACCGTGCAGGGCTTCCATCCGGGTGGCTATCACCTTACAAAACTGTTCATAACAGGCGTTGAAGGCATTTATCTTGTCGTGATTCAGCTCCGCATCGTACTTCGCCCAACTGGTCGCCAGCGCCTCATCACCCGCCTGTTCTGATGACAACTGCGCCCGTTGCAACAGATCATTCAGTGCCGACTGACGCTGCGTGTCAGCGCCCGGCACCATCGCGATGACACCACCAGAAACCTTATCCATGCCGTAATTTGCAGTACTGCTGAAGGCATCCAGTGTGTGCTTTTCTGCCAGCGCTTTTTCCATCTGCTGGATTTGGTTGCGGGCACCAGCCAGTGACTGCACACTCATAAACTCAATCGACAGCTCGTCCAGCCAGCCCGCATGCAGGGCGGCCATATCATCACTGAATCCCGCCAGCTCATGAGCAATACCCGCCGCATCATCCAGCGCCACCACCAGTTGGGTAATGGGTTTGTCGTAGCGGTTAACCCCGGCCCCCTGTTTCTGCATCGCGTCTATTGTCCGCTGCGCCTGCTCACAGCGGCGGCGGCTCCACGACGTCAGGGTGCCCTGAGCCCGCACTTCGCCTTCATCAAAATAAAACCACGGTGATGCGCTGTCCGTGCGGCTGATACGCCGTACCGGCGGGTTATACGGCAGCGTCAGTACGGGGCAGGCAGGGCCCGGCGTCATGTAGTCAGCTATTTCATTGAGCACCTCAACGCTTGCCTGGGCGACACGCTGTTCGTTAGCAGGCGTGGTCCACTGCCAGTATTCCACGCACTGCATCCGTTTCTTACGGGCGTTCGCATCAGAGCCGTAGCGCTCCAGCGTACCGGTCCGCCATTTGGCCGATGTGAATGCAATCCAGCAGTTGCCCTTCAGGGCAGCAGGACTGAGGATGAGCATCTCCAGATTGGTTGGGTTGTGGTACGGCATGGTGCAGTCAGATTTTTTCTGCGACCGTGCATACGCAGCGGAGGGCTGTTTCCACAGGCTGCCGTCTTCCGCTACCGACCAGCCTTCCCACTGACGGTTACTTTCGTAATACACATACACAAAGCCCTGACGCAGGGCGCGCAGCAGGTAGTCATAGCCGTCGCCGGTGGGGAACGGCGTGTCCGGCTTCGCCCAGGCCGGAACGCTGGCCGACAGCCCGGCAGGCACCACGGCATAACGTACCGGCAATATCGCCGGGCCGGATATCTGGCAGTGTGAGCAGGGTTTCGGCCCCAGGGGAGAGGTTGTCATACAGGGCTCCTTGCGTCAGATGCGGACGCGTTCGTCTCTTCGGTGTTCAGGTCGTGGCAGAGCTGCTGCCAGTCCCGGTCAGACAGTGCGCCAGTGCAGATGGCGTAATCCGTGTCCGGCTCCCGCTCGCGTGGTGAAAGCAAAATCTTCATCCGGGGATGCATATCCAGTTCAGGATGTAACCGCAGGCAGTCGAGCGCCAGCGCCTGCTGGTCGGTATCGTTGTCAAAACCGTGCAGCTGCTGCGCGCGTTTCAGCGCCCTGCGAATAATCGTGACTGCAGTGGCTTCATCGTGACGGGGCTTGTTGATATGTGCCTGCCGATAGTGTTCCAGGACACGGACGATTTTACCGGTCTGACTGATGTGAATTTCATCCTCCGGGTTCACCATCAGGGAGAACGTCATATACGGGTATGGCGACGGAGAATGGTCGTGGCTGACGAGCCTGCCATCACCGTCCGGGTAATGCCAGCCGGAAAGCACGCCCAGCCAGCGTTCATGCTGCACATCATCCAGTTGCGGCCACAGGATGCCGTGTATCGCCGGGTCGTAATACCGCAGCAGTATCTGTTGTCCAGAAATCAGCCGCTGAATGGCCGTGTAACCGAGTTGTTTTGCCATGACAGCGGTTTCGTAAGGGCTGGTCAGCCAGCCGCAAACTGCCCGACCGCCACCATTGCACAGGCGGTCAGGATGTTGCTCTTCCAGGGCATGACGGATGCTGCTCTCCAGCAGGGCGTGATGGGTAGCCTGCGTCAGGTCGAGTGGTATCAGCCAGGGATGGCGGTCCATGCTCAGGTTGCGGTGCGGCAGCGTGACCGGCACCGGGCGCTGGTCCATCAGTGCGCAAATAAACGGGTGCATCATATCTTCCGGCAATGCCTCCCGGTCGATAAGCAGGTATACATATTCCTGACGCTCAGTGATGGCGGCCTGCACCTGAGTCAGCAAAACGTCCGCCTGTTGCGTGACGGCCTGCGGACTGAAATCGTACATGATAGTCACAGGGTCGTCCTCACAGTGGCTCAGCCGCATCTTTAGGCGCCTTCATTGTTGAACAGCCCTCCGGCAGGCTGATACTGCCCTGCATCGATGCCGCCCCCAGCTTCTCCAGCGTTCCGGCCTTCACCGTGACGTTACCGGAGCCGCCCAGGGTGATACTCCCGCCTTTCATCTGTATCCATGCGCCAC
>NZ_VXJV01000021.1 GCF_008692785.1 Salmonella enterica subsp. diarizonae
TAGCGTTCGTTAAGCTGGCGAACAATCAGGTCGCCCTGCATCGCCTGACGCAGTTCGCCGTCATAGACCAGCACTATCGCGCTGACCGCACAGCGTTTAAGTTTACGCAGCACCGCGATACGGGCGCAGTCGGCTCCCGGGAGCAGACTGCCGCCCCATACGGCGACAACGTTGTTGGCTTCCAGCCAGCCCGCCTCCGCAATACCGGGCACCGCCAGATTAGCAGTACGGTGGTGTCCAGCTATCACCACAAAACGGACTTTGTTGCGCCAGTTGAGCCCGTAGCGATGTTTAAGGTAATCACGGATTTCGGTCAGGGTGCCCTGCTCATGATTACTCAGCGGGGCGGACGCAGAATCTGAACCGGTTTGTTCACTCACCGCTCCGGGTTCACTCTGCTTACGGTAACGCCACACGCCCAGCACTGCGCAAACGAAGGCGTTCAGGGTCAGCCAGTAAAGCCCCTGCTGCTGTCGCGAGAGCTGCCAGTGTGGCCCCAGCCACCACAGCAATGCGCCGCTGACCAGAGCCACCAGCGCCATCACCAGTGTGACGCCGGTAATACGGGAGAGATTAAAAAAACGGTTATTCATTATAGAGTGCTCCGGCGCTGACGCAGCTCAACAGCGCAGCATCGCCGTCGTTAATCATGGCACACTGTACGCCGGGTTTTGCCTGGGTCATCTGCATCATCAGGGTGACCGTGAACCAGTCATGGTACGGACCCGTTTTACCCAGCCAGTGGGGTAAATAATGCTGCTCAGGTAAGGGAGGCGGTACTGCGGTTTCATTTTTATCGCTATCACTGTCTTCCAGCTGCGGGCGCTGACTGTGTGCAATCAACAGTGCATCCGCATGGTCACGGGTGATGGCATCCGTCCACAGGCCATTCATGTCCGTGGTTAAAGGCTGGTAATCAAGGAAGCGGCGAAATGTGGCGGCCTGTACGGGCAGCGGGGTTCGCATCGGGCGATGCAGGGAGCAACGTACCGGAAGCCCAGACTCGTGCCCGGTTTGTGGGGCCAGCAGCCAGATAACAGCCCCTTCGGTGGCGGTATGCTGAGCATCCCAGTGATGAACAATCACCAGGCGGGCCGTCGCAGAGGGGGCAGAAAGCCAGTTTTTCATCTGCACGCCATAGGAGTCCGGCGCCACTGGCGATATCAGCAGTGATGATACTGGCAACCCCAGCATCTGCCAGGCTCCCGTAAACTGCTGCCACTCATCCATACCACAGCCTTCCGGCAGAGTGACCTCCAGCAAAATACGTTCCGCAACCAGTTGCTGTAACTCCGGCAACAACGACAACAACAGGTCCTGGAATACTGCGTTACACCCGTTAAAAGGGGGCAACAGCAACGGTTTGTCCCCGTTGACCGGGCCTTCGTTGTGACCCGGAGACAATACCGCCGACGGGAAAAAGGCATGAAAACCCAGCACCGCCACCGACTGCTGCGCCCAGCGCTGCCACTGAAGCGTCGTCAACCGGTTAAGATTACTGATGTCCTCCGCATGCTCCGCTTCCACGCCATAGCGGTACATATTCCAGCCTGCGATACCGGCAAATACCAGAATCAGCACCACCACGCCGCCAAAGGTATACAGCAGCAAACACGGGTCTTTAAGCCAGAAATAGCCACCGCATCCCACGAGCAGTATCGCCATGGCGCACAGCGAAAAACCCCGCCACCAGCCGCTCCAGCGCAATGGTTTTACAGAGGGGATCGCGTACGGTTCCGGTATCGTCCAGTACATTCCTTACCCCATTATCGACGTGCTGGTACTGGCGATCACCCGGCAGCCGCACTGGCATAACGCGCCGTCAAAGGCGGCGGCTTTACCATCAGACATCCAGCCGGGTTCAGAGCTGACAATACGATTAATGCCATGGCCCTGGATCGGACAACTGACCAGATCGCCGATCAGGGCAATTTTTTTACCTTCAACGATCGAAGTGGAGGTCACATTAATCACTTCCCCGCCGCTGGTCAGTTTATCGCCGAGGCGAATATTTCCTTTGGACATAAGAATTCCTGTATTCAGATTGTTAATTACGGGCGTTTTCCGTTTTTTTTTTAGCTTCCACAACGTCATTGGCGTATACCCGTCAAGGTGAAGTACATCGTCTATTTTCTGGAAGAATGCCCAGTAAGGCCCCTCCCGCCTGTCTATTCGATATTTAATGATCGGCCCAAGGAAAACTGATGCAATAAATATAAAAAGAAATGAGTTAAGAAATCCCCTGGACATAAAAAGGATAATAATAAAGAAGGGAGAAAGAACAACATGCATCATTGCTATCGCTCTAATATTATCACTAATAATTCCGCTTTTTTTGCTCCGCCTGCACTTAGGTGGCAAATACACGATATTTTTTTCAGGTACTGCGATTGCGTAAATCATATACCCATCGCCATTCGGCACCGCAGCCATCATGACCTGCTCGCCCGGTTGAACATCCGCAGTTTCCACCCATCCGGCAAAAGGTTTTCCGTCGATTTTGCCCTGCACATACATACTTTTATCCCGCTGCCAGACGTTATCCGTTTTACCCACATGCGGGGCACTGCCCGCCAGTACCTGCGCAACCATAGCAACTGACGTGCCGATATTGTCCCGGTTACATTTGCGCTCCAGTTGCTCCTGCATCGTGGTGTAGGCCCCCACGTCAAAGCAGGCCAGCGCTTTGGTGTAGGTGATTTCATCAACGGTACCGCTGATTTTTATCAACGGCTCGGGCGACGGTAATACCGGCAACGGGGGGAAACTGTCTATTTTCGCTTCCAGCCGTTTTTTTTGCTCTTCGAGTTGAATTATCGCCTGGGTATAGGATGCAAATTTATCATCATCAACTTTACTCTTTCGTTCAGACTGACTGTATTTATAGTTCGATTTTTTCCTGAATTTAATATCACTATTCACCATTGATAAATCATCCAGCAAATCGACCAAATCCAGATATTCATCATCCAGTGAACTGAGAAAATATTTCTGTTTTATCATTTTTATTTCTCACAGTTTAATTGTCATGATTTGTGAGCTGATACCATGCGAATAAATTTCCTGCACATGGTTCCCTACCTCTGTTATTTCTTTTTTCTCCAGCTTTTCACTTAAAGGCAGGCCAAAAACCTCGTGCAGCGCTTCCTCCAACTTATCCTGTTGCTCTTCTTCTACTGTCTTACGCTGTTCTTCGGACAAAGAGCGGGGATTCGTTACGTCCTCATCCGCATTAACAGCAAACACACACTGTTCACACCAGCTTTGCAACTTATTGTACGTCAGTAACATCACCAGCACGGGAGCCAGATTGACCGCAATCATTACCGGCCAACTGGCAAGGAAACCAATGATGTCAATGGCAAGTCCAGCAGCAGAATAGGCCCCTTTGGCAACCGCAATTTCAATCAATCGCGCCATAAATCCCCGCCCGCAGAGCGCCAGCAGTTCATCGGTAGTCTGAATGGCATAGGCACTGTCCGAAGCCAATTTGGTTCCTGTGAGTCCCAATGATTTCCAAAACTCAGTACTGTTTTTTAATGAGTGGGGGGGGGTTCATCTCACTCTCCTGTTTAATCCTGCTAATTTTTGTTTTTTTCGGCTTGCTCAAGCTTCCATAGTGTCATTTCGGTATAACCATCCAAGTGCAATACATCGTCTATTTTTTTGAAAAAAATAGCGTAAGGGCGATATTTTTTTAATATTCGAAAATAAACAGCAGTGCCTACAAAAAGTGAAAATATGTTGTAAATCACAAAGGAGCCAATAAATGCTCCGTGTTTAAATAATGGTGGAACAAAAATCGGCGATAAAAGAATGTAAGCACATAGTATGTTAACGACATAGATTTTAATACTATTCGTATATTCTCCCCGCTGACACTTTGGCGGTAAAAAAAAGACGTTTCTTTCACAGGCTACAATAGCGTAAATCATATATCCGTCACCATCTGGCACCGCAGCCATCATCACCTGCTCACCTGACTGAACATCCGCAGCTTCCACCCATCCGGCAAAAGACCTGCCATCAATCTTTCCCTGAACATAAACGCTCTTGTCCCGCTGCCAAACGTTATCCGTTTTCCCTACATGCGGTGCGCTACCCGCCAGTACCTGTGCAACCATTGCCGCAGATGTACCGATACTGTCACGGCGGCGTTTGCGCTCCAGTTGCTCCTGCATCGTGGTGTACGCCCCCACGTCAAAACAGGCCAGTGCTTTGGTACAGGTTATTTCATCAACGGTGCCGCTGATTTTTATCAACGGTTCAAGCGGTGGTAATACCGGCAACGGAGGGAAGCTATCTATTTTCGCTTCCAGTCGTTTTTTCTGTTCTTCGAGATAGATAACCTCTTTCTCGCTGGAGGAAAAATAATCTTCACGCTCTTTACTCTGATGTTCAGACTGTCTGTATTTATAGATAGATGCCTTTCTGACTTTAATATCAATTTTCACCGTTGATAAATCATCCATCAGATGCATAATATCCATGTATTCATCATCCAGAGACTCGGGATAAAAATGTTCTGTCGTCACGGTTATTTCCCTCAGTAGTTGATCATCATGATTTTTGAACTGATACCGTGCGAATAGTTCTCCTGCACATTATCCCCTGCTTCTGTTACTTCTTTTTTCTCCAGTTTTTCACTTAAAGGCAGGCCAAAGACCTCGTGCAGCGCTTTCTCCAGCTTATCCTGTTGCTCTTCTTCCACTGTCTTACGCTGTTCTTCGGGTAAAGAGCGGGGATTCTTTACATCCTCATCCGCATTAACGCCAAACACACACTGTTCACACCAGCTTTGCAACTTATTGTCCGTCAGTAACATCACCAGCACGGGAGCCAGGTTGACCGCAATCATTACCGGCCAACTGGCGAGAAAACCGCCCCAACCAACAACGATACGAGCAATAGTCTGAGAAAGTACAAATGCCCCTAATTTTTTCGCTGCAAATACTGTAAGTTCCTCCATAAATCCCCGCCCACAAAGCGCCAGCAGCTCATCAGTGGTTTGAATGGCATAAGCACTATCAGAAGCTAATTTCGCACCAGACAGTGAGATTGATTTCCAGAACTCAGTACCGTTTTCTTCCCATGATTCTTCAAACTCCATGAAATCCACGCCCACCGCCAGAATGGACGCCATACTGCCTGCCCCGTTGGCGATGTACTTCCCGGCCAACAAACGCATGGCCTGCTTCGATCCGCCCCCGGCGCTTTTTCCCATCGCCTCAAGCGCTGGCATCAGGGCGTTAGCATGCCAGTTAATGGCAAACAGCCCCGCCGATGACATTTCCATCCAGGCTTTGGTTTTCTTGCCGGATGACGCCTGTCCGCCTTTCTCTTCCAGCTCCTGGTACTCCTGCCGGGCTTTGCCATATTCATAGATTGACAGCGCTGCACCGAGGATTTTGATCCGCATTGACAGTGCGCCGCCCGGCTCCTCGATAAATTCTTTATATTTTTCAGTGTACTTATTATAAATATCGGCCTTTACATCAGTCCGGGCCTTCATTCGTTCGATCACGCGAGTACGAAACGCTTTCGCGCCTTCAGGACCAGGATCAACCTCGCTTTCAAACAGCGCCATAACCTTGTCCGGAACAATGCCCACATGCGCCGCAAAAAACGCCTTGTGCATCAACTCCAGCGCACGATCGCTCACTTTCCCCAGCGTTTTCGTGTTAAATACCTGCTCAGCAGCTCCCTGTAACCACCGATCCGCCTTCGCCAGTATCTGACGAGTAGCCGACCGTCCCAGCCCTTTCTCAGCGGCTTTCGCATCACGCTCCAGCGCCTCCAGCGCCCGGTCAGCGGATTCGTTCAGTTTCCCCATCCAGCCCATAAACTGGCTCATCAGCGGCATCACGCCAGCACGTTCACCTTCGCTTTCCGGTTCATCCTTCTTCGCCGCCTGTTTTTTCATGGCTTCCAGAGCCGGTGCCATTTCTGACATCAGGGCCGGATCGTTAAAGAACTGGCTGCGCCAGAACAGGTTGGTGTTGTCCTGACTGCTGTAGGCGTTGATCCAGGTCTGTATCAGCTGACGCCCCGCTGGGGCTACATTCAGTGACGCCACCGCATAGCCCACGATTTCCCGGTAGTACAGGTTATCTTCCACCCGGCTGCGGTTATGGTCCTGAATGCAGGTGATAAAGCGGCTGTCCTGCAGCCAGTTGATGCGCAACCCCATCAGCGCACGGGTTTGCTTATCCAGCTCTTTACAGAGGCCATCATAGGTATCTTTAAACTGATCCAGTTTCCCCGGAGCCAGCTTTGCGGTGTAGGTGCTCCAGTCGTAAGCAATGCCCTGGTTTCTGGCCCAGGCATTCCCTTCTTCGTAAAACTGCCTAATCTGTTCACGGCTGTACGTCCCGCCCATCGTGCGGTACAGCAGTTGCAAATCCTGCCCGCCATGCTCATTTGCGTATTCAGCCTGCTGCGCGGTGGTCATCTGCTCCACCTGGCTCTTCACGCCGTTAATGTTGCGCCAGGTCGCAAACTCCACGCTCAGCTCGTCCAGGTAGCACTGATGCGCCAGCGCCAGAGTGTCGCCCCAGTGGGCCAGTTCATGGGTGATACCCACCGGGTCCTGCAGGGCCAGTATCAGCGGTGAAATCGGCTTACCGGAACTGGCCTGACAGCGGGACTGCATCGCCTTCATGGAACGTTCAGCCCCTCCGGCACGCTGACGACTCCAGGCATGGAAAGTGGTGTGCGGGTTCACGCTCTCCTGATAAAAACCGTACTGACCGTCAATCAGCGAACTCACCCGGTAAGTCGATCGCTCTTCATCACGCAGCAAGAAGGGCGGCGTGGTCTGGTAATCCAGCACCGTATTCAACGCCGCTTCGCTCGCCTGCACCAGCCCGTTTTCCTGGGCCAGGATGTGGCTGTTCCACTCGGCAGGTGTGATGTTCTGCATCCGCTTCGCACGGGCATTAGCATCGCGGGTGTATAAATCCAGCGCTTCGGCCTCCCAGGGCGCATGGGAAAACGCCACCCAGGTTTCGTATTTCAACGCTTTCTCGCTGAGCGCCATATGCTCCAGGTTAGTAGCCTTATGGACCGGTCGCCCGCACGGCGGCGGGTTAAACACCAGCTGAGCACCGAGCCCGGTCGTGCCCTGGTAATAAAGGTCTCCGTTCTCCGCCACACTCCAGCATTCCCAGTCAAATCCGACATTTTCCGGTAACGCGCCCGTGTTATAGAACACGTAGATAAAGCCCTGGCGTACAGCACGCAGGGCATAGTGATAGCCGCTGAGCGCCGGAAACGCAGTCTGCGGTGTGGCCCAAGCAGGTAACTGTTGGGTAATGGTGTCCGGGGCGATGGCATAGCGCAGCGGCATCAGCACCGGTCCGGTTTTCTGGCAGATGGTACAGGTCGGTTCAGCCATTATGCGTTCTCCGTGGCGCGTTGTTCTTCCTGAGCGAGGCATTCACGTGCGTACTGCGCCCAGGTCTGCTGCCCGATGCTCCGGATGCGTTCCCGCCACGGCACATCCGCCGTAAAGGTGTACGGGTCCAGCAGATAATCGATTTTCGGGTGCAGGTCGATGCGTGGATGGTCATGCAGGATGTGAAAAGCCAGGTCTTCCCGCTCGTCGTCATCGTGGAAAGCCGGATGAGAGCGCAGGCGCTCAAGGGCTTCTCTGACCCACCGGGCGGCAGTCAGCTCAGGATAGCGCGGTGTGTGGGTGGCCAGCAGACGATAGCGGCGCAGGGCGCGGTTGATAATCCCCGCATCGTGCAGAATAAAGTCCGTCTGTGCCTGCGACAGGCCCAGCAGGAAAGTCAGATGTAGCGCACTGTCGGCGCGGTGGCGGCGAATAACCGGCTGACCATCGCCGTCCACCAGCATCCAGCGGGAGAGGATACCCATCAGCCGCTTCTGGCGATAATCCTCCAGCACCAGCCACAGAATGCTGTTCACCGCCGGGTCGTAGTAACGCATCCGCATCATCCGGTGGTCAGGCTGTTGCTGAATGGCCGTGTGGCCGAGCTGCTTTGCCACATCATCAATGGGATGCGGGCTGGTGAGCCAGCCGCAGACGGCACGACCCATTTTGCGACACAGCTTATCGGGATGGATTTCATCCAGCGCCACGGCAATGCTCTGCGCCAGCAGTTGCCGGTCATCTTCGCGACTCAGGTCCAGCGGCACCAGCCACGGGTAATCCTGCATGCTGATGGCCTTATGTGGCAGACTGACAGGGACAGGTTTGCGTGCCACCAGTTGGTCGCAGAAGGTGATGTCAGGCCGCAGGACCAGCGGCACCGGGTCAATAAGCAGATACAGCGTATCGGTGGTGTTTGCCATTTCCTGCGCAATCAGCGCCAGCATGGCTTCTACCCGGGGCTGTTGCGCCTGCGGACTGTAATCAAAGCTGACCATCGTGATGTTTTCTGTGTGGTTTTCACCGGACATGATTCATCTCCTTACAGCGTGTCACCGCCACTCTGACCAGCAGAAGGGGTACTTTCCGAGGCGCATTTATCCGGCAGGCTGATACTGCCCTGCATCGATGCCGCCCCCAGCTTCTCCAGCGTTCCGGCCTTCACCGTGACGTTACCGGAGCCGCCCAGGGTGATACTCCCGCCTTTCATCTGTATCCATGCGCCAC
>NZ_VXJV01000022.1 GCF_008692785.1 Salmonella enterica subsp. diarizonae
ACGGCGCAGGGCGGGATGGTCATTCTCACCACCCACCAGCCGCTGCCGGGGGCCGCGGACACCATCCGCCGCCTTGCGCTGACCGGCGGGGGGGCAGGGCTGTGATGTGGCGTGTCTTCTGTCTTGAGCTGCGCGTCGCGTTTCGCCACTGCGCGGACATCGCCAGCCCGCTGTGGTTCTTCCTGATGGTCATCACCCTGTTTCCGTTAAGCATCGGGCCGCAGCCGCAGCTACTGGCGCGTATCGCGCCGGGCATCATCCAGGTGGCGGCGCTGCTGGCCTCGCTGCTGGCGCTGGAGCGGTTGTTTCGCGACGACCTGCAGGACGGCAGCCTGGAGCAGTTGATGCTGCTGCCGGTGCCGCTGCCGGCGGTGGTGCTGGCGAAGGTGCTGGCCCACTGGACGGTGACCGGCCTGCCGCTGATTATTCTCTCCCCGCTGGTGGCGCTGCTGCTGGGGATGGACGTGTACGGCTGGAAAATCATGGCGCTGACGCTGCTGCTGGGCACGCCGGCGCTGGGGTTTCTCGCCGCGCCGGGCGTCGGGCTGACGGCCGGGCTGCGGCGCGGCGGCGTCCTGCTGGGCATACTGGTGCTGCCGCTGGCCATCCCGGTGCTGATTTTTGCCACCGCGGCGATGGACGCGGCGTCGATGCATTTACCCGTTGACGGCTATCTGGCGGTTCTGGGGGCGCTGCTGGCGGGCAGCGCGACGTTAAGCCCGTTCGCCACCGCGGCGGCGCTGCGTATCAGCGTGCAGTAGCGCATTTGCAGGCCGGATAAGGCGCCGGCCGCCGTCCGGCACCACGGACATTTTACTGGTTTCAGGAGGTCAGGTGACGACTATGTGGAAAACCCTTCATCAGCTGGCAGTGCCGCCCCGGCTGTATCAGATTTGCGGCAGGCTCGTGCCGTGGCTGGCGGTGGCCGGTATCATCGCGCTGGCCACGGGCTGGGTCCGGGGCTTTGGTTTCGCCCCGGCGGACTACCAGCAGGGGGAGAGCTACCGCATTATGTATCTGCATGTCCCGGCGGCCATCTGGTCGATGGGTATCTATGCGGCGATGGCGGTGGCGGCGTTTACCGGGCTGGTCTGGCAGATGAAAATGGCCAGCCTTGCCGTCGCGGCGATGGCGCCGGTGGGGGCGGTGTACACCTTCATCGCGCTGGTCACCGGCTCGGCGTGGGGTAAACCGATGTGGGGCACCTGGTGGGTGTGGGACGCGCGCCTGACCTCGGAGCTGGTGCTGCTGTTTCTCTACGCCGGGGTCATCGCCCTGTGGCACGCCTTTGACGACCGCAGAATGGCCGGGCGCGCGGCGGGCATTCTGGTGCTGGTCGGCGTGGTGAACCTGCCGGTTATCCACTATTCCGTCGAGTGGTGGAACACCCTGCACCAGGGCTCGACGCGGATGCAGCAGAGTATCGACCCGGCGATGCGCTCGCCGCTGCGCTGGGCCATCACCGGCTACCTGCTGCTCTTTATGACGCTTTCGCTGATGCGGATGCGCAACCTGATTTTACTCATGGAAAAACGCCGCCCGTGGGTGGGCGAACTGATACTGAAAAGGGGGCGCCGGTGAGAACGGCATTTTCATCGTGGAGCGATTTTTTCGCCATGGGCGGGTACGCCTTTTTTGTCTGGCTGGCGGTGGCGATGACCGTGGTGCCGCTGGCGGCGCTGGCGCTGCACACGGTGCTGCAGCGCCGGGCCATTCTGCGCGGCGTGGCGCAGCAGCGGGCGCGCGAGGCGCGGATGCGTGCCGCACAGGCACAACAGGAGGCCGCGTGAACCAGCGACGCAGAAACCGGTTATGGGTGGCCTGCGCGGTGCTGGCGGGCCTGGCGCTGACCACCGCTCTGGTCCTGTACGCGCTGCGCGCGAATATCGACCTGTTCTATACCCCCGGCGAAATTCTCTACGGCAAGCGCGAGACGCAGCAGCTGCCGGCGGCGGGCCAGCGCCTGCGCGTCGGCGGGATGGTGATGCCCGGCAGCGTCAGGCGCGACCCGGACTCGCTGAAGGTGAACTTCAGCCTCTACGACGCCGAGGGGTCGGTGACGGTGAGCTATGAGGGGATACTGCCGGACCTGTTCCGCGAGGGGCAGGGGGTGGTGGTGCAGGGCACCCTGGAGAAGGGCAACCACGTCCTGGCGCACGAGGTGCTGGCCAAACATGACGAGAACTACACCCCGCCGGAAGTGGAAAAGGCGATGCAGGAAAACCACCGCCGCCCGCAACGCGCTGATAAGGACACCTCATCATGATGCCTGAATACGGCCACGCGCTGCTGTGCCTGGCGCTCGGCGTGGCGCTGCTGCTGTCCGTTTACCCGCTGTGGGGCGTGGCGTGCGGCGACGCGCGGATGATGGCGTCGGCCGGGGTGTTCGCCTGGCTGCTGTTCATCTGCGTGGCGGGCGCGTTTTTCGTGCTGGTGCACGCCTTTGTGGTTAACGACTTCACCGTGGCCTATGTCGCCGGCAACTCGAACACGCAGCTGCCGGTGTGGTACCGGGTGGCCGCCACCTGGGGGGCGCACGAGGGCTCGCTGCTGCTGTGGGTGCTGCTGATGAGCGGCTGGACCCTGGCGGTGGCGGTGTTCAGCCGGCAGGTGCCGGCGGATATCGTGGCCCGGGTGCTGGCGGTGATGGGGATGGTCAGCGCCGGTTTTCTGGTGTTCATCCTGTTCACCTCGAATCCGTTCGCCCGCACGCTGCCGGCCTTCCCGGTGGAGGGGCGCGACCTGAACCCGCTGCTGCAGGACCCCGGACTGATTTTCCACCCGCCGCTGCTGTACATGGGCTATGTCGGCTTCTCGGTGGCCTTCGCCTTCGCCATCGCCGCGCTGCTGGGCGGGCGTCTGGACAGCGCGTTCGCCCGTTTTGCCCGCCCGTGGACGCTGGCGGCGTGGGTGTTCCTGACGCTGGGTATCGTGCTCGGCTCCGCGTGGGCCTACTACGAGCTGGGCTGGGGCGGCTGGTGGTTCTGGGACCCGGTGGAGAACGCCTCCTTTATGCCGTGGCTGGCGGGCACCGCCCTGCTGCACTCGCTGGCGGTCACCGAACAGCGCGCCGGCTTTAAGGCGTGGACGCTGCTGCTGTCCATCTGCGCCTTCTCGCTGTGCCTGCTGGGCACCTTCCTGGTGCGCTCCGGGGTGCTGGTGTCGGTGCATGCCTTCGCCTCCGACCCGGCGCGCGGAATGTTTATCCTCGCCTTTATGGTGCTGGTCACCGGCGGTTCGCTGCTGCTGTTCGCCGTGCGCGGGCACAGGGTGCGTTCGCGGGTGAACAACGCGCTGTGGTCGCGCGAGTCGCTGCTGCTCGGCAACAACGTCCTGCTGATGGCCGCCATGCTGGTGGTGCTGCTGGGCACGCTGCTGCCGCTGGTGCACAAGCAGCTGGGGCTGGGCAGTATTTCGGTGGGGGAGCCGTTCTTTAACACCATGTTCAGCGGGCTGATGGTCCCCTTTGCCCTGCTGCTGGGGGTGGGGCCGCTGGTGCGCTGGGGCCGGGACCGGCCGCGTAAAATCAGAACGCTGCTGCTCACCGCCCTGGTCTCCACCCTGGCGCTGTCGGTACTGTTGCCGTGGCTGTTTCAGGACCGCATCGCCGCCATGGCGGTGGCCGGGATGGCGATGGCCTGCTGGATTGGGGTGCTGGCGGTGGCCGAAGCCGTACAGCGCGTGTCCCGCGGCGCCAGGATTTCCCTCAGCTACCAGGGGATGGTGGCGGCGCACCTCGGGCTGGCGGTGACGATTACCGGCATCGCCTTCAGCCAGAATTACAGCGTGGAGCGTGACGTGCGGATGCGGGCGGGTGACAGCGTGACCATTCACGACTACCGCTTCACCTTCCGGGAGGTGCGGGACATCACCGGACCCAACTACCGCGGCGGGGTGGCCATCATCGGGGTGACGCGCAACGGGGCGCCGGAGGCGGTGCTGCACGCGGAGAAACGGCTCTACAACACCAGCCGGATGGTGATGACCGAGGCGGCGATTGACGGCGGGCTGACCCGCGACCTGTACGCCGCGCTCGGGGAGGAGCTGGACAACGGCGCGTGGGCCGTGCGCCTGTACTACAAGCCATTTGTCCGCTGGATATGGGCCGGGGGGCTGCTGATGGCGCTGGGCGGGCTGCTGTGCCTGGCGGACCCGCGCTACCGCCGCCGTAAACCGTCGCCGGAGGCCGTATGAAACGCAACGTACTGTTATTACCGTTACTGATTTTTCTGCTGATTGCCGCGGCGCTGCTGTGGCAACTGGCGCGCAATGCGCAGGGCGATGACCCGACGGCCCTCGAGTCGGCGCTGACCGGGAAGCCGGTGCCGGCGTTCCGCCTGGAGTCGCTGGACCGGCCGGGGCAGTATTACGGGGCCGGGGCGCTGACGCAGGGGAAACCGGTGCTGCTTAACGTCTGGGCCACCTGGTGCCCGACCTGCCGCGCCGAGCATCAGTACCTGAACCGGCTTGCCGCGCAGGGTATCCGGGTGGTGGGACTGAACTATAAGGACGACCGGGCGAAGGCGGTGGCCTGGTTAAACACGCTGGGCAACCCGTATGCGCTGAGTTTATCGGACAGCGACGGGATGCTGGGGCTGGACCTGGGCGTGTACGGCGCGCCGGAAACCTTCCTCATCGACGGCAACGGGATTATCCGCTACCGCCATGCGGGCGATTTGAACGCCCGGGTGTGGGAAAGTGAAATGAAACCGCTGTGGGATAAATACAGCCGGGAGGCGGCGCAATGAGATTTTTACCGGGCATGCTGATGCTGATGCTGATGCTGGTGCTGGTGATGGCCGCGCCGGCGCGGGCGACCACCGACGTGATGCCGTTCAGAAACGAGGCGCAGGAGCAGCAGTTCCGCCAGCTCACGGAGCAGCTGCGCTGCCCGAAATGCCAGAACAACAGCATTGCGGACTCGAACGCGATGATAGCCACCGACATGCGCCGGAAGGTGTATGACCTGATGCAGGAGGGGAAGAGCAGGCAGGAAATCATCGATTACATGGTGGCGCGCTACGGCAACTTCGTCACCTACGACCCGCCGCTGACCCCGCTGACGGTGCTGCTGTGGGTGCTGCCGCTGGCCGCCATCGTGGCGGGCGGGTGGATAATCGTCGCCCGCACGCGCCGGCGGGTGCGCCTGCGCCGGGAGCCGTTGCCGGCGGACACCCCGGCTCCCGGCGCGCGCGCCGGGTGGGGCGTTTACGTGCCGGGGGCCGTCATCGCGCTGGCGGTCAGCGCCGGCGGCTACGCCCTGACCGGCAGTTATCCGCAGGTGAGGGCCTGGCAGCAGGCGACGGCGCAGGCGCCCGGGCTGCTGGACAGGGCGCTGGACCCGGCGGCGCAGCCGCTGAATGAGGAAGAGATGGCGCGGCTGGCGCTGGGGCTGCGCACGCGCCTGCAGCGCGACCCCGGCAACGCCGAAGGCTGGATGATGCTCGGCCGGGCCGGCATGGCGCTGGGCGACGCCGGTACCGCCACAGGGGCGTATGCGAATGCTTACCGTCTGGACCCGGAAAACCGCGGGGCGGCGCTGGGCTACGCGGAGGCGCTGACGCGCTCGTCCGACCCGGAGGATAACCGTCGCGGCGGGGAGCTGCTGCGCCGGCTGGTGAGCCGCGACCACACGGATATCCGGGTGTTAAGCCTGTATGCGTTCAGCGCCTTTGAGCAGGGGCGTTCTGGCGAGGCGGTGGCGGCCTGGGAGATGATGCTGAAGTTACTGCCGGCCGGCGACGCCCGGCGGGCGGTGATTGAGCGCAGTATCCGCCAGGCGCTGGCGCAGGAGAAATAA
>NZ_VXJV01000023.1 GCF_008692785.1 Salmonella enterica subsp. diarizonae
TCCGGCAGGCTGATACTGCCCTGCATCGATGCCGCCCCCAGCTTCTCCAGCGTTCCGGCCTTCACCGTGACGTTACCGGAGCCGCCCAGGGTGATACTCCCGCCTTTCATCTGTATCCATGCGCCACCGCACTCCAGCAGCAGTTCGGTTTGTGCCGAGACCGTGACCTTGCCGCTCTGACTGCTTATCTGTATATCCTTCATCGCGAACATATCCAGTGCATCACTCTGCGCCTGAATCTCCACCTTTCCGGCGGCAGCAAACAGTTTGATGCCGAGCTGTTTCGCAAACAGACTGAGGGTCTCGCTCACGGCGATACACAGCTTTTTGCCGATGCTGATATCCGCATCCTGGCCGGTGGTGGCAATCAGGTTCTGACCGGCGGCAAGCTGGATGCTGGACGGGGTGACCTGTGCGATACCCGACGGGGCCGAGAGCAGCAGCGCCTGTTGTTGCAGGTTCTTCAGCGTGCTGTTGAGCAGGTCGGTCTGTTTCTGCACGTCGGCCAGTTCCGCTTTTGCCATTTCGGCTGCGGCTCTGAGGCTGCTGGCTTCCTGAATCGCCGCTTCCAGCTCGCTGACCGCTGCCTGCATATCAAGCATCGGACCGTCAGCCTGTTGCTGGCCGTCGGCGGTGATGAAAATGCCTTTCGCGGCGCGGAACACACCGTGACCGTCAGTGCGCAGTTCAGCCCCTTCACCACGCAGCGCCCTGGCATCAGAATCCTGGACGTTAAATCCCAGGTTTAATTGTGTCTTACCGGAATGCGGCGTGGAGAGGTGGATATTCTCTTTTCCGCGCTCATCCTGCAGGCGCATTTCATTGGCTGCAGGCGTGAGAAGGATGTTGCGTTTGTAATTTTCGATAGTGACGTGGTCGGGATGACGCGAGTCATGCAGCGACCAGGCAATAAATGGCTTGTCCGGGTGACCGCCGTCAAACATCACCGCCACTTCGGTGCCCTGTATCAGCGGCAGGTGCAGACCGAAATTGTCACCGGCATAATCGCGGGCACGGCGCAGCCACGGGCTTTCGCCGCCCTGCGGCCACGAATCTTTATCGAAGTCAAAACGCACCCGGTAGCGGCCCATTTTGTCGATATGGCTGTAGATATCACTGGTCTGTGAACTGGTGATACGCGCCGTCAGCGGGACGGTGATGCGGTCGCGGGGCTGTTCCGGCGGGCGGAAACTGACCGCATCCCGCCAGGCAATCCCTTCGGCTTTCAGCTTATAGTGCGAGTCACGACTGGCTGAGGATTCGATGGCGGTCACCAGCATCCCGTTTGCAAAAGCCTGTGAGGTGTCGCCTTCGGCTTTCAGTATCTGACCGGGCGCAATCAGCGTTGAATTACTTTCGAGGCTCAGCCGGTGCTGGCGGTTCAACTGACGTTCGTGACGCAGGCGGGCGTAGAAATAGCCGCTTTCGGTGTTATTGCTGTCCGGGCGGTTGTACTGGTCGCCTTCGCTCAGGAAACCATCGGTATAGTGGTAATCGTTGCCGTAAGTGGTTTTGTCATCATCGTGGGTCAGGTCCGCATCCGCGTTCATGATGGCGTCAGCGGTACGGTAGTTATAGTCATGCGTACTGACTGAACGTTCCGTCACTGCGTGATGCGCCTGTAAATTCCACACCGACTCCGCACGGTTGTCGTGCATCCCCGCCGGGTTCACCGCCGGGACGCTCACGTCATACTGCCAGCCCTTTCCTGAATCCCCGAACAGCACCACTTCATGCCCGGTTTCACTGTCCTGGGTGAAGTTAAACCAGATACCGACTTCACTGAGCAGTCGGGCGATAAACTCCGCATCGGAGAGCATGAACTGGGTGATAATCTCCCTCGACGGCCAGGTATTACTCAGGCGGAACTCAAACAACCAGCCCGGCCAGTTGTGGTTTTCCCGCAGGATTTTTTCCACCACCTCCGGGACCGACATATTCTGGTAAATGGCGCTGCGGCGGCTGTTATCCAGCAGGGAGAGGCGCGGCTCAAACGTCAGGCGGTAGGTGGCTTCATCCGCCGAAACGGAAAGACGAGAGAAACGGGTGATGACGCCATACACGGTGCGCCGGACTTCCGGCGCAATGGTCCGGCGAAACGCCGCCTCCGGCAGGGTCTGCATAATGAAGGTGACGTTCTTCATCAGCATCACCGACGGGTCGATATCCTTATCAGCACTGGTCAGCACCACGTCATAACGGTAGCGGGTGCTTAAACCTTCGCGTCCCTGAAATGACTCCACGTCCAGCGGCGCGGTGCAGCCTTTCACCTTCAGGTGATAGCGGTTCAGGGTCAGGGCATCCAGAACGGGAGAGACAGTGGTCATCGTGGCTCCTTCATCTTTCATCCGGAGCAGGCTCACCTGTGCCGGAAAGCGTGAAATCTCAGCCCGGCAGGGCCATCTGTAATACGTGGTGCAGGGAAACCTGCAGTCCGGCACTCAGAGCGCTGGTCACCAGCAGCGCCAGAACGATATGCGCCAGACGGGAGTGAAGCAGCGTGCCGCGCACCGTCGGGCGGCGCTCCACCACCAGCGGCGCAGATAAGGGCTGTCCACCGGCAGGCACCAGCGCATTAAGGGATTCCAGTGCATATTCGCGCTTATACCGGCCGTCAGGCATTTTATCCCGGAGCCGTTCACTCCAGCGCTGACTGAACCCCATGCCGAATAAACGCTGGTACAAAACCAGCAGGCGTGGGTCCGGTGCGGCCTGATGCAACAGCTCCCGCACGCGCTCAAACATCACCTCGCCAGCCCGCATCTGCATGACAAAACGGGCCTGCAGCGGATTATGCAGCCAGACGGAGTTCTCCAGCGAGGAGGCAGTGTTGAGTACAGCATCATCCATCATGGCGCACTGTGCATAAATGACATGATTAATAAAATCATCGTGTTCTTTTGCTGCTTTCAGCTTTTCCTGCACGGTTTCCACCAGCATGACTGCATAGTGATACAATGCTTCATCGCGAGCCTGCGCAGGCTGATGATAAATATCCATCACAAACAAATAAGTATCCTGCAGCAGGGAGTCAATATAAACACTGGCATTGTCGCAGCCGGGAAAATGAGATGACGCAGACGATACAGAGAAGTCAAAAATAAGACACCCCACTTACAGTAATGACATTTTTATAAAGACTATCCCTCTGTGATTACAAATCAATCCGGCAAACTGTAATAATTCATTGCCATCCATAAAATAATATCGCCACCCCCGTAAAATCTGGCACAGAGGTAGTATCCATGAGACTCTTTTTGTTTTAGTTCGTAATTAGTTTTCCTGAAAAGTAATTCACAAAACAAATGAAATTAGCATCACCCATAAATATGGGCGCCTATCATTGATATATTCAGAAAGTCAACCAGCTAAAATATCCAATTAAGGACAATGATGATCATAATATCCAATATCATAGATGGCGTTATTTTTTGACAGGTTCAGTTTGTTTTCTGGATGAAGCAAATAAACACCCCGGATACAATCCTGTCAGCATTCAGGAAAAAGGCCGTTAAAAGGCTAAGGGTAAAGGTAAGAGCGCATAAGGGTGGCTACGCAGACCCGATACCCAGAATGCTGATAAACCGCTGATCAATACGCTGTGTGCGGTGAGTCGGGCGATGAAGTCACTGCTGCTGGATATCGCCCGTATCCGGGGCGGTGAATGGGTACAGTGAAAGGAGGAAATCATGAACCTGAAACCTGTTGAGCCTGATGCCCGTGAACTGGTGGACGTGCCCGTGTACTGACCGAAGTCATGCTGGAGAATCCTGATGAGGCCGGGCCAAACTATGTTCTGTTGCTCATTCTGGCCGAACAACTCCATCGTCTGCACGATATCTTCGAAGCGGCTGAATACCGCCGGATGCGGGAAGACAAGCTCTCTCTGTTATTTCACTGTGGCCTCCTGAGCTCTGAGAGACCCCTCTGAAATCACAAAAAACAATCACCTTTTCACGTCCATCGACCGGATGTAAGCTCCGGATTGCACAATGCTGTCGTTGCCAGCGCCCATGCT
>NZ_VXJV01000024.1 GCF_008692785.1 Salmonella enterica subsp. diarizonae
ATCTGGTCCAACCAGCACTGTTCTGTATTCATCTTTGCCCTGTCTGCACAAAATGTTAATTTTAAGTGTTAAAAAAACGCATTAAATAATATTTACTACTGTTTAGTTTTAATTATTAAGCATTAAATCCTTTATTTAACTTTTTGAGTCATATTGTTAAATCAAAGAGAAGTCTGTTCAGGGAAGAACTGACTTACAGAATAAATATATAAATCAACTGATTGCTATGTTTTTCACTGGTCTTTTCGTACTCCGCTCAGGGTGCAATTACCCTGCGGCAGAGGAATTTATTGCCAGGGATGCTGACGGCCTGTGCAGCCGAAAAGCAAATCCGGGCAGGATGTCAGAGTGCTGTGTTCAGGCTGGGGCCAGACGTCATTTTTTATACAGATATGGAATGGCTCCCGGCCCACGAAAGGGTGCGGACATTTTGTTTCCACAATTCGAAGCTGTTGTTGCTGCTGGCGCATTGCCGGGCTGGCAATAGCCTGAGGAGAACAATCTGATGACGCAAGAATATGCAGGAATGTCCACCAGACGGGGGCGCACCGGTAAGTACCGGTACAGCACGGGAGCAAAAATATTTTTGATCCTGCTGACGGTATTCACTGTCGCAGCGCTGTTCGGCCTGTACCAGGTCCTGACGTACTGATATGCAGACGTTAACCAGGGTACTGCCGCCTCTCCGGCTGATTATGTTTTGTCAGTCAGGAGAAAATCCTGCGCAGTTTCCGGATACCGGCGGTCTTTGCGTGGAAGACAGCGTTCGTCTCAGGACACCAGAAGGGCTGCTGGATCGGTTGCGCCGGTGGCCAGGCGCGATGGTGATATCCGCCGGACGACCATCAACCCAGCTTTTACTGTGGCAACAGGTTTTTCAGCGTTATCCGCGGACAGTGGTTTTTTGCAGCAGTAACGCGTTTTTACCGGTTGACGTCAGTGTGGAAGGTTACTTCCGCCATCTGAGGCTGATTAAATGCGCCATGCCGGTAAGGGTTCTGGCCAGAATGGCTGAGCTGGCCATGTGGTCATCAGTACAGACATCGCCTTACGAGGAGGAGATGAAGAACGTGTTGAGCGTGCCGGAACTGGTGATGGAAATAAACAGCCGCACGCTGGTCCGGTTACTGTCAGAGCGTCTGCCAAAACAGGGGCGGCGGGTGCTGGGATTACTGTTATCAGGCTGTAGCCCGGAAATGACGGCCCGTATGCTGGGGACCGGCGTGAGGCAGGTCTGGCTCGCGGAGCAAACGCTGAAACAACGCTGGGATATACCGGCAGGAGTACCGCTACCTGATGCGGTAAGAATAAGGATGCCGGACGTCAATCCGGACATCAATCAACCGATTGCTTTGGTAAAAGCCGGGGCAGGTAACGCATCGGATTTACGCTGACAGCGCGTTCAGGTTATGCCCCGCAGTATTCAGAATCATTCTGTTACGTTCTGAGTAATTTATTTTACGCCAAAGAAATATGGCATTCATCGTTGTCTGGAAATACAGCGGAACGTGTGTCGTTAATGAATTTGTAACCAGTGCGAAGGTTTACGCGCTGTGGCGGTAGCGTGGAATTATCTGGATGCGTTGAGTAAATTTCATTTTACCCTGCTGATATTACTGAAAATGGTTCTGGATAAACTGTTTAACATTATCTGTGTCTGCGAACAGAGTGATAAAAATAATGAAGCGTAATAAGATATTAATTGTAGGTGCTGGCCTTTCAGGCGCAGTAATTGCACGCCAGTTAGCTGAGCAGGGACATATAGTCAATATTATTGATCAACGTTCACACATCGGTGGTAACGCTTATGATGCCCGCGATGAGCAAACGGGTATCATGGTGCACGTTTATGGTCCTCATATTTTTCATACTGATAATGAAAC
>NZ_VXJV01000026.1 GCF_008692785.1 Salmonella enterica subsp. diarizonae
ACCGTCGCCCGGCCAACATAGCCTTCTCCGTCCCCCCTTCGCAGTAACACCAAGTACGGGAATATTAACCCGTTTCCCATCGACTACGCCTTTCGGCCTCGCCTTAGGGGTCGACTCACCCTGCCCCGATTAACGTTGGACAGGAACCCTTGGTCTTCCGGCGAGCGGGCTTTTCACCCGCTTTATCGTTACTTATGTCAGCATTCGCACTTCTGATACCTCCAGCATGCCTCACGACACACCTTCAACGGCTTACAGAACGCTCCCCTACCCAACAACACTAAAGTGTCGCTGCCGCAGCTTCGGTGCATGGTTTAGCCCCGTTACATCTTCCGCGCAGGCCGACTCGACCAGTGAGCTATTACGCTTTCTTTAAATGATGGCTGCTTCTAAGCCAACATCCTGGCTGTCTGGGCCTTCCCACATCGTTTCCCACTTAACCATGACTTTGGGACCTTAGCTGGCGGTCTGGGTTGTTTCCCTCTTCACGACGGACGTTAGCACCCGCCGTGTGTCTCCCGTGATAACATTCTCCGGTATTCGCAGTTTGCATCGGGTTGGTAAGCCGGGATGGCCCCCTAGCCGAAACAGTGCTCTACCCCCGGAGATGAATTCACGAGGCGCTACCTAAATAGCTTTCGGGGAGAACCAGCTATCTCCCGGTTTGATTGGCCTTTCACCCCCAGCCACAGGTCATCCGCTAATTTTTCAACATTAGTCGGTTCGGTCCTCCAGTTAGTGTTACCCAACCTTCAACCTGCCCATGGCTAGATCACCGGGTTTCGGGTCTATACCCTGCAACTTAACGCCCAATTAAGACTCGGTTTCCCTTCGGCTCCCCTATGCGGTTAACCTTGCTACAGAATATAAGTCGCTGACCCATTATACAAAAGGTACGCAGTCACCCCCCATAAAGAGAGGCTCCCACTGCTTGTACGTACACGGTTTCAGGTTCTGTTTCACTCCCCTCGCCGGGGTTCTTTTCGCCTTTCCCTCACGGTACTGGTTCACTATCGGTCAGTCAGGAGTATTTAGCCTTGGAGGATGGTCCCCCCATATTCAGACAGGATACCACGTGTCCCGCCCTACTCATCGAGCTCACAGCATATGCGCTTTTGTGTACGGGGCTCTCACCCTGTATCGCGCGCCTTTCCAGACGCTTCCACTAACACACATGCTGATTCAGGCTCTGGGCTCCTCCCCGTTCGCTCGCCGCTACTGGGGGAATCTCGGTTGATTTCTTTTCCTCGGGGTACTTAGATGTTTCAGTTCCCCCGGTTCGCCTCATTAACCTATGGATTCAGTTAATGATAGTGTGACGAGTCACACTGGGTTTCCCCATTCGGACATCGCCGGTTATAACGGTTCATATCACCTTACCGGCGCTTTTCGCAGATTAGCACGTCCTTCATCGCCTCTGACTGCCAGGGCATCCACCGTGTACGCTTGGTCGCTTAACCTCACAACCCGAAGATGT
>NZ_VXJV01000027.1 GCF_008692785.1 Salmonella enterica subsp. diarizonae
TCCGCCAAAACAGCTTCGGCGTTGTAAGGTTAAGCCTCACGGTTCATTAGTACCGGTTAGCTCAACGCATCGCTGCGCTTACACACCCGGCCTATCAACGTCATCGTCTTTAACGTTCCTTCAGGAGACTCAAAGTCTCAGGGAAGACTCATCTCGGGGCAAGTTTCGTGCTTAGATGCTTTCAGCACTTATCTTTTCCGCATTTAGCTACCGGGCAGTGCCATTGGCATGACAACCCGAACACCAGTGATGCGTCCACTCCGGTCCTCTCGTACTAGGAGCAGCCCCCCTCAGTCTTCCAGCGCCCACGGCAGATAGGGACCGAACTGTCTCACGACGTTCTAAACCCAGCTCGCGTACCACTTTAAATGGCGAACAGCCATACCCTTGGGACCTACTTCAGCCCCAGGATGTGATGAGCCGACATCGAGGTGCCAAACACCGCCGTCGATATGAACTCTTGGGCGGTATCAGCCTGTTATCCCCGGAGTACCTTTTATCCGTTGAGCGATGGCCCTTCCATTCAGAACCACCGGATCACTATGACCTGCTTTCGCACCTGCTCGCGCCGTCACGCTCGCAGTCAAGCTGGCTTATGCCATTGCACTAACCTCCTGATGTCCGACCAGGATTAGCCAACCTTCGTGCTCCTCCGTTACTCTTTAGGAGGAGACCGCCCCAGTCAAACTACCCACCAGACACTGTCCGCAACCCGGATTACGGGTCCACGTTAGAACATCAAACATTAAAGGGTGGTATTTCAAGGTCGGCTCCACGCAGACTGGCGTCCACGCTTCAAAGCCTCCCACCTATCCTACACATCAAGGCTCAATGTTCAGTGTCAAGCTATAGTAAAGGTTCACGGGGTCTTTCCGTCTTGCCGCGGGTACACTGCATCTTCACAGCGAGTTCAATTTCACTGAGTCTCGGGTGGAGACAGCCTGGCCATCATTACGCCATTCGTGCAGGTCGGAACTTACCCGACAAGGAATTTCGCTACCTTAGGACCGTTATAGTTACGGCCGCCGTTTACCGGGGCTTCGATCAGGAGCTTCGCTTGCGCTGACCCCATCAATTAACCTTCCGGCACCGGGCAGGCGTCACACCGTATACGTCCACTTTCGTGTTTGCACAGTGCTGTGTTTTTAATAAACAGTTGCAGCCAGCTGGTATCTTCGACTGACTTCAGCTCCATGAGTAAATCACTTCACCTACGTGTCAGCGTGCCTTCTCCCGAAGTTACGGCACCATTTTGCCTAGTTCCTTCACCCG
>NZ_VXJV01000028.1 GCF_008692785.1 Salmonella enterica subsp. diarizonae
TGCTGTTAAGCCTGACAACAGTGGACAGCAGGCACAGGATTTACTGGATGCCAGAACAGAAATTCTCAGGCTGAAAGCACAGCTTAAACGCACTGAGGAAGAGCGGGATATTCTGAAAAAGGCCGCGCGGTACTTTGCAAGGGAGCCCGACTGAAGTATCGCTTTATCAACGATCACCGTGAAATCTGGTCGATCGTTACAATGTGTCGGGTCCTTAAGGTTGCCCGTGCCGGATTTTATGTCTGGCTCCATAACCCAGTATCCGCCGGAGAAAAGGATAACCAGCGGCTGCTGGAACTCATCCGCGACTCTTATACGCTGAGTGGCGGAGTTTACGGTTATCGCAGAGTCCATGGCGATCTTCGTGAAATTGGTGAAGCGTGCAGCAGAAACCGGGTTGCCAAAATCATGAGGAAAAACAGGATACAGGCCATACATGGTTATAAAGTGCCACGCGGAACCCGGGGAAGACCGTCCGTGATAGCGCCCAATCGCGTGCAGCGTGAATTTACTGTTGTGAAGCCCAATCAGGTGTGGGTAACCGACATCACCTACATCCGCACCTGGCAGGGCTGGCTGTATCTGGCAGTGGTTATCGATCTTTTTGCCCGTAATGTGGTGGGCTGGTCGATGAAACCGACACTGTCGCGCGAGCTGGCACTGGATGCGCTGCTGATGGCGGTCTGGCGGCGTAAACCTGCAGAAAACGTCATTGTGCACAGCGATCAGGGCAGTCAGTATGGCAGTGATGACTGGCAGCGGTTCTGTCGGGCCAATAATCTGGCACCGAGCATGAGCCGTCGTGGCAACTGCTGGGATAATGCAGTGGCAGAATCGTTCTTCAGTTCACTCAAAAAAGAGCGCATCAGGAAGCGGATATATAAAACCCGGGACATAGCCCGGGCGGATATCTTCGATTACATTGAAGTGTTCTACAACCGTACCCGACGCCACAGCCACCTCGGTGGCGTCAGCCCAGAGGCCTTCGAAAAGGCCTCACCGTG
>NZ_VXJV01000029.1 GCF_008692785.1 Salmonella enterica subsp. diarizonae
CCGGATTTTACGCTGTATAACGATTTACTGGCCCTGCTGCGGGTCTATCTGGGCTGGCGCTACGATGCGCATATTTCCCTGACGTTCCCGCGCCGGTTACTGCCCCGGCCACGGCTGACCTGCCAATATTCTGACGATTCGGTATACATGGGGTACTCCTGCCTGCTGGGGCACGACCCTGACGATATGACACCGGACCCGGCGATGCCGGACCGTCTCACCGTCAGCCTGGGCTATTACGAAGGACTGCAGAAAAATCCACAACACCGCGAGGTGACAGACGTTGAAGAGTGATATGACGAAACAATACCGACTGCTGGCCGCGCTGCTGCCGCTGGCTTTTCTCCTGTCCGGCTGCGGGCTGACCCAGAGCGTCAGCGACGGCACGAAATCGGTGGTAACGGCCATCTTTTACAAGACGGTGAAAACCCTGCGTCTCGATCTGAAGGCCCGTGCAGCACTCAATCCCGATGAAGACGGGATGCCGCTGGCAACGGATGTGTGGGTCTACCAGTTGAAAGATCGTCAGGCGTTTGATAAGGCCGATTATGCGGCACTGCAGTCTGATGCTAACACCGTACTGGGCGCTGACCTGGTGGCCGAAAAGGATGTGTGGGTGCGTCCAGGTAATACCGTCTCGCTGGATATGCTGCTGGATGAGAAAGCGCAATATGTGGCGCTGGTGGCACAGTTCCGCTCACCGGATGCGCGTAAGAACGACTGGCGACTGGTGCTGACACGGGATGACCTCGATCCTGATAAGGCGCGTACCGTGTCACTGGAGGGGAATTCACTGATGCTGAAAACGTCTGATGATAAATAAAGAAAATCATGAAATACGGATGGAAGTTATATGACCAGG
>NZ_VXJV01000030.1 GCF_008692785.1 Salmonella enterica subsp. diarizonae
GGCAGTCCATACCGAGTACTGGCTGAAACTCCCTGTACCTCAACAAGCTGCCACTCCGGCGTGAAGGTATCGTTCTGGCGCAGCCAAAAAGCATACGCCGGAGACTGTTTGTGTTTTCAAAATCATGGGGGAAAGGGTACGGGCAGGTTAGGCAGTGAAATGAAGGCGCTGGCAAAGCACTGTGGCGGCAGCCTAAAACAGTAAACGATCGCCTCTATATGTAACACTTCCGCTGCCGGCATCAGGCTGCCTGTATCAACAATTTTCACAAAGTATTTTAAGCGTCTGAAGTTCATCCTGTCCCCTGCCTTTAATCTCTACGACGTAACGTCTTAGAATGCTTTGCAAAATGCCTGCCAGTTTTTCACGCCTCATCAGACGCAGGTACACAGCCATCACCATAAGGTCACAGCATTTGACCCGTAAAATTACAGACAAAGCTGCACCACGCCGGGGCACAAAGTATGGATTAGATCAAAACTTCAACGCTTTGTTGTTTTTGTCAGCAAACAAACGCGTAATCTTATTTCCCCCTTTGACAAGCCGATCGCACATCGTTACTATGCGCCTCGTTCACACGATTCCTCTGTAGTTCAGTCGGTAGAACGGCGGACTGTTAATCCGTATGTCACTGGTTCGAGTCCAGTCAGAGGAGCCAGATTTTAGTATTAAGACGCCTCAGTGAGTCTTAATACGTTATAAAACAAGCAGTTAGATTGACCCGGCTGTCCTGAAAAGGATTGCCGGGTTTTTTGATATCTGTAGTTTTCGGGGGGATTCATCGGGGGCCTCTCGGTTCGTTGAACGAATGGAGCCCCCCGCTATGG
>NZ_VXJV01000031.1 GCF_008692785.1 Salmonella enterica subsp. diarizonae
AGTATCCACCACTCGGCAGCAGCAGGCGCATCGGCGATGACCCGGTGCGTCTGCGTCCGTATGCCGGAATGGGCTTTCCGGCAGGTGAGTTTAAGGGCATTGAGATTAATCCGGATGATAACCCGGATTCGCCGCCCACGGTCAGAACCACCTTTATGGGGCTCTACGGCATCACGTCGCCGCTGCCGACCCAGTATATTGATGACATCACGCAACGGCGTGAGGGTCATGAGACGGTGGAGCACTTTCTCGATATCTTCAACCACCGGCTGATAACCCAGTATTACCGTATCTGGCGTAAGCACAGTTACCCGGCTTCGTTTGAGGATGGCGGCACCGATGCCATTTCACAGTGCCTGCTGGGACTGGCGGGGCTTGGTATTCCCGGCACCGCTGAACACCTGGACACTCCGCTGTCGCGCTTTCTCGGCATGCTGCCCGCCCTGCAGGTGCCGGGGCGGACTGCCGAAGGGGTGGCTCAGGTGGTGAAAATGGTCACGCCGGATACGACGGCCACGGTGGTGCCGCACCATAAGCGGCGGGTGGAAGTTCCGGAACTGACGCTGAGTACCGCCGGAGGATTTTGCCTGGGGGACCATCTCGTGCTGGGCGGTGTTGCCACCGATGTCAACGGCACCATTGATATACGGCTGTATACCGAAAGCAAAGCGGATTTACAGGGCTGGTTCCCCCCGGATTTTACGCTGTATAACGATTTACTGGCCCTGCTGCGGGTCTATCTGGGCTGGCGCTACGATGCGCATATTTCCCTGACGTTCCCGCGCCGGTTACTGCCCCGGCCACGGCTGACCTGCCAAT
>NZ_VXJV01000032.1 GCF_008692785.1 Salmonella enterica subsp. diarizonae
TCCGGGTTATCATCCGGATTAATCTCAATGCCCTTAAACTCACCTGCCGGAAAGCCCATTCCGGCATACGGACGCAGACGCACCGGGTCATCGCCGATGCGCCTGCTGCTGCCGAGTGGTGGATACTCAGGATGCGTCTTTTCCAGCCACTGCAGAAAGCGGTAAAAATGGGTGTACGGCAGGCGTTCGCCGAACGCGTCATTTAGCGTCGTAAAGCTGACTGATGGTTCTCTTTCCATCGCAGGCAGTGTCCTGTCGGTTGCAGTATCAGGGTGAGGCGGTTAAACAGGTGCATATCGGCGTACTGCGCGAAGAAGCGGTTGAGCAGGCTGCCGAACAGCCAGACATCGCCCTCACCGGTAAACATCGTGGTGTCGAGGGTCACTTCAATGTCCACGCCCCGCTGTAAGCCGCGTTTCCAGTATTCCAGCCGGTGGTGTTCAACCCTGAGAATGCCATTCAGACGGCGACGGTTAACATCGCTGTCCGCCCAGTTATAGAGCGCCAGGGTATTACGCAGTACCTCTGCATTGTTCATCATCCACAGAAAGCTGCTGCCCAGGTGGCTCAGCAACTTCCAGTGAAAACGATTCTCACTGGGCGGATAGCAGGGTATGGAGGGGCGACAGAGGTTACGCACGCGCACCGGGGTCTGCTGTGTGCCGCAGAGTTGTTCCAGCAACACGCTCTGCAGGGTTTTACGCGGCAGACACCCATTGGTGCCGGTAAGGCTCAGCGCCAGAGGGTCATCCGGCTGCAGGCG
>NZ_VXJV01000033.1 GCF_008692785.1 Salmonella enterica subsp. diarizonae
CGCCGGTTATAACGGTTCATATCACCTTACCGGCGCTTTTCGCAGATTAGCACGTCCTTCATCGCCTCTGACTGCCAGGGCATCCACCGTGTACGCTTGGTCGCTTAACCTCACAACCCGAAGATGTCTTGTTCTGTCCGGTTTGTTGCGCGTTGTGAATACTGCGTTGTTCCGTACTCGCGATGCTCATGGACATCAAGTCCACTGCGCTCGCTGCGTGCGGTACGCCTTGTCTTCACTTCGCTCACTTCACCTTTTACAGGTCATCTTCATGATTGCGAAAATTTGAGAGACTCATGAACAATCGGAATTGTTCTTGTTTCAATTTTCAGCTTGATCCAGATTTTTAAAGAGCAAATATCTCAAACATGACTCGTAAGCCAGTTTTGAGATACTAAGGCAGGTGACTTTCACTCACAAACCAGCAAGTGGCGTCCCCTGGGAGTTTGACCTCATCAGTTGAACGCTGGCGTCCCCTAGGGGATTCGAACCCCTGTTACCGCCGTGAAAGGGCGGTGTCCTGGGCCTCTAGACGAAGGGGACACTGAAGTCTCAATCGCAAGACGCCTTGCTTTTCACTTTTCATCAGACAATCTGTGTGAGCACTGCAAAGACCGTTTCTTTCAGGTAAGGAGGTGATCCAACCGCAGGTTCCCCTACGGTTACCTTGTTACGACTTCACCCCAGTCATGAATCACAAAGTGGT
>NZ_VXJV01000034.1 GCF_008692785.1 Salmonella enterica subsp. diarizonae
ACCACTTTGTGATTCATGACTGGGGTGAAGTCGTAACAAGGTAACCGTAGGGGAACCTGCGGTTGGATCACCTCCTTACCTGAAAGAAACGGTCTTTGCAGTGCTCACACAGATTGTCTGATGAAAAACGAGCAGTAAAACCTCTACAGGCTTGTAGCTCAGGTGGTTAGAGCGCACCCCTGATAAGGGTGAGGTCGGTGGTTCAAGTCCACTCAGGCCTACCAGATTCGCTCCCGTGCTTTGTTGTGGCAAAGCTCGCATACTTTAAGTATGCTTCGCTTCACCACGCCGCGCCCGGAAACGAATCAAAGGTGAGAGGTTCTGACTACACGATGGGGCTATAGCTCAGCTGGGAGAGCGCCTGCTTTGCACGCAGGAGGTCTGCGGTTCGATCCCGCATAGCTCCACCATCTCGTGAGTGTATTACGAAAAAATACTTCAGAGTGTACCTGAAAGGGTTCACTGCGAAGTTTTGCTCTTTAAAAATCTGGATCAAGCTGAAAATTGAAACAAGAACAATTCCGATTGTTCATGAGTCTCTCAAATTTTCGCAATCATGAAGATGACCTGTAAAAGGTGAAGTGAGCGAAGTGAAGAC
>NZ_VXJV01000035.1 GCF_008692785.1 Salmonella enterica subsp. diarizonae
CTTGTTGAGGTACAGGGAGTTTCAGCCAGTACTCGGTATGGACTGCCTGCCAGAGCAGGAATTCTCCGGGGCATCATGCCCCCCTCGGTATCGATCTTTTTCTCCTCTTTTTTGCTGACAGCGGCCCAAAAAGGACGTATCAGATTAGGGAAAATGCGCAGAAGCCCTTAAAACAGTGGCATAACGCGGTGTGGTGGTTGTGCGTCACTTTGTCGCTTTGCGCGACGCAAAGTGACGCACCGGTTGAGGGCCGGGCGCGAAAGATCGCGGATTCTGGCGCAGATTGACGGTCACGCGGCAGCAAAGCCTGGCGGCAATGCAGGCCACAGCCCGTAGGGTAAAGGGGGCAGATCCTCAGCCGGACAGGGATTTACCCGGAAATTTCAGATGTCGTTGAATGCTGACCAGAGTGCTGGCGCAGCGAAAAGACATGTTGTTTGTGAAGTTTGACCTCTGTCGCAGTGACCTGCGAGCCGGTGTTTGCGGAGGTATTCACCGGTAGGGGCTGCCATCCTGAGTTCCTCAGGCGCTTCTTTCAGGCCGTGAAGCATGGGCGCTGGCAACGACAGCATTG
>NZ_VXJV01000036.1 GCF_008692785.1 Salmonella enterica subsp. diarizonae
GCTGGATTCTGAGCGAGGGCAAATCGTTCAGAATGGCGTTCCAGCTGTTATCCGGCAGCCAGCGCTGTCTGTCGGTTCCGTCCTTCGGGTAAACCGCCGGGCTGAACATCACCCCGCGCAGCGGCACCGCATAGGGGCCGGTGAGCAGCGACACCGCCAGCGCATGAAAACGCTCCGCCATCCCGTTACGCAACTGCCAGCCCAGACGCAACAGGAAATCATGCGTATGGCTGCCCAGCCCCTGCTGCACGCCAGGCTCTATCAACGTGTCCGGTAGCGATTTCAGGGTCTCCACCAGCTCCGGCGGCGTGGTGTGCGGGGCCAGCAGGCAACCCACCGGCTGAGTCTCGCGGCCCTCCTGTGGCCACGCGCTCTTCTGCACTTCCCACAGATACAGCGGCACGCGCCAGCCCAGTTTTTTATAGCGTTCGTTAAGCTGGCGAACAATCAGGTCGCCCTGCATCGCCTGACGCAGTTCGCCGTCATAGACCAGCACTATCGCGCTGACCGCACAGCGTTTAAGTTTACGCA